>NZ_JBMGPZ010000005.1:0-4473312 GCF_049739505.1 Bradyrhizobium sp. USDA 241 | reverse complement strand
GCGCGGTGCGTAGGCCGTCCGCACCAAGTCCGTGGCTCCGTGGGCCTCTCGTACCGTTTACTCATGAACCACAAGAAGTTTCGACGTCTGTATCGCGAGGAACGGCTGCAAGTCCGCCGGCGTGGCGGCCGTAAACGGGCGCTCGGCAGCAGGGCGCCAATGGCGATCCCGCAAGGCGCCAACCAGCGCTGGAGTCTCGACTTTCTGTCGGATGCGTTCGCCGATGGCCGACGGTTCCGGATTCTGGCTGTGGTCGACGACTTCACTCGCGAATGCCTGGCGCTCGTCGCCGATACTTCGCTGTCGGGCCTGCGGGTCACACGCGAGCTCGATGTCATCATTGCCTGGCGCGGCCGGCGGGAGTGTCAGAAGTTTTGTGTAAGAGCGTCTCTGTGAGGGGTTTGCGGGGTCAGCGGACTGACCCCATGGGGTCAGTCCGCTGAGCCTGCAAAGCGCTCGCCGAACTGGATGGCAAACTGGCCCATTGCGGCCGTCCATGCAACCGGTCGTCGCCAATGGATGCCGGCATTTCTGATGGCGAGGTAAAGCAGCTTCATCGCCGCCTCGTCGTTGGGGAAGCTGCCGCGTGTTTTGATGATCTTGCGCAGCGAACGGTTCAGCGCCTCGACCGCGTTGGTGGTATAGATCATTTTGCGTATCTCCGGCGCGAAGGCGAAGAACGGAATGACGTGCTCCCACGCCCGGCGCCAGGCCGCCCCGATCGCGGGATAGCGCTTGCCCCACTCGGCTTCGAAGTCCTCGAGCCTGAGCAGAGCGGCGTCGGCATTCTCGGCATGATAGATCGCCTTGATCGAGGGAAGGATCGCCTTGCGATCCTTCCAGGACACGAAGGATAGGCTGTTGCGGATCAAATGCACGATGCAGGTCTGGACCATCGCCTTGGGAAAGACGCTGTTGATCGCCTCGGGAAAGCCCTTCAGACCGTCGACGACGGCGATCAGGATGTCGGCGACGCCGCGGTTCCTCAGATCGTTCATGACCTTGAGCCAGAATTTGGCGCCTTCGGTTTGCTCGATCCAAAGCCCGAGCACGTCTTTCTCGCCCGATGCAGTGATGCCCAGCACGACGTAGACTGCCTTGTTCTTGACCATCCCCTCATCGCGAATCTTGACCCTGAGCGCGTCGAAGAAGACCACCGGATAGATCGCTTCCAGCGGCCGGCTCTGCCATTCGCGGACCTCGTCGAGAATCGCGTCGGTGACCTTGCTGATCAGATCGGGGGACACCTCGGTGCCGTAGAGCTCGGCCAGATGGCCCTGGATCTCCCGTACCGTCATGCCCCGCCCGTAGAGACTGATGATCTTCTCGTCGAAGCCGTCGAAGCGGGTCTGGCCCTTCGCGACGATCACCGGTTCGAACGTGCCGGCGCGGTCGCGCGGCACCTCGATCTCGATCTCGCCGTCGTCCGTCAACAGCGCTTTGCTGCTTGTGCCGTTGCGGCTGTTGCCCGACCCGCGGCCCGCCGGGTCGCCCTTCTCATAGCCAAGGTGGTGGGTCAGCTCCGCACCCAGTGCGCGCTCCAGAAGCGCCTTCTTCAGTCGTCTGAAAAGCCCGTCTTCGCCGGCTAAGTCTTCTGGCTTGAGGCTGCCCCCGGCAAGAAGCTGGTCCAAAATCTCAGGTGAAAAATCCGTAGCCATGTGAGTCTCCTGTCAAAGGTAAACTCACAGAAACCATCTTACACCGAGTTACTGACACCCTCTCATTGCCTGGCGCGGCCGGCCGGCGATGTGCCTGTCCGACAACGGCACTGAGCTGACCGGAATGGCCGTGCTGCGCTTCAGCCAAGAGAGGCAGATCGAGTGGCACTACATCGCGCCCGGCAAACCGACCCAGAATGCCTTCATCGAGAGCTTTAACGCCCGCCTGCGCGATGAACTTCTCAATGAGACGCTGTTCACTTCGCTCGCACAGGCGCGAGCCGTGCTGGCGGCCTGGAAAGACGACTACAACAACGCCCGGCCGCACAGCGCCCTGGGCAACCTCACGCCGACCGAATACGCCAAACGCAACGCTCTTGGGCCGCAACGGGACGGGACGCTGCGCTATGCCGAGGGCTCCGCGCCCCGCCCCGTTGCTTCACCGAGCCCCTTGGGCTCATATTCAACCGGGACTCTTTCCATTGCTGGATGAAGCGAGGGGCTCAGACCAGCCAATCCCTCCCGACAGGTCAGTTCCGGACAGAAGGTTCATGATGCGCCGTTCAGCGCTCAAACAGGTTGGCGTCTATTATATTGTTCGCTATCAGCGATCTGCAAAGCAAGCTTGCTGCTGCACCGACCGAACAGAGAAGCAGCCTGTTTCGTCGGCAAACATTTCGATTCTGCTTTCGGACAGCGAGCCAATGGGCGCATTCTATATTTCGGCCGGCATTCAATTCGCGTCCATTCTCTTTCTTGGATTGCCGATCGCCCTAGCTCTTATCGCGAGCGACCGGTGCAGGTACGCGTCGGGTTGGCTCTTGTTGTCTCCGGCATTAGGGGCAACCGTCTATTTTAGTGCCGGAACCATTCTGCACAGCTTCGGTCTCAAGTCGGCTGCGGTATTCTGGGGCATGTTTGGCTTGGCGGCTATTTGTCTAGTCCTCCTATCTTGTCTTGCAAGACGCCCTCCCTTGCACGTTATGCTCGGTGGCATCGGCCTCTGTTTCGTCGGCGCCGGTTTGGCAATTGCCGTGAACTCGGCCGATCTGCTGGTCGCAGGATTCGATTATTTCCCGCTGACGAATGACGACACATTTTCCTATCTGGGGCTTATCGATCAGTTGAGAAGCATCGGCTGGATTGAGCCCCGGATGTCCTATCCAGCCGGTTTTTCCCCATTGATTGATCACGCTGTCACAGTGCGCGTACCATCCGCTATCTTTGCTGCCGACCTTGGCGATAACCTCGGGTTGAATACTCATTCCGCATTTTTTCTGTCGCTGCGTATCGCTCTACCGATTATTGCATTGGGCGCCACGTCAATCGTGATGCTCGTGACGCGCAGCTTGACTGCCTCGGTGCTCTGTTTCGCGTCCTTGATCTTTGGCAACGTGTTGCTGCACCAGATATTGCAACAGTTCAATTCGAGCACTATGGGCACCGCAATTGCACCCGTAATCATCGCGGCCGCGATCTGGACATTTCGCGCGGAGCGAAGCGAAAACGAAATGATCGCGGGTTACGCGTTGGCCGGGTGGGCCTGCGGGGCGATGGCGACCACCTCAATGGAGGCCCATCCATTCTACCTTGTGGCATTCGGCTCCATCGCAATCGTTCCTATTGTCAGCAGTCAGCGCTGGATGCGGACGTTCAAAGGGGCCGCGGCATTTACCGCATTGTATCTGGTTTCGTCGTTTCCCTTCCTCTTGAACGTATGGCCAGCCCTCATTGGTCAGTTTTTGAACGCTGGCCGTGGGCATCCCGGAGATTGGATTGCCGCATCTGGATTTTTGATGCAGGCGACGGGTGTGACACTGACTGCCGCGGATAAGTTGACGGCCTATCCTCTCATTCCGCGCATCGCCGCGATGGCTGTGCTGGGGGCGGTTTTCATTTCGATCATCGTGCTGGCTTGGAGCGCAAAAAAGACGGACAAAACTGAGGCTGTGATACGGAGCGACCTTCTTGCACTGTTCACCCTTGCCATCCTGGTGGCAATCTTTCAGACAATTTTCTACGTTCGGGGATCAGGTTACAGCCTGCTTAAAATCACGGACTATTTCGTGTTCGTCGGAGCAATTATCGTCAGTGTCGCAGCATTTCAAATCGGGCTGACGAAGAACAAGATCGTCGGCGGCATGCTGGTTTGTCTGATCGGGGCCTATTGCGCCATCGCATTCATCGAGAAAGAAAAGGTCCTGGGGGTCTACCGCGACAGAACCGCCCTCATGCCTTTGCCATCTGCTTATGAACTGGATCCGCATTCTGCACGTGCCACGGTGTATCCCGACCTGAGTGCCGAACCGCTGAACTTGTTTCTGTATCAGAACCGGTATGGGCCAAACAGGATTGCGTTTCGCGCTTCAGAAACGACACGATTCATTCCCACTGGCGGGCTCGATGCAGCCGCGCCGAAACAGGTCGCCAGACTTTTTCGTGTTGGGGCTTTGGGGACGACTATTGCCGACATCACGTATTCGACCAATCCGTCATCGGCGGTGCTGGGAATCGCACCTTTGGAAGGACAAACACACCTTGTCCAACCTGATCCTTATTGGCTTGCGCCGGAAGGAGGCAGCACCGTGGATTTGCTTTGGCGCTGGCTAAGTGTGTCCGGCAAATTTGTGCTCTACGGGCCATTAACTCAAAATCAAAGAACTCTCGAGGTCAATCTGGCTGCTGGGCCGGACCTTCGTCCGGACAATCAGATTGAACTCTACATTTCGGGTCAGCTTCTCCTGACCGTCCGTTCGGGTGAACTGCCGCGCCAAATTACCGTCGACTTGCCGGGCCCTTTCGGGAATTGAGAACGAAGGCGAAATACGGATCGTCGGGCCGGCAGGCGGAATTCATCAGCTGTCAGTTGCGAAATTGCTGAGCTTTCCGCGCTAACGGGCTTGTCGTATGCTCTACAGTCAGGTGAAAAGGGGGGTTCAAGGCACCCAGCGTTGTTAAGGTCTAAGCGATCTTCTCCCGTGGTGTCCGAGGCGTTCCCCTCTTGTCATGCGCAGCCCTCAGTCTATGAGAGGCGCCAACAGTCCAGGACACTTCAAATAATGGCATTGGAATCACGACAAATGACGGCACCGGGAGCTATGCGGGAAACTGGGTGATGACGGAATGAGATAGGCGGCGTATCGAGGCGGGTGTCGAGCCTGCCAGAACCTCAAGGAGAGCGATACGCCATGAACGAGCATAGCAACATTGTCCCACTGCGTCAGCCCGATGAGATCGACGATCCACTGACGAATATTTTGCGATCTGGAGCTCGGCAGCTGCTTGCGCAGGCTGTCGAGATGGAAGCCGAGGCGTTTCTCGCCGCGATGAAGGGCTTGAAGCTTCCCGATGGCCGCGACCGCCTCGTGCGACACGGCCATGGTCCAGTGCGGACGATCCAGACGGGGATCGGCGCCGTCGAAGTCGCCCGGGTAAAGATTCGCGATCGCGCGGTGACCAGCGATGGCGAGCGGATCCGCTTCACCTCGGCGATCCTGCCGTTGTGGGCACGGCGCACGAAGAGCTTGGATGCACTTTTGCCGGTTCTGTACCTGCGAGGCATCTCGACGGGCGACTTCCAGGAGGCGCTGGCGGCGCTCTTGGGCAAGGATGCGCCGAATCTTTCTCCGGCGGTGGTTTCCAGACTGACGACGGAGTGGCAGCTCGAGTACGAGCGTTGGCAGAAGCGCGATCTGTCGGCGCGCCGGTACGTATACGTGTGGGCGGACGGCGTCTTCCTGCAGGCTCGCATGGAAGACCACAGCGAATGCATGCTGGTGCTGATCGGCGCGACGCCGGAAGGCAAGAAGGAACTCATCGGCTTCCAGGTCGGCGTGCGCGAGAGCACGCAGAGCTGGCACGAACTGCTCGTCGAGGCGAAAACCCGAGGGCTGAAGATCGCCCCGGAAATCGCCGTCGGTGACGGCGCGCTCGGCTTCTGGAAGGCGCTCGACGAGGTCTTTCCCGCCACGCGACATCAGCGGTGCTGGGTGCACAAAACCGCGAATATCTTGAACAAAGTCGCAGTGTCGGTACAGGCCAGCATGAAGAAGGACCTGCGCGAGGTCTATTTGGCGTCCAACCGAGCTTCGGCCGAAGTGGCGATCGATGTCTTTGCCGAGAAATACGGAGCGAAGTACGACAAGGCGGTCGAGTGCCTGACGAAAGATCGCGACGCAATGCTTGCGTTCTACGAATTCCCCGCCGAGCATTGGGACCACTTGCGGACGACGAATCCCATCGAAAGCGTGTTCGCGACGGTCCGGCACAGAACGGTGCGCACGAAAGGTTCGTTATCGTCAACGACTGCCAAGTTGATGGTGTTCAAGCTGCTCTGCGCCGCATCAAAGACCTGGCGGCGGCTGAAAGGCACAAATCAGTTGCCGAAGGTCGTCGCAGGTGTCAGATTCGAAAACGGCATCGAGGTCATCCAAGTGCCGGAGAACCACGCCGCCTGATCGCCTCGTCACCCAAAATCCCGCATAGCTCCGGCACCGGAGTCGCACGCCCCGACGAGGCCTCCAGTGTTGGGCTCGCGATCGTCGTCCCGGTCCACAAGGAAGCTGGCAACATCAAGCCGTTCCCGCGGGCACCGAAGCCGTGATGGCCAAAATCGGGGTCAGCTACGAGATCATTAATGGGACAGCAGTCGAGGCCGATATTCCGCTTCGGGCGCCCGATTCCAGGCCGTTGGCGCCCCTCGCTTCGGCTTGAATGCCTTGACGACGTCGCTGGAAGGAAAGTATCCGCTGGCCGAGCGATTTCCGGGAAAGATCATGGAAACAAAGTGATTTGGTGGTCGGGTCCAGATCACTCCTGAATGTCATAGCGCTTCTTTTCGGCGGAAAGCCGTGATTTCGTTCACAATTTGGCTTGCCGGACCCGCGCGACTGGATAGTGTGCGGTCGAAATTGCGCTCTTCAGGGCTAATGAAGCTGTTTTCGGCCGTCAAATTGAAGGATGTCTGATGACAAAGCCGTTGCCGAACCCCGACGCACCCGCGTCCGTGGACCTGTCCGTTGTGGTTCCTGTCTATAGGGAGGCGGGCAACATTAAGCCGTTTCTTGCGCGGACCGAGGCCGTGATGGCCCGGATGGGGGTTAGCTACGAGATCATTTTCTCGCTCGATCCCTCGCCGGATGACACCGAGGCGGTGATCCTGCGCGAAATCGAGCGCAACCCGGCGGTCAAACTGTTGCTGTTCTCGCGTCGTTTTGGTCAGCCGGCGGCGACCATGGCGGGTATCCTGAATTGCACCGGTGACAAATGCGTCGTGATCGACGTCGATTTGCAGGACCAGCCCGAGATGATCGAGCGGCTGCACGCAAAAATGGCCGAAGGCTATGAGGTCGTCTATGCCATGCGGTCGTCGCGTGAGGGCGAGACCCTGATCAAGAAGGCGGTATCGTATTTCGGCTATTCGGTGATCAATCGCATGAGCGATGTGCAAATTCCGAGAAATACGGGCGATTTCCGCATCATGTCGCGCCGGGTGATCGAGGAGTTGCGCAAGCTGTCCGAGACCCACGGTTTTCTGCGCGGCATGGTGGCATTCGTCGGCTTCAAGCAGGCGGCCGTCCTGTATAGCCGGGATGCGCGGCTGACCGGAACTGGGAACTACAACCGGCTGATTGGATCGCTCAAGATCGGCATCAATGGTCTGGTCGGCTTCAGCAGTCGTCCGTTGCAGATGATGTCGATGACAGGGTTTGCCGTCGCCGGGATCAGCTTCCTGCTTGGTTTCTGGTATGTGCTGCAGAAGATTCTCGGTGTGGAACTGACGCCCGGCCTGCCGACCACCGTTCTGGTCGTGTCGTTCTTCTCGGGCGTGCAGTTGCTGGCTCTGGGCCTAGTCGGCGAGTATATCGGCCGCATTTATGATGAAACCAAGCGCCGGCCGATGTATATCCTCGACAAGAAGATCAATTTCTCCGGTACGGACAGGCAGTCGGCCGATACATCCGGGCTTAGCCGTAACGCTCATGTAGGGCCGGTACACTGAGATGAACCAGTTGACCTATCCGCCAGTTGTGCCGGGCGAAGACGCTCCCGTATGGAGCGGCAGTGGCTTCGTGTGCGGGGGACAGACCACCCGCGTGCTGGCCTATGAGGTCGGTGATTCCGGCTGGTCCGACGAACTGACCGAACTGCATGAAAGCGCGACCGAGTCCGGAACGCATTTCATCGACATGGCGTCGCGGCGCCATGCCGTCAATGAGTTGAAGCGCGCTCTCGGGTCGAAGGCTGCATCCATCATGGAAGTGGGGTGTTCGGCCGGCCATCTGCTGGCGGACATGCGCGTCGCACTGCCGAACGCGCGGTTGACCGGCGGGGATTACACGTTGGGTACGCTCGTCAAGCTCGGCGCCAAAATGCCCGACATCCCACTGGTGCGTTTCAATCTCGCCGACAGCCCGCTGCCGTCGGATAGCTATGACGCGATGGTCCTGCTCAATGTGCTCGAGCATATCGAGGATGACGTTGCCGCCGTCCAGCATATTGCGAGAATGCTGAAACCCGATGGCGTTGCAGTGATCGAGGTGCCTGCCGGACCCGAACTGTTCGATGACTACGATCGCGAGCTGAAGCATTTCCGTCGCTACACGCTGCCGGGCTTGTGCAAGCTGATCGAGACCGCAGACCTCCGTGTTGAGCGGCGAAATTATCTGGGGGCGCTGATCTATCCCGCCTTCTATCTGGCCAAGAAGCGTTCGCAGGGCAATCCGAAGCCTGCCGCTGAGCGTGAGGCGCATGTGGCCAAGGCGATCGGCGCCACTTCGCGGATCAATCCGATCGGCCACGCGGTGATGGCGCTGGAAGAATTGATGTCGCGCGCCGTCGAGTTTCCCCGCGGTATCCGTTGCGTCGTGACTGCGCGGAAAGTCCGGTAGTCGCGATGGGGATGATCGCGGAGTTCTGGCGTTTGGTACGGTTTTCGCTGGTCGGCGCGATTGCCACTGCCGTCTATATGCTGACGGCGATGATGGCAGTCGAACGGCTCCATGTCAGCCCGATGATTGGCGCCACGCTCGGCTTCTGCGCTTCGTTCGTGGTTTCGTATATCGGACACTTCCATTTCACGTTCGCCGTTCCCGGCCGCTACCGTGACCACGTGGTGAAATTTGCGGTCAGTTCGATCGCCTCCTTCCTGATCAGTACGGCCGCGATGTGGCTCGCCACCAAGCTGCTCAGGATCGATTATCGGATCGCGCTGATTGCCATCGCGTTCATCATTCCGATCTGCAGTTATCTGGTGAATCGCTTCTGGGTGTTTCTGCACCCTGTCGACGCCGCCTCGTCGAGCCGACCATTGAAGACGATCTGAGGACAGGACGACATTGATGCTATGTTTCGTAACTGGAGCCGCCGGCTTCATTGGCAGTAATCTCGTGGATCGCCTGCTGGCGGCCGGCCACAGTGTCGTCGGCTACGATAACTTCGTCACCGGCCAGCGCCGTTTCGTCGAAGGCGCGCTGAAGTCGTCGAGCTTCAAGCTTGTCGAAGCCGATCTCTTGAATACCGATGAGCTGGGAGCGGCGATCGCTGGCTGCGATATGGTATTTCATCTGGCTGCCAATGCCGATGTCCGGTTCGGCACGCATCATCCGTTCAAGGATATCGAGCAGAATCTGATCGCGACCTACAATTTGCTGGAGGCCATGCGCGCCAACGGCATCAAGAGGATAGCGTTCGCCTCGACCGGCTCGGTCTATGGCGAGGCGACCGTGTTCCCGACGCCGGAGACTGCGCCGTTCCCCGTGCAGACCTCGCTCTACGGCAATTCCAAGGTAGCAGCCGAAGGCCTGATTTCATCCTATTGCGAGGGGTTCGGCTTTCAAGGCTTCATCTTCCGCTTTGTCTCGATTCTCGGCGAGCGCTACACCCACGGCCACGTGTTTGATTTCTATCAGAAGCTGCTGGCGGACCCCTCGAAGCTCGAAGTGCTTGGCAATGGCAAGCAACGCAAATCCTATCTCTACGTTCAGGACTGTATCGACGCGATCATGATTGCGATCGAGCGCGCCACTGATCGCGTCAACATCTTCAATCTCGGCCAGGACGAATATTGCGAAGTCAATCAGTCGATCGGATGGATTTGCGAGCGCCTGCAGCTGAAACCCAGGCTGGAATATACCGGCGGCGAGCGGGGATGGATCGGCGACAATCCGTTTATCTTTCTCGATTGCCGCCGGATCCGTGCGCTGGGCTGGACGCCGAAGCTGTCGATCGAGAAGGGCGTGATGACGACGCTGGAATATCTGATAGCCAATCCCTGGGTGGTCGAGGCGCGGACATGAGGGTTTGCGTCTATGGCCTGTGGCACCTCGGCACGGTGACGGCTGCGTGCCTCGCGTCGCGTGGCATTTCGACGGTGGGTCTTGCTGAGACACCGGCGGCGGCTGCCGAGCTCAACGCCGGCAAGGCGCCGCTGTTCGAGCCCGGCCTCGACGCTTTGCTGGCGCAGGACCTGCAGGATGGCACGCTCAGGTTCACCAATGATGTTGCGGCAGCCGTGTCTTCGGCCGATCTGCTCTGGGTCAATTTCGATACGCCGGTCGATGACAACGACGTCGCCGATGTCGGCTATGTGCTTGACCGGGTGCGCGGCACCTTTCCACATCTGAAAGATGGCGCGGTCGTTCTGATTTCCTCGCAGGTGCCGGTCGGCAGCACGGCGCTGCTGGAGCATGATTTCGCTGCGGTCGCGGCGGGGCGTCTGGTCTCGTTTGCCTATTCTCCTGAAAATCTCCGGCTCGGCGATGCCGTTCGGGTGTTCACGGGGCCCGAGCGCATCGTCATCGGCGTTCGCGGCGATAGTGCGCGCAAGGTGATCGAGCCGGTCCTGAAGCCGTTCTGTCAGACGTTGCTGTGGACCCGCGTCGAATCCGCAGAGATGGTGAAGCACGCACTGAACTCCTATCTAGCCACTTGCGTCACCTTTACCAACGAGATCGCGAGTATTTGCGAGGGCGTTTCTGCCGATATGAGCGAAGTCGAGGCGGCGCTGCGGCTCGATCCCCGCATCGGCAAGAAAGCCTATGTCCGGGCGGGCTCGGCGTTTGGCGGCGGCACGCTGGCACGCGACGTGCAGTTTTTGAAGTCCATCGCCAAGGAGCGCGACGTTCGCGTTCCCGTGCTGGCGGCAGTGCTGGAAAGCAACGACCATCACAAGGGGTGGGTAGTTCGGCATTTGCGTCGGCAACTCGGGGCGCTTGCTGGCAAGAGGGTCGGTGTTCTTGGCCTCGCCTACAAGGCCGGCACTGACGCCATCAGGCGCTCCGTCGCGATTGAAGTGATCGAGGAGCTGATGGCCGAGGGCGTCGATGTAACCGTTTTTGATCCGAAGGTGGCAGCGCTGCCCGAGCCATTTAATTCGGCGGTTACGATCGCCAGTTCGGCCGATGGGGTTTTTGATAGCAGCGAGGCGGTCGTACTGGCCACTGAATGGCCGCAGTTTCGTGGGCTCGACTTCGCGACACTTGTCCCCAGCATGAAACGGGCCATGCTGATCGATCAGAACGCGTTTGTATCAAAGCAATTGGCCAACCTATCCGGGCTGGATTACATCGTGGCGGGTAAGATGCGATGAAACTCAGGGGCCGCTTTGCGCTAATCACCGGCGCCAGCCAGGGGCTGGGAGCCGAGATTGCCCGGCAGTACGTGACAAACGGCGCCAGCGTGTTGCTGTGCGCACGCAGCGCGGACAAGCTTGCGGAGCAGCAGCAGGCGCTCGCGCCGCTGCTTGCTTCCGGCGCGCGCGTCGTGACTGTCGTCGGCGATGTCGGCGAGCCCAACGATGTCGACCGGATATTCGAAAAGCTCCGAGCGGAGTTTCCGCGTCTCGATATTCTGGTCAACAATGCCGGCATCTACGGCCCGATGGGCAATATCGAGGACGTCGACTGGAGCGAGTGGGGCGATGCCATCAGGATCAATCTGCTCGGCCTAGTCTATGTCTCCCGCGCGGCGATGCCGCTATTTCGCGCGCAGCACTATGGCAAGATCATCAACATCTCCGGTGGCGGTGCGGCGAATCCAATGCCGGCGATCACCGCCTATGCAGCATCGAAGGCAGGGGTCGTGCGGTTCACGGAGTCGCTGGCGCTCGAATGCAAGAATGATCGCATCGACGTCAACGCGATCGCTCCTGGCGCGCTGGTCACGCACATGATGGACCAGCTTCTCGAAGCCGGACCGGAGAAGGTCGGGCAGCAATTTTTCGACCGGATGAAAAAGATTGCCGATGAAGGCGGTACGCCGCTTGACGTCGGCGCGGCACTTTGTGTCTTTCTCGGGTCGTCCGAGAGCGACGGCATCACCGGCAAGCTGATCGCCGCGCAATGGGATCGCTGGGAAGACTGGCCCAAACATCTGGATGAGCTTAACGCCAGCGACGTCTACACGTTGCGGCGGATTACTGGTCGCGACCGGAACAAGCAATGGGGCGACCGGTGAGCGGTCAGGCGGGTGTGGCAATCGTCGGCTGCGGGCTGATCGGTCAGAAACGGGCGAAGGCGCTCGGCGGGAGGCGTCTCGTCGTCTGTGCCGACATAGCGCAAGATCGAGCCGATCGGCTGGCAGCTACGGTGCCGGGCTGCAAGGCGGTGACTGACTGGCAGCTGGCGGTCAACGATCCGGCGGTCTCCATCGTCATCATCTCGACATTGCACGATACGCTCGCGGAAATAGCCAAGGGTGCGGTGGCGGCCGGCAAGCACGTCCTGATCGAAAAGCCAGCGGCACGCCGCGCAGCCGAGCTTGCGGGGCTCGCCGAAACCGCTGCCGCCAATGGCAGCCTCGTGCGGGTCGGGTTCAATCATCGCTATCACCGTGCGCTGCAAAAAGCGCATGATCTTGTCACCTCAGGCGCGCTCGGACCGCTGATGTTTCTGCGCGCACGCTACGGCCATGGCGGGCGGGTGGGCTATGATCGCGAATGGCGGTCCGATCCGGCCAAATCGGGCGGCGGCGAGTTGATCGATCAAGGGCCGCATTTGATCGATCTGGCGCGCTGGTTTCTTGGGGATTTTGCCGAGATCGATGGTTTCGCGACGACCTATTTCTGGGATATGCCAGTCGATGATAACGGCTTCCTGCTACTGAAGACGGCGGACAAGAAAGTCGCTTTTCTTCACGCCAGCTGCACCGAATGGAAGAACACCTTCTCGTTCGAAATCTACGGCCGCGACGGTAAGATCGACATCAACGGTCTTGGCGGAAGCTATGGCATCGAGCGGCTGACCTATTACAAGATGCTTCCGGAAATGGGGCCGCCTGAAACGACGACGTGGGAATACCCGATGGCGGATAATTCATGGGATACGGAGTTTGCGGAATTTCTGGAAGATATTCGGCTGAAGCGTCCGCCATCCGCCGGACTACGCGATGCCATCGAGGCGCTGACCATCATCGAAAGAATTTACAGGATGTCCGGATATGATCACCACGCGTAGCCCGCTTCGCATCAGTCTCGGCGGCGGTGGCACCGATCTGCCTTCCTATTACCGCGAGCACGGCGGCTTTCTGATCGCAGGCGCCATCAACAAGTACGTCTACGTCAACGTGATGCGGCCGTTCACGGAAGGAATCTACCTCAAATATTCGCATCTCGAGCACGTCGACGCCATCAATGAAGTCCAGCACCCGATCATCCGCGAAGCGATTCGGATGCTCGGCTTCAAGACGCCGCAGGTCGAAATCACGACGCTTGCTGACATTCCGTCTGGTACGGGGCTCGGGTCATCGGGAAGCTTCACCACGGCGCTGCTGAAAGCGCTCTATGTGCACCGGATGCGCCAGATCGAGCCAAAGGAGCTGGCGGAGCTCGCTTGCGAAATCGAGATCGATCGCCTCGGGGAGCCCATTGGCAAGCAGGATCAGTATATCGCCGCCTGCGGCGGACTGACCTGCTTCACCTTCCATCCGGACGACCGCGTCGATGTAGAGCCGTTGAAGATATCGATGGATACGAAATTCGATCTTGAAGACAACCTGCTGCTTTTCTTCACCGGTTTCTCGCGCAGCGCCGGCTCGATCCTGAAGGACCAGAACACCAAGACCAAGAGCAGCGACAAGGACATGATCGCCAACCTGCATTTCGTCAAGGAGCTTGGACTGAAAAGCAAGACGCTTCTTGAATCTGGTAAGACGACGGAGTTTGGCGCGTTGATGCATGAGCATTGGGAGCACAAGAAGCGCCGATCCGGCGGCATGAGCAATGCCCATATCGATCAGTGGTATGATCTCGGCATGAAGAACGGCGCAGTTGGCGGCAAACTCGTCGGCGCCGGTGGCGGCGGTTTTCTGCTGTTCTATGCCAACGACCGCAACAAGCTGCGCCATGCCATGGCGGCGGTGGGGCTCGAAGAGGTGCGTTTCGCTTTTGACTTCGAGGGAACGAAAGTGCTGTTCTCGTGAAGCTGCCGGTGGCCATCCTTGCGGGAGGTCTGGCAAGTCGATTGCGTCCTATCACCGAGACCATTCCCAAGGCGCTGGTCGAGGTGGCCGGCAAGCCCTTCATCTTGCGTCAACTTGATTATCTACGGGGGCAGGGCATCAGCCGGGTCGTGCTGTGCGTCGGTTTTCTGGGGGAGCAGATCGAGGCGGTGGTCGGTGACGGCTCGGCCAATGGGCTGTCGGTTTCTTATTCACGGGACTGGCCGACGCTGATGGGGACCGGGGGGGCGCTGCGACAGGCCCTTCCGCTTCTGGACTCCCAGTTTTTGGTCCTGTATGGAGATTCTTATCTGCCCATTGATTTTGGCTCCGTCGAGCGGGCGTTCCTGAACAGTGGTAAGCCGGCGCTGATGACAGTGCAGCGCAATGCAGACCAATGGGACAAGAGTAACGTCCTTTTCGTAGACAACGTCGTTGTGGAGTATAACAAACGGGCGCCTACGCCGAGCATGAGGCACATCGACTACGGTCTTGGTGCCATATCAGCCCAGGTGCTAGCGGACGAAAACACGACGGGGCCGTTTGATCTGGCTGACATTTATCACCAGCTGTCGCTGTCGGGACAGCTCGCGGGTTATGAAGTTCACGAGCGGTTTTATGAGATCGGCTCACACAAGGGGCTCGCCGAAGCGGCGGACTATTTCAAGGGGGAAGAATAGTAATGGGTTACGCTGAGCAGCACATGCGTGAATCGGCCGAGATTATCGGGAAGATGGATCTGGAGCCGATCGAAAAGATGGCGGACTTGCTTGCGACGGTGAAGGCCGACGGCGGACGGATCTTCTTCCTCGGCGTCGGCGGGAGCGCGGGCAACTGCTCCCATGCCGTGAATGATTTCCGCAAGATCGTCGGCATCGAATGCTACGCGCCGACTGATAACGTGTCGGAACTGACCGCGCGCACCAATGACGAGGGCTGGGCCACGATCTTCGTGGAATGGCTGAAGATCAGCAAGTTGCTGGCCAAGGATGCGATTTTCATTTTCTCCGTCGGCGGCGGCAATCTTGAAAAGAACATCAGCCCCAATCTCGTGATGGCCTTGCAGCATGCAAAGAGCGTTGGCGCGAAGATCATGGGCGTCGTTGGGCGTGACGGCGGCTACACTGCCCAGGTCGCCGACGCGTGCGTGATCGTGCCGACCGTGAACCCCGAAAACGTCACGCCGCATTCCGAAGCGTTTCAGGCGGTGGTCTGGCATTTGCTGGTCTCGCACCCGAAGCTGAAGGCGAACCAGACGAAGTGGGAATCCGCGGTCGGGACCGTGAGCCCGACCAGATGAAATCGAAGGCGATCTTTCTTGATCGTGACGGTGTGCTGAATCACCCGGTGATCCGCGACGGCAAATCTTACCCGCCGGCGCGGGTCGAGGACGTCGAAGTCTATCCCGGGCTGCGCGAGCAGCTTCAGCGTCTGAAGGATCGTGGCTTCGTCCTCATCGTGGTCACGAACCAGCCCGACGTGGCACGCGGAACGACGCCCCGAGAAACGGTCGAAGGCATAAATGACCTGATCGCGCGTGAAATTCCGGCAATCGATCGCTTCCTCGTTTGCTTCCACGACAACAATGATGGCTGCGATTGCAGGAAACCCCGGCCGGGAATGTTACTGACCGGCGCCGCGGAATTCGACATTGATCTGGCGCGCAGCTACATGGTTGGCGACCGCCGCAGCGATGTCGAGGCAGGCATTGCCGCGGGCAGCCGGACCATCTTCATTGATCGTGCCTACCGAGAACCGCCGCCCATCCAATACGACCACAGAGTTTCTTCGACACTTGAGGCTCTGACAATCATAGAGAGCGAGAGCGAACATGAAAAAATTTGAAGACCTGAGCGTCAAGATCTTCGCCGACGGCGCCGACAAGGCTGGCATGTTGGAAATGTATGCAAAGCCGTTCATCAAAGGTCTGACGACCAATCCGACCTTGATGCGCAAGGCAGGGATCACCGATTACAAGGCCTTTTCGCTCGATATTCTGAAAGCCATTCCGGACAGGCCGATCTCGCTCGAAGTGTTCTCTGACGAATTCGAGGATCTGGAGCGTCAGGCGCTGGAGATCGCGAGCTGGGGCAAGAATGTCTACGTCAAGATACCCGTGATGAACACCAAGCGGGAGACAAGCTACAAGCTGATCGAAAAGCTAGCCGCCAAGAAGGTCAAGCTGAATGTCACCGCGCTGATGACCCTGACCCAGGTGCGCGACGTCGTGGCCGCGCTCGATCCGAACGTGCCGAGTTACGTGTCGGTGTTCGCCGGCCGCGTCGCCGATACCGGCCAGGATCCGCTGCCGATGATGGCGGCAGCCGTGGAACTGCTGAAGGTCGCGCCGGCATCCGAATTGATTTGGGCTAGTCCGCGCGAATTGCTGAACATCTTTCACGCCGACACGATCGGATGTCAGGTCATCACCGTGACCAATGACATCCTGAAAAAGCTCTCGCTGGTCGGCAAGAATCTCGACGATTATTCGCTCGAGACCGTGAAGATGTTCGCCGACGACGCCGCCGGCGCCGGTTTCAAGTTGTAGTCGGATCGAACAAAGCCAGAGTCCCGGTTCCGGGTTGAGCGGAGCCGTGGCTCTGCCGCTTTTCAGGAACGCTGGAACGCGTTGGCAGCGGCTTTCAGCCAGACCGCATAGGGCTGCGCCAGCCACCATTTGAGCGGCACCCGTCCATGATATTTGCGGACGATTGCCATGGCTTCGCAGTAGTGCAACTGCCGCTGGGTGTTGGTCTTGGTGTCAGCGTGGTCGCGATTGAGCGCGACGAATTCATCGACGAATTCTAGCGGCGCAAAATTCTTGTATAGCCGCCACCACAGATCGTAATCGATCGCCATCCGCAGGCTGTCGTCAAGGCCGCCGACAGACTCCCACGCGCTGCGTCTTACGAGCGTTCCCGGCTGCGAGACGATGCAGCGCAGGGCAAGGCGGCGTTCGCTGAACGGCTCGACCCACACCGGTTGCTTCACTTCCGTGGCTTCCACGTAATTCCACACCTTGCCATAGGCCGCCGGCGCGCCGGGCTGTCGCTGCAGCGCGTCGATGAGTTGCTTCAGTCCGCCGCCGAGCAGCGTGTCGTCGCTGTTGAGCCATCCGACATAGGGGGCAGTTCCTTCGGCGATGCCTTCGTTGATGGCTGCAGCCTGGCCGCGATCGGGGTGGCTGCGCCAGCCAGCCAGCCGGCTTTCGAATGCCTTGATGACATCGAGGGAACAGTCGGTCGATCCGGCATCGGCAACAAAGACTTCGACCGGCAAACCCTGATCGAAAATGGAGGCCAGCGCGTCTTGGAGAAAGCGACCTTGATTGTACGAAGGCACCGCGATCGTGACGATGGGCGGTATCGACATCCTCAGCGTCTCATGCTCGCCAGGAAGTCGGCGTAGGCGAGGGCAAGCCCGTCGCGAAGCCCGACCTGCGGTCGCCAGCCCAGACTTTTCATGCGTCCGACATCCATCAGCTTGCGTGGCGTGCCGTCCGGTTTGGTGGTGTCGAAGGCGATTCGTCCCTGATAACCGACGACCTCGCCGATGGTTTTGGCGAGATCCCGTATCGAGAGGTCCTCGCCGGTACCGATATTGATGTGCGACAGCATAGGCTGGGTATTGCGCGCGTAGCTGTCCGGATCAAGCTCCATGACGTGCAGACAGGCCTCCGCCATATCCTCCACATAGAGGAATTCGCGCATCGGCGAGCCCGTTCCCCAGATCAGAACTTCAGGGGCAGCATTTTGCTTGGCCTCGTGAAACCGTCGGAGCAGGCCGGGAATGACATGGCTGTTTTCGGAGTGATAGTTGTCTCCTGGACCGTAGAGGTTGGTTGGCATCACGCTGCGGTAGTCGGTGCCGTATTGACGGTTGTACGATTCGCAGAGTTTAATGCCAGCGATCTTCGCAATGGCGTACGGTTCGTTGGTTGGCTCCAGCACGCCGGTTAATAGCATGTTTTCCGCCATCGGCTGCGGCGCCAGTCGCGGATAGATGCAGCTTGACCCGAGAAACAGCAATTTCTTGACGCCCGCTCGCCACGCCGCATGGACGACGTTGGCTTCGACCATCAAATTCTCGTAGATGAATTCGGCCGGATAAGTATTGTTTGCGAGAATACCGCCGACCTTCGCCGCGGCCATATAGACTTGGTCGATTCGCTCTTTGGCAAAGAACGTCCTGACGTCGGCCTGCTGTACAAGGTCAAGTTCGTCGTGGGCGCGTGTGATGATATTGGTATATCCATGACTCTGCAGCTTGCGCATGATTGCTGAACCGACCATTCCGCGGTGACCAGCAACGAAAATCCTGTCGTTCTTGGACATCAGCCTACATTCTCGACGAGCGGGTCGCCCATATGGGACATGGTTTGGTTCATGCTCGCTCGCTTGGGCGAGCGCATGGCTTCTTCGTAAATCGCAAGCACCGAAGCGGCGCTGCGTTCCCAACTGAAGTGCTTCGCCCGTGCGCGTGCGGCGAGAGCCAGTTGATGCCGTTTGCCCTGATCAGACGCGAGGTCAAGCATGGCTTGCGTCCAGACGTCCGGATCGTGCGGCGTGAGCAGCATGGCGGCGTCGCCCGCTGCCTCGGGCATCGAGGTTGCGTTCGAGGACAATGTCGGCGCGCCGAATTGCATGCCTTCCAGCACTGGTAATCCGAACCCCTCGAACACGGATGGATAAAGGCTGGCATAGCAATTGCGATACAGCCAGATCAACTCGTTGTCGGAGACATAACCAGTCAGGATGACGCGATCGGAAATTCCGAGCTTTGCCAGGTATTCCTGAAAATCCTCCATCAGCCAGCCTTTGCCGCCGGCAAGTACCAGCGGGATTGGGCGTCCACCGGCCTCAAGATATCGCGCATAGGCCAGCGCCAGCAGGCGCTGGTTCTTGCGCGGTTCGATCGTGCCGACGCTCAGCCAAAATTCGCCGGTGCCGAAGCGCTTCACTGCCGTAGGCGGCGAACCCTGCTGAGTTGAATCATCAAAGCGCGAGCAGGGATAGACGACACGCACGCGATCGCTAGGGAAGTGAGGGAAAAGCCTTAGATAATGCTCGCGAGAATATTCCGAGATCGCCACCACCCAGTCCGCTGCCACGGACGAACGAAAAATGCCGTCGAAACAGCCAATCCTGTTGACCTCGGTGGTCCAGTCGGGATTTACCGTAAACCCTACATCGTAAAGCGTATAGATTAACCGGCCGGAGACGATCTGCACCGGCGTCCAGAAATTGTTGGCGTGGATGATGTCGGGATGGCCGAGCGCCACTTCTAGTTCAGGCTGGTTCCAGAAGGCGCGCGCAGTCTCGCGCGTCAGGTGGCGAGGTCCATAGTTCACATGCTCGCCGCTATACGGATTCAACACCGGCATTTTGGCGTCGAAAAAGAAATCACCAAAGCTGGGATAGAGCGCGTACCGGTGCTGCGGAGCGATCGCCAGCATGGCCTTGATCATGGCGTGTGCAAAATACCCGCAGCCTGTCTTACCGGACCCGGTTTGGGATATGTCAAATCCGATGTACATTTGAATATATCCTCCAGATCAATCAAACGCCTTGTTCCATGTGGTGGTGGCGACTAAGGGCGCGTCGCGTCTGCGGAGGCCAATGACGTCATCAGTATTCGCATTCTCTCCTGCACCATCATTTCAACCAGCGCCTGAAAATCGATCTTTGGCCTCCAACCAAGCTGAGATTGAAGCTTGGAGGGATCTGCCTGGGTAAAATGGCTGTCCACCTTGCGCAGCAAGGTTTTATCGATGGCGACGTGTTTGGTCCAGTCGAGACCCCCCACCTTGAAGGCGGCCTCGCAGAATTCGGCGATCGAATGGGCGTGGCCGGTGCCGACGGCGTAATCCGCTGGCGTGGCGTGCTGCACGATGAGCCGCATGGCTTCGACAAAATCCCCGGCAAAGCCAAAGTCGCGGCGCACATTGATATCGCCGAGATAGAGTTTGCCGCCGGACAGGATCGGCTTGCCGCGTTCGTCGAGTTCGTGCGTTTCGGTCATGCCAAGTGCTGCCGCCGCCGCGGCATGCGCTATCTTTTGTGACACAAAATTGAGCGGGCGGCGCGGGCTCTCGTGATTGAACAGGATGCCGCACGACAGATGCAGCCCATATTGCTGTCGATAGGCGCCGACGATCTGGTGGGCGTAGGCCTTTGAGATTCCGTAGGGGGAACCCGGATTGGTCCGGGTTTCCTCATCCTGGAGCGCAGTACGGGTATCGCCATAGATCTCCGACGAGGAGGCCTGGAACAAACGGCACGCCGGCAACTCGCGGCGGATGTACTCGCAGATCCGCTGCGGCACCAACGCATTCAGTAGCGCGGTCTCGATCGGGATGTCCCACGAGATTGCTGGCCGCGACACGGCCGCGAGATTGTAGATCTCGTCGGGTCCAGTTTCCGCCAGCAAATTCTTCAAGAACGTTTCGTCGGTAAGGCTGCCGACACGCCAGCTCACCCGGCCGCCATGCAAGATGGGGTCGACCGCAATTCTCGAATGGGCAAACACATCGTAGCCACGCGAAAGCAAGAGGTCGATCAGATACCAACCGTCCTGGCCTGCGCCGCCCGTGACCAATGCTCGTTTTTTCACGCGAACCTCGGTCATTGTACCGGTCCTGGATGCCACCTAGCCTTATGGGACATGCCCCACCTGTTCAAGACGAAAGTCCGGTCCGCGGCTCGCGGCCTTCATTGACATTTTAGATACGTGTCGTGTTAGGATAAACACGTTCCCCGGGCTCCCCGGTCCTCTGGCGGTGCTGGGTACCGGCCGGTCTCCACGGGCGGTTACTCTCCCGTAGACAACGATCGAAGCCGACCACCACGTTGCCAAGGCCGATGAACGTAACGCCCAATTATAAGAGCCGATCATTTTGACGACAGTCGGGCCAGAAGTCGATTTGCCGAACCTCCGTTGGAGAATCGATTTCATCAGAGAGTGGCTGCGCTCGCGAGCGAACGTCGGCACGTCTACAGCAGCAATCCGGGCCAGTCCATTGTAGCCTGACCGCCTTCCAGCCTCGAAAATTACCGGAGGGCGGCGAGATCGTAGAGCGGATTTCGGAACAGGCTGGTGGAATACCGGTTGAAGCTGATGGCCGGCTTTGCCCAGTCCAGCGGTTCGGTGCCGAAATAGGCGGCAATCAGGCCATCGCCGCTGAAGCTTTCGTGCACATCGTGCTCGGTGAGGATCTTGCCGCCGAAGTCTTTCAGCATCGCCAGGCAACGCTGGTGGGTCAGGGGATCACCGCTGATGTGATGGCTGTGCGTCGAGAAGATTCCGAATCGGATGGCGTTGCTGCGAAGCAGCACCTCGCACGACCGGATGATGGCAGTCTCCGCGCCTTGGGTGTCACAATGCAGGATATCGAGCTTTGAAATTCGGTACTCGCGCAGCAGGCTGGCGACCGAGATTTGCGGAATCCGGATATCGCCAGCGGATTCGGTGGCGAAGGTCACGGCCGAAATTGGTTCTGGGCCGACGCAGGCGTGCACGAACGCAATCTCTTGATTGTTCAGCGCTGCGTTGGCGCGGCCGACGGCGATGTGGTTGGGGTCGGGTTCCACGACATAGGCCTGTCGTTGGTCGCCATGCTGCGACTTGAACCAAAGCGAATAGTAGCACCAGAAGCCGCCCAGTTCCAACATGGTAGCCGTGGGTGGCAGATGCTTCAACACTTCATGAAAAACGACCTCTTCCTGAGGTTCGTGATGTCCTCGGAGCCTCTCGATGATCCCGGTCATCCATTCGCCATAGTAGCCGCCGGCAACAACACGGACTCCGTTGTGCATGATCTGAATGGGCTTCCCTTCAAACGAAATGACCTTCCCCGAGTCGGGGACTTTCGGGATTCGGTCGCAATCCCGGCAGCTCGCTGTCATCTCCGCACGCGTCGCGTTGTCCAGCAAGACAGGTGGCAGATTAAGGTCTGACATGAGGCCCATGAAATATATAACCCACAGGAAAAGCCAGCGGAGCTATGCGGGAAACTGGGTGATGACGGAATGAGATAGGCGGCGTATCGAGGCGGGTGTCGAGCCTGCCAGAACCTCAAGGAGAGCGATACGCCATGAACGAGCATAGCAACATTGTCCCACTGCGTCAGCCCGATGAGATCGACGATCCACTGACGAATATTTTGCGATCTGGAGCTCGGCAGCTGCTTGCGCAGGCTGTCGAGATGGAAGCCGAGGCGTTTCTCGCCGCGATGAAGGGCTTGAAGCTTCCCGATGGCCGCGACCGCCTCGTGCGACACGGCCATGGTCCAGTGCGGACGATCCAGACGGGGATCGGCGCCGTCGAAGTCGCCCGGGTAAAGATTCGCGATCGCGCGGTGACCAGCGATGGCGAGCGGATCCGCTTCACCTCGGCGATCCTGCCGTTGTGGGCACGGCGCACGAAGAGCTTGGATGCACTTTTGCCGGTTCTGTACCTGCGAGGCATCTCGACGGGCGACTTCCAGGAGGCGCTGGCGGCGCTCTTGGGCAAGGATGCGCCGAATCTTTCTCCGGCGGTGGTTTCCAGACTGACGACGGAGTGGCAGCTCGAGTACGAGCGTTGGCAGAAGCGCGATCTGTCGGCGCGCCGGTACGTATACGTGTGGGCGGACGGCGTCTTCCTGCAGGCTCGCATGGAAGACCACAGCGAATGCATGCTGGTGCTGATCGGCGCGACGCCGGAAGGCAAGAAGGAACTCATCGGCTTCCAGGTCGGCGTGCGCGAGAGCACGCAGAGCTGGCACGAACTGCTCGTCGAGGCGAAAACCCGAGGGCTGAAGATCGCCCCGGAAATCGCCGTCGGTGACGGCGCGCTCGGCTTCTGGAAGGCGCTCGACGAGGTCTTTCCCGCCACGCGACATCAGCGGTGCTGGGTGCACAAAACCGCGAATATCTTGAACAAAGTCGCAGTGTCGGTACAGGCCAGCATGAAGAAGGATCTGCGCGAGGTCTATTTGGCGTCCAACCGAGCTTCGGCCGAAGTGGCGATCGATGTCTTTGCCGAGAAATACGGAGCGAAGTACGACAAGGCGGTCGAGTGCCTGACGAAAGATCGCGACGCAATGCTTGCGTTCTACGAATTCCCCGCCGAGCATTGGGACCACTTGCGGACGACGAATCCCATCGAAAGCGTGTTCGCGACGGTCCGGCACAGAACGGTGCGCACGAAAGGTTCGTTATCGTCAACGACTGCCAAGTTGATGGTGTTCAAGCTGCTCTGCGCCGCATCAAAGACCTGGCGGCGGCTGAAAGGCACAAATCAGTTGCCGAAGGTCAGCGCAGGTGTCAGATTCGAAAACGGCATCGAGGTCATCCAAGTGCCGGAAAACCACGCCGCCTGATCGCCTCGTCACCCAAAATCCCGCATAGCTCAGCCAGCGTGGCTCTTAGATAATACTGATTCCTACGGAAAAACGTAGCACGCCTAAGGTGCGACATTACGCGGACCTCTAAACATTGGTTCCCTGCAGAAAACTTTACTAACCGGCGTTGTGGGATAGGCGCCCTTCTCTGAGAAGAGTTCGGCGCAGCCGAACGAGCATTTCCTCCTCTGAAAGGTCTACGCGGCGCTCCTCGATAATCTTCCCGACGCTGAAGAAGACCTCGCGATCAATGATGGGTTCGATGCAACCCTCGCTTCTGAGCCATTCTTCAGGCGGATTGATCACGGTGTTCTGTCGCAACTTGCGAGACTTTTGGTTGAAGATGAGGTTTCCGATATAGCCCTCGTTTCTGAGAAGAATGTCAACCGCAGCGCGCGTCCATAGCATCCCTGTGCTCGAGACGAGCCCTTTCTGGTTGAGCTCCCAAGCAATCACGGTTTCAGACCTGGCCTCCAGGAACCTGTCGAATATCCACTTCACGACGGTTACCTCGCACGGATCGCCCGGTTTTATCCGAATGTGGTCCGTGAGGATGTACTTGCGGTCTCCCCTTCTCATCACCCCTCTTATTTGCATCCTTTCATCGACGAGCTCTCGCACTAGCGAGTAGCCGGCACGACCGCCGGGCTTGTAGCCGAGCCGCGCAAACCGGCATTGACCGGCATAGACTTTCGCCGAAAGCTCGCGGCTTGTACTCGGCCGCCATCACTCGCTTGATATCCCGGATATTCTGGGGTTTCTGCGCACATCTGCCTCAACGGGGCCCGTCTTTGCTGAAATATTCGCTGTTGCTAGCCCGTCTTATTCGCGAGAGGGCGCCTGAGAGGCTGGCGAGCGTGGTGTAAAGCGCTGATGCGGCGTAGGATTCGGTTGCGAAGCCACCCCATCACCTTCAACCGCGAACGCCACGCCCGCCATGACCGATGATACGATTTCAGACCACTATCGAGAAGCAAGAATTCAACACAAATAAAACCTCTGCCTCGCGCTCGATCTCTTCATGCTTGATAGTCTCGTTTCGGAGGCTGAGCACCTACCGCGTCTAATAGGCCGCTCGCGCCGGTTTCTTTGGACGCGGCACGACCGCGACTCCACGTTTCGGCACAGAAATGATCGGGAGTCACTCAATCTTTCTTCAACTTAACCCGTCTTATTCGTAAGAGTGCGCCTGAGGGGTAAAGCGCTGATGCGGCGTAGGATTCGGTTGCGAAGCCAACCCCATCACCTCCAACCGCGAACGCCACGCCCGCCATGACCGACGATACGATTCCGCCCTTCTCGTTTCCAGCCGTTCACGCCAAGAAAGTCACAGCTGCCTTCGATGGTGGGCGCCTAACCTCGAACGGGGGCGTGATGCTTCTGGCGATGGCCGAGCGGCGTCTCGGTTTGGCCAACAATCTGGCCCGGGTGTTCCCGGATCGGCGCGATCCGACGCGGGTCGTGCACAGCCTGGTCGATATGTTCCGCGCTCGCATGTTCGCGATCTGCTGCGGCTACGAGGACGCCGACGACCTCGATCATCTGAGGTCCGATCCGGCATTCAAGCTGGCCTGCGGTCGCCTACCGGACACGGGCCGGGATTTGTGTTCCCAGCCGACGCTGTCGCGGCTGGAGAATGCTCCGCGCCTGCGCGACGTGATCCGGCTGACCTACACTTTGGTCGACGCATGGATGGATAGCTACCCGCGCGAGCCGGCATCCGTCACGCTCGACATCGATGATACCTGCGACGTCGTCCACGGCCATCAGCAGCTCTCGCTGTTCAACGCTCATTATGACGAACGCTGCTTCCTGCCGATCCACGTCTACGACACGGAGAAGAGCCGGCCCGTGGCCGTCGTGCTGCGGCCCGGCAAGACGCCGGGCGGCGTCGAGGTGCGTGCCCATCTGCGCCGCCTGGTACGGCATATCCGGACGCGATGGCACAACACGCAAATTACGTTCCGTGGCGACGGGCACTATGCCCGGCCGGAGGCAATGGCGTGGTGCGAGACCAACGGCATCGACTACATCTTCGGTCTGTCCGGCACCAAGCCTCTCGCCAGAAAAGTCGACGAGGTCGCCGACGACATCCGCACGCGACGCGCCATCGAGAACCTGCCGGTTCTGCGTGGCTATACCGAGACGCGCCACAAGGCAAAGTCCTGGGATCGCGAACGGCGCACTGTCGCCCGTATTGAGGCGACGATGCTCGGCCTCGACATCCGCTTCGTCGTCACCAGCCTCGATGTCGGCTCGGCCGAGTGGATCTACGACAGCCTGTATTGCGCGCGCGGCCAAGCCGAGAATCTGATCAAGCTGCATAAGACGCAGCTCGCCTCCGATCGCACCAGCTGCCGTTCGGCGCTCGCCAACCAGGTCCGTCTCGTGCTCCATACGGCCGCTTATTGGCTGATGCTGACCGTGCGCGACGCCATTTCCAAAGCCCGGGAATTGGCCGCTGCCGAGTTCGCGACGCTGCGTCTTCGGCTCTTGAAAATCGCCGCCCGTGTCGTCGAGACCACGAGCCGCATTCGCCTTGCGTTTGCCGCGGCATGTCCCGAAGCCGACCTGATCTGCGGCTTGCCCGGCGCGCTGCTGCCGCTCGGTCCTTGACCGGCGGGGCGTCCGCCCCCGTTCGCCCAACCCATCCCTCAAGCGCGTTGCAAAGTACCGGTCGTCAGGCGGCGAAAAGCCGAAGGCAATCCTGTGCGCCTCGTCAGACAAGATGTGCGGCCGCATCAATCGGGCCCAAAAGCCGCACTCTCACGAATAGGACGGGCTAGACGAAGGTCAGCTTCGCTCGTCCACGATCACCTTGCCGTCGTTGGGCAGCGCGCCAGGACCGACCAGCTCGATGACGCCGCCGAGTTTCGTCACCGCCCGCAAGCTGGCCGCGATCTCCTCGCGCAGCACATCGCTCGCCGCCGCCGTCTCGGCCTTCAGCGTCATCGCATCGGTCTCGCCCTGGCGCGTGACGACGAGGCGCAGGCGCCCGAGCGCCGGATGGCGCTTGCCGATCTCGGCGATCTGCTCGGGCCGGACGAACATGCCCTTGACCTTGGTGGTCTGGTCAGCGCGGCCCATCCAGCCCTTGATGCGCATGTTTGTGCGCCCGCATGGGCTCGTGCCGGGCAGGGCCGCGGTGAGGTCGCCGAGGGCGAGCCGGATCCAGGGATGGTGCGGATCGAGCGAGGTCACGACGATCTCGCCGACGTCGCCCGGCGCAACCGGATCTCCGGTGCCGGGCTTGACGATTTCCAGGATCAGGTCCTCGTTCACGACCATGCCCTCGCGCGCCTCAGTCTCGAACGCGATGAGGCCGAGATCGGCGGTGCCGAAGGCCTGGTAGGCGTCGATGCCGCGCGCCTTGATCTCGGCCTGGAGCGAGGGCGGGAACGCGGCGCCCGAGACCAGCGCCCGCTTGATCGAGGAGATGTCGCGCCCGGAGCTTGCTGCGGCGTCGAGCAGGATCTTCAGGAAATCCGGAGTGCCGCTGTAGCCAACCGGCCGGTAGGCCTCGATCAGCTCGAATTGCTGTTCCGTATTGCCGGGGCCGGCCGGGATGACCGCGCAGCCGAGCGCGCGTGCGGAGGCGTCGAAGATGAAGCCGCCGGGGGTGAGATGGTAGCTGAAGGTATTGAGGACGATATCGTCAGGGCGGAACCCGGCCGCGAACAGCGCCCTTGCGCCGCGCCAGGGATCTCCTTGCTGTCCTTCCGGCTCGAAGATCGGGCCGGGGGAGGTGAAGAGGCGGGCGAACGAGCCGGGAGGTCCTGCGACGAGGCCCCCGAAAGGCGCAGAGGCCTTCTGCAGGGCTGGCAGCTCCGATTTGCGCAACACCGGCAGGCCCGCCAGGGCCGCCCTGGAGGTCACGGCGGCGGGATCGCAGCCTTTGAGTCGCTCGGCATAGGCCGGGGCGGCCATCGCGGCTCGCAGCACCCCTGGCAGGCCGGAGAACAGCTCGGCCTCGCGCGCTGCTTGTTCACGGGTCTCGCGGGCGTCGTAATGGGCGGTCATGGCTGTTCTTTCCGTGTTGGCATCCGTTGCGCGCCGCCACCAGCATGGGTATCAGACCGCCATTGGTGAGGCCGAGAGAGGACCCGATGGCGGACGAAGGAATCATTGCGGCGGACGAGGCGTCGAACGTCGTCGCGCGCCTGAAGCGCCGCATGATCGACGAGGCGCTGCCGCTGTGGTCGACGGTCGGCTGGGATCAGGCTGCGGGTGGTTTCATCGACCGGCTGCACCGCGACGGCGCGGCGGATGCGGCCGCGCCCCGGCGCGTATTCGTGCAGGCGCGCCAGATCTGGTGCTACGCCAAGGCGGCGCAGATGGGATGGTATCCTGAGGGGCGTGGCATCGCGCTGAAGGGGCTGGAGCATCTGCTGGCCAGAGCGAAGGCGCCCGATGGCCGGCCCGGCTACGTGCACCGGCTGACGCCCGAGGGAGCGGTGCTGGATGCCCGGCGCGATGCCTATGACCACGCCTTCGTCCTCTTTGCGCTCGCGGCCGTCTACGCCCTCGACCAGGATGCGCAGGTCCGTGCCGAGATCGATGCGCTGCTCGCCTTCCTCGACGGCCATCTGCGCTCGCCGCATGGCGGCGTTCACGAAGGCCTTCCGGTCTCGCTGCCGCGCCGGCAGAACCCGCACATGCATCTGTTCGAGGCGATGATCGCGTGCTTCGAGGCGACCCACGATCTGTCGTTCCAGAACCGTGCCGGAGAATTCTTCGCACTGTTCCTGGCCAATCTCTACGACAAGCAGAAGCGCATCCTGACCGAGTACTTCGAGGAAAACTGGTCGAAGATCGAGCCGGTCAGCGTCGAGCCCGGTCACCAGGCGGAATGGGTCTGGCTGCTGAAGGGTTTCGAGCGCATCACGGGCTGCCCGACCGCGCCGCGGCGTGCCGAACTGCTGTCGACCGCGCTGCGCTATCGCGACGAGGCCACGGGCTGCCTGATCGACGAGGGGGACGACGTCGGCAACGTCCGCCGCAGCACGCGCCGGCTGTGGCCGCAGACCGAGATCGCGAAGGCGTGGATCGCGCAAGCCGAGTCCGGCGAGGTGGGGGCGGCGGATGAGGCGCGCGCCGCGCTGGTGCGGCTCGAACGGCATTATCTCAGCCATCCCGTGAAGGGCGGCTGGTACGATCAGTTCGATCGCGACGGCAAATCGCTGATCGACATCATTCCTGCGTCGTCGTTCTATCATGTTCTCTGCGCAGTCACGGAAGCGGAACAGGTGCTTGAGAGTTGAAGCTCTTTTGTATCGACGCGTTTTCTTCACGCGAACTGGTTCCCACTTCGCTTGAAAACGCTACAGCCAGCGCTTGCGCCGCTTGAAGCTCTTGAGGTTCTTGAAGCTCTTGCGCTGGTCGCCGGCGCCGCCGAGGTAGAACTCCTTGACGTCCTCGTTGTCGCGCAAGTCGTCGGCGCTGCCGTCGAGCACGACTTTGCCCTGTTCCATGATGTAGCCGTGGCTTGCCACCGAGAGCGCAGCGCGCGCGTTCTGCTCGACCAGCAGGATGGTGACGCCGAGGTCGCGGTTGATCTTCTGGATGATCGAGAACACCTCTTTCACCAGCAGCGGCGACAAGCCCATCGAAGGCTCATCCATCAAGATCATCTTGGGGCGCGCCATCAGAGCCCGGCCGATCGCGAGCATTTGCTGCTCACCGCCGGATAGATAGCCGGCAAGGCCAGTGCGCTCCTTCAGGCGCGGAAAGTAGTTGAAAACCATGTCGAGGTCGGAATCGACCTCGCTGTCCCTGCGGGTGAAGGCGCCGAGCTTGAGGTTCTCCAGCGACGTCATGTCGGCGACGATGCGCCGGCCCTCCATCACCTGGAAGATGCCGCGGCGCACGATCTTGTCGGGGTCGATGCCGTTGATCCGCTCGCCTTCGAACAGGATCTCGCCGCGCGTGACCTCGCCGTCCTCGGTCTTGAGCAACCCGGAGATCGCCTTCAGCGTCGTCGACTTGCCGGCGCCGTTGGCGCCCAGGAGCGCCACGATCGCGCCCTTGGGCACGTCGAGGCTGAGGCCGCGCAGCACTAGGATGACGTCGTCATAGACGACCTCGATGTTGCGCACGGCGAGGAGGGGAGCGGACGCCACGGCGGTTGGCTTGGCGCGGGATGCTTCGAGGGTATCGGTCATGCTTCAAAACTCCGCTGTCGTCGCCCGGCTTGAGAGCTATGGCTGATTTTGGGTGACGCGGCCTGATCAGGCGGCGTGGCTTTCAGTGTTCGGAATGACTTCGATTCCGTCGATGAACTTTACACCGGCGATGACTTTCGGCAACTGGTTCGTGCTCTTCAATCGCCGCCAGGTCTTCGATGCGGCGTCGATGAGCTTGAACACCATCAGCTTCGCAGTTTGTTGCGACAGCGATCCCTTGGTCCGCACCGTTCGGTGGCGCACCGTGGCGAAGACGCTCTCGATCGGGTTCGAGCTGCGTAGGTGGATCCAGTGCTCAGCAGGGAAGTCGAAGAAGGCGAGCAGCGCATGGCGATCCTTGATCAGGCACTCCACCGCACGTCCGTATTTGACGTGGTATTTCTCGACGAAGACGTCGATCGCGGTTTCAGCTTCGGCCCGGTGTGGGGCCAGATAGATGTTCCGCAGGTCGTTCTTCATGGGGCCCTGCACGGATTTGGCGACCTTGTCGAGTACGTTGCTCACTTTATGGCACCAGCATCGTTGGTGCCGCGTGCCGGGAAAGGCCTCGTCCAGTGCCTTCCAGAAGCCGAGGGCGCCGTCGCCGATGGCGAGTTGCGGGGCAATCCGTAACCCGCGTTGCCGCAGGTCGATCAGGAGTTCGCGCCAGCTCTGCGCGCTCTCGCGCACGCCGACCTGGAAGCCGATCAGCTCCTTCTTGCCTTCCGGCGTGGTGCCAATCAGCACCAGCATGCATTCGCTGTGATCTTCCATGCGGGCCTGCAGGTACACGCCATCGGCCCAGATGTAGACATAGCGACGCGCCGACAGATCGCGTCTCTGCCAGCGTTCGTACTCGACCTGCCAATCGGCCTTCAGGCCGGCGATCACCGAAGGCGACAGGTTCGGCGCATCCTTGCCGAGCAGCGCCGAGAGCGCCTCCTGGAAGTCGCCGGTCGAGATGCCGCGCAAATAGAGGACCGGGATCAAGGCATCCAGGCTCTTCGTCCGCCGCGCCCATAGCGGCAGGATTGCCGAACTGAAGCGGAGGCGGTCGCCTGGCCCGCTCGCTCCGCGGTCGCGGACCTTGGGACGAGCGACCTCCACCGGACCGATGCCGGTCGCAATCTCGCGCACCGGACCGTGCCCATGTCGGACCAGGCGCGCTCGACCGTCGGGCAGCGTCAGATTGGCCGTGCTGGCCAGAAACGCGCCAACCTCGATCTCGATCGCCCTGGCAAGCAGGTCCCGCGCGCCGGCACGAACGATATCGGTCAGTGGATCATCAACCGCGGACGGCTGACGGAAAGCAAGAACATTGGTAGTCTCGGTCATGGCGTATCGCTCTCCTCGAGAGGTTCTGGCAGGCTCGTCACCCGCCTCGATACGCCGCCTTCCTCACACCGTCATCACCCAGATTCCGCCATAGCTCCCGGCTTGACCGGGCGACCCAGTATTCCAGCGACGCCGGAGATTCATCGAGAAGCCGCGGCGTACTAGATCCCCCGCCTTCGCGGGGGACGACAGTTGTGTGCGTGGCTGGAGCAGGCCTCACCACCCCAGCAATTCCGGCTTGCGCGGCAGCTCCACCGTCTTGACCTTCTCGAGCTTGATCGTGCCCTTGGCCATGACGTCGTTGAGGTCGCCGTCGGTCGCGCCCGAGATCTTGGTGCGATAGAGATCCACCTTCAGCGTGCCGCGATGGTCCTTATCGGTCCAGGTCGAGGCATTGCAGACGCCTTCCATCCCGGCCGGCACCCAGTCTTTCTTCTGGTGGAAGCCCTTGGCGACGTTCTCGCCGATGGCGCCGCCGTTCTTGGCAGCCCAGTCGATCGCCTCCTTCATGTACATCGCTGAGCAGACGGCCGCGACGTAATGCACGGGGCGATAGACCTTGCCGGTGGCGTCGGACATCTTCGAGATCTCCATCACCGTCTTCATGCCGGGCGCATCGCCGCCCCAGCTCACCGCGGTGCGCAGCGGGAAGATCACGCCGTTTGCGGCATCGCCCGCGGTCTTGGCGGCATTCTCGTCCATGCCCCAGACGTTGCCGAGGAACTGGATATCGACGCCGGCGGTCTTGCAGGCCTTCATCACCGAGATGTTCGAGGCGGCGGTGTTACCGAGATAGGCGTAGTTGGCGCCCGAGGATTTCAGGCTCAGGCACTGTGCGCTGTAGTCACCCGGCGTGAGGGCGAACACCAGCGGCGGCAGAACCTCGAAGCCGAGCTCCTGCGCCATGGCTTCACCAGCGGCCTTCGGCGCGTTCGGATAAGGATGGTTGGCGCCCATGTGCACGAATTTCGGCTTGCCGGGCTTACCCTTGGCCTTCCAATCCTCGGCCGCCCACATCAGCATCGCGCGCAGCGCGTCCGAATAGCTCGGGCCATAGAAGAAATTGTAAGGCGCGGGCTTGGCCTTGCCGCTGACCCCTTCGGGATCGGTAAGGGCGGCGGCATAGGAGCCGGACATGTCGGGGATCTTGTCCTGGGCAAGGAAGCCGGTCAGCGCCTCGGTGTCGGCGGTGCCCCAGCCCATGATCGCGGCGACCTTGTTGTCGGGCGCCGACCACTTCTTGTAGAGCGCAATGGCGCGCGGCACCTGATAGCCGTAATCGTTGGTGTCGAGATTGACCTGCTTGCCGCCGATGCCGCCGTTCTTGTTGACCCAGGCGAAGGTGTCGGCGACGGCCTGCCCGAAGGGCGTGCCGACGTCCGAGGTGCCGCCGGAATAGTCCGCGAGATGTCCGATCGCGATTTGCGCCTGCGCGCCGGCCGAGAATGCGGCGATCGCAATCGCGAGCGATGCGGTGCTCAAAAGGGACTTCATCGTCATGGGTCGGTTCCTCCTGTTTATTGTTTAAGTGAAGTTGCCCGCACTCAATGCGAGAACGGGTAGAGTTTCCAATACGCCTTGATCTGCCGCCAGCGATGCGCGAGCCCGTCAGGCTCGAACATCAGGAATGCGATGATGATCACCCCGATCGCGATCTCGCGCAGGAAGGTGATGTTGTTGTTGAGCGAGAGCGCCTGGTCGATCGCTCCGCCCTTCAGATGATGGCTCAGCGACTCCATCGATTCCGGCAGCAGCACCACGAAGGCGGTACCCATCAGCGTGCCCATGATCGAGCCGGTGCCGCCGATGATGATCATGGCGAGGAACAGGATCGAACGCTCGATGCCGAATCCCTCCTGAGACACCACGAGCTGGTAGTGCGCATAGAGCGCGCCGGCGATGCCGGCGAAGAAGGCGGCGAGCCCGAACGACAGCGTCCGGTACTTGGTGAGGTTGATGCCCATGATCTCGGCGGAGAGATAATGGTCGCGGATCGCCACCAGCGCGCGGCCGTCACGGGTGCGCATCAGATTGGTGACGAGGACGTAGCTCACGAGCACATAGGCCAGCACGACGTAGAAATACTGCCGGTCGCCGCGCAGTATGTAGCCGAAGATCGAGAACGGCTCCGCGCTCGCCGGCACCGAGCCGCCGGAGAACCATTCGGCACGGGAGAAGAAGTCGAGCAGGATGTATTGCGCGGCCAGCGTCGCGATGACGAGATAGAGTCCCTTCAGCCGCGCCGCCGGAATGCCGAAGATCAGGCCGACCAGCGCGGTGACGACACCCGCGAGCGGGATCGCGAAGAACACGGGAATCGGCGCGTTGTTGGAAATGTAGGCGGAGGTAAATGCGCCGAGCAGGAAGAAGGCGGCATGGCCGATCGAGATCTGGCCGGTGAAGCCGACCAGTATATTGAGCCCGAGCGCCGCGATTGAGAAGATGCCGATCTGGATCAGGATGCTGAGCCAATACCCGCTGAAGAATTGCGGCGCCAGACACAGCAGCAGCACGCCTGCGATGGCGAAGTTGCGGCTCGTCGCGGTCGGGAAGATCGTGGTGTCGGCCGCGTAGGAGGTGCGGAAATCACCAGCAGGAATGAGGGCAGGGCCGGCCATGGGTCAGATCCGCTCGATGTCGTGGGTGCCGAACAGCCCGTAGGGCTTGATCATCAGCACGATGATGAGGACGTAGAACGGCGCGATCTCGTAGAGATTGCCCCAGTGCAGATACTCGCTGTCGACATATTGGGCGACGTTCTCGAGCAGTCCGATGATGATGCCGCCAAGCACAGCGCCGCCGACGGAATCGAGCCCGCCGAGGATCGCCGCCGGGAAAACCTTGATGCCGTAGGCGGCAAGGCCCGAGGACACGCCGTTCACGACCGCAACGACGACGCCGGCAACCGCCGAGACCGTCGCCGAGATCGCCCAGGCCATCGCGAACACGCTCTTCACGGAAATGCCGAGCGACTGCGCGACCTGCTGGTTGAATGCGGTGGCGCGCATCGCCAGGCCGTATTTGGAGGCGCGGAAGAACCAGGCCATACCGATCATCATCGCGACCGAGACGACGAGGCTCATGACATAGACGGTCTGGATCTGGAGCCCGAACAGGCTGACGGATTGGCTTTCGAACACGCGCGGGAACGGCTGCGGATTGACACCGAACATCCACTTCAGCGTCGCCTGCAACACCGTCGATAGGCCGATCGTCACCATGATCACGGAGATGATGGGCTCGCCGATCATCGGACGCAGGATGAGCACCTGGATCGCGATGCCGAAAACGAACATGAACACCAGCGTGATCGGCATGCCGATCCAGAACGGCACCTGGTATTTCGCCAGCAAGGCCCAGCACACCCAGGCGCCGACCAGCAGCAGCTCGCCTTGCGCGAAATTGACGACCTGCGTCGCCTTGTAGATCAGGACGAACGACATCGCGACAACTCCGTAGAGCGTGCCGACGACGAGGCCGTTGACCAGGAGCTGGATGAGGAAAGCGGTGTTCATGTTATGCTATCTTTCGCCTCTCCCCGCTTGCGGGGAGAGGCCGACGCGCGGAACGCGCGGCGGGTGAGGGGAGTCTCCGCATGCGAGGTGCTGATGAGTCCAAGACTGGGCGCGCAAGAAGCCTGCGCGCCTCGTTGACGGATGCGGAAGGGACGCTTTGGTATCGCCTGCGAGCTCGAAGACTGAACGGCCACAAATTCGTTCGGTAGGACCCGATCGGGCCGTACACCGTCGATTTCATTCGCCGTGAAGCCCGCCTGATCATCGAGTGGACGGCGGGCAGCACGCCGATAGTGTGCATGACGCCGTGCGCGACAAGTGGCTTACCGATCGCAACTATCGGATCTTGCGCTTCTGGAATAATGATGTATCGAGCAACTTGGCCGGCGTCCTCGAAACGATTGTTACCGCCCTCGCGGCGACTCCCCCTCACCCGGATCGCTGACGCGCTCCGGCCTCTCCCCGCAAGGGGGGAGAGGCGAAGGGCAGCACCGCGCGCGATGGACACCTGGCTCACTCCGCCGCCTCCGTCATGTGGCCGTGCCCGCCGAGGTCCACCACCCGCAGCGTGGTCCGCACCCGCTGGGTGGTGCCGTCCTGGAAGCGGATCACGGTGTCGACGGGGATGTCGGAATCGCCGCGGTAGATGGCGTCGATGATCCCTTCGTATTTCTCGTTGATGACGCTGCGGCGGACCTTTCTGGTCCGGGTGAGTTCGCCGTCGTCGGCGTCGAGCTCCTTGTAGAGCAAGAGGAAGCGCGAGATGCGCTGGGCCGGCGGCAGCGTGGCGTTGACGGTCTCGACCTCCTTCTGCAGCAGCGCGTAGACTTCGGGCCGCGAGGCGAGATCGCTGTAGGTGGTGAACGAGAGCCGGTTCTTCTCCGCCCATTTCGAGATGATGGAGTAGCGGATGCAGATCATCGCCGCGAGCGCGTCGCGGCCGGCTCCGAGCACCACGGCTTCCGCGATATAGGGCGAGAATTTCAGCTTGTTCTCGATGAATTGCGGCGAGAAGCGTTCGCCGCGAGATGTCTCGGCGAGATCCTTGATGCGATCAATGACGACGAGCTGCTGGTCGGCATTGAAATAGCCGGCATCGCCGGAGCACATCCAGCCGTCCTTGATGTCGGCGACGCTCGCCTCGGGATTCTTGTAGTAGCCGAGGAACATGTTGGGATGCCGCACCACGATCTCACCGACGCCGTGGACGTCGGCATTGTCGATGCGGATCTCGATGCTGTCGGCCATCGGCACGCCGGTCGTATCGGGATCGACCTTGCCCTCGGGATGCAGCGTATAGGCCCCCAGCAGCTCGGTCTGGCCGTACAGCGTGCGCAGCGGCACGCCCATGGCCTGGAAGAACTTGAAGGTTTCGGGGCCGAGCGCTGCGCCGCCGGTCGCGGCCGACCGCAGGCGGGTGAAGCCGAGGCGGTCGCGCAGCGCGCGGAACAGGATCGCGTCGGCAAAGCCGGAGCGCTTGCCCTGTTCGAGTGCGGCGAGGCCGCTCTTCATGCCGATGTCGAACAGGCGCTGCTTGAAGGGCGTTGCGTCCATCACCTTGGCGCGGACGTCGGCCGCGATCGATTCCCAGACACGCGGGGCAAAGAGCACGAAGGTCGGCGCGATCTCGCGCAGATCGTTCATCATGGTGTCGGGCTCTTCGACGAAGTTGATCTTCATCCGGCACAAGAGGCCTTTGCCGAGCACGTAGACCTGCTCCATGATCCAGGGCAGCGGCAGCACCGAGACGTATTCGTCATCGGGTCCCTTCGGATCGAAGGCGAGATAGGTCGCGCAATGGCCGAGCACGCGCCCGGCCGCGAGCATCGCGAGCTTCGGATGCGAGGTCGTGCCTGACGTCGTGCAGAGGATCGCGACGTCCTCGCCCTTGGTGGCATCGACCAGCCTGTCGTAGAGCTCCGGCTCCCGCGCAGCACGCGCCCGGCCGAGCTCGGCAAACTTCTCCGCCGACATCAGCCGGGGGTCGTCATATTTCCGCATCCCGCGCGGATCGGAATAGATGATGTGCTTCAGCTTGGGCGCGCGCTCGGCAAGGGTGAGAAGCTTGTCGACCTGCTCCTCGTCCTCGGCAAAGACGAGTTGTGCCTCGCCATAGTTGAGGAGATAGGAGGCCTCCTCGTCCAGCACGTCGCGATAGAGCCCGAGGCTCAGTCCACCGATCGCGTGGGTCGCGACTTCCGCCGCGACCCAGTCCGGCCGATTGTCGCCGATGATACCGATGACATCACCGCGGCCAAGGCCGAGTTCGACCAGGCCGAGGGCGAAATCGCGCACGCGGATCTGGTAGTCGTTCCAGGTGAAAATGCGCCAGAGCCCGAGATCCTTCTCGCGCAAAGCGATCTCGTTGCCGTGCTCCCTGGCATTGAGCCGGAGCATCTTGGGGTAGGTGTCGGCCTGCGCGGCGCGGCCTGCATAATCCATCATGCCGCGCTCTCCTGGGCCGGCGGCGCGTCGTCGGGATCGACCAGCATCTCGTCCTCCTCGCCGAGATAGGCGCGCTTGACGTGGGGATCGGCGAGCACGGTGGCCGGATCGCCTTCGGCGATCTTCTTGCCAAAATCCAGCACCATGACGCGATGGGAGATGTCCATCACCACGCCCATGTCGTGCTCGATCATCACCACCGTCATCCCGAACTCCTCGTTGAGATCGACGATGTAGCGGGCCATGTCCTCCTTCTCCTCGAAGTTCATGCCGGCCATGGGTTCGTCGAGGAGAATGAGACGCGGCTCCAGCGCCATCGCGCGGGCGAGCTCGACACGCTTGCGCAGGCCGTAGGAGAGCGTGCCCGCGGTCGCCTTGCGCACCGACTGCAGGTCGAGGAAGTCGATGATCTCCTCGACCTTGCGGCGGTGCTCGAGCTCCTCCTTGCGCGCGCCGGTGAGCCAGTACAGCGAGCCCGTGAGGAAATTGTTCTTCAGGAGGTGATGGCGGCCGACCATGATGTTGTCGAGCACGCTCATATGGTGGAACAGCGCCAGGTTCTGGAAGGTGCGGCCGATGCCGAGCGAGGCGCGGGCATTCGGCGTCAAACCGGTGATGTCGCGGCCTTGGTAGAAGAGCTGGCCCTCGGTCGGCTTATAGCGGCCGGAAATACAGTTCACGATCGAGGTCTTGCCGGCGCCGTTGGGGCCGATGATCGAGAACAGCTCGCCCTCCCTAATGGCGAAGCCGACGTCGGTCAGCGCTCGAACACCGCCGAATCGCAAGGACACGCCGCGCACTTCAAGACTGGTAGCCACCAAACGAATCCCTCCCGGTCATGGCGCATTTCAGCGGCGCTCTTCGTCCGTTCTGTCGAGCGATCCTAGTACGGCGGTGACGGTGAGGCCATGCATCAGATGGTCTCGACCGGAGCCGCGCGCCCTCGTTCCCGTTTGGGATCGAAGGCCGTATCGCCCGAGGTGGTCCTCAATAGGGGAAAGCGCTATTTTGAAATGTCTCCCGGCTGACAATTCTGCGACAAAGTTTGCGGGCCGGCAGCGGCGTTCATCTTTGGTCGAATGGCGGTCGATACCATCATGTTGCAATGCAGCAGAAAGCGGAGTGACGAAATCGTGCGGCTGGCCGTCAGATCATGATTTCAGAAGATCATCTGAAGCGCGTCGCCGCCTGGTCGCGCGAGCTCACGCAAGCGGAGATCGAGGTCGCGCGTGCCGGAATCACGGAGCGGTCCTACGGCACCGGCGAGACCGTGTTCATGCGCGGTGACATTTTTGCCTATTGGGCCGGCATGGTGAGCGGCCTGGCCCGCATGGGCGGGGTCTCGCGCGACGGCAAGGAGACCAGCCTTGCCGGTCTGACGGCAGGGGCCTGGTTCGGCGAGGGCAGCGTGCTCAAGAACGAGCCGCGCCGCTATGACGTGGTCGCGCTGCGCGACAGCCGCGTCGCACTGATGGAGCGCAGTGCATTCATGTGGCTGTTCGAGAACAGCGTCGGCTTCAACCGCTTTCTGGTGCGCCAGCTCAACGAGCGGCTCGGCCAGTTCATCGGCATGCTCGAGGTCAACCGCACCCTGGATGCCACCGCGCGCCTCGCCCGCAGCATTGCTTCGCTGTTCAACCCGATCCTCTATCCCGAATCGACCACGCATCTGGAGATCACGCAGGAGGAGATCGGGGCGCTTTCCGGCATGTCCCGCCAGAACGCCAACCGCGCGCTGAACCGGCTGGAGAAAGAGGGGCTGCTGCGGCTGGAATATGGTGGCGTCACCATCCTCGATATCGAGCGGCTGCGCGGGTACGGGGATTAGGGCAGATGTTCGTCACCGCGCATTGGCGGGGGCGTGGACAGGCCAGAGGTCGGCGCGCCAACGCACAGCGATCGCCAGCATCGCGAAGAAGCCCGCGGCGGCATAGAGCGAGCCCGTCGCGGAATAGCCGATGATATCGATCAGGCTGCCGGCTGCGAGCAGTCCGATCGGCAAGCCATAGATGACCATCATGCGCACGCCCATGACGCGGCCTCGCAGATGCGCGCTCGCGGTGCGCATCAGAATGACGGCGGCCGAGATCATCGACATGCTCTGGGCGATGCCGGCGAGAACGAGGCAGGCCATCGCCACCGGCATGGTCCTGACCTCGACGAATACCAGCAGCATGGCGTACCAGGCCAGCGTCGCTCCGATCAGAAGCCGGGCAATGCGCACGCCGCTTACCAGGCTGAGCGTGATGGAGCCGATCAGCGAGCCGACGGCGAAGCTCGCCGAGAGATAACCGAGGCCGGTCTGGTCGGTATGAAAGATCTCCCGCGCGATGTAGGGCAACAATCCGCCCGTGAAGGGAAATGCGGTGAGATTGGCCAGGAAGGCGACGCACAGCGCCGCGCGCATTCCCGGGCCGTTCCAAGCATAGACGATGCCTTCCTTCAGGTCGCCCAGCAACCTCGAAACGGCGTGGCCGTTCGCCGGGAGATTGCTCGTGATGACCGACCTTTCCGGCCGTGTCAGGCACAGCATCAGAAGCGCAGCCGCGAGGTAGAGTCCGGCAATCGCCACGTACACGAGCCCAATGCCAAGGACGGCGAACAGCCCGGCGCCAGTCAACGCCCCGGCGATGCGGGCGCTGTCCTGGGTCGTGCGCGCAACGCTGATGGCGCCGACCAGTTGCCCGGCCGGCATGATCTCGGCAAGCAGCGCGCCGCGGACGCCGAGATCAGAAGGGCGGATCAGGCCCATGATCGCAACGATGACCATGACGCTCAGCGGCGACAGCTGACCGGTCAGCGCCAGGACCATGATGGTCGACGAGAGCGCCGTATAGGCAAGACGCATTGCGACCAGGAGATCGCGATGGCCGATGCGGTCGCCGATCATGCCGAACACGGGCGCGACCAGTGTTCCCACGAACTGGAGTGAAGCAAGCACGGTGAGCAGCAGCACCGAGCCGGTTTCGACAATGATGTACCAGCCGAGCACCAGCGTCTCGACCTCGAAGGCCCAGGAGGTGAGCAGGTCGGACGGCCACTGGAAACGATAATTGCGGATGCGGAATGGCGCGAGCGCCGAAGGTCGTGCGGTGGCGCTCACGACGCGATGACGCGTATCACGGCGATTCCCTTGCCCTTGTTGTTTTCTTCTTGCGGCCGCGCAAGCTAGCGTTGGCGATGCTTGTGTCAATCGCAGCCGCTGCAGGCCGCCCCCGCGCTCGGCTCTTAGCTCGCTGAGGCTCTCGGCTTCCGCTCCGCCAGCGCCGCGGCCATCGCCGAGATCAGCGGACGCATGAAATACGCTTCATCCGCCGGCGAGACGTCCGTGCGCAGACCGTGCGCGGCGAGTTCACCGGAGACCGCCGGCCCCACCGAGGCGATCAACGTCCGTTCGAGGCCTGTACGCAGTTTCGCTTCGGCGCCATGCGCTTTCGCGGCCTCCATCAGGCGGCGGACCTGGCCGAGATTGGTCAGCGCGATGGAATCGATCCGCCCGGAGGCCATGTCGTCGATGGCGGCGACGATGTTCGCATCCGCTGCCTTGGAATCGTAAACATAGGGCAGCACGGTATCGACGGCGGCGCCTTGCGCGGCCAGCGCGCCGGCCAGCGCGCCGTGATCCTTGTCCGGATAGAGCTGGAGGCCGAGGCGCCGTCCTTTCAGGTCGAGCCTGGCCAGCATCTCGATCACGCCCTCGGTGGTCGGCTTCTCCGTGGTCTGCTGTGCCTCGAGACCGATCTCGCGCAGCGCCTTTCCGGGCTTGGGGCCCCGGGTGAGTTTCCGCGCTTTGGCGAGTGCCGCGACAAGGGCGGTGTCGAGCCCGCGTGCGCCGGCGAGCTTCATGATCCGACGCAGGCCTTCGCCCGTCATCAGCACGAGATCGTCGAAGGGCTTGTCGATGGCACGGCGGATCCAGGCCTCCACCGGAGCAGGGTCCGGCGCATCATGGATGGTGAACATCGGGCATTGCACGACCTCGGCGCCTTGCTCGACCAGAAGCTTCGAAAACTGCGCCTCCTCCCGCGTTTCCAGAATTAAGATGCGGTAGCCGTTCAAGCGGTCGGCCATGGGTGTGCTCCGATCATGGATTGCAATCGTCCGTTCATCCTGACTCTGCGCCCGGGATTGGCGCAAGGGCGAGGTCGGTGCTAGCCCGTCCTATTCGTGAGAGTGCGGCTTTTGGGCCCGATTGATGCGGCCGCACATCTTGTCTGACGAGGCGCACAGGATTGCCTTCGGCTTTTCGCCGCCTGACGACCGGTACTTTGCAACGCGCTTGAGGGATGGGTTGGGCGAACGGGGGCGGACGCCCCGCCGGTCAAGGACCGAGCGGCAGCAGCGCGCCGGGCAAGCCGCAGATCAGGTCGGCTTCGGGACATGCCGCGGCAAACGCAAGGCGAATGCGGCTCGTGGTCTCGACGACACGGGCGGCGATTTTCAAGAGCCGAAGACGCAGCGTCGCGAACTCGGCAGCGGCCAATTCCCGGGCTTTGGAAATGGCGTCGCGCACGGTCAGCATCAGCCAATAAGCGGCCGTATGGAGCACGAGACGGACCTGGTTGGCGAGCGCCGAACGGCAGCTGGTGCGATCGGAGGCGAGCTGCGTCTTATGCAGCTTGATCAGATTCTCGGCTTGGCCGCGCGCGCAATACAGGCTGTCGTAGATCCACTCGGCCGAGCCGACATCGAGGCTGGTGACGACGAAGCGGATGTCGAGGCCGAGCATCGTCGCCTCAATACGGGCGACAGTGCGCCGTTCGCGATCCCAGGACTTTGCCTTGTGGCGCGTCTCGGTATAGCCACGCAGAACCGGCAGGTTCTCGATGGCGCGTCGCGTGCGGATGTCGTCGGCGACCTCGTCGACTTTTCTGGCGAGAGGCTTGGTGCCGGACAGACCGAAGATGTAGTCGATGCCGTTGGTCTCGCACCACGCCATTGCCTCCGGCCGGGCATAGTGCCCGTCGCCACGGAACGTAATTTGCGTGTTGTGCCATCGCGTCCGGATATGCCGTACCAGGCGGCGCAGATGGGCACGCACCTCGACGCCGCCCGGCGTCTTGCCGGGCCGCAGCACGACGGCCACGGGCCGGCTCTTCTCCGTGTCGTAGACGTGGATCGGCAGGAAGCAGCGTTCGTCATAATGAGCGTTGAACAGCGAGAGCTGCTGATGGCCGTGGACGACGTCGCAGGTATCATCGATGTCGAGCGTGACGGATGCCGGCTCGCGCGGGTAGCTATCCATCCATGCGTCGACCAAAGTGTAGGTCAGCCGGATCACGTCGCGCAGGCGCGGAGCATTCTCCAGCCGCGACAGCGTCGGCTGGGAACACAAATCCCGGCCCGTGTCCGGTAGGCGACCGCAGGCCAGCTTGAATGCCGGATCGGACCTCAGATGATCGAGGTCGTCGGCGTCCTCGTAGCCGCAGCAGATCGCGAACATGCGAGCGCGGAACATATCGACCAGGCTGTGCACGACCCGCGTCGGATCGCGCCGATCCGGGAACACCCGGGCCAGATTGTTGGCCAAACCGAGACGCCGCTCGGCCATCGCCAGAAGCATCACGCCCCCGTTCGAGGTTAGGCGCCCACCATCGAAGGCAGCTGTGACTTTCTTGGCGTGAACGGCTGGAAACGAGAAGGGCGGAATCGTATCGTCGGTCATGGCGGGCGTGGCGTTCGCGGTTGGAGGTGATGGGGTTGGCTTCGCAACCGAATCCTACGCCGCATCAGCGCTTTACCCCTCAGGCGCACTCTTACGAATAAGACGGGTTAAGTTGAAGAAAGATTGAGTGACTCCCGATCATTTCTGTGCCGAAACGTGGAGTCGCGGTCGTGCCGCGTCCAAAGAAACCGGCGCGAGCGGCCTATTAGACGCGGTAGGTGCTCAGCCTCCGAAACGAGACTATCAAGCATGAAGAGATCGAGCGCGAGGCAGAGGTTTTATTTGTGTTGAATTCTTGCTTCTCGATAGTGGTCTGAAATCGTATCATCGGTCATGGCGGGCGTGGCGTTCGCGGTTGAAGGTGATGGGGTGGCTTCGCAACCGAATCCTACGCCGCATCAGCGCTTTACACCACGCTCGCCAGCCTCTCAGGCGCCCTCTCGCGAATAAGACGGGCTAGAGCAGGGCGCAAATCGCGGATAGTTCCGCTGCACAAACCTTCATCAAGAGCCAAGCCCGTTCATCAACATGCCCGACCATCAATATGTCCTGACCCTGTCCTGTCCGGATCGTCCCGGCATCGTCTCGGCGGTGTCGACGTTCCTTGCCCACAACGGACAGAACATCCTCGACGCCCAGCAGTTCGACGACGTCGAGACCAAGAAGTTCTTCATGCGGGTGGTGTTCACAGCGGCTGATCTTGCCGTGGAACTGTCGGCGCTCCAGACCGGCTTTGCCGCGATCGCCGAGCGTTTCGGCATGGAGTGGCAGATGCGCGACCGGGCTGCGCATCGCAAGGTGATGCTGCTGGTGTCGAAGTCCGACCACTGCCTGGTTGACATCCTCTATCGCTGGCGCACCGGCGAATTGCCGATGATTCCGACCGCGATCGTCTCCAACCATCCGCGCGAAGTCTATTCCGGGCTCGATTTCGGCGGCATCCCGTTCCACCATCTGCCTGTCACCAAGGAGACCAAGCGCGAGCAGGAAGCGCAGATCATGGACCTCGTCGGCAAGACGAAGACCGATCTGGTGGTGCTCGCCCGCTACATGCAGATTCTGTCGGACGATCTGTCGGCAAAGCTGTCGGGGCGCTGCATCAACATCCACCACTCGTTCCTGCCGGGCTTCAAGGGCGCCAAGCCCTATCACCAGGCGCATGAGCGCGGCGTCAAGCTGATCGGCGCCACCGCGCATTACGTCACGCGCGACCTCGACGAGGGCCCGATCATCGATCAGGACGTCGAGCGCATCAGCCATCGCGACACGCCGGAAGATCTGGTCCGGAAGGGCCGGGACATCGAGCGCCGCGTGCTGGCACGGGCCATCCGCTACCATCTCAACGATCGCGTCATCCTCAACGGCCGCAAGACGGTGGTGTTCGTGGATTAGCGAATGGGGAGTGGCGAGTAGCGAGTGGACAAGGGGAATATTCGCCACTCCCTATTCGCCATTCGCCCCGTTAGCGCACCGCGCTCCCCGATGTCGTCCCCGTTGTACCCTTCTGAGCCTGGTCTTCCTTCTCGCGATCCGCGGCCGGCAGCAGGCGCTTGCGTTCGCGTTCCTTCATGTAGGCGTCGTATTGCGGCGTGCCCGGTCGCGGCGGAGCATCGGCGGGCAGGCCGCCGGCCCATTGCGGGACGTAGTCGCCCATGCCGGCGGCGGAGAGTTTTTCGTTAACCGTCCCGCAGCCGGACAGCCCCGCGGCGAGCGCAACGAGGACGAGGGCGGAACGAAGAGTCTTGGGCATGGTGTACGCGTTCGGTGATTGGACGCCAGTTCGGCAGGAAGAAGCGTAGCCTTCAACAAGGTAAAATAGACTTATTCGAGGTAGGTAATTTATTACCTAGTTGCGCCCGGGCGAGGCGCGTGGATGTACAGATTCTGCAAAAGAAAGGCGAAATCCTCCATGCACGGAGCTATGGCGGAATCTGGGTGATGACGGTGTGAGGAAGGCGGCGTATCGAGGCGGGTGACGAGCCTGCCAGAACCTCTCGAGGAGAGCGATACGCCATGACCGAGACTACCAATGTTCTTGCTTTCCGTCAGCCGTCCGCGGTTGATGATCCACTGACCGATATCGTTCGTGCCGGCGCGCGGGACCTGCTTGCCAGGGCGATCGAGATCGAGGTTGGCGCGTTTCTGGCCAGCACGGCCAATCTGACGCTGCCCGACGGTCGAGCGCGCCTGGTCCGACATGGGCACGGTCCGGTGCGCGAGATTGCGACCGGCATCGGTCCGGTGGAGGTCGCTCGTCCCAAGGTCCGCGACCGCGGAGCGAGCGGGCCAGGCGACCGCCTCCGCTTCAGTTCGGCAATCCTGCCGCTATGGGCGCGGCGGACGAAGAGCCTGGATGCCTTGATCCCGGTCCTCTATTTGCGCGGCATCTCGACCGGCGACTTCCAGGAGGCGCTCTCGGCGCTGCTCGGCAAGGATGCGCCGAACCTGTCGCCTTCGGTGATCGCCGGCCTGAAGGCCGATTGGCAGGTCGAGTACGAACGCTGGCAGAGACGCGATCTGTCGGCGCGTCGCTATGTCTACATCTGGGCCGATGGCGTGTACCTGCAGGCCCGCATGGAAGATCACAGCGAATGCATGCTGGTGCTGATTGGCACCACGCCGGAAGGCAAGAAGGAGCTGATCGGCTTCCAGGTCGGCGTGCGCGAGAGCGCGCAGAGCTGGCGCGAACTCCTGATCGACCTGCGGCAACGCGGGTTACGGATTGCCCCGCAACTCGCCATCGGCGACGGCGCCCTCGGCTTCTGGAAGGCACTGGACGAGGCCTTTCCCGGCACGCGGCACCAACGATGCTGGTGCCATAAAGTGAGCAACGTACTCGACAAGGTCGCCAAATCCGTGCAGGGCCCCATGAAGAACGACCTGCGGAACATCTATCTGGCCCCACACCGGGCCGAAGCTGAAACCGCGATCGACGTCTTCGTCGAGAAATACCACGTCAAATACGGACGTGCGGTGGAGTGCCTGATCAAGGATCGCCATGCGCTGCTCGCCTTCTTCGACTTCCCTGCTGAGCACTGGATCCACCTACGCAGCTCGAACCCGATCGAGAGCGTCTTCGCCACGGTGCGCCACCGAACGGTGCGGACCAAGGGATCGCTGTCGCAACAAACTGCGAAGCTGATGGTGTTCAAGCTCATCGACGCCGCATCGAAGACCTGGCGGCGATTGAAGAGCACGAACCAGTTGCCGAAAGTCATCGCCGGTGTAAAGTTCATCGACGGAATCGAAGTCATTCCGAACACTGAAAGCCACGCCGCCTGATCAGGCCGCGTCACCCAAAATCAGCCATAGCTCCCATGCACGCGATCCCTCGCATTTCTGGACTTGGTGCGAGGCTCGCGACAACATGGCTTGGTCTGCGGGCAGGGGTTTTCGTTGACAAGTCCATTTTGTTTGTACATTCGTACAAATGAAGGCCGTCACGAGCGGGTTGCTCGAACTGCTCCGACGCAATCGCAGTACCGCGTCCGGTCGACCGGTCTTCGGAACGCTCCGGTTGCGCCGAAGGGCCGCCGAACGTCCGATTGACAAGCAGGGCGCGAAAGACGCCCATGTGGCGCCCGAGAGCGCTCGCGCGGTCTAAGATCAAGGCAAGGGCCGGGCACTCGGTCCAGGGCACAAGAGTCAGGAATGAAGGGGAGGGACATCTGATGTTCGAACGCAAACAACTGTCGCACAAGGCGACTTGGGCCGCTGCCGTTGCGGCCATTGCAGGCCTTGCCGGCCTCGCGCCCGCGAAGGCCCAGGACAGCGTCAAGATCGGTCTGATCCTGCCAATGACCGGCGGCCAGGCTTCGACCGGCAAGCAGATCGAGAACGCGATCAAGCTCTACATGCAGCAGAATGGCGATACCGTCGCCGGCAAGAAGATCGAGATCATCGTCAAGGACGATGCTGCGATCCCTGACAAGACCAAGACCGCCGCGCAAGAGCTGATCGTGAACGACAAGGTCAACTTCATCGCCGGCTTCGGCGTGACGCCGGCCGCGCTCGCTGCTGCGCCGCTCGCCACGCAGGCCAAGATTCCGGAGGTCGTGATGGCGGCCGGCACTTCCATCATCACCGAGCGCTCGCCGTATATCGTGCGCACCAGCTTCACGCTGGCGCAGTCATCGACCATCATCGGCGACTGGGCGGTGAAGAACGGCATCAAGAAGGTCGCGACGCTGACTTCGGACTACGCGCCGGGCAATGACGCGCTCAACTTCTTCAAGCAGCATTTCACGGCCGGCGGCGGAGAGGTGGTCGAAGAGGTCAAGGTGCCGCTGCAAAATCCTGACTTCGCGCCGTTCCTCCAGCGCATGAAGGACGCCAAGCCCGATGCGATCTTCGTGTTCGTGCCGGCGGGCCAGGGCGGCAACTTCATGAAACAGTATGCCGAGCGCGGCCTCGACAAGGCCGGCATCAAGGTGATCGGACCCGGCGACGTCACCGATGACGACCTGCTCAACAACATGGGCGATGCCGTGCTCGGCACCGTCACCGCGCACCTCTATTCTGCGGCGCATCCCTCGCAGATGAACAAGGATTTCGTCGCAGCCTACAAGAAGGCCTTCGGCAACCGTCCGGGCTTCATGGCCGTGGGCGGCTATGACGGCATCCATCTGATCTACGAGGCGCTGAAGAAGACCGGCGGCGACACGGACGGCACCAAGCTTGTCGAGGCCATGAAGGGGATGAAGTGGGAAAGCCCGCGCGGCCCGATCTCGATCGATCCCGAGACCCGTGACATCGTGCAGAACATCTACATCCGCAAGGTCGAGAAGGTCGACGGTGAACTCTACAACGTCGAATTCGCGACCTTCGAAGCTGTCAAGGACCTCGGCAAGACCAAGAAGTGACGCGCGAAAGCGCGTCATCCCGGAGCGCGCCTCTTACCTCTCCCGCTTGCGGGAGAGGTCGACGCAGAGCGCCGGGTGAGGGTTGTCTCCTCTGGGAGAGTCTTCGTTGTCGAGGCACCCTCTCCCCAGCCCTCCCCCGCAAGCGGGGGAGGGAGCGCAGTAAGGCACTTGGCTAAACCTCAGACAATTTTCGGCCCCCTATGACCGCAATCCTCACCAACCTGTTCGATGGCGTCGCCTACGGCATGCTGCTGTTCGTGCTCGCCTGCGGGCTCGCGGTCACGCTCGGCCTGATGAACTTCGTCAATCTCGCCCACGGCGCCTTCGCCATGGCCGGCGGCTATGTCTGCATGGTGCTGGTCAACCGGATGGGCTGGCCGTTCTTTGCCGCGCTGCCACTTGCTTTCGTCTCTGCAGCCGCAATCGGCATCGTGCTCGAACGCACGCTGTACCGCCACCTCTATGCGCGCAGCCATCTCGACCAGGTTCTGTTCACGATCGGCCTGACCTTCATGTCGGTGGCGGCCGTGGACTACATCCAGGGCTCCTCGCGCGTCTTCATCAATTTGCCGGCCGCGCTCCAGGGCCAGTTCGACCTGTTCGGCGTCGGCATCGGACGCTACCGGCTGATGATCATCGTGATCTGCGGCCTGCTCACCATCGCGCTTCAGATGGTGCTGGCCAAGACGCGCTTCGGTAGCCGCCTGCGCGCCGCAGTCGACGATCCGCGCGCCGCCAGCGGCCTCGGCATCAACGTGCCGCAGGTGTTCGCCTTCACGTTCGCATTCGGATGCGGGCTCGCCGGCCTCGGCGGCGCGCTTAGCGCCGAGATCCTCGGCCTCGACCCGTATTTTCCGCTGAAGTTCATGATCTACTTCCTGATCGTGGTCACCGTGGGCGGCTCCTCTTCGATCACCGGCCCGTTCCTCGCCTCGCTCCTGCTCGGCATCGGCGACGTCGCCGGCAAATATTACGTGCCGAAGATGGGACCGTTCGTGATCTACACCATGATGATCGTGATCCTGATCTGGCGCCCGAACGGCCTGTTCGGCCGCACGGCCGCGCGTTGAGTTCGCCGATGACCGCTTCCTCCGATGTCGGCTATCACGCCCAGCGCCAGGCGCGTTGGCACTACGGCGAAATCGCGTTCTGGCTCATCGTGCTGGCCTGCGGGTTCCTGTTCCCGTCACGCTATCTGATCATGACCGACATCCTGCGGCTGGCGCTGTTCGCGATGTCGCTCGATCTCATCCTCGGCTACGCCGGCATCGTCTCGCTCGGCCACGCCGCCTTCTTCGGGGTCGGCGCCTATGCCGCGGGGCTGCTTGCCTTGCACGGCATCGTCACCGAGCCCGTGCTGGCACTGATTGTCGCCGGCCTTGCCGCGATGGTGGTCGGCTTTGCCACCAGCTTCCTGGTGATCCGCGGCGTCGATCTGACGCGCCTGATGGTCACGCTCGGCATTGCACTGCTGCTGGAGGCGCTCGCCGAGCGCTTCTCCAACATCACTGGCGGCACCGACGGCCTGCAAGGCATCGAGATGCAGCCGATCTTCGGCGAGATCCCGTTCGACATGTTCGGCAAGACCGGCTTCTTCTATTCGCTGGCTGTCCTTTTTCTGCTGTTCCTGTTCGCCCGCCGCGTCGTGCACTCCCCGTTCGGCCTGTCGCTGCGGGCGATCAAGAACAATCCGCTTCGGGCGGCCGCCATCGGCATTCCGGTCAACCGCCGCCTGATCGCGATCTACACACTGGCTGCGTTCTATGCCGGCATCGCGGGCGCACTGTTCACCCAGACCACCGCGATCGCCTCGCTCGATGTGTTCGCCTTCGAGCGCTCGGCCGATCTGATGCTGGTGCTTGTCATCGGCGGCACCGGCTATCTCTATGGCGGGCTGATCGGCGCGGTGGTGTTCCGCATGCTGCAGGAATTGTTCTCGACCATCACGCCTCAGTATTGGCAGTTCTGGATCGGCCTCGTGCTGGTCGTGATCGTGCTGGTCGGCCGCCAGCGGCTGCATCGCTGGGTGCTGTATGTGCCGAATCTGGTGATCAAGCAGATCGCCGGGCGCAAGGCCGTGGTCGCCGTGCCGGAGAGCGACGCATGACCATCGCGCTCGAAACGAAGAATCTCGAAAAGCAGTTCGGCGGCCTGCGCGTCACCCGCGATTTGTCCTTGAGGATCGAGCAGGGCGCCCGCCACGCGCTGATCGGCCCGAACGGCGCGGGCAAGACCACGGTCATCAACCAGCTCACGGGGGTGCTCAAGCCGAACTCGGGCCGCATCCTGCTCGAAGGCCAGGACATCACCGATCTGCCGGTGCACAAGCGCGTGCTGCGCGGCCTGTCGCGCACCTTCCAGATCAACCAGCTCTATCCCGACCTGACCCCTCTCGAGACCATCGGCCTTGCCGTTTCCGAGCGCCTCGGCCATGGCGGCGACTGGTGGCGACGGATGGGCACGCGCAATGACGTCAATGACGAGATTGCCGAGCTGCTGGCGCGCTTCCACCTGCTCGACGTCATGAACGAACAGACCGTGACGCTTCCCTACGGCAAGCAGCGCCTGCTCGAGATTGCGGTTGCCATTGCGGCCAAGCCGCGCGTTCTGCTGCTCGACGAGCCCGCTGCCGGCGTGCCCGAGAGCGAGCGCCATGACATTCTCGCCGTCGTCGGCGCGCTGCCGCGCGACGTCACCGTGCTCCTGATCGAGCACGACATGGATCTCGTATTCTCCTTCGCCGACCGCATCTCGGTGCTGGTCTCGGGCGCGCTGCTCACGGAGGGGGCACCCGAGCAGGTCGCGCGCGATCCGCAGGTGAAGGCTGTCTATCTCGGCGAGGAGGCGGTCAATGTCTGACCTGCTCGCGATCGATTCCCTGCGCGCCGGCTATGGCGAGGCGGTGGTCCTGCCCAACATGTCCCTGCGCCTCGCCGAGGGCCAGGTACTTGCGCTGCTCGGCCGCAACGGCACCGGCAAGACCACGCTGATCAACTCCATCGTCGGCGTCACCCGCCGCTTCTCCGGCTCGATCGCGCTCGCCGGCGCCGACGTCACGACGCTGCGTCCCGACCAGCGGGCCCGTGCCGGCATCGGCTGGGTGCCGCAGGAGCGCAACATCTTCCGCTCGCTGACGGTGGAAGAGAACATGACGGCGGTGGCGCAGCCCGGCCCCTGGACCGTCGAGAAGGTCTACGAGATGTTCCCGCGGCTGAAGGAGCGGCGGAGCAATTTCGGCAACCAGCTGTCCGGCGGCGAGCAGCAGATGCTGGCGATCGGCCGCGCGCTGACCCTCAATCCGAAGGTCCTGCTGCTGGACGAGCCGACCGAGGGCCTCGCTCCCATCATCGTCGAGGAGCTGCTCAAGGCGATCGGGACCATCACCCGGGCGGGCAGCATCTGCTCGATCATCGTCGAGCAGAATGCCCAAAAGATTCTGGGGCTCGCCGATCGCGTTGTGATATTGGAACGCGGAACGATCGTCCACGACGCCCCGAGTGCCGCGCTGAAGGCCGACCCCTCGGTCCTGGAACGCCACCTCGGCGTCGCAGGGGCAGCGGTCCACTGATTTCTTCGCTTCTCCCCGCTTGCGGGGAGAAGGAGTACAACGAGCGCTGACTGAAATTTCGGGAGAAACAAAAATGCAGCGAACCAGAGCCCCCTTCCGCGCCGACGAGGTCGGCAGTCTCCTGCGTCCGGCCAAGATCAAGGAGGCGCGCGCCAGGCTCGAGAAGGGCGAGATCTCGGCCGACGATCTGCGCAAGATCGAGGATTTGGAGATCGAGAAGGTCGTGCACAAGCAGGCCTCGATCGGCCTGAAGCTCGCGACCGACGGCGAATTCCGCCGCTCCTGGTGGCATTTCGATTTCCTGGCCAAGCTCACCGGCTGCGAGCTGTTCCACCCCGACACCGGCATCCAGTTCGCGGGCGTGCAGACCCGCCACGATGCGGTCCGCGTCATCGGCAAGCTCGACTTCCCCGACAACCACCCGATGCTGGATCACTTCCGCTTCCTGAAGAAGTACGCCGACCAGGCCCACGTCACCGCCAAGATGACGATCCCGTCGCCGGCGGTGCTCCACTTCCGCGGCGGCCGCAAGTCGATCTCCAAGGACGTCTATCCCGATCTCGATGCGTTCTACGAGGATCTCGGCAAGACCTACCGCAAGGCGGTGAAGGCCTTCTATGACGCCGGCTGCCGCTATCTCCAGTTCGACGATACCGTCTGGGCCTATCTCTGCTCGCAGGACGAATTGCAGAAGGCGCGTGAGCGCGGCGACAATCCCGACGGTCTCCAGCAGATCTATGCGCGCATCATCAACTACGCGCTGGCCGAAAAGCCAGCCGACATGGTGGTGACGACGCATGTCTGCCGCGGCAATTTCCGCTCCACCTGGATCTCCTCGGGCGGCTACGAGCCGGTCGCCGAGACCATGCTCGCCGGCACCAATTACGACGGCTACTTCCTCGAATACGACAGCGACCGCGCCGGCGGCTTCGAGCCGCTGCGCTTCCTGCCCAAGGGCAACAAGGTCGTCGTGGTCGGCGTCATCACCTCGAAGTTCGGTGAGCTCGAGAAGAAGGACGACATCAAGCGCCGCCTGGAAGAAGCCGCCAAGTTTGCCCCGCTGGAGCAACTCGCACTCTCGCCGCAATGCGGCTTTGCCTCGACGGAAGAGGGCAACGTCCTCTCCGAGGAGGAGCAATGGGCCAAGCTCAGCCTTGCGGTCGAGATCGCGAAGGAAGTGTGGGGCCAGTAAGTCTCCGCAGCTAAGGCTCACGCGTGTCCCGGACGCGCTGCAACGCTCTTGCGTTGCTGCGCAGAACCGGGACCGATGCTGCTCGACTTGCTCGTCGGAGATATGGGCCCCGGCTCTGCTGCGCACCGCTGAAGAAGCGCTGCGCTGCGTCCGGGGCACGGAGAGCATCTCACCTCTCCGCCAAGTAGACCTCGCCCAGCAGCGGCGCCTTCGACCACGGCACCTGCTTGTTCTTGTGCTCAACACCAACCTCAGCCCGCACCCGCGTCAGCATCTCCTGCACCTCCACGCCCGGCGTGCCGACATGGCGCGAGCGCGGCGGAGCACCGCGAGCTCGCGCCTTCGCCGTCGGGTGGGACCTCGCTTGGCGCGGTCGCGTAGCCCATCAGCGGCGGCTCGCCGCGGACGGATCGAGGCGCCGGACGTATGCGCTATTCCCCGAGTGGGCAGAATTTGCTAAAGACACGGAACCCAACCTGCCTGCCCACTGTGTCCCACCCCATGAAGAACGACGAAATCCTGAGCCAGATCACGGAGTTCTGCCGCAAGGCGGACATGGCGGAATCGACGTTCGGCCGGCGCGCGGTGAATGATGGGAAGCTCGTGCATCGCCTGCGCGAGGGAAAGCGCATCACCATCGACACGCTGGAGCGGATCCAAGCCTATATGGCCGCATCGATCGCCGGCGGCATGCCGCCGCCGCGGGGACTTCAGGTCCCGCCCGAAAAGCGCGATCCACGCGGCAATTTCCGGTTCTTCGAGAACCGCCAGAAATACCTGCTGTTCGTCCACACCTGCAGCGAAAAGCGAGTGATCGCAGACAGGGTCGCGCTGGAACTGGCCTCCATCCATCCGCGCCCGCCGGCCTTGCGCCTGTTCGATGCCGGCGTCGGCGACGGCACGGTGCTGGCGCGGGTGCTGCGCGCAACGCATCAGCGCTTTCCGCACATGCCGTTCTATGTCGCCGGCAAGGAGCTCAGTCTGGAGGACCTGCGCCTGACGCTGGAAAAGGTGCCGGATCGCATTTTCGAGCATCCGGCATCGGTATTCGTCTTCACCAACATGTTTTACGCGGAGGCGCCCTGGCTCACGCCGGCATCGCCGGCTGCGGCGGCCGCTACTGTCTGGCACGAGGTGCCGCTCCGCGGCGCTTCGTCGGGCGAGTTCGAGCAGCAGATCGCGGAGCTGAGGCCGTTCCTGGAGCAGAACTGGCGCGCCGCGATCAGCCCCCGCACCGCCATGCCGCTCTACGAGCGGCCCGTCGTCCTCGTGCTCTATCGCGAGGACCTCAGGTTTCTTCTGGATGCGACCATTCCGCGGCCGGGCCAGGCCGAGGCCAATTTCGACCTCGTCATCGCTTCCCAGCCCTACCGGGCCCTGTCCTCGGTCAATTTCCGGGCCAAACGCATCATTGCCCCCCTGGCGCGGGCGCTTCGACCGGGGGGGCGGCTGATCGGAATCCACTCCCATGGCCAGGATCCGGGCATGGAAATGATCCAGGCGATCTGGCCTGGAGAAAACCCTTTCTCAGTGAGCCGTCATGAGCTATTGCGCGCAGTTAAGTATGAACTTGGATCGGTGGGCCGCGACTTAAATTTTAATGCCTACGCGGACAACCGTTCGATCTTCAGGTATGATATGGAAGCTCTGCCCAACGAGGTCACGGGCACTATCGGAACCTCGACGGCCTTTGCAGCGTGGAATGCGGCAGTGTATGTCGCTCAGATTGAGGACGACCGGTTGACGGAAATGACTCAAAACAGCCGCACCCTGGACGCCGCCAGGGACGTGCTGCGAAAGTACAATGGGCTCTGGTTTCTCGACGAATCCTACGTCATCTCGCGCCGGCGTGATTGACATCATTAAAGGTAAACATCGCAAACGCCCGCCGGCTAGCGGCGGAACAAGGGGTTACTGATGCGCGCGTCCTATCTCTTCACCAGCGAGTCCGTGTCCGAGGGCCATCCGGACAAGGTCTGTGACCGGATCTCCGACGAGATCGTCGACCTGTTCTATCGTGAAGGGCCGAAGGCGGGCATCGATCCGTGGGCCATCCGCGCCGCCTGCGAGACGCTCGCGACCACCAACAAGGTGGTGATCGCCGGCGAGACCCGCGGTCCGAAGTCGGTGACCAACGAGCAGATCGAGGGCGTTGTCCGGGGCGCGATCAAGGACATCGGCTACGAGCAGGAGGGCTTCCACTGGAAGACCTGCGACATCGAGATCCTCCTGCATCCGCAGTCGGCCGACATCGCCCAGGGCGTCGATGCGCTTCAGCCGGGTGAGGTCAAGGAAGAAGGCGCGGGCGACCAGGGCATCATGTTCGGTTACGCCACCAACGAGACGCCCGACCTGATGCCGGCGCCGATCTTCTACGCCCACAAGATCCTGCGCCTGATCTCCGAAGCCCGTCACTCCGGCAAGGAGAAGGTGCTCGGTCCGGATTCCAAGAGCCAGGTCACCGTGCAGTACGAGAACGGCAAGCCGGTCGCCGTGCGCGAGATCGTGGTCTCGCACCAGCATCTGGTCGAGGACCTCACCTCCAAGCAAATCCGCGACATCGTCGAGCCCTATGTGCGCGAGGCGCTGCCGAGGGACTGGATCACGCCGAAGACGATCTGGCACATCAATCCGACCGGCAAGTTCTTCATCGGCGGTCCCGACGGCGACACCGGCCTGACCGGCCGCAAGATCATCGTCGACACCTATGGCGGCGCGGCCCCGCACGGCGGCGGCGCGTTCTCCGGCAAGGATCCGACCAAGGTCGACCGCTCGGCGGCCTACGCTGCGCGCTACGTCGCCAAGAACATCGTCGCGGCCGGTCTTGCCGACCGCTGCACGCTCCAGCTCGCCTACGCCATCGGCGTCGCGCGTCCGCTGTCGATCTACATCGACACCCACGGCACCGGCAAGGTGTCGGAGGATCAACTCGAGAAGGCGGCGGCACAGGCGATGGATCTCACGCCCCGCGGCATCCGCACCCATCTCGACCTCAACCGCCCGATCTACGCGCGGACGTCTGCCTACGGCCATTTCGGCCGCACGCCCGACAACGAGGGTGGCTTCTCCTGGGAGAAGACCGATCTCGTCGAGCCGCTCAAGCGCGCACTCTAGTTCTCTTGCGTCGTTCCGGGTTCGCTCGTTTCACGAGCGCCCCGGAATGACGAGCCAACAAACAGGAACCCCCTATGAACGCGAAGCCCGGCTTCACCGATTACATCGTCAAGGACATTTCGCTCGCCGATTTCGGCCGCAAGGAGATCTCGCTCGCCGAGACCGAGATGCCCGGCCTGATGGCCACCCGCGAGGAGTACGGCCCAAAGCAGCCGCTGAAGGGCGCGCGCATCGCCGGCTCGCTGCACATGACCATTCAGACCGCGGTGCTGATCGAGACGCTGGCAGCGCTCGGGGCCGACATCCGCTGGGTCTCCTGCAACATCTACTCGACGCAGGACCACGCCGCGGCCGCGATCGCCGCCGCCGGCATTCCGGTGTTCGCCGTCAAGGGCGAGACGCTGACCGAATACTGGGACTACACCGCAAAGCTGTTCGACTGGCATGGCGGCGGCACGCCGAACATGATCCTCGATGACGGCGGCGATGCCACCATGCTCGTGCATGCCGGCGTCCGCGCCGAGAACGGCGACACCGCCTTCCTCGACAAGCCGGGTTCGGAGGAGGAAGAGATCTTCTACGCGCTGGTCAAGCGCCTGCTGAAAGAGAAGCCGAAGGGCTATTTCGGCGAGATCGCCAAGAACATCAAGGGCGTCTCCGAAGAGACCACCACGGGCGTCCATCGCCTCTACGAGATGGCCAACAAGGGCACGCTCCTGTTCCCCGCCATCAACGTCAACGACAGCGTCACCAAGTCGAAGTTCGACAACCTCTATGGCTGTCGTGAATCGCTGGTCGACGGCATCCGCCGTGGTACCGACGTGATGCTGTCGGGCAAGGTGGCGATGGTCGCGGGCTTCGGCGACGTCGGCAAGGGCTCGGCGGCCTCGCTGCGCCAGGCTGGCTGCCGCGTCATGGTGTCGGAAGTCGATCCGATCTGCGCGCTGCAGGCCGCGATGGAGGGCTACGAGGTCGTGACTATGGAAGACGCCGCGCCCCGCGCCGACATCTTCGTCACCGCCACGGGCAACAAGGACATCATCACCATCGAGCATATGCGCGCGATGAAGGATCGCGCCATCGTCTGCAACATCGGTCACTTCGACAACGAGATCCAGATCGCGGCGCTCCGCAATCTGAAGTGGACCAACATCAAGCCGCAGGTCGACGAGATCGAGTTCCCCGACAAGCATCGCATCATCATGCTGTCGGAAGGCCGCCTCGTGAACCTCGGCAACGCCATGGGCCATCCGTCCTTCGTGATGTCGGCGTCCTTCACCAACCAGACGTTGGCGCAGATCGAGCTGTTCGCCAACAACAAGGACGGCAAGTACGGGAAGAAGGTCTACGTGCTGCCGAAGACCCTCGACGAGAAGGTCGCCCGCCTGCACCTCGCCAAGATCGGCGTCAAGCTCACCGAGCTGCGCAAGGATCAGGCCGACTACATCGGCGTCAAGCAGGAAGGCCCGTACAAGTCGGATCACTACCGGTACTGATCTGCTGGTTCGATCGATCTCGACGCGAAGCCCCGGAGCGATCCGGGGCTTCGTTGTTTTCGGCGCATGGAATTCGGTTCGCCTTTTGGTTGCTGCGCGGCCGATTGCCGATTGACGGCCGGCAGCGGCGGGCGGACACTCGCCGGCGGCGGAGGAAACCATGCAACCAGAACATGTCGACGTCCTCATCGTCGGTGCCGGCCTGTCCGGCATCGGGGCTGGCTATCATCTGCAGGCCAAGTGTCCGACCAAGAGTTACGTCATCCTCGAGGGGCGCGACTGCATCGGCGGCACCTGGGACCTGTTCCGCTATCCCGGCATCCGCTCCGACAGCGACATGTTCACGCTCGGCTACTCCTTCAAGCCGTGGACCGATCCGAAGGCGATCGCGGACGGGCCGCAGATCCTGAATTATGTGCGCGAGACCGCGGCCGAGAACGGCATCGACAGGCAAATCCGTTTCCGCCATCGCGTCAAGCGGGCGGCGTGGTCGACACCGGACGCGCGCTGGACGGTGGAGGCCGAACGCATCTCGGGCGAGGGCGCGACCGAACTCGTGCGGTTCACCTGCAATTTCTTATTTCTGTGCTCGGGCTACTACAAATACGAAGCGGGCTACACGCCGGAGTTCAATGGCACCGCGGAATTCGCCGGCCGCATCGTGCATCCGCAGAAATGGACCGAGGACATCGACTACGCGGGCAAGCGCGTCGTCGTGATCGGCTCGGGCGCCACTGCGGTGACGCTGGTACCGGAGCTCGCTAAGAAGGCGTCGCAGGTCACCATGCTCCAGCGCTCGCCGACCTATGTAGTGTCGCGCCCGGCGCAGGATCCCCTCGCCAACAAATTGCGCCGCAATTTGCCGGCGCAGCTCGCCTATCACCTGATCCGCTGGCGCAACGTGATGTGGGGAATGTTCTTCTTCCAGCTCAGCCGGCGCCGGCCCGCCAAGGTGAGGGACCTCATCCTGAAGGGCGTCCGCATGGCGCTCGGCCCTGACTACGACGTCGCGACCCATTTCACGCCGCGCTACAATCCCTGGGACCAGCGGCTATGCCTTGTTCCCGACGGCGATCTGTTCAAGGCGATACGCGAGCAGCGCGCCGCCGTCGTCACCAGCGAGATCGATACGTTCACGCGCGACGGCATCCGTCTGAAGGACGGCCGCGAGCTTGCAGCCGACATCATCGTGACGGCGACCGGGCTGGTGCTCCAGGTCGTCGGCGGCCTCGAGGTCAGCGTCGACGGCCGCGCCGTCGATTTCGCCAATACGCTGACCTACAAGGGCATGATATATGCCGACGTGCCCAACATGGCCTCGGCGTTCGGCTACACCAATGCATCCTGGACGCTGAAATGCGATCTCACCTGCGAATATGTCTGCCGGCTCATCAATTACATGGACCGGCATAATTTCCGCCAATGCATGCCGCACAATGACGACCCCGAGATCACCGCGCAGCCCTCGCTCGATTTCACCTCGGGCTACGTGCAGCGCTCGGTCGCAAAGCTGCCGAAGCAGGGTTCCAAGCGGCCGTGGCGGCTGCACCAGAACTACGCGCTCGACATCGTCTCCCTGCGCTTTGGCCGGATCGACGACGGTGTGATGCAGTATTCCTGATCGCGCCGTCGCTCGCCTCTATGCCTTGCGCGTGGTGAGCGCGAACCCGAGATCGATCGCGAGCGCCAGCACCACGGCGCCGCCGCCGAGGCCGAACAGCGCCAGATAGTCGCCGCCCGTCTGGGCGTAGATCCAGGAGAAGCCGTAAGCGGCGGCCGCCTGGAACATCGCAAAGCTGGTGGTGGCATGGCTCCATATCGCGCCCTGCTGCTGGCTGGAGTGAGGCACGAGCTCATGGATGCGACCCAGGACCAGCGGCACGATGCCCGGCGTGAAGCCGCCGACCACGACGCTCGACACAATCAATGAAACCGGCGCGGTGCTGACGGTTGGCAGCAGCACGGCGGTCGCCTCGATCAGGAAGGCCGCGCGCAGCGCGGGGCCGAAACCCGAGCGGTCACCGAGATGACCAGTGACCAGCGGGCCGACGATCGCGCCGAGGCCGTACAGCACCCAATAGCGCGATCCCGCGGCAATGCCCTGGCCGAGGCCGCGCGCCACGAAGTCGACGATGAACACCATGTGCGGCACCAGCGCCACCGCATTGAGGCCGTACTGGACCAGTAGCGCGCGGGCGGCCGGCAAGGCGCGATGGGGCTTGGCTTGATGCGAAGGCGCAGCATCGGCCTTGGTTTCAGCAGGCCAGTTCCACCAACTCGCGAGCGTAAGCAGGGCGGAGAGCACGCCGAGACCATACCAGCTCTGCTGCAAACCCTGTTGCAGCAACAATGGCACCAGCGTGCCCGATGCCGCTACGCCGAGGCCGACGCCGGCGAAGATCACACCACCGACGATGCCGCGCCGCGCGGCCGAGGTATGCGGTAGAATGACGGACGCCGCCAGCACCATGATGATGCCGCCGGTGAGACCGGCCATGAAGCGCCATGCGAAGAACCAGCTGAACGACAACGGAGCCGAGCTGGCGAAGAAGGAGACGGTGGCGAGCAGCATCATTGCCCGTAGCGCGCGGACCGCGCCGATGCGGGTGGGCGCTCGTGCTGCGAGCGCGCCGGCGAGATAGCCGGCGAGGTTCGCAGCGCCGAGATAGACGACGTCGGATGCGCTGAACCAATTTGCGGCGATCAAAGCCGGAATCAGGGGCGTGTAGGAAAAGCGGGCGAGGCCAAGCCCGACCAGCGATGCGGACAAACCCGCCACCGCGTATCGCCAGGTCGTTCGTGAGGACGAGCCCGGCCGCGGTTGCGGACGGGTCTCGACGTGTCGCTTCGTGTCTGCGTTGGTCATGTCATCCTCATGCGCGAGGGGCGCGGATCATCCTGTCTGGGCGGAGCGGCGACGCCTGAATTCCTGCACCGGCAGGCCGCCCCAGCCCCAATTGTCGGTGTCCACTTCCTCGATCACCACAAAGGTGGAATCGAGCGGCTTGCCGAGCACATCGAGCAGCAGCTGGCTCGAACCCTTGATCAGCGCGGCCTTCTCCTCCGCCGTGAGCGACGCCGCTCCCGGCGTCGTTCCCTCGCGGGTCACTTGAATGGTGACGATGGGCATCGTCGTTCTCCTCGTCTCAATGGCCGGCGCTCTGGCCGCCGTCGACATGCAGGATCTCGCCGGTGACGAAGGAGGCTCCCTCGAGATAGAGGACGGCATCGACGATGTCGGACATCTCGCCCATGTGACCGACCGGGTGCAGCGCACTGAGCTGCGCATGCGTCGCGACCGGATGCATCGGCGACTTGATGATGCCGGGTGAGACCGCGTTCACGCGGATGCCGCGCTTGGCGTACTCGATCGCGAGCGATTTGGTCGCTGCGTTCAGCCCGCCCTTGCTCAGCGAGGCCAGCACAGATGGCACGTTGGAATTCGCCTGATCCGCCAGCGTGGTCGTGATCTGCACCACGTGGCCGGACCCTTGCTTCTCCATCTCGGCGATGGCGAACTGCGTGATGTTGAAGAAGCCCGCGACGTTCGTTCCCATCACCGCCGCATAGTCCTCGGCCGTGTATTGCGTGAACGGCTTTGCGACGAAGATGCCGGCGTTGTTGACCAGCGTGTCGACCCGGCCGAAGCGGGCGATCGCCTGCGAGACTACGCGCTCGGCAGTGGAACGGTCGGCGATGTCGCCGGGAACGGCGAGGACATCATCGTCGCCAGACGGCTTGATGGAGCGCGCCGTAGCGACGACGCGGTAGTTGCGATCGCGAAAACCCTGCACCAGTGCGGCGCCGATGCCCTGCGATGCACCGGTGACGATGGCGACCTTCTGCTCGATACCCATGATGGGCTCCTGTTGTTGGCTTTGAGACCTGCGCCAGCAGCGGCTGGCTTGCGTGCTGAGGTACGCCGCGGCGGCCCGGTCGCGAATAGCCGCTGTCCGGCACACACTCTTTCGCCCCGCGAACGAATGCGCGCCCGGCACCCCGGGTAGTTGTCGAGGTTGCGGCGAACGCCTAGCCTGCGAGCGGAAGCTCAGAGCAAGACGGGAAGGGAATGGATCGTCTGGATGCGATGAAAGTGTTCGTCCTGGCCGTGGACGAAGGCAGCTTGGCCGCTGCAGGACGCAAACTCGGCCGCTCGCCGGCGGCGGTGAGCCGGGCCATCGCCTTTCTGGAAGAACGCGTCGGCGCCGAGCTGCTGCACCGGACCACGCGCTCGATCAGGCTGAGCGAGGAGGGGGAGCGCTATGCCGCGATCTGCCGCCGTGTGCTCGCCGAGCTCGAGGAAGCCGACGACATCGCGGCCGGACCGCGCACGGCGCCGCGCGGCCTGCTCACGATCACCGCTCCCGTGGTCTCGGGGGAGATGGTCTTGCGGCCGATCCTGGATGCGTTTCTCGATGCCTATCCCACCGTGTCGGCAAAGCTCCTGCTGTTCGATCGCGCGGTCAATCTGATTGAGGAGGGGATCGACGTCGCGCTTCGCATCGGTCCCTTGGCGGATTCGGCGATGATTGCCATGCGGGTCGGAGAGATCAGCCGTGTTGTGGTGGCAGCGCCGCGCTATCTGAAGCAGCATCCGCGCGTCGCCGAGCCGGGCGATCTCGCCAAGCACCAGATCGTCGCCATGGCGCATCTGCCCAATTCCTGGACCTTCGCCCCGCAGGCGGGGTCATCGGTGCCGCGCTCGGTGCAGTTCACCCCGCGACTCGTCGTCAACAGCACCTATGCGGCAGTGGCCTCCGCCGTCGCCGGGCGCGGCGTGGCGCGGATGTATTCGTACCAGGTCGCCGAGCAGGTCGCGCGCGGCGAGCTCGAGATCGTGCTGGCCGGCGACGAGGACCCGGAGATGCCCGCGCATTTGATCTGCCCGCAGGGCCGGCTCTCGGTGCCGAAGGTGCGGGCCTTCACCGACTTCGCGGTGCCCCGGCTGAAGAAGCAGTTTGCGCTGCTGAAGAAGAGCATCAAGGCGCGCTGAGCTGCTTCGCACCCCCGCAATGCGTTGTTTTGCGTATACGGCGGCCCGGCTGAATCGGCGAGGGTTCCAAAACGGTTAACGCCGATTTAACGGATGAGTCCTACGCTGTTTCGGCCGGGGTTACTCGCAAAGCCGAGGTGAGCCCAATGGAAGCCCAGAAGATCGCGGTCGACGCTGTCGTCGCGCTGACCGATTGCGACCGCGAGGCCGTCATCGCCTTCATCCGCCGCCTCTACCTGGCCGGCGTCACCGATCCCAAGCGCCTGACTTTCAAGGGGCTGCAGGCGTTGTCGCGGGCCTGATTCGGACGGTTTCGGCCCTTTCAACCCCAAGTTCCGGCTGAACGCTCTCCCCAGCGTGATTGCAACCCTCCGGTGAATATCTTGTCGCTCGGGCCCGGCCGGAGTAGATGACGTCCCCGGCTTGGTTCACTCGGGAACTGGGGAAATGCTGAAACAGCTTTTTGCGCCGCAACTTGTCATTCTTTATGTGCTGGCGGCCTCGACGATTTACGTTCACTTCCGCGGCAAGCAACGGCTGCGCTTCGCGCGCCAGCTCGGCGATCACTCGACCTATCTCGCGCCCTACAACGTGCTGATGTACGCCGGCTCGGCCGTGCCGAACAAGCCGGTGATCCCGGTCGATCAGTTTCCCGAGTTGAAGCCCCTGAGCGAGAATTGGGAGACCATCCGCGAAGAGGCGGTGCGCCTGTTCGACGAAGGTTTCATTCGCGCCGCCGCGAAGAACAACGATTGGGGCTTCTACTCGTTCTTCAAGAGCGGCTGGAAGCGGTTTTACCTGAAATGGTACGACGACTTCCTGCCCTCGGCACGCACGCTGTGCCCGAAGATGGTGGAGCTCCTGAACGCGATCCCGAGCGTGCACGGTGCGATGTTCGCGATGCTGCCCCCGGGTGGCAAGCTCGGTGCCCACCGCGATCCCTTCGCGGGCTCGCTGCGCTACCATCTCGGCTTGGTCACCCCGAACTCGAACAAGTGCCGGATTGTCGTCGACGGCGTCGAATGCGTCTGGCGCGATGGCGAGGCCTTCATGTTCGACGAAACCTTCATCCACAGCGCCGAGAATGCGACCGACGTCAACCGCATCATCCTGTTCTGCGACGTCGAGCGTCCGATGAAGTACGGCTTCATGACCGCGATCAACCGCTGGGTCAGCCATCACATCGTCAAGGCGTCGGCGACTCAGAACGTCGATGGCGAGAATGTCGGCGTGCTCAACAAGATGTTCGGCAAGCTCTACGAGATCCATCTCGCCAGCCGCAAGGTCAAGGAGTGGAACCGCAACGTCTACTACACGCTGAAATACTCGCTGACGGCGCTGATCCTCGGCCTCATCGTGATGTCGGCGCTGCGGTGAATGATCCGGCCAATGGCCTCCTTGCCGATTGCTGACGCGGAGATCACGCAGTTTTTCCGCAACTGGCTGGAGACCTTCGCGGGCTATGTCCGCGAGGTCGACTACGCTTCGGCGCGGCCGCTTTTCCATCCGGACGTGCTCGCCTTCGGCACGCACAACGATGTCATTCCCGGCCTTGATCAGTGGGTCTCGACGCAGTGGGACAACGTCTGGCCGAAGACGACCGATTTCCGCTTTGTTATCGAGCAGACTTCCGTTCTGGCGTCTGCCGATGGCACAATGGCGACTGTGATCGCGCCGTGGACGAGCACGGGCTATCATCCCGATGGCAGCGCGTTTGCGCGGCCCGGCCGCGCCACGATGGTGTTTTCCAGAAATGGCGATGGTTGGCTGTGCGTGCATTCGCACATGTCGCTCAATCGCGGTGTACCTCAGGCAAGCCATGCCAACCGGCCGGTGAAGGCCCGGTGAAAACAAGAAAGCCCCGGATGGGTCCGGGGCCTTTCGATGTCCGGACGTGTGCAGCCTATTCCGGCTGTCCGATGCTCACCTTCAGCGTGCCGACGCCGTCGACGCCGCATTCCAGCTTGTCGCCGGGTTGGAGCTGCGACACGCCGGCGGGCGTGCCGGTCATGATGATGTCGCCGGCGGCGAGCTTCACCTGCTGCGAGAGTTGCCAGATGATCTCCGGCACGTTCCAGATCAGCTCGGTGAGGTCGCCCTTCTGCGCTTCCTTGCCGTTGACCGTCAGCCAGATCTTGCCCTTGGAAGGATGACCGATCTTCGAGGCCGGCTGCACCGCGGAGCAGGGCGCCGAATAGTCGAACGACTTGCCGATCTCCCAGGGACGCTCCTTCTTGCGCGAGGCGATCTGGAGATCGCGGCGGGTGAGATCGATGCCGACGGCGTAGCCGTAGACGTGGTCCAGCGCCTTGTCCGCGGGGATGTTGAGGCCTCCGCTCTTCATCGCGACGATCAGCTCGACCTCGTGATGGAGGTCCTTGGTCAGCGGCGGATAGGGAATGGTGGCGCCATCGGGCACCAGCATGTCGGCGTGCTTGGCGAAGAAGAACGGCGGGGCGCGCTCGTCATTGCCCATCTCGCGGATGTGCTCGAGATAATTGCGGCCGACGCACCAGATGCGGCGCACCGGATAACGGCCGCTCTCCCCGACGACGGGAAGCGAAGCCTGCGGCGGAAGCGGGATGACGTAGGAGGCGGCGTTCATGAAAGATCTCGCTGGACTTGAGGTGAAGAGAATTCTAGGCGGTCGCGCTGATCGGCGCCAGCTCCAAGGGGCTGCTGTCCCGATGCTGCAACCGGAAGAACGAGGCATAGCGCCCGCCGCGGCGGAGCAGCTCGTCGTGGCGGCCCTGCTCGACGATCTCGCCGCCCTCGACCACCAGGATGGCATCGGCGTGCATGATGGTGTGCAGGCGGTGCGCGATCACGATGGTGGTGCGGTTCCGGCAGAGGTGCTCGATCGCCTCCTGCACCTGCCGCTCGGATTCAGAATCGAGCGCGGCGGTGGCTTCGTCCAACAGGATGATCGGCGCGTTCTTGATCAGCGCGCGCGCCACCGCGATGCGCTGGCGCTGGCCGCCGGAGAGCTGCGTGCCGTGCTCGCCGACCGGCGTGTCGTAGCCGAGCGGGAAGCCCATGATGAAATCATGCGCGCAGGCGGCCTTGGCGGCGTCGACGATCTCGTCCTCGCTCGCGCCCGGCCGGCCGAAGGCGATGTTGCTGCGGATGGTGTCGCGGAACAGATAGACGTCCTGGCCGACATAGGCGGTCTGTGCCCGCAGCGATTTGCGCGAGACCGCGCCGATCGACTGGCCGTCGATCACGATGTCGCCTTGCGTCACCTCGTAGAAGCGCAAGAGCAGCGCCAGCACGGTCGACTTGCCGCCGCCGGAGGGGCCGACCAGCGCGGTGACCTTGCCGGGCTCGGCCGTGAAGCTCATGCGGTTGAGCACGGTCTCGCCGTCGCGGTAGGAGAAGCTGACGTCGCGCAGCTCGATGCGGGCATCTGACAGCTTCAGCGACGGCTTGTCGTCGTCGGACCGCTCGCTCGCCGGGCTGTCGACGACTTCGAGCAGCATGCGCGCACCGACCAGCTGGCTGTTGAGGTCGATGTTGAGCCGCGCCAGCCGCTTGGCCGGCTCGGTCGCCATCAGGAACGCGGTCATGAAGGAGAAGAACGCGCCGGGCGTTGCGTTGAGCGCGACCACGGCATAGCCGCCGTACATCAGGCAGCCGGCGACCGCGAAGCCGCCGAGCATTTCCATCAGCGGGTTGGAGCGGTTGGCGACGCGGGCCATCTTGTTGGCGTTGCGCTCGACGACCGCGATGTTCTCGTCGATGCGCTTCTGCATGGTCTCTTCGAGCGTGAACGCCTTGACGGTGCGGATGCCTTGCAGCGATTCCTGCATCGTCTCCATGATGTCCGCGGTGCCGGTGAACTGGTTGAAGGCGAGGCCCTTGATGCGCTTGACCAGCTTGCGCAGCACCAGCATCGCCGGCGGCACCGCGACGAGGCCGATGAATGACATCAGCGGATCCTGCCATACCATCACGCCGATCATGGCGAGCAGCATCAACAGGTCGCGCCCGATGGCATTGACCAGCATGTTGAGCACGTCGGTGATGGATTTGGCGCCCGCCGTCAGCCGGGCCAGGAATTCGGACGAATGCCGCTCGGAGAAGAAGCCGACGCTCTCGCGCATCAGCTTGGCGAACAGCTGGCGCTGGTTGTTGGCAAGAATCGCGTTGCTGATCTTGGTCAGGATCACCATGTGGCCGTAGGTCGCCACGCCCTTGATGAACAGCAACGCGACGGTCAGCCCTGAGAACATCGCGATGCCCGGGATGTTCTTGTCGACATAGGCCTGGTTGATGACCTGGCCGAGCACATAGGTCGCGCCTGCGGTCGCGCCTGCGGCAAGCGCCATCAGCGCGAAGGCGACGAGGTAGCGCCGCCAGTAGACGATGCCCTGTTCCGTGACCAGGCGGCGAATCAGGACCGCTGCCGCGTAGGGATCGTCGGTGATTTTCTTCGGAAACTGGGCCATCCGGTGTCCATTGACGGCGCGGGACAAAACCTGCCCGCGCGTCAGGGATCGATGGGCCTCTGTGCCCGCTCAAGCCAGGTTTTTCAAGCCCAATTAAGGGCTTGCGCTTGGGATGATTCTAGGCCGAGACCGCGTGGCGGAGCTCGCCATGGCGTTCGCGGAACAGCTTGTCCTCCCAGGCGAGGGCGTGCGCCGCAATGGTCTCGAGGTCGTCATATTGCGGCCGCCAGTCGAGCAGGCCGCGGATGCGGCTGGTGTCTGCGACCATGGTCATGATGTCGCCGGGCCGGCGTGGGGCGTACTGCACGGCGAAGCTGCGGCCGGAAACCCGCCGCACCGCGTCGATGGTCTCCAGCACCGAATAGCCGCGGCCGTAGCCGCAATTCAGCGTCGTCGAGGCGCCGCCGTTGCGCAGGTAGGCGAGCGCCGACCGGTGGGCCTGCGAGAGGTCCGTGACGTGGATGAAGTCGCGGATACAGCTGCCGTCCGGGGTCGGATAATCGGTGCCGAACACGTCGATCTTGGCGCGCTGGCCGGTCGCGGCTTCCACCGCGATCTTGAGCAGATGCGTGGCGCCGACGGTGGCAAGGCCAATGCGCGCCTGCGGGTCGGCGCCGGCGACGTTGAAGTAACGCAACGTCACGTATTGCATGCCGTGGGCGGCGGCGACGTCGTGCAGCATGATCTCGGTCATCAGCTTCGACGAGCCGTAGGGCGACAGCGGCCGCGTCGGCGCGTGCTCGGGCACCGGCACCTGGTCCGGATTGCCGTAGACGGCGGCGGTCGAGGAGAAGATGAAGCGACCGATGCCGCGCTTGACCGCGACGTTGAGCAGGTTGCGCGCGGTCGTGAAGTTGTTGCGGTAGTAGCCGAGCGGATCGCGCATCGAATCCGGCACGACGACCGAGCCCGCGAAATGGATGATGCTCTCGACGTCGTGCTGGGCGATCACGCCTTCGAGCAGGTTTTCATCGCCCGCATCGCCGATGAACAGCGGCACGCCTTCGGGCAGGTAGGCAGAGAAACCGGTGGAGAGATCGTCGATCACGACGACATCCTCGCCGGCTTCCGCCAGCGCCAGGACCGTGTGACTTCCGATGTAGCCGGCGCCGCCGGTGACTAGCACAGTCATGATCTCACCCGTCTTCGATCAACGCGTGAAGCTAGCGCTTGCGTGGTGAAGAGGGGGTATCGGCACGGCTGAACTGGTCACTATGCTTAATGTTGCGTATAGGGACTTTGCGAAATGGAGTGTGACGTGGCGAGTTTCCCCGGCGATCTCGACGTGATCGTGCCAAATCTGCACAGGCGCTATTCCGGGGTCACCGCGACCAACCGGATGGTGGCGCCGCGGCTGGCGAAACTGTACCGCGCGGCCTGGTTCGGCTCGGACGCGCCGGAGGGGATCGCGCGGCTCGGCGTTGTCGATTTTCTGAAGTTGTGGCGCCGCAAGCGGCCGGTGATCTGGCATGCGCGCCGCAACAACGAGATGATCGCAGGCGTCGCGTTGCGCGCGCTCGGCTGGCCGCTGAAACTGGTGTTCACCTCGGCGGCGCAGCGGCATCACAGCTGGATCACGCGCTGGCTGATCCGGCGCATGGACGCGATCATCGCAACGAGCGGCGTCTCGGCCTCGTTCCTGAAGGTGAAGGCGACGGTGATTCCGCACGGTGTTGACACCGATGTCTATGCGCCGCCGACCGATCGCGCTGCGGCGTTCGCGGAAGCCGCGCTGCCGGGCCGCTACGCCATCGGCTGCTTCGGCCGTGTGCGCGCGCAGAAGGGCACCGACGTGTTCGTCGATGCGATGTGCCGGTTGCTGCCGCGTTATCCCGATTTCACCGCCGTCATCGTCGGTCAGGTCACGCCCGAGCAAACGCCCTTTGCCAATGACCTGAAGAAGCGGATTGAAGCAGCCAACCTGCAGTCGCGCATCGTCATCACCGGGGAGCTGCCGATCGAAGCGGTGCAGCGCTGGTATCAGCGCCTGACGATCTACGCCTTCACCTCGCGCAACGAGGGTTTTGGCCTTACGCTGATCGAGGCGATGGCGGCCGGCAGCGCGCTGGTTGCCGCACGCGCCGGCGCGGCTGAGCTCGTGGTCGAGGACGGTGTGACCGGCGTGCTGACGCCGCCGGGAGATGTCGAGGACTTGATAGCAGCGATTGAGCCTCTAATGCGCGATCCCTTGTCGGCCCTGGCAATGGGGAGACGGGCGCGAAAGCGTGTCGTCGAGACCTACAGTTTGGATTCAGAAGCCGCCCAAATCGCGGCGGTCTATGGCCGCTTGATTTGAGCAATCACATCTGCAACGAAAGCATCGAGATCGCCGCCGGAAAATAGAAAGCCGGGCAACCCAAACGCTTGAGCCGCCTCGATATCGCTGGCCCGATCTCCGATCACGAAGCTGCCTTCATGCTTCACGGGCCAGCGCTCGGCAAGATCGTGAAGCATGCCGGGAGCCGGCTTACGCCAGTAATGGTCTTCGATGTATTTAGGGATGGTTCCTTGCGGATGATGTGGGCAAAAGCGAATGTCGTCGATCCGAGCCCCGGCCCGCATCAGTTGTTCGAGCATCCAGGCGTGGAGTTCGTTTACATCGTTTTCAGTGAATAGGCCCCGCGCCACTCCAGATTGATTGGTGAAGATAAACACGAGGTAACCGCATTTATTGAGGCGGTGAATTGCTTTTGCGACATTCGGCATCCAACGGATGCGATCCCGAGTTCCGATATAGCCATCGTCGTAATTAATCACGCCGTCGCGATCGAGAAATGCGGCGGGCATCTTCATGCGAGTAATGAAGGTCACGGTTGGAAATCTCGCGGACGCTTATCTTCGATCTTGTCATCCGAAACTTGAGATTTTTGCAAGTCACTTGTCTTGGCGAACACGATTCTTGCGATTTCGACTACGACGTCCGCCGGAATGTCCCGCATGCAGCGGTGGTCGTTCATCTTGCAGATCGTGCTCTGGCAGGGCTGGCAGGACAGCACGTCCTTGTCCTGCACCACCGTTGCTGCAAGGCTGTTGAGGGGGGCCCAGAGGTAGGGGCTGGTGGGGCCGAAGATGCCCATGGTGGGCGTGTCCAAGGCGGCGGCGATGTGCATCAGGCCGGAGTCGTTGGAGATCGCAACGCTGGCGGCGGCCATGGCGAGGACGCCGTTGCGCAGGTCGGTGCCGGTAAGGTCCCGGACCCCAGTGCCGCCCGCGGCGACGATCTCCTGGGCTAGGCCCTTTTCGGCGGGGCCGCCGACCACCCAGACCTCCAGGCCGCGCTCGACCAGCAGGCGGGCTGCCTCCGGATAATAGGTCCAGCGTTTTGAGACCCCAACCGAGCCCGGGGCGAGCGCCACGGCGGCTCCGGCGCCGAGGCCGTTGGCCTCACGCCAGCGGACGATCTCCTCGGCCGGGACCCGCAGTTGCGGCACCGGCCATTCCGGAGGGAGGGGGGCGCCGTCGGGCTGGGCCAGGGCGGCGTTCTTGTCGATGAAGCGGGGCAGTTTCTTCTCGCCCCAGCGCCAGCGGTTGATCAGGCCGAACCGAAACTCGCCGACGAAGCCGACCCGTTCCGGAATACCGGCCAGCGCCGGCGCGATCGCCGCCTTCCAGGTCCGGGGCAGCACGAGGGCGGTGCCGTAATTCCGTTTCCGAAGGAGCTCTGCCAGGCCGAACTGGCGGCCAATTGCGAGCTGGCTGCGCGGCAGGTCCCAGACGATGCCGGTGCGCACGCCGGGCATGTAATCGATCAGCGGGGCGCACAGCGACGTGGTCAGGAGATCGACCGGCCGATTCGGCCAGCGCTCCTTCAGGACCCGCACGACGGTATGATTCCGCACGAAATCGCCGATCCACATATAGGGAATGATCAGGATCGGGCGGGTGTCGCTCCGGTCTGCATCTCCAACAAGTTGCGAATCAATATTCATTCGTTAATTAGGACCGACGACGTGCTGATGTTGGCGGTTCGGTAGCCGCTCCCGGCCGGCAGGTAAAGCCGGCAGAAGCGACGATCCCAAAACCGCTTACACTTTGGCGGATCATGCGCTACGGCAGGACCGGGCACTAAGAAAAGCGGGCAGGTAGTTGGAATGTTGCTGGTGACCGGCGGGGCCGGTTTTATCGGATCGAATGTCGTTGCCGCGCTGAACGAGGCCGGCCGCAGCGACGTCGTGGTCTGCGACCTGCTCGGCACCGAGGGCAAGTGGCGCAACCTCGCCAAGCGGCAGCTTGTGGATATCGTTCCTCCGGCCGAGCTGCCCGACTGGCTTAAGGGCCGCAAGTTAGAGGCCATGATCCATCTCGGGGCGATCTCCGCGACCACCGCGACCGACGGCGACCTCGTCTTCGAGACCAATTTCCGCCTGTCGATGCGCCTGCTGGACTGGTGCACGATGAACGCGGTGCCGTTCATCTATGCATCCTCGGCGGCGACCTATGGCGACGGCGAGACCGGCTTCGGCGACGACGCTTCGCTACCGGCACTGAAAAAATTGCGGCCGATGAATCTCTACGGCTGGAGCAAGCACATGTTCGATCTCGCGGTCGCAGCGCGCGTGGCGAACGGCGCTCCGCTGCCGCCGCAATGGGCCGGGCTGAAGCTCTTCAACGTGTTCGGCCCCAACGAATACCACAAGGGCTCGATGATGAGCGTGCTGGCGCGACGCTTCGACGACGTGAGGGGCAGGCCGCGTCGTGCAGCTGTTCAAGTCGCATCGCGAGGGCATCGAGGACGGCGATCAGCGCCGCGATTTCATCTATGTCGACGACGTCGTGCGCGTCATCCTGTGGCTGCTCGCGACCCCGTCGGTGTCCGGCCTGTTCAACGTCGGCACCGGCAAGGCGCGCAGCTTCAGGGATCTGATGCTGGCTGCCTACGCCGCGCTCGGCACCAGGCCCAACATCGAATACATCGACATGCCCGAGAGCATCCGCGACAGCTATCAGTACTTCACCCAGAGCGAGGTCGATCGCCTCTGCCGTGCCGGCTATAACGGCGGCTTCACGACGCTCGAGGACGCGGTCAAAGCCTATGTCGGGGATTATCTCGACCGGCCCGACCGCTTTCGCTGAGGCCTTTGATCATGGCGACCCCCATTCTCGATTTCGACGCCCTCGCGCAAACGATCTCAGGCCGCATGGTGCTTTGCATCGGCGACATCATGCTGGACGAGTTCGTCTATGGCGAGGTGTCGCGGATCTCGCCGGAAGCGCCGACGCCGGTCATCGCCGCCCAGCGCAGCGAGATTCACATCGGCGGCGCCGGCAACGTCGCGCGCAATGTCGCTTCGCTCGGCGCGCGCTGCATCTTCGTCGGCCTCGTCGGCGAGGACGATGCGGGCAGGCGGCTGGCATCGGCGCTGGGTGAGCAAGCCGGTATCGAAAGCGTGCTGGTATGCGATCCCTCGCGGCCGACCACGCGAAAAGCCCGCTTCGTCTCCGAGCATTTTTCCACGCACATGCTGCGCGCGGATTGGGAGCAGGCGGCGCCTGCTTCCGATGACATCGAAACGAAACTGATCGACGCGATCCTGCCGCAGATCGCGCGCGCCGACATCGTGCTTTTGTCCGACTACGCCAAAGGCGTGCTGACCGCGCGCGTGATCCGCCACACCATCGACGCTGCGCGAAAGCTCGGCAAGCCCGTGGTGGTCGATCCGAAGAGCCTGAACTGGGCGATCTATCGCGGTGCCACGCTGCTGACGCCCAATCGCAAGGAATTCTCGGAGGCGACCCGCAGCCGTGCCGAGACGGTGCAGAGCATCGTCGAGGCCAGCGAGGACGTGATGCGGCTCGCCGATTGCGAGGCGATCCTGGTCACGCAGGGCGAGCACGGCATGACGCTGGTGCCGCGCAATGGCGCGGCCGTACACGTTCCGGCCTTCCCGGTGAAGGTGCGCGACGTCTCCGGTGCCGGTGACACCGTCGCCGCCGCGCTCGCGGTATCGCTTGCGGCCGGCGCGGACTGGGATACGGCGCTGCGCGTGGCCAATGCCGCCGCAGCCGTCGCCGTTGGCAAGCAGGGCACCGCCAGCGTGAGCGCGGCCGAGCTGCGCCGAAAGATCCTGCCGCATGCCACTCTCGCGGCCGAGGAGAAGATCGTGCTCGATCCGGCTGCGCTCGATGCCCAGCTCGCCGACTGGAAGAGGCAGGGCCAGCGCGTCGGCTTCACCAATGGCTGTTTCGACATCCTTCATCCCGGACACGTCAAGGTGCTGACCGCGGCGCGCGCCGCCTGTGATCGCCTGATCGTGGGGCTCAACAGCGACGCCTCGGTGCGGAGGCTGAAGGGCGCCGATCGCCCGGTGCAGGACGAGCGCGCGCGCGCCGAGGTGCTCGCCGCGCTGGAGGCCGTCGATCTCGTCGTCATCTTCGCGGAGGACACGCCGATCGACCTGATCACCAGGATCAAGCCCGGCGTGCTGGTGAAGGGCGGCGACTACACTCGCGAGCAGGTCGTCGGCCACGAGGTGGTCGAGGCCGCGGGCGGGACTGTCGTGCTGGTCGACATCCTCCAGGGCTTCAGCACCACGGCGCTGGTTCATCGCGCGCGGGGAGGCGGCAAGTGACGGCGCTTGCCGGGGAGACTCCCGGCCAGATGTTGCGGCGGCGCCTGCGCAGTCCGGCGGCCTGGCGCGAGACAGTCGACCTGTTTGCGATCCTGACCGCGGCGTCGCTGCCCTGGTCGACGTCGCTTGCAGGGATCTTCAACGCGCTGATGCTGCTCTGCATGATGCCGTTCCTCGACGTCCGCGCCTTCCTGCAATCGCTGAAACGTCCGATCTGTGTGGCGCCAATCGCGCTGGTGCTGCTCGCGCTGGTGGGGACGCTATGGTCGGATGCGGCCTGGGGCGCACGCTTCTATGCGGTCAATCCGACGGTCAAGCTGCTCGTACTGCCGGTCCTGCTCTATCATTTCGAGCGCTCGCCGCGCGGACACTGGGTCTTCATCGCCTTCCTGGTGTCCTGCGCCCTGTTGTCGATGATGTCCTGGCTGGTCGCGTTCTACCCGAACCTTGCGCTCAAGTCCGATCCGCCCGAACGCGGCATCTTTGTCAAGAACTACATCGACCAAAGCCAGGAATTCGCGCTTTGCGCGGTCGCGCTGGCCTATCCGATCGTGATGCTGCTGCGGGCGAAGCGATACTGGTTCGCCGGGCTGCTCACGGCGCTTGCGCTCAGCTTTTTGGTTAACATGGTTTTTGTTGTAGTGTCGCGCACCGCGCTCGTCACCATTCCGATCATGTTCGGCGTGTTCGCGTTGCTTCACCTCAGATGGCGCAGCATTGCGATCGTCGCCGCCGCGCTGCTCGCCGGCGCCTTTCTCGCTTGGCAGGTCTCGCCACATTTGCGCCATACTGCCGAGAGGTTTACGGACGACTACACGCGCTATGTGGAAAGGGGCGAGGCGACCTCGCTGGGCTTGCGGCTCGAATTCTGGCGAAAGTCGCTCGGCTTCTTCGCGGAGGCGCCGATCGTAGGACACGGTACGGGCTCGACGCGTGGATTGTTCGAGCGCGTCGCGACGCCCAGCGGTGAGCACAAGGCGTCAGCCGAAGTGATCGGCAACCCCCACAATCAGACGCTGAACGTTGCCGTGCAATGGGGTCTGATCGGCGTCGTCGTTCTCTATACGATCTGGATCCTGCATCTGCAGTTGTTTCGCGGCGACGGGCTTGCCAATTGGATCGGGCTCCTGGTCGTGGTGCAGAACGTCTTCACCTCGCTGTTCAACTCGCATCTGTTCGACTTTCACGAGGGCTGGATGTACGTCATCGGCGTCGGCGTTGCCGGCGGCATGGTGATCCGGGCACAACAGGTCGAGGCGAAGATGAGGGAAGCTAGTTCCTGAGCGGTCGCGCGGCTGGCAAGTCTTGTCCAGATGGGGTATCAGCGCGGTCAGGTTGCATCTAACTGGGTTTTTATCGGTCGGCGGATGACGCGTCTTTCGCATCTTACCTTGCGCAATTTGCTGATCGCGCTCCACGACCTGCTGGCGACCACGGCCGCGCTTTTTGCCGCCTTCTATCTGCGATTCGAGGGTGGCGAAGACTTCTTCGAGCGTTTGCCGCTGCTGTTTCAGATCCTGCCTTATTTTCTTGCCTTTGGCGTTGTCGTGTTCTTCGTCTTGAACCTGACCACGACGAAGTGGCGCTTCATCTCGCTGCCGGACGCACTGAACATCATCCGCGCGGCGACCGTGCTCACCGTCGCCCTGCTCGTGCTCGACTACATCTTCGTCGCCCCCAACGTCCGCGGCGCCTTTTTCCTCGGCAAGGTGACGATCGTCCTCTACTGGTTCCTGGAGATCGCCTTCCTCAGCGCGCTACGGATGACCTACCGCTACTTCCGCTACACGCGGGTGCGGCGACATGCCCGCACCGATGATACCGCGCCGACGCTGCTGATCGGGCGGACTGCGGACGCCGAGGTGCTGCTCCGCGGCATAGAGAGCGGAGCGATCAAGCGGATCTGGCCGGTCGGCATATTGTCGCCTTCGCGCGCCGATCTCGGCCAGCTCATCCGCAACGTGCCGGTGCTGGGCGGCATCGACGACGTCGAGGACGTCATTGCCGATTTTGCCAAACGCAACAAAGCGATCGCTCGTCTCGTGATGGCGCCGTCGGCGTTAGAGCCGGAAGCCCATCCAGAATCGATCCTAATGCGGGCACGCAGGTTAGGCGTAATCGTGAGCCGCATGCCCTCGCTGGAGAGCGGCGACACGCCGCGGCTCACCGCGGTCGCGGTCGAGGACCTCCTGCTGCGGCCGAGCGAGACGATCGACTATGGGCGCCTGGAAGCGCTGATCAGGGGCAAGGCCGTGATCGTCACCGGCGGCGGCGGCTCGATCGGTTCAGAAATCTGCGAGCGCGTCGTCGCCTTCGGCGCCGCGCGGCTCCTGGTCGTGGAAAACTCCGAGCCGGCGCTCTACGCGATCACGGAAGCGCTCGCCGCGCGGGGGGCGGCAGCCGAGATCGAAGGGCGGATCGCCGACATTCGCGATCGCGAGCGCATCATGCGCCTGATGGCGGAGTTCAGGCCGGACATCGTGTTCCACGCCGCTGCGCTCAAGCACGTTCCGATCCTCGAACGCGACTGGAGCGAAGGCGTCAAGACCAACATCTTCGGCTCGATCAATGTTGCGGATGCCGCCGTGGCGGCCGGCGCCGAGGAGATGGTGATGATCTCGACCGACAAGGCGATCGAGCCGGTGTCGATGCTCGGCCTGACCAAGCGGTTCGCGGAGATGTACTGTCAGGCGCTCGATCACGACCTTGCCGCAGCCAGCGGCGGCGCCAAGCCGCCGATGCGGCTGATCTCGGTCCGGTTCGGCAACGTACTGGCCTCGAACGGCTCGGTGGTGCCGAAGTTCAAGGCGCAGATCGAGGCCGGCGGCCCGGTGACGGTGACGCATCCCGACATGGTCCGCTACTTCATGACCATCCGCGAGGCCTGCGATCTCGTCATCACCGCGGCCACGCATGCGCTCGGAACGCAGCGTCCTGACGTCTCGGTCTACGTGCTCAACATGGGCCAGCCGGTCAAGATCGTTGATCTCGCCGAGCGCATGATCCGTCTTTCCGGACTGCAGCCGGGCTACGACATCGATATCGTGTTCACCGGCATGCGGCCGGGCGAGCGGCTGCACGAGATCCTGTTCGCTTCCGAGGAGCCGACCCGCGAGATCGGTGTTCCCGGCATCATGGCCGCGCAGCCGAACGAGCCGCCGATGCAGACGCTGCGCAAATGGATTGCTGCGCTGGAGCAGGCGATCGCCCGCGACGATCGCGCCACCATCAGGACCATCCTGAAGGATGCAATTCCGGAATTCGGCTCGACCGCCGCTTGACGACCTTCAAGTCGCCTGAGGCCGGGAGAAACGGCGCAGCACGACGCCGATCGCAATCATTCCCACCGTAAGCGCGAGCGCGATAACGGCCATCGAACCGGCGCGAATGGTGACGATGGCGAGCAATGCCAGTACGAGATTGAGCGCGAATGCCTCGCCGACCACCCGCTTCACCGTGAACCCGTTGTCGGTTGCACGCTGATAAAAATGCGTGCGGTGTGCCGACCAGAACGGTTCGCGCCTGATGATGCGCCGGAACAGCGTGATGGTGGAATCCGCAAGATAATAGGCGGGCAACAGCAGCGCTGCGGCCGTCTGCCCCCGGAAGGCGAGCTCCAGCAGGCACCAGCCGAGCAAGAGGCCGATCGGCAGGCTGCCGACATCGCCCAAGAAGACCCTTGCGACCGGACGGTTGAACGGGGCAAAGCCGAGCATGGCGCCGCACAGCGCGGCGGCGATCAGCACGGCCGGCCACGAGAGATCCCCGAGCATTCCCAGCAGCAGCAGCGCAGCGGTGACCGGCACGACTTCCGCCACCGTCATCAGGTCGAGCCCGTCCATGAAGTTGACGAGGTTCACGAACCAGACTCCGGCAAGGACGATGAGGCCGCGCTCGAGCGCAAGCGGCAGCGCCGGCACGATGCGCGCGGTCTCCGGCGCGGTGAACACCACTGCACCGACGCAGGCCGCCTGCAGCACCAGCCGCACGAGCATGGGCAGCGACTTTATGTCGTCGGCAAACCCGACCAGCGCGATCAGCACCGTCGCGCCGATCAGTACCGGCGGGATAGCGACGTTCGCCCAGACGGCCCAAAGCGAGGCGACGATCAGGGTCGCGCCGATCACCGCGATGCCAGCGCCCTGCGGGGTCGGGATGCGATGTGAGGACCGCGCGTTCGGGCGCGCCAGTGCGTAGCGCTGGAGCAGGGGGCGGCTGGTCCAGGTGACGAGCGCCGAGATCAGCGCGGCGATCGCAACGGCAAGCAGCACGGGCGCGCCGGCGAGTGCTTCGGTGGTCGAGCTCACTCCGGCACTCCGATCGGGGCCGAGCCTTGCGCGGCCTTCTCCGCGCTGAGGATCCAGACCAGGCCGCCGACGGCGCCGACGATGAAGTACACGGCGCCGAACAGCAGCGAGACGTTGACGCCCTCGTTGGCGGCAAGTCCCGCGAAGCCGAACGCAAGGCTCATCGTGGCTTCGCGCACGCCCCAGCCGGCGATCGAGATCGGCATCATCGTGATCAGCATCACCGGCGGCACAAGCAGAAAGACGTCGCTGAAGCGAACCGGGGCCGCAATCGACCGCACGACGCACCAGGCGATGACGACGGCTAGCACGTGAACGAGGACCGACAGGATTGCGACGATCGACCCGCGGGTGCGGCTGAAGATCACGCGATTAGCGATCACCGCGCAGGCGTGAATGTGATGCGTGCCCCACCAGGTCTTCAGCCAGGGCCATTTCAGCACGCCGAAAATCAGGAAGCCGAGGCCGCCGGCGAGCGCCACGAGGTCGATGAGCAGCAGCGCCGAGCGCCCGTGCGGATCGGTGATGAGCGTGTAGCTCCAGGGCAGGCTGGCGACGATGAGAACCGCGAGCGCGATCAGGCCGATCGCGCGGTCGACGAAGATCGAGTAGGTCGCCGCACGCCAGCCGGCGCCGGCGCGTGCGACCAGCCAGAGCCGGACCGCATCGCCGCCGATCGCCGACGGTAGGGTCTGGTTGAAGAACGAGCCGATCACGTTGTAGCGCATGGCGCGGCTGAGCTCGAGCGGTGCGCCGCAGACGGCGCTGATCTGGCGCCAGCGCAGCACGCCGACGAAGATCTGCAGGAACGCAACCGCGATCGCGACGCCGATCCAGAACAGGCTAGTGACGGTGAAGCGCGAAAACAATTCGGACAGGTCCACCTTACGCAGCGCCAGATAGAGCAGCGCCGCGGAAATCATGATCTTGGCCGTCGACAACAGGATTCGGCGCATCTCGCCCGCATGGACAGGGTTTGCGAAGATTTGAGGCAACCCGACGCGAGGCGCCGAATTCGGCCGCTTTGGTATGGTCTTGGCGCCGATCTTGCAATAGCCGTCGTTGGGGTGTTGTGAGGGCAGCGGCGAGCCTATTGCGCCCCGATCGAGCTGGCGGCTAAACAGGACCGGGCGAGGGATCCCCAGGGAACAGGATGACGGATCAGGCGATTTTGGTCACGGGTGCCGCCGGATTCATCGGCTTTCACGTCGCCCGGCAGCTCCTGGACGAAGGCCGCCCCGTCGTCGGGCTCGACAATCTCAACAGCTATTACGATCCGGCGCTGAAGAAGGCGCGTCTGGCGCTGCTCAGGGACGATTCCCGCTTCTCCTTCGTCGAGGCCGATCTCGCCGACCGCGAGGCGATGGCGGCACTGTTTGCCCAACATCGTTTTGCCAAAGTCGTGCATCTGGCTGCGCAGGCCGGCGTGCGCTACTCGATCGAGCAGCCGCACGCCTATGCCGATTCCAATCTCCATGGCTTTCTCAACGTGCTGGAGGGCTGCCGCAACAACGGCTGTCGTCATCTCGTCTGCGCCTCGTCATCCTCCGTTTACGGTGCCAACACAAAACTGCCATTTGCGGTTGCAGACCGCACCGATCATCCCGTCAGCTTCTATGCCGCGACCAAGAAGGCGAACGAGGTGATGGCGCAGTCCTACAGCCATCTCTACCGCCTGCCGGTCACGGGGCTGCGCTTCTTTACCATTTACGGCCCGTGGGGCCGGCCCGACATGGCCGTATTTCTGTTCGCGAACGCCATCATGGCGGGCAAGCCGATCCGGCTCTTTAACCATGGCGAGATGCGGCGCGACTTCACCTATATCGATGATGTGACCTGCGTCGTATCGAAGCTGATCGATCTTGTGCCCGCGGACGATCCGGCTGCCGCAAATGCGCCGTTTAAGCTCTACAATGTCGGCAACCACCATCCGGAGGAGCTGATGCACGTCGTCGGTCTTCTGGAGCGGGAGCTGGGCCGGACGGCGATCAAAGAATTGCTGCCGATGCAGCCGGGAGATGTGCGGGAAACGTTCGCGGATGTCGAGGATCTGATGCGCGACACCGGCTTTGCACCGTCAACGCCGATCGAGCATGGGGTTCATCATTTCGTCACCTGGTATCGGGACTACTTCAAGGTTTGAGATCACGATGGACAAACGCATAATCCCCCTGATCATGTGCGGCGGCGCCGGCACGCGGCTGTGGCCCGCTTCGCGCGAGGTTCGCCCCAAGCAGTTCCTGCCGCTGTTCGGCACGCGCTCGACATTCCAGGACACGCTGCTGCGCGTGTCCGATCCCTCCCTGTTCGACCGGCCGATCGTCATCACCAATGCGTCCTACCGCTTCATGGTGCTGGAGCAACTCGCCGAGATCGGCATCGAGGCGGACGTGATCCTCGAGCCGATGCGGCGCGATTCCGGCCCCGCGATCGCTGCGGGCGCGGTATTCGCGCAGAACCGCGACAGTGAAGCGATCGTGCTCGCGCTCGCCGCCGACCACGTGGTGCAGGACAATGCCGCCTTCGTCGCGGCCTGCCGCGAGGGCCTGACCGCCGCACGCGCCGGGCGCATCGTCACCTTCGGCGTCAAGCCGGAGCGGCCGGCGACCGAATACGGCTACATCAATCCGGGTGAGGTGATCTCAGGCGAGGTGCATGCGGTTGCGCGCTTCGTCGAGAAGCCGGATGCGGTGAAGGCGTCCGACTACGTCAATTCGGGATATCTCTGGAACAGCGGCAACTTCATGTTCCCGGCCGCCGTGCTGCTCGACGAATATCGCAAGGTCGATGCGGGAAGCGTCGAGGCAGTCACCAGCGCCGTCAACAATGCCGGCCGCGATCTCGGCTTCGTCACGCTGGAGCCGGAAGCGTTCGGCGCGGCGAAGGCGATCTCGATCGACTATGCGGTGATGGAGAAGACCGCGCGCGCCGCCGTCGTGCCGGTGTCGTGCGGCTGGTCCGACGTCGGCTCCTGGCTCGCTGTGTGGGAGCTGTCGGAGAAGGACGCGCAGGGCAATGCGGCGCATGGCACCGCCGTGTTCGAGGACTCCCGCAACTGCAACGTCACCACCGATTCCGCGCTGGTCGCGCTCGAAGGCGTCGACGATCTCGTCGTGGTCGCCACCGCGGACGCGATCCTGGTCTCGCGCCAGAAGGATGCCAACGGCCTGAAGCGCCTGGTGACCAAGCTGAAGGCGGTTGCGCCGAAGGTCACCGAGGAGCATCTGAAGGTGCACCGGCCCTGGGGCAGCTATCAGTCCGTCGACAACGGCGAGCGTCACCAGGTCAAGCGCATCGTGGTGAAGCCGGGCGGGCGCCTGTCGCTGCAGAAGCACCATCATCGCGCCGAGCACTGGATCGTGGTGCGGGGCACGGCCCACGTCACCGTCAACGAGGCCGTGAAGACGGTGCACGAGAACGAGTCGATCTACATCCCGATGGGCGCCGTGCACCGGATGGAGAACCCCGGCAAGATCCAGCTGGAGCTGATCGAGGTCCAGACCGGCTCTTATCTGGGGGAAGACGACATCATCCGGATTGAAGACGACTATCAAAGGTCGTAACCAGCAAGCTCCGAATCACGCGACCCGGGCCGGGAAGACGGTATGTTTTGCGGCTTAAGGCCCGGGGAACGTGTAACTTTTTGAATCAAATCGTGTCCGGGGTCCCAAGTCCGCATTCGCCAACGGCCGTGCTAGGAGAGGCGCCGGGGATTTGGGTTGAATCGGGGTTTGCTCAGATGAGTTCCAAAGGATCTGCACCGGCGAAGGCCGGCTTGCGCGTCGGCGTCATTGGCGCCGGCGTGATGGGCAGCAACCACGCGCGCGTGCTTGCGGGTCTACCCGGCGTCAGCCTCGTCGGCGTCGTCGATCCCTCGGCGGCACATCGCGCGCGGGCAACGGAGCTTGCCGGTTGCGAAAGCTTCGAGACGCTCGACCAGCTCCTCGCCGAAGGCCTCGACGCCGTGACCATCGCCGCGCCCACCCATCTGCATCACGAGGTCGCGCTCGCCTGCATCGCCAAGAACATCCACGTGCTGGTCGAGAAGCCGATCGCCTCCACGGTGGCAGAGGGCCGCGAGATCGTCGCCGCGGCACAGAAGGCCGGCGTGACGCTGATGGTCGGCCATGTCGAGCGTTTCAATCCGGCGGTCGCCGCGGTCAAGCAGGCCATCGCGGGCGAGGACATTCTCTCCATCGCCATCACGCGCGTCGGCCCGTTCCCCCCGCGCATGTCCAATGTCGGCGTCGTCATCGATCTTGCCGTGCACGACATCGATCTGATCCGCTGGTTCACCGAATCCGACATCGTCGAGGTGCAGCCGCAATTGTCGAGCGCCGTCGCCGAGCGCGAGGACATCGCGCTCCTGCAGTTCCGCACCGCCAACGGCGTGCTCGCCCACATCAACACCAACTGGCTGACGCCGTTCAAGGCGCGCAGCGTCACGGTCGCCACCCGCGGCAAATACGTGATGGGCGATCTGCTCACGCGCCAGGTCACCGAGTGCTTCGGCTTCAAGCCCGACGGCAGCTACTCGATGCGGCACCTGCCGGTCGGCCACGATGAGCCGCTGCGCGCCGAGCTGATCGCGTTCCTCAAGGCGGTGCGCCATGGCGATACGCCGGCCGTCACGGGCGATGAAGGCGTCGCCAGCCTCGAGATCGCCACGCAATGTCTCGAAACGCCGTCGCGGCCTGCGGCGACGGCGCCTGTCCGCAAGGCTCCGCGCCGCGTCGCCGGCTGATCCTTTTCCATGTCGACCGCTCAAACGTCACAAGGCGCCAAGAACCAGACTATGAACCAGCATCTGCGTTCCGATCCCATTCCCTTCATCGACGTCGGCGCGCAGCGGCGCCGGCTCGGGGCCTCGCTCGATGCGGCCGTCAAGCGCGTGCTCGACCATTGCCAGTTCGTCAACGGACCCGAGGTCTTCGAGCTCGAGAAGCAGCTCGCGGCCTATTGCGGCGCCAAGCACGTGATCGGCTGTGCCAGCGGCACCGACGCGATCCTGATGGTGATGATGGCGAAGAATGTCGGGCCCGGCGATGCGGTGCTGTGTCCATCCTTCACCTTCATCGCGACCGCCTCGCCGGTGGCGCGGACCGGCGCGACGCCTGTCTATGTCGACGTGGACGAGGCGACCTTCAACATGAGCCCGGAGTCGCTGAAGCGCGGCATCGCGACCGCCCGCAAGGCCGGCCTCAAGCCCGTCGCGGTGATTCCGGTCGACCTGTTCGGCCAGCCGGCCGATCACGATTCCATCGCCGAGATCGCCAAGGCCGAGGGCCTGTTCGTGCTCGACGACGCCGCGCAGGCGTTTGGCGCGAGCTACAAGGGCCGCAAGCTCGGCACGCTCGCGCATGCCACGGCGACCAGCTTCTTCCCGGCAAAACCGCTCGGCTGCTTCGGCGACGGCGGCGCGATCTTCACCGATGACGACGAGCTCGCGGCCACGCTGCGTAGCATCCGCGTGCACGGGCAGGGCATGGACAAATACGACAATGTCCGTCTCGGCCTGACCGGCCGGATCGACACCATGCAGGCCGCGGTCCTGATCGAGAAGCTGAAGATCTTTGACGACGAGATCGCCGCCCGCAACAAGGTCGCGGAGCGCTATGAGCGCGGTCTGTCCAATGTGGTCACCGTGCCGCGCCTCAGCCCCGGCAATACCTCGGTCTGGGCGCAGTACACCATCCGTCTGCCCGAGGGTACCGATCGCGACGGCTTTGCCGCCGCGCTGAAGGCCCAGGGCGTGCCGACCGCGATCTACTACGGCAAGTCGATGCATCAGCAGACCGCCTACAAGCATTACCCGGTCGCGGAAGGCGGGCTGCCGGGTTGCGAGAGCCTGTCGCAGGACGTCATCAGCCTGCCGATGCACGCCTATGTGACCGAAGCCGACCAGGAGCGAATCATCGCCGCCGTCCGCGGCGCGCTCGCGGGGTGATTTTGCTTCACCTCTCCCGCTTGCGGGAGAGGTCGCGCCGAAGGCGCGGGTGAGGACTCTCCTCTGGGGGAGTGACACCCTCTCCCCAACCCTCCCCCGCAAGCGGGGGAGGGAGCACACCACCGTCACGGTTTGCACCTAGACCTGATCGCGCCATGCTCTAAAACAGGCGCATGCTCGGACGCATCTTCACGGTTGGCGGATACACGCTGCTCTCGCGGGTCACGGGATTTGCCCGCGACATCATGCTCGCGGCGATCCTCGGCGCCGGACCCGTGGCCGATGCCTTTTTCGTGGCGCTACGGCTGCCCAATCATTTCCGCGCGATCTTCGCCGAGGGCGCCTTCAACGCGGCCTGGGTGCCGGCCTATGCCCATGTCCATGGCGAGAAGGGGGAGGCGGCGGCAAGCCTGTTCGCCGACCGCATCTTCACGCTGCTCCTGGCCTCGCAGGTGGTGCTGTTGATCGTCGCCTGGTTGTTCATGCCGCAGGCCATGAGCATCCTCGCACCGGGCTTCGGTGACGACGCCGAGCAGCGCAAGCTCGCGATCGAGCTGACCCGAATCACCTTTCCCTATCTGCTCTTGATCACGCTGGTGACGCTCTACGGCGGCATGCTCAACGTGATGCAGCGTTTCGCCAGCGCGGCGGCGGCCTCGATCTTCCTCAATGTCGCGATGATGATGACGCTGGCGCTCGCCGCCTGGTTTCCGACCGCGGGCCATGCCGCAGCCTGGGGCGTGCTCATCTCCGGCTTCCTGCAATATTTCCTGCTCGCGGGCGATCTCGCCCGCCATGGCGGCCTGCCGCGCTTCGCGCCGCTGAAGCTCGACGAAGACGTCCGCGGCTTCTTCAAGGCGCTTGGACCTGCGACGCTGGGCTCGATGGGCACGCAGGTCGCACTGTTCGCCGACACCATCATCGCGACCTTCCTGCCCGCGGGCGCGCTGTCGGCGCTCTATTATGCCGACCGTCTCAACCAGTTGCCGATCGGGGTCATCGGCATCGCCATCGGCACGGTGCTGTTGCCGGAGATGTCGCGGCGGATTACCGCCAACGACCATGACGGCGCGATGAAGGCGCAGCGTCGCGCCTTCGATTTCACGCTGCTGTTCTCGATCCCGTTCGTGGCGGCCTTCCTCACCGTGCCCGACGAGATCATGCGTGCGCTGTTCGCGCGCGGCGCCTTCTCGAAGGCCGATGCCGTCGCCGCCGGCGGCACACTCGCGGCCTATGCCATCGGCCTCATTCCTTTCGTGCTGATCCGCAGTGCGGTCGCAACCTTCTATGCGCGCAAGGACACCGCAACGCCGGTTCGCGCCTCGCTGACCGGCATCGCCGTCAACGTCGCATTGAAGGTCGCCCTGATGGGATCCTTGGCTCAGATCGGCCTTGCGCTCGCAACCGCCATCGGCGTCTGGACCAATCTCTTGCTGGTGCTGTTCTTCGCCGTGCGGCGCGGCTTCCTCGTGCTGGACCGTGCCTGGCTGATGTCGCTCGCGAAATTCCTGCTGACCGGCCTCATCCTGGCCGCCGCGTTCTGGCTGATCGCGCATTTCGGCGGTGCGTATCTTGGCTCGATGCGCTTCCACGATGAGTTGACTCTGGTCCTGCTCGCCGTCGGCGGCACCATCGTCTACGCGCTCGCGATCCTCATCCTGTTCGGCCGTAGTTGGTTGGTCTCCCTGGTGCGCGGCTAAAGCATGATCCGGAAAAGTGCGTAGCGGTTTTCCGAAAAGATCATGCTTAAACAACAACCTAAAGCGCGATGACGATTCATCCTGTCGCATCGCGCTTTAGGCGCGCAGGGCGCTCGCTTCCAGGGTGCAACCGACATTTGCACATCTCTTGATTTTGTGCGATTGCCGTGGTATGAGCAACGCATGATCAAATCGTCGCGCACCCTCAACCGCAACCACATCACCCGCTTCGGCTGGGCGGTGGGAGGAGTCGTGCGCTAGGATTTCGACGACGACATCTTTTCACCAGGCCCCGCCGGCATCGGACGGGGCCTTTTCTTTGGCCACGCTCCCTGCCGGCTCAACAGCAGGAGCATCCGATGCCACCCCAACAGACGACCACCACAGTCGCGACGGAGCGCGATGTCGCGAGACGTCGCCTCGACCTCTCCATCGTCTTGAGCGTGCTCAGGCAACACTGGCGGGCGTTTCAGGAGCTGCGGCCGCGTGCACGGGTCAGCTTGCACGACCTGAGCGACAGGGACCTGGTGGACATCGGCCTGACGCGTGGCGAGATCGACTGCATCGCGCCTGAACGTGCGCTCGAGAGGTTGAGAGACAATGCGAGGGCTCTGTGGGGCCGCGGTGGGATGTGAGAAGGCCAGCAATCCCTGCCGACCTTCGCTGCGACAAGGAGAGGAGGCGATCATGACATCGCATGCGGCGCGTCCCCAGGCGGACGTGGAAACCCGACGATTGACTGTCGATGATTTCGATCTCTTCCGCGAGATTCGCGCGGAGGCGCTTCGGACGCACCCTCAGACGTTTGGTTCTGCTGAAGAGGACGAGGGCGGAGAGGCGATGCTGGCGGCTTATCAGCCATTGGCTGAGTGGAGCGATCCTCGGCGCCTTTGTGCGCGGAAATCTGATCGGAGTGGCGGGCTTCTACGTGTCGCCAGCTCGTCGATCGCAGCACAGGGGTCACATCTTCACGGTTTACGTGAGGGAAAATGGCCGAGGCAAAGGATTCGGAGATCGACTCATCAAGGAGCTTCTTGCCCATGCCGAGGCACGCGTCGAGCAGGTACACCTTGAGGTCCTGCTCGAAGCAACCGCTGCAATCAGGACCTACAAGCGCAACGGGTTCGAGGTCTACGGCACGGATCCCTGTGCCGTCCGCATAGGTGATGTCACGTATGATAAATATCTTATGGTCAGGAAATTCAGCCATTGACACGGGTTTGGCGCGGCTGAGCGTCATGGTTGCCCGAGAGCCGCCGAGGGCGGCTTCGAATCATCGGCCTTGACGGGCGCGCCCACCTAAACCCGTTTGCCTTGCCAGTTTTTCCACGGCAATATGGCCCGCAAAACAACCATGAGAACGGGAAAACAAAATGGCGGCTCCCATCAAGTTCGGCGTTGGCCAAAGCGTGCTGCGCAAGGAGGATGACGCGCTCATCCGCGGCAAGGGCCGCTATACCGACGATTACGCGCCGCAGGCTGCGCTTCGCTGCTTGATGCTGCGTTCGCCGCATGCGCATGCCAAATACACCATCGATGCGAGCCGGGCCCGCGGGCTCCCCGGCGTCGCGCTGATCCTGACCGCCGAGGACGTTGCGGATCTCGGCAATCTGCCCTGCCTGTTCAACCTCGAGACCGATCCGTTCACCGGCCCGCCTTACCCGATCCTCGCCAAGGACGAGGTGCGGCATGTCGGCGATGCCATCGCCTTCGTCGTCGCCGAGACCATCGACCAGGCCCGCGACGCGATCGAGGCGATCGAGGTCAAATGGAGCCCGCTGCCGGCGGTGACCGGCGTCGTCAACGCCGTGAAGAAGGGCGCAGCCCAGGTCTGGCCGGACAAGCCCGGCAACGTGCTGTTCGATGTCTCGATCGGCGACAAGGCCGCGACGGAAGCCGCCTTCGCCAAGGCGCATGCGGTGGCCGAAATCTCGATCGTCAATCCGCGCGTGGTCGCGAGCTTCATGGAGACGCGTGCGGCAGTCTGCGAATACGATGCCAAGCGCGATCACCTGACGCTCACCATCGGCAGCCAGGGCAGCCATCGGCTACGCGACATCCTGTGCCAGAACGTGCTCAAGATCCCGACCGACAAGATGCGGGTGATCTGTCCCGATGTCGGCGGCGGCTTCGGTACGAAGCTGTTCCCGTATCGCGAATACGCCCTGATGGCGGTCGCGGCCAAGAAACTGAAGAAGACGGTGAAATGGGCGGCCGACCGCACCGAGCATTTCATGGGCGACGCGCAGGGGCGCGACAACGTCACCACCGCGAAGATGGCGCTCGCCGAGGACGGCAAGTTCCTGGCGATGGATTGCGACCTGATGGGCGACATGGGCGCGTATCTGTCCACCTTCGGGCCCTACATCCCGCATGGCGGCGCCGGCATGCTGCCGGGCCTCTATGACATCCAGGCGTTCCACTGCCGGGTGCGCACCATCTTCACCAACAGCGTGCCGGTCGACGCCTATCGCGGCGCGGGCCGGCCTGAGGCGGCCTATGTCATCGAGCGTCTGGTCGATGCCTGCGCGCGAAAACTCGACATGACGCCGGACGCGGTCCGCCGCAAGAACTTCATCCAGCCGAAGGCGCTGCCGTACAAGACTGCCACCGGCAAGGTCTACGATTCCGGCGACTTCGCCGCGCATCTGAAGCGCGCGATGGAGATCGCCGAGTGGAAGGAGTTTCCCAAGCGCGCGAAGCTCGCCAAGAAGCATGGCCTGATCCGCGGCATCGGCCTTGCGAGCTATGTCGAGGTGTGTGGCACCATGGGCGAGGAGACCGCCAATGTGCGGCTCGATCCCAATGGCGACGTCACTGTCCTGATCGGCACGCAATCGAGCGGGCAGGGGCACCAGACCGCCTATGCGCAGATCGTCGCCGAGCAGTTCGGCGTCGCGCCCGAGCGCGTCCACATCCACCAGGGCGACACCGACGAGATCGCAACGGGCCTCGGCACCGGCGGCTCGGCCTCGATCCCCTCGGGCGGCGTCAGCGTCGAGCGCGCCACGCGCGAGCTCGGCCAGAAGCTAAAGGAGATCGCAGCGCAGGCGCTGGAGGCCAGCGCGGGCGACCTCGAGATCTCCGAGGGCGTGGTGCGCATCGCCGGCACCGACCGCTCGATCTCGTTCGCCGATCTCGCCAAGCGGCCTGGCGTCGATCCATCGAAGCTGAAAGGCAGCGCGACCTTTGCCAGCGCCGACGGCACCTATCCGAACGGCACCCACGTCGCGGAGGTCGAGATCGATCCGGCCACCGGCATCATCAAGATCGTCAACTACGTGATCGTCGACGATTTCGGCAAGACGCTCAATCCGCTGCTGCTGGCGGGACAGGTGCATGGCGGCGCCATGCAGGGCATCGGCCAGGCGCTGATGGAGCAGGTGGTGTATGGCGCCACCGACGGCCAGCTCATCACCGCAACCTTCATGGACTACGCGCTGCCGCGTGCGGCGGACGGGCCGGCCTTCGTGTTCGAGACCAACAATATCCCCTGCAAGACCAATCCGATGGGGGTGAAGGGGGCGGGCGAGGCCGGGGCGATCGGCTCCTGCCCGGCGATCGTCAACGCCATCGTCGACGCGCTCTGGCGCGAATACAAGATCGACCACATCGACATGCCGGCAACGCCGGAGCGGGTGTGGATCGCAATCAACGAGCACCATCGCCGCCACAGCCTGTGAACGGTGATCTTCCCCGCGGGCGGGAATAAACGCCAGCCGCGGGGTTCTATCCATGATGGGTCCCGGCTTCCCCTGAAGCCCGTGAAGCTCATTCCATGAACATCTCGAGAGCCGGAGAAACGAGTCAATGAAACGGACGATGATTGTCGCGGGCGTCCTTGTGCTAGGCGCGGGCGCCGTGATGGCGCAGCAGGAGATTGCCGTCCAGCAGGACAATCTGATGCGCTCGATCGCAAAGAACCAGTACGGCGTCATCCAGAAGATGACCAAGGGTGACATCCCCTTCGACAAGAAAGCTGCCGATGAAGCCATCGCCAGCATCGAGGCCGATGTCGCCAAGATCGCCAAGACCTTCGAGGTCAATCCCAAGCAGGACGTGGTGAACGCGACCTACGGCAGCTCGCAAAAGATCTGGCAGAACAAGGCCGATTTCGACTCCAAGATTCCTCCGGTGCAGAAGGCGATCGCCGACGTCAAGGGCAAGATCAAGGATGTCGCGAGCCTGAAGGCGGCCTACACCGCGATCAACGATCGCTGCAACGATTGCCACGAGACGTATCGTGTGAAGCTGAAGTAACGGCGCAGTTCGTGGCCCGAAGTTCGTAGCCCGGACGAGCGCGACGACACCCGGGACGGTGGAAGCATATTTCGCTGAGTTCATGCGACCTACGGTTTCTGCGATCGCCGCGCCAGCCGGTCGAAGCCGATGGGTCTGTCCGGATTGCCTGCGCTCCATCCGCGCGCTTGGCGCTACCTCTGATCGCGACTGGCCACGAGCCAGCCACGAATTCCGTTCGCATGGCCTGACGGATCGCTTTCAAAGAGGTTATCTATGGTGATGCCGATGCGGCATCGATGTCTCACGGCATCCGGAGGTTCCAACGCCCGGCGCGGAATTGAATCAACAGCGAGATAGGCCATGGCAAAACCGTTTCCGTCCAAGACCCATATCGGCAACCATATGCTGCATCCGGAAACCTTGATGCTGACCTATGGCTATGATCCGCAACTGTCCGAAGGCGCCATCAAGCCGCCGGTATTCCTGACTTCCACCTTCGTGTTCAAGACGGCCGAGGACGGGCAGGACGGCGCGAGCCGCCGGAAGGCATGGGCGCGGGCCTCGTCTATTCGCGCTTCAACCATCCCAACAGCGAAATCGTCGAGGACAGGCTCGCGATCTACGAGCGCACGGAGAGTTGTGCGCTGTTCTCATCCGGCATGGCGGCCATCTCGACCACGATCCTGGCCTTCATTTGCCCCGGCGATGTCATCCTGCACTCCCAGCCGCTCTATGGCGGGACGGAAACCCTGCTGACGAACACGCTTGCGCGCCTGTCGATCGGCGCCGTCGGCTTTGCCGACGGCATCGACGAGACGGCGGTCAGGCAGGCCGCGGAGGAGGCCATGGGCAAGGGGCGGGTGTCGATGATCCTGATCGAGACGCCGGCCAATCCGACCAACGGCCTGGTCGACATCGCGATGATCCGCCGTATTGCCGACGCGGTCGGAAAGGCGCAGGGACACACACCGGTCATTGCCTGCGACAATACGCTGCTCGGACCGGTGTTTCAGCGGCCGATCGAGCATGGTGCGGACCTCTCGCTGTATTCGCTGACCAAATATGTCGGCGGTCATTCAGACCTGATCGCGGGCGCCGCGCTCGGCTCGAAGGCGATCATGAAGGGCATCAAGGCCTTGCGCGGCGCCATCGGGACCCAGCTCGATCCGCATTCCTGCTGGATGATCAACCGCTCGCTGGAGACGCTCAGCCTGCGGATGGAGAAGGCCAACGACAATGCGCGCCTCGTGGCGGACTTCCTGCGCGATCATCCCAAGGTCGCCAAGGTCCATTACCTCGGTCATCACGAGGAGGACTCGCCGGCCGGGCGCGCGTTTGCGAGGCAGTGTCTCGGTGCCGGGTCCACCTTCTCCTTCGACATCGAAGGCGGCAAGGAGGCGGCGGTCAAGTTCCTCAACGCGCTGCAGATCCTCAAGCTGGCGGTGAGCCTTGGCGGAACGGAATCGCTTGCGAGCCTGCCCGCAACCATGACCCATTCCGGCGTCCCCGCCGACATCCGCCGCAAGATCGGCGTCCTCGATTCCACGATCCGGCTTTCGATCGGCATCGAGAACCCGTCGGACCTGATCGCCGACCTCGCGCAGGCGCTGAACGCGGCTTGAGCGCCTCCCGGAATCGAAAAGGCCGGACGCCCCCTCCAGCGCCCGGCCTTCGCGCAACGAAGCAGCCTCGAGGCTTACTTCGTCACCTGTCCCCGGATCTCGCCGCCCGGATTGGCTGCAGTGTGGATATTGATGTAGTACTTGCCGCCGAGCAGATCGGCGGCCTGCGCGTCGGTCAGGGTCGCTTCGCCCTTGACCGGGCTCGAGGCCGCGTTCGGGATCGGGACAGCAACGCCTGCGTTCTTGCCGGCCTCGGCGGGCCCGTGGAAATGCGCGGCTGTGGCAGGGCCGGAGAGGCCGGAATAGGTGACGGTCCAGGACAGTTTCTTGCTGGCGGCATCGTAGTTCAGATCGGCCGTTCCCGTGGCGCTGCTGGTCGTCGCCGGCACCTCGGCCTTGCCGTCCAGCGTTGCCTTCAGCTTTTCGGCGTTCGCGGACCCCGCAAAGGCAACGGCACCGAGCGCGAACACGGCAATGACGGACTTGTTCATGACATTCTCCCTGTTGAATTCGACGGGCTGCCAAACTTCCAACAGCCGGCATTTCACTTTATTCCCGTCTCCGGCCGGGGTGGGCTAAAATCTTCGTGGCTGGAGTGGCAACGACATCGGTCATAGGTTCGCCGTAACGAGTGAATGGGTGCGCATGTTGCAACGAACAATTGTCGCGGCGCTGCTCGTCGCGATCGCCGCTGCCGGCCTTTACTGGTGGCTCAGCGCGCCGGTGGTGGCGGCTGCGAGCGCCATCCCGGGCCGTGCGCCCGATCTCGCCAATGGCGAGGTGATGTTCAACGCCGGCGGCTGCGCGTCCTGCCATGCCGTTCCCAATCAGCCAGATCGTCTCAGGCTTGGTGGCGGCGTCGCGATCAAGTCGCCGTTCGGAACGTTCTACGCGCCGAACATCTCGCCCGATCCGGACGATGGCATCGGCAAATGGACGGACGCCGATTTCGTCAACGCGGTGATGCACGGGGTCTCGCCCTCGGGCCAGCACTATTTTCCGGCCTTTCCCTACACCTCCTACCAGCACGCGAGGCGGCAGGACGTGCTCGATCTCTTTGCCTATCTGAAAACGCTGCCGGCGGTTGCAGGCAAGGTGCGTGATCACGAGGTGAGCTTTCCCTTCGACATCCGGCGCAACATCGGCATCTGGAAGTTCCTGTTCATGGACGGCAAGCCCTTCGTCGCCGACGCCAGCAAGTCGCCGCAGTGGAATCGCGGCGCCTATCTCGTCAACAGCTTCGGCCATTGCGCCGAGTGCCACAGCCCGCGCAATGCGCTCGGCGGCATCATCGCCGGCGAGCGATTTGCCGGCGGTCCGAATCCGGAAGGCGAGGGATGGGTTCCGAACATCACCCAGAAGCGCCTTGGCGAGTGGAGCACGAAGGATCTCGCCTATTTCCTCAAGACCGGTGAATTGCCGGATGGCGACAGCGCCGGCGGCGCGATGACGCGCGTGATCAAGAACACCTCGCAATTGCCGGACCAGGATCTCGCGGCGATGGCGGAGTACCTCAAATCGCTGCCGCCGGTGGACGGGCCGACGCCGCCGAAACGCAAGCAGGGCAGCTAGCGCAGCAGCGCTAAAGCGCGATGAGATTTGGACGAATCGTCATCGCGTTTCAGCTGTTGTTTGCGCATGATCTTTCCGGAAAACCGCTTCGCACTTTTCCGGATCATGCTCTAGCAGGCTGCTGAAGAAGTCTCGCTTTCGTGTGATTTAAGTCGTCGTTTTGCAGGGGCGGGTCGAGATCGGATGTCGGACAAACGAGCTGGAACGCTGTCGCCTTGTCTCAGGCGATGGCTGGAGCCAGTAGTTTTGGAATGCGGATCAGATTGTAGGCAGCGACCGCAAACGTGAACACCGCGTTGGCCTTGGCAAGTCCTCGCACCTTGACCTGATCGAGGCCGGCCTGCGCCTTGATCCAGCCGAACACTTCCTCGATCCGCTTGCGCGAGATTTGGCTGATCCCGTAGCCCGCATGCCGCGTGGTGCGGCCATCGACCGCCGTCTTGCGGACCACGCCATGCTTGCTGACCGTGCCGTTGATCGCAACGTGCGGCGTCACCTCGCGCTTACGCAAATGTTGGACAAAAGAGGTCGCGTCGTAGGCCTTGTCCGCGCCCAGCGTCATGCGACGCTTTTGCTTCCTCCTCCTGCCTTTCCGACGATCGACCATGGTCAGCGCCGCTTCTCGTTCCGCCGTCCCCGTCGCGTGTGTCAGCATCGCATCGACTGCAAGCCCGTTGCGGTTCTCCATCAGAACATGCCCCATGAAGCACAGCCGGCTCTCACGGCCAGCCGCCTTGCGATAGAGCCGGGCGTCGGGATCAGTGGTTGAGCTATGGGTCTCATTCGAACGCTTTTCCTGATGGAAGTTTCGCTCGCCGTTGCGGCCCGACGCCGGAGGCTCGCCAGAGCCATCCTTCGGCCGGAAGCTCTTCATCGACGCCCAGGCATCGATCAGTGTCCCGTCGACCGAGAAGTGCTCGCTCGACAGTAGCTTCTTCACCTGTGGCAAGGCCAGCAGCGCCCCCAGGAACTCGCGCGCCACCTCCGCCTCCAAAAGCCGATCGCGATTGTGGGTGAACACCGTCGCATGCCAAACCTCCGCGTCCATCGGCAGCCCCACGAACCAGCGGAACAACAGGTTGTAGCTGATCTGCTCCACCAACATTCGCTCAGAGCGCACCGAGAAGAAGGCTTGCAACAGCGTCGCCCGCAGCAGCATCTCTGGCGCAATCGAGGGGCGCCCCGTCGAGGAATAAAGCCTATCAAAACGCTTGTTCAGCGAACCCAGCGCCTCATCCGCCAATCCCCGGATCGCCCGCAATGGGTGATCCGCCGGAATCCGCCCCTCAAGCCGAACATATGCGAACAAACCTTCCGACTGGTCGTCCCGTCCTCGCATCCAAATCTCCCCGTGCCTTCACTTCCACGGAATCACAGGTCATTATCGCCGTCGAGAACAGTTTTGCAGCAGCCTGCTAGCCCGCGCCGAACGCCTTGAAGGTGATGATGGTGAGGGTGTCCTGGATGCCCGGCAGCACCTGCACCTTCTCGTTGACGAAATGGCCGATATCGGTGTCCTTGTCGACGTAGAACTTCACCAGCAGGTCGTATTGGCCGGCCGTGGAGTAGATCTCGGAGGCGATCTCGGCTTCGGCAAGCGCATTGGCCACCGTGTAGGACTGGCCGAGCTTGCATTTGATCTGGACGAAGAAAGGAACCATCGCGGGCACTCCGAAAGCGTATTCTTCCGGCTAATAGGCCAAAACCGGCCGGATTTAGCAAGCGAACTTGCTGGGTTCGGTGCGAGCTTGCTAAGACGGCTCATGGCTCGAAAACGCGGAAAATCGTCATGACGACCCCGGTCGCACTCACCATCGCCGGCTCCGATTCGAGCGGCGGCGCCGGCATCCAGGCGGACCTGAAGACCTTTGCCGCGCTCGGCGTCTACGGCGCCTCCGTGATCACGGCGCTGACGGCGCAGAACACGCGCGGCGTCACCGGGATCCACGCGGTGCCGGCCGAGTTCGTCACCGGACAGATCGACGCGGTGTTCTCCGATCTCGAAATCGGCGCGGTGAAGATCGGCATGGTGGCCCAGGTCGCCAGCACCGATGCCATCGCCGCCGCGCTGTCGCGCTGGGCGCCCCGGCACATCGTGCTCGATCCCGTCATGGTCGCGACCTCCGGCGACCGCCTGCTGGCCGCGGAAGCCGTCGACGCCCTGCGCACCAGGCTGATACCGCTGGCCGCCGTGATCACGCCCAACCTGCCGGAGGCCGCGGCTCTGCTCGACGAGCCGGTCGCGGCAAGCGAGGCCGAGATCGAAAGCCAGGGGCGCCGCCTGCTGGCGCTCGGCTGCCGCGCCGTCCTGGTCAAGGGCGGGCATGGCGAGGGCGCCGAGAGCATCGACTATCTGGTCGGTGCGGACAGCACGATCACGCTCGCCGCGCCGCGCATCGCCACCCGCAACACCCATGGCACCGGCTGCTCGCTGTCGTCGGCGATTGCGGCGGGGCTGGCCAAGGGCGAGGATCTGGAAAACGCCGTGCGCAATGCCAAGGCCTGGATCAGCGCCGCGATCGCCGCCGCCGACCGCTTCAGCGTCGGCCACGGCCATGGGCCGATCCATCATTTCCACAGGTTCTACTGACGCGGGGCTCGTTCACCTCTCCCGCTTGCTTGCGGGAGAGGTCGGCGCGAAGCGACGGGTGAGGGCTTTCTCCTCTTGGAGAATCCCACCGGTGAAACACCCTCTCCCCAACCCTCCCCCGCACGCGGGGGAGGGAGCGCACCTGCTTCCGGAGGGACAAGGCGATCTGCCTTTGCGCCTCCTGCGGCGCCGTGTCGCCTGATTGTCGCATGCGACTGATATTCGCGGGGAGGGCGAGGCGAAGTTTGATTCGTAGCTGAGGTGCCTCAAGGTTCAATCGGTCATCCCCCTGTCACGGGACATTGTTACAGGCTGGCGCATGGGAAGTTACGCTGTGAGTGACGAGAGCCCGGAGCGGCGCTTTCGTACCTTGTTCATCTCCGACGTTCATCTCGGAGCCCGCGGTTCTCAAGCCGATCTCCTGCTCGACTTCCTGCGCTATCACGATGCCGACACGATCTATCTCGTCGGCGACATCGTCGACGGCTGGGCGCTGAAATCGAGCTGGCATTGGCCGCAATCGCATAACGATCTCGTCCAGAAGCTGTTGCGCAAGGCGCGCAAGGGCGCCAAGATCATCTACATCCCCGGCAATCACGACGAGTTCCTGCGCAACTATTACGGCACGCATTTCGGCGGCATCGACGTCGTCGAGAACACGGTTCACGCCGGCGCCGACGGCAAGCGCTATCTCGTCATCCACGGCGACATCTTCGATCTCGTGGTGCAGAACGCGCGCTGGCTCGCCCATCTCGGCGACAAGGCCTACGACTTCGCGATCCAGATGAATCGCCTCGTCAACTTCTTCCGCCGCCTGTTCGGCGTGCCCTATTGGTCGCTGTCGCAATGGGCCAAGCAGAAGGTCAAGAACGCCGTCAACTATATCGGCGCGTTCGAGCAGGCGCTCGCCGCCGAGGCGCGGCGCCACGAGGCGGACGGCGTGATCTGCGGCCACATCCACTACGCCGTGATCCGCGACGAGGCCGGCATCCGCTACATGAATTGCGGCGACTGGGTCGAGAGCTGCACCGCCCTGGTCGAGCACGACGACGGCCATTTCGAGATCATCACCTGGGCGGATCATCTGCAAAAGCCGGCAGCCGTCCCGCAGGTCGCGGCAAGAGCCGCATGACAAGGGCCGCCTGATGCGTATCCTGGTCGCGACCGACGCCTGGCACCCGCAAGTCAACGGTGTGGTTCGGACGCTGACCAAGCTTGCCGACGCGGCCAGGGGTCTCGACGTCGAATTCGCGTTCCTGACGCCGCAATCGTTCCGCACCTTCGCGATGCCGAGCTATCGCGACGTGCGGCTGGCCATGCCGCGTCCGGCCCGGATCGCGAGGCTGATCCAGGAAGCGCGTCCGGACAGCATCCACATCGCGACGGAAGGGCCGATCGGACTGATGGTCCGCCGCTATTGCCGCCAGCGCAAGCTGCCGTTCACGACCAGCTTCCACACCCGCTTCCCCGAATATGTCCGCGCCCGCGTGCCGGTGCCGGGTTCGCTGATCTGGCACGCGCTGCGCCGTTTCCATGCGCCCAGCCGTGCGGTGATGGCGGCAACCCCGGCGCTGGCCCGCGAACTGACCGACCGCGGCTTCGACAATGTCGTGCTGTGGCCGCGCGGGGTCGATACCGGCCTGTTCCATCCCCGTGCCATCGATCTCTGCCTGCCGGCACCGGTGTTCCTGTCGGTGGGCCGGGTCGCGGTGGAGAAGAATCTCGAGGCTTTCCTCGACCTCGATCTGCCCGGCACCAAGGTCATCGTCGGTGACGGCCCGGCGCGTGCCTCGCTGGAGGAGGCCTATCCCGATGCGATCTTCCTCGGCGAGAAGCAGGGCGAGGCGCTGGCGGACATCTACGCGGCCGCCGACGTGTTCGTGTTCCCCAGCAAGACCGACACATTCGGCCTGGTCCTGCTGGAAGCACTCGCCAGCGGGCTGCCGGTGGCGGCCTTTCCGGTGAAGGGCCCCCGCGACGTGATCGGCGATGCGCCGGTGGGCGCGCTCGATCACGATCTGGGCAGTGCCTGCTTCGCCGCGCTCGACGTCTGTCGGCAGGACTGCGTCGCGTTCGCCGCCAACTACACCTGGGAAGCCTCGGCGCGGGTCTTTATCGACAGCATCAGGGCCGTTGGCGCGGTGCTGCCCGGCGGGAACGGGACGGAACAGCCTCGCTTCGTCGCCTAAAGCCACCTCGATCGCTCGAATCCTCGCGCGGAGGTGTCTTGCCGGAGCCTCGTCGGCCGCGATACCATTCCGCCATGACCGAACAGCTCCTCCCGATCGGCCCAGCCGATATCGACGCGGCAGCGCGCGTGATCGCGCCTTACGCCATCCGCACCCCGCTGTTGTCCTTTCCCGTGCTCAACGAGCGCGTCGGTGCCAAAGTCTTCCTGAAGCCCGAGATGCTCCAGCGCACCGGGTCGTTCAAGTTCCGCGGCGCCTTCAACAAGGTGTTCTCGATCCCGCAGGACAAGCGCGCCGGTGGCGTGGTTGCGTTCTCCTCGGGCAACCATGCCCAGGGCGTGGCGGCCGCGGCAAAGATCCTCGACATGCAGGCCACCATCGTGATGCCGGCGGACGCGCCGCTGTCGAAGCGCGAGCGCACCAAATCCTACGGCGCCGAGGTCGTGCTGTACGACCGCGATCGCGACGACCGCGAGGCGATCTCGCGCGGCATCGCCGAGAAGCGCGGCGCGACGCTGGTGAAGCCCTATGACGATCCCTTCGTGATCGCGGGGCAGGGCACCGCCGGCCGCGAGATCGCCGAGGACATGGCGAGCCTCGGTCTCGCCCCTGACATCGTGGTGGCGCCGGCCTCAGGCGGCGGCCTGATCGCGGGCGTCGCGACTGCCGTGAAGGCGCGCTATCCGCTGGCCGAGATCGTGGTGGCCGAGCCGGAGGCCTTCGACGATCACGGCATTTCGCTGACCGCCGGCCACCGCGAGCCGCATCCACCGGCGGGCCGCACCATCTGCGATGCGCTGATGGCCTTGATGCCCGGCGAGATGACCTTTGCGATCAACAGCAAGCTGCTCGCGCGCGGCGTCACGGCATCGGACAAGGAAGTCGGCGCGGCCGTCGCGTTCGCCTATCGCGAACTCAAGCTCGTGGTGGAGCCGGGCGGTGCCGTCGGCCTCGCCGCGCTGCTCGCGGGGCGTCTCGACGTCGCCGGAAAGAACGTCGTCATCGTGCTCTCAGGCGGGAACGTCGACGCCGATCTGTTCGCCGAGCTGGTGGCTTAGCCGTCATTCCGGGGGCTCGCGAAGCGAGAGCTACGATGCGCAATTGCGCATCTGAGAATCCATTTCTCCGCCGACTCTGCCGCAGAATGGATTCCGGGCTTGCGCCTTTCGGCGCATCCCGGAATGACGAAGCTCAAGAGCTGACATGATGAAGGGGCAGAGCGTTGCGGCTCTGCCCCTTTCGCTTTGCTCATTGCGTGGTTCGAACTCGCGGCTTGCTCGGTGCAACCTCTCCCGCTTGCGGGAGAGGTCGGCACGCAGTGCCGGGTGAGGGCTTTTTCCTCTTGGGGATTGTCCCGTTGTGGAGAGACCCTCTCCCCAACCCTCGCAAGTGCAGGGCAATCGCATTTGAATTTTGCAGAGGTCGTCATGCCCGGGCTTGTCCCGGGCATCCACGTTCTTTGTGCCGCGTGGAAAGGCGTGGATGGCCGGGACAAGCCCGGCCATGACGCTATGGAGACAGTCGGTGCCCATAGCCAAGAGCTGGCCCCGCAAATTCGGACAGTAGCTTGAGTGGATTTTCTGCCTGACAGCGGCGAGGATTCTTGCTGCGAATCAGGAGCGAAGATGACGAAGAAGAGCCGCCGGACGCATTCTCCGGCATTCAAGGCGAAGGTTGCTTTGGCTGCGGTCAAAGGCGACAAGACACTGGCGGAGCTGGCGCAACTGTTTGATGTTCATCCGAACCAGATCACGATCTGGAAAAACCAGCTCCTGGAAGGCGCCGCCGGCGTGTTTGGGCATGACAAGACATCGGCCGAGACGCCGGTCGATTTGAAGGCGTTACATGCCAAGATCGGCGAGCTGGCGTTGGAAAACGATTTTTTGTCCGGCGCGCTCACCAAGGCGGGCCTGCTGAGCGCAAAGCGATGATCGACCGCGATCATGATCTTTCTATCGTGCGCCAGGCGAAGGTCCTGAAGCTGGCTCGCAGCACGGTCTACTATGAACCTCGGCCAGTTTCGGCCGAGGACCTTGCCTTGATGCGTCGGCTCGATGAGCTGCATCTCGATTATCCCTTCGCGGGAGCGCGTATGCTGCGATCGTTGCTGCGGCGGGAGGGCGTATACGCCGGTCGCCGCCACATCGCGACGCTGATGAAGCGCATGGGGATCGAGGCGGTCTATCGTCGCCCGAACACGAGCAAGCCGGCTCCGGGTCACAAGATCTACCCGTACCTGTTGCGCGGATTGAAGATCGAGCGGCCCGACCATGCGTGGGCAATGGACATCACCTACATTCCGATGCGGCGTGGCTTCGTCTATCTCGCGGCGGTCGTCGATGTGTTCAGCCGACGGGTCCTGGCCCATCGCGTCTCGATCACAATGGAGGCGGCCTTCTGCGTCGAAGCGGTCCAGGAGGCGTTGGCGAAGCACGGCAGGCCCGAGATTTTCAACACGGATCAGGGCAGCCAGTTCACCAGCCTCGAGTTCACCGATGTGCTGCTGGACGCGAAGATCGCCATCAGCATGGACGGCAAGGGCGCCTGGCGCGACAACGTGTTTGTCGAGCGGCTCTGGCGCACGGTCAAATACGAAGAAGTATATCTCCGCGCCTACGACAGCGTGTCCGAGGCGCGAGCGTCAATTGCCAAGTATCTGGCCTTCTACAATCAGGGACGCCCTCACTCGAGCCTTGACGGGCGCACGCCCGACGAGGCTTACTTCGGCACGCAAGCTATGGTGATGGCCGCATGACCGTCGCCGACGGTTTTGTCGTCGCTCTGGTCGGGCTACGCCCTCCCGACGCAACGACAAAACCGTAAAGCCCCGCGTTCAGCATAACCCGGCAGGAATCCACTTAAATCCAGCGGGGCGCTGTCCAAACAACCGGGGCCAGCTCTCCACATCTCATATGCGATAGCCCTCCCCCGCAGGCGGGGGAGGGAGCGCACCTTCTTTCTTGTGCGATCAGCGCATCAAGCCGCCGCGACGGTTGCCGCCGCCGTTCATGTTCGGCGCCTGGTTCATCGACTGCCGGAAGTTGTCGTTGCTGTTGACCATGCGGTTCGGCATCGCATTGAGCTGCGGACGATTGTTCAGGACCTGCACCTTGTTCACCGGGGTGCTGTTGGACTTCACGATGCCGGTGTTGCCGTTGGTGATGCGGATCGGGCGGTTCTGCGTCTGAACATTGATCGGCTTGGCGTCGATCTTCGATCCGCCCTTGCCGACATTCACAGGCATGCTCACGATCTTGCCGGGGATGCGGTTGCTCTTGCTCGTGTTGCTCGGCGCGGGCAGGGTGACGATCTTGCCCGGGGTCTGCGACGGCGTGCCGTTCTGCTGGTTCGGCAGGTTGTTGCCCGCAGGCAGGGTGACGATCTGACCGCCATTGCCGAGCTTGCCGAGCACTTTGCCGTCGACCGGCTTCTGCACGACCGGCAGATTGCCGTCCATCTGCGACGCACCATGACCCTGCTGCATTAGCGGCATATATTTGGGCTGGCCGAGATTGCCGATCTTGAGGGTCGGCGCAATGTTCTGCGGCGCCAGGAACTTGGTCGCCTGCATCAGGGGGATCTGCTTCGGCTGCGCCTGCAGCTTCAGCGCGACCTGTGCATAGGGGCTGTTGCCGTAGCTGTCATGGAAGCTCTTGTAGGCAAGCGGCGAGTTCGCGAGCACCGCCTTGTGCCAGGCCTGCGAGATCAGGAGGTTCTTGAGCAGCCAGCGGACGTGGTCGCACAGCGGATCGTGCGGGTACATCTGGATGAACTCCTGATAGTATTCCGGACGGCCCTCGGACACGACGTAGTCATAGGCCTGGCGTGTCGAACGGCTCGGCAGGTTGGAGGCCATCTGCACGACAGGCGCCTTCACCGGCGCGCGGTTGGCGGCAACCGCGGTGTCGCCGAAGAAGGTGAAATCACTCGTCAGCGAGGAGCTCTCCCACGGGATCTGCGCGCCGCTCGTGGTCTGGTTGACCTGCAGGCGCACGCGCTTGAACAGCTGCTCGATCGGCACGTTGGGCTCACGCGCGACGTTCAGGAACGCCTGCGTATAGGGGCTGTGACCGCCCGTGCCGTCGAGCGCCTCGGCGCCCGGCGCAGTCGAGTAGCCGACGATCGATCCGTTCGGCGCGTCGACGATGGCAAGGCCCCGGCCGGCATCGTTGACCTCGGGGAACGGGTTGTTGCGGCAGGCATCGAGAATGACGATGCGCATGCGGCTCGGGATCGTCTCCAGCGTGGACATCACGTCGACGAGGCGCATCGAATTGTTGACGAGCTCGGTCGGGCTGGAGACCTTGGCGTCGACGGGAACGAGATAGTTCTCGCCGGCGAGCTGCACGCCGTGACCGGCGTAATAGACCATCGCCACCGTGTTGGGACCGCGCGAGGCGACCTTGGCGGAAAAGTCCTGGACGACGCGGAGCATGTCGTTCTGGGTCAAATCGGTCGCTGCGACGACCTCGAAGCCGGCGGAGTTCAGGAACTGCGCCATCGACTGCGCGTCATCGTCGGGGTTCGCAAGCTGCGGCGCGTTCTGGTAGTTCGCATTGCCGATCACCAGCGCCACCCGCTGCTCGGGGCCTTGCAGAGCGGTGGGGGCGGGTGCAACCGGGGCGACTTGCGCGGAAGCGGGCCCGCAGGCGAAGCCGAACAGGCTTCCCAGCAGGCTCGCCGTCATCAGGAAAGGCTTTAAGCGGAACATGGCGTGCTCCTTTGGCACTCATCTCGATGCGAGATTGGTTGCGAGCAAGCTTGGCCGCGTTCGAGCCTGTGGTCCGTGATTCCTATCATCAGGGCCGCGTACGTGATCTGAATCACGCTTGGAACCTGCTATGGTGAACGATCGATTGGAGGATAGTCCGCCACATGCTGAAATCGATCGATCCGATCCTGACGCCCGACCTGCTCTGGCTGCTCGCCTCCATGGGCCATGGCGACGACCTCGTTTTCGTCGATGCCAATCACCCGGCCACCCGCATCGCGCAGAGCACCTCATCGCAGCGCCTGATCCAGCTGCCGGGCATGAGCATGGAGGTCGCCATCCGCGCCATCATGTCGGTCTATCCGCTCGACGATTTCGATGCCGATCCGGTGCGCGTGATGATGCCGGTCGACGATCCCGATAGGGTGCCCGACGTGCAGCGCGCGGTGCTGGCGGAGATCGCGCGCGCCGCCGGTCACCCCGTCACACCCGGCAAGCTCTCGCGGGCGGATTTCTATCGGGCGGCGGCGGCAGGCTTTGGCGTCGTGCAGGTCGGCGACAGCAGGGGCTATGGCTGCTTCCTGCTCCGCAAGGGTGTGATCAGCTAGCGGGGCCGCGTTCGATCGACGCACGGCTTGGTGCAAAGCGGATGCGATCATCGTGTGCGATGATCCCGCGCATGGCCACGTTCATCCAGCACTCGAATTTGAATGGCGTTCTCGCGGCCGACTGTTTAGAGTCAACGCATGTCGCGCCTTGTGTGTCTATCTGTTGCCATCATCCTATCTCTGCTGCCGGCCGTCGCGCCCGCTGAGCCCGTGCAAAAGCGTCCCAAGCCGGTCTGGAAGGGCTACGGCTTCCTGCCGGGCTATCGGCAGCCGCTGAGCAACAGCATTCCGCTCTACAAGCAGAAGGACGCGATGCGGCGCCTTGCGCGCAACGACCGGCGCCATTGGTACATCGACCCGGTTCCGCAATATTACCGCTGGGATGGCGAGTGGCATTATTTCGGCCGCCCAGGCTTCAACGGCGGCCGCTACAATGGCGGCAGTTTCGGTCCGTGCTGGACGCGAACACCGATCGGGCCGATCTGGAATTGCGGGTAAGCTGACAGCGGCGGTGTCGTGCCCGGACGCAGCGCAGCGTCTCTTCGACGGTGCGCTGCAGAGCCGGGGCCCATGTGGCAGTAGAACTCGTGGCTCCTGGGTCCCGGGTCTGCGCTTCGCTTGTCCGGGACACGAGAGTGAACGGCGCGGGAAAGAGCGCGCGCCCCTTACGAAAAGAACGCGATCTTCTCGGCCTGGGTCATGCGGCGGATCGGCGCGAGCGGGTCGTTGGCCGGCGCGCGCGGCTTCTGCAGGATGCCGCTGGCGAGGATGGTGGCGCCGAGCGAGGGTTCGGGTGAGGATGCGGACAGGGGCGAGGGCATCGGCAGCGTCGCGGTCGACGCTGCGGCGAATGTTGCCGTGGCCGCCATGGCCGGGGCCTGCTGCTCCATCACCTCGGCGGCGGCTTCGGCAATCGCGTCGGTGAGGCGCGCGAGCGAGTCCATCGCGATCGGTGCGTCCGCGGCGGGCTCTTCCGCGACGACAGGCTCGGAAGCGATCGATTCCGGAATCTCGGCGGCAACGGGCGCTGCGACGTCCGAGGCCATCGGTTCCGGCGTCGTCGCGGCCAGCTCGACCGGCTCGATGATCTCGTCGAACTCCGGATCGGGCGCGGCCATCTCCAGCGCGATGGCGTCGAGGATGGCTTCGTCCTCGGCTTCCGCGGCGGCATCGGGCGAGAACGCGTCGGCGGCCTCCGCGAGTGCGGGTTCGGCGGTCGGCTCCTCGATAGCGACGTTTTCAACCGCGACCTTGTCGGGCGCGATGTCGCTTTCGGCAGCCGTCTCCGGCACGGCGACAGCCTCGACAGCCCGTTCGGCCATGGCGAGCGCTTCGGTGGCGCCGGCCTTCTCAGCGGCTGCCTCGGGCTCGGGAGTTGCTGCGATGTCCTGCGGCGTTTCCGTAAAAGCCACGGGGGCTTCGCTGGCCGTCTCGGCGGGCGCGGCGGCCTGCGCAGGCGCAGCGTCGGCGGACGGCGCGGCCTGCGGCGTTGCGCCGCCGTCAAGCTGCTCGACACGATCCCTCAGCAGATCGAAGGCAGCCCTGAGCTCGACGCGGGGGTCGATGGTGGAAATCTGTCCGCAGGCGGCCTCGATCGAGGCGAGCTGCGAATCAATGAGGTCGCAGATTCGCCCGTCGGCGCCGATCTCGCGCCAGCGCCAGGAGATCTCCTTGATGATGCGCACCCCGCGCGGGATCGCCGCGAGGCTCGCCTCGATCGCCGCGGGATCGAACGCCGCGATCGCGATCGTCTCGGCCTCGCGGATGGCGCGGCGGATATCGACCAGCGCTTCGGGCAGGCGGTCCTCGACGACGGGTTGTCGCTGCGCCGCAAGGGTTTCTTCGATTCTGGCGACCGCGTCCAGGACCATGCTTGTGTCGGCATTGCGGTTGCGCCTGGCGTATTCGCCGAGGAACCAACGGCCGCGCGCGGTCTCCATGAAGGCTTCGCGGATCGCGTCGTAATCCTGCTCGTTCGGCTCGGCCGCGCGGGCAGACATGGGCGAGAGGGCGAATGCTTCGTTGGCCATGACAATCTCGTCGCGCAAATCAGTGCGCGCTACTGTAACGATCACCACGATATCGACCGAATCGCAATTGGTTTGATGCAGTCCGAATCACAAATCCCCATCGCGGCAGCCAGGAAGCGGCGATTCGCCGTGAGCCTCGCCCTGTTCTATTCGGCCGTGTTCGCGGTCTCGGGCACGCATCTGCCGTTCTTCCCGGTCTGGCTCAAGGCGATCGGCATCGACGCAGCCTGGATCGGGCTCATCAATGCGCTGCCGGCGATCACGCGCTTCACCACGCTGCCGCAGGTCACGGCGTTCGCCGAAAAGCGGCATGCGATTCGCGCCGCCATGATGGTGTCGGTGCTGGCGACCGCGATCGGCTTCACGGCGGTCGGCTTGCAGCAGCATCCGCTGGCACTGTTCCTGATCTATGCGCTGACCTGCATGATGTGGACGCCGACGATGCCGCTGACCGATGCCTATGCGCTACGCGGTGTCGCCCGCTACGGGCTCGACTACGGACCTCTGCGGCTGTGGGGCTCGGCGGCGTTCGCCGCCGGCTCGCTCGCCTGCGGCTATCTCGTCGACGTCATCGCGGCGCGCGATCTGATCTGGGTCATCGTGGCCTGGGCGGTCGTTGCGGTGCTCGCCAGCTTGCTGCTGCAGCCGCTCGACGATGTCAGGCACAGGACGACGGAGAGGCATGCCGGCTCGGCGCTGCTGCGCGATATCGGCTTCTGGGCGGTCATCGCCTCGGCCGCGCTGATCCAGGGCAGCCACGTCGCCTATTACACCTTCTCGGCCATCAACTGGCAGCTCCATGGGATCAGTGGACTGACCATCGCCGCCCTGTGGACGCTGGGCGTGATCGCCGAGATTGTCGTGTTCGCGCTGTCGCCGCGCTTCTCGCTGCACCCGTCCACGATGATCGCGATCGGCGGGCTCAGCGCGGTGATGCGCTGGATCGTCACCGCGCATGAACCGCCGCTCGCGCTGCTCGCGATCGTGCAACTCGGCCACGGCCTCACCTTCGGCATGACCATCCTCGGCACCATGAGTCTCCTGGTGCGGCGTGTGCCGCAGCACCAGATCGCGCGCGGGCAGGGCTACTACGCCGCGTGCAACGGCCTCCTGGGCGCTGCGACCTCGATCGCGTCAGGCGCGATCTACGCCCGCATCGGTGACGGCCTGTACTACGTCATGGCCGCGATGGCAGGCCTTGGGGCGCTCGTGATCTGGTCGGCGCGGCACCGCCTCACGGCTCATCCCCACAGCGAAGAATCAGGCGGATAGACCAGGCTGCCGTCATAACGCAGCCCATGATCGCGATCGCGCGCGAGCAGCAACGGCCCGTCGAGATCGACGAAGCGCGCCTGCGGCGTCACCAGCATCGCCGGGGCCATCGACAGCGAGGTTGCGACCATGCAGCCGATCATGATCTCGAAGCCGAGCGCCTGTGCGGCATCGGCCATGGCAAGCGCCTCGGTGAGGCCGCCGGTCTTGTCGAGCTTGATGTTCACGGCATCGTAGCGTTCGCGCAAAGGCGCGAGCGAGGAGCGGTCGTGCACGCTCTCGTCGGCGCAAACCGCGATCGGGCGCCTGATCCGCGCCAGCGCCTCGTCCTTGCCTGATGGCAGCGGCTGCTCCACCAGGGTGACGCCGGCTGCGGCACAGGCGGCGAGATTGTGCTCCAGATTGGCTTCGGTCCAGGCCTCGTTGGCGTCGACGATCAGCTCGGATTCGGGAGCGGCCTTGCGCACCGCCGCGATCCGCTCCGGGTCGCCGTCGCCGCCGAGCTTGATCTTGAGCAGCGGCCGGTGCGCCGCCTTGGCGGTCGCCGCGGCCATGGCTTCGGGCGTCCCTAACGAAATCGTGTAGGCGGTGATGCGCTCTCCGGGGAGCGGGCGGTTCAGCAGGTTCCAAGCCCGCAGGCCGGCCGACTTGGCCTCGAGGTCAATCAGGGCGCAATCCAGGGCGTTGCGGGCCGCACCCGGCGGCATGGCCGCCTGGAGGGCCTGCCGGGTGAGCCCGTCCGCGAGGGCCTGCTGCATGGCCTGGATGGCGGCCAGCGTCGCCTCGGGCGTCTCGCCGTAGCGGGGATAGGGTACGCACTCGCCGCGGCCGGTCAAGCCGTCCCGGCTGACCTCCGCCACGACGGTCACGGCCTCGGTCTTGGCCCCTCGGCTGATCGTGAAGCTGCCCGCGATCGGGAAGCGCTCGATTCGCGCCGCCAAGGCAGCAAATTTCAAGGAAGTCATTTTGAACTCTGGCGAAATCTGAACCGGCTAGTTACCTCTATCAACTAACATTAACCACTTGGGGATACCTTCTCTGGGTAAGGGCGCGTGCGCAACAATCTGATTTTCTCCGCCCCGGTACGGGAGCGGATATCTTGAGCAGCGATCCGAAGCTCGAACGGATTGCCAAAGGCAACGCGCTGGCACTTTGCGCTACCGGGACCTGGACCGCGAGCTTCGCGCCGGTCCTGGAGCGGATGGTGGCTGACGCCGAGAAGCTCGCAGGCACCCCGCAAAGCATCTTCATCGACGTCTCCGAGGTTGCCAAGCTCGACACTTTCGGCGCCTGGCTGATCGAGCGGCTGCGCCGCAGCCTGACCCAAGGCGCTGTCGAGGCGCAGATCGCGGGCCTCTCCGAGAATTATTCCAGCCTCGTGGACGAGGTGCGGCGGGTGCGGGCGACCCAGGTGGTCGACAGCAGCACGATCACCATCTCCGGCATGCTGGAGCAGATCGGCCGGACCGTGGCCGGTGTGGCCGGGACCGTGACAGGCCTCGTCGACATGCTCGGCGCGGTGCTCGCGGCGGGGATTCGCGTCTTGATCCACCCGCGCTCGTTCCGCCTGACATCGACCGTGCACCACATGGAGCAGGTCTGCTGGCGCGCGGTGCCGATCATCGTGCTGATCACCTTCCTGATCGGCTGCATCATCGCGCAACAAGGCATCTTCCATTTCCGCCGTTTCGGCGCCGACATCTTCGTGGTCGACATGCTGGGCGTCCTGGTGCTGCGCGAGATCGGTGTGCTGCTGGTCGCGATCATGGTCGCGGGCCGCTCCGGCAGCGCCTACACCGCCGAGCTCGGCTCGATGAAGATGCGCGAGGAGATCGACGCGTTGCGCACCATGGGCTTCGATCCGATCGAGGTCCTGGTGCTGCCGCGCATGCTGGCGCTGGTGCTGGCGCTGCCGATCCTTGCTTTCCTCGGCGCGATGGCCGCGCTCTATGGCGGCGGTCTGGTTGCCTGGCTCTATGGCGGGGTCGAACCCGAAGCCTTCCTGCTGCGCCTGCGCGACGCCATCTCGATCGATCATTTCATCGTCGGCATGGTGAAGGCGCCCGTGATGGCCGCGGTGATCGGCATCGTCGCCTGCGTCGAAGGGCTCGCCGTGCAGGGCAGTGCGGAATCGCTCGGTCAGCACACCACCGCATCGGTGGTGAAGGGCATCTTCTTCGTCATCGTCATGGACGGCGTGTTCGCCATCTTCTTCGCCTCGATCGGGATGTGACGATGGCGGGCGAGATTCAGGATCCCATCATCCGCGTCCGCGACATCACCGTGCAGTTCGGCACGACGCGCGTGCTCGACGGACTCAATCTCGACGTCAAGCGCGGCGAGATCCTGGGCTTCGTCGGCCCTTCCGGCGCGGGCAAGTCGGTGCTGACGCGCACCATCATCGGCCTCGTGCCGAAGGTCGCAGGCTCCATCGAGGTGTTCGGCGTCGACCTCGATTCCTCCAGCACGTCGCAGCGGCGCAACGTGGAGCGGCGCTGGGGCGTGCTGTTCCAGCAGGGTGCGCTGTTCTCCTCGCTCACCGTCGGGCAGAACATCCAGTTTCCGATGCGCGAATATTTGCGCGTCTCGCAGCGGCTGATGGACGAGATCACCATGGCCAAGCTGACGATGGTCGGCCTCAAGCCTGAAGTCGCCGAACGATTTCCGTCGGAACTCTCGGGCGGCATGATCAAGCGCGTGGCGCTGGCGCGCGCGCTGTCGCTCGATCCGGACCTCGTCTTCCTGGACGAGCCGACCTCGGGCCTCGACCCGATCGGCGCCGGCGACTTCGACGAATTGGTCAGGACCCTCCAGCGCACTTTGGGGCTGACCGTTTTCATGGTAACTCACGACCTCGACAGCCTATACACAGCATGTGATCGCATCGCCGTTTTAGGGAACGGTAAGATCATTGCGGCAGGGTCGATCGCCGACATGCAGGCCTCGCAGCATCCCTGGCTGAGGCAGTATTTTCATGGCAAGCGCGCCCGCGCGGTCATGGGTTGAATAGCTGGGTTGAGTAGCCGGAGCACCTGATGGAAACGCGGGCGAATTACGTATTGATCGGCTCGTTCACGCTGGCGGTGATTGCCGCGGCGATCGGCTTCGTGCTGTGGTTCCAGTCGCTGCACACCACCAAGCAGCGCAGCCCCCTGCGCGTCGTGTTCGAGGGGCCTGCGGCGGGCCTGCGCAACGGCGGCAGCGTCAACTTCAACGGTATCAGGGTGGGCGAGGTGGTCTCGGTGAAGCTGGACAACCCGCGGCGGGTTGTCGCACTCGCCATGATCGAGAACAACGCCCCGATCCGCAAGGACACCCTGGTCGGCCTCGAATTCCAGGGCCTCACCGGGGTCGCGGCAATCTCGCTCAAGGGCGGCGACGAGGCCGCGGCGGCGCCGCCGCTCGACCAGGACGGCATCCCCACGCTCACCGCCGATCCCAACAAGCTTCAGGATGTCACCGAGGCGATCCGCGGCACGCTGCAGAACATCAACAAGATCGTCGCCGACAATCAGGAGTCGGTGAAGAACTCGCTCAAGAACCTCGAGACCTTCACCAACTCGCTGGCGCGCAATTCCGAGAAGATCGACGCCGTGATGGCCAAGGTCGACGGCGTCATGCTCAAGGCCGACAGCCTCATGCTCGGCCTCAACACGCTGGCCGGCGGCAAGGATGGCGGCGAGCTGTTCCAGGCGGTGAAGTCGATCCGCGAGCTGGCCGACGATTTCGACAAGCGCTCCGGCGCGCTGATCGCCGACGGCCGCCGCACCCTCGGCGATATCAGCCGCGCCGTGAACAATTTCGACCGCAACCCGACCCGCGTGCTGTTCGGCGCCAGCAACTCATCGCAGCCGGCCCCGCCGCCCGAGCCGCCGAAGCCGGCGGCGGCGCCGAGGCGGTAGGAGGCGGGCGAATGGGGAGTAGCGAGTAGCGAGTAGCGAGTTCAGCCATACTCAAGGATTGCTCCAAACAAAAACGGAGCCCGCGAGGGCTCCGTTTTCATTCGCTATTCGCTACTCGCCATTCGCGAGCCTCAACTCACCCCAGCCGGCCCGCCGCGTGCGCGAGCAGCGTGTACACCAGCCCCGTCTCCGAGGTGAGGTGGCTGCGCAGCTCCTGCGGGCCGCGGCCGTCGCGGGCGACTTCGTCGAGCAGGCGCTCGAACTCGGCGACATAGCGGTCGACCGTGCCCTTGAAGTTGCGGTCGGCGCGGTACTTGCGGGCGACCTCGTCGAAGGCCTTCTGGCCGGCGGGCGTGTAGAGGCGCTTGGTGAAGGCCTTGTTCTCGCCGCGCTGGTAGCGGTCCCACATCTCGGCGGCGAGGTTGCGGTCCATCAGCCGGCCGATGTCGAGCGACAGCGATTCCAGCGGATTGGCGCCAGCCTGCGGCGCCGGTGGCTGCGGAGCGGGGGCAGGGCGGCCGCGCAGCGCCTCACGTCCGGTCGGAGCGCCCTGGTTGGCGTCAGTGCGGCTCAGCAGGTCCGACAGCCAGCCGTCGCGGCCCTGGTCGTTGCTGCTAGGCGCAACCGGCGGCGCTTCGGTACGGCGCGAAGGAGCCGGCATGCCGAGGTCCGGCGGCGGCAGCGTCGAGGCGCTGCCGGTATCGCGCACGCGCGTCTCGGCGGCCCGGCCGCCGACGGCTGCCAGCACCGGCTCTTCCTGGCGCTGCACGCTGGCGCGGCCCGCCGTGGTGACGTCGAGGCCGCGGCCATGCTGGGCCACGATGCGGTTGAGCTCGGCGAGGGCCTCGATCTGGTCGACGATCACCTTGCGCATCTGCGCGGTGCTCTCGGCAGCCTCCTGCGGCATCTCGAGCACGCCGCGGCGCAGCTCGTTGCGGGTGGCCTCGAGCTCGTTGTGCATCTCGAAGGCCATCTGCTTCATGCTGGAGACGAGATTGGTGAACTTCTCCGTGGACTGCTTGAACATCGCATCCGCCTCGTCGGTGGTCTGGCGGTAGATGTCGTGCATCGCCTCGATCGTCTGCCGGTGCTCCTCCTCGGACGCCGAGCGCACCGCCTCGAACTGGCGGGTGATCGCGGCCGAGCCTGCGCCGGCGGTCTCGGCGACGACGCGGGCGATGTCGCGGGCGCGCTCTTCGGCTGCGGCCAGTGATTCATCGAGCAGTCCGGTGAAGCGCGACAGCCGCTGGTCGAGATCGGCCGTGCGCAGGTCGATCGTGGTGACGAGCGATTCCAGCGCCTGCTTGCGTTCGGCGAGCGAGGCGGTGGTGTTCTTGTTGCTCTGCTCGACGACCTGGGCGGCCTCGACGAGCGCCTTGCCGTGCGCGTCGAACTGGGTCGACAGCTCGCCGAGATCCTGCAGCGCCTTGGTGGTCTTGCTGTTGAAGACGTTGAGCTGCTCTTCCAGGTTCTGCGTGGCCTCACCGTTGCGCGAGGTGACGTCGTTCATCGCCGAGACGAAGTCGGCGACGCGCGTCACCAGCGCCCGCTCGAGCGAGTTGAGGTTGTCGTGCGCACCGGTCAGCACCTCCTGGAGCAGGATGTTGCCTTCGCGCAGACGCTCGAACAGGGCCACCGTGTCGGTGCGCAGGATCTTGCTGGTCTCCTGCATCTCGGTGACGGCCGCGATCGAGACCTGGCGCGACTGGTCGATCGCGGAACGCGAGGCCTGCTCGAGGTCCTTGAGCGACTTGCCGACAGCGCTGGTGGCGATCTCGCTCGCCACGTTGATGGTGCGGGCGACTTCCGAGCCGTTGCCCATCATGGTCTGCGAGAAGGCCTGGCCGCGCGTCTCGATCGACTTGAGCGCATCGGAGGTGACGCGGTCGATGTCGAGCGTGAGCTGGCTGGTCTTCGAGCCGATGGCGTCGACCAGCGCGCCGCGCTTGGCGTCGATCATGTTCGACAGGCGGTCGGCCTGCTGCTGCACATAGGTGACGATCTCGTCGGTCTTGCCGGTCATGGCCTGGCCGAAGCTGCTGCTGGCGGCGAGCACCGAGCGCTCGACGTCGGACGAGCTCGACTTGACCCGCGAGCTCGCCTCGTTGGAGGCCGAGATCAGCGCGTTCTGGGCGTTGAGCGCGCTGGTCTGGATGTCGTTGGTCGCGTTGGCGGCCGCCGCGCTCAGCGTCCGCTCGATCTCGGTCGAGATCGTGCGGATCTGGCTCGCGGTGTCGGCGCCGACCGCGGTCAGCGTGCGCTCGATGTCCGTCGTTAGCGACTTGATCTGGCTCGCCGCATCGCTCGAGGCGGAGATCAGCGAGCCCTGGGCCTCGCGAACGCCGCTGGTGAGCGCCTCGATGGTGGCGCCGCCGGCGGTCGCCAGCGCGCGCTGCATCTCGGCTGCGAGCGAACGGACCTGGCTGGTCTGTTCGGCCGAGACCGCGAGCAGGGTGCTCTGGGCGTCACGGGCGCTGGTGGTGATCGTCTCGGCGGTCGACTGGCCGACCTGCGAGAGCGAACGATGCACTTCGGCCGCGAGCGACTTGACCTGGCTCGCCGCATCCGAGGATGCCGTGACCAGCGTGCTCTGGGCCTCGCGGGCGCCGCTCATGATGGTCTCGGCGGTCGAGGTGCCCGCCATCGTGAGCGAGCGCTGCACGTCCGAGGACAGCGCCTTGATCTGGTTGGCGGTCTCGGTCGAGGCCGCGACCAGCGCGCTCTGCGCATCGCGGGCGCCGGCGGTGATCGATTCCGCCGTGGTGGTGCCGGCCATGGTGAGCGAACGCTGCACGTCGGCGGTGAGCGTCTTGACCTGGTTGGCCGCGTCCGAGGAAGCGGTGACGAGGGTGGTCTGCACCTCGCGGGCGCCGGCCAGGATCGAGGCTGCGGTGGCAGCGCCTGCTGCCGACAGCGTGCGTTCGACGTCGGCCGCGAGCCCCTTGATCTGGCTGGAGGCATCGCCCGATGCCGCGACCAGCGTCGACTGCGCTTCGCGGGCGCTGGTCAGGATCGAGTTCGCCGCACCGGTGCCGACCGCGGTCAGCGCCTGCTCGACCTCGGCCGAGGTCATCCTGAGCTGGGCGTTGACGTCGGAAGAGACCGTCAGCAGCGACTGCTGAGCGGTGCGTGCGCCGGTCTGGATCGTCTCGCTGGTGTTGACGACGAGGTTGGTGAGCGAGCGCTCGGCGTCCTCGACATGCGAGCGGATCGCGGTCGAGATCATCTCGGCGCGGGACATCATGTCCTCGCTGGCCTGGCGTCCGCTGCTCTCGATTCGGCCGGCGACGGCCTCGACGCGCGAGCCGAGCAGGTCCTCGAACTGCGCCACGCGCACGTCGATGTCGCTGGCGACCGAGCCGACCTTGGTCTCGATGGCCTGATGGATCTCCTGGAAGCGCGCCGTGACCGTGTCGGTCAGATGCGTGCTGCGTCCGTCGATGATCTCGGTGACGCCGGTGATGCGGCGGTCGACCGCCTCGATCGCCTGCGCGGTGCCGTCCGTGAGCGTCGAGCTCAGCAGCGTCAGGCGCGTGTCGATCGACTGCACGGCCTGGGAGGCGCCGTTGGTCACGGCGGTGGTCAGGTAGGTGAGGCGGGAATCGATGGATTCGAGCGCCTGCGTCGCGCCGCCGGTGAGCGTCGTCGTGAGGTGCGTCAGCCGCGTGTCGATCGACTGGATGGTCTGGGATGCGCCGTCGGTCAGCGAGGTCGTGAGGTAGGTGAGGCGGCTGTCGATCGACTGGATCGCCTGCGCGGCACCGTCGGTCAGCGACGTCGCCAGCGTGTTGATGCGTCCGTCGATGGTTTCGGTCATGGACTGCGCGCGGCTGTCGAACGACTGCTCGAGCGCGGCGACCCGGCCCACGAGCTGCTCGTCGAAGGTCCTGATGTGGCCTTCGATCGTGCCGTCGAGGCTGGCGATCTTGCCGTTCAGCGAGGCGTCGAGATTGCTGACGCGTTCGCCGACCGTGGTCTCGAATTGCACGAGGCGCTGGTCGAGCACCGCCGTGATCTCGCCGCCGTTCGCCGTGAAGCGGGTATCGAAATTGTCGACATAGGTCTTCAGCGTCTCGGCGATGTCCTGCGTGCGCTGACCCATGCGCTCGACGATCTCGCCGCCGAAGGTCTTCACGGTGCGGTCGAACTCGGAGATGTGGCGCGTGATCAGCGCGCCCAGCGTGCCGGAGTCGCGGGCGAACTTCTCGACCAGCTCGGTGCCCTGGTTCCTCACCAGCTCGTCGAAGGCGCTCATCTGCAGCGACAGCGAGTCGTGCGCGGTCTCGGTCTGGCTGACGACCTTGGCGACCAGGGTATTGACGGTGGCGTCGAGCGCCTCGCTCGCCTTGTCGCCGCTCGTCATGATGTGGTTGGCGAGCCGGTTGCCGGCGTCGTCGATCTTGGCCGAGAGGTCGTTGGAGCGCAGCTCGAGCTCGAGCAGCAGCGAATCCGACGAATTCTTGAGGCTGTCGTGCACCTGCTCGGTGCGCTCGGAGATGCCGTCGACGATCGCGGCGGAGCGCTGCTCGAATTCGCCGGTGATGCGGTCGATGCGCTCATTCAGCATCTCGTGGACGCGGTCGGCGAGGTCGACGAACTCGTCGTGGACGTGGCCGGTCTTGAAGTTGAGGCTGGTGGTCAGCCGCTCGCTGGCGTCGAGCACCGCGCGCGTTGTCTCGTTGCTGGCTTCCTCGAGGCGGTCGAGCAGGTCGCCGCCGCGCTCGCCGAGCGCCAGGATCATGTTGTCGCCGGCATTGCTCAGCGCCTGGGTGATGTGGGCCCCGCGCTCTTCGAGCGCGCCGGTGATCGACTTCGCAACCTCGTCGACGCGGGAGGCGATCGCATCGGAGATCAGCGCGATGTCGTGGCGCAGATCGATCTGCACGCCGGAGATGGCGCTACGAACCTGCTCGGCCTGGCCGACCAGATTGTCGCGCTGATGCGCGATGTCCTGGAGCAGGGCGCGGATGCGCACCTCGTTGTCGCTATAGGCGCGCTCCAGCGCGGCGACCTCGTTGGCGACCAGCGTCTCGAGCTCGCCGGCGCGCGCAATCGCGCGCTCGATGCCGTCGCCCATCGCCGCGACCTCGCGGCGGATGGCCTGGCCGACGGTGACCATGGAATCGGAGGCCGAGCCTTCGGGCTCGGAGAAGCGGATCGCGACCTGCGCCATCGCCTGCGCGATCATGCGCATTTCCTGGCCGCGCCAGACGAGGCTGGCGAGGAAGTAGAACAGCATGATCGGCGCGAAGACCATCGCGATCAGGCCGGCGATGACGAGGACGCCGCCGCTCTGGCCCATGGCGGCCTGGATCGAGGGCAGGAAGCCGACGGTCAGCGCGGCGCAGGCGGCGAGCCAGACGCCGGCGAAGATGGTGGCGAATGTGTAGACGCTGCGGGCAGGGCGGCCCTTCTGAAGCGCCTGGAGCAGCTGGCCGATGGTCTCGCGGTCGTCATTCGCGGCGCGGCGCGACGAGAGCGGCTCCTCGACCGTATCGAACACGGTCGACCGCTCATTGGCGGCCGGTCGCGGCTCGAAGCTCGGCTCATCGAAGATGGGGGGCGCGGGCGGCACCGGGGGCGCCGCTTCGTTGCGCGCGGTAGCGTTGCGGCTGGTATCGGCAGCCGTGTCACTGATGTTGAGGGCTTCCTGGATCGCAGAAAGCGCAACTTCTGTGGGGTCTTTGACCTTTTTCGGAGTGTTCGCCATGTTCAGTCCGAGCCCTCGTTACTTGTACGCGTCCCCCCGCGAGCCCTGCGCTCGGCGCAAGCCCACAGACCGGATCATGCCGCTTGCGCGGATCTCCGAGCCATCCCCACCCGGACGGCTTGTCCGCCAATTTCTGCAACATCCTATTGGCAGAGCGTCGCGAATGAAATGCCTGCGATTAAGACAATCTTAATCATCGTTAACAGGATCGCGCCCTAACGCCTTAGCAATAAATGCAATTCTCGACCGAACCCGGCCAATTGCGGCAAATTTCCGTCAACAAGCGGGCGGATTTGCGTCAAACGGCTGGAACATTTCGTTAACCATTTTCGTGCTTGGCTGGGGGGAACTGACCGCCGGACCGGCGGCCGCCACGCGACGCCGGGGCCTGCGCCATGACGCCTGAACTGCAACGGATGGACTGGATGCCTTCGCCCCCGCTTGCACCGATCGACAGTCCGCTCGACCTCGATCACCTCTCCCGGATGACGCTCGGCGACACTGAACTGGAACGAGAGGTGCTGGCGATGTTCGCGGAGCAGGCGGGCCGCCTGCTCGCAGCGATGGCTGCGAGTCCGGCCGAGGCCGGCGCGCTCGCGCACAAGCTCAAAGGTTCGGCGCGCGGGATTGGCGCCTTTGCGGTGGCCGATGCCGCAACCAGCCTGGAGAGTGCGATCCGGACCGGCCATGGCCGGTCCCATGCCTTCGCCGCTCTGAACGAGGCGGTGACCGAGGCCCGCGCGGCCATCGAGGTGATCCTGAAGCCGTAAGCCGATATGGTCCAGAGACGGGCCCCTAGTACCCGGAATCAGAGCTGAGTGATACGGCGGCCTTTGAAACGGCGTTGACGGACCTTTTTCTTGGTCCAGACGAAGGGCTCGGCTCTGTCGTTGTATGCGTTGACGTAGGCATCGATGTGTTCCTGAAGCTGCTTGAGGCTCGTGAAGGAGGTGCCGCTGAGCGACTGCCCCTGCAAGATGGAAAACCATACTCCGACCTGATTGAGCCATGACGCACTTGTCGGCGTGAAATGAAATTGCACGTTGGGGTGGGCCTTGAGCCAGTCCTCGTTCTTTTTATGGGTGTTGAGGTTGTCGAGGATGACGTGAAGCTTGCGGTTCGGAAAAGCCGCGGTGACGCTGTTCATGAAATCGAGAAACTCGACGCGGCGCCGGCGTTTTGAATGGGTCGCGATGATCTTTCCGGTGGCGACTTCGAGCGCCGCAAACAATGTTGTGGTGCCATGCCGCTTGTAATCGTGGCTTTGGCCGGTCAAGGCGCGGCCATTGGGCAACTTGAGGGTGTCAGTAACTCGGTGTAAGATGGTTTCTGTGAGTTTACCTTTGACAGGAGACTCACATGGCTACGGATTTTTCACCTGAGATTTTGGACCAGCTTCTTGCCGGGGGCAGCCTCAAGCCAGAAGACTTAGCCGGCGAAGACGGGCTTTTCAGACGACTGAAGAAGGCGCTTCTGGAGCGCGCACTGGGTGCGGAGCTGACCCACCACCTTGGCTATGAGAAGGGCGACCCGGCGGGCCGCGGGTCGGGCAACAGCCGCAACGGCACAAGCAGCAAAGCGCTGTTGACGGACGACGGCGAGATCGAGATCGAGGTGCCGCGCGACCGCGCCGGCACGTTCGAACCGGTGATCGTCGCGAAGGGCCAGACCCGCTTCGACGGCTTCGACGAGAAGATCATCAGTCTCTACGGGCGGGGCATGACGGTACGGGAGATCCAGGGCCATCTGGCCGAGCTCTACGGCACCGAGGTGTCCCCCGATCTGATCAGCAAGGTCACCGACGCGATTCTCGACGAGGTCCGCGAATGGCAGAGCCGGCCGCTGGAAGCGATCTATCCGGTGGTCTTCTTCGACGCGCTCAGGGTCAAGATTCGCGATGAGGGGATGGTCAAGAACAAGGCAGTCTACGTCGTGCTGGGCATCACTGCATCGGGCGAGAAAGACGTGCTCGGGCTTTGGATCGAGCAAACCGAAGGCGCCAAATTCTGGCTCAAGGTCATGAACGATCTGAGGAACCGCGGCGTCGCCGACATCCTGATCGCCGTCGTCGACGGTCTGAAGGGCTTTCCCGAGGCGATCAACAGCGTCTTTCCCAAGGCGATGGTCCAGACCTGCATCGTGCATTTGATCCGCAACAGCCTATCCTTCGTGTCCTGGAAGGATCGCAAGGCGATCCTTCCCTCGATCAAGGCGATCTATCATGCCGAGAATGCCGACGCCGCTCTGCTCAGGCTCGAGGACTTCGAAGCCGAGTGGGGCAAGCGCTATCCCGCGATCGGGGCGGCCTGGCGCCGGGCGTGGGAGCACGTCATTCCGTTCTTCGCCTTCGCGCCGGAGATACGCAAAATGATCTATACCACCAACACGGTCGAGGCGCTGAACCGTTCGCTGCGCAAGATCATCAAAACACGCGGCAGCTTCCCCAACGACGAGGCGGCGATGAAGCTGCTTTACCTCGCCATCAGAAATGCCGGCATCCATTGGCGACGACCGGTTGCATGGACGGCCGCAATGGGCCAGTTTGCCATCCAGTTCGGCGAGCGCTTTGCAGGCTCAGCGGACTGACCCTATGGGGTCAGTCCGCTGACCCCGCAAACCCCTCACAGAGACGCTCTTACACAAAACTTCTGACACTCCCGGCAACTTCAGATAACCCTGCGCTCGCTCCAAAGCCTGGATCGAGGGCTTCTCGTCCACGCACAGCACAATGGCCTTCGCCGGCGGCGCGACATAGAGGCCGACAACATCGGCGGCTTTGGCCGTAAAGTTCGGGTCGTTGCTCTCGCACCAGGACTTGCGAGCCACCAGGTCAATCTTGTGGCTGCGCAGGAACCGCCAGACATATTGGACATCGACATCGCCCAGCGCCTCGGCCAGCAGGGGGCCGGTCCAGCGCGCAAACCCTTGCGGTGGCGGCTTATCCAGCAGCTTCAGAATCCGCTTGTCGGTCGTCTTCGTATAGATCGGCTGCTTGCCAGGCCGCGGCTTGTCTTGCAGCCCTTCAAGGCCATGGTCGGCATAGCGATGCCGCCAAAGGCTGACAATCCGGGCTGGACCCCAACTTCCTTGGCGATCGACCGGGTGCTGCGCCCATCCGCCGCCAACAGAACTATCCGCGCCCGCTTCAAATCGCGCTGCAACGTCACCGGTGAGCGACAGCACGCCTCAAGCACCTTGCGATCTTTCCTCGAAAGGTGGACTTCTCTTGCTTCGGGTATCATCCCGACCTTGAATCACGACTCACGTTCCAAGAAAAGTGGGTACTAGTCTCTTGTTTTGACGCGTTTTCTTCCCGCAAAGCGGGATTCATTCTTCGCATCAAAACGCTATGGCGCCGGGCTAACCGACCCGTTATAGGACAGCCCGGACCCTCCTTCATTCCCAGCACCGCGGCAGTACGAGCACACATGGCCAAGATTCACTTTGTCGACCACAAGGGCGAAACCCGCACGGTAGAAATCGAGAACGGCGCAACCGTGATGGAAGCCGCGATCCGCAACAGCATTCCCGGTATCGAGGCCGAATGTGGCGGCGCCTGCGCCTGCGCGACCTGCCATGTCTATGTCGACGAAGCCTGGCGCGAGAAGGTCGGCAGCCCGACGCCGATGGAAGAGGACATGCTCGACTTCGGCTTCGACGTGCGCCCGAATTCGCGCCTGTCTTGCCAGATCAAGGTTTCCGACGAGCTCGATGGTCTCGTGGTGGCGACGCCGGAACGCCAAGCCTGATCGTCCCTCGCTAGATCAACTGCGCGGTGCCGCGACCTCGATTCCGCGCTTGTGCCAGGGTTTGAGCTTCTCGATCACCTCTGCGGTGAGCGGCGCGGGTCGTCGCGTGGCCTCGTCGAGCAGGACGCCGACGGACGTCGCTGACGCAATGCACTTCCCGTTCGAGAACACGACCTGTTCGAACGTCACGGACGTCCGTCCAAGCTTCACCACCCCAAGGCCAAGCTCGATCGTATTGGGCCAGTGCAGCTCGGCGCGAAAATGCATGTCGAGCCGCACCATGATCCAGGCGAGGCCCGGCGGGGTCAGCCCGTATTCGGGAAGCTTCATCAGCGTGACACGGCCGGTCTCGAAATAGGTGGCGTAGACCGCGTTGTTGACGTGCTCGTTGGGATCGAGATCGCCGAAGCGAACGTTGTCGCTGAGGCGGAAGGGATAGTCCTCCAGGCGTGGCGTCGTATCGAGGCGACTTGGTGCGTTCACCGATTGATCTCCGTCATATCCTTGCTCGTTACAACCCAGTTATTCTGCGGCGGCAAGTGGGCGCGGCTGCGGGGCGTTCCCGCTTTTATGCCTTCCCTGATCCATCCCCGTTGGCTAGACAGGCAGGGTCACCTCTGCCCGCCGGGCGCCGTCCAACCGATAACGATAGATAAAGAGACGACATGAGCGACGCGATCAAAACCGATGTGCTGATCATTGGCGCCGGCCCCTGCGGTCTGTTCGCCGCCTTCGAGCTCGGCCTTCTCGACATGAAGACGCACTTCGTCGACATCCTCGACAAGGTCGGCGGACAGTGCGCCGAGCTCTATCCGGAAAAGCCGATCTACGACATTCCCGGCATTCCGCAGGTCTCCGGGCAGGGCCTCACCGACGCGCTGATGGAGCAGATCAAGCCGTTTCACCCGACCTTCCATCTCGGCGAGATGGTCGAGACCGTGGAGAAGATCGGCGATCCCGCCTTCCGCTGCACCACCGATACCGGCAAGGTGTTTGAATGCAAGGTGGTGGTGATCGCGGCCGGCGGCGGCTCGTTCCAGCCCAAGCGTCCGCCGGTGCCGGGCATCGAGGCCTATGAAGGCACGTCAGTCCACTACGCCGTGCGCAAGATGGAGACGTTCCGCGACAAGAACGTGCTGATCGTCGGCGGCGGCGACTCCGCGCTCGACTGGACGCTCAACCTGCATCCCCTGGCCAAGCGCATCACGCTGTTGCACCGACGGGACGAGTTTCGCGCCGCACCCCACAGCGTCGAGCAGATGCGCGCGCTGGTTGCCGGCGGCAAGATGGATCTGCGGCTCGGCCAGGTCACCGCGCTCTCTGGCGCTGACGGCAGGCTCGCCGGCGCGACCATCAAGGGCAATGACAACAGCGTGAGCGAAATCGCCTGCGATACCATGCTGCCGTTCTTCGGGCTGACCATGAAGCTCGGCCCGGTCGCGAACTGGGGCATTGCGCTGGAGAACAATCTGGTGCCGGTCGAGACCTCCGCGTTCGAGACCAACGTATCAGGCATCTTCGCCATCGGCGACATCAACACCTATCCGGGCAAGCTCAAGTTGATCCTGTGCGGCTTCCACGAGGGCGCGCTGATGTCGCAAAAAGCCCATCGTTACGTCTATCCGGAGAAGCGGCTCGTGTTCCAGTACACGACTTCGTCCTCCAGCCTGCAAAAGAAGCTCGGTGTCAACTGAGGGAACGCAGTGGGGAGGCGATGCCCCATGTTTCTGGTGCTGGAACCGTTCGCGAAATCGCCGTAGTCTGCGGCCATTCCGGTTGTGGAATAGCAAGGTGATCTCATGCGAATTTTTTCCAGCTTTCGGCTGCTCTCCTTCCTCGCGCTGGCATTGTCGCTCGCGACGGTGAGCCCGTGTGCGGCGCAGACCACCGAGCCCACGGCGGCGGGCCTCTGGCAGAAGGTCGAAGACGGCAAGACAGTCGGATGGTTCCTCTTCATCGACCGCAACGGGGTCTTCGAAGGTGTGATCGCAAAGACCTTCCCGCGGCCAACCGACAATCCGAACGAGGTTTGCAGCAAGTGCACCGACGATCGCAAGAACGCGCCGGTGCTCGGCATTTCATTCGTCCGCAACATGAAGCGCGAAGGATTGAAGTACGAAGGCGGCAACGTGCTTAATCCGCGCGACGGTCAGATCTGGAAGGCCAACATGCGGATCAGCCCCGACGGCCAGACCCTGACGCTGCGCGGCTATCTCGGCATCGCGCTGCTCGGCAAGGACGAGACCTGGACGCGCCTGCCGGATGCCAACATCGCGCAGATCGATCCTGCCATCGTGGCAAAATATCTCCCTGCGCAGGCCGCCGCCGCAAAGCCGGCGGCACCGGCGGCGAAGAAGGGCGGCGCGATGATGGCGCCGCCGAAGCAGTAGAGGCGTACTTCGCACTGTGCCGCCTCGACAGCCGTAGCTTCGGCGCAAGCTCGTTCCCCGCCACCGGCTCTCGCCTTCGGCGAGCCCGGTGACAGGCTCCAGCGGCGAAGCCGGTGCGGTATCGCTCCCTCCTCATCCCTGAACGGCCCGTGCGGCCACGTTCGCCCAAAGGGGAACGTGTGCCGGCTTCGCTCCAGTAGTTCCCCGGAATGCGCGCTGGCGCCGGATTTGCATAGCTTTCGGCAAAGCTGCTGGGGGAGCGAGTCGCCGTCCCCACGCCCGTCGCGCGCCACGCGGGGCGGACGGCAGCGTTTGCCTCGCAGCGATCACTTCGACCGCGGAGACGACATGAGACCTGCCATATCAGGCGCGGCCACGCTGCTGGGATTGACGACGCTGCTCGCGGCTTCGGCGCTGGCGCGCGACGACGGCCGCTACGCCAACTCACCCCTGAAGCCTTGGTTCGAGAGTCTGCACAGCGAATTCGGGCAGTGCTGCTCGGATGCCGACGGCTACGTCATTGCCGACGTCGATTGGGAGTCGGATCGCGGCCGCTACCGCGTGCGGATCGACGACGAATGGGTCGTGGTGCCCGACGGTGCCGTGATCACCGTGCCGAACAAGTTCGGCCGCACCATGGTCTGGAAGCACTATATCGACGGTCATCCGCGCGTGCGCTGCTTCATGCCGGGCAGCATGACGTAGCCGCCATCAATCTTCGATGTCGTTCCGGGGCGGCGCGGCAGCGTCGAACCCGGAATCCGGACGTTGTTGCGCGAGATTCTCAGGTGCGCAATTGCGCCCCTGAGTTCGCACGCCATGCGTCCCGGAACGAGGATAACCAGCTCAACGCTCTTGCAGATCGAGCTGCGAAGATCTGACCGGGGCGGCGGCCGCGGGAAAACGCAGGCTCATCGTCGTGCCGCGGCCTGGCGTGGAAGAAGCGATCAACTCGCCGCCATGGGCAGCCATGATCTCGCGGACGATCGACAGGCCGAGGCCTGCGCCGTCGCCGGCGGCGTTGCCGGTCTGAAACGGCTCGATCAGCTTGTGTCCGGCGCCATCGGGCAGGCCCGCACCGTCATCGTGGATCGAAACGCCATCGCGGCTGAGCATGGCGACGATGCGGCGCGCGCCACGGGCGTGGATGAGGGCGTTGCCGACGAGATTGGCGAGGGCGCTGCGGATCGCGGCGTCCACGCCCTGGACCAGGAACGGACCATCCCCGTCGCGCTCCAGCGCAAGCTCGATGCCGGCATCCAGCGCCGAGGGACTGAAATCGGCGAGTACCTCCAGCGTGATCTGGGCCAGGTCGATCGGTCTGGTCTCGATCGCATGATTTTGCAGCCTCGCCAGGTCGAGCATGGCGGAGACCAGCGAGGTGAGGCGGCGGACATCGCGTACCAGCTCGGCCTTCAGGCTCGGCTCGGGCACGTCCTCGATCTTCGCGCGCAGCAGCGTCAGGGGCGTGCGCAGCTGGTGCGCGGCATTGCCGAGGAAACGGCGCTGCATCCTGATATAGGCGTCGATCTCGCCGAAAGCGCGGTTCAGCGCCTCGACCAGGGGCTTCAACTCGGAGGGGACCTCGGAAAGCGATATCAAACCTTGCGGGGCCGAGGGATCGATCGCGAGCGCGCGGCGCGCGACCCGTTCGATGCCGCGCGAGACGAAACGTGCAGCGAGCGCCGAGCCGATGGCGACGGTCGCCGCAAAGGCCAGTGCCACCAGCAGGATTGAAAAAATGCGGCGGGCGAGGAAGTTTCTCGCGATTCGGCCGAAGCGGACCTGAGGCTCGCCGAACATTATCGTGAGCCGCAACGAGCCCCGTTGCGCAACGGCGAGACAGAAGGTGCTCTTCTGGTCGAGCGTGCTGAAGACGGACGAGCCGACGGGCCCGCGATACGGAAAGGCGAAGGGGAGGGCAGGCCGGTGTTCGCTGCCGTACTCGCTGACCAGATCGCCCGCCGACACCACGTACCAGAGGTTCGGGCTGTCCCCCTTCAATTCCTCGAGTGCGGGAGTCGAACGTACCGTCAGGGTCTGCGCGTCGATCACCGTGGCGCGGTCGAGAAGGTTCGCTACGACCCCGCAGGCCCTGAACTCGCGTTCCTCCATCGGGTATCGCCAGACGAAGATACCGACCATAATCAGAAAGATCGCTGTGGCGGCGATGCCGAGCGAGAACGCAAACGTCCGGGCGATCGATCTCATCGCGGTGTCGCCAGCCGCAGGATGTAGCCAATGCCCCGCATGCTGCGGATCTCGACGTCGCCGCCGAATGCGGCCAGTTTCTTCCTCAGGCGGGAAACCTGCGCTTCGAGCGTGTTGGACTCGATCTCGTCGTCGAAGCCGTAGATCTCCTCGATCAGCGCGGCGCGGGTGATGACGCGGTCGCGGCGCATCAGCAGTGCCCCCAGGATCAGCGCCTCGCGCCGCCGCAGCAGGATCTTCCTGTCGGCGACCACGACTTCGTTGCTGCCGAGATGCAGCTCGACATTACCTAGCGAGAGCACAGAGCACGGAGGGCGCGAGCAGCCGGGGCCGTCGCAACACGGCGCGCACGCGCGCGATCAGTTCCTGAGGCTCGAACGGCTTGCCGAGATAGTCGTCGGCGCCGCCGTTGAGGCCCTCGACGACGTCTTCCTTGGCGTCCTTGGACGTCAGCATGATGATCGCCGGGCGCTCCGGCGACTGGCTCAGCGCCGTGACGACCTGGAGCGCATCGCCGTCGGGCAGCATGCGGTCGACGATCGCGAGGTCATATTTGAAGTTCTCCAGCGCCTGACTGGCCTCCGCAATCGAGCCGACGAGGTCGACGATACCGTGCAGTTGGCCGAGCAGCCGGCTGATATAGGCGCCGATCTGCGGTTCGTCTTCGATCACGAGGGAGCGCACGCGGGTCGTCCTTGACTCTGCTGGGGTAACAAAACCCTGACCGTGACGCTCCCTGGCCGACGCCTAGCGTTTCGGCTCGTGCGCTAGGGTTCCCATTAGGGTAGCGAGCTTGGCGAATAAAAGGCAGGAACGGGAGAGTTCGCGGGCACCGCCCGTCAAGATTTGAGGGCGTGACTGCGGCGCGGCAATGTTCGGGCAATGTTGATCCGGCGGCGCCTGGCGCGCGACGTCTCGGACGACGGCTCTCGCATTGCAATCTTGGGGCAATTTTGCGGGACCACATGCTGTGGCTCTGAACCACACGAGTCGACCAGGCCCGCAAGGCCGGTCCGGGGGCCCCGCAATGATGTTTTTCGAAGAAGCCGCTCTCCGCCTCACGGCGACCGCGCGGCGGACGACTGCCTTTCTCGCTGCGCTCGGTGCGATCTTGACGAGTGCGCAATCTGTATCGGCGCAGAGCGCGTTCACGCTGCCAGCACCACCGTTCGAATTGCCGATGCTGCCTTCACCGTCTGGAAATTGGACCGTCATGGTCGGCATCGGCGGCGAATACACGCCTGACTTCGTCGGATCGAAAAACAGCAAGTTTGTTCCAATCCCGATCTTCGCCATTCGCCGTGCCGGATCGATCGACCAGTTTCGCGGGCCGCGCGACAGCGCCAGCATCGCGTTGCTCGACGTCGGCAATTTTCGCGCCGGGCCTGCGTTCAAATACGTCTCCTCGCGCAAGAGCGACAAATATTCCGAACTGACCGGCCTCGGCGACGTCAAGGCCGCCTACGAGGTCGGCGGCTTCGTCGAATATTATCCGGTGGACTGGTTGCGCCTGCGCAGCGAGTTGCGTCAGGGTTTCGGCGGCCATACCGGCACCGTGGCCGACGTCTCGGCCGACGTCATCGTCCCGCTCATCCAACGGCTGACGATCTCGGCCGGCCCCCGCTTCACCTGGAAGAGCACCAACGCGACCGCGCCGTATTTCGGCGTCGACGCCGCGCAGGCCCTGGCATCGGGGTTGCCGACGTACAATGCCAGGGGCGGTGCGCACTCGGTCGGCTTCGGCAGCCAGATCTCCTATCGCATCAATCCGCAGTGGGAGGTGCACGCCTATGTTGAATACGAGAAGCTGCTCGGCGATGCCGCAGACAGCCCGCTGGTGAAGCTGCGGGGATCGTCGAACCAGACCACCGTTGGTCTCGGCGCGTCTTATTCGTTCGATTTCAGAATCCGATAGGTCGTCATGCGCCGTATTGCTTTTCTATGGGTTGGCCTCGCGGCCGCGTGTATCGCCCTTGGCGCCGCCGCGGCGTTCGAAACGCGCGCGACGAAGCTCCAGGCGATCAAGACCGTCGGCATCGTCTCGGCGATCGGCGAGGAGATGAGCCTGACGCAAGCCGGCCTGACCGCGCTCAGCAACGCCGCGCAAAGCGTCTCGATCAGCGCATGGGGGCTGGACGAGCTGATCGTCCAGCAGGCGACGAAGCTACTCAGTGGACGTTTTCGCGTGCAGCCGGTGAACTACAGGCGCGCCGCCTTCGCTGCGATCAGGGATTCGGCGGTTGCGCCCGTCAATCTGCTGCGCAGCGATCCGTTCAAGGAGCTGGTTCGCAGCGATGTCACGCCGCAGGGACTGAATGCGTACATCGTCATCACCCGGGCGAGATCGAAGCTTGGAAACGGCCGCAACGTCGAGGGCGTCGGGCTCGCCGAATACCGGACGCTGCTTGCGGACTACGGCCTGATCCACGCGCTCTACGAGGTTCGCGTCATCGACGGCAAAACGTTCGACGTGATCGAGAAGCGCGCGGCCGCGCCGCTCGACAACACCGGGACGGTGAGGATCGCCGGCCCGAGCGGATCGGTCGACGAACCGTTCGAGGGCTCGGCTTCGAGCGAACGGCTTCGCGCGGCGATAGCGGACCTCATCATCCGCAGCCTGCCGCTGACGCTGGGCGACATGCACCTGATCGACAGTCCGTGACCCCTCAGGTCACCGGCGCCGGATTGAACAGCGTCAGATCGTTGTGGATGCCCCAGCGATCCGACCACGGCTTGGTGCGACCAGAGGCGACGTCGAGGATCAGGCGAAACAGGTCCCAGCCGCACTCCTCAATGGTCTTCTCGCCGGTGGCAATGCTGCCGGCGTCGAAATCGATCAGATCCTTCCAGCGGCGCGTAAGCTCGCTGCGGGTGGCGACCTTGATCACGGGCGCGGCGGCAAGGCCATAGGGCGTGCCGCGGCCGGTGGTGAACACCTGCAGCGTCATGCCGGAGGCGAGCTGGAGCGTGCCGCAGATGAAGTCGGAGGCGGGCGTCGCCGCGAACAGCATGCCCTTCTGCGTTGCCTTCTCGCCGGGCGAGAGCACGCCGGTGATGGCGCTCGATCCGGACTTCACGATCGAGCCCAATGACTTCTCGACGATGTTGGCGAGTCCGCCCTTCTTGTTGCCCGGCGTGGTGTTGGCGCTGCGGTCGGCGCCGCCGCGGGCGAGGTAAGAGTCGTACCAGGCCATCTCGCGCACCAGCGCGCGGCCGACATCCTCGTTGATCGCGCGCCGGGTGAGCAACTGGATGGCGTCACGCACCTCGGTGACTTCCGAGAACATCACGGTGGCGCCGGCGCGCACCAGGAGGTCGGCGGCGAAGCCGACGGCCGGGTTCGCAGTGACGCCGGAGAAGGCATCGCTGCCGCCGCATTGCAGGCCGATGACGAGATCGGAGGCCGGGCAGGTCTCGCGCTTGCGGGCGTCGAGCACCTTCAGCCGGGCCTCGGCCTGGGTCATGATCGCATCGACGATGGCGCCGAAGCCGTCGAAGGCTTCGTCCTGCATGCGCACGATGGCATCGCCCACGCCCTCCGGCACCAGCCGTTCCGGCGCCAGCTTCTCGCAGCCGAGGCCGACGACCAGGATCTCGCCGCCGAAATTCGGATTGAGCGCGAGGTTTTGCAGGGTGCGGATCGGCACCACCGCGTCGGGCGCATTGATGGCGACGCCGCAGCCATAGGCATGGGTCAGCGGCACGACGTCGTCGACGTTCGGATATTTCGGCAACAGCTCGGTGCGGATGCGCTTGACCGCATATTCCATCGTGCCCTTGACGCATTGCACGGAGGAGGAGATGCCGAGGATGTTCTTGGTGCCGACCGAGCCGTCGGGATTGCGGTAACCCTCGAAGGTGAAACCTTCGAGCGGCGGCAGCGGGGCGGGGACGGCAGTCGAGATTTCCAGTCTGTCGAGGGCAGGAGCCTCCGGCATGCGGATGCGCGCCTCGTCCACCCATTCGCCGGCCTGGATCGGCGACAGCGCATAGCCAATCACCTCGCCGTAGCGGATGATCGGCTGGTCTTGCGCGATGTCGACCAGCGCCGTCTTGTGTCCCTGTGGAACGAAGGCGCGCAGCGTCAGCCCGCAGGCGAAGCGGGAGCCGGCGGGAAGCCCGAAATCATTGACCACGATCGCGACATTGTCGCGCTCGTTGAGCTTGATGTAGCGGGGCTGCTCTTTCGCTGCGACGTCCTGGTCCATTTGCGCTTGTCTCCGAAGCCGCAGGGTGGACAAGGAGCAACGCGCCGTGCCCGCCATGCTTCACACCGAAACGTAAGCGGTGGGCACGCTTCGCTTTGCCCACCCTACGAGATATTCCCCGCGGTTAGCCCGGGAACGTATAGGCCGTCTTTACCGTCGTGTAGAACTCGCGCGCATAGGAGCCCTGCTCGCGGGCGCCGTAGCTCGAGCCCTTCCGGCCGCCGAACGGCACGTGATAGTCGACGCCGGCGGTCGGCAGGTTGACCATCACCATGCCGGACTCGCTGTTGCGCTTGTAGTGCGAGGCGTATTTCAGGCTGGTGGTGCAGATGCCGGAGGCGAGGCCGAACTCGGTATCGTTGGAGATCGCGAGCGCCTCCTCGTAGTTCTTGGCGCGGATGACGGCGGCGACGGGGCCGAAAATCTCCTCACGCGCGATGCGCATGTTGTTGCTGGCTTCGGTGAACAGCGCCGGCTGGAGATAGTGACCGGGGTTCTCGCGCTTGAGCACCTCGCCGCCGAAGGCGAGCTTGGCGCCCTCGTCCTGGCCGATCTTGATGTAGCGCAGGTCCTGGTCGAGCTGGCTCTGGTCGACGACGGGGCCGATATGCACCCCGGCCTTGAGCGCGTCGTCCACCGACAGGCCCTTCAGCCGCTCGGCCATCGCCGCGACGAAGCGGTCGTGGATGCCTTCGGTGACGATCAGGCGGGAGGAGGCGGTGCAGCGCTGGCCGGTCGAGAAATAGGCGCCGTTGACGGCGACCTCGACGGCGGCCTTGAGGTCGGCGTCGTCGAGCACGACCAGAGGATTCTTGCCGCCCATCTCGAGCTGGAATTTCTTCATGGGGTTCGACAGCACGCAGGCCTGCGCGATCTTGCGCCCCGTTTGCACCGAGCCGGTGAAGGAGATCGCGGCGACATCGGGGTGCTCGAGCAGCGTCTGGCCGACCACGGAGCCGGAGCCGACCACGAGGTTGAACACGCCGGCCGGAATGCCGGAGCGGGTGATGATCTCGGCGAGCGCATGGCCAGAGCCGGGCACCAACTCGGCCGGCTTGAACACCACGGTGTTGCCGTAGCAGAGCGCGGGCGCGATCTTCCAGGCGGGAATCGCGATCGGGAAATTCCAGGGCGTGATCATGCCGACGACGCCGACCGGCTCACGCGTGAGCTCGACATCGAGGCCGGGACGGACCGAGGCACCCTTCTCGCCGATCAGGCGCAGCGCTTCGCCGGCGAAGAACGCAAAGATCTGGCCGGCCCGCGCGACCTCGCCGATGCCTTCCGGCAAGGTCTTGCCTTCCTCGCGGGCGAGCAGGCGGCCGAGCTCTTCCTTGCGGGAAAGGATCTCGGCGGAGATCTTGTTCAGCGCGTCATAGCGCTCCTGCGGCGTCGAGCGCGCCCAGGCGGGGAAGGCGGCCTTGCCAGCGGCGATCGCCTTCTCGGTCTGCGCCTTGTCGGCCTTGGCATATTCGCCGACGACGTCGTTGGTGTTGGAGGGGTTGATGTTCCTGGTGACGCCGGAGCCGTCGACCCATTCGCCGCCGATGAAGTTCTTCAGGATCGCTGTCATCTTCTTCCTCCCTGTTCAAGGGGCATGATCCTATCGGAAAACCGGTGTCCACTTTTCCGGGATCATGCCTGACGTTTCTTATCGCACGAGGCACGGACGCTTGTCGTCGAAGGTCCAGCCCGGGATCAGGTCCTGCATGGCCATAGCGTCATCCCGGGCGCCGAGTCCATGCTTCTTGTAGAGCTCATGCGCGGCCTCGATGGCGGCGCGGTCGATTTCGATGCCGAGGCCGGGGCGATCGGGCACCGCGATCTTGCCGCCCCTGATCTGGAGCGGCTCCTTCGTCAGCGCCTGGCCGTCCTGCCAGATCCAGTGGGTATCGATCGCGGTGACCTTGCCGGGAGCGGCGGCGCCGACATGGGTGAACATGGCGAGCGAGATGTCAAAATGGTTGTTGGAGTGCGAGCCCCAGGTCAGGCCGTTGTCGCGGCAGGTCTGGGCCACGCGCACGGAGCCTTGCATGGTCCAGAAATGCGGATCGGCGAGGGGGATGTCCACCGCGCCCAGGCGCAGCGCATGGGAGAGCTGCCGCCAATCGGTGGCGATCATGTTGGTCGCTGTCGGCAGCCCCGTTGCGCGGCGGAACTCGGCCATGATCTCGCGGCCGGAGAAGCCGGCCTCGGCGCCGCAGGGATCCTCGGCATAGGCGAGGATGCCGTGCATGCCCTTGCAGAGCCTGACGGCCTCGTCCAGCGACCAGGCGCCGTTCGGGTCCAGTGTGACGCGCGCGTTCGGGAAACGCTTTGCGATGGCCGTGACGGCCTCGATCTCCTGTTCGCCGCGGAGCACGCCGCCCTTGAGCTTGAAGTCGGCGAAGCCGTAATGGTCGTGGGTGGCCTCCGCGAGCCGCACCACGGTCTCGGGCGTCATCGCTTCCTGATGGCGGAGGTTGAACCATTCCGCCTTGCCGCTCTCGCCCGCGACATAATCGAGCTTCGACTTGCGCCGATCGCCGACGAAGAAGAGATAGCCGAGCGTCTCGACGTTCTTGCGCTGCTGGCCCTCGCCGAGCAGGGCTGCGACGGGTAGGCCGAGATGCTGGCCCAGCAAATCAAGCAGTGCGGATTCGATCGCCGTGACCGCGTGGATCATCACGCGCAGGTCGAAGGTCTGCTTGCCGCGGCCGCCGGCGTCGCGGTCGGCGAAGGCGGTGCGGACGTCGGCGAGGATGTTGTTCATCGCGCCGACGGTCTTGCCGATGACGAGATCGCGGGCGTCCTGCAGCGTCTGCCAGATCTTCTGTCCGCCCGGCACCTCGCCGAGGCCGGTGTGGCCGGAATTGTCGGTGAGGATGACGATGTTGCGGGTGAAGAACGGCGCATGCGCGCCGCTGAGGTTGAGGAGCATGCTGTCGCGGCCCGCGACCGGGATCACCTGCATCGTCGTGACAACAGGTGCGCCAGAGATCTCAATCCGGGCCATCGCGCGCTCCTCCCCGTTTGTTTGATTATTCTGCCGCCTGTTGTGTCGATCGGATGGCGGGCAGATTCTTCACCAGCGCGGTCAGTTCCGCCAGCTCCTGCTCGGTGAGATCGGTTAGCGGCGGCCGGACCGGGCCGGAGTCGCGGCCGATCACCTTCATGCCGGCCTTGATGATCGAGACCGCATAGCCCTTCTTGCGGTTGCGGATCTCGATCAGCGGCAGGATGAAGTTCTTCAGGCCGGCATGGATGGTCTCATGGTCGCGCCTGCGTACCGCGGCGTAGAAGCTGGTGGCGAACTCCGGAACGAAGTTGAACACCGCCGAGGAATAGGTGGTCACGCCCATGTCGAGATAGGGCAGCGCGAAGGTCTCCGCAGTCGGCAGGCCGCCGATATAGGTGAGGCGATCGCCGAGCTTGGTGTAGACGCGGGTCATCAGCTCGATGTCGCCGATGCCGTCCTTGTAGCCGACCAGGTTCGGGCAGCGCTCGGCGAGGCGCGCGAGCGTGTCGGGCTGGAGGATGGCGTTGTCGCGGTTGTAGACGATGACGCCGATCTTCACGGAGGCACAGACGGCCTCGACATGGGCGGCGAGGCCGTCCTGCTCGGAATGGGTGAGATAGGGCGGCAGCAGCAGCAGTCCATCGGCACCCGCCTTCTCGGCGCCGATGGCGATCTCGCGCGCGATTGCGGTGCCGTAGCCGGTGCCGGCAAGCACGGGCACTCGGCCCTTGGTCTCCTCGACGGCGACCTTGACGATCTGCGGAACCTCTGATGGCGTCAGTGAGAAGAACTCGCCGGTGCCGCCGGCGGCGAACAGGCCGGCAACGTCGTAGCCGCACAGCCAGTCCATGTTGGCGCGGTAGGTCGCCTCGTCGAAGGAGTAGTCAGCCCTGAACGGCGTGACGGGGAAGGACAGGAGGCCGGATCCGATCTTTCGGGCCATATCCTGCGGGGTCATCTTGCTCACGGGCGCTGCTCCCTTCGTGCGTGTTGCGGAGGACGCAAAGCCTGCGCGTCCATGCGCCGTGGTTTAGGAGACCGTTCGATGCGCGTCCAAGCCAAAGCCTATATCGACCGATGCGGATTGAGTATCAATCTTCCGGCAGCTCCGCGGAGGACAATTCGCCGGCGGTTTTGACCAGCGCCGCCAGCAGCGGATTCTCGTCCTCGCGCCGCCAGACCATGAACAGCTCGACGGGCACGCGGTTGCGCAGCTTCAGCGGCCGCAGCCGCACGTCGGAGATCTTCAGGTTCGCGGCTGCGGCCGGCACGATGGCAAGGCCGAGGCCGGCGCGCACCATCGCGAGGATCGAGTGGATCTGGCTGAGATGCTGGACGTAGCGCGGCAGCACGTCGGCGCGGGTGAACAGCGCGACCAGGAGGTCGTGGAAGTAACGGCTCTCATAGGGCGAGTACATCACGAAGGGCTGGTCGTCGAAATCCTTGATGGCGATGCTGTCGGCGTTCGCCAGCGGATGCTTTCTCGGGATCGCCGCGAGCAGCGGCTCTGCAACGACGCGGCGGCTGGCGAGTTCGGGACGCGCGATCGGCGGCCTCAGCAGGCCGGCATCGATCTGGCCGGAGGTCAGCGCCTCGAACTGGTCGCCGGACACCATCTCCTTCAGCGAGAAATCGACCTCGGGCAGCTTGGCGCGGCAGGCGGCGACGAGCTCCGGCAGGAAGCCGTAGGCCGCGGCCGCGGTGAAGCCGATCTTGAGCGAGCCGATCTTGCCGAGCGCGATGCGGCGGGCGACCTGCGAGGCGCTTTCGGCAAGCTTGAGGATGCGCCGCGCCTCCGGCAGGAAGCTGCGCCCGGCAGGGGTGAGGCGCACCGAGCGGCTGGTGCGTTCGAGCAGCGGCGCATCGATGATGTGCTCGAGCACCTGGATCTGCCGCGACAGCGGCGGCTGCGTCATGTTCAGCCGCGCAGCGGCGCGGCCGAAATGCAGTTCCTCCGCCACCGTGACGAAGCAGCGGAGCTGGTTGAGGTCGAACATCGATACATGCCTTAGATGGATAAGGCGTTTCCCCGGCACTTCTAGCATCGATCACCCCCAATACAAAGACGGCGGCTGGTGAGCCGCCGCAAGTTGCCTGGTCAAGCTCCCGTGAGAGCCCTCAGGAGGAACCTTTGAGCACCACCCGCTCGATCTTGCCGACGATGACGAGATAGGCGAACGCCGCCACCAGCGCGTTGAGGCCGACGAACACCAGCGCGCCGTTGAACGAGCCGGTCGCGGCCAGAATGTAACCGATGACGATCGGAGTGGTGATCGAGGAGAGATTGCCGAAAGTGTTGAACAGGCCGCCGGAGACGCCGCCGGCCTCCTTCGGCGAAGTGTCGGAGACGACGGCCCAGCCGAGCGCGCCGATGCCCTTGCCGAAGAAGGCGAGCGCCATGAAGCCCACCACGAGCGCCTGGCCGTCGACATAGTTGCAGCCTATGATCGACATCGACAGCAGCATGCCGCCGACGATCGGGATCTTTCGCGCCATGGTCAGCGAGCCGGTCCCGCGCAGGATTGCATCGGAGATGATGCCGCCGAGCACGCCGCCGATGAAGCCGCACAGCGCAGGAAGCGTCGCGACGAAACCGGCTTGCAGGATCGACAGCCCGCGTTCCTTGACGAGGTAGACCGGGAACCAGGTCAGGAAGAAATAGGTCAGCGTGTTGATGCAGTACTGGCCGAGATAGACGCCGAGCATCATGCGGTTGGAGAGCAGCTGGCGGATGTGGTCCCACCCGGAGCCGGATTGCGCTGCGCGCACCTGCCTCAGATCGTTCCTGGGCGCATCGAGATCGACTAGCGCACCGCCGTCCTTGATGTAGTCGAACTCGGCCTCGTTGATCGAAGGGTGCTCCTTCGGGCCATAGATAGTCTTGATCCAGACGAGACCCATGACGATGCCGAGCGCCCCCATCACGAAGAACACGAGCGCCAGCCGTAGGCGTGCGCGATCCAGCCCATCAGCGGCGCGAAGATCACGGTCGCGAAGTATTGTCCCGAATTGAAGAAGGCCGACGCGGTGCCGCGCTCATTGCCGGGAAACCAGGCCGCGACGATGCGGGCATTGGCGGGGAAGGAGGGCGCCTCGGCAATGCCGACCAGGAAGCGCAAGCCGAACAGCACGATGATGGCGGTGCCGGCGCTGAAGAAGCCGACCCAGCCCTGCATCATCGTGAAGATCGACCAGACCATGATGCTGAAGGCATAGACAAGGCGCGAACCATAGCGGTCGAGCAGCCAGCCGCCCGGCACCTGCGCGATCACATAGGACCAGCCGAAAGCCGAGAAGATGTAGCCCATGGCGACGGGATCCAGATGCAGCTCTCGGGAGAGCGCAGGGCCCGCGATCGACAGCGTGGCGCGGTCGGCGTAATTGACTGTCGTGACCAGGAACAACATGGTCACGATGAACAGCCTGACGCGAGACCTCCTCACGTCCGCGGCGGACACCACTGCGCTCATCATGCGCCTCCTTAGAACTTGAACATTTCCTCGAGGCGAGTCCTAGAGGCGCGCGCGGCAAAGTGTCCAAGTTCAAGGGAGTATCGATCGATGCCGTCTTTGGATCGATGGGCCCAAGGCGCTGCGTGCGTTGTGGTACGGCGGTGCCACCGCCGTCAGTCTCGCATTTCGTCGCGTCTCGGCGATCACTGGACGGCGACGTCGGTCAGCTTGGCCGCATCCGGGAACATCTTGGAGCCTGGCAGATTTACCCTGAAGTCGAAACAGCCACGGTGATTGACATGCGCGTTCGTCTTCAAATCTCGGCCATGGTGTTCATGATGGCGCAGGCTGTGCTGTTCGGTGCAGGCATGCTGGGGATTCTGCTCAGTCCCCTTCGTGATGAGGCTTCGTTTTACATCCCGCTCATGATCGTCCTGAGCGCAATTGCCTCAGTTGCGATCGCTTGGGAAATCGCGCCGCGGCTGCAGATGCGTTACTGGCACAGCCGGGGCGTCGACCACGATTTCATTTCTGGCTGAACTTCCAGCCGTCGCGCCGAGGCAACGGTGTCCGACGCTACTGCCGCGCGCCCGGCAGCAGCGGCGCGAGCAGTCCGCGCGTTACGCCGGGCGGCACTGCATCAAGCCCCAGCACGGCGCTCGCGGCCGGCAGCGCCGCATCCGCCATGGCGGCGTGACCTTCGGCGCTCGGATGCACGGCGCCACCATAGACGGCGGAGAGCACGCCCCAGGTCGCGTCGTGGATGTCGGTGGGCTGGCTCGCGGCCGGCAAGCCCTGCGGATAGGTCATCGCTGCGAAATAGCTGTCATTGGCGTCGCGGATCCAGCGCGCGCGGGGCAGGTAGGCGCGATATTCCGAGGCGCCGCGGCCGCACCGCATCGGCTGGCTCGCTGCGCTGACAATGTCCGGATTGAAGCTCTGGCCGTTCTCGGCAAAGCAAGCCCGGTCGAATTCGGGGTCATTGCCCGAATGGGCGCAGAAGCCATGATCGGCGAACGTGGCCTGGTGCGCATCGACGAAGGTCATGCGGTCGGATTCGGGATCGCGGCACAGCGCACCGCGGGTGCAGGTGGCGAGCCCTTTCAGCTGCGGCAGGAATTCCGTGTCGACGAAGGTGGAGACGCGGGCAAGGCGCTGCGGATCGGCGTTGAAGGACGGATGGATGTCGAAGCCGGCGCGGCCGCCGCGGCAGGGCACGCCGCCGTCGGCGAGCGCAGGATTAGCGTAGGAGACATAGACGACGCGTGAGAGGTCGCCGCCGACGAGCGGCTTCAACGCCTCGCGCAGCTTGACGAAGCTTTGCGGCAGCTCACGCGTCAGCGCATCGCGGGAATCATCGACACTGGCCATCACGCCGGAGCGGCGGAATAGCGTCCGCTCGGTCGCGGTGTCGACGATGACGTCGGCGACGAGGCCAGAGAAGTAGACATCGTTGGCGCCGACCGAAAGCAGCACGAGATCGAGCGTCCGATCGGGCTGGCGCTTCTTTGCCGCGGTGAGCGCTTCGCGCAGCTCGGCGACCTGCGCGTTCACGCTGGTGTTGCAGACGCCGGTCTTGCCGGGCGGGCATTCGCGGGCGCGCTGCGAGCCAAGCAGCCCGTCGGCAATGCTGGCGCCGGTGCAGGCGAGCGGCAGGAAGGTCACGGCGATGTGGGTGTAGCGCACCGCGAGCGCCAGCGCGGTGCGGGCTTGGTAACTATAGAGCGAGCGGTGGCAGGGCGCGTTGAACCAGAGCGCGCTGTAGCGCTGCCAGTTGGCGAGCGTATCCGGCGCCTCGCAGGCGCGGCCGCCCTTGAAGCCGTGGCGGCTCGGCCGGTAGTACTGTGCGCCTGCGGTACCGAGATAGGAGCGGAAGCAAAATCCTTCGTCCGAGAGTGCCAGCGGCCGGTCCGGATTGCCCTCGCCGGAGGCGATGCTGTCCCCGAGGCCAGCGACGAAAATGTCGCGGACACGGATCTCGGTCTGGAGGCGCTGGGTCGGATCGGAGCCGGCGGAGACATCGACGGTCGCGACCGTCTGCCTGCCGTAGCGGACGCGCAGATTGATCGGCTCGGCGCAGTCGAAGGTCGATTGTTGCGGCCCGTCGCCGTCGTCGAACGACCAGGCGCAGGTGGCGCCCACCGGCACCGCGCCGGTCAGTCGCACCGTCACCGGATGGTCGATCGGGGTGATGTAGTTCTCTTTGACGTTGTCGCGGGTACAGGGCTGGTTGACCCGGCCCTGGAGGTCGATGCAGAGCCGGTTGACCATGTTGCGGGCCCAGCCGCGGCCCTCGCTCTGCAGCTCCAGCGATTGCTCGGCGGCGAGGATGCTGCGGTTGCGCGCGTTCTCGACATGGAGCAGGAAGTCGCGTTCCTCGCGGAACAGCCGGAAGCGGTTACGCACCTCCCAATCGATCTGCATGGCCCCCGCATCCTGCGCGGCGGCGCGCTCGGACGGCAAGGCGGTCAAAAGCCCGGCGAGCAGCAGAGCGCCCGCGGCGAGAGTACGTAGGGATAGAGGGATCATGGCCCGGGTCTTCAACGGCAAAGTTGAGGCGGAAATAAGAGAGCATTGCTCCGCCGCCCGCAACCTTTGTCTGCGCCGGCTGACTTAGCGTTTGTTGGCCTGCCGCAGCAACCGCTCGCGCTCCATCGGTGTCACCTGCTTGGGCAGGTTGGCCTGCGCGCAGGCCTCGGCCAGCCGCCGCCGCTCCTGCCAGGGCTCGACCACGTTCATCCAGAGCTCGCGCGTGCCCATGATGGAGATGGCGAGGCCGAACGGGATCACGAAATAGAGGATGCGGAACACCAGCAGCGTTGCCAGAAGCTGCTCGCGGCCGAATTCCGGCAACGCCACCAGCATGGCAGCATCGAACACGCCAATCGAGCCGGGCGCGTGGCTGGCAAAGCCGATCAGGGTCGCCAGAATGAACACGACCGCGAGCGACATGAAGTCGATCGGCGGGTTGGCCGGCATCAACAGGTACATGGCGGTGGCGCAGAAGCCGAGATCGACCACGCCGATCAGGATCTGCACGAGCGTCAGGGGGGCCGAGGGCAGCACCACCTTCCAGCCCTTCTGGCCGAGCTCGCGGCGCTTGTCGCCCATGCAGAGCCAGACCAGATAGGCGCCGATCGAGGCGAGGCCGCCGAGCGCGATCAGACGGTTGATCGACGAGGGGAGCTGATCCATCGCGGAGGCGGCGTCCGGATGGATGGCCATGCCGATCGAGAGCACGAAGATGTTACCGAGCCAGAAGGTCAGGCCCGACAGGAAGCAGATCTTGGCGACGTCGATCGCGTTCAGCCCGTAGTCCGAATAGATCCGGAAACGGATGGCACCGCCGGTGAATACCGTCGCGCCGATGTTGTGGCCGATCGAATAGGACGTGAAGCTGGAGAGCGCCGCGATGCGATAGGGCACGTGCTTCTTGCCGATCGTTCGCAGCGCAAAAAAGTCGTAGAAGGTCAGCGTGCAGAACGCGAAGAAGACGCAGATCGCCGCCAGCCCGATATTGCCGCGGGGAATCTCTGTCAACGCAGTCAGGATGACGCCGGTATCGATGCCCTTGAGGGTCCGCACCAGCGTGGTGATCGCGAAGGCGATGATGAAGACGCTCGCGGCAATTCCAAGCCGTCGCCAGCCGATCCATCTCTTGAAGCCGCGTTTCAGCGCGGGCAGCAGTCCGTGCATTCATCCTCCCGGCGGGGGGCAAAGACCGACCGGGCCAGGCATTGGCCGGTCGGACGCGATCATGGCCAAAGGCAGGCATCGATCGCTAGGCATGATCAAGTTCATTTAAGGCAAAATCAGCGGCTTGTGCAGCCCTTGACAACAATAGGTTCTGCGTTGGACGGCCGCTTTTGTCATACGTGGTTCACATGGGATGCGCGTTAAGCATATGAGTCGTGAAACCGGCTCCGCTCGCGCGTTTGGTGCGCCGACACGATTTCAGATCCTGGCGCCGTCCGCATTGTTCCAGCGCAAGCGGCATCGGCGCTTTTTGGAACGTCGATGCCGCGTGCTCGTTAGCCTTCATCAGCAATCGAACATGGCGGAATACGCGGCTTTTCGTGCAAGCCGGCGCCGCCGTGTTCCCGAAACCCGAGAGGATCGGAACGATGGGACTGTTCACAAAAGACATCAAGACTATGAACGACCTGTTCGTGCATCAGCTTCAGGACATCTATTACGCCGAACAGCAGCTCACCAAGGCGCTGCCGAAGATGGCAAGCAAGGCCACCGATCCGCAGCTGAAACAGGGCTTTTTGACGCACCTCGAGGAAACCAAGCAGCACGTCGCTCGACTTGAGGAAGTGTTCAAAATGCATGGCGTCGCCGTGAAGGCGGTCGACTGCCCGGCCATCGACGGCATCATCGAGGAAGCCGACGAGACCGCCGGCGAAGTCGCCGACAAGGCGGTGCTCGACGCCGCGCTGATCAACGCGGCGCAGGCCGCCGAACACTACGAGATCGTGCGCTACGGCAGCCTGATCGCCTGGGCCAAGCAGCTCGGCCGCAACGACTGCGCCAGCGTCCTCGCCAAGACGTTGGAGGAGGAGAAGGCGACCGACAAGAAGCTGACGACGCTCGCCGAGAGCAAGGTGAATCTGCGCGCGGCGAGCTAGCCGTCACGGTGCAGCCGGAAAGCGCTGCGCGGTCACGCGCGGCGCTTTCTTTTGACGTGTATGCGATGAGCGCGCTGGCGTGGGAGACAGAGCAGGTCAGCCGCGTCGCAACGCGAAATGCGCGCCGCAAAACGCCATTACGGCACCGAGGCAGAGCGCGGCGAGCCCGGCCAGCACGCCCGAGACGGTCGGGATCGGGCTCGGCGCCGAGGCCGCCTGGCCTGCTCCCGCAAGCAGCAGCACGCCGACCGCGATCAGGAATTGCCGCATCCTGTGCGGGATCTGTCCGGAGACGGCGCTCTGCATCAGGCTCGCCGTGAAATAACCGCCGGAGAAGCCGACCGTGGCGATCAGCCACCACGCGATCGCCGCGCCCGCGGGCATGAACTCATGCGTGTCGGAGCGCCAGAGGCCGCCGAGATCGAGACCATAGCGCGCGCCCAGCATGTGGACCGCGAGCAGCACGCCGGAGATCATAGCGGCGCCGAGAATCAGCCGGCGCGGAAAAAACGTCGTCTCAGCCATGCCTCGCTTGTAGGATGGGCGAGGGCGATCGCGCAAGCGGATCGCGAATGGGACCTGTGATCGATATGCCGGGAGCTGAAGCTGGTTCGGCCACGAGCTACGCCTACAAGGCCTCGCTGATCGGATCGGCGCATCGTTTCGAACTGACGGAGCAGGGGCTGTCCTGGCACATCGCCGGACGCTCCGGCCTGTGGCGCTACGACGAGATCTCCGCGATCCGGCTGTCGTTCCGCCCGGTCTCGATGCAACAGCACCGATTCCGTGCCGATGTCAGCCGCACTGGCGGCGGGCGCATCGCGATCCTCTCGACGAGCTGGCAGACCGCGGCGCTGATGGCGCCGCAGGACAGCGGCTTCCGCGATTTCATTCTCGCGCTGCACGCGCGGATGGCGCAGGCCGGCAGCCGGGCCGAATTGACCGCCGGCCTTGGCCGCAAGACCTATGCGGCGGCGCTGGCTTTCCTGGCGGTGCTGACGGTGGCGATGACGGGGCTGTTGATCCGCGCGCTTCTGATCGGCGAGTTCGCCGGCGCGCTGTTCATTGTCGGCTTTGCCGCGCTGTTCGCCTGGCAGGTCGGCGGCTTCGTGCGGCGGAATCAGCCGCAGAGCTACAGTTTCGACCGCGTGCCGAAGGCTCTGCTGCCTTAAGTGCAATCGGCCGCAATCAAACGTGACTTCGCCTCGCGGCGCCGGCGTCGCATCTTGCATTCATGTCAGTCATGGACCGCAGCAGCCGTCTGCCGACGGCAGAGGAGATCGCCAGAATCAACCGCACGCATCTGATCGACACGCCGCTGCGGCAAGCCGACCTGCTGTTCATGTTCGGGACCCGCGAAGACGTTGGCTTGCGTGCCGACACTGCCGCAGGGCTCTGGCGCGAGGGTCTGTTCCGCTGGTCTATTGTCAGCGGCGGTGTAACGCCGGGCTCGGAGCAATCCGAGTGCACGATCATCAAGGCAGCGATGATTGCGGCGGGCATTCCGGCGGACGTTATCCTCGAGGAGCATCGCGCGATGAACACCGGCGAGAATGTGATCTTCTCGCTGCCGGTCATCGACGCGGCGCTCGGACGGCAGAACATCCGCAGCGTGATCTGCCTCGGCAACACCTGGACCGCGCGGCGTTACCCGATGACGCTGCAGCGGCACTGGCCGGAGGTCGAGAAGATGCTGCTCACTGTCGATGGCTTCGCGACGCCGCGTGCGCTCTGGCATACCGATGTCGAATTTCGTCGCCGCATGCTGCACGAATGGGACAAGATCGAGCCTTACAAGGCGAGGGGCTTCATCGCGGATTGGCCGGAGGTCTGAGCTACTCCGTCGAATCGAAATCCTCTTCCTTGGTGCCGAGCAGCGAGGCGATCGTGCGCAGGCCGGAATCGAGCTGCTCGGGCGAAGGCGGGGCGAGGGCGAGCCGCACCGCGTTTGGTGCATGACCATGCGCGATCGCGAAGGTCGAGGACGGCGTCAGCGCGATGCCGCGCCTTGCCGCCGCGGCGACGAAGGTCTGCGAGCGCCAGTGCGGCGGCAGTGTCAGCCAGAGATGATAGGAGCGCGGATCGGCGGCGAGCTGGTAGCCGGCCAGCAGCCTTGCGGCGGTCTGCTGGCGGCGCGCCGCGTCGATGCGCTTCAGGCGCGTCAGCTCGGCGACGGTGCCGTCGGCCATCAGCCGCTGCCCGGCCGCCAGCGCGTGGCCGGAGGCGATCCAGCCGCCGGTGCGGACCGCGCTCATGACGCTTTCGCGCAAGTGAGGCGGTGCGACCAGGATGCCGAGCGCGAGGCCGGGCGCGACCTTCTTGGACAGGCTGTCGATCACGATGCAGCGGTCCGGCCCGAGCGCGGCCAGCGGCGTATCGTCGGCAAGGAAGCCGTAGACGGTGTCCTCGATGATGGGAAGATCGAGCTTTTCGGCGATGCGCATGATGTCGGCGCGCCGCGTCGCGTTCATGGTGACGCCGAGCGGATTCTGGATGATAGGCTGGAGATACAGCGCCGACAGGTGCGCCTCGCGATGCGCCTTCTGGATCGCATCCGGCCGCGCGCCGTGCTCGTCCATCGGAATCGGGACCAGCGTCACACCCAGCCGCGCGGCGATGCTCTTGACGTAGGGATAGGTCAGCGCCTCGACGCCGCAGCGGCCACCGGTGGGAACGAGCGCCGCAAGCGCGGCCGCGAGCGATTGCTTGCCGTTGGCGGTGAAGAAGATCTGGTCCGCCTGCGGCGTAAAATCCTTGCGCGCGAGATAGGCGGCGGCTGCGTTGCGCGCGCTCCTGGTGCCGGTGCTGGTCGAAACGCGCAGCGCGGACTCCAGCGCGTCGACGCGCTCCAGCCCCGCAAGGCTCTTGGCGATCATCGCCCATTGCTGCGGCAGCAGCGGGTAATTGACCTCGAAATTGATGCGTGCCTCGGCCGGCTCGCGCGTCGTCTCGACCTGGCGCCTGATGTCGCCGGAGATGAAGGTGCCGCGGCCGACCTTGCCGACCACGAGGCCGCGGCGGAGCAATTCCGTATAAACCCGGCTCGCGGTCGAGACCGCGATGCCACGGTCATAGGCAAAATTGCGCTGCGGCGGCAGCCGGTCGCCGGGCCTTAACGTGCCGTTAGTGATATCGGCCGCAATGGCATCGGCAAGCTTCACGTACTCGAACTTGGACATTATTGCACCGAGAGCAATGTTTTGCTTGCTCCGAGGAATGTACCGGAGCATTTAAGTTCCATCAATATCCGCGATTGAGCCGAGGGGGAGCGAGAGCAATCCGACGGCAAACGAGGTGCAGGCGCTGACAGCGTCCGCGCCAACGGCATCGGCTTCGCCGCGGAACGACACGCCGGAGAAGAAAAAATGACCACGATCTCGCAAACTGCCGGGCGGAGTTTACGCCCATCCTCGTCGGGCGGGTTTTTCGGTGCGCTCGCTCATGGCGTCACCGCGCTGTTCGACCGCCTCGAGCGCCGCTCCGCCGTCAAGACGCTGAGCGAGCTCGACGACCGCGCCTTGCGCGACATCGGCATCACGCGCAGCCAGATCGAGGACGCGGTGTACGGGCAGTTCAAGGCCGAGCTGACGCGGTATTTGTAAGCCCCCACTCCCGTGTCCCGGACGCGCTGCAATGCGTGAGCGTTGCGGCGCTGAGCCGGGACCCAGGAGGCTACAGAGTTCGCTGATGCATGGGCCTCCGTCTGCAGCGCACCGCTGAAGGAGCGCTGCGCTCGCAATGACGGAGTACGGGCGAGAGCGTACTCTTCACATTCGCATCTCGCCTGCAATGGGACGGGTTCAGCGCGCCGTACTCAGTGCCTGACCACCAGCACCGAGCATTTGGCGTAGCGCACGACGTGTCCGGCGTTGGAGCCGAGGAAATAGGTGCGCATCGCCGGCCGGTGCGAGGTCATCACGATCAGGTCGGCCTTCATATTCGCGGCTTCCTCCAGGATCTCGTGATAGATGCCGCCCTGGCGCACCACGCTGGAGATGCGGCTCGGTTCGATGCCGGACTCACGCGCGACGATGGCGAGGGCCTCCTCCGAGGTCTGGCGCTGCTGCTCGTCGAAATCGGCCGGGACGTATTCGGCCAGCATCACCGGTGTCATCGGCAGCACGTTGAGAAGGCGTACGCTGCCGCTCCAGGTCTGCGACAGCGTAGCCGCCGTTGCGATCGCCGGCTTGGCGAGATCGGTATCGGCGAGGTCGATGGGCACGAGGATGGACTTGAACATCTGCGCCTCCAAATCTTTCGGTCAGCACGTCTTGCCGGCGGGTCGCGCGATCATCCCGATCGAAGCAGCTTGGGGCTGACGAACAGCACCAGCTTGCCGCGGCGGTAGGCCACGTCACCCCAATCCTTGACGTCAAAGTCGAAGATCGCAAGCCCCGCGGTGGGCAGGTTGTCGCTGAGCGCCTTGGCGCCGGCCGGGTCGCCGCCGCCTATCAGCATCAGGGCGGCCTCGTGCATGCCGGGGTTGTGGCCGATCAGCAGCAACCGCTTTGGGTCGGCCGGGGCGGTTGCGGTGCGAATGGCTTCAAGGATTTCCGCGGAATCGGCGCCGTAGAGTTCCGGCAGGACCTCGACCTGCGGCACGGGGACGCGGTCCTTCATCGCCTCCCAGGCGATGTCCCAGGTCTGCCGGGCCCGCACGGCATGTGACACCAGCACGGTATCGGGGAAGGGGGGATGGGCGGCGATCCAGTCGCCCATCCGCGCCGCATCCTTGTGGCCGCGCTCGTCGAGCCGGCGGTCCTGGTCACGGCCGCTCGGCGCGTCGGTCTCGGTCTTGGCGTGACGCAGCAGCATCAAACGGCGCATGGCATTCTCGAATCGTTGTGTGTCCAGAATAATCTACGGGCGCGGGTCGAGAACAAGGTGACAAGCGCCGAACAGATCCAAAAGCGCGATGAGATTGGGACGAATCGCCATCGCGCTTTAGAGTTATCGTTTTGAGCATGATCTCCGCGCAAACGCATTTTGCGTTCGTGGCGAGGGAAAACCGCTGCACACTTCTTCGGATCATGCTCTAAGAAAACGACATGAGCGAGACTTTCACAAGCGTGTCCCAGGAAGAAGCCGGCCTTCGCGACCGCGTGCGGCTGACGTTCGATCTCGACGCCGACATCTGCGTCATCGGCGCGGGGCTTGCCGGCCTTTCCATCGCGCTGGAGGCGGCCCGGCTCGGGGCCAGCGTCGCGGTGCTCGAGGGCCGTCATATCGGTTGGAATGCCTCCGGCAACCAGCTCGGCACCGTGATGCCTGGCTTCGCGCTGCCGCTCGCGGACCTGATCGAGCGCATCGGCTTCGAGGACGCGCGCGAGTTGTGGGCCCTGTCGAAGGAAGGCGCCGAGTTCGTCCGGGGCAATGCCACGGAAGAGAACATGCCGGGAATCAGCCTCAGCGACGGCGTGCTGGAGGTCTCCAACGTCGATGCCGGCGACCGGCTGATCAGCCGGTTGCAGATGCTGAACGAGGATTTCGATACCGAGGTCGAGGGCTGGCAGGCCGATCACGTCCGCGGGCTGCTGAAGACCGACCGTTACTTCCACGGCGTGTATTATCCTAGGGCGTTCCAGGTCGACGGCCGGAAATATGTGCACGGCCTTGCGGGGCTGGCGCGGCGGGCAGGCGCCCGCATCTTCGAGGACACGCCGGTCGTCAGCATCGATCATTCCGGCATCCGCAAGCGCATCGTCACGCCCTCGGCGCGGCTGCGCGCGACCCACATTGTGCTCGCCGGCAACATTCATCTCGGCGCGCCCCTGAAGCGCCTTTCGGAGACGCTGCTGCCGGTCTGGCGCTATGCCGGCGTCACCGCGCCGCTCGGCGAGCGGCTTCATGAGATCATCGCCTTCAAGGGATCGGTGATGGATTCCGACGGCGTCGACCATTTCCGGATCGTCGACGGCGACCGGCTGATGTGGGAGAGCCCGGAGACCACCTGGGCGGCGCGTCCGCAGCGCTTCGCGGGCGCCGTCAGGCGGCGGATCCGCACGATTTTTCCCGAGCTCGGCAACGTCGAGATCGCCGACATGTTCGGCGGCGCCACAGGCCAGACCGTGCACGGCATGCCGCAGATCGGCCAGTTGCGCAAAGGACTCTGGGTGGCGAGCGGGTTCGGCCGCCAGGGCATGAACACCTCCGCCATGGCCGGACAGATGATCGCGCGCAGCATTCTGCGGGGCGATGAGCGCTGGCGGCTGTTCTCGCCGTTCGAGCTGGTCTGGGCGGGCGGCGCCACGGGACGTGTCGCGGGCCAGCTGGTCGGGATCTGGAGCAGGGCGAGTTCCGCCGCGGCAGGCTCGCTCGCCCGCTATCGCGAACGCGCCAGGGTCAAGGACAGGGAACGCGAGGCCCGCCTCGCCAAAGCCAACCGGGCCGCCGGCACCGGCCCGCGCCGTCCCCCGCCCGGCGTTCGCCCGCGGCCGGCCCCGCCGAGACCTGCGCCCCAAGCCATAGAGGTAGAACAGGTCGAACAGGGCAGGGAACCGGCCTCTCATGACGCCGGCATCTCTCGATAAGGTCCAAGAAAAATCCCGCCCGGAAGTGTAACATCGGCCGTTAGAGCCCGTATCTCAGGGCGTGGACTCCCCGCGCACGGAGAATGAGATGGTTGACCGCCGCATCCTGTTGACGACTGTCGCCGGCCTGTTTGGCCTTTCGGCCTTCCGCTGGCTGAGAGCATCCCCCGCCGAGGCCGGCGAGAAGGCCGCGGAAAAGTTCGAGATCGTGAAGACGGAGGCCGAATGGCGTGCCCAGCTCACGCCGCAGCAATATGAGATCCTGCGCAATCACGGCACCGAGCGGCCCGGCTCCAGCCCGCTGCTGAAGGAGCACCGCAAGGGCATCTTCGCCTGCGCCGGCTGCGACCTGCTGCTGTTTACGTCCGAGACCAAGTTCGAGAGCGGCACGGGATGGCCGAGCTTCTACCAGCCGATCGAGGGCAATGTCGGCAAGACCGAGGACCGCACCTACGGCATGGTTCGCACCGAGGTGCATTGCCGGCGCTGCGGCGGCCACCTCGGCCACGTCTTCGACGACGGTCCGAAGCCGACCGGCTTGCGTTATTGCATCGACGGTTTCGGGCTGGTCTTCCATCCCGCGGCGGCGTCGGCGACGTAAGTCTTCTCGTCGTCATTCCGGGGTGGTCCGCAGGACCGAACCATGGTGCGCAACTGCGCACCTGAGAATCTCGAGGTTCCGGATTCGATGCTGACGCATCGCTCCGGAACGACACTCGCCCCGGCAATTGTTGCCGGCCCGGCAATTGTGCCCCGGTCATCCGACCGGGGCCTTTCTGTTTAAGTCATTGATTTCCTGAAGATCCCCGCATTGGCATAGGCCTTGCGACGTCTCTCCCGACTGCGGCCATGGTCGACCGGCCGCCGGGATCGGATTTGGAGACAAAGTTATGGGTATCTTCGATGCAATGAACACCTCGGTGGGTGGCCTGCAGGCGCAGTCGTTCGCGCTGCAGAACATTTCCGGCAACATCGCGAACTCATCCACCACCGGTTACAAGGGCATCGGCACCAGCTTCGTCGACCTCATTCCCGACTCATCCGTCCCGAGCAAGCAGGTCGCAGGCGGCGTGCAGGCCAACGCGAAGGCCACCATCACCACGCAGGGCACGATCTCATCCTCCACCGTCGCCACCAACATGGCGATCACCGGCGACGGTTTCTTCTCGATCCAGAAGGCCAGCGGCGTCGTCGACAACGTACCGGTGTTCACGGGGGTCACCTACTACACGAGGCGTGGCGACTTCCAGCTCAATGCCAACGGCAATTTGGTCAACGGCGCCGGCTATTACCTGATGGGCGTCACGGTCGACCCGAAGACCGGCAACCCGACCGGCAGCGTGGCGAACGTCCTGCAATTCCAGAACAACTTCATTCCGGCGCAGGCGACCACCTCGATCCAGTACGCGGCGAACCTGCCGACCCAGCCGAACACGGTGGCGAAAACCACCGCCTCGACCGGCACGTTGCTGGCGGCCGGTGGGCTCAATCCGTCCGATTTCGCCGCCAACCCGCTGCCGGTCGGCACGCCGCCGGCGCCCTATGCCAACGCAACGGTGTCAGGCGCGGCTGCAACCGGCAACATCCGCTCGGCCTATTCGTCGACGGCGGCGACGGGCACGGTTGCGCTCCAGAACAATTCTTCGGCGGTCGCCTCGACAACCACGTCCCTTGACAACGCCGCCGGCACGCATCTCGCCTCCAGCATTCTGACCGCGTTGAGCGGCCAGACGCTGACCATCAACGGCAACACCATCACGTTCAACGGCGGCACCACGGTCTCGACCGTCGGCAGCAATACGACGATCGGTCTCGGTGCGGGCACGACGGCGACCGTGGCCGACATCCTGAATGCGATTCAGACTGCAGGCGGCGCCGGCGTCACCGCTTCGCTCTCGGTCAGCGGCAATATCCAGATCTCGACCGGCACCGGCACTGACGTCGCGGTCGGCAGCGGCACGGCCGCCACCGCACTCGGCATCAGCAGCGTGACGCGCGGCGGCAACGTGCTGTCCTCGCCCGCGATCTCGGGCGCGACCGTGCTGAGCGGCACTGCGACCGCCGGCGGCGCCCAGGTGCTCTCGTCCGGCTTCTCCGCCGGCGACACCATCACGGTCAACGGTCAGACGCTGACATTCATGAACTCGGGCGCCGCGGGACCGAACCAGATCAACATCACCGACAACGTCACGACCCTGCTCGGCAAGATCGACGCGCTCTCCGGCGCCTCGGGGTCGTCGGTCAGCAGCGGCGGCGTGATCACGCTGAACACCGGCACCGTCTCCAACCTCTCGGTGTCGAGCTCCAACAGCGCTGCCTTCTCCGCGCTCGGCTTCACCTCGACCATCACCAAGAATCGCGACGGCGGCGGCACCGCCGGCACCGGCGGCGTGATCGGCAACGACATCGCCACCTTCACCAAGGAATCGATCAGCGGTGGCGCGGTGACCGCCTACAACGCCGCCGGCACGCCGGTGAACCTGCAATTGCGCTGGGCCAAGACCGACAGTGCCTCGCTGGGCGCGGGTCATTCGGATAGCTGGAACCTGTTCTACCAGACCGACCCGAACGCAACCGGCACGACCGTCGGCTGGGTTAACACCGGCCAGACCTTCACTTTTGCCGCCGACGGCTCGCTGACCTCGCCGAGCGGCTCGGGCATCACCATCAACAACGTCACCGTCAGCGGCCAGTCGCTCGGGTCGGTCGCCTTCAACATCTCCTCCGGCGGGCTGACGCAATATGCCAGCACGAGCGGCGCGGTGACCATCAACACCATCACCCAGAACGGCTATGCCGCCGGTCAGCTCCGCTCGGTTGCCGTCAACAACAATGGCGTCGTGGTCGGCACCTTCTCGAACGGCCAGAACCTCAACCTCGCTCAGGTGCAGCTGTCGCATTTCAACGGCACCAACTATCTGAAGGCGCTCGACGGCGGCGCCTACGCTGCGACTGAACAGTCGGGAGACGCCATCGACGGCGCCTCGGGCACCATCAGCGGCTCGTCGCTGGAGGGATCCAACACCGACATCGCCGACGAATTCACCAAGCTGATCGTGACCCAGCAGGCCTATTCGGCCAACACCAAGGTGATCACGACCGCGAATTCGATGGTGCAGGATCTCTTGAACGTATTGCGCTGATCGGCGCGTAACGTAACCAAAGGCGGGTCAGTGACATGGGTTTGAGTTCAGCCCTCGCCAGCGCGATGAGCGGTCTGCGTGCCAACCAGGCCGCGCTTTCGATCGTCTCATCGAACGTGGCGAATTCGCAGACGCCGGGCTACGTCGTCCAGACGCCGAACCAGATCGAGGTCACCACCGGAGACTTCGGCTCGACGGTGATGACCACCGGTGTCAGCCGCGCGCTCGACAGCTACGTGCTGAACCAGCTGCGGACCGAGACCGGCGGCAGCGGTTACGCCGACCAGATGGCCAACATCCTGAAGCAGCTTCAGAATGTCTATGGCACGCCCGGCAACAGCGGCACGCTCGAAGACGCGCTGAACAAGTTCACCACGGCGCTTCAGGCGCTCTCGACCAGTTCGGGGGCGTCGTCGGCGCAGACCGTCGCGCTCGGCGCGGCGCAGGCCCTGGCGCAGCAGCTCAACGTCACCACCACGGGCATCCAGTCGCTGCGCTCCAACGTCGAGCAGGATCTCGGCAACTCGGCGCGAGCCGCCAACGCGGCGATGCAGCAGATCGCCGACATCAACACCAGGCTTCAGGGCCTGTCGGTCAACGATCCCTCGGCCGCCACGCTGATGGACCAGCGTGACCAGGCCATCAACACGCTGTCGAAATATGTCGACGTGCGCGTCACCACCGACGGTTCGAACCAGACCAACATCTACACCACGACCGGTATTCAGCTCGTCGGCGCCGGGCTGGCCTCGGAATTTTCCTTTGCCTCCGCCGGCGCGCTGTCGGCGACCTCGCTTTACAACATCGACCCGGCCAAGTCCGGCGTCGGTGCGTTCAACATCAAGCTGCCGAACGGCTCGCAAGTCGACGTCGTCGCCAACAACGTGGTGTCGTCCGGCCAGATCGCGGCCGACCTGAAGCTGCGCGACCAGACCCTGGTGCAGGCGCAGGATCAGATCGACCAGCTCGCCGCCACGATGGCGAGCGCGCTGTCCGACAAGACCACGGCCGGAAGCACGGTCACCGGCCCGCCGGCCGGGTTTGATCTCGACCTTGCCGGGGCGGCGCCGGGCAACACCGTCAACATCACCTACACGGACACGGCCACCAACACGCAGCGCCAGATCACGCTGGTCAACGTGACCGATCCGGCCGCGCTGCCGCTTCAGAACGCGACGAACGCCAACCCGATGCGGATCGGCGTCAACTTCTCCGGCGGCATGGGAGCGATCGCCTCCGCGCTCAACACCGCGCTGCCAGGCGCGCATCTGTCGTTCTCCGCCGCCCCGGCGCCGGCGAGCGCCACGACGCTGCGGGTGACCGACGACAACACCGGCCTCGCCAAGGTGAGCTCGGCGTCGACCACGAAGACGATCACGTCGCTGACCTCGGGCAATCCGCAGCTGCCCCTGTTCACGGACGGCGGCCAGGCGCTCTACACCGGCGCGATCACGGCGTCCGGCTCGCAGATGACCGGCTTTGCCGGGCGCATTGCCGTGAACACGCAGCTGGTTTCCGATCCGAGCCGGCTGTCGGTCTACAACACCTCGCCGGTGACGCCCGCGGGCGACACCACGCGTTCGGACTATCTCTATTCGCAGCTCACCAACGCGGTGTTCTCCTATTCGCCGCAGACCGGCCTCGGCTCGGCGAACCAGCCCTTCACCGGCAGCGTCTCGAACTACCTCCAGCAGTTCCTGAGCGTCCAGGCCAACGCCGCCACCCAGGCGACCCAGCTCCAGCAGGGCCAGAGCGTCGTGGTCTCGACGCTCCAGGCCAAGTTCGATTCGACCTCCAGCGTCAACCTGGACTCGGAGATGTCGAACCTGATCCAGCTTCAGAATGCCTACGCCGCCAACGCCCACGTCATGTCGGTGGTGCAGAGCATGATGAACACGTTGCTCCAGGCTCAAGTGTAACAAGTAACAGGGCTCTGAAAGATGTCGATCAGCAGCATCAACTACTCTTCGTCGATTCTCGGCGCACAGATCCGCAACATCAATCAGCAGCTCACCGACCTGTCGACCCAGCTTTCGACCGGCAAGCTGTCGCAGAACTATGCCGGCATGGGCACCAACGAGGGCTTTGCGATCGCCGGGCGCGCGCAGCTCTCCAACATCGCCGGCTATACCGACACGATCACCAACGTCAACGTCAGCATCAACCTCGCCAACACCGCGCTGCAGTCGCTGACGAAGATCCGCAACACGGTGCAGACGGGCTCGGCCAACACCGCGCAGGACCTCAACGTCAACGGCCAGACGATCGCGCAGAACACTGCCGCGGCGCAATTCGGCTCGATGGTCGGCGTCCTCAACACGCAGACCGGCAGCCGCTATCTGTTCTCCGGGACGGCCGTCAACACGCAGTCGGTTGCGGATGCCGGCGACATCATCAACGGCACCACGACGCAGGCCGGCTTCAAGACCGTCATGGCGGAGCGCCAGGCCGCCGATCTCGGCGCCAACGGCATGGGGCGGCTGGTGCAGACGCAGCCGACGCCGAGCTCCGTGCAGGTATCGGAGGACGTCGCCGGGTCGCCGTTCGGGCTCAAGATCAAGGCGGTATCCTCGACGCTGACGGGCGCGACCGTTACCGGCCCGAGCGGCTCGCCGGTGTCGTTCTCGGTCGATCTCAACGGCGTCAACCCGAACAACGGCGACAAGCTCAGCATTCAGTTTACCCTTCCGGACGGCACCACCGAGCAGATCGACCTGACCGCCTCGACGGCGACGCCGACGCCGCTCGGCAGCTTCGCGATCGATGCGAGCACCCCCGTCAATCCGAACAACACCGCGACCAACCTCAATACCGCGCTGAACACCGCGATCACCAAGCTCGCCAACACCTCGCTGGTGGCGGCATCCGCGGTCGTCGCCGGCGACAACTTCTTCAACACCGCGAGCTCCGCGATCGGCACGCCGGTCAACAACCAGGCGGCGCCGCCGGCCCCCGTCACCGGCGCGACGGCGCTATCAGGTGCGAGCCCCTCGGACTCGATCTCGCCGGGCTTCGTCGCCGGCGACACCATCACCGTCAACGGCACCACGCTGACCTTCGTCAGCTCGGGCGCGACCGGCGACCAGCTCAACGTCACCGACAGCATCCAGACCCTGCTGAGCAAGATCGACCAGATCACGGGGACGTCGAAGCCCTCGACGGTCCATGGCGGTTCGATCACGATCAACACCGACGATGCGGCGAGCCTCAGCATCACGAGCTCGAATACGGGGGCGCTGGGTTCGCTCGGCTTCGCCGCGACGCCCGTGACCGCCACGCAACCGCCGCTGCGCGTCGGTTCCTCGCCCGCGAGTTCGGCGACGACGCTGGTGAACGGCTCGGCCACCACCGTGAAGTGGTACCTGGGCAATGACGGGCCGGGGTCGCCGCGCTCCACGGCGACGGCCCGGGTCGACGATGCCGTCACGGTGCAATATGGCGCCCAGGCGAACGAGGACGCGATCCGCCGGCAGTTGCAGGCGATCGCGGTGTTCGGGACCTTCTCGACTTCGCCGACCGGCCAATATTCGGGCGGGCAGGTGTCGGCGCTGAGCCTGCGGGTGACGCAGGCGCTGACGCAGCAGCCCGGCCAGCAGCGCATCGAGGACATCCAGACCGACATCGCGATGGCCCAGAACACGATGAAGGACGCCACCACGCGCCAGACCCAGGCCAAGGCGCAGCTCCAGGGCATCATCGACCAGGCGGAATCGGCCTCGCCGGACCAGGTCGCGAGCGAGATCCTGGCGCTCCAGAACGCGCTCCAGGCGTCCTACCAGGTGACCTCGAACCTCGCGCAGCTGTCGCTCGTCAAGTTCCTGTAAGGGGGCGTTAAGGCGCCGTTAACCATGCCTGTTTACCTCTTGGTGGGGATTGGAGCGGGGCGGGGCGGTCGATGTCGGACAGGATGCAGCTGGTGGTGGCAACGCCTTGCTTCGGCGGGCAGGTGTCGAGCATCTATGCGAGCTCGATCTTCGCGCTGCAGCGCGCCGTGCACGGCATGTCCAACCTCGAGCTCAAGGTGCACCTGCGAGACGGCGACGCCCTGATCACCCGCGCGCGGGCCAATTTGGTCGCGATGTTTCTGGACGACCCCAAGGCGACGCATTTCCTGTTCATCGATGCCGATATCGGCTTCAAGCCCGAGCAGGTGTTCCGGCTGATCGAATGCGGCGCGGACGTCGTTGCCGGCTGCTATCCGATCAAGCGGGTCAACTGGGACAAGGCCGCACGTGCAATCCAGTCGGGTCGGGCCGACGTGCCGGCCGCCTCGCTGGACTACGTGCTCGAGATCGAGGATCCCGACCGCATCGTCGTGGTCAACGGCTTCACCCGCGTGCGCTACGCCGGCACCGGCTTCCTGATGATCCGGCGCCACGTGCTGGAGGCGATGTGCCGCCACCCGGCCTATGCGAACCTGCAATTCTTCCGCGAACATTCGCACGACACGCTGACGGCGAGCCAGAACCGGTTCGCGCTGTTCGAATGCATGATCGACCCGGCGACCGGCACGTATCTTTCCGAGGATTTCGCCTTCTGCAAGCGCTGGACCGATATCGGCGGCGAGATCTGGGCCGATATCCAGAGCTCGCTCGATCACGTCGGGCCGTCGGTGTTCCGCGGCGACATCGCCTCGCAATTCGCAGCCGTGCCCGCGGCGGCGGCCGATGCCGCGGCGTGAGGCTGCCGGGATGAGCGGCGGCGCATCCCGTTTGTCAGAACCGGAACACGCGTCCGACGGCGGTTCGCGCTATCGCCTGCGCGATCTCTTCACGCCGCTCGACACGCTGCTCGTCTCCGGCGGAGATCCGCGGCTCGCGCTCGATCCCGAGGGCCGCCTCAACGCCTATGGATGCGCGGCCTCGCCGGAGCCGGAGATCTGGAATTTCGCCTCCTCGACCGCATCGACGATCTCGCAGGCGGCCTATGACCGTGCCGCGCTGGCGCGCGAAGAGCTGATGCACAAGTGCCTGTTCGACGAGGTCGAGGTCGCCTTCGACGCACGCTGCGAGGACATGCGCGACGAGCTGCGGGACCATCTCCAGCTCTCGCCGCGCGTCGACGTCGTGTTCTCGCCGTCCGGCACGGACTCCCAGCTCCACGCCCTGTTCCTGGGGCGCACGATCCTCGGCGCGCGGCCGGTGACGATCGTGGTCGGCGCCGACCAGACCGGAAGCGGGACGATCCATACTGCCCGCGGACACCATTTCAGCTCCATGGCGGCGAGCGGCGTAGCGGTCCGCAAGGACGGCGCGGTTGCGGGGCTCGCCGGTACCAGCCTTGCGTTGCCACTGCGCGAGGACGCACCCGGGATCGCGATGCGCGCGGACGCCGATGCGGCGGTGCTGCATGCGGTCGAGGCTGCGATTGCGCAAGGCGCGCCCGTGTTGCTCCAGATCATGGATTCCTCGAAGCTCGGATGGCGTGCGCCGAGCGCGGCCTGCCTCGACGAGATCGCGCGGCGCTGGCCGCGCAAGGTCCAAATCGTGGTCGATGCCTGCCAGGCCCGGCTCGGCCGCCGCCGGCTGCGCTCTTATCTCGACCGCGGCTATATGGTGCTGATCACCGGCTCGAAATTCTTCGGCGGGCCTGCCTTCAGCGGTGCGCTGCTGGTGCCGAAGGGTCTTTCGCGCTCGCTCGACCGGGGTGAGGGGATCGCGCCTGGTATCTTCGACTACGCCGGCCGTTGCGATTGGCCGGTGGCCTGGACGGCGCTGCGTTCGCGCTTCGAGCGCCGCCCGAATTTCGGTCAATGGCTGCGCTGGGAGGCTGCGCTGGCCGAGATCGGCAGCTATTACGCCGTGCCCGCGGTTTCCCGCACCGAGATGCTCGCCGAGCTCGGCGCCGGCATCGACAGCATGATCGCGTTGTCGCCGTCGCTTCGCTCTGTTCCAACTCCAACCGCGATCAACACGGCCGACGCGGACGACGAGGAATTCGCGCAAGCCACGATCTTTCCGTTCACGCTGCTGCGCGACGGCAAGCCGGTCTCGATCGCCGAGACCTGGGCCGTTCACCGTGCGCTGGCGCGTGACATGAGCGATGAGATCAGCGGCAGCACGGCGGACCGAGAGGTCGCCGCGCAGCGCTGCCTGGTCGGCCAGCCGGTCCGGCTGGAGCGGCAGGACGAGACGCCGCAGGCCGTACTGCGCCTCTGCGTCGGCGCACGGCTCGTGACGGAAGCCTGGTCGCCGGACATGGCGAAGGCGCGACGCAATGTGCAGCACGTTCTCGACCGCATCGCCCATGTCCTGGTGAAGATCGAGCTGCTGCTCGACCGTGGTGCAGCCGCGACCGTGCCGGTCAAGTCCGCATTCGAGGTGTGAAATGCAGCATCCAGTTTCTGCGCCAATTGGCTTGACCGCGGCGAACTATGCCGACCGCGTCGGCTTTGCGCAGCTGACGCGCCAGGCCTTCGAAGGCGTCGATCTGCATCCGTTGCGCGACCGGCTCGTGGCGCGGATCGCGGCGGGGACCGCGCTGGCGGGCGAAGGGCTGGATCTGTCCTTGATCACCCAGCTTCTGGGCGACAAGGATCAGGGGCTCGCGATCCAGTCCGAAGTGCTGACCTTCCATCAACTCTTCCGTACGCCCAGTGCGGCTCCGCAGCCCGGCTTGCGCGTGCTCGCGCTTGCGGCCGACATCGACATGGGCGGCAACACGCCGATCGATTTCCTGCTCGAAGGCTCCGACATCGAGCTGCTGACACTCTATGTGGTCAAGGGCGTCGGTCTGCCGGAAACCTTGCCCGAGCACGACGTCGCCATCGTGGTCGCGTCCGATTCCGAGGAATGCCGCGAGGCGCTCGCGCTGATCGAAAAGGCCGCGCCGCACTGGCCGCGGCCGCTGCTCAATCCGCCCGATCGCATCGGCAATCTCGATCGCGACAAGCTGTATCGGCTGCTGGCTGGTGTGCCAGGTCTGGACATTCCCGCGACCATCCACGCGACGCGCGCGCAATTGTCCGATCTCGCCCAGGACCGGATCGCCTGTGAGGACATCGCGGGCGAACTGCACTTTCCGATCATCGCGCGGCCGCGCGGCTCGCATGCCGGCGTCGGGCTCGCGAAGCTCGACGATGCGGCGGCGCTCGCGGCCTATCTCGCCGAACGCAAAGAGCAGGACTTCTTCGTCGCACGCTTCGTCGACTATGTGAGCCCCGACGGGCTCTACCGCAAATATCGCCTCGCCATGATCGACGGCAAACCCTACGCCTGCCACATGGCGATCGCCGACCGCTGGGACATCTGGTATCTCAACGCCTACATGGCGTTCAGCGAGGAGAAGCGGGCCGAGGAAGCCGTCTTCATGCGCGACTTCGACAGCGACTTTGCCGAGCGCCACAGGAGTGCGCTCGACGAGATGAGCCGCCGCGTCGGCCTCGATTATTTCATCGTCGATTGCGCAGAGAACGAGAGGCGCGAGCTTCTGGTGTTCGAGGCCGATAACACCGCCGTCGTTCATAACATGGATTCGCCAGCCGTGTTTCCTTACAAGCCGCCGCAGATGCGCAAGATCTTTGCCGCGTTCACGGCGATGCTGTCGCGGCATGCAAGGACGGGCAAGGGGAGCGCAGCATGAACGAGATCATCCGCAACACGCAAAGCGCCGTCACGAGCACCTCGCTCGATCCGCAGGACTGGAGCGAGTTTCGCGCGCTCGCCCATCGCATGCTGGACGAGACGATCGACGGCATCGCCAACGTTCGGGCGCGGCCCGTCTGGCAGCCGATCCCCGAAGAGGTCCGTGCGGCATTCAGGGCCGACCTGCCGCGCGAGGCGAGCGATCTCGCCGAGGTCTATCGCGAATTCGCCGAGCATGTCGCCCCCTATGCGACCGGCAACGTCCATCCCGGCTTCATGGGCTGGGTGCATGGCGGCGGCACCGCGGTCGGCATGCTCGCGGAAATGCTTGCGGCAGGCCTCAACGCCAATCTCGGCGGGCGCGACCACATGCCGATCGAGGTCGAGCGCCAGATCGTCGACTGAATGCGCCGCCTGTTCGCCTTCCCCGACAGCGCGAGCGGCATCTTCGTCACGGGCACGTCGATGGCCAATCTGATGGCGGTGCTGGTGGCGCGCACGAGTGCGCTCGGCACGCTGGCGCGGCAGCACGGCATCGGCAATGACGGTGCGCTGCTCACGGCCTACACCTCGCGGGCGGCGCATGGCTGCGTCTCCAGGGCGATGGATATTGCCGGGCTCGGCACCGATGCGCTGCGCAAGATCGATGTCGATGCCGATCATCGCATCGACGTCGCCGCGCTGCGCGCGCAGATTGCCGTTGATCGCGAGGTCGGCTTCAAGCCTTTCCTGGTGGTCGCGTCCGCCGGCACCGTCGATATCGGCGCGATCGACGACCTCAGGGCGATCGCGGAGCTGTGCCGCGAGGAAGGAATCTGGTTTCACGTCGACGGCGCTTTCGGTGCGCTCGCGATCCTGTCGCCCGAGCTGGCGCCGCTGCTCGGCGGCATCGAGCTCGCGGATTCGATTGCGCTCGACTTCCACAAATGGGGACAGGTACCCTACGACGCAGGCTTCCTGCTGGTGCGCGACGGCGAGCGGCATCGGCAGGCCTTTGCGCAGCCGGCGGCCTATCTGCGCCGCGAGGCGAGGGGGCTTGCGGCGGGCGCGGTCTGGCCCTGCGATCTCGGCCCCGATCTGTCGCGTGGCTTCCGTGCGCTGAAGACGTGGTTCACACTGAAGACGTTCGGCGCCGATCGGCTTGGTGCGGTGATCGCGCGAAGCTGTGCGCTGGCGAAATATCTGGAGGCGCGCGTGTTGGCCGAACCTCGGCTGGAATTGCTGGCGCCGGTCAATCTCAACATCGTCTGCTTCCGCTACCGTGCCGATGATGCGGTCAATCGCGAGATCGTCGCCGACGTCCAGGAGTCCGGCGTCGCAGCGCCGTCGAGCACGACGCTGGACGGCAGGCTCGCGATCCGCGCCGCGATCGTCAATCACCGCACCGAGGAAGCGGACGTCGATGCGCTGGTCGCGGCCGTGCTGGAGTTCGGCGAACGGCGGAGCCGTGGCGGACTGATCGAGGTCGAGGCGCCGCCGCTCGCGGCGCAGTAGCATCGATGTGTGCCTGAAACGACGACGGCCCCGGAGATGATCCGGGGCCGTTGTCGTTCGCAGCTTGGGCGAAGCGAAAGCGTGTGGTCAGGCGGCGGAGGCCTTGTCCGCTTCGACCTTGGGATGCGCGGCCGCGTACTGATCCCGCAGCTTCTCTTCATAGGCAATCAGCTTGCGGGCGTCCTTCAGCGCCCGGTAGAGGTCGCCGTTCAGGATGTTGTTGTTGATGCCTTCGATGATCGGCCAGGAGCTCGGCACCGCAGTGACGATGTCGCGCACCAGGTTGAAATAGGTGCCGTGCTGGGTCTGCGGATCCGGTGAGATGTACATCAGCTGGACCGCAAGATAGACGAGCTTGGCGGGTGTATTGGCGGTCTCCGGCGTGAGGATGTCGCGCTCGCGCAGGATCGGCACGTTGTCGCCGTCGATCAGGAGGCGGGCGCGCTGGTCCGTGTTGGTAATCACGCAGTTACCGACGATGATGCGTTCGTGCGGTCTGAGCTCGACCTTGAGGGCCATGCCTGTTCTCCATCAACGCTTTCGTAACCGAGCGTTCGTTGCGGCTCACCAAGGCCTGATTCTCGCCCGGAATTAGTTAACGAGCTGTAAATCTCCGACATTCGCGAGAAAAAATTCAATCTTTCCAACGTCATGTCTGTGCGGCGGTGTGGCGATGTGCGCGGCTTCGGCGCCCCGAATCACGCGTGACCCGGCAAAAGCGCGGGTTTCATTTCATGCTTCGTTAGAAGTCTCGGCGCCACGGTCCGCCGGTCGCTGGGTCAATCTCGATCCAAGCAGACGCGTAACAGTAGCGTCGTTTACCAGAAAGGTAACAGAGTCATGTCCGGTATCGTTCTCTCCGAGGGTGTCAGTAACTCGGTGTAAGATGGTTTCTGTGAGTTTACCTTTGACAGGAGACTCACATGGCTACGGATTTTTCACCTGAGATTTTGGACCAGCTTCTTGCCGGGGGCAGCCTCAAGCCAGAAGACTTAGCCGGCGAAGACGGGCTTTTCAGACGACTGAAGAAGGCGCTTCTGGAGCGCGCACTGGGTGCGGAGCTAGAGCTGGCCCCGGTTGTTTGGACAGCGCCCCGCTGGATTTAAGTGGATTCCTGCCGGGTTATGCTGAACGCGGGGCTTTACGGTTTTGTCGTTGCGTCGGGAGGGCGTAGCCCGACCAGAGCGACGACAAAACCGTCGGCGACGGTCATGCGGCCATCACCATAGCTTGCGTGCCGAAGTAAGCCTCGTCGGGCGTGCGCCCGTCAAGGCTCGAGTGAGGGCGTCCCTGATTGTAGAAGGCCAGATACTTGGCAATTGGACGCTCGCGCCTCGGACACGCTGTCGTAGGCGCGGAGATATACTTCTTCGTATTTGACCGTGCGCCAGAGCCGCTCGACAAACACGTTGTCGCGCCAGGCGCCCTTGCCGTCCATGCTGATGGCGATCTTCGCGTCCAGCAGCACATCGGTGAACTCGAGGCTGGTGAACTGGCTGCCCTGATCCGTGTTGAAAATCTCGGGCCTGCCGTGCTTCGCCAACGCCTCCTGGACCGCTTCGACGCAGAAGGCCGCCTCCATTGTGATCGAGACGCGATGGGCCAGGACCCGTCGGCTGAACACATCGACGACCGCCGCGAGATAGACGAAGCCACGCCGCATCGGAATGTAGGTGATGTCCATTGCCCACGCATGGTCGGGCCGCTCGATCTTCAATCCGCGCAACAGGTACGGGTAGATCTTGTGACCCGGAGCCGGCTTGCTCGTGTTCGGGCGACGATAGACCGCCTCGATCCCCATGCGCTTCATCAGCGTCGCGATGTGGCGGCGACCGGCGTATACGCCCTCCCGCCGCAGCAACGATCGCAGCATACGCGCTCCCGCGAAGGGATAATCGAGATGCAGCTCATCGAGCCGACGCATCAAGGCAAGGTCCTCGGCCGAAACTGGCCGAGGTTCATAGTAGACCGTGCTGCGAGCCAGCTTCAGGACCTTCGCCTGGCGCACGATAGAAAGATCATGATCGCGGTCGATCATCGCTTTGCGCTCAGCAGGCCCGCCTTGGTGAGCGCGCCGGACAAAAAATCGTTTTCCAACGCCAGCTCGCCGATCTTGGCATGTAACGCCTTCAAATCGACCGGCGTCTCGGCCGATGTCTTGTCATGCCCAAACACGCCGGCGGCGCCTTCCAGGAGCTGGTTTTTCCAGATCGTGATCTGGTTCGGATGAACATCAAACAGTTGCGCCAGCTCCGCCAGTGTCTTGTCGCCTTTGACCGCAGCCAAAGCAACCTTCGCCTTGAATGCCGGAGAATGCGTCCGGCGGCTCTTCTTCGTCATCTTCGCTCCTGATTCGCAGCAAGAATCCTCGCCGCTGTCAGGCAGAAAATCCACTCAAGCTACTGTCCGAATTTGCGGGGCCAGCTCTGCTGACCCACCACCTTGGCTATGAGAAGGGCGACCCGGCGGGCCGCGGGTCGGGCAACAGCCGCAACGGCACAAGCAGCAAAGCGCTGTTGACGGACGACGGCGAGATCGAGATCGAGGTGCCGCGCGACCGCGCCGGCACGTTCGAACCGGTGATCGTCGCGAAGGGCCAGACCCGCTTCGACGGCTTCGACGAGAAGATCATCAGTCTCTACGGGCGGGGCATGACGGTACGGGAGATCCAGGGCCATCTGGCCGAGCTCTACGGCACCGAGGTGTCCCCCGATCTGATCAGCAAGGTCACCGACGCGATTCTCGACGAGGTCCGCGAATGGCAGAGCCGGCCGCTGGAAGCGATCTATCCGGTGGTCTTCTTCGACGCGCTCAGGGTCAAGATTCGCGATGAGGGGATGGTCAAGAACAAGGCAGTCTACGTCGTGCTGGGCATCACTGCATCGGGCGAGAAAGACGTGCTCGGGCTTTGGATCGAGCAAACCGAAGGCGCCAAATTCTGGCTCAAGGTCATGAACGATCTGAGGAACCGCGGCGTCGCCGACATCCTGATCGCCGTCGTCGACGGTCTGAAGGGCTTTCCCGAGGCGATCAACAGCGTCTTTCCCAAGGCGATGGTCCAGACCTGCATCGTGCATTTGATCCGCAACAGCCTATCCTTCGTGTCCGGGAAGGATCGCAAGGCGATCCTTCCCTCGATCAAGGCGATCTATCATGCCGAGAATGCCGACGCCGCTCTGCTCAGGCTCGAGGACTTCGAAGCCGAGTGGGGCAAGCGCTATCCCGCGATCGGGGCGGCCTGGCGCCGGGCGTGGGAGCACGTCATTCCGTTCTTCGCCTTCGCGCCGGAGATACGCAAAATGATCTATACCACCAACGCGGTCGAGGCGCTGAACCGTTCGCTGCGCAAGATCATCAAAACACGCGGCAGCTTCCCCAACGACGAGGCGGCGATGAAGCTGCTTTACCTCGCCATCAGAAATGCCGGCATCCATTGGCGACGACCGGTTGCATGGACGGCCGCAATGGGCCAGTTTGCCATCCAGTTCGGCGAGCGCTTTGCAGGCTCAGCGGACTGACCCCATGGGGTCAGTCCGCTGACCCCGCAAACCCCTCACAGAGACGCTCTTACACAAAACTTCTGACACTCCCCTGGACAATCCCACCAACTTCTTCACCGCCCAGTCGCTCGACAACCGCGCCAGCGACATCAACAACCTGCTCGACGGCATCGCCAACGGCGTGCAGGTGCTGCAGGCTGCCAACACCGGCATCACCTCGCTGCAGAAGCTGATCGACAGCGCCAAGTCGATCGCCAACCAGGCGCTGCAGACCACGGTCGGCTACTCCACCAAGTCCAACGTCTCGACCACGATCGCGGGTGCGACTGCGGCCGACCTGCGCGGCACGACGTCGTATGCCAGCAACACGGCGCTCAGCAGCGTGCTGTACAGCGGCGCTGCCGGCGGCACGACGGCTGCGACAGGCACGACGACTCTCGGTGCGACCCAGGGCACGTTCTCGAACGCGGTTGCCGTGAACGCCGCCGACGGCACCACCGCCGTGACCGGCACGATGACCCTGATCGGCACCACCGCCGCCACCAAGATCGGCACGGCTCCCGCCGACGGCGACACGCTGACCGTCAACGGCAAGACCATCACCTTCCGTTCCGGCTCGGCTCCGGCCGCGGTCCCGACCGGCTCGGGCGTCAGCGGCAATCTCGTGACCGACGGCAGCGGCAACACCACCGTCTATCTCGGCACCGCCGCTACTCCGGCCGCGACCGTCAACGACGTGCTGACGGCGATCGACCTCGCCAGCGGCGTGCAGACCTCGACGATCACCAACGGTGCTGCGACCATCGGCGCTGCCTCCGCTGCGACGCCGTCGTCGATTGCCGCAGGCATCGTGACGCTGAAGAGTTCGGCGGGTGCGGACGTGTCCGTGACCGGCAAGGCCGACCTGCTCAAGGCGTTTGGCCTGACCACCGCGACGGGTGGCGGCAGAACGCAAGCATTGCGTCGCGATCTTTCGTCAGGCACTCGACCGCCTTGTCGTACTTCGCTCCGTATTTCTCGGCAAAGACATCGATCGCCACTTCGGCCGAAGCTCGGTTGGACGCCAAATAGACCTCGCGCAGATCCTTCTTCATGCTGGCCTGTACCGACACTGCGACTTTGTTCAAGATATTCGCGGTTTTGTGCACCCAGCACCGCTGATGTCGCGTGGCGGGAAAGACCTCGTCGAGCGCCTTCCAGAAGCCGAGCGCGCCGTCACCGACGGCGATTTCCGGGGCGATCTTCAGCCCTCGGGTTTTCGCCTCGACGAGCAGTTCGTGCCAGCTCTGCGTGCTCTCGCGCACGCCGACCTGGAAGCCGATGAGTTCCTTCTTGCCTTCCGGCGTCGCGCCGATCAGCACCAGCATGCATTCGCTGTGGTCTTCCATGCGAGCCTGCAGGAAGACGCCGTCCGCCCACACGTATACGTACCGGCGCGCCGACAGATCGCGCTTCTGCCAACGCTCGTACTCGAGCTGCCACTCCGTCGTCAGTCTGGAAACCACCGCCGGAGAAAGATTCGGCGCATCCTTGCCCAAGAGCGCCGCCAGCGCCTCCTGGAAGTCGCCCGTCGAGATGCCTCGCAGGTACAGAACCGGCAAAAGTGCATCCAAGCTCTTCGTGCGCCGTGCCCACAACGGCAGGATCGCCGAGGTGAAGCGGATCCGCTCGCCATCGCTGGTCACCGCGCGATCGCGAATCTTTACCCGGGCGACTTCGACGGCGCCGATCCCCGTCTGGATCGTCCGCACTGGACCATGGCCGTGTCGCACGAGGCGGTCGCGGCCATCGGGAAGCTTCAAGCCCTTCATCGCGGCGAGAAACGCCTCGGCTTCCATCTCGACAGCCTGCGCAAGCAGCTGCCGAGCTCCAGATCGCAAAATATTCGTCAGTGGATCGTCGATCTCATCGGGCTGACGCAGTGGGACAATGTTGCTATGCTCGTTCATGGCGTATCGCTCTCCTTGAGGTTCTGGCAGGCTCGACACCCGCCTCGATACGCCGCCTATCTCATTCCGTCATCACCCAGTTTCCCGCATAGCTCGGCAAATGCCTTCCCATTGGGCAAGAAAGCGCCGTCTTATCAGAGCGATATGTGCGAACTCGACCGGGCGTCGCGCTGCCATATGGTGAACCCGCGCGAGGTTTGGCGCGACACGCTTTATGCTTTGTTAGCCGTCTGCGTTCACCGTCCCGGGCATCGATTAATCCTAATCGAAGTTTTGTTGCGTTGCGTACCAGAAGGGTAACACTCAATGTCCGGTATCGTTCTCTCCGCGTCGGTTCGTCAGAACCTGCTCTCCCTCCAGTCCACCGCTGACCTTCTCGCCACCACGCAAAGCCGTCTGTCGACCGGCAAGAGCGTCAACTCGGCGCTGGACAATCCCACCAACTTCTTCACCGCCCAGTCGCTCGACAACCGCGCCAGCGACATCAACAACCTGCTCGACGGCATCGCCAACGGCGTGCAGGTGCTGCAGGCCGCCAACACCGGCATCACCTCGCTGCAGAAGCTGATCGACAGCGCCAAGTCGATCGCCAACCAGGCGCTGCAGACCACGGTCGGCTACTCCACCAAGTCCAACGTCTCGACCACGATCTCGGGCGCGACTGCGGCCGACCTGCGCGGCACGACGTCGTATGCCAGCAACACGGCGCTCAGCAGCGTGCTGTACAGCGGCGCTGCCGGCGGCACGACGGCTGCGACGGGCACGACGACTCTCGGTGCGACCCAGGGCACGTTCTCGAACGCGGTTGCCGTGAACGCCGCCGACGGCACCACCGCCGTGACCGGCACGATGACCCTGATCGGCACCACCGCCGCCACCAAGATCGGCACGGCTCCCGCCGACGGCGACACGCTGACGGTGAACGGCAAGACCATCACCTTCCGCGCCGGCTCGGCCCCCGCGGCGGCCGCGGTCCCGAGCGGCTCGGGCGTCAGCGGCAACCTCGTGACCGACGGCAGCGGCAACACCACCGTCTATCTCGGCACCGCCGCGGCGCCGACTGCGACCGTCAACGACGTGCTGACCGCGATCGACCTCGCCAGCGGCGTGCAGACCTCGACGATCACCAACGGTGCTGCGACGATCGGTGCCGCCTCTGGTGCAACGCCTTCGTCGATGGCCGCAGGCATCGTGACGCTGAAGAGCTCGGCGGGTGCGGACGTGTCCGTGACCGGCAAGGCCGACCTGCTCAAGGCGTTTGGCCTGACCACCGCGACGGGTGGCGGCAACGCCACGGCGACGGCGACCCGCACGACCAGCTCGACCTCGCTGGGCGCTCTGATCACGGACGGTTCGACGCTGAACGTCGACGGTAAGGTCATCACCTTCAAGAACGCGCCGGTCCCGGGCTCGGCCAACGCCCCGGCGATCCCGACCGGCTTCGGCGTCAGCGGTAACGTCCTCACCGACGGCAACGGCAATTCGACGGTCTATCTCCAGACCGGCAATGTCTCCGACGTGCTCAACGCGATCGACCTTGCCACCGGCGTGCAGACCGCCACCATTGCCGCCAACGGTGCCGCGACGCTTGCGGCCGCCTCGGGCCAGATCGCCTCGTCGATCAACGCCTCCGGCCAGCTCAAGCTCTCGACCGGCATCAATGCCGACCTGTCGATCACCGGCACCGGCAACGCGCTGAATGCGCTTGGCCTCGCCGGCAACACCGGCACCGCCAGTGCATTCTCGGCGGCGCGCACCTCCGGCATCGGCGGCATCAGCGGCAAGACCCTGACCTTCACCTCCTTCAACGGCGGCACCGCGGTTGACGTCACCTTCGGCGACGGCACCAACGGCACGGTCAAGACGCTGGACCAGCTCAACTCGAAGCTTCAGGCCAACAACCTGTCCGCGACGATCGACGCCAACGGCCTGCTGACGATCTCGACCACCAACGACTACGCGTCCTCGACCATCGGTTCGAGCGCCGCGGGTGGTGCGATCGGCGGCACGCTGACCTCGTCGCTCACCTTCTCGACGGCTTCCACCCCCGTCCAGGACGTCGTCGCGCAGACCTCGCGTGCCAATCTGGTCAACCAGTACAACAACATCCTCCAGCAGATCGACTCGACCGCGCAGGACTCCTCGTTCAACGGCGTCAACCTCTTGAACGGCGACCAGCTCAAGCTGGTGTTCGACGAGACCGCCAAGTCGAGCCTGAGCATCACCGGCGTGACCTACAACTCCAAGGGTCTGGGCCTTGCTGCGCTGACCAGCGGTGTCGATTTCATCGACAACGCTGCCACCAACAAGGTGCTGACCAACCTGAACGCTGCGTCGAGCACGCTGCGCTCGGAAGCCTCTGCTCTGGGTTCGAACCTGACCATCGTGCAGGTGCGTCAGGACTTCAACAAGAACCTGATCAACGTGCTGCAGACCGGTTCGTCCAACCTGACCCTGGCCGACACCAATGTCGAAGCGGCCAACAGCCAGGCGCTGTCGACCCGTCAGTCGATCGCGGTCTCCGCGCTGTCGCTGGCCAACCAGTCGCAGCAGAGCGTGCTCCAGCTGCTCCGCTAAGTCGCGGACGACATCGCAAGCAGGATCCGGCGGCGGGGCTTCGGCCCCGCCGCTTTTTCGTATGTCATTCGGCCTTTCGAGAAAACCAGGAGACGCTCTGAAAAGTAACCAGCGGTTATGGTTAATGGAGCGTAAGCGCAGAGAAACGCCAATTATTTCAGACGGATTGTCGATGCCATCCGCGCCTTCCGGCAGCTTATGGTGAACCGCCGCTTATGCCGGCGCGACGCGTTTCACCCTTTGTTAGCCATGTCCGCGCAGGCTGTGCCCGTCACTCGATCCGAAGCGATCGAACGAAGACGCGTAAGCCAGAAGGGTAAGAGTCATGTCCGGTATTGTTCTCTCTGCGTCGGTTCGTCAGAACCTGCTCTCTCTCCAGTCCACCGCCGACCTCCTCGCCACCACACAGAACCGTCTGTCGACCGGCAAGAGCGTCAACTCGGCTCTGGACAATCCCACCAACTTCTTCACCGCCCAGTCGCTCGACAACCGCGCCAGCGACATCAACAATCTGCTCGACGGCATCGCCAACGGCGTGCAGGTGCTGCAGGCCGCCAACACCGGCCTGACCTCGCTGCAGAAGCTGATCGACAGCGCCAAGTCGATCGCCAACCAGGCGCTGCAGACCACGGTCGGCTACTCCACCAAGTCCAACGTCTCCACCACGATCGCGGGCGCAACCGCCGCCGACCTGCGCGGCACGACCTCCTATGCCAGCGCGACCGCCTACAGCAACGTGCTGTATAACGGCACGGCGGGCGGCGTTACCGCGGCCGTCGCAACCACCACTCTCGGCGCGGCGCAAGGTACGTTCTCGAACACGGTTGCCGTGAACGCTGCCGACGGCACCACTGCCGTGACAGGCACGATGACCCTGATCGGCACCACCGCGGCCACGAAGATCAGTTCGGCTCCCGCCGACGGCGACACGCTGACGGTGAACGGCAAGACCATCACCTTCCGCTCCGGCTCGGCTCCCTTGGCGGCCGCCGTCCCGGCGGGCTCGGGCCTCAGCGGCAACCTCGTGACCGACGGCAACGGCAACACCACCGTCTATCTCGGCACCGCCGCCACCCCGGCCGCGACCGTCAACGACCTCCTGACCGCGATCGACCTCGCCAGCGGCGTGAACACCTCGGTCATCGCAAGCGGGTTGGCGACGATCGCGAACAGCGCGGGCCAGACGCCCTCATCGATCGCCGCAGGTATCGTGGCGCTGAAGAGTTCGACGGGTGCGGATCTGTCGTTGACCGGCAAGGCCGACCTGCTCAAGGCGCTGGGCCTCTCCGGCGCAACGGGCGGCGGCAATGCGTCGCTGAGCGTCAACCGGACCACGACCGCGGGCTCGCTGGGATCGCTGATTTCCGATGGCGCGTCCCTGAATGTCGACGGCCACGTCATTACCTTCAAGAACGCGCCGGTTCCGGGCTCAGCAGGTGCGCCGGCCATTCCAGCCGGGTTCGGCAAGAGCGGCAACGTGATCACTGACGGCAACGGCAACTCGACCGTCTACCTCCAGGCCGGCACTGTCGCCGACGTGCTCAACGCGATCGACCTCGCCACCGGCGTGCAGACCGCGTCGATTGCGGCCAACGGCGCGGCGACACTGAATACCGCAACCGGCCAGAGCAAGTCGTCGATCAACACCAGCGGCCAGCTCCAGCTCTCGACCGGCATCAACGCCGACCTGTCGATCACCGGCACCGGCAACGCGCTGGCGGTGTTTGGTCTTTCGGGCAACACCGGCAATGCGACGGCGTTCTCGGCGGCGCGCACCTCCGGCATCGGCGGCATCAGCGGCAAGAGCCTGACCTTCACCTCCTTCAACGGCGGCACTGCGGTCGATGTCACCTTCGGCGACGGCACCAACGGCACGGTCAAGACGCTCGACCAGCTCAACTCGAAGCTTCAGGCCAACAACCTGTCAGCGACGATCGACGCCAATGGCCTGCTGACGATCACGGCGTCCAATGACTATGCCTCCTCGACGCTCGGCTCGACTGTCGCGGGCGGTGCGATCGGCGGCACGCTGACCTCGGCGCTGACGTTCTCGACGGCTTCCACGCCCGTCCAGGATGTGGTCGCACAGACGGCCCGTGCGAACCTGGTATCTCAGTACAACAACATCCTGAACCAGATCGACACAACCGCGCAGGACTCCTCGTTCAACGGGGTCAACCTGCTCAACGGCGACCAGCTCAAGCTGGTGTTCGACGAGACCGGCAAGTCGAGCCTGAACATCACCGGGGTGACCTACAACTCGAAGGGCCTCGGCCTCGCCGCGCTGACCGTCGGCGTCGATTTCATCGACAACGCCGCCGCCAACAGGGTGCTGACCAATTTGAACGCCGCATCGAGCACGTTGCGCTCGGAAGCCTCGAGCCTCGGTTCGAACCTCTCGGTGGTGCAGATCCGTCAGGACTTCAACAAGAACCTGATCAACGTGCTGCAGACCGGCTCGTCCAACCTGACCCTGGCCGACACCAATGTCGAAGCTGCCAACAGCCAGGCGCTGTCGACCCGTCAGTCGATCGCGGTCTCCGCGCTGTCGCTGGCCAACCAGTCGCAGCAGAGCGTGCTCCAGCTGCTCCGCTAATAAGCCACTGAAATTACAAATCAAAATCGAGCGGCGGGGCCATTTGCTCCGCCGCTCTTTTTGCATTTGGAGGCGGGCAGGAGCCTTCACCCGCCATTAACCCTATCCCTTAAACCGGCGTTAACCATACTTTAAAGGACACCTTCTAAAACTGGACCAAAGCCCCGCTTTGCAGACGGCGCGGCCGATTCGTATCCGGTTCAAGAGGAAGACTCGCCAATGTCCAACATCGTTCTCTCGGCGTCCGTTCGCCAGAACCTGTTGTCGCTGCAGTCGACGGCCGACTTGCTGGCCACGACGCAGGAGCGGTTGTCGACCGGCAAAAAGGTCAATACGGCGCTCGACAATCCCACCAACTTCTTTACGGCGCAGGGGTTGGACAACCGGGCGAGCGACATCAGCAACCTGCTCGACGGCATCAACAACGGTGTGCAGGTGCTCCAGGCCGCCAACACCGGCATCTCCTCGCTGCAAAAGCTGATCGACAGCGCGAAATCGATCGCCAACCAGGCGCTGCAGACCACCGTCGGCTATTCCACCAAGTCGAACGTCTCGACCACGATTCCCGGTGCGACGCCGGCCGATCTGCGCGGCACGACGTCGTATGCAAGCGCAACCGCCAACAGCAACGTGCTCTACACCGGCGCTCCCGGTGGCGTGACACCGGTGACGGCCGCCGCCGCACTCGGTGCATCATTGGGCTCGACCGCGGGCACGTTGACCGGCGCCGCCACCAACGCGGCCGACGGCACCACTGCACTGACCGGCACCGCGACGCTGATCGGCACAACGGCAGCCAGCACCCTCGGCTCGTCGCCTGCCGACGGGGACTCGATCACGGTCAACGGCAAGACCATCACCTTCCGGACCGGCGCAGCGCCCGCGACGCAGCCGACCGGCTGGGGCCTCGATGCCAGCGGCCACATCGCCACCGACGGCAACGGCAACTCGATCGTCTACATGGGAACGGCCGCCGCGCCCACCGGCACCGTCAACGACCTGTTGAGCGCGATCGATCTGGCCAGCGGCGTCAAGAGCGCGACGATCAGCGCCGGCGCCGCGACCATCTCGGTCAGCGGCTCGGCCGGTCCCGTCGGCACGCTTCAGGTGGCATCGTCCATCACGGGCGGCCAGGTTACGCTGAAGAGCTCGACCGGCGCCGATCTGAGCGTGACCGGAAAGGCCGACTTCCTCAAGGCGCTCGGCCTGACGTCCGCAACCGGCGCTGGCAATGCCAACGTCACTGCGGCCCGGTCGACCACCGCGGGTTCGCTCGGCACCCTGGTGAAGGACGGTTCGACGCTGAACATCGACGGCCACACCATCACCTTCAAGAACGCGCAGACGCCGCAATCGGCGGCGAGCGTCACGTCCGGTGGGGTCAGCGGCAACATCGTCACGGACGGCAACGGCAACTCGACCGTCTATATCCAGAGCGCGACGCTGACCGACCTGCTCAACTCGATCGACCTTGCGACCGGCGTCAAGACGGCCAGCATTTTCAACGGCGCGGCGACGCTGTCGACCACTGCGGGCCAGATCCCGTCGTCGGTCAACAGCAGCGGTCAGCTTGCGCTTTCCACCGGCATCAACGCCGATCTCTCGATCACCGGGACCGGCAATGCCCTCAGCGCATTCGGTCTCAGCGGCAATACGGGAACGGCGACCGCCTTCACTGCGGCCCGCACGTCCGGCGTCGGCGGTATCAGCGGCAAGACGCTGACCTTCACCTCGTTCAACGGCGGCACGCCGGTGAACGTCACCTTCGGCGACGGCACCAACGGCACCGTCAAGACGCTGGACCAGCTCAACGCGCAGCTGCAGGCCAACCACCTGACGGCGACGATCGATGCCAACGGCCTGCTCACGGTGACCACCGTCAACGAATACGCCTCCTCGACGCTCGGTTCGACTCTCGCGGGCGGCGCAGTCGGCGGCACGATCACGGGTGTTCTGGCCTTCACCACCGCGCAGCCGCCGGTCCAGGATCCCGTGGCGCAGACCGCGCGCTCCAACCTAGTCAACCAGTTCAACAACATCCTGGCCCAGATCGACACGACGTCGCAGGACTCCTCCTTCAACGGCGTCAACCTGCTCAACGGCGACACGCTGAAGCTCGTCTTCAACGAGACCGGCAGCTCCACGCTGAGCATCAACGGCGTGGTGTTCAATGCGGCGGGCCTCGGTCTCAGCAATCTCGTCAACGGCGTCGACTTCATCGACAACGGCGCCACCAACAAGGTGCTGGCCAGCCTGAATGCAGCCTCGAGCACGCTGCGTTCGGAAGGCTCCACCCTCGGTTCGAACCTGTCGATCGTGCAGGTGCGTCAGGACTTCTCCAAGAACCTGATCAACGTGCTGCAGACCGGCTCGTCCAACCTGACGCTCGCCGATACCAATGAGGAAGCGGCGAACAGTCAGGCGCTTTCGACACGCCAGTCGATCGCGGTCTCCGCGCTGTCGCTGGCCAACCAGTCGCAACAGAGCGTGTTGCAGCTGCTCCGCTAAGTTCGCGGCGCAAGTTCGCCACTCGAGATTTCGCGGCGGAGCTAACGCTCCGCCGTTCTTTTAAGGGAGATCGCTAAGACAAGATTAGCTGAGATCGATGCGCATCACGCCGAGCGAGTTTACATCGTGCGTGTGTGCATCTAGCGTTGCGCCGACGAAGAGCTCCGTGCCCCGTAATTGTCCGGAGTGCTTCCAAGCACAACACGTAAGCAAATCTTAAGCGGTGCTGCCTAGGGTTGGGAAAGAAATCCTTAAGCGCGTCTAACGCGCTAGGTAACGTCCAGGGTGTGATTGATGTCGAATTCCGCTGCCTCGGCTTATGCGCGTGTTGCAACGACCACCGCATCTCCTCGGGACATCGAGGCGCAGACCCTGCTCAAGGCCGCCAACAAGCTCCAGGACGCGGTGAACAACGCCGATCCGCTCAGCGAGCAGACCATGCAGGCCCTGATGTTCAACCGCAAGCTCTGGACCATCTTCCTGAGCGAGGCGATGCGTGACACCAATCCGCAACCGATCGACGTCCGGCAGAAGATCGCCAACATCAGCGTGTTCGTGCTGAGCCAGACGGCCGCGCTGCAGATGAGCCCGCAGTTCGATCATTTCCGCCCGCTGATCGAGATCAATCGCAACATCGCTGCAGGCCTGTCCGGACGACCGTGACGGAGAGCGGTCGTGGTCGAGCATTTGCCGACCGCGGACCAAGTCGATGCTGACGGAAGCCGGCGCTGGGGCGGATCAATGACATCGCCACCGAACGTGCGGCGGACTCGACTGGTGTCGATCCGCCGTCGTGACGGTCGACACCTGGTCGTCAGGCGCTGACGTCCGTGCTGAGCGGACGCGAGGGCTCGGACTGCATATCCAGCGCATGGAAATAGGCGCGCCGGCGCAGCATCGCCTCGTCGGGGAATTGGGTCACCACCGTGTCGGTCTTGGCGTTGACTACCTGGAAGACGAAGGACGCGGCCGCCTGGTCGAACACGACCTGGCGCGAGACGTTCTCGTGGTTCGGCAGATCATTGCGTACAGGCGCGCCCGTATCGCTCGCGGCGACCGTCTGGCTCACCGGAAGATCCGTTTGCACGGCCTCGTTCGCCGCCACGTTGGACGTCGGTACGATCTGCGCGGGTGCCGGGATCCCCACCGGCCTGATGCTGAAATCTGTACTCATGGCAGCCTCCTGGTTGCCTTACTTGAGTCAAATCCCAACCCCTCTAATAGCGCAACCATGGAACACCAGGTTTGAAGACCTGGTAAGGAAACGTGACTAACCGCGCGACGCTATCGCCACGCAATATTTCGTAAAAGTGTCGCTTGTTCCTGCGCGCTCAGAGCGAGCGGCTGACCGCGAGCGGGGTGATGTGGCGCGGGCCCGGCGCGGCGCGGCGCCCCGCGGCCGTATAGGTGTTCGGCACGTTGCGCTTCTGGATCTCGGCGTTGACGCCGCGCACGACGCTCTCGGAGACAGCGTGCGCGGTCGCGAGCACGGTGAGATTGACCTGGAGCATCGCGCGAAACGCATCGTGGTGGCGATGCAGCGTCGAGAGCAGCTCCGGCGCGGATTTCGCGAGCTGGGCCTGGTTCGCCTTCAGCTGGCTGACGGCGCCGACGTAATTGCGCGACAGCTCCTGCTTCTTGCTCTCGAGCGTCATCGCCTCGCGGACCTTGCCGGCGCGAACGAGTTCGGTCTCGCGCTCGATCAGTCCGAGCAGCGCGCTCATTGCGTCCATCAGGCCTTCGGCGAGCTTGCGCGCCTCGGTGCTGCCGGGCGCGGTGTTCGGACTCTGGGCTTGCATCGGCTGACGTGAGGCGTGGAAATGGTTCATTTCGTTTGACCTTATGCCGTGCGGATCGTTTTCGCCTGCTGCATGATCAGGGTGCGGTAGACTTCGGTGGCGACGCCGACGCCGCCGGCCTGGGCGAAGCTCTTGGAATATTGCTCGGTCAGCATCGAGCGCCACACGCCGGTGCCGGTCGTATCGCCGAACGGACCTTCGCCCTTCAGGCCCGAGGTCATCTGCGAGAACATGCTGTTGAGGAACATCGCCTCGAAATCGGTGGCGGTCTTCTGCGCCTTGGCCTGCTGCTGCGGTGAGACTTTCTGCAGCGCGGCGGCGAGCTCGAAGTCCGGCCGGCCGTTGCGGCTCTCCACCAAGAACGCCGAAGCGGTGGCGAGGCGCGGGGTGTTGATCGAGCCCGCCTGCATCACATCACCTCGATGTCGGCTTCGATCGCGCCGGCGGCCTTGATCGCCTGGAGGATGCTGATCATGTCGCGGGGACCGATGCCGAGGCCGTTGAGGCCGTCGACGAGCTGCTGGAGCGAGACGCCGTCCTTGACGACGGCCAGCTTCTTGCCGTCCTCGGTGACGGTGACACTGCTGCGCGGCGCGACCACGGTGCGGCCGCGCGACAGCGGGTTGGGCTGGCTGACCTGCGGGCTCTCGGAGATGGTGACGGTGAGGTTGCCCTGCGCCACGGCGACGGTGGCGACGCGGACGTCGCGGCCCATCACGATGATGCCGCTCCGTTCGTCGATGATGATCTTGGCGGCGAGATCGGGATCGACCTGGAGCTGCTCGATCTCGGTGAGGAATGCGACGACGTTGCCCTTGAACTCGGGCGGGACCGACAGCTGCACCGTCGATGGGTCGATCGGCTCGGCGGTCTTGACGCCGAGATAGTCGTTGACCGCAGCCGCAATGCGCTTGGCGGTGGTGAAGTCGGCGTTGCGCAGCGCCAGGCGCACGTTCGGCAGCCGATTGAGCGCGAACTCGATCTCGCGCTCGATGATGGCGCCGTTGGCGATGCGTCCGACGGTCGGAACGCCGCGTACGATCTTGGCCGCCTCGCCCTCGGCCTGGAAGCCGGAGATCGCGAGCGAACCCTGCGCCACCGCATAGACGTTGCCGTCGGCGCCGAGCAGGGGGGGCACCAGCAGGGTGCCGCCCTGGAGGTTCTTGGCGTCGCCGAGCGCGGAGACGGTGACATCCATGCGCGTGCCCTGGGTGGCGAAGGCCGGCAGGTTGCCTGTCACCATCACGGCCGCGACGTTGCCGGTGCGGATGGTGGCGCCGCGGATGTTGACGCCCATGCGCTCGAGCATCGCTTGCAGCGATTGCTTGGTGAAGGGGATGTTGTTGAGCGTGTCGCCGGTGCCGTTGAGGCCGACGACGAGGCCGTAGCCGATGAGCTGGTTCTGCCGCACGCCCTCGATGTTGGCGAGGTCCTTGATGCGCGATGTCGCGCTTGCAGGCGTGACCGAGAGCGCCAGCGCTGACAGCGCGGCGCAGGCCACCCCAACAATCCTCACCCAACGAACGCCTGGCATCCTCTGCTCCCCAAGGCTCCTAGAAAGGCTCCTCAAATCGGAAGGACCTGCACGACACTCCCATGACGAGCTGGTCCCCCGTGGGTCGGTCAAAATCCCCCGGGTATGGTCACTTGAAACTCCCCCACCTGATGATCGCCGTCAGCGCCGCTGAACAGCAGTAGCCGGTCAGGCAGGACGTTTATGTTCGACCCCTTTAGCCAGCAAGGGGCCGGGGAGTTGAACGTCTTGAAGCGACATCTGCAAAGCACCGTACTTACATTACTTGATCGCAACACCAGCCAGCGCGAGATTCACCGGCTGACGGGTGTCGATCGCAAGACGATCCGGCGTTATCAGGCGCTGCGGGCCGGTGCGGAGGCAAATTCCCCCGGGGAAGTGACCACCGGCTCGGTGAGCGCGGACGGCCAAATTCCTCCACCCCGACCACCGGCTTTTGGGACATCGGAAGCGACGGTCACCAGCAGCCTGGCCCGTTCGGCTTGCGAAGCGCATCGGACGTGGATCGAAGAACAGGTCCGGCTGAAGCGGAACGCGCAGGCGATTTACCAGGACCTGGTTGATCAATTTGGCTTTCCGTCCAGCTACCAGAGTGTCAAGCGGTTTGTGCGCCGGTTGCGGCACGCTGATCCTGAGCAGTTTGATCGTCTTGAGTTCCTCCCCGGCGAGGAAGCTCAGGTCGACTATGGCGAGGGCGCGCCGACGGTTGATCCGAAGAGCGGGCGGTACCGTCGTCCCCGCCTGTTCGTGATGACGCTACGCTACTCGCGGCGCAGCTTCCGGCGGGTAGTCTGGAAGTCCAGCCAACAAGTCTGGGCGCAGCTCCACGAAGAGGCGTTCCGGTATTTTGGCGGGGTCCCCAGCTATGTCGTGCTCGACAACCTGAAGGAAGGCGTCCTCAAGCCGGATTTGTACGAGCCCCAGCTCAACCCGATTTACAGCGCGATGCTGGCTCATTACGCCGTGGTCGCCGATCCCGCGCGCGTGGCCGATCCAAATCGGAAAGGATGCGTCGAGAATGCGATTCAACATACCCAGGGCACTGCGCTGGCCGGACGGCGCTTCGAGACGCTGGAGGCGCAAAACGAGTTCTTGAGGCACTGGGAGGAGAACTGGGCTTCCAAACGCATCCACGGCAGCACGCGCCGTCAGGTCGAGGCGATGTTCCAGGAAGAGAAGCCGCACCTGCGGCCGCTGCCTGTCGCTCCCTTCCGCATCTTCACCGAAGTCGTCCGGACTGTCTGCGACGACACCACCGTACGCGTCGACAACAGCTATTACGCCGCGCGGCCCGCGCCGATCGGCAGCCAGGTCGTCGTGCGCATCTACACCACCACGATCGAGATCCGTGATCGCCACACCCGTGCGCTGCTGCGTGTTCATTCCCGGATGGCGCACCCCGGTTCTGTCGTCCTGCCGACCAGCGAACGGCCGTTCAACCCGTCGCGGCAAACCGCCGTGCTGCTGGCGAGCGCCGAGCGCATCGGACCGCAGACCAGGGCCTTGTGCCAGCAGGTGTTCGACACCGAAGGGCGCCCCGGACAGCGCGCGATGTGGGGCATTGTCGGGCTGGGCCGGAAGTATCCGGCGCGGCTGGTCGAGCAGGCCTGCGCGCACGCCATCGACAACCGCATCTACCGCTACAAGCACGTGCGTGCGACCGTCGAGCGGTTGTTCGAACAGGCGATCGAGCAGGTTGGAGTGACGCCACAGCCGGCATCGCCGCTCACCCAGGATCATCCGCTGATCCGTACCCCCGCGGAATACGGCGACCTCTTCAGCCGCGCTGTGCGGCGCGACGCCGACGACAATGGTCGGCAGGCCGAGGCTCACGACGATCACGCCACGGCAATCCGCGCTCGTGTCGCCTGCGCAACCCCGGCCAACTCCGGCGCCACGAGCGCTCCCGCTGCACCTTCTCACCTTAAACTGGAGACCTAGCCACATGATGACCATGCCGGAAATTGAGCGTTGCCTACGACAGCTGCGCCTGTCGGGTGTCCGCGACACGCTGCAGACGCGCGTGCTCCAGGCGCAGGGCGCCAACCAGCCCTTCCTCGAGACCTTCTCCCTTATCCTGCAGGATGAACTGGACCGTCGTCAGTCCCGTCTTATCGAGCGGCGATACCAGCAATCCGGGCTCGACGAAAAGCTGACGCTCGCCGAGTTCGACTGGTCCTTCAATCCCAAACTGCCACGTCAGACCTGCTTCCAGCTCCACACCCTGGCGTTCATTGCCGCTGGCGAGAACGCTCTGCTTGTTGGCAAACCTGGCACCGGGAAGTCGCACATCGCCAAGGCGATTGCCTATCAGGCGATCCTGCAAAGCCACAAGGTCCAGTATCTTGAGACCGACGACTTCTTCCACCGCTACGCCCTGAACTCTCCGGCACAACGCGAGGTCCGGCTGCGAACCATCATCGACTGCGATCTCCTCGTGCTGGACGATCTATTCCTCGCACGCGCCATCCCCGACGACGCCGGCACTTTGCTGCAGACCCTGATCCATCAGCGTTACAAACTGCGCCGCAGCGTCATCGTCACCTCCAATCGCGTCGTGCAGGATTGGGGGGCATACCTTGGGGACAACACTATGAGCACGACGATCCTCGATCGCCTTATGCATCATTGCCATCTGCTTGAGTTCGACGGACGCAGCTATCGGCTCAAAGAAGCCGCTGAAGCTCTTGCCCGGGAAACAAACTCAAACTAACAGTCCCTTGTCCTGCCTCGCGGGTGGAGGAATTTGACTGACCTCACCCGGAGGAATTTGAAGTGACCCGCGGGGGGTCCGGCGCTTTCCTTGCGAGCGCTGTGCCAACCCGGGGCTTCGGGATAGATCGCTGAATAGGTTGAATAAATCTGTTTCGATCGATGTCAGCCGGTGTTGTGCCTGAGGAGCGAAACTGCCGCCTGTCGGCAGATTTTGCCGGGCTGTTTACGGGCCGTTAACCATAAAACGGCGAAGCTCCGGCATCGATCACCCGGATTCCTTCCGATGCGCATCTACGGACCGAACGGAACCACGCTAGGAACGCCGGCCAGCCAGGCCAGGCGGACCGGCTCCGGCACCTTCGTGCTGCCCGACACCTCGTCGGCACAGGAGACGCGGAGCGCTGCCGCACCGAAGGCCACCGCCAACATCGACGCGCTGCTGGCATTGCAGGGCGTCGAAGAGGATCCGGTCGAGTGCCGCAAGCGCTCGGTCGCCCGCGGCAGGACCGCGCTCGACGTGCTCGATGATCTGAAGATGGGACTGCTGTCCGGAAACCTCGACGCCTCGACCGTGATGCGTCTGCGTGATGCTGCGGCGAACCTCAAATCCTCGTCGGGCGATGCCGGCCTTGATGCGGTACTCTCCGAGATCGAACTGCGCGTCGAGGTGGAGTTGGCCAAGGCCGGACAGGCGTAGAGGGCAGGCTGTCGTCGCCCGGCTTGACCGGGCGACCCAGTATTCCAGAGAAAATTGTGATTGGCCCGATAAGCCGCGGCTTACTGGATGCCCCGGTCAAGCCGGGGCATGACAGCAAAGTTGGGGGCGAAACCGCGCTCCTACCCTACGCCGCTTCCTCCTTCTGCTGCGCATCGTAGCGGCGCTGCGCCGCGAGCACGTCCTTCAGATTCTGCTCGGCCCAATCGCGCAGGTGGTCGACCGCCGCGGCCAGCGTCAGCCCGAGTGGCGTGATCGAATATTCCACTGTGACAGGAACGGTCGCGATGGCATGGCGCCTGATCAGGCCGTCGCGTTCGAGCGACTTGAGAACCTGACTCAGCATCTACTGCGAGATGCCTTCAATCGTGCGCCGCAACTGATTGAAGCGCATCGGCTCCTCGCGCAGCAACAGGAGGATCAGCACCGCCCATTTGTCGCCGACGCGATCGAGGATCTGACGGGTGGGGCAGTTCGCCGCGTAAACGTCGGGTTTCATCGTCGGTCCTCATTCCGCCGCTGGCGGTGCGCGCATCAGCTGTACGTGATCGGTTACGTGTCCAGGTAACCCTTGCATAATCAGGTAAGCACAAAGTGCTCTCTTAACACCAGCATCCTTTACGATATCTAGTCACTGGTAGTTACTATAGAAGCAAAGGAGCCTTCCATGAAAATCGCAGTCGCCGGCGCCTCGGGCCGGGCCGGGTCGGAGATTACCAGGGAACTGTCCCGCCGCGGCCACGCCGTCACAGCCATCGCCCGGAACCCCGAGAAGATCGCAGCCCTGCCCAACGTCACGCCGACCAAGGGGGATGTGCTCGACCAGGCCGGCCTCGCCAAGCTGTGGGCCGGGCACGACGTCGCCGTGAGTTCCGTGCACTTCCTTGCCAGTGACCCGCTCAAGCTGATCGGTGCGGCGAAGGACTCCAAGATCGGCCGTTACCTCGTGGTCGGCGGCGCCGGCAGCCTTGAGGTCGCCCCAGGCGTGAAGCTGGTCACTACTCCCAATTTTCCTACCGAATACAAGGCTGAGGCGGAGGCGGGCTCGGCCTTCCTCGACCTGCTGCGGCAGGAAAAGGACCTGAATTGGACCTTCATCTCGCCGTCGGCCTTGTTCGTCGAGGGGGAACGCACGGGCAAGTTCCGGCTTGGGACCGACCAGCTTCTCGCAGATGCGAATGGAAAGAGCTGGATCACCTTCGCTGACTACGCCATCGCGCTCGCCGACGAGATCGAGCGGCCCGCCCATCTGCGGCAGCGCTTCACGGTCGGCTATTGAGCCGTCAGCCGTCCCCCGGTCCCTCCAGGATAAAGCTTCCTGTGCAAGGGCTTGGGGGCGGCACTCGGGCGATGAGGGGAAATATTGTCTGTCACAGGAGGCCGCTATATAACGCCCCGCTCGACGGACCTCGTTCCGTTTGCGAGTCGTTGCTTAGACAGATAGGCCTCCCTTGGAAAAGTTGAAAAACTACCGACCGACCGACAAAGAGCCTTTCATGAACGACCGGCAGAAGGAGTACTTCCGTTTGAAGCTCCTCGCCTGGAAGGATGAGATACTCAAAGAGTCCAAGCTCACCCTGCAGGCTTTGCAGGAGGAGAACGTGAACCACCCCGATCTCGCCGATCGGGCATCATCCGAAACCGACCGCGCCATCGAACTCCGCGCCCGCGACCGCCAGCGCAAGTTGATCGCCAAGATCGACGCCGCGCTCCAGCGCATCGAGGACAACACCTACGGCTATTGCGAGGAAACCGGCGAGCCGATCTCGTTGAAGCGGCTCGAAGCCCGGCCCATCGCGACGCTCTCGGTGGAAGCGCAGGAGCGCCACGAGAAACGCGAGAAGGTCTATCGCGACGAATAGAGCCCGGGCCGCCAAGTGCGGCTCTTTGTTTTTGGGACGCAAGGCGCCGCTTGGCGCCGTGATCCGCATTTTGCCTGCCGCTTGCAGCCGCGCGCGGCAACGCGCGAAGCGTGATCGCGAAAAGTGAATCACGATCAATGGGCTAGACTCGATTCCTCCGAGCTCACGTGAGTTCGGATGAGAAACAGCCTTCACTTCAGGTGGGGCGAGTTTTGCGAGTCGCATCAACGACATCGGCTCGAATGGTGAGACGCTGATCCAGCTGCATCAAGCATCGGTGCAATCAGGTCTGCCGCGCCGCCAGGAGGCGCGCGTCCCCATAAAGCCTGGACCAGCTCAATATTTCCTTAAATGCCGGCAGGAGGCCGTAAGCCGCATCCGTCAACTCGTACGCGACCCTCAAGGGTTTCTCCGCGAGGACGATACGCGATACGAGGCCATCCTCCTCGAGCTCGCGAAGCTGCGTGGTCAGCATGTGCTGGGTGATGCCGCCGATCGATCGTCGCAAGGCACCGAAGCGAACCGCACCGTTCATCAGCGTAAACAGGATCTCCAGTTTCCACTTGCCGCCGAGGGCGTCGATGGCCCGCTTGAAGTCACCGAGCAGGGCAGGATCTCGGCTGCAATCGCAGTCGTCGTCGCAGTTGGTGGTCAGGTTTTCCATACCGGTCTCGAAATCCATTCTACTTGTCCCCTTGGAGATAGTGACCAGATGCGGCCTTGAGCAGGGCCGCAGCGGGACCGATCCGCCGGCCTCGCATCGAGGGGAATTTGGCAATGAGCACTGTTCTGGTCACCGGCGGGTCGGGCTTCGTCGGCATTCACGTCGTCCTGCAACTTCTGGCCGCGGGCCATGCCGTGCGGACGACGGTACGCCGGCCTGATCGTCGGGACGACGTGCTGGCGATGCTGCGCGAGGGCGGGGTGGCTTCGCCGGAACCCGTGTCCTTCTTCACGGCGGACCTCACGGCAGATGCGGGCTGGCGCGAGGCGATCGACGGGTGCGACTACGTCCTGCACGTCGCCTCGCCGCTGTCGACCAGCGTGCCCAAGGACGAGAACGAGATGATCGTCCCGGCCCGCGACGGCACGCTGCGGGTGCTGCGTGCCGCACGCGAAGCCGGCGTCAGGCGCGTCGTCATCACCTCGTCGCTGGGCGCGATCGGCTACGGCCATCCGCCGCGTGAAAAGCCGTTCGACGAGACCGACTGGACCAATCTCGATGGTCCCGGCCTGCAGCCCTACATCAAATCCAAGACGCTGGCCGAGCGGGCGGCCTGGGATTTCATCGCGCGCGAGGGCGGCGGCCTCGAACTGTCGGTGGTCAATCCCGCCGGCATTTTCGGTCCCGTGCTGGGACCGGACTTCTCCGGCTCGATCGAGATCGTCAAATCGCTGCTCGACGGCATCATGCCGGCGGTGCCGCGGGTCTATTTCGGCGTGGTCGACGTGCGCGATGTCGCCGATCTGCACCTGCGGGCGATGACGGCGCCGGAGGCCAGGGGCGAACGCTTCATCGCGGTCTCCGGTGAAACGATGTCGATCCTCGATATCGCCAAGGTGCTGCGGCGGGAACTCGGGCCGTCCGCACGCCGGGTTCCGCGGTCGAGGCCCCCGACTGGCTGGTGCGGCTGGCCGCGACCCGGATTCCCCTGCTGCGTGCGGTCGTGCCGATGCTCGGCAGGGTGCGGCATTCCACCAGCGCCAAGGCGAGGTCGCTGCTCGGCTGGGAGCCCCGTTCCAACCACGAGGCGATCCTTGCGACCGCCGAGAGCCTGATCCGGCTCGGCCTGGTCAAGGCGTGAGGTTGCCCCTGGCTTGTCACGCCCGGGCGGGGATGCTCAAGTGCCGCCTTCGAATGCGTAGCGTGGGAGGCGGCGCCGATGGACAGGATTCTCCAAGCCGCAAAGGCGATCGCGCTGGCGCGCCGCAATCATGCGCCGCTCGCGGCGCTGGAGCGCCCTCCCGCTGATGAAGCCGAGGGCTATCAGGTCCAGCGCGCCCTGCACGATCTCCTGCTGCCGCATCTCGGCCCGCTCGTCGGCTACAAGATCGGCTGCACCAGCCAGGTGATGCAGGAGTACATCGGCATTCCGCACCCCTGCGGCGGCGGCGTGTTCCAGAAGGGCGTCCATGACAGCGGCGCCAAGCTCGCCACCTCCAACTATGTCCGGGTCGGCGTCGAGTGCGAGATCGCGGTGCGGCTCAAGCGCGACCTCGCCGCCGGCGAGGCGCCGTTCACGGCCGAATGGGTCGGCGAGGCGGTCGAGGCCTATCATCCCGCGATCGAGATCGTCGACGATCGCTACGTGAAGTGGGAAACGATGGGCGCGCCGACCTTGATCGCCGACGATTTCTTCGCCGCCGGCTGCGTGCTGGGACCATCGGTGCCGCGCTCCTCGGTTCCGGACCTGAAGGCGGTCAAGGGCCGCGCCCTCGTCAACGGCGAGGAGGTCAGCCAGGGCACCGGCGCCGACGTGCTCGGCCATCCCCACAACGCCCTCGCCTGGCTCGCCAACCATCTTGCCGCCGAGGGCAAGGGGCTGCATGCGGGGCAGCTCGTGCTGACGGGCAGCCTGGTCAAGACGCTGTGGCTCAAAGCCGGCGACAAGGTGCGGATGGAGCTGGACGGGCTGGGCGTGGTGGAGGCGGAGTTTACGTAGCCTCTCCGTGCCGTCATCGCGAACGAAGCGATCCAGAATCTTGCCGCGGTGGCAGTTTGGATTGCTTCGCTTCGCTCGCAATGACGGGATTTGAGACGGCGGCATCGCTATAGATGCGCGGATCCGACACGCTATATCCCACGGCCCGTTTGCCAAAACACATGCGGCCCTCGCCAGGGGAGCTAGCGAGGGCCGCGTAGTACACCGTCGCTCGCGCCTAGGTTCGCGAGCACGATGTGGGAGCTCTTGAAGGGCCTTAGAAGGGCAGCAGCACGTCCATGACCTGCTGGCCGTAGCGCGGCTGCTGCACGTCGGTGATCTGGCCGCGGCCGCCATAGGCGATGCGGGCCTGGGCGATCTTGGTGGAGTCGATGGTGTTGTCGCTCTGGATGTCCTCGGGGCGCACGATGCCGGCGACGATCAACTCGCGGATCTCGAAGTTGACGCGTATCTCCTGCTTGCCTTCGACGACCAGGTTGCCGTTCGGCAGCACCTGGGTCACCACGGCGGCGACATTGGTCTGCAGGGCTTCCTTGCGGTCGACGCTGCCCTTGCCCTCGCTGGACGAGGTCGAGTCGGCGGTCAGGATACGGCCGGGCAGGATCTTGTTGGCCTGGGTGATCGTTTGGGAGCCGATGAAGTCCGTGATTCCGGAATCTTCCTTGTTGGTGCGGCTGCGCGAGGTGTCGTTCTCGATGTTGGCCTTGTCCGTGATGTTCACGGTCACGGTCAGGAGGTCGCCGACCTGGCGGGCGCGCTGGAGAGCTGGCCCCGGTTGTTTGGACAGCGCCCCGCTGGATTTAAGTGGATTCCTGCCGGGTTATGCTGAACGCGGGGCTTTACGGTTTTGTCGTTGCGTCGGGAGGGCGTAGCCCGACCAGAGCGACGACAAAACCGTCGGCGACGGTCATGCGGCCATCACCATAGCTTGCGTGCCGAAGTAAGCCTCGTCGGGCGTGCGCCCGTCAAGGCTCGAGTGAGGGCGTCCCTGATTGTAGAAGGCCAGATACTTGGCAATTGACGCTCGCGCCTCGGACACGCTGTCGTAGGCGCGGAGATATACTTCTTCGTATTTGACCGTGCGCCAGAGCCGCTCGACAAACACGTTGTCGCGCCAGGCGCCCTTGCCGTCCATGCTGATGGCGATCTTCGCGTCCAGCAGCACATCGGTGAACTCGAGGCTGGTGAACTGGCTGCCCTGATCCGTGTTGAAAATCTCGGGCCTGCCGTGCTTCGCCAACGCCTCCTGGACCGCTTCGACGCAGAAGGCCGCCTCCATTGTGATCGAGACGCGATGGGCCAGGACCCGTCGGCTGAACACATCGACGACCGCCGCGAGATAGACGAAGCCACGCCGCATCGGAATGTAGGTGATGTCCATTGCCCACGCATGGTCGGGCCGCTCGATCTTCAATCCGCGCAACAGGTACGGGTAGATCTTGTGACCCGGAGCCGGCTTGCTCGTGTTCGGGCGACGATAGACCGCCTCGATCCCCATGCGCTTCATCAGCGTCGCGATGTGGCGGCGACCGGCGTATACGCCCTCCCGCCGCAGCAACGATCGCAGCATACGCGCTCCCGCGAAGGGATAATCGAGATGCAGCTCATCGAGCCGACGCATCAAGGCAAGGTCCTCGGCCGAAACTGGCCGAGGTTCATAGTAGACCGTGCTGCGAGCCAGCTTCAGGACCTTCGCCTGGCGCACGATAGAAAGATCATGATCGCGGTCGATCATCGCTTTGCGCTCAGCAGGCCCGCCTTGGTGAGCGCGCCGGACAAAAAATCGTTTTCCAACGCCAGCTCGCCGATCTTGGCATGTAACGCCTTCAAATCGACCGGCGTCTCGGCCGATGTCTTGTCATGCCCAAACACGCCGGCGGCGCCTTCCAGGAGCTGGTTTTTCCAGATCGTGATCTGGTTCGGATGAACATCAAACAGTTGCGCCAGCTCCGCCAGTGTCTTGTCGCCTTTGACCGCAGCCAAAGCAACCTTCGCCTTGAATGCCGGAGAATGCGTCCGGCGGCTCTTCTTCGTCATCTTCGCTCCTGATTCGCAGCAAGAATCCTCGCCGCTGTCAGGCAGAAAATCCACTCAAGCTACTGTCCGAATTTGCGGGGCCAGCTCTCTGGTCCTTGAAGAACGCGCGGCTGCCGTTGCGCCACAGCGAGTTCGGATTGTAGGAGGCAACTTCCGGCTTCGGCATCGGCATCTGCACGGGCTTGTAGCCGGGCTGCGTCGTCGGATTGTCGATCGCCGACAGCTTCGGCTGCTCGCCGATCTGCGACAGGCGGTCGATCGAGGAGCAGCCGCTCGCCAGCGCACAAGTTGCCAGCAGCAGGGCAGAGATCGCGATGCGACGAAGGCGGAAAGCCGAACTGAACGTGGACATGACCTACTCTGACTTGGCTGGAGCTTGGGGGAGACGGGCTTGCGGGATCGGGGCCTGCGGGATCTGTGCCTGGGCGATCTGGGCCGCAGACGCGGGGGGCTGGATCAGGCTCTGCGCCAGGGCTGCGGCCGGCGGCACGTCGTCACGCTTGATCGACGAGGTCTGCTCGACCGCAGGCGCCATCGGCGCGGATTGACTTCCACCCTGGACCGTCACCTGGCCGCGGCCGGTGACGACGCCGGTCAGCGTGCGCTTGGAGTGTAAATTCAGCACGCTGACGGTGTCGCCCTCGGCGCCGTTCTCGATCGCCTTGCCGCGCGTGGTGAGATAGAGGCCGGGCACCTGGTAGATGATGGTGACGGCCTGATCGCGCAGCACGAAGTCGGGCTTGACGATGTCGGCGACGCGGAGCGGCGTGCCCGCGCGCATCGCCCGGCGCAGCTGCATGCCGATGCTGCGGTCGCGCGCGGCCGGTTCCCCGGTGACCTCGGCCTTCGGCCGGCGCTCCAGCGAGACGTCGGAGGATTTCAGAAGCTCGGCGCGGTCGATGTCGCGGGTCAGCACGGCCACTTCCACGGTCTCGATCGCGGTGCCGGTGAAGCGCAGCTTGGTCGGCGCAGAGTTGCTGTTGTTGGCAATCTCGAAGGCGATGTCGAAACGGCCGCTGCGGGCGTCGTAGCGGGTTGCGACCGGCTCGAGTGCGCCGGTGTTGGAGGCATCGAGCCGCATCTCGGCGACGCTGCGGTCGAGCGTGACGGTGATGTTGGCGGCTTCTCCGAGGCCGAAGCGGCGCTCGAGCGCAGCGGTGACCGCGTTCTGGATGTCCTTGCTCGCGAGCGTGCGGGCGAGGCGGGTGACCTGGACCTCCTTGATGTCGCCGGTCGTGACGCCGATCACCTGCTTTGCCCGCAGCACCGACAGCACCTGGCCGACCGTCAGCGTGCCGGTGGTGCCGAGATCGGGCGAGCGGTAGACCGGGATCAGCGCGGCGGATCCTGCGTTCTCGATCAGATCGCCGATCCGCACCACGTCCGCCGTGACGGTGACGCTTGCGCGCAGCGCCGGCGAGGCGATGAGTTCGTCGGCGGCCACTGCCGGCAATGCCAGCAGGAGAAGGGTGGAGATCGAGGCGAGCGTGGTGCGGATCATCGTCATCACCTCAGCGGAACAGCGCCGTGGTCGACTGCATCATCTGGTCGGCCGCGCTGATGACCTTGGCGTTCATCTCGTAGGCGCGCTGCGCGGCGATCAGGTCGCTCATCTCCGAGACGACGTCGATATTGGCCTGCTCCAGGCTGCCCTGCGTGATCTTGCCGTAACCCTCGGAGTTGGCGGTGCCGTCCTGCGGCGCGCCGGACGAGGGGGTCTCGATGAACTGGTTGTTGCCGACGGGCTGAAGGCCCGCCTTGTTGATGAAGCGCGTGACGCCGATCTGGCCGATGATCGACGAGGTCGACGAACCCGGCAGCGTCACCGAGACCTGGCCCTGCTCGCTGACCGAGATCCCCGAGGCGTTGTTCGGAATGGTGATGGTCGGCTGCACCGGGTTGCCCTGCGCGGTGACGACGCGGCCCTGATTGTCCATCTGGAAGGTGCCGTCGCGGGTGTACTGGTAGGTGCCGTCGGGCATCAGGATCTTGAAGAAGCCATCGCCCGAGATCGCGAGATCGAGGTCGTTGCCGGTCTGCGACAGCGTTCCCTGCGTCATGCTGCGCGGCGTGCCGACGGTCTTGACGCCGCCGCCGATGTCGACGCCGACCGGCAGGATGGTGCCCTGGTCGGACGACTGGGCGCCAACGCGGCGAACGTGCTCATAGATCAGGTCCTGGAATGCCGCGGTCTGCTTCTTGAAGCCGGTGGTGCGCAGGTTGGCGATGTTGTTGGAGATCACCTGAACGTTGAGTTCCTGTGCCGCCATTCCGGTCGCAGCGGTGTGAAGCGCCTGCATGTCAGTTCTCCTTCAATCAGGCCGGAACGTCGGCGAGCTTGTCGATCGCCGATTTGTGGAGATCGCTCTGCTGCTGGAGCAGGCTGGCGATCGCGGTGTAGCTGCGCATCACCTCGACCATGCGGGTCATCTCGCCGACCGCATTCACGTTCGACTTCTCGATGTAACCCTGCTGCAAGGTGGACTTGGTGTCGGCCTGCTGGTTGGCCGAGCCGGCGCCATAGAGATTGCCGCCGAGCTTGGTCAGCTTGGCCGGATCGTCGAACGACACCATGCGGATCTTGCCGCGGATCGAGTCGGTCCGCGCCGTACCCTCGAGCACCGTGACGGTGCCGTCGGGCGCGACATTGATGTCGTGGTCGGTCGGCTGGAAGGTAATCGGGCCGGCATTGCCGAGCACGAGATTGCCGCTCGCGGTGACGAGCTGGCCGGTGCTGTTGAGCGAGAACTTGCCGTCGCGGGTATAGAGCTCGCCGCCATTGGCCTGCACCGCGAAATAGGCGTTGCCGTTGATCGCGATGTCGAGCGGATTGTTGGTCGGCTCCATCGGCCCCTGGCCGACGTCGCGGAAGGTGCCGCGATCCTGCACATAGGAGATCCGGCGGTCGCGACCGATGAAATTGTCATGACGTGCGTTCGAGTTGAGATACTCCTCGAACAGCGAATGGTCGGCCTTGAAGCCGTTGGTGTTGGCATTGGCGACGTTGTTGGCGATGACGTCCATCTGCCGTTCCAACGTCATCTGCCGCGACAAGCCGATCAGAAGCGCGTTCTGCATCGGAAATCTCCCCTGAGTGAGATCTGCCATTTCGCTCTCCCAAGCGCCTTGGCGGATCCCGTGAACGAGACCTCGGGTTCTCCCAAACCGTGAGGTCTCGGCCCTTTCTCAGCGAAAGCCGTGCCAACTCAAAAAATTGTGTAATTTCAATTTCTTGTTGATTTTTGATGGGCGCGGGAGGGCGGCAGAAAGGTTCTGTTAGCCATGTTTGCCCGGCAGATTTTTCCTAGCGGAGGCCCAATCGAAAGGTTCCGTTAACCATTATTACCGTAGCGTTTGCACATCAGAGGAGCGCATTGCGCTGGGGCATTTGTATCGCGTCACTGTCTGCCAGGAGGCTTCGCTCTTTCGACCCCTTTGAGAAATGAACGAGCGCGGCAACCATGGCAGAGAATGAGGAAGGCGGCGCAGCCGCCGACGGCGCGGAAGCCGCTCCGCCGAAGAACAAGCTCAAGCTCATCATCATGGCCGTCGGTCTGCTCGCCGTCCTCGGCGGCGGTGCGGCGACCTGGTTCTTCCTCTTCCGACACGGCGAGGGCGAGCACCATGCCGAGGCCGCGCCGCCGCCGAAGCCGCCGGCCTTCGTCGACGTCCCCGACCTGATGGTCAACCTCGCCGGCTCGCCCGGCGAGCGCGTGCAATATCTGCGGCTTAAGATCGTGCTGGAGCTGAAGGAAGAGAAGCAGATCGAGGCGATCAAGCCGACGATGCCGCGCGTCACCGACATCTTCCAGACCTATGTGCGCGAACTGCGCCCCTCCGACCTCAACGGCTCCGCCGGCATCTTCCGCCTCAAGGAGGAGCTGACCAAGCGCGTCAACGCGGCGGTCGCCCCGATCCAGGTCAGCGCGGTGCTGTTCAAGGAAGTCGTGGTCCAGTGAGCATGACGGACTAGGGATCATGGCGGGCAACGACCAGGTCGACCAGGATGCAATTGCCGCCCAGTGGGAGGCCTCGCTCGATTCCGAGGATCCCGCCGAGGCCGCAAAGGCTGCCGCCGAGAACGAGCTGTCGGAAACCATGGCCCTGCAATGGGCGGCCATGGTCGAGGACGGCAGTCGCGATCTCGGCACCGGCAAGAATTCCGGCGAGCGGGTGCTGTCGCAGGAGGAGATCGACAATCTCCTCGGCTTCACGGTCGGCGACGTCACGCTCGACGATCATTCCGGCATTCGCGCGATCATCGATTCGGCGATGGTCTCCTACGAGCGTCTGCCGATGCTCGAAATCGTCTTCGACCGCCTCGTGCGGCTGATGACGACGTCCTTGCGCAACTTCACCTCGGACAATGTCGAAGTCTCGCTCGACCGCATCACCTCGGTGCGTTTCGGCGACTACATGAACTCGATCCCGCTGCCCGCCGTCCTCACCGTCTTCAAGGCGGAGGAGTGGGAGAACTTCGGCATGGCGACGGTCGATTCCAACCTGATCTATTCGATGATCGACGTGCTGCTCGGCGGCCGCCGCGGCACCAGCCAGCTCCGCATCGAGGGCCGGCCCTACACCACGATCGAGACCGAGCTGGTCAAGCGGCTGGTCGAGGTGGTGCTGGCCGATGCCGAGCAGGCGTTCCGGCCGCTGTCGCCGGTGACCTTCACGATCGACCGGCTCGAGACCAATCCGCGTTTCGCCGCGATCAGCCGTCCCGCCAACGCCGCGATCCTGGTCCGCCTGCGCATCGATATGGAGGACCGCGGCGGCAATATCGAGCTGCTGCTGCCTTACGCGACCATCGAGCCGATCCGGGGCGTGCTGCTCCAGATGTTCATGGGCGAAAAGTTCGGCCGCGACCCGGTCTGGGAAGGCCATTTCGCCACCGAGATCGTGCAGGCCGAGATCGCCGTCGATGCGGTGCTCTACGAGGCCGACATTCCGCTCAAGCAGCTGATGCAGCTCAAGGTCGGCGACACGCTGCCGCTGGACATGCGCGCCGACGCCAACGTCACCGTGCGCTGCGGCGACGTCACGCTGACCGAGGGACGGATGGGCCGGGTCGGCGACCGCGTCGCGATCCGCGTGACGAAACCCTTGCGCAAGCCAAGTACGACACTGGCGATGTTCGAGAAGGTGGACGAGCAGAACAAGATGATGGAGGCCCCATGAACCACTCCCTGGGAATGGCGATCGAGACGCTGGTGGCTATCCTGCTGATGCTGACGATCGTCTACTGCGTCATGCTCAACAAGCGGCTGACGCGGCTGAAGGCGGACGAGCATTCGCTGAAGGCGGTCATCGGCGAGCTGATCACGGCGACGGAGATCGCCGAGCGCGCGATCGGCGGACTGAAGCTGGCCGTGCGCGACGTCAACGAGAACCTCGGCAGCCAGCTCGCCGCCGCGACGCAGATGTCGGACCAGCTCTACAAGCAGCTCGGCGAGGCCGACAACGTGGTGCGGCGGCTGTCCAAGATCGCGATCGCCGCGCGTCCCGTGACGAACCCCGAAACAGCTGCCGCGCCGGCGGCCAAGCCGTCGACGGCGAAGGCGGTGGCGGCTGCGGCCGAAGCCTTCTCCGAGCGCCGACGATCCAACGGCCTTGCCGCATAAAGCCTGGGTATGAAGTCCTTTCGTAACATCCGCGTCATTCCGGTCGTCCTGGTCGCCGTCGCAGGCCTCGCCACGCTGAAGGTGGCGGGCCTTGCGATCAATGGCGGCTATGTCTTCGACTACAAGCCGAACCAGAAGTCCTGGGCCGAGGAGAACCTGAACTTCCCGACCGGTCGCGCGGACCCCGACATCACCGGATCGACCCATGGTGCGCCGAAGGAGGCGCCGAAGCCCGCCGCGCCCGAGACCAAGCCTGAGGGCACCGTGGTCAAGGTGGAGGAAGGCCAGCCGCAGGTCTCGGCCTCGGAACGTGCGATCCTGGAGCGATTGCAGGCGCGGCGGCAGGAGATCGAGGCCCGCCAGCGCGAGATCGACATTCGCGAAAGCCTGCTGAAATCGGCCGAGAAGCGCATCGAGAACAAGGTCGAGGAGATGAAGGCGGTGGAAACCCGCATCTCCGCGACGCAGGCCGAGCAGAAGGCCGCCGAAGCCCAGCGCATGAAGGGCCTCGTGACCATGTATGAGGGGATGAAGCCCAAGGATGCCGCGCGGGTGTTCGACCGGCTCGAGATGGGCGTGCTGATCGAGATCGCCTCGGCCATCGCGCCTCGCAAAATGTCGGACATCATGGGATTGATGTCGCCGGAGGCCGCCGAGCGGCTGACGGTCGAGATGGCCCGCCGCGCCAATGGCGGCGGCGATCAATCGGCCTCGGCCGTCGATCTTCCCAAGATCGAGGGCAAGCCGACGCAAAAGCCGAATTGAGGGCTCATACTTAAGAAGTCCTTAATTGGGAAAACCTTAGATTCGACGGCACGGGCCGGCGCCAGTGCCGGCACGCCCGCCGAACCGGAAGAAATGCCGCCAATGGCGCGAGAGGCTGCCGCTGGATTTGTGTCGCGAGCCCGCGCAGTGGCGCGGGGATTGTCGCGTCATGTCCGAAAGGCGCGCGTGCTGACGGCCTGTGTCCTGATTGGCCTCACGGCGCCGGTCCGGGCAGCCGACCCGATCAGGGGCGAGGCGAGTTTTTCCGCCGGCGGCGGTTTCGCCCGTCTCGTCATCAAGCTCGGCGAGGACGTTCCCTCCGAGGTGACGACCGCAGGCTCCATCCTCGTGATCCGCTTCGACCGGCCCGTCGACGTTCCCGTCGACCGGATCCCGGAAGGTGCGCCCGATTATGTCAACTCCGCCCGCCGCGACCCCGATGGGAGCGCGATCCGCCTGTCGCTGGCGCGGCGCGTCACCGTCAACACCATGAACGCGGGCGAGCGCACCTTCGTCGACCTGCTGCCCGAAGGCTGGAAGGGACCGCCGCCGAGCCTGCCCATGGACGTGGTCAAGGAGCTCGCCGAGCGCGCCCGCGTGGCCGAGCGCGCGCTGCGCGCCCAGCGCGCCGCGGCCGAGGCCAGGAAGCGTCCGCAGATCCGCGTGCGTGCCTCGGTGCAGCCGACCTTCGTGCGCTTCGTGTTCGAGATGCCCGACGGCGTCGGCGTCTCCTCCGTGCTCAACGAGCAGAAGCTCACGCTCGTCTTCAACGCCAACCTCAATTTCGACCTGGCGGACGCGGTCGTCGCGGCGCCGCCGAACGTCGCCTCGATCAAGCAGAAGGCCGACATCGATCAGACCAATGTCGAGATCGCGCTGATCGGCGATTCAGACGAGAAGAACTACGTCGTCAACGTCGCCTTCCAGCCCGACAAGGGCAAGGCGGCCGCGACGCCCGAGGCGGCGATCGCGCAGATGAAGCCCGCCGGTCACGCACCGGCGCCTGCGCCGGATAAGCCGGCGGCCGAGAAGCCGAAGGACCCCAGCAGCGAGATCGCGCCGCCGACCTCCGAGGCGATCGCTCGCGAAGCCAAGATCGACATCAAGCCCGAGGTGAAGCCGGAAGCGCCCGCTGCGCTGCCGTCCACTGAGCCGCCGAAACCGGCAGCCGCTCCCGCGGTCGAAGCTGCGCCCGCTCCGGAAGTGCCCAAGGAAGCCGCGAAGCCGGCGTCGCCCGCTCCCGAAGCTGCGGCGGCGCCTGCCAGGCCGGCGCCGGCCGACGCCCCGAAAGAGCCGGTCAAGGAGGTTGTCAAGGCTGCGCCCGCGGCGCCGGCGGCGCAGCCGGCCGTTGCCAGCGTCGATGCGCGCCGCGACAGCGACGGCTTGCGCGTGACGTTCCCGCTTCAGGTCGCAACACCGGCGGCGGCGTTCCGCCGCGGCGACACGGTGTGGCTGGTGTTCGATACGCCGAAGCCGATCGATGTCGAGGCGATCCGGACCAAGGGCGGCGCCATGATCGGCGAGGTCGGCCGCATCCCGCTCGACAAGGGGCAGGCGGTGCGCATCCGTCTCACCCGTCCGCTGGTCTATTCGCTGACGAGCGAGGAGGTCGGCAAGGAAACCAACTGGCTGTTGACTCTCGCCGACAAGATCCAGGCGACGCCGCTGCCGCTGATGATGTCGCGCAACATCACCGATCCCGCGCTCGCCAACATCGCCATCCCCTTCGCCAATCCGGGCCTCCTGCACAAGCTCACCGACCCCGATGCCGGCGATACGCTCTACGTCGTCACCGCGCAGCGGCCGGTGCGCGGCTTCATCAAGCGGCAGGATCTCGTCGATCTCTCGCTCCTGGAATCCGCGCACGGCATCGCGATCCGGCCCAACTCCGACGAGGTCGGCGTCGAGGTCGGCACCGACAAGGTGATTGTCGGCAAGAAGGGAGGATTGACGCTCTCGCCGGTCGACATCTCGGCCGAGCGGGCGCCGACCGCGGTGCGCCCGATCTTCAGCCCCGAAGGCTGGCGCAAGGGCCAGTCGGAAAACTTCATGGCGCGCCAGAGCGAGCTGCTGACGGCGATCTCGGCGGTCGAACCGGCGCTGCGTTCGCTGCCGCGGCTGGACCTCGCGCAATTCTACATGTCGCGCGCCATGTATCACGAAGCCAAGGCCGTCACCGACGTGATGCTGAGCGACCCCCTCAACAAGGAGGAGAGCGGCGCGCTGATCATGCATGCGATCGCGAGCATCCTGATCGGCCGGCCCGCGCAGGGCCTGAAGGACCTCGCCAATCCCGTGATCGGCAACAGCCATGATTCCCAGCTCTGGAAGGCGCTCGCCTATGCGCGCCAGGGCAAATGGGCGGACGCGCGCGAGAAGTTCAAGAACGTCGAATTCGCCATCGCCTCTCTGCCGCTCGACATCCAGCGCATCGTGACGATGGACGCGATGCGCGCCTCGCTCGAGGTGAAGGACTATGCCGGCGCCTCCAAGCGCCGCAGCGAGCTCGAGGTGGTCGGTGTCCCGCCTGAGGCTGCGCCCGGATTCGCCGTGCTGCGCGGCCGGCTCGCCGAGGCGCTCGGCCACGACAAGGATGCGCTGGACGACTACAAGTTCGCGGTCGCCTCGAGCGACCGGCAGGCTGCGGCCGAGGCCAAGCAGCTCGAGGTCGCACTGCGTCAGAAGCGCGACGAGATCAGCAAGGAAGAGGCGCTGCGCGAACTCGAGACGTTGTCGATGACTTGGCGCGGCGACACGACCGAGGTCAAGACGCTCCAGATGCTGTCGCAGCTGTATGCCGAGAACGGGCGTTACCGGGATGCGCTCACCGCCGCGCGCACCGCGACGAGGCTTCAGCCGAACGCCGAGGCTTCGCGTCAGGCTCAGGATCTCGCCTCCGAGCTGTTCACGCAGCTATTTCTTGGGCCGAAGGGCGACGAACTGCCGCCGGTCGAGGCGCTCGGAATGTTCTACGAGTTCCGCGAGCTGACGCCGATCGGCCGCCGCGGCGACGAGCTGATCCGCCGGCTCGCCGACCGTCTCGCCTCGATCGATCTGCTCGACCAGGCCGCCGAGCTCCTGCAATACCAGGTCGATCATCGCCTGGAAGGCGCGGCGCGCGCCCAGGTCGCCGCGCGCCTGTCCATGATCTATCTCGCCAACCGCAAGCCCGACATGGCGATCACCGCGCTGCGCGCGAGCCGCATCAGCGATCTCTCCGGCGAGCTCCGGCAGCAGCGCCTGCTCCTGGAAGCGCGCGCGCAGAGCGACGTCGGCCGCCACGATCTCGCGCTCGACATCGTCTCAAACGTGTCGGGCCGCGAAGTGCTCCGCCTTCGCTCCGACATCTTCTGGGCGGCCCGGCGCTGGCGCGAGTCCGCCGAGCAGATCGAGCTCTATTACGGCGAGCGGTTCCGCGACTTCAAGCCGCTCAATGCTGTCGAGAAGAGCGACATCATCCGCGCCGCCGTCGGCTACGCGCTCGCGGACGATTCGATCGGCCTGTCGCGCTTCCGCGAAAAATACGCGCCGCTGATGAGCGAGAGCGCCGACCGTCTCGCCTTCGACATCGCCAGCAAGCCGGCCGCAGCCTCGAGCGCCGAATTCGCCGAGATCGCCAAGCTGGCTGCCAGCGTCGATACGCTCGACGGCTTCCTGCGCGAGATGAAGCAGCGCTTCCCCGACGCCACGGCGCGCGCGCCCGGCGCGCCGCAGGCCAAGGACGAGTCCGACCACACCGGCTCGCTGCCCACGATTCCGGTCGTGCGGCAGATCAAGATGACGCGGTAGAGGCCTGCCTCACCCCCCGTAGCTCTGCACCAGGCTTCCTGCGACCAGCGACCAGCCGTCGACCAGCACGAAGAAGATCAGCTTGAACGGCAGCGAGATCGTCGCCGGCGGCAGCATCATCATGCCCATCGACATCAGCACCGAGGCGACGACGAGGTCGATGATCAGGAAGGGGAGAAACAACAGGAAGCCGATCTCGAAGGCGCGCTTCAGCTCGGAGATCATGAAGGCTGGAACGAGGATGCGTAGGGCGAGTTCGTCGGGGGTGGCCGGCGGGGGCTCGCCCGACAGATCCAGGAATAGCTTGAGGTCTTTCTCGCGCACGTTCTTCTGCATGAAGCCGCGCAAGGGGACGGAGGCGCGCTGGAGCGCATCCTCGACGCCGATCTGGTTGGCGACAAGCGGGCGGATGCCTTCGTCGTAGGACTTTTGCAGGACCGGGCCCATTACGAAGAAGGTGAGGAACATCGCGAGCGCGATGATCACCGAGTTCGGCGGGGCGGTCGCGGTGCCCAACGCGGTGCGCAGCAGCGACAGCACCACCACGATGCGCGTGAACGAGGTCATCATGATCAGGATCGACGGCGCGATCGACAGCACCGTGAGCAGCGCGATCAGCTGGATCGCGCGCTCGGTGACGCCGCCGCCAGCGCCGCCGCCGAGATTGATGCTGATGTCCTGGGCATGCGCCGGCATCGCGAGCGAGGCCGCGCCGATCAGGACAGAAAGGAAAAGAACTCTACGCGGGAGGGCCGGCAACCTCACGAAGACGGCTTCGGACGGCCGAGCAGCGAGGCCATCTCGTCTTCGAGATTTTCAAAGCTGGTCTTTTCCGCGGCCGGCTTCGCTGCCGGTGTGGGTGGCGCCGGCGGCTCGCTGCGTGCGGCACGCGGGGGCGCGGCCGGCGGCTCCGGCGCAACCGGAGGCGCGACCGTTTCGCCGGCCGGGCGGCGCAGGGCAGCCTCTAGCCGCTGCGCCATTTCGGCGAGATTTTGCTCGGCGCTCGAGGGCACAGGGGCCGGTGCCGGCGGCGGAACGGGCGCAGCCTGCGGCACGGGCGGAGGCGGCGGTGGTGCTGCGGCGCGCTCCGGGCGCAGTGGCGGCATCTTCACCGGTTCACTCTGGCGCGGCGGACGCGGCATCAGCGGCGGTTCGCCGCGGGCGATGCGCGGCGGCAGGGGCTCGGGCCGTGGTTCGCGCTCGGGACGCGGCGCAATCGGCTCGGGTGTAAAGCCTCCCAAGGGCGGTTCGCTGCGACGTTCGGCCAGCGCAGGAGCAGGCCGGCGCACCTCGTCGGCGAAGGATGGGCGGGCGGGCCGCGGCGGAGGCTCGGGCATTTGCGGCTCGGGATGATCGAGCAGTTCCGGCCGCGGCGCCTCGTCGGCCCAACTGCCGACGTCGGGCATGGGGGCAAGGCGCGGCGGCTCGGCGGCGTTGGGACGCTGCGGGAGCTGGTCGCGGCTCGGCGCGGCGCGAACGATATTGGGCTCGACGACGATGTCGGTGGGGCCGCCGATCATCAGGAGGTGCTCGACATTGTCGCGCCGGACCAGCACCAGACGGCGCCGGCCGTCGACCGCGGCGGCGTCGATCACGGCGAGCCGGGGCATCCTGCCGCGTTGGGTGTTGGCGCCCAGCCGGCTGCTGCCGAATCGGCGAACCAGCCATGCAGCGACGCCGATCAACGCCAGAACGACGATGAACGCGACGATGAAGGTGATAGGGCTGCCTTGCATACTTGTCCCCGACAAATGGCGCTTTTCTCGTACCCTTGGTCAGCTTTGCCAACCACCGGCGTACGATGCCCCAAGCTGCGATTTCTTAACGTTCCACGGCAAGTTTTGCCGTCCCCAACTCTTAATAACCCATGAATCGCCCGATCCAAAACGACTTCTTGGCCTGTGCACGCCCCGCCAAACGGTTGGGTTAATGCCACTTTTCGAGGCGTAGAATCACGGGCGCGCAAAATCGTGTCTCGCCCGGCGACAAGCTTCGAGAGCGTCCTTAACCAGCTGTTAACCATACAGGCGGCAAATTCTGCCTAGCTTCGGACCTCGGGTCCGCAAGGGTGGCTGAAGGAGCCGCGACGATGTCCATCAACGACCTCCCGGTGCTGTCGGCGCTTCGCACCAAGATGCAGTGGCACCAGGAGCGCCAGCGCGTCCTGTCCGAGAACGTCTCAAATTCCGACACGCCCAAATTCCGGCCGCGCGACCTGGTCGAGCCGAAGCTCGACAGGACCGGCGCCGTCACGGGGGCCATGGGGCCGCTGGCCCTGACCCGTACCAGCGCCTCGCACATGACGCCATCGGGCGCCGCCTCCGCATTCGACCAGGACAAGAACGCCGGCTTCGAGACCCGCCCTGCGGGCAACGCCGTCAATCTCGAGGAGGAGATGATGAAGGCTGCCAGCAACCAGATGGACTACGCGGCGGCGACCTCGCTTTATTCGAAGAGCCTCCGCCTCCTCAAGACCGCGATCGGCAAGGCCTAGGCGTGATCCCGCAACCAGGAGAGCTAGAGGCGCATCATGGCGAATGACAGCAGCGACTTTGCCCGCTCGATGGCGATCGCCACCTCCGGCCTGCGCGCGCAGGCCGGGCGCATGAGGGTGATCTCGGAAAACATCGCCAATGCCGACTCGACGGCGCAGACCGCCGGCGGCGATCCCTATCGGCGCAAGGTTCCGACCTTCTCCTCCGCGCTCGACCGCACGCTGGACGCGCAGGTCGTCACTCTCGGCAGGATCAAGCCTGACCAGTCCGACTTCCGCGTCAAATACGAGCCGAACAATCCGGCCGCGGATGCGAGCGGCAACGTCAAATATCCCAACGTGAACTCGGTGGTCGAGATAACCGACATGCGCGATGCGCAGCGGTCCTACGAGGCCAATCTCAACATCATCAGTGCGACGCGCCGGATGATCCAGCGCACGCTCGACATCCTCAAGAGCTGAACAGGACATCTGAGTCATGGCATCACCGACAATCGCCGCGAACGCCTATGCCAATCTTGCCCGCGTGCTCGAGAACGGCGGCGCCGGCAAGGGCAGCGAGCCGACCGGGCAATCCTTTGCTTCGCTGCTGAAGGACGCCGTCGGTAGCGTCATGGAGTCCGGCCGCAAATCCGATGCGCAGACGGTGGCGATGGCCGCCGGCAAGGCCAACGTGATGGACGTGGTGACGGCGGTCGCAGACACCGACGTCGCGGTATCCACGCTGGTCTCGGTCCGCGATCGCGTGATCGCGGCGTATGAAGACATCATGAAGATGCCGATCTGATTGTCATTCCGGGGCGCGACGAAGTCGCGAGCCCGGAATCCATAACCACGATCGGGAGTATGGATTCCGGGCTCTCGCTTCGCGAGCCCCGGAATGACGACAACAAATTCACAGTGAGAAATCGAAAATGACCGGACCCGAGACCCTCGACGTCGCACGCGATGCGATCTGGACCATCGTGATCGTGTCCTCCCCGCTGATGGTGGTCGGCCTCGTGGTCGGCGTCATCGTGTCGCTGTTCCAGGCGCTGACGCAGATCCAGGAGCAGACGCTGATCTACGTGCCCAAGATCCTTGCCATCTTCGCCACGATGCTGCTGGCGCTGCCGTTCATGGCCGACTCGCTCCACGCCCACATGATGCGTATATCGTCGCGAATCATCGGCGGCTGAGGCAAGATGCGTGAATTATGCGCATCGACGTCTCGCTGCTGCCGGCGCTCGCCGCTTCCTTCATGCTCGCCTTCGCCCGGGTCGGCGCGATGGTGATGCTGCTGCCGGGGCTGGGTGAGACCAACATCCCGACGCGGATAAAGCTGTCGATCGCGCTGATGCTCACGCTGATCATCCTGCCGCTGCATCGAAACGCCTACCACGTCGACATGGGCTCGCTCGCGCCGCTGCTGGTCCTGATGCTGCATGAGATCGCGATCGGTATCGTGCTGGGCGCGACAGCGCGCGTGACGCTGTCGGCGCTCCAGGTTGCGGGATCCGTGATCGCGCAGCAGATGGGGCTTGGCTTCGTCACCTCGGTCGATCCGACGCAGGGACAGCAGGGCGTGCTGGTCGGCAACTTCCTGACCATTCTCGGCGTGACGCTGCTGTTTGCTACCGACAGCCACCATCTGGTGATCGCGGCGCTGAACGACAGCTACACGATCTTCTCGCCGGGCGAGACCGTATCGAGCGGCGATGTCGCCTCGCTGGCGACGCGCGCCTTCACCGCCGCGTTCCGCCTGGGCCTGCAGCTCTCGGGACCGTTCCTGGTGTTCGGCCTCGTCTTCAACATCGGGCTCGGCGTGCTGGCGCGGTTGATGCCGCAGATGCAGGTCTATTTCGTCGGCGTGCCGCTGTCGATCTTCGCAGGCTTCCTGGTGCTCGCCGTGGTGCTGACCGCGATGATGGGTACGTTTCTCGATTATTTCATCGGTGTCATGCACCAGATGATGCCGCTCAAGTGACGGGGTCGATCGATGGCGGAAGACAACGATCCCGAAAGTCAAACAGAGGACCCGACGCAAAAGCGCCTGGACGATGCGCTCGAACGCGGCGACGTCGCCAAGAGCCAGGAGATCAACACCTGGTTCATGATGGCGGGCGGCACGCTCGTGGTCTCGACCTTCTCGGGCTCGGTCGGCAGCGGGCTGCTGACGCCGATGCGCAACCTGCTCGCCAATTCCTGGATGATCAAGACCGACGGCAAGGCTCTGCTCGCGCTGATGCAGCAGATCGAATTCGTCGTGCTCGCGGCCGTCGGCGTGCCTCTCCTGATGCTGATGCTGGCGGCGATTGCCGGCAACATGCTCCAGCACCGCCTGGTATGGTCGGCCGAATCCCTGAAACCCAAATTCAACAAGATTTCGCCCGGCGCCGGCTTCAAGCGCATCTTCGGCAAGCAGGCGGCCGCCAATTTTCTCAAAGGCGTCGGCAAGCTGGTCTTGCTCGGCGCGGTCATGACCATGATCCTGTGGCCGGAGCGGCACCGCATGGAGGCGATGGTCCGGCTCGATCCGGCCGGCATGCTCGGCGCGACAACCAGCATGACCATTCATCTGCTCGGAGCGGTGGTCGCGGCGCTCGCGATTGTCGCCATCGCCGATTACTTCTTCCAGTACCGAAGCTGGTTCCAGCGGCAGAAGATGTCGCTTCAGGAGATCAAGGAGGAATTCAAGCAATCCGAAGGTGATCCGCACATCAAGGGCAAGATCAGGCAGTTGCGGCAGCAGCGCGCCAAGAAACGCATGATGGCGGCGGTTCCCAAGGCCTCGGTGATCATCACCAACCCGACCCACTATTCGGTGGCGCTCTCCTACGAGCGGGGCATGTCGGCGCCGATCTGCGTCGCCAAGGGCGTCGACAACCTCGCCTTCAAGATCCGGGAGATCGCGCGCGAGCACGACATCCCGATCGTGGAGAACGTTCCGCTGGCCCGGGCGCTCTACGCCACAGTCGACATCGACCAGGAAATCCCGACCGAGCACTATCATGCGGTCGCCGAAGTCATCGGCTACGTCATGCGGCTGAAGCGGGGATTCAGCGCCGGGCGGGGATAAAACACCCGAAAAATACCGGAAATGGCCGTAATCTGGGAATCAGCGTACCTTTCGCCGCTGCTGCCCTTGCACCTTTGGGTCCGATTCAGGCAGGGAGGACCCCACGCGCCCCGTAACGCGTTGATTCTTTGCCGACAGGCTGCGCCAGCTCGATATGACTGCTGAGACCGACCACGACCTCACACGCGAGCCCGTTGCGGCGCACGAGCCGTCGCCGCGCTCGGGCAGCATTGCGCTGGTGCTGCTGGTGGCCGCCGGCCTCGTCGCGGTCGCCGTCGGCCTGATGACGCTCGGGCGCGCGCAGGCGCAGCCCTACATCCTGGGCATCCTCGCCGTGCTGGCGATGGTCGGCCTGTTCAACCTGTTCGCCTTCGCCGCCGGCATCATCCGCTTCGCGGACCGCAATCTCGACGATCCCATCATCGGCCACATCTCCGATCACGCCTTCGACGGGCTCGCAGTCACCGACGCGCGCGGACACGTGGTCTATTCCAATGCCGCCTATCTGACGCTGACCGGCGCCAGCGGCCCCCAGGACGTGCGTCCCGTCGAGCGTGTCTTCATCGGCAACCCTGATGTCTCCGAAGCGGTGTTCCGCCTGCTCAAGGCCGCCCGCGAAGGCAAGCGGCAGCAGGAAGAGGTGCGCATCTCCGGCCATGACGGCAGCCAGGGCCGCTGGTTGCGCATGCGGGTGCGCCCGCTCGGCACCGGAAAGCGCGAGGCGAAATACGCGGTGTGGTCGATCGCCGACATCACCCGGGACCGCGAACGCCAGGAGGACGTGTTCCAGGAGCTCCAGCACGCGATCGAATATCTCGATCACGCGCCATGCGGCTTCTTCTCGGTCAATCCGGCCGGAGAGCTCGCCTATGTCAATGCGACGCTGGCGAACTGGCTCGACTACGATCTCGCCGAGATCGGTTCGGGCGGCCTCAAGCTCACCGACATCGTCTCCGGCGACGGCGCCTCGCTGCTCACCTCCATCGTGGCGGTACCGGGCGAAGTGAAGACCGAAGTCTTCGACATCGACCTGCGCATGCGCACCGGCAAGACCATGCCGGTGCGGCTCTATCACAAGCTCGCCTTCGGCGCCGACGGCGCGCCGGGGCCGTCGCGCACGCTCGTGATCAGCCGCGCCCGCGACGAGCGCAGCGACCCCGACCGCGCCGCCGAAGTGCGCTTCATGCGCTTCTTCGACCACACGCCGATGGCGATCGCGACCGTCGATCGCGCCGGCAACGTCGTGCGGGCCAATGCGCGCTATGCCAAGCTCGGACAGGCGCTCGGGCTCGACAGCGCCGGCAAGTCGATCTTCCGCGCGGTCAGCTCGCGCGACCGGCAGCTTTTGATCGCGGCCATCAACCAGGCCGCCGAAGGCAAGGCCGACATCGCGCCGGTCGAGGTGGCGTTGGAAGGGGCGAAGGAGCGCTGGGGCCAGTTCTTCGTCACGCCGGTCGATTCGGCCGAGAATGACGCGGAAGCCGCCATCGTGCACATGCTCGAGACCACCGAGCGGCGCGCGCTAGAGAACCAGATCAACCAGTCCCAGAAGATGGAGACGGTCGGCCAGCTCGCCGGCGGCATCGCCCACGACTTCAACAACGTGCTGTCCGCCATCATGATGGCGAACGACTTCCTGCTGAACGCGCACAAGCCGACCGACCCGTCGTTCCAGGACATCATGCAGATCAAGCAGAACGCGACGCGCGCCGCGACCTTGGTGCGGCAACTGCTCGCATTCTCGCGCCGCCAGACGCTGCGGCCGCAGGTGCTCGATCTCGGCGATGCGCTGTCCGATCTCACCATGCTGCTGCGCCGGCTGATCGGCGAGAAGGTCAAGCTCGACCTCGTCCACGGTCGCGACCTCTGGCCGGTGAAGGTCGACGTCTCCCAGTTCGAGCAGGTGATCGTCAACCTGGCGGTGAACGCGCGCGACGCCATGCCGGACGGCGGCAAGCTGATCATCCGGACTGCAAACGTCACCACCGAGGACGCGGGCAAGCTCGCCTACAAGGGCATGCCGGCTGCGGACTATGTCCGGATCGAGGTCGCCGACACCGGCACCGGCATTCCCGCCGATATCCGCGACAAGATCTTCGAGCCGTTCTTCTCGACGAAGGAAGTGGGCAAGGGCACCGGCCTCGGGCTCTCCACCGTCTACGGCATCGTCAAGCAGACCGGCGGCTTCATCTATGTCGATTCCGAGCCGGGGCAGGGCACCTCGTTCCATATCTTCCTGCCGCGCCATCACGCCGAGCAGGACGTGCAGGTCGAGCAGCCCGCAGCCGCGGCCAGCGCGACCGGCGGCGCCGCGAAGGAAGCCGCGGCCGCCGAGGCCAAGCCGCGCACCGATCTCACCGGGCAGGGCACCATCCTGCTGGTCGAGGACGAGGAGGGCCTGCGCGCGCTCAACGCCCGCGGCCTGCGTTCGCGCGGCTACACCGTGGTCGAGGCCGAGAACGGCGTCGAGGCCATGGAGGTGCTGGAAGAGCAGAGCGGGGCGATCGATCTCGTCGTCTCCGACGTCGTCATGCCCGAGATGGACGGCCCGACGCTGCTGAAGGCGATGCGCGAAAAGAACCCCGACATCAAGTTCATCTTCGTCTCGGGCTATGCCGAGGACGCGTTCGAGAAGAGCCTGCCCGAAGGCCAGCAGTTCGACTTCCTGCCGAAGCCCTTCACGCTCAGCCAGCTCGTGGCGGCGGTAAAGGAGACGATGAACAAGCAGGGGTGAGGGCAAGAGGCACTATGCCGTTCCCGCATTCTCCGTCGTTGCGAGCCACCGGGTCCGCGCGAAGCGCGGCCCGATGACAGGCTCCGCGAAGCAATCCAGGCTGTCTCCACGGAAAGATCCTGGATTGCTTCGTCGCAAGGGCTCCTCGCAATGACGGTGGATAGAGTTGCGCTTCGCAACGACGCGGGAGAAAGCTGAAATTCCGCCCCGAACCCGCCGGTAGCCCGCGGCCGCAGTTCCCTGCCACCGCCCGGCCAAGCCCCCGCCAAATATGGGTTTTTGCCACATCCCCGCGACTGAGGGCCGCAGCAACAAGTTCCGAAACCGGCTTCACTTTTCGGGAAGTCTGCCCATCTTAAGCGCACGTCCCCATGCCGGGGATTTGGGAAACGCACATGACTTTCTCGCTACGCTCCCGCAGTCTCTTCAAGGCGATCGCCGTCGTGCTGGCGCTTGCGCTGCCGACTGCACTCGCGATCTCGTCCGCCGACGCGCGCGCCGGCGGCGGCATGTCGTCGGGTTCGCGCGGTTCGCGCTCTTATTCGGCCCCGCCGTCGACCACGACCGCGCCGGGCTCGACCTCGCAGTTCAACCGCACCTACACCCAGCCGGGCGCAGGCATGAATTCGGCTGCCTCCGCGCCTGCGCGCGGCGGCCTGTTCGGCCGGGCTGGCGGCTTCATGGGCGGCCTTGCGGCCGGCTTCCTCGGCGCTGGCCTGCTCGGCATGCTGTTCGGCGGCGGCCTGTTCGGCGGCCTCGGCGGCCTGTCCTCGATCCTCGGCCTGATCATCCAGATCGCGCTCGTTGTGCTGGTGGTGCGGCTGGCCATGTCGTGGTGGCAGCGCCGTCACGCCCCGCGGGCGGCTTATGCCAATGCAAATGCTGATGCAGGCGCAGCGCCTGGACCGCAGACGAGCCATCGCAGCGGTCTTGCCGGTGGTCTTGGCGGCTTCGGCTTCGGTGCCAACAACGCGCCGCTCGAGATCAAGCCGGACGATTATGAGGCGTTCGAGCGCCTGCTCGGCGAGGTTCAGACCGCCTGGTCGAACGAGGACGTGGCCAAGCTCCACACGCTCGCGACGCCGGAAATGGTCTCCTATTTCGAGCAGGACCTTGCCCAGAACCGCGCGCGCAACGTCGTCAACAAGGTGACCGACGTCAAGCTGCTGCAGGGCGACCTCGCGGAAGCCTGGCGGGAAGGCGAGACCGAGTACGCCACGGTGGCGCTGCGCTTCGCGCTCACCGACAAGACGGTCGACCGCAACACCGGCGCCATCGTTGCCGGCAGCGAGCAGCCGGGCGAGGCCACCGAGATCTGGACGTTTGCCCGCAGACCGGGCAGCGGCTGGGAATTGTCGGCGATCCAGCAGACCAACTGATCGCAAGCGATTTGCGAGGAAGGGCGTCGTGCCTCGGGCACGGCGCCCTTTTCGTTGGGCCCACCGCTCTCTTCGCGCCAGTGCGAGCATTGCAAAGCAATCCGGAATCCCTTCCGCGGAACGACTCCGGATGGCTTCGCTGCGCGCGCAATGACGGAGTGTTTAGCGGCAGCCGTCGCTGCGGCGCTGACGGAACCTTGCGGCGAGTGATACATTGGTTCCGTCGCTCCACGTGCACGGATCCCCTCCCATGAAATACGAGCTCTATTACTGGCCCGAGATCCAGGGCCGCGGCGAATATGTGCGGCTGGCGCTGGAGGAGGCGGGGGCCGCTTACGTCGATGTCGCGCGCGGTCCGCGCGGGACTGCCGCGATGATGAAGATGATGGATGCGCACGAGGGCACGCCGCCTTTTGCGCCGCCGTTCCTGAAAGCAGGCAAGCTCGTCATCGGCCAGACCGCCAACATCCTGCTCTATCTCGGTGCCCGCCATGGGCTTGCGCCGAAGACGGAAGCCGGCAGGCTCTGGGTGCACCAGCTTCAGCTCACGATCACGGACTTCGTCGTCGAGATCCACGACACCCATCATCCGCTCGGACCCTCGCTCTATTATGAGGACCAGAAGGCACCGGCGAAAAAGCGCACGGCCGACTTCTGGGAAGAGCGCGTGCCGAAATATCTCGCCTATTTCGAGCGGCTTCTCGACGGGAGCGGCGGCACCTATGTTACCGGTCGCCGCCTGACCTACGTCGATCTCTCGCTATTCCAGATCGTCGACGGGCTGCGCTATGCCTTCCCCAGGCGCATGAAGGCGTTCGAAGCGGATGTCCCCGGCCTTGTCGGTCTGCACGACCGCATCGCCGCGCGGCCGAACGTCAAGGCCTATCTCGAAAGCGAGCGCCGCATTCCCTTCAACGAGCAGGGTATCTTCCGCCGCTACCGCGAGCTGGACGGTTAGCGGTTCGGACGGGAAAAGGATCAGCCCCTCACCAGACGCCGGGGACGAGGCGATAGCGCACCCGCGCCGTATAGTCGGTATAGCCCGGCAGGCCCTCGCGCAGCGTGCGCTCCTCGATGGAGATGCGGACCGCGAACAAGGCGATGAAGAGCGGCAGCATCGCAAGTCCCCACCACGACCCCAGCAGCAACGGTAGGCCGGCGAAGAACAGCACCATGCCGCTGTACATGGGATGGCGGACATGGGCGTAGGGACCGGTCGAGACCACGTGCTGAGCGCGCTCGGTTTGCAGCTTCACCACGGGCGCGGCGAACGAGTTCTCGCGGAAGACCCACATAGTGAACAGTGTCGAGGCCAGAAACAGCACGAGGCCGAACGCCTGCAACGCAGTCGGCACGTCGGAGGATTTAAAGCGCCGGTCAAGCCCCATCACGACTAGCCAGGCCAGCATCACGAAGACGAAGACCGTCATGAACATCTTGTCGGCGGCGGGCTGATCCTTTTGCAGCACCGACCGCAGACGTTCGGCGAGCAGCGCCGGATCGATCCGGTAGAGCCACCAGCCGCAGAGCGGGCCGAGGAGCGCGGAGGTGGCGAGGAACGTCCAGGCCGACGGCCACTGCAGTGTTCCGGCGCATGCGAACAGCACCCGCCCATGGCGACGACGAAGACCGTGTTCTGCAACAGCAGGCGTGCGATCATGCGCAGGTCCCGGGTGAGCGGCGCACGATATTGGTGCAGCTACCCGGCAAAGATGCGGCCGGACGCGCGAAGGCCCGATCGACCGGATCGGGCGCTTCAGCCGTGGCAAGCCTGATCAGGCGAGCTGATCGATCCGCGTGCCCTGACCCGGCGGCAGGGGCGCGGGCGGTTGCGGCTTGAAGGTCGGATCCTCGTCCTGGACCTTGGTCTGGTCGTCCTGCTGCTTGGTCGTGTCGTAGTTAGGAACCACGATCGCGATCGGCGGGGGCGCCACGGTGGAAACCTTCATCCACAAATCCTCACATATGGAAACAATTCAGCCTGCCCTGCGAGGAGCGAAATTTCCTTCAAGCCAATCGCTAAAATGCGAGGGAAATGGTGCGGTGAATGCCGTGTATGCGTCTCATCCGCGCGGTGCAAACAGGAGACGACGAGGCCTCTCCCCGTCATTGCGAGGAGCCCTTGCGGCGAAGCAATCCAGACTGTCTCCGCGGACAGATTTCTGGATCGCTTCGCTGCGCTCGCAATGACGGAGTACGTGGCCAGCTATTGCGCGCCAGCTGCGCCGTGCCCGCAGCAAGAGCGAGGAGTATGCCGCCCTATTCGTCCTTGCCGCGGGTGATCGCGATGGAAGCCTCCGTCTTGGAGCGGGTGCATTCCATGTTGAGCCGGCGATAGCGCATGCTGACCTTGTCGCCGCGCAACAGGCCCATCCGCTTCAGGCAGCGTGTCGCGCCCGTCGTCGTGTCGTCCTTCGTCACGGTGAAGACGATCGCGGCCATCGATCCCACCAGCGCATAGAACTCCGGCTTGGGCTTGCGATCACCTTTGGCATAGAGCTCGATCGAGTACTTGTCGCCGCGGCAGGCGACGGACAGTTCCTTGGCCGCCGGGTGCGTCATGTAGACGACGTTGGCCGCCCGGAAATTCACCTTCAGGCGATCGACCTGGTTTGCAAGCTCCTTGGCGCTGTCGTCGCAGCGGTCGGCGCGCGCGGGTGACGCGAGGGCCACAATGCCGGCGATGGCGGCGGCGACCAGGATCGCGCCGCGGACGTTCAAGTTCAATGTCATGATGAAAAGCCCCTTAGCGCGCGCATTCAAGCGTCGGCGGACGCGAAGCGCAAGGGCGGGCAGAGGCATTTCCACGAGCTGTGCCAATACCTTCCCGAGCCCGGCCAGCCTCTCCCATGCGCACCGCTCCCTTTCTTTTCTGGCCAAAATGCGCTTAGAACCCTTCTATGCCTGGAGGCCCGCGAGGCCCCGAAACCCCGAGATCCGCCCCATGAACGCTCCCACGGCCTTTCCCGATCAGTCCAAGCCCGTTCCGCCCTACAAGCACACCCCGCTGTTTCCGCTGGGCAAGGACGAGACGCCCTACAAGAAGATTTCGTCCGAGGGCGTCAGGGTCGAGAAGGTCCTCGGCAAGGACATGCTGGTGGTGTCGCGCGAGGCGTTGCGGGCGCTGTCGGAGGCGGCTTTTGGCGACATCAACCACTACCTGCGGCCCGGTCATCTGAAGCAGCTCCGCGCGATCCTGGAGGACGGCGAGGCGAGCCCGAACGACAAATTCGTTGCGCTCGACTTCCTGAAGAACGCCAACATCGCCGCCGGCGGCGTGCTGCCGATGTGCCAGGACACCGGCACCGCGATCATCATGGGCAAGAAGGGCTGCAACGTCATCACCGACGGTGACGACGAGGCCGCGCTGTCGGAAGGCGCGCGCGACGCGTATCTCCGCCGCAATCTGCGTTACTCGCAGGTCGCGCCGCTCTCGATGTACGAAGAGAAGAACACCGCCAACAACATGCCGGCGCAGTGCGAGATCTACGCCGAAGGTGATGACGCCTACAAATTCATGTTCATGGCGAAGGGCGGCGGCTCCGCCAACAAGAGCTTCCTGTTCCAGGCGACGCCCTCGGTGCTGACCAAGGACCGGCTGCTCGCTTTCCTGAAGGAGAAGATCCTCACCCTCGGCACCGCGGCGTGCCCGCCCTATCACCTCGCCATCGTGATCGGCGGCACCTCGGCCGAGCTGTGCATGAAGACGGTGAAGCTCGCCTCCGCCCGCTATCTCGATGCGCTGCCGACGCACGGCTCGCCCGACGGCAACGCCTTCCGCGACGTCGAGATGGAAAAGGAAATCCATGAGATGACGCAGTCGCTCGGCGTCGGCGCGCAGTTCGGCGGGAAATATTTCTGCCACGACGTGCGCGTGATCCGCATGCCGCGCCACGGCGCATCGCTTCCCATCGGGCTTGGCGTGTCCTGCTCGGCCGACCGCCAGGTGCTCGGCAAGATCACCAGGGACGGCGTCTATCTCGAGGAGCTCGAGCACAACCCGGCGCAGTACCTGCCTGAGGTCGAGCAGTCGCTCGGCGGCGAGGTCGTCAAGATCGACCTCAACCAGCCGATGAAGGACATTCTGGCGACGTTCTCGAAATATCCGATCAAGACCCGCGTCTCGATGACCGGCACCATGATCGTCGCGCGCGATAGCGCCCATGCCAAGCTGCGCGAGCGGCTGGAGAAGGGCGAGCCGCTGCCGGACTATTTCAAGAACCACCCGGTCTACTATGCCGGCCCCGCCAAGACGCCCGAAGGCTACGCCTCTGGCGCGTTCGGCCCGACCACAGCAGGCCGCATGGATTCCTTCGTCGACCAGTTACAGGCCGCCGGCGGCTCGATGGTGATGGTGGCCAAGGGCAACCGCGCGCCCGCCGTGCGCGAGGCCTGCAAGAAATATGGCGGCTTCTATCTCGGCTCGATCGGCGGCGCCGCCGCGAACCTCGCCGAGCACTGCATCAAGAAGGTCGAGGTGCTCGAATATCCCGAGCTCGGCATGGAAGCGATCTGGCGCATCGAGGTCGTCGACTTCCCGGCGTTCATCATCATCGACGACAAGGGCAACGACTTCTTCAAGGAGTTGAACCTGGGCTAGCCTTACATACCGCGCACGCGCGCAGTGATGTCACATGTGCCTTCGCAGGAGACCGTCACGCCCGGGCTTGTCCCGGGCATCCACGTTCTTCGCCGCGAGCAAGGCGTGGATGGCCGGGACAAGCCCGGCCATGACGATGCGGAAGCTTCCGCGGCCCTAACTGCAATTCGTGACCTGGTTCGAGCACAGCGCGCGCCACCAGCCGCGGACGCCGTCGTGGCTCTCGACGAGACCCCACAAGCCGCTGCAGGCTAAGATGCGCTTCGGGCCGCCGTCGGTGTCGAGCGCGCCGCCGAGCTCGCGCTGCGCCGGCATCCATTTGGCATCGACGAAGGGCGCCTGGAACAGCCCGCCCATGCGCGTGGCGCCATTGGCATAGGCCGCACCCACCTTGTTGGCCGCGACCCAGCCGCGCCCGGCATAGGGCTTTGGCGCGCTGCGCGGATATCTCTTCTCGTCCTCGTAGTCCTTCCCGGGTGGCTTCGCGCCTTCGATCAGGAACCAGCCGTCCCTGAAGCCGATGATGCGGAATTCGGTGAGCCAGCCGCCGTCGGGCGTGTTCTCGCTGCCTCCGAGCTTGAGCCGGTAGGGCGGTGGCAACGTGCCGAGCACACGCGCCTTTACCGACGGCTCGGCACGCACGTTGAGGCCGCCCGGGTCCTTGTCGATGGACCAGGCGCGGAGATCGCAGGGCTCGGTGCCTGCGGGCAAGCTGGCGCGCTTGGCGGCGAGATCGGCGTGCAGCTTTGCGAAATCGGTGTCGTCATTGTCAGGGTCGGACTCGGGGCGCGGCTTCAACTCCGCCGAGACTGCGCGTACCGCATCCGCCGTCAGCGTGACCACGAGCGCCTGGCGTGCGGCGAACACGCTTGCGGGCGTCTTCGGATCATTCGATGTCGCGGGATCAACGGCGAGATAACCGGTCGAGCCATTGGTCCGATAGGCGGTGCCGGCCACAAAGCCTGGCGGCACCATGGCGAGCGCGCTAGCGCGCCACGCCGGTTCGGTGTCTTCCGCGTGCGCCGCCACCGATACTGCGACACACAGCAACGTCGCCGCTACGAGGCGGATGTTGGGCATGTGCCGAAGCCGCGGCGTTACGCCCGTACGCCCGTAAACGGAAAGCTGCCCATCGGGCCGATGCCCATCTCGCCGCTCATGCTGTCGCCGGAGACCTTTCCGATGAACTCGAGTGTCAACGGCATCGGATTGGTGATGGAAACCTTCCAGTTGACGGCGTCGCCACTGATGGTGCCGTCGAAGATCTCTGCGGTGTTGCCCTCTGCGCCCTGCGTGCCTGTCAGCGTGCCGCCGGAACTCAGCAGGGTCAGCGTCGCCTGGCGCTCGCCCATCGGCGTCGTCATCGTCAGATTCCAGTTGCCGTCTACGGCCATTCCCGTCTCCCGAACAGATTTCGGCGGTCCGCGACGATCCGCGGGCCGTCCTGAGCGAGGCTATAGCCCAACTTGCGGCTCCTGCCTAACCCTGCGCAAAAGCATGATCCGGAAAAGTGCGCAGCGGTTTTCCGAAAAGATCATGCTTAAACAACGACCTAAAGCGCGATGACGATTCATCCCAATCGCACCGTGCTTAGGGCATTTAGGCGCGGGCGGCGGCACGCCGGCGGCTGGTGACGATGAGGCGCAGGACGACGTATTGCACGGCAAAGGCCAGGATCTTGCCTCCGCCTGCGACCACCGTGAGGTAGAACGCCCACAGCTTCAGATCGCCTGTGGAGGCGACCACGATCACGCCGGCGCCGATCACGAACATCAGCGCCGCCCAGGCATAGCCCGCAGCCGTCACATATTCCGGAACGGTCTCGACGACGATCGGCGGCATGTAGCGCAGCATCCAGCCGCGCTTGAGCATGATCAGGCCGATCGCGAAATGCGCGATCGCGGGCTTTGCCAGCATGAAGCGGGGATCATTGGTCAAGAGCGTGACCGTGCCCAGCACGACGACGAGCGCGAGGCTCGCATAGGTCATGTAGTTGAGCTCTTGTCCCTTGATGCGGGCGTAGACCACTTGCGCGAACGCGCCGGCGATCGCCACCGACGTCGCCAGGATGACGTTGTCGGTGATGAGATAGACGACCAGGAAGACTATGGCGGAGAAGAGGTCGGAGGCGAGGCGGGCGAATACGTCCTTCATCGTCGATCCTGTTCAGCGGGCATTGGGCAATGCGCGGGCAGGCGTACCGTACTTGATCTGGCAATGCTCGGGATACCACTTTGTGAAGTAAATCGCACTGTTGCGGGCGGCAAAAGCAACCGCAAGGCTCGACCAGAGCGGCAGGCCGGGGGCGTAGAGCAGCACGAGATTGGCGGCCGTCATCAACAGGGCGGCTGCCGTCCACGCGGCGGTGATGATGTAATTGGCGCGGAGAAAGCCGGGCATCGCCGCGGCCTCGGTCGGCACGGATTCGAGTGCATATTGCAGCGTGAAGGGACGGCGGATCAGCATCGAGCCGAGCGAGATGACGAAGATGCCGACATCGACCGACAGCTTGACGCCGAGCGTGCCGAGCGCGGGATCGATCAGCGTAAGGTAAAGGCCGATCGCTGCGAATACGATCGCCGAGCCCGCGGCCAGGATTTTCACGGAGCGGCCGCGCGCGACATCGATCGCGACCGTGCCGAGGCAGATCGCGGAAGCCGCGAACACGCTTGAAGTGGCCGAGGTCACCAGCATCAGAAAAGTGAAGGCGCCGTAGGGCGCAAGGATCACGAAAATCGTCATGGCCCGCCTCGGTCAAGTTGATCTTTACGTTGTAAAGATTAGTAATTCAAGAGCGAGGTCGGGTCAAGCATAATCTTTACAGTGTCAAAATGACGTAGGCGACCTCCAAAAAATGAAGTGCTGCAACGAGTTGGTCGGACACGTCAACCAGTTCCGCCCAGGGCAGGCGCGACAGGATCGGCAGCGCAGAGATGATGAGAAGGCCGGCGGCGAGCAGGATGCCGCCGTTGAAAATGGCATGGCTGCTTCGCCGCAGCCGGATCATTCGGAGGGCGAACGTGATGCAGGCGAGGGCGAGGAGGGCGAAGCAGCCCGTGGTGATCGAGGGCATGTGCATCAAACTCCTCTTTCCGTCATCCGGGGCGACGCCAAACGTGAACTGGGTGGCGCATTGCGCATCATGGTTCGCGACTTCGTCCCGCCCCGAAATGACGATGATGGCTACGCCGTGCCCACCCAATTGCCGTGAAAGCCGTCGGGCACGCGGTGCCCGAGCTGGACGAGTGCGACCGGGCCGGCCTCGACATCGGTGGCGTTGAACACGGCGAGGTCGCTGCGGTTCTCACGCGCCCGCCAGATCACCGCCAGCAGCCAGCCGTCGCCCTCGGCCGCATCTTTCGATCGCTCGACGAACACCGGTTCGGAGATGGTGTCGCCGGCCGGCAGCAGGTAATGGCCGAGCCTTCTACCGTTGCCGTCGACATGCACGATGCCCGACAGCGCGCCGAACATCGGCAGTTTCGGATTGGCGCAGGCGTACCAGCCGTGTCGGTTTTTCAGTCCGGCGCGGCGGTCGTCGATGCGGGGGAATTCGCCGGTGAGATCGTCGAGGTATGTCTGCTGGAAGCGGTCGGTATTGCCTGCGAGATCGAACGTCCAGCGGCAGTGGCGGGCCCGCGATTTCTCCGGATCGGTGGGGCGGCCATCGGGATGAGGAAACAGCGGCGCTTCCTCGAACTGCATGACGTCGGCGACGATGCGGTGACCGTCGTCCCACGCATTCATGACGTGGAAGACGTAACAGGCCTCGCTGCGAAACCAGACGATGTCCTTGGCGGTGCCGCTGCGCTTCATCACGCCGACATAGGCGCCCTTGTCCGGCTCCCAGGCATAGGGCGGCCGTCCGCTCATCGCGCGCTCCATGCTGCCCGTGATCGGCAGGATCGGAAACAGCACATGGTTTTCGGTGACGATGAAATCGTGCACCATGCTGGCATAGGGCGCCTCGAAGCGCTCGAAGCGCGTCGCCTTGCCGGATGCGTCGATCGATCCGTAGGAGAGGGCAGGCGTCAACGGTCCCGCGGCGTTGTAGCCGAAGAACACCAGTTCGCGCGTGACGGGATCGATCTTCGGATGCGCGGTAAAACTGCCGGCGACGCGGCCCTGATAGTTGTGATAGCCGCGCGTCGCCAGCGTGCCCGGCTCGATCTCCGTGGGCAGGTGCGCTTCTTCCAGCGCGAGCAGCTTGCCGGCATGGAAGATGATGTTGGTGTTGGCGACGCCACCATCGGTGAGGTTGGCCGGTGCATCCGGCAGCTTGCGGCCGAAGCCGCCGAACAGGGCCCGGCCGGCATCGTGCTCGGCGAGCCATTTCGGCGTGCGGACCCAGCGGTTGCGATAGCTTGCGCGGCCGTTTTCGAGATGGAAGGCGTGCAGCATGCCGTCGCCCACGAACCAGTGCGCGCCGGGCGATTCGAACTGCGGATTGGGCCCGTTGCGGTAGAGCGTGCCGTTCAGCTCGCGCGGCAATTCGCCGATGATCTTGAGGACGGGCGCGTCGGCCTCGAACGGGATCGGTGCGATATTGCTGCGGCGCTCGGCGACCTGCTGCACGGCGTTGCTCCCTATCTTTACATCGTAAAGATTAGATAATGCCGATTGCCGTTCCAGTCAAGCAAAATCTTTACACTGTCAATATCGCATCATATAGCTTGTCCCATGGGCAAGAGCGAAACCGCGCGTAACCTGCGCACTCCGAAAAAGACATCGTCGGCAGCGAAGGCGCAGGCGCGTCCCGCACGGCGCCCGGCGGCTGCGAGGACCGAGACACCCTATCATCACGGGGCCCTGCGCGAAGCGCTGCTCAAGGCCGCCGAACGCGTGCTCGAGCGCGACGGGCTCGCCGGCCTGACATTGCGCGCGGTGGCGCGCGAGGCGGGCGTCTCGCATGCCGCGCCCACTCATCATTTCGGCGATCTCACGGGGCTTCTCAGCGAGCTCGCCGCCGTCGGCTTTCGCCAGTTTAATGCCGCGATGGCGTCGGCCTGCGATGCTGCCACAACGCCGCTCGAACGCGCGCTGGCGAGGCCGAAAGCCTATGTTGCCTATGCGCAGGCGCATCCCGGCATGTACGGCATCATGTTCCGCACCGAGCGGCTCGACTATTCGAGACCCTCGCTGCACGAGGCCGCCGAGGCGTCCTTCGCGGGGCTTGCCAATGCGATCGGCATGATGCGGCAGGAGCAGATCAGCGAAGACGCGCTGACCCTGAACCAGGGCGCGGCGATCGCGCGCGCCTGGTCGATGGTGCACGGCTTCACCATGCTGCTGCTCGACGGCCGGCTGAAGGATATTCTGGCGCGGCTGCCCGAGGGCACAAGCGCCGAACGGCTGCTCGAGGCGATGCTGACGGCTCCGATCTCGGGGAAGCTGCCGGGCCCCTGATCCCAACGCAACTCCCCCCATGGTGAGGCGTCTATCGCCGTGCCAAGGCGAGAGGCTAGCGCATCGTCGCGAGCTCGACGGCGCGCCCGCTTGTGCCGATGATCTTCACCTTGTCCTTTCCGCACCCGAAGCCCCGGGCGAAATCGTCGGCGGCCTTGCGGGCGAGCTCATTGGCAGCCGGGTTGGCGATCGCGTCGACATAGGCGACGTGGCAGACCGGGCCCGGCGGGAGCCGGGTCACCACCAGCATGGCTTTGGTCTTCGGCCGTCCCTGCTTGTCGGGATCGGTGTTGTCCGCGATGTGCCAGCGCTGGATGATCGCAAACGGCTTTTCGCCGGCAGTGCGCCATTCGACGGTGCTCTCGGATGAGTTGAACGGCGCGAACCAGACGTCGGCTGCCGGTTCCTCCGCAGCTTGCTTGCGATTGCGGCCGACGGAGACGATCTCGCGCAGATCATCCTCGGCGATCAGCACCACGAGCCCGTCCTTGCCCGGACACACCCGCGTGGTGCTGCCGTCAAGGTCGCTGGGCTTGCCGATCTGGCGGCAGTCCTTCGGCGCCGTCGAGGTGTAGCTGCTGCCCACGGATTGGGCGTTGGCGCAACCGAGGCCGGCGCAGATCAGCAGCGCGGTGAGCGATGGGGCGGTCATACGGATCATGATGACACTTCGAGGCAGCTGGAACTTCGTACCATCAGACGCCTTGATTGTGGGCAAGGTTCAAACAGCACCGCCAGACACCTGACAGCGGCACGGAATCGTTCTAGAAGAGCGGCTTCGCTTGGGCTCCTCCAGCCTCGTTCGCGCCTTCGTACTCCTGATCATGCCAGCCACATCCTCGAACAAACCCTATCGCGTCGGCCGTTCCAAGACCGGGCTCGGCCTCTTCGCCACCAAGCCGATCAAGAAGGGCACCCGGATCATCCGCTATTTCGGACCGATCCTGGATTCCAAGATTCCCGAGCAGGACGAGATCGAGAACAAATATCTGTTCGAGCTCAACGGCCGCTGGACCATCGACGGGTCGGTGCGCAAGAACCTTGCCCGCTACATCAACCATTCCTGCCGGCCCAACGCCGAATCCGACGTCCGGCCGCGCGAGCGCAAGGTCTTCATCCGCGCGATCAAGAACATCGAGCCGGGTGAGGAGATCAACTACGACTACGGCACCGACTATTTCAAAGCCTATCTGAAGCCGATCGGCTGCAAGTGCGACTCTTGCGAGAGGAAGCGCAAGAAGCTGCGTGCCGAGGCGCGAGCCGAACGCGCCACGGTGAAGGCGCGGGCCGAGCGCAAGGCCAAGAAGGCGGATGCGAAGAGCGCGACGGCGAAAAAGAAGAAGCTGAACGGCAAGCACTTCGCCGGCAAGGTCGGTCGCGCAAGGGCGTAACAAGCTCACGCTTCCTGCTTAAGTGCCGCGGAGCCGGGACCGAACCATCCTCACGCCGCAGCTTGTCCGCATGGGCTGATTGTCTGTGGAATATTGTCGTCGCCCGGCCGAGCCGGGCGACGATGGCACGTGGTGCGGCCTCACGCTGCCACCACGCTCGCGCTCTTCCGCAATCCCACATATTGCAGCTCGGCGAACACGCCGGTCGCGATCGCCTGCGCCACAACCATGAGCTCGCCGGGGAGGTTCGGTGACACCGCGCCCGAGAGCAGCAGAGCGATGCTGCCGACCGTCCAGGCCGCATTGCCGACGACGACCAGCAGGACGAGCAGTCTCGGCACCGAGGCGCGCGAGGCGAGCCAGCCGACCAGCGCGGTGTAGGCGATCAGGAACAGGCCGGCTTCGAGCAGTAATGCTTCGGGCAGATTGAACAGTGTCGCGAACGCACCTGCACCGAAGGTGAAGCCGAGCGCGGCGATGCCGCTGAAGACGGCGTCGGCGAGAAGTGCGCGGCGCAGGAAGGTAGAGGCTTCGATCATCTTGGGTCTCCTGGGTTGGGGGGCTCGGGGTGGAACTCAACGCCGACCGCGCCAGCAGGCGCGGACCAGGCGGGCGAGGCGGAACGGGCAGAGGCTCCTGCCGACGCCGTGCTCGAAGGCGATGACCCGGGCGACGACATAGTCGCCGGTCGAGTGCACCAGCGGCTCGGGCATGTTGAGGCTGCGGGCCAGCATCCGCGTTGCGAATGCCGTGGCCCAGGGTAGGACGTGGTCTGCAACGGTGCGATAGAGCAGCAGTGGGATCATGGTCATCTCCTGTTGCGACCAAAGATGCGCGCGGTCGCGCCCCAATTCGATTACCTCGCGAGTAATGGAAGGGCCGAAATCCGCATGCTAGGTTTTCGACCATGAACGCACATGCTTCCACGGCACGTACCGAACGCAGCCAGCCGGTCCATATCGGCGACCATTTGCGCGAATGGCGGCAGCGCCGCCGCATGAGCCAGCTCGATCTCGCGGGCGAAGCCGAGATCTCGGCGCGGCATCTGAGCTTCGTCGAGACCGGCCGTGCGGCGCCTTCGCGCGACATGGTGCTGCGGCTCGCCGAGCGCCTCGACGTGCCCTTGCGCGAACGCAACGTGCTGCTGGTTGCCGCCGGTTTCGCGCCGGCGTTCCCGCAGCGCACGCTGGAGGATCCCGCCTTGAACTCAGCCCGTCGGGCGATCGACCTGGTGCTTAAAGCACATGAGCCCAACCCCGCGCTTGCGGTGGACAGGCACTGGAACCTGGTCTCCACCAATCGCATGGTGGCACCGCTGCTCGCAGGCGTCCCGCCGCATCTGCTCGGCCAGCCCCTCAACGTGCTGCGGCTCGCGTTCCATCCCGAGGCGCTGGCGCCTCGCACGGTCAATCTCGCGGAATGGTGCGGCCATCTGCTGGAGCGGCTGCACCGCCAATGCGAGGCCACGGCCGATCCCGAGTTGATCAAGCTCTACAATGATCTGAAGAGCTATCCCATTCCGGCGCGTTCGGCGCCGCTGTCGAGCGACAATGTCGCCATTCCCTTCAAGCTGCGGCACGAGGGCGAGATACTTAGTTTCTTCTCCACCACCATGGTGTTCGGCACGCCCGTGGACATCACGCTGTCGGAGCTGGCATTGGAGACATTCTTTCCGGCCGACGAGCGCACGGCCGAACGGCTGAAGCAGATCGCAGCAGCCATGACGTAGCCCCCTTGCCTCGCAGGGCAGTCGCATATCTTGGCGGGGCCTGAACGCGCGCCTCGTCCTTCGAGACGACCGCTTCGCGGTCTCCTCAGGATGAGGCTAACCCGTCCTATTCGTGAGAGTGCGGCTTTTGGGCCCGATTGATGCGGCCGCACATCTTGTCTGACGAGGCGCACAGGATTGCCTTCGGCTTTTCGCCGCCTGACGACCGGTACTTTGCAACGCGCTTGAGGGATGGGTTGGGCGAACGGGGGCGGACGCCCCGCCGGTCAAGGACCGAGCGGCAGCAGCGCGCCGGGCAAGCCGCAGATCAGGTCGGCTTCGGGACATGCCGCGGCAAACGCAAGGCGAATGCGGCTCGTGGTCTCGACGACACGGGCGGCGATTTTCAAGAGCCGAAGACGCAGCGTCGCGAACTCGGCAGCGGCCAATTCCCGGACTTTGGGAATGGCGTCGCGCACGGTCAGCATCAGCCAATAAGCGGCCGTATGGAGCACGAGACGGACCTGGTTGGCGAGCGCCGAACGGCAGCTGGTGCGGTCGGAGGCGAGCTGCGTCTTATGCAGCTTGATCAGATTCTCGGCTTGGCCGCGCGCGCAATACAGGCTGTCGTAGATCCATCGGCCGAGCCGACATCGAGGCTGGTGACGACGAAACGGATGTCGAGGCCGAGCATCGTCGCCTCAATACGGGCGACGGTGCGCCGTTCGCGATCCCAGGACTTTGCCTTGTGGCGCGTCTCGGTATAGCCACGCAGAACCGGCAGGTTCTCGATGGCGCGTCGGGTGCGGATGTCGTCGGCGACCTCGTCGACTTTTCTGGCGAGAGGCTTGGTGCCGGACAGACCGAAGATGTAGTCGATGCCGTTGGTCTCGCACCACGCCATGGCCTCCGGCCGGGCATAGTGCCCGTCGCCACGGAACGTAATTTGCGTGTTGTGCCATCGCGTCCGGATATGCCGTACCAGGCGGCGCAGATGGGCACGCACCTCGACGCCGCCCGGCGTCTTGCCGGGCCGCAGCACGACGGCCACGGGCCGGCTCTTCTCCGTGTCGTAGACGTGGATCGGCAGGAAGCAGCGTTCGTCATAATGAGCGTTGAACAGCGAGAGCTGCTGATGGCCGTGGACGACGTCGCAGGTATCATCGATGTCGAGCGTGACGGATGCCGGCTCGCGCGGGTAGCTATCCATCCATGCGTCGACCAAAGTGTAGGTCAGCCGGATCACGTCGCGCAGGCGCGGAGCATTCTCCAGCCGCGACAGCGTCGGCTGGGAACACAAATCCCGGCCCGTGTCCGGTAGGCGACCGCAGGCCAGTTTGAATGCCGGATCGGACCTCAGATGATCGAGGTCGTCGGCGTCCTCGTAGCCGCAGCAGATCGCGAACATGCGAGCGCGGAACATATCGACCAGGCTGTGCACGACCCGCGTCGGATCGCGCCGATCCGGGAACACCCGGGCCAGATTGTTGGCCAAACCGAGACGCCGCTCGGCCATCGCCAGAAGCATCACGCCCCCGTTCGAGGTTAGGCGCCCACCATCGAAGGCAGCTGTGACTTTCTTGGCGTGAACGGCTGGAAACGAGAAGGGCGGAATCGTATCGTCGGTCATGGCGGGCGTGGCGTTCGCGGTTGGAGGTGATGGGGTTGGCTTCGCAACCGAATCCTACGCCGCATCAGCGCTTTACCCCTCAGGCGCACTCTTACGAATAAGACGGGTTAAGTTGAAGAAAGATTGAGTGACTCCCGATCATTTCTGTGCCGAAACGTGGAGTCGCGGTCGTGCCGCGTCCAAAGAAACCGGCGCGAGCGGCCTATTAGACGCGGTAGGTGCTCAGCCTCCGAAACGAGACTATCAAGCATGAAGAGATCGAGCGCGAGGCAGAGGTTTTATTTGTGTTGAATTCTTGCTTCTCGATAGTGGTCTGAAATCGTATCATCGGTCATGGCGGGCGTGGCGTTCGCGGTTGAAGGTGATGGGGTGGCTTCGCAACCGAATCCTACGCCGCATCAGCGCTTTACACCACGCTCGCCAGCCTCTCAGGCGCCCTCTCGCGAATAAGACGGGCTAAGTATGATCGGTGCCCGCTGAAAATGCTGCCGCGCACTCGGTCCTCATCCTGAGAGCCCGCCGAAGGCGGGCGTCTCGAAGGATGGCCGCAGGGAAAAGCTCTCATATGCGATAGCCCTGCTTGCCTCGGGGCGGGTTCTGCTTATCTTTGGGCGAACCCGTGACCTGCCCGAAGGAGGCGCTGACATGAGCACGCTGAAACCGCTCCAGATCGACGTCGTCTCCGACGTGGTGTGCCCCTGGTGCTATATCGGCAAGCACCGGATCGAGAGCGCGCTGGCGCTCGTGCCCGACGTTCCCGTCACGCTCAATTTCCGTCCCTTCTTCCTCAATCCCTGGGTGCCGCGCGAGGGCATCAGCCGCGAGGCCTATCTCACCCAGAAGTTCGGCTCCGTCGAGGCCTATAAGGGCATTGCGGGGCGCGTCGTCGCCGCGGCGGGCGAGGAGGGCCTCGTCTACAAGCCCGAGCTGGTGGCGCGCCAGCCCAACACGACCGACTGCCATCGCCTCATCCTGTGGGCGGAAGCGATCGGCAAGGCGCCCGAGATGAAGCAGCGCCTGATGGAGCTGTACTTCCGCGATGGCGGCGATCTCACCGATGTGAACGTGCTGGTGCAGGCGGCCGCCGATGTCGGTCTCGATGCCGACGACGTGCGCAAGCGCCTCGCCACCGACGAGGACGTCGCGCGCGTCTCGGCGGATGCGCAGGAAGCCGCCGAGAAGGGTATCTCCGGCGTTCCGACCTATGTCTTCGCGCAGAAATACGCCGTCTCCGGTGCGCAGGATCCGAACCTGCTCGCGCGCGCCATCCGCCAGGTCTCGGCGGAGATCAACGCGCAGGCGGCGGAGTAGCTGTTCTATCTGCGAAGCAGGCGAACTGCGCGGCGCGCCGTTGCATACGCGATTCCGTGAGCCGCGACCGCCGCGTGAACCAGCGTCACGACCGGATCGTGCCGGCGCAACGGGACCAGCACATCGCCGATCGCGAAGCGTCCGCGCCAGATCGGATTGATCATGGGGTGATCGGCGCTCGCCGTCGAGTCCGCGCTGGCGATGGCGGGATCGGCGCAGAGGTGGCGGGTGAGCTCGAGGGTGAGCTGCACGCCCGGCGAATATTTTGCGAAGTGCTCGTCGATGCCGAGCTTGAAGAAGAAGGCGCGGTCCTGGTGGCGCAGCACGATGCCGGCGGCGACCGCCGTCGTGCCGGCGCGCAACGTGACGATCTCGCATTGTGCGGTCTCTGCAAGCGCGGGGACGGCGCGGCGGATGAAGGTCGCATCGCGCGCATGCTGGACCAGTGCGGTGCCGCGCTTGCCCTTCCAGCCGCCGGCTTCGAGCTGGAGGAATGTCTCGAGCGCCGGCCCGATCTCGTCGGGCCTGCGCGCGACCTCGAACACGACGGCGCCGTGCTCCTCCAGGCGATGGCGCTGGCGCCGCAGCTCCTTGAGCTTCTTGGCGCCGAGCGCCTCGCGCAGCAGCGTCTCACCATCCTGTGTCGCATCGAGGCTGGCACGGATGTAGGAGGAGAGGACACGCGGCCGCAGGCCGTCGCAATTCAGGATCTGTTTCAGCGAATTCATCGCCGCGCCGTCGAGCGCGACGTCGGTCAGCACGAGCGCATGCGCGCCGGCCTCGCGTGCCCGCTGCAACAGCTGCGTGGCGGCCTCGATCGGCGCATCGCCGTCGATCAGCGGGCTGCACAGCGTGCCGTAGGGATGCGCGCTCGCCAGCGCGGGCAGGGGAATCTTCCAGGCGCGCCAGAGCGAGATGACCGGCATCAGTCCGATCAGCCGCGTCGAAGATCCATCGAATGCCGGCAGTGCCGCGGCATTGCTGCGGCCGCGTGCGGTCGCACTGACAGCCAGCTCCCAGGCGGGCAGGTAATATCCGTTCGGTTCGACCGCGCGCTGCGCGAGTGCGCGCCACTGACCGGGGTCGATTGCCGTGAGCGGAACGAGCGCGCGCGCGGCGCCGGCATCCCTTGCCGATGCCGGATTGACCGCTGTCTGATGCGCGATGTCGACCACGTCCGTCGTCCCCGTCTACGCGGGCAAAGCCCGTCCCAGGGGATCATCCTTAGCGCAAAGATTGGAAAAATAGCGTTGGGCCACAGAATCAATTCGAGCGGTCCCGTTAACGTCCCGTTGAGGACACCGCAGCCCGATCCGGCGCCGCCGTGCCTGTCTCCTCGGGCTCCGGCCCGGTCTCCGTCTTCACGTTGACCGCGACCTCCATTCCGAGCTCGTCGTCCGCCTCCCCCCAGTAGGACCCCGAGAGCGGAATCGCCTGCGCCGGCGTGCGGGCAACTCCGACCCTGATCAGATCGCGGTTTCCGACAATCCCGTTGGTCGGATCGAACTCGACCCAGCCCGAGCCCGGCACATAGATCGAGCACCATGCGTGGGTCGAGCCTCCGCCCAGCCGTGCCGGGCCGTCGCGGTCCGGCACGTAGACGTAACCGGTGATGAAGCGGGCCGCAAAACCGAGCGATCGGGCGGCCTCCATCATCAGCAGGGCAAAATCGCGACAAGTTCCCTGCTGCAGGTCGAGCGTTTCGGCTGGCGTTTGCGTGCCGTGCGAGGTTCTCCTCCGATAGGAGAAACCTTCGGCGATCGCTTCGTTGAGCGTCATCAGCAGTTGCCCCGTCGGTCGGCTCGCCGAGGGTGCAATGAACTTCGACAACCAGTCGTCGACGGCGACGTCGCCGGGATGATGCCGGAGCATGTACGGTGCAAGATCCGGCAACTCGGTCTCGTCGTAGGCGAACGGATGCTCGCGGGCGTATGGCTCGATCCGGAAATCCGGCGCGTTCTCGGGTGTATGCTCCAGTCGGATCGTGGTCTCGAATTCAAGCACGTCGGTCGGGGCCGCAAAATCGACGAGGGTTACGCAATTGCCGAACACATCGTGGATCCAGCGGATTTCCGACGGCTCGGGGCGCACAGCGAGTCGGCACGCGAGCAGACGCTGATCGAAGCTGTCGCGCGGACGAAACAGCAGCTGGTGCTGTCCAAGTCTGACGGGCTGCCGGTAGCGGTAGGTCGTGCTGTGGTGGACGGAATAGAGGGGCATCTGTTGTACTCAGGCTCGCACCATATGAGCCTGGTTCTGCTTCGGTTCCAAGAGCCCAATTGTGTGTGCACACCGCACAAGTGCCTTGCATTTCAGCAGGTTCGCGGTAGCGCACGCGGAACCAATGATCCCCAGCGGGGCTTGTCGATCGACATCAATGGCGATGCGAGAGGACACGATCTTGAGGATCCGGGCAGGCTACGACATTGCGTTCAACTGTTTTCAGGACGTGCCGATGGTGCTGATGCTGACCGTTCATCCGTCAAGGCAAGGCGACCTTCTGACGGACCATGCCATCCGGGTGTCGCCGAACGTTGCGCTCAGGGACTACAAGGATGGGTTCGGCAACGTTTGCACGCGGCTTGTCGCCCCTGTCGGTCAGATCAATTTTCGGAACGAGTTCATCATCGAGGATAGCGGATTGCCCGACGAGGTTGCGCCTCATGCCGAACAGATCCCGTTGGACCGGCTTCCCGACGAGCTATGGCGGAATCTGGGTGATGACGGTGTGAGGAAGGCGGCGTATCGAGGCGGGTGACGAGCCTGCCAGAACCTCTCGAGGAGAGCGATACGCCATGACCGAGACTACCAATGTTCTTGCTTTCCGTCAGCCGTCCGCGGTTGATGATCCACTGACCGATATCGTTCGTGCCGGCGCGCGGGACCTGCTTGCCAGGGCGATCGAGATCGAGGTTGGCGCGTTTCTGGCCAGCACGGCCAATCTGACGCTGCCCGACGGTCGAGCGCGCCTGGTCCGACATGGGCACGGTCCGGTGCGCGAGATTGCGACCGGCATCGGTCCGGTGGAGGTCGCTCGTCCCAAGGTCCGCGACCGCGGAGCGAGCGGGCCAGGCGACCGCCTCCGCTTCAGTTCGGCAATCCTGCCGCTATGGGCGCGGCGGACGAAGAGCCTGGATGCCTTGATCCCGGTCCTCTATTTGCGCGGCATCTCGACCGGCGACTTCCAGGAGGCGCTCTCGGCGCTGCTCGGCAAGGATGCGCCGAACCTGTCGCCTTCGGTGATCGCCGGCCTGAAGGCCGATTGGCAGGTCGAGTACGAACGCTGGCAGAGACGCGATCTGTCGGCGCGTCGCTATGTCTACATCTGGGCCGATGGCGTGTACCTGCAGGCCCGCATGGAAGATCACAGCGAATGCATGCTGGTGCTGATTGGCACCACGCCGGAAGGCAAGAAGGAGCTGATCGGCTTCCAGGTCGGCGTGCGCGAGAGCGCGCAGAGCTGGCGCGAACTCCTGATCGACCTGCGGCAACGCGGGTTACGGATTGCCCCGCAACTCGCCATCGGCGACGGCGCCCTCGGCTTCTGGAAGGCACTGGACAAGGCCTTTCCCGGCACGCGGCACCAACGATGCTGGTGCCATAAAGTGAGCAACGTACTCGACAAGGTCGCCAAATCCGTGCAGGGCCCCATGAAGAACGACCTGCGGAACATCTATCCTGGCCCCACACCGGGCCGAAGCTGAAACCGCGATCGACGTCTTCGTCGAGAAATACCACGTCAAATACGGACGTGCGGTGGAGTGCCTGATCAAGGATCGCCATGCGCTGCTCGCCTTCTTCGACTTCCCTGCTGAGCACTGGATCCACCTACGCAGCTCGAACCCGATCGAGAGCGTCTTCGCCACGGTGCGCCACCGAACGGTGCGGACCAAGGGATCGCTGTCGCAACAAACTGCGAAGCTGATGGTGTTCAAGCTCATCGACGCCGCATCGAAGACCTGGCGGCGATTGAAGAGCACGAACCAGTTGCCGAAAGTCATCGCCGGTGTAAAGTTCATCGACGGAATCGAAGTCATTCCGAACACTGAAAGCCACGCCGCCTGATCAGGCCGCGTCACCCAAAATCAGCCATAGCTCCTTCCCGACGAGGCGCTGGTGTATCTGCTGGGCAGTCGCTATTGCGACACCCAGCGGCTGACGGATCTGGCCTGGTCGACGTTCGGCAGCATCAGCGGCGGCTGGCGCCGCGTCCAGGCGATCTGCGACTACGTTCACGGCCATATCAAGTTTGGCTACCAATTCGCGCGAAGCGACCGGACGGCTTCCGAAGGCCACCAGGAGCGTATCGGAGTTTGCAGGGACTTCGCGCACCTCGCCGTCACCTTGTGTCGCTGCGTCAACATCCCGGCCCGTTACTGTACCGGTTACCTCGGCGATATCGGCGTGCCGCCGGACCCGGCGCCGATGGATTTCAGCGCCTGGTTCGAAGCCTACATCGGCGGACGCTGGTACACGTTCGACGCGCGGCACAATCATCCCCGCATCGGCCGCATCGTGATCGCGCGCGGCAGGGATGCAGCCGACGTCGCCATTTCGACTGCCTTTGGCCAGGCGGAACTCGTGCACTTCAAGGTGATCACGAATGAAGTGCGGGACTGCGATGCCATTCCGACCCGACCTGCGATGGAGCTGGAGCGGCGGCTGTTCGCTTGAGTTGGCGGAGCGCCTGGCGTCTCCAGTCCCGGTCGTGAGCGGCTTGGCCGTCCATTCCTCCCCTGTGCCGGCGATGTCTCACCGGGTGGCTATTTGTCACCCGGGACGAAATGGTCACGGGCAGCCGCGCGCTCGCCGCTGCCCGTGTCGGTGATGGCGATATCGATGTCGCGCGAGGTCTTCGGCAGATCGGCCGGGCCGACCTGCACCGACAGCCGGACTTCGCCGGTCTGATCCTGCCCGACCTCGACCACGGGCTTGCCGTCGAAACTCGACGCGATGCCCGCAACGCGAAGCGTCGCGCCGGGCAGGCCTGAGACTTCGATCGCGAACGATCGTTGCGGGCCCTTGTTGAGGATGCGGACGGTGTAGTCGTTGCGGACACCTCCATCCGAGAGCTGGACGAACAACGGATTGCGCTCGTGCAGCACGTTGACGTCCATCGTCGCGCGTGTGGCGAGCGTGTACAGCATGATGCTGCCGACGATGGCGATGGCTGCGGCATAGACCAGGGTGCGCGGACGGATGATGCGGTAGATCGGCGGCTTGCCTTCGCGCCTGCGCTGCATGTTGATGTCGGTGTCGTAGCCGATCAGGCCAGTGGGCCGGCCGATCTCGCGCATGACGTTGTCGCAGGCATCGATGCACAGGCCGCACTGGATGCAGCCGAGCTGGATGCCATGGCGGATGTCGACGCCGGTCGGACAGACGTTGATGCACTGATGGCAGTCGACGCAATCGCCGGCGGGATTGCCCTGCGCGCGGGCAGCATCCGCCTTCTTCACCGACATGCGCGGCTCGCCGCGGTCGCGGCGATAGGTGACGTTGAGCGCCCATTCGTCGGTCAGCGCCGCCTGGATCCGCGGCCACGGGCACATATAGATGCACATCTGTTCGCGGGCGTGGCCGGCGAAGACGTAGGTGGTGGCGGTGAGAAAGAGCTGGCCCCGGTTGTTTGGACAGCGCCCCGCTGGATTTAAGTGGATTCCTGCCGGGTTATGCTGAACGCGGGGCTTTACGGTTTTGTCGTTGCGTCGGGAGGGCGTAGCCCGACCAGAGCGACGACAAAACCGTCGGCGACGGTCATGCGGCCATCACCATAGCTTGCGTGCCGAAGTAAGCCTCGTCGGGCGTGCGCCCGTCAAGGCTCGAGTGAGGGCGTCCCTGATTGTAGAAGGCCAGATACTTGGCAATTGACGCTCGCGCCTCGGACACGCTGTCGTAGGCGCGGAGATATACTTCTTCGTATTTGACCGTGCGCCAGAGCCGCTCGACAAACACGTTGTCGCGCCAGGCGCCCTTGCCGTCCATGCTGATGGCGATCTTCGCGTCCAGCAGCACATCGGTGAACTCGAGGCTGGTGAACTGGCTGCCCTGATCCGTGTTGAAAATCTCGGGCCTGCCGTGCTTCGCCAACGCCTCCTGGACCGCTTCGACGCAGAAGGCCGCCTCCATTGTGATCGAGACGCGATGGGCCAGGACCCGTCGGCTGAACACATCGACGACCGCCGCGAGATAGACGAAGCCACGCCGCATCGGAATGTAGGTGATGTCCATTGCCCACGCATGGTCGGGCCGCTCGATCTTCAATCCGCGCAACAGGTACGGGTAGATCTTGTGACCCGGAGCCGGCTTGCTCGTGTTCGGGCGACGATAGACCGCCTCGATCCCCATGCGCTTCATCAGCGTCGCGATGTGGCGGCGACCGGCGTATACGCCCTCCCGCCGCAGCAACGATCGCAGCATACGCGCTCCCGCGAAGGGATAATCGAGATGCAGCTCATCGAGCCGACGCATCAAGGCAAGGTCCTCGGCCGAAACTGGCCGAGGTTCATAGTAGACCGTGCTGCGAGCCAGCTTCAGGACCTTCGCCTGGCGCACGATAGAAAGATCATGATCGCGGTCGATCATCGCTTTGCGCTCAGCAGGCCCGCCTTGGTGAGCGCGCCGGACAAAAAATCGTTTTCCAACGCCAGCTCGCCGATCTTGGCATGTAACGCCTTCAAATCGACCGGCGTCTCGGCCGATGTCTTGTCATGCCCAAACACGCCGGCGGCGCCTTCCAGGAGCTGGTTTTTCCAGATCGTGATCTGGTTCGGATGAACATCAAACAGTTGCGCCAGCTCCGCCAGTGTCTTGTCGCCTTTGACCGCAGCCAAAGCAACCTTCGCCTTGAATGCCGGAGAATGCGTCCGGCGGCTCTTCTTCGTCATCTTCGCTCCTGATTCGCAGCAAGAATCCTCGCCGCTGTCAGGCAGAAAATCCACTCAAGCTACTGTCCGAATTTGCGGGGCCAGCTCTGAATGCCGATCCAGAGATACGCGATGAAGGGCGCCTGGAAGGTCGCAAGCTCCTTCACCAGCGTCGGCGCGTCTGCGAAATAGAGCACCCAGGCGCCGCCGGTCCACCATGCGATCATGATCCAGAGGAAGTGCTTGAGTGCAACCTTCCGGATGTGATCGAACGTCCAGTAACGCTTGTCGCCCTGCATGCGCTCGCGCCGGTCGCCTTCGACCCAGCGCTCGACCGCATAGAACAGGTCGGTCCATACGGTCTGCGGACACATGTAGCCGCACCATAGCCGGCCGGCAACCGCGTTCATCAGGAACAGCGTCATGGCCGCGATGATCAGCAGGCCGGTGAAGTAGTAGACTTCCTGCGGCCACAGCTCGATGAAGAAGAAGTAGAAGCGCCGATGCGGGAAGTCGATCAGCACGGCCTGGTCGGGCAGACCGGGTCCGCGATCCCAGCGTACGAACGGCAACAGATAGTAGGTCCCGAGCGTGACGCAGAGGATCGCCCATTTGATGCGGCGGAAAGGACCGTGGACCGACTGCGGATAGACCTTCCTCCGCTTCTCGTAGAGAGGTTCCTCGATGAAGGTGTCGTCGGTCATGGCAAATTCCCCCGCATCACAGGCTGGATTGCGCGTTCAGGAGAACGCGCAACCGCTGCTCAGGCCCAGCTTCCTGAACACGATCGCCGCCGGGCAGAAACCGGTGAACGAGGCCTGCAACATGTTCAGCCCGGCAAATGCCGTCAGCAGGTACCAATACGCATTCACATAGGTGCCCAGTGCGAGACCGAGCAGGACGACGAATCCCGCAAAGGCGAGGACGGCTTTATCGACATTCATGGCAGGCTCCTTTTTATCTGGCGACTTACGAACGGGTCAGGTTGGATTCAGTCCAGGCGACGATGCTCCGGGCATCCATCGCGCCGGAATGGCGGGCGATCTCGCGGCCGCCGCGCATCAACAGCAGGGTCGGGATGCCGCTGATGTTGAGGCGCGACGACAGTGCAGGTGCGTTGTCCGAGTTGAGCTTCAACAGCCGGACGTTCGGCTCCAGCTGCTGCGCGGCGCGCTCGAACATCGGTGCTATGGCGCGGCACGGGCCGCACCACGGTGCCCAGACGTCGATCAGCACGGGAATGTCGCTGCTCGCGACATGACGGCTGAAGGCCTCCTCGTCCACCTCGATCGGATGAGCGGTGAACATCGGCTGGTGACAGGCGCCGCAACGCGCACCTTGCGCCGCGCGTTCGGCAGGCAGGCGGTTGATGCGTCCGCAATGTCCGCAGACGATCTGGCGTGTCGTGCTCATGTGCCGGTTCGGACCTCCTTGATCTTGGCGATGTTCAGCCGGTCGAGCAGGAAACGCTCATAGAACGGCTCGCTCTCGCCGCGCCGCATCTTGCGCAGGAAGTATTTCTCGAAGGCCACCTTGGCGAGATGCACCCATTCGCCCTTGGAGGACCAATTGACGTTTCGCGGCGGGATCTGCGGCTGCGCAAGGAAGGCGACGCCGGAGTCGCCGAAATCGGCGAGACAGATCGCGTTCCAGGTCGGCTGCGCCGTGGGTGCCTTGCCGCGAAGCAGGGCGCCGATGTTCATCGCCGTCGCCGTCACCATGGATTCGATCATGAAGCCCGTCTTGGGGACGCCGACCGGCACCGGTGTCGCGCCGACCGGGGCGATCGCGACGCAGACACCGACCGCGAAAACGTTGGGAAAGGCAGGATTCTGCTGGTGCTTGTCGACGACGACGAAGCCACGTGGGTTGGTCAGCTTCTCGATGCCGCGCACCGCCTCGACGCCGCGGAAGGCGGGCAACATCATCGAATAGGCGAAGGGCAGTTCGTGGGCCTTGCGAGACGTGCCGTCGTCGGCGAACTCCTCCACCGACATCAGGCCGGGGGCGACGTTTTCGACGCGGGCGTTGGTGATCCACTTGATGTGCTTCTCCCGCATCTCGCTTTCCAGGAGACCCTTGGTGTCCCCGACGCCGTCGAGACCGAGATGACCGATATACGGCTCCGAGGTGACGAACGTCATCGGGACCCGGTCGCGCAGTTTTCGCCGGCGCAGCTCCGTCTCCAGGATGAAGAGGAATTCGTAGGCCGGCCCGAAACAGGACGCCCCCTGCACGGCACCGATCACGACCGGGCCGGGGTTCGCTGCGAGCTTCTCGAAGGCCTCACGGGCATGCGTGGCATGATCGACGTGGCAGATCGACTGGGTATGGCCTTTTGGACCGAGACCCGGAATCTCATCGAACGCCAGTTCGGGGCCGGTCGCGACGACCAGGTAGTCGTAGTCGATCGAGGTGCCGTCGCCGAGCTCGACATGGTTCTCGGTCGGGTGGACGCGCCTTGCGCCCTGCGTCAGCAGTCGCACGCCCTTGCGCTTCATGACGTCCGCCAGATCAATCTCGATCTCTTCGCGCTTGCGCCAGCCGACTGCGACCCAAGGATTGGATGGGACGAAATGATAGACGGCGCCTTGCGAGACGACGCTGAGGCGGTCCTCCTTTCTCAACTGCGGCAGCAATTCATAGGCCATCAGTGTTCCGCTCAGACCAGCTCCGATTACGACAACTTCCGCCATGGGTTTACCTCCGTTGGACCAAGCCGCTCCGCCGATTTAGCTCCGGCTGTCGTGCAGCGCTTGACGATATATTCGTAATTGCGTATATACGCAAGTATGAAGATGAACGTTGAAGTTATGGAGCGGGCGGCGGATCAGGCGAGCGAGCTGCTGAAGGCGCTCGCCAACCGGCATCGTCTGCTGATCATCTGCCAGTTGATCGATGGCGAGCGGTCGGTGGGCGAGCTCGCCGAATTCCTGAGCCTGCGGGACTCCACGGTGTCCCAGCATCTTGCGCTCCTTCGCAAGGATGGTCTGGTGTCTGCCCGGCGTGAAGCGCAGACGATCTTCTATTCGATCGCGAGCGAGCCGGCGCGCGAGGTGCTGAAGACGCTCTACCAGGCATTCTGCGCGCCGAAGTCCGCCAGAACCAGATGAAACCTAGGAGAGTTCGGAGGAGGGCGCCTTGACCAGGATCAACACGCCCCTTTCCGATGCAGATGAAATGAGCTGCGCAGCGGCGTGGTGATGCTTTGGTCATGATACGGAAGAGTCCCATGCGATGTATGGCGAGTTATTTTGGCCTGCTGGCTGCTTTCGCGGCGATAGGCTTGTCTGGAACACCGGCGACGGCGGCCGAAACGCTCGTGGTCGCGCGGCAATCGGTTGCCGATGAAAAGGCCGTCTTCGCCACGGTCGAAAGCACCAGCGTGGTGCCGGCGCGCGGACGCATCGGCGGCACGGTGGTTCAGCTCAAGGTCAGGGAAGGGGATCGCGTCGCCGCCGGCCAGGCGATCGCGACCATCGGCGACGAAAAGCTCGTGCTGCAGATGAGATCGCTCGACGCGCAGATCGAGGCGCTGCAGGCGCAGGCGAACCAGGCGCAGCTCGACTTCAGCCGGACCGAAGGGCTGGTCGAACGCGGTATCCTGCCCCGGATCAAGCTCGACGAGCAGCGCACCGCGCTGAACGTCGCCGAGAACGGCCTGCGTGCCAAGACTGCCGAACGTGCGGTGATCAACGAGCAGCTCATCCAGGGGCAGGTGCTCGCGCCGGCGGATGGTCGCGTGCTGAAGCGGTTGATCACGATAGGATCCGTCGTGCTCGCGGGCGATCCGATCGTCACCGTCGCCCAACAGAACTTCAAGCTGCGGCTTCGCGTGCCGGAGCGGCATGCGCGCTTGCTCAAGGCGGGCGACAGGATTCGGGTCGATGGCGCGGAGTTCGTCGGAGAAGCCGCCAAGTCGGGCGTCATCGACCTCGTCTATCCTCAGATAGAGGAGGGGCGCGTCATTGCGGATGCGACCGTCGAAGGCCTCGGCGAATATTTCGTCGGCGACCGCTTGCGGGTCTGGATCTCCGGCGGCGCGCGACCGGCCTTTGTCATCCCCTCGAGCTATGTGACGAGCCGGTTCGGCATCGACTACGTTCGGCTTCAGAAGGACAGCGGAACGATAGACGTGCCGGTGCAGCGTGGCCGCGAATTGCCGACGCTGGCGCACCCCGACGGGCTCGAGATCCTGTCCGGCATCTCAGCCGGCGACCAATTGGTGCAGCCGTGAATCTCGGGCTCTCAGGACGGTTGACCAAGTCGACCATCGCATCGCCGCTGACGCCGCTGTTCCTGCTAGCGTCGCTTGTCGTTGGGCTGATCGCCGTCGTGGTGATCCCGCGCGAGGAGGAGCCGCAGATCAGCGTTCCCATGGTGGATATCCGCGTCAATGCCGACGGCCTGCGCGGACCGGACGCGGTGGAGCTGGTGAGCAAGCCGCTGGAATCGATCGTCAAGGGCATCGACGGCGTCGAGCACGTCTATAGTCAGACCGAGGACGATCGCGTGATGGTCACCGCGCGTTTCCTGGTCGGCACCAAGTCCGAGGACGCCATCCTGCGGGTGCACGAGAAGATCCGCGCCAATCTCGACCGCATTCCCGTCGGGCATTCCCGAGCCGCTGATCGTCGGCCGGGGCATCAATGACGTCGCGGTCACGGTATTGACGCTGTCGCCGAAGCCGGAAGCTGCCAGCCGCTGGATCGACAAGGACCTCTACGAGCTCGCAGACAAGTTGCGAGCGGAACTGATGAAGGTCGACGATATCGGCCTGACCTACATATCCGGCGGCGCGGCGCAACAGATCCGGGTCGAGCCAGATCCGGAGAAGCTGTCGCTGTTCGGCATCACGCTGCAGCAGCTCGTGGCCAAGGTCAAGGACGCCAACCGCTCGTTCCTGGCGGGCCAGGTCCGCGATGCCGGCATCGTGCGGAGCGTCGCGGCGGGGCAGACGCTGTCCGGCATTCCCGATATCGGACTATTGCTCATCACGAGCCGCGACGGCCGGCCGGTCTACGTCAAGGACGTCGCCTCCGTCATCGTCGGCCCGAGCACCGTCGAGCATCGGGTCTGGACCGAATCACGTGACAGCGCCGGACAGTGGACGCGCACGCCCGCCGTCAGCCTGGCGCTGGCCAAGCGCGCCGGCGCCAATGCGGTCGTCGTGTCCGAGAGCATCGCCGAACGCCTCGAAGGACTGAAGTCGCGCCTTCTTCCCGAAGATATCCAGGTGACGGTGACGCGCGACTACGGCGAGACGGCAAACGAGAAGGCCAACGAGTTGCTGTTCCATCTCGGGCTCGCAACGATCTCGATCGTCGTGCTGATCGCGATCGCGATCGGCTGGCGCGAGGCGCTGGTGACCTTCGTCGTGATTCCCACGACGATCCTGCTCACGATGTTCGCCGCAAACTTGATGGGCTACACCATCAACCGCGTCAGCCTGTTCGCGCTGATCTTCTCGATCGGCATTCTCGTCGACGACGCCATCGTCGTGGTCGAGAACATCGCGCGGCACTGGGCCATGCGCGACGGCCGGCCGCGCCTGCAGGCGACCATCGAGGCGGTGGCGGAGGTCGGCAACCCCACCATCGTGGCGACGTTGACTGTGGTCGCGGCGCTGTTGCCGATGCTGTTCGTGTCGGGCCTGATGGGGCCCTATATGGCGCCGATCCCGGCCAATGCGTCGGCTGCCATGCTGTTTTCGTTCTTCGTGGCGATGGTGGTGGCGCCCTGGCTGATGCTCAAGCTCGCGCCGAAGGGCGACATTGCCCCCGCGCATGCGGCCCACGACGAAGGCCGGCTCGGCCGGCTCTACCGGCGCTTCGCGACGCCGATCGTGCGGAGCAAGCGGTCGGCCTGGATATTCCTGCTCGGCGTCGGCGTCGCGACGCTGCTGTCGATGACGCTGTTTGCGACCAAGTCGGTGACCGTCAAGCTTCTGCCGTTCGACAACAAGTCCGAGATCGCCGTTCTCGTCGACCTGCCGGAAGGGGCGAGCCTGGAGGCGACCGAGCGCACGCTGTTCGGCGCGGCCGAGATTGCGCGGCAATTGCCGGAGGTCACCTCGCTGCAATCCTATGCCGGCACGCCGGCTCCCTTCAACTTCAACGGCCTGGTACGGCACTATTACTTGCGGGAGAGGCCCGAGTTCGGCGAAGTGCAGATCAACCTGGCTGCGCGCGGCGAGCGCAAGCGCGCGAGCCATGAGATCGCGCTCGAGCTGCGCGAGAAGCTGAAAGCGCTCGGTCCGCCCGCGGGCACCAGCATCAAGGTGGTCGAAGTGCCGCCCGGCCCGCCGGTGCTATCGACGCTGCTCGCCGAGGTCTACGGTCCCGATGCGACCACGCGCCGGGCGGTCACGGCCGAGCTCAAGAAGATCTTCGCGGACGTGCCGTTCATCGTCGACATCGACGATTCCATCGGCGAGAAACGCCCGAGGCTGCGGCTTTCGATCGACCAGGACCGGCTCGAATTCTTCGGCGTCGAGCAGCGCGACGTCTACGACACCATTCAGGCGCTGTTCGGCGGCACCTCGATCGGCTATTCGCATCGCGGCGAGGACCGCAACCCGATCGAGATCGCGGTGCATCTCGGAAAGCGCGACCTGGTCTGGGACGAGGCTTTGGCCTCCACGCCGGTGCCGGCCAATACAGTGCCCGGCAGCAAGACGGTGGTCGAGCTCGGCCAGGTCGTGAAGGCGACCATGGAGGAGGGCTCGCCGACGATCTTCCGCCGTGATGGCCGCTTTGCCGACATGGTGATGGCCGAGCTTGCCGGGCGCTTCGAGGCGCCGCTCTACGGCATGCTCGCGGTCGCCGATCGCGTCGATGCCCATGACTGGGGCAAGCTGCCGAAGCCTGCGATCAGCCTGCACGGCCAGCCGTCGGACGAGTCGCATCCGACGCTGTTGTGGGACGGCGAATGGGAAATCACCTGGGTGACCTTCCGCGACATGGGGGCGGCCTTCGGCGCAGCCATCCTCGGCATCTACGTGCTGGTCGTTGCCCAGTTCAGGAGCTTCCGTCTGCCGCTCGTGATCCTGACGCCGATCCCGCTGACGCTGATCGGCATCCTGATCGGCCACTGGCTGCTGGGTGCGCCGTTCACCGCGACCTCGATGATCGGCTTCATCGCGCTGGCCGGCATCATCGTGCGCAATTCGATCCTGCTGGTCGACTTCATCCGGCACAGCGGCGCCGAGGGCAAGTCGCTGCGCGACGTTGTGCTGGAAGCCGGCGCCGTCCGCTTCAAGCCGATCCTGCTCACCGCGCTTGCCGCCATGATCGGGGCCGCAACCATCCTGCTCGATCCGATTTTCCAGGGATTGGCGATCTCGCTCCTGTTCGGGCTTGCCTCGTCAACGCTGCTCACCGTGCTGGTGATTCCCGCGATCTACATCGCCTTGCGCGCGCCGCGCGAGGCGGCTCCGACCACAGCCAGATCCAGCTAGTACCCACTTTTCTTGGAACGTGAGTCGTGATTCAAGGTCGGGATGATACCCGAAGCAAGAGAAGTCCACCTTTCGAGGAAAGATCGCAAGGTGCTTGAGGCGTGCTGTCGCTCACCGGTGACGTTGCAGCGCGATTTGAAGCGGGCGCGGATAGTTCTGTTGGCGGCGGATGGGCGCAGCACCCGGTCGATCGCCAAGGAAGTTGGGGTCCAGCCGCGGATTGTCAGCCTTTGGCGGCATCGCTATGCCGACCATGGCCTTGAAGGGCTGCAAGACAAGCCGCGGCCTGGCAAGCAGCCGATCTATACGAAGACGACCGACAAGCGGATTCTGAAGCTGCTGGATAAGCCGCCACCGCAAGGGTTTGCGCGCTGGACCGGCCCCCTGCTGGCCGAGGCGCTGGGCGATGTCGATGTCCAATATGTCTGGCGGTTCCTGCGCAGCCACAAGATTGACCTGGTGGCTCGCAAGTCCTGGTGCGAGAGCAACGACCCGAACTTTACGGCCAAAGCCGCCGATGTTGTCGGCCTCTATGTCGCGCCGCCGGCGAAGGCCATTGTGCTGTGCGTGGACGAGAAGCCCTCGATCCAGGCTTTGGAGCGAGCGCAGGGTTATCTGAAGTTGCCCAATGGCCGCGCCTTGACCGGCCAAAGCCACGATTACAAGCGGCATGGCACCACAACATTGTTTGCGGCGCTCGAAGTCGCCACCGGAAAGATCATCGCGACCCATTCAAAACGCCGGCGCCGCGTCGAGTTTCTCGATTTCATGAACAGCGTCACCGCGGCTTTTCCGAACCGCAAGCTTCACGTCATCCTCGACAACCTCAACACCCATAAAAAGAACGAGGACTGGCTCAAGGCCCACCCCAACGTGCAATTTCATTTCACGCCGACAAGTGCGTCATGGCTCAATCAGGTCGAAGTATGGTTTTCCATCTTGCAGGGGCAGTCGCTCAGCGGCACCTCCTTCACGAGCCTCAAGCAGCTTCAGGAACACATCGATGCCTACGTCAACGCATACAACGACAGAGCCGAGCCCTTCGTCTGGACCAAGAAAAAGGTCCGTCAACGCCGTTTCAAAGGCCGCCGTATCACTCAGCTCTGATTCCGGGTACTAGCGAGGAACCGATGGACAAGAACTACGTCGACATCACGAGGGACATCTCGGCCAACCTGAAGAAGCTGCGGAGCGACATTTCCGACACCATGAAGGGATTTGCCTTGCTCGCTCAGGCCGCCACGCGCGACGGCGCGCTGGACAAGAAGACCAAGGAATTGATCGCGCTGGCGCTCGGCGTCGCCGCGCATTGCGACGGCTGCATCGGCTTTCACACCGAGGCGCTGGTCAAGCTCGGTGCGACGCGCCAGGAGATCGAGGAGACGCTCGGCATGGCCGTCTACATGGGAGGCGGGCCGTCGCTGATGTACGCCGCGGATGCGATCGCGGCCTACGAGCAGTTCCAGCAGCAATCGGCCGCCGTATAGCCGGTCGCCCGACACGATTTTGCGAACGGGACCGGGCGATTCGTCTCGTCCGGTCCCGCCCATTGTTGACCGATTACCAGCGGTCGCCGACACCGACCCCGACGCTCACGCCGGGCGCGCGAATGCCGACTCCGGCGCGCGGGCCGTCATCCCAATCGCGATGATAGGTCCGGCGCTCGTAATAGCGGTCGCGCGGCATCGAGTTATAAGAATCGCGTACGATCACGCGTGAACCGCCGCGCGTGCGATAACAGCGACCGGCGTCGTCGCAGACGAGCCGCACCTGCTGGACGAGATCCGGATTGGCGTATTCGCTGGTCGTGTAGATATCGGAAGCCTTCGCACTCGACGCGGCTGCCAAAACACCGACGCCCGCCAACAGCGCCATCGTAAACGTCCTCATCATGTCCTCCTCCGAAACTGCCCTCGGCGGTAACAAGAAGGGGAGGCGGTGATCGTTCCCGCCGCGATGCTGGTTTTTCCCGGAACCGCACCTCAAGGGGTTCCTAGATCGGCTCGTAAGTCTCGGTCCGGCAGATGTCGTCCTCTTCCGCGCGTCGGCGGTCCACGACCTTGCCGCCTGATATCGTCACGACGTAGGTCTGGGCACCGAGCGGCGTGCCGGTCGCGGAGGTGAGCTGCGCGCGGACGCACGCCGTCCAGCCCGGTCCTCGCGCCTCGCGACGGGGCGGGGTGACGTGCACCTCGCGCGGATAGGACGTTGCGAGAAAGACAACGTCGATCTGCTCGCGCACCAAGCGCTTGACGTCGGGAGGCGCTTCGGGCGGCGGCTGCTCCGCCTCCTTCATGCGCATGAATTCCGGCACCGGTGCACGGCTGTCGGCAAAGCCGCAAGCACCGAGACCAAGCGCGCCACCGAGCAGCGCTGCATGAGAAATAATCCGCAACATCCGTGAAGGTCCCCTGCGGACCGACAAATAGGCACGAATGCGATCCGACGAAGTCCGCGCCAATCAAAACTTGCTGAAGGGGCGGAGCCGTGGGCGTTTGCTATTCCGCGATTGCCGGCTAGTTTGTACCCCACATGAAGGGGATTGCACCGATGAGGATTTTGGTCATAGCGGCAGCGGTCTTGGCACTGACGGCTGCCTCGGCGCAGGCGCAGGGCCGGCGCCAGCCTAACGATGGAGCCAAGCCGGCGGACAACACGCCCAAGGTCGACGAGAAGGCCTACAAGGCCGCGCTCGAGCGCATTCCCGAGCCCAAGGACAAGTACGACCCGTGGGGCGGCGCCCGCCCGAGCGAACCTGCCAAGAAGCCGAAATGAAGTGAGGCTGATCTTGCGGACCTGCCGGTTTGATTTCGGCCGGGCTCGCACTCCGTCGTCGTATCGGGCGAACATGGATCGGCATCGCGCGTACGAAGCGAACGGTCTTTCACACCGTGTGCACGACTACACGAAGGCGAGGCCGACGCGCTTGTCGCTGCGCCAGACCGTGCGACAATGCCGTGCGAAACGGTCGCGCGCGATCGAGAGCTTGAACGATTGCGGCAGCATGACGGGGGCGTCCAGATCGATCGCCGCGCCGCCAGCCGACATGTTTCGCACCGTGCAAGCGATGCCGCCGTTTTCGAAGGTGATCGTTCCACCTTTGAAAACACGGTGACGTTGCGATGCGCGCTTCTCGATCATCCGCGTCAGGTCCTGCTGATGATTGTGAATTAGTGCATAGAAATTACATTGAACTAAACTCAATACTGGCGCTACTTGCGTAGCGCTTCAGACTTTGTTTACGACGTCGAAGCGGAGCGCGTTCACCCCGGCAGCATCGCGAACGCGCTCGACACCATCGCGACCGGCTTGCTGTCGGCGGCGGAGAGCAGCGTGACGCGGCCAAAGCTCATGGTGCGCCCGAGCCGCACCACCCGCGCATCCGCCAGCACGTCCATTGAGGAGACCGCGCGCATGAAATGCGTGGTCTGGTCGACCGTGGTCATGGGGCGGTAGCCGCGGTTGGCAGCGAGGATCGCGATCACCATGGCGGTGTCGGCAAGCGCCATCAGGGCCTGGCCGCAGACCACGCCGCCGTTCCGGCACAGCCGCTCCGAAAACGGCATGCGCAGGAGCGCGCCCGGCTGCCAGTCCGGGACGTCTGCCGGCTGCGCGTGCTCGATGCGCTCGACCGCGAGGTTGAGATCCTGAACCCAGGGCGCAAAGACCTCGCCGAGGATGCGGCGGGCGTCGGCGAGGCCGAACTCGGCTTCTGGCTGCATTTGCATTGCTGTCGCGCTCTCCTGTGTTGCCGGATGTTTCGCCTCATTGTGCGCGCATCGACGCGGCAAAGTCACCCGGTCTCGCGCCGGTCCCGTCGGCTTGAAATTGCCTGACTTGGCCCGGTATGATGCCCCGCTTGGGTACGGGTGGATGATGTTGCGTCGGTGTGTCCTCGTCTTTGGCATGGTCGCGCTCGGTCTCGCGCTGAGCGGGTGCACCAAATGCGGCCCGATCTGGGACGACTGGCTGCATGCCCCCAAATCGTGCAGATCGGATCGGCTCTAGCGGGCCCACGCGGCCTTGAGCGGCCTCAGGTTGCGATCGGGCTGAGACAAGGATGACACGGCGCGGGCGATCCGCGCGCCTGGATGATCAAGGAGTAGATGATGAAGCTTTTCCGTTTGGCCGCGGTGCTGGCCGTGCTGGCGGGACCTGCCTACGCGCAAATGCCCAATCTCAATTTGCTGCAGGATGCCCCGAGCAAGACCCCCGAGGAGAAGGCCGCCGAAGCCGAGCGCGATAAGGCCTACAAGGAGACGCTGAAGAAGATTCCGGATTCGAAGGCGTCCAACGATCCCTGGGGCGGCATGCGCGCCGACCCGCCGAAGCAGCCGGCAGGACCGAAGGCATCGGCCGTAACCGGTGCGCCGAAGAAGACCAAGAGCGGCACCGCCGCCAACTGACCGCACCCCCGTTCGGGGGCGACACGACGCCTTCGGACAGGACTCCTCTTGATCCGGCCCGCGCCCTACATTTGGCTGAGAGCGGAGCGCGCAGAGGAGGGCAGGACATGGCCGATCGTCCGCGGGATCTCGCCGAGCGGATGGCGCGTCGGCGCAAGATGGCCGGCAAGCCGGGCCAGGCGGCCGGCGACGGCTATCTGCGCGAGACCTTCACGCTGCCGCGCGCGGCGGCGCGGGAAAGGGCGCAGGCCTTCTTCGCCCGCTACCCCAAGGCCGGCTACATGAGCGCGGTCGAGACCTGGCGCGAACTGCCCGGCGGCGACATCGAGTTCACCATGCGGCGGCTGCCCAGCGCGGACTGATCCGAAAAAACTGCTAGTACCCGGAATCAGAGCTGAGTGATACGGCGGCCTTTGAAACGGCGTTGACGGACCTTTTTCTTGGTCCAGACGAAGGGCTCGGCTCTGTCGTTGTATGCGTTGACGTAGGCATCGATGTGTTCCTGAAGCTGCTTGAGGCTCGTGAAGGAGGTGCCGCTGAGCGACTGCCCCTGCAAGATGGAAAACCATACTTCGACCTGATTGAGCCATGACGCACTTGTCGGCGTGAAATGAAATTGCACGTTGGGGTGGGCCTTGAGCCAGTCCTCGTTCTTTTTATGGGTGTTGAGGTTGTCGAGGATGACGTGAAGCTTGCGGTTCGGAAAAGCCGCGGTGACGCTGTTCATGAAATCGAGAAACTCGACGCGGCGCCGGCGTTTTGAATGGGTCGCGATGATCTTTCCGGTGGGGGAGTGTCAGAAGTTTTGTGTAAGAGCGTCTCTGTGAGGGGTTTGCGGGGTCAGCGGACTGACCCCATGGGGTCAGTCCGCTGAGCCTGCAAAGCGCTCGCCGAACTGGATGGCAAACTGGCCCATTGCGGCCGTCCATGCAACCGGTCGTCGCCAATGGATGCCGGCATTTCTGATGGCGAGGTAAAGCAGCTTCATCGCCGCCTCGTCGTTGGGGAAGCTGCCGCGTGTTTTGATGATCTTGCGCAGCGAACGGTTCAGCGCCTCGACCGTGTTGGTGGTATAGATCATTTTGCGTATCTCCGGCGCGAAGGCGAAGAACGGAATGACGTGCTCCCACGCCCGGCGCCAGGCCGCCCCGATCGCGGGATAGCGCTTGCCCCACTCGGCTTCGAAGTCCTCGAGCCTGAGCAGAGCGGCGTCGGCATTCTCGGCATGATAGATCGCCTTGATCGAGGGAAGGATCGCCTTGCGATCCTTCCAGGACACGAAGGATAGGCTGTTGCGGATCAAATGCACGATGCAGGTCTGGACCATCGCCTTGGGAAAGACGCTGTTGATCGCCTCGGGAAAGCCCTTCAGACCGTCGACGACGGCGATCAGGATGTCGGCGACGCCGCGGTTCCTCAGATCGTTCATGACCTTGAGCCAGAATTTGGCGCCTTCGGTTTGCTCGATCCAAAGCCCGAGCACGTCTTTCTCGCCCGATGCAGTGATGCCCAGCACGACGTAGACTGCCTTGTTCTTGACCATCCCCTCATCGCGAATCTTGACCCTGAGCGCGTCGAAGAAGACCACCGGATAGATCGCTTCCAGCGGCCGGCTCTGCCATTCGCGGACCTCGTCGAGAATCGCGTCGGTGACCTTGCTGATCAGATCGGGGGACACCTCGGTGCCGTAGAGCTCGGCCAGATGGCCCTGGATCTCCCGTACCGTCATGCCCCGCCCGTAGAGACTGATGATCTTCTCGTCGAAGCCGTCGAAGCGGGTCTGGCCCTTCGCGACGATCACCGGTTCGAACGTGCCGGCGCGGTCGCGCGGCACCTCGATCTCGATCTCGCCGTCGTCCCTCAACAGCGCTTTGCTGCTTGTGCCGTTGCGGCTGTTGCCCGACCCGCGGCCCGCCGGGTCGCCCTTCTCATAGCCAAGGTGGTGGGTCAGCTCCGCACCCAGTGCGCGCTCCAGAAGCGCCTTCTTCAGTCGTCTGAAAAGCCCGTCTTCGCCGGCTAAGTCTTCTGGCTTGAGGCTGCCCCCGGCAAGAAGCTGGTCCAAAATCTCAGGTGAAAAATCCGTAGCCATGTGAGTCTCCTGTCAAAGGTAAACTCACAGAAACCATCTTACACCGAGTTACTGACACCCTCTCCGGTGGCGACTTCGAGCGCCGCAAACAATGTTGTGGTGCCATGCCGCTTGTAATCGTGGCTTTGGCCGGTCAAGGCGCGGCCATTGGGCAACTTCAGATAACCCTGCGCTCGCTCCAATGCGCGTTTCGCGGGATCGTGAGCGCGGATTTCAGGGGATCGTGAGCAGAGATTTCAGACGATCGTGAGCAACGATTTCGCGGGATCGTGAGCAAGGCTTTCGGAGCCTTGCAGCGCTTCGGCCGACAACTCAACCGGCTTAGGGATGACCTCGTGGTTAACGAGGAAGTCCAATGCCTACCCAGAGATTGTCGATGCGCCGGATCAAGGAAGTCCTTCGGTTAAAACATTTTCAAGGCCTGCCAGAGCGGGCCATCGCGCGGAGCGTGGGCGTCAGCAACGGCGTTGTGCACAGCTACCTGAGCCGCGCCCGCTCTGCTGGGTTGAGCTGGCCGCTTCCGGAGGGAATGACCGATGAAGACCTGGAGCTTTTGCTTTTCCCGGCCCCACGACCAGCGTCTCAGAGCCCGCAGCGGCCGGTGCCCGACTGGAGCTACATCGATAAAGAGCTCCGCCGGCGCAACGTAACCCGTCGCCTGCTCTGGGAGGAGTATCGCGCCGTTAATCCCGACGGTTTCGGGTACACGTGGTTCTGCACTACCTACGAGGCCTGGAAGGGGCGGGTCCGACCTTCGATGCGGCAGATTCATCTGGGCGGCGAGAAGGTGTTCGTGGATTTCGCCGGCGACACCATCGACATCGTCGATCCCCTGACCGGGGAAGTGCAGCCGATGAAGCTGTTCGTCGCGGCGATGGGCGCTTCGAACTACACCTACGCCGAGGCCTGCCCCAGCGAGAGCTTGGCCGACTGGATCCGGGCCCACGTCAACTTGTTCACGTTTTTGAGCGGAACGCCGACGTTCGTGGTCTGCGACAACCTCAAAGCCGCCGTCAGCAACCCCGACCGCTACGATCCCGGCCTCAATCGCACTTATGCCGAGATGGCGAGCCATTACGGCACGGCCATTCTCGCCGCACGGCCGCGGCGCCCAAAAGACAAGGCGAAGGTCGAGGTCGCGGTGCAAATCGCCCAGCGCTGGATTCTGGCCCGGCTGCGCAATCAGCGCTTCTTTTCCCGGGCCGAGCTCAACGCCGCCATCAAGACACTCGTCGACGAACTCAATGCTCGTCAAATGCGTGGCTTCGGCTCAAGCCGCGCCGAACTGTTTGCCGAACTCGACAAACCCAAGCTAACCCCGCTGCCAGATCAGCCTTATGCCTTCGCACGCTGGAAGCGCTGCCGCCTCGCTCCCGATTATCATGTCGAGGTCGACGGCCATTGGTACTCCGCGCCGTATCGTCTGATTGGCGAGCTGGTCGATGCCCGTATCGACGATCGGACGGTCGAGATCTTCCACAAGGGCCAGCGGATCGCCAGCCATGCCCGCGCGCCCAACCGACGCGGACACACCACCATCGCCGACCACATGCCCAGCGCCCATCGCCGCTACGGCAAATGGACCCCCGCCGCGGTGATCGCCGCCGGCGAGCGGATCGGTCCTTCGACAGCAGCGTTTTTCCAGGCCGTGATCGACGCCCGCCCCCATCCAGAACAAGGCTTTCGAACCTGCCTTGGCATTCTGGCGCTCGTCAAAAGCTACGGCGCCGAACGCCTCGACGCAGCCTGCCGGAGGGGCATCCTCATCAAGGCGCGCTCCGTCGCCTCGATTAGATCGATCCTCCAGAACGGCCTCGATCGCACGTTCTTCGACGAATCTTTCGAGCACCAGCCCCTGCGCCACGGCAACATCCGCGGACGCGACTACTTCCACTGAAGCAAGGAGAGACCCGGCATGCTTAACCACCCAACCCACGAACGGCTGATCGAGCTTGGCCTGACCGGAATGGCCAAGGCCTTCGAGGAGCAGCGCCGATCGCCCGATCTCGAAGCCCTGCCGTTCGAAGATCGCATCGGCCTGTTGGTCGACCGCGAAGCCGCCGAACGCGACACCAGGCGGCTCACCACGCGCCTCAAGATCGCCGCACTGCGCCAGACTGCTTGCGTCGAGGACGTCGATCTGCGCACCCCGCGGGGCATCGACCGCGCCGTTTTCGCCAAACTCGTCGAAGGTCGCTGGATCGATCGCCACGAGAATTTGCTCGTCACCGGGGCAACCGGCCTGGGCAAAAGTTGGTTAGCCTGCGCGCTCGGCCACAAGGCCTGCCGCGACAACCGATCAGTCCTCTATCATCGCGTTCCAAGGCTGTTCGAGGCGCTCGCGCTCGCGCGCGGAGACGGACGCTACGCCCGGCTCCTCAAAAGCCTCGGCCGCGCTCAGCTTCTGATTTTGGATGATTGGGGACTATCGGTGCTCACCGCCGCGGAACGCCGCGATCTGCTCGAAATCCTCGAGGACCGCCATGGCCGCGCATCCACCATCGTCACAAGTCAGCTCCCCGTGGACACCTGGCATGGAGCCATTGGGGACCCCACGGTCGCCGACGCCATTCTCGATCGCCTCGTCCACAACGCCCACCGCCTCCAGCTCACCGGAGAAAGCATGCGAAAACGCAGCGCCAAAACCATCACCCTTGACGGCCAACCAGAACACTGACTCTATCTCCCATCGGCCGTAGCGGGCTGCTCACGATCGTCTGAATTCAGTGCTCACGATCGCGCGAAATCGATGCTCACGATCCGTGAAATCCGCACTCCAAAGCCTGGATCGAGGGCTTCTCGTCCACGCACAGCACAATGGCCTTCGCCGGCGGCGCGACATAGAGGCCGACAACATCGGCGGCTTTGGCCGTAAAGTTCGGGTCGTTGCTCTCGCACCAGGACTTGCGAGCCACCAGGTCAATCTTGTGGCTGCGCAGGAACCGCCAGACATATTGGACATCGACATCGCCCAGCGCCTCGGCCAGCAGGGGGCCGGTCCAGCGCGCAAACCCTTGCGGTGGCGGCTTATCCAGCAGCTTCAGAATCCGCTTGTCGGTCGTCTTCGTATAGATCGGCTGCTTGCCAGGCCGCGGCTTGTCTTGCAGCCCTTCAAGGCCATGGTCGGCATAGCGATGCCGCCAAAGGCTGACAATCCGCGGCTGGACCCCAACTTCCTTGGCGATCGACCGGGTGCTGCGCCCATCCGCCGCCAACAGAACTATCCGCGCCCGCTTCAAATCGCGCTGCAACGTCACCGGTGAGCGACAGCACGCCTCAAGCACCTTGCGATCTTTCCTCGAAAGGTGGACTTCTCTTGCTTCGGGTATCATCCCGACCTTGAATCACGACTCACGTTCCAAGAAAAGTGGGTACTAGTACCCGGAATCAGAGCTGAGTGATACGGCGGCCTTTGAAACGGCGTTGACGGACCTTTTTCTTGGTCCAGACGAAGGGCTCGGCTCTGTCGTTGTATGCGTTGACGTAGGCATCGATGTGTTCCTGAAGCTGCTTGAGGCTCGTGAAGGAGGTGCCGCTGAGCGACTGCCCCTGCAAGATGGAAAACCATACTTCGACCTGATTGAGCCATGACGCACTTGTCGGCGTGAAATGAAATTGCACGTTGGGGTGGGCCTTGAGCCAGTCCTCGTTCTTTTTATGGGTGTTGAGGTTGTCGAGGATGACGTGAAGCTTGCGGTTCGGAAAAGCCGCGGTGACGCTGTTCATGAAATCGAGAAACTCGACGCGGCGCCGGCGTTTTGAATGGGTCGCGATGATCTTTCCGGTGGCGACTTCGAGCGCCGCAAACAATGTTGTGGTGCCATGCCGCTTGTAATCGTGGCTTTGGCCGGTCAAGGCGCGGCCATTGGGCAACTTCAGATAACCCTGCGCTCGCTCCAAAGCCTGGATCGAGGGCTTCTCGTCCACGCACAGCACAATGGCCTTCGCCGGCGGCGCGACATAGAGGCCGACAACATCGGCGGCTTTGGCCGTAAAGTTCGGGTCGTTGCTCTCGCACCAGGACTTGCGAGCCACCAGGTCAATCTTGTGGCTGCGCAGGAACCGCCAGACATATTGGACATCGACATCGCCCAGCGCCTCGGCCAGCAGGGGGCCGGTCCAGCGCGCAAACCCTTGCGGTGGCGGCTTATCCAGCAGCTTCAGAATCCGCTTGTCGGTCGTCTTCGTATAGATCGGCTGCTTGCCAGGCCGCGGCTTGTCTTGCAGCCCTTCAAGGCCATGGTCGGCATAGCGATGCCGCCAAAGGCTGACAATCCGCGGCTGGACCCCAACTTCCTTGGCGATCGACCGGGTGCTGCGCCCATCCGCCGCCAACAGAACTATCCGCGCCCGCTTCAAATCGCGCTGCAACGTCACCGGTGAGCGACAGCACGCCTCAAGCACCTTGCGATCTTTCCTCGAAAGGTGGACTTCTCTTGCTTCGGGTATCATCCCGACCTTGAATCACGACTCACGTTCCAAGAAAAGTGGGTACTAGTCGAAGGTTTCGGCAACGATGCGGATCCGGAACACCGGCTCCTTGGCCTCGTCGAGCAGCTCCATCTGCCATTCGGAATTTTCCTGGAGCTTGCGGGCAATGCCGGCGGTCATGTCGGCGCAGACGCTGGTCATCTCCTTCCAGGCCGCATCGCGATTGGCAAATTCCGTCGCCTGGTCGGCGCAACCGGAATAACGGCCGTTGCGGATTCGAAAGAAATAGAGCGGCATGGCAGGCACCGATCGCGCGCATGGTGCCTCGCCCCCCAAGGCCCTGGGCGCGCGCAGTCCAATCCCAAACCATCGTCAGATCAATCCCGGGCGGCTACGGACTACGCGGGACCGTTGGCGGGCTGCGGCGCGCAAAGGGCGCTCGCGCTCCGTGGTTCTCCGACCATGAACAGAGTTCCTGAACTCCGTTCAGGTAGAGCTGGCCCCGCAAATTCGGACAGTAGCTTGAGTGGATTTTCTGCCTGACAGCGGCGAGGATTCTTGCTGCGAATCAGGAGCGAAGATGACGAAGAAGAGCCGCCGGACGCATTCTCCGGCATTCAAGGCGAAGGTTGCTTTGGCTGCGGTCAAAGGCGACAAGACACTGGCGGAGCTGGCGCAACTGTTTGATGTTCATCCGAACCAGATCACGATCTGGAAAAACCAGCTCCTGGAAGGCGCCGCCGGCGTGTTTGGGCATGACAAGACATCGGCCGAGACGCCGGTCGATTTGAAGGCGTTACATGCCAAGATCGGCGAGCTGGCGTTGGAAAACGATTTTTTGTCCGGCGCGCTCACCAAGGCGGGCCTGCTGAGCGCAAAGCGATGATCGACCGCGATCATGATCTTTCTATCGTGCGCCAGGCGAAGGTCCTGAAGCTGGCTCGCAGCACGGTCTACTATGAACCTCGGCCAGTTTCGGCCGAGGACCTTGCCTTGATGCGTCGGCTCGATGAGCTGCATCTCGATTATCCCTTCGCGGGAGCGCGTATGCTGCGATCGTTGCTGCGGCGGGAGGGCGTATACGCCGGTCGCCGCCACATCGCGACGCTGATGAAGCGCATGGGGATCGAGGCGGTCTATCGTCGCCCGAACACGAGCAAGCCGGCTCCGGGTCACAAGATCTACCCGTACCTGTTGCGCGGATTGAAGATCGAGCGGCCCGACCATGCGTGGGCAATGGACATCACCTACATTCCGATGCGGCGTGGCTTCGTCTATCTCGCGGCGGTCGTCGATGTGTTCAGCCGACGGGTCCTGGCCCATCGCGTCTCGATCACAATGGAGGCGGCCTTCTGCGTCGAAGCGGTCCAGGAGGCGTTGGCGAAGCACGGCAGGCCCGAGATTTTCAACACGGATCAGGGCAGCCAGTTCACCAGCCTCGAGTTCACCGATGTGCTGCTGGACGCGAAGATCGCCATCAGCATGGACGGCAAGGGCGCCTGGCGCGACAACGTGTTTGTCGAGCGGCTCTGGCGCACGGTCAAATACGAAGAAGTATATCTCCGCGCCTACGACAGCGTGTCCGAGGCGCGAGCGTCAATTGCCAAGTATCTGGCCTTCTACAATCAGGGACGCCCTCACTCGAGCCTTGACGGGCGCACGCCCGACGAGGCTTACTTCGGCACGCAAGCTATGGTGATGGCCGCATGACCGTCGCCGACGGTTTTGTCGTCGCTCTGGTCGGGCTACGCCCTCCCGACGCAACGACAAAACCGTAAAGCCCCGCGTTCAGCATAACCCGGCAGGAATCCACTTAAATCCAGCGGGGCGCTGTCCAAACAACCGGGGCCAGCTCTGGTTGCACCCCGGGCGACGGGTCGGGGCGTGGCTGCGCGCTGGTTCCTTCTGGGCTTTCCAGATCCCGACCGCGCGACGGCATGTGCCTTGCTTGCCTGATGAGGCAAGCACCCAGGGATACCTCATGCTCGGCATTCCCCGCCGCTATTCCCATTTCGTCTTCGGCATCATCCAGTCCGGACTGACCTCGCTGGTTGCGGCGGGAATCGCCAGCTTGCCCGCGGGCAGCCCGATGATCTTCGTTCGGCATTGGATGGTGTCGTGGCTGATCGCATGGGCTTCGATGCTGCCCATCGTGCTGCTGGCGGCGCCTGCGATCCGCGCCTTCTCGCTGCGCCTGACCCGGGAGGAGAGGGACCCGCGAGCCAGCCGACAGGCGTGAAAAAGCCCCGTAGGCTCGGCACGTGAAGGTCGCGCTCGAACGGCCGCAGACTGACCGCGCACCCGTCCCAATTTCGACATCCGTTCGCACCACTGCGGACACACCCGTCGGCAAGATTTTATCCGTTCGGCGCGGCCATGGGGGAAACGTGGCTCGCCGACAACGGGGTGGCATCATGGATAACGTAGAGCGGTCATTTGCCGCCGCGACGGCGGCTGGCTTCGTCGTGCTGGTGATTGGGCTGGTGCTGCTGGCGCTGCTGTAGGCGGGTTTGCGTGCCGGGTGACGGCGGCCGTGCCCATCCGGGGGATGGCACCGGGCACGCCTCGACATTCAAAAAGTCGAAACAACCCCATGCACAGTAGGCTGCTTTGAAATTTCATCGGTCGGCCAACAGGTTATGAGTAGTATTTAGATACCTTGAGATGGCGCGCAGCGCCTTCGCGGGGCCATGCAGCCCGGCGCGCGATGCCAAACGAGATCGACAGGCGGTCGCTCCGGACCGACGGATCGGCGCCTGCTGCCCGCATAGGGGCGGCCTCGGCCCATGCCGGAGCCGGGTCCTGGGGGCCTAGTGGATCTTGATCTCGTTCAAGGGCAGGCGGAGCGCGGCGGCGCGCTCTTCACGGTCCTTCCTGCGGAACTCGTTTTCCTTGCGCTCGAACTTCACCATCTCCTTCTGCGCTGCCTCCAGCAGCGGATTGCGTCTGATCGCATCGTGCTGCGTGTCGTTGTCCGTCATGGCCGAGGTCCCCGGAGTTGCGGTCCCATCCCCACAGAAGGCCGGAGACCGCGAAAAGGTTCGGTGCCGCAAGATTGCGGAAACATGACGGCGCAGCGGCCGCGCGGCCTTGATGCGCGGCGGCCTTCGCTCTCGAAGAGCAACACGGCGGATGCCGCTATTTCGGTGGTTGAAGCCCGGGCGATTTGACCCAGTCGTGCAGATGATTGGCGACGTCGGCCTGGCGGGCCTTCTTGAGGAGGGCGTCTCGCTCGGCACCCGGTGGAAGCCTGGAAGCCTGCTGCTGGACCTGCTTCACCCATGCGGAAAGCCGGTCTTGAAGGGTCAGCTGTTGCTTGAAACGTCGCCGCTTGAACATGGCGCTCTCATATCCATACGAGAAGGGCGGGAGAGCTGGTCAACGTTCTCATCACCGATGGTGGCCAAGGTCCGCGCTGTGAGGATCCATTAGGATCCAGAAAAGGATCTGCGTCTGTTCAGTTGTGCGCACAAGGCGAATTGGGCAGCCGAAATGAATATCGGAAATTGACGAGCAGCCTTTCGGCCTGCACCCAATCGTCCGAACCGGGAGCGAATGAATCCATCAATCGCCGTTGCCGGTCCGCGCGCACGGCATGTTGCAGCCCTGCGATCTTCAGCGCGCAGTATGGAAACAGATCTCTGAAAGAGGCCGCTGACGGAGGCGGCGTCCCTTTCTTCAAACGCTGAAAATGAGCGTGTATGCGAAGACTGTTGAAAGGACGCCCAAGGCAACGGTGGTGATCTTAAAAACGAGGACCGCGGTCAAGCTGCACCCTCCTATGATTCAAATCACGTGAATCCTACGCCTAAAGCATGATCGGGGAAAGTGCGCAGCGGCTTTCCGAAAAGATCAGCGTTCTTCAGGCAGGAAACCGTCTCGAGATAACGACCAAGGTGGATGCCGCCGGTCTGGCGAAGCTCAAGGAAGTCTTGGGCGTGACGAGGAGATTTTGAATCTCCTGCAATGAAAGAGGCTGCCCACTGAGGCGGCCTTACCTTTCACGTCGGTGCCCTTAGACCGGGCGACCGTAGCCACTCACTGATGTGCGAGCCGGTTTCAGCCAGCCGGGCTTTGCGGATTGCACGCTCCCGCTCAATGCCTGGTGGAAGCAGTTTGGCTTGCTCGCGCTGGCGCAGGGCCTCGGCGACAAGGCGTTCTTCAAGGGATGTGGTTTGTTTGATGCGGCGTCGCAGGTGCATGGCGTTAGCTCCTGTCCAGAGGCATGAGGCGGGATCGCCGCGATGGCGTTCTCGTCACCGATCCATGCCCAGGGGCGCGCGGTGACGGCTTCTTGTTAACACCTGTGGCAGACCGAATCTGGTCAAGTTTGACCACTCGCCCCCGGCGAATTTGGATATTCCTAAATCCAGCTTGGGACGCGGGGGGGCAAATACGGACAGTACCCGCATCCGTAAAAGAACATATTGCGAACCTGGAACAAATGGGGTACATTGCTTTTATCGCCGAGCTGCCTCGCAACCGTTTGTCCCTCACGCGAATCCTCGCCATAAGGAGCACGACCCAATGTCCGCAACTGCCTTGCGTATCGTCGAAGGATCTTCAATGGACAAGAGTAAAGCTCTGGCCGCCGCGCTCTCCCAGATCGAGCGACAGTTCGGCAAGGGCTCGGTGATGAAGCTCGGCAAGAACGACCGGTCCATGGACATCGAGGCGGTGTCCTCCGGCTCGCTCGGGCTCGACATCGCGCTCGGCATCGGCGGCCTGCCCAAGGGGCGTATCGTCGAGATCTACGGGCCGGAATCCTCGGGCAAGACCACGCTGGCGCTGCATACGGTGGCGGAAGCGCAGAAGAAGGGCGGCATCTGCGCCTTCATCGACGCCGAGCACGCGCTCGACCCGGTCTATGCCCGCAAGCTCGGCGTCAACATCGACGAGCTCCTGATCTCGCAGCCCGACACCGGCGAGCAGGCGCTGGAAATCTGCGACACGCTGGTGCGCTCGGGCGCGGTCGATGTGATGGTGATCGATTCGGTCGCGGCGCTGGTGCCGAAGGCCGAGCTCGAGGGCGAGATGGGCGATGCGCTGCCGGGTCTGCAGGCCCGCCTGATGAGCCAGGCGCTGCGCAAGCTGACGGCCTCCATCAACAAGTCCAACACCATGGTGATCTTCATCAACCAGATCCGCATGAAGATCGGTGTGATGTACGGCTCGCCCGAAACCACGACCGGCGGCAATGCGCTGAAATTCTACGCCTCCGTCCGCCTCGACATCCGCCGCATCGGCGCGATCAAGGAGCGCGACGAGGTGGTCGGCAACACCACGCGCGTCAAGGTGGTGAAGAACAAGCTGGCGCCGCCCTTCAAGCAGGTCGAGTTCGACATCATGTACGGCGAGGGCGTCTCCAAGATGGGCGAGATCCTCGATCTCGGCGTCAAGGCCGGCATCGTCGAAAAGTCCGGCGCCTGGTTCTCCTATGACAGCCAGCGCCTCGGCCAGGGCCGCGAGAACTCGAAAGCGTTCCTGAAGGCCAATCCCGACATCACCGCCAAGATCGAGACCTCGATCCGCCAGAACTCCGGCCTGATCGCCGAGCAAATTCTCGCCGGCACGCCGGAGCGCGACGCCGACGGCGAGGAGCCGGCGGAAGAGTAAGCCTTACCGCGAAGAGTTTTCGCGAGGAGCGGGCGCTGAGGACGTTGAGTTGCCGACGTCATCGGCGCCCGTTTCGTTTTGCGCGAGGGGGGCGCGCCGCTACCTCAAAGGTGCACTCCCTCTCCCGCTTGCGGGAGAGGGCCGGGGAGAGGGTGTTTCTGCAATGGGACACTCCCCAAGAGGAAAAGCCCTCACCCGGCGCTTCGCGCCGACCTCTCCCGCAAGCGGAAGAGGTGAACGAGCCGCCGCGGTCATCGATTCAACCTAAGGCCATTCCGTTTTAGGTCGAAGCCGTAGAGCGGATTGGCCGTGCGATGCGCGAAGCCATTGCCCGGTGCAATCCACCACTGTTCGTCTCTGCGGAAGCCGAAGCGGTGGGTTGCGCCGGCGGACCGTGCTTCGCACAGCCGCCTGCCCACCACCCACCGATTCCTTATTCCGCCGCTTCCGCGTAGTCGCTCACCGGCGGGCACGAGCACACCAGGTTGCGGTCGCCATAGACGTTGTCGACACGGCCCACCGGGCTCCAGTACTTGTCGGTGCGCGAGCTGCCCGCGGGGAAGCAGCCTTCGCTGCGGGTGTAGGCGCGATTCCAATCGTCATCCGCGATGTCATGCACCGTGTGCGGGGCGTGGCGCAGCGGGGATGCCTCGATCTTGAAGCGGCCGGCCTCGACCTCGGCGATCTCCTTCCGGATCGCGATCATGGCATCGCAGAAGCGGTCCAGCTCCGCCTTCGATTCCGACTCGGTCGGCTCGATCATCAGCGTGCCCGGCACCGGGAAGCTCATGGTCGGGGCGTGGAAGCCGTAATCGATCAGGCGTTTTGCGATGTCGTCGACGGTGACGCCTGAGGTCGTCTTCAGCGCGCGCGGATCGACGATGCACTCATGCGCGACGCGGCCCTTCGCGTTCTTGTAGAGCACCGGGAAGTGCGCATCGAGGCGCGCTGCGATGTAATTGGCGTTGAGGATCGCGATCTCGGTCGCGCGCTTCAGGCCTTCACCGCCCATCATCAGGATGTAGATGTAGGAGATGGTGAGGATCGAGGCCGAGCCGAACGGCGCCGCCGAGACCGCGCCGACCGGAGCGTCAGCTTGCGTGACCGGATGCCCGGGCAGGAACGGCGCAAGATGCGCCTTGACGCCGATCGGGCCCATGCCGGGACCGCCGCCGCCATGCGGGATGCAGAAGGTCTTGTGCAGGTTGAGATGGCTGACATCGGCGCCGTAATCGCCGGGCCTGCTGAGGCCGACCTGCGCGTTGAGGTTGGCGCCGTCGAGATAGACCTGGCCGCCATGGGAGTGGACGATGTCGCAGATCTCGCGGATATGCTCCTCGAACACGCCGTGGGTCGAGGGATAGGTGATCATGATTGCGGCGAGATCGCTCGAATGCTTCTCGGCCTTGGCGCGGAGGTCGTTGACGTCGACGTCGCCGTTCTTCTCGCAGGCGACCACCACCACGTCCATGCCGGCCATCGCGGCCGAGGCCGGGTTGGTGCCGTGGGCGGAGGAGGGGATCAGGCAGATCTTGCGATGCGCTTCGCCGCGCGCGACATGATAGCCGCGGATCGCGAGCAGCCCGGCATATTCGCCCTGCGCGCCCGAATTCGGCTGCAGCGAGATCGCGTCATAGCCGGTGATGTCGCACAGCCACTTCTCCAGCCGCGCGAACAGCGCGTGATAGCCGGCGGCCTGCTCGCGCGGCACGAACGGGTGCAGCGTCGCAAACTCCGGCCAGGTCAGCGGCATCATCTCGGTGGTTGCGTTCAGCTTCATGGTGCAGGATCCCAGCGGGATCATGGCGCGGTCGAGCGCGAGATCGCGATCGCTGAGCTTGCGCATGTAGCGCAGCATCTCGGTCTCCGAGCGATGCGCATGGAAGACCGGATGGGTGAGGAACGGGGTGGTGCGCTTCAGCGTCTCCGGCAGCGCCTCGCGCGTCCCGGCGTCGATCTCGGCATAGGCGAAGGTGCCGCCGAAGGCGCGCCAGACCGCTTCCACCGTCGCCGGCGTCGTGGTCTCGTCGAGCGCGATGCGTAGCGCGGTGTCACTGATGCCCAGATTGATCTTTTCGGCCGCGGCGCGCGCGACGATCTCGGCGCGCCTGGCGCCGGCATCGACGCTCAGCGTGTCGAAGAAGCTGTCGGACTGCGGCGCGAAGCCGAGCTTGCGCAGGCCGCTCGCGAGCACGGCGGTTCGGCGATGCACGTTGCGCGCGATCTGGGTGAGGCCCTCGGGGCCGTGATAGACCGCATACATCGAGGCGATCACGGCGAGCAGCACCTGCGCGGTGCAGATGTTGGAGGTCGCCTTCTCGCGGCGGATGTGCTGCTCGCGGGTCTGCAGCGCGAGGCGGTAGGCAGGCATCCCGCGGGAATCGATGGAGAGGCCGACGATGCGGCCGGGCAGCGAGCGCTTCAGCGCATCGCGCACCGCCATATAGGCCGCGTGCGGCCCGCCATAGCCCATCGGCACGCCGAAGCGCTGCGCCGAGCCGATCGCGATGTCGGCGCCGAGCTCGCCGGGCGAGGCCAGCAGCGTCAGCGCCAGCAGGTCGGCGGCAACGATCGCAAGCGCGCCCTTGGCCTTCAGCGCCGCAATCGCGGGCCTGAGGTCGCGCAACGCGCCCGACGATCCCGGATATTGCAGCAGCGCGCCGAGCACGTCAGTCTCAGCGAGATCGGTGAGGGGATCGCCGACGATCAGGGTCCAGCCCAGCGGCTCGGCGCGGGTCCGCATCACGGCCAGCGTCTGCGGATGCACGTCCTTGTCGACGAAGAAGGCCTTCGCCTTCACCTGCGAGTGCCGCTCGGCGAGCGCCATGGCCTCGGCGGCGGCGGTCGCTTCGTCGAGCAGCGAGGCATTGGCGACGTCGAGCCCGGTGAGGTCGCAGATCATGGTCTGGAAGTTGAACAGCGCCTCCAGCCGGCCCTGGCTGATCTCGGGCTGGTAGGGCGTATAGGCCGTGTACCAGGCCGGATTCTCCAGAATGTTGCGCTGGATCACCGCGGGCAGGATCGTGCCGAAATAGCCCTGGCCGATCAGCGAGGTGAAGACCTGGTTCTGGGCTGCGAGCTCGCCCATATGCGCGATCGCCTCAGTCTCGCTGAGCGGCTTGCCGAGGTCGAGCGGGGCGGCCTGCCGGATCGACGCCGGCAGCGTCTCCGCCATCAGCGCGTCCACGCTTTTCGCGCCGACGGTCTCCAACATTGCGGTGACGTCGCGCGCCGAGGGGCCGATGTGGCGGCGGACGAAAGAGGCGGCGGTATCGCCGTTGGATTTGCGGTGCGCGGTCATCATGGGTCCTCGCTTCAGGTCATCTGTCGTCGTCACGCCCCTCAGTTCAGGGGCAGTCGCACAAGCGGATCACGTTCCTTCGGCACCACCGTGCCACAAACTCGTCATGCCCGGGCTTGTCCCGGGCATCCACGTTCTTCGTGCCGCGAGGAGGCCGTGGATGGCCGGGACAAGCCCGGCCATGACGATGTGGAGACATCGCGCGTACGCCCTCATCTGCGATACTCCTGCGCCTTCGCGGGCCATGGCGATGTGGAAAGATCGCGCTTCATCTCACGCCGTATGCGCCTTGTAGGCGGCTTCATCCATGAGGCCGCCGAGTTCGCTCTTGTCGGCAATCTTGATCTTGAAGAACCAGGCTTTGCCCTGCGCATCCGAGTTCACCAGCGCCGGCTCGGCGGCCAGCGCCTCGTTGGCCTCGAGCACTTCGCCTGTAACAGGCGCGTAGACGTCGGAGGCGGCCTTCACCGATTCCACGACGGCGGCGGCTTCGGCCTTCTTCAAGCTCCGGCCGACCTTGGGCAATTCGACGAACACGACGTCGCCGAGCTGCTGCTGGGCGTAATCGGTGATGCCGACCGTGGCGGTATCGCCGTCGATCGCGAGCCATTCGTGGTCGGAGGTGTACAGCGTCGTGGTCATTGTCTTGTCCTCAGCGTTTGTAGGTGTTTTTCACGAAGGGCATGGCGGCGACTGCGAGCGGCAGGCGCTGGCCGCGCACCTCAGCGAAGAGTTTGGTGCCGAGCGCGCTCAAATTCGTCGGCACATAGCCCATCGCGACCGGCGCATTCAGGCTCGGGCCGAAACCGCCCGATGTGACCTTGCCGATCGGCTCGCCGCCGGCCTGATCCGCAAACAGCAGCGCGCCCTCGCGCACCGGTGCGCGGCCCAGGGCGAGCAGGCCGACACGGCGGCGGGACGCGCCGTTGTCGAAATGCGCAAGGATCTTCCCGGCACCGGGAAAGCCGCCGGCGCGCATCCCGCCGCTGCGACGGCTCTTCTGCACCGACCATTCCAACGCGGCCTCGACCGGCGTGGTCGCGGTGTCGATGTCGTGGCCGTACAGGCAAAGCCCGGCCTCGAGGCGGAGGCTGTCGCGGGCGCCGAGGCCGATCGGCAGCACGTCCGGGTTTTCGAGCAGCGTTTTTGCCAGACGCTCCGCATCGGCCGCGGGGACCGAGATCTCGAACCCGTCCTCGCCGGTATAGCCGGAGCGCGAGACGAAGCATTGGATGCCGGCGACCTCATGCGGGCCGGCATCCATGAATGTCATGGACGGCGCCTCTGCACACAATTTCGCCAGCGCCGCTTCCGCCTTCGGGCCCTGCAGCGCGATCAGCGCGCGGTCGGCCAGAGAATCGATGACGCAGTCGTCCGCGAGATGCGCGCGCAGATGCGCCTCGTCCGCGTCCTTGCAGGCCGCGTTGACGACCAGGAACAGGTGGTCGCCGAAATTGGCGACCATGAGATCGTCGAGAATCCCGCCGTCCGCATTGGTGAACTGGGCGTAGCGCTGCCGGCCCGGTGCAATCGCCACGATGTCCTGCGGCACCAGCCGCTCCAGCGCGCGGGCGGCGTCCTCGACCTTGCCCGACTTCGGCCGCAGCGCGAGCTGCCCCATATGGGAAACGTCGAACAGGCCGGCCGCGGCGCGCGTATGGAGGTGCTCCTTCAGCACGCCGGCGGGGTACTGCACGGGCATGTCGTAGCCGGCGAACGGCACCATCTTGCCGCCGAGGGACACATGCAGGGCGTGGAGGGGCGTATGTCGGAGCGATTTCTGGTCGTCGGGTAGTGGCATCACAGGGGTCCTCGGCGGTTCCCCGGGGACGATTCCCCGGGCCAACCTGTCGAAGCCCCATCTGTCGCTGTGCCTGAGAGTATTATCCCGTCGGCGGGTGCCACCCGGGGTTCTTAGGCCCGTCGGCGCCTCTTTCCAGATGCTGTCAAAGCCACGCGGTCCTTTTGCCTGAGAGTTTCCGGGGCGGTTGCTCCTTCGGCGCCGGCAGTAAAGCCGGTCTCTCCCGACGTGGCCGTACGATATAGATGGTTACAGACCACAGGGCGACCAAGCCTGTCAACGCGGCGGTTTCGCCTTTTCAACCGGGATTGCGCGCCTGCGGCAACCCTCTGATCTCCTTGCACAGTTTCTGGACACTGAAGCAGGCCTTGTCTAAAAGCGCTTTGACCCGCAGATATCAGCCCTAACCTCCGGTTTGGATGGCAGGAAGCGGGTCCCAGCACACCCGATTGGATGAACATGAGCGGCGTCAACGAGATCAGGTCGACCTTTCTGAACTTCTTTGCCGAGAACGGCCACGAGATCGTGCCGTCCTCGCCATTGGTGCCGCGCAACGACCCGACGTTGATGTTCACCAATGCCGGCATGGTGCAGTTCAAGAACGTCTTCACCGGCGTGGAGAAGCGGCCCTATCAGCGCGCCACCACCTCGCAGAAATGCGTGCGCGCCGGCGGCAAGCACAACGACCTCGACAATGTCGGCTACACCGCGCGCCATCTCACCTTCTTCGAGATGCTCGGCAATTTCTCGTTCGGCGACTATTTCAAGGAGCGCGCGATCGAGCTCGCCTGGAAGCTGATCACCGCCGAGTTCGGACTGAAGAAGGACAAGCTGCTCGTCACGGTCTATCACACCGACGACGAGGCGGCGGGCCTTTGGAAGAAGATCGCCGGCTTCTCCGACGACCGCATCATCCGTATCCCGACCTCGGACAATTTCTGGGCGATGGGCGACACCGGCCCGTGTGGTCCGTGCTCGGAGATCTTCATCGACCGCGGCGAGCACATCTGGGGCGGGCCTCCGGGCTCGCCCGAGGAGGACGGCGACCGCTTCCTCGAATTCTGGAATCTCGTGTTCATGCAGTTCGAGCAGGTGACGAAGGAGGAGCGCCAGCCGCTGCCGCGTCCCTCGATCGACACCGGCATGGGCCTGGAGCGGATGGCCTGCATCCTCCAGGGCGTCGAGAGCGTGTTCGAGACCGACCTGTTCAAGAACCTGATCGATGCGACGGCGTCCGCGCTCGGCACCGGGCCGAGCGAGCAGACCGTGGCCTCGTTCCGCGTCATCGCCGACCATCTGCGCTCCTCGGCCTTCCTCGTCTCCGACGGCGTGCTGCCTTCGAACGAGGGCCGCGGCTACGTGCTGCGCCGGATCATGCGCCGCGCCATGCGCCATGCGCAGCTGCTTGGCGCCAAGGAGCCGCTGATGCACCGGCTGGTCTGGGCGCTGGTCCGCGAGATGGGCCAGGCCTATCCCGAGCTGATGCGCGCGGAAAAGCTGATCGAGGAAACGCTGCGGCTGGAAGAGACCCGCTTCCGCAAGACGCTGTCGCGGGGCCTTGCCATCCTCGACGAGAAGAGCGCGGGCCTGAAGAAGGGCGATATGTTCGACGGCGACGTCGCCTTCACGCTCTACGACACCTACGGCTTCCCGCTCGACCTGACGCAGGACGCGCTGAAGTCGCGCGGCATCGGCGTCGACCAGGCGGCGTTCACGGATGCGATGGAGCGCCAGAAGGTGACGGCGCGCGAGTCCTGGAAGGGCTCGGGCGAGGCGGCTTCCGAGGCAATCTGGTTCCCGCTGCGCGAGAAGCTGGGTGCGACCGAATTCCTGGGCTACGAGACCGAGAGCGCCGAAGGCGTGGTATCCGCGCTGGTCAAGGACGGCCACGAAGTCGCCAGCCTCAAGGCCGGCGAGACGGGCGCGATCGTGCTCAACCAGACGCCGTTCTATGCGGAGTCCGGCGGCCAGGTCGGGGACACCGGCATGCTCTCGGGTGAGGGCGGCGTCAAGTTCCGCGTCACCGACACGCAGAAGAAGCTCGGCGATCTCTTCGTCCATGTCGGTACGGTGGAGAGCGGCGAAATCAGGCTCGGCTCCGCGCTGCAGCTCGAGGTCGATCATTCGCGGCGCTCCTCGATCCGCGCCCATCACTCGGCGACGCATCTCATCCATGAGGCGCTACGCCAGGTGCTCGGCGACCACATCGCCCAGCGCGGCTCGATGGTCGCGCCCGACCGCCTGCGCTTCGACTTCGTGCATCCGAAGCCGATCACCGCGGAGGAGCTCGCCCGCGTCGAGGACATCGCCAACGACGTGGTGCTGGAGAACGACGAGGTCACCACGCGGATCATGGGCGTGGACGAGGCCCGCGAGGCCGGTGCACGCGCGCTGTTCGGCGAGAAATACGGCGACGAAGTCCGCGTCGTCTCGATGGGCAGGACCGCGCGCGAACGCGGCGCCAACGCGCTCGGCTGGTCGGTCGAGCTCTGCGGCGGCACCCATGTGAAGCGCACCGGCGATATCGGCCTGATCACGCTGACGGGCGAGAGCGCGGTCGCCTCGGGCGTGCGCCGCATCGAGGCGCTGACCGGCAATTACGCGCGCAGGCACGCCAACGAGACCATGGCACTGGCGAAGACCGCGGCCAACGAGCTGCGTACCTCCCTCGACGATGTGCCGGCGCGCATCGCCGCGCTGATGGAGGAGCGCAAGAAGCTCGAGCGCGAGCTGTCCGACGCCCGCAAGAAGCTCGCGATGGGCGGCGGCGCCGCGGCCAGCAACGGCGCCGCGGCCGGCGTGCGCGAGGTCGGTGACGTCAAGCTGATGGCACGTGCCGTGGAAGGCATCGAGATGAAGGATCTCAAGAGCCTCGCCGACGACGGCAAGAAGCAGATCGGCTCGGGCGTCGTCGCCATCGTCGGCGTCACCGAGGACGGCAAGGCCGGTGTGGTGGTCGGCGTCACGCAGGACCTCACCGCGCGCTTCAACGCCGTGAACCTCGTGCGCATCGCCTCCGAAACGCTCGGCGGCAAGGGCGGCGGCGGCCGGCCCGACATGGCCCAGGCCGGCGGTCCCGATGGCGCCAAGGCGGCGGCCGCGCTCACCGCGATCGAAAAAGCGATGGCGGGCGCTTAAGTCGCCATGGCCCCCGTTCCGCGCGGACGTGGGCTTCGCGATCCCGAATTTCGGGATCGCCTCTACGATTTGCTGGAGCACGATCCGCTGGCCTATTCGGTCGGGTCGCGCTTCATCCAGCTGATCATCGGGATCATCGTGCTCAATGTGGCCGCGATGATCCTCGCCTCGCTGCCGGAGCTCGATGCGCAGTTCGGCGCGCTGTTCGCAGCCATCACCGTCCTGTCCGTGATCGTGTTTGCGCTGGAATATGCGGCGCGGCTGTGGACGGTGGCGGGGCACACCCAGCGCAAGGGCTCCGCGCTGGCCGACCGGCTCGGCTACGCCTTCTCCGCGCTCGGCATCATCGATCTCATGGCGTTCCTGCCGGCGGCAATCGTGCTCGCCACCGGCGGGCATGCGACGCTGGCCGCGCTCGGCGTGCTGCCGTTCTTCAAGCTGATCCGCTATTCGCCGGCGATGCGCTCGCTGCTCGCGGCCGTGCATGCCGAGCGGCGGGCGCTGATCGGCTGCATCGTCATCCTGATCGGCGCGGTGCTGACCTTCGCCTCGCTGCTCTACGCCATCGAGCGCGACGTGCAGCCCGACAAGCTCGGCACCATTCCTCAGGCGATGTGGTGGGCGATCGTCACGCTCGGCACGGTCGGCTATGGCGATGTCGTGCCGGTGACGCCGCTCGGCAAGTTCGTCTCGACCTTCGCCATCGTCGCCGGCTTTGCCATGATCGCGCTGCCGGTCGCGATCATCTCGACCGCCTTCGCCGAAGAGGTGAAGCGGCGCGATTTCGTCGTCACCTGGGGCATGCTGGCGCGGGTGCCGCTGTTCTCGCACCTGTCGGCGGCGGAGATCGCCGACATCATGCGGCTCTTGCGGGCGCGCACCGTCGAGCAGGGCGAGATCCTGGTGCGGCGGGGCGATGTCGCCTCGTCGATGTATTTCATCACCGCCGGCGAGGTCGAGATCGCGCTGCCAAGCCAGCATGTGCGGCTTGCCGACGGCACCTTCTTCGGCGAGATCGCGCTGCTGCACAAAACAAAACGCAGCGGCACGGTGACGGCGACGCGCAAGACCCGGCTGCTCGTGCTCGACGCCCAGGATTTCCACGCGCTGATCGCGCGCATGCCGACGCTCGCCGACCACGTCCACACCACCGCCAAGGCGAGGCTCGCCGATACCGGCGATCTCGCGCTCGCCGAGCTGGCGCAGGCGGAGAAGAACGACGCCGACCGCTGAGCGGTCAGCCTTTCTTCAGGAAGACATAATCCGCCGAGTAGGGCGCGCTTTTGAACTCACCCGCCTTTTCGCACGCGCCGTCGAGCTCGCCGCCGCGGGTGTTGATGCGCTGGACCGTGGTGACGGGCGTCAGGGTGCCGCTGCCGCGGCGGGAGGCAACCTCCAGCTTCAGCCAGGGGATATCGGCGGCCGTCGCGCCCGGTGCGTTGCCGACGGCCCTGCCGACCACGGCGCTGCCGTCGGCGAGCTCCCAGTTCGGGCCGGCATAGTGCCGCCCGATCGTCTTGCCATCGGACAGCAGCGTCGCGATCGGCTCGCGGAAGGCCCAGGCGAGCTTGCCGTCAGCGCCGGCCTTGCACTCATAGACCTGCGCGCCCTCGGCGTGGACGCTGAGCACGAGGCTCTCGCCGGGCGCCGCGATGGCCTCGGGAAGTGGCTCCGCAGCGGCGGCCGGCCCGATCAGGGCTGCAACTAGCAGGGTGGGGGCAGCATGCTTGATGAACATGGCGGTTTCCGCGAAAGCTCTCAAAAAAAGAAACGGGCCGCGCTCGATAGCGCGGCCCGTGATGATGTCCGGCCCAGGCGGGCGAAATTGCGGACGGCTCAGGCCGCCAGCTCCTTGGTCAGGTTCTCGGCAACCTTGTCGAGGAAGCCGGTGGTCGAGAGCCAGCGCTGGTCGGCGCCGACCAGGAGTGCGAGGTCCTTGGTCATGTAGCCGGCCTCGACGGTGTCGACGCAGACCTTCTCCAGCGTGTTGGCGAACTTCGCCAGCTCGGCATTGTTGTCGAGCTTGGCGCGGTGGGCGAGGCCACGAGTCCAGGCGAAGATCGAGGCGATCGAGTTGGTCGAGGTCTCCTTGCCCTTCTGGTGCTCGCGGTAGTGACGGGTCACCGTGCCGTGGGCGGCTTCGGCTTCCACCGTCTTGCCGTCGGGCGTGAGCAGCACCGAGGTCATCAGGCCGAGCGAGCCGTAGCCCTGCGCGACGGTGTCGGACTGCACGTCGCCGTCGTAGTTCTTGCAGGCCCAGACATAGCCGCCGGACCATTTCAGCGCCGAGGCCACCATGTCGTCGATCAGGCGGTGCTCGTAGGTCAGCCCCTTGGCGTCGAACTCCTTCTTGAACTCGCGGTCGAAGATGTCCTGGAAGATGTCCTTGAAGCGGCCGTCATAGACCTTGAGGATCGTGTTCTTGGTCGACAGGTACACCGGGTAATTGCGGAGCAGGCCGTAATTGAACGAGGCGCGGGCGAAGTCGACGATGGAGTCGTCGAGATTGTACATCTCCATGGCGACGCCGGCGCCGGGCGCCTTGAACACTTCCTTCTCGATCACGGTGCCGTCCTCGCCGACGAACTTCATCGAGAGGGTGCCCTTGCCCGGGAACTTGATGTCGGTGGCACGGTACTGATCGCCATAGGCATGGCGGCCGATGATGATCGGCTTGGACCAGCCGGGAACCAGGCGCGGCACGTTCTTGCAGATGATCGGCTCGCGGAAGATCACGCCGCCGAGGATGTTGCGGATGGTGCCGTTCGGCGACTTCCACATCTGCTTGAGGTTGAACTCCTTCACCCGGGCCTCGTCCGGGGTGATGGTGGCGCACTTGACGCCGACGCCGACCTTCTTGATCGCCTCGGCGGCGTCGATCGTGACCTGATCGTTGGTGTGGTCGCGGTATTCCATCCCCAGGTCGAAATAGAGCAGCTCGACATCCAGGAACGGGTTGATCAGCTTGTCCTTGATGTACTGCCAGATGATCCGGGTCATCTCGTCGCCATCGAGTTCGACGACGGGATTGGATACCTTGATTTTTGCCATGATCGGGGAAGCCTCTTGGGAACGGCGCTTTTGGCGCGCCACGGGAATATCCGCCGCCTCTTAGCATCGCCGCGCGGCGGGCGAAAGCCAAGGGATTATGCACTTTTAGCTCATCCAGCTTCCGCAGATGGGGAGCGGGAAGCGGCCCCGCCCCAGGGCCGGCCCTGAGGATTCGGAAGAGAATCACAAGTCGAATCCAACCCGTTATTTCCCTTGAGAATTTCGTCAGGACAGGCAAACGACAGGCGGCGGTGCGGCCCGCCCGGCGGGCCGGCTTGAATCAACTCCTGAAGTGGCCTCCGCAAGGCCTTGAAAGACAGCGTGAAAGCGAAGCGAGATGTCGGGGACTGACAAGAGCAAGGCGGGTCTATCCCTCGACGGTCCCATCGTCATCCTGGTCGAGCCGCAGCTCGGCGAGAATATCGGCATGGCCGCGCGCGCCATGGGCAACTTTGCTCTCGGCCGGCTTCGCATCGTCAACCCCAGGGACGGCTGGCCCAACATCGCCGCCCAGCGCGCCGCGGCCGGCGCCGACCACATTCTGGAAAAGGTCGAATTGTTCGACACGGTGGAGCAGGCGGTCGCCGACCTCGACCTCCTGTTCGCCACCACGGCGCGTCCCCACGACCAGGCCAAGCCGGTGGTCGGGCCGGAAGCCGCAGCCAGCGAGATCGCCGGGCACGTCGCGACCGGCGGCAGGTGCGGCATCCTGTTCGGCCGCGAGCGCTGGGGGCTGACCAACGAGGAGGTCGGGCTCTCCAACCGCATCATCACCTTTCCGGTCAACCCGGGCTTTGCCTCGCTCAACCTCGCCCAGGCCGTGCTGCTGGTCGGCTATGAATGGTTCAAGCACGCGACCTCGGGCGCGCTGCCCCATGCCATGCCGGAGCGCTCCGAGCGCGCCTCGCAGCACCAGATGCAGGCCTTCTTCGACAACCTCGTGCGCGAGCTCGACAAGGTCGAATTCCTGCGCCCGGCCGAGAAGCGCGACACCATGCTGGTGAACCTGCGCAACATCTTCAGCCGGATGGAGCCGACCAAGCAGGACATGCACACCCTGCACGGCGTGATCATGGCGATTGCCGAAGGACGCAAGGGCCCGGCCAAGGGCGGCGTGCTCGACGGCGAGCAGGCCACGCGCCTGCGCGCGCTGCTGGCCGAGCACGGGCAGGGCGGTGGCGTCCCCGATAGCGGCTCGACCGTGCGCGGCCTCGCCCGCCTGCTTCGCCGCAACCCGACCGACGCCGAGCGCCTGCTGTGGCAGGCGCTGACGCGCGACCGCCGCTTCGCCGGCCAGTTCAAGCGCCAGACCCCGGTCGGGCGCCACATCCCGGATTTCGTGTCGTTCCCGCACCGGATCGCGATCGAGCTGGTCAACCCGGGCGAGGGCGAGGCGATTGCGGCAGACCGTGCGGGCCGGCGGACCTGGCTGGAGGCGCGGGATTATCGGGTGCTCGACGTCCGCGCAGCCGATGTGGAGCGCGATCTCGAGGCGGAGCTCGTGCGGCTTGCGCGGATGATGGCCGACGGATCGAGCGCTCCGTAGCAGCAGGCTCAAGGCGCGTCGTACTCCACTACGTCCCACGAAATTGCGTCAACTCCGCTGACACTCGTGAGCGGCAGCTCGGCCTGAGCGCTTCGTGCGATCCGCCAATCATGCTAGGCTGGCTCTCGCCGTGGACGGTTCAGCCGGTCGTGGACAGCAGGGGGATTCTTTCAGTGATATCCCAATTGGAGTCACGGGCGCTCGACGAGTTCGCCACAAGGACAGCGGGCGTGCTGATCTTGATCGGCCGCATTCTGCTTGCGTGGGTATTCGTCGGAAGCGCGTACGGAGCGCTATCCAATTTCGGCGGCTCGGTGGGCTACTTCAGGTCGCTGAACCTTCCAGCACCTGAGCTGTTCACCATCATCAACATAGCGGTCGAGATCCTCATATCCCTTGGTCTGATATTGGGTTTCGGCACGCGCTACTGCGCAGTTCTGATGTTCGTGTTCGTGCTGATGGCGACAGTGATCGCACACCGCTACTGGGAATATCCCGCCGGCGCGCAGCAGATTGGTCAATACAACCATTTCCTGAAGAACATCTCGATCATGGGAGGCGCGATGTTGATCTTCGTCACCGGGCCAGGCCGCTTCAGCCTGGACCGGGCAACGTAGGCGGCATCACTTCACACATGGGGCTTGAATGCGTCCTCGATCGCGCGACGGATGCTCCTTGTGAGCGGCTTCAAGGCATCGCCCAGGAACGCGAAGAGAAGCATTAGCCACGTCGCAAGCGCGGCACACCACAGCATGACTTCCAGTATCTCGGGCATGACGCCCTCTCGAAAAATACGTTCTCTGAAATACGGCCAGTGTCGCCCAAAGGAGCCGACACGGCAAGTCGTCTTCTGAGTGGCAACGCGCCGGAACACACGCAATATGCACTCGGAGCAGCTTGCAGGTTGCGGGCACCCCTTGTCTCAATGAAGAACGCCGCCTCCGTGGCGACGACGAGCGCGCAGGTCGGAGAGTCGGTAAGCCTGGCTGACCCACTGGACGCGGACACCCTCATTCGAATATCCGCGTGACCGCTGAAGGGACGGGATCGGTTGCGTTTCCCTAACCGTCCTACGGACTCACACCGCCTCGAGCTGCTCCGCCGCCCGCTTCTTCTTCGCCTTGGACTGGCCGAGCAGGGGGCCTGCCGTGAGTGCCGCCGTATCGGCCACGCCCGGGTCGCGCGAGATCATCGCCGCGACGATCGCGCCATCGATGATCAGGCCGAGCTGATGCGCGAGCACCGCAGGCTCGGTCGAACCGAGCTCGCCGGCGAGCTTCTCGATATGGCCGAGCACGATCTTCTTGTGCTTCAGCGCGATGTTGCGAAACTGCTTGGCGTCCTTGTCGTGCTCGCCGACCGCATTGATGAAGGGGCAGCCGTAGAAGCGCTCCTCCGCGAACCAGCTCTTCAGCGCGGGAAAGATGCGCGTGAGTTTCGCCTGCGCATCGCCGCTGCCTTGCTCCATGGCGCCGATGAACCATTCGCGCCACTGCTTGCCTTCGCTTTCCAGCACGGCGTTGACGAGATTGGTCTTGGAGCCGAACAATTTGTAGAGCGTGGTCTTCGCGGTGCCGGCTTCCTCGATGATCGCATCGATGCCGGTGGCGTTGATGCCGTTCTTGCAGAACAGATGCGTCGCGGCACTGAGCAGGCGCCCGCGCGCGGATTCGTCGTCGCCTGCGCCAGCGTGGGGCGAGTTCGCGTTCTTCTTCGATGACGTCTTTGCCATGGGCTGCAACTTAATCGCAGCTGCATCACATCAGCAAGCCGCATCTGTCCAGCGCTGAAAAGATTCGCATCCGCTCGGTCATCTGCTCCGCCTTTGAGCAAGAGGGGGCTGATCAATCGGCAGGCAGCGACGCCTAAGCGGCTCCAATGCTTCGCGTTTCGCTTTTGGTCGCTTCTGGCACGCTCCATGCAAGGAAACAGACCGTTCGGTATCCTGCCGATTTCCACTTCTGCCAGGGAGAAGACTGATGACTGCCGTCGTTCAAAAGACAGTGCTGACGGGGTGCCTCGCGCCCATCGACAAGAATGGGCTCGAGCAGCTGATCGCCAACGGCAAGGCGAATCCGAAGGTCATCAAGACCTTGAAGTGCAAGACGGTCGCGGAAGGTAAATTCCGCCACGCCAACTACATCCGCAACCTGCCGCCCTACATCGTCGACGAGCCGCCGGGGCTGCTGGGCGACGACACCGCGCCCAATCCGTCCGAAGCCTCGCTCGCCGCGCTCGGCTCCTGCCTCGCGGTCGGCCTGCACGCCAATGCCGTGCATCGCGGCTGGATCGTCAACAAGCTCGAGCTGGAGCTCGAAGGCGATCTCAACATCACGGCGGTCTGGGGCACCGGCGACACCTCCGACAAGCCGGTCGGGTTCACGGACGTCCGCGTCAAGGTCGACATGGAATGCGAGGGCGTCTCGCAGGACGAGATCAATGCGCTGGTTGCCCATGTGAAGAAATGGTCGCCGGTCGCCAACACCTTCACCCGGCCGGTCAATCTCGAGGTCGGCATCTAGCAGACGGCAATCAGGACAAGGTGCGGGAGACGATCATGGGTTCACTGGCTTTATCGCGGGCCGAAGTTATGGATCAGCCCGCACCGTCCATTGCGGGCGAGGTGGCGCGGATCGCGCGCGAGCAGCTCGCGCCGCTCGCCGCCGGCATCGACGACGGTACGGTCTATCCAGAGCTGGCCCCGGTTGTTTGGACAGCGCCCCGCTGGATTTAAGTGGATTCCTGCCGGGTTATGCTGAACGCGGGGCTTTACGGTTTTGTCGTTGCGTCGGGAGGGCGTAGCCCGACCAGAGCGACGACAAAACCGTCGGCGACGGTCATGCGGCCATCACCATAGCTTGCGTGCCGAAGTAAGCCTCGTCGGGCGTGCGCCCGTCAAGGCTCGAGTGAGGGCGTCCCTGATTGTAGAAGGCCAGATACTTGGCAATTGACGCTCGCGCCTCGGACACGCTGTCGTAGGCGCGGAGATATACTTCTTCGTATTTGACCGTGCGCCAGAGCCGCTCGACAAACACGTTGTCGCGCCAGGCGCCCTTGCCGTCCATGCTGATGGCGATCTTCGCGTCCAGCAGCACATCGGTGAACTCGAGGCTGGTGAACTGGCTGCCCTGATCCGTGTTGAAAATCTCGGGCCTGCCGTGCTTCGCCAACGCCTCCTGGACCGCTTCGACGCAGAAGGCCGCCTCCATTGTGATCGAGACGCGATGGGCCAGGACCCGTCGGCTGAACACATCGACGACCGCCGCGAGATAGACGAAGCCACGCCGCATCGGAATGTAGGTGATGTCCATTGCCCACGCATGGTCGGGCCGCTCGATCTTCAATCCGCGCAACAGGTACGGGTAGATCTTGTGACCCGGAGCCGGCTTGCTCGTGTTCGGGCGACGATAGACCGCCTCGATCCCCATGCGCTTCATCAGCGTCGCGATGTGGCGGCGACCGGCGTATACGCCCTCCCGCCGCAGCAACGATCGCAGCATACGCGCTCCCGCGAAGGGATAATCGAGATGCAGCTCATCGAGCCGACGCATCAAGGCAAGGTCCTCGGCCGAAACTGGCCGAGGTTCATAGTAGACCGTGCTGCGAGCCAGCTTCAGGACCTTCGCCTGGCGCACGATAGAAAGATCATGATCGCGGTCGATCATCGCTTTGCGCTCAGCAGGCCCGCCTTGGTGAGCGCGCCGGACAAAAAATCGTTTTCCAACGCCAGCTCGCCGATCTTGGCATGTAACGCCTTCAAATCGACCGGCGTCTCGGCCGATGTCTTGTCATGCCCAAACACGCCGGCGGCGCCTTCCAGGAGCTGGTTTTTCCAGATCGTGATCTGGTTCGGATGAACATCAAACAGTTGCGCCAGCTCCGCCAGTGTCTTGTCGCCTTTGACCGCAGCCAAAGCAACCTTCGCCTTGAATGCCGGAGAATGCGTCCGGCGGCTCTTCTTCGTCATCTTCGCTCCTGATTCGCAGCAAGAATCCTCGCCGCTGTCAGGCAGAAAATCCACTCAAGCTACTGTCCGAATTTGCGGGGCCAGCTCTATCCGGCCGAGGTGCTGCGCAAGTTCGGTGCGGTCGGGGCGTGGGGCAGTCACGTGCCTCACGAAGGCCCCGCCGATCTGCGCTGCGCCATCCAGGCGATGGCCGCGATCGGGGAAGTCTGCGGGGCCACGGCCTTCATGGCCTGGTGCCAGGACACCCTGGTCTGGTACGCGGCGAACTCGACCAACCTGAAGCTCGCCAAACGCTTCGGCGATGCCTTCTCGACCGGGCGCGTGCTCGGCGGCACCGGGCTCTCCAACCCCATGAAGAGCTTCTTCGACATCGAGAAATTGAAGCTGAAGGGGCGCAAGGTCGAGGGCGGCTATATCGTGCGCGGCGCGCTGCCCTGGGTCTCCAATCTCGGTCCCGACCATTATTTCGGCACCATCTTCGAGCGTGAGGACGATCAGGGCACCGCAAGTGGCGCGCCCGGCATCGCAAGTGGCGAGCCCGCCACGGTGATGTTCCTGGCCGACTGCTCGGATCCTGCGATCACGCTGACGCCGTGCAAGCCGTTCCTCGCCATGGACGGCACCGGCACCTACGGAGTGCAGTTCCGCGACGTGTTCGTGCCGGACGAGCTGATCCTGGCCGATCCGGCCGGGCCCTTCGTCAAGAAGATCCGTGCCGGCTTCATCCTGCTCCAGGCCGGCATGGCGCTCGGCCTCATCAAGGATTGCATCAACATCATGGACGAGGTCGACAGCCCCCTCGGCCATATCAACCGATATCTGCCGCAGCAGCCGGTGCACTTCCGCGATCTCGCCGCCGAGCTCGAGGCCGAGACCATGGCGCTGGCGCGCGATCCCTACAACGAGGAGGAAACTTACTGGCGCAAGGTGATCGCGCTGCGGCTTCGCGCCGGCGAGGCCAGCGTCGCGGCGGCGCATGCGGCGATGCTGCATTGTGGCGCGCGCGGCTACCTGAAGAGCCACCGCGCGCAGCGGCGCATGCGCGAGGCCTATTTCGTCGCGATCGTCACGCCTGCCACCAAGCAGCTGCGCAAGATGCTCGCCGACACCTGAGCTTCACGAGTCCACCCCGAAGACCACCTAACCTCAACGGAGAGGCTGCCAAATGACGGACGTTCTGATCTCTGCCAGCGAACTTGCCGATCTCTTGAAGACCGAACCGTGTGTCGTGATCGACACCCGCAATCCCGACGCCTACGGCGCCGGGCACCTGCCCAATGCCGTGAACGTGCACGACATCTTCACGTTCCTTGCGACCTCGACGCCCGAGGGCATCAGCGAGCTGAAGAGCAAATTCGCCGACGCCTTCGGCGCGGCCGGCCTCTCCGGCAAGGAAACGGCCGTGGTCTACGAGCAGTCGATGAATTCCGGCTTCGGCCAGTCCTGCCGCGGCTATTATCTGCTCACCATGCTCGGCTATCCCAAGGTGAAGGTGCTTCACGGCGGCTTCGATGCCTGGGCAGCTGCGGGCTTGCCGGTGACCAAGGACGTTCCGACCCCGGTGAAGGCCTCGTTCCCGATCGTGCCTGAAGCGGGCGACATCCTGATCGATGCGAAGACCATGCTCGCCGCCGTCGGCAAGCCCGGCATCGCGATCCTCGACGTTCGCGACGTCGACGAATGGATCGGCGACAGCTCTTCTCCCTATGGGAAGGATTTCTGCCCGCGCAAGGGCCGCATTCCCGGCGCCGTGTGGCTGGAGTGGTATCGCATGATGAAGCCGACCGGCGAGGGCCCGCGCTTCAAGTCCAAGGACGAGATCCTGGCGGAATGCGCCACCGTCGGCATCTCGCAGACCACGCCGGTCTAACTCTACTGCTTCAAGGGCGCGCGCGCCTCGAACACGTTCCTGGCGCTCAAGAACGCCGGCGTGAAGGACGTGCGGATGTATTTCGGCTCCTGGAACGAATGGTCGCGCGATCCGTCGCTGCCGATCGAGCAGGGCTTGCCGATTGCAGCTGATGTCACGACCAAGGCGGCCTGAGTGCACGCCTCGTCCTTCGAGACGACCGCTTCGCGGTCTCCTCAGGATGAGGCTAAGCGGCATCGGTGCATGTTGAAACTGCTGCCGCGCACTCCGCCCTCATCCTGAGGAGCCCACCTAAAGCGGGCGTCTCGAAGGATGCGTTGCCCGCGGACGAGGCGCAATTCCCAGCGCCTTGATCCGCGAGGCCAAGGTGGTCGGCTTGACGTCGAGCAATTCGGCCGCGCCGCCCGGGCCAAAGACTTTTCCCGAGCAGGCCTCGAGTGCGGCGAGAATGTTGGCGCGCTCGTGGTCGCGCATCTCGGATGAGGTCATGACCGCCGGGCGCGCATCGGCCTTCGGGCGAGCGGCGCCGGACAGAACCTGCGCGCCGGAGCCGTCGGGCAGATCGATGCGCAGACGGCCGTTCTGGGACAGGATCGCAGCGCGCTCGATCACATTCTGCAATTCGCGGACATTACCGGGCCAGTCGTAGCGGGTCAGTCGCCGCGCATCGCCCTCGGACAGACGCAGGTTCGACTTCAGCGCCTTGCCCTCGCGCGTCAGGAAGTGCTGGGCGAGCAACGGAATATCCTCGCGCCGTTCGCGCAAGGGGACGGTCTCGATCGGGAACACGTTGAGGCGGAAATAGAGATCCTCGCGGAAACGGCCGCGCTGGACTTCCTGCTTGAGGTCGCGATTGGTCGCGGCGATGACGCGGACGTCGACCGCGCGCGTGCGTGCCTCGCCGACGCGCTCGAAATGGCCTTCCTGCAACACGCGCAGCAGCTTGCCCTGGAGCTCGATCGGGATTTCGCCGACCTCGTCGAGAAACAGCGTGCCGCCGTCGGCCAGTTCGAAGCGGCCGATGCGGTCGCGCATTGCGCCGGTGAAGGCGCCGCGGACATGGCCGAAGAACTCGCTCTCAAACAATTCGCGCGGGATCGCGGCGCAGTTGACACGGATCAGCGGCCGGTCGCTGCGGATCGAGTCCTCGTGGATGGCGCGCGCGATCAGCTCCTTGCCGGTGCCGGATTCGCCGGTGATCATCACCGCCGCCGTGGTCGGCGCCACCAGCTTGACCTGGCGCAGCGTCTTCTGGATCGCCTCGCTTCCACCGATGATGCCGCGCGGATTGGTCTCGATGCGGATCTCCTCCTGCAGATAGGCGTTTTCCAGTTCGAGCCGCTCGCGCAGACGGTCGACTTCGGCAAGCGCCGCATGCAGCTTCTCGTCGGCCTCGCGGCGCTGGCTGACGTCGCGAAACACGACGACCGCGCCGACCACGACACCGCGGTCGCGGATGGGCGTGGAGGTGTATTCGACCCAGGCCGGCGAGCCGTCCTTGCGCCAGAACACCTCGCCATCGACCTGATGCACGGCGCCGTCACGGAACGCCGCATAGATCGGGCAGTCGTGATCGGGGTAGTGGCGGCCGTCGTGGTGGGTGTGGTGCACGATCGGATGGATCTCCTTGCCGACCAGCTCTTCGGCGGTCCAGCCCAGCATCCGCTCCGCCGCGGGGTTCACGAAGGTGGTCTTTCCTTCCGCGTTCACGCCATAGATGCCTTCGCCGGCGGCGCGCAGGATCAGCTGGTTCTCGCGCTCGATGTCCTGAAAGACGCGCTCGACCCGCTGCCAGGTCGATATGCCGCTGCGCATGTGATCCTCGGCGGCGGCATCGACATTGCGCCGGCGGCGCGCGTCGAGATCGGTCAGCGCGAGCAGCAGCAGCGTGCGGCCGTCATGCGGCAGCACACAGCCTGCATATTCGAGCTGGAGATCTTGCCCCGTTGCGTGGCGGGGAGTGAGCGCCGTGGTCCAGTAGGCGCCCTTGTGCAGCACGGCCTGGGTGAAGACGGTGAGGGCCGGAAGCTCGCCGGCGTGGAGTTTGCTGGGTCTGGTCTGCCGCAGCAGCGCGCGGTCATAGCCGAGCAGGGCGCAGGCGGCGGGATTGGCATCGACGATCTGGTCGCTGAAGGGATCGACCAGCAGTGTCGCCTCGACCGAGGATTCGAACGCTGCGACGCGCGGATCGATCGGGGGAGTCATGTCGTCGTGGACGGGCATCGGCATCGGTGCCATTGCGAAATCTCGTAATTGAACTACGAAATCTCGTTTATCACGAATTTTCGTAGTGACCAAGCTTGATTGAAAGTGCTGCGTCGTCAAGGTGCTGGCCGATGTGGCGGCCGTGGCATGCTCCTTGCGTAATCCTTCCTCGCAACGACGCGCAGGAGGGCTGATGTCCACGTTCGACAATTCGTTTGATCCCGACCGCAACCTTCGGGCCGGCTGCGCCTGTGGCCAGCACCGATCCGCGGCAGAGCATGACCAGGCAGCCGCGGCGCTGCGTTGCGAGCCCGTCGAGGGCGAGGAGAAGCGCTACGAGGGCGTCGTCGCCTCTGCCGTGATGCGCGCGATGTTTCCGCAGGACGTGGCGCGCCGCGCCTTCCTGAAATCGGTCGGTGCGTCGACCGCGCTCGCGGCGCTGTCGCAATTCTTCCCGCTTCAGACCGCGACCGAAGTGTTCGCGCAGGCCGGCGCGCCCGAGAAAAAGGACCTCAAGGTCGGCTTCATTCCAATCACCTGCGCCACGCCGATCATCATGGCGGCGCCGATGGGCTTCTATGCCAAGCACGGCCTCAATGTCGAAGTGGTCAAGACCGCCGGCTGGGCGGTGATCCGCGACAAGACCATCAACAAGGAATACGACGCCGCGCACATGCTGGCGCCGATGCCGATCGCGATCTCGCTCGGCCTGGGTGCCAACGCCATTCCGTTCGCCGTCCCTGCGATCGAGAACATCAACGGGCAGGGCATAGTGCTCGCGACCAAGCACAAGGACAAGCGCGATCCGAAGGACTGGAAAGGCCTGAAATTCGCCATCCCCTTCGACTATTCCATGCACAATTACCTGCTGCGCTATTATCTCGCCGAGCACGGCATCGACCCTGATACCGACGTGCAGCTTCGCTCGGTGCCGCCGCCGGAAATGGTCGCGAACTTGCGCGCCGCAACATCGACGGCTTCCTCGCGCCCGACAACATTTGTCAGCGCGCGATCTATGACGGCGTCGGCTTCATGCATCTGCTGTCCAAGGAGATCTGGGACGGCCATCCCTGCTGCAGCTTCGCCGCCAGCCGCGAATTCATCACGACGGCGCCGAACAGCTTTGCGGCGCTGACGCGGGCCATCGTCGATGCCACCGCCTATGCGTCGAAGGCGGAGAACCGCAAGCAGATCGCGGAGGCGATCGCGCCGGCGAACTACATCAACGCGCCGGTCACGGTGCTGGAGCAGGTCCTGACCGGCACCTATGCCGACGGCCTCGGTGGGGTGAAGACCGATCCCAAGCGGGTCGATTTCGATCCGTTCCCCTGGCAGTCCTTCGCGGTCTGGATGCTGACGCAGATGAAGCGCTGGGGCCAGATCAAGGGCGACGTCGACTACAAGGCGATCGCCGAGCAGGTGTACCTCGCCACCGACACCAAGAAGCTGATGACCGAGATGGGGCTGTCGCCGCCTGCAAGCGCGTACAAGTCCTTCGCGGTGATGGGCAAGAATTTCGACCCGGCCAAGCCGGAGGATTACGTGGCGAGCTTCAAGATCAGGAAGGCGTCGTGAGCACGCCACTCTCGCCATCGTCATCCCGGCAAACGCCGGGACCCATACCGCGAGGGCTTGCAAGATGACATCCTCCCTCCGCCTACGTGCCGGCCTCGTCTCCATCGTGCTGCTCGCCGCGTTTCTTTGCATCTGGCATCTCGCCACGCGCTCGACGGCCCCCGTCGCTACCATGAGTCCGGAATACGCCAAGCTGATGGGCCTGACCGCGACGCAGGGCAAATCGGCAATGCCCGGACCGCTCGACGTCGGGGCCAAGCTCTGGGAGCATCTGAAGCGGCCGTTCTACGACAACGGGCCGAACGACAAGGGGCTCGGAATCCAACTCGGCTATTCCATCGCGCGGGTCGGCACCGGCTATCTGCTCGCCGTGCTGGTCGCGATTCCGCTCGGCTTCCTGATCGGCATGTCGCCGCTGCTCAGCAAGGCGCTCGATCCCTTCATCCAGGTGCTGAAGCCGATCTCGCCGCTGGCGTGGATGCCGCTCGCGCTCTACACCATCAAGGACTCCTCGGTTTCCGCGATCTTCGTCATCTTCATCTGCTCGATCTGGCCGATGCTGCTCAACACCGTCTTCGGGGTTGCCAGCGTGCGCAAGGAATGGATCAACGTGGCGCGGACGCTGGAGGTCGGGACCGTCAGGCGCGCCTTCACGGTGATCCTGCCCGCGGCGGCGCCGACGATCCTGACCGGCATGCGCATCTCGATCGGCATCGCCTGGCTCGTGATCGTTGCCGCCGAGATGCTCGTCGGCGGCACCGGTATCGGCTACTTCGTCTGGAACGAGTGGAATAACCTCTCGATCACCAACGTCATCATCGCGATCCTGCTGATCGGGGTCGTCGGCATGCTGCTCGACCAGATCCTCGCGCGCTTCACGCGCATGGTCACGTTTCCGGAGTAGGGCAAGTGACCGACAAATTCGTCTCCATCGAAGGCATCGCCAAGCGTTATCCCGGTGCGGGCGGCGCGACGACAACCGTGTTCGAAAACCTGTGGCTTTCGATGGCGCGCGGCGAGTTCTGTTGCGTGATCGGCCATTCCGGCTGCGGCAAGACCACCGTGCTCAACATCCTCGCCGGCCTCGATGCGCCGAGCGAGGGCGCCGTCATCGTCGACGGCCAGGCGATCTCGGGCACCAGCCTCGACCGCGCCGTGATCTTCCAGAGCCACGCGCTGCTGCCCTGGCGCACCGTGCTCGGCAACGTTGCTTACGCCGTCAGCTCGAAATGGCGGAGCTGGGATCGCGCCAAGGTGAGGGCGCATGCGCAGACCTTCATCGATCTCGTCGGTCTCACCGGCTCCGAGCACAAGCGGCCGTCTGAACTGTCGGGCGGCATGAAGCAGCGCGTCGGCATCGCGCGGGCGCTGTCGATCACGCCGAAGATGATGCTGATGGACGAGCCGTTCTCGGCGCTGGACGCGCTGACGCGCGGCACGCTCCAGGACGAGGTCCGGCGCATCTGCCTCGAGACCGGGCAGACCGCGTTCATGATCACCCATGACGTCGACGAAGCGATCTATCTCGCCGACAAGATTTTCCTGATGACCAACGGTCCCGGCGCGGTGCTGGCCGAGGTGGTCGAGAATCCGCTGCCGCGGGATCGCGGCCGCATCGATCTGCACCGCCATCCGCTCTACTACGCCTTGCGCAACCACATCATCGATTTCCTGGTGACGCGCAGCAAGACCTTTGCCGCCGAGACACCCGATCACGATCCTCGCAACGTGCCGATGGTGCACATCGGCAAGCCCGGATTGACGATCGCCTCGAACGGCGAGGAGCCACGCCAGACCTGGACCCCCGGGACCAGTCCCGGACTGACCGCCTGACACGGAGACCCCTGATGAAACGCGAAGATCTCACCGAAAAGCTGCTCGACATCAAGCGCGAGAAGGGATGGAGCTGGAAGCATATCTGCGAGCAGATCGGCGGCTATTCCGAAGTGCTGATCGTCGGCGCGATCCTCGGCCAGATGAAATTGACGAAGCCGCAGGCCGCCAATGCCGGCGAGCTGTTCGGCCTGTCGAAGGCCGAAGTTGCGATGCTCAACGAGGTGCCGATGCGCGGCACCGGCACGCCGATGCCGCCGACCGATCCTCTGATCTACCGCTTCTACGAGATGGTGATGGTGAACGGCCCGGCCTGGAAGGCGCTGATCGAGGAGGAGTTCGGCGACGGCATCATGTCGGCGATCGACTTCGACATGGGAATCGAACGCGTCGCCAACCCGAAGGGCGACCGCGTCAAGATCACCATGAGCGGCAAGTTCCTGCCGTACAAATATTACGGAGCCAGCGGCAACGTGCCGGAATACGGCTTCAAGGAGGGGTGATGGAGGTGAGTGGCGAATTGCGAATAGCGAATGGGGACGCCCAATTAGCCATTCGCCACTCCCTGATCGCCTAATTTACTTCCCCGCCTTCACCTCGGCAGCCGCCACCGCGAGCAGTTCGCTCATCTTGGCGCGAATCGCCTGCTCGGTGACCGCGACGTTCTTGGCGGCGAAATCGGCCGTGATCTTGCGCAGGACGTCGGCATCGCCGGCCTCCTCGAAATCCGACGCGACCACCTCCTTGGCATAGGCGGTGGCGGCATCACCGGTAATGCCGAGCTTTTCGGCCGCCCACAGGCCGAGCAGCCGGTTGCGGCGGGCTTCCGCCTTGAACTTCTGCTCCTCGTCGAGGGCATACTTCTTCTCGAAGCCTTCCTGGCGCTTGTCGAACTCGCTCATGCCTTGTTCCAAATCCCCTGCTTGAATGGCGCGGGAGCCTTCCGTTGCGGCGACCCGGCTGCATGCCTACATAGATAGCACGAATCGGCAAAACAACGGGCCGTTAAGCCGCAGGCAAGATGGTATAAGTTGGCGCCGGACGGCCGGATCGATTGTGCTGGGACAGCCAATCGGATAGGTTGCCTAAAGGCTTGGTTCCCGTTCTGTTTCCAAGGGTTTATAGATGGGTTCCCAGCCGTTCACGGCAGCTCCGCTGTGGGTCGTAATCCTAGTCAACCGGAGCACACCAAATTCATGGATTTCAACAAAACACGGTACATCCCCATGAGCCGTCGGCGTCGCATTTATGAAGGCAAGGCAAAGGTTCTGTATGAAGGCCCGGAGCCCGGTACCCTGATCCAGCACTTCAAGGACGACGCCACAGCGTTCAATGCGAAAAAGCATCAGGTGATCGAGGGCAAGGGTGTCCTCAACAACCGGATCTCGGAGTACCTGTTTCAGCACCTCAACGACATCGGGGTGCCGACCCATTTCATCCGTCGGCTCAACATGCGAGAGCAGCTGATTCGCGAGGTCGAGATCGTGCCGCTCGAGGTGGTGGTGCGGAACGTCGCCGCCGGTTCGCTGTCGCAGCGCCTGGGCATCGAGGAGGGCACGCAGCTGCCCCGTTCGATCATCGAATTCTACTACAAGAACGACCAGCTCAACGACCCCATGGTGTCGGAAGAGCACATCACCGCCTTCGGCTGGGCGACGCCGCAGGAGATCGACGACATCATGGCGCTCGCCATCCGCGTCAACGATTTCCTCACCGGCCTCTTCCTCGGCATCGGCATCCGTCTCGTCGACTTCAAGATGGAGTGCGGGCGCCTGTTCGAGAACGAGATGATGCGCATCATCGTCGCCGACGAGATCTCGCCGGATAGCTGCCGTCTCTGGGACATCAAGTCGAACGAGAAGCTCGACAAGGATCGTTTCCGCAGGGATCTCGGCGGCCTGCTCGAGGCCTATACCGAGGTCGCAAAGCGTCTCGGCATCCTCATGGAGAACGAGCGTCCGGCGGGCTCCGGCCCGGTGCTGGTGAAGAGCTAAAAGGGGTTTTCGACGTGAAGGCACGTGTCACCGTTACCTTGAAGACGGGCATCCTCGATCCGCAGGGCAAGGCCATCGAAGGCGCGCTGAAGTCGCTCGGCGTCGACGGCGTCGCCAGCGTCCGCCAGGGCAAGGTGTTCGACATCGAGCTCGCCGGCGCCGACAAGGCCAAGGCGGAAGCCGCGCTGAAGGAGGCCGCGGACAAGCTGCTGGCGAACACCGTGATCGAGAATTATCGGGTGGAACTGCTCGGGTGAGCAGGATGGCTCACAGCCATCCGACGCTGCGAAAACGCCAGTACAGGGAGCCGCATGCCGTCAGCATCACGCCGAGCAGCATGTAGTAGCCGTACTCCCATTCCAGTTCCGGCATGTGCTTGAAGTTCATGCCGTAGATGCCGGCGAGCGCGGTCGGGATCGCGATGATCGCGAGCCACGAGGCGAGCTTCTTGGACACCGCCGTCTCCTGGGCCTGGCCGACCAGCAGGCTGGCCTCGAAGGCGAAGGCCAGCACCTCGCGCATGGAATCGATGCGCTCCTGGATGTTGCGGACGTGGTCGGTGACGTCGCGAAACAGCGGCTGCATGGCCTGCCGCACCATCGACAGCTCGTCATGCTCGAGCCGGCGGCAGACCTCCACCAGCGGGCCGATCGCGGTCCTGAGCCGCAGCAGGTCGCGGCGCAGCATGTAGAGCCGCTCGATCTGCGCTTTGCTGAGCGGCTTGGAGAGCACGTCGTCCTCGATGCCTTCGACCTCCTCGTGAATGCTCTCGAGCACGGGCGAGTAATTGTCGACGATGAAATCGAGGATGGCGTAGAGGATGTAGTCCTCGCCGCGCGCGAGCGCCCGCGGGCAGCTCTCGCAGCGTTCGCGCACCGGTGTGTAGGACGTCGAGGCGCCGTGGCGCACCGAGACCAGATAGCCTTCGCCGACGAAGATATGCGTCTCGCCGAAGGCGATCCGGCCCTCGATCAATTGCGCGGTGCGCGCCACGATGAAAAGGGCCTCGCCATATTGCTCGATCTTGGGTCGCTGATGGGCGTGGTTGGCGTCCTCGATCGCGAGCTCGTGCAGGTCGAACTGCTTCTGGACCGCGCCGAGCAGCGTCATGTCCGGCTCGTGCAGGCCGATCCAGACCACGTGGCCGGGCTTGGCCCGCCAGCTCGAGGCCTCGCTGATGGCGATATTGGCGACGCGCCGGCCGTCGACATAGGCGCCGGCGGCGACGACGCCCTCGGTGGGCACCGGCTCGGAGGGGGATGCGGGCAGCGACGGGACGTTCATGGCTTCAATCCCGGGCGAAACGACTGGCCGATCGGCATGCGACTATCGCCTGTGTACAAGGCGCTCGACCAAGGCTAGCACTGGTAAAATCCCCGTCAAATGGTTATGTCCCTTCACGAATTGGCCCTTCGGCCAGCCCCGATTCCCGCCCACCGTCGGAACCCCTGCCATGAAAGCCGCCATCCTCGTCTTTCCCGGAATCAACCGCGAGCGCGACATGGCGCGTGCGTTGAGGCTGATCTCGGGCAGCGAGCCTGCGATGGTGTGGCACGCCGAGACGTCGCTGCCGGCGGGCACCGATCTCGTGGTGGTGCCGGGCGGCTTTTCCTACGGTGACTATCTGCGCTGCGGCGCGATTGCGGCGCGGGCTCCGGTGATGGATGCGGTGCGCGGCTATGCCGCCAACGGCGGGCTCGTGCTCGGCGTCTGCAACGGTTTTCAGATCCTCTGTGAATCCGGCCTGCTGCCGGGCGTGTTGATGCGCAACGCGCGGCTGAAATTCATCTGCCATGACGTGCATCTGCGCGTCGAGCGTTCCGACACGCCGTTCACCCGCGGCTACAATGCCGGGCAGGTGATCCGCGTGCCGGTCGCGCATGGCGAAGGCAATTACGAGGCGGACGAGGAGACCATCAAGCGGCTCGAGGGCGAGGGGCGGGTGCTCTATCGTTATTGTTCGCCTGAAGGTGTGGTCGACGAGGCCCACAACATCAACGGCGCGGCGCACTCCATCGCCGGCATCGTCAACGACAAGGGCAACGTGCTCGGCATGATGCCGCATCCGGAAAACCACGTCGAAGACATCATGGGCTGCACCGACGGCCGCGGCCTGTTCGCCGGCCTGGTCCAGCACCTGGAAAAGGCTGCGTGATTTCGCTCGTAGTGAAGCGTGCCCTCGCCGCAGTCGCGGCGCTGGCGTTCGCAACATGCGCATCCGCGCAAGATTATCCCAAGCGTCCCATCACAATGATCGTGCCGTTCGCGGCCGGCGGCACCTCGGACGTGATCGCGCGCACGGTCGCCGAGCAGATGGGCATCGCCCTCGGCCAGACCATCGTGATCGAGAACGTTGCCGGTGCCGGCGGCTCGACCGCGCTGGCGCGCGCCTCCCGCGCCGAGCCCGACGGCTACACCATCGCGATCGGCAACGCCGGCACCAATGCTGCGACCTACACGATCTATCCAAAGCTGCCGTTCACGCCTGAGTCCTTCGTGCCGATCGCCATGGTGGCGAAGACCTTCGGCATCATCGCGCTGCGCAAGGACTTTCCTGCGAAGGATCTGAAAGAGTTCATCGCCTACGCGAAGGCCAATCCCGGCAAGATCAATCTCGGCCATGCCGGCGTCGGCTCGTCGAACTACCTGATCTGCAAGAGCTTCGTCACGGCAGCCGGGATCGACGCGACGCTGGTCGGCTATCGCGGCGCCGCGCCTGCGCTGACCGATGCCGTCGGAAGCCAGATCGACGGCGTCTGCGATGCGGCAGCCTCGGTCTCGCAATCGATCAACGAGAAGCTGGTGAAGGGTCTGGTCGTCGGCTCGACCGTGCGGCTCGCCACGCTCCCGGACCTGCCGACGTCGGCCGAAGCGGGCCTGCCCGAATTCGAGGCTCAGGGCTGGAACGGCCTGTTCGCGCCCAAGGGCACGCCGCCGGCCGTCATCGCCAAGTTGAATGCCGCCGCGCGCACGGCGGTGGAGACCGACGCGGTGAAGAAGCGCTTCGCCGACCTCTCGACCGTTACGCCCGATTCCGACGAGCACGCGCCCGAAGTGCTGCAGAAGCTCGTGACGCGCGACGTCGAAAAATATCGGAAGATGCTGGCCGACGACGCCAAGTGACCGCCTCGCCGTCGGCCGCCGAAAGTGGTGTTACAGCATGATCCAGGAAAAGTGTGCAGCGGTTTTCCGAAAAGATCATGCTCAAACAATCACCTGAAGCGCGATGACGATTCATCCAATCGCATCGCGCTTTAGTCAGCCGGGATAAACCGGAGTGTGCCTGCTCGACGGGTTGGCTTGCCGGTATCGTTGGTGTGATTGACGCCGTCCATGACGGGCACCTCGGCAAAGTCGAATGGGCTTACCCCGTCCAGGCAGGCCACGTTGACGGCGTATGATGTCGTGTCAGATCGCCGTTGATGATGGGTGTATATTCCGCAGCGAGAACAGAAGAAGTGTTGCGCCGATCCGGTATGGAAGCGGTAGGTTGTGAGCGCGTCCTCGCCCTGCAGGAACTTGAACCCTCCCATTTCCGCCATGACAACGACGGCGCCTCGCATCCGGCAGTAAGAGCAAGTGCAGCGGCGGATCGAATTGAAGCCGTCGCTGAGCGTCGCCTCGAAGCGCACCGCACCGCAATGGCACTGGCCGGCCCAAACGTTCGTATCGCTCACCATGTTGTCTGTTTCTCCTGTTCAGATTGATTCCACGGCCACAGCTTGGTTGAGTCCAGACCCTAGCGCAGCTTGAGCTTCTCCGCAGGCACCGTCATCGCGGCAACGCCGGCCATCACCAGCAGCAGGCCCAGCGCCAAATTCGACGGCACGCTCTCGCCGAGCAGCAGCACGGAGAGGCCGACGCCGATCGGGATGCGCAAATAACCTTGCGCGTTCGTCGTCAGCGTGCCGAGCCGGCCGAGGCAGACGTAGAACAGCATCAGGCCCAATGCGCTGGAGACGATGCCCATGACGATGGTGGCGACAATCGCCGTCGGCGTCGGGTGCAGCGTCCAGGGCTGGTCGATGAGCAGCGAGGGCGGCAGCAGCACAAGGCCGCCGAACAGCAGCGAGCCGGCGGCCACCACCATCGGGTCGTACTCGGAGAGGCGGAGGCCGAAGATGGTCGCGCAGGCAAAGGAGATCGTGGCGAGCAGGATCGCGATCTCCGCCACGATCTCGCTGCCAAGGCCATGCAGGGCATCGAGCCCGACGATCGCGACGGTGCCGGCAAGCCCCAAAACCGCGCCGGCGAGCTTGAGCAGCGTCGCCGGCTCGTGCCGCGTGATCAGCGAGGTGATCAGGAAGGCGAAGATCGGCGTCGTCGAGGCCAGCACCACCGTGTTCGAGGCCGGCACATATTGCTGCGACCAGGTGATGATCAGGAACGGGAAGGTCGAGTTGATCAATTGCTGGGTCGCGAACAGCTTCCAGGCTTTCGCGTCCGGAGCTATGGCTGATTTTGGGTGACGCGGCCTGATCAGGCGGCGTGGCTTTCAGTGTTCGGAATGACTTCGATTCCGTCGATGAACTTTACACCGGCGATGACTTTCGGCAACTGGTTCGTGCTCTTCAATCGCCGCCAGGTCTTCGATGCGGCGTCGATGAGCTTGAACACCATCAGCTTCGCAGTTTGTTGCGACAGCGATCCCTTGGTCCGCACCGTTCGGTGGCGCACCGTGGCGAAGACGCTCTCGATCGGGTTCGAGCTGCGTAGGTGGATCCAGTGCTCAGCAGGGAAGTCGAAGAAGGCGAGCAGCGCATGGCGATCCTTGATCAGGCACTCCACCGCACGTCCGTATTTGACGTGGTATTTCTCGACGAAGACGTCGATCGCGGTTTCAGCTTCGGCCCGGTGTGGGGCCAGATAGATGTTCCGCAGGTCGTTCTTCATGGGGCCCTGCACGGATTTGGCGACCTTGTCGAGTACGTTGCTCACTTTATGGCACCAGCATCGTTGGTGCCGCGTGCCGGGAAAGGCCTCGTCCAGTGCCTTCCAGAAGCCGAGGGCGCCGTCGCCGATGGCGAGTTGCGGGGCAATCCGTAACCCGCGTTGCCGCAGGTCGATCAGGAGTTCGCGCCAGCTCTGCGCGCTCTCGCGCACGCCGACCTGGAAGCCGATCAGCTCCTTCTTGCCTTCCGGCGTGGTGCCAATCAGCACCAGCATGCATTCGCTGTGATCTTCCATGCGGGCCTGCAGGTACACGCCATCGGCCCAGATGTAGACATAGCGACGCGCCGACAGATCGCGTCTCTGCCAGCGTTCGTACTCGACCTGCCAATCGGCCTTCAGGCCGGCGATCACCGAAGGCGACAGGTTCGGCGCATCCTTGCCGAGCAGCGCCGAGAGCGCCTCCTGGAAGTCGCCGGTCGAGATGCCGCGCAAATAGAGGACCGGGATCAAGGCATCCAGGCTCTTCGTCCGCCGCGCCCATAGCGGCAGGATTGCCGAACTGAAGCGGAGGCGGTCGCCTCGCCCGCTCGCTCCGCGGTCGCGGACCTTGGGACGAGCGACCTCCACCGGACCGATGCCGGTCGCAATCTCGCGCACCGGACCGTGCCCATGTCGGACCAGGCGCGCTCGACCGTCGGGCAGCGTCAGATTGGCCGTGCTGGCCAGAAACGCGCCAACCTCGATCTCGATCGCCCTGGCAAGCAGGTCCCGCGCGCCGGCACGAACGATATCGGTCAGTGGATCATCAACCGCGGACGGCTGACGGAAAGCAAGAACATTGGTAGTCTCGGTCATGGCGTATCGCTCTCCTCGAGAGGTTCTGGCAGGCTCGTCACCCGCCTCGATACGCCGCCTTCCTCACACCGTCATCACCCAGATTCCGCCATAGCTCTCGCGTCGGTCGGAATCCTGATCCCGCGCACCCACAGGATCGCGAACAGGAAGGCGGCCGCGATCAGTGAGCGCGCCGAGATGAAGGTGATGGGCGGGATGGTGGGAAGCGCCAGCTTGGTCAGCGGATAGGTCGAGCTCCAGCAGCAGGCGAGCGCGAGCAGCAGCGCATAGTCGCGCCAGTTGCGTGCGCCGGTGGCGGGTATGGACGGCAACGGCGTCGATGCGGACGCCGTTTTGCGGCCCGCCTCCGATGTGCTCTGCGGCACCTTGTTCTTGCTCCCCGGCGCGAACGCGCTTGCCGGAAGTCTGGGCGAGGGGGCGCAAAAAGGGAAGCCGCGAAGCTATGCGTTTGGCTGAGGGAGCGCCTTCCGCTTCATCCGCTTGATCGTGCCGGAAAAGGTGAGCAGCACGCGCGTCCCGGACGTCATCTTGCCGCGCAGGAAGATAAGCGAACCGCCGGCGCGGGTGACCTCGCCGGTGCATTCGATCAGCTCGCCCTCGCGTGCCGCGTCGAGGAATTCGCAGGCGAAGTTGGTCGTCACCGCCCGGCTGTCCAGGACATGGGTGGCGATCGCAAACAGGGAGTAGTCGGCAAAGGCCATGTAGCAGCCGCCATGGACGTTCCCGGAGCCATTGAGGTGCTTTTTCTCGACCCGGAAGGCGCAGCGGACGCTGCCGTCCGCCTCGATCAGGTGCCAGAATGGGCCGACATGGGACTCGAAACTGTCGCGAATCCAGGTCCGCCAGCCCACAAACTCGCCTTCGGTGGCGACGTGGAGGTCGGGGCGGCGGGGCGGAGGTGCTTTGGTCAATTCGTGCAAAGGAAATCAGGCCTTCAATTGCGGGTCTTGAGCCCTTAAATCCGATCCGTCCGCGCCGTGCAATTCCCGTTCCCGCGGGGCCCCCGGCGCAAAACGTGGGACAGCGGGAAAATGCGCCATAAAGGGCTTTTCGAAGCCGTCCGATGTTCCTAAGAACGGCCAAACCGCCGCCGAAAGCCTCGAATCCATGAAGAATGAACCCAAGATCACCCCCGAACTGGTTGCCGCCCACGGGCTCAAGCCCGACGAGTATGAGCGCATCCTGAAGCTGATCGGGCGGGAGCCGACCTTCACCGAGCTCGGCATCTTCTCGGCGATGTGGAACGAGCACTGCTCGTACAAATCCTCGCGAATCCATCTGCGCGGGCTCCCGACCAAGGCGGCCTGGGTGATCCAGGGCCCGGGCGAGAATGCCGGCGTGATCGACATCGGCGACGGCCAGGCCGTGGTCTTCAAGATGGAGAGCCACAACCACCCGAGCTATATCGAGCCGTACCAGGGTGCGACCACCGGCGTCGGCGGCATCCTGCGTGACGTCTTCACCATGGGCGCGCGCCCGATCGCCTGCCTCAATGCGCTCAGCTTCGGCGCGCCCGAGCACCCGAAGACGCGGCATCTCGTGTCCGGTGTCGTGGCGGGCGTCGGCGGCTACGGTAATTCCTTCGGCGTGCCGACGGTCGGCGGGCAGGTGCGCTTCCACACCCGCTATGACGGCAACATCCTGGTCAACGCGATGGCCGTCGGCCTCGCCGATGCCGACAAGATCTTCTATGCGGCCGCCTCCGGCGTGAACATGCCGATCGTGTATCTGGGCTCCAAGACCGGGCGCGACGGCATCCACGGCGCCTCGATGGCCTCAGCCGAATTCGACGATAAGTCCGAGGAGAAGCGCCCGACCGTGCAGGTCGGCGATCCCTTCGCCGAAAAGCTGCTGCTGGAAGCCTGCCTCGAAATCATGGAGAAGGGCTGCGTCATCGCGATCCAGGACATGGGCGCGGCTGGCCTGACCTGTTCGGCGGTGGAGATGGGCGCCAAGGGCGATCTCGGCGTCGACCTCGATCTCGATGCGGTGCCGACCCGCGAGACCGGCATGAGCGCCTACGAGATGATGCTCTCGGAGAGCCAGGAGCGCATGCTCATGGTGCTCAAGCCCGAGAAGGAGAAGGAAGCCGAGGAGATCTTCACGAAGTGGGGGCTCGATTTTGCGATTGTCGGCTACACCACGCCGAGCAAGCGTTTCGTGGTCAAGCATGGCGGCGACGTGATGGCTGATCTGCCGATCAAGGAGCTTGGCGACGAGGCGCCGGTCTATGATCGCCCGCATGTCCCCTCCGCCGCGCTGCCGGTCGTGCACGCCCGCGACGTGCCGGCGCCTATGGGCCTCGGGCCTGCGCTGGAGAAGCTGATCGGAACGCCCGACATGTGCAGCAAGCGCTGGGTCTGGGAGCAGTACGACCACGTCATCCTCGGCAACACCATGCAGCGTCCGGGCGGCGATGCCGCCGTGGTGCGCGTTGAGGACGGGCCGAAAGGCCTGGCGCTGACCGTCGACGTCACGCCGCGCTATTGCGAGGCCGACCCGTTCGAGGGCGGCAAGCAGGCGGTGGCGGAAGCCTGGCGCAACATCACCGCGGTCGGCGGCAAGCCGCTCGCGATCACCGACAATCTCAACTTCGGCAACCCTGAAAGGCCCGAGATCATGGGCCAGTTCGTCGGCTGCCTGAAGGGCATCTCGGAAGCCTGCCGCACGCTCGACTTCCCGGTCGTCTCCGGTAACGTCTCGCTCTACAACGAGACCAACGGCCGTGCGATCCTGCCGACGCCCTCGATCGGCGGCGTCGGCCTGCTCGACGATTTCACCAAGTCAGCTTCGCTCGCCTTCAAGGCCGAGGGCGAGGCGATCCTGTTGGTCGGCGAGACCCATGGCTGGCTCGGCCAGTCCGTGTACCTGCGCGACATCTGCGGCCGCGAGGAGGGCGCGCCGCCGCCGGTGGATCTCGCCGCCGAGAAGCGCAACGGCGATTGCGTGCGCGGCATGATCCATGCGGGCACCGCGACTGCTGTGCACGACCTCTCCGACGGCGGCCTCCTGATCGCGCTGGCCGAGATGGCGATGGCGGGCGGGATCGGCGCAAAACTGCTCGCGGCGCCGACTGCGCTGGTGCCGCAGGCCTATTGGTTCGGCGAGGACCAGGCGCGCTATCTCGTCACCGTGCCGGAAGCGGAAGCCGGCCGCGTGCTCGCCAAGATGCGTGGCTGCGAAGTGCCGTGCGTGCGGATCGGCACCACCGGGGGCGATGCGATCGCCATCGCGGGCGAAGCACCGGTCGCGATCGACACGCTGCGCAAGTCGTTCGAACGCTGGCTGCCGGAATATATGGGCGGCAAGGCGGCCTGAGACGGCGCGACATTCTCCGTCATCGCGAGGAGCCGTAGCCCGGATGAACGAAGCGATATCCGGGTCCTTGTCGACATGTTTTCCCGGATGTCGCTACGCTCATCCGGGCTACGAATTACTCACAGCACGTGCGAGGCCCCCGGAATCTTCCGCAAGCCCGCCGTCACGCCCCAGCTCAGGATCACCGTGAGCACGAAGCCGACCGCGGCCTTCACGATCGCAGGCAGGCTGTAATCGTACAGCGCGTACTGGATCCACAACGCGATCGGGTAATGCACCAGGAACATGCCATAGGCATCGGCCTGCATGCGGTCGAGCAGGTTCGGCCCCGGCGCTTTCGAATGCAGGAAGAAAGCGAGGATCGCGAGCATGATCGAGGCCGAGAACAGCACGAAGAACGTGCCGTAGAACACATCGTACCAGGGCGGCAGCGGATCGGGATTACCGAGAATCTCGCGCTTGATGTAGATCATGCCCCACATCAGGCAGTAGGGGATCAGCGTGACGATGACCCACTGCCAGCGGCTGTTCGGCAACTGGCCCTCGGCGCCGAGGATGCCGTGATCAAAGTTCGCGGCACCGACGCTGGCGCCGATGAAGAAATAAGCGAAGTAGAGCAGGACACGGCTGGCCTGCACCGAGAACGGCCCGAACTCGAACCATTCGTTGACGCCGTAATAGACCAGCGCCGGAATGTAGGCGACCAAGCTGACGACGACGAGCAGCAGCCAGAAGGCGGCCGGCTGTTCGAACCCACGCAGCGAGACGCGATTGACCGGATCGACCAGATGCGCCGAGACCCGGTAGAGCAGGCTTGCGATCAGGTCGAAGGCGAGCAGAACCCACACGAACCAGACCGGGCCGCTCGGCCACGGGCCTGACGTCACCGTCTTCCACCAGAACGCGGCGAAGGTCAGCTCGGGCTCCTGCCGCAGCGCGATCGCGTAATAGGCGAGCGGGATGACGGTGAGGGCCGCGATCGCGAATGGCAGCCCCAGCCGCAACAGGCGGTCGCGCAGAAACACCGATGGCGCCTTCCGCGCGATGCCCGGCCAGGTGAACAGGCCCGACAGGAAGAAGAACATCGCCATGAAGAAGCTGTCGGTGGCGAGCACGATGATGTCGAAGCCGATCCAGGAGGTCGGATCGGTGTGGCCGAAATAGGTGTAGGGAATGACGGCGTGATGCAGCAGCACCACCAGCGTCAGGAAGGTGCGGGCGCGGTCGAGCGCCAAATTGCGCGCCTTGCTCATTGGCGCGGCGTGAGCCTCCGCGCCCATTCTCGCTGAATGTGACACCGTGATCATGGCCGCCCCGATAGCGCTTCTGTCCCGTTCGGACTGTGCCGCCGGGAACTTGATTCAGCAAGGGTCAGAGCCTTCCCGGGCTCCGATGCGGTTAGGAACCAGTTCCGCATGGCGCAGTTAGCATCCGCGAAAAGGGCTTGAGGGGCCGCCAAAGGCGGCAGCAATTTCGGAGCTGGCCATGACGATCCTGAAATGGGCGTTGATCTTCCTGCTTGTCTCGATCGTGGCCGGCGTGTTCGGCTTCACCGACATTTCGGCCGCCTCCGCCGATATCGCCCGCTTCCTGTTCTACGTCTTTGTCGTGATCTTCCTGGTCCTGCTGATACTGGGCCTCACGATCTTCAGGGCTTAGCGGGGCCGGCGCGCCGCACGCTCAGTCATGATAACGGCCTTGAGCCGGCGTCCAGGAAGGCCGGGAGGGGCCCCGGCCATGACGGCGGCGTATGGAGCGCGCTACCCCACTTCTTCGATCTTAACCTTGTCCGGATAGAAGGCGAGATGGCCGGCAATTTCGGTCATGGCGGGGAAGGGCGTCTCATAAGTCCAGATTGCGTTGTCCAGCATCTTGCCGTCGGCCTTGACGCTGAAATAGCTCGCATCCCCCTTGTACGGGCAGTGGGTGACACGGTCGGTGCGCTCCAGCAGGGCCATGTTGGTGTCCTCTCGTGGCACATATTGCACCGCCGGGTATTTGGCCTCCTTCAGGGTCAGCGCCTTGCCGGTCTCGGCGATGACGATGTCGCCTGCGGTCACCCGGACGCGCCGGGGATTTGGGGTGATGGTGATGGGGTGGTCGGGCCCTGGAAGCTTCATGATTTCACGCCTTTTCGATCAATCTGCCGCGCGCGGCACTTTGTCGTGCCTTTATCCTGATGGGATCACGGATATAGTGCCGGAAGGCGTGACGGAGAAGGCCGTTCACGCTAAGTTTGCGCTTGCCGGCGAGGGGACCCCGGCAGCGATTCGACGCTTGGACCAGAAGGAGCGAGACCCGAATGCCCATGGACGCCCACGATATCGAGGCGATGATCAAGGCAGCGATCCCCGATGCCGAGGTGACCATCCGTGACCTCGCCGGCGACGGCGACCACTATGCCGCGACCGTGATCTCGGAATCCTTCCGCGGCAAGTCGCGCGTCCAGCAGCACCAGATCGTCTACCAGTCCCTGCAGGGCCAGATGGGGGGCGTCCTGCACGCGCTGGCGCTGCAAACCGGCGTGCCCGGCACCTGACCTGATCGTGCCACGGGGGCGATGATGGCTGCGGACAATCCTCGCGGCGCGATGTTTCGCGTTATCGTGCCGAGCCAGCACAGCCGCGTCACCTTTGTCGAGCTGTTCTTCGACCTCGTCTTCGTCTTTGCCGTCACGCAAATCTCGCACTCGCTGCTGCATCATTTCACGCCGCTCGGCGCGGTGCACGTCGCGGTGCTGTTTCTCGCGGTGTGGTGGGTGTGGGTCTACACCGCCTGGGTCACCAACTGGCTCAATCCCGAGCTGACGCCTGTCCGCCTCCTGCTCTTTTCGATGATGCTGGGCGGCCTCGTGCTGTCGACGACGATCCCGACCGCGTTCGAGGGGCGCGGCCTGTGGTTCGCGATTGCCTACGCGAGCATGCAGGTCGGACGTACCGCATTCTGGCTGTTCGCAACGCCGCGGCATCGAACGGCCGTGCGGCACAACGCGATCCGCATCCTGACGTGGTTGTCGATCTCCGCGGTCCTGTGGATCGCAGGCGGTCTGTCCGAGGGAGATACGCGGCTATGGCTGTGGATCGCGGCGGTGACATGGGAATACATCTCGCCGGCGGCACGCTTCTGGGTCCCGAAGCTCGGGTTTTCCTCGCTCGAGGCTTGGGCCGTCGAAGGCGGCCACATGGCCGAGCGCTGCGCGCTGTTCGTCATCATCGCGCTGGGTGAAGCCGTCGTCGTCAACGGCGCCACCTTCGCCGAGCTCGAGTGGACCGCGAACAACATCCTGGCCTTCGTCTCGGCGCTGGTCGGCGCCATCGCGATGTGGTGGATCTATTTTCACAAGGGCGCGGAGGCCGGAGCCGAGCGCATCTCGAAGTCCGCCGAATCCGGCCGCCTGGCCCGGCTCGCCTACACCTATCTGCACACGCCGATCGTGGCCGGCATCATCCTGACCGCGGTCTCGGATGAGCTGGTGCTGAAGCACCCGACCGGCCATTCCGACACCCGCACCATCGTGAGCACGGTCGGCGGCCCACTGGTGTTCCTGGTCGGCACCATTCTTTTCAAGTACGCGATCCGCGGCTTCCTCCAGCTCTCGCACGGGATCGGCATCACCCTGCTGCTGGTGCTGTGGTGGTTCGCAGCCGACCTCTCGCCGCTCTGGCTGTCGGTCGCCACCACGATGATCATGATCGTCGTGGCGGTGTGGGAGTCGGTGTCGCTGGGATCCGAGGCGGAGGAAGCGGCGGAGCATTGAGCCCCGGCGCTACTCCGCCACCTCGAGCGCGTGCACCGAGAACATGTTCGCCGCGTCCGTCCAGCTCGCGCGGACGCGCCAGCCTGCGCCCTGCGCCAACGCGGCGAAGCGCTCGATGCTGTATTTGTAGCTGTTCTCGGTGTGGATGCTCTCGCCCGGGCGGAACGAGAAGCTGGTGCCGAGCAGCCGCACGGTCTGGCTCTTCTTGCTGATCAGGTGCATCTCGATCCGGTGCCGCTCGCGATTGTAGATCGCGCGATGGGTGAAGGCGGAGAGATCGAAATTGCCGCCGAGCTCGCGATTGATGCGCACCAGCACATTCAGGTTGAAGCGCGCGGTGACGCCGGCAGCGTCGTTGTAGGCGTCAAAGAGGATCCGCTCGTCCTTCTCGAGATCGGCGCCGATGATCATCTGCGCGCCCTTGCCGAGAATCTTGCGGGCGCTCCTCAGGAAGGCCTGGGCCTCTTGCGGCTCGAAATTGCCGATGGTCGAACCAGGGAAGAAGCCGACCTTCGGTATGGATGCAACCTGCTTGGGCAGCTCGAACGGCGTGGTGAAGTCGGCGGCGACCGGATAGATGCCGAGCGTCGGGAAGTCCCGCTTCAGCCCGTTCGCTTGCGCCTTCAGGAAGTCGCCAGAGATATCGACGGGGACATAGGCCGCGAACCTGCAATGATTGAGCAGCAGGCGGACCTTCGTGGTCGCGCCGGCGCCGAACTCGACGAGCGCCGCGTGCTCCGGAATGATGTTTGCGATCTCGCCCCCGCGCTCTCTCAGGATCGCAAGCTCCGTGCGCGTCGGATAATATTCCGGCAGGCGCGTGATCGCCTCGAACAGCTCCGATCCCGTCGCGTCATAGAAGTATTTCGGCGACAGCTTTTTCGGCTGCTGCGAGAGGTCCTCGATGGCCTCGCGGGCAAAGGCGGTGGTCTGCTCGTCGGGAAGATGGGCCTCGGCCAAAGCGCTGGCGTGCACATTCATGATACTCTCCTGAACGCGCTGTCCGGCGCGCATTGATCGTCGGATGAACCTGAAGCGCGATGAGGCCGCGCTTCAGGCTGTCGTTTGAGCATGATCTTTTCGGGAAACCGCTGCACACCTCTCCGGATCATGCTCTAGTCGTAATCGGCGAGCCGCAGTCCGGTGAACTGCCAGCGGTGGTGCGGATAGAAGAAGTTGCGATAGGTGATACGGCTGTGGCCTTGCGGAGTTGCGAGCGAGGAGCCGCGCAGCACCAGCTGGTTGACCATGAACTTGCCGTTGTACTCGCCGAGCGCGCCTTCGACGGCCCGGTAACCGGGATAGGGTGAATAGGAGCTGCGGGTCCATTGCCAGACGAGGCCGAAGGCGTCGTTGAGCTGGCCGGCGCGGGCGGCGACCTCCCATTCCATCTCGGTCGGCAGGTGTTTTCCGGACCAGCGCGCGAAGGCGTCGGCCTCATAGTAGCTGATGTGGCAGACGGGCGCGTCCGGATCGACCGGCTTGAGGCCGGCCAGCGTCATCACGTGCCATTGGCCGTCGACCTCGCGCCAATGGCCCGGCGCCTGCCAGTCCTCCTTGCTTGCCGTGGCAAAACCGTCCATCAGCCACAGCGTTGCGCTCCGATAGCCGCCGTCGCGCATGAAGGCGAGCCACTCGGCATTGGTGACGAGGTTGCGCGCGATTCTGACGGGGCCAACGAGGGCGCGGTGCGCCGGCTTCTCGTTGTCGAAATGGAAGCTGTCGTCGACATGGCCGACGGTGTGGATGCCCTCGTTCAGCGCCAGCCAATCCTCGCCGCCGCGGGTGGAAGCCGGAAAGCGCCAGTCCGGATCGTAGGCCGGCGAGACCGGATTCTGCGCGAAGGCATGCAGGATGTCGGTGAACATCAATTCCTGATGCTGCTGCTCGTGGTTGAGCCCGACCTCGACCAGGGGCGCGATCTCGCGAAGCTTGTCCGCACCGGCCCCACGGAAGAATTCGACGACGGCCGCATCGACATGGCGCCGATAGGCGCCGACCTGGTCGGCGCTCGGCCGGGTGATGTCGCCGCGATGATTGCGGGCATGTCGCGGGCCGGCGCTGACGTAATAGGAATTGAACAGGAACGCGAAATCGGGGTGGAAGGGCCGGTAGCCCGCAGCGTGCCCGCCGAGCAGGAATTGCTCCCAGAACCATGTGGTATGGGCCCGGTGCCATTTGGTCGGGCTGGCATCGGGCATGGACTGGATCTGCTGGTCCTCTGGTGACAGCGGCGCGGCCCGCCGTTCGGTCTCATTGCGGACGGTGAGAAACGCCGCTTCCAGCCGATCGGCGAGGTCGTCCGGACGGGAAGACGGTGACGAAAGCTGTGGGGCGGCCGTAGCTGAGGCTTGTTTCGTCACGTTTTTCTCCAGACAGGACAAGAGAACGTTGTTCGCGCGACCCGGTTCCATAACGAGGGTTCGTCCTAGATAGGGGCTCCTTTACGGTATGAAAGTCCTCTCCGGCCCCGCGGGTCACTTCAAATTCCTCCGGGTGTGGTCAGTCAAATTCCTCCACCCGCGAGGCAGGACAAGGGACTGTTAGTTTGAGTTTGTTTCCCGGGCAAGAGCTTCAGCGGCTTCTTTGAGCCGATAGCTGCGTCCGTCGAACTCAAGCAGATGGCAATGATGCATAAGGCGATCGAGGATCGTCGTGCTCATAGTGTTGTCCCCAAGGTATGCCCCCCAATCCTGCACGACGCGATTGGAGGTGACGATGACGCTGCGGCGCAGTTTGTAACGCTGATGGATCAGGGTCTGCAGCAAAGTGCCGGCGTCGTCGGGGATGGCGCGTGCGAGGAATAGAGAGCTGGCCCCGGTTGTTTGGACAGCGCCCCGCTGGATTTAAGTGGATTCCTGCCGGGTTATGCTGAACGCGGGGCTTTACGGTTTTGTCGTTGCGTCGGGAGGGCGTAGCCCGACCAGAGCGACGACAAAACCGTCGGCGACGGTCATGCGGCCATCACCATAGCTTGCGTGCCGAAGTAAGCCTCGTCGGGCGTGCGCCCGTCAAGGCTCGAGTGAGGGCGTCCCTGATTGTAGAAGGCCAGATACTTGGCAATTGACGCTCGCGCCTCGGACACGCTGTCGTAGGCGCGGAGATATACTTCTTCGTATTTGACCGTGCGCCAGAGCCGCTCGACAAACACGTTGTCGCGCCAGGCGCCCTTGCCGTCCATGCTGATGGCGATCTTCGCGTCCAGCAGCACATCGGTGAACTCGAGGCTGGTGAACTGGCTGCCCTGATCCGTGTTGAAAATCTCGGGCCTGCCGTGCTTCGCCAACGCCTCCTGGACCGCTTCGACGCAGAAGGCCGCCTCCATTGTGATCGAGACGCGATGGGCCAGGACCCGTCGGCTGAACACATCGACGACCGCCGCGAGATAGACGAAGCCACGCCGCATCGGAATGTAGGTGATGTCCATTGCCCACGCATGGTCGGGCCGCTCGATCTTCAATCCGCGCAACAGGTACGGGTAGATCTTGTGACCCGGAGCCGGCTTGCTCGTGTTCGGGCGACGATAGACCGCCTCGATCCCCATGCGCTTCATCAGCGTCGCGATGTGGCGGCGACCGGCGTATACGCCCTCCCGCCGCAGCAACGATCGCAGCATACGCGCTCCCGCGAAGGGATAATCGAGATGCAGCTCATCGAGCCGACGCATCAAGGCAAGGTCCTCGGCCGAAACTGGCCGAGGTTCATAGTAGACCGTGCTGCGAGCCAGCTTCAGGACCTTCGCCTGGCGCACGATAGAAAGATCATGATCGCGGTCGATCATCGCTTTGCGCTCAGCAGGCCCGCCTTGGTGAGCGCGCCGGACAAAAAATCGTTTTCCAACGCCAGCTCGCCGATCTTGGCATGTAACGCCTTCAAATCGACCGGCGTCTCGGCCGATGTCTTGTCATGCCCAAACACGCCGGCGGCGCCTTCCAGGAGCTGGTTTTTCCAGATCGTGATCTGGTTCGGATGAACATCAAACAGTTGCGCCAGCTCCGCCAGTGTCTTGTCGCCTTTGACCGCAGCCAAAGCAACCTTCGCCTTGAATGCCGGAGAATGCGTCCGGCGGCTCTTCTTCGTCATCTTCGCTCCTGATTCGCAGCAAGAATCCTCGCCGCTGTCAGGCAGAAAATCCACTCAAGCTACTGTCCGAATTTGCGGGGCCAGCTCTCACTTCCCCGGGGGAATTTGCCTCCGCACCGGCCCGCAGCGCCTGATAACGCCGGATCGTCTTGCGATCGACACCCGTCAGCCGGTGAATCTCGCGCTGGCTGGTGTTGCGATCAAGTAATGTAAGTACGGTGCTTTGCAGATGTCGCTTCAAGACGTTCAACTCCCCGGCCCCTTGCTGGCTAAAGGGGTCGAACATAAACGTCCTGCCTGACCGGCTACTGCTGTTCAGCGGCGCTGACGGCGATCATCAGGTGGGGGAGTTTCAAGTGACCATACCCGGGGGATTTTGACCGACCCACGGGGTCTCCGGCGATGATATTGATGTCATCAGCCTATGGACCTGTTGGGCTCTGCACGGCCGCAAGGGGCCTGTCGCCGCCATTTTACTTTGGATGCACAACGGTTTGGGCTACATATATGGGTAGGTATCGGGTTAAATCGGTCGAGCCGGCCCGAAATGATGGTGAGGGCTCGGCCCAGAAGGACATGGATATGAGCATCGAGGAATTCATCGCCAACGAAGTGAAGTCGAACGACGTGGTCCTGTTCATGAAGGGCACGCCGCAATTTCCGCAGTGCGGATTCTCCGGCCAGGTCGTCCAGATCCTCGATCATCTCGGCGTCGGCTATAAGGGCCTCAACGTCCTCGAATCCGCCGAACTGCGCAACGGCATCAAGACCTTCTCCAACTGGCCGACCATTCCGCAGCTTTACGTGAAAGGCGAGTTCGTCGGCGGCTGCGACATCGTCCGCGAGATGTTCCAGGCCGGCGAGCTGCAGCAGCTCTTGTCCGAAAAGGGCGTCGTCGTCGCGGCCTAAGGGCGTGACCGTGCTCTCGCGCCGGATTGGCGACGCGGAGCTCGACGTCGTCGTTGCCGACATCACGACACTGAGCGTTGATGCCATCGTCAACGCCGCCAACACGTCGCTCCTTGGCGGGGGCGGCGTGGACGGTGCGATCCATCGGGCGGCCGGGCCCGAGCTCGTTGCCGAATGCCGCATGCTCCACGGCTGCAAGACGGGTGATGCGAAGATCACCGGGGGTTATCGGCTCAGGGCCGCACATGTGATCCACACCGTCGGTCCGGTGTGGAATGGCGGCACGCTCGGCGAGGACGATCTGCTCGCCTCCTGCTATCGCCGATCGATGGAGCTGTGCGGTCGGCATGAGCTGACCTCGGTGGCATTCCCCGCGATTTCGACCGGCATTTTCCGCTTTCCTGCCGACCGGGCGGCCGATATCGCGGTGCGCACCACGATCGAAGCGCTCACTGCTGCGCCGTCCGTTGCGCGCGTGGTGTTCTGCTGCTTCGCCGAGCCTGGCGCCGAACTCCATGCCGAGGCGCTTGCGCGACACGGCGGCCCCGGCAAGATCGGCGGTGCTGTTTCGTGATCGATCCGAGGCAGGAAAAGTTCCTCGTCCTCCTGAAGCAGATCCCGACCGAGTGCGAGCGCGTGCAGCGAACATTGAAGCAGTCGGTCTATGAAGCCATGGAGAAATGACATGCGTGGGCGCCGCGCGTTCATCGCGGGGCTCGTTCTTCTCGTTGCCGTCGTCGGTGCGAAGGCCGGCTCCGAGGGACGCGCTGCCCGCACGCTCTCCACGGAAGGGCTGGCGAAGGTTTCCGACTACATCCGGAACGAGGTTGCCACCGGCAAGATCCCCGGCGCCATCCTGCTGCTCCAGCAACACGGCAAGCCGGTCTACTACGAGAATTTCGGCGTTCGCGATGTCGGGACCCGGATATCGATGAGCGCGGATACGATCTTCCGCCTCTATTCGATGTCGAAGCCGACCACATCCGTCGTGGCGATGATGCTGGTCGAGGAAGGCAGGCTTTCGCTCGACGATCCCGTGTCCAAATACATTCCGGCCTTTGCCGGCATGAAGGTGGGCATCGAAAGTAAAGCAGCCGACGGCAAGATTTCGCTGATGCTGGAGCCGCAGCAGCGTCCGATCACGATCAAGGACCTCTTGCGCCACACAGCGGGGCTGCCCTACGGCTTTCGTGGCGGTGGACTGGTGCGCGAGCTCCATGCCGCGGCGGACCTCTTCAACAGCGATCTTTCCAATGCCGAGTTCGTTGCGAAGCTCGCCACGCTGCCGCTCGCCGAGCAGCCTGGCACGGTGTGGACCTACGGTTTTGCCACCGATGTGCTCGGCCGCGTCGTCGAGGTGGTCTCGGGCAAGACGCTGCTCCAGTTCGAGAAGGAGCGGCTGCTCGATCCGCTCGGCATGACCGAGACTGCGTTCTACGTTGCCGATCCCGCCAGGTTTGCACGTATCGCCGAGCCGATGCCGGAGGACCGCAGCATCAGCCCGACGACTGAAGTCCGCGACATCAGGCGGCCCGTGAGATGGGAATCGGGCGGCGCCGGCATGGTCGGCACGATCGGCGACTACGCCCGCTTCGCGCAGATGCTGCTGAATGGCGGCACATATGAGGGCCGTCGATATCTGAAGCCCGAGACCATTGCGCTGATGGTTTCGGACCACATCGGACCCGAGACGAAGATCGTACGCGACCAGATGTACTATCCGGGTGGAGGTTCGGGCTTCGGCCTCGGCTTCGCGGTGCGCACCTCGGTGCCGCCGGGCACCTCTTGGCCGCTCGGCGAATATCGCTGGGACGGTGTTGCCGGCACGTTCTTCTTCATCGATCCCGAAGACGATCTGTTCGGGATCTTCATGGCGCAGACGCCGTCGCAGCGCGGCCGGATTCAACTCGAGCTGAAGACGCTGATCTATCAGGCGATGGGGCGGTAATCAGGCGCCGCGCACGATCTCGCGCACGTATCCGATCGTTTCCTCGATCTGGCTCGCATTGACGTCGAGATGGGTGCAGGCGCGGATGCGGCCATCCATCATAGCAAGCGTCACGCCGCGCTGACGGAGCGCGGCGACCATCTTGTCGCCGGGAATGCCGGCGCCATCGGGCTTGAAGAACACCAGATTGGTCTCGGGCTCCTGCACCTCGATGCCTGATATCTGCGACAGCCCGCGAGCGAGCGCCCGCGCATTGGCGTGGTCGTCGGCCAGGCGCTCGACGTGATGGTCGAGCGCGTAGATGCAGGCCGCCGCGCAGATCCCGGCCTGCCGCATCGAGCCGCCGAGGCGCTGCTTCCATTGCCAGACCGCGTCGATGAAGGCGCGCGAGCCCGCGAGCACGCCGCCGATCGGCGCACCGAGGCCTTTGGAAAAGTCGATCCAGGCCGAATCCCAGCCCGCGGTCATGTCGCGCGGGGAGATGCCGCTTGCCACGGTGGCGTTGAGCAGGCGTGCGCCGTCCATGTGGGTGACGAGGCCGTGTTGCCTGGCGATCGCGACGATTTCGTCGAGCGCGGTCTTCTTCCAGATCGTGCCGCCGCCGATATTGGCGGTCTGCTCGACGCTGACGACGGTCTGTGGTGGCTGGTACCGCGTGCGCGGGTGCAACGCCTTGCGAAGAGTTTCCGGCGTGAACTGGCCGCCCTCGCCCTTGAGCTGCGTGACCTGGAAGCCGCCGATCGCCGCATGCGCGCCGCCCTCGCGCGCGATGATGTGCGCGGTCTCATGGGCGAGGATCTCGTCGCCGGGACGGCAATGCACCAGCGTCGCGGTGACGTTGCACATCGTGCCCGAGGGCATGTAGACCGCAGTTTCCTTGCCCAGCAGATCCGCGACGCGCTCGCACAGCGTATTGACGGTCGGATCGTCGCCGACCTGCTCGTCGCCGACCTCCGCCCGCGCCATCGCCTCGCGCATCGCGGCCGTCGGCCTGGTCTGCGTGTCCGACAGCAGATTGATGCGGACAGGTGGCGCCTTGGGATCGATCGGGGGAGGGGTGTAGAGCATGGCTGGTCTCGTCTAGTCGAACAGTTGCGGCCTGATGTCTTGTGCGCCGTGGAGAATGGCGCGGATTTAGACGTGGTCGGATTGCACCGTGTAGAAAATCAGATGTGATTGAAAGCGGAAACGTCGATGGCCAACGGCGAGTTCATCCACTTGTTGGCCAATGAGAGGGCACTTGTTGGCCAATGAGAGGGAAATCGGCGAGAAGCCCGAAGGAGCGGATCAGACCTGCATAGTAAGCCTCGGCCTGATATTTGCCGAACCGGCTCTCGGTGAAGTCGTAGATGTCGATCAGATCGGCTCGGGTACGCTCCGATAACCGGTACTCAGCCATGGCGGCGTTGAGCAACGCGTTGGCGTGCGGCAGCCAGGATGTCGTCCGGCGTGTCCGAGGTGAACTCGTTGCAATCGGGCTGCGCGAACAGCGTTTGATATCGGCGGACCTGTTCGTCGCGGGACAGCTTGGCCCACGCCTCAAGCTCCGCCTCGCTAGGCGTGGCGGATGGGGTGATTTTGGCGAGCTGGTCGGTCGTCCGGGACATCGACGGCACGTTACCACAACAAAAAGGCCCCGGAAACCGGGGCCTTTGTACGTCGATCTGCCGAAACTATCAGCGCGAATAGAATTCGACGACCAGATGCGGCTCCATCTGCACCGGGAACGGCACGTCGGAGAGGTTGGGGATGCGGATGTACTTCGCCGTCATCTTGCCGTGGTCCACTTCGAGATAGTCGGGCGTGTCGCGCTCGGGCAGCTGGCTGGCTTCGAGCACGTGGGCGAGCTGCTTGGAGGCTTCCTTGACCTCGACCACATCGCCGACCTTGAGCTGATAGCTCGAGATGTTGACCTTGCGGCCATTCACCTTGACGTGGCCGTGGTTGATGAACTGGCGGGCAGCGAAGATCGTGGAGACGAACTTGGCGCGGTACACGACCGCGTCGAGACGACGCTCGAGCAGGCCGATCAGGTTCTCGCCGGTGTCACCCTTGAGGCGGCTGGCCTCGACATAGATGCCGTGGAACTGGCGCTCGCTGATGTTGGCGTAGTAGCCCTTCAGCTTCTGCTTGGCGCGCAGCTGCACGCCGAAGTCGGAGAGCTTGCCCTTGCGGCGCTGGCCGTGCTGGCCGGGGCCATATTCGCGGCGGTTCACGGGGCTCTTCGGGCGGCCCCAGATGTTCTGGCCCATACGGCGATCGATCTTGTACTTCGCCTCACTGCGCTTAGTCATCGCGTCCTCTTCGGTTGCATGGTTTGAGGAAACGCGCCCTCCTGTGTGACGGGCCAGGCCCGGCACCGACAGATCCGATCCCCAAAGCTTAAGGGATTTGACCACGGGTCGCGAAACGCTTCGCGGGCCGAAATCGGCCCGCGAGCAGGCGGCTTTTAGGGGAGTTTGGGGCTGGCTGTCAATTCTTTAGCCGTCATTCCTGGGCGCCCGCAGGGCGAACGCGGAATTTCGGCGGGTTCGGTGCTGCGCCGCCCCCCAAGGGGATGACCGTCGCGCGTTCAGGTCCCGACCGCCCGGATCGGCCTAGAGCCGGCCGCCCGCAATTCGGCAGCGATTTCAGTATTCAGGACCTGCTCCAGCCGGGTCAGGACCCGGGCAATCGGGGCGGCGTCGGTGACCCGGTGGTCCCAGCGGATCACGACATGGATGGTCTGGTCGGGCTCGACGCGCCCATAGCTGACGATATAGGGGCCGGGCGTGATGGGGTGGAGCTCGCCGCCGCCATAGGCGGCCACCGAACTCACCGCGAAGCTGCCGAACCAATTGCCCCGCTGGCGGCCGAAATTCAGTCCGATGGCCCACGACAGCCGCCGGAGCGGTAGCGGCAGGCGGGTCGCCCGCATGATCTTGCGGAACATGGGAACGTCAGCGATCGGTGCCGTCTTTCCGCGCCGGATCTCGGCGTCGATTGCCGCCAACGACAGGGCCTCCGGGGCTGCGATTCGCTGCGGCATCACGCATTCCTCGCCGGACTCGACCCGGGCGATCGCCACCAGCGCCACGCTCTTCGGCAGCTCATAGAGGGTCGGCCAAGGCCATTTGGCGTAGACGGTGCGCAGGATCGGCTCGTCTCGGGCAACCAGGGCAAAGGCTTTGACGAAGATCGCGGCCCAGCCGGCGGGTGCTGTCGCGCCTGCGCGGGCCTCCACCAGGGGGCGGATATTGAGCGAACGGGAGAGCGAAACGAAGGGCACGCCCATCGAGGCGTGCATGAGGTCGCAGATCAGGCGGCGCCGCAGCGAAATGGTCTTGGGCGTCCCGCGCATCGCTCTACAATTCCTGGGATAAGATTAAAATATGTGCAACGAGCGGGTCGTCCGCTTGTCCCGTGCTCTAGCACGAACCAACCGGCTTGGGACCTTTGGGTTGGCCGCTTTCAGGGCGCCCGGGAAGCCAGCGGCCGGGTCGTGTGGACGACGGGAATTGTTAATATTTTCAATTGCTTGTCGCCAAAGGCAAGATCTGTTGAGGCAAGGCAGGCCAAGGATTGCGCGAGAATGTCTTCTTGAGCATGTTTCCCTCAACTGGGGACCCTGGCAGCGCCGCGGTTCCCGGCAAGTCCGGCCACACGCGTTCGGGATTTAGCGCTTGATGCCCTCGAAAGCCGCCATGATGCCGCGTTGGAACAGCGACCAGTCGAAGCCGAGCGCGATCGCGCGGTAGCCGCGGTCGATCAGGGCGTTCGCCTGGTCGGCGGTGCGCGCCACGCCCCCGATCGGCACGCCACTTCTGAGGATGCCGGCCTCGGCGCGCGCGATCAGCTCGAGCAACTCCGGATCGTCCATCCGGCCGCGCTTGTTGATGGAGGTGGCGAGATCGCCGGGGCCGATGACGGCGACGTCGATGCCCGGCGTCGCCATGATCTCGTCGATGCGGTTGACCGCGTCGACATGCTCGATGGTGATCATGCAGATCATCTCGTCGTCGGCGTTCGCCATGTAGTCCGGCATCGACTGGCCCCAGCGGAACGGGGCGTGGAACGGACCCCAGAGCCGGTCCCAGCGCGGCGGGTAGCGCACGCTACGGACCGCTTTCTCAGCCTCCGCGCGATTGGTGATCATGGGGAAGTTGATGCCGAAGGCGCCGATGTCCATCGGTGCCTTGGCAAGCCATGGCTCGTTCGCGGCGATCCGCACCAAGGGGGTGCAGGGCGTGCCGGTCGTCGCAGCGATCATCGCATGCGCTTCGGTCAATCCGATCGGGCCGTGTTCGAGATCGACGATGATCCAGTCGAGCGAGCGCGCCATGATTTGCACGGTCTGCACGCTCGGGATCGTCGCAATGGCGCCGAAGGCGGGGCGGCCCTCGCGCCACAATTGGCGGAGGCGGTTGAGCGGCGTTGACGGGACCGACATGGAGAAGCCTGCGGGCAGGTGACGATGGCGAAGCCTAGAGCATTTCATGTTTTGATAGAAGCGTATCCAGCGTTTTCGAAGTAGTTGCTGCATTCGTTGGGTTGGATGGTTGTGATGAGGTCGCCGATATGGCGGCAAATGTCGTCAACCGTGCGTTTCTGGGCGGAACGCATCCAGTGCTTGATCTTGGCGAAGGTCTGTTCGATCGGATTGAGGTCGGGGGAGTATGGCGGCAGATACCAGAGCCTGGCGCCGGCCGCTTTGATCAGGCTGCGCAGGGCAACAGACTTGTGGCTGCCGAGATTGTCCATGATGACGATGTCGCCCGGCTGAAGCTGCGGGACGAGAACCTGCTGAACATAGGCGCGGAAGCATTCGCCGTTGATTGGGCCGTCGAACAGGCAAGGGGCAGTGAGACGGTCACAGCGCAAGGCGCCAAGGAATGTCAGCGTCCGCCAATGACCATGTGGCGTGAAGCTCCGCACCCGCTCGCCTTTTGGCCCCCATCCGCGTAATGGAGCCATGTTGGTCTTGATCCAGGTCTCGTCGATAAAGACCAGGCGTCGAGGGTCGAGATTGGCCTGCCATGAGCGCCAGCGCTGGCGTCTACGTGCGATGTCGGAGCGAGCCCGCTCGAGCGCGAGCAGCGTTTTTTTTGAACCGCAGCCCTTCGCGGCGCAGGAACGTCCAAACCGCATTGTGGGAGACCTTGACCCCGCGCGCGGCCAGTTCGTCCTTGAGGGCGTGCAGCGTCAAATGCGGCGTCTGACTGATCCTCTCCTTGATGAAGGCGCGATGCGGCTCAAGAACGGGCTTGCGATGGCCGCCCATCTTGCCAGGGGCCACTGAGCCGGTCGCTCGATAACGTTGCGACCACTTCACAACTGACGACACCGCAACGCCAAACCGCGATGCCACCGAACGGCAGCTCTCGCCCTTTGCAACCGCCGCAACCGCCCGCTTACGCAGATCATTGGATATCGGTCGGACCATCGGATGCTGGCCTCCAGCCCAGCCAGCATCTTGAATCATATTCGTCCGAAATCGGGAATCCCTCCCGATTCAATCAAGCCATGAACCGCTCTAGCAGCGGCTCGTTGCCGCGCAAAGTCAGGCCAGCGCGCGCCCGCCGAAGAACGGCGTCAGCGTGGCTGACAGGCCGTGCGCGCGGTTCGAGGTGAAGATCATCTCAGCGCCCGACTGCGCGAGTGCGCCGATCCGCGGGCCAAGCAGATCGGAGACGCGGCGGGCGATCGCCGGGGCCGGATCGATCCAGTCGACCGGCCAGGGTGCGAGCCGCCTCAGCCGATCGAGCAGCAGCGGATAATGCGTGCAGGCGAGCACCACCGTATCCGTGCGCGATGTCGCGTCGGCGGGATCGCCGACGAAGCAGGGCGCGAGTTCGACGGCGAGGGCCTCGTCGCTGACCGGCGCACCGCGGAGCTCGGCTTCGGCCAGCGACGCGAGCTCGGGCGAGCCGACCAGCGTCACCTCGCAGCCTTGCGCGAAATCGCGGATCAGCGCCTTCGTGTATTCCCGCTTCACCGTTCCCTTGGTGCCGAGCACCGAGACGCGGCGGGTTCTCGACTGCGCGCAGGCCGGCTTGATCGCCGGCACCGTGCCGACGAAGGGCAGGGAATACGCGGCGCGCAAGTGAGAAAGGACCAGGGTGGAGGCCGTGTTGCAGGCGATGACGACGAGGTCGGGGTCATGCGTGCCGATCAACTCGCCCATCAGCGGCACCACGCGGGCGATGATCTCAGCCTCGGCATGGTGCCCATAGGGGAAGAAGGCGTCGTCGGCGACATAGACGTAATGCGCACCCGGGCGCGCGGCCACGACCTCACGGAGCACCGTGAGCCCGCCAAGGCCGGAATCGAACACCAGGATGGTTTCAGAATTGGTCACGCCGATACCCTAGCCCGTCATGGTTACCATTCGGTTTTTAGGGCGATTTTGCGGCGGGGCCCCGCAAAGTCCCGGACGGAGGGCGACGTCACGTGGCCCGCGCGGCGGTCACGCGATCCTGTTCGTCGTCGCCGCGCGCTCCGCCGCCAGCTGCTTCTGCAGGCGATCGATGTTTTGCAGGAGGCGCTGGCTGGTCAGCACCAGGAAATAGTAGCCGAACTGCGGGTCCTGGAAGTAGATCTCAAGCAGCCGGTCATAGGTGATCGTCAGCACCTGGCCGTCTTCGATGCATTCGACCGTTCCCGTGCGCCGGTTGTCCGGCGTGAGGAAGCCGAGCTCGCCCATCAGCGCTCCCGGCCCGATCTCGACGTTGATCTCCTTGACCAGGAACTTGCCGGTGACCGTGAGGAACATCTCCTTTGCGGGATCGCGCAGCTTGAACAGCGTGTCGCCGCGCCGATACTTGCGCTCGGTCATGAACGGCTTGAGCCATTCGATCGACATGTCGCCTTCGGCGGCATGGCGCGCCTTCTTGACCAGCTTGAGCATCTGCCGCAGGCGCAGGGCGTTGATCGGAAGCAGCAGGAGATACAGGAGGAACGTCGCGACGTTGGCGGAGAGCGCGCCGAAGACGGCGAAGAACCCGCAGCCGATCATGTTGGCGACGCGCAGCGGCACCATCGTCCGCATCAAGAGCGTGGCGACGAAGAAGCCGGCGCCGACCGCGGCGAACAGATTGGCCAGCGTGATGTTCTGGACAAAGATCTCCAGCAACCGGTTGAAGATCGCGTCGTAGGTAACGTTGTTCGGGTCGAGGCCCATCTGGACCAGGATCTTGGCGATCCTGAGGTTGTCGGTTGCCGCATCGAGAATGCGGTCGAGGATCGACGAAATGTCTGCGCTGCCGGACGGCATGATCTGGTCCTCGCGTAAGGCCTTCAATCCTGGTCGGCACCCGTATAGCCGAAATCGAATGACGACCGCTTGAATGACGCTTCCGGCCGTCATGCTGCAAGAGGCAAATTTTAGCGTGGTCGGGCGTTTCGGCAATTGCCCCTTGGTTGCCCGCCTGGACACGGTGCGGCCGTGATTCGGGGCAGCCGTGCGGGCTGCGGCGTCGCGGACCGGCCGGGATGCCGGTGCGGCCGGGGCGTGGCGCGACGCTTAAGGCTTGGTGGCGGGCTGCACGACCTGCTGCTCGACGAGGCCGAGGCGCCCTGGCAGCGAGCCGGCGCGCAGCAGCATCGCGACGCTGTTGGCCTCTTCCAGGGTGAAGTTGCCGGCGATCTGGCCCGAGCCGCCGGTGATGGGCTCGCGGATCACGGGAGCGGAGATCACCTTGTCGTCGAGCACGATGGCAAAGGGCTTCCCGACGTTCTCTGCGGTGATGTGGGCGAAGCGCCGCGTGCCGCGACCGTTGAAGCGGAACGAGGCGATCGGCTCCTTCGTGTCGCTCGTAAATCCCGGGCCGGCATAGCTGATGTCGTCGCCCTCGAGCGCGCTGTCCCTGGCGACGAGATAGGGAAGCCTGTCCTTGAAGCCGAGCAGGACTTCGGTGCCTGCCGGAGGCGCGCCGGATTGCGCCTGCTCCGCGGACATCGAGAGATCGATCAGGCGGAATCCGACCTTGACCTTCCTGGCGAAGATCGCGGTGACATGCTCGGGCTCCATCACGCCGGGCAGGAAGATGCGGATGCGGTCCGTCCCATCGACTTGAACGCTGGCAAGCTTGACGCCGGCGTCCTTGAGGCGCTGCTCGATCATGGCGATGGAATCTTCGACGAGGTCGCGCAGCCGCTCGGCGAATGCGGCATCGGTCGGTGCAAGCCTGATCAGACCATCTCCGCCATCAGTCACGGTGAGCGCATGCGCCGGCAGTCCCTCGGCCGACGACGCGAGTTTGCGCGTGAGGTGTTCGCGACCCTTCGCGTCCGCGATCTTCACGTCGACGCCGCCGTCGCGGATCACAAGGCCGGAGAAAGCGATCCGGCCCTCGCGCAGGGTCTTGTAGACATCGTCGCGCAGATCCGTGACGGCCGCGGCCCGCAAGCCGTCAGTGTCTACCTTGTAGACGATGCGGGACCCGCCCAGCTTCTCCATCTTGTCGGCGACGAAGGCTGCGATTTTGGCCCGCATCTTGTCGAACTGGGTGTCCGCGCCGAGAGTGGCAGAGGGCAGAGCGATTGCGAATACCGTCGCGAACGCGGCGATCAGCCGCGTGATGCGATTCCGCAGGGGCGTCGTCATGATCACCTCAAGTCTTGCGGCAGGACGCTGGCGCGCGAATTCAGTGCCAGTTTCTTGGTCCCCGGACCAGCCGCAGAGGTTCAAGTGCCGCAGCCGGTAGGCAATGGACGAACGTTCAATCATCCATCATTCTGTCCGCGCTCGGCCGGCGATCGGCCGGGGCCTCGCCGAACCAAGATGTCAGAAGATACGGGGGCGGGGACATGCATCTGAGGGAGGACGGAATTTCATGGCGGGCATCCACGCGCTCGATCGGTTCATCGGCAACGGCTATCCGGATCTTTTGACGGACGAGGACGTCCGGGCGTTCGAGCAGGTCCCTTACGCTGACCGCGTCGCGGCCGAGAGCACCTATGACGCGATCAGGCTAGGTGCGGCGCGCAATCCCGACGGGGCGGCGATCCAGTTCCTGCAAAATGCCGATCCTGCCGACACGCCCGTCGTGGTCACCTATCGCGATTTCATCGCGCGCGTGACGCAGGCCGCCAACATGTTTCACGCGCTCGGCGCCGGGAAGGGCGACGTCATCAGCTTCATGTTGCCGCTGGTGCCCGATGCCTTCGTCACGCTGTTCGGTGCGGAGGCCGCCGGCATCGCCAATCCGGTCAACCCGCTGCTCGAGCCACACCAGATCGCCGAGATCCTGGAGGCCGCGAACACCAAGATCCTGGTGGCGCTCGGACCGATGCCGGGCACCGACATCTGGCAGAAGGTCGAGCAGATCCGCCCGCAGCTCAAGCATCTGAAGGCAGTCGTGCAGGTGTTCGGCGGCGGCGATCCGGCGAACGGGGTTTTTGCCTTCAGCGACCTGATCAAGCAGCAGCCGGCGGACCGGCTCGTCAGCGGCCGCCAGATTCCCGGCAGCGACATCGCCGCTTATTTCCATACCGGCGGCACGACCGGCACGCCGAAGCTGGTGCGGCACACCCATGCCAACCAAGTCTATCAGGCCTGGGCACTCAATCTGTTGTTGAAGGGGAAGCCCGGCGCCAATCTGCTGTTCGGCATGCCGCTGTTTCATGTCGGTGGATCGCTGACACAGGTGCTGACGACGCTGTCGAGCGGGGGCTCGCTGGTCGTGCTGTCGCCGAGTGGCTGGCGCAACCCGAATGCGGTGAAGAACATCTGGCAGCTCGTCGCGCGTTTCAAGCCCGAAGCGCTGTCGAGCGTGCCGACGGTGCTTGCCGCCACCCTCGCGGTGCCGCCGGGCAACGCGGATATCTCGAGCCTGAAATATGCGGCAGGTGGCGGCTCGGCGATTCCGGTCGCGGTCGGGTCGGCGATCCAGGAGAAGCTGAAGCTGCCGGTGGTCGAGGTCTACGGCATGACCGAGACCTCGAGCGTGCACACGCTGGCCTATCCGTCGCGGCCGATCCGGCTCGGCTCGGTCGGCCTTCCCATGCCTTATGCGCGCGTGCGCATCGTGCAACTTGATGCCGAGGGACGCCTGATCCGCGACTGCGCGACCGACGAGATCGGCGTCGTCATCATGGCCGGGCCCGGGGTGTTCGGCGGCTATCTCAATGACGAGCACAACAGGGGCGCCTTCGTCGACGAGGTCTGGGTCAACTCCGGCGATCTCGGCCGGCTCGATGCCGACGGCTATCTCTGGATCACCGGCCGCGCCAAGGATCTCGTGATCCGCGGCGGCCACAACATCGATCCGGCGCCGATCGAGGAGATCATGTTCCGTCACCCCGCGGTCGGCTTCGCCGCGGTGGTCGGCCAGCCCGACGCCTATGCCGGCGAGCTGCCGGTGGGCTACGTGCAGCTGAAGCCGGGCGCAAAGGTCGAGCCGGGCGAGCTGGAAGCCTGGGTGCGCGAGCGTACGCCGGAGCGCGCGGCCGTCCCGGTGCAGGTCATTCCGATCGATCCGATGCCGGTGACCGGTGTCGGTAAAGTGTTCAAGCCGCAGCTGCGCTGGGACGCGGCGCAGCGCGTGTTCACCAAGGTGCTGGCGCCGCTGGTCGAGCGCGGCATCGATTGCAAGGTGAGGGTCGGCGCCCATGGCAGCCACGGCTCGATCGCGACCGTGACGCTCGCCGGTGTTGCGGAGGATCAGCGCGAGGCCGTCGCGAACGAGGTGCACAAGCTGCTTGCACCGTTCGTGATGCGCCACGAGGTGGTGCAAGAGTAGCGGCTTCGGCAGACTGCTGCGTCGGCTGAGCAGCAGGACGACGCTTCGCCGCATTATCCTTACCCCGTTAAACAGCCCTATGTGACAGCCGTCACATAGGAAGAGTTGGCATTCGGCGACACTTGCGAATACTCTCGTGGACATTGCATCCGGGGGGGACGCAAGTGATTCCGTTTCGACTGTTTGCTTTGTTGATAGTGGCGATGGGCCTTGCCTGCGGACCGGCGCATGCCGACCGGCGGGTCGCGCTCGTGATCGGAAATTCCGCCTACAAGAGCGTGCCGAGGCTCGCCAATCCGGCGAACGATGCCGGCCTGATCGGCGGCATGCTGAGGAAGGCCGGCTTCGACACGGTCGATGTCAGGCAGGATCTGAGCGCGCCCGAAATGCGCAAGGCGCTGCGCGAGTTCAGCGGACGGACGCGGGACGCCGATGTCGCAGTCATCTACTACGCGGGCCATGGCCTGGAGCTGGACGGCACCAATTATCTGATCCCGACGGACGCCGCTTTGGAGACCGACACCGACGTCTACGACGAGGCGTTGCCGATCGATCGCGTGCTGGTCAGCATCGAGCCTGCCAAGCAGCTTCGGCTCGTCATCCTCGATGCGTGCCGTGACAACCCGTTTGCCAAGACGATGAAGCGCACGGTGGCCTCGCGCGCGATCGGGCGTGGCCTCGCCAAGGTCGAGCCGACCACTCCGAACACGATGATCGCGTTCGCCGCCAAGGCCGGTTCGACCGCATCCGACGGCGATACCCGAAACAGTCCGTTCGCCACCGCTCTCGCAGACCATCTGCCAAAGCCCGGCCTGGATCTGCGGAAAGCGTTTGGCTTCGTGCGCGATGACGTGCTCAAGAGCACTGCCAACAAGCAAGAGCCTTTCGTGTATGGCTCGCTGGGCGGCGATGACGTGCCGCTGGTTCCTGCCAAGGCCGCTGCGGCCGGTCCGCAACCCAATCCGCAGTCTGAGCTGAGGCGGGATTATGAACTTGCGCTCCAACTCGGCACGCGGGACGGCTGGGAAGCGTTCCTGGCGCAGTATCCCGAGGGCTTCTACGCCAATCTCGCCAAGGGGCAGCTGAACAAGATCGCCGCCGAGGAGACGCGCGCGGCAGCCGAACAGAAATCCAAGGCGGCCGAGCAGGAAAAGACCAGGCTGATTGCCGAGCGCGCCCAGAAGGCCGAGCAGGAGAAGGCGGCCGCCGCCGCAAAAGCCGCCGAGGAGGCGCGTGTCGCCGCCGAGAAACAGAAGCAGATCGAGCAGGCGAAGGCCGAAGCGGCCGAACGCGAGCGCAGGGCGGCTGAAGCGGCGGCTGCGAAAGCGTTGGCCGAGAAACAGGCGGCGGAGAAGGCCAAGGCGGAGCTCGCTGCAAAGCAGGCGGCAGAGAAAGCGGAGCAGGCCGCGGCAAAGCCCGCCGCCGATCGACAGCTGCCGGAAAATCAGAAGGTCGCAGCGCTTTCGCCGGGGCCGACTTCAACATTATCTGCAGCTGACCTCGCCAAATCCGTGCAAAGCGAACTGCGTCGCGTCGGCTGCCTTGCGTCCGCCGCGGAGGGCGAGTGGACCTCGGCTGCGCAACGTTCGCTGACGCTATTCAACAAATACGCCGGCACGCAGCTCGACGTGAAGCTCGCCAGTGTCGACGCGCTCGATGCGCTGAAGGCGAAGCCGGGACGCGTCTGTCCATTGGTCTGCAATTTCGGCTTCAAGGCCGACGGCGATCAATGCGTCAAGATCACCTGCCGCGCCGGCTATCGCGTCGGCGACGACAATGAGTGCGAGAAGATCCAGGAGAAGAAGCCGGTCGCGACGCGGGAAGATTCGAAAAGACGGGATCAGGATCGAAGACAAACGGAAGCCGCGCCGTCAGCGCCGCAAGCTTCGGGGCAGGTGATCTGCAACAGCGCCGGTTGCAGGCCGATCGCTAAGGGGTGCCGGCTCGGGACAGCCAATCATCCTTCCAATCCCGCGGTCAAGATACCAGCCGAAATCTGCAACTGACGACGAGGCACGCTTCCGCCTTCGCTGTTCGAGCTACGGCCGACGAGTCGGTCATCCGGGCAGCCGGCCCCGTTACCTCATCTGCAAGTGCGACAAATTCGGCTTCAGTCCGCCGGCATCCGCGTTTCGACGAGGCGCGCCCAGAACGACGCGCCATGGCCGAGGATGTTGTCGTTGAAGACGTAGGCCGGGTGGTGGCACTCGTTGCCGTCGCCCATGCCGACAAGCACCATTGCGCCGGGGCGTGCTTCCAGCTTGCGTCAGGATAAGTCCTGGAAAGGAGGAAGAATGTAGTCTGAAACCTTTCAACGTGACCCAGAGGGTTCGACGCCCTCCCGGCAAAGGCGGAGCCCGCCAGCCGGAAGCGAGTCTTGCATGGGTGACGGCAACGTCACTCGTGAAGCGTAGACAGCGGGTACTGAAGCCCTGTGACCAGCCTCGAAATCACGGTCGTGCTGAAGCCTTCGCCGTGTTGGATCCGGGGGCAGCACTGGGAAAGCCGCTATGGCCAGGCTGACCGGTTCGGCCGGGGTCTCTGAGCAGGGCAAAGGTACGGGATGGGACACCAGGAAACCTGAGAGGTCCCGTTTGTGCCCACATGGGAAAGCCGGCACGGAGCACCGGCCACAGCAACGCTCCAGGCCTGATGACCGACTTGGCGAGCATCGGGAGCGCGCACGCGAACACGAAAACACCAAGGCATGTGGAATCCCGAGGTGAAGACATAAGCCGACGGACGCGCGCGGCGGGGAGTCGTAGCGGCTTCGTAGTACCGAGGAAGGCGGGGAACTGGGCTCACCGGGACCCGCTCGAGGGAAGGGAGCCGTCACGCGTTAAGACCCATTGACGAGAAACACGGGAGGGAACGCTGAGTCCCACGAACCTGTCCACGAAACGACAATGGATAGCCGATCTGGCGAGGAAGAATCCCAAGCGGGTGCTGACCTCGCTGCATCACCTGATCGACTGTGAATGGATGCTCGAGGCCTATCGCCTGACGCGCAAGGATGGCGCGCCCGGCATCGACGGCATGATGGCGACGGACTATGAAGCGAATCTGGAGGCCAATCTCGGTGATCTCCTGGCGCGCATCAAATCCGGACGTTACATCGCGCCGCCGGTGCGACGGCACTACATCCCGAAGGCGGATGGGACCGAACGGCCACTCGGCATCCCGACATTGGAAGACAAGGTGGCACAGCGGGCGATTCTCCTGCTGCTGGAGCCGATCTACGAGACCGACTTCTTGTCGTGCTCGTACGGCTTCCGACCGGGACGATCGGCCCATGATGCCCTACATGCCCTGCGTAATGGGTTCATGGAGCAAGGGCTGCGCTGGGTGGTGGACGTCGACATCTCGAAATACTTCGACACCATCGACCACGCGCACCTGCGCCGATTCCTCGACCAGCGAGTCACGGACGGCATCGTCCGGAGGATGATTGATAAATGGCTGAAGGCAGGGGTGCTCGAAAAGGGCGTCCTACGCCGCACGACTGGCGGAACGCCCCAAGGCGGCGTGATCTCGCCACTGCTTGCAAACATCTACCTGCACTACGTGCTGGATGAATGGTTCGAGCAGGTGGCGCGACCGCGGCTCAAAGGTCGATGCCAACTGGTCCGATACGCTGATGACGCGGTGATTGCCTTCGAGGACCACCTGTCCGGCAAGCGATTGCTGAACGTGCTGGATAAGCGGCTCGGTCGGTATGGGCTTCAACTCCATCCGACCAAGACCCGCTTCGTAGACTTCCGGTTCAAGCGCCCGGGTGGGCGTCACCCCGCGACGGCGGGGACCACATTCAACTTCCTTGGCTTCACCCATGTGTGGGGTCAATCGAGGAAGGGTAAGAATGTCGTCCGACAGATAACGGCGAAAGACCGTTACGCCCGCGCGCTGGCTTCCGTGACGGAATGGTGTCGGCTTAACCTGCATCGCCCGTTCCGGGCGCAGCACGCGCACCTGTCGCGGGTGATCCGGGGGCACTGCGCCTACTACGGCATCTCCGGCAACGGCCGACGGATCAGATGGTATCACCACCAGATCACGCGGATATGGAAGAAATGGCTCGCGGGCGTGGCCGCCACAGCAATCTGCCGTGGTCGCGCTTCCGGGCCATGCTCGCGCGACACCCGCTGCCGACAGCCAAGATCGTCCACCAATATGCCGTCCCGTGAGCGAAGCTTACGCGTGAAGAACCGGATGCGGGTAATCCGCTCGTCCGGGTCTGTGAGGGGCGGGGATGGCAACATCCCCGCCTACTCGGCATGAACGAGAAGTCCTCGGCACCCATCATCGGGATGAACTTGTCGTTGACGCGATCAGTGCCGACGATGTCGCGAGCGACGTCGGCGGCAAGGCCGGCCTCGCGGGCATGGTTCATGGTCACGGGATACATCCGCGTGTACTTGGTCTCGGCCGAGCCGCCATAGGCGCGGGCGATGCTGTCGGCGACTTCGCCGATGCGTCGCTCGACGAGATCGCGCACCTCGGGGTCGAGCGTGCGCACGGTGCCGCCGAGCTCGGCGACCTCCGGGATGATGTTGAAGGCGGTGCCGGAATGGAATTGCGTGATCGAGATCACCGCCGACTTCAGCGGGTCGACGTTGCGCGCGACGATCGATTGCAGCGCATTCACGATCTGCGAGCCGATCAGCACGCTGTCGACGGATTTGTGCGGGCCTGCGCCGGCATGGCCACCCTTGCCGCGGACGGTGATCTGGATGTTGTCGGAGGAGGCGAGCATCGGGCCGGGCGTGGTCGCGAAATGACCCTCGGGCAGGCCCGGCATGTTGTGCATGCCGTAGACCTCCTGGATGTTCCAGCGCGTCATCAGCCCGTCCTCGACCATGGCCTTGCCGCCGCCGCCGCCTTCCTCGGCCGGCTGGAAGATCATGATCGCGGTGCCGTCGAAATTGCGCGTCTCGGCGAGATATTTGGCCGCGCCCAGCAGCATGGCGGTGTGGCCGTCATGGCCGCAGGCGTGCATCTTGCCAGGGACCTTCGAGGCATAAGGTACGCCCGACGTCTCCATGATCGGCAGCGCGTCCATGTCGGCGCGCAGGCCGATGGCCTTGCCGGAGGCCGACTTGCGGCCGCGGATCACGCCGACCACGCCGGTGCGGCCGATGCCCGTCGCCACCTCGTCGCAGCCGAACTCGCGAAGCTTGTCCGCGACGATGCCGGCGGTGCGGTGGACTTCGTAGAGCAACTCGGGGTTCTCGTGGAAGTCATGGCGCCAGGCGGCCATTTCGTCGGAGAGGGCGGCAACGCGGTTGACGATGGGCATGAGGTGGATCCGTTCTTGATTGATTGTAGCCCGGATAAGCGAAGCGCCATCCGGGTTCTCTCGGAGAAGTTTCCCGGGTATCGCTGCGCTCACCCGGGCTACGAAAGCGACGCTCAGCTCTCGCCGAACACGCGCTTGAAGATCGTGTCGACGTGCTTGAGGTGATAGCCGAGGTCGAACTGTTCCTCGATCTCGGCGTCGGTGAGATACTTCTTCACCTCGGTGTCCTTCTTCAGGAGCTGGAGGAAGTCGCCTTCGCCGCGCCAGACCGGCATGGCGTTGCGCTGCACGAGCTTGTAGGCGTCCTCGCGGCTCGCGCCCTTCTGCGTCAGCGCCAGCAGCACGCGCTGCGAATGCACGAGGCCGCCGAGGCGGTCGAGGTTCTTCTGCATGTTGGCGGGGTACACCAGCAGCTTGTCGATCAGCCCGGCGAGGCGCACCAGCGCGAAGTCGAGCGTCACGGTGGCGTCGGGGCCCATCATCCGCTCGGCCGAGGAATGCGAGATGTCGCGCTCGTGCCAGAGCACGACGTTCTCCAGGGCCGGTGTGACATAGGCCCGTACCATGCGCGAGAGGCCGGTGAGGTTCTCCGACAGCACCGGGTTGCGCTTGTGCGGCATCGCGGACGAGCCCTTCTGCCCCTCCGAGAAGAACTCTTCGGCCTCCAGCACCTCGGTGCGCTGCATGTGGCGGATCTCCACGGCGATCCGCTCGATCGAGGATGCGATCACGCCGAGCGTCGAGAAATACATGGCATGACGGTCGCGCGGGATCACCTGCGTCGAGATCGGCTCCGGCACGAGCCCCATGGCTTTCGCGACATGCTCTTCGACGCGCGGGTCGATCTGCGCGAAAGTGCCGACCGCGCCGGAGATGGCGCAGGTCGCGACCTCCTTGCGCGCCGCGATCAGGCGCTCCTTGGCGCGCGTGAATTCGGCATAGGCATAGGCGAGCTTGAGGCCGAAGGTGACAGGCTCGGCGTGGATGCCGTGGCTGCGGCCGATGGTCGGGGTCATCTTGTGCTCGAACGCGCGCTTCTTCAGCGCGGCCAACACCTTGTCGAGGTCGGCGAGCAAGAGGTCCGCGGCGCGCGTGAGTTGGACGTTGAGGCAGGTGTCGAGCACGTCGGAGGAGGTCATGCCCTGGTGCACGAAGCGCGCCTCGGGGCCGACGATCTCGGCGAGGTGGGTGAGGAAGGCGATGACGTCGTGCTTGGTCTCGCGCTCGATCTCGTCGATGCGGGCGACGTCGAACGTGGCGTCCTTCGCCTTGGCCCAGACCGTCTTGGCGGCCTCCTTGGGGATGGTTCCGAGTTCGGCGAGCGCGTCCGCCGCATGCGCCTCGATCTCAAACCAGATCTTGAACCGGGTCTCCGGCTCCCAGATCGAGGCCATTTCCGGGCGGGTATAGCGGGGGATCATCTGACGGCTCCAGCAAGGTAGGCGGCCGGCCCAAGGGGGCTGTGCCAGCCAAAATGTTTTTTACGCCGTGATTTAGCAGAGCGGGGAGGCCTGAACAAACGGCGGGCGCAAGCTAGCAGGGGATGATTGGACCGAGCCAGCGCCCAAGGTTCGGTCGGCAGCGGTATCCGGCGAGGGGTGCCGCCCCGGCCGCAGAAATCAGCGGTCAATCACGGATCATTGACTGACAGATATTGAAATCTGTCAGCGAGACGTGTATATCCGTTTCCGGACGCTCCGATTGGGCGTCCCGCGATAACCCCCCGGGGAGCCCGACATCCGAAACAAGCTCGGAATCGGAGGGCGGATCAAAGAACGGGGACCGCGGACGAATGGAGACTTACGACAATGACGACCGAAATCCTCAACCTCACCGGCGTGATTGGGCAATGGCTCAATTTGCTGGTGGCGCGCCAGATCGCGGCGCAGGCTGCAAAACTGCCTCATTAAGGCATAGGCTTTCCGAACGACCGGCAAGGGCGCTTCGGAAGCAGCCCTACTGCCGGGTAACTGAGCCCCAAACGGGAACATGGTGCTGGCATGAATGAAGCCGTTGTCTTGACGCCGGAGCGGATCCTCGAAGTCACCGAGGACGTGCTCAGGCGCTACGGACTTGCCAAGGCCACCGTGGTCGACGTTGCCCGTGCGCTCGATGTGAGCCACGGCAGCGTCTATCGCCATTTCCCCAGCAAGGCCTCGCTGCGCGAGGCCGTTGCCAAACGCTGGCTCGACCGCATCGACGCGCCGTTGCTTGCGATCGCCAACGAGCAGGGGCCGGCGCCCGACAGGCTCGACCGCTGGCTGCGTACGCTGTTCGCAGCCAAGCGTTCGCGTGTGCTCGACGATCCCGAGATGTTCGAGACCTACCTGACGCTGGCACGCGAGGCCTGCGCGGCCGTCAAATGTCACAAGGACACCATGATCGACCAGATCGCGGCGATCCTGACCGATGGCGTGAAGCGGGGCGAATTCACCGTGGGCGACGTCAAGGCAACCGCGCGCGCGATCTTCGATGCGACCGTCCGCTTCCACCATCCGGCCCATGCCGACGAGTGGAAGGACGCTGATCTCTCCGCGCGCGTCGATGCGACGCTGGCTCTGCTGCTGCGCGGGCTGAGGACAGCCTAAAGCGCGATGCGATTGGGATGAATCGTCATCGCGCTTTAGGTTGTTGTTTAAGCATGATCTTTTCGGAAAACCGCTGCGCACTTTTCCGGATCATGCTTTAAGGCCGCAAGTCCCATTCAATCCCGGCTGCGGCCAATCAACCCTTCGCCTTTTGGAGAGCGGCGCCATCGCGAAGCGAGGGCGAGGAAGCCGAATGTTTTCGCGTGTGGAAGGCAGGATCGGAGGATGGCACGACCGGCGGGCTATGCGGGTATGCATTGACTGCGATCTCGACGGCGTCCTTTGACCGCTTTCGAAGGCGGTAGAACGTCAGCTCCTGATCGAACATGGGGCAGCGAAAGTGGACGACGGCTGTGTCCGGCAGGCGGCAAAGTTCGTCGATGAGTTCGCCTACCGTGATGATCGGGGGATGGTCGACTGCCTTGTGGCGACCCTTACTCATGACCCTTTACTCCTTCTCTGGCGTACTAACCGGAGCCGGATCGGCTCCGTTCCAATTTCGTTCAGCAGATTGAGAAGCTTCAAGGCATAAGGCAGTGCGGCAGCCTGGCTGCTAGATCCTGGTCAGCCCACAGGTCGCGGCCAGCCGCACCAGTTGCGCATCCGTGCGCGCGCCGGTCTTGGTCTTGATCAGATAGTGATAGTTCTGCACCGTCTTGACGCTGAGATTGAGATGCGTCGCGATCTGCTCGGTGGTGGCGCCGCCGGCGAATTGGCGCAGGATCTCGATCTCGCGCTCACCCAGCTGGTCCAGCGCCGAATCCCTCGGCGACAGGCTGTCCTCGGCCAGAATATGCGCGATGTCGTCGCTCATGGCGCGCTCACCGCGCGCCACGCTGCGGATGGCGTGCACAACCGCGGACGGCTCGCTGCTCTTGGTGACGAAGCCGGAGGCTCCGGCGCCGAAGGCGGCCTTCACCAGCACGGCTTCGTTGTGCATGGTGAAGACGAGGATCCGCGCCCGCGGGCTGCGCGCGCGGATGTTGCGGATCGCCTCCAGCCCGCTCGCGCCGGGCATCGAGATATCGAGCACGACGACGTCGGGATCATGCGCCTTGAACGCGCTGTAGGCGTCTGCGGCATTGTCGGCCTCTGCCACGACATGCAGATCGCCCTGGCTTTCCAGCACGCGCCGATAGCCCTGCCGGACGATCGGGTGGTCGTCGACCAGCAGCACGGAGATGCCTGTTGCTGCAACCTCGCTCATCCCGGCCTCACGCAGCGAGCGGGATGGTGGCGGCAACGCTGAGGCCGCCGCGGGCAGGCAGGATCGACAGCGATCCGCCGGCTGCCGTGACGCGCTCCCGGATGCCGGTCAGGCCGAAACCGGCCGACTGCGCGACACGGGCTGCGTCGCCGCCGCCGTCGTCCTCGACGCGGATCAGCAGCGCATCGTCCTCGCCGGCACGGCGTTCGACGCGCAGGCTGATCTCGCGTGCCACGCCGTGACGCAGCGCGTTGGTCAGGCATTCCTGTGCCACGCGATAGGCCGTGGTGGCGGCCGGGCCGCTGATGTCGGTGAGGTCACCCCTGAGATCGAGCTGGATCGTCGGCCGCGCCGCGCTCTGCGAGCGCCAGCTGTCGACGAGATTGACGAGGCTTGCCTCGAGCCCGAGCTCCTTGGGCAGCGGATTGCGCAGACGCTTCAGCGCATCGCGGAGCGAGGCCATCAGATGATGGGTGGCCTGCGAGATCATGCGCGCATCCTGAGCGATTCCCGTGCTGTTGTCCTTCGTGCTCGCTGTTTCGATTGTGTTGGCGAAGGCGAGGATGGCGGAGAGATTCTGCCCGAACTCGTCGTGCAGCTCGCGGGCGAGGGCGCGGCGCTCGTCGTCGCGGATTTCGATCAGGCGCCGCGTCAGGGCGGCGCGCTGCTCGGTGGCTTCCTCCAGCCGGTTGCCGAGCGCGCCGACGGCGCTGCCGATCATCGCCAGCTCCATCGAGCGGAAGCGCGGCAGTTTCGTGCGATATTGCCCGCGCGCCATGCGCTGCAAGGCGGTCACGATCGTGCGCGCCGGCGCCAGCGCATGTGCGATCGCGAGCGAGGCCAGCAGCGCAATTGCCGCCGCCATGAGCAGCGCGACATCGATCACATTGAGGATGTACTCCCAGGCCAGCGAGACGGCCGCCGCGCCGTCCGGCGTCGCAACCACCGTGCCGGCAGAAGCGGCGCGGGGGCTGACGGGCCGGATGACCTCGGCGTGGCTGCCGAGGAAGGTGGGCACAATGGCGGCGAACCAGCGCGGCGGCGCCTTGCCCAGCCCTTCGCTCTGGCCGCAGAGCGGCTTCTCGAATGCCACAGCCGGCTGGAACTCGACGCAGACACCGGGCGAGATCAGCTTCACCGTCTCCAGCGTGCGCCAGTCCGGAACCGGCAGGAGGTGCTCGCGCGCTCTGCTGCTGCGCAACAAGAGCTCGCGCCAATACAGCGCCTGGAGCGCTTGCGCGACCCGCTGCGCCGAGGCCGCGGTCGCCCGATCGACGCTGCGATAGGCGTCGAAGGTGGCCCACACGGTCGCGGCTCCGAGGCAGAGCACGACGATGAGCAGCAGACGGGCGACAAGCTGAAGCACGAGGCGCATGCGATCACCCCCGACGTTTGGTAAGGTCAGCCTAACAACGCCGCCGCGTCTTGCCAATTGCAGCGGTGGGCCGGATTGCAGCTCGGGCAAATTTCCCAAGCCGGATTGGGCATGGGTCTTTGGACCGGGCGCTGCGGCTTTGATCTATTCGGTGGGGACACGCTGCAGGCAGTGCCTGCAATCCAGGAGCGGTGCAGCATGAGTTCGATCACGATTGGACCGATCGCGGGGACTGCGACCGACCCGTCCGAGCGCAGTGCGCTCCTGTTCTGGATGATCTTCACCGGGCTCTCGATCTTCGCCGTCGTGCTGCTGTGGCGCTTCGGCCTGATCCACCTGATGCTCACCTCGGACCGGACCTACATTTCCAGCGTGATCGCGCTGCTTTACGTCCTCACCTGCGGCCATTGCTTCCTGCGCACGCGGGCGATTGCGCGTGAAGGCGCGGCGGCGCGGCGCTGCCGGGCGGTGTTGGGGGCGCCGGACGGCAGCAAGGCGCTGGATGCGAGTGCGGCGGTGCTGCCGCGCGGCCTCGTGCGCGACCACATCCAGAGCCTGGTGACGAAAGCCGCGGCGCAGGACTACCGGCCGGTCGACCAGACGCTGCTGTTGCGAAATCTCGCCGATCGGTTGCGCGGCTCCAACGGCTTCGGTGCTTTCGTCTCCGACACGCTGATGAAGCTCGGCCTGCTCGGCACCATCATCGGCTTCATCATCATGCTGGCGCCGATCGCGGGGCTGGATGCCGCCGACAAGGTCGCGATGCGCTCCTCGATGGGCTTGATGAGCGACGGCATGGCGGTCGCGATGTACACGACGCTCGCCGGCCTCGTCGGCTCGATCCTGGTCCGCATCCAGTACTACATGCTCGACGCCGCGACCCAGCGGGTGTTCTCGGATGCGGTGCTGCTGACGGAGACCTATGTGACGCCGGTGCTGGAGCGCAAAGGTTCCGGTGCGCCGTCATGATGGATGATTTCGGTCTCTATCCGCGCGAGGAGCCGTTCGATCCGCTCGGCGTGATGCTGTTCAAGGCGCTCCAGGTGATCGCGTTCCTGTTCTTCCTGGCGCTGCTCGCGGTCTCGCCGGACGCCAAGGAAGGCAAGATCGACTCCAAGGCGGAGTTCATCATCACGATGGATTGGCCGGACAATCATCCGGACGATCTCGACCTCTTCGTGCAGGATCCGGCCGGCAACATCGCCTGGTATCGCCACCGGGAGGCCGGCTTCCTGACGCTCGACCGCGATGATCGCGGCGGAGCCAATGACTTCATCATCGTCAACGGCAAGAAGGTCGCCTCGCCAATCCGCGAGGAGATCGTCACCGTGCGCGGCATCGTCGCCGGCGAATACACCGTCAACATCTCGCATTTCCAGGCAACGACAGGCGAGCCTGTCACAGCGAGCGTGAAGGTGCAGAAGCTCAATCCGACTGCGCAGGTGATCTTCGACAACAAGCTCGCGCTGAGCCATACCGGCGATGAGAAGACCGCGGTGCGGTTTCGGCTCGATGCCGAGGGCAAGGTCATCAATGTCGACCAGCGGCCGAAATCGCTGATGGAGACGTTCCGCAACGTGCGCGCCAACGGAGCCGATATCGATCCCAAGACCGGCGTGAGGATGCGCCGTGAGTAGTCTGCAGACGGTCATCCTCAGCCTCTCGGTCGCCTATGCCGTGATCGGCGCGCTGCTGCTGGTGGTGCTGGTCTATGCGCGGCTGCACTGGTCGCTGAAGGCGATCGCCGTGGTCGTCACCAGCGCCTTCTATGTCGTCAGCTTCACCGAAATGCGGGGACTGCTCGGCTGGGCCAGCTCCGACAGGATGCCTGCCGCCTTCAAGCTGCTCCAGGCCCGCATCGTCGAGCCGCATTCGCTGGAAGGCGATCCCGGCTCGATCTATCTGTGGGTCGAGGCGCTTGACGAGGACAATCGCCCGAGCGGCATCCCCCGGGCCTTCCGGGTGCCGTACGACGACAGGCTGGCCGACAAGACCCATGCAGCGCAGAACGAGATCGCGGCCGGTCATCCTCAAGGCGGTCGCGCCGCGGATTTCGGCGGCGGCGACGGCAGCCTCATCGACATGGTCAGGGAATATGTAACGCCTAAGACGATCCTCGAGACCAGCGGCGGCGATTCATCGACGGGCGAATTCAATGCGCCGCCGGCCGGTGCGCAGGGCGCCGTGTTCACCCCGCTGCCGCCGCCCCGGATGCCGCCCAAGGACGAGCAATAGGCACTTCACCAGCAGCGCGGGGCACGCTGGTAAACGGCGCGGCGCTGGCGCATGGTCTTGATCTCCCTCAATTTGGCCTTATCGGCCTTCAATAGGATTCGGAGGGTGGAGGGTGCGTGCTGCTAGCTGTCTTCTCGGATATCCACGGCAACCGGCAGGCGTTTGAAGCTTGCTTGAAGATCGCCCGTGCGAAGGGCGCGGAGCGCTGCGTCCTGCTCGGCGATTTCGTCGGTTATGGCGCCGATCCGGAATGGGTGGTGGATACCGCGATGGAGCTCGTTGCGCAGGGCGCCGTCGCCGTGCGCGGCAATCATGACCAGGCGGTCAATTCCTCGGCCGAGACCATGAACGCCGAGGCGCAGATCGCGATCGAATGGACCCGCGGTCGGCTCGACACCGCGCAGCGGCGGTTCCTGGCTGAATTGCCGATGCTGGTAGAGGACAGCGACCGCCTGTTCGTGCACTCTGAGGCCTCTCATCCCCAGCGCTGGCACTATGTCCGCTCGACGGTGGACGCCGCCAAGAGCCTGATCGCGACGCCCGCCCATGTCACGTTCTGCGGCCACATCCATCGCCCCGCGCTCTATTCGATGTCGGTGACGGCCAAGATGACGAGCTTCGTGCCAAAGACCGACGTCCCCGTGCAGCTCCTGCGCGGACGGCAATGGCTCGCCGTGCTCGGCTCGGTCGGCCAGCCTCGCGACGGCGATCCCTCGGCGTCCTTCGTGCTGTTCGACACGGTCTCATGCCAGATCACCTATTGCCGCGCACCCTATGACATCGCGACCGCGGCAAGCAGGATCCGCGACAACGGACTGCCGCCTTGGCTGGCCGACAGGCTGTCGCAGGGGCGTTGACCGCGATGCCGAAACCCCTGGTCAAGTCAGGCGCGGAGATCGACGGTTACACCATCGGTGAATGCGTGCATGCCGGCGGCATGGCGACGCTGTGGACCGTCACCCATCCGGGCATCGACGTGCCCTTGCTGATGAAGATCCCACGGGTGTCGGAGGGTGAGGACCCCGCCGCGATCGTCTCCTTCGAGATGGAGATGATGATCCTGCCGCGGCTCGCGGGTCCGCACGTGCCGGCCTGCTTCGGCACCGGTGATTTCGCCCACCAGGCCTATGTCGTGATCGAGCGCATCCCAGGCGCCACGCTCTACAAGCGGCTCCCTGACCTGCCGCTGCCTTATGACGAGGCGCGGCAGCTCGTCGCCAGGATCGCAACTGCGCTCGCTGATTTACACCGGCAGAACGTGATCCATCACGATATCAAGCCGAGCAGCATCATGTTCCGCGATTCCGGGGAGGCGGTGCTGATCGACTACGGGCTGTCCCATCACAACCACCTGCCGGATCTCCTGCAGGAGGAATTCCGCCTGCCTTACGGCACCGCGCCCTACATGGCGCCGGAGCGGCTGTCAGGGGTGCGGGACGATCCGCGCAGCGACCTGTTCTCGCTCGGCGTACTGCTCTATTTCTTCACGACCGGCGAGCGGCCGTTCGGCGAGGGCGAGACGCTGCGCGCGATGCGGCGCCGGCTCTGGCGCGACCCGCATCCGCCGCGCAAGATCCGCACGGATTATCCGCCCTGGCTTCAGGAGGTGGTGTTGCGGTGTCTCGAGATCGAGCCGGTGTGGCGCTACCCGACGGCGTCCCAGCTCGCCTTCGATCTCGCCTATCCGGATCAGGTCAAGCTCACCGCGCGCTCGGAGCGGGTGAAACGTGATCCCCTCAGCGTCGCCTGGCGGCGTCGTTTCAACCTTGGCGCCATGGCGCCGCGCGCGAAATCGGATGTCGCCGCCCAGATCGCTTCGAGCCCGATCCTCGCTGTCGCGCTCGACACCGTGGAGGGCGCACCGGAGCTGAACGAGGCGCTGCGCGTGACCACCGAGCGCATCCTCGCCACCTTGCCGTCGGCGCGGCTCGCCTGCGTCAACGTGCTCAAGCTGAACCGGATCGCGATCGACCGGACGCTGGACGAGCAGGGCTCCAACAAGCATATCGACCGCCTGGTCGCGCTCAGGCATTGGGCGACGCCGCTCAAGCTGGATGAGAGCCGGCTGTCGGCTCATGTGCTGGAGTCGGTCGATCCCGCCGCCGCGATCCTGGAATTCGCCGAGGCCAACCAGGTCGACCACGTCATCATCGGCGCCCGGCAGAGCTCGTTCAGGCGCATGCTGCTCGGCAGTGTCTCGGCCAAGGTGGCCGCGGAAGCGAGCTGCACCGTCACCGTGGTGCGGCCGCAGCGGCTGGCAGGCAATGGCGGCGGCTCAGATGCCGGCGACAGGGCGGGATAGCCCGCCTGGCGTCTTGCGGGCTTGGATCAGGCCGCGTGGGCGGAGCGCTTGCGGCGGATGGGCCAGGAGAATTCCGGGCCGGGTTCGCCGTGATCCGCGCCGCCGCCAAAATACTGGATGATCTCGCGGCAAGGCTCGCAACTGAACAGGTTACGCGATGCGGACGCCCTGGTCATTTCCTTCAGGCAGTTCGGGCAATGCGGCTTCATCAGTATCGAGTCCAATCCAGAATCTTCAATGCCGGTTCGGTGACCGGAGCAGGTAGTCCAGGTCCGACGTTTCCTCTCCCGGATCGTCCCGCATCTCGCCTTCGGCGAGTTCGAGCCGACCGAAGAAGTAGTCGAGGCCCGGATGCGGACGACGCGGGATACGGCACCTGCGCTTCGGCTGGCGCTTCACGAGCGCGAATTGCACGGCGTCAGATCCGGTTGCGACGGACGCCGCGCGCCGAACGTGCCGGGACCTGCACCGGTCCGGTCGAAGGGCCGAACAGAACAAACGCACTGAAACCAAGCCACAACGCCACGCCAGTCCAGACCAGGGTCGTCGTCATGATGTGCTCCCGTGAAAAACAGGCAATAACCACTAGCAGTGATTTGCGCGAATCAGGGAAGTCCGGAGGAGTACGGAACGAGGTTGCAATTTTCAGCAATTGCCCACTGCAGCGCCTGGAGGCGCTCCGGTTTATTGCGCGGGCGACCGCCGCACCTTTCCGGCGCGTGCGCCCTCGAGGATACCCCGGATGCGCGGAGCGTTTCGAACACAGCGAAACCCGTAGCGGCCCGTGTAGTCGGTATCGGGCGAACGGGTCGATCGCCCTGATGCGAAGTTGAGGTGGCCGGTGCCGCCGCCGATGTCGAGAATTTCGAACGCAGTGTCCATCGCCCGGAACGGCGTCTGGCTGACGGTCCGTCTGCCCCAGGCCGTTCGCAGGATCAGCGCGCGGCGATCGGTGATCACATAGAGCGTCTGCAGGTCGTGCAGCAGCATCACCAGCGGAGCCGCAACCATCGCAACTCCGAGCATCATGAGAGGTTGGGCCGCTTGGTCGATCCAATCGTTCCTGACGGCGACGGCGGTCAGCAACAGCCAGGGGACGCCGATCCACCACAGAAATCGCCACATGATCATCCGGGCAACGCCGTCGGGCTGGCCCTGCCAGACCACCTGCTCGCCGTCCTGCAAGGTCTCGGCGAGCAGGCGCCGCAAGCCTGCCAGGAAGGGAGTGGCACGGATCTCATCCATTCCCATTGGTCGCTGCGGCCATAAGGCCGGTTCGGCGCGCGAATGGAGGTCAGATGGCCTCGCCGCGGGCTCCCAGCGCGGCGTTGCGGATCGCGGCGATGTTGGCCTTGTAGGCGTCCTGCGTGCCGCCCCTGAACACGGAGGTGCCGGCGACGAAGGCGTTGGCGCCGGCCGCCGCGAGCGCGCCGGCAACGTCGGGGCCGACGCCGCCGTCGACCTCGATGTCGATCGGACGGCCCGCCGTCATCGCGCGGATGTCGCGGATCTTGCCGATCGCCGAGGGGATGAAAGCCTGGCCGCCGAAGCCGGGATTGACCGACATCACCAGCACGAGGTCGACGAGGTCGAGGACGTATTCGAGCGCGCTGATCGGCGTCGCCGGATTGAGCGAGACGCCGGCCTTCTTGCCGAGCGCGCGGATCGCCTGCAGCGACCGGTGCAGGTGGGGACCTGCCTCCGCATGCACGGTGATGTGGTCGCAGCCGGCTTTCGCGAAGGCCTCGAGATAGGGGTCGCAGGGCGAGATCATCAGATGCGCGTCGAAGATCTTCTTCGTGTGGGGACGCATCGCCTTGATGACATCAGGACCGTAGGAGATGTTCGGAACGAAGTGCCCGTCCATCACGTCGAGATGGATCCAGTCGGCGCCGGCGGCATCCACCGCGCGCACCTCCTCGCCGAGCTTGGAGAAGTCCGAGGCCAGGATCGAGGGCGCGATGGCCAGGGGGCGGGGGGCGAAGGCTTGGGTCATGGCGCGTTTTCCCGTGGCGGCCGTGAAAGATGGCCTCGCCTAACATGGGCCTCCGTGGCGGGCAATGCAGGGAAGCCGTGCTTCCTGTGGGCGGAAATTTCTGCCGCGGCCGGCACGAATTGCCGGTGCTCCCCGGCGGTGCCGAGCGCGGCGGCGGCGGATTTCATTGAGCTTTTCGCGATGGCACGACGCTTGCTGACGTCAGCCCGGAACATTGGCCGCGGCATGCCGCATCGGTTGGAGTTGTGCAATGTTGTTAGCCCTTGGTGCGGTATCGAGTGCGCTCGGCGCGATCCAGTCGCTGACGAGCTCGAAATCGTCCTCATCGACGCAGAAGACGGGATCGACGCAAGGCGCGACCAACCCGTTCGCGATCGACAGCGGCAGCAGCACGACCACTGGCGCCACCTCGTCGGTCAATTCGGGCAGATATCCGCAGATCTCGCCGGAGACGATGAACGCGCTGTTCGCGGCGCAGGGCCAGTCGACGGACACGAGCGGCGCGACCAGCTCATCCTCGACTGGGTCGGCGTCTTCGGCATCGAAGAGTCCCGAGGATGCGCTGAAGGACCTGTTCTCGCAGATCGATGGCGACGGTGACGGCAAGATCACCAAGTCCGAGTTCGAGGACGCCCTCGGCGCGGGCGGCACCAATCTGGCCAAGGCCGACGAGGTGTTCTCGAAGATGGACGCGAATGCGGATGGCGACATCAATCTCGGAGAGATGACGAAGGCGCTGCGGGGCGGCCACGGCGATCACGCGCAGGGTGCCGGCGGCTCGGGCGGTGGTTCGGACTCCTCGTCGCAATCCGGCGGCGGCTCGACGTCGACCACGACGACCAATGCCGATGGCTCGACCACCACCACCGTCACCTATGCCGACGGCTTCAAGATGTCGACCACCGTGCCTGGCGCCTCCAGCAGTTCGAATGCCAACGGCGGCGGCAATTCGCCTTATGACTGGTTCGGGCAGATGATGCAGCGTCAGGCGCAGGCTTCGGCGGGGTCGGCTTCATCAATGTCGATGAGCGTGTAAGCGCGCCTCAACGCTAACCCGCATATTCGTGCGTGATGTCACGATAGACATAACGGTCGCGGATCTCGCGATTGAAGAACGTCCCTTTTGAGCGCGCTTGACCGAATGCAGCGGCGGCCTCGGGCGGAACGTCCTCGTAGAGGTAGATCCTTCCGCTGACGAAAGTCACCTTCAGCTCGCGCGTGCCTGGCGCATATCGAAAGAAGCGGATCACGGACGACGGCATGGCGGAACACCTCGGTCCGCCGGGACAACGCCGTGTCCGCCGTTTCGTTTCTCGCCTAGCCGAACTTGTCCTTCCACGCCGGCAGTGCACCGGGGAACGGCAGCGCGGTCGCGCTGTACACACCGCTTGCGATCGCGCGTGCGACCACGTTGGCGGCGACCATCCCGAGCTCGGTGAGCTCCACCAGCGGCTCGATCGGCTTCTCGCAGGTGGCCGCGGCAAACAGCACGTCGCCGTCGAGCGGGGCATGCACCGGATAGATCGCGCGGGCAAATCCGGTCTGCGCGATCATCGCGAGCCGCTTGGCCTGCGCCTTGCTCAGAATCGCGTCGGTGACGACGAGGCCGATCGTGGTGTTCTCGCGCTCGCTCGCGGCCGGCCCGCCCTTGATGCGCATCGCCAGCATGTCGGGCGTGAACGCGGGCGGCAGGCCCCGTCCGCCGAACTCGCCGTTCTCCTCGAACGGCGCGGCCCAGAACCAGGGACCGTTGCCGACGGTGACGCTGCCGACCGCGTTCACCACCATGATCGCGGCGACCTTGACGCCGTTCGTCGTGACGGCCGACGCCGAGCCGATCCCGCCCTTGAAGGTGGCGGTGGTCGCACCCAGGCCCGCACCGACGCTGCCGAGCGCGAAGTCGGTGCCGGCGGAGGCGGCGGCGGCATAGCCGAGATCGCGATAGGGCGAGAAGCGGCCCCAGGCCTTGTTGCCGCCGTTGAGCAGGTCGAACACGATCGCGCCCGGAACGAGGGGGACCACGGCCTCCCGGACCCTGAAGCCGCGGCCCTGTTCGGCGAGCCAGGCCTGTACGCCGCCGCCGGCATCGAGGCCGAAGGCGGAGCCGCCGGAGAGCGCGATCGCATCGACCCGCTCGACGGTATTGGCGACTTCGAGCAGCGAGGCCTCGCGCGTGCCGGGTCCGCCGCCGCGGACGTCGATCGCCGCGACGGCCGGCTGGTCGAAAATGACGGCGGTCGTGCCGGAGGCCACTTCCGTATTCTCGGCATGGCCGACCCGGACGCCGGCGATATCGGTGAGAAGGTTTTTCAAGACGGCCTCGTCGTTGAGAGCATTTCGCGATCTGCGATAGCGCAGCGATGCCGCAGGCTCAACCGGCGAGCGCGGTCCTGAGCATCTTGGCAAGCTCGGACTTGCGGTAGGGCTTGGCCAGCAGCAGCACGCCGGAATCGAGCCGGCCATGATGGACGATGGCATTTTCGGTGTAGCCCGAGGTGAACAACGTCTTCAGGTCGGGGCGGCGCCGGGCCGCTTCATCGGCGAGCTGGCGGCCGTTCATGTTGCCGGGCATGATGATGTCGGTGAAGAGCAGGTCGATGGTCTCGTCGCTGTCGATGATATTGAGCGCCTCGGTGCCGTTGGCGGCCTCGAGCGCGGTATAGCCGAGGCTCTTGACCTGCGTCACGACATACTGCCGCACCAGCGCATCGTCCTCGACGATCAGGATCTTCTCGTCGCCGCCGGCGATGGGCGCGTTCTGGAACGCCTCGAACTCGGTATCCTGCACCCCGCTCGAGCGCGGCAGGTAGATCTTCACGCTCGTGCCGTGGCCTTCCTCGCTGTAGATCTTGATGTGGCCGCCCGACTGCTTGACGAAGCCGAACACCATGCTCAGGCCGAGGCCGGTGCCCTTGCCGACCTCCTTGGTGGTGAAGAAGGGATCGAACACCCGGTCGATCAGTTCCGCCGGGATCCCGCTGCCGGTGTCGCTGACCGCGATCATCACATAATTGCCGGCGGCGACGTCGGGGTTCATGCTGGCATAGCCGTCGTCGAGGAAGATGTTGCGGGTCTCCAGCACCAGGGTGCCGCCATCGGGCATGGCGTCGCGCGCATTCAGCGCGAGATTGAGGATCGCGGTGGACAGCTGGCCCGGGTCGACCAGCGTCGGCCAGGCGTCCTCGGTGAGCTGCGGCATGATGGTGATCTGCTCGCCGAGCGTCGGATGCAGCAGCTTGGCGGCTTCGAGCGCCAGCGCATTGACGTCGATCTCGCGTGGCTGGAGCGGCTGCTTGCGGGCGAAGGCGAGCAGATGCCTGGTCAGCTGCGCGCCGCGCTCGGCGGCATCGTCGATCAGCTTGGTGATGGCGGCAAGCTCGGGCCGGTCGGCGACCGCGTCGCCGAGAATGCCGATCGTGCCCGTGATGACGGTCAGCACGTTGTTGAAGTCGTGGGCGACGCCGCCGGTCAACTGCCCGATCGAATCCATCTTCTGGATCTGCCTGAGCTGGGCTTCGGCGGCCTGCTTGTCGGTGAGGTCGCGGCCGATGAAGTAATGGCGCTTCACCGGCTCGGACCAGCTGCCCATCCAGTTCAGCGTGACCTCGTGACCGTCGTAATGGTAGTAGCGCGCCTCGAAGCCGCGCTTGACCGCGCCGCGACGGGCTGCGCGCATCTCGTTTCGCGTCCTCTCGAGATCGTCGGGATGGATGAACTCGGTCGCGCTGTGCCCGACCATGTCCTCGGGGTTGTAGCCGAGAATGTTCTTTACGCTCGGGCTGACCTGGACGAAGTTGCCATAGCCGTCGGTGACCAGGATCAGGTCCTGCGACGTCTCGAAGATACGCTGGCGTTCTTCGGTCTCCCGGCGCAGCTTCTCTCTCGCCTGCTTCTCTTCGGTAATGTCGTGGGCGATCTTGGAGGCGCCGATGATCTCTCCCTCATCGGTCCGCAGCGGTGTAACGTTGAGGACGACGTCGAGCGGGCTTCCGTCTTTTCGGATCCGGATCGTCTCGTGCTGGGCGATCGACTCATTGCTGGCGATCCGGTTGAGGATGCTCCTGACCTCGCCTTTGAGATCCGGCGGCACGATGATGTCGATCGGCTTGCCGATGGCCTCGGCAGCGGAATAGCCGAAAAGATGTTCGGCGGCCTTGTTCCAGCCGGTGATAATGCCATCGAGCGATTTCGTGATGATGGCATCGTTGGACGACTCGACGACTGCGCCGTACAGCGCGAGCCGCTTGCCGTAATAGTCGCGTTCCGAGGCCGATTGCTGCCGCAGCCTGCCGACGAGGCCCACCGTATGTGCCTGGAGGCGGACATTCTCGATGAGAAGCACTGCGAGCACGAAGGTCGCCGCAGCGAGGCCGTAGAGCCGTCCGGCATAGAAGCCGAGATCGAAGCGCGCAACGTTGACGATCGCCGACAGCGCGATGTCGAACAGCCAGGCGCACATGACCACCATGAGCCAGATGTCGATCACCGTATGCGGCTTGCGGAACCAGAGCGAGACCAGTGCGGCGAAGCTCAGCGACCACACGAAGGACACGACTCCGATCATGGTTGGCGTGTACCGGCCGTCGCGCAACAGGACCGGCAGCAGATCGTGTTGCGCGGTCACGATCCAGGTGAAGACCGCTATCGCTGCGACGACGCCGAGCACGCTGGCGTAAATCGCCCGGCTTGCCGCGCCGCGGATCCGGGGGCCACCGTCCTTTTCCTTCAGCCAGGCATAACCCATCACGCACAGCGGAAAGACGGCGTGCCAGATCATGTAGAGCCAGACCGTGGTCTGCCGGCCCGCGCCGAAGAGCCCGGCGGGTGCGAACAGTCCGGGGAAGGTGAGGGCATGAACCAGCGCCGCAGCAGCGGTGAAGAGATAGCCGGTCGCGAGCCACAGTAGCGCGCGGGTCCGCAAGATCGCAAACTGCGACAGCAGCAGCACGGCCGTGACGATGTCGCTGACGGCGAGCGCCGATTGATAACTCGCGACGAAGGCCGGCACCGGCAGGAGCGGGGTACCCGCGAAGGGCACGGCCGCTGCGAACAGGAGCGAGGACACGCCGACGATGGTCGACGCTGCGGCGCGGTCGGCCGAAGTGGCCGGCAGGGTCGAGAGAAACGTGCTCCGGTCGACCGTCGCAGGCACATCCACCTCTCGCGGGTTGGTCTCGAGCTGGTCGGGTTTGAGCATCTCCGCACGTCTCATTCGGCCGGCAGTCCGTTCATGGTAGCGGTTCTCGGCGCGGATCGTGAACAGGACCGCCCACGACTCAACCGAAGGTTACAGCTTTCTTAATCTCGGTGGGAACACGGAGTGGGACTTGGGTAAGGTGCCCTTTACTGGGGTGATGCCACAATGCCCCTCCGCCGCGGCGGGTTCCAGGTTTGAACCTGGCGATTCTGATCTCGATATCGGGAGTTGTTCCCCAATGCCCCGCGTTCCCCGCGGGTCACTTCAAATTCCTCCGGGTGTGGTCAGTCAAATTCCTCCACCCGCGAGGCAGGACAAGGGACTGTTAGTTTGAGTTTGTTTCCCGGGCAAGAGCTTCAGCGGCTTCTTTGAGCCGATAGCTGCGTCCGTCGAACTCAAGCAGATGGCAATGATGCATAAGGCGATCGAGGATCGTCGTGCTCATAGTGTTGTCCCCAAGGTATGCCCCCCAATCCTGCACGACGCGATTGGAGGTGACGATGACGCTGCGGCGCAGTTTGTAACGCTGATGGATCAGGGTCTGCAGCAAAGTGCCGGCGTCGTCGGGGATGGCGCGTGCGAGGAATAGATCGTCCAGCACGAGGAGATCGCAGTCGATGATGGTTCGCAGCCGGACCTCGCGTTGTGCCGGAGAGTTCAGGGCGTAGCGGTGGAAGAAGTCGTCGGTCTCAAGATACTGGACCTTGTGGCTTTGCAGGATCGCCTGATAGGCAATCGCCTTGGCGATGTGCGACTTCCCGGTGCCAGGTTTGCCAACAAGCAGAGCGTTCTCGCCAGCGGCAATGAACGCCAGGGTGTGGAGCTGGAAGCAGGTCTGACGTGGCAGTTTGGGATTGAAGGACCAGTCGAACTCGGCGAGCGTCAGCTTTTCGTCGAGCCCGGATTGCTGGTATCGCCGCTCGATAAGACGGGACTGACGACGGTCCAGTTCATCCTGCAGGATAAGGGAGAAGGTCTCGAGGAAGGGCTGGTTGGCGCCCTGCGCCTGGAGCACGCGCGTCTGCAGCGTGTCGCGGACACCCGACAGGCGCAGCTGTCGTAGGCAACGCTCAATTTCCGGCATGGTCATCATGTGGCTAGGTCTCCAGTTTAAGGTGAGAAGGTGCAGCGGGAGCGCTCGTGGCGCCGGAGTTGGCCGGGGTTGCGCAGGCGACACGAGCGCGGATTGCCGTGGCGTGATCGTCGTGAGCCTCGGCCTGCCGACCATTGTCGTCGGCGTCGCGCCGCACAGCGCGGCTGAAGAGGTCGCCGTATTCCGCGGGGGTACGGATCAGCGGATGATCCTGGGTGAGCGGCGATGCCGGCTGTGGCGTCACTCCAACCTGCTCGATCGCCTGTTCGAACAACCGCTCGACGGTCGCACGCACGTGCTTGTAGCGGTAGATGCGGTTGTCGATGGCGTGCGCGCAGGCCTGCTCGACCAGCCGCGCCGGATACTTCCGGCCCAGCCCGACAATGCCCCACATCGCGCGCTGTCCGGGGCGCCCTTCGGTGTCGAACACCTGCTGGCACAAGGCCCTGGTCTGCGGTCCGATGCGCTCGGCGCTCGCCAGCAGCACGGCGGTTTGCCGCGACGGGTTGAACGGCCGTTCGCTGGTCGGCAGGACGACAGAACCGGGGTGCGCCATCCGGGAATGAACACGCAGCAGCGCACGGGTGTGGCGATCACGGATCTCGATCGTGGTGGTGTAGATGCGCACGACGACCTGGCTGCCGATCGGCGCGGGCCGCGCGGCGTAATAGCTGTTGTCGACGCGTACGGTGGTGTCGTCGCAGACAGTCCGGACGACTTCGGTGAAGATGCGGAAGGGAGCGACAGGCAGCGGCCGCAGGTGCGGCTTCTCTTCCTGGAACATCGCCTCGACCTGACGGCGCGTGCTGCCGTGGATGCGTTTGGAAGCCCAGTTCTCCTCCCAGTGCCTCAAGAACTCGTTTTGCGCCTCCAGCGTCTCGAAGCGCCGTCCGGCCAGCGCAGTGCCCTGGGTATGTTGAATCGCATTCTCGACGCATCCTTTCCGATTTGGATCGGCCACGCGCGCGGGATCGGCGACCACGGCGTAATGAGCCAGCATCGCGCTGTAAATCGGGTTGAGCTGGGGCTCGTACAAATCCGGCTTGAGGACGCCTTCCTTCAGGTTGTCGAGCACGACATAGCTGGGGACCCCGCCAAAATACCGGAACGCCTCTTCGTGGAGCTGCGCCCAGACTTGTTGGCTGGACTTCCAGACTACCCGCCGGAAGCTGCGCCGCGAGTAGCGTAGCGTCATCACGAACAGGCGGGGACGACGGTACCGCCCGCTCTTCGGATCAACCGTCGGCGCGCCCTCGCCATAGTCGACCTGAGCTTCCTCGCCGGGGAGGAACTCAAGACGATCAAACTGCTCAGGATCAGCGTGCCGCAACCGGCGCACAAACCGCTTGACACTCTGGTAGCTGGACGGAAAGCCAAATTGATCAACCAGGTCCTGGTAAATCGCCTGCGCGTTCCGCTTCAGCCGGACCTGTTCTTCGATCCACGTCCGATGCGCTTCGCAAGCCGAACGGGCCAGGCTGCTGGTGACCGTCGCTTCCGATGTCCCAAAAGCCGGTGGTCGGGGTGGAGGAATTTGGCCGTCCGCGCTCACCGAGCCGGTGGTCACTTCCCCGGGGGAATTTGCCTCCGCACCGGCCCGCAGCGCGAGCTATGGCGGAATCTGGGTGATGACGGTGTGAGGAAGGCGGCGTATCGAGGCGGGTGACGAGCCTGCCAGAACCTCTCGAGGAGAGCGATACGCCATGACCGAGACTACCAATGTTCTTGCTTTCCGTCAGCCGTCCGCGGTTGATGATCCACTGACCGATATCGTTCGTGCCGGCGCGCGGGACCTGCTTGCCAGGGCGATCGAGATCGAGGTTGGCGCGTTTCTGGCCAGCACGGCCAATCTGACGCTGCCCGACGGTCGAGCGCGCCTGGTCCGACATGGGCACGGTCCGGTGCGCGAGATTGCGACCGGCATCGGTCCGGTGGAGGTCGCTCGTCCCAAGGTCCGCGACCGCGGAGCGAGCGGGCCAGGCGACCGCCTCCGCTTCAGTTCGGCAATCCTGCCGCTATGGGCGCGGCGGACGAAGAGCCTGGATGCCTTGATCCCGGTCCTCTATTTGCGCGGCATCTCGACCGGCGACTTCCAGGAGGCGCTCTCGGCGCTGCTCGGCAAGGATGCGCCGAACCTGTCGCCTTCGGTGATCGCCGGCCTGAAGGCCGATTGGCAGGTCGAGTACGAACGCTGGCAGAGACGCGATCTGTCGGCGCGTCGCTATGTCTACATCTGGGCCGATGGCGTGTACCTGCAGGCCCGCATGGAAGATCACAGCGAATGCATGCTGGTGCTGATTGGCACCACGCCGGAAGGCAAGAAGGAGCTGATCGGCTTCCAGGTCGGCGTGCGCGAGAGCGCGCAGAGCTGGCGCGAACTCCTGATCGACCTGCGGCAACGCGGGTTACGGATTGCCCCGCAACTCGCCATCGGCGACGGCGCCCTCGGCTTCTGGAAGGCACTGGACGAGGCCTTTCCCGGCACGCGGCACCAACGATGCTGGTGCCATAAAGTGAGCAACGTACTCGACAAGGTCGCCAAATCCGTGCAGGGCCCCATGAAGAACGACCTGCGGAACATCTATCTGGCCCCACACCGGGCCGAAGCTGAAACCGCGATCGACGTCTTCGTCGAGAAATACCACGTCAAATACGGACGTGCGGTGGAGTGCCTGATCAAGGATCGCCATGCGCTGCTCGCCTTCTTCGACTTCCCTGCTGAGCACTGGATCCACCTACGCAGCTCGAACCCGATCGAGAGCGTCTTCGCCACGGTGCGCCACCGAACGGTGCGGACCAAGGGATCGCTGTCGCAACAAACTGCGAAGCTGATGGTGTTCAAGCTCATCGACGCCGCATCGAAGACCTGGCGGCGATTGAAGAGCACGAACCAGTTGCCGAAAGTCATCGCCGGTGTAAAGTTCATCGACGGAATCGAAGTCATTCCGAACACTGAAAGCCACGCCGCCTGATCAGGCCGCGTCACCCAAAATCAGCCATAGCTCCCGCAGCGCCTGATAACGCCGGATCGTCTTGCGATCGACACCCGTCAGCCGGTGAATCTCGCGCTGGCTGGTGTTGCGATCAAGTAATGTAAGTACGGTGCTTTGCAGATGTCGCTTCAAGACGTTCAACTCCCCGGCCCCTTGCTGGCTAAAGGGGTCGAACATAAACGTCCTGCCTGACCGGCTACTGCTGTTCAGCGGCGCTGACGGCGATCATCAGGTGGGGGAGTTTCAAGTGACCATACCCGGGGGATTTTGACCGACCCACGGGGCGCGTTCTCATCATCGACGACCAGAAGGACGTGCGTGCGATGGTCGCGATCGTGCTGCGGGTCAATCATTTCGAGGTCGCGGAGGCCGAAAGCGGTGCTGCGGGGCTGAAGGCCTTCGCGGAAAGCCCCTTTGACGCGGCGATCGTCGACATTTTTCTCGGCGACACCAGCGGCGCCGACGTCATCGCGACCCTGCGCGAGCGTGCACCGACGCTCCCCATCGTTGCGGTTTCCGGGATGACGGCGCTCGACTTCGTGGACCAATCGCCCCACCTCGCCAACGTGGTCTGCCTGCAAAAGCCGTTTCGGCCGAACGATCTGCTGCAGGCCTTGCGGAAGGCCCAGGCCGCGGCCGGCGGCAAGCTGGCCGCAGCCGTCTGATCCTGCCGCAAGAAGAAACGCCCCGGGGCTAGGCCGGGGCGCGGTGATGATTGGATGGCGGCCCAAAGGCCCGGCAAGCGCGCTCAGGTGCCGTTGCCGCTGATCTCGGCGTAGCCGCCCTTGGCGTCCCATTTGTAGACGACGTAGTCGATCTGCTTGATGTCGCCCTTGGAGTCATATTCGACCGGGCCGATCACGGTGTCCCACTTGCCGGCCTTCATCGCCGCCATGACCTTCTTGGCGTCGGTGGTGCCGGCCTTCTTGGCCGCCTGCGACCACACCTGCATCGCCGCGTAGGTGTAGAGGGTGTAGCCCTCAGGGTCGATGTTCTTGGCCTTGAATGCCTCGACGATCTTCTTCGCGGTCGGCTTGTTGCGCGGGTCGGGGCCGAAGGTGAACAGCGTGCCTTCGCCGGCGGGGCCGGTGATGGAGGCGTACTCCTTGTCGGCGAGCGCGTCGCCGGCCATCAGCACGGTCTTGAGGCCCTGGTCCCGCATCTGGCGCAGGATCAGGCCGCTTTCCTGATGATAGCCGCCGACATAGACGAGGTCGATGTTGTCGCGCTTCAGGCGGGAGACGATCGCGTTGAAGTCCTTGTCGCCCTTGTTGTAGGACTCGTACATCTTCTCGGTGACGCCGGCCTTGTTGAGCGCCTTCTTGGTCTCGTCGGCAAGACCCTTGCCGTAGGTGGTCTTGTCGTTGAGAATCGCGATGTTCTTGCCCTTGAAGTTCTTGGCGATGTACTGCGCGGCGATCAGGCCCTGCTGATCGTCACGGCCGCAGACGCGAGCCACGTTCCAGAGCTTGCGCTCGGTGAACAGCGGGTTGGTCGAGGCCGGCGTGATCTGGAGCACGTTGCCGTCGGCATAGGCTTCCGAAGCCGGGATCGACGACGACGAGCAATAGTGCCCGGCCACGAACGGGATTTTCGCGCCCGCGATCTTCTCGGCGATCGAGCGCGCCTGTTTCGGGTCGCAAGCGTCGTCTTCGACGGAGAGCGCGAGCTTCTTGCCGTTGACGCCGCCGGCGGCATTGATATCGGCCACGGCCATCTCGGCGCCGTTCTTCATCTGGCGGCCGAAGGCGGACTCGCCGCCGGTCATCGGGCCTGCGACTGCGACGGTGACATCCTGCGCGAATGCCGCGCCCGAGAGCGCGAGCGATGCGCCGAATGCCAGACCGATGAGCTTCAGTGATTTCATGAGATACCTCGCGGGTGGTCGCCTGTGGAAGTTGCCGGGATGCCCGGTTCAAACCAGCGCCATTCTTGAATGAATTCGAGGAGAAGTCACCGGCAAAATACGGGCATTTGCGGAGATATCTCGCCACATTCGGCCGCACTTGTCGGTCTTGGCTCGGTCAGCCGTGGCGGCCGCCTTCCAGATAGGCGGCGCGAATCTCCGGGCGCTGCAGCAATTCGGTGCCGGTCCCGGCCAAGGTGATCAGGCCATTGACCATGACGTAACCGCGATGGGCGAGCTTGAGCGCATGGTTGGCGTTCTGCTCGACGATCAGGACGGTCAGACCGTCCTGCCGATTCAGGGTCCGGATCGCATCGAAGATCTGGCGTGCGATCAGCGGTGCGAGGCCAAGCGAGGGTTCGTCGAGCAGGAGCAGGCGGGGGCGGCTCATCAGCGCGCGGCCGATGGCCAGCATCTGCTGCTCGCCGCCGGACAGTGTTCCACCGCGCTGGGCATAGCGTTCCTTCAGCCGCGGAAACAGCGCGAACACGCGTTGCAGCGTCGCCTCGCGCTCGGCCTCGGTGCATTCGGTCGAGTCCGCCCCCATCTGAAGATTTTCCGCAACGCTCATGCGCGGGAAGATGCGGCGGCCCTCCGGCGATTGCGCGATGCGCAAATGCGCGATCTCGTGGGTGGGAACGTCGGTGATGTCGCGGCCTTCATAGAGGATCTGGCCGGCGCGGGCGCGCGGCTTGCCGAAGATCGTCATCATCAGCGTCGACTTGCCGGCGCCGTTGGCGCCGATCAGCGCGACGATCTCGCCGGCATTGATCTCGATGTCGACGCCCTTCAGCGCCTCGATCTTGCCGTAGGCGGCGCGAAGACCGCGGATCGCGAGCAGGGGAGTGGGCGCCGACGTCACGTGCCGTTCTCCATCACGGCCACGGCCTCGTCCTCGTCGGCGCCGAGATAGGCGGCGATCACCTTCGGATCGTCGCGGACCTCGCGCGGCGTGCCTTCCGCGATCTTCACGCCATGGTCCATGACCACGATGTGGTCGGAGATCTCCATCACCACCGACATGTCGTGCTCGATCAGCAGGATCGAGGTGCCGAGCTCGTCCCGGATCGAGAGCAGGAGCTCGCTCAGGGCCGCGCTCTCGCGCGCGTTGAGACCGGCCGCGGGTTCGTCCAGGCACAACAGGGCGGGCTCGGTGCACATTGCGCGCGCGATTTCCAGCCGGCGCTGGTCGCCATAGGCGAAATTGCCGGCGGCGTCGTCGGCGCGGTCGAGCAAATTGACCCGCTTCAGCCAGTCGGTGGCCAGATCGATCGCACGCTTTTCGGCGTCACGGTAGGCAGGAACGCCGAGGAGACCGAGAAGGGTGAAGCCGGAGGCGCGCATCAGCGCGTTGTGCTGCGCCACCATCAGGTTCTCCAGCGAGGTCATGCCGGGAAACAGGCGGATGTTCTGGAAGGTGCGCGCGACCTTGGCTTGCTTGGCGATGCGGAAATCGTTCAGCCGCTCCAGCGCCATCACCCTGCCGTCGTCGTGGGTGAGCCGAATGGTGCCGCCGCTCGGCTTGTAGAACCCGGTGATGCAGTTGAAGACCGTGGTCTTGCCGGCGCCGTTCGGCCCGATCAGCGCGGTGATCTTCTTCCGCTCCGCCGAAAATGACAGGTCCTGCACGGCAACGATGCCGCCGAAGCGCATGGCGAGCCGGTCGACGCTGAGAATCTGGTCAGCGCTCATCCGTGCCCTTCCTTGACGAGGTCGGACGAGATCGCCTCCGCCTTTCTCAGATACACGGTGGGTGCGCGATGGCCGATCAGGCCGCGCGGCCGCCAGATCATGATCAGCACCATCGACATGCCGAACACGAGCATGCGGTAGGTCTCGAGGCCGCGGAACAGCTCGAAGCCGCCGATCATGGCGAGCGCGGCCAGCGCCACGCCGAGCTGCGAGCCCATGCCACCGAGAACGACGATGGCGAGCACCAGCGCCGATTCCTGGAAGGTGAATGATTCCGGGCTGATGAAGCCCTGGCGGGTGGCGAAGAACGCGCCGGCGAAGCCGCCGAACATGGCGCCGGTCGCGAAGGCCGTGAGCTTGGTGGTCGTGGTGTTGATGCCGAGCGCGCGGCAGGCGACCTCATCCTCGCGCAAGGCTTCCCAGGCCCGACCGATCGGCAGTCGGCGCAGCCGGATCGTCACCCAGTTGGTGAGGAGCGCCAGCGCCAGGATCAGGTAGAACAGGAAGACGATGCGGTGGGTCGGCGAATACTCGATGCCGAGTCTGGCGGCGAGCCCTTCGTCGCTGTTGTCGAGCGGGATGCCGAAAAAGGAGGGGCGCGGAATGCCGGAGACGCCGTTCGGGCCGCCGGTCAGCTCCTGCCAGTTGATGATGACGAGGCGGATGATCTCGCCGAAGGCGAGCGTCACGATGGCGAGGTAGTCGCCGCGCAGGCGGAGCACGGGGAAGCCGAGCAGCACGCCCCAGAACGCGGCGAGGATGCCTGCGAGCGGCAGGCAGATCCAGAACGACCAGCCGAAATTGGTGGCGAGCAGTCCGTAGGAATAGGCGCCGACCGCATAAAAGGCGACGTAGCCGAGATCGAGCAGGCCGGCGAGCCCGACCACGACGTTCAACCCCCAGCCCAGCATCACATAGGTGAGCACCAGGATCGCGAGGTCGAGGATGTAACGCTGGTCATAGAAGATGACAGGCACCAGCACCGTAAAGATCAGAAGCGCCGGCGCGAGGTAGCGGCCGATAAAGGACATGCCGCTCTGCACGGCTGGCGGCACCAGCTTCTCGGCGCCGGTCGGGCCGATCCATTGCCGCAGCAGCTCGATCACGATCGAGCCGCCGAACACCGCCCCGACGAGGGAGGCGAGTTCGCCGAAGCGAGTCCAGTAGGTGAGCTGGCCGTCGGAGCCCGCCTCGGTGCGGATACCGACCATCAACGAGAACAGCACCAGCGCGATCAGCGCGTTGATGAAAGCCGTCTTCAGGAGGGAGGCGATGCCCGTTGCGGGTTTTGCCGTCATGGTCGAGGGAGCTGCCACGCGTGACCGTCAGACTTTTTCGACTTCGGGACGACCAAGCAGGCCGGTCGGCATGAAGATCAGCACGACGATCAGGATCGAGAACGCCGCGACGTCCTTGTATTCGACCGAGAAATAGGCCGACCAGAACGTCTCGATCAGGCCGATCGCAAGCCCTCCGAGCATGGCGCCGGGCAACGAGCCGATGCCGCCGAGCACGGCAGCGGTGAACGCCTTGATGCCGGCGACGAAGCCCATGAAGAAGTCGACTAGGCCGTAATAGAGCAGGTACATCAGGCCGGCCACCGCAGCGAGCGCGGCGCCGATCACGAAGGTCATGGAGATGGTGCGGTCGACGTTGACGCCGAGCAGCGCCGCCATGGTCTGGTCCTGCTCGCAGGCGCGCATGTCGCGCCCGAGCCGGGTGCGGGAGACCAGCCAGGTGAAGATCGCCAGCAGCACGATGGTCGTGACGACCACCATGATCTGGATGTTGGAGAGCTGGATCACGAAGCCGTCCGCGCTCTCGTGCAGCGTGTAGCCGCCGGTGATGAAGGGCGGGATCGGCTTGACGCGCGCGCCTTGCGCCACCTGCGAATAGTTGGTGAGCACGAAGGACATGCCGATCGCCGACAGCATCGGGGCGAGGCGGAAGGAATGGCGCAGCGGCCGGTAGGCGATGCGCTCGATGGTCCAGCCATAGAGCGCGGTGATCGCCATCGAGACCAGCAGCACGACGAGCAGGATCACGGGGATGGCGGTCAGCCCGAGCGAGATCAGGATCACGAAGGTGATCAGCGCGATGAAGCCGCCGATCATGAAGACGTCGCCATGGGCGAAGTTGATCATGCCGACGATGCCGTAGACCATCGTGTAGCCGATCGCGATCAGGCCGTAGATCGAGCCCAGGACGAGACCGTTGATGAGCTGCTGGGCGAAATAATCCATGGGCTGCCGTTTACCAAACCTGACGCCGCTCAAAGGGAGCTATTCGAGAGAGAGTCTTGAGTTTCTTCTCGGGCCCCGGCAGCCCTTGAGCATTCTTCAGGTTTTGTAACAGGAGGGAACTGGCGGCTGCAACTAGCGAAGCCTCGGCAGACGGGCTTGTACAATGGTCATTTCGTTACGATTGTCGTCTTTTCCGGTTCCGCTCCTGCGAGGAACCGGGTTCCCTCAGGCAACCAAAACGGATGCCGGCCGTTGTCTCAGCTCTGACGTCCAACAAGGGAGTTTCCCGAATGACGAAGCAGCAGAATCAGAATCCGGGCCAGCAGAGTCAAAACCCCGGCCAGCAGCGCCCAGGTCAACAGCCCGGGCAGCAGCAGGGCGGCGGTCAGAAACCCGGACAGCAGCAGCAGAACGACCCGATGCGCCAAGGCGAGCGGCCAGGCCAGCAACAGGGTGGCCAGCGCGGTCAGGGATAGCGAGTTTGGGAGCCCAGGAGTGAGGAGGCCCCGCCGAGAGGCGGGGCTTTCCTTTTGGCGCCAAGTCCCTGGGACAGTTCCCCGTCCCCAGGGCAGTTAAGGTAAACAAAGAGTTTAAATTGCCGCCACGGTCTGATGCGAGTTAGCTCGGCAAAGCTGCGGCCTTTTCGTCGAAGGCCGGCAAACAGGCGGGAAGCGGTATGCTCGGGAATTGGCGGATCGGTTTGGTCAACGGCGCGCTGCTGGCGGCCTATTTCATTCCGGCCTGGGCGATGGTTGCCTTCAACATCATTGTCGCCCCGGTGCACGGCCTCTACGAGCGCCCGAGCGTTGCGGTCGCGCTGTTCCTGAGCGACCATCTCCAGATGGCGGGGATGGACACGGTGCGCGCCGCCTGGCTGCTTGCGCTGGGCCGGCTGACGGTCGTGGCGTTCTTTGCGATCTACCTCGTGCTGCTGTGCATTCCCCGAATCCGCAAGAACGGCGGCAGCGACGAGGCGCTCGGCATCGCGCTGGCGATCGGCAGCCTGATCTCGTTTGCCAGCATGGTGATGGCCTCGAAGGTGGGTGAGATGGCCGCGCTCCGGCTGCATGCCACCGAGCTCCTGCTCTTGCTCGGCGCCGCGATCGTGGTGGTGATCGAGAAGCCGGCGCCGGCGCCGAAGACGTCGGAGATCGCCGCGCCGCCAAGCCTTGAGCCGCTAGGCCTTGAGCAGGCCGAGCTCCTGCACAATCGCTGAGGCTTCCTTGACGGCGTGGTTCACCGCCGGCACGCCGCAATAGATCGCCTGCTGAAGCAGGATTTCCTTGATGTCATCAGGCGTGAAGCCACCCTCGGCGAGCGCGGCACGCACGTGCAGGCGAAACTCGTCCCATTGCCCGAGCGCGACCATGGTGCCGATCACCAGCACGCGCCGCGTGCGCTCGTCGAAATGCGGCCGCGTCCAGATCTCGCCCCAGGCGTAGCGCGTGATCATGTCCTGGAAGTCGGTGTTGAACGCGTTGCGGTTCGCGATCGACTTGTCGACCCAGGCATTGCCGAGCACTTTCCGGCGCACGTTCATGCCGGCATCGCGCCGCTTCTGGTCGTCCATGTGTTTCCTCCGAATGAGCCATTCCGGGGGCGCCTCGAAGAGGCGCCCCCGGAATCTCGAGGTTGCGAATGCCGATCGAGATTCCGGGTTCGATGCTGCGCATCGCCCCGGAATGACGAAGGTCGTTGCTAGCGCTGCGTCAAAAAGCCCACCACCGCATCCGTGAATGCATGCGGCTGTTCGACGTTGGAAATGTGCGCGGCGTCGATGATGGTCATGCTCGCGCCGGGAATGTTCGAGCGGATCAACTCGGCCGCCGAGATCGGCGTCGCCATGTCGTGGCGGCCGGCGATCACCAGCGTCGGGCTCTTGATCTTAGGCAGCAGCGCGCGCTGGTCGAGTGTCGACAGCGCCTCGCAGCAGGCGAGATAGCCCTCGACAGGGGAGGCGAGCAGCATCGACTTCATCTTCGCCGTGATCTCAGGCTCGCGCTCGCGGAAATCTTGCGTCAGCCAGCCCGCGATCACGGCGTCGGCAACCGCCGCGATGCCGCCCTCCTTCACCGCCTTGATGCGGTTGTGCCAGTTTGTTGGATCGGGATAGTAGCAGGACGTGTTGGCAAGGATGAGCTTGCCCATGCGCTCCGGCGCGTTGGCGCCGAGCCATTGCCCAGCCATGCCGCCCATCGACAGGCCGCACCAATGCACCTTCTCGATGTTGAGATCGTCGAGGATCGCCAGCACGTCGCGGCCGAAACGCTCCATCGCGTAGGGGCCGGGCGGAACGCTGGACTTGCCATGGCCGCGGCGGTCGTAGCGGATGACGCGGAACACCTGCGTCAGCGCCTTCATCTGCGGCTCCCACATCTGAAGCGTGCAGCCCAGCGAATTGGACAGCATCAAGGTGGGCCCGCCGTCGCGGCCCTCGACGGAGACGTTGAGCAGGCAACCGTCGGCATCGATCATGGGCATGCGGCGTCTCCGTCGTATTTGCGGTTCTTATTCGCGGTCGAGGCTGTCGAGCAGCCGGTCGATCAGGGCTTGGGAGGCCCCTTGATAGGCCATCGGCTCGAACAATGCCGCAATTTTTTCCGGCGAAAGGTGCGCGGTCACCTGCGTATCGGCCGACAGCACCTCGCGCAGATGCTTCCTCTCGGCGACTGCGCGCCTGCTCGCGGCCTCGATCAGATGATGCGCATTGCCCTTGCCGATCGTCTCGGCCAGCGCGAAAGTGACCGCCTCGGCCATGATCAGTCCCTGCGTCGCATCGAGATTGCTGCGCATGCGGACCGCATCGACCTCGAGACCCTCGGCGATGTCGACGATCGCCGCAAGCGCGCCGGAGGTGACCAGCATCAGTTGCGGCAGCGTCGGCCATTCCGCGTGCCAGGGGCCGGCGCTGCGCTCGTGGTCCTGCACCTGCGCGGCGAAAATCGTTGCGGCGAGCTGTGGGGCCATGGTGGCGGCGCCCAGCGCGCTCGCGGCGGCGACCGGGTTGCGCTTGTGCGGCATGGTCGAGGAGCCACCGCGGCCTTCGCCGGCGGGCTCGAAGGCTTCGGCGACGTCGGTCTGCATCAGCAGCGAGACGTCGCGCGCGATCTTGCCGCAGCTGCCGGCGAGAATGGCGAGGCAGGAGGCAGCCTCGGCGATGCGGTCGCGATGGGTATGCCAGGGCGCCTCCGGCAGTGGCAGACCGAGCTCCAGCGCCAGCCGTTCGGCAACCGCGATCCCCCTGTCGCCGAGCGCGGCGAGCGTGCCGGCGGCACCGCCGAATTGCAGCGCCAGGCCCTCGCGGCGGAGTCGCCGCAGGCGGCAGCGGGCGCGGGCAAGGCTTGCGGCATATTCAGCCGCCTTCAGCCCGAACGGCATCGGCAGCGCGTGCTGGAGCCAGGTCCGCGCCACCATCGCGGTGTTGCGATGGCTGCGCGCCAGTGCGGCAAAGCCCTTGATGGCGCGGCTGAGGTCGACATCCAATGCATCGATGCCGGCACGGAGCGTCAACATCGTCGCGGTGTCGATGACGTCCTGGCTGGTCGCGCCCCAATGCACGTAGCGCGCGGCCTCCGCGTCGGTCTTGCCGACATGGGCGGTCAGCATCTTGACCAGGGGAATCGCGAGATTTCCCGATCGCGTCGCGGCCTCGGCCAGTGCGGCCATGTCGAAGCAACCGGCCTTGCACGCGGCCTCGATCGGGCCGATGGCGGATGCCGGAATCACACCCGTGGCGGCCTCGGCGCGTGCCAGGGCTGCCTCGAAATCGAGCATGTTCTGCAGGGTAGACCGGTCGTCGCAGACCGCGCGCATGGCGGCGCTCGACAGCATCGGCGCGAGCAGGGGGGAGAGGGATGTGCTCATCTTGTGCGCGACCTAATCATCATGGCCCGGCTGTGCCAATCCCCAACCGGCCCCACACGGTTTTTTGCAGTTGCGAATATGCATTGCACGTGACCCGGCCCCGCCCTTTCCTTTGCCGCGCCGCTGCGTTACTTGATCAGCACTATAGTTATCCGACCCGGGAGGCACCTCATGGCCATGACGATGAACGGCGAAGTCCAGCTTGCGGCGCCGCGCGAGGCCGTGTGGGCCAAGCTCAACGACCCCGAGGTGCTGAAGGTCTGCATCCCCGGCTGCGAGGAGCTGGAGAAGACCGACGACGGCGGCTTCCGCGCAACGGCTAAAATGAAGGTCGGCCCGGTGTCGGCGCGCTTCAAGGGCAAGGTCACGCTGTCCGATCTCGACCCGCCGAACGGCTACAAGATTTCAGGCGAAGGCGAGGGCGGGGTGGCCGGATTCGCCAAGGGCGGCGCGGTGGTCAAGCTCGCGGAGAAGGACGGTGGCACGCTGCTGTCGTACGACGTCGAGGCGCAGATCGGCGGCAAGTTGGCGCAGCTCGGCCAGCGCCTCATCAACGGCACCGCCAAGAAACTGGCCGACGAATTTTTCGCGAACTTCGCCAAGGCGGTACAAGGCTGACACCTATCGCTTTCAGCATGGCGCCTTGCGTTCCGGGCGATGTTGCCCCCGGGCATATTGGCCCATATGATGGGTTCGAATAATTATAAGAACCGCTTCGACGGCCCCGTCGGGGCGCTGATAGAGAGTGCTTATGGCAAAAATCTCCCTCATCGTGAACGGCAATCCTGTGACGGCCAATGTCGATCCACGCACGCTTCTGGTGCAGTTTCTGCGCGAGAATCTGAAGCTGACCGGCACCCATGTCGGCTGCGACACCTCGCAGTGCGGCGCCTGCGTCGTGCATCTCGACGGCAAGGCCGTGAAGTCCTGCACCACGCTTGCGGTGATGGCCGATGGCCACGAGGTCAAGACGATCGAGGGGCTGGCCGCCGACGGCGCGCCGCTGCATCCGATGCAGGAGGCCTTTCGCGAACACCATGGCCTGCAGTGCGGCTTCTGCACGCCGGGCATGATCATGACCGCGATCGACATCGTGCATCGCAAGGGTCACGAACTCGACGACCACACGATTCGCGAGGAGCTCGAAGGCAATCTCTGCCGCTGCACGGGCTATCAGAACATCGTCGCCTCGATTTCCGCCGGCGCGAAGGCGATGGCGAAATCCGACCTCGCGTAACGCGCATCCCGCGATCAGGACATCCAGATGTACGAATTCAAATATCATCGCCCCGGGACGGTTCGCCAGGCGGCCAACCTCCTGGTGAAGAACGAAGAGGCCAAGGTGATCGCCGGCGGCCACACGCTGATTCCCGTCATGAAGCAGCGCCTCGCAAGCCCCCCGCATCTGGTCGACCTCTCCCATATCGAGGGGCTCAACGCGATCGAGATGAAGGGCCGCGCGCTGGTGATCGGCGCCACCGCCAGGCACGCCGAGGTCGCGACCTCCGCCATCGTCGGTGAGGCGATCCCGGCGCTTGCGGATCTCGCCAGCCAGATCGGCGATCCGGCCGTGCGTCACAAGGGCACGATCGGCGGCTCGCTCGCCAACAACGATCCGACCGCCGACTACCCGGCCGCGGTGCTCGCGCTCGGCGCCACCATCGTCACCAACAAGCGCCGCCTGAAGGCCGAAGAGTTCTTCCAGGGCCTGTTCACCACGGCGCTCGAAGCCGACGAGATCATCACCAAGGTGATGTTTCCGCTGCCGAAAAAGGCGGCCTACATCAAGTTCCGTAACCAGGCCTCTCGTTATGCGCTGGTCGGTGTGTTCGTGGCGCGGCGTCCTTCGGACGTGCGCGTTGCCGTCACCGGCGCCGGCTCCGAAGGCGTGTTCCGCGTCACCGCATTCGAGGAGGCCCTGAAGAAGCGCTTCGCCTCGAAGGCGCTGGAAGGCATCGCGGTGCCGGCGGAAGGTCTCAACAGCGATATCCATGGCAGCGCCGAATACCGCGCGCACCTCATCGGGGTGCTGACGCGGCGTGCCGTCGATGCCGCCAACGCCAAGGCGTGAGGTGACCTCACGCATCGGCCCCGAACATGTCCCGATGAGGGCGTAGTAAGACTGGCTTTCTCATGACTTCAACGCCCAATTCGTCCGTTGCTTTGCCGGCATCGGTCGATGCGATGCTCGAACTTCTGACGTCGCGGGGCTACCTCGCCGAGCGGTCGCTTGCGACGGTGACCTACCTCGCCTTGCGCATGGGCCGGCCGCTGTTCCTGGAGGGCGAGGCCGGCGTCGGCAAGACCGAGATCGCCAAGGTGCTCTCGGCGGCGCTGGGGCGGAAGCTGATCCGCCTTCAATGCTATGAAGGCCTCGACGTTTCCTCCGCGGTCTACGAGTGGAACAGCGCCGCGCAGATGATCGCGATCCGGATGGCGGAAGCCGCCGGCGACACCGATCGCGACCAGCTCTCGAGCGATATCTTCGCCGACCGCTACATGATCAAGCGGCCGCTGCTTCAGGCGCTGGAGCCCGACGTCGCCGGTCCGCCAGTGCTGCTGATCGACGAGCTCGACCGCGCCGACGAGGCGTTCGAGGCCTACCTGCTCGAAATCCTCAGCGACTTCCAGGTGACCATCCCCGAATTCGGCACCGTGAAGGCGCCGCATCCGCCGATCGTCATCATCACCTCCAACCGCACCCGCGAGATCCACGACGCGCTGAAGCGGCGCTGCCTCTATCACTGGGTGGATTATCCTGCTGCCGAGCGTGAGCTTGCGATCGTCAAGATGCGCGTGCCCGGCATCTCCGCCAAGCTGTCGCAGCAGGTGGTGCGCTTCGTGCAGGCGCTGCGCAACCAGGATTTCTACAAGTCGCCGGGTGTCGCCGAGACCATCGACTGGGCGACCGCCCTGTCCGAGCTCGATGCCCGGTCGCTGACCCCGCAAGTGGTCGGCGACACGCTGGGTGCGCTGCTCAAGTATCAGGACGACATCACCCGGATGCAGGGCGATGCCTTGCAGAAGGTGCTGAAGGAAGCGACGAGCGAGAATTGACGCGCGTGCGTCATGACTAACTCGTCATTCCGGGGCGCGCGTCAGCGCGAGCCCGGAATCCATAACCACGATCGGGAGTATGGATTCCGGGCTCGCGCCAAGAGGCGCGCCCCGGAATGACGACCGAGAGTGTGGACCCATGGCCATCAACCACCTTGCCCCGGAGCATACCGAGCAGTTCGCCGACAACATCGTCGGCTTCGCCCGCGCGTTGCGTGCCGCCGGCATTCCCGTCGGGCCGGGTGCGGTGATCGACGCCATGAATGCGCTCGAGGTGATCGACATCGGCAACCGCGCCGACGTCTTCACGACGCTGGAGGCGATCTTCGTCAAGCGCCACGAGCATGCGCTGATCTTCAAGCAGGCCTTCAACCTGTTCTTCCGCGCCTCGGAGGAATGGAAGCACATGCTGGATTCGGTGCCGCTGCCGGAGCAGGCCAAGAAGAAGCCGCAGGCGGGCGCGCGCCGCGTGCAGGAGGCGATGTCGCAACCGCGGATGACGGAGACGCCGCAGCACCAGGAGCAGGATCTGCGCCTGTCCGTCTCCGACAAGGAGATCCTTCAGAAGAAGGATTTCGCGCAGATGAGCGCGGCCGAGATCGCCGAGGCGCTCCGCGCCGTCGCGCGGATGCACCTGCCGCAGGCGGAGCTTCTGACGCGCCGGCGCCAGCCCGACCCCCGGGGCCTGCGGCTCGACCTGCGCCGCACGCTCCGCGCATCGCTCCGCACCGGCGGCGACATCATCGACATCCATCGCCTCGGGCGGGTCCAGAAGCCGGCGCCGATCGTCGCGCTGCTCGATATCTCGGGCTCGATGAGCGAGTACACCCGCCTGTTCCTGCACTTCCTCCACGCCATCACCGACGCGCGCAAGCGCGTCTCGGTGTTCCTGTTCGGCACCCGTCTGACCAATGTCAGCCGCGCGCTGCGCCAGCGCGACCCGGACGAGGCGCTGGCGAGCTGCTCGGCCTCGGTCGAGGACTGGGCCGGCGGCACCCGGATCTCGGCCTCGCTGCACAACTTCAACAAATTGTGGGCGCGGCGCGTGCTGAGCCAGGGCGCCATCGTGCTGCTGATCTCCGACGGGCTGGAACGGGAGGCCGATTCCAAGCTGGCCTTCGAGATGGACCGGCTGCACCGGTCCTGCCGCCGGCTGATCTGGCTCAACCCGCTGTTGCGGTTCGGCGGTTTCGAGGCCAAGGCGCAGGGCATCAAAATGATGCTTCCCCACGTTGACGAATTCCGCCCGGTACATAATTTGAGTTCGATCCAGGAGCTGATCACGACGCTCTCCCGGCCGCTGCCGCCGCATCACCGCAGCCTGATCCGCTCCGCAGCTTGAGAGGCACCCATGCTCGATCGCGACGAGGATATCCTGAAGGCGGCGGAGGACTGGCAGAAGGCCGGTCGTGGCGTGGCGCTCGCCACCGTTGTGGAGACCTGGGGTTCGGCGCCGCGCCCGGCGGGCTCGAGCCTCGTCATCAACGACGAAGGCACCTTCCTCGGCTCGGTCTCCGGCGGCTGCGTCGAGGGCGCCGTGGTGACCGAGGCCATGGACGTGATCCAGAGCGGCAAGCCGCGGATGCTGGAGTTCGGCGTGGCCGACGAGACCGCCTGGAATGTCGGGCTGTCCTGTGGCGGCACCATCCGCGTCTTCGTCGAGAAGGTCGGTTAGTCGTGAAGCTCGAGATCCTGCACGAACTCAATGCCGAGCGCGCCGCGCGCCGGCCGGTGATTCTGGTGACCGACACCGAGAGCGGCGAGCAGCGGCTGGTGAAGGCGAGGGATTTTGCCAGGGACCCCTTGCGCACCGAGCTGGAGAAGCAGCTCCGCATGGGCAAGAGCGCCAGTGTCGAGGTCGGCGGCAAGAAGCTGTTCCTCAACGTCTACGCGCCGACGGCAAAGCTCGTCATCGTCGGCGCGGTCCATATCAGCCAGGCGCTGGCGCCGCTGGCGCGCTCGCTCGGCTACGACGTGACTGTCGTCGATCCACGCACGGCCTTCGCAAGCCCCGAGCGCTTCCCGGACATTCCGCTGATCGCCGAATGGCCCGACACGGCGCTGCCGCCGCTCAACGTCGATGCCTACACCGCCTTCGTCGCGGTGACGCACGATCCCAAGATTGACGATCCCGCGCTGCTGCACGCCTTCGAGCGCAACTGCTTCTATATCGGCGCGCTCGGCTCGCGAAAGACGCATGCCAAGCGTGCCGACCGGTTGCGGGCGCAGGGCGCCAAGGAAAGCGACATCGCGCGCATCCACGCGCCCATTGGCCTTCCGATCGGCGCAGTCTCTCCGTCCGAGATCGCGGTGGCGATCATGGCCGAGATCACCGCCGTGCTTCGGCTGCCTCCGAAAGAAAAAGAAGAAGCGGCATGAAATTTGGACCGGCGAACCCGCGGGATGCGATCGGCGGGGTGACCGTCCACACCCTGCGCCAGGGACCGCTGGTGCTGAAGAAAGGCACGACGATCGGCGCCGCCGAGGTCGAGGCGCTGGAGCGTGCCGGTATCAAGGACATCGTCGTGGTGCGGATGGAGGCGGGCGACGTCTCCGAGGACGTCGCGGCCGCCAGCATCGCGCTCGCCATCGGCGGCGAGGGTATTCATGTCGAGCGCGCCTTCACCGGTCGCGCCAATCTGTTCGCCGCGCGCCCGGGCGTGCTGGTGATCGACCGCGCCGCGGTCGACCGCATCAACAATGTCGACGAGGCCATCACCTTCGCGACGCTCACCGCCTACAAGCCGGTGGTCGAGGGCGAGATGGTCGGCACCGTCAAGATCATCCCGTTCGGCGTCGAGGGCGTTTTGCGCGATGCGGCAGTGAAGGCCGCCGGCAAGGACGTCCTGAAGATCGCCCCTTACGTGATCAAGCGCGTCGGCATTGTCTCGACGCTGCTACCGGGCCTGTCCTCCAAGGTGATCGACAAGACCCTGCGCGTCACCGCCGAGCGCCTCGCGCCGGCCGGCGCCAGCATCATTGCCGAGCGGCGTGTCCCGCATGAGGAGCAGGCGCTGTCGGCCGCGATCAAGGACTTGCTCGGCCTTGGTGCCGAGCTCGTCATCGTGTTCGGCGCCTCTGCGATCGCCGATCGCCGCGACGTGATCCCAGCGGCGGTGACCGGCATCGGCGGCGAGATCGAGCATTTCGGCATGCCGGTCGATCCCGGCAATCTGCTGCTGATCGCCCGCGCCGGCGGCGTCCCGGTGCTAGGCGCGCCGGGTTGTGCGCGCTCGCCGGTCGAGAACGGATTTGACTGGGTCTTGATGCGGCTCCTCGCCGGCATCAAGGTGACGCGGTCCGAGCTGATGGGCATGGGCGTCGGCGGCCTCCTGATGGAGATCGTGACGCGGCCGCAGCCGCGCACACAGCCGGAGACGGAGGGCAACAGCCAGGTCGCGGCCATCGTGCTCGCGGCGGGCCGTTCGACCCGCATGGGCGGCCCGAACAAGCTGCTCGCCGAGCTTGACGGCAAGAAGCTGGTGCGCCTTGCGACCGAGCAGGCGCTGGCCTCGAAGGCATCAGAGGTGATCGTCGTCACGGGGCATCAGGCGGAGCTGGTCGAGCAGGCGCTGCAGGGCCTGAACGTGAAATTCGTCCGCAATCCGGATTTCGCCGGCGGCATCGCCAGCTCGGTCAAGGCAGGCATCGCGGCCGTGCCGGAGACCTGCAGCGGCGCCGTGGTGTGCCTCGGCGACATGCCGCTGATCGATGCCGGCCTGATCGACCGCCTCATCGACAGCTTTGCGCCCGACCGCGGCAATCTCATCGTCGTGCCCGTCAGCGAAGGCCGCCGCGGCAATCCCGTGCTGTGGTCGCGCCGCTTCTTCAGGGAGCTGATGACGCTCGACGGCGACGTCGGCGCGCGGCATCTGATCGCCAAGCACACCGAGGCGGTCGCCGAAGTGCCCGTCGACGGCGAGAGCGCCTTCCTCGACATCGACACCCCGCAGGCATTGGAAGCGGCAAGGCGGGGATAGGCTACCGTATGCCGTAGGTTGGGGCAAAGGCGCATAGCGCCGTGCCCACCATCTCTCCGTTGCGATTTACGATTGGTGGGCACGCTTCGCTTTGCCCACCCTACGGCACTGTTTTCGTGGTGACACATTACAGATCACCGATATCAACCACCCGTTCACCATCTGGAAACGACCGCCGCTTAGAGTCGCCTCCACCTGCCTTGGGGGGAGGGGTTTTTCCATGGCTTCGAACGTCGTCGCGCGCCGTTGCGCGATGTTTTTCTTTGCGCTGTCCGTCTGTGTCGCCGGTGCCCGCTACATCACCGAAGCCCATGCCGCCGGCGCCTTTGCAGTCGGCAAGTGCGGCGCTTATGGCCAGGCCTATGACTATGGCCACGAGCACGAGGCCCGCGCCGCGGCGCAGAAGCAGTGCAAGGGCGATTGCACCACGGTGACGATGAAGCGCGCCTGTGCCGCGATGTCGGTCGATATGACAAATCCCTGCGGCGCCTATGGCTATGCCGTCAAGCCGAAGATCTCGGCCTCGCTCAATGCCGCCACGCGCGAATGCTACAAGTACGGCGGCAAGGAATGCGTGATCCGCGCGTGGGCCTGCGACGCCAAGGGTTGATTCCATCCATCTCTCTTGCTGTCATTCCGGGGCGATGCGTAGCATCGAGCCCGGAATGACAGCTAGGGATATCCATGCAGTTCGACACCAAGATCGCGGTCGTGATCCGCACCGATCTCCAAACCTGGCAGAAGCTCAACGTTGCGTCCTTTCTCACCAGCGGCATCGCCGCGGCATTTCCGGACTGCATCGGCGAAGCCTATGAAGACGCCTCGGGGACGAAGTATCACGCGCTGATCGGCCAGCCGATCCTGATCTATGGCGCCGACGGTCCGGCGTTGTCGCGCGCGCTGGACCGCGCGCTCACTCGGAACGTTACGCCGGCCGTCTATACCGAGGACATGTTCAAGACCACGCACGATGCCGCCAACCGCGAGGCGGTGAGGGCGGTCGCGCGCACCGAGCTCAATCTCGTCGGCATCGCCATGCGCGCCGAGCGCAAGGTGATCGACAAGATCGTCGACGGCCTGAAGTTCCATAGCTGACGTCCACCAGCGGAAGTCCTGTCACCGCGCTGTCATGACGGCAGCACGCTGCGCAACGATTGGGCGGTTTGACCCGGATCAAGTGCCGGCCGCGCGCGGCCGCTACTCTGCCATTCGCAATGCGAAGGAGCAGAGATATGCCGACCATGAAAGCCGCAATCGTCAAACAGTTCGGCAAGCCGCTGGTGATCGAGGACGTGCCGGTGCCGCAGCCCGGTCCCGGCGAGGTCCTGGTCAAGGTCAAGGCCTGCGGCGTCTGCCATACCGATCTGCACGCAGCCTCCGGCGACTGGCCGGTGAAGCCGGTGCCGCCCTTCATCCCCGGCCATGAGGTCGCCGGCATCGTCGCCGCGCTGGGGCCCGGCGTGAAGAATCTCAAGGTCGGCGACGCCGTCGGCGTCGCCTGGCTGCATGATGCCTGCATGGCCTGCGAATATTGCGAGACCGGCTGGGAAACGTTGTGCGAGCACCAGCACAATACCGGCTACAGCGTGAACGGCGGCTTCGCCGAAAATGTCATCGCCTCGGCCGCCTTCGCCGCGAAGCTGCCGGCGACGGTTGATTTCGCTGCCATCGCGCCGATCCTGTGCGCCGGCGTCACCACCTACAAGGGATTGAAGGAGACCGAGGCCAGGCCAGGCGAGTGGGTGGTGATCTCAGGCGTCGGCGGGCTGGGTCATGTCGCGATCCAGTACGCCAAGGCGATGGGACTCAAGGTCGCCGCGGTCGACATTGCCGAGGACAAGCTCGCGCTTGCACGTGAGGCCGGCGCCGATCTCGCGGTCGATGCGCTCGCAGCCGGCGCTGTGGACAAGGTGCTGGCCGCGACCGGGGGCGGGGCCCACGGCGTGCTGGTGACGGCTGTCTCGACTGCCGCGTTCGCGCAGGCGCTGAAGATGGTGCGCCGCAAGGGCACCGTCAGCCTCGTCGGGCTGCCGCCGGGTGAATTCCCGACGCCGATCTTCGACGTCGTGCTCAAGCGCATCACGGTGCGCGGCTCCATCGTCGGTACGAGGCGTGACCTCGACGAAGCCATCGCGTTTGCCGCTGACGGAAAGGTGAAGGCCGAGGTGGCCAAGGTGCCGCTAGCGGAGATCAATCACGTCTTCGATCGGATGAAGGCCGGCAAGATCGAAGGCCGCATGGTGCTCGACTTCAGCTAGCCTCCCGAAGGAGCAGAGCATGGTCCGGCCAACGAAGATCGTCTTTCTTGGCGCGAGCAGCGCATCCTTTGGGATGAGCATGTTCCGGGACCTGTTCTCGACCCGATGCCGCTGTCGAGGTGCCGGTGGTGGCAGATGCCGCGGGCATCCACCCTGTCTCGCTCGGCCGCTGCCCGACGGCGTGGCCAAGTTGATGACGACCCAGGTTCAGATTCAGCAGATGGCGGTGGAGGCGGCGATGCATGCCTCGAAGGAGATGGCGCTGCAAGCGCTGCTGCTCGATCCCGTCATCCATTCCGAGCAGGCCGCGCGCGGCCTGCTCGAGGAGTTATGGGAGATCAACCGGCCTTACATCCGGCCATGCATCTGAGCGACCGACCGCCGCCATCAACGCGCCGGACCCTACGTCGGCGGCATGCCTGCAAATTTCGTCAGGTCGGGGTCAAGACGATCCCAGCCGTGACCGCGCGCGGTGAAAGTGACTGCCTGCGGCCTGTAGCGGGCGGGCTCGTCAAGGCTTGCCGCCCGGATCGTGAAGACGTCGGGCTGTGCTGCGAAGGTCATGTAGACAGGCACGCCGCATTGTGTGCAGAAGCCGCGCGTCTTCACGTTGCCGCTGTCGGCGACCATGTCCCAATGCTTCGCTTCGCCGGTCAGCGTGACGCCGGCGCGCGCGAACGTCGCGTACGAGCCGTGGCCGCTGCCGCTTTCCCGCTGGCAGTCCCGGCACTGGCAGTGATTGCTGAACAGCGGCTCGCCGGTGATAGAATAACGGATCGCGCCGCAGGCGCAGCCGCCGGTATAGGGCTTGTCCATCGCGATATCTCCCACTCACTCTTCGCCGCTGATTTCGTCGAGCTTGCGGACAACCTTCTTCCAGCCGCCGCTCATGACCGTGTAGGCCGACTCGTTCCTCGGCAGGACGAAGCCCGCATGGACCAGGCGGATCCGCGTGCCGGCCTCGACCGGGGTGAGGGACCACGTCACGATGGTGTCGAGCGGTGCGCCATAGCCGGTGTTGCGCTCGTCGCCGCCCTTCCAGGCATAGACGAGGCGGCGGTTCGGGACGACCTCCAGAACCCGGCAATGGATAACGCCGTCCCAGTTGCCGCCCGGGGTGGTCTGGAACGTGAAGCTGTTGCCTTCGACGGCCTCGAAGCCGGTCGGCTGCATCAGCCAGCGCGCGATCAATTGGGCGCTGGTCAGCGCCTTCCAGATCGTCTCGGGCGTGTGAGGGAAGACCTCGTCGATGACGATGTCCCTTGTTTCGGCTTTCAACGCGGCAGCACTCACGGATCGATCTCCTTCAAGAGGTCACGCAGGTTCTGGAAACGCTCGCGCCAGAAGACGCCGTAATGATCCATCCAGGTCACCAGGGGTTCGAGGCCTTGCGGTGCGGCGCGGTAATAGACGTTGCGGCCCTCCGCGCGCTCGGCGACGAGACCGGCCTGCTTGAGGGACTTCAGGTGTTGCGAGATCGCGCCCTGAGTGACGCCGCTGCCGCGCGTCAGCTCGGCGACGCTGATCTCCTTGCTCTCGAACACGCGCTCGAACACGGCGCGCCGTGTCGGGTCGGCGAGGGCGCGCATCACGGTGGTGACGGGGTTTGGGGCGGCTTCGATCATGCCAATCGATCAGCATTCGCTAATGAATTAGTCAATACTAATCTAATCTCAGGGGATGCAGCTGCTCGTCTTTCTTGACTATGACTGACCAGTCAGTCATAGATTCCGAATGACCAGGAAACCGACCAAAGCCGCCTTGCCGCCCGCAACTCGCGCCAGTGCCGAGGGCCCTGTGCCTGCTCGCAGCGAAGAGGCGCCTGCCACGAACCGTGCGACGCGCGCGGCGGAGCGGCGTGCGGCGATCGTGGAAGCGGCGATGGAGGAATTCATCGCGCGCGGGTTTGCGGCGACGCGGCTCGACGACATCGCCAAGCGCGCCGGCGTGGCAAAGGGGACGATCTACCTGCACTTCAAGGACAAGGAATCGATGTTCGAGGAGCTGGTGCGTATCGTCATCGTTCCCGTGGTCGCACGGCTGACCACGCTGCCGCCGCCGGCGGGCTCGGTGCGCGACCTGATCGAGGCTTTCGCGAGCAACTTCCTGAAGGAGGTGATCGGCACGAGGCGCGGCGATCTGGTGCGCCTGATCGTGGCGGAGGGCCCGCGCTTTCCGTCCGTGGCCGACTTCTACTACCGCGAGGTCGTCTCACGCGGGATCACTGCCATGCGCGCGCTGATCGAGCTCGGCATCGCACGCGGCGAGATCCGGCAGAAGGACCTCGCGCGCTATCCGCAGATCCTGGTCGCGCCCGCGATGATCGCGGTGATCTGGCAGAGCCTGTTTGCGCGGCACGCGCCGCTGGACGCGCAAGAGATGCTGCGCGTCCATCTCGATCTGATTTTTGGCGAACGGAGCACGACATGACGTCGTCGCACACCATCTCTCACCTCATCCTGAGGAGCGCGGAACGCGCGTCTCGAAGGATGCAGGCCCGGCTGTGGCTCCTCGCCCTTCGAGACGCTGCTTCGCAGCTCCTCAGGGTGAGGGATCGACAGCACAATCTGCCGCGCCTCGGTACGATCGTGGCGCTGGTCCTCGCAATCTCGCTTGCCGGATGCAAGGAAAGGCGCGATCCCGGCTTCCAGGGCTGGGTCGAGGCCGACATGATCTTCGTCAGCCCGGACGAAGCGGGGCGGGTCACCAAGCTCAACGTCCGCGAAGGCGAAGAGGTCAAGATCGGTGATGCCCTCTATTCCGTCGACGACGATCTCCAGCGCGCCGATCTCAATCAGAACAAGGCGACACTGGCGAACGCACAGCAGACCTACGACCGGGCGGCCTCGCTGAGCAAGACCGGCTCGGGCACGCAGGCCAATCTCGATGCCGCCGTGTCGGCCTTGCGCGTCGCGGAAGCGCGGGTGGCGACGTCGGAGACGCGGATGGCGCGGCGCAAGGGCTTTGCGCCCGTCGCCGGCACCATTCAGCAGATCTATTTCCGCGAGGGCGAGATGGTGGCGGCGCAGCGTCCGGTGCTGTCGATCATGCCGCCCGGCAACATGAAGCTGCGTTTCTTCGTGCCGGAAGCCGAATTGCCCAAGCTCGCGATCGGCGACACGGTGCGCGTCTCGTGCGATAATTGCGCGGCCGACCTCACCGCAAAGATCTACTTCATCGCAACCTCGGCCGAATACACTCCGCCTGTCATCTACAGCCTCGATGAGCGCAACAAGCTCGTCTATCTGATCCAGGCGCGGCCCTCTCGTCCCGATGCCTTGCGTGTGGGGCAGCCGATCGACGTCTATCTCAATCCGAAGACACCCGTGGCGGACAAGCGATGAACAGCGGCAACGGCATCGCGATCGACGTCAAGGGCCTGACCAAGTCGTTCGGCGGCCGCGAGGTCGTGCACGATCTGTCGATGCAGGTGAAGCGCGGCTCGATCTACGGCTTCCTCGGACCCAACGGCTCGGGCAAGACCACGACGATCCGCATCCTCTGCGGGCTGCTCACGCCTGATAGCGGCGAGGGCACCTGCCTCGGCTACGACATCCGTCGCGATGCCGAGAAGATCAAGCGGCAGGTCGGCTACATGACCCAGCGCTTCAGCCTGTACCAGGACCTGTCGGTCCGCGAGAACCTCGAATTCGTCGCGCGGCTCTATGGCGTCACTGACGCGCGCGGCGCCGCACGCGACATGATCAGGCGGCTCGGGCTCTCGGGGCGCGAGGAGCAGCTTGCGGGCGAGCTCTCCGGCGGCTGGAAACAGCGGCTGGCGCTGGGGGCCTGCACGCTGCCCAATCCGCAATTATTGCTGCTCGACGAGCCCACCGCCGGCGTCGATCCCAAGGCGCGGCGCGATTTCTGGAACGAGATCCACGCACTCGCCGCCGAAGGCCTGACGGTGCTGGTCTCGACCCATTACATGGACGAGGCCGAGCGCTGCCACGAGATCGCCTACATCGCCTACGGCTATCTGCTGGCGCACGGCACGGTGGAGGAGGTGATCGCGCAATCCGCGCTGACGACCTATACCGTCACCGGCGAAGGCCTGAACGAGCTTGGGGCCGCGCTCACGGGCAAGCCCGGGATCGACATGGTGGCGCCGTTCGGCAGCTCACTGCACGTTTCCGGCCGCGACGTCGCGGCGCTCGAAGCCAGCATCGCGCCCTGGCGCGAGAAGGGCGGATTGCGCTGGCAGCAGTCGCACCCCTCGCTCGAAGACGTGTTCATCGAGCTGATGGGACGCTCCAAGGACAATTTCCAATGAGCGCAGTCGACCATCGCGCACCCCGACGCGAAATCCGCGAGCGCTTCGGCTTTCTGCGGCGTTCCTATGCGATGCTGGTCAAGGAGTTCATCCAGCTCAAGCGCGATCGCGTCTCGTTCGCGATGATCGTGATGTTGCCCGTGATGCAGCTGATGCTGTTCGGCTATGCCATCAACACCACGCCGCGCCATCTGCCGAGCGCCGTGCTGCTCCAGGAGGACTCAGATCTCGCCCGCTCGATCCTGAAGGCGCTGGAGAATACCGCCTATTTCCGCTTCCTCTATGAAGTGCACGACGTCGACGACTTCGACAATCTGCTGAAATCCGGCAAGGTGCTGTTCGGTGTCGAGATCCCGCGCGGCTTCGAGCGGGCGGTGCGGCGCGGCGACAGGCCGGCGCTGCTGGTTGCCGCCGACGCCACGGACCCGGTCGCGGCGAGCGCGGCGATCGGTTCGCTCGGCATGGTCGTGCAGACCGCGCTCAAGCACGATCTCTACATCGGCGATCCCCCCGAGATGCCGTTCGAGATCCGCGCGCACGCGCGCTACAATCCGGCCGCGGCCTCCAGCCTCAACATCGTGCCGGGGCTGGTCGGCACCATCCTGACCATGACCATGCTGATCTTCACCGCGCTGTCGGTCACGCGCGAGGTCGAGCGCGGCACCATGGAGAGCCTGCTGTCGATGCCGATCAAGCCGGTCGAGGTGATGCTTGGCAAGATCATCCCTTACGTGCTGGTCGGCTTCGTCCAGGCCTTCCTCATCATCAGCATCGGCGTCGGCCTGTTCGGCGTACCCGTGCTCGGCAACCTCGTCCTGCTGGCGCTGCTCTCGACGCTGTTCATCACCACCAATCTGTCGATCGGCTACACCATATCGACATTGGTGCAGAACCAGCTCCAGGCGATGCAGATGTCGATGATGTTCTTCCTGCCCAGCATCTTGCTCTCCGGCTTCATGTTCCCGTTCGCGGGCATGCCGGCGTGGGCGCAATATCTCGGCGAGGGTCTGCCGCTGACCCACTATCTGCGCATCGTCCGCGCCATCATGCTGAAGGGCGCGACCATGCAGAACCTGCACTTCGACACGCTGGCGCTGGCGGCCCTGATGCTGCTCGCCATGACCATCGCCGTGACGCGCTTCCGTCGTACGCTGGATTGAGGCAAACTGCTCTGTAACGTCGTTCCGGGGCGATGCGCTAGCATCGAACCCGGAATCTCGAGATTCCGGGCCCGCGGCTGCGCCGCGCCCCGGAATGACAAGGGGGTGGAATGGTCAGGTTTGCCAGCAGAAGGACGCGGCAGCATGCCGTCCTCTCGAAGGATTTCGAGCGCGAGCTGACGCGGGAAGTGCTGCGCACCGAGCTGTTGCGGGTGCGGGCGCTGATCCTGACGGGGTGCGTCATGATGCTGTTCCTCACCGCGATCTATTTGCTCGATCCCGCCGTGGTGAACCGGGTCTGGCGCGGGACGGAAGGGATCATCCAGGTCTACGGCCTTCTCCTCTGCTTCATCCTGTTCGAGGTCTGGGTCCACACCCAGATCAGGAAGAATCTCCGCCTCGATCGCGACCTGCCGGTGATCAGGCGCTATATCGGCGCGCTGATCGAGACCTCGGTGCCGACCGTCATCCTCATCCTGCAAATCCGGTCCATGGGCGCGAGCCAGGCTCTCGGTTTCGCAGTACCGCTGATGTACTTCATCTTCATCATCCTCTCGACCCTGCGGCTCGATTTCTGGCTTTCCACATTCACGGGTCTCGTGGCTGCCGCCGGGCTTCTGGCGGCCGCGCTGCACTACAACCTGACGAGCGAGACCGGCGAGCCCCTGATCTACTTCCACGCCGTGCGCAGCGTGGTCATCCTGATCTGCGGCGTGCTGGCGGGTGCCGTCGGAGCGCAATTGCGGCGGCAATTCGCCGCGAGTATTGCGGCAGCGACCGCGCGCGACCGCGTGACGAACCTGTTCGGGCAGCACGTCTCGCCCCAGGTGGTGGAGCGGTTGATGGCCGCCGGAGCCAGCGCCGGCGGCGACCTCCGCCGTGTCGCGGTGATGTTCGTCGATTTCCGCGGCTTCACCGCCGGCGCGCAGTCGCGCACTCCGCAGGAGGTGGTCGATCGGCTCGACGGCGCCTTTGCCGTGCTGGTCGACATCCTCGACCGCCACGGCGGCATCGTGAACAAGTTTCTGGGCGATGGTTTCCTCGCGCTGTTCGGGGCGCCGCTGGAGGCTTCCGACGCCGCGCACCGCGCGGTCGCCGCCGGCCGCGAGATGCTGACCGCGATGGACCGCATCAACGCGCAGACGAGCTGGCCGCTTCGCATCGGCATCGGCATCCATTTCGGCGAAGTCGTCGCCGGCAATATCGGCTCGCCCCGGCGCAAGGAGTACACGGTGATCGGCGACACCGTGAACTTTGCCTCGCGCCTGGAGGCGTTGAACAAGGAGTTCGGCTCGCAGTTCCTGATCTCGGCATCCGTGCGCGAGGCGCTGGGCGACGACGGCAGCGACGCCGTCGCGCTCGGTGAAGTCGAAGTGCGCGGCTACGTGCAGAAGGTGCAGGTGTTTCAGCTGGGGTAGCGCGCATCATGCGTCGCCGCACGCAGGTCTCTTCCATCATCGGCGATTGCTCCGATTGCTCCGAATTTTGGGACATGACGAGCGATGCGGCCGGCTTGTAGAGTGCCGGCGACGCGGCCGGTCGCGGCCGTCACTTGCATGAGGAAGAGACGATGCAGCGCCGCTACGTCACCGTCGACGTGTTCACCGATCGCGCCTTTGGCGGCAACCAGCTCGCCGTGGTACTCGATGCCGGCGGGCTGTCGACGCAGCAGATGCAGGCGATCGCCACCGAGTTCAACTATTCCGAGACCACCTTCGTGCTGCCGCCGCGCGACAAGGCCAACGACGCCGAGGTGCGCATCTTCACCCCGGTTCGGGAGCTGCCGTTTGCGGGCCATCCCAATGTCGGCACGGCCTTCGTGCTGGCAACGATCGCAAAAGAGTCGAAGCCGCGGCTGCTGTTCGAGGAAAAGGCCGGTCTGGTCCCGGTCGATATCGTGCGGGAGCAGGGCAGGGTGATCAGCGCCGAGCTCACCGCCCCACAGCAACTGGCGAGGCTTGCGCAGCTGTCCGCGGCCGACGTCGCCGCCTGCATTTCCCTGACCGCGGATGACATCAAGACCGATCATCACGCGCCGCAGGTCGTCGGCGTCGGAACGCCGTTCGTGGTGGCGGAGGTGGGATCGCGCGAAGCCGTGCGCAGGGCCAAGCCAGATGCTGCAGCGTTTGGCCGGATGCTGCCGCGCGACGGCGCTTTCTCGGTCTACTTCTACACGCGCGATGTGCCGGCAGCGGAGGCGCCCTGCGAGCGTCAGGCGCGGATGTTCTTTCCCGGCGCGAGCGGCCTGATCGAAGATCCCGCCACCGGCAGTGCGACGGTTGCCGCCGCCGCGCTGTTCGCCGATCTCGATCCCATGCGCGACGGCGAACTGAAGCTCACCATCGGCCAGGGCTTTGACATGGGCCGTCCCAGCATGCTTCTCACCCGCGTGCGCAAGCAGGACGGCAAGATCGTCTCCGCCCATGTCGGCGGGAGCTGCGTTCAGATGATGGAAGGGACGTTCACGCTGGCAGGAGAGGCTTAGCCCGTCATTCCGGGGCGCGCGAGCGCGAACCCGGAATCCATCGGGCCGCAGTGTCGGTGGGTGCATGGATTCCGGATTCGCGCCAAGAGGCGCGCCCCGGAATGACGGCGGCAACTACACCTGCCGTCCCGCCAAATTCTTCACCGCCACCCCGTCGCGCTCCTCGATGATCTCCGCGATCATCTGGCGGTGGCAGTGGGTGTGGTCGCGCTCGTAGCAGAGCAGGCAGACAGGCCCGGCCTTCTTCACCAGCGCCGAGAGTTCGTCCATCGCTTCCCTGGCTTCTGGCGCCTTCAGGTGCTTTGAGAAGATCTTCTCCAGCACGTCGTACTGGCCGCTGCGGGCGGCGAGGCGGCCTTCCTTCGGTGTGCCGAGCGCGGCGAGATGGACATAGGCGATCCCACGCTCGTCGAGGCCTGCCGCAAGCTGCTTCTTGGAAAAGCCCGGGCGGCGGGACGACGTCACGGCGCGCACATCGACCACGAGCTTGACGCCGGCTTCTTCCAGCTCGTCCAGCACGGCCTTGGGCGGCGTCTGCTCGTAGCCGATGGTGAACAGCTTCCTCGCCTTTGTCATGGGGACTCCTCAGGTCACGACACGGGAGGTCGTCATGGCCGGGCTTATCCTGGACAAGCCCGGCCATGACGTGAGGAGGCCTTGGTGCTCCCAATTGGCCATCGCCCGCTCAGCTCACCCGCGCGATCAGTTCCATGGCGCCGTGCGGCGCGCGCACCTTGCCCTCGTGGATGACATAGGCGAACACGTCCCGCGGCTCCTTCTTCGGCTTGCCCTCGTCAACCTTCGGAAGGTCGTCGGGTTCGCCGCCCGAAGCCCAGTCCTGGAGGCGCTTGGCCCAGGCATCGAGCTGCTTCGGCGGATAGCAGGTCTTGATCTCGTCATTGCCCTTCTGGAGCCGCGCATAGACGAAATCGCCGGCGACGTCTGCGATGGCCGGATATTTGCCGTGCTCGGCGAACACGACGGGCGTCTCGAACTTGCGGATCAGCGCGACGAAGTCCGGCGTGCAGAAGCTGTCATGGCGCACTTCCACGACATGGCGCAGCGCGCGCCCGTCGAGCTTGCGCGGCAACAGCTCCAAAAACTTGCCGAAATCAGCGCCGTCGAATTTCTTGGTCGGGGCGAACTGCCACAGCACCGGCCCGAGATGGTCGCCGAGTTCCAGCACACCGGAATCATAGAACCGCTTGATGGAATCGCCGGCCTCGGCGAGCACGCGGCGGTTGGTGGCGAAGCGCGGTCCCTTCACCGAAAACACGAAACCATCAGGGACTTCGCTCGCCCATTTGCGAAAGCTCTCCGGCTTCTGCGAGCCGTAATAGGTGCCGTTGATTTCGATCGAGGTCAGCTTCGAGGCGGCGTAGGACAGCTCCTTCGCCTGCGCCAGCTTCTCCGGATAGAACACGCCGCGCCAGGGCTCGAAGGTCCAGCCGCCGATGCCGATGAAGATGTTGCCGGATTTTTTTGACGCGGTTTTTGCTTTGGCCACGGAATTTCTCGCATCGACGGGGAGGGACCCCATCCTAGTCAAACCAGTTGTGATTGGCCAGTTGGCCCGCCCCGTCTAAGCTTGCGCCCGGACCCGCGAAAAAAGGAGAACAAGATGCGGATGCTGTCGGTGGGAGCCGCGCTCGTCATGATGACATCTGCTGCCATGATATGGCCCGCTTTGGCCGATGACGACGACGCGAGAAGCGCACAGAAGCTCGCCCAGCAGGGCCGCGACGATTACTGGCATTGCCTGGCGCGGGAATATTCGCGCGACTCCAATCAAGGCCTGTCGGAGCAGGATTTCGGTCGCTCGGTTGCGGGCGCCTGTCCATCGGAGCGGCAATATTACCGGGTCGCGTTGCTCGACTATCTCACCACGCAGTATCCGAACATCGATGCCGGCGCCCATCTCGCCACCGCGAACAGGGCGGTGGAGGCGGCGCAGAAGGACATCGTGACGGCCTTCGTCAAGCACCGACCGCCCGCCAAATAAGGAGTGGCGAATAGCGAATAGGGGGCAAGGCCGGTTTCCTCATTCGCTACTCCCCATTCGCTATTCGCCCCCTTTCGGCACCTCTTCCGGCCGCGCGCTCATCCATGGTATCACTCGCCGCATCTGGAGCAGGGATGGACTTGCATGTCGTCTGAGTCGGTGGGGGGCATTCTGGGGGCGATCGTCGCGGCGGTCGTGCTTGCGGTTGCCGTCGTGTTTGGGCCGATCGGCCAGTACGGCAAGCCGCCCAGGCCGGCGAAAGTCGAGTCGGCCCCGGCACCGGCCGCCCCCGCCGCGCCCGTGCCGCGCGGCCCGATAATCCGGGAAGTGCCCAACCAATAGGGCGCGAAAATGGGGTTTCCGCCCCTTGCGAAGCGCTTCTGCCGTCCCCATCTAGTCTTTAACGGCGACGTTGAGCGAACAACTCCGTTGCTGGGACGACCTTGGAATAGCTCAGGCCTGCGCCGGATGTACGCGCGGTCTGCCGTTCCGGGGTCGTTGGCATTTTAGGGCCTCTTTTCGGCCGTTCCCCAGAGACCCCGGCTTGGCAGCGCAGGACGCGGCGGATATACGCTGCCGTCATGAACGAAGCGATCAGACCCGGCGCCGACATCCCGCCGCAGGCTCAAGAGGGGCCGGAACTGTCGGTCATCGTCCCCACCTTCAACGAGCGCGACAACGTCACGGTGCTGTACCGGCGGCTGGAGGCGACGCTCGCCAATATCGCGTGGGAAGTCGTGTTCGTCGACGACAACTCGCCCGACGGCACCTGGGACGTCGTGCGCGCGCTGGCGCAGCGCGACAGCCGCGTGCGCTGTGTCCGCCGCATCGGCCGTCGCGGCCTCTCGGGCGCCTGCATCGAAGGCATCCTCGCCTCGAGCGCTCCCTATGTGGCCGTGATCGATGCCGACCTCCAGCACGACGAGACGCAGCTGCCGAAGATGCTGCTGCTGCTCGCCAGCGATCAGGCCGACCTCGTGGTCGGCAGCCGCTACATCGAGGGCTACAAGAGCGAAGGCTTCAACAAGCAGCGCGCCGGAGCCAGTGCGCTTGCGACCGAGGTCGCCAGGAAGATGCTGCGGGTCGAGATCGCCGATCCCATGAGCGGCTTCTTCATGATTCGCCGCGACCGTTTCGAGCAGCTCGCGCCAAAGCTCTCCGTGCACGGCTTCAAGATCCTGCTCGACGTCGTCGCGAGCGCGCACGGCAGCTTGCGCGCCGTCGAGATCCCCTACACTTTCGGCGCCCGCCAGCACGGCGAGAGCAAGCTCGATTCCATGGTCGCACTCGACTTCCTGGGTCTCGTGCTGGCCAAGCTGACCAACGACATCGTCTCGCTGCGCTTCATCCTGTTCGCCATGGTCGGCGGCATCGGCCTCGTGGTGCACTTGACCACGCTGTTCATCGCGCTTCAGCTGTTCAACGCGCCGTTCGCGGAGGCGCAGGCCGCCGGCGCCATCGTCGCCATGACCAGCAATTTCATCCTCAACAACTTCCTCACCTATCGCGACCAGCGGCTGAAGGGCTTTGCGCTGCTGCGCGGCCTCATCGCCTTCTACATCGTATGCAGCGTCGGCCTGCTCGCCAATGTCGGCGTCGCTTTCTCGGTGTACGACCAGGAGCCGATCTGGTGGCTGGCCGGCATGGCCGGCGCGCTGATGGGCGTGGTGTGGAACTACGCGATGTCCGGACTGTTCGTCTGGCGCAAGAAATAGCACGCCATGGGCGGGGCCGACGCGCGGATCGTCCGCAACACCGCGCTGCTGATTCTCGCGCTGGTCGGATTGCGGCTCGTTGCGGCCGCATTCACGCCGATCACGTTCGACGAAGCCTATTACTGGATGTGGTCAAAGAATCTGGCGGGCGGTTATTACGACCACCCGCCGATGGTCGCCTATGTGATCCGCGCCGGGACCATGATTGCCGGCGATACCGAGCTCGGCGTCCGCCTCGTCTCGATCCTGCTGGCGCTGCCGATGAGCTATGCGGTCTATCGCTCTGCCGCGATCCTGTTCGGCGGCGCGCGCGTGGCCGCGACCAGCGCCATCCTGCTCAACGTGACGCTGCTGGCCTCCGTCGGCACGCTGATCGTCACGCCCGATGCGCCGTTGCTGGTCGCCTCCAGCTTCGTGCTGTTCTTCCTCGCCAAGGTGCTGGAGACCGGCCGGGGCGCCTGGTGGCTCGCGGTCGGCGCGGCGGTCGGCGCGGCGCTGCTGTCGAAATACACCGCGATGTTCTTTGGACCGGCGATCCTGATCTGGCTCGCGGCCGTGCCGAAGCTCAGGCGCTGGTTTCTCTCGCCCTGGCCCTATCTCGGCGGCCTCGTTGCCTTGGCGCTGTTCTCGCCGGTGATCCTGTGGAATGCGGACCATCAATGGGTCTCGTTCGCAAAGCAGCTCGGCCGCGCCAGGATCGAGGACTTCCGCCCCGTCTTCATTGCCGAGCTGATCCCGACCCAGATCGCGTTCGCGACGCCGCTGGTCTTCATCCTCGGCGCGATGGGCCTGCACGCGCTGACCTGGCGGCGCGCCGGCGCGCTGGCCTCGCGCGTGCTGATCGAGACGATGTTCTGGACCATCGTCGTCTACTTCGTCTGGCATTCGCTGCATGCCCGCGTCGAAGCCAACTGGTTCGCGCCGGTCTATCCGCCTTTCGTCATCGCCGCGGCGGCCGCCGCCAACCTCGTGCAGTGGAAGCCACGCCAGCGGCGCCTGGTCGATTTCTGCCTGCGCTGGGCGGCGCCAACAGGCATCGTGATGTTTGCAGCCCTGATCGTGCAGGCCAATACCGGCTGGCTGTCCGGATATCGCCGCGATGCCACGGTGCGCAGCGTCGGCGTCGGCTGGCGCGAGCTAGCCGCCGAGATCGAAACGGTGCGCGTGCGCAGTGGTGCGACCTGTGTGCTGGCGCAGGATTACGGCACCACGGGCTGGCTCGCGTTCTATCTGCCGCGCGGCACCTGCGTTGCGCAGCATACCCAGCGCATCCGCTGGGTCAACATGCCGGAACCCGATCCCAGGCTGCTCGCCGGCAAGCTGCTCTATGTCGACGAGCTGCGCGCAGGAGGCCATCCCGCCCTCAACGCCCTCTTTGCGCAGGTGACGCAGATCGCGCAATTGCAGCGCAAGCGCGGGCCGCTCGTGGTCGAGACCTATGGCATCGACCTGCTCGAGGGCGCCAAGGGCGAGGTGCTGGATCGCTCGCCGCCGCCGGAAGCGCGGTAAGCCCTACTGTCCCCCATCGTCGTCCCGGCGAACGCCGGGACCCATACCCCCAAGGAGAAGTTTGGCGAAGGCTGTTCGTGGGCGGTTTTTCAGTTCGGTACGGCAACCTGCGCTCATCGATAGATCACGCGGTATGGGTCCCGGCGTCCGCGGGGACGACGGCGGAGTGTTGGGCCGATGGCAATGGCTATTCAGCCGATCATCTCGGCCTTGGTCGAGGCCTGACCCGGCCCATCCCGGTCGCGCCAGAACCAGACCGTCACGATGCCGGAGCGGCCGCGGACCTGGGCGAGCAGGGGGCCGGACAGGATGCCGTCGGGAGCGCCGCTGAAATCGGCAGTGTCGAGCAGCGTATCGCTCAGCGCGAGCTGCGCATCGTTCTGGGCGGCAATCTCCATCAGACGGCTTGCGACATTGACGGTATCGCCTGTCGCCGTGATGTGCTGATGGCTTTCGCCGAGCCGGGACGCGACGATCGGGCCGCAATGCGCGCCGATCTTGAAACCGAGTTGACCTGCGATCGCCGGCGGCAGCGAGGCGATCCAACGTTCGAGGCCGCGATGCAGGTCGATCGCGCATTTCAGAGCGCGCGCCGCGTCGTCGGGCATCGCGCGCGGCAGCCCGAACAGGATCATGGCGCCGTCGCCGAGAAAGCCGGTGATCATGCCGTCATAGTCGATCGCGGCCTTGTCGATCAGTGCATGAAACGCCTTCAGGAGAGTCCTGAGTTCGTTCGGATCAATTCGCTCGCTCAGTCCGGTGAAGCCGGAGAGATCGACGAAGACCACGGCTGCATCCTGCCGGACGGGTTTCGACAGGAAGTTCGGATCTCGCGCCAGCCACTCCTGCAGCGCCGGAGCCTGGAATTGCGCAAGCGACCGGCTCTTGGCGGCAAAATATTGCGTGCGGCGGCCTCCGGCCCACAGTTGCACGCCGGCAAAGACCGCAACCGGCGGCATTGCCGCGGCCAGCGTGGTTGCGGCGTTGAGCCAGACACCGTGCGTGAACGCGAACAGGTTGACCCCGGCCCAGGCGATCATCACCGCGGCCGCCGTCATGATGCCCAGCGCGCTGCGCCGCCAGGCGAGCAGCCCGACCAGCAGCATCGGCAGCAGGATCGCAGTGAGCGCGTCGGCAACGCGGACCCTGCGGTCGCGCACCATGGCGTCGCCGGCGACGAGATGCGTGATCGCGGTCGAGACCACCTCGACCCCGGGCATCAGGGAATCGAAGGGCGTCGGATAGAAGTCGCCGCCGCCGGCGACCGAGGCGCCGATCACGACGATCCGGTTCTCGATCGCCGCGCGATCGAGCGTGCCGTCGAAAATGCTCTGTGCGCTGACGGTACGGATCGTGCGACGCGGGCCGTAATAGGTGATCGGCAATGCCAGATCGCCGTCGGTCGGCACCGCGCGATCGCCCAGCATGAGATGGTCCGGCGCGACCGTCAGCGGCTGGTCGAGCGCGCGGGCCGCGACGCGCAAGGGGAACGACAGCTCGACCTTGTCGCGCGTCCGGAACAGCATCGGCACCGACAGCGGTGAGCCCGATTGTCCCGTCGCGACGTTGACGACGCCGACCTCGGCGTGTTCGGCGAACGCGGGCAACGGCTGCAGGAAGCGCTCGGCCTGCGGCAGGGCGGCGAGGGGACCTTCGCTGCTCGGATCCACGGTTTCGCTGGCGGAGGGGAAGATCGCCGCGGCGGCGAGCACCATGGGACCGGTGGCGAGCGTGCTGGCGAGCGTGGCATCGCCGATCGCAGCGCTGCGGTCGACGAGCAGGAGATCAATCCCGATGACCTTCGGCTTGAACTGCACGATGGTGTCGACGACACGGGCGAGATCGGCGCGCGGCAGCGGATAGCTGCCGCCGCGCTTCACCACGGTGTCGTCGATCGCGACGATGGTGACGAGATCGGGTGGACGCCGCACGCCGCGGGCCTGCGTCCGCCAATCCGTCAGCGTGGCTTCCAGGCGGTCGAGAAAACGCAGACGGCCGTTGGCGTGCGCGGCAAAGATGCCCGCGCCCCACAGCGCGGTGAGGACGAGTGCCACCAGGATCTGAACGCGTCGGTTGCGCATGCGCTCGTTCTGCAATCTTCTATCGTCCAAATCTCGTGGGCGAGCGTTGTTGACCCGGTCTTATTGTCCGAGTCTTGCCATGAGCGCGTCGACGCGCGGCTGGCCCCAGGTCTTGACGGTCAACGGGCCGGTTGCCTCGACATCGACGCCTTCGCCGGGTCCGAGCACGACGCCGCGTCCACGAGCCCTTCGGGTCACACCGACCCGGCCGTCGGCGACGAACACGGAGGTCTTGGCGTCGGCGACATCGACCGCCCATTTGGTGCCGCGCACCGCGGCGATCGCTTGCGGCGTCAGCACCTTGAACGGATTGCCCCGCGGCTTCCGGGGCACCTCGACCAGCAAGGCTTTGCTGCTCAACTCCACGGAGTCTATATGTCCGTCGCGGTTGGCGTCCTTTAGTTCAAATCTGGCGCCATTTTCCGCAACGATGGTGATGCCGTTGTCGCAGCGCCAGGTCTGCGTCCCGGCGGCCGACGGCGATGCCGTACAGCCCAAATTGGCACCAGGCTGCGCAGTCGCAGATCCAATCAACAGAAACGACCCCGCCAGGGCGAAAAACCCTGCGCGCGCGATCCCTCTCATGCCAGCCTCCGTTTGCGTGCACGGCACAGTTCAGGGCAAATCGATACGGTACCGTATGACGCGCAGAGGCTGCTGAAAAGTGCCGAGGTAGGAGCTACTTTCTCGCGGCGGCGATTACCAGAACCGACGTGATCAACTTTCGGTCACGGCACCGTGCCGGGTGAGGGCGCAGGGCTCGACGGACGCCCGGCCCACCAGCCTCGCGCAACGCTTCCGCGCTACGGTCAGGGCTAGTTGGCGACCACGAAAATGACGTTGTTGAGTGTCTCGTGGGTGCGGCCGCAAGCCTCGAAGACCTGACGTAAACCGGTCGAGAAACATGGTTAACAGATGCGGCTAAGTCCGTAGTTCTGCGGGCTTTTTTCTCAAAACGGGACAACGTTGACGCGTTGCCCCATATCCGCCCGAACTTAATCTGCATTTAACTAAAAGTCGCCCTAATGACGCTCCGACCCTCTGCGAGATGCTGTTCCCGGATCGTGACCAGCGGCACTTTGAAGGGGGACCGAGTGACACCGTCCTGGACGCAAGGCGAATGAGTACGAGTATCGCTGCGCAAAGTATCGCGGCACGGAAGTCCAAAAATCCTGGCAAGAATTCGCTTCGGAAGCCTTCCCGGAAAATGACCACGGCCAATTGGCTGGGCACCGCGGCGATCGGCTGCGTCCTGATGGGCGCCGGCTGGATCATCTACAGCAACATTCTCGGCGCGAGCGTCTACCCGACCGTCGGCAGCATCGGCTACGACGAGCCGGTGATCAGGCGCGCGCCCAAGGTCGTGCTGCGCGAGGCCGGCGAGGCCATCCGGGAAACCTTCGCGCTGCTGCCCGACCGGCTCCAGGTCGCAGCTCCGATCTCGCGCGAGATGTTCAACGAGCGCTTTGCCGCGGCCGCGACGCAAGGCGTGCCGTCGAATGCGGCGAGCGCAGCGCCCCCGACTCAGGTTGCGCTGGCCAGGGAGATTTCGAAGGACGCCCCGAAGCAGAGCGTGGTTGCGAGGGTCGCCGACGCGCTGAAGCCGGCGGCCAAGACTGCTGACAAGACCGCTGACAAGACCAAGCGCGCGCCGGATGCCCAGATGCAGCTGGCCTCGGCCGATCCGGCCCAGAGCGTGCCGGCGCCCGAGGCGCAGCCGAAGTCGTTCGCCGATCGCGCCAAGGCCGCGGTGATGTCGATCACCGGGCCGCGCCAGTCGATGGTGGAAAAGCTCTGGGGCAAGCGCGAGCCGTCCGGCGGGCTGCTCGCCTACGCCTCGGCCGATGCCAGCGTGACCGCGTCCATCGCGCCGAAGGAGCAGAACCCGATGCTCGGCGGCGCGCCGCCCTATGAGCGCGACACCGCGGTGTACGACATCACCGCGAAGACGGTGTATCTACCCGACGGAACCAAGCTCGAGGCGCATTCGGGCCTCGGCTCCAATCTCGACGATCCGCGCTCCTCGAAGATCCGCATGCGCGGCGTGACGCCGCCGCACATCTACACGCTGAAGCCGCGCGAGGCGCTGTTCCACGGCGTGCCGGCGCTGCGCCTGACCCCGATCGGCGGCGAGAGCGCGATCCACGGCCGCGACGGCCTGCTCGCGCATACCTTCATGCTCGGGCCGAACGGCGACTCCAACGGCTGCGTGTCTTTCAAGGACTATTACGCGTTCCTCGACGCCTACCGCAACAAGGGCATCCGCAAGCTCGCGGTGCTGGCGCGGGTGGAGTGAGGCGCGCTCACGTCGCCATCGTCTTGCGCAGCGCGTTCCCGGCGAGCGGTCGCCGTCAACCGAACCTGCCTCGCATCGAGCGGCCGGCAAGGAGCCGCCATAGACCGGCCCGACCGGTTGCTTTGCCATCGATCGCCATCATTCGCCGCAAGCGATCGTCGGTTCATGCGAGTTCTCCCCTTGGAGCCGCGGTTCCCTTACCTGGTTGAATGCGCCCGTCGTGGAACGTTGATATCAGGCCGCAGGACATCTCCCACAACGTGGCCGGCTCGAAGCGGCGGCACGACAGCAAGCGGAGCTGACGAGTGATCAGCGCACAAAGGACGCACTTTTGGAAATGCGGAGAGTACCGACTGCGAGCGGAGTTTCAGGAGCGGCAGGTGTCCGCGCGCCCCTGAAGCAGATGTACAACTTTTGCGAGATACATCGAGGCCTTGCACTGCGCTCGGGTCGATAGATTGACGTGCGCTGCGCCACACGCCTACGCTCGATCGATGCCTGGAACCATCCAAGAGGAGATCAAGCGAATCGAGAGACAGATTGAAATCTATGAAGCTTTCGATCTGGCCGAGAAGGCTCGGTTCAATCGCGAGTCCTTCCTTTGGACCGCGGAAGATCGTATAGAGTGGCAGGAGCTTCAGGCCGACAACGCGCTCATGCTTCGCAAGCTGCGCGAAGAGCGAAATGCCCTGCTCGAACAGCTAAGACCGCCATAACCACGATTTCACCAGCCTTGAAGGGAGTCGGCTCGACCAAGGTTGGCCTCGCAACCAACTTGCCTGAAGGTTGTGCTTGAGCCGAAGCAACAACGGCGCTTCGATCTCGAACCTTGTTCATTGCCTCTGCCGTATTTCGCCGGATTCTACGAAGTTCCTTTTGATTGCAGTCGCTACCTGGCTGCCGCTCAACCGGCTCAGCGCGATGCGGCTCGAGAGCGAGCAGGCCATCGGGAAGAAATAAAGCTGCAGCATCGCACGCTCCATCAAGTCAGTGCTTCGACTTGCGCGATGATCGCGAAGCGGTCCGACAATTCGGCCAGCGCGACCTGATGGATCGTCCGGGCGTCCAGCGTGCCGCCGCGGCCGTCGGGCAGGTCGCGGGTGGCGCAGGCGTCGGCCGCGATCGTCGTGCGCAGGCCGAGGTCGAGCGCGGCGCGGGCAGTCGAACTGACGCACATGTGGGTCATGAAGCCGGCCAGCACGATGTTCTTGAGTCCGGTCGCGGCCAGCCGGGCCTGCAGGTCGGTGCCGGCAAAGGCGTTGGGCAGCGCCTTCTCGATCACGGGCTCGCCGGCGAGCGGCATCAGGCGCTCGACGATCGCGCCGCGCGCGGCCTCGCGGTCGAACAGGCCGCCGGCGCGGCCCTTGTGCGCGACATGGAAGATCGCGGCTCCGCTCTCGCGTGCGCGCGCGAGCAGGCGCGCAGCCGCGGCGATCGCCGCTTGCGCATCGGGCAGGACCAGCGGACCGGCGCAATATTCGTTCTGGATGTCGATCAGCACGAGGCAGCTCTCGTTGAGCTTCGGCGGATTGAGATCGGCGCCGGCGAGTTCGAGGAGGGTCTTTGGAGCGGTCATGCTGGTCGGGCCTTCTTGGATGTCGTCTTGGGATGTCGGATGAGGCGACACTAGCGCAACTGATGCCTGCCATTGTGCAGGAATATTGCGGCATACGGCTGCAAATTTGCAGGATACGCCATCGCCTGCTAGGCTCGCGGAATGAACTGGGACGACCTGCGCATCATCGCCGCAGTGAGGGACGAGGGCACCTATGCCGGCGCCAGCGCGCGGCTGCGCATCGACGAGACCACCGTCGGCCGCCGCCTCTCGCGCATCCAGCGCGACCTCGGCGTGCCATTGTTCGACGCCGTGGACGGGCTGCGCCGGCCGACGCGCCACTGCGAGGCGGTACTCGAGCATGTCGGCGCGATGGCGGCGCATGCGGCGGCGATCGACCGCATCAAGGAGAGCCAGCCCGGCCCGGTCGGCCGGCTGCGCATCGCCTCGACCAATGCGGTAGCCGAAGAATTGCTGGCGCCGCATGCGGCCAGCTTCCTGCGCGGTCACCCGGGGTTGACGCTGCAATTCCTCACCTCCAGCGGCAACGTCAAGTTCTCGCGCTGGCAGGCCGATCTCGCCATCCGCCTGCGCAAGCCGGAGAAGGGCGACTTCACCATCTCCAAGCTCGGCGAGGTCGGGCTGTATTTCTTCGAGCCCGCGGACCGCAGCGGAGCCGAGCCGGTCGCGTGCGTCTATCCCGACGAGCTCGATGCGATCCCCGAGCAGCAGTTCCTGCGTGCCAAGCGGCTGACGAACGTGCGCTGCGTCACCGACAATGTCCGCATCATCCGCACCATGATCCAGTCGCATCAGGCCATCGGCGTGCTGCCCGAACACAGCTGCGGGCCGCTGCTCGCCGACCGCAGCCTCCGCGCCACGCTGCTGCCGAAACGCCGCGACGTCTGGCTCCTGGTGCAGAACCATCTGAAGCGCGATCCGGCGACGCGCGTGACGATCGAGTGGGTACGTCACTGCTTCAAGGATTTGTCACACGGCTGACCGCTGGCGACGTTCATGGTCTCGCATTGAACGCGGGCCGCGGGACGTGCGACCAAATTCGCAAGTTCGCTGAGGGATTGCACGCGCGCGCAGGTTGCGTAATCTCGCGACGACTACGTCTTTGAACAGGGCAGCTGCATGACCACTCTTGAGCAAACGATCCGTCCCTCGGCACGATCGCGGGAATGGAAGGCGATCGTCATCCTGATCCTGCTGATCCCGGTGCTGTGGTCGCCGCCGTTCCTGTTTCGCTACTTCCTGCATCAGCCGTTCAACATCCCCTCGAATTCGATGGCGCCGACGCTGATGGTCGGCGACTATGTCTTTGCGGCGAAATATGCCTATGGCTACGGCCGCTATTCCTTCCCCTTCGCTTCGTCCTGGATATCAGGTCGCGTCTTTGCCGCCGAGCCCGAGTATGGCGACCTGGTCGTTTTCCGAACGCCAAGGGATACCTCCGTCGATTACGTCAAGCGCGTGGTCGGGCTGCCCGGCGACCGCATCCAGATGCAGCAGGGCCGGCTCATCCTCAACGACCGTCCGGTGACGCGCGTCGCGCTGAAGGAGGCACAAGCCGGCGCCGCCTGCGGAGGCGATGACGAGGCGAAGGTTAAGCGCTGGCGCGAGACGCTGCCGAACGGCGCGAGCTATGTGACCTACGACTGCCTCGACAATGGTTTCCTCGACAACACCAGCGTCTACGCCGTGCCGCCAGGCCCTTCGTGCTCGGCGACAACCGCGACAATTCCACCGACAGCCGCATGGCGTCCACGATGGGCTTCATCCCGATGGACAATCTCGTCGGCAAGGTGACGCGGATCCTCTGGTCGCTCGACGATGACGGCGAGCCGCGCTTCGAGCGGTTGGGGAAAGTGGAGTGAGGCCCCGTCATTCCGGGGTGCGGCCACTTGGGCGCGAGCCCGGAATCCATAACCACAGGCCTTAGTTGGCTATCCCAGGATAAAGATCATCCCAGTTTGGGTTCTGCTCCTCGATCAGCCGCGTCTTCCAGTCGCGACGCCACTTCTTGAGTTCTTTCTCGCGGGCGATGGCGGTCACTGCATCGTCGTAGATCTCGAACAAGACGAGCTTCGAAACGTCGTACTTCGTCGTGAATCCGGGAACGGCTTTGGTCCTGTGTTCATACACCCGACGAACGAGATCGCTGGTCACGCCGATGTAGAGCGTGCCGTGCTTCTTACTTGCGAGGATGTAGACATAGTAGGCCATTCCATCCGCCGGTGGTTATGGATTCCGGGCTCGGCGCTGCGCGCCGCCCCGGAATGACGAATCCACCACCATCTTAGCGTGTATCACCTGAAAACAAAAAACCCCGGCATCGCTGCCGGGGTTTCGCATGTCTCGACTGTGCCTGAGAGGCTGGACTTAGAAGTCCATGCCGCCCATGCCGCCGCCCGGAGGCATTGCGGGGCCGGCGCCGCCCTTCTTGGGCAGCTCGGCGACCATGGCTTCCGTGGTGATCAGGAGCGCGGCAACCGAGGCTGCGTTCTGGATCGCGGTGCGGACCACCTTGGTCGGGTCGATGATGCCCTTCTTGACGAGGTCGGCATATTCGCCGGTCTGGGAGTCGAAGCCATAATTGTAGGCCTTGTTCTCCAGGATCTTGCCGACGATCACCGAGCCGTCTTCACCGGCGTTGATCGCGATCTGGCGGGCGGGAGCCGACAGCGCCTTGCGCACGATCTCGACGCCGGTCTTCTGGTCGTCGTTCTTGGTGCGCAGGCCCTTGAGCTGCTCGGAGGCACGGAGCAAGGCGACGCCGCCGCCCGGGACGATGCCTTCCTCGACAGCCGCGCGGGTCGCATGCATCGCGTCATCAACGCGATCCTTGCGCTCCTTCACCTCGACCTCGGTCGCGCCGCCGACGCGGATCACCGCGACGCCGCCCGCGAGCTTGGCGAGACGCTCCTGGAGCTTCTCACGGTCGTAGTCCGAGGTGGTCTCCTCGATCTGCGCCTTGATCTGGGCCACGCGCGCCTCGATGTCGGCCTTCTTGCCGGCGCCGTTGACGATCGTGGTGTTCTCCTTGTCGATCATCACCTTCTTGGCGCGACCGAGCATGTTGAGCGTGACGTTCTCGAGCTTGATGCCGAGATCTTCCGAGATCGCCTGGCCACCGGTCAGGATCGCGATGTCCTGCAGCATGGCCTTGCGGCGATCGCCGAAGCCCGGAGCCTTGACGGCCGCGACCTTCAGGCCGCCACGCAGGCGGTTGACGACGAGGGTCGCGAGAGCTTCGCCTTCGACGTCCTCGGCGACGATGACCAGCGGCTTGCCGGTCTGCACCACGGCCTCGAGCAGCGGCAGCAGCTCGTTCAGCGAGGAGAGCTTCTTCTCGTTGATGAGGATGTAGGCGTCGTCCATCTCAACGCGCATCTTGTCGGCGTTGGTGACGAAGTAGGGCGAGATGTAGCCGCGGTCGAACTGCATGCCCTCGACGACGTCGAGCTCGGTCTCGAGCGACTTGGCTTCCTCGACGGTGATGACACCCTCGTTGCCGACCTTCTTCATGGCGTCGGAGAGGAACTTGCCGATCTCCTGGTCGCCGTTGGCCGAGATGGTGCCGACCTGGGCGATCTCGTCGTTCGAGGTGACCTTCTTGGAGTTCTTCTGGAGGTCCGCAACGACCGCCTCGACAGCGAGGTCGATGCCGCGCTTGAGGTCCATCGGGTTCATGCCGGCGGCGACCGACTTGGCGCCTTCGCGCACGATCGCCTGGGCCAGCACGGTTGCGGTGGTGGTGCCGTCGCCGGCCGCGTCAGCGGACTTGGAGGCGACTTCGCGCACCATCTGGGCGCCCATGTTCTCGAACTTGTCCTCGAGCTCGATCTCCTTGGCGACGGTGACGCCGTCCTTGGTGATGCGGGGAGCGCCGAACGACTTGTCGAGCACGACGTTGCGGCCCTTCGGGCCGAGCGTCACCTTCACCGCGTTGGCGAGAATGTCGACGCCGCGCAGCATCTTGTCGCGCGCATCGACCGAGAATTTGACTTCTTTGGCTGCCATCTGGAATTTTCCTTGGAATGGTTTGACTGGAGGGAGAGGGGGCTCTTAGGCCGCCTTCTTCTTGGACTCGCTGACCTCGAGAACGCCCATCACGTCGCTCTCCTTCATGATCAGCAGGTCCTGGCCGTCGATCTTGACCTCGGTGCCGGACCACTTGCCGAACAGCACGCGGTCGCCGACCTTCAGGTCGATCGGGATCAGCTTGCCGGACTCGTCGCGGCCACCCGGGCCAACGGCGACGACTTCGCCCTGGGAGGGCTTTTCCTTGGCAGTGTCGGGAATGATGATGCCGCCAGCGGTCTTCTCTTCTGCGTCGATGCGCTTGACCACGACGCGGTCGTGAAGCGGACGGAATTTCATGCAGTCCTCCTAAGCAATTGCACGTGTTGAGGATTTGAGATTGTTAGCAGTCGTTGCCCGCGAGTGCTAGCACAGGCGAAGCTGAGATAAGCCAGGAATTTTGCGGGGGCAAGGCCTTCTAGCAGAAAAATTAGCACCCGAAAGCGCGGACTGCCAGAATCTCTTTGCCATCGTTAACCGACGCCGGACCCGTATTAGCACGGAGGTGTATCTGCTGCTAACGCATTGAATTTCAACAGCTTGTTAAACTTTTGGGCTTGAGATGAGTTGTCAGTTTGCGTCACATTTCTCTCATGTGAGCGCGTCGTTTCCGGGTGGCTCCCGGGGCACCGATCAAGCCACCCCCCGAATGCGCTCCTGCAAAGGAGGTTTGGCATGGGACTGCGGAGTGGGGGCGTTTCCGAGGATTTCCGGAAACAGATGCTGGGCTACGGACTGACGACGGCGCAAATTCTCTATCGGATGCCGGATCATCCGTCGCTGCTCCAGACCTACGTCTGGCAGAACTACGACATGTTTCCGAAATTTCCGGCGCTGAAGGATTTCCTGGCGTTCTGGCAGGAAAAGCTCGACGGCCCCCTGCATTCGGTCACGGTGGCGCATTCCAAGCTGATCAAGCCGGCCGAGCTGCGCGCCGTGGATGGCGTGTTCCGGCTGCATTGAGCGCGAGATCAGGCGCCGCTGCTGCAGTAGCGTTTCCACATCGCGCGATAGGCGTCGTCCACTGCTCGCGCATATGAGATGGGGTTGCCGGCGGCCGCAGCGTTGATCTGTGCGGGCAGTTCGCGGCGCAATCGATCGAGATCGCCGATCCGCGCCGCGCGGCCGACTGCGATCTCGACATATGCCTCATCGCTGTCTGCGACCCAGTCCGGCAAGCCGAGCGCGGAGAGGATGGCGCCGGCGGCACGGCTGGGCAGACTGCTCCCGAGCTTCGCCACCACGGGCACGCCCATCTGCAGGGCTTCCAACGTGCTGACGCCGCCGTTCTGTGGGAACGGGTCGAGCGCAATGTCGACGCGATTGAACGATGCCAGATGTTCGCTCCGCAAGGTGGCTCCGAGCAGATCGACGCGTTCGGCCGGCAATCGACAAGCCGCAAATCGCGCCAGCAGCTTGTCGCGGACCAGTTGATCGTCCAGCGCAACATCCTTGATCAGCAGTCGCGCCCCCGGGACCCGGTCGAGAATCCTGGACCAGACTTCCGCGGCCTCGTCCGAAATCTTGCTGATGCGGTTGAAGACACCGAATGTGACGAAGCCGTTCGAGAGAGCAGGCGCCTGCGCCCGCGCAATCCCGGCCGGCAGCGGCGCCAGCGTCACGAAGCATGGCAGGTCGACAACGGTCTCCGCAAACAAATGCCGAACCGCGGCAGGAATCGCGACCGGATCCGAGAACAGATAGTCGATCGTCGGCAGCCCGGTGCCGGTGCCGTGGCCCCAGCCGTGCACCTGGATCGGTGCCGGCTTGCGCGCAAACACGCCGAGGCGGTTTCCTCTGGTGTGGCCGGACAGGTCGATCAGAATATCGACGCGATCGGTGCGAATCTGAGCGGCGAGGCGATCGTCGGTCCATTGCGAGGCGTCACGCCAGCGGTCGGCGATTCCCTGAAATTCGCTCGTTGTCGCATCCGCTTTCGACGAGCAGGAGTAGCACACGATCTCGAACTGCGCGCGGTCATGGTGTTGCAGCACGGGCTCGAAGATGAACGCAGCCGAATGCGCGTTGAAATCCGACGAGACATAGCCAAGCACCAGACGCCGATCCGGATCGCGGCTGTTGTCGTGGGGTGCCGCCGCCACCTCTGAAGCGATCTTCGCGCCGATCCGCTCCCACCAGACTTGCCGCGCTTGCTGATGCTGTTCGACGCTGGCGTCCGCCACGAAATCGAGCGTGAATATCTTGCTGGAGATCGCGCTCTGGAGGTCAGGCCGGATGTCGAGAGCTCGGTCGAAGCTGGCGAGGGCTTCGCCGACCCGGCCCAACCCCGCGAAACAAAGGCCCAACACAAGGTGGGCTTGGTCGGAATCGGGAGCGATCGCGAGAGCCCTCTCGCAATCGGACAATGCTTCGGCAATTCGCTGCGTCTGGAGCAGGACATTGGCGCGCCAGAGCCATCCGTTCACGTCGTCGGGTGCCAGGGCGATTGCCCGATTGCAGTCCGCCATGGCCTCGTCAAATCGCTGAAGCTCCCGCAATGCGACGGCGCGGTTCGCCAGCGCCGCGGCATAGTCGGGCTTGATCGAGAGCGCGCGGTTCAGGCTTGCAAGAGCTTCGTCATAGTTGCGCAGGCGGCAGAGCGCAGAGCCCCGGCCGTTGTGGGCTTCGGCGAGGTTGCCGTCCATTGTGAGCGCCCGATCGTAGCTATCGAGCGCTTCGAGGTGCAGATCAAGCGCCGCGCTTGCGTTGCCGAGATTGGACAGGGCCAGGGCGTAGTTGGGCTTTAAGGCGAGTGCCTTTCGATAGCTTGCTCGGGCCTCATCGTGGCGTTTCAGCCCGTTGAGCGCGACGCCCAGGCCCATGTGAGCTTCGGCAGATCGCGGATCCACGGCGACCGCCCGGCTCAGTAGAATTTCAGCCTGCTGATAGTTCTTGGCATCGGACTCCAGAATGCCGAGCATATGCAGCGCGATGAATTGATTGGGCGCGATCTGCAGGAGTTGTCGATAGGTCACACGTGCCTCGGACAGGAGTCCCTTCTTGTGCAACTCGAGTGCGCGCTGGAGCAATGGCAGCACTTCGGCCTTTTGCCGTTTCTGAAGCCGGGCATTCTGAAATGCACGCTGACCGACGCTGCTGCCCATGAATCAATTCCCCCAGATCTCCCGGCGAGATTAATTCAGCGAGAGAATGAATACGAGACGATGGCCGCTCGCCACGACAGCTTGGGACAAGCTACGACCGGTTGGGTTCGTCGAGCTCATTGCACCAAGCCCCGCAATTGCCGCCCCGCCCAAGACTGGGTAATCTGCCCTTCGGGTCGGCCCCGTCAGGCGGACGCGGCTCGGATCAGGGAGGCAGACAATGGCCAAGCAAAAGGCATCAAGGCCCGCAACGAAGACCGCGGTGAAGAAGCGGAGCGGCGTCAAGGCAGCGGCGCGATCCCCGGCGCGCGCGGCGGTGAAGGCGAAGGCGCGCACCGTCGCTCCGAAGAAGCCCGTGCGGCCGAAGCAGCGTATCGCCGTCAGCCATCACCGCGAGGAAGACTTCAAGGCCGACGGCCTGCGTGCCTATGCCAGCTACCGCGATCTCGGCATCGCCGACGCGACCCATGGCCTCGCGCAGGCACATGTGATCCGCTTGCAGGGCCCCTGCAATCCGGCCGAGGTGTCCAAGCTCCACTATCACGACGTCGAATTCCAGATGGTCTACGTGCTCAAGGGCTGGGTGAAGACCTATATGGACGGGCAGGGCGAGACCCTGATGAAGCAAGGCAGCGCCTGGACCCAGCCGCCGAAGATCAGGCACATGATCCTGGACTATTCGGACGACGTGGAACTGCTGGAGGTGATCCTGCCGGCGGAGTTCAAGACGGTGGAGCTGAAGGCTTGATGTCATTACGGGGCGCGACGAAGTCGCGCCCCGTAATGACGAGTGGGGAGAGTCTACGCCAACACCCCCACCATCGCTCCCATCAGACACGTCGTCAGCGTGCCCGATACGATCGACTTCAGGCCCAGCGCATTGATTTCCTCGCGCCGCTCCGGCGCCATCACGCCCAGGCCGCCGATCATGATGCCGAGGCTGGCGAAATTGGCGAAGCCGCACATCGCGTAGAGCATGATCAGGCGCGAGCGCGGGTCGAGCGCGCCGGGTGGCAGCTTCGAGAAGTCGACATAGGCGATCAATTCGTTGAGCACGGTCTTGGTGCCCATCAGGCTGCCGGCGGTGATCGCCTGATCCCACGGCAATCCCATCAGCCAGCACACCGGCGCCATGACGAGACCGAGCAGGCGCTGCAGCGAGATCGCGGCGCCGCCAATGTTCGGCAGGAGGCCGAGCATGGCGTTGACGAGATAGACCAGCGCCACCAGCACCAGCAGCATGGCGACGATGTTGAGCAACAATTCGAGGCCGGCCGTGGTGCCCTTCACGATCGCATCCATCGTGCCGGATACATCCATCTCCGGATCCTCCAGCGCGCCGCCGGTGCGCTTGTCTGAGGTCTCGGGCACCATAATCAGGCTGACCAGGATCGCGGCCGGCGCGCCCAGCACCGAGGCGATGACGAAATGCGCGGCGGCGTCGGGGATGAGGGGAGCAAGCAGCGTCGCATAGAGCACCAGCACCGTGCCGGCGATGCCGGCCATGCCGCCGGTCATCACCAGGAACAACTCGCTGCGGGTCATCTGTGCCAGATAGGGCCGCACGAACAGCGGTGCCTCGACCATGCCGAGGAAGACATTCGCGGCGGTCGACAGCCCGACGGCGCCGCCGACGCCGAGCGTGCGCTCAAGCAGCCAGGCCATGCCGCGCACGATCGGTGGCAGCACGTGCCAATAGAACAGCAGCGTCGTCAGCACGCTCATCACCAGCACGATCGGCAGCGCCTGGAACGCCAGGATGAAATCGGCGCCGGGTACCTTCAGATCAAATGGCAGGGCGCCGCCGCCGATATAGCCGAACACGAAGGCGGAGCCGGCGCGGGAGGCCGCGGAGATCGCGCCGACCGCGTCGTTGATGGTACCGAACGCATGCGCGACGACCGGCAGCTTCAGCAGCACGACCGCGGTGACGAAGGTCGCGGCGAGGCCGATCGCCGCTTGGCGCAGCGAGACCGCGCGACGATTTTCACTGAGCGCCCAGGCGATCAGCAGCAATGCGAAAATGCCCAGTGCCGATTGCAGCCGCAGCATGATGTCCCCGAACCCTCGGCGATTATGGCCGCACCGGCCTTGCAAAGGCAATGCCGGCAAGCCGCAGAAAGCGTCCCGCTGTAGACAAGCAGGTCCGCCTCAGTCGCGCGGCTCACGTCGAGATCAGGGCCCAAGCCGATTAGGGTGACCCAGGGGACGACGCCAGAGCAGCCAACAGATCGCGATCGCGCTGCTCTGGATGAAGCTGTTTCCGACGCTGCGAAAGGTGGAGCGCCTGGAGTAGGGGACGACCGGCGGCGACACCGTTTCCGGATTGCTAACGCCGCCGCGGGCTTTTTCCGCTGTCATTGACCGCGGATTAAGCGCGCTTTGCTATCATCCCGGCATGATCCGGATCGGACCGCGCCAGTTCGAAGTGCCGATGTGGCTGTGGGTGGCCGTGCCGCTCGCATGGGCGATATATGCCGCGTACGGCTCTATCATTTATCTGCGCATTGCAAACCTTCCCGACGGATACTTCCTCCTGACCATGAAGCTCGGTGCGGGAGGAGCGCTGGCGGGCTTTTTCTTCTCCGATCTTGCGCGCCGGTCGATCCTTCCCTGGTACGATCTGATTGTCCTGGCGGTGGCGAGCTTTGCGGCATCGTCGCTAGCGATCGACTGGCTGGTGGTTGCCGTGGGGGAAGTGCCCAGCTTCATCGCCGGAGTTGTGATCAGAGCAGCGATGTCGATCGGTGTGGAGTTTAACGGCGCACGGCTGTTGTTCGCGACAAACACGATCGTACTGATCGGCTGTGGCCTCATCCTGGCGCTGCTGCTCACCCTTGCCAGCCGCTACTTGCTTGGGCTTCCGTGGTGGGCTGCGGATACACGTCGCGAATTCCAGGCAAATCTGGTCGGCGCATATGTCTGGCTAACGATCGCGTTCGGTGGCTATCTTGCCATTCGCTTCGCGTATCAGCTGCCGCTCGGTCATCCCGCCAGTGCCGTGCCGCGCTGGCTGCCCGTCGCCGGTGCTTGCCTCAGTGCGATTGCGGCGCTCACCGTGCAGCTATGGCTTGCCCATTGCGTGCGTCGCCAAGAACGTAACCCTCGCCATAGTTTGAAGATTGGGGCGTTGGCAGCGGCCTGTGCCGTCGCGTGGTTCTACAGCCCCGGCATATTCGGCCACGCAGGCCTCAAGCTCATGAACAACCAGGTACGCCCCGCTCTACGCGCACTGCACATCCTGCCCACGCCCGATATCGCCGTTGCCGGATATCGCGTCGACGTTCCTTATCACGAGGTCGGAGTCTTCATGGGTCCTGCAATGCCCGACGGCGCGACGTCGTTTGTCGTGGTACCGTTGCCTGACGAATACGGGTTAAGCTCGAGCAGCCGCAATCCGCAGGTTCACATCGCGCGGCGCGACATCACGCTGCGGGAGATGACCAGGTTCTTCTGGTTCGATTCCCGAAAGGAGCTCGGCGAAATGCAAGCCACACGGCGCGGCGAGGACGCCGTCGTTCGAGTTCCGCTCGGCGCGATAGCCGCCCTCGCGTTTCGCAGCGACGAGTATCCTCTGGTGGACGTCAAGCTCATTGGATTTGATGCCGCGGTCCCGACGGAAGCGGCGGAGCAGGCGTTGCGTCGGTTTCTGCGCGAACGCCTGCAGCGCGTGAGCGGCTAGCCCCGTCCGACGAAAGGCATCTTGGTCGCCATCACCGTCATGGTCAGCACGTTGGCGTCGAGCGGCAGGCCGGCCATGTAGGCGACGGCGTCGCCGACTGCCTTGGCGTCCATGCGCGGCTCGTGCTTGGTGGTGCCATCGGGCTGCAGCACGCCGGGGCCGTTGACCATGCGGTCGGTCATCGGGGTCGCGGCATTGCCGATGTCGACCTGGCCGACCGCGATGTCGTACATGCGGCCGTCGAGATTGCTGGCCTTGGTCAGGCCGGTGATGGCGTGCTTGGTCGAGGTATAGGCCGCCGAGAACGGTCGCGGCGCATGCGCCGAGATCGAGCCATTGTTGATGATGCGGCCGCCGCGCGGGGTCTGGTCCTTCATGATGCGGAAGGCATGCTGGGTGCATAGGAACGGGCCGGTGAGGTTGGTGTTCACCACCGCCTGCCACTGTTCGAGGCTGAGGTCCTCGAAGTTCACGGCAGGGGCGCCCATGCCGGCATTGTTGAAGAGCACGTCGAGCCGGCCGTAGGTCGCCTTCACCTTGTCGAACAGCGCAGCGATGGAGTCCGGCTTGGTCATGTCAGCGGTGACGCAAACGCTTTTACCGGCGGGGCCGAGCTTTGCCGTCTCCTCGAGCATGTCGAGCCGGCGCCCTGCGAGCACCACGGTGAAGCCGGTGTTCATCAGCGCCAGCGACGCGGCGCGCCCGACACCGGTGCCGGCGCCGGTCACCAATGCGATCTTTTTCGCTTCACTCATCGTTTCCTGCCTTTTCTCTTCTGCTGTCAGGTTTTGGGTTCTTTTTCGTTCTTGTAGGGCGGGCGCGGAATGTTCTGGTGCGCAGCGCGCAACGCCGCCGACCAGCGCGAGCGCAAATCGTGGAAATAAGGCTCGCCCGCTTCGATGCGGTGGTTGAGATCGGCTTCGCAGGCGTCCGTGCGTACCACCAGCACGTCGATCGGCAGGCCGACGCCGAGGTTCGAGCGCATGGTCGAGTCCATCGAGATCAGGCCGGTCTTCAGCGCCTCGTAGAGCTCGACGTCGTAATGCATGGCGCGGTCGAGCACCGGCTTGCCGTATTTGTGCTCCCCGATCTGCAGGTAGGGCGTATCGGTGGTGCACTCGATGAAATTGCCGGCGGTGTAGACCATGAACAGACGCATGCGCGCGCCCTTGATCTGGCCGCCGAACAGGAAGGAGACGTCGAACGACACGTCCTCGGATTTCAGCGCCGGTCCCTCGGTCGCATGCACCGCCCGGATCGCCCGGCCGATGCGCTGGGCGGCCTGGAACATGGTCGGCGCGTTCATCAGCGTCTCGATTTCGCCCGTGTTGGGGTCTTCCAGGCCTTCGGTCAGGGTGGAGAGCACCGATTGGCTGATGGCGAGGTTGCCGGCGCTGGCGATCGCCATGATGCGCTCGCCGGGCTTGGAGAAGATGTGCAGCTTGCGGAAGGTCGAGACGTTGTCGAGGCCGGCATTGGTGCGGGTGTCGGCGATCATCACCAGACCGTCCTGAACCAGGATTCCGCAACAATAGGTCATTTCCAGTCCCCGAACGCGTTTGCGCGGAATTACTAGCCAATTTCAGGGAGCCATGAAACCCCCGATTCCCGCGGGGGAAGGCTGTCATTCCGGGCCCGCGCTGCGCGCGCCCCGGAATGACAGTCAGCTCTTGTCGCTCAATCCACTGCATCGACGAGAAACGCCTCGTCGACCGGCACGCCAAGCCCCGTCACCAGCCGGTTTGTCTCCGCAGCCATGCCGACGATGGCGAGCAGCTCGCCATATTCGGCCTCGGTCATGCCCTTGGCCCGTGCGGCGGCCGTGTGCGAATGGATGCAGTAGCTGCAGCCATGGGCGATCGAAACCGCGACGTAGAGCATTTCCTTGGTCTTGGGGTCGAGCGCACCCGGACCCATCACGTCCTTGATGCTGTTCCAGGTCCGCCGCAGCGTCTTCGGATCATGCGCCAGCGCCCGCCAGAAATTGTTGACGAAATCCGACTTCCGCACCATTCGGATGTCGTCGAAAACGGCGCGCGCGTCGGCGGAGAGTTCGTCATCCGAAAGCAGTTTTACAGTCGCCATGGGCTACCTCGCTGGTCTGATCTGATCCTGCGATTGTAGCACGGCGCATGCGCTCGTCCGGCAGCATCTAGCTCTGCCGCTGGGACTGCGATTGCGACTGCCCGCTGCGGCCGGTCTGCTCGACCTTCACGGCCACCGCCAGCGTTTCCGTGCCGCCGCCATAACGCGTGCCACGCACCGGGGCCGCGCCGAGATAGTCGAGCCCGATCGCAACGCGCACATGGGCGTCGGTGGCGCAGATGCTGTTGGCGGGATCGAAGCCGACCCAGCCGAGATCGGGCACGTAAGCCTCCGCCCAGGCATGGCCGGCCTCCTGATGCACCGAGTCGTCCGATCGCAGAAAGTGCCCGGAGACGAAGCGCGCCGGTACGCCGCCGGCGCGGGCGCAGGCGATGAAGATGTGCGCGTAATCCTGGCAGACCCCGCGCTTGAGCGCGAACGCCTCCGCCGCGGACGTGCCACTGTTGGTGGGGTCTTCGTCGAACGTCATGTGATCGGCAATCTGCGTCATCAGCGTGTGCAGGAAGCCAAGCGTGTCGCTCTCGGCCTCGCTGCGCAACTGGCGCGCAACCGCCGTCATCGCCGGATTGACGGAGGTGAGGTCGGTGGAGCGCAGGAACATCCCGGCCGGGAAACGCTCGTCCGTGCCGCGCAGCACGCCGCCGGTGTCGTGGGTCTCGATCAGCCCTTCGGCGGTGATCTGGATGTCGCCGACGGGTCCGCAGGACAGCACGTGGGTGACGTTGCCGAACGCGTCCTCATGCATGTCGAGCTTGGTGTCGGTGGAGACGTCGATCTGCCACTCCGCGACGTATTGCCCGTCATGACTGCCAGGCGTCATGCGCAGGATCTGGATCACGCTGGTGGCCGGCGGCTCGTAGCGATAGGTCGTGATGTGCTGGATTCGCAGGCGCATGGTGTTTTGATTCCGTCATTCCGGGATGGCGCGAAGCGCCAGACCCGGAATCTCGAGATTCCGGGTTCGATGCTTCGCATCGCCCCGGAACGACGAAAGGTGAAGGTTTCAGTCTCGGCTAGATCAAATACTGCTTCGTGATGATTTCGCCCAGCCTGGAATTGTCCGTGATGAATTCCTGAATGAATTCATGCACGCCATGCTGGAAAATGTCGTTCATATTGCTGTGTTCCAGCCGGTTGCGGATGCCGCGGGCGTGGCGCTGGGCCGGGCCCTGGCGGCCATAGGCGACGCCGATCTGGTCGAGGTTGCGCACGAGGTTGCCGTAGCAGCTGGCGAGCGAGCGCGGCAGCGTGTCGTTGAGGATGAGCAGATCCGCGATCAGCCACGGCTTCAGCGTCTCGCGATAGACCCAGTGATAGGCGGTCAGCGCCGAGACCGAGCGCAGGATCGAGCTCCATTGATAGAAGTCGAGCGGGCCGCCGACATGCTCCTCCTCGGGCAACAGCACGTGATATTTCACGTCGAGAATGCGCGCGGTGTTGTCGGCGCGCTCCAGATGCACACCCATGCGCGAGAACCAGTACGCGTCGTTGCGCAGCATGGTCCGGTAGGCCGAGCCGTCGAAGCGCAGCGAGGTCTCCTGCACGAAGCGCAGGAATTTGGCGAGATCCTCGCGCGTCGAGGCACCCTTGCTCCAAACCGCCTGAAGCTCGATCCAGGCCGAGTTGATGGTGTCCCACATCTCGCTGGTGAGCGCGGTGCGCACCGAGCGCGAGTTCAGCCGCGCCGCCTCGATGCAGTTCCTGATCGAAGACGGATTGTTCGGCGAGAACGAGAGATACTCGACGACGTTGTGCTCGTTGGCCTCCTCGTAGGTCTGATAGAAGCTGGCGGCGACCCCGGCGGTGAGCAGCGCCGAATCCCATTCATTGGTCTTGCCGATATAGGCGGCGGGAAGCGCGGTGACGCGCAGCGTCGCATCGATGGTGCGCGCGAGATACTCGGCCCGTTCGACGTAGCGGGCGAGCCAGTAGAGGTTTTCGGCGGTACGCGACAGCATCTCTCTACTCGTCCAGGATCCAGGTGTCTTTGGTGCCGCCGCCCTGGCTTGAATTCACCACCAGGGAGCCTTCCTTGAGCGCGACCCGTGTGAGTCCGCCCGGCACGATGGTGGTGCTCTTGCTGCCCGTCAGCACGAAGGGCCGCAAGTCGACATGGCGCGGGGCGAGGCCGGATGCGGTGCAGGTCGGGCAGGTCGACAGCGCCAGCGTCGGCTGCGCGATGAAACCTTCCGGCTCGCGCTTGAGCTTGTCGCGGAAAGCTTCGATCGTCGCCTTGGTCGCAGCGGGGCCGATCAGCATGCCGTAGCCGCCGGAGCCGTGCACTTCCTTGACGACGAGCTCGCTCAGATTGTCCAGCACATAGGCGAGGTCCTTCGGCTCGCGGCAGCGCCAGGTCGGCACGTTCTTCAGGATCGGCTCCTCGCCGAGATAGAACTTCACGATATCAGGCATGTAGGAGTAGATCGCCTTGTCGTCGGCGATGCCGGTGCCGACGGCGTTGGCGAGCGTGATGTTGCCGGCCGCGTAGGCCGACATCAGCCCGGGCACGCCGAGCACGGAGTCGGGTCGGAAGGTGAGGGGATCGAGGAAATCGTCGTCGACACGGCGGTAGATGACGTCGACCCGCTTCAGCCCTTCCGTCGTCCGCATGAACACTTCGTTGTTCTTGACGATGAGGTCACGGCCTTCGACCAGCTCGATGCCGAGCTTGTCGGCGAGGAACGAGTGCTCGTAATAGGCCGAGTTGTAGACGCCGGGCGTGAGCAGGGCGACGGTCGGCTCGCTGGATGCGCTCAGCGGCGCGACCGAGCGCAGGGCTGCGAGCAGCTCGTCCGGATAGCGCTCGACCGGCGCCACCCTGTGGCGGGCGAACAGATCCGGAAACAGCCGCATCATGATCTCGCGGTTCTCCAGCATGTAGGACACGCCCGAGGGGGTGCGGGCGTTGTCCTCCAGCACGATGAAGTCCTCGGCGTCGACCCGGACGATGTCGATGCCGGCGATGTGCACGTAGACGTCGTGCGGCACCTGCTGGCCGTTCATCTCGGGGCGGAACACCGGGTTCTGGAAGATCAGGTCGTCGGGCACGATCTCGGCGCGGAGGATGTCGCGGCCGTGATAGATGTCGCGCAGGAACATGTTGAGCGCGCGCACGCGCTGCTTCAGGCCCTTCTCCAGTCGCGCCCATTCCTTGCCGGACATGATCCGCGGGATCACGTCGAACGGAATCAGGCGCTCGGTCGACTCGGAATCGCCGTAGACCGCGAAGGTAATGCCGATCCGGCGGAACAGGAGCTCGGCCTCCTGACGCCGATATTCGAGGGCTTCGGGCGGCGTTTCCTTGAGCCAGCGCGCCAGCTCCTGATAGGCGGGGCGAAGGTCTCCGCCGGGAATATTCATTTCGTCAAACGCGACTGCCATAGAATCCGACTGTTCTCCCCCAGGCGTTGCGCCATTGATCAGGTCGTTTCGGCCTTGCTGAAGACCGCAACGTCCTGTGGCCATGCCGTGAGAGTGCATGACTTCCCTAGGAGGTAGCAAGGGCCGGGCCAGCGCGATAAGCATGGAGGAGGGGCATTTGCCGGGGACGGCCGGCGGCTTGCCTGAAAAAATGGCTGAGGACTGCTTATTTCAGAAGCAAAACCGCGTGACTTCAACGCGTTACCTCGGCAAAGTTGGCGTCACAGGTGAGGGACTTAAGGCATGAGCGACATCGTCACGGCGGGCATCCTGGTCATTGGGGACGAAATCCTGTCCGGCCGGACCAAGGACAAGAATATCGGCTTCATCGCCGAATATCTGACCAATATCGGCATCGACCTGAAGGAAGTCCGGATCGTCTCCGACGACGAGGCCGACATCATCGCCGCCCTGGACGCACTGCGGCATCGCTACACCTACGTCTTCACCACGGGTGGCATCGGACCGACGCATGACGACATCACCGCCGATGCCGTGGCCAAGGCGTTCGGCGTCGGTATCGACCATCACCCGGAGGTCGTCGCCCGCTTCCGCGAGCGCTGGAGCGAGCAGGACCTCAACGAGGCCCGCCTGCGCATGGCCCGCATCCCCGACGGTGCCGAGCTGATCCAGAGCGCGACCATCCTCGCTCCCGGCTTCAAGATCGGCAACGTCATCGTCATGGCCGGCGTGCCGTCGATCATGCAGGCGATGATGGACATCGTCTCGCCCAAGCTGAAATCGGGCGTGCGCATGCTCTCCGAATCGGTCCGCGCCAATGCGCGCGAGGGCGATATCGGCAGCCCGCTGCGGGCGATCGCCACGGCCCATCCCGACACCATCATCGGCAGCTATCCCTTCATGGACGAGGAGCAGAAGCCGAACACCAATCTGGTGGTGCGCTCGCGCGATCCGGAGAAGCTCGCCGCGGCGATGGCGGCGGTGAAGGAAATGCTGGCGGGATTGAACATCACCCGCTAGCAGAAGACGCTCGAGACGAATGGAGACGACGATGGGTGAAGCACCGGAACTGAGCGCGCAGGAGCGCGCGGGCAGGCCTTTTCCGGTTTCGTGGGACCAGTTCCACCGGGATTGCCGGGCGCTCACCTGGCGACTGAACGAAGTCGGCCCGTTCCATGCAGTGATTGCGATTACCCGCGGCGGCCTGGTGCCGGCGGCGATCGTGGCACGCGAGCTCGGCGTGCGAGTCATCGATACCGTCTGCATCGCCAGCTACGACCACACCAAGCAGGGCGAGCTGAAGGTGCTCAAGGGCATCTCGGACGAGGTGATGAAGCTCGGCGGCGGCACCGGCAGGGGCCTCCTGATCGTCGACGATCTCGTCGACACCGGCAAGACCGGCAAGCTGGTGCGCGAGATGCTGCCGGAGGCCCATTTCGCCACCGTCTACGCCAAGCCGATGGGACGCCCGCTGGTCGACACTTTCATCACGGAAGTGTCGCAGGACACCTGGATCTTCTTCCCCTGGGACACCGCGTTGTCCTATCACCCGCCGCTACGCGACGGGGCGGCGTAACCAGAGCGAGTGGCGAGTAGCGAATGGCGAGTAGCACTGTCCCCACTCGCCATTCGCCGTTCGCCACTCGCCCCCTTCAGAACCGCGTCACGCCCACCGGCGATATCATCGCCACCCCGCATCGCGGCCTGTTCACCGGCAATCGCGGCATCATCCACGATCCCGCCACCAAGACGCTGCTGAACAAGCGCTGGTCGTCGCCGGCCTGGCTGACCTGCGTGTGCGAGTTCCGCGGCCGCCGCCGCGAGGTGATGGCGAACCGAAGCTGGACCGAGCTGTTCTTCCTAGATGAAGCCACCGCGCTCGCCGCCGGCCATCGTCCCTGCTTCTTCTGCCGCCGCGACGACGCCAAACGGTTTCGCGCCGCCTGGGAGAAGGGCAATCGCCTCCACGATGTCCGCATGCACGATATCGATGAGGTCCTGCATCGCGAGCGGCTAGATCACGGCCGGAAGCGACTTCATGAGCTCGTGATGCCGATCGAGCGAAGCCAGTTTTCTAGTGACAAGGGGCAGGGCGCTGCGATGGTCGCCGGCGGGCTATGCCGGTGCTCAGGGGCGGCTCGACAACGCCAAGCTCTTGACGCCGCCCTCGACGGTGCGTGCGCTGAGCGCGGGTTATCAGCCCAGGCTGCATCCGACGGCACTCGGCTAGACGTGTACCATGAATTCCGATCGTGCTGCGCCGCCCGTATTCCTCATATTGCGAACTGTCGAGGCGCGGCGACATCTTATTGCTCTTGCGGGCAAGTCGTTCCGGCGACGGCTATATCGCCTTTATAACATCGTCCTGACGGTCCCATCGATCGGCTATACCCGGCAGCTTACCTTCTCGTGCAACATCGAGGAGAGTCAAATGCTGAACTTTCTGACCCGCATTGACAGATACATGACGAGCAACATGCACGAGCACGGCCAATATCTGCTCGGGCTGAAGTCGCTCGACGACGATGCTTGCAAGAGCGATCACCAGCAAGGCGCCGTCAGAACGCTCGAGCCCGCGCCCGGAACCGGTACGTCGCTGCTGCGCAAGTAGGGTGTCTCACCCCAGCTTCTCGCGCGCCAGCGCGGCGCCGGCGCCGAGCGCCATCAGCTTGGCTTCGGCGATCTCCCGCCGCATCGGCGCCATGCCACAATTGGTGGTGGCGATGATGTTGCTCTTGGGCACGAATTTCGCCACCGCGTCGATCACCTTCACGACGTCCTCGGCGGTCTCCACCGTGTCGCTGGCGACGTCGATCACGCCGGCCTGCACGATCTTGGTCTTGAGCAGCGCCAGGAGGTCGAGTGGCACCTTGGAATTGCGGCACTCGATCGCAACCTGCTGGATCGGGCTCGCGTCGATTGCCGGGAAGATCTGCTCGTACTGCCGCCATTGCGCGCCGAGTGTTTCCTTCCAGTCGGTGTTGGCCTTGATGCCGTAGCCGTAGCAGATGTGGACCGCGGTAGTGCAAGTGAGGCCCTGCGCCGCGCGCTCCAGCGCCTTGATGCCCCAGTCGTTGACCTCGTCCATGTAGACGTTGAAGGCGGGCTCGTCGAACTGCACGAGATCGACGCCGTCGGCCTGCAACGCCTTGGCCTCCTCGTTGAGCAGCTCGGCGAAGGCAAAGGCCATCTTCACGCGGTCGCCATAGTAGCGATCCGCAATGGTGTCGATGATGGTCATTGGGCCGGGCAGGGTGAACTTCAACTTCTTCCTGGTATGTGTGCGCGCCACGCGCGCCTCGAAAGCATGGACGCGTCCCCTCAGCCGGAGCGGGGCGACCACCTGCGGCACCATTGCCTTATAGCGGTCCTTGCGGATGCCCATCTCGACCTTGTGGGCGAAGTCGATGCCTTCGATCTTCTCCAGGAAACCGTGGACGAAATGCTGGCGGGCCTGCTCGCCCTCGGTGACGATGTCGATGCCGGCGTCCTCCTGGATCTTCAGCCAGATCAGCGTCGCATCGCGCTTGGCCCGGAGCAGCTCGTCGCCTTGCGCCTTCCAGGGCGCCCAGAGCATATTGGGCTCGGCCAGCCATTCCGGCTTCGGCAAGGAGCCGGCGATCGTGGTTGGAAACAGCATGGCGGCCCTCCCGGCAGGTTGTGTTGCGCCTCTTCCTGCCATGACTTAACGTCAAGGTACAGAACAACAAAAGTCGCTCTCTATTCCGACGGCGATGACAGGGAAGGCCCAAAGGAAAGGCCAGGGGAAAGGTCGTGATCGATCTCTATTACGCGCCGACGCCGAACGGCTGGAAAATCTCGATCATGCTGGAGGAACTCGGGCTTCCCTACAGCGTGAAGCCCGTGAACATCCGCGCTGGCGAGCAGTTCAGCCCCGAATTTCTGGCGATCTCTCCGAACAACCGCATTCCCGCAATCGTCGATCACGATCCTGCCGACGGCGGGCCTCCGTTCTCGGCCTTCGAGACCGGCGCCATCCTGATCTATCTCGCGGACAAGACCGGACGGTTCTTGCCGACGGACTTGCGCGGGCGCTCGACCACCATCCAATGGGTGATGTGGCAGATGGCCGGGCTGGGACCGATGCTCGGCCAGCATGGACATTTTGCGCTCTATGCCGCTGAGAAGATCCCTTACGCGATCGAGCGCTATCGCGACGAGGCGGCGCGGCTCTACGGCGTGCTCGATCGCCAGCTCGGCAAGACTGGGGCCTATGTCGCCGGTGACTATTCCATCGCCGACATCGCCTGCTTCCCCTGGACCATGACTCACAAGGCGCAGGGTTTTACGCTCGACGACTATCCGAACGTGAAACGCTGGTATGCCGAGGTTCGTGCGAGGCCACAGGTGCAGGCGGGGCTTGCGATCGGCAAATTCGTCAAAGAGCCGTTCGACGAGGAATCACGCAAGATCATGTTTGGCCAGCGTGCGAAGGAAGTGCTGGGAAAGACGTAGTGCCCGTTCCTCACGGTGAGGAGCGCCGCAGGCGCGTCTCGAACCATGAAGGCCCGACTATCGCGGGTGGCCATCCTTCGAGACGGCCGCTCCGCAGCCTCCTCAGGATGAGGTCCGTCAGCAAAGGAAACGCCATGATCGAATTCTTCTTCGACTGTTCCAGCCCCTGGACCTATCTCGCCTTCCACAACATCCAGCCGCTGGCGAAGGAACTAGGCGCCGAGATCGTCTGGCGGCCGATCCTGGTCGGCGGCATCTTCAACACGGTCAACCCGAGCGTCTACGCGCAGCGCGAAAAGCCGGTGCCGCTGAAGGCGCGCTACATGACGAAGGACCTTCAGGACTGGGCGCGCTCGGCGGGCCTTGCGATCAAGATGCCGCCGACCGTGTTCCCCGTGAACAGCGTCAAGGCCATGCGCGGCTGCATCTGGCTCGGCAAAGACATCGTGCCGTTTGCGACTGCCGTCTTCGAGGCCTATTGGGGCGAGGACAAGGATATTTCGCAGGATGCGGTGCTCGCCGAAATCTGCAGGAAAATCGGCATCGACGAGCAGAAATTCTTCGCCGGCATTTCGGAGCAGGGGATCAAGGATCAGCTCAAGGCCAATACCGAGGAGGTCGTCGCCCGCGGCGGCTTCGGCTCGCCGACGATCTTCGTGAACAAAACCGACATGTACTTCGGCAACGACCGCCTGCCGTTGATCCGCGAGGCACTGCTGCGCAGCAAGGCGAGCGCGGCTTGATGGTACGCGCTGTCGTGTGCCGCGCGCTCGGAGCGCCCGAGACGTTGCGGCTGGAGGAGTTTCCGCCCCGCGCCCTGAAGCCGGGCGAGGTGCGCGTTTCGATCCGCGCCGCTGGACTGAATTTCCCTGACGTGCTGATGGCCGCCGGCGAATACCAGCTCAAGCCCGAGCTGCCGTTCACGCCCGGGATGGAAGCTGCCGGCGATGTCACCGAGGTCGCACCGGAGGCAAGCGGCGTTTCGGTCGGCGACAAGGTCATCGTCAAGATGCGCCATGGGGCCTTTGCTGACGAAGTGGTGGTGACGCCGGCCCAACTCACGCCGATGCCGTCGACGTTCGACTACGCCGAGGCCGCGACCTATCTCGCCGGCCACGGCACGGCCTATCACGCGCTGATCGACCGCGGCCGGATCGAGCCGGGTGAGGTGCTGCTGGTGCATGGCGCCGGCGGCGGTGTCGGTCTTGCCGCGGTCGAGATCGGCAAGATGCTGGGCGCGATCGTGATCGCGACGGCCTCGAGCGACGAGAAGCTTGCGATTGCGAAATCGCGTGGCGCCGATCATCTCATCCGCTATGACCGCGAGCCGTTTCGCGATGCGGTCAAGCGTATCACCGACGGCCGAGGCGCGGACGTTGTGTTCGATCCGGTCGGCGGCCAGGTTTTTGAAGACTCCATGCGCTGCATCGCCTGGGGTGCGCGGCTGCTGGTGATCGGCTTTACCGGCGGCATCGGCTCGGCCAGGACCAATCTCCTGCTGATCAAGGGCGCCAGCGTCATTGGCGTGCGCGCCGGCGAAGCGGTGCGGAAAAATCCTGCGCTTGGCGAAGCGCGTCTCAAGGCACTGCTGCAATGGGCGGAGCAGGGCAAGCTGCGCCCCAACGTCTCGCACCGCCTGCCGCTGCAGGAGTTTGCGAAGGCGATGCGGCTGTTGATCGACCGCAAGGCGATCGGGCGCGTGGCGCTGGTGATGGAGTGACGGTGCCGTAGGGTGGGCAAAGCGAAGCGTGCCCACCATTCCGGTTTCGGTTGCTGATAGATGGTGGGCACGGCGCAAGAGCGCCTTTGCCCACCCTACGAGAGCGTCACTTGTACTCCCGTTCCGTCCACCACGGGAAGTAATCCGGCATGTCGGTCGAGACCTTGTTCTTGAACTGGGCCGGACGCTTCTCCAGGAACGACACCACGCCTTCCTTGACGTCGTCGGAGCGGCCGCGGGCGTAGATGCCGCGGCTGTCGACCTTGTGGGCCTCCATCGGATCGTCGGCGCCCATCATGCGCCACATCATCTGGCGGATCAGCGCGACCGAGACCGGCGCGGTCTTCGCGGCAAATTCCTTGGCGAGCGCGCGGGCGGTTGGCAGGAGATCATCCGGCGGCACCACCTTGCTCACGAGGCGCCCCGCAAGCGCTTCCTGCGCCGGGAAGACGCGGCCCGAATAGCACCATTCCAGCGCCTGCGAGATGCCGACGATGCGCGGCAGGAACCAGCTCGAGGCGGCCTCCGGCACGATGCCGCGCTGGGAGAACACGAAGCCGAAACGTGCAGCCTCCGAGGCAATGCGAATGTCCATCGCGAGCTGCATGGTGACGCCGATGCCGACCGCGGGACCGTTCACCGCGGCGATGACGGGCTTCAGGCACTTGAAGATGCGCAAGGTGACCTGGCCGCCGCCGTCGCGCACCTGCGGATCGCTGTAATCGACCTTGCCGTCGGCGAGACGCCTCACTGGCCCGCGCCGCGCGTCGCGGTCGAACGTGTCGGCGCCGGACGACAGATCCGCGCCCGCGCAAAAACCGCGGCCGGCGCCGGTGACGATGATGGCGCGGACGTTGTCGTCCTTGTCGGCGGCGTCGAACGCGTCGATCAACTCCGCCTGCATCTGCGCGTTGAAGGCATTGAGCTTGTCGGGCCGGTTCAGCGTGATGGTGAGGATCTGCTCGGCGACCTCGTATTTAATCGTCTCATACGCCATGGTGGTTTCCTTCCTTGGTTTTTTTCGCTGCGCAGACGGCAGAGGCTCTGACCCTCCCCTGGAGGGGGAGGGTCGATCGCGCGAAGCGCGAGCGGGGTGGGGTGATCTCTCCACGCGGGCACTGCGTCCGCGGAGAGACTGTCACCCCACCCCGTCTCACATGTCGCTGCGCTCCACGTGAGCCGACCCTCCCCCTGCAGGGGAGGGTGAAGCAATAAGCTCGGCATACTCTTTCAAGCAAGTCATTCGGGCTTGTGCCCAAAGGGTACGCCCTGGAATGATCGAGCGTTGCTAATGTGCCGGCGGCTCGGGCCAGGGCCGCTGCGGGCCACGCAGGCCCTCGAACGCCTTGGCCATGCCGAGCACGCCGATGTCGTCGAAGCGTCGGCCGACGATCTGCACGCCGATCGGAAACCCCTTGGCGTCGAAGCCGCCATTGACGGAGATCGCGGGGTTCTCCGACATATTCCACGGCACGGTATAGGCGATGTGCTCGAACGGCTTCATGGGATCGTTGGTCGGCGAGGCCCATTCCGCCGGATAGTTCACGTTCGGCGCAGTCGGCGAGATCACATAGTCGAGCTCGCAGAACAGCTTTGACGCCGCCGCGCGGATCGCCATGGTCTGGTTGAAGCCGCGGATCACGTCGACGCCGGAGAGCTTGGCGCCGGACTCGCCCCATTTGAAGATGTAGGGCAGCACCTTTGCCTGCTCGGCCGGCGTCAGCTTCGACAGATCGTCCCACATCCGCGCGCGCCAGAAATTGTCGAGGCCGTCGAGCATCTCGCGGGTGAGGATGCCGTCGACTTCAGTCACGACGGCGCCTGCAGATTCGAACGCCTTCGCCGCCTTCACCGCGACCTCGCGCACCGGTTTCTCCAGCGGCAGGCCGCAGCCGGGATCGAGCATCAGGCCGATGCGCAGTTTTCGCGGCGACTTCTCCAGCCCCTTCCAGTTGAGCGGTTCGGCCGGCAGGCTCATGCCGTCGCGCCGGTCGGGTTTTGCGATCACGCTCATCATCAGCGCGCAGTCGTCGACCGTGCGCGTCATGGGGCCGGCGACACGGCCGACATAGGTGGGATCGATCGGCACGCGGCCGAAGCTCGGTTTCAGGCCGACGAGGCCGCACCAGCCGGCGGGCAGCCGCACCGAGCCGCCGATATCGGTGCCGAGATGCAAGGGACCATAGCCGGCCGCTGCGGCAGCGCCGGCGCCTGCGCTGGAGCCGCCTGGATTCTTGGAGAGGTCCCAGGGATTGCGCGCCAGCGCATGGAAGCTGGAGAGACCGGAGGACAGCATGCCGTAATCGGGCATGGTGGTCTTGGCGAAGATGACCGCGCCTGCCTCGCGCAGCCGCGCGGCAGGCGGGGCGTCCTTCTCGGCCGGCACGAGCTTGACACTGGCCGCGCCCAGCGGCACTGGCACGCCCTTGGTCGCGATGTTGTCCTTCACCGTGACGGGCACGCCGTCGAGCGCGCCGGACGGCTCGCCGCCGGTCCAGCGCGCGGTCGAGGCCTTTGCGGCCTCGCGCGCGCCGTCGGGATCGAACGCATAGAGTGCCTTGAGGTGCGGCTCCCACGCAGCGACGTGCGCGAGCAGGTCCTCCAGCACCTCGCTCGGCGAGAACTGCTTTGCACGATAGCCCGCGATCAGATCGACCGCGGACAGATCGTGCAGCGAGGTGACCGCCTCTTCGACGCTCTTCTTATGCATGGGCCCCCACCGGCATGCGCGTCTCGATGATGCGGGCGAACATGCTGGCGCCGATCGGCAGGATCTTGTCGTCGAGCACGAAGCCGGGATTGTGCACGGGCACCGAGCCGTCATGGCCGACCCAGAAATAGGCGCCGGGGATAGTCTGCAGCATGTCGGCAAAATCCTCGCTGCCCATCTTCGGCTGGGTGCGGGTGATCACGTTGGCGGGATCGACGATGGTGCGCGCGACCTCCTCGACCACCTTGGACTGCTCGACCTGGTTGACCAGCACGTCGAAGGTGTCGCGGATGTCGACGTCGATCACGCAACTATAGGCGCTCGCGATGCCGGCGCAGATCGTGCGGATGCGTTCGGCGATCAGGGTGCGGACTTCTTTCGAGAAGGTGCGGATGGTGCCGCAAAGATGCGCGTCGCCGGGAATGACGTTGTAGGCGGAACCGGCGTGAATCTGGGTGATCGAGATCACGGCAGCCTGCAGCGGCTCGACGTTGCGGCTGACGATGGTCTGGATCGCCTGGGCCAGCGTGGTCGCGATGATCACCGCGTCCTTGGAGCGTTCGGGCATCGCGCCATGCGCGCCGTAGCCGGTGATGCGGAGGTCGAAGAAGTCGGCGCTGGCCATCGCGGGGCCGGGCAGGATCGCGATCTCACCGTGGTTGAGGTCGGGCGCGTTGTGCAGGCCGTAGAGCTCGTCGCAGGGAAACTTCTCGAACAAGCCGTCCTTGATCATGGCGCGGGCGCCGCCGAGGCCTTCCTCGGCCGGCTGGAAGATCAAATGCACGGTGCCGTCGAAATTCCGGGTTTCGGCGAGATAGCGCGCGGTGCCGAGCAGCATGGTGGTATGGCCGTCATGGCCGCAGCCGTGGAAGCGGCCGGGGATTTTCGAGCTCCATTTCAGATTGGTGTTCTCCTCCATCGGCAGCGCGTCCATGTCGGCGCGCAGGCCGATGCGCTTGCCGCTCGAACCCTTGCCCTTGATGACGCCGATCACGCCGGTGCCGCCGAGGCCGCGATGCACCTCGATGCCCCAGCTCTTCAGCTTGTCGGCGACGATGCCGGACGTGCGCACTTCCTCGAACCCGATCTCGGGATGGGCGTGGAGGTCGCGCCTGATAGCGGTGAGTTCGTCGGCGTAGCCGTCGATGCGGTCGATCGTGGGCATGTGTCCTGTCCAGTTAGCGTGAGGGAGGATCGAAAACAGGGCCGTTCGGTTTGATGCGGATGCCCGGCCGCAGCCGCGTCCAGGGCAGGGAAGCCGTGTCCGCCGGCATTGCGCCGGGGGCGGCGCAGATCATCAGCTTCTCCGCGATCGGCTCAAAATCGGCGCGGAAGTGTACCGAGCTCTTGTTGACCAGGATCTTTTGCGCGGTCGGCTCGATGCCGACATAGCGGTACATCGCCTGGTCGGCGAGCTGCGCCTTGTGCGACGAAACGACCACGCGGACGTCGCCGATGCGCAGGCAGGCGGAGGGACCCATCTCCATCTCGCGGCCGCCGTAATAGGGCCGGGCGCGATGAAGCGGCCGTCGGAGAGCTTTTCGACCACGAAGGTCTCGCGATAGGGTTCATCGCCGGGAATGCCGGACTTGCCGCCGAGCGAGAGCGTTACCGTGGCGCCGACGCCGGCCGCATGCGCGGCCCTGGCCGAGTCCGGATCGTAGATCGCGCCGGTGGCGGCGCTCGCCTTGTTGCGCACCAGCGCGCGCAGCATGCCTGTCGTGTCGGAATCGCCGCCGGCGCCGGGATTGTCCTGGGTGTCCGCGATGATGATCGGCTTGCTCGCATTCCTCGAAAGTTCCATGGCATGGCGCACGCCATCGTCAGGCGACCAGATCTTGCCGTCGAAATCGTCCTCGTGGCTTTCGATCAGCTTCACGATCGCATCGGCTGCGCGGTCGGCGTCCGCTTGCGTCTTGCCGTAGGCGAATACGCTCGGCCCGCAATCGCGGAAATCCGCGGCCGGGAAACCGGGCGCGAAAGAGAGTGTCGGAACCGCATCGCCCTCCAGTGCGGCGAGCTTCTCATAGATGCCTTTGGTCGGCTGGTCGTTGGTGCATTGCCAGCTGATCGGGATCAGGAACGGCAATTGCCGGAACGCCTTTGCGAAGCGTTGCTTCGTCTGCAGCAGCAGCGCCAGATGCCTTGCGCAGGCGCGGCCGGTCTCGGCCATGTCGACATGTGGATAGGTGCGGTAGGCGATCAGCGCGTCGGCATGCTCGATCATCTCGGGCGTGACGTTGGCGTGGAGATCGAGGCTGGTGACGAGTGGAACATCCTTGCCGATGACGCGGCGCACGCGTGCCAGGATCTCGCCTTCGCCGTCGTCGAGATGCTCGGTCACCATGGCGCCGTGCAGGTCGAGATAGACCGCATCGATCGGCCCGGCGGCTGCGATGCCGTCGACCATCGCCTTCACGATGCGTTCGAAGGCGTCCTTGGTGACATGGGCCGAGGGGCTCGCCCCGCAGGCAATCGTCGGAACGAGTTCCCAGCCGCTGGCTTCAGCGCTGTCGACGAAGCCGGCGAGGCCGACATTGATGCGCCGCATCACCTTCAGCACGTCGGCGCCTTCCGTCATCGCCGGCCAGCCGCCGCCATGCTGGAAGTCCGCAAATGTCGCCTTGGTCGGAGCGAAGGTGTTGGTCTCGTGCAGGAAGCCGCCGATGGCGATACGTGTCATCAATTCAAGTCCAGCGTTGGAAAGTGCGCGACGTTAGCCTTGGCGCGAAGGAGAGAGCAAGGCGGGAAGCACTCGCGCCGCGCATGGCCTCAAGCTGTTTTGGGAATGCTGCGGACGCGCCCCACATTACGCAGTCATTTCCGGGGCGCGCCCTCTTGGGCGCGAACCCGGATTCCATCATGCGACAATCTCTGTGGCCCGATGGATTCTCAGGTGCGCAATTGCGCACCGTAGCTCATCGCTTCGCGATGCCCCGGAATGACGAGTGGATAGACCTAGGCCGTCGCCGCCACGTTCTCGGCCACCGGCCGGAAGTTCGCAAAATCCCAGCCTCGCCCTGGTGCGGCATCCAGCAGCGCCTTGGTATAGGCCTCCTTCGGATGCGTCAGCACTCCGGCTGCGGGACCCTGTTCGACGACGCGGCCATGCTGCATCACCACGACCTCGTCGCAGATTTGCGCAGCGACGCGCAAATCGTGGGTGATGAACAGGATGGCGATGCCGAGCCGCTTCTGGATCTCGTCGAGCAGTTCCAGCACCTGCGCCTGCACGGAGACGTCGAGCGCGGAGACCGCCTCGTCCGCGACCAGCACGTCCGGATCGAGCGCGAGCGCGCGGGCGATGGCGATGCGCTGGCGCTGGCCGCCGGAGAACTGGTGCGGATAGCGCGACACGGCATCTGCCGGCAGGCCGACGAGCTCGAGCAGCTCGCGCGCCCGCTTCATCGCATCAGCTTGGGAGACGCCGTAGTTGATCGGGCCTTCCGCGATGCTGTCGCCAACGGTCACGCGCGGGTTCAGCGAGCGGTAGGGATCCTGGAACACGATCTGGATCTTCTGCCGGTGCGGCTGGAGCAGGCGGCGCGAGATGTCGGCGATCTCGCGGCCGGCGAGGCGCACGCCACCGGAGGTCGGATCGATCAGGCGGACGATGCAGCGTGCCACCGTGGACTTGCCCGAACCGCTTTCGCCGACGATGCCGAGGGTACGGCCCTTGCGCAGCGTCAGCGTGACCTTGTCGGCGGCGACGACCTCGCGGCCCTTGCCGAAGAAGGCGCGCTCTTTGTAGACCTTGCTGAGCTCGTTGGCTTCCAGCACCACGGGCTCGCGGCTGTCCTCGCGCGGCGCTCGCGGCACCAGGCTCGGTACCGAGGCGAGCAGGTTGCGGGTGTATTCCATGGTCGGATTGCGCAGCACGGTGTCGAGCGGGCCGGTCTCGACCAGGCGGCCCTGCCGCATCACCGCGACGCGGTCGGCGATCTCGGCGACCACCCCCATGTCGTGCGTGATGAACAGCACGGCGGTGCCGTGATCGCGCTGCAGCTCGCGGATCAGCGTCAGGATCTGTTTCTGCGTGGTGACGTCGAGCGCGGTGGTCGGCTCGTCGGCAATGAGGAGCTTCGGCTCCAGCACCAGCGCCATCGCGATCATGATGCGCTGGCGCTGGCCTCCGGAGAGGCGGTGCGGATAGGAGGCGAAGATGCGCTCGACCTGGGGCAGGTGGACCTGCTCCATCATGTCGAGGATACGCTTCTTCCGGGCTTTCCCGTCGAGATCGGTATGCGCGCGCAGCACTTCGTCGATCTGGCGGCCGACCGGCACCACCGGATTGAGCGCGGTCATCGGCTCCTGGAAGATCATGGCCATCTTCGTCGCGCGAAGCTGGCGCAGGCGGCGGTCGGTCGCGGTGAGCAGCTCCTCGCCGACCAGCTTGATGCTGCCGCCGGTGGGAACCAGCGTGCCCTTCGGTAAGAGGCCCATCATGGTGAGCGACGTCACCGACTTGCCCGAGCCGCTTTCGCCGACCAGGCACAGCGTCTCGCGCTCGCGCACCTGGATCGAGATGCCGTCGATGATGTTCACGCCCTTCGGCTTCTTGCCGATGGAAACGACGAGGTTGTTGATGTCGAGGATGGTGTTGGTCATCACTTGCCTTCCCGCTGCTTCATGCGCGGATCGAGTGCGTCGCGGGCGGCGTCGCCGATCAGGTTGATGCTGAGGATGGCGATCGAGAGCAAGAGGCCCGGCCAGAAGATCAGCGACGGCTTGATCTGGAAATACTGGCGGCCCTCGGCCATGATGTTGCCCCAGGTCGGCGTCTCCGGCGAGATGCCGGCGCCGAGGAAGGAGAGGATGGCCTCGGTGAGGATGGCGCTCGCGCAGACATAGGTGCCCTGGACGATCAGCGGCGCGATCGTGTTCGGCATCAGGTGGCGCCACATGATCTTCGGCAGGCTGGAGCCGACTGAGATCGCGGCCTCGACGTAGGGTTCCTCGCGCGCCGACAACACGACCGAGCGCACCAGGCGCGCCACGCGCGGGATCTCCGGAATCGTGATCGCGATCAGCACGGTCCAGAGGCTGGCGCCGGACAGCGACACCACGGCGATCGCGAGCAGGATGCTCGGCATCGCCATCAGGCCGTCCATGACGCGCATCAGGACGGAATCGATCAGCTTGAAGAAGCCGGAGACGAGGCCGATCGCGAGCCCGATGGCGATCGACAGGATCGCCGAGCCGATGCCGATCAGAAGCGAGATGCGGCCGCCATAGATCACGCGCGACAACAGGTCGCGGCCGTAGGCGTCGGTGCCGAGCAGGAACTGTGCGGAGGAGGGCTTGAGCCGCTGCGACGGCGCGAGCTGGATCGGATCATGCGGCGCGATCAGCGGCGCGAGGATCGAGACCACCACGACCAGCGTGAGCAGGACCGTCGCAGTCGCAATGATGGGCGTCGAGGTGAGGAATCCGAATCGCGGCCGCAGCGGCGACGTGATCGGGATGGACGACTGGGGAAGGGTATCGACCGACATTTGTATCCTTATCCTTGCCTCAGTACCGGATCCGGGGATCGAGCAGGGTGTAGGCGACGTCGATGAGAAGATTGACGACGACATAGATCAGCGATGTCAGGAGGATCATCGCCTGGATCACCGGATAGTCGCGCGCCAGCACCGCATCAACGGTGAGGCGGCCGATGCCGGGGATGTTGAACACGCTCTCGGTGACGACGACGCCGGAGATCAGGAGCGCGAAGCCGGTGCCGATCACGGTGATCACGGGGACCGCGGCGTTGCGCAGCGCATGGCGCATCATCACCGCGACCTCGTTGATGCCTTTGGCGCGCGCGGTACGGACATAGTCCTCGCCGAGCACGTCGAGCATCGCCGCGCGTGTCATGCGCGCGATCAGGGCGATGTAGATGAAGGAGAGTGCGCAGGTCGGCAGGATGATGCGCTCGAAGAACGGCCCGAAGCCGTTGAAGATGCTGCGGAAGCCCTGTACCGGCACCCACCGCAGCTCGATCGCGAAGATCTGGATCAGGACATAGCCGACCACGAATACCGGCACCGAGAAGCCGAGCACGGACAGGCCCATCACGAAGCGGTCGATCCAGGTGCCGTGCTTCCAGGCCGCGATCACCCCCAGGGGAACCGCGACGATGACTGCGAGGATGATGGTCGACAGCGCGATCGAGATCGACGGCTCGACGCGCTGGCCGATCATCTTCATCACCGGCAGGTTGGAGATCAGCGAGGTCCCGAGGTCGCCGTGCAGCAGCTTGTTCACCCAGGTGATGAACTGCACGATCAGGGGCTCGTTCAGGCCGAGCGAGGCGCGGATGCGCTCGAGCCGTTCCGGTGTCGCGTTGTCGCCGGCCAGAATCGCGGCGGGATCGCCCGGCGTCAGCCGCAGAAGCAGGAACACGAACAGCGCGACGACGCCCATCACGGGCACCGCGGCCAGAACGCGGCGAATAAGATAACCCAGCATGCACTTATCTCCGGCTACGGAACGTGTGGAGCCCTGAGGCTCCCGTGAACTCAGTCGTGTCTATCATGCCTATCACTTGGGCTGGAAAGGCCGCCCGGAGACGCCGTCCTCTTAGGGCAAATTGTGTGCCAAGGGCTGCGCCGTAGCAAGAGGCCGGCATGTCTCCGATATCGACCACTCAGGATGCATGTCGCAGTTCACGCTCAACCCCAAGTGAAGGTGCCGTCGGCGGAGCGTTGAGGCCGCGCCAGCCGTCGATGGTCTGGGCGATCATCTGCGCCGTCGCGGCCGACAGAGTCCAGCCGAGATGGCCGTGGCCGGTGTTGAAGAACACGCCCGGTATCCGCCCTGCGCGCACGACCGGCATCATGTTCGGCATCATCGGGCGCAGCCCGGCCCACGGCACGACGCGCGACGTTTCGACGGCGGGGAAGTTGTTGCGCACCCAGTCGATCAGCGGCTGCACGCGGTCGGCGCGGATGTCGCGATTGAAGTCGTTGAATTCGGCGGTGCCGGCGACGCGAAAACGATCGGCGCCGAGCCGGCTGGTGACGATCTTGGCGGCTTCGTCGAGCAGGCTCACCGTCGGGGTGGCGTTGCGGCTTTCGGCGGTGTCGAGCTGCACCGTGATCGAGTAGCCCTTCACCGGATAGACGTTGACGCGCTCGTCGAGCAGGGCGGCGAAGTGACGGCTCGCAACGCCAGCGCAGACCACGACGCCGTCCACGTTCAGTGCGCCGCGCGCGGCCGCGACGGCATCGCTCGCGGCCAGATCGGTCCAGCCGATGACGAAGCCACTGCCGGCACGTGCGATCGAATCGATGTTGGCCTCGTGGATGAAGGTCGCGCCGCGTCGCTTGCAGGCTTCCGCCAGGCCGCGGGTGAACTTGTGGATATCGCCGGTCGCATCCGACGGCGTGTAGAAGCCGCCATAATAGTCCTTGCGCAGTGTCGGCTCGATGCTGCGGATTTCCTCCGGCGTCACCGGGCGGCGGTCGAGGCCGCCTTCCTGCAGCAGCGCGTTGACGCGCAGACCGGATTCGAAGCCGGCCTTGTCTCGATAGATGTGGAGGATGCCGCGGCGTTCGAGATCGAAGTCGATCCCCTCGCGCGCCGCGATGTCGAACAGATACCTGCGCGCTTCGATCGCGAGCCGCGTGGTCTCGATGGTGTTGGCGCGGTAGTTGCCGATGTTGGCGACGAACTCGCTCATCCACGAATATTTGTGCCAGTTCGGCCGCGGGTTCATCAGCAGCGGCGCGTCGCGCCGAAACATCCAGCGCAAGCCCTTCAGGATCGTCGCCGTGCTGTTCCACACTTCGGCGTTCGATGCGGAGAGCTGCCCGCCGTTGGCGAAGGACGTCTCCATCGCGGCGTAGCGGTGCTTGTCGAGCACCGTCACCTTGTAGCCGCGTTCGAGCAGGGCATAGGCGGTCGTGACGCCGGTGATGCCGGCGCCGATGATGGCGATATGGGTCATGACTAGGTTCGGGGCTCCCGTGTTTAGAGTCGGCTAACCGCCGGCCAAAGGCCGTTGGCGGCGCCCCATCTGTCACGGTTACCTGAGAGCTTGATCCGCTGCGGATATCGCAACGGACTATCCCCTTCGGTGGGCGCCACGATTGCCTGAAATCGCGCCGCCTCTCTCCAGATCGTCCTGACGAAACGGTCCTTTTGCCTGAGAGTTTCCGGGGCGGTTGCTCCGTCGGCGCCGCAACGAAGGCTGAAAGCCTTCGCCACGATCTCTCCCGCATCATCGCGTGGACGGCCGAGCAGTACGATACGCCTCATTTTTAGACAAGGCTAAATTTCGACCGTGACTGCCGACCTATTGTGCAGTGCAAATTCGATTCAATTACTCCAGAGTCGCCAGCAATCCCGCCATCAGCCGGCCGCGCTCGACCAGGCTGTCGACTTCGATGAACTCCTCCAGCGTGTGCCCGTTGCCGCCGCGCACGCCGAGGCCGTCGAGCGTGGGAATTCCCATCGCGCCGGTGAAGTTGCCGTCGGAGCCGCCGCCGGAGCTGGCATGCGGTAATTCCGCGCCGAGCGATTTGGCGATGCCGCGCGCCTTCTCATAGAGCGCCATGGTACCGGCATCCGGCTCCCATACCGGACGCGTCACGCCGCGCGTGACCTTGAACGTGACGTCGTTGGTGGTGCCCGACAGCGCCAGCATCCTCTCGACACCGCGGTCGAGATCGGCCTGACGCTTGGCCATGGAGAGCGCTTCGCCGGTTGCGGTCGTCGCAACGCAATTGACCCATTGTCCGCCGTGGACGACGCCGACCGAGAAGGTGCAGTCCTCCGTCGTCATCGCGTCGATCGCGAGGATCTGCCGCGCCATCTCGCGGATCGCCGAGCGTCCGGCCGACAACGTGGCGCCGGCGTGGCTCGGCCGTCCCGTCGCCTCGAGATTGAACCGCGCGATGGCGTAGCGTCCGGTCGTGACGCCGTTGTCGGCGCGGCCGGGCTCCGGCACCAGCACGTATTTGTTGCGCGCCGCTTCCGCCTCGATGATGTCCCGCGTCGAAGGCGTGCCGACTTCCTCATCCGGCGTGAACAGCACGGTGATCGGCAGCGGTGTGGTGAACGAGGCGCGCGCCAGTTGCCGGATCGCTTCCAGCGAGAGGTAATTGCCGCCCTTCAGATCGTAGATGCCGGGGCCATAGCACTTGTTGCCCTCGCGCCGCCATTTCAGCTTCTCGATGGTGCCGACCGGATGAACGGTATCCATGTGTCCGGCGATCAGGATGCCCGGCTCGCCCTGCTTGGGATGAGGAAAGCGCGCGCGGATGACGCCACCAAAGCCCTGGCGGCCGGCAATGCGCTCGATCGTCGCACCCATGATCGCCATATCCCGCGCCGCGATATCGAGCATGCGGTCCACGGCGCCTGCATCCCAGGTCGGACTCTCGCATTCGACCCAGCCGCGCAGGCCCTCGAGCATCGCCTCGGAATCAAAGGGAAGATTGGCAGGATTCATCTCAATGTCTCTCAAGCTTCGAAAGATGGAACGCGCATTGCATCGGCGCGGGGCAGGACAAGCGGAGGGTGTTGTAGAGCCAAACCGATCTTTGTGGAGCCCGTGCGCGCGCCGTGAGGGGCTGCGACGAAACCGGATTGACGCGCTCGGCACTGTCTGCAAGTCTCAAAAAGATAAAGGCATTGCATGAGGTTAGTTCGCCCAACGAATGAACCGCATGCTCAACCATTGACCTGCCTTTGAACAGTTTCACGTCAGGAGAACTTTCTATGTTCCACTTCATGCGCCGGGGGCGTCGCGCGTTCGCCTCCAAACTTGCGCTGTCGGTCGTCGCGCTTTCGACCGCGCTGGCCTCGCCAGTGCTTGCGGCCGGCAAGACCATCACGGCGGTGATGCATTCGGATCTGCGCATCATCGACCCGATCTTCACCACGGCCTACATCACGCGCGACCATGGCTACATGGTTTACGACACGCTGGTGGCCCCGGATTCGAGCTTCAAGATCCAGCCGCAGATGGCGGACTGGAAGATTTCCGACGACAAGCTGACCTATACCTTCACGCTGCGCGACGGCCTGAAGTGGCATGACGGTGCGCCGGTGACGGCGGAAGACTGCGTCGCTTCGCTGAAGCGCTGGGCCGCGGTCGACGGCATGGGCCAGAAGCTCATGGACTTCACCGCGAGCATCGAGGCGACCGATGCCAAGACCATCACGCTGAAGCTGAAGGAGCCCTACGGCCTGGTGCTGGACTCCATTGGCAAACCCTCATCGCGCGTCGCCTTCATGATGCCGAAGCGCCTCGCCGAGACGCCGCCGGACAAGCAGATCCCGGAACAGATCGGCTCGGGTCCCTTCAAGTTCGTGGCATCGGAATTCCAGCCCGGCGTGAAGGCGGTCTACGTCAAGAACACCGACTACGTGCCGCGCAAGGAGCCGGCGAGCTGGACCTCCGGCGGCAAGGTGGTGAAGGTCGACCGCGTCGAGTGGATCACCATGCCGGACTCGCAGACCGCAGTGAACGCGCTGCAGTCGGGCGACATCGACTTCATGGAGAACCTGCCGTTCGACATGCTGCCGGTGCTCGAAGCGAACAAGGAGCTCACGCTCGAGGTCTCCAACAAGTTCGGCTTCCAGACGCTCGGCCGGATGAACTTCCTGCATCCGCCGTTCGACAACGTGAAGGTGCGGCGAGCTGCGTTTCTGGCCATGAACCAGAAGGACGTTCTCGATGCGCTGGTCGGCAATCCCAAATACCAGAAGATCTGCGGCGCGTTCTTCGTGTGCGGTACGCCGCTCGAGACTGACGTCGGCGCCGAAACCCTGATCAAGGGCAATGGCATGGCGGAAGCCAAGAAGGCGCTCGCCGAGTCCGGCTACGACGGCACGCCGATCGTGATCATGGCGCCCGGGGACGTCACGACATTGAAGGCGCAGCCGATCGTTGCGGCCCAGCTGCTGCGCGAAGCCGGCTTCAAGGTCGACCTGCAAGCGACTGACTGGCAGACGGTGGTGAGCCGCCGCGCCAGCCAGAAGCCGCCGAAGGAGGGCGGCTGGAACATGTTCTTCACCAACTGGGTCGCGGCCGACGTTGCGAACCCGATCGCCAATCTCTCGATCAGCGGCCTGGGCAAGAAGGGCTGGTTCGGCTGGGCGGAAGACGCCAAGATCGAGCAGCTCAAGGACGCGTTCGTCCGCGCATCCTCGCTCGACGAGCAGAAGAAGATCGCCGCCGACATCCAGAAGGAGGCGTACGATCAGGTGATCTACATCCCGCTGGGGCAGTATCTCCTGCCGAGCGGCTGGCGCAAATCGCTGACCGGCGTGCTCGACGGTCCGGCAACGCCGCTGTTCTGGAACATCAGCAAGTCGGAGTAGGCGAGGCGTTCTCGACGCAACCTTCGTCCGAATCGTCACGCGGCGCCGCTGATGTCAGCGGCGCCGCCCGCCAGGAGAGATTCCAGGAGAGCCTCGATGTTCCAACTGATGAGGGGGCGTTGCGCGTTCGCCGCCAAACTTGTGCTGTCGGTCGTGGCGCTTTCGACAGTGCTGACCTCGCCAGTTCTTGCCGCGGGCAAGACCATTACCGCCGTAATGCACTCGGATCTGCGCGTCCTCGATCCGATCTACACCAGCGCCTATATCTCGCGTGATCATGGCTACATGATCTTCGACACGCTGATCGCGACGGATTCGAACTTCAAGATCCAGCCGCAGATGGCGGACTGGAAGATTTCCGACGACAAGCTGACCTACACCTTCACGCTGCGCGACGGCCTGAAGTGGCATGACGGTGCGCCGGTGACGGCGGAAGACTGCGTCGCTTCGCTGAAGCGCTGGGCTGCGGTCGACGGCATGGGCCAGAAGCTCATGGACTTCACCGCGAGCATCGAGGCGACCGACGCCAAGACCATCACGCTGAAGCTGAAGGAGCCCTACGGCCTGGTGCTCGATTCCATCGGCAAGCCGTCCTCGCGCGTTGCCTTCATGATGCCGAAGCGTCTCGCCGAGACGCCGCCGGACAAGCCGATCCCCGAGCAGATCGGCTCCGGACCCTTCAAGTTCGTGGCGTCGGAATTCCAGCCCGGCGTGAAATCGATCTACGTCAAGAACACCGACTACGTGCCGCGCAAGGAGCCGGCGAGCTGGACTGCCGGCGGCAAGGTGGTGAAGGTGGACCGCGTCGAGTGGATCACCATGCCGGACGCCCAGACCGCGTTGAACGCGCTGCAGTCGGGCGACATCGATTTCATGGAAAATCCCGCCATTGAAATGTTGCCCACCATCGAAGCCGACAAGGGGCTCAAAACCGAGATCCTGAACAAGTTCGGATTCCAGACGGGTGCGCGGATGAACTTCCTCCATCCGCCATTCGACAACGTCAAGGTTCGCCGTGCAGCACTCCTGGCGGTCAAGCAGAAGGACGTGCTCGATGCGCTGATCGGCGATCCCAAGTACTACAAGACCTGCGCCGCGGTCTTCATCTGCGACACGCCTTTCGCGACCGACCTTGGCGGTGAGACCCTCGCGAAGGGCGGTGACATTGCCGCGGCCAAGAAGGCGCTCGCCGAATCCGGCTACGACGGGACACCCGTGGTGCTCATGGCGCCGGGCGACGTGCTGACGCTGAAGGCTCAGCCGATCGTGGTGGCCCAGCAATTGCGGGAAGCCGGCTTCAAGGTCGACCTGCAGGCCACCGACTCGCAGACGGTGGTGAGCCGGCGCGCCAGCCAGAAGTCCCCGAAGGAGGGCGGCTGGAACATGTTCATCACGAACTGGGTCAGCGCCGACGTGGTCAACCCGATCTCCAACGTCGCCGTCGGCGGGCAGGGCAAGAAGGGGGGCTGGTTCGGCTGGGCGGAGGACGCCAAGGTCGAGCAGCTCAAGGATGCCTTCGTTCGCGCGACCTCGGCGGAGGATCAGAAGAAGATCGCGGTCGAGATCCAGAAGGAAGTCTACGATCAGGTCCTCTACGTGCCGCTCGGCCAGTACCAGGGTCCGAGCGCATGGCGGAAGTCGATCAGCGGCGTGATCGACGGTCCGGCGACGCCGGTGTTCTGGAATATGGACAAGTCGGAGTAGGACAGGACCACCCTTTCGTGGCAACGAACGCGGCGCCGCGGTCATCAGCGGCGCCGTTTTCGTTTGTCAGTTTCACGTCAGCGCTGCGGATGATTTCGGCCAGTCGGCGACGACCGAGTAGGCGTCGTGCTCAGCAGTGGCTGTCGCGCACCCCTTCGAGCCCCTCGCTCGCAAGCGGCGTGGTAAGGGTGGCCTGCTCAGCGCGCGGTTCGGAACGTTCCGTATTCTGCCGTTCTACCTCGGCGTGGTCTTCGCGGTGTTCCAGTTCCATTGCAGCGCCCTTTCGAATTGCTGCAGGACAACATCGAGGCCGGCGCGTTGTTCCCTGAAGCGCGATGCGATTGGGATGAATCGTCATCGCGTTCCAGGTTGTTGTTCAAGCATGTTCTTTTCGGAAAGCCGCTGCGCACTTTTCCGGATCATGCTTTAGACAGGGCGATGATGCGGCCTGAACAGTCGGCCCTTCTCGACCACCAGCACGATCGCGAGCGCGGCGAGGGTCGACAGGAAGAAGCCGAGCGAGAAGGGTAGCAGCGTGCCGTCGAAGCTCTGCCCGATCGCCATGCCGACCACGATCCCGATCAGCGTCGTGATCGAGCCGTAAAGCGACGAGGCGGTCCCGGCGATGTGTCCCTGCGGTTCCATCGCGAGCGCAGTGAAGTTGGCGACCATCATGCCGAACGAGAACATCATCAGGGCGGAGAGCACCATGAACAAGGCGAGCGGCAGTACGCCGAGGCATTCCGTCAGCAGCATCACGCCGGCCACCACCGTGTAGAGCATCAGCGCTCCGTGCGAGATCACGCGCATGCCGAGCCGCCCGACCAGCCTTGCATTGAGGAAGCCGGCAATGGCGACGCCGGCCGCGATCGCCGCGAAAGCGAGCGGGAAGTAATGGCCGAGGCGATAGATGCCGGTGAAGACCTGCTGGGCGCAGAACACATAGGCGAACAGTGCGCCCATCACGCTGCCGGCGGCCGTGGCATAGCCGATGGTCTGGCGATGGGTCACGGTCTGCCGGAACGCCGAAAGCACATCGGCGGGCGCCAGCGACCTGCGCTCTGACGCGGGAAGCGTCTCGGGCAGCCGCAGCACGCACCATGCGAGCGCGAGCAGGCCGTAGAGCATCAGCACCACGAAGATGCCGCGCCACGCCGTCACCAGCAGCACCGCCTGTCCGAACGAGGGCGCGATCACGGGCACCGCGATGAACACCATCATCGCGAGCGACATCACGCTCGCCATGCGGCGGCCGACATAGCAGTCGCGCACGATCGAGGTCGCGATCACGCGCGTCGCCGCGGTGCCGAGCCCCTGAAGCGCGCGCGCCAGCAGCAGCGTCTCGAACGAGGGCGCCGCGACCGCAAGCACGCTCGCCACAACATAGACCGCCATGCCGCCGAGCAGCACCGGCCGGCGGCCGAAGCGGTCCGACAGCGGCCCCATCACGAATTGGCCCGCGCCGAAGCCGAGCAGGAAGGTCGACAGCACCAGCTGGAGATGGTTCGCGACGGGAATGTTGAGGGCAGTGCCGATGCTGGGCAGCGCCGGCAGCATTATGTCCATCGCAAGCGGATTGAGCGCCATGATGGACGCGATCACGATGACGAATTCCGGAAAACCCATCGGACGGTGTCCCGCGGACACCCAATCGTCGGCATTGACGTCAGACAAGAAGATTACCCCTGAGATCGAGCGACTTTATCTCCGTAGAATGCTGCGTTGCACAACCCATGTTTCGGGATGGCTGGCAGGCGGATCGGGGGCGGCCAAGATTTGGCGAGAGCCGTCGGCGCCGACGGCAAATGAGGTCAGCGGGTGCTGCGGGCCCGCTCGAACAGATCGAGCGCCAACTGTTCGGCGGCATCGACACAGGCGAGATCGCGATGGATCAGCATCACGGTCGTGGCGCCGTCAAGCAGGATCACGAGCTGGCGCGCGAGTCCCATTGATCTCCTTTGCGGGAGAATCGATCGCGCAGTTTTGTCCTGCTCTCCACCGCGCTCATATGCTTCTGGATCGGACGAATTCGCACGGCGCGAAAGCACCTTGCAGGACCTCATGGATTACCGCACGTTCGTTTTCGGGCCGCGCACGGCCTGCGCGATCAGCTCCGTTGGTGCGGGCAGCCGGGGTCGAACCGGCACAGCGCTTGCGCACCGAGGGATTTTAAGTCCCTTGCGTCTACCAATTCCGCCATGCCCGCTTGATCCAACGGGATCAAACACTTAAGTCCATCTCCGGCCATCTGGAATTGGCGCGTTGGGGACCCGGAGGGACGGTTCTTCCTTAAGCGAGCCGGACGCACAAGGCAAAGCCTCAATCCGGACATCTGTTGTTGCTTTAGGCATTCTCAATCCACGGGGACTATTCATCCGGCATGGCTGCTTCGTTTTCCTCTTCGCTGCGCGGCTTTGGCGCACTCCTCGTGCTGCTTGTCGCCGGCGCCGCGCTCTCCGGCTGCGCCGGCATGAGCGAGACGATCGCACCGGCCTTTGCCGATCCCGCAAGATACGAATTGTACGACTGCAAGCAGCTGCAGACCGAGCGCAAGGCGCTCGCCAAGCGCACTGCCGATCTGCAGAGGCTGATGGAGAAGGCCGAGACCGGGGCTGGTGGCGCGGTCGTGTCCGAGCTTGCCTATCGCAACGACTATATTGCTGTGCGCGGGCAGTCGCAGTTGGCGGAGGAGGCTTGGCGCCGCAACAAGTGCCGGGAGATGCCTGAGACGACACCGCCTGCGGCGGAGCCGCCATCACCCGCCGGCAAGCCCGCTTCGACGTCCGGAAAAAGGTGATCTGCTGAGGCGTCCGCGGAGCGCGCTTGGCATCAGGGACGCCAGCTATAGATCCAGTCCTGCCGCGCCAGCATGCGCTCCGGGCCGAGCGCGCGGATCGCAAGGTCGCGTGCGAGCGCGAGCGGCCCGCCGAGATGATAGATCCTGCCCTGTTGCCGCGCGGTCCGCTGCACCCGAAGGACCCGCGCCTGGCGGGCACGGCCGTATTGCGTCAGCGCGGCGGCGATATCCTTGGTGCTCTCGGCGTCAGGGCTCAAATGGCGGGCGAGCACGGCGGCATCCTCGATCGCCATTCCGGCGCCCTGGGCTGCAAAGGGCAGCATCGCATGCACTGCGTCGCCGAGCAGCGCCACCGGGCCCTTGCTCCAGGGGCAGCCGTCGGGCACGCCGAACAGCGCCCATTTCCGCCAGCTGTCGACCGCGGCGAGCATCATCCGCGCCGGCGGCGGCCAGCGCGGGGCGGCAAAGGCGTCCATCACCTCGACAGGATCGCCGGGCGTGCTCCAGCCCGGCCGGTTCCAGGTGCCGGGCAGCACCGCGACCACGTTGATCTGGCGTCCGTCGGCAATCGGATAGGCGACCAGATGCGCGTTCGGCCCCATCCAGAGCTGCACCCGGTGCGCGGCATAGTCCTTCGGCAGTTGCGCGGCATCGAGCGTGCCGCGCCAGGCGATCAGCCCGGAGAAGCGCGGCTGCACCTCGGGAAACAGATGCTGGCGGACCGTCGACCAGATGCCGTCGGCGCCGATCAGGGCGCTCGCGAGATCGCTGCGGCGGATCGTGCCGCTGCGATGGACGACGGTGAGGCCCTTGGCGTGGGGCGCGACGTCCTCGAAGGTTGCACCCAGCTTCAGGTCGATGTCGGGATGATCGGCGACAGCGCCCGCCAGCGCCGATTGGAGGTCGGCGCGGTGCACCACCCAATATGGTGCGCCGGCACGCGCGGACGCTGCCTCGCCGAGCGGCATGCGCAAGAGCTCGCCGCCGGCGCGCGCGCTCATGATCGAGACCGCTTCCGGGGTTACCGCGCGCGCCTTGAGGCGTTCGGTCAGGCCGAGCTCGACCAGGATGCGGCTGGCATTGGGGGAGAGCTGCAGGCCGGCGCCGACTTCCTCGAGGCGCTCGGCCTTTTCCAGCACGACGATGCGGAAGCCGCGGGTCGCGAGCGCAAGCGCGGCCGTCAGGCCACCGATACCGGCACCGGCGATGACAATCGTTCGGGAGAGCGCCACCCCTGACCGACGGAAGCGGTCAGGCCACCTTGTCCTTCAGGACACATTCCGGCGGGCGGGCTTCGCCCGGCTTCAAGTCGGCCGCGAAGCGGTACAGCGTCGAGCAATAGGGACAGATGATCTCGTTGTCGTTGCCGAGGTCGAGGAAGACGTGCGGATGGTCGAACGGAGGGTTGGCGCCCACACACATGAACTCTTGCGAGCCGATCTCGATGACGGGAACACCGGCATCGTTATGGAAGTGCGGGACGACATGGTCGGACATCGTAACTCATCCTGGAGTGGCAATGGCGGCAGACACAATCAAGAACTGACGCGGCCTCTTTGAGGCGCCGCGGACCATACTTGCGGGTACAGATGATTGCTAGTCCAGCGGAACCGAAAGGTCCGCAATTGCCCCATGCTCATTTGCTCATGCAAATTCGACACAATCTTGAGGCCTGAGAGAAGCCCTTCTTTCGTCGGGGACGTTGTGTCGCAATTTTGGCAAACTATCTCTATGGACGACTGCAAGTTGCGACGAGGGACGAATCGTCAGGCGCAAGCGATCCGAAGGGACCATCCAGGCTTTCCGCATGAAGTGGCTGCGAATCAGTACAGCGTTGACCGGTATCGCGGCGTGCAGCTTCATGCTCGTGCAGGTCGCGCCGCATGCCCGTGAGGCCGGCGCGATCCTCGCTGCCCAGGATGATCCCTCCGCGCTGTCGGAGCTGAAGCTCGATGCGCTGCTGCGGCAGAACGACCGGCTGGTTCAGGACAATATCGAGGCCGCGCTCGCCGCCGGCGATACCGATCTCGCCGATAGCTTCGTGGCGCTGGCGCGCGATCGCAACATCGCGCTCCCCGACGACCTCCTGAACCGCGTCAGCGACGCCGTCAAGGCGGAGAACTCCACCTCGCATTTCGCCAAACGATTTGCCACCGGCCTCGTCACCGGTAACGCCGACGACGTCGCGAGCCTGTCGGGAACGGTGGCGGGCGATCTGTTCGTGTTCGGCGACATCAGGGATGTGGTGCGCGAGGGCATGCACCTCGCCATGGGCGAGGACACCGACCGTCTCGTGCTGGGGCTTGCGGCTGCCGGCCTTGCGGTGACGGCGGCAACCTATGTGTCCGTCGGCGGTGCCGCGCCGGTGCGCGCCGGACTGACGCTGGTGAAGGATGCGCGCAAGGTCGGACGGCTCGGCGAGGGGCTTGCCGCATGGGCCGGCCGGTCGGCGCGCGAGGTCGTCGACACGCCGGCGCTGCGGAACGCGGTGGTATCAGGCTCGGTGCTGCGCCCTGGCCAGACCGTGAGCGCGATCAAGGCCGCGTTCCGGGCCGAGAAGGCCGGTGCGCTGGTCCGGCTCGGCAAGGACGTCACGCGCGTCGCCGAAAAGACCGGCACGCGCGGTGCGATGGACACCTTGCGCATGGCCGAGGGTCCCAAGGACGTCGCGCGCGCGGCGCGGCTGGCGGAAGCGCAGGGCGGCAAGACGCGTGCGATCATGAAGCTTCTGGGCCGTGGCGCGCTGCTGCTCATCGGCGGCGCGTTCGACCTGGCGCTCGCGCTGTTCGGCGCGGCACTGACGCTGTTCGGCCTCCTGTCCTCCATCAAGGCGACGACCGAGCGCCTGACCCAGGCCTGGTGCGATCGCAGGCGGGCGCGGCGGCTTCGCCGGGCGCAGATCGCGGCTGACGCGGCTCTGGCCAGCGCGGGCACCACGGCCTGAAGTGCGACGCGCTCCAGGCTATTGTTTGAGCATTATGTTGCCGGAAAACCGCTGCACACTTTTCCGGATCATGCTCTAAGATCGACCCATCCCCACAAGACCCCACGGAACTGATGATGCCGAGCTTTCACAACGGCGCCGTTGAAATTGCCTATCTCGACGAAGGCGAGGGCGATCCGATCGTCCTGGTGCACGGCTTTGCCTCCAGCAAGAACGTGAACTGGGTCTATCCGACCTGGGTTTCGGAACTGCGCAAGAACGGCCGCCGCGTGATTGCGCTCGACAATCGCGGCCACGGCGAAAGCGCGAAGCTCTACGAGCCCTCGCAATATTCGATTCCGACCATGGCCGGCGACGTGCTCGCGCTGATGGATCACCTCGCCATCCCGCAGGCCGACATCATGGGCTATTCGATGGGGGGACGGATGACGGCGTGGCTCTCGCTCAACGAGCCGCAGCGCCTGCGCTCGGCGATCCTCGGCGGCATCGGCATCGGCGGCCTGATCGAGGGCACCGGGCCAGGCGAGAACGTGGCGAAAGCGCTGGAAGCGCCGGAGCTCGAGGACGTCACCGATCCGGTCGGCCGCACGTTCCGCGCGTTTGCCGATCAGACCCGCTCCGACCGCCGTGCGCTCGCCGCCTGCCTGCGCGGCACGCGCGATCTCATGACGAAGGACGAGGCCGCGCGGATCGACGTGCCCGTGCTGATCGCGGTCGGCAGCGCCGACGACGTCGCGGGCTCGGCAAGCGCGCTCGGCGCGATCATCCCGGGCTCGGAAGTACTCGATATTCCCAATCGCGACCATATGCGTGCGGTCGGCGACAAGGTCTACAAGACCGGCGTGCTCGATTTCCTCTCCCGCCGCGGCTGAGTCGGCAAAGGGCCAAGATAGTTTCCTGGCGCCTGATTTCGGTGACGGCCGATGCTTCACACCGCCTTGTCGCTGAACGCGGCGGGAAGCGTGGTGAGGAACGACATGACGCGCTGTGTGCGCAGGGGCGGGCGGCGGCCCGAGGTGCGCAGCATCCATAGGGGTTCGCCAGGCGCGCGCCAGGGCGCAAGCACTTCGACCAGTCGGCCGGTGCGAAGGCCTTCGTTGACGAGCCACGCTGGCCCCCAGCCGATCCCAAACCCATTCGCGATCAAAGCGAGCGAAGCGTGCGCGTCGTCGCAAATGTGCTTGGGCTTGGGCGTGACGCGAATGGGTCCTTTGCCGCGCGGGTCGGCGAAGCGCCAGGTCAGGATCTGACCGTTCGCGGGATTGCGGAAGCCGACGTGGTCGTGCGCGGAAAGCCCGTACGGAGTCGCCGGCGCGCCGCGCGCCTTCAGATAGGCAGGCGAGGCGCAAGCGATCCAGGAGAACGTACAAAGCCGCCGCGCCTGATGGCCGGGCGCGCGGTCGAGGGGCCCCGAGCGGATCGCGATGTCGACGCCTTCCGCCGCGAGATCGAGAATCTCGTTGCGGAATTTGACCTCGATTTCGATTTCCGGCCGTTCCCGCAGGAACGCAGGCAGTCGCGGCAGGATGCAGGCGCGCGCGAACGAGGCGGGGGCGGTCACGCGCACCCGTCCGCCGTCGTCGCGCGCGACTTCGCCGAGCGCGGATTGGACACGGGCGAGACTTTCGACCAGCGCGCGTCCCGCCGTCATCAGCCTGTCGCCCTCTTCGGTCAGCGCCAGCGAATGGGTGGAGCGATGCAAAAGCCGCAAGCCGTGAGCCTTTTCGAAGCGGGCGACCGCCTTGGACATCGCCGAGGTGGTCGTCCCCGCCCGCCGCGCGGCTTCGGCGAAGGAGCCCGCCTCGACCACGCGGACGAAGGCGAGGAGACGCGAGAGATCGGGAGGCAAAGTCGTTGTGGACATGCAGTCCACATAGTCATGGCTAGACGGTCACTACAAGAGCTGTTCCCGAACGGCTAGACGGGGGGCGTCAGCGCGCATTCAGCGGCGCTGGAAACGCGGGAAGTCCGATGAACCCCATCGAAATCACTATGCAAGCCCTTGACGCCGCCGAGCGGGCGATTCCAGTCGGCCAGCCGGTCTACATGCTCAATCTGCTGCGCTACCGCACGCAGGCCCGTTACGAGGACGGATTCGAAGCCGCGCCCTGCTCAGGCCGCGAAGCCTTCGATGAACGCTACAGGCCGGCATTTCGGCGTCTGGCGGCCGGTAAGCCACTCGTGCGGGTGTTTTCCGTCCCGGTCCTGGCGAACATCGTCGGCTCGCCAGGCGAACGTTGGGACGAAGCGGCGATCAATGAATACGGCGATTTCGCCACGTTCCGCGCGATCGTCGAAACCGAGGAGTACCGTCGCGAAGTCGCCCCGCATCGCCACGCGGCGCTCGAGGATTTCCGGCTGTTCGCGCTCGCCAAGGCGATGTGAAGCATTGAGGCTACGGCCTCCGCTTTCGCCTTAAGGGAGCTGCTGACGCTCTTGTAGTTGAAGCATTTGCCTCTCCTGTGAGGGGCGGGACAGTCTTGGAAGACGAGGATAAATAGGCCGCCCACGTCGACCACGCGCCCGAGTTAACTGGACGGCTTGTTCTTGTCCCTCTGAGCCGGGGTCGCGTGGAGCTTATTCCAGAAGTGGCTTAGGACGGCGTTGATGGCCCTGTCGCTCTTATTTGACCATTTCCTTCGGAAGTCGACCATCCTCTTCACGCCAATGCGCGCTCGACGCATCATGTCGGCGCTCGCAGGCCAGGTGATCGCAGCCACGCGTTGATATGCAAGCCTGTTTCGGCCTGCCGGGCTTTGCGGATTGCATGTTCCCGCTCGATGCCGGGTGGAAGCAATTTAGCTTTCTCACGGAGGCGCAGAGCCTCTGCAGTAAGGCGTTCTTCAAGGGATGTGGCTTGTTTGATGCGCACCTGCATGGGTTAGCTCCTTTCTAGAGGGAATGGAGGCGGGAGCGCGTGATGGCGTTCTCATCACCGAAGAATTGCCGAGGGCCGTGCGGTGATCAGTGCAATCTGTCATGTGCGATGCCAGACATATGGTCAATTCTGATCACCCTCGAAAAGTTAATGAGAACGAGATTATGACAGTTCGTCGCTTTCGGGTCTTGGCCGTGTAAAAACGTGCTAACAGGGTCGTCAGTCTGAAGGCAAAACTAGGCCGGCCTCAGGCCGCGAGCGCGGCGATCAGCGGCCTAATCCCGAGGATATTCATTGCTCGGGTCAGATTGTAGGCCAGAACCGAGAGCGCCATCTCGGAGGCTACCCTTGGCAGAGTTTTGGTCAGGAAGTGCGTCGCTCCCATGCGTGCCTTCATCGTGCCGAACGGATGCTCGACGGTCTCGCGACGAAGGCGCATGGCGAGCGGGTTCGCATCGAGCCGCTGCTGCACGGCGTCGAGTAGATCCTCGTGCTCCCATCGCGTGATCCGGCGCTCTGACCCGGGCGTGCACTGGGGTTTGATCGAACAATTCTTACAGGCGTTGGTCCAGTAGCGCCGCAGCATCTTGTCGGCTTCTTCGTTTGTATAGCGATACGGCAATCGCTCCCCGGCCGGACAACGATAGGCGTCTTCCTCAGGCAAATAGACGAAGTCCTGCTTACCGAAGCGTCCGTCCGACTTGGCGCCCGAAGTCATCGGCTTGGGTAGAGTTACCGTGATGCCGGCCTCGTGGCAGGCGAGGATCTCCGGGCTGCTGAAGTAGCCGCGATCGGCAACGGCCTCGAGCGTCTCAGTCTTCAGAACAGCCTTCGCCTGCATGGTCATATTGGCAAGTTGTGCCCGATCTGAGCCGCTGTTCGTCACCTCATGCGCGATGATCAGGTGATGGTCGGTATCGACGGCGACTTGGACATTGTAGCCGACAACGCCGGATCCGCGGCCACTGGTTGCCATCGAACGGCTGTCCGGATCGGTCAGGGAGATTTGCTGATCCGGGGGAGTGTCAGAAGTTTTGTGTAAGAGCGTCTCTGTGAGGGGTTTGCGGGGTCAGCGGACTGACCCCATGGGGTCAGTCCGCTGAGCCTGCAAAGCGCTCGCCGAACTGGATGGCAAACTGGCCCATTGCGGCCGTCCATGCAACCGGTCGTCGCCAATGGATGCCGGCATTTCTGATGGCGAGGTAAAGCAGCTTCATCGCCGCCTCGTCGTTGGGGAAGCTGCCGCGTGTTTTGATGATCTTGCGCAGCGAACGGTTCAGCGCCTCGACCGCGTTGGTGGTATAGATCATTTTGCGTATCTCCGGCGCGAAGGCGAAGAACGGAATGACGTGCTCCCACGCCCGGCGCCAGGCCGCCCCGATCGCGGGATAGCGCTTGCCCCACTCGGCTTCGAAGTCCTCGAGCCTGAGCAGAGCGGCGTCGGCATTCTCGGCATGATAGATCGCCTTGATCGAGGGAAGGATCGCCTTGCGATCCTTCCAGGACACGAAGGATAGGCTGTTGCGGATCAAATGCACGATGCAGGTCTGGACCATCGCCTTGGGAAAGACGCTGTTGATCGCCTCGGGAAAGCCCTTCAGACCGTCGACGACGGCGATCAGGATGTCGGCGACGCCGCGGTTCCTCAGATCGTTCATGACCTTGAGCCAGAATTTGGCGCCTTCGGTTTGCTCGATCCAAAGCCCGAGCACGTCTTTCTCGCCCGATGCAGTGATGCCCAGCACGACGTAGACTGCCTTGTTCTTGACCATCCCCTCATCGCGAATCTTGACCCTGAGCGCGTCGAAGAAGACCACCGGATAGATCGCTTCCAGCGGCCGGCTCTGCCATTCGCGGACCTCGTCGAGAATCGCGTCGGTGACCTTGCTGATCAGATCGGGGGACACCTCGGTGCCGTAGAGCTCGGCCAGATGGCCCTGGATCTCCCGTACCGTCATGCCCCGCCCGTAGAGACTGATGATCTTCTCGTCGAAGCCGTCGAAGCGGGTCTGGCCCTTCGCGACGATCACCGGTTCGAACGTGCCGGCGCGGTCGCGCGGCACCTCGATCTCGATCTCGCCGTCGTCCGTCAACAGCGCTTTGCTGCTTGTGCCGTTGCGGCTGTTGCCCGACCCGCGGCCCGCCGGGTCGCCCTTCTCATAGCCAAGGTGGTGGGTCAGCTCCGCACCCAGTGCGCGCTCCAGAAGCGCCTTCTTCAGTCGTCTGAAAAGCCCGTCTTCGCCGGCTAAGTCTTCTGGCTTGAGGCTGCCCCCGGCAAGAAGCTGGTCCAAAATCTCAGGTGAAAAATCCGTAGCCATGTGAGTCTCCTGTCAAAGGTAAACTCACAGAAACCATCTTACACCGAGTTACTGACACCCTCCCTCGCGCTTACGCAAATGTTGGACAAAAGAGGTCGCGTCGTAGGCCTTGTCCGCGCCCAGCGTCATGCGACGCTTTTGCTTCCTCCTCCTGCCTTTCCGACGATCGACCATGGTCAGCGCCGCTTCTCGTTCCGCCGTCCCCGTCGCGTGTGTCAGCATCGCATCGACTGCAAGCCCGTTGCGGTTCTCCATCAGAACATGCCCCATGAAGCACAGCCGGCTCTCACGGCCAGCCGCCTTGCGATAGAGCCGGGCGTCGGGATCAGTGGTTGAGCTATGGGTCTCATTCGAACGCTTTTCCTGATGGAAGTTTCGCTCGCCGTTGCGGCCCGACGCCGGAGGCTCGCCAGAGCCATCCTTCGGTCGGAAGCTCTTCATCGACGCCCAGGCATCGATCAGTGTCCCGTCGACCGAGAAGTGCTCGCTCGACAGTAGCTTCTTCACCTGTGGCAAGGCCAGCAGCGCCCCCAGGAACTCGCGCGCCACCTCCGCCTCCAAAAGCCGATCGCGATTGTGGGTGAACACCGTCGCATGCCAAACCTCCGCGTCCATCGGCAGCCCCACGAACCAGCGGAACAACAGGTTGTAGCTGATAGAGCTGGCCCCGGTTGTTTGGACAGCGCCCCGCTGGATTTAAGTGGATTCCTGCCGGGTTATGCTGAACGCGGGGCTTTACGGTTTTGTCGTTGCGTCGGGAGGGCGTAGCCCGACCAGAGCGACGACAAAACCGTCGGCGACGGTCATGCGGCCATCACCATAGCTTGCGTGCCGAAGTAAGCCTCGTCGGGCGTGCGCCCGTCAAGGCTCGAGTGAGGGCGTCCCTGATTGTAGAAGGCCAGATACTTGGCAATTGACGCTCGCGCCTCGGACACGCTGTCGTAGGCGCGGAGATATACTTCTTCGTATTTGACCGTGCGCCAGAGCCGCTCGACAAACACGTTGTCGCGCCAGGCGCCCTTGCCGTCCATGCTGATGGCGATCTTCGCGTCCAGCAGCACATCGGTGAACTCGAGGCTGGTGAACTGGCTGCCCTGATCCGTGTTGAAAATCTCGGGCCTGCCGTGCTTCGCCAACGCCTCCTGGACCGCTTCGACGCAGAAGGCCGCCTCCATTGTGATCGAGACGCGATGGGCCAGGACCCGTCGGCTGAACACATCGACGACCGCCGCGAGATAGACGAAGCCACGCCGCATCGGAATGTAGGTGATGTCCATTGCCCACGCATGGTCGGGCCGCTCGATCTTCAATCCGCGCAACAGGTACGGGTAGATCTTGTGACCCGGAGCCGGCTTGCTCGTGTTCGGGCGACGATAGACCGCCTCGATCCCCATGCGCTTCATCAGCGTCGCGATGTGGCGGCGACCGGCGTATACGCCCTCCCGCCGCAGCAACGATCGCAGCATACGCGCTCCCGCGAAGGGATAATCGAGATGCAGCTCATCGAGCCGACGCATCAAGGCAAGGTCCTCGGCCGAAACTGGCCGAGGTTCATAGTAGACCGTGCTGCGAGCCAGCTTCAGGACCTTCGCCTGGCGCACGATAGAAAGATCATGATCGCGGTCGATCATCGCTTTGCGCTCAGCAGGCCCGCCTTGGTGAGCGCGCCGGACACAAAATCGTTTTCCAACGCCAGCTCGCCGATCTTGGCATGTAACGCCTTCAAATCGACCGGCGTCTCGGCCGATGTCTTGTCATGCCCAAACACGCCGGCGGCGCCTTCCAGGAGCTGGTTTTTCCAGATCGTGATCTGGTTCGGATGAACATCAAACAGTTGCGCCAGCTCCGCCAGTGTCTTGTCGCCTTTGACCGCAGCCAAAGCAACCTTCGCCTTGAATGCCGGAGAATGCGTCCGGCGGCTCTTCTTCGTCATCTTCGCTCCTGATTCGCAGCAAGAATCCTCGCCGCTGTCAGGCAGAAAATCCACTCAAGCTACTGTCCGAATTTGCGGGGCCAGCTCTGATCTGCTCCACCAACATTCGCTCAGAGCGCACCGAGAAGAAGGCTTGCAACAGCGTCGCCCGCAGCAGCATCTCTGGCGCAATCGAGGGGCGCCCCGTCGAGGAATAAAGCCTATCAAAACGCTTGTTCAGCGAACCCAGCGCCTCATCCGCCAATCCCCGGATCGCCCGCAATGGGTGATCCGCCGGAATCCGCCCCTCAAGCCGAACATATGCGAACAAACCTTCCGACTGGTCGTCCCGTCCTCGCATGCAAATCTCCCCGTGCCTTCACTTCCACGGAATCACAGGTCATTATCGCCGTCGAGAACAGTTTTGCAGCAGCCTGTTAGTGCTCACTTGGCGGCGGGGAACACGTGCAACTCAACCGCGCCGACACGCGATCGGAATTTTCTTGATGTTCGATTTGTCCTAGAATGTATGCTAGCGAATAATTGAAGGCGGAAAGTATGGCCAAGGCAACGAAGAAGCGGCCCTTCGACGTCCAGGTGTTCCTCCACACCGTGTCCGGGGGGAGGACCGTTTCGAAGTATCAGAAGAATCGGAAGGTCTTTTCTCAGGGAGACCCCGGTGATGCGGTCTTCTACATACAGGAAGGCAAGGTCAAGGTTTGCGTCGTCTCCGAGCAGGGCAAGGAGGCGGTAGTCGCCCTCCACGGAAATGGGGACTTCTTTGGTGAGAGCTGCCTGAATGGGCATCCGCTGCGGGTGGCGACGGTCGTGACGGTGACGGAATGCGTCATCATGCGGCTCGAAAAGACGGCTATCATGCGTGTGCTCCGCGACGAGCCGAAGTTTTCTGAGATGTTCATGGCTCACCTGTTGTCTAGGAACGCCCGAGTCGAGGAAGACTTGGTCGACCAGCTGTTCAATTCCAGCGAGAAACGTTTGGCGAGGGTCCTCCTCCTAATGGCGAACTTCGGCAAGGAAAGTAAGCCCGAGCCGGTCATAGCGAGGATAAGCCAGGAGACACTCGCGGAGATGGTCGGGACCACGAGGTCGCGGGTCAGCATGTTTATGAACAAGTTCCGCAAGCTTGGGTTCATCAAATATAACGGATCACTGGAGGTCCATAATTCTCTGCTGAACGTGGTGTTGCACGACAGTCCTCACCTCAGGAAGCGTGCCGAAAAGCAGAAATAGGCTAAACCCGCCGACGTTGTCTCTCTGGCTAGCCCGTCTTATTCGTAAGAGTGCGCCTGAGGGCTGGCGAGCGTGGTGTAAAGCGCTGATGCGGCGTAGGATTCGGTTGCGAAGCCACCCCATCACCTTCAACCGCGAACGCCACGCCCGCCATGACCGACGATACGATTCCGCCCTTCTCGTTTCCAGCCGTTCACGCCAAGAAAGTCACAGCTGCCTTCGATGGCGGTCGCCTGACCTCGAACGGGGGCGTGATGCTTCTGGCGATGGCCGAGCGGCGTCTCGGCTTGGCCGACAATCTGGCCCGGGTGTTCCCGGATCGGCGCGATCCGACGCGGGTCTTGCACAGCCTTGTCGATATGTTCCGCGCGCGCATGTTCGCGATCTGCTGCGGCTACGAGGACGCCGACGACCTCGATCATCTGCGGTCCGATCCCGCATTCAAGCTGGCCTGCGGACGGCTGCCGGACACGGGCCGCGATCTGTGTTCCCAACCGACGCTGTCGCGGCTGGAGAATGCTCCGCGCCTGCGCGACGTGATCCGACTGACCTACATTTTGGTCGACGCATGGATGGATAGCTACCCGCGCGAGCCGGCATCCGTCACGCTCGACATCGATGATACCTGCGATGTCGTCCACGGCCATCAGCAGCTCTCGCTGTTCAACGCTCATTATGACGAACGCTGCTTCCTGCCGATCCACGTCTACGACACGGAGAAGAGCCGTCCCGTGGCGGTCGTGCTGAGGCCCGGCAAGACGCCGGGCGGCGTCGAGGTGCGTGCCCTTCTGCGCCGCCTGGTACGGCATATCCGCACGCGGTGGCACAACACGCGAATTACGTTCCGTGGCGACGGGCACTATGCCCGGCCGGAGGCCATGGCGTGGTGCGAGACCAACGGCATCGACTACATCTTCGGTCTGTCCGGCACCAAGCCTCTCGCCAGAAAAGTCGACGAGGTCGCCGACGACATCCGCACCCGACGCGCCATCGAGAACCTGCCGGTTCTGCGTGGCTATACCGAGACGCGCCACAAGGCAAAGTCCTGGGATCGCGAACGGCGCACCGTCGCCCGTATTGAGGCGACGATGCTCGGCCTCGACATCCGTTTCGTCGTCACCAGCCTCGATGTCGGCTCGGCCGAGTGGATCTACGACAGCCTGTATTGCGCGCGCGGCCAAGCCGAGAATCTGATCAAGCTGCATAAGACGCAGCTCGCCTCCGACCGCACCAGCTGCCGTTCGGCGCTCACCAACCAGGTCCGTCTCGTGCTCCATACGGCCGCTTATTGGCTGATGCTGACCGTGCGCGACGCCATTCCCAAAGTCCGGGAATTGGCCGCTGCCGAGTTCGCGACGCTGCGTCTTCGGCTCTTGAAAATCGCCGCCCGTGTCGTCGAGACCACGAGCCGCATTCGCCTTGCGTTTGCCGCGGCATGTCCCGAAGCCGACCTGATCTGCGGCTTGCCCGGCGCGCTGCTGCCGCTCGGTCCTTGACCGGCGGGGCGTCCGCCCCCGTTCGCCCAACCCATCCCTCAAGCGCGTTGCAAAGTACCGGTCGTCAGGCGGCGAAAAGCCGAAGGCAATCCTGTGCGCCTCGTCAGACAAGATGTGCGGCCGCATCAATCGGGCCCAAAAGCCGCACTCTCACGAATAGGACGGGCTAGCTGCAGCACCAGCGTGGGGACCATCCGATGCTTCCATCTATAGCCGCTTGTGAATCTGGTAGCCCCACGACCGCTTCAGGTCCACGAGCACACGTGCAAGCGGCTCGCTCGAGAGCGCCCATAGTCCGCCAAGGGCTGTTATCGGACTCTGGTGCTTTGCCGACGCGGATAGGCTGTTCAACGCCGAGTCAGTTCTGGGTGCTTCTTTTCGATGAATGCGCTCGCTGCTCGGACGAAACCAAGCACGATATTTTCATCCAGATCTGATCACGCTTTAACGTCATCCCCGAAGCGGCGCGCCAGCGCCGCCAGCACCACGAAGGTGGCAACCCACACCATCCGCGCGCCGTAGCGGTCGTGGGGCCCCGAGATCACGCCGCAGATGAAGGCGTTGCCGAGCAAGGCCAGCGTCACCGTCGCGGCCAGCAGGGTCAGGTCGTCCAGCCGGCGGCTCGCGAGCGCATGGGCGAGCAGCGCGACCAGCCCCAGCATCGAGGCCAGCGCGACGGGGACATGCAGCCAGTTGACGTAAACGAAATCGATGTCCCAGTGCTGCTGCCGCGCCGCCCGCATCGGCGCGACTTGCGCGGGGATGTAGCGCTCGATGATGCCGTAGGTGTGCGGGATCCAGCCATTGGTGCCTTCGCCGGTCGCCACATGCAGCAATTGCTGTCCCATCGCGCGCAACGCCGCGCCGGCTTGCCAGGCCGGATAGTCCTTCAGCGACTGCACGACGATGTAGCCCATCTCCTCGTTCATGCCATCGAAGCGGCCGAGCGTGTTGAACATGCTCTTGCCCCACAGGAACTCGTCGGCGGTCGCCGGCAGCTCGTTGCGATAGGGGCAGAGCTTGTAGCGTTCGCGCGGGCAATGGTCGTTGAGATAGGGCGCAACGATGCCATCCTGCAGCATGCGGCCGAAGGCGACGCCATAGCCGCCGGGCGTCCAGGCCAACTTGCCGGACAATGCATAATTCGCCGACACCAGCATCAGGCCGCCGGCAACGATGGTGAGGCTCGCCTGCGTCAATCCGGCGAGCGGAAGCCGGTTGCCCAGCAGCGGCCGTGCCATCCAGCCCGCGACGCAAAGTCCGAGCAGCACGCCGAGCGTCGCGCTGTGGGTCGCCGCCGCAAAGGCGGTGAAGGCGAACAGCGCGATCTTTTCGAGCCACGACGTGCGCTGTCCTCCGATGACCAGCAGGAACAGCGACAGCACCGAGAGTCCCGCAAAGATGTCGGTGAGCAGCAGGCTTGAAAGCCAGGGCAGGGCGGTCGACAGGATCAGGCAGAGGCTGATCGCCACGAAGCGGAAGGTCTGCATCATCGAGAGCACACGCAGGCAGAGCTGCAGCAGCCACAGCGTCGCGAGCGACTGGACGGCGAGGTTGATCCAGAAGCCAAAACTCTCGCCATAGTGCAAATAGAGGCCGAACACCGTGGAGCGGCTGGGGACGAGATAGCCCTCGTACCAGCGCGCCAGATAGCCGCCGGTATCCCATTGCAACAGCGGATAGCCGTTCCAGAACGCCGGCGCGATCATCAGGAGGGGCAGGGCCGCCGCCGCGAGCCGAAGCCAAAACGTATCAGCGGCGCGCGCGCGCAATTGATCGGTGGTGATGGTCAAATCGGTTCCGTGCCCCTCGTTCGGACCTCGCCTGCAATAGCGGCTCGGAGAGAATTCACCAATAGTTTGATGCCGCCCCGCTTGAATTTGGCAGAACTCTGACCACTTTGAGCCGGCCTTGCCGCTCGGGGGCGTCAGAAAAAATGCTTGTGTTTCAAAGCCTTGGCGTACCCCCGCGGGGCAAGGTGCTGTTCACTTTCAGGCAAGCCCGTCAGGACTTTGTCGCCTAGACTGTGCTATACAGCCGGTAAGAGAGGCCAATTCGAGAGAGCAAATCGCATGGCAGTGCATCAGGTCAATCCGGGAGGAAAGCTCGCATCGCTCGATCCGATCTGGGACCGGATCCGGGGCGAGGCGGAGGACATCGTCCACCGCGAGCCCGAGCTTGCGACCTTCATCTATTCGACGGTGCTGCACCACAGCCGCCTCGAAGACTCCGTGGTCCATCGCGTCGCGGACCGGCTCGATCACTCCGCGCTGTCGGGCGATCTGGTGCGCCAGACCTTTGACGAGGCGCTGCGCGACGATCCCGATCTCGGCAACGCCTTCCGCGCCGATCTCGTCGCCGTCTACGATCGCGATCCCGCGACCTCGCGCTTCATCGATCCCTTGCTCTACTTCAAGGGCTTCCACGCCATCCAGACCCATCGCCTCGCGCACTGGCTCTATCTGAAGGGCCGCAAGGACTTTGCGTATTATCTGCAGAGCCGCGCTTCCGCGGTGTTCCAGACCGACATCAATCCCGCCGCGCGCATCGGCCGCGGCATCTTCCTCGACCACGCCACCGGTTTCGTCTGCGGCGAGACCGCGGTGATCGAGGACGACGTCTCGATCCTGCACGGCGTCACGCTCGGTGGCACCGGCAAGGAGAACGAGGACCGTCATCCGAAGATCCGTCACGGTGTCCTGATCGGCGCCGGCGCGAAGATCCTGGGCAACATCGAGATCGGCCACTGCGCCCGCATCGCTGCCGGCTCGGTGGTGGTCAAGCCGGTGCCGCACAACGTCACGGTCGCAGGCGTGCCCGCCAAGATCGTCGGCGAAGCCGGCTGCGCCGAGCCGTCGCGCACCATGGATCAGATGATCAACGCCATGGGGCTTTGAGACGGGCTTTGATGTTGTGAAGGGCCGGATTCTCCGGCCCTTGTCGTCCCCAAATTCTTTGGCAATTCATGCTGGCGGTTCGTCGCGTCTCGTCCTAAAACCCCGCCACGTTAGATTTCGATTGGAGACTTGCCGTGGACGTCAAGGAAGTAAGGAAGCTCGACGCGTATCTGAAGCGCGTATTCGGCAATCCCAAGATCCGCGTCGTGCCGCGGCCGAAGAAGGACGATTCCGCCGAAGTCTATATCGGCGAGGAGTTCATCGGCGTCCTCTTCGTCGACGACGAGGACGATGATCGCTCGTTCCAGTTCCAGATGGCGATCCTCGAGGACGATCTCGTCGATCAGGAGTAGAGCGGGCGCCCTGCGGCGCCTCGGAGTCACGCATCCATCGCGGCGAGCATGTCGGGAATGCTGACAAACTTCTCCCGGGGCTTGCCGAGCGCGGCTCCCCTGTGCCTCTCGGCCGCGTCGATCGTGCGCCAATCCAAATAGCTCACGATGCGTGCGACGCGGCCGGTCAGGCGCGCAAGCAGTGCGTCAGGCGTATCCGAGCGCGGCCGTCGATGGGTGATATCCGCCAGGACAGCCTCTGCGGTCGCAATCCCGCAGCCGCGATTGGTGCCGATCGTGCCGTTCGGCCCACGCTTGCTCCATCCGCAGACATAGAGGCCCTCGATCACCGAACCATCGACCGCGACACGTCCGTCGACGTTCGCATGCACGCCGCGATGCGCGTCATAGGGAACCCCAGCCACCGGCGTGGTCTTCCGGCCGACGCTGCTGAGCGAGAGGCCGCATGCGATGTCCTCGACAGCGCCCGATTCCTGCTTGAACGCGATGGCCTCCAGGCGGTCTCGTCCTCGGAGCGCGACGGGTGACAGACCAAATCGAAAAACGCAGCGCCGCGGCTTCGTCACGGCGGCCTGCGAGAACGCGCGCAGCAACGACAATTTTTCGGTCAGCTCCGGATCGTCGGGAGATCGCGGCTCGAATTCATCGAAGCTGACGTTGCCCATGTCGACGCATGTGTCGCATGTGCCGAGTTCGAGAAAGTCGCGCAATTCCTTTGCGGTGAACCTGGCCTGCGCCGGTCCGCCGCGGCCGACGACGTGGATTTCGCGGATCCGGCTCTCTGCCAGCACCTCGAGCGCGTGGCGCGCGATGTCTGTCCGGCGCAGCTCGTCCGCGGTCTTGGCGAGGATGCGCGCCACGTCGAGAGCGACGTTGCCATGGCCGATGACGATCGCGGTCTCATGATGAAGATCGAACCGCAGATCCGCAAACTGTGGATGCCCATTGTACCACGCGACAAAATCGCCCGCCGTGTGGCTGCCCGGGAGCGCTTCGCCGGGGATATCGAGCGCCCGGCTCAGTTCGGCGCCTGTCGCGAGCACGACGGCGTCATAGGCCTCGCGCAGCTCGTCGATCGTGAGGTCGTCTCCGATCGTGACGCCGCCGATGAAGCGAAACCCGGGCATGGCGGCGATCCGGTCGAAGGCCGTTGTGACCTGCTTGAGCTTCGGATGGTCGGGGGCCACGCCGAACCGCACCAGCCCGTACGGCACGGGGAGCCGTTCGAACATGTCGACAGTCACTGGTACGCCCGAGCGCAACAGGGCCTCGGTGGTGTAGAAGCCGCTCGGTCCGCTACCGACGACGGCGATGCGATTTTCGTTTGCGGCGGACCCCGTCATCGGCCCAGCGCCTGCCTGCGTTCATCGGCTCCTGGCAGGGCCGGCAGGCGCGCACTGATGATGGGAGTCTCGGCCGCGCGCTTGCGGTTGACGTCGATCCAGTACTTCTTGTCCGCGGCGAGGCGATAGTCGGGCTCGATCGCGCCGACCGGGCAAGCCGGCGCGCAGCCACCGCAATCGATGCAGTTCTCCGGATCGATGTAGGTCATGGTGTCGTCGACGTGGAAACACTCCACGGGACAGACGGTCACGCATTCGGTGTATCGGCAGCCGCGGCAATTGTCGGTGACCACATATGTCATCGTCAGGCCCCGCTGACCTGAACGAGGATGTCCGAGAATGTCGGGGCACGGCCGAGGTCGGCGAAGGCGGGAGGCGTCAGCACGTGAACCGTCGCGCCCCGGCGATTGGACCGCTGCCAGTAGCCGGACGGGGCCACCACCACACCTGGCATGACGTCGGCCGAAACGGTCGCGAAGGCCTCGAACGCGCCACGGTCGTTGAACACGCGAATGGGCGCGCCCGCGACGATGCCGCGCTGTGCCGCATCGTCCGGATTGAGGAGCACCGCCTGTTCCTCGCCCGCCTGCGCAGTCTGCGCCGGCAGGTTGCCGTAGTTCGAATTCAGGAAGGCGTGGCTCTTCGGCGAGATCAGGCTGAGCGGATAGCGCGTTGCGAGCATGGCGCGGTACGCGGGTTCTCGTTCGGCGGGATGTAGTGGGGCAGAGGATCGACCGGCGCGGCGTCCTGATCGCCGTTGTAGCCCTGGCGGAACAGCGGCACCACGAAGTTGCCGCCGGCGGCGATGGTCGAGCTGAATTCGCACTTGCCCGATGCGGTCGGAAAATTGCCCTCGCGGTGCGGCGCCCAGTCGGCCGGCGCGGGCATGTTGAGGCGCGCATAGCCCTTGGCCCTGACGTCATCGAGCGTGATGCCTGCGAGCACCGGGCTGCTCCAGTCGAGGGAGGCCCCGATGATCTCGTCGTCGCTCCGGAAGAAGGAGGGGGAAGAAGGAGGGGTCGGTGATGCCCATCGCGCGCGCGAGCCGGCGGAACAGCTCGGTGTTGGACACGGCCTCGCCGAGCGGCGCGATCGCCTGGTTGTTGTACGACAGATAAAGATGCCCCCAGGAGAACATGATGTCCTTCTGCTCGAGCTGCGTGGTCGCGGGCAGAACGATGTCGGCGTATTTGGCGGTGTCGGTCAGGAAGTGCTCGCTGACGACGGTGAAGAGATCCTCGCGTTCCAGTCCCTTTTCGAGCTTGCCCTGTTCGGTCACCATCGCCATCGGATTGGCGTTGTAGACGAACAGCGCCTTGATCGGCGGATCGAAGCCGAGTTCGCCCGTCAGCGCCGCTCCGAGGCGCCAGGAATTGAGCACGCGCATCTTCTCCGGCTGGAGATCGGGACGCATCAGTACGTCCCATCTGACCGGGAACGCCCAGATCGGGAGCTGGAGCAGCCCGCCGCCGACGTGCTTCCAGGCGCCGATCAGTCCCGGAAGACACGCGATTGCGCGCACGGTCTGACCGCCGCCGGCATGCCGCTCGACCGCGACGCCAATGCGCACGACGGCCGGAGGTGTCGTCGCATATTCCCGCGCCAGCTTGACGATGTCGTCGACGGGAATGCCGGTTTCCTGCGAGGCGAATTCGGGCGTGTAGCTGGACGCCCGTTCGGCCAGCTCGTCATAGCCCACGGTGTATTTGTCGACATAGTCGCGATCGACCAGATTCTCCTTGATGATGACGTGGATCATCGCGAGCGCCAGCGCGGCGTCGGTGCCGGGACGGATCGGAATATGCCAGTCGGCAAGGCGTGCGGTGCGGGTGCGGACGGGGTCGATCACCACGAGCTTGGCACCGGCCTTTTTCGCCTGCTCGATGAACGGCCAGTGATGCGAGTTCGTGCTCAGCGTGTTGCAGGCCCACAGGATGATGTATTTCGAGTGCACGAAGCTTTCGGGATCGACGCCGGGCGTGTGCCCGATCGTCATCATGTACGCGGTGCAAGAGCCGGAATCGCAGAAGGTGCGCTCCAGAACCGTCGCGCCGAGCTTGTTGAAGAGGGGATCGCCGACGTTCAGCCCATTGATGATGCCCTGCGTGCCCAGATAGCTGTAGGGCAGGATCGCCTGCGCGCCGTGCTCGGCAATGACGGATGTCCAGCGCGAGGCGATGGTCGCGAGCGCTTCCTCCCAGGAGATCCGCTGGAACTGCCTGGTGCCCTTCGGTCCGACGCGTTTGAGCGGATACAGGACGCGCTTGTCGCTGTAGACGCGCTCCTCATAGTTGTTGACCTTGACGCAAAGCCGTCCGCGCGTGAACGGATGATCGGGATTGCCGCGGACGGCGACTGCCTTGCCGTCCTCGACCGTGGTCAGAATCGAGCAGGTGTCCGGGCAATCGTGGGGGCATGCGCCGATGACCGTGGTCCTTGCCATGGATCTCTCCGCTTCCTGATTTGAGGCAATCCGAAGGATGCGGTCGCCGGGCCCGGCCTGGCTTCTCAAAATGTGCGGTGTTGTTGTCCCAGCCTGCTCTCGGCCGGTGGACGCCCGGGCCGGTCTCTGGCATGCTAATTGCTGGACCCGGCACTACCTTTACCCGCACATCGCGTTATCTGACGGAGAGACACGATGGGTATGCTCGGCAATTCTGTCGATAAATATGTTACCGGCAGAATGCTTCAGACATCCAACGAGCGGCGATGGTCGCACCTGCTCGCGGAGCGGTGGAGCCATGATCCGGGCGATCTGCCGCCGCAATTGCCGCGCGACACCGAGATCGCGATCCTGCTGCGCGGCAACTCGGTCGTCGACCGGGAAGGTGCAGGCATGCGGCAGCGCACTTTCGGCAGAAGGGGCACCGTGTGGCTGTGTCCGGCCGGCATCCGCGAGGATTTCATCCGCGTCGAGAACCAGATGCAGGAGTGCCTGCATATCTTTCTTCCCGGACACCCGTTCGACGACACCATGCTTCGGGATCTCGACATCGACCCGTCCGGAATGTCGATCCGCTACGAGAGCGTCGACCACGACATCTTCATCGAGCACGTCGCGGACCGGATCCTCGGCGAGCTCGAACATGAGACATCGACCGGCCGCCTCCTGGTCGAGAGCCTGGGGCGGGCCCTGTCGGCTCATCTGGTGCACAGCTATGCGGCGACGTCAGTCCGGCTGAAGCAACCCCATGCTGTCCAGAAACCGCTCGACGCCAGGCGGCTGTCGCGCGTCACGGAGTTCATCGCGGCGTCCGTCGATCGCGATTTCACGGTGAAGGAACTGGCGTCGGTGGCGTGCATGAGCCCGGCGCATTTCTCCCGCAGCTTCAAGGCGGCGACAGGTAGCGCGCCGCATGAATATGTCAGCCGTCAGCGCCTCGATCTGGCCAAACGGCTCTTGTCCACCAGCGATCGACCGCTGGTCGACATCGCCTATGCCGCGGGATTTTCATCGCAGCCCAATTTCAACCGCGCCTTCCGCAAGGCGGTCGGAACGACGCCAAGCCTGTACCGGGCACAGAAGGTTCGGGACTGAGGCCTCCGTCAGGGGAGGGCGGATCTCGCGGCCGCAAGAGCTATGTCTTGTCGAGAATGCGGAGCTGCGCGGCCGCCTCCGCGACCGTCACCCCATGCCCGACGGGTCAAAGTTGACTTCGAAAAATACGAATAAGCGCAGCGGCTTGGCTACTGTGCATGGGGTTGTTTCGATGTTTTTGTTCAGGGAGGCTTCGATCTTGCTGCGGGCGAGCGGCCGAGCTCAGCTGTGCGGCCCGCGCAATTGCGCCGTCAGCCTGTCCATCGCATTCGCCACGTCTTGCCACTGCGACAGCCAGCTCCGTGGAAAGCGGAAGGTGAGGTCGGCGCCGCCGATGCGGCGCTCGGACAGGCACATGCCCGGGGTGGCCGCATCCCGGGTGCAGCGCGCGGCCAGCGCGGGGTTTGCCGCGGAATAGAGATCCTCGCTGCCGTAAGGCGTGTCGGTGCGGAACATCCGCATCGTCAGCCCGTCCACGGGCATGGTCGCGGCCTGATCGAGATAGCGCGGATAGATCGTGGCCGTCCGCTGCTCGGGCGAGAGCGCATCGTGATGGGCCGCGATCGACAGGAAGATGCGATCGATCGATTGCACCGCCGCTTCCACCGTGTCGGCGGTGACGTGCTTCGGCGCGCCGGGCGGCTCTAGCGAGGGATAGAGGAAGTCGAGATCGATGCGCTCCTGCGGCCCCGAGTGCCGCTGGATCTTCATGCGGATCGCGGTCACCGGCAGGTTGAACAGCGTGCCGCCGATGCTCACCGGCAGCTTGTCCGGGGCGTTGGCGCCCCTGCTGCCCCAGGTCGGCCACAACAAATAGGCGACGAGCGCAACCGCGCATGCCGCGGCAGTGCCGGCGAGCACGATCGGGACGACATGCGCGCGGGTGCGCGTGCGGGGAGACCTGAGGGGAGCTGCCGAAAACACCGTCATGAATTGCGCAAGTCGAGCCGGAGGTCGGCCGGTGGCCGACGAATCAGCGGCGAATATGCCACGCGAGGGCTGTTTCGCGGAGCATTCCCGGCTGCGGGAGGCGGGGACGGCCCTGCGTGGACCGGCCGGCCGCGTTAACCTTCCCTTAAGGATAATGTAGCGTTAACCGGCACTCTTTGTCACAGGTAGGCTCCGGCGTTGCGTGAAGTGCGGACTGTTCCGATGACACCTGAAGCTCTCAATACCTTCTTCTCGATCTGCATCGGTTTCGCGCTCGCTGGCGCCCTCGTGAACGGCTACCAGGCGCTCGCGCAGCGGCCCGCCGGCTTCGGCCTGTTGCAGGATGGCGTGGCGCCGAAAACTTTCGCGGCGGTTCCGTTCCTGGTGTTCGCCGCGCCCTTCATCATCATGCGCAACACGCTGCGCGGCGTGCAGGTGGAAAGCCGCCGCGTGGAATTCGTGATGATGGCGACCGTCATCGCCGGCTTCTGGAGCATGATGAGCGGCACCTTCTTTCTGATGACGCTGCGCGCGGCCGGCATTCTGGTCTGACGCCGCGCTTTGAGCGGCCGGCCCTTTGCCTCCAGGCCGCCGTTTCGCTATGGCTGGGTCAACCCGACAGGAGACCTTGATGGCGATCTACGAGCTCGACGGGCAGGCGCCCGATCTTCCCGCCGACGGCGATTATTTCATCGCGGAGACCGCGACCGTGATCGGCCGCGTGCGCCTGAAGCCCGGTGCGAGCGTCTGGTTCGGCGCCGTGCTGCGCGGCGACAACGAGTGGATCGAGATCGGCGAGGGCGCCAACGTGCAGGACGGCTCGACCTGCCATACCGATCTCGGCTTTCCGCTTCACGTCGGCAGGAACTGCACGGTCGGCCACAATGTCATCCTGCATGGCTGCACCATCGAGGAGGGCGCCCTTGTCGGCATGGGCTCGATCGTGATGAACGGCGCCAGGGTCGGCCGCAACTGCATTGTCGGCGCCGGTTCCGTCATTCCCGAGGGCAAGGAATTTCCTGAACGTTCCCTGATCATCGGCTCGCCGGCACGCGTGGTCCGCACGCTCGACGACGCCCAGGTGCAGCGAATGGGAGGCGCGGCCAAGTTCTATGTCGCCAACGGCCCGCGCTTCAAGAAGGGCCTGAAGCGGATCGGTTGACGCATCGCGGTGCGGGGTGGAGTGGAGATCAGCCCCGCGGCTGCCCGCGAATGGGGCTCCAACGATGCAGACCGTGCATTGCGCGGCGAACGTGACAGCGTTGCGCCTGAGACGCCTGTACCGGAACCTGTCTTCACCGCGTCGGTTGACCGGTAAAGGAGGACTTCCGATGGCAAGCTCATCTGCAGGCGGTTCAATCAAGACTACGATCATGATCCTCGCACTCGCGGCCTTGCCCGCCTTATCGTTCGCGCAAACGACCGGCGGCTCAGCCGGATCGAGCGGCGGCTCAGTGGGATCGACGGGAGGCTCGGTAGGATCGACCGGAGGCATTGCCAATTCGCCAGTTCCGCCGCCCGGTACCAACAGCCTGAGTACGGCTCAGTCATCCGGCCCCGGCTCCGGAGTCACCACCGGCACCGGCGGAGGTGAGGCGGCTGATGCCGCCGTGAACGCCGAGAACAAGCAGCTCGACAGGAAGATCAAGAGCATCTGCCGCGGCTGCTGACGCTCGCGCGGAAGTGAGACAGCGTGGCTGTCACGAGTTCCCAACTGACGTTAGCTTGGTCCTGCTTTGAAGCGTGGAGTGTCTCCACGCGGAGGATCGAGTGATGTTTCGCAAGATGATCGTGACGGCGCTGACTGTGGCAGCGTTCGGACTATTGGCGCCGCAGGCGGCCGAGGCGCGCGGCGGCTTCGGACATGGTGGAGGCTTCCATGGCGGCGGCTTCCATGGCGGAGGCTGGGGGCATCGCCCCTGGCGTGGCGGCGGCTTCTGGCCAGGTGTCGCAATCGGTGCGGGTTTCGTCGGTGCCGGCTACTACGGCGGCTATTACGGTTACGGTTATCCCTACTACGGCGATCCCTACTATTACGGCCCGGGCTACAACGACGGTTACGGCGGCTGCTATGTCGCGCGGAAGCGTGTCATGACGCCGTCGGGATGGCGGTACCGTCGGGTCGACGTCTGCGAGTGAGACGGAAATAAGCTGTTAAAGAACAAGGCCGTTGACGCAGTATACCGTCAACGACCTTGCCAGCCCCGGATATTGAAATCGGCTCACGCCATCCGGTAGACGCCAACATCGCGCGGAATCCTACGGGCGAATGTGATCCAGTTCACAAGTGGCGAAAATAAAGTTCCCGCGGCTGTCGGCTCAGCCGCGCGACCGCTTGCGCGCGCTGGCCTGGACGCGGTGCCGCGCCGGTTTCCTGCGGGTAACCGACGGTGTGTCGACCTCGGTCGCCCGCGCACTGGCAAATGACTGCCGCAAGCCGTCGATGGATTCGTTCAAGGCCGTGACCTGCTCTGACAGACGCTTGGTATCGGCCTGTTGCGCGGCGAGCAGCCGCTTCATGGTCAGGAGCTGATCCTGCACCACCTGGAGTTGGTCGATCGATTCCTGCTGGGTCGCCTCCAGACCCTTGGTCTTCTCGACCAACTGCTCGGACGCCTGGGCCGCGCGGGCCTGGAGCTGCCGCGATGCAACCATGCGGTCGCTCTCAGGGGCGGCGCCGGTATAGGCACGCCAGATCGCGATTGAAGTCACGCCCGCGATCAGGAGCAAGAGGGCTGCAGCGGTCAGCGCAATGGGCTGGCCCCCAAGGCGAAGGAGAGAGGTGGACGGTGTGTCCCGGGCGAGATCGATCATCGCTGACAAAACCCAAATGGAAACTTGGTGAATGGCGAAGACCGGCAACCCAGAGGGCCACCGGGGCGTCCCGAAAGCCTTAGGTTTCGGCAAGGAATAGGACCAAAAAGAGGCTGGTTGGGATTAATGGGACGGGCGGGTGCAAAAAGAGGTTCAATAACACCTTTTTTGCCGCTTTTTCGCGAGATTCGCTCAATCCGGTCGCAGGCGTCCCCAAGGACGCGTTGCTGATCCGGTCGTCGGGGCTGCGCTCGTCAGTGATTCCGCATCAGAATCGGTAGGCGAGGCCGACCGCCGCGGTGCGGGCCGGGCACACTGACCCTGTGCTCATGCCGTCCATAGGTATCTGCTGCTGCGCCTACGGCCGAAACTGCGACAACAATCCATCATAGGGCTTCGATCGCGGCGCGGCATAGGGCCCGAGCCGGGAGGTCTTCAGCCCGAGCCGCACCAGCGATTCCGCCAGCGTCACCGCAGCAGTGACGCCGTCGACCACGGGCAGGCCGTGCGTGGCGGCGAGTTCGGTGGCGAGGTCGGCCATGCCGGCACAGCCGAGCACGATGGCTTCGGCGCGGTCGTCGCGGATCGCGGCAGTGATCTCCGCCGAAATTCTGCCGAGCGCATCGGTATTGCGCTCTTCCAGTGCCAGCACGGGCACTTCGGCCGCCCGGACGCCGACGCAGCGCGCGGCGAGGCCGTATTTTTTCAGATTGTGCTCGATCGGCACGATGGACACACCGAGCGTCGTCACCACGGCGAAGCGCGCGGCGATCAGGCTCGCCATGTGGAAGCCGGCTTCGCCGATGCCGATCACCGGCGCCTTTGCGGCGGCGCGCGCAGCGTCGAGGCCGGTGTCGTCGAAGCAGGCGATGATGTGTGCTTCCGCACCGTCGCGGTCGGCCTCGCGGATGCAGCCGAGCATGCCGGGGACCGCGAAGGCTTCGTCGTAGAATCCCTCGATCGAGACCGGGCCCATCGTCGGCTGACGTGCGTCGATCACCGTGCCGGGCAGGGCGACGCTGCGCGCCGCAGCGGCGATCTTCGCCGTCATCGACGCGGTGGTGTTGGGGTTGACGACGTGCAGCCGCATCGGATCAGACAAGTCCCTTGTCAGACGAGTCCCTTGCCGGCGTCCGAACCCTTGGCCGCCTGCCGCTTGTTGAGCACGTGGATGGTGCCGAGCGCAAGCGAGATCACGGTGCCGAGCGCATAGATGTCGGGGTTCGTCACGGTGGTGGTGAGGCCCTGCAGATCGAGCGGCAATGTATTCACCGCGCCGATGGCCTGGCTGGAGCGGGCGAGCTCGTCCCAGGACAGCGTGAAGCCGAACAGGCCGATGCCGATCACCGACGGCAGGATGATCGGCAGCACGACGTGACGGAAGGTCTGCCATGGTGTCGCGCCGAGATCGCGCGCGGCCTCCTCGAGGCGCGGGTCGAAGCGGTTGAAGATCGCGAACATGATGAGCAGCCCGAACGGCAGCGTCCAGGTCAGGTGCGCGCCGAGCCCGGAGGTGAGCAGGCCCATCGAGGTTTCGAAATTCTCGTTCCAATGCGCCTTGATCAGATCGTCGATGATGCGGAATTCGAGCGAGATGCCGAGCGAGGTGATGATCGAGGGCACGATCAGGCTCGCGATCGCCGAATAGAACAGGATGCTTTGCGCCTTGAATTTACGGCGGAACGCCATTCCTGCGGCGACCGACAGCACGACGGTGAGGACCATCACGACGAGGCCAAGCAGCAGCGAACGGCGGAAGGCCGCGCCGAGATCGACGATGCCGGTGCCTTGGAACAGTTTCGCGATCCAGAAGGTCGAGACGCCGTTCATCGGGAAGGTGAGGCCGCCCTGCGGCCCCTGGAACGACAGCACGTAGATCGCGATCATCGGGCCATAGAGGAACAGCACATAGGCCGCGAAGAAGATCGCGAGCACGTAGAAAGAGCGCGGGCGTCCTTCCGTCATGCTCTAGAGCTCCTTCTTGATGTCGACGATGCGCGACATCATGGTGATGATCAGGAAGGTGATGACGAGCAGGATCACCGCGTTCGCGGCGGCAGCCGGGAACTGCAGAGCATTCACCCGCGTCTCGATGATCTTGCCGGCGGCGGCGATCTGCTGGCCGCCCATCACGCCGATGGTGATGAAATCGCCCATCACGATGGTGATGACGAAGATCGAGCCGATCACGATGCCGGGCTTGGACAGCGGAATGATGACGTTGACGAGGGTCTGGAATCCGGTGGCGCCGGCGTCATAGGCCGCCTCGATCAGCGACTTGTCGATGCGCACCATGGAATTGAAGATCGGCACCACCATGAAGAAGGTGAAGAGGTGCACCAGCGCCAGCACGACGGAGAACTCGGAGAACAGCAGCCATTCGATCGGATGGTTGATCAGGCCCGTCTTCATCAGGCCTGAGTTCACCAGGCCGTTGCGCCCGAGCAGTGGAATCCAGGCGATCATGCGGATCACGTTGGAGGTCCAGAACGGGATCGTGCAGAGCAGCGACAATCCCATCTGCCAGGTCTTGGACCTGACGTGGAAGGCGAGGAAATAGGCGACCCAGAAGCCGATGAAGAGGGTGATGGCCCAGACCAGGAAGCACAGCTTCAGCGTCTTCAGGTAGGTCTTGCCGATGGTGCAGAGATCGGGGAGCTGCGCGATGCAGCCCTCGAAAGTGTCGGTGTAGCCGCGGCCAGAGAAAGCCGGCAGCAGCTGGTATTCATTGTAATCCCAGAAGGATACGATGACGACGAAGACGAGCGGAATGAGGAAGAAGGCGAGAAACACCAGCATCATCGGCCCGGCCTGGAGCCAGGAGATGAAGGACGGCGATGGGAGTGTCAGAAGTTTTGTGTAAGAGCGTCTCTGTGAGGGGTTTGCGGGGTCAGCGGACTGACCCCATGGGGTCAGTCCGCTGAGCCTGCAAAGCGCTCGCCGAACTGGATGGCAAACTGGCCCATTGCGGCCGTCCATGCAACCGGTCGTCGCCAATGGATGCCGGCATTTCTGATGGCGAGGTAAAGCAGCTTCATCGCCGCCTCGTCGTTGGGGAAGCTGCCGCGTGTTTTGATGATCTTGCGCAGCGAACGGTTCAGCGCCTCGACCGCGTTGGTGGTATAGATCATTTTGCGTATCTCCGGCGCGAAGGCGAAGAACGGAATGACGTGCTCCCACGCCCGGCGCCAGGCCGCCCCGATCGCGGGATAGCGCTTGCCCCACTCGGCTTCGAAGTCCTCGAGCCTGAGCAGAGCGGCGTCGGCATTCTCGGCATGATAGATCGCCTTGATCGAGGGAAGGATCGCCTTGCGATCCTTCCAGGACACGAAGGATAGGCTGTTGCGGATCAAATGCACGATGCAGGTCTGGACCATCGCCTTGGGAAAGACGCTGTTGATCGCCTCGGGAAAGCCCTTCAGACCGTCGACGACGGCGATCAGGATGTCGGCGACGCCGCGGTTCCTCAGATCGTTCATGACCTTGAGCCAGAATTTGGCGCCTTCGGTTTGCTCGATCCAAAGCCCGAGCACGTCTTTCTCGCCCGATGCAGTGATGCCCAGCACGACGTAGACTGCCTTGTTCTTGACCATCCCCTCATCGCGAATCTTGACCCTGAGCGCGTCGAAGAAGACCACCGGATAGATCGCTTCCAGCGGCCGGCTCTGCCATTCGCGGACCTCGTCGAGAATCGCGTCGGTGACCTTGCTGATCAGATCGGGGGACACCTCGGTGCCGTAGAGCTCGGCCAGATGGCCCTGGATCTCCCGTACCGTCATGCCCCGCCCGTAGAGACTGATGATCTTCTCGTCGAAGCCGTCGAAGCGGGTCTGGCCCTTCGCGACGATCACCGGTTCGAACGTGCCGGCGCGGTCGCGCGGCACCTCGATCTCGATCTCGCCGTCGTCCGTCAACAGCGCTTTGCTGCTTGTGCCGTTGCGGCTGTTGCCCGACCCGCGGCCCGCCGGGTCGCCCTTCTCATAGCCAAGGTGGTGGGTCAGCTCCGCACCCAGTGCGCGCTCCAGAAGCGCCTTCTTCAGTCGTCTGAAAAGCCCGTCTTCGCCGGCTAAGTCTTCTGGCTTGAGACTGCCCCCGGCAAGAAGCTGGTCCAAAATCTCAGGTGAAAAATCCGTAGCCATGTGAGTCTCCTGTCAAAGGTAAACTCACAGAAACCATCTTACACCGAGTTACTGACACCCTCACGGCGATAGGCGCGTCGGCTTTGCGGCGCGCGCTGTGCCCGACCCCGGGATCAAGCCCGGGGTTGCCTGTTGCAGAACTTCTTCCGACATGTCCGTTACGCCGCGATGAACTCATTCCACTTGCGGACCATGTAGTCGTTCTCGTCCATCACAGCGTTCCAGCACGCGACCGCGCCCATGCGGTCTTCGTAGGAGCCGCCGTCACGCACGGCGCCCGCCTTTTCCAAGAGCGAACCGTCGGGCGCCTTGATGTCCTTCTCGGCCGGCTTGCCTTCCATCCAGTACGCCCACTCGTAGGGCTCCATATGCGCCTTCGCGGTGGAGAGGACGGCCGAGTAATAGCCCTGGCGGTTGAGATAGGCGCCGGCGTAGCCGGACAGGAACCAGTTGACGAACTCATAGGCCCATTCGAGCTTCGCGCCCGAGACGCCCTTGGAGACGCAGAAGCCGGAGGCCCAGGAGCGGTAGCCTTCCTTCAGCGGCTGGAAGGTGCAGGCAATCCCCATCGAGCGCACCTTCGTCACCGCCGGCGACCACATCGATTGGATCACGGTCTCGCCCGAGGCCATCAGGTTGACGCTCTCGTTGAAATCCTTCCAGAAGGCGCGGAATTGACCGGCCTTCTTGGCCTCGGTCATGACCTTCATGGTGAGATCGATCTCTTCCTTGGTCATGTTGCCCTTGTCGGCATATTTGTACTTGCCGGAGGCTTCCACGACCATCGCAGCGTCCATGATGCCGATCGAGGGGATGTTGAGGATCGAGGCCTTGCCCTTGAACTCGGGGTTGAGCAGCTCGGACCAGGAATTGATCGGCCGCTTGATCAGGTCGGGGCGGATGCCGAGCGTGTCGGCGTTGTAGACGGTCGGGATCAGCGTCACGAATTCGGTCGCCGACGTCGCGAACTTCTTGGAGTCCTTGCCTTCGAGGTAGAGCACCTTCCAGGGTGCCGTGCCCTGGCCGCCGATCTTCTTGCCGCCGGGCGTCTCGCCCTTGGTGAAAACAGGCGTGATGTTGCCGAACTGTTTGATCTTCCTGGCGTCGAGCGCGAGGATGTTGCCAGACGGCACGATCTTCTTCAGCGAGAAATATTCGGTGTCCAGCACGTCGAAGGAGTTCGGCTGGGTCATCACGCGCTTGGTGACGTCGTCGGTGGTCGCGGTGATGTATTCGATCTTGATGCCGGTGTCCTTCAGGCACTGCTTGGCGATGTCGTCGCCCTCGTTCACGGCGGTGCCGAGATAGCGCAGCACCTTCGCGTCGGCCGACTTCACGTAGGGAAAGCCGGTGATCGCCCCCGAGCCTGCGGCAAGGCCGGCGAGACCTGCGGTGCCCTTGAGCAGCGTGCGGCGGCTGACGCCCTTCGTCCTGGTGGTCTCGGTCATGTCATCACTCCTCTGTTGCGCATTCCGGTGATTGATCGGCGCTATTGCAGGGGTTGCGCCTTGGCGGGATCCCAGGTGGCCAGCACGCGATCGCCCGGACGGAACGGGTGGACGTCGAAGGCGGCCTCGGGAAGGTGGGAGAACAGGGCGGTGCCGTCGTCGAGCGTGAGCGAGACGGCGATGTAGGAGCCCTGGTACTCGGTCTGGGTCAGCAGCGCCGGCGCGCCGAACGCGCCGTCAGCGAACGGCACGATGCCGAGCTGATCGGCGCGCACGGCGATGAGCTTGCCGGAGTCGCTGAGGACGTTGTGGCCGCCGATGAAGCGGGCCACGAATTCGGTGCGGGGATGGTGGAAGATGTCGCGTGCCGTGCCCTGCTGCTCGATCCGGCCCTGGTTCATCACCACGATGTGGTCGGCGAGGGCCATCGCCTCTTCCTGACCGTGGGTGACCTGTATGAAGCTGATGCCGAGCTCGCGCTGCAGCCGCTTCAACTCGCCGCGCATCTTCACCCGCAGGAACGGATCCAGCGCGGAGAGCGGCTCGTCGAGCAGGAGGATCTGCGGCTCGGTGATCAGCGCGCGGGCGAGCGCCACGCGCTGCTGCTGGCCGCCGGAAAGCTGCGCCGGGAGACGGCCCGCATATTGGCTCATCGCGACCAGCTCGAGCAATTCGCCGGCGCGCTTGTGCCGCGTCGGCTTGTCGATCCCGCGCATCTTCAAGGCGAAGGCGACGTTGTCGAGCACGCTGAGGTGCGGAAACAGCGCGTAGGACTGAAACATCATCGCGGTGCCGCGCTTGGCCGGCTCGAGATCGGTGACGTTCTGCGCGCCGAGGATGATGTCGCCCTCGCTGACCGCCTCGTGGCCCGCGATCATGCGCAGGGTCGACGTCTTGCCGCAGCCGGAGGGGCCGAGCAGGCAGCAATAGGTGCCGGCCGGGATCTTCAGGTTGACGTTGTCGACCGCCAGCGTGGTGTCGTAGCGCTTGGTGACGGCGACCAGTTCGAGAGCGGCGGGAGTGGCCATGGCGTGTCCGAGCAGGGGCGATGCTTCCCGCGTCTCTCCGCAAGCTCCGTGCCAACACCCCTCAGCCAACCGATTTCAGAAAACTGTGCAGTGGAGTCAGATCGTTAGGTCAATTCCGACCCCGGCTGGCTGGCCGACGCCGGCGCACCCCTCTGCACACAAAACGGGCGCAGATTGTATAAAGTTTCGCCTGTGATTGGATACAGCTCGTCGACTACCATTCGGCCGAACGTCGCCGATCGAGCCCTCACACCAATGGCCCTCAAGACCCGCCCGAAATCCGATGCGCCAGATGCGAGCGATCGGGTCAGCCGTATCCGGGAGGGCGTGACCGCCGCGATCCTCGAACATCGCCTGCTGCCGGGCACGAAGCTCGGCGAGGACGAGATCGGCGACATCTACGGCGCGAGCCGCACGCTGGTGCGGACCGCGCTGCAGCAGCTCGCGCATGAGGGCATCGTCAACATCGAGAAGAACCGCGGTGCCTTCGTCGCGCGGCCGACGCCCGCCGATGCTCGCGAAGTGTTCGAGGCGCGGCGCCTGATCGAGCCTGCCATCGTCGATCACGCGATCGATGCGGCGTCTCCGGCCTGGATCAATCGCCTGCAGCGCCATCTCACCGAGGAGCGCGAGGCGGAGCTGCGCGGCGATGCGCGCGCCTCGGTGCGGCTCTCCGGCGAGTTTCATCGTCTCGTCGCCGAGATGAGCGGCCACAGCATCTATCTCGGCTTCCTGAAGGAGCTGATCGCGCGCTCCTCGCTCATCATCCTGCTCTACCGCCGCCACGACACGCCGGCTTGCGGCACCGATCACCACGCCGGGATCGTCGAGGCGATCGGCCGGCGCGATGGCGAGGCCGCGCGCGCGCTGATGTTGTCGCATCTGCAGGAGATCGAGGCCGAACTGTTCCTGAAAGAGCTCGACGCCGCGGATAGGCGGCTCGCCGACGTGCTGGGCGCCTGAGCGGTCCTGATACTAAAGCATGATCCGGAAAAGTGCGCAGCGGTTTTCCGAAAAGATCATGCTTAAACGACACCTAAAGCGCGATCACGATTCATCCTATTCGCATCGCGCTTTAGCGGCGCGCGGATGCCTTCGCCGGGTTTCGCCCCGTCTGCTTCGCAGCCGCGGGACGTCGCTCATAGGCCGCGAGAAACACCTTGATGCCATTCTCGATCAGCGCGCGATGGCGGGCCGGGCTCGGCGTCTTCATCGAGAGAGCCCATTTCAGGATCTCCTTGCCTTGGATCAGGCTGAGAAACTGCGTCGCCGCCATGGCGACGTCGGGAACGTCGACAAGGCCCTGCGCCTGCGCTGCACGCAGGAAGGCAGCCACCTCGGCGTCGCAGCGCTCCGGTCCGGACTTCATGAAAACCTCCGCCACGCGCGGATAACGCGAGGCGCAGGACATCACGAGTCTGTGCACGGCAAGCCCGCGCTCGAGAAAGGCTTCGAGGAACGTCGTGCCAATGGCGTGGAGTTCTGCCCTGAGATCGATCTTGCCGCCGTGGTCGCGCCATAACGTCTTCGGCCCGAAGCGCTTGCACTCCTCATTCACGAGCGCCAGCAGCAGATCGTCCTTGTCGTCGAAATGAACGTAGAGCGTCGCCTTCGAGACCCCGGCCTCGCGCGCGATCGCGTCCATGCTGGTGGCATCGAAACCCTGATCGAGAAAAAGAACGCGAGCGCTGTCGAGAATCTGGCTGTGCTTGGCCCTGGCGCGCGGCTTCTGACTCGTATCGGCCAGTCCTTTGGTCTCTCGCATCTGCGCCTTATGCACCGTCGTCGTCATTGACCCGTAACCCCACGGCTTGACTTTTGGTTCCAACCTGCAACATACAGCCTCCCGGACAAAAACGAAACGGTTTAGTTCTTTGACAGCTTCTCTTCCAGGCAGGTCCAGGCACGTCCCCGTCGTCGCAGGAGGGTGGCGGCCGGCGCGGGCCTCGGCCTGGGCCGGCGTCTCGCTCTGCGGCGTCGTGCTGGCGTCCTGTGCGGTCGGACCGGACTTCGTGTCGCCGGCCGGACCGGCCGTGGACGGCTACACACGCGAGCAGCGCCCGTCCGCCACCACGAGTGCGCCGGTGACCGGCGGCAATTCGCAGGGCTTCGAAACAGGCAGGGATATTCCCGGCGCCTGGTGGGCGCTGTTCCGCTCGCGGCAGCTCAACGCCTTTGTCGAGGAAGCCATCCGCAATCATCCCGACGTGCAGGCGGCGCAGTTCGCCTTGCGCTATGCGCGGGAGAATACGCTGGCGCAGCAGGGCAGCCTGTTTCCGCAAGTGTCCGGCAGCGCCTCGGCGGAGCGCGACCGGACGAGCACGTCGCAGTCGGGGGTGTGGCCGGCGCAAGGTTCGACCTACACGCTCTACAACGCTTCCGTCAGCGTGTCCTACGCGCTCGACATCTGGGGTGGCACGCGGCGTCAGGTCGAGGCGCTGCAAGCCCAGGCCGACTATCAGGGCTTCAAGCTCGAAGCGACCTATCTCGCGCTCACCGCCAACGTAGTGACGGCCGCGATCACGGATGCCTCGCTCCGCGATCAAATCCTTGCGACCGAGGAGATCATCAAGGCGGAGTCGGATCAGCTGGCGCGCATCCAGCGCCAGTTCGAGATCGGTGCGATCTCGAAATCCGACCTGCTGTCGCAAGAGGCGACGCTGGCGCAAGCCAGGGCGACGCTGGCTCCTCTGCAGAAGCAGCTGGCGCAACAGCGCAACCAGTTGATGGCCTATCTCGGCCGGCTGCCGAGCCAGGACCGCGGCGAGCATGTGCGGCTGGCCGATCTGCGCCTGCCCGGGCGGCTGCCATTGTCGCTGCCCTCGACGCTGGTACGGCAGCGCCCGGACATCCGTCAGGCCGAGGCGACCTTGCATCAGGCGACCGCGACCGTCGGTGTCGGCATCGCCAACCTGCTGCCACAGCTCACGCTCTCGGGCAGCTACGGCGCCACCAGTCCCGAGCGGCTGTTCTCGCCCGAGACGATCGTCTGGAGTGCCGCTTCCAGCGTCAGCCAGAAGATCTTCGACGGCGGAACGCTGTACCACACCAAGGAAGCCGACGTGGCGGCGTTCGAGAAGGATCTCGCGCTCTACAAGAGCACGGTGGTGACCGCGTTCCAGAACGTCGCGGATTCCCTGCGCGCCATCCAGTACGACGCCGCGACGCTGAAGGCGCAGACCGCCGCCGAGAAGGTGACGGCCGACAGCCTCGCGATGGCGGTCGAGCAGTTCAAGACCGGCGCCGTGCCGTACGCCAACATCATCAACGCCCAGCAATCCTACCTCAACGCACGGGTATCGCGCGTCAAGGCGCAGGCGACCCGCTTTACCGACACCGCCGCGCTGTTTCAGGCGCTCGGCGGCGGCTGGTGGAATCGCGTGGATGAAACGCCGGACGCGCTGCCGCGCGCCAATGCCGGTTACTTCGCCGGCACCGACAAGAAGACCGAGGACGCGTTGCGATGATCAAGCGGATGACAATCATGCTGTGCGGGATGGCGATCCTGTTCGGCGGGCTTTATGGATTCCAGACCTTCAAGGAGATCATGATCAGGAAGGCCATCGGCGCGTTGGCCAATCCGCCGCAGACCGTCTCCACCGTGGTTGCCGCGAACGCGCCCTGGCAGTCCAGCCTGAACGCGGTCGGCTCGCTGCGCGCCGTCAACGGCGCCGATCTCGCGCTGCAGGTCGCCGGCATCGTGCAGAGCATCGAGTTCTCCTCGGGTGACAGCGTCACGGCGGGACAGACCCTGCTGTCGCTGGTCGCGACCGACGACCTCGCCAAGCTACGTTCACTGCAGGCGACGGCGGAGAACTACGCGATCGTGCTCAAGCGCGACGAGGAGCAGATCAAGTTCAACGCAGTGAGCCAGGCGACGGTCGACAGCGACAGGGCCAACCTGAAGAACGCCCAGGCCTTGGTGGACCAGCAGAAGGCCCTGCTCGAGCAGAAGACGTTGAAGGCGCCGTTCTCCGGGCGCCTCGGTATCCGCGCCGTCGATCTCGGCCAGTATCTCTCCGCCGGGACCAGCATCGTCACGCTGCAGAGTCTCGATCCGATCTATGTCGACTTCTACCTGCCGCAGCAGGCGCTGGCCTCGATCCGCATCGGGCAGGACGTGTCGGTCGCAGTCGATGCCTTTCCGGCTGAGCGGTTCACCGGGCAGATCACGGCAATCAACGCCAAGGTGGATTCAAGCAGCCGAAACGTCCAGGTTCGCGCCACCTTGCGCAACGGCGAGGCCCGGCTGCTGCCGGGCATGTTCGCAAAGGTCGAGATCGCCGTCGGCAAGCCCGAGCAGGTCGTCACCCTCCCGCTCACCGCGATCGTGAACAATTCCTACGGCGACCTGGTCTATCTCGTCGACGATCTCCATGACGGGCAGGGCACCGCGCGGCAGATGTTCGTCAAGACGAGGCCCCCGAAAGGCGACCGCGTCGCGGTCAACGATGGGATCAAGCCGGGCGAGACCGTGGTCATCGCCGGCCAGCTGAAGCTGCGCAACGGCAGCCCGGTCAAGGTCGACAATTCACACGTGCCGCAGGCCGAGGCCGCGCCAGACATCGTCGACCAATAGGCTTCGCGACGGCGCGGATACCGCGACAAAGAGTGCCGAGAAACGAGTTCAGGACAAGATGCGCTTCACTGATATCTTCATCCGCCGGCCGGTGCTGGCGCTCGTGGTCAGCGCCCTGATCCTCGTGCTCGGCCTGCGCTCGATGGCGACGCTGTCGATCCTGCAATACCCGCGCACGCAGAACGCCATCGTCACGGTGAGCACCGCCTATGCCGGCGCGGATTCCGACATCATCGCCGGCTTCATCACGACTCCGCTCGAGAATGCCATCGCCCAGGCCAACGGCATCGACTACATGACCTCGAGCAGCGTCACCGGCTCCAGCACCATCACGGTCAATCTGCGGCTGAACTACGATTCCGGCAAGGCGATGACGGAGATCAACGCCAAGGTCAATTCGGTCCTCAACCAGTTTCCGAGCGGCACGCAGCAGCCCACGCTGACGCTCAAGGTGGGTCAGACCATCGACGCCATGTACATCGGCTTTGCCAGCGACGTGCTGGCGCCGAACCAGATTACCGACTACCTGACGCGCGTGGTGCAGCCGCGGCTCCAGGCCGTCGCCGGCGTGCAGACGGCCGAATTGCTGGGCGCCAAGAAGTTTGCGCTCCGGGCCTGGCTCGATCCCGACAAGCTGGCGGCTTACGGCCTCACCGCAAGCGAGGTATCGACCGCGCTGTCGGGCAACGACTACATCTCCGGCCTCGGCACGACCAAGGGCCGGCTCGTGCAGGTCGACCTTGCTGCCTCGACCAACCTCCATTCGCTGGAGCAATACCGCAACCTCGTGGTCAAGACCGTCAACGGCGCCATCATCCGCCTGCGTGACGTCGCGAACGTGACGCTCGGCAACGACGATTACGACAGCGAAACGAAATTCAACGGCAAGACGGCGGTCTATATCGGCATCCAGACGGCGCCCACGGCCAATCTGCTCGACGTCATCAACGGTGTGAAGGCGGTCCTGCCCGACATCAAGGCGCAGCTTCCGAACGGTCTGGCCGGCGAGGTGCTCTACGACTCCACCGACTTCGTCAATTCCTCGATCGACGAGGTCGTCCACTCGCTGGTGGAAGCGGTGCTGATCGTGATCGTGGTGGTGTTCCTGTTCCTGGGCTCGTGGCGATCGGTCCTGATCCCGGTGATCGCGATCCCGCTGTCGCTGATCGGAACATTCGGGCTGATGCTGCTGATGGGCTTCTCCATCAATCTGTTGACCCTGCTTGCACTCGTGCTCGCCATCGGGCTCGTGGTGGATGATGCCATCATCGTCGTGGAGAGCGTGCACCGGCTGATCGACGAAGGCGTCGCGCCGGTCGAGGCCGCGATCCAGTCCGCACGCGCGCTGGCAAGCCCGATCATCGCCATGACCGTGGTTCTGATCGCGGTCTACGTGCCCGTGGGATTCCAGGGCGGCCTCACCGGCGCGCTGTTCACCGAGTTCGCCTTCACGCTCGCAGGCGCGGTCACGGTATCTGCGGTGATCGCGCTGACGCTGTCGCCGATGAACTGCGCCTGGCTATTGCGCAAGACCGAGCGCGATGCGACGAACTGGGAGGCGCGCTTGGTCCGGACGATCGACCACGTGCTTGAGTGGCTCTCAGGCGCCTATCGCCGCCGGCTGGAGGCCGTCTTTGCCATGAAGCCGGTCGTGGCCGTGTTCGCGCTGCTGCTGTTGGCCGGCATTCCCTGGCTCTATGCGACCTCGACCAGCGAGCTCGCGCCCGACGAGGACCAGGGCGTCGTGCTCTCGCTGACGACGTCGGCGCCCTCAGCGACACTTCAGCAGCGGCAATTCTACAGCCAGCAGGTCTACGATCTCGTGGCCAAGCGCCCGGAAACGAAGACCCTCTTCCAGATCGACACGCCCACCCAGGCGATCGGAGGCTGGGTGCTCAAGCCCTGGGACCAGCGCAGCCTGACCACGAAGACTCTTCAGCCGGATTTCCAGAACCTGCTCAACACCATCGCCGGCACGCGCTCGGTCGCCTTCCAGCCGTCGCCGCTGCCCGGCAGCAACGGCCTTCCGATCCAGTTCGTGATCGGTGCGACCGGTTCATACAACGAGCTCGACCAGGTCTCGCGCAACTTCATGGTGCAGGCGCTGAAGAGCGGCCAATTCATCTTCCTCGATACCGACCTGAAAATCGACAGGCCCCAGACGCTGGTCTCCTTCGACCGCGACAAGGCCGGTGATCTCGGCCTGAAGATGAGTGATCTCGGCGGTGCGCTCGCGACCATGCTCGGCGGCAACTATCTCGACTATTTCAGCCTCGACGGCCGCTCCTACAAGGTAATTCCTCAGGCCAAGCAGAACGATCGGCTGACGGCAGACCAGTTGCTAGCCCGTCTTATTCGTAAGAGTGCGCCTGAGGGGTAAAGCGCTGATGCGGCGTAGGATTCGGTTGCGAAGCCAACCCCATCACCTCCAACCGCGAACGCCACGCCCGCCATGACCGACGATACGATTCCGCCCTTCTCGTTTCCAGCCGTTCACGCCAAGAAAGTCACAGCTGCCTTCGATGGTGGGCGCCTAACCTCGAACGGGGGCGTGATGCTTCTGGCGATGGCCGAGCGGCGTCTCGGTTTGGCCAACAATCTGGCCCGGGTGTTCCCGGATCGGCGCGATCCGACGCGGGTCGTGCACAGCCTGGTCGATATGTTCCGCGCTCGCATGTTCGCGATCTGCTGCGGCTACGAGGACGCCGACGACCTCGATCATCTGAGGTCCGATCCGGCATTCAAACTGGCCTGCGGTCGCCTACCGGACACGGGCCGGGATTTGTGTTCCCAGCCGACGCTGTCGCGGCTGGAGAATGCTCCGCGCCTGCGCGACGTGATCCGGCTGACCTACACTTTGGTCGACGCATGGATGGATAGCTACCCGCGCGAGCCGGCATCCGTCACGCTCGACATCGATGATACCTGCGACGTCGTCCACGGCCATCAGCAGCTCTCGCTGTTCAACGCTCATTATGACGAACGCTGCTTCCTGCCGATCCACGTCTACGACACGGAGAAGAGCCGGCCCGTGGCCGTCGTGCTGCGGCCCGGCAAGACGCCGGGCGGCGTCGAGGTGCGTGCCCATCTGCGCCGCCTGGTACGGCATATCCGGACGCGATGGCACAACACGCAAATTACGTTCCGTGGCGACGGGCACTATGCCCGGCCGGAGGCAATGGCGTGGTGCGAGACCAACGGCATCGACTACATCTTCGGTCTGTCCGGCACCAAGCCTCTCGCCAGAAAAGTCGACGAGGTCGCCGACGACATCCGCACGCGACGCGCCATCGAGAACCTGCCGGTTCTGCGTGGCTATACCGAGACGCGCCACAAGGCAAAGTCCTGGGATCGCGAACGGCGCACTGTCGCCCGTATTGAGGCGACGATGCTCGGCCTCGACATCCGCTTCGTCGTCACCAGCCTCGATGTCGGCTCGGCCGAGTGGATCTACGACAGCCTGTATTGCGCGCGCGGCCAAGCCGAGAATCTGATCAAGCTGCATAAGACGCAGCTCGCCTCCGATCGCACCAGCTGCCGTTCGGCGCTCGCCAACCAGGTCCGTCTCGTGCTCCATACGGCCGCTTATTGGCTGATGCTGACCGTGCGCGACGCCATTCCCAAAGCCCGGGAATTGGCCGCTGCCGAGTTCGCGACGCTGCGTCTTCGGCTCTTGAAAATCGCCGCCCGTGTCGTCGAGACCACGAGCCGCATTCGCCTTGCGTTTGCCGCGGCATGTCCCGAAGCCGACCTGATCTGCGGCTTGCCCGGCGCGCTGCTGCCGCTCGGTCCTTGACCGGCGGGGCGTCCGCCCCCGTTCGCCCAACCCATCCCTCAAGCGCGTTGCAAAGTACCGGTCGTCAGGCGGCGAAAAGCCGAAGGCAATCCTGTGCGCCTCGTCAGACAAGATGTGCGGCCGCATCAATCGGGCCCAAAAGCCGCACTCTCACGAATAGGACGGGCTAGCCCGTCTTATTCGTAAGAGTGCGCCTGAGAGGCTGGCGATCGTGGTGTAAAGCGCTGATGCGGCGTAGGATTCGGTTGCGAAGCCAACGCTATCACCTTCAACCGCGAACGCCACGCCCGCCATGACCGATGATACGATTCCGCCCTTCTCGTTTCCAGCCGTTCACGCCAAGAAAGTCACGGCTGCCTTCGATGGCGGTCGCCTGACCTCGAACGGGGGCGCGATCCTTCTGGCGATGGCCGAGCGGCGTCTCGGCTTGGCCGACAATCTGGCCCGGGTGTTCCCGGATCGGCGCGATCCGACGCGGGTCGTGCACAACCTGGTCGATATGTTCCGCGCTCGCATGTTCGCGATCTGCTGCGGCTACGAGGACGCCGACGACCTCGATCATCTGCGGTCCGATCCGGCATTCAAGCTGGCCTGCGGTCGCCTACCGGACACGGGCCGGGATTTGTGTTCCCAGCCGACGCTGTCGCGGCTGGAGAATGCTCCGCGCCTGCGCGACGTGATCCGACTGACCTACATTTTGGTCGACGCATGGATGGATAGCTACCCGCGCGAGCCGGCATCCGTCACGCTCGACATCGATGATACCTGCGACGTCGTCCACGGCCATCAGCAGCTCTCGCTGTTCAACGCTCATTATGACGAACGCTGCTTCCTGCCGATCCACGTCTACGACACGGAGAAGAGCCGGCCCGTGGCCGTCGTGCTGCGGCCCGGCAAGACGCCGGGCGGCGTCGAGGTGCGTGCCCATCTGCGCCGCCTGGTACGGCATATCCGGACGCGATGGCACAACACGCAAATTACGTTCCGTGGCGACGGGCACTATGCCCGGCCGGAGGCAATGGCGTGGTGCGAGACCAACGGCATCGACTACATCTTCGGTCTGTCCGGCACCAAGCCTCTCGCCAGAAAAGTCGACGAGGTCGCCGACGACATCCGCACGCGACGCGCCATCGAGAACCTGCCGGTTCTGCGTGGCTATACCGAGACGCGCCACAAGGCAAAGTCCTGGGATCGCGAACGGCGCACTGTCGCCCGTATTGAGGCGACGATGCTCGGCCTCGACATCCGCTTCGTCGTCACCAGCCTCGATGTCGGCTCGGCCGAGTGGATCTACGACAGCCTGTATTGCGCGCGCGGCCAAGCCGAGAATCTGATCAAGCTGCATAAGACGCAGCTCGCCTCCGATCGCACCAGCTGCCGTTCGGCGCTCGCCAACCAGGTCCGTCTCGTGCTCCATACGGCCGCTTATTGGCTGATGCTGACCGTGCGCGACGCCATTCCCAAAGCCCGGGAATTGGCCGCTGCCGAGTTCGCGACGCTGCGTCTTCGGCTCTTGAAAATCGCCGCCCGTGTCGTCGAGACCACGAGCCGCATTCGCCTTGCGTTTGCCGCGGCATGTCCCGAAGCCGACCTGATCTGCGGCTTGCCCGGCGCGCTGCTGCCGCTCGGTCCTTGACCGGCGGGGCGTCCGCCCCCGTTCGCCCAACCCATCCCTCAAGCGCGTTGCAAAGTACCGGTCGTCAGGCGGCGAAAAGCCGAAGGCAATCCTGTGCGCCTCGTCAGACAAGATGTGCGGCCGCATCAATCGGGCCCAAAAGCCGCACTCTCACGAATAGGACGGGCTAGGCTATTACATCAAGGCGAGCGACAATTCGATGGTGCCGCTCTCGACCGTAGCCCATCTGGAGAACAGGACCGTTCCGCAATCGCGCAATCATTTCCAGCAGATCAATGCGGCGACGATCTCGGGCGTTGCGATGCCGACCGTGTCGATGGGCAGCGCGCTCGCCACGCTCAAGGATCTCGCGAAGACCCTGCCGGCCGGCTACACGGTGGATTTCGGTGGCGCCTCGCGGCAGCTCGAGCAGGAGTCGGGCGGCTTCGTCACGACGTTCGCTTTCGCCGTCATCATCATCTTCCTGGCGCTGGCGGCGCTGTTCAACAGCTTCCTCGATCCCATCGTGATCCTGGTGTCGGTGCCGATGTCGCTGGCCGGCGCCCTGATCTTCATCAGCCTCGGCATCGGCGGTGCCAGCCTCAACATCTACACCCAGGTCGGGCTGCTCACGCTGATGGGCCTCGTCAGCAAGCACGGCATCCTGATGGTCGAGGTCGCCAACGAACTGCGCCTCGAGGGCAAGGGGGTGACCGAGGCGATCATCGAGGCGGCGACGATCCGGCTGCGGCCGATCCTGATGACGACCGCGGCGATGGTGCTCGGCGTCGTTCCGCTGATCACCGCGAGCGGGGCGGGCGCGGTGTCGCGCTACAACATGGGCCTCGTGATCGCGACGGGGCTGTCGATCGGTACGCTGTTCACGCTGTTCGTGGTGCCGGTCGCCTATGCCCTGATCGCACGGCCAGCGGCGGCTCCGGCTGCGAACGAGGCAGCGCCCGCATAGCCGAAAAAGTTGCGCCCAGCCATTGGGGGATGGCTGGGCGCGCGCGAACCGGTCTGGGACGGGGGGGTGGGGATGTGACCGGGCCGCGTAACTCGTTGTCTCGTTCCTACTGATCCTTCGCGCTGGCGGTGGAGACCGCCGGCTTGGTATCGCCCAGCGAGACCCAGACGTTGGGATCGCTCTGCGACTGGCGCTTGACGAAGCGGTAGCCGGTCTCCGTCCAGGCAACGACGTTCTCGTTCTGATTGTCGAGAACGAACTCGCCCTTGTCGGTCTTCACCGTCAGCACCGCGTGGCCTTCGCCCTTCTTGTCGCGCACGACGGTGATCAGCAGGGCCTGGCGCGGCCATCCGGCGTCGATCAGCATCTTGCGCTTCAACAGCACGTAGTCTTCACAGTCGCCGTAGCCGTCTGATGGCAGCGACCACTTCTCGATCACGCCCCAGTGCTCCTGGTCGGTCAAAGGCTTGACGGTCTCGTTGACCCAGCGATTGACCTTGACGAGGTCGCGCCATGCGGCTTGCGACATCACGATGTCGCGCGGCTGCATCGGTGCGCCCTGGCACTGAGCGGCGTTGTCCGCGCAGAACTCGACCCAGCCGATCGGCGCACGCGTGGTGTCGCCGAGGCTCGCGTAGAGCAGACGGCTTTCGCCGGCGTGCGCCGCCGCGCTGATCCCGAAGAGCATGGCGGCCAGCGCCAGCCTCTTCCCCTGTCCCCTGAAGTCAAACATTGCGGTCCCCGTTTCTTGTTGGGACCACATTTCGCATGGAGCTTTTGCGTTGCCACTAAGTCAGTCAAGTCAAGTCGAGACGAATGCAAGTAAAAGGCGCGGCGAATTCGATCTATACTTGAATCGAATTCGAGTAAAATTTGATATGACTGCAATCGATTCAAATTTTACCAATTAACGCGGAAACGCTGGCGGAAGCGGCGGTCGCGCCCATTCGCGACCGACGCGTTAACCCGTCTTATTCGCGAGAGGGCGCCTGAGAGGCTGGCGAGCGTGGTGTAAAGCGCTGATGCGGCGTAGGATTCGGTTGCGAAGCCACCCCATCACCTTCAACCGCGAACGCCACGCCCGCCATGACCGATGATACGATTTCAGACCACTATCGAGAAGCAAGAATTCAACACAAATAAAACCTCTGCCTCGCGCTCGATCTCTTCATGCTTGATAGTCTCGTTTCGGAGGCTGAGCACCTACCGCGTCTAATAGGCCGCTCGCGCCGGTTTCTTTGGACGCGGCACGACCGCGACTCCACGTTTCGGCACAGAAATGATCGGGAGTCACTCAATCTTTCTTCAACTTAACCCGTCTTATTCGCGAGAGGGCGCCTGAGAGGCTGGCGAGCGTGGTGTAAAGCGCTGATGCGGCGTAGGATTCGGTTGCGAAGCCACCCCATCACCTTCAACCGCGAACGCCACGCCCGCCATGACCGATGATACGATTTCAGACCACTATCGAGAAGCAAGAATTCAACACAAATAAAACCTCTGCCTCGCGCTCGATCTCTTCATGCTTGATAGTCTCGTTTCGGAGGCTGAGCACCTACCGCGTCTAATAGGCCGCTCGCGCCGGTTTCTTTGGACGCGGCACGACCGCGACTCCACGTTTCGGCACAGAAATGATCGGGAGTCACTCAATCTTTCTTCAACTTAACCCGTCTTATTCGTAAGAGTGCGCCTGAGGGGTAAAGCGCTGATGCGGCGTAGGATTCGGTTGCGAAGCCAACCCCATCACCTCCAACCGCGAACGCCACGCCCGCCATGACCGACGATACGATTCCGCCCTTCTCGTTTCCAGCCGTTCACGCCAAGAAAGTCACAGCTGCCTTCGATGGTGGGCGCCTAACCTCGAACGGGGGCGTGATGCTTCTGGCGATGGCCGAGCGGCGTCTCGGTTTGGCCAACAATCTGGCCCGGGTGTTCCCGGATCGGCGCGATCCGACGCGGGTCGTGCACAGCCTGGTCGATATGTTCCGCGCTCGCATGTTCGCGATCTGCTGCGGCTACGAGGACGCCGACGACCTCGATCATCTGAGGTCCGATCCGGCATTCAAGCTGGCCTGCGGTCGCCTACCGGACACGGGCCGGGATTTGTGTTCCCAGCCGACGCTGTCGCGGCTGGAGAATGCTCCGCGCCTGCGCGACGTGATCCGACTGACCTACATTTTGGTCGACGCATGGATGGATAGCTACCCGCGCGAGCCGGCATCCGTCACGCTCGACATCGATGATACCTGCGACGTCGTCCACGGCCATCAGCAGCTCTCGCTGTTCAACGCTCATTATGACGAACGCTGCTTCCTGCCGATCCACGTCTACGACACGGAGAAGAGCCGGCCCGTGGCCGTCGTGCTGCGGCCCGGCAAGACGCCGGGCGGCGTCGAGGTGCGTGCCCATCTGCGCCGCCTGGTACGGCATATCCGGACGCGATGGCACAACACGCAAATTACGTTCCGTGGCGACGGGCACTATGCCCGGCCGGAGGCAATGGCGTGGTGCGAGACCAACGGCATCGACTACATCTTCGGTCTGTCCGGCACCAAGCCTCTCGCCAGAAAAGTCGACGAGGTCGCCGACGACATCCGCACGCGACGCGCCATCGAGAACCTGCCGGTTCTGCGTGGCTATACCGAGACGCGCCACAAGGCAAAGTCCTGGGATCGCGAACGGCGCACTGTCGCCCGTATTGAGGCGACGATGCTCGGCCTCGACATCCGCTTCGTCGTCACCAGCCTCGATGTCGGCTCGGCCGAGTGGATCTACGACAGCCTGTATTGCGCGCGCGGCCAAGCCGAGAATCTGATCAAGCTGCATAAGACGCAGCTCGCCTCCGATCGCACCAGCTGCCGTTCGGCGCTCGCCAACCAGGTCCGTCTCGTGCTCCATACGGCCGCTTATTGGCTGATGCTGACCGTGCGCGACGCCATTCCCAAAGCCCGGGAATTGGCCGCTGCCGAGTTCGCGACGCTGCGTCTTCGGCTCTTGAAAATCGCCGCCCGTGTCGTCGAGACCACGAGCCGCATTCGCCTTGCGTTTGCCGCGGCATGTCCCGAAGCCGACCTGATCTGCGGCTTGCCCGGCGCGCTGCTGCCGCTCGGTCCTTGACCGGCGGGGCGTCCGCCCCCGTTCGCCCAACCCATCCCTCAAGCGCGTTGCAAAGTACCGGTCGTCAGGCGGCGAAAAGCCGAAGGCAATCCTGTGCGCCTCGTCAGACAAGATGTGCGGCCGCATCAATCGGGCCCAAAAGCCGCACTCTCACGAATAGGACGGGTTAACCGCAAGGCGGCCGCCTTGGGACGTGAAAAAGGCGGCGTCCGCATCGCGGAGGCCGCCTTCGAGCCTGGAAATAATGAGGTTTTCGCGTCCGCGCGCTTTACCGCGCGGTAACGCTCTCTTCGAGTGTCTCGATCGGCTGCTCGTGCAGGAACTCCAGCGCGAAGCCGTCTTCGAGGTTTCGGACCACGCGGCCCTGGACCCGGCCGAGCAGAACGGTCGATTTCAGCGGCGGGCGGTTCTCCGCGGCGATCGCGGCCCCCGACAGCGAGAGGTCGATGATGCGGCAGGTCATCTTGGTGCCGTCCTCGAGCGTCAGCACCGCGATGGGGTTGCGCGGCACGATACGGTCGTGGCGGCGGTCCTCCGGCAGGTTGAGGATGTCGCGATTGGCGAGCCAGGTCAGCTGGGCCGCGAGCTTGTCGCGCTTCCTCGGCGTCGCACCGATCGTCATGGCGAAGCCGTTGTCGATGATGCGGGTGATCTTGCCCTCGACGCGGCCGATATGGTCGAGATAGGCGACGACGCGGTCGCCGACATTGCCGATGCCGGGCGCGAGCAAAGCGAGGCCGCCCGGCGACATGTTGATCACCTGGCAGGGGAATTCCCGGCGGTCCGGCAGCATGTAACGGCCGAGCAGGTGCACCTTCACCCGCTGGAAGCGCCTCCGCTCCTCGGCGGCCGGAAGAAATTTCTTGTTCGCCAACGCCATTTTCAACACCCGACCCCCCGCCCGGGCGGAGTCCGGGACGACCCTAAGGTGCATAGGGTTAATGTCGCGTTAGGATTGGGCGCTGGCGTTTCCGAACGGAAACAATGCGCTCGGAAGGCCACACCGGGGGCGATCGCAGCGCAGCCGGCGGGGCTGGCTGCCATCCGGCTGCCTTCAGGTCTTCTTCGTCGCGCGCCCGTAGAGAAGGCAGAGCAGGGCCAGCAGCAGCAGAGCCGAGAGCCCAAGCGACCAGTGAATGCCGATCGCCGCGCCGAACAACCCCACCGTGATGCCGCTGAAAGCCCGCATCCCCAGCCCCGCCATGTTGTATAGCCCGTCCTATTCGTGAGAGTGCGGCTTTTGGGCCCGATTGATGCGGCCGCACATCTTGTCTGACGAGGCGCACAGGATTGCCTTCGGCTTTTCGCCGCCTGACGACCGGTACTTTGCAACGCGCTTGAGGGATGGGTTGGGCGAACGGGGGCGGACGCCCCGCCGGTCAAGGACCGAGCGGCAGCAGCGCGCCGGGCAAGCCGCAGATCAGGTCGGCTTCGGGACATGCCGCGGCAAACGCAAGGCGAATGCGGCTCGTGGTCTCGACGACACGGGCGGCGATTTTCAAGAGCCGAAGACGCAGCGTCGCGAACTCGGCAGCGGCCAATTCCCGGGCTTTGGGAATGGCGTCGCGCACGGTCAGCATCAGCCAATAAGCGGCCGTATGGAGCACGAGACGGACCTGGTTGGCGAGCGCCGAACGGCAGCTGGTGCGATCGGAGGCGAGCTGCGTCTTATGCAGCTTGATCAGATTCTCGGCTTGGCCGCGCGCGCAATACAGGCTGTCGTAGATCCACTCGGCCGAGCCGACATCGAGGCTGGTGACGACGAAGCGGATGTCGAGGCCGAGCATCGTCGCCTCAATACGGGCGACAGTGCGCCGTTCGCGATCCCAGGACTTTGCCTTGTGGCGCGTCTCGGTATAGCCACGCAGAACCGGCAGGTTCTCGATGGCGCGTCGCGTGCGGATGTCGTCGGCGACCTCGTCGACTTTTCTGGCGAGAGGCTTGGTGCCGGACAGACCGAAGATGTAGTCGATGCCGTTGGTCTCGCACCACGCCATTGCCTCCGGCCGGGCATAGTGCCCGTCGCCACGGAACGTAATTTGCGTGTTGTGCCATCGCGTCCGGATATGCCGTACCAGGCGGCGCAGATGGGCACGCACCTCGACGCCGCCCGGCGTCTTGCCGGGCCGCAGCACGACGGCCACGGGCCGGCTCTTCTCCGTGTCGTAGACGTGGATCGGCAGGAAGCAGCGTTCGTCATAATGAGCGTTGAACAGCGAGAGCTGCTGATGGCCGTGGACGACGTCGCAGGTATCATCGATGTCGAGCGTGACGGATGCCGGCTCGCGCGGGTAGCTATCCATCCATGCGTCGACCAAAGTGTAGGTCAGCCGGATCACGTCGCGCAGGCGCGGAGCATTCTCCAGCCGCGACAGCGTCGGCTGGGAACACAAATCCCGGCCCGTGTCCGGTAGGCGACCGCAGGCCAGCTTGAATGCCGGATCGGACCTCAGATGATCGAGGTCGTCGGCGTCCTCGTAGCCGCAGCAGATCGCGAACATGCGAGCGCGGAACATATCGACCAGGCTGTGCACGACCCGCGTCGGATCGCGCCGATCCGGGAACACCCGGGCCAGATTGTTGGCCAAACCGAGACGCCGCTCGGCCATCGCCAGAAGCATCACGCCCCCGTTCGAGGTTAGGCGCCCACCATCGAAGGCAGCTGTGACTTTCTTGGCGTGAACGGCTGGAAACGAGAAGGGCGGAATCGTATCGTCGGTCATGGCGGGCGTGGCGTTCGCGGTTGGAGGTGATGGGGTTGGCTTCGCAACCGAATCCTACGCCGCATCAGCGCTTTACCCCTCAGGCGCACTCTTACGAATAAGACGGGTTAAGTTGAAGAAAGATTGAGTGACTCCCGATCATTTCTGTGCCGAAACGTGGAGTCGCGGTCGTGCCGCGTCCAAAGAAACCGGCGCGAGCGGCCTATTAGACGCGGTAGGTGCTCAGCCTCCGAAACGAGACTATCAAGCATGAAGAGATCGAGCGCGAGGCAGAGGTTTTATTTGTGTTGAATTCTTGCTTCTCGATAGTGGTCTGAAATCGTATCATCGGTCATGGCGGGCGTGGCGTTCGCGGTTGAAGGTGATGGGGTGGCTTCGCAACCGAATCCTACGCCGCATCAGCGCTTTACACCACGCTCGCCAGCCTCTCAGGCGCCCTCTCGCGAATAAGACGGGTTAGGGGCGCTGTCCGAGCCGCTGACCTCCTGCATCCGCGCCTTCAATCGCGCGAGTCGCGCCGGCGGTTTCAGCTGGGGCGACACGGTGGTGATCCAGGGCTCGGGCCCGATCGGCATTTTGGCGGTCGCAGCCGCCAAGGAGATGGGCGCAGGGCGCGTGATCTGCGTCGGCGCGCCGGAGGAGCCGCGGCTCAAGCTCGCGCGCGAATTCGGCGCGGAGGCGACGGTCAACATCGAAGAGCTGAAGTCGCCGCAGGAGCGCATCGCGCGCGTGCGCGATATCGTGGGTGGCTTCGGCGCCGATCTCGTGATGGACTGCTCGGGCCATCCGACCGCGGGCCCCGAAGGCATCGAGATGCTGCGCGACGGCGGCACCTATGTCGAAATGGGCCAGTTCACCGACGCCGGATCGATCGACACCTCCTGGCACCGCATCTGCACCAAGGACCTCAACGTGCTGGGCTCCTGGGGTTTTACCGGCAACGACCTGCCGCTCGGCGTCGACATGCTCTACCGCACGGCCGGCAAATATTCGTGGCTGAAGATGCAGACGATCTATCCGTTCACGGAAGAGGGCGTCGCACAGGCGGTGAGGGAAGAGCTGGCCCCGCAAATTCGGACAGTAGCTTGAGTGGATTTTCTGCCTGACAGCGGCGAGGATTCTTGCTGCGAATCAGGAGCGAAGATGACGAAGAAGAGCCGCCGGACGCATTCTCCGGCATTCAAGGCGAAGGTTGCTTTGGCTGCGGTCAAAGGCGACAAGACACTGGCGGAGCTGGCGCAACTGTTTGATGTTCATCCGAACCAGATCACGATCTGGAAAAACCAGCTCCTGGAAGGCGCCGCCGGCGTGTTTGGGCATGACAAGACATCGGCCGAGACGCCGGTCGATTTGAAGGCGTTACATGCCAAGATCGGCGAGCTGGCGTTGGAAAACGATTTTTTGTCCGGCGCGCTCACCAAGGCGGGCCTGCTGAGCGCAAAGCGATGATCGACCGCGATCATGATCTTTCTATCGTGCGCCAGGCGAAGGTCCTGAAGCTGGCTCGCAGCACGGTCTACTATGAACCTCGGCCAGTTTCGGCCGAGGACCTTGCCTTGATGCGTCGGCTCGATGAGCTGCATCTCGATTATCCCTTCGCGGGAGCGCGTATGCTGCGATCGTTGCTGCGGCGGGAGGGCGTATACGCCGGTCGCCGCCACATCGCGACGCTGATGAAGCGCATGGGGATCGAGGCGGTCTATCGTCGCCCGAACACGAGCAAGCCGGCTCCGGGTCACAAGATCTACCCGTACCTGTTGCGCGGATTGAAGATCGAGCGGCCCGACCATGCGTGGGCAATGGACATCACCTACATTCCGATGCGGCGTGGCTTCGTCTATCTCGCGGCGGTCGTCGATGTGTTCAGCCGACGGGTCCTGGCCCATCGCGTCTCGATCACAATGGAGGCGGCCTTCTGCGTCGAAGCGGTCCAGGAGGCGTTGGCGAAGCACGGCAGGCCCGAGATTTTCAACACGGATCAGGGCAGCCAGTTCACCAGCCTCGAGTTCACCGATGTGCTGCTGGACGCGAAGATCGCCATCAGCATGGACGGCAAGGGCGCCTGGCGCGACAACGTGTTTGTCGAGCGGCTCTGGCGCACGGTCAAATACGAAGAAGTATATCTCCGCGCCTACGACAGCGTGTCCGAGGCGCGAGCGTCAATTGCCAAGTATCTGGCCTTCTACAATCAGGGACGCCCTCACTCGAGCCTTGACGGGCGCACGCCCGACGAGGCTTACTTCGGCACGCAAGCTATGGTGATGGCCGCATGACCGTCGCCGACGAAGCCCCGCGTTCAGCATAACCCGGCAGGAATCCACTTAAATCCAGCGGGGCGCTGTCCAAACAACCGGGGCCAGCTCTCGGTACGCGACTATCTTCCGGAGTTTCGGCTGCATGACGCGATTGCCACCGAGCGCGTCACCATTCGCGACCTGCTGATCCCATCAATCGGGGCTGCCGCGGCACGACTGGCTTCACTTGCCCGGCGACCTTGCGCCAGCTGAAATGCTGCCACTCATGCGACACCTCGAATTGAGCCGCGACATTCGCACCAGCTGGCAATACAACAACCTCTGCTACAACGCCGCCGGTCTCCTGATCGAGCGGCTCAGCGGGAAGAGCTTTGAAGCCTTTGTGCGCGAGCGCCCGACGGATCGGCTCGGCATGACGGTTGGCTTCTCGCTGGACGAGCTCGAAGCCGTGGCCGACGCGGCACTTCCGTACATGATTCACGTCGACACGCGGCTGCCGGGACTACGGTTGCCCATCCGGGTCACTGCCGCAGGCGCGATCAATACGTCGGTGATTGATCTCGCGAACTGGATGCGCCTGCATCTTGGGATGGGCGAGTTTAATGGTGAGCGCCTGCTACCGGCGGCACTGGTGGAGCAATTGCATACGCCGTTGGCACACGTTGGAAAGTCGGAATTCTCCGAGTTCGGCCACGGTCACTATGCATTGGGATTTCAGTCCAACACCTATCATGGCGATCGCCTAATGTGGCACGGCGGCGGATGGAATGGCTGGGGCTCACTGATGACGTTAGTGCCGAATGCCGGCATAGGGGTGGCCGTGCTTACCAATCGCAGTCCGAGCGCAGTGCCGCAGATCCTGACGTGGTACATTGTCGACCGGTTGCGCGGACGCCAGCCCGTAGACTGGTTCGCGCGCTTCCACAAGCTTCGTGACGACTTCATCGCACATATCCCGGCCGACAAGGAGGCGCGAGAGAAGACGCGCCACAAGGATACAAAGCCGGCGCATGCGTTGTCCGCCTATGCCGCCGACTATGCGCATCCGGCCTACGGCGTGATGTCGATCCGCATGCAGGATGGCGTGCTACATTGGTCGTGGCGCGGCATGCACGCGCCGCTCGCGCATCGGCATTTCGAGACGTTCGTGACTCCGGAGGTCGTCGAACGACTTCTACCTGACAATCTTCCGATTACGTTCCATACCGATCGCGACGGCAATATCGTCCATCTGTCCACGCCGTTGGAGCCGATGGTCAGGGATATCGTGTTCGAGCGGCGCGCTGCCGGGGATTGTACGGACCCTACCTTTTGTGAGCGCTGCGCCGGGCATTTCAAGAGCGGCGGCGTGAATCACCACGTGACTCTTGACGCTGACGGCCGGCTGATCCTGAAGTCCGACTTCCAGCCGGCCTATCGTCTCGAGCCGCAGCAAGGATGCAGGTTCCGCATTGTCGAGCTGGACGGCTTTGCCGTCGAGTTTCGCGGCGAAGATGGCGAAATTGATCAGATCGTCTTTCACCAGCCGAACGGCGTCTTCGTCGCCGACCGCATGGCGGATTTAGGAGCGAAGCCGACGATGGAGCCGCAGTCGAACAAGGCACGCTCCCCCTTCAGCGCCATCCGCGCGATCGACTACACCGTCATCTTCGTGCGCGACATGGCGGCGATGCGCCGCTTCTATGAGGATGTCCTCGCCTTCCCGCTGCTGCGCGAGCTGTCGCCGAACTGGATCGAATACGGCTTGGGCAGCAACACGCTGGCCTTGGCGAGGCCGAGCCGGACTGCCTCCGATGCGCCGATCCCGGCAGGCAGCGCCTCGCTGCAACTGGCCTTCAAGGTCTCCGCCGCCGAGGTCGACCAATGTGCCGATGAACTCCTGCGGCAAGGCGTAGCGCTGCTGTCGCCGCCGACGGACCAGCCCTTCGGTCACCGTACGCTGTTCTTCCGCGATCCCGACGGCAATCTGCTGGAGATGTATGCGGAGATCTGAAAGGATTGGGGTAGTACAAGCGTCGCGCTGAACGCGACTACAGAGATCGCCTGCAATCTTCGGGCGCGGTGCTTTTCGTCAAGCCATGCAACATAGGCATGGCGATTTGCCGGCGCTTGGCGTAAAGAGCGCCCAGATCAAATCGCCAGCGTGCGGCCAAGCCGTTCGCCGCGCATGCAGCTCAGGTTCGCCGGATCACCGTTCCGCGCCTGAATCAACCAAGGTTCTCCATCTCGTGTCCCTTCCGGCCCTGACCCCGCCGCTCGCCCGCGCTTTGGCCGAGCGGAACTATGATTCACTGACCCCCGTCCAGCTCGCCGTGCTTGCCCACGAAGCCAGCGGCCGTGACCTTCTGGTGTCGGCCCAGACCGGCTCCGGCAAGACGGTCGCCTACGGATTGGCCATCGCGAAGAATCTTCTTGATGACGCCGAGCAGTTCGGACCTGCGGCCGCGCCGCTCGCCCTGATCGTGGCGCCGACCCGCGAGCTCGCGCTTCAGGTTCAGCGCGAGCTGGCCTGGCTCTACGAGCATGCCGGCGGGCGCGTCGTCTCCTGTGTCGGCGGCATGGATCCGCGGCGCGAGCAGCGCGAACTGGCGGCCGGCGCGCACATCGTCGTCGGCACGCCCGGGCGGCTCTGCGATCATTTGCGGCGCGGCCGTCTCGACATCTCCGAACTCGCCGCCGTCGTGCTCGACGAGGCCGACGAGATGCTCAATCTCGGCTTTCGCGAGGACATGGAATTCATTCTCGAGACCACGCCGGAGACGCGCCGCACGCTGCTGTTCTCGGCGACGTTTCCGCGCGGCATCGTCGCGCTGGCGAGGCAATACCAGCGCGACGCCTTCCGGATCGAGGTCGCCGGCGACGAAGGCGGCCACGCCGATATCGAGTATCGCGCGATCCGCATCGCGCCCGCCGACGTCGAGCACGCCGTCGTCAACGTACTGCGCTTCTACGAGGCGCCGAGCGCGCTGGTGTTCTGCAGCACGCGCGATGCGGTCAGGCATTTGCAGGCGGCGCTGCTCGAGCGCGGCTTTTCCGTCGTCGCGCTGTCGGGCGAGCTGACGCAGAACGAGCGGACCCTGGCATTGCAGTCCTTGCGGGACGGACGCGCCCGCGTCTGCGTCGCAACCGACGTTGCCGCCCGCGGCATCGACCTGCCGAGCCTCGACCTCGTCATTCATGCCGATCTGCCCAACGACGCCGAAGTGATGCAGCACCGCTCCGGCCGCACGGGGCGCGCGGGCCGCAAGGGGACCAGTGTCCTCCTGGTGCCGTCCGCACGTCGGCGCCGCGCGGAACTGCTGCTCAACGTCTCCGGCATCGATGCGGCCTGGGGCACCGCGCCGCAGGCGGAAGAAATCCGCAAGCTCGATCATGAGCGCATGAAGGACGTTCTGTTCACCGAGGAGACGACGGCCGACGATCTGGTGCTGGCGCAGGCGCTGTTGGCCGAGCGCTCGGCGGAGGACATCGCCGCCGCGCTGGCGCGGCTTTACCGCGCGCGGCTGCCGTCGCCGGAGGACATCATCGATCCCGGCGAACGAAGCGGCCGGACGCGCGACGATCGTGGTCGCGACAGATCTCAAGGCGCGGATGGCGAGGATCGCCCAGCGCGGCTCCGATCGAAGCCTGGTAAAGCATCGTCGAAACACGGCATGGCGGAAGGCAGCGTCTGGTTCCGCGCCGCCATCGGGCGGCGCAAGAATGCGGAGGCGCGCTGGCTGCTGCCGATGATCTGCCGCCGCGGCGGCATCGACAAGCACGACATCGGCGCCATCAAGATCATGGACACCACCACCGAGTTCGAGATTTCCGAGCGGGTCGCGGAGTCTTTCGCCGCCAAGATCAAGCGTCCGGACAAGGAAGACAGCATCCGCATCGAGCCGATGGCGGAGGCGTCGCGCCGGCCGGAAGATTCGGAGGAGCGGTCTCACGCGCCCCGGCGCGAGGCCGGCGATCATCGTGAACGTCGCGACGATCGCCCGCGCGAGGCAAGTGGATTCAAGCCACGCAGCAAAGCTCACGGCGAGCGCGCGCCGAAATTCGCCGATGCTCCTTCTTTCGGAAAGAACAAGCACAAGAGCAGGCCGGGTCCCGCAGAGCCGTCGGTCACGCCGTGGCCCGCAAAGGGCGCGCCTGGAAAGAAGGCCAAGAAGAAACGGCGAGGCTGACCGGCCACCGATCAACCCAGACAGCAATGATGCCGCCGGATTGCACCGGCGACATCATCTGAAAGGGCAGGTGTGGGCTCAGCGGCCTCCGCCGCCACCACCACCTCCGCCTCCGCCACCACCGCCGGCATCACGCATCGACGAGCTGTAGCGGGGATCGGTCTGCTTCATGTAGATTGGCGAGGTGTCGCGATGGATTACTGTGGTGGGTTTTCTGCCCACGTTCGGCGTCTCGATCAGGAAGCCGCAGCCTTCGAAGAACGCGGTGTCGCAGCCATAGGTCCGGTACTGCGCACCGGTGGCGCTGGTCGCGGTGAACGCGACCGTCCCAACGCATGCAATCAAAGCAACTTTCGACAATGTGAGCTTCATGGATTCTCCAGCCTCGGTTCGGCGAGGCCGTAAGGGCTCGCACACATCTTCGACGGAGGCTGATCTGACTCGGTTCGAGGAGGCGGTTTCACGCCCGCGTGAGCCCGGGGCGGGATGTTACGTCGCAGCGAGGTCGCGCAACATATAGGTCGCGCCTTGTCCGTAGGAGGCCAGCTTCGCCTGCAGCGACGCATCCGCCGCCACGGGACGAAAGCCGAGACGTTCCCACAGCGGCCGCGTGGCGTAGACCGAGACCAGCGCGAGCGTCGCGATGCCGGAGGCGCGCGCCAGCTCCGCGATCCCGGTCATATAGGCGCGCGCAACGCCGCCGCGCCGATCCGGCAGCACGGCGATATCGTGCACGTAGAGACAGTCTGCATCCTCGGGGAGTCGTTCCAGGAAACGATCGAGCGGCGGGATCTGATGCTGCTTCCAGGGATGTGCAAGCCCGTAGCCGGCGATCTCGTCGCCGGCGACAAGCACGCGGCATCCGCCGGGATAGAGCCGCATCTTCTCCGCGAACACCTCGGGGCGTTCCGGAAGATCAGGATGGATCCGCGCCGCGATGGCGCCGATCGCGGGCAGATCGGAGGTGTGCGCGGGACGCCAGTGCGGCTTGCTCATGTTGATCCGTCGTTACGTCTCGGTTGGTCCAGTTTATTCCGCCGCGTTGGCGCGCGCAGCGAAAAATATCTTTCTGCGATCCGAGGAATACGAGGCCGCGTGCGGCGTCCTACCCATGCAGGCCAATTGCATGACAGGAGATATCATGACGTCCTCGATCCGCCTCGCGCTCGCGCTGGCAATATCGCTCGCGATCGTTCCCGCCGCCTTTGCCGCCCCGCCGACCAAGACGGGCAAGACCGACAAGGGCAGTGTGCTTACCGATGCCAAGGGCATGACGCTCTACACTTTCGACAAGGATGCGGACGGCAAGTCGGCCTGCAACGGTCCATGTGCGACGAACTGGCCGGTGCTGAAGGCCGAGGCGGGCGACGCCGCCGGCGACGGCTACACCATCATCACGCGCGACGACGGCTCCAGGCAGTGGGCCTACAAGGGCAAGCCGCTCTACACCTTCGCCAAGGACCAGAAGCCCGGGCGACATCACCGGCGACGGCTTCTTGAACGGTGCCTGGCATCTGGCGACGCCGTAACGGCGCTCTGCGCAAACACGGTGCGTCGGCCGTTGCACGCGACAGCCGACGCGTTGCCGCGCCGTTATCTCGGATATTCGAGCTGCATCGCGACGAAGTCGGCCGTGCGCGGCCCGTAGCGCGCATGGATGGCGTGGAGCGTCTGGTGCAGTGCCCGCGCCGGCGGCAGGTCGACGGCGGCCGGCGGCGTCTGCTGTGCCGGCCAGTCGGCCGCGATCCTGTCCGGCAGGATGCGGAGGCCGTTGCGGCTCGTCCGCGCCTCCGCCGTGGCGGCAAAGGTGAGGGCGTGCGAGCGATAGGTGCGCGACCACGCATCGGCGATCAGCGCAAGCGACACCTCGTCGATATCAGGCGTCAGCGCGATGCCGAGTTGCTCGCGGTTCCAGAGTGCGAGCGTGTTGGCGATCGCCGTCAGTGCAAAAGGACGTGTGAACCGGAAGGCCTCGCTGCGGTGGCGCGCATCCCATTCCGCAAGTCCGATGTCGCGGGCGACGGCTAGCGCCTTGGCGCGGCCGGCAATGGCCTCGACCAGGGTCAGGGCCATCGGCATGGATGCGGTGATGCCGGTCGTCGTCGCGACGCCGCGGTCGACCACCAGCCTGCGGTCCGCGACATAGCGGATCGCGGGATGCTTTTGCAGATCGCGCACGGAATACCAATGCGTGGTGGCCTGGCGGCCGTCAAGCAGCCCGGTATTGGCAACGACCATGGCGCCGACGCAGACGCCGATGACGATCGCGCCCTTGCCGGCCTGGCTTTTGATCCACTGCAGGGCCACGGCTTCGTCTTCGCGGCTCATCGCCGGCACGATGACGTAATCCGCACCGTCGGGATGCGTAGCATCGAACTCGGCGATCGTCGCGTGCGGCTGCACTTTCAACGCGGGATAGAGCGCGACGGGTCCGGGCTGCGTCCCCAATGTGAGGACGTCGGCGACGTCGGCGCGCGCGAGGATGCCGTACGGCATCAGATAGTCGGTGGTCTCGCTCATCTCGTTGATACCGACGATGGCGATCAGGGGACGTTTGCGCTTCGGCGGCTGCAATGCCGCAAGCGTCGCCTCGGTCTCGTCCTTGGATATCGCAGGCGCGGTCCCCTGAGCCGGCGAGCCAGGCAGCAGGAACAGCCAGGTTCCACCGATCGCCGCCAGCAGTGCCACGCAGCCGACGCCACACAACGCCAGAATGCGCCATATCATGATGGTCTCACCCGATCCTCGTTGCTTCACGCGAGGCGGAAGCTAACCGCTGGCGACGACATCAGGAATGACGCAAATCCGGCAAAAGCGGCCATCCGCGCGTTGGCTTGTCGCGCGGCGGACGGCGGAGGCTATCTCAGCCCCTCATACACCATCAGCCCGCGTGCGATCTGCAATTTGCGGATGGCGCGCGGCAGGAGTTTCTCCGGCTGGTGCAGATAGCGCCAGGAGGTGAGGGTGAAGGCGGAGAGCGTGCCGCATTCGTCGTCGAACGGCGCGAGCACGCCTGTCACGCTCACCGGCGTGTGCGGGCGGGCGTTGAAGGGGAGCAGCAGCAGTTCGAGATGCGCCTTGCTGCCGTCCTCGCGCACCGCGGTGACGCCGGCGATCGCGCCGAGCGTCTCGTCGGCGACGATTGTCGTGATCTCCTCGATCTCGCTGCGGCTCGCGTCAGTGAACAGCGCCGCAAAGCTCTGGTCCTTGAGGTCTGTTCCTGCGAGCGCGCAGACGCGCGTGCCGGCGACGCGAAACGGGAAGCCGAGGTTCGGCTCGCAGGACAGCACGAAGATGTCGCCGAGCAGGCCGCGGACCGCAGCCGGATCGATGTCGGCCCGGTCAGGGGCTCGCGCAGTGCCGCGCTTCTTGTTCCAATACGCGAAGAACGCGCGGCTCGACGGATGTTTCATGTCTGAACGCTAACCCCCGGGCGCGACCTCACGGGACAAACCTGTCCCGCTTCAGTGCACCCGCGATCCCATCTCTTGTTGTGCAGGAGGGGATTTGCAGCGTCCATGCCGCAGCGGCGTTTTCGGCCCTCTTGTGCCTGCCTTTGCGTTGTTAACGTTAAATTAACTATGCGCTTTGTGCCGGCCGCGTGCCTGCTATGGTGACCGCGGTCGCAAGCCTTGCCGCTTTCTCCAGGTTCTCGGCAAGGCCTGTACACAGGGCGTCAAACAGTTTGGTCACGGGCCGCGGGGAGGGGTGGGGATACTCCTTATCTCTCCGGCCACCGGAAGACCGACACGGACAGGCAGGGCTTTCCCAGGGCCCTGCCTTTTCCGTTTGTGCACTTGCGCAGGGACGGTAAAGGCGACTATCTCCAAGCCTACCGCTCCGATCGCGCCTGAAAGCGAAGCTGCCTTGGATTCCCCGCAAGATTCGTCACCGGACGTGCCTGCCGTCGTCGAGGAAGCTCCGCGCGAGCCGATCCTGACGCTGCCCGCGGCGCTGACCGCCTATATCCTGCTTTTGGCGGTGATTCATCTGCGGGTGTTGCTGCCGCCGGAGCTCGAGAACTGGACCATCGACGTATTCGGCTTCATCCCGAAGCGCTACGATTCCTCGCTGCTCAATCTGCAGATCCCGGGCGGGGCGGGCGCGAAGGTCTGGACTTTCGTCACCTATTCGCTGCTGCACGCCAATCTGACCCATCTGGGCTTCAACGTGCTGTGGCTGCTGCCGTTCGGCAGCGCGCTGGCGCGGCGCTTCGGCGCGGTCAGGTTCTTCGTCTTCCTGGCGGTGACGGCGGCGGCCGGCGCGCTGGCCCATCTCATCACCCACGAGCATGCGGTGGCCCCGATGATCGGCGCCTCGGCCTCGGTGTCGGGCGCGATGGCAGCCGCAATCCGCTTCGCCTTCGTCCGCGGCAGCTTTCTGTCGTTCAGCGCGCTCGGACGCCGATACCGCCGCAAAAGTTCCAGCGCTGCCGCTGTCGCGCGCGCTGCGCGACGGACGGGTGATCGGCTTCCTCAGCGTTTGGTTCGGCGTCAACATCATCTTCGGCGTTGGGGCGATCGGGATCGATTCCGAGACCACGAGCGTCGCCTGGCAGGCGCATATCGGCGGCTTCTTTGCCGGTCTGCTGCTGTTCGCCCTGTTCGATCCCGTGCCGCGCGTTCGAGGCGATGCTGCGGATGCGTCATCACAGGACATTTCAAACCGTATTTGAAGCGGCGCTTGCGGCGCGGCCCGAATTCATCCATCATCCGCGAGAACAATGTTTCGAAGCCGCAAGCTGCTAGCGGCGATGCTTCGCAACGCGCCTGAGCGTGAAACCGGCGCCAAAACTGTTAGTTGAAGACTCGAAGAACAAGTTCGGATCGCCTCGAGGGCGGACGGCTCCGATTCAGGGAGGCTGCAATGACGGTACGTTCCATTCTGAACACCAAGGGGCACCAGATCGTGAGCGTCGAGCCCGACGCCAAGCTGGGCGCCACGATCAAGCTGCTTGCTGAGAAGAAGATCGGCGCGGTGCTGGTGATGAACCAGAGCCGGCTCGAGGGCATCCTGTCGGAGCGCGACATTGTGCGCGTGCTGGGCGAGCGCGGCGCCGGCGTGCTGGAGGCGCCGGTCTCGGACGTCATGACCCGCAAGGTCGTGACCTGCAAGGAGACCGACACCGTGGCCGAGCTCATGGAGATGATGACGTCGGGCAAGTTCCGCCATTTGCCCGTGATCGACAACGGCAAGGTGGTCGGCCTGATCTCGATCGGCGACATCGTCAAGCGCCGGGTCCAGGAATACGAGTCGGAGCAGGAGGCCCTGCGCGACTACATCAAGACGGCCTGACCTACCTCACAACTGACCTCATTCCTGTGCTTTTGGCGCGGTGCCCTCGGGCGCCGGCGCCAGCACATGGATGGCCTCCTGGATCGAATCCAGCGCGCGCTCGGCTGCGCGGGTGCCGAAGGCGATGAGGTCATCGGCGCGGTGGAAGTCGAACCAGCCGATCTGGCCGACGCGTGGCGTGATCAGCATGTCAGGCGGATCGCCGGCGAGGCGGGCGCGGGTGATGCGGTCCTGCATGATGTTGAAGGCATCGACCATCACCGAGGAGATGCCGGGCCGGCCGCCGCCGCCGAAGAACTCGCGCTTCACGGTCTTCTCCGGCGAGAACAACCGCGGAAAGCGCCGCTTGACCGTCGTCTCCCCGGCCTCGGGCGCCACCGTCTCCGGCATCGCGCCGTGCGAATAGATCGTCGTGGAATGGGTGAAGATGTCGCTGGAAAGATTTGCAGCGATGACGATTTCGGCGCCGAGCGCCCGGGCGGCCGAAACCGGTACCGGATTGACCAGCGCGCCGTCGACCAGCCAGCGGTCGCCGATCAGCACCGGCGCGAAGATGCCCGGCAGCGCATAGGAGGCGCGCATCGCGTTGACCACGCGGCCGCGCGTCAGCCAGATCTCGTGGCCGGTGCGGACCTCGGTCGCCACGGCCGCGAACTTGATCGGAAGGTCCTCGATCTGGGTTTGGCCGCAGGCCTCCTCCAGCCGGATTGCGAGCTTCTCGCCGCCGATCAGGCCGGAGCCGTTGAGGCGGATGTCGAGATAGCCGAGGATGTTGCGCATGCCTTGCAGGCTGCGGCCCCATTCTTCCAGCGTGTCGAGCTGGCCGGCCGCATAGAGGCCGCCGACCACGGCGCCGATCGAGGTGCCGACCACGACGTCAGGCACGATGCCGTTGGCGAGCAGGGTCCTGATGATGCCGATATGGGCGAAGCCGCGGGCCGCGCCGCCGCCGAGGGCAAGGCCGATGACCGGCCGGCGGATGCTGCCGAGTCCTACCTTCTCGCCATTGGAGCCCCGACCCTTCAATCTGTCCAGCACCGAAACCCTCCTAACGCCGAGGCCAGCCCGTATCACCAGACTAGGCACCGCTGCTGCGCTCCGCCATATCAGGGGTGAAGCATGGTTTATGCCGCTTTGCGAAGGGTACGGGGCAGGAGTATGGCGAGGGATGGCTGGCTCCGGGGTAATCACGTAAGCGTCAATCGGGTTCCAGCGATCGCGCGCGAGGCCGTATTTCCTGGGGTTTCAGAGGCTTGAATTTGCCGCGTTTTCAGTGAAAAGCAGGGGGTATGACACGCGGGGGTGACGGCATCATCGGATGGCGGCGCAGCGGCAGGCTGCTGCCGGCGCTGATCCTTGCTGCGTGCCTCGTTACCTCAGGCCAAACTGCTGCGCAGGCGCAGCTTTTCTCCGATCGCCCGCCGCCGGTGCCGCCGGCATCGGTGCCCGACCCCGGCGGCGCCGTCAGCCTGGCGCCGCCCTCCGGCCTTGGCGCGGGACCCCCAAGCCTGCCGCCGACGCTGATGCAGCCCGCGACGCCCAGCATGCCGCCGCCCGCGGTCACGACCGTGCCGCCGGCCGCCCCGCTGAACGCGGCCGTGCCGGGGCAGGGCGTGCTGTCACTGACGGCGAAATACGGCAAGGACACTCCGCCCATCACCAGCGGCCTGGTCTGGCGCGTGTTCGCCGACCGTCCCGACGAGAACGGCACCTACAAGCTGATCCGCGAGGACCGCAACGCCACGCCAGACATCGTGCTGCCGCCCGGCAATTACGTCGTACATGTTGCCTTCGGCCTCGTCAGCGCGGTGCGCACCGTCGCCCTGAAGGCGGAGACGGACCGCGAATCCTTCGTGCTGCCGGCGGGCGGCCTGCGCATCGAGGGCCGCGTCGGCACCAGCCGCATTCCGCAGAACCAGATCTCGTTCGCGATCTACAAGGGCAGCCAGTTCGAATCCGGCGAGCGCGCATCGCTGGTGCCGAACGTCGCAGCCGGTGACGTCGTGCTGATTCCGGAGGGCACCTATTACATCGTCTCCAACTACGGCGACGCCAATTCGGTGGTGCGCTCGGACATCCGCGTCCAGGCCGGCAAGCTCACCGACGTCACCATCACCCACCGCGCCGCCGTCATCACCCTCAAGCTGGTCAGCGACAGGGGCGGCGAGGCGCTCGCCAACACCGCCTGGTCGGTGCTGACCCCCGGCGGCGACGTCATCAAGGAATCGATCGGCGCCTTCCCGCGCGTCGTGCTCTCCGAAGGCGAATACCGCGCCATCGCCAAGAACGAGGGCAAGGTCTACGAGCGCGGTTTCAACGTCGTCAACGGTGTCGACGGCGAAGTCGAAGTCGTCGCGCGCTGACGCATGATCCGGAAAAGTGCGTAGCGGTTTTCCCACTGATCGCATCGCGCTTTAGAACCCAGGCGGCGCTGCGCGCAGCCTGACTTGATGCACCGCACGATCGTTCTCATCCAGCGCACGGACGTGCATCTCTTGTTACCGCTAGATCGGTCCCGGGTGCCGGGAGCAACCGCTCTTCGCCGCCGCACCCCCGTGTTTGACCAAATGGCCTCTTGGGGGCGGAGGTAACACCGCTGACCAGGGCTTATTCCCGCACCTCGCGGCTTCGTCACACTCTGGCGCACGATACGAATTTCCGATCATCTATTTTATTCTCTTTCCACCGCGCTGGGTTATATGTCGGGAATCCATCTAATGGGGGTAGCCGGAGCAGGCCTGTGCGTCTGCGAGACCGGCAAGGAGCAGGGACCAAGCCCGTCGGCATGTTCGAAGTGATCCTTACCAGGCGCAAGCGGTTTGGCTGGCGGTGGCAGGTGTGCGACCAGTCCGGCAAGATATTTGCCGATGGCTTCGAGCGCACCCGGCCGTCTGCCAAATATCAAGGCGAGCGCGCGTTGTTCTTTCTGTTGTCGCAGGCCTATCTGCGCAACCGCTCCGCCGCGTCCAGCGAGGACTAGCGGCGCCAACGGGCGACAGGCCCGCCTAGACGTCGACGACCAGCTTGCCCTTCGCTGCGTGATCGCGGATCAGCGCATAGGCGTCGCCGACATTCTCCAGCGTAAAATTCCTGGGATCGAGCAGCGGCACCAACTTGCCCGCCTCCACCAGGCGCGTCGCCTCCATCATGATCTCCCCATGATGCGCGCGCCCTTCGCCCGACAGCAGCGGCAGCAGCGTGAACACGCCGGAATAGGTTGCGGCGCGGAACGACAGCGGCGCAAGCGCGTGCGTCCCCCAGCCGAGCGCACTCACCACATGGCCGAAGCGGCGCACCGCTTCAAAGGAGGCGTCGAGCACCTTGCCGCCGACGGTGTCGTAGACGACGTCGAAGCCGCGGCCGCCGGTATGCTGCGCAACATAGGTTTCGACAGGCGCGTTGCGGTCGATGAACATCGCGCCAAAACCTTCGATCGTGGCGCGCTGCGCCGCCGAGCCGGTTGCGAACACGTTCGCTCCGAAGGCGCACGCGATCTGGATTGCGACATGGCCGACGCCGCCGGCGCCGCCATGGACCAACACCTTCTGGCCGGCCCCTAGCGAGGCGCGGTCGATCAGGCCTTCCCAGGCCGTGATGAAGATCAGGGGCAGGGCTGCCGCTTCCCGCATGGCGAGATTGGCGGGCTTCGACGCCAGCAGGTCGGCATCGACTGCGGCGAATTCGGCCAGCGATCCCTGCACGCCGCCGACGCCACCGGTCATGCCATATACTTCATCGCCCGGCTTGAACCGCCTCACCTCGTGCCCAACCTGCTCGACCACGCCGGCGAGAGAGCTGGCCCCGGTTGTTTGGACAGCGCCCCGCTGGATTTAAGTGGATTCCTGCCGGGTTATGCTGAACGCGGGGCTTTACGGTTTTGTCGTTGCGTCGGGAGGGCGTAGCCCGACCAGAGCGACGACAAAACCGTCGGCGACGGTCATGCGGCCATCACCATAGCTTGCGTGCCGAAGTAAGCCTCGTCGGGCGTGCGCCCGTCAAGGCTCGAGTGAGGGCGTCCCTGATTGTAGAAGGCCAGATACTTGGCAATTGACGCTCGCGCCTCGGACACGCTGTCGTAGGCGCGGAGATATACTTCTTCGTATTTGACCGTGCGCCAGAGCCGCTCGACAAACACGTTGTCGCGCCAGGCGCCCTTGCCGTCCATGCTGATGGCGATCTTCGCGTCCAGCAGCACATCGGTGAACTCGAGGCTGGTGAACTGGCTGCCCTGATCCGTGTTGAAAATCTCGGGCCTGCCGTGCTTCGCCAACGCCTCCTGGACCGCTTCGACGCAGAAGGCCGCCTCCATTGTGATCGAGACGCGATGGGCCAGGACCCGTCGGCTGAACACATCGACGACCGCCGCGAGATAGACGAAGCCACGCCGCATCGGAATGTAGGTGATGTCCATTGCCCACGCATGGTCGGGCCGCTCGATCTTCAATCCGCGCAACAGGTACGGGTAGATCTTGTGACCCGGAGCCGGCTTGCTCGTGTTCGGGCGACGATAGACCGCCTCGATCCCCATGCGCTTCATCAGCGTCGCGATGTGGCGGCGACCGGCGTATACGCCCTCCCGCCGCAGCAACGATCGCAGCATACGCGCTCCCGCGAAGGGATAATCGAGATGCAGCTCATCGAGCCGACGCATCAAGGCAAGGTCCTCGGCCGAAACTGGCCGAGGTTCATAGTAGACCGTGCTGCGAGCCAGCTTCAGGACCTTCGCCTGGCGCACGATAGAAAGATCATGATCGCGGTCGATCATCGCTTTGCGCTCAGCAGGCCCGCCTTGGTGAGCGCGCCGGACAAAAAATCGTTTTCCAACGCCAGCTCGCCGATCTTGGCATGTAACGCCTTCAAATCGACCGGCGTCTCGGCCGATGTCTTGTCATGCCCAAACACGCCGGCGGCGCCTTCCAGGAGCTGGTTTTTCCAGATCGTGATCTGGTTCGGATGAACATCAAACAGTTGCGCCAGCTCCGCCAGTGTCTTGTCGCCTTTGACCGCAGCCAAAGCAACCTTCGCCTTGAATGCCGGAGAATGCGTCCGGCGGCTCTTCTTCGTCATCTTCGCTCCTGATTCGCAGCAAGAATCCTCGCCGCTGTCAGGCAGAAAATCCACTCAAGCTACTGTCCGAATTTGCGGGGCCAGCTCTGAGATCGATCCCGGGGATCGCAGGCAGCGGATGCCGCGCATGCGGCGCCGCGCCGGCGTGGATCTTGGTGTCGAGCGGATTGACCCCGCTCGCGCGCACCCGGACCAGCACCTCGCGCGGGCCGATTTCGGGCGTGGAGATGATCGAGAGCCGCAGCGGCGCGTTGTGCGCCTCCAGCACGGCTGCGCGCATTGTCGATCGTTTGGTCATGATTGTTCTGCTCCGTTGTCGCCCTCCAATATGCCCATGAATTTTTGCATGGAAAGCAACAACGATGTACGATCACCGTGCATTATTGCATGAGGACTGTTTGATGGACTGGAGCGATCTGCGCATCTTCCTTGCGATCGCGCGCGAAGGCACGCTTGGGGCTGCGGCGCGAAAGATCGGCCAGACCCAGCCGACCATGGGCCGGCGGCTTCGCGCGCTCGAACAGGCGTTGGGGCAGACGCTGTTCCAGCGCACCGCCGACGGCTTCGTCCTCACGGACGAGGGCACCGCCGTGCTGCGTCACGCCGAGCGGATCGAGGAGGAAGCGCTCGCCCTTCAGCGTCACGCCTCCGGCGCGGAGACGCAGCTCGATGGCCTTTTGCGCCTGTCGTCGTCGGACTGGTTCGGGACGGTGATGCTGGCGCCGGTGATCGCCGCCTTCGGCAAGCGTCATCCGAGGGTGACCGTCGAGCTCCTGACCGATGCGCGCCTCTACAGCCTGCCGCGCCGCGAAGCCGATCTCGTCTTCCGCATCAAGCCGTTCAGCGAGCCGGAGATTATTTCCAGGAAGCTGCTGCACATTCCCTACGCGCTCTATGGCAAGAAGGGCAGCAAGCCGCCGCGCGCCGGCGACGGGCGTGGCGTCCGCGTCGTGACCATGAACGTCGAATTCGCCGACATGCCCGATGTGGCCTGGCTGAAACGCGCACTGCCCAATGCGGAAGTAGCTTCGCGCAGCAACAACAGGCAGGCGCAGGCCGAGCTCTGCGCGAGCGGCGGCGGATTGGCGGTGCTGCCGCGCCCGCTCGGCGACCGCGACCGCCGCCTCGTCGCGCTTGACATCGGTACGTCGCCGCCCGGCCGCGATACTTTCGTCGGCTATCACCGCGACCTCAAGCGCCTGGCTCGCCTGCGCGCGCTGCTGGATGTGGTGATCGAGCGGTTGGCAGGCACGCACCCGTAGCAGCCCGGATGGAGCCAACTCCAGGGCTACAAGACCTTGCGTTGCCCGTCGGGCAAAACACCCAAACCGTCGGTCAAGACGCCTCGCCGAAAATATTCCGCTTTACCGAAATTCGGAAACGGCGTATGTGTCGCTTCAACCCGGCCCATGGAAGAGGGGCGTATCGCGATCGTCACGAACGCGGGCCGGGCGGCGGTGGACGCAGATGGCGTTGGCGCGAACGGGCTTGCAGGGCGGGAGACCGTGAGCAAGGTCGTCGCGCATACGACCGGTGCCATCAGCGTACGGCAAAATCGTGTGGTCTTGGCGCCCGGGGTCTGTGCGCCAAGTCTTGCGGTGACGTTGCGGCCCGATCGGGTTCGCACCGTCAGTCATCCGCAAGGCGACGGGGGCAATAGTGCATCGCTCCCCGGGGAGATCACGACATAAGCCGTAAAACCACTGCGCAGGGAAGGCCGGGATGTCTCCGGTTGCCCTGTTACCCGCTGTGCATCGAAGCGCACGCAGTTTGCGTCCGGCATGGCGGTCCACGGGAGCCAACCGGCTCCCAGCCTTCCCTGCGCCCTCTTTCATGAGGGGGTGAGACATCCAAGCAAAGCTCGGGCGAGATGAGCCGCGGGAACGTGAAGGCGTGTCTGCGGGCGAGATACGAATTGGAATGGCGATGGCTGTCCGCATTCCGTCATTGCGAGCGCAGCAAGGCAATCCAGAGTCTTTCTGCAGCGGCAGTCTGGATTGCTTCGCTGCGTCGCAATGACGGCGCTGAGACGGTGCATCCCAACATCACATCTCGTGCCCCGGACGCAGCGCAGCGCTTCCCCGGCGATGCGAAGCATCGTCCGGTTCAGCGGTGCGCTGCAGAGCCGGGGCCCATGCAACAGCGCGTTGCGGCGTTGCGCCACACGAAAGCATCGCCTTTGCACAACTGTCATAGTCTCTAACGCCCACTAACCAACGCCTGACTTAAAACTGTCATAATCGCCGAATGGAACCCGCGCCTGCGCGCTTTTTACACGTCGTTAAGCGCGTCTGCATTGGATGCGCCGGCAAAGTGCGTTGGGGACTGCCATGAGTGCCGCGAAGAGGGGGTCGGGAAAACCGGCCACCGAAATGTTTGACGACATCCCGGTGCTTCAGCGCAAATGGCATGCGGCATTGAAGCCAGGCGAGCGGCTGCCGCGCTATGAGGACGTGATGCTCGGCAGCCTCGGACGGCTCGCCGACCACATCGCGCTGCTGAAGAACGACGGCGCGCTCGAACTGTCGCGCAGCGGACGCTACGTGCAGAAATGGCTCGGCGAGGAAGCCTGGGACATTCCCGTCGCCGAGCTGTCGCCCGATTGTGCCACGGCGCTGTCGGAAGCCGCGGCGAGCGCGCTTGCGACCGAACGGCCGCACCGGGGAAGAGCGCATTGCGTGCGCAACGGCATGGTCAGGACCTACGACGTGCTGGCGCTGCCGACGTCCTCGCGCTGGGGCGCGACGCTGGTTGGCGCCTATGTCAACGAGCGAGGCGCGCAATACAATCTCCTCGACGCGATCTTTTCCTCGACCGACGATGCGGTGGTCTCCCTCGTGATGCTGCGCGATGCGGGCGGCAAGCCGTTCGATCTTCAGGTCGTGCATCACAACAAGAGCGCGGGCGCACTGCTGAAGGTTGCGAGCGGAAGCCTGTTGTGGCGACGGATCGGCGAGGGCGGCACGCTGCTGGCCTTGCCCGAGGTGATGGAATTCCTGTTCAAGGCCGTTCTGAGCGGCCGCGGCGAGCAGCTCGAGATCGAGAACGAGGGACGCTACCTCAGGCTCAGCGCCACCGCCTTCGCCGACGTGGTTTCGCTGACGATCTCCGATGTCACCGCGCTGAAGCGGCGCGACGCCTCGTTCCGCCTGCTGTTCGACAACAACCCGATGCCGATGTGGGTGTTCGACGCGCAGACCAAGGCGTTCCTCAGCGTCAACGACGCCGCGGTCCAGCATTACGGCTACAGCCGCGCCACCTTCCTGCGCATGAAGCTGCACGAGATCTGGCCGGAGGACGAGTGGGACAGCCACGCCGAGGCGCTGGAGCGCCTCGGCGACGCCTATCACTCCTCGCGCAACTGGCGGCATCTGCGCGCCGACGGCAGCGAGATCGAGGTGCTCACCTTCGGCCGCCGCGTCGCCTTCGACGATCGCGACGGCTATCTGGTGGCGGTGGTCGACATCACCGAGCGGCGCAAGGCCGAGGCCCGCATCGCCCATATGGCGCACCATGACGGGCTCACCGACCTGCCGAACCGCGAGTTCTTCCAGGAGCGCCTGAAGCAGGCGCTGGGCCAGGCCGATGGAAAACGGGTCGGCGTGCTCTACATGGATCTCGACCTGTTCAAGAATATCAACGATTCCTTCGGTCATCCGGTGGGCGATCGCCTGCTGAAGCAGGTCGCCGAGCGCCTGACCACCGCGGTCCGCGGCGCCAATCTCGCGGCGCGGCTCGGCGGTGACGAGTTCGCCGTCATTTTGGCCGCCGACGTCTCGCCGAACGAGGCCAGCGCCTGCGCGTCCTTGCTGATCGATATGGTGAAGGCACCTTATGATCTCGAGGGGCAGGAGATGGTGATCGGCGCGAGCATCGGCATCGCGCTGTCGCCGGGCGACGGCACGACGCCGGAAGAGTTGATGCGCAATACCGACATGGCGTTGTACCGGGCGAAGTCCGATGGCGGTGGCGTGCACCGCTTCTTCGAGCGCGAGATGGACCTCCAGGCGCAGAGGCGCCGTGACATGGAGCTCGACCTGCGTCGTGCGTTCGCCAATGGCGAGTTCGAGCTGCACTATCAGCCGCTGGTGTCGATCGCCTCCGACCGCATCTCCGGCTTCGAGTCGCTATTGCGCTGGCATCACCCCGACAAAGGCATGATCTCGCCGGCGGAGTTCATCCCTGTTGCCGAGGACATCGGCCTCATCATCCAGCTCGGCGAGTGGGTATTGCGCGAGGCCTGCGCCGAGGCCGTCAAATGGCCTGCCGACGTCAAGGTCGCGGTCAATCTGTCGCCGGCGCAATTCCGCAGCCGCAACCTGGTTCAGGTGGTGATTTCGGCCTTGGCGCAGTCCGGCCTGTCGCCGAAGCGGCTCGAGCTCGAAATCACCGAGTCGATCTTTCTGGCCGAGACCGATGCCAATCTCGCGACCCTGCATCAGTTGCGCGAGCTCGGCGTCGGCATTTCGATGGACGATTTCGGAACCGGCTATTCCAGCCTGAGCTATCTCCGCAGCTTTCCATTCGACAAGATCAAGATCGACCGCTCCTTCGTCAAGGATATGGCGCAGCGGCCCGACTGCGGCGCGATCGTGCGCGCGATCTCCGGGCTCGGCCGCAGCCTCAACATCACCACGACCGCGGAGGGCGTGGAGACTGAAGATCAGCTCGACTGGCTGCGCGCCGAAGGATGCAACGAGGTGCAGGGATTCCTGTTCAGTGCCGCGCGGCCCGCGGCCGAGATCGGAAAGCTCCTTGCCGATTTCGGTGAGCGCACTTCACGGGCGGCGTAGTGCGGGCGGGTAGCAGTCGTAAACCAGCGCCTTGAACGCCGGTGTGATGCGGCTGCGCTCGTTCTGGGTCTGTTGCATCATGAGGTAGACCATGTCGAGCTTGGGATCGACGCCGAAATAGGTGCCGCTGCCCGAGTCCCATTTCAGTTCGCCGAGCGAGCCCGGCGGCGGCGGTTTCGCGTTGCCGGGATCGGTCCGCACCGCAAGGCCGTAGCCATAGCCGAAGCCGTCGCCCGGGAAATAGAAATAGTCGCGTGCGACGCCGGAGCCCGGTCCGATGTGATCGGTCGTCATGGCCTCGAACGCGGCCGGGCTGAGGTAGCGCTTGCCCGCGAACTCGCCGCCGTTGAGCAGCATCTGCGAGAAGCGTTGATAGTCGGTGATGGTCGAGAGCAGGCCGCCGCCGCCGGATTGCCATTCGGGATGGGCGAGGCGCTCGCGTTCACCGGCAAGCAGGATGAAGTCGTTCGGCAGCGGCCGCGCCATCCGCGCTAGCTCGTCCTCGGTCGCGAGCACGAATTTGGTGCTGTTCATGCCGAGCGGGTCGAAGATGCGCTGTTTCAGGAATTGATACAGCGTCTGGCCCGAGACGATCTCGATGATGCTGCCGAGCACGTCGGTGGAATGGCCGTAGCGCCACAGCGTTCCAGGCTGCCGTGCCAGCGGCAGCCTGGCGATCCGGTCCGCGAACTCCCTGTTGTTGAAATGACCTTCGAAGATGTTGGCCGCCTTGTAGGCATGCTCGACCCATTCGGCTCCGATATAGTCGTAGCTGATGCCCGAGGTTTGCCGCAGCAGATCCTCGATGTTGACGGGACGGACCGGAGGCACGAAGTCAAGTTCCAGCTCGCCGTGCGGATCGGTGGTCTGGAGGCCCACCCTGGTCTTGGCAAAGAGGGGGACGTATTTGGACACGGGATCGGTGAGCGCAAGCTTGCCCTCGTCGATCAGCATCATGGCGCCAAGGCAGGTGATCGGCTTGGTCATGGAGTGGATGGCGAAGATCGTGTCCGGCGTCATGGCGAGGCCGGTCCTGGTGTCGCGCACGCCGAAGGTCCTCAGATAGACCGGCTTGCCGTGCTGCTGGATGAGGATCACCGCGCCCGGCAGCCGGCCGCTCGTCACCTCATTGTCGAAATACGCCGTGATGCGGTCGAGCCCGTCGGGCGAGGGGGCGGGAATATCGGCAGCACGGCTTCGCGCCATCGAGCCGGCGAGCATTGCGGCTCCGATAAGAAATTCACGCCGTCGCATCCGAGCTTCCTCCCTCGCCGGGATCAAAGCCGCACAACGTTTAGGGCGTCAACAAGCCTTCGATTAAAAGCGCGTCACAATTTCCGAAAGGCACGGTCGCGGACGGTCCTCGCTCGGTTTGGTCGGCGTGCCGATATGCACGAGGCCGGCGAGCTTCTCGTCCGGCTTGAGGCCGAGCCCGTCAAGCACGTCGCGATCGAAGGCGAACCAGCCGGTCAGCCAGCAGGCGCCGTAGCCGAGCGCGGTGGCGGCCGTGACGATGTTCATGGCGCTGGCGCCTGCCGACAATTCCTGCTCGAACGCCGGCACTTTCGGATGCGGCTTGGTGAAGCTGACGATGCCGATCACCAACGGTGCGTCGGTGAGGCGCTTGCGCTCGATCTCGAAGTCGGCCGCCGGCGCGCCGGGATTCTTCCGGGCGAAGACCCTCGCGATCACCTCGCCGGCACGCTGGCGGGCATCGCCCTCGAAGATGATGAAGCGCCAGGGCGCGAGCTTGCCATGATCGGGCACGCGTGCGCCGATCGTGAGGATCGTCTCGAGTTCGGCCGGCGAGGGGCCGGGCCCGGTCATTTCGCGCGGCTTGACCGAGCGGCGGGTCTTCAGGAGTTCGATGGCGTCGGGCACTGCGATATCCTCTTCAAATGGCCAGCGGGCGTGCCATGCCGAGATAGGCATGCACGCCCGCAACCGGAAGCGAATTTAGATCGATTTCAGGGATCAGACGCCGCCACGCATCCGGCGCACATCCGGCGGGGTCGCTTCCTCGACCAGCGCGGCGATGGCCTCCTGCGTCGTCATCACCTTCTGTCCGTCGCTGCCGAGGCGGCGGACCGAGACCGAATGCGTCTCGGCTTCCTTCTTGCCAACCACGAGCAGCGCCGGGATCTTGGCCAGCGAGTGCTCGCGGACCTTGTAGTTGATCTTCTCGTTGCGCAGGTCGATCTCGACCCGAAGCCCGGCGCGCCGCGCCTGCTCCAGCACGACCTTAGCATATTCGTCGCCTTCGGAAGTGATGGTCGTGACCACCGCTTGCACCGGCGAGAGCCAGAGCGGGAAGTTGCCGGCATAGTGCTCGATCAGGATGCCGATATAGCGCTCCATCGAGCCGCAGATCGCGCGGTGCACCATCACGGGCGGCTTCTTGCCGCCGTCATGGTCGATGTAGAACGCGCCGAACCGCTCCGGCAGGTTGAAGTCGACCTGCGTGGTGCCGCACTGCCAGTCGCGCCCGATGGCATCGCGCAGCACGTATTCGAACTTCGGCCCGTAGAAGGCGCCTTCGCCGGGATTGATCTCGGTCTTGATGTGATTGTTCTGCGACTGGATCTCGCGGAGCACGGTGGCCATCACGCGCTCGGCGTGATCCCACATCGCATCGGTGCCGACGCGTTTCTCCGGCCGGGTCGAGAGCTTCACCGTGAGGTCTCCCGTGAAGCCGAAGTCCGCATAGGTCGACAGGATCAGATCGTTGATCTTCAGGCACTCCTCGGCGAGCTGGTCCTCGGTGCAGAAGATGTGCGCGTCGTCCTGGGTGAAGCCGCGCACGCGCATCAGGCCGTGCATGGCGCCGGACGGTTCATAGCGATGCACCACGCCGAACTCGGCAAGCCGCAAGGGCAGGTCGCGGTAGCTCTTCAAGCCATGCTTGAAGATCTGCACGTGACCCGGGCAGTTCATCGGCTTCAGCGCAAACCAGCGCTTGTCCTCGGCCTCGTCGCCGGCCGATTGCGCCGCGAACATGTTCTCGCGATACCAGCCCCAATGGCCCGAGGTCTCCCACAGCACCTTGTCGAGGATCTGCGGCGCGTTGACCTCGTTGTAGTCGCCGGAGAGGCGCCGGCGCATATAGGCGATCAGCTGCTGGAAGATGGTCCAGCCCTTCGGGTGCCAGAACACGACGCCCGGACCTTCCTCCTGGAAATGGAAGAGGTCGAGCTCGCGCCCGAGCTTGCGATGGTCGCGCTTCTCGGCTTCCTCGATCTGCTTGAGGTAGGCATCGAGATCCTCCTGCTTGGCGAACGCCGTGCCGTAGATGCGGGTCAGCATCGGGTTGTTGCTGTCGCCGCGCCAATAGGCGCCTGCCACCTTCATCAATTTGAAGGCATTGCCGACCTTTCCGGTCGAGGTCATGTGCGGGCCGCGGCAGAGATCGAACCAGTCGCCCTGGTAGTAGATCTTGATCGGCTCGTTGCCGGGAATGGCGTCGACCAGCTCGACCTTGAAGGCCTCGCCCTTGTCGCGGAACACCTGCTTGGTCTTTTCGCGATCCCAGACCTCTTTCGTGAACGGTTTGTCGCGCGCGATGATCTCGCGCATCTTCTTCTCGATCGCGGCAAAGTCTTCCGGCGTGAACGGCTCGTTGCGGAAGAAGTCGTAGTAAAAGCCGTTCTCGATCACGGGACCGATGGTGACCTGGGTGCCCGGCCACAGCGTCTGCACGGCTTCGGCCAGCACGTGTGCGCAGTCGTGGCGGATCAATTCCAGCGCGCGCGGATCGTCGCGATTGACGAACTCGATCTTGGCGTCATCCTCGATCGGGTCGTTGAGGTCGGCGACCACGCCATCGAGTGCCATCGCAACCGTGCGCTTGGCCAGCGACGGCGAGATGCCCTTGACGATCTCGAGGCCGGTGATGCTCTTGTCGAATTGGCGCTGGGCGCCGTCGGGGAAGGTGAGGGTGACTTTGGCGGCAGGGGTCACGGGCTTCAGATTGGACAGGCTGTACTGGAAGCCGGACTCGGATTTGGGCTGGTCGGTCATGCTTTTCTCCTGAGGCTCACTCCTGCGAACGAGCGCAGGTAAGCGGGAACGAGCGATATATCAGGCGATTCGGCCTGCGCAATCCGGCAAATCCAAGAAAGTGACGCGCAAAAGCCGGGACATTGCACCAACTATCTCGAGCAGCGCCCTTCAACTGGCCGCAAGCCTGCTCTACATGCACTTGCATGGAAAAAGCTCCCGCCGCCGGCCGTTTCGCGCCAACCGCCCTGATGCTCGGCAATCTCGTCACTGGCTGCTCGGTGCTGGCGCCGGCGGGCATGCTGCCGGAATTGGCGACGGGACTTGAGGTCAGAATCCATGCGGCCGGGCTCCTGATCACGTTCGGCGCGGTCACGTTGTGCATCGGCTCGCCGCTGACGGCCTGGCTCACCAGCCGCATCGAACGGCGGACGCTGCTCGCAACGACGCTTGCGGTGCTCGCCTTCGGCAATCTCGCTTCGGCCTTTGCGCCCGACTACGCGAGCCTCCTTGTCATTCGCCTCGTGATGCTCGCGGTCGGCGCGCTCTACACGCCGCAGGCCGCCGGCACGGCAGCGCTGATCGTGCCGGCGGAACGGCGCGGCAGCACCATTGCATACATTTTCCTTGGCTGGTCTTTGGCAGCCGCCGTCGGCCTGCCGCTGATCACCTTCATCGCCAGCCGCTATGGCTGGCGCGCGGGCTATGGCGGGATCGGCGCGCTCGGCTGCATCAGCTTGCTGTTGTTGCTGCTGCGCCTTCCGGCGGGCCTGAAGGGCGCACCGGTGGATCTGAAGACATGGGCCGCGGTCGGGCGGAGCAGGACGATCCTGCTGCTGCTTGCGATCACGATGTTGCAGATGTCGGGGCAGTTCGTGGTGTTCACCTATATGGGCCCGCTGCTCAACAGGCTCACCGGCGCGGGTGCCGATGCGATCGGCATGGTGTTCGCGCTTTACGGCATCTGCGGCTTCCTTGGCGTTGTCATCGCGACCCGCATCGTCGACACCTCGGGGCCCTATCGCACCTCGTTGCTGTTCACCTGCCTGCTGCTTGCCGGGATGACCGGATGGGCGCTCGGCGCCGGCTCGCTCGTCTTGATGGCGGGCGCGGTCGCGACCTGGGGCCTTGGCTTCGCGTCGACCAATTCGATGCAGCAGGTGCGGCTGGTCGCGGCCGCGCCGCCGCTGGCATCGGCGACCGTCGCGCTCAATACCTCGGTCCTCTATATCGGCCAGGCGGTCGGCTCCGCCGTCGGTGGGCTGCTGTTTGCCCGCGAGCTCCTGCACGCGCTCGGCTTTGTCGCGGTCGGGTTCGTCGTGCTGGCGCTGATCCTGTTGGTGCTGACCCGGCCACGGCCGGCGGCTGCCACAACCGCCTGAATGCCGTCTTTCCTGTGCGCAAGGTGCTTGGCAAACCTCGCGCGAGGGCGCTAGAAGGCCGGTCATGGGGACCAAAGAGAGTTGACTGAGATGAGGATGATTTTGGCGGTTGCCGCGGTGCTCTATTCAACCTCCGCATTTGCGCAAGCCGACAAGCCCCCGATGGTGGGGGACAAGCCGCTGGTGCAGGTCAAGCCCAAGGGAACCAAAGAGGCCGCGGCCAAGCCCGCCGCGGCAGCGAAGGGCAAGCCGCAGTCGATTGCCGTCCGGCTCCAGGCCTGCCTCGAGATCGACGACGGCACCAAGGATCGCCTCAACTGCTACGATGCCGTAATCCCGCCGGCGCCGAAGCCGAAGCCGGCGAAGGCCAAGGGCTACGCAGATTGCCGTTTCCTCAAGGAAGAGGACGAGCGGCTGACCTGCTTCAACGGCTTTGCCGAGAGCATTCCGAAGCTGCCCAAGAACTGATATTCGCCAGGTCAGGGCTCAGTCGCTGATCGAGCTGAGCAATTGGGCCTAGCGGCTCGATGCGGATGGATTGGTCGAGGCGACGCGCGTGAGCGCGAGCGACGGCGTTGCCGACATCTTCACCAGCACGTCCTTGAGCGGATCCCGCGTCCAGGCGCGGGTCACGTAATCGCGATGGGTGATGCCGTCGCCGGTCTCCACGAACACCACGCTGCCGGGACGGAGCGGCCCCTCCATGTCCTCGGCGACGCTGATGCCCTTCTGCCGCAGCATGCTCATCAGCTCACGGTCGCGCCGCGCCGTGTAGCGGGTGTAGGAGCTGACGAAGAAGCCGGAACGGTGGCTCTCGATCCAGGAGGCGAACTTGTCCAGCTCGCCGTAGATGGCGTCGAGCAGTACCACGCCGCGGACGCGGTCGCTGATGCCGCCGACCTCAAGGCTCCAGGCCGTCGGCAAGAAGCCGCCGCTGTAGCCGACGATCACGATCGGCATGTTGGCGAAAGCGCGCGCACTGTTGGGATCGCCGGTGAGGCGGGCGAGATGGTCGGCCGATTCCGCCATGAAGCGCTTGAACCCGCCCGGTTGCCAGAACTTGCCGGCGCTGGAATCGGCGGCATCGACGGCCATTTGCGGTGCAAGGAGCACGGCATTGGCGCCGGAATCGCTGATCTGCTTGGGCACCAGCTGGCGGTCGCGTACGTCGCGCTCGAGCGTCGCGCCATTGCCGTGGAAGAACACCACGATCACACCCGGCTTGTGCACGTCGAAATGCTCGGGCACGTGCACCAGCACCCGGCTGTCGCTGTAGGTCTCGTCCTGCCAGAACACCCGACCGGAATAGCTGCGGTGGCCGCGGCGATCGCCCTTGGAAATGTTGAGGAAGGGCGCGTCGGAGGCGGGGTTGTTGCCGAAGTAAGGGAAGGCCGACGACTTCATGCTGACGAGTGTCGTCAGGTCGTCGCGCGGCGGACGCTTGTAGGGGACCTGCGGCTCGAGCGAAGCCACCTTGTAAGGCGCTTGCTCCGGCGGTTGTTGCTGAACGGCGCGCCTGGGCGAGAAGTCCGACACCTGCCGCTGCAGGAAGCTCTCGCTCGCCGAGGGAAAGCGCTCCTTGAACTGCGGGGCGGGGAAGCGGTCCTCGAACGTGTCGCCGCTTGCCACGCGTGGGTTGGAGGTTTGCGAACTGGTCTTGGCGACGACCTGGACATTCGCCTGGGAGTTCGTTGCCAGCGCCGCCGGATCGGGCGCCTTGCCGCATTGAACCAGCGTCAGCGACAGCGGCACCAAGGCCGAGACCAGGCCGATCCGGAGCGCACGATCGCGCGCACCGGACGTTGTCCGATCGGCACGACAGTCAGCTCTCAGTCTCGGAACGGCCCCGAACATCCACCCATGACCCCAAGTCACGACATCAAGTCCGTCGGCATGCTTTAAGACAATTGAGCCGACTGGCGTTTAGGCGACGTTAAGCGTCCGGAGCAACTTCCCCACATCCGGAACGCTCAAAAAGACCATGCAATCGTGTCCTGATTGTGGGGAGCGCGAACGGGAAATTTCGGGGCAATCCAGGCGTCATTGTCCAAAAGCGTGGTTAGTCGGTGTTTTGGTACCCGCTGCCGTTGCCTCATTTAACCCTTGTTAACCCTGCTTGAATTGACTGGGCCGAACTGCACGATGGCCTGCGAGGCGAGACGCCTGAGGTTAAGGACCGCGATGACGGCATCACATGCGGGAACCGCAGCCTGGATGGGCCGGTTGACCGGGAGCGGGGCCGGGGTCTCCGTTCCGGTCGCAACCGCCATCGTCGTGGCCGACATGATCGGGGTCGGCGTCTTCACCAGCCTCGGGTTCCAGGTCAAGGACATCCCGTCCGGCTTCTCGATCCTGCTGCTCTGGACCGTCGGCGGCATCGTCGCCTTGTGCGGGGTGTTCGCGTACAGCGAATTGGGCGCGATGTTTCCGCGCTCGAGCGGTGAGTACAATTTCCTCGGCCGCGCCTATCATCCGGCCTTCGGCTTTCTCGCCGGCTGGGTGTCGGCCACGGTCGGCTTCGCGGCGCCGGTTGCGCTCGCGGCGATGGCGTTCGGCGAATACGCCAAATCGGTTGTCCCGGATCTGCCGCCGATCCCGCTTGCCATCGGCGTGGTGTGGCTGGTCTCGCTCGTGCAACTGACCGGCGTCCGGCACTCCTCGACCTTCCAGCTGATCTCGACCATCCTCAAGGTCGTCCTGATCGTTGCCTTCCTGGTCGCAGGCTTCGTCGTCGGCGCGCAGCAGCCGATCGCCTTCACGCCGCAGCCGGGCGATCTCGCCCACATCGTCAGCGCGCCGTTCGCGATCGGCCTCGTCTTCGTGATGTATTCCTTCTCGGGCTGGAATGCTGCGACCTACATCATCGGCGAGATGAACACGCCGCAGCAGAGCCTGCCGCGCGCGCTGCTTGCGGGCACGCTGATCGTGCTCGTGCTGTACGTCGCGCTGAACGCGGTCTTTCTCTACACCACGCCGGTGAGTGCCCTCGCCGGCCAGCTCGACGTCGCCAGCGTCGCCGGCAGCGCCATCTTCGGCAACCTCGGCGGCCGGATCGTCGGCGCCATGATTTGCGTCGGCCTGATCTCCTCGATCAGCGCGATGATGTGGATCGGGCCGCGCGTGATGATGACGATGGGGGAGGATATTCCGGCCCTGCGCGTGTTTTCGAAGCGATCGGTGAGCGGCGCGCCGGCCTATGCCGTCCTGTTCCAGCTCGCCATCGCCAACCTGCTGTTGTTCACGCGCAGCTTCGAGGCGGTGCTCGACTTCATCCAGTTCGCGCTGTTGTTCTGCTCGTTCTTCACGGTCGCCGGCGTCATCAAGCTGCGCATGACCGATCCCGACCTGCCGCGGCCCTATCGCGCCTGGGGATACCCGTTCACGCCGCTGGTTTTCCTGCTCGTGACCGCGTTTATGATGTACTACCTCTTGACCGAGCGGCCGGTGCAGTCGCTCTCGGGGATGCTCGTCATGCTCGCGGGCCTGTTGATCTATGCTGTGTTCCGCAGGCGGCCGGCTGCCGCCGGCAACTCATCACACCGCGAATAGAGATGTTTCTACCCATGAGAATTGCGGCGCTCGCTCTTGCCCTGCTGGCTGCGGTCGTCTCGTCCGCGCATGCTGCCGACGCCAGCTTCGACGACACCGCGCGCTTCCTTGCAGGCATGCAGCCATCGGCGGACTCGCCGCTGGTGCCGCTCACCAAGGATCCGGGCTGGCAGCGCCATGCAAAGTTCTTCGACGGCGCCTTCGCCCAGCTCGAACAGCGGCAGCTATCCAATATCCGCAGCTGGGCCGACGCCAATCTCGCCGCGCCCCGGCCGACCATGTTCTACATGTTCAGCGGCCCGGATTTCCTCTACGCCGATGCCTTCTATTCCAAGGCCAGCACGTATGTGCTCGGCGCGCTGGAGCCGGTCGGCGCCGTGCCCGACCTGACGCGGCTGCCGCGTGGTTCGGTCGCCGCCGCGCTCTACAATGTCGAGCGATCGCTCGGCTCGATCCTGAGCTTCTCCTTCTTCATTACCAAGCAGATGAAGGTCGACCTGCGCGCCAACCAGGTCAACGGCACCTTGCCGATCCTCTATGTCTTCCTCGCGCGCTCCGGCAAGACCATCCGCAATGTCGAGATGATCGCGCTCGACGACAAGGGCGGGGTGCATGTCGGCGACGACAATCCGGGACGAAACGCAACGCGCGGCGTCCGCATCACCTTCGCCGGCAGCGATGGGGAAGCGCGCACGCTGTATTATTTCTCGACCGATCTATCCAATTCCGGCGCGCGCGCCGCAGGCTTCCTGAAGTTTTGCGAGACGCTCGGGCCCGGCAACAGCCTGCTCAAGAGTGCCTCCTATCTGTTGCACTCCGGCAATTTCTCCGTCGTGCGCGACTGGCTGCTTGCCAACAGTGCCACCATCATCCAGGACGATTCCGGCATTCCGCTCGCGAACTACAACGCACGGCAATGGCGGTTCTTCCCGTTCGGCCGCTATCTCGGTCCGATCGACGAATTCCCCGGCCGCTACCAGGAGCGCTACGCCGAACTGTTCACGCGCGCCCAGCCGATCGATTTCGGCGTCGGCTATCGATGGCGGATGCGCGAATCGAATTTGCTGCTGTCGGTGAAGGTGCCGGGCAGCGACACTGCGCCGACTGCGGAGACCACTTCGGCTACCGAGCCGCCGCCAAGGCCGCCGCGCCCGAAACGGCTGCGGCCGCCGGAGTCCATCCCACCGTCACAGGGACGTTTCTTCTGGTTCCGGTAGGCTATTTGCCGAGGCTGGACGTCAAGGCGTCTGGGCCACGACGACCAGCACTTCGGCCTTCTGCCGGCCGAGGCTCCTGACCTCGTGCGGCGTCTCGCCTGAAAAATACAGGCAATCGCCCCTTCCGAGGACGAGCTCTTCGCCATCGAGCTTGATCGCGATCCTGCCGTTGATGACGAACAGCAGCTCCTCGCCCGCATGCGAGGCGCGCGTCGCCGACTTGTGCGGCGGGCTCAGCAGAAAGGGCTCCATCATCTTGCGGGTGCGACCGGTCGCCAGCGGGACCACGCCAAACGTGTCCTGGAACAGCGGCACATTGCCGTCCTGGCGACGGAACAGCGTGTAGCGCGGTGCCGGCTCGGCGTTCGGGTCGAAGAAGTTCGCGACATTGACCTCGAGCGCGGCGGCCATCCGCAGCAGCGCGGCGAGGGAGGGGATCTTGAGGTTGCGCTCGACCAGCGAGATGTAGCCGCGGGTGAGGTCGCTTTGCTTCGCAAGCTGGTCCAGCGTCAGGCCCTTGGCGATCCGCGCCTGGCGGATGTTGGCCCCGACCGCTGTCGCTTTGCTGACGTCAAGCACGCATGAGTCTCCCGAACTGCTGAAGCCTGTTTTGCAACAGAAGGCGCCGGACTGCCAGCCCGGCGGCCGGCAAGGCCCCGAGCCGGGTCGCCCGCAGCGTATTCCACTGGAAAACTTCTGAGCAGAAATTTCGGGCAAGGGCGCGGATATTATGAGCAGGTGAATTGGTATAACGCGGAAAATCGCCGAATTGTGGTGCAATTCGCCCGCATTGCCGCGATCGTCGGCATTTGCCGCGTTCCGTGGCGTCGATTTCCAATAGTAAACATGATCGATTTTTACCGTCGCGGCTGCCGATGGGCACCGCGACCGCACCAACTGCTTTTCCCAGGCGCCGGTACCTTTTGGAGAGATCGATGACCGTAGCAGACGACGTAACCCTGAACGTAGCGCCGGACGAGGCGGCGAGCTTGCGACGGATCGTGTGGTCGAGCGTGATCGGCACCGCGGTCGAATGGTACGACTTCCTCATCTATGGCACGGCGACCGCGCTGGTGTTCAACAAGGTCTTCTTCGCCGCAGGCAATCCCGCGCTCGCCACCATCGCGGCCTTCGGCACCTACGCCGTCGGATTTCTGGCGCGGCCGCTCGGAGCTGCGATCTTTGGCCATTACGGCGACCGGGTCGGCCGCAAGGCGATGCTCGCGATCACGATCATGGTGATGGGCATCGGCACCTTCCTGATCGGCCTGCTTCCGACCTACCAGCAGATCGGCATTGCCGCGCCGGTGCTGCTGATCGGATTGCGCTTTCTCCAGGGTATCGGCCTCGGCGGCGAATGGGGCGGCGCCGTGCTGATGGTGGTCGAGAATTGCCCGACGCATCGCCGCGGCCTGCTCGGCAGCATGGTGCAGGTCGGCAACCCCATCGGCAATCTCGCCGCGATCGGCATGTTCGCGCTGGTGGCGAGCCTGCCGGAGAGCGACTTCATGACTTACGGCTGGCGCATCCCCTTCCTGATCTCGATCCTCCTGGTCGGCGTCGGTCTCTACATCCGCCTCAACATGGAGGAGACCGCCGCCTTCCGTCAGGTCCAGGCCAAGAAGGAAGTCGCAAGCCTGCCACTGCTCGAGATCTTCAGGCACCACCGCCGGCCGTTCTTCACCGCGGTCGGCCTGAAGATCTCCGAGATCGCCTATGCCAGCATCGGCGGCGTGTTTGTGATGTCCTATGCCACCGCCAATCTAGCCCGTCTTATTCGTAAGAGTGCGCCTGAGGGCTGGCGAGCGTGGTGTAAAGCGCTGATGCGGCGTAGGATTCGGTTGCGAAGCCACCCCATCACCTTCAACCGCGAACGCCACGCCCGCCATGACCGACGATACGATTCCGCCCTTCTCGTTTCCAGCCGTTCACGCCAAGAAAGTCACAGCTGCCTTCGATGGCGGTCGCCTGACCTCGAACGGGGGCGTGATGCTTCTGGCGATGGCCGAGCGGCGTCTCGGCTTGGCCGACAATCTGGCCCGGGTGTTCCCGGATCGGCGCGATCCGACGCGGGTCGTGCACAGCCTTGTCGATATGTTCCGCGCGCGCATGTTCGCGATCTGCTGCGGCTACGAGGACGCCGACGACCTCGATCATCTGCGGTCCGATCCCGCATTCAAGCTGGCCTGCGGACGGCTGCCGGACACGGGCCGCGATCTGTGTTCCCAACCGACGCTGTCGCGGCTGGAGAATGCTCCGCGCCTGCGCGACGTGATCCGACTGACCTACATTTTGGTCGACGCATGGATGGATAGCTACCCGCGCGAGCCGGCATCCGTCACGCTCGACATCGATGATACCTGCGATGTCGTCCACGGCCATCAGCAGCTCTCGCTGTTCAACGCTCATTATGACGAACGCTGCTTCCTGCCGATCCACGTCTACGACACGGAGAAGAGCCGTCCCGTGGCGGTCGTGCTGAGGCCCGGCAAGACGCCGGGCGGCGTCGAGGTGCGTGCCCTTCTGCGCCGCCTGGTACGGCATATCCGCACGCGGTGGCACAACACGCGAATTACGTTCCGTGGCGACGGGCACTATGCCCGGCCGGAGGCCATGGCGTGGTGCGAGACCAACGGCATCGACTACATCTTCGGTCTGTCCGGCACCAAGCCTCTCGCCAGAAAAGTCGACGAGGTCGCCGACGACATCCGCACCCGACGCGCCATCGAGAACCTGCCGGTTCTGCGTGGCTATACCGAGACGCGCCACAAGGCAAAGTCCTGGGATCGCGAACGGCGCACCGTCGCCCGTATTGAGGCGACGATGCTCGGCCTCGACATCCGTTTCGTCGTCACCAGCCTCGATGTCGGCTCGGCCGAGTGGATCTACGACAGCCTGTATTGCGCGCGCGGCCAAGCCGAGAATCTGATCAAGCTGCATAAGACGCAGCTCGCCTCCGACCGCACCAGCTGCCGTTCGGCGCTCGCCAACCAGGTCCGTCTCGTGCTCCATACGGCCGCTTATTGGCTGATGCTGACCGTGCGCGACGCCATTCCCAAAGTCCGGGAATTGGCCGCTGCCGAGTTCGCGACGCTGCGTCTTCGGCTCTTGAAAATCGCCGCCCGTGTCGTCGAGACCACGAGCCGCATTCGCCTTGCGTTTGCCGCGGCATGTCCCGAAGCCGACCTGATCTGCGGCTTGCCCGGCGCGCTGCTGCCGCTCGGTCCTTGACCGGCGGGGCGTCCGCCCCCGTTCGCCCAACCCATCCCTCAAGCGCGTTGCAAAGTACCGGTCGTCAGGCGGCGAAAAGCCGAAGGCAATCCTGTGCGCCTCGTCAGACAAGATGTGCGGCCGCATCAATCGGGCCCAAAAGCCGCACTCTCACGAATAGGACGGGCTAGTCACCGATGTCGATACCGTGGAAGACTTGCTAGCTCTGAACGGCTATCTCGATGTGACGTTTGTCTTTGTGCAAGCTGAGTGCGGATTCCGATTTATTCCGGCCGGGTATTCCGACTTGAAGCCGGCCATCGTTCCGATTTGAAGCCGGCCACGATTCCGAAATGAAACCGGCCGGCATTCCGATTTGAAGTCGGCCGGGTTTTTGGAAGTCGGCGTTTTCGTTTGGATCAGTCCCTCAGGCATCAAGTCCCGCGTTGATCAACGTGGGGAAGCGGATGCCGGCCAAGAGAGAACTGACCATGCGACAGATACGACAGATGCTGCGGCTTGCCCGTGATGGGGTGAGCGCCCGGGAGATTGGGCGCACGCTCGGCGTGGCGCGCAGCACCATCCAGGACAACCTCAAGCGTGCCTCGACTGCCGGGCTGGCGTGGCCTTTGGCGGGCGATCTGACCGACGCCGTTCTTGAACAACGTCTGTTTGCCCATGCCGGCGTCAGGCGCGGCTTTCGCCGGCGCCGGGAGCCGGATTGGGCCTCGCTGGCCTGTGAGCTGAAGCGGCCTGGCGTCAATCTGATGGTGCTGTGGGAGGAGTACCGGGCGGTCCACCCGGAAGGTTATGGCTACAGCCGGTTCTGCGATTTATTCCGAGAATTCGACCGGCGGCTGTCTCCGACGATGCGGCAGGACCATCCGGCCGGGAGCTATGGCTGATTTTGGGTGACGCGGCCTGATCAGGCGGCGTGGCTTTCAGTGTTCGGAATGACTTCGATTCCGTCGATGAACTTTACACCGGCGATGACTTTCGGCAACTGGTTCGTGCTCTTCAATCGCCGCCAGGTCTTCGATGCGGCGTCGATGAGCTTGAACACCATCAGCTTCGCAGTTTGTTGCGACAGCGATCCCTTGGTCCGCACCGTTCGGTGGCGCACCGTGGCGAAGACGCTCTCGATCGGGTTCGAGCTGCGTAGGTGGATCCAGTGCTCAGCAGGGAAGTCGAAGAAGGCGAGCAGCGCATGGCGATCCTTGATCAGGCACTCCACCGCACGTCCGTATTTGACGTGGTATTTCTCGACGAAGACGTCGATCGCGGTTTCAGCTTCGGCCCGGTGTGGGGCCAGATAGATGTTCCGCAGGTCGTTCTTCATGGGGCCCTGCACGGATTTGGCGACCTTGTCGAGTACGTTGCTCACTTTATGGCACCAGCATCGTTGGTGCCGCGTGCCGGGAAAGGCCTCGTCCAGTGCCTTCCAGAAGCCGAGGGCGCCGTCGCCGATGGCGAGTTGCGGGGCAATCCGTAACCCGCGTTGCCGCAGGTCGATCAGGAGTTCGCGCCAGCTCTGCGCGCTCTCGCGCACGCCGACCTGGAAGCCGATCAGCTCCTTCTTGCCTTCCGGCGTGGTGCCAATCAGCACCAGCATGCATTCGCTGTGATCTTCCATGCGGGCCTGCAGGTACACGCCATCGGCCCAGATGTAGACATAGCGACGCGCCGACAGATCGCGTCTCTGCCAGCGTTCGTACTCGACCTGCCAATCGGCCTTCAGGCCGGCGATCACCGAAGGCGACAGGTTCGGCGCATCCTTGCCGAGCAGCGCCGAGAGCGCCTCCTGGAAGTCGCCGGTCGAGATGCCGCGCAAATAGAGGACCGGGATCAAGGCATCCAGGCTCTTCGTCCGCCGCGCCCATAGCGGCAGGATTGCCGAACTGAAGCGGAGGCGGTCGCCTGGCCCGCTCGCTCCGCGGTCGCGGACCTTGGGACGAGCGACCTCCACCGGACCGATGCCGGTCGCAATCTCGCGCACCGGACCGTGCCCATGTCGGACCAGGCGCGCTCGACCGTCGGGCAGCGTCAGATTGGCCGTGCTGGCCAGAAACGCGCCAACCTCGATCTCGATCGCCCTGGCAAGCAGGTCCCGCGCGCCGGCACGAACGATATCGGTCAGTGGATCATCAACCGCGGACGGCTGACGGAAAGCAAGAACATTGGTAGTCTCGGTCATGGCGTATCGCTCTCCTCGAGAGGTTCTGGCAGGCTCGTCACCCGCCTCGATACGCCGCCTTCCTCACACCGTCATCACCCAGATTCCGCCATAGCTCCTTCTTCGACGCGCTCAGGGTCAAGATTCGCGATGAGGGGATGGTCAAGAACAAGGCAGTCTACGTCGTGCTGGGCATCACTGCATCGGGCGAGAAAGACGTGCTCGGGCTTTGGATCGAGCAAACCGAAGGCGCCAAATTCTGGCTCAAGGTCATGAACGATCTGAGGAACCGCGGCGTCGCCGACATCCTGATCGCCGTCGTCGACGGTCTGAAGGGCTTTCCCGAGGCGATCAACAGCGTCTTTCCCAAGGCGATGGTCCAGACCTGCATCGTGCATTTGATCCGCAACAGCCTATCCTTCGTGTCCTGGAAGGATCGCAAGGCGATCCTTCCCTCGATCAAGGCGATCTATCATGCCGAGAATGCCGACGCCGCTCTGCTCAGGCTCGAGGACTTCGAAGCCGAGTGGGGCAAGCGCTATCCCGCGATCGGGGCGGCCTGGCGCCGGGCGTGGGAGCACGTCATTCCGTTCTTCGCCTTCGCGCCGGAGATACGCAAAATGATCTATACCACCAACGCGGTCGAGGCGCTGAACCGTTCGCTGCGCAAGATCATCAAAACACGCGGCAGCTTCCCCAACGACGAGGCGGCGATGAAGCTGCTTTACCTCGCCATCAGAAATGCCGGCATCCATTGGCGACGACCGGTTGCATGGACGGCCGCAATGGGCCAGTTTGCCATCCAGTTCGGCGAGCGCTTTGCAGGCTCAGCGGACTGACCCCATGGGGTCAGTCCGCTGACCCCGCAAACCCCTCACAGAGACGCTCTTACACAAAACTTCTGACACTCCCGCCGGCCCTCGCGTTTTCTCTCGGGACGACTACCTCCAAGGCCTGGTGCAAGCGGCCTTCCATTCTAAGCGTAGCCCCCGCCCTTCTTCTTCTGCTTGATGTACTCGTAGACCTTGTCCCGCATCGGTCCAGCCGCACGGATCGCACCAGAGGCCGCTTGACCGCTGATGTTGAACTTGTTCGCGATGTACTTCACCTCGTGCGGCTGCTGAGAGGCGCGAATGCGGTCGCCTTTCCCTACGTTCTTCCGGTCGTCTGCCATCGGTTCCTCCTTGTTGGCCGTCCAAGGTTAGCACAGATGCCGCCATGGAAGCGCTGGTACAAGACAGCCCGCTGGCAGGCGCTGCGTATCGAGATCTTCGTGCGCGATCTCTTCACCTGCCAATGCGGGTGCGGCGTGATTGAGGGTGATACCTCGAAGCTGGTGTGTGACCACAAGATCCCACACCGTGGTGATGAGCGCTTGTTCTGGGACAAGACCAACCTGCAGACGCTGCTCAAGACCTGCCACGATCGAGACAAGCAGAAGGCCGAGCAGTCCTCGCTGCACACCCGCGGCGTCTGGCACTGACCTTAGCGCAACTTATTCTCGGATTTCACGATCGTTCTAATCCAGCTCAGCATCTCCATGGCGTGCAGCGACGCTTCGGAAGGTTCGTTCCGCACAGTGTTGTAGTGCTCTTCCACGCCCTGCACGAAGCGCTCGGCGACACCAGGTTGACTCTCTTCCAGAGCTTTAAGGCGGCAAAGGCCATCGAGGTGGCCCGCTTCAACTGATCGAGTTCTGTTCCCTTGTCGACTTTCGTCATCTCAGTACGGTTCCTCAAGTGGCAGTTGCGATGGCTGTCAACGTAAGGGAGGGGCGGGTCAAAAGTCCACAAACCCGTGCCTCTGGGACCGGCGGCTCTCCCATTCGCGGATTTTTTTCTGATGGACGATGTTTTTGACCTCTTCGGCAATCCGGTTCGCCCTGGCCGCGGCCAGCGCGGGCGGCCGCCGTATGAGCCGACGCCGGAAGATCGAAACAAGATCAAGCTGTTGCTGGCGCTCGGCAAGTCGATCCCGGTGATGGCGAATGCGATCGGCGTCTCGCCGGCGACGGTGAAGCGGTATTTTAGAGCCGAGCTCAAGGTGCGCGACGCGATGCGCGATCGCATGGAGTCGGCTTTCGCGCTGCAGCTCTGGCGAGGCGTCCAGGAGGGCAACGCCGGCGCGATGCGCCTGTGGCTCGCCTATGTCGAGCGCAACGATCGTATGCAGATCGAGACCACCTTCGCCGCGCAGCCGGCCGACAAGCCCGCGGCCGAGCGCATCGGCAAGAAGCTGGTCGACGAGCAGCGCGCGCTCGACGCCGACGCCGACCTGATGGCCGAGCTGGAACAGGAAGCGACGTCGCAGAATGTCCATTGAGACGCTGCCGCGCTTCGCGTGCCCGGATTGGTGGGAGCGCATCCAGGCGGGTCAGATCCCGATGGCTGATGTGCCGCTGAACCAGGCCAAGGCGGCGAAGGCGCTCGCGTTCTTCAATCGGCTGCGGCTTCCCGATGTCCCCGGCAATCCGTCGATGGCGGAGGCCTGCGGCGACTGGTTCAAGGCCATTCTCTGCGCCTTCCTGGCGAGCGAGGACCCGGCCACCAGGCGGCGGCTGGTCTGGGAGCTGCTCTGCATGGTGCCGAAGAAGAATTCCAAGACGACCTATGTCGCGGCGCTCGGTTTAACCGCACTGTTCCTCGAAGAGGCGCCGAACCGCCAGATGCTGATCGTCGCGCCGAGCCAGAACATCTCCGAGCGCTGCTTCGAGCAGGCGCAGGGCATGATCCGCCTCGACAAGAAGCTGGATGCGATCTTCAAGGTGCAGGATCACCTCAAGTGCATCACGCGTCGGAAGACGGGAACCCAGCTGGACGTCAAGACCTTCGACACTTCGATCGTGACGGGCGAGATCCCGATCCTCACCATCATCGACGAGCTGCATGAGCTCGGCAAGAAGGCCAAGGCGGCTGCGGTCATGCAGCAGATCCGCGGCGGCGGCATTACGATGCAGGGCGGCCAGGTGCTGATGATCACGACCCAGTCGGACGAGCCGCCGGCGGGGATCTGGCGCACCGAGCTGAAGAAGGCGCGCGCGATCCGCGACGGCAAGGGCGGTCCGAATCCGATTCTGCTGCCCGTGTTATACGAGTATCCGCACGATCTGCAAAAGGACCAGGACTACTGGCGCAACGTCGACAATTGGGGGCTGCTACTGCCGAACCTCGGCCGCTCGATCGACCCACAGCGTCTCCTCGAGGACTATCAGAACAACGGCAAGGTCAACGAGGAAGCCGAGCAGATCTGGGCTTCGCAGCATCTCAACATCGAGATCGGCGTCGGCCTCGGCGCCGACGGCTGGCGCGGCGCCGACTTCTGGGAAGGCGCGGCCGACGAGACCCTGACGCTGGAGTCGCTGCTCGCACGCTGCGAGGTGGTGACGCTCGGCGCCGATGGCGGCGGCCTCGACGATCTCCTCGGCCTCGCCGTGATCGGCCGCGATCGCGAGACGCGCGAGTGGCTAGCCTGGTGCCATGCCTTCGCCGATCCCAAGGTGCTGGACCGCCGCAAGGAGATTGCGCCGCTGCTGCGGGACTTCGCCGAGGAGAAGTCGCTAACCATCGGTGACGGCGCAACCCGTCACAAGCGGTTCGTCGACCTGGTGTCACAGGTGCGCAGCTCCGGCCTGCTGCCGCAGAAGGACGCCGTTGGCGTCGACCCGAACAACGCGGCGGCTGTCTTCGAGGCGCTGGCGGAGGGTGGCATTCGCCCCGAACAGATTCGGCGGCTGATGCAGGGGCCCGCGCTGGCGCCGGCGATGTATGGCCTTGAGCTCAAGCTCGATGACGGTACGTTTTGGCACGCCGACCAGCTGCTCATGGCGTGGGTGATGGGCAATGCCAAGGTCGAGCCGCGCGGCAACCACCTTCTGATCACCAAACAGATCTCCGGCCGCGCCAAGATCGACCCGCTGATCGCGCTGTTCGAGGCCGCGATCCTGATGAGCTGGAATCCGCAAGGCGTCATGGACATCAGCGATTTCCTCAAGAACGCGGTGATGGCCGGATGAGCTGGCTCACGTCGTGGTGGCAAAAGCCTGCGCTGAAGGTGCAGGACCCCCAGAATTCGCGGCGGGGCTCTGGCGACAATTGGGCCGGCCGCGACGTCGGGCCCGATGGCGCCATGCGGCTGTCCTCGTTCTGGTCGTGTGTCCGCCTCAACAGCGAGACCATCTCGACGCTGCCGCTCGGCATCTATGAGCGCCAGCGCGACGGCAGCAAGGCGCCGGCGGACGGGCATCTCCTGTACGGCACACTGCATGACAGCCCGAACGCGGACCAGACCGCGGCGGAATTCTGGGAAAGTCAGGTCATCTCGCTCTGCATCTTCGGCAACGCCTATTCGCTGAAGGACAAGCGGGAGGATGGTTCGATCATCTCGCTGACGCCGCTGTCGGCGGCGCCGGGCGACATGGATCGCAAGCGCGACGACCGGGGCGTGCTTCGCTACAGCTTCACCCATCGCGGCAAGCGCTATATCGGCCTGACCGAGGATGACGTCTTTCACATCCGTGGCTTCGGCGACGATGGCAACGGCGGCGGTCTCTCGGTGATCGCATTCGCCCGGCAGAGCCTGGCCATCGCCGAGGCGATCGGCGCCTCCGCCGGCGCGACGTTCAAGAACGGGATGAAGAGCTCGATCTTCTTCACGGCTCCTCCCGGCGTGAAGATGGACCAGGGGCAGCGCAGCGACTTCCGCAAGGTCTTTATCGACCCCTATATCGGCGGCGAGGCGGTCAATGCCGGACTGCTCGAGCACGGCTTTGACGTCAAGGCCGTGAGCCTGCCTCCCAAGGATGCCGAGATGCTGCTGACCTGGCGCTTCTCGGTCGAGGACATCTGCCGCTGGCTTCGCGTGCCGCCGGTGCTGATCGGCCACTCCGCCGACGGGCAGACCATGTGGGGATCCGGCATCGAGCAGATCATGCTCGGCTGGCTCACGCTCGGCTTGCGGCCGTACCTGACGCGCATCGAGCAGGCCATCAAGAAGCGCCTGGTGGTGCCGAAGGAGCGCGGCAGGATCTTCGCCGAGTTCAACGTCGAGGGCCTGCTGCGGGCCGACAGCGCCGGCCGTGCCGCGCTGCTGTCCTCGCTCGGGCAGAACGGCTACCTCACGCGCAACGAAGGCCGCGCGCTCGACAACCGGCCGCCGATGCCAGGCGGCGACGTGCTGACGGTCCAGTCCAACCTGGTGCCGCTCGATCAGCTCGGCAAGCTGCAAGTCGGGCCGGTTCAGCAACTGCGTTCGGCGATGATGAATCTGTTGTTCGGCGGCGATATCGACGCCGTCGTCGAAGCCAAGATGAAGGCCTTGATCGGCCACAATGGTGGGCCGCCTCTCGACGGGAGCGATGCGCAATGAAGCTCAAGAACGCTGCGGCCGCGCCGCGGATCAAGGACTTCTCGTTCAAGGTCAAGGCCGCCGGCGACACCGGCGCGATCGAGGGCTACGCCTCGGTGTTCGGCGTGCGCGACAGCTACAACGAGGTCGTCATGCCCGGCGCCTTCGCCGACAGCCTGGCGAAGCACACGCGCGAGGGCACCTATCCGCTGATGCTGTGGCAGCACAATCCGGATGAGCCGATCGGCGTCTGGAACGAGATGTCCGACGACGGCAAGGGGCTCTTCGCCAAGGGCCAGCTCCTGCAGGGTGTGCGCCGCGCCGACGAGGCGCTGATCATGCTGAAGGCCGGCGCGATCCAGGGCATGTCGATCGGCTATCGCGAGGTCGACGTCGAGCCCGCCACGAACGGCGATCCGCGCAAGCTGATCAAGCTGGATCTGCTCGAGGCCTCGATCGTCTCGTTCCCGGCGAACCGCCGGGCCCGTGTCGACAGCGTCAAGAGTGAGGGGCGGCTTTCCGAGTTCGCGCAGCGCCTGCGCGATGGCGAGCCGCCGCCCATCAAGGAATTCGAGGATGTCCTGCGCGAGGCAGGCATCCCGAAAGCCATGGCCGTTCAGATCGCCTCTGTCGGCTATGCGAAAGCTGTTCGGAGCGAGTCCGAGAGCGGCGAGGCGATCAAGTCCGCGCTGAGTGACGCACTCGCGTCGCTGCGCTCCATCACCACCAAATCCTGAAGGGGAATCACATGAAGCGTTACACGCCGTTGCTGGCATTCGCCGGCATCGTTGCGATCGCGTTTGTCGCGGTCGTTATTCTCGACTACTCGGCCGTGGCCCATGCGCATGCCTGGGGCGGCGTCGTCGCCGACGCCGCCAGCCTTGCCACGCTCGAGAAGCAGATCACCGAGATGGCTGCCCAGCTCAAGACCGCAGCGGACGACGTGAAGAAGTCGGCCGAGACCACGCAAGTGGAGCTGAAGAACCTCGGCACCACCACGGCCGACACCAAGAAGGCCGCCGACGATGCGCTGATCAAGCACAACGAGATCAGCCAGCGCATGACCGAGCTCGAGCAGAAGATGACCCAGCTGCGCCAGGGCGGCGGCCCGGAGCGTCAGAAGACGATCGGCGAGCAGGTCACCGAGAACGCCGAGGTGCTCGACTTCCTCAAGTCCGGCCGTAAGGGCCGGGTCTCGATGAAGCTGAAGGCGATCATCTCCTCGCTGACCACGGACGCCAATGGCTCGGCAGGCGACTTGATCGTGCCGCAGCGCCTGGCTGGCATCATCACGCCGCCCCAGCGCCGCATGACGATCCGCGATCTCATCACGCCTGGCCGCACCAACTCCAACGCGATCCAGTACGTCAAGGAGACCGGCTTCACCAACAGCGCCGCGACCGTGTCGGAAACCTCCGGCGCCACCAAGCCGCAGTCCGAGATCAAGTTCGACCTGATGACCACCAGCGTCACCACGGTCGCACATTGGGTGAAGGCGACCCGGCAGATCCTGTCGGACGTGCAGCAGCTGCAATCCTACATCGACGGCCGCCTGCGCTATGGCCTGGCCTACGTCGAGGAGGGGCAGTTGCTCAACGGCAGCGGGACTGGCACGGACCTCAACGGCATCAACACCCAGGCGACCGCTTACGCGGCGCCGATCGTGCCGTCCGCCGCCGGCAGCCTGACCAAGATCGACGTCATCCGCCTCGCGATCCTGCAGGCCTTTCTTGCGGAATACCCGGCCAATGGCATCGTGATGCATCCGTCGGACTGGGCCGATATCGAGCTGACCAAGACCGACGTCGGCGATTACCTGATGGCGAATCCGCAAGGAGGCATCGAGCCGCGGCTGTGGCGTCTGCCGGTGGTCGAGACGCAGGCCGAGACCGTCGACAACTTCCTGGTCGGCGCCTTCCAGCTCGGCGCGCAGATATTCGATCGCGAAGATGCCAGCGTCGAGATCTCGACCGAGGACGGCGACAACTTCGTCAAGAACCTGGTCACCATCCTCGCCGAGGAACGCCTGGCGCTCGCGGTCTATCGTCCCGAGAGCTTCGTCAAGGGCACGTTCACGGGAGCGCTCGCCGCCTGATCGAGCGCAGGCAGCGAGTCTTGGGGGGAGCCCGGGCCGGCAATGGCCCGGGCTTTTCCATGTCTAGGGTAAGGGCAGAGCAAACCGGGAGCGAGAAGCCATGAGGCTCAGGATGACGGACCAGCTGCACATCAGCTCGGTGTCGCGTGACACGCTGAAACCAGGCCAGGAGATCGAGGTCAGCGATTCCCTCGGCGCGGAGCTTTTGAAGAAGCACCCCGACAAGGTCGAGCGGATCGGCGGCAAGGCCGAGCGCACGCCGCGCAACAAGGCCGAGAAGGCGCCGGACAACAAGTAGGAGCCGGGCGCAGGCCGGCTCCGGATTTCAGGAAGCGGGCATTCCGCCCGCCGACGACCAGCGGCACGCACTGAGCGGGCCATAACGAGAAGGGAAGACACATGCGTCGCTACAAGGTCAGCGTCACCACGGCAGCGGACGGCACCGCGACTACCTACACGCCGCGCTTCGACGGCAAGATCCACAGCATCCACTACCTCAAGGACGGCAGCAACGGCTACGCCAATGGCGTTGACTTCACCATCACGGCTGAGGCGACCGGCGAGAACATCTGGACCGAGAGCGACGTCAACGCCTCGACCGTGCGCTATCCGCGCGCGCCGACGCACTCGCAGGCTGGCGTTGCTTCGCTCTACGCCGCCGGCGGCACGGCGGTCCAGGCGCCGGTCGGCATGGCCAGCGATCGCGTCAAGATCGCGTTGGCACAGGGCGGCGCCTCCAAGGTCGGCGTCTTCCACGTCCTGGTCGACAATCGCTGAACGGGCCGCTGCGGGCCGGATTTCTCGGAGAGCATTATCATGAGCACTGGTCTGACGATCCGGTCCGCCCTCGTCTCAAGTCGGGCGAGCATTTCATTCCCTCGGGACAGTGAAGCCTACTCCGCAGGTCGGGAGACGCCCCGGATGTCGGCTATCACTGCCGCAACGCCATTGATGAAAGCTTGGCACTCAGCGTGTGTTTTGAAATTGCCTTTGTACTTTCCGAACAAAAAGACGGTCCGGCCGTGCCCTTTTCCAAAAAAATACTGACCGACGAGAGTGCCGGCCTCATCTTTAAGTTCAATGCTGCCGAGGCTCTGAGTTGCCTTGAGGTCTGTCTCGGGAAGATCGATCCGCACATCTGTCTCCGCGGGGTATGCAAGGCCGGCACCAGAGCTTATCGCAACATCTGCAGGAATGGCTACTCCCTCAGGGGCAGTGAACTTCCCGCGCGCTTGGTTAGAACACCCCCTCGAAAGACCCCACCATGCCCCTGAGCAAGCGCGTGCTGATCACGCCGCCGACCGAGGACGTCTTGACCCGGGACGAGGTCAAGCAGCACCTCCGCGTCGACTTCGACGACGACAACGCCCTGATCGACGGCATGATCCTCGCCGCGGTCGGCCAGCTTGATCCCGCCGCCGGCGGATGGCTGGGGCGGGCGCTGCGGCCGCAGACCTGGGAGCTGCAGCTGCGGGACTTCTGGCAGCGGGATTGCGGCAAGCCCGATCTCATCGTGCTGCCGTATCCGCAGCTGATCTCGATCGACAGCGTGACCTATGTCGACGGCACGGGCGCGACGCAGACGCTGGCCGCCGGCACCGGCTATCGCGTGCTTGGGCAGGGCGCCAATCAACAGGCGATCGCGCCGCCTTACGGGCAGAGCTGGCCGTCGGTGCGGTGCGACGCCGCAGCGGTGAAGATCCGCTTCACCTGCGGTTATCCGCCGGCGGATGCGCAAGCCGATCCGCCCGTGATCGATCGCCTGCCGGCGGCGATCAAGGCCTGGCTGAAGCTTTATGTCGGCGCGCTCTATCAGTTCCGGGAGAACGTCGTCTCTGGCCCGGGCGGCCAGCCGGTCGAGCTGCCCGCGCACATCATGCAGATGATTTCGACGTACCGCGTCTACAGCTAAGGTGAAACGATGGACGCTGGCTCTTTGCGCGAACGCGTGGCCTTCGAGGCGAGAGCCTTTGTCGACGATGGCATGGGCAATCCGCAGTCAGGTGACTGGACTTTGCGACACACCTGTGCCGCTCGCATTGCCCCGAAGCTGGGCGGAGAGACGGTGCTTGCGAGCCGGCTGACAGGCACTCAGCCGATGTTAATCACTGTTCGGCTGTGCCGTGCGCTGGCCGATTTCGGGACGGACTGGCGGATCCGTGATGTCCGCACCGACGCCATCTACAACGTCAAGGCAATGTCGAATCCCGACGAGAAGAAGCGGTACCTCGAGATCCTGGCGGTTTCGGGCGAGGCAACCTGATGCTGACCGATCCAAGATTTGACCTGCAGAAGGCGATCGTGCAGTTGCTGAAGAATTCTGGCCCGGTCGCCGCCCTGGTTGGCGATCGCATCTATGATCGTGTTCCGCGTAACAACGCCGGAACGATTACTGCGAAGTTCCCGTTCGTTGGCTTGGGCGAGACTCAATTGTTGCCGGAGCTCGGCGAAGAGACCAATGCAGCCGAAACCACATTGACGCTGCACGCATGGTCGCAAGAGGTCGGTTTCCCTGAGGTGCTGCGCATCGCGCGCGCCGTGGCGTCGGCCCTGCATGATGCGGATCTGCCGATCGAGAACTGCGGGGTGCAATCGGTGTTGCTGTCGACGTCACGCGTGCTTCGTGACCCCGACGGCATCACCAGCCATGCCGTTCTGACGTTCTCGATCCTGACGGACGCCAACGCACATTGAGTAGTTCCCTCGCGTCTCTTCCAACCTCGAATAGGAGCCTGCCATGACCTCGCTCAATACCATTGTGCGTGCCTCGATTGCAGCGGTGAACAAGAAGACCCTCGACGGCCGCGACGTCGTCGACCGCATGCCAGATGCTGCCGACGTTCAGCTCGGTAGCGGCACCGGCTACGGCAAAGCCGATATCGCCTTCAAGGACAAGCGTACGCTTTCGGCCTCCACCAGCGAGAACATCGATCTGGCTGGTTCGCTCAGCGATGCGTTCGGCCAGACCATCACCGCGGCCAAGGTCAAGGCCATCCTGATCGAGAATCCGGAGGCTTCGACCTCGAACCTCAGTGTCGGCGGCGCGGCGTCCAACACTTTCGTCGGGCCATTCGCCGATGCGACTGACATCATCGTCCTGAAGCCTGGCGACCGCTTTGTCGCGGTCAGCCGCACCGGCTGGACCGTCACGGCCGGCACCGGCGACATTCTCAAGGTTGCCAACGGCGCCGGCGGCAGCGTCGATTACGACATCGAGCTCATCATGGCGTCGGCCTGAAGGCCGGCCACAACCTGAGGCAATTGGAGCGGCGCGCGCCATGGGCAACAACGCCAGCGTCAAGCAGTTCAAGACCGACATGCTGTCGCTGAAAAACCAGATGGCGAAGAATTTCCGCAATGAGTTCCTGGCGCAGGCCGAGGAGCTCAAGGGGAATATTCAGGCTGCGATCGAGCACAGCATCACGGGAAATCTTCGGGACTCCGTGCGGGTCAAAGACGTCTCGACCGACACGAAGCCCTCCGTCCTGGTCATTGCCGGCGGATCGTTGACCACCAAGCGCACGCAGGCGGGTGTGTTCGATTACTCGCTTGCCGAGGAGTTCGGCACGGTCAAGCAAGAGGCAGCGCCGTTCTTCTACCCGACCGTCCGCGGTTACAAGAATGCGTATCGTCAAGGCGTACGTGAGACGTTCGAGCAGACGTTGGCCGAGAGCAACAAAACCCGTGCGATCCGCTCCGCGGGCAACTCCGGCGCCTACCGCGGCGCGCTGACGGTTCGCCGTTAACAACCCGACACCTTCCGCAACCCACAGGAGATCGCTGTCATGGCGCAGGCTCAGACGCTCAAATATTCCACCTTCCTGATCCAGATCGGCATCGGCTCGCCGGTCGTCTACGCGTCGCCTTGCGGGCTGAATTCGAAGGGGTTCTCGCGCACGGCCGCGACCAACGACACCAACGTGCCGGACTGCGACGATCCCGATGCAGCGTCCTGGCTCGAGCGCGACGTCGTCTCTCTGTCCGGTCAGATGACAGGCTCCGGCGTCGTGGCCGACGAAGATTTCGACGTCTGGAACGACTGGTTTGAATCCGGCGCTTCCAAGCCGGTCCAGGTCAAGCTCGGCACGCGCATTTGGCAGGGAAATGCCATCCTGTCCAAGCTGGACGTTACCGGCCAGCGCGGCCAGCGCGTCCAGTTCTCCGCGACCATCGACAGCGACGGCGAGATCGTGAAGCTGTGAGCGAGATCGAGCTGATCTGGGGCAGCGGGCTGCAGGCCTTCAAGTTCGGGCTGGGGCAGTTCCGCGCGCTCCAGGAGAACGTCAACCGGCGGCGCCTCGCGATCGGCGCACCGCTGGTCGGGCCGATGGACTTGGTCGAACAGCTTCGGGCCAAGAACGTCTGGCCAGACGATCTGCGCGATATCCTGCGGCTCGGCCTGATCGGCGGCGGCATGGCGCCGCGCGACGCGCATCTCGAGATGGCGCAGCATTTCGACGACAAGCCGCCATTGCCGCACATGATGCCCGCCTTGACGGTGCTGATGGCCGGCCTGGTCGGCCCGCCGGAGGCGGCGGCCGGTGATGACGCAAAAAAAAGAAGCCGGCGAGCGCGAAGGCGGGCCCGTCGACTTCGCCGTGATCTATGGCAACGGCGCGGCCATGGGCTTCGCGCCGGATCAAGTCGACCGCATGTCGTTCTGGCAGTTCCGCGCCTGCATCGACGGCTTCAACAAAGCCAACGGTGCGGAGGAGGCAATACCGCCTCCGACCGATGCCGAGTTCGATGCGCTCCTGGAAGGGAGATCGCTGAATGGCGAATGATCTCATTGCCGTGATGGGCGCCCGGCTCGATCAGTTCGGCGCCGATCTGGAGCAGGCCGGCAACATGGCGGATTCGGCGGTTTCCCGCATCGAGTCGGCATTCAGCAATCTCAATCCCGGCTTCGGCGGACTCACCGGGCTTGGCACGGTACTGGGCGGCGCCACGGCGGCCGCCGGCGCGCTGTTCGCGGCCTTGACCACCGTGAACTCCGAGGTCGCTGCAATCGGCAAGAATGCGGAGTATGTCGCACTGACCGCTGAGGACTTCCAGCGCAAGCTGTTCGCGGCGGGGCAGGGAGGCGTGTCGAGCGAGCAGGCGACCAAGGATCTGCGCAATCTCGCCGGCCTGCTCGCGGACGCCAGGGACAACGAGAATTCGCTGACCAAGCTACTCGACGCCAATAACGTCAAGTATCGCGAGCGCAACGGGCAGGTGATCGGCATCAACCAGGCGCTGAAGGTCGCGGAAGAGCTGCTCGGCCGCTTCCAGTCCTTGCCGGAAAAGACGAAGGCGGCCGAGATGATGGGCCTCTCAGAAGGCTGGGTGCGGGCGCTGACGTCCGTGGCTGGCGGATTTGACGCGATCGCCGGCAGGGCGGACGCCGCCGGCGTCGTGATCGACGGCGCGACCGTTGCCAAGGCCGAGCTGTTCGAGCGGGCGTGGCAGCAGTCGACAGATGCTTGGGGCCGCCAGTTCAAGGCTGTGGCCCGCGATATCGCTGTGGCGCTCGGTAGCCTGGTCGACCAGGCCGGTGACCTTCTCAGCAAGGCGCTCGCGGCCAGCAACGTCCAACCCGGCAGCGGCCAGGACAGATTCAACGCGCTGGCGGACGCAGCCGATCTGGTTCGCAAGGACATTCAGGGTCTGCCCCAGGATCTCGAGCAGATCGACCGTGTGCTCGAGCGGCTGCGTGGCAAATCGGGTGTCGACCCCGCGCTCATTGAAGGCCTTGAGGATCTGCGCGCAAAGGCCAAGGCGACGGCCGACGAAATGCGCGGGCTGCAGATTCTTGCGGCGAAGATGCAGTTCCCGGAGGGCGTGCCGCTGCCGGCGGCACGGCCGGCCGGCGCCAACGAGCCAGACCCGAATGCTGCGAGACTGCCGACCCGCAAAAAGGAGAGCGATGGACGCGATCAGTTCGACGTTGCGGTCGATGGCATCACGAAGCGGACGGCCACGCTGAAGGCTGATACCGCGGCCGTACTCGAAAACAACGCGGTCCAGGCGCAGCTCCGGGCGGAATTCCAGGAGTTGACCGCCATCATGCGCGACAATGGGGAGGTAACGCAGGAGCAGATCGATAACTACGAGCAGCTGCGCAAGACGATGTCTGCGCAGCAGGCGCTGGAGGCGGCCGGCATCACGCTCACCGCCGACCATGCGCAGAAGTTCATCGAGTCATCTGAGGCGATCAAGCAGGCCACGCTCGGCTATGATCAAGCAAGAGAAGCGTTGGTCCGGGTCAATAGCGTCAGCGCGCTGCTCGGTCAGTCGCTCTCGACCGCGTTCGCGGATGCGGTCGTCGAGGGCAGGAACCTCAACGAGGTGGTGGCAAATCTCGGCAAGACGCTGGCAAAGGCGGGCATCAACTCTTTGTTTCAATCGTTCTTCAATGCGCCGGCCTCGGGTGGCTTGGCGCCGTTTGCAAGTCTGCTGAAGGGCTTCATTCCCGGCTTTGCAGAAGGCACTGAAAGTGCGCCTGGAGGCTTTGCCTGGGTTGGCGAAAACGGCAAGGAGCTTGTGAATCTGCCGCGCGGCTCGCAGGTGATTCCGAACGACGTGGCGCGCTCGGTCACCTCGGGTACGACCATTCAAAACACCTTCATGGTGGCTGGCGACGTCGCGCCCGGCACGATCGACAAGCTGCAGGCGGCCGTCGTCGCGGCGCATCGCAAGGTCGACAAGATCTCCAAGGTGATGGTCTCGACGCAGCGCATGCAGGCAACCGGGGTCGGCTGATGGTGCGAGAATTTCCCCGTCTGCTGCTGCGTGAGACGCAGCACGGCTGGAATCTGGCCGGCGTGGCCGCGGCGCCCGGCAGCACCGCGGACAATACCTCGGTCCTGACCCGCAGCGACGGCGGCGGCTATTGGACCTGCACCATGTCGGACGTGCAGCTCTCCGGCGGCCGGCCCAAGGCGATCGACAGGCAGCGCCAGAAAAACGCCACGCTGCTGTGGCGCGCCGTCCGCCAGATCAGCAACGGCGGCGCTACTCCTCTGATCGTGCCACGCAACGATGCGCTGTTCGTGCCATGGCCGCCCGGTGTCTCGCGCGGAAGCGGGCTCAACGTGCCGCATGAGGACGATACCCTGTTCGGTGATGGGTCCGGATATTACCAGTCCGCCATCGACATCACTGCGTCAGAGGATGCGGATCTGCGCGCGATCTCTATGGTCCTCGACATCAATTCCGCAGGCGAGCTCGTCGGCGGCGAGGCGTTCTCGATCCAGCACCCGACAATGGACTGGAGAGCTGGCCCCGCAAATTCGGACAGTAGCTTGAGTGGATTTTCTGCCTGACAGCGGCGAGGATTCTTGCTGCGAATCAGGAGCGAAGATGACGAAGAAGAGCCGCCGGACGCATTCTCCGGCATTCAAGGCGAAGGTTGCTTTGGCTGCGGTCAAAGGCGACAAGACACTGGCGGAGCTGGCGCAACTGTTTGATGTTCATCCGAACCAGATCACGATCTGGAAAAACCAGCTCCTGGAAGGCGCCGCCGGCGTGTTTGGGCATGACAAGACATCGGCCGAGACGCCGGTCGATTTGAAGGCGTTACATGCCAAGATCGGCGAGCTGGCGTTGGAAAACGATTTTTTGTCCGGCGCGCTCACCAAGGCGGGCCTGCTGAGCGCAAAGCGATGATCGACCGCGATCATGATCTTTCTATCGTGCGCCAGGCGAAGGTCCTGAAGCTGGCTCGCAGCACGGTCTACTATGAACCTCGGCCAGTTTCGGCCGAGGACCTTGCCTTGATGCGTCGGCTCGATGAGCTGCATCTCGATTATCCCTTCGCGGGAGCGCGTATGCTGCGATCGTTGCTGCGGCGGGAGGGCGTATACGCCGGTCGCCGCCACATCGCGACGCTGATGAAGCGCATGGGGATCGAGGCGGTCTATCGTCGCCCGAACACGAGCAAGCCGGCTCCGGGTCACAAGATCTACCCGTACCTGTTGCGCGGATTGAAGATCGAGCGGCCCGACCATGCGTGGGCAATGGACATCACCTACATTCCGATGCGGCGTGGCTTCGTCTATCTCGCGGCGGTCGTCGATGTGTTCAGCCGACGGGTCCTGGCCCATCGCGTCTCGATCACAATGGAGGCGGCCTTCTGCGTCGAAGCGGTCCAGGAGGCGTTGGCGAAGCACGGCAGGCCCGAGATTTTCAACACGGATCAGGGCAGCCAGTTCACCAGCCTCGAGTTCACCGATGTGCTGCTGGACGCGAAGATCGCCATCAGCATGGACGGCAAGGGCGCCTGGCGCGACAACGTGTTTGTCGAGCGGCTCTGGCGCACGGTCAAATACGAAGAAGTTTATCTCCGCGCCTACGACAGCGTGTCCGAGGCGCGAGCGTCAATTGCCAAGTATCTGGCCTTCTACAATCAGGGACGCCCTCACTCGAGCCTTGACGGGCGCACGCCCGACGAGGCTTACTTCGGCACGCAAGCTATGGTGATGGCCGCATGACCGTCGCCGACGGTTTTGTCGTCGCTCTGGTCGGGCTACGCCCTCCCGACGCAACGACAAAACCGTAAAGCCCCGCGTTCAGCATAACCCGGCAGGAATCCACTTAAATCCAGCGGGGCGCTGTCCAAACAACCGGGGCCAGCTCTGAATAAACAAGTTCATCCTTTACTGCGAAAAACGCCGCGCAGTCTTGCTCGCTATCTTCGATGCTCTTCGAAGGGATACTGAACTAATGAATATGGCCGCCCATTCGCTCTTGATCGATGGACGGGTGTATCCGGTGAGTCCTGATTCCAAACGAATTCAAAACGGACTGTTCAATGTCGCCTACAGTCTATCACAAAAGGAAATCTTCGCCCTTCGAAAGGGGGAGAATGTTGGAGTGGCGATTCAGGCCGCGTATGAGGCACCTATATTCTTCGGGTTCGATGGAATGAGCATCGGGAGCGGCAAGCCGAAGCTAATCGGCATACTCAATCAGTGCGCTCAATAAGGTTCCCCATTTTGTGGACGTGCATGTTTTCCTCCGCGCTATGAAGCGCAACCTTTCCTCGCAGGTTAGCAAGCGTGTCGAGGTTTCGGGCATCGTTCCACCTACCTCAGATACCCCACCACCATCCGCGTCGTCTCGTCCACCAGCGTCCGCACCATCTTCTCCGACAGCGTCTCGGCGTGGTTCAGCACCGTGTTGTGCGCGACCGACTCGATCGCGCTGACGCAGATGAAGGTTGCGACATCGAGGTCCAGCTTGCGCATCTCCTTGCGCCGGCTTTCGAGATAGGCGCGCACCAGGGTGTGGATCTCGCGGTTGAATGCTTCGACATCCCTGAACTGGCCAGTGCGGGGGATCTGCTCGGCGAGCACACGGTGCAGTTTCGGGTTGATGCGGTGGGCGTCGATGGCGACGGTGACGAGTTGTCGCACGGCCTTGTCGATCGGCGTGTCGGCGATTTCGGTGAGCGCCGTGCGGACGATGGCCATGATCTCCTCGTTGTGACGGTCGATCACTGCGGCGACGAGCGCCTCTTTGCTCGGAAAGTATTGATATAGCGAGCCGACGCTGACGCCGGCGATCTCGGCGATGTGGTTGGTGCTGGCCTTCTCGAAGCCTTCCTTGACCAGAATGCGAGCAGTTGCCTCGACCAGCGCGTCCACCGTGGCGCGGGATCGCTCCTGCGAGGCATTTTTTCGGGGGGTTGTGGGCGGTTTGCGGGCCACGGCTTTGTGATCTGAATGCGAGTAGGAAAAGCGAGTGAATGCTCGCATTATATCGGCAAGTGGCGGCGGGTCGGCAAGCCTCTTTGTCGCCGTATCGAAAAGAGCCAGATGGGGATGTGGCGATGAGCGTTGCCAGGATCGTGTCGGCCTTGCAGTTCTGCCCGGGCGGCTGCGTGTTCGGTGCGCGAGCCTCGCGCGATCCCGCGCCGAGCCTGCAGAGCCGCGCCTTCAACCTGCTGCTCGGGCTGCTTCCGCACAAGGAGCGGTTGGCCTCAGCCGAGGCGGTGCAGGCGCATGTGCAGAAGCTCGCCTTGCAGCCGGCCTCGTTCGAGCCGCCAAATCTCGGCGGCGGCGTCGAGGTGACGCTGACCAAGATGGGCGGATGGCCCGTGTACTACACCGCGCCGTCGTCGGGCCATGAGGGCTGCAACTACGTCATGTTCCTGCATGGCGGCGGTTACATCAACGAGATCGCGGCGGCGCATTGGCGCTTCATTGGCGAGATGACGCGCAAGGCGCGCGTGTGTTGCGTCGTGCCGATCTATCCGCTGGCGCCGCGCGCCACCGCGAAGGATGTGGTGCCGGCGACGGCCGAGCTGCTGCGGATGCTGCTGGAGGATGCAGGGCCGGCAAAGGTCACGGTGGTCGGCAATTCGGCCGGTGCGGGCCTCGCGCTCGCCGCCTGCCAATGGCTGCGAGATCGCGGGCACCGGCAGCCGAGCCGGATGGTGCTGATCTCGCCGGCGGCCGATGCCTCGGTCAGCCGTCCAGAGCAGGTGGCGATCGCCGCACGCGATCCGATCCAGGACATTCCGGGGATTGTCGAAGCGGGCCGGCTCTATGCCGGCGAGCTCGATCTCGGCCATCCCTTCGTCAGTCCGCTCTACGGCGCGTTTCGTGCGCTCGCGCCGATGACGATCTTTGCCGGTACGCGCGATCTGCTCTACCCTGACAGCGTCGATCTGGCGGAAAGGGCGAGGGCGGCGGGCGTGGCGGTCGAGCTGCATTTGCTGCGCGACCAGCCGCACAACTACGCGTTGATGCCGACGCCGGAAGGGCGGCAGGCGCGTGCGATCATTTTGCGTGAGGTGGCCTAGGGACGTGGCGTGATCATCGTCACAGAGCGCGCGGCCGCGAACGGTCTGGCGCTTGCGGTGCCCGCGGGGAGGGACAAGGCGGCCTCCGGGGCGTTTCCTCGATCCGTCGTGTTCGGATCAGTAGTTTTGCGGGGCCGTCAGGCGTGGCCCTTGATCTCGTAGTGACCCGGCACGCATTTGTAGCGCTCGAGGCGCCAATTGGCGTGATAGATCGGATGCTCACCCATCCATTTCGCTAAGGGTGCCTGTGCGCCGACCGCGCACTGCATCATCGAAATCTCGGGCGTCATGTTGCTGTCGGTCACGATTTCCTCGACGCAACTGCCTGAGCTGGCTGCGCCAAGCCGGCAAAGTACGGCAACGACGGTCACGAACATTCCTGTCACCTCATCGGTTGTTTCTGACCACGAGGAGGATGCAAGCGGAGTGCCAAAGCCTGTTGCACGCAAGCGACACGCTGGCCTGGCCGACTTGACCCAGCGTCCGGTGTCCATTTGACGATTCGGATTGAAAAAATTGCCCATAAACCGAAGCCGGACAAATACGGGAACCCTAGGAGTGCTGCTCCGCGCTGCCGGTGATCCGAGCCGGGCTTCGGGGGACGACGGAGCAAGCGCCTCGTCCTTCGAGACGATGGGATGAAGCTCAGCGGCAGTGGTGCTCGTCAAACTAGCGCAACGCACTTCGGTCCTCGTCCTGAGGGCCCGCCGGGGGCGGGCGTCTCGAAGGATGTGCCGCGGGCGCTGCTGCCTCCGTGTCTGGACGGCGTGGCGACCGACCTGAAGCGGACGATAATCCGCGCGCCGAAATAACGCCGAAGACTGCATCGCCGATCCGCTTTCTTTTGCGGATGCGGCGCTGCTACAGTTTTGCGCGCGGCCCGCTGAGCGGCGCTGTGACGAAGAAACATACCGACAAGGGGAGGGACCGAAGTCCCATGAAGGATTTTGCTGGAAAGATCGCGGTCATCACCGGCGGCGGCACGGGAATGGGGCGCGAGCTCGCGCGGCAGCTCGTCGCCGAAGGCTGCAACGTCGCGATGTGCGACGTCTCGGAGGCCGCGATGGCCGAGACCAGGCGGCTGTGCGAGGCCGAGAAGCTGCCGCAGGGCCTGCGCGTCACGACGCATGTCGCCGACGTCGCGATCGAGGATAACCTGAAGCGCTTTCGCGACGAGATCGCCGAGCAGCAGAAGACGGACAAGATCCATCTGCTGTTCAACAATGCCGGCATCGGCGGCGGCGGCAGCCTGTTCACCAACACGCGCGAGCAGTGGGAGCGCACCTTCAACATCTGCTGGGGCGCGGTCTATCTCGGCGTGCGCACCTTCCTGCCGATGCTGGTGGCCGCGGACGAGGCCCACATCGTCAACACCGCGAGCGTCAACGGCTTCTGGGCCTCGATCGGCATGAACCAGGCGCACACCGCCTACAGCTCGGCCAAATTCGCCGTGAAGGGATTTACCGAAGCGCTGATCAACGACCTTCGTCTGCACGCGCCGCACGTCAAATGCTCGGTGGTGATGCCCGGCCACATCGGCACCTCGATCGTCTCCAATTCGCGCAAGGTGCAGAGCACGGACGGCTCGGAACGGCTCAACGCCGACGAGGTGGCGCTGACCCGCAAGCGCATGGTGGCGGCCGGCGTGCCGGATGCGGACAAGATGTCGGACGAGGACATCCAGGCGGTGTTCGCCGAGCGCGCTCGCAGCTTTCTGGAGGATGCGCCGACGACGGCCGCGCAGGCGGCGAAGATCATTCTCGACGGCGTCAAGGCGGAGCGCTGGCGCATCCTCGTCGGCGAGGACGCAAAACGTCTCGACGAGCGCGTGCGCGCCACGCCGGAGCAGGCTTGCGACCGCGCCTTCTACGAAAGTCTCGTGCAGGAGGTCGGCTGGCGGCTTGGTTGAGACGGTCTCCGAGCGGGCGCGAATGTACGTATGATGATCATCATGGCAAGAGATGCGCAGGGCAATCGTGCGTGCCACCTCTTGCCAATGTTCGCCCGCTCCATGACCTGCCGGTATGTCACGCATGCGACATGACGATGTTCAAGCGATGGTGATCTGAAACGCCTCTCATCGGGCGCTCGGCCGCTTGGTTGGCGGACTGAAATCGTTTAATTAATGGGGGTAACGCGACGATCGAGCGTAGCTCCCGATGATACCAGCATGCCTCTCCGACGGACCCTTTGCCCGGAACGAGAGGATATTTCCGCTGAGTTCACGCGGCTGCTCACTGCGGCCCAGGAGGGCGGCGCCACGATCGCGGAATGCCTCATGATCGCGCGACAGCTGAAGCGGGGCGACGACCGGTCCTGGCATCGCGAGTGGAAGAAGCTGGCGCAAACCAATCGGCAACGCGCCGAGGCCGCGTTCGCGGAGGGCCACAGGGCGAGCGCGCAGCGCAATTGGCTGCGCGCGATGAACTACTATGGTGCCGCGGCGATGCCGCTCGATCTGGCGGACGAGCGCCGCTGGGTCGCGGTGCTGGCGATGCAGGATTGCGCCCGCCGCTATCTCGCCGCGCGCAGCCCGGCCGGCGAAGTCGTGACGATCCCCTGGCTCGACGGGCATTCGCTGCAGGGCTACTTCCTTCCTGCGCCATCAGCAGGCGGGCGGGCTCCGACGGTGATCTGCATCGGCGAGCCCGGTCACCGCAAGGAAGAGTTCCTGATCAAGCTCGTGCCGCATGCGCGCGAGCGCGGTTTCTCCATGCTGGCCATCGACCTCTTCGGCGACCAGCGTGACGATTTTCTCGACGCGCTGTTGCGGCGTCGGGATCTCGAGAGCGCGATCCCTGGCGTCATGGACTATCTGGAGACGCGCGGTGACGTCGACTTCGCGCGCGTCGGCATCATCGCCGATGGCTGGGGCTCGTCCTTCGTCTCGCGCGCGGTGTTGCAGGAGCCGCGGCTTGCCGCCGCCGTCTGCGACGGCGGCCTGTGGGACCTGCACGAGCGGGCCTTCTTTGCCAGCCGATTCGCGATGAGCGACGTCAGCATCGTCCCGGTGCCGCATGCGCCGCTCATGGCCTCCAGCGCCGAGTGCCCGGTGCTGATCACGCTCGGCGAGGACGGTTGGCTCAAGGCCGATCGGGCGCGTCAGATCGTCCGGAACTCCAGGCTCGGCGGTTCGGACGTCATGCTGAAGGTGTTCACTGCGGCCGAGACCGGCGCGGCACAGAGCCATGCGGACAATCCCAGCCTTGCCAACGAATACATCTTCGACTGGCTCGAATCACGGCTCGGTGCCGCCGCGCGCATCTAGCGGCGGTGGCCCGGATCGGGCCGGGCGTCAGAAGTCCAGGCTCAGACGGACGCAGGCCTTTTCGAGACGGCTCTTCAGCGTCGCGAGCTTGGTGGTGAATTCGGTGAGCTCAGCCTCGTCGAATTCCTGGAAGACGAATTCCCTGATGGTCTTGTACTGCTCGTTGAGGCTCGCCAGGTGCTTCTGCGTCTTGTCGGTCAGGGACAGCCGGACCACCCTGGCGTCGGTCGGCGAGGGGCGGCGGCGCAACAGGCCCTTCTTTTCGAGCAGCTTGGACTGGGTCGTGACGAAGGACGGATCGACGTGGAGGAGCTTGGACACGACGTTGACCGGGATGCCGTCGTCCTTGTCGAGGTCGGAGATGGCCATCAGAATCAGCCATTGCGGCCCGCTGATGCCGAGCGTCCTCGCCCAGAACTGACGCAGCTCCTCGAGATACAGGTTGATCGACGATATCTCCCAGGTGAATCGCCTGATGATATCCAGGTTGCCGATGGTGCGCAGGCGCGCTCCCTCTTTCCTCGTCGCGGACACAGCGTCACTCCGTGAACCGGTTGTTCAGATCAGTGTTCGTGGAATGTCATAGTCCACGCAAGCCTGCTCTGACGCAAGTGCAGAGCAGGGTAATTTTGTCACCAAAACCACAAAGATGACCGGCTCAGCAGATTCGCCCGGCCCGGGTGTTGCGGCAGGGGCACAGGTTTAGCGAAACTAGTAACCTGAGCTAATAAACTATTTTGATTAGCGGAACAGCGCAGGCATATTGACCGCGACGGTGGGGGGTACTCGATCGTCCCGCGCTCACGTCCCTCGCCTCAAAAGCGGGTGTGTCCGAAAGCGCAAAGCGGCCGAGCGGATTTGAGAGAGACGGGGATCTGGGGGGCCTCACGGTCCGGTCTCCGCAAAATGAGCAACTTGGAGGTTTTAAATGAAAGTGGTGAAGAGCCTTTTGCTCGGCACTGCGGCGGGTCTGATCGCCGTCGGTGGAGCCCAGGCGGCCGATCTTCCGGTCAAGGCCAAGGCGGTCGAGTACGTCAAGATCTGCTCGCTGTACGGCGCGGGCTTCTACTACATCCCGGGCAGCGACACCTGCATCAAGCTGGGTGGCTACCTGCGTGCCGAAGTGGCGCTGAACGCCGGCGGCAACTACAGTGCCCAGTACAACGGCGTGTTCGCGGCCAACAACCGCCTGACCAACTACTACTCGATGCGCGCTCGTGAGGATCTCAACATCGACACGCGCACCGCGACCGAGTACGGCGTCGTCCGCACTTATTTCGACGCGGTCTTCACCTGGACGACCGGCAACTATGTCGGCACCGGCTCTGGCACGGGCGCGACCGCCTACAGTGCCACGACGGCCGGCACGTCCAACCTCAACCCGACTGACGGCGGCATCTCGGGCGGTTCGCTCGGCGTCTACTACGCCTTCATCCAGTTCGCCGGCTTCACCCTGGGCAAGTCGGTGTCGCAGTTCGACGCGCCCTGGATCAACTATCCCGGCAACAACTTCGACCAGCTCGTCGGCGGCAGCGGCACCACCAACGGCGTCCCGCAGATCAGCTACACGGCCGATTTCGGCCAGGGCGTGACGGCGACGTTCTCGGTGCAGGATCAGACGCAGATCTTCCAGACCAACATCTGGAATACCGCGGGCATGACGACCTCGGGCGTTCTCGGCGGCGCCTACGGCTCGAGCGATTTCGGCGGCACCCGGTCCCCCGACATCGTCGGCGCGGTGCGCGTCGACCAGGCCTGGGGCCTGTTCCAGGCGTCGGTCGCTGCGCACGACAACCATACCGGCTATTACGGTGCGACCGAAGACACCGGTCATCCCGAAGACAAGTGGGGCTGGGCGGTTCAGCTCGCTCTCTCGATCAAGAACATTCCGACCGGCGCCGGCGACGTGATCAACGTCTCGGGCGTCTACACCGAAGGCGCGAGCCGCTACAACTTCCAGGAGCTGGCCGCGACCAGCTACTCGATGTTCGGCAGCTCGAACGCCGCCTACCAGAGCATCGGCTTCGCCGGCGTCTCTGACGCGGTGTTCGGCCCGGGCGGCCAGCTCGAGCTGACCAAGACCTACGGCTTCCGTGGTGCCTACACCCACAACTGGAGCCCGTACTGGAATACGGCGCTCTACGGCGCGTGGGCCGCGGTCAACTACAACGGCACGGCGAAGGGCCTGATCTGCGGCAGCGCCGCGTTCGCGACCCTGACCGGCACCTGCAATCCGGACTTCAACATCGGCCAGGTGGGCGTCATCACCCGCTGGACGCCGGTGAAGAACCTGACCTTCTCGGCCGACTTCGTCTACAGCCATCTCGACCAGAAATATTCGGGCGTGATCACGACCCCGGCGGTGACGAGCGTCGCCAAGCCGGCTGCGACCTACGAGCTGAAGGACCAGGACACCTACAGCCTCCTGCTGCGCGCCCAGCGCAACTGGTAAGTTCGAAGGTTTCGACCTTGATGAAGCCCCGGCGGGAAAACCGCCGGGGCTTTTTCGCAAGGAAGGGCATTCGGAAAATCGGCTGGCCTTTGCGGAGGACGAAGATGAGCCATGCGATTCGATCGCCTCAAACTTATTTACTTACCTGAGTTACTAAGCTATATACCGACCAGCCAAATACGAAAGTTGCGGCTCTTAGCTTCACGCTAAGCCTCCAGAAACCTCCGGTGATGCCCCGCCGGAGATTTTTTGTTTTCTGGAGCACGGGGCGGCATCAGCCGCGCATCACGCGAGCGCGCGTGTTCGGCCGGTAGGCGAGGCGGCTGTGACCGGCGCAATAGGGCTGGCCGTCGGGAGCCGTGTTGCCGCAGAAGCAGAAATCGTCTTCGCCCGGCGTCGAGATCGGCCATCGGCAGCGGTTCGCGGACAGCTCCAGCAGAGAGCAGCGATTGGCCTCGTCGATGGGGCCCGCGACCGCGGGGCCATCGCTCTCGCCATAGATCGTGGCGAGCATCTCATATTGCAGCCGCGGCACGGCCCTCCGCGTGCGCGCCGGCGCAAAGCCTCTGTCCTGGTCCTTGCGGTCGTCGACCGCCCGGCCGCGCGTCAGATTCAGCCGGGACAGTTTGCCGATCACGGCGTTGCGGCTGACGCCGATGTCGGCGGCGATCTCGCGGCAGGAGAGGCCGGCCTCGAAGTGCCGCTTCAGCAGTTCAATGCGTTCGTCGGTCCAGGTCGGTGAAGAGGTCGGTGAGAGAACAGGCATGTGTAACGATCCCAGGTTGCAGATGTCGGCCATCCGCCCTCTCGAGATCCGTCCGCCTCACATCCGGCGCGCACTCACGTCCTGCCATTGTCGCGGATCGACAAAAGCCCGTCCTTGATGGCGAGACGGATGCCTTCCTCGATCAATGTCCGTGCGACGCCGGGAACGCTGGTGCCATGGGTGCCCTGTCTCACCAGCTTCTCCAGATAGGCGATGGTCGAGAGCGCCAAGGTAACGGGAATGCGGTCAGTCTCGGCTTTTTCGGTGGCCATGGCCGAACGCTAGCCTCTTACTCGGGTACATAAAAGTAACGATTAAGACTCTATTTAGGTTAGGGGGTGGAAGTCAAATCAGCGCCGGGGCAGCGGCTCACCTTGTTGGACTCGCTTGAGAATCGAACACGGCGCGGCGCGCCGCGGGAAGGCCGGGCCGCGGCTTGATGTCGGCAGGTTGGGGGAGGGCCCGGCGGGCTCAGCCGTGCACGATCGCCTTTTCGATCATGCAATGGATGCCCTTGGCGCCGTTGACGGTCTGGGTCACCCGCAAATCGGCGGCCAGGCTGCACAGCGTGTAGGCATCCTCGCGCGACAGATTTCGCGTCTCGCCGAGCAGCGCGATCATGTCGCGCAGCGCGCGCACCACGCACTGGTCGAGGTCGGGGTCCATGGCCATGGTCATGTAGTGCGTCGCCGTCTCGGCGCGGGGGTAGTCGAGCCCGAGGTCCTTGCGCAGCGTCAGGCGGAAGCGGCCCTGGAGCGCGGTCTCGATCGCGGTGACGCAGACCTCGCCATCGCCCTGCACGTCATGGCCGTCACCGCAGGAGAACATCGCGCCCGGAACGAACACCGGCAGATACAGCGTCGCGCCGGCGCCGAGCTCCTTGTTGTCGAGATTGCCGCCCATCGCGCGCGGGATCAGCGAGGAGATGCAGCCCCAGGCCGGCGGCGGCGAAACGCCCATCACGCCGAAGAACGGCTTGAGAGGCAGGTCGAGGCCCCACGGCATGCGGCCGGTCATCCGCGACCGGTCGAGCGGGATGTTCAGGATGCGCGTCCCGTGGAAATCGTCGGGCAGGGTCCCGGACAGCGGCTTGATCATGTTCCAGCCCCAATCCTGCCGGAGCTGGACATCGAGGATCTCGACCGCGAGCACGTCGCCGGGCTCGGCCCCCTCGACCGCGATCGGACCGGTGAGGATGTGGCCGGGCAGCACGCGCTCGTTCTTCGCATGAACCTCGTGCATCTCGGGCGGAATGTGAAACTTGTCCCGGTCGGGCAGCATGTCGGGGCCGCCGCTGATGGTGTCGACCGTCACCTCGTCGCCGCTGGCAATGGTGAGGACGGGCCGAAGCGCGGCTTCGAAGAAGCCCCAATGGCAGGTTTCGGGGCTGGAATGCAGGTGATGATGGGTCATTTGCCGCGTCCGCTTGGTTTCATCGGCCGCGGGCTTGACCCAACGATCGATCCTCTTTCAAGAAGATTTCTGAAGATGGCGGGGCCGGTCAAGCCCTGCACAGACAGGCACGATGATTTCAGCGAGGCTCCCCTGTTTTTTGTTCTTTCCAAGACCCTCGGCGTCGCGCTGCTGCCGATCAATCTCCTGGTCGAGCTCGGGATCCTGTCCGTCGTGCTGATGGCGACGCGCTTTGCCGCGCTCGGCCGCAGGCTTGCTGTGATCACGCTGGTGGTGCTGGGGCTCGCTGCGTTCTCGCCGCTCGGCAATCTCCTGATCTATCCGCTGGAGTCGCGCTTTCCGGCGTGGGATCCGTCGCGCGGCGCGCCGGACGGCATCATCGTGCTCGGCGGCTCCGTCGACACCGATCTGTCGGCGGCGCACCGCACGCCCGTCGTCGCGCACGCGGCCGATCGTCTGTTCGCGCCGGCCGAGCTCGCGCGGCGCTATCCGAACGCGCGCATCGTCTTCACCGGAGGCTCAGCGAACCTGGTTTCGACCGAGGCGAAGGAGGCCGACTACTCTGCGCCGATCCTGGAGAATCTCGGCATACCGAAGCAGCGCCTGATCCTCGAACGCGACTCCCGCAACACCTGGGAGAATGCGATCTTCACCAAGAAACTGGTATCGCCAAAGCCGGGCGAGCGCTGGCTCCTGGTCACGTCGGCCTTCCACATGCCGCGCTCGATGGGGATCTTCCGCAAGGCCGGATTTGACGTCGAGGCCTATCCCGTGGACTGGCGGATGGGGGGACGAGACGATCTGTTTTCCTTCACCAATGTCGGAGCGGACGGGCTGGGCCGAACCGAAGTCGCCGTCCGCGAGTGGATCGGCCTCGTGGCCTACCGTCTGATGGGCCGGACCGGCGAGTTGCTTCCGGGACCGGGCAAGGACTAGAACGAGGGCCGCAAAACAACAACACACGGCGCGCGATCGCCGGCCGGGAGGGACCGCCATGCAGGAGCAGAGCGCAGAGAGGATCGATCTTGCCGGCCTCGTCGCCGACCTCAACAGCCTGCTGCGGCTGAAGACGACGGTGATCGGCATGAAGTTGTTCGCAACGGCCGCGGAGATGGAGGCGATCCCGAAGATCCGGCGTCCGAACGCAATTCACACCACCGATCAAATCGTCAGCATGGCCGCGCGCCTCGGCTGGACCGTCGGCATCACCGCCGACGACCTCGTCGGCGCGCAATGCCGCGCGGTGATCGGCCTTGCGCCGCAGGACGAGAAATGGCTCGCCGGCGAAAACTATGTCGGGGTCTGGCATGGCACGGCGGAAGACGCGCGCAAGCGTCAGGAGGCGCTCGACGTGGTTCCGTTCGGGCAATATCAGGCGCTCGCCGTCAGCCCGCTGGCGAGCGGCCGGCTCGATCCGCCCGACATCTGCCTGGTCTATGCGACGCCAGGGCAGATGATCATCCTGATCAACGGGCTGCAATATACCGGCTACAAGAAGTTCGAATGGGGCGTGGTCGGCGAGACCGCTTGCGCCGATTCCTGGGGGCGGGCGCTCAAGACCGGGGAGCCCAGCCTGTCCTTGCCATGCTATGCCGAACGGCGCTATGGCGGCGTGCCGGACGAGGAGATGCTGATGGCCTTGAAGCCGTCGCATCTCGCCAAGGCAGTCGAAGGCATGAAGGCGCTGGCCAGGAACGGCCTGCGCTATCCGATTCCGCCCTATGGCATTCAAAGCGACGTCCGTGCCGGCATGGGCGTGAGCTACGCGAAGAAGTAAAGGCCGACCATGAGCTCTGCGAAATTCGACATCGTCGTCTACGGCGCGACCGGCTTCACCGGCCAGCTCGTCGCCGAATATCTGACGGCGCACTACGAGGACGACAAGTCCCTGAAATGGGCGATGGCGGGCCGCAGCCTCGACAAGCTGAAATCGGTGCGCGACGCGATCGGTGCGCCCGCGGATACGCCGCTGATCGTCGCGGATGCGTCGGATGCGGCGTCGCTGAAGGCGATGGTCGCTCAGACGAGGTCGGTGATCACGACGGTGGGGCCGTATCAGTTCTATGGCGAGGACCTGTTAGCTGCCTGCGTCGCTGCGGGCGCGGATTATTTCGATCTCTGCGGCGAGCCGGTCTGGATGCGGCAGATGATCGACAAGTACGAGGCGGCGGCCAAGGCGAGCGGCGCGCGCATCGTGTTCTCCTGCGGCTACGACTCCGTGCCGTTCGAGCTCGGCACGTTCTTCGTGCAGGAAGAGGCCAGGCGCGTGTTCGGTGCGCCGGCCGCGCGCGTGAAGGGCCGTGTGCGCGACATGCGCGGCACGCTGTCAGGCGGCACCGCGGCGAGTGCGAAGGCGACCTTCGATGCCGTCGCCAAGGACCTCAGCCTCGTCGCCATTCTCAACGACCATTTTGCGCTGACGCCTGATTTCACCGGCCCGAAGCAGCCCAAAGGCAACCGGGCGGCCTACGAGGAGGATCTGCAATCCTGGGCCGCGCCGTTCATGATGGCGCTGATCAACACCCGCAACGTCCATCGCTCCAACATGCTGATGGGCTTTCCCTACGGCAAGGACTTCGTCTACGACGAGATGGTCCTGACCGGTCCCGGCGAGAAGGGCGAGGCCAACGCCAAGCGCGTGATGGCGGTCAACGCCGAGAAGACCGGTCCTAACGCGCCGAAGCCGGGCGAAGGGCCGTCGAAGGAGGAGCGCGAGAACGGCTTGTTCGATCTGCTCTATGTCGCGATCGCACCGGACGGACGCCAGGTTCGCGCCGGTGTCACCGGCGACCGCGATCCCGGCTATGGCTCGACCTCCAAGATGATCTCCGAATGCGCGATCTGCCTGCTGCGTGATGCGACGGATGTTCCGGGCGGCTTCTGGACGCCGGGCGCAGCGATGCAGCACAAGCTGATCAAGCGGCTGCAGGACAATGCGGGGCTGACGTTCAGGGTGGAGAGCTAGGTCGGCTCTCGTAGGGTGGGCAAAGGCGCAATGCGCCGTGCCCACCATCTCTCAGTGGTGGGCACGCTGCGACCCTATGGCACCGTCTCTGTCACACCGCCCGCGCGTCATACGCGTACATGAAGTCCATGCCCTTGGCGCCGAGCGGCAGCAGCCATTTCATCATCTGATTGCGCATCCACGCGCCGGTGGCGCTGAACTCGCGCTTGCTGTTGCCGTTGCGACGCGCCATCGCGACGATCTTCTCGGTGCGCGGGCGCCGCTCGGCCTCGAAGGCCTGGAAGGTGGCGCCGAGCTCCTGGCCCTCCTGCATCAGCCGCGCAAGGCGCATCGCATCTTCGAGCGCCAGCGAGGCGCCCTGGCCGGCATGGGGACTGGTCGCGTGTGCGGCATCGCCAATCAGCAGCGAACGCTTGCGCGACCAGGTCGGCAGGGTTGCGAGGTCGAGCGTGTCGGTGACGACGATGTTTTCGGCTGCCTCGATGATGGCGGGGATCGGATCGTGCCAGCCGCGGTGGAAGCCGCGCAGATGCTGCTTCAGCGCGGCGTGGTCGAGCGCGCGAAACATCGCCGCGTCCATGCCGTGCGCCGGCTGCGTGCTCCACCACATCACGCCGTCGTTCGGATCGGGGCTGCAATAGCCGTAGCCGAAGAAGCCGCTTTGTCCGAACGTGGTCTCGACGCGAGGGCCGATCGGCCTGCCGTCGAGCACGGCGTGCGGGACGAAGCCGCCGAAGCCGATCAGTCCGGTGTTGAACGGCTGCGGCCCGTCCGGAGCCACCTGGCGGCGTACAACCGAGTGCACGCCGTCGGCGCCGATCAGGAAGTCGCCTTCGACGGTGGTGCCGTCGGAAAAGTAAGCGATGATCGGCTGGTCTCCGCGATCCTCGATCTTGATCAGGCGCTTCTCGAAATAAAGCGAGACGCAGGCGCACCAGGCCTTGTCGATCAGGATCTCGTTCAGCGCGGCGCGTGAGATGTTGACGGCCGGCTGGCCGAAGCGCCGGGCCATGTCGCGGTTGATCGAGCCGAGCTTCTCGCCGTCCTGCGAATAGAAGTCGAAGGCTTCCGCGACCGAGCCGCGGCTGATCAATTCGTTCGCAAGCCCGATCTCCTCCAGGACATGCATGCCGTTCGGCGCGATCTGAAGGCCGCCGCCGATGCCTTTCGAATAAGGCCAGGCCTCGTAGATCGCGGACTCGATGCCGGCGCGGCGCAGCAGGATCGCGACGACGGGCCCGGCGATGCCGGCGCCGATGATCAGGGCCTTGCGGGGACGGTGCGACATGGCTTGCTCGCGACGTTTCCGTGGTGCTAGGAGAAATTACGGTCACTAAATCTCTTAGTGACTAAGATATATATCGAGTAAGAGAAGAGGTCGACCTTGTCAAGGGCGAAGGCGCGCGCTGCGCTGTTGCAGGAGCTCGAGGACGCCATGCGCAGGTCTTCCGCACAGGGTGTGCTCTACGGACAGACCGTTGCGAACGTTGCCGGAATTGCCAATTCCGATCTCGAATGCATGGACATCCTGTATCTCGAAGGCCGCGTAACGGCAGGGCGGCTTGCCGAGGTCACCGGCCTGACCACCGGTGCCATCACCGGTGTTGTCGACCGGCTCGAAAAGGCCGGCCTGGTGCGTCGCGAGCGCGACGAGAAGGATCGTCGCAAGGTCTTCATCGCGGTCGTGCCGGAGGCGATCGCCGGCCTTGGCCAGTACTACGTGCCGATGCAGCAGGCGATGGAGAAAGTCTGCAACGGCTATTCCGACGAGGAATTGCGGCTGCTGCTTCGCTTCTCCAATGAAGCATACAAGGGGACGCTCGCGGCGACAGAGGCCCTGAAGGGCCTGCTCGACACGCCGCCGGAAAAGCGGCCCGATCTCAAGCTGAAGAAGCGTCCTCGCCAGCCCTGATCTTGTAGGCCTGCGCGGCCGCGATCATGCCCCACATCGCGCCCAGCATCATCCAGAAGTGCCGCCAGTGATCGGTGTCGATCACGAAGTTTTCGCCGACGGTGCCGAGGAAGGCGGAGAAGACCGCGAGATAGGCGCGCTGCCAGGGCACACGCACGAAGATGTGCCTGAAGCCCATGATGACGGTGGTGAAGACCAGCGCGGGATAGCACACGCCGGAAAGCCAGCCGCCGGACATGAAGGCGTTCAGGTAGGAGTTGTGGGTGTCCTCGGGGAAGTAGCGGTGGAATTGCAGGGGGCCGATGCCGAACGGCAGGTCGAGCGCCATCTCCGCGCCGAGGATGTGCCGGCCGAACCGGCCGAAGCGGCCTTCGTCATAGCTCTGATCGAAGCTCGCGCGCTGCTTGAACATCTCGGCGGTAGAATCGAACGACAGCAGCACCGCGATCAGCGCGAGGCCCAGCACCGCGGCGACGATCGCCATGACGATGATGCGCGAACGCTGTGCGTTGGTGCGGCTGGTCAGCACCATCAGCGCCAGCATGAAGGCGGAGGTCAGCACCAGTCCGCCCCAGGCGGCGCGGGAGAAGGCGAGCAGGATCGCCAGCGACATGATGCCGAAGGCGAAGACGTTGCGGAACGCCTTGCCGAACTTGTCGGAGACGACGCTCTGGAGCGCGAACAGGGCCGGCAGGATCAGGAAGGCGCCGAGCACGTTCGGGTCCTTGAAGGTGCCGCGCGCGCGGCCGTAGAGCGTGAGCAGGTCGTTGCCGCCCGGCACCAGGTGGAAATAGCCGGCGACCGCCAGCAGCGAGGCGACCATGGCGCCGACCACGAGCCCGCGGCGGAGCATGTCGAGCCGCGCCGCGGTGTCCTCGGACGTGACCATCGCGAAGAACACCACGGTCACCGCCATGTACCAGGAGGTCGCGATCCAGCTCGCCACCTCAGGCTTATCGAACAGCGGGATCGCGCTGATCGTATAGCCGACATTGAGCAGGACCAGCATCAGCACAAGCGGCATCAGCGCGAGCCGCAGGCGCAGGCCGGTGGCAAAGAAGGTGACGGTGGCGAGCAGCGTCGCGATCTCGTAGGGGCTCGGCTCGATGAAGACGATCGCGCCGGAGGCGCCGACCAGCCACACCAGCGCGCGCTGCAGCGCCAGCACGCCGGGCGCAGCACGGACCGCTGCATTCATCTCCCCGGCTGTCGCCGCATACGTCATCGCACGCTCATACGCTCACGCAACTCTTACGCCACAAAACACGCCGTCATCGCCCGGCTTGACCGGGCGATCCAGTACTCTGCGGCGCCCCTTGCGGAAAACGGCTGGCGCTGCGGGGTACTGGATGCCCCGGTCAAGCCGGGGCATGACGGAAACTCAATACGCGTTCTCGTTCTTGGTCAGCAGCGAGATCGGCGTCTTCAGGAGGATGTAGAGGTCGAACAGGACCGACCAGTTCTCGATGTAATAGAGGTCGAACTCGACGCGCTTCTGGATCTTCTCTTCGTTGTCGATCTCGCCGCGCCAGCCGTTGATCTGGGCCCAGCCGGTAATGCCCGGCTTGACGCGGTGACGGGCGAAATAGCCGTCGACGGCTTCGTCGAACAGACGGCTCTGGAGCTTGCCCTGCACCGCATGCGGCCGCGGGCCGACCAGCGAGAGATTGCCTGAAAACACCACGTTGAAGAGCTGCGGCAGCTCGTCGAGGCTGGTCTTGCGGATGAAGCGGCCGACGCGGGTGACGCGCGAATCGTTCTTGGTCACGACCTTCGATGCGGTCGGGTCGGCCTGATGGTGGTACATCGAGCGGAATTTGTAGACGTCGATGCGCTCGTTGTTGAAGCCGAAACGCTTCTGGCGGAACAGCACCGGGCCGGGGCTGTCGAGCTTCACTGCCAGCGCCACCAGTCCCATCACCGGCAGCGCTGCGAGCAGCGCGAGGCTGCCCACGACGCGGTCGAACAGCCACTTCATCACCAGATCCCAGTCGGTGATCGGCGCCTCGAACACGTCCAGCGTCGGCACCTCGCCGAGATAGGAATAGGAGCGGGGACGGAAGCGCAGCTTGTTGGTGTGCGCGGACAGGCGAATGTCGACCGGCAGCACCCAGAGCTTCTTCAGCATCTCGAGGATCCGCGTTTCCGCCGAGATCGGCAGCGCGAACAGCACGAGGTCGACGCGGGTGCGGCGGGCGAACTCGACGATGTCGTCGACCTTGCCGAGCTTGCGCGCGCCGGCGCAGGCGTCGAGCGCGCGGCTGTCGTTGCGGTCGTCGAACACGCCGAGCACGTGGATGTCGGAGTCTTCCTGCGCCTTCAACGCCTCGACCAGCTGCTCGCCGTTGCTGTCGGAGCCGACGATGATGGTCCGGCGGTCGAGCCGGCCCTGGCGCGCCCAGCCGCGCACCAGCGCGCGCAGCACCAGACGCTCGGCAATCAGCGCGGCGAGTCCGAGGAAGTAGAAGGCGGCAAGCCACAGCCGCGAGATTTCGCTGCCGTACTTGGCGAAAAAGGAGATGCCGATGAACAGCAGGAAGACGAAGGACCAGGACGAGATCATCCGCGTCATCTGCCGGAGCTGACCACGGAACAGCTGCACCTGGTAGATGTCGGCGGCCTGGAAGCAGACCACGGCGGCGCCCGCGACGGCGACGACCTCGGCGGGATAGATCCAGCTGAAGGCGCCGGAGAGCGGCATGACATAGCCGACATAGAGCGCAATGCCGACGAGGCTCAGCAGCACGAAATCGGCCAGACGGACGAAACCGGCGATCACGACCGGCGAATAGGCGCGGGCGACCTTCTGGTTGACCACGTCGAGCGCGGCAGGCGAGAGCCGGCGACGGCGCTCCACGAAGGGCTGGTCAGCAGGTTTTGCCGCGGCACTGGTCGCGGCATCGAGCATCGAGCGTGCGTTGAGCGGTTCCACGGGTGTCCACGTCCATTCCAAAGCCCGCGGCACGGTCTTGCGCGCCCTGGGCAGGCATCCCCTGGCGCCTCGATTATCGAACAAATCGGAAGATTTTCTAAAGCGAGCTTAAGGATGGTTAATGATTGGCAAATGCGTCGCGATAGCCGGCGAGCACGCCCTCGACCATGGCGGCTTGCGAGAAATGTGCCGAGATGCGCTCGCGCAAGGACGTCGCGCGCTGTGCGGTCGTTTGCGGATCGTCCAGCGCCGCGGCGATCGCCTCCGCCATGGCCTCGGGATTGCTCGGTGCGAACAAAGCGGGGCTGTCGGAGCCGAAGATCTCGGGAATGCCGCCGATGCGTGACGCGATCATCGGAATACCGGCGGCACCCGCCTCGATCACCACGTAAGGCATGGAATCGCCGCGAGAGGGAACGACCAGCAGCCGCCCCTTGGAGAAGCCGTAGCGCGGCTTGACGTGGCCGATGAAGCGGATGGCGTCGGAGAGGCCCAGCCTCTCGACCTGCGCTTTCAACGCCGCCGTTTCCTCGCCGTCGCCGCCGAGCGTCAGCGTGACCTTCCTGCCGCCCGCATGCAGCTGCGCCACGGCATCGACCAGCAGATCCGCGCCCTTGATGTGCCTGAACTCGCCGACATAAGCGAGGTCGGTGGCATCGTCGGCCGTTACGACAGGCTCGAACTCCTCGGGAGTGACACCATTGAAGACGCAGCGTACCACGCCCTTGGGCGTGCCGACGATGCGTTGATAGGTGTCGCGGGCAAATGCGCTCTCGAACAGGAACAGGTCGGTCGAATCCATCAGCGCGCGCTCGAGCCGTGCGTAGAACTCGCCCTTGAAGGTGTTGAGGGGATAGTGCAGCGAACCGCCATGCGGGGTGTAGATGCGGATGGTGTCGTCGGAGCGCCGCCGCATGCGGATGAAGGCGCCGGCCTTGGCGCCGTGGCCGTGCATCACGTCGGGCTTGAGCGTGGCGATCAGGCGCCGCATGCGAAGCCATACCAGGACATCGTCGGGCGACGGCTCGCGGCGGATCGCGAGCCGGTGCACGCCGAGCTTCAGCCGAGGCGCGAGCTCGGCGAGCGCCTTGTCGGCGCGCTCCCCTCCGGTGAGGCTGTCGGCGAGAATGCCGACATGATGGCCGCGGTCGACCTGGCCGTTGGCGACGTCGAGGATGTGGCGGAAGATGCCCCCGACCGGAGCACGCACGGCGTGCAGGATGCGAAGTGGCCGGTCGGGAGAGGAGGACATGATCGAAACCAGCTCGACGGCGACTGCCGAACAATTCACGCGAAATAATCGTGAGGGATTAAGGGTCCTCGTGGTTAACAAACGGTGACGAACGCGCGTGGGCCGGCCGCGGCCGTCGCGATTAACCCAGCGGCAACCTTAATGGAGTGTAATCGCCCCGGTTGAGGTAGAGTCGCAGCGTTGCCCTGCGGGAGTGTTCGATGCGTTTAGCGTTCTGGCGTGACAGCAAGGCCAAGGCGGTGATCGAGCGGGCAGTCTCGAAGTCCAGACCCAAGCCTGCGCCCAAGGTCGAGGCCAAGGTCGAGCCCAAGATCGAAGCCGAGGTTGAAGCGGGCCCTGCGCCCGTCGCCGCGAAGCAGGCACAAGTCGAATCCGGCGACATCGATCTGCGCGCGCTTGGAGCGGCATTGGCGCGCAAGCGCAGCTGGATCATCGTGCCAACGGTGCTGGCGCTCGTTGCGTCCCTCGCTGTCGTCAATCTCGTCACGCCGCGCTACAAGTCTGAAGCCCGCATCCTGATCGATGGCCGCGAGAACGTGTTCCTGCGCCCGAACAGCGACCGCACCGAGGAGCGGCAGGCGCTCGACGCCGAGGCCGTCACCAGCCAGGTGCAGCTGGTGTTGTCGCGCGATCTCGCGCGGGAGATCATCAAGAAGAACAAGCTCGCGGAACGCCCCGAATTCGACCCGGTGCTGCAAGGCGTCTCGCCTCTGAAGTCGCTTGCCGCGCTCATCGGTATCGCCCGCGATCCGTTCTCGATGACGCCGGAAGAGCGCGTGCTCGACGCCTATTACGAACGCCTCCAGGCCTACGCGGTCGACAAGTCGCGCGTGATCGTGATCGAATTCCAGTCCGCCGATCCCGAGCTCGCCGCCCGCGTCGCCAATTCGATCGCCGACGGCTATCTCGTGCTCCAGCAGGGCGTGCGCCAGGAGCAGGCCAAGAACGCCAGCCAATGGCTGGCCGGCGAGATCGAGAGCCTGCGCAAGAAGGTCTCGGAGGCCGAGGCGAGGGTCGAGGACTTCCGTTCCAAGTCGAGCCTGTTCGTCGGGACCAACAACACCACGCTGTCGAACCAGCAGATGGGCGAGGTGAACACCCAGCTCAACAATGCGCGCTCGATGAAGGCGGATGCGGAATCCAAGGCCCGGCTGATCAAGGAGATGCTCCAGACCGGCAAGCCGATCGAGGCATCCGAGGTCGTGAATTCCGAATTAATGCGCCGGCTGTCGGAGCAGAGGGTGACCCTGCGCGCTCAGCTCGCCGAACAGTCATCCACGCTGCTCGGCAATCATCCGCGGATCAAGGAGCTGAAGGCGCAGCTTGGCGATCTCGACAATCAAATCCGCGACGAAGCGGCCAAGATCTCGCGCTCGCTCGAAAACGACGCCCGGATCGCCAGCGGCCGGGTCGATGGCCTGACCGTGAGCCTCGAGCAGCTCAAGAAGCAGGCGGCCTCGACCAACGGTCAGGATGTCCAGCTCCGCGCCCTGGAGCGCGAAGCCAAGGCGCAGCGCGACCTGCTCGAGACCTATCTGGCCAAGTATCGCGAAGCCAATACCCGCGAAACCATCGATACCGCGCCGACGGACGGCCGCATCATCTCGCGCGCCATGGTCTCGAATACGCCGGCCTATCCGAAGAAGCTGCCGATCGTGCTGATCGCGACCATCGCGACGCTGCTGCTGTCGTCCGGTGTCGTCGTCACCGGTGAGCTCTTGCGTCAGACTGCGCCGCGCGCGGCCGCCGTGTTCACGCCGGCGGCGGTTCGGCGGGAGCCGGCGGTGGCTCGGCGAGAATTGGTGGTGGAGCCGGTCGTCGAACCCGTCACGGAAGAGCCGGCGCCGCTTCAGCCGGAGATCACGGCCGATGCCGGTGTGGCGGAGTTCGCCGAGATCGAGCACCTCGCCGACCGCCTGCGTGCCGCGGGCGCGGCGGCGAAAAAGGTCACGGTGCTCGGCACGGCGCCCGGCGAAGCCATCACGCTGTCGACGTTGACGCTCGCCCGGCACCTGGCGCGCGATGCCCGCGTCGTCGTCGTCGATCTCGCCGCAGCCTCGCCGACGATTGCCGCGGTCTCCGTCGATGCGTCGGCGCCGGGCCTCGCCGAGCTGATGCAGGGCGAAGCCTCGTTCGCCCAGATCATCACCCGCGACAAGCTCTCGCGGCTGCATCTGGTCATGGCCGGCCGCCCCGGCTTCGACCGCAGCCTGTTGCAATCGCCGCGCGTGGCGCTCGCGATCGACGCGCTGCTGCGCGCCTACGACCACGTGCTGGTCGATGCCGGCAGCGCCTCCGATCTTCCGGCCGAACTGCTGACGGCGCATGCCCGCGCCGTCGTGGTGCCCGACGCGTCGATGGCCGCTGATGCCCGCACGCTGATGTGCGAGCAGCTGAGGGAGGTCGGCTTCAGCGAGGTGACGATGCTGAGCAAGCCGGTGCAGCCGTCAAATGCGATGGAAGCGCCGCGCGTCGTGGCGGCGTAGTTTTTCTTTCCCTCTCCCCTTGCGGGAGAGGGTGTCTCGCCGCGTAGCGGCGAGACGGGTGAGGGGTATCTTTCCACGAGTCTGGAATCGTAGGGTGGGCAAAGGCGCACTTGCGCCGTGCCCACCCCATTCCAGCGGTTTTCGACAGACGTGGTGGGCACGCTTCGCTTTGCCCACCCTACGATATCTGTGTTCGCGGAGAGATACCCCTCATCCGGCGCTTCGCGCGCCCTTCTCCCGCAAGGGGAGAAGGGAAGCCAGCTCGCGAGTTCTTTATCCGAACGCCTGCCGCAGCCGTCGGGCCATATCGAACAGCATCTGGTTCTGCTTCACCAGCCGCTTGCCGTGGCTGAGCGAGGACATCGCCATCGCCGCGAGCTTGCCGCGGGAGGTCAGGGGCACGAAGCTGTCGAAAATGTCCTCGTCGTCCTTGCAGAACATTCGCTTGTACTCGTCCGAGCCGATGCCGAGGTCGAGCGAGCGGTAGCCGTATTCGGCACAGCGATCGATGATGTAGCGCATCAGGATCAGGCCCGGGCTGTAGTGGGCGTGCTCGGACATCGTGTAGGTGTTGAACATCATCGAGAAGCGCTCGCCGTCGGCGACGCCGGCGAAGATCGCGATCACCTCCTCGTCGCATTCCAGCGCATGGATGTCGATGACGCGGCCTCCATCGCGCGGCGCAAGGCAGGCGCTGCGGACGAACTGTTCGACGCCGGGCTCGGCGAAGACATTCGGGAGCTTCTGTTCCGCCATCCGCACCGGCTTGACGCGGAAGAACCAGTCGAGCAGGCGGGTGATGTCCGCGTCGGACGTGGCCAGGTGATAGCGATAGCCGGCGAGTGACTGAAGCTTCTTTTCCTTGCTCTTGAGGCGGCGACGGAGCGAATTGCTGATCCGCGATGCCGGCGGGCCGCCAGGCTCCATCACCAGCCGCGGACAGCCGTTGATCGCGCTCTGTCGCGGCAGTAGTGCAAACGGGTTCTGCTGGTCGTGCCAGCGCTGCGGCTGCTGCGTCAGCACGAGCACGTCGAGATGCTCTCGCAGCGGCGCAAGCAGTGCGTCGAGATCGGTGATGCCGGCCTGCGCCGCGAACTCGGCGTTCCACAGGCCCATGTTGAAGGTCGTATGCTTGCCGCCCATGAAGCAGGCCGTGCGCACGCCGTGGCTTTGGCGTTGCGAGAGCGGCAGCAGCAGCAGCGGGCGGCGCTCGGCGTCGCGGGCAATCACGATGAACGGCCGAGCGCCTTCATGGGCGCCGACCAGGCGTTGCCACGGGCTGAGCAGGTCGAAGCGTTGGTAGGGCGTGAAGAGATGGCCGTTCGCCTCGAAGGCACGCCAGATCGCCTCGGCCTCGGCGAGATCGGTAACGATATCGACCTGCGCGATACGGCTCGCTTTCGACCGCGCTGGCGCTTCTGCCGTCCGGCTTTGCATCGCCGCAGCCATGGTCATTCGCGAAACCTGTCGAGAAATCGAAAATACGTATTTCGGCCTGTGGCCGACCTTTGCAAACAAAGGTCAACAAAGGGTAATGACGATGGGAGAGGGAACAGGGGCCGGCGAGCGCGAAGGGTGGGAATTTGGCAGCCAACGACAGATGGCTGGAACGGCTGCGCCTCGAACTGGCCTGGTTCACTGGCCGGGCCATGCTGCACAGTCGCGGTGCCGGCGTCATCCTGCGCTTTGCGCATGTGCGGCCGCGGCGGCGCGGATTTCAGCCGTTGCGCGCGAACGAGATCACGCCGCAATTTCTTGATCGCGCGATTCGCGCGCTGAAGCGGTGGAGGTACGATTTTCTCGGCATGGACGAGGTCTGCCGGCGCGCCGTGACGCTGCCGGAGAAGCGTCGTTTCGTGGCGCTGACCTTCGATGGTGCGCCCAAGGATCTCATCAACTTCGCCTATCCGGTGCTGACGCGCCATGCCGTGGCTTTCACGATCTATGTCCCCACCGCATTTCCCGACGGCGTCGGCGAAGCCTGGTGGCTCGGTCTCGAACAGGTGATCGCGCGCGAGAGCCGGATCAGCCTGATGATGGGCGACAGGGAGCAGCGTTTCACCGTCCCCGACAATGCCGAGAAGCGGGCGCTGTTTTCGTATCTCGAGAGCTGGCTGCGCTCGTTGCCGCCCGCGGAGCTGTCGGCTGCGATCGCCGATCTCTGCACGCGCTACAGGATCGACCTTGCTGCGGTCTCGCGCGAGGCGTCGATGGATTGGGAGGACCTGGCGCAGCTGGCCGCCGATCCGCTCGTGACGATCGGCAGCGCGACCGTCGACTATCCCGTTCTCGCCAACATGAAAGATGCCGCCGCGCTGCGCGAGATGACGATGGGCAAGGCCGTCGCGGAAGCGGCTTTCAGCCGCGAGATCAGGCATTTCGCTTTCCCGTTCGGCGATCGCTCTTCGTTTCGGCGCAGCCACGTCGTGATGGCGGAGGAGGCCGGATTTGCCAGCGCAGTGTCGACGATCCCGGGCATCGTGGACGCAGAGGGGCGCACCAATCTGCGCGCGCTGCCGCGGATTTCCTGGGACGGACGAGTGCGTTCGCTGCGGATGATGCGCGTGCTGGCATCGGGTGTCGCCTTTGCGCCGGTGAAACCGACGGGCAGCGCGATGGGCCAGACTTAACGCGTGGACTTGACGCGGTCGGGCCGCTGCATCCAGCTCACGATCGGCATCGCGGGCAGCACCCAGCCCATGCCGACCACGACATAGTAGATCGCCTGCCGCCAGCCGGACTCGGCGATCCACGGCATCTGCGCGGCCGCCATCCCGAGCAGGGCCCAGACGGTGGCCAGCACCAGGAGCAGGATGGCGCCGAGGAACTTGCGGGTGCGGATCGTCATGGCGGGAGCTTGCTGCTTTCGCGTAACTTGCACTGAGGGAGCGGGGGACTATAAGGGGCACGCAGTCCGGTTCAAGCTTGGTTTTTGCCCCGAATGACGACGATTTCCACCCCGTCCGAGCCGCATCGCGCCGTGCGCTGGTGGCTGATCGCCGTGGCTGCGCTGATCGCACTGATGGTGCTGGTCGGTGGCGCGACGCGGCTGACGGAATCCGGCCTCTCGATCGTCGAATGGAAGCCGGTCACGGGCAGTGTTCCGCCGCTCTCGGAGGCGCAGTGGGTTGAAGCATTCGAGGCCTACAAGAAGATCCCGCAATACCGCGAGCTCAACGCCGGCATGAGCCTGTCCGAGTTCAAGGAGATCTTCTGGTGGGAGTGGAGCCACCGGCTGCTCGGGCGTTTCATCGGTATCGCTTATCTCTTGCCGTTCCTGTTCTTCCTCTGGCGCGGCGGCCTGTCGGGCGAGTTGAAGCGGCGGCTGTGGCTGCTGTTCGCGCTCGGCGGTCTGCAGGGGGCGGTCGGCTGGTGGATGGTCGCCTCGGGCCTGACCGAGCGGGTCGAGGTCTCGCAATACCGGCTGGCGACACATCTGGTGCTCGCACTTCTGATCTTCGCCGGGATCGTCTGGACGGTGCGGCGGCTCAAGGAGCGGCCGCAGATCTCAGCGCCCGCGAGGCTGCGGCTCACGAGCGCGCTGCTTCTCGTCGTGACCTTCGTGCAGATCTATTTCGGCGCGCTGGTCGCGGGCCTGCGCGCCGGGCGCGCCTACAACACCTGGCCGCAGATCGACGGCGCGTTCATCCCGTCGGCGGAGCGGTTGTGGTTCGAGACGCCGTGGTGGCGCAACATGTTCGACAATGTGCTGACCGTGCAGTTCGAGCACCGCATGACCGCCTATCTGCTGTTCGCGCTGGCGGCGCTGCACGCAATCGACGCGGTGCGCTCGCGCGCAGGGTCGGCGGCGAGCGGCGCGCTGTGGCTGTTTGCGGCAGTGAGCCTGCAGGCGGTGCTCGGCATCCTCACGCTTCTCAACCAGGTGCCGATCGATCTCGCGCTCGCCCACCAGGCGGTCGCGATGGTGGTGTTGACGCTTGCGGTGATGCAGGTCGAACGGCTGGCGCCGCGACAATCAGCGCAGGCACAGCCGCGCGCAGTTCCGGTCAGTCAGCCCGGCTGATCACCATCGGCCCGGCTGATCAGAGATCAGCAATAGCCGTAAACGCCGCACGCGTAGGGCAGGCGCCAGAAATAATCGACCTGTTTCCCGCCGTAATACGCGCCCTGATAATCGTAGCTCCAGGGGCGGCCGTAATAGCCCGGCAGCGCCTGGGAGCCCGGCAGCAGCGGCGTGCCCGGCAGGTTGCGGATGTAGCTGCCGATGCCATAGGCCGGCGAGATCAGCGCATCCGGATCGGTTTCGACATAGACCTGCGGCGGATCCTGCGGCGGCACGGCGGCGCGCCGCTTCGGTGTGGCCGGCAGATCGGCGGCCAGCGCGCCTGAAACCGTCAGCATCGCCGCAAGGGCAGGCACCATCCAGCGCAGCATCGTCGGCTCCGAATCAAAAGGGGCGATCCAAGGACGATGTATGGGGCAGATGTGGTTAATGACTGTTAACCGAGTCAAGTCATTCCGGGGCGGTCCGTAGGACCGAACCCGGAATCTCGAGATGACCAGACAATATCGAGATTCCGGTTCGGTGCTTTGCACCGCCCCGGAACGACTCCAAGTTCAAGCTCCCAGCGCCTGTTCCAGATCGGCGATCAGGTCTTCCTTGTCCTCGATGCCGACCGAGAGCCGCACCACGTCGGGGCCGGCGCCGGACTTGATCTTGGCGGCGTCGTCGAGCTGGCTGTGCGTGGTCGAGGCCGGATGGATCACCAGCGAGCGGGTGTCGCCGACATTGGCCAGATGCGAGAACAGCTGCAGTTTCGACACCAGGCTGACGCCGGCGTCATAGCCGCCCTTCAAGCTGAAGGTGAACACCGCGCCGGCGCCCTTCGGCGCATATTTGCGGGCGAGCTGGTTGTACTTGTCGCTCGGAAGGCCGGCATAGCTGACCGAGGCGACCGCCGGGTGGCCGGCGAGGAATTCGGCGACCGCCTTGGCGTTGTCGCAGTGTCTCTGCATGCGCAGCGGCAGCGTCTCGATTCCCGTGAGGATCATGAATGCGTTGAAGGGCGACAGCGCCGGTCCGAGATCGCGCAGGCCGAGCACGCGGCAGGCGATCGCGAAGGCGAAATTGCCGAAGGTCTCCTGGAGGCGGATGCCGTGATATTCGGGGCGCGGCTCCGACAGCATGGGATATTTGCCGCCCGTGGACCAGTCGAAGGTGCCGGCGTCGACGATGATGCCGCCGAGCGAGTTGCCGTGGCCGCCCAGGAATTTCGTCAGCGAGTGCACGACGATGTCGGCGCCGTGGTCGATCGGGCGGATCAAATAGGGCGAAGCCAGCGTGTTGTCGACGATCAACGGCACGCCTGCCTTGCGCGCGACCGTCGAGATCGCCTCGATGTCGGTGATGCTGCCGGCGGGGTTGGCGATGGACTCGATGAAGATCGCTTTCGTGCGCGGCGTCACCGCGCGCTCGAAGCTTGAGATGTCATCGGGATCGGCCCACACCACATTCCAGCCGAAACTCTTGAAGGCGTGCGTGAACTGGTTGATCGAGCCGCCATAGAGCTTTCGCGCGGCGATGAACTCGTCGCCGGGCTGCAGCAATTGCTGCAATACCACGACCTGCGCGGCATGGCCCGAGGCCACTGCGAGAGCGGCCGTGCCGCCTTCAAGCGCGGCGACGCGCTCTTCGAGCACGGCATTGGTCGGGTTGCCGATGCGGGTATAGATGTTGCCGAACGCCTGCAGCCCGAACAGCGAGGCGGCATGGTCGGCGTCGTTGAAGACGAAGGACGTCGTCTGATAGATCGGCGTTGCGCGCGCACCGGTGGTGGGGTCGGGCTGCGCACCGGCATGCACGGCAAGAGTCGAAAATCCCGGAAGGCGATCGCTCATTTGGGCGTCCTGTTTCTCGTTGTCTGAAATCGCGCGGCATGCTGATCGGCGCCGCGCTCGCCGTCAAGGCGCGGCTTCACATCGGAATGATCGTGCTGCGCATTGTCGCGTTCGCGAAAGAAATCCTTCGCAACTGCGTCAGCTCTGTTCGCTCTTGTTTTTCGCGGCGCGATCCGATGCCGCGGTATCGCCGCCGCCGACACTCATCCGATTGAGGGATAGCCGCATGCCCTGCGTCGGTGCCGGCGCCCGCTTCGAACTGAGCGTGCGCGAATTCACGCCCATCCAGGAGATTTCGGACGACAGCCGGCCATACTCGATCTTCGGGCAGCGGTTCATGACCACCTTGATGCCGACCGACTCCGCCTTTGCCGCCGCGGCCTCGTCGCGCGCGCCGAGTTGCATCCAGATCACCTTCGGCAGCGGATCGAGCGTGAGCGCCTCTTCGACGACAGGCATGATGTGGCTGGAATTGCGAAAGATGTCGATCATGTCGACGGGACGGCCGAGGTCGGAGAGCGAGGCGACGAACGGCTTTCCGAGCAGCTCCTTGCCGACATGGCCGGGGTTGATCGGGATCATGTCGTAACCGCGCTGCGCCAGAAATTTGAACGCGAAATAACTCGGCCGCACGTTGACCGGCGAGGCGCCGACCATCGCGATCGATTTCACGCTGTTGAGGATGCCGCGGATATAATTGTCCGGATAGGCGTCGTGGTTCATGTTTTTCTTTCTCTGACCCTCATGGTGAGGAGCGCGGCACGCGCGTCTCGAACCATGAAGCCGCAGTCGGGCCTCTATCCTTCGAGACGCCGCGTTCCGCGGCTGCTCAGGACGAAGAGTTGACTATTCATCCCGCCATGTCGGCGTGCGCTTCTCGATGAAGGCGCCGATGCCTTCCTCGGCGTCGCGCGCCATCATGTTCTCGGTCATCACCTCTGCCGCATAGCGATAGGCGTCTGCAAGGCTCATCTCGGCCTGGCGGTAGAACGCCTCCTTGCCGAGCTTGATCGTGTAGGCGGATTTCAACGCGACCTTCTGCGCCAATGCGATCGCGGCCTCGCGCTCGGTGCCGGCGGGGACGACGCGATTGACGAGCCCGATCTCGCGGGCACGCACGGCCGGAATCGGCTCGCCCGTCAGCAGCATCTCCATCGCCTGCTTGCGCGGCACGTTGCGCGACAGCGCCACCATCGGCGTCGAGCAGAACAGGCCGATGTCGACGCCAGGCGTCGCAAAGCTCGCCGCCTCGGAGGCGATCGCGAGATCGCAGCTCGCGACGAACTGGCAGCCGGCCGCGGTCGCGATGCCCTGGACGGCGGCGACCACCGGCTTTGGCAGGTGCACGATCGCCTGCATCATCGCACTACAGGCATTCATCATCTCGGCGAAGAAGGCGCGGCCGCGATCCGGATCGGTGCGGCGTGCGGTGAGCTCCTTCATGTCGTGGCCGGCGGAGAATGCGGGACCGTTGGCCGCGATCACCACGCCGCGGACGGCCTTGTCGTCGCGGATCTCATTGAGCTCGGCATGCAGGCTCGCGATCATCGCCTCCGACAGGCTGTTGCGTGCGGCCGGGCGGTTGAGCGTCAGGACCGCGATGCTGCCGATCGTTTCGCGCAGCAGGATCTGTGGTTGCGGGGAGGGGGCGCGGGCAACCTGGACGGACATTGACGCGATTTCCGCTAAATAATTGCAATTGGATGACGCAGATAACTTAATGTAACAGCACAAGCGAAGCGAGGGTGGGGAACGGCATGGCGGTAGCGAAAATGAGCGTGGCGGAGCTCGAGCTGTTCCTCCGTGATGAATTTCCCCAGGCCTTCAGCGGTGACGACATTACGATCGAGAGCGCGGACGGCCAGACCTGCCTCCTGCGCCAGCGCTTGGAACCGTGTCGGGCCCGACGCTGATGGCGCTCGCCGATTTCGCGATGTACGTGGTGCTTTTGTCGGCGATCGGGCCGATCGGGCTCGCGGTCACCACCAATCTCAACATCAATTTCCTGCGCAAGGGCCAGCCCGGGCAGGACGTGCTGGCGGAGGCGCGCCTGCTCAAGCTCGGCAAGCGCCTCGCAGTCGGGGAAGTGAACCTGCTGTCGGGGACCTCACCCGACCCGATTGCCCATGTCACCTCCACCTATTCCATTCCAAATGTTTGATGTTTTCGCAGGTAATATAGCACCATATTTATAAGTGATTGATTTAACGAATGTAATTTACGTCTTCGGGCATTGACCGTTGCGCGTCTCTTCTCTAGAAAACCGCGCAGTCCGGTGCGGTGTTCGCGCCGATGTCTCCCTCACGGAAATTCTGACATGAAAACCTTTTCGGCAAAGCCGGCCGAGGTGACGAAGAAGTGGGTGCTGATCGACGCCAAGGGTCTGGTCGTCGGCCGTCTCGCCACCATCGTCGCCATGCGGCTCCGCGGCAAGCACCTCCCGACCTACACCCCGCACGTCGATTGCGGCGACAACGTCATCATCATCAACGCGCAGCATGCGGTCCTCACCGGTCGCAAGCGCGAGCAGAAGACCTACTACAAGCACACCGGCTATGTCGGCCACGTCAAGGAGCGCACTGCGCGCCAGATTCTCGAGGGCCGTCATCCCGAGCGCGTGCTCGAGAAGGCCGTCGAGCGCATGATCCCGCGTGGTCCGCTCGGCCGCGTGCAGATGGGCAACCTCCGCGTCTACGGCGGGGCCGATCATCCGCACGAGGCGCAGCAGCCCGAGAAGATCGATATCGCCAAGTTGAACCGCAAGAACACGAGGGCCGCATAACATGGCCGAATCCATCCAGTCGCTCGACCAGCTCTCGCAGCTCAAGACGGCGGCAGCGCCCGAGGCGCCCAAGCACGAGAAGAAGGTCGACAAGTTCAACCGCGCCTATGCCACCGGCAAGCGCAAGGACGCGGTCGCCCGCGTCTGGATCAAGCCGGGTGCCGGCAAGGTCACCGTCAACTCGCGCGAGGTCGAGGTCTATTTCGCCCGTCCCGTGCTGCGCATGATGATCGAGCAGCCGTTCTCGGTGGCTCAGCGTTCGGGCCAGTACGACGTGATCTGCACCGTCGCCGGCGGCGGCCTGTCCGGCCAGGCCGGCGCGGTCCGTCACGGCATCTCCAAGGCGCTCACCTATTTCGAGCCGGAGCTGCGCGGCGTGCTCAAGAAGGGCGGCTTCCTCACCCGCGACTCGCGCGTGGTCGAGCGCAAGAAGTACGGCAAGGCCAAGGCCCGCCGTTCCTTCCAGTTCTCGAAGCGTTAATCGCTTTTGTCACATTCGCCGCGAAAGCGGCTTCAATGAGATGCAAAAGGGCGCTGATTTCAGCGCCCTTTTTGCTGTTCGTTTGTATGCAAATTGACGGCGTGTTTCCTGAAAACTTGGGCACCGGCGAAAACCTGAATGGAACCCGCCAGACATAGCGTCGCATTCGGAAGGGCGCGCAAATCGGATGTGCCGATCGCGTAACTGCTATGTTCTAGAGGGGGCCGACATGATGTCGCTCGATAGCATCACGCTCTATTTGGTCGCCACCATGGTTGCCGCACTGCTCGGCGCCATGATGGTGTTTTTCGGCAAGCAGGAGAACAGCCCCGCGCTGAAATGGTGGGGCACCGCCTATCTGCTCGGTGCCGCCTCGGTCGCGCTGTGGACCGCGGCGGGCGACAGGCTGGGTCCCCATATTTACCTTGCGCTGAACGCCGTCGGTTTCGTCGCCTGCGGCATGGTGTGGAATGCGGCGCGCGTCTTCCACGGCCGCAAGCCGAACTGGCCTGGTCTCGTGCTTGGTGCGCTCGCCTGGGTCACTGCTGCGACGCTGCTCGATCCCGCCGCGTCCATGCTGCGGATGCTTCTCGGCGCAGGTATCGTCTCGATCTATGCGGCGCTGACCGCGAGCGAGCTCTGGGTCGAGCGGCGCAAGAGCCTGCAACGGCGCTGGCCCGCCTTCGTGGTGCCGGTGATGCACGGCTGCGTGTTGATGCTGCCGATCCTGATCGGCAGCTTCCTGCGTCCGCACGACGCTGGCTTTTCATCGAGCATCTGGGTGACCGTGTTCGCGGTCGAGCTCGTGCTCTACGCCGTCGGCACCGTGTTCGTGATCTTCATGCTGGTGTCGGAGCGCACCGTCACCGCGCACCGGACCGCGGCGTCCACCGATCCTTTGACCGGCATGCTCAACCGCCGCGGCTTCTCGGAAGCCTGCGCGCGCGTGATCGAGCGCGAGGCCAAGGCCGGGCGGCCCGTGACCGTGATGATCTTCGACATCGACCACTTCAAGTCGATCAACGATCGCTTCGGCCATCCCGCCGGCGACGAGATGCTGAATTGTTCTCCACCGTCGTCGTCAGCAACTTGCGCATCTCCGACCTCTCGGGCCGCATCGGCGGCGAGGAGTTCGCCGCGCTCCTGCCGTGTTCGCTGGAGGAGGGTGTGCTGGTCGCCGAGCGCGTGCGCGAAGCGTTCGAGACCTCCGGCGTCGTGGTCGACGAGGGCCCGGTCGACACCACGGTCAGCATCGGTGTCGCCGGCGGTCCGGCCGGCACCGAGCTCGAAGTGCTGCTGGCCTCGGCCGACACCGCGCTCTACCAGGCCAAGCGCGGCGGCCGTAACCGCGTCGAGGCGGCCGAGGAGCTACCACTGTCGCTGGAGAACTGGCGCCGCCAGAGCGCGGCACGGATCGGCGTGCCGCAGGCGCGTCCGGCCACCGCCTGATCGTAGGGGCCTTGCGGTAATCCTCTGTTTACCGTTCGATTCCTACCATTGCGGTCATGGAATCGATCCGTCGACAGAATCCGCAAATCACCCTGATGTCGCTCGAAGCAGCCGCGGCCTCCGCTCGCGGCGGTTTCGGCTGTCTGTTCTCGACCGCCGACGAATACGAGACGGCGCTGATCGCCGAGCGTCGCGCGCAGGGACGCTATGGCCAGCACCGCAGCTATTGGCCGTTCGCAATGTTCGTCGGTTGCGTGTTCATCGTGGCGGGCACCGTGTTGCTGCTCGCCTGACAGGCCTGCATTCAAGAGACCTGCAATCAAGAGACCTGCATATTCCAGCGAGCCAGGCGCCGTTTCGGCGCCTTTTTCTTTGTCACCGTCTGCGGTAGACACGCCGATCGAACGAGAAAAGGGTGGAAACCGATGATCACCGAGATCGCGCAAATCGACGTCAAGCCGGGCAGCGAGAAGGATTTCGAGGCGGCCGTCGCCAAGGCCAAGGCCGCGTTCGGCCGCTCCAAGGGGTTTCACGGCTTCGAGTTGCACAAATCCATCGAGAAGCCGCAGCGCTACCGGCTGATGGTGAAGTGGGCGACGCTGGAGAACCACACCGTCGACTTCCGCGGCTCGGAGAATTTCACCGAATGGCGCGGCCTCGTCGGCCAGTATTTTGCCTCGCCCCCCGAGGTCGAGCACACCGAGACCGTGCTCACGACCTGAGCGGCTCTATTTCTGGAGCATGATCTCCGCGCAAACGCGTTCCGCGTTTGTCGCGAGGGAAAACCGCTGCGCACTTTTCCGGATCATGCTCTACGCCGCCTCAGCGAGCGGCGGCGCCTCATACGTCTTGAAATGGTCGATCATGACCTTGGCGATGGCGACCAGTGGCAGCGCCAGCGCGAGGCCCCAGATGCCGAACACGACGCCAAGCAGGATCTGGAACGCGAACAGCGTGGCCGGCGGGATGTCGAGCGCCTGCCGCTGCAGGATCGGCGTCAGCACGTAGCTCTCCATGGCGTGCACGCCCATGAAGAGGAGAAAGGCCGACAAGGCCGGGATCCAGCCCGAGGCGAGGCTTGCCAGCACCACGATGACGCCGGCGATGATGGCTCCGACGGTGGGGATGAACGCGAGCAGGCCCGCCTGGATTCCCAGGATGAACGCGCCGGGGATGCCGATGATCGCAAGCCCGATCCAGGTCACGACACCGACCGCGATCATGACGACGATCTGGGCGATCAGCCAACGCTCCAGCGTTTCGCTGATACGGTCGATGACGAGGGCGACACGCGTGCGGTGCCTCGCCGGTGCCAGGAACAGCAGGCCGTCATGATAGACGCCCGGCTGGGCGGCGAAGGCAAGGCCCAGGAACAGCACGATGAAGATGTTGCCCACGCCGTGAATGGTGCCGAGCAGCAGCTTGAAGGTCTGGCTGACGATCGCCCCGCCGCTGGAGGCGAGCGCGCCGGCACCGGGCAAGGACCCGCGCGATGGCGCCGCTGGCGCGGGCGTCGCGTCCCGCGACGTCGTGGCCGAGGCGTCCGACGCAGCGTTGCCGAGATCGAAGAAGCTGGTGTCGATGCCGTGGGTTTCCAGGAAGGACCTGACATTCACGATCTGCGACTTGATGGTCTTGCTCAGCAGCGAGGCCTGTTCGGCAATGGTGGCGCCGCCCAGATAGGCGATGCCCGCGAGAAGCAGGGCGAGCGCGACGCAGACGATCGCAAGTCGGACCGTATGAGGCAGGTGAACCCGGCGGCCGAGCGCATGGACCAGCGCGTTGAGGCCGAGTCCGAGCAGCATGCCCGTGAAGATCAGCAGCAGGGTGGCCGCAAAATACCATGTGAAGGCGAGCAGTGCGGTGAACAGCACGACGCCGATGCCTCCGACCGAAATCGCCCAGGCCTGGTCCCGAGCCAGGTCGCTGCGGGTCCGGGAGCGTTCATCTCTGGGAATCGTCACATTTTGGGTCCTTTTCGAGGGAGGCGGCGCCAGCGCACTCTTTCGCGAAATCCTGGCGCGGATCAAGCGGGACACGCGCCGGATTGGCGCGCTGGCCGCCAACGCGGGGCTGTAGCCCGTCCTATTCGTGAGAGTGCGGCTTTTGGGCCCGATTGATGCGGCCGCACATCTTGTCTGACGAGGCGCACAGGATTGCCTTCGGCTTTTCGCCGCCTGACGACCGGTACTTTGCAACGCGCTTGAGGGATGGGTTGGGCGAACGGGGGCGGACGCCCCGCCGGTCAAGGACCGAGCGGCAGCAGCGCGCCGGGCAAGCCGCAGATCAGGTCGGCTTCGGGACATGCCGCGGCAAACGCAAGGCGAATGCGGCTCGTGGTCTCGACGACACGGGCGGCGATTTTCAAGAGCCGAAGACGCAGCGTCGCGAACTCGGCAGCGGCCAATTCCCGGGCTTTGGGAATGGCGTCGCGCACGGTCAGCATCAGCCAATAAGCGGCCGTATGGAGCACGAGACGGACCTGGTTGGCGAGCGCCGAACGGCAGCTGGTGCGATCGGAGGCGAGCTGCGTCTTATGCAGCTTGATCAGATTCTCGGCTTGGCCGCGCGCGCAATACAGGCTGTCGTAGATCCACTCGGCCGAGCCGACATCGAGGCTGGTGACGACGAAGCGGATGTCGAGGCCGAGCATCGTCGCCTCAATACGGGCGACAGTGCGCTGTTCGCGATCCCAGGACTTTGCCTTGTGGCGCGTCTCGGTATAGCCACGCAGAACCGGCAGGTTCTCGATGGCGCGTCGCGTGCGGATGTCGTCGGCGACCTCGTCGACTTTTCTGGCGAGAGGCTTGGTGCCGGACAGACCGAAGATGTAGTCGATGCCGTTGGTCTCGCACCACGCCATTGCCTCCGGCCGGGCATAGTGCCCGTCGCCACGGAACGTAATTTGCGTGTTGTGCCATCGCGTCCGGATATGCCGTACCAGGCGGCGCAGATGGGCACGCACCTCGACGCCGCCCGGCGTCTTGCCGGGCCGCAGCACGACGGCCACGGGCCGGCTCTTCTCCGTGTCGTAGACGTGGATCGGCAGGAAGCAGCGTTCGTCATAATGAGCGTTGAACAGCGAGAGCTGCTGATGGCCGTGGACGACGTCGCAGGTATCATCGATGTCGAGCGTGACGGATGCCGGCTCGCGCGGGTAGCTATCCATCCATGCGTCGACCAAAGTGTAGGTCAGCCGGATCACGTCGCGCAGGCGCGGAGCATTCTCCAGCCGCGACAGCGTCGGCTGGGAACACAAATCCCGGCCCGTGTCCGGTAGGCGACCGCAGGCCAGCTTGAATGCCGGATCGGACCTCAGATGATCGAGGTCGTCGGCGTCCTCGTAGCCGCAGCAGATCGCGAACATGCGAGCGCGGAACATATCGACCAGGCTGTGCACGACCCGCGTCGGATCGCGCCGATCCGGGAACACCCGGGCCAGATTGTTGGCCAAACCGAGACGCCGCTCGGCCATCGCCAGAAGCATCACGCCCCCGTTCGAGGTTAGGCGCCCACCATCGAAGGCAGCTGTGACTTTCTTGGCGTGAACGGCTGGAAACGAGAAGGGCGGAATCGTATCGTCGGTCATGGCGGGCGTGGCGTTCGCGGTTGGAGGTGATGGGGTTGGCTTCGCAACCGAATCCTACGCCGCATCAGCGCTTTACCCCTCAGGCGCACTCTTACGAATAAGACGGGTTAAGTTGAAGAAAGATTGAGTGACTCCCGATCATTTCTGTGCCGAAACGTGGAGTCGCGGTCGTGCCGCGTCCAAAGAAACCGGCGCGAGCGGCCTATTAGACGCGGTAGGTGCTCAGCCTCCGAAACGAGACTATCAAGCATGAAGAGATCGAGCGCGAGGCAGAGGTTTTATTTGTGTTGAATTCTTGCTTCTCGATAGTGGTCTGAAATCGTATCATCGGTCATGGCGGGCGTGGCGTTCGCGGTTGAAGGTGATGGGGTGGCTTCGCAACCGAATCCTACGCCGCATCAGCGCTTTACACCACGCTCGCCAGCCTCTCAGGCGCCCTCTCGCGAATAAGACGGGGTAGTCCCCTCCGAGCGATCGGACTCGCCGCCGCCCGGCCTGCCACGACGCTCCAGGCCGGGCATTTGCGCGAAAATAGCATTGCCGTCCCGCGATCCCTTCTGTTGAATTTGTTCCATCGGAGGGGCATGTTGACGGAATCTTCTTACCCGGAGGCGCGAAACGACAGATGAGAAAGCCGGTCGTCGGCGTGATCGGGAATTCCCATCGCGTCGAAAATCGATTTCAGGTCCAGATGGTCGGCGAGCGAAACCTGCGCGCCGTGGCCGAGGTCTCCGGCGGCTTGCCGGTGATGTTCGCGGGCTCGCCCGACATCACAGATGTCGCCGCGCTGCTCGATACCGTGGACGGCATCATTCTCACCGGCGCCCGCGCGAACGTGCACCCGACCCGTTTCAACGTCGATCCTTGCGAGAAGCACGAGCCCTACGACATCCACCGCGACGAGGTGGCGCTGGCGCTCTCCGTCGCCTGCGTCTCCCGCGGCATCCCGCTGTTCGGCATCTGCCGCGGTCTCCAGGAGATGAACGTCGCCTTCGGCGGCTCCCTGCATCCCGAGATCCGCGAGATCCCGGGCCGCATGAACCATCGCATGCCCCGGCTCGAGAACGGCGAGATACATCCCGATCCGACGGTGGTGTTCGCCGACCGCCATGATGTCGACCTGACGCCGGGCGGGGCGTTCGCAAAAATCCTCGGCTGTGAGAAGATCCGGGTGAATTCGCTGCACGGCCAGGGCATTCTCGAACCCGGCAAGCGCGTTCTGATCGAGGGCATCGCCGAGGACGGCACCATCGAAGCGATCCGCATCGCTGAAGCCCCGACCTTTGCGCTCGGCGTGCAATGGCATGCGGAGTACGATCCGCAGCACAATCCGATCAACCGCAAGCTGTTCGAGGCCTTTGGCCAGGCATTGGCCGCGCGGCAAAAGGCGGCGGCGTAGCTCGCGCTTGCGTCCGGGCGCGCTGCAGCGTTCCCAAGCTGCCAGCACCGTCAGCCGTGTCATGCGGCTGCGGCCTCCTCAAACGAAAAGGCGCCTCCTTCCGGAAGCGCCTTTTGCCTGTCGTGGTCTGTTCGAGCCGATCAGCCCGAATAGTACATGTCGAATTCGATGGGGTGCGGGGTCATCTCGAAGCGCTCGACCTCGGTCATCTTCAGCTCGATATAGGCGTCGATGAAGTCGTCGTCGAACACGCCGCCGGCCTTGAGGAAGGCGCGGTCCTTGTCGAGGTTTTCGAGCGCCTCGCGCAAGCTGCCGCATACCGTCGGAATCTGCTTCAGCTCTTCCTTCGGCAGGTCGTAGAGGTCCTTGTCCATCGCCGGACCCGGATCGATCTTGTTCTTGATGCCGTCGAGGCCGGCCATCAGCATCGCGGCGAAGCCGAGATAGGGATTGGCGAGCGGATCGGGGAAGCGCACCTCGACGCGCTTGGCCTTCGGCGAAGCGGTGTAGGGGATGCGGCAGGACGCCGAGCGGTTGCGCGCGGAATAGGCGAGCAGCACGGGGGCCTCATAGCCCGGGACCAGACGCTTGTAGGAGTTGGTCGAGGGGTTGGTGAAGGCGTTGATCGCCTTGGCGTGCTTGATGATGCCGCCGATGTAGTGGAGGCAGGTCTCCGACAGGTCGGCATATTTGTTGCCGGCGAACACCGGCTTGCCGTCCTTCCAGATCGACTGGTGCACATGCATGCCCGAGCCGTTGTCGCCATAGACCGGCTTCGGCATGAAGGTTGCGGTCTTGCCGTAGATATGGGCGACCTGGTGGATGCAGTACTTGTAGATCTGGATGTGGTCGGCCATCAGCGTCAGCGTGTCGAACTTCATGCCGAGCTCATGCTGGGCGGAAGCGACCTCGTGGTGATGCTTCTCGACCTTGACGCCCATCTTGGCCATGGCCCCGAGCATCTCCGAGCGCATGTCCTGCACGGAGTCCTGCGGCGGAACCGGGAAATAGCCGCCCTTGGTGCGGACGCGGTGGCCGAGATTGCCGCCCTCATATTCGGTGTCGGAATTGGTCGGCAGCTCCGAGGAGTCGAGGCGGAAGCCGGTGTTGTAGGGGGTGGAGGAGAAGCGCACGTCGTCGAACACGAAGAACTCGGCTTCGGGACCGACGAACACGGTGTCGCCCACGCCCATCGACTTCACCATCGCCTCGGCCTTCTTGGCGATGCCGCGGGGGTCGCGGTTGTAAGGCTCGCCGGTGGTCGGCTCGAGCACGTCGCAGGTGATGACCATGGTGGTCTCGGCGAAGAACGGATCGATCGTCGCGGTCACCGGATCGGGCATCAGGCACATGTCGGACTCGTTGATCGCCTTCCAGCCGGCGATCGAGGACCCGTCGAACATCGTCCCTTCGGCGAAGATGTCTTCATCGATCATGCTGACGTCGAACGTGACGTGCTGCCACTTGCCGCGCGGATCGGTGAAGCGCAGGTCGACGTACTTGACGTCGTTGTCCTTGATCGATTTCAGGACGTCTTTGGCGGTCTTCATGCATACCCCTTTTGGCTCTGCGGATCGGTTTCCAGATGAGCAAACTCGTTCTCGCTTTGGGCGAGTTTTGCGCGACCGCACAAACGAAATCAGGCCGCCGAAGCAGCCTTATTTCTTGTCGGAGTGTCGCAAAACGCGGGATAGCACCCGGCTCAGATAGCGTCCAGCCCGGATTCGCCGGTCCGGATGCGGATCGCCTCTTCGATGTTGGAGACGAAAATCTTGCCGTCGCCGATGCGGCCGGTCTGCGCGGCGCGGCGGATCGCGTCGATGGCGCGCTCGACCAGATCGTCGCCGATCACGATCTCGATTTTTACCTTCGGCAGGAAGTCGACGATGTATTCTGCGCCGCGGTAAAGTTCGGCGTGACCCTTCTGGCGGCCGAAGCCCTTGGCTTCGGTGACGGTGATGCCCTGAAGACCGACTTCCTGAAGCGCTTCCTTCACCTCGTCTAGCTTGAATGGCTTGATGATGGCTTCGATTTTCTTCACTGCGCGACTCCCGGCCTTTCGATCAAATAGCAACGTCTTCGTCAGGATGCGCATTTCTCAACGCACGATCTTGTCTTCTCTATGCCGGGATCCCTGACCAGTCCGGCAACAACGGCTGGCCACACCCTGTAAGATGCCAGTGAGCACGACGAACCGAAGCGGCTTCCTCGAAAGCAGGGTCTATGCCAAGTTGCACATGCCCTGGTTATTGGAGCGTTATCAGCCTTTTAACGAGCATCCTGGGTGGTGGCGCCGATCTGCACAAAATACCGAAGACTACGAAATAGGCAAACGGTTCAATATATGTGCAGGTCGATGTTTCCGCCGTCGGATCGGCACGGCATGTGCCTGTTGAAGAGGCGTTTGTACTAGGAAGTGGCATGGAAGTTCTGACCAACGCCGAAATGCAGCGCGCCGACCAGCTCGCCATTGCGGCCGGTACGCCCGGTTTCAAGCTGATGCTGAGCGCGGGCCAGGCGGTCGCCAAGGCCGCCCATGCGCTGGCGGAGGAGGGGCCGATCCTGATCGTGGCCGGCCCGGGCAACAATGGCGGCGACGGCTTTGTCGCAGCCGCCGAGCTCGCCGCCCAGGGGCGGGAGGTCTCGGTGATCCCGATGTGCGAGCGCGATCGGCTCCAGGGCGACGCGGCCTCCGCGGCGCGCGGCTGGAAGCATCCGGTGCTTCCGTTCAACCCCCAGGCAATCGGAAAGCCTGCGCTGATCGTCGATGCGCTGTTCGGCGCCGGTCTCAGCCGTCCCGTCGACGGCGAAGCGCGCGAAATGATCGAGGCGATCAACGCCAACGGTGCCCCGGTGCTCGCGGTCGACCTGCCGAGCGGCATCAACGGCACCAGCGCGGCCGTGATGGGGGCGGCGGTGAACGCCACCGAGACCGTCACCTTCTTCCGCAAGAAGCCGGCGCATCTGCTTCTGCCCGGGCGGATGCATTGCGGCCGCGTGCGCGTCGCCGACATCGGCATCGATGCGCAGGTGCTGGACGAGATCGCGCCGCAGACATTCGAGAACGATCCGGACCTCTGGGGCGCCGCCTTTCCGGTGCCGCGCATCGATGGCCACAAATACGCGCGGGGTCACGTGCTGGCGGTGTCCGGTGATGCGGCAGCGACAGGCGCTGCGCGGCTCGCTGCGCGCGGAGCGCTGCGGGCCGGCGCGGGCCTCGTGACGCTGGCGAGCCCGCGCGATGCGCTCGCGATTAATGCGGGCGCGCTGACTGCGGTGATGGTTCGCAGCGTCGACACCGCCATCGAGTTCGGCGAGCTGCTTGGCGACAAGCGCTATAGTACCTGCATCATCGGTCCCGGCGCGGGCATCGGTCAGCGCACCTGCGACCTCGTTCACACCGCTCTCAACGCGCAGCGCCACCTGGTGCTCGATGCGGACGCGCTGACGAGCTTCGCCGCGACCCCCGAGCGCCTGTTCGAATCGATCAAGTCCTCGCAGGACAATTCGGTGGTGCTGACCCCGCACGAGGGCGAGTTTCCGCGCCTGTTCTCCGATCTCAGCAACAAGCATCCCGGCCGCTCCAAGCTCGAGCGCGTCCGCGCCGCCGCCGAGCGCTGCGGCGCCGTCGTGCTCCTGAAAGGCCCGGACACCACCATCGCCGCCCCTGACGGCCGCGCCACCATCGCCGCCAACGCGCCGCCCTGGCTCGCCACGGCCGGTGCCGGCGACGTGCTCTCCGGCATCATCGCAGGGCTCCTGGCGCAAGGCGTCCCGGCTTTCGAAGCCGCCAGCATCGGCGTCTGGATGCACGGCGAGGCGGCAAGCGAGGCCGGGCCGGGATTGATAGCGGAGGACCTGACCGAGACGCTGCCGGCCGTGCACCGGCGGATCTATGACGCGCTGGGGGTGGAGTACTAGGGTCTGTACCTAAATAGCGCCACGTGATTCTCTTGCCTACGTGTTGATTCGGGGGCGAGAGAATGCGCGCTGGTTTGTTTTGGCTGAACGACAGGCAATGGGCGCGTATCGAACCGCATCTGCCGAGGGGACTGACGGGGCCGGATCGGGACGACGACCGACGCATCGTCAGCGGCATCATTCACATGCTGCAATCGGGTGCACGATGGCGTGATTGTCCACGTGAATACGGCCCTTACACGACGATCTACAATCGCTTCAATCGCTGGGCCAAGCGAGGACGATGGTGCGCAATCTTCGAAGCGCTGGCCAAGCCTGGCGAAGACGGCGTCGTACTGTCGCTCGACTCGACCTCGATTAAAGCTCACCGGTGTGCCTCCGGCGGAAAAGGGGGGAGCACAATCAAGCAATCGGCCGCTCGCGCGGAGGCCGCACGACAAAAATCCATGCGCTGAGCGATCCGCTCTGCCGGCCGGTCGTCCTGCATCTGACTCCAGGCCAGGATGCCGATATCGCTGCGGCTCCCGATGTCCTGGCGCTCGCGCCACCCATGAGCGTGCTCCTCGCCGACAAAGGGTATGATGGCGACAAGCTTCGCGGCGAAATCATTCGTCGTGGCGCCAAGCCCGTAATCCCCAATAAATCTAACCGTGTCGTCATCCATCGCTTCAACAAACGCGCCTACAAAGGACGAAATGTCATCGAACGCTGCTTTTGCAGGCTCAAGGACTTCCGGCGCATCGCCACGCGATATGACAAGCTCGCCCGTAATTTTTTGGCCGCTGTTCATCTCGCCGCTCTCGTCGCATATTGGCTCAATTGAGTCCGGACCCTAGGGTCCGGACTCAATTGATCCACCAAGTGATCGCAGCGGCCAGAAGGATTGCAGACAGGAAGATGTCTGCACGCTTGTCGTATCGGGTTGCGATCCGGCGGAAGTCCTTGAGACGGCAGAACATACGCTCGATGACGTTGCGCCCTTTGTAAGCGGTCTTATCGTAGCGATGCGGATGCTTGCGGGTCGGATTTGGCGGGATCACAGCCTTGATGCGGCGTGCGGCCAGTTCGTCGCGCAAGCTCCTGGCATCGTAGGCACGATCAGCCAACAGACGGCGCGGGGTACGAACCATGCTGATCAAACCGCGTGCACCGACCAAGTCGTGGGTGTTGCCAGGGGTAATCAAGAAGGCAAGCGGACGGCCGATATCGTCGGTCAGCGCGTGGATTTTGGTGGTCTGCCCGCCGCGTGAGCGGCCGATCGCATTGTTGAAGGCCCCCCCTTTGCGCCGGCCGCGGAGCGATGGGCTTTGATGTAGCTGGAATCCACCGACATCGATCCGTACATGCCGGTCGATCCGGTCAGGGCGTAAAAAATATCCGTCCAAATCCCCTGTCGGCTCCAGCGGTTGAAGCGGTTGTAGACCGTCGTGTAGGGGCCGTAGACTTCCGGGCAATCGCGCCAGCGCGAACCAGATTTCAGCATGTGCATAATGCCGCTGATCACGCGTCTATCATCGACCCGATGCGCTCCCTTGCGCCCTCGTGGCAACAACGGCTCAATCCGCCGCCATTCCGCATCGCTGAGCCAGTAGACCTGCTTTGCCATTCAAGCCTCCCTTCCGCTGAGAAGCTTGAATCACAGTCCAATTCCAGATGGAATCTGGAGGGTTCTGTGAGGTCGCGCTCACGCGAGGGCGCGGCAAGCGCTTGTAACGCGACCTCATTGAAGCCGGATTGAACGAAGCCGCGGGAGAATATGCACGGTGGTGCGGCTATGGGGATAGTTTGAGATCGCGGGTTGCTATCGGCAGACTGCGGAGCTGACGCGGCGACGTTTTGGTTGCGCAATGGCGGCAACTTGAGACAGAGAGCATTTTACCGGCTGTAGCGATCGATGGCCCGCTGCATCGAACAATTTCCATCGCGCTGTTTGGCCGCACGGATTCGGCAGCGTCTGCGATGATCGAGACGATGGGATCATAATGACGAATGACGATCTTCGTGCACGGTATAAGTTGGCTCACGATGTGTCGCACCGGTACGATTGGGTGGGAGCGCCGGAACAGCTGAAGCTGTGTCGAAAGCGCTCGATGATGCGCATGACGCCACCACAATCAGGGCAGGCGGGAGCCTTGGCCCACGTCAGAGCGTCCGAATCCACAGGCGACGGCTCGCCATCGTTTGGCGGTGTCCGCTCACGATCGAGAAGTTTGCGGCAAAGAGCAAGTTTGGCAGCGCGATGGCCGTTGGCCATGAAGCCGAAGTGGCGGATGCGATGGAAGCCATCGGGCAGCGTGTGAAGAAGGAAGCGGCGGATGAACTCGTCGGGCTTGAGCTTCATGATCTTTGTCGCGCCATTCTGGCGGTAGTCCTTCCAGGTAAAGGCGACGTGATCCTCGTCGAGGGCGACGAGCCGGCTGTTGGCGATTGCAACGCGATGGGTATAGCGGCCGAGATAGGCCAGCACCTGCGCGGGGCCGCCGAACGGCCGTTTGGCGTAGACGACCCAGCTGATGCGCCGCATAGCGACGAGGTGAGCTGCGAAGGCGGCAGGCTCGGCCAGGGATGCGAGATCGCCGAAGAAGTTCAGGGTGCCGGCGTCGAAGGCGGCGGTCAGACGTTCGAGGAACAGGCGTCTGAACAGCCGGGCGAGCGGTTTGACGGCCAGGAAGAAGTTTGGTCGGCTGGCGATCCAGTGCGCGCTATCGGGCGAGAGGCCGCCGCCCGGCACGACGCAGTGGACGTGGGGATGGTGCGTCAGCGCCTGCCCCCAGGTGTGGAGGACGGCGACGACGCCGATCCCGGCGCCGAGCCGGCGTGGATTGGCGGCGAGCGTCGACATTGCCTCGGCGGCGGCTTTGAACAGGATCGCATAAACGATGGCCTTGTTCTGAAAGGCGATCGCGGCGATCGGAGCCGGCAGTGTGAAGACGATGTGGAAATAGGGAACCGGCAGCAGGTCGGCTTCTCGCGCGGCGAGCCACGCGGCTCGGGCTGGCCCCTGACACTTCGGACAGTGCCGGTTGCGACAGGAATTATAGGCGATCCGCGTCATGCCGCAGTCGTCGCAAGCCTCCATGTGGCCGCCGAGCGCCTCGGTCCGGCACGCCACGATCGCGCTCATCACGCGCCGCTCGACCCGACCGAGATGACCGGCATGTACACGGCGATAGGTGTCGCCATGCCGGCGCAGAATATCGGCGATCTCGATGGCGGGCCTGTTGCAGCGGCTGTCGGGGCGGATCATCACCCGCATCCCGCCGCGGCCAGCGACAGGCGATCGAGCGGGCTCTGCGTCGCCCGGATCGTATCGGTGGCGACCTGCGTGTAGCGCGCTGTCGACGACAAATTATTGTGCCCGAGCAAGACCTGGATGATCCGGATATCGGTTCCGTTCTCGAGAAGATGCGTCGCGAAGCTGTGGCGCAGCGTGTGGAGCGTGACGCGCTTGGTCAGGCCCGCAGCCTTCACCGCCGACCGACAGGCGGCGTGCAACACGGTCTGATCGATCGGATGATCTTCGTCACGACCAGGGAACAGATAAAGCCGCGGCCGGGCGAGCCGCCAGTACGTGCGCAGGATACCCAGCAGCTGGGGCGACAGCATCACGTTGCGGTCCTTCGCCCCCTTGCCGTGGCGCACCTGGATGACGCCGCGGGCGCTGTCGATGTCTTCGATCCGCAGTCCCGCGACTTCGGAGGCCCTGAGTCCGGCCGCATAGGCCGTGGTGAGCGCGGCGCGGCTCTTCAGGCTGGACACGGCCTCGAGGAACTGAACCACTTCGTCGGCGCTGAGCACGACCGGCAGCTTGCGCGGTTCTCGCGCATAGGGAATGCGCTCCGGGATCAGTGCCTCGCCGAGCGTGACGCCGTAGAAAAACCGTAGCGCACAGACGATCTGGTTCAGCGCCGGCCATGAGATGCCGGTCGAGACCAGATGCACCTGGAAGGCGCGGACGTCTTCCAGCTCTAACCGGTCAGGCGATCGGCCAAAATAGCGGCTGAACTTCGAAACCGCGCTGATGTAGGATCGTTGCGTCGCCGGCGACAGATTGCGGACGGTCATGTCTTCGATCATGCGGCGGCGAAGAGGGCTCAAATCGGCCATCTCATACTCCTGTCTGAGGGGGTGGGCTCCAACACCCACATCCTCTCAGCCAGGAGGCGATCTACGCCACCTTGCCCCTCACGCCGCGGCAGCGGCTTCGTTCAATCCCTATTGAGTACAGACCCTAGTGCTGAGGCAGCTCGCGCTCGCCGACGTGGACACGGCGGCGGGCGTCCATCGGACGGCGTTTGACCAGGCGATGCCGTGGCTCGCCGGGTTGCACACACCGGACGAGGACCGTTGGTTCTATCGTGAGCGTGTCTTTCCGACGTGCCGCGTGTGGGGCCGTTTCGACGGCGATGAGCTTTGCGGGATCATCGCCTTCCGCGACGGCTGGGTCGAACAGCTCTACGTGCTTCCCTCCGTTCAAGGCTGTGGCGTCGGCACCGAACTCCTGGGCGTCGCCAAGAGTGCCTGCGACCAGCTGGAGCTCTGGACCTTGCAGCGCAACGCGCCGGCACGAAGGTTCTATGAAGGGCAGGGGTTCACACTCGTCGAACTGACCGACGGGGCGCGGAATGAGGAGCGGGAGCCCGACGCGCGCTATCTCTGGCGGCGCCGACCACTTGATACGTGATCGATCGTAGTTTATAAACTACATGTGGTCGAGCTCAAACAGACTGAGACGTTTCGGAAGTGGCGATCGCGTCTCCGGGATGAGCGTGCCAGGGCGCTAATCGCTTCGCGACTGGATCGGTTGGCTCAAGGACACCCCGGAGATGTCGCGCCGGTAGGCGATGGAGTGAGCGAACTGCGTATCCATCACGGCCCCGGCTATCGCATCTATTTTCAGAAGCGGGGCAATACGATCATCGTTTTGCTGTGCGGTGGCGACAAGAGCACGCAGGCGAAAGACATCAAGGCGGCCAAGCGCCTTGGCAAGATGTGGAGCGAATGAGATGGGCGAGAAGCTGACGACTTATGATCCGGCCGAGGACCTTCAGTCCGACGAGGCCATCGCCGTCTTCATGGAAGAGGCGTTCAAGACGGAAGATGAAGCCTATATCGCACACGCGCTTGGTGTCGTCGCCCGTGCCAAGGGGATGACGCAGATCGCCAAGGAGACAGGTCTTTCTCGCGAGCAGCTCTATCGCTCGTTCAGCGCCAACGGCAATCCGACGCTCAAGACGACGATCGCGGTGATGAAGGCGCTTGGAATCGAACTCACGGCCAAGCCGCACGCCTAATGGAGCCTCACTCCACCGCGTACCACCGCACCAGTCGCGGCGCAGCCCAATCGGTTACAACCGACTCGAGCAGCCATCGCCCGGGCGCGGTCGCCGCAAACGCGATGCGCTGGGTCTGGCCGGGCTCGATCGCGAGCGTGTCGAGCCAATAGGGCTTCCAGCCGTCGTCGAGCGTGTCGAGCAGGCGGAAGGGGTGGCCGTGCAGATTGAAGATGGTGGCGATCGGACCGGCGTTCTTCAGCGTCAGCACGACGGTGCGGCCGGTCTTGGCGCGTAAGATGGGGGCGGAGGCCGTTGAGAAGTTCGCGGGCCGCGTCCAGGCGGCGTCGGCCGCGCCAAGCGCGACATCGAACCGCAGGGCGCCTCTCAGATCGAGCTTCTCGGGAAGGTCGTTCGAAGGGAGCGGCTGCGGCGGCAACAGCGGCACGCGCTCCAGCTTCCCGGAGATGGCGAGGCTTCCGACCTGGCGCGCCTCCTTGCCGTCATGGAGCAGGAATGGGGCCGATGTCGCCGCATCCACAAATGCGTCGGCTCGCGCCCCCGGGGCCAGCACCAGGGCGCCATTGCGCGCGGGGAACGGCTCGGCCGGCTGGCCGTCCAGGGCCATCACGCGGACCTCGTGATTTCCTAATTTGATCGCCAGAACAGTACGTTGGGAGCCGTTGATGAAGCGTGGTCGCAGCCGCTCATTGGCCGCGGCTGAGAGTTCGAATGAAGTTCTGCCATTGACCGTGTAGAGCGGTGTCGCGTCCTTCGGGTCCTGGCCCGGCGGGACCGCGGTGCCGTCCGGCCGCAGACGCCATTCCTCGATCAACAGGACCTCGTCACGGTCGGCGGCAACCCGGCTGGTCTCAGCCACGATGATCGGGAGCGGGCGCGCAGGCTGCTTCAGGCTGCCCTCGAAGAGACGGAAGTCCGCCAGCAGGGTTCCCGCGTTTGGTGTTGAAATAATTGATGTTTCGGTCGTGTCTGGTGCAGCGGGCGCGCGCCCTCGCAGCGGGCCGGCGGCAGTCGCGCCATTGAGGCCGTACCAGACCGGCGCAAGTGGCACAGGCAGGTCGTTGCGAAACACCACCTCACATCGGTCGCCGCGCTTGAGACGGACGGTCCCGAGATGGCTTACGGCGGCCAGCTCCCAGATCGCCGTAGCTGGTTGCCCCGCCTTCGAAGCCAGGGTTGCCGGCCTTGCCTGAAGCGCAAGCTGGGCGGTCACAAGCGGGCCTGCGCCGCCGGTCATCAGTCCAGCCGCCGAGGCCCCGAGACCGGTCAACACCTCCCGTCGGGTCGGGTCAAGAATCCGCGGTTTCATGGGTCGATCCGGACCATGCCATGCTGGATAAGTCCAGCCATCGAGCCTACTTGAAGCATGCCTCCAACCGGCCATTTTTTTGCTGCGAACAGTCAGGCACATGCTATAAGCCCGGCCGCCCGCGGCATCGCGGCCGGTCTTGATGCAAATTCACGCGGGCGTGGCGGAACTGGTAGACGCGCTGGATTTAGGTTCCAGTGACGAAAGTTGTGGGGGTTCGAGTCCCTCCGCCCGCACCAAGCGCTTATCGCGTTTGCACGGATTACGAGACCAGCTTCTGCGGATGATCGTCCGTCTGGAGCCGGTCCGATGAACCACCGGTGGTGAGGCGTTTGCCTCGCGCCGGATCGATTAATGACAGCGTCCCGACGCGCGACGTGCCGGGACCGAACGAGAAGAAGATTGGACGCCATGCAGGTCACAGAAACCCTCTCGGAAGGTTTGAAGCACGAGTTCAAGATCAGCGTTCCCGCGTCTGATCTCGATGCCAAGGCCGGCGCCAAGCTCGTCGACCTCAAGGACAAGGTCCGCATCAACGGCTTCCGTCCGGGCAAGGTGCCGGTCGCGCACCTGAAGAAGGTCTATGGCCGTTCTGTGATGGCCGAAACCATCGACCAGACCATTCGCGACACCAACACGCAGCTGTTCTCCGAACGCGGCTTCCGCCTCGCGACCGAGCCGAAGATCACCATGCCGACGGAGCAGAAGGATGTCGAGGAGCTGCTGAGCGGCAAGACCGATCTGACCTACACGGTCGCGATCGAAGTGGTGCCGGCGATCGCGCTCGCCGACTTCAAGACCTTCCAGGTCGAGAAGCCCGTCGCCGACGTCACCGATACCGACGTCGACGAAGCGATCAAGCGCATCGCCGATACCAACCGCACCTTTGCCGACAAGGGCGAGGGTGCCAAGGCTGCCTCGGGCGACCGCGTCACCATCAACTTCAAGGGCAGCATCAACGGCGAAGTCTTCGAGGGCGGCACCGGCGAAGGCATCCAGGTCGTGATCGGCTCCAACACCTTCATCCCGGGCTTCGAGGAGCAGCTGATCGGCATCGGCGCGAACGAGACCCGCACGCTCAAAGTGTCGTTCCCCAAGAACTACATGAACGACAAGCTCGCCGGTCAGCCGGCCGAGTTCGAGACCACCGCGACCCTGATCGAGGCGCCGCAGGACCTTGCGATCGACGACGCATTCGCCAAGTCGCTCGGCCTGGAATCGCTGGACAAGCTCAAGGAAGCCGCGCGCGAGCGCCTTTCCGCCGAGTTCGCGACCGCGACGCGCCAGCGCGTCAAGCGCGCGCTGCTCGACCGCCTCGACGAGGCGCATCGCTTCGAGGCGCCGCCCTCGCTGATCGACGAGGAGTTCAATCTGATGTGGAACTCGGTCAAGGCCGAGATGGATTCCGCCGGCAAGACCTTCGCCGACGAGGACACCACGGAGGACGCCGCCAAGGAGGAGTACCGCAAGATCGCCGATCGCCGCGTGCGGCTTGGCCTCGTGCTCTCCGAGATCGGCGAGAAGAACAAGATCACCGTGACCGACGACGAGGTCGGCCGCGCCGTGATCGAGCGCGCGCGCTCGATGCCCGGCCGCGAGAAGGAAGTCTGGGACTATTACCGCAACAACGCCCAGGCGCTGGCCCAGCTTCGTGCACCGATCTACGAGGACAAGGTCGTCGACTTCATCCTCGAACTCGCCAACGTGACCGAGAAGAAGGTCTCGCGCGAGGACCTCTACAAGGACGACGACGCGGAAAAGACCGCAGCCTGAGGGCCTTGGAACAGTCTTCCATTAAGGATGATCAGCGAAGAGGCCCAGCTAGCCAGATGGCCGGCTGGGCCTCTTTGTGCGAATCAGCTTCAACTGCCGCACGGATTAAGCCTTAATGCGCTCCGCACTTGTCAGAAGCGAATTGGGCTATATCTGTCGCTACGCCTTCTACCTCTACCAAGTTCCTGCATCACAGGACGTCCATTCGCCCTTCCGGCAAATCCAGCCAAACTGGCGGCCAGGCCCGGCGATGTCCGTCTCCGAAAACCCTAGGTGACTCATGCGCGATCCGGTTGAAACCTACATGAACCTCGTGCCCATGGTGGTCGAGCAGACCAACCGTGGCGAGCGCGCCTACGACATTTTCTCGCGCCTCCTGAAGGAGCGCATCATTTTCCTGACCGGGCCGGTCGAGGACGGCATGTCGACGCTGGTCGTCGCGCAGCTGTTGTTCCTCGAGGCGGAAAACCCGAAGAAGGAAATCTCGATGTACATCAACTCGCCGGGCGGCGTGGTGACGTCGGGCCTTGCGATCTATGACACCATGCAGTTCATTCGCCCGCCGGTCTCGACGCTGTGCACGGGCCAGGCGGCCTCGATGGGCTCGCTGCTGCTCGCCGCCGGCGAGAAGGACATGCGCTTCTCGCTGCCGAACGCGCGCATCATGGTGCATCAGCCCTCCGGCGGCTTCCAGGGCCAGGCCACCGACATCATGCTGCACGCCCAGGAAATCCTCAACCTGAAGAAGCGTCTCAACGAGATCTACGTCAAGCACACCGGCCAGACCTACAAGGCGATCGAGGATGCGCTGGAACGCGACAAATTCCTGACTGCGAACGACGCCAAGGAGTTCGGCCTGGTCGACAAGGTCATCGACAGGCGCGCCGAGGAGCCGGCGCCGGTGAAGGCTCCGTAGCACTACGGGGTCGTCACGGCGATCCTCAGATCGCCGTGGACCCGTCGGGGTGCGTTCACGTTAGGTGCGGGTGCGCGCGTCGCAAAACGCGGTTTTGCGCGCTGCGACACGCAGAAAGTTCCGCTTTCGTGCTTTTTTCGTGGCAATCCAGCAACGCCGGGGTGATTTCGATCACTTCGTCCGTGCCAAGACCGGAAATCACGGTATTGTCACGGGTAGCCGGCGGCGTCCGATTAGCGAATTCTTGATAGTCGGGTGACAGCATGGTTGGCTACGACTGATCGGCTATGATCGCGGGAGAATCGAGTGACCGTGATTCGCACGGGATGTGATGCGTAGGGTCTTTTTTGGTACGGAATTTGCTCTACTTAAGCTTCATGCCGGCCATCGTGTCGGAATGGAGCGATCGAGCGGAACGGGATCGAACCGCGGACGGAGACAGGAATGAGTAAGGTCGGCACGAGCGACTCCAAGAACACGCTATATTGCTCGTTCTGCGGCAAGAGCCAGCACGAAGTCCGCAAACTGATCGCGGGTCCCACGGTCTTCATCTGCGACGAGTGCGTCGAGCTCTGCATGGACATCATCCGCGAGGAGAACAAGTCCTCGCTGGTCAAGTCGCGCGACGGGATTCCGACGCCGAAGGAAATCTGCAAGGTGCTGGACGATTACGTGATCGGCCAGAGCCATGCGAAGAAGGTCCTGTCGGTCGCGGTGCACAACCACTACAAGCGCCTCAACCATCAGACCAAGCACAACGACGTCGAGCTCGCGAAGTCGAACATCCTGCTGATCGGTCCGACCGGCTCGGGCAAGACGCTGCTCGCGCAGACGCTCGCCCGCATCCTGGACGTGCCGTTCACGATGGCGGATGCGACGACATTGACCGAAGCCGGCTATGTCGGCGAGGACGTCGAGAATATCATCCTGAAGCTGCTCCAGGCCGCCGACTACAATGTCGAGCGCGCCCAGCGCGGCATCGTCTATATCGACGAAATCGACAAGATCAGCCGCAAGTCCGACAATCCCTCGATCACGCGCGATGTGTCGGGTGAGGGCGTGCAGCAGGCGCTGCTCAAGATCATGGAAGGCACGGTGGCTTCGGTCCCGCCGCAGGGCGGCCGCAAGCATCCGCAGCAGGAGTTCCTGCAAGTGGATACCACCAACATCCTCTTCATCTGCGGCGGCGCTTTCGCCGGCCTCGAGAAGATCATCTCGGCGCGCGGGCGGTCGACTTCGATCGGCTTCGGCGCCCAGGTGCTGGCCCCGGAGGACCGCCGTACCGGCGAGATCTTCCGTCACGTCGAGCCTGAGGACCTCCTGAAGTACGGCCTCATCCCCGAGTTCGTCGGCCGTCTGCCGGTCGTGGCGACGCTCGAGGACCTCGACGAGACCTCGCTGAAGAAGATCCTGACCGAGCCGAAGAACGCGCTGGTGAAACAATACCAGCGGCTGTTCGAGATGGAGAACATCGAGCTGACCTTCGCCGACGAGGCGCTTGGCGCGGTCGCCCGCAAGGCGATCGAGCGCAAGACCGGCGCGCGCGGGTTGCGCTCGATCCTCGAGGCGATCCTGCTCGAGACCATGTTCGACCTGCCGGGCCTGGAAGGTGTGGAAGAAGTCGTGATTTCCCGCGAAGTGGTGGAAGGAACGGCGCGTCCGCTCTACATCTATGCCGATCGATCCGATCGCGCCGTCGAGAACGCCAGCGCCTGATCCGGCGGCGCTGAAACGCTCCAATTGTGTCCCCTCGAGATGGGCTGCGGAACTGTATCTCCGCAGCCGGTGTTGCGTCGCTTGTTTGCGTGCGTAAGCGCCTGATGGCGCGCGTTTTTCAATGACTTGACACCCCCCGGGTCGATAGCCACCTAATGTCGGCGGCGAGCGAAAATTCTCTTCAAGATTCGCCTCAGTCCATCCGGCGAGCCGGTCCAACTCGTAGAGGACCGATCGGTTGTGCGGATCACCTCGGCACCTTGTGGCGGTTGCGCATCATCAGCGGGCTGCGTGCAAGGGGGCAAAGCAAAAGGAAAAGGCCATGACCAATCCCAAACCCCGGCCAACCATCGTCCATGGCGAAACGCACGCTTATCCCGTGCTGCCGCTGCGCGACATCGTCGTCTTCCCGCACATGATCGTGCCGCTCTTCGTCGGCCGCGAGAAGTCGATCCGCGCGCTCGAAGAGGTGATGAAGAACGATGCGCTGATCATGCTCGCGACGCAGAAGAACGCGTCCGACGATGATCCGGCGCCCGATGCCATCTACGAGACCGGGACGCTTGCCAGCGTGCTCCAGCTCTTGAAGCTCCCGGACGGCACCGTGAAGGTGCTGGTCGAAGGGCTCGAGCGTGCGCGCGTGGCGAAGTACACCGATCGCGCCGACTATTACGAGGCGACCGCAGTCGCGCTCGCCGATACCGATGCGAAGTCGGTCGAGGCGGAAGCACTGGCGCGCTCGGTCGTGTCCGATTTCGAGAGCTATGTGAAGCTCAACAAGAAGATCTCGGCCGAGGTCGTCGGCGTCGTGCAGGCGATCACCGACTTCGCAAAGCTCGCCGACACCGTTGCCTCGCATCTCGCAGTCAAGATCGCCGACCGCCAGGGCATCCTGGAGACGCTGTCCGTCACCACGCGCCTGGAGAAGGTGCTGGGCCTGATGGAGAGCGAGATCTCGGTGCTGCAGGTCGAGAAGCGGATCCGCTCGCGCGTCAAGCGCCAGATGGAGAAGACCCAGCGCGAGTATTATCTCAACGAGCAGATGAAGGCGATCCAGAAGGAACTAGGCGACGACGATGGTCGCGACGAGCTCGCCGATCTCGAAGAGAAGATCTCCAAGACCAAGCTCTCCAAGGAAGCGCGCGAGCGGGCGCAGCATGAATTGAAGAAGCTGCGCCAGATGTCGCCGATGTCCGCGGAAGCGACCGTCGTGCGCAACTATCTGGATTGGCTGCTGTCGATTCCGTGGAACAAGAAGTCCAAGGTGAAGAAGGACCTGGAGGCTGCACAGGCCATCCTGGATTCCGATCACTATGGGCTCGAGAAGGTCAAGGAACGCATCGTCGAGTATCTCGCGGTGCAGTCGCGCGCCAACAAGCTGACGGGCCCGATCCTGTGCCTCGTCGGACCTCCCGGCGTCGGCAAGACCTCGCTCGGCAAGTCGATCGCGAAGGCGACGGGGCGCGAATTCGTGCGTGTCTCGCTCGGCGGCGTGCGCGACGAGGCCGAGATCCGCGGTCACCGCCGCACCTATATCGGCTCGATGCCCGGCAAGATCATCCAGTCGATGCGCAAGGCGAAGTCGTCCAATCCGCTGTTCCTGCTGGACGAGATCGACAAGATGGGCGCCGATTTCCGCGGCGATCCGTCCTCGGCCTTGCTCGAGGTGCTCGACCCCGAGCAGAACGCGACGTTCAACGACCACTATCTCGAGGTCGACTACGATCTGTCCAACGTGATGTTCATCACGACCGCGAATACGCTGAATATTCCCGGCCCGCTGATGGACCGCATGGAGATCATCCGGATCGCGGGCTACACCGAGAACGAGAAGGTCGAGATCGCGCGCAAGCACCTGATCCCGAACGCGGTGTCCAAGCACGGCCTGGACTCCAAGGAGTTCTCGATCGACGACGACGCGCTGCTGCTTCTGATCCGCCGCTACACCCGCGAAGCGGGCGTGCGCAATCTGGAGCGTGAGCTCTCGACACTCGCCCGCAAGGCGGTGAAGGAGCTGATGATCTCCAAGAAGAAGTCGGTCAAGGTCACCGAGAAGACTCTGGAAGAGCTGCTCGGCGTGCCGAAGTACCGCTTCGGCGAGATCGAGAGCGAGCCGCAGGTCGGCATCGTCACCGGCCTTGCCTGGACCGATGTCGGCGGCGAGCTGCTGACGATCGAAGGCGTCATGATGCCCGGCAAGGGCAAGATGACGGTCACCGGCAATCTGCGTGACGTGATGAAGGAGTCGATCTCGGCGGCGGCGTCCTATGTCCGCTCGCGCGCGATCAACTACGGCGTCGAGCCGCCGCTGTTCGACCGGCGCGACATCCACGTGCACGTGCCGGAGGGCGCGACGCCGAAGGACGGCCCGTCCGCGGGTGTCGCCATGGCCACGGCGATCATCTCGGTCATGACCGGCATCCCGGTCCGCCACGATGTCGCGATGACCGGCGAGATCACGCTGCGCGGTCGCGTGCTGCCGATCGGCGGCCTGAAGGAGAAGCTGCTGGCGGCGGCCCGCGGCGGCATCAAGACGGTGCTGATCCCCGAGGACAACGCCAAGGATCTCACGGAGATTTCCGATGCGATCAAGGGCGGCATGGAGATCATCCCGGTCTCGCGCCTCGACGACGTCATCGCCAAGGCGCTGGTGAGGAAGCCCGTGCCGATCGTCTGGGAAGAGGATACCAAGGTGACGGTGAAGCCGGACGGCGACGAGGCCGCCGGCGGCCTGACCGCTCACTGAGGTTCGGCGAAAGATGATAAAACGGCGCCTTCGGGCGCCGTTTTTGTTTTGGGGGGAAGGGGAGGAGGCAATGCACATCGACGGGCAATGCCATTGCGGGCAGATCACCTTTGAAGCCGAGATCGACCCCGAGGCCGTCTCGGTCTGCCATTGCCGGGACTGTCAGACGCTGACGGGCTCGCCGTTCCGGGTCACCGCGATCTGTTCCGCGGCCGATGTCCGCCTGACCGCCGGCACGCCAAGAATTTACGGCAAGCGCGGCGACAACGGCCGGATGCGCTTCCAGCACTTCTGCGCCGACTGCGGTTCCCCGCTGTTCACGAGCGGCGAAGGCGACCAGGCCGACGATTGGGGCATCCGCTGGGGCTCGATCCGCCAGCGCGACCAATTGCGGCCGGTTCGGCAGATCTGGTGCCAGTCGGCGGCGGTGTGGATCGATGCCGTGCCGCTGCTGCCGGGAAGGCCGGGGGATTGAGGTCGGGCTTGCTGAGCCGTAGCGGGCGAAGAGGGAAGCCTGGTGGGCGGTCACGGATTCGAACCGCGGACCCTCTCGGTGTAAACGAGATGCTCTAACCAGCTGAGCTAACCGCCCCACGGCGCCTCTTTAGCCTTGCCACGGGTGTCGGAGCAAGGGGGCGGTGACATTGCGCCCGACCTCAGTTGACCGGCTGATCTGTTTCCGACGTGGTATGACCTCGCAGCGCAGCAGCGCAGCGATGGAGGCCCCAATGGAACAGCCTAGCGGACACGAGCCCCGTGGGTCGGTCAAAATCCCCCGGGTATGGTCACTTGAAACTCCCCCACCTGATGATCGCCGTCAGCGCCGCTGAACAGCAGTAGCCGGTCAGGCAGGACGTTTATGTTCGACCCCTTAGCCAGCAAGGGGCCGGGGAGTTGAACGTCTTGAAGCGACATCTGCAAAGCACCGTACTTACATTACTTGATCGCAACACCAGCCAGCGCGAGATTCACCGGCTGACGGGTGTCGATCGCAAGACGATCCGGCGTTATCAGGCGCTGCGGGCCGGTGCGGAGGCAAATTCCCCCGGGGAAGTGACCACCGGCTCGGTGAGCGCGGACGGCCAAATTCCTCCACCCCGACCACCGGCTTTTGGGACATCGGAAGCGACGGTCACCAGCAGCCTGGCCCGTTCGGCTTGCGAAGCGCATCGGACGTGGATCGAAGAACAGGTCCGGCTGAAGCGGAACGCGCAGGCGATTTACCAGGACCTGGTTGATCAATTTGGCTTTCCGTCCAGCTACCAGAGTGTCAAGCGGTTTGTGCGCCGGTTGCGGCACGCTGATCCTGAGCAGTTTGATCGTCTTGAGTTCCTCCCCGGCGAGGAAGCTCAGGTCGACTATGGCGAGGGCGCGCCGACGGTTGATCCGAAGAGCGGGCGGTACCGTCGTCCCCGCCTGTTCGTGATGACGCTACGCTACTCGCGGCGCAGCTTCCGGCGGGTAGTCTGGAAGTCCAGCCAACAAGTCTGGGCGCAGCTCCACGAAGAGGCGTTCCGGTATTTTGGCGGGGTCCCCAGCTATGTCGTGCTCGACAACCTGAAGGAAGGCGTCCTCAAGCCGGATTTGTACGAGCCCCAGCTCAACCCGATTTACAGCGCGATGCTGGCTCATTACGCCGTGGTCGCCGATCCCGCGCGCGTGGCCGATCCAAATCGGAAAGGATGCGTCGAGAATGCGATTCAACATACCCAGGGCACTGCGCTGGCCGGACGGCGCTTCGAGACGCTGGAGGCGCAAAACGAGTTCTTGAGGCACTGGGAGGAGAACTGGGCTTCCAAACGCATCCACGGCAGCACGCGCCGTCAGGTCGAGGCGATGTTCCAGGAAGAGAAGCCGCACCTGCGGCCGCTGCCTGTCGCTCCCTTCCGCATCTTCACCGAAGTCGTCCGGACTGTCTGCGACGACACCACCGTACGCGTCGACAACAGCTATTACGCCGCGCGGCCCGCGCCGATCGGCAGCCAGGTCGTCGTGCGCATCTACACCACCACGATCGAGATCCGTGATCGCCACACCCGTGCGCTGCTGCGTGTTCATTCCCGGATGGCGCACCCCGGTTCTGTCGTCCTGCCGACCAGCGAACGGCCGTTCAACCCGTCGCGGCAAACCGCCGTGCTGCTGGCGAGCGCCGAGCGCATCGGACCGCAGACCAGGGCCTTGTGCCAGCAGGTGTTCGACACCGAAGGGCGCCCCGGACAGCGCGCGATGTGGGGCATTGTCGGGCTGGGCCGGAAGTATCCGGCGCGGCTGGTCGAGCAGGCCTGCGCGCACGCCATCGACAACCGCATCTACCGCTACAAGCACGTGCGTGCGACCGTCGAGCGGTTGTTCGAACAGGCGATCGAGCAGGTTGGAGTGACGCCACAGCCGGCATCGCCGCTCACCCAGGATCATCCGCTGATCCGTACCCCCGCGGAATACGGCGACCTCTTCAGCCGCGCTGTGCGGCGCGACGCCGACGACAATGGTCGGCAGGCCGAGGCTCACGACGATCACGCCACGGCAATCCGCGCTCGTGTCGCCTGCGCAACCCCGGCCAACTCCGGCGCCACGAGCGCTCCCGCTGCACCTTCTCACCTTAAACTGGAGACCTAGCCACATGATGACCATGCCGGAAATTGAGCGTTGCCTACGACAGCTGCGCCTGTCGGGTGTCCGCGACACGCTGCAGACGCGCGTGCTCCAGGCGCAGGGCGCCAACCAGCCCTTCCTCGAGACCTTCTCCCTTATCCTGCAGGATGAACTGGACCGTCGTCAGTCCCGTCTTATCGAGCGGCGATACCAGCAATCCGGGCTCGACGAAAAGCTGACGCTCGCCGAGTTCGACTGGTCCTTCAATCCCAAACTGCCACGTCAGACCTGCTTCCAGCTCCACACCCTGGCGTTCATTGCCGCTGGCGAGAACGCTCTGCTTGTTGGCAAACCTGGCACCGGGAAGTCGCACATCGCCAAGGCGATTGCCTATCAGGCGATCCTGCAAAGCCACAAGGTCCAGTATCTTGAGACCGACGACTTCTTCCACCGCTACGCCCTGAACTCTCCGGCACAACGCGAGGTCCGGCTGCGAACCATCATCGACTGCGATCTCCTCGTGCTGGACGATCTATTCCTCGCACGCGCCATCCCCGACGACGCCGGCACTTTGCTGCAGACCCTGATCCATCAGCGTTACAAACTGCGCCGCAGCGTCATCGTCACCTCCAATCGCGTCGTGCAGGATTGGGGGGCATACCTTGGGGACAACACTATGAGCACGACGATCCTCGATCGCCTTATGCATCATTGCCATCTGCTTGAGTTCGACGGACGCAGCTATCGGCTCAAAGAAGCCGCTGAAGCTCTTGCCCGGGAAACAAACTCAAACTAACAGTCCCTTGTCCTGCCTCGCGGGTGGAGGAATTTGACTGACCACACCCGGAGGAATTTGAAGTGACCCGCGGGGACACGAGCAAAACGCCGACCAGATCGCCTATTGGAACGGGCCGAGCGGGCAGCGCTGGGCCGATCGCCATTCGGTGCAGGAGAGACTGCTCGGGCCGATCGCGGAGGTGCTGATTGACCGAGCAAAGCCGAAGCCGGGCGAGCGTGTGATCGATGTCGGCTGCGGCTCCGGTGCGACGACGGTGGCGTTCGCGAAGACCGTGGCGCCGGATGGCTTTGCGCTCGGCCTCGATGTCTCCGAGCCGATGCTGGCGCAGGCGCGCGCGTTTGCGCCGAAGGGCCTGCCGCTCGATTTCGTGCTGGCGGATGCGACCGTCTATCCGTTCGAGCCGGCGAGCTTCGATCTGCTCGCCTCGCGTTTCGGCGTGATGTTCTTCGCCGATCCCATTGCGTCCTTCACCAATCTGCGCCGTGCGCTGAAGCCGTCCGGGCGGCTCGCCTTCGTCTGCTGGCGCGAACCGAAGGAAAATCCATGGATGATGGCGCCGCTGATGGCGGTGTACAAACACGTCCCCAAAATGCCGCCGGTCGGGCCGGAGGAGCCGGGCCCGTTCGCCTTCGCATCGGAGGAGCGCGTGATGCGCATCCTCAAAGGCGCAGGCTTCGTGGACGTGGCGATGGAGCCGCACGATCTCGCAATGGACGTCGCGATCGGCGGCGGCCTCGATGCCGCCGTCGACGGCTCGCTGCAGATCGGTCCGGCCAGCCGCGCGCTCCAGGGCCATCCGCCGGAGACCTATGAGGCCGCAAAGGCTTCGATCCGCGAGATGCTGACGCCGTTCCTGAAGGGCCAGAGCGTGGCATTGCAGGGCGCGATCTGGATCGTGACGGCGAAGGCGGGGTAGCGAATTCGCTGCTCCGTGACGTTGTGGCGTGCACTGTTGCCGCAAACTCGGCGTCGTCCCCGCGCAGGCGGGGATCCATAACCACAGGGAGTAATTTGGCGCGCAGCTGGTTACTCCGAGTCTTCGCCAAACCGCTCCCTGTGGTTATGGATCCCGGATCGGCGCTGCGCTCACGACAATGCTGCGCGTTGTCGTGTGAGAGCTGGCCCCGGTTGTTTGGACAGCGCCCCGCTGGATTTAAGTGGATTCCTGCCGGGTTATGCTGAACGCGGGGCTTTACGGTTTTGTCGTTGCGTCGGGAGGGCGTAGCCCGACCAGAGCGACGACAAAACCGTCGGCGACGGTCATGCGGCCATCACCATAGCTTGCGTGCCGAAGTAAGCCTCGTCGGGCGTGCGCCCGTCAAGGCTCGAGTGAGGGCGTCCCTGATTGTAGAAGGCCAGATACTTGGCAATTGACGCTCGCGCCTCGGACACGCTGTCGTAGGCGCGGAGATATACTTCTTCGTATTTGACCGTGCGCCAGAGCCGCTCGACAAACACGTTGTCGCGCCAGGCGCCCTTGCCGTCCATGCTGATGGCGATCTTCGCGTCCAGCAGCACATCGGTGAACTCGAGGCTGGTGAACTGGCTGCCCTGATCCGTGTTGAAAATCTCGGGCCTGCCGTGCTTCGCCAACGCCTCCTGGACCGCTTCGACGCAGAAGGCCGCCTCCATTGTGATCGAGACGCGATGGGCCAGGACCCGTCGGCTGAACACATCGACGACCGCCGCGAGATAGACGAAGCCACGCCGCATCGGAATGTAGGTGATGTCCATTGCCCACGCATGGTCGGGCCGCTCGATCTTCAATCCGCGCAACAGGTACGGGTAGATCTTGTGACCCGGAGCCGGCTTGCTCGTGTTCGGGCGACGATAGACCGCCTCGATCCCCATGCGCTTCATCAGCGTCGCGATGTGGCGGCGACCGGCGTATACGCCCTCCCGCCGCAGCAACGATCGCAGCATACGCGCTCCCGCGAAGGGATAATCGAGATGCAGCTCATCGAGCCGACGCATCAAGGCAAGGTCCTCGGCCGAAACTGGCCGAGGTTCATAGTAGACCGTGCTGCGAGCCAGCTTCAGGACCTTCGCCTGGCGCACGATAGAAAGATCATGATCGCGGTCGATCATCGCTTTGCGCTCAGCAGGCCCGCCTTGGTGAGCGCGCCGGACAAAAAATCGTTTTCCAACGCCAGCTCGCCGATCTTGGCATGTAACGCCTTCAAATCGACCGGCGTCTCGGCCGATGTCTTGTCATGCCCAAACACGCCGGCGGCGCCTTCCAGGAGCTGGTTTTTCCAGATCGTGATCTGGTTCGGATGAACATCAAACAGTTGCGCCAGCTCCGCCAGTGTCTTGTCGCCTTTGACCGCAGCCAAAGCAACCTTCGCCTTGAATGCCGGAGAATGCGTCCGGCGGCTCTTCTTCGTCATCTTCGCTCCTGATTCGCAGCAAGAATCCTCGCCGCTGTCAGGCAGAAAATCCACTCAAGCTACTGTCCGAATTTGCGGGGCCAGCTCTGTGCTACGCTTGTCCGGGACGACAGCGGAGATTGGAGCGGCCACGCATCCCCTCACACCACATCATCCGGCGCCAGCGCGCAACCGTTGTCGGGATGCGTCTCGACCTGAAGCGTGGTGTGGCCGATGCGGAAGGATGTCTTCAAGAGCTGCGCCGTCTGCATCAGGAATGCGTCGTCCGTGCCTGTTGGCATGACGAGGTGGCAGGTCAGCGCCGTCTCGGTGGTCGAGATCGGCCAGACATGGAGATCGTGGATTGCGGACACGCCCGGCCGCGCGAGCAGGAACGCCCTGATCGCGGCGAGGTCGGTGCCTTTGGGCGCCGCCGCCATCGACATGTCGATGGAGCCCCGCAGCAGGCTGGTGGTGCTCCAGAGGATAGTGGCGCAGATGACGAGGCTGGTAATGGGATCGAGCCAGAGCCAGCCGGTCCAGATGATCAGCGCCGCCGAGACCACGACGCCGAGCGAGACCGCGGCGTCGGCGGCCATATGCAGGTAGGCGCCTTCGATGTTGATGTCGTCCTTGCGTCCGCTCGCGAACAGCATGGCGGTAAACCCGTTGACGAGGATGCCGATGCCTGCGACCACCATCACCGTAACGCCTGCGACCGGCTCCGGCTGCTGCAGGCGCAGGATTGCCTCCCAGCCGATCGCGCCGGTTGCGACCAGCAGGAACACCGCGTTCGCAAGTGCCGCGAGGATGGTGGAGGCGCGCAGGCCGTAGGTGAAGCGGCCGCTCGGGGCACGGCGCGCTGCGATCGAGGCGCCCCAGGCCACCACCAGGCCGAGCACGTCGGAAAGATTATGGCCGGCGTCAGCGAGCAGGGCGGTGGAGTTGCCGATATAGCCGTAGACCGCCTCGGCCACCACCAGCGCGATGTTGAGCGAAATGCCGATTGCGAACGCCTTGCCGAAACTGGCGGGCGCATGGACATGGACGTGGCCATGACCATGATCATGGCCGGCATGGTCATGGTGGTGATGACCGTGATGGTCGTGGCTTCCCACCTCTAGCGCTCCCCGGAAGCTGCCAAGTCGGGCGCCATTGTAGGCGCTTCCCGCGCTACGTCACGACGGAACAGGACATAGAGCGCCGGCAGCACCAGGAGCGTCAGCATGGTCGAGGAGATGATGCCGCCGATCACAACGGTCGCGAGCGGCCGCTGCACCTCGGCGCCGGCACCGGTGGCGAGCGCCATCGGCACGAAGCCGAGGGAGGCGACGAGGGCCGTCATCAGCACGGGCCGTAGCCGCGTGAGTGCGCCCTCGCGAACGGCCTCCACAACGGATCGTCCCTCGCCGCGCAGACGCTCGATGAAGGCGATGATCACGAGCCCGTTGAGCACGGCGACGCCCGACAGCGCGATGAAGCCGACGCCGGCGCTGATGGACAAGGGAATGTCGCGCAGCAGCAGCGCCGCGACCCCGCCGGTCAGCGCCAGCGGCACGCCTGAAAACACCAGTGCTGCATCCGCCGCCGATCCCATGCCCATGAACAGCAGCAGGAACACCAGCAGCAGCGCCACCGGTACGACGATGGTGAGCCGCTTGGTCGCGGAGACCAGCTGCTCGAACTGTCCGCCCCAGCCGATGAAGTAGCCCGGCGGCAGCTTGACCTTCTCGGCCACGGCCGCCTCGGCCTCGGCCACGAAGGAGCCGAGGTCGCGCGCGCGGACATTGGCGGTGACGACGATCCGCCGCTTGCCGTTCTCGCGGCTGATCTGGTTGGGTCCGGGCGTCGCATCGACGGTTGCGACCGACGAGAGCGGCACATAGCGCATCTGGGTGAGGGAAGAGGCGGACAATGCTGTTCGGAGCGGCGTGTTGGCCGTGGCCTCCTCGCCGGGCGGCAGTGGGATCGGGATCGCCCGGATCGCCTCGAGATTGCCGCGCAGATGCTCAGGCAGGCGCGTGACGATATCGAAGCGGCGGTCGCCCTCGAACAGCTTCCCGGCCGACTTGCCGCCGACGGCGATCTCGACGATGCCCTGCACCTCGGCAACGCTGAGGCCGTAGCGGGCGAGCGCCTGGCGGTCGAGCCGCACGGTGAGGATCGGCAGGCCCGCGACCTGCTCGATCTTGACGTCGCTGGCGCCGCGGATGCCCCGGATCGCGGCCTCCACCTGTTTTGCGGCGCCTTGCAGGATGTCGAGGTCATCGCCGAAGACCTTGATGCCGACATCGCTGCGCACGCCGGAAATCAGCTCGTTGACACGGAACTGGATCGGCTGGGAGATCTCATAGGCGCTACCCGGAATCTCGTCGGCAGCATGGTCGATGGCCTCGATCACCTCGGCTTTCGGCTTGTCCGGGTCGGGCCATTCGGCGCGCGGTTTGAGCATGATGTAGCCGTCGGTTTGCGCCGGCGACATCGGGTCGGTCGCGATCTCCGCGGTGCCGATGCGGGTGAAGAACTCCTTCACTTCAGGGATCTGCTTGATGCGCTTCTCCAAGGCCTTCTGCAGGTCCAGCGACTGGGTGAGGCTGGTGCCGGGAATCCGGATCGACGCCAGCGCGACGTCGCCTTCGTCCAGGCTCGGAATGAACTCGCCACCCATCCGCGCGGCGGCGATGCCGCTCGCAACCACGATGACCACGGCCATGATGGCGACCGCGGCCCGGTTGTCGATGGCAAAGCGGAGCAGGGGGAGATAAGCGCGCTTGGCGACCCGCATGAACAGGTTTTCGTGTTCGGACACCTTGCCGGTGACGAAGATGGCAACGGCCGCCGGCACGAAGGTGATGGAGAACAGCACGGCGGCGCCGAGCGCCATCAGCACGGTCAGCGCCATCGGCGTGAACATCTTGCCTTCGACGCCGGTCAGCGTCAGCACGGGCAGGTAGACCACGGCGATGATCAGTGTTCCGAACAGGCTCGGCTTGATGACCTCGCTCGACCCGCGCTGGATCGCCCGCAGCCGCTCCGGGAGCGTGAGCAGGCGACCCTTCTCGCGCTGGGCCTCGGCCAGCATGCGCAGGCAATTCTCGACGATGATGACGGCGCCGTCGACGATGATGCCGAAGTCGATCGCACCCAGGCTCATCAGGTTCGCGCTGACCTTGGTCTCGACCATGCCGGTGATCGTCATCGCCATCGAGAGCGGAATGACACAGGCGGTGACCAGTGCGGCGCGGATGTTTCCGAGGATCAGGAACAGCACGGCCACCACCAGCGCCGCGCCTTCCAGCAGATTGTTCCTGACCGTTCGGATGGTGGCCTCGACGAGGTCGGTGCGATCGTAGACAGTCCGCGTCACGACGCCTTCGGGCAGCGACTTGGCGATGTCCTCGATGCGGGCTGCGACCCGGCGGGCGACGCTGCGGCTGTTCTCGCCGATCAGCAGCATCGCAGTGCCGAGCACGGCTTCCTCGCCGTCTCGCGTCGCCGCGCCCGTGCGCAGATCGCGGCCTTCGATGACGGTCGCGACATCCCTGATCCTGACGGGATTGCCGCCGCGCGAGCCGATCACGATGTCCTGGATTTCGGCGATGTTGCCGACCTGCCCCGGCGAGCGCACCAGATATTGCTCGCCATTGCGCTCGATATAGCCGGCACCGACATTGGCGTTGTTGGCGGCCAGCGCCGTCATGACGTCGCGAAAGCCGAGCCGGTAGGCCATCAGCTTGCCGGGGTCCGGCAGCACGTGGAATTGACGCTCGAAGCCTCCGATGGTGTTGACCTCGACCACGCCCGGCACGTTGCGGAGCTGCGGCCGAATGATCCAGTCCTGCACGGTGCGCAGATCGGTCAGCGAATAGTCGTGGCCGCCTTGCGTCGTGGCGCCCGCCTTGGCCTCGACGGTGTACATGAAGATTTCGCCGAGGCCGGTCGAGACCGGCCCCATCGCGACCTCGACGCCCGCCGGGAGCTGGTCCTTCACCTGCTGGATGCGCTCGCCCACGAGCTGGCGGGCGAAATAGATGTCGGTGCCGTCCTTGAAGACGATCGTCACCTGGCTGAGGCCGTAGCGCGACAGCGAGCGGGTATAGTCGAGCTTCGGCAGCCCGCTCATGGCGGTCTCGACCGGGAAGGTGATGCGCTGCTCGGTCTCGAGCGGTGAATAGCCGGGCGCGCGGGTGTTGATCTGGACCTGGACGTTGGTGATGTCGGGCACGGCGTCGATCGGCAGGCGCTGAAAATTCCAGGCGCCGAAGGCGACGGCGCCGAGCGCGAGCAGGAGGACCAGCCAGCGCTGATGCAGCGAGGCGGCGATGAGACGCTCAATCATGCTCGGCCTCGCCCTTGCCCATCTCCGCCTTCACGACGAAGCTGTTCTCCGCGACGTAGTGCTCGCCGGCCGCGAGCCCGGCCTTGATCTCGACGAACCTCGGATCGGAATCCCCGAGCTCGACCGGGCGCGCCTCGATCTTGTCGCCGTCCTCGCGCACGAACACGATAGTCCTGTTCTCCAGCGTCTGGATCGCGCTACGGCGCACGGCGACCGCGACGTTGCGCGCGGCGAGGATCAGCCGCGCCGTGACGAACAGACCGGGACGCAGGCGTCCGTCGGGATTTACCAGCACCACGCGCGCCAGCGCGGTCTGGGTCTCGCTACTGCCGATCGGCGCCATGTAGGAGATCGTGCCCTTGATCTCACCGCGGCCGTCGTCGGGATCGATCAGTACCTCGTCGTTGATGCGGACGCGCCTCAAGTCCTGCCGGTAGATCGACAGATCGACCCAGATGGTGGAGAGGTCGGCGACGACGAAGGCCGGCTTCTGCTCGGAGGCGTATTCGCCGAGCGAGATCTGCCGCTCGATGATGGTGCCGGCGAATGGCGCCTTCAGCTCATAGACGGTGAGACTCTGGTTGCTCTCGATCGTGGCGAGCAGATCGTCCTTGGCGACCTTGTCGCCGATGCGCTTCAGGATGGATTTGACGACGCCCGGAAAGCGCGGCGTCACCTGCACCACGGCTTCCTGGTTGGCGCGCAGGATGCCGTTGAAGGCGAGGGTGTCGGTCAGCGTGGCGCCCGCGGCTTCGGCCAGCGTGACGCCCGCGGCCGCGAGCTTGACGTCGGAGATCCGGATGCGGTCGGCGCCGTGCTCGTCCTGCTCGACATGGTCGTTCGGCTTCTTTTCGGAATGCTCGGCATGCTCGGTGTGTACGAGCTTGGCCGGGGCAAGGAGGGAATAGCCGTAAGCACCGAGCGCGGCGGCAACGATGGCAACGACGATGGTAGAGGATGTCCTCATCGTACGCTCTCCCGCGCCAGCGTGAAGGGATTGCCGACGAGGCCCTCGATGATGGCAACGCCGGCATGGAAATTCTGCAGCGCCTCCTGCTCGCGCAGCCGCGCCTGGGTGACGCTGGCCTGGGCGTCGAGCACCTCAAGCAGGGTGAAGCGGCCCTGGCCGTAGCCCTGCGAGATCGCCTCGGACGCCTCAACGGCCTTGGGGATCGCGGTCTCACGCAGCACGGCGAGCTCGCGCAGCGAGCCCTGGAGCGAGTCGTAGGCGCGGCCGGCAATCACGATCAGCGTGTTGCGGTTGGCCTCGCGCTCGGCCCTGGTCTTGGCGAGGCTTTCCTGCGCCGAGAGGATGTTGCCCTGGTTCTGGTCGAACACGGGGATCGGCACCGAGACGGTCAGGCGCGCCGCATCGTCGCCCGTTTCGTTGAAGTGGCGCCAGCCGGCGGCGATCCGCACGTCGGGATAGGGTTTGAGCCGCGCCAGCAGCAGCTCGGCATTGCGCTGCGCGTAAACGGCGGTCCAGCGCACCAGTTGCGGATTGGCATCGATGGCGGCAACCACCGCCTGGAAGGTGGGCGGGCGTCCCGTGGTGTCGAGCCGGCCGGAGACCTCGCCGTATTTTGCGGCTGGATCGCCCATCAGCACCGCAAGCTCGCGCCGGGCGCTGGCCAGCGTCGCCTTGAGGCGCTCACGGTCGGCTTTCACCAGAGCGGAGGCGACCTCGGCACGGCCGGTCTCGGCGGGCGAGGAGGCGCCGGCCTCGACGCGGCGGCGCAGGAGGGGCGTCAGGCGGTCGATGGCGGCAATCTGCTCGTCGAGGATCTGAATGCGCCGCTGTGCGCCGAGCACGCTGAGGAAGGCGATCGCGGTCTCCGACAGCACCTCCAGCCTGACGGCCTTGCGCTGAATCGCGGCCACTTCGACGCCGGCGACGCCTGCGGCAATCCGCGCATCGCGCTTGCCGAACAGCTCGAAGGCCTGGCTGATCTGCAGCGTAGTCTCGGCCGATCGTGTCCCGCGATATTTGCCCGAGCCGAATGAATCGTCCTGTTCGTAGGACAGTTCCGGGTTGAAGAGGGCGCCCGCCTGGATGCGCTGGCCCGTGGCGATGCCGACGTCGCGCTCCGCCGCCGTCAGTCGCGGGCTTGCGGCCAGCGCGCGCGACAACGCGCTCCGCATCGTCAAAGTCTGGGCGTGAGACGGCGCAATCGCGAGTCCGGCAATCAGACACGCCGCCGCGCACGCCAGGCGCGCGGCCATTCCTCTGAAAAACATCAAGCCGACCTGTGAAGGATGAACCTAATGGGCGCGGGACGCCCGACCAATCCGTTCAGGCAATATGTTTAGGAGGCGGCGAGTCGGTGTCCAGGACAATTCCGGCGAGCCGGGGCGCATGTTGCGGGCTCGGTGCGGAAACAAGCGCGACCGATGCGGTCGACGGCGCCGGCTGTGTCACCGTCAGCGAAAAGCAGCCATGACAGTGATGGCCGCCGATGACCTTGTGGTCGCTGTGGCCTGCGGGGCCATCAAGGGCCGCCACGATCTCCGAGCCGCCGCCGGGCGTGGTGACGTCGATGTCATGCGAGCCGTGCAGCGCGCTCGCGAGCAGATAGACGGCCGCGATCAGCACAGACAGCAGCCCGCGCCAGTTGCGCGGGCGGCACGATCCTGAGGGCTGGCGGTTTGCGAGCACGACGTCTCTCTGGTTGCGGTCTGTGCCCGGCCTAGCATGGGCGCGGGAACAGTGTCGACCCGCAACATTGTTACGTCACTGGAACAATTGCCGCAGCGGCGTTGCCGGCCTCTCACTGGCGGGTCATGGCGCGTCGCTCTGAGGTCAAGGCTTGATGGCAGCCGGTGCGGGACGGAGGCAAAGCCGACCGCAACGCGAAAAGGCCCCAGCCCGAATGAACGGGCTGAGGCCTTGTGTGCTCACAATCTCTATCCTTGGGACTTGAGCGGATAACCCTCAATTGCGCAGTTCGTTCCCGCGGCTCTGTCCAAATAGGAACGTTCCTCATACCCAGCGATTTAGCGATCGGAAGAAACCGAGGAGGACCAACAATGGACGGACTGATTTACTTGATCGGCTTGGTCGTGGTCATCATGGCGATCCTGTCGTTCTTCGGCCTGCGCTGAGAGCGACGCGATGACGATGGAAACTCTCGTGCGCGAAGAGATCTTGGAAGGCGGCCCGGAAGGCGAGGCTCCTCGAACCATCCAGTGGAGCTCGGTGTTCGCAGGCGCGCTGGCGGCGGGCGCAATGTCGTTCATACTGCTGGGCTTTGGTGTTGCGATCGGCCTTGGTGTCAGTTCGGCCTCGCCGACCTGGCGCGATGCCTCGGCTGCGCTGGCGCTGCTCTCCGGGCTGTATCTGATCATCCAGGCGGTCATCAGCTTCGGCTTCGGCGGCTACATCGCCGGACGGACGACGCGGCCGGCACCCGCGCTGGCGACGATCGAGGACGACGGCGAGCGGCGGGACGGGCTGCATGGGCTGATGTCCTGGGCGCTCGCCGTGCTGCTCGGAGCCGCTCTGCTCGCGCTGCTCGGGGCATCTGCGGTTGATCGTTCGCCGATGCGCAGCTCGGCCAGCAACACGTCCGCGGCCGAGCCCCTGCTAAGCTATGAGCTCGACAAGCTGTTCCGCGCGCCGCGGCGTCCGCCCAACACGGACCTTCGCGAACCGCGCGCCGAAGCGGGACGCATCCTGATGACGTCCTCGAGCCACAGCGGCGTCACCACCGACGACAGGGCCCATCTCGTGCAGCAGGTGGCCGCGCTCACGGGGCTTGCGGCGCCCGATTCCGAAAAACGGGTCGATGCGCTGATCGCGGAGTCCAGGACGGCGATCAACCGGGCGCGGCGCAACACGATCATCGTCGCGTTCTCGGTCGCAGCCGCGACCCTGATCGGCGCGGTGGTGGCCTGGGCGGCGGCCGCCGCCGGTGGGCGGCATCGTGACGGCGCACCGTTGCCGAACTGGATGGCGAATTCAAATCGCTTCCATCGCAATCCGCGCGCGATGCCGGTGCCGTAGTCTCAAAGCAAATGGCCGGGCGTGAGCCCGGCCATTTCAATATTTACGACGGTGAGGGGCCCTAGACTAGGCCCGTTCCTCCCAGATCATGGCGAGGTGGACGATGGTCTGCACCGCCTTTTCCATGTCCTGCCGGCTGACCCATTCGAGCCGCGAATGAAACGCGTGCTCGCCGGCGAAGATGTTGGGGCAGGGCAGGCCCATGAACGACAGGCGGGAGCCGTCGGTGCCGCCGCGGATCGCGGTGCGCATCGGGCGCAGGCCGGCGCGGCGGATCGCCTCGATGGCGTATTCGAGGACGTGCGGGTGACGATCGATCACCTGCTTCATGTTGCGGTATTGCTCCTTGACCTCGAATTTGTAGGTCGAGCGCGGATAGTCCTTCATCACGTCCTTGACGAGGCCCTCGAGCAGGACCTCCTTCTCCTTCAGTCCCTCCTCGGTGAAGTCGCGGACGATGAAGGAGAGCGTCGCCTGTTCCAGCGCGCCCTCGATGCCGATCGGATGCAGGAAGCCCTGCTTGCCGGAGGTCGTCTCCGGTGAGTAGCCTTCCTTCGGCAGCCGCTCGACGATGGCGGCGGCGATCTTGATCGCGTGCTCCATCTTGCCCTTGGCGTAGCCGGGATGGGCGCTGACGCCGTTGATGGTGATGGTGGCGCCGTCGGCCGAGAAGGTCTCGTCCTCGACGCAGCCGGCGCTCTCGCCATCCATGGTGTAGCCGAAATCGGCGCCCAGCTTCTTCAGGTCGACATTGTCGACGCCGCGGCCGATCTCCTCGTCCGGCGTGAACAGGATCTTGATGGTGCCGTGCTTCACATCGGGGTTGTTGAGGAAGAAATGCGCGGCATCCATGATCTCGGCGACACCGGCCTTGTTGTCGGCCCCCAGCAGCGTGGTGCCGTCGGTGGTGATGATGTCGTTGCCGATCTGGTTCTTCAGCGCGGGGTGCTCGGCAAAGCGGATCACCTGGCTGGCGTCGCCGGGCAGCACGATGTCGCCGCCGCGATAGTTCTTCACCATTTGCGGTTTGACGTCCTTGCCGGTGACGTCGGGAGATGTGTCCATGTGCGAGCAGAAGCAGATCACCGGCACCTTCTTGTCGGTGTTGGCCGGGATGGTGCCGTAGACATAGCCGTAATCGTCGAGATGGGCGTCCTCGACGCCCATGGCCTTCAGCTCGGCGGCGAGCACGCGGCCGAGATCCTTCTGCTTCTCGGTCGAGGGGGAGTGAGGAGAGTCCGGATCGGACTGGGTGTCGATGGTGACATAGCGCAGGAAGCGCTCGGTCACGGTGTGCGAAAAGGTGAGGGAGGACATTTCTGGTCGAACCGCCGAACTTGAGGGAAGCAGGCGGTATATCAGAAAAGCCGGCCGCGATGCGGCCGAACGAACCCCGATCAGGCCTAATGAATCGTAAGCGCTAGTCTAGATCGCCTCTTTCAGTTCCTTCACCGCGCGGAACGCGACCTTCCGGCTGGCCTTGATGTGGATCGCTTCGCCGGTGGCGGGATTGCGGCCGGTGCGGGCGGCGCGCTTGCGGACCTGGAGGATGCCAAGGCCCACGATACGGACACGGTCGCCCTTCTTGAGGTGTTTGGTGATCAGGTCGACCATATCGGTCAGGACGGATTCGGCGTGCTTTTTCGAGAGGTCCTGGCGCTCCGCGATATCGGCGGCGAGGTGCTTGAGCGTGATGGTCGCGGGAGCGGCTGCCTTCTTCGCCGAATCCTTCTTAGCCATGACTGGCCTCCTCGATTCCACAGGAAGCCCCGGAAAAGCCGGAAACGTGCGGGGATCCCTCTAAGTCTCGGAAGGCGTAGACGATTCGGACGTGGGCTGACTATGCCGAGAGTTCCCGCCGCGCGCCGGTAATCGCTGGCAGATGCGACAGGCGTGGAGAAATTCGGGCTAAGGCTATGAAGGGATTGCCAAAATGGCGCGAGAGACGGGGCTCGAACCCGCGACCTCCGGCGTGACAGGCCGGCGCTCTAACCAACTGAGCTACTCCCGCGTGGTTCGCTCGACGCGCGCGGAACGAGGGGGGACTTAAAGGGGGGACATGGTGAAGTCAAGGACGTTGCGCTTTACTGGCCTGTCTCGGCTAAGCATTGCCCTGGAAAACAAAAAGGCCGCCCGGGGGCGGCCATTGGTCAGCCCGGAACAGGACGTATCAGCGAATCTCCGAGCTCGCCGCACTCGTGACCGCCACCGGCTTGCCGGCCTTGATCACAGGCGTCGACTGGGCCGTCTGGCCGTAATCGCCATGGGTGCGGGCTGCGATCCCGAAGCCGGCCACGACGATACCGGCCACCAGCGCCACCACCACGATTTTCAGGTGGGTCGCACGATCAGCGGAATGAATTGAGTGGTTCATCTGAGCCTCCCGACGGGCTTTGCCGCCGTCTATGGCTTTGTCTTAAGGGCGATCTGTTTCCGGATCGTTTCGCGGGTTCCGCAAAATGGTTTCATCTCCCCGCCCGGCTGGTTTCGTCCGGGGACGGAAGCGGGCCCGGACGAACAGCGGCGTCGAGGCCGTCGGCCGGGACAGGGACAGATCAGCCCACGTTCGCAGATCCGTTGTCGCGCAAGCTGATCGTGAAATCCGAAGTCCGAAGTTGCGGCGAGAACTGACCTCCTGATCGCGGTGGCCTCGGCGCAGCCGAACTCCTTGCAGTGCTGCGACAGGCGGTGAGCTCACGGTGATCGCCGCCGGGATGTTCGAGAGCGAGAAGAATGCGCGCTGATCTCGCTGCAACAACGAGAAATGTTGGAGCACTTCTAAGAGTCTCTCTAAGAAGCTTTCAATTAGGGATTCCGCGCGCTCTCACATAAGCGTCATCGCAAGCGCATGCCGTTTCGGGACAGGCGGCATGATGCATCACACATGCAGCTTTGGGGTGGCGCGTTGAACAGTCTTGGAATGCTGCGGTCTGCCGTGTTGGCGACCGCATCCGCTTGGGTCTTGATGCCGCAGGCATCGCTCGCACAATCTTCCTCGCAAAGTGGCGCGCAGAACCTGCCGGCGGTGACCGTCACTGCGCCGGAAGCGCGTCGCCGCGCGGCCACGACTCCTCAGCGCCGTTTGCCGCGGGCGTCGGAACAGGTCGCCACTCGAAACAGACCGCAGCAGCCGCAGCGCAATGTCGGCTTCGTCGAGACGCCGCGCGGCCCGGTGAACGGCTACGTCGCCGGCCGCAGCTCGTCCGGCACCAAGACCAACACGCCGATCATGGAAACACCGCAGTCCGTGTCGGTGATCAGCGCCGAGCAGATCCGCGACCAGAAGCCGATGAAGCTCGACGAAACCCTGCGCTACACCGCCGGCGTGCGCGCCGGGACGTTCGGCGCGGACACCCGCAACGACTGGTGGCTGATCCGCGGCTTCAAGTCCGACGACATCGGGCTGTTCCTCGACGGCCTGCAACTGTTCTACACGTCCTATGCGAGCTGGCGGCTGCCGCCGTCCAACATGGAGCGCGTCGAGGTGCTGCGCGGTCCGTCCGCCGTGCTCTATGGCGGATCGAGCCCGAGCGGCATCGTCAACGTCATCAGCAAGATGCCGCCGGCCGAGCCGATCCGTTACATCGAGACCGGCGTCAACAATTTCGGCAACGCCTATGTTGGCTTCGATGTCGGCGGTCCCATCGCAACGCAGCCCCAGGACGGCAAGCTGTTCTACCGCGTCGTCGGCGAGGTCAGGACCGGCGGGACGCAGGTCGACTTCACGCCTGACAACAACTACTTCATCGCACCGTCATTCACCTGGAAGCCTGATGCCGATACGACCTTCACGGTCCTTGCGTCGGCGTCGAAGACGGACACCCGCGGCATCAACTTCCTGCCTTACCAGGGCACGGTGACCAACGCGCCGTTCGGGATTCCGACCAGCTTCTTCGTCGGCGATCCCAGCGTCGACAAGTTCACGCGCGAGCAGGAGATGCTCGGCTACCAGTTCGAGCGCAATCTCACCGACGACCTCACCTTCCGGCAGAATGCCAGATTTGCGCATATCGACCTGACCTATCGCGGTTACATCGGCAACGGTTGGGACAACGTCAACACGGCGACGATGGGCCGCTATAACTGGTATGCGAAGAACGCCGCGAACCAGGCCAATCTCGACAACCAGCTGGAGTATCGCTTCAACACCGGTGCCGTCAGGCACACGATGCTGTTTGGCGTCGATCTCAAGGGCTATCAGATCGACGACTACCAGAGCTTCAATTTCGGCACCGTCCCCTCGATCAATGTCTTCAATCCTGTCTATGGTTTGAACATTCCACTCACGGGCGCCCCGTTCCGCAACTTCCTGATCACGCAGAAGCAGGCGGGCACTTATGTTCAGGACCAGATGAAGCTCGGAAACTTCACGCTGGTGCTGAGCGGTCGCAATGACTGGGTCGAGACGACGCAGGCCGCCCGTGACAGCGGCGTGACACTCGCCAGCCGTGACGACAGCAGGTTCAGCGGGCGGGCCGGGCTGATCTACAATTTCGACAACGGCATCGCGCCCTATGTCTCCTATGCAACGAGCTACAATCCCGTCGTCGGCCTGAACGCCAGCAACCAGTTGCTGCTTCCGGAGACCGGCAAGCAGGCCGAAATCGGCGTGAAGGTGGCACCAAAGGGATTTGACGGCTATTTCACCGCCTCGGTCTTCGACCTGAAGCGCCAAAACGCGCTGACGACCAATCCGACGAATTCGTTGCTGCAGAACCAGACCGGTGAGGTAACCTCGCGCGGCATCGAGCTCGAAGCGGTGGCCAACGCCACCAAGGAACTGAAGCTGATCGGCGCCTTCACCGCCTACCATCTCTTCACCAGTAAGGACCTCGATCAGTCGCTCGTCGGCAAGACGCCGACCAACACGCCTGAACTCCTGGTGTCGGGTTGGGCCGACTACACCTTCAAGGACGGGCCCCTCGAGGGCTTCGGCTTCGGCGGTGGCGTGCGCTACATCGGCTCGTCCTGGGCCGACGCCGCAAACACGCTCGAGGTTCCCGCAGTCGTGCTCGGCGATCTCGCACTCCATTATGAATGGCAGAACTGGCGCACGGCGCTGAACGTGATCAACCTGACCGACAAGATCTATGTCGCGAGCTGCGCGTCGGCCTCGTCCTGCTTCTACGGCGACCGCCGGCGCATCACCGCCAGCGTCTCCTACAAGTGGTGAGCGAGGGCGCGACCTCGTGCAGCCCGCGAGAGGCGGCCAGTCGATCGCGACCGTCCTTCTGCTCCGCCTCACCGGGCAAACCACGGATCTTCCGCCAGGAGATCGATGAGCTCACGGGCCATGCCCCAGAGCTGGCCCCGGTTGTTTGGACAGCGCCCCGCTGGATTTAAGTGGATTCCTGCCGGGTTATGCTGAACGCGGGGCTTTACGGTTTTGTCGTTGCGTCGGGAGGGCGTAGCCCGACCAGAGCGACGACAAAACCGTCGGCGACGGTCATGCGGCCATCACCATAGCTTGCGTGCCGAAGTAAGCCTCGTCGGGCGTGCGCCCGTCAAGGCTCGAGTGAGGGCGTCCCTGATTGTAGAAGGCCAGATACTTGGCAATTGACGCTCGCGCCTCGGACACGCTGTCGTAGGCGCGGAGATATACTTCTTCGTATTTGACCGTGCGCCAGAGCCGCTCGACAAACACGTTGTCGCGCCAGGCGCCCTTGCCGTCCATGCTGATGGCGATCTTCGCGTCCAGCAGCACATCGGTGAACTCGAGGCTGGTGAACTGGCTGCCCTGATCCGTGTTGAAAATCTCGGGCCTGCCGTGCTTCGCCAACGCCTCCTGGACCGCTTCGACGCAGAAGGCCGCCTCCATTGTGATCGAGACGCGATGGGCCAGGACCCGTCGGCTGAACACATCGACGACCGCCGCGAGATAGACGAAGCCACGCCGCATCGGAATGTAGGTGATGTCCATTGCCCACGCATGGTCGGGCCGCTCGATCTTCAATCCGCGCAACAGGTACGGGTAGATCTTGTGACCCGGAGCCGGCTTGCTCGTGTTCGGGCGACGATAGACCGCCTCGATCCCCATGCGCTTCATCAGCGTCGCGATGTGGCGGCGACCGGCGTATACGCCCTCCCGCCGCAGCAACGATCGCAGCATACGCGCTCCCGCGAAGGGATAATCGAGATGCAGCTCATCGAGCCGACGCATCAAGGCAAGGTCCTCGGCCGAAACTGGCCGAGGTTCATAGTAGACCGTGCTGCGAGCCAGCTTCAGGACCTTCGCCTGGCGCACGATAGAAAGATCATGACCGCGGTCGATCATCGCTTTGCGCTCAGCAGGCCCGCCTTGGTGAGCGCGCCGGACAAAAAATCGTTTTCCAACGCCAGCTCGCCGATCTTGGCATGTAACGCCTTCAAATCGACCGGCGTCTCGGCCGATGTCTTGTCATGCCCAAACACGCCGGCGGCGCCTTCCAGGAGCTGGTTTTTCCAGATCGTGATCTGGTTCGGATGAACATCAAACAGTTGCGCCAGCTCCGCCAGTGTCTTGTCGCCTTTGACCGCAGCCAAAGCAACCTTCGCCTTGAATGCCGGAGAATGCGTCCGGCGGCTCTTCTTCGTCATCTTCGCTCCTGATTCGCAGCAAGAATCCTCGCCGCTGTCAGGCAGAAAATCCACTCAAGCTACTGTCCGAATTTGCGGGGCCAGCTCTCCCCCAGCCCGAAGCTCATCCGAGCGCGGCGCGTGCGACCAACCAGCAAGTCGCCGCCGCCGCGCTCGCGGCCGGTCCGGGGTGGGGCGCGGGCCGACGCATTCGCCAGACGAGACCCGGCCTCGTCGTGACGCATGGCTCTTCCGATCGCGCGCAGTTGTGGATAGTGTCTCGGCAGCACCTGTCCTGATCGCGGCGGGCGCCATGATTGGCTCCCTTGGCTGTGCTGCTCTGTGGAGACCGTTGGCAAAATCTGCTACTGCAGTGGCGGGAGGGGACCTGCGGCGGGTTTGAGTGTGCTGCCGACCCAAGAAAACCGAGCATTTTGGTCGTCAGCGCATCGCGCATAGCTGTCCCGGCCCGAGCGCCGCAATCTCAGAACTGCTGACCTGCGAAACCGTGACTGCCCTTGCTGGGTCAGGCGATCTGCTCCATACCAGCCGCGGGGTGATTCCGGGATTTTCACCGTTCTGGGAGCGGCAAAGGGCCTGAAAAGAGCGTGTCTTGCGCCCATTGGTGCACTGCGCTAAGGCTCAGAATAATTCCAAATCGGACGAATCCGTGGCTGTCCCGAGGCTGCGGGAAAAAGGGCTCGTCAATGAGCGGCATTCTTCAGAACTATCTACCACTCGTCGTCTTTATAGGGGTAGCGGGCCTGATTGGCCTGGTGCTGCTGATCGCGCCCTTCATCGTGGCGTTTCAGCAGCCGGACCCGGAAAAGCTGTCGGCGTATGAGTGCGGTTTCAACGCCTTCGACGACGCCCGCATGAAGTTCGACGTCCGCTTCTATCTGGTCGCCATCCTCTTCATCATCTTCGACCTCGAGGTGGCGTTCCTGTTTCCCTGGGCGGTGGCGTTCGGCAAGCTTGGCGCGACCGGCTTCTGGTCCATGGTGGTGTTCCTCGCCGTGCTGACGGTCGGGTTCGCCTATGAGTGGAAGAAGGGAGCACTGGAATGGGATTGAACCCTGCACCGTCCGCCGGTCCGGTTGTCGCGCCGGCCCCCAAGGGCATCCTGGATCCATCGACCGGCAGGCCGGTCGGGGCCAATGATCCGTTCTTCCTCGAGGTCAATTCCGAGCTGTCCGACAAGGGCTTCTTCGTGGCCGCGACCGACGACCTTATCACCTGGGCGCGCACCGGCTCCCTGATGTGGATGACCTTCGGTCTTGCCTGCTGCGCGGTCGAGATGATGCAGGTGTCGATGCCGCGCTACGACGTCGAGCGCTTCGGCTTCGCGCCGCGTGCCTCGCCGCGCCAGTCCGACGTGATGATCGTGGCGGGAACCCTGACCAACAAGATGGCCCCGGCGCTGCGCAAGGTCTACGATCAGATGCCCGAGCCGCGCTACGTCATCTCGATGGGCTCCTGCGCCAATGGCGGCGGCTATTATCACTATTCCTACTCGGTCGTGCGCGGCTGCGACCGCATCGTGCCGATCGACATCTACGTGCCGGGCTGCCCGCCCACGGCGGAAGCGCTGCTCTACGGCGTGCTGCTGCTGCAGAAGAAGATCCGGCGCACCGGCACCATCGAACGCTAAGGTTTTACGTCATGGATGACGCCAAGCTCGACGCCCTGGGGCAGACGATCGTTAGTGTGCTTCCGGGCGCCGCTACCGGTCACTCGGTGGCGTTCAACCAGCTCACCGTGGATGTCGAGGCCGCCAAGATCGTCGAGGTGGTCAAGTACCTCCGCGATGACCCGAACTGCCGTTTCGTCAACATCACCGACATTACGGCGGTGGACTATCCCGATCGTGAGAAGCGTTTCGACGTGGTCTATCACTTCCTGTCGCCGACGCTGAACACGCGGATCCGGCTCAAGGCGCAAGCGGACGAGACCACGCAGGTGCCGTCGCTGATCGACGTATTCCCGGGCGCAGACTGGTTCGAACGCGAGGCCTACGACCTCTATGGCGTGTTCTTCGTCGGTCATCCCGACATGCGGCGCCTCCTTACCGACTACGGCTTCGAGGGGCATCCGCTGCGCAAGGACTTCCCGCTCACCGGTTTCGTCGAGGTCCGCTACGACGACCAGGAGAAGCGCGTGGTCTACGAGCCCGTGCGGCTCAACCAGGAATTCCGCAAGTTCGATTTCCTCTCGCCGTGGGAGGGGGCGGACTATCCGGTTCTTCCTGGAGATGAGAAGGCGGGACCGAAGGTCTGATCATGAACGAGCAACCCGAAAACCTTCGCAATTTCACCATCAATTTTGGGCCGCAGCATCCGGCGGCCCATGGTGTGTTGCGTCTCGTGCTCGAATTGGATGGTGAAGTCGTCGAGCGCGTTGATCCGCATATCGGCCTGCTGCATCGCGGCACCGAGAAGCTGATCGAGCAGAAGACCTATCTCCAGGCGATCCCGTATTTCGACCGGCTCGATTACGTCGCGCCGATGAACCAGGAACACGCCTTCTGCCTCGCGGCCGAAAAGCTGCTCGGCATCGAGGTGCCGCGCCGCGGCCAGCTGATCCGCGTGCTGTATTGCGAGATCGGCCGCATCCTCTCGCATCTGCTCAACGTCACCACGCAGGCAATGGACGTCGGCGCGTTGACCCCGCCGCTGTGGGGCTTCGAAGAGCGCGAGAAGCTGATGGTGTTCTACGAGCGTGCCTCGGGCAGCCGCATGCATGCAGCCTTCTTCCGCGTCGGCGGCGTGCATCAGGACCTGCCGCAGAAGCTGGTCGACGACATCGAGGCCTGGTGCGATCCGTTCCTGAAGGTAGTCGACGACCTCGACCGGCTGCTCACCGCCAACCGCATCTTCAAGCAGCGCAACGTCGACATCGGCGTCGTGTCGCTCAAGGAAGCCTGGGAGTGGGGCTTTTCCGGCGTGATGGTGCGCGGCTCCGGCGCGGCGTGGGACCTGCGCAAGTCGCAGCCCTACGAGTGCTATGCCGAGATGGATTTCGACATTCCGATCGGCAAGAACGGCGACTGCTACGACCGCTATCTGATCCGCATGGAAGAGATGCGCCAGTCGGTGCGCATCATGAAGCAGTGCATCCAGAAGCTGAATGCGCCTGAGGGCAAGGGCCCCGTCGTCGTCGAGGACAACAAGGTCGCGCCGCCGCGCCGTGGCGAGATGAAGCGCTCGATGGAAGCGCTGATCCACCACTTCAAGCTCTACACCGAGGGCGTCCACGTGCCGGCCGGCGAAGTGTATGCCGCGGTCGAAGCGCCGAAGGGCGAGTTCGGCGTCTATCTCGTCGCCGACGGCACCAACAAGCCCTATAAGTGCAAGATCCGCGCGCCGGGCTTTGCGCATCTGCAGGCCATGCATCACATCTGCCGCGGCCATCTGCTCGCCGACGTCTCGGCGATCCTCGGCTCACTCGACATCGTGTTCGGAGAGGTCGATCGGTGATGGCGCAGGCGCCAATCCAGTTTGACCGTGCCTCGGGGGCCCTTGAAGGGGCCAACCTGTGGGAGCGGACGGCTGCCTTGGCGCTGGTGACGGGATCGAAGATCTCCTCGCATTTCTCGCACATGGGATACATCGCCTGCGCGAATTTGCTGCGCAGGACGCTGCCGGAGCGCAACATCGCGATCAGGCTCAATCCCGACGCCGTGTTCGAATTCCCCTACGGCGACGGCTATTGGAGCAAGCTACTCAACCGCTCCTACAATTACGAGGACGAGCTCGAGCTGCTGTTCGCCGACTCCATCGACGTCGACTACACGCTGCTCGATTGCGGCGCCAACTACGGCTACTGGTCGGTGCTGGTGTCGAGCAGGCCGTTTGGTTCGCACAAAGCGATCGCGATCGAGCCGTCGGGCCAGAACTATCCGAAGCTCGCCAACAACGCCCGCGTCAACGGCAACCGCTTCGAGACCATGAAATGCGCCATCGGCGCGGCCCGCGGCACCGCGCGGCTGTCCGGCAGCAAGCACGAGGCATTCAGCATTGCCGGCGATCCGTCGGCGGGCGGTGAAGAAGTGTCAGTGATCGCGCTCGACAACCTCATCGACGACGGCAAGGTCGCGGCCACCGGCAAATACCTGATCAAGCTCGACGTCGAGGGCGTCGAGATCGAGGCGATCAAGGGCGGCGCCCGGCTGCTCGAGGCCGACAGCGTCATCATGTGCGAGGAGCACGGCAGCGACCGCTCCCATGCCGTGTCGCGCTTCATCCTCGAACAGACCCCGCTGAAGCTGATCGTGTTCGATCCGCGCAGCAACCGGATGGAGACCGTGACCGAGCTGTCGATCCTCGACCGCATCAAGGTCTCGACCCACGTCGGCTACAACGTTTTCGGCACCGCAAGCGCATTCTGGCAGGACAGGATCGATGCCCTGAATGCGAAAACCGCGCGCCGTATGCAGTGAGAGATTAGAGATGTCCGTTCGCCGATTAGCACCGAAGGAAGTCCAGCCCGCGAGCTTTGCGTTCACGGAGGAGAACCTCGCATTCGCCAGGCAGCAGATCGCGAAGTACCCGGCCGGCCGCCAGGCCTCCGCGGTCATCGCCATCCTCTGGCGCGCGCAGGAGCAGAACGACGGCTGGGTGTCGGAAGCCGCGATCCGCGTCATCGCCGACATGCTCGACATGCCCTATATCCGCGTGCTGGAGGTCGCGACCTTCTACACGATGTTCCAGCTCGCCCCGGTCGGCAAGAAGGCCCATGTCCAGGTCTGCGGCACCACGCCGTGCCGCCTGCGCGGCGCCGAGGATCTGATCCACGTCTGCGAGCACCGCATCCATCACGAGTCCTTCCATCTCTCCAAGGACGGCAATTTCAGCTGGGAAGAGGTGGAGTGCCTGGGCGCCTGCGTGAACGCGCCGATGGTGCTGATCGGCAAGGATACTTACGAGGACCTGACCAAGGAAAGCTTCGGCAAGGTGCTCGACGGTTTTGCTTCGGGCAATCCGCCCAAGCCGGGTCCGCAGAACGGCCGCCAGTTCTCGGCGCCGATCACCGGGCCGACCACGCTGAAGGAGGTCACCTGATGCGTGATCTCTCGTCGCCGGCAATGCAGGGGAGCGGTGCCATGGAGAAGTGGGGCTTCATCGCGATGCACGCCGTCGTGGCGGCCGCTTTCATCTTCCTGCTGCAGCGTTTCGGCCTGAACGCGTCGCTGGAATCCAGTCTGCTCTGGGCGCTGACGTTTGGTATTTGCGCCGCCGGACTTGCCTACAAGCAGTCCAATCGTTGATCGGAAAGCACTGATATGCTCGAGGACAAGGACCGCATCTTCAAGAACCTCTACGGCCTCCACGATTGGGGGCTCGAGGGCGCGCGGCGCCGCGGCGCCTGGGACGGCACGAAGAACATCATCGACAAGGGCCGCGACTGGATCATCAACGAGATGAAGGCCTCGGGTCTGCGCGGCCGCGGCGGCGCCGGCTTCCCGACCGGTCTGAAATGGTCCTTCATGCCGAAGGAATCGACTGACGGCCGGCCGAGCTATCTGGTCGTCAACGCCGACGAATCCGAGCCCGGCACCTGCAAGGATCGCGAGATCATGCGGCACGATCCGCATCTCCTGATCGAGGGTTGCCTGATCGCCAGCTGCGCGATGAACGCGCATGCCTGCTACATCTATGTCCGCGGCGAGTTCATCCGCGAGCGTGAGCACCTCCAGGCCGCGATCGACCAGGCCTACGAGGCCAAGCTGGTCGGCAAGGACAACGTCAACGGTTGGCCGTTCGACATCTACGTCGCCCACGGCGCCGGCGCCTATATCTGCGGCGAGGAGACCGCGCTGCTCGAAAGCCTCGAAGGCAAGAAGGGCCAGCCGCGGCTGAAGCCGCCGTTCCCGGCGAACGTTGGTCTGTTCGGCTGCCCGACCACCGTCAACAACGTCGAGTCGATCGCCGTTGCGCCGGACATCCTGCGCCGCGGCGCGGCGTGGTTCGCCGGCATCGGCCGCCCGAACAACGTCGGCACCAAGCTCTTCTGCATTTCCGGCCATGTCGAGCGGCCCTGCAACGTCGAAGAAGCCATGGGCATTCCGTTCCGTGAGCTGATCGAGAAGCATTGCGGTGGCATTCGCGGCGGCTGGGACAACCTCAAGGCCGTGATCCCCGGCGGCTCGTCGGTGCGCATGGTGCCGGCCGAGCAGATCATCGACACGCCGATGGATTTCGATTCCCTGAGCAAGCTGCGCTCGGGCCTCGGCACCGCGGCCGTGATCGTGATGGACAAGTCCACCGATCTGATCCGCGCCATTGCCCGCATCTCCTATTTCTACAAGCACGAGAGCTGCGGCCAGTGCACGCCGTGCCGCGAGGGCACCGGCTGGATGTGGCGGGTCCTGACCCGCATGGCCGAGGGCCGCGCCCACAAGCGTGAGATCGACATGCTGCTTGAAGTGACGAAGCAGGTCGAAGGCCACACCATCTGCGCGCTCGGCGACGCGGCGGCCTGGCCGATCCAGGGCCTGATCACGCATTTCCGTCACGAGATCGAAGCGCGCATCGACCAGTATTCGCACAAGGCTGACATCGACGATATCGGCGTCCGCGATCCCGTGAACATGGTCGCGGCGGAGTAAGAGACATGACCAAGCTCATCATCGACGGCAAGGAGATCGACGTCCCCGCCGAATACACGCTGCTCCAGGCGTGCGAGGCCGCCGGTGCCGAGATTCCGCGCTTCTGCTATCACGAGCGGCTGTCGATCGCCGGCAATTGCCGGATGTGCCTCGTCGAGGTGAAGGGCGGCCCGAAGCCGGTCGCCAGCTGCGCCTGGGGCGTGCGCGACTGCCGTCCGGGTCCCAAGGGCGAGCCGCCGGAGATCTCCACCCGTTCGCCGATGGTGAAGAAGGCGCGCGAAGGCGTGATGGAGTTCCTTCTCATCAACCATCCGCTGGACTGCCCGATCTGCGACCAGGGCGGTGAGTGCGACCTCCAGGACCAGGCGATGGGCTATGGTGTCGACACCAGCCGCTTCGCCGAGAACAAGCGTGCGGTCGAGGACAAATATCTCGGCGCGCTGGTCAAGACCTCGATGAACCGCTGCATCCAGTGCACGCGCTGCGTCCGCTTCTCGGCGGAAGTCGCCGGCGCCCCCGAGATGGGCGCCACCGGCCGCGGCGAGGACATGGAGATCACCACCTATCTCGAGCACGCGCTGACGTCGGAACTGCAGGGCAACCTCGTCGACATCTGCCCGGTCGGCGCGCTGACCTCGAAGCCCTACGCGTTCGCGGCGCGTCCCTGGGAGCTCGGCAAGACCCAGTCGATCGACGTCATGGATGGCCTGGGATCTGCGATCCGCGTCGACACGCGCGGCCGCGAGGTGATGCGTATTCTGCCGCGCATCAACGAGGCCGTGAACGAGGAGTGGATCTCCGACAAGACCCGCCACGTCGTCGACGGCCTGCGCACCCAGCGGCTCGACCGGCCCTATATCCGTGAGGCCGGCAAGCTGCGCGCAGCGAGCTGGACCGAGGCCTTCGCCGCGATCGCCGCCAAGGCGGCGCGCACCGACGGCAAGCGCATCGGCGCGATCGCCGGCGACCTCGCCGGTGTCGAGGAGATGTTCGCGCTGAAGGATCTGCTCGCCAAGTACGGCTCGAGCAATCTGGCGGTGCAGGGGGGCGATGCGTTCGATCCGGCGCTTGGCCGCGGCTCCTACATCTTCAACCCGACGCTCGCAGGCGTGGAGCAGGCGGATGCGCTGCTCATCATCGGCGCCAACCCGCGGAAGGAGGCGGCCGTGTTCAACGCCCGCATCCGCAAGCGCTGGCGTGCCGGCGGCTTCAAGGTCGGCGTGATCGGCACCAAGGCCGATCTCACTTACGACTATGACCACCTCGGCGCAGGTACCGAGACGCTCGCCGACCTCGCGGCCGGCAAGCACTCCTTCATGGACGTGCTGAAGAACGCCAAGAATCCGATCATCCTGGTCGGTGCGGGCGCGGCCGCCCGTCACGATGGCGCTGCCATCCTCGCTGCCGCCGCCAAGCTCGCGCTCAATGTCGGCGCGGTGAAGGACGGCTGGAACGGTTTTGGCGTGCTGCACGAGACCGCTTCGCGCGTCGGTGCGCTCGACATCGGCTTCTCCGCCACGGGCGGCGGGCTCAACGCGGCGCAGATGACGACGTTCGGCACGCTCGACCTGCTGTTCCTGTTGGGGGCCGACGAGATCAAGGCGCCGGACGGCACCTTCGTCGTCTATATCGGCACCCATGGCGACCGCGGCGCGCATCGCGCCGACGTCATCCTGCCGGCGGCCGCCTACACCGAGAAGTCCGCGATCTACGTCAACACCGAAGGCCGCGTGCAGATGACCGGCCGCGCCGCGTTCCCGCCGGGCGAAGCCCGCGAGGACTGGGCGATCATCCGCGCGCTGTCGGAAGCGCTGGGCAAGAAGCTCGGCTACGATTCGCTCGCGCAGTTGCGCCAGGCGATCTTCAAGGCCGTGCCGCATCTGATGCGTCTCGACCAGATCGAGGCCGGCTCCGCCGACCAGATCAAGAAGCTGGCCGGGAAGGGCGGTTCGCCCGAGAAGGCGCCGTTCAAGCCCCTGGTCGAGGACTTCTACCTGACCAACCCAATCGCGCGTGCATCCGCCGTAATGGCGGAATGCTCGCGCCTCGCCTCCGGGCATATGCTGACCGCAGCGGAGTGAGCGTGATCTGATGGAATTCTTCGAAAGCGCATTCTGGACCGGGTTCCTCTGGCCGCTGATCATCATGGTCGCGCAGAGCGTCCTGGTGCTCGTCGTCCTCCTGGTCGCGATCGCCTACATCCTGCTCGCCGACCGCAAGATCTGGGCGGCGGTGCAGATCCGCCGCGGCCCGAACGTGGTCGGCCCATGGGGCCTGCTGCAATCCTTCGCCGACCTTTTGAAGTTCGTGCTGAAGGAGCCGATCATTCCGGCCGGCGCCAACAAGGGCGTGTTCCTGCTGGCGCCGCTGGTGTCCTGCGTGCTGGCGCTCGCCGCCTGGGCGGTGATCCCGACCAATCTCGGCTGGGTGATCGCCGACATCAATGTCGGCATCCTCTTCATCTTCGCGATCTCGTCGCTGTCGATCTACGGCATCATCATGGCCGGCTGGTCGTCGAACTCGAAATATCCGTTCCTGGCCGCGCTGCGCTCGGCGGCGCAGATGGTGTCGTACGAAGTCTCGATCGGCTTCGTCATCATCACGGTGCTGCTCTGCGCCGGTACGCTGAACCTGTCGGCCGTCGTCGAGGCCCAGCACGCGCGCGGTCTCGCCAGCCTGATCGGGCTGCCGCAGCTCACCATCCTGAACTGGTACGTATGGCCGCTGTTCCCGATGTTCGTCGTGTTCTACGTCTCGGCGCTGGCGGAAACCAACCGTCCGCCCTTCGACCTCGTCGAGGCCGAATCCGAGCTCGTCGCCGGCTTCATGGTCGAATACGGCTCGACGCCGTACCTGCTGTTCATGCTCGGCGAGTATGTCGCGATCGTCACGATGTGCGCGCTGGCGACCATCCTGTTCCTCGGAGGCTGGCTGCCGCCGGTGGACCTGCCGCCCTTCAACTGGGTGCCGGGGATCATCTGGTTCTCGCTGAAACTGTTCTTCATGTTCTTCCTGTTCGCGATGGCGAAGGCGATCGTGCCCCGCTACCGCTACGATCAACTAATGCGCCTCGGCTGGAAGGTGTTCCTGCCGCTGTCGCTGGCGATGGTGATCGTGGTGGCCGGCGTGCTGCATTTCGCCGGCATCGCGCCGAAGTGAGGGCCGTCATGGGTATCAACGTCAACGCCACTGCACGCTCGCTTCTGCTGTCGGAATTCGTCTCGGCGTTCTTCCTCGCCATGCGCTATTTCTTCCAGCCGAAGCCGACGCTGAACTATCCGTTCGAGAAGGGCCCGATCTCGCCGCGCTTCCGCGGCGAGCACGCGCTGCGCCGCTATCCGAACGGCGAGGAGCGCTGCATCGCCTGCAAGCTGTGCGAAGCGGTCTGCCCGGCGCAGGCCATCACCATCGAGGCCGGGCCGCGCCGCAACGACGGCACCCGCCGCACCGTGCGCTACGACATCGACATGGTGAAGTGCATCTATTGCGGCCTCTGCCAGGAGGCCTGTCCTGTGGACGCCATCGTCGAAGGCCCGAACTTCGAGTTCGCGACCGAGACCCGCGAGGAACTGTTCTATGACAAGGCCAAGCTGCTCGCCAACGGCGACCGCTGGGAACGCGAGATCGCGAAAGCGATCGAGCTCGACGCGCCGTACCGGTGAGGTGAGGGCATGATCCTTCCCGCGCTGTTCTTCTATCTGTTCGCCGGCATCTGCGTCGCCTCGGCCGTGATGGTGATTGTCTCGCGCAATCCCGTGCACTCCGTGCTGTATCTGATCCTGGCCTTCGTCAACGCCTCCGGCCTGTTCGTGCTGATGGGCGCCGAGTTCCTCGGCATGATGCTGATCGTCGTCTATGTCGGCGCGGTCGCGGTGCTGTTCCTGTTCGTGATCATGATGCTCGACGTCGACTTCCTCGAGCTGCGCGAGGGCTTCATCGAGTACCTGCCGGTCGGCCTCGTGATCGGCGGCATCTTCCTGTTCGAGCTGCTGCTCACGGTCGGCTTCTGGGTCATCAATCCCGGCGTCTCCAAGACGATCACGGCGGCGATCCCGGCCAATGTCAGCAACACCGAGGCGCTCGGCCTCGTGCTCTACACGAAGTACATCCACTACTTCCAGCTCTCGGGCATGGTGCTGCTGGTCGCCATGATCGGCGCCATCGTGCTGACGCTCCGGCACAAGGCGAGCGTGAAGCGGCAGGACATCAACGTTCAGAACGCGCGCACGCCCGAGATGGCGATGGCGATGCGCAAGGTGGCGCCGGGGCAGGGGCTCTCGGACGCCGATGCGGCGGAGTGGGTGAAATGACGATCGGGCTCGGACATTATCTGGCGGTCGGCGCGATCCTGTTCACGCTCGGCATCCTCGGCATCTTCCTGAACCGCAAGAACATCATCGTCATCCTGATGTCGATCGAGCTGATCCTGCTCTCGGTCAACATCAACCTCGTGGCGTTCTCGACCTTCCTCGGCGACATCGTCGGCCAGGTCTTCGCGCTGCTGGTGCTGACGGTTGCGGCTGCTGAAGCTGCGATCGGTCTCGCCATCCTGGTGGTCTATTTCCGCAACCGCGGCTCGATCGCGGTTGAGGACGTCAATCTGATGAAGGGCTGAGCTCTCAAATGGTTCAGGCAATCGTTTTCCTGCCTCTGCTGGGCGCCATTCTGGCTGGCCTGATCGCGCTCTTCGGCGCGCATGCCCGCAACCCCTCGGGCGACGAGCTCGACCATCACGGCGATCACGGGCATGGCCACGGCGACGCTCATGCGTCGGCCGCCCATGATGACCATGGTCATGACGATCACGGCCACGACGATCACGGCCATGGCCCGACCGAGCCGCCGGCGGCGGGCTCGCGCGGCGCCGAGCTGATCACCACGGCGCTGCTGTTCGTCTCGGCGGCGTTGTCCTGGATGACGCTGGTCGATGTCGGCTTCATGCACCACGACTACAGGATCCAGCTGCTGCCCTGGATCTTCTCCGGCGACCTCCAGGTCTGGTGGACGCTGCGCGTCGACACGCTCACCGCCGTGATGCTGGTGGTGGTGACCACCGTGTCCTCGCTCGTGCACCTCTATTCCATCGGCTACATGGACGAGGACCCGAACCGACCGCGCTTCTTCGGCTATCTCAGCCTGTTCACCTTCGCGATGCTGATGCTGGTGACGGCGGACAACCTCGTGCAGCTGTTCTTCGGCTGGGAAGGCGTGGGCCTGGCCAGCTACCTGCTGATCGGCTTCTGGTACCAGAAGCCGTCGGCGAACGCGGCCGCGATCAAGGCCTTCGTGGTCAACCGCGTCGGCGATTTCGGCTTCGCGCTGGGCATCTTCGCGATCTTCATGCTGGTCGGCTCGACCGATTTCGAGACCATCTTCCACGCTGCGCCCGGTCTCACCGGCAAGACCATCAACTTCCTCGGCTGGCACGTCGACGCGCTGACCCTGACCTGTCTCCTCCTGTTCATGGGCGCGATGGGCAAGTCGGCGCAGTTCCTGCTGCACACCTGGTTGCCGGACGCGATGGAAGGCCCGACCCCGGTCTCGGCGCTGATCCATGCCGCGACCATGGTTACCGCCGGCGTGTTCATGGTGGCGCGCCTGTCGCCGCTGTTCGAGCTCGCCCCGAATGCCCAGGCCGTCGTGATGTTCTTCGGCGCGACCACTGCGTTCTTCGCCGCGACCATCGGCCTCGTCCAGAACGACATCAAGCGCATCGTCGCCTATTCGACCTGTTCGCAGCTCGGCTACATGTTCGTGGCGATGGGGGCGGGGGCCTACTCGGTCGGCATGTTCCACCTGTTCACGCACGCCTTCTTCAAGGCGCTGCTGTTCTTGGGCTCCGGCTCGGTGATCTACGCGATGCACCACGAGCAGGACATCCGCAACATGGGCGGCCTCTGGAAGAAGATCCCCTACACCTACGCGGTGATGGTGGTCGGCACCCTGGCGCTCACCGGCTTCCCGCTCACCGCCGGCTACTTCTCCAAGGACGCGATCATCGAGTCCGCCTACGCCTCGCACAATCCGTTCGGGGTCTACGGCTTCCTGATGACGATCGTCGCCGCCGGCCTGACCTCGTTCTACTCCTGGCGCCTGATCTTCAAGACCTTCCACGGCGAGCCGCATGACGAGCATCACTACGAGGCCGCGCATGAGGCTCCGATCTGGATGCTGATCCCGATCGGCGTGCTCGCGGTCGGCTCGTTCGTCGCGGGGCTGCCGTTCAAGGAGCTGTTCGCCGGTCACGGCATCGAGGAGTTCTTCCGCGAATCCGTGAAGATGAACCCGCACATCATCGAGGAGATGCACCACATCCCGCAGACCATCGCCTTCCTGCCGACGGTGATGATGGTGCTGGGCTTCCTGGTGTCGTACCTGTTCTACATCCGCCGGCCCTACTTGCCGGTCGAGCTCGCGAAGACGCAGCCGATGCTGTACCAGTTCCTGCTCAACAAATGGTACTTCGACGAGCTCTACGACCTCATCTTCGTGCGTCCGGCGAAGTGGATCGGCTATCAGCTCTGGAAGAAGGGCGACGGGTTCATCATCGACGGCTTCGGCCCCGACGGCGTCTCGGCCCGCGTGCTGGACGTCACCCGCAACGTCGTGAAGATCCAGACCGGCTATCTCTATCACTACGCATTCGCCATGCTGATCGGCGCCGCTGGCCTGATCACCTGGTTCATGTTCGGCTTTGGAGGCCAGTAAATGACAACCTGGCCCATTCTTTCGGTCACGACGTTCCTGCCACTGGTCGGCGCGCTGATCGTCTATCTCAGCCGCGGCGATGACGAGGCGGCCAAGCGCAATTCGCGCTGGATCGCGCTGTGGACCACGCTGATCACCTTCGCGGTGTCGGTGATCCTGGTCATGCGCTTCGACCCCAGCAACCCCGACTTCCAGTTCGTCGAGAAGGCGAACTGGCTCGCCACCGGCATCACCTATCACATGGGCGTCGACGGCATCTCGCTGCCGCTGGTGATCCTCACCACCGCGGTGATGCCGTTCTGCATCATCGCGAGCTGGAAGGCGATCACGAGCCGCGTCCGCGAATACATGATGGCGTTCCTGATCCTGGAAACGCTGATGATCGGCACCTTCTCGGCGCTCGATCTCGTGCTGTTCTACCTGTTCTTCGAGGGCGGCCTGATCCCGATGTTCCTGATCATCGGCGTGTGGGGCGGCCCGCGCCGGGTCTACGCGTCGTTCAAGTTCTTCCTCTACACGCTGCTCGGCTCGGTCCTGATGCTCCTCGCCATCATGGCGCTGTACTGGAACGGCGGCACCACCGATATCCCGACCCTGATGCACACGGCCGTGCCGCGGTCCCTGCAGACCTGGGCGTGGCTCGCCTTCTTCGCCTCCTTTGCGGTGAAGATGCCGATGTGGCCGGTCCACACCTGGCTTCCCGACGCGCATGTCGAGGCGCCGACCGCGGGCTCTGTGGTCCTCGCCGCGATCCTCCTGAAGATGGGCGGCTACGGCTTCCTGCGCTTCTCGCTGCCGATGTTCCCGCTGGCCTCGCACGATTTCGCGCCGCTGGTGTTCACGCTCTCGGCCATCGCCATCATCTACACCTCGCTGGTGGCCCTGATGCAGGAGGACATGAAGAAGCTGATCGCCTACTCGTCGGTGGCGCATATGGGCTTCGTCACCATGGGCATCTTCGCCGGCACCATGCAGGGTGTCGCCGGCGGCGTGTTCCAGATGATCTCGCACGGCATCGTCTCCGGCGCGCTGTTCCTCTGCGTCGGCATCGTCTACGACCGCCTGCACACCCGCGAGATCGCGGCCTATGGCGGCCTCGTCAACCGGATGCCGCTCTACGCGATGACCTTCATGGTCTTCACCATGGCCAATGTCGGCCTGCCCGGAACGAGCGGCTTCGTCGGCGAGTTCATGACGCTGCTCGGCACCTTCAAGGTCTCGATCCCGACCGCGTTCTTCGCCAGCTTCGGCGTGATCCTGTCGGCGGCCTATGCGCTGTGGCTCTATCGCAAGGTGGTGTTCGGGGCCCTGGTCAAGCCGTCGCTGATGAGCATGAAGGATCTCACCTTCCGGGAGTGCCTGACGCTGTTCCCGATGATCGCGCTGACGATCCTGTTCGGCGTATATCCGAAGCCGGTGCTCGACATGTCGGCCGCCTCCGTCCAGCAACTCGTCAACAACTACAACACCGCTGTGACGGCCATGAAGGCCGCCGCACTGCTCCAGTGATCGGGCAGGTCAGGATATCGCCATGAGCTTTGAGACTGCAGGTTATCAACTGGCGCCGGTGCTGCCCGAACTCGTGCTCGCGGTCGGCGCGATGGCGCTTCTGATGCTGGGAGCCTATCGCGGGCAGGAGACGACCAGGACGGTCACGTTGCTGTCGGTGGTGCTCCTGATCGTGGTCGGCGCGCTCGTCTACATGCAGCCCGCGGGCAAGCAGGTGACCTTCGGCGGCAGCTTCATCGCCGACGACTTCGCCCGCTTCATGAAGATCCTGGCCCTGATCGGTTCGGCGGTGACGCTGATCCTGTCGACCGAGTTCCTGTCCGACCCGTCGCGCCGCATCTTCGAATATTCGATCCTGGTGCTGCTCTCGACGCTCGGCATGATGGTGCTGATCTCGGCGGGCGATCTGATCTCGCTCTATCTCGGCCTCGAGCTGATGTCGCTGGCGCTCTACGTCGTGGCGGCCTCGAACCGCGACAATGCCAAGTCGACCGAAGCCGGCCTGAAGTATTTCGTGCTCGGCGCGCTGTCCTCGGGCATGCTGCTCTACGGCGCCTCGCTGGTCTATGGCTTCACCGGCACGGTGAGCTTTACCGGTATCGCCGCGACCGCCACGGTCTCGAATGTCGGCCTTCTGTTCGGCCTGGTTTTCCTGCTCGTCGGCCTCTGCTTCAAGGTCTCGGCCGTGCCGTTCCACATGTGGACGCCCGACGTCTATGAGGGCGCCCCGACCCCGGTTACCGCCTTCTTCGCCTCGGCGCCGAAGGTGGCCGCGCTCGCCGTCTTCACCCGCGTGACGCTGACCGCATTCCCCGGCATCGTCTCGCAGTGGCAGCAGATCCTGGTGTTCGTGTCGATCGCCTCGATGGCGCTCGGCTCCTTCGCCGCGATCGGCCAGAGCAACATCAAGCGCCTGATGGCCTATTCGTCGATCGGCCACATGGGCTTCGCGCTGGTCGGCCTTGCCTCCGGCACGGTCGAGGGCGCGCAGGGCGTCCTGATGTACATCGTGATCTATGTCGCGATGACGCTCGGCTCGTTCTCGATCATCCTCGCCATGAAGCGGAACGGCCAGGCGGTGGAGCAGATCAGCGATTTCGCAGGCCTGTCGCGGACCAATCCGCTGCTCGCCTTCATGTTCGCGATGCTGCTGTTCTCGCTCGCCGGCATCCCGCCGCTCGCCGGCTTCTTCGCCAAATGGTACGTCTTCGTCGCCGCCATCAAGGCGAACCTGTTCACGCTCGCCGTCATCGGCGTGCTGACCAGCGTGGTGGGTGCCTATTACTACCTCGCCATCGTCAAGACGATGTACTTCGACGAGCCGGCCGGCCAAGTCGATCCGGTGCGCATCGAAGTGCGGACGGTGCTGGCGGTCGCGGGCCTGTTCAACATCCTGTTCGCGCTGTTCGCAGGTCCCGTGGTGAGCGTTGCCTCCGCCGCGGCAAAGTCGCTGTTCTAGGATGGCTTTCACGCTCGGTCCTCGCGCACTGTCGGCGGGCTACAAGCTCGCAGCTTTCGAGCGGACCGGCTCGACCAATACCGAGGCGATCGAGCACGCCAGGGCCGGCGAGCGTGGCCCGATGTGGTTCGTCACGTCGGAACAGACCGCCGGCCGCGGCCGCCGCCAGCGCGCCTGGATTGCGCCGCGCGGCAATCTCGCCGCCAGCATCCTCGAAGTGATGGACGTTACCCCGGCCGTCGCCGCCACGCTGGGCTTTGCCGCCGGGCTGGCGGAAGAGGCGGCACTGGAGAAGGTAAGCCTCGAGGCCGCGCTCCGCCTCGGCGAGGGCCGCCCCCGCTACGCCCTGAAATGGCCGAATGATGTGCTCGCCGGCGGCAGGAAGCTGGTCGGCATTGGGCTTGAAGCCGAGGCCGTTGGCAATGGTCTCGCCATCGTCGTCGGCATCGGCACCAACGTGGTTGCAGCGCCCGAGGGCACCCCGACGCCTGCGGTGTCGCTGGCCGCCCTCGGCGTCCAGATCAGTGCGGAGGAGCTGTTCTCGGCCCTCTCGGATGCCTGGGTCGAGTTCCGGGGGATCTGGGACAATGGCCGCGGCTTTGCCGAGATCCGGAAGCTCTGGCTCGAGCGCGCTGCCGGCCTCGGGGAGAAGGTCGCGATCCACACGGGAGCGATGACGCTGGAAGGCATTTTTGACACCATCGACGACGCTGGCTGCCTGATTGTCCGCACCGCGGAGGGCCGCCTCGTGCCGGTGGCTGCGGGCGAGGTGTTCTTCGGCCCCGTCGCCTCCGTGGGAGCTGCGTGATGGCAAGGCCCGACGAACTCGTGTTTGCACCCCTCGGCGGCGTCGGCGAGATCGGCATGAACCTGTCGATCTACGGCCTCGGCAACCGCCACCAGCGCGCCTGGCTGGCGGTCGATCTCGGCGTGTCCTTCGGCGACGAGGAGCATCTGCCGGGCATCGACCTGATCATGCCCGACATCAGCTTCCTGGAGAAGGAGCGCAAGAACCTGATGGGCCTCGTGCTGACCCACGCCCATGAGGACCATTTCGGCGCCATCATCGATCTCTGGCCGAAACTGAAGTGCCCGATCTACGCCACCAGGTTCAGCGCGGCGCTGTTCGAGGCCAAATGCGCTGCCGAGCGCAATGCGCCCGAGATCCCTGTCACTGTGGTCCCGTCCGGCGGACGCGTCGATATCGGCCCGTTCAACGTCGAGTTCATTCCCGTCGCGCATTCGATTCCGGAAGCGCATGCGCTGGCGATCCACACCGAAGCCGGCATCGTGCTGCATACCGGCGACTGGAAGATCGACCCGACTCCGACCCTTGGGGCGCCGACCGACGAGAAGCGGCTGCGCGAATTGGGCGAGCAGGGCGTGCTCGCCTTGATCGGCGATTCCACCAACGCTGTGCGCGATGGCCGCTCGCCGTCGGAAGCCGAGGTCGCCCGGACCATCATCGAGCTCGTCAAATCAGCCAAGGGCCGCGTTGCGGTCACGACCTTCGCCTCCAACGTCGCCCGCATCAAGGCGGTCGCCGACGCGGCGAAGGCTGCCGACCGCGAGGTCGTCGTGGTCGGCCGCGCCATGGAGCGCGTGGTGCAGGTCGCCCGCGAGACCGGCTATCTCGACGGCGTGCAGAATTTCCGTTCGCCCGAGGTCTACGGTCACCTTCCGCAGGACAAGGTGCTGGCCCTGTGCACCGGCAGCCAGGGCGAGTCGCGCGCAGCGCTGGCGCGCATCGCCAACGACGACCATCCCGAGATCACGCTCAACCGCGGCGACAGCGTCATCTTCTCCTCGCGCACCATTCCGGGCAACGAGAAGGCTGTCAGCTCGATCGTCAACAATCTGGTGCTTCAGGGCGTCGAGATCATCACCGACCGCGACGCCCTGGTCCACGTCTCCGGCCACCCCCGCCGTGAGGAATTGCGCGACCTGATTTCGTGGGTGAAGCCGCAGCTCCTGATCCCGGTCCATGGCGAGGCTTTGCACCTGCATGAGCACGCAAAGCTGGCGCGCGCCGCCGGCGTGCCGCGCGTGCTGGTCTGCCGCGACGGTGACCTCGTCAAGCTCGGCCCCGGCGATCCCGGCATCATCGGTGAGGTGCCGTCCGGCCGGCTCTACAAGGACGGCACGATCCTGGAGGATTCCAAGTCGCGCGCCGTCGTCGAGCGTCGCCGCATGGCCTTTTCCGGCTGCGCCTTCGTCGCCATCGCCATGACCGGGCAGGGCGAGCTGGCCGACGATCCCGAGGTCGATCTCGTCGGCATCCCCGAGAAGAACCGGGCCGGCGAGCTCTTCGACGACATCGTCTTCGACGCCGTCATGTCCACCATCGAAGGCCTGCCGAAGGCGCGCCGCCGCGATCCCGACGCCCTGGCCGAATCGGTGCGACGCGCCGTCCGGGCCGTGATCAACGAACATTGGGGCAAAAAGCCTCCCTGTCTGGTACATGTACTGACAGTGTAGTTGTGTCAGCATCTCCGGGAGGGCGGCCCGCCGCTTGTCCGGATCACGCGCTGAGGGAGAAGAAACCATGCTGGGCCGGCTCAACCATGTGGCGATCGCAACCAGGGATGCGGTCAAGGCCGCGAAGATCTACGGTGCGGCGTTCGGGGCCGAGATCTCGGAGGCCGTTCCGCTGCCCGAGCACGGCGTCACCACGGTGTTCGCGACCTTGCCCAACACCAAGATCGAATTCATCGAGCCGCTTGGCGAGGCCTCGCCGATCGCGAAGTTCCTCGAACGCAATGCCGATGGCGGCATTCACCATCTTTGCTACGAGGTCGTGGACATCATCGCCTCGCGCGACACGCTGGTGAAGGAGGGCGCACGGGTGCTCGGCGACGGCGTGCCGAAGATCGGCGCCCACGGCAAGCCGGTGCTGTTCCTGCACCCGAAGGACTTTTCCGGCGCGCTGGTCGAGATCGAGCAGGCGTAAGGCCGTCCCCATGGCCATCCAGATATCGACTGCGATCGCGATCTACTTCGTCATCTGGTGGGTCGCGCTGTTCCTGACGCTGCCGTTCGGCGTGCGCAGCCAGCACGAGGATGGCGTCGGCGCACCCGGCACCGACCCCGGCGCGCCGATCCTGACGCGGATGGGGCGCAAGCTGATCTGGACCACGATCATCTCGGCGGTGATCTACGGCATTGGCGTCGCGGCCTATCATGCCGGCTATCTCTCGATCGAGCGCCTGTCGAAATTGATGGGAATGCCGTTCTAGATCTATCGGAGCATCCTTCGAGACGCCCGCCTTTGGCGGGCTCCTCAGGATGAGGACAGGAGTGCGCGGCAGCAGTCTCAACGGGCATCGCTGTCGGTTAGCCTCATCTTGAGGAGACCGCGAAGCGGTCGTCTCGAAGGACGAGGCGCTTGCTTCATCTCACTGCGTGCTTAGAATTTTGCGCTTGTTTGATTGTTCGGGGGAAACCAATGACTTTTCAGCGTATCGTCGTCGCGCTTCTGGTGCTGATCGTCGCCGGCCTTGGTGCCATCGGCTATTTCGAATGGAGGATGGCCGTGCAGGTCCGCACCCTGAAGGCGTTCGTCGAGGGCTATGTTTTCAACGAGGCGGTGATGGCCTGCGAGCAGTCGAAGAGCTCGACGCCGTTCAGGTGGAACGGAGGCAAGAGCACCTCGGTGATCGGCCTGAGCTCGGTCAAGCTCGACAAATACAACGTCAGCGCCAGCTACACGCGGGTGGCGGACGGCGTCTATTGTGACTACGATCCGATCAAGAGAAAGGCCGACATCGGCTCCAGCTTCCTGGAGCGGGAGACCTTTTAGTCGCGAGCGAAGCGCGTGAGCTCTCGAACGACATCGGACGCCGCCGACCACATCATAGATCTCTATCAGCGCAAGGCATCGGACTGGATCGACAGCCGTGCACGGAGCAGTCTGTTCGAACAGGCCTGGCTCGACCGTTTCCGCGCGCTGCTGCCGCCTGCCGGCTCCGTCCTCGATCTCGGCTGCGGCTCGGCAGAGCCGATGGCGGAATATCTGATCGGACTCGATCATCCCATGACGGGAGTGGATTCCTCGCCGGCCATGATCGATGCGTGCGAACAGCGCTTCCCGAAGCAGGAATGGATCGTTGCCGATATGCGCCAGCTTGCGTTGGGACGGCGATTTTGCGGCATCCTTGCCTGGGACAGCTTCTTCCACCTCTGCTTTGACGACCAGCGGCGCATGTTCCCGATTTTTCGCGACCATGCGAGGCCGGATGCGGCGCTGATGTTCACGAGCGGCCCGGCGCAGGGCGAGGCGATCGGAGCGCTCGGCGGCGAGCCGCTGTATCATGCCAGCCTGGATCCGGCCGAATATCGTTCACTGCTGGATCGGAATGGATTCCGCGTCGTGTCGCACGTGGTCGAGGACCCCGATTGCGGTGGGCACACCATCTGGCTGGCGCAGCGCCTTTGAGACGCTGCGGCAAGTCGCGGCAGCAGCGGCGTCGCCGTGAAGCAGGCATCCGGCGAGCCTTCCGTCACACATTCCGCTTGAGCGAGTCCGCCAGCAGGTCTCGGCCAGTTCTAAAGCATGATGCGATAAGGTTTGATTGCGCCACCGGCGGTGCACTTCCTCTCCCGCTTGCGGGAGAGGGTTGGGGAGAGGGTGTTTCCGCAATGGGACAATCCCCTCGAGGAGAAAGCCCTCACGCGGCGCGCGGGACGATGCTTCGCATCGCCTGGACGCGTCGACCTCTTCCGCAAGCGGGAGAGGTGTACGAGCCGCACCGATCATCTATTCAACCTAAGCCATTCCGCTTAGATCGCCCGGCGTTGCCGGCCAGCGAAGAGACCGTAAACAAACAGCACGACGATCGCGCCAACCACCGCACCGATCAGGCCGGCCCCTTCACCAGGGCGATACCAGCCCAGCGCTTGTCCGAGATAAGAGGCCACGAACGCGCCGACGATGCCGAGAATGGTCGTCAGGATGAAGCCGGAAGGTTCATTGTCGCCCGGCATGATGAACTTGGCGATCACGCCGGCGAGAAAGCCAATGATGATGGTCCAAAGAATGCTCATGGGTACATCTCTTCTGAGTTAAGCCGCTGCTTCTATGCTTCGGGCAGGCGTCCATCCGGCGTGTATTTGTCGATTGCGGAAGGAAGTTCACGGGACAGCCGTGTGATGATCTCGTCTTGAGAAAGCCCGGTCTGCTCTGCGAGCTTCTCCAGGACGTCGCTGCCGATAGCTTGTTTGAGCTGCGGCGAGGAGATGTCCTTGTTGGGCCCGGGCTTCACCCATGAGTCGGCGATTTCGCCCTGGCCATTCTGGTTGAACCTCTCCAGGAGCTCGCCAATTCCGCCATTGAGCAGGCCCCCGATTCCGCCCGCGCCGAGCATGCCGCCGAGATTGCCGAGCATGCCCCCAGGCGGCTGCGGACCGCCCGCAGACGAGCCGCCCCCTGCGCCTTTCAACAGCTCAGCCAATTTGTCGCGGTTCTGATATCCGGCAATGGCCAGCATCGCCAGAAGGGCAGTCATGGAGGGCATTCCGCGGCTCATCTGCAGCTCCTCTACAAGGTCAGAAACTCAAAACTGTCTCAGCCTGCTTGGGTTCCTCAATCAGCCAATCCTGGCTCGCGGCCAAGCGTCCCAGCTGGTTGCCCGATGCCCATAACGTGCGCCCATGCCCCGCGCGCCGGCACGACAACGCACCAGGTGGCGGGCGGCGTTGATTGCGATTACGATCCGATCAAAAGAATGGCCGGGATCGGCTCGGGCTTGCCAGCCTCGGGAGTAACGATCCGGCCCAGACAAGGGGTGGGATCGTCATGAGCGGGGACCGGGCAGGGGATTATCGAATTCTGCACGAAGGCGACTTGCGCGACTATCTCGCGGGCCTCTCCGGGCTCAGGGCATTGCTTGGCGGCGAGCCGGCGTCCTGGTCCATCACCGAGGTCGGCGACGGCAATCTCAACCTCGTCTTCATCGTCAAGGGCGCGGGCGGCGGCATCGCGGTGAAGCAGGCGCTGCCCTACGTCCGCCTCGTCGGCGAGAGCTGGCCGCTGCCGCTGTCGCGGGCCCATTACGAGTATCTCGCGCTGTCCCGGCAGGCCCAGCTCGCGCCCGGCCTGGTGCCAGCCGTGCTGCACCACAACGACGCCCTTGCCCTCACGGTCATGGAGCTGCTCGAGCCCCACATCATCATGCGCAAGGGGGTGGTTGCGGGGAAGCAATATCCGCGCTTCGTCGACGACATCACGACCTTCATGGCGAGGACGCTGTTCTTCACCTCAGACCTCGCGCTCTCCGCGGCCGAGAAGAAGGAGGGGATCGCCGCCTTCGCCGGCAATCATGCGCTTTGCAAGATCACCGAAGACCTGATCTTCACCGATCCCTACCGCATTGCCGAGCAGAACCGCTGGACCGCCCCGTACCTCGACAGCCTGGCCGCGGAGCTGCGTAACGACATGGAGCTGCATGTCTCGGTCTCCCGCCTGAAGCTGAAGTTCATGGCAAGCCCGGAAGCGCTGCTCCATGGCGATCTCCACACCGGCTCGATCATGGTGACGGAGAGCGAGACGCGCGTGATCGATCCGGAATTCGCGTTCTACGGCCCGATGGGTTTCGACTCCGGCGCCGTGCTGGCCAATCTCCTGATGGTTATTTCGCCTCCGTCGGCCACGAGCGCGCGGCGGGCGAGCGGGCTGCCTTCGAGGGTTGGGTTCTGGAGACGGCCGAAAAGGTCTGGAACGAGTTCGCCCGCAAATTCCTCGGCCTCTGGCGCGCTGGAGCCACCGGGGACGCCTATCCGCCATCGCTGTTCACCGGCGACAAGGGAGCCGCACGGCTGGAAACCGAGCGGCAGGCCTACATGCAGCGCCTGTTCGCCGACACCGTCGGCTTCGCGGCGGCCAAGATCATCCGTCGCATCTTCGGTCTCGCCCACAACATCGACTTCGAGCTGATCGAGGATGCAGGGAAACGCGCGGTCAGCGAGGCCCGTGCTGTGAGGCTGGCGCGCGCGATGATGGTGGAGACGGAGGCGTTTTCGGTGATCGCCGACGTCACCGGCGCCGCGCGAAAACTGCGCGATTGGCAGCCGGAATTGTCTGGCTGAGACGGAGCTTCTCCGTCCGTCAGGGGTCACTTCGACATGCTCGCGCGATGCGCCAGGGCGCTGGGCCAATGCGCCGATGGGGGGGAAGGCGACGTCCATTTCCACCAGGGCGTGTACTCACCAGGGTCGAACATGTCAGCGCAAAGGGGCATGGGGAAATCTCGCGATCAATCAGAGCATTATCGCGCGTGACCCGGAGCGGACGTCTTGCGCGCTAAAGCGAGATGAGACTTGGATCAGCAATCATCGCGCTTTAGGTCGTTGTTTGCGCATGACCTTTCCGGAAAAGCGCTTCGCACTTTCAACCTGCCATGGCGCCGTCTGCGGTCAGCTGACAGGATGTTTTCGGGCCACAGCTCATCGTCTTTTCGCGAGGAGGTGGCGGAAACCAGTTGGCCTTTGACCGAGATCGAGCTACCCGTTGCTCATGAGGAAGAACAAGACTTTCCGGCTTGTTCTGATCAAGCCGTCACATTACGACGACGAAGGCTATGTCATTCGATGGTGGCGCGGCGGCCTGCCTTCGAATTCACTGGCTTGCCTTTACGGCATCGCGCTCGATTGTCGCGAACGCGGGGTTCTCGGGCCCGATTGCGACATCGAGATCGACGCCATCGATGAGACCAACTGGAAGGTGCGCGTCGCGGATCTGGCGCGCGCGATCAAGGCCGCTGAGGTCGGCATGGTGATGCTGGTCGGGGTCCAGTCCAACCAGTTTCCCCGATCGCTCGATCTGGCGAGGCAGTTTCGCAAGCTCGGCATCCACGTTGCGATCGGCGGCTTCCATGTATCCGGCACCCTCTCGATGTTGCCGGAGCGGGATGCCGGCGTTCAGGAGATGATGGACCTCGGTGTGTCGGTCTTCGCAGGCGAAGCCGAGGGACGGCTCGAGGAGCTGTTGCAGGATGCGGTCGCCGGGCGGTTGCGGCCTCTCTACAACTACATCGAGGATCTGCCGCACCTGGAGAGCCAGCCTTTGCCGATCATTCCCCGCCAGCAGATCGGACGGGTCATCGGCCACACCACGAGCTTCGATGCGGGGCGCGGCTGCCCGTTCCAGTGCTCGTTCTGCACCATTATCAACGTGCAGGGGCGCAAGTCGCGACGCCGCAGCGCCGACGACATCGAGGCCGTGATCCGCGCCAACGTCGCTCAGGGCGTCTTCGCCTTCTTTCTCACCGACGACAATTTTGCGCGCAACAAGGATTGGGAAATTTTGCTCGACCGCATCATCGCGCTGCGCGAGAAGGAGGGCTGGGACCTCCGTTTCACGATCCAGGTCGACACGCTCTGCCACAAGCTGCCTGACTTCATCGAGAAATGCGCGAAGGCCGGCGTCCGGCGTTGCTTCATCGGTCTTGAAAACATCAACCCGGACAGTCTGCTCGGCGCCAAGAAGCGGCAGAACAAGATCACCGACTATCGCGAGATGATGCTGGCCTGGAAGAGGGCCAGGATCATGACGATCGGTGGCTACATTATCGGCTTTCCCAACGACACACCGGAATCGATCGTCCGCGACATCGAGATCATCAAGCATGAGCTGCCGATCGACATGCTGGAGTTCTTCTTCCTGACGCCGCTGCCAGGCTCGGAAGACCACAAGACGCTCTACCTGAAGGGCGTCGCGATGGATGCGGACCTCAACAAATACGACCTGGACCACGTCACGACGGACCACCCCGCCATGTCCAAGGCGGACTGGGAGCGCGCCTACGAGCTCGCCTGGAACACCTATTACACCTGGGAGCACATCGAGACGCTGATGCGGCGTGCCGCGGTGACGGGCAATAATGTTGGCAAGATCGGCACCTACGCGCTCTATTTCAAAGGCTACCATCCCATCGAGCGCGTCCATCCGCTCGAAGGGGGGGTGCTGCGGCTGAAGAGCCGCGATGAGCGCCGTCCGCATCTGCCGGTCGAGCCGGCCTGGTCGTTCTATCCTCGCTATGCCGCCGACACTGCCGTGAAGGCCGTACAATGGGCTTCGCTCGCTCTGCGCCTCCACCGGCTGGCGCGCAAGGTCAAGTCGGATCCGCACCGGCTCGCCTATGTCGATGCGGCGATCACCCTGCAGTCTGACGAGACCGCAAGTCTGGATTTGTACAAGACGCGGTCCAGCCAGGCGTTTCTCGATCAGCGGCGGCATATCGAAGAGGCACAGAAACCTAAGCTAGCCGGGGGATAGCGATTTCTCGCCGCCGCGCGAACCATCGAGTCAGATTGACCGACGTCCAGTTGCGCCGAACAGCCCAAACCATCACTTCGGCTTCTGGCCCGCCGCGACCCAGCCGAATGCTCGTTGGCGCGCCGGCTGTCGGGCATGAACTGATCGCAGCTGTCTAGACTGGACGCTCCGGCGTGCCAGTCGAGATGATTAGCTAAGCGACCAGGATACATTCTACACGAGGGTGATTTTCAGGTGGCCGCGTTCCCGTTTAGCGGTACGCCAACTTAGCGAGAGACGGCGCGAGGCTTCCAATGTCGTCTTGCGGGTCAGTTGGGAACGTTGTCGAAAAGAGTAGGTCACGATTTTGGGCTTACGAGACAGTCGATGCCGAGCCCCGGCCAAGCTTGCTGATTGAGGGGCCTGTCTCAACTTCAGAGAGCAGCATTTTCAGAAAGGCTGGCCGCACAACATGACCTGCGTTAACATACGCAGGGAGGGTATGCGATGTCCCACCTCATCGATCGAATTTACGAGTGCGCCTTTGTACCTGAACTGTGGCCGGGCATTCTCGCTGAATTAGTGCAGATCGACGGCGCGCTGGCCGGCTGGCTATGTATCTCGAACGGAAGCGTCGTCAGATGGTCTGCTTCGAGCCAGCAGGCAAGAGATGATCTGCGGCCATTAATGGAGAGCGGATGGGTCCCGCGATCGGAGCGTTTCAACCGCCTGCTTCGCGCGAAACAGTCCGGCTTCATACCGGACAGCATTCTGTATACGCCCGAAGAGATGCGCAATGATCCGGCCTACAGGGACATGTTGTACCCCCGCGGTATGGGATGGGCCTCAGCTACCGCGATCGCGCTGCCGACGGGCGATGACATGGTGATCGCGTTGGAGCGAGCATACGACCGAGGATCGGCGTCTCCCGCTGTGCTGGGACGACTCAACGAGGTGCACGCTCATTTGGCCAGGGCTTCGTTGGTTGCGGCCCGCATGCAGCTGGAACGTGCCCGGGCCGCGGCCCAGGCACTCGCTCTACTTGGCATTCCTGCGCTCGTGTTCTCGCGCGAAGGGAAGATCCTGGCTGCGAATCCGTTAATCGAAGGCTTGAGTGGCTTCATCTCTTGGCGAGCGAAAGACCGCATTGCGCTGAAGGACGTGCGCGCCGACGCACTGTTGCGCGACGCCATCGCAACGGTGGATCAAGACGATGCCCCCGGTGTGCGCTCATTTCCAACCCGCGACATCAGCTCCACGATGATCGCGCACGTCGTGCCGATTCGCGGTTCGGCGCGCGACACCTTTTCCCGATGCGCGGCCATGTTGATGCTGACACCCGTGACCAGGCCGGAGGCTCCCTCGGTCGACCTCATACGCTCCCTTTTTGATTTGACCCCCACCGAAGCTCGCATCGCTCGGGGCCTGGCCGGAGGCCAGACGGTCAAGGCCATGGCAACAGAGAGCGGCACATCCACGAATACTGTTCGTTGGCATGTCAAGGTTGTGTTGAGCAAAATGGGCTACAATCGGCAGTCTGACGTCGTGGCGCTACTGAATGGACTTCGCCCGCCCGGCTGCGTGAACGATTCCTGAAATCATGTAGCCCCCCGGAACGTGGCGACCGGGCGGCTCCCAGAGGGCCACTAGAGCGTGATGTTTTTGACTGGAATCGGGGTTCCCAGAGCGGGCGATTTCTGATTCAAGCTCCATGCTGGAGTGCGGAGGCCAGCATGGATGACGCGCCCCTATTCGGAAGACATCCGTGAACGCGCCTTGGCTCGCGCTGACGCGGGCGAGACGGTTCGTTCGATCGCAGAGGCGCTACAGATCAGCCCCTCGTGCGTGACGAAGTGGAAGAACCTAAGGCGTGATACCGGAGGCCTGGCGCCCGGCCAGATCGGCGGCCACAAGAAGCGGGTTCTGTCGGATGCCAACGCCGACTGGCTGCGCAAACGCATTCGCTCGGGGCCATTCACCTTGCGCAAGCTGACGCAGGAGCTGGCTGCACGGGGGATCAAGACAGACGTGCGGGCGGTGTGGACTTTTGTTCACGCCGAGGGGCTCAGCTTCAAAAAAAACGCTTCTACCAGCCGAGCAGGATCGCCCAGACGTCGCCCGTAAGCGGACCCGATGGAAAGCGCATCAAGGCAGGATTGACGTCACGCGGTTGGTTTTCATCGACGAGACGTGGATCAAGACCAATATGGCGCCGCTACGCGGCTGGGGGCCTTGTGGGCAGCGCCTCCAAGCATCTGCACCTTTCGGCCATTGGAAGACCATGACCTTCATCGCGGCGCTGCGTCATGATCGGATCAGTGCGCCTTGGGTGATTGATGGTCCCATCAATGGTGAACTCTTCACGCTGTACGTCGAGAAGGTGTTGGCACCCACCCTCGCACCGGGCGAGATCGTCGTTCTCGACAATCTTGGCAGCCACAAGGGCAAAGCGGCTCGCCAAGCTATCCGCGCCAGAGGAGCCCACCTTATCTTCTTGCCGCCCTACAGCCCTGACCTCAACCCGATCGAGCAGGTCTTCGCCAAACTCAAACACCTCATGCGATCCGCAGAACCTCGTGACGTGGAGGCAACCTGGCGGAAGGTTGGTGAACTCCTCGATCTCTTCTCCCAGAAGGAGTGCACCAACTACTTCAAAAACTCAGGCTATGGTTCCGTGTAAATACATCATGCTCTAGACTAGCGCCAAATTCCTCCGCACGCTCTCGAGGTAGCCGATCGAAAATATTCGGCCGCCCCCCCAAAACGGATGGGGCGCCGAGCGCCGAAGCGCGTCCAGATCGGCCGGAGACATTGGCCGAGACTGGGAGACGCCACAATGAGCTCAATCCACCGAACCACCGAGCCAACACAGGAATCCGTAAAGCGACAGGTCTACAGTCCTATCGAAGCATATTGGGATGCATTTCAAGAGTGGCGCAAACGCGAGACGTTGCGAACTGAATTGTGCCGCCTGACCGAAAGGGAGCTTGCCGATATCGGCATCACGCGCGGTGAGATCGACTACGTTGAGAGCTGGCCCCGCAAATTCGGACAGTAGCTTGAGTGGATTTTCTGCCTGACAGCGGCGAGGATTCTTGCTGCGAATCAGGAGCGAAGATGACGAAGAAGAGCCGCCGGACGCATTCTCCGGCATTCAAGGCGAAGGTTGCTTTGGCTGCGGTCAAAGGCGACAAGACACTGGCGGAGCTGGCGCAACTGTTTGATGTTCATCCGAACCAGATCACGATCTGGAAAAACCAGCTCCTGGAAGGCGCCGCCGGCGTGTTTGGGCATGACAAGACATCGGCCGAGACGCCGGTCGATTTGAAGGCGTTACATGCCAAGATCGGCGAGCTGGCGTTGGAAAACGATTTTTTGTCCGGCGCGCTCACCAAGGCGGGCCTGCTGAGCGCAAAGCGATGATCGACCGCGATCATGATCTTTCTATCGTGCGCCAGGCGAAGGTCCTGAAGCTGGCTCGCAGCACGGTCTACTATGAACCTCGGCCAGTTTCGGCCGAGGACCTTGCCTTGATGCGTCGGCTCGATGAGCTGCATCTCGATTATCCCTTCGCGGGAGCGCGTATGCTGCGATCGTTGCTGCGGCGGGAGGGCGTATACGCCGGTCGCCGCCACATCGCGACGCTGATGAAGCGCATGGGGATCGAGGCGGTCTATCGTCGCCCGAACACGAGCAAGCCGGCTCCGGGTCACAAGATCTACCCGTACCTGTTGCGCGGATTGAAGATCGAGCGGCCCGACCATGCGTGGGCAATGGACATCACCTACATTCCGATGCGGCGTGGCTTCGTCTATCTCGCGGCGGTCGTCGATGTGTTCAGCCGACGGGTCCTGGCCCATCGCGTCTCGATCACAATGGAGGCGGCCTTCTGCGTCGAAGCGGTCCAGGAGGCGTTGGCGAAGCACGGCAGGCCCGAGATTTTCAACACGGATCAGGGCAGCCAGTTCACCAGCCTCGAGTTCACCGATGTGCTGCTGGACGCGAAGATCGCCATCAGCATGGACGGCAAGGGCGCCTGGCGCGACAACGTGTTTGTCGAGCGGCTCTGGCGCACGGTCAAATACGAAGAAGTATATCTCCGCGCCTACGACAGCGTGTCCGAGGCGCGAGCGTCAATTGCCAAGTATCTGGCCTTCTACAATCAGGGACGCCCTCACTCGAGCCTTGACGGGCGCACGCCCGACGAGGCTTACTTCGGCACGCAAGCTATGGTGATGGCCGCATGACCGTCGCCGACGGTTTTGTCGTCGCTCTGGTCGGGCTACGCCCTCCCGACGCAACGACAAAACCGTAAAGCCCCGCGTTCAGCATAACCCGGCAGGAATCCACTTAAATCCAGCGGGGCGCTGTCCAAACAACCGGGGCCAGCTCTTTGCCTCGAAGCGAGGAATTGCAACATCGCATCACTCCCCGTGGGTCGGTCAAAATCCCCCGGGTATGGTCACTTGAAACTCCCCCACCTGATGATCGCCGTCAGCGCCGCTGAACAGCAGTAGCCGGTCAGGCAGGGAGCTATGCGGGAAACTGGGTGATGACGGAATGAGATAGGCGGCGTATCGAGGCGGGTGTCGAGCCTGCCAGAACCTCAAGGAGAGCGATACGCCATGAACGAGCATAGCAACATTGTCCCACTGCGTCAGCCCGATGAGATCGACGATCCACTGACGAATATTTTGCGATCTGGAGCTCGGCAGCTGCTTGCGCAGGCTGTCGAGATGGAAGCCGAGGCGTTTCTCGCCGCGATGAAGGGCTTGAAGCTTCCCGATGGCCGCGACCGCCTCGTGCGACACGGCCATGGTCCAGTGCGGACGATCCAGACGGGGATCGGCGCCGTCGAAGTCGCCCGGGTAAAGATTCGCGATCGCGCGGTGACCAGCGATGGCGAGCGGATCCGCTTCACCTCGGCGATCCTGCCGTTGTGGGCACGGCGCACGAAGAGCTTGGATGCACTTTTGCCGGTTCTGTACCTGCGAGGCATCTCGACGGGCGACTTCCAGGAGGCGCTGGCGGCGCTCTTGGGCAAGGATGCGCCGAATCTTTCTCCGGCGGTGGTTTCCAGACTGACGACGGAGTGGCAGCTCGAGTACGAGCGTTGGCAGAAGCGCGATCTGTCGGCGCGCCGGTACGTATACGTGTGGGCGGACGGCGTCTTCCTGCAGGCTCGCATGGAAGACCACAGCGAATGCATGCTGGTGCTGATCGGCGCGACGCCGGAAGGCAAGAAGGAACTCATCGGCTTCCAGGTCGGCGTGCGCGAGAGCACGCAGAGCTGGCACGAACTGCTCGTCGAGGCGAAAACCCGAGGGCTGAAGATCGCCCCGGAAATCGCCGTCGGTGACGGCGCGCTCGGCTTCTGGAAGGCGCTCGACGAGGTCTTTCCCGCCACGCGACATCAGCGGTGCTGGGTGCACAAAACCGCGAATATCTTGAACAAAGTCGCAGTGTCGGTACAGGCCAGCATGAAGAAGGATCTGCGCGAGGTCTATTTGGCGTCCAACCGAGCTTCGGCCGAAGTGGCGATCGATGTCTTTGCCGAGAAATACGGAGCGAAGTACGACAAGGCGGTCGAGTGCCTGACGAAAGATCGCGACGCAATGCTTGCGTTCTACGAATTCCCCGCCGAGCATTGGGACCACTTGCGGACGACGAATCCCATCGAAAGCGTGTTCGCGACGGTCCGGCACAGAACGGTGCGCACGAAAGGTTCGTTATCGTCAACGACTGCCAAGTTGATGGTGTTCAAGCTGCTCTGCGCCGCATCAAAGACCTGGCGGCGGCTGAAAGGCACAAATCAGTTGCCGAAGGTCAGCGCAGGTGTCAGATTCGAAAACGGCATCGAGGTCATCCAAGTGCCGGAAAACCACGCCGCCTGATCGCCTCGTCACCCAAAATCCCGCATAGCTCTCAGGCAGGACGTTTATGTTCGACCCCTTTAGCCAGCAAGGGGCCGGGGAGTTGAACGTCTTGAAGCGACATCTGCAAAGCACCGTACTTACATTACTTGATCGCAACACCAGCCAGCGCGAGATTCACCGGCTGACGGGTGTCGATCGCAAGACGATCCGGCGTTATCAGGCGCTGCGGGCCGGTGCGGAGGCAAATTCCCCCGGGGAAGTGACCACCGGCTCGGTGAGCGCGGACGGCCAAATTCCTCCACCCCGACCACCGGCTTTTGGGACATCGGAAGCGACGGTCACCAGCAGCCTGGCCCGTTCGGCTTGCGAAGCGCATCGGACGTGGATCGAAGAACAGGTCCGGCTGAAGCGGAACGCGCAGGCGATTTACCAGGACCTGGTTGATCAATTTGGCTTTCCGTCCAGCTACCAGAGTGTCAAGCGGTTTGTGCGCCGGTTGCGGCACGCTGATCCTGAGCAGTTTGATCGTCTTGAGTTCCTCCCCGGCGAGGAAGCTCAGGTCGACTATGGCGAGGGCGCGCCGACGGTTGATCCGAAGAGCGGGCGGTACCGTCGTCCCCGCCTGTTCGTGATGACGCTACGCTACTCGCGGCGCAGCTTCCGGCGGGTAGTCTGGAAGTCCAGCCAACAAGTCTGGGCGCAGCTCCACGAAGAGGCGTTCCGGTATTTTGGCGGGGTCCCCAGCTATGTCGTGCTCGACAACCTGAAGGAAGGCGTCCTCAAGCCGGATTTGTACGAGCCCCAGCGGGAGTGTCAGAAGTTTTGTGTAAGAGCGTCTCTGTGAGGGGTTTGCGGGGTCAGCGGACTGACCCCATGGGGTCAGTCCGCTGAGCCTGCAAAGCGCTCGCCGAACTGGATGGCAAACTGGCCCATTGCGGCCGTCCATGCAACCGGTCGTCGCCAATGGATGCCGGCATTTCTGATGGCGAGGTAAAGCAGCTTCATCGCCGCCTCGTCGTTGGGGAAGCTGCCGCGTGTTTTGATGATCTTGCGCAGCGAACGGTTCAGCGCCTCGACCGCGTTGGTGGTATAGATCATTTTGCGTATCTCCGGCGCGAAGGCGAAGAACGGAATGACGTGCTCCCACGCCCGGCGCCAGGCCGCCCCGATCGCGGGATAGCGCTTGCCCCACTCGGCTTCGAAGTCCTCGAGCCTGAGCAGAGCGGCGTCGGCATTCTCGGCATGATAGATCGCCTTGATCGAGGGAAGGATCGCCTTGCGATCCTTCCAGGACACGAAGGATAGGCTGTTGCGGATCAAATGCACGATGCAGGTCTGGACCATCGCCTTGGGAAAGACGCTGTTGATCGCCTCGGGAAAGCCCTTCAGACCGTCGACGACGGCGATCAGGATGTCGGCGACGCCGCGGTTCCTCAGATCGTTCATGACCTTGAGCCAGAATTTGGCGCCTTCGGTTTGCTCGATCCAAAGCCCGAGCACGTCTTTCTCGCCCGATGCAGTGATGCCCAGCACGACGTAGACTGCCTTGTTCTTGACCATCCCCTCATCGCGAATCTTGACCCTGAGCGCGTCGAAGAAGACCACCGGATAGATCGCTTCCAGCGGCCGGCTCTGCCATTCGCGGACCTCGTCGAGAATCGCGTCGGTGACCTTGCTGATCAGATCGGGGGACACCTCGGTGCCGTAGAGCTCGGCCAGATGGCCCTGGATCTCCCGTACCGTCATGCCCCGCCCGTAGAGACTGATGATCTTCTCGTCGAAGCCGTCGAAGCGGGTCTGGCCCTTCGCGACGATCACCGGTTCGAACGTGCCGGCGCGGTCGCGCGGCACCTCGATCTCGATCTCGCCGTCGTCCGTCAACAGCGCTTTGCTGCTTGTGCCGTTGCGGCTGTTGCCCGACCCGCGGCCCGCCGGGTCGCCCTTCTCATAGCCAAGGTGGTGGGTCAGCTCCGCACCCAGTGCGCGCTCCAGAAGCGCCTTCTTCAGTCGTCTGAAAAGCCCGTCTTCGCCGGCTAAGTCTTCTGGCTTGAGGCTGCCCCCGGCAAGAAGCTGGTCCAAAATCTCAGGTGAAAAATCCGTAGCCATGTGAGTCTCCTGTCAAAGGTAAACTCACAGAAACCATCTTACACCGAGTTACTGACACCCTCGCCCCAGCTCAACCCGATTTACAGCGCGATGCTGGCTCATTACGCCGTGGTCGCCGATCCCGCGCGCGTGGCCGATCCAAATCGGAAAGGATGCGTCGAGAATGCGATTCAACATACCCAGGGCACTGCGCTGGCCGGACGGCGCTTCGAGACGCTGGAGGCGCAAAACGAGTTCTTGAGGCACTGGGAGGAGAACTGGGCTTCCAAACGCATCCACGGCAGCACGCGCCGTCAGGTCGAGGCGATGTTCCAGGAAGAGAAGCCGCACCTGCGGCCGCTGCCTGTCGCTCCCTTCCGCATCTTCACCGAAGTCGTCCGGACTGTCTGCGACGACACCACCGTACGCGTCGACAACAGCTATTACGCCGCGCGGCCCGCGCCGATCGGCAGCCAGGTCGTCGTGCGCATCTACACCACCACGATCGAGATCCGTGATCGCCACACCCGTGCGCTGCTGCGTGTTCATTCCCGGATGGCGCACCCCGGTTCTGTCGTCCTGCCGACCAGCGAACGGCCGTTCAACCCGTCGCGGCAAACCGCCGTGCTGCTGGCGAGCGCCGAGCGCATCGGACCGCAGACCAGGGCCTTGTGCCAGCAGGTGTTCGACACCGAAGGGCGCCCCGGACAGCGCGCGATGTGGGGCATTGTCGGGCTGGGCCGGAAGTATCCGGCGCGGCTGGTCGAGCAGGCCTGCGCGCACGCCATCGACAACCGCATCTACCGCTACAAGCACGTGCGTGCGACCGTCGAGCGGTTGTTCGAACAGGCGATCGAGCAGGTTGGAGTGACGCCACAGCCGGCATCGCCGCTCACCCAGGATCATCCGCTGATCCGTACCCCCGCGGAATACGGCGACCTCTTCAGCCGCGCTGTGCGGCGCGACGCCGACGACAATGGTCGGCAGGCCGAGGCTCACGACGATCACGCCACGGCAATCCGCGCTCGTGTCGCCTGCGCAACCCCGGCCAACTCCGGCGCCACGAGCGCTCCCGCTGCACCTTCTCACCTTAAACTGGAGACCTAGCCACATGATGACCATGCCGGAAATTGAGCGTTGCCTACGACAGCTGCGCCTGTCGGGTGTCCGCGACACGCTGCAGACGCGCGTGCTCCAGGCGCAGGGCGCCAACCAGCCCTTCCTCGAGACCTTCTCCCTTATCCTGCAGGATGAACTGGACCGTCGTCAGTCCCGTCTTATCGAGCGGCGATACCAGCAATCCGGGCTCGACGAAAAGCTGACGCTCGCCGAGTTCGACTGGTCCTTCAATCCCAAACTGCCACGTCAGACCTGCTTCCAGCTCCACACCCTGGCGTTCATTGCCGCTGGCGAGAACGCTCTGCTTGTTGGCAAACCTGGCACCGGGAAGTCGCACATCGCCAAGGCGATTGCCTATCAGGCGATCCTGCAAAGCCACAAGGTCCAGTATCTTGAGACCGACGACTTCTTCCACCGCTACGCCCTGAACTCTCCGGCACAACGCGAGGTCCGGCTGCGAACCATCATCGACTGCGATCTCCTCGTGCTGGACGATCTATTCCTCGCACGCGCCATCCCCGACGACGCCGGCACTTTGCTGCAGACCCTGATCCATCAGCGTTACAAACTGCGCCGCAGCGTCATCGTCACCTCCAATCGCGTCGTGCAGGATTGGGGGGCATACCTTGGGGACAACACTATGAGCACGACGATCCTCGATCGCCTTATGCATCATTGCCATCTGCTTGAGTTCGACGGACGCAGCTATCGGCTCAAAGAAGCCGCTGAAGCTCTTGCCCGGGAAACAAACTCAAACTAACAGTCCCTTGTCCTGCCTCGCGGGTGGAGGAATTTGACTGACCACACCCGGAGGAATTTGAAGTGACCCGCGGGGCACTCCAGGGGATGGCACGGCGGCGTTCTCGTCATTCTAATGCTCTGCAACGCTTGCGTCCTCCTTTTCGCGGACGAAGCCAAAGCTCAGTGCACGGCGAGAGATGTTTTGCAGGCTCGCTTGGCGCTCAAGGAGGTTGCCGGAGTTCGCAAGCCGCAGACTGGCGTTGAATCCGCTGCCGATGTTCCGGTGTGGAGGAAGACGACGGTAGGGACATTTCCAGATTCGGTCGCTCTTCGTAACGCGTTGAATGCGCGAGGGTGTGGTGTTGGAGAGTTGGCTAGTGAAATCATGGCTCGACCAGCCTTTACCCTAAACACCGCGAAAGCAGACTTGGAGCTTGTCACGGTTTCGGCGGCGGAGCTCGGCTTTCAGACCGAGACGGTGTTGCTCGGGCAAATTTACGCCCGTGCCCAACAACTGGGTTTTGGGCTTGCGCCAGCAGAGATTGCTCCGCAATTGAGGCTTCAGTATCTGGATCAGCCGATCGGTGAATTTCTCACCATCGGTATGAACCCGATCAAGACATCGAAGGGAGCGCCCGTTATTCTGAACGTAGCCAATGGCGGAGCGGGACTCATTCTCATCGGGCAGGATGGTCGCGCCGACGCGGAAATCTTTGTTGGGTCCGTTTTTGTGTTCCTGCGGTCGAAAGAAGCGGCACCTGCGGAGACAACACTCGTCCATCGCTGATTTCCAGAGCCCGCATGGCCTCGCCGGAAGGCGAAGGCATTCGGAAGCCGCATAGGTCAGTTGTACTCTGTAAGTCCGTCAAGCCCGCGGTTTGCTGTTTGGTGCAAAGCACCAGCCGGCGCTGACCGTCGTGGTGGTCGAGACCGTCGACAGCAAATGGCTGCTGGAGATCGAGGCGATCGCCGCCGAATGAGGCGGCTCGTCGATGCTGCAATGAGCCAATCCTATCGGGTGTCCAATGGCTGAGATTCATCCGTTCTACCAGACGCACCGCCACGCGATGGAGGCCGCCATGCGCGAGCGAATAAACCTCGCTGAACCGATGCTCCGCGAGCGCGCGCATCTCTCCGATATGGACAAGGTCAGGCTGGAGGTGACGGACGAATTCGAGATCGTCCTCACGCAGATGCCCTATGTCGGCGGTGCAGCCAGCCGCATGAGCGATTTCTTCATGCGCCTAACCGGCTTCATGGCCATCAGTCGGGTGCTGCGGCGCCACGGCGTGCCGGTGCCCGTGATCGGGGAGATCGAGCGGGAAACCTACAAGGCGCAGCTGCTGACGATTCCCGAAGCCGAGCGTCTCGCCGCAGGGCGTCAGTTCATGTCACGGGAGAACCAGGCCTTGATGCGCGAACAGGCGGCAAGGAGCGTTACACAAGCTCACCAAGCGGAGTTTCCGGAAGATTTCGCCTACGATTTCGTCGAGCCGGGTCCGCAAGGCAGCTTCGAATTCGGCGTCGACTACAAGGCCTGCGGCTTCTGCAAGCTCGCTGCGCGCCGCGGCGACGCGGATATACTGCCGAACATCTGCGGCCTCGACTTCGTCGCCTACGCCGCGCGAGGCATCCGCCTGGAAAGGACGCAGACGCTTGCGGGCGGCGCCAGCCATTGCAATTTCCGCTTCTCGCGGCTGCCGCCGGACCGGGAGATCGGGAGCTAAAGCATGATGTGACCAGGCTTGATCGCGACAGGGGAAGGTGCGCTCCCTCTCCCGCTTGCGGGAGAGGGTCGGGGAGAGGGTGTTTCCGCAATGGGACAATCGCCAAGAGGAGAAGGCCCACTTCCGGCGCGCGGGACGATGCTGCGCATCGCCCGGACGCGCCGACCTCTCCCGCAAGCGCAGCGCAATCGCATATGGCTCTATCGCAAGACCTGAGCGCGCGCCTCGTCCTTCGAGACGACCGCTTCGCGGTCCCTCAGGATGAGGCTAAGCGGCACCGGCGCCCGTTGAAACTGGCGCAAACGCACTCGCTCCTCATCCTGAGGGCCCGCCAACGGCGGGCGTCTCGAAGGATGGCCACAGGCGATATCGCTCCATATGCGATTGCCCTGCCCGCAAGCAGCGGGAGAAACTGATGCGGATCCCTTTTCGCGCCCCTGCTCAGTCCTCGTCCTGCCACCTGCGCAGATCCGTCTGGTCATGATAGGCCATGCGGTCCGGCGTGGTGATGAATTCCATCGTCGTGCCCCACGGCATGCGGCAGTAGCAGACCTTGTTTCCAGGACCTTTCTCGGTTGCATAGGGAATAGCGCGCGGCGCGGTGAGGGGCGTGCCTCCAGCCTTCTCGAAGCGCTCGACCGATGCGTCGATGTCGTCGGTGTAGAGAGCGAAGTGCGTGATGCCGAAGTCGCTCGCCCGGATCGGCTGGGCTTGCTCGGGCCCGTGCATTTCGAAGAGCTCGATATCGGGTCCGGTTCCGATCTTGACCATCGCCTGCGCACGCACGACCGTTCCGGGAAAAGCGCCGACGGCCCGCTCGAATTCGGGTCCTTGCCGCGGCGGATCCTGCGGTCCGAAGGACTGGTAGATCACCTGGCCGCCGAAAGCTTCCACCAGGAACGATTTTGCTGCTTCGATGTCGGGCACCGTGATTCCGATATGATTGACGCCGCGAATGACGGGTGCGGTCATGACAGTCTCCTTTGCTGTTTATTCGATCCATCGCGTTTCTGCGGCGCAATTCGCCCGCAGCGATCCGCCCGGCCCACGACGGCGCGGGCGCCGAGTTTCAATTGGCCTTGAGGAACTCGATCAGGGCGGCCGCGACTTCATCCGGCCGCTCGTCCGCGACATAGTGGCTGCACCGCGCGATCGAGCCGCCCCTCGCATGGGTGGCGAACTCCTTGAGCATCGGCACCATCTGCGCACCGAACCGCTGGTCCCCACCCAGGCCAAGCACCGGTATCTCGAGCGGTTGCTTCTTGTACTCGAGCGCAGTCGCATGATCGGCGGCGAGGGTGCGGTACCATTCCATGCCGCCACGCGTGCGGCCAGGAAGCGCCATCGCCTTGGCGTAGATCTCGATGTCCGCCGGATTGAAGGTGCTGTGATCGTAGAACCGCTCTGCCATGAAGGTCGAAACATAGTCATATTCACGGCCATGAATCAGGCGCTCGGGCAGGTCGCGGTTCATATGGAAGCTGAAGTGCCAGAGCCTTGCGGTCGTCGCCTCCCATCCGGTCCAGCCGGGAAGCGGAACGTCGAGGACGGCCAGGTGGGTAACAGCCTCCCGATAGATGGCGGCCTGCGGCAAGGCGACCATTCCGCCGATGTCATGTCCGCACGCGGCGTAGCGTTCATGCCCAAGGGCAACCATCACGTCATGCGCGTCGCGCGCCATCGTCGCCTTGTCATAGCCGTCGAGCGGGCAGTCGGAAAAGCCCGCGCCGCGCAGATCCATGGCCACCACGCTGAAATGCTCGGCCAGCAGCGGCATCACCTTGTGCCATTCCCACCATGTTTCCGGCCAGCCGTGAAGGAGAAGGATCGGCGGGCCTGAGCCTCCCGTGACGGCGTTGATCTTGATGCCATTCACCGGCACCAGCTGCTGGGTAAACCCCTTCAAAGATGCGATCATGATCGCTTTCCAGTCGGATGTTGACGTTCAAACAAAGCTCGCGGCCAGCGCTCAGGGCTGGTCGAAATCGGTGGCGATCGTGATGTCGCGCCAGGCGTCGATATCGCTGCGGAAGGCAGCCAGCTTTCGCTCGGCGATCGCGTGCGCAATCGGGCCGAGCGGCAGATGAAGCGGGGCGTCATCGGCGTCGACTGCCTGCAGGATCACCGCGATCGCCTTGTCGGGATCGCCCGCCTGATTGCCGTTGTTGGTTTCGCGATAGGGCTTGCGCGAGCTCGCGGCGTATTCCGGCATCTCGTTGGCGGCCATCGTGATCGAACGGCCAAGGAAATCGGTGCGAAACGGCCCAGGTTCGACGATCAGCACGCGAATGCCGAACGGCTCCAGCTCGCCGGCGAGCGCTTCGGAAATCCCTTCCACGGCAAACTTGGCGGCGTTGTAATAACCTCCGCCGCCGCCACCCGCGATGCCCGCGCCGGACGACATGTTGACGATCGTTCCGCCCGAACGTCGCAGGACGGGCAGGGCGGCTCTGGTGGTTTCGATCAGACCGAAGACGTTCACCTCGAACATCGGCCGATATTCCTCGGGCGTGCCTTCCTCGATCGCGCCGAACAGTCCGTAGCCGGCATTGTTCACGAGCACGTCAAACCCGCCAAAGGTCTCGACCGCCCTTGCGACCGCTGCCTTGGCCGCCGCCGCATCGGTCACGTCGAGTGGCAAAGTGATCATGCGGCCGCGGAAAGGCTCGGCCATTTCCTCGATCGTCTTGACATTGCGGGCCGTCGCGATGACCCGATCGCCGCGCTGTGCTGCAGCGAGTGCGAGCCGCTGGCCGAAGCCGCTTGAGCAGCCTGTGATGAGCCAAGTTTTCATGACTTCTTCTCCGAGTTGTTTTCAGACGATTTGGTCACCAGCATCGTGATCATCATCGAGTCCTCAATTGCGGACATCGGAGCGGTCCACCGCGTTCTGCGACCGCTCCAGCAAATCTCTTTGCTGTCTGGACGAGCTTGCCGTGGGTTTCGCAGCCGGTTCAACCAAGCCGCCGCCCTGATGGGTCGGGGGAATCCACAGAAGGACCCACCTCCAGGCGATGGCGGGAATCTAGGTGCTTAGATTTGTTCTTTTAACTGACATAACTGTACTCTTGGCGTTCAGTTTTGTGTGGGTGGGCGCGATGGAATGGAGTGACGTCAGGATCTTTCTTGCGATTGCGCGAACCGGCACGCTCGGCGGCGCCGCGCGTTCGCTTCAGACAAGCCATCCGACCGTCGGCAGGCGCCTTCGCGCGCTCGAGCAGGCGGTCGGCCACGCGCTCTTCCAGCGCACAGCGGACGGTCTTGTTCTGACCGAAGAGGGCCACGGGATCGTCGCGCTGGCCGAGCAAATGGAAGAAGGCGCGCTGGCCATGGAGCGCCGGCTTGCGGGGCAGGAGCAGAATCTCAAAGGCAATCTGCGCATTTCATCAACGGACTGGTTCGGGGCCTATGTCCTGCCTCCCATCCTGGCGGATTTCTCGAACGCATACCCCAATGTCGACGTTGAAATCCTGACCGGCACGCGCCGGTTCAGCCTCGCGCAGCGGGAGGCCGAAGTCGCTTTTCGTGCCGTTCCGTTCGACACTGCCGATGTCGTTCAGCGGCGGCTCTTCAGGCTCGAATACGGCGTCTACATCGCGGAGGAGGCGGCTGATCCCAAATATGGCGATGGGACTGGTTTCCGGCTGATCACGCCATCCACGCCCCACTTCCCTGACATCGCGTGGCTCATCGAGAGTTTCCCCAACGCCAGACTGGTCCTGCGATCGAACAACCGCAACGTCCAGGGGCGCATGTGCAGGCAAGGGGTCGGCATTGCTGTCCTGCCGCGTGTGGTCGGCAATCAGATCCCGGGTATTCGCAGACTGGAACTGCCGACGCCGCCCCCGGCACGAGACATTTGGATGGGATACCACCGGGACCTGCGGCGTCTCGAGCGTCTTCGCGCGTTCATCTCGACGGTATCGGACCATCTCGCGAACGCGACCGCATGATGTGCGGCCCGGAAACGATCCAGACTGTCGCCGCAGAATGATTCTGGATTGCTCGCTGTGCGCGCAATGAGGGGGAAACAGCGGTGCTCCGTCGCTCGCTTCTGGAACGCCGCCATGATGACACCATACCCCTGTTTTGCCCGACGGGTCAAAATTAACTTCGCGAAATCCGCAATTTCGCGAGGTCACCGGTAAGCCATTGATTCCGCTGGCCCCGGCTACTGTGCATGGGGTTGTTTTCGCATTTTTGCTTTGGCAGCCGTCTACTCCGCCGCTTTTTCCCTCAAGCGCTGCGCGTAGACGTTGATGACCAGCGCCGCCAGGAGGATCAGGCCGCGGATCAGGATCTTCAGGAAGCTGTCGATGTTGACGTGGTCCAACCCGTTGTTGAGCACGCCGAGCACGAACAGGCCGACGATGGTGTTGCCGATGCCGCCGCGGCCGCCGAACAGGCTGGTGCCGCCGACGACGACGGCGGCGATGGAGTCGAGCAGATAGGTGTCGAATTCGTTCTGCTGCGCGCTGCCGAAATGGGCGACGCCGAGCATGCCCCCGATGCCGGAGCACACCGCGGAGATCACCATGACGGCGCCAAGGATGAGCTTGACGTTGAGGCCGGAATATTCCGCCGCCTCGCGGTTGCCCCCGACCATGTAGACGTAGCGGCCGAAGCGCGTGTAGGTCAGCACCAGGTGCCCGCCGAGCAGCATGATGGCGGCGACGATGACGATCCAGGGGATGCCCCCGATCGAGCCGGAGCCGAGCGTCGTGATCAGGCTCGGCACCTTGTAGGCGATCTGGCCGCGCACCAGCAGCGCGGAGATGCCGGCCGCGATCTGCATCATCGCGAGCGTCATGATGAAGGAGGGGATGCCGATCACGGTCAGGCCAAGCGCATTGACAAGGCCGAGCAGGGCGCAGAGCAGGATCGACAGGATGATCGCGACTGCGCCGGGCAGGGGGACGTTGGCGATGTTGACGTAGGATTCCTGCAGCGTGAAGTAGGCGACCGCGATGCCCGTGACGTTGGCGATGCTGGCGATCGACAGGTCGATCTCGGCGCAGAGGATCACGAAGGTGAGGCCGACCGCGATGATGCCTGTGACCGACACCTGGGTCAGGATGTTGCCGAGATTGTCGAGTGTCGCGAAGGAGGGGCTGGCGAAGGCGAAGAAGGTGGTCAGGAAGATCAGCGTCAGGAAGGGGGCGATGTTGCGCATCTGCGAGCGCAGGAAGGGCGCAAGCCCCCGCGCCCTCCGTCCCGCCGCCAAGGCCGTCTCGCTGCTCATGTGCTTCTCCGTCACGCCGCTTCCAGCAGGCGGTCCTTGCTGACCGGCTCGTTCTTGAACTCCCGCACCACTGTGCCGCGCTTGAGCACGAGGATGCGGTCGGCCAGCGACAGCACCGTTTCCGGCTCGGTCGACAGCACGATGATGGCGAGCCCCCTGGCGCGGAGGTCGCGGACGATGTTGATGACGTCGTTCTTGGCGCCGACATCCATGCCGCGGGTCGGCTCGCACAGCACCAGGAGCTTGGGCGGATAGGTCAGCCATTTCGCCAGCGCGACCTTCTGCTGATTGCCGCCCGAGAGCATGCCGAGATCGAGGCCGACCACCGGCGGCCGGATCTGCAGCTGCTCGACCTGGCGCTTGGCGATGTCGCGCTCCCGCGCCGGCTTGAGCAGCAGGGCCGAGATGCGATCGAGAATGCTGATCGAGATGTTCTTGTAGACCGGCTCCTGGTGAAACAGCATGTCGCGCCGGCTCTCCGGCACCAGCGCCACGCCGGCGCGCCGCGCCGCCGCCGTGCTGGCGAAGGTCTTGGGCGTGCCCTCGACGGCAAGCGTGCCGCCGTCCGGTTTCAGCTTGCCGAACAGGATGCGCGACAGCTCCAGCTGGCCGCAGCCCATGAAGCCGTAGATGCCGAGCACCTCGCCCGCGCGCGCCTCGAACGAGACGTCCTGAAGGCTGCTGGACAGCGACAGCTGATCGGCCTTGAGAACGACTTTCCTGTCGCTCGGCTGCGGCAGCATCAGATCGTCGGTGTAGCTATGCCCGAGCGCCTCGCCGCCGCGGCCGATCATGGCCTCGATCAGCGCGCCCTTGCTGGTCGCGGTGCTTGCCGTCTCCGCGACCTTCCGTCCGTTCCGGAACACGGTCACGGTATCGGAGACGCGCAGGATGTCCTCGATGAAGTGCGAGATGAAGACGATCGCAGTGCCACCCTCGCGCAGCCGCTTGAGCGTGGCGAACAGCCGCTCGACCTCGGGCGGGGAGAGGGCTGAGGTCGGCTCGTCCAGGATGACGATGCGCGCGCCGGAGAACAGCACGCGCGCGATCTCGATCAGCTGCTGCAGCCCGATCGGGAGGTCGCCAAGCCGGCTCATGGGATCGACGTCGATGCCGAAGCGGGCGAGCTGCTCGCCCGCCTCCCGCGCCATCCGCCGCCATTGCACGAGGCCCAGCCGATTGATCGGCTGGTTGCCCAGGAAGACGTTCTCCGCGACCGTCAGATCGGGCGCGACACTGAGCTCCTGATGCACCATGGCGATGCCGGCGGCGTGCGCATCGCGGGCCGAGCGGAAATGCATCTCCTTCCCGTCGACCAGGAAGCGGCCGGAGAATTCGGTGTGCACGCCGGCGATGATCTTCATCAGCGTGCTTTTTCCGGCGCCGTTCTCGCCGACGAGACCATGGATCTCGCCGGGATAAAGCGCGAAGTCGACACCACGTAGAGCTTCGACCCCGCCGAAGCTCTTCGTGATGCCCTGCAGTTCCAGGATGGGCTGTTGTCCCTCAGGCATGAACGTTCAGATATTGGAGGCTCAGATCAGGAAGTGATCCTGCATCCACTGCATCCCGGCGGCGTTGGCCTTGGTCACGACCGGGCCGTCGGTGACGACGTTCTTCGGGATTCCCTGTCCGCTCTTCTCGCCGCCGACCACGGCCGACACGCCTGCAATGATGGCGCCGCCATGGATGCGGCAGGAGGGATTGCGCACCGTGGCGAACATGCGGCCTTCGCTGACCGCCTGGATCGCCGGCGGCATGGCGTCGACGCCGCCGATCAGGATGTTGGTGCGGCCCCGCGCCTTCATGATGTTGGCGGCGGCGAGCGCCATGTCGTCATTGTGGAAGAACGCGGCGTCGATCTGCGGGTATTTCGTCAGATACGTTTCCCAGAGGCGGGCGGTCTTGGAGACGTCCCAGTCGGCCGGCTGCGTGTCGAGCACCTCGATGCCGGGGAATTGCTTGACCACCGAGTTGAAGCCCTTGGCCCGTCCTTGCGCGCCGGTATGCCCGAGCGCGCCCTGCGTCATGATGATCTTGCCCTTGCCGCCCATGGCGTTGCACAGCGCCTGCGTCACCGAGGCGCCCATGAACTCGTTGTCGGGGGCGAGGAAGGAGTGGACGTTGATCTGATCAAGCGGCGCGATCAGCGTATCCATGTCGATCACGGGCGTGCCGGCGTCGATCATCTTCTGCACCGGCTGGGTGAGGGTGCCGATGCCGAAGGCCTGGATCGCGACGAAATCCCATTTCTGCGAGGCCATGTTGTCGATCGCCGCGCGTTGCTTCACCGCATCGAGCTGGCCGTCGAACCAGGTCACCTCGACGTTGAACAGCTTGCCCCAGAATTCCGCGGCCTGCTTGCCTTGCGCGCACCAGGTCGCCTGGAGGCCCGCATTGGAGAAGGCCGCCTTCAGCGGCTTCTCGCTGCGTCCGACCGCGGCTGCCAGTGCGGGGTTTATGCCCATGCTGCCAAGGATGGCAGTTGCGGCGCCGGCGGTCGCTGCCGCCTGAAGAAGATCGCGCCTCGTCGTCGAGAAATCTTTCGTCCCGGACATCGCTCGCTCCCATGAATTTTGTCGTCGGCGCGTCATTGCTTGCGCGACCGATCTCCGAAAGTCTCTCACAAGAGTTGTTGGCACTCAATCTGCAATCAGCCGCGAGATCGCCGCAGCCAGTGTTGGTGCAGCGCAAAGCGTCGGGCCGGAGCGGCGGCGCATGCGTCGATATCCGCGAGCAATGTATCCCAGGCCTGCGCGATCTCCGGCGTCCATTTAGGTCAAGCGGACCGCGGAGCGTATCCCTGACGACGCCGCGTGCCGTAAGCATCGTGCGAGGCGACCTCGCAGGCGATCAGCCGGAAATGTCCGCGGCGCTCACCGGCGAAGTCGAGGATCGCTTCGATCGTCAATGCGAGCGTCGATCCCTCGCCAACTCGCTGCCTTCGAGCGGAACATCGCCTGCGTTTCCGCATCCGGCTCGAACAGACGTTGGTAAACGGCCGGGGTGTGATCGCCGCGCGGTGTCCAGGATTGGATGAGAGGCCACGTTCATCGGCAGTTCAGCCGCGCCGGGCAAAAAAAGAGCGGGGCCCTGGCCCCGCTCGAAAATTGTGTCGACCCTATTATCCCCGATTCTAAGATTTGCTCTTGATTGACGGGGCGACGCTGCGTTTTGCGCGCCAGGGGCTCCTCCCGAGACTTGGACCACCAGACTTCGACCTCGCGGCCAGCCTGAGCAAGGGGGATGCTAGATCAACTTTTCTCACTTGTCATCATTTTCGGCAACGAATGTTCAAAATTCGAGCAGTTAACGAAACGATCGAGCTCAAAGTCATCTAAATATATGACAAGTATAAGAAATTTGTGGATAGGCGGGATGGTTGCCCTGCCTTAAATGGCGGACGGGCGCCGGTGCTGGAGCACGCCGACCACAGTCTTCGAGAAATTTGCGCTGGGCCAAGAAGGCGGCGGAACTGACCTCGACTCGGCCCTGACTGCAGTGTTTAGTTGGCTGACGAACGAATGGTTCGGCGGATGCGCGCACGGCTACAGAAGTTCCTCCCCATCGTCCTGCTCGCCCTGGTGATGCAGGTGCTGGCGCCGATCGCCGCGTGCTTGGCGGCCGGCCAGGCTATGGCCGATCCGCTTTCCGCCGCCGTCATCTGCCACAGCGCGAGCGAGCAGGGCGGCGGACCGAACGTTCCGACCGCGCATGCCGGCGCATGCGCCCTTTGTTGCCTGGCCCAGGCCAACGCGACGCTCGATTCGCCGCCGCAGGTTGCGCTCGCCACTCCCTTGCGTCACGCTGAACGTGTCGTGTGGCTCGCGGCGGACGTGTCCGCCATGCCCGCTTACAAGGGCTCGAGCGCCCAGGCTCGCGCACCCCCTCGATTTTCCTGACGTAGCGACAAACCGAACCATTGGCGCGCGCCGTTGCCGTGCCGATGGCGTGTGCAATGGACCGGCCGACGTGCCGGATGTCAGGAATTCAAGAGATGTTACGCATTCGTGCGATCAGCCGCGCGAGCTTGCCCGTGCTTTGCGGGCTGGTGTACTCGATCGGCTCGGACGCGCTGGCCCAAGGCGCCTCGGAATCGCTTCCCGCGGTGACGGTTGAGGCGCCGCAGCCTTCGCGTCCCAAACCAATCACCCGACCATCGCGACTGCGCTCAGCTTCGGCGGGACGCGCAGCCAGACCCGTTGCGCAGAATGCGACCGCCAGCGCGCCGGCCCAAAACCTGGCCGCGTCTGCCGGCGCAGCGCGGGCTGGTCTCAATCAATCGCCGGCCGGCCAGACCGCGACGACCATCGATCGCAGCCAGTTCGACAATCGCCCGGCGTTTTCGGTCAGCGACGTCTTGCGGGACAGTCCGGGCATTTCGATCAAGCAGGGCAATGGTCCCCGTGATTTCGGAATCTCGATTCGCGGATCCAACGCCCGCAACGGTTTCGCCATCCGCAATCTCGTGATCTTCGACGATGGCTTCCCGGTGACGCAACCGGACGGCCTGTCGCGCAGCGACCTGATCGATCCCCACGCCTATGGCGCGATCGACGTGATCCGCGGCCCCTCGTCGGCGCTCTACGGCAACTATGCGACCGGCGGTGCGCTGAATTTTCGGACGCGGCCCGGCGGCACGATCGACGGCGTCGAATATGGCGTCGACGGCGGCAGTTACGGCTACCTCAACAACTATCTGGCGGCCGGCAAGAAGGTCGGGAATTTCGAGGGCTCGCTATTCGCAAGCGACGTGCGGGGCGATGGCTACATCGGCAATAGCTGGTTCAATACGCAGACCGTCAACTTCCTCGGCACGCTGAAGGCGACGCCGGACGATCGTTTCACGGTCAAGATCATCAACAATGATCTCAGCACGCGGCTGCCGATCCGGCAGTCGCTGAACCAGTACGACCTCAACCCGTTCCAGCAGGGATGTGCCACCGGTACCACCGCCGCGCCCGGATGCGGGACGGTTAGGTTGTTCAACAACGGCTTCAACGCAACTGCCGGAACCGACACGGAAACGGCCCTGCAGGCCGGCCTCGGCCGCGACGACCGTCGGACCATCGTCGGCGGCCGGTGGGAGCACGATTTCGACAACACGATGACGTGGCGCAACCAGTTCGTGTTCGACGACAGGAACATCAGCCAACCGACTGGACAGACCAGCTCGATCGGAGATTTTCCGTCGTACAATTACATGAGCGATCTCACCAAGCGCGGCGAGATCTTCGGGATGGAGTCGACCGCGTTCTTCGGTGCCTTCTACAACACTCTGACGGCGTCGAGCGACACGCGAAATGTGATGCCGGGGGGCAATGCCACGCTCGGCAGGCTCTCGAGCAATCTCTTCAGCGAAACGACCAATTATGGTGTGCGTGCCAGGGAAGAGCTCAGGCTGACAACCTCGCTGACGGCGGTCGCCGGCATTGGTTGGGAGACCACGCTACTCAAGGGGACAAACACCGCGTATGCGTACGCGGGTCCCACCGGCGTCACCACAACAACCCTGACGACCGCGGACCGGCAGTTTCAGAATGCTGCGCCAGAGTTGGCGCTCCTGTACAATCTCAACAACGAATGGCTCTTCCGCGGACGAGTTGCCACGGGATACGGCACTCCGCAGGTTTCGAACCTCTTCGTCCTTCCGACGGGTTTGTCCGGCAACAATACGCAGCTCCAAACCCAGAAGAATCTAGGTTACGACCTCGGGTTCGATTGGACGCCGAACAACACGCTCAAGCTCAGTGCGACCGGCTTTTACGAGTTCTTCCGCAACGAGATCGTCAGTCAGGCGACTCCGATTGCGGGCATATCCTATACGTTCAACGCGCCGCGGTCGGAGCACCGCGGCATCGAGCTTGCCGCTGACTGGAAATTTCATCCGGGCTGGCGGTTCATGGCGGCGTACACCTATCTCGACGAGGTCTACACCGAGTATGTCGAGAACATCACCAATGGCGCGGTGTTCAGCTTCAACCGGGCAGGCAACAAGATTCCCGGCATCTCCCCCAACGAGCTGACGGCGCGAATTGGGTATGACGAGTTCGCCGGGCCGCTTGCAGGTCTCGGAGGCTTTGTCGAACTGCAGTGGAAGGACTCCTTCTACATGGACAACGCGAATCTGCTGAAGGCGCCCGGCTATGAGCTGGTCAATTTGAATGTTCACTACAAGACCGATCTGGTGTCGGACACCTTCAGATCGCTGAATCTGTTTCTCGAGGTCAGGAACGTATTCGACCGGACCTACATCGCTTCGGCAAACAACATCGCCAACACGGTGACGGCGGCTGGCCTTCAAAATCCTGCGAGTGTGCTCGCAAACACCACAGGATCGATCTATGCCGGCTCGCCGCGCACCTTCGTTGCGGGTATGAAGGTGGCGTTCAAATGATCGGGGTTCTCGAAGGGAACAGGGCCATGATCCGAACTGGCCTGCTCGGGATCGTCGCTCTCGCATTGCTGCAAGGTGCGGCGCTCGGACAGATGCGTGCTGCACATGCGTCCGAAGCGGTGTGTGAGGAGCCGACGCTGCGCTGTGCAACCAAGGCGACGCCCGCATTCGCTCCGGACGGAACGCTGTGGCTGATCTGGATGGCGGGAGGGCAGGTCTCGGTCGCGAGTTCGCAGGATGCGGGCCGCAATTTCTCGGTCCCCGTCCAGGTCACGACGAAGCGGCTGAACCTTGATTGGGGGCCGGATGCGCGGCCGAAGATCGTGGTCGATCGCAAGGGCGGCATTGCCGTCGCGTTCTCGACCTTCAGGGACGAAGCCTTCAACGGCCAGGTGCTCTATACGCGTTCGGCCGATGGCGGAAAGAGCTTCGCGGAGCTGAAACTCATCACCGCAAGCAATGAGAGCCAGCGTTTCGAAGCGCTGGCGCTCGATCAGGACGGAACGGTGTTTGCGGCCTGGCTCGACAAGCGCAATCGTGTCCCCGCAAGGGAGGCGGGACGAAAATATGAGGGAGCCGCGCTGTTCTTTGCCTCGTCTCGCGATGGCGGTGCCACCTACACCGAGGCAAGTCTCGCCCGTGACGGCACCTGCGAGTGCTGCCGGTTGGGGCTGACGTTCGCGGCGCCCGGCCGGCCGGCCGTGATCTTCAGAAACATCTTCGAGGGGGGCGTGCGCGATCACGCGATCATGACGTTCACCGACGTCTCGACGCCAGGGGAGATCCATCGGGTCAGCAACGACGACTGGCAGATCAATGCCTGCCCGCACCACGGGCCCAGCCTCACGGTTGCGCCGAACGGAACCTATCACGTCGCCTGGTACACGAACGGGAAGGCTCGTAAAGGATTGTTCTACGCCCACTCGCGCGACGAAGGTCGCACGTTCTCTGCGCCGATGGCGTTGGGGCGGCCGGATCGCAATCCGACGCGCCCCTTCGTGCTCGCGGGCCCGCCGGGGACGGTGATGGTGTGGAAGGAGTTCGATGGCGAGAAGACCACGGTCCAGATGACGATCTCTCACGACGATGGCGAGACCTGGTCGCCACCGAAGGCGATATCGAGCACGACCGACACATCCGACCATCCCTTGCTCGTCTCCAATGGCGGACAGGTCTACCTGTCATGGATGACGAAAGCGGACGGCTACCGCCTCACAGCGATCGAGGACCAACGATGAGACGTCGATTTGCAGCCATTCTGGGTCTGGGTATCCTGTTCGCATCGGCGTCTGCGCTCGGATCGCCTCCGGGCCTCAAGCCGTTCGAACGCGGCACCTGGCAAAGCTTGCTCAAGGGGCATGCCGACCGCCCGACGCTCGTGCATTTCTGGGGCGTGACCTGCGGGCCCTGCAAAGTCGAGCTGCCGTTGCTCGGGAAGTTTGCGAAGGACCATCCCGATATCGATGTCGTCACGGTCAGCGCCGATCTCGTGCCGAACCTGCCGGCCGCGACGCAATCGATGCTCGACAAGGCGGGGCTGTCGTCGACTGAGAACTTCATCTTCAACGACGGCTTTGTCGAGCGCTTGCGGTTCGAGATCGATCCTGCCTGGCAGGGCGACATCCCCAGGACGATGCTCATCTCTCGGGACGGGAGCATCACGACGATCGAAGGCTCCGCCGAAATGTCCGACCTGGAGAAATGGTCGGCGCAGCAACTCTCCAAACACTGTCATTCAATCTGCAAAGGAAATACCGATATGAAGACAAGGCTGAAAGATGTGCTGCTCGCTGCGTTCGCTCTTGCACTCTGCGCAGCACCGGCGATCGCCGACGACGTCAAGGCCGGCGATCTCGTCATCTCGCAGGCGTGGAGCCGTGCGACGCCGGGCGGTGCGAAGGTCGCCGGCGGCTATCTGATCATCGAGAACAAGGGGACCGCGGCGGACAAGCTGGTCGGCGTGTCCGCCGATATCGCCGGCAAGGCCGAGATCCACGAGATGGCCATGGACAACGGCGTGATGAAGATGCGCCTGCTCGACAAGGGGCTCGCGATCGATCCCGGCAAGACGGTGAAGCTCGCGCCCGGCGGCTATCACCTGATGCTCCAGGAACTGAAGGGTCCGTTCAAGCAGGGCGACAAGGTGCCCGTGACGCTGCAATTCGAGAAGGCCGGCAAGGTCGCCGTCTCTCTCGACGTCCAGGGCGTCGGCGCGCAGGCGCCGGGCGATGCGGGGCACTCGGGTCACATGGACATGAAGAAAATGCCGGATCACTCGGGAATGAAGATGAAGTGAGACGGATCAAGGTTCTCGGGAGCCAAGGCGGCTTTCGTGACGGCCCTCCCTGGAACGCCGCCTTCGCAAGCAACTCTTCAAGCTGAACCTGAAGTCGACGGAAAAATGACAAGGAATTTCGCTGCGTTAGCGGCTTTTCCTCATTCCCGGCCTTGTGTTTTCGCTCTTAATCCGGTTTCACTGCGGACGATCACTGATTCCCAGAGTGCTAGCATGCGGTTGTCGCGGTTCTTTCTGCCCATCCTGAAGGAAAATCCGAAAGAGGCGGAGATCGTCTCGCATCGGCTGATGCTGCGCGCGGGCATGATCCGGCAGGAGGCCGCCGGCATCTATGCGTGGCTGCCGCTCGGCTTCCGCGTGCTGAAGAAGATCGAGCAGATCGTGCGTGAGGAGCAGGACCGGTCCGGCGCGATCGAGGTCTTGATGCCGACCTTGCAGCTCGCCGATCTCTGGCGCGAGAGCGGGCGCTACGACGCCTATGGCCCGGAGATGTTGCGCATTGCTGACCGCCACAAGCGCGAGCTCTTGTACGGGCCGACCAACGAGGAAATGATCACCGAGATCTTCCGCGCCTACGTCAAGTCCTACAAGAACCTGCCGCTCAATCTCTATCATATCCAATGGAAATTCCGCGACGAGCAGCGCCCGCGTTTCGGCGTGATGCGCGGCCGCGAGTTCCTGATGAAGGACGCCTATTCGTTCGACCTCAACGAGGCCGCCGCGCGCGTCGCCTACAACAAGATGTTCGTCGCCTATTTGCGCACCTTCGCGCGGATGGGGCTGAAGGCGATCCCGATGCGCGCCGAGACTGGGCCGATCGGCGGGGATCTCAGCCACGAATTCATCGTGCTCGCCGAGACCGGTGAATCCGGCGTGTTCATCAATCGCGACGTGCTGGACCTGCCGGTGCCGGACGAGAACGTCGACTACAACAGCGACCTGACGCCGATCATCAAGCAGTGGACCTCGGTCTATGCGGCGACGGAGGACGTTCACGACGCCGCGCGCTTCGAGCGGGAGGTGCCCGAGGACAAGCGGGTCAACACCCGCGGCATCGAGGTCGGGCAGATCTTCTACTTCGGCACTAAATATTCCGAGCCGATGAAGGCGCTGGTGGCGGGCCCCGACGGCGTTGACGTGCCGATCCACGGCGGTTCCTACGGCGTCGGCGTCTCGCGCCTGTTAGGTGCCATCATCGAGGCCTGCCATGACGATGCCGGGATCAAATGGCCGGAGGCCGTCGCGCCGTTCCGCGTGTCGATCCTGAACCTCAAGCAGGGCGACGCCGCGGTCGAGGCGGCCTGCGAGAAGCTCTATGCGGAGCTCACGGCCAAGGGCGTCGACGTGCTCTACGACGACACCGATCAGCGCGCCGGCGCCAAATTCGCCGCCGCCGACCTGATCGGCATTCCCTGGCAGATCATGATCGGGCCGAAGGGGCTCGCCGACGGCAAGGTCGAGATCAAACGACGCAGCGACGGCGCTCGCGAGACGATGTCGCCTGCCGACGCTGTCGCCCGGCTGGTCGGCTGAATATTGTTCATCGCCCGAGATCGCGGCCGCCAATCCGGCCACAATTGACCCCGAATCATGGGATTATCGAGCGATGGATGAGACCATGACCGAAACCGTGCAAACTGCGCCTTTTGCGCCATTCGAGTGGATGCTGTCGGCGCGCTATCTGCGGGCGCGGCGGAAGGAGGGATTCATCTCGGTCATCGCCGGGTTCTCCTTTCTCGGCATCATGCTGGGCGTCGCGACGCTGATCATCGTGATGGCCGTGATGAACGGCTTCCGCAAAGAGCTGCTCGACAAGATCCTGGGGCTCAACGGCCACATCCTGGTCCAGCCACTGGAATCGCCGCTGACCGACTGGAAGGACGTCGCCGAGCGCATCAGCCAGGTCGAGGGCATCCGCCTCGCGGCGCCCGTCGTGGATGGTCAGGCGCTGGCGTCGTCGCCATGGAACGCCTCGGGCGTCCTGGTGCGGGGCATCCGCTCCGACGATCTCAACAACCTCACCTCGATCGCCAAGAACATCAAGCAAGGCTCGCTCGAAGGCTTCGACGACGGGCAGGGCGTCGCGATCGGCCGCCGCCTCGCCGACCAGCTGTCGCTGCATGCCGGCGACAGCGTGACGCTGGTGGCGCCGAAGGGCGCGGTCACGCCGATGGGCACGACGCCGCGGATCAAGCCGTACAAGATCGTCGCCGTGTTCGAGATCGGCATGTCCGAATACGATCTCGGCTTCGTGTTCATGCCGCTGGCCGAGGCGCAGGCCTATTTCAACCGCAGCAACGACGTGACCTCGATCGAGGTGTTCACCACCAACCCCGACAGGATCGACGCCTTTCGCAAGGCGGTGACGGAGGCGGCGGGTCGGCCGGTGTTCCTGGTCGACTGGCGGCAACGCAACTCGACCTTCTTCAATGCGCTCCAGGTCGAGCGCAACGTCATGTTCCTGATCCTGACGATGATCGTGCTTGTCGCCGCGCTCAACATCGTCTCCGGCCTGATCATGCTGGTGAAGGACAAGGGCAGCGACATCGCGATCCTGCGCACGATGGGCGCCTCGCAGGGCTCGATCATGCGCATCTTCCTGATCACGGGCGCCTCGATCGGCGTGGTCGGCACGCTGGTCGGCTTCTGCGTTGGCCTCGTGATCTGCCTCAACATCGAATCGATCCGGCAATTCCTGTCCTGGCTCACCAGCACCGAATTGTTCTCGCCGGAACTCTACTTCCTGTCGAAGCTGCCCGCTGAAATCGACGTCGGCGAGACCACGGCGGTGGTCGTCATGGCGCTGACGCTGTCGTTCCTGGCGACGCTCTATCCGTCGTGGCGCGCCGCGCGGCTCGATCCCGTCGAAGCGCTGCGGTACGAGTGAGGGGCTGATGGAGCAGCAGCAGGGGGCGGAAGATGTACCGGTCATTTATCTCCACGAGATAAAGCGGCAGTACCTGCAGGGCGAGGTGCCGCTGACGATCCTCGACGGTGCCAATCTGGCGCTGTGGGCAGGCCAGTCCGTCGCGCTGGTGGCGCCGTCGGGCTCGGGCAAGTCGACGCTGCTGCATATCGCGGGGCTGCTCGAAGCGCCCGATTCCGGCGAGGTCTATGTCTCGGGCGCGCCGACTTCGCAGCTGCCCGACATCGAGCGTACGCAGCTTCGCCGCACCGACATCGGCTTCGTCTACCAGTCGCACCGGCTGCTGCCGGAGTTCTCGGCGCTCGAGAACGTCATGCTGCCGCAGATGATCCGCGGCCTGAAGAAGTCCGAGAGCGTCAAGCGCGCCAAGGAGATCCTGGGCTATCTCGGCCTCGGCGACCGCATCACCCACCGCCCGGCCGAGCTGTCTGGCGGCGAGCAGCAGCGTGTTGCGATCGCACGTGCGGTCGCCAACGCACCGCGCGTTCTGTTCGCGGACGAGCCGACCGGCAATCTCGACCCGCACACGGCGGATCACGTGTTTCAGGCGCTGATGCAGCTGGTCAAGGCGACGCGGGTGTCGATGCTGATCGCGACCCACAACATGGAGCTCGCCGGCCGCATGGACCGGCGGGTCTCGCTGTCGAACGGCCAGGTGGTCGAGCTCGAATAACAAAACTGCGAAAACAACCCCATGCACAGTAGCCAAGTGCTTGGCGGGACTTCCGAAAAAATCGGCGACGACGCTTGGCCGCCGCCCTGGGGCTCAAGGGCGGATCACGGTCATTTTGAACGGTCCGCCATTGGCGGCGGCGTGTTCCACCGCTTCATTCGCGTGGTCGAGGTCGAAGGCCGTGGTCTCGTACTCGTCGAGCCGCAGCAGCCCCGCGCGTACCAGCGCGATCAGGCGGCTCGCCGCATCCGGCGGATACATCCAGACGCCGTGGATGCTGATGCAGTTGCGCATGATCCAGGGGTAGGGCAGCTCGAGGCCCGCGCCGCCCGCCATGCCGACGCCGCCCATCAGCACGATGCGGCCGTAAGCGCGCACCGTCATGACCGCCGCGCGCACGACGGTCGGGCTCACCGAAGGCGGCATGATGTCGAACACGCAGTCGATCGGGCCCGGCGCGGCGCGCCTCATGCACTCGCGGTCGTCGTCCTCGTTACCGGTGAGCCTGACCGGCTTCACGCGGTCGCCGAAGCGACGGACGAGGTCGGCGAGGATCTCTTCGTTGCGGCCCGGCGCTACCACGCAGGCTGCGCCCATCGCCAGTGCAACGGATACCGCAGCGCTGCCGAAATTGCCGGTGGCGCCGCTCACCAGCACGGTCTCGTCAGGCCGAAGATCGGCGGCGAGGAAGCCGCCATAGGGCACCAGCAGCGTGCCCAGCGCGCACCAACGCGTCGCTTCCTCCGGTGTGATCGCGCCGAGGCGTTTGACGTTCTCGGTCGGCAGGCGCATCTGCTCGGCGAAGGAGCCATGGCGAAAGTGCTTTTGCAGAAGCATGCCGCCGGGCCCGGCGGCGGTGAGGCCTTGCAGCGCGATATCGGGAGCAACGGAGTCATCGCGCGAGCGCACTGTGGGGTCGCAGAACACCCAGTCGCCGATGGCAAGCCTGGTCGCGTCCGGACCGATCGCGCGGACCCGGCCGATGCCGCCGGGGCCCGGGACGATGGGCAGCTCGAGCGCATAATTGCGCGTCCCGTCGAGGACCTCGTTCATGTAGGACAGCACGCGCGTGGCGACGACGTCGATGATCACCTCGCCGGTGCCGATGGTTGGGTCCGGAACGTCCTCGATCACGAGTGGCGATCCAAAGGATTTGAGCACGGCAGCTTTCATGATGTTCACCTCAAGGTCGGGTGAAGCCCTATGCGCTGCCTTGGAGGTGACAGGAAGGCCTGGTATTATCCTAGTATTCTTTGGGCCCTCCATTGCAGGACACGCGTCATGGCCGATCCACGCCGGGTTGAATTCGGCGACTTCCTGAGGTCCCGCCGCGAAAAGCTGTCGCCGAAGACCGTCGGGCTTCCGATGGGCCGGCGCCGGCGCACCGCGGGGCTGCGCCGCGAGGAGGTCGCGCAACTCGCCGGCATCGGCGTCGACTGGTACATCCGCCTCGAGCAGGGCCGCACGGTCAGCCCGTCCGTCACCACGATCGACGCACTGGCCCGCGCGCTGCGCCTCAGCAAGACCGAGCACGCGCACCTGAGGGCGCTGGCGCGCGACGGCGACAAGCGCCCCTTCGCGCGCGAAATCGTGCCGCCGCCGATCCGGCGGATGATCGAGAGCCTGCACCAGCCGGCCTACATCACCGGGCGCCGCTGGGATGTGCTGGCCTGGAACGAGGCGGCCGAGGACGTCTTCGCCTTCGGGCGATTGCCGGAGCAGGATCGCAACACGCTGCTCCTCATGATGACCAACAAGCAGACGCGAAAATCCTATGGTGCCGGCTGGGCGGATGTCGCCAAGGCCATGGTCGCGATGTTTCGCGCGACCCACGACGTCTGGGCCGGCGATCCCGCCTTCACGGAGTTGCTCACGCGACTGCGCCAGGGCAGTCCGGAATTCGTCAAATGGTGGGAGGCACACGATATCCGCAGCACCATCTCGGGCCGCAAGACCATGAACCATCCGACCAAAGGTCTGCTGCACTTCGAGCACACCAGCTTCCAGGCCAACGACGATCCCGCGCTGAAGCTCGTGATCTATACGCCGGTGCAGGACGGACATTGATTCAATAGAGCGTCTGCCTTCGAAGCCATTCAGGCTTTCGAATACGACCGCTGCAGATCTCGTTCCGAGCGCAATGAAGCGGCTTCAGCCGGATCCCAAGGGCCCGCGGAACCCAAGTGTCACCCGGAGGTTAATTGGTCGGTCAGTCGACATCGACGTCAGGTCGGGCTGCCCCGATCGAATTGAACTGCGCAACGCGGAATACCGTTTCATCAGCCTATTGAGTGGAGGCAGGGAAGTGTCCGGGGAAGACCGATGACGACAGCGACCGGGCTGCTCTCGGCCGACCGCAATGCCGTCTTGGCCACCCTCGGCGACTACATTCGAGAAATCGGCAACCCCGACGATCTCGCCTATGCCGCGGCTGAGCTGCTCGGCCGCAGCCTCAATGTCAGCCGGGCAGGTTACGGCACCGTCGATACCTCGGCCGAAACCGTCACGATCGCTCGCGACTGGAACGCTCCCGGGATCTCGAGCCTGGCCGGCGTGCTGCGCTTTCGCGACTATGGCAGCTACATCGAAGACTTGAAGCGCGGCGAAACGGTCGTCTGCGCCGATGCCGAGAAAGACTCTCGCGTCGGCGACCGCGCCCGAGCTCTCGAGGCGATCTCTGCACGCGCGCTCGTCAACATGCCGATCTCCGAGCCCGACGGGGTCGTGGCGCTGTTGTACCTCAACAATGCCGCGCCGCGCGAATGGAGCCCTGAAGAGCTGGAGCTCATTCGCGACGTTGCCGAGCGCACGCGCACCGCGGTCGAACGCCGCCGTGCGGAAACCGCCGTGCGCGAGAACGAAGCCCGGCTGCTCTTCCTGGACGCCCTCAACAAGGAGACGGCCAAGACCCGCGATGCCGATGGCGTGATGGCGGTGACGACGAGGATGGTCGGTGAGCATCTCCGCGTCTCGAACTGCGCCTATGCCGACATGGATCCTGATCAGGACGGCTTCACCATACGCGGGGACTGGGCAGCCCCCGGTGCGGTGCACATCGTGGGGCACTATAGCCTTGCCGACTTCGGTGAGAAGGCGGTGCGAGAGCTGAGCGCCGGTAGGCCCCTTGTCATCAACGACAATCTGAAGGAGATCGCGCCGGAGGAAGCCGCCGCTTTCCAGCGCATCGGCATAGGTTCGACCATTTGCATGCCCTTGGTGAAGGAAGGGCGACTGACGGCCTTGATGGCGATACATCACCGGGGCCCGCATCTCTGGACGCCGCGAGAGCTTGCCTTGCTCACCGAGGTGACGGAGCGATCGTGGGCGCACATCGAGCGCGTCCGGTCGGAGCAGGCAGCCCGGGAATCTGCGGAACGGCTGGTCCTCGCGAACAAGGCGGCGGGCATCGGCACCTGGGACTACGATCTGCTCAACGACATTCTCCGATGGGACAGCCGCTGCAAGGAGGTGTTCGGTCTCCCACCGGACGCCGACGTCAGCTATGAAGGATCATTCCTGAGGGGCGCATTCATCCTGAGGACCGGCAGCGCGCCCATGAGGCCGTATCGGCAGCCCTGAAGCCCCATTCTCCGGCAAGCTACAACATCGAATACCGGACCGTCGGTATCGAGGATGGCGTCGAGCGCTGGATCGCCGCAACCGGTCGCGCAATTTTTTCCGACGGCCAGGCCACTCGATTTATTGGGACCGTGCTGGATATCTCCGCACAAAAGAAAACCGAACGTCATCTCAGGATCCTGAACGATACGGGGGCATCGGTTGCCCGCGAGCGCGATCTCGAGAAGATCGTTCAGATCGTGACCGATGCCGGCGTCGAGCTGACGGGCGCCCAATTCGGAGCCTTCTTCTACAACGTCCTGGCAGCGGACGGCGGCAGCTACATGCTGTACTCGCTGTCCGGCGTGCCTCGATCCGCTTTCGAAAACTTCCCAATGCCGCGCAACACTGCCGTGTTCGAGCCGACGTTCAGGGGGACGGGCGTGGTGAGGTCGGACGACATTCTGCAGGACCCGCGCTATGGCAAGAATGCGCCGCGGAAAGGCATGCCCGAGGGCCATCTTCCGGTCCGCTCCTACCTGGCAGTCCCCGTGATCTCGCGAAGCGGCGAAGTGCTCGGTGGGCTTTTCTTCGGTCACGCGGAAGTAGGTCAATTCTACGAAGAGCATGAGGCCGCATTGCTCGGCATTGCCGGTCATGCCGCGACGGCCATCGACAACGCTCGGCTCTTGACCAAGCTCGAGGCGCTCAATGCCGAGCTGGAGCAGCGTGTCGCCGACGAGATCGGCGAGCGCATGAAGGCCGAGGAGCAATTGCGGCAATCGCAGAAGATGGAAGCCGTCGGGCAATTGACAGGAGGCATCGCCCACGACTTCAACAATATGCTGGCCGTGATACTGGGCAGCCTGAATCTTGCAAAGCGGCGGCTCAGCAAGGGCGAGGTGAACGTTGACCGCTTCCTCGAGGGTGCCATCGACGGCGCAAACCGTGCGGCCACCTTGACGCAAAGGCTGCTCGCGTTCTCGCGTCAGCAGCCTCTTGCGCCGGAGGTCCTGGACATCAACAGGATGGTCGGCGAGATGAGCGAGTTGCTCGAGCGATCGCTTGGCGAGCTGGTCCACCTCGAAACGGTCCTCGCTGCTGGTCTCTGGCGCGTCAAAGCCGACCCCGCCCAGCTGGAAAGCGCGGTCATCAATCTCGCGGTGAATGCGCGCGACGCGATGCCGAAGGGCGGCAGGCTGACGATCGAAACCAGCAACGCGTCGATAGATCGAAAATATGCCCGCGAATATGCACTGGCACCCGGGCAGTATGTTCTCATTGCCGTGACGGACAACGGCATGGGAATTCCGGCGGAGATGCTGGGAAAGGTCTTCGATCCGTTTTTCACGACCAAGGTCGTGGGCAAGGGCACCGGCCTTGGACTTAGTCAGGTCTACGGCTTCGTGCGGCAATCGGGCGGCCATGTCAAAATCTACTCGGAAGTCGAGGTCGGCACGACCGTGAAGATCTACCTTCCACGCTTCATCGGCGAGGAGACAACCTCGGACTCCTCGCGCGGGATCATCCATCCCGGCGCAAGCCATCAGAACGAGACGATTCTCGTCGTGGAAGACGACGAGCGTGTCCGCAGCATCTCATCTGAAAGCCTGCGCGAGCTCGGCTATACCGTCATCGAAGCTGCGAGCGCCATGGAGGCGATCAGGACGATCGAAAACGGCACCGTTCCGGATCTGCTGTTTACGGATGTCGTCATGCCCGAGATGACCGGCGCTGAACTCGCGGCACAGTTGTCGAAACGACATCCCGGCCTGAAGGTGTTGTTTACCACCGGCTACACGCGCAATGCGATCGTTCACAACGGCATGCTCGACGCCGGCAAGCATCTGTTGTCGAAGCCCTTTGCGATCGAAGACCTGGCCGCCAAAATTCGCAGTCTGCTCGACGAGTGTTGAGCACGTCGTGTCAGGCGCCGTTCGATTCGAGCACGCCGGGCGATGAAGCTCGTCCCAGACGATTTTCGGATAGATCTCTCCCGTTGCATGAGGGCGTTGTCCAGGCTTTCGCAAGTAGACCTTTGAGGGACACGCCGACGCGCATTGATCACGTCAGTCGATCGATGATCTGAAGGAGCCGATCGCAGGACGCCTCGATCTTCTTAGGAGGAGACATTGCGACGCCGAGCAACAGTCCTGGGCGTGCTGAGCCCTTCGACGCAGACCAGAGCGATAGCGGCGTAGGCGCGAGGCCAAGCGGTGCCGCTTCCTTGGCGATGGCCAGATCGGATGCTCCCTCCGGCAAGCGCAGGACCGCCGCCAATCCGGCAATCGCAACGTTGGCAGTGCGCGGGCGCAGGTATTTCAGCAATGCATCGGCTTGCGCTGCGTAGACCCGTTTCGTGCGCCGAAGATGCCGCAGATAGTGGCCGTCGCTGATGAAATCGGCCAGCGCGAGCTGCACCGCAGGTCCAGGCGCAGGTGCGAGGCACGCCGCAACTTCGGCAAATCGCGCCGCCAGAGCGGCGGGTGCAACCACAAAGCCCAGTCGCAGCGCAGGGGTCACGGTCTTGCTGAAAGAGCCGATGTAGATGACGCGGCCGGCGCGGTCGAGCGAGGCGAGCGCCGGCGTCGCCCGGCCCTTGAGCTGAAGTTCGCTCAGATAGTCATCCTCGATCACCCACGCCTTGCTTCGCGTGGCCCAGTCGAGCAGGCGTGAGCGTCTTGCCAGCGACAATGTCGCTCCGAGCGGCGCCTGCTGCCCTGGCGTCACGACCACCAGTGCCGCATCAGGAGCATGCTTCAGGCCGAAATCGACATCGATGCCGTCGGCGTCAACGGGGATCGGCACGATCGATGTTCGCGCGAGCTTGAGGCCGTGCCGGGTGAAGGGAAAGCCCGGATCCTCCATCCAGGCCTTCTTCTGCTCGAGGCCGAGGACGCGGAGCGTCAGGCCAAGGCCGCCGCTGAAACCGCCGGTGATGATGATCTGGGAGGGCGCGCATTCGATCCCGCGCGCCAGCGCAAGGTAGGCCGCGATCTCGCGCCGCAACGCCGGCTCACCGCGCGGATCAGGATAGATCGCCGGTGCGCTCATCTCGATGCGGACCGCCTGCGCGCGCATCCGCGCCAGTAACGTCGCAGGAAGGGTCTCCTGCGCAGGCACGCCCATCTGGAAGATCGCCGGCCCGGCCGTAAGCTCCTGGTACATCTCCATGAACGAGCCTGGGGCCGGGGCCTTGTCCCGCCGCACCGGAAAGCGTGGCCGGTCCGCGACATGTGTTCCAGTCGCGCGGCTTGCGACGATCAGTTGGGCGGATGAGAGCTTTTCGTATGCGACCCGCACGGTGCCGCGCGCGACGCCGAGCTGGGCGGCCAGATCCTGCCAGGAGGGCAGGCGGGCGCCCGGGGCGAGCACGCCGCTCTCGATGGCGGCTCTGATTCCCCTGTGGATCTGCTCGGCCAACGGCGTCTTCGCAGATCGATCCAGCTCCAGGCGCAGCGGCTTGGTCATGCCTGAGTGGTACACGATTTTTGCGCGTTCTTGGTACTGTTTCGTGGACCAGAACAGGGACACCTAAGGGGGTAACGGGGAATGTTCATCCCTCCGATCATCAAGGAGCAAGCAGATGAGTGAACGTCTCGACTACAACCACGTTGCACCGGCAGGCGCGAAGGCGCTGGGCGGCGTCTACGGCTACGTCATGCAGAGCGGGCTTCCCGCGACGCTGGTCACCCTGGTCTATCTCCGCGTGTCGCAGATCAACAACTGCGCCTATTGCCTCGACATGCATATGCGCGACCTGCTCAAGGGCGGCGCGAAGATCGAAAAGCTGGCGCTGGTCCAGGCGTGGGCGGAGGCCGGCAATCTCTTCGACGAGCGCGAGCGCGCCGCCCTTGCATGGGCCGAGACGGTCACCCGCGTCGCCGAGACCAACGTTCCGGATGATGCCTATCGAGCCGCCCGCAAGGTCTTCAATGAGCGCGAGCTCGTCGATCTCACGATCGCGATCAGCCTGATGAATGCGTACAATCGCATGTCGATCAGCTTCCGGAAAACGCCGCAGGCCGTGCTCGAGAGTGCCGCCTGACGGCGAATGGCATCAGCCGAAACAGAAAGCAGGAGCCTGAAAATGACGAGCGTGATCTCCGGCGTCAAAATTCCCGACAGTCAATTGGCGCGCGAGGCAGCCGAGCTGGTGCGCAGCTACGAAGGCGAGATGTTGTTCAACCATTCGGTTCGCGTCTACGTGTTCGGCGCGATCAAGGGGCTGCGTCAGAAGCTGAAGTTCGATCCCGAACTGCTGTATGTCGCAGCGCTGTTTCACGACCTCGGTCTCGTCGATCACTACCACACCGACACCAAGCGGTTTGAGGTCGACGGCGCCGACGCCGCGCGCGACTTTCTGCGGGCGCGCGGCATTGCCGAGCCGCAAGCCGACCTGGTGTGGGAAGCAATCGCGCTACACACCACCCCCGGCATTCCGCAATATATGAGACCGGAGATCGCGCTCACCAACGCAGGCGTCCTGGTCGACGTCGTGGGCATTGGATATGACGAGTACACGCCGGAGCAGCGCGACCAGGTGATCTCCGCGTTCCCGCGCGGCGACTTCAAGAACGAGTTCCTGAAGGTGCAGACCTGCTCCGCGCTGAAGAAGCCGCAGACGACGTTCGGGACGGTCAACTTCGATTACATCGAAGATCACGATCCGGGCTTCCGCAAGCCGAACGCGTGCACGCGCATCCGCAACACGCCCTGGCAGAGCTGAGGGGAGGCTGCCGCTCCGTCACGGCATCAGCGGAACGGTTTTGATCATCCGGCGCGAACGGCGGGGCGTCTCGGGCGGTGAGGGGACGCCGGTTTGCTCGACGGAAAATACGGATTTACCACGCAACTCGCGGAGCGCCCGACGGCGAGATAGCGGCACTGCGCAAGCGATGCGTAGCTGCAGTCGAAATAGCCGACGGGACCGTAGATCTGCATGCAGATCGGATAGCTCGGATCGTAGGTCTGTGCATGCGCAAGTCCGCCGGCCGAGAGCTGGGCGATCGCGATGAGCGCGAGGTGGGCGCGGCGCATCTCAGCGCGGCAGGAAGTAGCCCGGCGTCTGTGCGCGCGGACGATTTTGATACGCGTATGGATCGTCGCTCTGTCCGACGAAATACGGATTGGCGATGCAGGTCAGCGCACGACCGGATGCGCTCTCCTGACACTGCGCGTAGGTGTCGAACCTGCAATTGCTCAGTCCCGGCCATTCATCGCCGGTGAGGCAGAATGGATGATTTTTGCCGAATGCGTGCGCCGGTGTGCTTGCACCTGATGCGAATGCAAATGTGACGAATGCGAGCGAAAATGTGGCGACAATAGGCAAGGGAACTCGACCGCGCATTTCGATTCTCCAATCACGCGAATGTGCGCGCGATGTCGTTACGCGCACATGCAGTTTATGTCCTCTAGTCGACATTGGAACTCGTGAAAACACTTGTTTCATAGGGTTTCCGCATACCTGCTGATAAACATTCGTTAACGAGCGAGGTCCTTTCGACCAAACTGTTGCGTCGCGGTTACAGCAATTCCGTCGTCCACTGCTAAGACATTGCGCACGGCCCGGGGGCCTACTGAAGAAACTGGAACGGGAATCAAATGAAGAAGAGTTTGTTGCTTGCCGCTGTCAGCCTTGTCGCGCTCAGCGCGGCTGCACCGGCGATGGCTGCTGACCTCGCGGCGCGGCCCTACACCAAAGCTCCGCCGGCGGCGATCGCTGCCGTTTACGACTGGAGCGGCTTCTACATCGGCGTCAACGGCGGTGGCGGTTCGGCGGATACGTCGTGGGATCTCGTCAACTTCGGTCCTGAAGGTTCGCACAACTCGACCGGCGGGACGGTCGGTGGCCAGATCGGCTATCGCTGGCAGACTGGCCAGTTCGTTTTCGGTGTGGAAGGCCAGGGCAACTGGGCCGACTTCTCGGGCGACAACATCAGCCTGATCCCCCCCGGCAATCGTAACCGGACCAAGATGGACGCATTTGGGCTCATCACCGGTCAGGTTGGCTATGCCTGGAACAACGTCCTGCTCTACGTGAAGGGTGGTGCGGCTGTTGTCAGCAACAAGTACGACGTCTACAGCGTTGCCACGGGTGCAAACCTCGACAACGCGGACGAGACCCGCTGGGGCGGCACGGTTGGCGCAGGCCTGGAGTTCGGTTTCGCTCCGAACTGGACAGTCGGCGTCGAGTACAACCACATCTTCCTCGGCGACCAGAATGTCACCTTCGCCAGTGGTGCAGTCGACCGCATCAAGCAGGACGTCGACATGGGCCTCGTCCGCCTGAACTACAAGTTCGGCGGCCCGCTGCTGGCTCGCTACTAAGACAGCTCGCTCAACGCGAGCGGCTGACGAAAGCCCCGGCTTCGGCCGGGGCTTTTTTATTGTTTGCATTCAGCGAGTTAACCATCCCGTTTCGCGCGGTCTCGGATCGCTTGACTCCCCTGAACAAAATGAGAACAATGTTCTTCATACGTTCCAACAAGGGAGCAGGCCATGTTCAGGGTTTTCGTGGAAGAAGCCGCCGCACTGGCGTCCATCACGCTGTTCGTCGGGATGATAGCGATCTGGGCGCAGGTGATTCCGCAGCTCTAGGTCGGTGAGCGTCCCGCTGCCGCTTGGGGAAAAGCGGGACGACTTGGCCGATCCGCCGCTCCGGCGTGGACTCTGGAGCAGTGACGCCTCACCATTGTGAGGCGAGTCGGCCGGGGGGTGCAGGATCCTCTTTGATCTGCCTGACATCTTCTGGCGCTGGCGACCGCTCCATTTCATCTGCAAGAGGCCGACACGCGACCATGCCGAGCGCCGGATTCGTTCACCTTCACGTTCACTCGGCCTATTCGCTGCTCAAGGGCTCGATCAAGATCGCCAAGCTCGCCGAGCTTGCGAAGAAAGACCACCAGCCCGCGCTGGCGCTGACCGACACCGACAATCTGTTCGGTGCGCTGGAGTTCTCCGACAAGATGGCGAGTTCCGGCATCCAGCCGATCGTCGGCTGCGAGCTGGCCATCGATTTCGGCGACCAGGATCCGAATGCGCGGAACGCGATGGGGCCGTCGCGGGTGGTGCTGCTGGGAGCGCAGGAGCGCGGCTATCGCAGCCTGATGCGGCTCAACTCGCGCGCGTTCCTGGAATCGCCGGACAGCCATGCTCCGTTCATCAAGTTCGATTGGCTCGAGGGTGAGACCGAAGGCCTGATCGCGCTGACGGGCGGACCGGACGGGCCGATCTCGCTGGCGCTCGCCGGCGGTCATGCCGAGCTCGCCGCGCAGCGCTGCGAGCGACTGGCCGGCCTGTTCGGCGACCGCCTCTACGTCGAATTGCAGCGCCACAATACCGAGAAGGAGCGGCGCGTCGAAAGCGGCTTGATCGACATCGCCTACGCCAAGGGACTGCCGCTGGTTGCGACCAACGAGCCGTATTTCGCCGCGACCGACGATTACGAGGCGCATGACGCGCTCCTCTGCATCGCGGGCGGGCGGCTGATCGCCGAGACCGAGCGCGAGCAGCTCACGCCGGATCATCGCTTCAAGACGCGCGCCGAGATGGCGGTGCTGTTCGCCGACATCCCGGAGGCGCTGGCCTCGACGGTGGAGATCGCCGAGCGCTGCTCGTTCCGGCCGATGACGCGCAAGCCGATACTGCCGTTCTTCACCGTCGGCGCCGCGTCGAGCTCGGATGCGGCTGCGGTGGAGGCCGCCGAATTGAAGCGCCAGGCGGAGGAGGGGCTCGCCAACCGCCTGCGCGTGCACGGCCTGTCGCAGGGCACGACGGAAGAGACCTACGCCAAGCGGCTCGCCTTCGAGCTCGACGTCATCACCCGCATGAAATATGCCGGCTACTTCCTGATCGTGTCCGACTTCATCAAATGGGCGAAGAGCCAAGGGATTCCGGTCGGGCCGGGGCGCGGTTCCGGCGCCGGCTCGCTGGTCGCCTGGGCGCTGACCATCACCGATCTCGATCCGATCAAGTTCGGCCTGCTGTTCGAGCGCTTCCTCAATCCCGAACGCGTCTCGATGCCGGACTTCGACATCGACTTCTGCCAGGACCGTCGCGGCGAGGTGATCAGTTACGTGCAGCAGCGCTACGGCCGCGACCAGGTCGCGCAGATCATCACCTTCGGTACGCTGCAGGCGCGCGGCGTGCTGCGCGACGTCGGGCGCGTCCTGCAGATGCCCTATGGCCAGGTCGACAAGCTCACGAAACTGGTGCCGCAGAATCCTGCTGCACCGGTGACGCTGGCCGCCGCGATCGAGAGCGAGCCGAAGCTCCAGGCGTTTCGCGACGAAGACCCGGTGGTGGCGCGCGCCTTCGACATCGCGCAGCGCCTCGAAGGCCTGACGCGCCACGCCTCGACCCATGCGGCCGGCATCGTGATCGGCGATCGCCCGTTGAGCGAGCTCGTGCCGCTCTACCGCGATCCCAAATCCGACATGCCGGTGACCCAGTTCAACATGAAATGGGTCGAGCCCGCGGGGCTCGTGAAGTTCGACTTCCTCGGCCTCAAAACGCTCACGGTCCTCGACGTCGCGGTGAAGCTGCTCAAGCCGCGCGGCATCGATGTCGATCTCGCCACGCTGCCGATCGACGATGCCGAGAGCTACCAGATGCTGGCCCGGGGCGACGTGGTCGGCGTGTTCCAGGTTGAAAGCCAGGGCATGCGGCGGGCGCTGATCGACATGCGCCCGGACCGATTCGAGGACATCATCGCGCTGGTCGCGCTCTATCGACCGGGGCCGATGGCGAACATCCCGACCTACTGCGCGCGCAAGCACGGCGACGAGGAGCCGGAATATCTGCATCCCGTGCTGGAGCCGATCCTCAAGGAGACGTTCGGCGTCATCATCTACCAGGAACAGGTGATGCAGATCGCGCAGGTGATGTCCGGCTATTCGCTCGGCGACGCCGACCTCCTGCGCCGCGCCATGGGCAAGAAGATCCGCGCCGAGATGGACAAGCAGCGCGACATCTTCGTCGCGGGCGCGGTGAAGAACGGCGTGCCGAAGGGGCAGGCCGAGACCATCTTCGAGCTCCTGGCGAAGTTTGCCGACTACGGCTTCAACAAGAGCCACGCGGCGGCTTACGCGCTGGTGTCCTACCACACCGCCTACATGAAGGCGCATTATCCGGTGGAGTTCATCGCCGCGTCGATGACGCTCGATCTCAACAACACCGACAAGCTTTCCGAATTCCGCTCCGAAGCGCAGCGTCTCGGCATCAAGGTCGAGCCGCCCAACATCAACCGGTCGGGCGCGACCTTCGAGGTCGGCGAGAAGACGATCTACTACGCGCTCGCAGCGCTCAAGGGCGTCGGCATCCAGGCGATCGAGCAGATCATCGCGGAGCGGACCAGAGGCGGCCTGTTCACCTCGCTCGCCGATTTCGCTGCCCGGGTCTCGCCGCGCGCGATCAACAAGCGCATCATCGAAAGTCTCGCCGCCGCCGGCGCCTTCGATATGCTGGAGCCGAACCGGGCGCGCGTCTTCGCCGGTGCCGACTCGATCCTCGCCGCCTGCCAGCGCGCGCACGAGGCCGCGACCATCGGCCAGAACGACATGTTCGGCAGCTCGGCCGACGCCCCGACCATCATGCTGCCGCAGGTCGAGCCGTGGCTGCCGGCCGAGCGGCTGCGCCGCGAATACGACGCGATCGGCTTCTTCCTGTCGGGACATCCGCTCGACGACTACGCGACCGTGCTGAAGCGGCTGCGGGTGCAGAGCTGGGCCGAGTTCTCGCGCGCGGTGAAGACCGGCGCCACCGCCGGCAAGGTCGCCGCGACCGTGGTCTCGCGCATGGAGCGGCGCACCAAGACCGGCAACAAGATGGGCATCATGGGGCTGTCGGATCCCACGGGCCATTTCGAGGCGGTGCTGTTCTCCGAGGGCCTTGCGCAATATCGCGACGTGCTGGAGCCGGGCGCGGCCGTGCTGCTGCAGTTAGGGGCCGAGCTCCAGGGCGAGGACGTCCGTGCCCGCGTGCTGCATGCCGAGCCGCTCGATGACGCCGCGGCCAAGACGCAGAAGGGCCTGCGTATCTTCCTGCGCGACACCAAGCCGCTGGACTCGATCGCCAAGCGCCTCGCCGGACCCGACATGGCGGCCTCGAACGGCGGCGCGCCGAAAGTCGGGAGTCCCGCGCTTGCGCCGCGCTCCAACGGTGACGGCGAGGTCTCGCTGGTGCTGATGCTCGACCTCGAGACCGAGGTCGAGATGAAGCTGCCCGGCCGTTTCAAGGTCTCGCCGCAGATCGCCGGCGCGATCAAGGCGGTCGCGGGCGTGGTGGACGTGCAGCAGCTCTGAGGTCGCCGGCACCGCCGCAAACCAAAGCTTAACTATTTGGCTCGCGTGTGGTTTCGAAGTCGCTCGAGCGCAGCTATCAGTTGTCGACTCGACGATCTCGTTTGACGAGAAACCTGGAAGGACAACAACCATGTGCGACAAATGCTCCGAAAATCTGCATCAACCTGTTGCTCCCTCCCGGCGCTCCATGATGCTGCTTGCCTCGTCGGCGCTTGCGGCGGCGGCGTTTGGCGGGGCCGCCTTCGCCAAGGAGAAGAAGGCGCCGCCGAAACCGCAGAACGTGCTGTCGCCCGATGCGGCGCTGAAGCGGCTGTTGGAAGGCAATGCGCGCTACGTCTCGGGCGTGTCGCGCCGCCACGACTTCAAGCATGAGCGCGAGGCACTGGTCGGCGGCCAGAATCCCTACGCGGCCGTGCTGAGCTGCGCCGATTCTCGCATCGCGCCCGAATATGCCTTCGACAGTGGACGCGGAGACCTGTTCGTGTGCCGCGTCGCCGGCAATTTCGCTGGCGACGAGACCGTTGCGAGCATGGAATACACCGTCGCGGTGCTCGGAACGCCCCTGATCCTGGTGCTCGGCCACGACAATTGCGGCGCGGTCGATGCGACCATCAAGTCGCTGAAGGACGACAAGCCGCTGCCGGGGCACATCCCCACGCTGGTCTCGGCGATCGCGCCGGCGGTGAAGACGGCGGCCCAGCAGAGCGGGAATGCGCTCGACAACGCCATTCGCCAGAATGTCCTCGACAACGTCGCCAAGCTGAAATCGGCCGCCCCGATCCTCAATGCGGCGGTCGAGCAGGGCAAGCTCAAGGTGGTCGGCGGTATCTATCGGCTGAGCACAGGAAGCGTCGAGTTGGTCGCCCAGGGCTGAGCCCACCCGAGCATCGAGCCTTTCGGTCGCGCCTCTTTCCTCCAGAGGCCGGCCGCAAGGTCGACAAGCAGCAATTACCCTCGCGATGACGTCGGCATACAAGATCCGGGGCCGGTCGATTTCTCGCCCGTTGATGAATCGGCTGCCCGGACGACCGCCGCCGAATTGAAATTGGCCGAGTGATCCGCGGGCGAGAGGACGCGTCGTGATATCGTCGCAGCGGGGCTGACGCCGGCGATGGGGCGGCCATGCCACCGCCTCAATCCAAGCTTTTCGTCGTTCATCAAGCCTTTCGTTCAACCGCCGTTCAGCCGGCTGCGCGCCTCATGCGTGCCGGACCTTGACAACAATAGCGGGCGAGCAAGCCATGCGTGGGACGCTCAGAGCTTTCATCTGCCTTCTGCTGCCGATCCTGGCCCTCGCCGCCGGCGTACCGGAACCGGCGCGCGCCCAGCAGCCGGAAAAGCGCCTCGCGCTCGTGGTCGGCAACGGCGCCTACGCCAAATCGCCGCTGGCGACGACGGCCAACGATGCCGGCCTGATCGCGCAGACGCTCCAGGCGGCGGGCTTCGACGTGGTCGGCGCGCGCGATCTCGACGGCGACACGCTGCGCAAGAGCTTGCGCGATTTCATCCAGAAGGCCCAGGCTTCGGGCCCGGGCACGGTCGCGATGATCTATCTCGCCGGCTACGGCGTGCAGCTTGCCGGCGAGAACTATTTCATCCCGGTCGATTCCAACATCACCCGCGACACCGACATACCGACCGAGGCCTTGCGCATCAGCGACTATGTGCGCCAGCTCGCATCCATTCCGCTCAAGGCCGGCATCGTCGTGCTCGACGCGGCGCGCGCACAGCCCTTCATCGAGGGCGGTCAGCCGATCGCGAGCGGCCTGGCGCTGGTCGAGCCCGAGGCGAACATGCTGATCGCCTTCAACGCCGCGCCCGGCACGGTGGCGCCGGAGGAGTCGGGGCCTTACGGCATCTATGCCCAGTCGCTCGCCGAGATGATCCGCACCGGCGGCCTGCCGCTGCCCGAGGTGTTCGACCGCGTGCGCTTGCGCGTCAACGAGGCCTCCAAGGGCGCGCAGGTGCCCTGGAACGAGCAGAAGATATCGGCGCAATTCTCGTTCTTCGAGCGTGGGCCCGACGCGCCGCCGCCGGAGACCACGCCCGACCAGGCTGCCGCGATCCGCAACAAGCCGATCCGCGATCTCGGCGTGCAGGATGCCTATGCCGCCGCGCTCGAGCGCGACACGCTGGCGGCCTATGAGGAGTTTCTCGCGGCCTATCCGAATGACCCGCTTGCAAAGCGCGTCCTGGCGATCGTGGCGGCGCGCCGGGAGGCGATCACCTGGCGGCGAACCTATCGCGCCGATACGCCGGACGCCTATTGGTCGTATCTGCGCCGCTATCCGCGCGGGCCGCATGCAGGCGATGCCCGGCGCAGGCTCGCGATCCTGACTGCGCCGCTCGAGCCGCCGCCGACTTTCACGATGCTGGACTACGACGTGCCGCCACCGCCGCCGGAGGAGGTCATCTATGTCGACCGCCCGGTGCTGTATTTCAGCGATCCCGATTTCGGCTTCGCGCCGCCACCGCCGCCGCCGGTCTATTATCTGCCGCCGCCGCCGCCGGATTTCGTCGTGCTGCCGCCGCCGCTGCCTGTGGTCGGCCTGTTCGTGCTGCCGCAGCCGGTGTTCGTGCCGATCCCGGTGTTCGTCAGGCCGCCGGTCTATGTCGCGTCGCCGCCGAACAACATCATCTTTCAGAACATCCACAACACCACGGTCATCAACACCGTGATCAACCGCCCGCCCGCGCCGCCGCCGGCCGCGGGGCCGGCGCCCGGTCCGGGCAATCTGGGCCCGGCGGTTGCCGGCCGCGGCACGCCGGCAGGCGCCGCCGTGCCCCAGGCAGTCATGCAGCGTGCCGCGCTGATCCAGCAGGGCAAAGCGCCGATGCCGCCGAGCGCGACGATCCAGCCGACGGTGAGACCGGGTATCGCGGCTCCAGCTCCAGCCAATGTCGCTCCTGCCACGACAGCCCAGCCGCCGGCTGCGGCCAGGCTGCCCCAGGCCAATACCTTGCCGGGAACTCCTGGCGGTCCACCGGCGGGGACGGCGCCCGGCGCCGTAACGCCAAGCGGCAGGCCCGGTCCGAGCGCGACGGCACCCGCCGGCAACGTTCCTGCTGCGACACCCCAAGCACCGGCGGCCACCAGGCTGCCGCAGGCCAACACGCTGCCGGTGCCCGGAACTCCGGGCGGACCGCCTCCGGCCGGGGCAGGGGGCGCGCCCGGCGCTGCTCCGCCTCATGGCAGACCCGCTGCCACCGCCACGACGCCAGCCGGCAACGTCCCGCCGGCACCACCGAACGCGGCAGCCGCTACAGCGCCCAACCACCCACCGGCTCCCGGAAGCTCGACGCCGCCGTCCGCTGGCCTGCCCAAGCCGCCGGGGCCGACAACGCCACCTGCGGCTGACCTGCGCGGCAGGCCGGCCGGGTCCCAATCGGGCGCTTTGCCGCCGCCGAGCGCGGCCCCCGGCAAGCCGGTCGTCCCGCCCACGGTCAAACCCGCGGCACCGCCACCGCCGCCAGTGGCGGCGCGGGGGCCGTCCGGAGTTCGGGATCACCGGCCCGCGCCGCCGCCGCAGGCCGCCAAGCCAGCCGCACCGCCACCGCATCCTCAAGCCTTGGCGAAGCCGACGCCGCCGCCTCCGCCGCGAGTCGCACCACCCCCGCCGCCGCGCGCGGCGCCTCCGCCCGCAGCCGTGGCCCGACCGGCGCCACCGCCGCCCGTTGCTCGACCGGCGCCGCCTCCGCCTGCGATGGCGCGTCCTGCACCGCCTCCACCTCCAATCGCACGGCCCGCGCCGCCGCCACCTCCGGTCGCGCGTCCTGCACCGCCTCCCATGGCGGCCGCGCCGCCGCGTGCGGCGCCGCATCCGCCGGCACGGCCAGCCGGCCCGCCACCAAAGGCCTGTCCGCCCGGCCAGCCCAAGTGCTAGGGTCCAGACTCAATTGAGCCAATATGCGACGAGAGCGGCGAGATGAACAGCGGCCAAAAAATTACGGGCGAGCTTGTCATATCGCGTGGCGATGCGCCGGAAGTCCTTGAGCCTGCAAAAGCAGCGTTCGATGACATTTCGTCCTTTGTAGGCGCGTTTGTTGAAGCGATGGATGACGACACGGTTAGATTTATTGGGGATTACGGGCTTGGCGCCACGACGAATGATTTCGCCGCGAAGCTTGTCGCCATCATACCCTTTGTCGGCGAGGAGCACGCTCATGGGTGGCGCGAGCGCCAGGACATCGGGAGCCGCAGCGATATCGGCATCCTGGCCTGGAGTCAGATGCAGGACGACCGGCCGGCAGAGCGGATCGCTCAGCGCATGGATTTTTGTCGTGCGGCCTCCGCGCGAGCGGCCGATTGCTTGATTGTGCTCCCCCCTTTTCCGCCGGAGGCACACCGGTGAGCTTTAATCGAGGTCGAGTCGAGCGACAGTACGACGCCGTCTTCGCCAGGCTTGGCCAGCGCTTCGAAGATTGCGCACCATCGTCCTCGCTTGGCCCAGCGATTGAAGCGATTGTAGATCGTCGTGTAAGGGCCGTATTCACGTGGACAATCACGCCATCGTGCACCCGATTGCAGCATGTGAATGATGCCGCTGACGATGCGTCGGTCGTCGTCCCGATCCGGCCCCGTCAGTCCCCTCGGCAGATGCGGTTCGATACGCGCCCATTGCCTGTCGTTCAGCCAAAACAAACCAGCGCGCATTCTCTCGCCCCCGAATCAACACGTAGGCAAGAGAATCACGTGGCGCTATTTAGGTACAGACCCTAGGAGGCTGAAGGGCAGGGACGTCGGAAGTGACAGGGAGCTTGCGGGCGTCCCGGATGGCCCCTTATTTCCTTGCTTCTGGCCGAAATGGCGCTATATAGCGCGCCATCTCACACGGAAACATGGCTCACAAGGCCGTCCGGTGGCAACCGGGGCGAGAACGCTCCGTTTTGCTCACACGTTTCCGGAGGAACCAACCGGAGAATTAGAACGATGGCGCTACCCGATTTCACCATGCGTCAGCTGCTCGAAGCTGGCGTGCACTTTGGTCACCAGTCTCACCGCTGGAATCCGAAAATGGCTCCGTTCATTTTCGGCACCCGCAACAACATCCACATCGTCGACCTCGCCCAGACCGTGCCGATGCTGCACCAGGCCCTCCAGGCCGTCAGCGACACGGTTGCCAAGGGCGGCCGCATCCTGTTCGTCGGCACCAAGCGCCAGGCGCAGGACGGTGTTGCGGACGCGGCCAAGCGCTGCGCGCAGTACTTCGTCAATTCGCGCTGGCTCGGCGGCACGCTGACCAACTGGAAGACGATCTCGGCCTCGATCAAGCGCCTGCGTCACCTCGACGACGTGCTCTCGGGCGGCGAAGCCAATTCCTATACGAAGAAGGAGCGCCTGACGCTTCAGCGCGAGCGCGACAAGCTCGACCGTTCGCTCGGCGGCATCAAGGACATGGGCGGTCTGCCCGACCTGATCTTCGTGATCGACACCAACAAGGAAGACATCGCGATCCAGGAGGCCCAGCGCCTCAACATCCCGGTCGCCGCGATCGTCGACACCAATTCGGACCCGAAGGGCATCACCTACGTGGTGCCGGGCAACGACGACGCCGGCCGCGCCATTTCGCTGTACTGCGATCTCATCGCGCGTGCGGCGATCGACGGCATCTCGCGCGCCCAGGGCGATTCGGGCATCGACGTCGGCGCTTCGGCTCAGCCGGTCGCCGAGGAGCTGCCGACGCCTTCGTCGAGCGGTTTCCAGGGCCTTGCGGGTCCCCGCGGCACCGCCGACGACCTCAAGAAGCTCCCGGGCGTGTCGGGTGCGATCGAGAAGAAGTTCAACGACCTCGGCATCTTCCACTATTGGCAGCTCGCCGAGCTCGATCACGACACCGCGCACACGATCGGCGAAGAGGTCGGTCTGCCGAGCCGCGCGGACGCCTGGGTGGCCAAGGCCAAGGCGCTGACCGCAGAAGCGGAATAGTCAAAAAGAGCGATGGGTTGGCCGGATAGGATCCGGCCACCATTTCAGTTGACGCAAATTGCTGAGATGGAGCGCGGCGGGGCGCTATGATGCCACGCTGCGGCAAACCGGCAGGCACAAGGGATTTCAACGATGGCAACGATCACAGCGGCGATGGTCAAGGATCTGCGCGAGTCGACCGGCGCAGGCATGATGGACTGCAAGGCCGCGCTGACCGAGAACGACGGCAACATGGAAGCGGCGCAGGACTGGCTTCGCAAGAAGGGGCTGTCCAAGGCTGCCAAGAAGTCGGGCCGGGTCGCGGCCGAGGGCCTGATCGGCGCGCTCACCAAGGGCACCAAGGGCGTCGTGGTCGAGGTCAATTCCGAGACCGACTTCGTCGCGCGCAACGGCCAGTTCCAGGGCCTCGTCAAGATGATCGCCCAGGTCGCCTTCGACGCCGGCGCCGACGTCGAGAAGATCAAGGCCGCCAAGGTCGGCGACGTCACGATCGAAACCGCGATCAATGACGCGATCGCCACCATCGGCGAGAACATGACGCTGCGCCGCGCCGCCCAGCTCGAAGTGAGCCAGGGTGTGGTGTCGCACTATGTCCACGGGGCCGTCATCGACGGTGCCGGCAAGATGGGCGTGATCGTGGCGCTGGAATCGCCGGGCAAGGCCGACGAGCTTGCCGCGCTCGGCCGCCAGATCGCGATGCATGTCGCCGCCGCCAACCCGCTGGCGCTCGATCCGTCCGGCCTCGATCCGGCGGTGGTCAAGCGCGAGAAGGACGTGCTCGCCGACAAATATCGCCAGCAGGGCAAGCCCGAGAACGTGATCGAGAAGATCGTCGAGTCCGGCCTCAAGACCTACTACAAGGAAGTCTGCCTGCTCGAGCAGGCCTTCATCCACGACACCGGCAAGTCGGTGGCGCAGGCGGTGAAGGAGGCCGAGGGCAAGGTCGGCGGCGCTGTGAAGATCGCGGGCTTTGTGCGCTATGCTCTCGGCGAGGGAATCGAGAAGCAGGAAAGCGATTTCGCGGCCGAGGTCGCCGCGGCCAGCGGCAAGAAGTAAGCGCCGGAACGTTCCTTCCGGCGTGCCGCCGGAAGCGGCGCCCGGACAAGGAAGGTGCTCATGACTGATCCGGTCTACCGTCGCGTCGTGATCAAGCTGTCCGGCGAATATCTCGCGGGACAGCAAGGCTTTGGCATCGATCAGCCGACCGTCGACCGGGTCGTGGACGATCTGATCGCGGCCCGCCATCTCGGCACCGAGGTTGCGGTCGTGATCGGCGGCGGCAACATGGTCCGCGGCGTCGAGGTCTCGTCCCGCGGGGTGTCGCGCACAACCGGCGACACCATGGGCATGCTCGCCACCATGATGAACTGCCTCGCGCTGGAAGCGGCGATCGAGCGCAAGGGAACGCCGGCGCGGACGCTGTCGGCCTTCGTCATGCCGGAGATTTCCGAGCTGTTTACCCGTACTGTGGCACACAAATACCTGGCCGAGGGCCGGATCGTGCTGCTTGGCGGCGGGACGGGCAATCCGTACTTCACCACCGACACGACCGCGGTGCTGCGTGCCGCCGAGATCGGGGCGCAGGCGGTCCTGAAGGCAACCAATGTCGACGGCGTCTACTCGGCGGACCCGAAGACGGATCCGACTGCCACGCGGTTCGACCGTCTGACGCATTCGCAGGCGATCGAGGGCGGCTACAAGGTGATGGATGCGACCGCCTTCGCGCTTGCCCGCGAGACATCGCTGCCTATCATCGTATTCTCGATCGCGGAGCCGGGGTCGATCGGCGCGATTCTGCGTGGCGTCGGCCACGGAACCATCGTCGCCGGCTGACGGCTCGTCTTGCGTGCCCCGAGGGAAGGGCGCGGAGCGGTCGCCGGGATTTTGAAGGAGAAACGTGATGGCCACGGGTAATTTCGACCTCAACGAAGTGAAGCGCCGCATGCAGGGCGCCGTCCAGTCCCTCAAGCACGAACTCGGCGGCCTGCGCACCGGCCGCGCCTCCGCCTCGATGCTCGATCCGGTTCAGGTCGAGGCCTATGGCAGCCACATGCCGCTGAACCAGCTTGCCACCGTCAGCGTGCCGGAGCCGCGGCTGATCTCGGTGCAGGTCTGGGACAAGTCGATGGTCAAGGCGGTGGAGAAGGCGATCGTCGATTCCAATCTCGGCCTGTCGCCCGCGACCGAGGGCCAGGTGCTGCGCCTGCGCATTCCCGAGCTCAACGAGGAGCGGCGCAAGGAGCTGGTGAAGGTCGCGCACAAATACGCCGAAGCCGCCAAGGTCGCCGCGCGCCATGTCCGTCGCGACGGCCTCGACGTGCTCAAGAAGCTCGAGAAGAATCACGAGATGTCGGAGGACGATCAGAAGCGTCACGCCGACGAGGTGCAGAAGGCGACCGACGGTACCATCGCCGAGATCGACCAGTTGCTGGCCGCCAAGGAAAAAGAAATCCTCACCGTCTAGGGCCGCTTCCATGTCCAACGCCGCCGCGCCAGCAACGGAAGGGCCCGACCGGTCCGAGGCGCCTGCGCATGTCGCCATCATCATGGATGGCAACGGCCGTTGGGCGGCCGCGCGCGGACTGCCGCGTGCGGAAGGGCATCGCCGCGGTGTGGACGCGCTGCGCCGCGTGGTGCGCGCCTCGCACGAGCTCGGCATTCGCTATCTCACCATCTTCTCGTTCTCGTCGGAGAACTGGTCGCGCCCGGCGAGCGAGATCGGCGACCTGTTCGGCCTGCTGCGGCGCTTCATCCGCAACGATCTGGCGAGCCTGCATCGCGACGGCGTCAAGGTTCGCATCATCGGCGAGCGCGAGGGGCTCGAGAGCGACATCTGCGGGCTCCTCAACGAGGCCGAGGAGCTGACACGCGACAACACGCGCCTGACGCTCGTCGTCGCCTTCAATTACGGATCGCGGCAGGAGATCGCGAAAGCGGCGCAGAAGCTCGCCCGCGAGGTTGCGGAGGGAAAGCGGGATCCAGCCACGATCGACGCCGAGACGCTCGGAGCGCATCTCGACGCGCCCGACATTCCCGATCCCGATCTCATCATCCGCACCAGCGGGGAGCAGCGCCTGTCCAACTTCCTGATGTGGCAGGCCGCCTATAGCGAGCTCGTGTTCGTGCCGATCCACTGGCCCGACTTCGACAAGGCGGCGCTGGAAAGCGCGATTGCCGAATTTGCCAGGCGCGAACGCCGTTTCGGCGGCCTGGTCGCGAAAACCGCCTCGTGAGCGAACCGGACGCCGCACCGGCGGGCGCTCAGCCTGCCCCGAGCAATCTCGTGCTGCGAGTCCTCGCAGGGCTGGTGCTGGCGCCGCTCGCGATTGCGCTCGCCTATGCCGGCGGCTGGCTCTGGGCCCTTCTCGTCACCCTGGTCTCGATCGGACTGTTCGCCGAATGGCTGATGGTGGTGGGCGCGAGCTCGGTCGCGCTGACGGGCGCGGGGACGATCGTCATTGCAATCGTGGGATTTTGCACGGCCTTCGGCGCCCTCAAGACGGCCGTTATCAGCGGCTTCATCGGCGGCGCGATCGTGACGCTGATTGCGCGGAGGAAGTTCTTCTGGGCGGCGACCGGGTTTGCCTATGCGTCGGCGGCGCTGCTGGCGTCGATCCTTTTGCGGCAGGATCTCGTCAACGGTTTCGCCGCGCTGATGTTCGTGCTGCTCGTGGTGTGGGCGACCGACATCGGCGGCTATTTTGCCGGCCGCAGCATCGGCGGGCCGAAGCTGTGGCCGCGCGTGAGCCCGAAAAAGACCTGGTCCGGAGCGCTCGGCGGCTTTGCCGCGAGCCTTGCGGTTGCGGCCGGCTTTGCCGCCTGCGGGATCGGAAAGGTGGTTCCACTGCTGCTCGTCAGCGCCGTTCTGTCGGTGGTATCGCAACTCGGCGATCTCCTCGAATCCGCAGTGAAACGGCGCTTCGGAGTCAAGGATTCCAGTCACTTAATTCCCGGCCATGGCGGGCTTATGGACCGCCTGGACGGTTTCGTCGCTGCCGTCCTGGCGGCATGGATTATCGGCTTTCTCCGCCATGGTGTGCATAGCGCCGGAAGCGGTCTTATGGTTTGGTGAGGATATGAGCGCGGTCCCATTGCGTAACAACAGGCTTGCGGCGTCCGACGTCCGCAGCGTCACGGTTCTCGGCGCCACCGGCTCGATCGGCGACAGCACGATGGACCTGCTGCGCGCCTCGCCCGAGCGCTATCGTGTCGAGGCGTTGACGGCGAACGGCAATGTCGCGGCGCTGGCCAAGCTCGCCAGGGAATTCTCTGCGCGCTATGTCGCGATCGCCGACACCTCCAAGCTCTCCGAGCTCAAGGCCGCGCTGGCGGGCACCAGCACCGAATGCGGCGCCGGCGAAAGCGCGGTGATCGAGGCCGGCGCACGTCCGGCCGACTGGGTGATGGCGGCCGTGAGCGGCGCAGCGGGACTGAAGCCGGCGCTGGCGGCGGTCGATCGCGGTGCCCATGTCGCGCTCGCCAACAAGGAGTGTCTGGTCTGCGCCGGCGATTTCTTCATGCAGCGCGCGGCAAAGGCGGGCGCCTGCATCCTGCCGGCCGATTCCGAGCACAATGCGCTGTTCCAGGCGCTGAGCTCAGGCAATCGCGACGAGCTCGTCCGCGTCATCATCACGGCCTCGGGAGGTCCGTTCCGGACCTGGAAGCCCGCCGACATCGAGCAAGCCACGCTCGAGCAGGCGCTGAAGCATCCGAACTGGAGCATGGGCCAGAAGATCACGATCGATTCCGCCTCGATGATGAACAAGGGGCTCGAAGTGATCGAGGCGTCCTATCTGTTCGCGCTCGCGCCCGACGAGATCGACGTCCTCGTTCATCCGCAGTCGATCATTCACGGCATGGTCGAGTTCTCCGACTGCTCCGTCGTGGCCCAGCTCGGCGCGCCCGACATGCGGACGCCGATCGCGCATTGTCTCGGCTGGCCCGATCGCATCAAGGGACCGGCGGCCAGGCTGGACCTCGCCAAGATCGGTCAGCTGACCTTCGAAGCGCCGGACTTCGAGCGCTTCCCCGGGCTTTGGCTGGCCTACGATTCGCTCCGGACCGGGAAGGGGGCGACCACCGTCTACAACGCCGCCAACGAGGTCGCGGTCGCCGCCTTCATCGCCGGCAAGATCCGGTTCGGCGCGATCGCCCGCCTGGTCGAGGCGACCCTTGACGATTGGGTCAAAGGTGGGAACCAGGCGCCCCTGACGTCCGCCGACGATGCAATTTCCGTTGACCATGTTGCGCGAAATAGGGCTGCCGCCCTATTGCCTCAAATTGCCTTAAAGGCATCCTAGCTGGTTCGGTGCCAGGGCCTTGCGGCGCTGGGTGAGGGAAATCGATGATCGACTTTTTCGTCCATAGTTTCAATACGTTGAGCCATGGGCTCCTCGGTTACGCAGTCCCCTTCCTGTTCGTCCTGACCATCGTCGTGTTCTTCCACGAGCTTGGCCATTTCCTGGTCGCGCGCTGGGCGGGTGTTCGCGTGCTGACCTTCTCGCTCGGTTTCGGACCTGAGCTGGTCGGTTTCAACGACCGCCATGGCACCCGCTGGAAGATCTCGGCAATCCCGCTCGGGGGCTACGTCAAGTTCTTCGGCGACGAGAGCGAGGCCTCGACACCTTCGTCACAGACGCTCGCGGCGATGACGGCCGAGGAGCGCGCCGGCAGCTTCCACCACAAGAAGGTCGGCCCGCGCGCAGCCATCGTCGCGGCCGGACCGATCGCGAATTTCATTTTGGGCGCGCTGATCTTCGCCGGCATGGCCCTCTACTATGGCAAGCCGAGCACGATCGCGCGTGTCGACGGCGTCGTCGCCGATGGTGCGGCGGCTGCGGCCGGCTTCAAGGTCGGGGACGTCGTCATCCAGATCGACGGCAAGCCGATCGAGAGCTTTGCCGACATGCAGCGAATCGTTGCGATGAACGCAGGTTCGGCGCTTGCGTTCCAGGTGAAGCGGGACGGCGCCATCGTCTCCCTGACCGCGACCCCGGCGCTGCTGGAGCGCAAGGATCCCTTCGGCAACAGTCATCGTCTCGGCGTGCTCGGTATCGAGCACAAGTCGCAGGCCGGGGAGGCCTCGACCACGCCGGTCGGCGTCGGTGAGGCGCTCAAGATCGGGGTCGAGCAGGTCTGGTTCATCATCACCAGCACCTTCAAGTTCCTGGGCTCGCTGTTCGTCGGGCAGGGCAATCCGAACGAGGTCAGCGGCGTCCTGGGAATCGCGAAGATGTCGGGGCAGGCGGCCAGCGCCGGGTTCCAGTTCGTCATCAATCTCTGCGCGGTGCTGTCGGTCTCGATCGGCCTGCTGAACCTGTTCCCGATCCCGCTGCTCGATGGTGGCCACCTGATGTTCTATGCGGCCGAGGTGGTCCGTGGCCGGCCCTTGTCCGAGCGGACCCAGGAGATGGGGTTCCGAATCGGACTGGGCTTGGTGCTGATGTTGATGGTGTTTGCGACCTACAACGACATCCTGCGGATGGCCGCTTCCTGATCGAGGCTTTTTTGTGGCGTTGCTGTTCAGCAACGTCCTGGAATGAAATTGAAATCACGGCGCTTTCGGCCGTTTGCGCCGTCGGTGAAATTGGCTACAAGCGGCCTGAACTTGGGGAATCTCCAGACCGGCGTTGGGGTTGGGTCTGGCAGGGAATGATAAGGGCGCGTTGCGCGATGAAGTTTGGACTGCGACTCCGGGGGGGCTTGCTCGCAACCCTGATCATGTTCGGCGCGCCGGTGATTGCCCCGGTTGGGGCTGTTTTCGTGTCTTCGTCTGCATTCGCTCAGACCATCCAGTCGATTTCCGTCGAGGGAAATCGCCGGGTCGAGGTGGAGACGATCCGCTCCTATTTCAAGCCGGGTCCAGGCGGCCGCCTGGATCAGGCTGCCATCGACGACGGCCTCAAGGCGCTGATCGAGACCGGCCTGTTCCAGGACGTCAGAATCAACCGCGGTGCCGGCGGCCAGATCATCGTCTCCGTGGTAGAAAATCCGGTGATCGGGCGCCTCGCCTTCGAGGGCAACAAGAAGATCAAGGACGAGCAGCTCTCCGCCGAAGTCCAGTCCAAGGCGCGCGGCACCTTCTCCCGCGCCATGGTGCAGTCCGACACGCTGCGAATCGCCGAAATCTATCGCCGGTCCGGCCGCTACGACGTGCGCGTCACGCCCGAGGTCATCGAGCAGCCGAACAACCGCGTCGACCTGATCTTCACGATCGAGGAGGGCGCCAAGACCGGCGTCAAGTCGATCGAGTTCGTCGGCAACAACGCGTTCTCGTCCTACCGCCTCAGGGACGTCATCAAGACGCGCGAATCGAACCTGCTGAGCTTTCTCGCCAGCGGCGACATCTATGACCCCGACCGCGTCGAGGCCGACCGCGACCTGATCCGCCGATTCTACCTCAAGAACGGCTTCGCCGACGTCCAGGTCGTGGCCGCGCTCACCGAATACGATCCGGAGAAGAAGGGCTTCAACGTCACCTTCAAGATCGAGGAAGGCGCGCAGTACCGCGTCGCCGCGGTCAACTTCCGCTCGAGCATTCCGAACTTCGATCCGACCTCGATGCGCGGCTATTCCCGCGTCAATGTCGGCTCGCTCTACAACGTCGAATCGGTCGAGAAGTCGGTCGAGGAGATGCAGATCGAGGCCTCGCGCCGCGGCTATGCCTTCGCCGTGGTCCGGCCCGGCGGCGACCGCAACTTCGAGGCGCACACGGTGTCCGTCGTTTTCAACATCGACGAGGGCCCGCGCACCTATATCGAGCGCATCAACCTGCGCGGTAACACCCGCACGCGCGACTACGTGATCCGCCGCGAGTTCGACATCTCGGAAGGCGATGCCTACAACCGCGCGCTGGTCGACCGTGCCGAGCGGCGCCTGAAGAACCTCGACTATTTCAAGAGCGTGAAGATCACGACCGAGCCGGGCTCGTCGAGCGACCGCGTCATCCTGATCGTCGACATGGAAGAGAAATCGACCGGCGACTTCTCGATCTCGGGCGGTTACTCCACCACCGACGGCGCGCTGGCCGAAGTGTCGGTCTCCGAACGCAATCTGCTCGGCCGCGGCCTGTTCGCCAAGGCGTCGGTGACCTATGGCCAGTACGCCCGCGGCTACTCGCTGTCGTTCGTCGAGCCGTATCTGCTCGACTACCGCGTCGCGCTCGGCCTCGACCTCTATCAGCGCCAGCAGCTGGCCAACAGCTACATCTCCTACGGCACCAAGACGCTCGGCTTCTCGCCGCGCCTCGGCTTCTCCCTGCGTGAAGATCTGGCGCTCCAGCTGCGCTACTCGATCTACCAGCAGGAAATCACGCTGCCGAGCTACCTGGCGAACTGTAACAACGTGCAGTTCCTGCCCGATGGCAGTGCGAATCCGTTGTTCAATCCGAGCCCGGCCTTTGCCAATGCCAACGGCATCAGCCTTGCGTCGACGAACGGCCTGGGCTGCTACAACGATGGCGAAGCCTCGCTGCCGGTGCGCAAGGAGCTTGCCAACGGCAAGACCCTGACCTCGGCGCTCGGCTATACGCTCACCTACAACACGCTGGACAACAACAAGAACCCCACCGACGGTCTGCTGGTCGACTTCCGGCAAGATTTCGCGGGCGTCGGCGGCGACGTCTCCTATCTGAAGTCGGTGGTCGATGCGAAGTATTACACCCCGCTGGTGTCCGACATCGTCGGTCTTGTGCGCCTGCAGGGCGGTATGCTGAACAAGATCGGCAGCGACCTGCGCATGCTCGACCACTTCCAGATGGGCCCGAACCTCGTCCGTGGCTTCGCCCCGAACGGCATCGGTCCGCGCGACCTGAATCCGTTCGGTACCCAGGACGCGCTCGGCGGCACCAAGTACTGGGGCGCTTCGCTCGAACTGCAGATGCCGTTCTGGTTCCTGCCCAAGGAAGTCGGCCTGAAGGGTGCGGTCTATGCCGATGCCGGCGGCCTCTTTGATTACCAAGGGCCAACGAGCTGGACCACGACCAACGAGGTCAATGCGCCCGGCTGTATCCCGTCGACCATCAATCCGTCATCAGCGGGCACCTGTACCGGTCTCGTGTTTGACGACAGCAAGGTGGTACGCACGTCGGTCGGTGTCGGCCTGATCTGGCAGTCGCCATTCGGCCCGCTGCGCTTCGACTACGCCGTGCCGCTCACCAAGGGCAAATACGACCGCACGCAGGAGTTCCGGTTCGGCGGCGGCACCACGTTCTAGTTCGATCAGCACGGCACGATCCGGATCACTGGAGCCGGTTTCCGAAAGGGATCGTGCCAATCCAAGACATGAGGCATGATGCGGCCAGACCGCTTCATGCCGAAGCCGGACCGCGACGGGGTGGAATGGCGCAGCCGATCTTCTTCACAGAGCCGCCTGCCACAGCGCTGGCCGATATCGCCACGCTGACCAAGGCGCAGCTGGTCGACCCCGAAAGGGGCGGCCATGTCATTACGGGCCTGGCGTCGCTCGACGAAGCCGGCCCGATGCATCTGGCATTCTTCGACAACCTCAAATATTCCGATCAGCTCAGGGCAACCAGGGCGGGTGCCTGTCTGGTCAGCCCGCGTTTCGAGGCGGAGGTGCCCGCACATGTGGCCGTGCTGCGGGTGGCGCAGCCGTTCCGCGCCTTCGTCAGGATCGCGCGGGAATGGCACGGCGACGCGCTGAGGCCGCAGTCCTGGGTCGGCAATGGCGGTATCGCGCCCTCGGCGATCATCGATCCCTCGGCCCGGCTCGAGGACGGAGTAATCGTCGATCCCCTGGCCGTGATCGGCCCGGACGCCGAGATCGGCAGCGGCACCGTGATCGGCGTCGGAGCGGTGATCGGCCCCGGCGTCAAGATCGGCCGGGACTGCAATGTCGGCGCCCGCACGGCGATCCAGTGCGCCCTGATCGGCAACAACGTGTTGATCCATCCCGGCTGCTCGATTGGCCAGGACGGCTACGGCTTCATCTTCTTCGGCCCCGAGGGCCATCTGAAGGTGCCGCAGACCGGACGGGTGCTGATCCAGAACGACGTCGAGGTCGGCGCCAACACCACGATCGACCGCGGGTCCTTGCGGGACACCGTGATCGGCGAGGGGACCAAAATCGACAACCAGGTCCAGATCGGCCACAATGTGACGATCGGCCGGCACTGCCTGCTGGCGGCACAGATCGGCCTCGCCGGCAGCCTGACCATCGGCGACAACGTGGCGCTCGGAGCGAAGGTTGGCATCAACAATCACCTCAAGATCGGCGACGGGGCTCAGGTCACCGCCATGAGCGCGGTCAAGGACGACATTCCGCCGGGCGGCCGCTGGGGCGGACATTTCGCCAAGCCGACCAAGCAGTGGTTCAAGGAGATCATCGCGGTGGAGCGCCTGGTACGCGACAGCAAGGCCGATCCGAAGGACGAGGGACGGGAATGACGGCGGAATCACCTGTTAAGTTCGAGCTGGTGGATATCAATGCGATCCTCCAGACCCTGCCGCACCGTTTTCCAATGCTGCTCATCGACCGCGTGATCAACATTCGCGCCGATTACAGCGGCATCGGCATCAAGAACGTCACCTTCAACGAGCCGGCGTTCCAGGGGCATTTCCCCGAGCGCCCGGTCTATCCCGGCGTCATGATGATCGAGGCGATGGCGCAAACCGCGGGCGTGATCGGCATCAAGTCGGTCGAAGGCACCGAGAAGCCGCGGGCGGTGTATTTCCTCACCATCGACAAGTGCAAGTTCCGCAAGCCGGTGCTGCCCGGCGACACCATCGAATATCACATGCGCTCGCTCGGGCGCCGCAAGGCCATGTGGTGGTTTCACGGCGACGCCAAGGTCAACGGGCAGGTCGTCGCGGAGGCTGACGTCGGCGCCATGCTGACGGACTGAGCGGCCAAGCGCTCCCACACAGGGGCCTCACGCGGAGCAGTCGTAGCGGCTGCCGGCCGTCTCGCGCCTGATATTCTGGTTGAAGAACTGGCCCATGGATGGCGCGCCCAGGAGGCGTTCGACCGTGTCGGCCGTCACGCCGCAATAGCGGTCATAGGCGCCGTCAGCTGCGACGACGAGATCCTGCCGCGCGCGATCGTAACAGACCCGCTGAAGCACCGTGCTCCTGGTGATGTCGCGGCACTCGAACGTGCCGAGATCGATGAGCTGGCGTTCACCGGTCTCGACCGTCTCGGACACGATCGGTGTACCGGCGAGCTGCGCAAGCAGAAGGACCAGGGCCCTGACCACGATAGCTGAAGCTCCGTATGAACATGTTGATGGGCCGGCAGGACCACTTCATCCGGCACTTGAAATACGCCGAGATGATACGTCACTGGACAGATCGGGCATAGTCGCGCTAACCACCGGAAAACCAAGCGACTTCAACATATAACCAGACCTTCTTGACGAGTAAGATTGGCTTGATGAGCAAGATTGATCCCACCGCACGGATCGCGGACGGCGCCGTGATCGGCGAGGGCACCGAGATCGGACCCTATTGCATCATCGGCCCGAACGTCGTGATCGGCGCGAATTGCAAGTTGATCGGACAGGCCACAATCATCGGCCATACCTCGATCGGGGACGGCTGCGTGATTTCGCCGTTCGCGGTGCTTGGCGGTGCGCCCCAGGATCTCAGCTATAAGGGCGAGCCGACCCGGCTTGAGATCGGCTCGGGCTGCACCATCCGGGAAGGTGCGACGATGAATGTCGGCACCATCAAGGGCGGCGGACTGACGCGCGTCGGCAGCGGCGGCTACTTCATGAACAACAGCCATGTCGGCCATGACTGCATGGTCGGCGACAATGTGATCTTCGCGACGTCGGCAACACTCGGCGGGCATTGCGAGATCGGCGATGCCGTTTACATCGGCGGCCTGTCTGCGGTGCACCAGTTCACCCGCATCGGCTCCTATGTCATGGTCGGTGGTGTCTGCGGTGTGCGCGACGACGTCATCCCGTATGGGCTCGTCAACGGCCAGTACGCGGTGCTGGAGAGCCTCAACCTGATCGGCATGAAGCGTCGCAAGTTCACCAGGCAGCGGCTCGCGACCGTGCGCGCGTTCTACCAGAAGCTCTTCCACGGGCCCGGCACGTTCGCAGAGCGTCTGGAGGCTGCGCGTCCTCTCGCCGGCGAAGACCCCGCGATCGCCGAAATCCTCGACTTCATCGGCAAGGGCAAGCGCCCGCTCTGTCTTCCCGCCATCGCGAAGTGAGTTCGGGATGGCCGCGGACATGACATCGGCGGCTTCGCAGGTTTCGTCACCGGTCGGCATCGTCGCCGGTGGCGGCGCCATGCCGTTCGCGGTCGCCGAGTCGCTCGCCGCGCACGGCATTACGCCGGTGCTGTTTCCGCTGCGCGGGGCCTGCGACCCCGTGCGGGTGGAGAAATTTCGCCATCGCTGGATCTCGGTCGGCCAGCTCGGCCGCGCGATGCGGCTGTTTCGCGAGGAGGGCTGCCGCGACCTGATCTTCATCGGCACGCTGGTGCGGCCCTCGCTGTCGGAGATCCGTTTCGACGTCAAGACGCTGCGCCTGCTCGGCAACGTCATCCGCGCCTTTCGCGGCGGCGACGATCATCTGTTGTCCGGTGTCGGCCGCATGCTCGAGCAGGACGGCTTTCGCATGGTCGGCATCAAGGACGTCGCACCGGATCTCCTGATGCCCGAGGGCTGCATCAGTCGCGCCTGGCCCAGCGACGCCAGCAAGGCCGACATCGAGCGAGGCCGCGCGGTGCTGACCGCGCTCGGTCCGTTCGACATCGGCCAGGCCGCGGTGGTGATCGACGGCCATGTCGTGGCGGTCGAGGACATCGAGGGCACCGACGCGCTGCTCGCCCGCGTCGCGCGGCTGCGTGAGGAGGGCCGCATCCGTGCCGCCACGGGCCGCGGTGTGCTGGTGAAGGCGCCGAAGAGCGGCCAGGATCTGCGCTTCGACCTGCCGACGATCGGCCCGCGGACGATCGAGGGCGTCGCGGCCGCCGGCCTTGGGGGCATCGCCGTCATCGCCGGCAACACCATTGCCGCGGAGCCGCAAGCGATGATCGCGCTTGCCGACGCAAAATATCTCTTCATCATCGGCCTGCCCGCGTGATGCAGGGGCGCGATCCCATGCGCAAGATCTTCCTGATTGCCACGGAGGAATCCGGCGATCGGCTCGGCAGCGCCTTGATGAAGGTGCTGCGCCAGCGCCTCGGTGACGGCGTGCAGTTCGTCGGCGTCGGCGGCCGAACCATGGCGCGCGAGGGGCTCGAATCGCTGTTTCCGATCGAGGAGCTGTCGATCGTCGGCTTTGCCGCCGTGGTGCAGCAACTGCCGAAGATCCTGCGGCTGATCCGCGAGACCGCTGACGCGGTGGCCGAGGCCGCGCCCGACGCCCTCGTCATCATCGACAGCCCCGACTTCACCCATCGCGTCGCGCGGCGCGTGCGTTCGCGCAGTCCCGGAATCCCGATCGTCGATTACGTCTCGCCGCAGCTCTGGGCGTGGCGGCCAGGACGCGCACGAACCATGCTCGGTTATGTCGACCATGTGCTCGGCCTGTTGCCGTTCGAGCCGGAGGAATACCGCAAGCTCGGCGGGCCGCCCTGCAGCTATGTCGGCCATCCCCTGATCGAGCAATTGTCCTCGCTGCGGCCGAACGCAGAGGAGCAGACGCGCCGCGACGGCGCGCCGCCGGTGCTGCTGGTGCTGCCCGGCAGCCGCCGCAGCGAGATCCGGCATCACCTCGACGTGTTCGGCGCGGCGCTCGGCCGGTTGCAGGCGGAGGGGCGCACGTTCGAGCTGATGCTGCCGACCATGCCGCATCTCGAAGCCACCATCCGCGGGGGCATCGCGAACTGGCCGGTCAAGCCGCAGATCGTGATCGGCGAGAGCGAGAAACGTGCCGCTTTCCGCATGGCCCACGCCGCGCTGGCCAAGTCCGGCACGGTGACGCTCGAGCTTGCGCTGTCGGGCATTCCGATGGTGACGGCCTATCGCGTCGGCGCGATCGAAGCCTTCATCCTGCGCCGCGCGATCCGCGTCTCCTCGGTGATCCTTGCCAATCTCGTGATCGGCAAGGATGTCATTCCCGAGTATCTGCAGGAGGACTGCACGCCGGAGAAGCTGGCGCCGGCGCTCGCCGAGCTGCTGACGGATTCGCCGCTCCGCCGGCAGCAGGTCGAGGCTTTCGCCCAGCTCGATCAGATCATGTCGACCGGCAACAAGTCGCCGAGCGTGCTCGCCGCCGATATCGTGCTGGCGACAATGCGCAAGGGCAGGCCGTAAGCGACGCCCTTGTAGGGTGGGCCCCCGCGGGTCACTTCAAATTCCTCCGGGTGTGGTCAGTCAAATTCCTCCACCCGCGAGGCAGGACAAGGGACTGTTAGTTTGAGTTTGTTTCCCGGGCAAGAGCTTCAGCGGCTTCTTTGAGCCGATAGCTGCGTCCGTCGAACTCAAGCAGATGGCAATGATGCATAAGGCGATCGAGGATCGTCGTGCTCATAGTGTTGTCCCCAAGGTATGAGAGCTGGCCCCGCAAATTCGGACAGTAGCTTGAGTGGATTTTCTGCCTGACAGCGGCGAGGATTCTTGCTGCGAATCAGGAGCGAAGATGACGAAGAAGAGCCGCCGGACGCATTCTCCGGCATTCAAGGCGAAGGTTGCTTTGGCTGCGGTCAAAGGCGACAAGACACTGGCGGAGCTGGCGCAACTGTTTGATGTTCATCCGAACCAGATCACGATCTGGAAAAACCAGCTCCTGGAAGGCGCCGCCGGCGTGTTTGGGCATGACAAGACATCGGCCGAGACGCCGGTCGATTTGAAGGCGTTACATGCCAAGATCGGCGAGCTGGCGTTGGAAAACGATTTTTTGTCCGGCGCGCTCACCAAGGCGGGCCTGCTGAGCGCAAAGCGATGATCGACCGCGATCATGATCTTTCTATCGTGCGCCAGGCGAAGGTCCTGAAGCTGGCTCGCAGCACGGTCTACTATGAACCTCGGCCAGTTTCGGCCGAGGACCTTGCCTTGATGCGTCGGCTCGATGAGCTGCATCTCGATTATCCCTTCGCGGGAGCGCGTATGCTGCGATCGTTGCTGCGGCGGGAGGGCGTATACGCCGGTCGCCGCCACATCGCGACGCTGATGAAGCGCATGGGGATCGAGGCGGTCTATCGTCGCCCGAACACGAGCAAGCCGGCTCCGGGTCACAAGATCTACCCGTACCTGTTGCGCGGATTGAAGATCGAGCGGCCCGACCATGCGTGGGCAATGGACATCACCTACATTCCGATGCGGCGTGGCTTCGTCTATCTCGCGGCGGTCGTCGATGTGTTCAGCCGACGGGTCCTGGCCCATCGCGTCTCGATCACAATGGAGGCGGCCTTCTGCGTCGAAGCGGTCCAGGAGGCGTTGGCGAAGCACGGCAGGCCCGAGATTTTCAACACGGATCAGGGCAGCCAGTTCACCAGCCTCGAGTTCACCGATGTGCTGCTGGACGCGAAGATCGCCATCAGCATGGACGGCAAGGGCGCCTGGCGCGACAACGTGTTTGTCGAGCGGCTCTGGCGCACGGTCAAATACGAAGAAGTATATCTCCGCGCCTACGACAGCGTGTCCGAGGCGCGAGCGTCAATTGCCAAGTATCTGGCCTTCTACAATCAGGGACGCCCTCACTCGAGCCTTGACGGGCGCACGCCCGACGAGGCTTACTTCGGCACGCAAGCTATGGTGATGGCCGCATGACCGTCGCCGACGGTTTTGTCGTCGCTCTGGTCGGGCTACGCCCTCCCGACGCAACGACAAAACCGTAAAGCCCCGCGTTCAGCATAACCCGGCAGGAATCCACTTAAATCCAGCGGGGCGCTGTCCAAACAACCGGGGCCAGCTCTTATGCCCCCCAATCCTGCACGACGCGATTGGAGGTGACGATGACGCTGCGGCGCAGTTTGTAACGCTGATGGATCAGGGTCTGCAGCAAAGTGCCGGCGTCGTCGGGGATGGCGCGTGCGAGGAATAGATCGTCCAGCACGAGGAGATCGCAGTCGATGATGGTTCGCAGCCGGACCTCGCGTTGTGCCGGAGAGTTCAGGGCGTAGCGGTGGAAGAAGTCGTCGGTCTCAAGATACTGGACCTTGTGGCTTTGCAGGATCGCCTGATAGGCAATCGCCTTGGCGATGTGCGACTTCCCGGTGCCAGGTTTGCCAACAAGCAGAGCGTTCTCGCCAGCGGCAATGAACGCCAGGGTGTGGAGCTGGAAGCAGGTCTGACGTGGCAGTTTGGGATTGAAGGACCAGTCGAACTCGGCGAGCGTCAGCTTTTCGTCGAGCCCGGATTGCTGGTATCGCCGCTCGATAAGACGGGACTGACGACGGTCCAGTTCATCCTGCAGGATAAGGGAGAAGGTCTCGAGGAAGGGCTGGTTGGCGCCCTGCGCCTGGAGCACGCGCGTCTGCAGCGTGTCGCGGACACCCGACAGGCGCAGCTGTCGTAGGCAACGCTCAATTTCCGGCATGGTCATCATGTGGCTAGGTCTCCAGTTTAAGGTGAGAAGGTGCAGCGGGAGCGCTCGTGGCGCCGGAGTTGGCCGGGGTTGCGCAGGCGACACGAGCGCGGATTGCCGTGGCGTGATCGTCGTGAGCCTCGGCCTGCCGACCATTGTCGTCGGCGTCGCGCCGCACAGCGCGGCTGAAGAGGTCGCCGTATTCCGCGGGGGTACGGATCAGCGGATGATCCTGAGTGAGCGGCGATGCCGGCTGTGGCGTCACTCCAACCTGCTCGATCGCCTGTTCGAACAACCGCTCGACGGTCGCACGCACGTGCTTGTAGCGGTAGATGCGGTTGTCGATGGCGTGCGCGCAGGCCTGCTCGACCAGCCGCGCCGGATACTTCCGGCCCAGCCCGACAATGCCCCACATCGCGCGCTGTCCGGGGCGCCCTTCGGTGTCGAACACCTGCTGGCACAAGGCCCTGGTCTGCGGTCCGATGCGCTCGGCGCTCGCCAGCAGCACGGCGGTTTGCCGCGACGGGTTGAACGGCCGTTCGCTGGTCGGCAGGACGACAGAACCGGGGTGCGCCATCCGGGAATGAACACGCAGCAGCGCACGGGTGTGGCGATCACGGATCTCGATCGTGGTGGTGTAGATGCGCACGACGACCTGGCTGCCGATCGGCGCGGGCCGCGCGGCGTAATAGCTGTTGTCGACGCGTACGGTGGTGTCGTCGCAGACAGTCCGGACGACTTCGGTGAAGATGCGGAAGGGAGCGACAGGCAGCGGCCGCAGGTGCGGCTTCTCTTCCTGGAACATCGCCTCGACCTGACGGCGCGTGCTGCCGTGGATGCGTTTGGAAGCCCAGTTCTCCTCCCAGTGCCTCAAGAACTCGTTTTGCGCCTCCAGCGTCTCGAAGCGCCGTCCGGCCAGCGCAGTGCCCTGGGTATGTTGAATCGCATTCTCGACGCATCCTTTCCGATTTGGATCGGCCACGCGCGCGGGATCGGCGACCACGGCGTAATGAGCCAGCATCGCGCTGTAAATCGGGTTGAGCTGGGGCTCGTACAAATCCGGCTTGAGGACGCCTTCCTTCAGGTTGTCGAGCACGACATAGCTGGGGACCCCGCCAAAATACCGGAACGCCTCTTCGTGGAGCTGCGCCCAGACTTGTTGGCTGGACTTCCAGACTACCCGCCGGAAGCTGCGCCGCGAGTAGCGTAGCGTCATCACGAACAGGCGGGGACGACGGTACCGCCCGCTCTTCGGATCAACCGTCGGCGCGCCCTCGCCATAGTCGACCTGAGCTTCCTCGCCGGGGAGGAACTCAAGACGATCAAACTGCTCAGGATCAGCGTGCCGCAACCGGCGCACAAACCGCTTGACACTCTGGTAGCTGGACGGAAAGCCAAATTGATCAACCAGGTCCTGGTAAATCGCCTGCGCGTTCCGCTTCAGCCGGACCTGTTCTTCGATCCACGTCCGATGCGCTTCGCAAGCCGAACGGGCCAGGCTGCTGGTGACCGTCGCTTCCGATGTCCCAAAAGCCGGTGGTCGGGGTGGAGGAATTTGGCCGTCCGCGCTCACCGAGCCGGTGGTCACTTCCCCGGGGGAATTTGCCTCCGCACCGGCCCGCAGCGCCTGATAACGCCGGATCGTCTTGCGATCGACACCCGTCAGCCGGTGAATCTCGCGCTGGCTGGTGTTGCGATCAAGTAATGTAAGTACGGTGCTTTGCAGATGTCGCTTCAAGACGTTCAACTCCCCGGCCCCTTGCTGGCTAAAGGGGTCGAACATAAACGTCCTGCCTGACCGGCTACTGCTGTTCAGCGGCGCTGACGGCGATCATCAGGTGGGGGAGTTTCAAGTGACCATACCCGGGGGATTTTGACCGACCCACGGGGGGTGGGCAAAGCGCAGCGTGCCCACGGATAGGTGGTGGGCACGCTGCCGCCTTCGCTCTGCGAGCTACGGGGGACAAGTCGCTTTGCCCCACCCTACGATACCGCCACAGACAAAAACGGCGCCATCGCGAGATGGCGCCGTTTCGAAAGCCGTGATGGCCGAACTTACTTGCGATCGCCGATCGGCACGTAATCGCGCTTGGTGACGCCGGTGTAGAGCTGGCGCGGACGGCCGATCTTCTGCTGCGGATCCTCGATCATCTCGCTCCACTGGCTGATCCAGCCGACGGTGCGGGCAACCGCGAACAGCACGGTGAACATCGAGACCGGGAAGCCCATCGCCTTCAGCGTGATGCCCGAATAGAAGTCGACGTTCGGGTAGAGCTTGCGATCGATGAAGTACTGGTCGCTGAGCGCGATCTTCTCGAGCTCCATTGCCACCTTCAGCATCGGATCGTCGCCATGGCCGGTCTCCTTGAGCACGGCGTGACACATCTTCTGCATGATCTTGGCGCGCGGATCGTAGTTCTTGTAGACGCGGTGACCGAAGCCCATCAGGCGGACCTCGGAGTTCTTGTCCTTCACCTTGGCGATGAACTCGGGGATCTTGTCGACCGTGCCGATCTGATAGAGCATGTTCAGTGCGGCTTCGTTGGCGCCGCCATGCGCCGGGCCCCACAGGCAGGCGATGCCCGCCGCGATGCAGGCGAACGGGTTGGCGCCGGAGGAGCCGGCGATGCGCACCGTGGAGGTCGAGGCGTTCTGCTCGTGGTCGGCGTGCAGGATGAAGATCTTCTCGAGCGCGTCGGCGAGCACGGGGCTCACCTTGTAATCCTCGCAGGGCACCGCGAAGCACATGTTCAGGAAGTTCTCGGCAAAGCCCAGAGAGTTCTTCGGATAGATGAAGGGCTGGCCGACCGTGTACTTGTAGGCCATCGCCGCCAGGGTCGGGATCTTCGCGATCATGCGCATGGAGGCGATCATGCGCTGCTTCGGATCGTTGATGTCCGTGGAGTCGTGATAGAACGCGGCGAGCGCGCCGACGGCCGCAACCATGATCGCCATCGGATGGGCGTCGCGGCGGAAGCCCTGGAAGAAGCGGGCCATCTGCTCGTGCACCATCGTGTGATGGGTCACGCGGTGGTCGAAATCCTTCTTCTGCGAGGCGGTCGGCAGGTTCCCGTAGAGCAGGAGATAGCAGGTCTCCAGGAAGTCACCATGCTCGGCGAGCTGCTCGATCGGGTAGCCGCGGTATTCCAGCACGCCCGCGTCGCCGTCAATATAGGTGATCTTGGACTGGCAGCTCGCGGTCGACGTGAAGCCCGGATCGTAGGTGAACAGGCCGGACTGGCCGTAGAGCTTGCCGATATCGACGACATCGGGCCCGACGCTGCCGCTGAGGATCGGAAGCTCGTAGTTCTTGTTTCCTACCGTCAGCGTGGCGGTCTGGTTGCTTGGTTTTGCGTCCATCGTAGTCCCCGATGTGTGGTGAAACGGGCCGAAGCCGGAGGCCCCTAGGCAGATGAGGGGGCAGGCCGGATGTTCCAGAATGTACGGGGGAGATGGGTATATTATTGCTATGTGCGCTGCAAGATCGCCGCACGCATGGTCGACTTACGTCGTAGACTGGTCCTTGAGCCGGCCCAGGGTTTCCTGGCGCCCCAGAACGTCCAAAACCTCAAATATACCAGGCGATGTCGTCCGTCCGGTGAGCGCCGCCCTCAGCGGCTGGGCAACCGCGCCGAGCTTGAGACTATTTTCCTCGGCAAAGGCGCGCAGCGCGGCTTCGGTGGCGGTGCCGCTCCACGTCTCGACTTTCTCCAGCGCGGAATGAAGCTGGCCGATCAGCCTGCGGTTCTCGGGTGTCAGCAACGCTTGCGCCTTGGGATCGAGCTCCAGTGGCCGGTCGGCGAAGATGAAATGGGCGGCGTCGATTAGCTCGATCAGCGTCTTGGCGCGCTCCTTCAGGGCCGGCATGGCTTTTAGGAGCTGCGCGCGCGTGGTGTCGTTTAACTTGGCCTTAAGCTCGTTGCGTCCGGGCACGTGGTCGAGCACGTCCTCGAACATCTTCACGAGCGATTGATCGTCGGTGTGACGGATGTAGTGACCGTTGAGGTTTTCCAGCTTGGCGAAATCGAAGCGGGCGGCGGCGCGGCCGACGCTGGCGAGGTCGAATGCCGCGATCATCTCCTCGGTCGAGAAAATCTCCTGGTCGCCATGACTCCAGCCGAGCCGGACGAGGTAATTGCGCAGCGCAGCCGGCAGGTATCCCATGGCGCGGTAGGCATCGACGCCGAGCGCGCCGTGGCGCTTGGACAGTTTCGAGCCGTCCGGGCCATGGATCAGCGGGATGTGGGACATGCTGGGCAGCGCCCAGCTCATCGCATCGTAGATCTGCTTCTGGCGCGCGGCGTTGATCAGATGGTCGTCGCCGCGGATCACATGGGTGACGCCCATGTCGTGGTCGTCGACCACCACGGCGAGCATATAGGTCGGGTTGCCGTCGCCTCGGAGCAGGACGAGATCGTCAAGGTTCTCGTTCTGCCAGACCACGCGTCCCTGGACCTGGTCCTCGATCACGGTCTCGCCAGTCTGCGGCGCGCGCAGGCGGATGGTGGGCTTCACGTCTGCGGGGGCCGTCGCGGGATCGCGGTCGCGCCACATGCCGTCATAGAGGCGGGTGCGCCCCTCGGCGCGCGCCTTCTCGCGCATGGCGGCGAGCTCCTCGGCCGTGGCGTAGCAGCGGTAGGCCTTGCCGTCGGCCAGCAGCTGCTCGGCGACCTCGCGGTGGCGGGCGGCGCGGGCGAACTGGTAGATGACCTCGCCGTCCCAGCCGAGCTCCAGCCATTTCAGGCCGTCGAGGATGGCGGCGATGGCGGCCTCGGTGGAGCGCTCCCGGTCGGTGTCCTCGATCCGAAGCAGCATCTTGCCGCCGTGCTTCTTCGCATAAAGCCAGTTGAACAGCGCTGTGCGGGCCCCCCCGATATGAAGGAAGCCGGTCGGCGAGGGAGCGAAGCGGGTGACGACGGAATCGGTCATTCTTGGCAGGGCCTATGCATTGGAGGCGGTGGTGTATAGCAGGACCGGAGCATAACTAAAGCCCGACGGCGGACATGCTAGGCCTTGGCTCAGCCACGCGAATTTGGCAGAAGGGCCGCTGATTTCCCTACAGGATTTTCGTGATGACAGAACCGGTGGCGACTGAGGTTGGGCGCGATTTCATTCGTGACATCATCCAGGCCGACCTCGATCAGGGCAAATACAAGGAGATCGTGACCCGGTTCCCGCCGGAGCCGAACGGCTATTTGCACATCGGCCACGCCAAGTCGATCGCACTCAACTTCGGCATCGCCCAGGAGTTTCCGGGCCGCTGCCATCTGCGCTTCGACGACACCAACCCGGTCAAGGAGGAGCAGGAGTATATCGATTCCATCCAGGCCGACGTGCGCTGGCTCGGCTTCGACTGGGGCAAGAACCTGTTCTTCGCCTCGGATTATTTCGACCGCCTGTACGAATGGGCGGAGCAGCTGATCCGCGACGGGCTCGCCTATGTCGACGACCAGACCCAGGAGGAGATCCGCCTCTCGCGCGGCACGCTGACCGAGCCCGGCAAGAACTCGCCGTTCCGCGACCGCAGCGTGGACGAGAACCTCGACCTGTTCCGCCGCATGAAGGCCGGCGAATTCCCGAACGGCGCGCGCGTGCTGCGGGCCAAGATCGACATGGCCGCGGGCAACATCAACCTGCGCGACCCCGTGCTGTACCGCATCCTGCATGCGCATCATCCGCGCACCGGCACCAAGTGGAGCATCTATCCGAGCTACGATTATGCGCATGGCCAGTCGGATGCGATCGAGGGCATCACGCATTCGATCTGCACGCTGGAGTTCGAGGACCACCGGCCGCTCTACGACTGGTTCATCGAGAAGCTGCCGGTGCCGTCCAAACCGCACCAGTATGAATTCGCGCGGCTGAACCTGACCTACACGCTGCTGTCCAAGCGCGTGCTGACCCAGCTCGTCCGCGACGGCCATGTCGCGGGCTGGGACGATCCGCGCATGCCGACCATGGCGGGCATGCGCCGCCGCGGCGTGCCGCCGGCCGCGCTGCGCGAATTCGTCAAGCGCATCGGGGTCGCCAAGGCCAACAGCGTGGTCGACGTCGGCATGCTGGAGTTCTGCATCCGCGAGGAGCTGAACCGCACGGCGCAGCGCCGCATGGCGGTGCTGAAGCCGCTGAAGGTCGTGATCGAGAACTATCCGGAAGGGCAGACCGAGGAGCTCGAGGCGATCAACCATCCCGACGACGCTAGCGCCGGCACGCGCAAGATCACGTTCGGCCGCGAGCTCTATATCGAGCAGGACGACTTCATGGAGAACCCGCCGAAGAAGTTCTTCCGTCTGTCGCCGGGCACCGAGGTGCGGCTGCGCTATGCCTATTTCGTCAAGTGCACCGGCGTGATCAAGAACGACGCGGGGGAAGTGGTGGAGCTGCGCTGCACCTACGATCCCGCGACCAAGGGCGGCAACGCGCCCGACGGCCGCAAGGTCAAGGCGACCATGCACTGGCTGCCGGCGGCGACCTCGACGCCGGCGGAGATCCGCATCTACAACCAGCTGTTCGCAAATCCGAGCCCTGATGCCTCTAACTTTGCGGCCGATCTCAATCCGAACTCGCTGGAGATCCTGTCCGATGCGCGGGTCGAGGCTTCCGTTGCGGAGAGCAATTCGACCGCGCCGATGCAGTTCGAGCGCCAGGGCTATTTCGTACGTGACAAGGACTCGACCTCCGGCAAACCGGTGTTCTCGCGCACCATCGGCCTGCGCGACACGTTCGCGAAGGAAGTCGCGAAAGGTTGATGCGCAATGAGCAGCGAAGCAGACGCCATCGTTTCCGCCGTCATCGCGAAATGGTGCGCCGGCTTTGCCAAGCTCGACGCCGTGGCGCTGTCGTCGCTCTATGCGAAGGATGCGTTCTTCTTCGGCTCCAACCCCAAACTCTATCGGGGCAGGGACGGCGTCGCCGATTATTTCAACGGGCTGCCGCGGTGGCGCAAGCCGAGCGCGGCCTTTTCCGACGTGCAGGCGGCGAAGACCGGCTCCGATCTGATCAACATGGCTGCGACCATCGCGTTCGATCTCGCCGGCGAGCGGGACGATCTCGTCGTCAAGATGAGCTGGGTCCTCATCCGCGAGGACGGCGACTGGAAGATCGTCAATCATCACGCCTCGTCGCAGGCGCCCCTGATCTGATTGGCCATCTGCGTCAGTTTTGTCATTCCGGGATGGCCCGAAGGGCCAGGCCCGGAATCCATAACCCCAGCTCGTGGTTATGGATTCCGGGCTCGCGCCAAGTGGCGCGCCCCGGAATGACATCCGAACAAGAACCCGAGGTCTCTTGCTGCGTTGAGGTAGATTCCAAACAAGGATCCCGCCATGCAGAACATCGCAGAGCATATGGAAGTCATCGGCGCCGACGGCGTCCATGTCGGCACCGTCGATCGTGTCGAGGGCAACCGCATCAAGCTGACCAAGAAGGACAGCGGCGAGGGCAGCCACAAGGGTCACCATCATTTCATCGACAAGGGCCTCGTTGCCGACGTCGAAGGCAACAAGGTCCGGCTGTCGGCCAAGGCCTCGGTCGCGGTGACGATGGAAGAGGAAAAGTAGCGCCGCGACGCCCGTTCCTGATCTGTACCGCTATTCGGCCGGTCGCACGTTCCGGTAGCCTCCGCACCCGTCGCGTATCGTAAGGTGCAGGGGAATGGCGGAGGCGAACCGGCCAGTGCGCTCCCAGGGAGTTGCGGGGACGTGGCCGGTCGGCCGCGCCGCACCGGCCGGCGGCTTTGCGCCGGCGGGCCTTGGCGTCTGGCCGGCTATCGTCGAAACGCTGCGCGAATGGGCCCGCGCTGAGGCCGGCCCTGGCCGGCTGCTGCCCTGGGTGCCGGTCGCCTTTGGTGGCGGCATCGCGCTGTATTTCGCCGCCGATCATGAGCCGGTGTTGTGGGTCGTTGTGGCGACGGCGGCCGTTCTCGCGCTTGGCGCGGTCCTGCTGCGACGGAGCCGGCTGTTTGCTCCTGTGATCATGCTCGCGGCAGTCGCGGCCGGCTTTGCCATGGCGACCTGGAAGACGGCGCGCATCGCCCACACCGTGCTCGCCAAGCCGCTTTATTCGGTGGCGCTGTCCGGCTTTGTGGAGGCGCGCGACATCCGCGAGCGCACCGATCTCGTGCTGCGCGTCAGCGCGATGGAGGCGCAGCGCAGTGACGTCAAGCTCGACCGCGTGCGTCTTTCGGTGCGCAAGGGGACGGCACCGGAGGTCGGCAGCTTCGTGCAATTGAAGGCGCGGCTGCTGCCGCCGATCTCGCCGGTGCGCCCCGGCAGCTACGATTTCTCGCGCGACATGTTCTTCCAGGGCATCGGCGCCTCCGGCTTCGTGATGGGCGCGATCACGGCCGCGCCGCCGCCGGATGCCGTCGGCTCGCGGCTGCGCTACGCGGCCTTCATGCAAGGCTTGCGCGATGCGATCGATGCCCGCATCCGTGCGACGCTCGAAGGCGATAATCGCGCGATCGCGACCGCGCTGCTGACGGGGCGGCGCGATGCGATCACCGCGCCCGTCAACGACGCGATGTTCGTCTCGGGGCTCGGCCATGTGCTGTCGATCTCCGGCTATCACATGGCGGTCGTCGCCGGCGTCGTGTTCTTCGCGGTTCGCGCGCTGCTGGCGCTGATTCCGGGGCTGGCGGCCGGCTTCGCCATCAAGAAATGGTCGGCGGCCGCTGCGCTTGTTGCGGCTGCGTTCTACCTGCTGCTGTCCGGCGCCGAGGTCGCGACGCAGAGATCATTCTTCATGACGGCGGTGGTTTTGATCGCCGTGATGGTTGATCGCCGCGCCATCACGTTCCGGACGCTGGCGGTGGCCGCGCTGATCGTGCTCGCCGTCGCGCCCGAGGCGCTGGTTCATCCGAGTTTCCAGATGTCCTTTGCGGCAACGCTCGGGCTGGTGGCGCTGGTGCAGATCGGCATGCCGAACCTGCTCGCATCGCCTGATCATTCCGCAACGGCGCGCATCGCGCTGTGGGGCGGCCGCGAGATCGCGATGCTGTTCCTGGCCTCGTTGATCGCGGGGCTTGCGACCACGCCCTATGCCGCCTTCCACTTCCACCGCGTGACGCCGTACGGCGTGCTCGCCAATCTCGGCGCGATGCCGGTGGTCTCGGCGCTGGTGATGCCGGCGGGGCTGTTGGGGCTGCTCGCAGCGCCATTCGGGCTCGACGGCGCGTTCTGGTGGCTGATGGGGATCGGCATCGAGTGGATGGTTGCGGTCTCGCGCTGGGTGGCGGCACTGCCCGGTGCCGTCGGCCGCATTCCCGCGTTCGGGATCGCGCCGCTGATCGCGGCGAGCCTCGGGATCATCGTGATGGGGCGTTGCGCACGCCCCTGCGCTGGTCCGGTGCCCTGGTGCTGCTTGCCGCGATCCTCTGGGCGATGTCGGTGCGGCAGCCCGACATCCTGATTGCCGGGGATGGCGCGAGCGTCGCCGTGCGGGGCCGGGACGGGCGGCTGCATGTGATCCGCGCCAGCAAGGATGGCTTCCTGCTGAGGGAGTGGTTGGCTGCCGATGCCGATCCGCGCGATGCCGGCAGCGCCTCGTTGGCCGACGGTGTCTCGTGTGACGAGTCCGGCTGCGTGACGCCGCTCGCGGACGGACGGCTTGTCGCGTTGGCGTTGCGCAGCGAGGCGCTGGCTGATGATTGCAGCCGCGCTGCGCTGGTGGTGACGGCGCGGCCTACGCCGCCCGATTGCGCGGCGATGGTGGTCGACAGGCCACGGCTCGCCAGTCAGGGCGCGCTGGCTCTGACGCAGAGCGGTGACGGCTTCTCGGTTCGGGCGGTGAGGGCGAGAGGCACAAGCCGCCCCTGGCTGCCGGCCGGCGCCGGCGAGGGGGATTTCGACGGCAGCCTTGCGCCGAAGACGGCCGTGCCCCGCAACCGGGACGCAACGCCATCGGAGACGGACAGACGGACTTGCAGGCGGACGATTGAGGAGCGATGCGGGGGAGGTCGATCGGACCGGATTTCGCAGGACGCAACCCATACCATCTCGCCGGCCTCGGCCGGCGATGGCATTTCATTCCTGGCCCACGACCATCGGCCGGGGGCGACGACGTCAGCCGATCGGCAGACGCGTGATTGTGGACCGCGTGTCGGCGACGATCTGCGGCTTGTGCTCGCGCTCGCCAACCGGCTGGGTCACCGGCAGTTGCAGCACGGTCGCGCGCTGGCCTTCGACGAGCTGTGTCACCAGCACGTATTTGCCGTCGGGAAATTCGATCGCGTCATGATGGCGATCGGGAATGTGCGGGTCGATCTTGCCGAACTTGCCGACGCGGGAGTTCACGGTACGCGTCCAGATCCAGCGATTGTCGTAACGGACGTTGTCGGCGAAAGCGAGCTCCGTTCCCGGCAGCAAGCAGACCGCGACGGAGAGATCGGCTTCGGAGGCGAAGCCGCGCGTCGAGGTGCCACGGAAGGTTGTCGTGACGATCGTCTCGCCGACTTCGGCGGGGCGCGTCGCGACGGCATGCAGGCTGTAGTCACACATCGGGTGCTCCTCATGCGAAGATAGCAACCCGCACCTCTTTTGGAGGCGCAGGCCTCTATCAGGTGGAAGCACGCAACGTTCTGCTTCGTTGTAGGCAAATCTGCGGCTGCGTCCGCAAGCCGCGATCACATTATCTTTCCCGGATTCGATAGGAACAAAGCCGACGCCTGTGAATTCGGAAGGCGCGTGTCAGTGCCTCGCGGGCGCCGACCAGCCTGAGTATTGCCGCTCGCTTGCCGAATGGCGGTGCGATTGTATGGCAGTGGCTTACGTCGCCGATGCTGCGATCGGCGCCGCAACATCGTCCATGATAAGTCTGGCGCATCACGTCCCTTCGCACTCTCAGGCCGCGACGCGATGATGCGTTGTGCGGCGTGTCGAGGATGTGGCGCCGAAAGAGGGGGCCGGACCATCTGAGCAGAACCGGAAAAACCATCCAGCCGGAGCGGATAGCGATCCGCTCCAATAGATATCGAACGACCGCTCAATACTTGCGGTAAAGCCCGATCAGCTTGCCCTGGATCTTCACGCGGTTCGGCGGAAGAATACGGACCTCATAGGCGGCATTGGCGGGCTCGAGCGCGATAGAGGCGCCGCGGCGGCGGAAGCGCTTGAGCGTGGCTTCCTCGTCGTCGATCAGCGCTACCACGATGTCGCCGGTATCGGCGCTCTCGTTGCGCTGGATCAGCGCCATGTCGCCGTCGAGGATGCCGGCCTCGACCATCGAATCGCCGCGCACCTCGAGCGCGTAGTGCTCGCCCGAGCCGAGCATGTCGGGCGGCACGCTGATGGTGTGGCTGCGGGTCTGCAGCGCCTCGATCGGCGTGCCGGCCGCGATGCGGCCCATCACGGGCACCGCGACGGGACGCTCGCCCTCGTCCACAGGCGGGCTGGAGGTCGCGCGCACCTTGCCGAGATTGCCCTCGATGACGCTCGGCGTGAAGCCGCGGCGACTGCCGGCGGCGGCCTGCAGCTCGGGCAGCTTGATCACCTCGATGGCGCGGGCGCGGTTGGGCAGGCGGCGGATGAAGCCGCGCTCCTCGAGCGCAGTGATCAGGCGATGGATGCCTGACTTCGAGCGCAGGTCGAGCGCATCCTTCATCTCGTCGAAGGACGGCGGCACGCCGCTTTCCTTCAGACGTTCGCTGATGAATCGCAGAAGCTCGTATTGTTTGCGCGTCAACATCTCGACCAAAGTCCCCCGGTTGATGTCGTTCGAGTCCGAGACGAGGAAGTCAGCGATAAGCCGCTACATCCTCGAAACAAATCATGAACGGACACTATATGTTCGATATGTGTTCCGCAACTGCTTAATTTACGGTGAACAGAGCCAAGCTCGCGCGATGCGTGTGGCCGTGCAGCTCAGGCGGGCAGGCGCAACACCTCGCAAGGCGTGCCGGCCTCGGCCCTCGGCGCGAACGGTGCGCGCACGAGAAGTACCTGCGCCGCAGCGAGATTCGCAAGCAGAGAGGAGTCCTGATGGCTCACGGGAACGGCGACGAACGCGCCGTCGTCACGCTGTTTCAGGCGCGCACGCAGATAGTCCTCGCGCTGGTCGTTGGCATCGAGATCGCGGCCCAGCACGGCGCGCTCGCGGCGATGATGAATCACTGAACGGCCCGACAGCGCGCGAATCAGCGGCACCATGAACAGGAAGGCGCACACGTAAGACGACACGGGATTGCCGGGCAGGCCGATCACGCGCATTGCGCCGAGTCGTCCGTGCATCATCGGCTTGCCGGGCCGAATCGCGATCTTCCAGAACGACATCGAGATGCCTTCGTCCTTGAGCGCCTGCTGGACCAGATCGTGGTCGCCGACCGAGGCACCACCGGTCGTGATCAGGATGTCGGCGCCGCTCTCCCGGGCGCGACGGATGCCGGCGGAAGTGGCCTCCAGCGTATCGGCGGCAACGCCGAGGTCGATGGTCTCGGCGCCCTCGCTGCGGGCGAGCGCGTGCAGGGCATAGCCATTGGAATAGACGATCTGGCCGTGTCCGGGCGTGGTGCCGGGCATCACCAGCTCGTCGCCGGTGGCGAGGATCGCGACCCTCGGACGGCGGCAGACGGCGAGATGCGGGTGATTCATTCCGGCAGCCAGCGCGAGATCGCGCTCGGTGAGACGAGTTCCTCTGCGTAGGAGCACGTCGCCCTCAGAGAAGTCGACGCCGGCGGGGCGAATGTGCCGACCGGGAATCGCGGCTTCCTTGATCGTGATCTGCTTGCCGTCGGCAACCGTATCCTCCTGGATCACGACCGCGTCGGCGCCATCGGGAACGACGCCGCCGGTGAAGATCCGCACGGCTTCGCCGGGGCCGACCCTTCCCGCGAACGGACGACCCGCCGCGACCTCGCCGACCAGTGCCAACCTGGAATCGACCGTTGCCGCGTCAGCCGCGCGCACGGCATAGCCGTCCATCGCCGACATGGCCTGCGGTGGCTGCGTGCGCCGCGCCGCGACGTCGCGCGCCAGCACGCGATGGTACGCCTCATTGAGGGAGACCATCTCTTCAGCCAGCGGCTCTGCATCCGCCAGCACCGCGGCGAGCGCGTCAGAAACCGGCATCAGGGCCACGGGCGGAAACTCCTGCAAATCGTTGGCGAGAGTTCTAGCCGAGTGCACGCGCGAGGCAAAGCAGCACGCAGAATGATTTATCCGGCGTGATTTCCGTCGTGGAGGAGGGAGCTCAAGTCCGCCGCGGCATGATCTGGAAGGCAAGACCGACCGGCACGAGGACGGCCATGGCGAGCACGAGAAGAACGAGCGCCACGGCCGGCATCGGTCAACTCCCGCTCGGACGGTCCGGGCCGTCGTCCGGTGCCACGTCGGGAGCTTTGGGACCTTGATCCTTGTCGGGCAGCGGATCGGCCAGGGACTTCAGGTCGGCCGCCTTGCTGATCAGCTTGGCGGAAAGGTCAGAATCCGAGGTGGTTCTGGCGAATTCGAGCAGGAGTGAGGCCTGCTTGGTGAGATAGGTTTTGCCCAGCACGTCGATCCGTCCGATGTAGAAATCCCAACGGACTCATGAGTCCGAAGGGTGGTACTCCGTTCCCGGAACTCCGTACAAAAATGCACAAAGGGGTTGGGTTCCTCATCTTCTCTTCCGCAATTTGGCTCCGGGAACCGAGGGCATGACCTGTCGCGGCGACTGCCTGGCATTTAGATGCCAAGTGCCCTCAACGCGTTCCCGACGTCGCCCGGCGACGTCACGTGCACGGCGTTCAAACCGCGCGCCCGCGCGCCCTCGATGTTCTCGGCGAGGTCGTCGAAGAATACGATGCGCTCCGCCGGCACGCCGATCGCGGCGACGACGTGGTCGAACGCCTCCGCGTCCGGTTTGCGCAGGCCGATGCTGGACGACAGATACAGCTCGCGGAAATGGCCGAGCACGCCGGCATATTCCTTCGAGAAATAGTCCACGTGCGGCCGATTGGTGTTGGAGAAGGCGTAGAGCGGCATCTGCTTCGCCGCGCGCGGCAACAGTTCGGCGATGTCGGGCATCTCGCCTGCGAAGATCGCGTTCCAGCCTTCCAGGAACTGCGCGTCCGAGATGCCGATTCCGAGTGACGCACGCAGCGAGGCGAAATAGTCCTCGTCGCTGATCTTGCCCATCTCGTGCAGCCGGTAGGCCTCGTCGCGCACATAGCGCGCGACGATGGCCTCGGGCTGGCAGCCGGCATGTCCCGCCCAGCAGGCGATCGCCTTGGAGAAGTCGATATCGAGCACCACGCGCCCGAGGTCGAACAGAAGCGCATCCGCGCTGCCGGGAGAGAGCGATGTCATTGCGTCCTTTTCACTTCAGTATCGGCAAGTCAGTAGCGATAGGGCTCATGGTCGAACAGCGGGAATGCGCTGAACACGCTGGGCGCGTTGGTGGCGGTCGCCGGATGCAGGCAGGATTTGTCGACCTCGGCGAATGTAGTGGCGCCCAGGAGGCCAAGGCAGCGCAGCACCTCGTCCTCGAGCAGCTCCAGCATCCGTGTGACACCGGCTTCGCCTGCCGCCGCCAGCGCCCAGCACTGCAGCCGGCCGATGCCGACAAGGTCCGCGCCCGCCGCGATCGCCTTGACGATGTCGGTGCCGCGGCCGAAGCCGCCGTCGACCATGATCTTGGCGCGGCCCTTCACGGCATCGACAATCTCGGGCAGCACATGCATGGCGCCGCGGCCGTGGTCGAGCTGGCGGCCGCCATGGTTGGAGACGTAAATCCACTCGACGCCGTGATCGAGCGCGATCAGCGCGTCCTCTGCCGTGGCAATGCCCTTGAGGATCAGCGGTATTTTGAACTTGTCCTTGATCATCTTCACGGTCCGCCACTCCAGGCCCTTCTGGAAATCGCCTCCGGTGGCGCGCAGGCGGCTCTCGCGAACGTAGCGCTTGGCGATGTCGCGTTCACGACGGCTGTAATGGGCGGTGTCGACGGTCAGGCAGAAGGCGGCATAGGCGTTCTTCTCGGCCCGGCTGACGACATCGGCGACGAAGGCATCGTCGCCGCGGACATAAAGCTGATAGAGGCGCAGCGCGTCGGGCGCGGCTTCGGCGGTCTTCTCCAGTCCTGGCTCGGACACCGAGCTCAGCATGTGCGCCGCACCGAAAGTGCCGGCGGCGCGTGCCACGCTTGCCGCGCCATCCGGATCGAAGATCTCGAGGGCGCCGACCGGGGCGAGCACCACCGGCAGGCGCATCCTGCGGCCGAATTGATCGACCCCTCCGTCGACCTTGCGGACATCGCGCAGCACGCGGGGGCGGAAGGCGATCTCGTCCAGCGCCATGCGGTTGCGGCGCATCGTGGTCTCGGTCTCGGCCGCACCGACGATGTAGTCCCAGGCGTTCTGGTTCAGGTTGGCGCGCGCTTTCCGGATGAACTCGTGCAGGTTCTGGAACGTCTCGTTGCTGGCGCCGAGCTCGACGTTCCTTTCCGGCCGGATGCGGGGCGCTTCGTTCATTGTTGTCCTCCCGAGAATTTGAAGTCTTATCGCCATCGCCTATTGCGTCCGGCCCTCGAAAACCATCCTAAAATCGCATAGCTGCGAGGCAGGGGCGGCCCGACCGGTTTCCCGCTTTGCGCGAAGCAGTTTCGGAACGTTGCCAAAAGTTTAGTCCAAGGCGAAGGGATTTCTTCGGTATACCCGCCAGCGTGGCATCCCGGCCTTGAAGAAACCGGAATGGTATTGTGAGAAGTGGGCTGGATCGCCATTTGCATGGCGCTCCCAACCCGAAGAGAACCGCCAAGCAAAAGGCTACGTCATCCATGCGGAAAACCCTGCTGTTCCCCCTCGGCGCGCTCACCGGAGCGTGTCTGACTCTTCTGGTAGCCGGCCCGCACAGCGGAGTATGGGCGGCGCGGGCAGCAGCGACCGCGGACGATGCCTATTCCCAGCTCAATTTATTCGGCGCGGTGTTCGAGCGGGTCAAGGCCAGCTATGTCGAGAAGCCCGATAACGCCAAGCTGATCGAGGGCGCGATCACCGGCATGGTGACCTCGCTCGATCCGCACTCGCGCTACATGAACGCCAAGGCCTGGACCGAGATGCAGGAGACCACCTCCGGCGAGTTCGGCGGGCTCGGCATCGAGGTCACCATGGAGGATGGCCTCGTCAAGGTGGTCTCGCCGATCGACGACACGCCGGCCTCGAAGGCCGGCATCATGTCCGGCGATCTCATCAGCAAGATCGACGGCGAGGCGGTGCAGGGCATGACGCTCGAGCAGGCCGTCAACAAGATGAAGGGCCCGGTCGATACCAAGACCAAGCTCACCATCGTGCGCAAGGGCGCCGACGCGCCGCTCGACGTTTCGATCACGCGCGAAATCATCCATGTGCGCCCGGTGCGCTTCCACGTCGAGAACGGCGACATCGGCTATATCCGCGTCACCTCTTTCAACGAGCAGACCACCGACGGACTGAAGAAGGCGATCGCGTCGATCTCCCGGCAGGTCCCGGCGGAGAAGCTCGCAGGCTACGTGATGGATCTGCGCAACAATCCGGGCGGACTGCTCGATCAGGCCGTGTCGGTGTCGAGCGCCTTCCTGCAGCGGGGCGAGGTCGTCTCGACCCGCGGCCGCAATCCGGAAGAGACTCAGCGTTTCACCGCGCATGGCGGCGATCTCACCAAGGGCAAGCCGCTCGTGGTCCTGATCAACGGCGGATCGGCCTCGGCCTCTGAGATCGTGGCCGGCGCGCTGCACGACCACAAGCGCGCGACGCTGATCGGCACGCGCTCGTTCGGCAAGGGCTCGGTGCAGACCATCATTCCGCTCGGCTCCGGCAACGGCGCGCTGGCGCTGACCACGGCGCGCTACTACACGCCGTCGGGCCGCTCGATCCAGGCCCAGGGCATCGCGCCCGACATCGAGATCCTGCAGGACGTGCCGCCCGAGCTGAAGGGCCGGATGGACACCATGGCGGAATCCCAGATGCGCGGCCATCTGCAAGCCGCCGACGGCACCGAGCAGACCGGATCGCAGTCCTATGTCCCGCCGGAAGAGAAGGACGACAAGGCGCTGCATGCTGCCTATGACTTCCTCCACGGCGTGACCGCGAATGCCGTCGCTTCGAAGCCCGCGTCGAAGGCTGCGGTTCCGAACTAGATCTGACGACCTCCAGATACGGATCGCCCGGGAGTGGATGACCACTTCCGGGCGAATTCGTTTGCGGTGCTGTCTCGGTGGTCCCTAGCCCGGATAGCTTCATCGGCTACATTTGGGCCTAACCGGCCTCGCGGCGGCGGCCCTCACTGCCTTCGCGCCGGGCAAGCCGGCTGCGATGCAGCGCGAACAGCTCCAGCATCTTGTCGGCCGGCTTGGCGGCGCTGAACAGATAACCCTGCATCTCGGAGCAGCCGAGCGTCCGAAGCAGACGCCGCTGCTCCTCGGTCTCGACGCCCTCGGCCGTGGTGGTCATGCGGCGGGAGGTCGCCAGGTTGACGACGGCCTGAACGATGCTGGCGGAGCCGTCGGGGCGCGCGATGTCGTCGACGAAGCAGCGGTCGATCTTGATCTTGTCGAAGGGGAAACGGTGCAGATAGCTCAGGGATGAGTAGCCGGTGCCGAAATCGTCGAGCGCGATGCGGACGCCGATGGCACGGAGCTGGTGCAGGATCGCGAGCGCGGCGTCGTCGTCGCGGATCAGGACTGCTTCGGTGATTTCGAGCTCGAGCCGGCTCGCCGGCAGGTTCGACGCAGCGAGCGCCGCCATGATCTTCAGCGCCAGCGTGCCGCTCTTGAACTGCACCGGCGAGACGTTGACGGCGAGGCGGATGTCGTCGGGCCAGGTGGCCGCGTCCCGGCAGGCGGTCGCCAGCACCCATTCGCCGATCTCGTTGATCAGGCCGGTGTCCTCGGCGATCGGGATGAATTCAGCCGGCGAGACCATGCCGCGCTCGGGATGACGCCAGCGCACCAATGCCTCGCAGCCGGTGATGCGGTCATCCTTCAGGCCGAGGCAGGGCTGGTAATGAACCTCGAGCCCGCCTTCGAACCCCCCTTGGGCGATGGCGTGGCGCAGGTCGCTCTCGAGCTGGCGGCGCTCGCGGACCCTGGCGTCCATGTCCGGCTCGAAGAAGCGGTAGGTGCGGCGTCCGGCGGACTTCGCCGCGTACATCGCCATGTCCGCATTCTTGAGGATCTGGTCCAGCACCGTTCCGTGTTCCGGCGCAAGCGCAATGCCGATGCTGGCATCGGTGGTGAGATGATGGCCCATGCAGTCGAACGGCGTGCGGATGGCTTCGAAGACCCGCGCGACGAGCTCGTCGACCTGGTCCGGCGACGTCACCGCGCTCTGCACGATGGCGAATTCGTCGCCACCGAGTCGCGTCACGAAGTCCGCCGGGCCTGTACAGCGCTGGAGGTTCGCGGCTACAGATTTCAACAGCTCGTCGCCGACGAGATGGCCGAGCGCGTCGTTGACGCCCTTGAACTCGTCGATGTCGATGTAATGCACCGCGATCTGTTCGCCGTCGCGGACCGCGGCCAGCGTTTCGCGCAGATGCTCGTGGAACATGGTGCGGTTGGGCAGGTCCGTCAGCGCGTCGTAATGGGCGAGGTGGGTGATGCGCTCCTCGATGCGACGGCGCTCCGTGATGTCCTCATGGGTCGCGACCCAGCCGCCATCCGCAAGCGGTTCGTTGAGGATGTGGATCGAGCGGCCGTCGGAAGTATCGACCACCATGGAATTGCGGATATGGATGTCCTTCAGCACGAGCGCGACATAAGCGTCGACGTCGCCGGTGAACGAGCCGGTTGCCCTGCGATGGGCGATGATGTCGTGGAAGCTGGAACCGGGCTTCACGATCTCGGCCGACAATCCGTACATCTCGATGTAGCGCTGGTTGCAGACCACGAGTCGCTGCTCGGCGTCGAACAGCAGGAGGCCCTGCGTCATGTTGTTGACGGCGCGGTCGAGCCGCTGCTTCTCCAGAGTCAGCCGTTCGCGCGAAAGGCGGTGCTGCTCCAGCAGCTTGCGCACGATCGCAATCAGCACGCCTGCGATGGCGAGGGCGGAAGAGGCGGCGACCGAGATCAGGATGCCGATCTGCTCGCGCCAGTCAGCCAGGGCCGCCGCCCGCGTCGTGCTGGCCATCATCAGGATCGGGAAGTGCGGCAGGGCACGCGCAGAGATCAGCCGGTCCTCGCCGTCGACGGGGCTCGTGAAACGTCCGGCGAAGTGATCGAGGCCGAAAATCCTCTGATGGGCGAACGAACCGGTCTTGAAATTACGTCCCATCAATTCGCTGGAATGGGGATAGCGGGCGAGCAGCGTGCCGTCGCGATGCAGCATCGAGATCGTCGCGCCGTCGCCGAGCACGACGGAGGCGAAGAATTTTTCAAAGTTGGCTGGTTCGATCCCGCGTCCGACGACGCCGAGGAACTCGCCGCTTGGCCCGACGATCTTCCGGGCCACCAGGATGGTCCATGCGCCCGAGACGCGGCTATGCAGCGGCTCGATCAGGACATCAGGCGAAAAGGGATCGTATTTGAACGTGCGGAAGTAGGCGCGATCGGCCACATTCACCTTGGGAGCTGGCCATGCCGTCGACGAATTGATCAGATTGCCTTCGGCATCGGTGACGTTGACGCCGCCGATGTAGGGCAGCGCCTCGATCTTCGACCGCAGCATCCGGTGGACGTCCTCGCCCGAAAGGCGCTTGCGATAGTCTTCCCCGGTCGTGATTCCGCTCGAGCGGACGTGGTCGACGAAATCCTTCTGGATGACCGCGAAATCCTGCAACTGCTGATCGAAATGATGCGCGAGCAGCAGCACGGTGTTTTCCAGTTCGCGGCCGGAGTTGCGCAGCGCCCGCTCGCGGAAATTCTGCGCCATCAGGACAGAGCCGATGGCGATGGCCGCGATCAGCAGCGTGCCGCCCACCACCAGCCAGCGGATCGGTCCGCCGCGCACGAAGGCTTGGTCAAAGAGGCGACTGCCGAATTTCGTCATCATGCAGGATCATTGCCGGGCACACCTCAGGATCAGTTCTTGGCCCTGGAAACATCCGTTGGTTTACGGGAACGGTGTGGAGGCAAAGTTAGCAAGCGCGGTTAACGCAACATGAAAGGCCGCGCTCAAAAGCAAGCGATGTGCCCCGCGCGAGAGGCGGTTCGCCGAAGCAAGCGGTTTCAGGCGCGGTAGTGGCCGGATTTGCCGCCGAGCTTCTCGACCAGGTGGATGTCTTCGATGCGCACGCCGCGCTCGACCGCCTTGATCATGTCGTAGATGGTGAGGCAGGCGACCGAGACGGCCGTGAGGGCCTCCATCTCGACGCCGGTCGGGCCCGTCACCTTCACGCTGGCCCGAACGAGGCAGCCCGGCAATGTCACGTCAGGCTCGATATCGACCGTCACTTTCGACAGCGCGAGCGGATGGCAGAGCGGGATCAGCTCCGATGTGCGCTTGGCGGCCATGATGCCGGCGATGCGCGCGGTGCCGAGCACGTCGCCTTTCTTGGCGTTGCCCGACACGATCAGGTCCAGCGTCGCCCTGGTCATGACGACGCGGCCTTCCGCGACAGCAAGCCGCTCGGTCGCGGGCTTGTCCGAGACGTCGACCATCCGCGCCTCGCCGGAGGCGCCGATATGGGTGAGGGCAGGGCCGGCCTTGGATTTGGCCGGCTTCGTCTTGGCTGGCTTCGACTTGGCTGGCTTCGTCTTGGCTGGCTTGCGCGCCATATCAGCGCGTGCCCGTCGTGTTGCGCGCGAGCAGCGCGCGCGTCGCCGCAGCGACGTCGGCCTGCCGCATCAGGCTTTCACCGACGAGGAACGTCGCTATGCCGACGCGCTCGAGCCGGGCGAGATCTTCTGGCGTGAAGATACCGCTCTCGCCGACCATCAGCCGGTCCCGAGGGATCAACGGCGCCAGTGTCTCGCTGGTCGCAAGCGTGGTCTCAAATGTGCGCAGGTTGCGGTTGTTGACGCCGATCATCGGCGACCGCAGCTTCAGCGCCCGCTCGAGCTCGGCGCGGTCATGGATCTCGATCAGGACATCCATGCCATAGGCGACGGCGGCGTCTTCGATATCCCTCGCGGCGGCATCATCGAGCGCCGCCATGATGATCAGGATGCAGTCGGCGCCGTGCGCGCGCGCCTCGACGACCTGATAGGTGTCGAACATGAAATCCTTGCGCAGCACCGGCAGCGACGTTGCCGCGCGCGCCGCCACCAGGAAGTCGAGATGGCCCTGGAACGAGGGCGTATCCGTCAGCACCGACAGACAGGCCGCGCCGCCCGCCTCATAGGCTCTTGCGAGTGCCGGCGGGTCGAAATCGGCGCGGATGAGACCCTTGGAGGGCGAGGCCTTCTTGATCTCGGCGATCAGCGCGTAGTCGCCGTTGGCAACCTTGCTCTTGATCGCGCGGAGGAAACCACGCGGCGCGGATGCGGCCTTGGCTTGCGCCTCCACGGCGGAGAGCGGACGCGTCCGCTTCGCTGCCGCGATCTCCTCGCGCTTATAGGTCTCGATCTTGGTCAGGATGTCGGGCATGCGCGGTTCAGCTGTTGGAGACTGCGACCAAGTGCTTCAGCTTCGCGTTGGCCGCGCCGCTGTCGATTGAGCGGGCGCCGATCGCGACGCCCTCCTTGAGGTCCTTGGCGCGGCCGGCCACGACCAGCGCGGCGGCGGCGTTGATCAGCGCGACGTCACGATAGGGGCTCGGCTTGCCGTCGAGCACGCTTTGCAGCGCGATCGCATTGGCATCGGCGTCACCGCCCCTGAGCGCGCCGGCCTCGCAACGCGACAGTCCGGCCTCCTCGGGCGTCACCTCGAAATTCCGGATCTCGCCATTGTGGAGCGCGGAGACGAAGGTCGGGCCGGTGAGGGTGATCTCGTCGAGGCCGTCGGAGCCGTGCACGACCCAGGCGGATTCCGAGCCGAGGTTCTTCAGAACCTGCGCCAGCGGCTGCACCCATTGCCTGGAGAACACGCCGACCATCTGCCGCTTCACGCCGGCCGGATTGGACAGGGGGCCGAGCAGGTTGAAGATCGTGCGCGTGGCAAGCTCGACCCGGGTCGGGCCGACGTTCTTCATCGCGGGGTGGTGGGCGGGAGCGAACATGAAGCCGATGCCGCATTCGCGCACGCAGCGTCCGACCTGCTCCGGCTTCAGGTCGATCTTCACCCCGAGCGAGGCCAGCACGTCGGCGGCGCCCGAGCGCGACGACAGCGCGCGGTTGCCGTGCTTGGCGACCGGCACGCCGGCGCCCGAGACGATGAAGGAGGCGCAGGTCGAGACGTTGACCGAGCCGGAGCCGTCGCCGCCGGTGCCGACGATGTCGACGGCTTCGGGCGGCGCCGCCACGGTCAGCATCTTGGAGCGCATCGCGGAAACGGCCCCCGTGATCTCATCCACGGTCTCACCGCGCACGCGCAGTGCCATCAACAGGCCGCCCATCTGCGACGGCGTGGCCTCGCCCGACATCATGGCGTCGAAGGCGGAAGCGGCTTCGTCACGCGACAGGCTGGCGCCGGTCGCCACTTTTCCAATGATCGATTTCAGGTCGTCCATCGCGTGCTTTCAACTCACTGGTTCGCGCCGGTCACCTGCGCGAAGGCGGCCTGATTGATGGTGGTCCCGATGTCGGTCTCGAGCTTGTTGACGTAGGAGGCGACCTGCTCCTCGGTCAGGGCCTGGTCGAGGCTCTCCTTCAGCTTCTTGACCGCGTCGGAGGCGACATCGACAGCGGGATCGACGATGTCGGTGACGCGGAAGACGATGACCTCGCTGCCTCCGTTCACGGCCGTCTGTCCGACGCCGTCCTTGGCGGTGCGGAAGGCGGCCGACACGACGGCGGCGGGCACGCCGGCGGGCGAGTCGTCGCGCTTGAAGCCGGTCGCGGTCTCGACCTTGGCGCCGATCGCGGCGGCCTCGTCAGCGAGCTTGCCGCCTGCTTCGAGCTTCTGCACCATCTCCGTCGCCTTGGCCTTCAGCCTGGCTGCCATCTGGTCCTGGCGCCAGCGCGCCTCGACCTGGTCGCGGACCTCGTCGAGATTGCGGTCACGCGAGGGCGTGATGGCGAGCACGTCGTACCAGACATAGCCGCCCTTGAACGAGATTGCGTCGTTGTCGACGCCGACGTCGGTGTTGAAGGCTTGCGACACCACGTCGAGACCCTGCGGGATGCTGGCGACCGGCTGGCCGTTCGGGGCGCGGCCGGAACGGTCGACGGCATCGATGGTCACGGCGGTGAGGCCGAGCTTCTGCGCCGCGTCGATCACGCTGGAGCCGCCGCCGCGCTCGTCTTCCATCTTGTCGCGGAGATCTGCGACCTTGACGCGGGCCCGTTCGGTGGCGATCTCGCGTTTGATTTCGCCGGCAAAGCTGGCGTAGTCCGCCTCCTTGCCCGGCTCGATCTTGTCGACCTTGACGATCGCAACGCCAAGTCCGCTCTGGATCGGCTGGCTGATTTCGCCGGCAGGAAGCGAGAAGGCGGCATCGCCGACCGCGGGAGTGAGCGAAGACTTGGTCACGAGCCCGAGGTCGATGTCGGAGGCGCTCAGCCCACGCTCCTTGCCGAGGTCTTCGAACGACAGCCCGCCGACGAGACGCTCGCGTGCGGCTTGCGCTTCGGCGACGTTCGGAAACACGATCTGCTGGATTTGTCGCTTCTCCGGGGTGCCAAGCCGGTCCTTGCGCTGCTCGAACACCTTCTTCGCGTCCTCGTCGGAGACCTCGGTCCATTTGCCGATGTCTTCCGGCGAGATCACGACGAAGGCGATCTTGCGGTATTCGGGCGCGCGGAACTGGACCTTGTGATCCTCGAAATAGGTGGCGAGGGCTTCGGGCGAGGGCGCGTCGATGGTGCCTGCCTGCGCGGCGTCGAGCTTGACGAATTCAATGGCGCGCTGCTCGTTCTGGAAGCGCGTCAGCACGTCGATCATGGCCTTCGGCGGCTCCAGGCCGGCGCCGATCGTGCCGGTGATCTGGCGGCGCAGCGACACCTTGCGTTGCTCGGCGACGTAGCGCTGCTCGGTATAGCCGAAATTGCGGATCACGGCCTGGAAGCGGTTTGCATCGAAATTGCCGCCGACGCCCTTGAAGTTGGGATCGTTCATGATGACCTGGCGGATCTGGTCGTCGGTCTGGCCGAGCCCGAGCCGGCGCGCCTCTTCGTCGAGGGCAGCTTCCGCGATGGTCTGCTGGAGCACCTGGCGATCGAGGCCGAAGGCGCGGGCCTGGTCGGGCGTCAACGGCCGGCCGAACTGGCGGCTGATCTGCTGCAGGCGGTCGGTGTAGATCTGGCGGAACTCGTTGAGCGAAATCTCCGTGCTGCCGATCTTGGCCACCGTGGACTGCCCGAAGCCCTTGAAGATGTCGGCGATGCCCCAAATGCCGAAACTGATGATCAACACGCCCATCACAATGGCCATGATGGTCTTGCCGAGCCAGTTTGATGAGGCCTTGCGCATTCCTCGAAGCATTTGGTCCAACTTGTTTGGTCAGGAGGGGGAACGGAGCGCGTCTTAATGCAGATTCCGCAAAAGCGCGTCACCAAATTGATAGATCATCATAAAGTGGCGGCTTTCCCCCCGCAACCTCGCCTCACGCGGCCGCTCGAGACTGCGGTTAAAGGCCCCAATGCGTTTTCCAGCGAAGTGGACCCGGTTCGCTTCAAGAAAATGCGTCAAAACAAGAATCTGGAACTGCCGCGACAGCTCTGCTAGCGCATCCACAAACCTCATTTTGTTGGACCCTGACATGACCGACGCCATCCGACCGCTGATTGCCGGCAACTGGAAAATGAACGGCCTGAAAGCCCAGGCTGCCGAATTCGACGCCATGCTCAACGGTGCGGCAGACGTAGCTGGCAAGGCCGACCTGCTGGTTTGCCCGCCGGCGACCCTGGTCGCCGCCTTCGCCGACAAGGCGCGCGGCAAGAAGGTCGCGGTGGGGGCCCAGGACTGCCATCCCAAGGCCTCCGGCGCCCATACCGGTGATGTCGCCGCCGAAATGCTGGTGGACGCGGGCGCAACCGCCATCATCGTCGGCCATTCCGAGCGCCGCGCCGACCACGGCGAGGGCGATGCTCTGGTCCGCCAGAAGGCCGAAGCCGCCTGGCGCGCCGGGGCGACGGCGATCGTCTGTATCGGCGAGACGCAGGGCCAGCGCGATGCCGGCCAAACCCTGGACGTCCTGCGCAGCCAGCTCGACGGTTCACTGCCGGACGGCTCCAGCGCAGGCAATCTGGTCGTGGCCTACGAGCCGGTCTGGGCGATCGGCACCGGGCTGACGCCGACAGCCAAGGATGTCGAGCAGATTCATGGCTTTATCCGGGAACTCCTGATCTCCCGGTTCAAGGCCGAAGGTGCCGGAATGCGCATCCTCTACGGCGGGTCGGTCAAGCCCTCGAATGCGGCCGAACTGATGGCGGTGAAAAACGTCAACGGCGCGCTGGTCGGCGGCGCCAGCCTGAAAGCAGCCGATTTCCTTGCGATCGCCAAAGGCTGTCCTAACTAAGCGCTGCCCGGCTCGTTCAAACCGTTGGGTTCGGATCCGATCGGGGGTGGCAATACCCCTCCCGATCGTGTAACACCGCGCAACTTCAGGAAAACCGCGAAGCGCGATCGGCCGCCGTCAGGCGCCGTCCGCTTGTGACGGAAGGATATTATGCAGACCGTTGTCATCGTCATCCACCTCATGATCGTCGCCGTCATGATCGGCACCGTCCTGCTCCAGAAGTCGGAAGGCGGCGGGCTCGGCATGGGCGGAGGCGCCGGCTTCATGTCCAGCCGCGGCACTGCGAACCTTCTGACGCGGACCACCGCGATCCTGGCCGTCGGCTTCTTTCTCACCAGTCTGTTCCTGTCCTGGTACGCAGGCTACGACCGCAAGCCGTCATCGATCATTGGCGCGCCTGCGTCGCAGACCCAGCCGGCCGGCGGATCGCCGATCGCGCCGCCGACCTCGGGCGGCATCCTGGATTCGCTGAAGAAGGCCGACGAGCAGCAGAACCAGGCGCCGTCAGGTCCGCAGGTGCCGCGCTCGCAATAAAGCAGGGGGGCCATGCAGGCCGGTTGCTACCGTCCTGCATCAACAATCCCCATCAAGGCACTGTCACCACTGTTAGTTCTGGCTCACCCACAGCCCGCAAAATCTTTTGGGGCGGAATACGAATCGCTTTGGCGAATCGAATTTAGGGGATTAGAGGTTAAGTCCCATGGCGCGGTACATATTCATCACCGGCGGCGTGGTTTCTTCGCTCGGCAAGGGTTTGGCTTCAGCGGCACTCGGTGCCCTGCTGCAGGCCCGGGGCTACAAGGTCCGCCTCCGCAAGCTCGACCCCTATCTCAACCTCGATCCCGATGGAACGATGTCGCCGTACCAGCACGGCGAAGTGTTCGTGACCGACGACGGCGCGGAGACCGATCTCGATCTCGGTCACTACGAGCGCTTCACCGGGCGGCCGGCGACCAAGGCCGACAACATCACGACGGGGCGCATCTACCAGGACATCATCTCCAAGGAGCGCCGCGGCGACTATCTCGGCGCGACCATCCAGGTGGTTCCGCACGTCACCAACGCCATCAAGGAATTCGTCCTCGAGGGCAATGACGATTACGACTTCGTGCTGGTCGAGATCGGCGGCACCGTCGGCGACATCGAGGGGCTGCCGTTCTTCGAGGCGATCCGCCAGCTCAAGAACGAGCTGCCGCGCGATCACGCCGTCTATATCCACCTCACGCTGCTGCCCTATATCCCGAGCGCCGGCGAGCTGAAGACCAAGCCGACGCAGCACTCGGTGAAGGAGCTGCGCTCGATCGGCATCCAGCCGGACATCCTGCTCTGCCGCACCGACCGCGAGATCCCGAAGGAAGAGCGACGCAAACTCGGGCTGTTCTGCAACGTGCGCGAAAGCGCCGTGATCGAGGCGCGCGACGTCGACAACATCTACGCCGTGCCCGAGGCCTATCACGACGCGGGACTCGACGACGAGGTGCTCGCCGCCTTCGGCATCGCCTCGCGCATTCCGCCGGAGCTGCGCAGCTGGCAAGAGATCAACGAGCGCATCCGCAACCCCGAAGGCAACGTCACCATCGCCATCGTCGGCAAGTACACCGGCATGAAGGATGCGTATAAGTCGCTGATCGAGGCGCTCTCGCATGGCGGCATCGCCAACAAGGTGAAGGTCAATCTCGACTGGATCGAGAGCGAGATCTTCGAGAAGGAAGATCCGACGCCGTTCCTCGAGCACGTCAACGGCATCCTGGTGCCTGGCGGTTTCGGCCAGCGCGGCGCAGAAGGAAAGATCAAGGCGGCTCAGTTCGCACGCGAGCGCGACGTGCCGTATTTCGGCATCTGCTTCGGCATGCAGATGGCGGTGATCGAGGCGGCGCGAAACCTCGTCGGCATCGAGGATGCCAACTCCACCGAGTTCGGCCCGACCAAGGAGCCGCTGGTCGGCCTGATGACGGAATGGCTGCGCGGCAACGAGCTCGAGAAGCGCTCGAAGGCCGGCGATCTCGGCGGCACGATGCGGCTGGGCGCCTATCCTGCCGCGCTCAATCGCGGCAGCCGCGTCTCACAGGTCTATGGCGGCGCGACCGAGATCTCCGAGCGTCACCGCCATCGCTACGAGGTCAACACCGCCTACAAGGATCGGCTCGAGCAGCACGGCTTGAAGTTCTCAGGGCTCTCGCCCGACGGCGTGCTGCCTGAAATCGTCGAGTACGAGGACCATCCCTGGTTCATCGGTGTCCAGTTCCACCCCGAGCTGAAGTCGCGGCCCTTCGAGCCGCATCCGCTGTTCGCGTCGTTTATTCAGGCGGCGATGGTGCAGAGCCGGCTGGTCTGACCGCTCAGCGCGCGGCGGAGTGGTCGCGCGCGTGATGTGTCGGCTCCAACGCGATCCGCTTTGATGGTTCAAGTGCAGGCGATCCCGTGATCAGCTTCATCTGTGGTCGCCGCGTCAGCCTGCAGACGGCGGCAGGTGGCACGTTCAGCAGAGCGCGATCCACGAGCTTTGCGCGCAGGCTCAGCCGGTCGAGCACGGGCCGCGGCACCGGGCAGCTCATGCCATAGGTGAACTGGTAGAAGGCGCCACCGGGACGGACATAACTGAACGCACCGCTGAGGATCGAGATGACCTTGCGCCTGGACATGTTGAGCAGCGGCAGGCCGCTCACGACCGCGCCGACCGGCGAACCTTCATAGAGGCGCTCAGTCGTAAGCCGCGCCGCGTCCATCCACAGCACGCGCGCCCCGGGAAAGCGCACTTGCAGGAGCTTCATGAAGTCGGAACCGTATTCGATCAGCGTGAGATCCTGCGGCCGGACGCCGCGTTTGAGCAGCTTGTAGGTGAATGCGCCGGTACCGGGCCCGAGCTCGAGAATCGGCCCAGTCGATGCGCTGATTTCGCGCGTGATGAGATCGGCGAGCGCCGCACCCGACGGCGCGACTGCGCCGACCCGACGCGGGGACGACATCCAGGACAGGAAGAAGGAAAGGAAATCGTTGGGCATGCGCACTCCGGCATCTTGGTTTGCACCTCCTGAGATCAGAGGTGAGACGGATGCAATGTTGCGGAGGTGCATTGCGACTGCATTGCGCTTCAGCGGCGAATGCGGATTGAATCAACTCTGTCGGACCGGCGGCAGCGTCATCCGAAAACAGGCTCCGCCCTCCGGCTCGTCCGCTACGGAGACCTGGCCGCCATGCAGCTGCACGATCTCGCGCACCATGTTGAGGCCGAGGCCGGCGCCGCGATCGAGCGGCGTCAGCCGATAGAACGGCTCGAAGATCTGTTCGCGCTGATCGGCAGGAATTCCGGGGCCTTCATCGGTAACCTCGATAGTCGCGGGCCTGCTGACGCGAATCCCGATCGCGCCGCGGCGAGGGCCGTGCTGGATTGCATTCTGCACGAGATTGGTCAGTGCGCGCTCCAGGGCTGCCGCATCGCCGGTCGTCTCGACCGGTGTCGTCGGCGCATCAAGCGCCAGCTCGTAGCCGGCGGCAATCGCCAGCGGCGCGAGGTCGGCGGCGACGCTTTGCGCAACGGCGGCGAGATTGACGCTGGTGAAGGGATGGCAGCAATGGTCGAGCCGCTGGATATCGAGCAGCTGGTCGGCGAGTGTCGCCAGCCGTGCGGAATCCTCCAGCAGGCGGGTCTTGTCCGGTCCTGGGGCAAGTGATTCCAGCCGCGTGTTCAGAATCGCGATCGGTGTGCGAAGCTCGTGCGCCGCATCCGCAACGAAGCGCCGGTGGCGGGTATAGCCCTGGTCGAGCCGCGCCAGCGCGTCGTTGATCGCGGTCACGAGCGGCAGCACCTCCAGCGGAATCCGCTCCACCGGGAGCCGCGCGCCGCGCTGATGAATATCGATGCGCCGTGCCTCGTCCGCTGCGGAATCGAGTCCCCTGAACGTGCTCCGCACGATCATCGGCGTTGCGATGAACGTCGCCGTTCCCATCAGCAGCAGGCCGGGCAGGGCAATGCCGAGGAACGCGAGTGAGGTCATGAACAGCGCCTTGGCGCCGGTGAGACGTCCTTGCGTTGCGGTGATGACCTGCACATTGCCGGCGTCGGTGTCGACCCGCTTCAGCCGCGCCGCCGGCTTGCGCGGATCGTCCTCGAGCAGCTGCCAGCCGAGCCGCGCCTGGCTGATCTGGTCGAGACCACCGCCGATCGCGGCGAATTCGGCCGGCACGGAGCCTTCGCTGAGCGAACGCCCCAACCGGTCGCGCACCAGGAACCAGAGGTCTGGCGTCTCACTGCGCAACTGCTTCAGCTCGGCCGTCGGCCGCAAGGCCAATCCGCCTTGCGCGTCGCGGGTGAGCGCGCGCTGGACGACATCGATGACGCGGTCCTCGTTCCTCTCGGCCAACACGAAGCCGGAGGCACAAAGCCCGGCGAGGACGATTGCAACCAGCGCGACCAGGATCGCGGCCTGAAGCGAGAGCAGGCGCCAGCTCAGCTGCGCGCGCAAGCAATAGGGATCGTCGTGTTTGCTCATGGCAACTTCTTGAGCAGATAACCAACGCCGCGAATGCCGTGGATCTCGATACCCGCATCGGCTTCCGCGAGCTTTCGTCGGAGCCTCGAGACATGCGTGTCGAGCGCGTTCGACTGGATCTCGTCGTCGAAATTGTAGACCGCCTCTTCCAGCGCCGAGCGCAGCACGGTTCGGCCCATGCGACGAACCAAGGCTTCCAACACCAGGAGCTCGCGGCGCGGCAGCTCGAACGGCTGGCCGTCGATGCTGGCCTCGCGATGGCCGACATCGAAGGCGAGGCGGCCCGCGCGGATGATTTCGGGGGAGAGGCCGGCGGGCCGCCGCAGCACTGCGCGCAGCCGCGCCAGCAGCTCCTCGACTGCAAACGGTTTTGCCAGATAGTCGTCGGCGCCGCTGTCGAGCCCGGCGATGCGGTCGGCGAGCTCCCCGCGCGCAGTCAGGACGATGATCGGTACGCCGTCGGCGCGCGCGCGGAGCTTTGGGATCAGGGCAAGGCCATCGCCGTCGGGAAGCTGGCGGTCGAGCAGGACCGCGGCATGGACGTCGGCGGAAATGGCCTCCTCCGCCTCGGCGAGCGTCGGGGCATGGTCCACCACCATGTCGTAGCGCTTCAGCGCCGAGGCCAGCGCACCGGCCATCTCCGCTTCATCCTCGACGAGCAAAATCCGCATGTAACAGGCACCTGAACCGCAACTGAGCCTTTCTAGCGGCCCGATCATTGCGGCAGCATTGCGGGAGCCCGGCGCGGCGCAGTGCCGGAAGCTGTCCAGCCATGCGCGGGACGCTACGGGGGCGGCCGGGCGAGGCTCAAGACACTGTCGTGACCAGCCGGTATAACCGCCGGACCTGTTTGGGGAGGAGCATGAATGATCTACGAGATGCGCGTCTATCGCTGCGTGCCCGGCCGGCTGCCGGCGCTCTTGAGGCGGTTCGAGACCGTCACGCTGAAGCTGTGGGAGAAGCATGGCATCCGCCAGGCCGGGTTCTTCACCACGCTGATCGGTGAATCCAACCAGGAGCTGACCTATTTCCTCGCCTGGGAATCGCTCGCCGAGCGTGAGAAGAAGTGGGGCGCGTTCATGACCGACCCGGACTGGCTCGAGGCGCGGGCGAAGTCGGAAGCTGACGGCCAGATCGTCGGCAACATCGTCAGCCAGATCCTGGCGCCCACCGCCTTCTCGGCGGTGAAGTGGCCATCCCTGCCGCAACGGGGAACCCTGGCGCAACCCTGATATTCGAACGGCCCGGGCGGAAGAGGGTTGATCCGACCCTCATCGCGGCTATGGTCGCGCCGAAACGAGGGATTTGTCTTGAGCTCTTCGAATTCAGCGGCGCCGGTCGTCACCATTGGCACGGTCAAGTTCGGCAATGATCTGCCGATCTCGATCATTGCCGGACCCTGCCAGTTCGAGAGCCGCCAGCATGCGCTGGAGGTCGCCTCCGCGCTGAAGGAGATCGCCGCGCGGCTGAACATCGGCCTCGTCTACAAGACCTCCTTCGACAAGGCCAACCGCACCAGCGCGTCGGCGGCGCGCGGGCTTGGCCTCGCCCAGTCGCTGCCGATCTTCGCCGAGATCCGAACCTCGCTCGGCCTGCCGGTGCTGACCGACGTGCACGAGGCCACGCAATGTGCCGAGGTGGCGCAGGCCGTGGACATCTTGCAGATCCCCGCCTTCCTGTGCCGCCAGACCGATCTCCTTCTGGCCGCGGCCGCAACCGGCAAGGTCGTCAACGTCAAGAAGGGCCAGTTCCTGGCGCCCTGGGACATGGCCAATGTGGTGAGCAAGATCACCGGCGCCGACAATCCCAATGTGCTCGTCACCGAACGCGGTGTGTCCTTCGGCTACAACACGCTGGTCTCCGACATGCGCGCGCTGCCGATCCTGGCGCGTACCACCGGCGCGCCCGTGATCTTCGACGCCACCCATTCGGTGCAGCAGCCCGGCGGGAAGGGGACCTCCTCGGGCGGCGAGCGCGAATTCGTGCCGGTGCTCGCACGCGCGGCCGTTGCGGTCGGCGTTGCCGGCGTGTTCATCGAGACCCATCCTGATCCCGACCGCGCGCCCTCGGACGGACCCAACATGGTGCCCCTGCGCGAGTTCGAGGCGCTGATCGCCAGACTGATGGCATTCGACGCGCTCGCAAAGAATCCGCGCTGATGCAGGAAGGCGAGGCGCGGCCGCACGATCACGGCTTGCCGCCGGCGCTCTACGTCATATCAGGCGCGAGCTTCGCCGCTGCACTTTCGGCACGCGCGCTCGATCCGGTGCTGCCGCACGTCGCCGAGGATTTTGGCGTCAGCATCGCCACTGCCGCGGGCTTTGCCGCGGTGTTCGCCTTCACCTTCTCGATCATCCAGCCGATCATCGGCGCCGCCGCCGATCTGTTCGGCAAGACGCGGCTGATGATCGGCTGCCTCGCGCTGCTCGGCCTTGCCAACATCCTCGGCGCGCTATCGTCCTCGTTCTCGGTTTTGTTCGCGACCCGCATTCTCGCCGGCATCGGCTCCGGCGGCGTGTTTCCGGTGGCGCTGAGCCTCACCAGCGATCTCGTCGGGCCCGACAAACGCCAGGTCGCGATCAGCCGCACCCTTGCCGGCGCCATGACCGGCAATCTGCTCGGCGCCTCGGCTTCCGGCCTGATCGGCGATTTCCTGGGCTGGCGTGGCGTGCTGGCGGTGCTCGGCGCGCTCGTGATCGTCGCCTCGATCGCCGTTGCGGCCGGCTTCCACGGCGCCAAGGTCAAGCATCCGCCGAAGATGAGCCTGTCGGCGCTGAAGGCCGGCTATCGCACCATCTTCACCAATCCGAACGCCTATGTCTGCTACTCGGCGGTGTTCATCGAAGGCTGCTGCGTGCTCGGGCTGTTTCCCTACATCGCCTCGTTCCTGTTCGAGCTAGGCCAGACCTCGCTGTCGATCGCCGGCATCGTCATCGCCGGCTTTGCGGTCGGCGGCCTGTTCTACACGCTGACGGTGTCGCGCCTGCTGCCATGGCTGGGCGTCAAGGGCATGATGATCGCGGGCATGACGCTGGTGGCCTCGCAGCTCGTCGCCGTGGCCTTGGGTCCGCGCTGGGAGGTTCAGGCGCTGAACCTCATCGTCATGGGCTGGGGGTTCTACATTGCCCATGGCTGTCTCCAGGTCTTTGCCAGCGAGCTCTCGGTCGAGGCGCGCGCCACCGCGCTGTCGCTGCATTCGTTCTTCTTCTTCATGGGGCAGACCGTAGGGCCGCTCGCCTATGGCTTCGGGCTCCAGCACGCCGGCAAGATGCCGACGCTGTTCGCGAGCGCAGGGATCATGGTGGTGCTGGGCCTCGTCTGCGCCCGACTGCTCAAGCAGCGCGCGCCGGCGGATGCGCGCTGACGTCCAGGGGGCCTGGAGTGGGCTGTCGCCCCACCATGACACCGTCAGTCGCGTATGCATGGCACACGAATTGCTTTTAATCTGGGCAAATCGAGGTGTGAGACCGTGGATGCGCAGCCCGACCGTTTGCCCAGCCCAGCAGGTGCGCCTGGATCGACCGGGTATCCGACCAGGCCTCCGCTCCGCCGCTTCCTGTCCGATTGCCAGGAGGAGTTCAGGCTCGATCATTCCGGCGTGCTTGCCGACTACATCCCTGAACTGAAGCGCGCCAACCCCGATCATTTCGGGATCGCGCTCGTCACCATCGACGGCCATGTCTATGAGGTTGGCGACAGCGCAGTGCCGTTCACGATCCAATCGGTGTCGAAGGCGTTCGTCTTTGCGCTGGCCTTGGAGATGGTCGGCGAAGAGCGTGTCGCGGCCACCATCGGGGTCGAACCGAGCGGCGAAGCGTTCAATTCAATCCGGCTCACCAACGACAACCGTCCCTTCAACCCCATGGTCAATGCCGGCGCGATCGCCTGCTCGGGCCTGATCTACGAGGTGGACGGGAAGGGCGCCTTCGAGCGCGTCCGGGCCAAGCTCAGCGAGTTCGCGGGCCGCCAGCTCGACGTCGATGATGCCGTTCATGCCTCAGAGACGGCGACCGGCAATCGCAACCGCGCCATTGCCTGGCTGCTTCGGAATTACGCGGTGCTTCCGGATGACGTCGACGCCGTGCTCGACGTCTATTTCCGCCAGTGCGCCATCCTCGTCACCGCGCGCGATCTGGCGGTGATGGCGGCAACGCTTGCGAACCGCGGCATCAATCCAGTGACGGGCGTGCAGGTGATCACGCCGCACATCGTCGCGCGCACGCTGTCGGTGATGACGAGCTCGGGCATGTACGACTATGCCGGCGAGTGGACTTATCGCGTCGGTATTCCCGCCAAGAGTGGCGTCGGCGGCGGCATCGTCGCGGCGCTGCCCTCGCAGATGGGGCTCGGCACCTTCTCGCCGCTGCTCGACGACCATTTCAACAGCGTGCGCGGCCTGAAGGTCTGCGAGGCGCTGTCGGCGCGCTACGATCTGCACATGCTCAACCGCAATGCCGACGTCCGCACCAGCATCATGGCGGATTACGATATCTACGGCATCTCCTCGCGCCGCAGCCGCCAGCCGCACGAGCAGCAGATCCTCGACGAGCGCCACAGCGACGTCCGTGTGCTCGAACTGGTCGGCGCGATGAATTTCGGCACGATCGACTACGTCACGCGAAAGCTCAGCAGCGAGCCGCCGAACGCGCCGCTCCTGATCATCGATTTCCGCCGCGTCCCCGACATCACCGCGGCCGGCGCGGAGCTGCTCGGCGAGACGCTGACTGCGCTCGGCAATGCCGGAGTCACCACCATTCTGTCCGGCTTCGAGGGCACCTCCCCGGTGTGGAGCGCGATCGCCGCACGCACCGCCGAGCCGCGCCGGCTGCGCCGCTTCGCGCTGCTCGACGATGCCATCGAATGGGCCGAGGACCAGGTGATCTACCGCTTCGGCGGTTTCACCGATCTCAAAGAGAGCGCGCATCTGGGCGAACAGGCGTTGCTCGCCGAACTCGACGCCGACGAGATCGCCGCGATCGTCAAGCTGTCGACCACGCGGCATTACGCGGCCGGCAAGCGCATCGTCGCGGCAGGCGAGCCCGCCAATTCGCTGTTCTTTCTCCAGAGCGGCATGGTCAGCGTGAAGCTGCCGAGCGGCGTGCGGCTCGCCTCGCTTGGCCCCGGCATGGAATTCGGCGAGATGGCGATCCTGGAGCAAAGCCGGAGCGCCGACGTCTTCGCCGACACGCCCGTCACCTGCCTCGAACTGCCGCTGGACAGCTTTGCCGATTACCGCCGGCTGCACCCGGAGACGTCGCTGAAGATCATGCGCAATCTCGCCGCGATCCTGGCGCGGCGGCTGGTCGCTGCGAATGCCAAGGTCGATCTGCTCAGCGCGTATTAGGACGCACTGCGAGACGCGTTATTTCGCTCCACCAGCCGCGATAGGCTCCATCCCGCTCGCGATGATCGCCTCGCGTGCGGCGGGGGAAGCGAGGAAGTTTATCAAAGCGCGGCCAGCCTGCGGCTCCTTGGCGCCCGTCGCAATCCCAGCCGAGAAGATCGTGATCTTCTGCAATTCGTCCGGCAGTGGTCCGACGATGTCGATGCCCTTGACGGGCTTCAATTCGCTGATCTGCTGAAATCCGAGCTCGGCCTCGCCGTGCGCGACGATCTCGCCGACCGGCGTTGCCGGAATCTTGCGCGCCTTGTCCTTCATGACGTCGGCAATGCCGAGCTTGTCGAACATCTCGGTCGAGACGTAGACGCCGCTGGCGCTGTCGGAATAGGCGATGGTCTTCGCCGCCAGCAGCGCGCGCTTGACCGCGTCGACCGAGCTGATGTCGGGCTTCGGCGCGCCCGATTTCACGGCGACCCCGATCGGCGACTTCGTGAGATCGACCTGGCTACCGGCGACGACCTTGCCTTTGCTCGCGAGGTCGTTGAGGGCATAGCCCACCATGATCAGGACATCGGCCGGCTCGCCGCGCGCGAGCCGCACCGGGATCGCGTTTACGGTCGTCCCCATCGACGGCCCATATTCCGTGAGCACCTTGTTGCCCGTGGCCTTCTCGAATTCCGGCACGAGCGTCTTGTAGGCGCCCGTCAGTCCGCCCGAAATCATCACCCGCACCTCAGCGGCATCCGAAACGCCGGTCAGCAAGAGGACGCCGAGGATGCCTAGCGCAAAATTGCGGAATGTTGTCGAGATTGGTTGCATCGTCTTCGTCTCCAACTAGTACCCACTTTTCTTGGAACGTGAGTCGTGATTCAAGGTCGGGATGATACCCGAAGCAAGAGAAGTCCACCTTTCGAGGAAAGATCGCAAGGTGCTTGAGGCGTGCTGTCGCTCACCGGTGACGTTGCAGCGCGATTTGAAGCGGGCGCGGATAGTTCTGTTGGCGGCGGATGGGCGCAGCACCCGGTCGATCGCCAAGGAAGTTGGGGTCCAGCCGCGGATTGTCAGCCTTTGGCGGCATCGCTATGCCGACCATGGCCTTGAAGGGCTGCAAGACAAGCCGCGGCCTGGCAAGCAGCCGATCTATACGAAGACGACCGACAAGCGGATTCTGAAGCTGCTGGATAAGCCGCCACCGCAAGGGTTTGCGCGCTGGACCGGCCCCCTGCTGGCCGAGGCGCTGGGCGATGTCGATGTCCAATATGTCTGGCGGTTCCTGCGCAGCCACAAGATTGACCTGGTGGCTCGCAAGTCCTGGTGCGAGAGCAACGACCCGAACTTTACGGCCAAAGCCGCCGATGTTGTCGGCCTCTATGTCGCGCCGCCGGCGAAGGCCATTGTGCTGTGCGTGGACGAGAAGCCCTCGATCCAGGCTTTGGAGCGAGCGCAGGGTTATCTGAAGTTGCCCAATGGCCGCGCCTTAACCGGCCAAAGCCACGATTACAAGCGGCATGGCACCACAACATTGTTTGCGGCGCTCGAAGTCGCCACCGGAAAGATCATCGCGACCCATTCAAAACGCCGGCGCCGCGTCGAGTTTCTCGATTTCATGAACAGCGTCACCGCGACTTTTCCGAACCGCAAGCTTCACGTCATCCTCGACAACCTCAACACCCATAAAAAGAACGAGGACTGGCTCAAGGCCCACCCCAACGTGCAATTTCATTTCACGCCGACAAGTGCGTCATGGCTCAATCAGGTCGAAGTATGGTTTTCCATCTTGCAGGGGCAGTCGCTCAGCGGCACCTCCTTCACGAGCCTCAAGCAGCTTCAGGAACACATCGATGCCTACGTCAACGCATACAACGACAGAGCCGAGCCCTTCGTCTGGACCAAGAAAAAGGTCCGTCAACGCCGTTTCAAAGGCCGCCGTATCACTCAGCTCTGATTCCGGGTACTAGCCCCGCCCGCGATACGGCGCGACGCCTTGCTCGGGCACCCACAGGCCCTTCGGCACGCGACCGGTCTGCCAGAACACGTCGATCGGGATGCCGCCGCGCGGATACCAGTAGCCGCCGATGCGTAGCCATTTCGGCTTGATCTCGCTGGCGATACGCTTGCCGATCATCACGGTGCAGTCCTCGTGGAAGGCGCCGTGATTGCGGAAGCTGGCGATGTAGAGCTTGAGGGACTTCGACTCCAGCAGCCACGCAGCCGGCGCGTAGTCGATCATCAGATGCGCGAAGTCAGGCTGGCCAGTGACCGGGCACAGCGAGGTGAATTCCGGCACGGTGAAGCGCACCAGGTAATCGGTGCCCTTTTGCGGATTGGGCACGCGGTCGAGCTGGGCTTGTTCCGGTGTATGCGGCCACTCGACCGCCCGGCCGAGCTGGAGGGGTTTCTTCGCCATCGTCGTCACATCCTGTTTCGGGTGCCGGGATGGACGCAAATGCCGCTGCCGTCAACCGCTCGCGATCGTCTGGATCATGACGATCCGGTCGTTGCCGGACTCGCAGCCCCAGAGCTCGCCCGGCCTGCCATCGAGCTGGCGCACATTGGCGTTGGCCTTGTCGCTGACGAACACGTTGAACCGCTCGGTGGTGGGATCGAAGCGCACGATGGCGTTGGCGGAGAAATCCGTGAGCCAGACCTTGTCCTTGTCGTCGACGTAGACCGCGTAGGCGCGGGGAAGTTCGCCCGGCAGCTTCCACGTCTTCCAGGAGCCATTGGCGGGATCGTGCACCGAGACATGGCCGCTATTCCACTCGCTGACCCAGATCAGGCCCTTCGAATCCGACCAGACGCGCCGCGCGCCCTGGTTCGGCGTCGGCGGTTCGGCCACGGTCGCATTCCCGGTCGCGAGATCAATCTTCGCGATGTAGCTGCCGGCGAGCGAGGCGTACCAGACATCGCCCTTGGGCGTGACAGTGATGCCATAGGGACCGATGCCCTTCGGCGCCTTGAACACATTCATCTCGCCGGTCTTCGGCGCGAGCCGGCCGTAATAACCGGATTGGCCGGTGAACCAGTAGGTGCCTTGCTTGTCGAACACGCCAGTGTTGAGATTGGCGTAGGCGAACTTTTCGGGCAGGCGGAACAGCGTGACCTTGAGATCGCCGGGATCGACCCGCGCGATCGCGTTCTGGCCGCCCTCGGTGATCCAGGGCGCGCCGTCGGGACCGATGGTCACGCCATGCGGCGCTGCGCCCTGGCCGAGGCTCACCGTCTTGAAACTGCCATCCCGGGGATCGAGCCTGCCGAGCAGGCCCTTGCCCTGCGCCGTGAACCAAACCGCGCCGTCAGGAGCGGGCGTGAGATCGTGCAGGCCGATGCCCGGGCTGACGGGATAGTATTTTGTCCGGAACGGGGCGTCCTGCGCAAACCCTGGGCGGGCGGTGAGCAGCGCGGCGCTCGAAGCAAGAAACTGGCGGCGATTCATGGCGTTACCCCGACTGTTTCAGATTGAGGTTGGGCACGCGGACCAGATGTGGTCGAGCATAGTCTGAGGCGCTTCACGCGTCAGTCGAAGCGGCTCTTCCAAGCGTTCACATTTGCTTGCGGCCCGTGTAAGACCCGCGGCACCGATCAGCCCTAACGAACGGAAGTGGACATCATGACCGCCATCATCGACATCATCGGACGCGAAATCCTCGACAGCCGCGGCAATCCCACCGTCGAGGTCGATGTCGTGCTGGAGGATGGTGCGCTGGGCCGTGCCGCGGTGCCGTCGGGCGCCTCCACAGGCGCCCACGAGGCCGTGGAACTGCGCGACGGCGACAAGGCCCGCTATCTCGGCAAGGGCGTCTCCAAGGCGGTCGGCGCCGTCAACGGCGAGATCTTCGAGGCCCTGAGCGGCCTCGACGTCGAGCAGCAGGCCCAGATCGACCAGATCATGATCGACCTCGACGGCACGCCGAACAAGAGCCGGCTGGGCGCCAATGCCATCCTCGGCGTCTCGCTCGCCTGCGCCAAGGCCGCCGCGAACTCGCTCGACATGCCGCTCTACCGCTATGTCGGCGGCACCTCGGCGCGCCTGTTGCCGGTGCCGATGATGAACATCATCAATGGCGGCGTGCATGCCGACAACCCGATCGACTTCCAGGAGTTCATGATCCTCCCTGTCGGCGCGTCGAGCTTTGCCGAGGGCCTGCGCTACGGCGCTGAGGTGTTCCACACACTGAAGTCGGAGCTCAAGAAAGCCGGCCACAACACCAATGTCGGCGACGAGGGGGGCTTCGCGCCGAACCTGCCGTCGGCGGATGCCGCGCTCGACTTCGTCATGAACGCGATCGGCAAGGCCGGCTTCAAGGCGGGCACCGACATCGTGCTCGGCCTCGACTGCGCCTCGACCGAGTTCTTCAAGGACGGCAAATACGTCTATGAAGGCGAGGGCAAGACCCGCTCGATCTCCGAGCAGGCGAAGTATCTTGCAGACCTGGTCTCGCGCTATCCGATTGTGACCATCGAGGACGGCATGTCGGAAGACGACATGGAGGGCTGGAAGGAGCTCACCGATCTCATCGGCAGGAAGTGCCAGCTGGTCGGCGACGATCTCTTCGTCACCAACGTCAAGCGTCTCGCCGAAGGCATCAAGGCGGGCCGCGCCAACTCGATCCTGATCAAGGTCAACCAGATCGGCACGCTGACCGAGACGCTCGCCGCCGTCGAAATGGCGCACAAGGCCGGCTACACCTCGGTGATGTCGCACCGCTCCGGCGAGACCGAGGATTCCACCATCGCCGACCTCGCGGTCGCCACCAATTGCGGCCAGATCAAGACCGGCTCCCTTGCGCGGTCCGATCGCACCGCCAAATACAACCAGCTCCTGCGCATCGAGCAGCAGCTCGGCAAGCAGGCGCTCTACGGCGGCAAGGCGGCACTGAAGGCGCTGGCATAAGCCGGCGCCGCGCAAAGATGGACAGGGGAGGATCGACATGAGCGACGGCAAGACCGGACTGCAACTGCGTTCGCTGCTGAAGAAGAGCGGCGAGCTTGAATTGTCGCTCGTGAATGTCCCGACGCCGGAGCCGGCCGACGACGAGGTCGTGGTCCGCGTCGAAGCAGCGCCGATCAACCCGTCCGACCTCGGGCTCCTGATCGGGCCGGCCGACATGTCGGCCGCCAAGGCTTCCGGCACCAAGGAGATGCCGGTCATCACGGCGACGATGCCGGAAGCTGCGATGCGGATGATGACGGCCAGGTTCGATCAGTCGCTGCCGGTCGGCAACGAGGGTGCCGGCACGGTGATCCGGACCGGATCGTCGGACGCGGCGAAGGCGCTGATGGGCAAGACGGTGTCGATGATCGGCGGTGCGATGTACACCCAGTACCGCGTGCTCAAGGTCCGCGACGTCATGGAGCTGCCGGCGGGCACCACGGCCGCCGACGGCGCGTCCTGGTTCGTCAATCCGCTGACAGCGCTCGGCATGACCGAGACGATGCGGCGCGAGAACCACAAGGCGCTCGTGCACACCGCCGCCGCCTCCAATCTCGGCCAGATGCTCAACAAGATCTGCATCAAGGACGGCATCGGCCTCGTCAACATCGTCCGCAGCAAGGAGCAGGCCGACATCCTGCACAAGATCGGCGCCAAGCACGTCGTGGATTCCAGCGCGCCTGATTTCATGGACGACCTCACCAACGCACTGGTCGAAACCGGCGCCACCATCGCCTTCGACGCGATCGGCGGCGGCAAGCTGGCGAGCCAGATTCTGACCGCCATGGAAATCGCGGCCAACAAGACCGCGAAGGAATACAGCCGCTACGGCTCCAACGTGTACAAGCAGGTCTATATCTATGGCAGCCTCGACACGCGTCCGACGGAGCTGAACCGCTCGTTCGGCCTGAGCTGGGGCGTCGGCGGCTGGCTGCTGACGCCGTTCCTCCAGAAGATCGGCCCGGCCGAGATCGGCCGCCTGCGCCAGCGCGTGGCGTCCGAGCTGAAGACCACCTTCGCCAGTCATTACACCAAGGTGGTGTCGCTTCCCGAGGCGCTCGATCCCGCCAACATCGCGGTGTACGCCAAACGCGCCACCGGCGAAAAATTTCTCATCAACCCGAATAAATAACCGTGACCTGCGACGGCACGTGCCCCCGGGGGGCAGGGGCCGTCGCGCCGGCCTATCCTGGCTTGATCGACATGTTCACGCCTGAGCAGTCGGGCGAACGACGATCTCGCCGACATCCACGCCATCCGGTTGCGCTATCGCGAAAGCGATGGCTTCTGCGATCGCGCTCGCCGGAATGGCCAGCGCCTTCATGCTCGCCAGCCCCTCCGCCCGTAGCGCGGAATCCGTCATGGAGGATGGAAGCTCGGTGTCGACATAACCGGGGGAGATGGTCGTCACCCGAAGCGACGGGCCGGCCTCCTGACGAAGCCCTTCGGAAATCGCCCTGACGGCGTTCTTCGATCCCGCGTAGACGGCCATTGTCGGAACGATCTTGATGCCGGCGGTCGACAGGGTGTTGACGAAGTGGCCAAAGCCCTGACGACGGAAGACGGGAAGGGCCGCAGCGATCCCGTAGAGCACGCCTTTCACGTTCACGTCGATCATATCGTCCCAATCGTCGACCCTCAGATCGTCCAGACGGGAAATCGGTGCAATCCCGGCATTGTTGATCATGACGTCCAGCTTTCCGCATCGGTCTGTTGCGAGACCGACGAGCCTGGCGACGTCCTCGCGCTGCCTGACGTCGGTGACGAGATACAACGCCTTTCCACCCTTCGAGGTGATGCTCGCGGTCAGCATCTCCAGCCTCTCGGATCGCCGTGCGGCGAGGACCACGATCGCGCCACGTTCTGCGAGATGCCGGGCCGTGGCTTCGCCAATTCCGCTGCTGGCGTCCGTGATGGCGATGACCTTGCCTGCGATGCCTGTCATAGGTGTTCCATCCAATTCGCTGCGCGATGAAATTCGCATCGGTCGCGAGGATGATCTATGTTTGAAATGCTCGAAAATCGTCGAGATCGGATCAAGCCTTGGACAAACTTTCGGACGAGCACTTCGACAGGCGCTTCGACAAGCAGTTGGGCAAACAGTTGGGCAAGACCTTGGACCCTCTGTCCCAGGCCTTCTCACTCTTGGACGTTCGCGCTGCGCGTTGCACGAGGTTCGAGGCGGGCGGCCATTGGTCGTATCGGTTCCCGGCAAAACCCGCCCTGAAGTTCGGCGCGGTCATCCGAGGCGATTGCTGGATCGATTTTGGCGACGAAGCCCATCATCGGCTTGCCACCGGCGACTGTTTTCTTCTGGCCCATGCACCAGCCTACGTTCTGGCCAACGACGAACGCCTCGCTCCCGAAGACGGAATAGCGGCGTTCGATTGGGCGCAGTCGGATGTCGCGCGTGGCGCGGGGAGCGATACCGTTCTGCTTGCCGGCAGTTTCGGTTTCGAGGCATCAGATGCCGAATTGCTGCTCGATGCGCTGCCTCGCTTTCTGCTCATACCATCGCGCAGTCCGTCGGCAGCCGTCATTCATTCCACGCTCCACATTCTCGACCTTGAAATCAGGGGGACGGCAATCGGAACGGCCGTACTCACCGACAGGCTGGCCGACGTCCTGCTCGTCCAGGTGCTCCGCGCGGCGCGGGATCAGGGTGCCGGCGAGGGACTTGGATGGATCAACGCGCTGGTCGATGCCAGGATCGGCAAGGCAATCAGGCTGATGCACGAAGACGCTGCTCACCCCTGGACCCTGGAAGCACTGGCCGACGCGATCGCAATGTCGCGATCCGCATTTTCGAAGCGGTTCAAGTCCCTGGTGCGGCTGGCGCCGATCGACTACCTCCTTCGGTGGCGAATGCGGCTTGCGCGCGATCAGCTGCGACGTGGCGCGACCGTGTCGGCAACCGCCGCGCAGCTGGGATACTCGTCGGAGAGCGCCTTCGGGCATGCCTTCAAACGAATCTACGGCCATGCACCGAAGCGATACTGGCGTGGACAGGCCACCGGCGAAAAAATTCCCTATCGCCCCAAATAAATAATCGTGATGTGCGACGGCACGTCACCGAAAGAAGGTCTTGCCTTCTGAGCGACGCGGGGGATTATTCCGCCGCCATTTCAAGCGGAAGAACCGCAAGGCGCTCAGAAGGGACATTCCATGACCGATCTCAATCGCCGTCACCTGCTCGCGGGCGCCGCCGCCATGGGCGCGGCGGCCGTCACCGGGCTCGGGCCCATCGCCGCGAATGCCTCAGTCCCGCAAGCCGGGACACAGGCGCCGGGCTTCTATCGCTACAAGGTCGGCAGCTTCGAGTGCTCCTCGATCAACGATGGCGCGCGCACCTTCCCGATGCCGGACAAGTTCGTCGTCAACATTCCGAAGGAGGAGGCGCTGGCGGCCGGCGAGGCGGCCTACATGCCGAAGGGCATGGTCACCGTGCCGTTCAATCCGCAGCTCATCAACACCGGCTCCAAGCTGGTCCTCATCGACACCGGCAATGGCATTGCGAATTTCGAGGCCAGCAAGGGCGCGGTCGGCCGCACGCTGCAAAACCTTCAGGCCGCCGGCGTCGATCCCAAGAACGTCGACGTCGTGCTGTTGTCGCATCTGCACCCCGACCATACCAACGGCATCCGTTTGGCCGACGGCGCGCTGGCCTTCCCGAATGCGGAGATCATGGTGCCGGGCAAGGACTGGGAGTTCTGGACCAGCGAGGACAACGCCGCCAAGGCCGAGGCCAATCCGATGATGAAGAACTACTTCGCCAACGTGAAGAAGACCTTCGCCGGCCTCGAATCCAAGGTGACGAAGTACGAGTGGGGCAAGGAGGTCGCGCCCGGCATCACCTCCATCGCGACACCCGGCCACACGCCCGGGCACACCTCCTTCGCAGTCGCCTCGGGCGACGCCAAGGTGCTGATCCAGTCCGACGTCACCAACATTCCGGAGTTCTTCCTGCGCAATCCGGATTGGCACGTGCTGTTCAACAACGACGCCGCGATGGCGCAGGCGACGCGCCACAAGTTCTACGACATGGCGGCAGCGGAAGAGGCGACCGTGATCGGCTTCCACTTCGCCTTCCCCTCGGTCGGCCATGTCGAGAAGGACGGCGCCAAATATCGCCTGATCCCGTCGGCGTGGAATCCGACGATCTGATCCGCACGCGGCGTTTGCACGAACCATTGGGCCGCCGCTTGGCGGCCCGATTTGTTTGGTCTGCATTCGCGAAACGCAGCGTTTCCAAATCGGACCAATTCATGCACTTGCATCCATCGGTCCGGATGGCTTAAGTGCCCTCCGGGCAACCCCGCTCAAGCCCTCGAGGACATTCCATGGCCTACAACATCGTCACGATCGCCGGCAGCCTGCGCAAGGACAGCTTCTCGCTCAAGATCGCCAATGCGCTCGCCAAGCTGGCGCCTGGCTCGCTCGAACTCGAGGTCGTCACACCGGCAGGCATTTCGTTCTTCAACCAGGACCTCGAGGGCGCGCCGCCCGCGGACTGGCTCGCCTTCCGCGAAAAGCTCCAGAAGTCGAACGGCGTCCTGTTCGTCACGCCCGAATACAACCGTTCGATCCCGGGTGTTCTGAAGAATGCCATCGACGTCGCCTCGCGGCCCTACGGCAAGAGCTCGTTCCTCGGCAAGCCGGTCGGCATCATCTCCAACTCGCCGGGGCTGCTCGGCGGCGTCAGCGCGGCCAAGCATCTGCAGAACATTCTGCCGGGCATTTCCGGTCCGGTTCTCCAGCAGCCGGAAATCTACCTCAGTGGCGTCGGCGACGCCTTCGACGCGGACGGCAATTTGACCAAGGACTCCCTCAAGACGGTGCTGCAGCAATTCATCGACGCCTTCGCCGCGCATGTGGCGAAACATCAGGGCTGACGTCCAAGCCAAGGTTGCTCGACTCTCCATCATGCCCGGGCTTGTCCCGGGCATCCACGTTCTTCGTTATCGCAGGCAAAGTACGTGGATGGCCGGGACAAGCCCGGCCATGACGGGATAGTGTGCCACGTTTCGGCAATTAGCACTCCCTTAACCAACCTGTCCCATCCTGCCAGGATGGTCTCCCGCGCGCGCCTGAAATCGATCCTGACCGGTCTTGCCCTCTATGCGATGGCAGCGGCCATCGTCGGCTATTTCGGCGTCAACGCCTATACCGGCAAATACGGCCTCAACGCACGCCAGGAGCTCGACCAGGAGATCATCGCGCTGACCAGCGAGCTGGCGCAGCTCAAGCGTGAGCGCGCCAGGAGCGAACAGCGGGTGTCGCTGTTGCGGTCCGAGAAGATCGATCCCGACATGCTGGACGAGCGAGCGCGCTTCCAGCTCGACTATGTCAATCCGCGCGATCTCGTTCGGATGATCCCGGCGAAGTAGCGCATCCGCAGCTTTCGAAAGCGGCACCGAGAGCCGCCGCCGAAACCGACTTGCGTGTCCCAATTCCAGCGAAAGTCGTAGGCTTGGAGCCCGACGGCCGCCTTGACGTCCGCGCCGCAATGGGCGCATGGCTTCAGGCGCCTGTGTTGACGCAGATCAACCGGGCAGCACCGGCGGTTTCTAGACTGCCATCCGGAGGAAACAGTGATGAATGGGTCAATGCCCCGGCATCACGCGGCCCGTGTCGAGGCCGCCATCACGTCAGGCCAGGCGGCTCGGTCCGCGCTCGTGGCCTCGTGGCGTCGTTCCTCCCGGTTGCATCATCTCGATCCCGGCGGCCGCACCGCGCCGATGCGATTGACCGAAGCCGAGCTGCAGCGGGCGCGCGAACGCGTCGCGCCGCTTCTGGCCGCGGCGCAAGGCGCGATGGACCGCCTGTATCAGGCCGTCGGCGCCGCGGGCTGCTGCGTGCTGCTCGCCGACGGCGATGGCGTGCCGGTCGATCGCCGCGGCACGGTGGCGGACGACGCGACGTTTCAGTCCTGGGGCCTGTGGACGGGTGCGCTCTGGAGCGAGGAGCACGAGGGCACCAACGGTATCGGCACCTGCCTCGTCGAGCAGCGTCCGCTGACGATCGATCGCGACCAGCATTTCTTTGCCCGCAATACGCTTCTGAGCTGCACCGCCGTTCCGATCTACGACCATGAGGCGGCGCTCGCAGGCGTGCTCGACGTCTCCTCCTGCCGGGCCGACCGCACCGATGCCTTCGCCAGCCTGATCGCACTCGCGACGGGCGAGGCCGCCAAGCGTATCGAGGCCGACCTGTTTCGAAAGGCTTTTGCCGATGCCCGCATCGTGCTGACGCAAGCTGCGGACGGAAGTTGCAGCGGTCTCGTTGCGGTGGATGCGGACGATCTCGTGATCGGCGCGACCCGCTCCGCCCGGGTGGCGCTCGGAATTGCGCCCGGACGGGCCTTGCAGCCGGTGCCTGCCGCCGACCTTCTCGGCGGCGATACCGCACGCGATCACCTTGCCGGCGGCCAGCGCGCGGTGTTGCAGCGGGCGCTGCTTCGCGCCGGCGGCAATGTCTCGGCGGCCGCCAAGGCCCTCGGCGTTAGCCGCGCCACGCTGCACAGAAAGCTCAAGCGGTTCGAGCTGAACCACTGAGCTGCGCCGTTTCGTCAATCGCAATGACGGGCCGGCCCACGACTGTCGCAGAACTGCGACAGGTCCGCCCCACCATCGCTTCCCGCCGGGCTGACAGAAAACACCTCCCGCGACATCGTCGGCGCAAGTCGCGACCAGGCGACGAATTGCGCAAGCACAATCATCGGGAGTGATCAATGAACAAGGTGGAATTCCTCAGCGTCACCAAAGTTCCCTTTGCCGAACGCTACGACAATTTCATCGGCGGCAAGTTCGTGGCGCCGATCTCTGGCAAGTATTTCGACAATGCCTCGCCGGTGACCGGCCAGATCGTCTGCAAGATCGCGCGATCCGACGCGCAGGACGTCGAGGCTGCCCTAGACGCGGCACATGCGGCCAAGGCGGCCTGGGGCCGCACCAGCGTCGCCGAGCGTGCCGCGGTCCTGAACCGGATTGCCGACCGCATGGAAGACAATCTCGAGCGCCTTGCGATTGCCGAGACCTGGGACAACGGCAAGCCGATCCGCGAGACCCGCGCCGCCGACCTGCCGCTCGCGATCGATCACTTCCGCTATTTCGCCGGCGTCGTCCGCGCCCAGGAAGGCTCGATCGGGGAGATCGACCACGACACCATCGCCTATCATTTCCACGAGCCGCTCGGCGTGGTCGGCCAAATCATCCCCTGGAACTTCCCGCTGCTGATGGCCTGCTGGAAGCTCGCCCCGGCGCTCGCCGCCGGCAATTGCGTCGTGCTCAAGCCCGCCGAGCAGACCCCGGCCTCGATCATGGTCTGGGCCGAGATCATCGCGGATATCCTGCCGCCCGGTGTCCTCAATATCGTCAACGGCTTTGGCCTAGAGGCCGGCAAGCCGCTGGCATCCAGCCCGCGCATCGCCAAGATCGCCTTCACCGGCGAGACGTCGACGGGCCGGCTGATCATGCAGTACGCCAGCCAGAACCTCATTCCGGTCACGCTTGAGCTCGGCGGCAAGTCGCCGAACATCTTCTTCAAGGACGTCATCGCCGAAGACGACGACTTCTTCGACAAGGCGATCGAAGGTTTCGTCATGTTCGCGCTGAACCAGGGCGAGGTCTGCACCTGTCCGAGCCGGGCGCTGGTCCACGCGGATATCTATGACCGCTTCATGGAGCGGGCGCTGAAGCGCGTCGCCGCGATCAAGCAGGGCGATCCGCGCGATCCCACGACCATGATCGGCGCGCAGGCATCCAGCGAGCAGCTGTCCAAGATCCTCTCGTACATCGACATCGGCAAGGAGGAGGGCGCCAAGGTGCTGGCCGGCGGCGGCCGTGCCGAGCTCGCGGGCGATCTCGCCGGCGGCTTCTACGTCCAGCCGACCGTGTTCGAGGGCCACAACAAGATGCGAATCTTCCAGGAGGAGATTTTCGGCCCCGTCGTCTCGGTCACGACCTTCAGGACCGACGAGGAAGCGCTCGCGATCGCCAACGACACCCTCTACGGGTTGGGTGCCGGCGTCTGGAGTCGCGACGCCAACCGCTGCTACCGCTTCGGCCGCGAGATCCAGGCCGGCCGGGTCTGGACCAACTGCTACCATGCCTATCCCGCGCATGCGGCCTTCGGCGGCTACAAGCAGTCGGGCGTCGGGCGCGAGACCCACAAGATGATGCTCGATCACTATCAGCAGACCAAGAACCTCCTGGTCAGCTATAGCCCGAAGAAGCTCGGCTTCTTCTGATCAGGGATGTCCCGCTCAGGAGGCCGTCATGCCCGGGCTTGTCCCGGCCATCCACGTCCTCCGTGCCGCGGGGCAAGGCGTGGATGGCCGGGACGAGCCCGGCCATGACGTCGCGGAAGCTGCAGCGCCCCATTCGTGGGACGAGTTTTCGACCGGCAGGATTCTGTTGGTTCGCAGGTGCTTGGCCCGCTCACGAATCCGCGCGCCCATGCGCGCATAGATTTGTTGCCCGATCGGCGCCAAAGATTTTGCAATATTTCGATCACGTTGCAGTGCGGCATAATGAAAGGCGTGTCATGCCGCCGCGGTGCTTTCGCACGCGATTGACTTGGGTTAGAGAGGGCGAAAGTTTTCTCTGACCCGGAATTCCCATGGCCGCCCCCAAGAAAGCCGCCGCAAGCCCTCCACAGGACAAGACCGACGGCGGTTCGCCTCCGGAATTCACCAGGGAGCAGGAGCTCAAGGCGCTCCGCGACATGCTCCTGATCCGTCGGTTCGAGGAAAAGGCAGGCCAGCTCTACGGCATGGGCGCGATCGGCGGCTTCTGTCACCTCTATATCGGCCAGGAGGCCGTGGTGGTCGGTATGCAGATGGCGCTGAAGCAGGGCGACCAGGTCATTACCGGCTATCGCGATCACGGCCACATGCTTGCCACCGGCATGGATGCCAACGGCGTCATGGCCGAGCTCACGGGCCGCCACGGCGGCTACTCCAAGGGCAAGGGCGGCTCCATGCACATGTTCAGCAAGGAGAAGCACTTTTATGGCGGCCACGGCATCGTCGGCGCCCAGGTCTCGCTCGGCACCGGTCTCGCCTTCGCCAATCACTATCGCGGCAACGACAATGTCAGCGTCACCTATTTCGGCGACGGCGCGGCCAATCAGGGCCAGGTCTATGAGAGCTTCAACATGGCGGAGCTCTGGAAGCTGCCGGTGATCTACGTCATCGAGAACAACCGCTACGCCATGGGCACATCGGTCTCGCGCGCCTCGGCGCAGCAGGATTTTTCCAAGCGCGGCGTCTCCTTCAACATCCCCGGCAAGCAGGTCGACGGCATGGACGTCCGTGCCGTGAAGGCGGCGGGCGAGGAGGCGGCGGCCTGGTGCCGCGCCGGCAAGGGGCCCTTCATCCTGGAGATGCAGACCTATCGCTATCGCGGGCACTCGATGTCCGACCCTGCAAAATATCGCACGCGCGAGGAGGTCGAGAAGGTCCGCCACGACCAGGATCCGATCGAGCAAGTGCGCAACCGCCTCCTGGCGGCGAAGGTCAGCGAGCAGGATCTGAAGGCGATCGATGCCGAAGTGCGCGACATCGTCAACGCCGCCGCCGATTTCGCCCAGCACGATCCCGAGCCGGATGCCGCCGAGCTCTGGACCGACGTTTACCGCTGAACGCGCGCAAGCTTTCTTTTGGAGCCGATATGCCAATTCAAGTGCTGATGCCCGCGCTCTCGCCCACGATGGAGAAGGGCAACCTCGCCAAATGGCTGAAGAAAGAGGGCGAGACGATCAAGTCCGGCGACGTCATCGCCGAGATCGAGACCGACAAGGCGACCATGGAGGTCGAGGCGACCGACGAAGGTACGCTCGGCAAGATCCTGATCCCCGAGGGCACCGCCGACGTTGCGGTGAACACGCCGATCGCCACCATTCTCGCCGACGGCGAGAGCGCCGCTGATCTCGGCAAGGCGTCCGCGCCGGCCAAGCAGGAGAAAGCTGCCGAGTCGGCGCCCCCGGCCGCCGCCAAGGCCGAGGCGCCGCAGCCGAAGGCCGCGCCGGCTGCCCCGCAGGCCGTTGCCGAGCCGGATCCGGAAGTGCCCGCCGGTACCGAGATGGTGACGCAGACCATCCGCGAAGCGCTGCGCGACGCCATGGCCGAAGAGATGCGCCGCGACGCGGACGTCTTCGTGATGGGTGAAGAGGTCGCCGAATATCAGGGCGCCTACAAGGTGACCCAGGGCCTGCTCCAGGAATTCGGCGCCAAGCGCGTCATCGACACCCCGATCACCGAGCACGGGTTTGCTGGCGTCGGCGTCGGTGCCGCGATGACCGGCCTGAAGCCGATCGTCGAGTTCATGACCTTCAACTTCGCCATGCAGGCGATCGACCAGATCATCAACTCCGCGGCCAAGACGCTGTACATGTCCGGCGGCCAGATGGGATGCTCGATCGTGTTCCGCGGGCCGAATGGCGCTGCCGCGCGCGTTGCCGCCCAGCACAGCCAGGATTACTCGTCCTGGTACTCGCACATTCCGGGCCTGAAGGTGGTCGCGCCGTATTCGGCAGCCGACGCCAAGGGCCTGCTCAAGGCCGCGATCCGCGATCCCAATCCGGTGATCTTCCTCGAGAACGAGATGCTCTACGGTCACACCGGCGAAGTGCCCAAGCTGGATGATTTCATCATCCCGATCGGCAAAGCGCGCATCGTACGCTCCGGCAGCCACGTCACCATCATCTCCTGGTCGAACGGCATGACCTATGCGCTCAAGGCCGCCGACGAGCTCGCCAAGGACGGCATCGAGGCCGAGGTGATCGACCTGCGCACGCTGCGCCCGATGGACACCGAGACCATCATCAACTCCGTCAAGAAGACCGGTCGCGCGGTCACGGTGGAAGAGGGCTGGGCCCAGAGCGGCGTCGGCGCCGAGATTGCCGCGCGCATCATGGAGAACGCTTTCGACTATCTGGATGCGCCGGTCGCGCGGGTCTCCGGCAAGGACGTCCCGATGCCCTATGCCGCGAACCTGGAGAAGCTCGCGCTGCCTTCGGCGGCGGAAGTCGTCGAGGCCGCCAAAGCCGTCTGCTACAGGTAGATCATGGCGGGCCCCAAGGAGCAGCCACTTCCGCCCGACGTCATGAGCCGCGAGGATGCGGTCGAGATCCTGCGCGTATTCGTGCTGGACGGCGGGCTGTCGATGGCGTTCCAGCGCGCCTTCGAGGAGCCCGACATGTGGGGCCTCTTGCTCGTCGATCTCGCCCGCCATGCCGCGCGCGCCTATGCGCGCGAGAGCGAATACACCGAGGAGGACGCGTTGAACCGGATCCTCGAGATGTTCCAGGCTGAGATCGAGCGTCCCACCGACACCGGCACCACGACGCCACGCGGGAAGGGGCACTGACCATGGCGATCGAATCCTATCACTTCGATTTCATGCTCGAGGCGATCCGCGAGGCTGAAGCCTCGATCGCGCAAGGCGGTCTGCCAATCGGTGCCGTGCTGACGCGCGACAACAAGATCATCGCCCGCGGCCATAACAACCGCGTGCAGGAGAACAACGTGATCCTGCACGGCGAGATGAGCTGCCTGCGCGAAGCCGGCGCGATCAAGTTCCACGACACCGTCATGTACACCACGCTGTCGCCATGCTCGATGTGTGCCGGCGCACTCGCGCTGTTCAAGGTCAAGCTGGTGGTGATCGGGGAATCCGTCACCTTCAAAGGCTCCAAGGACATTCTCGACAAGTTCGGCATCCCCTGGATCGACCTTGCCGACGACCGCTCCATCACCATGATGAAGAATTGGCGTTCCATCCCAGCCAATGAGCGCCTGTGGCAGGGCGACATCGGCAACTAAACCTGGTCTGTTCGTCTTCGCATCGAGGACGACGTTTTTGAGAAGTTCTTCGTGAGGTCAGCATGCCCATCAACATCCTGATGCCCGCTCTGTCGCCGACGATGGAGAAGGGCAACCTCGCCAAGTGGCTGAAGAAGGAAGGCGACAAGGTCAAATCCGGCGACGTGATCGCCGAGATCGAGACCGACAAGGCGACCATGGAGGTCGAAGCCATCGACGAGGGCACGATCGCCAAGATTCTGGTACCCGAGGGCACGCAGGATGTCCCGGTCAACGACGTGATCGCCGTGCTCGCCGGCGAAGGCGAGGACGTGAAGGCTGCGGGTAACGCCAAGCCCAGCGCCTCGGCCGCGCCGCCCAAATCTGCTGAAAAGACGGCGGACAAGCCCGCTGAGGCTCCTGCTGCACCGGCCTCCGCGCCCAAGGCCGCTCCGGCGCCCGCGGCTGCACCTGCGCCGCAGGCGGCAGCGCCGGCTGCGCAAAGCAACGGCCATGGTGGCCGCGTGTTCTCGTCTCCGCTGGCGCGGCGCCTGGCCAAGGACGCCGGCATCGATGTCTCGATGATTGCAGGTACCGGCCCGCATGGCCGCGTGGTCGCCCGCGACGTCGAGCAGGCCAAATCGGGCAAGGGCCTCAAGGCACCTGCTGCTGCTCCGTCGTCCGCGCCCTCGATCGCGCCGACGATGTCGGACAAGCAGATCCTGTCGCTGTTCGAGCCCGGCTCTTACGACATTGTCCCGCATGACGGCATGCGCCGCACCATTGCGCAGCGCCTGACCGCATCGATCCAGAACGTGCCGCACTTCTATCTCACCATCGACTGCGATATCGGCAAGCTGCTCGCCGCGCGCGAGGAGATCAATGCGGCGGCTCCCAAGGACAAGGAGAAGAAGCCGCTCTACAAGATCTCGGTCAACGACTTCGTCATCAAGGCGATGGCGGTGGCGCTGCAGAGGATCCCGAACTGCAACGTCAGCTGGACCGAAAGCGGCATGGTCAAGCATCACCATTCCGACGTCGGCGTTGCCGTGGCGATGCCCGGTGGTCTGATCACGCCGATCATCCGCAAAGCGGAGACCAAGACGCTCTCCACCATCTCCAACGAGATGAAGGATTTTGCCGCGCGCGCCCGCTCGCGCAAGCTCAAGCCCGAGGAGTACCAGGGCGGTACCACGGCCGTCTCCAACCTCGGCATGTACGGCATCAGCCACTTCACCGCCGTGATCAACCCGCCGCATGCGACGATCCTTGCGGTCGGCACCAGCGAGGAGCGCCCCGTCGTGCGCGGCGGCAAGATCGAGATCGCGCACATGATGAGCGTGACCTTGTCCTGCGATCACCGTGCCATCGACGGCGCGCTCGGCGCCGAGCTGATCGGCGCGTTCAAGCAGCTGATCGAAAACCCCGTGATGATGATGGTCTGACGCGGCGGCAGAGGGGGCAACCTTGCATGTCCGGACCCGCTGGCCATGGCTATCGCTGCTGCTCGGAGCCGTCGTCGCGCTCAACCCGATCGGGCTCGATTTTCTTCGTTCTGCGTTCTTTGCCGGCGAGCAACTGGCGCGGAACATCGCCCAGCCGATCGTGCTCACCGCACTGGCCGTGATGGTCGTGGTGGTGGTGCTCGAATGGCTGGTGAGGTCTCTTTTGGTCAAGCGCCGCGCCCGCGGCGCCTCTTGAGTTGAACGGGAGCCGCTATGGCCGACACATCCTTCGACGTCATCATCATCGGCTCCGGTCCCGGCGGTTATGTCGCCGCCATCCGCGCTGCCCAGCTCGGCCTCAAGACCGCGATCGTCGAGAAGTCGTATCTCGGCGGTATCTGCCTGAACTGGGGCTGCATCCCGACCAAAGCGCTGCTGCGCTCGGCAGAGATCTATCACTACATGCAACACGCCAAGGATTACGGCCTGTCGGCCGACAACATCTCCTACGACCCGAAGGCCGTGGTGCAGCGCTCGCGTGGCGTTTCCAAGCGGCTGAACGACGGCGTCGGCTTTCTGATGAAGAAGAACAAGGTCAGCGTGATCTGGGGCGCCGCCACGATAGACGCACCCGGCAAGATCACCGTGAAGAAATCCGACGTCGAGGCGCCGAAGGGCACGCTGGGCGAGGGGAGCTATCAGGCCAAGCACATCATCGTCGCGACCGGTGCGCGGCCGCGCGTGCTGCCCGGGCTCGAACCCGACAAGAAGCTGGTCTGGACCTATTTCGAGGCGATGGTGCCGGAGCGGATGCCAAAGTCGCTGCTAGTGGTCGGCTCCGGGGCGATCGGCATCGAGTTCGCCTCTTTCTTCCACACCATGGGCTCCGACGTCACCGTGGTCGAGGTGCTGCCGCAGATCCTGCCCGTCGAGGATGCCGAGATCGCCGGCCTGGCGCGCAAGCGTCTGGAGAAGCAGGGCATCAAGATCATGACCTCGACCAAGGTGACCAAGCTGGAGAAGAAGGCCGACAGAGTCGTCGCCACCATCGACGACGGCAAGGGCAAGCCTGTCGCGACCGAGTTCGAGCGCGTGATCTCGGCGGTCGGCGTCGTCGGCAACATCGAAAATCTCGGCCTGGAAAAGGTCAGCGTGAAGACCGACCGCGGCATCATCGTCGTCGACGGCCACGGCAAGACCAACATCCCCGGCATCTATGCCATCGGCGACGTTGCCGGCCCTCCGATGCTCGCGCACAAGGCCGAGCATGAAGGCGTGATCTGCGTCGAGGCGATCAAGGGCCTCAATCCGCATCCCATGGACAAGAACCTGATCCCGGGCTGCACCTATTGCCAGCCGCAGGTCGCCTCCGTCGGCTTCACCGAAGCCAAGGCCAAGGAGAGCGGCCGCGAGATCCGCGTCGGCCGCTTCCCCTTCGTCGGCAACGGCAAGGCGATCGCGCTCGGCGAGGACCAGGGCCTCGTCAAGGTGATCTTCGACAAGAAGACCGGTCAGCTCCTCGGCGCCCACATGGTCGGCGCGGAGGTCACCGAGTTGATCCAGGGCTACGTCGTCGCCATGAACCTGGAGACCACGGAAGAAGAGCTCATGCACACGGTCTTCCCGCATCCGACGCTGTCGGAGATGATGAAGGAAGCCGTGCTGGATGCGTATGGAAGGGTGTTGAATATTTGATCGGCGAGCGCGCTGCCCGCCACCGTCATTGCGAGCGAAGCGAAGCAATCCAGACTGCCTCTGCGGAACGACTCTGGATTGCTTCGCTACGCTCGCAATGACGAGCAGCTAGAGCCGTTTGCAAAACAAGAAGGAAACCGCCCCATGCACGACAACGACAACCTCACCATCGAACGCCCCACTTTCGTCACCCATCTCGAATGCGCGATGGAGGGCGATCATTACGCCGCCGACCAGGTCCACAACCTCTCCAAGGCCGGCAAGCCGCTTCTTGTCCGCTACGACCTCGCGGGCGTGAAGAAGGCGCTGACGAAGGATGCGCTGGCCCAGCGCCCCGGCGACATGTGGCGCTACCGCGAGCTGCTGCCGGTGCGCAAATGCGAGGACATCGTCTCGCTCGGCGAGGTCACGACGCCGCTGATCCGGCTGCCGAAGCTGGGTGCAAGACTCGGCGGCGGCGAGATCATCGTCAAGGACGAGGGACGGCTGCCGACCGGCTCGTTCAAGGCACGCGGGCTCGTGATGGCGGTGTCGATGGGCAAGGCGCTCGGCATCAAGCATATGGCGATGCCGACCAACGGCAATGCCGGCGCGGCGCTGGCGGCTTACGCCACGTCCTGCGGCATCAAGACCACGATCTTCTGTCCCGCCGACACGCCCGAGGTGAACGTCAGCGAGATCGAGCTGCAGGGCGCGACCGTCTACCGCGTCAACGGCTATATCGATGATTGCGGCAAGATCGTCGGCGAGGGAAAGGCGAAGGTCGGCTGGTTCGACACCTCGACCTTGAAGGAGCCGTACCGCATCGAGGGCAAGAAGACGATGGGCCTCGAACTCGCCGAGCAGCTCGGCTGGGACGTGCCCGATGTGATCTTCTATCCAACCGGCGGCGGCACCGGCCTGATCGGCATGTGGAAGGCGTTCGACGAGCTCGAGAAGATCGGCTTCATCGGAAGCAAGCGCCCGCGCATGGTCGCGGTGCAGGCGTCGGGCTGCGCGCCGATGGTGCGGGCTTATGAAGCCGGCACCGAGCACGCGACGCGCTGGGAGGACGCCCACACCATTGCCTCGGGCATCCGCGTGCCGCAGGCGATCGGCGATTTCCTGATCCTGCGCGCGGTGCGGGAGAGCAAGGGTTTTGCGATCGCCGTCGACGACGACAAGATCTCGTCGGCGCTGAACGAGGTTGCGCGCGAGGAGGGGCTGCTGTTGTGCCCCGAGGGCGCCGCCACCTACGCCGCCTACAAGCAGAGCCTCGCCGACGGCCGTGTCAGCAAGACCGACCGCGTGATGCTGTTCAACTGCGCGACCGGCCTGAAGTACCCGCTGCCGCCGGTCACCCGCACGCTCGACCGTCACAAGCCGATTGATTACGCGCAGTTCTAGCCCGTCTTATTCGTAAGAGTGCGCCTGAGGGCTGGCGAGCGTGGTGTAAAGCGCTGATGCGGCGTAGGATTCGGTTGCGAAGCCACCCCATCACCTTCAACCGCGAACGCCACGCCCGCCATGACCGACGATACGATTCCGCCCTTCTCGTTTCCAGCCGTTCACGCCAAGAAAGTCACAGCTGCCTTCGATGGCGGTCGCCTGACCTCGAACGGGGGCGTGATGCTTCTGGCGATGGCCGAGCGGCGTCTCGGCTTGGCCGACAATCTGGCCCGGGTGTTCCCGGATCGGCGCGATCCGACGCGGGTCGTGCACAGCCTTGTCGATATGTTCCGCGCGCGCATGTTCGCGATCTGCTGCGGCTACGAGGACGCCGACGACCTCGATCATCTGCGGTCCGATCCCGCATTCAAGCTGGCCTGCGGACGGCTGCCGGACACGGGCCGCGATCTGTGTTCCCAACCGACGCTGTCGCGGCTGGAGAATGCTCCGCGCCTGCGCGACGTGATCCGACTGACCTACATTTTGGTCGACGCATGGATGGATAGCTACCCGCGCGAGCCGGCATCCGTCACGCTCGACATCGATGATACCTGCGATGTCGTCCACGGCCATCAGCAGCTCTCGCTGTTCAACGCTCATTATGACGAACGCTGCTTCCTGCCGATCCACGTCTACGACACGGAGAAGAGCCGTCCCGTGGCGGTCGTGCTGAGGCCCGGCAAGACGCCGGGCGGCGTCGAGGTGCGTGCCCTTCTGCGCCGCCTGGTACGGCATATCCGCACGCGGTGGCACAACACGCGAATTACGTTCCGTGGCGACGGGCACTATGCCCGGCCGGAGGCCATGGCGTGGTGCGAGACCAACGGCATCGACTACATCTTCGGTCTGTCCGGCACCAAGCCTCTCGCCAGAAAAGTCGACGAGGTCGCCGACGACATCCGCACCCGACGCGCCATCGAGAACCTGCCGGTTCTGCGTGGCTATACCGAGACGCGCCACAAGGCAAAGTCCTGGGATCGCGAACGGCGCACCGTCGCCCGTATTGAGGCGACGATGCTCGGCCTCGACATCCGTTTCGTCGTCACCAGCCTCGATGTCGGCTCGGCCGAGTGGATCTACGACAGCCTGTATTGCGCGCGCGGCCAAGCCGAGAATCTGATCAAGCTGCATAAGACGCAGCTCGCCTCCGACCGCACCAGCTGCCGTTCGGCGCTCGCCAACCAGGTCCGTCTCGTGCTCCATACGGCCGCTTATTGGCTGATGCTGACCGTGCGCGACGCCATTCCCAAAGTCCGGGAATTGGCCGCTGCCGAGTTCGCGACGCTGCGTCTTCGGCTCTTGAAAATCGCCGCCCGTGTCGTCGAGACCACGAGCCGCATTCGCCTTGCGTTTGCCGCCGCATGTCCCGAAGCCGACCTGATCTGCGGCTTGCCCGGCGCGCTGCTGCCGCTCGGTCCTTGACCGGCGGGGCGTCCGCCCCCGTTCGCCCAACCCATCCCTCAAGCGCGTTGCAAAGTACCGGTCGTCAGGCGGCGAAAAGCCGAAGGCAATCCTGTGCGCCTCGTCAGACAAGATGTGCGGCCGCATCAATCGGGCCCAAAAGCCGCACTCTCACGAATAGGACGGGCTAGCGCGTTGCTAGACTACGAATGATCCCTCTTCCCGTACGCGGGCAGAGGGCCAAAAAACAACAAAGACATCGCTGGGGAGAAGACAATGAAGAAGGCCGCTTGGGCTGCGCTGATTGCTATTCTCGCTGTGACCGGCGCCTCGCGCGCCGACGACTATCCCTCACGTCCCATCACCGTCATCGTGCCCTTCGCGGCCGGCGGACCGTCGGATGCGATGGCCCGAGTCCTCGCTGACCGGATGCGGGTGACGTTGGGGCAGCCCGTGGTGATCGAGAATGTCACCGGCGCGGGCGGTTCGATCGGCGTCGGCCGTGCCGTGCAATCACTGCCGGACGGCTACACCATCTCCTTCGGCCACCTCGGCACCCACGTCGCCAACGGTGCCGTCTACAAGCTCAAATACGATCTCGTCGCCGACCTCGAGCCGGTGGTGCTGTTGCCGAGCAATCCGATGATCGTCGTCAGCAAGAACGCGGTACCTGCCCCGCGGGTCACTTCAAATTCCTCCGGGTGTGGTCAGTCAAATTCCTCCACCCGCGAGGCAGGACAAGGGACTGTTAGTTTGAGTTTGTTTCCCGGGCAAGAGCTTCAGCGGCTTCTTTGAGCCGATAGCTGCGTCCGTCGAACTCAAGCAGATGGCAATGATGCATAAGGCGATCGAGGATCGTCGTGCTCATAGTGTTGTCCCCAAGGTATGCCCCCCAATCCTGCACGACGCGATTGGAGGTGACGATGACGCTGCGGCGCAGTTTGTAACGCTGATGGATCAGGGTCTGCAGCAAAGTGCCGGCGTCGTCGGGGATGGCGCGTGCGAGGAATAGATCGTCCAGCACGAGGAGATCGCAGTCGATGATGGTTCGCAGCCGGACCTCGCGTTGTGCCGGAGAGTTCAGGGCGTAGCGGTGGAAGAAGTCGTCGGTCTCAAGATACTGGACCTTGTGGCTTTGCAGGATCGCCTGATAGGCAATCGCCTTGGCGATGTGCGACTTCCCGGTGCCAGGTTTGCCAACAAGCAGAGCGTTCTCGCCAGCGGCAATGAACGCCAGGGTGTGGAGCTGGAAGCAGGTCTGACGTGGCAGTTTGGGATTGAAGGACCAGTCGAACTCGGCGAGCGTCAGCTTTTCGTCGAGCCCGGATTGCTGGTATCGCCGCTCGATAAGACGGGACTGACGACGGTCCAGTTCATCCTGCAGGATAAGGGAGAAGGTCTCGAGGAAGGGCTGGTTGGCGCCCTGCGCCTGGAGCACGCGCGTCTGCAGCGTGTCGCGGACACCCGACAGGCGCAGCTGTCGTAGGCAACGCTCAATTTCCGGCATGGTCATCATGTGGCTAGGTCTCCAGTTTAAGGTGAGAAGGTGCAGCGGGAGCGCTCGTGGCGCCGGAGTTGGCCGGGGTTGCGCAGGCGACACGAGCGCGGATTGCCGTGGCGTGATCGTCGTGAGCCTCGGCCTGCCGACCATTGTCGTCGGCGTCGCGCCGCACAGCGCGGCTGAAGAGGTCGCCGTATTCCGCGGGGGTACGGATCAGCGGATGATCCTGGGTGAGCGGCGATGCCGGCTGTGGCGTCACTCCAACCTGCTCGATCGCCTGTTCGAACAACCGCTCGACGGTCGCACGCACGTGCTTGTAGCGGTAGATGCGGTTGTCGATGGCGTGCGCGCAGGCCTGCTCGACCAGCCGCGCCGGATACTTCCGGCCCAGCCCGACAATGCCCCACATCGCGCGCTGTCCGGGGCGCCCTTCGGTGTCGAACACCTGCTGGCACAAGGCCCTGGTCTGCGGTCCGATGCGCTCGGCGCTCGCCAGCAGCACGGCGGTTTGCCGCGACGGGTTGAACGGCCGTTCGCTGGTCGGCAGGACGACAGAACCGGGGTGCGCCATCCGGGAATGAACACGCAGCAGCGCACGGGTGTGGCGATCACGGATCTCGATCGTGGTGGTGTAGATGCGCACGACGACCTGGCTGCCGATCGGCGCGGGCCGCGCGGCGTAATAGCTGTTGTCGACGCGTACGGTGGTGTCGTCGCAGACAGTCCGGACGACTTCGGTGAAGATGCGGAAGGGAGCGACAGGCAGCGGCCGCAGGTGCGGCTTCTCTTCCTGGAACATCGCCTCGACCTGACGGCGCGTGCTGCCGTGGATGCGTTTGGAAGCCCAGTTCTCCTCCCAGTGCCTCAAGAACTCGTTTTGCGCCTCCAGCGTCTCGAAGCGCCGTCCGGCCAGCGCAGTGCCCTGGGTATGTTGAATCGCATTCTCGACGCATCCTTTCCGATTTGGATCGGCCACGCGCGCGGGATCGGCGACCACGGCGTAATGAGCCAGCATCGCGCTGTAAATCGGGTTGAGCTGGGGCTCGTACAAATCCGGCTTGAGGACGCCTTCCTTCAGGTTGTCGAGCACGACATAGCTGGGGACCCCGCCAAAATACCGGAACGCCTCTTCGTGGAGCTGCGCCCAGACTTGTTGGCTGGACTTCCAGACTACCCGCCGGAAGCTGCGCCGCGAGTAGCGTAGCGTCATCACGAACAGGCGGGGACGACGGTACCGCCCGCTCTTCGGATCAACCGTCGGCGCGCCCTCGCCATAGTCGACCTGAGCTTCCTCGCCGGGGAGGAACTCAAGACGATCAAACTGCTCAGGATCAGCGTGCCGCAACCGGCGCACAAACCACTTGACACTCTGGTAGCTGGACGGAAAGCCAAATTGATCAACCAGGTCCTGGTAAATCGCCTGCGCGTTCCGCTTCAGCCGGACCTGTTCTTCGATCCACGTCCGATGCGCTTCGCAAGCCGAACGGGCCAGGCTGCTGGTGACCGTCGCTTCCGATGTCCCAAAAGCCGGTGGTCGGGGTGGAGGAATTTGGCCGTCCGCGCTCACCGAGCCGGTGGTCACTTCCCCGGGGGAATTTGCCTCCGCACCGGCCCGCAGCGCCTGATAACGCCGGATCGTCTTGCGATCGACACCCGTCAGCCGGTGAATCTCGCGCTGGCTGGTGTTGCGATCAAGTAATGTAAGTACGGTGCTTTGCAGATGTCGCTTCAAGACGTTCAACTCCCCGGCCCCTTGCTGGCTAAAGGGGTCGAACATAAACGTCCTGCCTGACCGGCTACTGCTGTTCAGCGGCGCTGACGGCGATCATCAGGTGGGGGAGTTTCAAGTGACCATACCCGGGGGATTTTGACCGACCCACGGGGACCTGCGACCTCGCTGAAGGAGCTGCTGGACTGGCTGAAGTCGCGGCCGTCGCCGCCGACCGCAGGCACCGCCGGCGCGGGCTCCGGCAGCCATATCGCGGCCGTCTATTTCGAGAACGTCTCCGGCATCAAGCTGCAATACGTGCCGTATCGCGGCACCGCGCCCGCGCTGAACGACCTCATCGCCGGCCAGATCGACCTCATCGTCGACCAGACCTCCAACTCCATCAACCAGATCCGCGCCGGTACCATCCGCGCCTATGCCATCACCGACGACAAGCGCCTGCGCTCGGCGCCCGACATTCCGACCGCGGAGGAGGCGGGCCTGAAAGGCTTCAACATGACGCTGTGGTCGGGCATGTGGGTGCCGAAGGGCACGCCGAAGGAGATCGTGACCAAGCTCAATGCAGCCGCCGTCGAAGCGCTGAACGATCCCGGAGTGAGGAAGCAGCTCGAAAGCCAGGGCCTGGAGATGACGCCCAAGGATCAGCTCACGCCCGAAGCGCTCGGCACCCGCCAGAAGGCCGAGATCGCCAAATGGTGGCCGATGATCAAGGCGGCGAACATCAAGGTGGATTGAAGCGGGCAACCCATGCCTCGCGGTATGTCGTGACGTTCTGCGAGCGCGGGCCATCTCGCGGGAAGCCCTCGCGAGATGCGGGGTGATCTTGGTCGCCGTCACCGTCGCGTCCGCTGGCCGCTCACCGCGAGGTTTCGTGACCTGCCGCCAGCGCACGGTCCAGGCACTGCATCAGATCCGAGGCGGCGAACGGCTTGCCGAGAAAACAGATTGCTCCGGCTTTGAGGGCACGCACCCGTACGCTCTCATCCGGGAAGGCCGTGATGAAGATGAACGGCGCCGCCGAACCATGCGCGCGCATCTGCGTCAACAGATCGATTCCAGTCATCAGCGGCATCTGCACGTCGGCGATCACACACGAGGTGCCATTCGAATCGGGCGACCTCAAAAACTCCTCGGCTGAGGCGAATGTGTGGACGACGTACCCGCGCGATTCCAGGAGATTGTTGATAGCGGCCCGCACGTAAGGGTCGTCGTCAAGCACAGAAATGACCGAAGCCGCTGACAAGACGTCCGCTCCTCACCCGGCATCACGCTTGCCGTCGCCACGGCTACACATAAACCGGTAAAGTGGACCTGCCAGTCACGATTGGAAACTCATACTTAGGTTTGTGCGTCGGGCTTGTTGGACCCTATCCCGAGCGCCTCGCTCATTCTCACCAGATCGGCCAGCGACTTCGCGCCCATTTTCCGCATGATCTGGCCGCGATAGATCTTGACGGTAATTTCCGCCAATCCGAGCTGGGCGGCCACCTGCTTGTTCATGAGGCCGGCCGTCACCAGGGACAATACGTCTCGCTCCCGCGAGGACAGTGACTCGAAGCGGGATCTCACGGTCGAGACCGTCCTGTTGAGGTCGCGGCGCTTGCGGTCTCTCTCGATCGCGGCCTGGACTGCATCCAGGATGTCCTGGTCGCGGACCGGCTTGGTCAAGAAGTCGATCGCGCCGCTCTTCATGGCCCGAACCGTCATGGGAATATCACCGTAACCGGTAATGAAGATGATAGGCGTGTGGATATTCGCCTTGGCAAGATCGGATTGAAGGTCAAGGCCGCTGGCGCCGGGAAGGCGGATGTCGAGCACGAGGCAACTGGGGACTTCCGGCGGCTTGGCCTGGAGGAGTTGTGGTGCCGAGCCGAATGCCTCGACCTTGAGGCCGACCGACTCGAATAAATTGGTGAGCGCACGGCGCATGGACGCGTCGTCGTCGACGATAAAGACAATTGGCTGATCGCCGTCCTCCGCCTGCGGTGGTGGAGGTTCCCCGCGCTCGGTCACGAAGTTTCCTCTCGATGGAGGGGCAAGGTGATCTGAAAAGTCGCGCCGTGCTCCTGGTTGGGTGCGGCGAAAAGCCGTCCACCATGCGCCTCGATGATGGATCGACAGATCGACAACCCCATGCCCATGCCGGTGGACTTCGTGGTAAAGAACGGCGTGAACAGGCGGTCTATTGCCTGTTCACTGATGCCGACTCCGCAGTCGGAAACGCTCACCAGCACCGCGCCATCGCCGCTCGCCGCCGAACGGATCGCCAACTCGCGCGGGCGATCATGGACGTCTTCCATGGCCTCGATCCCGTTCATGATCAGGTTGATCAGGACCTGTTGCAATTGGATTCGATCGCCGAATATTTTCGGCAGTGCCGACGACAGCTCCATTCGCACCGACACGGCATGGCTGGCCATCTCACGCTGAACGAGCGCCACCGACTCCCGTACGACGACATTGGCGTCGAGCGGAGCCATGTCGGTGTCGGAGCGCTTGGCGAGCGCTCGAACGCGACGGATCACGTCGCTGGCACGCGTGCCATCCTCGATGATCCACTCGACGGAGCGGCCGGCCGCTTGGAGGTCGGGCGGACTGCGCTGCAGCCAGGCGAGGCAGGCGTCGGCGTTTGCGATCACAGCGGCGAGCGGCTGATTGATTTCGTGGGCAATGGAAGCGGTCAGCTCACCCAGGGTCGTGACACGCGTCACATGGGCGAGTTCGGCTTGGGCCTTGCGCAGTGCGTCTTCGGCCTGATTGGCCCGGATGGCCGCGGTTACGTCAGTGCAGACGCCACGATAGCCCAGGAAAGCGCCGTCGGCGTCGAAGAACGGCTTGCCGCTGGTCCGGACGTAGATCGGCTGCCCGCTGCGATCCTTGCTGCGATACACCAGGTCGCGGAAGGGGATGTGGGCGTCGAGCGCCGCCCGGTGTTGTTGCCATTTCTCGGGTTCGAGATCGGCGTCAGGAGCGATATCCCAACGCGTGAGTCCGATCAGACCGGCGGGAGCGGTGATGGTATCAGAGTGCTCCGATACTTTGGTGACGCGATGGTCTGGCCCTGTTTCCCAGAACCAGTCAGAGGCGGTTTCAGCATAGTCGCGGAAGCGCTGCTCGCTCGCACGCAGTCTGCGCTCTGCCTCTTTGGTCGCCGTGATGTCGGTCACTGATCCCACGAACTCCATGCACCCGTTTGAATCTCGCATCGCGCGGGCCACCGCTCGGACATACTTGATGGAGCCGTCGGGCATCACGAGCCGGTATTCGTGATCGTAATCCTTTCCCTCTCGCGCGGCCCGAGCCGTTGTCTGTTGCACCGCGAGCCGGTCGTCCGGATGGATCCGCTGGAGCATGAACGGGATCTTCGGCTTGGTTCCCTCGTCGCACTGGAAGATGGTAGGTCTCCTTGGACCAGGTGATCTCGCGGGTTGCGGCCTTCCATCCGAAACTGCCGGTGTGGCTCAATTCCTGCGCCTGGGCGAGATAGGCCTCGCTCTGTCGCAGAGCATTCTCGGCTTCCTTGCGCTCGGTGATGTTCTCGCAGGCGATCAGCACGATTGGTCCGCCATCGGCCCGCAGCATGGTCTTGGCATTCTCGCGCACCCATAGCACCGAGCCGTCCTTGCGTATCTTCCGGATCTCCCAGGTGTGGGACTGGTCGACGGTCTCAAGGCACAGCGTGACACACGCGCGGACGAGGTCGCGATCCTCCTCGAAGAAGACATCCAGCACCGATCGGCCGATCAGTTCCGCGGCGGCGTAGCCCAGTTGCGCGGCGCCGAACGTGTTCACGTTGATCACGGTTCCGGCCGGATCGACCATGAAGTACATGACCGGGGTGTGCTCGAAGACTTGCTGCCACTGCTTGACCGCCTCGAGCAGGTCGTCACCATCGGGCTCGCTGCGCGGCTTCGGGGTTGCGGTCTGCCTTACGCAGCCGGCGAGGAATTGCGCGGCTGACTTCCCGAATGTCGCTGCTCGGCCAGGCTTCATCGCAGACGCTCCCGGCGTTCTCTGCGTAAATACGAGTAGAGCACGTTGCGGTGGGACGAGCAATTCCCGCCAAAGTCGGATGGGCAGTTATCACGTTCGCCTGTGACTTGACCGCTGCCACCCTGTCCAGGGCGACGCATCGCGTACGCCATGCCGGCAAGATTTTCACGGTGACCGTGCGGCCGGAGCATCGTGCGCCGTCTCGTTGCACATGAGCCCGCGGCGGAGCCCCGGGCGAGTACGGACAAACCAAGGTATAGCTCCTCCATTCCTAGTCATATCGGTCATTTACCTCCGTACAATTGAGCGTCTCGTGCCCTGGGGAATAGCCTCATGACTAATCGGGAGTGTCGTAGCCAATCGCAGCGAGCGCACGAGAACCGGTCTGAAGCTTGCGGTGGAGGCATCTTACCGGCGGGCAAAGTCCAAGGACGATGCCGCTGCAATTTGCGACGATCCACGATCCGCATGAGGTCGAAGGAAACGAACTGGCAAAGCGCGAGCAAGGGAGGAAGACGACAATGTGCGTGACATCGGTGCTTCCTGAGCGTGGCCGATCCGAGTCCGAATGTTGCTCCTCAGTCAATGGCTGTGCGGTGTGCGGCGGCAAGTTCGGTCTGATCCGCTACTATTCCTGGCGGACCGCGCTCTGCTCCAAGAAATGTGTCGATCGCTTCCGCACACGCCGCGAGCGCGATCACCGGTGGTTGTTTCGGGTTCAGGCCGCGTGAGGCCGAATTAGAGAGCTGATATCGTCCGAGGGGCTGATCCGGGAGCACGTACGTTGAACCGTTCATGCAAGCTGTTGTGCTCGATGGTTCTTCTCGGCTCCACTGCGACGGTACGGGCACAGGAGGCGGGACATGATGCCGTACATCGCCGGCACCCACCCCAGGACCAGGCGCTGCACGAGAAATTCTATTCGACCTGGCACATGCCGGATAATCCGAGCGTCAGTTGTTGCAACAGTGCCGACTGCTATCCGACCGATATCAAATACATCGGCGACCAGATCTATGCCCGGCGCCGGGAGGACGGGAGATACATTCTGATTCCACCGCAAAAGGTGGAGCGAAACAGGGATAATCCGGACGGCCGAAACCATCTTTGCGCTCCGCCGCCCGCACTGTCGCCGCTGGATAGCGTTTACTGCTTCGCGTTGGGAGGTGCCACATGAGATTCGCGTTCGTGCTGGTGAACGACCGGACCCCGTTCCGGCAGGCCTGGTGCATGCAGTGCTGCGAGCCGATCAGCGGCAGCTATCTCCGCGAGATCGCGACCCGTCTGCCTTACTGCGATCATCAGTGCTACGCGCTGTTCTGCGAGATGCTTGCGAAAGATCGCATGAGGGCGGCTTCATGAAATTCATGGTGGTCAATCACGAGCCCCCGTTGTGCGCGGCCACGTGCAGCACCTGCTCGCGATCGATCCGGTCCGGCTATGTCCGGCATGTGCGGACGCAGCGCCGCTATTGTGACTACGATTGCTACCGGCGCAGTGAACTTGTGACGCTGCTGATGCAATGGTCGGTGCCAGGGCGGAACGAGCCGGCCTACGGGAACGTCGAGGTCGCCGCTCGCAACGCGGTCGAGGTGTTTACGGTCCTGGGTGCCGTCTTCTGCTGGAGCTGCACGATCCACGCCTGGACCTTCTCAAGAACCTTGACCGGCGCATACTTGTACGGTCGCGATCCGATCACGATGGAAGGAGGTGACACCTAGCTACGCGACGGCGCTCGCGTGGAAGCCGCAGCGACGCAACCTGGCAGGCGCCGTGTCCAGCCCCGGCGACGTCGCCTAGGGAGCGGGCGCTGCGGCCGCCACCGGTGCCGCTGCGCCGGCCTCCTGCGTGACGACGCGCTGGTCGCTCTTGCCGGCGACCATGCCGCTACCCTCGAACCTTGTGCGGTAGACCAGCACGTTTTCCATCACGCGCTGGACGTAGTTGCGGGTCTCCGACAGCGGGATACGCTCGACCCAATCGACCGGATCGACATTGGGATCCCTGGGATCGCCACGCGTCTGCACCCATTCGCGCACGCGGCCACGGCCGGCATTGTAGCCGGCGAATGTCATGATCTGGTTGCCGCGGTATTCCGAAAAGAGCGCACTGAGCTCGGCCGCGCCCATCTGCGTGTTGTAGACGGGATCGGAAACCATCTTGCCCCAGTCATAGGTCAGGCCGAACCGCTTGGCGGTATCGCGGCCCGCTTCCGGCGTCACCTGCATCAGCCCGACCGCGTTGGCATGGGACTTGTCGCGCTGGTCGAACGAGCTTTCGGTGCGCGCCACCGAATAGATCACGCTGGTCTCGATCGCTGGCGCGACCTGCTTGTGCTCGGGGATGCCGATGGTGGGGAAGGCGTAGTGGTCGAGCGCGAGCCCGCGCGCCAGCGCCGTCTTGCCGACCTCCAGCATCACGCGCGCATCGTTGCGCCGGCGGGCAACCTCGCCGAGGGCTTCGAGTGCTGCGACATCGCTGCTCTCCTTGGCGAAGTCCTCGGCGAAATAGAACACCATGTTGCGCTCGCCGATGGCGTAGAGCATGTCGGCCGCGCGCACGCGCTCGTCCTCGGGGGGCGTGTCGTCCGAGGCCAGCACAGGCGAGGGCGGACGCAGCTCGATCTGGTCGAGGCCGAGCTTTGCGCGGGCGAGCTGGCCGTAATAGGCGGTCTGATAGCGTGCCGCCGCCCGATAGCTCATGCGCGCATCGGCCGTGGCGCCCATGGCTTCGGCGGCGCGGCCGCGCCAGTAATGGGCGCGCGACAGCGCGATCGGATTGGACGAGCCCTCGTCGATGGCGGCAAAGTGCATCATGGCCGCCTCGGGATCGTCGAGAAAGCGCAGCGCGATCCAGCCGCACATGAAGTGATAGTCGACGCGATAGACTTCCTTCTCCGGCACCGCGGCCGTGCGCACCACATCATAGGCGGTCCTGGACTTGCCCTGATCGAGCAGCTTGCGTGCGAGCATGCGGCGCTCGCGCCACCAGGCATCGGTGTCCTGGGCGGGCATCATGCCGGGCGCAGCGGCCAGGATCACCTCGGCCGCGTCGTCGATGCGGTCGTTCTGAAGATGCCACTGGGCGCGGCATAGCACATAGCCGAGATCGCGGCGCGCTTCGGCCGGCACGTCCTCGAGATAGTCCTTGGCCTTGCTCTCCTTGCCGGTGACCGCGGCACAGGCTTTGACGATTGCGAGATCATCCTCGCCGAGCCGTTTGGCGGCGCGCCTCGCGCCTGCATAATCCTTGGCGCCGAGCCGCTTGTCCATGCGCGCGCGGTGATCGTCCGTGAACAGAAGATCGCGAAACGCCTCGTAGGAATCCTCCTCGCTGCGCTCGGACAATTCGTCGGCGCGCCAGGCTTCGCGCACGAGCCGGGCGGCGCTGTCGGTATCGCCTTCAGCGCGCAATACGCGGGCGAGCGCAAACTTGCCCTTGGCGCTGGTCGGCCGGTCCATCGTGAACTTGTGCACGGTGGCGGCGTCGGCCTTCTCCTGCCACAGCCGCGCCTCGGCGCGGCGGCGGAGCAGGGCGCTGCTCGGCCAGTCCGGATTGGCGGCGAGGAAGGCGGCATAGCGCTTGAAGTTCGCCGTGCTCTCGGAATGGCGCAGCATGAACCAGTCGGCGAGCTTCTGTCCGGCGGGATCGGCGATGCGGTCGCGCGCCGCGCTCGCGTCATCCGTCTTGCCCTTGCGCGCGAGATCGATGGCGTCCTTCAGCGCGGCGAGGTCGCCGGTCAGCGGCGGCGGTGCCGGCCTGTCCGCGGGCTCGTCGGCCGTCTTCTTTGACTTGCGCCTGGCCTCGGCATGCTTGCCGTGCCGTGCCTTGCCGGCGGAGGCATGGCGGTGCTTGCCGGCTTTCGCCTCATGCGTCTTCTTCGGCGCGGCCGATTTGTGGCTGCTTTTCGCGGCCAGTTCCGTGGGAAGGAGGGCCATCGCGGCCACGGCAACAAAACACGCGAGCGAGCGTAGGCACTGGTTCATTCGATGGTCCCCCCCTGCGAAACCACTACAAACCAAGGTCCGCGACGACATGCGGCTTGAGAATCAAAATGCCGAGCGATGCCGAGGTATCGTTCCGCGATCCTGAGGCTGTCGCAACAATGCGGCGAAAAGCGGATGCGCGGTGGGAACTTCCGCAAAGGAGAAAAGGACAGGGTCGTTAACCTTCGTTAACGATCGGTCTCGCGCGACGGTTGAGAGCTGGCCCCGCAAATTCGGACAGTAGCTTGAGTGGATTTTCTGCCTGACAGCGGCGAGGATTCTTGCTGCGAATCAGGAGCGAAGATGACGAAGAAGAGCCGTCGGACGCATTCTCCGGCATTCAAGGCGAAGGTTGCTTTGGCTGCGGTCAAAGGCGACAAGACACTGGCGGAGCTGGCGCAACTGTTTGATGTTCATCCGAACCAGATCACGATCTGGAAAAACCAGCTCCTGGAAGGCGCCGCCGGCGTGTTTGGGCATGACAAGACATCGGCCGAGACGCCGGTCGATTTGAAGGCGTTACATGCCAAGATCGGCGAGCTGGCGTTGGAAAACGATTTTTTGTCCGGCGCGCTCACCAAGGCGGGCCTGCTGAGCGCAAAGCGATGATCGACCGCGATCATGATCTTTCTATCGTGCGCCAGGCGAAGGTCCTGAAGCTGGCTCGCAGCACGGTCTACTATGAACCTCGGCCAGTTTCGGCCGAGGACCTTGCCTTGATGCGTCGGCTCGATGAGCTGCATCTCGATTATCCCTTCGCGGGAGCGCGTATGCTGCGATCGTTGCTGCGGCGGGAGGGCGTATACGCCGGTCGCCGCCACATCGCGACGCTGATGAAGCGCATGGGGATCGAGGCGGTCTATCGTCGCCCGAACACGAGCAAGCCGGCTCCGGGTCACAAGATCTACCCGTACCTGTTGCGCGGATTGAAGATCGAGCGGCCCGACCATGCGTGGGCAATGGACATCACCTACATTCCGATGCGGCGTGGCTTCGTCTATCTCGCGGCGGTCGTCGATGTGTTCAGCCGACGGGTCCTGGCCCATCGCGTCTCGATCACAATGGAGGCGGCCTTCTGCGTCGAAGCGGTCCAGGAGGCGTTGGCGAAGCACGGCAGGCCCGAGATTTTCAACACGGATCAGGGCAGCCAGTTCACCAGCCTCGAGTTCACCGATGTGCTGCTGGACGCGAAGATCGCCATCAGCATGGACGGCAAGGGCGCCTGGCGCGACAACGTGTTTGTCGAGCGGCTCTGGCGCACGGTCAAATACGAAGAAGTATATCTCCGCGCCTACGACAGCGTGTCCGAGGCGCGAGCGTCAATTGCCAAGTATCTGGCCTTCTACAATCAGGGACGCCCTCACTCGAGCCTTGACGGGCGCACGCCCGACGAGGCTTACTTCGGCACGCAAGCTATGGTGATGGCCGCATGACCGTCGCCGACGGTTTTGTCGTCGCTCTGGTCGGGCTACGCCCTCCCGACGCAACGACAAAACCGTAAAGCCCCGCGTTCAGCATAACCCGGCAGGAATCCACTTAAATCCAGCGGGGCGCTGTCCAAACAACCGGGGCCAGCTCTGTTGCATGGTACAGGACGCCAGGAGGGCCAAGATTGCGCGTGTTCCCGCGGCCAGTCCGGTGTATGGAGTTCCCGCGTTCCGTCCCTTTGGCCTTTGCTTCCGCACCTATGCCGATTTTCAACCAGTCGATCCGGCGCAAGATCGTCGGCATCGCCATCGGATTGATCGTCCTGATGCTGGTCACCTCGATTTTGTCGATGGTGATGTCCAGCCAGGTCGGCGTCCTGCTCGATGAACTGACCAACCGTTACATCCCGGCCTACAGCCATCTGGCGCGCGCCAACATTCGCTCGCTGGAGCGGGCGCTGGCGCTGCGGCGGATGATCATGACCCGGATGGAGGCGCCGTCGGACGAGGAGGCCTACGCGGCGCGCCTTCGCGAATTCGAGCAATCGGACCGCAGGATCGAGGAGGAGGCCGAGGCCGCGCGCAAGCTGATCAACGCGATCATCGAGGACCCCAGAACGTTTTCCGACAATGCCGCGCTGGCGCGAATCGATATCCGCATCGACACCGCCGTTACCGAGTTGCGGCGCGACCTGAGCGAGGCCCATGCGAAGCTCCTCAAGCAGGTCGACGCCAAGCAGATGGCCGAGGCGCGCGGCACGCTGGAACACATCGACGTGCTGCGCGAACAGTTCAACCGGAAGATCGATACGATCCGCGGCGATATGCTGGCGCAGGTCTTCTTCTCGACGTCGCAGGTGATCAGCCGCCAGCATCAGACGATCATCGTTTCGGGTGTCGTGACATTGCTCGCGGCGATCGTCGGATTCGCCTTTGCCCTGCTGGTGTCCAGCGGCATCACGCGTCCGGTACGGCTGTTGCTGGCCGGCACCCGCGAGGTCGAGGCGGGCCGGTTCGACAAGCCCATCGCCGTCTCGACGCAGGACGAGATCGGCGAGCTCGCCGCGGCCTTCAATCGCATGATCGAGCAGTTGCGGCACAACGAGCGCATCCGGGAGACCTTTGGCCGCTACATCGACCCCAAGGTGGTGCAGGGTCTGATCGAGCGGCCGGAGGTCGCAATCGAGGGCGAGCGCCGGGTCATGACCATCATGTTCTGCGACATGAGCGGCTTCACCTCGATGAGCGAGGGCATGACCCCGCGCGGCCTCGTCAAGGTGATGAACCACTATTTCACCATGATGTCCGGCCCCATCAGGAGCAATCGCGGCGTCATCGACAAATATATCGGCGACGCCATCATGTCCTATTGGGGACCGCCCTTCGTCGAAGAGGACGTGCAGGCCCTGCTGGCCGGCCTCGCCGCCATCGAGATGGCCGACCAGGTGCCCGCGCTGCAGAAGCAGCTGCCCGATCTGCTCGGTATCCGCGCCATGCCCGCGCCGTGCGATCTGCGGATCGGCATCGCCACCGGCGAGGTCCTGACCGGCAGCATCGGCTCCGAGCTGATGATGAGCTTTACCGTGATGGGCGACGCCGTGAATCTCGCCTCGCGGCTGGAGGCCGTCAACAAGGTCTACGGCACCCGCATCCTGGTCTCGCAGGCGACTGCGGACGCGATTGGATCTCGCCTCGAATTGCGCGAGATCGACCGTCTTGCGGTCGTGGGCCAAAGCGCGCCGCAGGCGATCTTCGAGGTGATGGCGCGACCGGGCGCACTCACTGATGCGCAAGTCAGCCTGCGCACGCACTATGTCGAAGGTCTTGCCGCGTATCGTGCCCGGCGCTTCGACGACGCACGTGCCGCCTTCAACGCGGCGCTCGAGGCGGTCCCTGGCGACGGTCCCTCGCGCGCGATGCTCGGTCGCATCGCGCAGTTCGCGGCCAATCCGCCGGATGCCGCTTGGGACGGCGCCTGGCGGCTCGAGCAGAAATAGGCTGCCGCGGAATAATTGATGCTACCCCATAACGATGTTCGCCGTGACCTATTTCCCGGATTTAGGTTAGCTGTCCTTGTGGCGTTTGACGGGGACACGCCGATGACAGAACTTCAGGACAGGTTGGAACGGTTCGAGACGCTCACTGCCGAATGCGAACTGATCGCCAAGCTCGCCCACCGACAGCACCAAGCGCGAGTTCTATCTGAGGCTCGGGGAACAGTATCGCCAGCTGGCGGTGGATATTCGGCAGGCGATCGCGACCACGGCCGCGGCCTGAGGCCGGCTGAAATCCGTTCTTAACATTTAGCGCGCATTCTCGCAGCACGCGGGCATCGCCGATCGGCGGTGGCTCGTGGTGGGAAGGCCGGGGTTCGTTGCAATGCAGCGCACCTCGCGAGTGTCATCGTGCTGTGCCTGACAGGGCAGGTCCCATGCGCCTCGTTGCCGTGATCATATTCGCGCTCATGACGGCGGCCTGCGACCAGGAGCGGGACATCACCGGCTCGACGGCGTCGACCTGCCCGATACGAAACTACAACTACAACCCACGCGACATGAACCAGTGCGTCAACGCCTGCAGATCGTGCGATCGCGGCACCACGGTCACCTGCACGACATCCTGCACCCTCAAGGGGGCTCGCTGAGCGGATTACCTTCTGCCTTGCGAGGCGTCGCAACCGCGCGATCCCCGGCTCCCCATCGTCCTCGCCGTCTCGACCTGATAGGGTCGATCGGAGCAGGGGGACATCGGATGAAATTCGCAAGCTTTGAAATCGACAACGCCGGAGGTCTCGTGGGAACGGCGAGCAGCGCGCAGGCTTCCAGCGAACGTGGCGTCGACGGTGCCGAGGCACCGGAACGATTTCCGTAGGATAGTCATTGGAAGCAGTGGGCAGGACGTGGAGTCCAATGGAATGGGTATGCTCGATCCCGGCCGGTTCCTGGTATCGTGCTCGCATTGCGATGCCTGGCCGATGGCCGCCAACGTGAAACGTTCAAGCTGGTCGGCATCCCCGCATGAGGTCCGTTTCGTCTGCACGCGCTGCCGGCGCGAAGAGACCGCGATCGTCTCGGCCTCCGGCGAACTGACGCCGATCAAGCGCCTCGACGCTCCGCCGCGGGATGTCGCTGCGGCCTGGGCTCAGGCCCAGCGCCCGCGGGGGCGAACGTAGGCGGCGCAGGGCATTGCTCGATTCGTTGGGGAGCCGGCCGATCGCGTCTGCGGCCAAGATGCCAGCGGTCGATTGACTCCCGGCCTGGACGCCCCGTAGATTGGCCGCTGACGGTTCTCCTCATGGAGATCAAAAGGGAACGTGGTGCGAGATGTCCCAAGGCGGGATCTTCTCAATGCCATGGCTGCCCCCGCAACTGTAAGCGGTGAATCTCTCGTCCTATGCCACTGGGAATCTCGGTCCTGGGAAGGCGACGCAGAGGTAACGACCCGCGAGCCAGGAGACCTGCCGTCAGCCGTGGTCACACGCGAAGATGTCGGTCGGGGAGTACAGACATTAGCTTTTCCGGAGCCGTCGATCGCTCCGCAGTAAAGCCTCGTTCGCTGTGACGTGCCACTGACGTCATGCCGAGGCTACAATTGTGTCCCGTATTGTCACTGCCGCCAGGCGCCGCTGCGCCGGCATCGTTGCGGCCGTTTCGCTGTATTCGCTCGATCTCTCCATCGTCCACGCCCAGCAGTCCGTCGCCGAGCAGCTGCCGCCGGTCGAAGTGACCAGATCCGACGATCAGAACCGTACGCGTGCCAGGGCGATCGGCGATGGCGAGGCGGGGCGGCGCCGAGCGGCGCCGGACGGGGCGCCGAGTGGGACCGGCTCGGGCAACGAGGCCGCCGCCGGCAATGGCGGGATCGTCGGCGCGGTCACGACCGCCATTACGGCCGCCGACATCGCTCATGCGCCGTCGCAGACGCTGGCTGAGATCATCGCGACGCAGGTGCCGGGCGCCCAGATCACGACGTTCTATGGCGGCCAGATCGGTGCCAGGACCAGTGTTGACTTGCGCGGCTTCGGTGCCTTCGCCACGGCCAACACGCTGGTGCTGGTCAACGGACGGCGGTTGAACGACATCGATATGGCGCAGGTGGACCTCTCCACCATCCCGCTCAATGCCATCGAGCGCATCGAGATCACGCGCGGCAATTCCGGTGCGGTGCTGTATGGTGACAATGCGGTCGGCGGCGTCATCAACATCGTCACCAAGAACGGCGTCGGCGGCCCGCCCGTGACAGCGCGCATCGAGGCCGGTTTCGGCTCGTTCAATACCAGGCTCGGCAACGTCTCGGCCGCGATCAATTCCGGTCCCTGGTCGACCTCGTTCTACGGCAATGCCGTCAGGACCGACGGCTATCGCGACAACAATCGCTATTCCCAGGAGAACGGCGTCGGCAATCTGAACTACACGACGCCGGGCCTGACCGCCTTCCTGACCGTCACCGGTGACAATCAGGAGCTGCGACTGCCGGGCGGCCGCACCGTCGATCCCTCCATCGGCGTCGACGAGCTCGCGACCAAGCCGGCGAGGGACCAGCACGCCCTTTAACTACGCCAATCAGCAGGGTTTTGGCGCGACCGCGGGCTTCACGAAAACCCTTGTCAACGGCGTCGATCTCATCGTCGACGGCGGCGTGCGCGACAAGAAGCAGCAGAGCGCATTCTTCTCGAGCCCGGCGCCGGTCCCGGCTTTCTTCACGTCGACCTATGTCGATGCTGACCTTACGACATGGTCGATCACGCCGCGGCTCAGCGTGAAGAGCCCGCTCTTCGGAATGCCCTCGCAAGTGCTGACCGGCGTCGACTACTACGATGCGAGCTTTCAGCAGAACCGCGGCGCCGGCCAGGGTCTCGCTCCCTGGCACAATTACGATCTCAGGCAGCGGACGGTGGCGGGCTATGTCCAGCACACGCTCGGCGTCGCGCCAGCGACCGATATCTCCTACGGCGCCCGGTTGCAGAACATCAATCTCTCGGCACGTGACAATTTCGACCCGGCGGCTCCGTTCAACGCCGACATCGGCGCGCTTCCACTCGGGAGCGACGAGACGCAATATGCGCTGCATCTCGGTGCGGAGCATCGCCTCAATGACACCGTTGCGCTGTTCGGCCGGGTTGCGCGCGCCTTCCGCACGCCTGATGTCGATGAGCGGGTGTCGTCAGGCCCTTCGTTCGACCCGTTCTTCAATCCGCTCCCGCAGACGTTCCAGCTCAAGACCCAGACCTCGCAGGACATCGAGGGTGGGCTGCGCATCAGAGCAGGCGGACTGCAGATGCAGAGCAGCCTCTATCTGATGGACCTCGCCAACGAGATCCATTTCAATCCGATCCTGTTCTACAACACCAATCTGGATCCGACCCGCCGCTACGGCGCGGAGACCAGTGTCTCCTATCGCATCAACGACGCCCTGCTGGTGCGTTCCGGCATGGCCTATACACGGGCCGTCTTCCGCGAAGGCGTCTGGGCGGGCAACGACGTGCCGCTGGTGTCGCGCTACACCGCGAGTGCGGGCCTCACCTGGAACATCCGGCAGAACTATCTGGTGCTGGACGCCACCGCGCGCTTCTGGAGCGAGCGTCGCATGGATAACGACCAGGCCGGAACCCAGAAGCCGATTCCCGCCAATGGCACGATCGACCTCAAGCTCAGCGGCCAATATGAGCGCTACTTCTGGTCGCTCAGCGTCAACAATGTGCTGAACGCGCTCTACTACGACTACGCCGTCGCAAGCACCTTCACGGACGGTCGCTTCAGCGCCTATCCGCTACCCGGTCGCACCTATCTGCTCAAGGCCGGCGCCACGTTTTGATTTCAATGGGGCTGTCACAGGCCCCCAAATGGACTAGAACTCGAAGAGAAGGAGATCACTTATGGCTCTCAACATCCTGCCGTCCGATGGCGACGGTTTCCGCCTCCATCCGGTGGCGCCGCGTCTCGCGCCGATGTTCGGCTTCGCGCTGCTGACGGTTTCATGCGCGCTCGCAAGTTTTGCGTTCGCCTGTGCGACGCCGTTCGCGGCCTTCGCCGTGGTCGCGGCTGCAATGCTGCCGCTGCGTCCGGCGCTGCTCGTCGTCACCGGCGCCTGGCTCGTGAACCAGAGCATCGGTTTCGGCGCGCTGCACTATCCCATCGACGGCAGCACCATCGCCTGGGGTTTCGTCATCGGCGCGGCTGCGCTGCTCGCGACGGCGGCGGCGTCGGCCGTGCTCCGCATGCTGCCGCAGGGCCGCACGCCGCTGATGTTGGCGCTCACGCTCGTCGCCGCCTATGCGGCCTACGAGCTCGCGCTGCTCGCCGCGACGCCATTCCTGGGCGGAGAGGCCGCCTTCACCGCAGCCATCGTCACGCGCATTGGGCTGACCAACGTCGCCTGGCTCGCCGGCCTCGTCGCCGTTTGCGAGGTCGTGCGCCTGTTCGATCCGTTCGGGCGCAAGGGAGTGATGTCGGCCTGAGCAGTCCTCTCGTCGCCCGGATGGAGCGCAGCGAAATCCGGGACAAAACGTTCCACAGCGCGACGCCACCCCGGACAACGCTTCCGCGCCATCCGGGTTGCGTCGCCTGTGTCGCCCTCTGTCAATCCGCTCGCGCGAAAATATTCCGCTTTACCGAAATTCGGATTTGTCGTATGTGTCGCCCATCCCGGCTCATCCTTGAGGGGCGATCATGTGGTCGTCATTGTCGCGGGCCGGGCTTGCGGTGGACGCGGCAGCGTCGTGCACGAGAGGTGAAGGGCAGGGCGGATTGCTCTCCGTGAGCCCTCAGGCTTCGCGCGGACGAACGGCGCTGTCAGGTTCGTCTCGTCTGTAAGTTTCCAGCTCCGTCGACAGGGCTGGGAAAACTGCGGCGAAATGGCGGGCCGCGCGTACGGCAAAACCGTGTGGTCCTGGCCGTCGTTGCTACGGTCAAGCCCTTGCGGAGGCGGCAGTCGCGTCAACCGGCGCGGCGCCGGTGAATTCCGCGGGAGTGAGGGAGGCCAGAACGAACTCGGCTCCCGGGAGAGCACGGCATAAGCCGTCCGACCATCGCGCAGGGAAGGCCGAGTGATCGGCACCACCTGTATGGCTGCTGTGCGGTCTCTTTGCGCTACATTTTCGCGCAGCGGACCGCGGGTGCGAGGTCAGCACCCGGTCTTCCCTGCGCCCTCTTGGCTCGAGAGGGTGAGCGACGAAGCAAAGCTCGGGCGAATTCGGCCGCGAGGATGCGAGGGCGTGTCTGCGCTTCAAGATGCGTGTTGAGCTGCGATGCCGCCCCTTGCTCCGTCATTGGGAGCGCAGCGACTTGTCCGCCGAAGCCTTCGGCGAAGACGGAAGCAAACCAGAATCTTTCCACAGCGACAGTTGGATTGCTTCGTCGCAAGAACTCCGCGCAATGACGAGGAGGAGAGAGCGTGCGCCAAACTCCATTCTCGTGCCCCGGACGCAGCGCAGCGTCCCTTCGACGGTGCGCTGCAGAGCCGGGGCCTATGCTGTTGTGTCGCATACCGTGTGGCCGCGGCAGATTGGCAGCGACCCGCCTGCGCGATGAACTCCTCAATGAGACGCTGTTCACTTCGCTCGCACAGGCGCGAGCCGTGCTGGCGGCCTGGAAAGACGACTACAACAACGCCCGGCCGCACAGCGCCCTGGGCAACCTCACGCCGACCGAATACGCCAAACGCAACGCTCTTGGGCCGCAACGGGACGGGACGCTGCGCTATGCCGAGGGCTCCGCGCCCCGCCCCGTTGCTTCACCGAGCCCCTTGGGCTCATATTCAACCGGGACTCTTTCCATTGCTGGATGAAGCGAGGGGCTCAGACCAGCCAATGCCCAAGCCGACTCAGCCGCCAGGTGCGTTGTTCTCGCTGGCGGAAATGGGCTCACTGCGTCCGTCGCAAAATCTGAAGTTGTCAGATGGCTCCTCGGCGGAGGTATCAAAGTAGCCTTAGCCGTGTCTTCCACGCCACGATTGTTGTGCCTGCGCAACACTCATGCCGGATTTAACCTTCATCAGCGACGGTTCGCATCGTCGCCGCTTTTTGGCCACACCCGAACATGAATAAAATCACTCTAATGTTTTAAGGCAGTGGCGGTCTTCGAAGGCGACGAGAAAGTCCCAAGGTCGATTCAAATCTTGGCTCTGATTTTTCGGGTCTGAAAGGGTTGGCCGGGGAAGCTGGTTGCGATGGTCGCGAAGATTGACAAGCAGAGGCTGCCGAGCCGTCACGTGACGGAAGGCCCTGCGCGTGCGCCCCATCGGTCCTACTTCTACGCCATGGGGCTGACCACCGATCAGATCCACCAGCCTTTCGTCGGCGTCGCCTCCTGCTGGAACGAGGCTGCTCCCTGCAACATCGCGCTGATGCGCCAGGCCCAGGCGGTGAAGAAGGGCGTGGCGTCGGCCGGCGGCACGCCGCGCGAATTCTGCACCATCACCGTCACCGATGGCATCGCCATGGGCCATGACGGCATGCGCTCCTCGCTGCCGTCGCGGGAATGCATCGCCGACTCGGTTGAACTGACGGTGCGCGGTCACGCCTATGACGCGCTGGTCGGCCTTGCCGGCTGCGACAAGTCGCTGCCGGGCATGATGATGGCGATGGTCCGCCTCAACGTGCCCTCGATCTTCATCTATGGCGGCTCGATCCTGCCCGGCAATTTCCGCGGGCAGCAGGTCACCGTGCAGGACATGTTCGAGGCGGTCGGCAAGCACTCGGTCGGCGCCATGTCGGACGAGGACCTCGACGAGATCGAGCGTGTGGCCTGCCCGTCGGCAGGCGCTTGCGGCGCGCAGTTTACCGCCAACACCATGGCGACCGTCTCGGAGGCGATCGGCCTCGCTTTGCCGTACTCGGCCGGTGCTCCGGCACCCTACGAAATTCGCGACGCGTTCTGCATGACCGCGGGCGAGAAGGTGATGGACCTGATCGCCCAGAACATCCGGCCGCGCGACATCGTCACCCGCAAGGCGCTGGAGAATGCGGCTGCCGTGGTTGCGGCCTCCGGCGGCTCGACCAATGCTGCGCTGCACCTGCCGGCGATCGCGCACGAGGTCGGCATCAAGTTCGACCTGTTCGACGTCGCTGAAATCTTCAAAAAGACACCTTATGTCGCGGATTTGAAGCCAGGCGGCCGTTATGTCGCCAAAGACATGTTTGAAGTAGGTGGCATACCGCTTCTGATGAAGACGCTGCTCGACAATGGCTTCCTGCACGGTGATTGCCTTACCGTCACGGGCCGCACGATCGCCGAAAACCTCAAGAGCGTGAAATGGAATCCGCACCAGGACGTGGTGCACCCGGCAGACAAGCCCATCACCGTGACAGGCGGTGTGGTCGGTCTGAAGGGCAATTTGGCGCCAGAAGGTGCGATCGTGAAAGTCGCGGGAATGTCCAACCTCAGGTTTACCGGTCCGGCCAGGTGCTTCGACCGTGAGGAGGATGCGTTCGAGGCGGTCCAGAACCGCACCTACCGCGAAGGCGAAGTCATCGTGATCCGCTACGAGGGGCCGAAGGGCGGCCCCGGCATGCGGGAAATGCTCCAGACCACAGCGGCGCTGACCGGCCAGGGCATGGGCGGCAAGATCGCGCTCATCACCGACGGCCGCTTCTCCGGCGCCACCCGCGGCTTCTGCATCGGCCATGTCGGGCCGGAGGCGGCGGTCGGCGGCCCGATCGGGCTTCTTGAGGACGGCGACATCATCGAGATCGACGCGGTCGCCGGTACCCTTAACGTAAAATTGAGCGACGCCGAACTCGCCCAGCGCAAAACCAAATGGAGCGCGCGCGCGACTAACCGTACGTCGGGTGTGCTCTGGAAATATGCTCAGCAGGTCGGACCGGCGGTCGGTGGGGCGGTAACCCATCCAGGCGGCGCGCACGAGAAACAGTGTTATGCGGACATCTAGGCGTGCCATAGTTGCGTTTGTGTTGGGGGCGGCTGCGCTGGCCGCGCCGGCGCTCGCCTTCGACGGCGCGCCGGTCAACCCCAAGGACGCGGCCATTCCGGTCGTAACCACCTTGCCCGGCGCCGCAGGCGCGGTGCGCACCAAGGTTCCGCCGGCAGTCGCACCCCAGGAAACCTCGCTCAGCGCGCTGCAATATGCCGCCGAGGGTGGCCACCCCATCGCGCAGTGGAAGCTCGGCCGCATGTACGCCAACGGCGACGGTGTCGCCCAGGACGATTTGCGTGCGTTCGAATATTTCAGCCGGATCGCCAACGCGCATGCCGAGGACAGCCCGTCGGCGCCGCAGGCGCAGATCGTGGCCAACGCCTTCGTCGCGCTCGGCCGCTATTATCTGAGCGGCATCCCGAACTCGAAGATCAAGTCGGACCCGGAGCGGGCGCGGGAGATGTTCTCCTATGCGGCCTCCTATTTCGGCAATGCCGACGCGCAATACGATCTCGCGCGGCTGTACCTGAAGACGCCGGACGCCTCGCGCGAGGATTTCCGCTATGGCGCGCGCTGGCTCGGCCTCGCCGCGCAGAAGGGCCAGCACCAGGCGCAGGCGCTGCTCGGCCAGATGCTGTTCAACGGCGACCGCCTGCCGCGCCAGGCCGCGCGCGGCTTGATGTGGCTGACCCTGGCGCGCGACAGCGCCGGCGCCGAGGAGACCTGGATCAAGGAAAGCTACAACCGCGCCTTCGCCAAGGCCTCCGACGACGACCGCGCCATGTGCCTGCAAATGCTGGAGCAGTGGGTGCAGGGCCGCCGGGACTAGGTGAGGTCCCGGGAGCTATGGCGGAATCTGGGTGATGACGGTGTGAGGAAGGCGGCGTATCGAGGCGGGTGACGAGCCTGCCAGAACCTCTCGAGGAGAGCGATACGCCATGACCGAGACTACCAATGTTCTTGCTTTCCGTCAGCCGTCCGCGGTTGATGATCCACTGACCGATATCGTTCGTGCCGGCGCGCGGGACCTGCTTGCCAGGGCGATCGAGATCGAGGTTGGCGCGTTTCTGGCCAGCACGGCCAATCTGACGCTGCCCGACGGTCGAGCGCGCCTGGTCCGACATGGGCACGGTCCGGTGCGCGAGATTGCGACCGGCATCGGTCCGGTGGAGGTCGCTCGTCCCAAGGTCCGCGACCGCGGAGCGAGCGGGCCAGGCGACCGCCTCCGCTTCAGTTCGGCAATCCTGCCGCTATGGGCGCGGCGGACGAAGAGCCTGGATGCCTTGATCCCGGTCCTCTATTTGCGCGGCATCTCGACCGGCGACTTCCAGGAGGCGCTCTCGGCGCTGCTCGGCAAGGATGCGCCGAACCTGTCGCCTTCGGTGATCGCCGGCCTGAAGGCCGATTGGCAGGTCGAGTACGAACGCTGGCAGAGACGCGATCTGTCGGCGCGTCGCTATGTCTACATCTGGGCCGATGGCGTGTACCTGCAGGCCCGCATGGAAGATCACAGCGAATGCATGCTGGTGCTGATTGGCACCACGCCGGAAGGCAAGAAGGAGCTGATCGGCTTCCAGGTCGGCGTGCGCGAGAGCGCGCAGAGCTGGCGCGAACTCCTGATCGACCTGCGGCAACGCGGGTTACGGATTGCCCCGCAACTCGCCATCGGCGACGGCGCCCTCGGCTTCTGGAAGGCACTGGACGAGGCCTTTCCCGGCACGCGGCACCAACGATGCTGGTGCCATAAAGTGAGCAACGTACTCGACAAGGTCGCCAAATCCGTGCAGGGCCCCATGAAGAACGACCTGCGGAACATCTATCTGGCCCCACACCGGGCCGAAGCTGAAACCGCGATCGACGTCTTCGTCGAGAAATACCACGTCAAATACGGACGTGCGGTGGAGTGCCTGATCAAGGATCGCCATGCGCTGCTCGCCTTCTTCGACTTCCCTGCTGAGCACTGGATCCACCTACGCAGCTCGAACCCGATCGAGAGCGTCTTCGCCACGGTGCGCCACCGAACGGTGCGGACCAAGGGATCGCTGTCGCAACAAACTGCGAAGCTGATGGTGTTCAAGCTCATCGACGCCGCATCGAAGACCTGGCGGCGATTGAAGAGCACGAACCAGTTGCCGAAAGTCATCGCCGGTGTAAAGTTCATCGCCGGAATCGAAGTCATTCCGAACACTGAAAGCCACGCCGCCTGATCAGGCCGCGTCACCCAAAATCAGCCATAGCTCAGGTCCCGGTAGGGTGGGCAAAGGCGCCTTGGCGCCGTGCCCACCGCCCGATCGGCGCTCACGCCGCGTCGAGATCCAGATCCGCCCACACCGGGACGTGGTCCGACGGCTTTTCCCAGCCGCGCACATAGCTGTCGATGCCGACATTGGCGAGCCGGTCGCTGGCCTGCGGCGACAGCAGCAGGTGGTCGATGCGCAGGCCCTGGTTCTTCTGCCAGGCCCCGGCCTGGTAGTCCCAGAAGGTGTAGAGCCCGGGCTCATCGGTGACGGCACGCAAGGCGTCGGTCAGGCCGAGGCCGAGCAGGGACTGGAAGCTCTCGCGCGTCTCCGTCTTGAACAGGGCGTCCTCGGTCCAGGCGGCCGGATTGTGCACGTCGCGGGCATGCGGGATGACGTTGAAGTCGCCCGCAAGGATCAGCGGCTCCTCAGCCTTGAGGCGCTCCTTCGAATATTCAAGAAGCCGGGACATCCATTTGAGCTTGTAGGGATATTTGTCGCTCCCGACCGGGTTGCCATTGGGCAGATAAAGGCAGGCGATGCGCAGCACCCCGCGCTTGAGCGTGACCACGCCCTCAAGGAAGCGGGCATGCGTATCCTCGTCGTCGCCGGCAAGCCCCGACTTGGTCTCGTCGAATCGCAGCTTCGAGAGCAGGGCGACGCCGTTGAACGTCTTCTGCCCATGGGTGACGACGTTGTAGCCCAGCGCCTCGATCTCCAGCCGCGGAAAGGCCTCGTCGACGCATTTGATCTCCTGGAGGCAGACGATGTCGGGCTGGCACTCCTTCAGCCAGGTCAGCAGGAGATCGATCCGCTGCCGGACCGAGTTCACGTTCCAGGTGGCTACTCTGATGGACATAGGGAGGGGCTCCGGGCGGGGCCATGGTTAGAACAAACTGCAAACGCGCCCGTCAAGGACGCCGCAAAATCTCCCACAAAATTAACCCGGTCTAAGCAGGCGGCGAGCCATTGATGATCGAAAGGTTCCGCGGATGGGTTGGCCGGACGAGTCGATGAAGCGAACTGAGCCGCGCGACGGCCTGATCGGCGCATTCCTGTATTGGCTTGGCGGCTTCGAGATCGAGGACGGCCTGACGGCCGATCTCAGCGAGCGCGAGATCCGCCGCATCCGCGCCAAGCAGATCGACGCCGTGACGCGGCTGATGCCGGTGACGATGGCGGTGACGATGCTGAACGTCGCCATCGTGCTGATCCTGTTCTGGGGCAGGGGCTGGAACGACTTCCTCGCGATCTGGGGCCTGACGCTCGCCGTCACCGCCTCGCTCGCGGTGCGCTCCTGGCAACGGTCGCATCAGAACCCGCCGCAAGAGGCTTCGCCCCGCGTCGCGCGCCAGATGCTGCGGCAGGCATTCTTCCTTGCCGCGATCTGGGGAACGCTGCCGCTCGCGCTATTCAGCCGTATCGAGCCGACCAGTCAGCTCATCCTGGCCTGCCTGATGGTCGGCATGATGTCGGGCGGCGCCTTCACGCTCTCGACCTTCCCGCGCGCGGGCCTCGTCTATCTCGCCACCATGACCGTCGCCTGCGCCGGCGCGCTGCTGCTGTGCGGCACCGGGCCCTATCTCGTGACCTCGGTGTTCCTGCTGCTGTTCGCATTCTTCATGGCGCGCAACATCGTCTCGCAGGGCAATCTGTTCCTCGGCAATCTCAAGGCCCAGCTCGAACTCGAGCGCCAGACCGAGATCATCTCGCTGCTGCTGAAGGACTTTCAGGAGAACGCCAGCGACTGGCTGTGGCAGACCGACGCCGACGGGCATCTGATCGACGTGCCCCAACGCTTCGCGGACGTCGCGCAGCTGCCGCTTCCGCTGTTGAAGGGATCCTATTTCGCCGACGTGCTCGACATGCTCTGCCCGGACGACAAGAGCGCAGCCTACAACGTTGTCGGCCTGATGGAGCAGAACGAGCCCTTGCACGAGATGAACCTCAAGGTCGTTGCCGGCGGCGAGGCGCGGCTGTGGTCGCTGACGGCGAAGCCCGCCTATGACCGCGAGGGACATTTCCTCGGCTATCGCGGCTTCGGGCGCGACGTGACCGAGCGCTGGCGCGCGGAAAAGGCCGAGGCCGAGAGCCGCGCCAAGTCGGACTTCCTCGCGGTGATGAGCCACGAGATCCGCACGCCGATGAACGGCGTGCTCGGGCTCGCCAGCATGCTGCTCGAAACCAAGCTGGATCTGGAGCAGCGCGAAGCCGTCACCACGATCCGCGACTCCGGCGACAATCTGCAGCGCATCCTCAACGACATTCTCGACTTGTCCAAGCTCGAGGCGGGGCGCTTCACCTTCGAGGTGATCGACTTCGCCCCGCAGGCGCTGGTCGAGGCTGTCGCGACCGTCATTCGCGCGAGCGCCAAGAACAGGGGGCTGACGGTCAAGGTCGAACTCGATCCGAACCTGCCGCCGACCCTGCGCGGCGACGTCGCACGCATCCGCCAGGTGCTGCTCAACCTCGCGTCCAATGCGGTGATGTTCACCGACCAAGGCGAGGTGACGATTTCGGTCACCTGCCAGGCGCGACGCGATCTGCTGGCGACCGTCGAATGGACGGTGACCGACAGCGGCATCGGCATCGCCCCCGAAAAGCTCGGCCAGCTCTTCAGCGATTTCGCGCAAGCCGATGCCTCGATCAGCCGTCGCTTCGGCGGCACCGGCCTCGGCCTTGCGATCTCGCGGCGCATCATCGAGCAGATGGGCGGCACCATCGGAGTCACCTCGACGCCGGGCGAAGGCTCGACCTTCCGTTTCACGCTGGTGCTGCCCTGGAGCCAGGCGCAGACGCCCGATCAGGCAGAGGGCCGCGACGCGGCCGACGATCTCAAAGCCCGCATTGCCGGCCTCGACCGGCCGCTGAAGGTGCTGGTCGCGGAGGACGATGCCGTCAACCGCATGGTCGTGAGCAAGATGCTGGGGTCCTTCGACGTCGAGCTGCGCGTCGTCTCCGACGGTGCCGAGGCCGTCGCGGCGGCATCCGAGGGCAATTACGACATCGTGCTGATGGACGTGCGCATGCCCGACATGGACGGGCTTGCCGCCACCCGCGCGATCCGCGCGCAAGGCGGGCGCTTCAAAGCCTTGCCGATCATCGCACTCACCGCCAATGCCTTCCCCGAGGACATCAAGATTTGCCGTGAGGCGGGCATGTCGGACTTCCTCGCCAAGCCGCTGCGCAAGCCGGCGCTGATCGCGGCACTCCTGCGCGCGCTGGACGGCCACGTCATGTCGGAGGATGCACCGCTCCAGCCGGGCCTGATGCCGGTCGAGGTGGAGTGGACGGAGGAGGAAAGGCAGATAACGGGCGCGTAGCGGGTCAGACCGAGAAGCTGGTCCCGCAGCCGCAGGACGCTGTGGCATTGGGATTGTTGACGCGGAACGAGGCGCCGATCAGATCGTCGACGAAATCGACCTGCGATCCCGCCAGGAACGGCTGGGAGGCGGAATCGACCAGCACCACCGCATTGTCCTGCTCGATCACGAGATCGTCGTCGGTGCGGGCACGGTCGATGTCGAACTTGTACTGGAAGCCGGAGCAGCCGCCGCCCTCGACGGAGATGCGCAGCATCGCGCCGGAACCTTCGCCCTTGAGGATCTCCCCAATCCGGCGTGCGGCCCGGTCGCTGATGGTCACGGCAGTCGTCATCGTTCGTCTCCGATAGTCCCGCAGTCATACCCAATTCATTTGGTATCCCGCGCCCGACATAGTTAAGTGCCACCATACGCAGAATCAAATGGATAGGGACTAAATTCGCCGTGTCCGTCGGAATGGCAGCCCCCCGCGCGCCCTATGCCTGCGATCCCGATCGCAGCCGTGGCCGGCTGGTTGCCGAACCCCCGAGCCGGACCCGCAGCCCGTTCCGGCGGGATTGCGACCGGGTCATCCATTCCACCGCCTTCCGCCGGTTGAAATACAAGACCCAGGTGTTCGTGTTCCACGAGGGCGACCATTACCGCACCCGGCTGACCCATTCGCTGGAGGTGGCGCAGATCGCCCGCGCGCTGGCCCGGCAGCTCGGGCTGGACGAGGACCTCACTGAAACGCTCGCGCTCGCCCACGATCTCGGTCATCCGCCGTTCGGCCATGCCGGCGAACGGGCCCTGGACGCCTGCCTGAAGGAATTCGGCGGCTTCGACCACAACGCCCAGACGCTCCGCGTCGTCGCTTCGCTCGAGCACCGCTATCCTGAGTTCGATGGGCTCAACCTGACCTGGGAATCGCTGGAGGGCATCGTCAAGCACAACGGTCCGCTGACCGACCGCAGCGGCGCCCCGGTCGGGCGCTATCGCGAGCACGGCATTCCCGTCGGGATCGCCGACTACATCAGGACCTACGACCTCGAACTGTGGAGCTTCGCCTCGCTGGAGGCGCAGGTCGCCGCCATCGCCGACGACATCGCCTATGACGCGCACGACATCGACGACGGCCTGCGCGCCGGCCTGTTTCACCTCGACGATCTCAAGGTGATGCCGCTGACCGCGGAGATCATCGCCGGGATCGCTGCGCATTATCCCGACCTTGAAGACGTCCGGCGCGGCGCCGAACTGGTGCGCGAGCTGATCTCGCACCTGATCGGGGCGGTGTTTGCGGAGGCACAGAAGAACCTCGCCGCCACCAAGCCGCAATCGGCTCAGGAGGTGCGCCAGCAGAGCCGGGCGCTGATCGCGTTCCCCACCGAGGTCGCGGACGAAGAGGCCGCCATCAAGACCTTCCTGTACCAGCACATGTACCGCCACAAGCGGGTGATGCGGGTGATGGGCGAGGCGGAGCGGATCCTGTTCGACCTGTTCGCAAAATACCTGAAATCCCCCGGCGAGCTGCCGCCGGAATGGCTGCTGGGGGCGGAGGCGGACGACGAGGGCGACCGCGCCCGGCGGATCGGCAATTTCATAGCCGGAATGACGGATCGCTTCGCACTGACCGAGCACCAGCGGCTCTTTGACTCGACCCCGGATTTGCGTTAGGCGGCGGCCATGCCCCAGACACCCTCATCCCTGCATCTGTTCGCCGACGTGCTCGCGCGTGTGCACGCCGCCTGCCGCGCGCTTGCGGCGGACGCCAGCTGGCCGGAGGGCATCGATTTCTCACGCGTGGTGGTCGAGCCGCCGCGCGATGCCTCCCACGGCGACATGGCGACCAACGCTGCCATGGTGCTTGCGAAAGAGGCAAAGGCAAAGCCGCGCGACCTCGCCGAACAGATCGCCGAGCGGCTCCGTGCGGACGCGCTGATCGCCAAGGTTGATGTCGCCGGTCCCGGCTTCATCAACCTGACGCTGAAGCCGGCCGCCTGGGCCGAAGCCCTGCGGACAGTGCTGCGCGAGGGCGCCGATTACGGCCGCGTCCGGGGCGGCTCAAAGGTCAATGTCGAATACGTCTCGGCCAATCCGACCGGACCGATGCATGTCGGCCATTGCCGCGGTGCCGTGTTCGGTGACGCATTGGCGAGCCTGCTCCAGTTCGCCGGCCACGACGTCACGCGCGAGTACTACATTAACGATGCCGGCGCTCAGGTCGACGTGCTCGCACGCTCCGCGTTCCTGAGGTATCGCGAAGCGCTCGGCGAGGATATCGGTGCCATTCCCGAAGGACTCTATCCCGGCGACTACCTCAAGCCGGTCGGCGAGGCGCTGGCGAAGGAGCACGGCGACAGGCTTCTCTCGATGAGCGAGGCAGGGTGGCTGCCGACCGTGCGTGCCAAGGCGATCGCGATGATGATGGACGAGATCAAGGACGATCTCGCCGCCCTCAACATCCGTCACGACGTGTTCTTCTCCGAGCGCTCGCTGCTCGAGGCGGGCAACAACAAGGTCGCCGAGACCATCGATTTCCTGCGTGCCAAGGGTGACATCTACGAAGGTCGCCTGCCGCCGCCGAAGGGCGCCCCGGTCGAGGATTGGGAGGATCGCGAGCAGCTGCTGTTCAAGGCGACCGCCTACGGCGACGACGTCGATCGTCCCCTGATCAAGTCGGACAATTCCTACACCTACTTTGCCTCCGACATCGCCTACCACAAGAACAAGTTCGACCGCGGCTTCGCCGAAATGATCGACGTCTGGGGCGCCGACCATGGCGGCTACATCAAGCGCATGCAGGCGGCGGTAAAGGCGACCACCTCCGGAAAGGGTGCGCTCGACGTCAAGATCGTTCAGCTCGTGAAGCTCTTGCGCAACGGCGAGCCGGTCAAAATGTCGAAGCGGAGCGGGGACTTCGTCACCTTGCGTGAGGTGGTGGATGAGGTCGGTCAGGACGCCGTCCGCTTCATGATGCTCTACCGGAAGAACGACGCGGTGCTCGACTTCGACCTCGCCAAGGTCATGGAACAGTCGCGCGACAATCCGGTGTTCTATGTCCAGTACGGTCACGCCCGCGGCCACTCGATCTTCCGCAACGCGCGCGCCGAGGTGTTCCCGGAGCTGCCCGAGGATACCGGCAAACGGATCGCCTGGCTCAGTGAGTCGGCCGTGGAGCGGCTGTCGGACCCGGTCGAACTCGATCTTCTCAAGCGCCTCGCAATTTATCCGCGCATGCTCGAGGCCGCCGCCGCGGCCCACGAGCCGCACCGAATTGCCTTTTATCTCTATGAGTTAGCGAGCGAATTTCACGCACTTTGGACGAAGGGGCGGGATTTGCCCTATTTACGCTTCATTATCAATAATGATGCAGATCTTACAAAGGCGCGACTGGCCATGGTCCAGGGCGTCGTCTCGGTCCTGGCATCGGGCCTCGCCATCCTCGGCGTCCATGCCCCGGACGAGATGCGGTAGTTTGGGGCGAACTACTTAAGGGGAATTCGGGGGTAACCGGCAGAAGCCGGATCGCTTAGACTTGGTTGAAAGCCTTGTGGGTCGAAGGCCGCGCCTTGGTCGAGGGGCGCGCGGCTTTCCCGAAGGGACGCATCATTACGATGGCCGAACGATATCAGGACAGACCGTTTCCTTCCGATGATTATGGTCGCGGCGGCGATCAGCATGGGAAAGCGGAAAATGATCCCTTGGCCGAGCTCGCCCGTCTGATCGGACAAACCGATCCGTTCGCAGGGCAGGGCCGGCCGACCGCGCGCCCGCAGGCAACGCCGCCCCGGAGCTATCATCCAGACGATTATCGCCAGGACGATGATCAACAGGATTATGCCGAGCAGGCCCCGCCGCCGCCCGGGCCGCCCTCATGGATGCGACGCGCCAACGTGCAGCCCGCACCCGCGCCGGAGCCTGATTATCCCGTCTCCGTCAGCCCGGTTCATCCGCTGCATCGCTATTCGGCCAAGCCTGCCGTGCCCGAGCCTGATGTTCATCAGGCTCAGGCCTATCAGGATGGCTCTTATCAGGATCAGGCATATCAAGGTCAGGCCTACCAGCAGCACGGCCAGGCTTACCAGGATCAGGCCGAGCAGGAGTCGCACGCGCAGACAGATCCCTCGCGCTACGACGATGCGCTCTACGGCCGGCTGGAGACAGGCGAGCAGGACTATCAGCGCGATCCCGCCTATCCGGACGACCCTTACGCGTTCCAAAGCGACTACCCTGACGACGCCGAAATCGAAGAGCCGAAGAAGCGGCGCGGTGGCATGATGACGGTCGCGGCGATCCTCGCGCTCGCCGTGGTGGGTACCGGTGCGGCCTTCGCCTACAAGACCTACATGGGCACGCCCCGCAGCGGCGAGCCGCCGATCATCAAGGCCGACAACACGCCGACCAAGATCGTGCCGGCGCCGACGGACTCATCGGCCAAAGTGCCGGACCGTATGGCCAGCGGTGATGGCACTGAGAAGATCGTGCCGCGCGAGGAGGCGCCCGTCGACGTCAACGCCAAGGCGGGCGGTCCCCGCGTCGTGTTCCCACCGATGAACCAGAATGCGAACCCGCCGTCGGTGGCCAGCGTCTCGCCATCCGCGGTTCCGTCGCCCAGCACGGGACCGGTCCCAAGCAACGGGACGTTGCCGAGCAATTCGCCGCGCCCGATCCGGACCGTCGCCGTAAAGGGCGACCAGACCGACGGCACCGCACCGCAATCGGCCGCCGCCAAGCCGATGATCGCCGCACCCAAGCCTGTTGCCGCGCCCGCTGCGACGACGGCGCCGCACAATTCGCCGACCTCGGCAAATGCCAGCCTCAACCAGCCCCTTTCGCTCTCGCCGCAGTCGGGACCGACGGCCGAGCCTGCGCACCGGATGGCTGCCACCAACCCGACGCAAATCGCCCCCGCCAGCAACGGTGGCGGCTACATCGTGCAGGTGTCTTCGCAGCAAAGCGAAGACAGCGCCGCGGCGTCCTACCGAGTGCTTCAGAGCAAGTACGGCAACGTGCTCGGCTCCCGTTCGCCGGTGATCAAGCGGGTCGATCTGACCGACAAGGGCAAGGGGATCGTCTATCGCGCCTTCGCGGGTCCCTACGCTTCGGCCGAGGAGGCGACGCAGGCCTGCAACAGCCTGAAGGCTGCCGGCCTGTCCGCCTGCTTCATCCAGAGGAATTAACGGCCGTTTCCTTGACCCCCTCGCGGGGCAGGGTTAATCGGCCGTTATGAGCACGCGGGCCTTCATTACCGGCGTATCCGGAACAGAACTGACCGCCGCCGAGCGGGAGTTTATCCGTGCCGAACGCCCATGGGGCTTCATCCTCTTCAAGCGCAACGTCGCGACACCGGCCCAAGTCGCTGCATTGGTTGCGGAATTGCGGGCGGTTGCCGATGCTCCCGATGCTCCGGTCCTGATCGATCAGGAGGGCGGACGGGTGCAGCGACTGGGCCCGCCGCACTGGCCGGTCTATCCGCCGGGCGCCGTATTCGCGACCTTATACGACACTGATTCGGCGCTTGGGCTCGCCGCGGCGCGCCTCAGCGCCCGCCTGATCGCTGCCGATCTCGCTGATCTCGGCATCACCGTGGATTGCCTGCCGCTGGCCGATGTGCCCGTGCCGGGTGCCGACGCCGTCATCGGGAACCGGGCCTATGGCACCGAGCCGGGCAAGGTCGCGGCGATTGCCCGTGCGGTCACCGAGGGCCTGGAGCAGGGCGGTGTCCTACCGGTTCTCAAGCACATTCCCGGTCATGGCCGGGCCACCGCCGACACCCATTTCAAGCTGCCGATGGTCGACACGCCCCGGGACGAGCTGGAACGGACCGATTTCGCCGCGTTCAAGTCACTCGCGGATCTGCCGATGGCCATGACTGCACATGTTGTGTTTAGCGCGGTCGACCCCGCCCATCCGGCGACGACATCTGCGACAATGATTGCTGACGTGATTCGCGGCGCAATCGGGTTCCAGGGTTTGTTAATGAGTGATGACGTGTCGATGAACGCGCTGTCGGGGAATATCGCCGAGCGGACCCGCGCCATCTTCGCGGCCGGCTGCGACGTTGCCCTGCATTGCAACGGCAACATCGAGGAGATGCGCGACGTCGCCGGCCAGACACCTGAATTGTCGGGCAGGGCATTGGAGCGCGCGAAAGCCGCGCTTGCCGCACGCAAGCCGCCGCAGCCACTCGAGCGGGCGGCCGCGCGCGCGGAACTGGACGCATTGATCGCACGGGCAAACACGGCATCGGCATGACCGCAGAAATCCTATCGTTCGAAACCGGGCGGCCCGCAGAGCTCGCTGAGGGCGAGCCGGCGTTGGTGGTGGACGTCGAGGGCTATGAGGGCCCGCTCGACCTCCTGCTCGCATTGGCGCGGCAGCAGAAGGTCGACCTCGCCAAGATTTCGATCCTGGCGCTGGCCGACCAGTACCTCCACTTCATCGAGGCCGCGCGGAAGATCCGGCTCGAGCTCGCCGCCGACTACCTCGTCATGGCGGCCTGGCTTGCCTTCCTGAAGTCGCGCCTGCTGCTGCCGGAGCCGCCGAGTGCGGAAGGCCCGAGCGCGGAGCAGATGGCGACGGCACTGGCCAACCGGCTGCGCCGGCTGGAGGCCATTCGCGAAGCCGCCAACCGGCTGATGAACAGGCCGCAATTGCAGCGCGACATCTTCCCGCGCGGCGAGCCCGAGCAGATCGCCGAGATCAAGCATCCGAAATACACCGCGACCCTGTACGACCTGCTCACCGCATATGCCGCACAGCGCCAGTCGCGCGTGCTCGCGAGCGTGCATCTGGCCAAGCGCACGGTGTGGTCGCTCGCCGAGGCGCGTGCCACGCTGGAGCGGCTGGTCGGCAGCCTCAACGAACAGGACGACTGGGGCGTACTCGACGATTTCCTGATCCGGCATGTCGCCGATCCCACGCAGCGCGCCACGGTCTTCGCCTCGAGCTTTGCCGCCGCGCTCGAGTTGGTGCGCGAAGGTCAGCTCGAGCTGAACCAGAAAGAGGCGTTTGCGCCGATCTATTTCCGGAAGGGGCGCCCAAAACCGGTCCCGGACGCAGCTCCTGCGCCCGACGCGCCGGTCGCCTAAGTGCAAGAAGGAGAATCTGCCATGGCAAGCCTGGCTGAAGTGCGGGTAGAAGAGGCCGAGCCGATGGAGAACGAATCCCAGGCACGTCCCGAAGAATTGCGGCTGCTTGAAGCGCTGCTGTTCGCGTCGAGCGAACCGTTGGATACCGCGACGCTTGCCAAGCGCATGCCCGAGGGCGTGGACGTGAAGGCCGCGCTTGAGCAGCTCCAGGCCGATTATGCCTCGCGCGGCGTCAACCTCGTGCGTGTCGCCAACAAATGGACCTTCCGCACGGCCGGCGATCTCGCCTGGCTGATGACGCGGGAGACCACCGAGACCCGCCGCCTGTCGCGTGCGGCGATCGAGGTGCTGGCAATCATCGCCTATCACCAGCCCGTGACACGTGCCGAGATCGAGGAGATCCGCGGTGTCGTGACATCAAAGGGCACGCTCGACGTGCTGCTGGAGACCGGCTGGATCAAGCCGCGTGGCCGCCGCAAGACGCCCGGCCGTCCCTTGACCTTCGGAACCACCGAGGAATTCCTGTCGCAGTTCACCTTGGAACAACTGGGTGACCTGCCGGGTCTCGAAGAGCTGAAGGGCACTGGCCTGCTGGATTCGCGCCTGCCAACCGGATTTAGCGTGCCGACGCCGTCCGACGACCCGGCTCTGCGCGAGGACGAGGATCCGCTGGAACCGGGCGAGGACCTCGATCTCGCGCTGGCGCCTGCGGTTGAACCCGAGACGCCGGAAGGCGGTAATGAGGGCGGCACCGAAGAGTGATGCCCATCCGCTGCTTACGGGCCCTGCGACCAGTTAACACTAGCAAGATTGCGTAGTGCCGACAGCGAATGGCGCTGCCTTGGTCCTTGTTTTTGAGACCTGCCAAGCCTAGGTTTCGGTGAAGATCGGCCGGGTCCCCGGCCATGCGCGTTTGGAGGGTTGCAGGATGGGTTCACTCAGCATTTGGCACTGGATCTTGGTGATCGCAGTGGTCCTGCTGCTGTTCGGCCGCGGCAAGATTTCGGATCTGATGGGCGACGTGGCGCAGGGCATCAAGGCATTCAAGAAGGGCATGCAGGACGACGACAAGCCCGCCGAGAAGCCCGAGCCGGCCAAGTCGATCGAGCACAATGGTGCGCCGACTGCCGCACGGTCCGACGTCGGCAGCAAGGCCGTCTGAGCAAGAGAGCACGCGAGACACGGGTAGCGGCCCCGATCCTGCGCGCGAGGATTGGGCCGGCTCCGGCTGGCGTGAACGGAAGACCTCATGTTCGACATCGGGTGGAGTGAACTGGTCCTGATCGGGGTCGTGGCCCTGATCGCCATCGGCCCGAAAGAGCTGCCGGGCGTGTTGCGCATGGTCGGGCAATGGATGGGCAAGGCCCGCAAGATGGCCGCGGAGTTCCAGGGCCAGTTCCAGGAAGCGATGCGCGAGGCCGAGATGGCCGACCTCAAGAAGAGCTTTGACGAGGTCAAGGAAGCCGCCACCGGCTTTGCCAGCAACAATCCGCTGACCTCGCTCCAGAAGGACGTCAGCGACGCGCTCCGCGTCGATGCACTGGACAAGCCGGCCGAGACGCCTGCCGCCACTGCCATCGATCCACCCGTCACACCGACGGCACCGGAAGAGCCGACGCCTGCGACCTTCATGGAAGCCGAAGCGCATGCGGCTACGAACGAGTCGCTCGCGATCACCCGTGACGTCGAACAGGCACCGGTTGCGCAGGACACCGCGCCAGCCGAGGCGATCAAGGACGCCAAAGCGTCATGACCGACGCCGATATCGAGGCCAGCAAAGCCCCGCTGATGGACCATCTGATCGAGCTGCGCTCGCGGCTGATCAAGGCGCTGCTCGGCTTTGGCATTGCCTTCATCTTCTGCTTCTTCTTTGCGAAGCAGATCTACAACGTTCTGGTCTGGCCGTTCGTGTGGGTCGCAGGGCCCGAGAACTCCAAGTTCATCTACACGGCGCTGCTGGAATATTTCATCACTCAGCTGAAACTCGCGCTGTTCGGCGCCGGCTTCATCTCGTTCCCGATCGTGGCGACGCAGATCTACAAGTTTGTCGCGCCCGGCCTCTACAAGCACGAGAAGCAGGCCTTCCTGCCGTATCTGGTCGCCACCCCGTTCTTCTTCGTGCTCGGCGCGGCGCTGGTCTATTTCGTCGTGCTGCCGATGCTGGTCCGCTTCTCGCTCGGCATGCAGCAGGCCGGCAGCGACGAGACCGCGCAGATCCAGCTCCTGCCCAAGGTCGGCGAATATCTGTCGCTGATGATGTCGCTGATCTTCGCCTTTGGCATCGCCTTCCAGCTCCCGGTGATCCTGACGCTGCTCGGGCGGATCGGTATCGTCACCTCGAAGATGCTGCGCGAGAAGCGCCGCTATTTCATCGTGATTGCCTTCGTCATCGCGGCCGTGCTGACACCGCCCGACGTGCTCAGCCAGTGCTCCCTGGCCATTCCGCTGATGGCGCTCTACGAGGGCTCGATCATCGCGGTGGGGATGGTGGAGAAGAAGGCCGCGGCTTCGCAGGCCGCCACCGGCACCGACGTGTCGACGCCGGCCAATCCGGCGGAGTAGGGCACTTTCGCTTTATCATCGAACTGCTCAGCCCATGATTCGTCATGCCCGGGCTTGACCCGGGCATCCACGACTTGATCTAAGGCGGCAGACACGTGGATGGCCGGGATAAACCCGGCCATGACGGGAAGACAGCCATGCACGACATCAAATCGATCCGCGACAATCCGCAAGCCTTCGACGCCGGCCTGGCACGGCGCGGTTTGAAGCCGATGTCGGCCTCGCTGCTGGCGATCGACGAGAGGCGGCGTGCGGCGATCCTCGCCTCCGAGCAGGCGCAGGCGCGGCGCAATGCGGCTTCGAAGGAGATCGGCGATGCCAAGAAAGCCAAGGACGAGGCCCGCGCCGCCAAGCTGATGGCCGAGGTCGCCGACCTCAAGACCACGATGCCGCAGCTCGAAGCCGCCGCCAAGGCTGCCGACGAGGAGCTGACGAAAGAGCTGTCGGCGATCCCGAACATTCCGTTCGACGAAGTGCCTGACGGCGTCGACGAGCACGGCAACGTCCAGCACCACGTGTTCGGCAACAAGCGCAACTACAGCTTTGCGCCAAAACTGCATGACGATCTCGGCACCGCGCTCGGCTACATGGATTTCGAGGCGGCGGCCAAACTCTCCGGCGCGCGCTTCGTCGTGCTGAAGAAGGGGCTGGCGCGACTCGAACGCGCCATCGGCCAGTTCATGCTCGACCTGCACACGACCGAGCATGGCTACACCGAGATCAATCCGCCGCTCCTGGTGCGCAACGAGGTGATGTTCGGCACCGGGCAACTGCCGAAATTCGAGGACGACCAGTTCTGGGCGATCAAGGGCGAACTGCTCGCCTCGCCCGACCTTGAGCGGTTGAAGACCGAGCGCCTCGGTCTGATTCCCACCGCCGAGGTGTCGCTCACCAATCTCGCGCGCGAGTCTATCCTCGACGAGAAGCAATTGCCGATGCGGCTCACCGCACTGACGCCGTGCTTCCGTGCCGAGGCGGGCGCGGCCGGGCGCGACACGCGCGGCATGATCCGCCAGCACCAGTTCACCAAGGTCGAGCTGGTCTCGATCACCACGCCGGAAGTGAGCAAGGACGAGCTGGAGCGGATGCTGTCCTGCGCCGAGCAGGTGCTGCAGAAACTCGACCTGCATTATCGCGTGATGACGCTGTGTGCAGGAGATATGGGTTTCTCGTCGCAGAAAACCTACGACATCGAGGTCTGGATGCCCGGGCAGGGCGACGGCGGCATGTTCCGCGAGATCTCGAGCTGCTCGGTCTGCGGCGACTTCCAGGCACGCCGCATGGATGCGCGCTCGCGCGGGCCCGACGGCAAGCCGCGATTCGTGCATACGCTGAATGGCTCCGGCACCGCGGTCGGCCGCGCGCTGATCGCCGTGATGGAGACCTATCAGCAGGAGGACGGCTCGATCGCGGTCCCCGGCGTGCTCCAGCCCTATATGGGCGGGCTGAAGGTGATCGCGCGCGACTAAAGCGTTTTCCCGCGAAGTGGGCACCGGTTCGCGTCCGAAAACGCGGCATGACGAGAATCGCGTTGCGAAGATCGGACGGCCGGCTATCCTGCCGGCCCCCTCAGCGCGACCCCACCCTTCATGCCCTTGCACCGCGACATCTTCTGGATCGGCAGACAATGGGCGGTGACAGGTGCCGGGATCCAGGCCATCGATCAGCGTCTCCGCGGCGTCCTGGACATCGAGATCGCGCGGCTCTGGGACGACGATCTCGTGCACAGCCGACGGGCCAAGCCCGGAGTCAATGCTGCGGATTTCGACAAGGCGCTGACGGTGGCACGCGAACGGTTTCCGCAGGCACCGACACCTGACCCGTTCGTCGCGCAGCTGAAGGCGCTCGGGGTGATCGAGGCTCCCGTCGTGAATCCGGTCGTGCCGGCGATGCAACTGCGTGCGGAGGGCCGGCTCGCGCGTTTCCTGCCGCAATGGCGCATTCGCCGCTAGCGGGACCGGGCCGGGAACCTGTTGCCGGGGCCCTGATCGGCCGGTTTGCCTGATGGGCCACGGCCGGATATGACAGATCAAACGGTTTTCGGAATCGACCTCGCGCATGCGCATTCTCTGCACCAATGACGACGGCATCCATGCTCCCGGCCTCAAGGTCGTGGAGGAGATCGCGCGCGCCTTGTCGGACGACGTCTGGGTGGTGGCGCCCGAGCTCGACCAGTCCGGCGTGTCGCATTCGCTGTCGCTGAACGATCCCTTGCGCCTGCGCGAGGTCGGCCCGCGGCACTTTGCCGTGCGCGGCACGCCGACGGACTGCGTCATCATGGGGGCCCGTCATATCCTGGGTACCAAGCTGCCTGATGTCGTGCTGTCCGGCGTCAACAAGGGTCGCAACGTCGCCGAGGACGTGGTCTATTCCGGCACCATTGCCGGCGCGTTGGAGGGCACCATCCTGGGCCTGCCGTCATTTGCACTGTCGCAGGAGTTCAGCGTCGAGACCCGTGAACGGCCGCCGTGGGACACCGCGCGCAAATTCGGGCCCGACATCCTGCGCAAGGTGATCGCTGCCGGCGTTCCCAAAGACACCGTCATCAACGTCAATTTCCCGTCCTGTGCGCCGGAGGATGTGCTGGGCGTCCGCGTCACGCGCCAGGGCAAGCGCAATCTCGGCTTCCTCAAGATCGATGAGCGCAGCGATGGCCGCGGCAATCCCTATTTCTGGATCGGCTTCGAGCGCACCGCGATGATGGATACGCCCGCCGACGGCACCGATCTCGCCGCGCTGCGCGAGCGCTACGTTTCCGTCACGCCGCTCAGGCTCGATCGCACCAATGAAGCGTTTTCGGAAGAGCTGAGCCGGACGCTGAAATAGGGCTCGAGCCTTCGCCGTTCCGATGGAATCAGACGGGGCTCTCGATTCTTGTTTCGACGTGTTTTCTTGACGCGAACCGGTGTCCACTTCGCTCGAAAACGCTCTAGCCGCCGCGGAGCGCGGCTTCGATGGTCTTGCCGAGTGCATCGAGCTGAAACGGCTTTTGCAGCGACGGCCGGTCGCGGTACTGTTCGGGCAGGCCGGAAGAGCCGTAACCGGTGGCGAAGATGAACGGACAGCCCTTCGCCATGATGACATCGGCCACTGGAGAGATGACCTTGCCGTTGACGTTGACGTCCAGAATGGCGAGGTCGAACTCGGTGGATTCCGCAAGCCGCATGGCCTCGGTGATGTCGCCCGCTTCGGCGGCAACCTTGTAGCCGAGCTCCTCCAGCATGTCCGCGACCATCATTCTGATCATGACCTCGTCCTCGACGAGGAAAACAGAGCGGCCCGAAAGCCCTGTCGCAGTCATAGGTGAGTCCTTGCCCATTCTCGTGAACGTTCGCAGATAACGATAGGGGACGCAATGCGCGTTTCGGCGAACGCAAACCCGCAAACGGCTTAGCGCTTTGAAAGCCTGGTTGTGGTCAAATGCTGCGCCGAAAGGCTATCATGAGTTCCTGAGCCGGAACAAGATTCTCGTCTCGGGTTCTTGCGGTGCAACGCGATGCGCCCGACGAGATGAGCAGCAGCAGCTATGACCTCCCATCAGCACCCGCCGGAAAAGATGGTGTTTCAGCTGACGCTGAGGCGTCGGGGCATCAGCGATCAGGCCGTGCTGAGGACCATGGAGGAGGTGCCGCGGGAGCTTTTCGTCGAGGACGCCGATCGCGACGGCGCCTATCGTGACAGCGCGCTGCCGATCGCCTGCGGGCAGACCATCAGCCAGCCCTTCGTCGTCGCCTACATGACCGAGCAGCTCCAGCTCAAGAAGCAGCACCGGGTGCTCGAAATCGGCACCGGGTCCGGCTACCAGGCTGCCGTGCTGTCGCGGCTTGCTGGCCAGGTGCTGACCGTCGAGCGCTATCGCAAGCTCGCCGACACGGCACGCGCCCGACTTGAAAAGCTCGATTGTCACAATGTCGAGGTGATGCTCGGCGACGGTCTCAATCTGCCTCCCAATATCGGTCCGTTCGATCGCATCATCGTCACCGCCGCGCTGGAGCAGATTCCGGACAACCTGATCGAGCGACTGGAGGTCGGGGGTATCCTGATCGCCCCCGTCGGACCGCATCAGGGCGTACAGACGCTGACCCGCTTGACCCGCACCGAAACCGGGATCGAGCGCAAGGAACTCGTCGAGGTCCGCTTCGTGCCGGCACTGCCCGGGGTGGCGCGGGAACTGTAGAACCCCGGATCGGCTGTGCCGCCAACACCTTATTGGGAGGGTTAAGCCGTTATTTACTCGGCGGGTGTTTACTTAAAACACCAGTTCTGTTGCGTACGAGTGAGTAACCATGTCCGCTGTCGCCGAGTTGCTTTACTCGCGCCGCGTGCCGCAGGTCGCGGCGCTGGCGCTGATCTCCTTCAGCTTTGCAGGGTGCAGCGCCGACATGTCGTCGCGGCTGGCCCAGACGAATTTCTCCAATCCCTTCGCCTCGGAATCCACGGGATCGGTGCAGCAGGCTCCGCCGCCGCAGCGTGAGCTGCCGCAATATGCGCGGCCGCAGACGCAGCCCGGCTATTATCAGTCGCAGCCCTTGCCGGCGCCGGCAGTGTCCGCGCCGCAATCCTATCCCGTCGCGTCGGGTGGGGGAGTGTCCGGTGGCGGACGCGGCGTCGGCTCCTATGCGCCGCCGGCGCAGCCGCATCTCGAGACCACGGCCACCGTGCCGCCGCGCTCGGTTGCGGCCGCCCAGCCGGCGGGCGGGACCAAGATCATCGTCGGTACCAGCGATACGCTGGACGTGCTGGCCAAGCGCTATCGCGTCACGCCGCAGGCGATCCTTGCCGCCAACGGCTACAAGGGGCCGCGCGCTCTCTCGCCCGGCCAGCAGCTGATCATTCCGCATCCGGCGACGGCCGCTGCGCCGGTGCCCGCGCCGGCGATGGCGCCCGTTGCGGCAGCGCCCGCGGCCAAACCGGTCGCGGCCATGGCTGCACCGTCGAGCACCCATTTCGTCAATCGCGGCGACACGCTCGTCAGCATTGCCCGGAAGAACCACGTCTCGGCGGCTGAGCTCGCCCGTGCCAATGGCCTCGATCCGTCTGCAAAACTCAAGCTCGGCACCAGGCTGACCGTGCCCGGTGCCAAGACTGCCGCCGTCGCGGCGCCTGCGGTACCGGCCACAGCTGCGCCCGTTGCGGGGACGCTCCAGCCCGTCGCGGCCGCTCCCGCGCCTGCCACCAAGATGGCGGCGGCCGCGCCGGTGCAGAGCGCGCGCCTGGCCCAGGCCACGGCCAATGTCGAAGAGAAACCCGCCGAGACGCCGGCGAAGGCCGCGGACGCCACCGGCGCGCTGCCGACCTTCCGCTGGCCGGTCCGCGGCAAGGTGGTTACGAGCTACGGCGCCAAGACCAATGGCAAGGCCAATGACGGCATCAATCTCGCGGTGCCCGAAGGGACGCCGGTCAAGGCGGCCGAAGACGGCGTCGTCGCCTATTCCGGCAACGAGCTGAAAGGTTACGGCAATCTGGTCCTGGTTCGGCACTCCAACGGCTACGTCACCGCATATGCCCATGCGAGTGAGCTGTTGGTGAAGCGCGGCGACACCATCAAGCGCGGCCAGGTCATCGCCAAGTCGGGTCAATCCGGAGAGGTGGCGTCGCCGCAGCTCCACTTCGAGATCCGCAAGGGATCGAGCCCGGTTGACCCGCTTCAATTCCTGAACGGGGCGTGAGGCGCACCGCTTCGGTCGGGCACACCCTCGCAAAACACGCTGTCATCGTCCGCCTTGTGCGCACTCGCGCACTGGAGCGGACGATCCAGTATTCCAGAGACGCCAGTTGTGTGAGCCGACAAGCCGCGGCGTACTGGATTCCCCCGCCTGCGCGGGGAATGACAGTTGTGGGTGAGGTGATAGCGAGCCTTTACTCCGCCGTCAGCTTCACGCCGAGCCGTCCCGCCAGCTCCTGCACGAACTGCCAGGCGACGCGGCCCGAGCGCGAGCCGCGTGTCGTTGACCATTCCAGCGCCTCGCGCTCCAGTGCTTCGTCATCGATCCTGATGCCGAAATGGCTGCAATAGCCCCGCACCATGGCGAGATATTCGTCCTGGCTGCAGCGGTGAAAGCCGAGCCAGAGGCCGAAGCGATCCGACAGCGACACCTTCTCCTCGACCGCCTCGCCCGGATTGATCGCGGTCGAGCGCTCGTTCTCGATCATCTCGCGCGCCAGCAGGTGGCGGCGGTTCGAGGTGGCGTAGAGAATGACGTTCTCGGGCCGGCCTTCGATGCCGCCTTCGAGCACGGCCTTGAGCGACTTGTAGGAGGCATCGTTGCCGTCGAAGGAGAGGTCGTCGCAGAACACGATGAAGCGGAAGGACGAGGCCCGCAGCTGCTCCATCAGCGCGGGGAGGCTCTCGATGTCCTCGCGGTGGATCTCGATCAGTTTCAGCTTGTCGGCCGGTTTGCGCTCCGCGTTGATGCTGGCATGCGCTGCCTTCACCAGCGACGACTTGCCCATGCCGCGCGCACCCCAGAGCAGAGCGTTATTGGCCGGCAGGCCATTGGCGAAGCGCTCGGTGTTCTCCATCAGGATGTCGCGCATCCGGTCGACGCCCTTCAGCAGGAACAGCTCGACGCGGCTGACGCGGGGCACGGCCGCAAGGCGCCCGTCGGGATGCCAGACATAAGCATCCGCCCGTTCGAACGATTCGCGCTCGGCGGCCGGCATGCCCTGGGCGGAGAGGTGCGCCGCGATCGTCTCCAGCGCGCGGACGATGCGCTCCTGCGAGAGATCTGGGGTTGCCTTGGCGATGGCTTTGGAGGCTGCCGTGGGGCGTTTTGCCGCGACGCGGGCGCGCTTCTTGGCAGGGGGGCGGGGGCCTTTGCCGGCCGGGCTTTTGCTTGGTTTTTTGGGCATGTCCGAAGTTCCTGAGAACGCAGCCTTATCGGGCCTCACGGCGCGCCGCAAGGTGGCCAAAAGGGCGGTCTGGCAGCGTTGCAATTGGGGCAATGGCCGCTATAGTCCGCGCGAATTTGACCGAACCGGTCGCCTTGAGGGGCTGACCGGCTTTCCCCCGTTCTCACGAGGATCGTCCGAATGCTGATTACCCCTGCGTATGCCCAGGCCGCGGGCGCCGGCGACACCAACAGCATGTTGATGTCGCTGCTGCCGTTCGCCCTGATCTTCGTGATCATGTACTTCCTGATTCTGCGTCCGCAGCAGAAGAAGGTCCGCGACCACGCCGAGCTCGTGAAGAACATCCGCCGCGGCGACACCGTCGTGACCTCGGGAGGCCTCGTCGGCAAGGTCACCAAGGTCGTCGACGACGACCAGATCGAGTTCGAGATTTCCGACGGCGTGCGCGTGCGGCAGATGCGCCAGATGATCTCCGGCGTGCGAGCCAAGGGCGAGCCGGCGAAAGAAAGCTCGAAGGATAGCGCCAAGGACGACACCGCGGCGAAGTGAGCGCTCGCGCGAGTCTCTCAAGTCTCCTGATCTGACAGGTCCAGTCGATGTTGTATTTCACGCGGTGGAAGGCGCTGGGGATTATCCTGACGGCGCTGATCGTGTGCCTCTGCGCGGTCCCCAACTTCTTCCCCGAGGCGCAGGTCAAGACCTGGCCCGCCTGGGCGCAGCGCAGGATCGTGCTCGGCCTCGACCTCCAGGGCGGCTCCTATCTGCTGCTCGAGGTCGATTCCAACTATGTGAAGAAGGAGCGGCTCGACCAGGTCCGCGACGACGTTCGCCGGACGCTGCGCGATGCCAAGATCGGCTTCACCGGCGGCGTCACCGTGCGCAACGACGCGGTCGAGGTTCGGATCACCAAGGAATCCGATGCGCAGGCCGCACTCGCCAAGCTGCGGGAGCTGTCCCAGCCGTTGGGCGGGCTGATGGGATCCAGCGGCCAGCGTGACCTCGAAGTGACCGATGCCGGCGGCGGTGTGATCCGCCTGAGCATCCCGCAGGCCGCGATGCTCGACCGCATGCGCAAGACCATCGAGCAGTCGATCCAGATCGTCGAACGCCGCGTCAACGAGCTCGGCACCGTCGAGCCCGTGATCCAGCGCCAGGGCAATGACCGCATCCTGGTGCAGGTGCCGGGTCTTCAGGATCCGACGCGCCTGAAGGAACTGCTGGGCAAGACCGCGAAGATGGAATTCCGCATGGTCGACACCTCCGTGCCGCCGGACCAGGCGCAGCAGGGGCGGTTGCCGGCGGAATCCGAGCTGCTGATGAGCGCATCGCCGCCGCCCACGCCCTACGTGGTCAAGAAGCAGGTGCTCGTCGCCGGCGGCGACCTGACCGACGCCCAGGCTAGTTTTGACCAGCGCACGGGCGAGCCGGTCGTCAGCTTCAAGTTCAACACCTCGGGCGCGCGCAAGTTCTCGCAGGCCACGACGGAGAACGTTGGACTGCCCTTCGCGATCGTGCTCGACAACAAGGTGATCTCGGCGCCGGTGATCCGCGAGCCGATCACCGGCGGTCAGGGTCAGATCTCCGGCAATTTCACGGTGCAATCCGCCAACGATCTCGCGATCCTCCTGCGCGCCGGCGCGCTGCCGGCGCCGCTCACGGTGGTCGAGGAACGTACCGTCGGTCCGGGCCTCGGCCAGGATTCGATCGAGAAGGGAGAGCTTGCGGCCTATGTCGGCTCGATCCTCGTCATCGTCTTCATGCTGCTGACCTACCGTCTGTTCGGCGTGTTCGCCAACATCGCGGTGGCGATCAACGTCGCGATGATCTTCGGCCTGCTGTCGCTGCTCAATGCCACGCTGACCTTGCCCGGCATCGCCGGCATCGTGCTCACCGTCGGCATCGCGGTGGACTCCAACGTGCTGATCTACGAGCGTATCCGCGAGGAATTGCGCGGCGGCCGCAACGCGATCTCGGCCATCGACGCCGGCTTCAAGCGGGCGCTCGCGACCATCCTCGATTCCAACATCACCACCTTCATTGCCGCCGCGGTGCTGTTCTACATCGGCACCGGCCCGGTGCGCGGCTTTGCCGTGACGCTCGGCATCGGCATCATCACCACGGTGTTCACCGCCTTCACCATGACCCGGCTGATCGTCGCCTGGTGGGTGCGGTGGAAGCGGCCGCAGAGCGTGCCGATCTAGGAGCCTGATAGTGACTCACACTGTTCTCATCGGGCTCGGCGTCCTCATTGCCATTCTCACCGTGGTCTCGGTGTTCGGCTGGCTGCCGTCGCTGCGCATCGTCCCTGACGATACGCATTTCGACTTCACGCGCTTCCGCCGCATCAGTTTCCCGATCTCGGCGGCGCTATCGATCGTCGCGATCACGCTGTTCTTCACCCATGGCCTGAATTTCGGCATCGATTTCAAGGGAGGCACGCTGCTCGAAGTGCGGGCCAAATCCGGCGCCGCCGACATCGCGGCGATGCGCACGACGCTGGATGGCTTGCGTCTTGGCGAAGTCCAGCTGCAGCAGTTTGGCGGACCCGAGAACGTCCTGATCCGCGTCGCGGAGCAACCGGGCGGCGACGCCGCCCAGCAGGAGGCCGTGCAGAAGGTTCGCGCCGCGCTTGGCGATTCCGTCGAATACCGCCGCGTCGAGGTGGTCGGCCCGCGCGTCTCAGGCGAACTGCTGGCCTACGGCATGCTCGGCCTGATGCTCGCGATCCTGGGCATCTTGATCTATCTCTGGTTCCGCTTCGAATGGCAGTTCGCGCTCGGCGCCATGATCGCGAACGTGCATGACATCGTGCTGACCATCGGCTTCATGTCGATCAGCCAGGTCGATTTCGACTTGACCAGTATCGCCGCACTGCTGACGATCCTGGGCTATTCGCTCAACGACACCGTCGTCATCTACGATCGTATCCGTGAAATGCTGCGGCGCTACAAGAAGATGCCGATGCCGCAGCTTCTCAACGAGTCCATCAACTCGACGCTCTCGCGCTCCATCATCACTCACTTCACGGTGACGCTGGCGCTGCTCGCGCTGCTGTTGTTCGGCGGACACGCGATCCACAGCTTTACCGCAGTGATGATGTTCGGCGTGGTGCTGGTCGGCACCTACACCTCGATTTTCATCGCGGCCCCGATCCTGATCTACCTCGGCGTCGGCGAGCATCGCGAAGATGCGGTGGAAGCGACTACGCCGGCGAAGAAAAACAAGGCATGATCCGAACCTCGTGCCCTCGCAGGAGTTTGCGAGGGCAGTAAGCCCATTCGGACGAAGCTCATGGCCGGCGATCCCAATGCTCCGCATTTCCCGCGCTCGGCGCCGATCGATGCCTATGGCAAGGGCGGCTTCGCCTTTGCCGGCATGTCGCATCGGGGCTCGCTGCTCTGCCTGCCGGACGCGATCTGGGCCTGGGACGTGACGGACCCCGCGAAGATCGACCGCTATTCGCTGGATCGGGTCTTCACGGCGGCCAACAGCATCGACACGCTCCTGGTCGGCACCGGAACCGGGCTGTGGCTGCCGCCGCCGGAGCTGCGTCAGGCGCTCAAGGCGGTGAGGGTGGTGCTGGACACGATGCAGACCGGACCCGCCGTACGCACCTACAACATCATGATCGGCGAACGGCGGCGGGTTGCCGCTGCGCTGATCGCCGTGCCATGAGCAGCCCAGCGGCGCCGCCCGATTCCGTTGCCTTCTGCGCCGATCTGGTGCGCAGCCATGACTTTCCGCGTTACGCCGCGACCCTGTTCACGCCGGCCGCCGAGCGCCGCGCGTTGCTGGCCCTGTATGCCTTCAACGTCGAGATCGTCCGCGTCCGCGACCAGGTGAGCCAGCCCTTGCCCGGCGAGATCCGCCTGCAATGGTGGACCGACATGCTGTCGGGCCATGTCCATGGCAGCGCCGAGGGCAATCCCGTGGCAGCCGAGCTGCTCCGCGCGTTTCGTGATTTCAACCTGCCGGTCGAGCCGCTGTCGCTGCTTGCCGACGAGCACCAGTTCGATCTCTACAACGACCCGATGCCGACCATGGCCGCGCTGGAAGGCTATCTGGCCGCGACCTCATCGGCGCTGTTCGGTCTGGCGGCGCAGGTCTTGGGACCGCCGTCGGAGGCGGTCGATCATCTCGCCCGCCATGCCGGGCTGGCGCAGGGCATCGTGCAGGTCGTCGCCAACTTGCCGCGCGATGCCGCACATCGGCAGTTGTTCCTGCCGCAGCAGCTGATGGAGAGGCACAATTGCAGCATCGAGGATGTCTTCGCCGGCAAGGAGACACCCAATCTCCATGCGGTGCTGAAGCAGCTTGCGGGTGAAGCCCGGCAGCATCTGACGACGGCTTCGTCGCTGCTGGCGCAGGTGGCACCGTCCATGCGGCCGGCGTTTCTGCCGCTGAGCCAGGCGCAGGCCGATCTCGAGCGCCTGTCGCGTCCGGGACGCAACCCGTTTACGCTGCAGCCGTCGTCGCGGCTGCGGACGCTCTGGACATTGTGGCGCGCCTCGCGATCGCGTGAATTTACCAAATAGCGGCTGGCTTATCGCCTGAGCCGGCCAAATGCTCTATGCTGTCCTATGGCTGACTTATCCCGAAGCACGTCCGATCTGAGCGGCTTTCCGGTCGCACCAAGCGACATTCTTGCGGCCGCCGAGACCATCCGCGGCGCCGTCGTCGAGACGCCCTGCAGCCACAGCCGAACACTGAGCAGTATCTGCGGCTGCGACATCTGGCTGAAGTTCGAGAACCTCCAGTTCACCTCCTCGTTCAAGGAGCGCGGCGCGCTCAACCGGCTCACCGCGCTGACGCCGGAAGAGCGCGTGCGGGGCGTGATCGCAATGTCCGCGGGCAACCACGCGCAAGGCGTCGCCTACCACGCCAAGCGGCTCGGCATTCCCGCCACCATCGTGATGCCGATCGGCACGCCCATGGTGAAGATCGAGAACACCAGGCACCACGGCGCCGAGGTGGTGGTCACGGGTGCGACGCTGGAAGAGGCGGCCGCCTTCGCGCGCAGCCACGGTGAAGCGCGCGGGATGATCTTCGTCCACCCATATGACGATCCGCTTGTCATCGCGGGACAGGGCACGATCGGGCTGGAAATGCTGAAGGCGGTACCGGATCTCGACACGCTGGTCGTTCCGATCGGCGGCGGCGGGTTGATCAGCGGTATCGCCATCGCCGCGAAATCGATCAAGCCGTCGCTGCGGATATTGGGCGTCGAGGCCTGGCTGTATCCCTCGATGTACAACGCGATCCATGACGGCAATCTGCCGGCGCGCGGCGATACGCTGGCCGAAGGCATCGCGGTGAAATCGCCGGGGAAGATCACCACCGAAATCGTCCGTCGTCTCGTCGACGACATCGCGCTGGTCAACGAAGCCGAGCTCGAGCGTGCGGTCGCAACCCTGATCTCGATCGAGAAGACGGTGGTCGAGGGCGCCGGCGCCGCCTGCCTCGCCGCGCTGATGTCCGATCCGTCCCGCTTTGCCGGCCAGAAGGTCGGCCTGGTGCTGAGCGGAGGCAATATCGACACGCGGCTGATTGCCTCCGTCCTCACCCGAGAGCTGGCGCGCGAGGGGCGGCTGACGCAGTTGTCGCTCGATATTCCTGATCGCCCCGGGCAGCTCGCCGCCGTGGCCGCGCTGCTGGCCGAAGCCGGCGCCAACATCATCGAGGTCTCGCATCAGCGGACCTTCTCAGATCTTCCGGCCAAGGCGACGCTGCTGCAGCTGGTCATCGAGACCCGCGACAGCGCGCATCTCGACGAGGTGATGGCGAGATTGAGCGCATCCGGACTGAGCGCGCGCTGCACCTGAGCGGTGCGCGGGCATGCCGCTATCGCGACGCCAGAGCCGCGAGGTGACCGATCAGCCGATCGATCTCGGCTTCGGTGTTGTAATAGTGCGGGGATGCCAGAGCTGGCCCCGGTTGTTTGGACAGCGCCCCGCTGGATTTAAGTGGATTCCTGCCGGGTTATGCTGAACGCGGGGCTTTACGGTTTTGTCGTTGCGTCGGGAGGGCGTAGCCCGACCAGAGCGACGACAAAACCGTCGGCGACGGTCATGCGGCCATCACCATAGCTTGCGTGCCGAAGTAAGCCTCGTCGGGCGTGCGCCCGTCAAGGCTCGAGTGAGGGCGCCCCGCGGGTCACTTCAAATTCCTCCGGGTGTGGTCAGTCAAATTCCTCCACCCGCGAGGCAGGACAAGGGACTGTTAGTTTGAGTTTGTTTCCCGGGCAAGAGCTTCAGCGGCTTCTTTGAGCCGATAGCTGCGTCCGTCGAACTCAAGCAGATGGCAATGATGCATAAGGCGATCGAGGATCGTCGTGCTCATAGTGTTGTCCCCAAGGTATGCCCCCCAATCCTGCACGACGCGATTGGAGGTGACGATGACGCTGCGGCGCAGTTTGTAACGCTGATGGATCAGGGTCTGCAGCAAAGTGCCGGCGTCGTCGGGGATGGCGCGTGCGAGGAATAGATCGTCCAGCACGAGGAGATCGCAGTCGATGATGGTTCGCAGCCGGACCTCGCGTTGTGCCGGAGAGTTCAGGGCGTAGCGGTGGAAGAAGTCGTCGGTCTCAAGATACTGGACCTTGTGGCTTTGCAGGATCGCCTGATAGGCAATCGCCTTGGCGATGTGCGACTTCCCGGTGCCAGGTTTGCCAACAAGCAGAGCGTTCTCGCCAGCGGCAATGAACGCCAGGGTGTGGAGCTGGAAGCAGGTCTGACGTGGCAGTTTGGGATTGAAGGACCAGTCGAACTCGGCGAGCGTCAGCTTTTCGTCGAGCCCGGATTGCTGGTATCGCCGCTCGATAAGACGGGACTGACGACGGTCCAGTTCATCCTGCAGGATAAGGGAGAAGGTCTCGAGGAAGGGCTGGTTGGCGCCCTGCGCCTGGAGCACGCGCGTCTGCAGCGTGTCGCGGACACCCGACAGGCGCAGCTGTCGTAGGCAACGCTCAATTTCCGGCATGGTCATCATGTGGCTAGGTCTCCAGTTTAAGGTGAGAAGGTGCAGCGGGAGCGCTCGTGGCGCCGGAGTTGGCCGGGGTTGCGCAGGCGACACGAGCGCGGATTGCCGTGGCGTGATCGTCGTGAGCCTCGGCCTGCCGACCATTGTCGTCGGCGTCGCGCCGCACAGCGCGGCTGAAGAGGTCGCCGTATTCCGCGGGGGTACGGATCAGCGGATGATCCTGGGTGAGCGGCGATGCCGGCTGTGGCGTCACTCCAACCTGCTCGATCGCCTGTTCGAACAACCGCTCGACGGTCGCACGCACGTGCTTGTAGCGGTAGATGCGGTTGTCGATGGCGTGCGCGCAGGCCTGCTCGACCAGCCGCGCCGGATACTTCCGGCCCAGCCCGACAATGCCCCACATCGCGCGCTGTCCGGGGCGCCCTTCGGTGTCGAACACCTGCTGGCACAAGGCCCTGGTCTGCGGTCCGATGCGCTCGGCGCTCGCCAGCAGCACGGCGGTTTGCCGCGACGGGTTGAACGGCCGTTCGCTGGTCGGCAGGACGACAGAACCGGGGTGCGCCATCCGGGAATGAACACGCAGCAGCGCACGGGTGTGGCGATCACGGATCTCGATCGTGGTGGTGTAGATGCGCACGACGACCTGGCTGCCGATCGGCGCGGGCCGCGCGGCGTAATAGCTGTTGTCGACGCGTACGGTGGTGTCGTCGCAGACAGTCCGGACGACTTCGGTGAAGATGCGGAAGGGAGCGACAGGCAGCGGCCGCAGGTGCGGCTTCTCTTCCTGGAACATCGCCTCGACCTGACGGCGCGTGCTGCCGTGGATGCGTTTGGAAGCCCAGTTCTCCTCCCAGTGCCTCAAGAACTCGTTTTGCGCCTCCAGCGTCTCGAAGCGCCGTCCGGCCAGCGCAGTGCCCTGGGTATGTTGAATCGCATTCTCGACGCATCCTTTCCGATTTGGATCGGCCACGCGCGCGGGATCGGCGACCACGGCGTAATGAGCCAGCATCGCGCTGTAAATCGGGTTGAGCTGGGGCTCGTACAAATCCGGCTTGAGGACGCCTTCCTTCAGGTTGTCGAGCACGACATAGCTGGGGACCCCGCCAAAATACCGGAACGCCTCTTCGTGGAGCTGCGCCCAGACTTGTTGGCTGGACTTCCAGACTACCCGCCGGAAGCTGCGCCGCGAGTAGCGTAGCGTCATCACGAACAGGCGGGGACGACGGTACCGCCCGCTCTTCGGATCAACCGTCGGCGCGCCCTCGCCATAGTCGACCTGAGCTTCCTCGCCGGGGAGGAACTCAAGACGATCAAACTGCTCAGGATCAGCGTGCCGCAACCGGCGCACAAACCGCTTGACACTCTGGTAGCTGGACGGAAAGCCAAATTGATCAACCAGGTCCTGGTAAATCGCCTGCGCGTTCCGCTTCAGCCGGACCTGTTCTTCGATCCACGTCCGATGCGCTTCGCAAGCCGAACGGGCCAGGCTGCTGGTGACCGTCGCTTCCGATGTCCCAAAAGCCGGTGGTCGGGGTGGAGGAATTTGGCCGTCCGCGCTCACCGAGCCGGTGGTCACTTCCCCGGGGGAATTTGCCTCCGCACCGGCCCGCAGCGCCTGATAACGCCGGATCGTCTTGCGATCGACACCCGTCAGCCGGTGAATCTCGCGCTGGCTGGTGTTGCGATCAAGTAATGTAAGTACGGTGCTTTGCAGATGTCGCTTCAAGACGTTCAACTCCCCGGCCCCTTGCTGGCTAAAGGGGTCGAACATAAACGTCCTGCCTGACCGGCTACTGCTGTTCAGCGGCGCTGACGGCGATCATCAGGTGGGGGAGTTTCAAGTGACCATACCCGGGGGATTTTGACCGACCCACGGGGGGCGTCCCTGATTGTAGAAGGCCAGATACTTGGCAATTGACGCTCGCGCCTCGGACACGCTGTCGTAGGCGCGGAGATATACTTCTTCGTATTTGACCGTGCGCCAGAGCCGCTCGACAAACACGTTGTCGCGCCAGGCGCCCTTGCCGTCCATGCTGATGGCGATCTTCGCGTCCAGCAGCACATCGGTGAACTCGAGGCTGGTGAACTGGCTGCCCTGATCCGTGTTGAAAATCTCGGGCCTGCCGTGCTTCGCCAACGCCTCCTGGACCGCTTCGACGCAGAAGGCCGCCTCCATTGTGATCGAGACGCGATGGGCCAGGACCCGTCGGCTGAACACATCGACGACCGCCGCGAGATAGACGAAGCCACGCCGCATCGGAATGTAGGTGATGTCCATTGCCCACGCATGGTCGGGCCGCTCGATCTTCAATCCGCGCAACAGGTACGGGTAGATCTTGTGACCCGGAGCCGGCTTGCTCGTGTTCGGGCGACGATAGACCGCCTCGATCCCCATGCGCTTCATCAGCGTCGCGATGTGGCGGCGACCGGCGTATACGCCCTCCCGCCGCAGCAACGATCGCAGCATACGCGCTCCCGCGAAGGGATAATCGAGATGCAGCTCATCGAGCCGACGCATCAAGGCAAGGTCCTCGGCCGAAACTGGCCGAGGTTCATAGTAGACCGTGCTGCGAGCCAGCTTCAGGACCTTCGCCTGGCGCACGATAGAAAGATCATGACCGCGGTCGATCATCGCTTTGCGCTCAGCAGGCCCGCCTTGGTGAGCGCGCCGGACAAAAAATCGTTTTCCAACGCCAGCTCGCCGATCTTGGCATGTAACGCCTTCAAATCGACCGGCGTCTCGGCCGATGTCTTGTCATGCCCAAACACGCCGGCGGCGCCTTCCAGGAGCTGGTTTTTCCAGATCGTGATCTGGTTCGGATGAACATCAAACAGTTGCGCCAGCTCCGCCAGTGTCTTGTCGCCTTTGACCGCAGCCAAAGCAACCTTCGCCTTGAATGCCGGAGAATGCGTCCGGCGGCTCTTCTTCGTCATCTTCGCTCCTGATTCGCAGCAAGAATCCTCGCCGCTGTCAGGCAGAAAATCCACTCAAGCTACTGTCCGAATTTGCGGGGCCAGCTCTAATATGCGGTCTGGGCCGCGGGTATTGCGAAGGTCGATGAGCAGCCGTCCAACGAGCGGCTGTCCTATCTCGGCCTCGGACTTGCCGGCGAAGCCGGCGAGGTCGCCGAGCACATCAAGAAGCTCCTGCGCGATGATTGGCTCGACAAGGCGGGTCTCGTCGAAGAGCTCGGCGATGTCGTCTACTACTGGGCCTGCCTGTGTGACGCCACCGGCCAGCAGCCATCCGCGCTGCTCGATGCCAGTGCCGCCAAGATCAAGCGACGTATCAGCGAAGCGGCGAGCCGCTGAGCGGAGTATGCGCCCCGCGAGCGCTGTACCTCTCCCTACGGGAGAGGTGAAGCGGGCCGTCGCTCACGTCGATGTCAGAATATCCACCTTCGCGTTGGCGACGATCAGGCGGTCGGCCAGCAGCTGGGCGAGGTTGCGCATGATGCATTCGCTGGCACGTGGATGCTGCTTGCGGAAGCGTTCGAAATCCTTCAGCGACACCTCGCATGCGGTTGCTGCCATGTCGGCGAACACGTCGGCAGAACGCGTTGCCTCCAGCAGTGCCATCTCGCCGAACGCCATGCCGGCGGTGAGCGTCGCCAGCCGTATGCCGTCTGGCAAGGTGACGTGCACCGCGCCGCTGCGCAGGAAATACAGGGCATCCGCAGGATCGCCGGTCGTGAGAATCTTCGCGCCGGACTGATAGGTCCTGATGGTGCACAGCGAGGCCAGATCGGTCAGTTCTTCCTCGCTCAGCCCTGCCAGCAGGGGCTGCTCGGCGAGCTCTGTGGTCTCGTGAAAATCGATCGAGCCGCCGTAGCGATACACGATCTGATCTTCGGCCCATTCGATCGCGGTGTCGAGCAGGTAGAAATCGCGGACGTTCTTCAACTCGGCGGTCCATTCGCGCAACGTGTTCCACTCCTTCGAGGCACGCCTAACGCCTGACAGCACGACGGTCACGTTCAGCACCGCAAGCTCCTCGAACGCTTCGGCGACCAGCCGCGCGCCGGCACGCGTGGTCGAGGTCACTCGGTGCAGATCGAAGATCACGAATTGCGGCCGCGGCCGGCCGGCAAGGCGCCGCGAGACGTAATCGACCGCGGACAGCGACAGCGTGCCGACCAGCTCGATGATCCGCACCTCCTGCTCGTGTGCCGCCAAAATCTCGCGCTCCTGCGGGCGGCGCACGCGGCGCGACGGGCTCTTGCCGATGTCGTAGTCGGCGATGACGGCGTTGCGCGCGTCGTCGCTGCGGTTGAGCATGTGCAGGTCGTAGTGTGAGGACAGCGCCTCGCACACCTTGATGCCGCGCACGCTGTTGCCATGCTTGTCGAGGCGCGGTGAATAGCTGCCGAGTCCGAGGCGGGCGGGGAGGGCGGCCAAGATGCCGCCGCCGACGCCGCTCTTGGCGGGAATGCCGATCCGGTAGATCCACTCGCCGGCATAGTCGTACATGCCCGACGACGTCATTACCGAGAGCGTGCGCGAGATCGCGTAAGCGCTGAGCACCTGCTCGCCCGTGACAGGGTTGACGCCGCGATTGGCGAGCGTCGCCGCCATCACCGCGATGTCACGCGCGGTGACGAGTACGGCGCATTGGCGGAAATAGACGTCGAGGACGCCGGCGACATTGTCCGAGATGACCGCATTGGTCTTCAGCAGATAGCCGATGGCGCGGTTGCGATCACCGGTCTGGCTTTCGGAAGCATAGACGGCCTCGTCGAGCGCGAGGTCGCGTCCGGCAAAGCGGCTGAGCGCAGTGCGAATCTGCTCGAAGGCCTCCACGCCTTTGCTGTCGTAGATCAGCCCGGTGCAGGCGATCGCGCCGGCATTGACCATTGGGTTGAACGGATGGTTGTCGGAATTGAGCCGGATCGAGTTGAAGGGATCGCCCGAGGGCTCGACGCCGATCGCGCTCTCGACCGTGGCGGCACCGAGCAGGTCCAGCGCCAGTGCGAACACGAAGGGCTTCGACATCGACTGGATGGTGAAGGGTACCCGGCTGTCGCCGACCTCATAGACATGGCCGTCCAGGGTCGCCAAGCTGATGCCAAAATAGGCAGGGTCGGCCTTGCCGAGCTCGGGAATGTAGTCGGCGACATGGCCCGAGGTCTCGGCGGAGAATTCGCTGAGGCAATTGTCCAGGAACCGCAGCAAAGGCGGTTTCGAGCGGGTCCAGGCGGACGCGGCGGGCAGGTGCGGCTTCATCGCCGCACTTGTGCAACGCAATTAAGGCACGCGCAACCCGTCCGGCATCACAGGCTGGCGTCGGACCAGAAGAAGCGCGATCAAGATCGTCGGCAGCAGGATCGCAAGGCCCAGCAAGGTCACCTGCATCTGTGAAAGCGGCATGATCCCGCCGCCGGGGGTCGCCACCACGAAGCCGCCGATCACGAGCAGCACGCGAATGGGCCATTCCAGCGCGCCGGCACCGCGGAGATCGCCGACGAAGGGCTGGTAGCCCTGGATGCCGCCGCAGATGAACAGCGTGCCGAAAGCGGCGAGGCCCATCAGGCCGAGGCCGGCGAGATAGGGGCTCGGCCCTTGCAGCACCAGCGCCGGATTGAGCACGAAGAAGAACGGCAGGAAATAGATGATGCTGCCGACCCACATCGATTCCCAGCCCGTCTTCATCGCCGGCGAACCGGCGATGCCTGCGGCCGCGAAGGAGGTGATCGCAACCGGCGGGGTGATCGACGACAACATGCCCCAGTAGAAGATGAACATGTGCACCGCCATGCGGTTGAGACCGAGCTTCTCCAATGCGGGCGCGACCAGGATGGCGAGGAAGATGTAGCAGGCGGTCGTCGTCAGCCCGAGGCCGAGAATGAGGCTGGTGAGGGCGCACATGCCGAGCAGCAGGAACGGATTGTCGCCGGCGATGTGCAGGAGGTCGTTGGCAAGGCTCGAGACGACGCCGGTCATTGAGAAGGCGCCGATCAGCAGGCCGCAGCCGGCGAGGATGCCGACGAGCTCCACGAAGGTGCGTCCGTTCACTTCCAGGAATTTGCCGATCGTCGCCAATGTCCAGCGCGTGTCCTTGGAGAAGAACTGGTTGAGGACCAGCAGCAGCGCGGTCGCATAGAACGGCGCGTGGCTCTCGCGCTTGAAGTAGAGCAGCATCACGATCAGGAGCGCGATGACGAAGACGTAGTACCAGCCGTCCTTGATCGTATCCATGATCCGCGGCAGCTCGGCGCGCGGAATGCCCTTCAGCTTGTGGCGGGCTGCATAGGCGTCGACCTGCATGAACAGGCCGGCATAGTACAGCACGGCGGGGATGATGGCAGCGATTGCGACGTCCGCATAGCTGACATTGAGGAATTGCGCGATCACGAAGGCGGTCGCGCCCATCACCGGCGGCGCCAGCACCGCGCCTGTGGAGGCGCAGGCCTCGATCGCGGCAGCATAGGAGGCGCGGAAGCCGCTTTTCTTCATGACGGGGATGGTCATGGTGCCGGCGGTCAGCACGTTGGAGATGATCGAGCCCGACATCATGCCGAGCAGGCCGCTGGCAAAGATGCAGACTTTCGCCGCGCCGCCACGGAAAGTGCCGCACAGCGCGAAGGCGAGGTTGATGAAGAATTTTCCGGCCCCGGTCATCATCAGCGCGGTGCCGAATACGAGGAAGCCGATGACGGTGTCGGCAAAGGCCTGGATGGGAATGCCGAGCAGGCTTTCGCCCGACAGCACGTGATAGGCGGTCGCCTGCTCCAGGGTCGATTGCGTGCCGCGGAACGGACCGAGCCAGCGTGCCTCGGCGAACAGCGGATAGACGGTGAAGGGCAAGACGCTCAGCAACAGGCTCCAGCCGCCGGTGCGCCGCAGCGCCTCCATCAGCATCGCCCACATCACGAGGCCGGCGGCGATGACGCCCGTCGGCGCGCGGCCGAATTCCCAGCCGGCCTCCGCCGCCTTGCGCACGTTCGACATCAGCATGAGCGCCGCCGCGAAGGTCGCGAGGAACAGGACGAGGTCGTACCAGGGAATGCGATCGAGCGGGGCACGCCCCGTGCCGGGAAAGATCAGGAAGGTGAAGGGCAGCATCAAGGCGATCAGGAGATAGAAATACTCCGTGTTGAGCTGGGTGTAGCCGATGAAGAAGCGCAGCGAGAATTGCTGATTGATGCAGAGCAGGATCGTCGCAGCGGTCGCTGCCACCAGTGCCCAGCGCCAGGCGCCCCGCAGGGAGCGCACGCGCGTGACCTCCGCCTCCTGCATGTTGGCGGCGGCGCCATGCGGATCGTCGAACACGATCCGCCTGGTCTCGTCTTGCGGGGCGGTGGTGGTGGAAGAAGACATCATCGATCCCGCGCGTGGGCTAGCTAACTAGCGACTAAAGCAGAGAGGCCGTTGGTTGAATCGAGGGCGGCCGCGAACTCGCTTAACCTCTCCCGCTTGCGGGAGAGGTCGCGCCGAAGGCGCGGGTGAGGGCTCTTTCCTCTGGGGGAATCCCACCGTGGAGACACCCTCTCCCCGACCCTCCCCCGCAAGCGGGGGAGGGAGCGCACTTCCTTCTTGGCATCAAGCCTGAGCCCATTGGTTCTATTCCTCGAACCCGTTGGGCATGCCGGCCTTGGCAAGCGCCGTCGCGCGCGCCTTCATCCAGCCGTCCAGGAAGGCCTTGTCGTCGGACGGCGGATTGGACTTGCCGTAATCGGCCCACGCGGCTGCCAGCACCTCCTGGCGCTTGATCAGCTTGTTGTTGTGCGCCTCCTGCGAGTCGCTCCATTGGCCGGCTTCCTTCAGCGCCTTCACCGCGCCGGGATGCACCGGCACCACCCAGTTCTTGGTCTGGCGGTTGGCCGCGAGTCCGCCGGCGCCGGGCGCGGAGTCCTTGTAAGCGTCGTAGTTCACGATCATCGCCTTGGTCACCGCGTAGACCTGATCGGCCGGTTGCGACGCGTAGGCGACGAAGATCGGATAGGGATAGTTGCCGAGCTCGACCGGTTTCTCGGGCGAGATGCCGGCGCCGCAGGTTGCAAGCTGCGGGAAGAAGAACGAACCGACCTTCTGCATCCGCGCCCAGCCTTCCTTGTCCTTGGCGGGCAGCGGTGGCCAGATCAGTCCGCGCGGCGAGGTCTCGGCCTCCTTGGCGGGACCGGTGATGGTGGTGCCAAAGGCGGCATCGACGTCGTTGTTGATCAGCCCTTTCCACATTGCGCCGTAGCTGGCGAACTCGACGACCTTGACGTCCTTCTGCGTTAGTCCGGCGAAAGCGAGCACCGCGAGCGAATTCTGATTCAGCGCGGGCGAGCCGACGACGAAGCCGACACGCTTGCCCTTCAGGTCCTTCAGCTCCTTCACGCCGGTGTCGGCGGCGACCCCGAGCGAGGCGCAATTGCAGTCGACGGTCGAGAGTAGGGTCTGCAGCGGCTGTGGCCCCCATTCCCTAGAGCCGAACTCGAACACACCTTCCTGCGCGAAGTAGGTGCCCGATCCCATCGCCGATGAGGCTGCGCGCTTGGCGCGCAGCGGCGCAAGGCGGGCGACGTCGTTGCCTGCGGGCAGCACGCGCACGTCGGTGCCGTACTTGTCCTTCATCATCTTGCCGACGCCGACCGCGATGTTGAAGCCGGCGGTTCCGGTGTCATAGGCCGTGAAGGTCAATGTCGCCGGCAGCTTGATGTCTTCGGCGAACGAGTAGCGTGTAGACGCAAAAGAAATGCCCGCCACCAAGGCAGGCGCGAGCATGAGCAGCCCACGAAGCATGATTCCCTCCAATGATCCTCGCTTGCTTGCGAGGATTTTCTTTCTTTGTTTGAAACAACGTTTTGTTTGCAACAGATCATGTCACCGCAATCAAGCGATGGCAACGCCGTACCGTGCATTCGGGAATGAGCCTGACAGATTGTCGCGGAAACCGCGAAGAATACAGTCAATTCGCGACGATCGCGATTGCCTGTCCCTCGGCAACGACGTCGTCGAGCTTCACCAGAAGCGATGTGATTGTGCCGCTCGCGGGCGAGGGCACCGGAATCTCCATCTTCATTGCTTCGACAACTACAACGTCATCGCCATCCGCGACGGTTCCTCCAACTTGCACGGGAGTTGCGCAGACGCGTCCCGCGATCTCCGTGACGATCTTAATTTCTGGCATGCCATCGCCTTTTTGTTGTCGCCGCAAAATGCGTGAGGTAGCGTCGTCTGCAAGTGGAATTTAATTCCGCACAGCGGAACAAGTGGTAGGGAACATGGGACGACGATCGGAGCGGTTGAGTAGGCAAGGCGCACTCGCTGGCGATGCCGGCGAGGGAGATGTCATCCAGGTGGTCTCGCGCGCGTTCGACGTGTTGCGGTGCTTCGAGGGCCACGATAGCAGGCTCGGCAATCTCGAGATTTCAAACCGCTGCGGTCTGCCGCGTTCGACGGTGTCGCGGCTCACGCACACGCTGACCCGCATGGGCCAGCTCGTCTATCTGCCGCGCGATCAGAAATATCGCATCGGCCCGAGCGCGGTGGCGATGAGCGCCTCGATGATGAAGGGCGCACAGCTGCGCAGCATGATCCGGCAGCGGCTGCAGGAAGTGGCCGAGCAATTGCCGGGCACCGTCGGCTTCGTCGTCCCCGATCGCTTCCATCTCGTCTATCTCCAGTTCGCGCGCTCGCCCTCTGCACTCGGCTTGCACGAGGGCACCGGCAGCCGCATCGCGATGGCCTCGACCGCAGCAGGCGCGGCCTACACGGCGGCGCTCGCGCCGGAAGTCGGAGATGCCTTCGTCGCCGACATGGCGCGCGAAGCTCCCGAGGCTGCGAAGGTTCTCAAGCCCCGCATCGAGGCCAACCGGCAGATGCTGCGCGAGCGCGGCTATGTCGTCGCCTGCGGCCTGTGGAGCCCGCACATCAACGGCCTCGCGGTGCCGATCTGGTCGCCGCAGTACCAGACCTTCGTGGTCATCACGATCGGTCTTCTGTCGGCGATGTATGACGAGCAGCGTCTGCACGACGAAGTCGCGCCGCTGATGCTCCAGCTTGGCCGCTCGCTCGGCAGCCTGATGGAAGGCGCGGAAGGCGACGCCTTCAACAACCGTATCTCGCGTAAGCCGGTCGCCATGGCCGTGCACAACAATAACAAGCCGATCCATTCGGAGGGAGTGAATGAACTGGAAGCCGGAACTCGACGAGCTCGCCCGGCGCGAAGCCTTCGCGCGGGAGATGGGCGGCGTTGACAAGGTCAAGCGACAGCATGACCAGGGCCGGCTGACTGTTCGGGAACGTATCGACAAGCTGATCGACAAAGGCAGCTTTCACGAGATCGGTGCCATCTCCGGCATCGGTGAGTACGATCCCAGCGGCGAGCTGCAGAAACTGACGCCGGCCAACTGCGTGTTCGGCCGCGCGCGCGTCGAGGCCCGCACCGTCGTCGTGGTCGGCGACGATTTCACGGTGCGCGGCGGCTCGGCCGATGCGTCGATCTCCGCAAAGCCGCTGATGGCGGAAGAGATGGCACACGATTTCCGTCTGCCCATCGTCCGCATCATCGAGGGCTCCGGCGGCGGTGGCTCGGTCAAGACCATCGAGACCAAGGGCGCGGCGAACCTGCCCGGCGGCATCGGCGGCACGCGCTGGTATCGCTTCACGACGGAAAATCTGTCGCGCGTGCCGGTGGTCGCACTCGGCCTCGGCTCGGTGGCGGGCTTGGGTGCGGCGCGTCTTGCCGCCAGCCACTATTCCATCATGACCCGGAAATCCGCGATGTTCGTCGCCGGGCCGCCGGTGGTGAAGGCGCTGGGGCAGGATCTCACGAAGGAGGAGCTCGGCGGCGCCGACATCCAGACCCGCGCCGGCGCGGTCGATCATGCCGTCGACACCGAGGAGGAGGCCTTTGCCTGCGCGCGGCGTTTCCTCTCTTATCTGCCGTCATCGGTCTACGAGCTGCCGCCGACATTGCCCTGCACCGACAATCCGGAGCGCGGCGACGAAGCGCTGATGAATGCGGTGCCGCGCAACCGCAAGCAGGTCTACAAGATGCGGCCGATCATCGAGTCCGTCGTCGACAAGGGCTCGTTCTTCGAAGTTGCCAAGAATTTCGGCAAGCCGATCATTGTCGGCCTCGCCCGGCTCGAGGGCAGGGCGGTGCTGCTGCTGGCCAGCGACAGCTTTCACTATGGCGGCTCCTGGACGGCCGATGCCTGCCAGAAGGTGGTGCGCTGGGTCGATTTTGCCGAAACCTTCCACCTGCCGATCGTCTATCTCATGGACTGCCCCGGCTTCATGATCGGCCTCGACGCCGAGAAGGCGGCCACCATCCGCCACGGCGTCCGTGCCATGGCCGCGGTCAACCAGACCACGGTGCCCTGGTGCACCGTGATCCTGCGCAACGCCTTCGGCGTCGCCGGCGTTGTGCATCAGCCCGCCGACCGATTCTCGATCCGCTATGCCTGGCCGTCGGCCTATTGGGGCTCGCTCCCGCTCGAAGGCGGCATCGAAGCCGCCTACCGCGCCGACATCGACGCGGCAGAAGACAAAGCCGCGAAGCTGAGGGAGATCGAGGAACGGCTCAACAGGCTGCGCTCGCCGTTCCGCTCGGCCGAGAAATTCTGGGTCGAGGAGATCATCGATCCCAGGAAGACGCGGTCGCTGCTGTGCGAGTTCGCCCGGCTGGCGGAGCCCTTGCGCAAGCCGGGGCCGCCGGAGAATTTCTCGATCCGGCCGTAGCAGCCGCCGTCATTGCGAGTGTCGCGAAACAATCCAGAATCTCAAGAACGCGCGACACTCACAGGAAGAGAACAAGAGGAAACGCGAGACGTGTACGACTTCATCATCGTGGGCGGCGGCTCGGCCGGGTCCGTGCTGGCCCATCGACTCTCCGCAAGAAGCGCCAACAAGGTCCTGCTGTGCGAGGCCGGACAGGACACACCGCCCGGCAACGAGCCGGCCGAGATCAGGGACAGCTATCCCGGCACGGCCTATTTCGATCCGCGCTTTCACTGGACCGAGCTCAAGGTCACGACGCAGGTCGTCAGTCACAACAATCCGAACGAATCGCGTCCCCCTTTACGCAAATACGAACAGGCGCGCGTGCTGGGCGGCGGCTCCTCGATCAACGGCCAGATGGCCAATCGCGGCGCGCCGACCGATTACGACGAATGGGAGGCGCGGGGCGCCGAGGGGTGGCGCTGGAACGACGTGCTGCCCTTCTTCAAGAAGGTCGAGCGCGACCTCGACTTCGACGGACCGTATCACGGCAAGGACGGCCGGATCCCGGTGCGCCGTATCCCGCGGGAGCATTGGACGCAGCATTCGCAGGCCTTCGCCGAGGCCTTCCAGCAGGCCGGGCATCAATTCGTGCCCGACAGAATGGCGAGTTCGTCGACGGCTATTTTCCGGTGACGCATTCCAACCAGGCCGAGCAGCGCGTCTCCGCCGCGATGGGCTATCTCGATCGCGACACCCGCAAGCGCGCCAATCTCACCATCTCCACCAACACGCAGGTGCGCGAGCTTTTGTTCGAAGGCACGCAATGCGTCGGCGTGAAGGCTATCGTCGACGGACGCGAGCAGGAATTCCGGGGCCGCGAGATCATCCTCTCCAGCGGAGCCATTCATTCGCCGGCGCATCTGCTTCGCGCCGGCATCGGTCCGGTCGGTCACCTCAAGGATTTGGGGATTCCCGTGCTGATGGGGCTGCCGGGCGTCGGCCAGCGCCTGATGGATCATCCCTCGATCTCGCTGTCGTCCTTCGTCCGCCGCGGCGCCCGCATGAACGGGCACACCAGGCGCCACATGCAGCTCGGCCTGCGCTATTCCTCGGGTCTTGCCGGCGTGCCGAAAGGCGACATGTTCGTGGTCCTGCTCTCCAAGTCGGCCTGGCACGCGGTCGGTGAACAGATCGGCTCGCTCCTGACCTTCGTCAACAAGACCTATTCCGAGACCGGACAGGTCAAGCTGGCCTCGCGCGATCCTGCCGCGGAGCCGATCGTCGAGTTCAACCTGCTGTCCGACCGGCGCGATCTCGACCGCCTGATGAGCGGCTTCCGCAAGATGGCGGCCATTCAAATGAGCGACATCGTGAAGAAGGTGACGGACAAGCCGTTCCCGGCTGCCTACACCGACAAGGTCCGCAAGATCGGCGTGGTCAACACCAGGAACAGGATTTTGACCAAGATCGCCGCGACGCTGATGGACGGGCCGGCAGCGCTACGTCACTACATGATCGACAATTTCGTGGTGGAAGGCTTTACCTTCGATCAGGTGATAAACGACGACGAGGCGCTCGAAGCTTTCGTGCGCAAGGCAACCATCGGCGTGTGGCACGCCTCCTGCTCGTGCCGCATGGGCCGCGCCGATGATCCGATGGCGGTGGTCGACATTCAGGGCCGGGTCAAGGGCATCCAGGGCTTGCGCGTCGTCGACGCCTCGATCTTCCCGGTGGTCCCGTGCGCCAACACCAACTTCCCGGTCCTGATGTCGGCGGAGAAGATCGCGGCCGCGATGATGCAGTGAGCGGCAGCCGGTTTTGCCTTCGCAACGCTCCAAATGCGAATCTGACTTGATTGCATGCCGCAAGATTGACCCGCTGAGCGGGCATTCGTGCGCCGCGAGTTAATCATCTCGGTCGCTACGTGTAGGCTATGACGATTGCCGGCCGTGTCGCGCAATGCAGTCGGGTTTCAGCCGGCCTTTAGCCCGTCCTATTCGTGAGAGTGCGGCTTTTGGGCCCGATTGATGCGGCCGCACATCTTGTCTGACGAGGCGCACAGGATTGCCTTCGGCTTTTCGCCGCCTGACGACCGGTACTTTGCAACGCGCTTGAGGGATGGGTTGGGCGAACGGGGGCGGACGCCCCGCCGGTCAAGGACCGAGCGGCAGCAGCGCGCCGGGCAAGCCGCAGATCAGGTCGGCTTCGGGACATGCCGCGGCAAACGCAAGGCGAATGCGGCTCGTGGTCTCGACGACACGGGCGGCGATTTTCAAGAGCCGAAGACGCAGCGTCGCGAACTCGGCAGCGGCCAATTCCCGGGCTTTGGGAATGGCGTCGCGCACGGTCAGCATCAGCCAATAAGCGGCCGTATGGAGCACGAGACGGACCTGGTTGGCGAGCGCCGAACGGCAGCTGGTGCGATCGGAGGCGAGCTGCGTCTTATGCAGCTTGATCAGATTCTCGGCTTGGCCGCGCGCGCAATACAGGCTGTCGTAGATCCACTCGGCCGAGCCGACATCGAGGCTGGTGACGACGAAACGGATGTCGAGGCCGAGCATCGTCGCCTCAATACGGGCGACGGTGCGCCGTTCGCGATCCCAGGACTTTGCCTTGTGGCGCGTCTCGGTATAGCCACGCAGAACCGGCAGGTTCTCGATGGCGCGTCGCGTGCGGATGTCGTCGGCGACCTCGTCGACTTTTCTGGCGAGAGGCTTGGTGCCGGACAGACCGAAGATGTAGTCGATGCCGTTGGTCTCGCACCACGCCATTGCCTCCGGCCGGGCATAGTGCCCGTCGCCACGGAACGTAATTTGCGTGTTGTGCCATCGCGTCCGGATATGCCGTACCAGGCGGCGCAGATGGGCACGCACCTCGACGCCGCCCGGCGTCTTGCCGGGCCTCAGCACGACCGCCACGGGCCGGCTCTTCTCCGTGTCGTAGACGTGGATCGGCAGGAAGCAGCGTTCGTCATAATGAGCGTTGAACAGCGAGAGCTGCTGATGGCCGTGGACGACGTCGCAGGTATCATCGATGTCGAGCGTGACGGATGCCGGCTCGCGCGGGTAGCTATCCATCCATGCGTCGACCAAAGTGTAGGTCAGCCGGATCACGTCGCGCAGGCGCGGAGCATTCTCCAGCCGCGACAGCGTCGGCTGGGAACACAAATCCCGGCCCGTGTCCGGTAGGCGACCGCAGGCCAGTTTGAATGCCGGATCGGACCTCAGATGATCGAGGTCGTCGGCGTCCTCGTAGCCGCAGCAGATCGCGAACATGCGAGCGCGGAACATATCGACCAGGCTGTGCACGACCCGCGTCGGATCGGAGCTATGCGGGATTTTGGGTGACGAGGCGATCAGGCGGCGTGGTTTTCCGGCACTTGGATGACCTCGATGCCGTTTTCGAATCTGACACCTGCGCTGACCTTCGGCAACTGATTTGTGCCTTTCAGCCGCCGCCAGGTCTTTGATGCGGCGCAGAGCAGCTTGAACACCATCAACTTGGCAGTCGTTGACGATAACGAACCTTTCGTGCGCACCGTTCTGTGCCGGACCGTCGCGAACACGCTTTCGATGGGATTCGTCGTCCGCAAGTGGTCCCAATGCTCGGCGGGGAATTCGTAGAACGCAAGCATTGCGTCGCGATCTTTCGTCAGGCACTCGACCGCCTTGTCGTACTTCGCTCCGTATTTCTCGGCAAAGACATCGATCGCCACTTCGGCCGAAGCTCGGTTGGACGCCAAATAGACCTCGCGCAGATCCTTCTTCATGCTGGCCTGTACCGACACTGCGACTTTGTTCAAGATATTCGCGGTTTTGTGCACCCAGCACCGCTGATGTCGCGTGGCGGGAAAGACCTCGTCGAGCGCCTTCCAGAAGCCGAGCGCGCCGTCACCGACGGCGATTTCCGGGGCGATCTTCAGCCCTCGGGTTTTCGCCTCGACGAGCAGTTCGTGCCAGCTCTGCGTGCTCTCGCGCACGCCGACCTGGAAGCCGATGAGTTCCTTCTTGCCTTCCGGCGTCGCGCCGATCAGCACCAGCATGCATTCGCTGTGGTCTTCCATGCGAGCCTGCAGGAAGACGCCGTCCGCCCACACGTATACGTACCGGCGCGCCGACAGATCGCGCTTCTGCCAACGCTCGTACTCGAGCTGCCACTCCGTCGTCAGTCTGGAAACCACCGCCGGAGAAAGATTCGGCGCATCCTTGCCCAAGAGCGCCGCCAGCGCCTCCTGGAAGTCGCCCGTCGAGATGCCTCGCAGGTACAGAACCGGCAAAAGTGCATCCAAGCTCTTCGTGCGCCGTGCCCACAACGGCAGGATCGCCGAGGTGAAGCGGATCCGCTCGCCATCGCTGGTCACCGCGCGATCGCGAATCTTTACCCGGGCGACTTCGACGGCGCCGATCCCCGTCTGGATCGTCCGCACTGGACCATGGCCGTGTCGCACGAGGCGGTCGCGGCCATCGGGAAGCTTCAAGCCCTTCATCGCGGCGAGAAACGCCTCGGCTTCCATCTCGACAGCCTGCGCAAGCAGCTGCCGAGCTCCAGATCGCAAAATATTCGTCAGTGGATCGTCGATCTCATCGGGCTGACGCAGTGGGACAATGTTGCTATGCTCGTTCATGGCGTATCGCTCTCCTTGAGGTTCTGGCAGGCTCGACACCCGCCTCGATACGCCGCCTATCTCATTCCGTCATCACCCAGTTTCCCGCATAGCTCGTCGGATCGCGCCGATCCGGGAACACCCGGGCCAGATTGTTGGCCAAACCGAGACGCCGCTCGGCCATCGCCAGAAGCATCACGCCCCCGTTCGAGGTTAGGCGCCCACCATCGAAGGCAGCTGTGACTTTCTTGGCGTGAACGGCTGGAAACGAGAAGGGCGGAATCGTATCGTCGGTCATGGCGGGCGTGGCGTTCGCGGTTGGAGGTGATGGGGTTGGCTTCGCAACCGAATCCTACGCCGCATCAGCGCTTTACCCCTCAGGCGCACTCTTACGAATAAGACGGGTTAAGTTGAAGAAAGATTGAGTGACTCCCGATCATTTCTGTGCCGAAACGTGGAGTCGCGGTCGTGCCGCGTCCAAAGAAACCGGCGCGAGCGGCCTATTAGACGCGGTAGGTGCTCAGCCTCCGAAACGAGACTATCAAGCATGAAGAGATCGAGCGCGAGGCAGAGGTTTTATTTGTGTTGAATTCTTGCTTCTCGATAGTGGTCTGAAATCGTATCATCGGTCATGGCGGGCGTGGCGTTCGCGGTTGAAGGTGATGGGGTGGCTTCGCAACCGAATCCTACGCCGCATCAGCGCTTTACACCACGCTCGCCAGCCTCTCAGGCGCCCTCTCGCGAATAAGACGGGTTAGTCCCATTTCAGCCAAACTGTATTTGTTTCTCATGATCCGGGGCAGGTGGTCTGAGCCCCTCGCTTCATCCAGCAATGGAAAGAGTCCCGGTTGAATATGAGCCCAAGGGGCTCGGTGAAGCAACGGGGCGGGGCGCGGAGCCCTCGGCATAGCGCAGCGTCCCGTCCCGTTGCGGCCCAAGAGCGTTGCGTTTGGCGTATTCGGTCGGCGTGAGGTTGCCCAGGGCGCTGTGCGGCCGGGCGTTGTTGTAGTCGTCTTTCCAGGCCGCCAGCACGGCTCGCGCCTGTGCGAGCGAAGTGAACAGCGTCTCATTGAGAAGTTCATCGCGCAGGCGGGCGTTAAAGCTCTCGATGAAGGCATTCTGGGTCGGTTTGCCGGGCGCGATGTAGTGCCACTCGATCTGCCTCTCTTGGCTGAAGCGCAGCACGGCCATTCCGGTCAGCTCAGTGCCGTTGTCGGACAGGCACATCGCCGGCCGGCCGCGCCAGGCAATGATGACATCGAGCTCGCGTGTGACCCGCAGGCCCGACAGCGAAGTATCGGCGACGAGCGCCAGGCATTCGCGAGTGAAGTCGTCGACCACAGCCAGAATCCGGAACCGTCGGCCATCGGCGAACGCATCCGACAGAAAGTCGAGACTCCAGCGCTGGTTGGCGCCTTGCGGGATCGCCATTGGCGCCCTGCTGCCGAGCGCCCGTTTACGGCCGCCACGCCGGCGGACTTGCAGCCGTTCCTCGCGATACAGACGTCGAAACTTCTTGTGGTTCATGACCAGCCCCTCGCGGCGCATCAGCACCAGCAGACGACGGTAGCCGAACCGGCGGCGGATGGCCGCCAGCTCGCGCAGGCGGGCGCGTACGGCCGCATCATCGGCTCGCCCGTTGCGATAGCGCACCGATGCGCGATCTGCCCCCAAGGCTTTGCACGCCCGCCGTTCGCTCACTTCGAAGTTGGTCCGCAGATGAGCGACGGCCTCTCGCCTCGCGGCGGGCGTCACCATTTTTTTGACGCAACGTCCTTGAGCATGGCGTTGTCGAGCATTGCCTCGGCCAGGAGCTTCTTCAGCTTGGCGTTCTCGTCCTCCAATGCCTTCAGCCGCTTGGCATCGGATACCTCCAGGCCACCGTACTTGGCCTTCCATTTGTAGAATGTTGCGCTCGAGATCCCGTGTTTGCGGCAGACATCAGCCGTCGCCACACCCGCCTCCTGCTCCCGCAAAATCCCGATGATCTGCTCTTCCGTGAACCGACTTGGCTTCATGGTCCATCTCCTCAGAGGTGACGGACTCTACCCATTCTTGGAGGAGTTTGCGGGGCTCAGACCACAGGGTCTCTCATTTGGAGTCCTTGCAATGTTCAAGCGAGTATTTTCTGCGTGCCTCTTCATTGTTCTCGGTTCTGTCGCTTCGGAAGCCCGTCCTTATCGCATCCATCAAGCCCCTGAATGTAATGTCACCATGCCCTGCGACTTCTCGTATTCGCAGACGCGACGCGAGCGGACTTCGCGATCCTTATCAGCTTCCAGATCTTCACCGGTTTCCAGGTCCTCGCTGCAGGCCTACCGCTCGACGCAACTGACGGTAACTGAAGAGCTGGCCCCGCAAATTCGGACAGTAGCTTGAGTGGATTTTCTGCCTGACAGCGGCGAGGATTCTTGCTGCGAATCAGGAGCGAAGATGACGAAGAAGAGCCGCCGGACGCATTCTCCGGCATTCAAGGCGAAGGTTGCTTTGGCTGCGGTCAAAGGCGACAAGACACTGGCGGAGCTGGCGCAACTGTTTGATGTTCATCCGAACCAGATCACGATCTGGAAAAACCAGCTCCTGGAAGGCGCCGCCGGCGTGTTTGGGCATGACAAGACATCGGCCGAGACGCCGGTCGATTTGAAGGCGTTACATGCCAAGATCGGCGAGCTGGCGTTGGAAAACGATTTTTTGTCCGGCGCGCTCACCAAGGCGGGCCTGCTGAGCGCAAAGCGATGATCGACCGCGATCATGATCTTTCTATCGTGCGCCAGGCGAAGGTCCTGAAGCTGGCTCGCAGCACGGTCTACTATGAACCTCGGCCAGTTTCGGCCGAGGACCTTGCCTTGATGCGTCGGCTCGATGAGCTGCATCTCGATTATCCCTTCGCGGGAGCGCGTATGCTGCGATCGTTGCTGCGGCGGGAGGGCGTATACGCCGGTCGCCGCCACATCGCGACGCTGATGAAGCGCATGGGGATCGAGGCGGTCTATCGTCGCCCGAACACGAGCAAGCCGGCTCCGGGTCACAAGATCTACCCGTACCTGTTGCGCGGATTGAAGATCGAGCGGCCCGACCATGCGTGGGCAATGGACATCACCTACATTCCGATGCGGCGTGGCTTCGTCTATCTCGCGGCGGTCGTCGATGTGTTCAGCCGACGGGTCCTGGCCCATCGCGTCTCGATCACAATGGAGGCGGCCTTCTGCGTCGAAGCGGTCCAGGAGGCGTTGGCGAAGCACGGCAGGCCCGAGATTTTCAACACGGATCAGGGCAGCCAGTTCACCAGCCTCGAGTTCACCGATGTGCTGCTGGACGCGAAGATCGCCATCAGCATGGACGGCAAGGGCGCCTGGCGCGACAACGTGTTTGTCGAGCGGCTCTGGCGCACGGTCAAATACGAAGAAGTATATCTCCGCGCCTACGACAGCGTGTCCGAGGCGCGAGCGTCAATTGCCAAGTATCTGGCCTTCTACAATCAGGGACGCCCTCACTCGAGCCTTGACGGGCGCACGCCCGACGAGGCTTACTTCGGCACGCAAGCTATGGTGATGGCCGCATGACCGTCGCCGACGGTTTTGTCGTCGCTCTGGTCGGGCTACGCCCTCCCGACGCAACGACAAAACCGTAAAGCCCCGCGTTCAGCATAACCCGGCAGGAATCCACTTAAATCCAGCGGGGCGCTGTCCAAACAACCGGGGCCAGCTCTGACCAGCAATCCCCGCCAATCCGTCACGAATGGCTGTTTACCATGCTGGTCCTCGATCAGGCCCTTCTCGCCGATGATCGCGCGCAGTGAATCGCGTATTCGGGCGGTTAGCGGAGCGGTTGGAATGATGGGTTCGGACGGACCGGCAGCCGGCATTTGCTTAGGGCATTGTCCACGTTTGCGCCGTGGATTCTAACGGCAATAGGGTTCTTGGCCCGGAAAGCCCGGCAAGCAGGGCGTTTTCTGCGTCGACAGCTGTTCTAGGGGGGCGTTTTCGGCGGTTTCGTTTGAGCCGCCGTCCGCGCCAGGCGCGCTTGACGCGCTCTTCGTCTGTCGGTGCACGTCGTGTACCCGCCGGCACCTTGCGCATCATCCCGTTAACCGTCGATCTCTGCGATCGCGTTTAAGCCACGTTAATGATGCTTTCTCAATACGATACATCGCACTTTGTTGCGGTCCATGTTTGTCGATCGCCCGTAAGTGTTGATTAAGAAGGCCAAATCCATATTGCAGCCTGCGATGTGGGGGTGATCGCAGCAATGCTGCGGCCTCTCCCATCACGAGATTTCAGGGAAGTTTTTTGCCGTAACGACGGCAATCAGGATGAAGGTCATGCTCCGCCGCGCAGTGCTCCGTTTCGGGAGTGATCGGAAGGCCAACGTCGCCATCATCTTCGCGCTCATGATGGTTCCGACCATCTTTCTTTTGGGCATGACGCTCGACTACACACTGGCATTGCGTAAGCGCGAGCAGTTGAACGCCGCCGCCGCCGACGCCGCCGCGATCGCAGCCGTACGGCCGGCGATGCTGGTGCAGAGTGACACGGCCGTGGTCAAGGCGACCGCGGAAGCTGTTTTCGCTGCGAAGGCGAATCTTCCCGGCCTGTCTTCGGTCCCGACGCCGACGGTCACCGTCACTGATACCGGTCTTGCTCGCACGATCACGGTGTCCTACACCGCGCAGTCCATCAACAATTTCCCCGGTGTTCTCGGCAAGCAGACCTGGCAGGTCAACGGATCCGCCACGGCGCGGGCGTCCAGCGCGCCCAACATGAATTTCTATCTGCTGATGGATGACTCGCCGTCCATGGGAGAGCTGGCCCCGGTTGTTTGGACAGCGCCCCGCTGGATTTAAGTGGATTCCTGCCGGGTTATGCTGAACGCGGGGCTTTACGGTTTTGTCGTTGCGTCGGGAGGGCGTAGCCCGACCAGAGCGACGACAAAACCGTCGGCGACGGTCATGCGGCCATCACCATAGCTTGCGTGCCGAAGTAAGCCTCGTCGGGCGTGCGCCCGTCAAGGCTCGAGTGAGGGCGTCCCTGATTGTAGAAGGCCAGATACTTGGCAATTGACGCTCGCGCCTCGGACACGCTGTCGTAGGCGCGGAGATATACTTCTTCGTATTTGACCGTGCGCCAGAGCCGCTCGACAAACACGTTGTCGCGCCAGGCGCCCTTGCCGTCCATGCTGATGGCGATCTTCGCGTCCAGCAGCACATCGGTGAACTCGAGGCTGGTGAACTGGCTGCCCTGATCCGTGTTGAAAATCTCGGGCCTGCCGTGCTTCGCCAACGCCTCCTGGACCGCTTCGACGCAGAAGGCCGCCTCCATTGTGATCGAGACGCGATGGGCCAGGACCCGTCGGCTGAACACATCGACGACCGCCGCGAGATAGACGAAGCCACGCCGCATCGGAATGTAGGTGATGTCCATTGCCCACGCATGGTCGGGCCGCTCGATCTTCAATCCGCGCAACAGGTACGGGTAGATCTTGTGACCCGGAGCCGGCTTGCTCGTGTTCGGGCGACGATAGACCGCCTCGATCCCCATGCGCTTCATCAGCGTCGCGATGTGGCGGCGACCGGCGTATACGCCCTCCCGCCGCAGCAACGATCGCAGCATACGCGCTCCCGCGAAGGGATAATCGAGATGCAGCTCATCGAGCCGACGCATCAAGGCAAGGTCCTCGGCCGAAACTGGCCGAGGTTCATAGTAGACCGTGCTGCGAGCCAGCTTCAGGACCTTCGCCTGGCGCACGATAGAAAGATCATGATCGCGGTCGATCATCGCTTTGCGCTCAGCAGGCCCGCCTTGGTGAGCGCGCCGGACAAAAAATCGTTTTCCAACGCCAGCTCGCCGATCTTGGCATGTAACGCCTTCAAATCGACCGGCGTCTCGGCCGATGTCTTGTCATGCCCAAACACGCCGGCGGCGCCTTCCAGGAGCTGGTTTTTCCAGATCGTGATCTGGTTCGGATGAACATCAAACAGTTGCGCCAGCTCCGCCAGTGTCTTGTCGCCTTTGACCGCAGCCAAAGCAACCTTCGCCTTGAATGCCGGAGAATGCGTCCGGCGGCTCTTCTTCGTCATCTTCGCTCCTGATTCGCAGCAAGAATCCTCGCCGCTGTCAGGCAGAAAATCCACTCAAGCTACTGTCCGAATTTGCGGGGCCAGCTCTTGGGGATCGGCGCGACCACTACCGATATCAGCAATCTCATCAAGTATACCGCCTCTGCGTATCAGTCAGCAACGGCCTCGCAGAATTGCGGCTTCGCTTGTCATCAGACCAATATTGCTCACGACGGCGGGACGAAGGATAACCTCACGATCGCGCGAAACAGAAACATTACTTTGCGGATCGACCTCGTGACGAGTGCTGTGAACCAGTTGCTCAATTCGTGGTCGAACTGCCCGCAGTCAGGCATTTCGGGGGGCGTCATGCAGTGCATGGCGGCGTTGAACAACACCACCTACAAAGCGGCGCTCTACACATTCGACTTACGTTTGAACACACTTGCCACGCTGACTACCCCCTCCCTCGCCGGAACCAAGGTTTCCAACATCTCGCTGATGCCGGTCGCCTACCAGAACTGTGTCGTTGTGACGACCAACTGCAAGACCGACAATGGCACAGATATCCTCGGTGCGCTTACAAGCCTCAACACCATCATGCCCACGCCCGGGCTTGGTAGCAACGCGGCGGGAGATACGCCGCAGCAAGTGGTATTCCTCGTCACCGACGGCGTTGAAGACAAGATCTCCACGACTTGCCCGAACGCGAGCTTCGCCTCCAACAATCGATGCCAGCAGCCGCTCGACACGACGATGTGCACGACCATCAAGAACCGCGGTATCAAGATCGCCGTCCTCTACACGGAGTATCTACAGCTCATCGCCGATCCCAATACCGGCATCCAGAAAACCGACAATTGGTATATGAGCTGGATCCACAAGTATAACCAGCCTACTTCCTCAACCGGCAAGATCGCGCAAAACCTCCAGGCGTGCGCCTCGCCCGGTTTCTATGCCCATGTTCAAACAGGCGGCGATATCTCCGAGGCGCTGACGGACCTGTTCATCAAGGTCGCATCCAGCACGGCCAGCCTCGTGAAGTAGAGAAGAAGAGCCATGACCGGCCCCGCCGCAACGACCAAGAGACGCCGCAATCGCTGTGCCGCCTTCGCGCGGGACAAGAGGGGCGCGACGGCCGTGGAATTCGCGCTGGTCGCTGCACCGTTCCTCGCGCTCATTATAGCGCTGATCCAGACGTTCCTCGTTTTCTTCGCCCAGCAGACGCTCGAATCCATCGTGCGCCAGTCGGCGCGCCTCGTCATGACCGGACAGGTTCAATCCGCCCAGATGACGCAGGCGGCTTTCAAGCAGAAGGTCTGCGATCAGATCGTGATCCTGTTCAATTGCAGCGGCCTCATGGTCGACATGCAGGTGGCGACCTCGTGGACGTCCGCGAACACGGGGATGCCGACCCTGACCTTCGACAGCTCGGGCAAGGTCACCAATACCTGGCAGTACGACCCCGGCGATGCCGGCGACATCGTCGTGCTCCGCGTCATGTATGTCTGGCCGGTCGTCCTCGGGCCGCTCGGTTTCAACCTCTCGAACCTCAGCAACGGCAACCGGCTGATCATGTCGTCCGCCGCGTTCCAGAACGAGCCAGGAGCCCCCTGATGATCTCCGCCCTGTCATCTCGCGCCCGGCACCTGCTGGCCGATGACCGCGCCGTTGCAGCGACGGAGTTCGCCATGGTGGTGCCGTTCATGCTGGTGCTCTATGTCGGCGGCGTCGAGCTCGGCAACGGCCTTGCCATGAACGTCAAGGTCAGCGCGACCGCGCACAGTGTCGCCGACATGGTCACGCAGAACACGGCCGTCACCTCGTCTCAGATGGACGGCATTCTCGCGGCTGCGAGCGCCATCATGGCTCCCTATCCGACCAAGAGCGGCAGCACCTCCTTGATGACGATTACGGTTTCGGGCGTGTCGACCGACAGCAACGGCAATGCGACGGTGCAATGGAGCACGTCGACCAGCTCGACGGGCGCGAGACAGAAGGGTGACCCGATGACCTTGTCGAAGTTCACGGGGCCGAGCGGTACCACCAACGCCAACATCTCGCTCGTCCTGAGCGAGGTGACCTATGACTATGCGCCCAACCTCGGCTTCACCATCGCCGGCGCCGTGAAGCTGTCCGACAGCTACTATCTGTTCCCCCGCTGCTCGACCAACAGCCCGGCCACCTCGAGCTTTCCCTATTACGACGTGAAATATCCGGCGACCAAGACCTGCACCTGCGTCGAGCACTTGCAGAAGAAGACCTGTTGATCGACAGTCACAGCCGCAGCACCTTGCCGGGGTTCATGATGTTCTGCGGATCGAGCGCGCGCTTGATGGTGCGCATGATGTCGAGCTCGGTCTTCGACCGGTAGTGGCTGAGCTCGTCGAGCTTGTCGATGCCGATGCCGTGTTCCGCCGAGATCGATCCGCCCATGGATGTGATGAGGTCGTTCACGGCCCGCGTGATGGCGCCCTTGTATTGGGTCAGTGTCTGCTGATCCATGCCGACCGGCCCCATGAACGAGAAATGCAGATTGCCGTCGCCGATGTGTCCCAGGGGGTAGGGGCGGATGGTCGGGAGGATGTCGATCACGGCCTTGGTCCCCTTGTCGATGAAGTCCGGTATCCTGGAGATCGCCACCGACACGTCGTAGCTCAGTCCCGGACCCTCGGCCCGGGAGGCCTCGGCCACACCCTCCCGGATCCGCCACATGTTGCGCGACTGGCCGACCGTGTGAGCGATCGCGGCATCGAGCACGCGGCCGGCCTCGAGCTGGTCGGCAAGGAACTGCTCCAGCTTCTCGGACATGCCCTCGGTCCCATCCCGGCGTGGGCGCGCAGACGACCATTCGAGCAGGAGATACCATGGCGTGTCCGCCTTGAGCGGATCCTGGGTGCCGGGAATGTGGCGCAGCACCATGTCGATGGCGGCGCGGCTCATCAGCTCGCAGGAGCCGACATTGTCCTCGGAGGCGCTATGGGCTTCGGACAGGATCTCCAGCGCCGCGCGTGGATCCCGGATCGCCAGCCACGCGGTGCTGACGTCCTTCGGCGCCGGCCACAGCTTGAGCACGGCCTTGGTGATGATGCCCAGCGTGCCTTCGGCGCCCATGAAGAGGTGCTTGAGGTCGTAGCCCGTATTGTCCTTCTTGAGCGCACGCAATCCGTCCCAGACGTCGCCGTTGGGCAGGACGACCTCGAGCCCCAGCACGAGATTGCGGGCGTTGCCGTAGCGCAGCACCTGCACGCCGCCGGCGTTGGTCGAGAGATTGCCGCCGATCATGCACGAGCCCTGGGCGCCGAGGCTGAGCGGCAGGAACCTGTCGTGCTTGCTGGCGGTCTCCTGCAGCGTCTGCAGCACGCAGCCCGCCTCGACCGTCATCGAATAGCCGACGGGGTCGACATCCAGCACGCGATTCATGCGGCCGAGCGACAGCACAATGCCGGTGTGCGCCGGCCAGGGCGTGGCCCCACCCATCAGGCCGGTGTTGCCGCCCTGCGGCACGATCGCGACGCCGTGCGCGTGGCAAAGCCTGACCACTTTCGACACTTCCTCGGTGCTGCCGGGACGAACGACGGCGCCGGCCCCGCCGACCAGTAGTCCCCGCCAATCGGTCACGAACGGCTGCTTGCCGTGCTCGTCCTCGATAAATCCCTTCTCGCCGACGATCGCGCGCAACGCATCGCGCATCTCGGCGGTCACGGGAGTGGTCGGGATGATGGGTGCGGACGACGGAGCCGGCATTTTGTTTCCCCTGGGGTACATCTTGGCGTGTACTCGATGTGCCGATCCCGGCAACGTTCAGGCAATCTTTGCAACATTTCTAAACAGCTCCGTCAACATCCCGCGGCTGTTGGGGCTTAGGACGCGCCCAGACTTTACAAATCAGGATCGGCAGAATGATATTGAAGTTTCCGGCGGCGCGCATGTGCATCGGCGCGGCCTGCCTCGTGCTTGTCGGCATCAGCCCGTTATGCGCAGAGCCGGTGTTCGACAGCCTGGCCGGCGCATGGTCGGGTATCGGTACGATGAAGCCGTCGGATGGTCCGCGTGAGAAGGTCCGCTGCAAAGTGGCATACAACGTCACCAGGTCGGGACGGTCGTTGACCCTCAATCTGCGCTGCGCAAGCGATGCGTACAAGATGGTCCTGTCCGCGAACATCGAGCAGAGCGGGACGGAGCTTTCCGGCAACTGGTTCGAGAGCGAATATCGACAGGGCGGCAAGGTCTACGGCACGAACAAGGACGGCCTGATCGAGGCGCGAATCGAGGGAAACACGGTGGCCGCGCTGGTGACGATCCAGACCAAGAGCAATCATCAATCCTTCCTGATGGAGGCGCCGGGGTCCTGGATGTCGGAGGTCGCGATCGAATTGAACAAGGATTCGAAGTGACGTTGATCCTCGTGCCGTAACAATCTTCCATACACGGCAATCGCTCTCCGTCTCGGCGCGCCCGGTGCTCGAGGGGTTCACCGGCTCGAGCGGATTGGTGACGCCGCCGTATTCGGCGTCACCAGCACGATCGGATACTACGCCATCGCGGGCTGCGGCTTGGGCTGCCGCGACAGCGCCAGCACGATCAGCGCGGCGAACACGCACAGCGCGCCGGCAATGAAGAACGCAGGCAGGTAGCTCTCATACACCGTGCGAGACAGGCCGGCGCCGAAGGCGGCGGCGCCGGCGCCGAGCTGATGGCCGGCGAAGATCCAGCCGAACACCAGATTGGCGCGCTCCGGTCCGAATTTCTGCGCGGTGATCCGCACCGTCGGCGGCACCGTGGCGATCCAGTCGAGCCCGTAGAACATTGCGAATACGGAGAGGCCGTAGAACGAGAAGTCGCTGAAGGGCAGGAAGATCAGCGAGAGCCCGCGCAGGCCGTAGTACCAGAACAGGAGCCAGCGATTGTCGTAACGGTCCGACAGCCAGCCTGACATGATGGTGCCGAAGAAGTCGAAGATGCCCATCGCAGCCAGCAGGCTCGCCGCCTGAACCTGCGGGATGCCGAAATCGAGGCACATCGGGATCAGGTGCACCTGGACGAGGCCGTTGGTCGAAGCGCCGCAGACGAAGAAGGTCGCGAACAGGATCCAGAACGCCGTCGATTTCGAGGCATCGCGCAACGTGCCGAGCGCAACGCCGGTGATCGTGCCGTGGCTGACCGGCGGGGCGGGCAGGGGCTCACTACCTTCATCGCCGAACGGGCGCAGGCCGACGTCGCTCGGCCGGTCGCGCATCACCAGCAGCACGGCGACCGCGGACACGCCGAGCGCGATGCAGACGAAGCCGAGTGCGAGCCGCCAGCCGTAATGGTCGGTGAGGCTTGCCAAGAGCGGCAGGAACACGAGCTGGCCGGTCGCGACGCTCGCGGTCATGATGCCGACGACGAGGCCGCGCCGTGCTGCGAACCAGCGCGTGGCAATCGTCGCGCCGAGCACCAGGGCGGTCATGCCCGTGCCGATCCCGATCACCACGCCCCACAGCGCGATGAGCTGCCAGACCTCGGTCATGCCCAGCGAGAGCACCAGCGCCGAGACCACGATCAGCTGCGCGACCAGCGTCACGTTGCGCAGGCCGTAGCGGTTGAGCAGGGCCGCCGCAAACGGGGCCATCAGCCCGAACAGGATGAAGCGGATCGACAGTGCGGAGGAGATCTCCGCCGTGCTCCAGCCGAACTCCTTCTGCAGCGGCACGATGAACACGCCGGGGGCGCCGACCGTGCCGGCGCTGATCAGCGCGGCGAGAAAGGTCACGCCGACCATCACCCAGCCGTAGTGAATGTTGTGGCGGGAAAGCGCTGCCGCGAGCCAGTTCGAGATCATTGGGCCTCAATCTTGGTTTGCGAGCCCCGGGAGACTCGCGTCATCGTTACACTCTGGCACAGGCGAGGGAAGGCTGAAATGACAGGCTTCCCTCAGTTTCGGCCCTTGCGGACGGCTAGTGCGCCGGCCGCTCCACTGCGATGGCCGTGGCCTCGCCGCCGCCGATGCAGAGCGCGGCAATCCCGCGTCTGAGGTTTTGCGCCTCGAGCGCATGCAGCAGCGTCACGATCAGCCGCGCGCCGGTGGCGCCGATCGGGTGTCCGAGCGCGCAGGCGCCGCCGTTGATGTTGAGCTTTTCGCGGGGAATGCCGAGATCGCGTTGCGCAGCCATCGCGACCACGGCGAACGCCTCGTTGATCTCGAACAGGTCGACATCGGAGGCAGCCCAGCCGACCTTGTCGAGCAGCTTGCGGATCGCCGGAATCGGCGCCGTGGTGAACCATTGCGGCTCCTGGCTGTGAGTGGCGTGGCCCTTGATCTCGGCGAGAACAGGCAGGCCGCCCCGATCGGCGAGCGAGCGCGTCGTCAGCACCAGCGCTGCGGCGCCGTCGGCATTGGCGGAGGAGGCCGCCGGGGTGATGGTGCCGTTGGCGCGGAACGCCGGCTTCAATCCGGGAATCTTGGCCGGGTCAACCTTCAGCGGATGCTCGTCATTGGCGATGACGCGCGGGCCGGCCTTCTCGGTCAGCGTGATCGGCGCGATCTCCGCCTTGAACGCGCCGCCCTCGACCGCCTTGCGGGCGCGGCTGAGCGTCTCCATGGCATAGGCGTCCTGGTCCTTGCGGGTGAACTGATAGGCTTCAGCCGTGGCCTCGCCGAAATCGCCCATGGAGCGGCCGGTCTCGTAGGCGTCCTCGAGCCCGTCCATCATCATGTGGTCGATGATGCGGTCATGGCCGACGCGATAGCCGCCGCGCGCCTTGGCGAGCAGATAAGGCGCGTTGCTCATGCTCTCCATGCCGCCGGAGACGACGATCTCGGCTGAGCCCGCGCGGATGATGTCGTGCGCCAGCATGGTCGCCTTCATGCCGGAGCCGCAGACCTTGTTCACCGTGGTGGCGCCGGTGGCATCGGGCAGACCCGCGCCACGCGCCGCCTGGCGCGCCGGCGCCTGGCCTTGTCCGGCCGGAAGCACGCAGCCCATGAAGACCTCGTCGACCTTTTCGGGCGCGAGCTTGGCGCGCTCCAGCGCCGCGCCGATCACGTGCGATCCGAGCTTGTGGGCGGCGAGCGGCGACAATTCGCCCATGAAGCGGCCGAGCGGGGTGCGGGCGGCGGAGACGATGACGACGGGATCGGCGGCTTCGGCCATGGCGGAACTCCCTGCGATGACGTAAGATTATGGTCATCATATGATGCGACGCAAAAAATGCAACCGCGCCAGGGATGAGAAAATGTCGTGGTTCAGATGAGATTTGGTCGTTCGATTGGAGGAGTATGGGGCAAATTGTTGTGTAGCGGCCACCCGGCACCTGGCTGTCATTGCCCCGCCTTCGCGGGGCAATGACACGGTTAGCGGAGCCTACCGCTTCCGGTTCACAAATGCCTGCATCAGCCGCGTCGGCTCGTCGGTCAGGAACGACTCGCCGAACACTTTCACACTGAGGTTCACCGACTCCGTCAGCGGCAGTTCCTCCCATTGCCGCAGCAGTGCCTTCTGCGATCGCAGCGCCTCGGGGCCGCATTCGAGCAGCGCCTTCACGGTGTGCTCGATCACGGCATCGAGCTCGCCTTCCGGTGCGACCTTGTCGATCAGTCCCCAGGCCAGCGCGGTCGGGGCGTCGATGTTCTCCGCCGTCATCACCAGCCAGCGCGCGCGGGCCCAGCCGATCAGGCGCGGCAAGAGAGCGGCATGGATCACCGAGGGGATGCCGACGCGCACCTCCGGCATGCCGAAATGCGCATCATGTGCGGCAATGCGGAAGTCGCAGGCCGCCGCCACTTCGAGCCCGCCGCCGAGACACCAGCCGGGCATCCGCGCGATCACCGGGGCAGGGAATTGGCGCACCGCCTCGCAGAGATCGCGCAGGCGGCTGATGAAGGTTTCGGCGGATTTCTGGTCGAGTTTGGCCATCTCCTTGATGTCTGCGCCGCCGATCATGCTCTTCTCGCTCTGGCCGCGTAGCACCACGACCCGAATGCTGCGGTCGGAGGCGAGCTGCTGGAGGCCTTCGCGTACGGCCTCGGTAACGGGCGAGCCGAGAATGTTGAGCGGGCCGGCGTTGCAGATCGCGACATGAACGACGCCGCGCGCATCGCGCGTCACGCCGCAGTGGTTGTTGAGCATTTCCATCGGGGCATCTCGAAGGTTTCGTGGACGCGTGCGAGGCGCACTGGTCGGGATCACTTCCGGGCCGAAACGGCCGGCTTGTCAAGCGGGGCCCATGAGACCGAGTTGCCAGCGTGAAGTCCGTGGCATAGTATGACATATGTCATTCAATGAGGTGGCCATGACCGACATCGATCAAATCGCCCTGTTTTCGCCGGCGCAGCGGCGTGAGCGCGTGGTGGACTGGCAGGTGCCGGCGCCGGTCGCGAAAGCGGCGATGGGCCTGTCGGGCATGGACGCCATGCTCGGCATTCGCGACGGCCGGCTGCCGCCGCCGCCTTTTGCAAAGCTGATCGGGTTCATCATGGCCGTTGTCGAACCGGGCCGGATCGTCATGGAACTGGAGCCGCGCGAAGATCTCGAAAACACCATCGGTCTTCTCCACGGCGCGACCGCAGCGGCGCTGCTCGATACGGCCATGGGATGTGCGATCTCGACCCGGCTCGAGGCCGGGCAAAGCTCGGTGACCCTCGATCTGAAGCTGACCTATCTGCGTCCGCTGTCGGTTCGCTCCGGGCTGATCTCGGCCGAAGGCAAGGTGATCAAGCTGGGGCGCCAGACCAGCTACACCGAGGGCTTTGTCCGCGACGGCAAGGGGGCCCTGGCGGTCCACGCAACTGCAACCTTTTCCATGATCGGCGCAACTTAACGTGAATTAATGCACCGATCCCGGCATTTGCGTGCTATGAGATGACTCTCGACATCCAATGAGATCCGCATGCGCTATTCCCCGGAACACAAGCAGGAAACCCACGACCGCATCGTGAAGAAGGCCTCCGTGCGGCTGCGCGAGAAGGGTGCCCACGGCATCGGCGTCGCCGATCTCATGAAGGAGGCGGGCCTGACCCATGGCGGCTTCTACGCGCATTTCGATTCCCGCGAGGCGCTGGTGATCGAGGCCTTTGGCTATGCCATGGACCGCTCGATGGAGCACTGGCGCAAGCTCACCGGCGAGGCCGCTCCTGAAAAGCGCCTGGCGCTGGTCGCGGAAAGCTATCTGTCCACGCTGCACCGCGACAATCCCGGCCATGGCTGCTCGATCCCCGCTCTGGGCGCCGAGATCGCCCGCGAGAGCCCGAAGACACGCAAGGCCTTTGCCGGCAAGCTCGACCAGATGATCGAGATGATGACCGATTATGTCCCGAACATGCCACGCAAGGCCGCGCGCAAGCAGGCGATCGCGACGCTGGCGACGATGGTCGGCACCATGCTGCTGGCGCGCATCGCCGGATCGAACGAATTGTCGGACGAGGTGCTGAAGGCAGGCCGGGATAGCGCGCTCGATGGCGTGAAGCGCGAGCCGAAGGTGCCTGCTGTGAAGAAGGTGAAGCAAGGCTAGCCAAGCTCGGCAGGGCGTTCACCGTCCCGCAAACAGCGCCCGTTCGCGCTCGACGATCTCGCTGATGTAATCCGCCACCGCCCTGATCCGCGCGAGGTCCTTGCTGTCGGCGTGCATCAGCATCCAGAATGTCCGCATGATCGAGATGTCGTCCGGCAACACTGCGACAAGCTGCGGATGATCGCTCGCCATGAAATGCGGCAGCACCGCAATGCCGAAGCCTGAGAGCGTGGCATTGAGCTGAGCGATCAGATTGGCGCTGCGAAAGCGCGCGGAAATCCGCGGCGACACCTGCGGCAGATAGTCGAGCTCCGGCGTGAACAGCAGCTCCTCGATATAGCCGACGAAGCGGTGCTGCGGCAGGTCTTGCCGTGACGAGATCCTGGGAAAGCGGTCGAGATAGGCTGGCGCGGCATAGAGCCCGAGGCGGTAGTCGAGCAGCTTGCGGCCGACGATGCGGCCTTCCTTCGGCATGGTCAGGCTGATGGCGATATCAGCCTCGCGCTTGGAGAGACTAAACAGCCGCGCGGTTGCCACAAGTTGCAAATCGAGATCGGGGTAGCGGTCGGCGAAGGGGGCGAGCCGTGGCGCCAGGAAGGCAGTGCCGAACCCGTCGGGTGCGCCGATCCGCACGGTGCCGGTCAGCCGTGCGACCGAGCCGCCGACCTGCTCCTGGTTGGCAACGATGGTCGATTCCATCGCTTCCGCACTGTCGGCGACGCGCTGGCCTGCCTCGGTGAGGAGATAGCCGGTCTTGCGCCGGTCAAACAGCTTGGCCGAAAGGTGCTTTTCCAGCCGATCGACGCGGCGGATCACCGTGGCATGGTCGACGCCGAGCTGTTTTGCCGCAGCCGAGACCGAGCCGCCCCGCACGATGGCCAGCACGAAGCGAAAGTCGTCCCAGTCGATAGCGCCTTGATCCAGCATTTTCGCACATCTATGGTGCATTATCTCAGACTTGAATCCTATAAAATGCAGGTCGATAGGATTTGTCAAAGCGACCACGCTCGGCCTAAGGAGATCATCCCATGCGTTCAATCGGACATTTCATCGGTGGCAAGGAGGTCAAGGGCACCTCGGGCCGCACTGCCGACGTCTTCGAGCCGATGACCGGTGACGTCCAGGCCAAGGTCGCGCTGGCCTCCAAGGCCGAGGTGCGCGCCGCCGTCGAGAACGCGCGCGCAGCACAGCCCGAATGGGCCGCAACCAATCCGCAGCGCCGCGCCCGCGTTATGATGAGGTTCGTCGAGCTGGTGCAGCGCGATTACGACAAGCTCGCCGAGTTGCTCGCCCGCGAGCACGGCAAGACCGTGCCCGACGCCAAGGGCGACATCCAGCGTGGCCTCGAGGTCGCGGAATTCGCCTGCGGCATTCCGCATCTGATGAAGGGCGAATACACCGAGGGCGCCGGCCCCGGCATCGACATCTATTCGATGCGCCAGCCGCTCGGCGTCGTCGCCGGCATCACGCCGTTCAATTTCCCGGCGATGATCCCGATGTGGAAGTTTGCGCCGGCGATCGCCTGCGGCAACGCCTTCATCCTGAAGCCGTCGGAGCGCGACCCCGGCGTGCCGATGCTGCTCGCTGAACTCATGATGGAAACGGGCCTGCCGGCCGGTATCCTCAACGTCGTCAACGGCGACAAGGAGGCGGTCGACGCCATCCTCGACGATCCCGACATCAAGGCCATCGGCTTCGTCGGCTCGACTCCGATCGCGCAGTACATCTATGAGCGCGCCGCGCAGACCGGCAAGCGCTGCCAGTGCTTCGGCGGCGCCAAGAACCACGCCATCATCATGCCCGACGCAGACATGGACCAGGCCGTCGACGCGTTGATCGGCGCAGGCTACGGCTCGGCCGGCGAACGCTGCATGGCGGTCTCGGTCGCGGTGCCCGTCGGCAAGTCCACCGCGGATCGGCTGATGGAAAAGCTGATCCCGCGTGTCGAGAGCCTCAAGATCGGCACCTCGATCGATCCGTCGGCCGATTACGGCCCGCTGGTCACGCGCGAGGCGGTCGAGAAGGTCAAGGGCTACATCGACATCGGCATCAAGGAAGGCGCGACGCTCGCCGTCGACGGCCGCGGCTTCAAGATGCAGGGCTACGAGAACGGCTTCTATCTCGGCGGTTCGCTGTTCGACAACGTCACCAAGGACATGCGGATCTACAAGGAAGAGATCTTCGGCCCTGTGCTCTCGGTCGTGCGTGCGCACGATTACAAGGAAGCGCTGGCGCTGCCGTCGGATCATGACTACGGCAACGGCGTTGCCATCTTCACCCGCGACGGCGACGCCGCGCGCGACTTCGCGGCCAAGGTGAACGTCGGCATGGTCGGCATCAACGTGCCGATCCCGGTGCCGATCGCCTATTACACCTTCGGCGGCTGGAAGAAGTCCGGCTTCGGCGATCTCAACCAGCATGGCCCGGACTCGATCCGCTTCTACACCAAGACCAAGACGGTGACCTCGCGCTGGCCGTCCGGCGTCAAGGAAGGTGCGGAGTTCTCGATCCCGCTGATGAAGTGATCCTCTCAGGAGCGAGGCCGGGATGCAGTTCGCTCTGAACGAGGATCAGATCGCGGTTCGCGACATGGCGTTGGCGTTTGCGGCGGAAAAGATCGCGCCGCACGCGCTGCGCTGGGACGAGGAGAAGCATTTCCCCGTCGACGTCATGCGCGAGGCCGCCACGCTCGGCATGGGCGGTATCTACATCCGCGACGATGTCGGCGGCTCCGCCATGACGCGGTTCGACGCCGCGCTGATTTTTGAAGCGTTGGCGACGGGCTGTCCGACCACCTCGGCCTTCATTTCCATCCACAACATGGCGAGCTGGATGATCGATGCCTTCGGCAGCGACACCCAGCGCCACACATGGCTGCCAAAGCTCTGCACCATGGAGCTGATCGCGAGCTACTGCCTGACCGAGCCGGGCGCGGGCTCCGATGCGGCAGCGCTGCGCACCCGCGCGGTACGCGACGGCGACCACTACGTCCTCAACGGCCAGAAGCAATTCATCTCCGGCGCAGGCGGCACCGATCTTCTGGTCGCGATGGTCAGGACCGGCGGCGACGGCCCCGGCGGCATCTCAACCCTCGTCATCGACGGCAAGACGCCGGGCGTCTCCTTCGGTGCCAATGAGCGCAAGATGGGCTGGAACGCGCAGCCGACCCGCGCGGTGATATTCGAGAACGCCCGCGTGCCGGTTGCCAATCGGCTCGGCGAGGAGGGCGTCGGTTTCAAGATCGCGATGGCCGGTCTTGACGGCGGCCGCCTCAACATCACGGCATGCTCGCTCGGTGGCGCGCAGACCGCGCTCGACAAGGCGCGCGCCTACATGAAGGAGCGCAAGGCGTTTGGAAAACGCCTCGACGAATTCCAGGCCCTGCAATTCCGCCTCGCCGACATGGCGATCGAGCTCGAGGCTGCCCGCACCTTCCTGTGGCGCGCCGCTGCGGCACTCGATCGGAAGGACTCCGACGCCACCATGCTGTGCGCGATGGCCAAGCGTTTCGGCACCGATGTCGGCTTCGAGGTCGCCAACCACGCGCTCCAGCTTCACGGCGGCTACGGCTACCTCAGCGAGTACGGCATCGAGAAGATCGTGCGCGACCTGCGCGTGCACCAGATCCTCGAAGGCACCAACGAAATCATGCGGCTCATCGTGGCGCGCAAGCTGATCGAGGGCGCGCGATGAGTTCGGCGGAGGAGGGCGATCTCATCGTTCGCCGCGAGGGCGCAGCGGGCGTGATCCGGCTCAACCGCCCGAAGGCGATCAACGCCATGACGCTGGAGATGTCCATCGGCATCGATGCGGCGCTGGACCGGTTTGAAACCGATCCCGAAGTCGGGTTGATCATCCTGGAAGGCGCCGGCGAGCGCGGCCTCTGCGCCGGCGGCGACATCCGCGGCCTCTGGGAGAGCTCGCGCGAGGGCGGCGATCTCGGCGCGCGGTTCTGGCGCCAGGAATACGTCATGAATGCGCGGATCGCGAAATATCCGAAGCCCTATGTCGCGTTCATGGATGGCCTCGTCATGGGCGGCGGCGTCGGTCTCTCCGGCCATGCCAGCCACCGCGTCGTCACCGACCGCACCAAGCTCGCGATGCCCGAAGTCGGGCTCGGCTTCTTCCCCGATGTCGGGGGCACCTGGCTGCTGTCGCGCTCGCCCGGCGAGATCGGCACTTATTTCGGTCTGACCGGCCAGACCATGAACGGGCCCGACGCGATCCACGCCAAGTTCGCGGATGCCGTGGTGCCGGCAGCCAAATGGCCGGAGCTGCGCGAGGCGCTGACCAAGCTCCGTCAGGGCGCGACCGCAGCCGACGTCAGCAAGCTCATCAATGGCTTTGCGACGGGCGAGACGGGCGGGCCGGTGACCGCAAAGCAGGCGGCCATCGACGCTCTGTTCGGCTTCGACCGCATGGAGGACATCGTCGCGGCGCTGAAGCGTGAGGGCTCCGAATTCGCACAGGCGACGCTGAAGACGCTCAACGAGAAATCGCCGCGCGGCATGGTGGTGACGCTGAAACTGCTGCGGCTCGCGCGCAAGGCGTCGAACCTGGAAGAGTGCCTGGTGCGCGAATACCGCGCCGCGCTGGAGGTCTTCCGCAGTGACGATTTCCGCGAGGGCGTGCGTGCCGCCGTGATCGACAAGGACCGCAATCCGACCTGGTCGCCGCCGCGGATCGAGGATGTGACGCCGGAGATGCTTGCGCCGTATCTCGCCGAGATCGGCGCCGACGAGCTGAAGTTCAACTAACAACGCTACAGCGGAGGAAACGACAATGGCCACGATCGCATTCATCGGTCTCGGCAACATGGGGGGCCCGATGGCCGCCAATCTGGTCAAGGCGAGCCACAAGGTGGTGGCGTTCGACCTCGTCGAGGCCTCCCGCAATCAGGCCAGGGCCGACGGCGCCAGCATTGCCGACAGCGCCGCGGGCGCGGTGAAGGGCGCCGATGTCGTCGTCACCATGCTCCCCGCAGGCAAGCACGTGCTTGGCGTCTGGAACGAGGTCGTTCCAGCCATGACCAAGGGCGCGCTGATCATCGATAGCTCCACCATCGACGTCGAAAGCGCACGGCAGGCGCATGCGCTGGCCGCCAAGCACGGCGTGCTCTCGGTCGATGCGCCGGTCTCCGGCGGGACCGGCGGCGCCAAGGGCGCGACGCTCACCTTCATGTGCGGCGGCGAGGAGAAGGCGTTCGCAGCCGCCAAGCCGGTGCTCGAAAGCATGGGCAAGAAGATCGTGCATTGCGGCGGCGCCGGCGCAGGGCAGGCCGCAAAAATCTGCAACAACATGATCCTCGGCATTTCCATGATCGCGGTGAGCGAGGCCTTCGCGCTCGGTGAAAAGCTTGGGCTCTCGCACCAGGCGCTGTTCGACGTCGCCTCGACCTCGTCCGGCCAGTGCTGGTCGCTGACGACCTATTGCCCGGTGCCGGGCCCGGTGCCGACCTCGCCGGCGAACAACGACTACAAGCCGGGCTTTGCTTCTGCGCTGATGGTGAAGGATCTGACGCTGGCGCAGGACGCCGCGAAGGCTGCGGGCGCGGCGACGCCGCTCGGCAAGCATGCGCAGGAGATCTATCAGTCTTTCGACGCAGCCGGGCAGGGCGGGGTGGATTTTTCCGGAATTATCAAGCACGTTAGGAGTCTGGCCGGGAAAGCTTGATGACGACGACATTCCAGGAAGCGCGCGCGTTTCTGCTAAAGCACCGCACGGAATACGAGGCGGCGGTCAAAGGATTCCGCTGGCCCGATCCGGTTCCCTTCAACTGGGCGCTCGACTGGTTCGACGCCGAGCTGGCCGTAAATGCGGACAGCAGGGACCGTCCCGCGCTCTGGATTGTCGATGCCGCACAGGACAAGCAGACAAAACTGTCCTTCGCGGCGCTCTCGAAGCGCTCGAACCAGGTCGCCAACTTCCTCCGCGCGCAGGGCCTCAAGCGCGGCGACCACCTTTTGCTGCTGCTCGGCAACGTGGTTCCGTTGTGGGAGACGATGCTGGCGGCGATGAAGTTCGGCGTCGTCGTGATTCCAGCGACGACGCTGCTCACCGCCGACGAGCTGCGCGACCGGCTCGACCGCGGCAAGGCGAAAGTGGTGGTCGCCGCCGAGGATCAGGTCACAAAATTCGCGAGCCTTGGCGCCGAGAATGTCGTGCGCATCGTGGTCGGCGCGGCTTCCAACGGCTGGCTGGCCTATGACGAGGCGGCCAAAATGCCGGAGGGCTTCACGCCGGACGGTCCGACCAACGCCGACGACCCGATGCTGCTCTATTTCACCTCGGGCACGACGGCAAAACCAAAGCTGGTGCGGCACAGCCAGCGCAGCTATCCGGTCGGCCATCTCTCGACCATGTACTGGATCGGGCTGAAGCCCGGCGACGTCCACCTCAACATCTCATCGCCCGGTTGGGCCAAGCACGCCTGGAGCTGCTTTTTCGCGCCGTGGAATGCGGGCGCGACCGTGTTCGTGGTGAACCAGCCGCGCTTCGATGCCAAGGCGCTGCTCGCCACCATCGGCCGCTGCGGCGTCACCACGCTGTGTGCGCCGCCGACCGTTTGGCGGCTGTTCATCCAGGAGAACCTTGCATCGTTCAAGGTGGCCTTGCGCGAGGTTTGCGGCGCCGGCGAACCGTTGAACCCCGAGGTGATCGATCAGGTGCGGGCGGCCTGGGGCCTCACGATCCGCGACGGATACGGCCAGACCGAAACCACGGCGCTCGCCGGCAACTCGCCGGGCCAGAAGATCAAGGTCGGCTCGATGGGCCGACCGCTGCCGGGCTACCGCCTCCAGATCAGCGACGCCGATGGGAACCCGGCGAAGGAAGGCGAGGTCACGCTGGTGCTCGGGACTGAGCGCCCGGCCGGCCTGATGCAGGGCTATCAAAGTGATGACGGCAAACTGTCCGGCGCAGAGGGCGAGCTCTATCGCAGCGGCGATGTCGTGTTCGAGGACGACGAGGGCTATCTCACCTTCGTCGGCCGGTCCGACGACGTGTTCAAGTCGTCGGATTACCGCATCAGTCCGTTCGAGCTCGAGAGCGTGCTGCTGGAGCATGAGCTGGTCGCGGAAGCCGCGGTGGTGCCGAGCCCGGATCCGTTCCGGCTCGCCATTCCCAAGGCCTTCGTGCTGCTGACGTCGGGCGCGGAGCGTTCACCCGAGACCGCGTTCTCCATCTTCAAACATCTCCATGCGCGCCTCGCACCATTCAAGCGCATCCGCCGTCTCGAAATCGTCACCGAGCTGCCGAAGACGATCTCTGGAAAAATCCGTCGCGTCCAGCTACGACGGCTGGAACGCGACAATGATCGCGACGATCCGCTGCGCGGCCGGGAATTCCGCGAGGAAGAGTTTCCGGAGCTGGCAAAGACACGGAGCGAGACCTAAGTGAACGAAGTCTGGAAGAAGCCGCCGATTACGCTTCAGGCCTATCAGGCCATGGTCGGCAAGGAGATCGGCGTGTCCTCGTGGCACCTGATCGACCAGCCCCGCATCGACACCTATGCCGACGTGATCGAGGATCACCAGTTCATCCATGTCGACCCTGAAAGAGCCAGGAAGGAAACCGCTTTCGGCGGCACCATCGCGCACGGCTTCCTGACGATGTCGCTGCTGTCGATCATGTCCTACGAGGTGATGCCGGTGATCGCGGGCACCACGATGGGCGTGAACTACGGCTTCGACAAACTGCGCTTCATCTCGCCGGTCCGCTCGGGCAAGCGCGTTCGCGGCCGCTTCGTGCTGGCGGAAGCGAAGCTCCGCAAGCCCAACGAGTTGCAGTCCCGCACCAACGTCACGGTCGAGATCGAAGGCGAGGACAAGCCCGCGCTGGTCGCGGATTGGCTCGGGTTGATCTATTTCGAGTAGTACTGCCGGGACTTGACCCGGTCTCCCATCGCTGCTCAAAAAGCGACCGAACGCGCGATCTCACCCTCTCCCCCTGTGGGAGAGGGTGGCTTCGCGGAGCGAAGCCGGGTGAGGGGTCCCTCTCCGCGGACTCGCCTGTGGAGATAACCCCTCATCCGGCGCTTCGCGCCACCTTCTCCTACAAGGGGAGAAGGAAGAAGAAGCAGGAACTGCAAAATGGCAATCAGGTTCGACGGACGCGTCGCCATCGTCACCGGCGCGGGCAATGGTCTTGGCAAGGCGCACGCGCTGGGATTGGCCAGCCGCGGCGCCAAGGTCGTGGTCAACGATTTCGGCGGCGCGCGTGACGGCAGCGGCGGCTCGCTATCACCGGCCGAAGCTGTGGTTGAGGAGATCCGCAAAGCCGGCGGCACCGCGATGGCCGACGGCGCGGACGTGTCGAATTTCGAGCAGGTCACCGCCATGGTCGAGCGCGCCACCAAGGAGTGGGGCAGCGTCGATCTCCTGTGCGCCAATGCCGGCATTTTGCGCGACAAGTCGTTCGGCAAGATGGAGGTGGCCGATTTCCAGAAGGTGCTCGACGTGCACCTCGTCGGTACCTTCTATTGCTGCAAGGCGGCCTGGGCCGGCATGCGCGACCGCAACTACGGCCGCATCGTGCTGACGACCTCGTCCTCCGGCCTCTACGGCAATTTCGGCCAGGCCAATTACGGCGCCGCAAAATCCGGCATGGTCGGCCTGATGAACGTGCTCGCGGAAGAGGGCCGCAAGAACAACATCCGCGTCAACATCGTCTCGCCGACGGCGGCGACCCGCATGACCGAAGAATTGCTCCCGCCACAGGCTCTGCAGTTGATGAAGCCGAACGCGATCACGCCGGCGGTCGAGTACATGCTCAGCGAGGACGCCCCGACCCGCACCATCATGGGCGCCGGGGCCGGCTCCTTCGCGGTGATCAAGATTCTCGAGAGCGAAGGCATCAACCTGCCGGAGTCCGAATGGACGCCCGATGCGGTCGCCGCGCATTTCGAAGAGATCAGCGACATGTCGAAGGCGAAAGCGTTGCAAGGCGCCTTCGAGCAGACTCAGAAATACGTCGCGCAGGCCGCGGCACGGGCGGGGATCAAGCTCTAGCCACGCCGTCATTCCCGGGTGATGCGAACGGCTGGCCCCGGACGTACCTTCCGTCATGGCCGGGCTTGTCCCGGCCATCCACGTTCTTGGCACCACGCGGGTGGCCTTCGTGGATGGCCGGGACAAGCCCGGCCATGACGACCCGTTCCTTGGCGTCCAGCTTGGCCTAAACTCCCGCCATGACCTCATCTGAACCCCAAGTCGCCATTGTCGGCGCCGGCCCCGCCGGGCTGATGGCGGCGGAGGTGCTGGCGCAGGGCGGTGCCCGCGTCACCGTCTATGACGCGATGCCGTCCGCAGGCCGCAAATTCCTGATGGCCGGCCGCGGTGGCCTCAATCTCACCCATAGCGAGCCGCTGCCGCAGTTCATGGCTCGCTATCGCGAGGCGGCACCGAGGCTGCAAGCGGCGATCGAGGCGTTCGCGCCGGACGCGCTGCGCGGCTGGAGCGAGGCGCTGGGCGAGGCGACCTTCGTCGGCACCAGCGGGCGGGTGTTCCCGAAAGCGTTCAAGGCGTCGCCCTTGCTGCGCGCGTGGCTGCGGCGGCTCGATGCCGCCGGCGTGCGCTTTGCGTTTCGTCATCGCTGGATTGGCTGGGACGAGCACGGCCGGTTGCTGTTTCGCACCGGCGACGGCGAACGGTCGATCGAGGCCAGGGCAGCGGTGCTCGCCCTCGGCGGCGCAAGCTGGCCGCGGCTCGGATCGGACGGCGGCTGGGTCGATCTTCTCGCCGCAAGGGGCATCGCCGTCTCGAAGCTGCGGCCGGCCAATTCCGGCTTCACGGTCGCATGGTCCGATGTGTTCCGCGACCGTTTCGAGGGCCAGCCGCTCAAGGGCGTGGCGCTGACGATTGGTGCGCACACGGTGCGCGGCGAAGCGATGATCACGCGCAGCGGCATCGAAGGCGGTGCGATCTACGCGCTCTCGGCCGAGCTGCGCGAGGCGGTGCTGGATCTCGGGCACGCAACGCTGATGATCGCGCTGCGGCCGGACCTTGCCGTCGCCGACCTGACAACGCGCCTGTCGGGCACGCGCGGCAAGCAATCGCTGGCGAACTTCCTGCGCAAGGCGGCGCAATTGTCGCCGGTCGGCATCGGCCTGATGCAGGAGGCGGCCATCGCATCCGGCAGGCCGCTGGCGTCGTTCTCACCGCCCGAGCTCGCGCACCTGATCAATGCCATTCCGCTTCGGGTCACCGGCGTCGCGCCGATCGATCGGGCGATCTCGACGGCGGGCGGGATCACCTTCGATGAGCTCGACGAACGCCTCATGCTGCGCAAATTGCCCGGCGTGTTCGCGGCCGGCGAGATGCTGGATTGGGAGGCGCCAACGGGCGGCTATCTGCTGCAGGCGTCCTTCGCGACCGGGGCTGCGGCGGGCAGGGGCGTGCTGGGCTGGTTCGCCCAACTGCAGAAATCGTAGGGTGGGCAAAGGCGCGAAGCACCGTGCCCACCATCTATCGCAGGCACGGCGAGAAAGTCGTGGGCACGCTTTGCTTTGCCCACCCTACGGCAGTGCGCTCCCTACCGCAGCTTCCCCCGCGCCGCGACCGGCAGCGTGCCGATGATCTCCTCGCCGCGCACCATCACCACCTCGTCCATCATGTTGACGACGACGCAGACATGGTTCGGCACGATGCGGACGACGTCGCCGACATTCGGCCGCGTGTTGCTGCGGGAAAGGTCGAGGAAGCCGTGCTCCTCGGCGAACTTTGCGATCTTGGCCTCGGGATGCTCCAGGATCAGGCCGTGGCCGTCGAGGCCGCCGGTATCCGACGTCAGCGTCTTCGAGCCGGCATCGAGGATGCCGCGCTCGGGCGCGGCGCGGCTCACCACGGTCGAATAGATGTGCAGCGCGCAATCGTCCCAGGTCGCCGAGCCTGCAGCGACCTGCATGCGGTCGTTGTAGATATAGGTGCCGAAGCGATGCTCGGTGCCGCCCTTGAGCTTGCCGAGATTGACGAGGTTCGGCGTGCCGCCGGTCGAAACGATCTTGGCGTCGAGCCCGTGCGCGCGCACGCCGGCCAGCGCCTCGTCATAGAACTTCTGTGCCTCAGCCCAGCCGGTCTCGGTCGGATACAGCATGAAGCCGGCGAACTCGAGCCCCTTGGAGGCTGCGATCTCACGCGCCAGCGCGATCGCCTCGGCCGGCGTCTCGACACCCGCACGCTTGCGGCCGGTGTCGCATTCGACGACGACCGAAAGGGGACGGCCGGATGCTGCGGCTGCCTTGGGCAACCCGGCGACGACGGTCGAATTGTCGGCCGCCACCGTCATGTTCGCCTTCGCCTGCAGCGCGCCGAGCCGCGCCATCTTCTCCTCGCCGAGCAGGTTGTAGCTGATCAGGATGTCGTCGATGCCGGCATTGGCCATGATCTCGGCTTCGCCCAGCTTCTGGCAGGTGATGCCCTTGGCGCCGGCCGCGACCTGCATCCTGGCGATGGTCGGGTTCTTGTGCGTCTTGATGTGCGGGCGGTTGGCGACGCCCGCGTCATCGCAGGCCTTCTGGATGCGCGCGATGTTGCGCTCGACCCGATCCATGTCGATGACGGCGCAGGGCGTGCCGTATTCGCGGGCGATCTTGGCGGCGAGGGGCGTGGTCATGGAGGTCCTTCAGTTGGCGCGTATTCTGATGGCAAAACCGGTACCCACTTTTGCGGATACGCGCTATGCCTGTTCAATCTCTTCGCGGAGCATTTCGAGTTCGAGCCAGCGCTCTTCGGCAGCAGACAATTCTTCATGCGCCTTGGCGATCGCGGCGGAGGTGTCGTCGAATTTCCTGCGATCCCTGGTGTAGAGATCGGGATCGTCGAGCACGCGCTGCAATCTTGCAATATCCGCCTGCAACGTCTCCATCTTCTTCGGCAGCGTTTCCAGCGCGTGCTTCTCGTTGAAGCTCAGCTTCCGTTTCGGCGCCGAAGCTGGGGCAGCGGAGCGCTCCTCTTTCTTCTCCGCCGGGGCTTGCGCCTTCGCCGTCTCTCGCTTGAGGTCGGCACCGCGCTGCGCCAGCATGTCGCTGTAGCCGCCGGCATATTCGACCCACTTGCCGTTGCCTTCGGGCGCGATCACGGAGGTGACGACGCGGTCGAGAAAATCGCGGTCGTGGCTGATCAGGATCACCGTGCCTTCGTAGTCGCCGAGCATCTCCTCGAGCACGTCGAGCGTCTCGAGATCGAGATCGTTGGTCGGCTCGTCCAGCACCAGGAGGTTCGACGGCTTTGCCAGCGCGCGCGCCAGCATCAGCCGGCCGCGTTCGCCGCCCGAGAGCACTTCGAGCGGCGTGCCGCGCTGCTCCTGCGCGAACAGAAAGTCCTTCATGTAGCCGACGACATGCTTCGGCTTGCCGCCCACCATGATCTGGTCGCCGCGGCCACCGGTCAGCGCTTCCGCCAGCGTCGACTTGGGATCGAGGCTTTCGCGGTGCTGGTCGAGCGTCGCCATCTCCAGATTGGCACCTAGCCGCACCGTACCGGAATCAGGTTGCATGCCGCCGGTGAGCAGGTTGACCAGCGTGGTCTTGCCGGCGCCGTTCGGGCCGATGATGCCGAGCCGGTCGCCGCGCTGGATGCGCGTTGAGAAATTCTCGACGATCTTGCGCTCGCCATAGGCCTTGGTGATGGATTTCGCCTCGATCACCAGCTTGCCGGATTGCTCGGCTTCGGCAGCCGCGAGATTGGCGCTGCCGGCGGTGCCGCGATAGTTGCGGCGCTGGTCGCGTAGCGTATGCAGATTGGCGAGCCGCTTGACGTTGCGCTTGCGGCGGCCGGAGACGCCGTGGCGCAGCCAGTGCTCCTCGTCGACGATCTTGCGGTCGAGCTTGTGCTGGTCGCGCTCTTCTTCCGCGAGCACTTCGTCGCGCCAGCTCTCGAACGAGGCAAAGCCGCGATCGATCTGCTTGATCCTGCCGCGGTCGAGCCAGGCGGTCGAGCGCGAGAGATTGGTGAGGAAGCGGCGGTCGTGGCTGATGATCACCAGCGCGCTGCGGCGGCTGTCGAGCTCCTTTTCCAGCCACTCGATGGTGGAGAGATCGAGATGGTTGGTGGGCTCGTCCAACAGCAGGATGTCGGGCGAGGGCGCGAGCACATACGCCAGCGCCGCGCGGCGGGCCTCGCCGCCGGAGAGATTGTGCGGGTCCTCGTTGCCGGTGAGGCCGAGCTGCTCCAGGAGATAACGCGCCTGGTAAGGATCGTCGCCAGGGGCAAGGCCGGACTCGACATAGGCAAGGATGGTCTTGTGCTCGCCAAAGTCGGGCTCCTGCGGCAGGTAACGAACCGTGGCGCCCGGCTGCACGAAGCGCGTGCCGGAATCGGGCTCGACCAGGCCGGCGGCGATCTTGAGCAGTGTCGATTTGCCGGAGCCGTTGCGGCCGATCAGGCAGACGCGTTCACCCGGCGCGACATTGAGCTCGACGCCGCTCAGGAGCGGCGTGCCGCCAAAGGTCAGCCTGATGTCCTTCAATTGGATCAGCGGCGGCGTCATGATCAGCCCCGACTCGTGGCGGCCGCATCAGTACGGCGGCGCTGGATCCGGCGCAGCGTCTGGTCGAGCGCCGAGAGGAAGGCGGAACGGTCACGCGGCGCGAACGATCGCGGTCCGCCGGTGACCTCGCCGGCCGAGCGCAGATCCGTCATGAGATTGCGCACTGCCAGCGTCATCCCGATCGACTCTTCGGTGAACGGCTTGCCGTTCGGCGCGATCACGTCGGCGCCCGCCTTCACGCACCGGCTCGCCAGCGGAATGTCCGACGTCACGACGACGTCGCCGGGCCTGGCGCGCTCCGCGATCCAGTCGTCCGCTGCGTCCATGCCGGCACCTGCGGCGATCCGCTCGATCAACGGGTCCTGCGGCACGCGAATGAAATTGCCGGCGACGACGCTCACGGGCACGCCGTGCCGGAGCGCGACACGGTAGATCTCGTCCTTCACCGGACAGGCGTCGGCGTCGACATAAATGCGGGTGGGGATGTCAGTCATTCGCCGCGTGGTACCCCATTCGAGCCCTAAAGGCGAGGGGATTGACCCTGGTTCCTCAGGCCCTACGATCGCTCCCGAACAACAAGAAAACAGGGAGGATGCCCATGCCGAACCGGCTCGAAACCTACCGCGTCGAGGCCTACAACACCGCCAAGCAGTCCGAAAACAAGATGCATGACGACACGGTGGCTCGCCGCTTCGGCTTTTCCGGCGGACTGGTCCCCGGCGTCGACGTGTTCGCATACATGATGCACGTGCCGATCGCGCGCTGGGGGCGCGATTTTCTGTCGCGCGGGCTGGTCGAGGCCCGCTTCATCAAGCCGGTCTATGACGGCGAAACCGCCGACGTCGATGCCACCGAGCACAACGGCCTGCTCACGATAGAGGTATTCAGCCGCACCGAGCTTTGCGCCACGGGGACGGCCTCGCTGCCGGCGAAGGCGCCTGCCGTGTCATTGAGCGACTATGTCGAGGTCCCCGCGGTTGCCGAGCGAAAGCCGGTCAGCCCGGCGACGTTCGAAGCAGGCAAATGGCTCGGCACGACGCCCCGACGCTGGGCCGGGCAGGACGCAACGGATTATCTCGCCGACATCAGGGAGACCGACCCGATCTTCACGCGCGAGGGGCTTGGCCATCCCGGCCTGATCCAGCGTGTCATGAACCGCGTCCTCGTCGACAACACCATTCTGGGGCCCTGGATTCATGTCGGCAGCCGCATGCAGTTGCTGTCCGCCGCACGCGCCGGCGACGAGATCACGGCACGGGCGAAGGTCACCGCCAACTACGAGAAGAAAGGCCATCGCTTCGTCGAGCTCGACGCCCTCGTCGTCGCCAACGGCACGACGCCGCTCGCGCACTGCCAGCACACCGCGATCTACCAGCCGCGAGAGCAGGCGGCGGCCTAGGGAACGGGGCACACCATCGCCACATCGTCATGCCCGGGCTTGTCCCGGGCATCCACGTTCTTCATGCCTCGTGGTAAGGCGTGGATGGCCGGGATAAGCCCGGCCATGACGACCGAAAAAGCGCGGCCCTTACGCCGCGTTCCTCCTGGCCTCCTGGATCGCGCGCCACACGCGCTCCGGCGTCAGCGGCATGTCGATATGCTTGATGCCGTACTCGGAGAGAGCATCGATCACCGCGTTCACCACCGTCGACAGGCTGCCGGCGCAGCCGGCCTCGCCGCAGCCCTTGCTGCCGAGCGGGTTGGTCGTGGCCGGCACCGGGTGGTCGCCGACCGCCATGTTCGGCACGTCCTCGGCGCGGGGCAGGGCGTAGTCCATCAGCGAGCCCGTGATCGGCTGGCCGCTCTCGTCGTAGCGGACGTGCTCCATCAGCGCCTGGCCGATGCCCTGGACCACGCCGCCATGGAGCTGGCCCGCGACCAGCATCGGGTTGATCACCGTGCCGAAATCGTTCACCGCGCTATAGCGCACGATCTGCGTCACGCCGGTCTCCGGATCGATCTCGACCTCGGCGACGTGGCAGCCGTTCGGGAAGGCGGACGGGACCGGCTCGCTGGTGTGGTCGACGTCGAGCGAGTCAGGCACGCCCTCCGGTACCTTGCCGTCGTGCAGCTTCTTGGCCAGCTCCATGATGTCGATGCTGCGGTCGGTGCCGGCGATGGTGAAGCTGCCATCGGCGAATTCGATGTCGGCTTCGGAGGCCTCCAGCATATGCGCGGCGGCGCGCTTGCCTTTCTCGATCACGAGCTTGGCGGCGCCCACGATCGCCATGCCGCTCGCGGTGATGGAGCGCGAGCCGCCGGTGCCGTTGCCGGTGTGGACGATGTCGCTGTCGCCCTGCACGAGCTTGACGCTCTCGAACGGGACGCCCAGCTGCTGGCACAGCACCTGCGCGAACGGAGTCGCATGACCCTGCCCGTAGTCGAGCGTGCCGGTGATGAGCTGCACGGTGCCGTCGGGATCGAACACGATCTTGCCGAGCTCGGGGCTTGGCGGCGCAGTGACCTCGAGATAGGAGCCGACCGCGATGCCGCGCAGCTTGCCGGCCTTCCTGCTCTCCTTCTTGCGCTTGGCGAAATTCTCGTGGTCGGAAATCTCGAGCGCCTTGTTGAACACGGCCTGGAAGTCGCCGCTGTCATAGGTGACGCCGGAGGAGGCCGGGAACGGAATCTGGTTCGGCTTGATGAAGTTGCGCCTGCGCAAGGTCAGCCGGTTGATGCCCATCTCGTCGGCGGCGCGGTCGATCAGCCGCTCCATGTAGTAGTTCGCCTCGGGCCGGCCGGCGCCGCGATAGGCGCCCATCAACGTGGTGTTGGTCAGCACCGTCTTGATGTCGACCGCCATCAGCGGCGTGCGATAGACGCTGGAGAAATTCTTGCCGGTGTTGAGCGAGAGCGGCCCCGGCGCGACGCCGGTGATGTAGGCGCCGAGATTGCCGTAACCGGACAGCTTCGCCGCCAGGAAATGCCCCTCGGCGTCGAGCGCGAGCTCGGCGTGGATCTTCTGTGCACGGCCGTGGCTGTCGGAGAGGAAGCTGGTGGAGCGCTCGTCAAGCCACTTCACCGGACGTCCCAGCGCCTTGGCCGCATACAGGATGCACATGTATTCGGGATAGTTGATGTTCTTCATGCCGAAGGAACCGCCGACATTGGCGGTGAGGATGCGCACCTTGTCGTTCGGCACGTTGAGGTTCTTGGCGAGATTGGCGCGGTTGCCGGCCACGCCTTGCGTCGGCACCTGAAGCGTGTAGCGCTCGGACTTCTTGTCGTAGGAGGCTAGGCCAACACGCGGCTCCATCGAAACCACGGCGACGCGGGTGTTCTCGATGTCGAGCTTTGTGACATGGGCCGCGCTGGCAAAGGCCGCGTTGACCTTGTCCATGTCGCCATAATGGTAGTCGAGCGCGACGTTATCAGGGATGTGGTCGTAAAGCTGCGGCGCGCCGGGCTTGGCGGCTTCCTCGGGATCGGTCACCGCGGGCAGCGGCTCGATGTCGAGCTCGACCGCCTCGGCGGCGTCGCGCGCCTGCGCCAGCGTCTCCGCCACCACGAAGGCGACGGGATCGCCGACGAATCGGACCTTGTCGGTCGCGAGCGGCTGGCGGTTGGTCTGGAGCAGGGGCGTGCCGTCGCGGCTCTTCAGCGGCAGGCCGCAGGTGAAGGGGCCGTAGCCGGCGGCATCGAGATCCTTGCCGGTCCACACCCCCAGCACGCCCGGCATCGCCTTGGCGGCCTCGCTGTTGATGCCGCGGATGATGCCATGGGCATGGGTGGAGCGGACGATCACGGCATAGGCCTGGCCGGGCAGGTTGAAATCGTCGGTGTAGCGGCCCTTGCCGCGCACCAGCGTGTCGTCCTCCTTGCGGCGAACCGGTTGCCCGACGCCGTATTTTTGCAGTGCAATAGCGTTCTCGAGCGTGGACGATTTGGTGTGTTCTTGCATGGAATTGACCTGAAAAGCCGGCATTTGCGCATTTTCGCGGCAGCGGGAGACCGGACTCTCCTCAGATAACCCACCACCCCGTTCACGACAACGCACGAATGGGCATGGTCCCATGTGATGCGTTGTTGCGCAGGCCTGCCGCGCTGCTAATGTTTCAGGCGAAAAATCAATTCCAGACCGGCCCGACCGGCCGCGGAAAGACAATTTGTATGAATGACCACACGCGGCTCCGCGCCGGCCATGGGCCGCACGGCGAGCTGGAGGGGTCGATGGCGGCGGTCGCGTTGGCCGCCGATCCGGCCATTGGCGCGCAAGCGCCGGGAACCGGCGTCTATGCGGCGCTGGACCTCGGCACCAACAATTGCAGGCTGCTGATCGCCTGTCCGACCCACGACGGGTTTCGCGTGGTCGATTCCTTCTCGCGCATCATCCGGCTCGGCGAGGGCGTCTCCGCGACCGGGTGCATCAGCGAGGCCGCGATCGAGCGCGCCATCGCGGCGCTCAGCATTTGCCGCGACAAGATCAATCTGCGGAAGGCGCGGCGGCTGCGGCTGATCGCGACCGAAGCCTGCCGCGCCGCCTCGAACGCGGAAGGTTTCCGCAGCCGCGTCGCGGCCGAGACCGGGATCGAGCTCGAGGTGATCGACCGCGAGACCGAGGCCTCGCTCGCCGTGCTCGGCTGCTCGCCGCTGGTCGACCCCAGAGGACGCGGCGCGATCCTGTTCGACATTGGCGGCGGCTCGACCGAGCTGGTGCGGATCGAGCGCGATCCCGCAAATCCGCAGCCGCGCATCAAGGCCTGGATGTCGATCCCGTACGGTGTGGTCACGCTCGCCGAGCAGTTCGGCGGCCGCGACGTGACGCCCGGGATCTATGCCGCGATGGAGCGCGAGGTCGCAAACCATGTCGCCCCGTTCGCTGAGGAGCACGGCCGCGATCTCACCGACATGCACCTGCTCGGCACGTCCGGCACGGTGACGACGCTCGCCGGAATCCATCTCAACCTGCCGCGCTACGACCGCCGCCGTATCGACAGCATCTGGATGAACGATCCGGACATCACCGCGACCATCAGCAGGCTGCTCGGCATGAGCTACGAGGAGCGCGCGAACAACAGCTGCATCAGCGTCGAGCGCGCCGACCTCGTGCTGGCCGGCTGCGCCATCCTCGATGCCATCCGCCGCGCCTTTCCGCTGCCGCGCCTGCGCGTCGCCGACCGCGGCCTGCGCGAGGGCATGCTGGTCGAGATGATGCGCGAGGACGGCGCGCTCAGGAGCTGGTGAGATGGCGAAAGACACCACCGGCCGCTTGCACGTCCAGGTCAAGACCGGCGGCAAGCGCAAATTGTCGTCCAAGCTCTGGCTGGAGCGGCAGCTCAACGATCCCTATGTCGCGAAAGCCAAGGCGGCAGGTTATCGCTCGCGCGCGGCCTTCAAGCTCTTGGAGATCGATGACAAGTATCGGCTGTTGAAACCCGGCATGGCCGTGGTCGACCTCGGCGCCGCGCCCGGCGGCTGGAGCCAGATCGCCGCCAAGCGCGTCGGCTCCGCGGAAGGCAAGGGCAGGGTCGTCGCGATCGACCTGCTGGAGATGCCCGAGATCCCCGGCGTCGATTTCGCGCAGCTCGACTTCATGGACCATGACGCGCCGGAAAAGCTCACCGCGATGCTCGGCGGCAAGGCGGACGTCGTGATGTCCGACATGGCCGCCAACACCACCGGCCACCGCAAGACCGACCAGCTCCGCATCGTCGGCCTGGTCGAGACGGCCGCTGCGTTTGCCTGCGACGTGCTCAAGCCCGGCGGCACGTTCCTCGCAAAGACGTTCCAGAGCGGTGCCGACGCCGAGCTGCTGTCCCAGCTCAAGCGCGACTTTGCGACGGTGCGCCATGTGAAACCGGCCGCGAGCCGGCAGGATTCCTCGGAGCGCTACGTGCTGGCGACGGGATTTCGGGCCGGGACCTGAGCCAATCTCGATGTCGTCCCGGACAAGCGTAACTCCATGCAACGCGAAGCGTTGCCTGGAGCGGAGCGCCGATCCGGGACCCATACCCACAGGGAGGAGTTTGGCGAAAACTCGGAGTGGGAGCCTCGCACTTCGACTCCTTCCTGTGGTTACGGGTCCTGCGTTCGCAGGGACGACACTGAATGCGTGGCGTCATTCGTCGCCAATCACCCCAGCCGCTGATCCCGCACGTCCTGCGTATCCTCGCTTGCCGCCTTGACGGCGGCTTTCGCCGCGCCTTTGCCCGCGCCCTTGCGGCTCGCGATCTCCACGGCCTTGCGGCCGGAGATCTCGTTGCCGGCGTCGGCGGGCATCTGCCAGAAGAACCAGCTCGACGCCGCCGAGGTCAGCGCCACCACGACGAAGGCCGGCGCGAATACGGTCGCGTTGAGCTCGCTGACATGGCTGAACCACATCGTGGTCTCGACACAGGCCGCGCCGACGGCGACGCCGGCCGAGACCGCGAGCTGCTGGTTGACGCTGACGAGGGTGGTGGCACGGCTCATCTGCGCGGTCTCGACCTCGGCATAGGCGACCGTGTTGATCGCGGTGAACTCCAGCGAGCGGAAGAAGCCGCCGACCACCAGGATGACCATGATGATCAGCAGCGGCGTCGACACCGTGAACAGCGCGCAGACGCCGAGGAAGAACGCGCTGACGATCGCGTTCACCGTCATCAGATTGCGGAAGCCGAAGGTGCGGATGATGCGCGCGGCCAGCGTCTTCATGCCCATCGCGCCGAGCGAGGAGGCGAAGGTGACGAGGCCGGAATGGAACGGCGTCAGCCCGAAGCCGATCTGCATCAGGAGCGGCAGCAGGAAAGGCAGCGCGCCGATGCCGAGGCGGAACAGGAAGCCGCCGAACACGGCCGCGCGCAGCGTCGGCAGCTTCAGAAGCGAGAAATCCAGCACCGGCGACCCCGTGCGCCGGGCATGGATGACGTAGAGCGTCATCGAGATCGCACCGCCCGCGATCAAGGCGGCAACGGTGCTCCACGGCAGCAGATTGAGGCCGGCAACCGACAGGCCGAAGGCGATGCCTGCGAGTCCCAGCCCAGCGAGCACCATGCCGTAGAGATCGAACGGCTCGCGTTCCTCGCTCTTGATCGGGTCGATGAAGCGCAAGGCCATGAAGATGCCGAGGAGCCCGATCGGGATGTTGATCAGGAAGATCCAGTGCCAGGACGCGTAGGTGGTGATGAAGCCGCCGAGCGGCGGGCCGATCACGGGGCCTATGAGGGCAGGGACCGTCACCCAGGCCATGGCATTGACCAGCGCGCTCTTGTCGACCGAGCGCAGCAGCACGAGGCGTCCGACCGGCGTCATCATCGCGCCGCCCATGCCTTGCAGGATGCGCGCGAAGACAAAGTCGGTGACCGAGGTCGAGAGCGCGCAGCCGACCGAGCCGACCATGAACACCCCGACCGCGATCGCGAACACCATGCGCGCGCCGAACCGGTCGGCGGTCCAGCCGCTCGCCGGAATGAACACCGCCAGCGACAGCAGATAGGAGGTGATCGCGAGCTTCAGCGTCAGCGGGCTGGTGCCGATGTCGGCCGCGATCGCCGGCAGGGAGGTGGCGATCACCGTCGAGTCCATGTTCTCCATGAAGAGAGCAGTAGCCACGATCAGCGGAATGACGCGTTGTTTGTCGACCATGACGGATTGGTAATGAAATCGGGAGACAGGATGGAGTTGCGGCTTATGATCGCCACCAGGCGGAGACCATTGCGGATCGACGCATGGCACCTAAATCCCGCGTAACAACGGTGTGACCCTGCGTCTCCGTCATTCCGGGGCGCGCCGCTTGGCGCGAGCCCGGAATCCATTGGGCCGCGGGACCTGTCGGGGTGGGCCGCGCACGGGCTATCCCCGCCGAATTTACGTAAAAAGCCTGTGCATGGCTGGCCGGCGGCCCGAATTGCTTTGATTCGTCACGCGGCCGTGCTATCGACCCGCGTCAACCCCACCGATGGGCTCCGATTCTCCGGCGATGCCGCAAGGTACGCCGAGGGCGGCGCTCATCCATAAGCATTTGCGGCAGGGCCGCAGGAAGGAGTTGGCAGATGGCCACGGTGCAACTTCAAGGCATCCGCGAAGCCCTTACGTTCGACGACGTGCTGTTGAAGCCGGGCCTGTCCGACGTCATGCCGGGCGAGGTCGACATCCGTTCCCGCGTCACCCGCGCCATTCCGCTCAACATTCCGATCATGGCCTCCGCCATGGACACGGTCACCGAGGCCCGCATGGCGATCGCCATGGCCCAGGCCGGCGGTCTCGGCGTCATCCACCGCAATTTCGATCCCGAGGGGCAGGCTGCCCAGGTGCGACAGGTCAAGCGCTACGAGTCCGGCATGGTGGTGAACCCGCTCACCATCAGCCCCGAGGCCACGCTCGACGACGCGCTGAAGCTGATGAGCGATCACGGCATCTCCGGCATTCCCGTCGTCACCGGCGCGGGCAAGTCCACGCCCGGCAAGCTGGTCGGCATTCTCACCAACCGTGACGTGCGGTTTGCGACCAATCGCCAGCAAAAAATCTCCGAGCTGATGACGCACGAAAACCTCGTCACGGTCCGTGAGAATGTCAGCCAGGACGAGGCGCGGCGGATGCTGCACCAGCACCGCATCGAGAAGCTGCTCGTCGTCGACGAGCAATATCGCTGCGTCGGTCTCATCACCGTGAAGGACATGGAGAAGGCGGTCGCCCATCCGCTCGCCTGCAAGGACGCGCAAGGGCGCCTGCGCGTCGCTGCGGCTACCACCGTCGGCGATACCGGCTTCGAGCGCACCGAGCGCCTGATCGATGCCGGCGTCGACCTCGTCGTCGTCGACACTGCGCATGGCCATTCCCGTCACGTGCTGCACGCGGTGAATCGCATCAAGCGCCTGTCCAACTCGGTGCAGGTGGTCGCCGGCAACGTCGCCACCACCGAAGGCGCGCAGGCGCTGATCGACGCGGGCGCGGATTGCATCAAGGTCGGCATCGGCCCGGGCTCGATCTGCACCACCCGCATCGTCGCCGGTGTCGGCGTTCCCCAGCTCACCGCGATCATGGATGCGGTGGAAGCGGCGAAGAAGTCCGACATCCCGGTCATCGCCGACGGCGGCATCAAATACTCCGGCGACCTTGCGAAGGCGCTTGCCGCCGGTGCCGACATCGCCATGGTGGGCTCGCTGCTCGCCGGCACCGACGAGACGCCCGGAGAAGTGTTCTTGTGGCAGGGTCGTTCCTATAAGGCCTATCGCGGCATGGGCTCGGTCGGCGCGATGGCGCGCGGATCGGCCGACCGCTATTTCCAGCAGGACATCAAGGACACGCTCAAGCTCGTGCCTGAGGGCATCGAGGGCCAGGTGCCCTACAAGGGCGCGGTCGGCCACGTCATGCACCAGCTTGCCGGCGGCCTGCGCGCCGCGATGGGCTATGTCGGCGCACGCGACATGAAGGAGCTGCACGAGAAGGCCCAGTTCGTCCGCATCACCGGTGCCGGCCTGCGCGAGAGCCACGTCCATGACGTGACGATCACGCGCGAGAGCCCGAATTATCCGGGCGGGGGTTAGTTCTCGGTTTCGTGCCCCGGGCGCTGCGCAGCACCTCTTCGGTGATGCGCCGCAGAGCCGGGCGGGGCCCACGCCTCCGCGTCCTGCCGTGTTGCGTTCCGGGTCCCGGCTCTGCGCAGCAACGTTTCACGTTGCTGCGCGTCCGGGACACGAGAGCTGTGTACGTCTCTACATAACCGCTCCATCGCTTTTATATTGACGCGCTTCTCTCCCTCCGCTTCGCTCGCGCCGACAAAGCAATCCGGAGGAAGTCATGTCCCAAGGCAAACGCATCGTTCTCGCCGCACGTCCAGCCGGCGAACCCAAGCCGTCCGATTTTCGCCTGGAGGAATTTGCCGTTCCGACACCCGGACCGGGTGAAGTCCTGCTGCGCACGATCTGGCTGTCGCTCGATCCCTATATGCGCGGGCGCATGAGCGAGGGGCCGTCCTACGCAGCACCAGTGCCGATCGGCGGGGTGATGGAAGGCGAGGCGGTCAGCGAGGTCGCGGCCTCCAACAATCCCGATTTCGCGGTCGGCGACATCGTGCGCATCCGCTCCGGCTGGCAGACGCATGCGATCTCGAACGGCAAGGGCCTGATCAAGGTCGATCCCAAGCTCGGGCCGATCTCGACCTCGATCGGCGTGCTCGGCATGCCCGGCATGACGGCCTACACGGGCCTGCTCGACATCGGCAAGCCGCAACCCGGCGAGACCGTCGTCGTTGCCGGTGCTTCCGGCGCGGTCGGCTCGGCCGTCGGCCAGATCGCCAGGATCAAGGGCGCACGCGCGGTCGGCATCGCCGGCGGCAAGGACAAGTGCGACTACGTCGTCAAGGAACTCGGCTTCGATGCCTGTATCGATCACCGCGATCCCGATCTCGCCGCCAGGCTCAAGGAGGCCTGCCCGAAGGGGATCGACGTCTATTTCGAGAATGTCGGCGGCGCCGTGTTCGAAGCTGTGTTCCCGCTGCTCAATCCATTCGCGCGCGTGCCCGTCTGCGGCCTGATCGCCCATTACAACGACACCGAGGCCAAGCCGCCGAAATGGGCCGGCGCGATGATGCGCAATATCCTCACCAAGCGGCTGACCTTCCGCGGCTTCATCGTTTCCGACTTCGCCGCACGCCATGGCGACTTCCTGCGGGACATGTCCGCCTGGGTTCGCGACGGCAAGGTCAAGTACAAGGAATTCGTCACCGAGGGCCTGGAGAGTGCGCCCGGCGCCTTCATGGGCCTCCTGAAGGGCGCCAATTTCGGCAAGCAGCTGGTGCGGGTGGGACCGGACAAGGCCTGAGCCGCCGCTTCCGGCCCCCGTAGGGGGCGGAATGGTTAAGAAAGAGTCACCGATCGGCCACACCTGCTGGCAAAAGCCGCAGGTGTGTGCGCCGGTTGATTGACGGGCCGACGAAGGCATTGAATCATCGCGGATATTTTAGGTGCTGCGATGTTAGAGATTGGTATTTTGTGCGTCATTGTCCTGGCGGCCGGCTATTGGGCGACCATGTTCGTCATGGGCCGCCGCGACGACGTCATCCATGGAAAGTTCGTCCACGTCGACGAAGAGCGGGATTTTGCGCAGGCCGTGATGCCGGTGCCGCCACCGCCATTCCCGAGGCGTCCGGTCAAGGTTGCGCAAACTGCCGGGCAACCGCCTGCCCATGATCCGGCGGCCAAGCCGGTGAACAGCGAGGCGCTGCAATCCTTGCTCGCCGCGATCCAGCAGGATCTCAAGAGCGTCGCCTGAGAACCGATCGCGAGCTAATGCTCGCCGCCCATCTGGACGAGCAGCTCCTCGATGTCGACGTCCACTTGGCCCGCCGCGCGGACGTGACGAACCTCGAGACTGTCGGGCTGGAAGCGGTATTCGACGAGCCCGACTTCCTTGCTCGCGATCCGGTCCTGGCGCTGATCGTTGATGACGAAACCGGCCGACGGCGCCCAGACGTGGCGGGTGCGGCGCCAGGTGAAATCGCGGCGCTGGTGCACATGACCGCTGGCGATGAGACGCAGGTCGATAGTCCCGAACATCTCGATCAGCCGCGCCCGCGCCGGCTGCGGCACATAGCGGATCGAGGTCTCCGGCGTCTCGGGGTCTTCAGGCAGGTTGAGAAACAGCGGCTTGTGCAGGAACAGCGCGACCGGCCTGCCGTTCGCGTGCGATAGCTCGGAGGCGAGCCAGTCGAACTGCTCGGCCTCGAAGGCGAGTCCCGAATTCATCACCAGCGAGTTGAGGCCGATGAAGCGCCAGCCCGCGGCGTCGAACGACCAATGGTCTTCGCCGATGATGTCGCAAAATTGCTGGCGGTGAGCCGGGCTGACCGGCGGCTTCGGCGCCGGCCCGATCGCGGTCGGATTGTCGCCGATGTCGTGATTGCCGGGCAGGTAGCGGCAGGCGACGGGCAGGGCGTCATGCAGGCCTTTCGCGAATTCGGCGTCGTCGCGGCTGGACGGCCCGTCGAACGAGACGTCGCCGGTGTTGACGACGAGATCGGGCCTGCCGGCGTCGATGTGCTCGCTGACGCGGTGGAAGTTGGCGATCAGGCCCGGGAAAGCGCCGGCCGAGATGGGTGTCGGAAATCTGGGTCAGGCGAAATTCGGGCATGCGATGATCCTACCCGTCGTCGCGCGTCGGAACGATGACGGCGCGGGCATGGATCGCAACGAACTAAGTTTAAAGCACGCGGTAGCGGATGGTGTAGCCGTCCTGCGGGGCGACGGGGCCGGCGAGCGGCGAGGCGATGCGGTCGGCGAGATGCCAGGGGCCGAACTGCTCGGAGCGACGCGGCTCGGCCGGCAGACGGAGGCGGAACTCGAAGGTGCCCTTGCCTGGCAGGATCACGACCAGAACGCGGTCCGCGGTGCGGTGATTGAGCACCACTGCGCCGCGCAGCACCGCCCGCCCGTCCGAGAGGTCGCGCACCCCGTCGACCAGCGCCAGCGTCTGGTTGCGGTCGGTGTGCAGCTCGATCTGGGTGTCGGCGGTCACCGCCGTCAGCATCTCCCGGGGCATGCGGATCTCGAACGCGACCGCGGGCTTGGACGGATTGAGGCCGAGATAGGCAAGCGCAGCATGGCGCATGTCGTAGGCGGCAAAGGCGAACAGGGCGAGCGCGGCGAAGGCAGCAAGGCCGTGACGGGCCACGTCGCGCCAAGTGCGATAGCTCGAGCGGAGGTACACTGTCATCGCCAGCGCGACCGCGAGCGCCATCGCGATACCTGACAGCGCCGACATCAGGATGCTGAGCCTGCCGTCGGCGGATTCGGTGAAGAGGTTGGACAAGGTCGTCATGGCGCTATCTTGCTTCGGGCCCAAGGGGCCGAAATCGCTTTAGCTGTCGATGGTTGGTCGCAAGGCCGGGAACGCCGGTTCAAGTCGTTCATTGTCAGCGGCAAAAGTCGCGGCTAATGACGGTACGCGGCATTTCGCCTCTCGGGAAAGTTCCGATGTCCGTTCAAATGGTTTTGCTGCCGGTCTTCGTGCAGGTCGCTCTCACCTTCGCGCTCTTGATCGGCATGGTCGTCGCGCGCCGCAAGACGCTGGTCTCCGGCGAAACCAGGATTCGCGACATTGCGCTGGGCGAGCCGAACTGGCCGAAGGGCGCCACACAAATCGCCAATTGCTACCGCAACCAGTTCGAGCTGCCGGTGCTGTTCTACGTCCTGATCGCGCTGGCATTGCCCTTGCGCCGCGCCGATCTCTTCATCGTGCTGATGTCCTGGGTGTTCGTCGTGGCGCGCTTTGCCCATGCCGGGATCTTCGTGAGCTATGGCTGATTTTGGGTGACGCGGCCTGATCAGGCGGCGTGGCTTTCAGTGTTCGGAATGACTTCGATTCCGTCGATGAACTTTACACCGGCGATGACTTTCGGCAACTGGTTCGTGCTCTTCAATCGCCGCCAGGTCTTCGATGCGGCGTCGATGAGCTTGAACACCATCAGCTTCGCAGTTTGTTGCGACAGCGATCCCTTGGTCCGCACCGTTCGGTGGCGCACCGTGGCGAAGACGCTCTCGATCGGGTTCGAGCTGCGTAGGTGGATCCAGTGCTCAGCAGGGAAGTCGAAGAAGGCGAGCAGCGCATGGCGATCCTTGATCAGGCACTCCACCGCACGTCCGTATTTGACGTGGTATTTCTCGACGAAGACGTCGATCGCGGTTTCAGCTTCGGCCCGGTGTGGGGCCAGATAGATGTTCCGCAGGTCGTTCTTCATGGGGCCCTGCACGGATTTGGCGACCTTGTCGAGTACGTTGCTCACTTTATGGCACCAGCATCGTTGGTGCCGCGTGCCGGGAAAGGCCTCGTCCAGTGCCTTCCAGAAGCCGAGGGCGCCGTCGCCGATGGCGAGTTGCGGGGCAATCCGTAACCCGCGTTGCCGCAGGTCGATCAGGAGTTCGCGCCAGCTCTGCGCGCTCTCGCGCACGCCGACCTGGAAGCCGATCAGCTCCTTCTTGCCTTCCGGCGTGGTGCCAATCAGCACCAGCATGCATTCGCTGTGATCTTCCATGCGGGCCTGCAGGTACACGCCATCGGCCCAGATGTAGACATAGCGACGCGCCGACAGATCGCGTCTCTGCCAGCGTTCGTACTCGACCTGCCAATCGGCCTTCAGGCCGGCGATCACCGAAGGCGACAGGTTCGGCGCATCCTTGCCGAGCAGCGCCGAGAGCGCCTCCTGGAAGTCGCCGGTCGAGATGCCGCGCAAATAGAGGACCGGGATCAAGGCATCCAGGCTCTTCGTCCGCCGCGCCCATAGCGGCAGGATTGCCGAACTGAAGCGGAGGCGGTCGCCTGGCCCGCTCGCTCCGCGGTCGCGGACCTTGGGACGAGCGACCTCCACCGGACCGATGCCGGTCGCAATCTCGCGCACCGGACCGTGCCCATGTCGGACCAGGCGCGCTCGACCGTCGGGCAGCGTCAGATTGGCCGTGCTGGCCAGAAACGCGCCAACCTCGATCTCGATCGCCCTGGCAAGCAGGTCCCGCGCGCCGGCACGAACGATATCGGTCAGTGGATCATCAACCGCGGACGGCTGACGGAAAGCAAGAACATTGGTAGTCTCGGTCATGGCGTATCGCTCTCCTCGAGAGGTTCTGGCAGGCTCGTCACCCGCCTCGATACGCCGCCTTCCTCACACCGTCATCACCCAGATTCCGCCATAGCTCGATCTTCGTGTCCTCGAACGATATGGGCCGGCGCTCCACCGTCTGGCTTGCCGGCGTGCTGGTGCTGCTGGCGATGTGGATGTACTTCGCGCTGAAGCTCTTGCTGCTGATCTGATCGCGCACGATCCGGAAAAGTGGATCCCGGTTTTCCGATGAGATCATGCGCTAAACTGAAAGATTTAAATGACCCCCGCTGCCCGGCTGTCCGCAGCCATCGAACTGATCGACACCATCGAGAGGGACCGCGTGCCCGCGGCCAAGGCGCTGAAGGAGTGGGGCACCGCGCACCGCTTCGCCGGCTCGGGCGACCGTGCCGCGATCGCCGGTCTCGTCTGGGACGTGCTGCGCCGCTACGCTTCGAGCGCGTTCCTGATGGATTCCGATACCGCGCGGGCGCGCCTGATCGGCATGCTCCGCCTCGAGCGCAATATGGACACGACCACCATGGCCGCGATGTTCGACGGCAGCCGGTTTGCGCCGGCGCCGCTGACCGAGGCCGAGCAGGCCGCGCTCGCCTCGCGCTCTCTCAAGGACGCGCCTGCCGCCGTGGCCGGCGACTATCCCGAATGGCTGGATCCGTACCTTGAAAAAGTCTTCGGCGATGACCGCGCGGCGGAAGCGGCCGCGATGGCGAGCCGGGCGCCGCTCGATTTGCGCGTCAACACGCTAAAGTCCAATCGCGACAAGGTGCTGCGTGCACTTGCTCATCTTCATGCGAAACCGACGCCGTGGTCGGCAACGGGCCTGCGCATCGAGCTTTCGGCCGATGCGCGCAACCCGGGCATCCAGGCGGAAGAGGATTTCATCAAGGGCGCCATTGAAGTGCAGGATGAAGGATCGCAGCTTGCGGCCCAGCTTACCGCGGCAAAACCCGGCGAGCAGGTGATCGATCTCTGCGCCGGTGCCGGCGGCAAGACACTGGCGCTCGCGGCCATGATGCAGGGCAAGGGACGGCTGATCGCGACCGACAGCGACAAGCGCCAGCTCGCCCCGATCCATGAGCGGCTGTCGCGCGCCGGCGTCCACAATGCCGACGTTCGCACGCCCAAGGGCGAGGCCGATCCGGTGGCAGACATTCGCGCCTCGGCCGACCTCGTCGTGATCGACGCCCCTTGCACGGGGACCGGCACCTGGCGCCGCAACCCCGATGCCAAATGGCGCATGCGCCCGGGCGCGCTGGAGATCCGCCTGCGCGACCAGGCCGAGGTGCTCTCGCGCGCGGTGCCGCTGGTGAAGCCAGGTGGCCGCATCGCCTACATCACCTGCTCGGTGCTGGCGGAGGAGAACGGCGAGCAGGTGAGGGCGTTCGTCGCGCGCCATCCCGAGTTCGGCGTGGTGCCGCCCGAGCAGACCGCGAGCGTGCTCTGGGACAAGGCGGAAGCTTTTGGCGAGGCCGCGCTCCGGTCGCCGGAGGGCTGGCTGATGACACCGCGACGGACCGGGACGGACGGGTTTTTCGTCTCGGTGCTGCGGAAGACGGCCTGATCAAGGCCGTCATTCCGGGGCAAACAAGAGCCCCGCGGACCGGATCCCGGTCGCGGGGCTTTCTAACTCTGGCGTTCTGCCGGTACGTCCGTGGTCAGAACGCTGCGCGGGCGTTAGCCGACGCGGAGATTGTCAGCCGAGGACTTGCCGCTGCGGCGGTCGGCGACGATGTCGAACGAGACCTTCTGGCCCTCGTTGAGGGTCGAAAGGCCGGCGCGCTCGACCGCGCTGATGTGCACGAACACGTCCTTCTGGCCGTCGTCCGGCTGGATGAAACCATAACCCTTTTGGGTGTTGAACCACTTCACGGTGCCCATAGCCATGGGAATTTCCTTTGTTAGAGAGGGTACGCACGCGGACCGGTACGCGTCGCTGCGCCCTTGATCCTGTTCAGTCGATTTTTGGAGAAGTCATCTGAAGCGTGCGCGCCCGTCTGTAACGAAGCGAAGCGGCCCAGTCGTTCGGCCAAGTATCGATGATCACAATATAGCGAGAATTTGGGGCCACTTCAAGGCACCACGCGTGGCTCGGGATGTCGCTCCTCTTTGCTATTTTGCGCTGCAATGAACCGCCCCCCAGGCGCATCAGTCCACGATGAAGAGCGTGGCGCCGGTGGCCGTCGAGGACCGGTGCGCCGCGTCGCCGAAATCCGAGACCTGGTAGCTCATGCCTGCCGTCAGCTTGAATTTCCGCCCGTCGCGCAGCTCGGAGTCGAGCTCGCCCTTCAGCACGTACAGCACGTGGCCGCGAAAGCACCAATGATCGGCGAGATAGCCCGGCGAATATTCCACCATCCGCACCCGGAGATCGCCGATATTGAGCGTGCGCCACTTGGCCTCACCGCTCTCGCCGGGATGCGTGGTCGCCTCGATCCGGCTCCAGTCGGTGACGGTAAAGGGGGAGGTGGGGAGTTTCATGGTAGGATCCTGCCTTGATGCGGTGCATCGCTTGTTAGCCGATGCCGATTTTCGGGTCGTGCACGTTTACCTGGGCGGCGAGGGCGTCAGCGCACAGCCGGCCGCCTCTTGCATCCTGCTCGCATTGATGACCCAGACCAGCAGAGCGGCGGCGCTGATGCCGGAACCCAGCATGCAAACGCCGCTCCACCCCATCATCGCGTACACCAAGGTCGCCGCGATTCCGCCAGCCGCGCTGCCGATCGAGTAGAACACCATGTAGCCGCCGACCAGCCTGCTCGCTGCGTCGGGACGCGCGGCGACAATCAGGCTCTGGCTGGTCACATGCACGGCCTGCAGCCCGAGATCCAGCATGATCACGCCTGCGACGACGAACCAGAGCGAGACATGCAGGCAGGCGATCGCGCCCCAGGCGGCGAGCATCAGCATCAGCGACAGTCCGGTGGTGCGTTGGGCCCAGCCGAGGTCGGCGAGACGGCCGGCATTGCGCGCGCCGAGTGCTCCGGCGAAGCCGGCCACCCCGAGCAGTCCAATCGTCGTGTGCGACAGCACGAAAGGGGGCGCCGAAAGCGGCAGTACGATCGAGGTCCAGAACACGTTGAGATCGGCAAAGATCAGGAACGCAAACAAAGCGCGCTCGCGCAGGATCGGCTCCTCGACGAACAGCGCCGCCGTCGAGCGCAACAGCGACAGATACGAGGAGCCCGCCATTGCCGCGTACGGACCGCGGGGCAGGACGCGCAACAGCAGGACGGCCATGGCCAGCATGAGGCCGGCCGAAACCAGGTAGACCGTGCGCCAGCCGCCGATATCGGCCAGCGCGCCCGAGGCGAAACGCGCGAGCAGGATTCCCCCGACGCCGCCGCTGGTCACCGTCCCGATGGCGCGGCCCCGGCCGTCCGGTGTTGCGAGCGTTGCGGCAAAGGCGACCAGGATTTGCACGACGACGGCAAGCACGCCGACCAGCGTCAGTCCCGCGAGCAGGACCGCGGCGTGCGATGCGGTGCCGACGATCACGAGTCCGGTCGCTGAGCGATCCCAGAGGTCGCCGAGCGGCACGATCAGGATCAGGCCGAACGCGTAGCCGATCTGCGTGAAGGTCACGACCATTCCGATCGCTGCGGGAGCGATGCCGAGGTCCTGGGCCATCGCGTCGAGCAGTGGCTGGGCGAAGTAGATGTTGGCGACGCTGAGGCCGCAAGCCAGCGCGAGCAGCAGCGCCATCGCGGAAGAAAGCCCGTGCCCGGCCGGCCCGGCACTGGTCTTCGGGTTGCTGCTTCTGGCGAGGTCATTGCTCGTCATCAGTCATCTCCGGTACGGTCTTATCTAGTCTTATAATAGGACCAGTTGCGCGCGGCGCTGTCTAGTCTTATTTTAGAACCAGATTGGAGCGAGAGCATGAAGCGGACAGGTTTTTCCGAGGCCGACTGCCCGGTGGCGCGCGCGCTCGATGCAATCGGAGACTGGTGGTCGCTCCTGATCGTGCGCGATGCTTTCGACGGGCTGCGCCGGTTCGGCGATTTCCAGAAGAACCTCGGCATTGCCAAGGGCATGCTCAGCACGCGCCTGCGCAAGCTGGTCGAGCTCGACGTGCTCGAACTGGTCCCGGCTGCCGACGGCAGCGCGTATCAGGAATACGCGCTGACGAGGCGGGGACGCGACTTGTTTCCTGTCATCGTCGGTTTGCGCCAATGGGGCGAGGCGCATCTCTATGCGCGCGGCGAGGCGCATTCCGACCTGGTAGACCAGACAGGCCAGCCGGTTGGGCAGCTGGTGCTGCCGTCGCGAACCGGCCGGCCGCTGACGTGGTCCGACACGAAGGTGCGAAAGGTCGGCGCGCGCAAGCGCTGATGGCGCGGCGCAGACGCATCAATGGGGCAAATGATTCGCCGAGCCCTGCACGATCAGCCCGGTCTCGTTCACCCGCAGGTACTCGCAGATCTTCTTCCCCCGCTCGTTTTCGTAGAACACCACCACGCTGTCCGGACTGACGAACAGATCGATCAGCGAAAAGTGCAGCTCCGGCAGCAGCCCCAGCGCCTTGCCCCAATAGGCGCGCAAGCTGTCCTTGCCGCGCACGGTGCCGCTGGGGTCGAACCCCATCGCGGGGATGCGGTCCGAGGTCATCACGGCCGCCTCGTCATAGAGCGCAAGCACGCGCTCGAGATCGCCAGTATTCCAGGCCTCGACCCAGGTCCGGCCGAGCGCGGCAAGCATTGATGGCTGATGGTGCTGTGACATGGCATTCTCCCTGATCGACCCTTTTCAGAGCGGGTCAATAATGGGTCAATATTACTGACCTATATCCGCTTGTCCATGCCCAAAGAAGCATGTGGGCGCGCAGCGTGCGCGGTTGCGGCCCGGGCCGGGCCAGCGTATCTGCTGGCCATGACAGCAGCACAGAACGACCGCTCCGCGTCGACGCCCTCGGTGGCCTCGGCGCACGACAAGATTCTCATCGTCGACTTCGGCAGCCAGGTAACGCAGCTGATCGCGCGCCGCGTCCGCGAGGACGGCGTCTATTGCGAGATCGTCCCGTTCAACAAGGCCGAAGAGGCCTTCAAGGAGATGAAGCCGAAGGCGGTGATCCTCTCCGGCGGGCCAGAGTCGGTGCACGAGGCCGGCTCGCCCCGCGCGCCGCAATTGATCTTCGCCTCCGGCGTGCCCGTGATGGGCATCTGCTACGGCCAGATGACCATGGCCGCGCAGCTCGGCGGCGAGGTCGAGGGCGGCCATCACCGCGAATTCGGCCGCGCCGACGTCGAGGTCAAGGCCGAGAGCAAGCTGTTCGAGGACGTCTGGTCATCAGGCAGCAAGAACCAGGTCTGGATGAGCCATGGCGACCGCATCACCAGGATGCCGCCGGGCTTCTCCGTCGCCGGCACCTCGCCGAACGCGCCTTTCGCGATCATCCAGGACGAGACGCGCAAATATTACGGCCTGATGTTCCACCCCGAAGTGGTGCACACGCCCGACGGCGCAAAACTCATCCGCAACTTCGTGCGCAAGATCGCCGGCCTCACCGGCGACTGGACCATGCGCGCCTTCCGCGAGGAGGAGATCGCCAAGATCCGCGCGCAGGTCGGCAAGGGCAGGGTGATCTGCGGCCTGTCCGGCGGCGTCGATTCCGCGGTCGCGGCCGTGCTGATTCACGAGGCGATCGGCGACCAGCTCACCTGCGTCTTCGTCGATCACGGATTGATGCGCCTCAACGAGGCCGAGCAGGTCGTCGACCTGTTCCGCCACCACTACAACATCCCGCTCGTGCACGTGGACGCCTCCAGGCAGTTCCTCGGCGAGCTCGAAGGCGTCACTGATCCCGAACAGAAGCGCAAGACCATCGGCCGCCTCTTCATCGAGGTGTTCGAGGCTGAGGCCAAGAAGATCGGCGGCGCCGACTTCCTGGCGCAAGGCACGCTCTATCCCGACGTGATTGAGAGCGTCTCCTTCACCGGCGGACCGTCCGTCACCATCAAGTCGCACCACAATGTCGGCGGCCTGCCTGAGCGCATGAACATGAAGCTCGTCGAGCCACTGCGCGAGCTGTTCAAGGACGAGGTGCGCAAGCTCGGCCGTGAGCTGGGCCTTCCCGAAATCTTCGTCGGCCGCCACCCGTTCCCGGGCCCCGGCCTCGCCATCCGCTGCCCCGGCGAGATCACCAAGGACAAGCTCGACATCCTGCGCAAGGCGGACGCCGTCTACATCGACCAGATCAGGAAGCACGGCCTCTACGACGAGATCTGGCAGGCCTTCGCCGTGCTGCTCCCGGTCAAGACCGTCGGCGTCATGGGCGACGGCCGCACCTACGACTACGTCGTCGGCCTGCGCGCCGTCACCTCCACCGACGGCATGACCGCGGACTTCTACCAGTTCGACATGAAGTTTCTGGGCGAGACCGCCACGCGCATCATCAACGAGGTGAAGGGCGTGAACCGGGTGGTGTACGACGTGACCAGCAAGCCGCCGGGGACGATTGAGTGGGAGTGACGGATCGCAGTGGCGGATAAACGGGGATAGAGCAGCGTATAATCAGCGACTGAGGCGTATCGATAGTAGAGCTGGCCCCGCAAATTCGGACAGTAGCTTGAGTGGATTTTCTGCCTGACAGCGGCGAGGATTCTTGCTGCGAATCAGGAGCGAAGATGACGAAGAAGAGCCGCCGGACGAATTCTCCGGCATTCAAGGCGAAGGTTGCTTTGGCTGCGGTCAAAGGCGACAAGACACTGGCGGAGCTGGCGCAACTGTTTGATGTTCATCCGAACCAGATCACGATCTGGAAAAACCAGCTCCTGGAAGGCGCCGCCGGCGTGTTTGGGCATGACAAGACATCGGCCGAGACGCCGGTCGATTTGAAGGCGTTACATGCCAAGATCGGCGAGCTGGCGTTGGAAAACGATTTTTTGTCCGGCGCGCTCACCAAGGCGGGCCTGCTGAGCGCAAAGCGATGATCGACCGCGGTCATGATCTTTCTATCGTGCGCCAGGCGAAGGTCCTGAAGCTGGCTCGCAGCACGGTCTACTATGAACCTCGGCCAGTTTCGGCCGAGGACCTTGCCTTGATGCGTCGGCTCGATGAGCTGCATCTCGATTATCCCTTCGCGGGAGCGCGTATGCTGCGATCGTTGCTGCGGCGGGAGGGCGTATACGCCGGTCGCCGCCACATCGCGACGCTGATGAAGCGCATGGGGATCGAGGCGGTCTATCGTCGCCCGAACACGAGCAAGCCGGCTCCGGGTCACAAGATCTACCCGTACCTGTTGCGCGGATTGAAGATCGAGCGGCCCGACCATGCGTGGGCAATGGACATCACCTACATTCCGATGCGGCGTGGCTTCGTCTATCTCGCGGCGGTCGTCGATGTGTTCAGCCGACGGGTCCTGGCCCATCGCGTCTCGATCACAATGGAGGCGGCCTTCTGCGTCGAAGCGGTCCAGGAGGCGTTGGCGAAGCACGGCAGGCCCGAGATTTTCAACACGGATCAGGGCAGCCAGTTCACCAGCCTCGAGTTCACCGATGTGCTGCTGGACGCGAAGATCGCCATCAGCATGGACGGCAAGGGCGCCTGGCGCGACAACGTGTTTGTCGAGCGGCTCTGGCGCACGGTCAAATACGAAGAAGTATATCTCCGCGCCTACGACAGCGTGTCCGAGGCGCGAGCGTCAATTGCCAAGTATCTGGCCTTCTACAATCAGGGACGCCCTCACTCGAGCCTTGACGGGCGCACGCCCGACGAGGCTTACTTCGGCACGCAAGCTATGGTGATGGCCGCATGACCGTCGCCGACGGTTTTGTCGTCGCTCTGGTCGGGCTACGCCCTCCCGACGCAACGACAAAACCGTAAAGCCCCGCGTTCAGCATAACCCGGCAGGAATCCACTTAAATCCAGCGGGGCGCTGTCCAAACAACCGGGGCCAGCTCTACCGGCTGGTCGGTGACGGGCATCTCCAGCGCAATGACGATCGGCTTTCTGGCGATGGCCTTCACCAGCATGGCCTGGGGCACGGCGACGGACAGGTTCGGGCCGCTGCCGGTGGTGCTGACGGGATCGATCGTGCTGGCGCTCAGCCTGTTCGCGGCGAGCCACGCGACCTCGCTCCTCGTGTTCCAGGTCGTATTCGGCCTCCTGGTCGGCGCCTCCTGTGCGGCGATCTTCGCGCCGATGATGGCGACCGTCACCGGCTGGTTCGACACAAATCGCAGCCTCGCGGTGTCGCTGGTTTCCGCCGGCATGGGCATGGCGCCGATGACGATGTCGCCGCTGGCGGCCTGGCTCGTCTCCGGCCACGACTGGCGCACCTCGATGCAGATCGTCGCGCTGGTGGTCGGCGCCATCATGATCCCGGTCTCGTTCCTGGTTCGCCGTCCGCCGGCGCTGGAGCATGCCGCGGCCGCACCGGCGGGCGAGGGTGCTGCGCAAGGCGAGATGTCGATGGGCGAGGCGCTGCGCTCGCCGCAATTCCTCATCTTGCTCGCCACCAACTTCTTCTGCTGCGCGACCCATTCCGGCCCGATCATCCACACCGTCAGCTATGCGGTGAGCTGCGGCATCCCGCTGGTCGCGGCGGTGACGATCTACAGCATCGAAGGGTTTGCCGGCCTCGGCGGGCGCATCGCCTTCGGCCTGATGGGCGACCGCTTCGGCGCCAAGCGCGTGCTGGTCTCGGGCCTGCTGCTGCAGGCGTTCGGCGCGCTCGCCTATGTCTTCGCGCACCAGCTCACGACGTTCTATGCGGTCGGCGCCATCTTCGGCTTCATCTACGCCGGCACCATGCCGCTCTACGCCGTGCTCATCCGCGAGAACTTCCCGCTCAAGATGATGGGCACGGTGATCGGCGGCACCGCGATGGCCGGCAGCCTCGGCATGGCAACCGGCCCGCTTGCCGGCGGTCTGATCTATGACGCCTTCTCGAGCTATGCCTGGCTCTATATCGCCTCCTGGGCGATGGGCCTGGGTGCCTTCCTGATGGCGATGACGTTCCGCCCCTTCGCAAAGCCGCAAGGGGAGGTGGCGCCGGCGGCGGCGTGAGCTCCTGATCGAGGCGCGGCGTCAGAGCTGCGCCTCGATCGCGGCCTTGTCGATCACCGACCAGACCTGCCGGATCTTTCGGTCTTGAAATTCGTAGAACACGTTCTCGCAAAAGGACACGCGCCTTCCGTTGACCGCAAGACCCAGGAATGCCCCGGCTGGCGTGCAATCAAACCTCAATCGGGCGGCGATGCGGGGAGGATCGGAGATCAGCATCTCGACGTGGAACTGCAGATCCGGGATCTCCCGAACGTCCCGTTCCAGCATCGCGCGATAACCGGCCAGCCCAAGGGGCCGCGCGTTGTGGACGACCTTCTCATGCACGAAATGTCCGAGGGCCGGCCAGTCCCGCCGGTTCAGGCAGGCGATGTAGTCTCTGTAGATGGCGGCAAGGTCGTCTCTCGTCATGGCAAAGCTCCAGCGGCTTCGATCACAACGCACGAGGATCGCGAACCGGTCCAGCTCAGAGGCGCTTCTCGAAGAACAGGTCCGGATAGGGATCGTCGTTGAAGCGAGGGATCTCGCGCCAGCCCGTGCTGCGATAGAGCTGACCGGCTTCGGGCAGCGCGCTGTTGGTGTCGAGCCGCAGCAGCGTGATGCCGAGTTCCCGCGCCGCGCTCTCGGCCACATCCATCAGGCGCCGGCCGAGCCGCAATCCGCGCGCGGCAGGCGCCACCCACAGCCGCTTGATCTCGGCATAGCCGTGATCGGTTCCCTTCAAGCCGACGCAGCCGATCGGCAGCCTGTCCGACATCGCGACGATGAAGGTGCCGCGCGGACGGCGCATGTCCTCGGCGTCAGGGTCGCGCGACAGCGAGACGTCGAAGCCTTGGCTGAAGCGGCGGCCGAGCTCGGCGTAGTACTCGCCGAGGCAGTAGCGCGCTTCCTTGCATCGCGGATCCATCTCGTCCAGCGCGACCCGCTCGCGCGTCAGTGCGGAGGCGATCAGATCCATCGCCGCCAGCAGCGCCTCGCGCTGCGAATGTTGCGCGAGGAAGCCTTCCGCCTGCGCGTTCGACAGCGCCTCGTAGGCCGCGAACTCGCGACGGCCCGCCCGCGTCAGCTTTGCCATGCGCCGGCGCGCATCGTCTTCGCGCGCGGTGGTCTCGATCAGCCCTTCGTCCTCGAGGCTGCGGAGCAGCCGGCTCATCAACCCGGAATCGAGACCAAGATAGTCGCGGATTTCCGCCACGTCCGAGCGCCCGTGCCCGATCGCATTGAGCACCCGCGCCGCGCCAAGCGGCCGGCTGCGCCCGAGGAACGAATTGTCGAGCGCACCGACGGCAGAAGTGACGGCCCGGTTGAAGCGGCGGACGCGGGAGACGGCATCGAGCATGATGTCTGACTTTAGTCAGATATCATGGTCTGTCAATCGCGCGAGAGCCGATCGAGCTTCCGGTAGCGCGCCTCTTTGTGAGTTGTTCCCGTGCCGCGAGCCGCTACCATGCGCCCGCGCGGGGAGTTTGGGTCTACAACAGGCGGAGGCGACATTGAGCGAGCGGGAACGCAAAGCGAAGGGATCGGACCTGTTCGTCGCGGCCCTGGAGAATGAGGGTGTCGATCGCATCTTCGGCATTCCCGGCGAAGAGAATCTCGATCTTGTCGAATCGCTGCGGGCGTCCAGGATCGAGCTGATCCTGACCCGCCACGAGCAGGCCGCGGCCTTCATGGCTGCCACGCATGGGCGTCTGACCGGCAAGCCCGGCGTTTGTCTGTCGACGCTCGGCCCCGGTGCTCTCAACCTGTCGACGGGCGCCGCCTATGCGCATCTCGGTGCCATGCCGATGATCCTGATCACCGGCCAGAAGCCGATCATGAGCAGCCGGCAGGCCCGCTTCCAGATCGTGGACGTGGTGGCGACCATGAAGCCGCTGACCAAGCTGTCGCGGCAGATCGTCAGCGCCTCCAGCATCCCGACCGTGGTGCGCGACGCCTTCCGCGTCGCGATGGAGGAGCGGCCCGGGCCGGTGCACCTCGAGCTGCCCGAAGACGTTGCCGGCGACGAAGTGCCCGGCGTTCCCGTGGTCCCCGTCCATCCGATCGAAATCCCCGTCGCCCATCGCGCCGCGCTCGACCGCGCCGCCGAGATGATCATGGCCGCACGGCGCCCGCTGGTGATGATGGGAGCGGCGACCAGCCGGCCGCGGTCGACACACGGCATCGCAAGCTTCGTGCGGCGGACCGGCATTCCGTTCTTCACGACGCAGATGGGGAAGGGGACCGTGCCCGGCGGCACCAATCTCTATATGGGGACCGCCGCGCTGTCGGAACGCGACTACGTCCATGACGCGATCGATGCCGCCGATTTGATCGTCGCGATCGGCCACGATCCGATCGAGAAACCGCCCTTCATCATGGGCCCCTCGGGCCCGAAGGTCATTCACGTCAGCTACACGCCGGCGAGCGTCGAGCAGGTCTATTTCCCCGATGCCGAGGTCGTCGGGGACGTCGGCCCGAGCCTGGAACTGCTGGCGGATCGGCTCGAAGGCAAGCTGCCGCAGGCCGCGGCGCTGCTGCCACTGCGGGAAGAGATCCTGAATCACATCGCCGACCGGGCCACCGAGGCGCGTTGGCCGCCGACGCCGCAGCGCATCGTGCACGACATCCGCCAGGTGATCCCCGAGAACGGCATCGTCGCGCTCGACAACGGCATGTACAAGATCTGGTTTGCGCGCAACTACCGCACCCGCGTCGCCAACACGCTGCTGCTCGACAATGCGCTGGCGACCATGGGCGCCGGCCTGCCGTCGGCGATGATGGCTGCGATGCTCTATCCCGACCGCCGCGTGCTTGCGGTTGCCGGCGACGGCGGCTTCATGATGAACAGCCAGGAGATGGAGACGGCGGTCCGCCTCAAGCTCAACCTGGTCGTGCTGGTGCTGGAGGACAACGCCTACGGCATGATCCGCTGGAAGCAGGCCGTCGATCACTTTGCCGATTACGGCATGACGTTTGGCAATCCGGATTTTGCACTGTACGCCAAGGCTTATGGCGCCAAGGGTCATCGCATCGCGACCATCGACAGCTTCGGCCCGACGCTCGATGCCGCCTTCAGGGAGGGCGGCGTGCATCTGGTCTCGATTCCGGTCGATTACTCGGAGAACGTGCGCGTGCTGGTGGACGAGCTGCGCGCTCACGAGAAGGCGAAGGCGTGATTGAACGGCGAGACTGTTCCCACATCGTCATTGCGGGCGCAGCGACGCAATCCAGAGTCTTTCCGCAGAGGCAATCTGGATTGCTTCGTCGCTTCGCTCCTCGCAATGACGGAGTATGCCGATCAACGCGAAATGCGATAACGATTTGCGTCAATGCAACCAACCACAGGAATATGAAATGACCCGCGTTCGTTGTGTCACCGAGATGGGCATGGGTGTCGACGTCCACGGCAGGGACGCCACCAAGGCGGCCAAGCGTGCCGTGTCAGATGCCATCAGGCATTCGAGCCTCGGCTTCTTCCGGATGATCGGCAAGACCGCAAACGACATGTTCGTCGATGTCACGATCGGGGTGCCCAACCCCGAGGCGGTGGACAAGGAAGCCGTTGCCAGGGAGCTGCCTTACGGCACCGTGACCGTCACCGCGGTCAAGGGCGGGCTTGAGATTCCCTCGGCCACGGAAGTGGCCAACGATCCCATCCTCATAGCCAATGCCGCCGTCATCGTCAGCTTCGACAAGGACTAGGCCGATGTCGGCGAGCAATGAGGCGCTGCTGGATCGCCCGATCTGGAGCGCGTTGACGACGAGCCACAAGCATCTGGCCGAGGGCGGCCCGCGGGCTCTGCGCTATCCCGTGGACATGACGCCGTTTGCCGATATGGTCGACATGTCCGCGGCAAGTTTTGCGGCGCTCGGCGATCTCATGTCGGGCTCGCAAATCGCGGTGCTGTTCACGCCCGAGCCGGTCGAAATTCCCGCCGCCTTCAAGGTGCTGCTCGCCGAGCCCGGCGAGCAGATCATCGGCTCGCCCGCCGACACTTCGCTGCGCGATGCCGAGATCGTCCGCCTGGGCGCGGCCGATGTTCCCGCCATGATGGCGCTGACCGAGCTGACCAAGCCCGGGCCGTTCGCGGCGCGGACGCACGAGCTCGGCACCTTCCTCGGCATCCGCGCTCGCGGCGAGCTCGTCGCCATGGCCGGCGAGCGGATGAAGCCGGGTCATTTCACCGAGATGACGGCGGTCTGCGTGCATCCGGATCATCGCGGTCGCGGTTACGCGCAGGCGTTGCTCGCCGCCATCGCGCGCCGGATCGAGGCGCGCGGCGAGATTCCGTTCCTGCATGTGTTTTCCCACAATACGTCCGCGATTGCGCTGTACCAACGGCAGGGCATGCGGATTCGGCGTCGCCTGCACGTCACAGTGCTGATGAAACAGGGATGAGCTGCGCGGCGGGCTTCATATCCCGGCAAATCGCGCTATATCGATGCCAACCACAATTGGGGGGAGCACATGGACGCCAGAACGCCTGATTTTTCCGCCGTACGGACGGCGATGCAGCGCTATGTCGATCAGGAGATCATTCCGGGCGCATCCTGGGTAGTTCTGCGCGGGCGAGAGGTGGTCGACCAGCAATGCGTCGGCTTTGCCGACCGTGAGGCGAACACGACGCTGCGGCCCGACCATATCTTCCGCGCGTTTTCCAACACCAAGATCTTCGTCACCTGCGCGATCATGCTGCTGGTGGAGGAAGGCCGCATCGGGCTCGATGATGCGATCGAGAAATTCCTGCCGCAGCTCGGCAGTCGCAAGGTGCTCAAGCAGGGTGCGGCAAGTCTGTCGGACGCCGAGCCGGCGAGGAGCCCGATCACGATCCGCCAGCTCCTGACCCATACCTCCGGCCTCAGCTACGGCATCTTCGATCCCGGCACGGTGCTGTTCAAAGGCTACAACGAGGCGCGCGTGCTCAATCCGCTGACGCCGCTCGCCGACATGGTCGACAGGCTGGCCGATCTGCCGCTGTCCTATCACCCTGGTACGGCCTGGGAATATTCGGTGGCGACGGACGTGCTCGGCCGTGTCGTGGAGGTCGTCTCCGGCCAGGCGCTCGATGTCTTTCTGAAGTTGCGCATCTTCGATCCCCTCGGCATGACCGATACGGGCTTCCACGTTCCGGAGGCGCAGCAAGGCAGGCTGGTTGCGCTCTACAACGGCGCGGATGTGCTCGATCCCATGAAGCCCGGCCTCACCCGGGCGGACCATCTGCCTTATCCGCAGGCCTATCGGCGGCAATTGCCGCGGCTGTCGGGCGGTGGCGGTCTGGTCTCGACCTTACCCGATATGCTGGCGCTGGTCCGCGCGCTGCTGCCCGGTTCGGACACGCTGCTGAAGCCGGACACGCTGCGGCAGATGATGACGAACCAACTGCCCGGAGGCCAGACCATCCGCTTCGCCAATCTCGGCCCGATCCCCGGCAAGGGGTTCGGCCTCGGCGGCGCCGTCACCTTCGCGCCGACACCGTTCGATCCGCCGAACTCGATCGGCGAATTCCAGTGGGGCGGCCTTGCCGGCACCCATTGGTGGATTTGCCCTGAGGGCAATACCGCCGGCGTGCTGATGGCCCAGCGCTACATGGGCTTCTGGAATCCGTTCTTCTTCGAGTTCAAGCGCCTGGCCTATCAGGCGGTCGGCGCGGGCTGACGCGAAGCGCGGCTTCGCTTCGCGTCCTCCGAACGGGCGGCCGGCGCCCGTGCACGGTCGAGTGGAGCGAGGCCCCGGGCTTCCGAACTGTCGACGCCTTCAGGATGACCGTGTCGTCGCCCATCGAGCCGCCGGGGAGAGCGCGGGACACGTGCCCGCAACTTGCGGACGTCAAGCGACGCGCACGCGGAAGCTGCATTGACGAGCGAACGACGTGCCAAACTATCTCGGCCTCGACGGATTTCGCTTCGGCTGGGTCGCTGCCTGGATCGATGCGCGCGGCAATCACGGCTTCGACTATTCACCTGGCCTGACGCGCCTGCTCGCGATGCCGCACGCGCGTGCGATGATCGACATGCCGATCGGATTGAATCCGAGCGGCTATCGCGCCTGCGATCTGCGCGCGCGCGAACTGATCGGCCCCGCCGTGTTTCTCGGCGCGCGTCGCGACCTCTGGAGATTTCCTGATATGGCGGCGGCCAATCGTCATTACTGGAAGCATGAAGGCAAGGGCAAGGGTGTGTCGGCGCAGCTCTGGAATATCAGGGACAAGATCAAGGAGGTCGACGATGCCATGACGCCGGCGCGGCAGGCGACGATCGGCGAAGCGCATCCGGAATTGATCTTCTGGAATCTGGCCGGGCGCGTGCGGCTCGAGCCGAAGACCTCGCCGCGCGGCCGCGAGCAGCGCATCGCGCTGCTGAGAGACCGGGGCTTCACCAGGATCGAAAAATGGCTGACGCTTCGCCACGGCACCGGCATCGGTCGCGACGACCTCATCGATGCCTGCGCCTGCGCGGTCGCGGCACGCGACAGTACGCAACGTGTCGGCGGAGAGGAGATCGATCCGCGCGGATTGCGGATGGAGATCAATTTTTGAGGTCGATCGGCCCTCCCGAATCGCCTTTGTCCTCGAAGTGACTGCGACTATTGCGGCCCGGATTCGAGGAGACGCCTTCGTCGTCCAGTCTTGTTGCTCTCGCTTGGTACTCGTCGGCCATCGCTCGCAACCGCTGCGCGGCTTCGCTGTGAGCGAGATTGTTCGCGACGCGGCGACAGCGTTCAGCGTGATCGAGCAGGGCGCGTTTCTCGACGTTCATCCAGCGACAACGCTCGAGGGGGGACATCGGTCCCTCCGCGCGCTGCCGGAACAGCGCGACGTCTTCGCAGCAAAATCCGGGAAAAAATAGCAACATTTTCATGTCGCCCCGGAACGTGGCGCCGGAGCCGACGTTTTAGGCCATAGGCTGTCGAGGGACAAAATGCCATGTACGACGTGTGCCAATTGGCGACCGCGATGCTCGCGATCGCCTTTACGGCCCTGCTGTTGATCACGGGTGAACGGTTCATCGAGCATCGACTGCAGCATGAGGCAATGACCCCGATCGTGGTGATGGCGACGCTGCCGCCATAAGCGCAGGTTCGCCGGGACGAAGTGTGACTTGCGCCGCACGGCGCCTCGCCTAGATTGAGCACGCCCCAGTCCATGCACCAAAGGTCCCGATGTCCGATCTGTCCGCCTTTCCCATCACCAAACGTTGGCCGGCCAAACATCCCGAACTGCTCCAGCTTTATTCCTTGCCCACGCCGAACGGCGTCAAGGTCTCGATCATGCTGGAGGAGATCGGACTTCCCTACGAAGTCCACCTGGTCGATTTCGGCAAGGACGATCAGAAGACGCCGGAGTTTCTCTCGCTCAATCCGAACGGCAAGATCCCGGCGATCCTCGATCCCAACGGTCCCGGGAGCAGGCCGCTGCCGCTGTTCGAGTCCGGAGCGATCCTGCAATACCTCGCGGAGAAGTCCGGCAAGCTTCTGCCGGAGGACGCCGCGCGACGCTACCAGACCATCCAGTGGGTGCACTTTCAGATCGCGGCATCGGGCCGATGTTCGGCCAGGTCGGCTTCTTCCACAAATTCGCCGGCAAGGATTTCGAGGACAAGCGGCCGCTCGAGCGTTACGCCAATGAGTCCAAGCGCCTGCTCGGCGTGATGGAGACGCATCTTTCCGGCCGGCGGTGGTTCATGGATGACGACTACACGATCGCCGACATCTCCATGCTCGGCTGGGTGCGGAATCTCATCGGGTTCTACGGCGGCGGCGATCTGGTGGCGTTCAACCAGTTCAAGGCGGTCGGCGGCTGGCTCGAACGCGGGCTGGCTCGTCCGGCGGTGCAACGCGGGCTGAACATTCCGCAGCGGCCCTAGTCCTTCGTTAGAACAGCCGGCCGCCGTTCGGCACAGGCTTGCTCGGCTGCACCAGCACGACCTTGCCCTCTGCATCGGGGAAGCCGAGCGTCAGCACCTCGGAGACGACCGGGCCGATCTGGCGCGGCGGGAAATTGACGACGGCCGCGACCTGTTGCCCCACGAGGATCTCGAGCGGGTGGTTTTCGGTGATCTGGGCCGAGCTCTTGCGCACGCCGATGGCAGGGCCGAAATCGATCCACAGCCGCCAGGCCGGCTTGCGCGCCTCCGGAAACGGCTTGGCGTCGACGATGGTGCCGACACGGACATCGACCGCGAGGAAGCTGTTGAAGTCGATGGTCGGTGAGGCGGCAGCTGCGGGATCGTGGGTAACGTGCATGGGATGTCTGCTCGGAGAGTTGGGTTGGTCCGCAATATTGTCGCGCGAACCGGAGTTTCGTACAACGCCACAACCGAAGCATCACGCATGCGCGAGGAAACGTCTTGCCCAACATCATCTACGGCATCAAGAACTGCGACACCATGAAGAAGGCCCGCGCCTGGCTCGATGCTCATGGCGTGCCTTACGAGTTTCACGACTACAAGGCGGCGGGCGTGGAGAAGGACAAGCTCAAGCAGTGGAGCGACAAGGTCGGCTGGGAGACGCTGCTCAATCGCGCCGGGACGACCTTCAAGAAGCTCCCGGACTCCGACAAGGAGGGCTTGAGCGAGAAGAAGGCGTTGGCTTTGATGCTAGCGCAACCATCGATGATCAAGCGGCCGGTGCTGGAAATCGGCAGCAAGCTGCTGGTCGGCTTCAAGCCGGATATCTATGCCAAGGAGGCCGGCGCCAAAGCGCGCTGACCGCTAGTTCAGCTCGATGGTCTCGGCGGTGATGCCGGGCCCCGGCTGGTCGGAGAACTCGACCGTCTCGGCGGGCGCGATGCGGGCAGGGGCGCGATGAAACAGCTCCCGATCGATCACAGCGCGTAGCTTTGGACGCGGCAGCGCGTCATTTCCGCGCATCAGGTTCTTGATCTCGAAGCCGCCGTCCTCGCAGAACGTCTTGATCGACGCGATGACATGACAGACCTTGCCGTCGGTCTGGAAGGGCAGCAGCAGCCGTTCATAGGCGACGATGCGCCCGTAGATGTCCTCGACATTGGCGACGCTGTAGACGGGCAGCCCGCGCGCGACGCATTCATGATATATCGGCATCACGAACGGGGCGAGCCGCGGCCCGACATAATCATCGAGCAGAACGCCCTTGCCGGTATGTCCATAGGCACGCGAGATGCGCGTGCCTTCGCTCTGGATGACGAGGCGCGGCGTCGGCGTCGAAAATTCGACCGTATAGTAGATGAGATCCGAGAGCTCTTCCTCGAGTCGCGCGGGCTGGTACTCCCAGATCGCCGGCGCGATCTGCTGGCGCGCATAAAGTCGCAGCCACGTGTTCAGGAGATCGCGTTGCCGGATCGATTTGACGACGGAGGGAGCGGCGTTTGCAAAATCCAAAGCAATATTCTCCGCACGTGAAGACGCGCGCATGATCCAGTGCTCCCTTAGTCGGAGATGTCTGGATGTCGTGCCTGCCCGGCCTCCCGGTTCGCAAGGCACCGGCCATCAAGCCGTCGTTAACGGTCTTTCGTTCCGTGCGCCAGCCTTCATCGAAAATTTTCCCACAGGCTCATTTGTTTCCCAGCCGGAGGCCTGACCTGCTCAGCTTTCCGCCTTGCCTAACCCCCGTCACCTCCGGCATATTCCGCGCCCGGAGGCGGCGCTCCGGTGGGCTCCAAGTCCTCCGGACAGCCGAAGTAACAAGGACAGCCACGCGCCTCGCGCGGGCAGGGGGAAATCTGTTTGGCCGATGAGTTCATTCTCGAAACGGAAGGCTTGACCAAGGAGTTTGCGGGCTTCTTCGCCGTCCGCGACGTTGCGCTCAAGGTTCGCCGTGGGAGCATTCACGCGTTGATCGGCCCGAACGGGGCCGGCAAGACGACCTGCTTTAATCTCTTGACCAAGTTCCTCAAACCGTCAGCCGGAAAGATCCTCTACAAGGGGCAGGACATCACGGCGATGGCGCCGGCCGACGTGGCCCGCATGGGCCTCGTGCGTTCGTTCCAGATTTCGGCGGTATTTCCGCATCTCACCGCGCAGGAAAACGTCCGTGTCGCGCTTCAGCGCCAGCACGGCTCTTCGTTCGATTTCTGGCGCTCCAAGTCCGTGCTCAACCGCTTCAACGATCGCGCGCGCGAGCTGCTCAACGATGTCGGCCTCAGCGAGTTTGCAAACACGCCGGCGGTCGAGATGCCCTATGGGCGCAAGCGCGCACTTGAGATAGCAACGACCCTCGCGCTCGACCCAGAGATGATGCTGCTCGACGAGCCGATGGCCGGCATGGGCCACGAGGACATCGACAAGATCGCGGCGCTGATCAAGCGCATTTCGGCGAAATACACCATCCTCATGGTCGAGCATAATCTAAGCGTCGTGGCCAACCTCTCCGACATCATCACCGTGCTGACGCGCGGGCAGGTGCTCGCGCAGGGCCATTACTCTGAGCTCACCAAGGACGAGCGCGTCAAGGAAGCCTATCTGGGAGCCGGTCATGCCTGACACTGCGATCGCCGAGGCCCCGGCCAGGGCTGCGACCGGCGGACCCATCCTCCAAGTCCGCAACCTCGAAGCCTGGTACGGCGAGTCCCACATCCTGCACGGGATCAACTTCGACGTGAACGCGGGCGAGGTCGTCACCCTGCTCGGGCGTAACGGCGCCGGCAAGACGACCACGCTGAAGTCGATCATGGGCATCATCGGCAAGCGCTCCGGCTCGGTGAAGTTCAACAACCAGGAGATCATCCGCGCGACCTCCGACAGGATCGCGCGGATGGGCATCGCGTTCTGCCCGGAAGAGCGGGGCATATTCGCCAGCCTCGACGTGCGGGAGAACTTGATGTTGCCGCCGGTCGTCCGCGAGGGCGGACTGCCGCTCGACCAGATCTTCGATCTGTTTCCGAACCTGAAGGAGCGGCTGGGCAGCCAGGGCACCAAGCTGTCGGGCGGCGAGCAGCAGATGCTCGCGATCGCGCGCATCCTGCGCACCGGCGCGAGCTTCCTGATGCTGGACGAGCCGACCGAGGGCCTTGCGCCCGTCATCATCCAGCAGATCGGTCACACCATTGCGCGGCTCAAGAAGGAGGGCTTCACGATCCTCCTGGTCGAGCAGAATTTCCGCTTCGCATCCACCGTCGCCGACCGCTACTACGTGGTCGAGCACGGCAAGATCATTGACGGATTCTCCAACTCGGAGCTCGCCGCCAACATGGACAAGCTGCACACCTATTTGGGTGTCTAGAGCATGATCAGGACCCGGAGCGCCGCGTCAGCGCAAAGCGTGTAGCGGTTTTCCGAAGAGACCGTGCTCAAGTTGAAGAACTGCCAACGAGAAAATTCAAAAAGGAAGTTGCATGAAGACCAGGTCGATTGCGTCATTGCTGCTGACCACCGCGCTCACCTTCGCCGCACCAGGCGTCGCGTCGGCGCAGGACAAGACGGTCAAGATCGGCGCCCTGTCCGATCAGTCCGGGCTCTACGCCGACCTCGGCGGCCCCGGCTCGACGCTCGCCGCGCAGATGGCGGTCGAGGATTCCGGCCTCGCCGCGAAGGGCTGGAAGATCGACGTGATCTCCGGCGATCACCAGAACAAGCCCGATATCGGCACCGCGATCGCGCGGCAGTGGTTCGACGTCGACAAGGTCGACGTCATCGTCGACGTGCCGAACTCGGGCGTGGCGCTCGCCGTCAACAACGTGATCAAGGAAAAGAACGGCGTCTACATCAATTCGGGTGCGGCGACCTCCGACCTCAGCAACGCGCAGTGCTCGCCCAACACCGTGCACTGGACCTACGACACCTACATGCTGGCCCATACCACCGGCCAGGCGCTGGTGAAGGCCGGTGGCGACACCTGGTTCTTCCTGACCGCGGACTACGCCTTCGGTGCGGCGCTCGAGCGAGATACCAGCGCGGTCGTCACGGCCAACGGAGGCAAGGTGCTCGGCGGCGTCAAGCACCCGCTCAACACGCCGGACTTCTCCTCCTTCCTGCTCCAGGCGCAGGCCTCCAAGGCCAAGATCATCGGCCTCGCCAATGCCGGCGGCGACACCACCAACACGATCAAGCAGGCGGCCGAGTTCGGCATCGGCAAGGGCGGCCAGAAGCTCGCGGCGCTCTTGCTCTTCCTCACCGACGTCAAGGCTATCGGCCTCGAGACGGCGCAGGGACTCAATTTCACCGAGACGTTCTACTGGGACATGAACGACAAGACCCGGGCGTTCTCCAAGCGCTTCGCCGAGAAGATGAAGAACAATGCCCCGCCCACCATGGTGCAGGCCGGGGTCTATGCCGGCGTGCGCCACTATCTCAAGGCCCTCGAGGCGCTCGGCGGCAATCCTCATGACGGCGTCAAGATCGTCGAGAAGATGAAGTCGATGCCGACCGAGGACGACCTGTTCGGCAAGGGTGAGATCCAGCCCAACGGCCGCACCATCCACAACGCCTATCTGTTCGAGGTCAAGAAGCCCTCGGAGTCCAAGGGGCCATGGGACTTCTACAAGCTGGTCGGAACGGTGCCGGGCGACCGGGCTTTCACGCCGCTGTCCGACAGCAAGTGCGCGCTGTTGAAGAAGTAAGATAACGGCCCGCAGGCCTCGAGGCCTGCGGGCGACTTTCAGGGAACGCCGAAGGGACCGGGTGCGGGATCGATGCAGGCTCTATACGCTCAGCTACTGGTGGGACTGATCAACGGCTCGTTCTACGCGCTGCTCAGTCTCGGGCTTGCCGTGATCTTCGGCATGCTCAACATCATCAATTTCGCCCATGGCGCGCTCTACATGATGGGCGCCTTCGTCGCCTATTTCCTGCTGAACCTCGGCGGGATCAACTACTGGTGGGCGTTGCTGCTCGCGCCCATTATCGTCGGCATCTTCGGCATGATCCTGGAGCGGACCATGCTGCAATGGCTGACCGGGCTCGATCATCTCTACGGCCTGCTGCTGACCTTCGGCATCGCGCTGATCGTGCAGGGCGTGTTCCAGAACTATTTCGGCTCCTCCGGCCTGCCTTACGCCATTCCGGACCAGCTCAAGGGCGGCATGAATCTCGGCTTCATGTTCTTACCGGTCTATCGCGGCTGGGTCGTCGTGTTCTCGCTGGTGGTGTGCCTTGCGACCTGGTTCCTGATCGAGAAGACGCAGCTCGGCGCCTACCTGCGCGCCGCCACCGAGAATCCGACGCTGGTGCGCGCCTTCGGCATCAACGTGCCGCGCATGATCACGCTGACCTACGGTCTCGGCGTCGGCCTTGCCGCGCTCGCCGGCGTGCTCTCGGCGCCGATCAACCAGGTGCGGCCGCTGATGGGCGCCGACCTCATCATCGTGGTGTTCGCGGTGGTCGTGATCGGCGGCATGGGATCGATCATGGGCTCCATCATCACCGGCTTCGCGCTCGGTGTGATCGAGGGCCTGACCAAGTATTTCTACCCCGAGGCCTCCAACACCGTCGTGTTCGTGCTGATGGTGCTGGTGCTCTTGGTGAAGCCAACGGGACTGACGGGAAGGGCGGCCTGAGATGACAACCCTGACGGACGACACGCTGCCGGTGACCCCTCGCGCGATGCGCGACGAGATGATCGTGTTCGTGCTGATGGCGCTGCTGCTGGCGGCCGTGCCGTTCACCGGCGTCTATCCCTTCTTCGTGATGCAGGCGCTGTGCTTTGCGCTGCTCGCCTGCGCCTTCAATCTGCTGATCGGCTACGGCGGCCTGCTGTCCTTCGGCCACGCGATGTTCCTGGGCACGGCGGGCTATTGCAGCGCGCATGCGCTGAAGGTGTGGGCTCTGCCGCCCGAGCTCGGCATCCTCGTCGGCATCGCTGCGGCGTTCGTGCTGTCGATCATCACCGGCTACATCTCGATCCGCCGCCAGGGCATCTATTTCTCGATGATCACGCTGGCGCTGTCGCAGCTCCTGTACTTCATCTATCTCCAGGCCCCATTCACCCACGGCGAGGACGGCATCCAGGGCATCCCGCAGGGGCACATGTTCGGCGTCTTCGATCTCGCCAAGCCGACGGTGCTCTATTACGTCGTGCTGGCGGGTTTCCTTGCCGGCTTCCTCCTGATCTTCCGGATCATCAACTCGCCGTTCGGCGAGGTCCTGAAGGCGATCCGCGAGAACGAGCCGCGGGCGATCTCGCTCGGCTACCGCACCGACCAGTACAAGTTCCTGGCCTTCGTCCTGTCGGGCACGCTGGCGGGCTTTGCCGGTTCGCTGAAGGTGTTCGTGGCGCAGAACGCCTCGCTGACCGACGTGCACTGGACGATGTCGGGCGAAGTCGTGCTGATGACGCTGGTCGGCGGTCTCGGCACCATCTTTGGCCCCGTGGTCGGCGCCTTCGTCATTATTGCCATGCAGCAATATCTGGCAGGCTTCGGCCAGTGGGTGACGGTGATCCAGGGCGCGATCTTCGTGGTCTGCGTGCTCACCTTCCGCCGCGGCGTCATCGGCGAAATCGCGCATTACTTCCGCAGGTCCCTTTAAGCGATTGATATTGCATCAATTTCATTGGTGCGTGAAAGCGGTGGATGACCCGGCTCCGCGGGCGTGAGATGACACGCGCGCGGATCGAAAATGGTCTATGACAGTTTCATGACAGCCCTCGGGGCCTGACCATTTCCAGCCGGTAGCCTATCCCCATGATGCGTTGGTTTCGTGCGTTCCTGCCCAAGGAAGAACGGTTCTTCGACCTGTTCGACCGGCATGCCCAGACCGTGATCCAGGGCGCGATCGCGCTCCAGGGCATGCTCAATGGGGGCGAGGAGACGCCGGTCTATTGCCAGCGCGTCAACCAGTTCGAGAACGACGCCGACAACATCACCCGTGAGGTGCTGACGGCCGTGCGGCGCACCTTCATCACCCCGTTCGACCGCGGCGACATCAAGAACCTCATCACGTCGCTTGACGATGCCATCGACCAGATGCAGCAGACGGCCAAGGCCGTCATGCTGTTCGAGGTCCGCACCTTCGAGCCGCCCATGCGTGAGATCGGCGGGCTTCTGATCGAATGCGCCAATCTGGTCGGGCGTGCGCTGCCGCTGATGCAGTCGATCGGCCCGAACGTCGCCATGCTGACCGCCATCACCGAAGAGCTCGGCAAGCTGGAGGGCCGGGTCGACGATCTCCACGACATCGGCATGAAGGAGCTGTTCCTGAAGCATCGCGACGGCAATGCGATGGACTTCATCGTCGGCGTCGAGATCTACGATCATCTCGAGAAGGTGGCCGATCGCTTCGACGACGTCGCGAACGAGATCAACAGCATCGTCATCGAGCAGGTTTAGCGCATGATCCGGAAAAGTGTGCAGCGGTTTTCCGCTCAGATCATGCGCCAACTTTAAGGCAGGGCCGCCGTGGATGCCGCGTTGGGTCTTCCCGTCCTGGTCGGCTTGATCGCCGTCGCGCTGCTGTTCGACTTCCTGAACGGCCTGCACGACGCCGCCAATTCGATCGCGACCATCGTCTCGACCCGCGTGCTGCGGCCGCAATTCGCGGTGTTCTGGGCCGCCTTCTTCAATTTCATCGCCTTCATGGTGTTCGGACTGCACGTCGCCCAGACCATCGGCACCGGCATCATCGATCCCGCGGTCGTCGACGCCCAGGTGATCTTCGCAGCGCTCGTCGGCGCCATCGTCTGGAACCTCGTGACCTGGGCGCTCGGCATCCCGTCCTCGTCGTCGCACGCGTTGATCGGCGGGCTCGTCGGCGGCGGCATGGCCAAGGCGGGGATCTCGGCCGCGGTATGGAGCGGCCTGTCCAAGACGGTGCTGGCGATCGTGCTGTCGCCGCTGGTCGGCTTCCTGCTCGCCATGATGCTGGTGGCGATCGTCTCCTGGGCCTCGGTGCGCTCGACGCCGTTCGCGGTCGATCGCGCCTTCCGCATCCTGCAATTCGCCTCCGCCTCGCTCTATTCGCTCGGCCATGGCGGCAACGACGCGCAGAAGACCATGGGCATCATCGCGGTGCTGCTGTATTCGCAGGGTCATCTCGGCGCCGAGTTCTCGGTGCCGTTCTGGGTGGTGCTGTCCTGCCAGGCGGCGATGGCGCTTGGCACGCTGATGGGCGGCTGGCGCATCGTCCGCACCATGGGCCTGCGCATCACGAAACTGACGCCTATGCAGGGCTTTTGCGCCGAAACGGGGGGCGCCGCGACCCTGTTCATGGCGACCTATCTCGGAGTTCCCGTCTCGACCACCCACACCATCACCGGTGCCATCGTCGGCGTCGGCGCCGCCCGCCGCGTCTCGGCGGTCCGCTGGAACGTCGCGAGCTCGATCGTCTATGCCTGGGTGATCACGATCCCGGCCTCGGCCATCGTCGCGGCGCTGACGTGGTGGCTGGTCCAGATCTTCGTCAGGTGACGAGCTTCAGTCCGATGATCCCGGCGACGATCAGGGCGATGCTGGCAAGGCGCATGGCCGTTGCCGGCTCGCTGAACAGGACGATGCCGAGCGTTGCAGTGCCGACCGCGCCGATGCCGGTCCAGACCGCGTAGGCGGTTCCGACCGGGAGCGATTTGAGCGCAAGTCCCAGCAGGATGACGCTGCCGGCCATGGCAACCAGGGTGATCACCGATGGCACAAGCCTGGTAAATCCCTCAGTGTATTTCAGCCCGATCGCCCAGACGATCTCGAGAAGACCGGCGACGAACAGGATGCTCCAGGCCATGACGACCCTCCATTTCAGGCAGGGTCGTCCCCGCGGCTGAGGTGCTGAGAAACGGAAGGCCGTCCTTCCCGAAAGCCGATATAGGGCTGGCCGAATGGCTCCGCAATCACCAAATGAGGCTTGATCAGGCCCGTTTTCCCTGCCACACGCTCCCGCCATGTCCGACATCGCCATCACCACAGCCGAATCGCCGGCCCGTTCCCCGCTTGCCGCTGAAGTGGCGCGGCGGCGGACCTTTGCGATCATCTCCCACCCTGACGCCGGCAAGACCACGCTGACCGAGAAGCTGCTGCTGTTCGGCGGCGCCATCAATCTCGCTGGCCAGGTCAAGGCCAAGGGCGAGCGGCGCAATACGCGTTCCGACTGGATGAAGATCGAGCGCGAACGCGGCATCTCGGTCGTGACCTCGGTGATGACCTTCGAGTTCGAAGGCCTCGTGTTCAACCTCCTGGACACGCCGGGCCACGAGGATTTTTCGGAAGACACCTATCGCACGCTCACCGCGGTCGATTCCGCCGTGATGGTGATCGACGCCGCCAAGGGCATCGAGGCGCGCACCCGGAAGCTGTTCGAGGTGTGTCGCCTGCGCGACATCCCGATCATTACCTTCATCAACAAGATGGACCGCGAGAGCCGCGACGTTTTCGAGCTGCTCGACGAGATCGAGAAGACGCTGGCGCTCGATACCACGCCGATGACCTGGCCGGTCGGTCGCGGCCGCGACTTCCTCGGCACCTATGACGTCGTCAATGGCGGCGTGCGCCTGCTCGAAGGCGGCGGCGCCAAGACCGGTGCGGCGCAGCAGATCGAGATCGAAGAGCTGGCCAAGCTCAACGCCAATCTCGACGTCGCTGCCGTGAAGGACGAGCTCGAGCTTGTCACGGCGGCATCAAAGCCGTTCGAGCTCGAGGCGTTCCGCGAAGGTCATCTGACGCCGGTCTATTTCGGCAGCGCGCTGCGCAATTTTGGCGTCGGCGACCTCCTGGAAGGCCTCGGCAAGTTCGCGCCCGAGCCGCGCGCGCAGGACAGCGACCAGCGCAAGGTCGAGGCCACCGATCCGCGCATGAGCGCCTTTGTGTTCAAGATCCAGGCCAACATGGATCCGAACCACCGCGACCGCATCGCCTTCGCACGTCTTTGCTCGGGCAAGCTCAGCCGCGGCATGAAGGCGAAACTGGTGCGCACCGGCAAGAGCATGCCGCTGTCGAGCCCGCAATTCTTCTTCGCCCAGGACCGCTCGGTCGCGGACGAAGCCTTCGCGGGTGACGTCGTCGGTATTCCCAACCACGGCACGCTGCGGATCGGCGATACCCTGACGGAAGGGGAGGATTTCAACTTCGTCGGCGTGCCGAGCTTCGCTCCGGAAATCGTCCGCCGCGTCCGTCTCACCGACGCGATGAAGGCGAAGAAGCTGAAGGAAGCGCTGCAGCAGATGTCGGAGGAGGGCGTGGTGCAGGTGTTCCGCCCGCGCGACGGCGCGCCGGCGCTGGTCGGTGTGGTCGGTGCGCTCCAGCTCGACGTGCTGAAGGCGCGGCTCGAGGCGGAGTATTCGCTGCCGGTCGAGTTCGAGGTCAGCGAATTTCAGCTGGCGCGCTGGGTCTCCTCGGAGGACCGCAAGAAGCTCGACACCTTCATCGCCGCCAACACCTCCAGCATCGCCGACGACGTCGACGGCGATCCCGTGTATCTCGCCCGGAACGAATTCTATCTCGGCTACTCCAGGGAGCGCGCCGAGGGCATCGAGTTCAGCAACGTCAAGGACGTCAAGAAGAAGGGGTAGGGCAGCCACGTCCCTCCGCCGTGCAGCCATACCCTCCGCTGTCATGCCCCGGCTTGACCTCAAGAGCGAATTTGAAACGCGTATGTGAACGAGCGCAGGCTTGATACGCGCGCGGCCAGTGCCACTTTCCATCGGGATGGGTACTGTGGTTTCGTGGTCATGTGGCGCTCTCTCCTTGTACTCCTCCTTGTGACGATCCTGCCGTCATCGGCCGATGCGTGGCGCCGCCCTCTCGAAGAGGAGCCGTTCTCGTACGAGCCGTGCGGCGGGCCTTTTCAGGGACCTTGCATCACCGAAATTCCATTTCCATTCGGCGAGACTCTCCAGCTCACGGTCGAAAGCGTTCCATCGCAAGCCGACATTGCGAAGTACCGGCGACCCGATCATGACCTTGATACGATCGGCGATCTCTTCGCCGAACTGCGTTCGTGCTGGTCGCCTCCTCCCGCTGACCATGCGCGGGCGGGCATGCAGATGTCGGTGCGGTTCAGCCTCAACCGATCGGGCGGTCTGATCGGCCCGCCGCGCATGACATTTGCGACCGCGGGCGTTCCCGCCGACACCCGCGCGACCTATCTCAATGCCATCAACGCATCGTTGAAGGCCTGCCTGCCGCTGAAATTCACCAGCGGCTTTGGCGGCGCGCTGGCGGGCAGGCCGATCGCGATCCGCTATGTCGACAATCGCGACCTGGGCAAGTAACCGCGAGGCCTCCTTCATCCCTCATCGACACGGCGCTTTCGCGGCTCTCACCATGATGGACACGAGTTGCGAGCGGCGGCCAATCGATGATACCTCAGAGGCGGGGGCTGTGGCCAAAAGGGGAGGATGCCGTGGGTCTGCTGGTCATGATCCTGGGGCTTGCGCTGTTTTTTGCGGCGCATGTGTTCACCACCAAACGCGAGATGCGCGCCCAGGCGATCGCAAGGCTGGGCGAGGGGTCCTACAAGATCCTCTATTCGCTGGTCTCGTTGGCGGGGCTCGCGATGATCATCTGGGGCTATGCCCAGTATCGCGCCACCGGCTGGATCGACGTCTGGTATCCGCCGAAGGCCATGAAGCACATCGCGCTCGCATTGATGCTGCCCGCGGTCATCCTGGTGGTCGCGTCATATCTGCGCGGCCGTATCTATGCGACATTGAAGCACCCGATGCTGGCCGGCATCAAGCTGTGGGCCGCCGCGCACCTGCTCGCCAACGGCGATCTCGGCTCGATCATCCTGTTCGGCTCGTTCCTGGGCTGGGCGGTCTATGACCGTATTTCGCTCAAGCACCGCACCGACGCCGGCGGCCCGCCGATTCCGGTCGGCGGCATCACCAACGATCTGATCGCAGTTGCGGTCGGCATCGTCGCCTATGTGGCGCTGGCGTTCGCATTCCATCCGGTCGTGATCGGTGTTCCCGTCATCGGCGTCTAGCCGTTCGGCACAAGACAGGAGCTGCTTGCCTATGCGCGGAAGGGAGCAAGAGCAACAACACCGAGGCACGCCGATGGACTGGTCACAATCGCAGCTCCCGCCGATGCGGTACGAGGCGCGTTTTGGTGATCGGGTCGTGCCCGCCTTCCGGGATCGGCCGGCGAGCCTGTGGGCGATGATCGCTGAGGCCTGCGCCCGCAATCCCGACGGTGAAGCGCTGATCGCGGGCAATGTCCGCCTGAGCTGGCAGCAGGCCGTGGAGCAGGCCGCACGGATTGCCGCGGGATTTCGCAGGCTCGGATTGCAGCGCGGCGATCGTATCGCGATCCTGCTCGGTAACCGCGTCGAGTTTCCCCTGCTGCTGTTTGCCGCCGCGCATGAGGGGCTGGTGACGGTGCTGCTCGGCACGCGCCAACAGAAACCGGAAATCGCCTATGTGCTGACCGATTGCGGCGCAAAGATCCTGATCCACGAAGCGGCGCTCGCCGAGCGGCTGCCGGATGCGCAGGATGTGCCCGATGTGATGCACCGTATCGCCGTCGACGATGATCCGGCTCTGTCGCGTTTCGCGGTGCTCGCCGACAACCCGTCGGCAGCGGCGCCTGTCGAGGTCGGCGAGGAGGACACCGCGATGATCCTCTACACCTCGGGGACGACAGGCAAGCCGAAGGGCGCGATGCTGGCCCATTGCAACATCGTGCATTCCTCGATGGTCTTCGTCTCCTGTCTGCAATTGACGGAAACCGACCGTTCCATCGCAGCGGTGCCGCTCGGCCATGTCACCGGCGTCGTCGCCAACATCATGACGATGATCCGCTGCGGCGGCGCGCTGATCATCATGCCGGAGTTCAAGGCGGCCGATTACCTCAAGCTCGCCGCGCGCGAGCGCGTCACCTACACGGTGATGGTGCCAGCGATGTACAATCTCTGCCTGCTGCAGCCCGATTTCGACGGCTACGATCTCTCGAGCTGGCGCATCGGCGGCTTCGGCGGCGCGCCGATGCCGGTCGCGACCATCGAGAAGCTCAAGACGAAGATTCCCGGCCTGAAGCTGATGAACTGCTACGGCGCGACCGAGACGACGTCGCCGTCGACGATCATGCCGGGCGAATTGACGGCGAGCCACATCGACAGCGTCGGCCTGCCGTGTCCCGGCGCGCGCATCATTGCGATGGGATCGGACGGGCGGGAGCTTCCTCCTGGCGAGATCGGCGAGCTCTGGATCCAGAGCGCCTCCGTCATCAAGGGCTATTGGAACAATCCCAGAGCCACGGCCGAAAGCTTCACCAGCGGGTTCTGGCACTCGGGCGATCTCGGTTCGGTCGACGCGGAGGGGTTTGTCCGCGTGTTCGACCGGCAAAAGGACATGATCAACCGTGGCGGCCTGAAGATCTATTCGGCCGAGGTCGAATCCGTGCTGGCGGGACATCCCGCCGTGGTCGAGAGCGCGATCATTGCCAGGGCATGCCCCGTGCTGGGCGAGCGCGTCCACGCGGTCGTGGTGACGCGCAGTCCGGTCGCGGACACCGAGTTGCGGGCCTGGTGCGCGGAACGGCTGTCGGACTACAAGGTGCCCGAAACCATGGCGCTCACGGCAGACCCGTTGCCGCGCAATGCCAACGGCAAGGTGCTGAAGCGCCAGCTCCGGGAGCTTCTGGGGGCTTGAGCCGGGCAGCGGCCATCCCGGGGCTCTCCCGGGTGGTTAACGCCTTGATCGGGCTCGCTTTGCCTTGCCACCGCCATATCGTTAGGGTACCTCGCCGCCAAGCGGGGACGGGATTCCTTGACGCGGACGCTTCGGCGCGCGCACCCGGACGGGTATGGGATTAACATAAGTGTCTGAATTATTTAACGAAGTCGACGAGGAAGTACGTCGCGAACAGCTCAAGAAGCTGTGGGACAAGTATTCGATTGTCTTCATCGCCCTGATGGTGCTGGTCGTGGCCGGCATCGGTGGCTGGCGCGGCTACCAATATCTGGAGGCCAAGAAGGCCGCTGAGGCCGGCGCCGCCTTCGAGAAGGCCGTCGAGCTGTCCGAGCAGGACAAGCACGCCGACGCCGAGAAGGCCTTCACCGAGCTCGCCGCCACGGCTCCGTCCGGCTATCGCACCCTGGCGCGGCTGCGTGCGGCCGCCGAGGCCGCGAGCCGCGATCCCAAGGCCGCCGCGAAGATGTATGACGACATTGCCGCTGATCGCAGCGTCGGTGGGGAGTGGCAGGACCTGGCGAAGATCCGCGCCGCCGGCCTGCTGCTCGACAGCGCCAGCTACGCCGACATGCAGCAGCGGCTGGAGCCGTCCGCCGCGCCGAAATCGACCTTCCGCCACAGCGCCCGTGAGATGCTGGCATTGTCGGCCTGGCGTAATAACGACTTGACCGCAGCCCGCAAATGGCTCGATGCGATTGACGGAGACGGCGAAACGCCGCCCGGCCTGCGCTCGCGCGCCGAGGCGCTCCAGGCCCTGCTGCCGCCCGTCGCCAAGAGCTGATGCCGGCCCTCTGACTTGAGACGAGACACAAGATGCGCCGCACGCCACGCTTGATCGCAGCCGCCGTCCTGATCGCCTTCACGGGCGTTCTGGGCGGCTGCTCCAGCTTCGATCCAAGCGACATGCTCGATTTCCTCGACACCAAGAAGAAGCTGCCGGGCGACCGCAAGCCGGTCTTCCCGGAGGGCGTGCCGGGCCTCGAGCAGGGCGTGCCGAGGGAGCTGTACAAGGGCGCGCAGCAGCAGCCCGATCCGAACGCGCCTGCCGTCGCGGCTCTGCCCGCGGAGCCCCCGCCGGAACCCGCCAGGCCAGCGAAGGGTGCCAAGGCGAAGCAGACGAGGCAGTCAGCCGCAGCGCCTGCTGAAGCGCCCGCCGGCGAGATCGATGGCGAGGCCCAGCCGGAGGCTGCGCCACCCACGGCCGCTCCGCCGCCCAAGCACAAGATCGTCCGCAAGCGCACCACCGCACCGCCGCCGGATCAGCCCGTCCAGCAGGCGCAACCCGCCCAGGCCCCGCAGCAGCAATCGCAGAGCGCTTTCCCGGCGCCGCTGCCGAGTGGCAGCTTCTCGCGCTGATATCCTTCATTTCATTGACAGGCGCAGCCCCGGCAGCGCACGAATGACCGATGTCCTTCACAATCGCCATCATCGGCCGGCCCAATGTCGGCAAATCGACGCTGTTCAACCGCCTGGTTGGACAGAAGCTCGCGCTTGTCGATGACCTGCCGGGCGTCACCCGCGACCGCCGCGAAGGCGAGGCCAGGCTCGGCGACCTCCAGTTCACCATCATCGATACCGCCGGTCTCGACGAAGGCGCCAAGGGCTCGCTGACCGCGCGCATGCAGGAGCAGACCGAAACCGCGATCGCGCAAGCCGACGCGCTGTTCTTCGTCGTCGATGCCCGCATTGGTCTCACGCCCACCGATCGCGCCTTCGCCGATTTCGCCCGCAAGGCCAACAAGCCGGTGCTGCTGATCGCCAACAAGAGCGAGGGCAAGCATGGCGATGCCGGCGCGATGGAGGCCTTTGCGCTCGGCCTCGGCGATCCCATCCAGATTTCGGCCGAGCATGGCGAGGGCATGGGCGAGCTCTATGACGCGCTGGCCGAGCTGATGCCGGAGCCCGTCGACGAGGACGACGACGGCGAGGACGATACGCCGCTCTCGGAGGAGGAGGCCGCGACGCGTCCGATCCGGGTCGCCATCGTCGGCCGGCCCAATGCCGGCAAGTCGACGCTGATCAATCATCTCCTCGGCGAGGAGCGTCTGCTGACGAGCCCGGAGGCCGGCACCACGCGCGATTCCATCGCGGTCGAGATCAGCTGGAAGGGCCGCGATTTTCGCGTTTTCGACACCGCAGGCCTGCGCCGCCGCTCGCGGATCGAGGAGAAGCTGGAGAAGCTTTCGGTCGCCGATGCGCTGCGCGCGGTGCGCTTTGCCGAGGTCGTCGTGCTGATAATGGATACGCAGAACCGCTTCGAGGAGCAGGATCTGCGCATCGCCGATCTCATTGAGCGCGAGGGCAGGGCGGTCGTGCTCGCCGTCAACAAATGGGACCTGATGGAGACCAAGGGCGGCGGCGCGATCTCGGGCCTGCGCCGCGATGCCGACCATTGGCTGCCGCAGCTCAAGGGCGTGCCGATCGTCGCCGTCTCAGGCCTGATGGGCGAGGGCATCGACCGCCTGATGCAGGCGATCCAGGACGCCTACGCGGTCTGGAACAGGCGCGTGCCAACGGCCGCGCTCAATCGCTGGTTCGAGCAGGCGATCCAGGCCAATCCGCCGCCGGCGGTGTCCGGCCGCAGGCTGAAGCTGAACTACATCACGCAGAACAAGGCGCGCCCGCCGAGCTTCGTGCTGTTCTGCTCGCGTGCGGACGCGGTGCCGCAATCCTACTTGCGCTACCTCACCAACTCCATGCGCGAGACCTTCGAGCTGCCGGGCACACCGGTGCGTATCACTCTTCGCGAGAAGGCCAATCCTTTCGCGCACAAGCGCAAGCGGCCGTCGTGAGCGACGGCTCCGGTGAGGCGGCAGCGCAGGGCGCTACGCCAGTCCGGAGCGGCGCGGATCGCCGGCGGCGACGAAGACGGCCTGAACGCCAATGCCCGGGACGAGCCCGGGCATGACGTGTGTGACGTCGCGTAACCGCTACGCGGTCACTTCTTCACCAGCGGGCAGTCGCTGTCCTTGAGCGGCTTGGCCGCGTCGTCAGGCGCGATGGTGGCGACCAGTTTGTAATAGTCCCACGGGCCCTTCGACTCCTCGGGCTTCTTCACCTCGAACAGATAGGCCGGGATGAGGCGGCGGCCGTCGGCGCGCAGCGGTCCCTTGCCGAACAGCGGATCGTCGGTCGGCAGCTCCTTCATCTTGGCGACGACCTTGGCGCCGTCATGCGGATTGCTGCCGAGCGCTTCCATCGCCTTCAGGTAATGCAGGATCTCGGCATAGAGGCCCGCAACCGTCATCGAGGGCATCGAGCCCTTGGGCGAGACCTTCTGGAAGCGCTTCGACCATTCGCGCGTCTGGTCGTTGAGGTCCCAATAGAAGGACTCGGTGAAGGTCAGGCCCTGCGCGGTCTTCAAGCCCAGCGAGTGCACGTCGTTGATGAACAGCAGCAGGGCGGCGAGCTTCTGACCGCCCTGGACGATGCCGAATTCGGCGGCCTGCTTGATCGCGTTGGTGGTGTCGCCGCCCGCATTGGCGAGGCCGATGATCTTGGCCTTGGAGGACTGCGCCTGGAGCAGGAAGGAGGAGAAGTCCGCCGTGTTCAGCGGGTGCTTGACGCCGCCGAGCACCTTGCCGCCGGTGGCGGTGACGACCGCGCCGGTATCACGCTCCAGAGCATGGCCGAAGGCATAGTCCGCGGTGAGGAAGAACCAGCTATCGCCGCCCGCCTTGGTCAGCGCCTTGCCGGTGCCGTTGGCAAGCATGTAGGTATCGTAAGTGAACGAGACGGTATTGGGCGTGCAGGCCTTGCCGGTGAGGTCGGCGGTGGCCGCGCCCGAATTGAGCAGCACCGCGTTCTTTTCCTTGACGAGGTTGCTCACCGCGAGCGCAACGCCGGAGCTCGGCGTGTCCGCGATGGCGTCGACCTTGTCGGCGTCGATCCATTGCCGGGCAATGTTGACGCCGATGTCGGGCTTGTTCTGGTGGTCGCCGGAGAGGACCTCGATGGTCCAGCCCTTGGCCTTGAGGCCGGAGTCTTCGACCGCCATCTTCACCGCCGCGACCGAATTCGGGCCGCCGATGTCGGCGTAGAGGCTCGACATGTCGTTGAGCACGCCGATCTTGACGGTCTTGTCCTGGGCGTAGGCGGATGTGGCAAAACCGAAAGCGGCGCAAGCAAGAAGCGCCGCGGAGCGGCGTGCGAACGTCGTCGTCATGAAAGGTCTCCTCCAATGTCAAATATGCGGACGGCTCTCTTCCGGAGCCTTGTTTCCGGCTGATGGCTCTAACCTGTCCCGCGGCCGGCGGCAATGCACCTAAAGCCGGATGACGCTGCGTCTTAGCGTCATCCGGCGGTTAACTATTGGGCAAGATGCGTTGAGGCGCTATTTGAGCGCGGCCGATGTCAGCCTGAATTTCCGGATGCGCTTTCCGGTGTCGGCCTCGGCGGTATAGACGTTACCCTTGGCGTCAATCGCCATGGTGTCAATCAGGCCGGCGCGCGGAAGCTCATCAGGGTGCGGGACTTGTAGTCGTAGAACTTGCCGGTCTCGGTCCAGTCAGGCGCGCACATCGGCACGATGAATTCGGCGACCTGTTCGGGCGTGTCGAGCGTCGCCCGCTCCTCGCCCGGCATCAGGGTGGCGCGCATGCGGGTGCGGACCGGGCCGGGGTTGAACAGATTGACGCGAAGCTTGGTGTTCGCAGTCTCCTGCGCCCAGGCGCGGGCCAGCGTTTCCAGCGCGGACTTGGACGCGGCGTAGGGGCCGACATAGGCGGTCGCCTTGTTGGCGGCGCCGGAGGTAACGAACACGGCGCGCCCGGCGTCGGACTGCCTCAGCAGCGGCTCCATGCAGCGGATCAGCTGGAAGTTCGCGGAGACGTTCACCGCCATCACGTCGTTGAAGGCCTTGAGCTCGATATGGCCGAGCGGCGAGGACGGGCCGAGCACGCCGGCATTGCCGACGAGGATATCGAGCCTGCCGTAGCGCTCGTGCAGGCTGGCCCCCAGCCGCGCGATGCCGTCGGAATCGGTGAGGTTGAGCGGCACCAGGGTGGCGCTGCCACCGTCCTTGCGGATCTCGTCGTCGAGCTCTTCCAGCCCGCCCTGCGTGCGCGCCACCGCAACGACATGCGCGCCGGCCTTGGCCAGCGCAATTGCGGTGGCGAAGCCGATGCCGCGCGAGGCGCCGGTGACGAGAGCGATGCGATCAGCGAGGGGTTTTGTCATGGCGGGGTTTTACAGCCGTGGATGGCCGGGACAAGCCCCCATGATCCCGTCATTCCGGGGCGGTCCGGAGGACCGAACCCGGAATCTCGAGATCCCGGGCTCGATGCTTCGCATCGCCCCGGGATGACGCCATTGGTGTCAGCTCGCCTCGGCCAGCAGCGACAATTGCCGCGGCTGCGGCTGCGGCTCGGTCTGGGTCTGGTCGGTGAGGTGGGTCGGATAGGCGCCGGTGAAGCAGTGGTCCGAGAATTTCGGGTTGGCGGGGTCGCGGCCGGGCTCGCCCATGGCGCGGTACATGCCGTCGATCGACAGGAAGGCCAGCGAGTCCGCGCCGATGATCTCGCGCATCTCCTCCAGCGAATGCGTCGCCGCCAGGAGGCCACCGCGGTCGGGCAGGTCGATGCCGTAATAGTCGGGATAGAGGATCGGGGGCGAAGCGAGGCGGAAATGGACTTCCTTGGCGCCGGCATCGCGCATCATGCGCACGATCTTCTTCGAGGTGGTGCCGCGCACCAGGGAGTCGTCGATCAGGATGATGCGCTTGCCTTCGATCGCGGCGCGGTTGGCCGAATGCTTCATGCGCACGCCGGATTCGCGGATCGCCTGGGTCGGCTGGATGAAGGTGCGGCCGACATAATGGTTGCGGATGATGCCGAGCTCGAACGGAACGCCGGAATGCTGGCTGTAGCCGACCGCGGCGGGCACGCCGGAATCGGGCACCGGCACGACGACGTCGATCGGCACGTGGCTCTCGCGCGCGAGCTGCGCACCGAAGGCCTTGCGCACTTCGTAGACCGAACGGCCGTGGACGATGGAGTCCGGCCGGGAGAAGTAGATGTATTCGAAGATGCAGGGACGCGGTGCCATCGGCGGGAACGGCTTGTGGATGTCCTGGCCGTTCTCGTCGAACACGATGACTTCGCCGGGTTCGATGTCGCGGACGAAGCGCGCGCCGATGATGTCGAGCGCGCAGGTCTCCGAGGTCAGGATCGGACAGCCGTCGAGATCGCCGAGCACCAGCGGGCGGATACCGCGCGGATCGCGCGCGCCGACCAGCTTCTTGTTGGTCAGCGAAACCAGCGCATAGGCGCCTTCGATCTCGCGCAGCGCGTCGATATAGCGCTCGATGAAGCGGGCGCGCTTGGAGCGCGCGACCAGGTGCAGGATCACCTCAGTGTCGGTGGTCGACTGCATCATCGCGCCGTGCCGCACCAGCTCGCGGCGCAGCGTCAGGCCGTTGGTGAGGTTGCCGTTATGGGCGACGGCGAGGCCGCCGGCATTGAGCTCGGCGAACAGCGGCTGCACGTTGCGCAGGATGGTGGCGCCGGTGGTGGAATAGCGGACATGGCCGACCGCGACATTGCCGGGCAGGCGGTCGATCACCTCGCGGCGGGAGAAGGTGTCGCCGACGAGGCCGAGGCGGCGTTCCGAGTGAAAGCGGCTGCCGTCGTAGGAGACGATGCCGGCGGCTTCCTGGCCGCGGTGCTGAAGGGCGTGAAGGCCGAGCGCGGTGATGGCGGCCGCATCGGGGTGACCGTAGATGCCGAACACGCCGCACTCCTCGCGCAGCGTATCCCCCTCCAGATCGTCCTGAAGCTCCAGCGCGGCCGGGCCCGGACCGGCGTCGGGATCGAGATCAAGTTGGGCGTCCTGGTCAGGGGGTCGCATCTCGTCCGCGCCTCTCTCTAGGGCTCAATCAACGCGCCGCAGGTTTCTCGATCAGCTTTTTCAGGCTGTCACGAGCAGGTTTACTGTATCCGTCGCCACTGCCCGAAGGCTGCTGCTCGGATTCAGCTTGATCATCATCTGGTTTGTTTTTCTTGAATCTCTTCAAGATGGTGTTCTCGGGGTCGTCAGGCAAGAGGGCCATCAGCCAGTCCCCGGTTCCCTGGAGCACCACGCGGGACTTGGCCCCCGTGACCCAGTCCGGGCGCTGCTTGTCCGGAACCAGCCAGGTGAAGAACAGGAAAGCGACCACGACGATCAAAAGCCCGCGAGCCAGGCCAAACAGGAAGCCGAGGGTGCGGTCCAGCGCGCCGATCCGCGAATCCAGGATCATGTCGGAGATCCGGACCGTGATCACGGAGACCACGACGAGAGTGCCCACGAACACGCCAGCGACGACGACCACGCTCGCGACCGTGTCGTTGTTGAAATAGGTCTTGGCGGTCGGCAGCAGTTTCGAGAACGAGTACAAAGTCACGATCGCCGCAGCGCCCCAGGCCGCAATCGACAGGATTTCGCGCATGAAGCCGCGGACCATCGCGAGCAGGCCCGAGATCAGCATCACACCGAGCAGGATCAGGTCGAGGAGTGTTACTGGCATCGGCTGGTCTGGTCCGCTCGTACTCTCAAAGGTGCTCAGCGAATCGGTGTTTGGCCGCTGCCTTAAAAGAGGGGCAGACGGCGTTCCCGGCAAGGCCGCAACCACGCAATCCCATGCTGCTTTTGTGACGGCTGTATAGCGGCGGGGGCCGGGGACGTCACCTCCACCTAACCCTCTCCGCGGCGGAATCTTGCCGGTGTGGCATTTTTCTCTGCCGGGGCGTTCGATTCGCCTCGGCGGGAGCCGCGGGCGGCGATCTCGGCCACCAATGTCGTCAGGCTGTTCACCGCATTCAGCGACAATCCGGCATCGCCGCCGGTCTCGCCGCGTGCCGATTCGGGCAGCACGGCGCGCTGGAAGCCGAGTTTTGCCGCCTCCTTCAGCCGCGCCGGGGTCTGTGCCACCGGACGCACCACGCCGGAGAGCGAGATCTCGCCGAAATAAACGGCATCGGTGGGCAACTGCGCATTAACCAGGGACGACACCAGCGCCGCGGCGGCGGCGAGGTCGGCCGCGGGCTCGTGGATGCGCAGGCCGCCGGCGACGTTCAGATAGACGTCGTGGCCTGACAGCTTGACCCCGCAATGCGCCTCCAGCACCGCCAGCACCATCGACAGCCGGCTCGGGTCCCAGCCGACCACGGCGCGGCGCGGGGTGCCGAGCGAGGTCGGGGCCACCAGCGCCTGCAATTCGACCAGGACGGGCCTTGTGCCCTCGATGCCCGCAAAGACTGCGGTGCCGGGCGTGCCGAGATCGCGCTCGGACAGGAACAGCTCCGAGGGGTTGGTGACCTCGCGCAGCCCGAGGCCCGTCATCTCGAACACGCCGATCTCGTCGGTCGGGCCGAAGCGGTTCTTCACGGCGCGCAGGATGCGGAATTGCTGCGAGCCTTCGCCCTCGAACGACATCACCGCGTCGACCATGTGCTCGACCACGCGGGGACCTGCGATCTGGCCGTCCTTGGTGACGTGGCCGACCAGGATGATGGCGGCCCCCGTTTTCTTCGCAAAGCGGATCAGCGCCTGTGCCGAGGCGCGCACCTGCGTCACCGTGCCGGGCGCGGATTCCACCGTGTCGGTCCACATGGTCTGGATCGAGTCGATCACGATCAGCCGGGGCACCGCGCCCTCCGACAGCGTCGAGACGATGTCCTCCACGGAGGTCTCGGCGGCGAGCTGGACCGGCGCGTCCGACAGCCCGAGCCGCTCGGCGCGCAGGCGCACCTGGGCCACCGCCTCTTCGCCGGAGATGTAGACCACGCGGTGGCCGGCGCGCGCCAGCAGGCTGGTCGCCTGCGTCAGCAGCGTCGACTTGCCGATCCCGGGATCGCCGCCGACCAGCAGCACCGAGCCGCGGACGAAGCCGCCGCCGGTGACGCGGTCGAGCTCGGTCATGCCTGAGGAGAGGCGCGGCGCATCCGGGCTTTTCCCGGCAAGGCTCTCCAGCGCAAACGTTCGGCCCTTGCGTTTGGAGCGGATCGACACCGGCACGCTGCCGCTCGTGTCTTCTTCCGCGAGCGTATTCCACTCGCCGCAGGATTCGCACTTGCCCTGCCAGCGGTTATAGGCAGCGCCGCAGTTCTGGCAGACGAAGGAGAGGGTGCTCTTGGCCATGGGGGGAATAGCGGTCTCGGTGTAGCGGACGAGCAGTTCTTAGCACGAATAAGGGCGATGGGTGCCGATGCATCCACCGCAAGCTTCAAGGGGCGACGTTAGCGCATGTCCAGATGCCGACGGGTCGCTCGAGGCCGCGAATGGTCTGTGCCGGCCGCTCGACGAGCGCTGCAAAATCGGTACTGGAGTGATTCGGTTCGGCGTGGGCCTGTTGTACCAGCGCGTCGCTGACGACGATAGCGCATCCGAATTCGCGGGTCAGCGCTTCGAGGCGGCTCGCCGCATTCACGGTGGTCCCAATCACGGCGAATTCTAGCCGGTTGAGGCCGATATCGCCCAGCACCACTTGCCCGTAGTGCAAGCCGACGCTGACTTGGATCGGCGGTTCGTTGCGATCGCCACGCTCGCTGTTCAACTTGGCGATCGAGGCGATCATGCCCCTCGCGCAACGCAAGGAGTTCAGCGCATCGGAATCGCCGACGAACGGCGTGCCGAAGGTCGCCATGAGTCCATCCCCGAGATATTTGTCGAGCGTTCCGCCGTGCTGGAACACTTCCCGTTCCATTCGCTCATGGAATTGCCGCAGCGTCTCGATGACGTCCTTCGGGTCGCGTCCATCGGCATAGGCGGTGAATCCCACGATATCTGCAAACAGCACCGCGACGTCCTGCGTGCGGACCTTCGCGAGGGGCTCGTCATTGCCGGAGAGTTCATCGACCACATTGGGGGAGAAGTAACGCGCCAGGTTGGCACGTTCGCGCTCGAGTCCGGCATGACTGATCAAGAGCGCATTGGAACGGCGCACCGCCAGCGCCAGGATAGCGGCGACGACGATGAATACGATCACTTGCTGGAAACGCTCGCCGAAACCAATCGAGGAGGGGTCGAGGATGCTGAACATACGAATATCCGCACCGATCGCCTCCCTGACGCGCTCCGACAGCGCGGCATGGGTTTCCGGTTGCAGATAAGCCCAGCCGACGGCGATAGCCCAGAGTGCTCCGGTCCACATGCCAATCGCGAGCACCGTTCGCCAGGAATAAGCGAGCGTGGCAGTGGCGAGGAAGATGAAGAAATAGATGAAGCTGTCGAATCGGAATTGCATTCCGATCGGCCAGTGAACGTTGCTCCAGGGATTGGGCACGACGCTAAGGAAGGCCAATAGCGCCAGGTCGCAAAATATAAGGAAAAGTTCGGGACGCGAACGGCCGACCTTGCCGACCTTCAGTTGCGCCCAGCCGATGACGGCAAAGAAACCAAGCATCAGGATGTAATAGACGACATCCCAGTTCGGGTTGATGAGCGACAGGGTAACGGCAGTAACCGCGAGCGCGACCCAGCGGGCCCGGACGGCCAGCAGCAGGCCATCACGCTTGCTGTCGGCAAGGGCAGCTTCGGCGAATTTGAGGGTGTCTTGTTGGCCGTCGGTTCGTCCGGCCGCTTTGCTTCGGAGACCTGTGATATCGGCCGCTTCCGCCAGTGCGCTCAAGTCACATCTCCCCGGTCGAACATCAGATCGTGCGATCGCGCACGGAGCGTCGATCAAGGTGGCGCGCCTGAGAACTCGCGGCCACCCAGCGATGTCATATCTGATAAACTCGGCAGCGGTCAGGCCTTCGGATAAATTCGGGCGGCCCGCTTGTTCAGCACGGGACGGCGAGGGCGATGCCGCTCTCGCGCGCGTCGCCCTTCCGATGGATAGCGAGTTGCGGGTTTCAGATGGCTGAGGGCACGGAAGGGACGCCTGATCGCCGACGCTTCGATTATCTCAATCCGACACGATAGATATACCGTTCATTAGCTCTATGCCGCTGTGGCCGGGTTGATTTTGCAAAGTGTTAGCCGACGCGCGTCCAATCTCGGAACCGATCGGGTTGGGAATGGAAATGCCGGGATTCCGACGAATATTGCTCGCCGCGGGCATGGCCTGCAGCATTTTCGCGTATGCTGGCGGTAGCCTTGCCAAGCCCCTCGACATCGTCTTCGTCAATCCCGGCAAGACCGGTGAGGTCTACTGGGACATGGTCGCGCAGACCATGCAGGCCGCCGGCCGCAGGCTCGATGCTCATGTCGAGGTGCTGACCAGCCAGCGGAATTACCGCACCATGCAGGAGCTCGGCTTCGGCGTGGTGGCACGTCCCGACAAGCCCGATTTCCTCATCCTGTCGAACGAGGAGTCTGCCGCCGTCCCGATCCTGGAGGCGGCCGAGGCTGCGGGTGTCAAGACGCTGCTGCTCTCGAACACGCTGATCGGCGAGGATGCGGCGCGTCTTGGACCGCCGCGCGAGAAGCTCAAGACCTGGCTCGGCGACATCACGACCGATCTGCAGACTGCGGGTGCACGGATGGCCAATGCGCTGATCGGGGTGGCGCGTGCCGAGAAATCGCAGAGCCCCGACGGCAAGATCCACATTCTCGGAATCGGCGGCGACGAGATCACACCGGCCTCGATTGCCCGCAACGCCGGTCTCAAGCTGGCCGTGGATGCCGCGCCTGACGTCGTGGTGGACCGGCTGCTGTTCGCCAACTGGACGCAGTCGGAGGCCGAGCAGGTCACGGCGAATTATCTGGGCTGGGCTTCTCGTAAGGGAATCCGGCCCGCCGGCATATGGGCCGGAAACGATCCGATGGCGCTCGGCGCGCTCCGCGCGGCGATCGCTGCCGGCCTTGTGCCCGGTCGAAACATCCAGGTGGTGGGTCTCAACTGTCGTCTGCTCCTGACCGACGGCGGGCATTTCCTGCTCGGCGGCTGGTCAATCGTTCTCCTGCGCGATTATGCCGATGGCTGCGATTTCGCAGCCGTTTCCCCTCGCGTCGAGGTCAAGACGTCTGCGATCACGCGCGACAACCTCGCTTCGGTTGGCGACCTCATCAGGACGCGTGCGTTCGACCGGATCGACTTTGCGCGGTTCAGGGCGAAGGCCGGCCGCTGCGGCCAATATGACTTCTCCCTCGATGCGCTCATCTCGTCGCTGCCGCTTCCCGAAGGCGTTGCGGACTGATGCGGAAGGATGAGGCGATGACCGAGCCGGATCGCAACGAGCAGGCGGCGCCAGCACGCCTGGGCTCGGTCGTCCACGCGATGATCTGGGCCACCGTGCCCGTTCTGCTGCTGGTGCAGCTGCTCGCCTCCGCCGGCGTCGAGGCATCGAGCTTCTGGTCGCAGGTCAGGCAGCTCGACGCCCGCATCGCCCGCGTCGCCGAGAGCCGGGCCGAGCTGATCGCCGAGCCGCTGTGGAAGATGCGTTACGACCAGGTCACCGGCGTGCTCAACGAGATCATGCACGACGAGACCATCGCCGCGGCGGCGGTCTATGACGATACCGGCTCCGCCATTGCCCGCGTGGTCGCGCGGGCCGAAGACCAGGCGGTCGCGGAAGTCTCGCGCCCGATCCACTACAGCAATGGCAACATGGCCGTTGAGGCCGGCCGCATCGCCATCGCCTATTCGCGTGCGACGCTGTACGCGGATGCGGGCAGCCGCCTGGTGCTGCTGCTGGTGGTCGGCCTGCTCGCAACGTTTGCGACCCTGATCGCCATGCGGATCTCCGCCAACATCTTCATCGGCCGGCCGCTGGCGGCCATGATGTCGGCGATACAGCGCAGCAAGCAGGATGGCCGCGCCTATCCGGCGGACGTCACGTCCTCGAACGAATTCGGCCAGCTCGCGCGCGCCTTCAACGCCATGCAGCACACGACGTCAGGCGCGCTGGACCGGCTCGGGCACATGGCGACGCACGATCCGCTCACGGGACTGCCGAACCGACGCTCCCTGACCGAGCGCCTGGCCGTGGCGAGCCGGGACGGAGGCTCGCCGGATACGCTGGTCGCATTCTGCTTCATCGATCTCGACGACTTCAAGGGCATCAACGACACCTTCGGTCACGAGGCCGGCGACAAGTTCCTGGTTCAGATTTCGGAGCGTCTTCGTAGCGCGGTCGAAGCGGAGGACTGGGTTGCACGGCTTGGCGGCGACGAGTTCGTCGTCATTCGTCCCGAGGTGAGCCACGAACAGGCAGCGCACGCATTCGCGCAGCAGGTGCTGGACGCCATTTCCGAGTCCATCCGCCTCCACGACAAGCTAGTGGTGCCGCGCGCGAGCATCGGTCTTGCAGTGCGCCGCGCCGACGATCCGGAGTTGTCGCATCTGCCGACGCTCGCCGACATCGCGCTCTATCATGCCAAGAGCAAGGCGCCCGGCACGGTCGCTGTGTTGGACGAGGCGCTTCAGCGTGACTATCGCCGCCGCAGGGATCTCGAGCTCGCCATTCCCACCGGCTTCGCCGAGGAGCAGTTCGAGGTCTGGTACCAGAGCCAGGTCGATCTCGAGACTCACGAGGTTGTCGGTCTGGAAGCGCTGATCCGCTGGCGGCATCCTGAGCATGGCGTGATCGGCCCCGGCGAATTTCTGCCGCTGATCGAGCGCAGCGGCAACAATGCGCGGCTGACCCGCTACGTGCTGACCGATGCCTGCCGGGCGTTGCAACGGTTGGCCGCCGCCGGCAGGCCGCAGATCCGGATCGCGATCAATTTGCCGCCGTCCGAGCTTGCCGACCATTCGCTCGCCGCCGAGCTGCGCGCGACCTGTGCGCGCTTCGACGTTGCGGCCTCATCTCTCGAACTCGAGATCACCGAGGGATCGCTGATCAACAACATCGCCAGCGCCTCCGAGACGCTGCATCGCCTGCGGCGCCTCGGCGCCACGATCGCGCTCGACGATTTCGGCACCGGCTACAGCTCGCTCGCTCACCTCAGGCGCTTCCCGCTCGACAAGGTCAAGATCGACAAGGCATTCATCCGGGAGATTCCCGAGAGCGCGGAGGACAAGGCCATCGTCGGCGTGATCGCGTCGCTCGCCGACACGTTGGGGCTGACCCTGGTCGCAGAAGGCATCGAGCGCGCCGAGCAGGCCGAGGCCATGCGTGATATGGGCGTGAGGTTCGGGCAGGGCTTCCTCTATCAGCGGCCGCAGCCGCTCGAGGCCCTGTTGCAATGGCTCCATACGCAGCCGGCGGCGCCGAGACGCGGCACTACCGGGAGCCCATCGATCGCGCCGGAATCCGCCGCCTGAGCGCCGCCGTGTCACGGCTGAGCCGCGCTCCAGAGCATCGAGAGGCCGGCTGCGATCATGATCGCGTCCATCACCAGGCGGAACACGTCCGGCCTCAGATGCAGCACGAAGCGCTTTGCGATGAAGGCACCTGACATCAGCGAGGAGCCGGCGATCAGGCCCTTCATGAACACGTCGCCCGTTAGCGCGCCGAAACGCTCGAAGGTCACTGATTTCGCGAAGTAGAGGCCGAGCGATGAGGCCGCTTCGGTGGCGAGGAAGGCGCCCTTGCTGAGGCCGTAGAACAGGAACAGCGGCACGCTGAGCGGGCCGGTCGAGACCACGATGCCGGTGAGATAGCCGATGATCGCGCCGCCGACGGCCAGATGCCAGAGATTGGCCTTGAGGTCATGCCGCGCCAGCCAGTGCCGCACCGGCACCATCGCGATCAGGAAGATACCGATGGTGAGATCGACGACGTGCGAAGGCAGCGCCAGCAAGGTCCGTGCACCGAGCGCTGCGGCGGGAATGCCCGTGACCGAATAGGCCGCGCAGGCCCGCCAATCGACCTCGCGCCACCAAGCTAGGATCCGCGAGAAGTTCGCCATCACGGAGGCGACCGCCATGATCGGCACGGCCTCCTTCGGCCCATAGGCATAGACCAGCACCGGCATCAGCATGATCGACGAGCCGGTGCCGATGATGCCTGAGATGGTGCCGGCGACGAGGCCGACGCTGAGGACGAAGAGAAAGGCCAAGACAGTCTCCACGAATCGGGAGAGTTTAGCCCCTGGCAGCGAATCCGGCGATCCGCGCCAGGCAAGGGAACCCGTGCTGCGCCTACCGGTCTGAGCTCCGTCTCTCAGGCGTTCGGTGCAAGCGGCTTCGCAGCGACAATCGTGCGTCGCGGCGACACGCCGTCACGGAGCATGGAGATCAATTTCGCTCTCTTTGGCCACGGCGTGGCTGAATTTCGGTCTGATCTTGCGGCGCGCCGTGCGAGTTGCCATCATCCATGCAAACCGTGATCATGATGCCGTGACCCTCACGTCTCTCAGAAGCAGCGTCCGCCGCCTTTACGAGGGCGCAACGCCGAGCGGCGTGCGCTTCCGCTATGCGCTGCTCGCCTTCGACATCGTGACGGTGCTGTTCATCATCGCAACCTCATTCCTGCAGCCCAGTGAGATCATTGAAACGCTCGATGTCCTGTTCGGCGTCATGCTGCTTGCCGACTTCTCGGCTCGGCTCCTCGTCGATCGGCATCCGTTTCGAAAATTCACTGAGATCGCAACGTGGGCCGACATGGTTGCGATCGTATCCTTCCTGGCGCCGCTTGCCGGCGAGGCGGGCGGTTTTCTCCGGATCCTGCGAACCTTGGGGCTGCTTCGTGACTACCAGATGCTGGTGAGATTGCGCATCGATTCTCCGTTCTTTCGTCGCAACGAAGACGTCATCTTCGCCGTCACGAACCTGGCAGTCTTCATATTCGTCATGACCGGGATCGTTTACGAGACTCAGAAGTTTCGCAACGACGAGATCCGGAACTATGCCGATGCCCTGTATTTCACCGTCACGGCACTGACGACGACCGGCTTTGGCGACATTACCCTGTCGGGCACGGTCGGTCGTTTGATAACCGTCGTGATCATGATCTTCGGCGTAACGCTGTTCTTCAATCTCGCCCGCGCGCTCCTGAGTCCCAACAAGGTGCGATTTCCGTGTCCGGCTTGCGGGCTCCAGAGGCATGACGCCGATGCCGTGCATTGCAAGGCCTGTGGAACTCTTCTCAACATTCCGGATGACGGGGCAGTCTGAAGGGCTCTCGCTGCCGGCGATGCGGGTGGACGTCTTTCGATGGTGACATCATGCCAGTGTTTTGCCCGACGGATCAACGTATATTTCGGAATAGCCGTAAGCCATTGACCGGACAGGGGTCGGCTACTGTGCATGGGGTTGTTTTTCATTTTTTTGTTTTGACCGTCCCGCTGCTGAAAGCATGTCGGCAGCAGGGGCCGGCTACGACGATTTCGATCTGGATGCGGTGCCTGTGAACGTCATCGACGGCAGGAATTTGTGGTGAGGGTCACCGCAACACCACCCATGCCGGCGCGTGATCGCTCGCGCCATCCTCGCCGCGGATCTTCCTGTCGACGCCGGCTTTTGCCAGACTCGGGGCGAGGGCAGGGCTGAGCAGGAGATGATCGAGCCGCAGCCCTGCGTCGCGCGGCCAACGGTTTCGCTTGTAGTCCCAGAACGTGTAGATGCGCTGGGCCGGGTGCAACTCGCGCACCGCGTCGCACCAGCCTTGTTCGACCAGCGACGCAAAGGCCGCGCGGCTCTTCGGCTGGATCAGCGCATCCTTGTCCCATGATCGCGTCGGATAGATGTCGATCTCCGTTGGCGCCACGTTGTAGTCGCCGGCGAGCACCACGGGCAGATCCTGCTTGATGAACGTCTTGGCGTGGCGCTTGAGCCGCGCGAACCAGTCGAGCTTGTAGTCGAATTTCGGCCCCGGCTGCGGATTGCCGTTGGGCAGGTAGATGCTGGTGACGATGATGCCGCGCACGGCGGCTTCGATGTAGCGGGCTTCGAGATCGCCAGGCTTTCCCGGCAAGCGGTCGCGGGTGAGAATGGGCTCGGCATTGCGCGCAAGGATGGCGACGCCGTTCCATGTCTTCTGTCCACACCATACCGCACCGTAGCCGGCCTTTTCGATCGCAGCCGCCGGAAATTCGCCATCACTTGCCTTCAGCTCTTGAAGCGCGACGACATCGGGCTTTGCGACGCGCATCCATGCCAACAGATTGGGCAGGCGGCGGTTGATGTTGTTGATGTTGAATGTCGCGATCTTCATGTAGAGCTACCGGCTCCTGCCTTCCGTCACCGGAGATACAATGTCCAAATCGAGCTTTGTTGCCATCGCACTCGTCGTCGCGTTCTCCGGAGGCGCATCGGCACAATCGTCCGATCCGCGCGGTGCGTGCAAGGCGGACTACGACAAATTCTGCGCCGGCATCGCGCCGGGCGGCGGCCGGGTCGTCGCCTGCCTCAACGGCAAGCGCGACCAGCTCAGCGACACCTGCAAGGCGGCGCTGGATAGCCGGAAGAAGTAAGTCTCGTGTCCCGGACGCGCGTAGCGCGAGCCGGGACCCAACAGAAGGCGACACAGTGCACTGTTGAGATATGGGCCCCGGCTCTGCAGCGCACTACGCCGCGAAGTGCGGCGCATTGCGCTGCGTCCGGGGCACGAGAGCGTTGACTAAGACGGCAGCGGCGGCGGGGCCGCCGGCTGCTCGATCGGCGGTGGGGAAGGCGGCTGCTCGGCTCCCGTCGGCAGCGCCGACCGTTCCAGCGGCTCCACCACATCGCCGCCTTTGTAGACGCGCGCATAGCGGTGGCCGAGGCTCGTCAGCACCTCGTAGCCGATCGTGCCGAAATGGTGCGCGAGTTCGTCGACGGTGATGCCGTCGCCGAGCAGCGTCACCATGTGACCGCGCCGCGCCGCGTTCGGCGGCAGGTCGGTGATGTCGATGGCGATGAGGTCCATCGAGATGCGGCCCGCGATCGGGCAGCGCTTGCCGGCCACGATGACGTCGGCGCCGCGGGTGCCGTCATTGGAGCTGGCCGCACGGAAATAGCCGTCGGCATAGCCGACCGCGATGATCGCAAGTTTCGTAGGCCGCCGCGCGGTCCAGGTGCCGCCATAGCCGACGCTCTCGCCGCGCTCGATATTGCGGATCTGCACGATGCGCGCCTTGAGCTCGACCACCGGCTGCATCGGATTGTCGGCCTCCGGCGTCGGGTTGACGCCGTAGAGCGCGGCCCCCGGTCGGACCAGGTCGAACTGGAATGGCGCACCGAGGAAGATGCCGGAGGAATTCGCGAGCGCCGCCGGGACGCCCGTGAACTCGCTGGCAATGCTGCGGAAGGTCGCGAGCTGCTTGGCATTCATGGGGCTGTTGAGCTGCTCGGCCGAGACCAGATGGCTCATCACCAGCGTGATGCCGTGATCGCCGGCGTTGATGCGGGGGATGATGGCCTGCGCGTCCGCAAGCGTCAGTCCGAGCCGGTTCATGCCGGTGTCGATGTGAACAGCCGCGCCCCCGGTCCAGCCGCTGCGGCGGCAGAATACGTCCCATTCGGCGAGCTCGTTCAGATCGCCGATCACCGGACGGCAATTGATCTTGGCGTAGTGCTCGCCGGTGTTCTGGAAATAGCCGCCGAGCACGTAGATCGTGGGCTCCGGAACGGCGGCGCGCACTTTGCGCGCCTCCTCGAGGGTGGCGACGAAGAAGGTCCTGCAGCCCGCTTTGCTCAGCGCCCGTGACACCTGCTCGGCGCCGCAGCCATAGGCGTCGGCCTTGATCACCGCCGAGCATTCGGCCGGCACCGCCGTCTTCTCGAGCTTGCGCCAATTGGCGATGATGGCATCGAGATCGACGGTCAGCACGCCGCCATAGGCCGCGAGCGCGGCAGCCTGATTGGCCTCTGCGGAGGGAAGACCGGATTGCGGGATCGTTTTCGGGTCGGACGCCATTGTCATGGCGCCGTTTTACGCAAGAGGCAGGTCCGGTTCAACCCAGGGAACAATCTAGTAGTCGCTGCGATCCGGCAGCTGGCCGTCATGCGCGAGGTCGCCGAAGCGCGTGACCGAGGAATCGAAGTGCAGCTCGACCGTGCCGGTCGGGCCGTGGCGCTGCTTGCCGATGATGACTTCGGCCCGGCCCACCGTGCGTTCCATGTCGGCCTGCCATTTTGCGTGTTCCTCGGTGCCGGGACGCGGCTCCTTCATGGCGAGGTAATATTCCTCGCGGAACACGAACAGTACGACGTCGGCGTCCTGCTCGATCGAACCGGATTCGCGCAGGTCCGAGAGCTGGGGCCGCTTGTCGTCGCGCGATTCGACCTGACGCGAGAGCTGCGACAGCGCGATGACGGGGACGTTGAGCTCCTTGGCCAGCGCCTTGAGGCTGGTCGTGATCTCCGTGATTTCCTGTACGCGACTGTCGTTGGCGCGCTTGCTGGAGCCGGACAGAAGCTGGATGTAGTCGATCACGAGGAGGTCGAGGCCCTTCTGGCGCTTCAGCCGGCGCGCGCGCGCCATCAGCTGCGCGATCGAGAGGCCGCCGGTGGCGTCGACGTAGAACGGCAGCGACTGCAGCTCGATCGAGACCTGCCGGATCTTCTCGAAGTCGGCTTCCGAGATGCCGCCGCGCCGGATGTGGGAGGAGGGAATGCCGGTGCGCTCGGCCACGATACGCGTGGCGAGCTGGTCGGCCGACATTTCGCAGGAGAAGAAGCCGATCACGCCGCCATTGGCGGCCTTCATGGTGCCGTCGGCCTGCAGCTCCGGAACATAGGCTTGCGCGACGTTGTAGGCGATGTTGGTCGCCAGCGAGGTCTTGCCCATGCCGGGACGCCCCGCGACGATGATGAGGTCGGAGTGCTGCAGGCCGCCCATCTTGGTGTCGAGGTCGCGCAGGCCCGTCGAGATGCCCGACAGCTTTCCGTCGCGCTGGAACGCCTTTGCCGCGAGATCGACCGCGACCGTCAGCGCCTGCGAGAATTTCTGGAAGCCGCCGTCATAGCGGCCGGATTCGGCGAGTTCATAAAGCTTGCGCTCGGCGTCCTCGATCTGCGCCCGTGGCTGGAAGTCGACCGGTGCGTCGTAGGCGACGTTGACCATGTCCTCGCCGATGCCGATCAGGTCACGCCGCAACGACAGGTCGTAGACGGTGCGGCCATAGTCCTGGGCGTTGATGATGGTGGTGGCTTCGGCGGCGAGCCGCGCCAGATATTGTCCGATGGTCATGCCGCCGACATCGGTATCGGCTGGCAGGAACGTCTTCAGCGTGACGGGCGTCGCGATCTTGCCCATCCGGATCAGGCTGCCGGCGGTCTCGAAGATCGTCTGGTGCAGCGGCTCGAAGAAATGCTTCGCCTCCAGGAAGTCGGAGACACGGTAGAAGGCGTCGTTGTTGACCAGGATCGCACCCAGAAGGCTCTGTTCCGCCTCGATATTGTGCGGCGCGCTCCGATAGGCGGGAGTCCCGGCATCGGGCGCGAGTTTGAGAACGTTCGAATCAGTCAGGGCCATGGTCGGAGGTGCTTAGCAATTTTCTTGGGCGGATGCGGGGCCGGGATAAAGCGCCGCCGCAGGAGAAAGCGGAAGCAAAAGCTGATCGCTATCAACCGCTCAGTTAAAATGGTGGATGATTAGCGGTCGCAGCATGCGCCGCGCTTGACGGATTTCCGCGGAACCCGCGCGGCGCGGCAGCGGCCGCGCCATCGAAAAATACCGGAACCCATGAACCCTATTGACTGGCGGGCAGACGTATTGAGAGCGCGCGAAATGACGCACGCTGGCCGCGTTCGGCTCGGTTCAGACCAGCAGGAGGTAGACCAGCGCAACCAGGGCGGCCCCGACGCCGGTGACGATCAGGGCATAATCGGTACGGAGGTCGTCCGGCACGTCGAATGAGGTTTGGGTCTCTTTGCTCATGGCGACGGTCTAAGACAGCCCTGACCAGACTTATGTGAAGCAGATCACATCTCCCCGGATTCTTTCGGGGATAAGGCGGAACAGCCAGGCCGGTCGGGGATTGTCCCATTCCCGCGCCAACAGAGACGAGGCGAGCGATGCAGCCAGAACGGCAGCACCAGAACTGGCGAAGCGAGGCTGGCAGCCGGCTTTGGCTGTCCGGGTTGATCGCGGCCATGGAGCACGCGGAACGGCCCGACGTCCGTCGCCAGCCGGTCGCACCCGAGATCCTGCTGCAGCTGCGCGCGCAACTGGCGCTAACGGCCTCTTCCCGGACCTCCCTGATGTCGACCCTGCGTCACTAGCCCGTCTTATTCGCGAGAGGGCGCCTGAGAGGCTGGCGAGCGTGGTGTAAAGCGCTGATGCGGCGTAGGATTCGGTTGCGAAGCCACCCCATCACCTTCAACCGCGAACGCCACGCCCGCCATGACCGATGATACGATTTCAGACCACTATCGAGAAGCAAGAATTCAACACAAATAAAACCTCTGCCTCGCGCTCGATCTCTTCATGCTTGATAGTCTCGTTTCGGAGGCTGAGCACCTACCGCGTCTAATAGGCCGCTCGCGCCGGTTTCTTTGGACGCGGCACGACCGCGACTCCACGTTTCGGCACAGAAATGATCGGGAGTCACTCAATCTTTCTTCAACTTAACCCGTCTTATTCGTAAGAGTGCGCCTGAGGGGTAAAGCGCTGATGCGGCGTAGGATTCGGTTGCGAAGCCAACCCCATCACCTCCAACCGCGAACGCCACGCCCGCCATGACCGACGATACGATTCCGCCCTTCTCGTTTCCAGCCGTTCACGCCAAGAAAGTCACAGCTGCCTTCGATGGTGGGCGCCTAACCTCGAACGGGGGCGTGATGCTTCTGGCGATGGCCGAGCGGCGTCTCGGTTTGGCCAACAATCTGGCCCGGGTGTTCCCGGATCGGCGCGATCCGACGCGGGTCGTGCACAGCCTGGTCGATATGTTCCGCGCTCGCATGTTCGCGATCTGCTGCGGCTACGAGGACGCCGACGACCTCGATCATCTGAGGTCCGATCCGGCATTCAAGCTGGCCTGCGGTCGCCTACCGGACACGGGCCGGGATTTGTGTTCCCAGCCGACGCTGTCGCGGCTGGAGAATGCTCCGCGCCTGCGCGACGTGATCCGGCTGACCTACACTTTGGTAGAGCTGGCCCCGCAAATTCGGACAGTAGCTTGAGTGGATTTTCTGCCTGACAGCGGCGAGGATTCTTGCTGCGAATCAGGAGCGAAGATGACGAAGAAGAGCCGCCGGACGCATTCTCCGGCATTCAAGGCGAAGGTTGCTTTGGCTGCGGTCAAAGGCGACAAGACACTGGCGGAGCTGGCGCAACTGTTTGATGTTCATCCGAACCAGATCACGATCTGGAAAAACCAGCTCCTGGAAGGCGCCGCCGGCGTGTTTGGGCATGACAAGACATCGGCCGAGACGCCGGTCGATTTGAAGGCGTTACATGCCAAGATCGGCGAGCTGGCGTTGGAAAACGATTTTTTGTCCGGCGCGCTCACCAAGGCGGGCCTGCTGAGCGCAAAGCGATGATCGACCGCGATCATGATCTTTCTATCGTGCGCCAGGCGAAGGTCCTGAAGCTGGCTCGCAGCACGGTCTACTATGAACCTCGGCCAGTTTCGGCCGAGGACCTTGCCTTGATGCGTCGGCTCGATGAGCTGCATCTCGATTATCCCTTCGCGGGAGCGCGTATGCTGCGATCGTTGCTGCGGCGGGAGGGCGTATACGCCGGTCGCCGCCACATCGCGACGCTGATGAAGCGCATGGGGATCGAGGCGGTCTATCGTCGCCCGAACACGAGCAAGCCGGCTCCGGGTCACAAGATCTACCCGTACCTGTTGCGCGGATTGAAGATCGAGCGGCCCGACCATGCGTGGGCAATGGACATCACCTACATTCCGATGCGGCGTGGCTTCGTCTATCTCGCGGCGGTCGTCGATGTGTTCAGCCGACGGGTCCTGGCCCATCGCGTCTCGATCACAATGGAGGCGGCCTTCTGCGTCGAAGCGGTCCAGGAGGCGTTGGCGAAGCACGGCAGGCCCGAGATTTTCAACACGGATCAGGGCAGCCAGTTCACCAGCCTCGAGTTCACCGATGTGCTGCTGGACGCGAAGATCGCCATCAGCATGGACGGCAAGGGCGCCTGGCGCGACAACGTGTTTGTCGAGCGGCTCTGGCGCACGGTCAAATACGAAGAAGTATATCTCCGCGCCTACGACAGCGTGTCCGAGGCGCGAGCGTCAATTGCCAAGTATCTGGCCTTCTACAATCAGGGACGCCCTCACTCGAGCCTTGACGGACGAGGCTTACTTCGGCACGCAAGCTATGGTGATGGCCGCATGACCGTCGCCGACGGTTTTGTCGTCGCTCTGGTCGGGCTACGCCCTCCCGACGCAACGACAAAACCGTAAAGCCCCGCGTTCAGCATAACCCGGCAGGAATCCACTTAAATCCAGCGGGGCGCTGTCCAAACAACCGGGGCCAGCTCTCGTTAATAGAATCGCAGAATCTTACATGTCAAACGCGATGCTCAAATCCAGCTACGACCTCCCGAATTTACCGCCCCCCAACGCCTTTCCCGAAGACCCCGGGTCGCTGGCTGCCAAAGAGGTCGCGCGACTGAGCATTCTTGACGGCATGCGGGGAATTGCTGCCATCTGCGTCGTCTTTTTACATTTTTATGAACCCTTTCAGTTCGGTCCTCAGAACTGGATTCCTCGCGGTTATCTCGCTGTGGATTTTTTCTTTTGCTTGTCAGGGTATGTAATGGCATTTGCCTACGACCCTTTTCGCGTAGAATTGTCACCCACAGAACTTATTAAACGGCGTCTTATACGACTGCATCCGCTGGTCGTAATTGGCACCTTGTTGGGCTTCGTTGTGGTTGTAATCGGACGATTCTATGCGCCTGTGGCTGCCGCATTATTCAATTTTAGTGTCACGGAGTTTTTTATTCTCCTCACCTGCAGCGCACTTCTATTGCCGCACTTATTTCACAGCGATCCCAGCTTTCCTATTTTTCCTTTAGTCGCTCCCGCCTGGTCATTGCTTTGCGAGTATGTGGCGAACCTAACGTTTGCTCTTTTTCTGCGCCAACTATCGCTTCGATGGTTGCTAGCGATGCTCGCCTTCGCCGCGGTTGCAACGGCATACACGTGCTACGATTTCGGAAGCCTAAACGGCGGTTTCGACCGCAGAACCTTCTGGATTGGCTTTGTACGGGTAGGTTTTTCATTTATCGCGGGCGTTGTTGCTTACCGTATTGGCAGGCAACCGCTGTTGCCACGGGCAGCATATTACCTTCCACTTATTCTGCTTGCGTCCTTCTTTTGGCCCTTCCTTTGGAAGCCCTACGATTTCCTGATCGTCACAATCGTATATCCGCTCCTTGTTTGGCTGGGCGCTAATGCAATCGGGAGTCCGTCGATCAACCGTTTTAGCGAGTTTATCGGAGATCTTTCATATCCGCTTTATATGACCCACTACGTTCTACTCATGCTATTGTTCGGCGGAACTTCGGCAGGTTGGGTTGCGCAGAATCATGCAGCGCTAGCGGTACCAACCATGACGCTAGTTGCAATCGCTTTTAGCTTTCTTGTTAAGCGATATCTCGACGAACCGATCCGAGCCACTTTGCGTCGCAGATCATTTGAGCACCTCAAAGGCTAATGCAGGGCACTGCCGCAGGTATGCACGGATGGCCTCGACGGCCGCTGGAATATCGGCGTAGGCGTTACGCAGAAAGTGCCCGGTTTCGCGGGCCGCTTCGTGGCGGTCCGGGCGGCGGACGGCCCTGATCGTCGCAACAGTGCTGCAGGATGACCTTCGGAACACCATGGCACCCTTCAAGCAGACCACGCTCCCAGCCCACTACAGGGGCGACCAGACCTTCGGCAGGCCGAGTGGGAGCTATCGCTGAAAGTTGGTGACGGCGGGAATCGGGAAGGCGGCATATCGTGGGGGTGCTTGACGCCTCCACTTCTCCACCGAAGGAGCGATATGCCGTGTCCAACGATAACGTCACCAAGCTGATTCAGCCAGGAGTGTTCGACGACCAACTCACCGAAATCTTGCGTAACGGGGCCCGCGCTCTGTTGGCGCAGGCGGTCGAGGCCGAGGTCGCGGACTTTCTCGGCAAGCATGCCGATGTGAAGACCGAGGACGGCCAGCAGCGTGTGGTCCGCCACGGTCACCTGCCGGAGCGCGAGGTGATGACCGGGATCGGTCCAGTCTCCGTCCGCCAGCCGCGTGTGCGCGATCGCGAGGCCGCCGCCGCCGATCCCGACCGTATCCGGTTCTCGCCATCGGTCGTGCCGCCCTACATGCGGCGGTCGAAGTCGATCGAGACGCTGCTGCCGATCCTCTATTTGAAGGGGATCTCGACCGGCGACTTCTCCGAGGCGCTGGCGGCGCTGCTCGGCAAGGATGCTGCCGGGTTGTCGGCATCCGCCGTTGGTCGCCTGAAGGACGGCTGGCTCGACGAGTACGCCGCGTGGCAAAAGCGCGATCTTTCGGCCAGGCGCTATGTCTACATCTGGGCCGATGGCATCCATCTCGAAGCTCGCCTCGAGGACGAGAAGCAGTGCATCCTGGTGCTGATCGGCGCGACGCCGGAAGGCCGCAAGGAACTGGTCGGCTTCACCGATGGCGCCCGCGAGAGCGCGCACGATTGGCGCGATCTGCTGCTCGATCTGAAGCGGCGTGGGCTCGACGTGTCGCCGCGGCTCGTCATTGCCGACGGCGCGCTCGGGTTCTGGAAGGCCGCCGGTGAGGTCTGGCCGACAACGCGCGAGCAGCGCTGCTGGGTGCACAAGACCACCAACGTGCTCGCCAAGCTGCCAAAGAGCCAGCAGCCGAAAGCCAAACGCGCGCTGCAGGAGATTTGGATGGCGGAGTCCAAGGCCACCGCCGAGCTGGCATTCGACGCCTTCATCGAGAGCTACACACCCAAATACGAAAAGGCGGCCGACTGCCTCGGCAAGGATCGGGACACGCTGCTGGCTTTCTACGACTTCCCCGCCGAGCACTGGAAACACCTGCGGACGACCAATCCCATTGAAAGCACCTTCGCCACCGTGCGCCACCGCACGATCCGATCGAAGGGTTGCCTGTCCAACAGGACGGCGCTCGCGATGGTCTTCAAACTGGCCGAGGCCGCGCAGAAAAGTTGGCGTCGACTCGATGGTCACAACCAGTTGCCAAAACTCGTGCTCGGTGTGACATTCAACGACGGGATTGAGGTCATCGCCAAGCACGGCTGTCCGTGAGCCCAAAACCGCCGCCGCCTGACCGGCCCGGCCGTCACCAAAATTTGGCGATAGCTCGCCGAGTGGCTACCGACCGGAATACGGTGACATGCTGATCGATGCGACGAACAACGAGGGCATCAGCCTCACCGCCTTCGCCGGGCTGATCGGGGTGAGCCGGGACACGGTGTACAGGTGGATCAGGGAGCACAGCGACTTCTCCGACGCGGTGTCTCGCGCGCGGCCTGCTCGGGTGCTGTTCCTGGAGCGCAAGCTGTTGCGGGCGCGCAAGGGCGCGGAGACCAGCGCCGCCGTCTTCGCGCTGAAGAACGCAGACCCTGAGGAGTGGCGCGACGTGCGCTCGGTCGATCGTAAACGGTACGAGAGGCCCACGGAGCCACGGACTTGGTGCGGACGGCCTACGCACCGCGCTTGAAGCGTATAGGCATCCAGAACTGCCGGAGGGCCTCGACGGTTGCTGGAATGTTGCGCCAGGCGTTTTGGATGATGGGCTGCGTTCCCAGCGTGCGCCGGGCCGGGGGTAGCAAGGGTCGACCGGCGTCGTCGATGCAATGGACCAAGATCGGCCGCAGCATAAGGTGTTCGGTTCCATTCGGGGGGAGAAGCCGCGACCAGACGAGAAGCCGAAGCTTCATGACGGCGTAGAAGCCCATGCACCAGGGCTGCGGGTCGACTTCGCCGTCCGGTGATCGCACGAACAGCGGCTCGAAGCTCTCCGGTCTCGTCGACAGCGTCTCGCTGATAGCGTTGTGGCGCATCAGCGTGGCGGCGATTGCCGAGAACTCCTCGGTGTCGTGATTGAAGGCGTCGGGATCTACGCCGAGGAGCGGGCACACCCATTCCTCGGACGCCATCGAGACCGGCCCGGCGACGACCGCGGCCACCGCGCCATCGAGCATGGAGAGCGACGTCGCCCGCGGATGCCGAAGCGTCGGCGACCTGGCGCGCTTGCTGATCCATTGCCCGAGCCGTTCGAACGACATGGCATAGTCCGCCATCGTCGTCTTGCGTGCTTTTCGCGTTCCCCGCCCTTGCTTCGGCTTCGTCATGCCACGGCCCGCTTTTCGGCTTCGCGTGTGGCCTTCCAGTTCCAGGCCAGAAGTTCGTGAAGCTGGTTGGTCTTCGTGGCGCCGCTCACCATGCGATCGAGAACGTCGACGAGATACGCCTCGGGGTCGAGGCCATTCAATTTCGCTGTGTTAAGAAGCGAAGCGAGTATCGCCCAGGTCTCGCCCCCGCCTTCGTCACCACTGAACAACGAGTTCTTTTTTCCGATCGCAATTGGCCTGATCGATCGTTCGACCGTGTTGGTGTCCGGCTCGAGCCGCCCGTCATCCAGGAACGTCGTCAGGCCCTGCCAGCGTTCGAGCATGTAGTCGATCGCCTTGATGAGCGTCGAGCGGCGGGAGATCCCGTCCTTCACCGCGATCAGACGGGCCCTCAACGCCTCCATCAGCGGCTTCGTCTCGGCCTGTCGCGTCGCGCGGCGTTCCCCAGCATCGAGACCGCGGATCCTCTCCTCGATCGCGTAGACGGCCGCAATGCGCTCGATGACCTCCGCGGCGAAGGGTGAGTTCGTCGTCTTGTGCACCCTCACGAAGTTGCGGCGCGCGTGAACGAGACAATACAGAGCTGGCCCCGGTTGTTTGGACAGCGCCCCGCTGGATTTAAGTGGATTCCTGCCGGGTTATGCTGAACGCGGGGCTTTACGGTTTTGTCGTTGCGTCGGGAGGGCGTAGCCCGACCAGAGCGACGACAAAACCGTCGGCGACGGTCATGCGGCCATCACCATAGCTTGCGTGCCGAAGTAAGCCTCGTCGGGCGTGCGCCCGTCAAGGCTCGAGTGAGGGCGTCCCTGATTGTAGAAGGCCAGATACTTGGCAATTGACGCTCGCGCCTCGGACACGCTGTCGTAGGCGCGGAGATATACTTCTTCGTATTTGACCGTGCGCCAGAGCCGCTCGACAAACACGTTGTCGCGCCAGGCGCCCTTGCCGTCCATGCTGATGGCGATCTTCGCGTCCAGCAGCACATCGGTGAACTCGAGGCTGGTGAACTGGCTGCCCTGATCCGTGTTGAAAATCTCGGGCCTGCCGTGCTTCGCCAACGCCTCCTGGACCGCTTCGACGCAGAAGGCCGCCTCCATTGTGATCGAGACGCGATGGGCCAGGACCCGTCGGCTGAACACATCGACGACCGCCGCGAGATAGACGAAGCCACGCCGCATCGGAATGTAGGTGATGTCCATTGCCCACGCATGGTCGGGCCGCTCGATCTTCAATCCGCGCAACAGGTACGGGTAGATCTTGTGACCCGGAGCCGGCTTGCTCGTGTTCGGGCGACGATAGACCGCCTCGATCCCCATGCGCTTCATCAGCGTCGCGATGTGGCGGCGACCGGCGTATACGCCCTCCCGCCGCAGCAACGATCGCAGCATACGCGCTCCCGCGAAGGGATAATCGAGATGCAGCTCATCGAGCCGACGCATCAAGGCAAGGTCCTCGGCCGAAACTGGCCGAGGTTCATAGTAGACCGTGCTGCGAGCCAGCTTCAGGACCTTCGCCTGGCGCACGATAGAAAGATCATGATCGCGGTCGATCATCGCTTTGCGCTCAGCAGGCCCGCCTTGGTGAGCGCGCCGGACAAAAAATCGTTTTCCAACGCCAGCTCGCCGATCTTGGCATGTAACGCCTTCAAATCGACCGGCGTCTCGGCCGATGTCTTGTCATGCCCAAACACGCCGGCGGCGCCTTCCTGGAGCTGGTTTTTCCAGATCGTGATCTGGTTCGGATGAACATCAAACAGTTGCGCCAGCTCCGCCAGTGTCTTGTCGCCTTTGACCGCAGCCAAAGCAACCTTCGCCTTGAATGCCGGAGAATGCGTCCGGCGGCTCTTCTTCGTCATCTTCGCTCCTGATTCGCAGCAAGAATCCTCGCCGCTGTCAGGCAGAAAATCCACTCAAGCTACTGTCCGAATTTGCGGGGCCAGCTCTCTTGCTGCCGTTGTCCTGATCCTGCTGCACGGGCCGCAGCACGACATCTACGTCAATCCGCAATCGGTGACGACGATGCGCGCCGCGCCTGGCGGCGACGACAACAGGCTGGTGACGGGCCACGTGCGCTGCGTGCTCAATACCAGCGACGGCAAATTCATTTCCGTGACCGAGACCTGCGAGGAAGTGCGCAGGCTGTTCAGATAGTTCGACCCCCAGCAACTGACGTGCCCCTGCGCCGCAAGGCGTGGGGGCTATTTTTTTGGGTCTCGCGAACGCGGTGAAAGGCCGGGTGTTGCCTGTTCTTGTTCTTGATCCAGTGGTCGCATCGCCCGGCACGGTAGGCGCGGTCGCCGTGCTTCGACACCATCCCCTCCAGCCCGTGCAGGCAGGCGTGCCGGAACAGCTCGGGGCCGATCTCGCCCTGCTCATAGGGGGCGGCGAAGATGCCCTCGGGGCGGCGCGCCAGCAGCCGGGCGAGGTGGGGCTTGCGCAGCTTCAGCGGCAGGCTGCGGTAATCGTCGCCGTCGCCCGCCAGGATGTCGAAGGCGTAGAGCTGGACCTCGTCGTCGTGCCTGCGGGAGTGCAGGGCGTCGAAATCGGGCAGGCCGGTCATGGTCAGCACCACGGCCTCGCCATCGATCACGAAACGCTTCTGCCGGTTCTGCAGGGCCGCCTCGACGATCAGCGGATAGCGCTTGCTCCAGTCATGGCCGCCTTTGGTGAGCAGGCGCACCGACTTGTCCTGCCGCACCACGATCAGGCGGTAGCCGTCATATTTGATTTCATGCAGCCAGTCGGGGCCGAGGGGAACCGTGGCCCCCTTGACCGGCAGGGCTGGCTCAAAGGGCTTTGGCATTACGGTCAGCATATAGGCGGGCTGGGTGCGTTGCCCAGCCGTTTCCGAAAAATTACGAAATGCTCATGCCGCTTCAGACGCGCCGTCGGGCCCCATCATGCTGGGGACAATACGGAGTTGGCGGTGAGGAATCAGCTATGTTAGCGTGGTGCCACGTCAAGGGTGTTGGCGCACCCATGACGTGACTTTCGCGGGGCCTTGGTTGCGTCAGAAGACGAACGGCGGGACGGCCTTAGTCATCCAAGACAAGATCAGGATCACGAGGACAACAAAGCCGCATCCGGTAACACCGGATGCGGTGATGTCCATGGGGCCGACCTTCACGGCGAGAGACTGCATTTAAATCACCATCCTTTCCATTTGACAGTTGCGTTTCAGGTGCATCCGAATCGGCTCGGACCACCATGCCTACATTGAACATCGACGCGCCTACTCGACGCAACGCGCAATGTAGGCACTCATACGCGCCGAGTGACTTACGAACAGGCACCTGCCCGCATTTTGTGCGAGCAACAGCTAATTTCCAGAAAATGTCACCTGGTCGCAACATCCGGGCAAACCGGGGATCACGCGTGGCTGTGGTGCAACAGAAACTGCTGCAGCGACGGCGACGCCTCACTTGACGGCTGCGCGGCGACCGGCTGGAATGTGGGCGCAGCCTCGCGGGAGAAGAGTATGCGTTCCTCGCCTTCGATTGCTCCGGGCGCGGAGCGGGACATCTACATGGTGCTCGATGACTATGGCCAACCGCTCGGCCGGGCGTGGCCCGAGATGGACGAGGCGCACACTGAACGCGAGACCCTGCTGCGCCACCTGATTGAGGGGCAGTACCACAACCCCGCCAGGATCGTCTGTTTCAACCCCGGCGCGGGCTGGGCGCAGGACGCCTCGGACGAGATCGCCGTCGAGCTGCGGCAGCGCTGCACCGACCGCGATGAGGTGCCTCCGTCGCTGGAGACGTTCCTCGCAACGCACGGGCAGGGCGCGGCGATCCAGCTCCTCCTGTTGTAGACGTCAGGCGTCCGACGTCGCGGAGAAAAGAAAAGCGGAGGCGCGTTTCCGGCCTCCGCTTTCATTTCGTTACATCAGCGCCTTGATGATCGCGGCGATGCCGAAGAGGCAGGCCGCGACATTGACGCGAATGAGGATGGTAGTCGTTCTGGGCTTCATAAACTGCTTTCACGAAGCGTGGAGCCCCCTTCAGTTTGTGAGCGGCCGAAACTTACACTGATTCGCGTCAGCGCCGGAACCCGTGAGGTTTCGGGGATGCGGTTATGAACGCCTCCAGTCCCATGCGAGGGCATCGCCATGACAGCCCTCACCAGACGCCGCAGCGACAAAGAGCACCAGGAGACTTGGAACGTCTATTTCGGCGACGTGTGCGTCGGGTCGATTGGTGTGCGTGCGGGCGTGCCGACCAGCGCCGACCAATGGGGCTGGCGCATCGGCTTCTATCCCGGCACGGAGCCGGGCACGCATCGATCCGGCTCGGCCGGGACGTTCGACGAGGCCCGCGTTGCGTTCGAGAGCGCGTGGCGGCAAGTGGAGCCGACGCTCACTGAGGACAATTACGAGGCGTGGCGGCTCAGCCGCGACTACCATGCGTGGAAATATCGCATGTGGGCTGAGGGGTGCCGAATGCCGACGCAGAACCAGAACGGCCAGTCAACGTGCTTCTGCGGCGCGCCGATCTCCATCGGTATCGAGGAGCACATCCACACGGTTCACCGGGGTATTGGCGCATGAGACACGTTGAACAGCGGCCCTACGCCGACCCGGAAGCCGCCGCCCGCAAACTGATCGAGCTGGCTGCCAGCATCCCGCCGGTTCAGGATGGCCGCATCCACATCGAGAAAATCAACGCGCCGTTCCTCTACACGCTCAAGGGTAGGGGTGCGGAGTTCGGGGCTGGCATCGATTACGCCGTCGAGAAGGGCTGGCTCGAATTGCACGAGAGCGGCACCTATGTGCGTCTGCTGGCACCGGGCCAAGACCTGCTCAAATAGTCACGTCGGTCGGCCGATCTTCCAGCCGACAATGAACACGGCGCACTTGGGCGCGTCGTCCCACTCGACCCAGTAGACGTAGTCGGCGCTCATTCGCTTTGCGAAAGCTGCATCGACCTCGCGCGTGTCGATGGAGCCGAGAACGGTGCCGAATGCCCCCACGGCGTTTATGTCGCGCGGCTCGGCCCGCGTCTTCATGATCCGCGAACCGTTGGGGATTGCGCCTCTGGCCTGATGCCGGGAGAAGCCTCCGATCCAGCCCGGCTCGTTCGCCATCTCCAGCTTCATGTCGCGGTGGCTCCGTTGAGGAACGCGGGCACGACGACGGCGCTGCTGGTCTTCGGTCCCTTCTTCTTCGCGGCCACCTTGGCAGGTTTCTTTGCTGCTGCCTTCTCCTTCGCCGCCCGCTCGGCTTCCTCGCGCGCGATCTTCTGCGCGGTCTTCCAGTGGAGTTTCTTCGGCTTCACCTCGTCCTGCTTCGGCGGCTTCAGCTTGACCTGTCCCCGGAAAATCTCAACCTCGTCGTGGGACTTGAGATATTGCAGCTTCAGCTTGATCTGCTCGGGCTTCAACCCGGTGTCGCGCGGCAGGGTGTCGATGTTCGTCCAGCGGTCATGCGCGAGGTACTCGACCAGCTTGATGCTGCGCGACGAGGCTGGTGCCAGTTTGACCTCCACGGGTTTCGGCACGTAGGTCGAGATCGTGTCGCGCACGCCCGTGACGATCTTGACGAGGCGCACGACCAGCTCGGCGAGGTCGGCCATCTCGCCACGCATCGCGGCGACCTGATCGGGGATCGGCAGCACCTCGACCGGCAGCGACAGCGCCTGCTCGACCTTCAGCTTCTCGGGCTTCTTCGGTTTGTCGGTGGACATCTTCAGCGAAACATTGTCGGCGCGTAACAGGCGGCGCACGTCCGCCCGTGTATTCATGCGTGAGCGCCAGTCACTGGTCGTCTTCGCAACGACAATCTTGCGCACCTCCTTCTCGGGGACGACCTGCCACGCGATCTCGATGTGGCCGCCGTTGGTGTCGCGTAGTTGCGGCCGGATGCCGTGCGCCTTCAGCTCGTTGATTGCGACCTCGGTGAGTTCGTTCTGATAGGCCATGGTTCTCATTCCTCGTTCAGGACTGGTAGAGAAGGTGCTGGTGCCGACGCGCCGCCTCGAAGCGTTCGAGGTTCATCAGCTGCGTGCGGAAGTGGTCTGACAGGTTGGCGGTCTTGCCGAACCAGAGCCACTCGATGCTCATGCCGGGGATGCGGTCCATGAGCTGCAGTGCCATCGCGCGGCCCATCGGATAACCCTGCTCGTAATTGTTCCAGCGTGCTGTGCTGACGCCGACGCGGCGGGCGAAGTCTTTCTGGTTCTCGCCGCTGACCATCTCGCGCATGAGGCGCAGGCGGCGGACATAGGCCTCGGTGCCGAACCCGAGAGCCTCGCGTTCTGCTTGCGGCGCGGCAGCGTGCCCATCAGGCATCCTTGGTCTGCGGCAGGAGCGGGCTCATGACTTGCCCCGGATCAGGAGACGCATCGCGTCTTGCCCCTCGGGGCTCTTGGCCCATTCGTCGCTCTCCTCGGCCGAGGCGTCGAAATCCCCGTTCATCGCGCGGTCGCGCAACGCGACGATCTCGCAGAAGCGGGTGGCGTCGTTCGCTTTTCCGGCGTCATCAGCCGCCAGGGCGAGATCACGCATGAGCTGAATCTCGGGCAGATCGAGCGGCGACAGGAAATCGTGGTAATAGCCCGTCGCGGCCTTGTCGGCCATCTTGGCGAGACCAACTTCGCGTAGCGCTGCCGCCAGCTTGTCCTTGGTGTGCTCAGTCATGTGCGTGCTCCGTGTTCTAGCGTTTCGCCCGGCGCAGGGTGACCGAAGGGAGTTCACCAAATTCGTCTTTGTAGTAGTTGGTAAAATCCGGTGCCCGCCTGAAGCCGTATTTGCGCGCGGCGTCTTGGACGAAGACATCGCCGGTCTGGATCATCTTGCGCGCCGCACGTAGGCGGTAGGCGCGCGCCGCTTCGATGGGCGATCTGTCGTAGCGTTCGACGAAGATGTGGAGCAGCGCGCGCCGGTTCAGCTTGAACACGCGGCACAGATACTTGATCGAGGTGGGTTTGGTGATGCGCTCGGCCAGATGCTGGTCGATCTGCTTTGCCAGTTTGCGGTTCTTCTTAGGCTCGTTCATTATTATTCCCCTGTTGTTTGCGAGATGTCACAGCCACGTCTCCACGATCTTGGCGTCGTCCTGGGGGAGCGGCGCAGGCAAGTGAGACCGGCCATGCGCAGCATCATGCGCAGGCTTGTTAGCCCGTCCTATTCGTGAGAGTGCGGCTTTTGGGCCCGATTGATGCGGCCGCACATCTTGTCTGACGAGGCGCACAGGATTGCCTTCGGCTTTTCGCCGCCTGACGACCGGTACTTTGCAACGCGCTTGAGGGATGGGTTGGGCGAACGGGGGCGGACGCCCCGCCGGTCAAGGACCGAGCGGCAGCAGCGCGCCGGGCAAGCCGCAGATCAGGTCGGCTTCGGGACATGCCGCGGCAAACGCAAGGCGAATGCGGCTCGTGGTCTCGACGACACGGGCGGCGATTTTCAAGAGCCGAAGACGCAGCGTCGCGAACTCGGCAGCGGCCAATTCCCGGACTTTGGGAATGGCGTCGCGCACGGTCAGCATCAGCCAATAAGCGGCCGTATGGAGCACGAGACGGACCTGGTTGGCGAGCGCCGAACGGCAGCTGGTGCGGTCGGAGGCGAGCTGCGTCTTATGCAGCTTGATCAGATTCTCGGCTTGGCCGCGCGCGCAATACAGGCTGTCGTAGATCCACTCGGCCGAGCCGACATCGAGGCTGGTGACGACGAAACGGATGTCGAGGCCGAGCATCGTCGCCTCAATACGGGCGACGGTGCGCCGTTCGCGATCCCAGGACTTTGCCTTGTGGCGCGTCTCGGTATAGCCACGCAGAACCGGCAGGTTCTCGATGGCGCGTCGGGTGCGGATGTCGTCGGCGACCTCGTCGACTTTTCTGGCGAGAGGCTTGGTGCCGGACAGACCGAAGATGTAGTCGATGCCGTTGGTCTCGCACCACGCCATGGCCTCCGGCCGGGCATAGTGCCCGTCGCCACGGAACGTAATTCGCGTGTTGTGCCACCGCGTGCGGATATGCCGTACCAGGCGGCGCAGAAGGGCACGCACCTCGACGCCGCCCGGCGTCTTGCCGGGCCTCAGCACGACCGCCACGGGACGGCTCTTCTCCGTGTCGTAGACGTGGATCGGCAGGAAGCAGCGTTCGTCATAATGAGCGTTGAACAGCGAGAGCTGCTGATGGCCGTGGACGACATCGCAGGTATCATCGATGTCGAGCGTGACGGATGCCGGCTCGCGCGGGTAGCTATCCATCCATGCGTCGACCAAAATGTAGGTCAGTCGGATCACGTCGCGCAGGCGCGGAGCATTCTCCAGCCGCGACAGCGTCGGTTGGGAACACAGATCGCGGCCCGTGTCCGGCAGCCGTCCGCAGGCCAGCTTGAATGCGGGATCGGACCGCAGATGATCGAGGTCGTCGGCGTCCTCGTAGCCGCAGCAGATCGCGAACATGCGCGCGCGGAACATATCGACAAGGCTGTGCACGACCCGCGTCGGATCGCGCCGATCCGGGAACACCCGGGCCAGATTGTCGGCCAAGCCGAGACGCCGCTCGGCCATCGCCAGAAGCATCACGCCCCCGTTCGAGGTCAGGCGACCGCCATCGAAGGCAGCTGTGACTTTCTTGGCGTGAACGGCTGGAAACGAGAAGGGCGGAATCGTATCGTCGGTCATGGCGGGCGTGGCGTTCGCGGTTGAAGGTGATGGGGTGGCTTCGCAACCGAATCCTACGCCGCATCAGCGCTTTACACCACGCTCGCCAGCCCTCAGGCGCACTCTTACGAATAAGACGGGTTAGCGTGCTGGCGGTGATCCAGTTGTTGGTCGGCCCGCTTTCGCCCTTCATCACGACGTGGCAGCGCGCGACGAATTTGTCGGGGATGTCGGTCGGGTGGTCGTACACAGTCCACATCGGCAACATGCCTTGCGCTACGGCTTCCTGCTGAATCGTCATCACGTAGATGATCGGGTCGTCATTCTGGTGCTGTTCGGACAAGGCTGTTGCGCTCCTCCTCCAGAACCTAGTCGTTGAGCACGCGCTGCTGGTCGATGAACCCGTGGAGCGCAATCGTCATCAGCCGCATGACCATGATGTGGCGCGCCATCGTGATGATGTTCGCCAGCAGCACGAAGCTGACGAACAGCATCAGCACGATGAACCACATGGTCACGGTCTCGCTCATCAGTGCTTCCCCGCGATGAACACGATCTCGTCCGGTGAGCAGAACCGCAGCATGCGGATGTTGACACCGTTCTCGGTCGCGATCTCGCGTGCGTGCTCGACCATCATTTCGGCGATATGGCGCTTCGCCGTCATCAGCGGCGTGTTCTGCGGGCCGCCCACAACAATTCCGTCGTTGCCCTTGCCGTCGTTCGAAATGAAGACGTACAGCTCGTTGATCGGCCCCTCGTCGGGCTTCATGCGGACGACGTTGCTCACGCGACCAGCTCCACGATGCCGTTGAGCAGCTTCAGCACGAGCGGGCGCAGCAGCGCCGGGATTTGCATGAACACCTGCGCCAGCTTGTAGACCTCGGCGTCGATGATCGCCGCGCTTTCGGTCTTGTCCCAGCCCAGCAGCTGGTGCGGCGTGGTGTCGAGCGCCTTGCTGAACTGGATCAGCCGGGAGCCGGACATGCGGTTGGTGCCCTTCTCGTACTTCTGTATCTGCTGGAAGGAGAGGCCGAACTGAGTAGCCAGTTGTTCCTGGCTCATGTCCTTCGCGAGCCGCGCCAGTCGCAGACGCGTACCAAATTCCCGTTCAGTGTCGGCGTTCACTTTTGTCGGGCCCAGCTTTGCCGCCCGCTTTTTCTTCGTCACGGTCCCCGTCCTCCTGTTGGTGTCGCGATGTTTGCGACACAATCGCCTTCTCAGTTGTCAACCGGGGCGCGATTGTTAATCAACATTCGAATCCCCCCGGAGTCAACAGGGCGTACAGAGTACGACCGAAATGAGGCGAGCGGTACAGGTCGCATTGTCTACGGATTATCGCATAAGGTGCGAAGTAGCGCCGGTCGGAGAACTTCTTCCGCAGAACTCGCGGACACGCAAAAAGATTTTGCTGCATCGCTAAAATCAACTGTCCATTTCGGACAGGATCGGCGCGATCTCCTTGAAGCCCCTTGCCAGGATCAGTGTGAATATGTCCCGGTGTGGCACCTGCGCCGCGCGATGTGGCTCAAGATAATATCTGCCCTTGATCCGCTGCAGCAGGCCCTGCTCCCGCAACACTTTGAGCCGTCGCATAACGGACGTGCGCGGCATGCGGAGGCGGACAGCGATCTCGCTGGCGTTCATCGGACGACCTTCGGCGTGACCCAGCAGCGCAGCAACAGCGACCAACGCGCGGTTGGCATCGGTCTCGCCCGGCTCCTGATCCAGCGGCACCGTGGTGGCGTGAAACGCCAAGCAAAGGTCGATGAACATTTCCGCCAGCGCACGGCGCGCCTGCGACAGTCTTAGCGGGATCGGCATCTCACGCTCTTGCACAGCGCGGAGGTAGTTGTTCTGCGCGGGCGATCCAGTGACAATGTTGCGAGCGGCTGTTGCGCTGGCACGAACTGCATAGTGGAGCAGGGCGCAGCTATGCCCAGTGTTGTGCGTACAGCGGGGTCGAGATGCAATTCGCATTAAAGGAAGACAGCAAACGCCGCGCGATTGCTGTTTAAGCAGGCGGCATCACGTTGGATGGCTAGGACGCGGCTTCATCGCAGCGTTTCGCAATTGTATGGACGCGATCCATACAATCCTGAAAAGAAAGACCCCGCCGTGGCGGGGTCTGGCTGGTGAGCGATTGTTGACGCTTAGGCGGCCTCGACCAATTGCGGCGCTGACGACAGGCCGAGTATTTCGCGCAGAGCGGCATCGAGGTCGTCGAGTGCCTTGACGCGAGGGTCAACGATCTGGCGCTCGATGATCTTGACCGGCACGAGATAGTGCCTGCGGGTGACCGGGGCGGCGTTCTTGTCCGGCGCCTTGTGCGTCATCACCTTGCCGATCTCGGCGTCGCTGTACCCCAACTGCTCAAGGATGCAGGCCCCGGTGCGGCGCAGATCGTGCGGCGACAAGCCTTCGGGCAGGCCGAGATACTGGTTGATCCCGATCTGGCTGCGCTCCTTGTCGCGGCATCCGCGACGGCGTGTCATGATTTGGAGTGAACACTGCGCCATGTAGCGCTTGTTGGTGGTGGCGGCCTTCCTGGACTTCCGGCCGCCGCGCGCTTTCGGGAATGCATACTCCCGCATCGGGTCGCCAATGGAAAAGACCTGACCGAGTATCTCGCGCGCCAGACTGTTGAGCGGCTGCACGAGGTCGCGCGCCTTGGGCGAGCGACGCCCCTTGGTGACGGCGAGCGGGATCGTCACCGTGTCGGGCCCGATCCCTGCGCGCGGGATCGCGCAGCATTCCCCGGTGCGCAGCAGTGTCACCAGCGACAGCTTCAGCGCCAGCTTGGTGAGCGGCGAGCCGGGGCAGTTCGGGTCGTCGAGACCGAACCAGAATTTGCGCAGCTGGTCGGCGGTGAGGACGAGACCATCCTCGATGTCGCCGACTTCGGTCGCGCGGTCGTCACCCCTCAGCGTCGGGACCGGGTTGACAGTCACGAAGGCGCGGTCGGGATGCTTGCCCCATGTGAACATGGTGCCAAGCTGTTGCAGGACGTTGTTGGCTTGGGCCGGGTGCTTCTCCGTGACGTAGCTGCGGTACAGCTCCATGATCTCTTGGCTGGTGATCTCGCTGGCGACCCGGTCGCCCCACCATGCCAGCGGGCGGCTCAGCGCCGAGCGGATGCCGTCGTGGCTCTCCTTGCGGGGCACGGTGCCCCAGCGGCGCAGCACCGGCTCCTCGCAATAGGCCATGTAGGCGTCGTGCATCTGCCGGAAGGTGCGGCCGGTGGCGCGGGACAGGACGAGGTCGCGGGCGCGCTCAGCGGTGATGCTCTTCCCGCTCGCGACCAGCCCGGCGAGGGCGGTGGCTTCAGCGCGGGCGCGTGCAATCGTCCACACCGGATGTTCGCCGATCAGGTGCCACTCGCGCACCGGCTTGCCGGTCTCGGGATGCAGCCGTTTCTTGTTCAGGTACTGGTAGTAGAAGCTGAACACCCCGTTGGGGGTGGTGCGCAGCACGAACCCCTTCTGGCCCTTCACGGGGCAGTCGCTGATGCTCTGGCGGGTGTCGGAGGCCTTGAGATGGAGGTCGGTGATGTACGGCATTTGCCCCTCAAACTTGATAGGTTGGAGCGTAGCCCCGGCTAACCGACTCGCCGGAAAAGTGGGGCCCACGCGTGAAAACGTGGCCCTGAGTGTTTGCCAAAAACCCTTATTTTGTAAGGGCTTCCAACTTTTCTTTACCGAGCCACAATTCCATCATAGACATGGCTCCCAATGTGGTAGCTGGTATAGAGTCTCCGGGTGGGGGTGGGCACCCCCGGGGGTCGATTTTGGGGATCTGATGGTTTCCGACGCAGCAAACGCCGAGAGGCTGTTGTCGCGCCGCCGTGTGGGGCGGGCCGAGGCGATTCTACTGTCTGTGGCAGCGGTCGCGCTGGCGCTTGGCGTCGCCGCGTGGGTTTCTGATAACGGCGATTCGACCCCGCTGGTCTCCGCTGCGTTGCCGCCGGCCAATGCTCCTTCGTTCGAGGACCGTTTCGCGTCGGCTTCCGGCAGCCCGCCGGCCCGCGAGTTCGGCCTGCGGGCGTTCGAGCGCTCCGCCGTGAATGCGGTCCAGCTCAAGCTGAGAGATGCCAAGGCGATGCTCGCCCAGAGGCTTCAGGGCGACGACTGGCGCTCGATGCTGACCGATGACGAACACTCCGCAGCCGAAGAGGCTAGGCCCTCGCAGCGCGCCGACGCCATCCCGATGCCGCGCTCGCGTCCGGTCCAGGCAGATCTGGCCGCCCAGATCGCCTCCAGCCAGGCCTATGCCGACACCGGTTCCAGGGCCGACAACCGCAATTTCTTCGAAAGATTCACCGACAAGATCAAGCTGGCTTCGTTGACGCCGGATAGCGGGCTGCTGACAAAGGCGCCGGACCTCGCCTCCCTCGGCTACGACTCGCGAACCGCGGTCTACGACATCTCGGCCAAGGCGGTCTATCTGCCGAGCGGGGTGGCGCTGGAGGCCCATTCCGGCCTGGGCGCGCTGATGGACGACCCCGACCACGTCGACCGGCGGATGGTCGGCGCGACGCCGCCGGCGACCTACGACCTCAAGCCGCGCGAAAAGCTGTTCCACGGCGTCCGGGCCCTGCGCATGACGCCGACCGAGGGCACCAGTGCGCTTGGCCGCGTCGGTCTGCTCACGCACAACTACTTGCTCGGGCCGCGCGGCGATTCCAACGGCTGCGTCTCGATCAAGGACTATGACCGTTTCCTGAAGGCCTACGACAATGGCGAGTTCAACCGCCTGGTCGTGGTGCCGAGCCTGCGCGGGACGGCCACCGCTTCGCAGCGCGCGAGCACCAATTCCTGACCTTGCCTGCGACGGCGGGGCTGCCGTTTCCTCTTCGTTAAGCCGTCCTCGCCCAGAAGCAGCCCATGAGTGATCCATCAAGTTCCGAAACCCCGCTGCGCACGACGTTCAAGATCAAGCTGAACGGTGACACGTTGGCGATCGCGACCGTCGGTCAGGCCTATCAATTCCTCACCAACTTCAAGTCGGTCGAGTGGATGGAATTTCGCTCCCTGCACGAGGACGCAGTCGCAGCCCTGGAAGGCGCCGCCGGTAACGCCATGCTGGCGGTGCAGGCGACCAACGCCGTGCGCGCGCTGTTCGTCAGCGCCAAGCTGCTCTGAGAGCTCCGTACGGGCCTTCTCCTCGCAACTTGAACTCCGCTATAGGAACGGGCAAACGGTCCGCGAAGACCGTCGCCACAAAGCCCATATGTTCGAAATCTACTTCCAGGGAGAGTCCACATCATGAAACGCCGTACATTTATCCAGGGGGGCGCGGTCGCCGGCGCGACGACGCTGGTTGCTGCACCTGCGATCGCGCAGAGCGCGCCCGAGATCAAATGGCGCCTGACCTCGAGCTTTCCGAGATCGCTCGACACCATCTACGGCACGGCGCAGACCTTCGCGAAATACGTCGCTGAGGCCACCGACAACAAATTCCAGATCCAGACCTTCTCGGCGGGCGAGCTCGTGCCCGGCCTCCAGGCGCTGGATGCCGTCAGCACCGCATCGGTGGAGATGGCGCAGACGCCGCTCTATTTCTACATCGGCAAGGAGCCGGCGCTGGCCTATGCCACCGGCGCGCCGTTCGGCATGAACCATCGCCATCAGGAGTCGTGGTGGTACTTCGGTGGCGGCGCCGACCTCACCAACGAGGCGCTCAAACCCTTCAAGGCGCACGCCATCCTCTGCGGCAATTCCGGCACCCAGATGGGCGGCTGGTTCCGCAAGGAGATCAAGACCGTCGACGATCTCAAGGGTCTCAAATTCCGCATCGCCGGCATGGGTGGCCACGTGCTGGCAAAGCTCGGGGTCGTCCCGCAGCAGATCGCGGGCGGCGATATCTATCCGGCGCTGGAGAAGGGCACGATCGACGCGGTCGAGTTCGTCGGTCCCTATGACGACGAAAAGCTCGGCTTCTACAAGGTCGCCAAATATTACTACTTCCCCGGCTGGTGGGAAGGCGGCGCCATGCTGCACATGGTCGTCAATGACGAGAAGTGGAATTCGCTGCCGAAGCAATACCAGGCGATCGTCAACCAGGCGGGCGCGGCGGCCGGCGCCTGGATGCTCGAGAAATACGACAGCGTCAACCCGGCCGCGCTGAAGCGGCTGATCGCGAGCGGCACTGAGTTGAAAGCGTTCCCGCAGCCGGTGCTGGAAGCCTGCTACAACGCGACCCAGGACCATCTGAACGAGCTCGCCGCCAAGAGCGACCTGTTCAAGCGGACCAAGGAGAGCCACGACGCGTATATGAAGGAGCTGCTCTTCTACACGCAGATCGCGGAGAACTTCTACGACAACTATCTGCTCAGCAAGATGCGCAACAAGAGCTGACGTGAGGGGAGAGCGGCGCTGCGATTGCGCCGCGCTCCCGTAGGGTGGGCAAAGGCGCACTTTCGCCGTGCCCACCATCACGTACTTCACTTGCAATGGTGGGCACGCTCCGCTTTGCCCACCCTACGAGAATTTTCGTGTGGCGACTTACGCCGCGCCCAGCCCCAGTTTCGCATAAATCCGTCTTGCATACGCGCCGAACGCGTCCGTCGTCTTCAGCGGAAGGTCGCGCGGGAAGGGCAGGTCGATCGGGAAATAGTCGGCCATCTTCGCGGGTCCCGCGGTCAGCACCGCGCAATGCGAGGACAGGAACACCGCTTCCTGGATTGAGTGCGTGACGAAGATGATGGTCTTGCCGCTCTCGCGCCAGATCCGCAGCATCTCCAAATTCATCTGCTCGCGCGTCAGCGCATCCAGTGCGCCGAACGGCTCGTCCATCAGGATCAGTTTCGGATCGTGGATGAAGGCGCGCGCGATCGCCGTGCGCTGCTGCATGCCGCCGGACAGTGTTGCGGATATTTCTGCTCGTAGCCGGCGAGCCCGACGAGGTTGAGCAGGTCGCGCGCCCGCTCGCGCGCGGCCTTCATCGCAGGCTGATGAAGGGCTCCGAGCTCATGCCAGCCATTTGTTCAAATTCGCGGCGACGAAAGCATCGTCGCTGAGGTCGGCGTGCTCGCGGCAGACGCGGTCGATCTCCTCCTTCTGGCCGGGGCTGAGCCCCTCGTTTGGATCGTAAACGGTACGAGAGGCCCACGGAGCCACGGACTTGGTGCGGACGGCCTACGCACCGCGCTTGAAGCGTATAGGCATCCAGAACTGCCGGAGGGCCTCGACGGTTGCTGGAATGTTGCGCCAGGCGTTTTGGATGATGGGCTGCGTTCCCAGCGTGCGCCGGGCCGGGGGTAGCAAGGGTCGACCGGCGTCGTCGATGCAATGGACCAAGATCGGCCGCAGCATAAGGTGTTCGGTTCCATTCGGGGGGAGAAGCCGCGACCAGACGAGAAGCCGAAGCTTCATGACGGCGTAGAAGCCCATGCACCAGGGCTGCGGGTCGACTTCGCCGTCCGGTGATCGCACGAACAGCGGCTCGAAGCTCTCCGGTCTCGTCGACAGCGTCTCGCTGATAGCGTTGTGGCGCATCAGCGTGGCGGCGATTGCCGAGAACTCCTCGGTGTCGTGATTGAAGGCGTCGGGATCTACGCCGAGGAGCGGGCACACCCATTCCTCGGACGCCATCGAGACCGGCCCGGCGACGACCGCGGCCACCGCGCCATCGAGCATGGAGAGCGACGTCGCCCGCGGATGCCGAAGCGTCGGCGACCTGGCGCGCTTGCTGATCCATTGCCCGAGCCGTTCGAACGACATGGCATAGTCCGCCATCGTCGTCTTGCGTGCTTTTCGCGTTCCCCGCCCTTGCTTCGGCTTCGTCATGCCACGGCCCGCTTTTCGGCTTCGCGTGCGGCCTTCCAGTTCCAGGCCAGAAGTTCGTGAAGCTGGTTGGTCTTCGTGGCGCCGCTCACCATGCGATCGAGAACGTCGACGAGATACGCCTCGGGGTCGAGGCCATTCAATTTCGCTGTGTTAAGAAGCGAAGCGAGTATCGCCCAGGTCTCGCCCCCGCCTTCGTCACCACTGAACAACGAGTTCTTTTTTCCGATCGCAATTGGCCTGATCGATCGTTCGACCGTGTTGGTGTCCGGCTCGAGCCGCCCGTCATCCAGGAACGTCGTCAGGCCCTGCCAGCGTTCGAGCATGTAGTCGATCGCCTTGATGAGCGTCGAGCGGCGGGAGATCCCGTCCTTCACCGCGATCAGACGGGCCCTCAACGCCTCCATCAGCGGCTTCGTCTCGGCCTGTCGCGTCGCGCGGCGTTCCCCAGCATCGAGACCGCGGATCCTCTCCTCGATCGCGTAGACGGCCGCAATGCGCTCGATGACCTCCGCGGCGAAGGGTGAGTTCGTCGTCTTGTGCACCCTCACGAAGTTGCGGCGCGCGTGAACGAGACAATACGCCAGCTGGATCTGGCCCGACATCATCGCATCGCCCGCCAGCGAGGCGTAGGCGGCATAGCCGTCGACTTGCAGCACGCCTTCGAAGCCGGCTAACTGCGCCACGATCTCCTTTTTGCCGCGACCACCTGCGAACACGTAGGCGACCGCCGGCGGCGCCGGCCCCTTCCACGCCCGATCGTCCGTCGCGTGCGCCCAGAACTGGCAGATCCTCGTGCGGCCGCGTCCCGGATCGAGCACTGGCATCGGCGTCTCGTCGCAGAACAGCCGCTCGAAGCCGTGCATAGTCTTCAGTTGCAGATCGTAGAGGCCCCTGACCAGCCACGCCGCGCTCCCCATCCAGCGCGCCAGCGTCTGACGGTCGACGACGACACCCTGACCCGCCAGGATCTGCGTCTGGCGATAGAGCGTCGATTGCCAGGCATATTTGGCCGCGGCGATATGCGCGATCAGCGCCGTCGTTGCCATGCCGCCCTCGACGAGCCGCGCCGGTGCCGGGGCCTGGACAATCGGGCCCTCACAGGAGCGGCAGGCGTATTTTGGACGGATCGTGCGGAGCACGCGCAGCCACGCGGGAACCCGATCGAGCGCTTCGCTGCTCTCCTCGCCGATCCGATGCATCTGACCCGTGCAGCACGGGCACAGCGTGGACGCCGGCTCGATCACCCGCTCGACCCGAGGCAGATGCGCCGGCAGCGCGCCGATGTTGCGCTTCGCTTTGCGCCGCTCCGGCCGCGGCGCGTCCGGTTTGTCGTCATTGGCCGGGAGCTGTGAGCCGGCGGTCCGTTCCAGATCAAACGCGATCTGTTCGGCGCAGACGATCGCCGCGCGCTCCGATCGTGCGCCGAAGATCAGGCTCTTCAACGTGGCGATCTCTGCGCGCAGATCATCGTTCTCGCCTTCGAAAGCCAGCACCATCTCGGCAAGAGCCGCAGGGTCAGAGGGGAGATCTTCGGGGCGAAGCGCCATATCGCAGAGCTACACGAACGCACTCGCAATCGCCAGCAAAACAAGACGCTTCAGGCAACCTTCGTCGGCCGCTTCGTCACCTTCGGGACCACACGCGACCACTCCGCAAGACCTTCAATCAGCATCGCCAGTTGCGCCCCCGTCACCGGCATCGTACCCTCGCGAACAGGTGGCCAGGCAAAGCCCCGATTCTCCAGCCACTTCGTCGCTAGAACCATTCCCGAGCCGTCAAAAACCAGTAGCTTCAAACGATCCGATCGCTTCGATCGGAAGACATAAACGTCACCGCTGTAGGGCTTGCCGCCTAATCCCTCCGCTACCAGCGCGACAAGGCCATGAACGCCTTTACGAAAGTCAATCGGCTGCGTCGCGACGAACACACGGACCATTGGACCGAAAGAGATCATCGCGTCGATCTCACCGCCGCCAGCACGCGCTCCAGCGTCGCGGCGTCGACGCCGACGGGCACGCGCACCGTCGCGCCCGCGATCATCACCTCGATCCGCTCGGCCGGATCCGTCAGAACATGCGCCTTATCGATCGCGTTCGGCTGCGCCTCGACGGCGGCCTGGAGCCTGACTTGCACGAACTGCGGCGCTTCGCTCGACGCGAGCCGCGCCTGGCGCCGCCACACACTGAGCAGTCCCCGGTTCACCCCGTTGCGTCGAGCCACCTCGGAAATGCTCGTCTCCGGATCGGCACTCTCGGCCACGATCCGCGCCTTCTCCGCATCGCTCCAACTGCGCCGTCGCCTCTCCCCTGTGATCACCTCGATCCGCTGATAGGAGGCGGCATCATGCCCGTCTTGATGTCTGTCTTGATGCATGGAACGAGCGTCCCTCGCGTTGTCAAATCCACGCGCGAGTCTCGCTCATCCCGTCCACCTAAACGAGGTGGGGTCGTCGTACCGCTATCTTTGGATCGAAGCAGCACAGACCTTTCATCAGGCCCTCGCGCCGCAAGACCTCGTGGCAGCCGGCGATGCAGCCGTGGAAATTGTTGGCGACGTCGAAGAACGCGCTGTTGCAGTCGGTGACGCGGGCATCGAGCGCGAGCAGGTCGGCGGGCACGCTGTCCTTGTTCCGGGCCGCCTTGCAGCGTTCGAACTGCTGGATGGCGCTCGCGGTCCAGACCGACCAGTGGCCGAGCAGGCCGCCCTTGAAATAGGTGCGCGTGGTGACGCCCTTGTCGCGGAGATCGAACGGCAGCATCAGGTCGAGCAGGATGTGGTCGTCATTGCCGGTGTAAAGCGCGACGCGGTCGAGCGCGCCGGCGGCTGCGACGCCGCGCAGAACATCGAGGGTACGGTAGCGGTTGAACGGTGCGATCTTGATCGCAATGACGTTGTCGATCGAGGCGAAGCGCTGCCAGAACCGGCTCGACAGGACAACGCCGCCGACGGCCGGCTGAAGGTAGAAGCCAACCAGCGGAATCTCGGCGGCGACCGCCGTGCAATGCGCGATGATCTCGTCCTCGGAGGCGTTCTTCATCGCGGCGAGGCTGAGCAGGCCGGCGTGATAGCCGATGTCGCGTGCGGTGCGGGCCTCTGTGATCGCCTGGCTGGTCGGGCCGGCAAGGCCTGCGACCATTGCGAGCGGACGCCTGGTCCAGTGTGCTGCGGTCTCTGCGGCGAGCTCGAGCACGGGACGGTAGAGGCCGACGTCGCGGATCGCGAATTGCGTGGTGTGCACACCGACGGCAAGGCCGCCCGAGCCGGCGTCGATGTAATAGCGCGTCAGCGCACGCTGATGCGTCTTGTCGAGCTGTCGCTCGGCGGTGAGCGCGAGCGGATGCGCCGGCAGCACGGTGCCGTCGGCGATCAGCTTGCGGACGTCGCTGTTGATCTGGCTGTGGTGCATGATGTCCTATCCGAATTCGGGGCCGGCGACGGCGAATGGCATTTCCCCGGCCATGGCGGTGGCGGGGCCGAGACGCATCCGCTGGAACGGGCGTTCGATGGTCCAGCCGGACCCCGTCAATCCGTCCAGGAATGCGGCTTGCGACGCGACGGCGTCGAGCAGGAGCGGTCCGTCCTGCGACCGCGCGATCGCGTCGACCAGGGTCAGCGCGGCTGTGGTGTGATCGGCGAACAACGGGCCGATATGGCACGCGGCCCGGCCGTTCCGCACCAGTGCGATGGCGCCGTTCGTGGAGACGATGCGCGAGCCGGGTCGCCGCGCGAAAGCGGAGAGCAGGGCGGTGCGGTCGAGGCCGGTCGCGCGCCGGTCCCGATTGCAAAGCGCGTCAAGTGTTGCGGTTGACGGAGCCTGCCCGGGCGCGGACGTGGATTTCACCAGCTTCAGCCGGCGCAATTGCGAGGTCGGGGTGAAGCCGAGCGGGCCATAGACCCGGGCGCCGTCAGGCGTCGCATCGAGCCAGCAGGTCAGCCCGTCCTTGCGCGCCGCCTCGAGGCAGGCATCGACGAGCTGCGTGGCAAGACCGCGGCGGCGGTGGCTTGCCGTCACCAGCACCATGCTGATCCATGCATTGTTGCCGGAATAGGGCAGCAGGGCCGCAGTTGCGACCAGCCGCGCTCCGTCGTGGATGCCGAGGACGAACCCGTCACGCAAGAAGAAGCACCAGTCCTCGATCGTCTGGTTCCAGTGCGCTTCGGTCGAGAGCACAAGGCCCGCCGCGGCGTCTTCGACGCCGAGCCGGACGATGCGCGGACCGTCAGTAGCGGCCATCGCGCACCTCGTATTTGGTAGGCTTGCCGAGGCTCGGCATGGCGCGAGAGACCCAATCCGCGGTCCAGGCGATCAGTTGCTCGGTGTCAACGACGGGCAGGCCGAACAGTTCGACCGCCCTTGACGTGTCGGTCAGCCAGGCCGTCGGCTCTTCCTTGCCCGTCAGCACCGGCGCGCGGCCGAACCTTGCGCCGAACTTCGCCGCGAGATCGCGCACCGCGAGGATCTCGTGGCCGCTGACGTTGATCGGCGAGGTCGGCGTCGTGCAATGCGCCAGGCAGCGCAGTGCCTGGGAGGACGCATCGCCCTGCCAGATGAAATTGACATGGCCGAGGCTGACGTCGATCGGTGCGCCCGTCAGCACTTTCGTCGCGATATCGTGCAGCACGCCGTAGCGCATGTCGATCGCGTAGTTGAGGCGGAAAAGGCGCCCCGGCGTGCCGAATTTGTGCGAGAAATATTCGAACATGCGCTCGCGGCCGACGCAGGACTGGGCGTATTCGCCGGGCGGGTTCGGCGCCATGTCCTCGCTCGAGCCTTTGCCGTCGACCGGCACGAACGGATAGATGCAGCCGGTCGAAAACGCCACGATGCGCGAGGAGGGGAAGGCCTGCGCGACCAGCGCCGGCACATGCGCGTTCATCGCCCAGGTCAGCGACAGATCGCCCTCGGCGCCGAACTTGCGGCCGGCCATGAAGACGATGTTCGGCGCCTTGGGCAGCGCTGCAATCGCCTTCTCGTCCATCAGGTCGCAGTTGATCGTTTCGATCCCGCGCGCGTGCAGCCAGTCCTTCACGCCGGCGTCGCTGAAGCGGGCGACGCCGATGACGCGGCGATCCGGCGCGGCGGCCTTCGCAAGTCCTGCCAGGGTCGGGCCCATCTTGCCGGCGACGCCGAGGATCATGATGTCGCCCTCGACCTTCTTGAGGTCGTCGATCAGGGCCTGGCTCGGCCGGCACAGGAGATCGTCGAGTGCAGCGATGTCGGGAATGGTCTTCGGCAGCGTCTGGCGGGTGAGCAGCATGGGTACGTCGTCCTTGAGAGCTGGCCCCGCAAATTCGGACAGTAGCTTGAGTGGATTTTCTGCCTGACAGCGGCGAGGATTCTTGCTGCGAATCAGGAGCGAAGATGACGAAGAAGAGCCGCCGGACGCATTCTCCGGCATTCAAGGCGAAGGTTGCTTTGGCTGCGGTCAAAGGCGACAAGACACTGGCGGAGCTGGCGCAACTGTTTGATGTTCATCCGAACCAGATCACGATCTGGAAAAACCAGCTCCTGGAAGGCGCCGCCGGCGTGTTTGGGCATGACAAGACATCGGCCGAGACGCCGGTCGATTTGAAGGCGTTACATGCCAAGATCGGCGAGCTGGCGTTGGAAAACGATTTTTTGTCCGGCGCGCTCACCAAGGCGGGCCTGCTGAGCGCAAAGCGATGATCGACCGCGATCATGATCTTTCTATCGTGCGCCAGGCGAAGGTCCTGAAGCTGGCTCGCAGCACGGTCTACTATGAACCTCGGCCAGTTTCGGCCGAGGACCTTGCCTTGATGCGTCGGCTCGATGAGCTGCATCTCGATTATCCCTTCGCGGGAGCGCGTATGCTGCGATCGTTGCTGCGGCGGGAGGGCGTATACGCCGGTCGCCGCCACATCGCGACGCTGATGAAGCGCATGGGGATCGAGGCGGTCTATCGTCGCCCGAACACGAGCAAGCCGGCTCCGGGTCACAAGATCTACCCGTACCTGTTGCGCGGATTGAAGATCGAGCGGCCCGACCATGCGTGGGCAATGGACATCACCTACATTCCGATGCGGCGTGGCTTCGTCTATCTCGCGGCGGTCGTCGATGTGTTCAGCCGACGGGTCCTGGCCCATCGCGTCTCGATCACAATGGAGGCGGCCTTCTGCGTCGAAGCGGTCCAGGAGGCGTTGGCGAAGCACGGCAGGCCCGAGATTTTCAACACGGATCAGGGCAGCCAGTTCACCAGCCTCGAGTTCACCGATGTGCTGCTGGACGCGAAGATCGCCATCAGCATGGACGGCAAGGGCGCCTGGCGCGACAACGTGTTTGTCGAGCGGCTCTGGCGCACGGTCAAATACGAAGAAGTATATCTCCGCGCCTACGACAGCGTGTCCGAGGCGCGAGCGTCAATTGCCAAGTATCTGGCCTTCTACAATCAGGGACGCCCTCACTCGAGCCTTGACGGGCGCACGCCCGACGAGGCTTACTTCGGCACGCAAGCTATGGTGATGGCCGCATGACCGTCGCCGACGGTTTTGTCGTCGCTCTGGTCGGGCTACGCCCTCCCGACGCAACGACAAAACCGTAAAGCCCCGCGTTCAGCATAACCCGGCAGGAATCCACTTAAATCCAGCGGGGCGCTGTCCAAACAACCGGGGCCAGCTCTCTTGGTCTTCAGGTCTGCCTGGCGTCGCCGACCACGAACATGCGTTCGAGGGCGAGGACCAGGCCGTAGAGAGCGACACCAAGCAGCGTCAGCAGCACGACCGCCATCACCATCGCGGGCGTGTCGAGCGAGGACTGCACCTGGATCATGAGGTAGCCGAGCCCGCGCTCGGAGGCGATGAACTCGCCGACGATGGCGCCGGCGACCGCAAGGATTGCGCCGACCTTCATCCCGGAGAAGATGTAGGGCAGCGATCCCGGCAGCTGGATCTTGCGGAACAGTGTCCAGCGCGATCCGCGCAGCGATTTGACGAGATCGAGCAGGTCCGGCTCGACCTCGCGCAGGCCGCGCGCGGTGGTGAGCAGGATCGGGAAGAAGCAGATGCTGAAGGCGATCAGGATGTTCGGCACGATGCCGTAGGAGAACCAGACGATGAAGAGCGGGCCGAGCGCCACTTTCGGAATCATGTTCAGCGTGACGAACAACGGCAGCAGCACGAGGCTGAGCAGCGGTGCCCAGCTGAAGATCACGGCAAGCGCGACGCCGACGAAGGCGCCGAGCGCGAAGCCGCCGAGGATCTCGATCGCCGTCACCAGCGTGTTGGCGCCCCAGGCATAGCCCGTGGTCCCCAACGTCTGAATTGTCGCAAGCGGGGAGGGCAGGATGAATTTCGGGACCTGGAAGGCATCGACCGCGACCTGCCACAGCACGAGCACGGCGAGGTGCACGATCAGGATGATCGCAAAGCTGCGCGAGGTGCGTGCCCCGTCTCCTGCCACCGCATGCTCCCTGTTGCCGACAGCCACCCTGCTGCGTGTCGCGAGCCTAGCCGGACTCGAGGGAAGTTTCAACCAGTTGGTTGATTAGGGCCGGAGTGACTGGAGCACGAGGTCGGCGACGTGCCGGCGGCGGGCGCGCCGTTGGGCCCTGCTCGACAGGTCCTTGCCGAAGATCGCCGACAGCGTCGGCGTGTTGGAGAAGAAGAAATAGCTGAGGCCCGCAATGGAGATGTAGAGCTGGACGGGATCGATCCCCTTGCGGAATACGCCAGATCGCACCCCCTCGTTGAGGATGTGGGAGACGCTTTTGACGAGCGGCGAGTGCATCGCCTCCAGCCGGGTCGAGCCGCGGACATGACGGGCGCCGCCGCGGTTCTCGTCGTTCAGAAGCACGATGAAATCAGGGTTTGCCGCCAGGTGATCGAACGATGCCTCGATCAGCTTGCGGATCGCCTTCTCCGGCGGCAGGCCTTCGAGATTGAGCCTGCGCTCCTGCTCGCGGATGTCCTCATAGACCCATTCGAGCACGGCGAGGTAGAGCGCGTCCTTGTCGCCGAAATAGTGGTAGACGAGCTGCTTGTTGACGCCGGCGCGCTCGGCGATCTCGTCGACCCGCGCGCCCGCAAAGCCGTGCCGGGCGAATTCCTGGCGCGCCGCGGTCAGCAGCTTCCTGCGGGTGGCGACGGGGTCGCGGCGCTGCGGCACGGTGTCGCCAGATCGTTTTGCGGGCATTTCCAACCAAACAGTTGACAAGTGGAGGGCGGGCTTGTTGCATTGGTATCCTCACAAGGGGAGAGCGACAAGCCGGGTCGCGGCAACGAGGAGAGATGCGATGAAGCGTTTGCAGGCGGCGGGCTCGGCCCTGGTGTTGGCTCTGGCGCTCGGTGCGACGGCGATGCCCGCGCATGCGGGAGAGGCCGTCAATCTGATCCTGAACTGGACGCCGACGGCCGACCACTCGCCGTATTATTACGCCAAGGCGCAGGGCTGGTACGAGAAGGCGGGCATCGATCTCACCATCGAGACCGGCAAGGGCTCCGGCGTCTCGCGGCCAAGGTCGGCTCGGGCGGCTCGCCGTTCGGCGTCGCCGATCTCGCCACCATGCTGGTGGCCAAGAGCAAGGGCGCCGACACGGTTGCGGTGATGAGCGTCTATGCCAATACCGGCCAGACCTTCTACTGGCTGAAGAGCTATGGCGTGAACGGGGTGAAGGATTTCGCCGGGCACAAGATCGGCAATCCGCCCGGCGATGCCTCGCGCGTGATGTGGCCGGCCTTCGCCAAGGCGGCAGGGCTTGCGCCCGACTCCGTCGGCTTCGTCAATGTCGGGCCGACCGCCAAGATCGCGGCGCTGAAGAGCCACACGGTCGATATCATCAGCGACTTCTACAACGAGCACGATCTGAAGGTGATCGAGTTCGGTCCCGATCTCGGCTACGTCAACTGGAAGGACATCGGGCTCAACCCTTACGGCAATTCCCTGATCGTCAACGGCGCCTACTTGCAGAAGAACCCGAAGGTCGTCGAGGACTTCGTGCGCGTCACGCAGAAAGCTTTCGCGGCCTGCGTCGCCGACGTGGCCCCGTGCCTGGACGCGCTGCTCGCGCAGGTCTCGGGGCTCGACCGGGCCAACCAGGAACGCCAGTGGGAGCGCATCAAGTTCCTGATGACGGACGAGTTCACGACCACCAAGGGTCTCGGCTGGATCGACGGCGAGCGGATGAAGAAGGACTACGAGCTGGTCCAAACCTATCTCGGCATGGAGAAGCCGTTCGACGTGACCACGGCGTTCACGACCAAGATGCTGGATCCCGCTATCAAGATGGATGCGAGCAAGGTGAAGAAGTAGGGGGGTAGTTGGCCGCTACGCTCGCGCCACACACCGGTGTCATGCCCCGGCTTGACCGGGGCATCCAGTACGCCGCGAACTATCGACTGACTCACGCTCGCCTCGGAGTACTGGGTCGCCCGGTCAAGCCGGGCGGCGACAGTGATGTGCTGGGCGAGGGCGCCCGTCTAACGCTTGCCAGGTGATTGCGCCCGGCCAGCCTACCAAAGAACCGCCCATCCCACCTAACCTCACGGAGGCGTTAACCGGCTGTTAACCATATCCGCCGCATCGTTAACTATTCAATAACAGGGAACGAGTCGGCCGCTATGCAGGCTGCAGCAAAAGTCCAACGTCAAATGGTGCGCCTGCGCGGGCGCTCCTATGTGGCCTTCGTGTTCACGCCGACGGTTCCGATCCAGGACTGGCTGCAGGAGATCGATGCCACCATCGCGCGTTCGCCGGGCTTCTTCGCCGGCCGGCCCGTGGTGATCGACCTGTCCTCGGTCGATCTCAGCCAGTCCGGCATCGGCCATCTGCTCACCAGCCTTCAGGACCGCAACATCCGCGTGCTCGGCATCGAGGGCGTGGAGGAGGGCCGGCTGACCTCCGGGATGCCGCCGCTTTTGTCGGGCGGGCGCAGCTGCGTGGTCGAGCCGAGCGCGCCGAAGAAGGCCGAGGTGAAGGCCGAGACCAAGCCCACATCGTTGCTCCTCGAAAACCCCGTGCGCTCGGGCCAGACCGTGATCTTCCCGGAAGGCGACGTCACCATTCTCGGCTCGGTCGGCTCCGGCGCCGAGGTCGTTGCCGGCGGCTCCATCCACGTCTACGGCGCGCTGCGCGGCCGCGCCATGGCGGGCGTGAACGGTCACACCAGCGCGCGCATCTATTGTCAGAAGATCGAAGCCGAACTGCTTGCAATCGATGGGTTTTATCAGACCGCCGACGACATTGACGAGGCCTTGCGCGGCCGGCCCGCACAGGCCTTCCTGCAAGGCAACACCATGCGAATTACTGCGCTGAACTGACCAGAAGGAGACAATTGAGATGGCCAAAGTACTGGTCGTGACATCAGGCAAGGGCGGGGTCGGCAAGACCACGACGACCGCCGCACTAGGGGCGGCGCTCGCGCAACGCGGCGACAAGGTCGTCGTCGTCGATTTCGACGTCGGCCTGCGCAACCTCGACCTCGTGATGGGCGCCGAACGCCGCGTGGTGTTCGATCTCATCAACGTGGTGCAGGGCGTCGCGAAGCTGCCGCAGGCGTTGATCCGCGACAAGCGGTTGGAGAATCTCTGGCTGCTGCCGGCCTCGCAAACCCGCGACAAGGACGCGTTGACGGAAGAGGGCGTCGGCAAGGTCATCGACGATCTGCGCAGCCGCTTCGACTGGGTGATCTGCGACAGCCCGGCCGGCATCGAGCGCGGCGCCTCCATGGCCATGCGCTTTGCCGACGAGGCCGTGATCGTCACCAATCCGGAAGTCTCCTCGGTGCGCGATTCCGACCGCATCATCGGCATGCTCGATTCCAAGACGGTGCGGGCCGAGAAGGGCGAGCGCGTCGAGAAGCACATCCTCATCACCCGCTACGATCCCTCGCGTGCCGCGCGCGGCGAGATGCTGACCATCGACGACATCCTCGAGATCCTGGCAACGCCATTGCTCGGCATCATCCCGGAGAGCCAGGACGTGCTGCGCGCCTCCAACGTCGGCACGCCCGTGACGCTGTCGAATGCGGACGGCGCGCCCGCGCGGGCCTATATCGACGCGGCGCGGCGGCTGTGCGGCGAGACAATCGCCATGCAGGTGCCGGCGGAGCGCAAGGGCTTCATGGATCGCCTGCTGCGACGGAGGGCTGCATGAGCATGGGTTTGCTTCGGCTTCTCCGCGGCAACAAGGCCACTGCACCGGTCGCGCGCGAACGGTTGCAGATCCTGCTTGCCCATGAACGCGGAATGCGCGGCCAGCCCGATCTGCTCGGCGTGCTGCGTGAGGAAATTCTCGCCGTCGTGTCCAGGCATGTAACGCTGGACCCGACCAAGGTCATCGTCCGGCTCGAGCGCGGCGACGAGGTTTCGACCCTGGAGGTCGATATCGAGGTGCCGAACGATTTCGAGCGCAAGAAGGCGGCGGTGGCGTAGGGAGCCGCGGCCGGAGACTGCCGGTTTTGGGGTGGGTGAGAAGGCGGTCCGCCGGGCATGGCGGGCCGCCTTTGTCTTGGGCTCACATCGACGGGACGGAACGAGCTCGGGGCCTCGATCGTTGTGAGACACCCGCGGTGGCAGTTGTGCGCTGCACCGCAGTTCCCTCAAGCGGGAGAGCGCCCATGATGTCCGAGGTCCAGGTTCATACCGTTGCCCGGCAGATGCTCGAACAGCACGGACTTGCTGCGATTGCGAAAGCCGCCGAGCAGGCCCAGGCCTGCGAGGGCCGCGGCGAGACCGACGAGGCCAGGGAATGGCGTCACATCGTGGACGCCATGAAGATCATGCGCGGCCCGCATGAGCTATGGCTGATTTTGGGTGACGCGGCCTGATCAGGCGGCGTGGCTTTCAGTGTTCGGAATGACTTCGATTCCGTCGATGAACTTTACACCGGCGATGACTTTCGGCAACTGGTTCGTGCTCTTCAATCGCCGCCAGGTCTTCGATGCGGCGTCGATGAGCTTGAACACCATCAGCTTCGCAGTTTGTTGCGACAGCGATCCCTTGGTCCGCACCGTTCGGTGGCGCACCGTGGCGAAGACGCTCTCGATCGGGTTCGAGTTGCGTAGGTGGATCCAGTGCTCAGCAGGGAAGTCGAAGAAGGCGAGCAGCGCATGGCGATCCTTGATCAGGCACTCCACCGCACGTCCGTATTTGACGTGGTATTTCTCGACGAAGACGTCGATCGCGGTTTCAGCTTCGGCCCGGTGTGGGGCCAGATAGATGTTCCGCAGGTCGTTCTTCATGGGGCCCTGCACGGATTTGGCGACCTTGTCGAGTACGTTGCTCACTTTATGGCACCAGCATCGTTGGTGCCGCGTGCCGGGAAAGGCCTCGTCCAGTGCCTTCCAGAAGCCGAGGGCGCCGTCGCCGATGGCGAGTTGCGGGGCAATCCGTAACCCGCGTTGCCGCAGGTCGATCAGGAGTTCGCGCCAGCTCTGCGCGCTCTCGCGCACGCCGACCTGGAAGCCGATCAGCTCCTTCTTGCCTTCCGGCGTGGTGCCAATCAGCACCAGCATGCATTCGCTGTGATCTTCCATGCGGGCCTGCAGGTACACGCCATCGGCCCAGATGTAGACATAGCGACGCGCCGACAGATCGCGTCTCTGCCAGCGTTCGTACTCGACCTGCCAATCGGCCTTCAGGCCGGCGATCACCGAAGGCGACAGGTTCGGCGCATCCTTGCCGAGCAGCGCCGAGAGCGCCTCCTGGAAGTCGCCGGTCGAGATGCCGCGCAAATAGAGGACCGGGATCAAGGCATCCAGGCTCTTCGTCCGCCGCGCCCATAGCGGCAGGATTGCCGAACTGAAGCGGAGGCGGTCGCCTGGCCCGCTCGCTCCGCGGTCGCGGACCTTGGGACGAGCGACCTCCACCGGACCGATGCCGGTCGCAATCTCGCGCACCGGACCGTGCCCATGTCGGACCAGGCGCGCTCGACCGTCGGGCAGCGTCAGATTGGCCGTGCTGGCCAGAAACGCGCCAACCTCGATCTCGATCGCCCTGGCAAGCAGGTCCCGCGCGCCGGCACGAACGATATCGGTCAGTGGATCATCAACCGCGGACGGCTGACGGAAAGCAAGAACATTGGTAGTCTCGGTCATGGCGTATCGCTCTCCTCGAGAGGTTCTGGCAGGCTCGTCACCCGCCTCGATACGCCGCCTTCCTCACACCGTCATCACCCAGATTCCGCCATAGCTCGGCCCGCATCAGAGCTGACATTCGTAAGCGCGAGCGCCTTCAACGCTCCCCACGATCGCTGCCTTGCGGCGACGTGCGGTTCTGTGTCTGCGGCTGCCCGCGCTCGCCTGTCTCCTTGCAGGGGAGTGGCTCCCACGAGCCATCCGGCGCCTGCTGATAGGCACTGCATGAGGATGGGGTGGATTTTTCCTCGCCTTTCTGGGCGTCGGCATTCCTCGCCTGTGCGGGCGCGGTCAGCACCGTGGCGGCCGCAATCGCGCCGGCGAAAACGAAATGGATACTCCGCATCAGGACCTCCTGTTCGAATTCGAAGAGGTCGCATGCTTTCGAGGATTGTGACGATTTTGGGCCGGAGCAGCGGTTCCGTCGCGGAGTGCTTAATGCGGCGATAGCCCCGGCTCGCTAGCCGCCCTTACTGCGGATCAGGCCGGCGAGGTTGGTCTTTTGGGCTTCGCACCAGCCGGGCATGCCGAGCCGGCGCTGGTCCATGTCGGTGGCCTGGGTCGCGACCGCGACCTCGGCCATCAAATCATCGTCCTGCTTCTCGCCCAGCTTGCCGCCGGTGTGCATCCAGGCGATCGCCTTGCGCACCTTCTCGGTGGTGCCGTCGGGCAGGTGCATCTGCTGCGCTCTCTGCACGAGGTCCTGATAGACGAGGTCCGTGTTGGGGCACTCGACCTTGGCGGCGAAGGCCTGCAAGACCATCGTCACATAGGTCGACCGCGGCGGCGCGTCGCCAGCCTGGACTGGCGCAGCCAGCAGCAACAGGCCCGTCATCAGAAAACCGGTGCGCATTCCTGGAACCTCCTCCATTTTTTTGAGAGGCTAGCGCCCGTCGCGCCGCTCCGCAATGGCGCGCGGTGCAATTGTCGTCGGTCCGCGCGGTGGGCTAACCTGCCGCTTCCCGGCCTCGGAGCATGACATGAGCCTCTTCAGTTCGCCGTTCGATCCAGCACGCGACACCGCGCTCGTCACCGGCGCGGGCAATGGCATCGGCCGCGCGATCGCGCAGGCCCTGGTCGGTGAGGGCGTCCGCACCATGTTCGCCGATGTGAGCGCGGAGCGGGTGCGTGCCGCGATCAGCGCCAGCGAGCAGCCCGCTCTGGCCGTGCCCTGGGTCGGCGATCTCGCCAGGCTCGAGGCCTGCGACGAACTGCTGGCTGCCGCACACGCAGCGCTGGGCGAGGTCACCCATTTCGTCCATAGCGCCTCGCCGCCGCGACGGGAGGCCGATCATGCCCTCGCGGTCGATCGCAGGACCTGGCAGGAGATGCATGCCGTCAATCTCGATGCCGGCTTTCACCTGGGGCGCGAACTCGCAAAACGGCTGATCGCGGCGAAACGACCGGGCTCGTTCCTGTTCCTCACCTCGCTGCATGCGGGCACCCCGCGCAACCTGGCGCACTATTCGACGGCGAAGGCTGCAATGGCGATGCTGGTGAAGGAGTTCGCGAAGACGTTGGGGCGTTACAACATCCGCGTCAACGCGCTGGTGCCCGGCGCGATCGCGGCCGGCGGATTCGTTGCGGATCCCGCGCTGGCGCGGCACATTCCGCTCGGGCGTCTCGGCGAGGCCAAGGACCTCGTGCCGATGGCGCTCACGGTGCTGTCGAACAAGCTCTCCGCTTACGTCACCGGCGCGGCCTTCGTCGTCGACGGTGGATTGTCGCTGACGAACTGGTTCGAGCCGCCGACGCTTGAAGAGTAGAGATCGTTCCGATTTCGTCGGAACCAACTTTGGCGTGTTGGTCTGACGCGTTTCTCAACGCGAACTGGCATCCACTTCGCTTGAAGAGACTGTGCTTAGCGCTGCCAGGCCGGCACCGGGTCGAGCGGCGTGCGATAGAGCTCATTGTGGTCGCGATCGGTGACGCGCACCGCGCAACCCTTGTGCTGCAGCTCCGGCTTCACCTGCGACAGCTCGCATGCCAGTTGATCGGCGCGATCGGAGGCAACCTCGATGTCTTCGAGGATGATTCCCCACTGGTTCTTGAACTCCTCACCAACCACAAGATCGAAAGAGTAGTAGGGCATCTGAATTTCCCCGTGTGACGATCTGAGCTTAAGTGCAAGTCTCAACACATCCCGGATGATACCACTGAGTCGATAGTTGCCGAATGAACAGGCCGCGCAATCTCTGAGCTTATGGCGCAGAAATGATGTGCAGCATGTGAGCGTGTTAACATTTTATTAAATATGTCCGCGCGACCATGAGGCATGGAATTGCAGCAGAACCGGGCTCCGGGAACCGGCAGCTGCACGAGAAGGCCGGCGGCATAGATCCCGACGGCCTTTTCTCTTGAATGGAAGACGAGCGATGCATCGCTTCCCGTAGTCGCCCGGACTCAACGCATTACATCGACTCGGACAGCATGCGCGAGATCGCGACGTCGAGCTGTCCCTGGCATTGCCTAAAGCGCGATGAAATCAGGACCAACCGTCATCGCGCTTCAAGTTGTTGTCTTGAGCATGGTCTTTTCGGAAAACCGCTACACACGCTCTTCCGGATCACGCTCTAACGCAGCGGCATTGGCGGGCGGACGATAGGTCCATCGTCATCGGCAACGGCTTGCGTCGTCGTGGCCGGCGCAGCTGGCGGCGGGACCGCGGCGGCCTGCGATGGCGGCGGCGGAGGTGCGAGCGGTGCGGGCGAGGAGGCCGGCATGGAGTTCCGTGCCACGGCCGGCTTGGGCTTGCGAACCGGAGGCGCGGCAGGCTGCGGCGGAAGCGCAGCGGCGCGTGCGCGCGGATCGACCGGTGGCTTCGCTTCGGCTGCCGGCTTCGGTGCAGGCGGCTTCGCCATTTCACGCGCCATCTGCTCCTGCCCGGCCTTCAGCTCGGCGATGCTGGCCTTGAGCTGCTCGATCTGCTGCGCCATCGCGGTGAGATCGCGCGTCATCGATTGCACCGACTGCGTTGTGTCGACGGGCAGTGTCGGGGCAGGCGCGACCGCGGCAACCTGAGCGGCGGGCGGCGTCGCAGATTGGTCGACCACTTGATCCGAAGTAGCTTCCACTGCGGGCGGTGCGGCCTGCGCGGCGACCGGCGCGGTCTGCGATGTCGCAGGTAGCAGCGAGGTCACCGGTAGCAACGAAGTCAGTGCCGGCGTCCATTCTGCCAGCATTTGCGTTGCCGTGTCGCCGTGCTTCTCCCAGGCGATGCTGGCGGCCACGCTGGCGCCGGCAAACAGGAACGCGACGGACGCACCGCGCAGCCACTTGCCGACCGAGGATCGCTTCTGCCTGACAGGAACGTCGCTGGACGTGACGCGGACAGCCGTGTCGACAAATGGTGCCGCGGCGGGCTTTCCGTAGACGACGTTGATGGTGGGCTCGGGCGCGCGCGCCGGCTCCGGCGTGAACTTCGGCTCCAAAGTGAGCTTGGGCTCCGGAGTGAAACTGGGCTCCGGACGCGGCGCGATCTCCGGCGCCAGCGCAGGAGACGCGCTTGTGGACCGCGAGGCCAGTACGATCTCGGGAGAGATCTGAACCGCGTCGTGGGGGTCGTTGTCCTTGACCGTGTCCTTCACGATCTCATCGACGATTTGCTTGGCATTCAGCGTCGCGAGCATCGCAACTCCTTTGAAGCCTGGTGTTTGAAGCCTAGGTCGTCCGCATTGGCGCGGCGCCGATCGGTTGAAGTGAGCCCATCCCGAGCCCCGTGGCTCACGAGTCCAGCCGGGTTTGACCAAAGCAAGGCGAGGTGATGGAGATGATGCGACGGTCCTCCGCCGTTTGTGGTGATGGAACCCGGTCGATCGAACGCGTGCACGTGTTCCTCTCCCGCCTTGTTTTCAGCACGATTTTGGCGATATGTGGCGGTGCTGGGGGTGCTGCTATCCGCTATCGGGGGGCCGGCGGTGCCAAGATCTCTACTCGTTTTGTTCGTCGCAGCCTTGTTGCCGCTGGGCGGCTGCATGCAGACGACACTCTCGCCATCGACGGATGCGAGCATGACGCCGCGCGACCGTCAGTTGCTCGCGCATACGCCTTACGCTCAGGCGAAGGTGCCTGAGCAATATCTCCGCCATATCGTGGACTACCACCGCAAGGAACAGCCGGGCACGATCCTGGTCGATACCGATGCGCGCTATCTCTATTACGTGCTCCCCGAGGGCAAGGCGATCCGTTACGGCGTTGCGGTCGGTGAGGAAGCCATGGCGTTCTCCGGCGTCGCGCGGGTCGGCCGCCTGGCGGAATGGCCGGACTGGGTTCCAACGGCGGACATCCAGGCGCGGCTCGGACCGTATCCGGCGCGCGTTCCAGGCGGTCCCGCCAATCCGCTCGGCGCGCGGGGCATCTATCTGTATGTCGGCAACAAGGACACGCTCTACCGCATCCACGGCACCAACCAGCCCGAATATATCGGCCAGGCGATCTCGTCCGGCTGCATCCGGATGCGCAATGAGGACGTCATCGATCTCTACGACCGGGTAAAGCTCAATTCGACGGTCGTGGTGCTGCCGCCAGGGCAGAACGCGCAGGCCGAGACGGGCACGCGCTGGCGCGGTTGAGGGCCGCGCCGTCGGCTGGCATGATTTCCGCCAGCCGTTACTTGGCTTAGTTCTCAGGCCGCGCAACACGCCATTGCAGCGTCGTGGCAATGCCGTTGGCGTCGCCCGGCGCCTTGTCAGCGGGTGAAGTGTAGAGCGGACGGTAGCGGTACGCCCACATCTTGCTGCCGTCGTCGCGGCTGATCACGGTGAAGTCGCCGACGGCCCTGGCGTCGGCCGTCGCGGCCAGCGGAACCCAGCTCTCGGTGCACTTACCGTTGCAATTCGAGGACTTTCCGGTGGTGTCGCGCTCGTAGATATAAAGCGTCATGCCGTTGAGATCGACGAGCTTGGGGCCCTGTTTGGTCAGGATCACCTTCGCTGGAGCCGTCGGCGTCTCGACCTTCGGCGGAGGAGGGTCGCCGCCCCCGTGGCCGCCTGCGACTGCATGACTGGTCGAGAGCGTCATGGCTGCGGCCATAACGAGGAACCTGAACATTCCGAACTCCGTCCCACAAAGTTAATCGCGCGTTAAGCGCCCAATGTGGCCGAGCTTAGCAGGCGAAGGTTAGTTCCTGGTTTCGTGCGCTGCGACAAATTCGGACGTGACTTGGGATCAGACTTGCGCATCGCGTTGCGGGGCGCGGCTGAGCTCGTTGCCGGCGGCGATGGCCTTGCGCAACAGCCGCATCAGCTCGTCCCCCTCTTTGGCGCTCAGGCCGCGCAGCATGATGCGCTGCGCGGATTCGACGGCCGGCGTGATCCTGCGCAGCGTGCGCCGGCCTTCATCGGTGATTTGGAGCTCCCGCGCGCGGCGGTCGCGGCTGGAGGGGCGGCGCTCCGCGAGACCCTTCTGGACGAGGCGATCGATCACGCCGGTGATGGTGGTGCGATCGTAGGCGATCAATCCCGCGAGCGTTACCTGGTCTAGTCCCGGATTGGCCTTGATGGTCGCGAGCGCGGCGTACTGCACCGGCGTGAGATCGAAGCCGGCGTCTTCGACTTCGGCCAGGAACACCGCGACCGCGATCTGCTGGAAGCGGCGCGCCAGATGCCCGGGCATGTCGTTGTTGTCTTTCACCGACGTCTCCGCGGAGGCAGGGAGGTTTCGAGGTCGTTGACAAGTATACTGACCGTCAGCATACTGAGCAATATCCAGACAGAAATTTGACGGGAGAGGTGCTCATGCAATTCCATCTGAATGGATTTCAGCCGGGCGACCCCGAGATTGCCGATCCCGCCGAGCGCGTTCAGGCACCGGGCGCAACGGGCGCCGTGCCTGACGAGGTCGATGTTCTCATCGTCGGCTGCGGACCTGCCGGCCTGACGCTGGCCGCCCAGCTTGCGCAGTTTCCTGACATCAAGACCTGCATCGTCGAGCAGAAGCCGGGCCGGCTGCTGGTCGGCCAGGCCGACGGCATCGCCTGCCGCACCATGGAGATGTTCCACGCCTATGGCTTCAGCGAGCGGGTGCTGAAGGAGGCCTATTGGGTCAACGAAACGACGTTCTGGAAGCCGGATGACCCGACGCCGGAGAAGATCGCCCGCAGCGGCCGGGTTCAGGACGTCGAGGACGGGCTGTCGGAATTCCCGCACGTCATCCTCAACCAGGCGCGCATCCATGACTGTTTCCTCGACGTCATGCGCAGATCGCCAACGAAGCTCGAGCCGTATTACAGCCGACGCGTGCTTGATCTCCATGTCGATCCTGCCGCCGATGCTGCCGATCACGCCGTGAGCGTGCGCCTCGAACGCGTCGATGCCGCGCACGAGGGCGAGGTCGAGACGATCAGGGCGCGCTACGTCGTCGGCTGCGACGGCGCACGCAGCACGGTGCGCAAATCGATCGGGCGCGAGCTGCATGGCGATTCCGCCAACCACGCCTGGGGCGTGATGGACGTGCTGGCGGTGACGGATTTCCCGGACATCCGATTCAAGTCGCTGATCCAGTCGGCCAGGGACGGCAGCCTGCTGATCATTCCGCGTGAAGGCGGCTACATGGTCCGCATCTATGTCGAGCTCGCAAAACTCGATGTCGGCGAGCGCGTTGCGAGCCGCAACATCACCGCCGACGACGTGATCGCCAAGGCGCAGCGGATCCTGAAGCCGCATACACTGGACGTGAAGGAGATCGCCTGGTGGTCGGTCTACGAGATCGGCCAGCGCCTCACCGACAAGTTCGACGACGTGCCGGAGGCCGAGACCGATACGCGCCTGCCGCGCATCTTCATCGCCGGCGATGCCTGCCATACGCACAGCCCGAAGGCGGGGCAGGGCATGAACGTCTCGATGCAGGATGCCTTCAATCTCGGCTGGAAGCTCGCCGCCGTCCTGCGCAAGCAGTGTGCGCCGAGCCTGCTGCATTCCTATTCGGCGGAGCGCCAGGCGGTCGCGAAAGAGCTGATCGATTTCGACCGCGAATGGGCGGGGATTCTCGCCTCGGCCGCCAAGGCCGGCGGCGCCGATGCCGCCAAAACGCAGGACTATTTCGTCAGGCATGGGCGCTATACCGCGGGCACGGCAACGCATTACAGGCCATCGGTGCTCACCGGCGCGGCTTCGCATCAGCACCTCGCGCAGGGCCTGGTCATCGGCAAGCGCTTCCATTCCGCGCCGGTGATCCGGCTGGCGGACGCCAAGCCGGTCCATCTCGGCCACGCCGCGCAGGCCGACGGCCGTTTCCGCATCTACGCGTTTTCGCCTGCGGAGGATCCTGCGGCTGCCGGCTCGGCCATTCGCGCGCTGTGCGGCTTCCTCACCGAAGCCCGGGAATCACCATTGCGGCGATACACGCCTGTTGGCGCCGACGTCGACAGCGTGATCGACCTGCGTGCCGTCTTCCAGCAGGATCATCGTCAGCTTGCCGTCGCGGCGATGCCGTCGCTGCTGCTCCCGCGCAAGGGCCGCTATGGTCTGATCGACTACGAAAAGATGTTCTGCCCGGATCTCAAGGGCGGCCACGACGTTTTCGCAATGCGAGGGATCGATCGAAAGCGCGGCTGCATGGTCGTGGTGCGGCCCGACCAGTATGTCGCGAATGTGCTGCCGCTCGACGACTATGCCGGGCTTGCCTCGTACTTCGACCGCTTCATGCTGAAGGTGATCTGACGCCCGGTGTCGAGTTCCCTGCACGTACAATTTAAGAAAGTTCTTCGCGGGCAGATTTCATCGATCGTAACATGTGTATCCAAAGATGCAGTCATCCACTCGGGGCAGCGGGGCACGGGAGGATGAAATGAGTCAGAGTCAGGCGGAGACGCGCCGTCAGCAGAATGTCGCTAAGCGGTCGATGACCAAGGAGGCCCAGCAGTTGGCCGGGTTGATTGCCGGACTGCGCAAGTCCCTCGAAGCGATCCACAAGGAACGGACGAGCACAAAGCTCAGCGGCGCCGAGATGGGTTTGCTCGACGAGCGTCGCAACAATCTGTTGCTCACCATTGCAGCCCTCGATGACCGCCTCTCGGCGGTGCAGGGCCTGATCAATCTCGGCCGCCCCCACGTTATCCGCGTGCATTAGCGCCGATCCGGCGCAGCAGGCTTGGCTCCGTTGCCGATGGCACGGGGCGCGCCCATACCGCCTGCGATGGCACCAAATTGCCACGCTCCCGGCGAATTGCCGCCAAAACCCGCTGCCACGAGAAGGCTGGGTGCAGGGCGACGCCAGGGGATGCGAATTGGCCTACAAAATGGTCGCAGAACGCGACAACGAGAAGTACAGCTTCGCCCGCGAGAGCCGGTTGGTCATCGTGGCGAAGGCAAAGGTGTGGGCGAGCGAGGGATGGCGGGTCGTCATCACCGACCAGGATGGCAAGGCCTACGCGCCGCCCGAATTCGATCAGCAGTCGGCGGCGTGATCACGAGACGGGGCGAGGGGACGACAGTTTGACGTCGTTGTTTCGACCTTGGCGCGGCCTGACTGTGCCTCTGATGACTGTCGCAGCCGCCACCGTGCTGACGGTGACGGAGGCGGCCGCGCAAAATCTCGACGCCGGCAAATCGCCCGCGAAGCTCTTTGCTGACGGCTGCGCGACCTGCCATCGCAGTCCGCGCGGTCTCGCCAAGGGCCGCTTCAGCCTGACGCTGTCCTGGTTCCTGAAGGACCACTACGCAACCAGCGTCGACTCGGCCAGGGCACTCGCCGCCTACCTCGTGTCGGTCGATGAATCGCCGCCCCGGGGTGCGGCCAAGCCTGACGCAAAGCGGCCTCGATCCGCGCCGCGTCAGCCCAAGTCGGTGCAGAGCCAGTAGGCGCACCGGCATCGGGCCGGCATCAACGCACCGTGGTCTCCGAGAACAGGTTGATGACCACGACCCCGGACACGATCAGCGCGATGCCGACGAAGGCTGCGGCGTCCAGGATCTGGCGGAACAGCACGAAGGAGACGGTGGCGGTCAGGATGATGCCGACCCCGCCCCAGATCGCGTAGGCGATGCTCAACGGGATGACCCGGATCGCCACCGACAGCGCGTAGAACGAGGCGACGTAGAACAGCACCATCGCCAGCGTCGGCCAGGGACGGGTGAACTGCGCGGACTGCTGCAGGAACGCCGACGCGGTGACCTCGAACACAATGGCGAGGGCAAGAGCCGTATAGGCGTTGAAGACGGAACTCATGCGGAGACCAGGCCGACGATGGCTGACATATGACGGCGCATACCATGCGGGGGTGACGTGCCTGCGACAGCCTGGAGCGCGGCGCAAGGGCTCCGCGGTCGGCCCGGATGACCAAGCCGCCACGCGATGAATCGCGCTGCGGCTCAATGACACAGCGACGGTCGAACGTGGCTTCAATCGATCCGCACCGAAAGCTCGACGTCGTCGGCGAAGGCCGTGGACATATAGCCGCTTCCGGGCTTGCGCATGCGGGAGAGATAGTCCGGGCTGTCGTCGGCGTTGTCGGCGACGATGATCGCGCCCGGCTTGAGACGGTCTTCGAGCAGATCGAGGATATTCGGGTAGAGCGCCTTGGCACCGTCGAGCAGCACGAGATCGATCGTTTCGGGCAGATCGGACTTCAGCGTCGTCAACGCATCGCCTTCGCGAATGTCGACGAGATCGATCACGCCGCCGGCCGAAAGGTTGTCCCGGGCCCGCGCCGCCTTGGACGGCTCGAACTCGCAGGTGATCAGGCGGCCGCCGCCATTGTCGCGCAGAGCTGCGGCCAGGTGCAGGGTCGAGATGCCGAACGAGGTGCCGAACTCGACGATCGCCTTCGCGCGAGAGCTGCGCGCCAGCATATAGAGCAGGCTGCCGGTCTCGCGTGAGACCGCGAGCGGAGCGTCCTTCAGGCGTCCATAGAGGTCGCGGTAAGCGGTCTTGCTTCGCATCATCCGCGCGCGGTCGGCGTCGGACAGATCGGCAACGGCGGCCAGCGTTGCGCCGCTTGCGGCTTCGGCCTCGTAGAACAGTCGATCCAGCAGCGGCGCAAGCGATGTGATGGTTGGGATGCTCATTGGTGTCTCCAGAGTTGGGGGGCGCGTGCTTGCGCGAAGATCGAAATACGACTAATTCGTCGCATTTCCTATTCGCATAGCTCGCAGGCATCATGTCCAATCGTCGAAGCCTTTCAGTTTCCTCGCGAAAACAGCCGCAACAGGCCCGCTCCACGGAGTTGGTGGCGGCCATCCTGGATGCCGCTGTTCAGGTTCTGGCGAAGGAGGGAGCGCAGCGCTTCACGACGGCGCGGGTGGCAGAGCGGGCCGGCGTGAGCGTCGGATCGGTCTATCAATATTTTCCGAACAAGGCGGCGATCCTGTTCCGTCTCCAGAGCGATGAGTGGCGGCGCACCAGTGGGCTGCTCGCAGGCATCCTCGCTGACCGGGCGAGGCCGCCGCGGGCGCGGCTGCGCACACTCGTTCACGCCTTCATCCGCTCCGAGTGCGAGGAAGCTGTCATCCGAATCGCGCTCAATGACGCCGCGCCGCTTTATCGCGATGCGCCCGAGGCGCGGGACGCACGGGCGGCCGGCGAGGGCATCGTCGCCGCCTTCATGCGCGAGGCGCTGCCCAAAGCTTCGGATGCGACGCGCACCCTCGCCGGCGAACTGATCGCGAGGACGCTGAGCGAAGTCGGCAAGAGTTTTTCGGAACAGATGCGGAGTGAGGCGGAGATCGCAGCCTATGCCGACGCCATGGCCGACATGTTCTGCGCCTATCTTGCGAGGTTGTCGCGGCGCTGAGGGATTGCCGGCATCAGCGTTCGAAGGTTGATTGTTATTCAGATTTCGGGGGATTATGGGTTAGCCTCGCCGCGTTCGTCATCCATTCATCGAGTCCCCGCGCCATGCACGTTCTCCGCGCCCAGTTCCGCATCGAGACGCAGCGCGCGCTGGAATTTGCCGCATCTCGCGGCTTCGGCGTGATCGTGGCGGCGGACGAGCGCGGGCCGCGGGCCTCTCACGTGCCATTCGTGCTGACCGAGCGCGGCGGGCACACTGTCGTGCAGATTCACTTCACCGCCAAGAATCCGCTTGTGGCGCTGGCCGATGGCAGCAGACGATTTCTGCTGATCGTTACCGGCGACGATGCCTATGTCTCCAACGACTGGTATGCCTCACGCGACAACGTCTCGACCTGGCTTTACGAAGCGGTGCACCTGTCGGGCGTGGCTCATCTGCGCGGGCTCGACGAGAACCGCGGACACGGCGATGCGCTGCTCGCAGTCTCCGAGGCGCGCTTACCGAAGGAACCCTGGGACCTCGCGCAGATGGAGCCGGGCAAGCGCGAGAGCATGCTGGCTGCGATCCGCGTCGTCGATCTCGTGGTGGATGAGGTCGAAGGGCAGGCCAAGCTCAACCAGCACAAGAGCGATGCTGACCATGTTGCGGTCGCCGATCGATTGGCGCGGTCGGAGGAGTCGGGTCACCGGCGGCTGGCGCGCAAGATGCAGGCGCTGCGGCAGGGGCTTGGATACGAGATGCCGTGACGCTTGCCTCGCGCAACGTTTGACCTTACGGACCTTCCTCATGCTCGTCATCTCCATTCAGAGCCAGGTGGTCCACGGCCATGTCGGCAACAGCGCGGCTGCCTACGCCATGCAGGCGGAGGGCGTGAACGTTGCGGCGGTGCCGACGACGCTGCTGTCAAACCATCCGCGCTACCCCAGCCTGCGCGGGCGGGTGCTGGAGAGCGACCTCGTCGCCGATCTCCTGAAGGGCATCGAGGAGCGCGGCCTGGTCGACGAGGCTGCGGTGCTCGTCACCGGCTATTTGGGCTCGCCGGGCAATGCTGCCGTGATCGCCGATTTCGTCGAGCGGGCGCTCGCGCGGAATGCGAAGCTCGTCTATCTCTGCGATCCCGTGATCGGCGATGACGGCCGCGTCTATGTTGCGGACGGCATCTTGGATGTGGTTCGGCACCGGTTGCTGCCGGCGGCGAACCTCACGACGCCGAACCAGTTCGAGCTCGAGCTGCTCTCCGGTCTCACCATTGCCGATGCCCAGGGCCTCCGCGCGGCCTGCTCCGCGCTCGCAGGGGTGGGCCGCATCGACGTGGTCGCCACCGGCTGCACGCTCGCTGACACGGCGGCGGGGCAGGTGGAGACGATCCTGTGCGCCGACGGGCGATTGTCGCGCTTTGCGACGCCGCGCTTGCCGATCCGCCCCTACGGCACCGGCGACCTCCTCACCGGCTTGATCGCGGCGCATCTGGCCAAGGGCGAAGCGATGGAGTCGGCAGTACGGCTTGCGGTCGACACGATCTTCGCGGTGCTGGTGCGCACGCAGGACGCCGGCTCCGCCGAGATGCGGCTGGTGCCGTTGCCGACGCGCGGGCCCGATGCCTGATTGACGGTTCTCAGGTCGCGGGCTTGACGGCCGATTGCGCCGACTTCTGCTGCTTGGCCGGGGTCTTCTGCTCGCGTGCGGCGTGCGCCTTGGGCGGCTTGGCGCTGGCGGCCCGCGTCTTCTTCGGCTTGACGTTCGCGGCTTCCTTGCTGTCGGTCGCAACGCCGCGGCGCGAGATGTATTCCTTCCCGTCGATCGGTCCGACATGCGGCGGATCGCGGCCGAGATAGGGGCGGCCGATGCCGTACGCCTTGCCGTTGGCATCGACCCACTTCCACAGGATCTCGGTCGAGACCCAGCGCTGCGCGCGGTTGTTGCCCTGGGTGCTGACGATGTCGGCCGCCATGCCGTGGCCATAACCGCCGCGCGTGCTGCCGCCATGATAGGAGCGGTCGGAGGCAGCCTTGAGGCCGCTCGCGATCGACTGGCGATAGTCGTCGCGGAATGCGCTGGTGATGCCCGGCGACAGGCCGGCGGCCTCGGCCGCGAGCAGCGTGCGGAACAGCTTCTTCTTGAAACTCTTGTCCATGCCGCCGATGACGTAGTCCATCATCGACATGCCGGCGCGCTCGGCCGCCTTCGGATCCTTCCAGCCGAAGTCCTGATCGACCAGCTTCGTGAAGCTCCGCATCACCGTGACCGTCTTGCCCTTGCGCTTGACGGTGACGGCGCGCCGCTCCTGAACCTTGATCGTGTCCTCCTTGGCGGTGCGCTGATAGAGCGCCCAGAGGTAGCGGTCGATGCAGGCCTCGATGACGAAGCATTCGTCGAGCACGGCGACGGTGTCCGCCGGCGGAGATGGCTTGGCCGCAGGCGTGACGGGGCCGCTTGCGATCGCCGCAGGTGACAGTGCGTCCGTCGTGACGATCTCGGTGGGATCGGCGGAGGCGAGCTTGACCGGCTCTGGCGCGGGAGCAGCCTCGCTGACGAGTGCTTCCGGTTCAGGCGCAATCTGCGGTGCGGGCGCCGCCTCCGTCGGCAGGATCAGCGCCGGGTCGGCCGAAGCGAGCTTGACGGTTGAGGCATGCTCCTCCGGCGTGTCCTGCGACGTCGTCATCGGGGCAGGCGCCGCAGCGACGGCGGCGATGTCGGCGGTCAAGGCGATGCCGTCCTCGATCGTTGCAGCGCGCGGCACGTCGGCGAGCTCGAGGCGACTGACATCCTTGGCGCGCGAGACGGCAGCCACATTGGCGCCGCTGTTCTCGATGAGGGCAGGCGCATGGGCGGAGAAAGACAACACCAGCCAGCCGGCGAGAACGGCCGAGGGGCACGACACCGCCACCAAAAGAGACCGCCGATCGTTCATGATCCCTGCCTCCAAACGGTTCTGTCCGAACCATCTTGTCCGAACAGTCATGATGCAAACGGTTGACGAAACAGTCTTGCACGGAAAGGCACGCAGTTCGTCGATTGTTCGGGGGATGGCGTGGCGGCGCAATGGCGCAATCGGCGGCTGCGGGCTTTTCGCGGCGGGTGTTGCCGAGCTGCAACGCGAGGGTTCCACGCGGTGCCTTGCCGAGGCCGTGCCGCAACTTTGCGGACGCTGCTGCGTTGGAGGCGCCATGACGCATCCAACGCTTCGTCCCATGGACGCCTTCGATCCGACCGAGCCCGCCATCCTGCACGATCGTCTTTCGGATACGATCATCACCTGGACCGCCGATCAGGCAGATGACTACCGCCGTGCCAGCAGGCCCGGCGGAGATGGAACCGTAGTTTGGAAGACCTATCTCTTCGATGGCTGGGGCGACGTGCTTGGTGGCTGAGTACCACCCGCGGAAAACGCCATGTCGCGGCCAGCGTGATTCGCCCAAGGTCCTGTACGCATTAGGCATATCGCCATGCATCGCGCGCGCTGTTGCGATGCAGCAAAGCATGTCGCAATGCAGCAAGACGCGCCTAAATAGGCTCCGACCTTCACCCTCGGAGCATCACCATGAACAAGAAGACTTTGTCGATCGCCGCCGCCATCCTGACCATCGTGGGCGGCACCGCCGCCGTCGCCGCCGAGCTGCCGACCTACGAGGCCAACGGCCTGCCGGTCTCTCCGCTGCAGGTGCGCGTGCTCGGGGCTGCGCATGTCGAGCAGCAGGTCGCCGCGCCCGCCACGGTCGCCTCGGTCCATCAAGCGAAGGTGCTCGGCCCCCGCAAGGTGACGACCGCGGACGTCACCACGGGCACGGCCCGCTAAGACTGAGGTCGCCTGAGGCAGATGGGACCTCGCGCAGAGCGAGATTTCACCGCCTCGGTGCGGCCACTGACATGATGACGCCGCATGCGCATTGCGCGTGCGGCAATCACGGCCCTGCGGCATCGTCGCTATGCCTGCGTGCCAGCCCTGCAAGCGCGTGGGTTGAGCGGTTCAGCGCGCCGACATATCGCTTGATCCATGGATCAGCGGGCGAGCGGCGCTGACGCTCTCACTCAGAAGAACGATGCAGCGCCGGCACTGCTCGGCGTGGTCTGCGGCCTTGCCGCGGCGCTGTTCTGGGCGCTCGGCTTTGCCGCCACGCGGCACGGCCTCAAGGTCGGCTTCACGCCGGTCGATCTCCTGGTGCATCGCTATGTCTGGTCGGGCATCGTGTTCCTGCCGCTGGTCGCGCGCGCGGGTATCTCCGATCTCTGCGGCATCGGCTGGAGCAGGGGCCTGGTGCTGATGGTGCTCGGCGGCCCCGTGATGTCGCTGATCTCCTACACCGGCTTCCTGTTCGTACCGCTCGGCCACGGCAGCGTGATCCAGCCCTCTTGCGCGACGCTGGGCGGCCTGCTGCTCGCGGCGGTGGTGCTGAAGGAGCGGATCTCCGCCTCGCGGCTTGCCGGCGCGATCGTCATCGTCGGCGGCCTCGGCGTGATCGGCGCGGAATCGATTGGCCATATCGGGACCGACGGCGTGCAGGGCGATCTGATCTTCGTGCTCACCGGATTCATGTTCGCCGGCTTCGGCGCTGCTCTGCGCCGATGGCGCGTCTCGGCCGTGTCGGCTGCGCTGGTGATCAACGTGCTGTCGCTGCTGCTGTTGCCGGTCTACGTCGCGACCGTCGGCCTTGCCCATGTCGCGGCAATCGGCGTGACCGAGAACGCCATCCAGGCGCTGGCGCAGGGCGTCCTCGCCGGCCCCGCCGCGCTCTATCTCTACGCCGTCTCGGTCCAGCGCCTCGGCGTTGCCCGCGCCGCGGTGTTTCCGGCCTGCGTGCCGGCGTTGACGCTGCTCATCGGCTGGCTGCTGCTCGGCGAGCCGCCGACGATGTTGCAGACGGCAGGGCTTGTGACGGTGCTGTGCGGGTTCTACCTGGCACAGCGGCAAAGCTAGCGGATCTCAAGCCTTCCGCACGAACTCCGATTTCAGATTCATCGCGCCGATGCCGTCGATCTTGCAGGCGATGTTGTGGCCGTCGCTGGCATCCTGCAGGCGGATGTTGCGCACCTTGGTGCCGCCTTTGACGACCGAGGACGAGCCCTTGATCTTGAGATCCTTGATCACGATGACGCTGTCACCGTCGGCGAGCACGTTGCCGTTGGCATCGCGCACGCCGGCATCCTGCGCCGTGTCCGCGGCCGCTTCCGCCGTGCCGCTCCATTCATGGCCGCATTCCGGGCAGACCCAGAGATCGCGGTCCTGATAGGCGTGCTCGGAGCTGCAGGCCGGGCATTTCATCGTGTCGGTCATGTCTGTCTCGTCTCAACGGTTCGTTCGCGGCGCGACCGTAGAGGCGGGAACCGGGAAAGCAAGGAAAAGCTGCGAACCGCGCGGGCAGGGCCTCGCCTGCCGGTGCAATGTCACCGAAACAGCGCGACGAAGATCACGTAGAGCCAACCCAGGATGCCGTGGATGATCGCCCACAGGATCGAATGGTTGTTGGTGTAGGAGATCGCGATGGCGAGCGCCGAGCCGAATCCCACGCCGTATTTCGCGCCCTCGACGCGGACGCCGTAGTAGCGGTTGCCGTTCATGGTGATGCCTCCTGAATCGTCGGATGAGCGCCGAGCCTATGCGGTCGCCGTGATCCTGGCGAGCGGCATGATCAATGAGCCAACGTCGCCCGCGCGGGGTTGAGCTGCGTCAACGGCATTGCGCGCGAGGGGCGTATCGTCTTGGCGAAATGACCACCGGAGGCCGCGCGATGGACGACACTCTCAGACAAAAAATCCAGGCTTTGCTGGACCAGCACCGCACGATGCGGATCGCAACCGTTCGCCCGGATGGCTGGCCGCAGGTGACGACCGTCGGCTACGCCAACGTAGGCTTCACCATCTACTTCCTCTGCGGCATCGACAGCCAGAAGGCGCAGAACCTGTCCCGGGACGACCGCGTCTCGCTGGCGATCGACGACGACCCGGCGGAAGTGATGGAGATCACCGGCCTGTCAATGGCGGCGCGGGCGGTGGCCGTGACCGACCCGGCGGAAGCCGAGAAGGCGATCGCGCTGCTGATGGCGCGCTATCCCGAGCAGAAGGCCCTGGGCCTGACGGTGCCGAAGCCATCCGAGGTGCGGCTGATCCGCCTCACGCCGACGGTGATCTCGCTGCTCGATTATTCCAAGGGATTTGGCCACACCGATCTCGTGACGTGCTGATGACGCGCGCGGTGGTCTGCGAAGACGGGCGGTCATCCGCTCCTCCCTTGACGCAGATCAACCCGGCCTTTCCCTGCAAACCTAGGCTCGATCGATGATTCAATCGCGGTGAGGTCAGGCCATGTCGCACACTGTTCGAATCTCCATCGGCATCGTCATCCTGATCGTCTTGTCGCTGCTGTTTCTCTTCAGCGTCGTCCACACCGCCGCAGGGGCCTCCAGGTCCGGCTCGCGCGCGATCGCGGAAGGACATCGCCTGGCGCGGGCCTGGTGCCAGACCTGTCACACCGTCGAACCGCACATGATCGGAGTGTTCGACGAGGCCCCGGGCTTCCAGGCCATCGCGGACCGGCACGGCACCACCGCGCTGTCGCTCAAGGTGTTCTTTAGGACCAGCCACCAGAACATGCCGAACCTCGTGATCTCGCCGGAGCAGGCCGACGCGCTTTCGGCGTATATCCTGAGCCTGAGGGGCGATTGAGGGCCCGGCCAGACGATAATTGCGAAAACAACCCCATGCACAGTAGACATCGCCATGGAATCGTTCGGGATTTGATTTGACTTCGGCGATACCGAATTTCGTTTGCGCGGTCGGGCAAAACAGGCGCATGATGTCACGGTGGAGTCCTCTCGACGTCCCGGCGTTCGGTGCGTAGCTTCCGCTGATCCGGAAACCTCGCCGACGAGCCCGCCATGACCTTCCTCCTCAACATCGACGTCCCGGACGTCGGGACAGCCACGACCTTCTACACCGAAGCCTTCGGCCTGACGGTCGGCCGCCGCTTCGGCGCCGACTTCGTCGAGCTCAACGGCTGGCCGGCGCCGGTGTATCTGCTGACCAAGCAGGCCGGCACGGTCGGCGCTGGCGGCGACCGCCGCCGTTACGAGCGGCATTGGACACCCGTGCATATCGACGTCGTCGTCGACGATGTCGACGCCGCCGTGGCGCGTGCGCTCAGTGCGGGTGCGATCCTGGAGGCGCCGGCGCGCGATGCGCCCTATGGCCGGATCGCGATGCTGGCCGATCCGTTCGGGCACGGGTTCTGTCTGCTGGCGTTCAGCGAGAAGGGGTATGACGCGTTGTTGGAGAGTTCGTAGTCCGCGATCGAGCTCGTAGCCCGGATGAGCGAAGCGACATCCGGGAAATACCTCGGCAGGATGAATCCCGGGTATCGCTGCGCTCACCCGGGCTACGGTCGCCAGCGGAAAGCGACGTCGAAAGCCGGAGCGACATGCCAAAGAAACTGAAGACCTATCAGACCTCGCTCGGCTTCTACGATCAGGCGATCGCCGCGCCCTCGATGAAGGCGGCGCTGCAGGCCTGGGGCGCCAGCTCCAATCTATTCCATCAGGGCGCCGCGAAGGAGACCGACGATCCCGATATCGTCGCGGCGACGATGGCGAAGCCGGGTGTCGTGCTGAGGCGGCCGGTCGGCTCGGACGGCCCGTTCACCGAGAGCGCGGAGCTGCCGACCGATCTCGGCGAAGGCGAGGGCAAGTCCGAGCGCAAGCCCAAGAGGAGGCCCAAGAGCAGGTCCAACGACAAGTCCAAGAACAAGCCCACGAAGCGTCCGGCCAGGACCGCAAAAGAGCCGTCCCGCAAGATCGACGATCAGGCCGCGCGCAAGGCCGCGGCGGCGTTCGAGAAGGAGGAACGGCGGCGCGAAGCCGAGCACCGCAAGGAGGAGGCTGCCCGCGCCAGGGAGCGCGCGCGCCGCGACAAGGCCGTCGCGACCGCGCAGGCGGCGCTCGACAAAGCGAGGCGGGAGCACGAAGCGCGCACCGAGGAGATCGAGGCGGAGCAGGCTGCGCTGGATGCGCGCGCCGAGGCCGAGCAGGGCCGCTGGGACAAGCAGCGGATGAAGCTGGAGCAGGCGCTACGCCGGGCGCGGGAGTAGCTTGCGCAAGGGCTGATCCGCCGTGCATCGTCTCGCTCCGGCGAGATCGCGGTTCCATCCCTATATGAGCTGAAGTCCCATATAGGTCTGCCATGCCTGAAATGCCGTCGAAATCTGCAAGTCCGAAATCCGCAAGTCCGATGATCGCCAGATCGCGCCGCGCGGCGCCGGTTCTGGTGTGCCGGAAGTGCCTCAAGCGCAGCGACGAGGGCCGCGACGTCAGGCGTGCGCTGAAGTCCGAACTGAAGGCGAGCAAGCGCGACGGCACCAAGCCGGCCAAGCTGGTCATGACCGGATGCTTTGGCCTTTGCCCGAAGAATTCGATCGTGCTCGCGAGCGGCGCCAGCCTGACGCGGCAGGAATATGTGCTGGTGGCGGATCGCGATCAGGTGCCGCGGGCGCTCGCGCTGTTGGACGGCGAGCGCGGCGAGTGACGCTCCCAGGCGCTGACGCGGAGCCGCTGCGATCGATTCGAGCAAGCGCCTCGTCCTTCGAGACGACCGCTTCGCGGTCTCCTCAGGATGAGGCTCTTCAGCACCTGTAGGAGGACGCTCGTCAGCATCGGTGCCCGCTGCCGCTGCGCACTCGCTCCTCATCCTGAGGGCCCGCCGAAGGCGGGCGTCTCGAAGGATGGCCGCAGGGAAAAGCTCTCATATGCGATAGCCTCTTTCGGCCGAGGCAGCCTGGATTGCTTCGCTTCGCTCGCAATGACGGAGGGGCTTTGCAAAGGGCCGGCATCGGTCATTCCTGCAAAGGTCGCGCGCAAATTCGCTTGCCTTGCCGCGCGTCCTTTTGCACTCTGGCGGCAGGAGACCAATGCAATGAAGAAACTGACTATCGCCTATGCGCTCGGAACGGCCCTGGTGCTGAGCGGCCTTGCAACATCGGCTGCCGAAGCAAAGCCGCGGAAGCAAGTGGTTCGTGCACCGCAGGAGAGGCTGATCGTTACGGCGCCGGTGCTGCGGCCGACGCCCTGGGATTACAACATCGTTCCGCGCTATCGCTATCGCCCTGAAGACGACAAGGTCGATCCCTACGGTCCGCCGCTGGTGCCGTCTTATGTTCAGTATGAGGGATGGCGCTGGCCGTATTGGTGGTAGAGCCGGCCACTCGCGTGGTCTCGTAGCCCGGATAAGCGAAGCGATATTCGGGGGCTTCGGCAACAGCAGTCCCGGATGTCGATTCGCTCATCCGGGCTACGCCTAACCGCCCTCATTCGCGGCTAGCCGCTGGAACTGCCGCTTCATCGCGTTGACCCTGGCGAGGTAGCCCGCGACGAGGTGATCGCCGCAGCGCTCGCTGGCGATCATCTGAAACTTGCGCCGCGCATAGGCGGCTCCGGGGCCTGCGCCGCAGAGATGGATGAAGGCGGCCAGATCCTGCTTCTGCTGCGCGCTCGCCTTCACATCGCCCGCGAGAGTGAGAACCATGGCCACCTGGCGGTCCAGATACACCGAGGCCAGCTCGGTGGCGTGGCTCGGGATCGCGCGGATGTAGAAGAACGTAGACCCGCAGCCGGTCTGCGTGACCGCATTGCCGCGAACACAGAACCGCGCGGCCTCCGCGAAGGCCGGGTCGGTCATCTGGAACAGGCCGACGGCGCTGGAGGCGGGCCGGTAGATCGCCAGCGGATTGAAGCTCCAGCGCCAGCGCCAATAGGTGCGCGCCACCGGATTGCCTGAGCTCTCCACCTGCGCCAGCGCGGCCAGCAATTCCGGCGTGATCGTCGCGGTGGAATAGGTGCGGAAGAGGGGCCCGTATCTCGCCGACGTCTCGGCCGGCTCCTTGTCGAGGGCGTGTCCGACGACGGCGAAGAGTTCGGTCGGCTTGCGAACGACGTGATAGGCGGTGTTCAGGAGTGCGACGGCTGCAAGCAGAATCGCCACGCTGCCTGCGATGCGAACCATTCGCGGCGCGCGTGCGAACCTCTTTCGCACCCACCGAGCGCCCCGCCGGATGCTGCGAAGGCTTGGCAGGAGGCTCTTGCTTTTCGTTGCCATGGCGTTGTGAGCGTGCAATTGCGGAAACTGTGGACTTGGTCGACGCTGTCTACGAACGTGAACCGAAACCGTAGATTCCGCATCTTGAGAGCGGCTCCAGGGCCATCCTTCGGCGCCCGTTTTGGGTAGCCTCCTCAGGACAAGCCCGTTCTAGAAGAAAACCCGCCGTCGCCGGCGGGTTTTTTGGCTCGTTGTGGAAGGGTATCGCTTCGCTTTGCCCCCGAAGCAACCCGCTCAGATGAGGAAGTCGGTCGGGTGCAGGCTCGCGGCCTGGACGCCGTCGAGCGTGATCGAATCGTTGGCCGAGAGATCGATCACGGCATCGCCGGCGGCATTGTCGCTGATCAGGCTCGACAGCGCCGTCCAGTCCGCAAACCCGTAGTCCTGCACATTGATCAGGTCGTGCTCGGTCGCGGTGCTGCCGACCGCCTTGTTGCCCTGGTCAAAGTCGGTGATCAGGTCGTTGCCGGAGCCGGTGTTGAAGACGAAGGTGTCGCTGTTCCCTCCGCCCGAAAGCTGGTCATCGCCGCCGCCGCCGTTGAGAATATCGCGGCCGCCGGTGATCGAGCCCGGCGTTGCGGGGGCATAGACCTTCGCATCGCCATACAGGAAATCACTGGTTGCCGTGCCGGTGAGAATATCGTTGCCGCCATGGGCATTGCCGGACATGGCCGGTGCATCGCCGTAGAGTGTCGGGTGCGTAAGTTGGAGGGTGTCGGGGCCATCGGCCTTGAGCGTTAGAATATCATCTCCTCCCTGGGCATTGTCGGTCAGTGAGGTCGCCGAATCTCCGTACGCAAACCCGCCGGTCATGACAATTTCGCTGCCGAAGGTGATGGTGATGTTGTCGTTGCCGCCATGCGCATCGCCGCCGATGGAGCCGATGGCATCGCCGCTGGCGTTCGCAGAGCCCTCCCTTGTGTTCACACTGATGTCGAGCGTGTCATTGCCGCCCTGCGCCGTGCCGCTCATGGAATCGCCGGCATCGCCGGCATAGACATTGTCGTAGCTTCGCCAGCCCACGGCACCGGTGATGGTGTCATTGCCACCATGCGAATTGCCCGACATGTCGCCGGCGACGTCGCCGAAGGCATGCACGTTGGTGTACAGCGAATCGGCCTCGACGCTGATCGTGTCGTTGCCGCCCCTGGCGTCGTCGATCATCGCCTGGGCATCGCCGACCACGAGGGCTTCGTTCCAGCCGTAGTTGAAATTGACCGTGAGCGTGTCGTTGCCGCCGTGGGACAGGCCATGCAGAGTCGTGTTGTCGTCGCCGAAGACCGTGATCTCTGCTTCGGGCTGGCTGATGGTCGCTGTGACGGTGTCGTTGCCGCCCCAGGCGTCCGTGGTGGTCGGGAAGTTCGGATCTCCGTTGACGGTTTCGATTTGACCAAACTGGTCGAGCTGGACGTCGATGGTGTCGTTCGGCAGATGCTGCATGGCGTAACTCCCATTTCATTGTCGGAAGCGGGCCTGACGCCTGCAGAATTTCTTGCAAGTCGCGTTGTTGACCACGCTTCAGGGAGAAATCTACCTTTGGTAGATGGCGGAGATTTGCAGGAATTCGGGAGAGACTTTGACTGCATGCGTGGAACCGCGGCGGCGATCATCGAGATCGCCTCCGCAAGTTTGCGCCTCCCATGAAGGTTTGATGATCTACCTGCGGCGCGCAACATAGGTGGAGTGAAGAAAACCCATCATTTTTCCTCGATCGGGTGATGATGGGTATCGTTTCGCTCCACCCTTCCTACGGGCGGTCACAGGAATTCCTGCTTGCCCGCATCTTCAGCCCGGCTTGCGTCCGCTGATCGCGTGCGCGCGGGCGCTGCAGGTGATGCCGCCGTCCACATCAGTGGGGAGATGTGCCCTCACGCGCTGCATGAGCGCGGTGATGTCGGCCGCCGCCATGGCCGCGATCACCGGTGCGATGGAGGGGGACTTCGTCTCCACGGTCCAGAACTCGTCGAAATCGCGGAACGTGCGCTGCACGGTGATGTCGCGGGTCTTGAGCTGCTGCAGCCCGGCCGCGCGCCAAAGGTCCTGAAGCGCAGCAAGGGTGGACACTTCCATATGCGGCGGACGCGTCGGCGACAGTCCCATCGCGTGCATCTCGTCGACGATCGGATCGAGCGGAAATCCGCCGCCCAGCATGTCCCACATGTAGGTCGCAACCAGGCCGCCGGGACGGACGACCCGCGCCAGTTCCGCGACACCTTTCGATGGATCCGGCACGAACACGAGAACCAGTGCCATCACCGCGACATCGAAACTCGCCGCCTCAAAAGGCAGTGCCATGGCGTCGCCGGTTTGAAACACGGCGCCGCGCGCACCGGGGCGCGTGCGGGCAAAGGCGAGCTGTCCCTCGGAGGGATCGATGCCCTGCACGTCGCTGGGGGCGCAGCGTGCCAGGATGAGCTCGGTGAAGGCGCCGCTGCCGCAGCCGACATCGATCCACCGCAGCCCTTGCGCCGGCCTAAGCCAGTCGAGAAAGACCTCGCCGACCGAACGGCTCCAGACTCCCATCATCTGCTCATAGGCGGCGCCGTCATCGAAGCGAAGCTCGGCCATGGAACGGTTCCCTCGGCGTTCATCAACAGGCAATGCGCGGGCAGCGAGGTTAACACATTGGTCATTTCTTTGCGGTCATTTTCACGACCTCAGTCAGCAAAGAGGCACCATGTCCGACATCACCATTCCCGGCGGCAAGATCCGTTCCTTCGTCGAGCGGATCGAGAACCTCGACAGCGAAATGCAGGAGTTGAGCGAACAGAAGAAGGAAGTCTTCGCGGAAGCCAAGGGCGAGGGTTTTGATGTGAAAATCCTCAAGGAGATCATCAAGCTCCGCAAGGAAGACAAGAACGAGCGCGACGAACGCGAAAGCCTGCTCGATCTCTACATGCGCGCGATGGAGACGGCCTCGCCGGAGCAGGCGAAGGCGGCGTGAGAGGATTGGCGTAATCGGGGAGGAGAGGTGGCCGTGGTCGAAGGATTGCGACTATCGCTTCGGCGCGACGAGGCGAGAGCGGCCTGGCCGATCGCCTCGGGCGGAACGACGAAAGGGCGGCTATGGGCCGCCCTTTCTGTTTGTCCGTGAGCCGTCGGACGGCGCTTAGCCCTCGATGATATAGACGATCTCGTGGGTGTGCGGACGAAGGATGACGTACCTGCCGTTGACCAGGATGAACTCGTATCCGCGCCACTGCGGATAGATTTCGACGATACGGCTCGGCAACGCATGATAACGGACGCTTGTCGGGACGACCGTGCCGATCGATACGTTGAAGTTCACGTTGGTGACTTCCTCGACCTTCTCCTGCTTGATGGCCGAAGTGATCTGGGTACGCTTTTCCGCCGGAGGCGCGGCGACTGCCGTGGTAGCGGCATTGCCGGTCGTCTTGCCTTCGGGCGCCGCAGACTTGCTATCGGCGGTCGGCGTCTTCAGGTCCTTCGATGTGGTGGCGGAATCGGTCGCCTTTGTCTTCCCATCGGCCTTCATCTCGCCAGTCGTCTTGCTGTCGGCGGTCGACTTGGTTTCGGAAGACGAATTCTTCACGTCCTTCGACGTGGTCGGCGGGGCCATTCCTTCCGCGGCCTTCGGCCTGCCATCGGCCTTTGCGTCACCGAGGTGCTTTGCATCGGGCGCGCCCTTTGCTGCGGGCGCATTCATCGGTGCCGCGCTGTCAGCTTTCGGCGAAACGGCGGTGGGGGATTCCGAACCCTTTGCTCCGCCTTGAGCCATCGCAAGACCGGTCGCTGCAAACAAGGCCGCGACGGCGACAGAAGCCATCAAAGTATGTTTCATCTGATTTTCCAATTCAATTTGAATATTGATGCCGACGAAGGTCAGCCATGGAGAGCAAACGGCCCCGACCAGCTGAAGTTCCATTTCTATTTCTGGTTTAATCAGGACCGATGCGTCGCTATCGGAAACGCCAGCAAAAGAGCTGGCCCCGGTTGTTTGGACAGCGCCCCGCTGGATTTAAGTGGATTCCTGCCGGGTTATGCTGAACGCGGGGCTTTACGGTTTTGTCGTTGCGTCGGGAGGGCGTAGCCCGACCAGAGCGACGACAAAACCGTCGGCGACGGTCATGCGGCCATCACCATAGCTTGCGTGCCGAAGTAAGCCTCGTCGGGCGTGCGCCCGTCAAGGCTCGAGTGAGGGCGTCCCTGATTGTAGAAGGCCAGATACTTGGCAATTGACGCTCGCGCCTCGGACACGCTGTCGTAGGCGCGGAGATATACTTCTTCGTATTTGACCGTGCGCCAGAGCCGCTCGACAAACACGTTGTCGCGCCAGGCGCCCTTGCCGTCCATGCTGATGGCGATCTTCGCGTCCAGCAGCACATCGGTGAACTCGAGGCTGGTGAACTGGCTGCCCTGATCCGTGTTGAAAATCTCGGGCCTGCCGTGCTTCGCCAACGCCTCCTGGACCGCTTCGACGCAGAAGGCCGCCTCCATTGTGATCGAGACGCGATGGGCCAGGACCCGTCGGCTGAACACATCGACGACCGCCGCGAGATAGACGAAGCCACGCCGCATCGGAATGTAGGTGATGTCCATTGCCCACGCATGGTCGGGCCGCTCGATCTTCAATCCGCGCAACAGGTACGGGTAGATCTTGTGACCCGGAGCCGGCTTGCTCGTGTTCGGGCGACGATAGACCGCCTCGATCCCCATGCGCTTCATCAGCGTCGCGATGTGGCGGCGACCGGCGTATACGCTCTCCCGCCGCAGCAACGATCGCAGCATACGCGCTCCCGCGAAGGGATAATCGAGATGCAGCTCATCGAGCCGACGCATCAAGGCAAGGTCCTCGGCCGAAACTGGCCGAGGTTCATAGTAGACCGTGCTGCGAGCCAGCTTCAGGACCTTCGCCTGGCGCACGATAGAAAGATCATGATCGCGGTCGATCATCGCTTTGCGCTCAGCAGGCCCGCCTTGGTGAGCGCGCCGGACAAAAAATCGTTTTCCAACGCCAGCTCGCCGATCTTGGCATGTAACGCCTTCAAATCGACCGGCGTCTCGGCCGATGTCTTGTCATGCCCAAACACGCCGGCGGCGCCTTCCAGGAGCTGGTTTTTCCAGATCGTGATCTGGTTCGGATGAACATCAAACAGTTGCGCCAGCTCCGCCAGTGTCTTGTCGCCTTTGACCGCAGCCAAAGCAACCTTCGCCTTGAATGCCGGAGAATGCGTCCGGCGGCTCTTCTTCGTCATCTTCGCTCCTGATTCGCAGCAAGAATCCTCGCCGCTGTCAGGCAGAAAATCCACTCAAGCTACTGTCCGAATTTGCGGGGCCAGCTCTCAAAACCGGAAAAACCGTGACGTTCGCGGTCTCGTTTCCGGCGCGGGCTTGGACGCAATCCACATATTCAAATATAAGTTGTGCGCGAGGAACCGTTGGCGCTTGCACCTGTTGAGCCGATGATCCGGTGCGCAGCGGGATCGAACTTTCGATCCTGAATCCCTGCAGCGATAAAAAATCCGTATTCGCCTTGCTGGGGCCGCTCAGGCACCACGCCTTTATCCTCGTGCGTACCAACCGGAAACTGTCCGGACGGCGCGATGCGTCAATGCGATTCAGATCGGCCGCAGACCGGCTTGCGCAGACCCATCGTCATTCAGACCAAACGATTGAGGTAGCAAAATGCACATGTCGAGCGAAAATCTTTTGGTCATCCTGTTTGTAGGTCTCGTCGCCGGCTGGCTTGCGGGCCAGATCGTCCGTGGCACCGGCTTTGGGATCGTCGGTGATATCATCGTCGGAATCCTCGGCGCGTTTGTTGGCAGCTGGTTGATGCCTCAGCTCGGCGTGCATCTTGGCAGCGGAATCATCAGCGCGATCGTCAACGCCACCATCGGCGCGGTGCTGCTGCTCCTCCTGGTCCGGCTGCTCCGCGGTGGCGGTGGATGGGGAAGCAGCTGGCGCGGGAGCTGGGGCCGGCGCTGGTGACCCATGCTGAAGCAGCGACATCGCGCGCCGGCAAGACGCGGGCGCGCGCGATGACCTGCGGAGCGGTGCCACCATGCTAGACTTTTCGAATGCATCATTTTCGCCTGAAACGATCGACGTCATGAAAGCTGCCCTGGAGACGGCGGTGGCGTCTCTGCCTGCCCCGGTCGGCTCCGCGCATGTTCAGGCGATCGCGGAATCGATACTCCGCACCGCGAAGGACGGCGAGCGAGACCCCATGGTCCTACAGCGCATGGCGTTAATGGAGCTTCAGATCTCGACGCGTTGTGATGCCGGTCCCCGAACTTGAGTGCTGGCACCAAGGGCGAGGGTTTTGGCGTGAAAATCCTGAAAGAGATCATCAAGCTGCGCAAGGAACGGAAGAACGAGCGCGACGAGCGCGAAAGCCTGCTTGACCTCTACATGCATGCGATGGAGACCGCATCGCCGGAGCAGGAGCTATGGCGGAATCTGGGTGATGACGGTGTGAGGAAGGCGGCGTATCGAGGCGGGTGACGAGCCTGCCAGAACCTCTCGAGGAGAGCGATACGCCATGACCGAGACTACCAATGTTCTTGCTTTCCGTCAGCCGTCCGCGGTTGATGATCCACTGACCGATATCGTTCGTGCCGGCGCGCGGGACCTGCTTGCCAGGGCGATCGAGATCGAGGTTGGCGCGTTTCTGGCCCCGCGGGTCACTTCAAATTCCTCCGGGTGTGGTCAGTCAAATTCCTCCACCCGCGAGGCAGGACAAGGGACTGTTAGTTTGAGTTTGTTTCCCGGGCAAGAGCTTCAGCGGCTTCTTTGAGCCGATAGCTGCGTCCGTCGAACTCAAGCAGATGGCAATGATGCATAAGGCGATCGAGGATCGTCGTGCTCATAGTGTTGTCCCCAAGGTATGCCCCCCAATCCTGCACGACGCGATTGGAGGTGACGATGACGCTGCGGCGCAGTTTGTAACGCTGATGGATCAGGGTCTGCAGCAAAGTGCCGGCGTCGTCGGGGATGGCGCGTGCGAGGAATAGATCGTCCAGCACGAGGAGATCGCAGTCGATGATGGTTCGCAGCCGGACCTCGCGTTGTGCCGGAGAGTTCAGGGCGTAGCGGTGGAAGAAGTCGTCGGTCTCAAGATACTGGACCTTGTGGCTTTGCAGGATCGCCTGATAGGCAATCGCCTTGGCGATGTGCGACTTCCCGGTGCCAGGTTTGCCAACAAGCAGAGCGTTCTCGCCAGCGGCAATGAACGCCAGGGTGTGGAGCTGGAAGCAGGTCTGACGTGGCAGTTTGGGATTGAAGGACCAGTCGAACTCGGCGAGCGTCAGCTTTTCGTCGAGCCCGGATTGCTGGTATCGCCGCTCGATAAGACGGGACTGACGACGGTCCAGTTCATCCTGCAGGATAAGGGAGAAGGTCTCGAGGAAGGGCTGGTTGGCGCCCTGCGCCTGGAGCACGCGCGTCTGCAGCGTGTCGCGGACACCCGACAGGCGCAGCTGTCGTAGGCAACGCTCAATTTCCGGCATGGTCATCATGTGGCTAGGTCTCCAGTTTAAGGTGAGAAGGTGCAGCGGGAGCGCTCGTGGCGCCGGAGTTGGCCGGGGTTGCGCAGGCGACACGAGCGCGGATTGCCGTGGCGTGATCGTCGTGAGCCTCGGCCTGCCGACCATTGTCGTCGGCGTCGCGCCGCACAGCGCGGCTGAAGAGGTCGCCGTATTCCGCGGGGGTACGGATCAGCGGATGATCCTGGGTGAGCGGCGATGCCGGCTGTGGCGTCACTCCAACCTGCTCGATCGCCTGTTCGAACAACCGCTCGACGGTCGCACGCACGTGCTTGTAGCGGTAGATGCGGTTGTCGATGGCGTGCGCGCAGGCCTGCTCGACCAGCCGCGCCGGATACTTCCGGCCCAGCCCGACAATGCCCCACATCGCGCGCTGTCCGGGGCGCCCTTCGGTGTCGAACACCTGCTGGCACAAGGCCCTGGTCTGCGGTCCGATGCGCTCGGCGCTCGCCAGCAGCACGGCGGTTTGCCGCGACGGGTTGAACGGCCGTTCGCTGGTCGGCAGGACGACAGAACCGGGGTGCGCCATCCGGGAATGAACACGCAGCAGCGCACGGGTGTGGCGATCACGGATCTCGATCGTGGTGGTGTAGATGCGCACGACGACCTGGCTGCCGATCGGCGCGGGCCGCGCGGCGTAATAGCTGTTGTCGACGCGTACGGTGGTGTCGTCGCAGACAGTCCGGACGACTTCGGTGAAGATGCGGAAGGGAGCGACAGGCAGCGGCCGCAGGTGCGGCTTCTCTTCCTGGAACATCGCCTCGACCTGACGGCGCGTGCTGCCGTGGATGCGTTTGGAAGCCCAGTTCTCCTCCCAGTGCCTCAAGAACTCGTTTTGCGCCTCCAGCGTCTCGAAGCGCCGTCCGGCCAGCGCAGTGCCCTGGGTATGTTGAATCGCATTCTCGACGCATCCTTTCCGATTTGGATCGGCCACGCGCGCGGGATCGGCGACCACGGCGTAATGAGCCAGCATCGCGCTGTAAATCGGGTTGAGCTGGGGCTCGTACAAATCCGGCTTGAGGACGCCTTCCTTCAGGTTGTCGAGCACGACATAGCTGGGGACCCCGCCAAAATACCGGAACGCCTCTTCGTGGAGCTGCGCCCAGACTTGTTGGCTGGACTTCCAGACTACCCGCCGGAAGCTGCGCCGCGAGTAGCGTAGCGTCATCACGAACAGGCGGGGACGACGGTACCGCCCGCTCTTCGGATCAACCGTCGGCGCGCCCTCGCCATAGTCGACCTGAGCTTCCTCGCCGGGGAGGAACTCAAGACGATCAAACTGCTCAGGATCAGCGTGCCGCAACCGGCGCACAAACCGCTTGACACTCTGGTAGCTGGACGGAAAGCCAAATTGATCAACCAGGTCCTGGTAAATCGCCTGCGCGTTCCGCTTCAGCCGGACCTGTTCTTCGATCCACGTCCGATGCGCTTCGCAAGCCGAACGGGCCAGGCTGCTGGTGACCGTCGCTTCCGATGTCCCAAAAGCCGGTGGTCGGGGTGGAGGAATTTGGCCGTCCGCGCTCACCGAGCCGGTGGTCACTTCCCCGGGGGAATTTGCCTCCGCACCGGCCCGCAGCGCCTGATAACGCCGGATCGTCTTGCGATCGACACCCGTCAGCCGGTGAATCTCGCGCTGGCTGGTGTTGCGATCAAGTAATGTAAGTACGGTGCTTTGCAGATGTCGCTTCAAGACGTTCAACTCCCCGGCCCCTTGCTGGCTAAAGGGGTCGAACATAAACGTCCTGCCTGACCGGCTACTGCTGTTCAGCGGCGCTGACGGCGATCATCAGGTGGGGGAGTTTCAAGTGACCATACCCGGGGGATTTTGACCGACCCACGGGGTTTCTGGCCAGCACGGCCAATCTGACGCTGCCCGACGGTCGAGCGCGCCTGGTCCGACATGGGCACGGTCCGGTGCGCGAGATTGCGACCGGCATCGGTCCGGTGGAGGTCGCTCGTCCCAAGGTCCGCGACCGCGGAGCGAGCGGGCCAGGCGACCGCCTCCGCTTCAGTTCGGCAATCCTGCCGCTATGGGCGCGGCGGACGAAGAGCCTGGATGCCTTGATCCCGGTCCTCTATTTGCGCGGCATCTCGACCGGCGACTTCCAGGAGGCGCTCTCGGCGCTGCTCGGCAAGGATGCGCCGAACCTGTCGCCTTCGGTGATCGCCGGCCTGAAGGCCGATTGGCAGGTCGAGTACGAACGCTGGCAGAGACGCGATCTGTCGGCGCGTCGCTATGTCTACATCTGGGCCGATGGCGTGTACCTGCAGGCCCGCATGGAAGATCACAGCGAATGCATGCTGGTGCTGATTGGCACCACGCCGGAAGGCAAGAAGGAGCTGATCGGCTTCCAGGTCGGCGTGCGCGAGAGCGCGCAGAGCTGGCGCGAACTCCTGATCGACCTGCGGCAACGCGGGTTACGGATTGCCCCGCAACTCGCCATCGGCGACGGCGCCCTCGGCTTCTGGAAGGCACTGGACGAGGCCTTTCCCGGCACGCGGCACCAACGATGCTGGTGCCATAAAGTGAGCAACGTACTCGACAAGGTCGCCAAATCCGTGCAGGGCCCCATGAAGAACGACCTGCGGAACATCTATCTGGCCCCACACCGGGCCGAAGCTGAAACCGCGATCGACGTCTTCGTCGAGAAATACCACGTCAAATACGGACGTGCGGTGGAGTGCCTGATCAAGGATCGCCATGCGCTGCTCGCCTTCTTCGACTTCCCTGCTGAGCACTGGATCCACCTACGCAGCTCGAACCCGATCGAGAGCGTCTTCGCCACGGTGCGCCACCGAACGGTGCGGACCAAGGGATCGCTGTCGCAACAAACTGCGAAGCTGATGGTGTTCAAGCTCATCGACGCCGCATCGAAGACCTGGCGGCGATTGAAGAGCACGAACCAGTTGCCGAAAGTCATCGCCGGTGTAAAGTTCATCGACGGAATCGAAGTCATTCCGAACACTGAAAGCCACGCCGCCTGATCAGGCCGCGTCACCCAAAATCAGCCATAGCTCCCGGAGCAGGCGAAAGCGGCTTGAGAGGATTGGCGTAATCGGGGAGGAGAGGTGGCCGCGGTCGAAGGATTGCGGCTACCGTTCGGGCGCGAGGCCTGATGGGATATCGTTTTTCGTTCCACGCCGCGGGCTATGGTCCAATGGGGCGTGGCTGATTCGCCGTAGTCCAGCCCGGAGGAAGTGGCTCACTGTAGCCGTCGGCTCTCGAGTAGGCGGTGCCGGAGACGAATTGCCCGGTCGCGCCCTTGAAGCCGAGGATGTACCAGACCTCGATGAGATACCCTCCGGTTCGGTCGCGATCCTCTGTCGCGAGCCAGGAGACGCGGCTGACCGCTTTCCCAATGTGACGGGAGACCTCTCGCGCCTGAACGGGGCCGTCTGGTTGCGCGAGAACGGCGTCAATGACTCCATTAACGGCGTCTGTTGCTTTCATGCGGTCTTCCGGTGTCTCGGCGCCGGTGTAACCCAGGGGCGGAAAGTGATGAGGCTGGAATTTGTTTTCCGCTCGCAGCCGTTCCAGAACGGTGCGCTTCTCGGGTGTGAGCTGCACCACCTCGTTCGAAGGCTCGGGAAAGGGCTGCGCGTATTTCCAGTACAGCATACCTGCGAATGCGAGGCCGCAGACGGCGAGAGCGCCGACGTAGAGGAGGAATTTCATTGACCCGGGTTGGTGGTTTCAAGGGACGATAGGTCGGGCAGTGAGTTGCGCTGCGCTCTACCCATCCTATGGGCTCCAGGCGCCAAATACTGAATCTCCTTAAACACCTGAGTCTCGACGCCGGAAACCTCTACCGTCTGACTCAGTAGTGCCGAGCCACCCTACGTGCTGTATCTCTTTCCACGGCATCCGTCGGATCAATTTCGAGCCTTTATCCTTGCGACCGCGGCAGCTCCGGCAGTCGCATCGAGCGAGTAGAACATGTAGGGCGTGTTATGCCTGTTGCGGCAGGCGACAGGCCGTCCGGTTACGCCCATCGACGCGATATTGAACGTGTCCATGTTGGTATTCACGATCGGCCCCATTTCAAAGTAGTAGGACATGCCGGGCTGCACGCGTATCTCGGCCTCGCACCCCACTGAATCCATCGCCCCAACGACGGTGATCGTGTGTGACCCCGCCGGCCGATCCACGAGGATGTATGTGGCAACGGCGAGCTCGCCCACCACTTTGCCATCGACCCTGATGTCCGGTTTGCCAAGCCGGCTCAAAATGCTGGGGTGCCGGATGAAGTAGATGTGGCCCTGCCGTGCGTCCGATGTCTGGTTTTGAGCATCGAGGGCGGAGGTCTCTGCTGCGTAGGCTTGCAGCAACAGAACCGTGCTCAATGCAAAAATCGATTTGAGAAACGTATAGTACAACCGAGTGGCCCACGCAGGCCAACCCCATTCACGTATCATCACCCCAGCGCCCCGAACCAGTTCTTGCAAGCATGGGTTGAGAGCCTACCAATCATTTCCGCGCGCGGAAAGACTGAAATATGTTTGGAGGATTTGGCGGCCGGCATCGAAATTCTGACGCCGACAATCAATAGCGGCCGCCGCTGCCCTTTTGCTGCGTAATCCAGTCCGACAATGATTTCGGTTTCGATTTCGCAGTCCGGCCCGGCGATGCCTTCGGATTGTCGCGTACGCCTTTGGTCGGACGGAAGCGCTGCGCTTCCGTTGCGCCAGCGCCCTTCAAGGCAGCCGTCGATGCCTCTGCGGCTTCCTTCTCCAGGCGCAACTGTTTCAATCGCGCCATCTTGATGCGCTCTGCCTCGACTTCAGGTCGCTCGGCTAGCTGCGGCTTGTGCTGAGCAATCTCCGCCGGGACCAGGACGCCGAGAATGGTCGTCTCGCCGAGCGCCTTGCAGGCTTCGAGTCGATGCAGTCCCTCGACCAGAACGAGGCGGTCTCCGTCGAGCCGAACGAAAATGGGGGCCTGTTGCCCGATGTCCAGGATGCTTTCAGCGATCTGCGCGACGATCTCGGGCTTGATGGTTTTCTTCTGCTTTGTTGGAACGAAGATCTTCTCGATCGGGAAGCTTTCCGGTGTGGGCATAACTCGACTCCGCTTCTACCGGGCCCGTCGGAACCCATGCCGGTTGGGGGTGGGAGTTTAGGAGGGAAGGGCTCGACCGCAAAGGCAATTCGGCAGCAGGGTATTGATGAGCATCGATGCCGGAACCAATCTGGAATTGCTGTGATAGTGCACTCAATTGCCGCCGCGCATCGTGTCGGCGAGAGACGCCCATGCAATCGCGGACAACATTGTCTAAGAGGTTGAGGCTCTCACGGTAGTCAACGGAAAGTTCTGGAGTTGCACTGCCAGCAGCAAATATTGCCTCATGACTTAGCGTCCGCGAGTTGACGTTGCTTCTACCGAAGTAATTCAAGAGCTTCTCGAAAATGTTCCGCGCCATCGTTGTACCGGTAGCTTGTAGTATGGGTAGAGCAAAGCGAACCCCATCGACGCTGAGCCTGACAGCGCACCTAATTGACGGCTTCCATCAGGCGCGAGCTGAAGCCACGGATCTCCGATAGGAGAGAGTGCAGCGCGCAGTCACTGTAACCGCGGCTACCATCGAGCTGATCAGTTCGCCTACGCCGCGTTTTCGGTCGATCGCGTGACGTCGCCGCGCCCTGCGAGGAGGCCGGCAATCGAAATATCCTCGTCGAGTGCTTCCCAGTGCAGCCCGACGCGGCTCAATTCGACTTGGTCGCGCTCGGCAGAGGTTGCGTGCAGTAGCCGCGGAAACCATGCGAGGGGGACACCGAGCGTCCGGCCGTCCGACAGTTCGACCCACATCGTGTGTTCGTCAAAACGAACGCTAGTTGCCGAAATGGTCATGCCAAGCCTTCAAAAGAAGATCGCGGTTGTCCTCGACGACGCGCAGGATATTCGAAAGTTCCCGCGGATTGAAGCCGTAACTATCCGCAATCGATATCGTGGGTTCAAGCCATATCTTGGCATCCCGGCCGCCGCCCTCGTGAATATGCACCGGCTCGGGCGGCTGCCCCTCGTTCGAGAAGAAGTAGTAGCGCAAGCCGCCCTGGCGTAATGCAACCGGCATCGATGCCTCCGGGTGACTTGCGCTGCTGGTATCAGCTACACCCAGTCGTGCTTCCGCAAGTATCGCACTTCATGCACGTCCCATTCCGCACCAGCGTGAAATTGCCGCACTCCGAGCACATCTCGCCCTCGTAGCCCTTGGCCTTGGCTTCGGCGCGGCGCTCGGCCTTGCTGGGGACCAGGGTCTGTGCGGTGCTGCCGGCCTTGCTCCACTGGAGCTGCTCGAGCTTCTCCGTCGGCGAGAGGTCGTGGCTCACTTCCTGCTTCAGGGCGACGGCGCCTTCGAGGGCGTCGCCGACGCGGGCGCTCGCGCCGTGCGAGGCCATCGCCGTGACCTTGCTGCCGCCGGAGGGAGCGCTGTCGTTGCCTTGGCTGACCGCGGTCGAGCCGCCGCGCATCACGAACAGGTTGTCGGTGCGGGAGCGGGTGAGGCCGCGCGAGACCAGCTTGGTCGCGTGGTGGCCGCCGTCCTCGTCCGGCTCCTTGCCTTCCTCGACGCCCTTGCCGAGCGCGTCGAAACCCGTCTCGTTGGGATCGACGTGGGCGAGGTCGAAGCGGCTGAGGTAGCTCACCGCCAGCTCGCGGAAGACGTAGTCGAGGATCGAGGTCGCATACTTGATGCTGTCGTTGCCCTGCACGGGGCCCGCCGGCTCGAAGCGGGTGAAGGTGAAGGCGTCGACATATTCGTCGAGCGGCACGCCGTATTGCAGGCCGAGCGACACCGCGATGGCGAAGTTGTTGATGAAGGAGCGGAGTGCCGCGCCTTCCTTGTGCATGTCGATGAAGATCTCGCCGAGACGGCCGTCGTCATACTCGCCGGTGCGCAAATAGACCTTGTGGCCGCCGACGACCGCCTTCTGGGTGTAGCCCTTGCGGCGATCCGGCATCTTCTCGCGCTCGCGCATCACGATGATGCGCTCGACAAGCTTCTCGACGATCTTCTCCGAGACCTGGGCGGCGCGCGCCGCCATCGGCTTCTCATAGAGGGTCTCGACCGCATCGTCCTCGTCCTCGTCATCGCTGATGAGCTGCGAGTTGAGCGGCTGGGAGAGCTTCGAGCCGTCGCGATAGAGCGCGTTGGCCTTCAAGGCGAGCTTCCACGACAGCATGTAGGCGGACTTGCAGTCCTCCACCGTGGCGTCGTTCGGCATGTTGATGGTCTTGGAGATCGCACCCGAGATGAAGGGCTGCGCCGCCGCCATCATGCGGATGTGGCTCTCGACCGAGAGGTACCGCTTGCCGATCTTGCCGCAGGGATTGGCGCAGTCGAACACCGGATAGTGCTCGGCCTTGAGGTGCGGGGCACCTTCCACCGTCATCGCGCCGCAGATGTGGACGTTGGCCGCCTCGATCTCGCGCTTGGTGAAGCCGACGGCCTGGAGCAGGTCGAAGCCGGGGGCCGCGATCGCCTCGGCGCCGATGCCGAGCTGGTCGCGGATGAAGTCCTCGCCGAAGGTCCACTTGTTGAAGGCGAACTTGATGTCGAAGGCGGTCGGCAGGGCCTTCTCGACCTTGGCGATCGCCTCATCGGTTGAAGCCCTTGGACTTCAGCGTGGTGACGTTGATGCCGGGGGCATTCGCCAGCGAGCCGTGCCCGACGGCGTAGGCCTCGATCTCGGCGATCTCGCTCTCGCGATAGCCGAGCGCGCGCAGCGCGGCGGGAACGGCGCGGTTGATGATCTTGAAGTAGCCGCCGCCGGCGAGCTTCTTGAACTTCACCAGCGCGAAGTCGGGCTCGATGCCGGTGGTGTCGCAATCCATGACGAGGCCGATCGTGCCGGTCGGCGCGATCACCGTGGTCTGGGCGTTGCGATAGCCATGCGTCTCGCCGAGCTCGAGCGCCGCATCCCAGGCCGCCTGGGCGTGGCTGACGAGGTCTCCTTGCGGGCAGGAGACCAGGTCCATCGGCACCGGGTTGACGCTGAGCGCCTCGTAGCCGTTGGACTGGCCGTGGGCGGCACGGCGGTGGTTGCGGATCACGCGCAGCATGTGCGCCGCGTTCTTCTTGTAGCCGGGGAAGGTGCCGAGCTCGGCGGCCATCTCCGCCGAGGTCTTGTAGGTGATGCCGGTCATAATCGCGGTCAGCGCGCCGGCGATTGCACGGCCTTCCTTCGAGTCATAGGGCAGGCCCATGGTCATCAGGAGGCCGCCGATATTGGCATAGCCGAGGCCCAGCGTGCGGAACTCGTAGGAGAGCTCGGCGATCGCCTTGGACGGGAACTGGGCCATCATCACGGAGATTTCGAGCACGATGGTCCAGAGCCGGCAGAGATGCTCGTAGCCCTCGACGTCGAACCGCTTGGTCTCGGTGTTGTAGAACGTCAGCAGGTTGGCGGAGGCGAGGTTGCACGCCGTGTCGTCCAGGAACATGTATTCCGAGCACGGATTGGACGCGCGGATGTCGCCGGACGCCTTGCAGGTGTGCCAGTCGTTCATCGTGGTGTTGAAGTGCAGGCCCGGATCGGCCGAGGCCCAGGCGGCGTAGCCGATCTTCTCCCAGAGGTCGCGCGCCTTCAGCGTCTTCGTCACCTTCTTGGAGGTGCGGGCGGTGAGATTCCAGTCGCCGTCGGTTTCGACCGCGCGCAGGAAGTCGTCCCGCAGCGAGACCGAGTTGTTGGAGTTCTGCCCGGAAACGGTGAGGTAGGCTTCGCTGTCCCAGTCGGTGTCGTAGGTGTCGAACTGGATGTCCTTGTAGCCTTGCTTCGCGAACTGGATGACGCGCTTGATGTAATTGTCGGGCACGAGGCTGCGGCGCGCGAGCTTGATCTCGCGGCGCAGGGCAGGGTTCTTCTCGGGGTCGAAGCAGTCGTCGCCCGAGCCTTCGCAGTTGACGCAGGCCTTCAGCACCGCCTTCAAGTGCTTCTGGTTGATCTTGGATCCCGTGACGAGGGCGGCGACCTTCTGCTCCTCCTTCACCTTCCAGTCGATATAGGTTTCGATGTCGGGGTGATCGACGTCGACGACGACCATCTTGGCGGCGCGGCGCGTGGTGCCGCCCGACTTGATCGCGCCCGCAGCGCGGTCGCCGATCTTGAGGAAGCTCATCAGGCCGCTCGAGCGGCCGCCGCCGGAGAGCTTTTCGCCTTCGCCGCGCAGGCGCGAGAAGTTGGAGCCGGTGCCGGAGCCATACTTGAACAGGCGCGCCTCGCGGACCCAGAGGTCCATGATGCCGCCCTCGTTGACGAGGTCGTCACCGACGCCCTGGATGAAGCAGGCGTGCGGCTGCGGATGCTCGTAAGCCGACTTGGACTTGGTCAGCTTGCCGGTGAAGGGGTCGACGTAATAATGGCCCTGGCCGGGGCCGTCGATGCCATAGGCCCAGTGCAGGCCGGTGTTGAACCATTGCGGCGAGTTCGGCGCGACCATCTGCCTGGCGAGCATGTAGCGGAGCTCGTCGTAGAAGGTCTGGGCGTCCTCGTCGGAGGAGAAATACTTGCCCTTCCAGCCCCAATAGGTCCAGCAGCCGGCGAGGCGGTCGAACACCTGCTTGGCCGAGAGCTCGCTGACATAGCGCTCCTTCTCGGGGAGTTGGCTGAGGGCCTCGGTGTCGGGCACGGAGCGCCACAGGAAGGAGGGGACGGATTCCTCCTCGACCTTCTTCAGGCGCGCGGCAACGCCCGCTTTCCGGAAATATTTCTGGGCGAGCACGTCGGAGGCGACCTGCGACCACTCGGCCGGCACCTCGACATTCTCCAGCTTGAACACGACCGAGCCGTCGGGATTGCGAATCTCCGACGTGGTCAGGCGGAATTCGATTCCCGCATAAGGTGACTGTCCCGAAGTGGTGTGGCGCCGCTCAATCCGCATGGTCTTGCCCCGTCCTTAATCTTTGACCGGTCCCGCCCCTCGTTGAGGGCGTTCCGGGTCGACATTTCGTTTCGCGGCGCCTTCCGGCCGTCCGGCCTTCGCGCACCGCAGTTCAGCCGGTGGATCCGGCCCTGTTTTTTCCCGGCGCGACGTCGATGCGTGCATCGATCATCCCGCCGGCACGTCCACACCCATCCGCCCCCAAGGGGATGTGCGCGACATGCGTTCAACGCCCCACAACGCCGCAACTTCTCTCACTTCACGCAGGTGTCACTTCGAAACCGCCGTGAAGTCTGCCTTCCGAGCCTGTTGCCGGCCCGTTCCGGCGCCCCCGGGAGTCCGCATTTCGCGGGCAGACAAGCCCTCATGCCGCTGCCTTTGGCTGGCCGGCGGAGCTGAGATTTGCGAGACCCTTTGGGGGAGTGCCGGCGGGACGCAAACTCACTCGCGCCGAACGGACCGAAAGCTAGGACTCTCCGTTGCGCCCGTCAAGAACTAGTGCGAGTTCCTGAATCAAATACTAAATATGGTGGATTGTGGGGGATAACAGGGGTCTTCGCCGCGCCTGTTGTGGAGCCAAGTATCAGTGAGTCCTCAGGGATTCCCAACCGAAAAAATTCGTATCCGGCGAGCTGTGGAGGCTTCATCCCGCTGTTCACAGGGCAGGTATATTTTTCCGGACCGGGATTGCGCCAGGGGGACTCACGTAGCCCTACGGAAGGCGAGGGCAGGCATGCCCGCCGGGACGGTGGTTTGGCCGGCGAATCCGGGCCAAGCTGACCGCAAGATTTTGCCGGATTGCCCACATGCATGATTCGACCCGCCGGGATGCGCGAGCGCGCATCGCCCCGGCCGGCCTGATGTTCCTCGCGATCACCTCGATCGGCTGGGGCTTCAACTGGCCGGTGACGAAATTCCTGCTGGCCGAGCTGCCGCCGCTGACCCTGCGCGGGGTGACCGGCGTGCTCGGGGCGGTGCTGCTGGCGCTGCTCGCGATCATGCGCCGGCAAAGCCTGCGGGTGGAGGGCGCGATCTGGCCGCGCCTGCTGACCGCGGCCGTGCTCAACGTCACCGGCTGGATGGTGCTGATGGGGCTGGCGCTGCTCTGGCTGCCGGCGAGCGAGGCGGCGCTGATCGCCTACACCATGCCGGTCTGGGCCTCGATCATCGCCTGGCCGGTGCTGGGCGAACGGCCGACGGTCTTGCGCACGCTGGGGCTGGTGATGGCCTTTGCCGGCCTTGCCACGATCATGGGCGGCAACGGCATCGCCGCCAGCGCGGAGAAGGCGCCGGGAATCATCATGGCGCTCGCCGGCGCATTCGGCTTCGCCGTCGGCACGGTGTTCTCGAAGAAGTACCCGATCCATCTGCCGCCGATCACGGCTGCGGCCTGGCAGATCGGGATCGGCTGCCTGCCGATCTCGATCGTCGGCCTGCTGGTCGAGACCACGCATCTGTCGAAGGTGACGCCGCTCGGCTGGTGGCTGCTGGTCTATTCGACCGTGGTGCAGTTCTGCATCGCCTATGTCAGCTGGTTCGCAGCGCTGGCGCGCCTGCCGGCCTCCGTCGCCGCGATCGGGACCATGGCGGTGCCCGTCATCGGCGTCGTCGCCTCCGCGATCGCGCTCGGCGAGCCGCTCGGGGCAGGGCAGATCGCCGCGCTGATCTTCACGCTGGCCGCGGTGGTTCTGGCGACGCGGTAGCTCGCTTATTGGCACCGCTGGTATTGAGTACGACTGCCGTCCCGGCCGGTCCAAATAAGCTTGTCGCCCGCAACCACTAACTGAATGGTCGCCTTCCATTTGTCGCCCGCGTTGGAGCACGTTGTGGCGATGCTCCAGATCGATCCCGCGCGCTTGATATTCGAGAATTCGCATACACCGCCAGCTGACGACACCGCGCGACGCGAGTTGATGAGCAGGTCGGGCTTGGAGCTGTCATCGCAGATCGGTTCAGACCAAGAGCCGATGAAAGTTTGGTCGACTCGTAAAATCGGCCCCGAGACCAGAAGCTCTTGCGCTTTCGAATCCCATTTGTCATCTGGTGCGAGATTGTTAGTCGCCTTGAAGTCTCGAAGAGCTGCTCGAGAGAATGAATCCCATCCCTTTGTTGGGCCTTGCAAGAATCCAAGTTCTCTTAGGCGCGATTGTACGGAAAGTGCGCTCTGCGGATCGTTCAGGTCCAAGACTTGCGTCGGGGTGCTCTGCGCGATGTTGCTTGCGGACGCATCAATCGGCGACGACGGCTGGTTCAGATTGAGAGAGATGTTCGGCTTTGGAGGAGGAGGGATGCTGGCAACGGCCTTTGAGGGCGGCTCCGAGGGTTGCTGTAACATTGGCTGCGCTGGCGGACGCTGGCTGTCATTCGCTGTCGAATTGATGCTTGCTAGTTTGATGAGGACATCCCTCTGAAGAAGGCCTGCTTGAATCAATGTCAGGCACGCGAAAGATGAAAGAAGGACGACGCTTGGCCAGCGTTTTGCAGTGCTGATATGTGTGATAGACGCCGGCGTCTCGACCAGCGTGCGCTTTAAGGCGTCGATAACGGGAGTGTCAGAAGTTTTGTGTAAGAGCGTCTCTGTGAGGGGTTTGCGGGGTCAGCGGACTGACCCCATGGGGTCAGTCCGCTGAGCCTGCAAAGCGCTCGCCGAACTGGATGGCAAACTGGCCCATTGCGGCCGTCCATGCAACCGGTCGTCGCCAATGGATGCCGGCATTTCTGATGGCGAGGTAAAGCAGCTTCATCGCCGCCTCGTCGTTGGGGAAGCTGCCGCGTGTTTTGATGATCTTGCGCAGCGAACGGTTCAGCGCCTCGACCGCGTTGGTGGTATAGATCATTTTGCGTATCTCCGGCGCGAAGGCGAAGAACGGAATGACGTGCTCCCACGCCCGGCGCCAGGCCGCCCCGATCGCGGGATAGCGCTTGCCCCACTCGGCTTCGAAGTCCTCGAGCCTGAGCAGAGCGGCGTCGGCATTCTCGGCATGATAGATCGCCTTGATCGAGGGAAGGATCGCCTTGCGATCCTTCCAGGACACGAAGGATAGGCTGTTGCGGATCAAATACACGATGCAGGTCTGGACCATCGCCTTGGGAAAGACGCTGTTGATCGCCTCGGGAAAGCCCTTCAGACCGTCGACGACGGCGATCAGGATGTCGGCGACGCCGCGGTTCCTCAGATCGTTCATGACCTTGAGCCAGAATTTGGCGCCTTCGGTTTGCTCGATCCAAAGCCCGAGCACGTCTTTCTCGAGCTATGGCTGATTTTGGGTGACGCGGCCTGATCAGGCGGCGTGGCTTTCAGTGTTCGGAATGACTTCGATTCCGTCGATGAACTTTACACCGGCGATGACTTTCGGCAACTGGTTCGTGCTCTTCAATCGCCGCCAGGTCTTCGATGCGGCGTCGATGAGCTTGAACACCATCAGCTTCGCAGTTTGTTGCGACAGCGATCCCTTGGTCCGCACCGTTCGGTGGCGCACCGTGGCGAAGACGCTCTCGATCGGGTTCGAGCTGCGTAGGTGGATCCAGTGCTCAGCAGGGAAGTCGAAGAAGGCGAGCAGCGCATGGCGATCCTTGATCAGGCACTCCACCGCACGTCCGTATTTGACGTGGTATTTCTCGACGAAGACGTCGATCGCGGTTTCAGCTTCGGCCCGGTGTGGGGCCAGATAGATGTTCCGCAGGTCGTTCTTCATGGGGCCCTGCACGGATTTGGCGACCTTGTCGAGTACGTTGCTCACTTTATGGCACCAGCATCGTTGGTGCCGCGTGCCGGGAAAGGCCTCGTCCAGTGCCTTCCAGAAGCCGAGGGCGCCGTCGCCGATGGCGAGTTGCGGGGCAATCCGTAACCCGCGTTGCCGCAGGTCGATCAGGAGTTCGCGCCAGCTCTGCGCGCTCTCGCGCACGCCGACCTGGAAGCCGATCAGCTCCTTCTTGCCTTCCGGCGTGGTGCCAATCAGCACCAGCATGCATTCGCTGTGATCTTCCATGCGGGCCTGCAGGTACACGCCATCGGCCCAGATGTAGACATAGCGACGCGCCGACAGATCGCGTCTCTGCCAGCGTTCGTACTCGACCTGCCAATCGGCCTTCAGGCCGGCGATCACCGAAGGCGACAGGTTCGGCGCATCCTTGCCGAGCAGCGCCGAGAGCGCCTCCTGGAAGTCGCCGGTCGAGATGCCGCGCAAATAGAGGACCGGGATCAAGGCATCCAGGCTCTTCGTCCGCCGCGCCCATAGCGGCAGGATTGCCGAACTGAAGCGGAGGCGGTCGCCTGGCCCGCTCGCTCCGCGGTCGCGGACCTTGGGACGAGCGACCTCCACCGGACCGATGCCGGTCGCAATCTCGCGCACCGGACCGTGCCCATGTCGGACCAGGCGCGCTCGACCGTCGGGCAGCGTCAGATTGGCCGTGCTGGCCAGAAACGCGCCAACCTCGATCTCGATCGCCCTGGCAAGCAGGTCCCGCGCGCCGGCACGAACGATATCGGTCAGTGGATCATCAACCGCGGACGGCTGACGGAAAGCAAGAACATTGGTAGTCTCGGTCATGGCGTATCGCTCTCCTCGAGAGGTTCTGGCAGGCTCGTCACCCGCCTCGATACGCCGCCTTCCTCACACCGTCATCACCCAGATTCCGCCATAGCTCGTCTTTCTCGCCCGATGCAGTGATGCCCAGCACGACGTAGACTGCCTTGTTCTTGACCATCCCCTCATCGCGAATCTTGACCCTGAGCGCGTCGAAGAAGACCACCGGATAGATCGCTTCCAGCGGCCGGCTCTGCCATTCGCGGACCTCGTCGAGAATCGCGTCGGTGACCTTGCTGATCAGATCGGGGGACACCTCGGTGCCGTAGAGCTCGGCCAGATGGCCCTGGATCTCCCGTACCGTCATGCCCCGCCCGTAGAGACTGATGATCTTCTCGTCGAAGCCGTCGAAGCGGGTCTGGCCCTTCGCGACGATCACCGGTTCGAACGTGCCGGCGCGGTCGCGCGGCACCTCGATCTCGATCTCGCCGTCGTCCGTCAACAGCGCTTTGCTGCTTGTGCCGTTGCGGCTGTTGCCCGACCCGCGGCCCGCCGGGTCGCCCTTCTCATAGCCAAGGTGGTGGGTCAGCTCCGCACCCAGTGCGCGCTCCAGAAGCGCCTTCTTCAGTCGTCTGAAAAGCCCGTCTTCGCCGGCTAAGTCTTCTGGCTTGAGGCTGCCCCCGGCAAGAAGCTGGTCCAAAATCTCAGGTGAAAAATCCGTAGCCATGTGAGTCTCCTGTCAAAGGTAAACTCACAGAAACCATCTTACACCGAGTTACTGACACCCTCTCGATAACGCGGAAAAGCGAGTCGGCCGCCTGAGATGCCGATACATGTAATTTGCAGTTCAGGCCTCCTGCCGAACGGAACGTCAGTTCGCCATAGAGGCAAACGGGCAATTGCGCGTTGTTGATGAAGCGACGATCAGGTCCGCCGGACTTGTTCACGTAGCGCCACGTATGCGCAACGACCGTTGCATCAGAGGGCAGGCGCTCTTCCTCGATAAATCTCACAACATGTTTCGAAAATTCCAATTCTCCGTAACTCACTGACGCCACTTCGCCCCTCACCACAACCAATGCTGCGTCAGGCAGCAGATATAGTTGATCCGAGCCGACGCGGAAGGCCGGGAAGACTGCCTTTCCCCGGATGCAATCGGGTTTACCAAAAACGAGAGAGGTAGCTTTGCGCTTGTTCAGGCTTGTTGCGCCCGCGTTGCGCTTCCAATCGTTCGTCCGAGCTTCTGCTTCAACGGTCCAAACCGCCGCGCACCGGGTGAGCTCGGTGAATGAGATTGCAAGCGCTTCAGAGATGCGACCCACCAAACCTTCGGAGTCCAATGTAACCCTTGCTGACCGGCGGTATCGGTCCAGAAAGATTGTTGCGGGAACAAAGACAGTTGCAAAGAGCGCCGTCAGTCCCATCCATCGCTGTTGCTCTGTCTGCATAAGGGCGCCCACAAACAGAAGAAGACAGATCGCCAAGACTAGGGGCGCTAGTTGGATGCGTCGGCTGGTTGAGTTCAGAATGAGCGCTAGCTGACTCGTTGATAGTGCGTTGATTTGTGACGCGGCGGCGTTCTGGACGACCCTCAGCTGCTCAGTGGGGCTGGACGAGCCGAGATATTCGTATGACTCCGCCGGTGCAGCATCCCCGCTACTGATTTTCGCCTTTGCATATGGCGTATAACCAGTCCAAGACAGACCTGTCCCCGGAATTCCAGCGGTAACACGGGTCCCTTTCGGTCCAATATTGTAGCGGAAACCCCGCCCGCCCAACGACACAGAGGTCCCGCGGCTACTCAAATTTAGCCTGACGCCTGGCAATAGCTTAAACGACCGGCGGAAGCGAAAACCCATCAGCTGCCCCAATCCAAATGCGTATTGGTAGCAGCGTGAGGGCGCTGCACGCAATAGTCGGCAGGAGGCTGTTCAGTTGGATCGAACCGCCGAGCTATGTCACTCCGCCCAGCGCCTTGCGGATCATCTCGGCGAGCTGGTTGCGGCGGTAGGGCTTGGTCAGCAGCATCACGCCGTCGTCGAGCTTGCCTTGATGGATGATCGCGTTGTCGGTGTAGCCGGAGGTGTAGAGCACCTTCACACCCGGCCGGCGCCTGGCCACTTCTTCGGCGAGCTCGCGGCCGCTCATGCCGCCGGGGATGACGACGTCGGTGAACAGGAGATCGAACTTCTGGCCGGCCCCGATCAATTCCAGCGCGGACTTGGCGTCGGACGCGGCCACCGTCTTGTAACCGAGGCTCTGGAGCTGGGTGGTGACGAAGTTGCGCACCAGCGGGTCGTCCTCGACCACGAAGATGGTCTCGGCACCGCCTTCGGCCTGCGTCGCGATGCTGGCTGCCACCTCCGCCGTGCCTTCGCCCGGCGGCAGATAGAGCTTGATCGTGGTGCCGTGGCCTTCCTCGCTGTAGATCTTGATGTGGCCGCCGGATTGCTTGACGAAGCCGTAGACCATGGAGAGGCCGAGGCCGGATCCCTTGCCGACCTCCTTGGTGGTGAAGAAGGGCTCGAACGCCTTCTGCTGGGTCTCCACCGACATGCCGGTGCCGGTATCGCTTACCGCGAGCATGATATAGGGGCCGGGCGCCACGTCGGCATTTGCCTGCGCATAGGCCTCGTCCAGCACCACGCGGTGCGTTTCCAGCAGCAGCTTGCCGCCGTTCGGCATGGCGTCGCGGGCGTTGATCGCCATGTTGAGCACCGCATTGGTCAGCCTGGACGGATCGATATGCGTCGTCATCGGCCCCTGTTCCAGCACGGTCTCGATCTGGATCTGCTCGCCGAGGGTGGGGCGCAGAAGCTTTGCGATGTCCGCGATCGCGGCGTTGATCTCGACGTTGCGCGGCTCGAGCGGCTGCCGGCGTGCAAACGCCAGCAGATGCTGGATCAGCTCGGCGCAGCGCTCGGCGGCGTCGTCGATCAGCCGTGCCGTGCGCTGAAGCTCGGGCTGGTCCTTCAGGCTCTCCACCAGCGTCTCGGTGTTGCCGGAGATGACGGTCAGCATGTTGTTGAAGTCGTGCGCGACGCCGCCGGTCAGCTTGCCGATCGCATCCAGCTTCTGTGACTGGTGCAGCTGCCGCTCGGTCTCGCGCGAGGTGGTGGCATCGTGATAGACCAGCACCGCGCCCGAGACATTGCCTTGCCCGTCCCGCATCGGCCGGCCGCTGATCATGAGATGGCGGGGAGCATCGCCGCTGTGCGGGCGGACGATCATCTCCAGCTCTTCGAACTGCTCGCCGCGCAGCACGCGCATCGATGGCAGCTCGTCGGCCTCGAGCGGCGTGACGCCGTCGCCGTGAAACACATCGGACAGCACGCGCAGATTGCTCAAATTCATGCCGGCGCGATGCAACAGCATGCGCTCGGCGGCCGGATTGGACAGAAGGACATTGCCCTCGGCGTCGATGACCAGCACGGCCTCCGCCATGCTGCGAAACGTGCTCTGGAGTACGTTGACGGACAGGCGCAGCTCGTCATGTGCGGTGACCAGGTGCTCGGTCCGCTCCGCCACCGCTTCCTCGAGCGCGGCCTTGGCGGCCTGTGTTTGCTCGAGCGAGCTCTGGAGTTCACCCGTGGCGCGCCGGCTTTCTCGCATCACCAGCGCGACCAGGAGCAGGATCAGCACGGCGCCGGCGACGTCGATACCGAGCAGTGCGATGCCGGTGCGCCGCGAATCCCGGGATCGTTCGGCGAGCAGGCGCTCTTCCTCGGCGCTCAGATGGTCGAGATTGGCCATCACCGTGTCCATGAGGCCACGGCCCTCGGCCTTGCTGTTGAGCGCGGCAATGCCGGCCTGGTCGTTCTCGGCACGCAGGCGCATCGCTGTGGCGGCGATCTCCATCCGGCGCAGCGCCAGCGGCTCGGTGCCCTCCAGCAGCGCGACCTGATCGGGACTGTCGCGCACGTCGCGCTTGAGGTCGGCGAGGGCGGGCGCGATGCTGGCTTGCACCGCCCGGAACTCATCGCGGAAGCCCGGCGTGCGATAGAGCTCGTAGCCGCGCGCAGCGCTCTCGGCGCGGCGCAGCAGCACGCGGAGATCGGAGATCTTCTTCTGCACCTGGCCGGTATGGCTGACCCATGCCGCGTCGGAACGCGACTTGACGTCGAGGGCGATCGAGGCCGCGGCGATGATCAGGAGGATGGCAAGTCCAACACCGAAAATGACGCGCTGCGTTGGAATCAAGGGGCTTCTTTCTTGTCCTTCGGCTGTGCGCTCTCGCCCGCGCCGGCGAGGCATTCCCGGATCGTGGTCATCAGCGCTTCCGGCGTGAACGGCTTGCGCAGGCAGCGCGTTGCGCCAAGCTCCAGCGCCATGCGGAGAAAATCGGGAGAGGGCGAGGCGGATGAGGCGAAGGCGTAGCCCGACATCGCGATCAGCGGAGTGGTCGGCGCACGCTCGTGAAAGATGCGGATGGATTCGAAGCCGCGCATATGGGGCATGAAGATGTCAACCAGCATCACGTCGAAGGCCTGCGATTCCAGCGCAGCCAGTCCTGTTTCGCCGCCGTCGGCCAGCGTGACGTCGAAGCCCTGACGTTGCAGGAGGACCTCGATGGTCGCGCCGACCATCGGATCGTCGTCAACCACGAGAATGCGCGGCATGACACTTCCCAGGTGATCGAAGTCCCCACTGCATTTGGTGATATCCGCGAATCGTGTGTCCGGTCAATTTTGGATTGGATCCCCAGCGATATGCACGGCGGAGTGCATAAAGGCCGGCTTGCTCCGGCCGTCGGTGCCCTTCGGGCGGGCGAGCAGGACGGAACTCGAAGCGGGTGAGGATACGCCGGCCGCGAGAAAGGCGCCGCATTGCTGCGGCGCCTTCAGCCTCACGCCTTGGCGGTCTGCTTACGGGCAGGGATGCCGCTGGCCGTCGTACCCGAGATAGGTGCCCGAAGCCGGGTCGTACGATTTGAAGCGCTGCGCGCAATAGGCCGCGGAATCGCCGCCGCCATCCTGCACCACCGCAACCGACGGTTCGTCATAATAGCTGCCGTAATAGTAGGGATCATCGTAATAGCCGTAGCCGCCGCCGTAGCCGCCGTAATAGGCGTACGAGCCGAGGCCGCCGATTGCGGCGCCGGTCGCGAAGCCCGGCCAGAGGCCGCCGCGACGATGATGCCCGTGACGGCCGCTCCAGTTGCTTCCGCCGTGCCAGTTGCCCGCGGTTGCGACGCTACGGGTGCCACCGAAGGCCTGCCGGGGCGTTGCGCCGGCTACGAATCTGCCGCCGCTCGGACGCATCGGAGTGCCGGCCGCGAAGCTGCCTCCGCTCGGACGCATCCCAGTCCCGGCCGCGAAGCCGCCTCCGCTCGGACGTACCGCGGCACCGGCTCCGAAATTGCCGCCACCGCCACGGAACGCAGCGCCGCCGCCACCTCCGCCGCCACCCATGCGCGCGCCGCCACCGAAGTGAGCGCCGCCGCCGACATGGGCGCCACCGCCCCCGCCTCCGCCCACTCCAGGACGCTGGGCAAAGCTCGGTGTCGCAAAGGGAAGAACCAGCGCCACCGCTGCGGCGGCACTCAAGATTTTCAGACTGTTCATAGTTAAACTCCTTTCCCGGAAAGCAAACCCTATGAAAGCGCGGGGGTTCCTTGGGATCACGCCGGTTTGCGCGCGAATGGAGCCTCACGCGCGGCCGCTGTACCGGGCATGTATGGATCGCGACCGCTTTGCGGCAAGGGGTCCTGCTCGGTAGCCGGATTGCGGAGGGAGACCCGCGCACCTGCCGAACTGGACATTTCGCTGCCCGGATGGCATCAGGACCCAACGAAGCAGGGCCCTTGCCGCATGAAACAATTCTTCCTCAAGTTCTTCACCTGGTGGAATGGCCAGACTTTTGGCACCCAGCTCTGGACCAAGCGGTACGGGGAGCTGGTCGGCCAGGACGAGCAGGGCAACCGTTACTACCGCACCCGCGGCGGGGCGATCGATCCGGCCCTCGGTTTCGAGCGGCGCTGGGTCATTTATAACGGCTACGCGGAAGCGAGCCGGATCCCGCCGTCCTGGCATGGCTGGATTCATCACGTCGTCGACGCGCCGCCGACCGAGGCCAATTACCAGCCGCGCGAGTGGGAAAAGCCGCACCAGCCGAACCTCACCGGCACGCCGAAGGCCTATCGTCCCTCCGGCTCGACGCTTGCCAGCGGCCGGCGTCCGAAGGCGACCGGCGACTACCAGCCCTGGACGCCCAGCTAGCCTTTCGGCCCACCCGCGAACTGCCATGGTTCGAAGCGGATGCACATGCATCCGCGCTGCGCTGCTGTGGACAACGGGAACAGCGGGGATGCCGCTTGCGCCAGTGTTGCATTGACGCGGGCGATGCGGCTCAATGATCCCATCTTACGGAGATGGGAGACCATCGCGTTCGGTTCGGGCAACAGTTCGCGACTGTCCCGAGATGCAGCGGCCGCCGACCAGGACTCGATCGGGAGATAGGCCCCCGGTCTGGAAGCTCCGAAATCGCCCGATGTGAATGTGCAGCCGCCGTAAGACAGGAAGGGCCGCTTGGGAAACCGAGCGGCCTTTTTCTTTGGCGCATTCTTCTCCTCGCGTGTCCCGGACGCGGGGTGTAACGCTGCGCCGCTGAGCCGAGAACCCAGAAGGTCACGCAACCCGCTGATTGGTGGGCCCCGGCTCTGCAGCGCACCGCCGAAGAGGCGCTGCGCTGCGTCCGGGGCACGAGAGTTGAGATCGCTCTACGTCACCCTTTCAGCCGCACGCTTCACCGCTTCCAGGCGCCGCGCCTGGTTCTGCGCGCCGCGCTCCTTCAGCAACGCCTTCACCTCGTCGGAAGCGGTGTCGGGCGAGCCGGAATTGAACGGCGGGGCCGGATTGTATTCCATCTGGAGCTGGATCGCTTCCGCCGTCGTGCGATCGACCATGATCGATACCAGCGTCAGCGCGAAATCGATGCCGGCGGTGACGCCGCCGCCGGTGATGCGGTTGCGATCGATGCAGACGCGCGTCTTTGTCGGCGTCGCGCCGAACTGGGCGAGCATGTCCATCGCGCTCCAATGGGTGGCGGCGCGGTAGCCCTTCAACAGACCTGCGGCGCCGAGCGCCAGCGATCCCGTGCAGACCGAGGTGACGTATCTAGCGCCGTCGGCCTGTCTGCGCAGGAAGTCGAGCACCTCCTCGTCGTTGAGCAGGTCGTTGGTGCCGCTGCCGCCGGGCACGCAGATCACGTCGAGTTGAGGGCAGTCCGCAAACGTCGTGGTCGGCGTCAGCGTCATCACGGAATCGCTCGGCACCGGTTCGATCCGCTTCCAGATCAGGTGCAATTTTACGCCGGGGACCATGGCGAACACCTGCAGGGGACCGGTGAAGTCCAGCTGGGTGACGCGCGGAAACACCAAGAGACCAATCTGGAGCGGTGACGACATCGGCAGATCCTCCAATTGCGAGCTTGACGCCGGCACGATGTCATGGTGCCCTCCCGTCCGAAATGGCTTAATTCCCTCACTTTCGGACATGTCGTTTAGGAGCTGGCCCATGATCGGCATCCTGATCTTCCCGGATTTCCAGCTGCTCGATGCGGCAGGCCCGATCTCGGCGTTCGAGATCGCAGCGCGCTGCACCGGCAAGACGCCGGCCATCCGCGTGCTGGCCGTCGAGCCGGGGCTCGTGCGCAGCTCATCCGGGGTCGAGATGATGGCGCGCGACTTCAAGGCGGCGAGCGCGATCACGACGCTGGTCGTGGCCGGCGGCGTGGGCGTAGCCGACGCCGCGCGCTGCGAGGTCACGCGGGCCTTCCTGCAGCGGCTGGCAAAACGCGGCGTTCGGGTCGCGAGCGTTTGCTCGGGCGCCTATGTGCTCGCCGAAGCGGGACTTCTCGACGGCCGCCGCGCCACCACGCATTGGGGGCGGACGCGCGATTTCGTCGCGCGCTTTCCCAATGTGAAATTCGAGCCGGACCAGATCTTCACGCGGGATGACAATGTCTGGACCTCGGCAGGCATCTCCGCGGGCATCGATCTCGCGCTCGCGATGATCACCGAGGACCATGGCGAGGAGATCGCACAGCAGACCGCGCGCCATCTCGTGCTCTATCACCGCCGCAGCGGCGGCCAGTCGCAATTCTCCTCGCTGCTGGAGCTGAAGACGCCGAACGGGCGGTTCGGCGCACTGCTGTCCTGGGCGCGTGAAAATCTCGACGCGCCGCTGACGGTGGAAGATCTCGCCGATCGCGCCGGCATGAGCGCTCGGCATTTTGCCCGTGCCTTTGCGGCCGAGACCGGCACGACGCCATCCAAGGCGATCGAGCGCCTGCGGCTGGAAGTTGCGCGCGAGCGCGTTCAGTCCTCGCGCGAGGCGATCGAGCTCGTTGCGGAAACGACCGGATTCCGCGATCCCGAACGAATGCGGCGCGCCTTCATCCGCGCCTTCGGCCAGCCGCCGCAGGCCCTGCGGCGCGCGGCGCGGGTGGGGTAGCTGCTCCACGGACCTCGTTCGCGACTAGCCTCGAGGAGTTGGGTGGGCCAGTCCGATCACAAAGTCAGCTCGTGCGCGGGGCACCCCGTTCCCGAAACAATCGATTTCATCGATTAGTTAAACAAGAATAATGCGTTGGATCGATTAATTGAATTCTTCGATCCTCAGCTGCGCTGAGACCCCTCAGTGAGTCACTTCAAGCAGCATTGGATCAATCTCATGAACCGCACCACAACGTTTGCAGCCCCCGATCACTGGAGCGAGCCTGATGAATCAGCCCGCAATGGCTGCGCCGGCTCCCGCCAGCGACCCGCGCCTCGATCCCGAGGTTCGTGCATTTCTCGCGGAGATCAACAAGGACAGCGCGCCATTCTGGGAGCTGCCTCAACCCGAGCCGCAAGACGTGCTGACATCGCTGCAGTCTCGGACTGCCGTGGACATGTCCGGCGTCACCACGACCGAGCTGACGATCGAGCAGGACGGGCGCACCGTGAAGCTCTATGTCATGAAGCCCGAGCATCTGACCGGCAGACCCGGCGTCGTGCTTTTCATTCATGGCGGTGTCTGGATCGTCGGCAACTTCCAGAACCATCAGCGCCTGTTGCGGGATCTGGTCGTGGGCTCGGAACAGATCGGCGTGTTCGTGGAATACACGCCGTTGCCGGAAGCGAAGTATCCGACGCAACTCGAGGAATGCTACGCCGCGCTCAAGTGGATCGCGGTGCATGCCGACGAATTCGGTGCCGACGGCCATCGTATTGCGGTTGCAGGTAACTCCGTCGGCGGCAACATGGGTGCGGCACTGGCCTTGATGGCCAAGGACCGCAAGGGGCCGCAGATCAGCTACCAGGCGCTGCTCATCCCTGCGACCGACGCCAGCGTCGATACGGCGTCATATCATGAATACGGAGCCGGCCGTTTCCTCGCCCGCGCCTTCATGAAGTACGGCTGGGATCTCTATGCGCCCGCCGCGACGACCCGGGACAATCCCTACGTATCGCCGCTGCGCGCCAGCAGCGAAGAATTGAAGGGACTACCGCCGGCGCTCGTCATCACCGCGGAGAACGATCCGCTGCGCGATGAGGGCGAGGCCTATGCGAGGAAGCTGAAAGAGGCGGGGGTCAGGGTGGACGCGGTTCGCTACAACGGCACGATCCACGATTTCGTGCTGCTCAACGCACTGCGTCACGTGCCCTCCACCGAAGCCGCGATCGAACAGGTGAACCGGGGTCTGCGTCGGCATCTCGCAGCCGCGACCGATTGACCGATCGATGAGGGATGCGGCGGCTTTTCGCCGTCGCATCCCTCGCTCCCCCCAGAGATACGCCAATGACCATCGTTCAGAATTCCCGCCCATACCCCGCCACGCGTGCCATGCGCGACAACATCCTGTCATATCGGGACTCCGCCCTGGCAATCGTCCCCGGCGTCGCGCTGGCCGCGATCATTGCCGTGGTCGCCAACACGATGCGCAGTATTCCTGCCGTCGCGACGTTCAGTCCCATGATCCTGGCGATCGCGATCGGAATGGCTGTGCGCAACCTCGCCGGAACGCCAGCTCTCGCCCGCGCTGGAATCAGTTTCAGCATGCGCCGGTTGCTTCGGCTCGCGATCGTGCTCCTGGGCTTCCAGATCACGCTGACCCAGCTTGCCAGCGTCGGCACCAAGGGGATCCTCATCGTCGCCAGCACGCTCGTTGCCACGTTCGGATTCACGCTCGCAGCAGGGCGTGCGCTGGGCGTCGAACGCAAGCTCACTCAACTGATCGCCGCGGGCACCTCGATCTGCGGCGCGTCAGCCGTCGTCGCGACCAACAGCGTCACCGAAACTTCCGATGAGGACGTCGCATATGCGATCGCCTGCGTCACGGTCTTCGGCTCGATCGCGATGTTCGTCTATCCCATGCTGCCTCGCCTCCTGCATCTCGATGCCGACGCGTACGGCCTCTGGAGCGGCGCATCCATCCACGAGATCGCCCAGGTGGCTGCCGCCTCCTTCCAGAACAGCCAGCGGGCGGGTGAAATGGCAACCGTTGCCAAGCTTGCCCGTGTCATGCTGCTCGCGCCGGTCGTGCTGACCCTGAGCGTCGTCAGCCGGGCTTCGGCGCAGCCGGCCGGCGGCAAGTCGGCAAGGCCGCCGATCCCCTGGTTCGCGATCGGCTTTGTCGCGATAGTCGCACTCAACAGCGTCGTGTGCATTCCGGCAGGCCTCAGGAGCGCGACGATCACGCTCTCGACGTTCCTGCTCACGATGGCGCTCGCCGCCATGGGCCTTGAGACGGACGTCTCGAAATTGTACGCGGAGGGGCTGCGTCCGGCTATGCTGGGCGGGCTCGCGTTCCTCTTCATCGCAGGCTTCAGCCTGATCCTCATCAAACTCGTTGGATGACCATGACGCTCGAACAGCTCCGCATCTTCGCCGCTGTCGCCGACAAGCAGCACGTCACCCAGGCCGCCCACGAATTGAATCTGACACAATCGGCCACGAGCGCGGCAATCGCCGCGCTCGAAGGACGCTACGGGGTCAAGCTGTTCGATCGGGTGGGACGGGGCATCGTTCTGACGCATATGGGCCGCACGTTTCTCGGGGAAGCGCGTGCGGTGCTGGCGCGTGCGCACGCCGCCGAGCAGGTCCTGCGCGATTTTGCCGGCCTCAAGGCCGGCCGACTGGTGATCGCGGCAAGCCAGACGGTTGGGAGCTACTGGCTTCCGATGAGATTGCTGGCGTTTCAGGCCGTCCATCCCGGCATCGAAATCAACGTCAGGATCGCCAACAGCGAGCAGGTCGCAACCGACGTCCGCGACGGCATGGCGGATGTCGGCTTCATCGAGGGCGACATTGACGACGCCGCATTGTCCGCCCGCCGGGTCGACGGCGATGCGCTGGTCGCCGTCGTGGGAGAGCTGGCCCCGCAAATTCGGACAGTAGCTTGAGTGGATTTTCTGCCTGACAGCGGCGAGGATTCTTGCTGCGAATCAGGAGCGAAGATGACGAAGAAGAGCCGCCGGACGCATTCTCCGGCATTCAAGGCGAAGGTTGCTTTGGCTGCGGTCAAAGGCGACAAGACACTGGCGGAGCTGGCGCAACTGTTTGATGTTCATCCGAACCAGATCACGATCTGGAAAAACCAGCTCCTGGAAGGCGCCGCCGGCGTGTTTGGGCATGACAAGACATCGGCCGAGACGCCGGTCGATTTGAAGGCGTTACATGCCAAGATCGGCGAGCTGGCGTTGGAAAACGATTTTTTGTCCGGCGCGCTCACCAAGGCGGGCCTGCTGAGCGCAAAGCGATGATCGACCGCGATCATGATCTTTCTATCGTGCGCCAGGCGAAGGTCCTGAAGCTGGCTCGCAGCACGGTCTACTATGAACCTCGGCCAGTTTCGGCCGAGGACCTTGCCTTGATGCGTCGGCTCGATGAGCTGCATCTCGATTATCCCTTCGCGGGAGCGCGTATGCTGCGATCGTTGCTGCGGCGGGAGGGCGTATACGCCGGTCGCCGCCACATCGCGACGCTGATGAAGCGCATGGGGATCGAGGCGGTCTATCGTCGCCCGAACACGAGCAAGCCGGCTCCGGGTCACAAGATCTACCCGTACCTGTTGCGCGGATTGAAGATCGAGCGGCCCGACCATGCGTGGGCAATGGACATCACCTACATTCCGATGCGGCGTGGCTTCGTCTATCTCGCGGCGGTCGTCGATGTGTTCAGCCGACGGGTCCTGGCCCATCGCGTCTCGATCACAATGGAGGCGGCCTTCTGCGTCGAAGCGGTCCAGGAGGCGTTGGCGAAGCACGGCAGGCCCGAGATTTTCAACACGGATCAGGGCAGCCAGTTCACCAGCCTCGAGTTCACCGATGTGCTGCTGGACGCGAAGATCGCCATCAGCATGGACGGCAAGGGCGCCTGGCGCGACAACGTGTTTGTCGAGCGGCTCTGGCGCACGGTCAAATACGAAGAAGTATATCTCCGCGCCTACGACAGCGTGTCCGAGGCGCGAGCGTCAATTGCCAAGTATCTGGCCTTCTACAATCAGGGACGCCCTCACTCGAGCCTTGACGGGCGCACGCCCGACGAGGCTTACTTCGGCACGCAAGCTATGGTGATGGCCGCATGACCGTCGCCGACGGTTTTGTCGTCGCTCTGGTCGGGCTACGCCCTCCCGACGCAACGACAAAACCGTAAAGCCCCGCGTTCAGCATAACCCGGCAGGAATCCACTTAAATCCAGCGGGGCGCTGTCCAAACAACCGGGGCCAGCTCTCAGCTTCCGCCGCTGGCAGGTCGACATTCCACAGCTGATGAAGGGCAGCCATTCGTTGATGGTCCGCTGCACGAACACCGCCGGCGACAGTCAACCGGCAGCATCGAACTGGAACACCAGCGGCTTCATGCGCAACGTCGTCGAGACGGTCCAACTCACCGCGATCTAGGAGCAACACCATGCGTCACCTCATCTTCGTCGTCGGCACCTCGTTCGCCGCTCTGCTGGCATCCACGCCGGCGTGGCCGGCCCCCGCAATTTCCTCCACGACCGTGGAGCTTCCGGCGGGCGACGCGCTTTTTCCCGGTGGACCCGAAGCGGATGCCATCAACAACAACTGCCTGGCTTGCCATTCGGCAGACATGGTGCTGAACCAGCCGGCCTTGCCCAGGTCCACCTGGGAATCCGAGGTGCACAAGATGATCAAGGTCTATGGAGCTCCCGTCGAGGACAGCGACGTGCCCGCGATCGTCGACTATCTTGCCAAGGTCAAAGGAAGCGGCCAGTGAATCTCGGCGGCGCTGACAAGCGCTGCTGAACGGATGAGATCAGGACGTTCTTTCAAGCCGACCACCGCTGAATCTCCCGCCTGAGAAGCGGGCTTCAGCGATTCTCATCGATCGGGCTTCTCGCGCACGATCGCGCCAGTCTTGGGATCGGCACGGAATTCCATCTTCTGTCCGTTCTTGACGCCTTCGCCCTCCCACTGGCCATCGTCGGCTTCAAGCTTGGTGACCTCCGAATAGCCCGACTCCATGACTTTGGCCTTCACTTGCTCCATCGGCATCCAGTCGGGTCCGGGTTGATCGGCTCTCGCTGCCGAGCCCATGGCGAGCGAGCCGAGAACCAGAATTGTGGCAAACTTCATCGCGAACCTCCTTTTCGATGAGAGGCTTCAACGGGGGCCATGAATTGATGTTCCTCCACTGCGTCGGTGCGACGCAAACGAGTGAACATCAGCCTTGTTTTCCCCGCTGGACGCATCTGCGCGTGCCGTCAGGCGCCGCGCGATCGGCATCAGCATGTATGGCGCAAGATGAATCGGGAACTGCGTCATCGCGAAATAGAGCCAGGTGGTCGGCGGCAGCGCGCCGGCCGTTGCCGCCAGCATCAGGCCGAGATTGCGCTGTGACACCATCAGGCCGAGCGCCAGCGCGCGCTCATAGCCGATGCGACGGAACAGCAGCGTGGTGATGGCGAGCAGTGTGAAATAGATCGCGAAGGACAGCAGCGCGAGGCCGATGGTGAACACCGGCTGACTCACCAGCTCGCTCGCGACATCCCCCATGACTGCGGACGCGAACACAAACAGGATGATGATGTTGAAGCCATCGATCGGCCGCTTCCGGCGCTGGATCGCCTTCGCGCCGAAGATCCAGCGGATGACGGTCGCGGCCAGCAGCGATGCGGCGAGAATGCCGAGCAGCTTCAGCCCGAGTGCAAGCGGCGAGATGCTGAGCATTCCGTCGAGGAACAGGCCTGCGAACATCGACGCCGTGAAGGGAACGAGCGCGGTCGAGGTCACCAGCGTGACCAGCACCAAGGTGGCATCGAGCCCCATCAGCGCGGCGAGTGCCGGCGAGGCCATCATCGGCGAGGCCATGCCCTGGAGCATCAGCGCGAGAGCAAGGCCGGGCGAGTGGCTCGCCAATCCCGTTGCATGGGCGATCAATCCGACGATCAGCGGCACGCCGATCGTGGTCCAGGCCGTGGCCGCCGCGACCAGCGCCGGCCTGCGGAGATGGCTGTAGAGCGCCGCCAGATCGACCCGCATGAAGGAGATGCAGAGCAGAAGGAAAATCGCCTCGGTGACATAGGGGCGCAGCAGCGCGCCGAGCGGCGGCACCGCGACTGCGATGAAGACGACGGCGGCGACCGCGCGGGTGCCCTGGCTGCCGAGCCATGTCAGTCCGCGCAGGGGAAGAGCGAGGATGGGTTGAAGAACGGAAGGCATGCGGGAGGGGTCAGCCCAATCCCTTCAACCAGACGCCGATCTCGCTCACCGCGACGTTCGCCTGTCGTAACAGCCTTCCCATGGTGAAGAAGCCGTGGAACTGGCCGGGGAAGTGCTTGTAGGTCACGGGCACGCCGGCCTGCCTGAGGCGCTCGGCATATTCGTCGCCCTCGTCGCGCAGGGGATCGGCGCCGGCGGTCAGCACGTAGGCGGGGGGCAGGCCGGCAAGGTTCTGCGCGCGCGCCGGCGAGGCGCGCCAGTCGTGGATGTCGGCGGCGCCATTGAGGTAGTGGTCGCGGAACCATCGGATCACCGAATGGGTCAGCAGCACGCTGGTCTCGGGCTCGCTGTGGGAGTCGTGCGTCATGGCGAAATCGGTCGCCGGATAGATCAACACCTGGCCCGCGAGCGCGGGGCCGCCAGCGTCACGCGCGGCGAGCGCCACGACCGCGGCGAGATTGCCGCCGGCGCTGTCGCCGCCGATGGACAGGCGCGAGGCGTCGACGCCGAGGTCGCGCGCATGCGCGGCGATCCATTTGGTCGCGGCGATCGCGTCATCGGCGGCGGCGGGAAACTTGTGCTCGGGCGCGAGGCGGTAGTCGACCGAGATCACGATTAGTGCGCCTTCGGCCGCGAGCTGGCGGCAGACGACGTCGTGGGAATCGAGATCGCCGATCACCCAGCCGCCGCCATGGAAGAACACCAGCGCCGGCGACAGGCCGTCGTTCTGGCGCGGTTCCTTGGGCACGTAGAGGCGGGCGGGGATCGTCCCGTGCGGTGCCGGTATCGCCAGCGGCGTGACGCGTGCGAGCTCCGGCGCGTCAGGGTTGGTGGCAAATCGCGCCTGCGAATAATAGGCGCGTGCTTCGTCCGCGGTCAGGGTCTCGTAGGCGGGGCGGCCGGCCTCCTGGAAGGCCTTATAGACGGCGACGGCGTCTGGATCGAGCACAACGGGCATGAAGGGGGACCTTGGAGTTTCCGGTTATCGTTGGATGGTATTTTCGGGGCAATGCCCGCGTTCGGCCCTGGGAGGGCTCATGACTATCCCATCCGGGAGCTGGCCTGGCCAGACCGCGCCGGGAAGGGCAGGGATGCCGCCCTTCCCCCGCCGTATTCCCCGTGTTAACCGGAGGCCTGCGAGCGGCGGTATCCCCTGTAAAATGTCCAACGAGCCCGATTCGCTGTTGAAGCCGCGCGAGATGTTCAAAACCTTTTCCCTGACAGGCCTTGCGGCACTGCTGGCTGCCACCGCGCTGACCGTTGCGACGCCGGCCCAGGCGCAGATCGGCACGATCTTTTCGGATCCGCCGCCGCTGCGGCCGCCCGGCAGCATTCCGCGCGGCCAGCCGCAGCCGCAGGTCCCCGAGGACGACGAAGAGGTACCGGAGCTGCCGCCGCAGGGCCGCGTGCTGCCGTCGCGGCCGATGGCGCCGCCGCCGGGCCGCCAAGGTAACGTGATGCCGGGGCCGGTCGAGAGCCAGCCGCTGGCGCCGCCGCCCGGCTCGACCGTGGCGCCGCCAAACCAGCTGCCGTCCACCGCGATCGCGCCGCCCAGTCCGCAAGGTGCGCCTGGTCAGCGCCAGCCCCAGCAGAAGGGTGCGCCGGGCACGGTCCCGCAGACCCCGGCAAGCCTCCAGCCGGGCGACGAGGTCGTGACCGAGCCGCCGGCCCAGAAGATCGTGAACAAGAAGGCGACCTTCTCCGGCCTCGACAAGATCACCGGGCGCATCATCAATTTCGACGAGGAGATCGGCGAGACCGTCCAGTTCGGTGCGCTGAGGGTCAAGACCGACGCCTGCTATACGCGGCCGGCGACGGAGGCCACCAACACCGACGCCTTCGTCGAGGTCGACGAGATCACCTTGCAGGGCGAGGTGAAGCGCATCTTCTCGGGCTGGATGTATGCGGCAAGCCCGGGCCTGCACGGCGTCGAGCATCCGATCTACGACATCTGGCTGACCGACTGCAAAGAGCCGCAGCAGACCATTGCAACCGCGGCACCGGATCCTGCGACCAAGCCGGCAGCTCCGCCGCCCGCGCAGAAGAAGGCTGCGCCCAAGCAGGCCGTGCAGCAGCGTCCGCCGCAGCCCTTGCCGCCACCGCCGCAGCAGCAACCGGCTCCGCCACCACCGCCGCCGGAGCAGCGGCCAGGTCTGTTCGGTATCCCCGGGTTCGGCCGCTAAGATCGAGCCCTGCTGTCGATCATTGCCGCGAGGCGATGATCTCGAGCGCGCGTGCGCCGGGGATCGCTTCGCGTTCGGAGAGCCTCAGGAAATCGCCGGGTTCGCCCGCCAGCGCCTTGTCGAGCAGCGCCGTATAGCGGCGCCGCGAAATCTCGACCGCGCCGAAGCTCTTCAGATGCTCGGTGACATATTGGGTGTCGAGCAGCTCGAAGCCGCCATAGATGAGCCGCGCGACCAGATGCACCAGCGCGACCTTCGAGGCATCGCGCGCGGTGTGGAACATGCTCTCGCCGAAGAAGGCCCGTCCGAGGCTCACGCCGTACAGCCCGCCGACGAGGTCGTCGCCCTGCCAGGCCTCGACGCTGTGGCAATGGCCGAGCTCGAAGAGGCCGCCATAGAGGTCGCGGATTCGCTTGTTGATCCAGGTGTCCTCGCGTCCGGCCTGCGGCGCGGCGCAGCCGGCGATCGTCGCCTTGAAGGCGGTGTTGACGGTCACGCGAAAGGCGTCGGACCGTATGGTGCGCGCGAGCCGCGAGGCGACGCGAAAACCATCGAGCGGGATGACGCCGCGCAATTCCGGCTCGACCCAGAACAGGGTCGGATCATCGGCGCTTTCCGCCATCGGGAAGATGCCGCAGGCATAAGCGCGCAGCAGCACGGCCGGCGTGATTTCAGACGGGGCGGAGTCGCGCGAAGTCATGGCTTGCCATCATAGCAGGATCGCAATGCGGTTGCGATGGGTGGCGCAACCCGGCGCGAGGTCAGCTCGCGGCGGCGGTGCTGGTCTTGCCGGGGGCTGCGGGCACGCGGCCGAACTTCAGCACGACCCGGGTTCCGGTATGCGCGGGATCGCGCTCGACCGAGGCATCGAGCTTGGAGGCCATGGCGGCGACGATGCGCTGGCCCATGCCGGTGGAGCGCGGATCGGCCTTGACGTTGTCGCCGACGCCATCGTCGGTGATCGAGAGCAGGAGATCGTCGCCCTCCGAGACCAGCTCGACATGGATCGGGCCGGCGCCGTCGGGATAGGCGTATTTCACCGCGTTCATCACCAGCTCGTTGACGATGATGCCGACGGCGACCGCACGGTCCGGATCGATCTCGATCGGCTCGGCCTTCAGCGTCAGGCGCGACATCCGGTTGCCTTCGGCCGAGCGGCGGAGATCCTCGAGCAGCGAGTCCAGATACTGATTCAGGACCACGCTTTTCAGGTCCTGCGAGGTGTAGAGGCGGCGGTGCACCTGCGCGACCGCGGCGACGCGGCCCATCGCATTGGTCAGCGCCGCCTTGACCTCGTCCTGCGCGGCGGAGCTCGCCTGAAGGTGCAGCAACGAGGCGATGATCTGGAGCGAATTGCCGACGCGGTGGTTGACCTCGCGCAGCAGGAGCTCGCGTTCGGCGGCGAGCGCCGCGTAGCGGTCGCGCGAGGCGTGGATCTCGGCTTCGGCTTCCTCGCGCGCCCTCTGCAGCGCGGCCTGGCGCAGCGCGCCTTCGGCGGCGACGTGGAGGAGCGGGATGAAGTCGCCCTGGACGTCCTTCACCAGATAGTCGGCCGCACCCGCCTTCAGCGCGGTGACCGCGATGCTGGAGTCCTGCGAGGCGGTGACGAATACGACCGGCGGCGCGTCCGGGATCGCCATGATCTGCTCGAGCGTCTCCAGCCCGTCGAGGCCCGGCATGTACTGGTCGAGTGCAACGACGTCGATTCCGCCTTCGGCGCTGGCACGGCGGATGCGCTCGAGACCTTCCTCGCCGCTCGCGGCGTGAACGACCCTGTAGCCGCGCCGCGTCAGGCCGCGGTCGACTAGGCGCGCCAGCGCGCCGTCGTCGTCGATGTAGAGCAGTGTCGGCGTGGGCTGGTTCATGTGGCGGCGGGCGGGACCTGGATGACCGAGAAGAACAGCCCGAGCTGCCGGATGGCGTTGGCGAAATTCTCGTAGTTGACGGGCTTGGTGATGTAGACGTTGCAGCCGAGCTCGTAGCAGCGCTTGATTTCCTGGGAATCGTCGGTGGTGGTCAGCACCACCACGGGCGAGGCCTTCAGATATTTGTTCTCCTTGATCTGCTTCAGGATGTCGATCCCGGTCATGTCGGGGAGGTTGAGATCGAGCAGGATCAAGAGCGCATTGCCCTTCTGAACCAGCCCGGAGCGGTCGGCACCAAACAGGTGCATCATCGCGTCCGTGCCGTTCTGGAAGGAGACGATCTCGTTGTTGACGCCGGAGCGGCGGATATTGCGCTCGATCAGGCGGGCGTGGCCCTCGTCGTCCTCGATCATGATGATGGTGACAGGCTGGGTCATCGATCTGTGTTCCGGTTGCTCACATTCCAGGCGATCGGCAGCGTGATCGTGAAGGTGCTGCCTGCGTTCAGTTCCGATGATACCGACATGGTGCCGCCGAGGCGACGCACAAGTGCACGGACATGCGCAAGACCGATGCCCTGGCCGGGCTTGTCCTGGGTTCCCGCGCGGCGGAACAGGTCGAATATCCGCTGGTGATCCTTCGGATCGATCCCGCGGCCGTTGTCGCTGATCTCGAAGATAGCGTAGCCGAGCTTGGTGCGCCCGCGGATTCTGATCTCGCCGGGCATGCCGGGCTTGAGATATTTGACCGCATTGTCGATCAGGTTCGAGAAGATCTGCTCGAGGGCGAGACGGTCGCTCACGAAGTCTGGCAGGGGCTCGAGGTGGATCTCGGCCTGCGCCTCGGCCGCCTGGTGCGCCAACGTCGAGACGATGGCCTCGATCAGCTCGCGCGTGTCGATCTTCACCGGCTGGAATTCGCGCCGGCCCTCGCGCGTGAGGTTGAGGATGGCCGAGATCAGCCGGTCCATCTTGGCGATCGACGTCTTGATAAAGGCGAGCGCTTCGGAAAAATCCTCCGAAAGCTGCTTGTCGGCGCCATCGAGCGCGATCTCGCCCGGCCCGGCGGGGGCCAGCGGTGCGCCCTCCGCAGAGACATGAGTGAGGCTGCTGATGCGGCGGAAGATGTCGCCGCCGAGCTCCTCAAGTTCGCTGGTGAAGCCCATGATGTTGACGAGCGGCGAGCGCAGATCGTGGCTGACGATATAGGCAAAGCGCTGGATCTCGTCGTTGGCTTCGCGCAGGTCTGCCGTGCGTTCGTCGACGACGGCCTCCAGATTGACGTTGGCATCGCGCAGGCGTGCTTCGGCTTCGTCCCGGGCGCGGGCCGACCGCCGCACCAGCCAGATCGAGAGCATCGCCAGCACCACCACGAGGCCGGAGCCGATGCCGGTCATCGACGCGGCGAGGGTCTGGCTGCGGTCGGAATTGGCAGTGCGGAGGCGGAACAGGCGCTCCTCCTCCTGGATCATCGCGTTCGCGACGGTGGCGATCCTCGTCGTGGTGTCCTGGGCTGCGGCCTCGCGCACCATTGCCGCGGCCTTGTCCGGCTGGCCCTGCTGGATGAAGACCATTTCCTGCGCGAACTGGCTGAGGCGGATTTCGATCGCCGCGCTCAGCTTTTCGACGTTCTCGCGTTGCGCTGGATTGTCGCCGCTCAGGCGCGTCAGCTTGTCGAGGGCGGGGATGATCGCCGACACGGCCTTTTCATGGTCGACCCTGAAATTCTCCCCCTGCGTCAGGAGGTAGCCGCGAGCGCCGCTCTCTGCGCGCCGGACCTCGAGCAACAGGGTGTTGACCTGGTTCTCCACCTCGATGGTGTGAACCACCCATTTGCTGTCTTCCCGCGCCTTGTTGACGAGATAGACGGAGCCGGCGCTGATCACGGTCAGCACCGAAAGGCCCGCCGCGAACAGCAGGATCTGCCAGAATGCGCGCCGTCGCTGGCCTTCAGCCGTCACGGCGGTTCACCTGTCTGCGTTCAATGGAATTCAAGACGCCCCCTTTGGAACTAGCCCCAACCGTCCAGAACGCGATTGGGGCCAAAGGGTTCCATAAGAGGAGGACTAACCCGCTTCGGGTTCCGGCTTGCCGGCGAGGTACTGCTCCAGCCAATGGATGTGGTAGTCGCCGTTGATGATGTCGTCTTCGCGCACCAGTGCACGGAACAGCGGCAGCGTGGTCTCGATGCCTTCAACCACCATCTCGTCCAGCGCCCGGCGCAGCCGCATCAGGCATTCGGCGCGGGTCTTGCCGTGCACGATCAGCTTGCCGACGAGTGAATCGTAATAAGGCGGGATCGTGTAGCCCTGATAGACGGCGGAATCGATCCGGACGCCGAGGCCGCCGGGCGGATGATATTGCAGGATCCGGCCAGGCGAGGGGCGGAAGGTCTGCGGATTCTCGGCGTTGATGCGGCACTCGATCGCGTGGCCGATGACCTGGATTTCGTCCTGCCTGGCGGGCAGGTCGCCGCCGGCGGCGATGCGGATCTGCTCCAGCACGAGGTCGATGTCGGTGATGCTCTCGGTGACGGGATGCTCGACCTGGATGCGGGTGTTCATCTCGATGAAGTAGAACTCGCCGTCCTCGAACAGGAACTCGATGGTGCCGACACCGAGATATTTCATCTCGCGCATCGCTTTCGCGCAGGTCTCGCCGATCCTGGCCCGCGCCGCGGCGGACAGCACGGGCGAGGGGCCTTCCTCCCAGACCTTCTGGTGACGGCGCTGCAGCGAGCAGTCGCGCTCGCCGAGATGGATCGCGCCGCCGCGGCCGTCGCCGAGGATCTGGATCTCGATGTGGCGCGGCTTCTGGAGATATTTTTCCAGATAGACGGACGCATCGCCAAAGGCGGACCTGGCCTCGTTGGCCGCCGTCGACAGCGCCAGCTGGAGGTCGGCCTCGCTGTGCGCGACCTTCATGCCGCGGCCGCCGCCGCCGGCCGCCGCCTTCACCAGCACCGGGAAGCCGATCTTCCTGGCGATCGCCATCGCGTCGTCATCGGGGCCGACCGCGCCATCGGAGCCGGGCACCACGGGAATGCCGAGGCGCTTCGCCGTCTTCTTGGCCTCGATCTTGTCGCCCATCAGGCGGATGTGCTCGGCCTTCGGGCCGATGAAATGCAGATTGTGCTCGGCGAGGATTTCCGCAAAGCGCGCGTTCTCGGAGAGGAAGCCGTAACCGGGATGCACGGCATCGGCGCCCGTGATCTCGCAGGCCGCGAGCAGCGCGGGTACGTTGAGATAGCTGTCCTTGGATGAAGGCGGCCCGATGCACACGCTCTCGTCCGACAGCCGCACATGCATGGCGTCGGCGTCGGCCGTGGAGTGCACGGCGACGGTCGCGATCCCGAGCTCCTTGCAGGCCCTGAGGATGCGAAGGGCGATCTCGCCGCGATTGGCTATGAGGATCTTGTCGAACATGGTGCCTCAGCGGGCGAATAGGGAGTAGCGAATGGCGAGTGGCGAATAGCGAGCAGCGATTGGTGACACCATTCGCTATTCGCTACTCCCCATTCGCCTACTCGATGATCACCAGCGGCTCGCCGTACTCGACCGGCTGGCCATCCTCGACCAGGATCTGCGTCACCGTGCCGGCGCGCGGCGAAGGGATCTGGTTCATCGTCTTCATGGCTTCGATGATCAGCAGCGTCTGGCCGACCGAGACCTTGGTGCCGACCTCGATGAACGGCTTTGCGCCCGGCTCCGGCGCCCAATAGGCGGTGCCGACCATCGGCGAGGTCACGGCGCCGGGATGCTTCGACAGATCGGAAGCGGCAGTGGCGGTCGCGCTTGCAGCCGCCGTCATGGCGGCAGGAGCGGCCGCCACCGGCAGCGGCATGGTCGCGGCCACGCTGATGTTGCGGGCGACGCGCAGGCGCAGCCCCGCCCGCTCGATCTCGATCTCGGTCAGGCTGGTCTCATCGAGCAGCAAGGCAAGCTCGCGGATGAGCGCCGAATCCTCGCTGGAAAACTTTGCGGCTGCTTTGTCGTCTGGCTGGCGCGCCATGTTGTTTGATCCGAATGTTCTGTTGGAAGGGAGCGTCAGGCGTTGGGCTTGATGCCGAGCTTGGCGGCAAGGCCCTGAATGGCGAGGCGGTAGCCTTCGATGCCGAAACCGCAGAGCGAGGCGAAGGCCGCGCGTGCGGTGTAGGAATGGTGACGAAAGCTCTCGCGGGCATGGATGTTGGTCACGTGCACCTCGACCGTCGGGATCTGCACCGCGAGCAGTGCGTCGTGCAGCGCGATGGAGGTGTGGGAATAGCCGCCGGCATTGATGACGATGCCCTTCATCTTGCGCCGGTGCGCCTCATGGATGAAGTCGATCAGCTCGCCTTCGCGGTTGGACTGCCGGCAGTCGGCCTTCAGGCCGAAGGTCGCCGCTGTCTCCCGGCACAGCGCCTCGACGTCGGCCAGCGTCGCATGACCATACTTTTCGGGCTCGCGCGTCCCCAGCATGTTGAGGTTCGGCCCGTTCAGGACGAGGATCGTGTCGGTTGCAGGTTCGGCCATTCCAATCCCGGAAGAGGTGTTTCGGCGTGGCGGGGTTATAGGTAACAAAGCGCGTGAGGGGAAGCCTCGAAGGGCCTCAGGGGCGGGTTCAGGTACCTCACCCAGTGCGCAAAAATCTGTGCGGAAACTACGGAAATTGCTTGTTAACCAGTCCGAAGCATGGCTGCGGGCCGAATGCAAAGGGGCGGGCATTGCTGCCCGCCCCCGAAGTTGCCGCTGTCCTGCCTTAGACGTTCAGGACCGCCACGATCTCGTAGGTGTCCGGATCGATGATCACGATCTCATCGCGGACCAGGACGTACCTGTAGCTCCGCCACTCCGGATAAATGCTCACGACCCGCGACGGCAGGGCGTGCAGCGTAATGCCCTCCCGCGGGATGCGGGTGCCGACCGAGATCGAGAAGTTCACGTTCGTCACCGGAGCGACGCGCTGCTCGCGGATCACCGACGTGATCTGCGTCCGCTGCTCGGTCGAGAGCTTTGCAGCGGCACCGGCCTGGCCGACCGTGGTCGAGCTCTGGCCCTGCGCATTCTGGTTGGTGCCGGTGCCCGGCCGGTTCTCGGCGTTGTTGGTCGAGGTGCCGCTCTTGCTGCCCTCAGCCTTCATGTCCTTCTGGTCCTTGCTGCCGGACTTGCTGGTGTCCTGGCTCATGCTCTTGGACTTGTCCTGCTGGGACTTGTCCATTTGACCCTGCGCGCGATCGTCGGTGCGCTGGCCCTTGGTGGCGCCGGCCTTGTCCTCGGCCGCGTTCTTGTTCATCGCGCCGCCCGGGCGCTCGTCCTTCATCGCACCGGACTTGTCTTCCGAGGCGCGATCGGACTTCATCGTGCTGGAGCCGCCGGCCTGGCCGACAGTACCCTTGTCATGGCTCATGGAATCGCGACCCATCGAGCCACCGCGCTCCGCGGCGCCGCCGGAAGGCTGCGATTGCTGCATCTGCTGCGAGCCACCGGCGCTGCCACCGCTGTCGCGGCCCATGGTGCCCTGTGCGTTTGCCAGACCGGTCCCCGCGACGAGTGCGACTGCGGCAACCGAGATCATAAAGCGGTTCAACATCGAAATTCTCCTCACGTGTTTCTTGCGTCATTGCCCGCGCCGACAACGAAAGGAGATTTGAGTTGTTCCGGAACTTCGTCTGTTCCGCGGCATTTGTTTGTTGAACGCCAGATGAACGACTTCGCACGAAGACGCCAACGTTTGGCGCGCGAAAAAAAAGAGGCCGGCTCTTCAGCCGGCCCTTTGCATGCACGAGTTGTGCAAGGCGCGATCAGCAAGTCGCCTTCAGCAAGTCGCCTTGCCGCAGCGGGCGATGCCGATCTTTTCCCTGAGGCCTTCGACACCGACGGCGCCGATCACGATCTGCTTGCCGATGACGTAGCTCGGCGTGCCGTTCATGCCCATCGCTTCGGCAAGCTTGAAGTTCTCCTCGATGGTGGCGCGCACCTCGGGGCTGGCGATGTCCTTCTCGATTCGAGCCGTGTCGAGGCCGGCTTCCTTCGCCGCCTGAATCGCGCGCGCCTTGTCGGCGGCGCCCCGGCCGCCGAGCAGTCTCTGGTGGAAGTCGAGATATTTCTTGCCCGAGGGATCCTGCATGCGCACCGCGACTGCGACCTGGGCCGCTTCGACCGACCCCTGGCTCAGCACCGGAAACTCTTTCAGCACGACCTTCAGCTTCGGATCGCTCTTCATGAGAGTGAGCATGTCGTCCATGGCGCGCTTGCAGTAGCCGCAATTGTAGTCGAAGAACTCGACGAAGGTGACGTCGCCGTCCTTGTTGCCGAGCACAACCTGGCGCGGCGAGTTGAAGATCGCATCGGCATTCTGCGCGATGCTGGCCTCGTGCTTCTGCGTTTCGGCCGCGGCCTGACGCTTGCTGAGCTCGGCCATGGCCTCCTCGAGCACCTCGGGATGGCTGACGAGGTAGTTCTTGATGATGGCCTCGATGTCGGTGCGCTGGGCATCGGAGAAGCTGTCGGCCGACGCGGGCACGGCTGCGCCGAACATGGCGAGCGCGAACAATGCGGGAGCAAGCAGGCGCAGCGAAGGCATAGGTAAATCCTCTTATCCAAAGCAGGTTTCGATAAACGTCCCGGCGGACTTAAGCTCGGTGTCGTGACGTCGTGGTATCGGGCGTCGTTCGAGTTGCGTCAGTTGCGCGGCGGCTTCGCCGCCACGATGTCGTCGGCCTTGACCCATCCGGGCGTGCCGATGGCGAAACGGGTTTTCGCGCGCGTTGCTAGCTCGCGGGCGGTCTTGTTGTCGCCGCGCAAGTAAGCGGCCTGGGCCGAGGCGAGATCTGCCTCGGCGTAATCTCCCTTCCGGCCATAGGCCATTGCGAGCTGGGTATAACCGAGCGATGCCTCGGGCTCTCGAGCTACCGCAGCGCGGAGAATCCGAACGGCATCGTCGGTGTAGGCTTTATTATCGGTTCCAACCAGAGCCTGCCCAAGTAACATCTCGATGAGGGGGGCATTGTTCGAGAGCTGCGCTGCCTTGCGCAGGGGAGCGATCGCTTCGCCCGGCTTGCCGCTCTCCAAAAGCGCCTGGCCGCGCACTTCGTAGAAGTACGGGTTGTTCGGCTGAACCTGGATCAGCGCGTCGATCTGAGTGAGCGCGCTGCGCAAATCCCCGTGCAGATAGGTGCTGATGGCGCGGGCATACCGCGCCGGCAGGCTGTCGTTGGTCTGGGGATAGCGGCGGTACACCGTCTCCGGCCGCTCCATGAAGGCTGATATCTTGGCGCGGACCATGTCGTGCCGGAGCTGAAGCGCGGGATCGTCCTTCTTGCTCCAGTATGGGCTGGTGCCTGCGAATTCCTGGAGTGCGGCGACGCGCTCGGCCGGCATCGGATGCGACTGGAGATAGGGATCGGCGCCGCGCGAAGCGAACAGGCTCTCGCTGGTGAAGCGCTTGAAGGTCTCGTACATGCCCTTCGGCGATTGCTGGGTCGCAGTCAGGAATTTCACGCCGGCGCGGTCGGCGTTCTCCTCCTGCTGGCGCTGGTAGGATAGCAGCGTACGGCGGATCATCTCCTGCGGAGCGGCGATCGCGGCTGCGCCGGCATTGGCCAGCCCGTTGTTGCCGGCGCTCGAGCTGCGGGTGCTGCCGGCGGCGATCGCGCCGGCGCCGAGCAGCATCGCAATGATCATCTGGGTCTGGGCCGTGGCGAGCTGCTCGCGCAGCTTGGACAGGTGACCGCCGGCCAGATGTCCGGTCTCGTGCGCGAGCACGCCGATGATTTGGTTCGGCGTCTCCGACTGGAGGATCGCGCCCCAATTGACGAAGATGCGGCGGCCGTCCGCGACGAACGCGTTGAACGAGCCGTCGTTGATGATCACCATCTGGATGTTCTGCTTCTCCAGACCCGCGACGCGCAGGATCGGACGGGTGTATTCGCGCAGCAGCTGCTCGGTCTCGGTGTCGCGCAGGACCGGCGGCCCCTTGGCCTGTGCCCGCGCGGCCGAGAACGGCGTCAGCGCGATGGCCGCAGCCGTGACGAGGGCGGTGAGAGCGGAGGCCTTCTGGCGCAATGCGATCCTGAGCAACATCGAGCGGTCTGGGTCAAACGGTCTTGGTCAGCAGTTTCGTGATTGGTTTGGCGATTGGCGGCGGACCGGATCCGCGATATGCCCCTTGTGAGCCGTGCCCTTTATGAGCCGTACAATACGGCCAGTCTGGGGCGCAAGCGCCCTGTTTTCCGGACCGGACGGATCCGGTCCGCCAGCGAATAGCAGAAATCGATGCACGATGCGACCTTGAGGAACCGGTTGGGGCAGTGGCTCGAGCCCTCCCGCCGCAGCGATGTTCCCCCGTTCATGGTGATGGACGTCATGGCGGCGGCAGCCCGAATCGAGGCCGCCGGTGGTCGTGTCATCCATATGGAGGTCGGCCAGCCCGCGGCCGGCGCGCCCAGGACCGCGATCGCAGCCGCTCATGCGGCGCTCGAGGCCGGACGGATCGATTATACCTCCGCGCTTGGCATCCCCAGCCTGCGCGAGCGCATCGCGCGCCATTATCGCGACACGTACCGCTGCGACGTCAGCCCCGAGCGGATCGTGGTGACCACAGGTTCCTCGGGCGGTTTCATCCTGGCTTTCCTGTCGATGTTCGAGCCCGGCGATCGCGTCGCCGTGACGGTGCCGGGCTATCCACCGTACCGTCATATCCTCACCGCGCTCGGCTGCGAGCCGGTGCTGATCGAGACCACGAACGAGACGCGCCACGCGCTCACCGGTGAGGCGCTCATCGCCGCCCATCGCAGGGCGCCGCTGAAGGGCGTGCTGGTCGGCAGCCCGGCCAATCCGACGGGCACGATGATGTCCCGCGAAGCGCTCGCCGGTCTCATCGCGGCCGCGGAAGACGCTGGCATCCGTTTCATCTCGGATGAGATCTATCACGGGCTCGACTACGCATTTCCAGCCGTGACGGCGGCGGCGCTGTCCGAGCACGCACTCGTGATCAACTCGTTCTCGAAGTATTTTTGCATGACGGGCTGGCGCGTCGGCTGGATGGTCGTGCCCGAGATCCTGGTGCGGCCGATCGAGCGGCTCCAGCAGAACCTCTCGATCTCGGTGCCGTCGCTGTCGCAGATCGCGGCAGAGGCTGCCTTCGACGGCGCGGCCGAGATGGAGGAGATCAAGCACGGCTATCAGGAAAACCGGCGTATCCTGATCGATGGATTGCCCAAGGCCGGACTGACGAGATTCCTGCCCGCCGATGGCGCCTTCTATCTTTACGCCGACGTCTCGGATTTCACCCCGGACAGTTTCGAGTTCGCCAAGCAAATGCTGGAGCTGGCACGCGTGGCGGCAACGCCCGGCGTCGATTTCGATCCCATCCATGGCCGTTCATTCATACGGTTTTCCTATGCCCGCTCGCCCGACGAGATGCGAGAGGCAGTTGACCGGATTGCTGAATGGCTTAAATAACTGCGCCAGTTTTCTTCAGCCTTCCGGAGTTCAACTTGTCAGACCGTTCCGTCCCGTCCGCCGCTGCGCCACATTCCTCTCTCGCCGCTTTGATGTGGCCGACCCGGCCGGGCGAAGCCGTCGGCGCGCTGCGTGCCGTCGTGCTGATTGCGCTCGGCACCGCGCTGATGGCGCTGTCGGCCAAGGTGAACCTGCCGCTGCCCTATGTGCCGATGACGCTGCAGACGCTGGTGGTGCTGATGATCGGCGCCGCCTATGGCTGGCGGCTTGGCAGCGCAACCATGATTGCCTACCTCGCCGAGGGCGCGATCGGGCTGCCGGTGTTCGCCGGTCCCGTGGGTGGGATTGCGCCGCTGGTCGGCCCGACCGCGGGCTATCTGTTCGGTTTCGTGCTGGCTGCCTTCGTGACCGGCTGGCTCGCCGAGCGCGGCTGGGATCGCAGCGTGATGCTGCTGTTTGCGGCGATGGCCGTTGGCCATATCGCCATTCTGGCCGCCGGCTTCGGCTGGCTGGCTTTTGGCCTGGGTCTCGGCGCCGCCAAGGCCTGGCAGGTCGGCATCGTGCCGTTCATTGCGGCCTCACTGGTCAAGAATGCGCTCGGCGCGGCCCTGATGCCGGCGGCGCGTCGGATCGTCGAGCGCCGCGGGTAAAACGCGCTACAACCAGCAGTTCCAATTGACAGGGCCGGCCAAGTTGATCTTGGCTGGCCGGTGTTTTGAGGGGGAGTGAAACCATGACGACGACAACGATGGCGGGAGCGCCGGTCGCGCCGCCCGTCGCCAAACCGTGGTACAAGGTCCTCTACGTCCAGGTGCTGATCGCGATCGTGCTCGGTGCCATCGTCGGCTGGCTATGGCCGCAGGTCGCCACCAACGAATGGATCAAGGCGCTCGGCGACGGCTTCATCAAGCTGATCAAGATGGTGATCGCCCCGATCATCTTCTGCACCGTCGTTTCCGGCATCGCGCACATCCAGGACGCCAAGAAGGTCGGCCGCATCGGCGTCAAGGCGCTGGTCTATTTCGAGGTCGTCTCGACCTTCGCACTGGTGATCGGTCTCATCGTCGGCAATCTCGTCAAGCCGGGCTCCGGCTTCGGCAATGCGGCGGCGAACGAGGCGGCCGTTGCAGGCTACGCCAAGCAGGCCGCCGGCCAGAGGTCCGTCGACTTCGTGCTGCACATCATTCCCGACACCGTGGTCGGCGCCTTCGCACAAGGCGAAATTCTGCAGGTGCTGCTGTTCGCGGTGCTGTTCGGCTTTGCTTTGATGAGCCTCGGCGAGCGCGGCCATACGATTCGCAGCTTCATCGACGATGCTGCGCACGCGGTGTTCGGCGTCATCTCGATCGTCATGCGCGCAGCGCCGATAGGTGCGTTCGGTGCGATGGCCTATACGATCGGCAAGTTCGGTACCGGCGCCATCCTCAACCTGCTCGGTCTCATCGCCACGTTCTATGTCACCGCGGCGCTGTTCGTGTTCGTCGTGCTCGGCCTCATCGCGCGCATGGCCGGCTTCTCGATCTTCAAGTTCCTGGCCTACATCAAGGACGAGTTGCTGATCGTGCTCGGCACCTCGTCCTCGGAAAGCGCGCTGCCGTCCCTCATGGAGAAGCTGGAGCGGCTCGGCTGCTCCAAGTCGGTGGTCGGCCTCGTGGTGCCCACGGGCTACTCGTTCAACCTCGACGGCACCAACATCTACATGACGTTGGCGACCCTGTTCATCGCGCAGGCGCTCGGCGTCGATCTTTCCTTCGGCCAGCAACTCACGATCCTGGTCGTGGCGATGCTGACCTCGAAGGGCGCCTCCGGCATCACCGGCGCGGGCTTCATCACGCTGGCGGCGACGCTCGCCGTGGTGGATCCACGCCTCGTGCCGGGCATGGCGATCGTGCTCGGCATCGACAAGTTCATGAGCGAGTGCCGCGCGCTGACCAATCTGTGCGGCAACGGTGTCGCCTGCGTGATCGTGGCCTGGTGGGAAGGCGAGCTCGACCGCGACAAGCTCAACGCGAACCTCGCCAAGCAGATCGATCCGACCGACATGGAGACGGCGATCACGACGGACTGATCCGGCGATCGCCTGCGGCGGCGCATGCGCCGTCAGGTCCTGAAGTAACCGGGCTGGTCGATATCCTCGATCAGCCCTTTTTCTTTGGGCGCTTGCTCCGGCGATTTCGATATTGCGCCGTGCGCGCGGACCGACGGAATTTTCGACCTCGCGCGTTCAACCTGCATCTCGGATCTCGAAAGGGTGGGGGTATCGTGGGCAATGCGGCTGTGAATCCGATCATGGTGCAGGCGGCGGAGCATTTTGCGGCGGGCCGGGCGGAGCAGGCGGATGCCTTGTGCGCGGAGGTCCTGAGGGCCGAGCCGGATCACCTCCCGGCGCTGCATCTGGCCGCCGTCGCCGCCTTCGTCACGGATCGTGCCGCCGACGGCGCGGTGCTGCTGGGCCGCCTCTTCGACATCGATCCCGACCACGCGCCGGCGCTGGTCACGCTGGGCGATGCGCTGGCGGTGAAGGGCGAACATGAGGGGGCCGTGGCCGCGTTCGAGCGGGCGCTCCGCCGACGCCCGGACGACGCCGGCCTTCACAACAAGCTTGGCGTGGCGCTCGGCGAGCTCGCGCGTTTCGGCGAGGCCGAGGTCGCCTATCGCCGTGCGATGATGCTCGATACGCATCTGACGCGGGCGTGTTTCAACCTCGCCGTCGCGCTGGCCGAGCAGGGACGGCTGGCCGAAGCGGAAGAGGCCTATCGCGCGCTGATTGCGCGCGAGCCCGCTTATCGCGGCGCCTGGCTCAATCTCGGCAACGTCCTTGCGGACCAGAACAGGCTGGGCGAGGCCGCGGCCGCCTATCGTCGCGCCCTTGACGCCGATCCGGACAATCCGGGGCTGCTCTGCAGTCTTGGCGCGGCGCTCTATCGGCAGGGTTTGCTCGGGGACGCCATCGAGCAGTACCGCCGCGCCGTCGCGCTTGCGCCGGACAACATCGCGGCGCTGCGCCTGCTCGGCCTCGTCCTGCACGAGGATGGTCAGCTGCGCGAGGCCGCCGAGGTCTACAGACGGACATTTGCGCTCGATCCGGCGGACCACGTGATCGCGACCAATCTCGGCGCCTGCTACTCCGAGCTCGGCGCGCTCGATGAGGCGATCGCATGCTGTGAACACGCTCTGCTGCTCAAGCCCGATCACGCGCCGGCCTACACCAATTTCGGCATCATCTGCGAAAAGCAGGAGCGCTTCGCCGACGCGGTTGCCGCCCATCGCTGCGCGGTTGCCGCGGATCCCGGCTATGCCAAGGGCCACGCCAATCTGGCGGTGGCGCTGCGCAATGCCGGAGAGATCGACGAGGCGCTCGCGGTCTCGCGCCATGCGGTTGCGCTCGATCCCGAGCAGCCGCTCGCCCAGTACAATCACGCACACTTCCTGCTGATGAACGGTGACTTCGCCAATGGCTTCGAAGCGTATCGGTGGCGGCACAAATCCAAGACGCTCTCGGACGGTGACCCCACATTCAGCGAGCCGGAATGGCAGGGGGAGCCGCTCGATGGCCGCACATTGCTGCTGTTTGCCGAATACGGGCTCGGCGACGCCCTGCATTTCGTTCGCTATCTGCCGATGGTGACGGCGAGGGGCGGAAATATCGTCCTCCAGGTGCAGCCCGCACTCGCCTCCCTGCTGCGAACGCTGCCCGATGTGATCGTGATCGCGCGCGGCGAGCCGCTGCCGCCGTTCGACCTGCAACTGCCGCTGATGAGCCTGCCGCGCGTGTTCGGCACTACGCTCGACACCATTCCGGCCGACGTTCCGTATCTGCATGCCGAGCCCGCAAGACTTTTGCGCTGGCGGTCTGCGCTCGCCGACGTGACGGCCCTGAAGGTCGGCGTGGCCTGGGCTGGGAATATCAGGCACAAGGGCGACCGGCAGCGCTCGCTGTCGGCCGAGGCCGTGCTGCCGCGCCTGGTGATGCCGGGCGTGCAGCTCTACAGTCTGCAAAAGGAGCCGCGCCCCGAGGATGGTCCGATCCTTGCGGCTCTCAACCGCGATATCGTCGATCTTGCCCCCGCCCTCGGCGATTTCGCCGATACGGCGGCGGCCGTCGCGTCGCTTGATCTCGTCGTCGCCGTCGACACTTCGGTCGCGCATCTTGCCGGCGCGCTCGGCCGTCCGGTGTGGATGCTCACGCCTTACGCGCTCGACTGGCGCTGGCTGCGCGATCGCGAGGACACTCCCTGGTATCCGACCATGCGGCTGTTCCGCCAGCGCAGGCCGCGCGAATGGGACGACCCGCTGATGCGCCTGTCGGCCGCGCTCGCAGTCGTCGCCGCGAAAGCAGGGAGTTAGAACCGCTCGGGCCGGTATGGCGTGGGATCGACCGCCGGCGTCTCGCCGCTCATGATCTCGGCGAGCAGGCGTCCGGTCGCGGGTCCCAGCGTAAAGCCCTGATGACCATGGCCGAAGTTCATCCAGAGGCCCGGGTGGCGCAGGGCGCGGCCGAGCACCGGGAGCATGTCGGGCGTGCAAGGCCGAGTGCCGAACCACGGGTCCGGCTCGACCCGCTTGCCGAGGTCGATCAGCTCGCGTGCCGAGGCTTCGGCGCTGGCGAGCTGCACCGGTGTTGCCAGCACATCCGGTCCCGTCAGCTCCGCTCCCGTCGTGATGCGAATGCCCTTGGCCATCGGACCCATGGCATAGCCGCCGGTCTTGTCGATCAGCGGCAGGTCGAGCGACGCGCCGCCGCTGTAATGCATGTGGTAGCCGCGCTTGCGCACCAGCGGGATGCGATAGCCGAATTTGTGGAGGAGGTCGGGCGACCACGGCCCGAGCGTCACGACGGCGTCGGGAGCATCGAGGCGTCCGCGGTCGGTATCGACCGACCAGCCGGTCGCGGTCTGCTGCAGCGACTGCGCATCACCGAGCACGATCGTGCCGCCGAGGCGCTCGAACAACTCGGCATAGGCGGTGACCAGTGCGCCGGGATCCGACACGGTCCAGGTATCGAGCCAATGGATCGCGCCGGGGAGATCGTCGCGCAGGATCGGCTCGGCCTTGGCAAGCTCGCTTCCGGACAGCACGCGAAAGTTCACGCCGAATTCGCGCTGATCCTCTTCCGCGGCCTTGATCGAGAGATCCAGTGAAGCGGGGTCGCGAAACAACGCTCGGTAGCCGGCACGGCGGATGAGATTATCGGCATGCGCCTCGCGGATCAGGATGTCGTGCTCGGCCGTCGCGTAGGCGATCAGCCGTGCCCACGCCTCGATCGCCTCGCGATGCCGCTTCGGCGCGGAATGCCACCAGTAGCGGAGCAGGGGCTCGATGTGGAGATGGAGGGAGGAGAGGCTGTAGCGCACGTCGTTGGTGCGGCCGGTCGCGATCTTCAAGAGCGAGGCGAGGTCGCGCGGCATGGGATAGGGGCGCACCGCTTCCGCCTGGATCATCCCGGCATTGCCGTAGCTGGTCTCGCGGCCCGGCTCCCTGCGGTCGACGAGCGTGACGGACCAACCGCGCTGCTGCAGGTGCAGCGCCGCGCTCACACCGACCATGCCGCCGCCGAGAACTATTGCACGTCGCATCGAAACTGACCTCGCCAACCAAAAACCGCCCGGTTTGGCCGGGCGGTTTCATGGATGTCCCTGTTATTCGCCGCCGCCGAAGCGGCGCGACCACCAGCCGGCGCGGCGCGGGGCCGCCGGGGTTTCGCTTGCGGACTCCGGCGCAGGCTCGGGTGCCGGCGCGGGCGCAGCGACCGGTTCTTCGGTCACCTGCGCCACCGGCTCGGGCTGGCTGTTCAGCAGGAAGCTCACCTTTTCCCGGACGGTGGAGCGGCGCCGCGCGGCCTTGTCGCCGGCGGACTCCTCTTCTGACGTTGCCGTCGTCGTGGCGGAAGCCGGCTCCGGCTGGGCCGGCGCCTCGGTCCGCACCTCGGCGCGCGGTTCGGACTGCACGATTTGCGGCTCGGCGATGTGCTCGGCCTCGATGTGCTCGGCCTGTGCGATGGAGGGCGCAGGCTCGCTGCCGAAGCCGTCGAAATCGGCAACCGCATCGGTCGCCTCCGACGGCTGACTGGCGCCGAGCTCGTCGCCGATGGAGCCGGCGAGACCTTCCTCGCCGCCACCGCGACGGCGGCGTCCGCCGCGGCGACCACGCCGACGCCGGCGCTCGCCGCTGCCCTGCTGCTCGCCACGGGCTGCCTGTTCCTCGCCGTCTTCGCCGTCCTGCTCGGACTCGGTATCGTCTTCACCTTCACCGGCCATCACGGCCGCTTCGGGAAGCGTGGGGGCGGTATCCTCGCGCAGCTCACCCTCGCGCGGGCCACCGCGGCCGCGCCGGCGGCGACGGCGCTTGCGGCGCTGGCCGTCCTGCTCGGAGGCTGCCTCGCCGGCAGCCTGCTCGTCAGCAAGACCTTCGGTCTCGTCGGTCTCAACCTCGGATTCGGTCTCCAGGTCGAAGCCATCCTCGTCGTCATAGGCTTCTTCGGCCTGTGGCGGCGGGCTCGCAGCAACTTGCGCAGCGAGCAGCGCCTTGGCGGCTTCGAGCGTATGCACCTGCTCGCCGCGGTCGATCACATATGCCTGCGGTCCGCTGACGGTGGGATCGGCGATGACCGACAGCGTGACCTTGAAGCTGTTCTCGAGGTCGCGCAGATGGCCACGCTTGTGGTTCAGCACGTAGAGCGCGACGTCGGTGCGGGTGCGGACCACGAGATTGTGGGTCGCGCCCTTCATCAGGATCTCTTCGAGGCCGCGCAGCAGCTGCAGCGCCACCGAAGACACCGAGCGGACGTGGCCGGTGCCGCCGCAATGCGGGCACGGATCGGTCGAGCTCTCCAGCACGCTGGCGCGGATGCGCTGGCGCGACATCTCGAGCAGGCCGAAATGCGAGATGCGGCCGACCTGGATGCGCGCGCGATCCTGCCGGAGGCAATCGGACAGCTTGCGCTCGACCGCGCGGTTGTTGCGCTTCTCGTCCATGTCGATGAAGTCGATGACGATCAGGCCCGCGAGGTCGCGCAGCCGGAGCTGGCGGGCGACCTCTTCAGCCGCCTCCAGATTGGTCTTGAGCGCGGTGTCCTCGATATGGTGCTCCCGCGTCGATCGTCCGGAGTTGACGTCGATCGAGACCAGCGCTTCGGTCTGGTTGATCACGATGTAGCCGCCGGAGCGCAGTTGCACGGTCGGCGAGAACATCGCGTCCAGCTGGCTCTCGACGCCCATGCGCGAGAACAGCGGCTGGCCGTCGCGATACTGCTTCACCGCGCCGACATTGGCGGGCATCAGCATCTTCATGAAATCGCGGGCTTCGCGGTAGCCGGATTCGCCGGCGACCTGAATCTCGTCGATCTCCTTGTTGTAGAGGTCGCGCAGCGAGCGCTTGATCAGCGAGCCTTCCTCGTAGACGAGGGTCGGGGCCTGCGACTTCAGCGTGAGGTCGCGTACCGTTTCCCACATCCGGATCAGATATTCGAAGTCGCGCTTGATCTCGGGCTTGGTGCGGGAAGCGCCTGCCGTGCGCAGGATGATGCCCATGCCCTCGGGCACGTCGAGATCCTGCACCACTTCCTTCAGGCGCGAACGATCCTGCGCGCTGGTGATCTTGCGGCTGATGCCGCCGCCGCGCGCGGTGTTGGGCATCAGCACGGCATAGCGGCCGGCGAGCGAGAGGTAGGTCGTCAGCGCGGCGCCCTTGTTGCCGCGCTCTTCCTTGACCACCTGCACCAGCATCACCTGGCGCCGCTTGATGACTTCCTGGATCTTGTACTGACGGCGCGGACGGAAGGTGCGCTCCGGCACTTCCTCCAGCACATCGTCGCCGCCGACGGATTCGACGACTTCCTCTTCGGCTTCCTCGCCTTCCTCGTCCTCGTCTTCGTCGTCTTCGTTGGTTGCTTCCGCAGCCTCGGCGGACGTCTCGGCATTCTCGCCGTCGGCGTACATCGCATCGGCCGGCTCGGCCGCCGATGTCACGGCCTCCGCCAGAGCTTCCGCATGCGCTTGGGGAACGTGAGCTTCGAAGGTTGGGGCATCCTGCGGCTCGGCAACGGCCTCGGTCGCGACCATGGGCTCGGCGCCGACGGCCGCGACAGGCGCGGGCGTCTCGTCGGCATGATCATGGTCGTGATGATCATGGTGGTGGTGATCGTGGTCGTGATGATCGCGCTGATGATCGTGATCACGGGCGTGCACGTCATCATGGGCATGATGATCGTCGTGATCATGCTCGCCATGAGCATGTTCGCCCTGATCGTGGTCGTGATCGTGGCCCTCGTGCTCGCCGCGGTGCTCCGCATCGGCGTGCAGATGCTCGCCCTCGTACGGCGCGCCTTCGGTGTGCGGGGCCTCGCCCTCCGAGGGCTGGGCTGCGGGATCGGCGCCGACCTCGAGTCCTTCGACGATGTCGCTGCGCACGCGCTCGCCATGACCGCGGCGGCGGGCGTTGCGGTGGCGCGAACGGCGGCGGCCGTGCGAGCGGTTCTCGCTCTCTTCCTCGGCCTCGCGATGGGCCTGTTCCTCGGCCTCGATCAGCGCCTGCCGGTCGGCGACCGGAATCTGATAATAGTCGGGATGGATTTCGCTGAAGGCGAGGAAGCCGTGGCGATTGCCGCCATATTCGACGAAGGCGGCCTGGAGCGAGGGTTCGACCCTTGTGACCTTGGCGAGGTAGATGTTCCCGCGCAGTTGCTTGCGTTGCGCGGTCTCGAAATCAAACTCTTCGACGCGATTGCCGCGGACCACGACGACCCGGGTCTCTTCCGGGTGGGTGGCATCGATCAACATCTTGTTGGGCATGTCTTAGCTCTTGGCGGCGGCGGACGCGATAAACCGTGGGCGCGTATGGCGCCGCCGGGTGACGCGACGGTCCACCTGATTCGGGGGTGAGGGGAAGGCCGAAACGCCGTCTCTCGCGCCTTGCCGAACCGGAAGCTTCTGGACCGTTGCGACGCGCGGGATTGTCACTCCGCAGCGTCGCGAATGGTCCTTCAGATTTCGTCGGCACAGTCTGGCGCATCAAGCGTCGGCCCGTATGAAACATTGGGCGGCGAGGCCGCCCTTCAATCAGTTGCTGCTGGCCAGGCACGGCGCGAGCGCGCTCGCCTTGGGGATCACGAACCGCTCCCTTGGGATCAAGGGACCGGGTAATGGGTTACGCCGCCGTCAGAACCGTCCCGGTAACATGAGTGGTAACCCGAGACCGTCCACCGCCGGTGCCTGACCCGCTCCACCTCGCTGCCGCGCACCGCGCTGGTCTTAGAGGGAAACGGAAAACGCTGGAATCCCCAAATCTTGGGAGTTCCGGCGCAGCGCCGGGAGGCTGAATGCGACACAACCTGAAATATCGGCCGTCAGCATTCCGTACATACGAGGAATGAGCCATCCGTGCAAGGGAAGCGTCGCACGGCGGTCACAGTCGCCGAGTTTCGCGCTTCTGTCATTAAGGAGCGATTAACCCTGCGGTTCTATTGCGTTAAGAGAGCTGCTCGGAGGCACGGAATCGGTGGCGAGTCGCACAAATCGACGGGTTTTGCTGGGAGGCGTGTTGCTGTGCACCGCGGCATTGCCGTGTGCTGATTCCTCGCGCCTCATTGCTGCGGAAAGTCAGCCGCAGCCCGTTGTTGCCGCAGCGAATTTTCCGGTAGCCTCGGCCGCCCGGCTGGCCGGCGATGGCAAGCAGACCCGCTTCATCCTCGACCTCGACCGGACCGTTACCCCCCGCACCGCCACGCTGGCCGACCCGTTCCGCGTGGTGGTGGACGTGCCGCAAGTCAATTTCCAGCTGCCCGCCGGCACCGGAAGCGGGGGGCGGGGGCTGATCAAGGCTTTCCGCTATGGGCTGGTCATGCCCGGCGGCTCGCGAATCGTGCTCGACCTGACGGGGCCGGCAAAGATCGCCAATTCCTACGTGGTCGAAGCCGCCAACGGCCAGCCGGCCCGGCTCGTGCTCGAACTGGAGGAGATCGAGCGCGCCGCCTTCGTGGCATCGCTTCCCCCTGAAAACCGTCCCGAGTTGCGGCCCGCGATCGCCGAGGCGCCGCCGGCCACGGTTCCCGCCAAGGCAACCGCGGACGCCGCGCAGCAGAAGGCCGACGGCCGTCCGGTGGTCGTGATTGATCCCGGCCATGGCGGCATCGACAACGGCACGCAGTCGGGGGGCGAGAGCGAGAAGAATCTGGTGCTCGCTTTTGGTCTGGCGCTCCGCGACAAGCTGGAAAAGGCCGGCAAATACCGCGTGGTGATGACGCGGGACGACGACACCTTTATCCCCCTCAATGACCGGACCAAGATCGCCCGCAACCACAAGGCGGCTTTGTTCGTCTCGATTCATGCCGATGCGCTGCCTCGTGCCGAGGGCGATGCGCAGGGCGCGACCATCTATACGCTCTCAGATAAGGCGTCCGACGCCGAGGCCCAGCGGCTGGCGGATGCCGAGAACCGGGCCGATGCGATCGCCGGCTTCAACCTCGCCGAGGAGCCCAACGACGTCGCCGATATCCTGATCGACCTCACGCAGAGGGAAACCCGCACATTTTCAAGCCGTTTCGCCCGCCTCTTGATGGGTGAAATGAAGGCGACGGTGCGGATGCACAAGCATCCCCTGAAGTCCGCAGGCTTCCGGGTGCTGAAGGCGCCCGACGTGCCCTCGGTGCTGGTCGAGATCGGTTATGTCTCCAACAAGGGGGATCTCGAGCACCTGGTCTCCGAGGGGTGGCGGTCGCGTGCCGTGGGCTCGATGGCACAGGCGATCGACGGATTTCTGACCAAGCGGATGGCCACGGCCGGAACTCCGAACTGAATGGGTTGATCCCGCCCGATCCAAAGGCCCTAGTTTGGCCACAGCGGACGCTCTATAAAAACCCCGCAGGGGGTCGGAATCGGCGAGAATCCTGCTCGGCAAGCGTCGGAAGTCCGGCACTGATGTGATTGCGTAGGCCGGCGAATTCGCGACGTGAGGTTGGCGGCCATTTGGGGCGCCATGGGGCTGATACTGGACTGATCCAGAGTTTGAACGGATAAACAGATAATGCGCTTGCTGGTGCGGTTCATGGGCTTCCTGTTCGCCGCGGGAACGGTGGTGTTCCTTGTCGGTGTCGGGGCCGTGGCAGGCCTGATCTGGCATTTCTCCAAGGACTTGCCGGACTACTCTCAGCTTCAGGATTACGAGCCGCCGGTGATGACCCGCGTGCACGCGGTCGACGGTTCGCTGCTTGGCGAATACGCCAAGGAGCGGCGGCTGTATCTGCCGATCCAGGCCGTGCCCAAGCTCGTGATCAACGCGTTCCTGGCCGCCGAGGACAAGAATTTCTACGAGCACGGCGGCATCGACTACACCGGCATGGCGCGTGCCGGATTGCTTTATCTCCAGAACTACGGCTCCAACCGCCGCCCGCAGGGTGCGTCCACCATCACCCAGCAGGTCGCCAAGAACTTCCTGCTGACCAACGAGGTCTCCTTCGCCCGCAAGATCAAGGAAGCCTTGCTGGCGATGCGCATCGAGAAAACCTACTCGAAGGACAAGATCCTCGAGCTGTACCTGAACGAAATCTATTTGGGCCTCGGCGCCTATGGCATCGCGGCCGCCTCGCTGGTCTATTTCGACAAGTCGGTGAACGAGCTGACGGTGGCCGAGGCGTCCTATCTGGCGGCACTGCCGAAGATGCCGGCGACGCTGCATCCGGTCCGCAACCGCGACCGCGCCATCGAGCGCCGCAACTACGTGATCGACCGTCTGCTGGAGAACGGCTGGATCAAGCAGGCCGACGCCGACAAGGCGCGCAAGGAGCCGCTGGCCGTCACCAGCCGGTCCAACGGCGCCCACACCTTCGCCGGCGAATATTTCGCCGAGGAAGTCCGCCGCGACATCTTCGAACGCTACGGCGAGAAGAAGCTGTATGAAGGCGGCCTGTCGGTTCGCACCACGCTCGATCCGAAGATCCAGGTCATGGCGCGCAAGGCCATGGTCGCCGGCCTCGTGAATTATGACGAGCAGCAGGGCTATCGCGGCGCCATGAGCAAGCTCGATGTTTCGGGCGACTGGGGCGTGAAGCTCGCCGAGATCAAATCGCTCTCCGACATCTCGCCATGGCGCATGGCGGTGGTGCTGGAGACCAGCGACCAGTCGGCGCGCATCGGCTTCCAGCCGAGCCGCGAGCTCGGCGGCGCCATCAGCAAGCAGCGCGAGACCGGCATCGTCACTGTCGACGGCGTGCGCTGGGCGCGGGCCTTGCAAGGCGGCACAAAGGGCAAGACGCCGACGGCGGTCTCGCAGGTGCTTCAGCCCGGCGACGTGATCTATGCCGACCCGCTCTACAAGGACGGCCAGCCCGTCGAGGGCCAGTACCGGCTCCGCCAGATCCCGGAGGTCTCCGGCGCCATGGTGGTGATGGATCCCTGGACGGGCCGCGTGCTCGCCATGGTCGGCGGCTTCTCGTTCGACCAGAGCCAGTTCAATCGCGCCACGCAGGCCTATCGGCAGCCGGGTTCGTCGTTCAAGCCGATCGTCTATTCGGCCGCGCTCGACAACGGCTATACGCCCTCGACCGTCGTGCTCGATGCGCCGATCGAAATCGATCAGGGCCAGGGCGCCGGCGTGTGGCGGCCTGAAAACTTCTCCTCGGGCAAGTTCCAGGGACCGGTAACGCTGCGCAACGCGCTGCGACAGTCGCTCAACACCGTGACGGTGCGCCTCGCGCAGGACATCGGCATGCCCCTGATCGGCGAATACGCCCGCCGTTTCGGCGTCTATGACGAGCTGCCGAACTATCTCTCCTATGCGCTGGGCGCCGGCGAGACCACGGCGATGCGCATGGTCACGGCTTACTCGATGCTCGCCAATGGCGGCCGCCGCGTGAAGCCGACGCTGATCGACCGCATCCAGGACCGCTACGGCCACACCATCTTCAAGCACGACCAGCGCGAATGCCGCGGCTGCGACGCGCCGGGCGGCTGGAAGAACCAGCCCGAGCCGCAGCTGATCGACCGTCGCGAGCAGGTGCTGGATTCCATGACCGCCTATCAGATCACCGAGCTGATGGAAGGCGTTGTGCAGGCCGGTACGGCCACGGTCATCAAGGACGTCGGCAAACCCGTCGCCGGCAAGACCGGCACCACCAACGAGGCCAAGGACGCCTGGTTCGTCGGCTTCTCGCCCGATATCGCCGTCGCCATCTACATGGGCTACGACAAGCCGCGTCCGCTGGGTCGGGGCAATGCCGCGACCGGCGGTCATCTGGCAGCTCCGATCGCGCGCGATTTCCTCAAGCTCGCGCTCGCCGACAAGCCGGCCGTTCCGTTCAAGGTGCCGGCCGGCATTAAGCTGGTCCGCGTCGTCGCCAAGACCGGCATGCGCGCCGGCCCGGGAGAAACCGGCGGGACCATCCTCGAAGCCTTCAAGCCGGGCACGGCCCCGCCGGACAATTATTCGGTTATCGGCGTTGCCGACGCCGACGGACGCATGCCGGCGTCGCAGCAGCAGCAGCCGGATTCCGGCTTCTTCATGCGGCCGGGCACCGGCGGGCTGTACTAAGCATGATCCGGAAAAGTGCGCAGCGGTTTTCCGAAAAGATCATGCTTAGACAACAACCTAAAGCGCGATGACGATTGATCCTGATCGCTTCGCGCTTTAAGGCTCAGGACAAGACAGACGATCGCGGTTCCGGCGGTTGCGCTTTGCAGCCGCCGCCGCTACATCCCAACCTCAATTGCTTGCGGAACCAGTTCCGCGAAACCAGAGAACGACATGCGCGCCGAAATCGAACGGTTGGTAGAAGAGATCAAGCAGTCAGTCGGGCTGCTGAGGAGGCATCTTTGACGTCGAGAAATCGACGGCGCGCCTCGCTGAGCTGAACAAGCTCGCAGAAGATCCCAACCTCTGGAACGATCCCCAGAAAGCCCAGAAGCTGATGCAGGAGCGCACCTCGCTCGAGGATGCGCTCTCAGGTATCGGCAAGGTCGAGCAGGAGCTCGAAGACGACATCGGCATGATCGAGCTCGGCGAGGCCGAGGGCGATGACGGCGTCGTCGCGGAAGCCGAAGCTGCGCTGAAGAACCTCAAGAAGGAAGTCGCGCGGCGCGAGCTCGAGGCGCTGCTGTCGGGCGAGGCCGACCGCTTCGACTCCTATCTCGAAGTCCATGCCGGCGCCGGCGGCACCGAGAGCCAGGACTGGGCGCAGATGCTGCTGCGCATGTACACGCGCTGGGCCGAAACGCACGGCTTCAAGGTCGAGTACCTCGAGGAGTCCGAGGGCGAAGAGGCCGGCATCAAGTCGGCGACCATCCAGGTCTCCGGGCACAACGCCTATGGCTGGCTGAAGACCGAGGCGGGCGTGCATCGCCTGGTGCGTATCTCGCCGTTCGATTCCAACGCGCGGCGGCACACCTCGTTCTCGAGCGTGCAGGTCTTCCCCGTCATCGACGACAGCATCAAGATCGACATCAAGGAATCCGATGTCCGCGTGGACACCATGCGTTCAGGCGGCGCCGGTGGCCAGCACGTCAACAAGACCGAATCCGCAGTGCGCCTGACGCACATTCCGACCGGTGTTGCCGTGGTCTGCCAGGCCGGACGCTCCCAGCACAAGAACCGGGCGCAGGCCTGGGACATGCTGCGCGCGCGGCTCTACGAGATGGAGCTGAAGAAGCGCGAGGAGAAGGCTGCCGCCGATCAGGCGGCCAAGACCGACATCGGCTGGGGCCACCAGATCCGCTCCTACGTGCTGCAGCCCTACCAGATGGTGAAGGATCTGCGCACGGGCGTGCAGACCTCCGACACCGCGGGCGTGCTCGATGGCGAGCTCGACGAGTTCATGGCCGCGACGCTGGCGCAGCGCGCATTCGGCACCGCGACCGGCGAGATCGAGGACGTGGACTAGCCATGCCCCGTGTCGCCTTCATCGGATTGGGGCGGATGGGTCATGGCATGGCCGGCCGCTATCTCGATGCCGGCTTCACGGTCAGCTTGTGGAATCGCAGCAAGGCCAAGGCGGAAGACCTGATCGCGCGCGGCGCGCATTGGGCGACCTCGCCGGAGGACGCGGCGATCGATGCCGACGCGGTCGTGACCATGGTCGCCGACGACGAGGCCTCGCGCGCAGTCTGGCTCGGACCCAAGGGTGCGGCCAAGACGGCGAAAGCCGGCACCATCGCGATCGAATGCTCCACCGTCTCCTATGACCACGCGCGCGAGATGGGCCGCGAGCTCAACGCGCGCGGGCTGATCTATATCGACTGCCCGGTGACGGGATTGCCGGACGCGGCGGCCGCCGGGAAGTTGACGCTGCTTGCCGGCGCCGATGCGGCCGATCTCGAGCGTGCGCGGCCTTATCTCGAACCGATCGGCTCGACCATCCGCCATTTCGGGCCGGTCGGTTCCGGCACGGTCTACAAGCTCATCAACAATCTCATGGGCGCGATCCAGATCGCCGGCCTGGCCGAGGGGCTTGCGATCGCCGAACAGGCCGGGCTCGACATGAACCTCGTGCTGGAATCGATCCAGGCGGGCGTGGCCGCAAGCCCGCAGGTGCAGCGTCACTCCAAGCGCATGGTCGCCCGCGATTTTTCCGGCGCGACGTTCACGACGGCGCTGCGGCACAAGGATGCCGCCTATGCCGTGAAGCTCGCCGAGAGCCTGCTGGCCGACAAGCCGCTGGTCGCGCGCGCCGCGGTCGAAGCCTATGCGCAGGCGAAGGCGGAGATGCCGGATGATGACGAAGGCAGGATGATCGAGCTGGTGTCACGGCCGAAGACGCCGTAGCTGCTCGACCCGGGCATTTGGATCGTCGCGTTCATTTTCGCGCATCGGTTTTGCAAACCTCTGTTTCATCGGAATTCGGGTGGCGCCCTCGATCGCGCCGGTCTACGCGGACGTCGTTGACGACGATCTCGCGCCGTTCGGCCGATTGCGAGCAGACCAGCACGGCGGAGGCGAAGGCATCCTTTAGGCTCGCGCAGATGTCGCGGATCACCGTGAGCGTCCCGCCGAACAGGTCGGGATAGTAGACCTTGAAGATGTGCAGCACCGACGGGCGGGGCGGGGCGTCGCTGGTGTGATGCATGATGGCGGTCAGCCTGCGAGAAGCGCTGCGAGGAACGGTGCGGCCAGCACCGAGATGAAGATGACGCCGCGCAGCAGCGCCGGCAGCATCGGCTCGATCGCGCCATGTCCCCAGTCGGGAGCCGGCACAGCACGCGGTGAACTGGAAATGCGGACCAAGCGGTCAGCCATGGTGAAGTCCTTCTATGTCGCGCCCTCAGTGCGTCTCGTATATGTGGGAAAATTTACCACGTCAATCGCAGCGCAGGAAAATGTGGGATTGTGTCCCACGTGTTGCATTGGTACAATTCAGACATGAATGCCAAGTCCGGGTCCAAAGCAGCGGCACCGCAGCCGAATGCCGCCGCGAAGCTGCACGCGCCGCTGGCGCGGCTGCTGCGCCCGCTCGTGCGGCTCTGCATCCGAAGCGGCATGACCTTTCCGGCGTTGGCGCAGCTGCTTCGCGAGCTGTTCGTCAACGTCGCCGAGCACGATTTCGCGCTGGAAGGAAAGGAGCAGACCGACAGCCGGGTCAGCCTGCTCACCGGCATACATCGCAAGGAAGTGGCGCGGCTGCGCGGCGCCGGCGCGCCTGTGCACGAGGCGCCGGCGGCGGTATCGCTGACCAGCGCGGTGATCGCGCGCTGGCTCGCCGCGCCCGAGTTCACCGATGCCAGGGGTGAGCCGCTCGCTTTGCCGCGCACGGCCGAGGGTGATGCGCCCTCGTTCGAACAGCTGGTCGCCTCGGTGACCAAGGACGTGCGCCCACGCGCGGTGCTCGACGAGTGGGTCGACCGCAAGCTCGTTACCATCAACGAGGCCGACGAGATCGAGCTGGTCGAGGCCGCGTTCGTGCCGAGCGGCGAGGACGACGGCAAATGGCACTATCTCGGCCGCAATCTGCACGACCACATCGCGGCCGCCGCGGAGAACGTCTCCGGGCCCGCGCCACGCTTTCTCGAGCGCGCGGTACACTACAACAACATCTCGCCGAAGCTGGCGCGGCGGCTCGAAGCGCGCTCGCGAGAGCTCGCCATGGACGCGCTGAAGACCGCCAACCGCGAGGCCAACCGCGCGCTGGCCAAGGACAAGGGCGGCAATGCCCGCTGGAATTTCGGCATCTACATCTACAGCGAGGGTGCCGACGAGGAGGGTGAAGGGAAGGTGCGTGGCAAGGAAGGTGATCCTTCATGAGCCGGCCGCCGGTCATCTCCCGTCGCCTGCTGCTGGCTGGATTCTGGCTCGCCGGCACGGCCATCGCCCGTGCACAGGTCAAGCGTGGCACCGATCAGGGCATCGGTGGCACCGGGATCACGCGCGGTGATGATCACGGCATCGGCGGCACCGGCATCGTCGGCGTGATCCAGCGTTTCGGCAGCATCTACGTCAATGGCGAGCGCATCACTTACGCGAGCGACGTGCCGGTCCGGATCGACGGGGAGGCGGCCAGCCCCAGGGCGCTGCGCATCGGCCAGCTCGTGCGTGTGGTTGCGATCCGTCAGGCCGACGGCACGCTCGTCACGCGCAACATCACGGTCGCGAGCGAGGTCTCTGGTCCGATTGAGCAGGTGAAGGGCAACGAGCTGACCGTGCTCGGCCAGAAGATCTTCGCCGGTGACAAGGCGAGCAAGCTGCGGACGGGTACGCAAGTCGCCGTCTACGGCTTGCGCCGGACTGACGGTGTCATCGTCGCAAGCCTGGTGGAGCCGAGGCGCAACGCGGCCGCGCGCGTGACGGGCTTGGTCGAGCGCGGGCCGGACGGCTTGCGAATCGGCGGATTGAAGCTGCGCGGCGTCGATCCCCTGCTGGTCGGCCAGCGCGTCCAGATCGAGGGCAGCGCGAGCCAGGGGGCGATGCAGGCGGCGCGCACGCGGATCGACGATTTTTCGGATCTCGTCGGCGCCAGCCGCCTGTCGATCGAGGCCTATGTGCAGCGGGCGGGTTCGAACCTCCAGCTCGGCTCCGGGCTCATTGCCCGTGACGGCTCGCGCTTCGGCCCAGCCGCCGGTGAAGCGCGCATGGTGGTCAATGGCGTGTTCGACCGGTCGCGCGGGCTTCAGCTCGATTCGGCGCAGGCTGTTGGGCAATTCCCGGGGTCGCCGGGGCAACCACCCGGCGGAGCGGGGCATCCCGGGCGCTCGCCGGGCGGCTCGATCCTGCATCCAGATCGCGGCACCACCCCTGGCGGCGGCCAGCCCGGCGCACCGGGTGCGCCTGCGCCAGGCGCGGGGCCTGGCGGGCCATCCGGCTCTGCGCCGACAGGACCGACCGGCCCGTCAGGTCCCGGCGGTCTGGGCGCGCCCGGCGGGCCCATGGGACCCGGTGGTGGAATGGGTGGTGGCGGCTTTGGCGGTCCCGGAGGCGGAATGGGTGGCCGGCGCTGAGGGCCGCTGACGGGACAGGGAGAAGCGCGGGACTAAGGCACGATCCGGAAAAGTGCGCAGCGGCTTTCCGGAAAGATCATGCTTGAACAACAACCTGAAGCGCGATGACGATTCATCCCAATCGCATCGCGCTTTAGCCCGCGCTGAGACGCACGCCGGCGCGCAGGAATTTCTGCGGGTCGACTGCTTCGCCCTCAATGCGGGTCTCATAATGCAGATGCGGACCGGTGGAGCGGCCGGTCGAGCCGACGAGGCCGACGACCTGGCCGATCTTCACGATCTCGCCGACCCTGACATTGATCTCGGAGAGATGGCCGTAGCGGGTCGACAGCCCGTTGCCGTGGTCGACCTCGACCATGCGGCCATAGCCGCCGGACCAGCCCGCCGAGACCACCTTGCCGTTGGCTGTGACACGAACAGGATCGCCGGAGGCGGCGCGGAAGTCGAGCCCGGTGTGCATCGCGGGCCGACCCAGGAAAGGATCGCTGCGCACGCCGAAGCCGGAGGTGAACTCGACCTCGCCGATGACGGGCTTGCGGTAGGGCACCAGCGCGAGCGTGCGGTTGAGACGGTCCATCTCGGCGCGCGTGGTGTTGATGCGATACAGCTGCTTCTCGAACGGTCCGGCATTGGCCGTCAACTTGACCGGTACGAAAGGCCCGCCCATCGCGCTGCGCGGCACGGCGGCTTCGAGACCGGCGAGGTTCAGGCCGAGATCGCTGACCACGCCGCGCATCCGGCGCATGCGTGAATCCATGCTTTCCTCGACGGCGTTGAGCGTCGCCATCTGGCGCCGCTCGACCTGATCGAGCGAGTTGGTGAGCCGGGCCAGCACGTTGTCGAAACCGTGGTTCCTGGCGAACTGGCTGGTCGGCGGCGCCGCGACGGTCGGGGCGCGCGTTTCGAGGCGAGCTTCGCGGTCCGGCGGCGCCACGAAAATGACGGTGTCGCTGATCGGCGATGGCTTCGGCGTGGCCTGGCTAGCATCGCCGCGCTGCGGGGCGGAGCGGGGAATCGAGCCGGTCACGTCGGGCATGGCTCCGAGCGCCGTGGCCCGGGACTCCAGCGCCGTTTGGCGCTTCATGATCTGGTCGAGCTTCTGGTCGAACTGTTCCTGGTCGAGCAATTGGCGGCTGGTGGCGCGGTCGACCTTGGCGCGCAGCTCGGCGATGCGGTCCTCATAGGCATATTGCATCTCGGCCTGTCGGGCGATCAGCCGGGTCAGGACGTCGTCACGGAACGCAAAATAGGTGGCCGTCGCGGCCGACCACAGCCCGAGCAGCACCACGGTGCCGACCACGATCCAGAATACCACAGGGCCAAAGCGGACCTGCTTGCCGGCATGGACGATGGTGTAGGCGTCGTCGGCGGCGGGCAGGGGAATCGCGGTTACCGCCGCCGGGGCGGCCGGACGGCGATGGAGGACGCGTCCGTGGTCATGAGGATGATGTTGGGGGTAGTGCGAGTATTGGGCAGAACTTTTCGACATCGGCACTCCCGCGCCGGTCGGATGGGCTCCTTGCGGCTCAATTGCCGCAGCAATCTGGGCCGGTCATGGTTAATTTTCTGGAAACGGGAACGAGCGAATTCAACGGACTGGTTAAAGGCTTCTTGCCGCTTCCAGCACCTCGTCGGCATGGCCGTCGACCCGGACATTGCGCCAGATCCGGGTCACCCGGCCATCGGGACCGATCAGTATCGTGGTGCGAAGAATTCCCAGGAAGCTTTTGCCATACATGGATTTTTGGCCCCAGGCGCCATAGGCCTCCAGCATCTCATGTTTCTCATCCGAGATGAGGGGTACGCCGAGCTTGTGCTTGTCGCGGAACTTCTCCTGGGCCTTTAACGGATCGGCGGAGATGCCGAGCACGGCCGTCCCTGCGGCAGTGAAGGCGCCGGCCAGGCGGGTGAAGTCGATCGCCTCCCGCGTGCAGCCGGGCGTGTCGGCCCGGGGATAGAAGAACAGGACGAGCTTTCGCCCGGCATAGTCCGCCAGCGTGACCACGTCGCCGCCGTCGCGGGGCAAGCGGAAGGCGGGGGCCTTCTGGCCCTCAGCCAGGCCGGACTTCGCCTGCGCGGGCGGAGACGCCGTTTTGGATGAATTTAACTGTTTCGACGCGGCCTTATGTGATCCTGCTTTTGCTATGGTCCCGGTTGATTTGCCTGCCGGTGTCCGCTGTGTTTTCGCGGACTTTGCTTGAGTCGATGCCCGCGTTTTCGCGGTCTTCTTTTTGGCGGTCGAACTGCCGGAGGACGTTTTGGACGATTTCTTTCGGGATTTCTGGGACATACGCCTTCCTTTCGACGCTTTCGGCGGGTCAATCGAAGCGGTATTGCAGCCCTCGTCCGGCGTGCCGGAATCGCGCCTTCGGCTGGGCAAGTCTGACGACGCCGGAGTATGGTTACAAGGAATTCCACCGACCACCCCACTGCTCGTTGAACGCGCTCCCGGGGCGAAATGACGAACAGCAGGAATATACGAGGTATGGCGGCAGTGCCGGCGCAGGGAGCATCACTTCCCGTGGCCGGCTGCGGTCCCGGCGGCGCTCAATCCTACGACGGGCGCCTGTATCGAGAAGCAATGGCAAGGAATACGTCGCCCCAGGACTACAACCGGGATTTCGATCGGCGCGGCGGCCAACATGAGCCGCAGGAATGGGACGACGCCGACTGGGATCCGGATCAGGAAGCGGCGGCGGGTCATCGCGCGCGGCGGCTGCTGGCGCGTTCCGGTTCGGGCTTCCATCGCTTCGGTGGCGGATTCGGCGGCTTGCGCCGCCGGCTGGGTGGTGGTCGCTGGCTGAAGCGCATCGCGGTGGTTCTCGGCACCCTGCTCGTCATCTTCGTCGGCTGTTTCGGCGCGCTGTGGTGGAGGCTCGGCGCCGGTCCCATCAATCTGGACATCGCAACGCCATGGCTGGCGGCCGCGATCGAGGACAATATCGGCCACGGCAACACGGTTGAGATCGGCGGCACCCAGATCGAGCGCGCCGGCCGGGTCCGCATCGCCGTCCGCATCCGAGACATCATCGTTCGCGACCGCGATCACGCCATCGTCGCCAGCGCGCCGAAGGCCGAGGTGAAGCTGTCGAGTGCGGGTCTCCTGATGGGGCACCTGCGCGCCGAAAGCCTCAATCTCGTCGATGCCGAGCTCGCGATCCGCATCGCGCCCGATGGCACCGTCACCGTGTCGGCCGGCGACATCGCGAAGCCGCTCGCGACCGGCGTCGCGTCCAAGAAGGACGCCGGCCTGCCGCCGACATTCCCGCGTGGCGGTGTCCCGCCGCCGCCATTTGCGACCGCGCCCGCGAGCCCGGAGGTGTCGCAAGCCGCCCCGCAGGCGACAGCACAGAGTGTCATTCTCCAGGGCCTCGACTGGCTCGACAGCCTGAGCATGACCGGCCTCGACGGCCAGAACCTCAACGAGATCGGCCTCAAGAACGGCAACCTGGTCGTCGACGATCAGCAGCGCGGCAGCAAATGGTCGTTTGAGAACATCACGCTCAGCCTGCGCCGGCCGAGCCGCGGCGGCGTCGCGCTCAGCCTCGGCGAGGAGGGCGCGCGCCCGTGGATGCTGCGCGCCACGATCGGTCCCGCCGAGAATGGCGTGCGCTCCGTCGACATCAAGGCCGACAAGGTCTCGACCTCCAACATCCTGCTGGCGCTGCGGGTGAAGGACTTCACCTATACCGCCGACCTGCCGCTGACCGGCGAACTCAAGGGCGAGCTCGGCCGCGACGGCGTACCGACCTTCTTCCGCGGCAAGATCGCGGTCGGCGCCGGCAACATCATCGACACCGACACGCCCGACTATCCGATGGCAATCGACTCGGCCGAGATCAATGTCGAGTGGGACGCCAACCGGCGCGTGCTGGTCGCTCCGTTCAAGATTCTCTCCGGCGCGAACCGCCTGACGCTGCTGGCTCATCTCGAGCCGCCCAACGGCACCACCAACGACTGGCAGCTCGGCTTCAGCGGCGGTTCGATTCTTCTCGGCGGCATCGACAACGAGCCGCCGCTCGTCTTCAACCGCATTGCGATCGGAGTCCGCTTCGACACGGATCACAAGCGCCTCTTGCTGACGCAGGCCGACATCAGCAATGGCGAGATCGGCGTCGCCGGCACCGGTGCCATCGACTATTCCGGCGAGCCGCGGCTGACGCTGGGCTTTGCGGGAACGCCGATGTCGGCCTCAGCCTTGAAGCGGATGTGGCCGACGCTGATCGTTCCCGAACTGCGCGAATGGGTGATCGAACGGATCGAGCGCGGTACGCTCCAGCGCATCGAGATCGGCATCAACTCGCCGACGAAGAACCTCCCGCGCAGAGGCCCGCCGATTCCGGACGACGGCCTGTCGGTCAACATCGTGGCGAGCGGTGTCGCGGTCCGCCCCGTGGACGGCATGCCGGTGGTGCGCGATGCCGATTTGAAGGCGCGCGTGACCGGGCGCACTGCGACCGTGAACATCGGGCAGGGCGTTGCGGATACGCCTTCGGGGCGCAAGGTCACGATCTCCGACTTCGTCTTCGAGGTGCCCGATATGGCGCCCAAGCCGTCGCCGTCGCGGAGCAGGTTCCGGGTCGATGGCCCGGTGCCTGCGGCCGCCGAAATGCTCGCCAATGATCGGCTGAGCGATCTGTCGTCGACAGTCGTCGATCCCAACACCAGCAAGGGGACGTTCTCGGCGAACATCCAGCTCGGCATGCCGGTCAAGGGCGAATTGACCAAGGCTGACACCACCTATGCCGTCACCGCCGACCTCAACGGCTTTGCCGCCGAGAAGCTGGTGATGAACCAGAAGCTGGAGGCCAACAACCTCAAGATCGTCGCCAATAACCAGGGCTATCAGGTCAAGGGCGACGTCAAGATCAACGGCCAGGCGGCCTCGCTCGATTATCGCAAGCCGGCCGAGGGCGATGCGGACGTCCGATTGCAGGCGACGCTGGACGATGCCAGCCGCGCGCGCCTGGGATTCGATCTGAGCCCCGCCGTCAGCGGATCGTTGCCGATCAAGCTCTCGGGCAAGATCGCAAGTGGCGCGGATCAGACGACCAAGCTCGGCGTCGAGGCCGACCTGACCTCGGTCAAGCTCGACAACATCCTTCCCGGCTGGGTCAAGCTGCCGGGCAAATCCGCCAAGGCGAGCTTCAAGGTGGTGCCGACGGCGCAATCGACGCGATTCGAGGACATCGTCATCGACGGTGGCGGAGCCTCGATCAAGGGCTCGCTCGAGATCGACGCGAACGGCGATCTCATGAACGCCAACTTCCCGACCTATGCGCCGTCCGACGGCGACAAGGCGTCGCTCAAAGTGGAGCGCAGCCAGGACGGCGTGGTGCGCGGCACCATGCGCGGCGACGTGTTCGACGGCCGCGGTTTCCTGAAGTCGGCGATCTCAGGCAATTCCAGGGACGACGGCAAGAGCAAGCTGAAGAACGTCGATTTCGACATCGACGTGAAGCTCGGTGCCGTCGCCGGATTCAACGGCGAGGCCATGCGCAGCGTCGATGCCAAGATGTCGAAACGCAACGGCGCCGTCAAAGCCTTCACGCTGAGCGGCAAGATCGGCCGCGACACACCGGTGGCAGCCGATCTGCGCGGCGGCCGCGCGCAGGGCAGCCGCGAGGTGATCTATCTGCAAACCAACGATGCCGGCGCGCTGCTGCGCTTCACCGACACCTACACCAAGGCGGTCGGCGGCCAGATGGTGGTGGCGATGGAGCCGCCGACGTCCGAGTCGAACGCCTCGCGCGAGGGCCTGATCAATGTGCGCGACTTCATGGTGAAGGGCGAGGCGCAGCTCGAACGCGTTGCCGCCGGCGCGCCCAACGGCACCGGGAATGGCGTCTCCTTCAGCGCGCTTCGCGCCGAGTTCACGCGGCAGAACGGTGCGCTCACGGTCCGCGACGGCGTGGTCAAGGGGCCGATGATCGGTGCCACCATCGAGGGCTCGATCGACTATCCCGGCAACCAGGTGTGCATGAGCGGCACCTTCGTGCCGATGTACGGCGTCAACAACATCTTCGGCCAGATCCCGTTGTTCGGCATCTTCCTCGGCGGCGGCAACAACGAGGGACTGATCGGCGTGACCTACGAGGTCGTCGGCACCCCGGCGGCCCCGGTGATGCGCGTCAATCCGATCTCGGCGATGGCCCCCGGCCTGTTCCGGAAGATCTTCGAGTTCAACACCGGCAAGCAGAACTCGCCGTTCGACGAATTCCCATCGCAGTCCAACGACGGCTCGACGGGATCGACGCGCCAGCTGTCGAGCGGTTGCAGCCTCGCGCGGCGATAAACGCCCACATTCCCAAGTGCTCGTCATGCCCGGGACAAGCCCGGCCATGACGAATGTGGCGACGCTTTCGCGCTAAACGTCTCGAGTCGGGGTGGCGCGTTAGGCGGCGCGCACGCCTGCCAGGAACGTTCCGACTTCGCCGGAGAGCTGCTCGGCCTGCTTGGAGAGGTTCGAGGCCGCAGCGAGCACCATGCCGGCGGCATTGCCGGTCTCGTTGGCGGCGGTGGAGACGACACCGATATTGGTGGTGACCTCCTTGGTCGCCTCGGCGGTCTGCGAGACGCTGCGGGCGATCTCGGCGGTGGCGGCGCCTTGCTCCTCGATCGCGGCGCCGATCGAGGTCGCGATGCGGCTGACCTCCTCGATGGTGGCGGTGATGCCGCCGATGGCGTCCACCGCTTCCTTGGTCGCGCCCTGGATCTGGGCGATCTTGTCGCCGATCTCGCGGGTGGCTTCCGCAGTCTGGCTCGCCAGCGACTTCACCTCGGAGGCGACGACCGCAAAGCCGCGGCCGGCTTCGCCGGCGCGGGCGGCCTCGATGGTGGCGTTGAGCGCAAGCAGATTGGTCTGTGCCGCGATGCTGGAGATCAGCTCGGCGACGTGCTCGATCTGCTGCGCGCCGTCGGACAATGCACGCACGATGGTGTCGGTGCGGCGGGCGCTGTCGACGGCGCGCCCGGTGACCTCGGCGGATTGCGCGACCTGACGGCTGATCTCGGTGATGGAGGAGGAGAGCTCTTCGGCGGCGGCCGCGACGGTCTGGACGCGCTGGCTGGCCTCGGTGGCGGCGGAGCCGACCACGGCGGCACGGCGGTTGGTGCCTTCGGCGGTCGAGGACATCGACTTGGCGGTATTCTCGAGCTCGCCGGAGCCGGAGGCCATCAGGCCCACGAGCTGGCCGACGGAGGCATCGAAGCGGTCGGCAAGTGCGATCAGCGCCTCGCGCTTCTCCTGCTCGGTGCGCGTCTTGGTGGCGGCCTGTTCGGCCTCGAGCGCGCGCGCCGTCAATGCCGTCTGGCGCAGGATTTCGAGGGTCTCGGCCATGCGGCCGATCTCGTCGCCGCGATCGGTCTCCTCGACCGGCTTGTCGATGGCGCCTTCGGAGATCGCCTGCATGCGGGTCTTCTGGCGCTCGAGCGCGCCGAGCACGTCGCGGGCGATCAGCCAGGACAGCGTCGCCATCAGCAGCATCAGGCCGAGGCCGATTGCGCCGAGCTCGAGTGTCAAGGCGCGCACATCGGCGTCGATGTCGTCGACATAGAGGCCGTAGGCGATCGCGACGTTCCAGGGCGCAAAGTGGCGCGCGAACACCAGTTTGCGAACCGGAACGGTCTCGCCCGGACGCGGGAAGAGATAGGACAGGATCGCGCCTTCAGCCGCCTGCTTGGCCGTGCTGACCGTGGCATCGCCGATCACGATGCCATTGGCATCCTTGATCCCGTTGTTCTTGCCCTCGAGCTGAGGCGCGCCGCCGTTCATCATAACGGTTGAATCGGCGGTGTAGACGACGGGATAGCCCTGGCCACCGTTGAACTTCATCTGCCGGCCGCGCAGCTTGAACTGGGCTTGCGCATCGGCGAGCGTCATCTTGCCGGCGGTCACATCGTCCTGAAGCGATTGCGCGAAGCCGTGCAGCAGATCGACCGCCGTCTGCATCTGGCGTGCGCGATCTTCGAGCATGCGGGTCTTGCTGAGATAGCTCGACCCGACGATGAGAGCGGTGACGGTGAGCGCCGCGAGACAGACCATGCTGGCGAGCTTGGTGCGGATCTTCAGGTGACTGAGCAGCGACATGACGGCCTCGGGAACGGTTGTAGAATGCTTGTTCTCGCGCAGCCGTATCAGGAAATTCTTACCATTCCTGAACGTAGAGGATGGCGTGTTCAGGCGCAGCGCAATCTGCGCAGTCGTGGACAGGCATACGCAGGCGAAAAGCCGGCGCTTGCGACGACGTAGTCAAGAAAAAATGGATCGTGCCTGCGTTCGCGCGATCAGGCGGGTTCGATCGAGTATCGATTCGCCGATGCACGGCGTCGCGGTGAACCGCCCCAGATGCTGCGCAGCTTACGCCGCGCGCACACCTGCCAGGAACGTTCCGACTTCGCCGGAGAGCTGCTCGGCCTGCTTGGAGAGGTTCGAGGCTGCGGCGAGCACCATGCCGGCGGCGTTGCCGGTCTCGTTGGCGGCGGTGGAGACGACGCCGATATTGGTGGTGACCTCCTTGGTCGCCTCCGCCGTCTGCGAGACGCTGCGGGCGATCTCGGCGGTGGCGGCGCCTTGCTCCTCGATGGCGGCGCCGATCGAGGTCGCGATGCGGCTGACCTCCTCGATGGTGGCGGTGATGCCGCCGATGGCGTCCACCGCTTCCTTGGTCGCGCCCTGGATCTGGGCGATCTTGTCGCCGATCTCGCGGGTGGCTTCCGCAGTCTGGCTCGCCAGCGACTTCACCTCGGAGGCGACGACCGCAAAGCCGCGGCCGGCTTCGCCGGCGCGGGCGGCCTCGATGGTGGCGTTGAGCGCAAGCAGGTTGGTCTGTGCCGCGATGCTGGAGATCAGCTCGGCGACGTGCTCGATCTGCTGCGCGCCGTCGGACAATGCACGCACGATGGTGTCGGTGCGGCGGGCGCTGTCTACGGCACGGCCGGTGACCTCGGCGGATTGCGCGACCTGACGGCTGATCTCGGTGATGGAGGAGGAGAGCTCTTCGGCGGCGGCCGCGACGGTCTGGACGCGCTGGCTGGCCTCGGTGGCGGCGGAGCCGACCACGGCGGCACGGCGGTTGGTGCCTTCGGCGGTGGAGGACATCGACTTGGCGGTATTCTCGAGTTCACCGGAGCCGGAGGCCATCAGGCCGACGAGCTGGCCGACGGAGGCATCGAAGCGGTCGGCGAGGGCGATCAGGGCCTCGCGCTTCTCCTGTTCGGTGCGCGTCTTTGTGGCGGCCTGCTCGGCCTCGAGCGTGCGGGCCGTCAGCGCCGTCTGGCGCAGGACTTCGAGGGTCTCGGCCATGCGGCCGAGCTCGTCGCCGCGGTCGGTCTCCTCGACCGGCTTGTCGATGGCGCCTTCGGAGATCGCCTGCATGCGGGTCTTCTGACGGTCGAGCGCGCCGAGCACGTCGCGGGCGATCAGCCAGGACAGCGCCGCCATCAGCAGCATCAGGCCGACGCCGATCGCGGCGAGCTCGAGTGTCAAGGCGCGCACATCGGCATCGATGTCGTCGACATAGAGGCCGTAGCTGATCGTCACGTTCCAGGGCGCGAATTTACGCGCGAACACGGTCTTGCGGAGCGGCTCGGTCTGGCCGGGACGGGGATAGAGATAGGAGGTGACGCCGCCCTGCGCGGTCTCGCTGCCGGCCTTGATGATGGCCTCGGCGATCAGCACGCCGTTGGAATCCTTGGCGCCGGTGATCTTGCCTTCGAGCTGCTGATTGGCGCCGTTCACGACCAGGGAGCCATCCTGATTGTAAACCACCGGATAGCCCTGGTTGCCGTTGAAGTTCATGCGGCGGCCGCGCTGGTGGAACAGGCTCTTGGCCTCGGCCGGCGTCAGCTTGCCGGCGGTCACTTCGTCCTGGAGCGCTTGGGCGTAGTTGTAGAGGAGCTCGACGGCGGTCCGCATCTGCTGGACGCGGTCCTCCATCATGCGGCTCTTGCTGAGCACGGCCGATACGCCGATGATGGCCGTGACTGTGAGAGCCGCAAGGCAGACCATGCTGGCAAGCTTGGTGCGGATCTTCAAATGGCTCAGCAGCTTCATCACAGCCCCTACGGAATGATTGTTATTGCTCGCATGGGTAGCAGGAAGTTCTTACCAAACGTGAACATGCGCGCGCAGGACCGCGCCGCGCGAAAGCTGCGGTGCGGTCCTATGCGCAAGCCTGCAACCAAACCGACGACAGGCGTCGGTGCAGGCCAATGCGGATGCCGGAGAGAATTGGTTTTTCGCTTTGGTCAACCTGCGTCGCAGGAGCGCTCATGAATCGATTCGTTCACCGAATCATCATGTCCGTGCTGCTCGTGGCGGTCCTCGTTCTCATCTGGAACGTGCTGGGGACGCGCTGACCGGCACCGGCAAATCCGCCGGTGCCGTCTTACTTTCAGGTTAACCGGCGAAGCGCGCGTCAGCGCCGCGCATAGGCGTCGCCGCCTGCGCCGCTCTCCTTGCCCATCGCGGCATCGACGCTCACCGAGCCGCCGCCGGCCGCCGAGAGATAGAGACAGGCGAAGCAGAACAGGATCGCGGCGGTGCCGCCGTTCAGCAGCGGCAGGAACACCGGCGTCTCGCCCTTGAACATGTGGCCCATGAAGTAGGCGAAGGCCATTTCACCCGCGAGGATGAACGCGGTGAGCCGCGTGAACAGGCCGAGCATCAGGAGCGCGCCGAGCACGAGCTCGATCGCGCCGGCCGTCCAGATCAGCGGCGGAATGTTGGCGAAGTAGGGAAGCACCGGAAACTTGAACAGCTTGGCGACGCCGTACTGGAACAGCAACAGGCCGGTGACGAAGCGAAACAGGCTCAGCAGAACCGGTTGAAAGCGAGAGAGATAAGGAAAGTCCATTGGTTTGCCCTCCATCCAATGCTGCGACTTGGACCGCATTCAGTTTCGTCTCGCAAGCCACCTACGATCAATTCCGCGCTGACATTTTTGTCATGTCGGACAAAACACCGCAGGCCCGGCTTTTCAGCCGCGCGCGATCCGCCTTTTTTGCGCGTTCGCCTGGGGCTCGTACGTAATATCCCGGTGACGCCAAGGGATGCAGGTTACGTCGGGGAGACCTACTCCCGCAAGGCGGGGACGATCAGGAATGGAATCATTCCGAGGATCACGCTCGCAAGCGCGAAGACCAGCAGGAGATTGTAGCCGTGTGTTGCGTCGTGAATCAGACCGCCGCTCCATGAGCCGAAGGCCGAGCCCAGGCCGCTGCCGATCGAGATCGTGCCGAAGATGGTGCCGACGCGCTTGCCGCGAAAAATCTTCATCGCGGTGGCGGTGATCAGCGGCCCGCGGGAGCCCATCATGCTGCCGAAGCAGACGACGAAACCGGTGAGCAGGATGACGTTCGGATAGTACTGCAGCAGCCAGAGCAGAACGATGCCGAGGATCGAGATCGCGTAGCTGAGCAGCACCGACGGCCGGCGTCCGATCAGTCCGTCGAGCGCGGAGACGCCGAGCATGCCGAACACCAGCACGACGCCGGAGAAGCCCCAGGCGGTCGCAGCCTGGAGCGGCGGAAAGCCGGCGTCGATCAAATAGGCCACGATCTGCGCCGCGATGGAATACATTCCGACCGCGGTGAAGAAGAAGGTCGAGAACAGCGCCCAGAAGGCATGGTGACGCATCGCGCTCACAAGGGTCCAGCCGCCGTCGACGAAATCCGGATCGGTCTTCTTGGCGACGTGCGGTGAGCCGGCCGCAAACATGCGCCAGGGCAGGAGCAGCAGCGGCACCAGCAGCCCGAGCGCGGCGAGGCCGTAGACCTGATAGGTTTCGCGCCAGCCGAGATGATCGATCAGAAGCTGCGAGGCCGGAAGCAATGCCAGCACGCCGCCGCCCATCGCCGAATAGACCACGGCCATGGCGGTCGGCAGCTTTGGGCCGAACCAGCGGCCGAGCAGGATCGAGTTGGGCACATTGCCGATGAAGGCGACGCCGATGCCGAGGCAGATGCCGATCAAGAGCTGGAATTGCCAGAGGGCTTGCGCATGGCTCGCGATCAGAAAGGCCGAACCGAGCAGGACCAACCCGAGCGCATAGACGATACGCGGTCCGGAATGATCGAAGAGGCGCCCGACCAACGGTGCGGTCAGGCCGCTGACGAGCCAGGTCAGTGAATAGATCGAGACGGCCTGGGCACGGTCCCAGCCAAGATTTTCGGAGATCGGCTTGAGGAAGACGGTGAAGCTCTCGCTGAGCCCGCGCCCAAGAACCGCCAGCGTAAAGCACAGGCCGAGCACGACGAGAGCGGTGCGCACCGCGGTCGGCCTGGTGCTTCCGGCGTGTTCCTTGCTCGCTTCCGCTGTCGTTTCCTTGGTCGCGTTCTGGTCCATTGCCGGTCAGGAGGCGCGCTTCGGCGCGACCTGACAAGCAGTGAAAAGCTCATACGCCTATGCAGGCTTGATGAGCACGTGCTTCTTCTTGCCGAAGGACAGCTTGATCACACCTTCCGGCGTCAGATTGCCAGTCGACAGCGCCATCTTCTCGTCGGTAATTGGCGCGTCGTTGACGCGCAGGCCGCCGCCCTTGATCTGCCGCCGGGCTTCACCGTTGGAGGCAACCAAGCCTGCCTTGACGAAAGCGTTGAGCACGCCGAGGCCGGCGTCCAGCTCGCCACGCGGAATTTCCACGGTCGGCAGGCTTTCAGCGAGCGCGCCTTCCTCGAAGGTGCGGCGCGCGGTCTCCGCCGCTTCGTTCGCGGCGTCCCGGCCGTGCAGCAGCGCGGTTGCTTCGGTCGCGAGCACCTTCTTGGCCTCGTTGATCTCCGAGCCGCCCAGCGCCTCGAGCTTCTTGATCTCGGCGATCGGCAGCGTCGTGAACAGCTTCAGGAACTTGCCGACGTCGGCGTCCTCGGTGTTGCGCCAGTACTGCCAGAAATCATAGGACGAGAACTGGTCGGCATTGAGCCACACCGCGCCTTGCGCGGTCTTGCCCATCTTGGCGCCCGACGCGGTCGTCAGCAGCGGTGTCGTCAGCGCGAACAGTTGGTGGGTGCCCATGCGGCGGCCGAGATCGACGCCCATGATGATGTTGCCCCACTGGTCCGAGCCGCCCATCTGCAAGCGGCAGCCGGTGCGCTTGGCCAGCTCGACGAAGTCGTAGGCCTGGCAGACCATGTAGTTGAACTCGATGAAGCTCATCTCCTGCTCGCGCTCGAGACGCAGCCGCACGGAATCCATGGTCAGCATGCGATTGACCGAGAAGTGCCGGCCGACATCGCGCAGCATCTCGATCCAGTTCAGCTTGGTCAGCCACTCCGCATTGTCGAGCATGATGGCGTCGCTCTTGCCCTCGCCATAGCGGAGCACCTTTGCGAACACGCCGCGGATCGATTCCTTGTTGGCCTCGATCTCGGCGACGGTGCGCATCGCGCGCGTCTCATCCTTGCCGGAGGGGTCGCCCACCATGGTGGTGCCGCCGCCCATCAGCGTGATCGGCTTGTTGCCGGACTGCTGGAGCCAGTGCAGCATCATCATGGTCAGGTAATTGCCGATGTGCAGCGAGCGGGCGGTGCAATCGTAGCCGACATAGGCGATGGCTTCGCCCTTGGCGGCAAGCGCATCCAGCCCCTCGAAATCGGAGCACTGGTGGATAAATCCACGTTCCTGCAGGATATTGAGGAAATCCGATTTAAATGCAGTCATCTGTCGGCGTGCCTGACAATTCTTGGTTTACTGTTTTGAGGGCAATTTAAGGGTCTTCCGCGGGAACCCGATGACCGCCCGCCACCTGGCGCGTTGGCATTATAAGATGTGTCCCTCTGGCACAAGATCGGCAGGCCAGGGCGGGTCTCTTGAGGACGCTGATCCATGATGTTGACGGCACTCGGTCTGATGAGCGGCACCTCGCTGGACGGGGTGGATGTCGCGCTGATCGAAACCGACGGAAAACAGGTGAAGGCGTTCGGGCCGACCGGCTACCGGGCCTACAGCCCGGCCGAGCGCAACCTGCTGCGCCAGGCGCTGAGCGAGGCCGTGCATCTGCCGCAACGCGACGCCCGCCCGGGCATTCTGGCCGATGCCGAGCGCGCGGTGACGCGGGCCCATGCCGAGGCGGTCACTGCCTTCCTCGCCCAGAACCGCATGAGGCCGGAGGACATCGACATCGTCGGCTTCCACGGCCAGACCGTGCTGCACCGGCCCGAGAAGCGGCTGACGGTGCAGATCGGCGATGGGCCGGCACTGGCCAAGGCGATCCATATTCCCGTCATGTATGATTTCCGCGCGGCCGACGTCGAGGCCGGCGGGCAGGGTGCGCCCTTCGTGCCGGTCTACCACCGGGCGCTCGTCCAATCGCTGCAGCGCGAGGGGCCGATCGTCGTGGTCAATATCGGCGGCGTCTCCAACATCACCTATATCGACGGCAACGACGCGCTGATTGCCTGCGACACCGGCCCGGGCAATGCGCTGCTGGACGATTTCATGTACCGCACCATGAACCAGGCGTTCGATGCGGAAGGCAAATTCGCAGCGCTCGGCAAGGTGGATGATGCCTGGATTGCGCGGGCGCTGGAACTTCCGTTCTTTGCGCTGCCCCCGCCGAAATCGCTCGACCGCAACGATTTTGCCGCTCTGAAACTCGGCGACGTCGCTCCGGCCGACGGTGCCGCGACGCTGACCGCCTTCACCGCAGCGGCGATTGCCCGCATCATTCCGCTGTTGCCGCGGCGGCCGCGGAGCTGGATCGTCTGCGGCGGCGGCGCCCGCAACCTGACCATGCTGCGGATGCTGCGGGAGCGCGTGGGCTCGGCGACCGTCGAGGCCGCCGACACGCTCGGCTGGGCCTCCGACGCCATCGAGGCGCAGGCCTTCGGATTCCTCGCCGCCCGCGGCTTGAAGGGCCTGCCGCTGTCCTATCCGTCCACCACGGGCGTGCCGATGCCGATGACGGGCGGGGTCATGGCGCGGCCCTGAGATCGCGGCCAATTAATGCAGATGCATTGATCTTGACGAATACATGCAAATGCATCTATACTGGATGCAATTGCATCAACCCGTCGGGATCGCTGCCATGACCGCCTCGCTCAAACTGATCAGCCACAAGCTTTGTCCCTATGTGCAGCGCGCGGTGATCGCGCTGAAAGAGAAGGGCGTGCCGTTCGAGCGGATCGACATCGATCTCGCCAGCAAGCCCGACTGGTTTCTGAAGCTGTCTCCGCTCGGCAAGGTGCCGGTGCTTGTGGTGACGACGGAGAAGGGCGAGGTCGCGCTGTTCGAGAGCAACGTCATCTGCGAGTACATCGAGGAGACGCAAGGCGGTGCGAAGCTGCATCCGGCGGATGCTTTGAAACGCGCCGAGCACCGCGCCTGGATGGAGTTCGGCTCGGCGATCCTCGGTGATCTCTGGGGCCTGGAAACCACGACCGATCCGGCGACGTTCGAGAACAAGCGTCAGGCGCTCGCGGCGAAATTTGCGCGCGTCGAGGCCGCGCTCGACGCAGGCCCATTCTTTTCCGGCGACGCGTTCAGTCTCGTCGACGCCGTGTTCGCGCCGGTCTTCCGCTATTTCGATCTGTTCGACGAATTGACCGAGCACGGCATCTTCCGCGATGTACCGAAGGTCCGTGCGTGGCGCGCCGAACTCGCGAAACGTCCGAGTGTGCGCAGCGCGGTCGGCGCGGACTATCCGCAATTGCTGCGCGCCTTCCTCGTGCGGCACGACGCGCATCTGCTCAGGCTTGCGGCCTGAGCGCGCGCCATGTCGCCGTCATTGGCTTGGGCCATGCTCATGCTCGCGGGCCTGCTCGACGTCGGCTGGGCGATCGCGATGAAGAATGCGGAAGGCTACACGCGACCCGGCTGGAGCATCGCGTCGCTCGTGCTGCTCGCTGCCTTCGTCTTCCTGCTGGGACGCGCCTTGAAGGTGCTCGAGGTCGGCGTTGCCTATTCGGTCTGGACCGGCATTGGCGCCGCCGGCACCTTCCTGATGGGCGTGGTGCTGTTCGGCGAGTCCTTGAGCGCGATGAAGCTTGCGGGCATCGCGCTCGTCTTGATGGGGATCGTCGCGCTCAAGCTGGCTTAGCGCACGTTGGCGAGACGCATGTCCAGATACGCCGTGATGGTTTCCATCAGCGGCTCGAGCTTGGCGTCGAAGAAATGGTTGGCGCCGGGGATGATCTGCTGGTCGATCACGATGCCCTTCTGCGTCTTCAGCTTCTCGACCAGCGTGTTGACGTCCTTGGGCGGCACCACCGCATCCTTCTCGCCATGCACGATCAGGCCCGACGACGGGCAGGGCGCTAGGAACGAGAAGTCATAGAGGTTCGCGGGCGGCGCGATCGAGATGAAGCCTTCGACCTCGGGGCGGCGCATCAGCAGCTGCATGCCGATCCAGGCGCCGAACGAGAAGCCGGCGACCCAGCAGGCGCGCGCTTCGGGATTGATGGTCTGCGCCCAGTCGAGCGCGGCGGCTGCATCCGACAATTCGCCGGTGCCGTGGTCGAACGAACCCTGGCTGCGGCCGACGCCGCGGAAATTGAAGCGCAGCACCGAGAAGCCGCGATGCGCGAAGGCGTAGTAGCACTGGTACACGATCTGATGGTTCATCGTGCCGTGGAACTGCGGATGCGGATGCAGGATCATCGCGATCGGCGCGTTCTTCTGCTTGGCCGGGTGATAGCGGCCTTCGAGACGGCCCGCAGGGCCGGTAAAAATGACTTCAGGCATGGATGTCTCTGATTGAGTCCCTTGGAGGTGATCCCTGCGCAATCAACCGACTGTGGCTCCATCAGCGTTGCTGCCGACGGGAGCACGAATGAGGGTGGAGAGGCGCGCCCTCGGATGATGCGCGAGTGGCGCGCAGGTGAACTGACGCGCGCGTTCTAGCACGAGGCAAGGGTCAAAAAGCAAGCATCTTCGACATCTCTCAATGGGCTCAAGAGCTTAGTCAGTCATGGCAGCGTCATCTTCGGCCTGCCGCCCCTGATCGGGACCTGCCCGAGGTCAACCGGAGAACGGCAGGAGCCGGCCGCCGCCGGAGGGCAGCGCTCAACCAATTGGAATCACGACTGTTTCGCCGGTCGATCGGCAATGTTGATTCCGGGGTCGGTTCGGCTTCCGAGCGAGACGACCGCCGGCCGGTAGCGTCGGCTGCCCCCGAGCGACTGCCCGTTGTCGAAGGCGAGCTCGAAATCTCCTGAAGGCTTGAGGTCCACGCCGCGCACCCGGTCGAGATTGGCAAGCCTGGTCCGATGAACGCGGACGATGGAAAATCGCGCCAGCTCGCTTTCCGCGGCCGCCAGCGTGCCCCGGATCAGGTGCTGGCTGCCGTCGGCGAGGCTGTATTCGATATAGTTGCCGGCGGACGCGACCCAGAGGATGTCGTGCGGCACCACGCGAAGGCGGCGCGTACCGTCGCGCAGCCAGATCACATCCGGCGATGAAGCCTGTTGGGGGCCCTGTGGTGCCGGCGGAGCGGCCGCGGCGCTCTTCAGCTCGCGGCGGCTTTCGAGCAGCCAGATCGTGCCGGCGATCAGGACGACCGCCACGGCATCCTTGCGGAATTCGTAAAGGACCGTCGCAAGCGAAAAACGGAAATCGTAGGCCCCGCCGGCGAGCCAGAGCGCAAGCTTCCGCACCCAGACCATGCCGGTGATGTGGAGCGCCGAAAAGCCGAGCAGGGTGATCGCCCCGATTGCTGCGCGGACGGCAAGGCCGGGCGTCCGGCGCATGCGGCGGACCGCCAGCACCAGGATCGGCAGCAGCAGCAGGATGACGGCAATGCTCGACATCTCCCAGAACAGCCGCCGGCCGATGTCGTAGCGGTCGCCGCGCCAGGCGGCGTCCTGAGCGCCCGAAAACGCGTTGACGATTCCGATCGCGAGCGCAACCGCCGCAATCGCGGCGAACATCGTCTGGTCGCCGCCGCTGGTCCCAAAAGGCCCGCGACTCGTCCCGGCCGCGGGCGGCTCGTCCCCCCGCGTCCGATTCTGATCCCAAACCGGCTCGACGCGCGCCGCCGGCGGAGCATTTTCGGTGTCAGCAGCCATGGCCCGGAAACCGCGTTCGTCGTCCCGTCAAGGAGCAGAATACCATGACAACACCACAGCAGTTCCAAAGCTCGGACAGGCGCATCGATCTGGACTGGGTGCGAATTTTAGCCTTTGGGCTGCTGATCTTCTACCACGTCGGCATGCTTTACGTGTCCTGGGGATTTCACATCAAGAGCGTGCACCGGCTCACCTGGCTGGAACCGGTGATGCTGTTTCTCAACCCCTGGCGGCTGTCGCTTCTGTTTCTGGTGTCCGGGGTTGCCACACGCTTCATGCTGGACAAGTCGAGTCTCGCCTCGCTGGCCGGTGCGCGGTCGGCGCGGCTCTTGATCCCGCTGATCTTCGGCATGCTCATCATCGTGCCGCCGCAGTCCTACCTCCAGATCGTCGAGAGCCTCGGCTATTCCGCGGGCTTTTTCGATTTCTACACCCGGCACTATCTTGCCTTCGGGGCGCAGTTCTGTCCGAACCCCTGCATCGTGTTGCCGACCTGGAACCATCTCTGGTTCGTGGTCTATCTGTGGGTCTACACGATGGCCTTGCTCGGCGTGCTCGCGCTTTGGCCGGCCGGCGCCGACTGGCTCGGCCGCAAGCTGGCCGTCTTGCTCGCCGGGCCATCGCTCCTGATCGTGCCGTGCCTGCTGTTTGTGGCTTGGCGTCTGGTGCTGTTCCCGGCCTTCCCGTCGACGCATGCGTTGTTCGGCGACTGGTACAACCACGGGGACCACGCCACGGCCTTCCTGATCGGCTTTCTGCTGGCGAAGCAGGAAGGGATCTGGCGCAACGTCGAGGGCTGGCGTTGGGTGGCATTGGTCGCTGCGGCCGTCTGCTTCTCGGCCTTCATCCTGGTTCGCGCCGGTCTGTTTGCGCCATCGCCGGCGCTGAAGTGGGCCGCCGCCTCGGCCTATGGTGGCTACCAATGGCTCGCGATTGCAGCCGTGCTCGGCTTTGCGCGGCGCTACTTCACAGCCGACGGACCCGTGCGTCGCTATCTGACCGACGCGATCTTCCCGTACTACATCGTGCATCAGACCGCGATCATCGTGATCGCCCATCAATTGCATGACACCGGTATGCCGGCCGGGATCGAGGCGTTCATCGTCATCATCGGGACCGCACTCACATGTGTGACGACCTACGAAATCGTCCGGCGCATCGCCTGCCTGCGGCCGCTGTTCGGATTGCGGGCGGTGCCGCGGACAGTGCTCAGGACGGAGCAGCACCAGCCGGTCTGATACGCTCCGTCCCGTTGGTCCGCTGGCAAAAGGTGCTATGAGGGCGAGATGCCGACACGTGTCTATCTCGACTGGAATGCGACCACGCCGCTGCGCCCCGAGGCGCGGGCGGCGATGGTCGCGGCCTATGACCTCGTCGGCAATCCGTCATCGGTCCATGCCGAGGGGCGGGAGGCGCGACGGCTGGTCGAGGAGGCGCGTGCCGCGCTGGCGGCCGCGGTCGGCGCGCTGCCGCGGAACGTCATCTTCACCTCCGCTGGAACCGAGGCCAATGCGCTGGCGCTCTCGCCGGGTCTGCGGGGGCCGTGGGGAGGCCCCGTCGAGCGGCTGCTGGTCTCGGCGGTTGAGCATGCCTCGGTGCTGGCAGGCGGCCGGTTCCCGTCGGACAGGATCGGCCAGATCCGGGTTACGCGCTCCGGCGTGGTCGATCTCGATGATCTGAAGGCACAGCTCGAGGACGGCCCGCCAGCTTTGGTTTCAATCATGGCTGCCAATAACGAGACCGGCGCGCTCCAGCCCGTCGCTGAGGCCGCAAGCGTCGTCCATGAGGCCGGCGGCCTCCTGCACGTGGATGCGATCCAGGCGCTGGGTAAAATCCCTTTCGATATCAATTCCGTAGGCGCAGACCTTGCCACCTTTTCTGCGCACAAGATCGGTGGCCCCAAGGGGGTCGGCGCATTGGTGATGACCGAGGGGATCGGCGGCCTGGAGCCGGTGCTGCGGGGTGGCGGGCAGGAGCTCAGCCGTCGGGCCGGAACCGAGAATGTCGCGGGGATCGCCGGCTTCGGGGCGGCGGTGAAAGCCGCGCTTCAGGCTCTGCCGGAGGATGTGAAGCGAATGGCAACTCTCAGAGATCGTTTGGAAAATGGCCTTCGCGACCTTGCCGGAGCGACGGTCTTTGCAGATGACGTGGAGCGATTGCCAAATACCGTGCTCTTCACCGCGGCGGGCCTGAAGGCCGAAACTGCCGTAATCGGCTTCGACCTGGAGGGGATCGCCGTCTCCTCCGGCTCCGCCTGCTCCTCCGGCAAGGTCCAGCCGTCCCACGTCCTGTCTGCCATGGGCTACGCCCCCTCGGTCGCCCAGGGAGCGGTGCGCCTCAGTCTGGGCTGGTCCACGGAGCCAGATGACATCAATAGGGCGTTAGAGGCTTGGCGAACGCTTGGTAATACCCTACTTAAGGGCTAAGCGATGAAACACGGCTCGAACGGTTCTAAGCCCGTGCTTTCCGCAGAGAAATATCGTAATACTCGACCGAGTTTGATCCACCGCGGTCCTTGAAACCGCGAGCGGAGGATGAAATGCCAGCCGTACAAGAGACGGTCGAGCGCGTGAAGCGCATCGACGTCGACCAGTATCGTTATGGGTTTGAGACCCTGATCGAGTCCGACAAGGCCCCCAAGGGGCTGTCGGAAGAAACCGTCAAGTTCATCTCCGGGAAGAAGAACGAGCCCGCCTGGATGCTGCAGTGGCGGCTTGAAGCCTATCGGCGCTGGCTGACCATGACGGAGCCGACCTGGGCGCGCGTCGACTATCCCAAGATCGACTTCCAGGACCTCTATTACTATTCGGCGCCGAAGCCGAAGAAGACGATCTCCTCGCTCGACGAGATCGATCCGGAGATCCTGAAGACCTACGAGAAGCTCGGCATCCCCTTGCGGGAAGTCGCCATGCTCGAAGGCGTCGAGCCCAAACCTGGCGAGGAAGACCCGGCCCGGCGCAAGATTGCGGTCGATGCGGTGTTCGACTCGGTGTCGGTTGCCACCACGTTCAAGGCCGAGCTGAAGAAGGCCGGCGTGATCTTCATGCCGATCTCGGAGGCGATCCGCGAGCATCCTGAGCTGGTGCAGAAGTATCTCGGCTCGGTGGTTCCGACCTCGGACAATTTCTACGCGACGCTGAACTCGGCGGTGTTCTCCGACGGCTCGTTCGTCTACGTGCCGCCCGGCGTGCGCTGCCCGATGGAGCTGTCGACCTATTTCCGCATCAACGAGCGCAACACCGGCCAGTTCGAGCGCACGCTGATCATCGCCGACAAGGGTTCCTACGTCTCCTATCTCGAAGGCTGCACCGCGCCGCAGCGCGACGAGAACCAGCTGCACGCGGCCGTGGTCGAGCTCGTCGCGCATGACGATGCCGAGATCAAATATTCGACGGTGCAGAACTGGTATCCCGGCAATTCGGAAGGCAAGGGCGGCATCTACAATTTCGTCACCAAGCGTGGCGACTGCCGCGGCAACAACTCCAAGATCTCCTGGACCCAGGTCGAGACGGGATCGGCGATCACCTGGAAATATCCGAGCTGCATCCTGCGCGGCGACAATTCGCGCGGCGAGTTCTATTCGATCGCGATCTCGAACGGCTATCAGCAGGTCGACAGCGGCACCAAGATGATCCATCTCGGCAAGAACACGACGAGCCGGATCATCTCCAAGGGCATCGCCGCCGGCAAGTCGCAGAACACCTATCGCGGCCTCGTCACGGCGCACCGCAAGGCGACCGGCGCGCGCAACTTCACGGCCTGCGATTCGCTGCTGATCGGCGACAAATGCGGCGCGCACACCGTGCCGTACATCGAGGCGAAGAACTCGTCGGCGACGTTCGAGCACGAGGCGACCACCTCGAAGATCTCCGAGGACGTGCTGTTCTACTGCATCCAGCGCGGGCTCAGCCAGGAAGAGGCGGTCGGCCTCGTCGTCAACGGCTTCGTCAAGGACGTGCTGCAGCAGCTGCCGATGGAATTCGCGGTAGAGGCGCAGAAGCTGATCTCGATCTCGCTCGAAGGGTCGGTCGGCTAGCTCCGGCCTCATCCTGAGGAGGCCGCGTCAGCGGCCGTCTCGAAGGATGGATTTCGGAAAGATTGGTGGCCTCAATCCTTCGAGACGCGCCTTCGGCGCTCCTCAGGATGAGGGGATAGATGGAAAAACATTATGGCTTTGCTTGAAGTGAAAGACCTCAAGGTTCGTGTCGAGGAGCGTGAGATCCTCCATGGGCTGACGCTGACCGTGAACGAGGGCGAGGTGCATGCGATCATGGGGCCGAACGGCTCCGGCAAGTCGACGCTCTCGCACGTCATCGCCGGCAAGCCCGGCTATGAGGTCACCGACGGTCAGATCCTGTTCAAGGGCGAGGACCTCCTGGAGATGGCGCCGGAGGAGCGCGCCGCGAAGGGCGTGTTTCTGGCATTTCAGTATCCGGTCGAGATTCCCGGCGTTGCCACCATGACCTTCCTGCGCACCGCGCTCAACGCGCAGCGCAAGGCGCGCGGCGAGAGCGAATATTCGACGCCTGATTTCCTGAAGAAGGTCCGTGAAGTCTCGAAGTCGCTGAACATCCCGCAGGACATGCTCAAGCGCGGCGTCAATGTCGGCTTCTCCGGCGGCGAGAAGAAGCGCAACGAGGTGCTGCAGATGGCGCTGTTCGAGCCGAGCCTGTGCATCCTCGACGAGATGGATTCCGGCCTCGACATCGACGCGCTGCGTATCGCGGCCGACGGCGTCAACGCGCTGCGCTCGCCCAAGCGCGCGATGGTCGTGATCACCCACTATCAGCGGCTGCTGAACTACATCGTGCCCGACGTCGTGCACGTGATGTCGAGAGGCCGCGTCGTGAAGAGCGGCGGCAAGGAGCTGGCGCCGGAACTGGAAGCGTCCGGTTACGCCCAGTTCGAGGCCGCGTAAGGATTTTTGAAGATGAACGTTGCTGTGGCAAAGACCGGAAGCGGCCGCGCGGTGAGCGATCTCTTCGCCAGCGCAGAAGGCCGGCTGCCGGGTTCGCCCGCGGTTACTGCAGTGCGCCGCGAGGCATTCGAGACTTATGAGCGTCTCGGCCTGCCGCACCGCCGGATCGAGGAATGGAAATATACCGACCTGCGCGCGCTGGTCGGCGAGGTGCTTCCGCTGGCAGCTGCACCCGATGCGGCCGCGCTGAAACGTGCCGCCGACGCGGTGAAGGCGCATGGGATCGCAGGCGCCCGCAAGCTGGTGCTGGTCGACGGCGTTTTCGCGGCCGAACTCTCCGACGTGAAGGCGCTCGCATCCGAAGTGAGCCTCACGACGCTGCGGGAGGCGCTGGAGAAGGATGCCGGCCTCCTGAAGACCGTATCAACCGATGCCGTGATCGCGCTGAACGCGGCGCTGGCGACCGACGGCGTAGTGCTGTCGATTGCGGATGGTGCGCAGCTCTCCGCGCCGGTCCAGATCGTCCATGTGGCGACCGCCGCGTCGGTCTCGGTCTTCACTCGCTCGCAGGTGAAGGTCGGGAAGGGCGCCCGCGCCACCATCATCGAGAGTTTCGTCGCGGCCGGTGCAAAGACCTACCAGGTCAATGACGCCGTCATTATCGCGGTCGGCGACGACGCCGACGTCGCCCATATCCGTCTGATGGACGACGCGCCCGATGCGGTGAACATCACCTCGCAGTTCGTCACCGTGGGTGCCAACACCAAGCTCAATTTCTTCAACATGACCAGCGGCGCCTCGGTCAGCCGTTTGCAGGGCTTCATCACGCTGGCGGGCGAGGGCAGCGAGCTCTCCATCAATGGCGTGAACCTGTTGCAGAAGACCGAGCACGGCGACACCACGCTGGTGGTCGACCATGCCGTTCCGAACTGCGTCAGCCGCGAGATCTTCCGCGCCGTGATCGACGACCGCGCCCATTCGGTGTTCCAGGGCCGCATCATCGTCCGTCCCGACGCGCAGAAGACCGACGGCAAGATGATGACCCGCGCGCTGCTGCTCTCGGACGAGGCCGAGGCGGACAACAAGCCCGAGCTCGAGATCTTTGCCGACGACGTCTCCTGCGGCCACGGCGCCACCGCCGGCGCGCTGGACGACAGCCTGCTATTCTATCTCAAGGCGCGCGGCCTGCCGGAGAAGCAGGCCCAGGCGCTGCTGATCCAGGCTTTCGTGGGCGAGGCGATCGAGCAAATCGCCGATGACGACCTGCGCGAGCATGTGATCGGCATCGCCGAGCGCTGGCTGGAGCGGCGATCATGAGCACGCATCCGGCGGTCAAGAACGGCGCTTATGACGTCGCGCGCGTGCGCCACGATTTCCCGGCGCTCGCTTTGCAGGTCTACGGCAAGAAGCTGGTCTATCTCGACAACGCGGCATCCGCGCAGAAGCCGCAGTCGGTGCTCGATCGCATGACGCAGGCCTATACGAGCGAATACGCCAACGTGCATCGCGGCCTGCATTACCTCGCCAATGCCGCGACCGAAGCCTACGAGGGCGGCCGTACCAAGGTGGCGCAGTTCATCAACGCCCCCCGAACCGAAGAAGTGATCTTCACCCGCAACGCGACGGAGGCGATCAATCTGGTCGCCTCGTCCTGGGGCGGACCGAACATCGGGGAAGGCGACGAGGTCGTCATCTCGATCATGGAGCACCACTCCAACATCGTGCCCTGGCATTTCCTCAGGGAACGCCAGGGTGCCGTGATCAAGTGGGCGCCGGTCGACGACGAGGGCAATTTCCTCATCGACGAGTTCGAGAAGCTGCTGACGCCGAAGACCAGGCTGGTCGCGATCACGCAGATGTCGAACGCGCTCGGCACCATCGTGCCGGTCAAGGACGTCGTGAAGATCGCCCATGCGCGCGGCATTCCGGTGCTGGTCGACGGCAGCCAGGGCGCGGTGCATCTGCCGGTCGACGTCCAGGATCTCGGCTGCGATTTCTACGTCTTCACCGGTCACAAAGTGTATGGCCCGACCGGCATCGGCGTGCTCTGGGCCAGGTACGACCACCTCGTCGCGATGCGCCCCTACAATGGCGGGGGCGAGATGATCCGCGAGGTCTCGCGCGACATCGTCACCTACGGCGACCCGCCGCACAAGTTCGAAGCCGGCACCCCGCCCATCGTCGAGGCCGTCGGCCTTGGCGCCGCCATCGACTATGTCAATTCGATCGGCAAGGAGCGCATCGCCGCGCACGAGCACGATCTCACCACCTATGCCCAGGAACGCCTGCGCGAGATCAACTCGCTGCGGCTGATCGGGACGGCGCGGGGCAAGGGCCCGGTGATCTCCTTCGAGCTCAAGGGCGCGCATGCCCATGACGTCGCCACCGTGATCGACCGCCAGGGCATCGCGGTGCGCGCCGGCACCCATTGCGTGATGCCGCTTTTAGAGCGGTTCAACGTGACCGCGACATGCCGGGCCTCGTTCGGCATGTATAATACGCGGGAAGAAGTCGATCATCTGGCACAGGCGCTGCTGAAAGCGCGGGATTTGTTCGCATGAGTGACACGGCCGAAATCAAAGCCAATCCGATGGAGACCCATTCGGCGCTGCCGCCGGAGGAGACCGAGCGTCTGACCACCGAGATCATCGCCGGGCTCAAGACCGTCTTCGATCCGGAGATTCCGGCCGACATCTACGAGCTCGGCCTGATCTACAAGGTCGAGATCAAGGACGACCGCTCGGTCGACGTGCTGATGACGCTGACGACGCCGAACTGCCCGGCCGCCGGCGAACTGCCGACCATGGTCGAGAACGCGGTCGCCAGCGTCCCTGGCGTCGGCGTGGTCGACGTCAAGGTCGTCTGGGAGCCGCCGTGGTCGCCGGAACGCATGAGCGACGAGGCGCGGCTCGTGCTCAACATGTGGTGACGCCACCACCGGCATTGAATTCGCGCCGCAACGGACCACATCACTGATATGACCCAGATAACACCAGTATCCACCCCGAAGCCCCGGCGTCCGCGCCCGCAGGTGATGCGTTTGACGGATGCCGCTGCCCAGCGCATCACCGAGCTGACCCAGCGTGCAGACTCCGAGATCGTGGGCCTCCGCGTCGGCGTGAAGAACGGCGGCTGTGCCGGTCAGTCCTACTCGGTTGAATACGCCCACGAGATCCGGCCGACCGACGAGGTCGTCGAGGACAAGGGCGTCAAGATCCTCGTCGATCCCAAGGCCGTGCTGTTCCTGCTCGGCACCGAGATGGACTACAAGGCCGACAAGATGCAGGCCCAGTTCGTCTTCAACAATCCCAACCAGGTCTCCGCCTGCGGCTGCGGCGAATCGGTCGAACTGCGTCCGGCCAAGATCGACGGATAGCGCCTTCTCAATACTCTCGTGTCCCGAACGCGCAGCAGCGCCCTCGCGCTGCTGCGCAGAGCCGCGACCCACGCTATAGTAATGGATGCAGACGACTGGGCCCCGGCTCAGCAGCGCATCGTTACACGCTGCGCTGCGTCCGGGGCACGAGGGTGCGTATGGATCGCGAATTCCTGATCGACCTGTTCGCCGATTTCGGCCCCGTCACCATCCGCAAGATGTTCTCGGGCTACGGCATCTCCGCCGACGGCGTCAATTTCGCGCTGTCCTTGCGCGCCGGCCTGTTCTTCCGTGCCGACGACGTGACCATTCCGGACTTCGAGGCCGAAGGCTCAAAGCCGTTCCAGTATTCGACCCGCGCCAAGACCGTGGTGGTCAATTCCTACTGGGAGTTGCCAGCACGCCTGTTCGACGATTCCGCAGAGCTTGCACAATGGGGGCGAGGGCGGCCCTCGCCGCGGCCCAACGCGCCAAGGTGAAGAAGCGGCCGAAGGCGAAGAAGCCGGCGGCGAAGAAAGTGGAGCCGAAGAAGCCCGTTGCGAAGAAGCGTCCGGCCAGGAAGACCGCCAAGAAGGCCGTTCGCAGCGTGGGCAAAGCAAAGCGTGCCCGCCGTCCAGGATAGAGATGCTGGGCATGGCTTGCGCCCCTATGCGCCCCCCGCCCACAGGAGCCCAGTAAAAACCTACGCCACGCGGCTGGGTGTCTCGGCCGCGTATTCCGGATCGGCTTCGCAGATCACGCGGTTGCGGCCATTGCGCTTGGCGGCGTAGAGGCAGGCATCCGCACGCTCGATCAGCGCGTCGGTGTCGTCGCCCTCCTTGAGCATGGAGACGCCGACGGAGATGGTGACGCGGCCGAGGATCTCGCCCGTCGACTTCTTCTTCAATTCCTTCGACATCACGGCGCGACGGATGTGGTCGGCCACCGTGAGAGCCTGGCGCAGCGCGGTGTTGGGCAGCACGACCGCGAATTCCTCGCCGCCATAGCGTGCGGTGATATCCTGGCCCTTGATGGTCTGCTTCATCGAAAGACCGACGAGCCGCAGCACCTGGTCGCCGGTGAGATGGCCGTAGGAATCGTTGAACGACTTGAAGTGGTCGATGTCGAACAGCAGCAGCGACAGCGGCTCGCCCGAGGCGAGCGCGTTCTGCACGGCCATGCCGATCATGCGGTCGAAATATTTGCGGTTGCCGAGGCCGGTGAGGGGATCGGTCAGGCTCTCGGCGCGGATGAGCTATGGCTGATTTTGGGTGACGCGGCCTGATCAGGCGGCGTGGCTTTCAGTGTTCGGAATGACTTCGATTCCGTCGATGAACTTTACACCGGCGATGACTTTCGGCAACTGGTTCGTGCTCTTCAATCGCCGCCAGGTCTTCGATGCGGCGTCGATGAGCTTGAACACCATCAGCTTCGCAGTTTGTTGCGACAGCGATCCCTTGGTCCGCACCGTTCGGTGGCGCACCGTGGCGAAGACGCTCTCGATCGGGTTCGAGCTGCGTAGGTGGATCCAGTGCTCAGCAGGGAAGTCGAAGAAGGCGAGCAGCGCATGGCGATCCTTGATCAGGCACTCCACCGCACGTCCGTATTTGACGTGGTATTTCTCGACGAAGACGTCGATCGCGGTTTCAGCTTCGGCCCGGTGTGGGGCCAGATAGATGTTCCGCAGGTCGTTCTTCATGGGGCCCTGCACGGATTTGGCGACCTTGTCGAGTACGTTGCTCACTTTATGGCACCAGCATCGTTGGTGCCGCGTGCCGGGAAAGGCCTCGTCCAGTGCCTTCCAGAAGCCGAGGGCGCCGTCGCCGATGGCGAGTTGCGGGGCAATCCGTAACCCGCGTTGCCGCAGGTCGATCAGGAGTTCGCGCCAGCTCTGCGCGCTCTCGCGCACGCCGACCTGGAAGCCGATCAGCTCCTTCTTGCCTTCCGGCGTGGTGCCAATCAGCACCAGCATGCATTCGCTGTGATCTTCCATGCGGGCCTGCAGGTACACGCCATCGGCCCAGATGTAGACATAGCGACGCGCCGACAGATCGCGTCTCTGCCAGCGTTCGTACTCGACCTGCCAATCGGCCTTCAGGCCGGCGATCACCGAAGGCGACAGGTTCGGCGCATCCTTGCCGAGCAGCGCCGAGAGCGCCTCCTGGAAGTCGCCGGTCGAGATGCCGCGCAAATAGAGGACCGGGATCAAGGCATCCAGGCTCTTCGTCCGCCGCGCCCATAGCGGCAGGATTGCCGAACTGAAGCGGAGGCGGTCGCCTGGCCCGCTCGCTCCGCGGTCGCGGACCTTGGGACGAGCGACCTCCACCGGACCGATGCCGGTCGCAATCTCGCGCACCGGACCGTGCCCATGTCGGACCAGGCGCGCTCGACCGTCGGGCAGCGTCAGATTGGCCGTGCTGGCCAGAAACGCGCCAACCTCGATCTCGATCGCCCTGGCAAGCAGGTCCCGCGCGCCGGCACGAACGATATCGGTCAGTGGATCATCAACCGCGGACGGCTGACGGAAAGCAAGAACATTGGTAGTCTCGGTCATGGCGTATCGCTCTCCTCGAGAGATTCTGGCAGGCTCGTCACCCGCCTCGATACGCCGCCTTCCTCACACCGTCATCACCCAGATTCCGCCATAGCTCGGCGCGGATCGCTTCCAGGCTCTGCTGGAGATTGCTGATCTCGTTCTTCGACAGCGTGAGCCGGTCTTCCAGCGCCTTGTTGGTCTCGCGCATCTCGCTGGTCGAGCGCAGCAGGGCCTCGACGATCGTCTTGAGCTGGTCGCGGCTCTTGGCCGACGACAGTTTCGCGGTCGCGCCCGACAGGCTGGCGTCGTAGGCGCTGGTCATGCCGAGCGCGTCGCCCAGGACCTTCATCACGTCGTCGATCTCGCCGATGACGCGCGCGCCGACCTTGTCGATGCGGTCGGTGGTCTTGATGTGGGAGAGATAGGTCTCGTAGATCTGCTCGAGATCGGCTTCGGTCAGCTTGCCGCTGCGCGCCAGCGTCTCGTTGATGATCTTGTTGAGCGGCGCGTTGTAGCCGGTGGCGTAGACGTACCAGATCTCGTAGTTGCGGGGAATTGCCGTCTGCCGAAGCGATCGGATCTGACCGAGCGCTACCTCGGCGAACGCCATCGTGCGTTCGTGTTCATCGAGCACCTTGATCACAGAACATACCCCACAGCGGCCGGCGCGCCCCCGACCGCAGCAATGCTTAAATTATGTTCGTAGGCTAACGGACGATCGTGAACGCCCCGTAAATATACGTTCACGAAGGCGTCTAATAAGGTGTGTCGCGGGTTTGCTCAACCGGAATCTGAAGCGCGTTGCGCTTCAGGCGCCGGCGGGCGAGCGTACGGGGCGCAGCAGAAACGCCGGCAGATGCGAGTGATCGCCCGGCTCGGTGTCGACTTCGCGCTGGCGGCGCGGTTCGGGACGGCCGATCGAGGGGACATGCGAGATGTTGGCCTGCTGGCGCGCCTCGCGACGCGGCTCCGCCCGGCGCTTGTCGTCTGACCGATGCCGTGATTCGGCGGGCTGTCGCGCCTCCGAAGGCGGCCTCGCTTCGGAGGCGTGTCTTGCCTCGCCTCGCGCCTCGCGCGGCTCGAGGCTGCGCTCACGATCGCGGCCGCGCTGCGGCTTGCCGCGACCGCCGCGTGAACGTTCACGGCCGCGCTGCTCGCGCGGACGCTCGCTCGCATCGGATGCCTCGGCCGAGACTTCGTAATCGCCTTCGGCACGCGGAATGCTCTGGCCGATCAGCTTTTCGATCGCGACCATCGACTTCTGGTCGAGTGGTGTCACGATCGAGATCGCGGTGCCGGTGCGGCCGGCGCGGCCGGTGCGGCCGATACGATGAACGTAGTCGTCGGCGTGATGGGGAACGTCGAAATTGAAGACGTGGCTGACCTCGGGAATATCAAGGCCGCGGGCGGCGACGTCGGAGGCGACGAGCAGCGGCAGCTCACCCTTTCGGAACTGTTCAAGTGCCGCCGTGCGGGCCGACTGGTCCATGTCGCCGTGCAGCGCGCCGACGCTGAAGCCGTGCTTCTGAAGCGACTTGTGAACGATGGCGACCTCGCGCTTGCGATTGCAGAAGATGATCGCGTTCTTGAGGTCCTTGGCCTCCCGCAGCAGGCGACGAAGCAGCTCGCGCTTCTCGTGCGCCTCGCGTCCGGCAGGCACCTGGGCTTGCGTGACGGTGACGGCGGTGGTGGCGGGCCTGGAGACCTCGATCTTCTGCGGATTGTGCAGGAAGGCTTCGGTGATGCGCCGGATTTCCGGCGGCATGGTCGCGGTGAAGAACAGGGTTTGCCGCGTGAACGGGACGAGCTTGCAGATGCGTTCGATGTCGGGGATGAAGCCCATATCCAGCATGCGGTCGGCTTCGTCGATGACGAGCAGCTCGACGCCGGTGAGCAGCAGGCCGCCGCGCTCGGTGTGATCGAGCAGGCGGCCGGGGGTTGCGATCAGCACGTCGACGCCGCGCATCAGCTTGGCATCCTGGTCGCCGAAGGAGACGCCGCCGATCAGGAGGGCGACGTTGAGTTTCTGGCCGGCGCCGTAGCGGTCGAAGTTTTCCTTCACCTGAGCCGCGAGCTCGCGGGTCGGCTCGAGGATCAGCGTGCGCGGCATGCGCGCCCGGGCTCTGCCCTTCTCGAGGATGGTGAGCATCGGCAGCACGAAGGCCGCGGTCTTGCCGGTGCCGGTCTGGGCGATGCCGAGCACGTCCTTGCGTGCGAGGACGTGAGGGATCGCCTGTTCCTGGATGGGGGTGGGAGTGGTGTAACCGGTGGCCGCCACTGCGGCGAGGACTTTTTCGGATAGTCCGAGATTTGAAAAGGACATTGAGCCTCTGGTCGAAACCGCCGTTCGGAATCGAGGGTAATAAGGCTGTCGCGTTCCACCCCGAAACGGCGCGCTCTCGAAGAAGCTGGGGGTGCTGACTCACGCGAACAAAGCGCAAGGCTCAGGAATCGCTCGTCGATCTGAGCCGCGTCGCACTGGAACATAGGGGGGAACTGGCCAAAGTCAATGGAGCAGGCGCGGGAAGACCCTAAAAAACCTGAGGTTTTTGCCCAAATCGCGGGCGCTGCTGGGATTTTCCTCTCTGCCCTCGGTCCGGCGGCAATCGCCGAACGACGGGCTAAAGGCCATCCGAAGCCCTGGCCCGGAAGTCGCCGGGCGCCATGCCATAGGCGGCGTTGAAGACCCGGTAATAGGTCGCCAGGCTCTCGAAGCCGCAGGAGGCCGCGATGTCGGCGATCAGCCGCTCCGGCGCCTCCCGCATCAGGCGGCGGCTCTGTTTCAGGCGCTCGTCGGTCACGGTCTGCGAGAAGCTCTTCTCGGCTGTCTCGAACAGCATGTGCAGGTGACGCACGGAGACGCCGAGCAGGTCGGCCACCATGGCCGGTGCGAGATGGGGGTCCTGAAGGTGGCGTGCGATCAGGCGCCGGGCCTGCGACAGGCGGGCCGTTCGCAGCGCGGCCTGGCCGCGCCGGCTGCCGGGCCGCACGATGCCGCGCTCGATCAGCGCCAGATGGGCCAAAGCTTGAACCAGGGAGGCCTGGACGAGAGGGGGCGCATCCGCGGCGGCAGGATCATCCGCGGCCTCGCCGAGATCGGCAAAGCAGGCAGCGAGCAGGGGCGCCAGGGTCGGATCGTTGAACGTCCGGGGCGCAAGCTCGCGCATGCGCCTGTCCTGCGTCGGGATGCTGCTCACGGGAATCTTCAGGATCCGCAGGTGGAAGCCCGCGGCGCCCTGTGGCGCGGTGCGGTAAGGCAGGTCGGTATGGCTGGTGGCAAAGCTGCCGTTGGCGATCGAAAAGTCGCTTGCGCGCATGCCGCCGAACCAGCCGCCGCTGCCGAGCTGCTGGTAGACGCAGATTGCGTCACCCGGGGCGTTGGCGATGTCGGACGCGCTGCGCTCGACCGCGTAGGGCGAGGCCTTCAGCTCGACGAGGCCGGCCCCGCCAAGCCGGCGCAGCGAGAACTCGCCGAAGAAGTTCGTTCGCCGCTCGCGCTCGAGCTCGGCGGTAATGCCGAACAATCCCTTGGCGCGCACCTCGCGCCAATACTCGAAGCGGTCGTGTGGGTCCACCTCGTCCGTACACCAGTGAAACACGGCTGCCCCTCACGTCCGGCGAAATCGTCCAAGAAGAACCAGATTCCAACGCAATCTGCCAGAGCCAGATCGAGGAATCGGCGCCCAGGGCCCTTGAACCGTCGTTGCCTCTGGGCCGACTATCACACAGCGGCAGGGGATCCCGTGAACTGCTGTTCGAAGGAACCGGCGCAGGGCCGATCTGCAGGGAAATTTTGCGATGACGCGTCGGCTTTTCGGAATTCTGGCGGCCCTTGGTCTTGCGGCTTGCCTGAGCGGCTTCGCAGCGCCTGCCCATGCCGAGAAGCGCGTCGCGCTCGTCGTCGGCAACAACGACTACAAGAACGTCCCGAAGCTGCTCAAGGCCGTCAACGACGCCCGCACCATGGGCGACACGCTGAAGCAGCTCGGCTTCTCGGTGATGGTCGCCGAGAACCAGAGCCGGCAGCAATTCTCGGAGACGCTGCTCGCCTTCGACAAGGCGATCGAGCCCGGCGACACGGCGTTCTTTTTCTATGCCGGGCACGGCTTCGAGATCGCCGGCCAGAACTATCTGCTGCCGACCGACGTGCCGGCGGCGACCGAAGGTCAGGAAGAACTGGTGCGCGACGCCTCGATCCTGGCCGACCGCATCGTCGAGCGCCTTCAGAACAAGAAGGCGCGGACCTCGATCCTGGTTTTCGACGCCTGCCGCAACAACCCGTTCGAGCGCAAGGGCACCCGCGCGGTCGCCGGCGGCGGCGGGCTCGCGCCGATGACGCAGCTGCCCGAAGGCGTGTTCTCGGTGTTCTCGGCAGGACCTCGCCAGACCGCGCTCGATCGCCTGTCCAACGACGACGCCAATCCCAATTCGGTGTTCACGCGCACCTTCGCCAAGGAGCTGCTCAAGCCCGGCGAGAACCTGGTGCAGGTGGCGCAGCGCACGCGCCGTGCCGTCAGCGAGATGGCCGACACGGTCAAGCACAGGCAGGTGCCGGTCTATTTCGATCAGATGGTCGACGACGTCTTCCTCAGCGGCATGGCGAAGGATGCGGCCGCGCGCCCGGCCGATCCGCCGCAGCAGAAGCTTGCGGCACTGCCGCCGGTGTCGGTGCCACAGATGCCGAAGGAGGAGACCATCAACGCGCCGATCGCGAGCTTCTCGCGGCACAATGGCGGCTGGAGCGTTACCTTCTCCTTCGCCGACCCGACGCTCGGCATTTCCTGGCGCATGGCCGGCAAGAGCGATTTCCGCGAGACCGGATTCATCGACACGCTCGATCCGCGCACGCGCAAGCGGATGCCGAACCCGTCGATCGAGCTGCCGCCTGATGCGCAGGCCGGCACCATCGAGGTCCGCTATGTCGATCAGTCCGGCGAGATGCAGGGACCGTTCCCGATCAGGTTCGATCCCGAGGCCGCGCTGATCCGCGACCAGCGCAAGATCCTCGACATGACCTCGACGAGCTGGCTGTCGTTCCGCGAGTTCAACGGGCTCCTGGTCTACTACACGCATCTCGTGTCCTACCGCTGCGCCATCCGCGAGGTGCGCATCGGCATCGACACCGCCGTGCCCAACCAGGTGCTGAAGATGCCGCCTTGCGACATGCGCGATCCCAGCGCCGTCACCGCCGGCATGCCGCTCTACATGAAGCTCGCGCCAAGCACGCAGTCCGTCTCGGTGGAACTGACCTACCGCGATGGCAGCGTCTCGGAGATCAAGAGTTTTCGTAGCGCGAACCGCAGTAACAATTGATGTGCTGTTCAGCCGGCGGATTGTGACGGGATCACCTGACGGAGTGGACGAACTTAAATCGGGACAGGCCAAGGTGAAAGTGCTAGAGCCGGGGATGACAAAGTTCATCATCGTCGCGGTCGTTACGACGCTTCCGGTTTTGGCCCAAACGACTCCCGCCCCCACAGCGCCGCCACTCACCGACCGTGAACGTGTCCAGGCGGACCGCGCGAAGGCCGCCGCGGATGAGAAGGTAGCTCCGATCACGCGACCCTGGGATCGCGACGCCGACGGAAAGCGCCCATGGGAACGGAAGTCGTCGAAGCCCTGAGGCAAGCGCACGTCGATCTCCGCGGAAGGAACAACTCCTTGGGCACCTGGATTGTCTGTCAAACCAGGGAGACGATCCATGATCCGCAAATCCATCGTCGTAATCATTGCTTGTGCTGCGCTGTCGACGGCCGCCTTTGCGCAAGGGGGAGGTGGTGGCGGAGGCGGTGGTGCGGGTGGCGGTGCCGGTGCGGGTACCGGTGGCGCCAGCGCGGGATCTGCGGCCAGCTCAGGCGCCGGAATGGGCACGTCATCCAGCAGCGCCAACTCGGGGCCGTCGGCTCCCTCGGGAATGGGGACGCATGGCACCACGACCGGAGCGAACATCAGTACCAACAACAGCCTGAACAATCCGAACGCGCAGCCCCCGACCGCGGCCGGCAAGACGCCCGCGGCGGCGCAAGCCGAGCGAAATGCGGGTGTCGGTCATGCGCCCAATGGGCTGCCGATCGGCAGTCCGGGCACCGGGACCAGCAACGAGGACCAGAAATAGTCATCCCGCTTTCAGGCAAAGGCCCGCGATCTGCGGGCCTTGGTGCTGCGAACCGGCCGCGGCGGGCGATTGCTGCAAATTGAGACCGCCTTAGGACTGAATTGCGCTAGTATCGTCAGGCGTATCTCGATCGATACTTGAATCGCGGCGGCAATGACATCCGACCGACAACCAAACCGCACCATGAAGGTCCGCTGCTGCGTCGTCGGCGGCGGGCCGGCCGGCATGATGCTCGGCTATCTCCTGGGGCGGGCCGGGATCGACGTGGTGGTGCTGGAGAAGCATGCGGATTTCTTCCGCGACTTCCGCGGCGACACCGTGCATCCCTCGACGCTTCAGGTGATGGACGAGCTCGGCCTGATCGACGGCTTCCTGAAGCTGCCGCATCAGCGCTTGCAGAAGATGGACGGCTTGTTCGGCGGCACGCCGGTGCGCATTGCCGATCTCAGCCGGCTCCATACCAAATACCCCTTCATCGCCTTCATGCCGCAATGGGACTTCCTGAACTTCCTGCGCGAGGCCGGGCGGCGCTTTGCCTCGCTCGAGGTGATGATGAGCACGGAGGCGGTCGATCTGATACGCCGCGGCGAGACCGTCGCCGGCGTACGGGCGAAAACGCCTGACGGCATCATCGACATCGAGGCCGATCTCACCATTGCCTGCGACGGCCGGCATTCGACCGTGCGCGAGCGCGCCGGCCTCGAGGTCGAGGAGATCGGCGCGCTGATGGATGTGCTCTGGTTCCGCGCCGGCCGCAGACCCGACGAGACCGAGAACGTGTTCGCGCGGGTCGAGCCCGGCAAGATGATGATCACGTTCGACCGCGGCGACTATTGGCAATGCGCCTATGTCATCGCCAAGGGACAATACGAAGCGGTGAAGGCGGGGGGATTGCAGGCGTTGCTCGACGACGTCGTGCGCATGGCGCCGATCCTTCGATCCGGCATCACTGATGTGAAGAGCTTTGACGATATCAAGCTGCTCACGGTCGCGATCAACCGCCTCAAGCGCTGGACGCAGCCGGGCCTGCTGTGCATCGGCGACGCCGCGCATGCGATGTCGCCGGTCGGCGGCGTCGGCGTCAATCTCGCCGTGCAGGACGCGGTCGCGACCGCCAATCTGCTGGCGGACAAGCTTCAGCGCGGCTGCCCGACCGAGGACGAGCTCGATGCTATCAGGCGCCGACGCGAATTTCCGGTGAAGATGACGCAACGCATGCAGGTGATCGTGCAGAACAACATCATCAGCGGCGCCTTGCAGGGCGGCGATCGGCCACTCAAAGTGCCGCTGGTCGTGCGCCTCGTCACCGCGCTGCCGTGGCTACAGGGCATTCCCGCGCGCCTGCTTGCGCTCGGTGTGAGGCCCGAGCACGTGCACTCGAGGGCCGCGCCGGGATACTAGGGTCCGGACTCAATTGATCCACCAAGTGATCGCAGCGGCCAGAAGGATTGCAGACAGGAAGATGTCTGCACGCTTGTCGTATCGGGTTGCGATCCGGCGGAAGTCCTTGAGACGGCAGAACATACGCTCGATGACGTTGCGCCCTTTGTAAGCGGTCTTATCGTAGCGATGCGGATGCTTGCGGGTCGGATTTGGCGGGATCACAGCCTTGATGCGGCGTGCGGCCAGTTCGTCGCGCAAGCTCCTGGCATCGTAGGCACGATCAGCCAACAGACGGCGCGGGGTACGAACCATGCTGATCAAACCGCGTGCACCGACCAAGTCGTGGGTGTTGCCAGGGGTAATCAAGAAGGCAAGCGGACGGCCGATATCGTCGGTCAGCGCGTGGATTTTGGTGGTCTGCCCGCCGCGTGAGCGGCCGATCGCATTGTTGAAGGCCCCCCCTTTGCGCCGGCCGCGGAGCGATGGGCTTTGATGTAGCTGGAATCCACCGACATCGATCCGTACATGCCGGTCGATCCGGTCAGGGCGTAAAAAATATCCGTCCAAATCCCCTGTCGGCTCCAGCGGTTGAAGCGGTTGTAGGCCGTCGTGTAGGGGCCGTAGACTTCCGGGCAATCGCGCCAGCGCGAACCAGATTTCAGCATGTGCATAATGCCGCTGATCACGCGTCTATCATCGACCCGATGCGCTCCCTTGCGCCCTCGTGGCAACAACGGCTCAATCCGCCGCCATTCCGCATCGCTGAGCCAGTAGACCTGCTTTGCCATTCAAGCCTCCCTTCCGCTGAGAAGCTTGAATCACAGTCCAATTCCAGATGGAATCTGGAGGGTTCTGTGAGGTCGCGCTCACGCGAGGGCGCGGCAAGCGCTTGTAACGCGACCTCATTGAAGCCGGATTGAACGAAGCCGCGGGAGAATATGCACGGTGGTGCGGCTATGGGGATAGTTTGAGATCGCGGGTTGCTATCGGCAGACTGCGGAGCTGACGCGGCGACGTTTTGGTTGCGCAATGGCGGCAACTTGAGACAGAGAGCATTTTACCGGCTGTAGCGATCGATGGCCCGCTGCATCGAACAATTTCCATCGCGCTGTTTGGCCGCACGGATTCGGCAGCGTCTGCGACCCCGTGGGTCGGTCAAAATCCCCCGGGTATGGTCACTTGAAACTCCCCCACCTGATGATCGCCGTCAGCGCCGCTGAACAGCAGTAGCCGGTCAGGCAGGACGTTTATGTTCGACCCCTTTAGCCAGCAAGGGGCCGGGGAGTTGAACGTCTTGAAGCGACATCTGCAAAGCACCGTACTTACATTACTTGATCGCAACACCAGCCAGCGCGAGATTCACCGGCTGACGGGTGTCGATCGCAAGACGATCCGGCGTTATCAGGCGCTGCGGGCCGGTGCGGAGGCAAATTCCCCCGGGGAAGTGACCACCGGCTCGGTGAGCGCGGACGGCCAAATTCCTCCACCCCGACCACCGGCTTTTGGGACATCGGAAGCGACGGTCACCAGCAGCCTGGCCCGTTCGGCTTGCGAAGCGCATCGGACGTGGATCGAAGAACAGGTCCGGCTGAAGCGGAACGCGCAGGCGATTTACCAGGACCTGGTTGATCAATTTGGCTTTCCGTCCAGCTACCAGAGTGTCAAGCGGTTTGTGCGCCGGTTGCGGCACGCTGATCCTGAGCAGTTTGATCGTCTTGAGTTCCTCCCCGGCGAGGAAGCTCAGGTCGACTATGGCGAGGGCGCGCCGACGGTTGATCCGAAGAGCGGGCGGTACCGTCGTCCCCGCCTGTTCGTGATGACGCTACGCTACTCGCGGCGCAGCTTCCGGCGGGTAGTCTGGAAGTCCAGCCAACAAGTCTGGGCGCAGCTCCACGAAGAGGCGTTCCGGTATTTTGGCGGGGTCCCCAGCTATGTCGTGCTCGACAACCTGAAGGAAGGCGTCCTCAAGCCGGATTTGTACGAGCCCCAGCTCAACCCGATTTACAGCGCGATGCTGGCTCATTACGCCGTGGTCGCCGATCCCGCGCGCGTGGCCGATCCAAATCGGAAAGGATGCGTCGAGAATGCGATTCAACATACCCAGGGCACTGCGCTGGCCGGACGGCGCTTCGAGACGCTGGAGGCGCAAAACGAGTTCTTGAGGCACTGGGAGGAGAACTGGGCTTCCAAACGCATCCACGGCAGCACGCGCCGTCAGGTCGAGGCGATGTTCCAGGAAGAGAAGCCGCACCTGCGGCCGCTGCCTGTCGCTCCCTTCCGCATCTTCACCGAAGTCGTCCGGACTGTCTGCGACGACACCACCGTACGCGTCGACAACAGCTATTACGCCGCGCGGCCCGCGCCGATCGGCAGCCAGGTCGTCGTGCGCATCTACACCACCACGATCGAGATCCGTGATCGCCACACCCGTGCGCTGCTGCGTGTTCATTCCCGGATGGCGCACCCCGGTTCTGTCGTCCTGCCGACCAGCGAACGGCCGTTCAACCCGTCGCGGCAAACCGCCGTGCTGCTGGCGAGCGCCGAGCGCATCGGACCGCAGACCAGGGCCTTGTGCCAGCAGGTGTTCGACACCGAAGGGCGCCCCGGACAGCGCGCGATGTGGGGCATTGTCGGGCTGGGCCGGAAGTATCCGGCGCGGCTGGTCGAGCAGGCCTGCGCGCACGCCATCGACAACCGCATCTACCGCTACAAGCACGTGCGTGCGACCGTCGAGCGGTTGTTCGAACAGGCGATCGAGCAGGTTGGAGTGACGCCACAGCCGGCATCGCCGCTCACCCAGGATCATCCGCTGATCCGTACCCCCGCGGAATACGGCGACCTCTTCAGCCGCGCTGTGCGGCGCGACGCCGACGACAATGGTCGGCAGGCCGAGGCTCACGACGATCACGCCACGGCAATCCGCGCTCGTGTCGCCTGCGCAACCCCGGCCAACTCCGGCGCCACGAGCGCTCCCGCTGCACCTTCTCACCTTAAACTGGAGACCTAGCCACATGATGACCATGCCGGAAATTGAGCGTTGCCTACGACAGCTGCGCCTGTCGGGTGTCCGCGACACGCTGCAGACGCGCGTGCTCCAGGCGCAGGGCGCCAACCAGCCCTTCCTCGAGACCTTCTCCCTTATCCTGCAGGATGAACTGGACCGTCGTCAGTCCCGTCTTATCGAGCGGCGATACCAGCAATCCGGGCTCGACGAAAAGCTGACGCTCGCCGAGTTCGACTGGTCCTTCAATCCCAAACTGCCACGTCAGACCTGCTTCCAGCTCCACACCCTGGCGTTCATTGCCGCTGGCGAGAACGCTCTGCTTGTTGGCAAACCTGGCACCGGGAAGTCGCACATCGCCAAGGCGATTGCCTATCAGGCGATCCTGCAAAGCCACAAGGTCCAGTATCTTGAGACCGACGACTTCTTCCACCGCTACGCCCTGAACTCTCCGGCACAACGCGAGGTCCGGCTGCGAACCATCATCGACTGCGATCTCCTCGTGCTGGACGATCTATTCCTCGCACGCGCCATCCCCGACGACGCCGGCACTTTGCTGCAGACCCTGATCCATCAGCGTTACAAACTGCGCCGCAGCGTCATCGTCACCTCCAATCGCGTCGTGCAGGATTGGGGGGCATACCTTGGGGACAACACTATGAGCACGACGATCCTCGATCGCCTTATGCATCATTGCCATCTGCTTGAGTTCGACGGACGCAGCTATCGGCTCAAAGAAGCCGCTGAAGCTCTTGCCCGGGAAACAAACTCAAACTAACAGTCCCTTGTCCTGCCTCGCGGGTGGAGGAATTTGACTGACCACACCCGGAGGAATTTGAAGTGACCCGCGGGGTCTGCGATGATCGAGACGATGGGATCATAATGACGAATGACGATCTTCGTGCACGGTATAAGTTGGCTCACGATGTGTCGCACCGGTACGATTGGGTGGGAGCGCCGGAACTGTGTTTCGGCATGGAATAAGGACCCCGTTTTCGGGGTGATCGGCATCCAATCGGGACCCCGGGATAAGGGTCCACAGTGGCTTCCATCGAGTCATGGAAGCCGAGGTTGGGATGCTGGTGGTGGAGACGATTGGTAAGATCCGTCGCGCCTACTTTGTTGATGGTCGTCCGATCAAGGCGATCTGCCGAGAACTTGGCGTATCGCGGAAGGTGGTTCGCAAGGTCATTCGTTCTCAAGCGACGGAGTTCCGGTACGAGCGCGAGACGCAGCCGCTCCCGAAGATGGGTGCCTGGAGTGCCGAGCTTGATCGGTTGCTGGCAGGGAATGAGAGCAAGGCGGCGCGGGAACGGCTGACGCTGATCCGGCTATTCGAGGAGCTTCGCGGCCTGGGTTATGCCGGCGGCTATGATGCGGTTCGTCGATACGCACGACGGTGGAGCAAGGAACGCGGCACCTCGACAGCGTCGGCTTATGTGCCGCTGAGCTTTGCACCCGGCGAAGCTTACCAGTTCGACTGGAGCCACGAGGTCGTCCTGCTGAGCGGCACCACGGTGATGGTGAAGGCTGCTCATGTCCGGCTCTGTCACAGCCGCATGCTGTTCGTGCGGGCCTATCCGCGGGAGACGCAGGAGATGGTGTTCGACGCCCACGACCGGGCATTCGCCTTGTTCAAAGGCACCTGCACCCGCGGCATCTACGACAACATGAAGACCGCGGTGGAGACGATCTTTGTCGGTAAAGGCCGTCTCTACAATCGCCGCTTCCTGCAGATGTGCAGCCACTATCTGGTCGATCCGGTCGCCTGTACGCCAGCGTCGGGCTGGGAGAAGGGGCAAGTCGAGAACCAGGTCGGGCTGGTCCGGGAACGCTTCTTCACGCCGCGGCTGCGGTTCAAAACCCTCGACGAGTTAAACGCCTGGCTGCTCGACAAATGCATCGCCTACGCCAAGGCTCATCGCCATCCGGAGCTGACCGATCAGACGATCTGGGACGTGTTCGAAGCCGAACGCCCCAAACTCGTTCCCTATGCCGGCCGCTTCGACGGCTTCCATGCGGTGACGGCATCGGTCTCGAAGACCTGCCTGGTGCGCTTCGACAACAACAAGTACTCGGTCGCAGCCAGCGCAGTCGGACGACCGGTCGAGGTTCAAGCCTATGCCGATCGCATCGTGATCCGTCAGGATGGACGTATCGTTGCCGAGCACCCGCGATCATTCGGTCGCGGCGAGACGGTCTACGACCCTTGGCACTATGTGCCCGTGCTGGTGCGCAAGCCCGGTGCCTTGCGTAATGGCGCTCCCTTCAAGGACTGGGTGCTGCCCGCAGCGATTGAGCGTGTACGGCGCAAACTCGCCGGTGCCGACGATGGCAATCGACAGATGGTCGACATCCTCAATGCGGTGCTGACAGACGGATTGCCCGCGGTGGAAGCCGCCTGCGCCGAGGCGGTCGCTCATGGCGTTCATTCCGCCGATGTCGTTCTCAATATCCTGGCCCGTCAACGTGAACCCGCCCCACCGGCCAACATCATGACGCCGGCCGCACTGACGCTCCGTCATGCACCGATCGCCGATTGTGCCCGCTACGACAACCTCCGGAGGACCATCTGATGGAACGAACCCAAATCTTCGACCTCATGGGCGAACTCAAGCTCTACGGCATGAAGGCTGCCTTCGACGAGATCATGGCAACTGCCGTTAAGCGCCAGCACGAACCTCAGCGCATTGTCGGCGACCTGCTCAACGCCGAGATCAACGAGAAGCAAGCCAGGTCGATCAAATACCAGCTCACCATTGCCAAGCTGCCGCTCGCCAAGGACATCGCCGACTTCCAGTTCGACGGCACGCCGATCAATCAGACTCTCGTCAATGATCTCGCTGACGGCGGCTTCATCGCCCAACAACGCAACGTCGTGCTGGTTGGCGGCACCGGTACAGGCAAAACACACCTGGCCATTGCCGTCGCCAGAAGTTGCATCCGCAATGGCGCTAGAGGACGCTTCTACAACGTCGTCGACCTCGTCAACCGGCTCGAGACCGAAACCCGCAACGGTCGGCAGGGACGGCTCGCCGAGCATCTGACCCGCATGGACTTCATCGTCCTCGACGAGCTGGGCTATCTGCCGTTCGCGCAATCCGGCGGTCAGCTCTTGTTCCATCTCATCAGTCGGCTCTACGAGCGCACCTCAGTCATTGTCACCACAAATCTTGCGTTCGGCGAATGGCCGAGCGTGTTCGGCGATGCCAAAATGACCACCGCGCTACTCGACCGATTGACCCATCACTGCGACATCGTCGAGACCGGCAACGACAGCTGGCGATTCAAAAGCCGCGACGATGTTCAAACAACCCGCGCTCGCGCCGTCTCCGCAACCCCGACCAGCTCCGACGACCCGAGCGCTACCAGCAGAGCACGCCGATCAAAGGGGTCCCTTTTGGAGGCCGATAGGGGGTCCCAGTCAAACGCCGATTGACAGACGGGGATCGCTGTGCCCGTGACGAAGTTCGACGCGGGCGAGGCGAGGAACACGGCGATGCCGGCGAAGTCGTCGATGTCGCCCCAACGCCCCGCAGGCGTGCGCGCCAGCACGCGCTCGTGCAGCCCCGACACCTGCTGCCGCGCGCCGCGGGTGAGGTCGGTGTCGATCCAGCCCGGCAGGATGGCGTTGACCTGGATGTTGTCGGGCGCCCAGGCGTTGGCGCAGGCGCGGGTGTACTGCACGATGCCGCCCTTGCTCGCGGCATAGGCCGTTGCGAAGCTCGCGCCGAAGATCGACATCATCGAACCGATATTGATCACCTTGCCGTTGCCGGACGCCTTCAGCGCCGGGTAGGCCAGCTTCGAGCACACGAAAGCGCTGGTCAGGTTGGTGTCGATCACCTTGTTCCACTCGTCGAGCTCGAGCTCGTGCGGCGGCTTGCGGATGCTCATGCCGGCGTTGTTGATGAGAACGTCGATGCGGCCGAGCTCCCCGACGACGCGCTCGATCATCGCAGCGACCGCCGCCTTGTCGGTCACGTCGGTGGTGACGGCGATCGCCTTCACGCCGCGCTGCCTGAGATCGGACACGGCGGCGGCGGACTTGGTCTCGTTGCGTCCGACCACGGCGATATCGGCGCCGGCGTCGGCAAGGCCGCGCGCCATGCCGAGGCCGATGCCACCATTGCCTCCCGTGACGATCGCGACCTTGCCGCGAAGATCGAACCGGCTGGATGTCATGCTTTCATTCCCTGGTTTATCTTATTGATGACTCTGCCAGATCAGCACCAGCCCGAAGCCGGCCATGGCAGCGCCATAGCCGGCCCATTGCAGCTGGTTGACCATGAAGCTCGATCGCGGCCACGGAACGGCGCCCGTGCCCTGTCCGATCCAGAGCAGCCCGACGGCAGTCGCAAGCAGGCCTGCGACCAGCAGAAATCTGCGCATGGATTCCCTCCCATCGGTCCGCTCCTGTCAGCGGTGCGGCGATGAAGGATCGCCGCGCCGCGAAAGCTTGAGCGCACACTAACCGTAGCTTCGGTGTGGATACAATGGCGGCACCGGCGCAAGCTGCCGGCGGGGAGGAAGCGTGTCCCTGGAAAGGCATTTCGCGGCTGGGCGATCGGCCGTGCCGATAGTCGGCGAGCGGAGCCCGGCTCGCCGTACAAGTCATTGCAGACGAGCCTCGGCCGCTCGGACCAAAACGAAAAAGCCCCGGCGATGCCGGGGCTTTGACGTTTGATCGTGAGATCGGATCAGTACTTCGCGACGACCGGACCGGTCCAGTTGAAGCGGTAGACCAGCGAGGTCGAGATCGTCTGGTTCCAGCTGTTGGCGCGGATGCTGTTGCCGACCGGAAGGTTGGTGCCGTCGAACAGTTCGTCCTGAGTCTTGGCATTGTAGAAAGCCGAACGATACTCGGTCTTCATGAACCAGCCGGGCGACGTGATGCCGAAGATGTTCAGGCTGTTCTCGACGCCGCCACCCACGAACCAGCCATGCCGGTCGTAGCTGCTGAGATGGGCGCCCACGGGAGTGCCGCCCAGCGTCGTGAAGTTGGTCTGGCCGAAATGAGCGCCCGAGTAACCGCCGTTGACGTAGGAGAGAACGTTCGGGGCGACCAGCCAACCGAGGCGAACACCCGCGGCCCAGGAGGTTTCCAGCTTCTGGTTGCCGGTGATGTCGAGGGTCGGATCCTGGATGGTGGCGCGGATGCTGCCGAACTGACCGTCGGCGAACACACCAGCGACCCAGGTGCCGCTGAACTGCCAGTCGTAGCCGGCGCCAACCGTACCGAACCAGCCCGAACCGCCCTGGCGCTGGGTGATCGTCAGCGGGGTGCCCGTGCCGGTGTCGACAACGCTCTGGTCGGCATTCGAAAGGCCGCCGCCGCCACCGCCGAACACGTAGAAGCCGGTCCAGTTGGCAACGGGCGCCGGCATCGGGGCCTTCACGTAGGGACGGGCGCCAAGGTCAGCCGCCGAGGCCGAACCGGTCATCGCCGCAACCGCGGTCAGAGCGAGCAAAGTCTTCTTCATGTTAAAATCCCCAACCTTGGTCTGTCGTAGCAGGCGCGAGCGCGCTGAAGTTCGTGTCATCTGATGGTCGGACTATAGACGGTTCTCGCCGAAATGCTGTTGCCGGGCAGGCACAGTCGCCGGAAAACGCCGGTGCTGGGGTATTTCGAAGGCTGTTGCTCGAATCCGTAATAGTCCATATCTTTCAATATGTTGTTTGGGGTCTCAAGACTTCGGTTTCGGGTAACTTGTCGTTAGCAAATCCGGCTTTGTTCGAAATGGAGGCAATCCTGGCTCGGCGTTTGAGTTCCTGAGTCGATGGCCGAGTCGCCCGGTCCGGCGCGAATCGAGTCGTCCGCGCCGTGGCCGACTTGGAGGAGCCAAAAAGCAAAAAGCCCCGGCCGAGGCCGGGGCTGGTTTCGAAGAAGCGGCGGCGCGGTCCTTCGCCACCGCCGGACCACCGAGCTTGTAGCTGGCGCGCCCGGCACGGACCAATCCCTCAGACGTCCAGCAGCTCTTCGCTGGCAAATTCGGCCTTGTCCGAGATGAAGGCGAAGCGTGCCTCGGCCTTGGTGCCCATCAGGCGCTCCACGGAATCCGCGGTGGTGTCGCGGTCGTCGGCGAGCAGGACCACCTTGAGCAGCGTCCGCTTGCTTGGATCCATGGTGGTCTCCTTGAGCTGCGCCGGCATCATCTCGCCGAGACCTTTGAAGCGGTTCACCTCAACCTTGGCGTTGGCGTTGAACGCGGTCTTGATCAACTCGTCCTTGTGCTTGTCGTCGCGGGCGTAGACCGATTTGGTGCCGTGCGTGAGTTTGTAGAGCGGCGGCACGGCGAGGAAGAGGTGGCCCTCGTCGATCAGCCGCGGCATCTGCCGATAGAAGAAGGTGATCAGGAGCGAGGCGATGTGCGCGCCGTCGACGTCGGCGTCGGTCATGATGATGATGCGCTGGTAGCGCAGATCCTCCTCGCGGTACTGCGCCAGCGTTCCGCAGCCGATCGCCTGCACGAGGTCGGCGAGCTGGGCGTTCGCCGTCAGCTTGTCCTTGCCGGCAGAAGCGACGTTGAGGATCTTGCCGCGCAGGGGCAGTACGGCCTGGGTCTTGCGGTCGCGCGCCTGCTTGGCGCTGCCGCCGGCCGAGTCACCCTCGACGATGAACAACTCCGAGCCATCGGTGCCGGCGTCGGTGCAGTCGGCGAGCTTGCCGGGCAGGCGCAGCTTCTTGCCGGCGGTTTTTCGCGCGGTCTCTTTCTCTTGCCGCCGCCGCAGCCGTTCTTCGGCGCGGTCGATCACGAAGTCGAGCAGCCGGTTGGCCATGTTCGGATTGCCCGACAGCCAATGGTCGAACGGATCCTTCATCGCCTGCTCGACGATGCGCTGCGCCTCTGCGGTGGCGAGGCGATCCTTGGTCTGGCCCTGGAATTCCGGCTCGCGCACGAAAACCGACAGCATCACGGCGGCGCCGACCATCACGTCTTCGGAGGTGACGGAGGCCGCGCGCTTGCCCTGACCGACGCGCTCGGCGTGATCCTTCAGGCCGCGCAAAAGCGCGCTGCGCAGGCCGGATTCGTGCGTGCCGCCATCCGGCGTCGGCACGGTGTTGGTGTAGGAGGAGAGGAATCCGTCGGCATCCGCGGTCCAGGCCACGGCCCATTCGCAGGCGCCATGCGCGCCATTGCGGCCCGACTTGCCCGAGAAAATGTCGGGATGCACCAGCGTGTCGGCGTGGATCGCCGCGGCGAGATAATCCTTGAGGCCGCCGGGGAAGTGGAACGTCGCTTCGGCCGGCACGTCCTCGATGCCCTTGAGCAGCTCGGGCGCGCAGTTCCAGCGGATCTCGACGCCACCGAACAGATACGCTTTCGAGCGCGTCATCTTGAACAGGCGCTGCGGCTTGAACGCGGCCTTGGCGCCGAAAATATCGGTATCGGGCTTGAAGCGCACGCGCGTGCCGCGGCGGTTGTTGATCTTGCCGAGGTCCTCGAGCTTGCCCTTCGGGTGGCCGCGCTCGAACGTCATGCGGTAGAGTTTCTGGCTGCGCGCGACCTCGACCTCGAGACGCGAGGAGAGGGCGTTCACCACGGAGATGCCGACGCCGTGCAGGCCGCCCGAGGTCTCGTAGACCTTGCTGTCGAACTTGCCGCCCGAATGCAGCGTGCACATGATGACTTCGAGCGCCGACTTCTTCGGGAATTTCGGATGAGGATCGATCGGAATGCCGCGGCCATTGTCGGTCACGGTCAGGAACCCGTCCGCGCTCAGATCGACCTCGATGAAGGTTGCGTGCCCGGCGAGCGCCTCGTCCATCGAGTTGTCGATGACTTCGGCGAACAGATGATGCAGCGCCTTCTCGTCGGTGCCGCCGATATACATGCCAGGCCGGCGACGCACCGGTTCCAGGCCTTCGAGCACCTCGATGTCGGCTGCCGTGTAATCGGCTTCGCCGCCGCTTCCGCGCGGCGCCGCCTTGGCGGCACGAGGTTTCGGCTCGTCGCCGCCGAAAAAGTCGTCTTTTGCTTTAGGCTTCAACTGCTTGGACATATATCTTGATGCGTTTTGAGGGCCGCAGGGGCGGCGAATCGGTTGGGCCGACTATGCCACTTCTGCCTTGGAAAGGTTACCGCGCCGGGGCTGGCGGTGTGGGTTGGGAGCCAATCCCGGCGATTTTACGCCGCAGGGCCCACAAGTTCCCGGCAATTTGACGGTTCGCTAGGTGTCATGTCGGGTTTTGTGACTTGATGTCACACAAGTCCTTGGCTTACCAGTCCTTTTCATCGAGCAGCACCTTGAGACGGGGCGGGAAGGCTATTTTTGATGGAGCAATTTGCGCACGCCCTGGCCGATTTCGTGCGCGTTCACCAGGCCTGGGCGGCACCGATCGTGTTTCTGCTCGCCTTCGGGGAGTCGCTTGCGTTCATCTCGTTGCTGGTTCCGGCCTGGGGCGCGCTGGTGGCCATCGGTGCGCTGATCGGGGCCAGCGGCATCAGTTTCTTTCCGGTCTGGATTGCCGGCGGCCTTGGCGCGGCGCTGGGCGACTGGGTCTCCTACTGGTTCGGCTACCGCTACAAGGAGAGGGTTGCCCAGATGTGGCCGCTCTCGCGCTATCCCGACCTGCTGCCCAGAGGCGAGGCTTTCGTGCGCAGCTGGGGCATACCCAGCATCTTCATCGGGCGCTTCTTCGGCCCCTTGCGCGCCTCCGTGCCGCTTGCGGCCGGCATCTTCGAGATGCCCTACTGGAGCTTCCAGGCCGCCAATTTCGTCTCGGCCCTGATCTGGTCCGCCGTGCTCCTGCTGTTCGGCGACGTGCTCGCCAAGATCATGGAATGGATCTGGCGGGTGATTTGACCGGGCGGCTGGGCCACCCGGCCAGCGCGTCAAACGAGCCTATAGCGAGGCGTTCCAGATCGACGGAATCCAGCGATAGCCCGAGCCATCCTTTTCCTTCTCGACGCGGACAAGACCCGGGAAGGCGGCGTGGAAGGCCTGGATCGGCATCTTCTCGGCAATGGCCATATCGTAGAGCTTGCGCCGCGTTGCCTGTGCCAGAGGCTTGTCGACGTCGGAGGCGATGTTCCATTCGGGATGCTTGACGAACAGGAAGGCCGCACCGGCGGTGATGTCGACCTGCACCAGGACCTTTTCGGGACCCGATGCGACAATGAACGAAGTGTGGCCGGGCGTGTGACCGGGGCTCGCGACCGCTGTGATGCCGGGAGCTACCTCCTTGCCCGACTCATATTGCGTGACCTTGCGGCCGAGCGCGTCGAACACGCGGCGGATGTTCTTGAAATTGTTCTCGAGGATAGGATTGCCCATCCCCTTGCTCATCTCGCCGTCGTCCATCCAGAACTTCCATTCCACCGCCGGCACCATGATTTCGGCGTTGGGGAAGGCGGGCTTGTTCTCGGCTGCCAGCAGGCCGTTGATGTGGTCGCCGTGGAAGTGGGAGATGACGACGGTATCAACCGCCGAGCGGTCGATGCTGGCGGCTGCAAGGTTGCTGTGGAACTGTCCGACCTTGCCCTTGCTCTGCGCGAACTGGTCGGGCCCGAGACCGGTATCGATGACGACGAGCTTCGGTCCGGTGTTGACGACGACGGGGTTGAATGTGTGAGTCACCTTGTCGATCGGCAGATGATGCTCGGCGAAGACCTTGTTAATGTCGTCCTTGCTGGCGCCCGCCGCGTAATTGTCGGTCAAATTGACCGTGGCAACGCCGTCGCAGACCACCGTGACCTGATGGGTGCCGACATTGTAGCGATAAAAGCTCGCATTCTGCTTGTCGGCCAAGGGCGCGGCGGCGCTCGCAGGCGAGGTGTTGACGATAGGCAGGAGCGCCGAAGCGGCGACGCCGGCGAGCGTTGCGCGACGAGTAATCTCGGTCATGGCGATGTCCTATGGCGAGGCTGGTTATGAGACTTGACCGGCGGGGCCGTGCCCCTCAGTCCTTCTCGCAAACCCCTATTGCTAGTGGAAATTCCGTGGCAGTCCGATGACATTCCGTGCGGTCTCCTGCATCGCGAGGTGCGGCATCCTGCCGTCACGTCGGATCGATTTGCTCTTGACCTTGGAACCCGTCGGCCTTATAGCCGCGCGCCATGATCAACGCCGCGACCATCCTGTTCGCCCGTCGCCGCCGCCGCTCCTTAGCGGTTTGGGCGGTCGATCGCGTTTGAGATCATCGTCTTTGCCGCTGGATCCGATCCGCGGCATTCTCTCTCCTGTCAGCGCGATCTGATCCGGCGGCTCCCCCGAGGAGGCCCAGCAGGAGACCACGATGTACACGCCACCCTTTTTCAAGCAGGACCGCGCCGCGAGCCTGAAGTTTGCCGACGAGCGCGGCTTCGGGACCATGTGCGCCCCCCGACGAGCGCGGCTTCGGGACCATGTGCGCCTTCGACGGCCACAAGCCCATCGCCTCGCCATTGCCGTTCTATCTGACCTACGGCGCTGACGGCACGCCGCAGGCCGCCTTTCATCTGGCCCGTCACAATCCGCTGCTAAAGCTGGCGGATGGCGCTGTGTCCTGGCTGCTCGCAGTCAACGGCCCAGATGCCTATGTATCGCCGGACTGGTACGTCTCGCCGGATCAGGTGCCGACCTGGCTCTATCAGTCGGTGCATCTGAGCGGGCCCGTGCGGCTGCTGTCGGATGACGAGCTGTCGGTGCAGGTCGACACGCTCAGCGAAAAGTTCGAGAGCTGGCTGTTGCCGAAGAAGCCATGGACGTCGGGCAAAATGACCGCCGGGCGGTTCGAGGCGATGAAGAAGGCGATCGTGGGTCTGGTCATGACGGTTGAAGAGGTCGAGGGCAGCTTCAAGCTGAACCAGCACAAGTCGGATGCCGATTTCGCAGCGATCGCGAACGCGCTTGGCGCCGGTGACGCCGACGCAAGAGAGATTTCACGGTTGATGCGGCACACCCGGCCGCAGATCTTCGCAGACGACACGAACATGCTCGAAAGGAGCGCGCCATGAGCCTTTCTGAAACCGGCCTCGCTGAGACCACGAAAGCCCCGACCACCAGCGCGGCCAGGAAGCCCGCGACCGTCTTCGTCGACGGCGGCTCCGGCACCACCGGCCTCGGCATCAACGAGCGCCTCAAGCTCCAGAGCGATGTTGTGGTGAAGACCATCGCCGACGACAAGCGCAAGGACCCCGCGGCCAAGAAGGCGCTGATGGAGGAGGTGGACCTCGTCATCCTCTGCCTGCCCGACGATGCCGCCAAGGAGACCGTCGCGCTGGTCGACAGCATGGGCGCGTCGGCGCCGAAGGTGCTGGACGCCTCGACGGCGTACCGGGTCGTGCCGGACTGGGCCTACGGCTTTCCCGAGCTCACGCCGGACCAGGCCGGCAAGATCAGGGCGGCGAAGAAGGTCTCCAATCCCGGCTGCTATCCGACCGGCGCGATCGCACTGTTGCGGCCGATCGTCGATGCCGGCCTGCTGCCATCAGATTATCCCGTCACCGTCAATGCCGTGAGCGGCTATTCCGGCGGCGGCAAGTCGATGATCGCGAGCTTCGAAGATGGCAGCGCGCCGTCCTTCGAGCTCTACGGCCTCGGCTTCGAGCACAAGCATCTGCCGGAGATGCAGCTCTACTCCAACCTGACGCGGCGCCCGATCTTCATTCCCTCGGTCGGCAACTACCGCCAAGGCATGCTGGTCTCGGTGCCGCTGCAGTTCGACGCGCTGCCGGGCAAGACCGGCGGCGCCGACCTGCAGGCGGCGATGGCAAAGCGCTACGCCGGGTCGAAATACGTCAAGGTGATGCCGCTCCAGAACGAGGCGACCAAGGCCGGCCGGCTCGAGCCAGAGGCGCTCAACGAGACCAACATGCTCGAGCTCTACGTCTTCGCCAGCGACAAGTACCATCAGGCACTGCTGGTCGCCCGGCTCGACAATCTCGGCAAGGGCGCATCGGGCGCCGCCGTGCAGAACATGCGGCTGATGCTGGGCCTTGCCGACAAGTAGCTGATCGAGCGTTGCTCGCGAGGCCAGCCCGGTGAAGGAAGCGGCGCTGCAACTTTCTACCCCGGCAAGACGATCCAATGACGCCTGGAAGGGACGCGTGATGAGCTCGAAGAAGATCGGCATTCTCGGCGCCTCCGGTTACACCGGGGCCGATGCGGTGCGCCTGTTGGCGCGGCATCCGGATGCCGAGATCGTCACGCTCACCGCCAATACCCACGCCGGCAAGTCGATGGGCGACGTGTTTCCGCATTTCTTCATGCTGAACCTGCCGAAACTGGTGGAATGGGAAAAGGTCGACTGGAGCAAGCTCGATGCGGTGTTCTGCGGGCTGCCGCACGGCACCACGCAGGAAATCATCGCCGCGGTCCTCAAGGCAAATCCCAAAATCAAGGTCCTCGACATGTCCGCCGATTTCAGGCTGCGCGGACAAGAACACCTATGCGCAATGGTACGGCCACGAGCACCGGGCGCTCGAATTGCAGGCCGAAGCGGTCTATGGCCTGACCGAATTTTATCGCGAGGAGATCACATCGGCGCGGCTGGTCGCCTGTCCCGGCTGCTATCCCACGGCGGCGCTGCTCGCGCTGGTGCCGCTCGCGAAAGCCAAACTGATCGACATCGACGACATCGTCATCGACGCGAAATCGGGCGTCACCGGCGCCGGCCGCGGGCTGAAACAGAACACGTTGTTCAGCGAGGCGGGCGAGGGGCTGTCGCCCTATTCGGTCGGCACCCACCGACACGCGCCCGAGATCGAGCAGGAGATCGGCGTCGCCGCCGGTTCCGCGGTGACGATCAACTTCACGCCGCATCTTATTCCGATGGCGCGCGGCGAACTCTGCACGTCCTATGTCAAGCTCAACGGCGCGACACCGGACGATCTGCGAACCGTGCTGGAGCAGGCTTATGCCAACGAGCCCTTCGTGCATGTTGCCAGGAAGGGCGTGCTGCCGCAGACCCAGAATGTGCGCGGCTCCAACTATGTGCAGATCGGCGTCGTCGCTGACCGGATCAAGAACCGGGCGATCGTGATTTCCACGCTCGACAGTCTGGTGAAGGGGTCGGCCGGGCAGGCGATCCAGAACATGAACCTGATGTTCGGGCTGCCCGAGACGACGGGGCTGGAGCAGATCGCGCTGTTCCCATGACACGAGGTACTGCGGTGGACGAAGCGACCTTGCAATTCTACCGCGGCCATGCCGCGTCCTATGCTGGCTGGGCGAAGGCACCGTCGACGCGGCTGCTTGACTTCCTGGCCCTGCTGCCATCCGGCGGCGCGATCCTCGAGCTGGGCTGCGGCGCCGGCAATCATGCGGCGGTGATGCTGGCCGAAGGATTTTCGGTGCGCGCGACCGACGGTTCGCCTGAAATGGCCGAGATTGCCTCGCAGCGGCTCGGTCATCCCGTCGAGACGATGCGGTTCGACCAGCTGGACGCGCAGGAGGCCTATGACGGCGTCTGGGCCAGTGCCTGTCTCCTGCACGTCCCGCGCGATGAGCTTGCCGGCATCCTCGGGCGCATTCATCGTGCGCTCAAGCCTTCAGGCGTGTTCTACGCCAGCTACAAGATGGGCGAGGGTGACGGTCGCGACAGCCTCGATCGCTACTACAACTATCCGCCGCGCGAATGGCTCGAGGCGACTTACGCTGGCGCAGGTCCGTGGATCACGCTGTCAGCCGAAACCAACGTGATCCAGAGTTTCGACAAGACGCCGGCCAACATGCTGCATCTCGTCGTTCGCAAGGTCGCGGCCTGATCTCTAGAAGATATTGAAGATCGCCAGCGCCAGCACGGCCTGCGCGAGGAAGCCGACGGTGAAGGCCAGGGTGCGGAACACCGGGATTCCCATCGTGTAGACGATGATATGTGCGACACGCGACCAGAAATAGACGGCGCAGGCGAGTACGGTCCATTTCGTGGAATAGTCGATCGCGTTCAGGATCAGAACCAGCGGGGCGAAGACGATGAGGTTCTCGACCGCGTTGTCATGCGCGAACATCAGCCGGTTCGCCCACTCCGCCTGCGGCTTGTCGCCGCGCGAGGGGTTGGCCATGGCACCGCTAAGCCCGCGAACCTGGCAGCGGTTGATGGTGTAGGGAACCCAGAGGATCCCGGTCAGGATCACCGTCAGTGTCAGCCAGAACAATTCGCGCGTCATAGTCCGGTTCCCTCAGTCGTCGCGGTGCTGCAAGCGAGTTTATACAAGCGCGGGAGATTCCGCTATGCGCGAACCCTGACATAGCTGCCGGGTGCATCCTCGATCGGTGGGAATGCTTCGCTGCCGACCGCGCGCGCCGGGATTTCCTCGGGATCGAGTTCGCCCAGCCATTGGCGCCAGTCCGGCCACCACGAGCCCTTGTGCTCCACGGCGCCCTTCATCCACTGCGCGATACTGATGTCCTTGACGTTGTCGTTGGTCCAGTACTGGTACTTGTTCGAGGCGGGCGGATTGACCACGCCGGCGATGTGGCCCGAGCCGGACAGGACATACTTCACCGGACCGCCGAAGAATTGCGAGCCGTACAGCACCGATTCGGCCGGCGCGATGTGGTCCTCGCGGGTGGCGAGATTGTAGACGGGCACCTTCACCTTGGAGAGGTCGAGCAGGGTGTTGTCGAGCACCATCGTGCCGGTGGAGAGCCGGTTCTCCAGATAGCAATTGCGCAAGTAATAGGAATGGTTGGCTGCGGTCATCCGTGTCGCGTCCGAGTTCCAGTGCAACAGGTCGAACGCGCCCGGCTGCTGGCCCTTCAGATAGTTGCTGATGACATAAGACCAGATCAGGTCGTTGGAGCGCAGCATGTTGAAGGCCATCGCCATCTTGGAGCCTTCGAGCACGCCGGCGGCCTTCATGTCCTGCTCGAGCGCCGAGACCTGCTCCTCGTCGACGAACACGAGGAGATCGCCGGCATGGGTGAAGTCGATCTGGGCGGCGAAGAACGTCGCGGACGACACGCGCTGGCGGCGCTTCTCGGCGAGCCAGGCGAGCGTGGTCGCGAGCATGGTGCCGCCGACGCAATAGCCGGCGGTGTGCACCTTCATCTCGCCGGTGACCTTCTCGATCACGTCCATCGCCGTGAGCGGGCCCTCCTTCATGTAGGCTTCCCAGCTCTTGTTGCCGAGCCGCTTGTCGGGATTGACCCATGAGATCACGAACACGGTGATGCCCTGATCGACGCACCACTTGATGTAGGATTTCTCCGGCTTCAGATCGAGGATGTAGAACTTGTTGATCCAGGGCGGCACGATCAGGAGCGGCGTGCGCAGCACCTTCTCCGTGGTCGGAGCGTACTGGATCAGCTGCATGATCTCGTTCTGGTAGATCACCTTGCCCGGCGTCGTTGCCATGTTGACGCCGACGACGAGATTGTCCGGATCGGACTGGCGGATCTTCAGCATGCCCTTGCCGGCCGCGATGTCCTCGGCCAGCATCTTCAAGCCGCGCGCGAGGTTCTCGCCGCTGCTCGCCACCGTCTCGCGCAGCACCTCCGGATTGGTCAGGACGAAGTTGGACGGCGACAATGCGTTGATGACCTGCTGGACGTAGAACTCCGCCTTGCGGCGGGTCTGCGGATCGAGCCCTTCGGCATCGCGCACCAGCTCCTGCGCCCATTTGGTCGTGAGCAGATAGAGCTGCATGACGAAGTCGAAGAACTGGTTCGACTTCCATTCCGGATCGGCAAAGCGCTTGTCGCGCGGCGAGGGCGCGATCGCGGGCTGGGCGTCCTGACCGGCCATGCGGCGCACCGCCGAGCCCCAGAGGTCGAGATAGTCCTTCGCGAGCTTGGTCTGCAGATCGGAGGAGCGGGAGGTGTCCGACAGCCAGTATTCGGCGACCGACGTGAAGGTCCTGACGACCTCGGCAAGCTCGGCCGGCGGGCGGTCCTGCACCTCGCCGCTCTCGCGCGGCTTGAGATAGGCGGCGAGCGCCTTGCCGCCGCTCTCCATCGCCCGCGCGACATTCATCGCGAAGGCTTCCGCGTCGAACTTCGTCCCGGGTTTCGGCGTGTCGGTTGTGGCCATGCTCATGAGCAGAACAGTAACGATTCATTCCGTATTCGTCACCGCGAAGCTCGCATGTTTGACGTTAAACACTCTCGAAGATGTGTTGCACTGCGACAAATCTTCTTGGTTCCGTCACAATCGAGCCGCACCGCTCGTCTTGTTGGGCAGGGGCTGTTTTCGCTCGCACCATTTGGGCAGCAATGGTTTGAGCTTGGGCGCGGTCTTGGGTAAGGTTGCCCGGGGCCGTGCTTTGGGACGAGTAGGGGATTTCCCAAGTGTTGGCGTTATGGGACCTGCAAAAGACGCGGCCGATCTGCGGCGCGATGCTGATCGCGGCACTCGCTCTCGGCGGATGCTCGAGTCAGCTCGCGGATCTGACGCCGGGGGATGCACAGCCGCATGTCAGGGAGCCCGGCACTTATCTGCCGGTGCATGACCTGCCGCCGGACCGCGATGAGGCGATCATCCCGCCGGAGCGGCGCGCCAAGATCGAGGCCGAGCTCGCCGCGGCACGCGATCGCCAGGCGGTGGCCGCCAAGGACGCCAAATGAGGCGCAAGGTAATCGCTGGCGCCTCCGCCTTGCCGTGCTAAAAGATCCCGGTTCAGCCAGAGTCAGGGCGAACGACTTCAGTCCTCGTCGACGATGATTGCTCTAAGTATTTGATTTTGAGTGATTTTCGCGATGATCATGAGCGCCTTTTGACATGGCCCTCGTGGCCTGTCGATTCTGTCCTGACCGGTTGCCCGGAGCCCTAGAGAGCCATGGAAGAGTTTTACCGCATCCGCCGCCTGCCGCCTTACGTGTTCGAACAGGTCAACCGGGCCAAGGCAGCCGCGCGGAATGCCGGCGCCGACATCATTGACCTCGGCATGGGCAATCCGGATCTGCCGGCGCCGGCGCATGTGCTGGAGAAGCTGAAGGAGACGCTGGGCAAGCCGCGCACCGACCGCTACTCGGCCTCCCGCGGAATTCCCGGACTGCGCAGGGCCCAGGCCGGCTACTACGCCCGCCGTTTCGGCGTGAAGCTCAATCCCGAAACCCAGGTGGTGGCGACGCTGGGTTCGAAGGAAGGCTTTGCCAATGTGGCGCAGGCGATCACCGCGCCCGGCGACGTCATCCTCTGTCCGAACCCGAGCTATCCGATTCATGCCTTCGGCTTTTTGATGGCGGGCGGTGTGATCCGCTCGGTGCCGTCCGAGCCGACGCCGCAATTCTTCGAGGCGGCGGAGCGGGCGATCGTGCATTCGATTCCGAAGCCGCTGGCGCTGGTGGTCTGCTATCCCTCGAACCCGACCGCCTATGTCGCGAGCCTCGATTTCTACAAGGACCTCGTCGCCTTCGCGAAGAAGCACGAGATCCTGATCCTGTCCGATCTCGCCTATGCCGAGGTCTATTTCGACGAGAACAACCCGCCGCCCTCGGTGCTCCAGGTGCCCGGCGCGATGGACGTCACCGTCGAATTCACCTCGATGTCGAAGACCTATTCGATGGCCGGCTGGCGCATGGGCTTTGCGGTCGGCAATGAGCGCGTGATCGCGGCGCTCGCCCGCGTCAAATCATACCTCGACTACGGCGCGTTCACGCCGGTCCAGGTCGCCGCGACCGCCGCGCTGAACGGGCCGGACGATTGCATCAAGGAGATGCGCGACACCTACCGCAAGCGCCGCGACGCGCTGGTGGAATCGTTCGGGCGCGCCGGCTGGGAGATCCCGGCGCCGGAGGCCTCGATGTTCGCCTGGGTGCCGCTGCCGGAAGCCTTCCGCAGCGTCGGCAGCATGCAGTTCGCGACCCTGTTGGTGGAGAAATCCGGCGTTGCGGTCTCGCCCGGCGTCGGCTTCGGCGAGCATGGTGAAGGATATGTCCGCATCGCCATGGTGGAAAACGAGCAACGGATCAGGCAGGCCGCGCGCGGCGTGCGCCGCTTCCTTGAAAGCGGCATCGAAACGTTGCACAACGTCGTTCCGCTCGCCAATCGGCGTTGAGTTCTCTTCGGCAGGTTTTCTAAGACACCATGGTTGCACCCCTGAAAGTGGGCATAGCGGGGCTCGGCACCGTGGGCGCCGAAGTTGTCCGTTTGATCGAAACGCAGGCGCGCGTGCTCGCGGGCCGCAGCGGCCGCGGCATCCGCGTCGTCGCCGTCACGGCGCGCTCGAAGGCCAAGAAGCGCGGCGTCGACCTGCGCGGCGTCGAATGGGCCAGGGATCCGATGGCGCTGGCCACCCATCCCGAGGTCGACTGCTTCGTCGAACTGATGGGCGGCGCCGGGGATCCGGCGCTGTCGGCGGTGGAAGCCGCGCTGAACGCCGGCAAGTCGGTGGTCACCGCCAACAAGGCGCTGCTGGCCAAGCACGGCCTCAAGCTCGCCAAGGCGGCTGAAAAGCACGGCGGCGCGCTGAATTTCGAGGCAGCGGTCGGCGCGGCGATCCCCGTCATCAAGACGTTACGTGAAGGTCTCGCCGGAACCGGCATCGACCGCGTCTACGGCATCCTCAACGGCACCTGCAACTACATCCTGACCCGGATGGAACAGGAGGGGCTGTCCTTCGCCGAATGCCTCAAGGACGCGCAGCGGCTCGGCTATGCCGAGGCCGATCCGTCCTTCGACGTCGACGGCCACGACACCGCGCAGAAGCTCGCCATCCTCGCCAGCCTCGCCTTCGGCACGAAAGTTGCTCAAAGTGCCGTGTATGTCGAAGGCATCTCATCCATCGCGCCGGAAGATCTGCGGGCGGCGGCCGATCTCGGCTACCGCGTCAAGCTGCTCGGCGTTGCGGTCCGCACCACCAAGGGCATCGAGCAGCGCGTGCATCCGACCATGGTGCCGAAATCATCCTCGATCGCACAGGTGATGGGCGTCACCAATGCGGTCACGATCGACGGGGAGGGCATTCCGCCGATCACGCTGGTCGGTCCCGGCGCCGGGGGGGCTGCGACCGCGTCCGCCGTCGTCGCCGACATCGCCGACGTTGCGCGCGGCATCCGTGCCAATCCGTTTGGCCGGCCGATCTCGCAGCTTCGCGACACCAAGAAGGCGCCGATGGAGCGCCACGAGGGCGGCTATTACATTCGCCTGCTCGCGCGCGATTTCCCCGGCACCGCGGCCGCGATCGCGACGCGGCTGGCCGAGCAGAAGATTTCGATCGAGTCGATCGTGCAGCGTCATCCCAATGGCGGCGCTGCGCCCGCTGACGGCAAGGCGGTCCCGGTGCCCGTCATCCTGATCACCTATGCCACACACGAGGATGCCGTCCGCCGTGCGCTCGCCGCCGTGCAGAAGGACAAGGTGATCAGCGGGCGGCCGCAGGTCATCAGGATTGAGAAGAACTGACACGGTTCGAACGAACTGTGGGTGTTACGAGTTGATGCGGACGGAGATTTCCGGCCCAAACGTTTCGAAGGAGTGAGCCGATGTCGACCCATATTGAAGTCCCCCCGCACGCCTTGCTCGAGCGCATTCTCACGCTGGAGATCGTGCGGGTGACGGAGCGGGCGGCGGTGTCCTCGGCGCGGCTGCGCGGGCACGGCAACGAGAAAGCGGCCGACCAGGCCGCCGTCGACGCCATGCGGCGCGAGCTCAACAAGCTGCCGATCCAGGGCACCATCGTGATCGGCGAGGGCGAGCGCGACGAGGCGCCGATGCTCTATATCGGCGAGGAGGTCGGCCTCAAGACCGGACCCGAGGTCGACATCGCGGTCGACCCGCTCGAGGGCACCACGCTGTGCGCCAAGAACATGCCGGGCTCGATCGCCACCATGGCGATGGCTGACGGCGGCACGCTGCTGCACGCCCCCGACGTCTACATGCAGAAGCTCGCGATCGGCCCCGGTTACGACAAGGGCGTCGTCGATCTCGATGCCAGCCCTGCCGACAATGTCCGCCGCCTCGCCAAGGCCAAGGGGGGCAAGCCGGAAGGCATCACGGTGCTCGTGCTCGATCGTCCGCGCCATGCCGACATCATCGCGGGCGTGCGCTCGACCGGCGCCGCCGTGCGCCTGATCACCGACGGCGACGTCGCCGGCGTGATCCACTGCGCCGACCCCGACAACACCGGCGTCGACATGTATCTCGGCACGGGCGGTGCGCCGGAAGGCGTGCTCGCCGCCGTGGCACTGCGCTGCATCGGCGGCCAGATGCAGTGCCGCCTCATCCTCGATTCCGACGAGAAGCGCGAGCGCGCTGCCAAGATGGGCGTCAACGACCCCAAGATGATCTACGGCATCGAGGACATGGCGCGCGGCGACTGCCTGTTCGCCGCCACCGGCGTCACCACGGGCTCGCTGCTGTCAGGCGTCAAGTTCCGCAAGGACGGCGTCATCGAGACCGAGACGGTGGTGATGCGCTCCGTGACCGGCACCGTGCGCTACATCAAGGCCGAGCACCGCGAACTGGCGAAGTTCCATCTGGATTGATGTCGCGACCGTCCGCGCGCGATCGTTCGGCTGGTCCGGTCGGACGTCCGCCGCGGACTTGATCCATTGTCTGTCAGCTACAGGCTGCGGAGCGGCGCGGGCATGAACAGGAACGCGTCGCACAAGGTGAGGCCGAGCTTGGCGGCCAGCTGAAGCTCGCCGACTTCCTCGGCCCAGGGCTGGAGAATGGACCTCGCGGACGCCATGTCTCCATTCGCGAGCGCACGGCGCGCGTTCGTGTCGGCCTCGGCATAGATGTCGGTTGACATCATGCCGGACAGCGCCCGTGAGAGGCCTTGATCGAAGGCCTCGAGGCGGACCTCTGTTTGGTAGTGATCCGGCCTGAGCCTGATTTGGTTCTCTGCCTTTGCAGGATCGAAAAGCCCGACCTTGCCCAGCATGACGAGCAGCGGATGATTCCGGGCGATGGCGGGGGGATAATAGGGTAGGTCCTAATTCTCCCCGATCGATCATCAAGGGATGAGAATGAGATGACCGGCCCGATGTTGAAGCGCGAGTTGCGATGGAGCACCGCGACGCGATGATCGATTTCGGAGTCGGCCTCGAACACCGCGCCGCTCTTGGGTCCGTCGTCCGGGCCGTTTCCGATCAGGTATGCCGACAGCTGGGCGACACGGACGGTGACGGTGTGTTGATCGAGCCCATCGACCTCGAACTCAATCTCTCGTCCAGTGAACGCGGACAGTCCGACCGTATAGGCTCCTATGGTCTTGCCCGAACGGTAGGGGACGATCTCCATCCACAATGCGAACGGTTGATCTGGATAAGGGGCAAACGCGCTGCGTGACTGCTCCAGCCACATCTCGGGCGAACGGCCGACGTTTCCCAGCCAGACGACGGCGACGACACCAGGCAGAGCCGCGACCACGGCCCCCACAAAGGCCGTCGCGAGGCGAGCATTCTCGGCAAACCCCAGCGCCTTCACTCCAGCGTTGCTTTCGGCAGGGCCCATCGGCGAGACGATGAGGTGCGCACGATGGCGGCCGGCGGCGTGGAGCGCTTCCGGCCACAGCCAGGAGGCCCGTTGCCACAGTTGCTGATCGAAAGGTATGGGAGCCGGCATCATCCGGATCGTCATGAGATGATCGCCGGCACGGATGAACATCGGACCGCCGGCGCCGTCGCTTGGTGCGACCGTGCTGCGGCTCCACCGCAAGTCGGGATGACGAGCGCGCAATGTCCGGATCAACGTCTCCTCGTCCGGGAGGCGGGCATCCTCGAGCAAAATGTATGCGACAGGGATGGTTGTCATGGCAGATGCATACGGACCCCAACCGGTTGAGGCATGACATTGCTCGTCGCGGACGAACTCGATGGCGGACAACCGCTATTGTTGCATGGAAAGGATCATGCTTTAAAGCCCTCGATCTCGACTTGAGCCAACTGGGCGCAGGAAATCCGCGGAGCGAAACATGACGCCGACATCCGATCTCTCCGCCGTCAAAGCCCTCGTCTTCGACGTGTTCGGCACCGTCGTCGACTGGCGCACCAGCCTGATCTCCGACTTCATGTGGTGGGCGAAAGGCCGCGGCGTCAGCGCCGACTGGACCGCGCTGGTCGACGGCTGGCGCGGCATGTACATGGCCTCGATGGACGACGTGCGCCAGCATCCCGAGCGTGGCTATGTCATGCTCGACGATCTGCATCGCCGCTCGCTGGAGAAGCTGGTCGAGAAGTTCGCGATTCCGGGCCTCACGGACTCCGATCTCGATTACCTCACCAAGGGCTGGCATCGCCTGCATCCCTGGCCGGACAGCGTCGCCGGCCTCACGCGGCTGAAGTCGAAATTCGTCATCGCGCCGCTGTCGAACGGCAATGTCGCGCTGCTCACCAACATGGCCAAGTTTGCAGGGCTGCCGTGGGACCTCATCCTGTCGGCCGAGCTGTTCGAGCACTACAAGCCCGATCCGGAAACCTATCTCGGCGCCGCGCGCCTGCTTTGCCTCAAGCCGGAGCAAGTGATGATGGTCGCCGCCCACAACGGCGATCTCGCAGCCGCGCAGAAGAACGGATTGAAGACGGCGTTCGTGGCGCGGCCGACCGAGTACGGACCGTTGCAGAAGGTCGACTTCGAGGCGACCGGCAACTGGGACATCGTCGCAAAGGATTTTGGCGGGATCGCCGACAGGCTCGGCTGCTGATCGTCGCTCAACCCGGGCGAGGCAGTTCGTCGGCCTTGTCGTCGGGCGCGCAGAAGGTTGCGATCGCAAGGTCGATCCGTCGGTCCACGACGCGGCGGTTGAGCCTGAATCCGGTGTCGGTCAGCAGCCTGAAATGATCATGGCCGAACACCATGCCGAACAGCATCTCGGCGATGAGGCGGAGCGGCACGGCCTCGAAACGAGGCTGCAGACGAACCGACTTGAGCAGGTCGACGACGTGTTCCGTGCCTGCGTCGATGATGATCTCCGCGAACATGCGACCGAGTGCAGGCGAGGCCTGGCGTTCGCCAATGATCAGGCGTTGCAGCGCGATCTCGCCGGGCGTAAGCGCCACGTCCGCGGCCTCTCTCAGGGTATTCCGAAGCCGGCTCGTCGGTGATCCCTCCCAGGGAGCGTCTGCGAAATCGGTATCGGGCAGGCTGCCCAGCAGCATGGCGCGGAACAGCTCGGTCTTGCTCTCGAAAAGTTTGTAGAGCGTTTTCTTCGACATCCCTGCGGCGCCGGCGATGTCGTCCATCGTCGTCGCGGCAAACCCCTTGCGGGTGAACGTGTCCTTTGCCGCCGCCAGCAATTGCGTCATGCGCGCGTCCGGGGCGGGGCGGTCGCGATCCCGCTTGCTTCGCGCTGGGGGCGGGCTGCCCTCGATGGGCCTGTGGCCGCCGGATCCTCTCGCCATGTCAAACCTGCCGCCGAATGTGAGCCGCTTCACGACTGCTTGAATGCAAATCTGCGGGCAGTCTAGCACTTGACTTCGGGTTTGGAAACTACCAAGTTTCCCGAGGGAAACTGAAAAGTTTCCAATTGTTTCCGCCCGCGACCTCGTCGAGGCGGCGTAACTTCACCGATGGATCGTTCATGCGTGCCCAGATCGTCCAAATCGTTCCCTTGATCGCTCTGCTGTCGCTCACGGCCTGCGGAGAGCAGGGACAGATGCCTGCCGCGCGACAGATGGCGCCGGAGGTGGGCGTGATGACGCTGAAGCCGCAGGAGGCGGAGATATCGACCGTCCTGCCGGGGCGCGTCGTCGCCTACCAGGTCTCGGAGGTCCGGCCGCAGGTCACGGGCATTCTGCTCAAGCGCGACTTCGTGGAAGGCGCCGAGGTCAAGGAGGGCGATCTTCTCTATGAGATCGATCCGGTGCAGTACAAGGCCGCGCTGGCGAGCGCCGAGGCTTCGGTGCAGCGGGCGGAGGCGACGCTCGTCAGCGTGCGCCTGAAGGCCGCGCGCAAGACCCAGCTGCTGCAGACCAATGCGGCCAGCCAGCAGGACGTCGACGACGCCGTCGCCGCCTACAAGCAGGGCGAGGCCGATCTGCATGCGGCGCAGGCCAACCGCGACACCGCGGCGATCTCGCTCGACCGCACCAGGGTGACCGCGTCGATCTCGGGCCGGATCGGCAAGTCGACCATCACGCCCGGCGCGCTCGTCACCGCGAGCCAGTCCACCGCGATGACGACGATCCAGCAGCTGGATCCGGTCTATGTCGATCTCGACCAGTCGACCTCCGAGATGGAGCGCCTGCGGAGCGAGATCGCCAGCGGCAAGCTCAAACGTCCGGCCGGGGGCGTGCAGGTCGAACTCCTGATGGAGAGCGGCAAGGTCTACGGCCACAAGGGCAAGTATGGCTTCACCGATACGAGCGTCAACGAGAGCACCGGCTCGGTGTCATCGCGCGCGATCTTCGCCAATCCCGACCGCCTGCTGCTTCCCGGCATGTATGTGCGCGCACGCATCGTCGCCGGCGTCGACACGGCCGCGATCCTGGTGCCGCAGCGGGCGGTCTCGCGCAATCCGCTGGGGCAGGCGGTGGCGATGTTCGTCGACAGGGACGGCAAGATCGAGCAGCGGACGCTGGACCTCGGAGAGGCGGTCGACGGCAACTGGCTCGTTCGCGCCGGTGCCAAGGCCGGCGATCGCCTGGTCGTCGAGGGAACGCAGAAGGCGCTTCCCGGCGCGCCGGTCAAGACCGTCGAAGTCACGGTGGACCGGGCGACCGGCCTCACGGTGAGCCCGATCCGGCAGGCCGAGGCGCAGCCGGCAGCCGCGGCAACGGAGCGGTAATCGTCATGTCGCATTTCTTCATCAAGCGGCCGATCTTCGCCTGGGTCATCGCCATCCTGGTCATGCTGGGCGGCGTGCTCGCCATCATGCGCCTGCCGATCGCGCAATACCCGCAGATCGCGCCGACCGTCGTCACGATCAGCGCGACCTATCCCGGCGCCAACGCCCAGACGGCCGAGAACTCGGTGACCAAGGTCATCGAGCAGAACATGACCGGCCTCGACCATCTGCAATACATGTCGTCGTCGAGCACCTCGACCGGTGCCGTGTCGATTTCGCTGACCTTCACCAACGAGGCCGATGCCGACATCGCCCAGGTGCAGGTGCAGAACAAGCTCCAGCTCGCCACGCCGCTGCTGCCGCAGGTCGTGCAGCAGCAGGGCATCAAGGTCGTGAAGTCGTCGTCGAGCTTCCTGATGGTGCTCGGCTTCGTCTCCGATGACGGCCGGCTCAGTGCCAGCGACATCGCCGATTACGTCGCGTCTCAATCAACGACCCGATCAGCCGTGTCGCCGGTGTCGGCCAGGTGCAGCTGTTCGGCGCCGAATACGCGATGCGGATCTGGCTCGATCCCGACAAGCTCGCCAAATACAATCTGATGCCGGGCGACGTCACCGCGGCGATCCAGACCCAGAATACCCAGGTGACGTCCGGGCAGCTCGGCGGTCTTCCGGCCGTCGGCGGCCAGCAGCTCAATGCCACCATCACCTCGCAGAGCCGCCTGCAGACGGTCGAGCAGTTCAAGGACATCATCCTGCGCACGGCCACGACGGGCCAGACCGTCCGTATCGGCGACATTGCGCGCATCGAGCTCGGCTCGAAATCCTACGACTCCAGCGCGCGCTACAACGGCAAGCCGGCCGCCGGCATGGGCATCAGCCTTGCAACCGGTGCCAATGCGGTCTCAACCTCGGAAGCGGTGAAGGCGCGCATCGCCCAGCTCACGGCCGCCATGCCGGAGGGGCTGCGCGTCATCTATCCCTACGACACCACGCCGTTCGTGAAACTGTCGATCGAGAAGGTGATCCATACGCTGGTCGAGGCGATCGCGCTCGTCTTCGTCGTGATGTTCGTGTTCCTGCAGAGCTGGCGCGCCACCATCATTCCGACCATCGCCGTGCCGGTGGTGCTGCTCGGGACGTTCGGCGTGCTTGCGCTGGCTGGTTATTCCATCAACACGCTGACGATGTTCGCGATGGTGCTCGCGATCGGCCTGCTGGTCGACGACGCCATCGTCGTGGTCGAGAACGTCGAGCGCGTGATGGCGGAGGAACATCTCTCCCCGCGCGAGGCAACCGAGAAGTCCATGCGCGAGATCACCGGCGCGCTGGTCGGGATCGGCGTCGTGCTGTCGGCCGTGTTCATCCCGATGGCGTTCTTCAACGGCTCGGTCGGGATCATCTATCGGCAATTCGCGCTGACCATCGTCACGGCGATGCTGCTGTCCGTCCTGGTGGCGCTGGTGCTGACGCCGGCGCTGTGCGCCACCATCCTGAGGCCGCCGAAGGAACACGGCGCCCGGCGCGGCTTCTTCGGCGTGTTCAACCGCGGTTTCGACCGCATGGCCGATGGCTATCAGCGCGGAGCGGCCGGCGCGATCAAGCGTGTCGCCGGCGTCCTGATCGCGTTCGCGGCGATCGTCGCCGCCATGGTCGTCCTGTTCCAGCGGCTGCCGAGCTCGTTCCTGCCCGAGGAGGACCAGGGCTCGATCATGACCCTGATCCAGCTTCCGGTCGGCGCCACCTCGACGCGCACGCTGGACGTCATCAAGCAGGTCGAGCGCCAGTACCTCGACAACGAAAAAGATGCCGTGCAAGGCGTGTTCGCGATCAGTGGATACAGCTTCGCCGGCCAGGGGCAGAACGTTGGTCTTGCCTTCGTCAGCCTGAAACCGTTCGACGAGCGCAAGCATGCGGGGGCCTCGGCGCAGGCCGTGGTGGGCCGCGCCATGGGTGCGTTTGCCGGGATTCGCGATGCGATGGTGTTCGCCGTGCTGCCGCCGCCGATCCCCGGCTTCGGCAATGCCGGTGGCTTCGACGTCTATCTCCAGGACACCGGCGGGAACGGTCACGAGGCGCTGATCGAGGCGCGCAACCAGCTTCTCGGCCGGCTCGCGGCGGACAAGCGCGTGGCGCAGGCGCGTCCGAACGGACAGGACGACACGCCGCAATTCAATCTCGACGTCGACCAGGCCAAGGCCACGGCGCTCGGCGTGAGCCTGAGCGATCTCAACACCACGCTGTCGGCGGCGTGGGGCGGTGCCTATGTCAACGACTTCATCGACCGCGGCCGCGTCAAGCAGGTCTATGTCCAGAGCGATGCGCCGTTCCGCATGGACACCAGCGACATCGGCCGCTGGTACGTGCGCAACGCCGCGGGCTCGATGGTGCCGTTCTCGGCGCTCGCCACCAATCGCTGGAGCTTTGGTTCGCCGCGCCTCGAGCGCTACAACGGCGTCGCCGCCGTCGAGCTCATGGGACAGGCGGGGCAGGGCATCAGCTCGGGCGTCGCCATGCAGGCGGTGGAGGAGCAGATGGCGAAGCTTCCCCAGGGCTTCGCCCACGAATGGACCGGCTTGTCGTTCCAGGAGCGGTTGACCGGCAGCCAGACGCTGTATCTGTATTCGATCTCGCTGCTGATCGTCTTCCTCAGCCTCGCCGCGCTCTACGAGAGCTGGTCGGTTCCGTTCGCCGTGATGTTGACGGTGCCGATCGGCGTGCTTGGCGCGCTGCTCGGGGCGACGCTCTTCGGCCAGGCCAACGACGTCTATTTCCAGGTCGGCCTGCTCACCACGATCGGTCTCGCCTCGAAGAACGCGATCCTGATCGTCGAGTTCGCCCTGGAGCAGATCGCGGCCGGCCGCAGCCTCGTCGAGGCCACGCTGCACGCCGCGCGCCAGCGGCTGCGCCCGATCCTCATGACCTCACTCGCCTTCATCCTCGGCGTGCTGCCGCTGGCGGTCGCGACCGGCGCCGGCTCCGCCAGCCAGAACGCGGTCGGCATCGGGGTAGCCGGAGGCATGATCGCGGCAACCGCGCTCGGCATCTTCTTCGTCCCCGCGTTGTTCGTGCTCGTTCGGCGGATGTTTCCGGGCGTGCGGCCGGACGCAGCCGGCTCGAACTCACTTGCTCGCGTGGAACCCGCGGAATGAGCTGAATCGGTCCCGGGCGGCTCGCGCCGCCCGGAGCTGATTTGCCGGCCTACAGCGTCATCTTCATCGGTTCCGGATAGTAGTGGAATCCGTCGCCCGCTTTGGCGACATGGCCGTAGCCGGGCCAGGCGAAGTGATAGGACATCACCGGGGTCTTGTTGGCCGCAAGCATCGTCAGCAGCTTGACGCGCGTGTCCGCCGCCTGCTTCGGATCGGTGTCGTAGGAGAACTCCATCCGCGGCCGCTCCAGCAGCAGCACCGAATGGTGCGAGAGATCGCCGAGGAAGGCGAAGGATTTCCCCGCCGAGGAGACCAGGAAGATGGTGTGGCCCACGGTGTGGCCGGGCGCCGCGATCGCCTGCACGCCGGGCAGGAATTCCTGGCCGTCCTTGAAGAACACGATGCGGTCGCGCACCGGCAGCAGGTTCTTGCGGGCGTGAACGACGAAGTCCTTGGCCGGGCTGCCGAGCTTGGCCTCGTCAGTCCAGAAGTCGAAATCGATCTGCGAGATGTAGACCTGCGCGTTCGGGAACAGCGGCTTGCCGCCTTCGTCGACGATGCCGCCGATATGGTCGATATGGGCATGCGAGCACACCACGGCGTCGATGTCGCCCGGCTTGATGCCGGCCTCGGTCATGCTCTTCTGCTGCCGGCCGGTGCTGGCGCCGAACATTTTCGAGCTGCCCATGCCGGTATCGAACAGGATCAGCTTGTCGCCGGTGTTCACGATCGGTGAGTTCTGCTCCAGCACGACATTGTCCGGCGACAGGAAATTGTCGGCGAGCATCTTCTTGACCTCTTCCTTGGGAACGCCGGTGAAGGTCCCTGAGGGGTCGCCGAGCGGCAGCGGCCCGTCGGATACGACCGTCACCTCGGCGTCGCCGAGAATGAAGCGGTGCCAGTAGGGTGTCTGCGTGCCGAGCTTGGGAGCCCGCGCCAGCGCGCTGCTGCCGAGCATGGCGCTGGCGCCGAGACCCGCCCCGAGTGCGAGCAGGGACCGACGAGAGACATCGATTGTCATGTGTTTCCTCCGCTTTAGTCTTTTGTATTGCGTATCTTGCGCAATTGTCTGCGCGTTGCGACCGGCCTGGAGCCGACCGCACAATGCTGCGCTGGTTTGGACAAGCTAGCAAGTGGAATTGGTTGGGAGATGATCGCTGCTCGTCCAGGCTGGTATGGCAATTCCGGCGCATGGCATGCACGCCGTCGCCGACGTTCTTGCCGTCAGAACGATTCAACAGATCTGGCGTAATGCAATCAAGGTTTGTGTCGCGATTGTGTCTGCTGGTCGCCTGACCGGCGCGATCGCGGGAAAGAGTTTGACTGCCGGCCGGCGAATGCCTTCAACGCGAACGTGGCCTTCGTGGCTGCGTCGCAACGATGCTGGCTTCGAAGCAGCAAGGCCGCCTGTTGGCCCGGTGCTACTTCGCGATCGGCGTCGTCAGCTCCTTGTCGGTCGTATCTACCACGAAGACGGCAAGCAGCTTCGCGGGCTCGCTATTGCTGGCATTGGCGCTGACGGCGTGGCGGTCGCCGGGCCTTTCAGAGAAGTTCTCTCCCTTGTGAAAGACTTTGGCCGGGCCATCATTGACCTGACTGCGGATCGCGCCTTCGAGGACGGTGGCATAGATGAAGGCGGTCGGCGCGTGAATGTGCGCCGGCGAGGAGCCTCCGGGCCCGTATTCGACCAGCACGCCTTTCATGCTCTTGCCGGGGACATTTGGCAGCGCCTGGTCAAAGACGATCGTGACCTTGGCCGAGGGTGCGGCCAAGGGTGCGGCGGTCTCGGCTGCATGGGCCGCCAGGAAAGATGCGGCATAAACCGCGGTTGCGATCAGCAATCTGCGCATGGGATTCCCCTTCCTTGTCATTTCCATCGTGATTGAGTCTGGCGGAACTTCAGAGGCTCGCGAGCCATGTTGCGAGCGGCGTCTTCCCCAGCCGCGCCTCGCCGAGCGGGGTTAGCGACCTATCGTCAATGAGGGCGCCGTAATATGGCGCCTTCGGATCTCCCACCACTGGGCGGACATCGCCGGATGCCTTCAGGCGCCGTGCGATGAATTCATTGAAGGGGGCGTTCTCGGGTCCTGCGATATCGATCGTGCCGTTGAGCGGCTTGCCCGTTGCGACCTCCGCGAGACGATCGACGACGTCGTCGGCCGCGATTGGCTGAAACTGGGCCGTAGGAACGACGATCTTGCCATCGATCACCCCTGTTTCGGCGATGGCACCGAGGAATTCGAAGAACTGGGTGGCGCGCACGATCGAGTAGGGGACCGAGGCGGATTTGATGATGGTTTCCTGCGCCAGCTTGGCACGGAAATAGGCGTTGTCGGGCGCACGGTCGGTACCGACGATCGAGAGCGCCACGTGATGTTTCACGTCTGCTGCGGCCTCTGCCGCGCCGAGATTCGTGCTCGACCGCTGGAAGAATTCGAGCACGGCAGCCGGCTCCCAGGACGGCGCGTTGGCGACATCGACGACGACATCCGCGCCTGCCAGCGCGGCGGCAAGGCCTTCGCCGGTCACGGCGTTCACGCCCGATTTCGGCGAGGCTGCCACCGCCTCGTGGCCCTGCTGCTTGAGCTTCGCGACGAGCCGCGATCCGATCAAGCCGGTTCCGCCGATCACGACGATCTTCATGGCATGTCTCCTCGGTATGTCGGAGCGCGAGACGAACCAGGGGAGCTCGCGCTGTCACGTCGATCGACGTGATGCGAAAGGACTCTATGCGAGTCGCGGCGCAGGCTCTTGCCTGTAACGGGCGAGCCTTGCCGGAAAATGCTTCAGAAGCTGGGCTGCGATATCACAAGATCGCATCGGAAGGGATCAGTCCCTCATGCCGTGCACACAACCTGCGATGATCACAGATTGCCAGTGTTTTGCCCGACATGTCAAAGCGTTTTGACGGAGGCAAGACGGCAGGGAAGCCCTTGAGAAACACCAATGAAAACAACCCCTAGGCTACTGTGCATGGGGTTGTTTTCCAGCATTTTGATCGGGCAGGCGAGAACGATCGGCTTCGCAAGCGGCCGCTGCTCGCCTCAGGCCCCGCAGACGATCACGCCATACCAGCCGAGGCCCCGATAGGTCTCGTAGCCCGGCGTCGCATGGAAGGCGACCATCGTGCCGGAGCGGTCCTGATAGAAGCCGGACCGCTGGCCATCCAGCGACAGCGAGATGCGCTCGCTGAGGATGCCCTGGCCGTCGGAGGCCGCGATCACGCGAAAATTCGAGTCGACCAGCAGCACGCGGGCCTTGTCGCTGTCGCCGACGCGCACGCCCTGGACGATGGCGCGGGCCTGCGGCTCCCAGTCAAAGTGGATGGCGAGCACGCCGATCGGCGCGCCATTGGCCTGGCCGCCGTCGCGGACGCTGGCGCAATAGGTCGCGACCTGCGCGTTGCCGAGCAGCGGCTGGTTCTCGACGTCGCCGGCGACATAGTCGTCACCGGAGCGCAAGGACCGCGCCTCGCGAAACCATCTGGTGTGGGCGACGTTCTGGCCGACGACGCGAAAGCGGTCGGCGCGGCCGTTGGCGATGACGTTGCCGTCGAGATCGCAGAGCCAGAGGTCGAGATAGACCGTGTAGGCCCCCAGGATCACGCCGAGGCGCTGCGAGGCATGGGAGACGGCCGCTGCGCCAGGCGAGGCCGCGCAATCGACCACGGCGGAATCGGTCGCCCACCAGCGCACGTCGCAGGTGCGCTCATAGAGATTGCGGTCGATCAGTTCGATGGCGTTCAGCGACAGGTCGACCATGCGCTCGCCGCGCGAACGCTGGCTCATGCGCTCGATCGAGGAGACGAGATCGCCGGTGCGTTTCGTCAATTGGGTTTCGAGCTCGCGCGCGATGGTCTCGACCTGCTGGCCGACGCCGCGCACCTCCTGCGCTACCACCGCAAAGCCCGCGCCTTGCGCGCCTGCGCGCGAGCTCTCAATCAGCGCGTTCAGCGCCAGCATCTTCATCTGGTTGGTGATCTGCTGGATCGACTTGGTCTTGTCGATCGCGATCTGGTTGACCTCGGCAGTGAGGCGGTTGATCAGCGCGGAGATGTCGGAATCATCGTCCGTAGCTTCGGGGGCAATCGGCTTGGCTTTCAGACCCAGCGCAGCAGACATCGGGGAGCTTCCCTTGGCAATGAGGCCTGATCTGCAATGAACGGGGAACAACGACTTACAGATCGAATACGATTCTTTTTCGAAGATTCCGCCTAACGCCTGCTTAATTTGCTGTTCCGCGGAATGCCTAAATGGTAGTCACCCCGGCCGGCCGAGCGGCCATCCACCGCTTTGTGCGGTCGGGCCGTTGCAAATCCCGGCCGATTGCCGGCCAATCCTCCGGACAGCCCAGTGACCGTGCGTCCGCGTGATCGCCTGGATCCCGAGCTCCCACCAAGTTGCCTCCGCCATGACGCCGCCCGCCACCGCCTTGCCCGTCGAAGCCCCCCAAGCTTTCCTGGGCGTGGCGCGCTCGCTGACCGACAAGCTCTGGCGCGACCGCCTGGACGCCCGCGGGGCGGCGCAGGCGCTCGCGATCGTGCAGCGGCACCAACTGCCGGAGCTGCTGGCGCGGGTGCTGGCCGGCCGCGGGATCGATATCGACGCCGTGCCCGACTTCCTCGATCCGACCATCCGAAAGCTGCTGCCGGACCCGTTCACGGTGACGGAGATGGAGGCCGCCGCCAAGCGGATCGCCGATGCGGCGGCGAGGGGCGAGAAGGTCGCGATCTTCGGCGACTACGACGTCGACGGCGCCACGTCGGCGGCGTTGCTCGCCTGGCACCTGCGCCATTGCGGGCTCGATCCGCTGATCCATATTCCCGACCGGATATTCGAAGGCTACGGCCCCAACACCGAGGCGGTGCGGGCGCTTGCAGCGAAGGGCGCGACGCTGCTCGTTACCGTCGATTGCGGCACCACCAGCATCGAGCCGCTCGCAGAAGCAAAACGTCTCGGCATGTCCGTGGTCGTGATCGACCACCACCAATGCGGGCTCGATCTTCCCGAAGTCGATGCGCTGGTCAATCCGAACCGCCCTGACGATCTCTCCGGCCTCGGTCATCTCGCCGCCGTCGGCCTCGTGCTGGTGACGCTGGTCGCCGTCAACCGCGAGCTGCGCCAGCGCGGTTTCTGGACCTCCGAGATGCCGGAGCCCGATCTGCTCGGCATGCTGCATCACGTGGCGCTCGGCACGGTCGCCGACGTGGCGCCGCTGATCGGTCTCAACCGCGCCTTCGTGGCCAAGGGGCTGATCGCGTTGCGACGGCGCGACCATGTCGGGCATACCGCACTGATGGACGTGGCGCGGCTCAACGGCCCGCCGGAGGCCTGGCATCTCGGCTTCATGCTGGGGCCGCGCGTCAATGCCGGCGGCCGCATCGGTCGCGCCGATCTCGGGGTGCGGCTGCTGCTGGAGGGCGACAGCGTCGAGGCTGCGCGGATCGCCGCGGAGCTCGATCGCCTCAACAGCGAACGCCGCGTCATCGAGCAGGCCGCCGAAGCCCAGGCCGAAGCCGAGGCACTGGCCTCGATCGGGCTGGAGGACAAGCTCGCCGTGATCGTCACGGCCTCGGAAGGCTGGCATCCCGGCGTGGTCGGCCTCGTCGCCTCCCGCCTGAAGGAGAAGTTCTCGCGGCCTGCCTTTGCCATTGCGCTGGAGCCCGGCGGCATCGGCACCGGCTCGGGCCGCTCGATCGCCGGCGTCGATCTCGGCAAGGCGGTGCGGCAGGCGGTTGCCGACGGCATCTTGCTCAAGGGCGGCGGCCACGCGATGGCCGCCGGCGTGACGCTGCGGAAAGAGAAGCTCGCCGAATTCCGCGCCTATCTCGAAAACGCGCTGGCACGCGATGTCGCGGAGGCGCGCCACGTCAACGAGCTCTATATCGACGGCGCGGTCTCCGCACGTGCGGTGACGCCGGAGCTTGCGGCGACGCTCAACCGTGCCGGTCCCTTCGGCAGCGGCAATCCGGAGCCCGTGCTGGCACTGCCGGCGCACCAGCTCGTGTTCGCCGACGAGGTCGGCCAGGCGCATCTGCGCCTGCGCTTCAAGTCGGGCGACGGCGCCATTGTCAATGGCATCGCGTTCCGTTCGGTCGGCCAGAAGCTCGGCAATGCGCTGCTCGCCAATCGGGGCCAGCAGCTGCATGTCGCGGGCTCGCTCTCGGTCGACCGCTACCAGGGCGCCGAGCGCGTGCAATTCCGCGTCGTCGACGTCGCGCTACCCGATCAAGGGCCATCCGTGATTAGATGACGCATGATCCGACAAGATCATGCGCAAAGATAACGCGCTCAAACAACAAAAAAAGGGAGTGAACATGGCAGGACAGGTTGAGGGCAAGGTCGCGCTGGTGACCGGTGGCGCTTCCGGCATTGGCGAGGCCATCGTCGAGCTGTTCGCGCGCGAAGGCGCCGCGGTCGTCATCACCGATATCGACGAGCTGCGCGGCCCGGAGCTCGCCAGGCGCGTCACCAAGGCCGGCGGCAAGGCGATCTTCCTGGAGCAGGACGTCACCAGCGAGGAGCGCTGGATTGAGGTCGTCGCCGAGATCGCCAAGCGCTACGGCCGGCTCGACATCATGGTCTCCAACGCCGGCATCGGCATCGCCGTGCCCTCGATCGTCGACATGACGCTCGCTGACTGGCGCAAGCAGAATGCGATCAATCTCGATGGCGTGTTCCTCTCGGTCAAGCATAGCCTGCCCTTGATGCGCAAGGCCGGCGGCGGCTCGATCGTCATGATGTCGTCGCTGGCGGGCTTGCGCGGCTCGCCCGGGTTGTCGGCCTATTCGGCGACCAAGGGCGGCGTGCGGCTGTTCGCCAAATCGATCGCGATGGAGTGCGCGGCGGCGGGCGACGGCATCCGCGTCAACTCGGTTCACCCCGGCATCATCTATACCCCGATCTGGGGCAAGATCCCGACGGGGGCGTCCGGCGCCGGCCAGAACGCGCCGATCGATCCGGAGGAGCGCGCGCGTGTCGTCACGCCTCTCGGCCGCGCCGGCCATGCCGCGGAGATCGCCTCCGGCGTGCTGTATCTGGCGTCCGATGCCTCGCGCTATGTCACCGGCAGCGAGCTCGTCATCGACGGCGGCATGAACGCGGGCGGCGTGCCGCGGCGGACCTGAGCGCGCGCAGGGCAGGGCGGCGGTTGCAGGGGCTGACGCGCAGGCGCAGTCCCTGTACAAGGCTGGCAGCTCCCGACCGACAGAGGTGTCCTTCGCCATGGCGCACAGCCTTCACGCTTCCTCACCCGCGCCCGCTCCATTCCGCTCCAACCGGCCGGACCTCGCGACCGACGCGATCCGCACCGCGCGCGAGGATCTGGCCGCCTGCTTCCGCATGGCGGCGCGCAACGGCTTCGAGGAAGGCATCTGCAACCACTTCTCGGCCGTCGTGCCCGGCCATGACGATCTGTTCCTCGTCAATCCCTACGGCTACGCCTTCCGCGAGTTGACTGCGTCGAAGCTCCTGATCTGCGACTTCCACGGCAACGTGCTCGACGGCGAGGGTGTGCCGGAGGCGACCGCCTTCTACATCCATGCCGAGATGCACAAGCGCCTTCCGCGCGCCAAGGTCGCCTTCCACACCCACATGCCCTATGCCACGGCGCTGTCGATGACCGAGGGCGATCCCCTGATCTGGGCCGGCCAGACCGCGCTGAAATTCTACGGCCGTACCGCGGTGGATCGCGATTACAACGGCCTTGCGCTCGACAACCGCGAAGGCGCGCGCATAGCCTCCGCCGTCGGCGATGCCGACATCGTCTTCATGAAGCATCACGGCGTGATGGTGCTGGCGCCGACCATCGCAGAGGCCTGGGACGATCTCTACTACCTCGAACGCGCCGCCGAGGTGCAGGTGCTGGCGATGTCGACGGGACGAAAGGTGTTGCCGGTCGATCCCGCGATTGCGGCCGCGACCTACAAGCAGATGCGCGAGGGCGATACCGAATCCGCGCGGCTGCACCTCGCCGCCATCCGCCGCCAACTCGATGCGGAAGAGCCGCAATACAGGCACTGAGGCAGACTGTCATTCCGGGGCGCGCGAAGCGCGAGCCCGGAATCCATCGTGCATCAAGTCAGGCAGAAAAATGGCTTCCGGGCTCGCGCCAAGTGGCGCGCCCCGGATGGCGGGGTGAGAGAGTGCGCGCCTACGAGCCCTGCCGCAGCTTCGCCAGCACCTTCAGCCCGCCATAGCCATCCGCCGGCGTGATACCGGCGCGCTGCTGAAAATCCTTCACCGCCTTCATCGTGTCGTTGCCGACGCGGCCGTCGGTGCCGCCGGTATCGAAGCCGGCCTTGGTCAGGCGCGTCTGCATCTCCTGCACCTCGGCCAGCGTCAGCGCACGCTCCGAACCGGGGAAGGGCTGGATGAAGGGTGGCGCTCCCAGGCAGCGGTCGCCGAGATGGCAGATCGCCAGCGCATAGTTCATGGAAGGGTTATAGCTCTTCACCGAATAGAAATTCGGTCCGAGCAGGAAGGTCGGCCCGCCCGCAACCGGCGTCCACATCTGCGCGGATGCGTTCGGCTGCGGAAACGGCTGGCCGTCGGCGCGGGTGACGCCGGCCGCCTGCCACGCTGCGTAGGTGCGGCTTCCGCTCACGCTGCCGAGGCGCGCGCACCTCGTAGCCCCAATGCTCGCCGCGATGCCACTTGCCGCGATTGACGAGATACTTTGCCGTCGAGCCCAGCGCGTCATCGGGCTTGCCGAATGGCGACACCTTGCCGTCGCCGTCATAGTCGATGCCGACATTGAGCCAGACCTCCGGCATCCATTGCGAATGCCCCATCGCGCCGGCCCAGGATCCTCGCATTTCGTCCGGCGTGCTCCAGCCCTTGTCGACGATCCGCAGCGCGTTGATCAATTCGGTCTCCCAATAGGCCTTGCGGCGTGGCTCGTTCCAGGCGAGCGCGGCCAGCGAGGGAAACACCGGCCTCATGTGGTTCTGCTGCACCAGGGGATCGCCATAGGCGGACTCGACGCCCCACAGCGCCAGCAGCGTGCCGCGCTCGACGCCGAAATCGCGCTCGACGCGCGCAAGCAGCGCCTCGTTGTTCTTCAGCGCGATCTTGCCGTTGATGATGCGCCAGTCGGAGACGCGGCGGTTGATGTATTGCCAGAGCTGTTCGTTGAATTCCGGCTGGTTGCGCATCTGCTTGAACACGCTCATGTCCGGCTCGACCCGCCCCATCGCGCGCTGCCATGTCGCGGCTGAAATACCTTTCGCCATCGCGCGGGCGCGAAAGCTCTCGCGCCATTCGTCGAAGCCCGGAGGCGCGGCGAGAGCGCGCGTCGGGACGGCGAGCAAGGCGGCTGCCCCGAACGCCGATTGGAGCAGAGCGCGGCGAGTTGGACGAGGCGAAGAATCGGCGTGCGTCATGGGCGCATTCTAGCCGGAAACATGGCGCGTGTGAGTCGGTTCCTGGAACGGCGGCGATGCGAGAATTCTGCCTGATTGCGTCGGCGGTTCCCACCGGAACAAGTGTCGCACTCCCGCATTCCCTCCACACACCGGGAAGGAGGAGAAGATGAGGAAATATCTGCTTGTCGCAGCCATGGTCACCGCCGTCGCAGCGCCTGTGTTCGCCGACGAGGTTGGCGTTCACGTCGGCCCGGCCGGCGCAGGCGTAACGGTCGGCCAGTCGCACGAATATCGTGAGCGCGACCGCGACCATGACCGCACCACTGTCATCAGGGAACGCGAGCCCGCCGACCGCACCACGGTGATCAAGAAGGAAGATGAATTCGGCAACCGCAGCAAGACCGTCATTCACGACAACGACTGACGGAGCAGGGTCCCGGCTTGATGCCGGGGCCTTTCTCGCACGATCGGCAAATCGAATCGGGGTCGAATGAAGATACGCACGCATGCGGAAAGCCATGTCGTCGAACTCGACGACGGATCGCAGTGGCAGATTTTCCCCGGCGACCTCGCGACCACGCTGAGCTGGAAGCCAGAAACCGACTTGCGTCTCGAGCAGAGCCTTGACGCGATGAGTTCGCACGTGCTGGTGAATACCGCCGATCAAAGCCGCGTGCGGGTGATCGCGGCGGACAAGACCTGGCCCGACGGCGAGGTCAAGAACGCGTTGAAGGGCGGATAGACTCGCTGCTGCTGCAGCAGAGGCGGCAACCAACGTCTGCGAATGTCGGTGGCCTAGGGTCCAGACTCAATTGAGCCAATATGCGACGAGAGCGGCGAGATGAACAGCGGCCAAAAAATTACGGGCGAGCTTGTCATATCGCGTGGCGATGCGCCGGAAGTCCTTGAGCCTGCAAAAGCAGCGTTCGATGACATTTCGTCCTTTGTAGGCGCGTTTGTTGAAGCGATGGATGACGACACGGTTAGATTTATTGGGGATTACGGGCTTGGCGCCACGACGAATGATTTCGCCGCGAAGCTTGTCGCCATCATACCCTTTGTCGGCGAGGAGCACGCTCATGGGTGGCGCGAGCGCCAGGACATCGGGAGCCGCAGCGATATCGGCATCCTGGCCTGGAGTCAGATGCAGGACGACCGGCCGGCAGAGCGGATCGCTCAGCGCATGGATTTTTGTCGTGCGGCCTCCGCGCGAGCGGCCGATTGCTTGATTGTGCTCCCCCCTTTTCCCGCCGGAGGCACACCGGTGAGCTTTAATCGAGGTCGAGTCGAGCGACAGTACGACGCCGTCTTCGCCAGGCTTGGCCAGCGCTTCGAAGATTGCGCACCATCGTCCTCGCTTGGCCCAGCGATTGAAGCGATTGTAGATCGTCGTGTAAGGGCCGTATTCACGTGGACAATCACGCCATCGTGCACCCGATTGCAGCATGTGAATGATGCCGCTGACGATGCGTCGGTCGTCGTCCCGATCCGGCCCCGTCAGTCCCCTCGGCAGATGCGGTTCGATACGCGCCCATTGCCTGTCGTTCAGCCAAAACAAACCAGCGCGCATTCTCTCGCCTCCGAATCAACACGTAGGCAAGAGAATCACGTGGCGCTATTTAGGTACAGACCCTAGTCCCCCTGCAGATCCTTCGCGATTCCGGCAAGCCAGCGCCGGATCGTGGTTTCCGCCTTTGAATCCAGATCCCGAGCCAGGCGCTTCTCCAGTTCGAGCACACGCTGCCGGCACGCGTTCAACAGCGTCGCGCCGCGCGGCGTCAGCGTCCATTGCAGGATGCGGCCGTGGACGGGATGAGGTGTCATCACAATCGCGCCGTCGCGTTCGAGGTTGCGAACAATGACACCGACGGTCTGGGGCGTCAGGAAGGTGAGGCGGGCGACATCGGCCCCCGACAAGCCCGGATAGGCGTTGAGCATCGTCAATACCGCAAATTGCGGCGACGTCACGCCGAGATCGGCGAGAGTCCGTTCCATCGTCAGGCGAACCGCGGCATGGGCCTGACGCAGGAGATAGCCGAGATAGCCCTGCTCGCCGCGCTTGCCTTCGCCGGGAGCGGGGACACGCGTGGTGTCGTCGGCAGGCGCGGGTGCCTTGCGCACGTTTTTCAGTCTTGTAATGGCAGCGGTCTTGCGTGTCATATAAGAGCTCTGATAATATATAAGAACACTTATAACAATCCGAGGTGAACGGCAATGTCGCACGCCCGCAGCGAATACGAGGATTTCAAGAGGATCGCGCCGGACGCGTATGATCTGGTGCTTGCGCTGGGCCAGCTGGCGGGCAAGGCCGGCCTCGACAAGCAGCTGCTCGAGCTCGTCAAGCTGCGCGCCTCTCAGATCAATGGTTGCGCCTTCTGCGTGCAGCACCACGTCCTGCTGTCGGAACGGATCGGCGTTCCTGTCGACAAGCTTCATCTGGTCGCGGTCTGGCGCGAGGCGCCGATCTTTTCGCCGCGCGAGCGTGCGGCGCTGGCCTGGGCCGAGGCGCTGACCTGTCTGCCCGATGGCGTCAGCGAGGAGGTCTACGCGGAAGCGTCTGGCGAATTCTCCGAGACGGAACTGACGTACCTGACGTCAGCGGTCGCCTCGATCAACGTCTGGAATCGTTTCGGCGCGGCGTTTCGCTGGACGCCAGCAAAGCGGCCGGTCGCAGCCGCCACAGTTGCTTCCTGACCGAGACAAGGGGAGGTCACGATGACTGCCATGAGCTTTTCTGCCGTGCAGCGCCCGATGCCGTCACGTTCAACGGCGCTTGCCATCGTCGCAGGGCTCGCCTGCGCGCTTGCGATCGGCAAGGTGCTGCCGGTGACGATCGACAGTGTATCCGGAGTGCTGGCACCGCTCTGCGCCACGGCGGCGGAGAGCTCACCGCTCGACAAGGTCGAGCCGATCGGGTCCTATGCGCTTCCGAACGTCCCGGGCAAGCGCGTCACCATCGTGCGCGTGTCCTATGGTCCCGGCGGATTTTCGCGGCCGCACCGACACTCGGGATCCGTCACCGCCTACATCACCAAGGGGGAGATCCGCTCGCAGCTTGGCGGTGGCCCGGTCGAGACGTTCGGCGTCGGCCAGTCCTTCTTCGAGCCGCCGGGCTCGACGCATCTGGTCTCGGCCAATGCCAGTATGACGGAGCCGGCGGAGTTGATCGCTGTGTTCGTCGCAGACGAGGGCGCACAACTGACGACGTTCATCGAGTAGCTGCACGCGCAATGCGCCACCGCATGTTCAGGCCGATCGCGATCGCCTCAACCGTTTCCATGCCGGTGCGAGACCGTATTCGACCGCCGGAATCGCAAGTGCGCCGACAAGCAGCCCAAGCACGCCCGAGATGGTTGCCTCGACCGACCATTCGATGATGCCCGCAACGGAGGGAAGGAGGTGTGCGGCAGCTCCGGTGGCGGCATGGACCATGTGGCCGACCACGGGTGGGCCGTATTTTTCGATGCCGTGCAGGATGATGCCGCCGCCGACCCATATCATGGCGGCGGTGCCGACGGTGCTCAGCACCGCCAGGAAGATGGGCATGCCGCGGACGAGCGCGCGTCCAAGCAAGCGGATTCCGCTGCCGATAATCGAGGTGCCGTCATAGCGCGCAAGGGCCATGCCGACATCGTCCGCCTTCACGATCAGGGCCACCACGCCGTAGACCCCGACGGTGATGCAGAGGCCGACCAGCGCCAGCACCAGCGCCTGCGTCCAGATGCTGCCCGCCGGGAGGGCCGCCAGCGTGATCGCCATGATCTCCGCCGACAGGATGAAGTCCGTCTTGATGGCGCTTGAGACCTTCTCGTCCTCGACCGACCGGGCATTCAACGCAATCGGCTGCAGCTGAGCTTCGTGGTGGTGCGCATGATGCGGCAGCACGGCTTCGAGCACCTTCTCGGCCCCCTCATAGCAGAGGAAGGCTCCGCCCAGCATGAGCAGCGGCGTGACCGCGGCGGGAAGGAAGTAGCCAAGCAGCAGGGCGATGGGAAGCAGAATCAGCAATTTGTTGCGCAGCGATCCGACCGCAATCTTGCCGACGATCGGCAGCTCGCGTTTCGAGGCAAAGCCGATGACGTAGTTCGGCGTGACGGCGGCGTCGTCGATGACCACGCCTGCCGCCTTCGTGCCCGCCTTGGCGGCCTGGCTCGCCACATCGTCGAGCGAGGCTGCTGCCACCTTTGCAATCGCCGCGACATCGTCGAGAAGACCGATCAGTCCGACACTCATGAAACGTGTCCCTTCTTCATTGAGCCGGCGGGTTTGCGCGACGACACGCTCTTGCGCCGCCCGGAATCGGGAGCGAGCAAGCCGTCAATTGTCCTCGCCGCTCGATCCCTCGCGCAGGTCCGGCTTGATCACGTCCTCCGGCAGCGCATGGGCGACCGGCTGCGCCGTGCCTGCGATCTCCGGGCCGACTTCGCGGCCGCGGGCGCGGATCAGGCGCTCATAGGCCGAGACCAGCGTGACGTAGGGGCTGACCCAGATCCAGCCGTCGCGTGTGAACACCTGCACATCGAAATGCAGGTGCATCGATGTGCCGGCGGGATGGTCGAGATAGTTCGAGATCACACCGATCTTCTCGCCTTCGGTGACGATGCGGCCATTGAGCACGCCATCGGCGTTCAACGTGTGCGGGTTCATATGCATGTAGCGGAAACGGATGTGCTCGGTGCGGCTGTTGACTTGAAGTGTCGCGGCCTGGTCCTTGGCACCGCGGATGACGATCGCGTCACGCACGGCGACGACGGCGCGCTGCTTGGGATCGCAGGGCTCGCGGCCTTCACCGGGCGGCGGGCAGTCGGCGGCACGGATGTCCTCGCCCTGGTGGCCGTAGCCTCCGCCACATTGCCACACCTCGAAACTGCGCGACTCGCAGAAATTGTCGCGCCAGGGATAGGCGGTCGGACCTTCGCTCTTGTCGCGCCTGCCATAGGATTGCGAGCGCACGAAGGCGGGCGCCTTGTCGAGGGGAAAGCGGATCTGGGCATAGGCCATCATATCGGGATGGCCGCCTTGCTTGCGGTAGCCGGTGTTCGGGATGATGTCGCCGCTCTGCCGGTAGCTGAAGTCCGGTGAACGTCGCGCGGGACGGTCGAGGACGTTGGAGGCAATGTCCATCAACGGCCGCATGCGCTGGCCACCGGCGATACGCAGGGCCTTCAAGAAGCGCTCGGCGACTGGATAGGCTTCCTTGCAGGCGAGCCGCCGCGGCTTGGCGATGCTGTCGAGGCACTGGATCGACACCACATAGGCGACGCCGAAGCGGGTGAAAGCGTAGCGTACGTAGCCTTCGCGGATGAACTTGCGCAGGTCCGGGTAGGTTGCCGCGAGCGGCTTGACTGGCTCCCCCTTGCCGCCGGCTGGATCGGCGATGTCGTAGACGAGCGCCGAGCCCGTGATCTGCACCTCGACCGGCCTTGCGAATACCCGGCTCGGCATACCCTCGCCGGCGCCGGGCTCGAACGAGAAGGTCGCGCTGTAGCCGGCTGGACCTGCATCGAACATGTCGACGGGATTGAAGTCTGCCTGGTAGCGCGACAGCGTGAGCGACGCCGGCGCGCCGCTGCGCTGCGCCTCGAGGTACGCGGCAGCGTCGAACGGCAGCAGCACGGGTACGGGACTTCGGGTGATGCCGGTGAAGAAGCGCGAGGAGATCGCGTTGAGCTGCACCAGCGCGGGCATCGCGCGCGGATCGTAGCGCGGCACCGAACGGCGGGGTGCAAAGATGAAGTCGCCCGCAATCTGCGGGCGACTGTTGATCTCGACACGGAGCTGGTCGAGCGCTGCGCGCCAGTCGACGCGCAGGGCCGTGAGCGAGGGGCCGCGGAATTCATCCGCAGCGACCGGCGCGGCAGCGAGGAGCGACAGCGACGCCAGGAGAAGCGGGACGAAGCGGAAACTCTTCCTGTCCACTGCCTCGCCCCCGGCGGTACCTGTTCCGATCCTCGATTGCCCGCTTAGTCCTTGGCGCGCTCGGCGTAGGAGCCGTCTTCGGTCATCACCACCACGCGGGTGCCGACCGTGATGTGCGGCGGCACGGTGGTGCGCACGCCGTTGGAGAGCACTGCGGGCTTGTAGGAGGAGGAGGCGGTCTGACCCTTGGTCACGGGCTCGGTGTCTACCACTTCCAGCGTCACGCGCTGCGGCAGCGCGATCGACACCGGGTTGGTGTCGTGCATGGACAGCTTGACCGTCATGCTCTCCTGGAGATACGCGGCGGCGTCGCCGACGACGTCCTTCGAGACCTGGACCTGGTCGTAGGTCTCAGGGTTCATGAAGTGGTAGCCGTCGCCATCCTCATAGAGATAGGTGTAGTTGCGCTCTTCGATCGTGGCCTTTTCGACCTGGTCGGTGGTCTTGTAGCGTTCGGAGATCTTTACCCCGTCCGAGATTCGGCGCATTTCGATCTGGCTGACCGGGGTGCCCTTGCCGGGATGGATGTTCTCGGCGCTCACGACGACATAAAGCTTGCCGTCTTGCTCGATCACGTTGCCCTTGCGAATAGAACTGGCGATGACTCTCAAAGCTGTATTTCCTGCTTGCTTGGCCCGGCGAGGGCCAGGACGTGGTCAAATTGATGGGGGACTTGGGGCCTCAAATCGGACCTCGGCGCCCGTTTCGGGCCGCAACATACTGATTTTGCCGTTGGATGCCAGCACTTTGCTGCTGGCTGGAGCGGTCGGTTAATGGCTGGGGACAAGCCGATGTCGCCGTTCTGGTCGCCCGGCAGACACCTCGACCGGCGGCCGTTCCTCCAGGCCCGGGGCGCGGTGACCGGAGCTTTACGGGCCTTTTTCGCCGAACAAGGCTTTATGGAGGTCGAAACCTCGGTCCTTCAGGTCTCCCCGGGCAACGAGACCCATCTGCACGCCCCCCGGACCGAGATCATGCGGCCCGACGGCAGCCGGGCCCGCCGATACCTGCGGACCTCGCCCGAATTCGCCTGCAAGAAGCTGCTGGCGGCGGGCGAGACGCGGATTTTCGAATTCGCCCGGGTGTTCCGGGACCGCGAGCGCGGTGACCTGCATCTGCCCGAATTCACCATGCTGGAATGGTACCGGGCGGGTGCCCCCTATGATGCCATCATGACCGATTGCGTCGTCGTGATCGCTCGTGCGGCGCAGGCGACCGGCATCGGGACCTTTTCCTTTCGCGGCAGGACCGCCGATCCCTTCGCCGAGCCCGAGCTCCTGACGGTCGCGGGTGCCTTCGAGCGCTTCGCCGGCATCGATCTGCTGTCGACAATTTCGGGTGGCGAGGGTAACCGTGACGCGCTCGCCGCGGCGGCCCGTGGCAAGGTCCGTGTGGCCGAGGACGACACATGGTCCGACATCTTCAGCAAGGTCCTGGTCGAGCATGTCGAGCCGCGTCTCGGGCAGGGGCGTTTGACCATCCTGTTCGAATACCCATCTCCAGAGGCGGCGCTGGCGCGGGTGAAGGCGGACGACCCGAGGGTCGCCGAGCGATTCGAGGTTTATGCATGCGGCGTCGAGCTCGCCAACGGCTTTGGCGAACTGACCGATGCGGAGGAGCAGCGAAAACGCTTCACGGAATCGATGACGGAGAAGCAGCGCCGCTACGGCGAAGCCTATCCGCTCGACGAGGACTTTCTGGCCGCGGTCGCCGCAATGCCGGAGGCGAGTGGTGTCGCACTCGGCTTCGACCGGCTGGTCATGCTGGCGAGCGGCGCAACACGAATTGATCAGGTGGTGTGGACACCGCCTGCGGATGAGAGATGACGAAGACGAACCTTGCACGCACTTTGCGCGAGCCTACCGAGCTCGTCGCCGAGGGTCTGGCCCCCGCAGCGGCGCTGCCGGCGCTCGAACGCGTTGCCGCGCGCTATGCCGTGCAGATCACGCCGGCGCTGGTCGAGCTGATCGACACCAGCGATCCCGACGATCCCATCGCGCGACAATTCGTTCCCACCGCAGCCGAGCTGAGCCTGGAGCTGGGCGAGAATGCCGATCCGATCGGCGACCACCCGCATTCGCCAGTTCCCGGAATCGTGCATCGCTATCCCGACCGCGTGTTGTTCAAGCTCGTTCACGTCTGCGCGGTCTATTGCCGATTCTGCTTCCGCCGCGAGATGGTGGGGCCCGGCAAGGAGAATGCGCTGTCGGACAGCGCTTATCGCGCGGCGATCGACTACATCCGAGCGCACGACGAGATATGGGAAGTGATTCTGACCGGTGGCGATCCCCTGATGCTGTCGCCACGGCGGATGAGCGAGATCATGGCCGAGCTGGCTGCGATTGATCACGTCAAGATCATCCGTCTTCACACCCGCGTACCGGTGGCCGAACCCGCGCGCGTCAGCGAGGAGATGGTTGCGGCATTGAAGGTCGCGGGCGCGACCACCTGGCTGGCAGTGCACGCCAACCACGCACGCGAGCTGGCAGGGCCCGCGCGTGCTGCCTGCGCACGGCTCGTCGACGCCGGAGTTCCCTTGGTGAGCCAGTCCGTGCTGTTGCGCGGCGTCAATGACAACATCGCCGCTCTGTCGGATTTGATGCGAGCTTTCGTCGAATGCCGGATCAAGCCCTACTATCTGCATCACGGCGATCTCGCGCCGGGCACCGCGCATCTGCGAACGACGCTGGCGGAGGGACAGGACCTGATGCGGCAGCTGCGCGGGCGGGTGTCAGGACTATGTCAGCCGGACTATGTCATCGACATTCCCGGCGGCGCCGGCAAATCGCCCGTGGGGCCAGGTTACGTATTGGCGCCGCAAAATACCGCACCCGATGCGGATGATGCGGGAGCCGAAACGCGGTATCGTATCTTGGATTATTGCGGCGGCGTTCATCTTTACCCGCCCGAAATCTGAGCGGGGTAGAGAGTGTGCCGATCTGAAAATGGAGCACTGAAAATGAAGAAGATCATGGTGGCAACATCGCTCGTGGTCTTGCTTGGTGGCGAGGCGGTTGCGCAGACCAACGGCTCGAAGGGATCGACCTCCGGCGGCGCAAGCCGTGGAACGGCGTGGCCGGCGCCTGTTGGTCACCGCCAGCCGCGTGCGGCTGACGTGCCGAGTGAGAAGAATCTGAGCGATCCGAACACCCCCGCGAACAAGGAAGATGCGGAGCTCGATCGCAAGATCAGGAGCATCTGCCGCGGCTGCTGATTGCTTCACCTCTCCCGAAGGGAGAGGTCGGATCGCATCAAAGATGCGGTCCGGGTGAGGGTTACACTCTCGCCCCAACGCTGCGACCGCTCACCCGGATTGCTGCGCAATCCGACCTCTCCCGTCGGGGAGAGGTGATGAGCCAGCCAACCCAGCCGAGTCGTTGCTCAGGCCGACCGTTCGTGCCGCCCTGCGTGCCGGGTGTTGCGACGGATTTCGACGGCGTCGGCGAGCTGCTCGAGCGCGCTTGCCGTGGTCGGCCAGTCGATGCAGCCGTCGGTGATGCTCTGGCCGTAGGTGAGCGGCTTGCCCGGCACCACGTCCTGGCGACCGGCGACGATGTTGCTCTCGATCATCGCGCCCATGATGCGGCTCTCGCCGCCCGAGATCTGACTGGCGATGTCGGCCATCACCAGCGGCTGGTTCTCCGGCTTCTTGCTCGAATTGGCGTGGCTTGCATCGACCATCACGAGCGGCGCGACGCCGGATTTGGTCAATTCGTTGCAGGCGGCCGCAACGCTTGCCGCGTCGTAGTTGGGCCTGCTGCCGCCGCGCAGGATGATGTGGCAGTCCTCGTTGCCCGCGGTCGAGGCGATCGCCGAACGGCCGAGCTTCGTCACCGCCATGAAATGATGCGGATGCGAGGCCGACTTCACCGCGTCCGCCGCGATCCGCACGTTGCCGTCGGTGCCGTTCTTGAAGCCGACCGGGCAGGACAGCCCCGAGGCCAGCTCGCGATGGATCTGGCTCTCGGTCGTGCGTGCGCCGATCGCCGCCCAGGAGACGAGGTCGGCGATGTATTGCGGCGTCGTCATGTCCAGGAATTCGGTGCCTGCGGGCAGACCGAGATTGTTCACGGCCGACAGCACGTTGCGCGCCAGCCGCAGGCCCCTGTTGATGTCGAAGCTGCCGTCGAGATTGGGGTCGTTGATCAGGCCCTTCCAGCCGACGGTGGTCCGCGGCTTCTCGAAATAGACCCGCATCACGATCTCGAGCTGGTCGGCAAGGTCCTCGCGCAAGCGCGCAAGGCGCTCGGCGTAGTCGAGCGCGGCCTCGGGATCATGCACCGAGCAGGGGCCGACCACGACCAGCAGGCGGTCGTCCTGGCCGCCCAGGATGGCGTGGATGGCATTGCGGGCGGCCATCACCACGCGCGTCGCGGTGAGCGTGCGCGGGACCTCCCGCATCACCTCTTCCGGCGTGCTCAGTTCTTTCAGTTCGCGGATACGAAGATCGTCGGTCGTGCTCAGCACGGCGGGCTCCTGTCTGTTTTAGAACCTGCCGGCCAATAAAAAAGCCGCCAGGTCTGGCGGCTTGTTCGGACGTTTGCTGCAATGTGTCAGATTGAGCGCGATCCTCCCGCCGCCAGCGAGCTGTCGTAGCTAAAGTACCAAAAATAGCTGGTGGCGACGGTGATCATGGCAGGCCATATAGCCTGCCGCTGGCGGCTTGTCACCCCCCAATCGGCGCGTAGGGCGGCGAGGCGCCTCAGGTCTTGCTGTTGCGTGCGGCCATTGCCATGCCGATCAAGGTGGCGCCGCCGAACAGCAGGTTGATACCGACGAGCACGCCGATCGCCCAATCCGCCGAGCTCGGCAGTCCCGTGATCACCATGAACGAGATCGCGATGTCGACGAGACCGGAGACCAGGAGCCACGACCAGCGGCCGCTCAGCTCGCGGCGGTGCTCCAGCGCGTACATGATGGTGGCGACGCCCTCCGCGAGGAAATAGGCGCCGAGCACGATGGTCAGCGTCAGTACGGCCTGCATCGGCCGGGCCAGCAGCAGCATGCCGGTGAGCACGGCCAGGGCGGCGGAGATCAGCGACCACCAGAAGCCGGGCGTGCTGCGCGCCCAATAGGTCGCGATCAGTCCGCCGATGCCGCCGATCAGGAACATCCAGCCGAGGAAGATTGCTGTCGCAAGACTGGCGAGCGGCGGCAGGACCAAAGCGGCAATGCCGAGAACCACGAGCAGGATGCCCTCGAACAGGAAGGCCTTCCAATGCGTCTTGACCGCCTGGTTCATTGCGGATTGCAGCCGTGAAAATTCCTCAGGCGATGTCATGAAGTCCTCGATCTCGTCAGCAGCCCATGCCGCTCAATCTAGTATGTGTGCACCGCGCTTGCCATCGCGCGGCTCAGCCGCCGCCGGGCGCCGACGAAAAGCCTTCCGCGCTGGTGCGGATGCGGTTGCGGCCGAGAATGTAGATCGCCGTCGTGACAATCAGAAGCGCGAGGCCGAGCAGGATCGAGACGAAACCAATCGGGATCAGCGCCAGCGTCAGGTTGCGCTCGGGGTTGATCAGCCAGTGATGGATCGAGGTCAGCACGAAGGCGAGCCCCAGAAAGCCGATGCCGCCGCCGGCCAGCAGCAGCGCCCACATCCGGCGGAGCTGGCTGAGCCGCTCGCGCGCGACATCGGTTCGCGGCGCATGGTGGCGCGCGACGCGCCGGACCAGGCGGATGGCGAAAGCAATCGAGCCGAAGCCGACCAGGAGGCTCGCGGCGCCCAGCCACATCCGGAGCGTCGGATCGAGATCGGGCATGCGCTGGAGCGCCAGCAGCGGGAAGTCGAAGGCCGAATGCAGCGCGAGCGGGGCGGCGAAGATCAATAGCCGGCTGGAGAGGCGTGCCCAGTCGCGATGGCGGCGGTTCACGCCCAGTGCCGTGCCTGCGCGCGCGATCGTCAGGTAGGCGCCCGCGATGATGCCGAGTGCGCCGTGGAAGGGCACGGTCAGCACGCTGCGCAGGGCGGCCAGCGAGCGCCACATCTCCGCGTGCTGGACCAGATAGGCGAGGTTCTCGTAGGCGGCGAAGCCGAGGCCGACCGCGGCGCCATAGACCACGGTGTCCATTGGATTGGAGAAGGTCCGCCGCTTGGTCGACGAAATCAGCACGATGGCGATCACCTTGACGGCCTCCTCAGGCAGCGCGACGCCGAAGATCGAATGCATGGCCAGCGCCGCCCAGGGGTCGTCGGGGGCCGCGACCATCTTGGCGAAGGGAGCGCGGGCGAGCCCAAGGAGCGAAATGCTGGCCGCGCCGAGCAGGAAGGCAGTCCAGACCTGGGCCGGCGGGCCAGGGCGCTCCTCGGCAGCGATGACAAGCCACAGCATCAGCAGCGCCGGGGCGATGGCCGCAGTTCCAATGACGGTGGGGAGCGCTTCGATCAGGTACATTGGCGCCGAAAATAGGTTCCCTTGATCCGCTTATCTACGTCGGGCCGATGCGACCATGTGTCATGCGCCTGCTGTCCGCTCGCTGAACGCGGGCGATAGCTGCCGTTCATTCCCGTCGCCTGCAAAGAAGTAGAATATAAGCGCAATCAATTGCATGACAAAAAATGCTCGTCATCCATGGCAACGATCGCGCATCGGATGTCGGGTCGAGATTTGTGAGCGAGATCAAGGAAATGCGCAGGTTTCTTCGATCCACCGCGCACCTGTCCCGGCAGTGGATCCGCAGGCGGGATGGCGTCGGCAGGGATGTGTATCAATGCGTGGTGAATGGCGGCGGCGCGCCGGGAGCAACGTCGAAGGCGCCGAGGTGGAATTCTTCGCCGATCGATGCGTCCGGATCGGCCGGTTGCGCCAGCAGGGTGAACGCAGCCTGTGGGTATCGCTTCCATATCTCGATATCGCCGGCGGTGATGGTGAGCCAGCCGAACGTGTACATGTAGCGGCCGGGCTCGGTGACCCGGCCGACCCTGTCCCAAGTGATCTTATCGACTGTGATCTTGTCAGCTGTGATCTTGTCGACTGCCATTCGGTCCCCCGAGCGCAAGTCTGCACATGACGTCCGGCCCGAGGCACAGACCTACATAGGCTGAGACCGCATTTTGGCCGCGATAGGGCAGCGATCCGGTGGATCAGGCCGGTTGCGATGAGCGCACGATCAGGCGGACGAGGTCGTCCCGGGACTGCTTCTCGGCGAATTTGACCGCAAAGCCATGCGCGAATTTGCGGATCACCCGCCCGACGCAGGCGCCGACCGCAAGCGGGGTTCCGACCGGCGGATCGTACTCGGAGGACACCGCGACGCCGGCGGTCGAGACGTCGATGATGAAGCAGGAATGAGTGCTCCCGTCCGCAAGGGTCAGGACCGTGTGCGAGACCTGCGGAACGAAGCGCGCGTCACGCCGTAGCTCGCGAACGCTGGCATCCTTCTGCTTCTTCTCGAGCCAGGTCAGCTTTTCCGACATCCAGGCGCGCCGCGCCCGCGTCATGTCGAGCTCCATCAGGAAGCCCGCCTTCAGTGTCGCGCTGATGGTGCACTGGAATTCGCCGAAATCCTGGAAGTAGGAGGTCACGCGCTCGCCGACCTTGCCGACGACAGGCACGTCCACGATCATGCGGAAGGGCGAGACGCGCTTGGTCCGGCAGGCGAAGCTGCGGAGCTTGCCCTCGCAATCGTACCAGCGGGAGAGCGAGTAGCTGCCGCTCACCGCAACGTCCACGGCCCGTTGCCTGAGAAACTCTTCGACGGACATGAGCGCCGATCTGTTTGGGATTCCGTGGGTCCACGGCTAGCGGCCAAACTCTAAGCAATTGATACCGGCGCACATGAGCAGGGGTAAATTTCCGGTAAACGCGCGGACCAGAGTCGTGCGATGGCTCGCGGCGTAAGGTCGCAACATCGTCACTGCGGAATCAAGCTGTGGCGTTCAGACCAACAGCACCAGCAGCGCCAGCACGCCGACGAGAACGACGGTCTTTATCGTCGTCCAGGCCAGGCCGTCCGGCCTGATCGACAAGTTGAACCACGGAGCTCCGCGCCGGATCGTCAGCGCGGCGAGCGCATCGAAAATGGCGAACGCGAGAGCGATGCCGGCGATCCAAAACCATGAGGCGGCCGGTGGCATCCACGCGGCGAGAAAGGCGGGGACGGAGCTTCTCATGGATACGAGCAGCGCGATCCAGGCGAACCAGAACACGGAGCTCTTGACGATCTCGGGGCCGATCGTATCGGGCTCAAACCTGATCCCGACCGCTCCGAGCGCGTTTTCGATGCGCGTGCCGTCGCCCAGGAAGAGAAACGTGCCGAGGTAGAGAGGAACGCTGGACTGGAACAGGAGCGCAATGAGGCCGAACAGGATTGCGTAGCCGCAGGCATCACCGAAAATCGTCATACCCGCCGCGAGCGGCGACGATATCTTGGGCTGCGTCTTGGGCTGCGCAGCCGCGGCCAGGCGCTGCGGAAGCGATCTGGCGCGCGCCATGTGCTCGAGCATCCTGGCAAGCCGGTCCGGCGCATGGGGGGCCGCGCGATGCATCCAGGCCGGCAGCTGCGGGGCAGCGCCGGAATGGCTGTTGGGCATGGTCTCGCGCGGCTCCATGGGCCTGTACCGGTTCCGATCGGAGATTGGTCGGAGGGCGGAGGCGGGGAGTTCATGCCGCGGGGGAGGATTATCGGCGTTGACGAGCCACCGCGCAGCTGGCGCTCCCTGGCGCAAGGGCCATCATGAGCAATCTCAGATGGTTAATCCCGGTGATTCGCCAGCATGTTGCTCCCCGGTCCCGGATCGCTGGCTAACCTGCTAAAGGGGCGCCGAAGGCCGAGGCTGAAGGACGCCGAGGCTTCGCCCAAGCCGGGCGTGCCAAGCTGAAGGGGATCGGTTAAGAGAAGGCCGTCATGCGTAGAAAGCCAACCGACCCTGCTGCCTCACCAGCCCCAGACGCGGCGCTTCAAGTTCGGATCGAGCGAATGGCCAGATGGGTTGGCAGGGTCACCGCTGTGCTGGTCCCACTGGTCACAATCGTCTCACTCGTCTTTTGGCGCCGACCGTGAACTCGACGGCTCATCTCCACCGGGTCTGCGTCTCGACGTTGCGCCCGAGCACCGTACTGATCTTGGCGAAGATTCTGAACCACCTCACCCGAAGTCGCGTGTACGGGATCGTTCCTGGCTGCGGTGAGAACAGCCGGCCGTCCTTTTCCCGCCAGCGTCGCAGCTGCCACTGCATGTATCGCTTGTGAGCGACCCGATAATAGTGCGCGACAGCGGGTTGCATCGTCGCTATGGGGATCGCGTGCGCACGCAGGCATTCGGACAGAGCGATCTGCTCGATGGTGAGCTGCCGTGCGCCATGGTCGAGCACGGCATCGATCCATGCTATGGCATCCTGCACCACCGGAAGATGCCGCTCCGGATCAACGGCCGTGAGCCCACTGTTGTATTCAACGGCGAGCTTTGGATCGTAGCGATAGGGACCTGCATTGGGCAGACTGGTTGCGAACCCCGCGAGCTGGGGCATGGGATTGCGGCCGTGACGGCGATCGACGGCGACAGCACCGGATCTCAGTGAGGCCAACAGACGTTCGAAGAATCCCTCGCGGAAGAAGGTGTCGGTGTCAGCCATGACGCAATAGTTCGTGCTGGTCTCCATTTCCTTCAGGAGGACGCATGGCTTGATGCGGTGATGGTAGAGACCATCGCGGGAAAATTCCGAAATCTTGCCGGAGATGTCGACCAGCCGAACCGGCAAATCCGCGTGGCGATATGGTTTGTCAGTGTAAACGACAACATCCAAAGCGAATGGGCGGCCCCAATATAGCAAGGTCGAAAGACTGTACCTCAGCTCCAATTGGAGCCGCTCCATGTCGCCATACTCAACGTAGATGAACGTGAGCCCCCGGGGCGTCATCGCTGCGGATCCATAGATTGAAACCGCACCGGTAGCCGAGTTTCTGCGCAGAAACAATGTGTCCGCGGCTCGAGCATCTGCTACCGCCGCTTGATCTCCCGGTAAGCTTTGCGGGCCTTCTCTTGCACCTCCCGCATCTGCCTGCGCAGGTCATTGATCAGCTCGGACCGGCTCTTGGCGTCCTGGGTCTTGCCGCCCGGTGGTCTGTGCAAGACGCTCTCCAAGCAGCCCGCGCTCCACAAGGCGACGACGCGTGGGGCAGATCGACGTGCTTGGCCACGACAGCATCGAGCACGCCGAACTCCATATCCGAGAGCCTGAACAGCAGGTCACGGCGGCGATGGCGATGGAACCGCTGATGAACCGGCGGAGGCCGAAGATGGGTGGCTAACCACCCCGGCCAACCTGCCTGCATCGCCATAGGTGTTTTTGGCGCTCCCTAGCGGAATCGAACCGCTCTCTCCACCGTGAAAGGGTGGCGTCCTAACCGATAGACGAAGGGAGCAAACGCAGGGCCCCGCCGCTTGCCACGGCACGGCCGCTGGCCGGCCGAACAGCGCCCGGCGGCTTGCAGCGGGCGAACGTATAGTGGCGTTTGCGCTCCCGGGCAAGCCGTTCGGGAACGGACTTTTGGCGCCCGTGGATAGCGTGGACCGGGGGCATCGGGGGCGATTTCAACGGTTTCTTAGGGTTCCCTGCGTAGCGCTGGAGCGGGAGATTTTCCAGATGCCACCGCCGAAAAAGCGCGCTGCCCGCAAGCTGTTGTCGCAACACGCCTGGATCACCCTCGACGGCGGCTTCGCCGCGCGGCATTGCCTGGTCCGGGACATCTCGGACACGGGCGCGAAAATCACGCTGGACGAGGACGCGAGCCAGCTTCCGGGCGTGATCCGGATGGCCTTCGCGCGCGACGCGCGCACCGGGCGGAGCTGCCAGGTGGTCTGGCGCCGCGGCAAGTCGGCCGGCGTCAAGTTCATCTGATCGCGGACGCGGACGCCCCGATGGCGCGCCCCGCCGGTCCGGGCTACAAGGCGGCGATGCGCACGCCGCTCCTCATCCTGATCTCGTTGCTGGCCACGTCCGCGACCGCGGCCGAGAGCCTTCGCCTTCCGCCTGCCGAACGGCAGCAAGCGGGCAACGCCCCGCCGTTGAAGAGCACCGCCGGAAAGGCAAGAGCGGGCTCCTGCGCCTCCTACGGCCCGCGCTTCGTCATGGTCGAGGGCACCGGGACCTGCGTGAAGGTCGGTGGCTCGATCAGCATCGACACCAGCGTCAGGCGCTAAGGGCCATGCCGGCGGATCTGCTGCGGCTCGACCTCATCGTTCCCATCATGATGTATTGCGCGCTGCTGTGGTGGGTCGGCCGCGGCCTGAGCTGGACGGCACGGCTGGCGACCGCCGTGGTGACGCTGGTGCTTATCATCGCCGTCCTGCTGGTCGAGCGCGGCTGGCGCTGAAGCCCAGACAAAACTGCGAAAACAACCCCATGCACAGTAGCCAAGTCACGGCAAACGCTGGTCATTCCGCTCTTAGGATTTAGCGAATATGGCTTTGACGCGTCGGGCAAAACAGGGGTATGATGTCATCGTTGAAAGGTGCGGCCGATAGATCGCGCGGCTTGCTCAGACATCACCTCCGCTCGCGCGATCACTGCAGCTTGCACGCTGCCAGCGGTCACGACATCGGCGGTGCGACGAACTGTGCGAATCCGGGCCGTTTGCCGAGCTCGGCGAGCCAGCGGGCGAGGTGCGGCTGCGCGGGTCGGCTGATGCCTTCGACCCCGAGCCAGCGCCGCGCATAGGACCCGATCGCGATGTCGGCCAGCGTGAACGCATCGCCCTCGATGAAGCGGCGCGAAGAGAGCAGGCGGTCGGCGATGGCCCAGACCTCGGCGGCGGCATCGGCATCGCGCTGCACCTGGATCATGTCGCGTTCGGCGGGCGCCGTGCGCACGATGCCCCAGAACACCGGGCGGTCGACCGGCTGCACCGTCGACAGCGTCCAGTCGAGCCAGCGGTCGACCGAGGCGCGCTGCTTCGGCGCCTCCGGGTAGATCGGCGTGCCGCTTCCATGCGCGAGGCAGAGATAGCGCATGATCGCGTTGGACTCCCACAGCACGAAGTCGCCCTCGACCAGCGTCGGGATCCGCGCATTGGGGTTCATCGCGAGATAATCAGCCTCGCGGGTCTTGCCGTATTGCATGCCGGCGTCGACGCGCTCGCAAGCGAGGCCGAGCTCGGTCAGGCACCACAGCACCTTCTGCACGTTGACCGAATTGGCACGGCCCCAGATCGTCAGCTTGGTCTCAGGCATGAAGCGTCTCCCCGCATTGTCGCTTGTTGCGGGTGATAGCGGAATCCGGTGCGCGGAGCGATGCGCGATTGCGGCGCGCCCCTCATGCAAAAAGCTCCGCACACGGCGGAGCTTTCGTTGCAAAGTTCAACCCGACGGGTCAGCGGCCGAAGAACAGCCACAACAGAATGATCACCGGGATCGGCACGCCAATCATCCAAAGCAACAGCCCTCTCGCCATCGCATCCTCCTCCAATTGCATCACTGGAGGGTGAACGCGGGCCGCGCGCGCTTGTTCCGCGCGCAAACCTACCAATGACCGGTGTTCGGCATCGAGGCCCACGGCTCCTGCGGCGGCTTCGGATCGCCCTTCTGCAGCAGCTCGATCGAGTGCAGGTCCGGCGAGCGCACGAAGGCCATGTTGCCGTCGCGCGGGGGACGGTTGATGGTGACGCCGGCCTTCATCAGCTTCTCGCAAGTGGCGTAGATGTCGTCGACCTCATAGGCGAGATGGCCGAAGAAGCGATCCTCGCCGTAGGTCTCCTCGTCCCAATTGTAAGTGAGCTCGACCAGCGGCGCGCCGCGCGTCGGCGGCTGCTTTTTCAAGGCCTCGAGATCGTCCGACGAGCACAGGAACACCAGCGTGAACCGGCCCTTGTCGTTCTCGATCCGCCGCACCTCCTTCAAGCCGAAAGCATCAACATAGAATTTCAGCGCGACATCGAGATTGCGCACGCGCAGCATGGTGTGGAGGTATCGCATGGTTGTTGCTCCCTGGAACGGATGGAGAGTTTTGTATTGGGACGGGACGGCGGGGTAGGAAATAGCAGGAAAAGAAGAGGAGGGGCAGGGGGCCGAGGCAAATGTGCGTGAAGGGTGCCGGGACGGCTCGGACTGCATCACGTTCGAAGCAGTGCCGCCATCTCTTTCCAATGATAGATTCGCACCTTCTCGGTTTGATGCCGCGCGGCTTTGGCGATGGCGTGCGCGATGTCGTGCCCGGCGAGCCCGCGATACCGGTCGGCTGGGCCAACGAGCAGCGGATTGAGCACGCCCCATATCGTGATGATGAGGCGTTCACGCGGGCGGTCCTCGTCGCGCTCGCCGAGGATCATCGACGGGCGGAAAATATGCGTGTGATCGAAATCGAGCGAGAGAATGTCCCGCTCCACCTCGCCCTTGGTCTTGAGATAGAACACGCCGGAGCCGGCGTTGGCGCCAACGGCCGTGACCAGAAACACCGAGCGCGCGCCGTTCGCCCTGGCGATCTCGGCCGCCAACAGCGGATAGTCATGATCGATCTTGTAGTACTCGGCCTCGTCAGGGGTGTGCTTGCGCGTCGTCCCCAGCGCGATGAAGATCTCATCTCCAACCAGTTGCGGCTTGAGTGCGGGCAGGGAAGCGAGATCGCCGATCAGCACCGTGAGCTTCGGATGGCTTACCGCCAGCGGCTTGCGGGCCACCGCCACAACCTGCGAATAGTCGGGACTGTCCAACAGGTCGCGCAGCAAATGCGAGCCGATGAAGCCGGTTGCGCCGAAGACAAGTGCGGTTTTCATTCAAGCCACCGTTTTGCGTTGACTGCCTGATCGCTCATTGAAAGTTAGGGGGAGTGGCGCCCGAGGTCGTGCAGGCTGCGCAATATCCGGATCGAGGTTTCCGTTACGGTACAGGCCGCGACATGGCGTGCCGACAGTGCACTCAACTGGCATTGTCTGCGGCCCGCTCGAATCCGGACAACACCTTTGGGAGCTAGTGCACTGTCACCGCAATCACGGCGGCTCTCAAAATTATCAATGGAGAGCTGTGCCGTGTCCGACCATAAATTCGAGATCAGCTTTTGGGGTATCAAGATCAGCGCTCCAGGTCCGGCCGGCATCAGTGCCGCCGTCCTTGCCGTGGAGCTATGGCGGAATCTGGGTGATGACGGTGTGAGGAAGGCGGCGTATCGAGGCGGGTGACGAGCCTGCCAGAACCTCTCGAGGAGAGCGATACGCCATGACCGAGACTACCAATGTTCTTGCTTTCCGTCAGCCGTCCGCGGTTGATGATCCACTGACCGATATCGTTCGTGCCGGCGCGCGGGACCTGCTTGCCAGGGCGATCGAGATCGAGGTTGGCGCGTTTCTGGCCAGCACGGCCAATCTGACGCTGCCCGACGGTCGAGCGCGCCTGGTCCGACATGGGCACGGTCCGGTGCGCGAGATTGCGACCGGCATCGGTCCGGTGGAGGTCGCTCGTCCCAAGGTCCGCGACCGCGGAGCGAGCGGGCCAGGCGACCGCCTCCGCTTCAGTTCGGCAATCCTGCCGCTATGGGCGCGGCGGACGAAGAGCCTGGATGCCTTGATCCCGGTCCTCTATTTGCGCGGCATCTCGACCGGCGACTTCCAGGAGGCGCTCTCGGCGCTGCTCGGCAAGGATGCGCCGAACCTGTCGCCTTCGGTGATCGCCGGCCTGAAGGCCGATTGGCAGGTCGAGTACGAACGCTGGCAGAGACGCGATCTGTCGGCGCGTCGCTATGTCTACATCTGGGCCGATGGCGTGTACCTGCAGGCCCGCATGGAAGATCACAGCGAATGCATGCTGGTGCTGATTGGCACCACGCCGGAAGGCAAGAAGGAGCTGATCGGCTTCCAGGTCGGCGTGCGCGAGAGCGCGCAGAGCTGGCGCGAACTCCTGATCGACCTGCGGCAACGCGGGTTACGGATTGCCCCGCAACTCGCCATCGGCGACGGCGCCCTCGGCTTCTGGAAGGCACTGGACGAGGCCTTTCCCGGCACGCGGCACCAACGATGCTGGTGCCATAAAGTGAGCAACGTACTCGACAAGGTCGCCAAATCCGTGCAGGGCCCCATGAAGAACGACCTGCGGAACATCTATCTGGCCCCACACCGGGCCGAAGCTGAAACCGCGATCGACGTCTTCGTCGAGAAATACCACGTCAAATACGGACGTGCGGTGGAGTGCCTGATCAAGGATCGCCATGCGCTGCTCGCCTTCTTCGACTTCCCTGCTGAGCGCTGGATCCACCTACGCAGCTCGAACCCGATCGAGAGCGTCTTCGCCACGGTGCGCCACCGAACGGTGCGGACCAAGGGATCGCTGTCGCAACAAACTGCGAAGCTGATGGTGTTCAAGCTCATCGACGCCGCATCGAAGACCTGGCGGCGATTGAAGAGCACGAACCAGTTGCCGAAAGTCATCGCCGGTGTAAAGTTCATCGACGGAAAGAGCTGGCCCCGCAAATTCGGACAGTAGCTTGAGTGGATTTTCTGCCTGACAGCGGCGAGGATTCTTGCTGCGAATCAGGAGCGAAGATGACGAAGAAGAGCCGCCGGACGCATTCTCCGGCATTCAAGGCGAAGGTTGCTTTGGCTGCGGTCAAAGGCGACAAGACACTGGCGGAGCTGGCGCAACTGTTTGATGTTCATCCGAACCAGATCACGATCTGGAAAAACCAGCTCCTGGAAGGCGCCGCCGGCGTGTTTGGGCATGACAAGACATCGGCCGAGACGCCGGTCGATTTGAAGGCGTTACATGCCAAGATCGGCGAGCTGGCGTTGGAAAACGATTTTGTGTCCGGCGCGCTCACCAAGGCGGGCCTGCTGAGCGCAAAGCGATGATCGACCGCGATCATGATCTTTCTATCGTGCGCCAGGCGAAGGTCCTGAAGCTGGCTCGCAGCACGGTCTACTATGAACCTCGGCCAGTTTCGGCCGAGGACCTTGCCTTGATGCGTCGGCTCGATGAGCTGCATCTCGATTATCCCTTCGCGGGAGCGCGTATGCTGCGATCGTTGCTGCGGCGGGAGGGCGTATACGCCGGTCGCCGCCACATCGCGACGCTGATGAAGCGCATGGGGATCGAGGCGGTCTATCGTCGCCCGAACACGAGCAAGCCGGCTCCGGGTCACAAGATCTACCCGTACCTGTTGCGCGGATTGAAGATCGAGCGGCCCGACCATGCGTGGGCAATGGACATCACCTACATTCCGATGCGGCGTGGCTTCGTCTATCTCGCGGCGGTCGTCGATGTGTTCAGCCGACGGGTCCTGGCCCATCGCGTCTCGATCACAATGGAGGCGGCCTTCTGCGTCGAAGCGGTCCAGGAGGCGTTGGCGAAGCACGGCAGGCCCGAGATTTTCAACACGGATCAGGGCAGCCAGTTCACCAGCCTCGAGTTCACCGATGTGCTGCTGGACGCGAAGATCGCCATCAGCATGGACGGCAAGGGCGCCTGGCGCGACAACGTGTTTGTCGAGCGGCTCTGGCGCACGGTCAAATACGAAGAAGTATATCTCCGCGCCTACGACAGCGTGTCCGAGGCGCGAGCGTCAATTGCCAAGTATCTGGCCTTCTACAATCAGGGACGCCCTCACTCGAGCCTTGACGGGCGCACGCCCGACGAGGCTTACTTCGGCACGCAAGCTATGGTGATGGCCGCATGACCGTCGCCGACGGTTTTGTCGTCGCTCTGGTCGGGCTACGCCCTCCCGACGCAACGACAAAACCGTAAAGCCCCGCGTTCAGCATAACCCGGCAGGAATCCACTTAAATCCAGCGGGGCGCTGTCCAAACAACCGGGGCCAGCTCTATATTGCCCACGCAGGCTCAGGCCGGGCAGGGGGCTTCCGACCACCGATCCCTCGAAGCCGCGCGAGCTGACCTCGCCGATCTGTGCGGTGGTGTTGGGCGGAACGCCGGGGCCGGTGATGGTGGTCAGGACATTCCGCTGCTTGAGGTCGTAGATGGCAGCCGTGAACATCAAATTGGTGCCGACCGGCTGGTATTTCACCCCGGCCTCATACTGCTCGCCGGTGGTTGGTTTGCCGGGCTGGCCGTTGACCAGCGTGCCGACGCTGGTCGGTTGGAATGACGTCGAGTAACTGACGTAGGGCGCGACGCCGCTATCAAAATTGTAGATCGCGCCGATACGACCGGTCGGTTTCTGATCGTCGTTGAGGACGCGCACGCCGGTATTTTGGGCCAGCGTGTTGCCCTCGGCCCAGTCGTAGCGGATGCCGCCGAGCACGGTCAGCCGCCCGAGCTTCGCCTCGTCCTGAACATAGAGGCCGCGCTGTTGCAGGTGCTGGTCGAGGTTCTGGAACGGCGCGGTCGGGACCAGGATGTTCTGGGTGTAATTCGGTGCCAGGATGTCGAGTGTGTTGGTAGCGGCGAAGCGGGCGAAATTGTTGAAGTCGAATCGCTGGTAGTCGAAGCCGGCGAGCACGGTGTGCTGCAACGGTCCCATGTTGAATTTGGCCTGGAGCTGGTTGTCGGCGGCAAACGTGTCGAGATTCTCGTTGGTCGAGAAGAAGTTTCGCCTGATGGTGCGGCCGTCGACCAACCGAAGCGTGGCACCGGCGCCCGTCGTCGTGAAGGCGCTGGGCTGCACTTCGACATAGTTGAGCTCATTGTGCAGATAGCGCACGTTCTGCCGCACGGTGAAGACGTCGTCGAAGCGGTGCTCGAATTCGTAGCCGGCGGTTGCCTGCTTGTATTTGAGGCTCTCATAGTTGAGGTCGCCGGCGAAGAAATTTCTCGGAATTTGCCCGTAGGTGCCGGGCACCAGCGTGCCCTGGATCGGCAACAGTGCGAAAGCTCCGCCCTTCGGGTCCTGCCGGTAGCTGGTCAGGAAGGTGATCGTCGTGTCGACATTCGGACGCCAGGTCCAGGCTGGCGCAATCGCGAACCTTTGCTCGCCGATATTGTCGACCTGCGTGTTGGCGGTGAGCCCGATTCCGGTGATCCGATAGAGCAGGGTCTTGTCCTTGTCCACGGGGCCGCCAACGTCGAACGCACCCTGAATGCGGTCGAACGAGCCAGTTTGCAGCGAGACCTCGCCAAAGGCCTTTTCGGTCGGGCGCTTGCTCACCATGTTGAGGATGCCGCCCGGCGAGGCCGCACCGTACAGGATCGACGCTGGTCCGGTGATGAGTTCGGCGCGCTCGATAAGATAGGGATCGATGCGCGGAAAGCCGAACGGTCCGCCCTGCAGGCGCAAACCGTCCAGATATTGCTCGACGGTGAATCCGCGCGCTCTGACCTCCTGGAAGCGAAAGTCGGTATCGTTGCTGAAATAGATGCCGGGTGCGTAGCGCATGAGATCGCGGATGCTCTGCGCGCGCCGCACGTCGATTTCGTCGCGGGTGATGACGGCGATCGATGCCGGCGTCGACATGATGGGCGCATCCGTTTTGGTGGCGCCGGAGGCGCGTGTTGCGACGAACCCGTCGGTACCAGCGTTGACGCGCGCTGCTGTTCCCACCAGCGCTTGGGGCTCCGGCTGTCGTGTCGAACGGTTGGCCTGTTGAGCGGACCGCTGGCTCACACTGCGCCGCGCCGATGCGCTGCGCCGGACTTGGACCGGGCGTTGGACGGGGGCGTCGACCATCACCGGCGGCAGGGCGGATGCACCGGATTGGCCTGCGTTCTGCGCGTTCGCCGGCGTGACGGCCATCAGCAAGCAGCCCAGCGTGAGTGCGCTGGCTGTGCTCCTAAAAGTGTTCTCTAAAAAATGGTCCGCACGACCACGCGGGCCGTGTCCATCGCATTCCATGTCAGCACCCCATCCGGCGATTGCCGCGCCGGCGGAATGATCATTCTGACCTCACGCGACTTCGCACCCGCGCGCGTGTTTAGGTGGTGACGTTGCGAGCGTCGAGTTGCTCAAACTTTGAATCACTCGAAACATCATAATTGGAGAGATTCTTAGAACTTCTAAAAAAGCGAAGCTAACTGATCGGCAAAACATTGGAATTTGTCGCTGCAGATGTCGTGCGGCGGAGCCAGACAGAATTCGAGTGCGCTCGAATGTCGCACACTCCTGGCTAAGTGGGTGGACCAGGCTCTGCCTGTCGGCGAACAGCATCCAGTCGAGACGGGCTGATGAAAGTCGGCCTTGCCCTCGAAGGTCGATCCGATCTCACGACGTGACGGCGACGCGTCGATCAGATTTCCTGCCCGGTGCCGAACTCCACCACCTGCTTGGTCGGCACGCCGAAGAACGCGGCCGAGCATTCGGCGTTGTGCTGGAGGAAGGCGAACAGGCCTTCGCGCCAGACCCACAGGCCCCGGAATGTCCTCGCTGGGGATGATGGTCTCGCGGCCGACATAAGAGGTGATATCGGAGAGATCGACGCCGGGCAGCTTGCTCTGGCGGCAGACGAGGTTCAGTCCTTCATAGATCGTCGGGTTCTGCGTGAAGCCGTAGTGCAGGATCACACGGGTGATGCCGGCGCCCTGCTTCTGCATCATGAACAGGCTGACCAGGATGGCGAATGGTCACGGGCACCACCATAGGCGCGAGCGAGGGTGCATCGACCTTGAGGCCTTCGATGGCGCTGAGCACGGATATCCCCGGCGTGATCGCGCCGTCGCCATACGGCAGCGCGGCGCCGACGATGCCGACGACCAGCAAATGGGCGCCAGGTGCCGGGTTGGGCGTGGCAGGCACGCAGCAGCGCCAGCAGGGCGACGATGCCGCCTTCGCCGCGGTTGTCCGCGCGCAGGATCAAGAGCGCATATTTCAGCGAGATGGTCAGCAGCAGGGCCCAGAGGATCAGCGAGGCAACGCCGAGGACGGCGGCGTGACTGAGTGTGCCGCCATGGGCAGCCGCCTTGGCGGCCTCCGTCAGGGCGTAGAGGGAGCTGGTGCCGATATCGCCGTAGACCACCCCGAGGGCGCCCATGGTCATGGTAAGCGGCAGCGGATCAGGATGGTGGCCGGAAGCGACTCCGGGCGTACTAGTACCCACTTTTCTTGGAACGTGAGTCGTGATTCAAGGTCGGGATGATACCCGAAGCAAGAGAAGTCCGCCTTTCGAGGAAAGATCGCAAGGTGCTTGAGGCGTGCTGTCGCTCACCGGTGACGTTGCAGCGCGATTTGAAGCGGGCGCGGATAGTTCTGTTGGCGGCGGATGGGCGCAGCACCCGGTCGATCGCCAAGGAAGTCGGGGTCCAGCCGCGGATTGTCAGCCTTTGGCGGCATCGCTATGCCGACCATGGCCTTGAAGGGCTGCAAGACAAGCCGCGGCCTGGCAAGCAGCCGATCTATACGAAGACGACCGACAAGCGGATTCTGAAGCTGCTGGATAAGCCGCCACCGCAAGGGTTTGCGCGCTGGACCGGCCCCCTGCTGGCCGAGGCGCTGGGCGATGTCGATGTCCAATATGTCTGGCGGTTCCTGCGCAGCCACAAGATTGACCTGGTGGCTCGCAAGTCCTGGTGCGAGAGCAACGACCCGAACTTTACGGCCAAAGCCGCCGATGTTGTCGGCCTCTATGTCGCGCCGCCGGCGAAGGCCATTGTGCTGTGCGTGGACGAGAAGCCCTCGATCCAGGCTTTGGAGCGAGCGCAGGGTTATCTGAAGTTGCCCAATGGCCGCGCCTTGACCGGCCAAAGCCACGATTACAAGCGGCATGGCACCACAACATTGTTTGCGGCGCTCGAAGTCGCCACCGGAGAGGGTGTCAGTAACTCGGTGTAAGATGGTTTCTGTGAGTTTACCTTTGACAGGAGACTCACATGGCTACGGATTTTTCACCTGAGATTTTGGACCAGCTTCTTGCCGGGGGCAGCCTCAAGCCAGAAGACTTAGCCGGCGAAGACGGGCTTTTCAGACGACTGAAGAAGGCGCTTCTGGAGCGCGCACTGGGTGCGGAGCTGACCCACCACCTTGGCTATGAGAAGGGCGACCCGGCGGGCCGCGGGTCGGGCAACAGCCGCAACGGCACAAGCAGCAAAGCGCTGTTGACGGACGACGGCGAGATCGAGATCGAGGTGCCGCGCGACCGCGCCGGCACGTTCGAACCGGTGATCGTCGCGAAGGGCCAGACCCGCTTCGACGGCTTCGACGAGAAGATCATCAGTCTCTACGGGCGGGGCATGACGGTACGGGAGATCCAGGGCCATCTGGCCGAGCTCTACGGCACCGAGGTGTCCCCCGATCTGATCAGCAAGGTCACCGACGCGATTCTCGACGAGGTCCGCGAATGGCAGAGCCGGCCGCTGGAAGCGATCTATCCGGTGGTCTTCTTCGACGCGCTCAGGGTCAAGATTCGCGATGAGGGGATGGTCAAGAACAAGGCAGTCTACGTCGTGCTGGGCATCACTGCATCGGGCGAGAAAGACGTGCTCGGGCTTTGGATCGAGCAAACCGAAGGCGCCAAATTCTGGCTCAAGGTCATGAACGATCTGAGGAACCGCGGCGTCGCCGACATCCTGATCGCCGTCGTCGACGGTCTGAAGGGCTTTCCCGAGGCGATCAACAGCGTCTTTCCCAAGGCGATGGTCCAGACCTGCATCGTGCATTTGATCCGCAACAGCCTATCCTTCGTGTCCTGGAAGGATCGCAAGGCGATCCTTCCCTCGATCAAGGCGATCTATCATGCCGAGAATGCCGACGCCGCTCTGCTCAGGCTCGAGGACTTCGAAGCCGAGTGGGGCAAGCGCTATCCCGCGATCGGGGCGGCCTGGCGCCGGGCGTGGGAGCACGTCATTCCGTTCTTCGCCTTCGCGCCGGAGATACGCAAAATGATCTATACCACCAACGCGGTCGAGGCGCTGAACCGTTCGCTGCGCAAGATCATCAAAACACGCGGCAGCTTCCCCAACGACGAGGCGGCGATGAAGCTGCTTTACCTCGCCATCAGAAATGCCGGCATCCATTGGCGACGACCGGTTGCATGGACGGCCGCAATGGGCCAGTTTGCCATCCAGTTCGGCGAGCGCTTTGCAGGCTCAGCGGACTGACCCCATGGGGTCAGTCCGCTGACCCCGCAAACCCCTCACAGAGACGCTCTTACACAAAACTTCTGACACTCCCCCACCGGAAAGATCATCGCGACCCATTCAAAACGCCGGCGCCGCGTCGAGTTTCTCGATTTCATGAACAGCGTCACCGCGGCTTTTCCGAACCGCAAGCTTCACGTCATCCTCGACAACCTCAACACCCATAAAAAGAACGAGGACTGGCTCAAGGCCCACCCCAACGTGCAATTTCATTTCACGCCGACAAGTGCGTCATGGCTCAATCAGGTCGAAGTATGGTTTTCCATCTTGCAGGGGCAGTCGCTCAGCGGCACCTCCTTCACGAGCCTCAAGCAGCTTCAGGAACACATCGATGCCTACGTCAACGCATACAACGACAGAGCCGAGCCCTTCGTCTGGACCAAGAAAAAAGGTCCGTCAACGCCGTTTCAAAGGCCGCCGTATCACTCAGCTCTGATTCCGGGTACTAGACAAGGGCGGGCCCCCATTGGGATCGCGCCCAACGGGCCATTCCGGCCGGCGCGAGCGTCACACGGTCTGTGTCGGGACGTCGCAAAATTCCATCGGGATTATATGACGTGAAGTTGGCAGGCCGGCCTACGGGGTCCGATCGGCAGTCACGAGGCGCGCCTCGCGGACATTGGCCTTCGTGCCGGCGGTGCGCAGGCAGGAGGCCTCGAAGTTCGGCCAGGCCTGCTGGGAGCAGTCCTTTCCAATGTTGCGGATGTCGAGCCGGTCGCTCTTGGCCAGCGGCTGCGGCACGCTGGCTTCGACGGTGGGGGCAAAGCCGGGCAGGAGGGTGAGGCCCGCGGCAACACATGCAGAGAGTGCGATCGCTGAAAGGGTCTTGATCATTGACGGTCCCCTGTGATGCGGCCGCTCACGCCCTGTGTGCGGCCCGTCATTCGTTGACCGGATTGGTAACCATGGCCAGTTTCCGGACGTCTTCGCCGATGCGGGAAATGGTTTCGTTCTCGCTCCGTTTTGTTTCGTGGCTGCCCCGGGGACGAAACAAACCAGCCATTGCCGACACGTCCGGCGAGACATTTCCGGGCGACATGGCAGGAAGCGGGCAAGGAAGCGGGCAGGGAACCTGCCCGGCTTGCCGGGCCGGGCCGGGCGCGGTAGGAGGGAGCCATGCCGCGCATTGCCTTTTATCCCGGTTCCTTCGATCCCATCACCAACGGCCACCTGGACGTGGTCCGGCACAGCGCTTCGCTGTGCGACAGGCTCGTGGTCGCGATCGGGGTGCACCCGGGCAAGAAGCCGCTGTTCTCGACAGAGGAGCGGTTGACGATGCTCCGTGACGTCTGCGGGCCCGTGGCAGCCCAGGCTGGCTGCGTGCTCGAGGCTGTGACCTTCGACGATCTGTCGGTCACCTCGGCGCGCAAGCACGGCGCGACGATCATGATCCGGGGCCTGCGCGACGGCACCGACCTCGATTACGAGATGCAGCTCGCCGGCATGAACGAGGCGATGGCGCCCGAGGTGCATACGGTCTTCCTGCCGGCCTCTCCCATGGTCCGCCCGATCACCGCCACTTTGGTGCGCCAGATCGCCGGCATGGGCGGGGATGTCTCGGCCTTCGTCCCGCCGCAGGTCGCGGCACAGCTCAAGGCCAAATTCGCCGGATAACGGCTCGCTTCCTTCTCATCCTGACCGGAGTTGTCATGATCCGAATTCTCGCAGTTCTTGCCGCGCTTCTGTTCGCGGTGCCGGCGGTGGCGCAGCAATTGCCGGCGAACCTCGACAAGGCCAACGCCATCGTCATCGACAGCACCAAGGGTCGCATCGTCATCAAGCTCAGGACCGACATTGCGCCGCAGCATGCCGAGCGCATCAAGCAGCTGGCGCGCGAGGGGTTCTACAACAACGTGCCGTTCCATCGCGTGATGGACGGCTTCATGGCGCAGACGGGCGACGGCCAGAATTTCAACGGCACCGGCGGCTCGAAATACCCGAACCTGAAGCAGGAATTCTCCAAGGTGCATTTCGCCCGCGGCATCGTCGGCATGGCCCGCCGCGGCGACAGCGTCGACAGCGCCAACTCGCAGTTCTTCATCATGTTCGCCGATGGCGGCAGCCTCGATGGCCAGTACACGGTGATCGGCGAGGTCGTGCAGGGCATGGACGTCGTCGACAAGCTGAAGAAGGCGCCCCCGGGCTCGCCAGGCGGCTCCGTCACCGATCCCGACAAGATGGTGAAGGTTCAGGTCGCCTCCGACATCAAATAGGAGCGACCATGGCGCGCCGCGGTGGCAAGGTCCTGCTGGTTGCCGCGATGCTGCTGCTCGGCGTCTCCAGCACGGCCGCGGAGGACGCGCAGGTCAACACCATCCAGGACATTTTCCGGCACTTGCTTACCTGCTGGAGACCGCCGTCGCCCGCCAAGGCCCGCCCACTCGACATCACCGTCGTGGTGAGCTTTAACCGGGCCGGAAACATCCTGGGCCATCCGAGGATTACCTATGAATCCGCGGAGGCCTCCGACAATGACCGGCTGCAATACCGGATCGCGGTGATGGAGGCGTTGCAACGCTGCACGCCGATGCCATTTACCGATGCAATGGCCGGCGCCGCCGCGGGACGTCCGTTCGCGATCCAGTTCCGCAACCGGAAGACTTCACCCCCAACACAAGAGAGACGAGCATGAGCGTCACCGAAAACACCCTGATCCTCGAGACCACGCAGGGCCCCGTCACCATCGAGATGCGGCCCGATCTCGCGCCCGGCCACGTCGCGCGCATCAAGGAGCTCGTGCGCGAGGGCTTCTATGACGGCATCGTGTTCCACCGCGTGATCGAGGGCTTCATGGCGCAGACCGGTTGCCCGCACGGCACCGGCACCGGCGGCTCCGGCAAGAAGCTGAAGGCCGAGTTCAACAAGGAGCCGCATGTGCGCGGCACCGCTTCGATGGCCCGCGCCGCCAACCCCGATTCCGGCGACAGCCAATTCTTTATCTGCTTCGACGACGCCCGCTTCCTCGACAACCAGTACACGGTCTGGGGCAAGGTCACCGAGGGCATGGAGAACGTCGACAAGATCAAGCGCGGCGAGCCCGTGATGAATCCGGACAAGATCGTCAAGGCGCGGATGGCGGCTGACAAGGAATAGTCACCCGACCCTCATCCTGAGGAGCGCGGAACGCGCGTCTCGAAGGATGAAGGCCCCGCTGCTGCAACCCGGCCTTCATGGTTCGAGACGGCGCGACGCGCGTCCTCACCATGAGGGTCTGGCTGTGTCGCGCCAAGCCCGCTTATGCGCACCGAGCTCTTCGATTTCGACCTGCCGCCCGAGCGCATCGCGTTGCGCCCGGCGAGCCCGCGCGACTCTGCGAAAATGCTGGTGGTGGAGAATGGCGCGTTGCGTGACCAGACCGTTGCCGACCTGCCGCAATGGCTGGAGCCTGGCGACCAGCTCGTCGTCAACGACACCAAGGTGATCGCGGCGCAATTGAAGGGCCGCCGCATCGGCCGCGAGACCGAGCCGAAGATCGAGGCGACCCTGATCAAGCGCCTCGACGGCTCGCGCTGGCAGGCGCTGGTGAAGCCGGCGAAGAAGCTCATGGCCGGCGACCGCATCCGTTTCGGCAACGAGGGCAAGGTGTGCCTGCTCGGCCATCTCGATGCCGAGGTCGAGGCCAAGGGCGGCGAGGGCGAGGTGACGCTGTCGTTCTCGTTCCATGGCCCTGCGCTCGACCAGGCCATCGCCGATCTCGGCAGCCCGCCGCTGCCGCCCTACATCGCCTCCAAGCGCACGCCCGACGATCAGGATCTTGCCGACTACCAGACCATGTTCGCGGAGAACGAAGGCGCGGTCGCTGCGCCCACCGCCGGGCTGCATTTCACCCCGGCGCTGGAGCAGGCGCTGCGCGCGCGCGGCGTCGGTCTCAACCGCGTCACGCTGCATGTCGGGGCAGGGACGTTCCTGCCGGTCAAGGTGGACGACACCGAAGCCCACAAGATGCATGCCGAGTGGGGCACGATCTCGGCCGAGACGGCGCAGCGCCTCAACAGCGCCCGAAAAAATGGCGGCCGCATCATCGCCGTCGGCACCACGTCATTGCGCCTGCTCGAAAGCGCGGCGGGCGAGGACGGCACGATCCAGCCGTTCGCGGCGGAGACCTCGATCTTCATCACGCCCGGCTATCGCTTCCGCGCCGTCGATGTCCTGATGACCAATTTCCACCTGCCGAAGTCGACGCTGTTCATGCTGGTGTCAGCGTTCTCGGGACTGGAGACGATGAAGCACGCCTATGCGCACGCTATCGCGAACGGCTATCGGTTCTATTCGTACGGCGATGCGTGCCTGTTGTTTCGGGCAGTGCCGTAGGGTAGGCAAAGCGAAGCGTGCCCACCATCCTTCTTGAGTACGGAAGGGAAGTGGTGGGCACGGCGCTTGCGCGCCTTTGCCCACCCCTACAGGACCTCCTACGCCATCACCCGCTGCGGCAAGAGCTCCGCGATCTGCACCGCATTCAGCGCCGCGCCCTTGAGCAGCTGATCGGCCGCCACGAACATCGAGATCGAATGGCCGCTAGCGTCGCTCAGGTCCTTGCGGATGCGGCCGACCAGGACGTCGTCCTGGCCCGAGGCGTCGATCGGCATCGGGAAGTAGTTCCTGGCGCGATCGTCGACGACCTTCACGCCGGGCGCCTGCGCCATGATGGCGCGGACCTGGTCCTCGCTGATCGGCTTCTCGCATTCGAAGGTGATGGCTTCGCAATGGGCGCGCAGCACCGGCACGCGGACGCAGGTGACGCCGACGGCGATGGTGTCGTCCTCGAAGATCTTGCGGGTTTCCTTGATGACCTTTGTCTCTTCGTCGTTGTAGCCGGTGTCGGGATCGACGGCGGTGTTGTGGTTGAAGAGATTGAAGGCGTAGGGGTGCGGCATCACCCTCGGCGTATAAACCTGCCCGTTGAGACTGGCGCGGGTGGATTCGACGAGCTCGTCCATGGCGGCGGCGCCTGCGCCGGAGGCTGCCTGGTAGGTCGAGATGATCACGCGCTTGATGCGGTTCTGCTGGTGGATCGGCCACAGCGGCACCAGCGCGGTGATCGCGGCGCAGTTGGGGTTGGCGATGATTCCCTTGTGGTCGCGGATGCGGCTGGCGTTGATCTCGGGGATCACCAGCGGCACGTTCGGGTCCATGCGGAAGGCGGAGGAGTTGTCGACCACCACGGCGCCGGCCTTGACCGCGATCGGCGCGAACTTCCTGGAGATGCTGCCGCCGGCGGAGAACAGGGCGATGTCGACGCCCTCGAAGGCGCGCTCGGTCAGCTCCTCGATGACGACATCCTTCCCCCGGAACGAAACCGTCTTGCCGGCCGAGCGGGCACTGGCGAGCGCCTTGAGCCTGCCGACGCGAAAGCCGCGCTTGTCCATGGTGGCGATGAATTCGGCGCCCACCGCACCGGTGACGCCGACAATCGCGACGACGGGATCGTTACTCACTTTGTCCTCCATTGCTTTTGAAATCCAGACAACAAAAAAGCCCCGGACCATCGAGGGCGGGGCTTCGGTAGAGCTGATGCGTTTTCGTCGACGACTACGCGCGCACGCCTCCCCGGGCCCCTGAGGCCGTGGTGGTTTTGGTCGTGCGTTTGGTGGTCGTGAACATGGCGGCGACTTATGCGGGAAAGTCTTGCGGCCGTCAATGGCTTTTCGCCCCGGTTGGTACCGGGGGAAAATCTGTCGCTATCGGGCCCGGGCGCCCGGCGGCTCCAGGATGACCTCCTTGAGGTCGTCGCCGCTGATCACCACGATCGCAAAATTGAGCCGGCCGCGTTCGCGCACGAGGCCGCCGCTGATGGCCTTGCCCGAGGCTGCGCGCTCGGCGACGCGCACGGCATCGGCAAGGCGGTGCCTGATCGCACCGAGCGCTGCGAGGTTGCTGCGGTCCTCGTTGTCGAGCTCGGTGAGGGGCAGGGCGGCCTCGCCACCGACGAGCTCGCCGGTCGCGGCATTGATGGTGTGGCGCCAAATCCGGTCGTTGTGCAGGGTCTTCACCCGGTAGACCGGGACGCCTGAAGCGCCGTCGAAACTCACGTCGGCGGTGGTGGCGCCGGCATGGCGGGCTTCCGCGATCGCCATGGCCTGGCTGATCGTGATCGACGAGCTGCGGAAGCGTTCGATCTCGCGGGTGACTGCCTGGCGGTCTACTTCGGCATCACCATCTGTGTCGTTGTGGAGCGCGGTCGGCGTGTCCGCGGTCACGATCGCCTGCGACGGCGCGGCGAGGAGCAGCGCGGGCAAGGCGATCGCAAGCAGTTGCAAGGTCCGTCGTCTGGCTGTCGTCATGCTCGAAACCTTCGGCCTGCGAGTGTGCCGGATGAACGTAAAGAATTCGCGGCCGGCCCTGCGCAAAGGCCGGCCGCGGAACGCCACGGCGGGCTGTACCTGCCGTGACGATCGAAGCGGTCCGGACCTCTTTGGGGCTGGTGAAAAGCGGCCCGTACCAACTTATAACTAAACAATACCGTATCGTTTTGTTTTGGTCAATGCCGTTGCGGCGGCCCCTTTGGGGAAAGAGCGTGAGTTCACGGAATCGTCAGCGGGAGGAGCGGCGGCGCGCCGGGCCCTTTGCGGCGTCCCGGACCCGGTCTGCAGGACCGAGGGCACCGGCAAGGAAGAGTTTGATCGCGATGCGCATGCGCTTCTCGGCCGATTTCGGCTCGAGCGCCGTTCCGAACGTTGCCATGCGGTGGGTGTGTCCGACGACGACGTCGAGGAACACCTCGGCTGCGATGGTGGTGTCTTCGACATCGAGCGCCCCTTGCGCCACCAGATGGTCGAAGAAGCGCGCGGTGGTGGCGACGGCCTTGAGCCAGCCTTCCTCCAAGCCGAGCTTGGCGACGTCAGGGAAGTTGATGGCCTGCGACGTCATCATGCGGCTGAAGGCGACGGCATCGGGACCGCAGGTGAATGAGAGCATCTCGCGCCCGATCTCGACCAGCCGCTGCTCGACCGAGATGTCGGCGGCGCTGCTCAGCTGGGTCTCTGCCGCGGCCGACAGCGGCGCGAGCCAGCGCGCGATCTCCCGCCTCAGTACGGCCGCGAACAGCCCGCGCTTGTCGCCATAGCGCGAATAGACCGTGGGCTTGCTTACCCGGGCCGCTTCCGCGACCGCGTCGAGCGAGGTCGCCTCGAAGCCGCGATCCAGGAAAAGGCGGGTGGCGACCTCGATCAGCCGCTGGTCGCGCTCGATCGCGGCGGTTTTCGTCGGCCGGCCGCCGCGGGATTTTGGCATCTCGCGCCGCGGTGCTGCCGGTTTTGTCCTGGTCGCAGTCAATCCCATGCCCAATGATTCCTGCGCGTTTCTGACAGTCGTCTTTGCTCTATAACGCGCAGCAGCCGGGGCGTCATCGCGAATCTGGCCGAATTGGCCGCATCGTCAACGGCCTCGACACGGCCTCGTTCCGTCGCGCGGACTCACGGAGGCGCCGAGGTCCAGGCCTGGCCGGATGCGGCCTTCTCGTATCCGTACTGATACAGCGCCCGCATATAGGTGGTATCGAACCCTTCGGACGGCGGGGCGGGGTAGTCGCGCGCGATGTAGGAGAGATGGAAGCCCAGTCGGTTGCGCTTGGCGAAATCGTAAGTCGAGAGGATGATCGAGCGCGTCTGCGATTGGGTGATCGCCGACAGGCTGCGTGAGGCAACGTCGATGGTGCCGTTGGAGACCAGCTCGAAGTTGCGTTCGATCTTCTTGTTGACGAGGATGTAGATGTCCATCTTCGCACTGCCGGGCAGGCGGCCGCCCTGGAACAGCAGGGCTTCCGGCAATGTCAGCACCGGGGCCGTCACGCCGCCGTCGACATGCATCTCCTGGAACTTGCGGCCCTGGCCTTCGGCGTCGATCATGATCGGCGGAAACACCAGGGGAATGCTGGCCGAGGCCGCCATCACGTCGCGAAACAGCTTCAGGGCTTCCGGCGTTCCGACCGCGGCGATCTTGCCCATGTCCCAGATCGCAGTGCGCTGGGTATCGAGGTCCGTCGTCACCACCAGCAGTGTCCGACCTTTCGCATGCTCGCGCGCGACCTGGGCCATGATCTCCGGACCGACATAGCGCGCGACCAGCTCGCGCAGCCGCGTGTTGCCGAACAGGCCGGATCCGAACAGCACGCGCACGATGCTGGGATCGTTCAGGAGGCTCTCCGCGATGCCGCTGGTGTAGACCTCCTTCAGCGTGTCGTCATATTGCGGGCCGAGGAAGGCGAACGGCGCGATCAGGCCGCCGGTGCTGACGCCCGAGACGACCGAGAAGGTGGGGCGGGTTCTGGCTGCGGTCCAGCCGTTGAGCACGCCGACGCCATAGGCCCCGTCGGCGCCGCCGCCGGACAGCGCCAGATAGGATCTCGTCGCGGTGCTGTTGTCCTTCTCGAAGCTGAACTTCGTGACGGGATCGTCCGCGTAGCGCCGGAGGCCGTCGATATCGAGCACGCGCGACGTGCTGGCTTCAGCGGCCGTATAGGGCGTGCGGGGCAGGGAGGTGCAGGCGCCGAGCGCCAGGCTGCACACCAGGACCAGCGATCCGGTCAGGCGGACACAAGTCTGCCTGATCCAGTCACACGAGGAGACGGATGCGTCGGTCGAACACGAAGGGTGAGGCATTGTCGGTGGCTGGCGATCACGCGTTTACCGCCGCCGGCAAATTCGCCACGGCATCTCGTCCAGTCCCCAGGAAGAAACTACACGGTATCGTTTTGTTTGACAAGCTGGACCGCACCGATCCTCGCGCTGGTTGGTGTTCCAGTCTGGAGCACAAATCAGCCGGAGCGCAGTCTGGCGGGTTGATCGGCCTGCCCCGACACGCAATAAGCACCGCCATGAATCCGGACAATGACCTCCCCAATCACTTTGAATTGCTCGCCGTCGATGGGGCCGCGCGCACCGGGCGGCTGACCACGCCGCATGGCGTGGTGCGGACGCCGGCCTTCATGCCGGTCGGCACCGCCGGTGCCATGAAGGGGATGCACTGGCGCGAGGTGCGCGATGCCGGCGCCGACATCGTGCTCGGCAACACCTACCACCTGATGCTGCGTCCGAGCGCCGAGCGGATCGCCGCGCTCGGCGGATTGCAGCGGTTCACCGGCTGGAACGGACCGATGCTGACGGATTCCGGCGGCTTCCAGGTGATGTCGCTGGCGGATTTGCGCAAGGTCAGCGAGAACGCCGTCACCTTCCGCTCGCACATCGACGGTGCCAAGGTCGAGCTGTCGCCGGAGCGCTCGATCGAGGTGCAGCGTTTGCTCGGCTCCGACATCGCCATGCAGATGGACGAATGCGTGCGGCTTCCGGCCGAGCGCGCCGACATCGAGCGTGCGATGCAATTGTCGCTGCGCTGGGCCGAGAGAAGCAAGCGCGCCTTCGAGAGCGCCCCCGACGGCTACATGCTGTTCGGTATCGTGCAGGGCGGCGACATCCCCCAACTGCGTCACGCGAGCGCCGAACGTCTCGTTGCGATCGGCTTCCATGGCTATGCGATCGGCGGTCTTGCGGTCGGCGAACCGCAGGCAGTGATGCTGGCGATGATCGACGAGACCGCACCGTTGCTGCCGAGAGAGCGCCCCCGCTACCTGATGGGCGTCGGCACGCCCGACGACATCCTCGAAGCCGTGAAGCGCGGCATCGACATGTTCGATTGCGTGATGCCGACGCGCAATGGACGGCACGGCGTCGCCTTCACGCGCTTCGGCCAGGTGAATTTGCGCAATGCGCGCCACGCGGACGATCCGCGTCCGCTCGACGAAGAGAGCTCATGGCCTGCGGCGCGCAACTACGCGCGTGCCTATCTGCACCATCTCGTCAAGGCGGGCGAGACGCTGGGCGCGATGCTGCTGTCCGAGATCAATGTCGCTTACTACCAGTTCCTGATGCAGGGCATCAGAGGTGCGATCGCGCAGGGAAAATTCGACGAGTTTTATCAGCGCACGCGCGAGGACTGGGCGAGGGGCGACATCGCCCCGCGCTAGGTCAGTTGCAAGTGAAGCGTTGCTTCAGGGCGTGCTTGGTCACGAAGCCATAGCCGCAATTGTCGCAGGTCCAGAGATAGCTGATCATGCGGTCCGAGACGTAGGCCGATGCTTCGGCGGCGACCATGGAGTCGGCGCAGACGGGACAGGTCGGCAGCTCGCTGCAACGAGGATCGCGGGTCGACGCGACGGTCGGCAACACTTCAGCAATTGCTGACATCGTGGACCTCCCTGCTTGAGATATGAACCTAACATAAGCAGAAGCGGTTGACGAGGTCGCAACACAAATGCGTAGCTTTTCTGATTTTACCGCTCACGTGATTTTGCGATGCAGCGTATTTAACATGTGCCGCATTGTCGCTTGCGTGTCGCCGCAAGCTGTCTGTAACTGCGCAATGGTCGGACGGAAATGCAGATCGTTGCCACAGGGAGTTCATCATGGACGCATCGTCCACCACGGGTGCAGCGCACCAAGCCGGCCGCGGCCGGATCTATGACTCGATCGTCGATGCCTTCGGCAACACGCCCGTCGTGCGCTTGCGCCGGCTGCCCGGCATGCACGGCGTAAACGCGACCATTTTGGCAAAACTTGAATATTTCAATCCTGCAGCAAGCGTGAAAGACCGCATCGGCGCGGCCATGATCATCGCGATGGAGAAGGCGGGTATCGTCAAGCCCGACACCGTGCTGATCGAGCCGACCTCCGGCAACACCGGTATTGCGCTCGCTTTCGTGGCGGCTTCGCGCGGCTACCGGCTCAAGCTGGTGATGCCGGAGTCGATGTCGATCGAGCGGCGCAAGATGCTGGCTTTCCTCGGCGCCGAACTGGTGCTGACGCCGGCGGCGCAAGGCATGAAGGGTGCGATCGCTGCCGCCGAGGAGCTGGTGAAGACGACGCCGAATTCGGTGATGCCGCAGCAGTTCAAGAACCTCGCCAATCCCGAGGTGCACCGCCGCACCACCGCGGAGGAAATCTGGAACGACACCGGCGGCAACATCGATTTCTTCGTGGCCGGCGTCGGCACCGGCGGAACGATCACCGGCGTCGGCCAGGTGCTCAAGCCACGCAAGGCCTCGCTGCGGGTGGTTGCGGTCGAACCGGAGGAGAGCCCGGTGCTGTCCGGCGGACAGCACACGCCGCACAAGATCCAGGGCATCGGTGCCGGCTTTGTTCCTGACATCCTCGACCGTTCTGTGATCGACGAGATCGTGAAGGTCAACTCGACGACCGCGATCGAGACCTCGCGCGCGCTGGCCCGGCACGAAGGCATCCCGGGCGGCATCTCCTCGGGCGCGGCGATTGCGGCCGCGCTCGAGATCGGCAAGCGGCCGGAAGCTGCGGGAAAAACCATCCTGGCGATCGTGCCGTCGTTCTCCGAGCGCTATCTCTCGACAGCGCTGTTCGAAGGAATCTAGCAGATGGCGGATCAACCGAGACGACCGCGCACGCTTGGCGATGCTAGGACCGAAGCGGAGGCGGCATTCAAGAAGGTGACCGCTAAGGTCGCCGCGGCGCCGCCGAAACAAAGCGCCGTTCCCGGCATCAAGGAGCAGGTCACCCTGCGCATCGACCAGGACGTGCTGGAATTCTTTCAGGAGGGCGGTCCCGGCTGGCAGGACCGCATCAACGAGGCGCTGCGGAAAGCTGCGGGGAAGTAGGCACCAACTCGACACCACCGCGAGGACGACCAAAGAAAAAAGCCCGGCGTGAGCCGGGCTTTTGTGTTGTCGATCTCGCCTCGGCTCAGCGGCGGAACATGCCGCCCATCATGCCGCCGACGACACCGCCGACGAAGGCCGCACCAGCTGCATCGCCGGGACTGCTGCTGCGTTGAGGTGCCGGTGCCGGCCCACTGCTCGGAGGCGGAGCGCTGGCGCGCCGGGCCGGCTTCTGGCTGGTGTCGCTGGCAGTCGCCGGGCCAGCGACGATCTCCGCGAGCAGGGCCTTGTGCTGGTTCTTGTTGAGATAACCCGACGAGGGATAGCCGCGCGCGGTCTGCCAGCGCTTGAGCACGGACCGCGTCTCGTCGTTGAATACGCCAGTCTGCTTGGTGTCGAACCCTAACGCCGTCAGTCGACGCTGCACGTCGCGGCGCTTGTTCTTGTCGAGGCCGATCTGGTCCTCGGTGACTTGGGTGGCCTCGTCGGTGAAGGTAGCGGGATCGACGCCGGCGTTGAGCGTGCGGGTCGCGGTCGAGGCGCCGCTCTTGATCGCCGCGAGGCGCGCCAGCGCCAGCGCCTTGAACTGGCCGTTCGGGTAGGCGGTGAGGTAGGCGTTGAGCTCTTCGGGCTTGTTGGACTCCTTGACCGAGCGCCAGTATTCGAGCTCGACACCATCCCCGGCCGCCGCCGGCACGATGCCGGATGCGGTCGGGGCCGCGTTGGCGACCTGGGTCATCGGCGCCTGATTGAGATAGACGGAGCCCGTCAGGTTGGTGTGGCCCCACGGCAGCTGGCCTTTGCGGGTCTCTTCATTGACCTGGGCGCGCACCGACGTCATCGCCTGCTGGATCTCGACGCCGGGCTTGGTGATGTTGTCGATCAGCGCGCGGGTGAACGGGCTGTTGTTGCCCTCCTGGCCGTCGAGCGCGGTCTGGCCTGGGCCGGTGGCGAAGGCGATCAGGGTGCCTCGCCGGACTTCATCTCGGCGAGACCGCTCTGGACGTTGACGCTGCGGGTCGCCGCGTTCGACTTGATCTTGGCGGCGAACGGATTGTCGCGGCAGGCATCGAGGAAGACGAGCTTGACCTTGGCATCGCCCATGGTCTGCTCGAGCGTCAGGTCGATGTTGATGGCGGCCCCTAGCTTGACGTCCATCTCCGATTTGATGTCGGCATCGACCGGGAGAAGATAGTTGGTGCCGCTGACGGCGATGCCGTGGCCGGCATAATAAAACAGCGCGATGTCGGAGCCCTGCGCCTTGCGGCCGAAATCGAGCAGCTTCTCCGTCATCTGGTCGCGGCTGAGATTGGAGCCTTCGATGACCTCGAAGCCGACATTGCGCAGCGTGGCTGCCATCGCCTTGGCGTCGATCGGCGGGTTCGGCAATTGCGCGACATTCTTGTAGGAGCCGTTGCCGACGACGAAGGCGACGCGGCGGTCAGCCTTGGCGGCACCGATCGACAGTGCCATGCACACCAGCGAAGTGAGGAGGGTGAGATAGCGCATTCTGAAATCCCCAGAATCGAATTGCAGGCAGCAACAAATTGGCAACGAACCTACACGAAGTGCCCGACGTCGCGCCACCAAAACGGCCGGTCCGTTGCGTCAACCCGCTGCTGTGTGGCCGAATGTGCACGATGGAGTGCCCCTCCAACGTGATCCAGATCACACGGCCACTTCGTTTTGTCGCGCGAGGCGGCGCGAGGTTCACTGCGCGCGAGCGACAACGGGCGAAGCGGGCTTCAAATTCAGCAGATTACCGCCCAGGATCAGCACCGCGCCGAGGACGGTCCAGGCGTCGAGCCGCTCGGAATACAATAGCCAGCCGGCGGTCGCGGTCAGGGGGACCCGCAGGAAGTTCATAGGAACCACGATCGTCGCGTCGGCGTAGCGCATCGCGCTGGCGAGGCAATAGTGTGAAAATGTGCCGCAGACGGCGATCACGCCGACCCAGGCCCAGACATAGACCGATGGCCAGGTCCAGACGAACAATGTCGGAATGAAGCCTGCGGCGGATTGCACCACCAGCATCCAGAACAGGATCGAGAGCGCACTTTCAGTGCGGGTCAGCGATTTGACCAGCGCCATCGACACGCCAAATCCCATGGCGGCCCCGAGCGCGATGAGCTGGCCCAGATTGATCTCCCCGGTCGCGGGTCGGACGATGACGATCACCCCGACGAGTCCGAGCACGATGGCGGCGATCTTCCATGGCGTCATCCGCTCGGACAGGAAGCTTGCCGCGAGGATCGCCGTCCAGATCGGCATTGTGAACTCGATCGCCACCACCTGGCCGATCGGAATCAGCGTCAGCGCGAAGAACCAGCCGAGCTGGGCGACATAGTGCACCAGGTTGCGCCCGACATGCTCCGGCAGGCGAGATGTCTTGAACACCTTCAAGCCGCCGGCGCGGTAGATGATCGGCGAGAGCAACACGAAGCCGACCAGCGATCTCACCTCCATGATCTGAAAAACATTGAGTTCGCGCGTGGTCTCGCGCCCGGCAATCGCCATGACCAGCATCAGCGACAGCCAGCCGGCCATCCACAGTGCAGCCATCGTTCTGGACGGTGTCGCGCTCATTGGGGCAGGATGCCGGAGGAAGGAAACCCGAAGGGACGGCCGGTATCGGCGACATCACCGGCGTTTGCAACGGCCAAATCTGCGGATGCAGCGATGCAGGGTGTCGTGCTAGGCATCTCCAGACAACGAGAAGATCGGGGGAGCGTCGCTCATGCATATCTTGCAGCCGGCCGAGTGGAAAAAACCGCGCGGCTTTTCCCATGGCGTCGTGGTCCAGGGGCCAGGGCGCTGGGTGGTTCTGGCCGGCCAGACCGGCGGCGACGAGGCCGGCAATTACGCGCCCGACATGGCAGCGCAGGTCGCGACGGCGCTGAAACGGATCATCAAGCTCCTGGGCGAGGCCGGCGCCGGCCCCGAGCACATCGTCCGCCTGACCTGGTACCTGACCAGCCGCAGCGAGTATGAAGCGGCCGGTGCTGGCATCGGTGCGGCCTGGAAGGAAACGCTCGGACGAAATTTCCCGCCCTCGACGCTGCTCTATATCGGCGGCCTCGTGGACGACCGGGCCAAGGTCGAGATCGAGGTCACGGCGTTCGTGCCGGGCGCATAAAAAAGACCCGGCGAGACCGCCGGGCCGATTGTGACAATTGTGGTCCGCCTTAGCGCGACATCGAGATGTTGGCGCCGCGGAACTGGCTGTCGGCGCGCATCGTGACGGTCTGCTTGTTGCCGTGCGTCCTCAGCGCGAGGTTGGCGTTGAAGCCGGCGGCAGAGGCGACCACCTCGAAGTTTCCGCCGCCACCGCGGCCCTGGAGCGAGCCGGAGATGTTGCGGCTGGCCTCGCTCCAGCTTCCCGTAATGGCATTTCCCGCCGACTGAACGTTGGCGGAGAGGATGAACTTGTAGGCGTCGCTGGCGCAGGTCAGCGTCATTTCCATTGTGGGGCCGACGGGTGCGTATTTGGCCCGGCAACGGATGCGTTCCGTCGATCCGTCCTCGAGGCTGACCGTGCCGCCGCCACTCCAGCTTCCCGCCATCGGAGCGAATGGACCGGATTGCGCCTTGCTTTCGGAATTGGCGGCTGCGGCCGCAAACAAAACGGCGGCCGCGATCAACAGCCGCCGATTCCGGGCACGAACCTGCGTTGGTTTATTGGCGCGATGCTTCCCAGCGCCCGCTGCAAGGTATGCCTGCTGATGCTCCATTCCACTTCCCCGATCCGGCGTTGCCGTTGAGTTGACCGTTGGCATATGCACCATTGATCGAAACTTTCACAAGTCCCTCGCGGCCGATGGTGCCGGAAACGTTAGCGCCGGGCGCGGTAATCTTGCCATCGGCAACCGTCAGCATGGAACTCGCGGTCGGCTCGCACGAGCCGCTCTTGGTCACGATAGTGACGTGCCAATTGCCGTCATAGGGGCTCTGGGCGAAAGCGGGGGCGGCGAGGGTGCCTGCGAAAACTGAAGCGGCACAGAACACCGCAATGCGACCAAAACGCATAAATCCCATCCTTGAATTTGTCTGATATGCTGACGCTTATTCGGACGAAATGTGACGGAAATTTGTTGCGACGCCAAATCGAAAATTGTTCCTGTTGGTACAATGGTTTATTTGCGATTCTGGCTCCGATTTTCGAAGCGGAATCAACGCGGGCTGACATTAAGGGTAAACGTTAGGAGAGACTCGGCGCGGAGGTTGCGAACTGTTCGTCCTGGGCTTTGGCAGGCAGCGCCTTGTGGACCTTGGCGTAGTCGATCACATCGGCCAGCAGCTTGAGCCCGAGCGGCGCCAGCGCGCGCTCCCAAAGCTCCCGTGCGGTCTCGCCCTTCTTGACGAAGCACCAGTCCTGGGCGGCGATGGCGCCAGCGTCCATACGGTCGGCGAGATGATAGATCGTGCCGCCGGCGATCGGATCGCCTTCCTTGATGGTCCATTCCACGGCGGCCTTGCCGCGATGGCGCGGCAGCAGCGAGGGGTGATATCCGATCCCGCCGAACTTGGCGACGGCAAGCGCGTCCTTGCCGATCCGGGCGTGGCTGTGGGCCGTGATGATCAGATCAGTGTCGGGAGCAATCTCGGCAGCCACCACGAGCTTCGGATTGGCCTGGACCACGACCTCGATTCCGGCGGCCCTCGCCGTCGCGGCGAGGCGATCCTCGGCATCGGCTACCACGACCCGGACGACCGAGACGCTGTGCTCCCGGAGCATGTTCAGGGTGGTCACGCCAAAATGGCGGGAGCCGACGAGGGTAATGCGCATGGGTGTCCGATCCGTTTCGCAACTGCGTCATTCCCCGATAACACGTCAGCACGCCCTGTCACCACCCGCGCAATGTTTGCGTGGGTTATCAACAATGCGCCGGGCGCCAGCCGCCGGCGAACCTATTTCTGCGTCACGGACAGCGTTGCCGCGCCGCAACGGTCGGACGATAAGCGACCCACAAGCGGTTCCTGTGTCTCGTTTTTAACAGAGATGCCCCCGATTGGCTGGTAACATGCACCGACCGGGGCTGGCGACATTTCAACCCGCATCCATTTTCGAACCCGGCTTTGGCCGCTGGCGTGATCGCCGGCGGCCTTTTCTCGTGCCACCCATCACGAAATCATCCGACGGTAACACGATCTCAACCAGCTTGGCGTATCGACGAAGCCGTCGCGGATTTGTATTGCGTACCGCGACACCGAAAACGTCCGCCGGCGTGGGCGCGCCGCCGGGCCTTTTTACGGGACAGATTTCATGCCGAGCGCAATCGAGCAGATCGTCGACGCCTATGTGCGTCTGAAGAACCGCCGCGGACTCGACGAGCTGATGATGCACAGGCAGCGGCTTGCGGTCGATCTGAAGAGCAGGTCTGGCTATGATTTCAGCCTGCCGATCGGCCAGATCGACGAGGAGATCGCGATCATCGAGGCGGGGCTGAGCCGGCTCAAGGCGGAGAACTCCACGGCGACCTAGAGGTCTGCGGCGCGCGCGCCCCGCATGTCTGCGCGCTGACCGATGGCGGGTCTAAAATGTCTGTCGCTCAGTCGCGACGGCCGCCGTCGATGACCGTGAGCAGCGGCCGCGCCGGAGTCGGCTCGACCAGCAGCTCCTCCACCAGCGCGGTTGCCGCATCGACATATTTGCGCGTCGGCTTGTCGAGCGGGCGCTTGGCCTCGTCATCGAGCGCGACCTTCGCGGCCTCGACCAGCTTGCGCATACGTGCCGCATGGTCGTCGCCGGCCGTCAGCGTCGCGCGTGCCAGCGAGCGCAGCACGAATAGCTCGCCCTCGAGGCGGAGCAGACGATCGTTGAGCCTGGTCAGGACGGCGTTGAGGTCGGCCATGATTGGGGTTTGGCGCGGAGGATCCATCCTCTGATCTAGCCCGTCCTATTCGTGAGAGTGCGGCTTTTGGGCCCGATTGATGCGGCCGCACATCTTGTCTGACGAGGCGCACAGGATTGCCTTCGGCTTTTCGCCGCCTGACGACCGGTACTTTGCAACGCGCTTGAGGGATGGGTTGGGCGAACGGGGGCGGACGCCCCGCCGGTCAAGGACCGAGCGGCAGCAGCGCGCCGGGCAAGCCGCAGATCAGGTCGGCTTCGGGACATGCCGCGGCAAACGCAAGGCGAATGCGGCTCGTGGTCTCGACGACACGGGCGGCGATTTTCAAGAGCCGAAGACGCAGCGTCGCGAACTCGGCAGCGGCCAATTCCCGGGCTTTGGGAATGGCGTCGCGCACGGTCAGCATCAGCCAATAAGCGGCCGTATGGAGCACGAGACGGACCTGGTTGGCGAGCGCCGAACGGCAGCTGGTGCGATCGGAGGCGAGCTGCGTCTTATGCAGCTTGATCAGATTCTCGGCTTGGCCGCGCGCGCAATACAGGCTGTCGTAGATCCACTCGGCCGAGCCGACATCGAGGCTGGTGACGACGAAACGGATGTCGAGGCCGAGCATCGTCGCCTCAATACGGGCGACGGTGCGCCGTTCGCGATCCCAGGACTTTGCCTTGTGGCGCGTCTCGGTATAGCCACGCAGAACCGGCAGGTTCTCGATGGCGCGTCGCGTGCGGATGTCGTCGGCGACCTCGTCGACTTTTCTGGCGAGAGGCTTGGTGCCGGACAGACCGAAGATGTAGTCGATGCCGTTGGTCTCGCACCACGCCATTGCCTCCGGCCGGGCATAGTGCCCGTCGCCACGGAACGTAATTTGCGTGTTGTGCCATCGCGTCCGGATATGCCGTACCAGGCGGCGCAGATGGGCACGCACCTCGACGCCGCCCGGCGTCTTGCCGGGCCTCAGCACGACCGCCACGGGCCGGCTCTTCTCCGTGTCGTAGACGTGGATCGGCAGGAAGCAGCGTTCGTCATAATGAGCGTTGAACAGCGAGAGCTGCTGATGGCCGTGGACGACGTCGCAGGTATCATCGATGTCGAGCGTGACGGATGCCGGCTCGCGCGGGTAGCTATCCATCCATGCGTCGACCAAAGTGTAGGTCAGCCGGATCACGTCGCGCAGGCGCGGAGCATTCTCCAGCCGCGACAGCGTCGGCTGGGAACACAAATCCCGGCCCGTGTCCGGTAGGCGACCGCAGGCCAGTTTGAATGCCGGATCGGACCTCAGATGATCGAGGTCGTCGGCGTCCTCGTAGCCGCAGCAGATCGCGAACATGCGAGCGCGGAACATATCGACCAGGCTGTGCACGACCCGCGTCGGATCGCGCCGATCCGGGAACACCCGGGCCAGATTGTTGGCCAAACCGAGACGCCGCTCGGCCATCGCCAGAAGCATCACGCCCCCGTTCGAGGTTAGGCGCCCACCATCGAAGGCAGCTGTGACTTTCTTGGCGTGAACGGCTGGAAACGAGAAGGGCGGAATCGTATCGTCGGTCATGGCGGGCGTGGCGTTCGCGGTTGGAGGTGATGGGGTTGGCTTCGCAACCGAATCCTACGCCGCATCAGCGCTTTACCCCTCAGGCGCACTCTTACGAATAAGACGGGTTAAGTTGAAGAAAGATTGAGTGACTCCCGATCATTTCTGTGCCGAAACGTGGAGTCGCGGTCGTGCCGCGTCCAAAGAAACCGGCGCGAGCGGCCTATTAGACGCGGTAGGTGCTCAGCCTCCGAAACGAGACTATCAAGCATGAAGAGATCGAGCGCGAGGCAGAGGTTTTATTTGTGTTGAATTCTTGCTTCTCGATAGTGGTCTGAAATCGTATCATCGGTCATGGCGGGCGTGGCGTTCGCGGTTGAAGGTGATGGGGTGGCTTCGCAACCGAATCCTACGCCGCATCAGCGCTTTACACCACGCTCGCCAGCCTCTCAGGCGCCCTCTCGCGAATAAGACGGGCTAGCGGCGACCGGTGAACGGAGTGCAAACGGCGGCGGTGCAATTGGGCCGATCCTGCGACGCCGCGGACGGCTTACCACCCGACGCCCGCCCAGCGCTTCCCGAACACCGGCGGTCTCGTCTTCACGGCCTGCCAGCCGAAGAAATGATGCTTGCCGGACCAGGCGTGCACGACGCCGCTACAGATGCCGCACTTGAAACTGCCGGTATGGGCCTCGCTGTGCTCCTCCCTGGTCGCGGCGTAGTTCATGCCGCAACCCGCACAGGTGAACTCTTCAATCGTCCAGATGCTGTTGGCCATTGCACAGAATGCGTTTCGGTGACCTCGATCCACGATAGCCGCCAGCGTTTGCAGCGGCGTAAACCGGCGTGGGGAAATCCGGTTAACGGGCGTTAGCCAAGCCGGGCTGGGGCGCGGACCGGGATGGCGCGTCATCGTCGCGCAATGCCGGATGGCCCGGTTGGGGCCTGATCGAGGCGCGGTCGGCTCCGGTCGTCTTGACGCCGGATGCGTTGCTGGCAATAACGGCCGGGCCGTGCAAGCGCCGGAAGTTGCGTTCATGCCGCAAGGAAAGCCGTGCCCGTGAAAAGTCTCCGTCAGCTGCTGACGGGAGAGGACGTCATCCAGCTCGTGATCCGGCTTGGCCTGCTCGCCCTGCTGATCATCTGGACCTTCCTGATCATCCGCCCGTTCGTGCCGATCCTGGCCTGGAGCGGCGTGCTCGCGGTCGCGTTCTATCCGGCGTTCAGCTGGGTCGCCAAGATCCTCGGCGGCCGGCCCAAGACTGCAGCAGCGATCTTGACCCTGATCACGCTCGGCATCGTCATCGGTCCGGCGACCTGGCTCGGCATCAGCGCGGTGGACGGCGTGCGCGAGCTGGCGCACCAGCTCGGCACCGGCGACCTCGCGCTCCAGTCGGCGCCGGAGCAGCCCAAATCGTGGCCGCTCGTCGGGCCCTGGCTCTACGAGCTCTGGGACCAGGCCTACAACAACGTCCGGGCGGTGGTGCGCGAGGTGGCGCCGTATCTCCAGCCGCTGGCAGGCCCGCTGCTCTCGCTCGCCGGAGACGCCGGTGTCGGCACGCTCCAGTTTCTGGTCTCCGTGTTCGTGGCCGGATTCCTGTTTCCGCACGGGCCGAGGCTGGTCGCGGCCGGCCGCGGCTTCCTGTTTCGCATCGTGCCCGAGCAGACCGAGCATTTCCTGGGTCTTGCGGGTGCGACCATTCGCGCCGTGGCGCAGGGCGTGATCGGCGTCGCGATCGTGCAGGCGTTGCTCGCCGGCATCGGCTTCAAGCTCGCCGAGGTGCCCAGTGCGGGCCTTCTCGCCTTCATCGTGCTGCTGCTCTCGATCGTGCAGATCGGTGCCTTCCTCGTGCTGCTGCCGGTGATCATCTGGATCTGGACTGCCAAGGACGTCACCACGGCGTTGCTGCTCACCGTGTTTTTCGTGCTCGTCGGCTTCATCGACACCATGCTGAAGCCGCTCGTCATGGGGCGGGGACTGACCACTCCGACCATCGTGATCTTCGTCGGCGTGATCGGCGGCACGCTGGCCCACGGCATCGTCGGACTGTTCATCGGGCCGATCATCCTATCGGTGGCCTGGGAGATCATGATGGCCTGGATCAGGACCGAGGATCAGGCGGAGGCGGGCGAGGGCTGATCTCGCGGCCCCGACCGTGCATTCTTCCGGCCGTGCCGCGCCAGGACCCGATGGCTCGTGGCCTGTGATCAAAACATGCCGCGAACTTGTCTGTTCGACTAGACAAGTTACGATCGGGTCGATTCTGTTCTTGATGACGGCAGCAATGGCGAAATCTTCCAAGCTGGTTGCCGCCAGGCGCGGCAAGGTATTGTTGGTCAGGCGCCGGTCGGATGGCCTCTGGATGTTTCCGGGCGGCCGCAAGCGTCCGCGCGAGTCGGAGAAGGACTGCCTGCGGCGGGAGATCAAGGAGGAGCTTCCAAAGCTGAAGCTCGGCAGGATCACCCTCTGGAAAGAAGTGAAGACGAGGAATAAGCGCTCCGGCCGCAAGATGAATGACGCGATCTTCATCGCCAAGTCTGCCAAGGGCAGGCTGGCGATCGGCGACAAGAAGGAGATCGACCGCGCCGCCTGGCAGAAGCCCCGCGGCATCCGCCTGACGCCGACCTCGCGCTACATCCGCGACCGCCTGTTTCCGCGAAAGCGGCGGCGGAGCTGAGCTGGTCCTCTCACCCCGCGCGGCAAATGACCGCGGACCATGCGCGCATTGCGCCAAGGCGCCGGTTGGAACGGTCAGCCGTTATTGCTTGGCCGCCATCGCTTCCAGGCAATGGTTGAGAAAGGCGGTGCGATCCCTGGGCAGCACTTTCTCGAGATCGGCCTTCAGCGCGCATTCACGCTGGCGCAACTGCTCGGCGCGGCGTTTCTCGGCTGCCTCGCGGTATTCGGGAGCAACCTTGTTGGGATCGACCAGCGTCTGTGCGTGGGCGGCCGTCGCAAACAGTGCGATGGCGCCGATGAAAATGAATGACCTCAAATGAGCCTCCGTAAAAGCGGGCATCCTAACGCGTGGCGCGTGCGCACTCAAACCGGGAGACAAGGTACTCCGTTCCGGCATGATTGGAGCGCCCCAGCAGGTTGGGCGTGGATCATTGGAACGACTCTGCGTGGCGTGCGTCGAATCTAGGCTCATGGCCCATCCCCAAGCTCCAAAGCCCCCGGGCCGCGAGAAAACCTTACCCATAAAGGTTGGCGACCTCAGGGCCTCTCGCGCTGAGGTCGAGCTATGGCTGATTTTGGGTGACGCGGCCTGATCAGGCGGCGTGGCTTTCAGTGTTCGGAATGACTTCGATTCCGTCGATGAACTTTACACCGGCGATGACTTTCGGCAACTGGTTCGTGCTCTTCAATCGCCGCCAGGTCTTCGATGCGGCGTCGATGAGCTTGAACACCATCAGCTTCGCAGTTTGTTGCGACAGCGATCCCTTGGTCCGCACCGTTCGGTGGCGCACCGTGGCGAAGACGCTCTCGATCGGGTTCGAGCTGCGTAGGTGGATCCAGTGCTCAGCAGGGAAGTCGAAGAAGGCGAGCAGCGCATGGCGATCCTTGATCAGGCACTCCACCGCACGTCCGTATTTGACGTGGTATTTCTCGACGAAGACGTCGATCGCGGTTTCAGCTTCGGCCCGGTGTGGGGCCAGATAGATGTTCCGCAGGTCGTTCTTCATGGGGCCCTGCACGGATTTGGCGACCTTGTCGAGTACGTTGCTCACTTTATGGCACCAGCATCGTTGGTGCCGCGTGCCGGGAAAGGCCTCGTCCAGTGCCTTCCAGAAGCCGAGGGCGCCGTCGCCGATGGCGAGTTGCGGGGCAATCCGTAACCCGCGTTGCCGCAGGTCGATCAGGAGTTCGCGCCAGCTCTGCGCGCTCTCGCGCACGCCGACCTGGAAGCCGATCAGCTCCTTCTTGCCTTCCGGCGTGGTGCCAATCAGCACCAGCATGCATTCGCTGTGATCTTCCATGCGGGCCTGCAGGTACACGCCATCGGCCCAGATGTAGACATAGCGACGCGCCGACAGATCGCGTCTCTGCCAGCGTTCGTACTCGACCTGCCAATCGGCCTTCAGGCCGGCGATCACCGAAGGCGACAGGTTCGGCGCATCCTTGCCGAGCAGCGCCGAGAGCGCCTCCTGGAAGTCGCCGGTCGAGATGCCGCGTAAATAGAGGACCGGGATCAAGGCATCCAGGCTCTTCGTCCGCCGCGCCCATAGCGGCAGGATTGCCGAACTGAAGCGGAGGCGGTCGCCTGGCCCGCTCGCTCCGCGGTCGCGGACCTTGGGACGAGCGACCTCCACCGGACCGATGCCGGTCGCAATCTCGCGCACCGGACCGTGCCCATGTCGGACCAGGCGCGCTCGACCGTCGGGCAGCGTCAGATTGGCCGTGCTGGCCAGAAACGCGCCAACCTCGATCTCGATCGCCCTGGCAAGCAGGTCCCGCGCGCCGGCACGAACGATATCGGTCAGTGGATCATCAACCGCGGACGGCTGACGGAAAGCAAGAACATTGGTAGTCTCGGTCATGGCGTATCGCTCTCCTCGAGAGGTTCTGGCAGGCTCGTCACCCGCCTCGATACGCCGCCTTCCTCACACCGTCATCACCCAGATTCCGCCATAGCTCGCTGAGGTCGTTTGCTCGGTGCAAAGCGTGTGAACCAGTTCACAAGCGCGCGGCGAAACCGCTGCTATGAAGACGTCATTGCTTAACTTATTCATGTTGACCGAAACGCCCCAGTGTGGCTCCAAGCGCTGGGGCTTTTTCGTGGCTGCTTGCGCGCACGACGTCTTCGATCGTCGCAATGCTTGCATCGGGCGATGCCGATCGCGGGCCGCATGAGTTCCGCGCTGCAGGCCTACCAAAACAGCCAGATTGTCGGGATCGCGGCGCCGCCTTTGAACGTTGCCACGAGGGGTGCGTTCGCGGGGCAAATCCCATATGCATGGCGGCGAGTTGCCGATTCGAGATGAGGGCGGCTCGCATTCTGTTGGCTACAATGCAAGACCAGAAACGGGTTCAAGTGAGGCTTTCGAAAAAGACAGGGGTGGCCAAGAAGGCGCCGAAGAAGAGCAAAGGATCGCAGCGCGCCACGATCTCGTCGTCGTCGCCCCTCGGCATGATGGCTCTTCACCTGCTTGCACAATGGAAGCAGTCCGGACGCAGCGGGATCGTCTTCCTCGCCGAGAACGAGAACAGGGCGGAGCGGCTGGGCAGCGTCATTCACGCGCTCGACCCGTCCTGCGAGGTGCTGGTGTTTCCGCGATTGAACACCTTGCCGTTCGACCAGCTCGAGCCGTCGCACGAGCTCGCAGGGCGCAGAGCCTCGGTGCTGAGCCGGCTCGCAAAATCCAGGAAGCCGTTGTTTCTCGTGTCGACCGCGGAAGCGGTGATGGAGCGCCTGCCGCCGCCGGCGAGCCTGTCGCGCCTGAGCCTGAGCCTGAAAGTGGGCGGTCCGTTCTCCGAGCGGGACCTCGAGACCCGCCTCCAGGCCCTCGGATACGATCTCGACGACGAGCCGGACTATCCGGGCGGCGCGCTGTTCCACGGACAGACCTTCGAGATATTTCCCGCAGGCGCGCTGGGGCCGTTCCGGATCGAGCATTCGGAGCGTGCGATCAGGCGGATCGTGGCATTCGACCCGAACGAGCACAGGATCATCTTCGAGACCAAAGAGCTGCTCGTCGATCCCATGTCGGAGCGGCTCGGCCTTGCCGGCAAACGCGGCAAGCGCGCGAGCCTGTTCGACTATTGCGGGGGCGCCAAATGGATCGCGGACGCCGGCGTCCCGTTGCATGCCGACGCCTGGCTGGACACGATCGAGGAGGCCGCAGGCCGGGCGGAGCGGGAGCGTGAATATCTCGCACGGCGCGACTGGAAGCAGCTCTCCAAGAGCATGAAGGTGCTGCCGCGGACGGCGCCCTTCCAGCACATCCCGGAGTTTTCGAAGCTGACGTCTTCCAGGAAGGCGCTGCGTGGCTTCGTCGAGGAGACACGCCGGGCCGGATCGCGACTGATCCTCGTCGCAGCGCACGAGGACGATCTGCGCGTGATGGAGCGGATGAGCGGCGTCAAGGCGGAGCGCTCCGATGACTGGGACGAGGCGGCGCGGGGGCGGGGCGGCGAGGCGACGCTGCTGGCCGATCTCGATGCCGGCTTCGTCGTGCCGGGGAAGAAGCCCCTGGTCGTGGTGACGGCGTCGGACGTGCTCGGCAGCCGCGCGCATCATCCGCAACCGATGGCGCGCGCCTGGAGTGCGGCCTTCGACCATGCCGATGTGCCCGAGCAGGGCACGGTGGTCGTCCACCTCCAGCGCGGCCTTGCCGTGCTCGACGGATTGCAGACCGTCAACACCGGCGGCGGCGCCATGCGCGAGATGATCCGCCTGAAGTTCGCAGGCGACAATGCGGTTCTGGTGCCGCCGGCCGATCTCGCTTTGATGTGGCCTTACGCGACCGAGCTCGGCAAGCTCGCGCTGGACAAGGCGGATGGCAGCACATGGTGGGCCCGCCGCGGCGAGGCCGAGCGCGAGATCCAGGCCGCGGGCAAGGTGCTGGCCAAGCACATCAGCCAGCGCCGGCGGCGGCGCGCCGATAAGCTGGTGCCGCCGGGGTCGGCCTACGAGAAGTTCGTCGCGCGTTTCCCTTACTTCACGACGATCGACCAGGCCCAGGCCATCAGCGACGTGCTGGACGATCTTGCATCCGGTCATCCCATGGACCGGGTGGTCTGCGGCGACGTCGGCTTTGGCAAGACCGAGGTGGCGCTGCGCGCGGCGGCCGCGGTGGTGCTGTCGGGCAAGCAGGTGGCGATCGCGGTGCCGACGACGGTGCTGGCAAGGCAGCACGTCGCGACGTTCCAGAAGCGCTTTGCGCCGTTCGGCATCGAGGTGGGAAACCTGTCGCGGGCAACATCCGGCGCGCAGCTGCGGGAGACCAGGGAGGGCCTGCGCAGCGGCCGGATCAAGGTCGTGATCGGCACGCAGGCGCTCACCGGCAAGGACGTCAAATTCGACGATCTCGGCCTCGTCATCATCGACGAGGAGCAGCATTTCGGCGCAGCCGAGAAGGCCAAGCTCGCCGGCCTCGCCAAGAACGTCCACGTGCTGATGATGAGCGCGACGCCGATCCCGCGGACGCTCGCCGCCGGGCTTGCCGGCTTCCGCAACCTCAGCGTGATCGCCTCGCCGCCGGTGCACCGGCTTCCGGTCGCAACCCGGATCGCGCCGCTGTCGGATGCCGCCATCGCCTCCGCGCTGCTGCGCGAGCAGCGCCGCCACGGGCAGAGTTTCCTGATCTGTCCGCGCATCCACGATCTCGATCCAATGCTGGCGCGGGTGCAGGCGGTGGCGCCGGACCTGCGCATCGTCTGTCTGCACGGCAAGCTGCCTGCCGACGAGATCGACGACCGGATGATGAGCTTCGTCGAGGGCGGTGCCGACGTCCTGCTCGCGACCAACATCGTCGAGAGCGGCCTCGACATTCCCCGCGCCAACACCATCGTGGTGTGCTGGCCGGAAAAGTTCGGCCTTGCCCAGCTGCACCAGCTGCGCGGACGCGTCGGCCGCAGCGGCATCCGCGCCTTCGCCCATCTCTTGACCGAGACGGCGTCGGGACAATCCGAGAAGCGGCTGGCCGTGCTCGAGGAGTTCAGCCGGCCGGGCGCCGGCTTTGCCATCAGCGAGCGCGACCTCGATCTCAGGGGCGCGGGCGATTTGTTCTCGGAGCAGCAGTCCGGCCATGTCCAGGTGTTCGGGCCGGTGCTCTACAGCCACCTCCTGAAGATGGCCTCGGAGAAGGCCGACGAGGAGCGCGCCGCGGTGTGGGTGCCCGACCTGAACCTGCCGGTCGGGGACATGCTGCCCGAGACCTATGTGCAGTCCGAGCCCGTGCGGCTCGAGCTCTATGCGCGCGCCGCAAGATGCAATGGCGAGGACGACCTCGAAGACCTCGAGGAGGAAACCTCCCGCCGCTTCGGACCCTTGCCGAAGGTGGCGCGCGATTTCTTCGCAGCAGCCAGGCTCAGGATCGAGTGCAAGCGCAGAGGCATCATCCGCCTCGACGTCGGTCCCGAGGCGGTGGCTGCGACGTTCCTGCCGGGGCGCTTGCGGAAATCGAGAGGCAAGTCGCTGCAACGCGACGGCGATCGGGTGGTCCATCACAGTGCGACGCGCGATGCGCCGTTCGAGCGGGTGGAGGCGCTGTTCGAGGTGCTCGACGAGGGGTGAGCTGTAAAAAAACGCGAAAACAACCCCATGCACAGTAGCCAAGTGCTTCTGCCACAACGCCTTCTGCATCAGGCGCCAAAAGCCCGTTTGACCTGTCGGGCAAAACAGTGGCATGATGCCAACTTCGGAAAATCCGTCGGGAGGAAGCCGCCACTGCGGGGCGCGTGCTCGGCGCTCCAGAGCGAGTGCGAAGCGCAACAGCCCCGTAATCGGCCGGGGGCGTCGGGCCCGTCAGCCGGCCAGGCCGCTAACGTGGAATTAATCCGAAAAGCCCACAATTTTAGGCAGTTGGAGATGGGTGCTGCGTACAGGAGCCGTCACGAGGACGTTCCGGCGACGGCGTCCTGTTGCTCGCTCATTGGGGTCAACGCAGATGACCACGTCCCTGGAAACGCCAAGCTTCGCCGAAGAACTCGACGCGGTGGCCCTCGCAGCCGCCGCAGCCGCGCACGATCCCGCGGCCCCGGAAGCTCCAGTGCCGCACAGGCGGCCCGGCCGGAAGACGGTGCTGCTCCTGGCAGTGTGTGCGCTGGCCATCAACGGCGCGGCGGCCGTCTATACGTCGCCGTCCGGCTTGCCGTCGCTGAATGTCGGCAGCCTGGCTGAGCTGCTTCCGCGCCAGGAAGCGTCCGCGCCGAAGCCGGATCCGGTCGTCGCTGCCCTGAAGGACATTCAATCCGCCCAGCAGCAGCACACGGCTTCGCTGCAGGCGAACAACCACGCCTTGCAGCAGAATGCGGCTCTGCTGCAGCAGGATTCACTGGTGCTGCTGTCCCTGCGGCAGAGCATCACGGACGAACGGGTCGATGTGAAGAAGATATCTTCGCAGCTGTCCACGCTGATCGCGAAGGTCGACTCGCTGCAAAACGTGATGATGTCGGACGTCACCTCCTCGATCCGGCGCGCGAACGCTCGCTATGGACTGTCCGCAGCGATGCGCAAGCGGCTGGTCCGGCCGTCGAAGCCGGCAGGGCCTGTTTCGGTGGGAGGAGCTCCGCTGAGCGTGCCGGCGACGGTTTCAGCGCCGGAAAGCTGAAGATCGAAAGATCGTTCATCTCCGCACCCGGCCTGATTTGAAGCGTGCAGGGATGAGGCTTGATTGCTGCAACGACGCAGGTGCACTCTCTCCCGCTTGCGGGCTCGGGAGAGGGTGTATCCCAAATGGGACAATCGCCAAGAGGAAAAAGCCCTGTCCCGGCCCACGGGACGAAGCTTCGCTTCGCCCGGACGCGCCGGCCTCTCTCGCAGGCGGGAGAGGTGAACGGCCCGCGGCGATCGGATTCAAGCCATTTCGCATCAGGGCTGAGACGGCCACGTCGAAGCTCCGCCAATTGCCCTCATGACTGCCCCGGCGTGCTTTTCAGGAATCTGTGTCTTGCTGAAGCGATGTCCGCATCCCAGTTCCACTGGTGTGCGATCAGAAGTGCGGAGGACAAGATGCGCAGACTGTTGGTGATGTTCCTCGCGTTGGCTTCGCTGGCCCAGGCCCACGCGGAGGGGAAGGTGAGCGGCCCGGACGCCTCGTGCAGCTATACGCTGGCGAACGGGGACACGTACCAGATCCCAGCGGGCCAGAATCTCTGCTGGCGCGTCCCGCCGCCCTCTTACAAGGTGTACACGCTCCTGCGTTGTGATCCGCCGTTTCAGGAACTCAGCCGGGTCCAACAGGGCGATGGCCGCTGCAACAAGTACGAGGAACGCCAGTGACTGGTGCTGGATGCGCGCCTTCGATGGCGGCTCTCACCGCGAGGCGTCACTTCAAGGCGTGATCGATCTTGTGCGCCAAGTGCCCGGTGTCGTGATCGCGGCGCAGCTGGCTCAGCGACGTCTCGTTCAGCTGGGCCAGGACCTCGCTGAGCTGCGCCGCATCGGGATAGCCGGCCGCAAAACCCTTTCCGTAGATCTTGCGCAATGTGCCGACCAGCGTGTTGCCGTGCTTCTTGCTGATCTGGCCATCCTTGTCCCGATGGCGGCCATCCAGGCCCGGTTCCTTCATGTGTCTCTCCCGTGCGGCGTCTGAAGCGCCTGGAGAGAGCGTGCGCCCAAACGAGTCGACTGGCAATGGGAGCGCGCGCCCGCGTCACCGATTGCCGGTGCCGCCGCAAGAGCCCGCGCTTGTCTCGCCTGCTTGTGAAGGCGTGGTCGATTGTGGTGAACCGATCGGGGCAACACATAGGGAGCGATTGCTCGATTGGAGCCGATGCGATGCGCTCTCTTTTTGCCTTGTGTCTCATGGGTCTGTCGCTCGTGCTGTGCACCGCCGCAGACGCAGCAACGGTGCATCGCCCTCGCGCACGCCCTCTTGCGGTAGACCGGCCACGCACGAATGCGACGCCACCGGCGCGCTTCGCGGTCCCCGGTTGGAGTGACGAAGCAACACGGCGCTGGCTCGACAATGCCTCGTCGAACGTCGGGCGCGGCGGATAGCGGCGACAGGCGCGGGTGATCGCTCGGAACTAGGCGGCCTGCTCTTCAAACGAGGTGTAGACGTGGCCGCCGGGATCGACGACCCGAACGTCCCAGCATCCGTCCTCAACAAGCTCCTTGGCCTTCTTGAGGGCGGCGGCGAGTGACAGCCGCTTGAGTTTGACGACGCCCGCCGTGTCGAAACCGTTGATTTCAAACATGCTGTCCCTCCGGTTTTGGTGAAGGCGTACACGTTTCCGGCGGAGTGTCTTCCGATTTTTGGGGTGGGAGGGCTTTGGGAACGGCAGCCAAGTGCCAAGCAGGGGCGGTAAGCGCGATAGTTGCGTGCATTGTCACCGCAACTCCAACCGTAACTCCAACGCGTTCAGAAATGATGACATCAGGTGCAGCTTCCAGAGGCGCAGAGCCATCGCTGTGCGGCATCGATCGCATCGGGGACGAGGGATCTTCCTTTTGGGAGGTCGGACGGCCACCCTCATCTCGCCCGGCACTCCCGGCGCTCTGATCCGCAATTGAATCGGCAGCCGGGAGCATTTGGGGGCTGGAACCCGAGCCGTGCCACATTCGCATCCGGGCGGCAATGCGTAGAACATCGCACTCCGGTAGTTATACGGAGTCCATTTTCGGAACGGGGTGTTCTATAGACTGAACACCGGCGCGATTTAAGTACTTGGTTCTATTTCTGCCGGGAATGCCGCAGTGGGGGCTGGAACCACGCTGCGGCTTTTCCCATTTGTTCGTTAGTTCACTTGATCGGTCGCCGTGAGGGCCATCGGCGGTTTACTCGAGCTATGCGGGAAACTGGGTGATGACGGAATGAGATAGGCGGCGTATCGAGGCGGGTGTCGAGCCTGCCAGAACCTCAAGGAGAGCGATACGCCATGAACGAGCATAGCAACATTGTCCCACTGCGTCAGCCCGATGAGATCGACGATCCACTGACGAATATTTTGCGATTCTGGAGCTCGGCAGCTGCTTGCGCAGGCTGTCGAGATGGAAGCCGAGGCGTTTCTCGCCGCGATGAAGGGCTTGAAGCTTCCCGATGGCCGCGACCGCCTCGTGCGACACGGCCATGGTCCAGTGCGGACGATCCAGACGGGGATCGGCGCCGTCGAAGTCGCCCGGGTAAAGATTCGCGATCGCGCGGTGACCAGCGATGGCGAGCGGATCCGCTTCACCTCGGCGATCCTGCCGTTGTGGGCACGGCGCACGAAGAGCTTGGATGCACTTTTGCCGGTTCTGTACCTGCGAGGCATCTCGACGGGCGACTTCCAGGAGGCGCTGGCGGCGCTCTTGGGCAAGGATGCGCCGAATCTTTCTCCGGCGGTGGTTTCCAGACTGACGACGGAGTGGCAGCTCGAGTACGAGCGTTGGCAGAAGCGCGATCTGTCGGCGCGCCGGTACGTATACGTGTGGGCGGACGGCGTCTTCCTGCAGGCTCGCATGGAAGACCACAGCGAATGCATGCTGGTGCTGATCGGCGCGACGCCGGAAGGCAAGAAGGAACTCATCGGCTTCCAGGTCGGCGTGCGCGAGAGCACGCAGAGCTGGCACGAACTGCTCGTCGAGGCGAAAACCCGAGGGCTGAAGATCGCCCCGGAAATCGCCGTCGGTGACGGCGCGCTCGGCTTCTGGAAGGCGCTCGACGAGGTCTTTCCCGCCACGCGACATCAGCGGTGCTGGGTGCACAAAACCGCGAATATCTTGAACAAAGTCGCAGTGTCGGTACAGGCCAGCATGAAGAAGGATCTGCGCGAGGTCTATTTGGCGTCCAACCGAGCTTCGGCCGAAGTGGCGATCGATGTCTTTGCCGAGAAATACGGAGCGAAGTACGACAAGGCGGTCGAGTGCCTGACGAAAGATCGCGACGCAATGCTTGCGTTCTACGAATTCCCCGCCGAGCATTGGGACCACTTGCGGACGACGAATCCCATCGAAAGCGTGTTCGCGACGGTCCGGCACAGAACGGTGCGCACGAAAGGTTCGTTATCGTCAACGACTGCCAAGTTGATGGTGTTCAAGCTGCTCTGCGCCGCATCAAAGACCTGGCGGCGGCTGAAAGGCACAAATCAGTTGCCGAAGGTCAGCGCAGGTGTCAGATTCGAAAACGGCATCGAGGTCATCCAAGTGCCGGAAAACCACGCCGCCTGATCGCCTCGTCACCCAAAATCCCGCATAGCTCGGTTTACTCCGGCCGAACATCGGCGCCGCGCCGACCGCACGCTCTGCAGACAAACCGCCGCTCGAGATCTGTCGGCCGCATGTCGTCAGGCCTGCGGTCAGCCGGCCGCTTGCGTGGTTTCTGCGGCTTTGAGGAGGACATAGTCCTGCACCGTGGCGGAGTTGGTGGCGGTAATATCGACGTCGGTCCCAGCCGACTGGCGCCAGGCGACCACCCCGAAGCACAAGGTCAGCGGGTAGGATGGATTGAGCTCTTGCGAAACCCATCGCCGGCAATTCGGTCGGCCACTCCGCGATCCTTCGATGATTGCTCCGATAATCGATTGCGGATCGCAGCGGCGCTGACGGGCTAACCGCCACAACGACGATTTACCTGGTCGCCCAGGTCACCTTGACGGGGGCTTGCCGATGCTGGCCTACGGAAAGAGAGCTGGCCCCGCAAATTCGGACAGTAGCTTGAGTGGATTTTCTGCCTGACAGCGGCGAGGATTCTTGCTGCGAATCAGGAGCGAAGATGACGAAGAAGAGCCGCCGGACGCATTCTCCGGCATTCAAGGCGAAGGTTGCTTTGGCTGCGGTCAAAGGCGACAAGACACTGGCGGAGCTGGCGCAACTGTTTGATGTTCATCCGAACCAGATCACGATCTGGAAAAACCAGCTCCTGGAAGGCGCCGCCGGCGTGTTTGGGCATGACAAGACATCGGCCGAGACGCCGGTCGATTTGAAGGCGTTACATGCCAAGATCGGCGAGCTGGCGTTGGAAAACGATTTTTTGTCCGGCGCGCTCATCAAGGCGGGCCTGCTGAGCGCAAAGCGATGATCGACCGCGATCATGATCTTTCTATCGTGCGCCAGGCGAAGGTCCTGAAGCTGGCTCGCAGCACGGTCTACTATGAACCTCGGCCAGTTTCGGCCGAGGACCTTGCCTTGATGCGTCGGCTCGATGAGCTGCATCTCGATTATCCCTTCGCGGGAGCGCGTATGCTGCGATCGTTGCTGCGGCGGGAGGGCGTATACGCCGGTCGCCGCCACATCGCGACGCTGATGAAGCGCATGGGGATCGAGGCGGTCTATCGTCGCCCGAACACGAGCAAGCCGGCTCCGGGTCACAAGATCTACCCGTACCTGTTGCGCGGATTGAAGATCGAGCGGCCCGACCATGCGTGGGCAATGGACATCACCTACATTCCGATGCGGCGTGGCTTCGTCTATCTCGCGGCGGTCGTCGATGTGTTCAGCCGACGGGTCCTGGCCCATCGCGTCTCGATCACAATGGAGGCGGCCTTCTGCGTCGAAGCGGTCCAGGAGGCGTTGGCGAAGCACGGCAGGCCCGAGATTTTCAACACGGATCAGGGCAGCCAGTTCACCAGCCTCGAGTTCACCGATGTGCTGCTGGACGCGAAGATCGCCATCAGCATGGACGGCAAGGGCGCCTGGCGCGACAACGTGTTTGTCGAGCGGCTCTGGCGCACGGTCAAATACGAAGAAGTATATCTCCGCGCCTACGACAGCGTGTCCGAGGCGCGAGCGTCAATTGCCAAGTATCTGGCCTTCTACAATCAGGGACGCCCTCACTCGAGCCTTGACGGGCGCACGCCCGACGAGGCTTACTTCGGCACGCAAGCTATGGTGATGGCCGCATGGCCGTCGCCGACGGTTTTGTCGTCGCTCTGGTCGGGCTACGCCCTCCCGACGCAACGACAAAACCGTAAAGCCCCGCGTTCAGCATAACCCGGCAGGAATCCACTTAAATCCAGCGGGGCGCTGTCCAAACAACCGGGGCCAGCTCTTTCAGACGATCGTGAGCAGCCCGCTACGGCCGATGGGAGATAGAGTCAGTGTTCTGGTTGGCCGTCAAGGGTGATGGTTTTGGCGCTGCGTTTTCGCATGCTTTCTCCGGTGAGCTGGAGGCGGTGGGCGTTGTGGACGAGGCGATCGAGAATGGCGTCGGCGACCGTGGGGTCCCCAATGGCTCCATGCCAGGTGTCCACGGGGAGCTGACTTGTGACGATGGTGGATGCGCGGCCATGGCGGTCCTCGAGGATTTCGAGCAGATCGCGGCGTTCCGCGGCGGTGAGCACCGATAGTCCCCAATCATCCAAAATCAGAAGCTGAGCGCGGCCGAGGCTTTTGAGGAGCCGGGCGTAACGTCCGTCTCCGCGCGCGAGCGCGAGCGCCTCGAACAGCCTTGGAACGCGATGATAGAGGACTGATCGGTTGTCGCGGCAGGCCTTGTGGCCGAGCGCGCAGGCTAACCAACTTTTGCCCAGGCCGGTTGCCCCGGTGACGAGCAAATTCTCGTGGCGATCGATCCAGCGACCTTCGACGAGTTTGGCGAAAACGGCGCGGTCGATGCCCCGCGGGGTGCGCAGATCGACGTCCTCGACGCAAGCAGTCTGGCGCAGTGCGGCGATCTTGAGGCGCGTGGTGAGCCGCCTGGTGTCGCGTTCGGCGGCTTCGCGGTCGACCAACAGGCCGATGCGATCTTCGAACGGCAGGGCTTCGAGATCGGGCGATCGGCGCTGCTCCTCGAAGGCCTTGGCCATTCCGGTCAGGCCAAGCTCGATCAGCCGTTCGTGGGTTGGGTGGTTAAGCATGCCGGGTCTCTCCTTGCTTCAGTGGAAGTAGTCGCGTCCGCGGATGTTGCCGTGGCGCAGGGGCTGGTGCTCGAAAGATTCGTCGAAGAACGTGCGATCGAGGCCGTTCTGGAGGATCGATCTAATCGAGGCGACGGAGCGCGCCTTGATGAGGATGCCCCTCCGGCAGGCTGCGTCGAGGCGTTCGGCGCCGTAGCTTTTGACGAGCGCCAGAATGCCAAGGCAGGTTCGAAAGCCTTGTTCTGGATGGGGGCGGGCGTCGATCACGGCCTGGAAAAACGCTGCTGTCGAAGGACCGATCCGCTCGCCGGCGGCGATCACCGCGGCGGGGGTCCATTTGCCGTAGCGGCGATGGGCGCTGGGCATGTGGTCGGCGATGGTGGTGTGTCCGCGTCGGTTGGGCGCGCGGGCATGGCTGGCGATCCGCTGGCCCTTGTGGAAGATCTCGACCGTCCGATCGTCGATACGGGCATCGACCAGCTCGCCAATCAGACGATACGGCGCGGAGTACCAATGGCCGTCGACCTCGACATGATAATCGGGAGCGAGGCGGCAGCGCTTCCAGCGTGCGAAGGCATAAGGCTGATCTGGCAGCGGGGTTAGCTTGGGTTTGTCGAGTTCGGCAAACAGTTCGGCGCGGCTTGAGCCGAAGCCACGCATTTGACGAGCATTGAGTTCGTCGACGAGTGTCTTGATGGCGGCGTTGAGCTCGGCCCGGGAAAAGAAGCGCTGATTGCGCAGCCGGGCCAGAATCCAGCGCTGGGCGATTTGCACCGCGACCTCGACCTTCGCCTTGTCTTTTGGGCGCCGCGGCCGTGCGGCGAGAATGGCCGTGCCGTAATGGCTCGCCATCTCGGCATAAGTGCGATTGAGGCCGGGATCGTAGCGGTCGGGGTTGCTGACGGCGGCTTTGAGGTTGTCGCAGACCACGAACGTCGGCGTTCCGCTCAAAAACGTGAACAAGTTGACGTGGGCCCGGTCCAGTCGGCCAAGCTCTCGCTGGGGCAGGCCTCGGCGTAGGTGTAGTTCGAAGCGCCCATCGCCGCGACGAACAGCTTCATCGGCTGCACTTCCCCGGTCAGGGGATCGACGATGTCGATGGTGTCGCCGGCGAAATCCACGAACACCTTCTCGCCGCCCAGATGAATCTGCCGCATCGAAGGTCGGACCCGCCCCTTCCAGGCCTCGTAGGTAGTGCAGAACCACGTGTACCCGAAACCGTCGGGATTAACGGCGCGATACTCCTCCCAGAGCAGGCGACGGGTTACGTTGCGCCGGCGGAGCTCTTTATCGATGTAGCTCCAGTCGGGCACCGGCCGCTGCGGGCTCTGAGACGCTGGTCGTGGGGCCGGGAAAAGCAAAAGCTCCAGGTCTTCATCGGTCATTCCCTCCGGAAGCGGCCAGCTCAACCCAGCAGAGCGGGCGCGGCTCAGGTAGCTGTGCACAACGCCGTTGCTGACGCCCACGCTCCGCGCGATGGCCCGCTCTGGCAGGCCTTGAAAATGTTTTAACCGAAGGACTTCCTTGATCCGGCGCATCGACAATCTCTGGGTAGGCATTGGACTTCCTCGTTAACCACGAGGTCATCCCTAAGCCGGTTGAGTTGTCGGCCGAAGCGCTGCAAGGCTCCGAAAGCCTTGCTCACGATCCCGCGAAATCGTTGCTCACGATCATCTGAAATCTCTGCTCACGATCATCTGAAATCTCTGCTCACGATCCCCTGAAATCCGCGCTCACGATCCCGCGAAACGCGCAGGCCGGGGAGTTGAACGTCTTGAAGCGACATCTGCAAAGCACCGTACTTACATTACTTGATCGCAACACCAGCCAGCGCGAGATTCACCGGCTGACGGGTGTCGATCGCAAGACGATCCGGCGTTATCAGGCGCTGCGGGCCGGTGCGGAGGCAAATTCCCCCGGGGAAGTGACCACCGGCTCGGTGAGCGCGGACGGCCAAATTCCTCCACCCCGACCACCGGCTTTTGGGACATCGGAAGCGACGGTCACCAGCAGCCTGGCCCGTTCGGCTTGCGAAGCGCATCGGACGTGGATCGAAGAACAGGTCCGGCTGAAGCGGAACGCGCAGGCGATTTACCAGGACCTGGTTGATCAATTTGGCTTTCCGTCCAGCTACCAGAGTGTCAAGCGGTTTGTGCGCCGGTTGCGGCACGCTGATCCTGAGCAGTTTGATCGTCTTGAGTTCCTCCCCGGCGAGGAAGCTCAGGTCGACTATGGCGAGGGCGCGCCGACGGTTGATCCGAAGAGCGGGCGGTACCGTCGTCCCCGCCTGTTCGTGATGACGCTACGCTACTCGCGGCGCAGCTTCCGGCGGGTAGTCTGGAAGTCCAGCCAACAAGTCTGGGCGCAGCTCCACGAAGAGGCGTTCCGGTATTTTGGCGGGGTCCCCAGCTATGTCGTGCTCGACAACCTGAAGGAAGGCGTCCTCAAGCCGGATTTGTACGAGCCCCAGCTCAACCCGATTTACAGCGCGATGCTGGCTCATTACGCCGTGGTCGCCGATCCCGCGCGCGTGGCCGATCCAAATCGGAAAGGATGCGTCGAGAATGCGATTCAACATACCCAGGGCACTGCGCTGGCCGGACGGCGCTTCGAGACGCTGGAGGCGCAAAACGAGTTCTTGAGGCACTGGGAGGAGAACTGGGCTTTCAAACGCATCCACGGCAGCACGCGCCGTCAGGTCGAGGCGATGTTCCAGGAAGAGAAGCCGCACCTGCGGCCGCTGCCTGTCGCTCCCTTCCGCATCTTCACCGAAGTCGTCCGGACTGTCTGCGACGACACCACCGTACGCGTCGACAACAGCTATTACGCCGCGCGGCCCGCGCCGATCGGCAGCCAGGTCGTCGTGCGCATCTACACCACCACGATCGAGATCCGTGATCGCCACACCCGTGCGCTGCTGCGTGTTCATTCCCGGATGGCGCACCCCGGTTCTGTCGTCCTGCCGACCAGCGAACGGCCGTTCAACCCGTCGCGGCAAACCGCCGTGCTGCTGGCGAGCGCCGAGCGCATCGGACCGCAGACCAGGGCCTTGTGCCAGCAGGTGTTCGACACCGAAGGGCGCCCCGGACAGCGCGCGATGTGGGGCATTGTCGGGCTGGGCCGGAAGTATCCGGCGCGGCTGGTCGAGCAGGCCTGCGCGCACGCCATCGACAACCGCATCTACCGCTACAAGCACGTGCGTGCGACCGTCGAGCGGTTGTTCGAACAGGCGATCGAGCAGGTTGGAGTGACGCCACAGCCGGCATCGCCGCTCACCCAGGATCATCCGCTGATCCGTACCCCCGCGGAATACGGCGACCTCTTCAGCCGCGCTGTGCGGCGCGACGCCGACGACAATGGTCGGCAGGCCGAGGCTCACGACGATCACGCCACGGCAATCCGCGCTCGTGTCGCCTGCGCAACCCCGGCCAACTCCGGCGCCACGAGCGCTCCCGCGGCACCTTCTCACCTTAAACTGGAGACCTAGCCACATGATGACCATGCCGGAAATTGAGCGTTGCCTACGACAGCTGCGCCTGTCGGGTGTCCGCGACACGCTGCAGACGCGCGTGCTCCAGGCGCAGGGCGCCAACCAGCCCTTCCTCGAGACCTTCTCCCTTATCCTGCAGGATGAACTGGACCGTCGTCAGTCCCGTCTTATCGAGCGGCGATACCAGCAATCCGGGCTCGACGAAAAGCTGACGCTCGCCGAGTTCGACTGGTCCTTCAATCCCAAACTGCCACGTCAGACCTGCTTCCAGCTCCACACCCTGGCGTTCATTGCCGCTGGCGAGAACGCTCTGCTTGTTGGCAAACCTGGCACCGGGAAGTCGCACATCGCCAAGGCGATTGCCTATCAGGCGATCCTGCAAAGCCACAAGGTCCAGTATCTTGAGACCGACGACTTCTTCCACCGCTACGCCCTGAACTCTCCGGCACAACGCGAGGTCCGGCTGCGAACCATCATCGACTGCGATCTCCTCGTGCTGGACGATCTATTCCTCGCACGCGCCATCCCCGACGACGCCGGCACTTTGCTGCAGACCCTGATCCATCAGCGTTACAAACTGCGCCGCAGCGTCATCGTCACCTCCAATCGCGTCGTGCAGGATTGGGGGGCATACCTTGGGGACAACACTATGAGCACGACGATCCTCGATCGCCTTATGCATCATTGCCATCTGCTTGAGTTCGACGGACGCAGCTATCGGCTCAAAGAAGCCGCTGAAGCTCTTGCCCGGGAAACAAACTCAAACTAACAGTCCCTTGTCCTGCCTCGCGGGTGGAGGAATTTGACTGACCACACCCGGAGGAATTTGAAGTGACCCGCGGGGCCTTCGAAATTCACTCGAACAATCATCACGTCCCTGGCTGGCGGAAATGCAATTGTTGTAGCGACGCAAAGTCGCCGAGATATCGGTCACCGCCGAGTTGTACGATGAGATTGCATCTTCGCAATCAGCGCGACCGGCGAGCGTACTAGCCCGTCTTATTCGCGAGAGGGCGCCTGAGAGGCTGGCGAGCGTGGTGTAAAGCGCTGATGCGGCGTAGGATTCGGTTGCGAAGCCACCCCATCACCTTCAACCGCGAACGCCACGCCCGCCATGACCGATGATACGATTTCAGACCACTATCGAGAAGCAAGAATTCAACATAAATAAAACCTCTGCCTCGCGCTCGATCTCTTCATGCTTGATAGTCTCGTTTCGGAGGCTGAGCACCTACCGCGTCTAATAGGCCGCTCGCGCCGGTTTCTTTGGACGCGGCACGACCGCGACTCCACGTTTCGGCACAGAAATGATCGGGAGTCACTCAATCTTTCTTCAACTTAACCCGTCTTATTCGTAAGAGTGCGCCTGAGGGGTAAAGCGCTGATGCGGCGTAGGATTCGGTTGCGAAGCCAACCCCATCACCTCCAACCGCGAACGCCACGCCCGCCATGACCGACGATACGATTCCGCCCTTCTCGTTTCCAGCCGTTCACGCCAAGAAAGTCACAGCTGCCTTCGATGGTGGGCGCCTAACCTCGAACGGGGGCGTGATGCTTCTGGCGATGGCCGAGCGGCGTCTCGGTTTGGCCAACAATCTGGCCCGGGTGTTCCCGGATCGGCGCGATCCGACGCGGGTCGTGCACAGCCTGGTCGATATGTTCCGCGCTCGCATGTTCGCGATCTGCTGCGGCTACGAGGACGCCGACGACCTCGATCATCTGAGGTCCGATCCGGCATTCAAACTGGCCTGCGGTCGCCTACCGGACACGGGCCGGGATTTGTGTTCCCAGCCGACGCTGTCGCGGCTGGAGAATGCTCCGCGCCTGCGCGACGTGATCCGGCTGACCTACACTTTGGTCGACGCATGGATGGATAGCTACCCGCGCGAGCCGGCATCCGTCACGCTCGACATCGATGATACCTGCGACGTCGTCCACGGCCATCAGCAGCTCTCGCTGTTCAACGCTCATTATGACGAACGCTGCTTCCTGCCGATCCACGTCTACGACACGGAGAAGAGCCGGCCCGTGGCCGTCGTGCTGCGGCCCGGCAAGACGCCGGGCGGCGTCGAGGTGCGTGCCCATCTGCGCCGCCTGGTACGGCATATCCGGACGCGATGGCACAACACGCAAATTACGTTCCGTGGCGACGGGCACTATGCCCGGCCGGAGGCAATGGCGTGGTGCGAGACCAACGGCATCGACTACATCTTCGGTCTGTCCGGCACCAAGCCTCTCGCCAGAAAAGTCGACGAGGTCGCCGACGACATCCGCACGCGACGCGCCATCGAGAACCTGCCGGTTCTGCGTGGCTATACCGAGACGCGCCACAAGGCAAAGTCCTGGGATCGCGAACGGCGCACTGTCGCCCGTATTGAGGCGACGATGCTCGGCCTCGACATCCGCTTCGTCGTCACCAGCCTCGATGTCGGCTCGGCCGAGTGGATCTACGACAGCCTGTATTGCGCGCGCGGCCAAGCCGAGAATCTGATCAAGCTGCATAAGACGCAGCTCGCCTCCGATCGCACCAGCTGCCGTTCGGCGCTCGCCAACCAGGTCCGTCTCGTGCTCCATACGGCCGCTTATTGGCTGATGCTGACCGTGCGCGACGCCATTCCCAAAGCCCGGGAATTGGCCGCTGCCGAGTTCGCGACGCTGCGTCTTCGGCTCTTGAAAATCGCCGCCCGTGTCGTCGAGACCACGAGCCGCATTCGCCTTGCGTTTGCCGCGGCATGTCCCGAAGCCGACCTGATCTGCGGCTTGCCCGGCGCGCTGCTGCCGCTCGGTCCTTGACCGGCGGGGCGTCCGCCCCCGTTCGCCCAACCCATCCCTCAAGCGCGTTGCAAAGTACCGGTCGTCAGGCGGCGAAAAGCCGAAGGCAATCCTGTGCGCCTCGTCAGACAAGATGTGCGGCCGCATCAATCGGGCCCAAAAGCCGCACTCTCACGAATAGGACGGGCTAGTGGTCGACGTCAATAAGGTTGCGCCGCAAATAAAAAGAAACCCAATCCGCATTGTGTCGCTCCTGCTACCTGAAAGCCATCCAATCGCAACCGGAGGGCGAGGGCAATATAGCGGGAGGTGGCCGCGCTGAGCTACCGCCCGTCGCGGATGGCAATTAGGTCGCGCTCGAGATTCTCCGCTTCAACTGCGCAGGTGGCGGCCATGGCGAGCAGTGCGTCGCGCGCAGGGGAGAGTTCGGGATCAGCGGCCCATTGGCGCGCGATCTCTTCGAGCGATCGCAGCTCGCTCGCGCATCCCAATCGCTTCCCAGATGCGATTTTCTGAGCAGCAAGGGAGGCGAAAGGAAATTAACTTATTGATTTGCTTGGTGAGCGCGCTGGGGCTCGAACCCAGGACCCCGTGATTAAAAGTCACGTGCTCTACCGGCTGAGCTACGCGCTCCCATGGCCGCTGATGGCTTCGACAGAGATCGCCATCGTGCTCGGACATTCGAGAAGCATGTCTTGCCGCTGCGCTCTTAAGCTTGCGTCGCGGGGAAAAACCGGCTGTTTCCGGATCATGCTCTCGGCCCGCGCTGTGTAGGGGGAGTGGCTGCGGAGGTCAATAGTGCGGATGGTTGCCGAGGATCGCGGCAGGAGCGGGGATTCACTCGCTGCTTCCGCTGGTTAGGTCGGGAATCTCAACCTGATTGGCGGGCCGCCATCCACGCCGAACAGCGAGGATGGCCTCCCGCCCGTCAGTTCGTCTCCCGCCGCACCTCGCTCGGCACGGTTTGCGGCGCGCCGACGGGGGGCAGGGCGACCGGGCGCAGGCCGATCAGCTCGGCGGTGCGGATCGCGCTGTCGCGCCAGAACTGGAAGGAGTTGATCCGGCTGAGCTCGAGGATGGCGATGGCGACCGCGGCGAGGAACGGCAGACTCTGCAGCACCAGCACGCCGGCAAAGATGTAGATCTCGGTGATCTGCCGGAAGCTGTTGGAGGCGACCAGCACGCCGGCGCCGATCAAGAGCAGGGAGCCGATCACGGCTTCCCAGAACGCCTGGAACTCGATCGACATCCTGCTGAGGCCGCCTTTGGAGGTGCGGGCGAACGCGATGTGCTCGGTGATCAGGCCCTGCGCCACCGCGCGCGACACCGTCCACTGCACGCTCATCGCCGCGATCATCGCGCCCAGCATCTGGCCCGGCTTGATCGCAACGCGGGCGCGGTACATCGACAGGAAGTGCGCCAGCGAGACGACGAAGGCGCCGATGATCGGCAGCGTCAGGATCTTGTCGGGAATGGCGATGTCGGCGAAGGCCACGATCGGCACCCAGACGAGGTTGAGCAGCGCCACGACCACGCCGAGGCTTTCGGCACCCAGCCAGTTCAGCCAGCCGAGGCCGTATTCGCGCTTCTGGTCGGAGGTGAGCCGGCTCGCGCCCGGCAGGAAGCGGCGCCAGTGCTTCTTCACGATCTGCAGGCCGCCATAGGCCCAGCGGTGGCGCTGCTTCTTGAAGGCCTCGTAGGTATCCGGCAGCAGGCCCGCGCCATAGCGGGTGTTGGTGTAGTGGGTGGTCCAGCCGAGCTCCTGGATCGCAAGGCCGAGATCGCTATCCTCGCAGATCGTGTCGCTCGACCAGCCGCCGGCCATGTCCATCGCGGCGCGGCGGATCAGGCACATCGTGCCGTGCACGATGATGGCGTTGGCCTCGTTGCGCTGGACCATGCCGATGTCGAAGAAGCCGGCATATTCGCCATTCATGATGTAGTGCATGATCGACAGGTCGCCGTCGCGATGCTCCTGCGGCGCCTGCACGAGGCCGACGCGCGGATCGGCGAAGGCCGGCACGAGGTCCTTCAGCCAGTCGGGCTCGACGACATAGTCGGCATCGAGAATGCCGATGATCTCGGCATCGGCGGCGGTGCGGTCCATCGCGATGCGCAGCGCGCCGGCCTTGAAGCCCTGCACCTTCTCGGCGTTGATGAACTTGAAGCGTTCACCGAGCGCGCGGCAATGGTCCTGGATCGGCTGCCAGAAGGCGGGATCCGGCGTGTTGTTGATGATGACCACGCATTCGTAGTTCGGATAGTTCAGCCGCGACAGCGCATCCAGCGTCTGCTTGAGCATGTCGACCGGCTCGAAGTACGCCGGGATATGGATCGAGACCTTCGGACAGTAACTCTCCAGCACGTTCTGGACCGGCTTGCTCTTGGTGAGAAGCCGCTGCGGCGGCCGGCCGAAGGCGACCGCGGCGATCTCGTCGATGCGCGCCATCGCGATGAGAACAAGAGGAACAAGGAGGATCATGCCGAGCGTCAGCGCGAAGGCCGAGCCGAAGATGAAGTAGTGGCTGTTCCAGAAGGCGAACACGGTCGCGGCCCAGGCGCCGACGCCGTTGGCGGTCGCCGAGAGCAGGAAGGCCTGCTTCGCGGTCGCTTTCTGGATCCGCAGGATCGGCAGCGACAGCAGGATGCCGACCAGCAGCGCGATGCCCATCAGCTTCCAATAGTCGGGATTCTCCACCGGGCCGGTCCAGGCGAATTTCGGCTCGCGGCTGGCGTTGAGGATGCCCCAGTACGGACCGACGCCGCCTTCGAAGAACTTCCAGGGCTGATCGATGGCTTCGACGATGTTGTATTCCATGCCGATGGCCTCGGCACGGGTGACGAAGTCGCGCAGGATCAGCGCCTGCTGGAACGGACCCGGGTCGGCGTTGCGTAAGTTGTAGCCCTGGCTCGGCCAGCCGAACTCGGCGATCACGATGCGCTTGCCGGGGAACAGGTTGCGCAGCAGGTTGTAGCGGTCGACGGCCTGGTCCACCGCCTGGTCCGAGCGGAAGTTTTCCCAATAGGGCAGCACGTGGGCGGCGATGAAATCGACGTTGGAGGCAAGGTCGGGATTGTCGCGCCAGATGTTCCAGATCTCGCCGGTGGTCACGGGCACGCGGACCGCGCCCTTCACCTTCTTGATCATGTCGATGAGGTCTTCGACCTTCTGCTCGCCGCGGTAGATCACCTCGTTGCCGACCACGACGCCGACGACGTTGCTGTTCTTGCGGGCAAGGTCGATCGCGGCCTTGATCTCGCGCTCGTTGCGATCCTTGTCCTTGTCGATCCAGGCGCCGACGGTGACCTTGAGGCCGAACTCGGCCGCGATCGGCGGCACCAGTTCCACGCCGCCCGTGGACGAATAGAGGCGGATCGCGCGCGTCATGGTCGACAGCGTCTTCAGGTCGGCGCGGATTTTCTCGACCGTCGGAATGTTGTCGATGTCGGGATGGGCCGAGCCTTCGAACGGTGCGTAGGAAACGCTGGGCAGGAGGCCCTTGAAGTCAGGCGCGGGTTCCTTGTCGCGCAAGACCCCCCAGACTCCTGCATGGAGCACAGACACGAGCAACAGAACGGCGGCGACAACGCGCATCGCGGCTAAACCAAAAGGGGCTGAGGTGGCAGGGAAGCGGATCCGACCCCGAGATCCGACCAAGTCCGCGGCAAAGGGAGCATACCTCTGCCGCGCGGTTTCACAACTGTCATGGCCTCATGTCCTTATGAGGGCATGCCTTTTGGGATGCGTGGCAGTGCCAACCGTCTCTATCGCCGATCGTTCCTGAACGGCAGCTGAAACGATCGCGCTATTTCGAGGGAGCCGGGGACGGGCTTGCCGCAGGCGAGGGGCTCGCGGCCGGCTGCGGTGCCGGGGAGTTGCCTGCGGCCGGCGCTGCCGGCGGGGAGGCCGCGGCCGCCTGCTGCGGCTGGGCGTTCGGGTTGATCCAGCACGCGTGCACGCGGCTGTCCAGGGTCTCGGCCACCTTCGGATCGATCTGGCCGCCGAACCGGGTCAGGCAGCGGAACGCGGCCTGGATGTGGCCGCCGGGACAGCCGAAGCGATCGTAGAGGTCGAGATGGCGGAACGCGGTATCGAGGTCGTCCCGCCACATCAGCCGCACCACGCGCCGGCCGAGCCAGACGCATTCGGGGTTGCCGGCCGGGCCGTTGATGACCTGCGCCGCTTCCGCGAACTCGTCAGTGCGGCGCTGATTCTGGGCTGCGTCCTTGGCGGCGTCGGCGGGCTGGGCGGCCGCCTTGCCCTGGTCAGGGGCCGGCGTGCCGCTCTGGGCGGAGGCGCCGCCGACACCAATCAGAACGAGCAAGGAGGAGACGGCCAAGGTGGCGGCGAACTGCCGCAGGACCGCATTTCGTAACTCGAACACCCGTTGCCGCATGAATTCCCCAATATATCCGCTGACCGTCCGCGCCGAGACCTCACGGACGCGCTAGCTGATGGCGTCCAAATGGGTCTCCAATGCGGCGGAAAATTCCCGTCGAATCCCATGACCTGTATTTCGAATTTTGTCCAGCAAAGTCACGATCCTAGCCCGTCCTATTCGTGAGAGTGCGGCTTTTGGGCCCGATTGATGCGGCCGCACATCTTGTCTGACGAGGCGCACAGGATTGCCTTCGGCTTTTCGCCGCCTGACGACCGGTACTTTGCAACGCGCTTGAGGGATGGGTTGGGCGAACGGGGGCGGACGCCCCGCCGGTCAAGGACCGAGCGGCAGCAGCGCGCCGGGCAAGCCGCAGATCAGGTCGGCTTCGGGACATGCCGCGGCAAACGCAAGGCGAATGCGGCTCGTGGTCTCGACGACACGGGCGGCGATTTTCAAGAGCCGAAGACGCAGCGTCGCGAACTCGGCAGCGGCCAATTCCCGGGCTTTGGGAATGGCGTCGCGCACGGTCAGCATCAGCCAATAAGCGGCCGTATGGAGCACGAGACGGACCTGGTTGGCGAGCGCCGAACGGCAGCTGGTGCGATCGGAGGCGAGCTGCGTCTTATGCAGCTTGATCAGATTCTCGGCTTGGCCGCGCGCGCAATACAGGCTGTCGTAGATCCACTCGGCCGAGCCGACATCGAGGCTGGTGACGACGAAGCGGATGTCGAGGCCGAGCATCGTCGCCTCAATACGGGCGACAGTGCGCCGTTCGCGATCCCAGGACTTTGCCTTGTGGCGCGTCTCGGTATAGCCACGCAGAACCGGCAGGTTCTCGATGGCGCGTCGCGTGCGGATGTCGTCGGCGACCTCGTCGACTTTTCTGGCGAGAGGCTTGGTGCCGGACAGACCGAAGATGTAGTCGATGCCGTTGGTCTCGCACCACGCCATTGCCTCCGGCCGGGCATAGTGCCCGTCGCCACGGAACGTAATTTGCGTGTTGTGCCATCGCGTCCGGATATGCCGTACCAGGCGGCGCAGATGGGCACGCACCTCGACGCCGCCCGGCGTCTTGCCGGGCCGCAGCACGACGGCCACGGGCCGGCTCTTCTCCGTGTCGTAGACGTGGATCGGCAGGAAGCAGCGTTCGTCATAATGAGCGTTGAACAGCGAGAGCTGCTGATGGCCGTGGACGACGTCGCAGGTATCATCGATGTCGAGCGTGACGGATGCCGGCTCGCGCGGGTAGCTATCCATCCATGCGTCGACCAAAGTGTAGGTCAGCCGGATCACGTCGCGCAGGCGCGGAGCATTCTCCAGCCGCGACAGCGTCGGCTGGGAACACAAATCCCGGCCCGTGTCCGGTAGGCGACCGCAGGCCAGTTTGAATGCCGGATCGGACCTCAGATGATCGAGGTCGTCGGCGTCCTCGTAGCCGCAGCAGATCGCGAACATGCGAGCGCGGAACATATCGACCAGGCTGTGCACGACCCGCGTCGGATCGCGCCGATCCGGGAACACCCGGGCCAGATTGTTGGCCAAACCGAGACGCCGCTCGGCCATCGCCAGAAGCATCACGCCCCCGTTCGAGGTTAGGCGCCCACCATCGAAGGCAGCTGTGACTTTCTTGGCGTGAACGGCTGGAAACGAGAAGGGCGGAATCGTATCGTCGGTCATGGCGGGCGTGGCGTTCGCGGTTGGAGGTGATGGGGTTGGCTTCGCAACCGAATCCTACGCCGCATCAGCGCTTTACCCCTCAGGCGCACTCTTACGAATAAGACGGGTTAAGTTGAAGAAAGATTGAGTGACTCCCGATCATTTCTGTGCCGAAACGTGGAGTCGCGGTCGTGCCGCGTCCAAAGAAACCGGCGCGAGCGGCCTATTAGACGCGGTAGGTGCTCAGCCTCCGAAACGAGACTATCAAGCATGAAGAGATCGAGCGCGAGGCAGAGGTTTTATTTGTGTTGAATTCTTGCTTCTCGATAGTGGTCTGAAATCGTATCATCGGTCATGGCGGGCGTGGCGTTCGCGGTTGAAGGTGATGGGGTGGCTTCGCAACCGAATCCTACGCCGCATCAGCGCTTTACACCACGCTCGCCAGCCTCTCAGGCGCCCTCTCGCGAATAAGACGGGCTAGACCACGGCTGAACGGCCGCAGCGAAATTCCGCAGGGCGAGGAGCAGGTCGGTCGCCTGTTACCCCTTGGCAGAAGGCCTGCGAGCAGGTAATCGACGGACCCTTCGCGGAGGACGGAACCGATTTCACTTCGTACGCCACTGGCGCTTCTGCTCGTTTCATTGGGTGCGATCGCTGCCGTGTGGTGGTGGCTTGCCACGCCGATCACGCTCGCGCGCGCCCCGATCGACCCCGCCGACAAGGTCCAGTGCGTCTCCTACGCGCCGTTCCGCGGCGAGCAGACGCCTCTGGAGTCGTGGACCCATATCGAGGCCGACCAGATCGAGCAGGACCTGCGCCAGCTCGGGCAGATCACCGACTGCATTCGCACCTATTCGATGGAGAACGGGCTCGACCAGGTGCCGGCGGTTGCCGCCAAGGTCGGCGGGCTGAAGGTGCTCCAGGGCATCTGGCTCTCCAGCAACCGCACCAAGAATTTCGAGCAGGCCGCGCTCGCCGTTCGCCTCACCAAGGAATTCCCCGACATCATCAGCGCGGTGATCGTCGGCAACGAGGTGCTGCTGCGCGGCGAGATGACGACGGCGGACCTCATCTCGATCATCCGATCGGTGAAGGCGCAGGTCAGCGTGCCCGTCACCTATGCCGATGTCTGGGAATACTGGCTGAAGAACCGCGAGGTCTATGACGCCGTCGACTTCGTCACGATCCACATCCTGCCCTATTGGGAGGATTTCCCCGTCAGGGCGAAATTCGCCGCCGCCCATGTCGGGGCGATCCGCGAGCGCATGGCGGTGGCGTTTCCCGGCAAGGAGATCCTGATCGGCGAGACCGGCTGGCCGAGCGAGGGCCGGATGCGCGACGGCGCGCTGCCGTCGCGGACCAACCAGGCGCGCGTCGTCTCGGAAATCCTGAGCCTTGCGAAGACACAGAAGTTCCGCGTCAACCTGATCGAGTCCTACGACCAGCCGTGGAAGCGCAAGCTGGAAGGCACCGTCGGCGGCTATTGGGGCCTCTACGACTCGGTGCGGCGAAACCCGAAATATCCGCCCGGCCAGCCGATCAGCAATTTCCCGTACTGGAAATGGTACATGGGCGCCGGCATGGGCCTCAGCGTGCTGGTGTTCGCGGTCGCGATGATCACGCTGCGCCGGCGGCCGTGGACGCCGCGCTTTTCGGCCTGGCTCGGCGTCGGCATCTCGGCGACGACGGCGGGCATCCTGCTCGGCATCGGCATCGACAAGATGTACTATGAGAGCTACGGCATTGGCGGCTGGCTGCTGTGGGGCGCGCTGCTGCTCGCCGGCATCCTGTCCCCGATCTTCTGCGCGCAGGCGATGGTGATCGGCCGCAGCCTTCCGACCTTCCTCGATCTGCTCGGCCCGCGCGAGGGCCGGAAATGGTCGAAGCTCACCGCGGTGCTCGGCCTGACGCTGGCGGTGACGGCGGTGATCGCGGCGCAGACCGCGCTCGGCTTCGTGTTCGACCCGCGCTACAAGGATTTTCCCTACGCCGCGCTGACGATGGCGGTGGTGCCGTTTGCGCTGCTGATGCTGAACCGGCCGCAGATCGGCCAGCGTCCGATCGCGGAAGCGGTGTTCGCGGGCGTGCTGACGCTTTCGGCCGCCTATGTGCTGGTCAACGAAGGCCGCGACAATTGGCAGTCGCTGTGGACCTGCGCGATCTATCTGTTGTTCGCCCTCACGCTGTGGCGGGCGCGGGCCGAGCAAACCCAAGAATGAACAGGCCGATCGCCAGGCCCGACAGCACGACGTTGTAGAGCACGATGCCGAGGCCGGCGGCGACGATGCCGACGGTGAGCAGGACGATCGACGGCCGCATCAGGTTCAGCGTCGCCACCACCAGCGCGACGATGCCGAACACCGAATTCTTGAACAGGACGGTCGCAACCGAACGCGCCTTGCAGATCGCAGTCTGCAGGCCGGCGTCGCAGGCAAGCGCGACCGTCGAGAGCTCGATGCCGAGATAGCGCAAGTAACTGGCATAGCCGACGGAGACGAAGCCGACGACGATCAGGAACTGCACCTGGTAGGGCGTGAGGCGAAAGGGCTTTTTTGTCATGGGCGCAATATGGTCGGGATGGCGCGGGCAGGCAACAGGGCAGGCGATGTTTCCGCTGATCCGATATGGGGCGGATGTGTCCTGCCGACGCCAGGACTATTTCAACCCCAGCCGGCGCTCGACCCAGCCCAGAACGAACAGCACGAGCAACGTCACCGCGATGGCTGCGCCGACGAGCAGCCAGGCTCCCAACGCGCAGGCAATGCCGAGGCCGGCCGCGATCCAGACCGTTGCGGCCGTGGTGAGGCCGTGCACCGTCTTCGCCTTGGCGTCGTGCAGGATGACGCCGGCCCCGATGAAGCCGACGCCGGTCAACACGCCGGCAACGACGCCCTGAATGACCCTTGAGATCGCATCCGGGTGGTCGCGCAGGTTCTGGAACTCGATCACGGAGATCGAAACCAGCGCCGAGCCGAGCGCCACCAGCGCCAGGGTTCGCATTCCCACCGGCTTGTCGTTCATGTCGCGATCGATGCCGATCAACAGCCCTGTTCCAGCCGCGACGAGAAGCCTCAAGACATCATCCAGCTCGTTCATCGAAACCCACGAGTTCGGGAGCAGGCGACATTTGGATTGCGCCGGAAACGACTACAAGCTTGCTGCGAAAGAGCGGCTCACGTCCAAGCGTCCGTTGGTCGCATGTCCGCAGCTTCCGTTCGGGGCGGAGGCGTTTACCGTCTGAAGAACGACGACAGCGTCGATCCCGCAGACGTCGATGCGGCCTCCGGTTTCGCCGGTGCCGGCGCCGGCTGCGCCACGGGAGCGGGCGCGGGCTCCTCGCGCTTCGATCGTTTCGAGGAGTAGTTGCGGCGGCGCTGCGGCTTCTCGGGCTTTGCGCTCGGCGCAGCTTCGGCTTGCGGCACCGCGTCCTGATTCTTCTCCGGGCTCTTCTCTTGAACCCTGTCTTGAGTTTTCTCTTGAGCCTTTTCCTGGCTCTTCTCCTGCCCCTTTTCCTGGCCGCCACGCATCGACAAACGCTGACCATCGAACACGGTGGTCTCGCAGTGACGGTCGTTCTCGGCGAGGCTCGCGCAGAATTTTGCGGCGACGGCGGCGTTGACCAGGGGGCCGGCCCCCAAGCGGAGCTGCATGCCGAGGCCGGTGGTGCCTTCCTTGATCATGATGATCGGCCGCAGCGCCGCGATCTCCGGATTGGACTTCGTCAGGCCGCGCCAGAGCGCGCGCAGCCCGTCGATCGAGTTGGCGCCGCCGAGATCGATCGCGAAACGCGTCTGCTGAACCGCGATCGCAGGGGATTCGTTCTCGGCTGCTTCCGGTGGCTTTGGTGCTGCCGCAACGACCTCGGCCGGGGCGGGCGCCGGCTCGGCTTTCTTCTCGGCGGCCTTCTCAGCTGCCTCGGGTTGAATCAGTTTCGATGCGGACGAATCCGGCGGCGCCAATAGCGGTTTCGACGGCACTAGCGGAATGGCCGGCAGCGCCGGGTTCATTGCCGGCGTCTGTTGCACGAGCGAGGCGGCGGCCGCGGTCTGCGGCGGTGGGCTCGGCGGCTCCTTCGGCGCTTCCTTCTGAGAATCCTTGGCGGCTTCGGTGCGCGGCTTGTCGTTTGCCGGAGCTGGGGTCGAGGCGACCGGCGCGACGCTGGGAGCTGCGAGCGCTGGGTCCTGCGGCTTCGCGCCCTGCTGCGGCGTGGCGGTCTGCTTTGCAATGGCGCCCGTGACGGAATCGAGCCCTTGCTCCAGCACGGTGACGCGCGAATAGAGCCGGTCGCGATCCGTGTTCAGCGTCTCGATGGCGGCGGCGAGCCGGCGGGCCTCGTTCTGGCTCTCCTTGGTCAGCATCTGGAGCCGGTCGGCCTGGCGCGCGAGATCGGTGGCGGCAGCCTGGTCGCGCCGCCAGCCGAGCTGGGCCTGGTTGGCCATCACCGCGATGACGACCGCGCCCACGGCCGCTACACCCCACGAGCCCAGCCGCCACATCACGCGACGGTCGAACGCGCTTTCCTCCGCCAAAAGTCCGGAGAACAGCCCGCCGGTCTCCTTGGTGCCGAAGGCATCCGCCAGTCGGTCGGAATCCTTTGCCATGTACGTTAAGTGCCCAGCCCCGGTCCGGGCTTCCCCGAATCAATCAGGGAACATTAACAGGAAAAGCGCCTCGCACTTGAATTCCGGGCGTTTGCGGGGGTAGCAAGGCGATAGCTTCTGAGAAAGCTCGCTGCCCGTCGCGCCAATCGATTCGGCAATATCTGACAGGATCTCGATGACCGCCCGTTCCAGCCTCACGATCGTGCTCGCCGCCGGTGAAGGCACGCGCATGCGATCGAGCCTGCCGAAGGTGCTGCATCAAGTAGCTTCGCAGACGCTGCTCGCCCACGTGCTCGCCGCCGCACCGAAGGGAGCCGGCACCTCGCTCGCGGTCGTGATCGGCCCCGATCACCAGGCGGTCGCGGATGAAGCGAGGCGCATCCGCCCCGACGCGCTCACCTTCGTGCAGAGCGAACGCCTTGGCACCGCGCACGCGGTGCTGGCGGCGCGCGAGGCGATCGCGCGTGGTCTTGACGATCTCCTCATCGCCTTCGGCGACACGCCGCTGATCTCGGCCGAGACCTTTGCGCGGCTGCGCGCGCCGCTCGCCAGCGGCGCCGCGATCGCCGCGCTCGGCTTTCGCGCCGCCGATCCGACCGGCTACGGCCGATTCATCGTCGAGGGCGACCGCCTGGTCGCGATCCGCGAACAAGCCGACGCCAGTGCGGATGAGCGCAAGATCGATCTGTGCAACGCCGGCGTGATGGCGATCGACGGCCGCCGCGCGCTCGACATCCTCGGGCAAATCGGCAATGCGAACTCCAAGGGCGAATATTATCTGACGGACGCAGTCGAAATCGTCCGCGAAAAGGGATGGGAGTCCGTGGTGATCGAGACCAGCGAGGACGAGGTGCGCGGCATCAACACCAAGGCGCAGCTCGCCGAAGCGGAAGGCGTAATCCAGGCGCGCTTGCGCAAGGCGGCGATGGAGGCCGGCGTCACACTGATCGCGCCGGAGACGGTTTATCTCTCCGCGGACACGGTGTTCGGCAAGGACGTGACCATCGAGCCGTTCGTGGTGATCGGCCCCGGCGTGTCGATCGCGGACGGCACCGTGATCCATTCCTTCTCGCACATCGTGCAGAGCACGCTCGGCAAGAACGTCTCGATCGGTCCCTATGCGCGGCTTCGTCCCGGCACCTCGCTCGGCGACGGCGCGCGCATCGGCAATTTCGTGGAGACCAAGGCGGCGACGCTGGAAGCCGGCGTCAAGGTCAACCATCTCTCCTACATCGGCGATGCCACCATTGGCGCCAACTCCAACATCGGCGCCGGCACCATCACCTGCAACTACGACGGCTTCAAGAAGCACAGGACGGTGATCGGGCAGGGCGCGTTCGTCGGCACCAACTCGTCGCTGGTCGCGCCGGTGACAATCGGCAAGGGCGCCTATATCGGCTCCGGCTCGGTGATCACGAAGGATGTACCCGACGACGCGATGGCGCTGGAGCGCAGCCAGCAGGTCATCAGGGAAGGCGGCGCGGCGCGCTATCGCGAGATGAAGACGGGTGGCAAGAAGCCGGAGAAGTAGGCGTTTGCTATTCGTCGTCGGCGAATTCGGAGAAGATGGCGCGGGTCAGGCGCCAGCCGCGCGGCTTGGCGCGCTTCACCGGCTCGCCTTGCGAATGCTTGACGAAGACAGGCTTGCTTTCCTTGCCGCGCTGGGGAGGCGGCCAATGCGCAAGGTGTGTGCCCGTGGTCTCGCTGGCGCGGACGGACATCGATGACAGGCCTTTGCGGTCGGACGAGCCCTTCATGATCTTGTGTCTCCTGGGGGGAAATCGTTGGCTAAACCTGTTGACAACAAGTTAATGCGCGCGGTTTAAGGCCGGCCAATTCGACGCAGGCGAAGCGCAGGGCGCCCGGTGCTGTCTCAATCGGCAATAATTATTGAGTATCTGGTTCGCGGGGAATTTCGCTAAAAACTGAACGCGTCGTTTAGGCGATTTTTCGACGATTTGGGGGATAGTGATCCGCATGTGCGGGATTGTCGGCATTCTCGGGCGCGAGCCGGTTGCAGAGCAATTGGTGGATTCGCTCAAACGTCTTGAATATCGCGGCTATGATTCCGCGGGCGTCGCCACGCTCGAAGGTGCGCACCTCGAGCGCCGCCGTGCCGAGGGCAAGCTGAAGAACCTGGAGAAGCGGCTCGAAGCCGAGCCTCTGAAGGGCACCACCGGGATCGGCCACACGCGCTGGGCCACCCACGGCAAGCCGACCGTCAACAATGCCCATCCGCACGCGACCGAGCGCGTCGCCGTCGTTCACAACGGCATCATCGAGAATTTCCGCGAGCTGCGCGAGGAGCTCGAGAAGAAGGGCACGGTGTTCCACACCGAGACCGACACCGAGATCGTGCTGCATCTCGTCGACGATCTGCTCACACGCGGCAACAAGCCGGTCGAAGCCGTCAAGCTGACGCTGGCGCGGCTGCGCGGCGCCTTCGCGCTCGGCTTCATCTTCTCCGGCGACAACGACCTCATGATCGGGGCCCGCAACGGACCGCCGCTGGCGATCGGCTACGGCGACGGCGAGATGTATCTCGGCTCCGACGCCATCGCGCTCGGCCCGTTCACCGACACGATCAGCTATCTCGAAGACGGCGACTGGGTCGTATTGACCCGCAAGAGCGCGACGATCTTCGACAAGGACGGCTACACCGTCCAGCGCGACAAGGTCAGGCACGCCGCCTCGACCTCGCTGGTCGACAAGGCCAATTACCGCCACTTCATGGCAAAGGAGATCCACGAGCAGCCGGAAGTGGTCGGCCACACGCTGGCGCGCTACGTCGACATGGCGACCGAGCGCGTCGCGCTGCCGGTCGAGCTTCCGTTCGACTTCAAGACCGTCCAGCGCATCAACATCACGGCGTGCGGCACCGCGAGCTATGCCGGCTTCGTCGCGAAGTACTGGTTAGAATGCTTTGCGCGCGTGCCGGTCGAGGTCGACGTCGCGTCGGAATTCCGCTACCGCGAGGCGCCCTTGCGCAAGGGCGATCTCGCCATCTTCATCTCGCAGTCTGGCGAGACCGCCGACACCCTAGCCGCGCTGCGCTATGCCAAGGCGCAAGGCGTGCACACGGTCGCCGTCGTCAACGTGCCGACCTCCACGATCGCGCGCGAGAGCGAGACCGTGCTGCAAACGCTGGCGGGACCGGAGATCGGCGTCGCCTCGACCAAGGCTTTCACCTGCCAGCTCATGGTGCTGGCAAACCTTGCGATCGCGGCCGGCAAGGCGAGAGGCGAATTGTCCGACGAGGACGAGACCAGGCTGGTCCATGGCCTCGTCGAGGTCCCGCGCCTGATGGCAGACGCGCTCACCACCGAGCCCCAGATCGAAAAGCTCGCGCACCGGATCGCCAAGTCGCGCGACGTGCTCTATCTCGGTCGCGGCACCAGCTTCCCGCTGGCGCTCGAAGGCGCGCTGAAGCTGAAGGAGATCTCCTACATCCACGCCGAAGGCTATGCCGCGGGCGAGCTCAAGCACGGGCCGATCGCGCTGATCGACGAGACCATGCCGGTCGTCGTCATCGCGCCCCACGACCGGGTGTTCGAAAAGACCGTCTCCAACATGCAGGAGGTTGCCGCGCGCGGCGGCAACATCATCCTGATGACGGACGCCAAGGGCGCCGCGGAGGCGACCGTCGAGTCCCTCGTCACCATCGTCATGCCCGACATGGCGGCGGCCTTCACTCCGATGGTCTACGCAGTCCCCGTGCAACTGCTCGCCTATCACACGGCGGTCGTCATGGGCACCGACGTCGACCAGCCTCGCAACCTCGCCAAATCGGTGACCGTGGAATAGGCAAAACGGACATCGGTCGGTCGCTTCGTGGTCTTCCAAAACCTGCTAGAAGACCCTAGCTTGTTGCTAGCGACCGACCTGGAACCCGAATGACCCCCCGCGACGACGCGCCTGCGCCTCTTGATCCCGTCCCGGAACCGCATACCGGCCTGATGGGCCGCTTCCGCAATTATTTCCTCACCGGCCTCGTCGTGACCGGGCCGATCGCGATCACCCTGTATCTGGTCTGGTGGTTCGTCACCTGGGTCGACGGCGTGGTCCGGCCCTTCGTGCCGCTGGCCTACCGACCCGAAACCTATCTGCCCTACGTCATTCCCGGCTGGGGACTGGTTGTCGCATTCTTCACGCTGACGCTGGTCGGCTTCCTGGCAGCCAATCTGATCGGCCGGACGCTGGTCGACGTCGGCGAGACGTTTCTGGGCCGGATCCCGGCGGTGCGTGCCATCTATCGCGGCCTGAAGCAGGTGTTCGAGACGCTGTTCTCGGGCAAGGGCTCGAGCTTCCGCAAGGTCGGCCTCGTCGAGTTTCCCTCGCCGGGCATGTGGTCGATCGTGCTGATCTCGCAATCGCCGAACGAGGACATCGCGCGCAGCCTGCCGGGCCAGGAGGAGCACGTCTCGGTGTTCCTGCCGTGCTCGCCGAACCCGACCACGGGATTTTTCTTCTATGTCCCGAAGAGCAGGATCATCGAGGTCGATCTCAGCACCGAAGACGCCGCGACGCTGATCATGTCGGCCGGCGTGGTGCAGCCGGGCTCGGCACCCGATCCGAAGAAGGCGGCGGCGCTTGCCGGTGTGGCGAATGCCGCGCGCATCGCCAATGCCTCCAAGCTCCAGCCCGAACCTGCGAAGGCGGAGTAGGGCCATTCCCCCGCGGGATGGCCGCATTCACGCAGGCGTTTTCGTCATCTGCTAGTCTCGGATTGACCGAGCGCTTCGCTCGGAATGATTTGGAGTGCATGATGTCCAAGACCATTGCGATCCTCGCCCCCGGTGCCATGGGCAGCGCCGTGGCCCGCCGACTCAACGAACATGGCGCGCGCGTGCTGACCTCCTTGAAGGGACGCAGCGAGGCGACGCTCAAACGCGCGGCAGATGCCGGCATGGTCGGCGCCGAGGACGAGGCGATCGCTGAGGCCGACATCATCCTCTCGATCGTGCCGCCGGGCGAAGCCGTCGCGCTGGCCGAACGCCTGGCGTCGCTGATCGTCCGGCGCGAGAAGAAGCCGGTTGTCGTCGACTGCAACGCCGTCAATGTCGATACGGTGCAAAGGATCGAGGAGATCATCGGCTCGGCGCAGGCACCGTTCGTCGACGCCGGCATCATCGGATTTCCGCCGCAGCCCGGCGGCAAGAGCCCGGCCTTCTACATGTCCGGCGAGCACGCCAAGGAGGTCGCCGTGCTGAAGGACCTCGGCCTCGACGTGCGGATCGTCGAAGGCCCGGTCGGCGCGGCCTCTGCGCTCAAGATGTCCTACGCCGGTATCGTCAAGGGCCTCGCCGGCATCGGCTCGGCCATGGTGATCGCGGCAACGAAGGCCGGCGCGGCCGATGCGCTGCGCGACGAACTCGCGCTCAGCCAGCCGGCGATCCTGGCGCGGCTCGAAGTGGCGTTGCCCGACATGATCCCGAAGGCCTATCGCTGGGTCGCGGAGATGCGGGAGATTTCCGGCTTCCTAGGCCCGGATCATCCCGCCAGCCAGATCTACGAGGGCTTTGCGCGGTGGTTCGAGCATCTCGCCGAGGATGCGAAGGGCGAGGCGGTGGATGCGGAACTGATGAAGGCATTCGCAGAAAAGAGCGCAAAGAAGAAAGTCTAGCTGTCGGCCTCTCGCAATCAGCTTGCCGTTCCGGCAGGGCAATGGCTGAATGGTCGACGCATGCAATGGGAGTTCGAATGAGAGTGCTGGTGATCGGCGCAGGGGCGCTCGGAGGCTATTACGGCGCTTGCCTCGTCCGAGCAGGCCGCGACGTGACCTTCCTGGTGCGCGAGAAGCGGGCCGAGCAATTGCGGCGGAACGGACTGCAGGTCGTGAGCCCGCACGGCGACTTCGTGGTGCAGCCGAAGATCGTTCTGGCCGGCGATCTCAGGGAGGCCTTCGACGTCGTGCTCGTCGGCGTGAAAGCCTACTCGCTCGATGACGCGATGAGCCAGTTTGCGCCCGCCGTCGGCCCCCACACGATGATTCTGCCGATCCTGAACGGGTTGAAACACATCGACGCTCTCACCTCCAGGTTCGGCGCCGCTCGCGTCCTCGGCGGACTCGCGAATGTCAGTGCGGGGCTCGATGCGGAGGGCCGGGTCGTTCAGTTCATGGCCAACCAGACGATCGTTTTCGGCGAAATCGAGGGTTCGCTGAGCGAACGTGCGCTCGGGCTGGAGACGCTGCTCCAGGTCCCCGGCATCGACGTGCGTGCCAGCGAAGCCATCATGCAGGACATGTGGGAGAAGTTCGTCCAGCTCTCGACGCTCGCCGGCATCACCTGCCTGATGCGCGCGAGCATCGGAGACATCCTGGCCGTCCCCAACGGCGAGCAATCCATTTTCCGCCTGTTCGCCGAATGCTGCGCCGTTGCGACGGCCTCCGGTTTTGAGCCGCGCGCGCCGTTTATCGAGTTCGACCGAAAACTGTTTACGACCCTGGACTCGCCGCTCAAGGCCTCGATGCTGCGCGACATCGAGCGCGGCTCGATCACCGAGGCAGAGCACATCCTGGGCGATATGGCCAATCGCGCCCGTGCGCTCGGCATCGACACGCCGCTGCTGGATCTCGCCCGCGCGCATGTGGCGGCTTACGAAGTCGGACGGCGACGGGCGGCAGGCTAACCCGCCCCGATCAGCGGGATCGCCTCGTCCCGTTCGTACAGATACAACAGGCACCGCAGCGCCTCGCCGCGCTCGCCCTTCAGCTTGGGATCGTCCTTCAGGATGCGCAGCGCCTCGTCGCGGGCCTGGGTGATGAGCTGGCCGTGAACCTCCGAGCGCGCGATGCGGTAACCGGGCAGGCCGCTCTGGCGTACGCCGAGCACGTCGCCTTCGCCGCGCAGCTTCAAATCTTCCTCGGCGATGCGGAAGCCGTCGGTGGTCTCGCGGATGACCTTTAGCCGTGCCTTCGACATCTCGCCGAGCGGCTCGCCATAGAGCAATATGCAGGTCGACGCTTCCGAGCCGCGGCCGATGCGGCCGCGCAGCTGGTGCAGCTGGGCAAGGCCAAAGCGCTCGGCGTTCTCGATCACCATGATGGTTGCGGCCGGCACGTCGACGCCGACCTCGACCACGGTGGTCGCGACGAGGAGTTCGATCTCGTGGGCGGCGAACTGGCCCATGACGCGATCCTTCTCGGTGCCCTTCATCTGGCCGTGAACGAGGCCGACACGCTCGCCGAAACGTTTCTGCAGGCTCTCGAAACGTTTGGTCGCATTGGTCAGGTGCTCGGTGCCCTCGGCTTCGGATTCCTCGACCAGCGGGCAGATCCAGTAGACCAGCTTGCCGGTTTCGAGCGCGCGGCCGACACCGTCCATCACCTCACCGAGCCGGCTCATGGCGACGGCGCGGGTGTCGATCGGCTGGCGGCCGGCGGGCTTTTCGCGCAGCTCGGAGATGTCCATGTCGCCGAAATAGGTCAGCACCAGCGTGCGCGGGATCGGCGTCGCGCTCAGCACCAGCACGTCGACGGCTTCGCCCTTGGACGTCAGCGCAAGCCGTTCGCGCACGCCAAAGCGGTGCTGCTCGTCGACGACGGCGAGCGCGAGATCATGGAAGATCACGTCGTCCTGGATCAGTGCATGGGTGCCGACGAGCAGGTCGATCGCTCCCTCGGCGAGCCGGGCGATGATCTCGCGTCGCTCCTTGCCCTTTTCCCGGCCGGTGAGGATGGCGACGCGCATGCCGGCGCGCTCGGCGAGCGGGGCGATGGTCCTGATGTGCTGACGCGCCAGAATTTCCGTCGGCGCCATCAGCGCGGCCTGCTTGCCGACCTCGGCGACGGCGGCGGCCGCGAGCAGCGCCACCACGGTCTTGCCGGAGCCGACGTCGCCCTGGAGCAGCCGCAGCATGCGCACCGGCTGCTTCAGGTCGTCGGCAATGGCCGCCGCGGCGCTGCGCTGGGACGGCGTGAGCGCGTAAGGAAGGGCGTCGATGATCTTGTTGCGCAGGTGTCCGTCACCGGCATTGCGCACGCCGGCGGGGCGGCGCAGCTGCGCACGGATCAGCGCGAGCGCGAGCTGGCCGGCCAGCAGCTCGTCGAAGGCGAGGCGCGACCAGAACGGCTGGTCCGGCAATATGTCGGTCAGCTCGACCGGCTGGTGCACGCGATTGAGCGCGTCCGCGATCGGCGGGAAGTGGCAGCGTCGCAGCACCTCAGGGCTGATCCACTCCGGCAAGGCAGGAAGCTTCTGCAATGCCTGCGCGATCGCGCGGCGGAGCGAGCCGAGCGCGAGGCCTTCGGTCAGAGGATAGACCGGATCGATGCCCGACAGTTTCGAGATCGCCTCCTCGTCGAGCACGCGGTCCGGATGCACGATCTGCGGGATGCCGTCATACATCTGGAGCGTGCCGGAGACGTAACGCTTCTCGCCGACCGGCAGCAGTTTTTCGACATAGCCGGGCTTGGCGCGGAAGAACGTGAGCACGACATCGCCGGTGTCGTCGCTGGCGTAGACGAGATACGGCGCGCGCGCATTGCGTGGCGGGGGCGGGCGGTGGCGATCGACGGTGACTTCCAGCGTCACCATGGTTCCAACGGCTGCGTCGCGGATCTTCGGCCGGGCCCGGCGGTCGATGACCTGGCTCGGCAGATGCAGCAGCAGGTCGACCAGCCGCGGCGTCTCGCTCCGGCTGAGCAGGTACTGCAACAGCTTGTCCTGCTTCGGACCGACGCCGGGCAGGCTGGTCACGGGAGCAAACAGCGGATTGAGCAGGCTGGGGCGCATCAGTGGAATCTAAGATTGTTCCTGGCCGTCATGCCCGGCTTTATGCCGGGCATCCACGTCTTTTTTGCAGCCCCACGTGGATGGCCGGGACGAGCCCGGCCATGACGGACGGGATGAGCGACCTGTCGCAACAAAAGGCTGACACGGCCGCCTCGAATGGCTATATCACCCGGCCCGGCACGTCCGGGCTTTCTGCGTTTGACTGGATTTGAGACATGACGGGAACGACACGATCGAGCGACGGGCTGGACGACCGCCGCAAGCGGATTCTGTTCCGCTGCTGGCACCGCGGCACGCGCGAGATGGACCTGATCCTCGGCCGCTTCGCGGATGCCGAGATCGGCAATCTGTCCGACGTCGAACTCGGCGAGCTCGAGCGCCTGCTCGAGGTCAACGATCCCGATCTCTATGCCGCCATCACCGGCGACAAGGTGCTGCCGGCCGATGTCACCGGCGCGCTGTTCGCCCGCATCAAGGCGTTTCCGATCACGGACGGCAATCTATGAAGCAGGGGATGAAGTCGCCGGCCGAGCTGCTCACGCCCGGCCGCGCGCTGACGCTTGCCAATGTCGCGGAGGGCGCGGAAGGCCTCGTCGTCTCCGATCTCGCCCGTGCGATCGCGGCGCGGCCGAAGAAGCCGGCCGTAAGCCTCGCCGTGGTCTGCCGCGACGGCGGGCGCATGCAGCAGCTCGAGCGGGCGCTGCGCTTCTTCGCGCCGGATCTGCCGGTGCTGACCTTTCCGGCTTGGGACTGCCAGCCCTATGACCGCGTCTCGCCGCATGGCGGCATCCTGGCGCAGCGCCTGACCACGCTGGCCCGGCTGGCTCCTCTCACCGGCAGCGACAAGCCGCTGATCGTGCTGACGACCGTGAACGCCGTGGTGCAGCGTGTGCCCGCGCGCGAGCTCGTTGCGGCGCAGGCGCTGTCGGTCGCACCCGGCAATGTCGTGCCGATGGACACCGTCGTCGCCTGGCTCGAGCACAACGGCTACAACCGCTCCTCGACCGTGCGCGAGCCAGGCGAATACGCCGTGCGCGGCGGCATCCTCGATCTGTTTCCGGCCGGCCTCGAGCAGCCCGTTCGGTTCGATTTCTTCGGCGACAGCCTGGAATCGATCCGGTCCTTCGATGCCGAGACCCAGCGCACGCTGCTCGACATGCGTTCGCTCGACCTCGTGCCGGTGTCCGAGTTTCAGCTCGTCACCGACACCATCCGTCGTTTCCGCATGGGCTACGTCGCCGAGTTCGGCGCGCCCGAGCGCGACGATGCGCTGTACGAGGCCGTCAGCGAAGGCCGCCGCCATCCCGGCATGGAGCACTGGCTGCCGCTGTTCCAGGATCGGATGGACACGCTGTTCGATTATCTGCAAGGCGCGGCCGTCGCGATCGAGCCGCAGGCCGAGGACGCCGTGCGCGAACGCTTCAAGCAGATCCTCGACTATTACGAGGCCCGTCGCGAGGCGATGGAGCATCCCGGCAGCGGCGCCATCTACAAGCCGCTGCCGCCCGATCGGCTCTATCTGACCGACGAGGAATGGGGCAAGCGCCTCGGCGATATCCCATTGGCGCGGCTGACGCCGTTCTCCGTGCCGACCGACGGCACGAGCGTCATTGATGCCGGCGCGCGCAAGGGCCGCGACTTCGCCCCGGAACGCAACGACACCGCCGTCAACGTGTTCGAATCCGTCGTCGCGCACGTGATGGCCTTGCAGGCCCAGCGCAAGAAGGTCGTGATCGCGCTGTGGTCCGAAGGTTCGCGCGACCGCATGACTTCGATGCTGCGCGATCACAAGCTGACCCACACCACCAGCGTGAACAGCTGGCGCACGGTGCAGGCGACGCCGCGCAACGAGACCATGCTCGCCGTGCTCGGCCTCGAAAGCGGCTTCGAGACCGACGAGATCGCGCTCATCAGCGAGCAGGATATCCTCGGCGACCGCCTGGTGCGGCCGCGCAAGGCCAGCCGCAAGCTCGACAATTTCATCTCGGAGGTGACGAGCCTCAATGCCGGCGACATCGTCGTGCATGTCGATCACGGCATCGGCCGCTTCATCGGCCTGCAGACGCTCGACGTCGCCGGCGCGCCGCATGACTGCCTCGAGCTGCATTACGCCGCCGAGACCAAGCTGTTTCTCCCCGTCGAGAACATCGAGCTGCTGTCGCGCTACGGCTCCGACCAGACCGACGTCGAGCTGGATCGACTGGGCGGCTCGGGCTGGCAGACCCGCAAGGCGAAGCTGAAGAACCGCATCCGCGAGATCGCGGGCGAGCTGATCAAGATCGCCGCCGAGCGCATGCTGCACGAGGCGCCAAAACTGCTGGTGCAGCAGGGCCTCTATGACGAGTTCTGCGCGCGCTTCCCCTACGACGAGACCGAGGACCAGCTCGGCGCCATCGAGTCCACGCTGAAGGACCTTGAAAAGGGCCGGCCCATGGACCGGCTGATCTGCGGCGACGTCGGCTTCGGCAAGACGGAAGTCGCGCTGCGCGCGGCCTTTGCGGTCGCGCTCGACGGCAAGCAGGTCGCGGTGGTGGTGCCGACCACGCTGCTCGCCCGCCAGCACCACCGGACGTTCAGCGAGCGGTTCAAGGGTTTCCCGGTCAACGTTGCCCAGGCCTCGCGCCTGATCCCCACGAAACAGCTCAACGAGGTCAAGAAGGGCCTCACCGACGGCTCGGTCGACATCGTGGTCGGCACCCATGCGCTGCTCGGCAAGGCGATCAAATTCCGCGACCTTGGCCTGCTCATCGTCGACGAGGAGCAGCATTTCGGCGTCAGCCACAAGGAGCGGCTGAAGGCGCTGCGCGCCGAGGTCCATGTGCTGACGCTGTCGGCGACGCCGATCCCGCGGACGCTGCAGCTGGCGCTCACCGGCGTGCGCGAACTCTCGATCATCGCTTCGCCGCCGGTCGATCGCCTCGCGGTCCGCACCTTCGTCGCCCCGCACGATCCCCTGATGATCCGCGAGGCGCTCTTGCGCGAGCGCTATCGCGGCGGCCAGGCCTTCTATGTCGTGCCGCGCATCGACGACCTCGCCGAGGTCAAGGACTTCCTCGACAAGAACGTGCCGGAGATGAAGGTCGCGGTCGCGCACGGCCAGATGCCGCCCGCCGTGATCGAGGACATCATGACCGCGTTCTACGACGGCAAGTTCGACATCCTGCTGTCGACCACGATCGTCGAGTCCGGCCTCGACATCCCCAACGCCAACACGCTGATCGTGCATCGCGCCGACATGTTCGGCCTGGCCCAGCTCTATCAGCTCCGCGGCCGTGTCGGCCGCTCCAAGCTGCGGGCCTATGCGCTGTTCACGCTGCCGGCGCAGCAGAAGATCACGGCGCAGGCCGAGCGCCGGCTCACCGTGCTGCAATCGCTGGAGACGCTGGGCGCAGGTTTCCAGCTCGCTTCCCACGACCTCGACATCCGCGGCGCCGGCAATCTGCTCGGCGAGGAGCAGTCCGGCCACATCAAGGAGGTCGGCTTCGAGCTCTATCAATCGATGCTGGAGGAGGCGATCGTCAACCTCAAGGCCGGCGTCTCCGAGCCCGCCGCCGACCGCTGGTCGCCACAGATCACGATCGGCATGCCCGTGTTGATTCCGGACGACTATGTCAGCGACCTCTCGGTGCGGCTGTCGCTGTACCGGCGCCTTGCCGATCTCGACACCGAGGAGGAAATCGAGAACTTTGGCGCCGAGATGCGCGACCGCTTCGGCGTGCTGCCGGACGAGGTGCGTTATCTCTTCAAGGTCGCCGCCATCAAGGCGTTTTGCCGCAGGGCCAATGTCGAGAAGATCGATGCCGGTCCGAAGGGAGCCGTGATCGCCTTCCGCGACAATTCCTTCGCCTATCCCGACCGCCTCGTGACCTTCATCCGCAGCCACGGCCAGGCCGCCAAGGTGCGGCCCGACATGAAGGTTGTGTTCCTGCAGGACTGGGAGACCCCGGAAGAGCGCCTCGCCGGCACGACGGAGATCATGCGGCAACTGGCGCAGCTCGCCGAGAGCAAGAAGGCGGCGTAAGCGGTTACTTAGCCAAGTGCGGGCCAGCGCGAGCAGCGCACCGCACTTGGGCCCGAAGGGGGCGACATATCGTCACTTGCGGAATGACCAATAAATAGCCATGTTAAAACCTTCGAGTTTCGGCCGAACGACTTGGCCTCGCCGCGATTTGCGCGCCTGACTGATGACCCTCCCTCCAGATCTCGAATTCGCTGACCGCACTCCTGTGCGGCTCTAAAGACTTATCTATCTCAAAGGACGCTCCCCATGACGACGGGAACTGTGAAGTGGTTCAACAGCCAAAAGGGTTTCGGCTTCATTCAGCCGGACCAGGGAGGCCAGGATGTTTTCGTTCATATCAGCGCGGTTGAACGTGCCGGCATGAGTTCCCTCAACGAGGGTCAGAAGGTTTCCTTCGACGTCGTTGCAGACCGCCGGACCGGCAAGTCTGCTGCGGACAATCTGCGCGCCGCATAAGCTGCCGCAGCCGGCGCCTGTCGCTTTGACCATGGATGTATTGGCAGAGCTTCAGGTTCTTGCGACCCGCGACTGGTTTACCGGCCGCGGGTTTTTTGCACTGCATGCGCGGTGGTCCGCCCGCCGCAACAGCTGAGGTTCGAGCGTGTCTGCGAATATCGAGTCAGATGAGGAACATGACGACGTCATGTATCCGCAGGTTCTGCCGTTCTTGTTGATCCACGTCGGATGTGTCGCGGCGATCTGGTCGGGTGTTTCGTGGCAGGCCGCCGGGCTTTGCGTCGCGCTGTATTGGCTGCGCATGTTTGCTATCACGGCCGGGTATCACCGGTACTTCTCGCACCGGGCCTACGCGACAAGCCGGGTGTTCCAATTCATCCTTGCCTTCCTTGCCCAGAGCAGCGCCCAGAAGAGCGTGCTGTGGTGGGCCGCCAAGCACCGCCATCATCACCTTCACTCGGACACCGCGCAGGATGTGCATTCGCCGCGGCACAAGGGCTTCCTCTACAGCCATGTCGGCTGGATCTTCTACCGTCAGCACGACGGGACCGACCTCGTCAAAGTGGCCGATCTTGCGTCGTATCCCGAACTGATGTGGCTGCACAGGCTGGAGCTACTGCCGGCAGTTGTGCTGGCGGGTCTGTGCTTTATCCTTGCCGGCTGGTCCGGACTCGTGGTCGGCTTCCTCTGGAGCACCGTGCTGCTGTATCACGCCACGTTCTGCATCAACTCGCTGGCGCATGTTCACGGACGCAAGCGGTATGTGACCGGCGACGACTCCCGCAACAACTGGCTGCTGGCCCTGCTGACGATGGGTGAGGGGTGGCACAACAACCATCACGCCTACCAGGCCAGCGCCCGACAGGGATTCTACTGGTATGAGATCGATCTGACCTATTATGTCCTGGTGATTCTGTCCTGGTTCGGAATCGTCCGGGACCTGAAGATGCCTCCCGCTCAGGTTCTGCGTAATCAGCAACGGCTGGGATCACGCGTGGTCAGGCAGGCGGCGGAACAGCTCGCCGCCCGTTTCGATTCCGAGCGCATCGCGCTCGCGATCCGCACGTCGATCCATGAGACCGAATTGTCGGTCCGTGATGCTCTCGCTCTGTTGCAGCAGCGTGCCGGCGAGCGTCTGTCCAGCATGCCGACGCGCGACCAGCTGCTGGCTGAAGCGCAGCGCATGTTCGTCAAGACCATATCGCTGGACGACATTGTCGACCGTGCCTACGAGCTCTTGAACGATTCCGTCGGTTTGCTCCTGGCGGCTCCCGCTCTGTCGACCCAGGCGAAAGCGGAGGGTGGCGTTTAGCGCAGGCGATACCCATATAGGGGTATGACACATTGGCAGAAATCCAGTCCGCGACAAGCACCCAGGTCCAAGGCCGAACTCCGGGAGATGCTGACCGAAGCGGTCCGCAACACGCGACCCGTCCCTAACCGAAACCCGGCGAAGGCGACGACGATCGCCGAAGACCCGTCTATTTCCAATCAGGCGTTCAAAGTCCTCCCGGCCGTTCGCTGACCGGAGCAGAGCTGTATGCGCAAGTTTCCCGATCCCACCGAACAAGAGCTGAGCGAGGGCGCGCAAGCCGTGGCCTTCCAGATCGCGAATGGGAATATGCGGCAGAACTGCATCCTGCAGACGAACTTGCCGACCAAGGTGCAGGCGCAGCGATATCTTCTCGCGAACTGGCCGGCCGTCGAGAAGATGGCCCGCGACGCTCTCGCGCTGGGAAAGGTCGAGAACGGCGAGATCAGGCTCGCGATGCCGCCGACGTAGCGGCAGGCGTCAACGAACCAGTTAGCTCACCAGCTCAAGAGACACTTCAAACGGCTAGGATGCCGCCCGCGACGCGTCGGCGGACAGCCGCGCCAGCAGCGACCGCGCCGTATCCGACGGGGACAGCGAATCCACGCTGACCACGGGATCGCTGCGCATCTCGTGCTTGCCATTGGACGTGTGCCGCATCACCGCCGACAGGCGGCGGGCGATCATGTGCGCCGTGCGGAAGTCGGTCTCCGCAAACACGACGATCACTGAACCGTTTTTCTGCGCCGCGCCGAAATCCATCTGCCGCATCAGGCGGCTGAGGATCCGCGCGGCATCGAGCTGGGCCCGGGAATTGCCGGGATCGAAAGCGAAGCGGGCGACCGAAAGGCCGCCGCCGCGAGCGAGCGCTTGCTCCACCGCCTTGGCAAAATCGCGGGCAAAGGCCTCGACCGTGAGCAGGCCGCTGCGCGGATCGAGCCAGCCGCCCGCATCGATCGAGCGCAGCGTGCGGCTCAGCTGCGATTCCATCGCGTGCTGGCGGATCAAGGGCAGCGCATTGGCGGCGACCTTCGCAGGCTCGCCGGCAATCAGTTCGAGATTGGGCAGATCATAAGTCTGCGTCAGCTGATGCGCGGTGAGGACCACCGGCAGGCTGCGGAAGCGGGTGTCCTCCGCGAGCACCGTGAGGAAGGCATCGGTCACGCGCGGGGTAAAACCTTCGGCCAGCACGACGCCGTCGAGATCGCGGGTGTTGAGGTGTTTGGCGGCGGCCTCGATCGAGAGCGCGCCGACCACGCCGAAGCGCTCACCCAGCGCGACGGAGAGCGCGGGATAGGCTGCGCCGCGACCGATCAGGAGCACGGTGGCATCGCGGGCGGGATCGCCCTCCGGCAGCGCGAGCTTCGCTTCCGGCAGCCGGCGCAGAACCGTTGCATGCAGTGTGCGCACGCGCAGCGCGGCGCGGAGCCGCGCGATCAGGCGCTCGGGATTGCCGCCGCGCGAGGAGAAGGGCAGCGCGTTGTGCGGCAGTGTGCCCGCCGCATCCAGGGTCACGAAAGGCACGTAAGGCGATTGGTCGGCGATCTTCTTTGCGAGCGCCGTCACAGGCGGCTCGTGTCCGGCATGCATCGCAGCGAGAACCGCGGCCGGCTGCACCTCGTCGACCGCGCGCGCCGCGCTGGCCCAATCGGTGTCGACGACGGGAAAGAGCCGGGCCTCGTCCAGCGCCGCCACGAAGGCGGGGCGCTGGGCATCGGACACAAACAGGATCGGGCCCGCCTGGGACATCGACAAACTCTGATCACGCGACAGATGCCGCGCAGCCTAGTTCGGCCGCCTTAATGCAGTGTCAACGGAGCGGGCAAAACTATGCCTAGACCGGCCCGGAGCGGTCGCGAAAGGCCTCGACCATCAGGGGGTTAAGCCCGAGCTCGCTGAGCGCTTCGCGGGCGCGGGCATTGTCCTGGGCGCGTCCCGCCAGCCGGTGACCCGAGAGGCGGTCGGGCAGCGCCGTGAGCAGGGCGCCCTGGCCGAGCCGGCGCGCCCATTCCTGGAGATCGTTGGAGAGGAAGCGATAGCCGCCGACGGCCATGATGCCGGAGGGCGGCGCAGTGATGCAGATCGCGCCGCTCGGTCGGTCGAGCCGCGCGGCGTAACCGGTGTCGACATAGTCGCGCGGCGGCTGCGCGGTCAGCGTCTCGCCGACCGGCTGCGGCGGGGCGTAGGCCGCGATCGGCACCATCGCGCCGCGCAGGCCAAGCGTGCCCTTCGGCGTCAGCAGGATTTCGCCGGCAATGGAGGAGCCCGACTGCTCGCGCGGGGCGCCGTGCGGCCCGGGCATGACCGGCACCGGCATGCCGTCCTCGCCGCGGCGGGCGCCGAACAGTCCGGCCTCGCCGAACAGATAGACGTCGGTCAGCGGCGCATGCGGCGCGATCCAGGCATCGCTCGCCGCGACCTGCTCGGGCGCGCGCCACAGGCCGATGACGTTGCGCAACGAGGGCATTCGTGCCGCGAGGTCGGCAGCACCGAGCCGCAACGCGAGCTGCGCCGGCGCGATCAGCACCTCGCATTCGTGCGCGTTGATCTGCTGCTCCAGCACCTCGTTCTCGAACGGGTGATGCAGCGCCAGCGTGCCGCCCGAGAGCAGCCATACCGCGAGCGAGGAGGCGAGGCCCGCGAACGACATCGGGGCGAACGCCGCCATCACGGTCGCACCCTGCCTGATGTCGGCTTCCAGCGACATGGCGAGCCCCCCGGCGATCAGGCTGAAATGCGGCCGCGGCACCGGACGGAAGCCTTCGGCGGTGACGTCGAAGGAGATCATCGCCGCCTTGCGGCCGTCCTGGATCACGGCGCGCGTCAGGCCGGGCGGGCGGGCGAGGACGTCGTCGAGCGACGCCATGCCTTCGGGCAGGTCGCCTCCGAAGCCGCAGACGTGACGGATGGAGAAGGCTTCGGCGGCCGCATGCATCGCCAGGTCGGCATAGCTGACGCCGTCGACCGTGCTCATGGTGACGATGGCGCGCGCCGCGGTGCGGTTGAGCGCGGCGGTCAGTTCCGCATGCCGCCAGAGCAGCGGCAGCACCGCGACGACGAGGCCGGCGCGATGCGCCGCCAGCACGGTGAGCACGAACTCGACCGTATTCGGCAGCTGGATCGCGATGACGGAATTGGCCGGCAGGCCCGATTCGACGAAATGCGCCGACAGCGCCTCGATGGCCGTGTCAGCCTCGGCATAGGTCATCCGCCGCGGCTGGTGCCCGGTCACGCGCGCCTTGTTGAGGGGATCGCACAGACCGAGCGCGTGCGGCTGCCGCATCAGCGTGCGCTGAAACAGCGTGTCGAGCGTCGGCGATATTGCTGGCTGGTTCACGGCGTCACTTTGCCTGATGAGCTTGCGGCTGCCCCTTCGCCCACCAGGTCTCCGGCAAATAGCCCGAGAGCGAGGTGGCCTTGGGCCGTTCTATCCGATTCCAGCGCGCGATCCATTGCTCCGATACGTTAAACAGCGGGATTGTGTAGAAGCCCGCGATCAGAGCGCGGTCGAGCGCCCGCACCGCCGGGACGAAATCCGTATGTTCACGGGCCTCCAGCAGGGCGGCGATCATGGCGTCCACCGCGGGATCCCTGGCGCCCATGTAATTGCGCGTGCCGGGATTGTCCGCGGCAGCACTGCCCCAATAGAAATATTGCTCGTTGCCGGGCGAGAGCGACTGGTCCCAGCGGTTCTGGATCATGTCGAACTCGTAAGCGAGCCGGCGCTGGTCGAACTGCACGGGATCGACCGAGCGAACGGTCGGCTCGATGCCGGCGCGCTTGAGGTCGCGCTGGAAGGCGAGCGCGATGCGCTCCTGGTCGCGGGTCGTCACCATGATCTCGAAGGTGAAGGGCGCCTTGGTCGCACGATTGCGCAGCACGGTGCCGTCGAGATCGTAGCCGGCCTCCGACAACAGCTTCAGCGCGGCGCGCAGCGTCGTGCGGTCGCGGCCCGATCCGTCGGTGACCGGCAGGCGATAACTGCCATCCATGATATCGGGCGGAATCCGTGCGGCGAACGGCTTGAGCAGTTCGCGTTCGCGTGCATCCGCCGGGCGGCCGTAGGCCGACAGGTCCGAGCCGGCGAAATAGCCGGCAGCGCGCGAATAGAGCCCGAAGAAGTAATTGCGGTTGACCAGCTCGAAATCGAACAGCAGCGTCAGGGCCTGGCGCACCCGGATGTCGGCGAAGATCGGGCGGCGGGTGTTGAACACCAGGAATTCGGAAGGCTGCGGCACGCCGGGCTTGGCGGTGTCGCGGATCACTTCGCCGCTCCGTGCAGCCGGAAAATCGTAGCCGTCGTGCCAGCGCAGCGGCTCGTGCTCGATGCGGAAATCGTAGAGCCCGCGCTTGAAGGCTTCGAACTGGCCGTTGGCCTCGCGAAAATAGTCGAGCCGGATCTCGTCGAAATTGTAGAGCCCGCGATTGATGGCGAGGTCGCGGCCCCAATAGTCGGGATTGCGGGTCAGCGTCACGCTGGCTCCGGGCTTCACGGCCGTCACCCGATAAGGGCCCGAGCCAACCGGCGCCGCCAGCGTGGTCTCCTCGAAGGCCGCGACGTCGACTGCGTGCTTCGGCAGGACCGGCATCAGGCCGAGAATCAACGGCAGCTCGCGGTCGTTGGCGCCTGTGAGATCGAAGCGGACGGTGAGGGGATCGGGCGCCGTGGCCTTGGCAACTTTGGCGTAGTACTGCCGGTGGTTGGGGCGGCCGTGGTCGCGCAGCAGCTGCCAGGAGAACAGCACGTCCTCGGCCAGCACAGGCTTGCCGTCGGAGAAGCGGGCGCGCGGATCGAGGCGGAAGGTGACGAAGCTCCGCTCGTCGTCGGTTTCGACCGTCCTGGCGAGCAGGCCATAGAGCGTGAACGGCTCGTCATTGCCGCGTGCGAGCAGGCTCTCGACCACGTAGCTCCGCATCTGCTGCACGGCCAATCCTCTCACGATGAAGGGATTGAGGCTGTCGAAGGTTCCGAGAATCCCCCAGGTCAAGCGGCCGCCCTTGGGGGCGTCGGGGTTGGCGTAGGGCATGTGGGTGAAGTCGGCCGGCATCGCCGGCTTGCCGTGCATGGCGATGGCATGAGCCTCCTCGGCCCGGGCGCCGCCTGCCGACACTCCGGTGACCGCAGCGAGGGCGAGGACGCAGAAGCGGACGCCGAAGCCTTCGAGAAGGCGCTGGAACATGAACATCGGCACACGGTGATTCGACGACCGGCGGGACTGAATCCTATCACAGGGAATTTGGTGGGGCGTTGGCGCCAAGCCGGCCAAAGGCGGTTGTCGGCATTGATCTTTTCGTCGGCCACGTTAAAAGGCGGGCAATCGCGCAAGAGCGTCGAGCCCGTCACCTATCCGCCTCAATTGACGGGGAGAGAGCCGCGCCCAAGGCGGCCAGGTTCGGCGCTTCGGAGCGGTTCGGGCACTTCCCGTTCAGAAAGGGTTTTCCGCAATGAATTTCCGTTACTTGGCCGCGTCCGTCCGGCCGCGCGGGCGACTTCTCGCCCTGTTGACGGCGACGGCGTTGGCCATTCCGTTTGCCGCCGAGGCCCAGACCCCTGCGCCAGCCCCGGGCGCACCCAAGGCGGCTCCGGCCCCGAAAGCGGCTCCCAAGGCTGCCCCCAAGGCTCCGGCTCCGGCAGCGTCTCCGCAGGCCCAGCAGGCTCCCGCCCAGGGCGCTCCCGGGCAGCAGGGCGCGGCCCAGCCCGCTGACCAGCAGATCCAGCTGATCTACGCCCCCTGGACCAAGTTCTGTCTCAAGGGCCAGGACGCCAACGCCAAGCAAGTCTGCTTCACCGGCAAGGACGGCCGCATCGAGTCGGGACAGCCGGTCATCGCGGCCGTCATCATCGAGCCGGAAGGCGAGCCCAAGAAGATCCTGCGCGTGACGCTGCCGCTCGGCATGCAGCTCGTGCACGGCACCCGCATCATCGTGGACAACAACCCACCGCTGCAGAGCCCGTATGTGATCTGCTTCCAGAACGGCTGCATGTCGGATTACGAGGCCTCGCCCGAGCTCATCAACAACATGAAGAAGGGTCAGAATCTCGTTGTCCAGGCGATCAATGCCAACGGCGCGCCGCTGACCCTGCCGCTGCCGCTCGCCGGCGAATTCCAGAAGGCCTATGACGGTCCGCCGACCGATCCGAAGGTGTTCGAGGAAACCCAGAAGAAGCTTCAGGAAGAGCTTCAGAAGAAGGCCGACGAGCAGCGCAAGAAGCTCGAGCAGCAGGGTGGCGCGCCCGGCGCACCGCCGACTGCGCAGAAGTAATCGGGCCAGATTCCGAGTATGAAAAAGGCGCTCGTTTCGAGCGCCTTTTTTGCTGGTTTGCTGGACGCCTGTCGGCGACGATCAGTTCAGCGATGGATTGCGCGGACGATAGCCGCCGGCCTTGTCCTTGATGAAGATCTCGGCGACCTGGGAATGCCGGACCGGCTCGCCGGAATCATCCGGCAACAGGTTCTGCTCCGAGACATAGGCGACGTATTCCGACTCCGCATTCTCCGCGAGCAGGTGATAGAACGGCTGGTCCTTGTTGGGCCGCACCTCCTCCGGGATCGACAGCCACCACTCCTCGGTGTTGTTGAATTCCGGATCGATGTCGAAGATCACCCCCCGGAACGAGAAGATCCGGTGGCGAACGACCTGTCCGATCTGGAATTTCGCGGTCCGCGCTTTAATCATTCCCCGTCGATAGACCAGGATCGTGGCCGATGCTAGTGCCCTCGTCTGGAATTAACCTTCGTTTCCGGGGCGGATAGCCCCCAAGCCTTCAGAAAACACTTCATCAATGGTCGATATCCTCAATCTGGCGCTGCCCTATTTTGGTTTGATCTTCGTCGGCTTCGCCTGCGGCAAGGTCAAATCCCTCCCGGAATCGGGCCTCGCCTGGATGAACTTCTTCCTGCTCTACGTGTCGCTGCCGGCGCTGCTGTTCGCGATCATGTCGAAGACGCCGTTTTCGGAATTGAATAACCCGCCATTCCTGGTCGCGACCACGCTGTCGACGGTTGCCGCGTTCACGCTGGCGCTGGTCGTCGGTAAGGTCTTGGGCCGGCTGACGCTGCGCGAGGCGACGCTCGCAGGTCTCTCCGGTGGCTACGGCAATATCGGCTATATGGGGCCGGGCCTTGCGCTGGCGGTGCTGGGGCCGAAGGCGTCGGCGCCGACGGCGCTGATCTTCTGCTGCGACAGCATCTTCCTGTTCACGATCGTGCCGCTCTTGATCGAGCTCTCCGACCGTGACCATCCCTCGCTCGTGCACGCCTTCGGCGTCGTGCTGAAGCAGATCGTGCTCAACCCGCTGATCATGTCGGCCTGCTTCGGCGCCGCGGTCGCCGCCCTCCATATCGAGCTGCCGGTCGCGCTCGACCGCACCATCACCTTCCTCCAGAACGCAGCCGCTCCGACCGCGCTGTTCGTGCTCGGCGTGACCGTGGCGCTGCGCCCGTTCGATCGGGTGCCGTGGGAAGTGCCGGGCGTGATCGCGGTCAAGCTCCTGATTCATCCGCTCGCGGCGTTCGGCCTGATGCTGGCGTTCGGTCCGTTCGCTCAACCCTGGGCGGCCACCGCCGTGCTGATGGCCTCGCTGCCGCCGGCGCTGAACGTGTTCGTGATCGCCCGGCAGAACGATGCCTGGATCGAATCAGCCTCCGTGGCAGTGCTGCTCGGCACCTTCGCGTCGGTCGTCACGCTGACCAGCGTGATGTGGGCGATCCAAAGCGGGCGGCTGGCGTTTCCGTGAGGAGGCTTATCGCCGCCACGTCGGCGTCAGGCCTTCGCGCATGGCAAAACGGCGGAGCGGGCCGATGGCGCCGAGCAGGTGCATGCCGACGGCGCGGACCGGCTGGAGCGGCAGGAAATCGTTGAGCAAGGAGCGGTTGGCGATGTCGATCGCAAAGGTGCGGCTCAAAATGTCCGGCCGCCGCGCGCGGTCGTAGCGCCTGAGGATCTCGTCCGCGCCGGGATCCTGCCCCGAGGCGATGGCGTCGTTCGCGAGCCGGGCAATGTCGGCGGCATCGCGCAGGCCGAGATTGAGGCCCTGGGCACCGATCGGCGGAACCACATGGGCGGCTTCGCCGACCAGCGCGATGCGGTCGCGGCCGAAGGATTTTGGACGTTCGATCGCGAGCGGGAACAGGTTGCGCCCGGGCTCCACCGTCATGCGGCCGAGGATCGAATGCGACTGCTTCTCGATCGCGCCGGACAGCTCCTCATCGCTCAAGCTGCGAAGGCGCTCGGCCTCCGCTGCCGCCGAGACCCAGACGATGCTGGAGCGGTCGCCGGGCAGGGGGACGAACACGCAAGGCCCGTGCGGCGTGTGGAACTCGGTCGAGACATTGCGATGCGGCCGTGCGTGGCCGACGTTGAAGGTCAGCGCGGTCTGGTTCAGCTCGCGCCGCGTGACCTCGATGCCGGCGGCCTCGCGGCACAGCGAGTGCCGGCCGTCGGCACCGACGACCAGGCGGGCCGAAAGAAATTGTCCGGAGGCCGTGCGCACCGCGACGTCGTCGGCTTCGATGACGACGCTCTGGGCCTCGTCGTCGAAGCGGACGAGGTTGGGCAGCTCGGCCGCGCGCTCTTCCAGCGCCAGCATCAACGAACGATTGTCGATGTTGTAGCCGAACGCGTCGAGGCCGATTTCGTGACAGGAGAATCGCACCTCCGGCGCGCGGAACAGCCGGCCGGTGTCGTCGACGAGGCGCATGACCTCCAGCGCGGCCGCCTTGTCCTTGCAGCGCGGCCAGACGTCGAGGCCTTCCAGGAGATCGATGGAGGCACCCAGCAGCGCAGTGGTGCGATTGTCGGCGTAGGGCACGCGCCGTGCCACCAGCGCGGTCCGGGCACCCGCCTGCGCCAGTGCGATGGCCGCCGCAAGTCCCGCCGGTCCGCCGCCGATCACGGCCGTGTCATGGAGTGTCGATGCGTCTGTCATGGAACGACATTGGACACGGCCGGCGGCGAATTCAAGCCCGCTGATTTTTGCCTGATTTTATGACGAATTGTGCGACGGAGCGCCGCAATGGCGGATGTGCAAACCGGTCGCATTCTGATAGCAGAAGCCATGGATAGCCAGCAGGATTCCCTGAAACCGAGACCGGCGATCCGCGCCGCGGCGCTCTCGGTGCACATCTTCACCGCGTTCGGCGCGGCGATCGCGCTATTGGCGATGCTGGAGGCCGTGCGCGAGCACTGGGCCGCGATGTTTCAGTGGCTGGGCGTCGCCCTGATCATCGATGCGATCGACGGGCCGATCGCGCGCCGGCTCGACGTCAAGAACGTGCAGCCGAACTGGTCGGGTGACGTGCTCGATCTCGTGGTCGACTTCGTCACCTATGTCTTCGTGCCGGCCTATGCGATCGTGGCGAGCGGGCTGTTGCTGCCGGTCGCAGCTCCCTTGCTCGGCGTCGCCATCATCGTCACCAGCGCACTATATTTCGCCGATCTGCGCATGAAGGCCGACGACAACCATTTCCGCGGCTTCCCGGCGCTGTGGAACGCGGCGGCGTTCTACCTGTTCCTGCTGCACTGGCCGCCGCTCTGGTCGACGATGCTGGTGGCCGCACTCGTCGTGCTGACCTTCGTGCCGTTCCACGTGCTGCATCCGGTCCGCGTCGTGCGGCTGCGCTGGCTGACGATGTCGCTGATCGCGATCTGGGCGGTGCTGGGCATCTACACGCTGGCGATGGATTTCCGCGTCGGCACCGGCGTGATCGTCGTGCTCTGCGCCATCGCGCTCTGGATCAGCTTCAGCGACGCCTTGATCCGCCTGGCGAGATCCCTGGCGAGATCCTTGGCGTGATGCACCTGTTGACCAGCCCGGAAGCCTGGGCCGCGCTGCTTACCTTGACGGCGCTCGAGATCGTGCTCGGCATCGACAACGTCATCTTCATCTCGGTGATCGTCTCGCGCATCCCGGAGCAGCAGGCGTACCGCGCCCGCCAGATCGGGCTCGCGCTGGCGCTGGTGTTCCGCATCCTCCTGCTCAGCGTGCTGGTCTGGCTGATCGGCCTGACTGAGCCGGTGTTCTCGTTTGCAAGTTACGACTTCTCCTGGCGCGACCTCATCCTGATCGGCGGCGGCCTGTTCCTGATCGCCAAGGCGACGCACGAGATTCACGCCGAGGTCGAGGCCGATGATGGCGAGGGCGACGACAAGTCCGGCGGGAGCGCCTTCTTCTGGGTGATCGTCCAGATCATCGTCATCGATATCGTGTTCTCGCTGGATTCGATCATCACCGCGATCGGCATGGCGCAGGACATCGAGATCATGGTCGCGGCCGTCGTGATCGCATGCCTGATCATGTATATTTCGTCAGGCCCGGTGTCGCGATTTGTCGCGGAGCATCCGACGACGAAGATGCTGGCGCTGGCCTTCCTGGTGCTGATCGGCGTCGCGTTGGTCGCGGACGGATTGGCGTTTCATATTCCACGCGGCTACATCTATTTCGCGATTGCGTTTTCGGCGGCGGTGGAATTCTTCAACGTGCTGGCCAAGCGCAACCGCAGGAAGGCCGGCAAGTCGTCTGCTTGATCGTTGCGGCCGGCCCCGAGTTGACAAGGCTGGCGCGATGGCTTTCGCTCAGTCGCGAGAAGAGGAGGTCAAATGATGACCAAAGCCATCCGCGTGCACAAGGTCGGAGGCCCCGAGGCCCTGGTCTATGAGAGCGTCGACGTGCCGGCGCCTGGGCCGGGCGAGGTGCGCATCCGCCAGCATGCGGTCGGCCTCAACTTCATCGACGTCTATTACCGCACCGGCCTCTACAAGGCGCCGGGGCTGCCCTTCATCGCGGGCAACGAGGCCTCGGGCGAGGTCGTCGCGGTCGGGCCGGGCGTCACGAATTTTCATCCCGGCGATCGCGTCGCCTATTATCACAATCTCGGCGCCTATACCGGCGAGCGCAACATCCCCTGGGAGAAGCTGGTCAAGCTGCCCGACCACATCACCTACGAGCAGGGCGCCGTGCTGATGCTGAAGGGGCTGACGGTCTGGTATCTGCTGCACAAGACGTTCAAGGTCGAGCCGCATCACCGCGTGCTGATTCATGCGGCCGCCGGCGGCATCGGCCTGCTAGCCTGCCAATGGGCGAGGGCGCTCGGCGCGCATGTCATCGGCACGGTCGGCTCGCGCGAGAAGGCCGAGCTTGCGGAGGCCAATGGCTGCGATCACGTCATCCTCTACAACGAGGAGGATTTCGTCGCCCGCGTGAAGCAGATCAGCCGCAACGAGGGCTGCGACGTCGTCTATGACGGCGTCGGCAAGGCCACCTTTCCGGGCTCGCTGTCCTGCCTGAAGCCGCGCGGCATGTTCGTCTCCTTCGGCAATGCCTCGGGTCCGGTGCCGCCATTCTCGATCGCCGAGCTGAACAATCACGGCTCGCTGTTCGCGACCCGGCCGAAGCTCAACGACTATGTCGGCACGCGCAAGGAGCTGCTGGAGGGTGCCGACACGCTGTTCGCCGCCGTCATCAACGGCAAGCTGCACGTTCCGATCAACCACGCCTACGCGCTCAAGGACGCCGCCAAGGCGCATATCGATCTCGAAAGCCGCAAGACCACGGGCGCGTCGATCCTGAAGCCCTAACCCGCCGTCATTCCGGGGCGATGCGAAGCATCGAACCCGGAATCTCGAGATTCCGGGTTCGGCTCTTCGAGCCGCCCCGGAACGACTTCGCAGTTACGCCACCCGCCGCGCCGCGCCGGCCTTGGTCAGGATCGCGTCGAGGCGATCGACCATCTCGGCGATCTCTGCCTTCGTGACGTTGAGTGCCGGCATGAAGCGCAGCGTGTCGACCTGCGGCGCGTTCAGGAGCACGCCGGCCTCGAACGCCTGCGCAACGATCCCGGGCGCGATCGGCAGCTTGAGGTCGAGCGCGAGCAACAGCCCGCGTCCTCTTACGCCGCCGAGGCCGTGCCGGGCCGAGACCTTCTGCAACTCGCTTTCGAGCAGGAGGCCAGTCTCGGTGACCGCCTTAAGGAAGTCCGGCTTGCCGACCTCCTCGAGCACCGCGAGGCCAGCGGCACACATGATCGGGTTGCCGTTGAACGTGCCGCCCTGGTCGCCGTGCTCGAAGCAGGAGGCGCGCTCGGTCGCCAGCAGCGCGGCGAGCGGCACGCCGCCGCCGATGCCCTTGCCGAGCGTCATGATGTCGGGCGTGATCCCGGTGTGCTCATAGTGGAAGAGCTTGCCGGTCCGACCCATGCCCGTCTGGATCTCGTCGAAGATCAGCAGCAGGCCGTGTGCCTCGGTGAGCGCGCGCAATTGCTGCAGGAACTGGTCGGTCGCGGGCCACACGCCGGATTCACCCTGGATCGGCTCGAGCATCACGGCGACGGTGTTGTCGTTGATCAGCTTCTCGACCGAGGCGATGTCGTTGAGCTTTGCCTTCTTGAAGCCTGCGACCTTCGGCTCGAACAGCGGCTCGAACGCCTTCTTGCCCGACGCCGACATCGTCGCCAGCGTCCGGCCGTGGAAGCCGCCTTCGAAGCTGATGATCTCGAACGCGCCGCCCTTGTGCACGCTGCCAAATTTGCGCGCGAGCTTGATCGCGCCTTCATTGGCCTCCGCGCCGGAGTTGGCAAAGAACACCTGATCGAAAGCACTGTTCTCGACGAGCGCCTGCGCGAGTTTGAGGCTCGGCTCGTTGTAGAAGGCCGGGCTCGGCGTCAGCAGCCGCCTGGCTTGCGCGGTGAGCGCGTCGGCAATCGCGGCGGGGGAGTGGCCGAGGCAGTTGACGGCCCAGCCCTGCACGAAATCGAGATAGCGCTTGCGGCTGTCGTCCCAGAGGTAGGAGCCGGCGCCGCGGACGAACACGGCCTTGGGCCGTGCGGTGATGTCCATCAGCGCGTCATACGGATGCGTGGTCATGTCGATCTCCTCTGGAGGCGGGTGGAAAACGGGCGCAAAAAGCAGAAAGGCCGCACCTTGCGGGTGCGGCCTTCTCGAAGACTTGAGCTGAATTCTAGTGGTTCAGCGGCGTCGTCGGACATGGCGCACCCTCTCATCGTCGCGGGAGCGACGACGGAGCATTGCGGTGCGCTGGTTGGTCCGGTTGATCATGGGGCGCGGCAATACATGCGAATGCCGGGGCTTGTCAAGCGGGCGTTTTGCCGAATACCCGCTTGGCGTGCATCGGTCAGGTCAGGTGGGCGGCTTCCTCGGCATCCTCGTCGCCCCAATCCGCGTCCGCAATCGCGGTGTCGATGAGTTCGCCGCGCATCAGCTTGAGCGGCGAATTCCAGTACAGCGCGATGTTGTGGAACGGGTCGGTCAGCACCTTGAACGCCCATACCAGGCCGGTCGTGAGGTCGCGCGTGACGAAGAGCTGGAGCATGCGCGCCAGTCCGCCGCCGATGCCGATCGCGAGCCAGAGCGTGCCGACGTGCCGGATGAAGTCGAGACGCCCGGCCGGCGCATCGAACAGTCCGAACAGCGTTGGATAGAAGTACAGCGCGATCGGCGCGCTGCCCCAGACGAAGAGCAAAATGATCTTGCGGGTCTGGTTGTAGCCGACCTTGATCGCTTCCTTGTACTCGTTGCTGACGTCGTTGACGGCGTCATAGCCGTTCGGCTCGAAGAAGAAATGACCGGTCTGCCGCGTCAGCATCGCAAGCCAGCCGACGATGCCGGCGAGCGCGGGGTCTACGAACAGCAGTGCGTAGCAGAACAGGAAGATCACGGCGCTGAAGAGGTGCAGCGTCTGGTTGACGGTGCTCTGGTGGTAAAAGCGGTAATCGTCGAAGCGCTGTGTGCGCAGCATATCCGAGAGGCTCATCCTCGTTCCTCGCTCGCGTTGAAAAGCGCGGGCAGAGTTAGGCCGAGTCCGTGACCTCTGCGTGAATGCACTATAGTGTCACAATACGCTCCGCAGACAGTCTCGCGCGTAGCGCCGCGGCAGTCGAGACGACGAAGCGTGTGAGCGAGGCGATGCGATCACCGGCGCGCGCATAGTCCGCCCCCGATACCGCTGGTTTCCCGGCATTTCATTGTCGCCCCGCAGAAACCATCGCGTCGCTGGCGCGTTTGTGATCGAGATACGCGACTTGGTTCGAACCGGACGCACGGCGGCTCAGACCAAGAGGGCGGGACCAACAGACAGTTTGCAGCCTTGTCCGACACGCCTTATCCGATCGATCTCGACAGCATTCGCGGCGCATTTCCGCCGGGGATCGAGACGCCGCGGCTGCTGGTCGACTTTGCCGGCTGGCTCGAGGGACGTCCCTGGGGCAGCGTCGGCTGCTTCGCGCTGCAAGGCCAGTTCGCAGATCATGCGCCGATCGTCGACGGCAGTCCCCTGCGCGACAGGTTCTCGCTGTTCATGCGCCTGCCGGACGGCTCGGCCGTGGGCGGCTGGTATGGCGCCGGTCTCGACCGCGACGATCCGCCGATCGTGGGACTGGGGTCGGAGGGCGACTACGAGTTGCTCGCACCGAGCCTCGATGCCTTGCTCGGCAAGCTCACATCGCAGGCCTTCGACCGCGCCTGGAGCGATCTGCGGCCGCATGAGGATGTCGCGTGTCAGACGGTCGAGCTTGCGCAATGGCTCGCCGGGCAGCCGGCTGGCGACAGGTCGACATCTGAAGAAGGTGCGCCGGATCTGCCCGACTTCCGCGGCTTTGTCGAAAAATGGAGCAGGGATCGCGAGGACTATTGGGCCAATCACCGCTTGATGGCCGAGCTCGGCTGGCGGCTTGCCGCGCATCTGCCCAAGGGCAAGACTCCCTGGGACAAGACGCATTTCGAGGTAGCGATCGTCGGCAAGCAGTACGAGGCGCGCGTCCTGTCGGGCGGGCCGCAGCCGTTCGAGCAAGCCGCCTCGATCGAGTCTCTGCTGCGCGATCTGCGCGAGGAGATGCGCCGCGCGCAGCCCGAGCTCGGGTTGTGGTATTCAATGAAATTCGGCCTCTATGCCGACGGCCGCGTCATGCCGAGCTTCGAATACGATGTGCGCCCGACCATCGACGGCGAACCTGCGTTGCTGTCCGAAGCGCAAGCCGATCTCGCCCGCGCTCCGCGCCCGGAACGCTGGGTGCCGAAATGGCTGGCGGCATCCTGAAGCTCGGGATCCCGCGATCCTGCCGCCCAGCCGGCGTGCCCCCAATCTTCTGCTGTCGCTCCATCCTGACCTCGCGGGAACCGCACCTTCGATCCCCCTTGACTTAGCAGGCTGCTGCAAAACTGTTCTCGACGGCGATAATGACCTGTGATTCCGTGGAAGTGAAGGCACGGGGAGATTTGCATGCGAGGACGGGACGACCAGTCGGAAGGTTTGTTCGCATATGTTCGGCTTGAGGGGCGGATTCCGGCGGATCACCCATTGCGGGCGATCCGGGGATTGGCGGATGAGGCGCTGGGTTCGCTGAACAAGCGTTTTGATAGGCTTTATTCCTCGACGGGGCGCCCCTCGATTGCGCCAGAGATGCTGCTGCGGGCGACGCTGTTGCAAGCCTTCTTCTCGGTGCGCTCTGAGCGAATGTTGGTGGAGCAGATCAGCTACAACCTGTTGTTCCGCTGGTTCGTGGGGCTGCCGATGGACGCGGAGGTTTGGCATGCGACGGTGTTCACCCACAATCGCGATCGGCTTTTGGAGGCGGAGGTGGCGCGCGAGTTCCTGGGGGCGCTGCTGGCCTTGCCACAGGTGAAGAAGCTACTGTCGAGCGAGCACTTCTCGGTCGACGGGACACTGATCGATGCCTGGGCGTCGATGAAGAGCTTCCGACCGAAGGATGGCTCTGGCGAGCCTCCGGCGTCGGGCCGCAACGGCGAGCGAAACTTCCATCAGGAAAAGCGTTCGAATGAGACCCATAGCTCAACCACTGATCCCGACGCCCGGCTCTATCGCAAGGCGGCTGGCCGTGAGAGCCGGCTGTGCTTCATGGGGCATGTTCTGATGGAGAACCGCAACGGGCTTGCAGTCGATGCGATGCTGACACACGCGACGGGGACGGCGGAACGAGAAGCGGCGCTGACCATGGTCGATGAGGGTGTCAGTAACTCGGTGTAAGATGGTTTCTGTGAGTTTACCTTTGACAGGAGACTCACATGGCTACGGATTTTTCACCTGAGATTTTGGACCAGCTTCTTGCCGGGGGCAGCCTCAAGCCAGAAGACTTAGCCGGCGAAGACGGGCTTTTCAGACGACTGAAGAAGGCGCTTCTGGAGCGCGCACTGGGTGCGGAGCTGACCCACCACCTTGGCTATGAGAAGGGCGACCCGGCGGGCCGCGGGTCGGGCAACAGCCGCAACGGCACAAGCAGCAAAGCGCTGTTGACGGACGACGGCGAGATCGAGATCGAGGTGCCGCGCGACCGCGCCGGCACGTTCGAACCGGTGATCGTCGCGAAGGGCCAGACCCGCTTCGACGGCTTCGACGAGAAGATCATCAGTCTCTACGGGCGGGGCATGACGGTACGGGAGATCCAGGGCCATCTGGCCGAGCTCTACGGCACCGAGGTGTCCCCCGATCTGATCAGCAAGGTCACCGACGCGATTCTCGACGAGGTCCGCGAATGGCAGAGCCGGCCGCTGGAAGCGATCTATCCGGTGGTCTTCTTCGACGCGCTCAGGGTCAAGATTCGCGATGAGGGGATGGTCAAGAACAAGGCAGTCTACGTCGTGCTGGGCATCACTGCATCGGGCGAGAAAGACGTGCTCGGGCTTTGGATCGAGCAAACCGAAGGCGCCAAATTCTGGCTCAAGGTCATGAACGATCTGAGGAACCGCGGCGTCGCCGACATCCTGATCGCCGTCGTCGACGGTCTGAAGGGCTTTCCCGAGGCGATCAACAGCGTCTTTCCCAAGGCGATGGTCCAGACCTGCATCGTGCATTTGATCCGCAACAGCCTATCCTTCGTGTCCTGGAAGGATCGCAAGGCGATCCTTCCCTCGATCAAGGCGATCTATCATGCCGAGAATGCCGACGCCGCTCTGCTCAGGCTCGAGGACTTCGAAGCCGAGTGGGGCAAGCGCTATCCCGCGATCGGGGCGGCCTGGCGCCGGGCGTGGGAGCACGTCATTCCGTTCTTCGCCTTCGCGCCGGAGATACGCAAAATGATCTATACCACCAACACGGTCGAGGCGCTGAACCGTTCGCTGCGCAAGATCATCAAAACACGCGGCAGCTTCCCCAACGACGAGGCGGCGATGAAGCTGCTTTACCTCGCCATCAGAAATGCCGGCATCCATTGGCGACGACCGGTTGCATGGACGGCCGCAATGGGCCAGTTTGCCATCCAGTTCGGCGAGCGCTTTGCAGGCTCAGCGGACTGACCCTATGGGGTCAGTCCGCTGACCCCGCAAACCCCTCACAGAGACGCTCTTACACAAAACTTCTGACACTCCCGGATATCGATCTTTAACGACGATCCGCCACTCCTCCATCGGCCGCGGAGCCTTTTGTGGCAGGGCCCCCTCCCGCTTCGGCGGCCGGAAGCGGGTTCGTCCATAGACAAAGGCGCCCGCGTATGCGGGGTTCTTCAAGATCGCCGCGACGGCAGCCAGCGTCGCGCGCGTCCAGCACAAATCGCCATATCGATCACGACGCGGCAGTTCCAGGTCACGCTCGTTCAACGCTCGCATGACCTTGGCAACGCTGCGCAGCTGCAGGAATAACTGGAAGACGAGACCGAGCCGCCCTTGCACGGCCATGTCGGGATCCTTAACGACCACACCGCTCGGGTCCCGCATCAGCCCGATTGGCAGCATAACCGCAAGTTCGCCGCGTTCGGCTTTGGCCAGCAGGCCGGCGGTCAGCCGGCTGCGGATCGTATGTAGCTCAAGCTCGGAGATCGAACCCTTCAGCCCGAGAAGCAACCGTCCGTTGGGAGTGCCCGGATCATAGACACCATCGCGGTCGGCGATCAGGCAGCCACGTAGACCACAGATATCCAGGAGCGGATACCAGTCGGTACAATTACGCGCCAAGCGGGTCACGTCGATCGACAGGATGAGTCCCACTTCACTCAGGCCAACACGGCCAACGAGTTCCTTGAAGCCGTTACGCTGTGCTATAGACGCGCCGCTCAACCCGAGATCGGCATCAATCACGTCGATGGCCGCCTCACGCCATCCGAGTTCGCGGGCGCGCTGGCGAAGCGCGTATTGAAGGCGCAGGCTCTCCTGATTGCTTACGACCTGATGGGGCGTCGACTGCCGGATGTAGACTACGGCTTTGCGCGCCAAGTGGCTTGGTGTGACCAGCTCGGACTTCATGAGGGATCTCCGCCAAAATTGCGGCGACGTCTTCGACGATCTGGCGTCGGAGCGCGGGCGTCAGCGTCGACCAAAGATCGGCTGGATCCATGCTCATGTGCGTCGGGACAATCCGCTGTCGATAAAAGCTCGAGTAGAGCCTCCATACTCAGCTTAATCTGATTTGCCTCTTGCTCATAATATTCGATTGCGGTTGCTTGAATCAGAAGACTGCTTCCTGCGCGATACTCAACTTCATACGAAGCGGGAATGCCTCGGCCTCGCTGACCGATCTTCCTAATCACTCGATATGAGCGCCCCCACAAAGGATGGTGGGGGTCCCGAACCTCGACCACCTCCGGAAATGATTCGTCAGACTCACTATCAGGGACATTCCTCAATCCCCTCGTTTGAAGGGCTGAACTGGAAGCGAGTGGGCGAACGGATTGTCGCGACGCCAGCTGCGGCGAACTGACTCAGACCCGACAACCTGTTTCGCGCGGGGCTTTGGGATGATAGCTTGCGGATGTGCCGCCGTCCCCCATTGATCCCGCCCGTCTTGCAGCGTTGCCCGCCGATTTGCGCGCGCTCTTCCGCGCGCAGGAAGCGATGATTGAAGCCGAGCGTCGTCGCGCAGACGATGAATGCTCGGCGCGCCTTCATGTCGAGAGTGAACTGGCTGCGTCCAAAGAGAGCGTCGAACGCCTCGAACTGCTCGTGAAGGAGTACGAGCGCGCACGTTTCGGTAAACGCTCGGAGAAGTTCAATCCCGATCAGATGCAACTGGTTCTCGAGGACATCGAGATTGCCATCGCCGAAGTCCAGGAACGCCAGGACGATCGTGCGCGCCGCGCCGGCACGGCGCCGTCCAGCCGCCGGACCAGGCGCGCTGCCCGTGCCTTTCCCGCGCACCTGCCGCGCATCGAGCAGGTGATCGAACCCGAGAACCTCGAGTGTCCCTGCGGCTGCGGCCGGATGGTCCAGATCGGCGAGGATCGCTCCCGCCGTCTCGATGTCATGGCCGCCCAGTATCGTGTGATCGAGACGGTGCGACCGCGCTACGCCTGCGCAAAGGGCTGCACCGGTGTTGCTCAGGCGCCGGCGCCCGCCCATCTCGTGGAGGGTGGCATCCCCACCGAGGCGCTGCTGGCGCAGGTGGCGGTCGCCAAGTTCAGCGAGCACATGCCACTCTATCGTCAGTCGCAGGTTCTGGCTCGGCATGGCATCTTCATCGATCGCGCCGTTCTGGCAGACTGGATGGGAACGGTCGCCTTCCACCTCGCGCCGCTGGTCGAGCGCATGAGCGTCGTGATGAAGCAATCGGGCCGCTTGTTCATAGACGAGACCAGGGCGCCTGTGCTCGATCCGGGCCGGGGCCGAACGAAGACCGGCTATCTGTGGGCTGTCCTGCGCGACGATCGCGGCCACGGCGGCGCTGATCCACCAATCGTGGTCTACCACTACGCGCCAGGACGCGGTGGTGACCATGCTGAGCGCATCCTCGAGGGCTTCGACGGCATCCTTCAGGTCGACGGATACCAGGGCTATCATCGGCTCGCACGGCCCAAGCGCAAAGGCGGCGTGCCGCTGCGGCTGGCCGCATGCCGAGTAGGCGGGGATGTTGCCATCCCCGCCCCTCACAGACCCGGACGAGCGGATTACCCGCATCCGGTTCTTCACGCGTAAGCTTCGCTCACGGGACGGCATATTGGTGGACGATCTTGGCTGTCGGCAGCGGGTGTCGCGCGAGCATGGCCCGGAAGCGCGACCACGGCAGATTGCTGTGGCGGCCACGCCGCGCGAGCCATTTCTTCCATATCCGCGTGATCTGGTGGTGATACCATCTGATCCGTCGGCCGTTGCCGGAGATGCCGTAGTAGGCGCAGTGCCCCCGGATCACCCGCGACAGGTGCGCGTGCTGCGCCCGGAACGGGCGATGCAGGTTAAGCCGACACCATTCCGTCACGGAAGCCAGCGCGCGGGCGTAACGGTCTTTCGCCGTTATCTGTCGGACGACATTCTTACCCTTCCTCGATTGACCCCACACATGGGTGAAGCCAAGGAAGTTGAATGTGGTCCCCGCCGTCGCGGGGTGACGCCCACCCGGGCGCTTGAACCGGAAGTCTACGAAGCGGGTCTTGGTCGGATGGAGTTGAAGCCCATACCGACCGAGCCGCTTATCCAGCACGTTCAGCAATCGCTTGCCGGACAGGTGGTCCTCGAAGGCAATCACCGCGTCATCAGCGTATCGGACCAGTTGGCATCGACCTTTGAGCCGCGGTCGCGCCACCTGCTCGAACCATTCATCCAGCACGTAGTGCAGGTAGATGTTTGCAAGCAGTGGCGAGATCACGCCGCCTTGGGGCGTTCCGCCAGTCGTGCGGCGTAGGACGCCCTTTTCGAGCACCCCTGCCTTCAGCCATTTATCAATCATCCTCCGGACGATGCCGTCCGTGACTCGCTGGTCGAGGAATCGGCGCAGGTGCGCGTGGTCGATGGTGTCGAAGTATTTCGAGATGTCGACGTCCACCACCCAGCGCAGCCCTTGCTCCATGAACCCATTACGCAGGGCATGTAGGGCATCATGGGCCGATCGTCCCGGTCGGAAGCCGTACGAGCACGACAAGAAGTCGGTCTCGTAGATCGGCTCCAGCAGCAGGAGAATCGCCCGCTGTGCCACCTTGTCTTCCAATGTCGGGATGCCGAGTGGCCGTTCGGTCCCATCCGCCTTCGGGATGTAGTGCCGTCGCACCGGCGGCGCGATGTAACGTCCGGATTTGATGCGCGCCAGGAGATCACCGAGATTGGCCTCCAGATTCGCTTCATAGTCCGTCGCCATCATGCCGTCGATGCCGGGCGCGCCATCCTTGCGCGTCAGGCGATAGGCCTCGAGCATCCATTCACAGTCGATCAGGTGATGCAGCGAGGTCAGCACCCGCTTGGGATTCTTCCTCGCCAGATCGGCTATCCATTGTCGTTTCGTGGACAGGTTCGTGGGACTCAGCGTTCCCTCCCGTGTTTCTCGTCAATGGGTCTTAACGCGTGACGGCTCCCTTCCTTCGAGCGGGTCCCGGTGAGCCCAGTTCCCCGCCTTCCTCGGTACTACGAAGCCGCTACGACTCCCCGCCGCGCGCGTCCGTCGGCTTATGTCTTCACCTCGGGATTCCACATGCCTTGGTGTTTTCGTGTTCCGTGCGCGCTCCCGATGCTCGCCAAGTCGGTCATCAGGCCTGGAGCGTTGCTGTGGCCGGTGCTCCGTGCCGGCTTTCCCATGTGGGCACAAACGGGACCTCTCAGGTTTCCTGGTGTCCCATCCCGTACCTTTGCCCTGCTCAGAGACCCCGGCCGAACCGGTCAGCCTGGCCATAGCGGCTTTCCCAGTGCTGCCCCCGGATCCAACACGGCGAAGGCTTCAGCACGACCGTGATTTCGAGGCTGGTCACAGGGCTTCAGTACCCGCTGTCTACGCTTCACGAGTGACGTTGCCGTCACCCATGCAAGACTCGCTTCCGGCTGGCGGGCTCCGCCTTTGCCGGGAGGGCGTCGAACCCTCTGGGTCACGTTGAAAGGTTTCAGACTACATTCTTCCTCCTTTCCAGGACTTATCCTGACGCAAGTTGGTCCCACTCAAGGCGCAAGATCATCGCAGCGACTCCGAAAGCCGGCTCACCCATCGCCGAAGCCGTTCTCGCGCGCATCGCCGCACTCTATGCGATCGAGAAGGAGATCCGTGGCGCCGACGCCCCGGCTCGGCAAACGACCCGTAACGAGCGATCACGGCCGCTCGTCGCTGAACTCGAGAGGTTTCTGCGCGAGCAAGCCGCTCGCCTGTCGCCGGGCAGCGAGATGGGCAAGGCGATCGCCTATCTCCTGAACCATTGGGATGGCCTCACCTTGTTTCTCGACGATGGTTGCGTTGAGATGGACACCAATCCCGTCGAAAATCAAATCAGGCCGCTGACTCTGACGCGTAAAAATAGTTTATTTGCTGGTCACGACGAAGGTGGTCGTTCATGGGCGCGCATAGCTTCGCTCATCGCCACCTGCAAAATCAACAGCGTGGAGCCCTACGTCTGGATGAAAGCGACGCTCAAAGCGATCGCAACCGGTCACCCGCAGTCCCGGATCGACGAGCTCCTGCCCTGGTCGTTCGGCCGCACCTCGTAATTCTCCGTCGTTGCCGCCTCCATACCCCCCGCCAACGATTTGCAAACACGTTGATCAACAGACTGCAATCCCCACGCCAAACCTTTGCGAGTGGGACGCGAACGTCGCTTACTGTTGTCCCCAAGGTATGCCCCCCAATCCTGCACGACGCGATTGGAGGTGACGATGACGCTGCGGCGCAGTTTGTAACGCTGATGGATCAGGGTCTGCAGCAAAGTGCCGGCGTCGTCGGGGATGGCGCGTGCGAGGAATAGATCGTCCAGCACGAGGAGATCGCAGTCGATGATGGTTCGCAGCCGGACCTCGCGTTGTGCCGGAGAGTTCAGGGCGTAGCGGTGGAAGAAGTCGTCGGTCTCAAGATACTGGACCTTGTGGCTTTGCAGGATCGCCTGATAGGCAATCGCCTTGGCGATGTGCGACTTCCCGGTGCCAGGTTTGCCAACAAGCAGAGCGTTCTCGCCAGCGGCAATGAACGCCAGGGTGTGGAGCTGGAAGCAGGTCTGACGTGGCAGTTTGGGATTGAAGGACCAGTCGAACTCGGCGAGCGTCAGCTTTTCGTCGAGCCCGGATTGCTGGTATCGCCGCTCGATAAGACGGGACTGACGACGGTCCAGTTCATCCTGCAGGATAAGGGAGAAGGTCTCGAGGAAGGGCTGGTTGGCGCCCTGCGCCTGGAGCACGCGCGTCTGCAGCGTGTCGCGGACACCCGACAGGCGCAGCTGTCGTAGGCAACGCTCAATTTCCGGCATGGTCATCATGTGGCTAGGTCTCCAGTTTAAGGTGAGAAGGTGCCGCGGGAGCGCTCGTGGCGCCGGAGTTGGCCGGGGTTGCGCAGGCGACACGAGCGCGGATTGCCGTGGCGTGATCGTCGTGAGCCTCGGCCTGCCGACCATTGTCGTCGGCGTCGCGCCGCACAGCGCGGCTGAAGAGGTCGCCGTATTCCGCGGGGGTACGGATCAGCGGATGATCCTGGGTGAGCGGCGATGCCGGCTGTGGCGTCACTCCAACCTGCTCGATCGCCTGTTCGAACAACCGCTCGACGGTCGCACGCACGTGCTTGTAGCGGTAGATGCGGTTGTCGATGGCGTGCGCGCAGGCCTGCTCGACCAGCCGCGCCGGATACTTCCGGCCCAGCCCGACAATGCCCCACATCGCGCGCTGTCCGGGGCGCCCTTCGGTGTCGAACACCTGCTGGCACAAGGCCCTGGTCTGCGGTCCGATGCGCTCGGCGCTCGCCAGCAGCACGGCGGTTTGCCGCGACGGGTTGAACGGCCGTTCGCTGGTCGGCAGGACGACAGAACCGGGGTGCGCCATCCGGGAATGAACACGCAGCAGCGCACGGGTGTGGCGATCACGGATCTCGATCGTGGTGGTGTAGATGCGCACGACGACCTGGCTGCCGATCGGCGCGGGCCGCGCGGCGTAATAGCTGTTGTCGACGCGTACGGTGGTGTCGTCGCAGACAGTCCGGACGACTTCGGTGAAGATGCGGAAGGGAGCGACAGGCAGCGGCCGCAGGTGCGGCTTCTCTTCCTGGAACATCGCCTCGACCTGACGGCGCGTGCTGCCGTGGATGCGTTTGGAAGCCCAGTTCTCCTCCCAGTGCCTCAAGAACTCGTTTTGCGCCTCCAGCGTCTCGAAGCGCCGTCCGGCCAGCGCAGTGCCCTGGGTATGTTGAATCGCATTCTCGACGCATCCTTTCCGATTTGGATCGGCCACGCGCGCGGGATCGGCGACCACGGCGTAATGAGCCAGCATCGCGCTGTAAATCGGGTTGAGCTGGGGCTCGTACAAATCCGGCTTGAGGACGCCTTCCTTCAGGTTGTCGAGCACGACATAGCTGGGGACCCCGCCAAAATACCGGAACGCCTCTTCGTGGAGCTGCGCCCAGACTTGTTGGCTGGACTTCCAGACTACCCGCCGGAAGCTGCGCCGCGAGTAGCGTAGCGTCATCACGAACAGGCGGGGACGACGGTACCGCCCGCTCTTCGGATCAACCGTCGGCGCGCCCTCGCCATAGTCGACCTGAGCTTCCTCGCCGGGGAGGAACTCAAGACGATCAAACTGCTCAGGATCAGCGTGCCGCAACCGGCGCACAAACCGCTTGACACTCTGGTAGCTGGACGGAAAGCCAAATTGATCAACCAGGTCCTGGTAAATCGCCTGCGCGTTCCGCTTCAGCCGGACCTGTTCTTCGATCCACGTCCGATGCGCTTCGCAAGCCGAACGGGCCAGGCTGCTGGTGACCGTCGCTTCCGATGTCCCAAAAGCCGGTGGTCGGGGTGGAGGAATTTGGCCGTCCGCGCTCACCGAGCCGGTGGTCACTTCCCCGGGGGAATTTGCCTCCGCACCGGCCCGCAGCGCCTGATAACGCCGGATCGTCTTGCGATCGACACCCGTCAGCCGGTGAATCTCGCGCTGGCTGGTGTTGCGATCAAGTAATGTAAGTACGGTGCTTTGCAGATGTCGCTTCAAGACGTTCAACTCCCCGGCCCCTTGCTGGCTAAAGGGGTCGAACATAAACGTCCTGCCTGACCGGCTACTGCTGTTCAGCGGCGCTGACGGCGATCATCAGGTGGGGGAGTTTCAAGTGACCATACCCGGGGGATTTTGACCGACCCACGGGGTGATCGGCTCTTGAATGGCGTGATCGCCCCCATAAAGAATTGGATAGCTGATGGTCGTGATGCCGTCACCGGATCGATTGAACGGATCGGAAAGGCGAGCTATGCGGGAAACTGGGTGATGACGGAATGAGATAGGCGGCGTATCGAGGCGGGTGTCGAGCCTGCCAGAACCTCAAGGAGAGCGATACGCCATGAACGAGCATAGCAACATTGTCCCACTGCGTCAGCCCGATGAGATCGACGATCCACTGACGAATATTTTGCGATCTGGAGCTCGGCAGCTGCTTGCGCAGGCTGTCGAGATGGAAGCCGAGGCGTTTCTCGCCGCGATGAAGGGCTTGAAGCTTCCCGATGGCCGCGACCGCCTCGTGCGACACGGCCATGGTCCAGTGCGGACGATCCAGACGGGGATCGGCGCCGTCGAAGTCGCCCGGGTAAAGATTCGCGATCGCGCGGTGACCAGCGATGGCGAGCGGATCCGCTTCACCTCGGCGATCCTGCCGTTGTGGGCACGGCGCACGAAGAGCTTGGATGCACTTTTGCCGGTTCTGTACCTGCGAGGCATCTCGACGGGCGACTTCCAGGAGGCGCTGGCGGCGCTCTTGGGCAAGGATGCGCCGAATCTTTCTCCGGCGGTGGTTTCCAGACTGACGACGGAGTGGCAGCTCGAGTACGAGCGTTGGCAGAAGCGCGATCTGTCGGCGCGCCGGTACGTATACGTGTGGGCGGACGGCGTCTTCCTGCAGGCTCGCATGGAAGACCACAGCGAATGCATGCTGGTGCTGATCGGCGCGACGCCGGAAGGCAAGAAGGAACTCATCGGCTTCCAGGTCGGCGTGCGCGAGAGCACGCAGAGCTGGCACGAACTGCTCGTCGAGGCGAAAACCCGAGGGCTGAAGATCGCCCCGGAAATCGCCGTCGGTGACGGCGCGCTCGGCTTCTGGAAGGCGCTCGACGAGGTCTTTCCCGCCACGCGACATCAGCGGTGCTGGGTGCACAAAACCGCGAATATCTTGAACAAAGTCGCAGTGTCGGTACAGGCCAGCATGAAGAAGGATCTGCGCGAGGTCTATTTGGCGTCCAACCGAGCTTCGGCCGAAGTGGCGATCGATGTCTTTGCCGAGAAATACGGAGCGAAGTACGACAAGGCGGTCGAGTGCCTGACGAAAGATCGCGACGCAATGCTTGCGTTCTACGAATTCCCCGCCGAGCATTGGGACCACTTGCGGACGACGAATCCCATCGAAAGCGTGTTCGCGACGGTCCGGCACAGAACGGTGCGCACGAAAGGTTCGTTATCGTCAACGACTGCCAAGTTGATGGTGTTCAAGCTGCTCTGCGCCGCATCAAAGACCTGGCGGCGGCTGAAAGGCACAAATCAGTTGCCGAAGGTCAGCGCAGGTGTCAGATTCGAAAACGGCATCGAGGTCATCCAAGTGCCGGAAAACCACGCCGCCTGATCGCCTCGTCACCCAAAATCCCGCATAGCTCGCGATACGCCATGAACGAGCATAGCAACATTGTCCCACTGCGTCAGCCCGATGAGATCGACGATCCACTGACGAATATTTTGCGATCTGGAGCTCGGCAGCTGCTTGCGCAGGCTGTCGAGATGGAAGCCGAGGCGTTTCTCGCCGCGATGAAGGGCTTGAAGCTTCCCGATGGCCGCGACCGCCTCGTGCGACACGGCCATGGTCCAGTGCGGACGATCCAGACGGGGATCGGCGCCGTCGAAGTCGCCCGGGTAAAGATTCGCGATCGCGCGGTGACCAGCGATGGCGAGCGGATCCGCTTCACCTCGGCGATCCTGCCGTTGTGGGCACGGCGCACGAAGAGCTTGGATGCACTTTTGCCGGTTCTGTACCTGCGAGGCATCTCGACGGGCGACTTCCAGGAGGCGCTGGCGGCGCTCTTGGGCAAGGATGCGCCGAATCTTTCTCCGGCGGTGGTTTCCAGACTGACGACGGAGTGGCAGCTCGAGTACGAGCGTTGGCAGAAGCGCGATCTGTCGGCGCGCCGGTACGTATACGTGTGGGCGGACGGCGTCTTCCTGCAGGCTCGCATGGAAGACCACAGCGAATGCATGCTGGTGCTGATCGGCGCGACGCCGGAAGGCAAGAAGGAACTCATCGGCTTCCAGGTCGGCGTGCGCGAGAGCACGCAGAGCTGGCACGAACTGCTCGTCGAGGCGAAAACCCGAGGGCTGAAGATCGCCCCGGAAATCGCCGTCGGTGACGGCGCGCTCGGCTTCTGGAAGGCGCTCGACGAGGTCTTTCCCGCCACGCGACATCAGCGGTGCTGGGTGCACAAAACCGCGAATATCTTGAACAAAGTCGCAGTGTCGGTACAGGCCAGCATGAAGAAGGATCTGCGCGAGGTCTATTTGGCGTCCAACCGAGCTTCGGCCGAAGTGGCGATCGATGTCTTTGCCGAGAAATACGGAGCGAAGTACGACAAGGCGGTCGAGTGCCTGACGAAAGATCGCGACGCAATGCTTGCGTTCTACGAATTCCCCGCCGAGCATTGGGACCACTTGCGGACGACGAATCCCATCGAAAGCGTGTTCGCGACGGTCCGGCACAGAACGGTGCGCACGAAAGGTTCGTTATCGTCAACGACTGCCAAGTTGATGGTGTTCAAGCTGCTCTGCGCCGCATCAAAGACCTGGCGGCGGCTGAAAGGCACAAATCAGTTGCCGAAGGTCAGCGCAGGTGTCAGATTCGAAAACGGCATCGAGGTCATCCAAGTGCCGGAAAACCACGCCGCCTGATCGCCTCGTCACCCAAAATCCCGCATAGCTCCGGAAAGGCTGGATCGATCCGCTAACGGGAATTCGCCGATATCGACGGTGGCCGCCAAGCGCAGCTTGTAAGCCGGCGTAGCTCCGGCCGTTCGAATTGTGATCGTTGGGCCGATTGGCGTCCCAGCGCGGACTGGTCCGAAACTGCCGTGATCCACATAGACATACACCCGGAGTTGATGTTCTGCCGTGTGTCGAGCGTCGATAGCGAGGTAGACCGTGGCAATGAACAGGCCCGCAGTCGCGACAAAGAGCCAGTGTAGTCGCCGCTGTGAGTGGTTCGCGAAAGCTCCACAACAACGCCTTTAGCCCCCCGGTGTAGCGTGATGCTCCGCTGCCATTGCCGGTTGCGCTTTGCTGATTGTCGCCATCGGCTGTTGTTGGTGTTGCAATTTGCTGGGATTGATCGCCGTCCATTCCGTGCCCCCCTTGATCGTTGTCGCGACTCGATTGTTATCGCAGAACGAGAATTACGCGACGTCCGGTGGCATAGAATGCATTGCAAGCCGCCAGCAATGTCATCAAACGGCGGCGCAAGCTATGTTGAAACCTAACGGCGGGATCGAGACGCGCGCTGGCGGATGGGATTTTTATCAGAAATGAAAATGAAAACCTTGGCTCAGGTAAATCCCAAAGCAAACTATTCTTTTGATCCCGTCGATCTCGCCTCTTGCCCTCTGGAAGTATTGAGCAAGGTAACGCGCTGCATATCGATATGGTCGCTCATCGAAACGTTAGAGCTGGCCCCGCAAATTCGGACAGTAGCTTGAGTGGATTTTCTGCCTGACAGCGGCGAGGATTCTTGCTGCGAATCAGGAGCGAAGATGACGAAGAAGAGCCGCCGGACGCATTCTCCGGCATTCAAGGCGAAGGTTGCTTTGGCTGCGGTCAAAGGCGACAAGACACTGGCGGAGCTGGCGCAACTGTTTGATGTTCATCCGAACCAGATCACGATCTGGAAAAACCAGCTCCTGGAAGGCGCCGCCGGCGTGTTTGGGCATGACAAGACATCGGCCGAGACGCCGGTCGATTTGAAGGCGTTACATGCCAAGATCGGCGAGCTGGCGTTGGAAAACGATTTTTTGTCCGGCGCGCTCACCAAGGCGGGCCTGCTGAGCGCAAAGCGATGATCGACCGCGATCATGATCTTTCTATCGTGCGCCAGGCGAAGGTCCTGAAGCTGGCTCGCAGCACGGTCTACTATGAACCTCGGCCAGTTTCGGCCGAGGACCTTGCCTTGATGCGTCGGCTCGATGAGCTGCATCTCGATTATCCCTTCGCGGGAGCGCGTATGCTGCGATCGTTGCTGCGGCGGGAGGGCGTATACGCCGGTCGCCGCCACATCGCGACGCTGATGAAGCGCATGGGGATCGAGGCGGTCTATCGTCGCCCGAACACGAGCAAGCCGGCTCCGGGTCACAAGATCTACCCGTACCTGTTGCGCGGATTGAAGATCGAGCGGCCCGACCATGCGTGGGCAATGGACATCACCTACATTCCGATGCGGCGTGGCTTCGTCTATCTCGCGGCGGTCGTCGATGTGTTCAGCCGACGGGTCCTGGCCCATCGCGTCTCGATCACAATGGAGGCGGCCTTCTGCGTCGAAGCGGTCCAGGAGGCGTTGGCGAAGCACGGCAGGCCCGAGATTTTCAACACGGATCAGGGCAGCCAGTTCACCAGCCTCGAGTTCACCGATGTGCTGCTGGACGCGAAGATCGCCATCAGCATGGACGGCAAGGGCGCCTGGCGCGACAACGTGTTTGTCGAGCGGCTCTGGCGCACGGTCAAATACGAAGAAGTATATCTCCGCGCCTACGACAGCGTGTCCGAGGCGCGAGCGTCAATTGCCAAGTATCTGGCCTTCTACAATCAGGGACGCCCTCACTCGAGCCTTGACGGGCGCACGCCCGACGAGGCTTACTTCGGCACGCAAGCTATGGTGATGGCCGCATGGCCGTCGCCGACGGTTTTGTCGTCGCTCTGGTCGGGCTACGCCCTCCCGACGCAACGACAAAACCGTAAAGCCCCGCGTTCAGCATAACCCGGCAGGAATCCACTTAAATCCAGCGGGGCGCTGTCCAAACAACCGGGGCCAGCTCTGTTTGCCGCGATAGATCCGGTCGGCAAAGACATGCTCAAGCCTTGGGAAGCGGCCTCGCAAGTCCTCCAACAGGGGAACGGCACCATGGACGTCCTGAATGTTGGCGGGATGAACATATGCAGCCAGCAGAAAGCCGTTGGTGTCGGTCACGATATGGCGCTTGCGCCCATGGAGACGCTTGCCGGCGTCGAATCCACGCGGCCCGCCGGCCTCCGTTGTCGAGGCCGTCTGACTATCGATGACGGCAGCTGTCGGTGTGGGCTTTCGTCCTAGTTTCCGACGTGCCTTCCGAACCAAGGCTTCGACGATCTCCTGCCATCTACCCGTGTCGCGCCAAGCGTAAAAATAGCCCTGCACCGTCGAGTATGGCGGGAACTCCTTCGGCAAGGCTCGCCATTGGCAGCCGCTCGACAGAATATAGAAGATTGCCTGCACGATCTCGCGTAGGTCGACCTCCCGCGGCCGGCCCAATCGCCGGCGCGGCGGCATCTGCCGGGCGATCAACGCCCATTCTGCATCGGTCAGATCACTTGTGTAACGCAGCCCACTGCGCTGATACTGGAGACGAGCGGCTTTGGTCCACGGCATGGTGTCCTCCCTCGAATCTTTGCAAATCCGAAGGAATCACAGGCCCGCCAAAACCGCTCACCCTTTTTCGGTCAGGCTCTCAGGAGCAGGCTGCGCAGCAGTACTATCGCGGTGGTGGAGGCTATGGCAGATATCGTGTTCCCTGTGGTCACGGCGCAGACGTCGATGTTCGAGACGGTCAATGCTATCCCAACGGTACGGTACCGCCGCAGTGTCAGCAGGGTCGACAGGGGTACTACGGCTACGACGATTATGATCGCCGCCCCAGACGCCGCTATTATTGAGAAGCCCGCCAGCAGTGAATTGGCGGGCCTCGACTTCAGCTCTTCGTATCAGCGCCCTTCAGCGCATTCCACGCGGCTTGGTTCGCTTGATCGAACGCCTCCCGGGATTCGGCGAGCGCGGCGTTCAGGACAGACCAGGATTCACTGCCTGCCTGCTTCAGCTTTTGCAGACGTGCTTCCGCTTCGGACGCATCGGATTTCATCTGCTTGAGCGCGGCATCGACGTCGGCGGTGCGGGCCGTGGCCACTTTGCCCGCGGCCTCGCGGAATTTGTCCGCCGCTTCGCGCCAGGCCTTGGCCTGTGCCGCCGCAACGTCCTTGAACGTGGCCTGCTGCTGCTCGAGCTGCTTGCCCGCGGTTTCGAAGAAGGTCTTCATTTGGGCTTCAAACCCAGCCCATTGCTTTTCCAGGTCTGTCTTGGCGCCCGCCCAAGCGGCTTCGCCGGCCTCCGCCTGCGTCTTGAGCAAGGCCTGAAACTCATCGCGGCGCTTCCTCAGGTCCGACAGGAGTTGATCAGTCTTGACCTTGGACTCGGCCTTGGCCTCGCCGGCCTTGACCTCGAAGGAGGCCAATGCGGCATCCATTTCGTCGATCCGCTCTTTGGCCCAATTGAGGTAAAAATGCATGCTGCTCTGCTGTGACATGGCCGCCTCCGTTTACTTGCCGAGGTCAGGATTTCAGAGCTCGGGCTTGCCCGTATTGACCTGTCTCAATGACCTTGTGGTCTGAAGCGCTGGCGAACGGTCGGTGACGCACCTCCTCCTGGCGCAAAGGAGGAAAAGCGCGTCAGGAACGCCATCGAATTTGAGAGATTAGCCTGACCGGAAGCTTCACAGCGGGCAACGCATGTTCTTCTTCTTCTCAAACCGGCTGGGATGTCTCGGCTCGCTGCTGATCTCCGGCTTGATCACTGTGGCGCTGCTGTTCCTGTTCGGGATACTCCGGTTTTGATCTTCAGCGCGCGGGTCCAAGGCTGCGCCCGCGCCGGAGGGACGGCAGAAGCTGGAAGGTCTGCCTTTGCGCTCCGAACGGCGATGATGGGAACCCCTTGAGCATCCAACGCGTTTAGACGCGAATGCGAATTGCGAGGTCCACCTGCTTCAGAGTTCATCGACACTGATCCCCGGCGACACCGTCTGGCGGCGGTGCGAAGCGCGGCGTGTGGCGGTTCTGAACGATGCTGCCGCTTATTTCGCGGCCCTGCGGGAGGCGCTGCTGGAAGCGCAAGATCTCGTCTATATCGTAGGGTGGGACATCCATAGTGAAACCCGGCTGGTCGGAGCTTCCGGACGAGCCGCCGATGGCTTGCCGGAACAGCTCGGCCCGTTCCTGCGCGCGCTGGTGCAACGCCGGCCCGCCTTGCGGATCAACATTCTCACCTGGGACTTCGTCTCCTTTTACGCCTCCGAAAGGGAGTGGAATTCCGCGGCAAAATTTACCGCCGAAACGGATGGCCGCGTCCGGTTTCATCTGGATTCCACGCTTCCGTTTGGCTCGGCCCAGCACCAGAAGATCGTCTGTGTCGACGGTTCACTGGCGTTCGTCGGCGGGCTCGATCTGACGATCAGGCGCTGGGACACGAGTGACCATCGCGCCGATCACGCATCGCGCTGCGACCCCCAGGGGAAGCCATACCTGCCGTTTCATGACGTTCAATGCATGGTCGACGGGGATGCCGCGGCGTTGCTGTTCGAGCTCGCGGAGGCACGCTGGCGTGCGGCAGGTCAACCGAGGCATGATCGGCGCGCGCTGAAGAGCGTTCGGTGGCCAGCCAACGTGCCGGTCGAGGCCGAGCACTTGCCGGTCGGTATCGCCAGGACCGAGGTGGTCTGTCCTGCAGGTTCGACCATCAGGGAGGTCGAGCGTTCTCTGATTGCAGCGATCCGGTCAGCGACGAGCTTCATCTACATCGAAAATCAGTTCACCAGCGCCACCAAGATCGCGCTTGAATTGGTGGAGCAGATGCGGCGCGCGCCATCGCTTCGGGTTCTGGTGGTCGCTCCAAAACTTCATTCCTCTTGGCTGGAATCCCAGGCCATGCAGAACGGCCGTGGCGCATTCATCGACTGCTTCGGTGCAGCCGGGGTCGCAGATCGCATTCGCTTCCTCTACCCGGTCTCACGCAGCGGAGATACGGAAGTTGCCGTGATGGTGCACAGCAAGCTCATGATCGTCGATAACAGGATATTGAGAATCGGCTCGGCTAACCTTAACAATCGGTCGATGGGGGCCGACAGCGAATGTGACCTTATTTTCGAGGCCGCATCCGAGGAGCATCGGGATTTCATCGCCTCGGTTCGCCATCGCTTGATCGCCCATTTCTGCGGTCTCGAAGAACAGACCCTCGCGCAAAATGAGGATCGCCTTCTTGCTCTCCTCGACGACGTGTCGAAAGGTGATGGGACGAAGACGCTGCGGAAAGTGGAGTCCTCGGGTTTGACCAGTACACTGGCCACGATGGTTCAGCCGGTGGCGGACCCTGAGAGGCCACTTCATTTGGAGCGGGCGGCATCTCGCATGTGGAGCACGAAGACGATAATCGGGATCGTATCGATCGCCGTGGCGCTTCTTGGCTTGACGCTGGCCTGGTCGTACTCATCCTTGAGCGATTTCGCCGATGAAGGCCGCATTTCGACGCTCCTCTCTGCCTATTCGCAATCCATCTGGGGACCATTCTTTGCGATCGCAGCGTTTGTCGTCGGCGGGCTGGTCGTGTTTCCGATTCTCGTCCTCATTGCCGCAACCGCTGCTGCACTGGGGCCGTGGCTGGGTTTCTTCACTGCAATGGCTGGCGCCTTGCTCAGCGCCCTTGTCCTTTTCTCAATCGGACGGGTACTTGGTCGAGAACGCCTCCAGCATCTGCTTGGACGACGCGCAGCACGCATCCAGGAACGGATTGTGGGCAGAGGCATTCTGGCCGTCGTCGTCATCAGGATGATTCCGATCGCGCCGTACTCGATCGTGAATGTCGTGGCCGGTGCGAGCACGCTGCCGCTTCGTGACTTCATGGTTGGAACGCTGCTGGGTATCACGCCAGGGATTCTCGCCATGGCCGTTCTGGGAGCTCAGATCGCGGATCTGGCCAGGAATGCGTCCTGGAGCAACGTTTTGCTGCTCGCACTGGCGTTTCTGGGCTGGCTCGGGTTCTGCGCGGGCGCACAATTCCTCGCGACCTGGCTCGCCGGGAGGCGCTGATGGCGCCGATGCGCTTCATGACGTGGAACGTGCACGGCACGTTCAATCTCAATCCGAAATTCGATCTGGAGGGTGTTTGCTCCATCATTCGCAAGTGGTCGCCGGATGTCGTCGCGCTTCAGGAGGTGGATTCCCGATCGCGGTCGGACGATCCCTTTGCGAAGCTCGCGAGTGCGGTCGGCGATCATGGCGTCCACGCCAAGTCGATCGTCACGGAGGACGGTGACTACGGTCAGATGCTGCTGAGCCGCTTTCCGTTCTCCGGCGTGCCGGAGATCGTCGACGTGTCGTATCGGGAGCGGGAGCCACGCAGAGCGATTGCCACAGGACTGCTGACGCCTCTTGGCGACGTCCGCGTGGTCGCCACTCATCTCGGCCTGAGTATCCACGAGCGTTATGCGCAGGCTCAGGCCCTGGTGAGCCTGGTGAGGCCTGGAAGAACTGTCGTCCTCGGCGATTTCAACGACTGGTTTTGGGTGAAATCGGTGCGGCGCGTGCTCGCGCAGGCCTGCCCAAACCGTACGCGGCTGCGAACGTTCCCGGCGCGCTTGCCCTTGCTTCGGCTCGACCGGATCTATGCAACGCGCGATAGCCGGTTCGGGAAAGTCTGGACCGACGAAGAGGCGAGGGCCTATTCGGACCATTTGCCTGTGATCGCGGACATCGAGATCTGATTTGCCGGCGACGGGGCCGTTTCACTTCCCCTTTGGCCGCGGTCCCCGAAAAGGGGAACTCGGTCAGGCTCCGAGGGATGAAAGGGCTCTTGCGCCTTCAGAAAAGCGTTGTGGCAGCAGGACTTATCTACTGTGCATGGGGTTGTTTTCGCAATCTTCATGACCGGGCCTATGCCCGTGAGCGGGACCATGCGGGAACTTTTTCCTCGCCGCGGCGTTGATTTGGCATGACTGAAGACCTTTCCTTTCGACGCAAGCCCCTGACCCCCGAACAGCGCCAGGCGCGCGATGCGGCGCGCCGGATCGAGGCCGAGAAGGCCATGCGCGACCATGAAGCGGCGCAGAAGGCGTTTTACGCCAACAAGGAACGGCTGAGGGCCGAGCGGCTGGCGCGTGAAGCGGCGGAGCCGAAGGACTGAGCCGACGCGCTTGCTGCCCAATCCGTGAAGCGTTTCTCCCGGCGGCCTCTTTGGCCGCCTGTGCCGCTTGGTGGCGACCTTCAGCGGTCCGCTTCGCGCAAGGTTCAGGGTGGCGCAAGGTTCAGGGTGGAGAGGGCGCGTTGCTAAAGGCAGATCCGTTCAAGCCTTCGAAACTCCGGCAGCTCACTGTTCGGCGTCGGCTCTCGATGTCTCCGCTCCATGCGGCGCCGTGTACCCGCGTGCATCGGCAGGCTTGACGGCGTTCGGCTTCCGGGAGGAAGCTTCAGATGATCCTAAACTGACCTGAAGCACGGAGACTTTCGCTCCCAGCAAGTCCGATCCTCATCAGCGAACCAGAATGGAGCTGACCATGACCACGTTCGACAAGCGCGAGCAGGGCTTTGAAGCCAAATTCGCTCACGACGAGGAGTTCATGTTCAAAGCCGCCGCGCGATCCAACAAGCTGCTCGGGCTGTGGGCCGCAGGCCAGCTCGGGCTCAGCGGCGAAGCCGCTGCAAGCTACGCAACCGCGCTGGTGACGGACCATCTGGAGAGCCGGACGATCGACGATGTCGTGGGCAAGGTGTCAGGCGATCTCGCAGACAAGGGCGTCGCGCGCGAGCAGGTCGCGCAGAAGCTTCAGGAGTATATGCACCAGGCGCTTCAGCAGCTCCAAGCAGAATCCTGAGCGTGTGTAACTGGCGCTCACAGCTCCATGTGAACGATTTCGATGGGTTCGCCGCCGAGGCCGTGAGAGAACTGCCCTCTGCCCGTGCTTCTGAATCCGTATCGTCGGTAGAAGGCCTCGGCGTTGATCGTGGCTTCAAGACGGATCGGTCCGTCATGGCCGAGGCGAGCCTGGGCGAGGCCGATGTCGAGCAGCCGCTGACCGAGCCCGGAACCGGCCGCTTCGGGCAGGACGAACAAGCGCGTGACCTCGCCGGGCTCCGCATCGACGAAACCGACGACGATCCCGTTGCGAAGGCCGACGGTCATTCGCCCCCTGGTGATGAGATCTTCGTAGAACCGGGGTGTCCGTTCGCCCATCCAGTTTTCGATCTGGGCCTGCGAATAGCACCCACGCGACAGACCCGCGATCGAGGCTTTGGTGATGTTGAACACCGTTTCCGCATCGTCAGGACGCGCCGCCCTGAAAGACACCTCGCTATCGGCGGACATGAAACCTCTCAGGGCAGGCGGTGGGTTGCAAGCTGTGCTGGCGGCCCTCACTCCGCATGTTTGCGCATCCCGGACTCACTGAGCTTGTCGACATAGGCAATGCCGATCGCCGACACGACGAAGGTGAGGTGGATCAGCACCTGCCACATCACGGCGGTTTCGGTGAAGCCGGCGCGGTTGGAGCCGAGATTGCCGGCCTCGATGAAGGTGCGGAGCAGCGCGATCGAGGAGATGCCGATGATAGCCATGGCGAGCTTGATCTTCAGGGCGCTCGCATTGACATGGCCGAGCCATTCCGGCTCGTCCGGATGGCCCCGGAGTTCGAGCCGCGAAACGAACGTCTCGTAGCCGCCGATGATGACCATCACGAGCAGATTGGAGATCATCACGACGTCGATCAGCGCCAGCACGCTCATCATGATCTGGTGCTCGGTGAGGTCGAGGGCGTGCCAGGAGAGGTGCCAGAGCTCCTTGAGGAACAGCGCGATGTAGACGCATTGCGCCACGATCAGCCCGAGATAGAGCGGCATTTGCAGCCAGCGTGAGCCGAAAATGATCGTCGGAAGCAGGCCGAGCTGCGGCGAAGGCGGGCGGGGGCCAATTCTGGGGTCAGGCTCAACCGACATTCAGGCCGCATCCTCGCATTCGGACGATCTCGCCGTCATGTACCCCGACAAGATGGCCGGCGGAAGACGCGACGCGCTTGCCGCCTTCCATGGGCAGTGCTGTTTCGTGCTACGGTGCCGGCCGGCCGTCGCGCGACGGCCGGCATCCGGAGGTGGGAGTGTCTCGGAGCAGCCTTGGCAAGTGGTCCGGCGCAGTCGCATGCGCGGGCGCCATGCTGGTTGGTGCAGGCGGCGCCGAGGTCTCGGCGACGCCGCTGACGCCGTTTCGCTACGAGGCGCAGGCGCAGCGTCATTGCCCGCATGACAGGGTGGTCTGGCTCGATTTCAGGAAGGGCGTCTACTACCGCAAGGGTCAGAAGCGGTACGGCCAGGGATTTGAGGGCAGCTTCGTCTGCCAGAGCGAGGCCCGCGACGGCTTCTATCGCCGCTCACTGTTGGGTCTGCGCTGAGCGGCACGTGATCCAGGCTTGCGAACGCGCCGGCTATTTCTGCGCCGGCAGCTTGACCGGCACGTGCGGCGAGGTGCTGATGATCCGGGGACTTCCATCCGGATAGGTGCGGTCGCCGCGGATCAGGGATTCCAGGACCAGGAAGAATTTCTCGGCAAGCATCTGCGTCACCCTCGTTGGTGATGGCTCTCGCAATTGGTCGAGGCGCCGAACGCAGAAATTCAATCAACTGAATGGGAGCGGGACAGTCGTGCTTGCTGCGCCGCGGTGGAGCGATGTCGGAGATCGGGAAGCAGGGCCCTCAGGCAAATGCCAGGGCCATGAGGCTCGAGCAGAGCAGCACCAAGCCGCCCGCGGTCAATGCCAGGAAACCATCGGATACGAGGTCATGGTTGCGCATGGGACACCTGCTGCTCTCGTCTACGATGCTCGGTCGGATCCATCAAAATCGTCCGAACGGGCCGCCTTGAAAGAGGTGACGCTTGCTGCCCGCGCGAGTGCCTTTAGGCCCTCGTGCGGTAACCTTCGAACGCATGGGCCAGGAAGATCACTGCGCTTACCAGACCCATCAGTGCCGAAACCGTCTCGATCATCGTTAAATTCCAATCCGCCCCTGCCAGCCGAGAAAACGCGTGCGGCCTTGCACAGTCAAAAGAATTTCGGTGAGCGCCGCGACAATGGGGGTGGGGTGAGGATTTGGCGCAACAGCTTGTCCAGCAGTGGCACAGACCGGGGCGCCCAGGTTCCGTAGATCAGCGGGGAGAAGCGAACCTGCCGTTTACCATGCCGGCGTGATCGCTGTGGGCTCCCCATTTCCGCCGTGTTCGGGTTGCGTTATCCTTACTACTTCCGAGGCGGTGGTGGGCCGCCTTGGAATCACAGGACCGGATAGCGCCCTCCGTCACCAAAGCGGGTTGGGTACGCCTCCGGCGGAATGGTATTTTGGGGCGCATGGGGATCCGACGGTCAGATTCGGTTTTGCGGGCCGCGCGTGGTGTTGCGGCGGTCGCGACCTGCCTCGCGCTCGCCAATTGCGCCTCGTCCAACAAATTCGCCAGCCGCGTCGATCCGAAATACGGCGTGTCCTCGAGCCCCCGGGTGGTGGCCTGGGGCGAGCCGGTCCCGAAGGGCGGCGGCACCTACCGTGTCGGCAAGCCCTATGTCGTGGCGGGCCGGACCTACGTGCCGGAGGAGGACGTCAACTACCGCGCCGAGGGCATGGCGTCCTGGTACGGCGACGATTTCCACGGCCGTTTGACCGCCAACGGCGAAGTGTTCGACATGACCTCGCTGACCGCGGCGCACCCGACCCTGCCGATGCCGTCCTACGCGCGGGTGACCAATATCTCGAACGGCAAGTCGCTGATCGTCCGCGTCAATGATCGCGGGCCCTATCACGGCAATCGCCTCATCGACGTCTCGAACAAGGCTGCCGAACTCCTTGAATTCAAAGGCAATGGTGTCGCCAAGGTCCGCGTCGAATATGTCGGCCGGGCGCCGCTTGAAGGCTCCGACGACCGCCAGCTGATGGCCACCTTGCGCACCGGCGTTCCGGCACCGTCGCCCTCGATGGTCCGTGTCGCCTCGGCAAAGCCGTTCGTGCCGGAGCTGCCGTCATCGAACCGCGGCTCCATCCGCGGCGAGGTCCCGATGCCGGAAGGACGCCCCTACAATCTCGGCAACACCTCGGCCGACATGGCTTCGCTCAATGCGACCTCGGAAATGTCGGCCTCGAGCCGCGGCCGGGGCCGGGCGCTCCAGAACGCCCGCGCGGTGTCCTATGACGAGGACCGCCGCTACCTCGCCGAGAGCGCGCCCTCATCGGATGGCGCCGCCGAGGCGCGCAACATCCTGAGCGGCCGCGGGCTCTACTGAGCTGCGCACGCCGTCAGGAATTTCACCAGCGCCGCGTTCACCTCGTGGGGCCGCTCCTGCTGCACCCAATGGCCGGCGCCCTCGAGGATCAGCCTGCCCTTGAGATTGGGCAGCACCCGCTCGAGCTCGTTGACGCGCTTGGCGCCGATCAGGCCGGTGATCACCGCGTCTTTTGAGCCTGCGATGAAGAGGGAAGGCTGGTGGATCTGTGCGTCCTGCCAGGGCGCGGTCAGCTCCCAGTTGCGGTCGATGTTGCGGTACCAATTCAGCCCGCCGCGGAAGCCGGACTTGCGGAAGGCTTCGGTGAAATAGGCCAGATCAGTCTCGCTGAGCCAGCCGGGCAGCGACTCCTCGGCGCCCGCATGGCCGAGAAAGCCCTTGTCCTCCTGCACGAACATGGCCGCGGTGGGATCGGCGAGGCCGCGTCCGCCGAGCACGATGCGCATGGTGCGGGCGACGTCGCGCTCGAGCTCGGCCTCGGCGACGCCCGGTGTTTGGAAATACTGCCAATAGAAATTGGTCACGCCACCCTGGCGCAGCAAATCGAGCGGCCTGCCGCGCCCGCGGAACGGTGGCGGCACGCTGAGGCCCGCGACCGCCGTGAAGATGTCGGGCCGGAACAGCGCCGCGTGCCAGGCGACCGGGGCGCCCCAATCGTGGCCGACCACCATCGCCCTGGTCACGCCGAGTGCCTGGACGAGGCCGACCACGTCACCGACCGTATCGAAGATCGAATAGGCCGCAACATCAGGCGGCGCTGAGCTTTGGCCGTAGCCGCGCATGTCGGGCGCGACGACGTGAAACCCGGCCTCGGCGAGGGCGGGGATCTGGTGGCGCCAGGAGTAGGACAATTCCGGCCAGCCATGGCACAGCACCACCAGAGGTCCCTGGCCGGCTTCGCGGACGAACAGCTCGACCCCGTTGGCCTTGATCATGCGGGTTGAGGACATTCGCTTTTCCGCCTTGTTTCAGGGGTTTGGTCCGGAAATATGAGATGCCACGATAGGGGCGCGAGGAGAATCGTGCAATCTCACGGGCAAGCATCCAACCGCGTGTTGTTCGCATCTGTTCCAACTGTTAGAACGCCTTCCTCAGGGCTTCGCCATGGCATTTCGTCTTCCTTTGCTTCGTCGCAGCCGGCTCGCCGCCGGCACGCTGGTGCGCGGGCTGATCGCTGCGGCCCTGGTGGCGGGGATCGGCTGGGGCGGGGCGCTCTATGCCGCCAACCAGAGCGTCCAGGGCGCCAAGAAAGCGGAAGAGGCCGGATTCGATGGCGATGCCCCGACTGCGATCCTGATCGAAGCCTCCAGCGGCAGCGTGCTGTTCGAAAAGAACGCCGACGAGCTGCGCGCACCCTCGAGCATGATGAAGCTGATGACCGCGGAGGTGGTCTTCAATGCGATCAAGAAGGGCGACATCAAGCTGACGGACGAGTACCGGATCAGCGAGAATGCGTGGCGCCGGGGCGGCGCGCCCTCGGGCGGCTCGACCATGTTCGCGGCCATCAACAGCAAGGTCTCGGTCGACGATCTCCTGCACGGCGCGATCATCCAGAGCGGCAACGACGCCTGCATCGCGCTTGCCGAGGCCATGGCGGGCAATGAGCGGATCTTCGCGGCCGACTTCATGACCAAGCGCGCCCGCGAACTCGGCCTCACCAGATCGACCTTCGCCAATTCCACCGGCTTGCCCGACCCCGGCAACAAGATGACGGTGCGCGAGCTCGCCATGCTCGCCCGGCACATCCTTCTCGACTTCCCCGAATTCTACAAACTGTTCGGCGAGAAGGAGTTCACCTGGAACAAGATCCGCCAACCCAACCGCAATCCGCTGCTCAATTCGATGGAAGGTGCCGACGGTCTCAAGACCGGCTACACCAAGGAAGGCGGCTATGGCATGGTGGGTTCGGCCGTGCAGAACGGCACGCGGCTGATCGTCGTCGTCAATGGCCTCGAAGACCCCGAGGATCGCGCCACGGAAGCCAAGAAGATGCTGGAATGGGGCTTCCGCAATTTCGAGACCCGCACCCTGATCCCGGCCGAGCAGCCGGTCGGTTACGCCAAGGTGTTCGGCGGCGAGAGCCGCTCGGTCAAGCTCGTCGCCAGGACCCCGGTGAAGGTGATGGTGCACAAGAACGGCAGCGACAAGCTGATTGCGCGCATCGTCTACAGCGGTCCGGTGCGGGCGCCGATCGAGGCCGGTCAGCGGGTCGGTGTGGTCAAGGTCTGGCGCAGCGGCAACATCGCGGTCGAGACGCCGGTCTATGCGGCGGAAGCGATCGGAACCGGTTCGACCATGCGCCGCGCGATCGACGGTGCCAGCGAGCTCGTGATCGGCATGTTCCGCGCAGGCGCCGAGAAGCTCTGATCATGAGTGAGAGCGCGGTACAGCGGCCGTCCGGACGTGGACGCTTCATCACCTTTGAAGGCGGTGAGGGCGCGGGCAAGTCGACCCAGATCAAGAAGCTCGCTGACCGCCTCAAGGCGGCAAAGCTGCGCATCCGGGTCACGCGTGAGCCGGGCGGCTCGCCAGGCGCCGAGATCATGCGTCACTTGGTGCTGTCGGGCATGGGCAAGCTGCTCGGCCCCGAGGCGGAGACGCTGCTGTTTGCCGCCGCGCGCGATGACCATGTCCGCACCGTGATCCTGCCCGCGCTCAACCAGGGCACCTGGGTGCTCTGCGACCGCTTCGCCGACTCGACTCGGGCCTATCAGGGCAGCCTCGGCCGCGTTCCCGAGGGCCTGATCAACGCCATGCAAAGGGTCACGATCGGCGATCTCAAGCCTGATCTCACCATCATCCTCGATTTGCCGGTCGAGATTGGCCTGCAACGCGCTGCCGCGCGCCGCGGCAGCGGCTCGCCTGACAGGTTCGAGGCCGAGAAGCTCAGCTTCCACGAGGGCCTCCGCGAAGCCTATCGCAAGATCGCGGCGGATGAGCCCGCGCGCTGCGTGCTGATCGACGCCAATTCCGATCCTGACACGGTCGCGGCCCGAATCTGGACGGCGCTGCGCGATCGTCTTCTTCCTACACCGGCGTCGGTGATTTCGGCATGAGCCCGCGTCAGGCCGAGCGCGAGACCGCCATTCCCCATCCGCGTGAGACATCGCGGCTGTTCGGCCATCGAGAGGCCGAGGCCGCGCTGCTGGCGGCCTATCGCAGCGGGCGCATTCCACATGCCTGGCTGATCGGCGGACCGCAAGGGATCGGCAAGGCAACGCTGGCCTACCGCATGGCGCGCTTCGTGCTCGCCCATTCTCAGCCGCTCGCGCCCGCCGTGCAGCGCGCCGAGAACCTTGCGATCGATCCTGACGACGCGGTCGCGCGACAGGTGGCCGCCGGCTCGCATGGCGGCCTGCTGGCGCTGGAGCGAACCGTCAATGATCGCGGCGTGATGCGCACAGTGATCACCGTGGACGAGACGCGCGAGACGATCGCGTTCTTTGGCTCGACCGCGGCTGCCGAAGGCTGGCGCGTCTGCATCGTCGACACCGTCGACGAGCTCAATCCAAACGCGGCCAATGCGCTTCTGAAGATCCTCGAGGAGCCGCCCCAGCAATCGCTGTTCCTTCTGGTGAGCCACGCGCCCGCGCGCGTGCTCGCCACGATCCAGTCACGCTGCCGCAAGCTGCGCCTGCGGCCGCTCGTCACGGATGACGTGATCGCGGCCGCAGCTTCGGCAGCCGAGCTTGATCCGAACGATCCCGCGCTGCGCGAGGCGGCCGAGGCCTCCGAGGGCAGCGTCGCACGGGCGCTGACGCTGCTCGGCGGCGACGCCCTGAAACTTCAGCAGCGTACGGCGGCGCTGCTCGCGCGCCTGCCGCAGGTCGATCCACGCGAATTGCACACGCTGGGCGATTCGCTCGGCACCAGCGACCGCGTCGCGCTTGCCGCCTTCATCGACGGCATCGACCGCTGGATCGCGGAGCGGCTGCATGCGGATGAGGCCAATGCCAACCAGAACCTGCCGCGCCTTGCGCGCCTAGCTGAGGTATGGGAAAAGATCGTCCGCGCCGCGCGCGACACCGAAACCTACAATCTGGAGCGCAAGCCCTTGGTCTTCTCGGTGTTCGGCTGGCTGGCGGACGCAACGCGCTGAAGCATGATCCGGAAAAGTGCGGAGCGGTTTTCCGAAAAGATCATGCGCAAGACAACAACCTAACGCAGGTTCGTTTCCAAATTTCGGACAAGCCGGTAAAGGAATTCGTGGTGGCAACGCGAGCTAAGAAGACCGTCAAAGGCAAGAGCAGCAAGAAGAAGGCTGCCAAGAAGGCCGTGAAGAAAGCCGCCGGGAAGGCCGAGAAGGCGCGCGCGGCCAAAGTCGCCAAGAAGACCAAGAAGGCCGCCGCCAGGAAGGGCGTGACGAAGAGCGCTGCAAAGACGACGAAGAAGACTGGCAAAAAGGCTGCGAAGGGGCAGGTCGTCGCCAAGAAGGCTTCGAAGAAATCGGCTGCCAACAAGCCGGCCAAGGCTCCGGCAAAGGCTCCGGCGAAGAAGGTCGCGAAGAAGGCGGCTGCACCTGCCGTGACCGCCGCGCCGTCTCCTGTCGTCACTCCGCCGAGGGCTGTGACGCCCAAGGCGTCGAAACCCAAGACCCCGCGTGCGCCGAAGCCGGTCGCTGCTCCACAGGTTGCCGCACCCGTTGCCGCCCCCGCGCGCGACAACGTCTTCTACATCACGACCGCGATCGCCTATCCCAATGGCAGCCCGCATATCGGTCACGCCTATGAGGCGATCGCGACCGACGCGCTGGCGCGCTTTGCGCGGCTGGACGGCAAGGACGTGTTCTTCCTGACCGGCACCGACGAGCACGGTCAGAAGATGGTTCAGACCGCGGCCGGCGAGGGCATGTCCGCCGCCGCGCTCGCGACCCGCAATGCCGGCCGCTTCAAGGAGATGGACGAGCGTCTGAACGTGTCGTTCGACCGCTTCATCCGCACCACCGAGGAGCAGCATCACCGCTCCAGCCAGGAGATCTGGCGGCGCATGGAAGCGAACGGCGACATCTATGTCGACACCTATTCGGGCTGGTACTCGGTCCGTGACGAGGCCTATTACGCCGAGGACGAGACGCGCGTGAACGACGACGGCGTGCGCTTGGGCCCGCAGGGTACGCCGGTCGAATGGGTTGAGGAGAAGAGCTATTTCTTCCGCCTGTCGGCGTATCAGGACAAGCTGCTCAAGCTCTACGCGGATCACCCTGATTTCATCGGACCGGACTCCCGCAAGAACGAGGTGGTGAGCTTCGTCAAGGGCGGCCTGCGCGATCTCTCGATCTCGCGCACGACCTTCGATTGGGGCGTGAAAGTGCCTGGCGATGAAGGGCACGTGATGTATGTCTGGGTCGACGCGCTGACCAACTACATCACCGGCGTCGGCTTTCCCGATGAGAGCGACAGGAACTGGCGCTATTGGCCGGCCGACGTGCACGTCATCGGCAAGGACATCATCCGCTTCCATGCGGTGTATTGGCCGGCCTTCCTTCTGTCGGCCGGAATACCGCTGCCGAAGCGGGTCTATGCCCACGGCTTCCTGTTCAGCAGGGGCGAGAAGATGTCGAAGTCGGTCGGCAACGTCGTCGATCCCTTCAATCTCGCCGACCAATACGGCGTCGACCAGATGCGCTATTTCTTCCTGCGCGAGGTGCCGTTCGGACAAGACGGCAACTACAATCACGAGGCCATCGTGGCGCGCATCAATGCCGATCTCGCCAATGATCTCGGCAATCTCGCGCAGCGCTCGCTCTCGATGATCGCCAAGCAGTTCGGCGGCGTGCTGCCCGAGCCCGGGGACTTCAGCGACAACGACCAGGCGATTCTGGCAATGGCCGACGGCATGATCGCTGCGTCGCGCGAGGCCATGGCGACGCAGCAGATCCATCAATGGCTCAACGCCGTCTGGGCCGTGGTCGCGGAGGCCAACCGCTATTTCGCCGGGGAGGCGCCGTGGGCGCTCGCGAAGACGGATCCTGCCCGGCAGAAGACGGTGCTCTATGTCACCGCCGAAGTCGTCCGCCAGGTCGCAATCCTTGCTCAGCCCGCGATGCCGACCGCGTCAGGGAAGCTGCTCGATAGCCTCGGCATCCCCGAGACCGAGCGCAACTTCGCCATGCTAGGCGGCGCCAAGCGCATCGCGCCCGGCTCGACGCTCCCGGCGCCGACGCCGGCGTTCCCGCGCTACGTCGAGCCGGCGGCCTGAAGGCGTTCGCGCGATGCTGGTCGACAGCCACTGCCACCTGGATTTTCCGGACTTCGCGGACGATCTCGACGGGATCGTGTCGCGGGCGCGAGCGGCCGGCATCACGCGCATGGTCACGATCTCGACGCGGGTGCGCCGGCTGAAGGATCTGCTCGCGATCGCCGAACGCTATGACGACGTCTATTGCTCGGTCGGCACCCATCCGCACAACGCGGACGAGGAGGACGGCATCGCGCCGGATGAGCTCGTTGCCCTGACGCAGCACCCCAAGGTCGTCGCGCTCGGCGAGGCCGGGCTCGACTATTTCTACGACAACGGCTCGCCGGAGGCGCAGGCGAGGGGCTTTCGCGCCCACATCGCCGCCGCCCGCGCCACCGGCCTGCCGCTGGTGATCCACACCCGCGAAGCCGACGAGGACTGCGCACGCATTCTGGAAGACGAGGCGGCAAAGGGATCGTTTCGCGCCGTGCTGCATTGCTACACGGGCGGGCGCGAGCTGGCACTGAAGGCGGTGTCGCTCGGGCTCTATATCGGCTTCACGGGAATCCTGACCTTCAAGAAATCAGAGGCCTTGCGCGCGCTCGCGGCCGAGCTGCCATCGGACCGTATTCTGGTTGAAACGGACTCGCCCTATCTTGCGCCCGGCAAGTTTCGAGGCAAGCGCAACGAGCCCGCCTATGTCGTCGAGGTGGCAAAAGTGCTCGCCGAGACACGCGGCGTGTCGTTTGACGAGATCTCGCGCCAGACCACCGAAAACTTCTTCCGCCTGTTCTCGAAGGTGAGAGCTTGAGACTGGGAACCACATGACGTTGACGCTGACGATCCTGGGCTGCGGCTCCTCCGCCGGCGTGCCGCGCCCGGCGCTCGGCTGGGGCGCCTGTGATCCCAACAATCCCAAGAACCGCCGTCGCCGCTGCTCGCTGCTGGTCGAGCGGACGTCCGAGCACGGCACGACACGCATCGTGATCGACACCTCGCCGGATCTGCGCGAGCAGTTGCTCTCGACCAATGTCGACCACATCGACGCAGTGTTCCTGACGCACGAGCACGCCGACCAGACCCACGGCATGGACGATCTACGCTCGGTCGTCATGCACATGCGTCGTCGTATCCCGACCTACTTCAACCAGTCGACCGCCAAGGACATCCTGTCGCGCTTCTCCTATTGCTTCATCTCGCCGGAGGGCAGCGACTACCCGCCGATCCTGACCCGGCATTCGATCGAGGCGGGCGAGAGCCAGACCATCCTGGGGAAGGGCGGCGCGGTGACGATGACAGCCTTCCTGGTGCAGCACGGCAACATTCCCGCGCTCGGCTATCGCATCGGGGATGCCGCCTACACGCCCGACCTCAACGACATCCCGCGCGAGAGCTGGGGCGCACTGGAAAATCTGGACCTCTGGATCGTCGATGGCCTGCGCTACACCAGCCATGTCAGCCATTTCAGCATCAACGACGCGCTGTCGTGGATCGAGCGGTTCAAGCCGAAGCGCGCGGTCATCACCAATATGACCGCCGACGTCGACTACGAGGTCATCCGTCAGTCGCTGCCGGCTGGCGTGGTGCCAGCCTATGACGGGCTGCGGCTGGAGACGCACTGAACCTGGGGTAGAAATTCTGGCGTGAGCCGGCATACTCCTTGCTTGCACCCACCCCATCATGTTGATCTAACGTCTGAAAGACAGGCGTTGGACAGGGCGACATTCAGGCACGACCGGCACGGGTCGATTGAATCGCCTCGTGTGAGGATGGGGATTGCGTTGGCAGGGGACGATGTAGCGGCTCGGGGACCAGTGCGACGCGCGCTGGATCTGCTTTATCTCGGCGCGGGCTACGCCGCGGGCGTCTTCATGGTCGCGATCTTCGCAATCATGATGGTCATGTCGGTCGGGCGCCAATTTGCGATCAACATTCCCGCCGGCGACGATTTCGCGTCCTGGTGCATGGCCGCGATGGCTTTCCTCGGTCTCGCGCACACCTTCAAGCGCGGAGAGATGATCCGCGTCGGCCTGCTGCTGGAGCGTCTGCACGGGCGCACCAAGCAGATCGCCGAGATCGTGGCGCTCGGTATTGCCACCGCCTTCATCCTCTATTTCACCCGCTATGCCGTGCAGATGACCTACGACTCCTGGCGCTTCAACGATGTGGCGCAGGGCGTCGTCGCGCTTCCGCTCTGGATTCCGCAGCTCGGCTTTGCCGGCGGCCTTGGGATCCTGTCGATCGCGCTCATCGATGAAATGGTCAGTGTCGTCGGCGGCAACCGGCCGAGCTACGAGCGGGGCTCGCCGGATGAGACGCCGGACGAATTCATCGAGCGCATCTCGCAGGGCGGCGGAGGTTGACCATGGCCAATCTCGGCATGATCCAGCTGTCGTTCGTTCTGCTCGGCGTCATGATCCTGCTGCTGGGAAGCGGCGTGTGGATCGCGGTCTCGCTTGGACTTGTCGGCTTCGTGGCGATGGCGCTGACGACGAGCCTGCCGCTCGGCGCCGTGCTCGCCACCACCACCTGGAGCGCCAGCTCGTCGTGGACCCTGGCTGCGTTGCCGCTGTTCATCTGGATGGGCGAGATCCTCTTCCGCACCAAATTGTCGGAAGAGATGTTCCGGGGGCTGTCGCCCTGGGTTCAGTGGCTGCCGGGACGCCTGACCCATGTCAACGTGATCGGCTGTGGCATCTTTGCCGCCGTGTCGGGCTCTTCGGCGGCGACCTGCGCGACGATCGGAAAAATCGCGCTGCCTGAGCTGGACAAGCGCGGCTACGACAAGAGCCTGAGTCTCGGATCGCTCGCAGGGGCGGGCACGCTCGGCCTCCTGATTCCGCCCTCGATCCCGATGGTGGTCTACGCGGTCACGGCGAACGTCTCCGTGCTTCAGGTATTCCTCGGCGGATTCCTGCCGGGCGTCCTCGTGATGGTGCTCTATTCGGGCTACATCATCATCTGGTCGCTGCTCAATCCCAAGAAGGTTCCGCCGCGCGATCCGCCGATGCCGTTCCGGCAGAAGCTGCGAGAGTCGGCGAAGCTCGCACCCTGCCTGCTCCTGATCCTGGCCGTGTTTCTTTCGCTCGTGCTGGGCTTTGCGACCGCCACCGAATGCGCCGCATGGGGCGTCACGGGCGCGCTGCTGCTGGCGTGGTGGAGCGGTACGCTCACGCGCAAGAATTTCCTCGAGAGCATCATGAGCGCGACGCGCCTGACCTGCATGATCATGCTGATCCTGGCAGGTGCGGCCTACACCACGGCTGCGATGGCCTATACGGGCATTCCGGCCGCGCTCGCCACCTGGGTTCAGGGGCAGGAGCTGACACCCGGCATGCTCGCGCTGTATCTGAGCATCATGTACATTATCCTGGGATGCCTGATCGACGGCATCTCGATGATCGTTCTGACCGCCGTCATCGTGCTCCCGATGGTCAGGCAGGCCGGGCTCGACCTGGTCTGGTTTGGCGTCTATCTCATCATTCACGTGGAAATGGCGCAGATCACACCGCCGGTTGGATTCAATCTCTTCGTGCTCCAGAACATGAGCGGCCGCGATACGTTCACCGTTGCGCGGGCAGCGTTTCCGTTTTTCGTGCTATTGCTTGCTGCGGTCTTCATCATCACGGAGTACCCGCAGATCGTGATGTTCTTGCCCAAGCTGGCCTTCCCAGACTGAGCGTACGAGGTGTTCAAATTGACTGTGAGGAGAAGCCTGATGACGTCCCGTTTAATCCGCGCATCCTTGATCGCCGGCGCCGTGCTCGCCGCGACGCCCGCCATGGCTCAGACCAAATGGAATCTGCCGGCAGCGTATCCTGCGGACAATCCGCACTCCGAGAATTTGGTCGCGTTCGCCAAGGACGTCGAAGCCGCCACCTCCGGCAAGCTCCAGATCACGGTTCATCCGGGGGCCTCGCTGTTCAAGGCACCCGACATCAAGCGCGCGGTGGTGACCGGGCAGGCGCAGATGGGTGAGGTGCTGCTGTCGATCCACGAGAACGAGGATCCGCTCTTCGGCATCGACGTCGTGCCGTTCCTCGCGACCAGCTTCCCGGATGCGATGAAGCTGTATCAGGCTTCCAAGCCCGCGATCGTCAAGAAGCTCGATGCGCAGGGTCTCAAGCTGCTGTTCGTCGTGCCTTGGGCGCCCCAGGGCGTCTATGTCAACAAGCCGCTCGCCTCGATCGAGGACATGAAGGGCCTGAAATGGCGGGCCTACAATGTCGGGACCGCGCGGATCGGCGAGCTGGTCGGCGCCCAGTCGGTCACGATCCAGGCGGCGGAATTGCCGCAGGCGCTGGCGACGGGTGTGGTGAACTCCTTCATGTCGTCGGGCGGGACCGGTTACGATTCGAAGGCCTGGGAATCGCTCAAGTATTTCTATGACGTGCAGGCCTGGATTCCGAAGGACTACACCTTCGTCAACAAGGCCGCGTTCGAGGCGCTCGACAAGCCGACCCAGGAGGCCATCCTCAAGGCCGCCGCGACCGCGGAAACCCGCGGTTGGAAGGCCTGGCAGGACAAGAGCACCTGGTACATCGACCAGCTCAAGGTGAAGGGCATGACGGTCGAGCCGCCGAGCCCGGCACTCAAGGCCGGCTTCCAGAAGATCGGCGAACAGCTCACGGCCGACTGGCTCAAGAAGGCAGGCGCCGACGGTCAGGCGGTGGTCGACGCCTACAGGAAGATGTGAGAACGGAGAGAGCTTCCGCTCGCCGTGCTTGGGCGGGCGGAAGGCTCTCCAGACGCTGTTCAGGCCGAGATCGCCTTCACTGAGCCGACTTCGTTACGCAGCAGGAATTTCTGGATCTTGCCGGTCGAGGTCTTCGGGATGGGTCCGAACACGACCGCCTTCGGCGTCTTGAAGCCGCTCATATGCGAACGGCAGAAGGCGATGATGTCGGCCTCGCTGGCGCTGGCGCCGTCCTTCAATTCGACGAAGGCGCAGGGCACTTCACCCCATTTCGGATCGGGCTTGGCGACCACGGCTGCGAACAGCACGGCCGGGTGCTTGTAGAGGATGTCCTCGACTTCGACGGAGGAGATGTTCTCGCCGCCGGAAATGATGATGTCCTTGGAGCGGTCCTTGATGATGACGTAGCCATGCTCGTCGAGCACGCCGAGGTCGCCGGTGTGAAACCAGCCGCCCTCGAAGGCTTCCCTGGTTGCCTTCTCGTTCTTGAGATAGCCCTTCATCACGATGTTGCCGCGGAACATGACCTCGCCGATGGTCTCGCCGTCGCGCGGCACCTCCTGCATCGTCTGCGGGTTGATGACGGTGACGGCTTCCTCGAGCGGGTAGGGCACACCCTGCCGGCGCTTCATCCGAGCCCGCTCGGCCGCCGGGAGCTCGTCCCAGCCGGGTTGTTCGGCGCAGACGGAGGCGGGGCCGTAGACCTCAGTCAGGCCATACACGTGTGTCAGCTTGATGCCGATGCGTTCGGCGCCTTCCAGCACCGCGACCGGCGGCGCAGCGCCGGCGATCAGGCCGACGACGCGGCGGGCCGCATTGCCCTTGGGCGCATCGGGTGCGTTGATCAGCGTGTTGTAGACGATCGGCGCGCCGCACATGTGGGTGACGCCGTGCTGCTTGATCAGCTCGAAAATCTTCGTTGGCTCGACCTTGCGCAGGCAGACATTGATGCCGGCGGCGGCCGCAATGGTCCAGGGGAAGCACCAGCCGTTGCAGTGGAACATCGGCAGCGTCCAGAGGTAGACCGGATGCTGGCCGAGATTGCCGGCGAGGATGTTGCTGACGGCGTTCAGGTACGCGCCGCGATGATGGGTGACGACGCCCTTGGGATTGCCCGTCGTGCCCGAGGTGTAGCTCAGCGCGATCGCGTCCCATTCATCGCTCGGCCTGACCGCCACGAAGCCGGGATCGCCTTGCGCAACGGCTGCCTCATACTCGATCTCGCCGATGCGCGTGCCGCCCTTGAACGAAGCGTCGTCGACGTCGACCACGAGCGGCTTGGGGCCCTTCATCTGCGCGAGCGCATCGGTGATCACGCTGGAGAATTCGGGGTCGACCAGGATGATCCTGGCGCCGCCATGGTCGAGCTGGAACGCGATGGAGGGCGCATCGAGGCGGATGTTGAGCGCGTTGAGCACCGCGCCGGTCATGGGCACGGCGAAATGCGCCTCGTTCATCGCCGGAATGTTCGGCAGCATCGCCGCAACGGTGTCGCCGACGCCGATGCCCTTGCCCGCCAGCCACGACGCAAATCGCCTGCAGCGTTCATAGGTCTGTGCCCAGGTGAAGCTGCGGCCCTCATAGACGGTGCTGACGTGATCGGGATAGACGGCGGCGCTGCGCGCGATGAAGCTCAGCGGGCTCAGCGGCACGTAGTTGGCGGGTGTCTTGTCGAGGCCGATATTGTACGGGTTCTGCCGCTCACTCATCGACACACTCCTCAAATCGCGTCAAAGAAATCCGATCGAGATCCAGGGGAAGATCGCGACGATGATCAATCCCACCAGCAGCGCCAGCAGATAGCCCCAGATCGGCCTGATGCCCTCGGCCGGATCGACCCGTCCAATGGCGCAGGCTGCATAATAGCCGACGCCGAACGGCGGGGCGAATAGCCCGATACCCATGGCGAGAATGATCACCATGGCATAGTGGACCTCGTGCACGCCGACGGCGCGGGCGATCGGGAACAGCAGCGGTCCGAACAGCACGATGGCCGGAATGCCCTCCAGCATGCTGCCGAGGATGGTGAAGGCGAGGATCGAGACGGCAATGAAGGTCGCCGCTCCGCCGGGCAGCCCCGTCATGGCGGCCGCCAGCGAGCGCGAGAAGCCGGATTGGGTCAGGCCCCAGGCCATGCCGGTCGCCGTGCCGATGATCAAGAGGATCGCGCCCGACAGCGCTGCCGTCTCGACCAGCATCGGAAACAGCCGCCGCCAGTCGAAGCGGCGGTAGACGAGGAGGCCGACGAGGGCGCCATAGACGATGCCGATGGTGGAGACCTCGGTCGCGGTGGCGATGCCCTCGACGACGGCGTAGCGGATCACGAAGGGCAGCGCGAGCGCGGGCAGGGCGACGATGAAGGTCCTGCCGATCTCGGATGCCGTGGCGCGGCGGACGTGACTCATGTCCTCGTGGCGGTAGCGCCACCACACCAGCATGCACAGCGTGATCGCGAGCACGACGCCGGGCAACAGGCCGCCTGTGAACAGGGCTGCGATCGAGACGCCGGTGACCGAGCCGATCGTGATCAGCACGAGGCTCGGCGGAATCGTCTCGGTCTGGGCGCCCGTCGCCGCAAGAAGCGCGACGAGGTCGCCAGGCTTGGCACCGCGCGCTTTCATCTCGGGAAACAGCACGGGCGCGACGGCGGCCATGTCGGCGGCCTTGGCCCCGGAAATGCCGGAGACCAGATACATCGCGCCGACCAGCACGTAATGCAGGCCGCCCCTGACATGGCCGAGCAAGCTCGCCAGGAACGCCACCATGGCCCGCGCCATGCCGGTCATCTCGATCAGGAGGCCGAGGAACACGAACAACGGCACCGAGAGCAGGATGAGGTGGCTCATGCCCTCGTCCATGCGCCCGACCAGCACCATGACCGGCGTGCGCGTGGCGAGCGCGAGATAGCCAAAGATGGCCAGGCCAAAGCCGAACACAATGGGAACACCGGCAAAGACGCAGAAGCCGGCAACGCCGACGAAGAAGATGACGAGGTTGAGATTGCCGAGCTGCCGCAGGAGCGGCTCCGCCAGCCAGAACAGGCCGATTACGGCAGCAACGGTGACGAAGGCAGTTGCGACCATCCGGTAATCGGCCGCGCGCAGCAGCCGCAGCAAGGCAAAGGCCGCCATGAGGCCGATACCGATCGGCAGCGCGGCGGCGCGCCACATGTTGGAGATCTGGAGCGCCGGGGTGGTTATGTAGCTCTCTTCGTAGGCATAGTCGAAGGACGGCCAGACGATCAGCGCCAGGAACGCCAGCGCCGCGCAGGTTGCGACCAGATCGAGATAGGCCCGCGTCGCAGGCTTGGCGCTCGCGACGACCGCGGTCATGCGCATGTGCTCGGAGCGGCGGAAGGCGACCGCCGCGCCCAGCATGGCCAGCCACAGGAACAGGATCGAAGCGAGCTCGTCGGACCAGATCAGCGGCCGGTGCAGGCCGTAGCGCGCAACCACCCCGGCGAACAGGATCACGATTTCGGCGACGACGAGAATCGCCGCCGGGACTTCGACGAGGAGGCCGAGCACGCGCTCGGTCGAGCTCAGCAAAGAAGGTCGGCGAGGGGACTGCACAGCCACCTCGCCCGTTACTTCGGTCACCTCGACCTCGATATGAGCCATGACGGCCCCGACGCGTTACGACAGCTTGCCGACGGCCTTTTCCAGGAGGTCCCAGGCCTGATCGCCGTATTTGCCCTTCCACTCGGCATAGAAGCCGGCGGCGCGCAGCTTGTCCCGGAACGGCGCAACAGTCGGCTGGTTGAAGGTCAGGCCCTTGCCAGCGAGCTCCTGCTGCAGGCTGGCATTGAGCTTGGCGGTGTCCTCGCGCTCCTTCACGGCCGCGGCATTGATGTTCTTGGCGACGATGGTACGCACGTCCTGCGGCAGCTTTTCCCAGGCCCTGCGGTTGGCCAGGAACCAGAAGCCGTCCCACATGTGGTTGGTGCATCTCGATTATCCCTTCGCGGGAGCGCGTATGCTGCGATCGTTGCTGCGGCGGGAGGGCGTATACGCCGGTCGCCGCCACATCGCGACGCTGATGAAGCGCATGGGGATCGAGGCGGTCTATCGTCGCCCGAACACGAGCAAGCCGGCTCCGGGTCACAAGATCTACCCGTACCTGTTGCGCGGATTGAAGATCGAGCGGCCCGACCATGCGTGGGCAATGGACATCACCTACATTCCGATGCGGCGTGGCTTCGTCTATCTCGCGGCGGTCGTCGATGTGTTCAGCCGACGGGTCCTGGCCCATCGCGTCTCGATCACAATGGAGGCGGCCTTCTGCGTCGAAGCGGTCCAGGAGGCGTTGGCGAAGCACGGCAGGCCCGAGATTTTCAACACGGATCAGGGCAGCCAGTTCACCAGCCTCGAGTTCACCGATGTGCTGCTGGACGCGAAGATCGCCATCAGCATGGACGGCAAGGGCGCCTGGCGCGACAACGTGTTTGTCGAGCGGCTCTGGCGCACGGTCAAATACGAAGAAGTATATCTCCGCGCCTACGACAGCGTGTCCGAGGCGCGAGCGTCAATTGCCAAGTATCTGGCCTTCTACAATCAGGGACGCCCTCACTCGAGCCTTGACGGGCGCACGCCCGACGAGGCTTACTTCGGCACGCAAGCTATGGTGATGGCCGCATGACCGTCGCCGACGGTTTTGTCGTCGCTCTGGTCGGGCTACGCCCTCCCGACGCAACGACAAAACCGTAAAGCCCCGCGTTCAGCATAACCCGGCAGGAATCCACTTAAATCCAGCGGGGCGCTGTCCAAACAACCGGGGCCAGCTCTGAATTCCGCCGATATCACGCACAAGTGGCAGCGCTCGACTTCGTCAAGATAAGCGCAAACCTTGCGCAGGCCTCACGGCACAGAATCCGTTCGACACGGATCAAGCTCGCGTAGGGCACACGTTCGCGTGGCCCAGACCGGTGAGAAACCTCGCACCTGACGTGTGCTTACGGGCCCCTCGAAAGTCGCGCTTCCCGCGGCACCGAATAAGGTCCGACCAAATCAGAACCCGAGCTTCAAGGTCGGATCGACGGAGCCCTTCATTTTCAGCAATTTTTCGCCGAAATCGTCACGCATGCCGTCCGCCTCTGGCTCGGTCAGGGCGTCAATCATCTTCATGTACTCGACCCCCGCCGGCGTGGCCCGGAGCTCGATCCGATCTTCCGCATCGCGGACGGTGGCGTATTCCGCCTCGACCAGTTCGGCAGCGGGTACGATATCGGTCGAACTCACGTGCAAGCTGGTCCCGGCGCCCAAAGTCCCAACGACCTTCCGCAACATCAGAAAGGCGCCGTCAGTCAATTGGATGGGCTTTGCTGGCATTTTGAGTGCGCCTGATGTGTGCTTACCGGCCTGGAACTCGTGCTTCCTGTTCTCGGGGATGTCAAACCGGCACTGAGGTTTGAAGACAAAAACCGCTGGTATGACAGCTCTTTCTAGCCGAATATTCAACTATCAAAGCGCGCTCTGGGCAGCGATTTCCGGTTTACTTCCCATCGCACACGGCGTGACAACCTGGGCCTGTTCCACGAGGATATCGGGACGGGGGTTGCCAGCGGTTGAACTGACGGCGCCTAACTGTTGGCACTCAACGAGATTTCGGTTGGCTGAACTCCGGAGCCCCCGAGCCTTGGCTTAGATCTCCGATAGCTCTCACGCCAAAATATTCTGGCGTCAGACCGTGCTTCTGGGCAGCGAACTCCAATTTGCTTCCCATCACTCGCAACCCGCCTTGCGTACCGCTAAGCGATCAACGCGAGGCGACACTCGGACGTGGAAGGCGTGGCCGCTTCGGGCCAGATAGACGGTCGGAATGGGCATCCGAAAATCCTGGATTGGCTTGAGTGTTGCCAGCCCAGATCATAGGAGACTGTCATTACCTCGCGTGGATCACATCAAGAAATCTCTTTGAGCGCCATGGCTTAGACGCCCAACGTTCAACCGCTGGATCGGCTCGACAGACTCCAGTTGAACGCGAATGACTCAGATCGAACGCGAAACGACAATATTTGATCTGATTGTAGATAAATATATTCCATAATATACCTTATGCGAATTAGAGATTGGGCACGCAGCGTTCCCGCCTATTGAAACTTCTCTCCTGATCCGAGTCTCTTTCGGCCATTTTGAGCCTGGCCCAACGCACCGAGCCGCAGGCCTTCCCATTCGAGGAGGTTCGCCGGACGATGGGTCGTGTCTGCGCGCCAACGCTCAAACACCGAGGTGTCGACGGTCTCGTTCATCCTGGGCGTCGTGGCCTCCAGGCCGATGGGACGGTAGAACGGTCGTGAGAAAGAGCGGTGCCCGAACTCGCCGTAGGAGTTAGTCTCGCCATAGGAGTTAGCAACGGGCGGCACGACCTGCGCCGTGTCGATGACGACCTCATCTCGGAATGCGGATTCCGATTTATTCCGGCCGGGTATTCCGACTTGAAGCCGGCCATCGTTCCGATTTGAAGCCGGCCACGATTCCGAAATGAAACCGGCCGGCATTCCGATTTGAAGTCGGCCGGGTTTTTGGAAGTCGGCGTTTTCGTTTGGATCAGTCCCTCAGGCATCAAGTCCCGCGTTGATCAACGTGGGGAAGCGGATGCCGGCCAAGAGAGAACTGACCATGCGACAGATACGACAGATGCTGCGGCTTGCCCGTGATGGGGTGAGCGCCCGGGAGATTGGGCGCACGCTCGGCGTGGCGCGCAGCACCATCCAGGACAACCTCAAGCGTGCCTCGACTGCCGGGCTGGCGTGGCCTTTGGCGGGCGATCTGACCGACGCCGTTCTTGAACAACGTCTGTTTGCCCATGCCGGCGTCAGGCGCGGCTTTCGCCGGCGCCGGGAGCCGGATTGGGCCTCGCTGGCCTGTGAGCTGAAGCGGCCTGGCGTCAATCTGATGGTGCTGTGGGAGGAGTACCGGGCGGTCCACCCGGAAGGTTATGGCTACAGCCGGTTCTGCGATTTATTCCGAGAATTCGACCGGCGGCTGTCTCCGACGATGCGGCAGGACCATCCGGCCGGCGACAAGGTCTTTGTCGATTACTCCGGCAAGAAGATCATGATCGTTGATCGCGAAACCGGGGTTGTACGCGATGCGGAGATCTTCGTCGCCGTGCTTGGCGCCTCGAATTACACCTACGCCGAGGCGACCTGGACGCAGACACTTCCGGACTGGATCGAGGCCCATGTCCGGATGTTCCGGTTCTTTGGCGGGGTGCCGCGCCTCGTCGTCCCTGACAATCTGAAGTCCGGCGTGCACCGGGCTTCGTTCTACGACCCTGAAATCAATCGCAGCTACGGGATGATGGCGTCCCATTACGGCGTTGGCGTCCTTCCGGCACGGCCAAGAAAGCCGCGGGATAAGGCAAAAGTGGAGGCCGGGGTTCGGTTTGCCCAGACCTATATCCTCGGGCGGCTTCGTCGCCAGACCTTCTTCTCGTTGGCCGAGGCGAACGCAGCCATTGCCGCTGCGCTGGAGCGGATCAACGCGCACATCATGCGCCGGCTCGGTGTCAGTCGCCGTCAATTGTTCGAGACGGTCGAGATGTCGGTCCTGGCGTCGTTGCCGGACGCCGATTATCAGTTTGCGGAATGGCGCGTGGCCCGCGTCTCGCTCGATTATCATGTCGAGATCGACGGCTTCTTCTACTCAGTTCCACACGGCCTGATCCGGGAGCAGGTCGACGTCCGCGCCACCACCCGGACCATCGAGCTGTTCCATCGGGGTTCGCGTGTTGCGGCTCACCAGCGCCGCTACGGCGGCCGCCGGCACGGCACCGATCCCGACCACATGCCCAGCGCGCATCGGCGTTACGCCGAGTGGACTCCCGAGCGGTTCCGTCGCTGGGGACGATCGATCGGGCTAAACACTGAGGGTCTCGTCCTCGCCATTCTGGCCAATCGGCCTCATCCCGAACAAGGATTCCGGACCTGTCTGGGTGTGCTTCGGCTGTTCAAGGATCTCGATCCGGAACGCGCCGAGTTGATCGCGGCCCGCGCGGTTGCGGTCCGCGCGCTGACCTACAAGAGCATCGCCTCGATCATCGCCAACAAGCTCGACCGCAGCGCTCGCCCCACCGATGACGTCGTCGTCGACCATCCCAATCTGCGCGGCCCCGGCTACTTCCATTGAAAGGAAAATCCAGCATGCTGACCCATCCCACGCTCGACCTGCTGCAAAATCTCGGTCTCCACGGCATGGCCAAAGGCTTCAAGGAGCTTGATGCCCAGCCCGAAGCACGCAGCCTCGAACATGCCGAATGGCTGGCCCTGCTCCTGGAACAGGAGAAAACGCAGCGACAGCAAAAGCGGTTTGAGAGCAGAGCTCGCGCCGCCAAGCTACGTCATGCCGCTTGCGTCGAGGATGTCGACTACCGTGCCATCCGCGGGCTCGACCGCACGCTCTTTCTAAAACTCGCCGCCGGCGACTGGATCCGAGCGAGGCATAATCTCCTCGTCACTGGGCCATGCGGCGTCGGCAAGAGTTGGCTTGCTTGCGCCCTCGGCCACAAGGCCTGCCGGGACGACTTCGCCGTTGCCTACCATCGCGTCCCGCGTCTGTTCGCCGCTCTCGCACTGGGACGCGCCGACGGACGCTATACCAGGATGCTGCGGGCGATCGCACGACTTGATCTGCTGATCCTGGACGACTGGGGACCAGAACCTCTCGACGCCGACCAGCGCCGTGATTTGCTCGAAATCGTCGAGGATCGATACGAAGCCCGTTCGATCATCGTCACCAGCCAGCTGCCCGTCGATCGCTGGTACGAAATCATCGGAAACCCCACCATCGCCGACGCGATCCTCGATCGCCTCGTCCACAATGCCTACCGCATCGAACTCAAAGGAGAGAGCCTCAGGAAGCAGAAGCAACCCGCTCAAGATCAACCGGTCTCTTGACCTTCCCAGCCCTCGACGACATCATGAAATTGACCCATGCGAACGACGCCACGGGTGGCCGGCTTCAGATCGGAATACCCGGCCGGCTTCGAATTGGAATGCATGGCCGGCTTCGTTGGAATCCACATCTCGGAACGCGAGGCCGGCGTATTTGTCCATAGGCGATTTCAACGGGCGCCGCGCCAACGGGTCGCTCGCGTATCCGCCATCGAGAAGATTCGGCCGTCTAACAGCCGCGCACGACCGGCAGTGCATGTGATCCTGGCCTTCGCGGCGGGGGTCAATTACTGCCCTGCCCCTCAGCGGCTGCCTTCACATGAAAATGGAGAACGGCGCCCCTAAAGGGCGGGGACGCGCCCTTCTCCGAGTTGTCGAAGGGTCATTTGCGTGGGATCGAGCGCGCCTGCCCTGTGGGAAGATCATGGTTCGCAGCGGGGATGGTCAAATCCGATGGCGGCCTAACCGCTAAATCTCTTGACGAGCTTTGAGCCCTTGGCCGTGCTGATCTGCTGGCTGGTCAAGTCGCTTCCCGCGCTCAATCCCTTCACCATGAGGTTCTTGACGCGCTGCGACGCCTGCTTCTCGTTGGAATAGTCGATCTCGACGTGATCGAGCTCCATCAGATGGCCGAGCTCGTGCGCCCAGGCGCGTCCATTGGCGTGGTCATTGCCATACCACTGGACGAAGCTCGCGGGCTCGGGAGAGCCATTCGGGTATGAACCTCCGCCGGCGTTCAGACTTGCGATCGAATTGACCAGGAAGATGTGGACCGCATTGTCCGCGTCGTGCCGGGACGCGAGAACGCCCAGCAGGACCTCATCGCTGCTGCGCCTGCTCGGTGCCATGTCGAGCGGTTTGTCCAATATGCAATCGCTGATCACGAAGGCGATCTTCGCCTTCGACCAGATCGTATTGACGACATCGAGCGCCTTCTTCGCTGTGTCGCAGTCCCATTGCGCAGGCTCGAGGACGCCCTTGTTGGCGAATGGGGTGACATAAAGTCTAAGCGGAATGGACATGCGCCGGGCTACCGATCAGTCTTACGGCAGGAAGAACGGTATGAAGCCGATTCCGCCACCACCGCCGCCGCCTCCGCCCGCGTTAGCCTCGGGCTTCGGCGGCCTTGCAGGCCGTGCCGGAGCTTCTTCGGGGTCCCTGTACCTGCGCTCGAGCTTTGCGGATGGTGTCGGACGGGCTCTGCGCTTCTCGCACTCATCGTCATTATTCAGGAAGTAGCCCGCGGCGCAGGTGATCTTGACACACCGATCTCCATCGCGTTTCTGGCCGGATCCGCAAATTATCGGGCAAACCCGCGCCGATTTGAGCTTGATCGCGTCGAGCGCCTCGGGGCTCGCAGCCTTGGCATCGAACGTGGTGCCGGCATTCTTGTTGTACAACTCGAGCGAACGCCGTGAGGCCGCATCCCAGTCGCCATCGGCCGGTCCGGTAAAGCAACCGACCCGGCGCAACTCGGCTTGCACCGATTTTGCAAGCTCGGCCTTGGACGGCGGTGCCGGCGCGGACGTCTGTGGAGCCGGCAGCGCGGCCACTTTCGCATCCGAGTTCGGGGGAGCCTCTTGCGACGGGTCGGACCCAGCCTGAGCGCCAATTCTCGCGACGGCTATTTCAGCTTCCCGGCGACGCTGCTCGGCCTGCGCGGCCAATTGTTGCGCGGTTTCTCTGGCCTTCTCCGCCTCGGCACGAGCGTCCTGCGCTGCTTTCAAGTCCGAGGCGGCTTTGGCCAGTTGTGTCTGCTGGGCTCCCTGGTTGACGAGCCGCGCCTGCTCCTGCTCGGCCTGGCGGGCCTTTTCCGCTGCGGCCGCGCGCTTATCTTCCGCATCGATCTTGGCGAGCTGCAGCTTGGCCAGATTTGCGTAGTAGCCGTCCGGATACTGGGCAAGGAAGTAGTTCAGCGCATCCTTGTTGCCGATCTGCAGCGCGAGCTCGTAATCGTGCCGAATTTCTGCACGCGCCGAGACCGGTGGAGTTGCAGGCAGCGGTGGCGGGGCCGGTTGAGGCGCTGCGGCGGCCGCTTCCTTGGCCGGTGCCGGCACGAGCGGCACATCATCGCCACCAAGCGTACCGTACACATAGGGCTCCTGCTTGTTGCCGGTCGCCTTCATGACGTCGTCGCGGACGAAGCCGAATACCCTGCGCAGGTCCATGCCTGGAGTAGCGATATATTTCACCAGTGCCGAGGCATAGGGACTGTTCTTGCTGCCACCGTCGGACGCCGTCGAGCCAGCCTTGGCAGCGAAAGCAACCAGCGTATTCGAGGTCGCCGGCTCGATCCTGGCGAGGCCCCGGCTGACAGCCCGCGAGCCGACCGTCCGCTTCATCTTGTCGGCGAAAGGATTGTTGCGGCAAGCATCGAGGATCACGAGCCGCAGCTGCCGCGCCGGCTCGATCGCCAGCAGCACTCGCTCGAGCGAAAAGGCCTCGTCGTACACATCTGTATCGCGCTCGAGCGTCGCATCCGTGGGGATCAGGTAGTTCGTACCTTCGAGCTCGATCCCGTGGCCCGCGTAGTAGACGACGGCGACATCCGAGTCGCGCGCCACATCGGCAAAATCACGCAGCGCACGCCGCATCTCCGATGCCTGGAGATCCGTGCGGGTCTGGACGACGTCGAATCCCGCTCTCTTCAGGGTTCCCTCAACGATCGCAGCATCATTGGCTGGGTTGGCAAGCGCTGCGGCGTTCTTGTAGGCCGAGTTGCCGATGACGAGCGCGACACGGTTCGCAGCCCATGCCGGCTGACAGACAATCAGCGCAGCGAGAAGAAACAGGGTACGGCGCAATGCCACAGATCGGTGCAAATGCATGGCAGTACTACTTCTAGATTTTCTTCTTCCATCATTTGTGTCGTCACGACAGAAGCGGTTCAATGCGATCTCATGATCCGGCTGTGGAACCCACAGGGATGGCATGACTGCGCTGGCTGGCCGGTCAATTGACCTCACCGCAAGCCTGCCGTTTAATGAGGTAGGTTTCGAACAGGCGAGATCACTCCCGTGACTGGCGCGAAGCTCGATCAGGCGGGAACAGCGCGGAAGGAGATTGCCGGGCGCGGAGGCAATGCCTTGTTGGATTGGACCGCCAGGGCAGTTGTCGTAATCATCTATGGCGGGTCTGCTCTTATGGGCGCCGCCAGCGTCCCTCACCTGCTTCCGCCGGACAATTTCCACGACGGGCTTGCGCTTGCGGCCAGAATTGCCAACATCCTGTTCCTCGGCCTCGTCGCGCTGACAACCATCACCAGGCTGGCGCCGATCATGAAATCGCAGGGCATCGAGACGCGGGTCTCAGCCTTGCTGGGTACTTTCTTGAGCATCGTCCTCGCATTTCTTCCGAAGGCAGAGCTCGGGCCCGTCTGGTCGGCTGTGTCCTCGACGTTGGTCTTGGTGGGTACCTCGCTCTGCATCGTGGTGCTCCGCTGGCTCGGCAGATCCTTCAGCATTCAAGCGGAAGCCAGGCGTCTTGTGACGGAAGGGCCTTATCGGATCGTCCGGCATCCTCTCTATCTCTGCGAGGGGATTGCCCTCGTCGGCATAACACTCCAGGTCCTTTCACCGCTTGCCGTCCTCGTCGCCATCGTGATTGTGATGATCCAATGCCGGCGGATGATCAACGAAGAGCGGATCCTGAGGCGGGCATTTCCCGAATATGCCGCCTACCGCACGACAACTCCTTTTCTGATCCCCACGTGCCGGGCGATCGGCCGAATAGGCCGGGGCCAGGCACCGGCCAAGGCGATCGATCCGCACGCCTGACACCACGCTTCACATCCGCTCGATCTGCAACCAGGCGGAGTTCGATCCGAACCGACTTTCGGCCTTCTTCAGCGCTTCAGGCAAGCGATCGAACAGATCAGTAAAAGTAGACATATCAACAATTTACCTCAAAGAACCGGAGTGCGAAGAGCGCCGGCGCGACCGCTCGCCGGCCCCGAACAATCGTCCGAGGCCCTTGAACGCGTTCACTGGAATACGCGACCAATATCAGGAATGGATCGGGCTCGAGACTGTTCCTTGCACGAGCCAGGCGGTCGCCAGGAGCTATGAGTTTAGTCAGCATCTGCGCGGCCATGCCAACTTCGTTGACGCTCGCTACCATTCTTCGGCTGATGTTGGACGTCGCGCCATGAGCAATTACACGCAGATCAAGTTGTACGCTCTTCTTCTTGCTGCCTTGCTGTTCCTGACCGCTCAGCCTGCTTCCGCGACAAAGCGCGTCGCCCTGGTGCTTGGCAATGCCACATATCAAAACGCTCCCCTGCTTCCCAACCCGGCCAACGACGCCGGCGCCATCGCTGCGACGTTGAGGGCCGCGGGGTTTGACGTGGTCGACTCGAGGCTCAACCTCGCAGCGATGGACATGAAGCGAGCCCTGAGGGATTTTGCAGATCAGGCGCGCGACGCCGACATCGCACTCGTCTACTACGCAGGCCACGGGATCGAGATCGATGGCACGAACTATCTGATCCCAACCGACGCCAGGCTTGAACGTGATACGGACATCTACGACGAGGCGTTCTCGCTCGACCGTGTCTTGATGGCGATCGAGCCTGCAAGGCAGCTACGGGTCGTGATCGTCGACGCGTGCCGCAACAATCCTTTTGCCGACACGATGAAGCGAACGGTCGCCTCGCGATCGATCAGCCGCGGGCTCGCCAGGGTCGAGCCAACGGTCTCCAATACGTTGATCGCCTTCGCCGCGAAGGCCGGGTTGACGGCGCTCGACGGCAACAGCCAGAACAGCCCGTACGCGGCCGCACTGGTCAAGTATATCGCAAAGCCGGGCCTCGACCTGCGCAGGGCCTTTGGGTTCGTCCGCGACGACGTCTTGCAAGCCACGGGCAACCGGCAGGAGCCTTACGTCTACGGCTCGTTGGGCGGCGAGGACGTGGCGCTCGTGCCTGCTCCAAAGGCCGTCGAGCCTACGCCCGCGGCGGCCAACCCCCAGTCGGAGGTTCGCCGTGACTACGAACTGGCGCTGCAGCTCAACAACAAAGCCGCTCTGGGCGCATTCCTGACCCAGCATCCAGACGGATATTACGCAAGCCTCGCCAAGCTTCAGCTCAACCAGATCGAGGCGGAGGAGGCACGGGTTGCGGCGACCGAAAAGGCGCGCCAAGCCCAACAGCAGCAAGCCCGGCTTGCCTCCGAAGGCGCCCTGCGCGCAGAGCAGGAAAAGGCGGCCGCTGATCTGAAGGCTGCGGAGGACGCCCGCATTGCGGCCGAAAGAACAAAACTAGCTGCGCAACAGCAAGCGGCCGATGCCGAGCGGAATCGGACCACATCCGAGGGATCGATCAGCGCCGCGCTCACTCGGAACAAGGCCGCCGTCGATAATTCCACCACGGTGAGTCCGACTCCAGCCGCTGTGGCCGCTCAGAGTGACACAGACACGAAGGTCGCCGCTCTGAGCGCCGGGCCGCAGCAGGCCGATCCGGCCAGGGCCGATATCCCTCAGGCCGATCTCGCCAGGTCGGTACAGAGCGAATTGAGCCGTGTCGGATGCTTCACCAGTGCCGTCGATGGTGAATGGAATGCCGCTTCGCAGCGCTCACTCTCGCTCTTCAACCGCCACGCGGGAACCAAGTTCGACACGAAGCTTGCGAGTCTCGATGCGCTTGACGCAATCAAGCTCAAATCGTCGCGGGTCTGTCCGCTGGTCTGTGAACGCGGCTACAAGGCTAACGGCGACCAGTGCAGCAAGATCACCTGCGCCGAGGGCTCCTTCCTCAACGACGACAATGAATGCGAGAGGCGGCGCGGCAAGAAGCCTGTTGCAAACCGCAACACGGGCGAGCGCCCGGCCCGCGCGGATCGCCCGGCCCGCGAGAGGTTCGCGCCGGCTGCGGAGGCGCCCGCGCCACGGCGACAGGCGACTGCCAAGGGAAGCAGTGGCAGCATCTATTGTGACCAGCATATCTGCCGTCAGGTCAATCGTGGCTGCCGCCTCGAATACCGGGGCGGTGGAGGTCCCGGCGGCAACACTGGGAATGTCGAGGTCTGCAACTAGAGCCTGTTCCGTTCCGATGGAATCGGAACGGGGCTCTAGACTCTTGTTTTGACGCGTTTTTCTCCCCGCGGGTCACTTCAAATTCCTCCGGGTGTGGTCAGTCAAATTCCTCCACCCGCGAGGCAGGACAAGGGACTGTTAGTTTGAGTTTGTTTCCCGGGCAAGAGCTTCAGCGGCTTCTTTGAGCCGATAGCTGCGTCCGTCGAACTCAAGCAGATGGCAATGATGCATAAGGCGATCGAGGATCGTCGTGCTCATAGTGTTGTCCCCAAGGTATGCCCCCCAATCCTGCACGACGCGATTGGAGGTGACGATGACGCTGCGGCGCAGTTTGTAACGCTGATGGATCAGGGTCTGCAGCAAAGTGCCGGCGTCGTCGGGGATGGCGCGTGCGAGGAATAGATCGTCCAGCACGAGGAGATCGCAGTCGATGATGGTTCGCAGCCGGACCTCGCGTTGTGCCGGAGAGTTCAGGGCGTAGCGGTGGAAGAAGTCGTCGGTCTCAAGATACTGGACCTTGTGGCTTTGCAGGATCGCCTGATAGGCAATCGCCTTGGCGATGTGCGACTTCCCGGTGCCAGGTTTGCCAACAAGCAGAGCGTTCTCGCCAGCGGCAATGAACGCCAGGGTGTGGAGCTGGAAGCAGGTCTGACGTGGCAGTTTGGGATTGAAGGACCAGTCGAACTCGGCGAGCGTCAGCTTTTCGTCGAGCCCGGATTGCTGGTATCGCCGCTCGATAAGACGGGACTGACGACGGTCCAGTTCATCCTGCAGGATAAGGGAGAAGGTCTCGAGGAAGGGCTGGTTGGCGCCCTGCGCCTGGAGCACGCGCGTCTGCAGCGTGTCGCGGACACCCGACAGGCGCAGCTGTCGTAGGCAACGCTCAATTTCCGGCATGGTCATCATGTGGCTAGGTCTCCAGTTTAAGGTGAGAAGGTGCAGCGGGAGCGCTCGTGGCGCCGGAGTTGGCCGGGGTTGCGCAGGCGACACGAGCGCGGATTGCCGTGGCGTGATCGTCGTGAGCCTCGGCCTGCCGACCATTGTCGTCGGCGTCGCGCCGCACAGCGCGGCTGAAGAGGTCGCCGTATTCCGCGGGGGTACGGATCAGCGGATGATCCTGGGTGAGCGGCGATGCCGGCTGTGGCGTCACTCCAACCTGCTCGATCGCCTGTTCGAACAACCGCTCGACGGTCGCACGCACGTGCTTGTAGCGGTAGATGCGGTTGTCGATGGCGTGCGCGCAGGCCTGCTCGACCAGCCGCGCCGGATACTTCCGGCCCAGCCCGACAATGCCCCACATCGCGCGCTGTCCGGGGCGCCCTTCGGTGTCGAACACCTGCTGGCACAAGGCCCTGGTCTGCGGTCCGATGCGCTCGGCGCTCGCCAGCAGCACGGCGGTTTGCCGCGACGGGTTGAACGGCCGTTCGCTGGTCGGCAGGACGACAGAACCGGGGTGCGCCATCCGGGAATGAACACGCAGCAGCGCACGGGTGTGGCGATCACGGATCTCGATCGTGGTGGTGTAGATGCGCACGACGACCTGGCTGCCGATCGGCGCGGGCCGCGCGGCGTAATAGCTGTTGTCGACGCGTACGGTGGTGTCGTCGCAGACAGTCCGGACGACTTCGGTGAAGATGCGGAAGGGAGCGACAGGCAGCGGCCGCAGGTGCGGCTTCTCTTCCTGGAACATCGCCTCGACCTGACGGCGCGTGCTGCCGTGGATGCGTTTGGAAGCCCAGTTCTCCTCCCAGTGCCTCAAGAACTCGTTTTGCGCCTCCAGCGTCTCGAAGCGCCGTCCGGCCAGCGCAGTGCCCTGGGTATGTTGAATCGCATTCTCGACGCATCCTTTCCGATTTGGATCGGCCACGCGCGCGGGATCGGCGACCACGGCGTAATGAGCCAGCATCGCGCTGTAAATCGGGTTGAGCTGGGGCTCGTACAAATCCGGCTTGAGGACGCCTTCCTTCAGGTTGTCGAGCACGACATAGCTGGGGACCCCGCCAAAATACCGGAACGCCTCTTCGTGGAGCTGCGCCCAGACTTGTTGGCTGGACTTCCAGACTACCCGCCGGAAGCTGCGCCGCGAGTAGCGTAGCGTCATCACGAACAGGCGGGGACGACGGTACCGCCCGCTCTTCGGATCAACCGTCGGCGCGCCCTCGCCATAGTCGACCTGAGCTTCCTCGCCGGGGAGGAACTCAAGACGATCAAACTGCTCAGGATCAGCGTGCCGCAACCGGCGCACAAACCGCTTGACACTCTGGTAGCTGGACGGAAAGCCAAATTGATCAACCAGGTCCTGGTAAATCGCCTGCGCGTTCCGCTTCAGCCGGACCTGTTCTTCGATCCACGTCCGATGCGCTTCGCAAGCCGAACGGGCCAGGCTGCTGGTGACCGTCGCTTCCGATGTCCCAAAAGCCGGTGGTCGGGGTGGAGGAATTTGGCCGTCCGCGCTCACCGAGCCGGTGGTCACTTCCCCGGGGGAATTTGCCTCCGCACCGGCCCGCAGCGCCTGATAACGCCGGATCGTCTTGCGATCGACACCCGTCAGCCGGTGAATCTCGCGCTGGCTGGTGTTGCGATCAAGTAATGTAAGTACGGTGCTTTGCAGATGTCGCTTCAAGACGTTCAACTCCCCGGCCCCTTGCTGGCTAAAGGGGTCGAACATAAACGTCCTGCCTGACCGGCTACTGCTGTTCAGCGGCGCTGACGGCGATCATCAGGTGGGGGAGTTTCAAGTGACCATACCCGGGGGATTTTGACCGACCCACGGGGTTTCTTGACGCGAACCGGTGTCCACTTCGCTCGAAAACGCTCTAGCGCCACGCAAAAGAGGTGTCCGAAGGAGTGATCTAAGTGACAACCTGCGAGCTGGAGCAGAAGGATGTCGCCACCTTTCCGGGTGTGACGCTCTTCACGAAGCGGCAGGCGCCCGGCATGAGGCCGACGGCGGTCTATCTTCCACCGAAGCACGCAACGGCCGCCACCAAGTTCGATGTCGTAATCTGGCTACACGGTTTCTATGTCAGGGATCATGAATACCTGTTCCGGAACGATCCTGCACGTCTGCGCGAACAGGTCCGGGATTCGGGGAAGGATGTCGTGCTTGTCGCGCCATTCCTGGGCTACGAATATGCCGTCGGTGACACCTTTGCCGGGAACTACAGCGTGAAGGATCTGGCTTCTGCCAAATGGGGCGAACGCTATCTGGACGAGATCCTCGGGGCTCTTGCCAAGTTCGTGGCGCCTGTCGCCGGCACCGGCAACGGCACCCGGAGCATACCCCAGCTCCAGGTCGGCAAGCTCATCATCGCCTGCCATTCCGGCGGCGGGAGAGAGCTGGCCCCGGTTGTTTGGACAGCGCCCCGCTGGATTTAAGTGGATTCCTGCCGGGTTATGCTGAACGCGGGGCTTTACGGTTTTGTCGTTGCGTCGGGAGGGCGTAGCCCGACCAGAGCGACGACAAAACCGTCGGCGACGGTCATGCGGCCATCACCATAGCTTGCGTGCCGAAGTAAGCCTCGTCGGGCGTGCGCCCGTCAAGGCTCGAGTGAGGGCGTCCCTGATTGTAGAAGGCCAGATACTTGGCAATTGACGCTCGCGCCTCGGACACGCTGTCGTAGGCGCGGAGATATACTTCTTCGTATTTGACCGTGCGCCAGAGCCGCTCGACAAACACGTTGTCGCGCCAGGCGCCCTTGCCGTCCATGCTGATGGCGATCTTCGCGTCCAGCAGCACATCGGTGAACTCGAGGCTGGTGAACTGGCTGCCCTGATCCGTGTTGAAAATCTCGGGCCTGCCGTGCTTCGCCAACGCCTCCTGGACCGCTTCGACGCAGAAGGCCGCCTCCATTGTGATCGAGACGCGATGGGCCAGGACCCGTCGGCTGAACACATCGACGACCGCCGCGAGATAGACGAAGCCACGCCGCATCGGAATGTAGGTGATGTCCATTGCCCACGCATGGTCGGGCCGCTCGATCTTCAATCCGCGCAACAGGTACGGGTAGATCTTGTGACCCGGAGCCGGCTTGCTCGTGTTCGGGCGACGATAGACCGCCTCGATCCCCATGCGCTTCATCAGCGTCGCGATGTGGCGGCGACCGGCGTATACGCCCTCCCGCCGCAGCAACGATCGCAGCATACGCGCTCCCGCGAAGGGATAATCGAGATGCAGCTCATCGAGCCGACGCATCAAGGCAAGGTCCTCGGCCGAAACTGGCCGAGGTTCATAGTAGACCGTGCTGCGAGCCAGCTTCAGGACCTTCGCCTGGCGCACGATAGAAAGATCATGATCGCGGTCGATCATCGCTTTGCGCTCAGCAGGCCCGCCTTGGTGAGCGCGCCGGACAAAAAATCGTTTTCCAACGCCAGCTCGCCGATCTTGGCATGTAACGCCTTCAAATCGACCGGCGTCTCGGCCGATGTCTTGTCATGCCCAAACACGCCGGCGGCGCCTTCCAGGAGCTGGTTTTTCCAGATCGTGATCTGGTTCGGATGAACATCAAACAGTTGCGCCAGCTCCGCCAGTGTCTTGTCGCCTTTGACCGCAGCCAAAGCAACCTTCGCCTTGAATGCCGGAGAATGCGTCCGGCGGCTCTTCTTCGTCATCTTCGCTCCTGATTCGCAGCAAGAATCCTCGCCGCTGTCAGGCAGAAAATCCACTCAAGCTACTGTCCGAATTTGCGGGGCCAGCTCTGGAGCGGCATGCGCAACCTGGTCGGGAGCCTCGGAAAGTATCAGCCGAACCTGTCGGCCTGCTGGGGATTTGATTGCCTCTACGGCGCCAAAGCGCAACCGGACGACGCCACGTTCTGGTACCAATGGCTGTCGGGCCAGAGCACCTGCGCGCTCGAAATTGTCTATGGCCCGACCACCCTTTCGCAATCGGTGAAGCTGGACCTGGTCGGACGCGGACTCGCAACGCTCGACGGCAATCGTCCTCCGTCACAGCGCCCTGCTCTCAAAAACCTGACTGTGAGCGTGGGTCACTATGATGCATTTCCGGCGTTTGGGCAGATGGTCAGGGTCAATGATCTGGATCCGGCCTTCGTCGACCGCTTCATGATCCCGCAGGTCGCCGACAAACCTCCACTGGGCTACAAGCCGGCATCGCGCAATGGAGAATTCCTCAAACAGGCGATTGCCAACGTTCGCGGCGCTTTCCCCTTTCCGAAGGACATTCACTACATGATTGCCCGCGGCGGTTTCTACAGCCGCCTGAGTAGGCTGTAGCGTCGCAAAGGCCCTCCCCGGCGGGCACGAATTCGCCAGTCACCGGCTCGCTGCTTAACCTTGGCTGTGATGATGCGAGGAGACACGCAGGACATGACGGAACCACCTTTCGATCCGAACACCGCGCCGAGAGCCGGCAACTCGGCTCAGGACCGCGCCGCGATGCGAGCGGACATGAACAAGGTCGCGCTGAAGCTGCGCGAAGCCGGCATTCAGCTTTACGGATTCTACAAGATCCACGACCTCGTGCCGTACTGGAATCCGCTTGGCTTCGATTTCATGTGCGACAACTGGCGGCAACTGCTCGATGCCGCCGGCAAGGCACCGCGGCTAGGCTCCGACCAGATCAACATGCCGGGCTACGATCCGTGGCTGCAGGCCGGCGTCAAGAGCGTCGGCTTCACGCAGACCGGCAAGGCTCCGCACGTGCATCTCGACATTGCGATCGATCGGCCCGGGCTCTGTCGGATTTACATCCTGGAGAAAGACGAGGAGCGACGTCTCGACGCCCTGCGACGGGCCCGGGTGGTCACCGCGAGAGATACCGACGTATTCAGGAAGATCCACCGGCGGGTGGAGGGTCTCGGCATCGATCTCGACGATCACATCGGCTCGCACCTGGAGGCGGGGCGGCTCGTGCTCGATGGCATCAATTTCGTCGCCAAGGATCACCACCGTCTTCTCGATGCGCTGACGAACCTGAAATATCCCGCCGGCAACAATGTCTTTTTTCGCGGAGAGAGATCCGGCCGCGGTCATTTCTTCGGCATGGCCTCATTCCTGGCTACCGACGGCATCGGCTTTCGGCAAATCTGGCAGACATTTCCGGAGGAAAGGCCGGTCGCAACACCAGATCCGCGTACCGGACCGGCGATGGATCCCAAGGCTTCCGGGCGGTTCGGCGATTCACCGAACCTGCCGGATCTCACCTCGGTGCACTGTGCCGTGTCGAACCGGATCTGCAACGTCCATATCGACGAGATGGGCTTCGTGGTCACGGACAGCAAAGGCACCATCATCGTCGACCCTGACGCGCTGCGGCACATCTTCGTCGAATTGCTCTGGAAGACCAACCTGCAGGGCAAACTGCCCTTCTGGGCGCTCGACAACGTCAATTTCATCATCCCGAGCTCGCCAAACGACTTTTCCCGCGTTGGAGTCAGCGTCGACATCGCGAAGTTCGGGCGTGTCAAGATTGCGCTCAACGGGAGCTGCTCGGCCGACGGCAAGATGGAAGCAGCCGGCACGCTCACGCTCGGGTTCAAATTCTGAGACAGCCGACAGCCACGGCTCACTTGATGGAATAGGACTTGACGTCGAACGACCAATTGTTCGGCACCAGTTTTCCGCTGCCGCCGTCCGGCACACGCAGCTCACTCGTCCACGCCGACAGGTAGCTCAACGTATCGGCTTGATTCTGTAGTTTGCGCGGGAGATCCGGCAAATCGAGCAATTGCACGCGCCGTTCACTCAGGATCGCAACCATGACGGCCGAGCCGGTCGGCGGTGCGACGACATATTCAAAGCCACGTTGCCGCCCTGCCGGGGTCGGCACAACAAATTGCACGCCGGGCTTGACGAGATTGATGTCGCGGCCGTCGGACTGCTCCAACAATTCGGGTGTCGGAAAGATCTGAGACATCCGTCCGTCCGCATCGACATCCACCAGAATGAGATAGCCTGCCTTCTTCGCAGTCACGCCGAATGACACCTTGCCGCCAACGTTGACGGTCAGGCTGGGCAGGATCTCAAGGGACACACTTGCAGCATTGCTCTGCGCGGCGCTGGACTGTCCGCGCGTCGCCTGGATGCGCCAAGACCATGGTGCGCTCGCCAGGCTCGCATGTAGAGATTCGGGCCGCAGCGGCGCTGCGGGCGCGGCCCCGCTTCCCGCCAGCAGCAGGGCGAATGCGAAGCATACTCGTTTACGGCGGATCAGCTCCGATCGCCACATGGCTCCCCCCAAACAGATGTCAGGGAGCGCTGAAAAAGCCGATCGAGGCGATCCGCGCGTCCGCAGGCAGGTAGCGCTCGAGGTTCTTGATCAAGTGCCCTGAGGCACGTCGCCGATTGAGCTGAATCAGGACGGTCTCGAGATCGACCATGCGCCGCTGCGAGGTTACAGCAACGACCTGCTCGGCACCGAACGGCTCACCCACCCGGAGTGGCAGCCGCAAGTTCGATGATTTGGCCACTGCCGTATCTGTACCCACCGGGTACAACATCTGGATGGTACCGTCGCCGGATACATTGAACAGCAGCAATGCCCTTGAAGCCACGTCGGACAGTTCGACTTCGATGGTCTGACCAGCGCGCTGCTGTCGATCATCCGGCCAAATACGCATGATCTGCGGCGATCGGGTCGCCATTCGCTTGAGCTCGCGCATTGCTGCGGTGCGATCCACGACCGTCGGCAAATTGGCCACGTCCATCCCATAGGCGACGACATCGCCCCAGGCGATCACGTCATGGGAGACGGGGTCCCAGATCAGGTCGGGATTGTCCGTCGGCTGAACGGCCTGCACGGTGGCGTCCTTCGGCGTCATGCCGGCGAAATAGTTCATCTTGCCGTCGAGCGCCGCCAGACGGATCGGTGCCGTGAGACGGAGGGGCGCCGGTGCGGCGACGGTCGGGGCTGCAGCAGTCGGAGCGGCGGCAGGCGCAACCGTATTGGGTGCAGCGGCCAGCGTCGGCAGCGCCGGAGCCTTGGTCGTCGCAGCCGGCGGGGCAGCCGCCTGTCCGTCAGCAGCCTGACTGGAGGCCGTCCTCGCGGCCGGGCCCTGAATCAGCACCACGCCGCGCGTCAGCTCGAAGGCGACGGCGGTCTCCGGCGCCTGCGCCGGTGACGATATCGTCACGATGTTCTGGCGCTGGTCCGAGAGCTGATAGACCACCTGCCGGACATTGGCGAAGAGCTCCTTGAGCGTCACCTTGCCATCGCGATCGATGTCCGCGCTGCCCTCCACTGCCCGCGCCACCGCGTAGCTGAGAGCCCCGCGCAGCCCATCGATCCCGGGAATCCGTACTTCGGGCGCCTTGGTGTGGCGATCAACAGCGGCGAGGAACGCCGTATGGTCGAGATCGAGCTCGGACTTCGGACCGTTGCTGTCCGATATCGGTTTCAATTCATCGACAAGCAACGTGTAGCGCGGCACCTGCCGGAAGCTCATCTCTGCAGCCCGCGGGTCGATATCGCGCACCATTCCGCCGCCATGGCAGGTATCCGCAACGAAGATCACCTTCGCGCCGCGCAACTCGAGCTGCCGGATGAAATGGTTGAACTCGCTCCCCAGAATGCGCTCGACGGACCCCTTCGGCGTGGTTTCGAAGCCGGGCAGCAGGAACACGTTCTCCATCCCATCGGGCTCCGAGCCCTTGACGCGCTCAGGCTCCTGCGTGCCGTGGCCGGCGATCGACAGGAAGACGAGGTCGTTGTTCTTTGTGCGCGTCACCAAGGCACTGATTTCACGCAAGACGCTCGCCCTGTCCGCTTGGGCATTGGTCAACTCGACGACATCGCTAACCCCCATCGTCTTCAGGCTGGACACGAGATCTCCAGCGTCAGCGACTGCGCCCTTCAGTTTTCGGACGTGCTGGTAATCGTCGATTCCGATCACGAGCGCGCGCACGGCCGCCCCATCCGGATTGCTGATCGCCAGTGCTTCCGCTGCCTGGGCGCGCTGCAGCGGCAGACCGATCACCGCAGCAAGCGCGATGGCGGCAGCGCAGCAGATCCTGTACTTAAATCCTCTGGACCTTCGCATCGTGATCCACCTCGATGTCATGCAAGCCGGTTCCCGAACCGCGCCGGTCCGACGTGGCGGCGACACCTCGTCCGAACGTCCCGGGTCCAGCCTGCGAACAGCATTCGCTATCCATCTGTAGCGCCAGTGACACACATGGTTCAGCGTCTCTTGGTCGCGGTTTTCGCAGCCGCCGATTTGCGGCCCGCCGGCGCATCGGAGTCCTGGTAGACGTCAGCCGAAACGGTTGTCTGGTCATCGGCGAAGGCACGGAAGCGAACCGGGGTGTAGCCACGCGCAAGCAGGCTCGCCAACGGATAGATGTTGCGGCAAACGCGTCCGTTGCAGCCGCCGGTCGAGGATTCTATCACCTCCGCCTTGCGATCCGGCGTGAACCGCAGGAACAACATCACATGGGAGCCGGGCTTGTTGAGTGCATCGCCAGGCTTCAACTCCCAGGGGTTCGTCACGGGCGACGCGATCGCGGGAATGGCGGCGGTCGTGTAGTGGACCGAGAGTCCCCACGTGGCGCTGACGAACGCCGAGCAGTCGACGCCCGCCACATCCGGCCGGGGCGCGTTGCGGGTGCAGACATTCCCGGCCAACGTGCCGCTCTCGATGCGCTGCCGGAAGTTTGCGAGCGAGCCGTGACAGCCCCAGCAATAGGGTACGCCGCGCACCTCCTGGTTTACCTTGCCCTGAAGGTACCATGGGCGGCGAATGCGGTTGAATCCGCTGCACTGGCTGTCCGGATCGTTGCCATAGTTCGCCTGCGTCAGCTTCCACTGCACACCCTCGAACGCAAACGCGGTCTCGATCGCCTGCTGGCGATTTGACGGCCGCACCGCCGCTGTCGCATTGAACTTGCTGTTGTTGTAGGGCTGCGCGGTTGCCGTCCGCGACGGCCGAGCGTCGATCACCGACGCGTTGCGCAGGGGGCGGAAGCCGACGCCAACCACATCGACACCGTTTGGCTTGGTTCGCAGGAAATAGACGTCGCCGTCACCCGAGATCGTGACGAACCGCCTCGTCAGCGGGGTGTTCTCGAGGGGCAACTCGTAGATTCCCTCGAGCCGGCCGTTGGCGGCATAGCGCACGACGAAAGTGGATGCGTTCTTTCCCGACGGCGGAATGTCTTCGGCCAACACATAGAAGCGATCGCTATTGTCGATCTCGAGGAACTCGACCGTACCGAGCTGGTCACGCACGCGCAGGCCGAGCGCGCCAATGGTCTCATTGGTGACCATGGTCTGGATCTCGATGCGCACGCTGGAATTGCCCTTGTCCGGGATGATATCGGCGATGACCGAGCCCTTGCTGCGGGACGCGACGTACTGCCGGTCGGGCTGCCGGCCCGTTTTGACGACGGCCGCGCGGGTGTTCTGGTCGAGCAGCTCGGTCGCGCTGCCGGGTGGCTGCGATCCCATCTGGGCGAAGGCGGAGATGGCGACCTGGTCGTCCGTGCCGCGGCTCGAGACTTCCTCAAGTTGGATTTCGTCGCCACCGAGCCCGCGCGTGGACTGGTCTGGCGCCGCCTTCAACGTGCGGACGCCGCCGTCCCAAACCATGATGTCGCCGTTATGAACGACGAGATCGGTCGGCTGTACATCCCTCGGCATCTTGAGGACGTCAGGATCGGAATTCGGCTGCTTGGGATCGAACTGGAGAATGCGTCCGTTGACCTGATCGAGCACGAACAGGTTGCCCTGCCCGTCGGCACTGAGCGCCTGGGGGCCTGCCAGTTCCACGTCCTCGCCGGCCGGGACGATGCCGACCATGGAGGCAGCCGAGCCGCCCGAAAAGCTCCGCACGACGGTGTCCTCGGCGTGCGTCCCGGTGGCGAAAATGCTCGCACCGGCGATGAAGACCCAGATCCAACTCGTTGGACGAAACATGTTCGCCTCAATGTGCCCGAACCGATTGTCGCGCCAGATCGACTAATCCGAGATGCCGTTGATGCGGCGCGTCAATTAGTGGTGAGCAATCTCAATCGCGTTCAATTCTATCACCGGACGGTGATAGCCCGAATGTCTTCAGCTTGCGGTGCAGAAATCATGGCCAAGAATAGATTTGAGCAGGTCAACGAGATCCAGCCCGACGCCATTACGCTGGTCCTGAAACGCGACGCTGACGGCGCCACCGGATCGGTTGTGATGCCGGCTGCCAGCAGCGGCGGGAGGCTGTCCAATGACCAGGTCAGCGCCCCGTTGCCGGCCCAGGACGCCTTTCGCGGCGCGATCCGGCTGGCCAATGACGTGAAGCTCGCGATCGTGGTGTGCGATCCGGACGGCGTCTGGAAGCCCGAATGGGGCGATCTTTACCAGGCCCTCGACTGATTCATTGCCGGGCGGACCGGCACATGTTGCGACGCCGTATGGAGACGAGCATGCTGAACGGACCCCTGCCCCGCGCGTCGTTGCGGGTCCGAGCCTTGATGGTCGCGCTGTTGGTTGCGACCAACTGGCCGGCACGAGCCAACGACTCGGCCGCCGAATTGTCGATCGGGGGGCTCCAGTTCGTTCGCACCCGCGATGTGGCCATGGAGAGCGAGGACCTGCGTATCGCACTCGACAGGATCATCGTTCGCTATCAGTTCGCCAACGTCACCACCAAGCCGGTCACGCTGACTGTGGCCTTTCCGCTGCCCGACATCGACCTGTTGGAGGCCGATAACATTGCGCTGCCGTCGAACGACCCGGTGAACTTCGTCGACTTCGAGACCAGGATCGACGGTAGCCCGGCGCCGCTGACGATTGATCAGCGCGCCATGATTGGCGACAAGGATGTCAGCGCACTGCTCCGCCAGCTCAAGCTGCCGCTGTTGCCCATCGGCAGCCGCGAGATCCGCGTGACCGACCTCCCGGCAGCAACCCGAACCCGACTTGTGGACGAGGGGCTATTGATGCCTGCCGGAATGAGCGACAACGGCCGTCAGCAATATGCTCCAGCCTGGGTCACCAGGACGTCTGCCGTGCGCCAGCAGGTGTTTCCGCCCTCGCGCACCGTTGTCGTCGAACACCAGTATCGGCCGAGCGTCGGCTCCAGCGCTGACACCATACTGCGCCCGGGCCTGCGCCGCAGCAACGCACTCGGCCCGGAAGTCGCGCGTTACCGGAAGGATTATTGCGTCACGGACGGGTTCCTTGCCGAGCTCGACAAGCGCGCCGGCGACGGCACGGCCAACACCGCCAAGCTGCAGGAGCGGCGCATTTCATACGTGCTCAAGACCGGCGCGAATTGGGCCGGGCCGATCCGGGCGTTCAAGCTGACCATCGACCCGGGTGGCAGCGACCGCATGGTCAGCTTCTGCCAGGGCCGGCTCAAGGCGCCCCCGACCGGAAACACGCTTGAATATACGGCAAGCGATTTCAAGCCGGATACCGACCTGAAGATCCTGGTGATCGGAAAATTCTGAGCGCCGATCAGTTCGTAAGCATCACGTAGCGCGCGGCCGCGGTGATCGTCACGTGGTTGCGCTGGGCGTCACTCAGCGCCTGCAGGAAGAACGTGTCGGCAGCGGTCGGTCGCGGCTGGCGCAACGAGTCCAGAACCTGCGGAGTCGCTACGGCCAAGATCAGCTGCGGACCGCTCGCGCGCGGGACCGGGAGAGAAAACGACAGCGAGTCAATACCCGGCTTCAGGAGGTAAGACAGGCTCTGCACCTCACCGCGATCCGTTACCACGAGCAATTCCACCACACGATTGGCGAAGTTCTCGATGGTGCCGTTGAGGGTTTCTCCAGCCTTCAGTTCCGTCGCTGACAGGGTGACGCGCGGCACTCGCACCTGATCGCTTCCCACCTGGCTCAAGAACTTGACGGCCGGGCACTGGGCCTGGGTCACCTGCCTGACACCGACCGAAGCCTCAAATCCCTGGTCCCGCCGAAACGCCTTGTCGAACGTATCGAACGGGGCCGTCGAGGCGCCGAAGCCTTCGATCACGGCGGCGGTTTGACTGACCGCAACCGGCAAAATGAAGAAGCAATCGCCGCCGGAATATTGAGTTACATATTTGCGGATGCGCTCGGCGCGTCCCTGCCCCTCGGCTGGCGGAGTGGGCGTTACCGCCGGCGGTGGTGACAGCTTCACCGGCTCCCGGCGTCCGGGCTGTGGTGCAGAGGGCTCGACTTTCGGCGGCGACATTGTCCCCGCGAGTTTCGGAGGCGGCGGCAAGCCCGCCACGCCAGGCGCCGACCAGACCAGCTTGTAGAAGGCATATCCACCCGCGCCCAACATGAGCAGCACCGCGACTGCGCTCGCATAGAGCCAGAGACTGCGCGGCCTCCTCTGCGCGGTTGAGGGCGCCCTGTCCTGCCAGGCCGGCGCCGCGCTTTCCGGCGGCGCCAGCGGATCGAAGCCGGACAGCGGCGCGGTGGATGTCTGAGGCGGACCTGTCGGCGTCCATTTGGCGACCTCCGCCATGGTCGCACGCAACGCCGGATCGGGCTGCAGCATCCGCTCCAGCAAAGGCCTGATGCGCATGTCTACCGCACCGAGATCGGGCACACGCCGGCGCTTCTCCACCAGTTGAAACTGGCTTCCGCCCATGTCGAGCTTCTGTCCGGTCAGCGCATGGAACAGCACGAGTCCGAAGCTGTAGACGTCGGACTTCGCTGTGATCTCGTTGCCGTACAGGCCGACCTGTTCCGGAGACGCGTAGTTGTCCTTGCCGGCGAAGCCCGAACCGATGATGGTCTTGTCACCCATCTGGGTCGATCGGGCGATACCGAAATCGATGATCTTGGCGCGTCTCACATCGTCGAGCGGCACGATGATGTTGTCCGGGGAAACATCGCGATGGATGATGCCGTGCTCGTGGGCGGCCTCAAGTCCCGATGCAACGCGCTGCATCAGCTTGACCAGCGCCTCGAAAGTCAACGGCCCTTCGTCGAGCATGTTCGAGAGCGAACGGCCGTTCACGAACTCCATCGCGAGATACGGTCGCTGCAGCACGGGCTCCACGGTGAACAGGAAGTAGCGAACGATCGCATCGTGCGGGAGATTGTGAAGCGCCGCTGCCTCCCGCCGGAACAGCGCGAGCGCGGCCTCGTTGTCGACCATGTCGGGCAGCAGCATTTTCACCGCAACCGGCGATCCGGTCTGGATCTCACGGCACTTGTAGACCTCACCCATGCCGCCCGCGCCGATCACAGCTTCGATCTCGTAGATGCCGTTGAGGCGGGTGCCGGGCGGCACACCGCGGTAGCCCGACGGGAATGGATCGTTGACGGTCATGGTTGCGGCTCCCGATCCAGCGGCGATCTTGTCGGTTCTGAGGATCGCGGCACCAGCAGTCGCACAACCACGATCGTCACGTTGTCGAGCCCTCCCCGATCAAGAGCCAAAGCGAGCATGTCATCGCAAGCCGCCTGCGAGTGCCGCGTGATCGCATGCTGCAGGATCTCGTCGTCCTGCACATGCTTGGTCAAGCCGTCGCTGCAGATCACGAAGACGTCTTCCGGCTCGGCCGGACCTGTCACGACCTCGAACTCCGGATCATCGGCGACGCCAACGGCCCGCGTAATGGCATTGCTCGGCCAGTCCTTGACGTCTTCGCGCGACACCGCGCCGCCGGCAATCAGTTCCTCCAGCTCGCTGTGATCATGCGATACCTGATTGATGCTGCCCCGGTTGACCAGGTAGACCCGGCTGTCGCCCGCCCATATGCAGGCATAATAGCCGTCGCGCACGAGCAGAACCGCCGCCGTGGTGCCGACGGTGGCACCCTGCCGCTCCTTGCTGAGCGACAGGATCTGCCGGTTCGCGTGGAACAGCCGCTCCTCGCACTGCGCCAGCAAGTCGGCGGCCGAGTCCGGCAAGCCGATCATGTCAAGCGACTGCACGACGATGCGGCTGGCGAGATCGCCGGCCTCGTGACCGCCCATACCGTCGGCAACGGCCCACAGGCCGACATCGGTCCGGACCAGGCACGAATCTTCGTTTCGGGTCCGCACCCGTCCGGCATGAGTGACGCTACCGACATCGAACAAGGAAGGGACATGCACCATCGCGCGTCACCCCGTCCCGGATGCTGCACGGCCGAGATCGCCGGTCAGCAGTGTGGAATAGTGAAATGGATCCGGCAATCCGCGGCAAGCGAGCGCCATTGATGGAAAGCCTTCGCCACCCGCGGTCCACCAGAAACTTGCCGCAGCATAGATCTGCGGATTGGCAGCGGAAAGCGCGGCAAAGGACTTGGTGAATGCGTCATCCGCTGAAACCGCTCCGACGGTCGTTGCGCCCAGTGCGATCATTTGCGGTTCGTCGGCGATCGGCGCCTGCGGTCGCGGCAGCGCGAGACGATCCAGGGCACCCGATATCTGCTCAAAGGTAGAAGTTTGATCCAGGGTCGAAAGCAGGAACGCCTCCGCCTGTCCGTACCATTCATCCTGAGGATCGACGCTCGGCGGCGGCAGTAAGGCGCTTTCGTCCGACACCGCATGCAGCGTCAATGGATAATACCGCCCCACCCCGTCGAGCGAAGGCATCATTGCCCCCGCCACCGTCGTGCCGCAGATGGCGGCGCCAAGCCAGAATCGCCAGACCGGTGCGGTCAGGAACGCCTGCTGCCAGCCCGGGCCAAGCTGATGACGACTGGCCGACAGCGCAGACTGCACCCATGGCTCCCAGGCTTCCAGGAAGCTGCGCGGGGTGGCGATCGCGATGAAATCACGCTTCGCGCCGATTTTGCCGAATAGCCCACAACGCATGGTCATATTCCGGTCGGGCAACGAAACTCGCGGAGCACCGACATGTTGAGGGGATTGCGCAACGACCCGGTCGAAATCTGATAGTTGAGCTCGCGCCCCGCGACGATGAAAGTCGCGCTGGCGGTTTCCGCTTTCACCACCAAGGATCCAGCCTCGAGCATCCGGAATAACGACCAGGGACCGATGCGCTCGAGCACGGACGGCGGCCCGATATCGTTGCTGACCGAAATTGCCGTCCGCGGCGACGGACCCGGCCAGAGGACGGTGGTCGGTGCGTTGCTCTGAGGCTGCGGCGGTGGTGGCGGAGGTTGCGGCCCGCCGAACATGGACGAAGCCGTGGGCGGGCCCGGCGTGACCGGGCTGGTGATCGTCGTACCGCCAATCTCGGTCTTGACCGTCACGCCCGGTCCGGATGCCCCGGGCGGCCGGATCGCGAACGACACCGCCGGCACGCCACCGCCGGTCTGGAAGAAGGCGTCGCGGACATAGGCCGCATTCTGGAACTGCTTGAGCGTGTCGGGCGAGAACGATCGGCCGACGGGACTCTCCTTGCGCCAGGTCCAATCTGATCGCGAAGTGTCGGCGTAAGACGCCAGGAACTGGGTGAAGAATTTGTCCATGACGCCGTTCGGACTGAAAAGCTTGGCGAAGTCGGCGAGTGGCACCTCCTGATTGCTGCCGCGGACGAACGGATATCGGTTGGTCACCGTCTGCTGGCAAACCGGCGTGACCTGATCGCGCAGCGCCTGCAGGATCTGTCCGGCAGTCGAGGCGGCAATGCTGCCCTCGAACTCCGCGGCGGCCGCACGCAGCATGTCGGAGAACGGCGGCGGCATGCGCGAGGCATTGTTGCGCAGGGCCGCAACCTGGCTCTGAAGCGAAGCGGTCGCCTGCGCGGTCAGTTGCGGATTCTCGATCATCAGCGTCAGATTCTGCGCGATGTCGTTCAGGTTGGCGATGGTCGAGTCGATCGGCCGGCGGGTGCTGTCGCCTTCCAGCACCGCATGGTATGGCTTGAACTGCGCTTCGATCGTCGTCCCGAGTGGTCCATCCTGTGCGTTGGTGAACAGTGGCGGCGCGGCCACGGCAGGCGTGGCCGTATTCGTCGCAGCGTTCGCCGGCTTCGGCCGTTCCTTGGTCAGCATCGTCTCGTCGCGCACCGATTCCAGGATTTGCCGCATCGGTGAGGTCGGCGCGGAAACCGCCCTTAGCACCTCGTATTTCGGCTTGTCGGCAAGCAGTTTCTTCAGACGCAAGCTGCCCAGCGCGGTTCGCCAAGTCGTGACAAACTCGTTGGAATAGATGTTCAAGAGGTCGCCGGCGAGGTTATCGTACTGCTGGTCGATGGCCGATTGCTGGCCGGCATCGCCCAGAACCCAGCGTTCCTTCTTCATGCGCTCCGACAAACCCGGCAGTCGGGCGACGAAGTTCTGCTGGAAGCCGTTATACGTGAAGAACTGGGGCACCCGCACAGCGTCCAGAGGCTGCCCCGTCGTGGTTTCGAACACGACCGCCATGTCAGGACCGCCGCGGCGGGCGGCGATCCAGTCGCCTGCAGTCGATGAGCGAGCCTCGGATTTCAGGAATTCGTAGGCGCGCTGCGAGACGCTCAGGCGCGCGAGCGAGTTCTGCGCCTGCTTGATCAGCCGGCCGTCCAGCTCGACAAGCGGGGGCTGCTCCGTCTCGAGGTCGAACATCGCCGTGAGGTTCTCATCGAGCAGGCGCCGTCCTTCTGCGTTGGTTGCACCGGGATAGAGGTTGTCCTGCCAGTCGCGCTGCATCCAGGAGCGGATCAGCTCGCGGTCCGGCGACTGCAGGCCGCCGAGCATCAGATAGACCTTCAGCGCCTCGTAGACGAACGCAGATTCGTTGATGCGCGTGTTGAGCTGCTCCTCCAAACGATACAGCAGGCGTGGCCTGAACATGCGCTCGAGCGCCGTATGATAGGCCGCCTTGGAGGGGGACATCAGCCGCGCGTGCTGGCTGAGCCCGTAACGGGCCGACAGGGGCACCGATTCGTTGCGCGATCCGTAGCCTGCCGGGGCGTTGCGCAGCCGATAGAGCAGTGGCAACACCTTGTCGAGATCATGATCGTCGATCAGCGTCTGCTTGATGAGAGGCGCTCCGGCGGCTGCATATTCGTTGTCCGCCTGCACACTCTGCTCGATCAAGTCGGAATTGCGCTTGTAGCTGGTCAGCCATCCTGCGATCAGCCCGATCGAGACCAGACCGATCAAGGATAGCGCTGCGGTTTTCAGGATCAGTGCGCGGCGCACCGCCGCACGGTCAGTCGAGACCCAGTCGGCCTCGCCGATGATGACCTTGGAAATGAGATCGGCGAGGAAATAGCTCTTGCCCGTCCCTGAATAGGATCCGGAACCGACCTCCTCCGCGCCGAACGTGCGCGCCAGCGACCCGATCAGTTGATCGATGGGCGTCCCTTGCTGCGTACCCGAGGTGAAGTAGAATCCGCGCAGGTTCGCGTTCACGTGGTAGCGCGTTGGCTCGAAGATCTGGTTGAGGAAGTCGTGGATCTGAGGCTTGAGCCGCGCCATCTGTGCCGAGAAGCCGAACAGTTGCACGCGGTGCTGCGGCGTCGGCTCGTCCTGCAGGCGGTCGAGTGTCTCCTCGCTCAGGCGCTCCAGCAGACGGTCGAACTCGACCGGTATCTGTCCCACCAGATTCTGGGTCTTGTCAGCGGTTTGGAATGTCGCGCCCCAGACCTGGCGACGGCCGGCCTCGCCGAGATAGGCGAAGTATTCGGTGAAGCCGGCAACGAGATCGGCCTTGGTAAATAGCGCGTAGACGGGGAAGCTGACCTTGAGCTTCTGATGCAGCTCGAGCAGGCGCATTCTGATGGCGTCGGCGTGAAGCGCGAGCTCCTGCTTCGGCAGCGTCAGCACGTCCTCGATGCTGATGGCGACCAGGACGCCGTTGATCGGCTGGCGTGACCGGCTCTTCTTTAAGATGTCGAGGAAGGCCAGCCAGCTTTCCTTATCGGCCTTGGCGTTGGAATCCTGAGTGGTATAGCGGCCGGCCGTATCGATCAGCACGGCCTCCTCGGTAAACCACCAATCGCAATAGCGGGTACCGCCGACCCCCGCGACCGCAGCCGGCGTCGCCCCGCGTGCGAGCGGAAATTTGAGCCCGGAATTGACCAGCGCCGTGGTCTTGCCGGCGCCGGGCGGGCCGATGATGACGTACCAGGGCAGATCGTAGAGATAGCTCGATTTGTTGCCGCTTGCGGTCTTCAGCGTGGCGAGCGCATCCTTCATGCGCTCCTTGAGAACCGGCTCATCGCTGACGGGCTGATCTGCCGCACTGATCCCGTCGGCGATCTCCTTGGCATTCTTGCGCCGCTTGAAGAAACTGAAGGCGGCGACGCCCGCCACGGCCGTGGTCAGCAGCAGAATCGCGATCTGGCGGATGATGTGGTTCTCGAGCGGATGCCAGTCGCCGAATGCAATGAAGGGACCTGCGAAATAGATCACGGCGCCGAGCGAGCTGAGCCCAACTCCGTAGAGAATGATGCGGATGATATCCTTGGCAAGCATTGATCGGTACCTGTCGCAAACCGCGTGAGCCGTGGAGCCTGCTTATTCGCTGCGTTCGATGAATATCTCGACACGCCGGTTCTTGGCGCGTCCGTCAGGCGTCGAATTGGGTGCGATCGGCGCGTCCGCTCCCTTGCCTTCAACGTCGAAGCGCGAACCATCGGTCAGGCCGGGCTTCAGCGCGGCGGCAACCGCCTTGGCGCGCTCGACCGACAGCTCGAAGTTCGAAGGGAAGCGCACGGTGCGGATCGGCGAGCTATCGGTGTGACCGACGACCCGGATTCGTCCCGGCTCCTTGTCGAGAGTTGCTGCGACGCGGGCCGCAACCGGCTTGAAGCCGTCGAGGACGGTGGCCTGGCCTGACGAGAACAACACGAGGTCACAGACCCTGATCACGATAAAGCTCGCGGTCTGGTCCGCAGTCATGGCGCAGGCGGTGTTCTCCTTGGCGAGCGCGTTGCGAATGCGCTGCAGCTGGGTGATACGGTCCGGCGGTGGCGGCGGAGGTGGTGGAGGCGGAGGTGCAATGACCTTGCGCTTGAGCTCGATCGGATCGCTCGGATGCAGCGCCAGAGCGACTTCGGCAGCGTTCTCCGCCCGGCCGGCCAGCAGCGTCCGCAGGACGAAATAGGACCCCGTCAATAGCGCGGCGGCCACGGCTGCCACCAGCCAGACCGGAACGCGGAGACGCTGCCGGCGACCGGCCAGCGCCTGCCCCCTCCAATTGGGCGACAGGTCGCTCACCGTCTTGGGACGAACCCGGCGCAACAATTCGTAGAGGTTGCGCTGGATCACCTGCAGGTTCGCAAGCCCGCCTGCCGACGTACGGTGGATGCCCTGGAAGCCGAGCGCGAGGCAGGCATGCTGCAGTTCGAGCACTGGATAGTTGATCAGCGGATCAACCTTCAAATGATCGAGGATCTCGAAGAAGCGGACACCACCCACACGCTCGCCGAAGAATCGGCTCAGCATGGAATATTGCGTCCAGACGTGGCGTTCATCGGTCGGGATGTGCTGCACGATATCGTCGGCGGTGGCGCAGAGGATGTATTTCGCCGTGTTGGCCTGATGCTCGGAGATCCCCGCCGAACGGATATCCTTCTCGAAGAACTTGATCGCGTCGGCGACCTGCTCCATCAGACTCGCGAATGACGCACGCATGAGCGCCACGCGCAACCGGCCAAGCAGTTGCAGCAAAGGGCCGGCCGCACGCATCACCGGATTGGCGTTTGGCGCCACCAGATCGTCGACGCGCAGCGGCGGTCCGGGCGGCAGCATCCCCTGCTGCACCGGTGCCTGCGCGGGTGTCGATATCCATTCCTCGGACGGCTGGCTGGTCGGCGCAGCGGCGTAGCTCGGGTGCTGCGGAATGGGAGAAGAGGATGACGGCGAGGAAGGCGCGGGCGCGCCGGGAGACGGCACAGGTGACGGCGAATAGCTTGGACGTGCTGCGGGCCCCTCGCCCGCCGGAGGCTGAGCGGCGGGCGCCGGCGGCAACCTCCCGCCGGGATTGGGACGAATGATCGTCCGCTCGCCCCGACCGAAAGGATTGACCGGCTTGTCCCTGTCGCTCATGGCCTGTCTTCCAGGATAGCCCAAAGGTACAGCTCAAGCTCCGGCCAGTCGCCGGAGAAATGCATCCCGATCGAGGCCGCCGTGCTGAACTCCGGCCATAGCGGCGACTTGCGATCGAGATAGAAATAGACGTGATCGGTGATGGCCCGGATGTGCGGCGGCGGGGTCGGCAGGTGCACCAGCGTCAACCCTGGCAAGTTGGCGTGCACGATCTCGTTCATCTTGGTGTTCGGGCCGACCTTGAACAAATGCGGGAAGTCGTTCTGGATCTCCACGAGCGGCCGCCGTGCGGCGACCTCCAGCACCAGGGTCGCATTCCGGAACAGCGCCCGATCGCGGATCGGCGACACGAACGCATTCTGGGCGCGCTCGATGATCTCCAGGCGGATCGCCCGCCGGCCCAGCCGCGCGCTCAGGAAGTCCTGGATGTCGCTCACCAGGGGTGTGAAGATATTCTCGAGGTCGTCGTGATCGTACGCCGGATAGTTGCGAGCACGGCGTTCTGGTGTGGCAAACGTCGCAAGCTCACCGGCAAACCTCAGCAGCTCCTCGTACAGCCGTTCCGGATGAACGCTGCCCGAACGCTGGAAATGGGTCAGCACGGGAATGGTCCGGTTCAGCACCTGCAGCACCAGATAGTCGACGCTCTGCAACCCGCCCCCGGACGACGGATCGACTGCGTAACGTGCCAGCTCGTCGAGCTTGGTCTCGACCCAGCCGATGATGCGATTGAGCCAGCCGTCGATGATGGGATGTGCGGCGCAGACCAGCATCGGTGGCACGAACTTGTCGTCGAACAGGATGTTCTTGTCGCGCACTTCCAGAATGCGCGCGATGCCGAGCCCCATGTATCCCGGCTTGCTGGTCTTGCGCAGTTCGAACGACAACCGCGGATAAGCGATGTCGATCTCTTCCTCGATGCGCAGCGCCGAGGTCGAATCGATGAAGGTCTCGGACGTGCGAACATAGCGACTGGCGCTGTCGGTGCGATCCTCATCAACCTCGCGGGTGTTTGGCGCGGCGATCGGCATCATCAGCCAGACGATCTGGCCGGCGGCAGAATCCGGCACCTCGATCGCTTCCGGAATCGGGCTGTCCGCGGGGATGTCGAACGGCGTTCCGTCCGGCATGACGCCGGACGCGTTGCGCACCGCGAACTTGCTCTGTTCGGTGAGGTCCTTGTCGATCTCGAGCTGGGCGAATCCCCAGGGGTATGGCGTTGTGTAGCGAACGCGCTTTTCCAGCAAATGTTCGATATAGCGATCGTTCTGCTGCAGATGGTGCGGCCGCAGAAACAGTCCTTCTGACCAGAAAACCTTGCTGTACCAAGACATTCCTACATCCACTCAGCAGAGTTTGGCGACCGCGTGGTCGCCGATAGTCACTTTGAGCCGCCCTTGTCGGCGCGGTCGTAATAGTCCGAAAAATGCAACATGAAAGTATCGATCGGCGCGCTATTGTCGCGGCCGAGATGCGCCTTCCAGCGCGTCAGGAATTCGTCCCAGAGTTTGCCCTTGTTCGAGCCGAACCAGGAGTTTGCGCCGCGCTGAAGCTCGAGCTCGCGCGCCATGAGCGTCGGATCGATGCCGGCGACGAGCTCGTGGACGGCGTGCTGCATCGCCATGTACGTCTTCAACTGATGCGATTTGAGGTCGCTGAAGCCCTGCGCGAAGGCTCGTTGCGCGTCGAGATAGCTGCGCGTCCGCGGCCCGAACAATACGCGCATGGCCTCTTCCGAAGTCGGCGAGAACTTCAGCGGGTTGTTCTCCACGGCCTGGACAGTCGTCTGGCTGGTGCTGCGGGTCAGCTGCTTGGCCTGAGTTCGCGCCTGCAGCAGCGCCATCAGATTGTCTACGGTCATGCGCAAGATCGTGCCGAGCTGTTCGGCGAGCTCCGCGTCGGTCTTGTTGGCAAAGAAATTGTCCGGCAACCCCGCAGCACGTGCCACCAGCCGCGCGAACTCGGTGCCGCCGACCGGCTTGGCCGCGGCTGGCCCTTCGCCTACCACTTGTGCCGGGCGGGATTGCTCAATGGGTGGCCGGGCCGGCGATGGCGGCGGCTGGACGGGGGCTGTTTCATCATCGGTCCACACCAATGGCCGGCGCGGGGTCGGCATGGCGGGTGGTGTCTCGACCAGTGCTCTCGGCGTCGCGGCCGGGCCGGCCACCCAGCTCATGTCGTCCTGCGCATCGGGCTGGTGCGGAGGCGTTGGCGATGGACGTCGAAACGGATCCACTCCCGGCGCCGGGACGCTCGCGGCCCAGTCCAGAAACTCCGGATTGATCGGCCGCGCCGCCTCGCGTGGGTTCTTCAGCTGCTGCGGATCGATCGGCGGCGGCACGTCGCGGTCGGCCGCCCAAAGCTCCTGGTACCCGGCATGCTGCTGGACGGGAGAAGCGCGCGGTTGCGCTTCGCGGTCCGGGACGCGCCCGCCCGCCTCGTCCTCCAGTGAAACTCCGATGATGTAGTGGCCAATGGTAAGTCGATCGCCGTCGCGCAACCGGTGCGGCCCCCGGATGCGCTGGTCGGCGCCATTGAGAAAAGTGCCATTGGTCGAGACGTCATGCAGCCAATAGGCGCCGTCGCGAAAATGCACCTCGCAATGCTTTCCGGAAATCATCCGCGTCGGATCGGGCAACGTCCAGTCGAGGTGACGGTCCCGGCCAATATCGACCGAACGCCTGCCGGTGACCGAAAACGATACAGGGCCGCCGTCAGGAAGGTTCGGTTCGTTCTCGATATTGAAGCGAAGCACCATCTCATCGTCTCGTCAGCGCGGAGGGCGCGGTTCGCCGCGTGCCAATTGAATACCATCCTCCAGGCATGCCGTCATTATCCGGTCCCGGGACTCGCGGGGCAGCCGGCAAAGGGCGATCAGCAGGGCCGCCCGCACCGCGCGCGCGGCTTGGTCGGGCTTGGCCTCGACCGGCGCAAATTCTGCCGGAACCACGCTTCCGCCGGACCATCCGGCCGCCAGCGCCAACCATGTCGCCGGCTGCTCGGGATCGTTGGCATTGCCGACCGCCAGCGCCTTGTTCCGGGATTGCTCGTCCGGCTGCCGGACCCAGGTCTCCACGAAATTCAGCGACCTGCTGTCGTTGGCGTCGAACTGGTCGAACATCCGTCGCAACGAGCGGCATCCCCAGGCAACCGCCACGCGCCTGGGCAGCAGATAGGCGCAGAAAGAGACGGCTCCGTGCCAATTGCGCGCATCGGTGGCGTCCTGAAGGAAGTCCAGCGAAGGCTTGTCGACTTCGGCCTTTCCGACATCGTGGCGCGCCATCGGATAGGCCTGAAACAGATCCTGCACCGTAGCGAACCGAGCCTGGCTCATAGCGGTCAGCCGACAAGAGTTGGCAGGCCGTGGGCGCCCAGCGGTCCCCCGGCTGCGAGTGCCATGGCGCCCTGCGCCGTCATCGCGATAGTCGGCGCGTTGATGACGATACCTGCAGGGGTCAGGATGATCTGGCTGGGGCCAACCTGCAGGGTGATGTTGACGTTCGCCATGAGCGTGATGGACAGGCCTGCGGTGACGGACTGATCCATCGTCATTGTGATATGCTGGCCGCCCAGCGCGATGTCGAGCTTGTCGTTGCCGTTGACGAGCGTGGTCTTGCGGGTGTCACCACCGAGTGCGGCTTCGCCGATGGTCCGCGTCTCGGTGTCGCGGACCGTCACGTCGTGGTCCTTCTCGGCGTGCACCGTGATCTTCTCGGAGCCCTTCTTGTCCTCGAAGTTCCACTCGTTGTAGCCGCCGCCCCCCTTGGTGGAGTCCGATTTCAATCCCGCGATCGTCTTCTTGGACGGCAGATCGTAGGGCAGCTTGTATTCGTCGTTATACACCGTGCCGATCACCAGCGGCCGGTCCGGATCTCCTTCCAGGAATTCGACGACCACCTCCTGTCCGACGCGCGGAATGATCTGACCGCCCCATTTCTTGCCGGACCAGACCTGGGCGACGCGCAACCGGCATGACCGCTTTTTCTTCCGGTCCCAGAAGAACCGGACATAGATTTCGCCGAGATTTTCGACGTCGATCTCCTCGCTGGAATTGTCGTCCTTGGTCACCACCTTGGCGGTCTGGACGCCGTTGATCCTCGGCTTCGGCGTCAGCATCGGCGCGCGGAACGGCCGATCGCTCGGCAGAAACTCGTAGCTGCCGAAATAGACGTGTTGGCCGGCGTCGCTCGGGCCGCCGGTGCGATAGGATTCGATCGAGAACGAATGGGTGGCTCGCACCACGAGATATTCGACGTTCTGCGAGTCCTTGTGGTGCTTTTCGAGCTTGGTCAGTCCGCCGGGGAACAGGTTGACCGCGTCGCCGTTGCCACGCCGCCGCCGGTCCATGGCCTGTTCGGACTGGAGCTGGATCTTCGCGTAACGCTCGCCGTCGGATTTCTCCTTGAACTTGCCTGGATAGTCGTAGAACTCCATCTCCGACCGCGTGTAGTGCTCGTTACCCTTGGCGTCGCTGATCATCTGCGCGTTGGGCTTCTGGTAGTTGTAGTCGTTGAGCTCAACCTTGCCGGTCCGAAACCGGCGCTCCGAGACCCATTCGTAGATGTGTTGCTCGCCGCGCCGGTCGGCTCCCGTCAGCGGAATATAGGGTATCGTGGCAAGACCGTTGATCGGGCTGTGCGACGATTTGGAGTCCGCCAACACCAGCGTGTGCTTGCCGCCCTCGTGCTTGAAATAGTAGTAGATGCCGTGCTGTTCCATCAGCCGGCAAACGAAATTCAGATCGGTCTCCCGGTACTGAACGCAATATTCGAGCTTCGGACAGGAGCCCTCTTCGGTCAGCTTGGATTCATAGTCGGTGAAGCCGCGATCGTTGAAGACCTCCTTGATGATGTCGGGCGCCTTCTTGTCCTGCCAGATCCGGCAATCGGTGGTTCGCGACAACAGCCATAGCCAAGGCCTCAGTACGATCCGATAGCTGAAATAGTCGTTCTTCACCCCCAGCCATTGGGCCTCGGTGAGAATGCCGCTGAACTCGCGTTCCTTTTCGTGCAGCTTGATGGTCAGCGTACATTGCTGACCGATCGCACGGTCGAAGTCGAGATCGGCATCCTCGCTGAGACACTCGATGCGATATTCGAAGAGTTCGCTAAGTCCTTCCGAAGCCTCGTATCCGACGAAAACCAGAACGTCTTTGCCGAGAGGCGTCTTGAGCTCGCAGAGGCGGGTATCCTGGGTAAGCTGGCCCATGTGGGCGTTAACTCCCTCTTCGTCCGCGTGATCGGCACAAGTGCAGATCAGGCGTCATGCAAGAACCACGGAAATCCCTTCTGCCGCTGACAGGGCCGGCAAGTCCGCCCCGAGGGTGGGTGGCCCTTCTGACGCGCCACGGCAGCCGTCCAAAGAACCACCTCGCCCCTCAAGTATAGTCGCCTCCAAGAGCTTGCCGGTTCACGCGAAACTGTCATGATCGTTTGGGGAATGAACCAGGGCCATCATGGATCTGACCTATCAAGGCAATCAGGTCATGATCTTCCCCTGCCCGATCCGCTGGACGACACGGGCTTCGGCAGAGGGGCGGATGGCTTAGGAGACGGACGATCCTCGCATGCTCGACGTCGCATCCCTCACCCAGGCCATAGCGGCCGATGATCCCTGCGGGCCGGACCTCGACGCCGCCGGCGACATCCAGTACCTCAACTTTTTCGCAGGTGCAGAATCCCTGCTGCCGATGTCGTATTTCGAGGTCGTCAACGCCAATGGAGAGCGCGGACGTTTCGATCCGAGGGCCGTCGATATCGCGGGCCAGTTTGAGGCCGTACGGCCCCTTCTGGCGCGCACCCGCGATCTGCGCCTGAACATGCTGCTGGCCAAGTTCTCCATCCTCAACCGGGATCTCGACGGCTTTCTGAATTGCCTGAAGGCGACCAGCACGCTGCTGAGGGATCAGTGGGAAGCGGTGCATCCGAGGGCCCAGGACGGCGACTATGCGCTTCGGGCCGTTACAGTCGAAGCGATCGATGTGTTTCCAACCGTGATCAACCCCCTCCAATTCCTTCCGCTGATCGAGAACCGCAGGCATGGCAGCCTCAATTATCGGGCCTATCAGGTCGCCAAAGGCGAAATTGCTGCCGGCGATGCCGACGCGGGCGGCCCCGATCTAGCGACCATCGAGCGCATCATCGGCGATACCGATCTCGACACCCTCAAGGCCGTGAGTGCCCGGTGCTCGGCGGTCGCGGCTGAAATTTCAGGCCTCAAGGCGATCTGGCACGAAAAGTTGAACACGGGTCAACCCATCAGCCTCGATCGAGTCTCCGGAGTCGTAAACGGTATGGCCGCGTGGCTTGCGGGTCTTGTCACGGAGCGGGATCCCGCCGCAGTGGCCGCGCTACCGGACGATGCCGCACCGGTTGACGCGCAAGCGCCACTGGAGACGACCGGCGCGCTGGCTTCGTCAGCACAGGCCACCGCAGCACTTGCGGCCGTGGCGGACTATTTTTCCCGAATGGAACCGTCCAACCCGGCGCTGTTGCTGGTGCGCCAGGCGCAGGAAATGGTCGGCAAGTCATTCATCGAGGTGATGCGGATGCTGGTGCCCACCCACGTGGAGAGCGCCGCGATCAACATCGGGCGCGACAAGGTTTTCGACCTGCCGATCGAACGGATGGCGGAGCTCGCCATAACACCCTCATCCACGGTCGAGAACGCATCTCAAGATGTTGTTTTTTGTGTAGAAAACAGAACTCAAGCTCTGGGCCTGCTGGCGAAGGTGGCGGCATTTTTCCGAGCCGCAGAGCCGTCCAGCCCGATCCCTTTTTTGGTCGATCGCGCGCGCGATCTCGCGCAGCGAGACTTCCTCAGCCTCTTGAATGACGTCCTGCCCGAGGGGACGCTCAAGACAATCGACAAATCGCATTGAACCCGCTTTTCGCTCGACGGCACTAACAGGACATAAGGAAGCTTGTCGACCGCGAGTTGAGCCGCCTTATCAGCCTGCGTCGCGCAAGTCGGTTTCCAAAGCGATTTTGTAGAGAGGGCAGCCATGGCTACGGACAGCGGTCAAAAATTCATTCGGCGAAACCGCGCACCGCGCGTGCACATCACCTACGAAGATCCCTACGACGCCGAGCGGCTGATCGAGCTGCCGTTTGTCATGGGTGTCCTCTCCGACCTTTCCGGCAACAACGCCGGCGTCGAGAAGTCCAAGGTCGAGGAGCGCAAATTCCTCGAGTTCGACATGGACAATTTCGACAACCGCATGGCGGCAATTCAGCCCGGCGGTGACGACACGCGTGGCCAATCGTCTGGGCGATGCGCCCGACGAGAAGATTTCCGTCGCCCTGCGCTTCAACAAGATGGCCGACTTCTCACCGGTGGCGGTCGCCCGGCAAGTTCCAGCCACGGCCAAGCTGCTGGAGGCCCGCGAACAGCTCGCCAACCTGCTGCGCTACATGGACGGCAAGGTGGCCGCCGAGGATCAGTTGAAAAAGCTTCTCAGCGATCCGCAACTGATGGCCGCGCTGCAGGAGCGCGCAGCCAGCCAGCCGACCGAACCCGACGTTGAGAAATAAGGGAAGGACTGGGGACCATGGCAAAAGAAGCTGGTCAGAAAGCAACCGTTACTCAGCTCGGGACCGTCGAGGCTGACGAGTTCGCAACCCTGCTGAAGCAAAGCTTCAAGCCTCGCACTGAACGCGCGGCGACCGAAGTCGAGAACGCGGTATCAACGCTCGTCCAGGAAGCGTTGAAGGACACCAGCGTCATCAAGTCCGACGTCCTCGACACCATCGAGGAGATGATCGCGCGGATCGACCAGAAGCTCACCGCGCAGATGAATGAGATCCTCCACGCACCGGAGTTCCAGGCGATCGAAAGCGCCTGGCGCGGTCTGCATTACCTCGTCTTCAACTCCGAGACGGACGCCAATCTCAAAATTCGCGTGATGAACGTCTCCAAGAGTGAGCTCTATCGCAACCTCCGGCTTTACCCGGACGCCCGCTGGGATCAGAGCCCGCTGTTCAAGCAGGTCTACGAGTACGAGTTCGGCCAGCTGGGTGGCGAGCCGTTCGGCTGCCTCATCGGAGACTACTATTTCAGCCATCTGCCCACCGACGTGCAGTTGATGCGCGATCTCAGCAAGATTGCCGGCGCGGCACACGCCCCCTTCTTCGCCGGGGCCGAACCCACTCTGATGGGAATGGATTCGTGGACCGAACTGTCCAATCCGCGCGATATCGGCAAGGTGTTCGACACGCCGGAATATGCGGCATGGAAGGGTCTGCGCGACCAGGATGACTCACGCTATCTCGGTCTCTGCATGCCGCGGGTACTGGGTCGCCTCCCCTACGGCGCCAAGTCTGAGCCTGTGGAGGAGTTCGCCTTCGAGGAAGAAACCGACGGGCATACCGGCGACAAATACGGCTGGATCAACGCCGCCTACGCGATGGCAGTCAATATCAACCGTGCCTTCAAGGAGTTCGGCTGGTGCACGCGCATCCGCGGCGTGCAGTCCGGCGGCGAGGTCATCAACCTGCCGACGCACACGTTCCCGACCGACGACGGCGGCGTCGACCTGAAATGCCCGACCGAGATCGCCATTAGTGATCGTCGCGAGCACGAACTTGCAAAGGCGGGCCTTATCCCGCTGATCCATCGCAAGAACACCGACAAGGCGGCCTTCATCGGTGCGCAGTCGCTCTACAAGCCGAAGAAGTATTTCGGCGAGAAAGGCGTGGATGCAACCGCGTCCGACAACCTATCGTCACGTCTGCCCTACATGTTCGCAGTGTCTCGCTTTGCGCACTATCTGAAGTGCATGGTTCGCGACAAGATCGGATCCATGAAGGAGAAGGATGAGCTGACGGTCTGGCTGCAGACCTGGATCAACGAATACGTTGATGCCAATCCAGCCCTGTCGTCAGAAGCTCAGAAAGCGCGCAAGCCGCTGGCCGCTGCGAAGGTTGAGGTCATAGCAAACGAGGAGAACCCGGGATACTACAACGCACGCTTCTTTCTCCGTCCCCACTTTCAACTTGAAGCGATGGACGTCGGCCTCAGCCTTGTCTCGCGCCTGCCGGGCCCGAGCTCCTGACGTCACGTCATCACGACCTTCAATATCAAGATTTTTGAGAGGACTATGCTATGGCTGTCGATATTTTCTTGAAACTCGATCCGATCAAGGGCGAATCGAAGGACGACAAACATCCTGACGAAATCGATGTCTTGAGCTGGTCTTTCGGCGAAAGCCAGACCGGTACATTCCACAGCGGATCCGGCGGCGGCGCCGGCAAGGTCAGCGTCCAGGATCTCCACTTCACGCACTTCGTTGACAAGGCCACGCCGGAACTGTTCAAAGTCTGCGCGAATGGCAAGCACATTGATACCGCGATCCTCACCGTTCGCAAGGCCGGCGAGAACCCACTGGAATATCTCAAGATCGAGATGAAGCACGTTCTGGTCACCAGCGTGTCGACCGGCGGGTCGCACGGCGAAGAGCGTCTCACCGAGAACGTGAGTCTGAACTTCGCGAAGGTCAAGATGACTTACAAGTCCCAGACGGAGAAGGGCGCCGCCGGCGCGTCGCCGACCTTCGGCTGGGACGTTCCTGCCAACAAGGAATGGGCTTGAATCTACGGATCCTCGTCTGGCGCCGGTTACCGATAGCGGAAACCGGTGCCATGCGACGCGATCCCGCCCGCACCTTTCGGGCTATCCCGGTTTTCGGGCTGGACGCTTGATCACGGCAGGTCTCGCCGGACGCCAATTGCCGCCCCCGAAGCTGCATATGCGCCGGCCGACATGGGGACCGGAATGACGCTTACGCCAAAAAAGGATCGGCTTTCTCCTCCGCTCATGCTGGCCTTTCGTGCGGCTCACGAGGCACGTGATGCGCGCAAGGAGCTCAATCTGCGCGACCAGTCCGGTGAACGGATCATTGCAGGCCGGCGCAGCACGGGACGCCATCCGATCTCGGAAACATTGCTGCGGCGCGAGGTCTCCCATGACCTCGAAACGCTCCTCAATACGATCGCTCTGGAATCAACGCTGGACATGACCGGCCGGGATTGCGTGCGAATGTCGATCCTGAACTATGGCTTTCCCGATATTGCCAATCGTTCGATCGACGAAGTCACTGACGATGAACTCAGCAACGCGCTGCGCGAGACCCTGACGACTTTTGAGCCGAGGCTCGATCGCAAGACAATCCGCGTCCGCCGCGACGGCTCGGTCGGCCCTGAGCAGCTCAAGCTGCGCTTCATCGTTCACGCCGACATGAAAGCCGAACCGCTCAACGTTCCCGTGGAATTCGTCGCCGACGTCGAGCTCGACAGCGGCGATATTCAGATCAACCGACTTTAGCATGAACCGCGAATTCCTGGACTTCTACAATCGTGAACTGTCACTGCTGTACGAGCAGGCGGGAGACTTCGCCGAAGAATTCCCCGGAATCGCGGAACGCCTCGGCGGCCTGATCCGGGATCGCTCGGATCCGATGATCACCGGCCTGCTGGAGGGGGCCGCGTTTCTCGCCGCCCGCGTTCAGCTGAAGCTCAAGCACGAATTTCCGGAATTCACCGCAAACCTGCTCGAACAGCTGGTTCCGAACTATCTTGCCCCGACTCCGTCGGCCATGCTGGTCGCGGCGCGTCCACCCTATGCCGATCCGGCGCTGCGCGACGGCAAGAAGATCGCGCGCGGCGCGTATTTCGACGCCACGTACCGCGAGAGAGAACGAAGCCTCGCCTGCCGATTTCGACTTTGCCGCGATATCGTGCTCTGGCCGTTCGACCTCAGCGGCGCCGAGTACTTTTCGACAGCCGGCGCACTGCAGGCACTCGGGATACCGGTCGGCGGCGATGTCATAGCAGGACTGAGACTTTCGCTGACCCACCGTACTGCTGCCCGGCTCGATGAGGAACCGCCCGACACCGAGGCCCGGACCAAACCGGAAACCTGGTTTGCAGGCTGCCGCGTGAGCGAGCTCCCGATCTACCTCGCCGGCGCGGAATCGGATTCCATCGCGCTTTACGAGCAATTGATCTCGAATTGCAGGGGTGTCTACTTCCGCCATCTCGACGACTTCGGCGATCCCGTGGTGACGCGTGCGCCGCTCGACTGCGTTCAACAGATCGGCTTCGATGAGAACGAGTCGCTGTTTCCAAACGATAATCGGATCTTCCGAGGCTCGGAGCTGCTGCGGGAATATTTCGCATTTCCGCGCAAGTTCCTCGGGGTCAACCTGACCGGACTTCGCAGCGTGATGCCGCGGCTGCGCAGCAAGTCGATCGACATCGTCTTCGCTTTCGATGAACACAATTCCCGGCTTGCCGCCGCGGTGCGTCCCGACAGCTTCAAGCTCTATACTGCGCCGGCGATCAATCTGTTCGAGAAGACGAGCGATCGTATCCCCGTCAAATCGAATACTCACGAATACCACGTGGTGCCCGATCGTAGTCGCTATCTCGAATACGAACCGCACCAGGTGATCGAAGTCTACGCGCACCTTCCGGCGGAGAAGGACAAGCGGCTGGTGCGCCCGCTGTATTCGGCTGCCGTCGACCCGACCAGCGGATCGGTCGAGGGTCTCTATTTCACCGTCCGCCGCCTGCCTCGACGCCGCACGATGGAGGAGAAGACGTATGGCTCATCGTCCGACTACACCGGGACCGACATGTTCCTGTCACTGCTCGAGCCCGGTGAGCTGAGCGGAGAAAACCCCGTTGCCGAACTCAGCGTCCGGGCGCTGTGCTCCAATCGGCACCTCACGGAGCACCTGCCGGTTGGCCACGGCGGCGCCGACTTCCGCCTGCTGGATGATACGTCCCTCGATCTGGTGTGCGTCGCAGGTCCCACACGTCCACGGGAGCCGGTAGTGGCTCAGTTGCGCAGCCGCAGCGAGATCGCCAATAGCGGAGTTGTCAGTTGGCGGCTGATCAACATGATGAGCCTGAACTACCTTGGCCTTGTCGAGCGTGGTGGCGGCAAGAACGCCGGGGCGCTGCGCGAAATGCTGTCCTTGTTCGCCGACCAGTACGACGACGCCACGGAACGTAAGATCCGCGGCGTGCGTACGATCGAAAGCCGGCCGGTGGTGCGGCGGGTGCGAGAGCGCACGGGTAGCGGCGCGGCGCGCGGGCTGGAGATCAGCGTCGTACTCGACGAGAAGGCTTTCGAGGGGAGCGGCGTGTTCTTGCTCGGAGCCGTACTGGAACGATTCTTCGCCGACTATTCGGGCTTCAACACGTTTACCCAGACAGTCATCTCCACGCCGGAACGCGGCGAGATCATGCGGTGGCAACCGCGCATGGGCACGCGGAGACCGTTGTGACGCTGATCGACCAGATGAAGTCCGAACCCTGGCGGTTCGATTTCTTCAATACGCTGCGCCAGCTGGAGCGAGCCAACCGGGATCGACCGCGGATCGGTGACAGCGCCGCTCGCCGCGAGGAGTATGTCGACCTCGGTCAGGTCCCCTATCTGGAGTTCCCCGCCTCCAATCTTGCAGCTGTTGACGACCAGAACGGCCGGCTCAGGATACTCGTCAAGTTTCTGGGTCTGCTCGGGCCGCAGGGCGCGCTGCCGCTTGCCACCACCGATGAAAGTCTCAGCTGGTGGCTGATGCGGGATGACGCTTTCCCGCGATTTCTCGACCTGTTTAACGGGCGCTTCCTGCAGCTGTTCTTTCGCGCCTGGGCCGATGCGCGGCCGATCGCGCAGCACGATCGGCCGGCAGAGGATCGCTTCATCGCCTATGTCGGCTCCTTCGCGGGCCTAGGCTCCGACGTCTTCGCCAATCGGGACACCGTACCGGACATGGCAAAGCTCGGCTTCGCCGGGCTTGTCGCCCCAAGGGCGAAATGCGCGTCACGGCTGACGCGGTTCCTGCAGGGGCTGTTCGATGTCAAAGTCGAGATCGACGAGTTTGTCGGGACCTGGCTCGCGTTCGACCCGAGTCACTGCAGCCGGATCGGGCAGGCCCATGCCAGCCTCGGTCGAGACGCTCTGCTCGGCTCGCGGGTGTTCAGCGTCGAGGACAAGATCAGGGTTCGGGTCTTCGTCAAGAATTTTGCTCAATACGAGCAGTTTCTGCCGACCGAAAGCCGCAACTTGTCGGAGCCGCTGGCGGACGCCGTCTTCTTTTATATCGGCGACGAACTGGAGTGGGAGGTTGAACTCGCCATTCCAGCGGGAGAGGTCGCCCCGGTCAGACTCGGTCAGAGCGGACGACTTGGGTGGACCACCTGGGTCTCGCCGAACTGGACGTCCACGGAAGAATATCGCCGCGATGCCCGCTTTCAGCTTGGCGAGCGCTTGAGAGCCCGTCGGAGCAGCGCAGCGGATGCCGCGGCGATTTGAACCTATCGGCCGCCCCTGTCGTCCTAACATCATGGGATTCGAGGCAATTCCGCCAGGTGCGAGGCATCCGCGGAGCAATTGAGCAGGAGGGGCCGCCGTGACCGACATCAGCCTTGAAGCGGTAACCGGCAAACTGAACCGGGCTGGCTATGACGCCTTCATACAGGCTCTCCGCCACGCCAAGAGCGCCGGCAACCGCAACGTCGAGCTTGCGCACTGGCTCTTTCATATCCTGCAGCAGGACCGCACCGACCTCAGCCTCTCGGTCGACCATTACAAGCTCGACCGGTCACGGTTACTGTCGGATCTTGCTGGCGTCATCAACGGCTTCCGCAAGAACGAAACCGATATGCCGGGCGTCGCCAATCCGGTCATCGATCTGCTCGATCGCGGCTGGCACTACGCCACGCTCTTCTTCGGTGAAACCCAGATCCGGACCGGCCATCTGCTGGTGGCCGGGCTCAAGTCGAATGACATCCGTCGCACGCTGAACAACCTCTCCCAGGAATTTGCAAAGGTGAACGTCGACGCATTGGCCGCGGAGCGCCGCGCCGTCTGGGCCGGCTCCGACGAGGAGTCCATGCGTCCGATGGACGGCTCGGGGCTGGTCGGCGCCGGCGCCGAGGGCGCGGATCAGGCGAGCCCCAAGGGGACGACGCCGCTCGACCGGTTCTCGCAGGATCTCACAGCCAAGGCCAAGTCGGGCGAGATGGACCCGATCCTGGGGCGGGACGAAGAGATCCGCCAGCTGATCGACGTTCTGATGCGGCGGCGGCAGAACAATCCGATCCTCACTGGCGAAGCCGGCGTCGGCAAGACGGCCGTGGTCGAGGGATTCGCCCAGCGAATTGCCGCCGGCGACGTGCCGCCACCGCTACGCGGTGTCAGGCTCTGCGCGCTCGACATCGGCCTGATGCAGGCCGGCGCCTCGATGAAGGGCGAATTCGAGCAGCGCCTGCGCTCGGTGATCGATGAGGTGCAGAGTTCACCGACCCCCATCATCCTGTTCATCGATGAAGCCCACACGCTGATCGGCGCCGGCGGTGCAGCCGGCACAGGCGATGCGGCCAACCTCCTGAAGCCTCCCCTCGCCCGTGGCACGCTGCGCACGATCGCAGCCACCACGTGGGCTGAGTATCGCCAGTACATCGAGAAGGATCCCGCGCTCACGCGGCGCTTCCAGCCGATCCAGATCGACGAGCCTGACGTCGAGACCTGCTGCGTGATGCTACGGGGCCTTCTCGGCCCGATGGAAAAGCACCACGGTGTTCGCATCTCCGATGCTGCAATCGTTGCAGCCGTCAACCTCTCGCACCGCTACATTCCCTCTAGACAGCTACCGGACAAGGCCGTCAGCCTGCTCGACACCGCTTCGGCCCGCGTGGCGATCAGCCAGAGCGCGACACCGGCCTTGATCGAGGATACGCGCGTCGCGATCACCGCTCGCGAAGCCGAGAAATCGGCGCTGGTCAACGACAGCGACCTCGGCATCGAGGACAGCGAGCGCGTTGCCGCGATCGACAGCGATATCGCAACACTGAAGGACAAGTTGACGAATCTCGAGGCCGACTGGGCCAAGGAGCAGGAACTAGTCAAGGACATCCGCAGCATTCGTGACATCCTGTCCGAACCCAAGGAAGATCAGGATCCGGTCGCCAAGCGCGCTGAGCTGCGCGGCAAGTTCGAGACGCTGGAGGGCATCAATCCGGAAAAACGGATGGTCTACGCCCATGTGGACCAGCAGTCGGTGGCGTCCGTGGTGTCCGACTGGACCGGCATCCCGGTCGGCCGGATGATGCGGGACGAGATCGAAACCGTGCTGAAGCTGCCGGAGATCCTCAACCGCCGCGTCGTCGGCCAGTCCCATGGCTTGACGATGATCGCCAAGCGAGTTGAGACCAGCCGTGCCAAGCTGGACAACCCGTCGAAACCGATCGGCGTGTTCATGCTGGCCGGACCGTCCGGGGTTGGTAAAACCGAAACCGCCCTGGCGCTCGCCGAAACCCTCTACGGCGGCGAGCAGAACATGATTACGATCAACATGTCGGAGTTCCAGGAGGCGCATACCGTCTCGACCCTCAAGGGAGCGCCTCCCGGCTATGTCGGGTATGGCGAAGGCGGTCGCCTCACGGAGGCTGTCCGGCGCAAACCCTACAGTGTCATCCTGCTCGACGAAGTGGAGAAGGCCCATCCCGACGTCCACGAGATCTTCTTTCAGGTATTCGACAAGGGAGTCATGGAGGACGGCAACGGGCGACGGATCGACTTCAAGAACACCTTGATCATCCTGACCACCAACGTCGGCACCGATCTGATCATGGGGCTTTCGCGCGATCCGAAGTATCGCAATGAGCCGGAAGAACTCGCCAAGATGCTGAGGCCGGAATTGCTCAAGGTATTTCCAGCCGCACTGCTCGGGCGCATCGTCTCGATCCCCTACTTCCCGCTCTCGGACGAGATGCTCGCCGGCATCGCTCGGCTGCAGCTCGATCGCATCGGACGGCGACTGCGCGACAATCACAACGCTGCCTTCAGCTACGACGATGCAGTCGTGGAGCACATCGTGTCACGCTGCAACGATCCGGATTCCGGCGGACGCATGATCGACAACATTATCACCAATACCCTGCTGCCGGAGCTGTCGCGCGAATTCCTCAGCAAATCGCTTGCCAAGGAAGAGATCAAGCAGACACGCGTCTCGATCGCGGACGACAAGTTCGCATATTCGTGGAGCTGAGCGCGATGAACATTCAGACTGAGCATCGACATCCCGTCACCGGCCCCACACCGTACGACGAGGTTTACTACCCCGGCCACGTCTACGGGCTCACCCACCCCAATCATCTCGCAACGATCGGCACCGTTTACGGCATGCAGCCTGCTCCGGTCGAGCATTGCCGGGTGCTGGAGCTCGGCTGCGGCGTTGGCGGCAACCTGTTGCCGATGGCCTTTCAATATCCGGACAGTGAATTCGTCGGCGTCGACCTGAGCGGCGTGACGATCGAGCGCGGCCAGCAGAATATCGCGACCTTGGGTCTGAGCAACATCAAGCTTCTGCACTGCGACATCATGAATGTCGACACAAGCTTCGGGAAGTTCGACTACATCATTGCGCACGGCGTCTACTCCTGGGTACCGCCCCATGTGCGCGAGAAGATGATGGCGATCTTCAAGCAGAATCTGGCACCGCGCGGGATCTGCTATGTCAGCTACAATGCGCACCCATTCTCGCATCTTCGCGACATGGTCCGCGACATGATGCGGTATCACACCCGCCGCCTCACCGGCATGAAGGAGAAGGTCGGACAGGCCCGCGCGATCCTGAAGTTCCTGAGCGAGGGCTCCAAGGCCAACACGGTGCACGGCGCGGTCATGCGGGACCAGTATAATCGTGTCCTCAAGGCTCCGGACGAATTGTTGTTTCACGACGACCTCGACGACGGCGCAACCGCCTTCCTGCTGCACGAGGTCGCCGAGGATGCCGCCCGCCACGGCCTGCAGTATCTCGGCGATTCCCATTTCGCGCGCCGCTATCTCGCCGGCCATTCCGAGGAGGTCCGCGCCACGCTGCAGCGCTTCCCGGAGAGCGAGTTCATGGCGCGCGACCAGTATCAGGACTTTGTCGACGGCAACGGCTTCCGTCGTACCTTGTTCTGCCACGACGACGTTTCCCTCAACCGGCAGATCGACGTGGATTTCGTCAGGCGATATCACCTCCTGAGCACGACCAGCCCGCTCGATCCCGAGGTCTGCCTGACCGACGATTCCCCGATGGAGTTCGAGAACCACGACGGCAGCAGGATTACGGTGACCAATCCGATTCTGAAGGCCGCGCATTTGTGCCTCGGCCGGGCCTGGCCGCGGGCGCTGTCATTCAGTGAGCTGCTGGATGGTGCGCGCGCGCTGCTGGACGGCCGCCGAGCCGATGATGACGAACGGGCACTAACGGATGCGGTGTACATCCTGGCCTGCAGCGGCGAGGTCTCCTTCCTGGTTTCGCCGCCTTTCCTCCTGAAGGAAGTTACCGACCACCCGCAGGCGAGCTTGCTGGCCCGCAAGCAGTCGCAGACAGGTCCGCAGGTCACCAACCTGCTCCACCAAACGGTACAGTTGGAGGACGACCGGACGCGGTATTTCCTGCAACTGCTCGATGGCGCTCGTACCATCGACCAGATCACGGCCGAAATGACCGCAGCATTCGGGTCGACCATCCGGATCGAACAAAAGGACAAGGACGGGAACCCCGTCGAGCCGCTGTTGCTGTCAACCCGAGAGAGCGTCGAACGCTCGCTTGCAATGGTAGGCAAGCTGGGCTTGTTGGTCGCGTGATGCGATAGCGACCCGACTCAACGACGACGCCAGATCAGCGCCGTGGGCGGCGAGCATTCGACTGCTCTCCCCGTTCCCAATAGTAGCGCCCCGTTCGATGTTTTCGAACCGGTTTGCGGCCGTCAGCGCAGCTCAGACCGATTACTGTATCAAAGTTAGGCGTGTGTCGTCACGACGGGAGCTGGACCAGTGTCTCGCATGGGATGATTATATTGTTCAACTGTACGGTCGGGTTCATCAGGAAGCCCGTGTTGTTCTTTGTCGTGATGTGGCCCAGACCCAGGGCATGCCCGATCTCATGCGCGGGCACAATATTGGTGTTCACGCTTCCCGGCGTTGCGGGATTGAACCATAGCATCCGATTGCCGGGATCGCCGCGCCCGGCAACGTTCGAGTCTTCGTCATCGATGATTTGTGTTGAAATGAACATGGTGATCGCCGCACGATTAGTGACGAGCGGCTTCAGATCGTCAAATCGGAACTCCTGTGCCGTGCTCAGTGGGCCGAAGCCGGAGCGGATGCTGAGTTTCTTGTTCGGATCGATCGGCACTGCCCGGCCTTCGGTGGTCACGGCATCGACGATTCGGCTTGTGCCAGATGTGAACGTCAGGTTTGCCTGATTGTCGTAGATCCGACTGACGACGCTGGTAACGGCGCGCTGTGTAGCGATCATGAGGCCGTTGGCGAGCGTCGCCCGACCGAGATGGACCACGTCGATCGGAATCGAAGACGCCTTGCGCACCTGGAGGCGAACCGGGATCGGACCCCTCTGGCCTTCGACGATGACGCTCAAGTCGGCATCACCCTCCAAACGTCCGATTACCGTGACGGTGTCGCTCGTTCGTTCGAGGATTTCCACCTTAGGACTCTCGAGGGCAAATCCCACCGCGGCGCCATTTGTCCCTTTCAACTTCAGCTTCCGCGTCTTGCCGATTGGAACCATCTGGCGAACCGGCGCAAGGCCGTCGAATGCCGACCATTCGCCGCCGACCAGCCTGAGCCTTGCGGCACTGAAGCCGCGCGCATCGCATGGTCCGAATATCGGACCGTCCGGCGTAATCGTCACGTTCACGTCGAGCCCGCCGCCCTTGCGACGGTTGAACATCAGACGCATGCGCTTGATCGTATTCTTTTCAGGGTCGACGCGACCGTCGTGCAGCAGACCAGTTTGGGCATTCTGAAACACGAGAATCGCGTCGATCACCGGCTCCATGGCTTCCGGCGTGTTGGTCAGATCGTTGATATCGAGCGTTCCATCGGCCCCGCCGTCCTGGGGCGCGATGCCGTTCAACAGCGTCTTGATCACGAAGATATCGTCCGGCTCGTTCGAACCCTTCAGGCCAACGGATTCCGCGATGGAGAAGCCGATCACGTTGATGGGTTTCAGGTTGATCACCATGATCCGCTCCGTCCGATGATCTCCGCGCTTTCCGATGGGTCTCATCGGGGCCAACGAGGTTCAAATGGCATGGCAGCGATCGCGACGACTTCCCGTTTACCGTACCTTTCCCGCCTCTGACCAAACTGCGGCATCAAACAGCATCGCATGCTGCGAGCCTTCAATTCGGTCCAGTCCAATGGGAAGGATTCGGAGCTATGCGGGAAACTGGGTGATGACGGAATGAGATAGGCGGCGTATCGAGGCGGGTGTCGAGCCTGCCAGAACCTCAAGGAGAGCGATACGCCATGAACGAGCATAGCAACATTGTCCCACTGCGTCAGCCCGATGAGATCGACGATCCACTGACGAATATTTTGCGATCTGGAGCTCGGCAGCTGCTTGCGCAGGCTGTCGAGATGGAAGCCGAGGCGTTTCTCGCCGCGATGAAGGGCTTGAAGCTTCCCGATGGCCGCGACCGCCTCGTGCGACACGGCCATGGTCCAGTGCGGACGATCCAGACGGGGATCGGCGCCGTCGAAGTCGCCCGGGTAAAGATTCGCGATCGCGCGGTGACCAGCGATGGCGAGCGGATCCGCTTCACCTCGGCGATCCTGCCGTTGTGGGCACGGCGCACGAAGAGCTTGGATGCACTTTTGCCGGTTCTGTACCTGCGAGGCATCTCGACGGGCGACTTCCAGGAGGCGCTGGCGGCGCTCTTGGGCAAGGATGCGCCGAATCTTTCTCCGGCGGTGGTTTCCAGACTGACGACGGAGTGGCAGCTCGAGTACGAGCGTTGGCAGAAGCGCGATCTGTCGGCGCGCCGGTACGTATACGTGTGGGCGGACGGCGTCTTCCTGCAGGCTCGCATGGAAGACCACAGCGAATGCATGCTGGTGCTGATCGGCGCGACGCCGGAAGGCAAGAAGGAACTCATCGGCTTCCAGGTCGGCGTGCGCGAGAGCACGCAGAGCTGGCACGAACTGCTCGTCGAGGCGAAAACCCGAGGGCTGAAGATCGCCCCGGAAATCGCCGTCGGTGACGGCGCGCTCGGCTTCTGGAAGGCGCTCGACGAGGTCTTTCCCGCCACGCGACATCAGCGGTGCTGGGTGCACAAAACCGCGAATATCTTGAACAAAGTCGCAGTGTCGGTACAGGCCAGCATGAAGAAGGATCTGCGCGAGGTCTATTTGGCGTCCAACCGAGCTTCGGCCGAAGTGGCGATCGATGTCTTTGCCGAGAAATACGGAGCGAAGTACGACAAGGCGGTCGAGTGCCTGACGAAAGATCGCGACGCAATGCTTGCGTTCTACGAATTCCCCGCCGAGCATTGGGACCACTTGCGGACGACGAATCCCATCGAAAGCGTGTTCGCGACGGTCCGGCACAGAACGGTGCGCACGAAAGGTTCGTTATCGTCAACGACTGCCAAGTTGATGGTGTTCAAGCTGCTCTGCGCCGCATCAAAGACCTGGCGGCGGCTGAAAGGCACAAATCAGTTGCCGAAGGTCAGCGCAGGTGTCAGATTCGAAAACGGCATCGAGGTCATCCAAGTGCCGGAAAACCACGCCGCCTGATCGCCTCGTCACCCAAAATCCCGCATAGCTCAGGATTCGAGACGTACATCTTTCCGCGCGTTACGAAGGCGGACAATTCAAGCCCCACACCCAAAAGCGGCAAGTCAAGCACAATGACACCCGAGCCTTTGGCTGCCTCGAGTCCTCCGTACAGCGTGTGGAGTGCATTTCTCACGTTCTGAAGTATTCCAACAGCCGTAAAGGCGTTTCGCGCATTTAGCGTGGGCGCCACGTATTTACCGTTTTTCAAGCCATCGATGAAGTACTTGCTGTGATGGATGGAGAGCTATGGCTGATTTTGGGTGACGCGGCCTGATCAGGCGGCGTGGCTTTCAGTGTTCGGAATGACTTCGATTCCGTCGATGAACTTTACACCGGCGATGACTTTCGGCAACTGGTTCGTGCTCTTCAATCGCCGCCAGGTCTTCGATGCGGCGTCGATGAGCTTGAACACCATCAGCTTCGCAGTTTGTTGCGACAGCGATCCCTTGGTCCGCACCGTTCGGTGGCGCACCGTGGCGAAGACGCTCTCGATCGGGTTCGAGCTGCGTAGGTGGATCCAGTGCTCAGCAGGGAAGTCGAAGAAGGCGAGCAGCGCATGGCGATCCTTGATCAGGCACTCCACCGCACGTCCGTATTTGACGTGGTATTTCTCGACGAAGACGTCGATCGCGGTTTCAGCTTCGGCCCGGTGTGGGGCCAGATAGATGTTCCGCAGGTCGTTCTTCATGGGGCCCTGCACGGATTTGGCGACCTTGTCGAGTACGTTGCTCACTTTATGGCACCAGCATCGTTGGTGCCGCGTGCCGGGAAAGGCCTCGTCCAGTGCCTTCCAGAAGCCGAGGGCGCCGTCGCCGATGGCGAGTTGCGGGGCAATCCGTAACCCGCGTTGCCGCAGGTCGATCAGGAGTTCGCGCCAGCTCTGCGCGCTCTCGCGCACGCCGACCTGGAAGCCGATCAGCTCCTTCTTGCCTTCCGGCGTGGTGCCAATCAGCACCAGCATGCATTCGCTGTGATCTTCCATGCGGGCCTGCAGGTACACGCCATCGGCCCAGATGTAGACATAGCGACGCGCCGACAGATCGCGTCTCTGCCAGCGTTCGTACTCGACCTGCCAATCGGCCTTCAGGCCGGCGATCACCGAAGGCGACAGGTTCGGCGCATCCTTGCCGAGCAGCGCCGAGAGCGCCTCCTGGAAGTCGCCGGTCGAGATGCCGCGCAAATAGAGGACCGGGATCAAGGCATCCAGGCTCTTCGTCCGCCGCGCCCATAGCGGCAGGATTGCCGAACTGAAGCGGAGGCGGTCGCCTGGCCCGCTCGCTCCGCGGTCGCGGACCTTGGGACGAGCGACCTCCACCGGACCGATGCCGGTCGCAATCTCGCGCACCGGACCGTGCCCATGTCGGACCAGGCGCGCTCGACCGTCGGGCAGCGTCAGATTGGCCGTGCTGGCCAGAAACGCGCCAACCTCGATCTCGATCGCCCTGGCAAGCAGGTCCCGCGCGCCGGCACGAACGATATCGGTCAGTGGATCATCAACCGCGGACGGCTGACGGAAAGCAAGAACATTGGTAGTCTCGGTCATGGCGTATCGCTCTCCTCGAGAGGTTCTGGCAGGCTCGTCACCCGCCTCGATACGCCGCCTTCCTCACACCGTCATCACCCAGATTCCGCCATAGCTCTGATGGATGGATTGTAGTGCCGATTTCGAGATCAGCTTTTCGGTAAATGCGACATTGACGCCCCAGTCATTCAAGGATTCATGGTCCAACTCATATGGACCCCTGAACCCAAAGCCGATGACAGCAACGGCCCCTCCGCTGCCTCCAAGACCCAGCCCCCACCGACTGCTAACCCGTCTTATTCGCGAGAGGGCGCCTGAGAGGCTGGCGAGCGTGGTGTAAAGCGCTGATGCGGCGTAGGATTCGGTTGCGAAGCCACCCCATCACCTTCAACCGCGAACGCCACGCCCGCCATGACCGATGATACGATTTCAGACCACTATCGAGAAGCAAGAATTCAACACAAATAAAACCTCTGCCTCGCGCTCGATCTCTTCATGCTTGATAGTCTCGTTTCGGAGGCTGAGCACCTACCGCGTCTAATAGGCCGCTCGCGCCGGTTTCTTTGGACGCGGCACGACCGCGACTCCACGTTTCGGCACAGAAATGATCGGGAGTCACTCAATCTTTCTTCAACTTAACCCGTCTTATTCGTAAGAGTGCGCCTGAGGGGTAAAGCGCTGATGCGGCGTAGGATTCGGTTGCGAAGCCAACCCCATCACCTCCAACCGCGAACGCCACGCCCGCCATGACCGACGATACGATTCCGCCCTTCTCGTTTCCAGCCGTTCACGCCAAGAAAGTCACAGCTGCCTTCGATGGTGGGCGCCTAACCTCGAACGGGGGCGTGATGCTTCTGGCGATGGCCGAGCGGCGTCTCGGTTTGGCCAACAATCTGGCCCGGGTGTTCCCGGATCGGCGCGATCCGACGCGGGTCGTGCACAGCCTGGTCGATATGTTCCGCGCTCGCATGTTCGCGATCTGCTGCGGCTACGAGGACGCCGACGACCTCGATCATCTGAGGTCCGATCCGGCATTCAAACTGGCCTGCGGTCGCCTACCGGACACGGGCCGGGATTTGTGTTCCCAGCCGACGCTGTCGCGGCTGGAGAATGCTCCGCGCCTGCGCGACGTGATCCGGCTGACCTACACTTTGGTCGACGCATGGATGGATAGCTACCCGCGCGAGCCGGCATCCGTCACGCTCGACATCGATGATACCTGCGACGTCGTCCACGGCCATCAGCAGCTCTCGCTGTTCAACGCTCATTATGACGAACGCTGCTTCCTGCCGATCCACGTCTACGACACGGAGAAGAGCCGGCCCGTGGCCGTCGTGCTGCGGCCCGGCAAGACGCCGGGCGGCGTCGAGGTGCGTGCCCATCTGCGCCGCCTGGTACGGCATATCCGGACGCGATGGCACAACACGCAAATTACGTTCCGTGGCGACGGGCACTATGCCCGGCCGGAGGCAATGGCGTGGTGCGAGACCAACGGCATCGACTACATCTTCGGTCTGTCCGGCACCAAGCCTCTCGCCAGAAAAGTCGACGAGGTCGCCGACGACATCCGCACGCGACGCGCCATCGAGAACCTGCCGGTTCTGCGTGGCTATACCGAGACGCGCCACAAGGCAAAGTCCTGGGATCGCGAACGGCGCACTGTCGCCCGTATTGAGGCGACGATGCTCGGCCTCGACATCCGCTTCGTCGTCACCAGCCTCGATGTCGGCTCGGCCGAGTGGATCTACGACAGCCTGTATTGCGCGCGCGGCCAAGCCGAGAATCTGATCAAGCTGCATAAGACGCAGCTCGCCTCCGATCGCACCAGCTGCCGTTCGGCGCTCGCCAACCAGGTCCGTCTCGTGCTCCATACGGCCGCTTATTGGCTGATGCTGACCGTGCGCGACGCCATTCCCAAAGCCCGGGAATTGGCCGCTGCCGAGTTCGCGACGCTGCGTCTTCGGCTCTTGAAAATCGCCGCCCGTGTCGTCGAGACCACGAGCCGCATTCGCCTTGCGTTTGCCGCGGCATGTCCCGAAGCCGACCTGATCTGCGGCTTGCCCGGCGCGCTGCTGCCGCTCGGTCCTTGACCGGCGGGGCGTCCGCCCCCGTTCGCCCAACCCATCCCTCAAGCGCGTTGCAAAGTACCGGTCGTCAGGCGGCGAAAAGCCGAAGGCAATCCTGTGCGCCTCGTCAGACAAGATGTGCGGCCGCATCAATCGGGCCCAAAAGCCGCACTCTCACGAATAGGACGGGCTAACAATCTGGAGATCAAAGGTCTCCAAATCTCCCAGGTTCACGACGTACGCGGTCGTGCTCTCGACGCCGCCGATTAACAACTGCCCGCCAGACTTAACGCCGAAGCCAAGCCAACGCTTGAAGAATTTGCGTTCCGCCGGATAGTATTGAGGTCTCGTTTGAGGCGGCGGTGGCGGCGGTGGCGGCGGCGGATTTGGTTTATTTCAAACTGAGATGATGACACCACGCCAGGTCTCGTTTTCCACCCCATCCATTTCACCTGCATACATGGCCGCGCGTTCCCCTTTCGCCACCTCGAACGCGACTTTGAAATTGTTGGGAACTTGCTTGCGAAGCAGATCAACTACGGCCCGCAGCCTATTATGCGACAATAGCATGTTGAAATCGTCGCTACCGGTACGACTTGCAAGTCCTATGATAGAGCTGGCCCCGGTTGTTTGGACAGCGCCCCGCTGGATTTAAGTGGATTCCTGCCGGGTTATGCTGAACGCGGGGCTTTACGGTTTTGTCGTTGCGTCGGGAGGGCGTAGCCCGACCAGAGCGACGACAAAACCGTCGGCGACGGTCATGCGGCCATCACCATAGCTTGCGTGCCGAAGTAAGCTTCGTCGGGCGTGCGCCCGTCAAGGCTCGAGTGAGGGCGTCCCTGATTGTAGAAGGCCAGATACTTGGCAATTGACGCTCGCGCCTCGGACACGCTGTCGTAGGCGCGGAGATATACTTCTTCGTATTTGACCGTGCGCCAGAGCCGCTCGACAAACACGTTGTCGCGCCAGGCGCCCTTGCCGTCCATGCTGATGGCGATCTTCGCGTCCAGCAGCACATCGGTGAACTCGAGGCTGGTGAACTGGCTGCCCTGATCCGTGTTGAAAATCTCGGGCCTGCCGTGCTTCGCCAACGCCTCCTGGACCGCTTCGACGCAGAAGGCCGCCTCCATTGTGATCGAGACGCGATGGGCCAGGACCCGTCGGCTGAACACATCGACGACCGCCGCGAGATAGACGAAGCCACGCCGCATCGGAATGTAGGTGATGTCCATTGCCCACGCATGGTCGGGCCGCTCGATCTTCAATCCGCGCAACAGGTACGGGTAGATCTTGTGACCCGGAGCCGGCTTGCTCGTGTTCGGGCGACGATAGACCGCCTCGATCCCCATGCGCTTCATCAGCGTCGCGATGTGGCGGCGACCGGCGTATACGCCCTCCCGCCGCAGCAACGATCGCAGCATACGCGCTCCCGCGAAGGGATAATCGAGATGCAGCTCATCGAGCCGACGCATCAAGGCAAGGTCCTCGGCCGAAACTGGCCGAGGTTCATAGTAGACCGTGCTGCGAGCCAGCTTCAGGACCTTCGCCTGGCGCACGATAGAAAGATCATGATCGCGGTCGATCATCGCTTTGCGCTCAGCAGGCCCGCCTTGGTGAGCGCGCCGGACAAAAAATCGTTTTCCAACGCCAGCTCGCCGATCTTGGCATGTAACGCCTTCAAATCGACCGGCGTCTCGGCCGATGTCTTGTCATGCCCAAACACGCCGGCGGCGCCTTCCAGGAGCTGGTTTTTCCAGATCGTGATCTGGTTCGGATGAACATCAAACAGCTGCGCCAGCTCCGCCAGTGTCTTGCCGCCTTTGACCGCAGCCAAAGCAACCTTCGCCTTGAATGCCGGAGAATGCGTCCGGCGGCTCTTCTTCGTCATCTTCGCTCCTGATTCGCAGCAAGAATCCTCGCCGCTGTCAGGCAGAAAATCCACTCAAGCTACTGTCCGAATTTGCGGGGCCAGCTCTGATTGTAAGGCTTCCTCCGTCCCTTAATTTCGGAGCGACGACATTATTCAGCCAATTGGAATGTTCCGGCTTTATGGCGAACTTGCCGACGTCAAAGTTGAATAACTTCGCCGCAATCGTATCCGATGCCTGCGATCCGTACTCCTGGATTTTCCCGGGTGATGCCATGTTGTTTATAGCCCAACGGAGAGACCGACTGCGAAACGGGTAGAACTCAGATTGAAATATCCGCGTATTGATGGGTCGCTCTGGACGTTATGGCGGTTCATCGTCGCCCTCAGAGACCCCGTCAGCTACTTGAAGGTGCCATCGACGCCGTCGAAGCTACGAAGGCGAAGCCATAGGACACTCCGTGGTTTTGAGCGGAATGAGCGTACGCGGCGTTGGCTTCATCGTGATGTCGCAGCGAAGCCATTCGGTATTGCCTGTGTCGCGAGGACCCTGCCGAACAAGCCGCAGCATGTCGCCTTTGCCCCTTCGACGAACCGGCGCCTCGGCTAGCGAGCGTCCGTTCATCGAGGTATGGCGGACGACATTAGCCCAGGTTGAGTTCTTTGCACTCTGACCCAAAGGCGAAATTCAACGCCTGGAGTGCCAGCTTCCATGTGATCTTCGGAGTGTCAGCCGGGGAAGTCGCGGAACTCCTTGACGAGATTGAACGGAATTTTCCACCCGGCGCCTCCCCCGCGCATCAGCATCTTGATGTCTTCCGCCCTGTTTTCTTTTCCGGTTTTCGGATCGGTCTCCAACGTGTGGCCTTGGCTGTCCCAAGGTTTGCTCGCGCTCTTCGAGTAGTAGCCGAGAAAATGCCCGGCTTCATGGGCAGACGTGTTGGGCCCGCGTTGTGAGCTGATGAAGGCAAGATCTAACGATCGAGCAAACGATCCATTGGGATACGAGCCATTGGACAGAAGCTTGTCGACGCAGAAAATGGTCAGATGGGCGCCCTTAACTTTGTGTTTGACGAAGAAGCTCTTCAGTTTCTCGACCTCGATCACATCGGGAAGGGCCGCTAGGCTCGCATCCTTCATGCCAGTGGCGTTGGCGAGCTCCTGTTTGACGGCAGCCTGCGAGTCGTCGATGACCAGCCAGTCGCTTGGCACCCGCTCGAAACGGATGTTGGCCTGCGGCCTCCAGATACTGTTCATCGTCAACAATTCATCTTGCTCGTTGCAGGGCTTCTTGGCGTGAAACGCCGGAGCGCCGCCGATCCCCGGAATCATGACGTTGCGGAACGCCACCTTGATCTTGATTTCTGGCAGCACGGCCACATGGAGCCTGGCTTCGATCTTCCGGCCAGCAGACCGCGCTACGACCTCCAGGCCGGGAAAACCAATCGGCTTAATCCGGCCATTGATTTCGAAGAACCGTGCATCGCCGTTGAAGGTGGCAGGAAGTGACGCCGCCTTGAGCTGCGGATCGATATCGGGTGCGGAGAAGGTGTCCCTGGCTTGCATCACGCGTCTAAGGGTATCGGCGCTATCGATTTCCTTGATCCCGAGGGCATGGGGGTTAGGATCGACTTTGAGCTTTCTTCCAGGGTCGATCAGCGCCACGATGTTGGAGCCCCCGAACGGCACCACCATGCCCGGGGGGCTGCGGCGCTCATCGATGCCGGAGCGGCGGAAAACCTCTTGAAAGGCGGCCATGTCTGGTTCTCCTGTCCTCGTTCGGTCCGACAACGGGATATTCGCGCGCGGAAATGAGCCGTCCTGTGGGAAGTGGCTAGATCGTCCCGCCGCCGGCGAAGATTTCGACGACCACAGCGCGATTGGCGGCCCTGTTCATCACAGTCGTGTTGTCCTTCAGATACTCGTAGTGTGGAGCTGGCTTGACGGAGAAGACGCGCGAGCGGGCGCTTGGGCCGAACAGGTGAAAGACGCTCCGGGCCCGGCCCGTGCGCAGGAAGATGTTGTTCCGTTCGCCGCCGGCGCTGTCGCTGTATCCGACGATCTGAAACTGCAACGACTTGTCGGTCTCGAATCGGATGAGCTGCGCTGCCAACAGCGGATCGCGCTTGGCAATGTTCTTGAGATGCCGCCAGTCGACGCCGAAATCCCAGATGATAAGATATTGGCAGATGCCGGCCGGCGGGACCAGACTGACGTCCACACCGAGATGGCCGACCTCGGTGCGGGACGTCGCGACTTCATTGGCCAAGTAGGGAAAGACGGCGGCGCTGTGAACCTTGGCAAGTGGCGAGCACTGCGGTTGCGTCGCCATATTCGGCATCTGTTCCACCGGGCCCGGCGGCGTGTATTGCGGCATTGGCTGCGGCGCGCGTCCCATGGCCATTTCTCCCGTTGCTGGCGTGTCCTGCGCAAAGCCGAGCACTGGAGGGAGCCTCGGTTCCCACCACGGCTATGACTAGTAGTGACGCGAGCGGTCGGGAAAGTTCAAAGGCAAGGTGCGGGGCCCTCAACTGTCATTTCGGGGCGATGCGCAGCATCGAGCTATTGTTCGGATGCTGACGATGCGTGCCGGCGATGCCGCGCCATCCAGGAACGCGAGCCTATTCGCCGCCACCTAGCGACGCATCGGCGGCAATCAAGGTCGCATCGACCGCAAGGGTGGATCCCTCGACCATGCTTTTGCCGGCAGCGCTGGACCATAGTCTTGAAGAGCTTCCGCAGCAGATCGTGCCTTAACCGTGCCGCCCCGGCATGACTGGTCCAAAACCTGCGGCGCAAATGGGCAGCGATTGCGGCCCCTTCTGAGTTCAAACCTGTCTCCTCTCGGGGCGGCCCGATTGCGTTGCTCCGGCGTACTTTCCACCTGGGGTATCGCAACGGAAAGTTGAGTGAGTGTGGGCCAGTTCATAGAATTGAACGCGCGAGAGCCGCAGAATTGGCTCGCGATGGGCTTCGAGGCTTGCTGCTGCGAGGCTCGCGCGCTCGAAAAGCATGGGTCATAGATCCCATGCCCGAATAGGCCGACTATTCTTAAATAGCGTTGCATAACGAAACACGTTTCGGTTGCCGGCTGGGTCCAGGCGCGAAGGAGCCTCGAGCCGCGCGTGCGACCCCAGGGGGAGCCAGAAGCATGCGCCGGGATTTGACGATCAAGACCGGCAGCATGGCCGGCACTTCGGATTTCAGGGTCATCGCCCCGATCAAGAAGGGGTTTGTGCCGTCACTGGATGCGACGACCTACAAGACACGCGTCAAGTACGTGCTGCGCACGCTGAACGCCGGCCGGTCTGGCGCATTCGACGTCGAACTCGCCCGCGTCCTGTCCGACGCCGTGGACCGCGTCGGACGCATCCACTCCGTCGGCATCGCCGTGCTCGAGCCCGAAGACCAGGTGCTGCTGACCGTGACCTTCGACGGCGCGTGGGAAGCCTATATCCGTGTCATCTGGCAAAAGGTTTCACGGCTGCTGGACCTCATCTTTTGCAATACCGAAAGCTATGTCCTTGGCTACGAGAGCACCTACGAAGACTGGGGCGCATGGCTGAAGAGCAGCCAGTCCGAAGCTTACTTTCTCTACGCCACACCTGACTTGACGGTGGACGACACCCGCTACCTACGGACGGAGGAGCGGGTTTATCGCCGAGCGGAAGGTGCGGACGCCGAACGGCGGGTCACGGAGATCAAGATTCCCTCGCCGGAAGAGATTGCCCGGCGCTCGATCTTCCCTGTCGACGGCCTGATCGGTGTCGATCCCTTGAATTGCGGCTTCAGCAAGCCGCTCACCATCGAGGCTGCCGGGCGGCCACCGTTCCGTCACGGCGTCCGCACGCTGGTCGGCCTCTACCGCCTGGCCGACTTCTATCCCCCCGGCACAAGCGACGGACGGATCCTGCATCGTGCCGCCCACGAACTGCTGTCGGAATTCGTCGCCATGATCAACGCCGGCAACAGCTACATCGAAGGCACCGAGCGCGCGCGCCGCCGCTTTGACGAGGCCATGCTTTGGTTGATGTCTCCGCCCGAGGGCGCGGAGGTGCGCACCGACCTCCCCCTCGCCCTGCCCGCCGCGCCGCCCCTGGAGGATGCGGGGAACGTCCAGGGCGGAATTCTGAGCGCCTATGAAGGGACGGATCACGGCTGCTTGTTGTTGTTGCAATTCTCGACGCCGGCTGCGCTCGCCGCATTCCTTAACGTACTGAAGGTGACGACGGAGGCCGACAAGCTCGACCCGGGACAGTTCGCGACCAACATCGCTTTCTCGGTCGAGGGCCTGCGCCAAGCCGGCCTGTCCGATGATGAAGTGCGCAGCCTGCCAGAGGAATTCGTCCAGGGCATGGAACGGCGGGCCGGGCTGCTCGGCGACGTCCGCTGGAATCATCCCCGGCGGTGGCGTCTCCCGGCCAGCAATTGGTCGCTCGGAATCGACGCCCCGGATCTGCGCGAAGACGATCCGTCGCCTCGCATCGACATGAGCGCCGTGCATGCCATCCTTCAGCTTCGACTGGTTTCCACGGGTACCCTGGCGACGGCGGAGGCGCGAGCGCTGCTGATGGCTGAGATGAAGCGGCTGGTCGGCGCGGACCCGGGTGTAAGGCCACTTTCAATCCAGTGGATGCAGCGTCAGTACGATCGGTCTGGCAACGTGCAGGACCATTTCGGTTTCGCCGACGGCAGTTCGAACCCTGTGCTGCACAAGAGCAAGGCAGGCACGCGTTATCCCAACCACGTTCATCTCGGCGAGATGTTGTGCGGCTATCCCAACTTGGCCGACAAGACGGCCCCCTTCGGAGACCAAGCCAATCGTGTGCACAACCTGCTGCGTGATGGCAGTTTTCTGGCTCTGCGCAAACTGCGACAGGATGTCGAGGCGCTTGAGGAAGTACTCTATCGCACCACGCGACAGTCGGCCGATGCGGCCGCCGCCGGTACCCCTGCCCCGGTGCTGACGCGTGAAACGCTTCTAGCCAAGATGATGGGGCGCTGGCCCACCGGCCACCCGCAGGCAGGCGAGCCGCTGACCCCGGTTCCCCCAACAGGCGGACTCAATGACTTCAACTACGATTACGACTCGCAGGGTAAACTGTGCCCATTTCAGGCGCACATCAGGCGCGCCAATCCAAGAGTGCGGGTCACGCGGGCCGATGCGGGCGCCCGGCCGCCACGCATCGTCAGGCGCGGCATGTCCTACGGACCGCCCGTCAAAGCCGACGACGGGCAAGCCGGTAGAGACAGCTTGCAACAAGAGCGCGGCCTGATCTTCATGGCCTACAACGCCAGCCTCGGCGAACAATTCGAGGTGGTGCAGCGCTGGCTTGCGGGCGGCAACAGCTCGGGCTCCTATTCGGGAGGGAGCGACCCCTTCCTCGGCCTTGCCGAGCCGGGCCGGGTCCGGCATTTCCGTTTCGAACATGAAGGTCAGACCGTGCGTATGGCGCTGGACGGTTCGGACCGCCTGCACGATGAACCTCGCCCGTTCGTACGTCTGGAATGGGGTGCCTATTTCTTTGCGCCTTCGAAGAAGGCGCTCGCGGACATGCAGCAGTGGGCCGCGAGTCACCGCAAGCCGCCCGTGGTGTGGAACGCGGATGAGGGCGAAAAAGCGATCGCACGGCTTCGCGAGATCGAGAGCCGGGAAGGCGAAGCCGCGGCGATGGCCGCGTGGAAAACGGCGCTCGAAGATCCGGACTCGGCCACGAAATTCACCAACGCGTCGATCTGGGCTGCGATCCGCAAACGCCACGGCGGCGTGCTACGGACCCCGTTTGGGATCCTGGTGGCCGACCGGGACATGGTCCAGCGGGTCTTCGCCGATCCCGATCGCAATCTGACGATCACCGGCTACCTGCCTCGCATGGAGCAGTCGTTCGGCATTCTCTACCTCGGACGCGATGCCGGACAGGAAGATCATGCTTACGAGCAGGAATCCGAGGCCTGCAACGCCGCCATCATGGCGCTCGACCAGCCAGCCGCATTCGAGCTGGCGCGGAAGATCACACAGAAGGTCCTCGAACATCTGGTCAATGACGCGATCGGCTATGCGCGCAAGGACGGCGAAGCGACCTGGGAGCTGACCGTCGACGTGCGCGAACTGCTGGAGCCGCTACTGGGCAAATTCTGTGAAGAGTGGTTCGGACTGAGCGAGCAGGACGGTTATTTCAGCCGCGGCGGATATCGGTGGGACTGGAAACCAGGAAAGCCGCCATACTATCCCGGGCATTTCCTTTCACCCTCCCGCTACATCTTCCAGCCCCATCCGAACGAGGAAGTCGAGGCGGTCGGCTCGGCGCATGGCCGTGCCGTTCGTAGCGCCATGATCGACTTCCTCACCAAGTTCGGGATGACCATCACCGCGCCTGTCACAAGGGCGGTTCTCGATTCTCCGCGGGGCGCGGGCGACATTCCGTTCGTGGCGCGAACCATCGCCGGCGCCATGATGGGCTTCATTCCGACGGTGGACGGCAATCTGCGACGGATGTTGAACGAATGGCTGCGCGAAGGAACTCTATGGTTCTTGCGCGCACGCTACGCCGGCACCGTTGCGAGGGATTATATGGATGCCCTTAACCGGTTGAGAGACGATTTCATCCCGGCAATGCAGCTGCGGGCGGTACCCGAATTGATTTGGCGAACGGCGGTAATTCCTCACAAGCTGGGAACGGGTGCACACCAAGTGGCGGTCAAGGCGGGTGACATCATCGTTGCCGGCGCCGTCTCGGCCACCCAGCAGAACCTCGTCGAAGGGCGCCAGGATGTTTATCACGCCTTCGGGGGCAATCGTAGGGTTCAGGGGCATCCCACGCATTCGTGTCCCGGAGCAGATCCGGCACTGGCCGTGATGCTTGGTTTCTTCAGCGGGCTGGTCGAAACGCCGCTGCCGTTGCGTGCCGGCCCCGGTCCCCTGACTCTGGGTCTGGATGGACGGCTGCAGGGGCAGCCCGGTTCTCCCCTCACCCTTGCGCTGGAGACCAGAATGCTGACCGCCAATGATTTCCGTTCGTTCGATTTCCGCTCGGCGTCGATCGCCACGCTCCATGATCCTCATGCGTTTCAGATCCAGGAGGTCAAGACGGCATTGCAGGCGACGACGACCGCATTGGCGACGCTCGGCGATTCCTGGCTGTTCGAATTTCCACCCGCCTTCTTTCGGCCGAGCCTGACATCAGCGCTCAAGAAAATCGGATACGTCGTCGGTCGCGGCCTCGCCTTTGGTACATTCGGCGCGCGGCTGGAGGAGATGGCCAGCCCTGACAGCCTGGACGAACTGAGAAACTGCTTCACAAATCCCGATCCCACTCAACCTGCGCCGAAGGCGCTATTGATCGGTGGTGGCGGAAACGACGTGGTCTTTGGCTACCCCCGACCGACCACCACGCCGCTGTACAAGATGCTCGAGGTGCCAGCGGCCGGCGTCGACCCGCTGATCGAACGCGAGGTTCATGCGTTCATCGACGTCAAGATCGCCAACTTCTACCGGACCATCCTGGATTGCATCGTCCATGAATTGAAGGACCATACAGACATTCCGATCCTGATCCACGGCTACGATCATTCAATTCCCGACGGCCGAAAGGACCCGGCTGCCGGCCCATGGCTCGCTCCAATCTTCGCTGCAAGGGGCATCACCGATCCGTCAGCATCGCGAGAGATTATACGACGCTTGATCGACCGGGTCGGCACCATGGTGGCAACCGTCGCAGCCGAATATCCGGGACGCGTATTCCCGGTCAAAACGGCCGGCACTTTGGAGGCGGATCCGCGCTTTCAGCAGGACTACAAACTGCTGTGGGCCAACGAACTTCATCCGACCGACGCCGGTTACGAACTTCTCGCAAGCGTGGTCGCCGCGACAATCAGGGACCAGTTGCATATCGGCTGACCGGAGTGCTGCCGACGCTCCGAATCGCTCGCTCCGCGTGCCAGGCCATGCCCAGGGTGTTCAATCTCTCGGCGGCTTCCAGTGCGGTCTGGTGGGCCGCCTCGCCCTGCCCCTGCTGCGCGAGAAGCTCACCGCGCGCAGCCAGATTCAGGGCCGCATCGCGTAGCGAGGCCCGCAAGCCTGCGGAGTTTTCGGCCCGCTGCAACCAGCGTTGGCTTAGCCCGAAATCCCGGCGCAGGGCCGCGAGTTTCGCGAGCGAACGGCATGCCGCCGCCTCGCCCAGCCGCTCGCCTTCACGCGCGCGGCGCAGGACATGGACGGCATACCGCCGTGCCGTATCGACGTCCCCTTCGGCTGCTGCCGCCTCAACCAGCCAACTATATTGAACCGACGTGTAGAAGTGGAAGTTTCGCCTTTCCATCCATTGCGCGGCGTTCCGCAACTGCTGCAAACCTTCGGCATCGCCGGTCGCCGACCAGCGGGCAAATCCGGACGCGGCGCGGCAGTCCGCCAGCAGCAGCAGGCTGCGCATATTCTCGGCAACGCGAGCTCCTTCGACGGCGAGCCGCTCCGCCTCCTGCCACCGACCTTGCCAGATGAGCACGACCGAAATCCAGTTGCGCACCGAACCGACGACCGGGTGGGTCGAGCCTTCGACCAGGGCCATCGCTTCTCTGAAACAGTCGTGAGCGCCGTCGAAATCTCCGCGATCGGCGAGCACACTACCTTTGCACGACAACGCGTAGGCCGTGCCGATGGCGAGGGCGCCGTGCCGGCGGTTGCGTTGCTGCTTGGTCGAGTTTGCGGCGTCGATCAAGGTGATGGCTTCGTCGTATTGGCAGCTTGCGGCGAGAATCTGGCCCAGCGAAGCTTCGATCTGGGCGATCGGGCGGTGCTCACCGAGCTTGCGTGCCAGTTCCAGTGCTTTCCTTGTGTGTGTCACGGCCTCCCGAAAGCGCCCGAACGCGTAGCACATGTAGCCGAGCCATTCATACGCACTGGCCATTGCCCTAAGGTCGCCAAGCGAGGACGCAATCGCGACCGCCCGCTCGAACACCGTGGTGTCGTCGGCCAACGATAGCGGGTCGAATACACTGACCAAACCTAGTTTATTGGCCAGCAAGCACCAACGCAGGGACTGCTCGCGCGAGCGATCCGGAACGCGATCCAGCGCCTCCATGGCAAGCTGATATTGGGCACGAGCGCGGTCCAGCGCGAATGCCGCCATGGCCTTGTTACCGGCTCGCTCGGCATAATGGGCCGCACTCTCCCAATGACCTGCGCCGCGCGAGTGGTAGGCCAGGGCTTCCAGCGTGTCTTCGCGATCGGTCTGCTCGGATCGTGCCAGCAACCCGGACTCGATACGTCTGTGCAATGCCTGTCGCTCGTGCAGACCGATCGTGTCGTACACGGCGTCCCGCGTGATGCCATGTTTAAAGCGTAGGACGCCGCCCGCTGGATCGGCGTAGAGAAAGTCCGCGTCGGCCAACGCCCGCACTGTTGCCGGGTCGGGTTCGCTGCCGCAGGCCGACACCAACAACCCGTGCGGCACAGTGTTGCCAATGACTGCCGCGGCGCGCACGACATTCACCTCATCCGGCGGCAGGCGCGCCAATCGCGAGGCGACCAGCGTTGCGATCCATCCCTGCTTGCTGCGCATTTCGAACGAAAGAGGATCGTTGGCCGCTATGGAGTGGCACAACTCCTCGATGAACAGCGGCACCCCGCCGGCATAGCTGTGAACACGGGCCACCAGGAAGGGATCCGCCTGGGGCACCCAGCGTCGCACAGCAAGGTCGGTTTCCGGGCCCTGAAACGGCTGCAACTGCAGGGACGGCGCGTTGGCAATCCACTCGGTCTCGTCGTCGCGTGGCCGGCTGGCGAGGATGACGCGCGGTCCATTGGGCAATTGCAAGAGTGCCTCCAGCAACTGTCGGCTCGCGTCATCGGACCATTGCCAATCATCGATCACCAGCACCAACGGACCCTGTGTCGACAAGACGATAAAGAATCCGAGCAGGTCACCGACCACGCCATCGACGGTCATCCGGCCGCCGCGTGCATCGGCGCCGGTCGACGCCAGCGCAAGGATCGATTCAGCGCGCGGGCCGAGCTGGGCGGCCCATGGCTGCAGGCCAACGCGGGCAATCTCATCGGCCTCGACGACAGATGCGTCCGGTCGGATTCCCAGGTAGGCGCGTAGCATTTGCAGGAACGGTTGCAGGACTTCGGCGGCGGCATAGCTTTCGCAGTTGCCGCGCAGCAGCTTGAAGGGTTCGGCACCACAGTGTCGCAGCACTTCTTCCAGGAGGCGCGTCTTCCCAAGCCCGGGACCGCCGACGACGACCACGCAGCGTTGCCTGGTCGGATGTGCCTGGTTGAGAAAACCGGTCAGAAAGTTGAAAACCTCGTTGCGACCAATAAAGGGCGTCAGGCCGCGACGAGAAGTTGCCTCGAATCGGCGGGTCGCCGTGCTTCGTCTCAGCACCACGCGCGCCTGCGGCATTCCGGCCGCTGCACCCGTTGTCTGAAGGCGATCGCCGAGCTCGAAGAAATTTGCATGCGGACCGAGGGCATCGAGGCTAGCAAGAATCTGCCCCGGCGCAGCGTAGCGCGACAGGTGCGCCGCCGTGTTCACGACATCGCCGATCAGGTCGTACCGGCCAGACTCGATATCTCCCTCGGTCAGGAGCAAGGTGCCGGCGTGGATACCGGAATGCATTTGAAGCGGCATGAGAGCCGGGGACACGCCATCGTGGCGCAACTGCCCGACCCACTGGTGAATATCGAGTGCCGCCTCCGCAGCACGACGACCGTCATCTTCGCCTGACTGGGGGTAGCCGAACACAGCGAGGGCACCGTCTCCCTGCGTTCTGATGATGCGACCGCCGTGCTTCGCGACCGCGCGATGCCAGATTTGCCGCAGTTGGCTCAGGAGTTCGGAAAGGTGCTCGGACTCGATATCTCTGCCCAGCGCGGTGGATCCCACCAAGTCAGAGAAAAGCACCGTCAATCGATGACGTTCGCCTTTTCGGTCGCGCGTCTGCGTATTCATCGTCGATCGCAGCCCCGAACAGCAAGCACGGTCTCCGGCTGGTGCCAGACCGGATACCGCAAGCCATCATACGCAGCCATAGTATCTCGCCTACCCTCGGCCAGCACAAGTGGAACTCGTGGATGGCATCCTCCAAACATGGAGATTGGTGCGGCAGCGTTGGGCTAACCAATTCAAAAATCTCATGTCTTTCTCCTTAATGCGGTTCGTTGCACTGGCGAAAGCACCGCCGGCCCGACCACCCGGCAAGTCGACGCCCAGGACGGGCCAGCCCCGGCGCGCTAACAGCGGCGAGCTGGCCACCTTGCCCGTGAAGGTCCAGGCGGAGGATGCGCCAGACGCTCGAGCTGCGGCGCCTAGCGCAACGGCAGCAGATCCAGCTGGCTCTGCGCCTTCTTGACGGCGGCTGCGAACCAGCTCTGGCTTGGCGCTTCCCTGGCAAAGCACTTGGTGTAGGCGTCCATCGCCTGGTCTTCACGAGCCATGGCGTCCTGCGGGGTCTTCCTGGCCATCATCTGCTTCCAGACCTTCTCGCAGGCCGGGATTTCAGCCGTCTTCACGGCGTCCGATGTGGCGATGAAGAAGACCTTGTCGTCCTTGATGGCGACGACATCGATCTCATGCGGTGGTCCCCTGAGGCCGCCATTGCCGCGCACGCCCAGCACGGCGACCGCGGTACTGGCGGATGCGGGCTTGGTGACCGGCAGCTCGGCATATTTGGCGAAGGCCGCGTCCTGGATGGCGTAATGGTAGAAGCGGTCCGACTTGAACGCAGCATCTCTCTCCTGCGGCATGCCGTCCTCGCGGTGCTCGCGCAGCCAGTGCTTGAGCAGCCCGGTCGTGGTCACCACGGCCTGCATCTTGTCGCTCTCGGAAGCGAAGCCGAGCCCGTCGAGATGGCCGAAGCCGACGTCGTTCCTGAACAGCGTGTCGACGTTCGACTTGCCCTCGGTCGGCAGCCCCTTGATTGCCACAGGTCCCACCAGGCCGCGCAGCACGCCGGCCAGCTCCTTGAGCGCCGCATCGTGCTGCTTGTAGATCTCGTCGCTCTCCTTGGCTTTCGAGAATTTTGCGATGTAGCGATCGCGCAGGTCGAGATAGTGCTGCTCGGGCGCGGCCGCGTGGATCGGCGCAGCCAGGAGGAGCAGGCAGAGCAAGGCAAGCGATCTCATTGCAATCCGGAAGACTGGGAGCGGTCTCCAGTCTTTGTGCCTGTGCCGAACGGGAAGGTTCATCCGTCGGCGGAGTGCGGGAGCCCTACTCTGCCGGTGTCAGTTGCTGCCGGTTCAGGCGCATCGCGGCGGTCTGGCGCACGCGGACGCGGGCGCGGCGCTTGCGCCACCAGATCACGACGCCGGTGACCGACAGTGCCGCCACCACGAGACCCATGATCGAGATCAGGATGCGGCCGAACAGCCCGACGATGCGGCCCGAATGCAGCGGGAATTGCGCCTGCACGAAGATGTCGGCGGCGGTGCCGACCCAGGGCAGTCGCTCGCCGATTGGGCGGCCGTCCTCGCTGTCGTAGTAGAGTTGCGCCGGGCCGACGCCGCCTGCGCCGTGGTCGTCGCCGGGGTGGAAGAAGGCGGCGGCATAGACGCCATGGGCCGGGCCGTAATTGATCGAGCCGACCGGGGTCGTCCATCCGCGCGCCTTGCCGTCGGCCGCCGCGCGTGCGGCGATGTCGGCGAACGTCACCTTGGGCTCGATCGGATCGTCGAGACCGCGATAGGGCCGCTGCTCGTAGGGCGTCGGCGTGTAGTTCGACACCATCTTCATCAGCGGCGAGAACACCTCGAAATAGAGGTTCAGCGAGAATGCTGTGAAGGCGATGATGAACAGCACACCCCAGGTCCAGAGGCTGAAGGCCCGGTGGATGTCGAAATTGATCCGATAGCCGCTGCCCGAGGTCTTGATCGTCCAGGCCGGCGCCCAGCGCGCCCAGAAGCCGCGCTCGAGCTGGCGCGTGACTTCAGGCGCCCGCGCCGCCTTGGAACGCCGGCGCGAGGGCAGCGTCAGATAGAAACCGACGAAGCAGTCGATGGTCCAGATGATGGCGATCACGCCGAGCACACGCATGCCCCAGCGGTCGCTGCCCCAGACCTCCGGGATGTGCATCGTATAGTGCAGCTTGTAGAGGAACGAGACAGAGCTGGCCCCGCAAATTCGGACAGTAGCTTGAGTGGATTTTCTGCCTGACAGCGGCGAGGATTCTTGCTGCGAATCAGGAGCGAAGATGACGAAGAAGAGCCGCCGGACGCATTCTCCGGCATTCAAGGCGAAGGTTGCTTTGGCTGCGGTCAAAGGCGACAAGACACTGGCGGAGCTGGCGCAACTGTTTGATGTTCATCCGAACCAGATCACGATCTGGAAAAACCAGCTCCTGGAAGGCGCCGCCGGCGTGTTTGGGCATGACAAGACATCGGCCGAGACGCCGGTCGATTTGAAGGCGTTACATGCCAAGATCGGCGAGCTGGCGTTGGAAAACGATTTTTTGTCCGGCGCGCTCACCAAGGCGGGCCTGCTGAGCGCAAAGCGATGATCGACCGCGATCATGATCTTTCTATCGTGCGCCAGGCGAAGGTCCTGAAGCTGGCTCGCAGCACGGTCTACTATGAACCTCGGCCAGTTTCGGCCGAGGACCTTGCCTTGATGCGTCGGCTCGATGAGCTGCATCTCGATTATCCCTTCGCGGGAGCGCGTATGCTGCGATCGTTGCTGCGGCGGGAGGGCGTATACGCCGGTCGCCGCCACATCGCGACGCTGATGAAGCGCATGGGGATCGAGGCGGTCTATCGTCGCCCGAACACGAGCAAGCCGGCTCCGGGTCACAAGATCTACCCGTACCTGTTGCGCGGATTGAAGATCGAGCGGCCCGACCATGCGTGGGCAATGGACATCACCTACATTCCGATGCGGCGTGGCTTCGTCTATCTCGCGGCGGTCGTCGATGTGTTCAGCCGACGGGTCCTGGCCCATCGCGTCTCGATCACAATGGAGGCGGCCTTCTGCGTCGAAGCGGTCCAGGAGGCGTTGGCGAAGCACGGCAGGCCCGAGATTTTCAACACGGATCAGGGCAGCCAGTTCACCAGCCTCGAGTTCACCGATGTGCTGCTGGACGCGAAGATCGCCATCAGCATGGACGGCAAGGGCGCCTGGCGCGACAACGTGTTTGTCGAGCGGCTCTGGCGCACGGTCAAATACGAAGAAGTATATCTCCGCGCCTACGACAGCGTGTCCGAGGCGCGAGCGTCAATTGCCAAGTATCTGGCCTTCTACAATCAGGGACGCCCTCACTCGAGCCTTGACGGGCGCACGCCCGACGAGGCTTACTTCGGCACGCAAGCTATGGTGATGGCCGCATGACCGTCGCCGACGGTTTTGTCGTCGCTCTGGTCGGGCTACGCCCTCCCGACGCAACGACAAAACCGTAAAGCCCCGCGTTCAGCATAACCCGGCAGGAATCCACTTAAATCCAGCGGGGCGCTGTCCAAACAACCGGGGCCAGCTCTGTCGAAGCCGGCGCAGAACGCGCCCGAGCTGCCGGTCAAGACGACGACCGACGTCGCGGCGTCATCCTCGAAACTGCGCGCCGCCGCGGTCAGCTGCCGCAATGCCTCCGGCGAGAGTGCGTTGATGCCATCGCCGCGGTCGAAACGGACCACCGCAATCCGGCCCTCAGGCCCAAGGCCCTTCTCGATCTTCACGTAGTCCGTCACCATCATCTCCACGCTGCTTTCGGCGATGTTAGCGCACAATTGTCGTCACGAATATGGGACCCGATCACGATGCAAGGAACACTCGACAGGCCTGGGCCATTGCGCATATCTTTGCTGCCATGAGCCACGATCACGACCATCACCACGATCATTCCGAGCTGTCGGAGACCGAGCTGCGTGTGCGCGCGCTCGAGACGATCCTCACCGAAAAAGGCTATGTCGAGCCGGCCGCGCTCGATGCCATCATCCAGGCGTACGAGACCAGGATCGGCCCTCACAACGGCGCGCGCGTCGTCGCCAAGGCCTGGACCGATCCGGCGTTCAAGAAAGCGCTGCTCGAGGACGGCAGCAAGGCGATCGGCACGCTCGGCTATGTGAGCCGCGTCGGCGACCATCTCGTCGTGGTCGAGAACACGCCTGAGCGGCACAACATGGTCGTGTGCACGCTGTGCTCCTGCTACCCCTGGGAAATGCTGGGACTGCCGCCGGTCTGGTACAAGGCTGCGCCCTACCGCTCCCGCGCCGTGAAGGATCCGCGCGGCGTGCTCGCCGATTTCGACGTCACCCTGCCCAGGGACATGGAAATCCGGGTGTGGGATTCGACCGCCGAAACGCGCTTCCTGGTGCTGCCGATGCGCCCTGCAGGCACGGAGGGCTGGACCGAGGAGCAGCTCGCCGAACTCGTCACCCGCGACTCCATGATCGGCACCGGCTTTCCGCGGAAGCCTGGAGCCCCGTCATGAACGGCGTGCACGACATGGGCGGCATGGACGGGTTCGGCAAGGTCGAGCCCGAGCCCAACGAGCCGATGTTTCACGCGGATTGGGAAGCGCGTGTGCTTGCCATGGTACGCGCGATGGGCGCGGCCGGCGCCTTTAACATCGATACCTCGCGCTTCTACCGCGAGACGCTGCCGCCGCACGTCTATCTCGCGAGCTCCTACTACAAGAAATGGTTCCTCGGTCTCGAGGAGATGCTGATCGACAAGGGCTACCTCACCAGGGAGGAAGTCGCCGCCGGCCATGCGATGCAGCCCGCAAGGGTGCTCAAGCACGGCAAGTTCGATCTCGCGAACGTCGAACGCATCATGGTGCGCGGCAAGTTCGACCGCCCTGCCCCGGCGCCGGCGAAATTCAGTATCGGCGACCGCGTACGCGCGAAGAACATCCATCCGGCCACGCACACGAGGCTGCCGCGTTACGTGCGCGGCCATGTCGGCGTCGTCGAGCTGAACCATGGCTGCCACGTGTTTCCTGACACGGCGGCGATGGAGCGCGGCGAGAACCCGCAATGGCTCTACACCGTGGTGTTCGAGGGCCGCGAACTCTGGGGCCCCGACGGTGATCCGACCACAAAGGTCTCGATCGACGCGTTCGAGCCCTATCTGGACCCGGCGTGATGAGCACGACGCTTGCTGCGGCCGCGACGGCGGCCATACCGAGCATTCCCCGCGACGACGACGGCCCGGTTTTCCGGGCGCCATGGGAGGCGCATGCCTTTGCCATGGCGCTGACCCTGCACGAGCGCGGCGTGTTCACCTGGCCCGAATGGGCCGCCGCACTCGCCGACGAGATCAAGCGCGCGCAAGCGGCGGGCGATCCTGATACGGGCGAGACCTACTACCTGCACTGGCTGGCGACGCTGGAAGGCCTCGTGGCGCGCAAGGGCGTCGCATCGGCCGAAACCCTGCACCGCTATCGCGACGCCTGGGACCACGCCGCCGATCGCACGCCGCACGGCAAGCCGATCGAGCTGCGGCCGGAGGATTTCGGGTAACTTGCGGCGATTGCGGGTCGAACTCCTCGTTGCCCAATCCATTCGGCGCCATGCTTCTAGCGGCGAAATGGATTCTCTCTCTTCCTTGTATTCATAGGAACGGAAGGGCCTCGCCGCCTGATCGCGCTTTGAACTGAATCTAAGTTGGGCTTGTTGACCTCGGGCAAAAGCGCGGGGTAACGCATGCGAGCTACCAGCCGCCTCGTCATGTGAGAACTCTGTGAACACGCCAGCAGGAAAAGAATCTGCGATCACCATCATGGCCGAGGAGGAGCCCGTCGAGATTGGTTTCCCCATGGTGGCCGCCTACCATGGCCAATCAGCGCTTGCCATGGCCGCGATCGTATTCCAGGCGCAGCGGGCAGCGTTCGCCGTGCTGTCGCCCGAGAAGCCTCCGGCGCGGCGTGACATCAGCATCGTGAGCGGGCACCCAGGTCCGGGTGTGCGGGACGCGTTCGAAGTGATCACGCGCGCCGTGACCCGCGGCGCCTATAGCGTAGACCGCACGCTGACCGAAGCGAGACTTGTGCCTGGGCACGACATTTCCTACAGCTTTCAAATTACGCTCGGAGAGCGAACCGCCGAGATGGCGTTGCTGCCTGGGGTGTTGCCGGAGCGATTTTTCGAGCTCGTCTTCGCCAAGAATCGCAGCACAGCACAGCAGCGCGAGCTGAGTGCATTGAAACGGTCCATCGCCGAGGACGTTCTGGCGAAGGAACCAGGCGCTCTCTTCACCATGCGTGCGAGTTGATGACGAAGCCCGGACTTGCTCTCAGCTTCGGTTATGACGACGGGTCGCTACGTGCCCTGGCGAACGTCAAAGCCGAGCTGCGGGACATCTATGCGCTGCCCGACATCGATCTGAACGATTTCAGTGTGCTGTTCGTGAGCATGCACAGCGACCAGCGTTTCCTAGCGGCCCGCGCTGGCCAGATCGAGGAATGTCGCGGCGGTGTCGTCGTTGCGAACGGCCATCACGCCTATCCCTACCTACCGCGCATGGCAGGTTTCCACACCATCGACAATTACAAGCTGAGCGACATCACGGTGCTGCGGCTCGCCGCGCATCCCATCTGGCACGGCATTGACCCGCATGATCTGACTTTCCGCCGCGGCGTCTCCGGCTTCTACGGCCGGGTCTGGCACGACGCGCCGCCGGATGCGCTGATTATCCACGCCCTGGGCCAGCCAAACCTGCCGCTCGACTTCATCTATCCGGTCGGTCGAGGTCATGTGCTGTTCCACGGCGGAAATGACCTCTGGACGTTCGGCAGCGAGGACAAGCAGCTGGCGCCCCGGATCATGCAGTGGGTCACAGAGGGACGAAACGTTCAATGAGCCTGGCGATCCTCGACGGCGGCACGTTTTACCACCACGCGGCCATTCACGGTCGGCGCTATCGAGAGCTATTCGACAAGACCATCTACGCTCCTGAACTGACAACGGATGCCTTGGCCGGCGTCACTTTCCTGATCGTGCCGGATCGCATCAATCCGAACATTCTTCGCGCCTGCCGCGATGTCCTGATCCATTTTGCGAAAGCCGGGCACACGCTGGTCGTGTTCGGCGAGAATCGCGCCGACACGTGGCTGCCAGGCGTTACCTGGGCGGCGCGGCCGACAAACTTCTGGTGGTGGCTCGACAAGACAGCGCGTCCACCGAACCGCCTGCTGGCGCCCGACCATGAGCTCTTCCAGGCGGTGCCGTTCGAAAGCACGATATGGCACTTTCACGGCGTATTGACCCCGCCTGCAGGGGCTCGGGCGCTGATCGACGTGCCGGCCGATCCTGAGGGTCGCGACAGTGGCGGAGCGCTCCTTTACGAGGATTGGGTCACGCTGCCGGGGCGCTTGTTCGTCTCGACACTGGATCCATTCTATCATCATGGCAGCAACTTCATGCCCGCAGCCTCGAAGCTCCTCGATGGCTTTCTGCCCTGGGCGAAGCGAAAGGCTGCGCCGCAAATCGATCGCGGCGGTCGCTGATCTCAGGGGACCAGAGGCTGATCCGGAGCCTTGCTCCGCAAGCCGTGCAACGGCACGATCGCCGAGGCCGTCTCCTCGCCTGCATGGACATCGACGCGGCGCACCGGCACGCCATACATCCGAGCGAGATTGCCTTCGGTCAGCACCTCCCCGGTCGGACCGCAGACGTGAGTGCCGTTCCGCTGCATCAGCAAGGTCGTATCGGCGATACCGATTGCATGGTCCGGATGATGCGTTGTGAACAACACGGTCAGGCCCAAGGAGCTTGCGAGGCGCAGGAGCAGGCGAAGAACGACGCCCTGATTGGCGATGTCGAGCGCCGAGGCTGGCTCATCCAGCACGAGGACCTTGCAGTCGCTGGCCAGTGCGCGGGCCAGCAGGACGAGTTGCCGCTGCCCGCCGCTCAGCCGGTCGTAACGCTGCTCCGCGAGAGCCCCCAGACCGACTTCCTCGATAGACTCATATGCACGTTCCCTGTCCTTGCGGCCCGGTGAGCTGAACCTGCCGAGATAGCGGCTTCGACCCATCAGAACCATATCGACGGCACTGTAGGACTGATCGGCCGTCAATGCCTGCGGCACGAAACCCTCATGGCCGTCGATGTCGATGATTCCTTCCTTGAGGGTCAATGTTCGGCTGATCGCGCGCAGCAAGGTTGTCTTGCCGCAGCCATTCGGCCCGAGGATTGCGGCGATCCGGGCCGAAGGAAAGGTGACGGACAGCTCGCGAAAGAGCCAGTGCTGGGATCCGTACCTGTGGCCTGCATTCTCGATGCGGATCATGCTGCGCCGCTCCTGGTGGTGCGCCGGAGGAGCAGCGCGAAGATCGGAGTGCCGATGAGCGCCGTGATGATCCCGACCGGAATCTCGGCCGGCGTGAGCGACCGCGCCAGCGTGTCCGCTGCAACCAGGAAGATGGCGCCCAGGAATGTCGATACCGGCAGCAGCTGGCGGTTGTCCGCCCCCACGATCATGCGCGCAAGGTTGGGAACGATGAGTCCGACCCAGCCGATCGTTCCGCTGACCGCAACTTGAGACGAGATCGCAAGACAGGCCGCGGCCAGAAGGATCAACCGATCGCGTCCTGGATTGACGCCGAGAGTTCGAGCCTCTTCATCTCCGAGCGAAAGAACGTTGACCCGCCACCTCATCCCGATGAGTACGGCGGCTGCGACCGCGGTGCAGACCGCAATCAGACCGCAGTGCAGCCACGTCGAAGGCGCGAAGCTGCCCAGCAGCCAGAACACGATGACCTGCAATGTCGTCTCGGGATCGGCCAGATAGGTCACAAGTCCGACCAGAGCGGTGCAGAACGCGCTGACGACCACACCCGCAAGCACGAGCATGAGGATGGGCGAGAGATTGTCGCTGCGATGGAGCGCAAGCACGGCGACGAGCGCCAAGGCGGCGCCTCCAAAAGCACCGATCTGGACGAGTGGCCCGAACCCGACCAGGAAGATGACGATGACGCCGCCGAGGGCAGCTCCGGAGGAGGCTCCGATTGTCTGGGGGCCAACCAGCGGATTGCGGAAGATCGCCTGAAGCACTGCGCCGCACAGAGACAGGCCTGCGCCTGCGATAGCGGCGGTGAGCACGCGCGGCAGCCTCACCGTTTCGACGACGACGGCTTCCGTGGTCGTCCACGTCGCTTTCACTGCGACCAGGTGCGACACGATGATCGACAAAACCGTGCCGAACGGGATCTGATACCGTCCCGAAGCGATCGCCCACAAAAGGATGAGGATCAGGCCCGCAGGAGCTATGGCTGATTTTGGGTGACGCGGCCTGATCAGGCGGCGTGGCTTTCAGTGTTCGGAATGACTTCGATTCCGTCGATGAACTTTACACCGGCGATGACTTTCGGCAACTGGTTCGTGCTCTTCAATCGCCGCCAGGTCTTCGATGCGGCGTCGATGAGCTTGAACACCATCAGCTTCGCAGTTTGTTGCGACAGCGATCCCTTGGTCCGCACCGTTCGGTGGCGCACCGTGGCGAAGACGCTCTCGATCGGGTTCGAGCTGCGTAGGTGGATCCAGTGCTCAGCAGGGAAGTCGAAGAAGGCGAGCAGCGCATGGCGATCCTTGATCAGGCACTCCACCGCACGTCCGTATTTGACGTGGTATTTCTCGACGAAGACGTCGATCGCGGTTTCAGCTTCGGCCCGGTGTGGGGCCAGATAGATGTTCCGCAGGTCGTTCTTCATGGGGCCCTGCACGGATTTGGCGACCTTGTCGAGTACGTTGCTCACTTTATGGCACCAGCATCGTTGGTGCCGCGTGCCGGGAAAGGCCTCGTCCAGTGCCTTCCAGAAGCCGAGGGCGCCGTCGCCGATGGCGAGTTGCGGGGCAATCCGTAACCCGCGTTGCCGCAGGTCGATCAGGAGTTCGCGCCAGCTCTGCGCGCTCTCGCGCACGCCGACCTGGAAGCCGATCAGCTCCTTCTTGCCTTCCGGCGTGGTGCCAATCAGCACCAGCATGCATTCGCTGTGATCTTCCATGCGGGCCTGCAGGTACACGCCATCGGCCCAGATGTAGACATAGCGACGCGCCGACAGATCGCGTCTCTGCCAGCGTTCGTACTCGACCTGCCAATCGGCCTTCAGGCCGGCGATCACCGAAGGCGACAGGTTCGGCGCATCCTTGCCGAGCAGCGCCGAGAGCGCCTCCTGGAAGTCGCCGGTCGAGATGCCGCGCAAATAGAGGACCGGGATCAAGGCATCCAGGCTCTTCGTCCGCCGCGCCCATAGCGGCAGGATTGCCGAACTGAAGCGGAGGCGGTCGCCTGGCCCGCTCGCTCCGCGGTCGCGGACCTTGGGACGAGCGACCTCCACCGGACCGATGCCGGTCGCAATCTCGCGCACCGGACCGTGCCCATGTCGGACCAGGCGCGCTCGACCGTCGGGCAGCGTCAGATTGGCCGTGCTGGCCAGAAACGCGCCAACCTCGATCTCGATCGCCCTGGCAAGCAGGTCCCGCGCGCCGGCACGAACGATATCGGTCAGTGGATCATCAACCGCGGACGGCTGACGGAAAGCAAGAACATTGGTAGTCTCGGTCATGGCGTATCGCTCTCCTCGAGAGGTTCTGGCAGGCTCGTCACCCGCCTCGATACGCCGCCTTCCTCACACCGTCATCACCCAGATTCCGCCATAGCTCGGCCCGCAGCGAGCGCAACGTAAAGCAGGGCAAAGGATCTTTCACTCCGCGAGGGGAGACTCGTCGCCGATCCGGAGATAGTGCTTCCCATCAATGAGCCCGATAAGCTTCGTAGCCGGCCGACCCGGCGTTGTCCTTGAGAAACAGGATGCCGTCTATCTCCTCATCGGTTGGATTGTAATTATAGAGAAAGCCGAACCAGCTCTTCACCGAGGTACGAATGCTCTCCTGAGCAAGTTCGGGATGCAGCAGGCCGGCCAGCCAGAGCCAACCAAGTGCCGATTCGTGACTCGGCGGATCCCAGCGATAACCCCCGAGAGGAACGCGGTACACGCGGCGAGCCTGAACGGCCTCGATGCCCTGCCAGCGCGGATCGCGATACAGATCCGACGGCATCGCCGGATCGAAATTTCCAAGCAGGATGACTTGCGGATTCCACGCGAGGATCTGTTCAATGGTGATGGTGCTGATCGAAGCGGTGCCGACCGCGTTCTGTCCGCCCGCCAGCTCAATGGCGAAATCCTGCGCCGTTCCTTTGCCGCTGACGCGCAGCATGTTCGTGGCTCGATTGAAGTACAGCACGCGTGGTCGCTGCGTCGACGATAGATCGGCAAACCGCGACGTCAGCGACTGACGAGTCTCTTCCTGCTTTCGGAGCAATTCGCTCGCTCGGTCTTCCGTGCTGCCGACGGTGACCGTCGAGGCCGGAAAACCGTCGAAGCCTCGTCCCCGCGGGTCACTTCAAATTCCTCCGGGTGTGGTCAGTCAAATTCCTCCACCCGCGAGGCAGGACAAGGGACTGTTAGTTTGAGTTTGTTTCCCGGGCAAGAGCTTCAGCGGCTTCTTTGAGCCGATAGCTGCGTCCGTCGAACTCAAGCAGATGGCAATGATGCATAAGGCGATCGAGGATCGTCGTGCTCATAGTGTTGTCCCCAAGGTATGCCCCCCAATCCTGCACGACGCGATTGGAGGTGACGATGACGCTGCGGCGCAGTTTGTAACGCTGATGGATCAGGGTCTGCAGCAAAGTGCCGGCGTCGTCGGGGATGGCGCGTGCGAGGAATAGATCGTCCAGCACGAGGAGATCGCAGTCGATGATGGTTCGCAGCCGGACCTCGCGTTGTGCCGGAGAGTTCAGGGCGTAGCGGTGGAAGAAGTCGTCGGTCTCAAGATACTGGACCTTGTGGCTTTGCAGGATCGCCTGATAGGCAATCGCCTTGGCGATGTGCGACTTCCCGGTGCCAGGTTTGCCAACAAGCAGAGCGTTCTCGCCAGCGGCAATGAACGCCAGGGTGTGGAGCTGGAAGCAGGTCTGACGTGGCAGTTTGGGATTGAAGGACCAGTCGAACTCGGCGAGCGTCAGCTTTTCGTCGAGCCCGGATTGCTGGTATCGCCGCTCGATAAGACGGGACTGACGACGGTCCAGTTCATCCTGCAGGATAAGGGAGAAGGTCTCGAGGAAGAGCTGGTTGGCGCCCTGCGCCTGGAGCACGCGCGTCTGCAGCGTGTCGCGGACACCCGACAGGCGCAGCTGTCGTAGGCAACGCTCAATTTCCGGCATGGTCATCATGTGGCTAGGTCTCCAGTTTAAGGTGAGAAGGTGCAGCGGGAGCGCTCGTGGCGCCGGAGTTGGCCGGGGTTGCGCAGGCGACACGAGCGCGGATTGCCGTGGCGTGATCGTCGTGAGCCTCGGCCTGCCGACCATTGTCGTCGGCGTCGCGCCGCACAGCGCGGCTGAAGAGGTCGCCGTATTCCGCGGGGGTACGGATCAGCGGATGATCCTGGGTGAGCGGCGATGCCGGCTGTGGCGTCACTCCAACCTGCTCGATCGCCTGTTCGAACAACCGCTCGACGGTCGCACGCACGTGCTTGTAGCGGTAGATGCGGTTGTCGATGGCGTGCGCGCAGGCCTGCTCGACCAGCCGCGCCGGATACTTCCGGCCCAGCCCGACAATGCCCCACATCGCGCGCTGTCCGGGGCGCCCTTCGGTGTCGAACACCTGCTGGCACAAGGCCCTGGTCTGCGGTCCGATGCGCTCGGCGCTCGCCAGCAGCACGGCGGTTTGCCGCGACGGGTTGAACGGCCGTTCGCTGGTCGGCAGGACGACAGAACCGGGGTGCGCCATCCGGGAATGAACACGCAGCAGCGCACGGGTGTGGCGATCACGGATCTCGATCGTGGTGGTGTAGATGCGCACGACGACCTGGCTGCCGATCGGCGCGGGCCGCGCGGCGTAATAGCTGTTGTCGACGCGTACGGTGGTGTCGTCGCAGACAGTCCGGACGACTTCGGTGAAGATGCGGAAGGGAGCGACAGGCAGCGGCCGCAGGTGCGGCTTCTCTTCCTGGAACATCGCCTCGACCTGACGGCGCGTGCTGCCGTGGATGCGTTTGAAAGCCCAGTTCTCCTCCCAGTGCCTCAAGAACTCGTTTTGCGCCTCCAGCGTCTCGAAGCGCCGTCCGGCCAGCGCAGTGCCCTGGGTATGTTGAATCGCATTCTCGACGCATCCTTTCCGATTTGGATCGGCCACGCGCGCGGGATCGGCGACCACGGCGTAATGAGCCAGCATCGCGCTGTAAATCGGGTTGAGCTGGGGCTCGTACAAATCCGGCTTGAGGACGCCTTCCTTCAGGTTGTCGAGCACGACATAGCTGGGGACCCCGCCAAAATACCGGAACGCCTCTTCGTGGAGCTGCGCCCAGACTTGTTGGCTGGACTTCCAGACTACCCGCCGGAAGCTGCGCCGCGAGTAGCGTAGCGTCATCACGAACAGGCGGGGACGACGGTACCGCCCGCTCTTCGGATCAACCGTCGGCGCGCCCTCGCCATAGTCGACCTGAGCTTCCTCGCCGGGGAGGAACTCAAGACGATCAAACTGCTCAGGATCAGCGTGCCGCAACCGGCGCACAAACCGCTTGACACTCTGGTAGCTGGACGGAAAGCCAAATTGATCAACCAGGTCCTGGTAAATCGCCTGCGCGTTCCGCTTCAGCCGGACCTGTTCTTCGATCCACGTCCGATGCGCTTCGCAAGCCGAACGGGCCAGGCTGCTGGTGACCGTCGCTTCCGATGTCCCAAAAGCCGGTGGTCGGGGTGGAGGAATTTGGCCGTCCGCGCTCACCGAGCCGGTGGTCACTTCCCCGGGGGAATTTGCCTCCGCACCGGCCCGCAGCGCCTGATAACGCCGGATCGTCTTGCGATCGACACCCGTCAGCCGGTGAATCTCGCGCTGGCTGGTGTTGCGATCAAGTAATGTAAGTACGGTGCTTTGCAGATGTCGCTTCAAGACGTTCAACTCCCCGGCCCCTTGCTGGCTAAAGGGGTCGAACATAAACGTCCTGCCTGACCGGCTACTGCTGTTCAGCGGCGCTGACGGCGATCATCAGGTGGGGGAGTTTCAAGTGACCATACCCGGGGGATTTTGACCGACCCACGGGGTCGTCGCACGGCACGGCAGAATGCAGCGCGCGCGGCGCGACAAACGCAGTCGCAGGCTGTGCAGCCGGCACGAGGCCCGCAAACCGCGCAAACAGCTCCTGAAGGCACGAACAGCGATTCCCTGAAGCCCATGGGCGGCAGGCTGCCGCAAGCGGGAATTCCTCATCTTGCGGAGCAGAGCATCACGGTTGTTGACCGTGCCCAGATCGAGGCGACTTCGCCAACTGGCCTTCTCGATATTCTTGCTTCGGTCCCGGGCGTCTCGGTCGCTCGCTCCGGTGGTATCGGTGGTCAGATCTATTTGCGAGGGTTCTCTTCGAACAGCTTCCGCTCGCCGATGTTCATCGACGGCGATCGCTTCCGCGGCCGCAATACACTGCAGCTCAATTACCTCGCGCCTGACGAGGTCGAGCGCGTCGAAGTGATCCGCGGTCCAGGCTCCGTCGTCTATGGCAGCGAGGCGCTGACCGGACTGGTCAACGTCGTGACCCGCTCGTACACCGGCGATACGTCGGGGCCATTCCGGTTTACGGGTGGCGGCTGGTCGACCGGCTACGGAAGTGCCGCCAGCTCGTTCACCACCTACGACTGGGTCAAGGGCGCCGGACAGGGCTTCGATTTCATCGGCGGGTTCGCCGGGCGCTGGGGCGGCGACTATCAGACTTCGCTCGGAACGGTGCCGAATAGCGACTATCAGAGCGTCGGCGGCAATATCAAGCTCGGCTACTCGCCCGATATCGGACAGAGGCTGGAGCTCTCGTTGCGCTCTTACAGCGAGGTCGATGGGCGCGCCGGCGGTGTCGGCGGAGCGCCGGGGGCGCCGTATCTGCAGGTGCGGCAGGATCCCAACCAGGTGCATTCGGCGCGCATCGCCTATACCGGCGAACTCGACGGCCTGGTGAAGCACGTCGAGAGCTCCTTCTACGTCAACTATTTCGACACGAAACTCTCGACGATCAACAACACGATCAACGCCGCGGGCATCACCACGAGGACCGTCAAATCCACCAGCCACGTCATAGGCCCCCTCGTAATCGGCGGGCGCTCACTGGCCGAGATTCCCTGGCTCAGCCCGTGGGGTGCAACGAAGACCACGGTCGGCCTCGACGGCTTCCGGGAAGCGCGGCCGGGCAGCGAATTGACGTCCGAGACCATCACCCGCAATGGGACGACGGGGATCGTGACGAGCGATGTGTTTTCGCCTTACACCAAGCAAGGCCCCGACACGACGCAATCCAACATCGGCACGTTCGTCCTGCATGAATGGAAGCCGATCCAGCCGCTGACGCTGTCCGCAGGGGGCCGTTTCGACTGGTTCAACACGACCACTGACACCTCGCCGCTCGCGTCCACCATTCCTGCAAATGTCAGAGCGTTGTATGCGAGCAAGGCCAACGTGGATCAAACGGCTCCGACCGGAAGCCTTGGGTTCGTCTACGCCGTCCTGCCAAGCGTCGACCTGATCGGCAACGTGGCGACCTCGTTCCGTCAACCGACGAACTCCGAGCTGTTTGCCGTGACGGCCACTCAGCTTCCCAATCCGGACCTGAAGCCGGAACGCGGCGTGACGTACGAAGGAGGCGCACGCTTTCATACGACCAATGCAGAGCTCAAGGTCACGGCGTTCGATACGCACTACGAGAACTTCCTTCAAACGGTCGCAGTGACGCTCAACGGTGTCGGCGGATACACCCAGTCACAGAACGTCGGCAAGGCCGAGGTGACCGGCGTCGAACTGGAGGCGCGCTGGCAGATGACGCCGTCCGTCAACCTGTTCACGAACTTCACCCAGCTGCGCGGTACCAACACGGCAACCGACAAGCCGCTGCCTTTTCTCGCTCCGTATCGCGGGCGGGTGGGGATACAATATGCGGACCCGGATGGCGCCTACTCGATCCTCGGCGTGATCGATTGGGCCGCCAGCAAGACCCGGATCGATCCGGCGCAGGAGTATACGACTTCGGGTTACGCCATTCCCAAGCTCTATGCGACGCTTCAACTCGGCAAGCTGGTATCGCCGCAACTCGGCGATACCAAGCTGATCCTCGGCTTGGAGAACATCTTCAACACGGCCTATGTCGACGCATCGACGTTCGTGAATCGCTCATACCCGCGAAGCTTCACAAATCCCCTGGTGGAGACCGGCCGCAATATCTCGGTGAAAGTGCAGCACACCTTCTAGCCGGCATCATCTGCCCGCCGCAAACTCCTGCCAGCCCTTCGCCCGCAGGCTGCACGCCGGGCACTCGCCGCAGCCATAGCCCCACTCGTGCTGCGCGCCGCGTTCGCCGAGATAGCAGGTGTGGGAGTGCTCGCGGATGAGATCGACGAGGCCGTCGCCGCCGAGATCGTGCGCGAGCTGCCAGGTCGCGGCCTTGTCGATCCACATTAGCGGCGTATGCAGCTCGAAATTCCGAGCCATGCCGAGCGAGAGCGCGGCCTGCATGGCGCGGATGGTCTCGTCGCGGCAATCGGGATAGCCGGAATAGTCGGTCTCGCACATGCCGCCGACGATGTGGCTGATCCCGCGCCGATAGGCCAGCGCCGCGGCGAAGGTCAGGAACACCAGGTTGCGGCCCGGCACGAAGGTGTTGGGCAGGCCGTCCGCACCCATCGCGATCGCGACGTCGCGCGTCAGCGCGGTCTCGGACACGGCCGCCAGCGTCGGGATCGACAACGTGTGGTTCTCGCCGAGCCTTGCGGCCCAATCCGCGCGCAGCCCCTTGATGCCGTCAAACAACCGGTCGCGACAGGCGAGCTCGATGGCATGGCGCTGGCCGTAGTCGAACCCCAGCGTCTCCACGCGGGCAAAGCGGCTGAGCGCCCAGGCCAGGCAGGTGGTGGAATCCTGGCCGCCGGAGAACAGCACCAGTGCGGTCTCGGATGAAGATGCGTCACTCATGGCCCGCGCTTTAGCATTGCGCGACCTGCTCGCCAATCGGTGGAAATCGGCCTGTTCCGCCGTACCAGGCTGGGAACGCCGGCGCGGTTTTGGCATAAGGTTGCGGACCCAGGAGACTGCCCCGCAATGACCCCTTCCCGCGAGATTTCCCGCCTGATCGAGATCATGGCGGCGCTGCGCACGCCGGTCACCGGCTGCCCCTGGGACCTCGATCAGGATTTTGTGACCATCTCGCCCTACACGATCGAGGAAGCCTATGAGGTGGTGGACGCCATCGCCCGCGGCGATCTCGACGATCTGCGCGAGGAGCTCGGCGATCTCCTGCTCCAGGTCGTGTACCACGCCCAGATGGCTTCCGAGCAGAACGCGTTCGATTTTGGTGACGTCGTCGAAGCCATCACCCGCAAGATGATCCGCCGCCATCCCCATGTCTTCGCCGACAAGGACGGCAATCTCGCCTCCTCCCATGTCAAGGAGGTCTGGGATCGCATCAAGGCCGAGGAGAAAGCCGAGCGCGCCGCGCGCCGGCCGCCGGAGGACGCGCCGTCACACAAATCGCTGTTGTCGGGCGTGAAGGCCGGCCAGCCGGCGCTGACGCGTGCGATGGAGCTCCAGCGCAAGGCCTCCACCGTCGGCTTCGACTGGAACGACCCGCGCGCGGTGTTGCAAAAGATCCGTGAGGAGGCCGACGAGATCGAGGCGGCATTGGACCGCAACGACAAGCAGGAGATTGCGGAAGAGACCGGCGACCTGATGTTTGCCCTCGTCAACCTCGCCCGCCATGTCGACACCGATCCGGAAAGCGCACTCCGCGTGACCAATGCGAAATTCGAGCGGCGCTTCGCCTATATCGAGCGGACGCTGGAGGCGCAGGGTCGGACCCTTGAGCAGGCGTCGCTGGCGGAGATGGACGCGCTGTGGAATGCGGCGAAGGGTGAGGAGAAGCTGGTCTCAGAGGGAGGCAAGGAAGCCAGCCGGTAATCTCACTGTCGTCCCGACGAACGCTGCGCCCCCTAACCACAGGCAGCAATTTGGCGAAAGCTCAAAGTCAAGCGTTCGTCGGTACGAAGACCGCCCGACGTGGATAGATCACGCGGTATGGGTCCCGGCGTTCGCCGGGACGACAGCGGTCATGTAGCGTGATGCGGCACGGCGTCGAACCTGTTCACAACGATATCCCGCTTGGTCTCGTCCACCCGCACGGTCATGTCGAAGCGGCCGTCGTGCAGCTCCTTCGACAGGACCTCTGCGTTGCGGTGCAGCCAGCTGATGCCGGCTCCGTCCGAGGCGTCGACGGAGAGATCGAGCGTGGTGCGCTTGGCGGCGAGGCGTTCCTCGATCGCGGCGAGCAGTGGGTCGATGCCCTCACCTGATACGGCTGAGACCAGCATCGCCGGATGATCCTCCGGCCTGCGCGCAGCGATATTGAGCAGCTCTTCCCGCTGCCCGGCGTCGAACCGGTCGATCTTGTTCCAGACTTCGATGATGCGGCCGGAATCATCAGGGTTGATGCCGAGCTGGCGCAGCACCGCGTCGACATCGCTCTGCTGCGCTTCGGCGTCCTCGTGCGAGATGTCGCGGACATGCAGGATGACGTCGGCCTCCAGCACCTCCTCCAGCGTGGCACGGAAGGCGGCGACGAGCTGGGTCGGCAGATTGGAGATGAAGCCGACGGTGTCCGACAGCATCGCCTTGCCGCCATGCGGCAAAGTGAGTGCGCGTAAGGTGGGGTCGAGCGTCGCAAACAGCATGTCGGCCGCCTGCACGTCGGCCCGGGTCAGGCGGTTGAACAGCGTCGATTTGCCGGCATTGGTGTAGCCGACCAGCGCGACGACGCGATACGGTACGCGCTGGCGGCCGGCGCGATGCAGACGCCGCGTCGCCTGCACCTTTTTCAGCTCGCTCTCGAGCTTGGAGATGCGCTCCTGAATCAGGCGGCGGTCCGCCTCGATCTGCGTCTCGCCAGGACCGCCCATGAAGCCGAAACCGCCGCGCTGGCGTTCGAGATGGGTCCATGAGCGCACCAGGCGCGAGCGCTGGTAGTTGAGATGCGCAAGCTCGACCTGGAGCGAGCCCTCCCTGGTCTTGGCGCGGCGGCCGAAGATCTCCAGAATGAGACCGGTGCGGTCGAGCACCTTGGCCTGCCATTCCTTCTCGAGATTGCGCTGCTGGATCGGCGATAGCGCGCAATCCATCACCACGAGCTCGACCTCCAGACTCTTGATCAGCCCTGCGATCTCTTCGACCTTGCCCTTGCCGATATAGGTCGCGGGCCGAATCTGGCTGACCGGAGCGATGATGGCATCGGCAATGACGAGATCAATCGCGCGTGCGAGGCCCGCGGCCTCGTCGAGCCGGGCCTCGGTGTCGCGCAGGACATGGCCTTCCGATTGCGCGTCAGCATTCCCTGCACGCACCCGCAAATAGGGGCCGATGACCAGCACCCGCCCCGTATTGGCCCCTGCCGACCGCGGACGGTCGGCATCCCCGTCGAAATTCCGGGGTTCCAATCAGATCACTCTCAAGTCGGCTGATCCTCGCCGCCTTCGAACAACTGGATCGGTGCGCCCGGCATGATGGTCGAGATCGCATGCTTGTAGACCAGCTGCGAGTGACCGTCGCGCCGCAACAGCAAACAGAAATTGTCGAACCAGGTCACGATGCCCTGGAGCTTCACTCCGTTGACCAGAAAGATCGTCAGTGGCGTCTTGGTTTTGCGAACGTGATTAAGGAAGGTGTCCTGTAGGTTTTGTGCGCGGTCTGCCGCCATTGTTTTTTTCTCGCTTTGAGTTTCTTTTTATTGCGCCGGTTGCGGCCCTCTTGTGACGTTCGGGGCCTCTCCCGGTTGCTGTCCCTCATGAGATCCCCCTCGGAAGGAACAGCGGTTCGATTAGAGGACAGGTCGGGATATTAGGCAAGTCGCTTCACGCGGCAGGCCACGCCCTATTGTCCCGGAAAACTACGGAAATCGATGATCTTGCTCGCTTATTCCTGACGCGTGGCCGCAAGGTCGCGCGCTGCTATTGTTTTGACGCGTCTCCTTGACGCGAACCGGTCTCTACCCCGCTCGAAAACGCATTAGCCGACGCCGAGCGCTTTCAATTTGCGGTGCAGCGCCGAACGTTCCATGCCAACGAACTCGGCCGTACGAGAAATATTTCCTGAAAAACGGCTTATCTGCGCAATTAAATAGTCGCGCTCGAACACTTCGCGCGCCTCACGCAGCGGCAAGCCCATGATGTGCTCGCCATTGTTGCTGGTCGGCATCGCCGGCACCATCGAGCCGACGTCCTGCGGCAACATGTCGGCCGTGATGATGACCTCCGGCCCCCCTGCCGCGAGAATCATCACCCTCTCGACGTTGTTGCGGAGCTGACGCACATTGCCGGGCCAAACATGGGATTGCAGCACCGCCATCGCGTCCTGCCCGATCTGGCGCTTGGGAAGGCCGCTGCCGGCGGAAATCTGCTCCATGAAATAGTCGATCAATTCCGGAATGTCCTCGCGCCGCTCCGACAGCGCGGGCACGCGGATCGGCACCACCGAGAGCCGGTGGTAGAGGTCCTCGCGGAAACGGCCGGCCGCGATCTCCTCCTCCAGGTTGCGCGCGGTCGAGGAGATGATGCGCACGTCGACCTGCACCCTGGCGGTACCGCCGACGCGCTGGAACGACTGCTCCACCAGCACGCGCAAGATCTTGTTCTGGGTCTCGCGCGGCATGTCGGCGATTTCGTCGATGAACAACGTGCCGCCATGGGCTTCCTCGAGCGCACCGGGCTTGCGCGGCTGCTCGCCATTGGACTGCTCGATGCCGAACAGCTCGTGCTCCATGCGCTCGGGCGTGATCGCCGCCGCATTGATCACCACGAAGGGACCGTCGGCACGGCCCGAGGCCGTATGCAGCGTGCGTGCGGTCAATTCCTTGCCGGCGCCGGCGGGGCCGACGATCAGGATGCGGCTGTTGGCCTTCGCCGCACGCTCGATGGTCTGGCGCAGCTGGTTCATGCTGGGCGAGCGGCCGACGAGCTGACTGGCGCTCGGCGCGAGCTGCTTCAACTCCTTGACCTCGCGCTTGAGTCGCGAGTTCTCCAGCGCTCTGGTCGCGACCAGGATCAGCCGGTCAGCCTTGAACGGCTTCTCGATGAAGTCGTAGGCGCCGCGCTTGATCGCGGCGACCGCGGTCTCGATGTTGCCGTGGCCGGAGATCATCACGACGGGTAGATCGGCATTGTCCTTCTTGACGTGCTCCAGCAGCTGCAAGCCGTCGAGCTTGGAGCCTTGCAGCCAGATGTCGAGAAACACGAGATGCGGCCGCCGATTGGCAATCTCGGCGAGCGCCGTATCGCTGTCGCGTGCGGTCCGGGTCACGAACCCCTCGTCTTCGAGAATGCCCGCAACGAGATCCCGAATATCGGCCTCATCATCGACAATCAGAATTTCACTTGCCATGGATCGCGCCTGTGTTGTCAGCTGCCTGTTGAGGCTTCGATTTTCGTTGATTCATTGGTCTTTTCAGCCGACTCTTTGGTTCCGGCGGCCGGCTCTTTTGTTTCCAGGTCGTCGCTGGATTTCTTGACGGATTCCGTGACCGCTGCCTTGTTTTCCGGCTTGATTGCTTCGTTGGCCGCTGGCTCGGCGCCCCCGGATTTCGCGGGTTGCCCCGAGATCGCAAAGCGCATCCGCATCCAGGCGCCGCGCTGGCCTTCGCGGAAGTCGGAGGCGTCCTTCAGCTCGATCCGCCCGCCATGGTCCTCCAGCACGCGGCCGACGATGGCCAGTCCCAGGCCCGTGCCCTTGGCACGCGTGGTCACGTACGGCTCGAGCAGGCGCGAGCGCGCGACCTTGGGCAGGCCGATACCGTTGTCGATGACGTCGATCAGCACGTCGTCGCCCTCGCGCGACACCACGACGTCGATTCGGCCTTTGCCGAGCTCCTCGGGCGGGACCTGCTCGATTGCCTCGGTGGCGTTCTTGACGATGTTGGTGACCGCCTGGGAGATCAGCCGACGGTCGAACTGGGCGCGGAGCGGATCGTCCTTGAACTCGGCCTCGATATCGATCTCAGGATGGGCGACCTTCATCAGGAACACCGCCTGACGCACGGTGTCGGTGACGTCCTCGCCTTCCATCACCGGTTTGGGCATCCGCGCAAAGCGCGAGAACTCGTCGACCATGCGCCTGATGTCGTCGACCTGGCGCACGATGGTGTCGGTGCACTGGTCGAAGATCTGTTTGTCCTTGACCTCGGTGATGGACTTGCCGAACTTGCGACGGATGCGCTCGGCGGAGAGCTGGATCGGCGTCAGCGGGTTCTTGATCTCGTGGGCGATGCGGCGCGCCACGTCGCCCCACGCCGAGGTCCGCTGGGCCGAGACGAGCTCGGTGATGTCGTCGAGCGTGATGATGTAGCTGTCGTGCGGCTGGTTCTTCTCGGCGCTGACGCGGACCGACAGATTGCGCTCGGCACCGTCGCGGGTGATGGTGATCTGCCCCTGCACCAGGCGCTGGGTCCCTTCCCGCGCCGTCTTCATCATCTCGTCGAGCTCGGGCAGCACGTCCGAGAGCGGATGGCCCAGCGTCTCCGCTTCGGAGTGGCCGATCAGCTTCTCGGCCGAGCGGTTGAGGATGCCGACGCTGCCGGAAGCATCGACGCCGATGATGCCGGCGCTCGCCGAGGACAGCACGGCCTCGATGAAGCGGCGGCGGCTGTCGATGAGGTCGCTGGCATTGACCAGCTCGTCGCGTTGGCTGCGCAATTCCTGCGTCATCTTGTTGAAAGTCTCGCCCAGCTGGGCGAGATCGCCTTCCGACTGATGCACGGGCACCTTGACATGGAGGTCGCCGGTCGAGACCGTTTGCGCCGCGTTCATCAGCCGCCGGATCGGAGAGACAAGCGAGTTGGCGAAGTTGAGGCCGATCAGCACCGAGGCCATCAGAATGGTCAGCGCGATCACCGCGAACATCAGCGCGAAGGCAACCTGGATGCCAAGGCGGCGTGACTCGATCTGGGCGTATTCGGCGACGCTGACTTCGGTCTGCTTGAGCTGATTGACGACGTTCGGATCGAGCGGACGGGCGACATAGAGGAAGGTGTCGTTGAAGGCGCGCAGGCGGATCACCGCGGCGACGAAGCTCGCGTCCGGCAGGACCGCGATCTCGGGTTCGTTCTCGTTGACGTTGCTGAGGAAGTCCGGCGCGGGCGGCGAATAGGCCAGCCGCATGCCGGTGTCGGCGGATTCCAGGATATTGGTGTTCTTGTCGATGATCATCGCGCCCGGCAAGTTGCGCGAGGCGGCGCTCGCCGTCAGCATCTCCCGGAACGAGCGGCGATCCTGGTCGTACAGCGGCCTTGCGTGCGCGATATCGTTGGCCATGCCGAGAATGTCGCCGCGGATCAGCTGCGCGTGGTCCTGCATATAGGCCCGCGCGATCGTCAGCGAGTTCTGGATCACCTCCCTGGTCGGGCCGGAGAACAACCGGTCGAGGCCACGCTCGATGGTGACGTTGGCAACGACGGAGACCAGCACCGCCGGCAGCACCGCCACGATCGAGAACAGGCTGACGATCTGAACATGGAGGCGCGCCGCCGCCCTGCCCCGCCGCCGCGCCAGGATCAGCTGCCAGAGTTCCCTGACGATGATCCCCACCAGGAGCAGGATCGTCGCAGCGTTGATCAGGTAGAACGAGCGGACGACCTCGGGCGTCGGATCGATCTTGGTAAGGCCGGTCAGGACCAGGAAGGTCAGGAGGGCCGACAGCAGCGCCAGCGCCACGGCAAAGGGTGCCAGCCAGCGCCGCACCGACCAACGCCGGGGCTCTTCCGCTGGGGCCGTGTCAAAGTGTGCGGCCGAGGTATCTGCGCTGGTCATTCCGGCAATGGTGGTGATGAAAACGGGTCCGCGACGGGCGGATACTGATGTATTCGTACCACATTGTTGCCGAATTGCGACAATTCCGCGGCGCGACGCCCACGGCAGACCGGTACAATCCACAGGCAGGCTAACCAGCGGGAACGGATTCCCGCCGCTGCGGCTTGACCGAGATGGACAGGTTCTTTCTCGCGATAATGGTTTCTGCCGTTCTGCTGCTGATCGTCGCCGCCGATCTGCTGGTCAACGGTCCCGGCCTGCAGGAGCCGACGGCGGACATCGCGCGCATCCTGCCGCCCGCAGGCGCAATCATCAGGTGAATGTGTTCGCCGCCACCGGTGGCGGAAGGTCCCATTCTTGTGTGACTGCGGAACATTTCTGCCCGCTCCGACTTCTGCTCACCGCGTCAGCCACAACGGCCAGCGCGATCCGGACAGGCTCAGCTCCACCTTGGTAGGGGGGAGCTGAGCCACCGTCCGCTTCGAGAGACTAGCCCCCGCTCCGATAGACCTGGATGTCGAGATCCCGGATCTTCTTGCGCAGCGTGTTGCGGTTGAGGCCGAGCAGGTCGGCGGCACGGATCTGGTTGCCACGGGTGGCGGCCAGCGCGGCCGTGAGCAGCGGCACCTCGATCTCCTTGAGGATGCGGTGATAGAGGCCGGGCGGCGGCACGCCGTTCGGAAAGCCCTGGAAGTGCGAGGACAGATACGCCTCGACCGCGCCGCCGAGATTGTCGACACCCTGCTGGACCGCGGCGCCCGGACTGACTGAGGGCGGCGCAAGCTCGCCGTCGATGACGGAGGCCGTGATCACGTCCTGCGGATAGAGCGCGGCAAGGCGCCGGGCGAGATTTTCCAGCTCGCGCACGTTGCCGGGCCAGCGGTGCTGCTTCAGCCGCTCCAGCGCCAGCGTGTCGAGCTTCTTCGGCGGCAGCCCGTCCTTCTCGGCCAGCGCGAAGAAGTGCCGCACCAGATCCGGCAGATCCTCGATGCGCTCGCGCAAGGGCGGCAGCCGCAACGGTACGACATTGAGGCGGAAGAACAAATCTTCCCGGAACAGGCCCTGCTGGATCAGGACACGCAAATCCTTGTTGGAGGCCGCGACGATGCGCACGTCGGTCTTGATCGGGGTGCGGCCGCCGACCGTCGTGTATTCGCCCTGCTGCAGCACGCGCAGCAGGCGGGTCTGCGCCTCCATCGGCATGTCGCCGATCTCATCCAGGAACAGCGTGCCGCCCTCGGCCTGCTCGAACCGGCCGGAGGCGCGGGTATTCGCGCCGGTGAAGGCCCCGCGCTCGTGCCCGAACAATTCGGACTCGATGAGATCGCGCGGAATCGCCGCCATGTTGACCGCGACGAACGGGCCGTTGCGGCGCTTGCCGTAATCGTGCAGCGCCCGCGCCACCAGTTCCTTGCCGGTGCCGGACTCGCCCGTGATCATCACGGTGAGGTCGGTCTGCATCAGGCGCGCCAGCACGCGGTAGATTTCCTGCATCGCCGGCGAGCGGCCGACCAGCGGGATCGCCTCCATCTCGGCGTCTTCGTCCGGCGTCGAGGTCCGCTCCTTCGGCTCGGCGAGCGCACGACCGACGATGGCGATCAGCTCCTTGAGGTCGAAGGGCTTGGGCAGATATTCGTAGGCCCCGCGCTCGGAAGCGCGGATCGCCGTCATGAACGTGTTCTGCGCGCTCATGACGATGACGGGCAGATTCGGCCGCATCTTCTTGATCCGCGGCAGCAGGTCGAAGGCGTTTTCGTCCGGCATCACCACGTCGGTGATGACGAGGTCGCCCTCGCCCTGGCTGACCCAGCGCCACAGCGTTGCGGCATTGCCGGTCAGCCGCACTTCGTAACCGGCGCGGGACAGTGCCTGATTGAGAACGGTGCGGATGGCGGTATCGTCATCGGCTACGAGAATGCTACCTGCGGGCATCGTTGATCCTCATTTTGCCCCCTGTGACGCAGGCGACGACTTCCCGGCAGAGTCGGCGCGACTGCTTTGATCGGCATGTTTCACCGATGTGGAATACATCGGCATCAGCACGCGGAAGGTGGTCTTGCGCGGCTGAGATTCGCATTCGATGATGCCCCCGTGATCGCCGACGATCTTGGCGACCAGCGCCAGGCCGAGACCCGAGCCGGTCTGCTTGGTGGTCACGAACGGGTCGAACAGGTTGGGCAGCAGATCGTCCGGCACGCCCGGTCCGTTGTCCTTCACGCAGAATTCCAGCGGCAGGGATACCCTGGATTTTTGACCGGGGACTGACAGGCGCACGCCAGGGCGAAACGCGGTGGTGAGCTGGATCTCGGCGTCCGGCACGTCGATCAGGGCTTCGGCGGCGTTCTTCACGAGGTTGAGGAACACCTGAATCAGCTGATCCTGATTCGCCAGCACCGGCGGCAGCGAGGGATCGTAGTCCTCGACGAAGCGGATGTTGCGGGCAAAGCCCGACTGCGCCAGCCGTTTCACATGGTCGAGCACCGAATGGATGTTGACGGGGCCCCGCACCACGGGGCGCTCGTCGCCGAACACCTCCATGCGGTCGACCAGCGTCACGATGCGGTCGGCCTCGTCGCAGATCAGCCGCGTCAGCATGCGGTCCTCGGACGAGGCCTGCTGTTCCAGGAGCTGCGCGGCGCCGCGGATGCCGGACAGCGGATTCTTGATCTCGTGCGCCAGCATCGCGGCGAGCGCGATCACCGAGCGCGCGGCGCTGCGATGGGTGAGCTGGCGGTCCATCTTGTCGGCAATGCTGCGCTCCTGGAGCATCACCACGATGTGGCCAGGCCGCTCCGTGAGAGGGGCAACGTGCAGATCGACCTGGCGGTCGCCGCCCATGCGCGGCGTGCCGAGATCGACCTTGTATTCGTTGACCGGCGAATTCGACGAGCGCACCTGGTCGATCAGCGCCAGCAAGGGGCTGCCGAACGGCACCAGCTCCTTCAACGACTGCCGCTTCAGGAACTGCGTCGAGATCTCGAAGAAGGCTTCGGTCGCGATATTGGCGGCGACGATCTTGCCATCCGGCCCGATCATGAGCACGGGGTTGGGCAAGGCGTCCAGGATTGCGTCGCTGTCGGACTGAAGCGGCCGACGATGTTCAGCGGCTGAGCTCATGCAGCAGCGCTCCATGCGAAGTCGTCGAAGGCGTCTTGCAGTGAATTGTGAACGAGGCGCGGATCCTCCGAGACCAGGATCTTTTGGCGCCAGGATTTCAGCTTCTCCGCCGGCGCACGACTCGCCTGCGCTGCGACGTCGAGTGCCCAGCTCAGATGCTTGCGGGCATGCCTCAGTCCGATGCGCAGGCCATAGAGCGCGCAGACGCCATCATAGAGCGTGCGGACATAATGCAGCTGCGTCTCGAGCGAGGGCATCGCTTCCTTGGCCCCGCCCTGCAGGCGGCGGCCGATCTGACCGGGCAGCCAGGGCTGGCCCTGCGCGCCGCGGCCGATCATCACGGCATCGGCGCCTGAGGCCTCCAATGCTGCGAGCGCCTTCTCGTAGGACGTGATGTCGCCATTGACGACGAGCGGGATCGAGATGGCCTCGCGCACGGCGCGGATCGCGCCCCAATCGGCATCGCCCTTGTAGAACTGGCAGCGGGTGCGACCATGGACGGTGACGAGCTTGACGCCTGCGGCTTCCGCGCGCCGCGCCAGCTCCGGCGCGTTGCGCGTGCGGTCATCCCAGCCGAGCCGCATCTTCAGCGTCACCGGCACCTTCACCGCAGCGATCGTCGCATCGATCAGGCTCAGGGCATGGTCGAGGTCGCGCATCAAGGCCGAGCCGGACTGGCCGCCGGTGACGTGGCGGGCCGGACAGCCCATGTTGATGTCGATGATATCGGCGCCTTCGGCTTCGGCGATCCGGGCGCCTTCGGCCATCCAGTGCGTCTCGCAGCCGGCGAGCTGGACCACATGCGGGCCGATGCCGGTGGCTTCGCAGCGCAACCGGGACATCCGGTGGCCATTGGCGAGTTCATCGCTCGCGGTCATTTCGGACACGACGAGACCCGCTCCAAGCTCGGCGGCGAGCCGGCGGACGGGCGAGTCAGTCACACCCGACATCGGCGCCAGGAAGACCGGGGTGGCGATGTCAATATCGCCTATTTTCAACGGCTTAGAGCCGGATACTGCCGAGCCGGTCACAGGGGTCTCGTTGACTGGGCAGGGCCTCATCGCGCCTGCCATGACTTATCTTGCGCACAATTCTTGTGCAGTCAAGCGTCATGCCTACAGTTTAGACAGTTCTGCAAATCTTTCAAGTGCAGTGCAGCAAAATGCTGTTTCCCACAATCCGGGGAAACCCCCTTTTTTTGCGGGCCTGCCGTGCTAGAGGCATGCCGACAATCCCCTCCCCGACTCCTTGATGAGCAACTGAGTAATTGAGTCCTATGGCGAAATCACAGCGCACCGCAGTCGTTCTCGTCGCAGCCGGGCGTGGACTGCGTGCAGGCGCCGGCGGGCCGAAGCAATACCGCGAGATCGGCGGCGTGCCGGTGATCTATCGCGCCATGGAGGCATTCAGCCGCCACCCGGAGGTATCAGCGGTGCAGCCGGTGGTGAACCCCGACGACAGCGCCATGTTCACCGCAGCGGTCGCAGGGCTGAGGCACGAGCCGCCGACCAATGGCGGCGCCACCCGTCAGGCTTCGGTGCTCGCCGGCCTCGAAGCGCTGGCGAGGCACAAGCCGGACATCGTCCTGATCCACGACGCCGCCCGCCCCTTCGTCTCGGCAGGCGTGATCTCGCGCGCGATCGAAGCGGCGGGCCGCACTGGCGCTGCGATCCCGGTCGTTCCCGTCACCGACACCATCAAGCTCACCGGCGAGGGCGGCAATGTCGAGGATACGCCGGACCGGGCGCGCCTCAGAATCGCGCAGACGCCGCAATCCTTTCGTTTCGACGTCATCCTCGAGGTGCATCGTCGCGCGGCGAAGGACGGGCGCTCTGATTTCACCGACGATGCCGCGATTGCCGAATGGGCGGGATTGACGGTCGCAACCTTTGAGGGCGATGTTGCCAATATGAAGCTCACCACTCCCGAGGATTTCGTGCGCGAGGAAGCGCGCCTGGCTGCCCTGCTCGGCGACATAAGGACCGGCACCGGCTACGACGTGCACGCCTTCGGCGAAGGCGACCATGTCATGATCTGCGGCGTGCGCGTGCCGCACACCAAGGGCTTTCTCGCCCATTCCGACGGCGATGTCGGCCTGCATGCGCTGGTCGACGCCATCCTCGGCGCGCTCGCCGATGGCGACATCGGCTCGCACTTCCCGCCGAGCGATGCAAAATGGAAGGGCGCCTCCTCCGACCAGTTCCTGAAATACGCCATCGAGCGCGTCGCCCAGCGCGGCGGCCGCGTTGCCAATCTCGAGGTGACGCTGATCTGCGAGCGGCCGAAGATCGGCCCCTTGCGCGACACCATGCGCGCGCGCATCGCCGAGATCTCCGGCGTCGATATCTCCCGCGTCGCGGTGAAGGCAACGACCAGCGAGCGCCTCGGCTTCACCGGGCGTGAGGAGGGCATCGCGGCCACCGCGAGCGCCACCATCCGCCTGCCGTTTAGCGAAAAGACCTGGAGCGTCTAGGCCATGGGCGGCAGCGACGCACGCGCCCTCTCCCGCTCGCTGCTCGATCTATGCCGGATGCGCAAGCTGACGATCGCGACCGCGGAATCCTGCACCGGCGGCCTCGTCGCTGGCGCGCTGACCGACATCCCCGGTTCTTCCGACGTGATCGACCGCGGTTTCGTCACCTACTCCAATGACGCCAAGCGCGCGATGTTGGGGGTCGAGGCGAGCACGCTGACGAATTTCGGTGCGGTCAGCAAGGAGACCGCAACCGCAATGGCGATCGGCGCGCTGGAGCGTGCCGATGTCGATCTCGCCGTCGCCATCACCGGCATTGCCGGCCCCGGCGGCGCCACGCCCGGCAAGCCGGTCGGTCTCGTGCACTTCGCCGCCGCCGCGCGCGACGGCCGCATCATCCATCGGGAGCAGCGTTTTGGCGCGATCGGCCGCAGCGCCGTGCGCGCCCGCTCCGTGGTCGAGGCGCTGCGCATGCTGATGGACCTCGCCCGCGGCCCGCAAGTCGCGGCCAAGCCGCAGCGAACCGCCGCCAGCCGCCTGCGCCCGCGCGTGACCCGCTCGCCGCGCCGGCATGCGGTGAAGCGCCGGCCGCCACGTTCGCCGCGAGGCTGAAAGACCTGCGCCGCCGAAACGCCTACGCCGCGAGCAGCGCGCTGGCATGGTCGAGCACGCACTGCCTGACCGCGTCCGCCTGTGACGGCCTGGCCTTCGCGCTGACCGTCAACTCCACGATCGGCGACGCCGGATTGGCGACATCGACCACTCTGGAGATGTTGACGGCAGGCGCAGCCTGATCGTCCATGCGGGAGTCATTGCGCAGCTCCGTCAGGATGCGATCGGCCAGCGCCGAAGCGGCGCCGGCCGGAACCGGAAACGCCACCTTGACCTCGCCCGTGCCGGGATAGGCGCTGTGGTTGACGATCGCTGCACCCCACACCTGTCCGTTCGGCAGCAGGATCTGCGTGTTGTCGGCCGCGACGAGCTCGGTCATGAACAGCGACAGCGACCTCACCTTGCCCGCCTTGCCGGCGACCTCGACGTCATCGCCGATGCGAAAGGGCCGGAACAACAGCAGCATCACTCCGGCAGCGAGATTGGAGAGCGTGCCCTGTAGCGCCAGGCCAATGGCGAGAGATGTGGCGCCCAGCACGGCGACGAGGCTCGCGGTCTGGATGCCGAAGAGCTGCAGCACGGCGATGCCGACCACCGCGAGCACGCCATAGCGCGCAAGGCTACCCACGAACAACGTCACCAGCGGATCGACGCGATGCGTGACGCTCAGGACGCGCGTGACGAAACGCTGCATCGCGCCGGACAGATACCAGCCGACCGCGAGCAGCAGGATCGCATAGATCGCGTTCAGCCCATAGAGAACGAGCGAGGCTTTCAGCGTGTCGAAATTGACGGTCATGGCGGCTCCAACCAAGGCAATCGGTTGAGAACTCGCTGTCGCGGAAAATGATCCCCTTCGGGGCTAGCCAATCGTCAAGCGCCTGACGCGGGATCGCATAGGTGGGAGCGACGTGAAACCCGGGTACTGACCGGCCGGAATTCCAGGTTCATCGCGAATCCCGTTATTGCGCCGTTCGCTCGACACGACAGATGACGGGGAGTTTTTGCTCGATCGCCTTCGCGAGCACCGTCCCCGTGGTCCGTCCGAGCTCTCTCGCGATGGTCGTAATCGGCTTGGTGCCTGCAAGCTCCCTGAGTCGGTTGAGGTCTTCCTCGCTCCACGATTGCTTCCAGCGCGCCATCTGTTCCCGTCCAGCTCCGCAAGCCCCCGCGCCCGACTCATATTCTAGTTGAATACCCTAGTAAATACATCCCTTACAGGTGTACCGCTCGCAGACAAGGGGTGTTCCGCCGCTGCTCTACGTTTGGCACGGACCGCTCGGGTCACCGTGGCCCGCACGAAGTATGACTGCTTGATCGTGCGCCAGAGGCTTGCGCGTGGCAGCCCATCCCTACCAGCCCTTGTGCTGCCTGTCGGGCAAGACACCCAGCCGGCAGGTCAATCCGCGCCCGCGAAAATATTCCGCTTTACCGAAATTCGGCTTTGGCGTATCCGTCCGTCACCTCATCCCGGTCAGAGGGGCGTATCGCGATCGTCACGACACGCGGGGTGAGCTGCGGTGGACGCAGGCAGCATCGGCGCGAGAGGCTTTCGCAGGGCGGGCGACCGTGAGCGACAGGTCTTCGCGCACACGACCGATGCGATCTGCGTACGGCAAAACCGTGTCGTCCTGGCGCCCGGGGTCTGTGCGCCTAGTCTTGCGGTGATGTGGCGGCCCGACCGGGCGCGCGCATCAGTCATCCGCAAGGCGACGGGGGCAATAGTGCATCGCTCCCCGGGGAGAGCTCGGCATAAGCCGTCAAACCACTGCGCAGGGAAGGCCGGATGTTTGGCTTCACCTGTATGCCGCTGTGCAGCCTCTTGTAGCGCAACCTTCGCACAGTGGACCGTGGGTGCCCGGCCGGCACCCGGTCTTCCCTGCGCCCTCTGACTGACGAGGGTGTCAAGATGCAGCAAAGCTCGGGCGAGACAGCCGCGAGAGCGCAGGGTTGTGTCAGATTTTCAAAAAGCACGTAAGTTTTGTCGAATTTGATCGGGAGCGCACATGCGAAGGCCGCGACCAAACGGCATCGCGCGGGCCCGACCTTGCGCGGGAGCATATTGGCGCAATAATGCTCCGCTACTTTGTGATCCGGAATCAACCGGTCCTGTTCTTTGGAGGGTGACGAGAGTGTTCGCTCGCACCATTGCTCTGGCCATCGCCATTGCCAACTTGGCCGCTTTTGATGGTGCGGCCGCACAAACGGCCAACCAGCCACCGGACACGATGGCGGCGCGGGTCGAAGCCTGCACGCCCTGTCATGGCAATCAAGGCGAAGGCACCAGCGACGTCTATTTCCCGCGGCTTGCCGGCAAGCCGGCCGGCTATCTCTACAACCAGCTTCTTGCCTTCAAGAATGGCCGGCGAAAATATCCGCCGATGAACTATTTGCTCGAATTCCTCCCCGATCCATACCTGGAGCAGATGGCGGACTATTTTGCGGATCAACATCCGCCTCTGCCGCCGGTCACGGCAAGCGATGCAAGCAAGGAGGTGCTGCAGCACGGCCAGTCCCTGGTGTCGCGCGGCGATCCGCAGCGCCAGATTCCGGCCTGCGGAAGCTGCCATGGCCCGACCTTGACAGGAATGGAGCCGGGAATTCCGGGCCTGCTTGGACTGCGCCCGAACTATATCAGCGCGCAGTTGGGCGCGTGGCGTTATGGCACGCGCACCGCGAAAGCGCCCGACTGCATGCAGCAGGTTGCCGCCCGGCTCACCGAGGAAGACGTGACGGCGGTCGCGGCATGGCTCGCGAGCCGCCCAGCGCCGGTGAACATCGCGCCCGCGCCGAAGGGCACGTACGTGCTGCCGTTCGCCTGCGGCAGTGAACCGGATTGAGGAGACGGAATTGCGGTCGTGTTCACGAATCCTTGCCGTATCGCTGTTGCTCCTCGCCGGTCCCTCCGCCGAGGCGCAGCCGAAGTCCGGCCATGATGGCGACAGCCTCGTCGCGCGCGGCGAATATCTGGCGCGGGCCGGCGACTGCATTGCCTGCCACACGGCGCCCGAGGGGCACACCTTCGCCGGCGGACGCGCCATGCCGACGCCTTTCGGCACCCTGTATTCCTCCAACATCACGCCGGATCGCGACACCGGGATCGGCAAATGGACTGCCGAAGACTTCTACAAGGCGATGCACTCTGGCCGCTTTCCGGACGGCGGATTGATGTATCCGGCTATGCCGTTCGCATCCTACACCAAGGTCACCAGAGCCGATACTGACGCGATCTTCGCCTATCTGAGGTCGATCCCGCCCGTGAGCCAGCGAAATCGTGAGCACGACCTCCGCTTCCCCTATTCCAACCGCCAGCTGATTCTCGGCTGGCGCACGTTGTACTTCTCAGAGGGCGAATTCAAACCTGACCCGACCAAATCCGCGGAATGGAATCGCGGCGCCTACCTTGTCGAGGGCCTCGGCCATTGCGGCATGTGCCATTCGCCCATCAACGCGCTCGGCGGCACCCCGCAATCGGAAGCCTTCAAGGGCGGCCTGATCCCGATGCAGAACTGGTACGCGCCGTCGCTCACGTCAAATCGCGAGGCGGGGCTCGGTGACTGGAGCATCAAGGACATCACGGACCTGCTGCAGACCGGCGTTTCCATGCGCGGCGTCGTCTACGGCCCGATGGCCGAGGTCGTGCACAACAGCCTGCAATATCTGAACGACGAAGACACCAGGGCGATGGCGGTGTACCTCAAGAACATTGCGGAGCCCTCGCCTCCACCGCCGGCAAGCTCGACGTTGCCGACCAGCGAGAGCAGCCTGCTGGTCAGCCTCGGCAAGACCGTTTACGACAAGCACTGCGCCAGCTGTCACGGCACGCAGGGCGAAGGCAAGCCGCCGCACTGGCCGCCGCTCGCCAACAACCAGTCGATCGAGATGCAATCGGCAGTCAATCCGATCCGCATGGTGCTCAATGGCGGCTATCCGCCGGGCACCAAGGGCAATCCGATGCCTTACGGCATGCCGCCGTTCGCAGGGCTTCTGTCCGACAACGAGATCGCCGCCGTCGTTTCCTACATCCGCACTGCCTGGGGCAATCGCGGCACGCCGGTCTCGGCGCGCGAGGCCAACGAGCTGCGCTCCGCACCGCTGAACTGAGAGACGCCAGAGATCCGCCATGATCAATTCCGATCCGCCGACCAGTCCAGCCGCCGCCGACCAGGCGGTCGAAGAGGTCGTCGCGCAAGGCCCGTCCGGCGCGATCGTGCTCGCGGGCATCGCCACGGCCTGTGTGGTCGCGATGTGGCTCGCGTTCTATCTGTTCGTCTTCCTGCCACGTGGCTCGCTGCAATGAGCGCAGAGGAATCCCATCACGACAGCGCCGAGGTCGCGGCCCGCGTCGAGCGGCGCTGGGCGACCATTTCCGTGATCATCATCGTCGGCATGGCGATGCTCGCCGCATTTGCCGGCATCCATCGCGCGACCATGCCGCAGCCGCGCGTCGAGACCACCGATCCGTCGCGGCTGCATCTCTCCGGCGAATTCGTCGAAAGCAATCTCGGTAGCATGCTGGAAACCAACGGCAGTGTGACCGTGCGTGCGATCGGCCAGCAATATTCCTTCACACCGGCCTGCATCCTGGCGCCCGCGGACACGCCGATCACGCTCCGCGCCACCAGCGCCGATGTCGTGCACGGCATCCTGATCCAGGGCACCAACGTCAACACGATGCTCGTGCCGGGTTACATTTCCGAGCAGCCCTTGCGCTTTGCGAGGACCGGCGACTATCTGATGCCCTGCCAGGAATTTTGCAGTTTCGGCCACGAGGGCATGTGGGGCAAGGTCAAGGTGATCGACAAGACCGAATTCGCCGATCGTGCGAAGGGTGGCGGGAGGCCGAGCTGTGTTGGTCAATAGGAAGCTCATCCTCGCCCATTTCTGGCTGGCCTTTGCCGTGTTCGGCATAGCGCTCACGCTCGGCGCCTGGCAGATGTTCATCCGCAGCCCGATCGGCACCTGGCTCTCCAATCCCGAGCTCTATTACCGCTCGCTGACCGCGCACGGCACAGTGATGGGCTACGTCTTCCCGACCCTGGTCGCGATTGGTTTTGGCTACGCCATCAGCGAGTCCGCGCTGGAGCAGCGTCTTGTCGGCGTGCGCTGGGCCTGGGCCGGATTCTGGCTGATCGTTGCCGGCAGCACCATGGCGGTGATCCCGATCGCGCTGGGCCGCGCCTCGGTGCTCTACACCTTCTATCCGCCGCTGATCGGCAACGTCTTCTACTATCTCGGCGTCGTGCTGGTGGTGGTCGGCTCCTGGATCTGGGTCGCGCTGATGTCGATCAACCTGCGCGCCTGGCGCAAGGCCCATCCCGGCGCGCCGGTGCCGCTGGCGATGTTCGCCAATGTCGCCGGCTCGTATTTGTGGGCCTGGACCGCGGTCGGTGCCGCGCTCGAGCTGCTGCTGCAGATCATTCCCGTCGCGGCAGGGCTGAAGACCACAATCGATGCCGGGCTCGCCCGCGTGTTCTTCTCCTGGACGCTGCACGCCATCGTCTATTTCTGGCTGATGCCGACCTACATCGCTTATTACACCATCGTGCCGCGCGCGATCGGCGGCCGCGTCTATTCCGACACCATGGCGCGGATCTCCTTCATCCTGTTCCTGGTGGTGGCGATGCCGATCGGCATGCACCACACCTTTGCCGATCCGCAAGTCGGTGCCGGCTTCAAGTTCATCCATTCGGCCTTCACGGCACTGGTGACGTTGCCGACATTGCTGACAGTGTTCACGATCTGCGCCTCCGTCGAGATCGCCGCGCGCCTGCGCGGCGGGCGCGGCCTGTTCGGCTGGATCAGGGCCCTGCCCTGGGACAATCCGATGATGCTCGCGCTCGCCTTCTCCTTCGTCATGCTCGGTTTCGGCGGCGCCGGCGGCCTCATCAACATGAGCTATCAGCTCGATGCGTCCATCCACAACACGCAGTGGATCACCGGACATTTCCACCTGATCTTCGGCGGCGCCATCGTCATCATGTATTTCGCGATCGCCTATGATCTGTGGCCGCATCTGACCGGCCGCGAGCTGATTGATCTCCGGCTGATCCGCACCCAGCTCTGGCTGTGGTTCGTCGGCATGATGATCACCACTTTCCCGTGGCACTGGGTCGGCATTTTGGGCATGCCGCGCCGCATGGCCTATTTCGACTTCGGCGATCCCGGGATCGCGCCGCAGGCGCTCTCCGTCACCCTTTCGGCGATCGGCGGCTTCATCCTGCTGGCATCGGGCATCCTCTTCCTCGTCATCCTGGCGCGCGGCATGCGCGCACCACAGACTGACGCCGGCCCGTATCGCTTTGCGCTGGCCGTGCACCAGCCGGCGACCGTGCCGGTCGCGCTCAACACGCACGCGCTGTGGGTGGGGCTGATGATCGCGCTCACCCTCACCAATTACGGCTACCCGATCCTGACGCTGGCGCTGAACGAGGGCACCTCGGTGCCGGCCGTCTATGTGGGAGCGCAGTGATGATCGCGCGCGACCTCTTCACCTTCCGCAACAGGCATTTCACGGCAGCCGTCGGCGTCACCGCCGCGATCCTGATCGTGACTGCGATCGGCGGCTTCATCGTGCTGCCTTTCGCCCAGCCCTGGGTCCAGTTCGCCAATGTCTGGGATGCGATCTGCAGCGCCGCCGGACTGCCGCAGCGGGCGGCGACCGTGGTGGCGCCGGAGCAGACCAAGCGCCTGTCCGAGGTCGTGCTCACCTCCTCCACGCTGGCGCGCCCGAACCAGGAGGCCATCGGCCGCGGCGCCACGCTGGCGCAACGCTGCGCCATCTGCCACGGCCCGACCGGCATCAGCCGCGCGGACTCGCCGAACCTCGCGGGTCAGTATGCGGCGGTGATCTACAAGGAGCTGCACGACTTCCGCTCCGGCGCGCGCACCAATGCCGTGATGTCGCCATTTGCGGTCAACCTGACCGACCAGGAGATTGCCGACCTCTCGATGTACTACGCCTATCTGCCGCGGCTGCCGGCCTACCACCCGACGCCGCAGCTGCCGAGACCCAACATCGTCATCTATGGCGCGCCGATGCGCGGAATCGCGCCCTGCGGTTCCTGCCATGGCAGCCTCGACAACAAGATCGGCAGCCCGTGGCTGGAGGGGCAGTCCGAGGCCTACATGAAGGCGCAGCTCCAGGCCTTCGCCTCCGGTGAACGGCGCAACGACATCAGCCAGCAGATGCGCAACATCGCGCGCGCGATGACGCCGCAGGAGATCGATCAGGCCGCGGCATACTACGCCTCGCAGCCGCCGGATGTGGTGAAGGCGGTGGATTGATCAGGACGACGCCAGCTTCGGCCGGCCGTAGATCGCGTCCGCCCGCTTCTCGAAAGCGGTGGAGAACCGCGCGAACGCGGCATCGAACATCGAGCCCATCAGCATCGCCAGCATGCGGCTCCTGAATTCATAGGCGAGAAAGAATCCGACGTCGCAGACGCCCTCGCCCTTGGGCTCGAACGTCCAGCGGTTTTCGAGGTTGCTGAAAGGACCTTGCAGATACTCGACCAGGATCTTCAGATTGGCGCGGTCGAGCGTCACCCGGCTGGTGAAGGACTCCTTGACCAGCTTGAACGATACCGTCATGTCGGCAACCAGCACCTCGGTGCCGTCGGGCTTTGCCATGCGCTGACGAACCTTCAGCGCGCTGCACAGCGGCACGAATTCCGGATAGCGCTCGACGTCGGCGACCAGATCGAACATCTCGGATGCGCTGTGATTGACACGGCGCTTGCTGGAAAAACGGGGCATATCCGTTCAGTGGGAGTTAGCTGCCCGCGCGGCCTTCAGTCGCGCAAAGTCCTCGCCGGCATGATGCGACGAGCGGGTCAGCGGGCTCGCCGACACCATCAGGAAGCCCTTGGTGTAGGCGACCTTCTCGTAAGACGAAAACTCGTCCGGCGGCACGTACCGCATCACGGCATGGTGCTTGCGGGTCGGCTGCAGGTACTGGCCGATGGTCAGGAAGTCGACCTCGGCCGAACGCAGATCGTCCATCACCTGGAGCACCTCGTGGCGCTCCTCGCCGAGGCCCACCATGATGCCGGACTTGGTGAAGATGGTGGGATCGAGCTCCTTGACCCGTTGCAACAGCCGGATCGAGTGGAAGTAGCGCGCGCCGGGCCGCACCGTGAGATAGCGCGACGGCACCGTCTCGAGATTGTGGTTGAACACGTCCGGCTTCGCCGCGACCACGACCTCGAGGGCCCCCTCCTTGCGCAGGAAGTCCGGCGTCAGGATCTCGATCGTGGTCGTGGGGCACGCGGCCCGGATCGCGCCGATCGTCTCTGCGAAATGTTGCGCGCCGCCGTCGGCGAGGTCGTCGCGGTCGACGGAGGTGATGACGACATGGGCGAGGCCGAGCTTGGCGACCGCCTCGGCGACGTTCTGCGGTTCGGCCGCATCCAGCGCATTCGGCAGGCCGGTCTTGACGTTGCAGAAGGCGCAGGCGCGGGTGCAGGTGTCACCCATGATCATGAAGGTTGCGTGCTTCTTGTCCCAGCACTCGCCGATATTCGGGCAGCCCGCCTCCTCGCATACCGTGTGCAGGCCGTTCGCCCGCACGATGTTGCGGGTGTCGGCATAGCCGCGGGTATTCGGCGCGCGCACGCGGATCCAGTCCGGCTTGGGCGGCGAAACGGAATCAGGCCGGTTCACCTTTTCGGGGTGGCGCGGGCGCAGCGGGTTCGAGATGGTATCGACAATAACGACCATGGGGTGTCCGGCCTATTCAGGTCCTACCTAATCGGTCTGGCTGCCTGCCGCAACCCGGCTCGCGCCGCTTCAGGGAACATGGCAGATATGGGCAATATCCTGCTCTGTTCTCAGGCGATTCTCACCTCGAATGGCTCCAATCTCGAAGGCATCCATACCGCGGCTCGGCAAGCAGTTGAAGCGGACCTTTTTCGGCCGCAGCGTCCACGAGGTCGCCCCCGACCTGATCGGCGCGACCATGCTGGTCAACGGTGTCGGCGGGATTATCGTCGAGGTCGAGGCCTATCATCATACCGACCCGGCGGCGCACTCCTATCGCGGGCCGACGCCACGGAACCAAGTGATGTTCGGCCCGCCCGGCTTCGCCTATGTCTATCGCTCCTACGGCATCCACTGGTGCGTGAACTTCGTGTGCGAGGCGGAAGGCTCGGCCAGCGCCGTGCTGATCCGCGCGCTGGAGCCGACGCACGGCTTGGCTGCGATGCGCCGGCGCCGGCACCTCCAGGATGCGCATGCGCTGTGCTCAGGCCCGGGCAAGCTGACCGAAGCGCTCGGAATCACCATCGCGCACAACGCGCTGCCGCTGGACCGCCCGCCAATCGCACTGCATGCGCGGACGGAGGATGTGGAGGTCGCAACGGGCATCCGGATCGGCATCACCAAGGCTATCGAGTTGCCCTGGCGCTACGGCATCAGCGGCTCGAAGTTCCTCAGCAAGCCGTTTCCGAAATAACCGTCATTCCGGGATGGTCCGAAGGACCAGACCCGGAATGGAGCTATGGCTGATTTTGGGTGACGCGGCCTGATCAGGCGGCGTGGCTTTCAGTGTTCGGAATGACTTCGATTCCGTCGATGAACTTTACACCGGCGATGACTTTCGGCAACTGGTTCGTGCTCTTCAATCGCCGCCAGGTCTTCGATGCGGCGTCGATGAGCTTGAACACCATCAGCTTCGCAGTTTGTTGCGACAGCGATCCCTTGGTCCGCACCGTTCGGTGGCGCACCGTGGCGAAGACGCTCTCGATCGGGTTCGAGCTGCGTAGGTGGATCCAGTGCTCAGCAGGGAAGTCGAAGAAGGCGAGCAGCGCATGGCGATCCTTGATCAGGCACTCCACCGCACGTCCGTATTTGACGTGGTATTTCTCGACGAAGACGTCGATCGCGGTTTCAGCTTCGGCCCGGTGTGGGGCCAGATAGATGTTCCGCAGGTCGTTCTTCATGGGGCCCTGCACGGATTTGGCGACCTTGTCGAGTACGTTGCTCACTTTATGGCACCAGCATCGTTGGTGCCGCGTGCCGGGAAAGGCCTCGTCCAGTGCCTTCCAGAAGCCGAGGGCGCCGTCGCCGATGGCGAGTTGCGGGGCAATCCGTAACCCGCGTTGCCGCAGGTCGATCAGGAGTTCGCGCCAGCTCTGCGCGCTCTCGCGCACGCCGACCTGGAAGCCGATCAGCTCCTTCTTGCCTTCCGGCGTGGTGCCAATCAGCACCAGCATGCATTCGCTGTGATCTTCCATGCGGGCCTGCAGGTACACGCCATCGGCCCAGATGTAGACATAGCGACGCGCCGACAGATCGCGTCTCTGCCAGCGTTCGTACTCGACCTGCCAATCGGCCTTCAGGCCGGCGATCACCGAAGGCGACAGGTTCGGCGCATCCTTGCCGAGCAGCGCCGAGAGCGCCTCCTGGAAGTCGCCGGTCGAGATGCCGCGCAAATAGAGGACCGGGATCAAGGCATCCAGGCTCTTCGTCCGCCGCGCCCATAGCGGCAGGATTGCCGAACTGAAGCGGAGGCGGTCGCCTGGCCCGCTCGCTCCGCGGTCGCGGACCTTGGGACGAGCGACCTCCACCGGACCGATGCCGGTCGCAATCTCGCGCACCGGACCGTGCCCATGTCGGACCAGGCGCGCTCGACCGTCGGGCAGCGTCAGATTGGCCGTGCTGGCCAGAAACGCGCCAACCTCGATCTCGATCGCCCTGGCAAGCAGGTCCCGCGCGCCGGCACGAACGATATCGGTCAGTGGATCATCAACCGCGGACGGCTGACGGAAAGCAAGAACATTGGTAGTCTCGGTCATGGCGTATCGCTCTCCTCGAGAGGTTCTGGCAGGCTCGTCACCCGCCTCGATACGCCGCCTTCCTCACACCGTCATCACCCAGATTCCGCCATAGCTCTTCCGGGAATGACGATGGGATCACGACGCCTGCTTCAGCCGCTCCAGCGCCTCGAGCAGCTTGGCCTTGCGGGCCAGCGCGGCCTCGCGCTTTTCGCGCTCCTCCTCGACGACCTCCTCGGCCGCGTTGGCGACGAACTTTTCGTTCGCCAGCTTGGACTCGGCGCGCTTGATGTCGGCGTCGGCCTTGCCGATCTCCTTGTCGAGCCGCGTGCGCTCGGCAGCAACGTCGATCACGCCCTTCAGCGGCAACGCAGCCACCTCGCCACGCACCAGCAACTGGACCGCCCCATCAGGCGCGCGATCGGCGAAGGCGATGTCGGACAGCCGGGCCATGCGCTTGATGACATCGGTCCAGCGCGGCACGCGTTCCCGGGTCTCGGCCGAGGCGCCGGCGAGCACCAGCGCCGTCAGCGTCGCCGGCGGGATGTTCATCTCGGCGCGCACGGAGCGGATCTGCGTGACGAGGTCGATCACCCAGCCAATCTCGGCCTCGGCCGCGGGATCGGTGAAGTCGGCATGGTCGAAGATCGGCAGCACCCAGGCCGGCGAAACGAGCGCATCAGTCGGCCCCGTCGTCGCCGCGAGCATCGCGAGCTGCTCCGGCGTCGGTTCGACCTGCTTCAGCGGCCACGGCGCCAATGCCAGCAGGCCCTCGCGCTTGGCTGTCACCTCCCACAGCTCCTCGGTGATGAAGGGCATGAAGGGGTGCAGCAGCTTCAGGATCTCATCGCGCGCCCAGGCGACCATGGCGCGGGTCTCGTCCTTGGCGGGACTGTCCGGACCGAGCAGCACGGGCTTTGCAAGTTCGACATACCAGTCGCAATAGACGTTCCAGACGAAGCGATAGATGCTGCCCGCAGCGTCATTGAAGCGATAGGCTTCGATCGCCTCGGTCACCTCGCGCGTGGTGTGCGCGGTCTCATGCGCGATCCAGCGGTTCAGTGTCTCCTTCGCGTTCGCCGGCTCGAAGCCTTCAGGAACAGCGCAGTGGTTCATCTCGGCGAAGCGACACGCGTTCCAGAGCTTCGTCGCGAAATTGCGATAGCCCTCGACGCGGCTGGTGGCGAGCTTGATGTCGCGACCCTGCGCCGCCATCGCCGCCAGCGTGAAGCGCAGCGCGTCGGCGCCGTATTCGTCGATCAGGTTCAGGGGGTCGATGACGTTGCCCTTCGACTTCGACATCTTGGCGCCCTTCTCGTCGCGGACGAGGGCGTGGATGTAGATGGTCGAGAACGGCACCTCCTTCATGAAGTGCAGGCCCATCATCATCATGCGGGCGACCCAGAAGAAGATGATGTCGAAGCCGGTCACCAGCGCATTGGTCGGGTAGTAACGCTGCACCTCGGGCGTGTCATCCGGCCAGCCGAGCGTCGAGAACGGCCACAGCGCCGAGGAGAACCAGGTGTCGAGCACGTCCTCGTCGCGGGTGATGAAGCCTTCGCGCTTGTTGCGGTCGAGCGCCATCTCGCGCCCCTGCTCCGGCGTGATGACTTCCTGCTCGACGTAGTAGCCGAGCGCGTGGCTGACGGCCTCCTCCTCGGTCTCGGCCACGAACACCTTGCCATCAGGTCCGTACCAGGCCGGGATCTGGTGACCCCACCAGAGCTGACGCGAGATGCACCAAGGCTGGATGTTCTCCATCCAGTCGAAATAGGTCTTTTCCCAGTTCTTCGGCACGAAAGTGGTTTCGCCGGAGCGCACCGCGGCGATCGCGGGCCTCGCCAGCGTCTTGGCGTCGACATACCACTGGTCGGTCAGGTAGGGCTCGATCACGCTGTTCGAGCGGTCGCCGTGCGGCACCATGTGGGTGTGCGGCTCGATCCGCTCGACGAAGCCGAACGATTCGAGCCGCTCGACGATGCGCTTGCGTGCCGCGAAGCGGTCGACCTTGTGGAACTCCTCGGCGAATTGCGTGGCGCCTTCGGGCAGGTCACGCAGATAGTCCTCGTTGTCGAGGAGGTCGAGACACCCTTCCCTGTCGAGCACGCTGATTCGGCGCAGGCCGTGGCGATTGCCGACTTCGAAATCGTTGAAGTCGTGCGCCGGCGTTACCTTCACCGCGCCCGAGCCCTTGTCCGGATCGGAGTACTCGTCGGCAACGATCGCAATCTTGCGGCCGACCAGCGGCAGGATGACGTTCTTGCCGATCAGCTTCTGATAGCGCTCGTCCTCCGGATGGACGGCAACGCCGGTATCGCCGAGCATGGTCTCGGGGCGCGTGGTGGCAACCACGATGAAGCTCGAGGGATCCTCGGGGCTGAAATTCTTGCCCTCGATCGGATAGCGCAGATACCAAAGGTGGCCCTTGACTTCGGTCTGCTGCACTTCGAGATCGGAGATCGCGGTGAGCAGCTTGGTGTCCCAGTTCACCAGCCGCTTGTCCTTGTAGATCAGCCCCTCGCGGTGCAGCTCGACGAACACCTTGACGACGGCCTTCGACAGGCCCTCGTCCATGGTGAAGCGCTCGCGCGACCAGTCGCAGGAGGCGCCGAGCCGCTTGAGCTGGTTGATGATGGTGTCGCCGCTCTCGGCCTTCCATTGCCAGACCCGCTCGAGAAACTTCTCGCGCCCCATCTCGCGGCGGCCGGGCTGCTGACGCTCCAGCAGCTGCCGCTCGACCACCATCTGGGTGGCGATGCCGGCATGGTCGGTACCGGGCTGCCACAGCACGTCGCGGCCGCGCATGCGCTCGAACCGGCAAAGGATGTCCTGCAGCGTGTTGTTGAGGGCGTGGCCCATGTGCAGCGAGCCCGTCACGTTCGGCGGCGGGATCACGATGGTGAAGGGCACGGCATCACGACGGTCGGGCCGGCCAGCCTTGAACGCAAGGCTGTCCTCCCACACCACGGACATGCGAGTTTCAATATCGGCGGGCTGGTAATTTTTCTCGATCATGGGGCTGCTAGAAAGCCGCGCGAGGGGGCCAAGTCAACGAAAAGGTCAGCGCACGGGCTTTCCGGCCCGGTCGACGAGCCCAATATGGCGTACGAGCGGGGCTATATCGGGGCCGCACGGCCCTTCTCAGCGGCCGCCGCGCGAGACTCGCTCGATTTCGGCCTTCACGATACGTTCAACGAGACCCGGAAGGTTGTCGTCGAGCCAGGACTTCAGCATCGGCCGCAGCATCTCCTTGACCAAATCCTCCAGCGTCCGTGCATTGCTGCTGAGCACCGTATGGGCCAGTGAATTGAAGGCGGATTCGACCGCGGAGACCGTCGATTGCGCGAGGATCGGCTGCTGCGGCGGCAGCGGCGGGGCGTCAAAGTCCACCGGCGCGTAGGACGGCGGCGGCGTAGGCCGCGGCGGGGGCGATTCGGCGAATTCGAGATCGTCGCGCGGCTCGACCTTGCGGAAGCTGGGCGGCGGCGGAGGCGGTGTCGGATCGACCGCCATCTCGTCCGTCAATTCGAGCACGTCGGGCTCTGGTTCCGGCTCCGGCTCCGGCTCGGGAGCGCGGATCTCGGGCGCGGGCGTGGCCGCGTCGAGCCCCGCCAGCAGCGCGTCGATATCGTCCTGGTTGTTGGTGGCGTCCGCCGCGGGCGCGGGTGGCGGCGGCGGAGCCGGCTTCGCAACTGGCGGGGCCGGCTTCTCGGCAGCAGGTTTTGCGGGCGCGACCTTGGATGGCGGAATGTCGTTCATTCCCTGCGGCTTCGGCGGCGACGCGGGCGCTGCGGCCTTCTCGGGCTTGGTGGCCTCAGCCGGCGGGGGCTTTGCCTCATCGTCGGCAATGATGCGCCGGATCGAGGCCAGAATCTCCTCCATCGAGGGTTCTGTGACCTTTGCAGGCTGCGTCATCTCCGACTCCACATCATCAACGCCCTCGCATGCGTCATTTTACCACCAAGCACGACAGGATTGGCCGGTTCCGGACGGGGGGCCCCTCATTTTCGTCGCGGCAGCCCGACTTGTCCCCAGATCACGGCTCAACGTGCAGCAGTGCGCCCCTGCCCCCGGCACTCAAGCATTACGCACACGACATCAACGCGGGGCCGAATCGACCCGCATCATTCTGGCAAGGCTATGTCAGGGATTTTGACGATTGCAAGCAAAGCACCGGTCGACCTCGGCTGTCGGCGAGGTCGACCGAATCACTAAGGCATGATCCGGAGAGGTATTCCGAAAAGATCGGGCTTGAACAAAAACCTGAAGCGCGATGGCGATTCATCCTGATCGCATCGCGCTTAGGAGGATCAGCGCCCGTCGGGCGTACGCACGCCGGCCCAGCTGTCGCGGACCTGATGATAGTGAACGCTGGGGTCGTAGGTTGTGGTCCGCAGACCAAGCACCTGCGGCGACAGACGGCCGATGGTACTGAGGACCCTGTAGGAATTCACAACGCGATCATGCTGCGCGTTCACGAGATTGATGCGGGCGTTGACCAGCGCCTGCTGCGCATTGAGAACGTCGAGCGTGGTGCGCTGCCCGGCCTTTGCCTCCTCGCGCACACCGTTCAGCGCGATCTCGGATGCTGTCACCTGGGCTTGTGCCGACGTCACCTGCGCTTTGGATGCCTGGAGCAGGCCCCAGGCAGATGCGGTGTCAGCGCGAGCCTGGTCACGAGTCTGATCAAGCGTGAGACGCTGCTGGGCCAGCGATTCCTTGGACTGCCGGATCAGGGAATATTCGGAGCCGCCCGCATAGAGCTGCCACGAAGCTTGCGCGACAGCGGAGGCGGTGAACGCCCTGTTTTGAATCAAGGACTGTTCGTTTGCCTGCTGGGCGGTCGCTTGCAATGTGACCGTCGGCAGCAGCGCGCCTTCATTGATCTTCACGCTCATATAAGCGACATCGATGCCGAACATCGCTGCCGTGACTGTCGGGTTCTCAGTAAGCGCGAGCTCGACCGCTTTTGCCAGCGACGGCGGCAGCAAACGATCCACCGGCGAGCCGGGCGCAAGGTTGACAGGGTCGTTGCCGATCACACGGCGATAGGTCGCGCGCGTCGCCGTCAGCGTGGCCTCGGACTGCTGCTCCAGCGTTCGCCCTGCAGCCAACTGCGCTTCCGATTGCGCCACGTCAGTGCGGGTGACTTCGCCGACGTTGAAGCGGTCGCGGGTCTGTTTCAGCGTCTGCTCGAGGACGCGGACGTTGCTCTTGTTGACCTCGACCGTCGCCGAATCGCGCAGATAATCCATGTACGTCTGCGCCGCCAAGAACAGAACACTTTGCTCGAGATTGCGCAGCCCCTCGCGTGCGCCGGAGACCTGATGCTCTGCGCCCCGAACCCGGTTGGCGGTTTGGTTGCCGTTGTACAGAGACTGCTGAATGGTAAGGGCGGCGCTGCGGGGGACGGTGGTCCCGTTGATTGGTGCGTTGCCCGGCGCGGTCAGCGTGTCCTGATATTGATAGCCGGCGCTCGCAGTCAGCGAAACTCTCGGGCGATATCCGGACAGTGCCTGAGGCACGTTTTCGTCGGTCACACGCACCTGGGCACGCTGCGCGTTGAGTTGCGGATTGTCCTGATAGGCACGCACAAGCGCGCCTTCCATGGTCTCCGCCAAGGCAGGCGTCGGCCCGGCAAGCGCCAGCAGCAGGACCGAAACCGCAGCTCCGGTGAAGAGCTTCACCCCATGCATCCCTTGAATTCCGTTCATCTAACGCCCACCCCGTGCCCACGAGCTGGGTTTACCGTCTACGAGGAGTCATCGCCCCGCCGCAACATAGGACGGGGGCAAGCGCGACGGAACTACCTGAAGGTGGTTCTGAGCGGAAACTCTTCACGTGCAGCATCCCTGCCACACTTCTGATTCGGAACGGGATTTTGGCGGGCTTTGGCCCGTCAGAACACGAAGGCGGCGGCCCGTTCCAGCCCGGGAAGGACCGGGGCTGCGGCATCGAACAGGGCCCGATGGCCGAATTCACCGTGGGTACGGGTCACGATCATGGCGCGCGGCGGCCTGGATTCGGCCGACACCCCCACCAGGCGCCCCCCCTCCTTCAGCTGCCCGAGCAGGGCTTCCGGCATCACCTCGGCCGCTCCGTTGAGGACGATGACGTCATAGGGAGCGGCAGAAGGCTCCCCTTCGGGGCACGCCGCCGCCCGGCAGGTAACATTGGCAAGCCCTAGGGCGGTGAAGGCATCCTTGGCTTTCGTGGCCAAGGCCGAATCGCACTCGGTCGCGACGACCTGCCGCGCAAGCTTGGCGGTCAGCGCCGCGAGGTACCCCGTGGCGCAGCCGACGACAAGAACGCAGTCGTCCTCGCCGATTTCGGCGGCCTGAAGCAGCTTGCCGGTGAGCGCCGGCTTGATCAGGAACCGCTTGGCGCCGCCTTCGCTCACGTCGAGGTCGAGATCGAGATAGGCCAGCGCCTGCCGGGCGGCGGGCACTAAGGCCTCGCGCGGAACCGTGAGCATGGCATCGAGAACACGACGATCGGTGACGTCATTGGTGCGCACCTGGCCATCGACCATTTTCTGGCGCGCGGTCGAGAAACCGGACATTTGCGGACCCTGCAATGCGGACGATGCCGCGGAAGAAATTCGCGGCATCTTTGGAGCATGCTCGGTCAAAACGCAACATGGCCGTTGGCCCCGAGAGACCAAGGCTTCCGCAACTGCCCAATCGGAGGGTCGACCAGTCCTACTCGATCGCCACCGCGAGGCGGCCGATCAGAGCCGCGACCTCGTCCAGCCGTGCCGAATCCGGCGTCTCGACCGCGCGCGCAAGACGGGCGATGCATTCGTCGTCGCTGAGTTCGGGAACGTCGGCCGGCAGAATCGAGGGGGCCATGAGAGAACGGTCGGCCTGGATGTCTGGCATGGGATCAGCTCCGTGAATGTCCGGCGGTCGATGCTCGATTTGAATTGAGTCGATTTGGCGCCGTCCGCATGGCGCAACCGCGCCCGCACACACATCTGCTCAAGCGTGATTCCACGCTGGATTGCGGAAGCCGTGCTCCAACGTCAGGCGAAGAAGATCGCGCGCCGCATGAGGATGCGGGCATAAACTACTGAGTTGACAGCAAAATTTGGCTCCCCGGGCTGGATTCGAACCAGCGACCATCCGATTAACAGTCGGATGCTCTACCGCTGAGCTACCGAGGAAAAGGCGAACCGTTCGTTCGCGCGCGGCTGCGTATAACAAAGCCGCTTGCGCTTGCAAAGGACGAATTCGTCATCATCCGCAACGCGCCTGGGGGAAGGTCTGGAACGGCCCTCCTTCAGGGACCTTCCGAGGATGGGTTCTGGATTGCTTGCGTTACGCTCGCAACGACGGAGTTCGAAGCAACGCCTCTCTCCAGCGACGCAGATCTCTATTGCAGACACACGTGCGCTTCCTCGCGGCTTGTCTCGCCCGAGCTTTGCTGCATCTTGACACCCTCGTCAGTCAGAGGGCGCAGAGAAGACCGGGTGCCGGCCGGGCACCCACGGTCCACTGTGCGAAGGTTGCGCTACGAGAAGCTGCACAGCGGCATACAGGTGAAGCCCAACATCCGGCCTTCCCTGCGCAGTGGTTTGACGGCTTATGCCGAGCTCTCCCCGGGGAGCGATGCACTATTGCCCCCGTCGCCTTGCGGATGACTGATGCGCGCGCCCGGTCGGGCCGCCACATCACCGCAAGACTTGGCGCACAGACCCCGGGCGCCAGGACGACACGGTTTTGCCGTACGCAGGCCGCACCGGTCGTGTGCGCGAAGACCTGCCGCTCACGGTCGCCCGCCCTGCGAAAGCCTCTCGCGCCGATGCTGCCTGCGTCCACCGCAGCTCACCCCACGTGTCGTGACGATCGCGATACGCCCCTCTGACCGGGATGAGGTGACAGACCGATACGCCAAAGCCGAATTTCGGTAAAGCGGAATATTTTCGCGGGCGCGGATTGACCTGCCGGCTGGGTGTCTTGCCCGACAGGCACCGCAAGATCTTGTAGTCCCGTTGGCGCAACCCGGGCTGCGGACGATCACGGCCGCCGGCACACCAGATCGATCTCGATCAGCGCGTCGTAGGCAAGCCCGGTCACGCCGACGCAGGTGCGGGCCGGCAGGCGATCCGGCGCGAAGAACGTGCGGTAGGTCTCGTTCATTGCGGCATAGTCCTCCTTGAACCGGGTCAGATACACGCGCGTCATCACGACATGCTGGAGGCCGAGATCGAGGCCGGCGAGCACCACTTTCAGGTTCTCCATCACGGCGCGGGTCTGCGCGACGATGCCCTCGGGCAGCACGCCCGGCGCCTGCGGCGTGTCCGGCATCTGGCCCGTGACGAAGACGAAGCCATCGGTTTCCACCGCATGGCTGAAAGGCGCGACCGGCTTCGGTCCGCCGCTGATCATGTGGAATTTCACTTGAGTGTCCTTGTTAAGATGCGTCCTGAAACAGGCGCTTGCTGAGGATGGCGTGCACGCCCCAATTGCCGTCGACCACCTGCGTCACGCCGAAATCGACGGCGGCGGACATCAGCGCGATCGCCTCGTCCTCGCTGAGGCCTTTGACGTTCATCAGGAAGCGCCGCATCTTGCGGAACGCGTCCTTCATGGCGAGGTCGAGCGAGGACTTGGCGTAGACCTCGCTCTGCCCTTGGGCGCCGAACTCCGCGAGATAGTTCGGGTGGCTGAAGCCGGTCAGCACCCAATCGGTCTCGGTCTCGATCAGGGGGTAAGAGAGATCGGCGAAGGGCTGGCCGGCGAGATCGGCCTTCTTGTGCAGGATCACCTCGAAGGTACCGGTCATCGAGCACTCGATTGCGGTGCCGCTGAGCTCGCCGTCGCCCTGCGCGGCATGGGGATCGCCGACCGACAGCAGCGCACCGGGAACCGAGACCGGAAGATACACGGCTGCCCCCTTCCCCAGCCGCCAATTGTCGAGATTGCCGCCGAAATAGGATGGCGGCACGGAATCGACGAAATCGACCTCGCGCGGCGCCACAGCGATCACGCCGAAATGCGGACGCAGGGGGATCTTGATGCCGTCGAGTACGCCATGGCGGCGCTTGTTCGTGGCGGGTGCGACGGGAACGCCGGGGTAATCGTAGGTGGTGTGCACGACGCCAAACGGATCGGTCTGCGGCTCCCAGCGGTAGGAATAGAGCGCACGGGCGTGCGGCACCTCGGCGTCGTCGAAAATCTCGTAGATGGTAACCGCTTCGCGCGGCTTGGGACCACCGAGAAACTCGTTGTAGTGATAGCCCCACCACGCCGCGACGGAGGAGCCGAGAGCTATGCGGGATTTTGGGTGACGAGGCGATCAGGCGGCGTGGTTTTCCGGCACTTGGATGACCTCGATGCCGTTTTCGAATCTGACACCTGCGCTGACCTTCGGCAACTGATTTGTGCCTTTCAGCCGCCGCCAGGTCTTTGATGCGGCGCAGAGCAGCTTGAACACCATCAACTTGGCAGTCGTTGACGATAACGAACCTTTCGTGCGCACCGTTCTGTGCCGGACCGTCGCGAACACGCTTTCGATGGGATTCGTCGTCCGCAAGTGGTCCCAATGCTCGGCGGGGAATTCGTAGAACGCAAGCATTGCGTCGCGATCTTTCGTCAGGCACTCGACCGCCTTGTCGTACTTCGCTCCGTATTTCTCGGCAAAGACATCGATCGCCACTTCGGCCGAAGCTCGGTTGGACGCCAAATAGACCTCGCGCAGATCCTTCTTCATGCTGGCCTGTACCGACACTGCGACTTTGTTCAAGATATTCGCGGTTTTGTGCACCCAGCACCGCTGATGTCGCGTGGCGGGAAAGACCTCGTCGAGCGCCTTCCAGAAGCCGAGCGCGCCGTCACCGACGGCGATTTCCGGGGCGATCTTCAGCCCTCGGGTTTTCGCCTCGACGAGCAGTTCGTGCCAGCTCTGCGTGCTCTCGCGCACGCCGACCTGGAAGCCGATGAGTTCCTTCTTGCCTTCCGGCGTCGCGCCGATCAGCACCAGCATGCATTCGCTGTGGTCTTCCATGCGAGCCTGCAGGAAGACGCCGTCCGCCCACACGTATACGTACCGGCGCGCCGACAGATCGCGCTTCTGCCAACGCTCGTACTCGAGCTGCCACTCCGTCGTCAGTCTGGAAACCACCGCCGGAGAAAGATTCGGCGCATCCTTGCCCAAGAGCGCCGCCAGCGCCTCCTGGAAGTCGCCCGTCGAGATGCCTCGCAGGTACAGAACCGGCAAAAGTGCATCCAAGCTCTTCGTGCGCCGTGCCCACAACGGCAGGATCGCCGAGGTGAAGCGGATCCGCTCGCCATCGCTGGTCACCGCGCGATCGCGAATCTTTACCCGGGCGACTTCGACGGCGCCGATCCCCGTCTGGATCGTCCGCACTGGACCATGGCCGTGTCGCACGAGGCGGTCGCGGCCATCGGGAAGCTTCAAGCCCTTCATCGCGGCGAGAAACGCCTCGGCTTCCATCTCGACAGCCTGCGCAAGCAGCTGCCGAGCTCCAGATCGCAAAATATTCGTCAGTGGATCGTCGATCTCATCGGGCTGACGCAGTGGGACAATGTTGCTATGCTCGTTCATGGCGTATCGCTCTCCTTGAGGTTCTGGCAGGCTCGACACCCGCCTCGATACGCCGCCTATCTCATTCCGTCATCACCCAGTTTCCCGCATAGCTCAGGAGCCGAACACGCGGCCCGCATGGTTCGGATTGCGGCTCGTCCGTGGCACGATGTCGAGGATGCGCACCTCCAGCACGTCGCCGGGCTGGGCGTCCTTCACAGCGACGGGTCCGGTGCAGATGTGCACGCCAAAGCCCTCGCCGGCACCGCGGCCGAATACGCTGGCATCCATGGGCCCTGCGCCGCGGCGGTCAACGTTCTTCCTGTCCCGTGTCCAGCCGAACACGCTTTCGGCGGCGGCATCGCCGGCGATCATCAACTCGGGATCGTCGGAGGCGTGCTGCGTCAGCGTCTCGATGGTGATGGTGTCGCCCGAGGCGATCTCGATCTGCGGCGGCAGCGAGCGGCTGAAATAACCCCAATGGACGCGGCTGGCCTCGACCGGGAGATGGTGGTGACGGCGTTCGGCGGTCGTGCGCGCCTCGGCGCCGGCGCAGGCGACGCTGCTACGCGTCTCCACGCTCTGATGGACGCGAAGCTGCGCCAGGGCCTCCTGCGGCCAGCCGCGCTGGCCGGCGACGCCGTGCTGTGCCGTCGCGCGCTCCGCCTCCTGCTGGCGAAACTCGCGCGGCGGCAGGCCGAAGCGATGCCGGAAGGCGCGGCTGAAATGCGCGGAGTCGCCAAAACCGTAGGCGTAGGCGATCTCCGAGATCGAGCGATGCGCCTCGGTGGGGTTGGATAGGTCGGCCCAGGCGCGCTGGAGGCGACGCTCGCGAACGTAGTGGGTGAAATTATCCCCGACCGTCTCGAACATCTTTTGCAGGTAACGTTCGGAAATTCCCTCGGCCTGCGCGACGCGCGCCGGCACCAGATCGGGGTCGTCGAGGCGACGCTCGATGGTCTGGCAGATCCGGTGCAGCAGCGCGGCCTGCGTCGCGCTCGATCCAGCATCGGAGGCCGACGACGCCAGCTGATGCACCAGCGTCAGCAGCAGATCGACGAAGGACTGCGCGACCGAATTCCATTCGGGATCGCTCAGGGTGTGGAGGGTCCGTGCAGTGGCATCGAGCAGACGGGAGAAGACGTCGGCAAAGCCGCTGGGCGGAACGACGCGGGGCCCGCCGAGCCGCGGCTTTCCCGAGAGGCGCCCGTGCAGCGCCTCCGATGTCACCGACAGCACGATGGCGCGCATGTCGCGCTGGAACACGATGCTCCAATCGCCGCTGCGCGGCAACAGCACGAGATGACCGACGGGAACGATACGATGACTGCCGGCGCTCTTCAGCACCATGCCATCCTCGACCGGCATCAGCGCGATGGGAAGGTCTTCGCTAGCTCGTGAGAGCGGAACGACGCTCTGCGCACCCGCAGCCATGCGCGTCAGCGCGACGCCTGCGGCGTGCCGGTGCGACGCGGTCGCGTGTCCGTCCAATACACTGTGGCCACCCGCCGGCTGCAGGCCGACCGCGGCCAGCACGTCCCGCCAGGCTTCTGGGCGGTCGTCTTGCGCGTAGGACTCGCTCGTGAACGGGCGGAAGCTCATCGGATCGACCCAGATTGCAGTCGATCGAAGCAACCTCCGTGCCAGACGCACGCGGTCATCCGTTGCCGCAATGGGCCGGAGACGAGGTTCGTCGGTCACCATCCCATCCTGAAAAACGGGCTGCTCTTCAAAGCGTTAGAGCAGGACGACGTGGAGAGGTTCAGTCGCACCGGAAGATGTTCTTGCGGATCGTGCCGTGGACGCCCCAATTGGCGTCGACGACCTGGGTGACGCCGAAATCGGCCCCCACCGACATCAGCGAGATCGCCTCATCCTCGCTGAGACGATGCACGGTCATCAGGAAGCGGCGGAGCTTTCTGAACGCATCGCGCATCGCACGGTCGAGACTCGAGTGATTGGCAATCTCGGTTTGTGCATCGGCGCCGAGCGTGGCGAGATAGTTCGGATAGGTGAAACCGTAGAACGACCAGGCGTGGTCGGTCTCCAGCATCGGGTGGTCGAGGCCTTCGAGGCTGGTGCCGGCAAGATCGGCCTTCTTGTGCAGGATGAATTCGAAGTCGCCGGTCAGCGAGGTCTCGATCGCGGTGCCGCCGAGCTCGCTGTCGCCCTGCGCGGCATGGGGATCGCCGACCGAGAAATAGGCGCCGGGGACGGCAACCGGATAGAACATCCGCGCGCCCTTGCCGATGCGCCAGTCGTCGATGTTGCCGCCGGTGTAGCTCGGCGGGATCGAGCTGACGAAATCGGCTTCCGACGGCGCGAGGCCCATCGTGCCGAAATGCAGTCGCGCCGGCACCTTCACGCTGGAGAGGATGTTCTCGCGCTTCCTGATGGTGGCGTGATCGACCCGGACGCCGGGATAGTCGATGGTCGGATGCACGATGCCGTCAGGGTCAGTCTGCGGCGTCCAGACATAGTTGTAGACCGCCTTCGCGTAGGGCTCGCCGGAGGTGTCCAGCTCGAAGATGGTGACGACCTCGCGCGGCTTCGGCTCCTCGATCAGGTCGTGATAGTGAAAGCCCCAATTGGCTGCGACGTTGGAGCCGAAGCAGCGGCCGGCATGGCAGGCGCTGCAGCTCGGCCGTGGCCGGACGTCGAGGATGCGCACTTCTAGGATATCGCCGGGCTCGGCGCCTTCGATTGCGACCGGTCCGGTGAGCAAATGCACGCCGATCCCCTCGCCTGCGCCGCGGATGAACGGACCATCCGTCGGGCCGGAGCCGCGGCGCGCGACAGCCTTGTGCTCGCGCGTCCACTGGAACACGCTCTCGACGCCGGGATCGCCCTGGATCATGCGCTCGTAATCGTCATTGGCATGATGGGTCAGTGTCTCGATGGTGGCACGATCGCCTGATCGCAGCGTCAGGGCCGGCGCGACTGTCTTGGAGAAATAGCCCCAGTGGACGTTTTTCGGCGAAACCGGCAGCGTGACATGCTTCATGAGGTGGCCTCTTCGGGAGTCTTGAACCTTGCGGATGCGCCGCTCATCGCACCGCCTCCGGAGTCTTGTCGGCTTCCATCACGCTGAGGAATCGCGCCGTCAGCGGATTGCGGGGATTGGAGAGCACCTCGTGCGCCGGCCCCTCCTCGATGATCGCGCCGCCGCTCAGGAAGGCGACGCGGTCGGCGACCTCGTCGGCGAAGCGGATCTGGTGCGTCGAGATGATCATGGTGAGGCCGTCGTCGATGGCGAGGCGGCGGATCACCTCCAGCACCTCGTTGACCAGCTCCGGATCGAGCGCCGAGGTCGGCTCGTCCAGCAGCAGCACGCTCGGGTTCGGCGCCAGCGCGCGGGCGATGGCGACGCGCTGCTGCTGGCCGCCGGACAGATGCCGCGGCAGCGCGTGGGCGCGATGCGAGAGCCCGACGCGGTCGAGCAGCTCGGCGGCGCGGCGGTCGGCGTCGATGCGGGTCATGCCGTGAACCCAGCGCAGGGGACCGGCGATGTTCTCCTTCGCCGACAGATGCGCAAACAGATTGAACTGCTGGAACACCATGCCGACGCCGACGCTGGCGCGCTCATTGGCGATCGACCGCGGCGACAGCGGCTTGCCATTTTCGCTGAAGCCGAGGCGTCGGCCGCCGACGCGCACGGTGCCGGCGTCCCAGTTCTCGAGGTGGTTGATGCAGCGAAGCAGCGTGCTCTTGCCGGAGCCGCTGGGGCCGAGCAGCGCGACCACTTCGCCGACGCGCACCGTGAGGTCGAGGCCGGCGAGCACCTTCTGCGGGCCGTAGCTCTTGGTGAGGTCCTTCACTTCGACCGCGATATTGTTGCGCGCGATCGTCGCGGCGCGGCGGGCGCGCTCCTCGCGCGTCAGGGCCAGCGGCGGGGTGGCCGCGAGCTCTGCTGGCGCGGGCTCGGGATCGGCGACGGTCGCATCTGCGAGTTCGACCTTGGAGACCAGATCGACGCGGCGCCAGGGCAGATAATCGGCGAGCTTGCGCTCGCGGCGCGTGGTGCGGTCGAGATCGAGCCACCATTCGACGAAGAGCTGGATGACGCTGATGGTCGCGGTCAGCACGAGATAGAGCAGACCCGAGGCGAAGAAGATCGAGAAGAAATCGAAGGTCGAGGACGCCAGCTGCGTCGAGCGCAAGGTCAGCTCCTGCACCGCGACGACGGAGGCGAGCGAGGAATTCTTCAGCGCGCTCACCGCCTCGTTGCCGAAGGCCGGGATCATGGTGCGGATGGCCTGCGGCGCGATGATCCTGCGCATCAGCACCGACGGCGTCATGCCCAGCGCCTGGCCGGCCGTCAGCTGCCCGCGGTCGACGCCGAGCACGCCGGCGCGCAGCATCTCCGCGATGAACGGCGCCTCGTTGCAGGCGAGCGCGAGGCCGGCGGCCAGCACCGCCGGCAGCTTGATGCCGATATGCGGCAGCGCGTCGTAGGCGAACACCATCTGAAGGATCAGCGGCGTGCCGCGGAAGATCACGGTATAGGCCCTGGCGATCGCCGCCAGGGGCCAGAAGCGGGAGAGCTGCATGCCGGCGAGGATCAATCCGAGGATCAATCCGCCGCCGAGCCCGAGGGCAGTCACCTCGAGGGTGAGCTCGATGCCCGCGAGCAGATACGGCATGCTCAGGTAGTGGAGGAACAGCGACATCAGTCGGCCGTGAGAATTTCCGGCTCCATGAAGTTGTTCACATCGAGCCCGAGCTTCTTCAGAAGCTCCATGTGCGTGCCGGCCTTCTGCACCTCGATCAGCGCGGCGAGCACGGCGTCGCGGAATTTCGGCTTGTTCTTGGGCACGGCGATGCCGACGGAATATGGGATCGTCACCGCGATCGCCTTCTCCAGCTTGTCCGGATAGGCTTTTACGGCGCTGTCGACGGTGTTGACGTCGTTGATGTAGGTGTCGGCACGGCCGGCGAGGATCGCCTGAATGCAGTTGGCGTTGTTGTCGTAGAGCTGGATGGTCGGTTCGGGCTTGCCGGCCTTCTTGCACTCCGGGATCAACGCCTGGATCAGGGGCACCTCGACATAGCCGGTGTTTTCGGCAGCAGCGGCGCCGCACAGCGACATGTTGATGCCGTTGATGCCCTTCGGATTGCCCTTGGCGACCAGGACACCATCGAACACCTTCGAGTAGGTGATGAAGTCGGCGGCCTTGGCGCGCTCCTTGGTGGCGTAGATATCGGAGATCACGATGTCGGCCTGTCCCGCGGCGAGCGTGGTCAGGAGCGCCGCGAACGTCACCGCCTTGTAGGTCAGCTTGAAGCCGAGACATTCGCCGATGGCTTCGCCGAGATCGATGTCGAAGCCGATATACTTGCTGGGATCCTTGGGATCGATCGTCTCATAGCCCGGCGTGTGCGGGTTGATGGCGTTGACGAGCGTCTTGCCCTTCCAGTCCGGATACTTTTCCTGAAGCGCGGCGCAGGCGGCGGGCGCTGCGGCCTGCGCGCTCAGCGGTGCGGCGACGACGAGTCCGAGAGCAATGGCGGCGCCGAGCATGAGCTTGAGCCCTGGCAATGATGCGCGCGCCAATCCCCGCCGCGCCTGGGGCCCAACCGATCGCCAGCTCCTCTGAAATGTCATGGCGCCTGCCATGGTCCAGTGATCGGGGCGGAAGCGTGCGGGAGTGCGCCGCGAAAAGCTTGTCCGCGGACGTACAAAAAATTGGATGGAGTGCGCCCGGCGTTTGGGCAGACGGCTGCACAAAAACTGTTCGCAGGCCACGAAGCGGTGCGGGGCGGGATTTTCGAATTCGGGAGAACCAAATGATCCCGGCTGACGCAGCAAACTATCCGATCAGAGAATCATTTGGTGAGGTGATTTGACAGAGATGTGACATTTACCGATGGAGATGCGGCGTCGAACAGAAGCATCTACGGTCGGCATTCGCAGCAAATCCACCGGCCCTCCACAGCCTGTCCGCAGCATATCCACAGGCTCACTATGCCGGATTCGTCAGGCCGTGCGAGGTACTTGCTGCGCACAAACCCACAGGCCGCACAACTCAGCCGCCGGCCTGGTCGAACACCGCGGCAGGCTTCGCTGAGGCTGGACCGGTTGCGGCGCAAGCAGGCCGTGAAGGCGCGGACGTTGGGGATTTCGCCGGCGCAGAGGCGGTAAACGTCAGGGGTGCAGGCCCGTCGCTGCTCCGTTCTGCCCTGCCCGCCTGGCCTGCGGCGGGCGACTTTGGTGCGAAGAGCTCGGAGAAATAAGCCAGTGGGGATGTGATCTCTTTCACACCAACGAGGCCGTGGCGGCACGTAGGATTCGCGCGGGACTTTTTCAGGAATCGCTAACCAATCGGGTCCCGATCGCCGGATCGTTAAAATGCGAGCGATCGGGTCAATCCGAAGACAAGCCGGCTTTGCGACATTGCCTCATCCGCGTTCCGGAGGGTGTGATGAGCGAAGCCGAATTCAACTTGCTGCTGGATGCCGTCCGGGACGTCATGGTCCTTGAAGATCTGGCTCCCGCGCCGGAGGAGGAATTCGTGCCCCGCTCGTGGAGTTTCGACGCGACGTCCAGGACAACTCCGAAGGCCGCCAATGACAACGAGGGCGCTTGGCCCCTCCTGCCCTTTCCCGACGGCGCGGCCTGCTGAGGGCGCTTTCGCCTGACCGGATGCGGCCCCTCGCGCGCGGTTTGGCATTATCGAGCCCGGGCCGGGCGACCACGATCAACTCTTGACGCGTTCCTCGCCGTCCTGCGGCGCCCGGTCGGGTGCCGCCGGCGGAAAGATGCTGTCATAGATCGCACGCGCCTCACGAATGAGGCGAGCCCGCTCCAGCTCGGATTTCGGAACAAATCGGACGATCTCGCCCACAGCTTCTCCAGCGCTCGATTGATCGGACATTTCAGCTGACCGATGCGAAGTCTATGCCAGCGGGCCTAAGCCGCAGGTTTGCGCGGGGCCCGGACAAATCCGGTGTCAGCCCTCACTGCACCTTGTAGCGCCCTCGCGCTGGCGGGCTCGCGCTCGGCGTTACGAAGATGGCGCGGAAGAACCCACCCGACAATACCGGCGGCTGTGATAGCCGGCCCTGTTTGGAACTGGCGGAAGGTAGAATGCGGCCGCTCAAAAGCCGACAGATGAAGGCTGGCAATCCGCCAGCAGGGCGATGCGCCGAACCGCCGATGAAGGGATTTAGCAAGTAATCCAGAGCTTTATGATGGAGGCCACGACCAGAATTGAACTGGTGTACACGGTTTTGCAGACCGTTGCGTAACCACTCCGCCACGTGGCCCCGTAAGGGCGGAGCAATATAGGGGATGAAGCGTTTAGGCAACCGCCTTCGTCCGACTGTGGGAACGACGGGGCTCTTCCGATGTGGATCGAAGTCAGGCGCGCTTGCGACGCCGGAAGTCGCGCCGGCGGCCCTTCGGGGCCGGTTTGGGCGCCAATTCCGGCATCTCGGCCTGGACCTCGCGGTATCGGGTCAACAGCCGCTCAAAACTCGCATGCAGCGTGTCGGCGATGTCAGGACGCCGCTCGAGCCCGGCGAGGATCGTCGCCGCGGCCTCGATGGTCGAGAGCCCGTCGCTGCGCGGCTCGCGACGCAGGCGTCCGTAACGCGAGGGGTGCGCCGGATTGAGGATCACGCGCTGGCACTTGAGCATCCACGGATTGCGCCACCATAGCGCCTTGGCCTGGCTCCAGGTGCCGTCGAGCAGCACCACGCCCTCGAGCTTGCCGAGGATCGCGCGCTGGTTCTCCGCGACCTCACCCTTGCGGTTGAGCGCGACGATCTCGCCTTCGGCCTCGAGATCGGCCGCCCGCGCCGAGCCGAGGTAGAGCACGGCCCAGTGCGAGGCGTTCTCGACCGGCCGCCCCAGTGCCTTGGACAGGCTCGGCCAGGACAAGCCGACCCTCACCGTGGCATCGGCGAAATGCCTGGCAAGCAGCCGCGCGGTGCCGAGCGCCCTGTCCTGCTCCTGCGGATGCTGGAGGATCAGGAGCGACAGCCGGTTTTCGATCGGGGTGACGCTGTCGCAGATGCACAGCGGCATCGGCTTCTGGCAGTGCGGGCATTCGGGAATGGGATCGGCAACGGCCGTATCTGCTGGGTTCGACATGGGCGCGCTATACGCTTCGCGCGGAGCTTCAACAACCTATTCCGCCGGTGCCGCCAGCGGACGCGGCTCGGAACGGCGCCGCAGGCGGTCGATCAGGAGATAGATCACGGGCGTGGTGTAGAGCGTCAGGATCTGCGAGACGAACAGGCCGCCGATGATGGTGATGCCGAGCGGGCGGCGCAGCTCCGTGCCGGGGCCGGTCGCCACCACGAGCGGAATGCCGGCGAACAGCGCCGCCATGGTCGTCATCAGGATCGGACGGAAGCGCGCCTGGCAGGCCTCGAAGATCGCCTCCGCCGAGGACAGGCCGCGCCGGCGTTCGGCGTCGAGCGCGAAATCCACCATCATGATGCCGTTCTTCTTGACGATGCCGATGAGCAGGATGATGCCGACGAAGGCGATCACCGTCAGCGGCGTGTTGGTGATTTGCAGGGCGAGCAGCGCGCCGAGTCCGGCCGAGGGCAGTGTCGAGATGATCGTGAGCGGATGGGCAAGGCTCTCGTAGAGCACCCCCAGCACGATATACATCGCGACCAGCGCGCCGAGGATCAGGAGCGGCTGGCGGCCGCTGGTCCTGGCGAAGTCCCCGGCATTGCCGTCGAAGCTGCCGCGAATGCCCTCGGGCATGTGCAATTCCTCGACCGCGCGCTGGATGTTCTGCGTCGCGGCCTGCAACGGCACGTCCGGCAGCAGGTTGAACGACACTGTGGTCGAAGGGAACGACTGCGAGTGATAGACCGCCAGCGCGGCGAGCCCGCGCGTCGCATGCACCACGGCCGAGAGCGGCACCTGCGCGTCGCCCGCGCCGGCGACATAGATGCGGTCGAGGTTGGAGGGATCGACCTGGAATTTCGGGTCGATCTCCAGCACGATCATGTACTGGTTGCGCTGGGTATAGATGATCGAGATCTGCCGCTGCGCGAACGCATTGTTGAGCGCGTTGTCGATGTCCTGAACCCTGACGCCGAGCGCCGAGGCTTTCTGGCGGTCGATAGAAAGCGTGAGCTGAAGCCCGCCAGGGTCGCGATCGCTGGAGATGTCGGTGATGCCCTCCACGCTCTCCATGCGCTTGGCCACGATCGGCGCCCATTTCTGCAGCAGGCCGAGATCGGTGCTGGTCAGCGTGTACTGGTAATCGGAATCGCTCTGTCGCCCGCCGGCCCGGACGTCCTGGGCGGCGAACATGAAGAGCCGGATGCCGGGCACGGGGTATAACGCGCGCCTGAGGCGGTCGATCACGACCTGCGTCGAGACGTGGTCGCGCTCCTCCGGCGGCTTCAGGCTGATGAACATGGTGCCGCGGTTCGAGGTCGCCCCGCCCGGTCCCCCGCCGCTGCCGACGGTCGAGCCGATGCCGGCCACGGCCGGATCCTGCATCACGATGTCGGCCAGCCGTTGCTGCAGGCCGAGCATCGACTGGAACGAGATGTCGGCCGAGGCGCGCGTCGCGCCGATGATGAAACCGGAATCGTCCGTCGGGAAATAGCCCTTGGGGACCTTGATGTACAGCGTCACCGTGAGCGCGATGGTGGCGAAGAACACCAGCAGCGTCAGCAGCGGGAACTCCAGCACGGTGCGCAAGGTGCGGGCGTAGAAGGCGACGAGGCGCGACAGCGAGCCCTCGACGACGCGGTCGAACAGGGTCGCGGTGCCGGACGTGGTCTGCCGGATGTAATGGGCGCAGATCATCGGCGTGACCGTGAGCGACACCAGCGTCGAGACCAGGATGGCGAAGGTCAGCGTCAGCGAGAACTCGCGCAGCAGGCGCCCGACGATGCCGTCCATGAAGATCAGCGGCGTGAACGCCGCGATCAGCGACAGGCTGATCGAGACCACCGTGAAGCCGATCTGCTTCGCGCCCTCCTGTGCCGCCCGGAACGGCCGCATGCCATGCTCGAGGTTGCGGTACATGTTCTCGATCATGACGATGGCGTCGTCGACCACGAAGCCGACGGAAATCGCCAGCGCCATCAGCGACAGATTGTCGATCGAGAAGCCCGCGACCCACATGCCCGCGCAGGTGCCGGCCAGCGCCAGCGGCACCGAGATGCCGGCCGCGATCGTCGGGGTCAGCCGTCGCAGGAACACGAACACTACGGCCATCACCAGGAACGCGGTCGCCAGCAGGGTCCACTGCATGTCCAGCACGCTGGCGCGGATCGTGCCGGTGCGGTCGACCAAAGTGGAGACCTCGACGCCGGCCGGTATCCACTGCTTCAGCGCGGGGATCAGCGCCTTCACTCTGTCGACGGTGTCGATGACGTTGGCATCACCCTGCTTGGTGATCTGGATCAGCACCGCCGGCTGCTTGTTGAACCAGGCGATCAAGCGGGCGTTGCGGACGGAATCCTCGATGTCGGCGACGTCCGAGAGCCGCACGAAATTGCCGTTGGAGCTCTTGATGATGATGTCGCGAAACTCCTTCGCGGTGCGCATCTGCCGATTGAGCGCCAGCGTCTCGCTCTGACGCTCGCCTTCGAAAATGCCGACGGGACCGAGCGGGTTGGCGTTGATGATCGCGGTTCGGACGTCGTCGGTGGCAATACCGGCGTTCGACAGCGCCACGGGGTTGAGCTGTACCCGCACGGCCGGCTGGTCGGCACCGGACACGGTGACGTCACCGACGCCCGGCACCTGCGAGATGCGCTGCGCCAGCACGGTATCGGCGACGTCGTAGATCGCGCTTGCCGACAGCGTCTTCGAGGTCAGCGCCAGCACGAAAACCGGCGCGCCGGCCGTGTTCGCCTTGCGGAAGCGGGGCAGCGTCGGCAGGTCGCTCGGCAGGTCGACCATCGCGGCATTGATCGCCGCCTGCACGTCGCGTGCGGCCTTGTCGATATTGCGGCCGATGTCGAACTGGAGCTGGATGCTGGTGGTGCCGAGGGTCGAGGTCGAGGTGATCTGGTTGATACCGGCGATCTCGCCCAACCGCCGTTCCAGTGGCGACGCCACCGTGGCCGCCATCACGGACGGATCGGCGCCGGGCCGGCTGGCCGAGACGAAGATGGCGGGAAAGTCGACGTTCGGAACCGAGGCGACGGGAAGGAAATGGTAGGCGACGACACCCAGCAGGAACAACCCGATCGACAGCAGCGTGGTCGCGACCGGCCGGCGGATGAAGGGCTCCGAGATCGATGCCATCACTGCATCCCCTCGGTCGCGCCGGCGACCGGCGGCCCGCCGGATTCGGCGGGCGGCAGCGCCTGCTCGAGGCGGCGGTTGATGCGGTCGAGCGCGAGATAGATCACGGGGGTGGTGTAGAGCGTCAGGAGCTGGCTCAGCAGCAGGCCGCCGATGATGGAGATGCCGAGCGGGAAGCGCAGCTCGGCGCCGGTGCCACTCTCGATCGCGAGCGGCAGCGCGCCGAACAGCGCCGCCAGCGTCGTCATCATGATGGGACGAAAGCGCAGAAGACACGCCTGCACGATCGCCTCGTTCGGCGACATGCCCTGCCCGCGCTCTGCCTCCAGCGCGAAGTCGATCATCATGATCGCGTTCTTCTTGACGATGCCCATCAGGAGAATGATGCCGATCAGGCCGATCACCGAGAGATCCTGACCGCACAGCATCAGCGCCAGGATCGCACCGACGCCGGCCGAGGGCAGCGTCGAGAGGATCGTGATCGGATGGATGTAGCTCTCATAGAGCACGCCAAGCACGATGTAGATAGTGATCACGGCGGCAAGCAGCAGCCAGGGCTGTCCGGCGAGCGCCTTGGCGAATTCGGCGGCATCGCCGGCATAGACGCCGACGATGCTGTTGGGCATGCCGATGCGGGTCTCGATCGTCTTCACGGCCCCGACGGCATCGCCGAGCGCCGCGCCCGGCGCGAGGTTGAAGCTGAGCGACACGGACGGGAATTGCGCCTGGTGCGAGTTCGCGAGCGGCGCCGTTGTCCGTTTGAGCGTCGCCACGGCCGACAGCGGCACCTGCGCGTTGGGCGCGCCGACGGTGGTGCTGGCGGCGCCGGGCAGATAGAGCTTCGACAGGATCGAGGGATCGCGCTGGTACATCGGCAGCGCCTCCAGCACCACGCGGTACTGGTTGGCCTGCCCGTAAATTGTCGAGATCTGTCGCTGGGCGAAGGCGTCGTTGAGCGTGTCGGTGATGGCCTGAAGGCTGACGCCGAGCTGGCCGGCGCGGGTGCGGTCGACATCGAGCTGGGCCCGCAAGCCCCCCTCCTGCGCCTCGGAGGAGACGTCCCGGAACAAGGGATCGCGCCGCATCTCCGCAACCAGCTTGCGCGCCCATTCCGAGACCAGCGTCGCATCGGTGCCGGTCAGCGTGTACTGGTATTGCGAGCGGCTCGACTGGGTCGAGATCTGCACGTCCTGCACCGGCTGGAAATAGACGGTCATGCCGGGAATGCCTGATACCCGCTCCTTCAGCCGGGCCACGACGCCCGTGATGTCGTCACGCCGCTCGCCGCGCGGCTTCAGGCTCATGACGAGCCGGCCGACATTGGTGGTTGGGTTGACCGAGCCCGCGCCGATCACCGAGACCACGCCGACCACGTCGGGGTCGGCCCTGATGGCGTCCGCCGCCTCGGCCTGCCGTCTCTTCATCTCCGCAAACGACACGTCGGGCCCAGCCTCCGTCACCGCCGTGATCGAGGCGGTGTCCTGCAGCGGGAGGAATCCCTTGGGCGCGACGACATAGAGCACGAGGGTTGCGATCAGCGTGGCGAAGGTCACGACCAGCGTGGCGCGCTGGCGTTCGAGGACCCACAAAAGCGATCTGTGATAGCCATCGACCGTGCGATCGATGAAGCGGCTGATCGCGGCCAAGCCCGGCACTGCCAGCTCCTCATGGGCGTGCTTGAGCAGGCGCGAGCACATCATCGGCGTCAGCGTCAGCGAGACCACCGCCGACGTTACGACCGCGATGGTCAGCGTCAACGCGAATTCCCGGAACATGCGCCCGACGAGACCCGACATGAACAGCAGCGGAATGAAGACCGCGATCAGCGACACTGTCAGCGAGATCACGGTGAAGCCGATCTCGCTGGCGCCCTTCAGCGAGGCCTCCATCGCGCTATCGCCGTTCTCCATGTGGCGGACGATGTTCTCGATCATGACGATGGCGTCGTCGACGACGAAGCCGGTGCCGATCGTGAGCGCCATCAGCGAGAGATTGTCGAGGCTGAAGCCGGCAAAATACATGATGCCGAAGCTCGTGATCAGCGACAGCGGCAGCGCAACACCGGCAATCAGCGTGGCGCGCAGCGAGCGCAGGAACAGCAGCACCACCAGCGTCACCAGCACGACGGCAAGGACCAGCGTGAACTGCACGTCGCGCACCGAGGCGCGGATGGTGACGGTGCGGTCGGAGACGATGGTGAGGTTGACGCCGGCCGGGATCGCGCGCTGGACCTTTGGAATCTCGGCGCGGATCTGGCTGACGACGTCGATGACGTTGGCGCCGGGCTGGCGCTGGATGTCGATGATGACCGCCGGCGTGCCCTGGTACCAGCCGCCGGTGCGGTCGTTCTCGAGGCCGTCGACGATCTGGGCGACGTCGCCGATGGTGACGGGCGAGCCGTTGCGATAGGCGATGATGACCGGCCTGTAGGCGTCGGCGGCGGCGATCTGGTCGTTGGCGGCGATGATGTAGGATTGCTGCGCGCCGTCGAGCGAGCCCTTCGGCCCCGAGACATTGGCATTGGCGATCGCAGTGCGCAGATCCTCCATGGCGATGCCGTAGGCCGCAAGGCGCGCGAGATCAGCCTGGATGCGCACTGCCGGCTTCAGCCCGCCGAGCACCGAGACCCGTCCGACGCCCGAGATCTGGCTCAAGCGTTGCGCCAGAATGGTGTCCGCGATGTCGCTCATCACGCGCAACGAGATCGTGTCGGAGCGCAGCGCCAGCGTCATCACCGGCGCATCCGCCGGGTTCACCTTGGCGTAGGTCGGCGGATAAGGCAGCGTCTTGGGCAGCACGCCGGCCGCGGCATTGATGGCGGCCTGCACGTCCTGGGTCGCACCGTCGATATCGCGGTTGAGGTCGAACTGGAGCGAGATCTGGCTGACGCCGAACGAGCTGGTCGAATTCATCGCCGACAGCGACGGGATCTGGCCGAGCTGCCGCTCCAGCGGCGCGGTGATCAGCGAGGCGATCACGTCGGGGCTGGCGCCCGGAAGCTGCGTCGTCACCTGCACGGTTGGGAAATCGACCTGCGGCAGCGCCGAGACCGGCAGCGCGAAATAGCCCAGCAGCCCGCCGATCAGGAGCGCGATGCCAAGCAGCGAGGTCGCTATCGGCCGTCGGATGAAGGGTTCGGAGACACCCATGGGAGCTGCCTGCCGCTTCAAGCGGCTGTTGTCGGGATCATGGCTGCTTCGCTCCACTTCCCGATGCTCCCGGCCCCGGTGCCGGCCCGGTCTGTCCCTTCTGGTCGCCCTCGCTGCTCTTCCGCTTGGCGCGGAACTCGCCGTCCTTGCCTTGGCCGTCCTTCTGGCCCTCTTTGGCACCCTCCTTCTTCAGGGCGTCCGGCCCGCGCGAGCGCTTGCGCGGCGCGAGATCGGCTGACGGGGTCTGGTCGTCGCGGCCCACGATCACCTTGGAGCCATCGGACAGATTGGCAAAGCCCGTGGTGACGACCTTGTCGGTCGGCGAGAGGCCGCTGGCGATGACGGCGTCATGCTCGTTCTGCTGGGTCACCGTCACGGGCTTGGCCGAGACGATGTTGTCCTCGCCGATGACGTAGCTGAAGGTCCCGATCGGACCGCGCTGCACCGCAGAGGTCGGCACCACCAGCGCCTGCGTCAAGGTCTCGACCTTGAGGCGGACATTGACGAACTGGCCAGGCCAAAGCTGGTAGTGGGCGTTCGGAAATTCCGCCTTGAGCTTGAGCGTGCCGGTGGTCTGGTCGACCTGGTTGTCGATGCCGGTGAGCTTGCCGGTGTCGATCACGGTAGTGCCGTCATTTCCGAACACGTCGACGGCGAGAGTGCCCTTTGCGGCGGCCGCGTTGACGCGCATGATCTGCTGCTGCGGGAGGCTGAACCACACCGCGATCGGCTGCAATTGCGTAATCACCACGAGACCTGTGGTGTCGGAGGCGTGGACGATGTTGCCCTGATCGACCTGGCGCAGGCCGGCCCGGCCCGAGATCGGCGCCACGATCTTGGTGTAGCTCAGCGTCGCGGCCGCGTTGTCGATCGCAGCCTGGTCGGCTTTCACCAGCGCCTCGGTCTGCGCCACCAGCGCGCGCTGGGTATCGGCCTGCTGCTTGGAGCCGGCATTGGAGGCGGCGAGCTGCTCGTAGCGGGCCAGATCGATGCGCTGATTGGCGAGTTGGGCCTCGTCCTGCGCCTTCTTGGCCACCGCCTGGTCGTACTGCGCCTGATAGATCGCCGGATCGATCTCGCCGAGCACGTCGCCCTTCTTGACGTCCTGGCCCTCCGTGAAGTTGACGGCGATCAGCTTGCCGTCGACCTGCGAGCGCACGGTCACGGTGTTGAGCGCGCGGATCGCCCCAACGCCGTCGAGATAAACCGGCACGTCCTGGATGCGCGGGCTCGCCGCCAGCACGGGCACCGGCAGATCGGGGCGCTGGTTGCGGTTGTTGGCCTGTTGCTGATGCGTGACGATCCAGCCGAGATAGCCAAGGCCGCCCAGGATCGCGAGCGTGATCAGGGTCATGACGAAGCCGCGGCCGCGCGATTTTTTCGCCGTCCCCTCTTCCGCGCCCTGCTTCGTATCCGGCTTAAAGAGCATTGACCGGTTTTCTCCATTCGCGGCTCCCAACCACCGCCGAGCGCCTGGTACAGGCTGACGATGGCAAGAAGCCGTGCGAGTTGCGCCTGCGACAGCACGTCTTCCGCCTGGAACAGGGTCAGCTGGGTGTTGAGCACGGTCACGATGTCGGCGGTGCCGGCGCGCAATTGCTGCTCCGACAGATCGAAGGCGCGGCGCGAGGCTGCGACGACGTCGCGCTGCAATTGCAGCCGGATCGTGGTCTGCTTGATCGAGAACAGCGCATTGTCGACGTCGGCAAAGGCCTGGACGATGGTCTTGCGGTAGGTCTGGAGCAGCTCGTCCTGGCGCGCCTTGGCGAATTCGAAATTGCCGAGGATCCGGCCGCCGTCAAAGATCGGCTGCGTGGCGCTGCCGACGAGCTGGAAGAAGGCCGCGTGCGGCTGGAACAGCGAGACCAGCGCCGAGCTCTGATAGCCGCCATTGCCGGTGAGCTGGATGGTCGGAAAGAACTGCGCGCGGGCATTGCCGACGTTCGCGGTGGCGGAGGCGAGCTGCGCCTCCTGCCGGCGGATGTCGGGCCGCTGCGTCAGCAGCTCCGACGGCAGGCCGGGCGTCACGCGTGGGATCGCGATCCGGTCCAGCGAGCCGCCGAGCACGCGCACGCTTTCCGGCGGGCGCGAGACCAGCACGGCGAGCGCGTTGACGTTCTGGTCCAGCGTCTGGCGCAGCGGCGGCACCAGGGCCTTCTGGTTCGCCAGCACGCTCTCCTGCTGGGCGACGTCGAGATCGGTGCCGGTGCCGGCCCTGCGGCGCTCCCTGACCGCATCGAGGATGCGCTGCGCGCTCGCGATGTTGCGCTGTGAGGTCCTGATGCGGTCCTGCGAGGCAAGCACCTGGAAATAGGCGTTGGCGACCGCTGCGAGCGTCGTCAGCGCGACCGTGTCACGATCGAAACGATTGGCATTCGCGGTCTCCTCCGCCGTCTGCAGCGCGTCGCGGTTCTGGCCCCAGAAGTCGAGCTGATAGCTCGCGCTGAGCGAGGCCGAATAATTGACGACCTCGCGCCCGCCGATGGACAGACCGGAGGCGCTCGAACCCGAGGTGCGCGAATAGGTTTCCGACCCGGCTGTCGACAGGCTCGGCAGCAGCGCCGCGCCCGCCTGCCGCGCCTGGGCGTCGGCCTGGACGATGCGCGAAACGGCAGCGGCGATGTCGAGGTTGACGGTCTGTGCCTCCACCATCAGCTGCGTCAGCTCCGCTGAGCGGAAGCCGCGCCACCAATCCAGTGACGGCGGCACATCCCCTTTCCCGGCATATTTGTATTGCGCGGGAACATCGAGCGCGGGGTCGGGCAGATCCTGCGTCAGCACGCAAGCGCCTGAACCGGTGGAGAGGCTCAGCACCGCAAGCCAGCGCGCCGCACGACGCGTCCAGGACGCGGAGCGCAATGATCGCCACATGGCGATCGCCGGAACATGTTGTGTCACATCCACCCCCCGCCGGGCAGATCGAGCCGCCACCCCGCCGCGGGATTAGCCGATTCGCGGCAGGACGGTGGGGGGGCTTTCGGCAACTCGTTCACAGGCGATGCTTTCTGCGGAACCTCGAGCTTCATACTAGCCGGGCACGGAACAGGGGGACAGTGTCGCAGTTGCGAGATGCCCGTGCCAACGAGCGGGCGCGAAACTGACAGGAATACAAAAAATGCCTGTCTCGCAGAGACTTCTCTCACTACGTGACGTCGGGAAACGCGATCAAGCTTACCAAGATTTCATGTGATATTGCAGCCACACCGGCTCCTAAGCTTCAATTTGACTGCACACCACGCAGCTTCGGCCCAGTCGCGCCTTCGAAGCACATCACAAGACCGTCAATGCCGAAATCGATTCCGTCCATCGCGCCGATACTTCTTCGGCCTTCCACGCGCTGCCCACGCTCCTCGATTTCGACCCGTCTCGTCCCTGGCAAAAATTGGTCGCAAGACCGCTCATGACGCGCGCTATCGTTTCGTCCCCCGACGGCATTCGGTGATTTCCTCCTACCGGTCTCCCGCCTCGCGGCCGAGCGCATCACCGCCGGTCTCGCCGCTCGGAATATCACTGTTTGGGCGGGCGTTTCGGTCCGGTTCGCCGCAGCGCAAAAGCCTTCCCCTTTGGCTTCCCAAGCACTAGGTTCTGGCCAAAGCTGATCAACCCCTTGCCAGTGATTTCCCCCGACATGACCATTCGAAACGACGTTGTCGAAGCCATCGGCAACACCCCGCTGATCAAGCTGAAGCGCGCCTCCGAATTGACCGGATGCACCATTCTCGGCAAGGCCGAGTTCATGAATCCGGGCCAGTCAGTCAAGGACCGCGCCGGCAAATGGATGATCCTGGAGGCTGAGAAGCGCGGCGAGCTCAAGCCCGGGGGTCTCGTGGTGGAAGCGACGGCCGGCAATACCGGCATCGGGCTCGCGGTCGTGGCGAGCGCGCGCGGCTACCGCACCCTGATCGTGATTCCGGAAACGCAGAGCCAGGAAAAGAAGGACTTTCTGAAGCTGTGCGGCGCCGAGCTGATCGAGGTGCCGGCCCTGCCCTATGCCAATCCCAACAACTACCAGCATGTCGGCCGGCGGCTCGCCGACGAGCTGCGCAAGACCGAGCCGAACGGCGTACTGTTTGCCGATCAGTGGAACAACCTCGACAATGCCAAGGCGCATTACGAATCCACCGGCCCCGAGATCTGGGAGCAGACCGGCGGCAAGGTCGACGGCTTCGTCTGCTCGGTCGGCAGCGGCGGCACGCTGGCCGGCGTCAGCCGTTATCTGAAAGAGAAGAGCAAGAACGTCCGCATCGCCTGCGCCGATCCGCACGGCGCCGGCATGTACGAATATTTCAGGACCGGTGAGGCCAAGGCGACGCCCGGCGGCTCGATCACCGAGGGCATCGGCCTCAACCGCGCCACTGCGATCGTCGAGACAGCCAAGGTCGACGATACCCATCTCATTCCCGATGCCGAAGCCGTCAGCGCGATCTACGAGCTGCTGCAGCACGAAGGCCTGTGCCTCGGCGGCTCCACCGGCATCAACGTGGTCGGCGCGATCCGCCTTGCCAAGCAGCTCGGGCCCGGCAAGACGATCGTCACCGTGCTGTGCGATTCCGGCAGCCGCTATCTGTCGAAGCTGTTCAACGCGGACTTCATGCGGGCGAAGAACCTGCCGGTGCCGGAGTGGCTGGAGAAGCGCAGCAATATCAAGCCGCCCTTCGTGTGATCGTCGCAGGAAGGCGCACGTCGGCGACGTGCGCCCGCAAAGCGTCCCCGGTTCGGCCCATTTATGCGACCTCGCCGCGTTCCGAGGTCGCGGCACAATAGTCGCGCCAGAACTGGCGATAGCCCGCCTCGACCTTGCGCGTGTAGATCTCGACGTTGCCGGCAGGCGAAGCTGCGATCCGGGCCGGCAGTTCCGCGCGCAGCTTCGCCAGATGGGCGGGCTGCGCTGCATATTTGCACGCAATCGCGGCATAGCCTTCGTCGTCCTCGGCGACCCAGTCATCGAGACCGACGGCCGCCACGATCGAGCCACCGGCGCGCGACGAGGCGCCGTTGCCGAGCTTGGCGACGACCGGAACGCCGGCATAGAGCGATTCCCAGGTGCTGATGCCGCCGTTCTGCGGGAACGTATCAAGCGAGATGTCGACCTTCGCGAAGGCCAGCAGATGCTCGTGGCGCGAGGTCGAGCCCATGCAGGTGATATTCTCTGGGGCGATGTCGTGCGCCACGAACCGCGCCACCAGGCTGTCGCGCAGCAAGGGATCGTCAAGCAGCCCGTGCTTGATGATGATCTTCGATCCGGGCACCGCGCGCATCACCTTCGACCACACCCGGATGGCTTCGTCCGAGATCTTGTAGATGCGGTTGAACACGCCGAAGGTCACATGGCCATTGCGGAGCATGGGCAGCTCTGACGTCGGCACGTCCAGCACGGGCTCGATCGTGATCAGGCATGGCAGATCGTGAACCTTCTCGGCCAGCAGATGGCGCGCCGATTGCGGAATGAAGACCGGATCGGCGAGCACGTAGTCCATGGTCTGAAGGCCGGTCCCCGTCGCATGTCCGAAACCCGTGACCTGGATGGGCGCGGGCTTCCGGGCGAAGACATGGAGCCTGTTGCCGGTCGTGTGGCCTGAGACGTCGATCAGCACATCGACCTTGTCGGCCTGAATACGATCGGCCAGCTCGTCGTCCGAGGGCTGCCCGGCGTCGACCCAGACGTCCGCCAAAGGCTTGAAGCGTTCGGTCATCTCGTCCGGCAACGGAAAGCACGAATAGCAGATGATCTCGAACCTGGCGTGATCATGATGGCGCAACACCGGCAACAGAGTGAGCGCGGCCGAGTGGTTCCTGAACTCGGACGCGACATATCCGATCACGATCCGCTTGTCCGGATCGAGCTTGCGCGGCGCGAGCGTCCTTCGCGGCAAATTGGTGCCGACCGCATCCCACCAGGACTTTCGCGCCGCCTGCTGGACCGCGAAACCGGCCTCGGACAGATAGTCCAGCAAGAAAATCTTGCGCTCGATGGCGTCCGCATAATCCGGCCGGAGCTCCAGCGCCTTGTCGAGATGCTCGAGCGCCGTCGCGATGTCTCCCTGGCTCGCATAACACGACGCCAGCAGGGCCATGCCAATCTCGGAGCGCGGATTTTCCTCGAGCAGAGTCTTGACGGCCGAAATCGCCTTTGCCGTATTCCCCAGGAGAATGTTGACTTGCGCCTTCCCGCGCAGCGCCAGCTCGAGCGTGGGCGATTGCGCCAGCGCGGCATCGAAGTCCGCGGCGGCCTGCGGCAGCCGCGACAGATCGAAGTTGAGCCGTCCGCGCTGGGCCAGCATCCTCGCCGAATTGGGCTTGATCGCCAGTCCCGCCGCGAGCGCGGCTTCGGCCTCGTCGAAGTGCCGGAGCTCGACGCTCAGCATCCCCTTGCCGGCGATCGCTTCGGCGTGACGCGGCTGAAACAACAGGGCGCGGTCGAAACTCTCCCTGGCGCGGTCGAACTGGCCCATCATCAGTTCGGCCATGCCCCGATTGCAGAACGCATCGGCATAGTCCGGCTTCAGCTTGATGGCGCGATCGTGCAGTTCGATGGCCTGCTCGGCGAGCTTCATGTGCAGCAGGGTATTGCCGAGGTTGGTCAGCGCGAGCGGGAAGTTCGGCTTCAGCGCGATCGCCCTCTCCTGGCACCTGCGCGCATCCTCGAATTTTTTGAGGTCGAAGTACACGGTCGCGAGGTTGCTGTGGGCTTCGTACGAACGCGGATCGAGCGCAATCGCACGCTCGAGCAGCTGTTGCGCCTCCGCCAGGCGACGGCCGTCATGGGCGCACAGGCCGAGCAAATGCGTGGCATCGAAATGATCCGGAAGCGCCTTCAGGATCTCGCGGCAAAGTGCCTCGGTCTCCGCATATCGGCCCTGGCCATAGGCGCTCGCTGCGGCGGAGATGACGGCATCCGCCTGCTTCATCAGTTTCTTCTGCAATCGCGCGTTCTGGAACGCGCGCGCGCCGGCGCCGCTGCTCTGCAAGGTTGCTCTCCGAAGGATGGCCGCACGGAGAGTCTAGCTGATTCGTCGTCAAGGCCGCCCGGTCGGCCGGAACGGCGAGGCCCCCGGGGTTTCCCGGTGCTCAGGGCAAGACTGGCCCCGGCCTACGCTACATCCCCGCCTTCCGGGGCCGCGGCGCAATAGTCGCGCCAGAACTGGCGATACCCCGCCTCGACCTTGCGCGTGTAGGTCTCGACATTGCCGGCAGGCGAAGCCGCGATCCGGGCCGGCAATTCTGCGCGCAGCTTCGCCAGATAAGCCGGCTGCGCCGCATATTTGCACGCGAGTGCGGCGTAGCCTTCGTCATCCTCGGCGACCCAGTCCTCCAGACCGACGGCCGCGACGATCGACCCGCCGGCGCGCGACGAGGCGCCGCTCCCGAGCTTGGCGACGACGGGAACGCCGGCATAGAGCGATTCCCAGGTGCTGATGCCGCCGTTTTGCGGGAAGGTATCCAGCGAAATATCGACATGCGCAAAGGCCCGCAGATGCTCCTCGCGCGGGGTCGAGCCCATGCAGACGACGTCGTCTTCGGCGATACCCTGTTCCACGAACCGCGCAATCAGGCGGTCGCGCAGCATGGGATCGTCCAGCAATCCGTTCTTGATGATGATTTTCGATCCGGTCACCGTGCGCATCACCTTCGACCACACACCGATGGCCTCGTCCGAGATCTTGAAGATGCGGTTGAACACGCCGAAGGTCACATGGCCGTTGCGGAGCATGGGGAGCTCCGAAGGCTGCGCATCCAGGATGGGATCGATCGTGATCGGGCACGGCAGATCATGGACTTTCTCAGCCAGCAGATGGCGCGCGGATGGCGGAATGAAGACCGGGTCCGCGAGCACGTAGTCCATGGTCTGAAGGCCGGTCCCGGTGGCATGTCCGAAGCCCGTGACCTGGATCGGGGCCGGCTTGCGGGCGAAGACATGGAGCCTGCTGCCGGTCGTATGTCCTGATACGTCGATCAGGATATCGATCCCATCGGCCTGGATACGATCGGCCAGTTCGTCGTCAGAAAGCTGCGCGGCATCGACCCAGGCGTCCGCCAAAGGCTTGAACTGTTCGGTCATCTCATCCTGCGACGGCCAGCAGGAATAGCAGACGATCTTGAACCTGGCGTGATCATGATGGCGCAGCACCGGCAACAGCGAATACGCTGCCGAGTGGCGCCTGAACTCGGACGCGACATAGCCGATGACGATCCGCCTGTCCGGATCGAGCTTGCGCGGCGCCAGCGTCCTTCTCGGCAACTTGGCGCCGATCGCATCCCACCAGTATTTTCGGGCCGCCTGCTGCGCTACGAAATCGGCCTGCGGCAGATAATCCAGCACGAAAATCTTGTATCCGATCGCCTCCGGAAAGTCCGGCGCGATCTCCAGCGCCGCATCGAGATGCGCGAGCGCGGTCGCGATGTCTCCCTGGTTCACATGGCAAGCCGCAAGAAGTGCCAATCCCATCTCCGACCGCGGATTGACCTCGAGCAGCGTCTTGACGCCCGCCATCGCCCGCGCCGTGTTCCCCACGAGGATGTCGATTTGCGCCCTCCAGCACAGCGCGAGCTCGAGCCGTGGCGATTGCGCCAGCGCCGCATCGAGGTCCGCTGCCGCCTGCTCCAGCCGGGACAGGCTCAGATTGAGCCGTCCGCGCTGCAGCAGAATCCTGGGTGACCCTGGCTTGATCGCGAGCGCTGCGTCGAAGGCGGCGGCAGCCTCGTTGAAGTGCCTGAGTTCGAGGCTCACCATGCCCTTGCCGGCGATTGCCTCGGCATGGCGCGGCTGAAGCGACAGGGCGCGATCGAAGCTCTCCTTGGCGCGCTCGAACTTGCCGGTCATCAGCTCCGCCATGCCGCGGTTGCATATTGCATCGGCATAGTCCGGCTTCAGCCTGAGTGCGCGTTCGTGCAACCCGATCGCCTCTTCGCCGAGACCGATGTGCAGCAGCGTATTGCCGAGATTGGTCAGGGTGATCGGACAATTCGGCTTCAGCGTAATAGCCTTCTCCTGGCACGCGCGGGCGGCCTGAAATTTCTGGAGAGCGAAGTACACGGCCCCGAGATTGCCATGGGCGTCGGGCGAACGCGGATCGAGCGCAATCGCGCGCTCGAGCAGGAATTCCGCCTCATCGAGCCGGCCACCGTCGAACGCGCGCAGGCCGAGCAGGTGCGTGGCGTGGAAATGATCCGGAACCTCTTTCAAGATCTCGCGGCACAGTGTCTCGGCCTCGGCAAGTCTGCCCTGCCCGAGCGCCTCGACCGCGAAGGACATGACGGCGTCCGCCTGCTTCCTCAACTTCTTCTGCAATCGCGCGTTCTGGTATGCGCGCGCGCCGAGACTGCTCTGCAAGGTTTCTCTCCGGAGGATGGTCCGAAAAGAGACGAGCTGATTCGCATGGTGCCAAGCTTGCGGCGGCGGTCAGACCGGCGAGGCCACCGGGTTGCGGGGGCTCACCGCAGGATCTGGCTCAGGAACAGTTTGGTGCGGGCATGCCGTGGGGCGGCGAAGAATTCTCTCGGCGTGTTGGCCTCGATGATCTGGCCGGCGTCCATGAACACGACGCGGTTGGCGACCTCGCGGGCAAAGCCCATCTCGTGGGTGACGACCAGCATGGTCATGCCCTCCTCGGCGAGGTCGACCATGGTGTCGAGGACCTCCTTGACCATCTCGGGGTCGAGCGCCGAGGTCGGCTCGTCGAACAGCATCACCTTCGGGTTCATGGTCAGCGCGCGGGCGATCGCGACGCGCTGCTGCTGGCCGCCGGACATCTGCCCCGGAAACTTGTTGGCCTGGTGCGGGATCTTGACCCGCTCCAGGAATTTCATCGCGGTCGCCTCGGCGTCCTTCTTGGGGATGTTGCGGACCCAGATCGGCGCCAGCGTGCAATTGTCGAGCACGGTCAGATGCGGGAACAGATTGAAGCTCTGGAACACCATGCCGACTTCGCGACGCACGGCATCGACATGCTTGAGGTTGGGACCGAGCTCGATGCCGTCGACGACGATCTCGCCCTCCTGGAATTCCTCCAGCGCATTGATGCAGCGGATCAAGGTCGACTTGCCGGAGCCCGAGGGCCCGCAGATCACGATGCGCTCGCCCTTCGCGACCGCCAAGTCGATGTCCCGCAGGACATGGAATTCGCCGTACCATTTGTTCAGGCCGGAAATCTTGACGATGGGGGCGGACATGATGGCCTCGATCAGCTGCGGCGGTGGGCGTTGAGGCGGCGCTCGACGAACAGCGAGTAGCGCGACATTCCAAAGCAGAAGATGAAGTAAATGATCCCGGCGAAGGCGAAGCCGGTGAATGCGGTCGACGGCGTCGACCATTTCGGATCCGAGAACGATGCGCGAAGCGAGCCCAGGAGGTCGAACAGTGCCACGATCGAGACCAGCGAGGTGTCCTTGAACAGCGAGATGAAGCTGTTGACGAGATTCGGAATGACGTGACGCAGCGCCTGCGGCAGCACGATCAGGGAGGTCGTCTTCCACCACGACAGTCCGAGGGCGGCCGCCGCCTCGTTCTGCCCACGCGGGATCGCAGCGAGCCCGCCGCGGACGTTCTCGGCCTGGTAGGCGCCGGTGAACAGCGCGATGCCGATCAGCGCGCGGACCAGACCGTCGACGCTGAAATTCCCCGGCAGGAACAAGGGCAGCATGTAGGTGGCGAAGAACAGCACGGTGATCAGCGGCACGCCGCGCCAGAACTCGATGAAGGCGATCGAGAAGATCCGGATCAAGGGAATGGTGGAACGGCGGCCGAGCGCAAGCGCGACGCCGATCGGCAGCGAGGTGACGATGCCGGTGACGGAGACCACCAATGTCACCAGGAGGCCGCCCCATAGATTGGTCGTCACGATCGGCAATCCGCCGCGATCCAGGCCCATCAGCTTGATGACGATCGCGATGGCAATGGAGGTGGCGATGCTGGATGCCAAAGCCCGCCCGCCGGTGCGAATGCCGCCAGCAAGAAAGAACGCGATCAGGCTGACAATCGCGGCCGTGATGCCGAAATCGGCCCAGACCGGCTGCCCGATCACCTGGACATAGTCGCGCAGCCAGGTGAGCGGAAAGATCAGCCAGGAGATCGCCGTGCCGACCAGCACGATGAGGCTTCCGACAACCCACAGCAACGGTGCGATGGCGGACGTCTTGCTGAGACTGAGGAGCGCCTGCCCGGCACCGATGATGCTCTCGTCGAACAGTTGCAGCAGGCCGGCCGTCCAGCTCAGGCCGAAGCCCTTGATGCCGCCGCCGTGCAGCAGGAAGAATGCGACCACCGGAAAGGCAACGAAGAACAGGCCCGCGTTCAGACCCTTCGCCGGCAGCCGCGGAACGAGCAGCGGAAGCAGCAGCACGACCGCGAGCAACATCGTGAGGTCGACCCGCCAGCGCTCCGCCTCGGGATAGAAGCCGTAGATCAGTTGCGGCAGTTTCGCCTGGATGTAGGGCCAGCAGGCGCCGACCACAAAGCCGGCGTTCTCGGTGAGGCAGGCGGTGCGGTCCTGGCCGCTCCAGACCGCATCGACCATCAGGAACCTGACGGAAGGAACGATGGTGAACCAGAGCAGCAAGGCGCCCACGATCGTGAGCAGGATATTGGTCGGCGAGTTAAACAGGCGCGTACGCACCAGGCCGATGAAGCCCGTGGTCTTGACCGGCGCGGGCCGCTCGGCGAGCAGGTCCTGGCGGACGAAGCTGCTTGAGGTGATATCGGTCATGCGCCGAGACTCCGGCTGACGCGCCAACCGTAGACGCTCATGACGGCGCTGGTGAGCAGCGAGATCAGGAGATAGACGCCCATCGTCATCGCGATGATCTCGATCGCTTGCCCGGTCTGGCTCAGCGACGTGCCGGCGAACACCGACACCAGGTCGGGATAGCCGATCGCGACCGCCAGCGACGAGTTCTTGGTGAGATTGAGGTACTGGTTGGTCAGCGGCGGCACGATGACGCGCATGGCCTGCGGTATGACGATCAGACGGAGCGTGGCGCCGCGGCTGAGACCGAGCGAGGATCCCGCCTCCATCTGTCCCTTGTGAACGGACAGGATGCCGGCACGCACGATCTCGGCGATGAAGGCGGCGGTATAGGTCGACAGCGCCACCGTCAGCGCCACGAATTCCGGGATGATACGCGAGCCGCCCGCGAAGTTGAAGCCCTTGAGCTGCGGCAGCTCGAAGGTGAAGGGCAAGCCGAACACCAGCATGGTCGCGACGGGCAGCCCGAACAGCAGGCCCAGCACATAGGGCCAGATCCGGATCACGCGCCCTTCCTGGAACAGCGCGCGCCGCGCACGGAAGCGCAGGGCCAGTGACGCCACGATGCCGAACACCAGCATCGCCAGGAACGGCTCGAGGCCGCTCTCGCCGATGGGGCGCGGAATGACGAGACCGCGATTGCTGATAAAGGCGATGCCGAACAGGGAAATGCTCTGCCGCGGATTGGGCAGTGCCGCGAGCACCGCGAGGTACCAGAACAGGATCTGGAACAGGAGCGGAAGGTTGCGAATGACCTCGACATAGAGCTCGCCGACGCGCGACAACAGCCAATTGGGCGACAGCCGACACAGCGCGACGATGAAGCCGATCACGGTGGCGAAAACGATTCCCACCACCGAGACGACGAGCGTGTTCAGCAACCCGACCACGAACACGCGCAGGAACGTGTCCGAGCCGGTATAGGGGATCAGGGTCTGGTTGACGTCGAAGCCGGCATTGTTCCTGAGGAAGCCGAAGCCGGCGGCGATGTGCTGGTTCTCGAGGTTGGCGCGGGCATTGGAGACGATTTCATAGCCGATCCAGCCCAGGATCGCCGCGAAGGCAAACTGGACGGCAACGCCGTTCCAGCCTGCCTTGCCGCCCAGGATGCGCCGGATCTTCAGCGCAATCTGGGCCGGCGGTTTTCGGGCCTCGGTGCTCATGCCGTTGCCGGCCGATCGGGGCGATCAGCGGATCGGCGGCGCGTACTGAAGACCGCCCTTGTTCCAGAGATTGTTCAGACCGCGATTGATGGCGAGCGGCGAGCCCGCGCCGACGTTGCGGTCGAACACCTCGCCGTAATTGCCGACCGCCTTCACGATCCGCACCACCCAATCCTTGGTCAGGCCGAGCTGTTCGCCGAAATTGCCGTCGCTGCCGAGCACGCGCTTCAGCTCCGGATTTTCCAGCTTCGCCTTCTCGTCGACGTTCTTCGAGGTGACGCCGAGCTCTTCAGCGGTGATCATCGCAAACAGCGTCCATTTCACGATGTCGAACCACTGGTCGTCGCCGTGGCGCACCATCGGACCGAGCGGTTCCTTCGAGATGATCTCGGGGAGCACCATGTGGTCGTTGGGACTGGCGAGCTTCAGACGATTGGCGTACAGGCCCGACTGGTCGGTGGTGAAGACGTCGCAACGGCCGGCTTCATAGGCCTTGACGGTTTCGTCGTTGGTGGCGAACGCGATCACCTCGTACTTCATGTTGTTGGCCTTGAAGTAGTCGGCGAGATTCTGCTCGGTGGTGGTGCCGGTCTGCACGCAGACCGATGCGCTGTTGAGTTCGAGCGCCGAATTCACCTTGAGGGACTTCTTCACCATGAAGCCCTGCCCGTCATAATAGGTCACGCCGGTGAAATTGGCGCCGAGCGAGGTGTCGCGCGAGATGGTCCAGGTGGTGTTGCGCGAGAGCACGTCGATCTCGCCGGATTGCAGCGCCGTGAAGCGGTCCTTGGCGGACAGCGGCATGTACTTGACCTTGGTCGGATCGTTGAAGATCGCCCCCGCAATGGCGCGGCAGACGTCGACGTCGATGCCGGTCCAGTTGCCCTTGTCATCCGGAGAGGAGAAGCCGGGCAAGCCCTGACTGACGCCGCAGGACAGCATGCCCCGGTCCTTGACGGTCTTGAGCGTTTGCGCATCGGCGGCTTCGGCAGAGAGGCCGGCGGCGAGAGCAAGGGTGAGAGCCAGGGTTACGCGTTTCATGGGCTTTGGGCCTTTCAAGGTCGTCTCAAGATCAGGAAGTTGTCTGTGGGGTCATCTCTGCCAGGGCTACTCGTACCAGGGCTAGCCTTGCAAGAGTCATGCTGGAACACCTTGCCGAACACCCGCCGATCCCGGGAGGCCATACCTTAATCCCCGCCGCAGGCGCCGGCCATTACGGCTGTGGCGCAAGGTCCGGTCAGACATTGGATCGAAGGTCGCGGCAGGCCCCTCAACATGCGGCGACTGAATAGCACCTGCGCATCACAGAACGACTGGCCTGCCGGGTCAAGGGGTTGACGAGACTCTTCTGTGTTCTGTTATTAACGACGATGGCCTTTCGGCCCGCCCGCGGGCGCAACGCACCCCGCGGAAACGCGATTTTGAAAGCAGACGCATGGATTCCTCGCACCCCCAGCAGCAGCACGCCGAGACCCGGCTGGTCACCTCCGGCCGCGACACCAAGGCGCAGAAGGGGTTCGTCAATCCGCCGGTGTTCCACGGCTCGACCGTGCTCTATCCGACCGCCGAAGACCTGCACGCCCATCGCGGCGAGTTCACGTATGGCCGCCACGGCACCCCGACGACCAAGGCGTTCCAGGACACGCTGATGGCGCTGGAGGGACCGCAATGCGCCGGCGTCGGCATCGTGCCGTCCGGGCTGTCGGCGATCTCCACCACCCTGCTCTCGGTACTGAAGACCGGCGACCATATTCTGGTCGTCGACAACGTCTACCGGCCTTCGCGCAATTTCTGCAACGGCATGCTGGCCCGCTATGGGGTCGAGACCACCTATTTCGATCCGCTGATCGGTGCGGGCGTCGACAAGCTGTTCAAGCCCAACACGCGCGCAGTGCTGGTCGAGGCGCCGGGCTCGCAGTCGTTCGAGATGCCCGACATCCGCGCCATCGCCGAGGTCGCGCATACCCGCGGCGCGCTCGTCATCGACGACAACACCTGGGCGACCCCGCTCTATCACCGCTCGCTTGATCAGGGTGTCGACATCAGCATGCAGGCGGCCACCAAATATATCGGCGGCCATTCCGACATCATGTTCGGCACGATCTCTGCCAATGCCAAGGCTTGGCCGCAGATCGTCGAGGGCATCCGCCTGCTCGGCGTCTGCGCCGGCCCCGACGACGTCTTTCTGGCGCTGCGCGGACTGCGCACGCTGTCGGTGCGATTGGCGCAGCATCATCGCTCCGGGCTCGACATGGCGCGCTGGCTCGCTGCCAGGCCCGAGGTCGCGCGCGTGCTGCATCCCGGGCTCGAGACCGATCCCGGCCATGCGATCTGGAAGCGCGACTTCACCGGAGCGTCAGGCCTGTTCAGCATCGTGCTGAAGCCGGCGCCGCAGAAGGCGGTCGACGCCATGCTCGATACGCTGAAGCTGTTCGGCATGGGCTTCTCCTGGGGCGGCTTCGAGAGCCTCGTGATCCCCTTCGATTGCGATGCCTATCGCACCGCGACCAAGTGGGCGCCCGGCGGCCCGACGCTGCGTCTGCACATCGGGCTCGAGAACGTTGACGACCTCAAGGCCGATCTCGATCGCGGCTTCGCTGCCCTGAAAGCGGCAATCTGAGCCTGCTCGCGAGGCAACGCGCCTCGGGACACGGCAACCACGCTCCAGCGGACGCGCAATCGCGCGCCGCGGGAACGCACCGCTGCCGCAAACGTTAACGCCGATGCGCCGACAAAGGGTTTGATCGGCTCCCGTTTGGCGCTAGCCTCACCAATCGACTCCAATCCGGACACGGAGCATGGGAACGTTGGTTCTGCTCGATCTCATGGGCGGCGTTGCACTATTGCTGTGGGGCCTGCACATGGTCCACAGCGGCATCTTGCGCGCCTTCGGTCCCGACCTGCGGCGGCTGCTCGGCAAGGCGCTGAGCAATCGCGCCAGCGCATTCGCCGCCGGCCTCGGGCTCACAGCGCTGCTTCAGAGCAGCACGGCGACGGCGCTGATCACGAGTTCGTTCGCGGCCGAGGGCCTCGTCAGCCTCGCCGCTGCGCTCGCCATCATGTTGGGCGCCAATGTCGGCACGACGCTGATCGTGCAGGTGCTGTCGTTCAACATCGCAGCCGTTGCGCCGGTCCTGTTCGTGCTCGGACTCGTGGCCTTCCGCTCCGGCCCGCGCTCGCGGATCAAGGACATCGGTCGCGTCTGCATCGGCCTCGGCCTGATGCTGCTCTCGCTGCACATCCTGCTCGACACGCTGGCGCCGGCGGAGAACGCGCCCGGCGTCCGCGTCGTGATGTCGGCCATCACCGGCGACCCGGTCCTGTGCATCGTCATCGCCGCCCTCGTCACCTGGGCGGTGCATTCGAGCGTCGCCAGCGTGCTGCTGATCATGTCGCTGGCCTATTCGCAGTTCATTACGCCCGATGCGGCGTTGGCGCTGGTGCTGGGGGCCAATCTCGGCAGCGCCATCAATCCCGTGTTCGAGGGCGCCAGGCGTGACGATCCCGCGAGCTATCGCCTGCCGGTCGGCAATCTCGTCAACCGCGTGGTCGGGATCGCCCTCGTCCTGCCCTTCCTGGGCGTGATCGCCGAGCACATGCACGCCTGGCAGCCCGATCTCGCCAAGATGACCGCGGCTTTCCATATCGCCTTCAACCTCGGCACGGCCGTCGTCTTCATCGGCCTGCTCGACACCATGTCGCGCCTGCTCACCCGCCTTTTGCCGGATCGCGTGCAGGAGGCCGACCCGGCCCGGCCGCGCTATCTCGACGAGACCGCGCTGGAGACACCGTCCCTGGCGCTCGCTGACGCCGCCCGCGAGACGTTGCGCATGGGCGATCTCGTCGAGGTGATGCTGCGCAAGGTGATGGCCGCGATGATGACCGGCGATCGGGCGCTGGTCGACCAGGTCTCGAAGATGGACAATCTCGTCGACGGTCTCGACGAGGCCATCAAGCTCTACGTGACCAAGCTGATGCGGGGCAGCCTCGACGAGACCGAAGGACGCCGCTTGATGGAGATCATTTCCTTCGCCATCAACCTCGAGCACATCGGCGACATCATCGACAAGAGCCTGAGCGAGCTCGCCACCAAGAAGATCAAGCGGCGCTTTCAGTTCTCGGCGGAAGGGGCCGACGAGCTCGCCGCCTTCCACAAGCGCACGATGGACTCGCTGCGTATCGCGTTCGGCGTCTTCATGTCGGGCGACGCCAACGAGGCGCGCAAGCTGCTGGTGGAGAAGACCGCACTGCGCAACACCGAGCTTGCCGCGACCGAGCGGCATCTCGACCGCCTGCGCGAGGGCCGTCCCGAGACCATCGAGACCACGTCGCTGCATCTGGACGTGCTGCGCGACCTGCGCCGCATCCACTCGCATATCTGCTCGGTCGCCTATCCCGTGCTCGACGCGGCCGGCGAGCCCTATCGCAGGACCGAGGCGGACACAGCCACCCTGCCCGCGTCAGGCACGGCGTCGGCACTGCCGCGATAGATCAGCGATCCAGCGTCTTCGAAGCGCTGCCGCGGTTCTTCCAGATCAGCATGATGTTCCTGATGTAGATGACGGTCGCGAGCGACTGTCCGAGGATGATGACCGGCTCGCGCTTCACGACGCCGTAGACCAGCGTCATCAGCCCGCCCCCCATCGAGCAGAACCAGAACGCCATCGGCACCACGCTGTTGCCGGCGCGCTCGCTTGCGATCCACTGCACCAGGAAGCGCGCGGTGAAGAACAATTGCGCGACGAGCCCGAATGCGAGCCAGAAATCGAATTTGGCGACGAAGACGTCGTATAGATAATTGCTCAGCGCCTGACCGTATTGAATGATCATGCGTTCACCTCGGTCACCTCAGGAGTCGGCTTCTTGCGGCGGATCAGCCACCACACCCCGGCGAGATCCATGATGCCGATCCACAGCCGGTCGAAGAAGCCGTAGTTCGATACGCCGGAGTGGCGTGGCCGGTCGATCACATCGACATAGGCGATCTCGTAGCCCTCGCGGCGCACCAGCGCCGGCAGGAAGCGATGCAGCCCGTCGAAATAAGGCAGCATCAGGAAGACGTCGCGCCGGAACGCCTTCAGCCCACAGCCGGTATCGCGCGTGCCGTCTTTCAGGATGGCGTTGCGAACGCCGTTCGCCACGCGCGACTGGAACTTCTTGAAGCCGGTGTCCTTGCGCCCGACCCGCTGGCCGGCGGCCAGCCCGACCCGCGCGCTTTTCTCGACCGCCGCGATCAGGTCCGGGAGGAAGGCAGGATTGTTCTGGCCATCGCCGTCGAGCGTGGCCACGATTTCCCCGCGCGCCACACGCACACCACTGCGCACGGCCGCTGATTGGCCGCCAGACCGCGCATGACGGAGCTGACGCAGATTGCTCCGCTGCTTCATGATCGCGGCAAAACGCTCGCCGGTCGCGTCGGTGGAGCCATCGTTGACGTAGATGATCTCATAGGCCCAGCGGCCATCGAGCGCCGCACCGATCTCCGCGATCAGCGGCGCAATGTTGTCGGCTTCGTTGCGCACGGGAACGACGATGGAAACCGAAGGCTGGGGCGTCGACAAAGGAGGCTCTTGGTTGGATTCGGGCCTGCGCCTTGGGGAACCGGCGGTCCCGGCAGGCAGCCGCTTTTATGGGGCGGATGCCCCGTGGGCAACCCTTTTGAGGCGGCCCCGGGCCGCTCCCGGAAGAGGCACGATGGTGCCGTCGGCGCGGATGGCAAAGCCGAGCCGCCGGGCCGCGAACCAGTAACGCACCGTCATGGCGCCGACCATACCGACCAGGGCGCCGGCCACGACGTCGCTCGGGTGATGCGCGAGCAGCACCAGGCGCGTCAGCAGGATCACGATTGCGTAAGTGAACATGAACACCCGCAGGCGCGGCCACAGCGCCGAGACCGCAAACGCCAGGGCGAACGCTGCCACCGCATGTCCCGACGGCAGGCTCGCATAGGCCCCCGTTCCCTCGAACGGCACGAAATTGAACGGATTGGCCTTGCCGCCGACGAACGGGCGGCCGCGGCCGATGAGATATTTCAGGATCTCGGCGACAAGCGCCGACACGGCAACAGACAGAAATATGTATTGAAGCCGCGTGCCGAAGCCGAGCAGCACTGAGCGGCGCGTCCCGTGCAGCCCTGCCGCAACGAACGCCACAGCCACCAGCGCAGCCCCCAGCACGATCAGCAGATACTCGTCCTTGCCGAAATCGGTGAGGATGCGGATCGGCCACAGGCTTGGCGTGCCGCGCGGCGGCATCAGCTCGATCTCGGTCTGATCGAGCCCGACCATCAGCACGATGACCAGCGCCGCGCCCACCGCGCTGAGCCAGAGCGAGTGCCGCGCCAGCTTTCGGGCGGCCTCGGCCCGGCGCGAATGCGAGGGCGACCGCACGAGCTGCGCCAGCGCCCCCCAGGACACGGCGAGCAATTGTGCGAGATAGCCGGCACGCGGCGCAATGTCGGTCGGCGCCCGCATCCTACTCGGTGCCTTCCGAGCGGAAGATCGAGATCGAGATCGCGCGCCCTTGCGAGAAGTTGTAGCCGTCGATGCGCGCGCCGACCTTGTAGCGCAGCCCGATCGCCTCGGCGCGCTGCACGAAGCTGCGCTCCGAGCGCTGCTCGATCAGCGCGAAGCGGCAGCTGCCCTGCCGCAGGAAATCCGCCGCACCGGAGCCGTCGGTGAGCAAGGTCCGGGTCCCCACCAGGAAGACGAGGCTCGGCTCGTGATAACCGGCCGCAGCCGCTTTCGGCCCGACGCAGGTGACGTTGCGAAGCGCGCGCGCGATCTCGATGCTCGGAAACAGCGGCGTCAGTGACGGCAGGACGATGCCGTAGACCGTCACCGCCAGCATCAGGGCTGCGACCAGCGCGTTGAGCAGCGAGCGCTCGGCACGATTATTGTCGTAGAGCCACCAGGCGAACAGGCCAAAGATCAGCGAGGCCGCGATGAACGGCCAGGCCACGAAGGCCGGCTGCCGCGTCAGCATCACCGACCCGACGACCGCGATGATCGAGGCGGCTGCGGGGATCGCGAACCACCAGGCCGAACCGCGCATCAACCAGGAACGCGACAGCACGCGCCGCTCCACCGCGCCTGCGGTGAGGATCGCGATCGCCGGATAGAGCGGCAGCACGTAATGCGGCAGCTTGGTCAGCACGGCCTCGAACACGATCCAGGACGGGATCAGCCAGGCCAGCAGGAACTGCGCGCCGGGCTCGCGCCGCGCCCGCCACACCGCGGGCGCCGCCATCGCCGCAAGCGGTGCGCCCGGCCAGAACGTGATCCAGAACAACGCGAGGTACAGTCCGGGCGGCGCGCCATGGGATTCCTGGGCGCCCAACTTGCTCAGCATGTCGCCGCCGACGGAATCGGCGAAGAAGGTCTCGCCCGCACGCCAGAAGATCGCGAGGAACCAGGGCAGCACCAGCACCAGCATCCACATCAGGCCCCAGAGCGGGCGCAGCTTCCACAGCCAGGAGGCATCGCGATCCTGGATCGCAAGCACGACGATGGTGAGACCAGCGAACATCAGGATCAGCGGGCCCTTGATCAGGACGCCGACAGCGAGCGCGGTCCAGAAGATCGCGGGCCAGCTCCAGGGCGGATGCGTCTCGTCCTCGGCGCGCTGCCAGGACAGATAGGCCCGCGCCATCGCGCCCATCGCGGCGACGACGCAGAGCAGCAGCATGGCATCGGTCTTCGCCAGCCGCGCCTCGACGCCGAGCAGCACGGACGCGCACATCATCAGCGCCGCCAGCACGGCGGCACGCCGCGTGACGAATCCGAGCGCGGCCCAATAGGTCATGAGCACGGCGCCGATCGCGCCCATCAGCGACGGCAGCCGGTACACCCAGATGCGCAATTCTGCCTTCGGCAGCTTGAGCATCGACGCAGCTTCGACGGTCGCCGATTGCAACCAGTAGATGCCGACCGGCTTCTTGTAGCGGACGTCCTCCTGAAAGCGGATGTCGACGTAGTCGCCGCTCTCAACCATCTGCTTGGTGGCCTGGGCAAACCGTGCCTCATCGCGATCGATCGGCGGGATGGTGAAGAAGCCCGGCAGGAACAGCAGCAGCGCGCACAGCACCAGGAAGCCGACCGCGCGCGGGTGGCTGGCCGTGACGATGTCGAGCATGCGCACGAGCCCGCTGCCCGGATTTGCGGGTGATTTCGACTCGCGGGGTGCACCAAAACGGGGGCTTGGGTAGGTCTCGGCCATTGGTTCCGCTTACGCTGAAACCGCCATCGCCACAACCGCTTGAGGCAGGGTCATTGAATTCGAATGACGACTGTGTCCGCGGCGCCCGTGGCGTCGATCACGGTGAGCCGTGCAAAGCCCGGGCCGGGCGGATCGATCAGCCGCTGGCGGCGGCCGTCGATCTCGCCGAGCGCGGTGCCGTTAACCATGATCGTCATGGGCAGCACGCCGCCGGCGACTTTGACCGGCATGGCTGCGTTCTCCCGGCTGCCTGATCGATCGACATCGATCCGCGAACCGTTGAGCGGAAACTGAATGTGCAGCGCCTGCTCGCTCCCCCGGTGCGCACCAAATCCCCGACCGGGCGGAACCGCTTCAGGGGCAGCGGCAGCTTGGCGTTGCCCGCCACCGGGGTTCCCCTGGGCGCCTTCGGCAGCGGGGCGAGCGTCTTGCCGGTCCTGGCAAAGGCGTCGAACAGGATCGGCGCGGCAGCGACGCGCCCGATCAGGCCGGGAACCGGGGCGCCGTCGGGCCGGCCGACCCAGACGCCGATGGTCATGCGGCCATCGAAGCCGACCGACCAGGCGTCGCGATAGCCGTAGGACGTCCCGGTCTTGAATGCGATCCGGTTGTGGGCAGCGTTCTCCGGCGGCGGCGTTCCCAGCAGCACGTTGCCGACCTGCCAGGCCGCGACCTGATCCAGCAGCCGGAGCGGCTCGCGGTCGTCCTGTTCAGTCACGACCTCACGCAGCGGCTTGGTGGTGCCGAGACGGGCGAAACCCGCATAGAGCTGGGCGAGGTCCTGGAGCGTCACGCCCACCCCGCCGAGCCCCATGGCGAGCCCCGGCGTCTCGTCCTTGGGCAGAACCAGGTTGCCGCCGGCCTGCCGCAACCGCGAGGTCAGGCGGCTGGAGCCGACGCGGTCGAGCAGCACGATGGCCGGCACGTTCAGCGACAATTGCAGCGCCTTCCTCACCGGCACCGTGCCCTGGAAGGTCATGTCGAAATTCTCCGGCGCGTAGGAGCCGAAGCGGACCGGCCGGTCGTCGATCAGGCTGTCGGGATGGACAAAGCCGTCCTCGAAGGCGAGCCCGTAGATGAAGGGTTTCAGCGTCGAACCCGGTGAGCGGACGGCGCGGGTCATGTCGACCTGCCCTGCCCGGCTCTCGTCGAAATAATCCGCCGAGCCGACACGCGCGAGCACGTCGCCGCTTTCGTTGTCGACGACGATGATCCCGACCGAGATGTTCGGCCCAAGCGCGATGGCGCGGTCGCGCGCCAGCGGCTCCAGCACCTTCTGCAGGTTCGCGTCCAACGTGAGCTTGATGACCGGCGCGTCCTTGACCGTCGAAAGCGCGGTGTCCGAGGCATGCGGCGCCAGGATCGGCATCGGCTTGCGCAGCTTTGGCACGGGCACCGCCTTGGCCTGCCTGGCATCATCTGCGCTGACCACATGCTCCTCGACCATGCGGTCGAGCACGCGGTCGCGCGCCTTGCGTGCCGCCTCCGGATGGCGGTCGAGCCGGCGGGTTTCCGGCGATTGCGGCAACGCGACCAGCAGCGCGGCCTCCGCCAGCGACAGCCGCTTCGGCTCCTTGCCGAGATAGGCGATGGAGGCGGCGCGGATGCCTTCGAGATTGCCGCCGTAAGGCGCGAGCGCGAGATAGAGATCGAGGATCTGCTCCTTGCTCAGCGTCCGCTCCAGCTCGATCGCGCGTACGATCTGCCGCAGCTTCGCATGAAGCGAGCGCTGCCGCCGCGGCTCCATCAGCCGGGCAAGCTGCATGGTGATGGTCGAGCCGCCCGAGACGATGTGGCCGCGCGTTCCGAGCTGCAACGCCGCGCGCCCCAGCGCCAGCGGGTCGAGGCCGTTGTGGGCGTAGAATCGCTGGTCCTCATAGGCGAACAGCAGTTTCAGGTACGTCGGATCGACGCTGGTCTTGGCGTCGACCGGCAGCCGCCAGCGCCCATCCGCCATGGCATAGGCACGCAGCAGCTTTCCATTGCGGTCGACGATGGTGGTGGAGACCTGACGCGCCTCGTCGAGCGGGAGGGGACCGAGCGAGTAGACCCAGCCGACGAAACCGACGATGGCGAGGATGAAGGTGAACGCGAGGGCTGAGAGGGCACGAAGGCCCCTGCCCCGCACTCCGTCATGGCCGGGCTTGTCCCGGCCATCCGGTGCGCCCATAGCGCGAGGGATTGTACATGTCCTCGACATAGGCCTGCGGCAGCACATATTTGCCGGGCGACACCGCGCGCACGACATAGGCGACGGTGAACACCGATTTGGAATCCGAGGCCCGGTCGACCGCCGCGGTGAAGCGGTCGTCGCGGAACTCGGTATCCTCGGGCTCCTCGCCGTCCTCGATCCAGTCCAGCGTGCCGCTGTCGCCGGAGGACACCAGCTTGGGATTGTCGATCTCCAGGCCCGCCGGCAGATAATCCGACACCATGATGTGGCCGTACTCGGGCTTCGCCTCGGTGATCTTCAGCACCACCGCGAAGCGCTGGTTCTGCTTGACCTTGCTGATGTCGGCGGGCTTGCCGTCGAGCGTGAAGTAGCTGCGCTCGATCTTGAAGCCGTTCGACGCTGCCGGCTCCGGCGTCACCGGCGAGCCCGACACCGAGACCACCGCCTGCACCGGCGCATCGCCGGTGTTGGTGATCTTCAGCGGCTTGCCGCTCAGCGTGTCCGCCTTGTAGCTGCGGTACAGCGCGGTCTTGACCGGCTGGCCGTCCACTTCCATGGAGAGGTTCTCCCTGGCCAATGCCCGCGCCGCCAGCACCAGCCACGCATTCTCCTGCGTAGAGGTGTAGGGCGTCAGTCCGCGCGCGGACTCGACCCGCGAAACTGCCTGCGTCAACGTCGCCTTCGGCGCGTTGCCCTCGCTGGCGAGCGAGACAAGCGCTGCGGCATCGCGCAGCTGCGAACCGTAATCGGTGCGGCCGAATTCCAGCACCGGCTTGGGCGCGAGGCTGTCGAGCGCGGCAGCATAGACCCGCTCGGCGCGATTGCGGTCGCCGACCAGTGCAAGAGCTGCCGCAAGCTGCGACTTCGCGATCGGCGTCGCAAGATTGTTCAGCTTGGTGTCGGCGAGATAGCGGAGATCGCCGATCGGCGCCGCGCCGTTGCGTGCCAGCACGTAGAGGCCATAGGCGAGATCGCGGCCGCCATCCTTCTCCGGCTCGTCGGCATTGACGACGGAGTTGCGGATGCGATCGAGCGCGTTCTTGAACAGCACGTCCGGCACCGCAAAGCCCTTTTCGCGGGCGCGGGTGAGGAAGTCCGTCACGTAAGCATCGAGCCAGGCATCGTCGCCGCCCGCCGACCACAGGCCGAAGGAGCCGTTCGAGCCCTGGCGGGCCAGCAATCGCTCGATCGCGTCGCGGATGCGCTGGTCGACCTCGGTGTCCATGGCGAGATGCGCGCCGGCGGCGAGATCGTTGACATAGAGCAGCGGCATGGCCCGGCTCGTGATCTGCTCCGAGCAGCCATAGGGATAGCGATCGAGCGCTTTGAGGATCGTCGCCGCATCGAGCGCGGTGGACAGGCTGGCCGAGACCGAGACGCTGCCGGTGCCCGGCACGAGGTCGGAGAACATGTCCGAGGTCAGCGTCAGGCTCTCGCCTTTCGCCAGGGTGCGGATCGAGCGCCGTGCCAGCACCTGCGTCGCCGCCTTGACGTCGAAGGCATAGTGGCGCGCCAGCGCGAGGCCATTCGGGCCCCTGATGTCGACGTCGAGCGTTGCCTGCCCCGCCGCAGTCGCGTCGATCGCGAGCGAGAACGCGTTGCGCTGCTTGGCGGCGAGCTTCACGGTGGTCGCGGGATTGCCGGTCATCTTCACCGGGCCGCCCGTCTTCACGTTGATGACGTAGTCGCCAGCCTGGCCCTCGACATTGTCGATCTCGAGATTGACCGTGCCGTGGTCGCCGTTGAGCAGGAAGCGCGGCAGGGTCGTGGTCAGCACCACGGGATCGCGGATCACGACGTCGGTGTTGCGGCGCCGGCGGCTTGTAATTGGTGAGGTTGAGGATGCCGACATCGACCGCGGCGATGACGACCTTGGCGTCCTCGCCCGGATTGAGCCCGTCGAGCTTGACCGGGATCTTCAGCGTGGAGTTCGGCCGGATCAGCGAGGGCGGCGTCAGCTTCACCTGCAGCGTCCGGGCCTGCTTGTCGATGCCGAACCATTTCAGCCCGATCGCGCGGCCCGGCATGCGCTGGGCCGCCGCATCGAGCGGCCGGCGCAGCGTCGCCACGACGTAGGCGCCGGTGCCCCAATCCTTGCCGACCGGGAGCTTCACCTGGGTGGTGCCTTCCTTTACGTCGATCGTCTGCGTCGTCAGCAGGCGATCGCCGACCACGTTGACGGTCAGCTTGCCGGCGCTGCGGACGTTGACCGACACCGTCATGGTGTCACCCGAGGCGTATTGCGGCTTGTCGATCGAGGTCTCCAACAGATCCGGCGTGTCGGCGCTGCCGTCGGAATACCAGCCGACGTCGAACTGCACCGAGGTCACCGGGCCGTCGGCATCGTTCGATTTCACATCGAGCCTGTAACGACCGGGCTGGGGGCTGAGCGAGATGCGCGATGGCTTGTCGGCAGCGATCGTGACGTCGCCGTCGGCCACGCGCGAGGTCGACTTGACCGGCTCGTACTCCCAATAATTGTTCTGGCGGTACCACTGGTAGCGCGACTCCATCTTCAGGAGCTCATAGCGCAGACCATCACGCGGCAGCGTCTTGCCCTCGGGCGAGACGAACACGATTTCGAACTCGGCCTTGTCGCCCTCGGCGACGTTCTTGTCGCCGAACAGGGGCTTGATGCCGATCTGCGCCGAGACGGGCGCGACCGGCAGCACAATCTTGCGCTCGACGGCGCGGCCGCCGGTCTCGACCATGCGGATGAAGATCTGCGCCTCCTGCGGCCGGGTCGAGGCCGGCTGCTTGTCCAGCGTGACCGGGAAAGTCGCAACGCCGTTGGCGTCCGCCTCGGGCAGGTTCTCGAGCGGCGTGCGCTCGTTCGAGCTGGTCTCCTCGTCGTCGACACCGAATTGGTAGCCGGCAAAGCCCGGACGCTCGCTCGCCGGCGCCACCAGCATGTCGCCTTCGAGCTGGAGGCCGGAAGCCGGCGCGCCATAGAGGAAATGGCCGTCCGCCTTCAGCTCCACTGGAGCATTAGCTTTGATCAGCTTGTCCTTGGTCGACAAATCGAATTCGATCCGATCCGGGACGTAATCCTCGACCAGGAAGGTGGTCTCGCCGACGGACGATCCCTTCGGATCGGTGAAGGCGCGCACCCGCCACGTTCCGGTGGGGACGGCCGAGTTGAGGGGGCAGGGCCAGCGTACGGCCGCCGGCGCCCTGGTCGGCCAGTACGGCACGGCGGAATTCGACGCCGTCGGGACGCTCGATCACCAGCGTCATCGGCCCGCCGGTGACGGCATTGCCCTGACCGTCACGCAACAGCGCGGTCAGATAGACGGTCTCGCTGGAGCGGTAGACACCGCGCTCGGCATAAACGAACGCGTCGGCGCCGGCCGGCACCGCACGTCCCGAAACGCCACGGTCGGAAAGATCAAAGGCGGAGGACTTGAGGCTGAGGAAGGCATAGTCGGCTTTCTCGCCGGTGACGGTGAGCATCGCCGGCGACAGGCCGCCCTCACCGCGCGCGAGCCCGGCTTCGAACAGCACGTGGCCGCTGTCGTCGGTCTTGCGGGTGGCCAAAATCTCGTTGTTGCGGGCAACCAGCCACACCTCGGCCTTGCCGACCGGATCGGTCGAGGCCAGTGAGTTGACGAAGACATGGATGCCGTCATTGCCGGAATAGGCGGAGACGCCGAGGTCGGAGACGATGAACCATTGCGTCGCGAGCTGGGACTCGTCGTCCGAGCCCGGGCCCTTGGCCGCGGCGGTCATCACGTACACCCCGGGTTGGAGCTCGCCGAGCGCCTGGTCCACCGGGAAAGCGGTGGTGACGTCCTGGTTCAGCGTCATCGCGGTCGCGAGCTCGCCGGACCAGACCTTGACGCCGCGCTGGTCGCCGAGATCGGAGAGCTGGTATGTCGACAGCGTCCTCTGGAAGTCGCTGTCGACCACCGTGTTGATCAGATTGCGGTCGCCGATCCGGAAGACGTTGATGTTGACCGCGGGCGTGTTGACGCTGACCACGGGAATGCCGCGCTGGCCGGTCCGCGGCAGCACATAGGCGCGGCTGGTGAAGCGCACGAAGGGCTTGCGGTCGCGGACATAGATGTTGAACTCGGCCGATTTCGGCAGGCCCTCCTTCACGGTGGACGGCAGGCCGGCACGCAGATTGATGTTGTAGCGCTCGCCGTGCTTCAGTCCGTCGACGCAGAGCTGCTTGCCTTCTGCCGACAGCGCCGGCTTGTCCTGCCCCGCCAGCGCCAGGAAAGGCGCGAAGTCGGTTCGCTTGGCAAGCTCTTCCGAGAACTGGAAGCAGGCCCGCGGGCTCGCCGAATCCGAGTCCACGGTGTAGTCGAGCAGCCGGAAGCCGTGCTCGTCGCGCATCTTCTCATATTGACCGCGGACGTCGGCGACCTCACGCATGTCGAGCGACAGCCGCAATGCATCCAGCGCCGGCCGCCACAATTTTCGTTCGGCCAGCGATTTGCCGAGCACGGCGAGTGCGTCGGCCTCCTCGCCCGGGTTTCCGGCGCGCTGATAGGCGATATAGGCGGCGGTCGAGGCGCGCTCGAGCAGGAAGGTCTGCTCGCTCGAGCTCTTGGGCGAGATCTGGAAGATGACCTTGGCAAGCCGCAGCCAGTTGCCGGCATCGTCCGGCGTGGTGGCCGCGATCTGGCCGAGCACCGACAGCCCGGTGCGGTAATCATTGCGCCGGAAGGCGGCGTCGGCATCCGTGCGCAGCGTCGCGCTGGACTTGGCGACCGGCCCCGCCTCGCTCTTGATCTGGGCCTCCAGCTTGATCGCGGAATCGGCGAGATCGTCGCGTTTGAAGGACTTGTCGGCGGCCTGCGCAGCCGTAAGGCCAAGCGCCAGCGCGGCGCAGATTGTGACGGCGCGAAGAAGACCGATCATGGATGGACTCCCGGAAATCGCGGACGAACGCCGCTTGTCGCAAGAAATGCGCGGAAAGGTGACGGCCTCAAGGCGATGGAACCAAAGGTGCAAATCGTCGCAATCGCCATGACAAGGCAAGCCCAGATGAGACCGATCAAGATACCGCCGCACACGCCGTCCTGATGGCGCAGCAATACCGGACCAGTCGACCAGCGGCGGTGTCCCGGAAGCTCCTCAGCGGTCCCGGCGATGTGATCCATCGTCCAGTCCGCTGCCGCTCAACCCGGCACCCTGACACGCCACTGTTCCACTTTGTCGCGGCATTGAGGAAAACGGTTCGGTTCAGGCTTGGCGAAACACCAGATTTTTCATATTGGCATGTTAGATGAACGGCAGCCCCAAACCGGGCGGCTCAAAACGGTCCCGTAGCTCAACTGGATAGAGTAGCGGATTTCTACTCCGCGGGTTGCAGGTTCGAGTCCTGCCGGGATCGCCAGTCTTCGTCTTGCCGACGAGCCTCATTCGTGCATCGGCGTACGCCTCCACAACCGTACGGTGGCTTGACGCGCCATACGACGCGCCGGCGCCGATCCATCGTCCTTCACGAATGCGTGGGTCACTCCGCTCCGGGCTTTCAACCGAGCACATCGGCCCTATCTATCCGCGGGGCGAAGTGTGCCCGAAAAGGATCCCGATGCCTCAATCCGAATGGACGAGAATGGCTGTCGCATCTGCGGTGGCGATTGTCGCGATGTCGTATTTGGCGATTGACGCAGGCCTCGTGAACACCAACGTGGTCACAAAGCCCATCAAGGTGGCGCAGGCATCGATCGTCGGCGCCGCGATGGGTCAGCATCACATTGCCTTCGCCGTTCAGGAGTGGGCGCGTCGCGGCCACGAGAGGCCCGCCCTGGAGCACTGCCTGGCGATCGATTGATGCGGGGCGCACCTCGTGCGGCTGTCGCCGAGACCTCGCATTCACCCTTCACCTCTGATGCGCCATCCACCACCGCGCAATGGCCGCGGTGAGATCGGCCCACACCTCCGTCGGAAGATCCGGGACCGCCACCCGGACGCTATATTCGTCCGTGGTCGCATCGTGAAACCATTCGGTCGCCGCGAAATCGAAGCCGAAGCTGCCGGCGTGGCGGATGGGAAAGCCCTCCCCGCGCAATTCGCTGCTCATGTCTTCGGCAGCCTGCCGCGCTGCCGCCTCGTTGAGCGCCCGCTTTCCTCGGAGAGTCACGTACAGACCATGGGTGAAATGAAGCTCGGCCGAGAGCGATGGAAGCTTCGCAGCAAAATATCGAGCCGCGCTTCGGCCGTTGCGCAAGATCGCCGCGACACGCCTCTGCGTGAGGGCCCAGTACGCCGCGCTGCCTGCGAAGGGCGGGAAGTGCGCCGGCAACGCCGCGCCGCCGAGCAGCCGCACCGCGTTTCGGGTTTCGGACGCGAGACGAGCCCATTCTACGCCCCCTGCCCGCTGCTGCTGATGCTCGTTCCCTTGCACGAAAACGGCTGAGCCGAGCCGGCCATATTCCGCTCCGAGCGAATCGAGCTTGTTGTGGCTTCGCACCAACACCAGCGGGATTCCGTATCGCCGGGCCCATCTCAGGACACGCCTGATGCGGCCTGACCTGCCGGCGAAACATGTCGTATCGAAAACCAGGAGATCGAGGCCCGAACCGTCGCAGCGCAGCGCCGCCTCGTAAGCGCCGGCGAGGGAGCAGGAATCCAACAGAAGTATTCGCGGCGAGTTCGCCGGAGCAAACGCATCGCCCAGAGGCAGCTTCAAGACCTCGAGCCGCAAATGCGGGACGAAGCCCCGGATCAGCTCCAGCGTCTCTCCATAGGAGCCTGGAAGCACCAGGACATCGGCCTTCTCGACGATTTGCGCGGAAGCGAGCAGCACGGCGGAGATCGCGGCCATGCCCGAGGCGGTATAGACCGCGCTGCTCGTGCAGCCGCAGTCGAGCTCATAGAACGAAGGACCGCGCACCGTGAGATCGGCCCGCTGGTAGTCGTAACTGAACGCGAACGGCCCGTTGGCGGGATCGGCCGTATGCGACCAGGCTGTCTCCGTCGCCTTCCACTCCTGCAACTCGTGCTCCGCCCTCAGCGCGGCAGTGATCTGGAATTTGGACCTGACGACCTCGTCGACGGACTCCGGACATGCCAGATCAAGCCGGCTTCTCAGGCAGTCATTCAACAGCCTGAGTTCCTCGTGCTTTCGCTCCAGATAGGCTCGAATGGTCTCCATGCGCTTCTTGACAGTTCCGATGGGACGTCAACGTCCGGAAGACGCCGTGGGTCCAACGCGCCCGCTGCAACGAACACGCGTCCTCGCAGTTGAATCCACGCAAGGAGGACAGCATGGCTGACATCAGAGAGCACATGAAGATCATCGGCAAGGACGGCGCACATGTCGGCACCGTCGATCGCGTCGAGGGCAATCGCATCAAGCTGACGCGCAAGGACAGCCCGGAAGGTCACAAGGACCATCATCACTACATCGATACGAAATATGTCGGCGCCGTCGAAGGCGATATCGTCAAGCTGTCGGTGAATGCCGACGCCGTACCGAAGACGGAAGCCGCCTGAAACACTGAGCTGAAACACTGAGCTGAAACACTGAGCCCCTTCGGGGGCTTTTTGTTTGTTCACGATCCGACTCCGCTTCGTTCGCAAAGCACGAATCGCGATCGCAAATTACGAGGCCGAGGATTCGTTAATAGCCGGTTCAGCCAGGTCGGTCATGCACTCACGAGCACGGGCCGCAGCCGATAGGCATCGATCGCGGCATTCGACAGCAGCAGCCTGCGTCGCTCTCCACGCAACATCAAGCGGTCGATCCGGTTCAATATGAAGCGGGCGGAATCCTTGTGCTCGCCCGTGAGCAGGCCGGACTGGTCGAGATATCGCCAGGCGATCTCGAAAGACTGTGCGCGTAGCTCGGGATCGGTCATAGCCGCACAACGCTGCCGTGGAACGAATGTTCCTGCGCCAAGCGCACGAGCCGTGCAGGAGTTCAGCGGCGCGGATCGATGCGGAACGAACGCGCAATCAGGGCGTTGGACATCCGACTCGAGTGGTGCCGACCTGCCAACCCCGGTCGGCTTTGAAGGACCCCGTGCTTGTCCCCCGAGCACGGGGTTTTTCTCATTCGGCCGCCCTATTCAATCCGAGCCATGTGGCCGCCTGTCGATGAGGAGTCGGCATGCTCATCGTGTGGATCGCGGGCGAGCTGATGCCACGCCAGGGCCAGCTGGATCAGCCGTTGCCGGTCGGCACCTTCGGCCTCCGCGGCCCGCTTCATTGCGGCCTCGGCTTCGTGCTGTGGATCGTACTCGGTGCACATGGGGCGACCCTAGCCGGTCATCTGGACAAGCCCATGGCAATTTCGTCCGTATGATTGCGGGGTGCTTTGAGGCCTCACGGACAGATCTGTGAACTACGTCACAGCCTGTCCCCGGCAATTTCCGCTAAACAGCGCTTCGACGCTTCCTGGATGAGGCCCGGTCATGACACGCAAAGCAGCCACGGAAGTCATCGTCCCGAAGCAGCGACATAGCTCGAACCTGCTTGGCATCGCGTACCTCGGCACCATCGGCGTGGTGATGGTGGCCTGGATCGGCAGCCTGGTCTGGGCCACGATGGCATTCTTCAGCTGGCTCGTGTCCTGACGCGCGAGGCGATTGAGCAGCTCTTAACGCGCATAGGTTGCATACGCCAATCCACGCGCCACGACATTATCCGGGCAAGTGCGCCGCGGTTTTCCCTCGCGACAAGCGCGGAACGCGTTTGCGCGAACATCATGCTGAAGCAAAACAACCTAGAGCATGAGACGATTCATCCTCGTCCCATTGCGCTTTAGAACAGGCAAGACAGCGCCTGAGAGAGTTTGATCCCGCCGCAAACGATCATGGCCCAAAGCGCCACGCTGATCTGGATGGCATCCAGCATGTCCCACATCCCCTCGAATCATCCGGATATTTTTCTTTTGAGACTTGCGTGAGGCGGCCGCCAGCGCCAGCGCTCATTTGAAGCCGGCGCACAAAAAAAAGAGGCGGGCCTGGGCCCGCCTCCACCACGCTCAATCCGCTTGGAAAACTCAGTAGCACGCCCGCGGATCGGCCTGCACATATTGGCCGTTCGGATAGCGGTAGTAGCAGGTGCCCTGCGCCCAGTAGTAGCCGGGCTGGGATGCAGCGGTGGCGCCGGCGATCGCGCCCGTCGCGCCGCCGAGAACCGCGCCCGCGGCGGCTCCTGTTGCGTTGCCCGAGATCAGGCCACCCAGCACGCCGCCGACGATCGCGCCGCCGAGCGCGCTGGCGCCGGGGTCAGCCGGAGGCGGAGGCGGAGGTGGTGGCGCGTAGGCGACGGGAGGCGGGGCATAGGCCACCGGCACGTCGTCGATATAGTCCTCCGAAATGTAGGCAGGCGGGCCAGCCATTCGCTGCGGATAATAATACCAGACGCCGCCAACGTCCCACCACCAGCCGGAGCGTCCGTTGCGGACCTCATGACGCCAGCGGCCGCCTTCCCAGGCGCGATTGCCGCGATAGGCGTGTCCGCCCCAGTCGCGCTCCGGAGCGGGCCCGCGGGCGACGTGACGTCCCGGCGGCGGGCCGCCGGCACTGTGCCGACCGGGACCCGCATGGGGCTGCTGGTCGACGGGCCGGACCGCCTGCTGTGGCGGGGGACCTTTGCGCATGTTCTGATTGGTCGGGGCTGGAGCACCTACGCCCTGGCGGCCCGGCGGCGGACCGGCATCCCTCGTCGGCCTGGCGTCCTGAGCCTGCGCCGAAAGCGCGAGCAACGACACGGCCGAAACCATTGGAATGATGATCTTCATGCGTTTGGACGCACTCATGCGTGCTCGCCCCCTACTCTCTCGATCGCCGTCATTCCTGCGCGATAGACGATTCGCTCGCGCCGGGCTTGTACCGGCCGACATAACTGACCTGCTTGATCGGCTAAGTCCCGTTACAAATGATTAAGATCACGGCAATTTTTGGCCTCAACGGGCTCCCGGCGGGCCGCACTGAAGCGCCTCTAGCGAGCCGGCTCAATCACGTTGCAATTGCTTCGCCCGGACATCAGGCAATCCTGCATCTTGCTGGCTGCGGTGAGATCCCGGGCAAGCCACCAGCCGACTCCAAGAATCACGATCGCGATGATCAATCCCGCGATCGCGCCGCGGCGGTCGTTCCCGGACTGGCGCTGGGGTCGACTGTTCGGGCGAGGATTCGGCTTCTCGCCGGGGTCGGGTTCGGATTTGGGCTTGGACATGGCCGCCTGATCGCGCTGGCGAGCCGGCTTTATCACCTCCGCGGCGTCGCGTCACATCCGGATCGGCCTGCCCCGAATTCAGCCCCGGGGCGGCGGGGTCGCGTCCTTGCGTGAGGTTTCGATGGCCGGGATCGCCCGCTGGACCCGCGGTGCGCAGGTCGTGAGCACGAATGCGGTCTGGCTGCATTCCCAGTCCGCCCCCAGCACGGCACTTTCGACCGTCTGCGGGCGCGCGAACAGCACTGCGGCGCCGGTCACGCCTGCCAGGACGAAGGCGATTGCGAGCGCCTTCAGGCTCGGTCGGAAGGTCATCATGCCCGTGCTCCGTCTCGTTCCGGGCGGACGCTAGGCGTCGCGCTCGTGCTCCCTTATGAGGGACATCACAATTCAGCAGTTTTTTCGGGCTACGAGAGATCGTCGGGAGGGGGGCGATTTTTCGTTGACCTGATCGGCTGCGATTATGGGTGGCTTCGCGACGCGCGCCGATGTACACGCTACAGCGTCGCGTGGCGCCTGCTATGCCCAGCCGACGTACCAACAGGCACGGATGTAGGATCGAAAGCGAGGAAGACAAGGCTCGTAGATGAGTGGATTCAGGGAACCCGGCTTCACAGACCGGCAAAAGGCGGCGCAGGAAGCCCGCAAAAATCTTTTGAACAAATTCAAATCACAACCGGGCCCCGACGATCCGGCGGTGCTCGCGCGCCGTGCTGAACGCGAGGCTCTCGCGGCCAAGCGCGCCGAGGCGAAGGCTGCGCGCGAGGCGGAGAAGGCCGAGCAGAAGCGCCTCGAGGAAGAAGCCAAGGCGGCCGAAGCCGAACGGATCGCGCGCGAGGCTCAGGAAGCCGTCGAAAGACAGGCTGCGATCGAAGCCGAGCAAAAGGCCAAACGCGACGCGCGCTACGCCGCCCGCAAGGCGAAGCGCAAGTAACAAGTAAGGTGCGCTCGTAGCGCCCCATTGAACTTGAACCAAGGCACAGTTCCGGAGGCGGTCTCAGAGGCCGCCGCCGGAATTGGAGGGTGCGCGGCCCGCCCGAGGCAGACGCTGCGCGAGGACGACGAAGATCAATTCTTCTTCATCATCCCGTCGTCTTTCTTCATGCCGTCCTTCGACATGTGGTCCTTCTTCATGCCGTCGTCCTTGGACATGGTGTCCTTCTTCATCATGCCGTCCTTGGACATCGTGTCTTTCTTCATCATGCCGTCATCCTTGCCCATCTTGTCCTGAGCAAAGGCGGCCGGGGCAAAAGCGAGGCCGAGCGAGAGAGCGGCAGCCGAGAGGCCGAGCACGATGCGGGTGCGAATGGTCATGGTTCAACTTCCCTTCGAGATGGAGTTTGTCAGCGACGGACGCCGCTATTCAATCCTGACGGGTCGCCAGCCGACGTTGTTACGCCGCCGCCAACAAATTTCGGTGAGCCTTCCCCTATTTCTCGTTCGACGTACTTCCGGACCGCAACTGGGAAGTGTGCAGCGCAGCACGGCCAGCACTTGCCCGGACGTTCGGTCTCGAACTATCAGATGAGAGAATATCGGGTGAAAGACCGGCTAGGATGGGCCTACCTGCTGGTCTGAAGGACTAGACCGAAATCACACAAACAAGAATCGTCCAAGGAAATCACGCCATGCTCACGCGCCGCCATCTGCTCGCGACCGCCGTCGCTGCGCCCGCCATCCTCCGCTTCGGCACCGGTACGGCGCGCGCCGCGACCACGCTGAAGATCTCGCACCAGTTCCCGGGCGGCACCATCGACAAGGGCGATTTCCGCGACCGGCTCTGCCGCATGTTCGCCGCCGAGGTCAGCAAGCGCAGCAATGGCGACATCGCCGCCGAGATCTATCCGAACTCCTCGCTGATCAAGACCAACGCGCAGTTCTCCGCGATGCGCAAGGGCGCGCTCGACATCAGCCTCTATCCGATGCCCTATGCCGGTGGCGAGGTGCCGGAGACCAATATCGGCCTGATGCCGGGCCTCGTGACCACCTACGACCAGGGCCTGCGCTGGAAGAAGGAGCCGGTCGGCAAGGCGCTGACCGATTTCCTCGCCGACAAGGGCATCATCCTGCTCACCTGGGTCTGGCAGGCCGGCGGCGTCGCCAGCCGCTCCAAGCCGATCGTCGCGCCCGAAGATGCCAAGGGCATGAAGGTGCGCGGCGGCTCGCGCGAGATGGACATGGTGCTTCAGACCGCCGGGGCTTCGGTGCTGTCGGTCCCCTCCAACGAAATCTACGCGGCGATGCAGACCGGCGCCTGCGATGCCGGCATCACCTCCTCAACCAGCCTGATCTCGTTCCGCCTCGAAGAGGTCGCGAAGTCCCTGACCTCGGGCGCGGGCGCCTCCTACTGGTTCATGCTCGAGCCCCTGATGATGTCGAAGGCGATCTTCGACAAGCTGCCGAAGAACCACCAGGACATCCTGCTCGCGGTCGGTACCGAGCTCGAAGCCTTCGGCCGCAAGGGCGCGCAGGACGACGACGTCGAGGTCGCCAAGGTCTACGAGAAGGCCGGCGCCAAGGTCTCCGCGCTCGACGCCGCGACCGTCGGCAAGTGGCGGGACATCGCCCGCGACACCGCCTGGAAGGACTACAGCGCCAAGACGGCGACCGCGGCAAACCTGCTCAAGCTCGCCATCGACGTCGCGGCATGAGTCACGGTCCGCTTCCGGACCGCGACGACAAGACGATCGCTGCCGCAGGGACCGGCCTTGCGCCAGCGATCGATCGCGGTCTCGCCGTCCTCAACAGCATCATCGTGGTGTTCGCGTCGATCGCGCTGGTCGCGGCCTGCACCATCCTGAGCTACAGCGTGCTCAGCCGCGCTCTGTTCAAGGCCGCCAATTACTGGCAGGACGAGGCTGCCGTGTTCCTGCTGGTCGGCGCGACCTTCATGACGGCGGCCTATGTGCAACAGAACCGCGGCCATATCGGCATCGAGGCCTTCGTCGGGCTGCTCTCGCCGCTGGCGAACCGGATCCGGCTCTGGCTGGTCGACGCCGCCACGTTCCTGTTCTGCGCCTTCTTCACCTGGAAATCCTGGACATTGGCCCATGAAGCCTATGTCGACGGCCAGGTCTCGAACTCGATGTGGTCGCCGCCGCTCGCCATTCCCTATTCGCTGATGGCGCTCGGGATGAGCCTGCTCTGCATCCAGATCCTCGTGCAGCTTGCGCTGCCATTCGTCGGAGCCAAGCGGCCATGAGCGTTTTCGGTATCGGCGTCGCTTACGGCATCGTGACGCTGCTGGTGATGTTCTCAGGCATGCCGATTGCGTTCGCCCTCGGCGCGGTCGCCGTCGTGTTCATGGGCATCTACATGCCCTCGGCCTCGCTCGATACGGTTACGCAGAACGTCTACGAGGAAATGGCCTCGATCACGCTGCTGTCGATTCCGCTCTTCATCCTGAAGGGCGCCGCGATCGGTAAATCGCGTGCCGGCCAGGATCTCTATTCGGCCCTGCACGCCTGGCTGCACCGGGTCCCCGGCGGCCTCGGCGTCGCCAACGTGTTTGCCTGCGCGCTGTTCGCGGCGATGGCGGGCTCCTCGCCCGCGACCTGCTCGGCGATCGGCTCGGCCGGCATCCCCGAGATGCGCAAGCGCGGCTATTCCGGCGGCTTTGCCGCAGGGATTATCGCCGCCGGCGGCACGCTCGGCATCCTGCTTCCGCCCTCGATCACCATGATCCTGTTTGCGGTTGCGGCCGAAAAGTCGCTGGGACGGCTGTTCCTCGCCGGCATCGGGCCCGGCCTGCTGCTGGTCACGCTGTTCGGCGCCTATGCCGTCATCCGCTTCCGCCAGGAATATGCCGCGGCCGAGGCGGCCTACAAGAACGGCGGACCAGAGGCTCCGATCCTGCAGCGTGACGAGTACACGCTCGCCGAGCGCTTCAGCGTACTGCCGCGCGTGATCCCGTTCGTGCTGCTGCTCACCGGCGTCATGATCGCCCTCTATGGCGGCTACGCCACGCCGTCGGAGACCGCGGGGCTCGGCGGCCTCCTCGCGCTGGCGCTGATCGCCGCGATCTACAGCGTGTGGCGGCCGAGCGACCTTGCCCCCATCATGAAGTCGACGATCCGGGAATCGACCATGCTGATGATGATCATCGGCATGTCACTGCTCTATTCCTACGTGATGAGCTATCTGCACATCTCGCTCGGTCGCCGAATCCATCGTCGCGATGCACCTGCCGCGCTGGGAGCTGCTGTTCGCGATCCTCGTCATGGTGGTCGTGCTCGGCTTCTTCCTGCCGCCCGTCTCGATCATTCTCATGACCGCGCCGATCATCCTGCCGCCCCTTCGCGCCGCCAATTTCGACATCATCTGGTTCGGCGTGGTCATGACCATCGTGATGGAGATGGGGCTGATCCACCCGCCTGTCGGCCTCAACATCTTCGTCATTCGCAACGTCGCGCCGGACATTCCCCTGCGCGAGGTGATCTGGGGCACCCTGCCCTTCGTGCTCTTGATGATGCTCGCGGTGCTGCTGCTGTGCTTCGTGCCGGGGATATCGACCTGGCTGCCGGACCTCGTGATGGGACCGGACGGGAGCAGGTAGGCAAGCTATCGTAGGGTGGGCGAAGCGTGCCCACCATCTGTCGCAGACGTTCACCGTTTGGTGGGCACGGCGCAAATGCGCCTTTGCCCACCCTACGATTTCTCCTTCCCCCGCGACTTCGGCGCCGTCGCCACGACCTGCAACAGGTCCTTGCGCACGGCCTCGATGTGCCGCTCCAGGAAGCGGCAGGCCTCCTCCACCTTTTGCGCGCGGCAGAGCGCGATCAGATGGGCGTGCTCCTTCTCGGCGGTCCCCATCGCCTTGGTGTTGGAAAGCTGCAGGCGCGTGTAGCGGTCGCTGGTCTGGAGCAGCGACAGCACGATCGCGCGCGTGCGGGGCTGCGGCGCGTGCACGTACAGCGCCATGTGGAAGTCGGCGTTGAGCTGGCCCCATTCGCTGACATTGCGCGCCTTGATCGCCTTTTCGAAGCTCTTGTGGATGTCGTCGAGCCCCTCGAAATCCCCTGCGCCGAAGCGAGGCGCCGACTGCGCCAGCAATCGTGGCTCCAGGATGCGGCGCAGGTCGAAGACGTCGTTGATCTCGTCCAGTGACAGCTCGGAGACGATGGCGCCCTTCTGCGGCACGATCCGCACCAGGCCTTCCGCCTCGAGCTGGAACAGCGCCTCTCGCACCGGGATGCGGCTGACGCCGTAAGCATCCCCGAGCGCGTCCTGGCGCAGCTGCGATCCGGCCGGATAGGTGCCGTCGAGGATCGCCTGCCGGAGCTGATCGACGATCGCAGCCGACAGGGTGCGATGCTTCAGAGGCTGTTTCATCTGACCTTCTGTTGTCCTTCCCGACTCGTACGGCCGACGCGGTCCCTGTCTTGCATGTCGAGGTGCCCGGCAAAAGCCAGGCGCTCCAAAAGCAAAGTGCTCAGTAAAACCGCGCCCTGCCGCAGAAATGACCGCAAACTTCGTTTGACTCCCAAAATGTATAAATTATACATTTGGCAATCGCACGACAATTCTTCGAGAGTTGGGGCCTCTTTCATGATCGAGCAGACCATGCCGGCCACGCGCGCGCTCAGCCTCCGACGTTCGGTCGTCCGGATGTCGGGCGGCCTGCTCGCGGTCGAGCGTCTCGCGCTGATGGGCCTGATGTACCTGCTCACCGGACTGATCCTGGTGAACGTCGTCACCCGCTACTCGCATTTCCCGATCTACTGGATCGATGAATCCGCGGTCTATTGCGTGGTCTGGCTGACCTTCATCGGCGCCTCCGCGATGACGCGGCTGCGGCTCGACTTCGCGGTCACGATGCTGACGGAGCGGCTGTCGCCGCAGCACCAGAAGATCGCCAAAGTAATCTCGACCGGTCTCGTCGTCGTGTTCGGTGTCGCCCTGATCGTCACATGCGTGCTCTGGATGGACCCGGTCGGTCTCGCCCGCGCCGGCTTCGACGGGCGCAAGCTCGCCGCCGAAACCTTCAACTTCCTCTACACCGAGCGCACCCAGACGCTGAACTGGCCGACCTGGGTGCTCTATCTGACTCTGCCGATCTTCGCGGTGTCGATGACCATTCACGGTCTCGCCAACCTGCTGGAAGATCTCGAGCTGGTCCCGCGCACCGCGCCGAAAGGCTTTCAGCTCTCCGAGCTGGACGGGGTCAACTGATGATCACGTCAGCGGCCTTCATGGCGTTCATGCTGGTCGGCGTGCCGATCGGCCTCTGCCTGTGTCTTGCCGGCCTCGTCTACATCGCGGCATCCGGCAATCCGGTGCTGTTCCAGTCCTATCCGCTCCAGCTGTTCGGCGGCGTCGATAGCTACGGCCTGATCGCCATCCCGCTCTTCATTCTGATCGGCGAGATCATGAACGGCGGCGGCATCACGCGGCGCATCGTCGACATGGCGATGGCCTTCGTCGGCTCGCTCAAGGGCGGGCTCGCCTACGTCAACATCCTCGCCAACATGTTCATCTCCTCCATCCTGGGATCGGCGACGGCGCAGGTCGCGATCATGGCCCAGATCATGGTGCCGGAGATGGAGAAGAAGGGCTACGACAAGACCTTCGCAGCCGGACTGACCGCCTATGGCGGCATGCTCGGCCCGATCATCCCGCCGTCGGTGATGTTCGTGGTCTACAGCGTGCTGGCGCAGGTGTCGGTCGGCGACATGCTGATCGCCGGCATCGTGCCGGGCGTCATTCTCACCGTAATGTTCTGCCTCGTCATCGCGCTGATGGGATACATCTACAACTATCCCCGCGCGGACTACCAGACGCCGCGCCAGCGCGTCATGAGGATCCTGCGGACCTCGCCGACGCTGCTGATCCCGATCGTCATCGTCGGCACCATCCTCGGCGGCCTTGCCAACGCCACGGAATCGGCGGCGGTCGGCGCGGTCGCTGCGGCACTGGTCGGAAAATACTGGACCAGGGAGTTCCAGTTCTCTCAGCTGCCGCAGATGATGCTGCGTAGCGCCATCTACTCAGCGATCGTGCTGTTCCTGGTCGCAGCCGCCGCCGTGTTCTCCTGGGTCCTGATCTTCGGCAAGGTGCCGCAGGAGACCGCCGCCTGGATCCAGACCGTCGCCAAGGACCCGGTCAGCTTCATGCTGATCTGCAACGTGATCCTGCTGGTGATCGGCACGGTGATCGACGGCATTCCCGGCCTGATCATGACCGTGCCGATCCTGCTGCCGGTGGCAACCGAAATCTATCACATCGACCCCCGGCAGTTCGGCGTCGTGGTGGTGATCAACCTGGTGCTCGGCCTGCTGTCGCCGCCGGTCGGGCTCTGCTTCTTCGTCGCGGCCGCCGTCACCGGCGCCAAGCCCGGCAAGATGTTCATGGTGACGCTGCCCTTCTTCGTCATCTCCTGCGTCCTCCTGGTGCTGCTCTCGCTCTTTCCCTCGCTCTCGCTGATCCTCGTCAAATAGGCCATCCAATAGGAGCCCGACCATGTCGCTTTCACGCCGCCGCTTTCTCGCCGCCAGTGCCGCCGCCTCGGTGTTTGCCCCGTCGCTGGCGCTCGCCCAGGCCAAGGAATTCCGCCTCGGCCTGATCACGCCCAACGGCCATTCCTGGAACAAGGCCGCGCTCAAATTCGGCGAGGATCTCAAGTCCGCGACCAACGGCCGGCTGACATTGACCGTGTTCCACTCCGGCCAGCTCGGCAACGAAACCGCGATGATGCAGCAATTGCAGTCCGGCGCGCTCGACATGGGCTTCATCCAGGCCGCCGAGCTCGGCTCGCGCGTGCCGCACATCGCCGCGATCAACGCGCCCTACATCGTTCGCTCGACGCCTTCGGTCGCAAAGTTCGTGCGACATCCGGCGGCGGTGAAACTGTTCGACGTGCTGCCGCAGGAAACCGGAACGATCGGGCTCGGCTGGGGCATCACGGGCATGCGCGCCGTGTTCTCGTCCAAGGACCTGAATTCGCTCGCCGACATCAAGGGCATGAAGCTGCGCATCAATCCGACGCCGGTCTATCGCGATTTCTACTCCTCGCTGGGCGCCGCCCCGACGCCGATCCCGACGCCGCAGGTGTTCGACGCCATGGCCAACGGCCAGGTCGACGGCCTCGAGGCCGATCTCGAATTCTCCTGGAATCAGCGCTTCGACAAGGTGTCCAAGGTCATCCTGCAGATGAACGCCGTCTTCATGCCGATGGCGGCGGTCGTCTCCGGGCGGGTCTGGCAGTCGCTCCCCGCAGCCGACCGCGAACTGATCACCAAGACGATCAAGACGACGCTGGACGCGCAGATTGACGAGCTCGCCGGCAATGAGCCCGCGCTGGTCGAGAACTTCAAGAAGGCGCCGATCCCGATCCGCCAGGTCGACGCCAAGGACACCGAGGCCGTCATCGCCGAGTTCGACAAGATCTGGTTGCCGAAAGCCCCCGTCCTCGCCGAGCTACGCAAGGTCGGCGCGACGCTCTGATCCCCACCCATCGCCCTCACGTCAATGCCCGGCGGATCGAACGATCCGCCGGCACAATTCCAATCGGAGCCAAGCAATGAGCCCACGCATCTCCTGGGAAGGCGTCTTCCCGGCCGTCACCACGCAGTTCAACGACGACCTGTCGCTCAACATCGACGCGACCGCCAGGGTCATGGATGGGCTGATCCGCGACGGCGTTTCCGGCCTGATCGTCTGCGGGTCGGTCGGCGAGAACACCTCGCTCGAGCGCAAGGAGAAGGTCGCGATCATGGAAGCCGCGAAGTCGGTCGCGGCCGGCCGCGTGCCCGTGCTGTGCGGCATCGCCGAATTCACCACGGCCTTTGCGGTCGAGACCGCCAAGGAAGCCGCGCGCATCGGCATCGACGGCGTGATGGTGATGCCGGCGCTGGTCTATTCCTCCAAGCCGCACGAAACCGCCGCGCATTTCCGCGCGGTCGCCAGCGCCACCGACCTGCCGGTGATGCTCTACAACAACCCGCCGATCTACAAGAACGACGTCACGCCTGATATCCTCGCCTCGCTGGCGGACGTCGAGACCGTGGTCTGCTTCAAGGACTCGTCCGGCGACACGCGGCGCTTCATCGACACCAGGAACATGGTCGGTGACCGCTTCGTGCTGTTCGCAGGCCTCGACGACGTCATCGTCGAGAGCGTCGCCATGGGCGCCGTGGGCTGGGTCTCTGGCATGTCGAACGCTTTCCCACGCGAGGGCGAGACGCTGTTCCGCCTCGCCAAGGCGGGGCGCTTCGCCGAGGCGATGCCGCTTTACGAATGGTTCATGCCGCTGCTGCACCTCGATGCACGTCCGGACCTCGTCCAGTGCATCAAGCTGTGCGAGCACATCATGGGCCGCGGCACCGCGCTGACCCGCCCGCCCCGCCTGGCGCTGCTGCCGCACGAAAAGGCCGAGGTCGAGGCCATGATGGCCAAGGCGCTCAAGAACCGGCCGCGCCTGCCGGATGTCGGGTTGAAGGCGGCGTAAGCGGGCTTAAGTCGCAGCCCGCTTCCGCTTGGCGTTCAGCGCGGACGCCACGCGGCTCACGGGCGGCTTGCCGAGCACGCCGCTCATCGCGTTGGTGGCCGCGAGCAGCTTGTCCAAGTCGACACCGGTCCTGATCCCCATGCCCTCGAGCATGTAGACGACGTCTTCGGTCGCGACGTTTCCGGTCGCGCCCGGCGCATAGGGGCAGCCGCCGAGGCCGCCCGCGGCGGCGTCGATGACGCGGACACCCTCCTCCATCCCGGCATAGAGATTGGCGAGCGCCTGGCCGTAGGTGTCGTGGAAATGCATCGCGAGCCTGGCGGGAGGAACGCTGGCACTGACCGCGCGCAACATCTCTTTCGCCTTGCTTGGCGTGCCGACCCCGATGGTGTCGCCGAGCGAGATCTCGTAGCAGCCGAGCTCGAACAGCGTGCTGGCGAGATCGGCGACCGCCTTCGGCTTGATCTCGCCGTCGAAGGGGCAACCGAGCACGCAGGAAATATAGCCGCGCACCGGAATGCCATCGGCCTTGGCGCGCGCCAGCACCGGCTTGAACCGCTCGATCGACTCCGCGACCGTGCAGTTGATGTTGGCGCGCGAAAACCCTTCCGAGGCCGCCGCAAACACCGAGACCACTTTGGCGCCCGCGGCACGCGCGGCGTCATACCCCTTTTCGTTCGGCACCAGCACGTGGAATTCCGCGCCCTTGATATGGCCGACACCCCGCAGCACCGCGTCCGAGCTTGCCATCTGCGGGATCGCCTTCGGCGAGACGAAGGCACCGACCTCGACCGTCTTGAGCCCCGCCGAGACCAATGCCTCGACGAAGGCGATGCGGGCCTCGACGCTCACGGGCGTTTTCTCGTTCTGGAGACCGTCACGCGGCCCCATTTCGATGATGCGGACGGGATCGCTCATGTCACTCTCCGGAAGGCTCGACCACGGCGAGCTCGACGCCCTCCTGGACGATGTCGCCGACCTTGCACTTGATCGACTTCAGCACGCCGGCAAAGGGCGCGCGCAGCGTCTGCTCCATCTTCATCACCTCGAGCGTCAGGATCGGCGCGCCCTTCTCGAGTTTCGCTCCCTCCTCGGCGAGCACGGCAACGACCGTGCCCGGCAGGGGCGCCGCGATCTTGTCCTCGCCAGCCTGCTCCTCGCTCTCGCCGCCGAACGGATCCACCCAGTGCAGGTCGAAGCGGCCGTTGCGCGTGCGCAAGTAAAGCTCGTGGCCGTCGATCACGGCCGCAACCTGCGATTTGACGCCGTCCAGCGTCAAGTCGAAGCCGCCTTCCTTCGCCGTGGTCGTGAACGCCAGTTCGCGCTCGCCGACCACCAGCGTCGCGGGGCCACTTCCGTAATTCAGCGTGATCTTCTGCTCCGGCCCGTGCCCGACGCGGAAGGCAAAGTTGCGCTGGCGGCGGCCGACCGGCTGCCAGCCGAAGGTCTGCCAGGGCGAACCCGCCTGCGCACGTGCGGCCTGTTGCTCGTCATTGAGGATCGCAGCCACCGCCGCGCAAAGCTCGAGCTCGCCGGGCGCCGGCGCGGCCTGTGTCAGGACCGCCAGCTCGCGCTCGATGAAGCCGGTGTCGATCGCATTCGTGCGCACCTTGGGATGCGTCATCAGCGCCGACAGGAACGGGATGTTCGTCACGATGCCGCGGACGTCGGACTCTTCCAGTCCCCGATTGAGCCGCTCGATCGCGACGTCCCGCGTCGGCGCCCAGGCGATCATCTTGGCGAGCATGGCGTCATAATACGGCGAGACCGCATCACCTTCGCGATAGCCGGCGTCGATGCGCAAGCCTCCGGCTTCCGCCGGCAAGCGCCAAGTCGAGATCCTCCCGACCGACGGCATGAAGTTCTTGGTGGGATTCTCCGCATAGACGCGCGCCTCGACGGCATGGCCGTTGAGCCGGATCTCGTCCTGCTTCAGCGGCAGCGCCTCGCCGAAGGCGACACGCAGCTGCCACTCGACGAGGTCGATGCCGGTGATCAGCTCGGTCACGGGATGCTCGACCTGGAGACGCGTGTTCATCTCGATGAAGAACACGTCCCTGCCGTCGGAGACGAACTCGATCGTGCCGGCGCCGACATAGTTCACCGCTCCGGCGGCCTTTCGCGCGGCGGCGCAGACCGTCTCGCGCTGGGCAGCATTGAGCGTGGGCGACGGCGCCTCCTCGATCACCTTCTGGTGCCGGCGCTGCAGCGTGCATTCGCGCTCGAACAGCGAGAGCAGATTGCCGTGGCTGTCGCCGATCACCTGCACCTCGATATGCCTGGGATTGTCGACATATTTTTCGATCAGCATGCGATCATCGCCGAACGCCGCCAGAGCCTCGCGTTTGGCGCTGACGATTGCGGGCCCAAGCTCGGCGGCCGAACGCACGATGCGCATGCCGCGGCCGCCGCCGCCGGCCGACGCTTTCACCAGGATGGGGAAGCCGATCTTGTCCGCCGCCTTCGCAAGCGTCGCCTCGTCCTGGGCCTCGCCGTGATAGCCAGGCACCAGCGGAACGCCGGCCTTTTCCATCAGCGCCTTCGAGCCGGACTTCGAGCCCATCGCATTCATCATCCCAGCGGTCGGGCCGACGAAGACGAGGCCCGCTTCAAAGCAGGCTTGTGCGAAATCGGCGTTCTCCGACAGGAAGCCGTAGCCGGGATGCACGGCCTCTGCCCCGGTCTTCCGTGCGGCCTCGATCAGCCGCTCGACATTGAGATAGCTGTCGCGGGCCCGGGCGGGCCCCAGCAGCACGGCCTCGTCCGCGAGCGCGACATGCATCGCGTCGCGGTCGGCCTCGGAATAGACCGCGACCGTGCGCAGGCCCATGGCGCGGGCGGTGCGGATGACGCGGCAGGCGATCTCGCCCCGGTTGGCGATCAGGAGCGTGCGAAAACGCCGGTAGAGCTTGGAACGGTCCATCGCATCACATCCTGAACAGGCCGAATTTCGTCGGTTCGATCGGCGCATTCGATGCGGCCGAGAGGCCAAGGCCGAGCACGAGGCGGGTGTCGGCCGGATCGATCACGCCGTCGTCCCAGAGGCGCGCGGTCGCATAATACGGGTGCCCCTGGCTCTCATACTGCGCACGGATCGGCTCGCGGAATTTGTCTTCCTCTTCCTTCGACCAGCTGTCACCCTTGGCTTCGATGTTGTCGCGGCGGACCTGGCTCAGCACCATCGAGGCCTGCTCGCCGCCCATCACCGAGATGCGCGCGTTCGGCCACATCCAGAGGAAGCGCGGCGAGTAGGCGCGGCCGCACATGCCGTAATTGCCGGCGCCGTAGGAGCCGCCGATCACGACGGTGAACTTCGGCACCGAGGCGGTCGCGACCGCCGTCACCAGCTTGGCGCCGTCGCGTGCGATGCCGCCGGCCTCGTATTTCTTGCCGACCATGAAGCCGGTGATGTTCTGCAGGAACACCAGGGGAATGCCGCGCTGGCAGCACAGCTCGATGAAATGCGCGCCCTTCAGCGAGCTCTCGCTGAACAGGATGCCGTTGTTGGCGATGATGCCGACCGGATAGCCCCAGATATGGGCGAAGCCGCACACCAGCGTCGTGCCGTAGAGTTTCTTGAACTCGTCGAACTCGGAGCCATCCACCACGCGCGCGATGATGTCGCGCACGTCGAACGGCTTGCGGCCGTCGACTGGCACCACGCCGTAGATCTCCTCCGCCGCAAACAGCGGCTCGCGTGGCGGATGCATGTTCAGGTTCGGCCGTGCCGACGGCTTCAGCGTGCCGACGATGCGCCGCGCGATGCCGATCGCGTGGGCATCGTTCTGGGCATAGTGATCGGTCACCCCGGACTGGCGCGAATGCACGTCGGCACCGCCGAGCTCCTCCGCGCTCACCACCTCGCCGGTCGCGGCCTTCACCAGCGGCGGGCCGCCGAGGAAGATGGTGCCCTGGTTGCGCACGATGATGCTCTCGTCGGACATCGCCGGCACATAGGCGCCGCCGGCGGTGCAGGAGCCCATCACGATCGCAATCTGCGGGATTCCTTGTGAGGACATCTGCGCCTGGTTGTAGAAGATGCGGCCGAAGTGCCGCTCGTCCGGGAAGATCTCGTCCTGCAACGGCAAGAAGGCGCCGCCGGAATCGACCATGTAGACGCAGGGAAGATTGTTCTGCCGCGCGATGTCCTGCGCACGCAGATGCTTCTTCACCGTCATTGGGTAATAGGTGCCGCCCTTGATGGTGGCGTCGTTGGCGACGATCACGCATTCCCGACCCGAGATGCGCCCCACCCCGGTGACGACGCTCGCCGAATGCACGTCACCGCCATAGAGGCCGTAGGCCGCGAGCGGCGACAGCTCCAGGAACGAGGTGCCGGGATCGACCAGCAGATCGACGCGCTGGCGCGCCAGCATCTTGCCGCGCGCTGTGTGGCGGTTGCGCGAGACCTCGCCGCCGCCGCCGGCGACCTGGCTGAGTTTTTCGCGCAAGTCAGCGACAAGCGCACGCATGGCCTCGGAGTTGCGCGCAAAGTCGGATGAAGACGGATCGATGCTGGAATGAAGCGGCATGAAAGTCCCGCGTATCTGGTGATCTGACGAGAGGCCGCGAGCAGGTTGGACCAGTCTCGCGGCAATTCCAATTGCGTGCAGGATCTAGGCCGTCTCGGCCATGAGCTCGCGACCGATCAGCATGCGGCGAACCTCCGAGGTGCCGGCGCCGATCTCGTACAGCTTGGCGTCGCGCCAGAGGCGCCCGACCGGGAATTCGCTGGTATAGCCGACGCCGCCGAGCGCCTGGATCGCCTCGCCCGCCATCCATGTCGCCTTCTCCGCGGAATAGAGAATCGCAGCCGCGGCATCCTTGCGCAAGCTGCGCGCGTGGTCGGCGCGATCGCAGGCGCGGCCCACGGCGTAGACATAGGCACGCGTGGCCTGCCAGGTCGAATACATGTCGGCGAGCTTGCCCTGCATCAGCTGGAAATCGCCGATCGGCTGGCCGAACTGCTTGCGCTCGTGCATGTAGGGCACCACCGCGTCCATGCAGGCCGCCATGATCCCGAGCGGGCCGCCGGAGAGGACCGCGCGCTCATAGTCCAGGCCCGACATCAGCACCTTGACGCCCTCGCCCACCTTGCCGAGCACGTTCTCCTCGGGGACCTCGCATTCGTCGAAGAACAGCGGATAGGTGTTGGAGCCGCGCATGCCGAGCTTGTCGAGATGCTGGCCGTGGGTGAAGCCCTTGAAATCCTTCTCGATCAGGAAGGCCGTCATGCCGCGCGGACCGGCGTCCGGATCGGTCTTGGCGTAGACGACCAGCACGTCGGCATCGCCGCCATTGGTGATCCACATCTTGGAGCCGTTGAGCACGTAGCGGTCGCCGCGCTTGTCGGCGCGCAGCTTCATCGAGACGACGTCGGAGCCGGCGCCGGGCTCGGACATCGCGAGCGCGCCCACATACTCACCCGAGATCAGCTTGGGCAGATAGCGCTGGCGCTGCGCATCGTTGCCGTTGCGGCGGATCTGGTTGACGCACAGGTTGGAATGGGCGCCGTAGGACAGGCCCACGGCGGCCGAGCCGCGCGAAATCTCCTCCATCGCGACGATGTGGGCTAGATAGCCCATGTTCGAGCCGCCATATTGCTCCGGGGCGGTCATGCCGAGCAGGCCGAGGTCGCCAAAGCGCTTCCACAGGTCTGCAGGGAACAGGTTGGCCTTCTCGATGTCGGCCGCGCGCGGGGTGATCTCCGCCTCCACGAAGGCGCGGAGCGTGTCGCGCAGCATGCCGATGTCTTCGCCCAGATCGAAATCGATGCTCGGGATGTTCAAGGCGATTCCTCCGTATTTTGGGGTCCGAACCTAGCGGGGTCCCGGGCCTCTTGCAGTCGAAAAGGTTGCATTTTCCGCCAAACTTGGCGAGGATTTTCAGGAGGGATTTCCGATGCCTTTTCAAGCCGCCACCGCGATCCCGCGCCGCGCCGTCACCCCCGCCGCCTTCGTCCGCGGCGTGATCGCCGCCTATGAGCGATACGGCCGCGATCCCGCGGAGGCATTGAACCGGGGCCAGGTCGCGCCGGACCTTGTCAATTCTCCGGATGGACGGGTCACCGCCGCCCAATTCGAGGCGCTGGCGGGCCATGCCATGCGCGAGCTCGACGACGAAGCGCTCGGCTGGTTCTCGCGGCGACTGCCTTGGGGCACCTATGGCATGCTGTGCCGCGCCTCGATCACCGCGCCGACGCTGGAGGTCGCACTCAAGCGCTGGTGCCGGCATCACCGCCTGGTCACCGAGGATGTGCTGCTCGATCTCGAGCTCGGCGACGAGACCGCGGTCGTGTCGATCCGTGAGCGACGCGACCTCGGGCCCTGCCGCGAGTTCTGCCTGGTCACGCTGTTCCGCTACGTGCTCGGCTTCTCGTGCTGGGCCGTCGATTCCCAGATCGCGCTCCGCGCGGCTGAATTCCCCTACCCGCAGCCCGGCCACGTCTCGGTCTATCCGACCATCTTCTGCCGGGCCGTCCGCTTCGATGCGGACCGCGCCGGCATCGTCTTCGACAAGCACTATCTGTCGCTGCCGCTCACGCGCAGCGCGGCCGATCTCGACAACATGCTCAAGGGCGCGTTGCGGCTGACCGTGCTGCCCTACCGGCGCGACCGGCTGCTGGTCGAGCGCGTGCGCCGCGTGCTCCGTAATGCGCGCGGGCGCATTCTCGGCGCCGAGGACGTCGCGCGCGAACTGGCGCTGTCCACTCGCACCATGCACCGGCGCCTGCGCGAGGAGGCAACCTCGCTGCGCGATCTCAAGGAAGAGGCAAAGTTCGAGCTTGCCAAGCAGGAGCTGATGCGCGGCCGCACGCCGATCAAGCGCATCGCGGAGATCGCCGGCTTCCACAACGAAAAGAGCTTTTCGCGCGCCTTCCGCAGCTGGACCGGGACCTCCCCGCGCGAGTTTCGCGGCCGGTACCGGTGAGCGAGCGCGTGCGCTGCGTGGCCGTCATGAATTGCGGCCCCCGAGTTGGATCTCGGAGGCCGTAACATCTCTGAACCGGTCTGATTGGCAGCGTCAGTTCGAGTTGGTCTGGCCGCCCGGCCGGAGCTTGCGCGAGTGGGTCTGCTTCGGCTGCTGGGCGAACGCGTCGTTCGAGGCCTTCGCTCCGCCGCTCTGCGAGCAGGTGCCGCCGATGCCGCCGGCCGCGGCGCGGCACGCTTCCATCGTCGGGTAGCCGCAGCCGTGAGCGGCCTGCGCGCCGTTGGTGATGCAGAAGTCATCGGCCTTGGCAGCCGGTGCGGTCATCATGAGAAACGCGGATGCAAACAGCGTCGCAGCGGATGCGACGAACGTCTTCGAATTCGATGTCATGGTGTCTTTTCCTGCTTCAGAGTCTCACAAAGAGAGGCCTCGGCATGCCAACACGCTGAGGGTTCGCACCTCGCATCTAAGCGGCGCAGGGGAACCGGCAATCACGGCTCAGCGCATTGCAGGGCTTCCCAAATCACATGTCACAGTTAGGTGAGTGACTCATGTATTTCGGTTCGGATTGCATGAAATCCTGGTTTGGCCGCACGGGAGCATTTCCGGTCCTATCCTGCCGGCGCCGCCGCGGCGACCTCCTGCAACGGCAGCGGCACATCCTTGGCGACGCCGAGCACCGGGAAGCTGCGGACGTTCTTCACATCAGGCATCGCCGCGAAATGCAGGAAGCTGCTGGCGCATGCTCTCGACGCTCGGCGCCACGCATTTCAGCAGATAGTCGGTGTCGCCCGAAATCCGCCAGCACTGCTGGATGCGCGGGATCGCTGATATCGAGCTCTCGAACGCCTCCAGCACCGGCTGGGCCTGGCTGCCGAGCTGGATCGAGACGAACGACACCACCTCAAAGCCGAGCCGCCGCTCGTCGATGACGGCGCGCACCGCCCGGATCACGCCGCGGCTGAACAGCGATTTCAACCGCCGCAGGCAGTTCGGCGCGGACACCCCGACGCGCAGCGCCAGCTCGTTGTTGCGCACCCGCCCGTCCTGCTGCAGCTCGGACAATATCTTCAGATCGACGCCGTCGAGCTGGTCACGCCCCGCCATACCCCGCCTCGCCATGAGCTCGTCACGCGAGGCAGCGAAGCACGTGGCGGAATTGATGCCAACCACCTTAAGCGTCCCCGAGGCTAAAAGCGTGGCGGGAAGCTTGCCTGCGGCCCATCCTTCGAGACGCCCGCCCCGGCGGGCCCTCAGGATGAGGTCACGCTTCGCGGCAAGATATCAGACCCTCATGGTGAGGAGCCCGCCAAAGCGGGCGTCTCGAACCATGCAGGCCGAGCTCATGCGGCCAAAACGTGGATGCCGGGACAAGCCCGGGCAATGACGTGCCGATAGAGCTTGCCGAGCCTCAATGCGTCCAGGGCTCGCCGCGGCGGAACGAGAAATTGTCCGCATAGGCGACCGGCCGGCGAATCGATTCCTGGGGCTCGATGACCTGGTAGGCGATGCCCTTGCGCTCGCAATAGGCGACCGCCTCTTCCTTGCTGTGGAAACGCAGCGTGATCTGCTGCTTCATGTCGCCGGACGACGTCCAGCCCATCAGCGGCTCGACCGAGCGCGGCTGCTCCGGCTCGTAATCGAGCTGCCATTCCTTCGTCTTGGACCGGCCGGATTGCATCGCGTTCTTGGCAGGCTTGAAAATGCGTGCGGTCATGGCTGGTCCGGGCCTCTTCGTCTTTTCGTTCGATTTCGATGCGTCACGGTGGCAGTTGGTGGAAACCTCAGGGATAGTATAGAGAAACCGATCGGGACTTGATCGGTGATTCCGGCCCCCCGGCCCCTCGCCAACGGTATAGTCATTATGCTGCACCGTGACAATTCCGTACCTGCCCTCGGCGCCGGGATCCCGCCCGGCGGCACTGCCTCATCAGCCTATCCGATCTCTTCGAGAGCTCCCGTCGCATGGCCTTCCTGAACATCAGTGCAACGCTTCCCGACAAGGGCCGCGATCTCCGGCTCGACCTGTTTCGCGGCGTCGCGAACTGGGCGATCTTTCTCGACCATATCCCCGACAACGTCGTGAACTGGATCACGACCCGCAACTACGGCTTTTCCGACGCGGCCGACCTGTTCGTCTTCATCTCCGGCTATACCGCTTCCTTCGTCTATGCGCGGATGATGCTGGAGCGCGGCTTCATCGTCGGCGCCACGCGGCTGACCAAGCGGGTCTGGCAGCTGTATGTCGCCCACATCATCCTGTTCGTGATCTACATCGCCTCGATCAGCTATCTGGCGTTGCGCTTCGGCGATTCCGAGATGATCAACGAGTTCAACGTTGCCGGCCTCGTCGACAATGCCACCGAGACGTTGCGCCAAGGCCTGTTCCTGCGCTTCAAGCCGCTCAATCTCGACGTGCTGCCCCTGTACATCGTGCTGATGGGCCTGTTTCCGCCGGTGCTCTGGTTCATGCTGCGCAAACCCGACCTGACGATGGTCCTGTCGATCGTGCTGTGGCTGGCCGCGCGCCACTATGGCCTCAACCTGACGGCCTATCCGGCCGGTCAGTGGTACTTCAACCCCTATTGCTGGCAGGTGCTGTTCGTGTTCGGCGCCTGGTGCGCGCTGGGCGGTGCACGCCGTTCGATGACGCTGATCAATTCGCCGATCACGCTGTGGGTCTGCCTCGGCTATCTCCTGTTCGCGCTGGTCATGACCATGGCCGGCCGCTTCCCCACCCTCGGCGGCATGTTCCCGGAATGGCTGTTCTCGGCCTTCAACCCGAATGACAAGACCAACCTTGCGCCGTATCGCTTCCTCCATTTCGTGGTGATCGTGATTTTGGTGATCCGCTTCGTGCCGAAGGAGTGGCCGGGGCTGGAGTGGAGGGTGTTCGATCCCTTGATCGTCTGCGGCCAGCAGTCGCTCGCCGTGTTCTGCGTCGGCGTGTTCCTGTCGTTCGTCGGCCATTTCGAGCTGTCGATGAGCTCGGGTTCGCTGCTCGCGCAGATCTTCGTCAGCATAGCCGGCATCGCGATCATGACGACGGTGGCCTATTACATCTCGTGGTCGAAGAAGCAGGACAAGCCGCTGAAGCCGCCACCGCCGAAGCCGGGGGCAGCCGCGACGAAGGCGGCCTGAACTGGCGCCTTCGGAGCGCGAGGCCTCCGTTGCCCCGCTTGTCGAGCCGGGATCGAATTGACTTGGGTCAACAGAGGCGGCGCCGTCCCGCATAATGTCGCGGCGACATGCGCCGCCGCGCCGACCGCGGCGGACTCCTCTCGCACAAGGCAGAACCCATGCCCTCTCATTTCCACGCCGTGATATGGATCGACCACTCGCAGGCCAGGATCTTCCATTTCGGCCTCGGCGGCTCCGACGAAATCACGCTGCATCCGCATCTGGCGACACGCCATCTTCATCACAAGGCGAATGAGATCGGCAGCGGCCATGCAGCTCCCGACAAGGCATTTTACACTGAGGTGACCAAAACCCTCGCCGATGCCGGCGAGATCCTCATCATCGGTCCGGCGAGCGCGAAGACGGAGCTTGCCAGCCACATTCGCGCGAGCGCAGCCGATTTGGCCAAGCGGATCGTCGCGGTGGAAGCGGCCGATCATCCCTCGGACGCCGAGATCGTCGCCTATGCGAAGCGTCACTTCAAAATACCGCTGCCGCGCGTGCAGACACCGGGCTCGGCAGCAGGCGAGCGGCACTCGGGTTAGGACTGGAAGGCCTCAACAGCCCGGGGCGCGATGATGTCTCGTCCCGGTCTCAGCGCGCTTCAGGCCGCCTCTTCGCCGTCGAACTCGGTGAATTTCTTGTAGATCCAGTCGTGGCCGTCGCGGCGGCGCCAGACCTTGCCGACCACGAACTGCCCATTGATGGAGCGGCGCGGCACGATCACTGTCCAGAGGTGCCAGATATCGGTCCAGCTGGACTGCGGACCAATGGTCTTGAGGTTGCGATCAAGAGACATGTGGCGGAACTCGCTGGCGCAGAACTCAACCGATGGGCACCGTGGCGAACCGTGATCTGTGGTCGCACGGATCGAAGGCCGCCCATCGCGAGCCGGGACAGACCTGATAGCAGCCGCCCGGACGGCCGCAACAAACGCTCGCCTTTAACCTAACCGATCAACCTTACTTCTTGGGATGGAGCGGCGAGATCGGTTGTAAGCCGGCGCCGGGTTTTCTAGACTGCACGTGATTTGAGAACGAACGCTGTTTCAGGCGCATGGTGATTTTCCAGCTGACGTCGAACTTTGAAGCGATCTGACGTTTGGAGATCATCGACGCGCCGGGATGACAATAATGAAACTGCAATGCGCATCTCTGCGCCTCGCGCTGCGAATGACGCCGCCTGCGGCGGTTGCGAAGACGCCGCCGCAAGAGCGGCCGAACGCCGCCAACGACAACGAGGCGATCTGGCCGTTGGTGCCGTTTCCACCCGGCTGGCACGCGTCGAGCTGACCGGCCCGGCCGGAAAAGCGCAACGCCGCGCAAGCGCAATATCATCGCTTGGCGGCGTCCGTTAGGCATTGGGCGCTGAAATCCCCAACACACTTATGTCTGTGGCAACAGCCAAAGGTTCGATGAATCTTTGGCAATTCTGCGCGGCGCGGCCCCTCACCAATGCCTTGAAAAATCGCGCAGAAGTCGTGTGGCGCAGGCTATGAACGCCAGGGGTTCGAAGGAGACATCTCGCAAACGGCTCACGACGCAATGCGCCACCTGCCCTGCCTCGGCGATCAAGCCGACTGGGACGTGGCGCTGGCGCTGGACGCGCTGCCGGACGCGTTCTGGGCATTGGTCCCGAGCGCGCCTTGTGCGTTGTAGGTCTGCCCGGACGGACTGCCCTGACTGGCTTGCGTGCTCACGGAGGTCTCGACCTCCGTGGTGCCGTCCGAATAGGTGGTGGTAGTGGTGGTGACGCCGTCGATGGTCATGGAGACCTCGCTGACGATGGTCTTGGCCGAGCCGCCGCCGCCCGATCCCAAGCTTCCACCCGCCGATTGCGAGGACGATTCCGACGAGGTCGATGAGGCGGCCGCCGTCGACGAGGCCGCCGAGGTTGAGGATGCCGCCGACGTTGAGGATGCCGCAGACGACGACGCCGTCGCGGTCGGTGCGGACGTCGTCACGGCCGCGGTGGTGGATGCAATCGCGCTGATCGACATGGAGACCTCGCTCGATGGAGACATCGGGCAAAGCGCCGGTTGCGCGCCCCCGATCCTCCCTTCAACGCACACAGCCCGCAAAGCAGGCGCGGCCCTTCGAAAATTCTGCCCAGCAGGCATCTTACGGGCTCGGAAGGAGCAACCAAACGCAGCACCGCGCGTTGCAGGTTTTTCCCACCGATCTTGAGGCGTCCGTGAATGTCGACGATCAGCGCGCGCCCGCCATGGACGGATAGTGGTCTCGTCTCACGTCCGTGTGAGCAGGAGCGCAGCCGGTGAATTTCTGCGAGCGGGCCGAGACCAATGATGAGCAGGCCGCATGGCAAGGGGGAGCAGTGAGCCAGATCGATACGACCGAGAAACTATCCGACGACCCCGAGACCGGAAGCTCGCTGTTGCCGCTCTGCGGACTTGGCGTGGCCGGGATTGCAATGCTGGGCTGGATCTGCGCGCCTCGCCTGGGGCGCCTGGCGGCTTGTTGACTGGCTGCTGTTCTGAGGGAGTTGCGGTCGCAGGTCTGCGATCCCATACCCTGCGAGCCTTCTCGGGACTGGTCGGGGCAGCTGGATTCGAACCAACGACCTGCAGTACCCAAAACTGCCGCGCTACCAGGCTGCGCTATACCCCGAATGTCCGGCGAGCCCCGTCGATACACGCTTCCCAAGGCGCCAGCAAGCTTCCAGAAGGCGCCAAAAGGGCCCAGCAAGGCCGGCAATCGCCTCGCCCGCCCCTATTTGCTGCCGAACAGGGGGTGGCCGACGCGGTCACCGGGGCGGATGCCGTACTTCTGCGCCGTTCCCGCCACCACCTCCAGTACGGCCCGGGCCGGGCCCCGGGACGAGATGATCTTGGTCGACAGCGGCTCGGTGTTCTCGGCGATGCGCAGGATGCGGCCGTCGGCGCGGATGAAGATCATGTCGAGCGACACATACGTGTTCTTCATCCACATCGACACTTCCTGCTCGGGATTGAAGTCGAACAGCATGCCTTTGCCGTCCGCCAATTCCTTGCGATACATCAGGCCGGTCTGCTTCTCCTCCTCGGTCGTCGCCATTTCCACCGAGAAAACCTGCACGCCGTTCTTGGTGACGATCTCGAGCGGCTGGAAGCTGGCGGCGCCGACGGGCGCGCTGGCGACGACACAGCCGATGATGACGAGGATGGCGGCAAGCCAGCCCTGCGCAGCGGACCGGACGGCCTTTCGATCAGAATTCATGGGGCTCTCGAGGCGTGGGGGACTGGGCAAGTCCTTACGCGGCGGCCATCGGAAAAGAAAGAGGCGCGCCGGCCAGCCGGCACGCCTCTGCTCACGATCGCGAGAATTGGTGGTGTTCAGTGCGACTGCAATCCCGGCGATCCGGTCTCGGGATGGATCTCGGCCGCCATCATGCCCTTGGAGCCGGGCCCGAAGCGGACCAGGACGTACTGGCCCGGCCTGAGTTCAGTCATGCCGAAGCGGCGCAGGGTCTCCATGTGCACGAAGATGTCGGGCGTGCCCTCGCCGCAGGTCAGGAAGCCGAAGCCGCGCCGCCGGTTGAACCATTTGACCTGGGCCCGTTCCAGCCCGCTGGTCGGGGTGACCATGACGTGGGTGCGCGGCGGCAGCATCTGCGCCGGATGGATCGCGGTCGACTCGTCCATCGAGACCACGCGGAAGGCCTGGTAGCCCTTGGTGCGCTGAATGCACTCGACGACGATGCGGGCGCCTTCATAAGCGGTCTGGAAGCCGTCGCGCCTGAGCACGGTCACGTGCAGGAGCACGTCGGGCCAGCCATTGTCGGGAACGATGAAGCCATAGCCTTTGGAGGCATCGAACCATTTGATGACGCCATGGACCTCGACGAGATTGGCGCTGGTCTCACCGAGCCCGCTGAAGGGGCTGAGCCCGCTGTCGCGGCCGGCACCGCCGTGCTCGCCCGGCGTCATCCGCCCGGGCGATACCCCCTGCCCGGGAACTCCGAGCTTCTTGGACTCAAATCCGTCCGACGACCCCATAACCCCGGACCCCACACTGCCATGCCATCCGCCACATTGGCGGCGCTCGAATCACGCGTCTTTTGAAAATGTTCTCAACTCGACGCGACGCGAATCTTCCGACTCAAAAGATAACACTCCCGGTTGAGAGGCATAGACAAAAAAGAGATTCGCCGGAACCTATGAACAGCTTGCATCGCCGCGAATCAAATTGATTCGTCTCAATTGCCGACGAAGGGACCGAGCGTCTCGCCGATGTCGTGATGGATGACGAGGTCGGCGATGTCGTCCTGCTCGGTCGGCTCGCGGTTGATGATGACCAGACGTGCACCGGCGCGCTTGGCCATGAGCGGAAAGCCCGCGGCCGGCCAGACCACGAGCGAGGAACCGATCGCCATGAAGAGGTCGCAGGATTGCGACAGCGCGGTCGCGCGCTGCATTTCGTCGTCCGGCATCTGGCCGAAGGAGATCGTGGCGGTCTTCACCGGCTCGTCGCATGCCGTGCAATTGGGCGCCGCGCCATCGTCGTCGAAACGGCGCCTCACCCAGTCGAGCGGATAGGCCTGCCCACATCCGATGCAGCGCGCATAAGTGGTATTCCCATGAAGTTCAACCACGTGTTCGCTGGCGAAGCCCGAGGCCTGGTGCAGATTGTCGATGTTCTGGGTGATGACGGCGGGAACCTTGCCGGCGCGGTAGAGCGAGGCCAGCGCGCGATGGCCGCGGCCGGGCTTTGCTGCGGCAAACACCTCCTCCATCGCGAACCGGCGGCGCCAGGATTCGTTGCGCGCCTCCGGGCTCGCGACGAATTCGTCGAACGGGATCGGACGGTTGCGCGTCCAAATTCCGCCCGGCGAGCGGAAGTCGGGAATGCCGCATTCGGTCGAGATGCCGGCGCCGGTGAACGGCACGATGGCCCTGGCCTCGGCGATCATGTCGCCGAGCCGCTCGACGCCGCTCTGAAGATCCGATGCGATCAATCGCGCCTCCCGACTCGTTTGGACTGACAGCAATATGCACAAGCGACAAGATCGCTGACGTACTTATCAAGCGCGAACGCAACGTGCTCGGCAACTTTTTCTTCCGGCCTTCGCTTATCACAATCCTGCAATGCCTCCTCCCCATTGACGCCCCATTCAGGAGCGCCAATGGATGTGTTGACGCGACTCAACGTGATTGCGGCGGCAGCGCTTGAGTTCAGATGTGCACATACTCAGGTGTGTAGGGGATTTCACATGACCGAAGACGAAGAACGCAAAGCGCGCGAGCGCGATGAGATCGCCGCCTTCCGTGCTACGCAAGAGAAGTTCCAGCGCGAGCGCGAAGAATACTTCGTGTCGACGCTGGAGAACGCCCGCAAGGTGGAACGGCCATCGCTCTGGCCCTAGCATCGTCGCGCAGGCAAGCGCGAGGACATGCGAATGAAAAAAGCCCGGAGCAACGCTCCGGGCTTTTCGCTATTGGCGGCTACCAATGGCGCCAGTGGTGATGGCGGTAGTACGGCCCGCCGCCGTAGGCGTACGGACCCGGCCCGTAATAATAGCTCGGGCCGCCATAATAGCCGTAACCAGGACCGTAATAGCCATACGGTCGGGAGGCTGCGACCGCGCCCGCGGTGATGGCGCCGGCGGCAAGGCCGAACGCGAGGCCCGGGCCGATGCCGCGACCGCGCGCCTCGGCCGGCGCAGGCGCCGCGACGGCGGTCACGCCAACGGCCGCGATCGTGGCCAGAACTGCCAATGTCTTCTTCATGCTCCTCTCCTTCGCGTCTTGCGGGATAACCGCGAGTGCCTGCGATGGTTGCGCAACCCGCGGAAAGCCAGCGCGGTCAAAAAGCGTTGATGCGAGGGGAACGAAATCGCCGGACGCGGATTGGTTTGCCAAGTGCGGGAGCCTTCGCCATCCGGGTTGAGGCAACAGCACGAAGACCCCGTCAGTATCTCCGCGATGCTGGCGGGGTTTTTCAGTTTAACGGGAGCCAGTGGCAGCAGACCGCAACTGCTGCCAGCGGGGCGGACGATCGAGGAGGAATTTTTGCCATTATCCGCTTTGCTGGCCCGTATCCGCAGGTTGGTTCCCAGATCTGACGATCAGCACTACGACGAGATCGTCCGCAGCTTCGGTGTCGGCACCCTGCGCCCGCCGCCGACGCCGATGAGCGATGGCGAACTGGCGCGGGCGATCGCCGAGTTCCTGAAGGAGCAGCCGTCGAGCGAATCCGTCGCAGCCCTCGGCCGCCGGCTCGACCCCTCCTCTCCGGTTTGAGTTCCTTTTGGGAGCAGGGAACCAGGATTGCGCGCGGACGTTGAGTCCTTCCTCACGCTGAGCGGAAGGAAAGAGGCCCGACATGCCCGCGTGGCTCGAAGTCTTGCTCAACCTGTCCGGCTATGCCGGCTTCGTGGCGCTCGCCTCGCGCGGCGGCGTCGCTTGCCCGCAGACGCCGGCCGACGATCGCATCTACGGCGACGAACGCTAAAGCATGGTCCGGAAAAGTGCGCAGCGGTTTTCCGAAAAGACCATGCCCAAACAACAACCTGAAGCGCGATGTCAATTGATCCGTAAGCGACGTTCGCGTCCCACTCGCAAAGGTTTGGCGTGGGGATTGCAGTCTGTTGATCAACGTGTTTGCAAATCGTTGGCGGGGGGTATGGAGGCGGCAACGACGGAGAATTACGAGGTGCGGCCGAACGACCAGGGCAGGAGCTCGTCGATCCGGGACTGCGGGTGACCGGTTGCGATCGCTTTGAGCGTCGCTTTCATCCAGACGTAGGGCTCCACGCTGTTGATTTTGCAGGTGGCGATGAGCGAAGCTATGCGCGCCCATGAACGACCACCTTCGTCGTGACCAGCAAATAAACTATTTTTACGCGTCAGAGTCAGCGGCCTGATTTGATTTTCGACGGGATTGGTGTCCATCTCAACGCAACCATCGTCGAGAAACAAGGTGAGGCCATCCCAATGGTTCAGGAGATAGGCGATCGCCTTGCCCATCTCGCTGCCCGGCGACAGGCGAGCGGCTTGCTCGCGCAGAAACCTCTCGAGTTCAGCGACGAGCGGCCGTGATCGCTCGTTACGGGTCGTTTGCCGAGCCGGGGCGTCGGCGCCACGGATCTCCTTCTCGATCGCATAGAGTGCGGCGATGCGCGCGAGAACGGCTTCGGCGATGGGTGAGCCGGCTTTCGGAGTCGCTGCGATGATCTTGCGCCTTGAGTGGGACCAACTTGCGTCAGGATAAGTCCTGGAAAGGAGGAAGAATGTAGTCTGAAACCTTTCAACGTGACCCAGAGGGTTCGACGCCCTCCCGGCAAAGGCGGAGCCCGCCAGCCGGAAGCGAGTCTTGCATGGGTGACGGCAACGTCACTCGTGAAGCGTAGACAGCGGGTACTGAAGCCCTGTGACCAGCCTCGAAATCACGGTCGTGCTGAAGCCTTCGCCGTGTTGGATCCGGGGGCAGCACTGGGAAAGCCGCTATGGCCAGGCTGACCGGTTCGGCCGGGGTCTCTGAGCAGGGCAAAGGTACGGGATGGGACACCAGGAAACCTGAGAGGTCCCGTTTGTGCCCACATGGGAAAGCCGGCACGGAGCACCGGCCACAGCAACGCTCCAGGCCTGATGACCGACTTGGCGAGCATCGGGAGCGCGCACGGAACACGAAAACACCAAGGCATGTGGAATCCCGAGGTGAAGACATAAGCCGACGGACGCGCGCGGCGGGGAGTCGTAGCGGCTTCGTAGTACCGAGGAAGGCGGGGAACTGGGCTCACCGGGACCCGCTCGAGGGAAGGGAGCCGTCACGCGTTAAGACCCATTGACGAGAAACACGGGAGGGAACGCTGAGTCCCACGAACCTGTCCACGAAACGACAATGGATAGCCGATCTGGCGAGGAAGAATCCCAAGCGGGTGCTGACCTCGCTGCATCACCTGATCGACTGTGAATGGATGCTCGAGGCCTATCGCCTGACGCGCAAGGATGGCGCGCCCGGCATCGACGGCATGATGGCGACGGACTATGAAGCGAATCTGGAGGCCAATCTCGGTGATCTCCTGGCGCGCATCAAATCCGGACGTTACATCGCGCCGCCGGTGCGACGGCACTACATCCCGAAGGCGGATGGGACCGAACGGCCACTCGGCATCCCGACATTGGAAGACAAGGTGGCACAGCGGGCGATTCTCCTGCTGCTGGAGCCGATCTACGAGACCGACTTCTTGTCGTGCTCGTACGGCTTCCGACCGGGACGATCGGCCCATGATGCCCTACATGCCCTGCGTAATGGGTTCATGGAGCAAGGGCTGCGCTGGGTGGTGGACGTCGACATCTCGAAATACTTCGACACCATCGACCACGCGCACCTGCGCCGATTCCTCGACCAGCGAGTCACGGACGGCATCGTCCGGAGGATGATTGATAAATGGCTGAAGGCAGGGGTGCTCGAAAAGGGCGTCCTACGCCGCACGACTGGCGGAACGCCCCAAGGCGGCGTGATCTCGCCACTGCTTGCAAACATCTACCTGCACTACGTGCTGGATGAATGGTTCGAGCAGGTGGCGCGACCGCGGCTCAAAGGTCGATGCCAACTGGTCCGATACGCTGATGACGCGGTGATTGCCTTCGAGGACCACCTGTCCGGCAAGCGATTGCTGAACGTGCTGGATAAGCGGCTCGGTCGGTATGGGCTTCAACTCCATCCGACCAAGACCCGCTTCGTAGACTTCCGGTTCAAGCGCCCGGGTGGGCGTCACCCCGCGACGGCGGGGACCACATTCAACTTCCTTGGCTTCACCCATGTGTGGGGTCAATCGAGGAAGGGTAAGAATGTCGTCCGACAGATAACGGCGAAAGACCGTTACGCCCGCGCGCTGGCTTCCGTGACGGAATGGTGTCGGCTTAACCTGCATCGCCCGTTCCGGGCGCAGCACGCGCACCTGTCGCGGGTGATCCGGGGGCACTGCGCCTACTACGGCATCTCCGGCAACGGCCGACGGATCAGATGGTATCACCACCAGATCACGCGGATATGGAAGAAATGGCTCGCGCGGCGTGGCCGCCACAGCAATCTGCCGTGGTCGCGCTTCCGGGCCATGCTCGCGCGACACCCGCTGCCGACAGCCAAGATCGTCCACCAATATGCCGTCCCGTGAGCGAAGCTTACGCGTGAAGAACCGGATGCGGGTAATCCGCTCGTCCGGGTCTGTGAGGGGCGGGGATGGCAACATCCCCGCCTACTCGGCATGCGGCCAGCCGCAGCGGCACGCCGCCTTTGCGCTTGGGCCGTGCGAGCCGATGATAGCCCTGGTATCCGTCGACCTGAAGGATGCCGTCGAAGCCCTCGAGGATGCGCTCAGCATGGTCACCACCGCGTCCTGGCGCGTAGTGGTAGACCACGATTGGTGGATCAGCGCCGCCGTGGCCGCGATCGTCGCGCAGGACAGCCCACAGATAGCCGGTCTTCGTTCGGCCCCGGCCCGGATCGAGCACAGGCGCCCTGGTCTCGTCTATGAACAAGCGGCCCGATTGCTTCATCACGACGCTCATGCGCTCGACCAGCGGCGCGAGGTGGAAGGCGACCGTTCCCATCCAGTCTGCCAGAACGGCGCGATCGATGAAGATGCCATGCCGAGCCAGAACCTGCGACTGACGATAGAGTGGCATGTGCTCGCTGAACTTGGCGACCGCCACCTGCGCCAGCAGCGCCTCGGTGGGGATGCCACCCTCCACGAGATGGGCGGGCGCCGGCGCCTGAGCAACACCGGTGCAGCCCTTTGCGCAGGCGTAGCGCGGTCGCACCGTCTCGATCACACGATACTGGGCGGCCATGACATCGAGACGGCGGGAGCGATCCTCGCCGATCTGGACCATCCGGCCGCAGCCGCAGGGACACTCGAGGTTCTCGGGTTCGATCACCTGCTCGATGCGCGGCAGGTGCGCGGGAAAGGCACGGGCAGCGCGCCTGGTCCGGCGGCTGGACGGCGCCGTGCCGGCGCGGCGCGCACGATCGTCCTGGCGTTCCTGGACTTCGGCGATGGCAATCTCGATGTCCTCGAGAACCAGTTGCATCTGATCGGGATTGAACTTCTCCGAGCGTTTACCGAAACGTGCGCGCTCGTACTCCTTCACGAGCAGTTCGAGGCGTTCGACGCTCTCTTTGGACGCAGCCAGTTCACTCTCGACATGAAGGCGCGCCGAGCATTCATCGTCTGCGCGACGACGCTCGGCTTCAATCATCGCTTCCTGCGCGCGGAAGAGCGCGCGCAAATCGGCGGGCAACGCTGCAAGACGGGCGGGATCAATGGGGGACGGCGGCACATCCGCAAGCTATCATCCCAAAGCCCCGCGCGAAACAGGTTGTCGGGTCTGAGTCAGTTCGCCGCAGCTGGCGTCGCGACAATCCGTTCGCCCACTCGCTTCCAGTTCAGCCCTTCAAACGAGGGGATTGAGGAATGTCCCTGATAGTGAGTCTGACGAATCATTTCCGGAGGTGGTCGAGGTTCGGGACCCCCACCATCCTTTGTGGGGGCGCTCATATCGAGTGATTAGGAAGATCGGTCAGCGAGGCCGAGGCATTCCCGCTTCGTATGAAGTTGAGTATCGCGCAGGAAGCAGTCTTCTGATTCAAGCAACCGCAATCGAATATTATGAGCAAGAGGCAAATCAGATTAAGCTGAGTATGGAGGCTCTACTCGAGCTTTTATCGACAGCGGATTGTCCCGACGCACATGAGCATGGATCCAGCCGATCTTTGGTCGACGCTGACGCCCGCGCTCCGACGCCAGATCGTCGAAGACGTCGCCGCAATTTTGGCGGAGATCCCTCATGAAGTCCGAGCTGGTCACACCAAGCCACTTGGCGCGCAAAGCCGTAGTCTACATCCGGCAGTCGACGCCCCATCAGGTCGTAAGCAATCAGGAGAGCCTGCGCCTTCAATACGCGCTTCGCCAGCGCGCCCGCGAACTCGGATGGCGTGAGGCGGCCATCGACGTGATTGATGCCGATCTCGGGTTGAGCGGCGCGTCTATAGCACAGCGTAACGGCTTCAAGGAACTCGTTGGCCGTGTTGGCCTGAGTGAAGTGGGACTCATCCTGTCGATCGACGTGACCCGCTTGGCGCGTAATTGTACCGACTGGTATCCGCTCCTGGATATCTGTGGTCTACGTGGCTGCCTGATCGCCGACGCGATGGTGTCTATGATCCGGGCACTCCCAACGGACGGTTGCTTCTCGGGCTGAAGGGTTCGATCTCCGAGCTTGAGCTACATACGATCCGCAGCCGGCTGACCGCCGGCCTGCTGGCCAAAGCCGAACGCGGCGAACTTGCGGTTATGCTGCCAATCGGGCTGATGCGGGACCCGAGCGGTGTGGTCGTTAAGGATCCCGACATGGCCGTGCAAGGGCGGCTCGGTCTCGTCTTCCAGTTATTCCTGCAGCTGCGCAGCGTTGCCAAGGTCATGCGAGCGTTGAACGAGCGTGACCTGGAACTGCCGCGTCGTGATCGATATGGCGATTTGTGCTGGACGCGCGCGACGCTGGCTGCCGTCGCGGCGATCTTGAAGAACCCCGCATACGCGGGCGCCTTTGTCTATGGACGAACCCGCTTCCGGCCGCCGAAGCGGGAGGGGGCCCTGCCACAAAAGGCTCCGCGGCCGATGGAGGAGTGGCGGATCGTCGTTAAAGATCGATATCCAGCCTATATCGACTGGCCAATTTATGAAAAAATCCGATCCGTCATCAGAGATAACCGAGCCGAATACATGCGCATCAAAACCCGCGGCGCGCCTCGCAATGGCGAGCTCCTGCTCCACGGCATTGCCTGGTGCGCACGATGTGGCCATAAGATGTACGTCCGCTACAAGGGCGGCGGCGAATATGTATGCAATCACCTGCGTACCCAGGAAGGTCAGCCAACCTGCCAACACATCCGCGCCGCCCATTGAGCTATGGCGGAATCTGGGTGATGACGGTGTGAGGAAGGCGGCGTATCGAGGCGGGTGACGAGCCTGCCAGAACCTCTCGAGGAGAGCGATACGCCATGACCGAGACTACCAATGTTCTTGCTTTCCGTCAGCCGTCCGCGGTTGATGATCCACTGACCGATATCGTTCGTGCCGGCGCGCGGGACCTGCTTGCCAGGGCGATCGAGATCGAGGTTGGCGCATTTCTGGCCAGCACGGCCAATCTGACGCTGCCCGACGGTCGAGCGCGCCTGGTCCGACATGGGCACGGTCCGGTGCGCGAGATTGCGACCGGCATCGGTCCGGTGGAGGTCGCTCGTCCCAAGGTCCGCGACCGCGGAGCGAGCGGGCCAGGCGACCGCCTCCGCTTCAGTTCGGCAATCCTGCCGCTATGGGCGCGGCGGACGAAGAGCCTGGATGCCTTGATCCCGGTCCTCTATTTGCGCGGCATCTCGACCGGCGACTTCCAGGAGGCGCTCTCGGCGCTGCTCGGCAAGGATGCGCCGAACCTGTCGCCTTCGGTGATCGCCGGCCTGAAGGCCGATTGGCAGGTCGAGTACGAACGCTGGCAGAGACGCGATCTGTCGGCGCGTCGCTATGTCTACATCTGGGCCGATGGCGTGTACCTGCAGGCCCGCATGGAAGATCACAGCGAATGCATGCTGGTGCTGATTGGCACCACGCCGGAAGGGAGCTATGGCGGAATCTGGGTGATGACGGTGTGAGGAAGGCGGCGTATCGAGGCGGGTGACGAGCCTGCCAGAACCTCTCGAGGAGAGCGATACGCCATGACCGAGACTACCAATGTTCTTGCTTTCCGTCAGCCGTCCGCGGTTGATGATCCACTGACCGATATCGTTCGTGCCGGCGCGCGGGACCTGCTTGCCAGGGCGATCGAGATCGAGGTTGGCGCGTTTCTGGCCAGCACGGCCAATCTGACGCTGCCCGACGGTCGAGCGCGCCTGGTCCGACATGGGCACGGTCCGGTGCGCGAGATTGCGACCGGCATCGGTCCGGTGGAGGTCGCTCGTCCCAAGGTCCGCGACCGCGGAGCGAGCGGGCCAGGCGACCGCCTCCGCTTCAGTTCGGCAATCCTGCCGCTATGGGCGCGGCGGACGAAGAGCCTGGATGCCTTGATCCCGGTCCTCTATTTGCGCGGCATCTCGACCGGCGACTTCCAGGAGGCGCTCTCGGCGCTGCTCGGCAAGGATGCGCCGAACCTGTCGCCTTCGGTGATCGCCGGCCTGAAGGCCGATTGGCAGGTCGAGTACGAACGCTGGCAGAGACGCGATCTGTCGGCGCGTCGCTATGTCTACATCTGGGCCGATGGCGTGTACCTGCAGGCCCGCATGGAAGATCACAGCGAATGCATGCTGGTGCTGATTGGCACCACGCCGGAAGGCAAGAAGGAGCTGATCGGCTTCCAGGTCGGCGTGCGCGAGAGCGCGCAGAGCTGGCGCGAACTCCTGATCGACCTGCGGCAACGCGGGTTACGGATTGCCCCGCAACTCGCCATCGGCGACGGCGCCCTCGGCTTCTGGAAGGCACTGGACGAGGCCTTTCCCGGCACGCGGCACCAACGATGCTGGTGCCATAAAGTGAGCAACGTACTCGACAAGGTCGCCAAATCCGTGCAGGGCCCCATGAAGAACGACCTGCGGAACATCTATCTGGCCCCACACCGGGCCGAAGCTGAAACCGCGATCGACGTCTTCGTCGAGAAATACCACGTCAAATACGGACGTGCGGTGGAGTGCCTGATCAAGGATCGCCATGCGCTGCTCGCCTTCTTCGACTTCCCTGCTGAGCACTGGATCCACCTACGCAGCTCGAACCCGATCGAGAGCGTCTTCGCCACGGTGCGCCACCGAACGGTGCGGACCAAGGGATCGCTGTCGCAACAAACTGCGAAGCTGATGGTGTTCAAGCTCATCGACGCCGCATCGAAGACCTGGCGGCGATTGAAGAGCACGAACCAGTTGCCGAAAGTCATCGCCGGTGTAAAGTTCATCGACGGAATCGAAGTCATTCCGAACACTGAAAGCCACGCCGCCTGATCAGGCCGCGTCACCCAAAATCAGCCATAGCTCGCCGGAAGGCAAGAAGGAGCTGATCGGCTTCCAGGTCGGCGTGCGCGAGAGCGCGCAGAGCTGGCGCGAACTCCTGATCGACCGAGGGTGTCAGTAACTCGGTGTAAGATGGTTTCTGTGAGTTTACCTTTGACAGGAGACTCACATGGCTACGGATTTTTCACCTGAGATTTTGGACCAGCTTCTTGCCGGGGGCAGCCTCAAGCCAGAAGACTTAGCCGGCGAAGACGGGCTTTTCAGACGACTGAAGAAGGCGCTTCTGGAGCGCGCACTGGGTGCGGAGCTGACCCACCACCTTGGCTATGAGAAGGGCGACCCGGCGGGCCGCGGGTCGGGCAACAGCCGCAACGGCACAAGCAGCAAAGCGCTGTTGACGGACGACGGCGAGATCGAGATCGAGGTGCCGCGCGACCGCGCCGGCACGTTCGAACCGGTGATCGTCGCGAAGGGCCAGACCCGCTTCGACGGCTTCGACGAGAAGATCATCAGTCTCTACGGGCGGGGCATGACGGTACGGGAGATCCAGGGCCATCTGGCCGAGCTCTACGGCACCGAGGTGTCCCCCGATCTGATCAGCAAGGTCACCGACGCGATTCTCGACGAGGTCCGCGAATGGCAGAGCCGGCCGCTGGAAGCGATCTATCCGGTGGTCTTCTTCGACGCGCTCAGGGTCAAGATTCGCGATGAGGGGATGGTCAAGAACAAGGCAGTCTACGTCGTGCTGGGCATCACTGCATCGGGCGAGAAAGACGTGCTCGGGCTTTGGATCGAGCAAACCGAAGGCGCCAAATTCTGGCTCAAGGTCATGAACGATCTGAGGAACCGCGGCGTCGCCGACATCCTGATCGCCGTCGTCGACGGTCTGAAGGGCTTTCCCGAGGCGATCAACAGCGTCTTTCCCAAGGCGATGGTCCAGACCTGCATCGTGCATTTGATCCGCAACAGCCTATCCTTCGTGTCCTGGAAGGATCGCAAGGCGATCCTTCCCTCGATCAAGGCGATCTATCATGCCGAGAATGCCGACGCCGCTCTGCTCAGGCTCGAGGACTTCGAAGCCGAGTGGGGCAAGCGCTATCCCGCGATCGGGGCGGCCTGGCGCCGGGCGTGGGAGCACGTCATTCCGTTCTTCGCCTTCGCGCCGGAGATACGCAAAATGATCTATACCACCAACACGGTCGAGGCGCTGAACCGTTCGCTGCGCAAGATCATCAAAACACGCGGCAGCTTCCCCAACGACGAGGCGGCGATGAAGCTGCTTTACCTCGCCATCAGAAATGCCGGCATCCATTGGCGACGACCGGTTGCATGGACGGCCGCAATGGGCCAGTTTGCCATCCAGTTCGGCGAGCGCTTTGCAGGCTCAGCGGACTGACCCCATGGGGTCAGTCCGCTGACCCCGCAAACCCCTCACAGAGACGCTCTTACACAAAACTTCTGACACTCCCGATCGACCTGCGGCAACGCGGGTTACGGATTGCCCCGCAACTCGCCATCGGCGACGGCGCCCTCGGCTTCTGGAAGGCACTGGACGAGGCCTTTCCCGGCACGCGGCACCAACGATGCTGGTGCCATAAAGTGAGCAACGTACTCGACAAGGTCGCCAAATCCGTGCAGGGCCCCATGAAGAACGACCTGCGGAACATCTATCTGGCCCCACACCGGGCCGAAGCTGAAACCGCGATCGACGTCTTCGTCGAGAAATACCACGTCAAATACGGACGTGCGGTGGAGTGCCTGATCAAGGATCGCCATGCGCTGCTCGCCTTCTTCGACTTCCCTGCTGAGCACTGGATCCACCTACGCAGCTCGAACCCGATCGAGAGCGTCTTCGCCACGGTGCGCCACCGAACGGTGCGGACCAAGGGATCGCTGTCGCAACAAACTGCGAAGCTGATGGTGTTCAAGCTCATCGACGCCGCATCGAAGACCTGGCGGCGATTGAAGAGCACGAACCAGTTGCCGAAAGTCATCGCCGGTGTAAAGTTCATCGACGGAATCGAAGTCATTCCGAACACTGAAAGCCACGCCGCCTGATCAGGCCGCGTCACCCAAAATCAGCCATAGCTCCCGCCCATATCGATGCAGCCGTTGGCGACGCATTCCTAACCGCACTAGCGCCGGCCGAACTCGATGCCTTGTCGCGCTCCCGCCGGGTGCAGCAGCAGACGAACAATGCGCTACGCTCCAGTGCAGAACGAGAGCTCGAGCGCAAGCGATACACGGCGGCGCTCGCCGAACGGCAGTTCAACCGAGCTGATCCAGATAATCGGTTGGTCGCCTCGGAACTCGAGCGTCGATGGGAAGCGGCGCTAAACGACGTGCGCGCCGCCGAAGAGGCGCTTGCCCGACAGACGCCGCCCAAAGCCATCACACAAGTGGCCATAAGCAAGGAGCTCAACGACAAGGTCATCAGCCTCACCGGCCGCCTCCCGCAGATATGGGGTGACGAGACTATCTCGGATGCGCATCGCAAGGCGTTGTTGCGATGTCTCATCGAAAAGGTCGTTCTCGACCGCGGTGAGCGCGACTTGGCCCTGGCTAGGATCGTCTGGCGGGGAGGCGCCGTGACGGAGCTCGAAGTGAAGATGAGCGTCAACTCCGTCACCAGATTGACGCGAGGCACAGAGATGCGGGAACGCCTTCTGACGCTCGCTCGCGACGGCGTCCCAGACGACAAGATCGCCACAATCCTTACTCGGGAAGGTCACCGCTCTCCCCGTTGCGCCGATAAGGTGCTGCCTATCACCGTTGGGCGGCTCCGTCGTGCCGCCGCCATCAAGGTAACTGCCCAGCGCAGCCGATGGGAGCATGACGACTCATACCTCAGCCCGCCCGAACTGGCCCGAAGGCTCGAGATTCCAGTAAACTGGCTCTATGTTCAGATCCGAACCAAGCGTTTGCTAATTGATCGCCAGCCCAGCGGCGCCTATCTCTTCCCGAATACACCATCCGTTCTTCACGCCATCGGAGACCTTCGAAACCACGTCATCGCGCAACTTGATCTAAGAATCTGTCAGCCTAACAAGGAGGGGCATCAACATGGGTGATCGAACAGCGCTTCGAACTGCACGCGCGTCAGATGCATGACGCCGTCGCTGATCTGCGGCCACTCGAAACGACCATCGCGGCCAAGGCGCTTGTAGACCAAAACGAGGCCCGTGCCGTCCCATAGCAAAATCTTCAGCCGGTCGGCGCGCTTCGAACGAAAAACCACGATCAGGCCCGAATGCGGATCGAGCCCAAGCGTGTTTTGCACAAGACCGGCCAGCGCGTCGTGCCCGCACCGGAAGTCAACAGGACGCACAGCAAGCACAATCCGCAGTCCCTGCGCCGGAATGATCATGCGCCGCGCTCGATCGCAGTCACGATCTCCGCGATCCGCACCGCCGACACGTCCGCATCCAGGCGGACCGAAACCTTGCCAATCGTAATCTCGACGGGCCCCTCGCTCTTGCCTGACGCCACTGGATCGCTCAGCTCGATCGACACGAAATCCGCCGCGTCGTCCGTGACCAATGCGAGCCGGCCAGCACGCGCCAATCTGCGCCACGTCGTCAACTGCTGGGCCTTCACACCATAACGCCGTGCGACATCACATACCCGGGCGTCGGGCTTCATGCTCTCGAAAACAGCGCGCCCCTTGATCTCCGCAGACCATAACCGGCCTCCAGAACGCGTCCGGCGCGTAAGCTTCCCCACAAAGCCATCAGCTTCGGCTTCCTCCCCCGATTGTTCCATCGCCTTCAGTCTCCTCTCGGCTCTCTGACAAGCCAAGGATCGCAGAGCGAAAGCCGAAGCGAAACCAGTCAATCAAATGGGAGAAAAGCTCCGCTTACGGACAACACTATGAGCACGACGATCCTCGATCGCCTTATGCATCATTGCCATCTGCTTGAGTTCGACGGACGCAGCTATCGGCTCAAAGAAGCCGCTGAAGCTCTTGCCCGGGAAACAAACTCAAACTAACAGTCCCTTGTCCTGCCTCGCGGGTGGAGGAATTTGACTGACCACACCCGGAGGAATTTGAAGTGACCCGCGGGGGCCGATCACCGTCAACTTCTCGCAGAGAGCCATCGATCTACTCAAGATCGACCATCACAGGCTCTATGTTTTTGGCGGCGTCAAATACCAAGACATTTTTTGGATTCGAGCGAAGATACGACTTTTGCTTTAGCTTTAATGCCGCCCCTAACAGCCCCATCAAAGCGGCTCAGGAAGACGGCTGCGACCGATACAACAAGCCGGGCTAGCAGCGTTCAGGCTGTGACGCGTGGCTGATGGGACGGATTGCTCGCGCCCGCGCCAATCGATGATCCCCCGGTCAAAGCGCCGTGACCGACCAGGAACAGACGGGAACGTTCAGGAGCGTGGTTAGTCGCTCTTGGTGAGTCGAAAGTCTTAAATATTGAAATTATTGGCTTTTTGGCTTGACCTGGCGGAAGGGGTGGGATTCGAACCCACGGTACCCTTGCGGGCACGCCGGTTTTCAAGACCGGTGCCTTAAACCACTCGGCCACCCTTCCCTGTCAGCGGGCTCAAGCACTTAGCCAATGGTGGCGTTGAACGCAAGGCGAACGAATAATCTGGTCCTGAACCGCGCCGCCGCTCCCGCATGATCAGGCCGAGGCGGGGCAGAGCTGGCCCCGCAAATTCGGACAGTAGCTTGAGTGGATTTTCTGCCTGACAGCGGCGAGGATTCTTGCTGCGAATCAGGAGCGAAGATGACGAAGAAGAGCCGCCGGACGCATTCTCCGGCATTCAAGGCGAAGGTTGCTTTGGCTGCGGTCAAAGGCGACAAGACACTGGCGGAGCTGGCGCAGCTGTTTGATGTTCATCCGAACCAGATCACGATCTGGAAAAACCAGCTCCTGGAAGGCGCCGCCGGCGTGTTTGGGCATGACAAGACATCGGCCGAGACGCCGGTCGATTTGAAGGCGTTACATGCCAAGATCGGCGAGCTGGCGTTGGAAAACGATTTTTTGTCCGGCGCGCTCACCAAGGCGGGCCTGCTGAGCGCAAAGCGATGATCGACCGCGGTCATGATCTTTCTATCGTGCGCCAGGCGAAGGTCCTGAAGCTGGCTCGCAGCACGGTCTACTATGAACCTCGGCCAGTTTCGGCCGAGGACCTTGCCTTGATGCGTCGGCTCGATGAGCTGCATCTCGATTATCCCTTCGCGGGAGCGCGTATGCTGCGATCGTTGCTGCGGCGGGAGGGCGTATACGCCGGTCGCCGCCACATCGCGACGCTGATGAAGCGCATGGGGATCGAGGCGGTCTATCGTCGCCCGAACACGAGCAAGCCGGCTCCGGGTCACAAGATCTACCCGTACCTGTTGCGCGGATTGAAGATCGAGCGGCCCGACCATGCGTGGGCAATGGACATCACCTACATTCCGATGCGGCGTGGCTTCGTCTATCTCGCGGCGGTCGTCGATGTGTTCAGCCGACGGGTCCTGGCCCATCGCGTCTCGATCACAATGGAGGCGGCCTTCTGCGTCGAAGCGGTCCAGGAGGCGTTGGCGAAGCACGGCAGGCCCGAGATTTTCAACACGGATCAGGGCAGCCAGTTCACCAGCCTCGAGTTCACCGATGTGCTGCTGGACGCGAAGATCGCCATCAGCATGGACGGCAAGGGCGCCTGGCGCGACAACGTGTTTGTCGAGCGGCTCTGGCGCACGGTCAAATACGAAGAAGTATATCTCCGCGCCTACGACAGCGTGTCCGAGGCGCGAGCGTCAATTGCCAAGTATCTGGCCTTCTACAATCAGGGACGCCCTCACTCGAGCCTTGACGGGCGCACGCCCGACGAGGCTTACTTCGGCACGCAAGCTATGGTGATGGCCGCATGACCGTCGCCGACGGTTTTGTCGTCGCTCTGGTCGGGCTACGCCCTCCCGACGCAACGACAAAACCGTAAAGCCCCGCGTTCAGCATAACCCGGCAGGAATCCACTTAAATCCAGCGGGGCGCTGTCCAAACAACCGGGGCCAGCTCTGAGCAATCCCGTTCTTGAACAGATCGTCCCATCATTGAGACGGATCAACACGCGGCGTTCGCCAGCGGAGCTATGCGGGAAACTGGGTGATGACGGAATGAGATAGGCGGCGTATCGAGGCGGGTGTCGAGCCTGCCAGAACCTCAAGGAGAGCGATACGCCATGAACGAGCATAGCAACATTGTCCCACTGCGTCAGCCCGATGAGATCGACGATCCACTGACGAATATTTTGCGATCTGGAGCTCGGCAGCTGCTTGCGCAGGCTGTCGAGATGGAAGCCGAGGCGTTTCTCGCCGCGATGAAGGGCTTGAAGCTTCCCGATGGCCGCGACCGCCTCGTGCGACACGGCCATGGTCCAGTGCGGACGATCCAGACGGGGATCGGCGCCGTCGAAGTCGCCCGGGTAAAGATTCGCGATCGCGCGGTGACCAGCGATGGCGAGCGGATCCGCTTCACCTCGGCGATCCTGCCGTTGTGGGCACGGCGCACGAAGAGCTTGGATGCACTTTTGCCGGTTCTGTACCTGCGAGGCATCTCGACGGGCGACTTCCAGGAGGCGCTGGCGGCGCTCTTGGGCAAGGATGCGCCGAATCTTTCTCCGGCGGTGGTTTCCAGACTGACGACGGAGTGGCAGCTCGAGTACGAGCGTTGGCAGAAGCGCGATCTGTCGGCGCGCCGGTACGTATACGTGTGGGCGGACGGCGTCTTCCTGCAGGCTCGCATGGAAGACCACAGCGAATGCATGCTGGTGCTGATCGGCGCGACGCCGGAAGGCAAGAAGGAACTCATCGGCTTCCAGGTCGGCGTGCGCGAGAGCACGCAGAGCTGGCACGAACTGCTCGTCGAGGCGAAAACCCGAGGGCTGAAGATCGCCCCGGAAATCGCCGTCGGTGACGGCGCGCTCGGCTTCTGGAAGGCGCTCGACGAGGTCTTTCCCGCCACGCGACATCAGCGGTGCTGGGTGCACAAAACCGCGAATATCTTGAACAAAGTCGCAGTGTCGGTACAGGCCAGCATGAAGAAGGACCTGCGCGAGGTCTATTTGGCGTCCAACCGAGCTTCGGCCGAAGTGGCGATCGATGTCTTTGCCGAGAAATACGGAGCGAAGTACGACAAGGCGGTCGAGTGCCTGACGAAAGATCGCGACGCAATGCTTGCGTTCTACGAATTCCCCGCCGAGCATTGGGACCACTTGCGGACGACGAATCCCATCGAAAGCGTGTTCGCGACGGTCCGGCACAGAACGGTGCGCACGAAAGGTTCGTTATCGTCAACGACTGCCAAGTTGATGGTGTTCAAGCTGCTCTGCGCCGCATCAAAGACCTGGCGGCGGCTGAAAGGCACAAATCAGTTGCCGAAGGTCAGCGCAGGTGTCAGATTCGAAAACGGCATCGAGGTCATCCAAGTGCCGGAAAACCACGCCGCCTGATCGCCTCGTCACCCAAAATCCCGCATAGCTCTCGCCAGCGCCGACGGAAACGGTGCGCATATCCCCCCAATAGGCTCGACGGCTGTCCCAGGCCGGCACATGAACCCTGGCACGCGCCATGCAGACCTATGTTTCACCGGGGATTTTGCACTTCCCTCCCTGGGGCTGGAGCAACGCCGCCTGCCATCATTTCAAACAGGCGGCGTTGCTGTTTCCGCGGCCTGCGGATCGGGCGCCCCCGCATCAACGATCCTATTGCGCCGGCGATCACGGAAGTTCTGCCTGTCGCGCTGAAGTGGCACCGGCAAAAAAAGGCGGCGCCCCCGAGGGAGCGCCGCATGATGCTCTTCCCTGTCAGCTCAGTAGCCGCAGGACGCGCAGCCCATCTGCACCGGGGCGTAGTAGGAATAGCCAGGCGAGACCATCTCGACGCGCTGGCGGGTAGCGTATTGCGGCGGGATGCGCTCGTACTGGACGCTCGGTGGCGCGACCATCACGGTCTGCGGCACCATGACGGTGCGGTACTGCGCCGGCGTGCGGTGCGCGACCACGGCCCCCGGCGACACCATCACGGTCTCGTCGACGCTGCGGTATTGCGGCGGCACGTATTGCTGCTGATAGCAGGTCGTGCAGGGCGGCGGTGCGTAGCAATTGTAGCAGCCGGCGGAGGCCGCGCCCGTCATGGAAACCGCGGCGACGGCAGTCGAGAAGACGACGGCGAGAGTACGAGACATTGTGGTGTTGCCCCAGTTGCCCGAAATGGATTTGCGAAGGTCGGCGCATTATACGCCGCAAAACCTTGCTTTGCCGAACTACGTCGGGGCATCCTTAATGCGAACGGCCGGCTTGCGCCGGCCGTTCAGAACTTGTTGACCATGCGCGTCAGGCGAATGGCGCGTGCTCAGTTCGAGCGACGCTTCACCTCGCGCACCGCGCCGCGCGCGGCGCTGGTGGTGAGCGCGGCATAAGCCTGCAGCGCGGTCGAGACGTTGCGCTTGCGGCCCGTCGCCTGCCAGGCGGCGTCGCCCTTCGCCTCTTCTGCTGCGCGGCGGCTGGCGAGTTCCTCGTCGGAGACCTCCAGCGTGATGCTGCGGTTCGGAATGTCGATGGCGATGACGTCGCCCGTCCGCACGAGACCGATGTTGCCGCCTTCCGCCGCTTCCGGCGACAGATGGCCGATCGACAGGCCGGACGAGCCGCCGGAGAAACGGCCGTCGGTGACGAGCGCGCAGGCTTTGCCGAGGCCCATCGATTTCAGGTAGCTGGTCGGATACAGCATCTCCTGCATGCCGGGGCCGCCGCGCGGGCCTTCGTAGATGATGACCACGACCTCGCCGGCGACGACCTTGCCACCCAGGATGCCTTCGACCGCGGCGTCCTGGCTTTCGAACACGCGCGCAGGGCCGGAGAATTTCAGGATCGAGGCGTCGACGCCGGCAGTCTTCACGATGCAGCCGTCCTGCGCGAGGTTGCCGTAGAGCACGGCCAGGCCGCCGTCCTTGCTGAAGGCATGCGCGAGATCACGCACCACGCCCTTCTCGCGGTCGGCATCGAGCTCGTCGTAGCGGCGCTCCTGGCTGAAGGCGACCTGGGTCGGGATGCCGCCGGGCGAAGCACGGTAGAAGGTGCGCACGGTCTCGCTCTTGGTGCGCTTGATGTCCCAGCGCTCCAGCGCCTCGCTCATGGTCGGCGCGTGCACGGTCGAGACCGAAGTGTCGATCAGCCCGGCGCGGTCGAGCTCGCCCAGAATGCCCATGATGCCGCCGGCGCGGTGCACGTCCTCGACGTGAACGTCGGCGACCGACGGCGCCACCTTGCACAGCACGGGCACGCGGCGCGAGAGGCGGTCGATGTCCTGCATGGTGAACGCCACCTGCCCTTCGTGGGCGGCGGCCAGGAGATGCAGCACGGTGTTGGTCGAGCCGCCCATCGCGATGTCGAGCGTCATCGCGTTCTCGAACGCCTTGAAGTTGGCGATGTTGCGTGGAAGCACGCTGGCGTCGTCCTGCTCGTAATAGCGGCGGACGAGATCGACGATGGTGTGGCCGGCCTCGACGAACAGGCGCTTGCGGTCGGCATGGGTGGCGACCACCGAGCCGTTGCCGGGCAGCGCCAGCCCAAGCGCCTCGGTCAGGCAGTTCATGGAGTTGGCGGTGAACATGCCCGAGCAGGAGCCGCAGGTCGGGCACGCCGAGCGCTCGATCACCTTGACGTCCTCATCGCTGACCTTGGAGTCGGCCGCGGCGACCATGGCATCGATGAGATCGACGGCCTTGGTCTTGCCGGCCAGCTTGACCTTGCCGGCTTCCATCGGGCCGCCAGAGACGAACACGGCGGGGATGTTGAGGCGCAGCGCCGCCATCAGCATGCCGGGCGTGATCTTGTCGCAGTTGGAGATGCAGACGAGGCCGTCGGCGCAGTGCGCGTTCGCCATGTACTCGACGCTGTCGGCGATCAGCTCGCGCGACGGCAGGCTGTAGAGCATGCCGTCATGGCCCATGGCGATGCCGTCGTCGACGGCGATGGTGTTGAACTCCTTGGCGACGCCGCCGGCCTGCTCGATCTCGCGGGCGACGAGCTGGCCGAGGTCCTTGAGATGCACGTGGCCGGGCACGAACTGGGTGAAGGAGTTGACGACCGCGATGATCGGCTTGCCGAAATCGCCGTCCTTCATGCCGGTCGCGCGCCAGAGGCCGCGGGCGCCCGCCATGTTGCGGCCGTGGGTGGTGGTGCGGGAGCGATAGGCTGGCATGGCGGTTTCCGTCCTCGGGTTTGGGACCGGGCGGGAAAATGTGGAGCCGCCTCAGGCCTTTCCGGCCGGATAGCGCACGGGGTGATCAGGCGCAACGGGAACTTGGACATGACAGGGCTCCCCTGCTCCCGGCGCGTGGGCACAGGCGGTCTCAGCCGTCATGCCCGGGCTTGTCCCGGGCATCCACGTTCTTGGTTCTGCGCGGCAAAGACGTGGATGGCCGGGACAAGCCCGGCCATGACGGAGCATTTACTGCAGGGTCGGATCGAGCCGGTCGCGGAGCCAGTCGCCGATCACGGAGACCGCCAACGTAGTGACGACGATCGTGGTGGCCGGCGCCAGCATGATCCAGGGCGCCCGGGTGAGGTATTCCCGGCCATAGCCGACCATGTTGCCGAGGCTGGTCATTGGCGGCTGTACGCCCAGGCCAAGGAAGGACAGCCCGGATTCCATCAGGATCACTTCGGGGAACACCAGCGTGGTCGAGACGATCAGGGTCGAGGCGATGTTGGGCAGGATATGCCGGAGGTAAATCCGCGACGGCGTCGCCCCCAACTGGCGCACCGCCGCCGCATAGCCTTGCGCATTGGCGGAGATGGCGAGGCCGCGCGCGATACGGGCATAGCGCTCCCAGCCGAACAGGCCCATCAGGCCGATCAGCAGGGGCAGCGAATTGCCGAAGAAGGCGAGCACGGCCAGCGCCATGATCAGGAAAGGCATGCTGGCCTGGAAGTCGGTCAGCATCAGCACGAGTTGCTCCGCGGCGCCACGGAAGTGCGCAGCGAGGAAGCCCAGCGTGGTGCCGACGATTGCCGAGATCGCGGTGGCACCGAAAGCGATCAGCAGCGAGATGCGGATGGAAACCAGAAGCCGCGACAGCACGTCCCGGCCGAGCTCGTCGAGCTATCGCCAAATTTTGGTGACGGCCGGGCCGGTCAGGCGGCGGCGGTTTTGGGCTCACGGACAGCCGTGCTTGGCGATGACCTCAATCCCGTCGTTGAATGTCACACCGAGCACGAGTTTTGGCAACTGGTTGTGACCATCGAGTCGACGCCAACTTTTCTGCGCGGCCTCGGCCAGTTTGAAGACCATCGCGAGCGCCGTCCTGTTGGACAGGCAACCCTTCGATCGGATCGTGCGGTGGCGCACGGTGGCGAAGGTGCTTTCAATGGGATTGGTCGTCCGCAGGTGTTTCCAGTGCTCGGCGGGGAAGTCGTAGAAAGCCAGCAGCGTGTCCCGATCCTTGCCGAGGCAGTCGGCCGCCTTTTCGTATTTGGGTGTGTAGCTCTCGATGAAGGCGTCGAATGCCAGCTCGGCGGTGGCCTTGGACTCCGCCATCCAAATCTCCTGCAGCGCGCGTTTGGCTTTCGGCTGCTGGCTCTTTGGCAGCTTGGCGAGCACGTTGGTGGTCTTGTGCACCCAGCAGCGCTGCTCGCGCGTTGTCGGCCAGACCTCACCGGCGGCCTTCCAGAACCCGAGCGCGCCGTCGGCAATGACGAGCCGCGGCGACACGTCGAGCCCACGCCGCTTCAGATCGAGCAGCAGATCGCGCCAATCGTGCGCGCTCTCGCGGGCGCCATCGGTGAAGCCGACCAGTTCCTTGCGGCCTTCCGGCGTCGCGCCGATCAGCACCAGGATGCACTGCTTCTCGTCCTCGAGGCGAGCTTCGAGATGGATGCCATCGGCCCAGATGTAGACATAGCGCCTGGCCGAAAGATCGCGCTTTTGCCACGCGGCGTACTCGTCGAGCCAGCCGTCCTTCAGGCGACCAACGGCGGATGCCGACAACCCGGCAGCATCCTTGCCGAGCAGCGCCGCCAGCGCCTCGGAGAAGTCGCCGGTCGAGATCCCCTTCAAATAGAGGATCGGCAGCAGCGTCTCGATCGACTTCGACCGCCGCATGTAGGGCGGCACGACCGATGGCGAGAACCGGATACGGTCGGGATCGGCGGCGGCGGCCTCGCGATCGCGCACACGCGGCTGGCGGACGGAGACTGGACCGATCCCGGTCATCACCTCGCGCTCCGGCAGGTGACCGTGGCGGACCACACGCTGCTGGCCGTCCTCGGTCTTCACATCGGCATGCTTGCCGAGAAAGTCCGCGACCTCGGCCTCGACCGCCTGCGCCAACAGAGCGCGGGCCCCGTTACGCAAGATTTCGGTGAGTTGGTCGTCGAACACTCCTGGCTGAATCAGCTTGGTGACGTTATCGTTGGACACGGCATATCGCTCCTTCGGTGGAGAAGTGGAGGCGTCAAGCACCCCCACGATATGCCGCCTTCCCGATTCCCGCCGTCACCAACTTTCAGCGATAGCTCGAGCTCGTCCGTGCCGAGCCAGTGCGCTGCATTGCCGGGTGCGGCGAGGCGATTGCGCAGGTCGAGCTGGGTAAAGCTGTAAGGCGCAATCTTCTCCGCGAATGCCGCGATCAGCAGCATCGCGATGATCCAGGCGACCGCGAGCGCGACCGAGACCGGAATTGCCGGCAGGCTGATACGGCGGCGAACGCTAGATTCTAGTCTTGACGCGTTTTCTTTACGCGAACCGGAATCCACTTCGCTGGAAAACGCTTTGGTGTCCTTCAGTGTCGCGTCGGTCATGCGTGGGCTCCTTTCGCGCGCAGCCGCGGGTCGAGGAAGCCGTAGAGGAAGTCGACGATCAGGTTGGACGTCACCATGGTCATCGCGACCAGCAACAGGATGCATTGCACGACCGCGAGATCGCGATTGGCGACGGCGACCACGAGCAGGCGCCCTACTCCCGGCCAGGCGAACACGCTCTCGACCACGACCGCACCCGCGATCAGCGTCCCCACCATGAAGCCGAGAATGGTGACGGTCGGAATCGCCGCATTCGGCAGCGCATGCGACGTCACCACCCTGCGCCACGGCACGCCCTTGGCCGAGGCGGTCCGGATATAAGGCTGGCCGAGCACTTCGAGCATCGCGCTGCGGGTGAAGCGCGCCAGCACCGCAGCGCCGCCAAGGCTGAGGGTTGCGATCGGCAGGATGGCGTGGCGCCAGCTGTCCTGCCCGCCAGAGGGCAGCCAGCCGAGCTGCACCGCAAAGACGAGCACCAGCAGCAGCGCCAGCACGAAGCTCGGCACCGTGAAGCCGGCGACCGCCGTCATCATCACGGCGCGGTCGATGGCGGAGCCGCGATGCAGCGCGGCGTAGATGCCGGCGGGAACGCCGAGCGCGACCTTGAAGAAGAAGGCCGGCAAGGTCAGCGCCAGCGTGGCCGGGATACGCTCCAGCACGAGCTCGATCGCAGGCCGTCCGTCGCGCATGGAGCGGCCGAGCTCGCCCTTGGCGATGGCGCCGAAGTAATCAAGATACTGGAACCAGATGGGATCATCGAGGCCCCAGGCCTTGCGGAAGGCGGCCAGCACCTCGGGCGGCGCCTCGGGTCCCAAAATCATCAGCGCGGGATCGCCGGAGAGGCGAAGCACGACGAAGGCGAAGGTGACGACGAGCACGATCGTCAGCGCCGCGCGCCCGATCCGAATGGCGAAAAAGCGTCCCATCAGGCTGCGTCCCGTGTCGCGGCGCCCGCAACGAGATGACAGGCGACCTGCCTGTTGCCGCCGACGGCCGCGAGTGTCGGTACCTCGCTCGCACAGCGCGCGATGGCGCGCGGGCAGCGCGGGTGGAAGGCGCAGCCGCTCGGCCGTGCCGCCGGATTCGGCGGATCGCCCGACAGGACGATGCGGCCGGCGCTGCGGCGGCCCGGTGCCGGCGATGCGGAGACCAGCGCCTGGGTGTAGGGATGCTCGGGCCGCGCGAACAGGTCGTCGGCGCTGCCGATCTCGACGATGCGGCCGAGATACATCACGGCAACGACATTGCTGATCTGCCTGACGACCCGCAGATCGTGGCTGATGAACAGCAGCGTCAGCGCCAGCCGGGCCTGGAGATCAGCGAGCAGGTTCACCACCTGTGCCTGGATCGAGACGTCGAGCGCGCTGACCGGCTCGTCGCAGACCAGGAAATCAGGTTCGGTGGCGAGCGCTCGCGCCAGCACGATGCGTTGGCGCTGGCCGCCGGACAGTGCGCCCGGATAGCGCGCACCATGCGCCGGCGTGAGCTCGACGGCGCGCAGCAACTCGCGGACGCGCTCCTCGCGCTCGGCGGGCGTGCCGAGGCCATGGATGTCCAGCGGCTCGCGGATCTGCGTCGCCACCGGCAGGCGGCGGTCCAGCGCGCCGAGCGGATCCTGGAAGATCATCTGCATGCGTGCACGCTGCGCGCGCCAGGCGGCCGTCCCGGCAGCGGCCATCGGCTTGCCCTGGAAGCGCACTTCGCCCTTATCGGGCGGCTCGAGGCCGAGCACGATACGCCCCGTGGTCGACTTGCCCGAGCCGGACTCGCCGACGAGCCCCAGCGTTTCGCCCTTGGCGATCGTGAGCGATACGCCATCGACCGCGTGCACGGCCGTGCTGCGGCCGAACATTCCGGAACGCATGGCATAGCTGCGCGAGATCGCAGACACCTCGACGAGCGGCGGGCTCATTCAGCCGCGACCCCAAGCAGCGCGCGGCGCGAGGCCTCGGCGCGGATGCAGGCGACGCTGCGGTCATCCGCGATCGGCGCCAGGCTGGGAGCGGCAAGACGGCACGGTTCGGCCGCCAGCGTGCAGCGCGGCGCGAAGGCGCAGCCGCTCGGCATGTGCGCCGGATCGGGCACCGTCCCGGGAATGGCGGTGAGACGCCGGCGCGGGCCATCGAGCGGCGGCAGCGCGCCGATGAGGCCTTGCGCATAGGGATGCACGGGATCGGCGAAGAGCTGGTTGCTGGGCGCCTGCTCGACGATGCGGCCGGCATACATCACCGCGACACGGTCGCAATTCTCGGCGACGACGCCGAGATCGTGGCTGATCAGCACCATCGCCATGCCGAGCTCGCGGCGGACCGTGGAGAGCAGCTCCAGGATCTGGGCCTGGATGGTGGCATCTAACGCCGTGGTCGGCTCGTCCGCGATCAGGAGATCGGGATTTCCGGCGAGCGCCATCGCGATCATGATGCGCTGGATCTGGCCGCCGGAGAATTCGTGCGGATAAGCCTCTAACCGCCGCACCGCGTCGGGAATGCCGACGAGATCAAGCAGCCGGCGCGCTTCCGCCTTCACGCCGCTGCCTTGGAGATCACGATGCAGGGCCAATGCTTCGCAGAGTTGCTTGCGGATGGTCAGCACCGGGTTGAGCGCGCTCGCCGGATCCTGGAAGATCATGGCAATGCGTCCGCCCCGCACGCGATCGAGTGTAAACGGTACGAGAGGCCCACGGAGCCACGGACTTGGTGCGGACGGCCTACGCACCGCGCTTGAAGCGTATAGGCATCCAGAACTGCCGGAGGGCCTCGACGGTTGCTGGAATGTTGCGCCAGGCGTTTTGGATGATGGGCTGCGTTCCCAGCGTGCGCCGGGCCGGGGGTAGCAAGGGTCGACCGGCGTCGTCGATGCAATGGACCAAGATCGGCCGCAGCATAAGGTGTTCGGTTCCATTCGGGGGGAGAAGCCGCGACCAGACGAGAAGCCGAAGCTTCATGACGGCGTAGAAGCCCATGCACCAGGGCTGCGGGTCGACTTCGCCGTCCGGTGATCGCACGAACAGCGGCTCGAAGCTCTCCGGTCTCGTCGACAGCGTCTCGCTGATAGCGTTGTGGCGCATCAGCGTGGCGGCGATTGCCGAGAACTCCTCGGTGTCGTGATTGAAGGCGTCGGGATCTACGCCGAGGAGCGGGCACACCCATTCCTCGGACGCCATCGAGACCGGCCCGGCGACGACCGCGGCCACCGCGCCATCGAGCATGGAGAGCGACGTCGCCCGCGGATGCCGAAGCGTCGGCGACCTGGCGCGCTTGCTGATCCATTGCCCGAGCCGTTCGAACGACATGGCATAGTCCGCCATCGTCGTCTTGCGTGCTTTTCGCGTTCCCCGCCCTTGCTTCGGCTTCGTCATGCCACGGCCCGCTTTTCGGCTTCGCGTGCGGCCTTCCAGTTCCAGGCCAGAAGTTCGTGAAGCTGGTTGGTCTTCGTGGCGCCGCTCACCATGCGATCGAGAACGTCGACGAGATACGCCTCGGGGTCGAGGCCATTCAATTTCGCTGTGTTAAGAAGCGAAGCGAGTATCGCCCAGGTCTCGCCCCCGCCTTCGTCACCACTGAACAACGAGTTCTTTTTTCCGATCGCAATTGGCCTGATCGATCGTTCGACCGTGTTGGTGTCCGGCTCGAGCCGCCCGTCATCCAGGAACGTCGTCAGGCCCTGCCAGCGTTCGAGCATGTAGTCGATCGCCTTGATGAGCGTCGAGCGGCGGGAGATCCCGTCCTTCACCGCGATCAGACGGGCCCTCAACGCCTCCATCAGCGGCTTCGTCTCGGCCTGTCGCGTCGCGCGGCGTTCCCCAGCATCGAGACCGCGGATCCTCTCCTCGATCGCGTAGACGGCCGCAATGCGCTCGATGACCTCCGCGGCGAAGGGTGAGTTCGTCGTCTTGTGCACCCTCACGAAGTTGCGGCGCGCGTGAACGAGACAATACGCCAGCTGGATCTGGCCCGACATCATCGCATCGCCCGCCAGCGAGGCGTAGGCGGCATAGCCGTCGACTTGCAGCACGCCTTCGAAGCCGGCTAACTGCGCCACGATCTCCTTTTTGCCGCGACCACCTGCGAACACGTAGGCGACCGCCGGCGGCGCCGGCCCCTTCCACGCCCGATCGTCCGTCGCGTGCGCCCAGAACTGGCAGATCCTCGTGCGGCCGCGTCCCGGATCGAGCACTGGCATCGGCGTCTCGTCGCAGAACAGCCGCTCGAAGCCGTGCATAGTCTTCAGTTGCAGATCGTAGAGGCCCCTGACCAGCCACGCCGCGCTCCCCATCCAGCGCGCCAGCGTCTGACGGTCGACGACGACACCCTGACCCGCCAGGATCTGCGTCTGGCGATAGAGCGTCGATTGCCAGGCATATTTGGCCGCGGCGATATGCGCGATCAGCGCCGTCGTTGCCATGCCGCCCTCGACGAGCCGCGCCGGTGCCGGGGCCTGGACAATCGGGCCCTCACAGGAGCGGCAGGCGTATTTTGGACGGATCGTGCGGAGCACGCGCAGCCACGCGGGAACCCGATCGAGCGCTTCGCTGCTCTCCTCGCCGATCCGATGCATCTGACCCGTGCAGCACGGGCACAGCGTGGACGCCGGCTCGATCACCCGCTCGACCCGAGGCAGATGCGCCGGCAGCGCGCCGATGTTGCGCTTCGCTTTGCGCCGCTCCGGCCGCGGCGCGTCCGGTTTGTCGTCATTGGCCGGGAGCTGTGAGCCGGCGGTCCGTTCCAGATCAAACGCGATCTGTTCGGCGCAGACGATCGCCGCGCGCTCCGATCGTGCGCCGAAGATCAGGCTCTTCAACGTGGCGATCTCTGCGCGCAGATCATCGTTCTCGCCTTCGAAAGCCAGCACCATCTCGGCAAGAGCCGCAGGGTCAGAGGGGAGATCTTCGGGGCGAAGCGCCATATCGCAGAGCTACACGAACGCACTCGCAATCGCCAGCAAAACAAGACGCTTCAGGCAACCTTCGTCGGCCGCTTCGTCACCTTCGGGACCACACGCGACCACTCCGCAAGACCTTCAATCAGCATCGCCAGTTGCGCCCCCGTCACCGGCATCGTACCCTCGCGAACAGGTGGCCAGGCAAAGCCCCCATTCTCCAGCCACTTCGTCGCTAGAACCATTCCCGAGCCGTCAAAAACCAGTAGCTTCAAACGATCCGATCGCTTCGATCGGAAGACATAAACGTCACCGCTGTAGGGCTTGCCGCCTAATCCCTCCGCTACCAGCGCGACAAGGCCATGAACGCCTTTACGAAAGTCAATCGGCTGCGTCGCGACGAACACACGGACCATTGGACCGAAAGAGATCATCGCGTCGATCTCACCGCCGCCAGCACGCGCTCCAGCGTCGCGGCGTCGACGCCGACGGGCACGCGCACCGTCGCGCCCGCGATCATCACCTCGATCCGCTCGGCCGGATCCGTCAGAACATGCGCCTTATCGATCGCGTTCGGCTGCGCCTCGACGGCGGCCTGGAGCCTGACTTGCACGAACTGCGGCGCTTCGCTCGACGCGAGCCGCGCCTGGCGCCGCCACACACTGAGCAGTCCCCGGTTCACCCCGTTGCGTCGAGCCACCTCGGAAATGCTCGTCTCCGGATCGGCACTCTCGGCCACGATCCGCGCCTTCTCCGCATCGCTCCAACTGCGCCGTCGCCTCTCCCCTGTGATCACCTCGATCCGCTGATAGGAGGCGGCATCATGCCCGTCTTGATGTCTGTCTTGATGCATGGAACGAGCGTCCCTCGCGTTGTCAAATCCACGCGCGAGTCTCGCTCATCCCGTCCACCTAAACGAGGTGGGGTCGTCGTACCGCTATCGATCGAGTTCGGCAGCCGACGCGCCGAGGATCTCTCGTCCCTCGAGCCGCACCGAGCCGGAGACCTGCGCATGGCGCGGCAGGAGGCCCAGCGCGCCGAGCCATGTGACCGACTTGCCCGACCCGGACTCGCCGACGAGGCCGAGGGCCTCGCCCTTCTCCAAGGTGAGATCGACGCCGCGCAGGACCGGCACGCCGCTGAAGGCGACGCTCAGGCCTGCAATGCTGACCAGCTGCGGCACGTCAGGCCTCGAAATTGCCGGCGCGGAAATCCATCGCGAAGGCGGGAGATGCCTTCCACTTGATCGATTTCGGCTTGGCGGTGAAGGTCGCGTTCTGGTGCAGCACCGTGTAGGCGGGGTCCTCGCGCTCGGCGATCTCCAGCATGCGGCGGAACGCCTTCTTGCGGGCGGCGCGGTCGGTCGAGGTTTCCAGGAACTCCGAGAGCTTGTTCAGCTCGACATTGGTCCATTCGCCGATCTGCTGCTGCTGGCCGTTCGGCCCGTGCTGGGCGACCAGCGAGGAGACTGGGTCGTTGAACGCGGCCGAGTTCGACCAGTCGCGCACGGCGCGCGCGGGTCCCCGCTCCATGACCTGCGACCAGTTCTCCTTGGTCTCGATCTGCACGTTGAGGCCGACCGACTTCCACATCTCGACCAGAATCTGCGCGGTCGCGACCTGGTTGGTGTAGTAATTGTTGAGCAGACGATAGGGAATCGGATCGCCCTTGTAATTGGCCTGCTTGAGCAGATCCTGCGCAAGCTTGGGATCATACGCGGGCACGCTCCAGTCGGCATTGAACATGTCGCCGTAGAATTCCCATTGCAGGCCCTTCGGCACGCGGGTGCGGCCGGCCCACAGGCTGTCGACGATGGCCTGGCGGTCGATCGCATGGGTGAACGCGCGCCTCACCAGCGGATTGGCGAGCTGGGCGTGGTTCTTGTCGAACACGGTCAGGCGATGATTGAGGATGGTGCCGCCCTGCACTTCGAATGCGGCGTTCTTCTCGATGCCGGCGATCTGGTCCGGCGGGATGTCGCAAGCGAACTGGTATTCGCCCGACAACAGGCCATTGATGCGGCTCGCGACTTCAGGCACTTCGAGGAAGCGGATGCGCTTGAGCGGCGGACGGCCACCCCAATATTCGTCGTGGCTTCGAGCGTGAGCGAGACGTCGGGCTTGAGCTCGACGACCTTGTAGGGACCGGTGGTGATCGGCTTGCGCGCCCAGTCGAGATAGCTCGCAGACTCATCCCAGGCGCGGCGGTTCATGATGTCGGAACCGTAGCGCGACAGCCGGCCCTCGATGGTGACGTCGGGCGTCGCGTTGTAGAAGCGCACGGTGTACTTGTCGACGGCATCGACGCGCACGAGGTCCGGCCAGATGCGGCGGGCGACGGCCGGCACATCCGGCGGCAGCTCCTTGCCCGGCCGCGGCGTCGGGATCTTCTCGAACGCCTTGATGGTGGAGCGGTTCTTGGCCTCTGTCTCGCCGAACATGCGTTCGCGGCTGAAGGTGAAGACGACGTCGTCCGCCGTCAGCTCGTCGCCATTGTGGAACTTGACGCCCTGGCGCAGCTTCACCTCGACGGTCTGATCGTCGATGCGGCGCCATTCGGTGGCAAGGCCGGGCACGGCTTCGAGATTGCCACGCCAGTTCTTGGAGATCAGGCCTTCCCAGACCGAGGAGAAGAATACGCGCTCGCCGACATTGGACTGCTCGCGCAGCACGTCGAGCACGTTCGAGTTGGTGACCTTCTGCACGGCGATCGTGACCGACGGACGGTTGTCGCCTTGCGCGATCGCAAAGCGCGGCAGTAACAGCGTGCTTGCGGCAACGCCGCCGGATTTCAGGATGCTGCGACGGGTGAGCTTGCTCATGATGATGACCCTTGCCCTGTGATGACGGCTATTCGGCGAGGCCGAGCGCGGCGAGATGGGCGGCGCCGGCGCGGACGTCGTCGTGATTGCGGAGCTCGAGGATCAACCGCGGATTTGACGTCAGACGGCCAAGGGCGCGGAACACGGCCACCCACGGGATATTGCCTTCGCCCGGCGCCCAGTGCCGGTCGGCAAAGCCGTCGGTGTCCTGGAGGTGCACGTGCGTGAGCATGTCGCCGGCGGTCTCGACGTAATAGTCGACCGGCGGCGCGCCGGTGGAGATGTGCGCGTAATTGGCGTGCCCGGTGTCGAGCGAGACGCGGACCTTGCTGCTTTCGAGCGCCCTGGCGAGGCGCACGCGGTCGCGCGGATCCTTGTCCTCGATGTTCTCGATGACGATCTCGCAGCCGATGGTTTCAGCGCGCGCAATCACCTCGGCGAGCGTCGCCTTGACGCGTTCGACGATGTTGCCGCGGTTATCGGGATAGAGATCGAGATTGTTGTGGTCCCACGTCGTGAACGGCGAGTGGACCACCATCTGCGTCGCGCCGAGGAATTCGGCGGCATCCAGCCCCTGAAGCAGGCGCTTGGTCACCGCCTGGCGGATCATCGGATCGTGGCTGTCGATCTTGAAACCCCAGAACGGCCCGTGGATGCCGAGCCGGCCGGTATGGCCGGAAAGCATCTGCTTGATCTCGCCCGCCGTGCTCCGCCAATCGCTGTCGAGCAGATCGGCGCGGAAAAAATCCTGGATCTCGAGATCGCGCTGCCGTTCGAGAAGCCAGTCGCGATGCGCGGGGATCGATTTGATGGACAATGCGGCGCCCAGCACCGGCTTCGACATGGCTTGCTCCTTGACCGTCGGCGATGACGGGAGCAGCGCTAGACCAGTTCAATGACAGGCCCGTGAATGTGTCTTCGGCGGCGCTGACGAGATGTGGACACCCCGTGGGTCGGTCAAAATCCCCCGGGTATGGTCACTTGAAACTCCCCCACCTGATGATCGCCGTCAGCGCCGCTGAACAGCAGTAGCCGGTCAGGCAGGACGTTTATGTTCGACCCCTTTAGCCAGCAAGGGGCCGGGGAGTTGAACGTCTTGAAGCGACATCTGCAAAGCACCGTACTTACATTACTTGATCGCAACACCAGCCAGCGCGAGAAGAGCTGGCCCCGCAAATTCGGACAGTAGCTTGAGTGGATTTTCTGCCTGACAGCGGCGAGGATTCTTGCTGCGAATCAGGAGCGAAGATGACGAAGAAGAGCCGCCGGACGCATTCTCCGGCATTCAAGGCGAAGGTTGCTTTGGCTGCGGTCAAAGGCGACAAGACACTGGCGGAGCTGGCGCAACTGTTTGATGTTCATCCGAACCAGATCACGATCTGGAAAAACCAGCTCCTGGAAGGCGCCGCCGGCGTGTTTGGGCATGACAAGACATCGGCCGAGACGCCGGTCGATTTGAAGGCGTTACATGCCAAGATCGGCGAGCTGGCGTTGGAAAACGATTTTTTGTCCGGCGCGCTCACCAAGGCGGGCCTGCTGAGCGCAAAGCGATGATCGACCGCGATCATGATCTTTCTATCGTGCGCCAGGCGAAGGTCCTGAAGCTGGCTCGCAGCACGGTCTACTATGAACCTCGGCCAGTTTCGGCCGAGGACCTTGCCTTGATGCGTCGGCTCGATGAGCTGCATCTCGATTATCCCTTCGCGGGAGCGCGTATGCTGCGATCGTTGCTGCGGCGGGAGGGCGTATACGCCGGTCGCCGCCACATCGCGACGCTGATGAAGCGCATGGGGATCGAGGCGGTCTATCGTCGCCCGAACACGAGCAAGCCGGCTCCGGGTCACAAGATCTACCCGTACCTGTTGCGCGGATTGAAGATCGAGCGGCCCGACCATGCGTGGGCAATGGACATCACCTACATTCCGATGCGGCGTGGCTTCGTCTATCTCGCGGCGGTCGTCGATGTGTTCAGCCGACGGGTCCTGGCCCATCGCGTCTCGATCACAATGGAGGCGGCCTTCTGCGTCGAAGCGGTCCAGGAGGCGTTGGCGAAGCACGGCAGGCCCGAGATTTTCAACACGGATCAGGGCAGCCAGTTCACCAGCCTCGAGTTCACCGATGTGCTGCTGGACGCGAAGATCGCCATCAGCATGGACGGCAAGGGCGCCTGGCGCGACAACGTGTTTGTCGAGCGGCTCTGGCGCACGGTCAAATACGAAGAAGTATATCTCCGCGCCTACGACAGCGTGTCCGAGGCGCGAGCGTCAATTGCCAAGTATCTGGCCTTCTACAATCAGGGACGCCCTCACTCGAGCCTTGACGGGCGCACGCCCGACGAGGCTTACTTCGGCACGCAAGCTATGGTGATGGCCGCATGACCGTCGCCGACGGTTTTGTCGTCGCTCTGGTCGGGCTACGCCCTCCCGACGCAACGACAAAACCGTAAAGCCCCGCGTTCAGCATAACCCGGCAGGAATCCACTTAAATCCAGCGGGGCGCTGTCCAAACAACCGGGGCCAGCTCTAGATTCACCGGCTGACGGGTGTCGATCGCAAGACGATCCGGCGTTATCAGGCGCTGCGGGCCGGTGCGGAGGCAAATTCCCCCGGGGAAGTGACCACCGGCTCGGTGAGCGCGGACGGCCAAATTCCTCCACCCCGACCACCGGCTTTTGGGACATCGGAAGCGACGGTCACCAGCAGCCTGGCCCGTTCGGCTTGCGAAGCGCATCGGACGTGGATCGAAGAACAGGTCCGGCTGAAGCGGAACGCGCAGGCGATTTACCAGGACCTGGTTGATCAATTTGGCTTTCCGTCCAGCTACCAGAGTGTCAAGCGGTTTGTGCGCCGGTTGCGGCACGCTGATCCTGAGCAGTTTGATCGTCTTGAGTTCCTCCCCGGCGAGGAAGCTCAGGTCGACTATGGCGAGGGCGCGCCGACGGTTGATCCGAAGAGCGGGCGGTACCGTCGTCCCCGCCTGTTCGTGATGACGCTACGCTACTCGCGGCGCAGCTTCCGGCGGGTAGTCTGGAAGTCCAGCCAACAAGTCTGGGCGCAGCTCCACGAAGAGGCGTTCCGGTATTTTGGCGGGGTCCCCAGCTATGTCGTGCTCGACAACCTGAAGGAAGGCGTCCTCAAGCCGGATTTGTACGAGCCCCAGCTCAACCCGATTTACAGCGCGATGCTGGCTCATTACGCCGTGGTCGCCGATCCCGCGCGCGTGGCCGATCCAAATCGGAAAGGATGCGTCGAGAATGCGATTCAACATACCCAGGGCACTGCGCTGGCCGGACGGCGCTTCGAGACGCTGGAGGCGCAAAACGAGTTCTTGAGGCACTGGGAGGAGAACTGGGCTTCCAAACGCATCCACGGCAGCACGCGCCGTCAGGTCGAGGCGATGTTCCAGGAAGAGAAGCCGCACCTGCGGCCGCTGCCTGTCGCTCCCTTCCGCATCTTCACCGAAGTCGTCCGGACTGTCTGCGACGACACCACCGTACGCGTCGACAACAGCTATTACGCCGCGCGGCCCGCGCCGATCGGCAGCCAGGTCGTCGTGCGCATCTACACCACCACGATCGAGATCCGTGATCGCCACACCCGTGCGCTGCTGCGTGTTCATTCCCGGATGGCGCACCCCGGTTCTGTCGTCCTGCCGACCAGCGAACGGCCGTTCAACCCGTCGCGGCAAACCGCCGTGCTGCTGGCGAGCGCCGAGCGCATCGGACCGCAGACCAGGGCCTTGTGCCAGCAGGTGTTCGACACCGAAGGGCGCCCCGGACAGCGCGCGATGTGGGGCATTGTCGGGCTGGGCCGGAAGTATCCGGCGCGGCTGGTCGAGCAGGCCTGCGCGCACGCCATCGACAACCGCATCTACCGCTACAAGCACGTGCGTGCGACCGTCGAGCGGTTGTTCGAACAGGCGATCGAGCAGGTTGGAGTGACGCCACAGCCGGCATCGCCGCTCACCCAGGATCATCCGCTGATCCGTACCCCCGCGGAATACGGCGACCTCTTCAGCCGCGCTGTGCGGCGCGACGCCGACGACAATGGTCGGCAGGCCGAGGCTCACGACGATCACGCCACGGCAATCCGCGCTCGTGTCGCCTGCGCAACCCCGGCCAACTCCGGCGCCACGAGCGCTCCCGCTGCACCTTCTCACCTTAAACTGGAGACCTAGCCACATGATGACCATGCCGGAAATTGAGCGTTGCCTACGACAGCTGCGCCTGTCGGGTGTCCGCGACACGCTGCAGACGCGCGTGCTCCAGGCGCAGGGCGCCAACCAGCCCTTCCTCGAGACCTTCTCCCTTATCCTGCAGGATGAACTGGACCGTCGTCAGTCCCGTCTTATCGAGCGGCGATACCAGCAATCCGGGCTCGACGAAAAGCTGACGCTCGCCGAGTTCGACTGGTCCTTCAATCCCAAACTGCCACGTCAGACCTGCTTCCAGCTCCACACCCTGGCGTTCATTGCCGCTGGCGAGAACGCTCTGCTTGTTGGCAAACCTGGCACCGGGAAGTCGCACATCGCCAAGGCGATTGCCTATCAGGCGATCCTGCAAAGCCACAAGGTCCAGTATCTTGAGACCGACGACTTCTTCCACCGCTACGCCCTGAACTCTCCGGCACAACGCGAGGTCCGGCTGCGAACCATCATCGACTGCGATCTCCTCGTGCTGGACGATCTATTCCTCGCACGCGCCATCCCCGACGACGCCGGCACTTTGCTGCAGACCCTGATCCATCAGCGTTACAAACTGCGCCGCAGCGTCATCGTCACCTCCAATCGCGTCGTGCAGGATTGGGGGGCATACCTTGGGGACAACACTATGAGCACGACGATCCTCGATCGCCTTATGCATCATTGCCATCTGCTTGAGTTCGACGGACGCAGCTATCGGCTCAAAGAAGCCGCTGAAGCTCTTGCCCGGGAAACAAACTCAAACTAACAGTCCCTTGTCCTGCCTCGCGGGTGGAGGAATTTGACTGACCACACCCGGAGGAATTTGAAGTGACCCGCGGGGGACATCCTGCGCATTGCGAGCAACGATGTTGAGCAGCGGTGCTGCCGTCAATGCAGGCATCTGCAGATTCCCGCAGCAGCAAGTTCGATCGTGTCCGTAGTGATCCGGATTTGAATCCTATTCAGATCTCGCGTACATCGCGCGACATCGATCGGCGGCACTTCAAGAGGCATCACCTTCTGATCGCGCACCTCGGGGTTGGGGGACCACATGGGGCGGGGGATCTAAGGCTGGGGCAAGGTGACGAGGTCCGGACTCCTAGCCCGTCCTATTCGTGAGAGTGCGGCTTTTGGGCCCGATTGATGCGGCCGCACATCTTGTCTGACGAGGCGCACAGGATTGCCTTCGGCTTTTCGCCGCCTGACGACCGGTACTTTGCAACGCGCTTGAGGGATGGGTTGGGCGAACGGGGGCGGACGCCCCGCCGGTCAAGGACCGAGCGGCAGCAGCGCGCCGGGCAAGCCGCAGATCAGGTCGGCTTCGGGACATGCCGCGGCAAACGCAAGGCGAATGCGGCTCGTGGTCTCGACGACACGGGCGGCGATTTTCAAGAGCCGAAGACGCAGCGTCGCGAACTCGGCAGCGGCCAATTCCCGGACTTTGGGAATGGCGTCGCGCACGGTCAGCATCAGCCAATAAGCGGCCGTATGGAGCACGAGACGGACCTGGTTGGCGAGCGCCGAACGGCAGCTGGTGCGGTCGGAGGCGAGCTGCGTCTTATGCAGCTTGATCAGATTCTCGGCTTGGCCGCGCGCGCAATACAGGCTGTCGTAGATCCACTCGGCCGAGCCGACATCGAGGCTGGTGACGACGAAGCGGATGTCGAGGCCGAGCATCGTCGCCTCAATACGGGCGACAGTGCGCCGTTCGCGATCCCAGGACTTTGCCTTGTGGCGCGTCTCGGTATAGCCACGCAGAACCGGCAGGTTCTCGATGGCGCGTCGCGTGCGGATGTCGTCGGCGACCTCGTCGACTTTTCTGGCGAGAGGCTTGGTGCCGGACAGACCGAAGATGTAGTCGATGCCGTTGGTCTCGCACCACGCCATTGCCTCCGGCCGGGCATAGTGCCCGTCGCCACGGAACGTAATTTGCGTGTTGTGCCATCGCGTCCGGATATGCCGTACCAGGCGGCGCAGATGGGCACGCACCTCGACGCCGCCCGGCGTCTTGCCGGGCCGCAGCACGACGGCCACGGGCCGGCTCTTCTCCGTGTCGTAGACGTGGATCGGCAGGAAGCAGCGTTCGTCATAATGAGCGTTGAACAGCGAGAGCTGCTGATGGCCGTGGACGACGTCGCAGGTATCATCGATGTCGAGCGTGACGGATGCCGGCTCGCGCGGGTAGCTATCCATCCATGCGTCGACCAAAGTGTAGGTCAGCCGGATCACGTCGCGCAGGCGCGGAGCATTCTCCAGCCGCGACAGCGTCGGCTGGGAACACAAATCCCGGCCCGTGTCCGGTAGGCGACCGCAGGCCAGCTTGAATGCCGGATCGGACCTCAGATGATCGAGGTCGTCGGCGTCCTCGTAGCCGCAGCAGATCGCGAACATGCGAGCGCGGAACATATCGACCAGGCTGTGCACGACCCGCGTCGGATCGCGCCGATCCGGGAACACCCGGGCCAGATTGTTGGCCAAACCGAGACGCCGCTCGGCCATCGCCAGAAGCATCACGCCCCCGTTCGAGGTTAGGCGCCCACCATCGAAGGCAGCTGTGACTTTCTTGGCGTGAACGGCTGGAAACGAGAAGGGCGGAATCGTATCGTCGGTCATGGCGGGCGTGGCGTTCGCGGTTGGAGGTGATGGGGTTGGCTTCGCAACCGAATCCTACGCCGCATCAGCGCTTTACCCCTCAGGCGCACTCTTACGAATAAGACGGGTTAAGTTGAAGAAAGATTGAGTGACTCCCGATCATTTCTGTGCCGAAACGTGGAGTCGCGGTCGTGCCGCGTCCAAAGAAACCGGCGCGAGCGGCCTATTAGACGCGGTAGGTGCTCAGCCTCCGAAACGAGACTATCAAGCATGAAGAGATCGAGCGCGAGGCAGAGGTTTTATTTGTGTTGAATTCTTGCTTCTCGATAGTGGTCTGAAATCGTATCATCGGTCATGGCGGGCGTGGCGTTCGCGGTTGAAGGTGATGGGGTGGCTTCGCAACCGAATCCTACGCCGCATCAGCGCTTTACACCACGCTCGCCAGCCTCTCAGGCGCCCTCTCGCGAATAAGACGGGCTAGGCACTCTGGACCTCGAAACTTTCGACATCGAACGCAATCGCGCCGCCCGGCTGGTTTCTGCCGGGCGGCGCGTTGTCGTTTCAGCGTCGTCGCAGTCAGCGCGTCTGCGGCTCGATCGTCACCGTGCAGTCGCCCTGCCCTTGCGTTGCGACCACGATGTTGCCCGCGGGAGCGCCGAGCGCGATCGGCGCGGACGAGCCGCCGTCGGGCATCTGGACCGTCACGCTCAGGGAATCGGTGCGCGCAGTCGAGCCAACGGTCGAGGGTTCCGCTTGGGCGACATTGCCCGAGGCGTCACGCCGCATGATCTGGCAGTTCAAAGGGCTTCCGCCGGCCGCCGCCATGCTCGACGAGGAGCTGGCGCCCATTTGTGCACGCGCCCGCGACGGATCGCGGGGCACCTGGCTGACGATGCGATGCGTCCGGGGCTCGACAATGACCACCTCGTCGTCCGTTGCGAAATATTCGTAGTCCCGATATTCGGGCTCGATCGAGACGATCTCGGGCGGCAGCCGGTGGAGACGCACGCGCGGCGGAATCGTCTCGCCGATCCGGATCGAGATGTTCAGATTGCGCTCCGGCTGCGCCAGCCGCGCGCGGCTCATCGTTTCGGAGATCCGCACCTGCTTCTCGGTCGTCACCTGGGCCTGCTGATTGACCTGCGTGGTGGTCTGGGTGGCTTGATTGGCCTGATTGGTCTGTTGCGCTGGCTGCTGTTGCTCGGCGGCATTGCGCGGCGGCTGAGCTTGATTGCGCTCGTTCTGGTTGGCCGCGGCCCCGGTACGCTCGTTCTGCTGGCCAGTTGGGGCGGTCCTAGACTTCTCGGACTCGGCCGTTGATTTCTGCGGCGCTGACTTGTCTTGCTTCGTCTCCGCGCTGCTCTTGCCGCTGTCGCGACCCGGCTTCGCGCTCTCAGCCTCGCGGTTGCGATCGCGTGAAGGTTCGCGAGAGTCTCGTGCCTGATCCTTCGCCTTCGGTTGATCGCGCTCGGCAGAAGGGGCCGGCTGGCGCTTGTCGTCGGCGGCCTCGCGCTTCGCCGCGCCGCCTTTGTCGTCGCGTCCCGCTCCCTGCAGTCTCTCTTGAGCGCCCTGCGCGCGCTCTTGAACGCGCTCTTGAGCGCCTTGGGCCGCGCCACCGCGCTGCGGCGCGGCGCCTTTCGCCGGCTCCTCGGTTCGTTTCGGCTCGTCCCTTCGCTCACCGGGCGCCTGAGCGTAGGCGAATCCGGATGCGAGCATGAGTCCGATGGCCGCAGTCGATAGCATCAAGTGTTTACGCATGGTCCCTCTCCTCAAAATTCGCAACAACAGACGCGAACGTTCTGTCCTTGCGAAGGTTCCTGAGTGGGAACGTAGCGTTTCACCAGCGAGCCGATCAGTCCGCGTTCACATCGCATCCTTGAGCGTCAGCCGCGCCGTGAACGTCACGCTGGTCTTGCCGACCAGTGCCATGCCTTCGACCTCCGCACCGCCGGGAAAATAGTCGCCGGAGAAGCCGCAGGTGACCTCCCTGCCGCCGAATGCAAGCGTCCTGCCGACCGCCTCGGTGTGCTGGTTGACGGTCATGTCGCCACGCCACTTGCCGTTCCGGAAAGTGTAGCTGCCGGTGTAGTAAAAGTAGCTGTCGCCGCCCATGATGCGGCCCTCGCAGAGCACGACCACGCCTCTCGCCCGCCCGCGCTTGCCATCACGCATTTCGATGTCGAAGATGTAGAGGCCGTTGGTGACCTTGGCCTCCTCGCTCGTTTGCGCCCCATCTCCGGCCGACATCGATCGTCTCCCAACAATGCCGATCGGCCGCACCGATCAGTTCGGCACGTTCCGTTCGAGATCCTCGAGCCAAGCGGCCGCACTCGAATCCGACGGCGCACGCCAGTCGCCGCGCGGCGACAGCGAGCCGCCGGCCGAGACCTTCGGCCCGTTCGGCATGGCCGAGCGCTTGAACTGGCTGAAGGCGAAGAAGCGGCGCAGGAACACTTCCAGCCAGCGCCGGATCTCCGGCAGGTCATAGGCCCTGCGCCGATCATTCGGGAATGCTGGCGGCCACTCGCCCTTGGCGACGTCCTTCCACGCCTGGAAAGCCATGAAGGCGATCTTGGACGGCCGCATGCCGAAGCGCAGCGTGTAGAACAGGTTGAAATCCTGCAGCTCGTAAGGCCCGACGGACGCTTCCGTGCTCTGCGGCTTCTCGCCGGGCTGCACCGGCACCAGCTCGGGCGAGATTTCAGCGACCAGGATCGAGCCAAGTGTCCGGTTGACGTCGTCGCTGAACTGCCTGGATGAGATCACCCAGCGGATCAGGTGCTGGATCAGCGTCTTCGGCACGCCCGCATTGACGTTGTAGTGCGCCATCTGGTCGCCGACACCATAGGTGCACCAGCCCAGCGCGAGCTCGGAGAGATCGCCGGTTCCGATGACGATGCCGCCGTGATGGTTGGCGAGCCGGAACAGATAGTCCGTCCGAAGGCCCGCCTGCACGTTCTCGAAGGTGACGTCGTAAACCTTCTCGCCCTCGCCGAAGGGATGGCCGATGTCCTTCAGCATCTGGGTTGCGGTGGTGCGGATGTCGAGCTCCTGCCAGCTCGTCCGCAACGCCTGCATCAGCGCCAGCGCATGGGTCTTGCTCTCGCTGCCGGTGGCAAAGCCCGGCATGGTGTAGGCCAGGATGTTTTCGCGCGGCAGGCCGAGCAGATCGATCGCCTTGGCGGCCACGATCAGTGCATGGGTGGAATCGAGCCCGCCGGATACGCCGATCACGACGCGCTTGGTACCAGTCGCGCGCATGCGCTGCACCAGCCCGGCGACCTGGATGTTGTAGGCCTCGTAGCAATCCTGCTCGAGCAGGCTCTCGTCGCTCGGCACGAACGGAAAGCGCTCGACCTTGCGCAGGAAGCCGATGTCGGCGGCTGGCGGCTTCAGCGCGAATGTCACCTTGCGGTAAAAGGCCTCGCGCTGCCGCCGGTTGTCGTCGAACGTTCCCATCAGGGCGCGTTCCTGCCTGAGCAGGTCGAGATCGACGTCGGCCAGCGTGATCTGGCCGCCCTGGCGGAATCGCTCGCCCTCGGTCAGCAGCACGCCGTTCTCGAAGATCGAGGTCTGGCCGTCCCAGGCGAGATCCGTGGTCGATTCCCCTGCCCCGGCGGCCGCATAGACGTAAGCCGCGAGGCAGCGCGCCGACGTCGATTGGCACAGCAGCGCGCGCGAGCGCGCCCGGCCGATCGTGATCGGGCTGCCGGAAAGATTGATCAGAACACTCGCACCCGCGAGCGCGAGCTCCGAAGCCGGCGTCACCGGGATCCACATGTCCTCGCAGATCTCGACGCCGATGGTGAGGCCCGGAACGTCCTCGGCGGCGAACAGGAGATCCACGCCGAACGGGGCCTGCAGGCCGCCGAAGGCGATCGTCTCGCCGGCGATGCCGGCGCCGGAGGCGAAATGCCGTCCCTCGTAGAACTCGCGGTAGGTCGGCAGGTAGGATTTCGGCACCACGCCGAGGACGTTGCCGTGATGGATGACGACAGCGCAGTTATAGATGCGATGACCAAAGCGCAGCGGCGCCCCGACGATCAGGACCGTCATCAGCCCCGCGGAGGCCTCAACGATCGCGGCGAGCCCACGCTCGACGGCATCGAGCAGCGGATCCTGCTTGACCAGATCCTCGATTGCATAGCCGGACAGGCTCAGCTCGGGAAAAACCGCGACTGCCGCCGACTGCTCGTGGCAGGCCTCTGCCGCTGCCAGGACGGCCTTGGCGTTGGCCGTGGGATCGGCGACATGGGACGTGGTGACACAGGCCGCCACGCGCGCAAATCCGTGAGCGTAGATCGAGTGGAAAGTCATCGAGCGCAGTACCCTTAAATCTATCCGCTGCCGAAGCCGTCAGCTCCGGATCATATGTAGCCCATCGACCGGGTCCCGTGCGAGCCATCCGCCGGCATGCATAACGGACTTGCAGCGCCCCGCCCGGCGCCGGCGAGCTCAGGCGCTGCGGGCCAGCACGCCGGGCAGATCGTCGCGCAGCCACCCGGCGATCCGGCGCCAGACATGCGCGTGGGTGCGCGCGCCCATGAACAGTCCGAGATGATTGCTCGGCTCGGAAGCCGCCGCAATGAAGGCGGGCGGTGTGCCGACAAGCCCGGCGGTGGCGAGCGCTTGCGTCGCGGGCACCACATCGTCGTCGAGCCCGGCGAGCAGGAAGATCGGCGCCACGACGTCCTTCAGATGAATCGGGCGGCCGAGCGCGACGAAACTGCCCTCGGCAATCCGGTTCTCCCGGAAAATCCTGTTGACGATCTCGAGATAGTAAGTGCCCGGCAGATTGAGCGTCTCGGCGTTCCAGCGGTCGAAGCGCGCGAGTAGCGCGGCGCCCTGCTCGTCCGAGAGATCCCGCTGCAATGCCGCGACGATATCGTCGCGGCTCGGCGCCTTGGACCAGAAACGCAACATCTCCTCACCGCTGACATTGCCGCCGCCGCGCGAGACGAGCTGGTCGTAGACCTGCTCGGGCGCGTTGCGGGCGAGGCGGGAGAGCGAGGAATCAATCGACAAATCCACGGGAGCACCGACCATCACGAGCCGCCGCACCTTGGCTGGAAAGCGCGCCGCGTAGAGCAGCGACAGCCATCCGCCCTGGCAAAGGCCGACGAGATCGACCGGCGCACCGATCTCGTCGATGGCGACGTTGAGATCGGCGAGATAGCTGTCGATCGAGAGATAGCGCATGCTCGGGGTGGCCGACCGCCAGTCGGTGACATAGACCCTGTCGACACCGCCCTCTTGCAGCGACTGCACCACGCTATGGCCTGGCGCGAAATCGGCGATCAGGGCCCGATGCAGCGCATAGGGGGCGCAGACCAGCGCCGGCTGGCCGGACCGGATCCGCGAGCAATCGCGCAGCTGCATCGTTGCGAGCTCCAAGGCAACGCTGTTGGGCGTCGTCCATGGCAGGCTGCTCTCACCCTGCTTCGCGGGCCCCCGCTCCAGCCACCAGAAGCAGGCATCCATGGCTAGCTGCGCCGCCGCAAACGGCCACAGCCGTGGATCGTCAGGGGCATGCCCTGGTCCGCGTGGCTGTTTGGCGCTCCTCTCCACCATGGCTACCTCAATATCCTCACAGGAACGCCTCGAGGCTGACGACAGCGATACCGAGGTCCCTGAAACTTTGATGGGTCGCGGCCACCGAGCCGTCGAGATCGATGCCACGGCAGGCATCCTCGATGACGGCCACCTCCAACCCCGCCTTTCGCGCATCCTCCGCCGAGAAGCGGACGCAGAAGTCCAGCGCCAGACCGGCGACGAAGACGGTCTTCAGTTCGCGCTCGCGCAAATAACCGAGCAGTCCGGTCGGCGTCCGATGATCGTTCTCGAACAGCGCCGAATAGGAATCGATGCCACGGCGAAAGCCCTTGCGCACCACGAGGCCTGCCGGCGTCACGTCGAGATCGCGATGAAATTCAGCGCCCGCCGTGCCTTGCACGCAATGCGCCGGCCATAGCACCTGCGTGCCATAGTCGAGCTCGATGGTCTGGAACGGCTGCTTGCCCGCATGGTTCGACGCGAACGAGACGTGGTCACTCGGATGCCAGTCCTGGGTCAGCACCACATTGGTGAATTTTTGGGCGATCCGATTGATGGCAGGGACGACCTTCTCGCCACTGGGAACAGCGAGCGCTCCGCCGGTACAGAAGTCGTTCTGTACGTCGATCACCAGCAACACGTCGCGGTCGGAAATCTTCATTGCAAGGCCCCACTCGATCCGCCCGGCGTCAGGCGCCGGACGCTCCTTCCCAATGTCGATCTTCCGGCGCAGCTTAGCAACCACCGACCGCGTGCGGCGATACCGCGCTGACGGCCGGGATTTGCCTAGAATGCAACGGTTTGACCTTGTCCGTGTTGACTAGGAACAACCAAGCGAGGATTCTCAGACCGTCCGCGGTTTGCGGATCGGATCAGGAACGGAGGCGAAGGTTCCCGAGGGCCGCAAGGCCGCGGAAGCCGCAAGGCTATGGGCATCGGCAAGACAGGAACCATTCTTCTCGCCGATATCGGCGGCACCAATGCGCGCTTCGCGCTGAGCCGGAACGATCAGACCGGACCGATCGACTACGTGAAGGTCGCTGACTTCCCGACCGTACGGGAAGCCATCGCGGATGTCCTGGCGCGCCGGTCAGGCGGCGAGCAGCCCCAAAGAGCGGTGCTGGCCGTGGCCGGTCCCGTCACCAACAACCGCTGCGTCATGACCAACAGCCCCTGGGTCATCGACGGCAACGAGCTGCAGCCCGCGCTCGGCTTCGACAGCGTGCACGTGCTGAACGACTTCGAGGTGGTGGCCTGGTCCCTGCCCGCATTGCAGCCTGCCGATCTGGTCCCGCTCGGCGGAGGCGACGGCCTGCCCGGAGAGCCGTTGCTGGTCGTCGGGCCCGGAACTGGCTTCGGTGTCTCCTGTCTGATCGAACGCCATGGTTCGCGACTGGCCGTCGTCACTGAGGCCGGACATGCGACCCTGCCGCCGGAGAACGAGCGCGAGGAACGCGTGATCGCCTGCTTGCGCCGGCGCCTCGGCCATGTCTCCATCGAACGTGGCGCCCTCTCGGGCTCCGGACTGCAGAACCTCTATGAAGCCTTGGGCGAGATCGATGGCGTCCAGATGCCGCACCGCGATGCCGCCGCCATCACCAAGGCTGCGCTTGAGGGCAGCTGTCCCGTCAGCCGCGCGACGCTGGAGATGTTTTGCGCCATCCTTGGCTCGGTTGCCGGCAATCTCGCGGTGACCTTCGGCGCGCGCGGCGGGGTCTATATCGCCGGCGGAATCGTGCCGCGCTTTCGCGAGTTCCTCGCGGCCTCCGCGTTCCGGGCGCGCTTTGAAGCCAAGGGACGTTTCCAGGACTATCTGCGCGACATCCCGACCAGGCTGGTGATCAAGCCCGATGCGAGCTTCGTCGGCCTGAAGATGTTTGCCGACCATACTGCGGATTGACGGACGATCTCGCTCCGCTGCCGGCGTGTTTCAGTAATTCACAGATGATTCAGCACGCGCCCGGTTCCAGGCAGGAACGTGCTTGCGTGCATGTTTCAGATGCGAAACAATCTCCCCGTGTGTGGCGTAGTTGCGGGGGCGTGACATGCGTAAGCAGGATCTGGGTTTCGACTATCACCGCTATCACCGTCTGCTGAGCGAAGCGGACAGCGAAGACAAGCGGCTGGCCCTGATCGAACTCCTGATCGAGGAAAAGGCGCGCGACCGGCTGGCTGCTCAGCGCGCGTCGGATCGCGCAGCCATGACGGCCCACACCATTGCCAGGGTGCTGAGGAACGGCCGCAACTGCTGAATCACCCTGGCAGCCGTGCGCGTCGGGCGTGATCGGTCAGCCCTGAGTTTTGGTTGACGGCCCGGGAAACATCGAATCGATCATCGCCTTGAGCTGATCCATTGCGATCGGCTTGCGCAGGATCGGCCTGCGCCGGAGCAAGGACGGCAGCAGTTCCGGACCGTAGCCTGTGGCGAACAGAAACGGCTTTCCGCGACGCTCGATCAGGTCGGCGACGGGATCGACGTAGACGCCCATGAGATTGATGTCGAGGATGGCCATGTCGTATTGCGCGGTCATGGCAAAGGCGCTGGCGTCGCGCACATTGTCCGCTTCCGCGACGACGTGGTGGCCGAGTTCCGCCACCATGTCGGCCATCATCATCCGGATCAACGCCTCGTCTTCGACCAGGAAAACGGAGAGTCCGTCCGCCATATCAACCCCGCAGTCAGCTTACGAAGCTAACCCGTCCTATTCGTGAGAGTGCGGCTTTTGGGCCCGATTGATGCGGCCGCACATCTTGTCTGACGAGGCGCACAGGATTGCCTTCGGCTTTTCGCCGCCTGACGACCGGTACTTTGCAACGCGCTTGAGGGATGGGTTGGGCGAACGGGGGCGGACGCCCCGCCGGTCAAGGACCGAGCGGCAGCAGCGCGCCGGGCAAGCCGCAGATCAGGTCGGCTTCGGGACATGCCGCGGCAAACGCAAGGCGAATGCGGCTCGTGGTCTCGACGACACGGGCGGCGATTTTCAAGAGCCGAAGACGCAGCGTCGCGAACTCGGCAGCGGCCAATTCCCGGGCTTTGGGAATGGCGTCGCGCACGGTCAGCATCAGCCAATAAGCGGCCGTATGGAGCACGAGACGGACCTGGTTGGCGAGCGCCGAACGGCAGCTGGTGCGATCGGAGGCGAGCTGCGTCTTATGCAGCTTGATCAGATTCTCGGCTTAGAGCTGGCCCCGGTTGTTTGGACAGCGCCCCGCTGGATTTAAGTGGATTCCTGCCGGGTTATGCTGAACGCGGGGCTTTACGGTTTTGTCGTTGCGTCGGGAGGGCGTAGCCCGACCAGAGCGACGACAAAACCGTCGGCGACGGTCATGCGGCCATCACCATAGCTTGCGTGCCGAAGTAAGCCTCGTCGGGCGTGCGCCCGTCAAGGCTCGAGTGAGGGCGTCCCTGATTGTAGAAGGCCAGATACTTGGCAATTGACGCTCGCGCCTCGGACACGCTGTCGTAGGCGCGGAGATATACTTCTTCGTATTTGACCGTGCGCCAGAGCCGCTCGACAAACACGTTGTCGCGCCAGGCGCCCTTGCCGTCCATGCTGATGGCGATCTTCGCGTCCAGCAGCACATCGGTGAACTCGAGGCTGGTGAACTGGCTGCCCTGATCCGTGTTGAAAATCTCGGGCCTGCCGTGCTTCGCCAACGCCTCCTGGACCGCTTCGACGCAGAAGGCCGCCTCCATTGTGATCGAGACGCGATGGGCCAGGACCCGTCGGCTGAACACATCGACGACCGCCGCGAGATAGACGAAGCCACGCCGCATCGGAATGTAGGTGATGTCCATTGCCCACGCATGGTCGGGCCGCTCGATCTTCAATCCGCGCAACAGGTACGGGTAGATCTTGTGACCCGGAGCCGGCTTGCTCGTGTTCGGGCGACGATAGACCGCCTCGATCCCCATGCGCTTCATCAGCGTCGCGATGTGGCGGCGACCGGCGTATACGCCCTCCCGCCGCAGCAACGATCGCAGCATACGCGCTCCCGCGAAGGGATAATCGAGATGCAGCTCATCGAGCCGACGCATCAAGGCAAGGTCCTCGGCCGAAACTGGCCGAGGTTCATAGTAGACCGTGCTGCGAGCCAGCTTCAGGACCTTCGCCTGGCGCACGATAGAAAGATCATGACCGCGGTCGATCATCGCTTTGCGCTCAGCAGGCCCGCCTTGGTGAGCGCGCCGGACAAAAAATCGTTTTCCAACGCCAGCTCGCCGATCTTGGCATGTAACGCCTTCAAATCGACCGGCGTCTCGGCCGATGTCTTGTCATGCCCAAACACGCCGGCGGCGCCTTCCAGGAGCTGGTTTTTCCAGATCGTGATCTGGTTCGGATGAACATCAAACAGTTGCGCCAGCTCCGCCAGTGTCTTGTCGCCTTTGACCGCAGCCAAAGCAACCTTCGCCTTGAATGCCGGAGAATGCGTCCGGCGGCTCTTCTTCGTCATCTTCGCTCCTGATTCGCAGCAAGAATCCTCGCCGCTGTCAGGCAGAAAATCCACTCAAGCTACTGTCCGAATTTGCGGGGCCAGCTCTATGCCGTACCAGGCGGCGCAGATGGGCACGCACCTCGACGCCGCCCGGCGTCTTGCCGGGCCGCAGCACGACGGCCACGGGCCGGCTCTTCTCCGTGTCGTAGACGTGGATCGGCAGGAAGCAGCGTTCGTCATAATGAGCGTTGAACAGCGAGAGCTGCTGATGGCCGTGGACGACGTCGCAGGTATCATCGATGTCGAGCGTGACGGATGCCGGCTCGCGCGGGTAGCTATCCATCCATGCGTCGACCAAAGTGTAGGTCAGCCGGATCACGTCGCGCAGGCGCGGAGCATTCTCCAGCCGCGACAGCGTCGGCTGGGAACACAAATCCCGGCCCGTGTCCGGTAGGCGACCGCAGGCCAGTTTGAATGCCGGATCGGACCTCAGATGATCGAGGTCGTCGGCGTCCTCGTAGCCGCAGCAGATCGCGAACATGCGAGCGCGGAACATATCGACCAGGCTGTGCACGACCCGCGTCGGATCGCGCCGATCCGGGAACACCCGGGCCAGATTGTTGGCCAAACCGAGACGCCGCTCGGCCATCGCCAGAAGCATCACGCCCCCGTTCGAGGTTAGGCGCCCACCATCGAAGGCAGCTGTGACTTTCTTGGCGTGAACGGCTGGAAACGAGAAGGGCGGAATCGTATCGTCGGTCATGGCGGGCGTGGCGTTCGCGGTTGGAGGTGATGGGGTTGGCTTCGCAACCGAATCCTACGCCGCATCAGCGCTTTACCCCTCAGGCGCACTCTTACGAATAAGACGGGTTAAGTTGAAGAAAGATTGAGTGACTCCCGATCATTTCTGTGCCGAAACGTGGAGTCGCGGTCGTGCCGCGTCCAAAGAAACCGGCGCGAGCGGCCTATTAGACGCGGTAGGTGCTCAGCCTCCGAAACGAGACTATCAAGCATGAAGAGATCGAGCGCGAGGCAGAGGTTTTATTTGTGTTGAATTCTTGCTTCTCGATAGTGGTCTGAAATCGTATCATCGGTCATGGCGGGCGTGGCGTTCGCGGTTGAAGGTGATGGGGTGGCTTCGCAACCGAATCCTACGCCGCATCAGCGCTTTACACCACGCTCGCCAGCCTCTCAGGCGCCCTCTCGCGAATAAGACGGGCTAACCATAACCGAATTGCGGGGAGGATTCACGAATTCGTGGCAGGGCCGTTAATTCAGCCCCGCCCGGACCGATTCAACTTGATCAGTCCAGTCCACGCTCGTGACTGAGGCGCACCATCTCCTGAATGAAAACCTGCCTCTGCTTGTCGTCGAGGCTCGAATAAAGCGGCTCGGCGGCGTCGGCAACGTTGCGCTGGTCGGCGGCGCGATCAATCAGGAACTGGGCCTCGTTGCGCATCTGCTCGATGATGTCGTCGGGCGGATCCCGCTTGGCGCGCGCAACCCTCAGGTTGAGCCGCTCTGCACCATTATGCCCGAGGTAGTGCATCGCGCTCGAGAAGCCGTACCAGTGCTTCTCCTGTTCCGGCGTGAGGTTCAGCTGGGTCTTGATCCGCTCGATGTAGGAATCGCTGTTGGCGACGATCTGTTCGGCGGTCAGCTGCGGCGTGCCGGGCTGGGTGAGAACCGTGACGTCCTTGTTGCCCTTGTCCTGCGGCGCGTTCTTCGCCTCTTTGGTCGCCTTGGCGCCCTTGCCCGGCTTGGCGCTCTTGGCATCCTTGTCCTTGGCTGCGCCTTGCTGCTTGGCGTCCTTGCTGGACTCCCTGGCCGCCGGCGGAGGATTGCCGCTGTTGTTGTTGCCGACACCGAGCACGCCCGTGAAGACGCCAACCACGCCGCCGATTGCGCCGCCGAGCACGCCACCGACCGGACCTGCCGCCTTGTTCCCGGCCGCAGCGCCTTCCTGAACCCCTTTGACCAATCCCTGAGCATTCGCCCAAGTCGCTGCGCCGAGCAACAGCGCGAGCATGGACCCCAGCGCGAGCCATCGTCGCAGGTAAGGCCGCGCTGGCGGCGCTGCATTGATCATTCTCGTCTCCATCGTCGATCCAATTGGTCTTGGCGGGCGGAAGCAAACCACCAGCTGAACTCTATCGTTTCCAGCGCTTTGCGGTCCAGACACGGCCGAGTGCTGTCCACGCCGGAAAAGTCTGTCGCGCGAAGCGGTTATGCAGGCTCATTCGAAACTGCGGCGTAATTGCGCAACGGACCGTTCCGGGTCGGTCTGTGCGCAGTGTGCGTCGCAAAATGTGCGTTCGCGGTCCACATTCGACGCATGGTTCTGAGATGCAGCGACGCGCGTCCTGGACACAACGTTAGTTTTAGACGAGGAGCCGCTCGGCTTTCTCGACAGACGCCATCAATCATGATCTGATCGCGCTACCAATTTGCCCCGGGCGGCGTGAATTTTCGCGTCGGCCGCCGGCATCAATAAGAAAATTCGAAAACAAGAAACTCAAAAGTCTCTCAGAGGAAACTCCAACAACAACACCCAGGCGAGGAAACGAGATGTCACGCAAGACACTGACGCGACGTCAATTTGTGGCTGCCACTGCAATGTCCTCCGCGGCGCTGATCGCAGCGCCCTACGTCCGGGGCGCTTACGCCGCCGGCAAGCTCTCGATCGGCTTCTGGGACCATTGGGTTCCGGGCGCCAACAAGGCCTCTACCGATCTGGTCAACGAATGGGCCGCGAAGGAGAAGGTTGAAGTCTCCATCGACTACATCACCAGCAACAACAAGAAGCTCGAACTGACGGTCGCCGCCGAAGCGCAGGCGAAATCCGGCCACGATATTTTGCAGATGCCGACCTGGTGGCCGCATGCCTATGCGGACAACCTCGAGCCGGTCAATGACGTGATGGAGCCGATCATCAAGCAGAACGGCGAGGTCAACGACACGGTCAAATATCTGGGCCAGGCCGGCGGCAAATGGCTGGCTATCCCGGCAACCGTCGGCAGCCAGATCAAGGGCCCATGCTCACGGATCGACCTGATGAAGAAGCATGCCGGCATCGACGTGCAGGAGATGTACCCGGTCGGCGCACCGCCAAAGGTGGACAATTGGACGATGGAGACCTTCCTGAAGGCCGCCGAAGCCTGCCACAAGGCCGGCTTTGCGTTCGGCATCGGTCTCGGCGAGACCACCGACAGCGTCGATACCGCCGGCGCCATCTTCAGCTCTTTCGGTGCGGACCTCGTCAATGCCAAGGGCGACGTCACGGTGAAGACCGATGCGGTTCGTCAGGCGCTCGAGTTCTACAAGAAGCTGATTGCCGTCCTGCCGCCTGACGCGGCGTCGTGGGACGATGCGTCCAACAACAAATGGCTGATCTCGGGCCGCGGGGCGATGATCCTGAACCCGCCGAGTTCCTGGGCGGTCGCCAAGCGCGACGCGCCGCAAGTGGCCGAGCAATGCTGGACCCACGGCTTCCCGTCCGGACCGAAAGGGCGCTTCGCACCCTTCCTGCCATACTTCTGGGGCGTCTGGAGCTTCGGCAAGAACAAGGAGGCCGCCAAGAGCCTGCTCGTTCATCTGTCGCAGCCGTCATCGATCGAAAAATTCGTCGCGGCGAGCGGCGGCTACGATCTTCCGGCATTCGCCAACATGACGAAGCTCAAGACATGGGCCGAGGAAGGGCCACCGAAGGGCACGCTCTTTCACTATCCCGATCCCTACAAGCACCAGACGATGTCGATCGCGGCCGCTCCGGCACCGCCGAAGATCGCACAGCAGATCTACTCGCAGGCGACGTTGACCAAATTGGCGCTGCGTTATGCGCGGGGCGAGACCATGGAGCAGGCGCTCGCCTGGGCCGAAGGCGAGTGCGAAGGCTTCATGCGGAGCTGATGCCTGTGCGTCACGGCGGCTCACGTGCCTGGGTGTGAGCCGCCGATGATTCCGCCCGTCCCCTTGTCGGGGGAAGCCGACCGATGCGGCCGGCTTCCCCGTTGAATCTTCCGTAAGAAAGTTTGACCATGGCCGATGTCGTCGTTGAGCAGGGTCGCTCCGTCCGCGCCGCGAGCCCGCGCAAACGCACCAGCTTACATAACGCGCTCAGGCGGAAGTCGACGGTGGCGTTCTTCCTGACGCTTCCGCTGATTCTCCTGATCGCGCTGCTGGTGCTCTATCCAGCCTTCTACTCCGCGCATCTCGCGATGCTGAACAAGTCGATGCAGAAGTTCGTCGGCTTGAGCAACTTCACGTTCCTCTTCAAGCGCGACACGTTCTGGATGGTCGTGAGGCAGTCCTGCATCTTCGCCATCACCGCGGTGTTCTTCAAGGCGTTGCTGGGCTTCATCGTCGCTCATTTCGTCCACAACCTGCCGGCCAAGGGCCAGCGCAAATGGCGCGGCATGCTGCTGGTGCCGTGGGTGATCCCGCCCGCCATGAGCACGCTGGCCTGGCTGTGGCTGTTCGACCCCTCCTACAGCGCCTTCAACTACACGCTGTCCGTCTTCGGCATCGGCCCGATCCCGTGGCTCGGCGATACCTTCTGGGCGCGCTTCTCGGTCATCCTCGTCAACGTCTGGTACGGCGCACCGTTCTTCATGATCATGTACCTGGCGGCGCTGAAATCGGTGCCGGACCAGCTCTACGAGGCGGCGGCCATCGACGGCGCCAATTGGTGGCAGCGGATCTGGTACGTGACGTTGCCGATGATGCGCAACATCATCGCCATCACGACGCTGTTCTCGTTGATCGTGACCTTCGCCAGTTTCGACATCGTGCGCATCCTGACCTCGGGCGGCCCGCTGGACTCCACGCACATATTCGCGACGTGGGCGTTCCAGGTCGGCATTCAAAGCAGCGACATTCCGCTGGGCGCCTGCGTCTCGCTGTTCATGGTGCCGATCCTCGCAGTCGCGGCAATCTTCATTCTGCGCGACGTCAACAAACGTGGGAACGAAGCCTGATGAGCACGCTTGCAATCGACAAGGGCGGCCCCACGCGCAAGGTCAAATACCGGAGCATGAGCCGGGATCGCACCTGGGCGCTGCGCTGGTCCTACTTCTTCCTGGTGCTGTTCGCGATATTCTCGCTCACTCCGCCGATCTACATGCTGATCACCTCGCTCAAGAGCAGCGCGGAGATTTCGGCGGCGACCAATCCCTGGTGGGTGTTTCATCCCACCCTGTCCAACTACGTCGAGCTTCTGACCTCGAACCAGTTTCTGCGCTTCTTCTGGAATTCCGCCATCGTCTCCATCGTGGTCGTGATGGTCACCATGCTGATCAGCATCCCCGCGGCGTTCGCGCTGGCGCGGATGAAATTCTGGGGCTCGACGACGCTCGCGACCGGCGTGTTCCTCACCTACCTCATTCCGGACAGCCTGCTCTTCATTCCGCTGTTCAAGATGCTCGCGGTGGTCCAGGACCTGACCGGCATCACGCTGCTCAACCGATGGTACGTGCTGCTGTTCATCTATCCGACGCTGACCGTGCCGTTCTGCACCTGGATCATGATCGGCTATTTCGCCTCCATTCCGAAGGAGCTGGACGAGGCCGCCCTCATCGACGGCGCCTCCTGGCTGCAGACCCTGACGCGGATATTCATCCCGGTCGCCCTGCCCGGGCTGATCGCGGCGACCATCTTCGCCTTCACCGTGTCCTGGGCGCAGTTCCTCTATCCCCTGGTGTTCACGACGTCGGTCGATCAGCTCGTGCTGCCGGTCGGCATCACCACCACGCTGATCAAGGGCGACGTCTTCAACTGGGGGCAGATCATGACCGGCGCGCTGCTGGGCGCCGCGCCGCCGCTGATCATCTACGCCTTCCTGATGGACTATTACATTGCCGGCCTGACCGCCGGCGCGACAAAGGGTTGATGGCTCATGGCTGAAGTTGCTTTGCGGAAGGTAGTCAAGCGTTACGACGACGTCGAGGCCGTGCGCGGCATCGATCTCGACATCGCCGACCACGAGTTCATCGTGCTGGTCGGCCCCTCCGGCTGCGGCAAGTCGACGACGCTGCGCATGATCGCAGGCCTCGAGGACATCAGCGACGGCGACATCATGATCGGCGGCGACGTCGTCAACGACGTGCCGCCAAAGGACCGCGACATCGCGATGGTGTTCCAGAATTACGCGCTCTATCCGCACATGACGGTCGCCGAGAACATGTCGTTCGGGCTGCGCCTGAAGCACTACCCCAAGGCCGAGATCAAGGCACGGGTGACGGAGGCCGCCCGCCTCCTCGACATCACCGACCTGATCGACCGCAAGCCGAAGCAGCTCTCCGGCGGTCAGCGCCAGCGCGTCGCGATGGGCCGGGCCATCGTACGTAACCCGAAGGTCTTCCTGTTCGACGAGCCGCTGTCCAATCTCGACGCCAAGCTCCGCGTGCAGATGCGGATCGAGATCAAGAAAGTGCACCAGAAGGTGCGCACCACCACGGTCTACGTCACTCACGACCAGGTCGAGGCGATGACGCTGGCCGATCGCGTGGTGGTGATGAACAAGGGCCGGATCGAGCAGATCGGCACGCCGAACGAGCTCTACCACAAGCCGGCGACGCGCTTCGTCGCGGGCTTCATCGGCTCGCCGGCGATGAACTTCATTCCGTGCCGGCTCGAGGATGTCGGCGGCAGGCTCCAGATCCGCCTCACCGACCGCATCGCCTTCCCGCTGCCGCCGGCCCGCGCCGCGCGCTACAACGCGCTGCCGCGCACCGACAAGCTGCTGCTGGGCCTCCGGCCCGAGCATCTCACCGAGTCGCATGCGCATCTGGAGCCCGGCGTCGAGACCTTCGACACCGTGCTCGACGTCACCGAGCCGATGGGAATGGAGACGCTGGTCTATTTCGGGCTCGAAGGCACGCCGGTCTGCGGCCGCGTCAATCCCAATGCCGGCGCCAAGGACGGGGCACCCATGCGCCTGGCGATGGACCTCAACAACATGCACCTGCTAAATGAAGAAACCGGCGTCGTGTTGTGACGCCGGCTTAAGAAACGCGAGGCAGGCAGGGGAGCGATGGCGACCAACAAGAAGAAGATATTCGTTACACAAACTTTGTCGCAAGGGGCACGCGCCCTCCTCACCCAGCGGGACGATATCGAGCTCGTCGAGTTTGCGAACCTGATCTCGGCGAAGGACTTCGAGGCCTTGTTGAAGAGCCATGCTCCCGTCCACGGCGTGGCGCTCGGCGCCACCGCCTTCGGCGAGATCGAGCTCGAAGCCGCCGGGGACATGAAGGTGGTGACCCGGATCGGCGTCGGCTACGACGCCGTCGACGTGCCCGCCCTCTCCCGCCGCAAGGTGCCGCTGATGGTGGCCGGCAGCGCGAACTCGCCCTCGGTCGCGGAAGCGGCGCTGTTCATGATGCTGACGCTGGCCAAGCGCGCGCAGGAGATGCACGCCTGTGTCAGGGACGGCAAATGGGCCGACCGGCTCGGCATGCTGCCGTTCGACCTCTACGGCAAGACCGTGCTGATCGTCGGCTTCGGCCGCATCGGCAGCCGCACCGCCAAGCGCTGCCTGGCGATGGAAATGAAGGTGCAGGTCTACGATCCCTTCAAGGAAGCCGCCGAGATCAAGGCGGCAGGATGCGAGCCGGTGCCTGACCTCGACGCCGCGCTGCCAATCGCCGATTTCGTCACCATCCACTGCCCGAAGACGCCGGCAACCGTCGGCCTGTTCGACGCGGCACGGATCGGCCGGATGAAGCCGAAATCCTACCTCGTCAACACCGCGCGCGGCGGCATCGTGAAGGAGGCTGCGCTGTACGACGCCCTGGTCTCCGGCAAGCTCGCCGGCGCCGGCATCGACGTCTTCGAGGTGGAGCCGCCGCCGGTCAGCAACGCGCTGTTCGCGCTGCCCAACGTCATCGTCGCCCCGCATGTCGCCGGCGTGACGGTCGAGGCCGTCCAGCGCATGAGCGAGCAGACCGCGCGCAACATCCTGAGTGTGCTCGACGGCGATCCGATCCGGCAGAACGTGATCAACCAGGACGTGCTGGGCTGAGGCGAACTCCGGGCGGGCGACGGATGCGCCCGCCTTCGGAGCGCCAGAAAGCGTCCCATTTTGGTGCAGATCGAGCCCCAACTCAGCCTTAATCAAACGCGCGTAATAAGACCCGCCGCGGCGGCCGTGGGACAGACTGGCCGGCCGCGTCGAGCTGGAGGATGAACCCTTGTCAGAGATCGACCCGACCGACCACGCGCTCGCGACCATCGCCAGCATCCTGGAGCACCCCGAGCCCGTCCTCGTCGTTCGCGAGACCGAGACCATCCGGGAGACCGAGATCGTCGTCGTCGGTGAGCAGCCGTCCGTCGAAGAGCATCATGCGGTCGACGAGCATCCAATGGTCGACGAGCATCCGATGGTCGACGAGCAGCCGCTGGTGCCGGAGCACACCGATGCGGATGGCTACAGCAAGGTTGGCCCCGGTCCGATGGTCGCGATCCGCCTGAAATGGACTGTCCATCGCGGCGATGACGGCCAGTTCTACGTCCATGAGACCATCGGCGAGCAATCCGCCCCCGTGGTCAGCGGTCCGATGACGAGCGAGGCCGCCGTGCGCTTCGTTGACGAGCGGGAAGACGAGTCACATCGTCGCTTCGAAGAGCTGCGCAGCGAGATCGCCGGCCGAAGCTCGCTCGCCGACTACGAGCGCAAGGGCGAAGCGTAAGCTCTACCGCCGCCCGAGATAATCCTTCTTCACCAGCTCGACGCCGGCGTGCCGCAACAGGTCGTAGGCGGTGGTGACGTGAAAGAAGAACTGCGGGACGCTGAACGTCAGCAGCAGCGTCCGCCCGGTGAAGGGCAGCTCGGTCCCGTTCTTCAACCTGAAGAAGACGTTTCGTTCCGCAGCCGCATCGATCTCCGCGCGCGGCAGGCTTTCGATGAACTCGATGGACGTTGCGATGCGTGCCTGAAGCCCGGCCATGTCGTGCTCGAGGGCCGGCAGCGCCGCCGGCTCGCACTGCGCCAGCAAGGCCGGCGCGACCACCGCGTGACGGCAGGCTTCGCCGACCTGCTGCGCCAGATCGTACATGTTCGGCGCAAGGCGCATGCCGAGCAGAACCGTCGGATTGAATTTGCGGGCCTCCGCATGGGCGACGCCCTTGTCGAGCAGCGCGGACAGGTTGCGCAAATAGGGCACGAAGAGGCCGACTGAGGCCTCGTGCATCGAGATCGTCACCTCAAGGATTCCCCTTCAATATTCTGCCTCACCACCGGGTGGCATCTGGTCCAAATCCACCGCTCAAGGGCTGCACAATGACAGCTTGGGCATGGGTGGAAAAGAGATGATCGTTCGGTTCTGGACGGCTTTGGCCGAGGCGTTGCTGGTGACATGGCGCAGTCCCTCGGCAAGACGCTCGGCGTCAAGATTGATTGGCTCCAGCGCGACATGGCACTGAAAGCCTTCGTCGACCAATGGCTGCATATTTCCATGGAGGACGGCAGCTACAGAATATCTACGCCGCCTGGTTCGACTAGGTCTTTAGCCGCGTCCTCCTGTCGCTTGCCTTGGCCAAAGTTTGGACCGGCTCCGGGCCTATTGAACCCGGAACCACCGGAAGACGACTCATACCAACGACAGTGATCTAGATCACTTTTTGCGAGCGAGCCGGCGCGTAAGCGTCGGTCCGGGGACCACCTGTTCAGGAGACGGAAATGAGGAAGCTGTTGGCCACCGCCGCATTCCTTTTGGCGAGCACCGCCGCACAGGCGCAGTACACGTTCGAATATGGCGGGCGTACCATCCGCATCGATCCGGACCGCGGCACGGTGCAGATCCCCGGCGTCTACGACAACACCGGCCAGAGCAAGCCCAAGAAGGCAAAGAGGAACGAGACGACCCCGGGCCAGCAAGCGCCGCAGCAAGCTACGGTCGAGCCGCAATCGCCAGCCGCGCCCGCTCCCATCGCCCCACCGCCCGCGGCTGCGCAGGCGCCTGTGCCTGCTGCACCCGCCGCAGCAGCACCGCCTGCTCCGCCTCCGGCGGCAACCGCCAGCAATGCGCCGGCCGAGACTGCCGTGCTGCCGCCGCCCGCGCCGCCTCCGGCGCCTGCACCGGCCACGCAGCAGGCAGCTCCCGCCGTGACACCACCGCCGGCCCCGGCCGTGACTGCGGCCCCTCCGGCGCCGCCCGCTCCGCCCCCGGCAACCGCGCCAGTTCAGGCGGCTGCCGTCGCGCCGCCTGCTCCTGCAGCGGCGCCCACGCGCGATCTCAATTCACCGCTCGGCGTCTGGCTGACCGAGGAGAAGGAAGGCAAGGTCCGCATCGAGCAATGCGGCAGCAATCTCTGCGGCTATTCGGTCGACAGCAGATCGAACCAGAACGGCGAGCAGGTCCTGATCAACATGAAGCCCGGCAAGGACCAGAAATGGTCCGGCCGCATCCTCGATCCGAACTCCGGCTCGACCTACGATTCCACGATCGCGATGAAGGGCACCGACCGGCTGCGCGTGCAGGGCTGCGCCTTCGGCGGCATGTTCTGCGGCGGCCAGACCTGGACGCGCGTGAATTGAGTTTTTTGCACTCTCCAATACCGAGTCATTCCGGGACACGCGAAGCGTGAACCCGGAAGCTCGAGATTCTCAGGTGCGCAATTGCGCACCATAGTCGGCTCAATAAGCCGCCCGGAATGACTCTTGAGCAGCGTGCGCCGGCTCACAGAGACGCTTGCGCACGTGACAGCCCTCACATCGCCGGTTCCACGCCCATGCCATGATCCCCGCATGGTCACCCACAGGGGCGTGTCATGCACGGCTTTCGCAAAGGTCTCTTCGCCCTCGTCGCCATCGCCTTCCCGCTCACGCAGGCTGATGCTGCGACAAGCACTTTCGACGGCACATGGAATGTCCGCATCTCGTCGTCGAGCGAAACCTGCGGCAACGGCGCAACCGTCGCAATCGGCATCAACAACGGTCAGATCGCTTCGAGCAGCGCCGCGGTGAACGCGTCCGGTCGCGTCGCCGGTGCCGGCAGCATCAACGTCACCTTGAGCACCGGCATCAAGCGCGCCGTCGGCTTCGGCCGGCTCAGCGGCAGCTCGGGCTCCGGCACATGGCGCGGCGCGATGTGCACGGGGACGTGGACGGCGGAGCGGATGTGAGCTTCCGTGTCCCGGACGCGCTGCAACGCGCCAGCGTTGCTGCGCAGAGCCGGGCCCCAGTGCTCTTGGTGGCGCGAAGACTCTGGGTCCCGGATCGGCGACGCATCGCCTTGGGCGACGCGTCTTGTCCGAGACACGGCGCGTCAGCCGACCGCGGCCCCGTACTCCGCCTCGGTGACCGGCTCGAGCCAGGTCGAGTAGACGCCGTCGAGCGCTTCCTGCATGGCGATGTGGCACATGGCGTTGGTCGGCGATGCCCCGTGCCAGTGCAGTTCACCCGGCGGAATCCAGACAGTGTCGCCAGGACGGATCTCGCGGATCGGCCCGCCCTTGGACTGGATGCGGCCGACGCCGGAAATGACGTAAAGCGTCTGCCCGAGCGGATGATGATGCCAGTTGGTGCGCGCGCCCGGCTCGAACGACACGCGCGAGCAGTTCAGCCGTGCCGGCGCGGGCGCCATGATCACGGGGTCCTGCAAGACAGTGCCGGTGAAGTGTTCCTTGGGCGCGTGGCGGGTCGGCCGCGTGCCTGCAACAGTGATCTCCATCGAAATGACCTCTCTTCTTCCCGGTTACTTCTTGCTCGCGGCGTAGCGCGCCTTGGTTTCGGCATTCATGGGGTAGAGGCCGGGCAGCGCCGCGCCGTTGTTCACCTCGTTGACGATCCAGGCCTCCATCCGCTCCTGCTCGACGCCCTCGGCGAGGACGTGATCAAGCATCGCCTGCGGGATCAGCACGCAGCCGTCCTGGTCGGCGACGACGATATCGTTCGGGAAAACGGCAACGCCGCCGCAGCCGATCGGCTCGCCCCAGCCGACGAAGGTGAGGCCCGCGACGGAAGGCGGCGCGGCATAGCCGTCGCACCATACCGGAAGATTGGTGCCAAGCACGCCCTCGACGTCACGCACGACGCCATCGGTGACCAGCGCGGTGACGCCGCGCTTGACCATGCGCGCGCACAGGATGTCGCCGAAGATGCCGGCATCGGTGATGCCCATGGCGTCGACCACGGCAATGCATCCTTCCGGCATCGCCTCGATCGCGGTGCGGGTCGAGATCGGCGACGACCAGGATTCCGGCGTCGCCAGATCCTCACGCGCCGGCACGAAGCGCAGTGTGAAGGCCGGGCCCACCAGGCGCGGCAGGCCCGGGCGGAGCGGACGGGCGCCGCGCATCCACACATTGCGCAGCCCCTTTTTCAGCAGGACCGTGGTGATCGTGGCGGTGGTGATGCCGGCGAGGGTCTTGCGGGCTTCGGGTGACAGCGACATGGACGAGAACGAGCTCCGGATAGGCGGGAAAGAACGCGCGCATCTTGCGAGCCGCAGCCCTTGCGTCAAGGGCCAAGAGGGTCCCAATTACGCAAGGCCGCCGAGCTGTTATGCGACGTAACAAGGCGTTATCGGCTCCCCCTGCATTAATTTATTGGACTTGCGGGCGCATTTACGCGAAGCAGGGGTGACGCGGAACTCAACGTCGAGCCCGCGCGCTTCCAAAAGTCCGATTTCGACAGCTCTTCAACAGCTCAATGGCCGCGACGCTTCCCCCGCCCCGCCTTCTGCCCAGTGGCGACAGCGCCGTCACGGTCGAGTTCAGCCGTACCATCGACGAGAACGCCAACCAGCGCGTGCTGGCGCTCGACAAGGCGCTCGCAGCGAGCCCCATCGACGGCATCACCGAGACCGTGCCGACCTATCGCTCGCTGCTGGTCCACTACGACCCCGAAAAGATCGGTTTCGACGCTCTCGGCGAGAAGATCCTCCCGATCGCCACCCGGCCGCTGCCGCCGGTCACCAAGGCGCGGCGCTGGCGCATTCCCGTCGCCTATGGCGGCGAGCATGGCATCGACCTCGAGGATGTCGCGAAGGCGCTCAACACCACGCCCGACGACATCATCGCCCGGCATGCGGGCGGCGACTACAAGGTCGCCATGATCGGCTTCACGCCGGGCTGGTCCTATCTCAGCGGCCTCGACAAATCGCTGCACATGTCGCGGCGGCAGAATCCGCGGCTGCTGACGCCGGCCGGCACGATCTCGATCGGCGGCATCCAGGCCGGGATCCAGTGCCTGGCCGCGCCGAGCGGCTGGCATCTGCTCGGCCGCACGCCGGTGCGAACCTATCAGCTCCACCGCAAGCCGACCTTCCTCACCGAACCCGGTGACCGCGTGACGTTCTTCGCCATCGACCACAAGACCTTCGCGGACCTGGATCGCGCCGCGGAAGCCGGCGAGATCGTCGCCGAGCAGGTGGACGCATGAGCCGCCTCGTCGTCGCCAGCATTGGCCCTGCGAGCTCGGTCCAGGATGGCGGCCGTTTCGGCGCGCAGCGCTACGGCTTGACGGTCAGCGGGGCAATGGACCGCCTGTCGCTCGCGGCGGCGAATACGCTCCTCGGCAACGAGCCTTTCGCGGCCGTCGTGGAGATCGGCCCGTTCGGCGCCTCCTTCACTGCCCGCGGCGGCGCCGTCCGCGTCGCGATATCAGGCGCGCCGCGCAATGCGGACATCGCCGGAACCCCGGTCGCGATGGACACATCGGTGACGCTGAAGGACGGCGAGACGCTGACGCTCGGTTTTGCCCGCGGCGGCGCCTTCACCTATCTTGCGATCGAGGGCGGCATCAGGGGCGAGCCGGTATTCGGCAGTCTTGCGGTGAATGCCCGCGCCGGTCTCGGCAGCCCCTACCCGCGCCCGCTCCAGGCCGGCGACGAGTTCAGCGTCGATGCCGCGAGCGGCGCGCCGGAGCTACGCATCGAATTGCCGAAGCCTGCGACAGGTCCGATCCGGGTCCTGCTGGGCCCGCAGGATGACGAGTTCGACGAGGCCAACAAGGCGCTGTTCCTGAACAGCGAGTGGAAGATCTCGGCGACCTCCGACCGCATGGGCTACCGGCTTGAAGGTCCCGCCATCAAGCATCTGCACGGCCACAACATCGTCTCCGACGGCACCGTCAACGGCAGCATCCAGGTGCCCGGCAACGGCGCGCCGATCGCGCTGATGATGGATCGCGGCACCTCCGGCGGCTATCCGAAGATCGCAACCGTGATTACGGCCGATGTCGGCCGCCTCGCCCAGACCTCGGCGGGAACCGCGTTCCGCTTCAAGGCCGTCAGCATGGCCGAAGCGCAGGACGAGGCGCGCAGGTTTGCCCAGTTGATCCGCAGCATGCCCGATCGCCTGCGCTCCTCTGACACCGTCGCGCTCAACATCGCGGCGCTCAGCGATGCTAACGTGGCAGGCTATGCGGTCAGCGCGGTCGATGCCGGGACCTGGCAGGTCACGGCCGAGCCGTAAAGCCACAACGAAGACCAGAGGCGGAGAGCACCCATGAAGACAGTCGATCTCAATTGCGACCTCGGCGAGGGTTTTGGCGCGTGGGAGATGGGCAACGACGCCGCCATGATCGAGCTGGCGAGTTCGGTCAACGTCGCCTGCGGCTTCCATGCCGGCGACCCTGATATCATGCGCCGGACGGTCGAGTTGGCGAAGGCCCGCGGCGTTTCGGTCGGCGCGCATCCCGGCTACCGCGACCTGCACGGCTTCGGCCGGCACCCGATCGCCGGCCTGAAGGCCTCCGAGATCGAGAATCTCGTCGCCTACCAGATCGGCGCGCTGCAGGCCATCGCGACCGCGGCCGGCCACAAGGTGACGCATGTGAAGGCGCATGGTGCGCTCTCCAATGTCGCCTGCGAGGACGACATGACCGCGAAGGCGATTGCCGCCGGCATCAAGGCGGTCGATCCCAGCCTGATCTTCGTCGTGCTCGCGAATTCGAAGCTGGTGAAGGCCGGCGAAGCGGCCAATCTGCCGATGGTGCACGAGGTCTTCGCCGACCGCGCCTATGAGGACGACGGCAACCTCGTCTCGCGCAAGAAGCCCGGCGCGGTGCTGCACGACGCCAAGGCGATCGCGGATCGCGTCGTGCGGATGGTGCAGGACGGCGCGGTGGTGTCGGTGACCGGCAAGGTTATCAAGATGCGCACGGATACCGTGTGCATCCACGGCGACACGCCGGGCGCAGTCGACATCGCGCGCGGTGTGCGTCAGGCGCTGAAGGATGCGGGGATCGAGGTCGCGCCGTTCAAGCGCGGGTGAGGTACGACAGGCGCCGTAGGGTGGGCAAAGCGAAGCGTGCCCACCAAACCGAATATATTGAGAGATGGTGGGCACGGCACGCGAAGAGCGCGCCTTTGCCCACCCTACGAGAACTCTAAAACGGATGCACCGAGAGCGTGCCGAACACGATCGCCGCGATGACCGCAAACGCGCTGTAGAGCGCCAGATGATGGGCGTTCGCCCGGGTCTGCCGCGAGAGCGAGCGCGCGTAGAAGTGCAGCCTGGCTTCCGCCGATAGTTCGCGCATGGTCGATCTCCAACGCCCCATTTGCGGGAGTATGAGGGATCAACCAGGGCGGGAGGCAAGATGGTGGCAAAAATAGCGATGCGCCTCCTCCGAGGCGGCCGTCTCGCAGACGTAAATTCTCTTAGGGCCCAGGTTCCGAGAATCTTATTCGTTCAAATCCGAGCCAGTCGGAACCGGCTCGGATAACGGTGAGCGCAGCGCTCAGTACACATCCGCCTGGAATCGGCCGGTCTTCTTCAGCTCGGCGACAAAACTGACGGCCTCATCCGTCGAACGCGCACCGAACTGGGCGATGATGTCGACCAGCGCACGCTCGACGTCCTTGGCCATGCGCTTGGCGTCGCCGCAGACGTAGAAATGCGCGCCGTCGGCAAGCCAGGTCCACAATTCGCGGCCGACCTCGCGCATGCGGTCCTGCACGTAGAACTTCTTCTCGCCGTCGCGCGACCAGGCCAGCGACAGGCGCGTGAGCACGCCCGATGTCTTCATGGCGTTGAGCTCGTCCTGGTAGAAGAAGTCGCAATCGCTGCGCTGATGGCCGAAGAACAGCCAGTTCTTGCCGGGCGCGCCGGTCGCCTTGCGGTCGAGCAGGAAGGCGCGGAACGGCGCGATGCCGGTGCCGGGACCGATCATGATAACAGGCGTCTTCGGGTCCTGCGGCAGGCCGAAACCGTGCGCCTTCTGCACATAGACCTTGAGCTTGTCGCCCTCGTTGATGCGCTCGCCGAGGAAGGTCGAGGCGACGCCGAGCCGCTTGCGCTTGCCGATGACGTAGCGCACGGAGTCCACCGTCAGCGACAGCTTTCCGGGCGTCGCATTGTGCGAGGACGAGATCGAGTAGAGCCGCGGTTGCAGCGGCTCCAGCGCCTCGACGAAGGCCTCGGGATGCGGCCGCGTGCCGGAGAATTTCTGCAGCGCCGCCATCACGTCGAGGGAGGCGGCATCGCCGTCGGGATCCTCGCCCTGCGCCAGCGCCCGCGCCTTCTCGCGCGCCGCGCCGCCGGTGATGAAGGAGATCAGCTCGAACAGCGTGTCCGGTGCCGGCGACAGCGACACGTCGTCGATCAGCACCTCGCGCAGCGTTTTGCCATTGACCCTGGTCGTGTGGGAAGCGCCGAGCAGCGCGATGATCTGGTCGACGAGGCCGACATCGTTGCGTGCGAACACGCCGAAGGAATCGCCGACGACGTAGTCGAGCTTGCTGTCGGAGAGATCGAACTCGACGTGATAGGTCTCCTTCTCCGACTTCCCCTTGTTGAGAAGGCGGCGCGACAGGAAGGTTGCGGTCACAGGGTTGTCGCGCGAGCGGCCCGGCTCTGCGATCGTCACGGTCACGGCCGGCGCCGCCGCGTCCGGCTTGTCGGCCGATTTGGCCACCGGGGCCTTGTCGAGCTCTTCGTACAGCGACTTCAGCATCCGCGCGGTTTCCTTGCCGCCGGGGACACAGAGGTTGAGCCGTGCTTCGCTGCGGCTCGCGATCGCCTCCGAATAATCGTGGCAATTGTAGCCGCACTGGCCGCAGTCCTGCTGCGCCATCGCCGCCATCATCTTGCGGCGCAGGGGGCGCCCCTCGGCGAGCTTCATCCGCTCGGCAATCGGCATGGTCTGGTCGTGCCACGGCGCTTCGCCATCGTCGCCGTCGCCAGCTGCGCCTTGCATGACGGCAGCGCCCTGCTCCGCCGATAGCGGCGCGGCGACGTCGGGCGACAGCAGCCCGGCGAAGAAGCCGTTCAGCCAGGAGCGCTGCGCGTCCGAGAACGGGGCGCTGGGTGGAATGATGTCGAGCTTGGGCGGAGGGGTGATCTGGTTCATGCGGACACCTGTGCATCGGCAAGCTTGCGCAGCGTTTCGCCGTCATGGCGGCGCGAAAAAGCCAGGAACGTTTCTTCGGGAGAGGAGCGATGGGCGATGTAGGCCTTGAGCAGTGCTTCGACCGTCTTCGGCGCGTCCTCGGCCTTGAGGTCATGATAGACCTCCTGGCCGACATCGGCGTCGGGACCGAACCCGCCCCCGGTGAAGAGATGGTAGCCCTCGACCGTGTCGTCTTCGCCGACCGGCACACGCGCGCCGATCAGGCCGATGTCGCTGATGTAGTGCTGCGCGCAGGAATGGTGACAGCCGGTGACGTGGATGTTGACCGGCTTGTCCATCGCGACGCGCGGCTCGCACCAGTCGCCGATCTCGGCGGCATGGCGCTTGGTGTTCGCCGCGGCGAAGCGGCAGCCGGCGTTGCCGGTGCAGGCGATCAGGCCGGCGCGGATATGCGAGGCTTCCACCGCGAGCCCGATCTGCTTGATCGCCGCGATCGCAAGCTCGGCATTCTCGTCGCGCACACCCGGGATCAAGAGGTTCTGCCAGACCGTGAGGCGGATCTCGCCGTCACCGAGATCCCGCGCGACCTTGGCGAGGCCGCGCATCTGATCGGAGCTGAGCTTGCCGAGCGTCAGCGACACGCCGATCCAGTTGAGGCCCTCCTGCTTCTGCTTGTGCACGCCGACATGCGCCATGCGATCCGCGGCGGGCCGCGGCGCGAACGCTTCTTCCGGCACAAGCGTGAACGGCGTCTTCAGCCGCTCTTCAACGAGCTTGAGGAAGCCGTCATGGCCCATGGCATCGAGCACGTATTTCAGCCGCGCCTTGTTGCGGTTGGTGCGGTCGCCATGGTCGATGAACACGCGCACGATGGCGTCGGCGACGGCCGTCGCCTGCTCCGGCTTGACGATGATGCCGGAATATTTTGCGAAGTCCTTGTGGCCGGTGATGCCGCCAAGGCCGAGGCGGAACCAGACTCCGGGCTCGACGCCGAACCCCTCCTTCACCTCGTATGCGGTGAAGGCGATGTCGTTGGTCTCCTCGAGCACCGCGATCCTGCCGGCGCCGTCGAAGGCGACGTTGAACTTGCGCGGCAGGCCGTAGAGCGAGCGGTCATTGAGGATGTGGTAGTGCCACTCGCGCGCATAGGGCCGCGTGTCGATCAGCTCCTGCGGATCGATGCCGGCCGTCGGCGTTCCCGTCACGTTGCGAATGTTGTCGGCGCCGGAGCCGCGCGAGCACAGGCCGAGGTCCTGGATGCCTTCGATCAGCTTCACCGCGTGCTTCGGCGGAATTTCGCGGAGCTGGAGATTGGCGCGCGTTGTGACGTGGCTGTAGGGGCCGCAGAGTTCGTCGGCGAGATCGGCAAGGCCCGACAGCTGCCAGTGCTTCATGATGCCGTTCGGAATGCGCAGGCGGCACATGTAGGAGTCCTGCGTCGGCGCGACGTAGAAGATTCCGTAATAGCGCCAGCGGAAATTGTCAGCCGGGCTCGGCGGGGTGTTGTCGTGCGCCTGCTGGCGCAGCCGCGGATAGGCATCGAAGGGATGCTCGTCGCGCTTGAACTTCTCCTGGTCGGCGAGCTTCTTGCCGGACGCGATGACCTTGTCCTGCGCCTTGATGTGCACGGCGTCGGGACCAACAGGCTCGGCATTCGCTTTGCCGGCACCCGCGCCGAGACCGCGACCCACCCGGCTGATCTGCAAGCCGGTGGTGAAGCCTTCGAGATAGCGTTTCTGCTCGTCGCTGAAGTCGACTGAGAGCGTTTCGATTTTCATGGTCGGTAACGAAGCTCCTGCGGCCACCAAAGTGGCTTCGACGGAAATTGTGCGACCCGCGGGAAACTCGGCCGGCTCAAGAGCCCGCTTCGCAACCCGACGGTCCATTCAGCTTCGTTGCTGTGGGACTTGGCTCAGCAGGCATCTATGACAAGCTGGCCGCACCGCAACATTCAAGTTGCGTGCCAGCTTGATCGAAATAAAAAGTCTCCTAATATCAGGCGATTAGGAAACGCCTCCGGGGAATACCGGTCAGAGAACACTCCCGAAATTCGAGCAGTCAGCCCAAACATTAGCCAACGAACTTACGTGCTCGAAAACGAAGCAGATCCGAATCAGGCCTTCCAGCGCCCGACCTCGAAGGCCTCGAGATGCCCCCGGATGTTGTCGGGATCGAAGGCTGGCCCGGCGAAGGCACCGAACGCCGCTGGAGCTTCAATGGGCGCCCTGTTGCCAAGGGCTGCGTCGTAAAGGTCGGGCCTGAACACCGCCATCGCCGTCTTGACGCCGTCCGGGGTCAGGGCCGTCTGCCCCCAGCGCACCATCTGGGCATAGAGCCAGGCGGCCTGGACCGGATCGGGGCGCCCTGCCCCTTCTCGCCCGACGAGGAGGTAGCGGCCGCTTTCACGGAAGGTACCGTCGGGCGAGATCTTGAGGCGTCCGGTGAGGGTACGCTGGATGACCTCGGCATCGACGCCGATCCGCTCCGGCTGGGCCAGGATCTGCGCCGCCTCCGTGCGGTTCTCGGGATGCTCGATGAACTCGGCGGCTTTCACGGCCGCGCGCACCAGTGCCGCGACCACATCCGGATTCTTGTCGGCCCAGGCCTGGCGGACCGCCAGCACCTTCTCCGCCGCACGGACCAGGATGTCGGAGACGAAATGCAGGATATGCCCGATGCCGAGATCGACCGCGACCGAATTCCAGGGCGCGCCGACGCAGAACGCATCGACATGGCCGTTCTTGAGGCTGTCGACCATGAAGGGCGGCGGCAGCACCACGAGGCGCACGTCCTCGTCGGGATCGACGCCCGCTGCAGCCATCCAGAACCGCAATTGATAATTGTGGGTGGAGAACGGGAAGGTCATGCCGAAGGTCAGCGGCTCGGCCCCCGCCTTGCGCCTGATGGCAACGACCTTCGCCAGCGCCTTCGCGGTCGCCATCGGGTCGAACCGATCGCCGTCGATCTCCTCCATCAGCGCGGCATGGAGCGCCGGCGACACCGTGATGGCATTGCCGTTGATGCCGAGATTGAAGGGCGCGGCGATCGGCACCTTGACGTGACCGAGCCCGAGCGAGGACGCGATCGCCACCGGCGCCAGCAGATGCGCGGCGTCGAACAGGCCGATATTGAGCTTGTCGCGGACGTTGGACCAGGACACCTCGCGCACGAGCTCGACGTCGAGCCCTTCGGCTGCGGCAAATCCCTTGTCGACGGCGACGATCAGGGCGGCGGCATCGACCAGCGGAATGAACCCGATGCGGAGGGGAACGGTCATTTCAGCATCTCCGACGCGGTGATGATCGACTGTGCGATCTCGCCGATTTTCTTCTTCTCGCGCATTGCGGTGGAGCGCAGCAACACATAGGCCTCGTCTTCGGTCAGGCCCTTCACCTTCATCAGAATGCCCTTGGCGCGCTCGATGACCTTGCGGTCCTCCAGCTGCGACTTGGTCCGCTCCAGCTCTTCCTGGAGCTTGGCGAAGGCGTTGAAGCGGGACACGCAGAGATCGAGAATCGGCTTGATGCGCTCCTTCTTCAACCCGTCGACGATATAGGCGGAGACCCCCGCCTCGACCGAGGCCTGGATCGAGGCTGAATCGCTTTGGTCCACGAACATGGCGATCGGCCGCTTCACGGCCCGGCTGACCTGGAACATCGCCTCCAGCACGTCGCGGCTCGGGTTCTCCAGGTCGATCAGGATGATGTCGGGGTCCACCGCGTAAATACGGGCGAGCAGGCTCTGCATTTCGCTGATATGGACGACCTGGGTAAACCCGGCGTCCCGCAACCCTTCCTCGAGGATCGCGGCCCGGATCGGGCTTTCGTCGACGATCACGATTTTGGGCGACTGTTCGGCGCTCATGGCTCACTCGCGGCGGGTGATTCATCCATAGCATGCCGGTACGCCCTGCAAAGGGTTGTAATTATGGGCAATTGGGACTAGCTCAGGCCGGTCAATCAGGCAGATCAGATATGGATCAGACGGCTGCGCCCAAGGTCAGCTTCGTGTCGCTCGGGTGTCCCAAGGCATTGGTGGATTCCGAGCGCATCATCACGCGCCTGCGCGCGGAGGGCTATGAGCTCGCCCGCAAGCATGACGGGGCCGACATCGTCATCGTCAACACCTGCGGCTTTCTCGACAGTGCCAAGCAGGAGTCGCTCTCGGCGATCGGCGAGGCCATGGCCGAGAACGGCAAGGTGATCGTGACAGGCTGCATGGGCGCGGAACCGGAAGCGATCGAGCAGGCCTATCCCGGCGTGCTCTCCATCACCGGCCCGCAGCAATATGAGAGCGTGCTCGACGCCGTGCACCGCGCGCTGCCGCCGGCGCACAATCCGCATGTCGACCTGGTGCCGCCCCAGGGCATCAAGCTGACGCCGCGGCACTACGCCTATTTGAAGATCTCCGAGGGCTGCAACAACCGCTGCACGTTCTGCATCATCCCGAAGCTGCGCGGCGACCTCGTCTCGCGCCCGGCCAACGACGTGCTGCGCGAGGCCGAGCGGCTGGTCGGCGCCGGCGTCAAGGAGCTCTTGGTGATCTCGCAGGACACCTCGGCCTACGGCGTCGATCTGAAATACGCCGAGAGCCCTTGGAAGGACCGCCAGGTCCGCGCCAAATTCCTCGACCTCGCGCGCGAGCTCGGCGAGTTGGGTGCCTGGGTCCGACTGCAATATGTCTACCCCTACCCGCATGTCGACGAGGTCATCGCGCTGATGAACGAGGGCAAGGTGCTGCCCTATCTCGACATCCCGTTCCAGCATGCTAGCCCCGAGGTCTTGAAGGCGATGAAGCGTCCAGCGGCGCAGGACAAGACGCTGGCGCGGATCAAGCGCTGGCGTGAGGAATGTCCCGATCTCGCTTTGCGTTCGACCTTCATCGTCGGCTTCCCCGGCGAGACCGATGCCGACTTCGCCTATCTGCTCGACTGGCTCGATGAAGCGGAGATCGACCGGCTCGGCTGCTTCAAATACGAGCCGGTCGCGGGCGCGACGTCGAATGCGATCGAGAACCCGGTGCCGGAAGAGGTCAAGCAGGAGCGCTACAACGCGCTGATGGCGCGCCAGCAGAAGATCTCGGCACGCCGGCTGAAGCGCAAGGTCGGCACGCGCCAGCAGATCATCATCGACGAGGTCGGCCCGACCGTCGCCAAGGGTCGCTCCAAGTCCGACGCGCCGGAGATCGACGGCGCGGTCTATCTCTCCAGCCGCCGCCCCTTGCGCGTCGGCGAGATCGTCACCGCGAAGATCGAGCGCGCGGACGCGTACGATCTGCACGGCAGCGTCGCGGGGTTTTGACGGCGCTCGCGTGCACCAATGCTGCCACAACGTCATGGCCGGGCTTGTCTCGGCCACGCGTTGACACCCGGCATGACGGCCTCTCGAGAATAGGCGCACGCAAGCGCAGCCGCTAGCGTCGCTGGAGCCACAGCTCAATCAAACCAGCCATTTCGGCTCCAGCGTTCCGGCCGCGGCACGCGGGCAAGACCCGCGCGTCTCAGGCATTCCACCGGCCCGCGTTCAGGCTGGGCGCGCCGTACTACGGGGTTGCGCGATACACGGCGCCGACGCCCCAGGTTCCAACGAGCAGGTCACCATTCGCCATCCGGCCGAGCGCGACGACGCTGCCATCGAGGCCGTTCACGACCACTCGCGACAGGCCGCCAAACGACACGCGGCGCACCACGCCAGCCCCGTTGTCGATCGCAAGGACTGCATCGGGGCCGTCTGCCACGATGCCTACGCCAGGCCGATCGAAGCTCTCGCCAAGTTCTTGGGTCTTGCCATCCGGAAGAACGCGCGTCAGCCGTCCGCCATATTGTGTGGCGACCAGACTGCCGTCCGCCATCTCCACCACGCCCACCGGCAAGGACAGCGAACGCGCGACGACCCTGCGGTCGCCGCTGACGGCATCGATGCTGAGAATCTCGCCTGAAGACCGGTTCGCGACGAGCAGCCTGCCATTTCGGCTGAGGGCGATACCGGCCGGCGTGGCAAGATCCTTGGCAACGCGCGTGCGGGTGCCGTCTGGTGCGACGCGCTCGATATAGTCGCCAGAGTAGGACGAGATGTAGACGCTGCCGTCCGCACCAATGGCAAGGCCCGCCGGTGACGAAATTGCAGTGGCGAACACGGATCGACCGCCATCCGGTGTGATCCGCTCGACAGTGTCGCCGCTCCAGTTGGACACATAGACCGTTCCGTCGGCGCCGACGGCAATGCCGGTCGGCGACTTGAAGCCGTCCCATAATTTCTCCGGCGACGAGTGCTGGGCGCGGACCGGCGCCGGGGCAAGGCACGTGAGGGAAGCTGCAATGCCCAGGCTGCCGAGCAGAAAGAGAGTTTGGAGCAGGTTGGTCATGTCGCTTCTCCCGACGCCTGCCGTACGTCATAGGCGGCGAACACCTCCTTGGCTGCGAACAGCCCGTTCAGCGCGGCCGGGAAGCCCGCATAGACGGCCATCTGCATGATGATCTCCACGATCTCGTCGCGAGACAGCCCGACGTTCAGACCCGCCTCGAGATGCACTTTGAGCTGAGGCGTGGCATTTCCGAGCGCCGTCAGCGCGGCGATCGTCGCGATCTCTCGATCGCGCAGGCCGAGGTCCGGGCGGCAGTAAATGTCGCTGAACGGAAACTCGATCACGTATCGCGCGAAATCCGGAGCTATGTCGGCGAGTGAAGCGACGACCTTTTCGCCGGCACTGCCGTCAATGCGTGACAGGGCCCGCTGGCCGCGATCGAAGCGGCTTTCGGCTTGTGTTTGGGCGTGCGTCATTTTCCTTCGTCCTCTGTTCGCCGCCGGCATAGCCGGCGATCTTGGTATCAAGGACGAGCAGGCATTCCTGGAGTTCGGCAATCTGCGTGCGAACCTGTTCCCGGTGGATTTCCAGCATCTGCTGCCGGGCGGGCCCGGTGGCTTCGCCTTCATCACGAAGCGCCGCATAACGCAACATGTCTCGGATCGGCATTCCCGTGGTCTTGAGCCGACCGAGGAATGCGATCCATGTGAGGATCGATGCGTCAAAGTCACGCTGGCCGGAGCGATCCCGGTCAGCGTATGGCAGCAGTCCGATGCGCTCATAGTAACGCAGCGTGTGAGTCGACAAGCCGGTTCGTTTTGCGAGGTCGCCGATCTTCATGTGTGCCCGTTCTCGTACTGACGCACGTACAGATACCCCTTCGAGCGCGCTCTAACAGGCTGCTGAAGAAGTCTCGCTTTCGTGTGATTTAAGTCGTTTTGCAGGGGCGGGTCGAGATCGGATGTCGGACAAACGAGCTGGAACGCTGTCGCCTTGTCTCAGGCGATGGCTGGAGCCAGTAGTTTTGGAATGCGGATCAGATTGTAGGCAGCGACCGCAAACGTGAACACCGCGTTGGCCTTGGCAAGTCCTCGCACCTTGACCTGATCGAGGCCGGCCTGCGCCTTGATCCAGCCGAACACTTCCTCGATCCGCTTGCGCGAGATTTGGCTGATCCCGTAGCCCGCATGCCGCGTGGTGCGGCCATCGACCGCCGTCTTGCGGACCACGCCATGCTTGCTGACCGTGCCGTTGATCGCAACGTGCGGCGTCACCTCGCGCTTACGCAAATGTTGGACAAAAGAGGTCGCGTCGTAGGCCTTGTCCGCGCCCAGCGTCATGCGACGCTTTTGCTTCCTCCTCCTGCCTTTCCGACGATCGACCAGGGAGTGTCAGAAGTTTTGTGTAAGAGCGTCTCTGTGAGGGGTTTGCGGGGTCAGCGGACTGACCCCATGGGGTCAGTCCGCTGAGCCTGCAAAGCGCTCGCCGAACTGGATGGCAAACTGGCCCATTGCGGCCGTCCATGCAACCGGTCGTCGCCAATGGATGCCGGCATTTCTGATGGCGAGGTAAAGCAGCTTCATCGCCGCCTCGTCGTTGGGGAAGCTGCCGCGTGTTTTGATGATCTTGCGCAGCGAACGGTTCAGCGCCTCGACCGCGTTGGTGGTATAGATCATTTTGCGTATCTCCGGCGCGAAGGCGAAGAACGGAATGACGTGCTCCCACGCCCGGCGCCAGGCCGCCCCGATCGCGGGATAGCGCTTGCCCCACTCGGCTTCGAAGTCCTCGAGCCTGAGCAGAGCGGCGTCGGCATTCTCGGCATGATAGATCGCCTTGATCGAGGGAAGGATCGCCTTGCGATCCTTCCAGGACACGAAGGATAGGCTGTTGCGGATCAAATGCACGATGCAGGTCTGGACCATCGCCTTGGGAAAGACGCTGTTGATCGCCTCGGGAAAGCCCTTCAGACCGTCGACGACGGCGATCAGGATGTCGGCGACGCCGCGGTTCCTCAGATCGTTCATGACCTTGAGCCAGAATTTGGCGCCTTCGGTTTGCTCGATCCAAAGCCCGAGCACGTCTTTCTCGCCCGATGCAGTGATGCCCAGCACGACGTAGACTGCCTTGTTCTTGACCATCCCCTCATCGCGAATCTTGACCCTGAGCGCGTCGAAGAAGACCACCGGATAGATCGCTTCCAGCGGCCGGCTCTGCCATTCGCGGACCTCGTCGAGAATCGCGTCGGTGACCTTGCTGATCAGATCGGGGGACACCTCGGTGCCGTAGAGCTCGGCCAGATGGCCCTGGATCTCCCGTACCGTCATGCCCCGCCCGTAGAGACTGATGATCTTCTCGTCGAAGCCGTCGAAGCGGGTCTGGCCCTTCGCGACGATCACCGGTTCGAACGTGCCGGCGCGGTCGCGCGGCACCTCGATCTCGATCTCGCCGTCGTCCGTCAACAGCGCTTTGCTGCTTGTGCCGTTGCGGCTGTTGCCCGACCCGCGGCCCGCCGGGTCGCCCTTCTCATAGCCAAGGTGGTGGGTCAGTTCCGCACCCAGTGCGCGCTCCAGAAGCGCCTTCTTCAGTCGTCTGAAAAGCCCGTCTTCGCCGGCTAAGTCTTCTGGCTTGAGGCTGCCCCCGGCAAGAAGCTGGTCCAAAATCTCAGGTGAAAAATCCGTAGCCATGTGAGTCTCCTGTCAAAGGTAAACTCACAGAAACCATCTTACACCGAGTTACTGACACCCTCCGATATCCAGCCTATATCGACTGGCCAATTTATGAAAAAATCCGATCCGTCATCAGAGATAACCGAGCCGAATACATGCGCATCAAAACCCGCGGCGCGCCTCGCAATGGCGAGCTCCTGCTCCACGGCATTGCCTGGTGCGCACGATGTGGCCATAAGATGTACGTCCGCTACAAGGGCGGCGGCGAATATGTATGCAATCACCTGCGTACCCAGGAAGGTCAGCCAACCTGCCAACACATCCGCGCCGCCCATATCGATGCAGCCGTTGGCGACGCATTCCTAACCGCACTAGCGCCGGCCGAACTCGATGCCTTGTCGCGCTCCCGCCGGGTGCAGCAGCAGACGAACAATGCGCTACGCTCCAGTGCAGAACGAGAGCTCGAGCGCAAGCGATACACGGCGGCGCTCGCCGAACGGCAGTTCAACCGAGCTGATCCAGATAATCGGTTGGTCGCCTCGGAACTCGAGCGTCGATGGGAAGCGGCGCTAAACGACGTGCGCGCCGCCGAAGAGGCGCTTGCCCGACAGACGCCGCCCAAAGCCATCACACAAGTGGCCATAAGCAAGGAGCTCAACGACAAGGTCATCAGCCTCACCGGCCGCCTCCCGCAGATATGGGGTGACGAGACTATCTCGGATGCGCATCGCAAGGCGTTGTTGCGATGTCTCATCGAAAAGGTCGTTCTCGACCGCGGTGAGCGCGACTTGGCCCTGGCTAGGATCGTCTGGCGGGGAGGCGCCGTGACGGAGCTCGAAGTGAAGATGAGCGTCAACTCCGTCACCAGATTGACGCGAGGCACAGAGATGCGGGAACGCCTTCTGACGCTCGCTCGCGACGGCGTCCCAGACGACAAGATCGCCACAATCCTTACTCGGGAAGGTCACCGCTCTCCCCGTTGCGCCGATAAGGTGCTGCCTATCACCGTTGGGCGGCTCCGTCGTGCCGCCGCCATCAAGGTAACTGCCCAGCGCAGCCGATGGGAGCATGACGACTCATACCTCAGCCCGCCCGAACTGGCCCGAAGGCTCGAGATTCCAGTAAACTGGCTCTATGTTCAGATCCGAACCAAGCGTTTGCTAATTGATCGCCAGCCCAGCGGCGCCTATCTCTTCCCGAATACACCATCCGTTCTTCACGCCATCGGAGACCTTCGAAACCACGTCATCGCGCAACTTGATCTAAGAATCTGTCAGCCTAACAAGGAGGGGCATCAACATGGGTGATCGAACAGCGCTTCGAACTGCACGCGCGTCAGATGCATGACGCCGTCGCTGATCTGCGGCCACTCGAAACGACCATCGCGGCCAAGGCGCTTGTAGACCAAAACGAGGCCCGTGCCGTCCCATAGCAAAATCTTCAGCCGGTCGGCGCGCTTCGAACGAAAAACCACGATCAGGCCCGAATGCGGATCGAGCCCAAGCGTGTTTTGCACAAGACCGGCCAGCGCGTCGTGCCCGCACCGGAAGTCAACAGGACGCACAGCAAGCACAATCCGCAGTCCCTGCGCCGGAATGATCATGCGCCGCGCTCGATCGCAGTCACGATCTCCGCGATCCGCACCGCCGACACGTCCGCATCCAGGCGGACCGAAACCTTGCCAATCGTAATCTCGACGGGCCCCTCGCTCTTGCCTGACGCCACTGGATCGCTCAGCTCGATCGACACGAAATCCGCCGCGTCGTCCGTGACCAATGCGAGCCGGCCAGCACGCGCCAATCTGCGCCACGTCGTCAACTGCTGGGCCTTCACACCATAACGCCGTGCGACATCACATACCCGGGCGTCGGGCTTCATGCTCTCGAAAACAGCGCGCCCCTTGATCTCCGCAGACCATAACCGGCCTCCAGAACGCGTCCGGCGCGTAAGCTTCCCCACAAAGCCATCAGCTTCGGCTTCCTCCCCCGATTGTTCCATCGCCTTCAGTCTCCTCTCGGCTCTCTGACAAGCCAAGGATCGCAGAGCGAAAGCCGAAGCGAAACCAGTCAATCAAATGGGAGAAAAGCTCCGCTTACATTGATCCCAATCGCATCGCGCTTTAGTTGGCGTGCGCCGCCTGGCCCGCCGTGCGCACCAGCCTGTCGGCCTTGACCGCCACGCGCGTGTCCTCGGCCTGCGGCCGCAGCGAGAAGCTGATCACCACGAAAGCGAGACAGAACAGCGTGCCGACGACGGCGACGCGCCGGTAGGTGTGTCGGTCGCCTTGGTAGAAGGACGGCGTCGAAAAAGGCGTCATGACAAAATTGCTTCTTGGCAAAGTCGCTTCTTGCTTCTTGCCAGACACCTATCCCAGCCCGCAGCAAGCGCAACGCGATTGGGCTTTTAACCTAACCGAATAGGGTTATCGGCGTCCGCGCAAGCACTCGTTAGGCACATCAGAGGCGGCACCTCTGCCGTCGGGACAGGCGAAAGACCGGCCGACTTTGTTCCGGCTTCGACTCCATTTCGTTCTCGAAGAACGAATCGGAATCGCAGAAATGGGTGCGGAGCAGTTCTTAACAAGCACTTTGCGACCTCGATCAGGGCAGTCCGCATCCATGGCGCTTTCCTCGCCTCGCGCTTTCGGAGAAGCCACGCGCGGGGCCGGGCATCACTCCGTCTCCTTCCGACTGCGGGGCCGCATCGCCGCCGCCAGGCGCCCCCGTTCTGCATCCGACTCCATTTCGTTCTCGAAGAACGAATCGGAATCGAGAAAACCGGTGCGGAGCGAATCCTAACGATCGATGAAGGCGCGAACTCTCGCACCTTCGGCGGCACAGCTCTTCGCCGGTGAACTCTTCGGCGGCAAATCGCGCGAGAGCGGATGGACCGCGATCACGAGCGCGGGCTGGTCTCGTCGACGCTGATCAAGCCGCCCGCTTCGTCTTCTTGGAGAAGCATTCGAGGATCTGGATGCGGAGCTCTTCTGCGGCAGGCCCCTCGAGCTTCCTGAGCTCGTTCCAAAGCCTGATCACTTCGCGCTGTTTTTCGACAGTCATGAGTCACCTCCAAAAAAGTCTCCCAAGGCGGCCCACACTAGAACAAAATGAGAACAAAAAGTCCAGCCCCTTCCAGCTAAATTTCGCTGGCCTCCCGTTGAACCTTTTCGGAGCGGCATAGACTTACGGAAGCTGGGGATTTCAGCGCCCAGTCACACAGCAGCGCCGCCTGACGAACATACTCCGTCACCGCGGCGCTGTTGCTTTTTAGATTTTCAACCTTAAGTTTGAAATACGGTTGGCGGCCAGGCGCTGAAATCCCAATGCCGTCAGCCAAGAGAGCCCCGCGCGAAAGCGCGGGGCTTTTCTCTTGAAGTCGGTGACTCTCTTGAAGTCGGCGACTTGGCGACGCGCGCGGATTGCATGCTGGCGAAACGAAGCCTCGCCCTTGCGCATCGACCGGCCGAAATCCAGTGGGCCGGCAACGGTGCGGCGCAGCCGTTCGACGCCACGGAAGCCGGCATCGCGAGCTTCGTCATCGAGGGCCGATGATCTGCGAGGTCTGTGAGAACGAAACCTCTGCCGGTCTGCGCGGCTTGCGGGAACCGCAGAGCCTGCCCGGCCAGAGCGACCGGCGCTCCCTATGGTTGTCCTGATCATCCGGTGATGTTCGGACGTCGCCTTCGCCGAGCACCACCTCTTCAGCCATTGTTCGTCGCGCGGCCTTGCGAAAGTGCCCGCCGCAACGATATCGCCTGCGCCTCAGACGGCGTCCTTGGCGACCTTCAGCGGCGAAGCCTTGACCGATTTGCTCGCGGGCTTCGCCGCAAACTGCATCGGCTCCTTGGTGAAGGGATTGACGCCCATGCGCGCTTCGGTCGCCGGCTTGTTCACGACCGACATCTTCACGAAGCCGGGAATGACGAACTCACCGGACTCATTGAGCTCCTTGTAGCCGACCGTCGCCATGTACTCGATCACCGACTTCACGTCGTTCTTCGAAAGCTGCGTGCCCTCGGCAATTGCATCGATCAATTGGGTCTTCGTCATCTTCGCCATGTCTGAATTCCTTTGAATGGGGGCGCGCGAGCAATTCCCGGAGAGGACGCGGCCGGACCGCGGGGGCGCGCTGCTGATTCATGCCAGAGGTCATGAAGTGTCCGGGCTTAGAACCCATCGAGGCCGAAAACGCAAGCACGGGTTCGCAGGGACTCCCTTCCTCCTGTGAACGATGCCCGCTCTCTTTTTGAACCATTCGGCGGCTGGCGCGTCCTGGGATTGAGGTCCCCAAGCCTCCCCCAGAGAGCCCCGCCTCCCCCCAGGCGGGGGTTTTCGCTGTCGAGACTTTTGTTGATCCGCCTGCTGTGTCACCTGCACGTGAAACCTGTGGCTCGGCCGGCGTTGTTGACACTTCGGTAACCTAACGCGGCCAAGCTTCAATCAGGTCTGTTGCGTTGGAGTATCCCACAGTGCTGGATTTTGACGAGCTGCGTGAACTCGCGGCTGATGTTCGTATTTTTGTCGAGGTCGCCGAAGACAAGGCCGAAGCGCTCAGGGCCGTCATCGCGGCTTACGACGTCGTGCTGGCGATCTTCCCCACTGAAGAGGGCATGGGTCTCCACGTCATCAAGGGCCGCGAGATCCTGGACGGGATTGCGAAGTCGCGGACGCATGCGATGTACAGCCACACCGCCATCGCGGTTCCCGACCTCGCACATGCAGAAGCGCTCAAGTTCCTGACGACACCTGTCGACCACCGGCTTGCGGCCTAAAGCATGATCCGGAGAAGTGCGTAGCGGTTCTCCCTCGCGACAAACGCGGAACGCGTTTGCGCGGAGATCATGCTTGAACAACAACCTGAAGCGCGATGACGATTCATGCTGGTCGCATCGCGCTTTAGCCGCTGGTGCGAATGTGCCGGTCTCGCCGCGAGGCACGGCCGACGCGGCGCGCGCTCAGCTCGCGAATGAAGCCATATGCGCTTGCCCGGCAGGTCCGGCTGTGGATTTTTCTTTTGAACTTTCTGCCGGCTCGCGCGTCTTACAGTTGAAGCGTCCCCAAGCTTCACCCCCGACAGAGAACCCCGCTTCCCCCAGGCGGGGTTTTCGCTTTTTGGCGCGCTCGCGCTGCATCGGCTCGCCCGGAATTTCAAGCCTCTCTTTGCCGTTGACCCGGCTCCCCTCCCGAAGCACCTTTTCGGCGGGCAGGCTTTTGAGGAGGAGTTATGCCGATAACCCTTGTGGAATTCAGAGCGCAGAACCTTCGTTTGCTGGAACGGCTTTGTCCCGATGATCCCCGATACATCCAGGCCTGGTTGAAGCAATTCGACGAGCAGAACGGGATTGCACCCGAAGCGCGTCCGAAGCCCGGCAAAACGCGACGGACTGCTCCGCCGAGGAAGGCCGCTTCGCCCGGTCGGACCAGGTCAGCGGCCTCCTCCTCGGTCTCGCCACGCTGATCGGCGCAACGACCGCGCATGTCTTCGCTCCTGTTGCCCTTCGTAACGGGAGCGCAGAAGACAGTGCGATGACGGCCACGCCTGCGCGTCGCATCTCGAACGGGACACCGGCGACATGCCCCGATGCGATGCACGAGCAACGATACGAGGGCAGCCGCTCACGGAATATCCGCGGCCTTCCGGCTGTCGCCGATCGAAACCGGCTTGTTCAGGAAATACTCGCGGTTGCCTGTCGCGGCTTCCGCGTACTGGTCGATGGCCACGATGATGGCCTGGACGTGGGCGTAGCACCACCCTTCCCGCGTCGCCTTTCTACGAACGTCCTCGAGCGCGGTCAGGAAGGGCGACAGCTCTCTCTCGTCGTCGAACCAGCGCCTGCTCACCATGTCCTCCCGCCGAGCACCCTGCCCTTGTTGTGATGCGGCTCTGCGCTCCTCAGCGCGTCGCGCTGGGCGCAGAGACCTTCAACCTTCGCCTCCATCCGCGACAGCAGCGCTTCGGCCGAGGCGGTCCCGACGCCCGCCCGCTGCAGCTGCAGGATCTCCTTTCTCTGCCTGCCCATCTGGATGCGCATCCGTTCGATCTCCCGCCTGACAAGGTCCAGGTCCGGCATGTTCAGCCCTCGCTGATATGAATATGGCCCAAGAGAACAAAAACGGAACGAAGAGTCGAGTCCGGCGTTTGACGGAAAAGGAGATTTGCGATGGCGGACAACACCCGGAAGGAACCGAAGGACTGGGTTTCCGGGGACGACCCGATGACGGGAGCCCAGGAATCCTACCTCAAGACCCTCGCCGAGCAGGCGCATCGGGACCTGCCCGAGGAGGAACTGACCAAGGCCGAGGCCTCGGAGCTGATCGACGAGATGCGGCAAAAGGCCGGGCTGGAGCGGTGACCCGTATTCTTGCGGGAATCCGGAGCCATGTGTATGCAAACGAAATTGGGAATCGAAAATGCCTTATTTCGTTTGCGCCCGCGACGGAGCGGGCCAGATCATTTTGAAGCGCGACACAAGGGAAGCGGCCGAGAAGAAGGCCGCCGACCTCCGTGACATGGGCTATTTCGAAGTCGAGGTCGTCGTGAAGGATGTCGAGAGGGCGGCGTGAGGGAGTGGGCACGGTCGGCGGAGTTGGCCGTGCATGATCAAACAAGCGCTGCGGCCTCGGCTGCTTTCAAGGTCGAGCCAATCTGCCCCGCGGTGCCCCAAGGCGCAGCAACCCTGGGGGGGCGTGGCTCATCTCCTAATCAAGCTCGCCTCGCTACGGCGATGACCAGAGCTATGGCTGATTTTGGGTGACGCGGCCTGATCAGGCGGCGTGGCTTTCAGTGTTCGGAATGACTTCGATTCCGTCGATGAACTTTACACCGGCGATGACTTTCGGCAACTGGTTCGTGCTCTTCAATCGCCGCCAGGTCTTCGATGCGGCGTCGATGAGCTTGAACACCATCAGCTTCGCAGTTTGTTGCGACAGCGATCCCTTGGTCCGCACCGTTCGGTGGCGCACCGTGGCGAAGACGCTCTCGATCGGGTTCGAGCTGCGTAGGTGGATCCAGTGCTCAGCAGGGAAGTCGAAGAAGGCGAGCAGCGCATGGCGATCCTTGATCAGGCACTCCACCGCACGTCCGTATTTGACGTGGTATTTCTCGACGAAGACGTCGATCGCGGTTTCAGCTTCGGCCCGGTGTGGGGCCAGATAGATGTTCCGCAGGTCGTTCTTCATGGGGCCCTGCACGGATTTGGCGACCTTGTCGAGTACGTTGCTCACTTTATGGCACCAGCATCGTTGGTGCCGCGTGCCGGGAAAGGCCTCGTCCAGTGCCTTCCAGAAGCCGAGGGCGCCGTCGCCGATGGCGAGTTGCGGGGCAATCCGTAACCCGCGTTGCCGCAGGTCGATCAGGAGTTCGCGCCAGCTCTGCGCGCTCTCGCGCACGCCGACCTGGAAGCCGATCAGCTCCTTCTTGCCTTCCGGCGTGGTGCCAATCAGCACCAGCATGCATTCGCTGTGATCTTCCATGCGGGCCTGCAGGTACACGCCATCGGCCCAGATGTAGACATAGCGACGCGCCGACAGATCGCGTCTCTGCCAGCGTTCGTACTCGACCTGCCAATCGGCCTTCAGGCCGGCGATCACCGAAGGCGACAGGTTCGGCGCATCCTTGCCGAGCAGCGCCGAGAGCGCCTCCTGGAAGTCGCCGGTCGAGATGCCGCGCAAATAGAGGACCGGGATCAAGGCATCCAGGCTCTTCGTCCGCCGCGCCCATAGCGGCAGGATTGCCGAACTGAAGCGGAGGCGGTCGCCTGGCCCGCTCGCTCCGCGGTCGCGGACCTTGGGACGAGCGACCTCCACCGGACCGATGCCGGTCGCAATCTCGCGCACCGGACCGTGCCCATGTCGGACCAGGCGCGCTCGACCGTCGGGCAGCGTCAGATTGGCCGTGCTGGCCAGAAACGCGCCAACCTCGATCTCGATCGCCCTGGCAAGCAGGTCCCGCGCGCCGGCACGAACGATATCGGTCAGTGGATCATCAACCGCGGACGGCTGACGGAAAGCAAGAACATTGGTAGTCTCGGTCATGGCGTATCGCTCTCCTCGAGAGGTTCTGGCAGGCTCGTCACCCGCCTCGATACGCCGCCTTCCTCACACCGTCATCACCCAGATTCCGCCATAGCTCCGATGACCACCACGATCAGAACAGCAGCCCCGATCGCCCAGACGCCGTCAGCGCTGATGCTCGCGCCCCATAGATTGACCAGAAGTTTGTCCGACATGATGCAGCTCTCCATTTGAAAAACTTGAAGAGCGAATCGTTCAGGGGGGACTTTTCTACTTAGGCACATCCCGCCAAATCTGCGCAAAAAGGCTGGCACAGATAAAGTGGTAATCGAGCGATTCCAGATAGTTAGATTGCAACATCGCACATATATTTAAAGCGCCGTGGCTCGCTATGTGAGTTAGTGATTGATCTGACAGGCGAATTCCGATGCGTTATGCGGGAATCTTTACCGCCGTCAGTCATCCATATCGGTGCACGAGACGGTCCAGAAGGCCCCTAGCCCGTCTTATTCGCGAGAGGGCGCCTGAGAGGCTGGCGAGCGTGGTGTAAAGCGCTGATGCGGCGTAGGATTCGGTTGCGAAGCCACCCCATCACCTTCAACCGCGAACGCCACGCCCGCCATGACCGATGATACGATTTCAGACCACTATCGAGAAGCAAGAATTCAACACAAATAAAACCTCTGCCTCGCGCTCGATCTCTTCATGCTTGATAGTCTCGTTTCGGAGGCTGAGCACCTACCGCGTCTAATAGGCCGCTCGCGCCGGTTTCTTTGGACGCGGCACGACCGCGACTCCACGTTTCGGCACAGAAATGATCGGGAGTCACTCAATCTTTCTTCAACTTAACCCGTCTTATTCGTAAGAGTGCGCCTGAGGGGTAAAGCGCTGATGCGGCGTAGGATTCGGTTGCGAAGCCAACCCCATCACCTCCAACCGCGAACGCCACGCCCGCCATGACCGACGATACGATTCCGCCCTTCTCGTTTCCAGCCGTTCACGCCAAGAAAGTCACAGCTGCCTTCGATGGTGGGCGCCTAACCTCGAACGGGGGCGTGATGCTTCTGGCGATGGCCGAGCGGCGTCTCGGTTTGGCCAACAATCTGGCCCGGGTGTTCCCGGATCGGCGCGATCCGACGCGGGTCGTGCACAGCCTGGTCGATATGTTCCGCGCTCGCATGTTCGCGATCTGCTGCGGCTACGAGGACGCCGACGACCTCGATCATCTGAGGTCCGATCCGGCATTCAAACTGGCCTGCGGTCGCCTACCGGACACGGGCCGGGATTTGTGTTCCCAGCCGACGCTGTCGCGGCTGGAGAATGCTCCGCGCCTGCGCGACGTGATCCGGCTGACCTACACTTTGGTCGACGCATGGATGGATAGCTACCCGCGCGAGCCGGCATCCGTCACGCTCGACATCGATGATACCTGCGACGTCGTCCACGGCCATCAGCAGCTCTCGCTGTTCAACGCTCATTATGACGAACGCTGCTTCCTGCCGATCCACGTCTACGACACGGAGAAGAGCCGGCCCGTGGCGGTCGTGCTGAGGCCCGGCAAGACGCCGGGCGGCGTCGAGGTGCGTGCCCATCTGCGCCGCCTGGTACGGCATATCCGGACGCGATGGCACAACACGCAAATTACGTTCCGTGGCGACGGGCACTATGCCCGGCCGGAGGCAATGGCGTGGTGCGAGACCAACGGCATCGACTACATCTTCGGTCTGTCCGGCACCAAGCCTCTCGCCAGAAAAGTCGACGAGGTCGCCGACGACATCCGCACGCGACGCGCCATCGAGAACCTGCCGGTTCTGCGTGGCTATACCGAGACGCGCCACAAGGCAAAGTCCTGGGATCGCGAACGGCGCACCGTCGCCCGTATTGAGGCGACGATGCTCGGCCTCGACATCCGTTTCGTCGTCACCAGCCTCGATGTCGGCTCGGCCGAGTGGATCTACGACAGCCTGTATTGCGCGCGCGGCCAAGCCGAGAATCTGATCAAGCTGCATAAGACGCAGCTCGCCTCCGATCGCACCAGCTGCCGTTCGGCGCTCGCCAACCAGGTCCGTCTCGTGCTCCATACGGCCGCTTATTGGCTGATGCTGACCGTGCGCGACGCCATTCCCAAAGCCCGGGAATTGGCCGCTGCCGAGTTCGCGACGCTGCGTCTTCGGCTCTTGAAAATCGCCGCCCGTGTCGTCGAGACCACGAGCCGCATTCGCCTTGCGTTTGCCGCGGCATGTCCCGAAGCCGACCTGATCTGCGGCTTGCCCGGCGCGCTGCTGCCGCTCGGTCCTTGACCGGCGGGGCGTCCGCCCCGTTCGCCCAACCCATCCCTCAAGCGCGTTGCAAAGTACCGGTCGTCAGGCGGCGAAAAGCCGAAGGCAATCCTGTGCGCCTCGTCAGACAAGATGTGCGGCCGCATCAATCGGGCCCAAAAGCCGCACTCTCACGAATAGGACGGGCTAGCCCAAAATTTCTTGCTTTCAGTCGGTACAGCAAAAGACACACGGCAAGGAGCTATGGCTGATTTTGGGTGACGCGGCCTGATCAGGCGGCGTGGCTTTCAGTGTTCGGAATGACTTCGATTCAGAGCTGGCCCCGGTTGTTTGGACAGCGCCCCGCTGGATTTAAGTGGATTCCTGCCGGGTTATGCTGAACGCGGGGCTTTACGGTTTTGTCGTTGCGTCGGGAGGGCGTAGCCCGACCAGAGCGACGACAAAACCGTCGGCGACGGTCATGCGGCCATCACCATAGCTTGCGTGCCGAAGTAAGCCTCGTCGGGCGTGCGCCCGTCAAGGCTCGAGTGAGGGCGTCCCTGATTGTAGGAGCTATGCGGGAAACTGGGTGATGACGGAATGAGATAGGCGGCGTATCGAGGCGGGTGTCGAGCCTGCCAGAACCTCAAGGAGAGCGATACGCCATGAACGAGCATAGCAACATTGTCCCACTGCGTCAGCCCGATGAGATCGACGATCCACTGACGAATATTTTGCGATCTGGAGCTCGGCAGCTGCTTGCGCAGGCTGTCGAGATGGAAGCCGAGGCGTTTCTCGCCGCGATGAAGGGCTTGAAGCTTCCCGATGGCCGCGACCGCCTCGTGCGACACGGCCATGGTCCAGTGCGGACGATCCAGACGGGGATCGGCGCCGTCGAAGTCGCCCGGGTAAAGATTCGCGATCGCGCGGTGACCAGCGATGGCGAGCGGATCCGCTTCACCTCGGCGATCCTGCCGTTGTGGGCACGGCGCACGAAGAGCTTGGATGCACTTTTGCCGGTTCTGTACCTGCGAGGCATCTCGACGGGCGACTTCCAGGAGGCGCTGGCGGCGCTCTTGGGCAAGGATGCGCCGAATCTTTCTCCGGCGGTGGTTTCCAGACTGACGACGGAGTGGCAGCTCGAGTACGAGCGTTGGCAGAAGCGCGATCTGTCGGCGCGCCGGTACGTATACGTGTGGGCGGACGGCGTCTTCCTGCAGGCTCGCATGGAAGACCACAGCGAATGCATGCTGGTGCTGATCGGCGCGACGCCGGAAGGCAAGAAGGAACTCATCGGCTTCCAGGTCGGCGTGCGCGAGAGCACGCAGAGCTGGCACGAACTGCTCGTCGAGGCGAAAACCCGAGGGCTGAAGATCGCCCCGGAAATCGCCGTCGGTGACGGCGCGCTCGGCTTCTGGAAGGCGCTCGACGAGGTCTTTCCCGCCACGCGACATCAGCGGTGCTGGGTGCACAAAACCGCGAATATCTTGAACAAAGTCGCAGTGTCGGTACAGGCCAGCATGAAGAAGGACCTGCGCGAGGTCTATTTGGCGTCCAACCGAGCTTCGGCCGAAGTGGCGATCGATGTCTTTGCCGAGAAATACGGAGCGAAGTACGACAAGGCGGTCGAGTGCCTGACGAAAGATCGCGACGCAATGCTTGCGTTCTACGAATTCCCCGCCGAGCATTGGGACCACTTGCGGACGACGAATCCCATCGAAAGCGTGTTCGCGACGGTCCGGCACAGAACGGTGCGCACGAAAGGTTCGTTATCGTCAACGACTGCCAAGTTGATGGTGTTCAAGCTGCTCTGCGCCGCATCAAAGACCTGGCGGCGGCTGAAAGGCACAAATCAGTTGCCGAAGGTCGTCGCAGGTGTCAGATTCGAAAACGGCATCGAGGTCATCCAAGTGCCGGAAAACCACGCCGCCTGATCGCCTCGTCACCCAAAATCCCGCATAGCTCTGATTGTAGAAGGCCAGATACTTGGCAATTGACGCTCGCGCCTCGGACACGCTGTCGTAGGCGCGGAGATATACTTCTTCGTATTTGACCGTGCGCCAGAGCCGCTCGACAAACACGTTGTCGCGCCAGGCGCCCTTGCCGTCCATGCTGATGGCGATCTTCGCGTCCAGCAGCACATCGGTGAACTCGAGGCTGGTGAACTGGCTGCCCTGATCCGTGTTGAAAATCTCGGGCCTGCCGTGCTTCGCCAACGCCTCCTGGACCGCTTCGACGCAGAAGGCCTGTCAATCGGCGTTTGACTGGGACCCCCTATCGGCCTCCAAAAGGGACCCCTTTGATCGGCGTGCTCTGCTGGTAGCGCTCGGGTCGTCGGAGCTGGTCGGGGTTGCGGAGACGGCGCGAGCGCGGGTTGTTTGAACATCGTCGCGGCTTTTGAATCGCCAGCTGTCGTTGCCGGTCTCGACGATGTCGCAGTGATGGGTCAATCGGTCGAGTAGCGCGGTGGTCATTTTGGCATCGCCGAACACGCTCGGCCATTCGCCGAACGCAAGATTTGTGGTGACAATGACTGAGGTGCGCTCGTAGAGCCGACTGATGAGATGGAACAAGAGCTGACCGCCGGATTGCGCGAACGGCAGATAGCCCAGCTCGTCGAGGACGATGAAGTCCATGCGGGTCAGATGCTCGGCGAGCCGTCCCTGCCGACCGTTGCGGGTTTCGGTCTCGAGCCGGTTGACGAGGTCGACGACGTTGTAGAAGCGTCCTCTAGCGCCATTGCGGATGCAACTTCTGGCGACGGCAATGGCCAGGTGTGTTTTGCCTGTACCGGTGCCGCCAACCAGCACGACGTTGCGTTGTTGGGCGATGAAGCCGCCGTCAGCGAGATCATTGACGAGAGTCTGATTGATCGGCGTGCCGTCGAACTGGAAGTCGGCGATGTCCTTGGCGAGCGGCAGCTTGGCAATGGTGAGCTGGTATTTGATCGACCTGGCTTGCTTCTCGTTGATCTCGGCGTTGAGCAGGTCGCCGACAATGCGCTGAGGTTCGTGCTGGCGCTTAACGGCAGTTGCCATGATCTCGTCGAAGGCAGCCTTCATGCCGTAGAGCTTGAGTTCGCCCATGAGGTCGAAGATTTGGGTTCGTTCCATCAGATGGTCCTCCGGAGGTTGTCGTAGCGGGCACAATCGGCGATCGGTGCATGACGGAGCGTCAGTGCGGCCGGCGTCATGATGTTGGCCGGTGGGGCGGGTTCACGTTGACGGGCCAGGATATTGAGAACGACATCGGCGGAATGAACGCCATGAGCGACCGCCTCGGCGCAGGCGGCTTCCACCGCGGGCAATCCGTCTGTCAGCACCGCATTGAGGATGTCGACCATCTGTCGATTGCCATCGTCGGCACCGGCGAGTTTGCGCCGTACACGCTCAATCGCTGCGGGCAGCACCCAGTCCTTGAAGGGAGCGCCATTACGCAAGGCACCGGGCTTGCGCACCAGCACGGGCACATAGTGCCAAGGGTCGTAGACCGTCTCGCCGCGACCGAATGATCGCGGGTGCTCGGCAACGATACGTCCATCCTGACGGATCACGATGCGATCGGCATAGGCTTGAACCTCGACCGGTCGTCCGACTGCGCTGGCTGCGACCGAGTACTTGTTGTTGTCGAAGCGCACCAGGCAGGTCTTCGAGACCGATGCCGTCACCGCATGGAAGCCGTCGAAGCGGCCGGCATAGGGAACGAGTTTGGGGCGTTCGGCTTCGAACACGTCCCAGATCGTCTGATCGGTCAGCTCCGGATGGCGATGAGCCTTGGCGTAGGCGATGCATTTGTCGAGCAGCCAGGCGTTTAACTCGTCGAGGGTTTTGAACCGCAGCCGCGGCGTGAAGAAGCGTTCCCGGACCAGCCCGACCTGGTTCTCGACTTGCCCCTTCTCCCAGCCCGACGCTGGCGTACAGGCGACCGGATCGACCAGATAGTGGCTGCACATCTGCAGGAAGCGGCGATTGTAGAGACGGCCTTTACCGACAAAGATCGTCTCCACCGCGGTCTTCATGTTGTCGTAGATGCCGCGGGTGCAGGTGCCTTTGAACAAGGCGAATGCCCGGTCGTGGGCGTCGAACACCATCTCCTGCGTCTCCCGCGGATAGGCCCGCACGAACAGCATGCGGCTGTGACAGAGCCGGACATGAGCAGCCTTCACCATCACCGTGGTGCCGCTCAGCAGGACGACCTCGTGGCTCCAGTCGAACTGGTAAGCTTCGCCGGGTGCAAAGCTCAGCGGCACATAAGCCGACGCTGTCGAGGTGCCGCGTTCCTTGCTCCACCGTCGTGCGTATCGACGAACCGCATCATAGCCGCCGGCATAACCCAGGCCGCGAAGCTCCTCGAATAGCCGGATCAGCGTCAGCCGTTCCCGCGCCGCCTTGCTCTCATTCCCTGCCAGCAACCGATCAAGCTCGGCACTCCAGGCACCCATCTTCGGGAGCGGCTGCGTCTCGCGCTCGTACCGGAACTCCGTCGCTTGAGAACGAATGACCTTGCGAACCACCTTCCGCGATACGCCAAGTTCTCGGCAGATCGCCTTGATCGGACGACCATCAACAAAGTAGGCGCGACGGATCTTACCAATCGTCTCCACCACCAGCATCCCAACCTCGGCTTCCATGACTCGATGGAAGCCACTGTGGACCCTTATCCCGGGGTCCCGATTGGATGCCGATCACCCCGAAAACGGGGTCCTTATTCCATGCCGAAACACACAAGGCCGCCTCCATTGTGATCGAGACGCGATGGGCCAGGACCCGTCGGCTGAACACATCGACGACCGCCGCGAGATAGACGAAGCCACGCCGCATCGGAATGTAGGTGATGTCCATTGCCCACGCATGGTCGGGCCGCTCGATCTTCAATCCGCGCAACAGGACGGGTAGATCTTGTGACCCGGAGCCGGCTTGCTCGTGTTCGGGCGACGATAGACCGCCTCGATCCCCATGCGCTTCATCAGCGTCGCGATGTGGCGGCGACCGGCGTATACGCCCTCCCGCCGCAGCAACGATCGCAGCATACGCGCTCCCGCGAAGGGATAATCGAGATGCAGCTCATCGAGCCGACGCATCAAGGCAAGGTCCTCGGCCGAAACTGGCCGAGGTTCATAGTAGACCGTGCTGCGAGCCAGCTTCAGGACCTTCGCCTGGCGCACGATAGAAAGATCATGATCGCGGTCGATCATCGCTTTGCGCTCAGCAGGCCCGCCTTGGTGAGCGCGCCGGACAAAAAATCGTTTTCCCCCGCGGGTCACTTCAAATTCCTCCGGGTGTGGTCAGTCAAATTCCTCCACCCGCGAGGCAGGACAAGGGACTGTTAGTTTGAGTTTGTTTCCCGGGCAAGAGCTTCAGCGGCTTCTTTGAGCCGATAGCTGCGTCCGTCGAACTCAAGCAGATGGCAATGATGCATAAGGCGATCGAGGATCGTCGTGCTCATAGTGTTGTCCCCAAGGTATGCCCCCCAATCCTGCACGACGCGATTGGAGGTGACGATGACGCTGCGGCGCAGTTTGTAACGCTGATGGATCAGGGTCTGCAGCAAAGTGCCGGCGTCGTCGGGGATGGCGCGTGCGAGGAATAGATCGTCCAGCACGAGGAGATCGCAGTCGATGATGGTTCGCAGCCGGACCTCGCGTTGTGCCGGAGAGTTCAGGGCGTAGCGGTGGAAGAAGTCGTCGGTCTCAAGATACTGGACCTTGTGGCTTTGCAGGATCGCCTGATAGGCAATCGCCTTGGCGATGTGCGACTTCCCGGTGCCAGGTTTGCCAACAAGCAGAGCGTTCTCGCCAGCGGCAATGAACGCCAGGGTGTGGAGCTGGAAGCAGGTCTGACGTGGCAGTTTGGGATTGAAGGACCAGTCGAACTCGGCGAGCGTCAGCTTTTCGTCGAGCCCGGATTGCTGGTATCGCCGCTCGATAAGACGGGACTGACGACGGTCCAGTTCATCCTGCAGGATAAGGGAGAAGGTCTCGAGGAAGGGCTGGTTGGCGCCCTGCGCCTGGAGCACGCGCGTCTGCAGCGTGTCGCGGACACCCGACAGGCGCAGCTGTCGTAGGCAACGCTCAATTTCCGGCATGGTCATCATGTGGCTAGGTCTCCAGTTTAAGGTGAGAAGGTGCAGCGGGAGCGCTCGTGGCGCCGGAGTTGGCCGGGGTTGCGCAGGCGACACGAGCGCGGATTGCCGTGGCGTGATCGTCGTGAGCCTCGGCCTGCCGACCATTGTCGTCGGCGTCGCGCCGCACAGCGCGGCTGAAGAGGTCGCCGTATTCCGCGGGGGTACGGATCAGCGGATGATCCTGGGTGAGCGGCGATGCCGGCTGTGGCGTCACTCCAACCTGCTCGATCGCCTGTTCGAACAACCGCTCGACGGTCGCACGCACGTGCTTGTAGCGGTAGATGCGGTTGTCGATGGCGTGCGCGCAGGCCTGCTCGACCAGCCGCGCCGGATACTTCCGGCCCAGCCCGACAATGCCCCACATCGCGCGCTGTCCGGGGCGCCCTTCGGTGTCGAACACCTGCTGGCACAAGGCCCTGGTCTGCGGTCCGATGCGCTCGGCGCTCGCCAGCAGCACGGCGGTTTGCCGCGACGGGTTGAACGGCCGTTCGCTGGTCGGCAGGACGACAGAACCGGGGTGCGCCATCCGGGAATGAACACGCAGCAGCGCACGGGTGTGGCGATCACGGATCTCGATCGTGGTGGTGTAGATGCGCACGACGACCTGGCTGCCGATCGGCGCGGGCCGCGCGGCGTAATAGCTGTTGTCGACGCGTACGGTGGTGTCGTCGCAGACAGTCCGGACGACTTCGGTGAAGATGCGGAAGGGAGCGACAGGCAGCGGCCGCAGGTGCGGCTTCTCTTCCTGGAACATCGCCTCGACCTGACGGCGCGTGCTGCCGTGGATGCGTTTGGAAGCCCAGTTCTCCTCCCAGTGCCTCAAGAACTCGTTTTGCGCCTCCAGCGTCTCGAAGCGCCGTCCGGCCAGCGCAGTGCCCTGGGTATGTTGAATCGCATTCTCGACGCATCCTTTCCGATTTGGATCGGCCACGCGCGCGGGATCGGCGACCACGGCGTAATGAGCCAGCATCGCGCTGTAAATCGGGTTGAGCTGGGGCTCGTACAAATCCGGCTTGAGGACGCCTTCCTTCAGGTTGTCGAGCACGACATAGCTGGGGACCCCGCCAAAATACCGGAACGCCTCTTCGTGGAGCTGCGCCCAGACTTGTTGGCTGGACTTCCAGACTACCCGCCGGAAGCTGCGCCGCGAGTAGCGTAGCGTCATCACGAACAGGCGGGGACGACGGTACCGCCCGCTCTTCGGATCAACCGTCGGCGCGCCCTCGCCATAGTCGACCTGAGCTTCCTCGCCGGGGAGGAACTCAAGACGATCAAACTGCTCAGGATCAGCGTGCCGCAACCGGCGCACAAACCGCTTGACACTCTGGTAGCTGGACGGAAAGCCAAATTGATCAACCAGGTCCTGGTAAATCGCCTGCGCGTTCCGCTTCAGCCGGACCTGTTCTTCGATCCACGTCCGATGCGCTTCGCAAGCCGAACGGGCCAGGCTGCTGGTGACCGTCGCTTCCGATGTCCCAAAAGCCGGTGGTCGGGGTGGAGGAATTTGGCCGTCCGCGCTCACCGAGCCGGTGGTCACTTCCCCGGGGGAATTTGCCTCCGCACCGGCCCGCAGCGCCTGATAACGCCGGATCGTCTTGCGATCGACACCCGTCAGCCGGTGAATCTCGCGCTGGCTGGTGTTGCGATCAAGTAATGTAAGTACGGTGCTTTGCAGATGTCGCTTCAAGACGTTCAACTCCCCGGCCCCTTGCTGGCTAAAGGGGTCGAACATAAACGTCCTGCCTGACCGGCTACTGCTGTTCAGCGGCGCTGACGGCGATCATCAGGTGGGGGAGTTTCAAGTGACCATACCCGGGGGATTTTGACCGACCCACGGGGTTTCCAACGCCAGCTCGCCGATCTTGGCATGTAACGCCTTCAAATCGACCGGCGTCTCGGCCGATGTCTTGTCATGCCCAAACACGCCGGCGGCGCCTTCCAGGAGCTGGTTTTTCCAGATCGTGATCTGGTTCGGATGAACATCAAACAGTTGCGCCAGCTCCGCCAGTGTCTTGTCGCCTTTGACCGCAGCCAAAGCAACCTTCGCCTTGAATGCCGGAGAATGCGTCCGGCGGCTCTTCTTCGTCATCTTCGCTCCTGATTCGCAGCAAGAATCCTCGCCGCTGTCAGGCAGAAAATCCACTCAAGCTACTGTCCGAATTTGCGGGGCCAGCTCTCCCGCTGTGCCACCTTGTCTTCCAATGTCGGGATGCCGAGTGGCCGTTCGGTCCCATCCGCCTTCGGGATGTAGTGCCGTCGCACCGGCGGCGCGATGTAACGTCCGGATTTGATGCGCGCCAGGAGATCACCGAGATTGGCCTCCAGATTCGCTTCATAGTCCGTCGCCATCATGCCGTCGATGCCGGGCGCGCCATCCTTGCGCGTCAGGCGATAGGCCTCGAGCATCCATTCACAGTCGATCAGGTGATGCAGCGAGGTCAGCACCCGCTTGGGATTCTTCCTCGCCAGATCGGCTATCCATTGTCGTTTCGTGGACAGGTTCGTGGGACTCAGCGTTCCCTCCCGTGTTTCTCGTCAATGGGTCTTAACGCGTGACGGCTCCCTTCCCTCGAGCGGGTCCCGGTGAGCCCAGTTCCCCGCCTTCCTCGGTACTACGAAGCCGCTACGACTCCCCGCCGCGCGCGTCCGTCGGCTTATGTCTTCACCTCGGGATTCCACATGCCTTGGTGTTTTCGTGTTCGCGTGCGCGCTCCCGATGCTCGCCAAGTCGGTCATCAGGCCTGGAGCGTTGCTGTGGCCGGTGCTCCGTGCCGGCTTTCCCATGTGGGCACAAACGGGACCTCTCAGGTTTCCTGGTGTCCCATCCCGTACCTTTGCCCTGCTCAGAGACCCCGGCCGAACCGGTCAGCCTGGCCATAGCGGCTTTCCCAGTGCTGCCCCCGGATCCAACACGGCGAAGGCTTCAGCACGACCGTGATTTCGAGGCTGGTCACAGGGCTTCAGTACCCGCTGTCTACGCTTCACGAGTGACGTTGCCGTCACCCATGCAAGACTCGCTTCCGGCTGGCGGGCTCCGCCTTTGCCGGGAGGGCGTCGAACCCTCTGGGTCACGTTGAAAGGTTTCAGACTACATTCTTCCTCCTTTCCAGGACTTATCCTGACGCAAGCAGGTGTCACGCCCGCTGCATTTCGGGGATTACGGCGGCCTGCCGCTCAAGATCATCTGGGCGCTTCTCGACTTCGCCGCCATCGTCGTGCTCGCGAGCGGCGTCTATCTCTGGCTCGGCAGGTGCAAATCGCCTCGGATCACTACGCGCGCGCAGGACCGGCCGCCTGTCGCAGCGACATCCGGAATTCGTCCATGACTCGCAAGCGCCACACCACGGGCGAGATCTTTCGCTGGCCGCTCCTGCTCGGAGTGCTCATCCTTGTCGGGCTAGCGTCAGCGCTGTTCGGAGACGATGGCTGGGACGCGCTGTCCTGGGCAGCACTGGCGATTCCGCTAGCCGTGCTCGGCTGGAAGGCATCGCGCCGGCCGCATCTTCCACGATCATAGGCCGGACACCGGCACGTCGCGCCATGCCGGTCCTGTCAAGTCGATTGCAACCGTCGACAGGGAACCGAGAGCTGACGGGATCTGCTTGAGCTACGAGCCGTTCCCGTTCTCGCCGTTGCCGCTTTCCGCCTCTTCCGTGATGTGCTCGACCGAGACGACGTGCTCGTCCTCGGCCGTGTCGAACACGATCACGCCCTGGGTCGAGCGGCCGGCGATGCGGATGCCTTCGACCGGGCAGCGGATCAGCTGGCCCTTGTCGGTGACCAGCATGATCTGGTCGGCATCTTCCACCGGGAAGGAAGCCACCAGATTGCCGTTGCGGTTGTTGACGCTCATGGCGACGATGCCTTTGCCGCCGCGGCCGGTGGTGCGGTACTCGTAGGACGAGGTCCGCTTGCCGTAGCCGTTGACGGAGACGGTCAGCACGACCTGCTCCTGCGCCGACATCTCGGCATAACGCTCCTGGGAGAGCTGGAAGCTGCCGGACGTCTCCTCGGCCTCGGCATCGGCCGGGACCTCTTCCGCCGCGGCTTCGCCGGCCACCGCTCGGCGCATCTTCAGGTACGCCGAGCGCTCGTCGGACGTGGACTCGACATGGCGCAGGATCGCCAGCGAGATCACCTTGTCGCCCTCGGCAAGCGCGATGCCGCGCACGCCCATCGAGGTGCGTCCGGTGAACACGCGCACGTCGGTGACCGGGAAGCGGATGCACTGGCCGCCGGCCGCCGTCAGGAGCACGTCGTCGCGCTCGGTGCATATCTGCACGTCGACGATCGCCTCGTTGTCGTCGAGCTTCATCGCGATGATGCCGGAGCGGCGGACGTCGACGAAGTCGGACAGCTTGTTGCGGCGGACGTTGCCGCCGGTGGTGGCGAACATCACGTCGAGATTGCCCCAGGTCGATTCATCCTCCGGCAACGGCATGATGGTGGTGATGCGCTCGCCCTGCTCCAGCGGCAGGATGTTGATCATCGCCTTGCCGCGCGCGTTCGGCGCGGCCATCGGCAGCCGCCAGACCTTTTCCTTGTAGACCTGGCCGCGCGAGGAGAAGAACAGCACCGGCGTGTGCGTGGAAGCCACGAACAGGCGGCTGACGAAATCCTCGTCGCGGGTCTGCATGCCGGAACGGCCCTTGCCGCCGCGGCGCTGGGCGCGGTAGGCCGACAGCGGCACGCGCTTGACGTAGCCGGCGTGGGAGACGGTGACGACCATGTCCTCGCGCTGGATCAGGTCCTCGTCCTCGACCTCGCCTTCCTGCTCCATGATCACGGTGCGGCGTGGCGTGGCGAACTCCGCCTTCACCTCGGCAAGCTCGGTCTTGATGATGCCCAGCACGCGCTCGCGCGAGCGCAGGATGTCGAGATAATCGGCGATCTCGCCGGCGAGCTTGTCGAGCTCGTCGCGAATTTCGTCACGGCCGAGTGCGGTAAGGCGCTGAAGGCGCAGATCGAGAATAGCTCTCGCTTGTTCCATCGACAGCCGGATCGTGCCATCCGCACTCATGCGGTGACGCGGATCGTCGATCAGCGTCAGCATGTCCTCGACGTCCCGGGCTGGCCAGTCGCGCGACATCAGGGTGTCGCGGGCGGTAGTCGGGTCGGGCGAGCTCCGGATGACGCGGATCATCTCGTCGATATTGGCGACCGCGATCGCGAGACCGACCAGGATATGCGCCCGATCGCGCGCCTTGGCGAGCAGGTACTTGGTGCGCCGCGTGACGACCCGCTCACGGAAGTCGACGAAGATCGTCAGCAAGTCCTTCAGATGCATGATCCGCGGACGGCCGCTGTCGAGCGCTACCATGTTGACGCCGAAGCTCGTCTGCAGCGGCGTGAATCGATACAGCTGGTTCAGCACCACATCCGGCACGGCGTCGCGCTTCAACTCGATGACGACGCGGTAACCTTCGCGGTCGGATTCATCGCGCAGGTCGCCGATGCCCTCGATCTTCTTTTCCTTCACCAGCTCGGCGATGCGCTCGACCATCGTCGCCTTGTTCACCTGGTACGGAATCTCGGTGATGATGAGCGCCTCGCGCTCCTTGCGGATGGTCTCGATCGCGACCTTGCCGCGCATGACGATCGAGCCGCGGCCGAGGTGATAGGCGGCGCGGATGCCCGCGCGGCCGAGAATGACGCCGCCGGTCGGGAAGTCAGGTCCCGGCACGATGTTGATGAGTTCGTCGATGGTGAGCGCAGGGTTGTCGATCAGAGCGACGCAGGCGTCGATGACCTCGCCGAGATTGTGCGGCGGGATGTTGGTTGCCATGCCGACCGCGATGCCGCCCGCGCCGTTGACGAGAAGGTTCGGGAACTTGGCCGGCAAGACCGACGGCTCGGTCTCGTTGTTGTCGTAGTTCGGCTGGAAGTCGACGGTGTCCTTGTCGATGTCGGCCAGCAGCGCCAGCGCCGCCTTCGTCAGGCGCGCTTCGGTGTAACGATAGGCGGCCGGGGGATCGCCGTCGACCGAACCGAAATTGCCCTGGCCGTCGATCAGCGGCACGCGCATCGAGAAGTCCTGCGCCATGCGGACCATGGCGTCGTAGATCGACTGGTCGCCGTGCGGGTGATACTTACCGATGACGTCGCCGACCACGCGGGCGGACTTGACGTACTTCTTGTCGGGCGTGTGCCCCTGCTCGTTCATCGAGAACAGGATGCGGCGATGTACCGGCTTCAGGCCGTCGCGCGCATCGGGCAGCGCACGTGCCACGATCACGCTCATGGCGTAGTCGAGGTACGACTTCTTCATCTCCTCGAAGATGGAGACGGGGCGAATGTCCGAGGGTTGCGCCGGCTGGTCGCCGGGCTTGTTGTCGTCGTCAGCCAAGGGGGAATCCGGTGAGATTTTGTCTGGGAATCATATAGCGCATCGGGGGGCGGATAACCACCCTCGCGGCGGGTCGAGAAGCGCTTTTTCCGCTTATTTTTCCAATGGCTTACGGCTTAGAACAGGATATCTCGGACAACCCCGGAAATGCCTTGCGGAACCTCCTCCATGCCTCGAAATCCGCGCAGCCAGGGAGGCCCCGCGAGCCCGTCCGCAGCAGCCGGGAGCCGCGACGGGCCATCTCCTCGATGTCGGAACGATTTGAGTTCAAGCCGAACATGAAGCGGGCCCGGAAAACCCGAGCCCGCTCCATCGATTAAGCAGAATTGCTGACACGAAACGCCAAGCTCCGTCCGCGCGGCGTTTCTCGATACTCGTCCTCAGAACGGGATATCGTCGTCCATGTCGCTGTTGCGGCCGCCGCTGGCGGCGACGGGACGGCGCGGTGCGCTGCTGACGGGACCGGAGGAGCCGAAATCGCCGCCCGGCTCGTCGCCGAAGCTGCCGCCTCCTCCGCCGCCACCGCGGCCATCGAGCATCGTCAGCGTCGAGTTGAAGCCCTGGAGCACGACCTCGGTCGAGTACTTCTCGACGCCGCTCTGGTCGGTCCATTTGCGGGTCTGCAGCGCGCCCTCGATGTAAACCTTCGCGCCCTTCTTCAGATACTGTTCGGCAACCTTGCAGAGCCCTTCATTGAAGATCACGACGCGGTGCCACTCGGTCTTCTCCTTGCGCTCGCCGGTCGCCTTGTCACGCCATGTCTCGGAGGTGGCGATGCTCAAATTCGCGATCGGCCGCCCGTCCTGGGTGCGGCGGATTTCAGGATCCTTGCCGAGATTTCCAACCAGAATGACCTTGTTGACGCTTCCCGCCATCGCCGCTCTCCACTCCGAATGCCACTGAATTTCAAATGGGCGAATCCCGCTGCCCGCGTTCCTCTGCGCCCCGCTGAGGCGACCCTATACGCTTGCGGGCACCGATCAGCCCGCCACCCCCACGGTTATCCCCACATATAGCATCGCGGCCGGCTTCGTTCCAGATTTGTTCTTTCGTACTAAGAGCCAGAACAGATTCTGGACACAGGTCGACAGTCAAGGGAACCCGATGGAACTTTTCCGGGTTCCCGAGAAGGACGAAAACCCCTTAACTTTCATCAAGTTGCGGACTTCAATCGGTGCGCGACTGTGGCATTTCGGAGACGGATTTTGCCCGTTTCTTGGGCTATGGTTGCCTTGGAATTAGTTCATATGGGCGTCGCGCCTGATCCGCCGCTTTCGGGGACCTCGAGAAGCGGACGAAACTGGGGAGACTGCAATGAATAAGATTCTGTTTAGTGCAATCAGTGCAATGGCGTTGGGGCTAGCGGCCCCCGCAAGCGCGGCCGATCTTGCCGCCCGTCCCTATACCAAGGCGCCAGCGCCGATTGCCGCCATCTACGACTGGAGCGGCTTCTACATCGGCATCAACGGCGGTGGTGGCACAAGCCGCAAGTGCTGGGATTTCGTGACCCCGGCGACCGGCGTTCTGGTCGGCGAGGGTTGCCACAATGCGACCGGCGGCACCGTCGGTGGCCAGGTCGGCTACCGCTGGCAGTCGACGAACTGGGTGTTCGGTTTCGAGGGCCAGGGCAACTGGGCCGACTTTACCGGCGACAACATCAGCGCGGTGTCCGGTCTTCGCAACAGTCCAAGATCGACTCTTTCGGTTTGATCACCGGGCAGATCGGCTACGCCTGGAACAACGTATTGCTCTACGTGAAGGGCGGCGCCGCCGTCGTCGGGGATCGCTATCGGACCTACGATGTGGCGACCGGCCTCGAGTTCGACCGGGCCAACGAGACCCGTTGGGGCGGCACGGTGGGCGTGGGCGTCGAGTTCGGATTCGCGCCGAACTGGTCGGTCGGCTTCGAGTACGATCACATCTTCCTCGGCCACCGCACGATCGACTTCACCGGATCCGGCAATTTCGTCGCTGCTCCGCTCGGTGCTTTCACTGCCTCCAATCGCATCGGCCAGGACGTCGATATCGGTCTCATCCGGTTGAACTATCGCTGGGGCGGCCCGATGATCGCGAGGTACTGATATCTCGCTGATATTGTTGGAGATCAAAGGCCGGCCTTGCGCCGGCCTTTCTGCTTTGGGCGCGTATTGGTTGCCGGGAAAACGAGTCAGTAACCATTACCTTTTGCGTCGTTGTGGCTTTTCGGAGACACAACTTGCGGCTTTGGTGGTGTAAACACAACCTCAGTTGGGCCGTTGAGTCCGCTGCCCTTCCGGTCACGGAAGGCGACAACAGAAACTGGGACTGGGATTTAGTTAAGATGAAGAAGGTTTTGTTGGCTTCGGCCTGTTTGTTCGCTCTTGCCGCTCCGGCCTCGGCCGCCGACCTCGCGGCTCGCCCTTATACCAAGGCTCCGATCGCTCCGGCCGCTGTTTACAACTGGACCGGCTTCTATCTCGGTGTCGTCGGCGGCGGCGCTTGGGAAGAGTCCTCGACCGATCCGAAGATGAACGGCGGCTTCGTCGGCGGTACCGCCGGCTACAACTGGCAGACCGGCAACGTCGTGTTCGGTCTCGAGGCCGACGGCGCCTGGGCTGACGTCAGCGCTTCGGTCACCGGCGCGACCGTTGTCCCCGGCTTCGGCGTTGCCACCGCCACGCTGAGCTCGAAGACCGACGCCATGGGCACCGTGCGCGGCCGCATCGGCTGGGCCGTCAACAACGTCCTGCTGTACGGCACCGGTGGTTACGCCTGGATCGACAACAAGGTCACCCTCAGCGCACTCGGCGTGAGCGTCTCCGACAGCAAGTGGCACTCCGGCTGGACCGTCGGCGCTGGCGTCGAGGCGTTCTTCGCGCCGCAATGGTCGGTCAAGGGCGAGTACCTCTATCGCAGCTTCGGCAGCGAGAACTACTTCTCCAACCTTGGCGTTCCGGTGGCGTCTGGCACGATCAACTTCCACACCGTCCAGGTCGGCGTGAACTATCACTTCGGCGGCCCGATCGTCGCGAAGTACTGAGCTTCGTCTCCGACGCTCTTGCGTTACGAAAGGCCGGCCTCGCGCCGGCCTTTTTGTTTGGCGGCACGCTCCAGCGCAGTTCCGCACGCCCCGCTGCTGCCAGATGCCGCCAGCACGCCAACAATCCGTTGACGATTCGCAAGTCGCACTGGAAATCCGCCGCCGTTCTTCCTACGTTCGCTGCCATACCCATCGGCGCCGTTCCCGGTTCCGGGCGAAGCGCGCCTTCAACATTGGCGCGATCGCGCGTCTTTGGATTCCTTAAGGACCAGCGGGATGGACGAAGTGATCAAGGCGAAGCGCCAACAACAGAACGCGGGCTCGAGCCTGCGCGCAATTACGATCCGTGGCGCGCGCGAGCACAACCTCAAGAATATCGACGTCGAGATTCCCCGCGACAAGCTGGTGGTGTTCACCGGCCTCTCCGGCTCCGGCAAATCCTCGCTCGCCTTCGACACCATCTACGCCGAGGGCCAGCGTCGCTACGTCGAATCGCTGTCGGCCTATGCCCGCCAGTTCCTCGAGATGATGCAGAAGCCCGACGTCGACCAGATCGACGGCCTGTCACCGGCGATCTCGATCGAGCAGAAGACGACGTCGAAGAACCCGCGCTCCACGGTGGGCACGGTGACCGAGATCTACGACTACATGCGCCTGCTCTGGGCCCGCGTCGGCGTACCCTATTCGCCGGCCACGGGCCTGCCGATCGAGAGCCAGACCGTCTCGCAGATGGTCGACCGCGTGCTGGCCCTGCCCGAAGGCACCCGCCTCTATCTGCTCGCGCCGGTCGTGCGCGGCCGCAAGGGCGAGTATCGCAAGGAGCTTGCCGAATGGCTCAAGAAGGGCTTCCAGCGCGTCAAGATCGACGGCACCTTCCATGAGCTCGCGGAAGCGCCGACGCTGGACAAGAAATTCCCGCACGACATCGACGTCGTCGTCGACCGCATCGTGGTGCGCGCCGACATCGGCCAGCGCCTCGCCGAAAGCTTCGAGACCGCGCTGAAGCTCGCCGAGGGCCTTGCCGTCGTCGAGTTCGCCGACGCGCCGGCGGCCGCGCCTGCCGAAGAGAAGGAGAAAAAGAAGACCGCGAAGATCCACGACAAGAGCGGCCCCGAACGCATCCTGTTCTCGGAAAAGTTCGCCTGCCCGGTCTCCGGCTTCACCATCCCCGAGATCGAGCCGCGGCTGTTCTCGTTCAACAATCCCTATGGCGCCTGCCCGGCCTGCGGCGGCCTCGGCGTCGAGCAGCATGTCGACGAGGATCTCGTCGTCCCCGAAAAGGACCTGACGCTGCGCAAGGGCGCGATCGCGCCCTGGGCCAAGTCGTCATCGCCCTATTACGTGCAGACGCTGACCGCGCTCGGCAAGCACTACAAGTTCACGCTCGACACCAAGTGGAAGGATCTGCCGAAGAAGACGCGAGACGCGATCCTCTATGGCTCCGGCGACGATGAGATCAAGTTCTCCTACGAGGACGGGGTGCGCTCCTACGACACCAAGAAGCCGTTCGAGGGCGTCATCACCAACATCAACCGCCGCTATCGCGAGACCGAGAGCGAATGGGCGCGCGAGGAGCTGGCGAAATACTTCCATGATGTCCCCTGCGAGGGCTGCAAGGGTTTTCGGCTCAAGCCCGAGGCGCTCTGCGTCAAGGTCGGCGGCAAGCACATCGGCGAGATCTCGGAGCTGTCGGTCAAGAAGGCCGGCGAATGGTTCGCGGACGTGCCGGAGACGCTGAACAAGCAGCAGAATGAGATCGCCGGCCGCATCCTGAAAGAGATCCGCGAGCGTCTGACCTTCCTGCTCGACGTCGGCCTCAACTATCTCACGCTGTCCCGTTCCTCCGGCACGCTGTCCGGCGGCGAGAGCCAGCGCATCCGCCTCGCCTCGCAGATCGGCTCGGGCCTGACGGGCGTGCTCTACGTGCTGGACGAGCCTTCGATCGGCCTGCACCAGCGCGACAACGCCCGCCTGCTCGACACGCTGAAGCGGCTGCGCGACCTCGGCAACACCGTGGTCGTGGTCGAGCATGACGAGGATGCCATCCGCCTTGCCGACTACGTCCTCGACATCGGCCCTGGCGCCGGCATGCATGGCGGCCACATCGTCGCCGAAGGCACGCCCGCCGAGATCATGCGCAACCCGAAATCGCTGACCGGCAAGTACCTGACCGGCGAACTCGAGGTCGAGGTGCCGGAGCGGCGTCCGCCGAACCATCGCCGCACCATCAAGGTGGTCAACGCGCGCGGCAACAACCTCAAGAACGTCACGGCGGAGATTCCGCTCGGCCTGTTCACCTGCGTCACCGGCGTCTCCGGCGGCGGCAAGTCGACGCTGCTGATCGACACGCTCTACCGCGCCATCGCCCGCAAGCTGAACAACGCCAGCGAAGGCGCCGCCCCTCACGACCGCATCGAGGGCCTCGAGCACATCGACAAGATCATCGACATCGACCAGTCGCCGATCGGCCGTACCCCGCGTTCGAATCCGGCGACCTATACCGGCGCCTTCACGCCGATCCGCGAATGGTTTGCGGGCCTGCCCGAAGCGAAGGCGCGCGGCTACGAGCCGGGCCGCTTTTCCTTCAACGTCAAGGGCGGCCGCTGCGAGGCGTGCCAGGGCGACGGCGTCATCAAGATCGAGATGCACTTCCTGCCCGACGTCTACGTCACCTGCGACGTCTGCAAGGGCAAGCGCTACAATCGCGAGACGCTCGAAGTCCTGTTCAAGGGCAAGAGCATCGCCGACGTGCTCGACATGACCGTCGAAGAGGCCGCCGAGTTCTTCAAGGCGGTGCCGCGCGTCCGCGAGACCTTCCAGACCCTGCACCGCGTCGGCCTCGACTACATCCATGTCGGCCAGCAGGCCACCACGCTCTCGGGCGGCGAAGCCCAGCGCGTCAAGCTGGCGAAGGAGCTGTCCAAGCGCGCCACCGGCCGCACGCTCTACATCCTGGACGAGCCCACCACCGGTCTTCATTTCCACGACGTCAAGAAGCTGCTTGAGGTGCTCCACGAGCTGGTCGCCCAAGGCAACACGGTCGTCGTCATCGAGCACAATCTCGAAGTCATCAAGACCGCCGACTGGGTCATCGACCTCGGTCCCGAAGGCGGCGACGGCGGCGGCGAGATCGTCGCCTGGGGCCCACCGGAAGACATCGCGAAAGCGCCGCGGAGCTATACGGGCAAGTTCCTGGCGCCGGTGCTGGAGAAGGCGCGAAAGCCGAGGCGGAGACGGACGGCGAGCGAGGCGGCGGAATAGCGCCGCCCGCTGGGCCGACCGGCTGAAGCTGCCGTGGAGTGGTCTCCATGCTGAGCCGAACTTATACACTCTTTCGCGACGCAATCCTCGCAGAGCAGCAGGTGACCTGCGTCTACGAGGGTCGTCCTCGCGAGCTCTGCCCGCACATCATCGGCACCAACAAGGCTGGCGAGGAGGCTGTGCTGGCGTGGCAGTTTGCCGGCGAGAGCACCGGATCGTTGCCGCAATGGCGGTGTCTCAAGCTGGCAAATGTTAGCGGCGCCCGGGCGCGCGACGGGTGCTGGCACGAAGGCGGCTCGCATCGGACAACGCAGACTTGCGTGAACAACATCGATATCGACATCAATGTTCATGTTCGCAAATTGCGTTGATTCATTTCCCAGTGCAGCACGCGTGGCTATCCTAACATTCTGCCCCATCGCGTTTTGTCAGCGAATTCCAGAACCCGCCTCCATGCCCTACTCCCTCGCCATCTTCGATCTCGACGGCACCCTCGCCGACAGCTTCCCGTGGTTCCTGCGCACCATCAACGATGTCGCCGATCGCTTCAATTTTCGCCGCGTGAAGGATGAGGACATCGAAGAGCTGCGGCATGCGTCGAGCCGCGAAATCCTCGCACGACTCGAAGTGCCGCTATGGAAGCTGCCGGCGATCGCGCGGCATGCGCGGCGGTTGAAGGCGGAGGCGGCCGCAGAGATTGCGCTGTTCGCGGGCGTCGAGGCGATGCTGCGGACGCTGGCCGAGAACGGCGTGCAGCTGGCGCTGGTGACCTCGGACAGCGAGGCCAATGCGCGCGAGAAGCTTGGCGAGGCTGCCGCCCTGTTCGCGCATTTCGACTGCGCGGCATCGCTGTTCGGCAAGCCCGCGAAATTCCGCCGGGTTGTCAGGCGCGCAGGCGTCCAGCCCGAAAGTGTCATCGCGATCGGCGACGAGGTCCGCGACATCGAGGCGGCGCGGGCCGCGGGAATTGCCTGCGGGGCCGTATGCTGGGGCTATGCGGCGCCGGCGGCGCTGCGGGCGCTGGGGCCGGATCATGTGTTCGAGCGGATGGATGAGATTGCGCCGACGCTAGCGCGGACTGGTAGGGTGGGTTAGCCCTGCAGATGCGCAAAGCGCATCTGCAGGGCTAACCCACCACTTCTGTCTCCGCGGAATCCAAAGAGGTGGGTTACGCCTTCCGACTGCGCTTCGCGCAGCCGCAAGGCTAACCCACCCTACACACCCCTACTCCGTCCTGCGCAAGAACGCCCCGAATGCGCGCGGGCCATCGCCGACTTTGATCTCGCCGATCACCTTCAGCTCGCTGGCATCGATGATATTAAGCACGTTGCTCTCCCAGCACGCGACGATGATGCGCCTGCCGTCGGCGGTCGTCGCAATGCCTTCGGGATAGTCGCCGACAGTGATGCGCCTGATCGGCTTCAGGCTCGCGAGGTCGAACACGCTGACGGTGCCGCCATATTGGTCGGTGACGAAACCGCGCCCCTGCGTCAGCGCCACCGCATAGGGCCGCATGCCGACCGGCACACGGCCGATCTCGCTGGCCTCCGCGATATCGATCACCGAGACATCATCGGAGCCGACATTGGCGGTATAGGCGCGCTTGCCCTCGCCATCGATCGTGACGCCGAACGGTCGGGTGCCGACCTTGATGGTCGCCTTGCGCTGGCCCGTCGCGGTGTCCACCACCGAAACGCTGTCGTCGTCACGATCCGCCGAGAGCAGCAGCCTTCCGTCCGGCGTCACCGCGAGGCCCGACGGCGAAGCACCGACCGCGATGCTGGCCGTGACGCTGCGGCTCGCCGTATCGATCACCCGCACCGCAGCGGCATACCAGTCGGCGACATAGACGGTGCGGCCATCGGGCGCGACGGCAATGCCGAGCGGCCCGCCGCCGACCTCGATCCGCCCCGCGACTTGCCGCGCGGCCGCGTCCACCACCGTCACCGCCCTGGCGTCGGGACTCGTCACATAGGCAAAACGTCCGTCCGCGCTGACGGCGACGCCCGCCGGCTTGCCGCCGATCGGGATCGTCGCAACGCTGCGCGACGTCGCGAGATCCACGACCATCAGATCATCGCTGAGCTGGTTGGTGACGAACGCCTCTTCAGCGGACGCGCCGCCGACACCGGCAAGGCAAAGGCTGGCAGCGAGCGCCGCCAGGACCAGCGCCCGCACTGTCAGCTTCCGCTCTCGATCTTCTTCTTGAGCGCTTCGAGCCCGGTCTTGTACAGACCGCTCACCGCGGTCCTGGCGGCCTCGTCGCTCAGCTCCGGCGGCGGATCGTTGTTGGGATAGCCGCGATAGAACGCGCCGGCCCATTCCAGCTTCGCCTTGCCATCAGGCGCGGGCGACACCGTCAGTGTCGAGGAATAATTGGTCACCGGCAGCACCTTCACGTCGACCTTGGTGATCCGATACGAATAGCTCAGCATGTCGGGCTCGTATTTGTAGAGCTCCTCCTCGACCGTTGCGCCGCCCGTGAGCGTCAGCGTCCGCGTCGCGCCGATCTCGTTGCCCTTCTCGCCCGTGGTCTTGGTGACCGGCTGGAGCCAGCTCATGTCCTGAAAATTGCCGATCACCGCCCATACCTTGGCCGGGGCCGCGTTGATCTCGATGGATTCCCTCACCTTCTGCCGGGTCGGCCCGTGGGCCCAGACTGGCTCGAACGCCGTCGTCAGTGCCATCCCCGCCACCGCCAGCGCCGCCACCCCGGCGATCGCCGGTCCCATCGTCATCCTCATGTCGTTTCCTCACTTGATCCTGCGCGACTTGAAGCGCGCTGGAAGCATCGTAGCGCATTTTTGGACGGTGGGGAGACCGGTTCGTGGCGCGGCTGTGGCGGCGCGCTCCCCACTATCACACCATCCGTTGCGTTGCCTGACGGGCAAAACACGCCAGACCACGGTCAACTCCTGCGAGCGGAAATAATTCGCTTTACTCGAATTCGGAATTGTCGCATGTTTTGGCCATCCCAGCCCGGGCCGAGGGGCGGATCGCGATCGTCACGAACGCGGGATGGGAATGTGGTGGACGCAGGCAGCGTCGCGCGCAGGCGGTTTGCAGGGCGGGTCACTCCGTGAGCAGACGAGGCGCGCACACGACGGGCGCAGCCAGCGTACGGCAAAATCGTGTGGTCCTGGCGCCCGGGGTCTGTGCGCCAAGGCTTGTGGTGACGTTGCGGCCCGACCGGGTTCGCATCGTCAGTCATCCGCAAGGCGACGGGGGCAATAGTGCATCGCTCCCCGAGGAGAGCACGACATAAGCCGTAAAACCACTGCGCAGGGAAGGCCGGATGTTTGGCTTCACCTGTATGCCGCTGTGCATCACCTCCAGCGCAATTCGCGCACAGCGGACCGCGGGTGCCAGCCGGCACCCGGCCTTCCCTGCGCCCTCGGCACTCTTGAGGGCGGCAATCGACGCAAAGCTCGGGCGCGAAGCGCCGCGAGAATGCGAAGCCGCGCGTATGATGCGGGTAGCAATGCTAGAGAAATTCAGGCTCTCGTGCCCCGGACGCAGCGCAGCGCCCCTTCGGCGGTGCGCTGCTGAGCCGGGGCCCATGCAGCAGCCGACGCGCGGGCTCCTGGGTTCCGGCTCTGCGCCGCAACGCTCACGCGTTGCAGCTTTGTCCGGGACACGCGTGTGGGCGTCGGTGCGCCCCTACTCCGCCAGCGTCGCCTCCACGAACCCGCGTGGATCGGCACAAAACTCCCGCATCACCCGGTAATGATCGGTCTGCTCCACCGTCGTGGGCTGCAGGCCGTATTTCCCGAGCCGCAGCAGCCGCGCGTTGGGATAGGCCATCAGCACCGGCGAATGCGTTGCCATGATCACCTGGCAAATGCGAGACTCTTCCATGCGGCGCAGCAGCTTCAGGAATTCGATCTGGCGCGCCGGCGACAGCGCCGATTCCGGCTCGTCGAAGATGAAGATGCCCTGGCGTTGGCAGCGTTCTTCGAAGAAGCGCAGGAAGCCTTCACCGTGGGAGTGCGAGAGGAAATCGGGACCGGCCTGGCCGGCGTCCCGTGCGGCCTTGTCCAGATATCGCGCAACCGAGAAAAAACTCTCCGCACGGAAGAACCAGCCATTGGTGATCTTCGGCAGCCAGCTTGCGCGCAGCGCCTTCGAGAGTTGGCCGCCCATCTTCTCGCGTGCTTCGGAATGATCGACCGGCATGTAGCCCTTGCCGCCACCGGCATCGTCATAGCCGGCGAGCGCTGCGATGCCCTCGAGGATCGTCGACTTCCCGGTCCCGTTCTCTCCCACGATGATGGTGATGGCCGCGTCGAAGTTGAGCTCGAAGTCATCGGGGAAGATGGGCAGGCAAAACGGATAGGCCTCGCGATCGTGAACTTGCGACGGATCGAGCCAGACCCGCTTCAGATACGGCGCAGGCAGGTTGATCGTTCTTCGGCTCATGCCAGCTCCTAATTCGGACCTATCCCTGAACTGGAACATATCAGGAACACAACCCTCGCGAAAGCTGCATTTGGGAAACATCCAGAAACATCAGGAGATAAAGTCGATCTGCGTTACTTGATCTGCGCTATTTGGGCGCGAGCTGACCACGAGACAGTCTTGCTGGCATGATGCCAGCTTCCACCTCGCGACCCCGCAATGATTGACGGACGTCCGGGACTGCAAAGCCGCGAGGGATGCGAGATGGTGACAACGTATTTCAGCTACAGCTACATCACGCACAATCTCAAGCAGTCCCTCACCCGGGTCGAACAGCAATCGGACGTCGCGCGGAAGGCCGCCTATTACAAAGCCAACATCGGCAAGGTGAAAACCATTGACGATTTCATGAAGGACTATCGCCTGTATCATTATGCGGTGAAGGCATATGGCCTGGAGGACATGGCGTATGCCAAGGCTTTCATGAAGCAGGTGCTCGAGAGCGACCTCAACGACTCAAAAAGCTTCGTCAACAAGCTGGTCGACAGTAAACGGTACGAGAGGCCCACGGAGCCACGGACTTGGTGCGGACGGCCTACGCACCGCGCTTGAAGCGTATAGGCATCCAGAACTGCCGGAGGGCCTCGACGGTTGCTGGAATGTTGCGCCAGGCGTTTTGGATGATGGGCTGCGTTCCCAGCGTGCGCCGGGCCGGGGGTAGCAAGGGTCGACCGGCGTCGTCGATGCAATGGACCAAGATCGGCCGCAGCATAAGGTGTTCGGTTCCATTCGGGGGGAGAAGCCGCGACCAGACGAGAAGCCGAAGCTTCATGACGGCGTAGAAGCCCATGCACCAGGGCTGCGGGTCGACTTCGCCGTCCGGTGATCGCACGAACAGCGGCTCGAAGCTCTCCGGTCTCGTCGACAGCGTCTCGCTGATAGCGTTGTGGCGCATCAGCGTGGCGGCGATTGCCGAGAACTCCTCGGTGTCGTGATTGAAGGCGTCGGGATCTACGCCGAGGAGCGGGCACACCCATTCCTCGGACGCCATCGAGACCGGCCCGGCGACGACCGCGGCCACCGCGCCATCGAGCATGGAGAGCGACGTCGCCCGCGGATGCCGAAGCGTCGGCGACCTGGCGCGCTTGCTGATCCATTGCCCGAGCCGTTCGAACGACATGGCATAGTCCGCCATCGTCGTCTTGCGTGCTTTTCGCGTTCCCCGCCCTTGCTTCGGCTTCGTCATGCCACGGCCCGCTTTTCGGCTTCGCGTGCGGCCTTCCAGTTCCAGGCCAGAAGTTCGTGAAGCTGGTTGGTCTTCGTGGCGCCGCTCACCATGCGATCGAGAACGTCGACGAGATACGCCTCGGGGTCGAGGCCATTCAATTTCGCTGTGTTAAGAAGCGAAGCGAGTATCGCCCAGGTCTCGCCCCCGCCTTCGTCACCACTGAACAACGAGTTCTTTTTTCCGATCGCAATTGGCCTGATCGATCGTTCGACCGTGTTGGTGTCCGGCTCGAGCCGCCCGTCATCCAGGAACGTCGTCAGGCCCTGCCAGCGTTCGAGCATGTAGTCGATCGCCTTGATGAGCGTCGAGCGGCGGGAGATCCCGTCCTTCACCGCGATCAGACGGGCCCTCAACGCCTCCATCAGCGGCTTCGTCTCGGCCTGTCGCGTCGCGCGGCGTTCCCCAGCATCGAGACCGCGGATCCTCTCCTCGATCGCGTAGACGGCCGCAATGCGCTCGATGACCTCCGCGGCGAAGGGTGAGTTCGTCGTCTTGTGCACCCTCACGAAGTTGCGGCGCGCGTGAACGAGACAATACGCCAGCTGGATCTGGCCCGACATCATCGCATCGCCCGCCAGCGAGGCGTAGGCGGCATAGCCGTCGACTTGCAGCACGCCTTCGAAGCCGGCTAACTGCGCCACGATCTCCTTTTTGCCGCGACCACCTGCGAACACGTAGGCGACCGCCGGCGGCGCCGGCCCCTTCCACGCCCGATCGTCCGTCGCGTGCGCCCAGAACTGGCAGATCCTCGTGCGGCCGCGTCCCGGATCGAGCACTGGCATCGGCGTCTCGTCGCAGAACAGCCGCTCGAAGCCGTGCATAGTCTTCAGTTGCAGATCGTAGAGGCCCCTGACCAGCCACGCCGCGCTCCCCATCCAGCGCGCCAGCGTCTGACGGTCGACGACGACACCCTGACCCGCCAGGATCTGCGTCTGGCGATAGAGCGTCGATTGCCAGGCATATTTGGCCGCGGCGATATGCGCGATCAGCGCCGTCGTTGCCATGCCGCCCTCGACGAGCCGCGCCGGTGCCGGGGCCTGGACAATCGGGCCCTCACAGGAGCGGCAGGCGTATTTTGGACGGATCGTGCGGAGCACGCGCAGCCACGCGGGAACCCGATCGAGCGCTTCGCTGCTCTCCTCGCCGATCCGATGCATCTGACCCGTGCAGCACGGGCACAGCGTGGACGCCGGCTCGATCACCCGCTCGACCCGAGGCAGATGCGCCGGCAGCGCGCCGATGTTGCGCTTCGCTTTGCGCCGCTCCGGCCGCGGCGCGTCCGGTTTGTCGTCATTGGCCGGGAGCTGTGAGCCGGCGGTCCGTTCCAGATCAAACGCGATCTGTTCGGCGCAGACGATCGCCGCGCGCTCCGATCGTGCGCCGAAGATCAGGCTCTTCAACGTGGCGATCTCTGCGCGCAGATCATCGTTCTCGCCTTCGAAAGCCAGCACCATCTCGGCAAGAGCCGCAGGGTCAGAGGGGAGATCTTCGGGGCGAAGCGCCATATCGCAGAGCTACACGAACGCACTCGCAATCGCCAGCAAAACAAGACGCTTCAGGCAACCTTCGTCGGCCGCTTCGTCACCTTCGGGACCACACGCGACCACTCCGCAAGACCTTCAATCAGCATCGCCAGTTGCGCCCCCGTCACCGGCATCGTACCCTCGCGAACAGGTGGCCAGGCAAAGCCCCCATTCTCCAGCCACTTCGTCGCTAGAACCATTCCCGAGCCGTCAAAAACCAGTAGCTTCAAACGATCCGATCGCTTCGATCGGAAGACATAAACGTCACCGCTGTAGGGCTTGCCGCCTAATCCCTCCGCTACCAGCGCGACAAGGCCATGAACGCCTTTACGAAAGTCAATCGGCTGCGTCGCGACGAACACACGGACCATTGGACCGAAAGAGATCATCGCGTCGATCTCACCGCCGCCAGCACGCGCTCCAGCGTCGCGGCGTCGACGCCGACGGGCACGCGCACCGTCGCGCCCGCGATCATCACCTCGATCCGCTCGGCCGGATCCGTCAGAACATGCGCCTTATCGATCGCGTTCGGCTGCGCCTCGACGGCGGCCTGGAGCCTGACTTGCACGAACTGCGGCGCTTCGCTCGACGCGAGCCGCGCCTGGCGCCGCCACACACTGAGCAGTCCCCGGTTCACCCCGTTGCGTCGAGCCACCTCGGAAATGCTCGTCTCCGGATCGGCACTCTCGGCCACGATCCGCGCCTTCTCCGCATCGCTCCAACTGCGCCGTCGCCTCTCCCCTGTGATCACCTCGATCCGCTGATAGGAGGCGGCATCATGCCCGTCTTGATGTCTGTCTTGATGCATGGAACGAGCGTCCCTCGCGTTGTCAAATCCACGCGCGAGTCTCGCTCATCCCGTCCACCTAAACGAGGTGGGGTCGTCGTACCGCTATCGGTCGACAAGCGGTACCGGGAGTTTGCCGCGGCATTCTCCTTCGCCGGCGGCACGACGCCGGTCGCGCAATCGGAGCACCAGACCGATGAGATGATCGGCCTGTATACGGCGACCAAGAAGAGCCAGGTGGATGCACTTGCGGACGACTCGAAATACTACAGCGCCCATATCGGCAGTATCACAAGCGCAGACCAACTCCTGAACGACGACCGTCTGCGTAACTATGTCTATTCGGCATACGGGATCGATCAAAGCAAGTGGCCTCGTGACACGATCAGTCAGGTCCTGCGCAGCGACCCATCCGATCCAAACAGCTACGTCAACACCACCTTTGCTTCCCAGTTGAATGGCCTCAAGGCCCAGCTTGCTCAAGCCCAATCCGATGTCAGCGCCGCAAATTCAAAAATAGCCGACTACACGGCCCAACTATCGCAACCGGGCGCTAATGTGACCCAGCTGAAGGTCCAGATCCTGGTCGAGAAACATCATCTGGAGTCTTACGCAACCAACATTTCCAGCCTCAGCGACCAGATCGCGACCATTAACGGGTTCGTGGACCTGGCCGGCGCCTTCGAGTTTTCGCCCGACGGATCGCTTCCGTCAGGCGTGTCCGCACAGACTGCTGCAAATGTCACGATCACGAAACAGCGGTTCGACGACAGCAAGGCGGCCGTCTATTCGGCGGCAAGCCCGCTGAACGAAGCTTTCGCAATCAGGCAATTCAGAACGGCTCTCCTCACCGTCAATTCGGTCGACGCGTTCATATCGACGCCGGATGTGTATGTCTTTGCGCTGGGCGCCGTCGGCCTCGATCCCAAGGAGGTCTCCCAGGCCACGATCAAGGCCGTTCTCGAAAGCGACCTGAGCGATCCCAAGAGCTACGTCCATACCCTCAAGGACGATCGCTATGTCCAGCTCGCGCGCGCCTTCAATTTCGATGCAAAGGGCAATCTGACGACCCCCCTGGTGGCCCAGGACGCTGCTGAAGTGCTCGAGATCACAAGGGACTACGTCATTTCAGCGGTGAAGAGCGCAAGCACGGCGAGCCCCCAGCAGCAGGCGGCAGTTCGGGCCCAGGCAACCAAGGATGCGACGGATTATCAGGAGGCGATTGCAGGCATCGACAGCGTGTCCGATCTTCTTGCAAACAGGCCGATGGTCGATTTCATTCTCTTGGCCAAGGGTTTGGATCCCAGGAAGGTCAGCACCGATTTTCTCAAGAAAATCTTCGCCTCCAACCTGAACGATCCAAAGAGCTTTGCGAACACGCAGAGCGATCTCCGCTTTGCCGACATCGCGGCGTCGTTCAACTTCGACAGCAAGGGCAACGTCGCGCGCCTCCCGATGATGGGTCCCCAGCAGCAAGATCAATTTCGGGAAACCCAGGCGAACTATCTCCAGCAAAGCCTGGAGCAGCAGCAAGGGGACACGAATCCCGGCGTGCGCCTGGCGCTCTACTTCCAGCGAAAGGCGGGCGACATCACGTCGGCATACGACATCCTCGCCGACAAGGCGCTTTCGGAGGTGTTCAGGACCACCTTCAATTTGCCTGATCAGATGGCGGCGATGCCGATCGATCAGCAGGCCAAGTTCGTGGACAAATTCATGAAGATCAAGGATCTGTCCGATCCTGCGAAGGTTGCAAAGCTGTTGAATCGTTTCTCCGCCATGTATGATATCAAAACCAGCCAGAGTATCGGCCAGGGACAATCCCCCTTGCTCAGCCTCTTTCAGGGATCCAGCTCAGGGGTCAGTGAATCCACGTTCTTGGCCATTGCCAAGCTACGTTCTCGCCCCTGATGTTCACTCGCCGCTACTAGCCCAACACCTCGAGCACCAACTCCATCGTCATCAGAACGGGATTGTCGCCACGGACCATTCGCCCCTCCGCGATGCCACCGGTGTAGTCGACCAGCGCAACGTCAAGCGCCGCTTCGAGTGCGCCCGAAGGGCCAGCCGCAATTGTCCCGGCCGTGATCGCCAGCTCCGTCGCAAACGGCTCGGTGATGCCGCCATGGGTGAAACGCGCGCCGATGGTCGAGCCGACGCCGCCGTGAATTTTCGCACGCGCAATACCGTGTGCACGACAGAAGTCCTCGAGGCCGCCGGCAAAATCCTGATTGGGCCGCAGCCGCAATGCGAAGCTTCGGCTCGTCGTGCGAGCGCCGGTGCTCGCGACCGCGACGGGCCCGAACAGCTTGAAATTGGTCTCCGGATCGGGTTCGGCGGCGAACATCGCGCCATCGATGCCGAACGCCTCGACCTCGAAGGGCTCGACCACAACAGTCTCGTCCGGCAGCATGTGGCCGCCGCTGGCCTTGCCATCGGCTTCGGTCCAGAGCCCGTGGCAATGAAAGAACGGCGCGCCATCGCGCATGCCGAGCGTCATGCTGCCAAGCTTCGTGCGCGTCACACCTTCGGGCCGATACGTGTCACTGTAGAACGCCGCGTTCTCGCCGGTCTTCGACAACGCCGGCATGACATAGGCGAACGGCCCGAGCGCACCGCGGCCGAAATTCAGTACGCCGCCGGCAAATCCCTCTGCCGCAAATCCGCGACGTGCAGCTTCCAGCAGCGGCAGACCGGCCTGAAGCGTGAAGGAAAAGGCACGCCCCCTCGCCTCCACCCATTGAATGCGTTCGGCGACGGGCGGGCCCGGCTGCTTGATGCTGCGCATGACGCCTGCTCAGCTGGCCTTGATCTTGTCGAGATCGAGCAGCCCGCGCGCCTCGAGCTCGTCGCGCACCATCCGCTTCGGCACCTTGCCGTAGCCGGATTTGGGCAGCGCCTCCCAGAAGAAAAACCGCTTCGGCATTTTGTAGCGCGGCACTTTTGGCGAGAGGAACGCCGCCATCTCTGCTTCGCTCACTGGCTTCGCGCCTTCGCGCGCAACGCAGACAGCTATTCCGACCTCGCCCCAGGTCGCATCGGGCACGCCGAGCACGGCGACCTCGCCGATTGCAGGATGCGTCAGGATCTTCTCCTCGATCTCGCGCGGATAGATGTTGGAGCCGCCGGAGATGTACATGTCGGAGGCACGTCCCGTGATGTAGACGAAGCCCTCCTCGTCCATGTGGCCGAGATCGCCGGTACGGAACCAGCCGTTACGAAACGCCTTCGCATTGGCTTCGGGATTGTCGTAGTAGCCGGCGAACACCGCAGGCCCGATCACGCAGATCTCGCCGCTCTGGTTGGCGGCAAGCTCCCGTCCCTCGTCGTCCTGGATCGAGACCTGCATGCCCGTGCGCTCGAAGCCGCAGGTGCCGATCTTCGCGTGTGGGCCGTCCTCGGGATCGTGCAGCGCGGCCGGCAGCACGGTAATGTTGCCGGTGACCTCGCCAAGGCCGAAATACTGCACGATGACCTTGCCGAGCTTCTTCAGCGCGGCCTTCTGGTCCTCGCGATACATTGGCGCGCCGGCGTAGATCACATGGCGCAGCGAGGAATGATCGTATTTGTCGGCGGCGGGATGCTCGACCATCATCTTGAGGATCGTCGGCACCGTGAAGAGATTGCTGACGCGATGCGCCTCGATCAGGCGGAACGCCTCGTTGATGTCGAATTTTTCGGTCGGCAGCAGCACCGTGCATGCGCCGCGCGCGGTCTGCATCAGCTGATGCACGCCGGCGCCGTGCGACAGCGGTGCCACCACCAGCGAGGCATCCTGCTCCGTCACACCTGGCGTCAGATCGGCGAGATGATTGGTGACGACGAACCCCATCTGGCCGTGGGTGAGCACGGCCGCCTTGGAACGACCGGTGGTGCCGGAGGTGAAGAAGAACCAGCAGGGATCGTCGTGTTCGACGGCGACGTTCTCGACTGCCGTTCCCGCCCGCGAGGCCATGGCCTCGGCAACCGACATATCCGCGAATGGCGCCTTGCCGTCGATGCTCCAGGTGAATTCGAGTGCGCCGCCCTTCACCGCCGCCGCGTGCTCAGGGAAATCGACATGGCAAAGGAACGCCTTGGCGCCGGAGGCCTGCGCGAGATAAGTGACCTCGTCCGGCATCAGGCGGAAATTGGTGGGCACCCAGACCGCACCGAGCCGGAACGCGGCGAACATCGAGACGAACATCTCCTCGCCGTTCTTGGAATGGACGAGGATGCGGTCGCCCCTGGCAATGCCGCGTGCGGCGAGCGCCGCGGCCAGCGCCGAGACCTGCGCATCGATCTCGCGCCAGGTCCAGGACTTGTCACCCCAGACGAAGCCGGGGCGCGATCCATGCCGCCGCGCATTCTGGGTCAGCATGTAGGCGAGATTCATGACGCGGCGGGACATGCGCAGGGGCTGCATCGGGCTTCCTCTTCGACGACGGACAGCGCACAAGCCGCCCGCTCATTGCCGCCCATTTATCGCCATCGCCAGCGCCCCTGCAAGGCCAGCGGCCGCGGACCAGCTCTACGGCTGCTTGAACGCAAACGGCGTCGCCGTAATGGCCTTCGCCTTCCAGCAGGCCTGCGCACCGAAGCCGCCGCAGAAGCTGCCGTGCAGATCGAAACGGATGGTGCGCGCGGCACCGCGTTTCATCGGCGGCGCCATGATCTTGTAGCTGCGGACATAGCCGCCGAACACCTCGCGCTCGCTGCCGTCCGGCAGCGTCACCAGGATCTTCATGACGCAGCCGCCGGTTCCGCAATACGTCGTCTCGCGATCGCCGCATTTGGTGTCCTGGAAATCGACGATGTAGTCCTCGCGGCCATCGCCCGTGAGATCGATCTTGCGCACGGTGTTTGGCGCGAAGGTCACCTTGCCGCCCTCCTGGGCGTCGCATTCCTCATTGGCGTAGCGCAGCGCCGTCTGCACGCCCGGTGGATGGTCGGCCGGATTGAACGGCTTTGCGTCGTCGGCGCACGCGCTGGTCACGTGCAAGGTGAGCAGAAGGATCAGATATCGCATTGGCGTTGGTCGCAGCCACGATCGCAATTGTTCAGGGAATTTTAAACATGATCGGCGCACCCTCCATCCGTCTTCGCGTACAGAGTGCATTCCATGATCAAAGCGCCGGCCGTCATCCTGCTCACGCTGGCGCTCGCCGGATGTGCCGTTGCGCCACAGGCGCATCTGGCTTCCGATCCCGCCTTCAAGCCTGCGCGTTATGCCTGGGATGGCGCCGGCGAGGATCCCAACCGGCCGCGCGCTGCTTCACAACCAACGCGCACCGCTGCCCACTCCGAGCGCAACAGGTCGCAAGCCGGCGTTCAGCCCTATTCGAAGGAATGGTGGCAGGCGCAAGACGGCATCGAGGCCGAGCAGGACGCCAGGGTCAACCGCTCCCTGGTCATCTGCCAGGGTTGCCTTCGCCCGCCGCCACAGCCCGAAGATGCCAGGCTGGCCAAAGCGACCGATTGAACCGAACGACAGCAACATCGGAAACCTGCCGACCCGACCGCGCGTTACGGTCTCGTGCGCGAGGCTGGCAGCTGGAGGGGCCACGACATGAGCGACGTCATCAACAACAAGGCCCAACACCGCTACGAGCTCGCGGTGGAAGGCCATCTTGCGACCGAGCATTACAAGCTCGATGGCAACGTGATCACGTTCGAGCATACGGACGTGCCGAAGGAACTTGGTGGCAAGGGCATTGGTTCGAAGCTGGTACAAGGCACACTCGACCAGGTCCGCGCCGCCGGATTGAAGCTGATCCCAGAATGCCCGTTCGTGAAGGCGTGGATCGACAAGCACCCGGACTATGCAGATCTCGTAACAAAATAAGTGCACAGGCCCGCCGCCCATGGCCGGCGGGCCTGCCGGCATCTACGGCCTATTGCCCGTGCTTGAGCAAGTCCTGGTCAGTCTGATCCCAGTCCTGCCACAACTGGAGTATGCCGAGCAGCACCACCACCGCACCGAGGGTCGTGTGATAGATGCGGAGGAAGCCGTCAGCGGAGTAACCGATCACGTAAGGCGAAGCGATGAGCCACAGCCCGACCAGAATCGTGGTCACCTCTTGCCACCGCTGCAAGGCCACGTACTCGAGCTGGCTGAGGCCGAACACGATCAGACCGATCGCGACGGTGTTGAGGATGGCCGTCTGGTGTCCGGTGATCGCCTGATCCTGGACGGGAAACCACGGCGAAGCCACGATCGCCGCGCCGAGCAGCATCCCGCACCAGTCTTCCCATGTTCGATGAGTCTTCAAGAAACCAGAGTCCGACATCGTACCCTCCTGCAAAAGAGGCATACGTCTGCGGCTGGCGATCACGACACTCCGAATATCTGGCGACCCTGCCGGCCGCATTCGGGCGTATGTCCTTTCCAGGACGTGGGAACCGAACTTCGGCTTGCAAGAGCCGTATCGAGGAATATTTGCGGTCGCCGCGCCATGCTCGCAGGGCGCGACTTCCATACTGCACTGCGGTCACCGCGGCGCATTTGCGGATATCTCCTCTGCGCCAATCTGCCTTTGCCTCACCTTGGCAAGGGCGAAGTCAGAGTCCTAGATCAGGAGGCAATCTGCATTTCGGAAGGATTCCTCATGGCGGCATCGGTACGCGACAACAAGGACAGGAGCCGCTTCGAGCTCGATGTCGGCAGCGACGTCGCCTTCGCCAATTACCGGCTGACGCCGTCCGCCGTCATCATCACCCATACCGAGACGCCATCCGCGCTGCGCGGCCGCGGCATCGCCTCCGAGCTGGTCAAGGGCGCGCTGGACTTGATCCGGCGCGACGGAAGGAAGGTGATCGCCGGCTGCGGCTTCGTCGTCGACTATCTCGACAGGCATCCGGAGGATGCGGATCTGGTCGCCTGAGTGCAAAAGGGCCCGCGAGATCGCGGGCCCCTCCGGCACGACCCGGCGCGGGTCAGTGCTTAATCTCCGGCGGCAGCTTGCCGCCGTTGGCGGCGAGCTTGGACATCACCTGCTTGTGCAGCCAGACGTTCATGCTGGCCGAGTCGTTCATGTCTCCGCCGTAGCCGAGCTCCTTGGCGAGATCCTTGCGCGCAGCGAGGCTGGAATCGATGTCGAGCGCCTTCATGAGGTCGACGATCGAGGTGCGCCATTCCAGCTTCTCGCCCTTGTGCGCGGCCGCCGCCTTGTCGACGATCGCCGCCACGTCGACGGCAGCCATGGGCGCGGCGGCCGGCGACGAAGCGCCTGGCGCGCTTGCGGGCGCGCCGGGCGAAGCTGTGCCACCGGCGGGCGCGGCGGAGGCCGGCTCGCTGCCGAAGATCGCGCTCATGATTTTCCCGAAAATGCTCATGTCTGCTCCCCGAAAAGGAATCCGTTGGAAGGGCCTTGAGTGGCACTTATAGACGAAGTTGCCGCGCTGCGCCCGCGAAGTTCCGTGGGCTAACAGCAGCATCAGCTTATCTGCGGCGAAATGACGACAGAATGGCGTCGTTGTGGTTGCGGCGCGGCATCGAATTTCACCCAAGCATCAGGGACAGGACTTGGACTTGGGAGTATGGTTGGCGTTCAGCTCGCGATGCCAGCCGGAATTCGCGTGTGGTCGGGATCGCGAGATTTCAGAGAATGGCGGCCGCTTGCGCCGTTTGCCGGCGCCGGTCTTGGCTGCCTGGCAAGGGAGCTAGCGACCATGGCCACACTCTACCAGGGCAATGTTCCTACGATGGGCCAGCCCGCGGATGCGGCTGGACCAGTGATCCGAACCATCCGACTGTCCGATCTGCAGGACGCGCTCAGGCGCGGCTGGGAAGACTTCAAGGCCGTTCCGAGCCACGCCATCATCCTGTGCCTGATCTACCCGGTGCTCGGCCTCGTGCTCGCCCGCGTGGTGATGGGCTATTCGGTGCTGTCGCTGTTGTTTCCACTGGCTGCCGGTTTCGCGCTGATCGGGCCCTTCGCGGCGCTCGGACTTTACGAGCTCTCCAGCCGGCGCGAGCGCTATGAACCGGCCAGCGCCTGGGATGCCCTGGAGGTGCTGCGCTCGCCTTCGTTCGGTGCGATGCTGGGCCTCGGCACGTTACTGCTCGCCCTGCTCGTCACTTGGGTCGCGACCGCGCAGGCGATCTACATCGCAGCGTTCGGCTACGAGGGCGTGACCGGACTCTCGGACTTCGTGACGCGCGTGCTGACGACTCAACAGGGCTGGTGGCTGATCGCGGTTGGCTGCGGCACCGGCTTCCTGTTCGCGCTCGCCGCGCTCTGCATCAGCGTCGTGTCGTTCCCCTTGATGCTCGACCGTCATGCCGGCGCATTCGAGTCGATGGTGACGTCGCTGCGGGTCGTCGCAAAAAACCCCGTGCCGATGGCGGCGTGGGGCTTCATTGTGGCGGTGCTGCTCGCGCTCGGCACAATACCGGCCTTCCTCGGCCTTGCCGTGGTGATCCCGCTGCTCGGCCATGCCACGTGGCACCTCTACCGCAAGGTGATCGTCTCGGAGCCCGGGGCGCGCCCGGTGCCGCCCCCGCCGCATCGTCCGCGCAAGCCAGCCGCCGACTTCCCGGCCAACCTCTTCCCCTGGCGCAATCGGACCGACGCCTGACGATATCGTGACATGCGATCCTGCCTTGCCCTGGCTCGGGCAGGATCGCATGCTGCTGTGCGCCTTGCTTTGGCCGCGGTTCCGACCGAGATTGCGCCGACCGGTCAGATCGCTTCATGGAATTCATTTACACGAATGACCCCGACGATTTCTCGTCTTGCTCTCGCAGCCTTCGCCCTCTCCGCTGCAATCCTGTCAGCCCAGCCAGCGCTCGCTGCTGTTGCCTGCGGCTCGGGCAATTTCGACGCCTGGCTTGCGGATTTCAAAACCGACGCTGCGGCGAAAGGCATCTCGCAGCAGGCCATCACCACCGGGCTTGCCGGCGTGACGCTCGATCAGAGCGTCCTCAACCGCGACCGCTCGCAAAAGGTCTTCACCCAGTCCTTCGAGGAGTTTTCCGGCCGCATGGTGCCGCCACGCATGCAGCGCGGCTCCAACATGATGAAGCAATACGGCTCGGTGCTGTCGCGCATCGAGCAGGCCTATGGGGTGCCCGGCGAGATCCTGGTTGCGATCTGGGGTTTGGAGACCGATTTCGGCGTCAACACCGGCAAGTTCGCGACGATCCGCTCGCTGGCAACGCTCGCCTATGACTGCCGCCGCTCCGAGCAGCTTCGCGCCGAGCTGATGGATGCGCTGCGCATCGTCCAGCGCGGCGATCTCGCCCCGGCCGACATGAAGGGCGCCTGGGCCGGTGAGCTCGGCCAGACCCAGTTCATGCCGTCATCCTGGATGAAATATGCCGTCGATTTCGACGGCAATGGCAAGCGCGATCTCCTGCATAACGCGCCCGACGTGCTCGCCTCCACCGCCAACTATCTCGCCGGCTATGGCTGGCAACGAGGCAAGGATTGGCAGCCGGGCAGTCCGAATTTTGCGGTGCTTCAGCAATGGAACAAGAGCGAGGTCTATTCCAAGACCATCGCTTATTTCGCCACCCAGCTGGCGCGCGCCCCTTAGACCCTCGGACAAGCGAGTAAGGGCCGATCGCGCAGCGATCGGCCCTTTCTTCGATGCGCTGACTTCTCAGCTTTTATTTGGTTCTATTTGGCCATGGTGGCCTGCATCGCCTTGTTCAGATGCGCACCGCACACACCCATCTTGCCGTTGAGCAGCGCGTCCTGCGCCGCCGCGATTTCCTTCTGCGCGACGAACTTGCCGTCGCCGTCGGCCATGTTCTCGATCGCGGTCTCCGTCTTCTCCAGATTCGTCCCGCTGCAGCCGCCCGCGGCGTGCTTGGCGGCCTCAGCCGGCGCAACGGCGAACGCGACGGCAGCAATTGCGATAACCCCGAGTAACTTCGACATGACGTTACCTTCCTTCTTGTTCCTTGCACAGACCAGCGACATTGCCGGATTCTGCGGCATGACTTTCATCTAGGCGCGTCAACTTGTCGCAATAAATTCTCCGCGAGAATTGCGTGATGTTGCGCATGGCACAGAGCGGCATGCAGAAATTCTGTTCTTCATGACAGCCTTGTAATGAAGACTGCGCGCAAAGCGTGCATTCAGCGCGCCGGGCGTTTATCGGTCGAAAGCGATAAGCATCCAGGCGGATCCACAGCAGATATGAATGAATATAAATTCATATTTTTTGTTCCAGACACATGCGAATCGCGCATGTGTGACTTGGGTTCAGTAGCTAGTTCGGGTCCTTGGCAGGTCCAGGAAACGCAACATATTTCCTGGCGCATCCAGCTCACGCTGCCGCCATAAGTCCGTGAATTCACGGATATTTGTTGCTCGTTGCACGAGACTGTGCCCGCTGCTTGGGCGGGAGCGCCTTCGGGTTAATCGTTCGTTACAGGCGCTATGCGCCATGCGCTTAGCTGCATCGCAACATAGGAACTTTCGCACTGCACTACTCCCATCTATATTCACTTCAACGATGAGGCTCGGGCAAGGGCTGAATCGAACTACAGGAGACTACCAATGCTGCTCTCGCTCATCCGCATGATCCAGGCCTTCCGGGACTATCAGCGCAATGTTGCCGAGCTGTCCCAGCTCAGCGATCGCGAACTGGCCGATATCGGCCTCGATCGCTCGGACATCCCGCGCGTTGCCGCCGGTCAGTATCAGGGCTGATAATTTCAGCCCCAACCGGACGACCCGATAGCGCCCGCTTCGTGCGGGCGTTGTCGTCTCTGGTGACAGAAAACTCGATCTCGGCGATTCCACTCTCCGCCGAAAAGCGCTACCTGTCCGTCCCATGACAGGACCCCAATCCAACATCGTCCACGTGATCGGCGCCGGTCTCGCCGGCTCTGAGGCTGCCTGGCAGGTGGCGAAATCCGGCGTGCCGGTGGTGCTGCACGAGATGCGGCCGACCCGCATGACGGAGGCGCACCGCACTGACGGGCTCGCCGAGCTCGTCTGCTCCAATTCATTCCGCTCGGACGACGCCGCCAACAACGCCGTCGGCCTCCTGCATGCGGAGATGCGCCGGCTCGACTCGCTGATCATGCGCGCGGCCGATGCCAACCAGGTGCCCGCCGGCGGCGCACTCGCGGTCGACCGCGACGGCTTCTCGGCGGCCGTCACAAAGGCGCTGAAAGACCATCCCCTGATCGAGATCGCCCGTGGCGAGGTCGCAGGCCTGCCGCCGGCCGACTGGAGCAACGTCATCATTGCCACCGGCCCCCTCACCTCCGCGCCGCTGGCCGACGCCATCCGCGAGCTGACCGACGAGAACGCGCTCGCCTTCTTCGATGCCATCGCGCCGATCGTGCACCGCGAGTCCATCGACATGTCGGTGGCCTGGTTCCAGTCGCGCTACGACAAGGTCGGCCCCGGCGGCAATGGCGCCGACTACATCAACTGTCCGATGACAAAGGAGCAGTATGACAGCTTCGTCGCCGCGCTGATGGCCGGCGAGAAGACCGAATTCAAGGAATGGGAGACCAACACGCCCTATTTCGACGGCTGCCTGCCGATCGAGGTGATGGCGGAGCGCGGCCCCGAGACGCTGCGCCATGGTCCCATGAAGCCCGTCGGCCTCACCAATCCGCACGATCCCGCCACGAAGGCTTATGCGATCGTGCAGCTCCGTCAGGACAACAAGCTCGGCACGCTCTACAACATCGTCGGCTTCCAGACGAAATTGAAGTATGGCGAGCAGCAGCGCATCTTCCGCACCATTCCCGGTCTGGAGAAGGCCGAATTCGCCCGCCTCGGCGGCCTGCATCGCAACACCTTCCTGAATTCGCCGAAGCTGCTCGACACCCAGTTGCGGCTGCGCGCACAGCCGCGTCTGCGCTTTGCCGGCCAGATGACGGGCTGCGAGGGCTATGTGGAATCCGCCAGCGTCGGCTTGATCGCCGGTCTCTATGCGGCAGCGCAGGCACGCGGCGAGACGCTTGTCAGTACACCTGGCACGACCGCGCTCGGATCGCTGCTCGGCCACATCACCGGCGGTCATCTCGAGACCATTGAGCCGGGCACACGGTCGTTCCAGCCGATGAACGTCAATTTCGGCCTGTTCCCGCCGCTCACGACGGTACCGACGAAGAAGCCCGATGGCACGCGATTGCGCGGCAACGAGAAGACGGTGGCCAAGAAGCAGGCGCTGAGCGCACGGGCGCTCGCCGATCTCGATCGCTGGATCGCCGATCACCTTCGCATTGCCGCCGCCGCATGAGTTTTCGATGAGCCTCCCCAAAGACGACGCCGCAGAGCTGTCGGCGCGCTGGACCGAAGGCGTGCTGCTCAAGCGCGACGTGTTCTCGACCGTCGAGCGCGGCCGCTTCCGCACCGAGAGCGGCGAGACCGACGCGGTGCTGCGCCGGCTCGACGAGGTGCCATGGTGGTCGTTTCCGCTGGCACGCCATCTGTTCGCCCGCGAGAAACATGCGCTGGTGCGCGCCAAAGGCCTCAACGTCGGTCCCGAGCTGCTGTGGGCCGGACGCCGCGCGCTGGTGCGCGGCTTCGTCGACGGCGTCGCGCTGCATCTGGCAAAACCGCATGGCGATCTCGCCTATTTCCGCTCGGCCAAGGCCGCACTGCGCCGGCTGCGCCGCGCCGGTATCTGCCACAACGATCTCGCCAAGGAGCAGAACTGGCTGGCCGGCCGCGACGGCCGCGCCTACGTGACCGATTTTCAGCTTGCCGCGTGCTTCAACCGTCGCGGCCGGCTCTATCGCATCCTGGCCTATGAAGACCTGCGGCATCTGCTGAAGCACAAGCGCTCCTACGCGCCGGAGGCGCTGACGCCGCGGGAGCGGAAGATCCTGGCGAAGAAGTCGTTCGCCGCGCGCCTGTGGCTCGCCACCGGCAAGAAGGTCTATCGCGCCATCACCCGCGGCCTGTTCAACTTCACCGACCGCGAGGGCGGCGGCCGCCGGCTCGTCAACGACGCGCCGGTGCTCGCCGAGCTGATCCGCCGGAATCCTGCCGTGCGCGATACCGCCATCGTCGCCTTTGCCGACCGCCGCTCCGGCGTCGGGCTCTATGCCTTCGTCGAAGCCGATCAGGCCGCGCTCGAAGGCCAGCTCCGCAGCGAGCTTGCCGCCGCCAAGGGACCGAAGCCGCCCGAGCACATCCAGATCGTGCACGCCTTGCCGCGCAACGCGAGCGGCGCGCCGCGCACCGAGGTCCTGCAACTGGTCGCCATGAATCAGCTCGACCTGATCGAGCCGATGATGAAGAACGAGCAGGACCGCGCCTTCCTGAAAGACATCCTGGAGCAGCGCAAGAACCTGCGCGACCGCTTCAATTTCGAGGCGAAGCTGCCGGCGGGTTAGCATTGCGGCGTGCCTTGAAGCGTCCACATTGGCGATAGAGAAACGCTTGGATAGCGCAGGGCTGGCAAAGATCATGGGCACTCGGGGGACGATGATGCATCGTGTGATTGGCGGGATGATCGCCGGCCTTCTGCTGCTGGCAGGCGCGCCCGCGATGGCTGACTCGCCGGCCGAGCTGATCTCGAGCTTCCGTCTCAAGCATGGTGAGGTCCGCGTCGTTCGCGATGCCACCCTCGACCGCATCGCCATGGATCAGGCCCGCGCGATGGCGGCGAAGGACGACCTCAGTCACGATGCGCTCGGGCCCTTCAACCGCCGCGTCGCGCCGGCGGGCGCGGGCCGCGCCGCCGAGAACATCGCCTACGGCTACGACAATTTCGAGAAGACGCTGGGACAGTGGATCGACTCGTCCGGGCACCGCAAGAACCTCCTGCTGCACAACGCCTCCCGCGTCGGCATCGCCAGCGCCAAGAATGCCAGCGGCAAGCGCACCTATTGGGCCATGGTGATCGCCGGCGACTACGAGCCGAAGGGCAAGGGTAAGGGCAAGAAGGACAAGGAGCCGCTGGTTGCCGTGAAGCGCGAGGCGGCGCCCGCAACCAAGCCCAAATCCAGCACCTGCACCATCAAGCTGCTCAGCCTCTGCATCTGAGCCAAGACTGCGCCGTCTTGCTCGCAGTCCTCGACGCGTCTAATTCATGCATGAAGATCGCGAGAAGCGGAGGCGTAAGTGATCGACCTCGACCGGATACGCGCCGACACGCCTGCCGCCTCCCGGCTCGCATACCTGCACAATGCGGGTGCGGCTCTGATGCCGGCGCCGGTCGTCGCGGCGATCAAGAGACATATCGACCTGGAAAGCGAAATTGGCGGCTATGCCGCCGCCGACCGTGAGTCCGATCGGCTCGACGCGGTGTATGGCTCGGTGGCGCGTCTGCTCAATGCCGCACCCGACGAGATCGCCCTGGTGGAGAACGCGACGGTTGCCTGGCAGATGGCGTTCTACGCGCTTCCGTTTCGGAAAGGAGATCGGATCCTGACGGCCGAGGCCGAATACGCCGCCAATTATGTCGCCTTTCTTCAGGTCGCGAAGCGAACCGGCGCGACGATCGGTGTCGTGCCTAGCGATGCCAGCGGCGAACTCGACGTGCACGCGCTCGAAGGCATGATCGATGAGCGCACAAAGCTGATCGCCATCACCTGGGTTCCGACCAATGGCGGGCTGGTCAATCCGGCAGCGGCGATCGGCAAGATCGCGCGAGCACATGGTATTCCCTATCTGCTCGACGCCTGTCAGGCGGTCGGCCAGATGGCAGTCGACGTCGATGCCATCGGCTGTGACATGCTGTCGGCCACGGGGCGAAAGTTCCTGCGCGGCCCGCGCGGCACGGGCTTTCTCTACGTCCGCCGGGCTCTACTGCAACAGCTCGAACCACCGATGATCGACCATTTCGCCGCACCCTGGGTCTCGCGGGATGAATATCGGCTCCGCGAAGATGCACGCCGTTTCGAGACCTGGGAGAACAATTATGCGACCCGGCTCGGGCTCGGCGCTGCCGTTGATTATGCACTGTAAGCGACGTTCGCGTCCCACTCGCAAAGGTTTGGCGTGGGGATTGCAGTCTGTTGATCAACGTGTTTGCAAATCGTTGGCGGGGGGTATGGAGGCGGCAACGACGGAGAATTACGAGGTGCGGCCGAACGACCAGGGCAGGAGCTCGTCGATCCGGGACTGCGGGTGACCGGTTGCGATCGCTTTGAGCGTCGCTTTCATCCAGACGTAGGGCTCCACGCTGTTGATTTTGCAGGTGGCGATGAGCGAAGCTATGCGCGCCCATGAACGACCACCTTCGTCGTGACCAGCAAATAAACTATTTTTACGCGTCAGAGTCAGCGGCCTGATTTGATTTTCGACGGGATTGGTGTCCATCTCAACGCAACCATCGTCGAGAAACAAGGTGAGGCCATCCCAATGGTTCAGGAGATAGGCGATCGCCTTGCCCATCTCGCTGCCCGGCGACAGGCGAGCGGCTTGCTCGCGCAGAAACCTCTCGAGTTCAGCGACGAGCGGCCGTGATCGCTCGTTACGGGTCGTTTGCCGAGCCGGGGCGTCGGCGCCACGGATCTCCTTCTCGATCGCATAGAGTGCGGCGATGCGCGCGAGAACGGCTTCGGCGATGGGTGAGCCGGCTTTCGGAGTCGCTGCGATGATCTTGCGCCTTGAGTGGGACCAACATGCGGCCAGCCGCAGCGGCACGCCGCCTTTGCGCTTGGGCCGTGCGAGCCGATGATAGCCCTGGTATCCGTCGACCTGAAGGATGCCGTCGAAGCCCTCGAGGATGCGCTCAGCATGGTCACCACCGCGTCCTGGCGCGTAGTGGTAGACCACGATTGGTGGATCAGCGCCGCCGTGGCCGCGATCGTCGCGCAGGACAGCCCACAGATAGCCGGTCTTCGTTCGGCCCCGGCCCGGATCGAGCACAGGCGCCCTGGTCTCGTCTATGAACAAGCGGCCCGATTGCTTCATCACGACGCTCATGCGCTCGACCAGCGGCGCGAGGTGGAAGGCGACCGTTCCCATCCAGTCTGCCAGAACGGCGCGATCGATGAAGATGCCATGCCGAGCCAGAACCTGCGACTGACGATAGAGTGGCATGTGCTCGCTGAACTTGGCGACCGCCACCTGCGCCAGCAGCGCCTCGGTGGGGATGCCACCCTCCACGAGATGGGCGGGCGCCGGCGCCTGAGCAACACCGGTGCAGCCCTTTGCGCAGGCGTAGCGCGGTCGCACCGTCTCGATCACACGATACTGGGCGGCCATGACATCGAGACGGCGGGAGCGATCCTCGCCGATCTGGACCATCCGGCCGCAGCCGCAGGGACACTCGAGGTTCTCGGGTTCGATCACCTGCTCGATGCGCGGCAGGTGCGCGGGAAAGGCACGGGCAGCGCGCCTGGTCCGGCGGCTGGACGGCGCCGTGCCGGCGCGGCGCGCACGATCGTCCTGGCGTTCCTGGACTTCGGCGATGGCAATCTCGATGTCCTCGAGAACCAGTTGCATCTGATCGGGATTGAACTTCTCCGAGCGTTTACCGAAACGTGCGCGCTCGTACTCCTTCACGAGCAGTTCGAGGCGTTCGACGCTCTCTTTGGACGCAGCCAGTTCACTCTCGACATGAAGGCGCGCCGAGCATTCATCGTCTGCGCGACGACGCTCGGCTTCAATCATCGCTTCCTGCGCGCGGAAGAGCGCGCGCAAATCGGCGGGCAACGCTGCAAGACGGGCGGGATCAATGGGGGACGGCGGCACATCCGCAAGCTATCATCCCAAAGCCCCGCGCGAAACAGGTTGTCGGGTCTGAGTCAGTTCGCCGCAGCTGGCGTCGCGACAATCCGTTCGCCCACTCGCTTCCAGTTCAGCCCTTCAAACGAGGGGATTGAGGAATGTCCCTGATAGTGAGTCTGACGAATCATTTCCGGAGGTGGTCGAGGTTCGGGACCCCCACCATCCTTTGTGGGGGCGCTCATATCGAGTGATTAGGAAGATCGGTCAGCGAGGCCGAGGCATTCCCGCTTCGTATGAAGTTGAGTATCGCGCAGGAAGCAGTCTTCTGATTCAAGCAACCGCAATCGAATATTATGAGCAAGAGGCAAATCAGATTAAGCTGAGTATGGAGGCTCTACTCGAGCTTTTATCGACAGCGGATTGTCCCGACGCACATGAGCATGGATCCAGCCGATCTTTGGTCGACGCTGACGCCCGCGCTCCGACGCCAGATCGTCGAAGACGTCGCCGCAATTTTGGCGGAGATCCCTCATGAAGTCCGAGCTGGTCACACCAAGCCACTTGGCGCGCAAAGCCGTAGTCTACATCCGGCAGTCGACGCCCCATCAGGTCGTAAGCAATCAGGAGAGCCTGCGCCTTTTAAGTGGATTCCTGCCGGGTTATGCTGAACGCGGGGCTTTACGGTTTTGTCGTTGCGTCGGGAGGGCGTAGCCCGACCAGAGCGACGACAAAACCGTCGGCGACGGTCATGCGGCCATCACCATAGCTTGCGTGCCGAAGTAAGCCTCGTCGGGCGTGCGCCCGTCAAGGCTCGAGTGAGGGCGTCCCTGATTGTAGAAGGCCAGATACTTGGCAATTGACGCTCGCGCCTCGGACACGCTGTCGTAGGCGCGGAGATATACTTCTTCGTATTTGACCGTGCGCCAGAGCCGCTCGACAAACACGTTGTCGCGCCAGGCGCCCTTGCCGTCCATGCTGATGGCGATCTTCGCGTCCAGCAGCACATCGGTGAACTCGAGGCTGGTGAACTGGCTGCCCTGATCCGTGTTGAAAATCTCGGGCCTGCCGTGCTTCGCCAACGCCTCCTGGACCGCTTCGACGCAGAAGGCCGCCTCCATTGTGATCGAGACGCGATGGGCCAGGACCCGTCGGCTGAACACATCGACGACCGCCGCGAGATAGACGAAGCCACGCCGCATCGGAATGTAGGTGATGTCCATTGCCCACGCATGGTCGGGCCGCTCGATCTTCAATCCGCGCAACAGGTACGGGTAGATCTTGTGACCCGGAGCCGGCTTGCTCGTGTTCGGGCGACGATAGACCGCCTCGATCCCCATGCGCTTCATCAGCGTCGCGATGTGGCGGCGACCGGCGTATACGCCCTCCCGCCGCAGCAACGATCGCAGCATACGCGCTCCCGCGAAGGGATAATCGAGATGCAGCTCATCGAGCCGACGCATCAAGGCAAGGTCCTCGGCCGAAACTGGCCGAGGTTCATAGTAGACCGTGCTGCGAGCCAGCTTCAGGACCTTCGCCTGGCGCACGATAGAAAGATCATGATCGCGGTCGATCATCGCTTTGCGCTCAGCAGGCCCGCCTTGGTGAGCGCGCCGGACAAAAAATCGTTTTCCAACGCCAGCTCGCCGATCTTGGCATGTAACGCCTTCAAATCGACCGGCGTCTCGGCCGATGTCTTGTCATGCCCAAACACGCCGGCGGCGCCTTCCAGGAGCTGGTTTTTCCAGATCGTGATCTGGTTCGGATGAACATCAAACAGTTGCGCCAGCTCCGCCAGTGTCTTGTCGCCTTTGACCGCAGCCAAAGCAACCTTCGCCTTGAATGCCGGAGAATGCGTCCGGCGGCTCTTCTTCGTCATCTTCGCTCCTGATTCGCAGCAAGAATCCTCGCCGCTGTCAGGCAGAAAATCCACTCAAGCTACTGTCCGAATTTGCGGGGCCAGCTCTGCCAGTCACCTGACTGACGCTGCGTCAGCCCGTCCTTCTTGACCTCCAGCGAGATCGTGTTGCGGCGTGCGAGGTCGGAGAGGTCCATCACGTCACCTTCTTCTTCATCTGCTTCGCGATGCGCTCCGCGAGCAGCTTGATGAGATTGATCTCGGGCGCGATCTGCTGCGCCAGGCTTGGCGCTGCCGCCTCGACCGGCATCTTCTCGGGCATCGTCGGCTTCGGCATCTGCTGGCTGGTGGTGCGCAGCGCGTTGCACTTTGGGCAGCGATGCTCGCGGCGCACCCGGCCGATGAACCAGCCGCGCGGCACCAGCCTGCGACGCACGAACTGGATTTCAACGGCATCCTGATCGCGCTCAGAGGTCGCCGGTCTCGCATGGGTATTGTACGGGAGCCGCTCCTCCGTGCCGCACGGGCAGCGCACGATGATGCCGCGCGACAGCTTGTTGTCCTCGCCGAACACCATCGGTGCATGTCCGAATGCCTGCGCCTCATGCGTCATGGGCGGCTCCTCCGAGCTGTTCGGCCTTCGCCATCACGAGCGCCTTGAGCATCTCGACCTCCTCGTCGCTCAGCTCGTAGCGGCGGCGCGCCGCCCTCTGCCCGTCGCTCCTCCACCACTCGCCCAGCTGCTCGCGGCTGGTGAACTCGTTGGCGATGGTGGCCTTGAGGTGCTCGATGAACTCGGCGCGCTTGGAGGCCAGAGCCTGCCGACGGCGCAGCTCGCTCTCGTCCACCACGTTGAGCTGCTCCTTGTCGTAGAGCGCGAGGCCGAACGGATTGCCGAACGTCATGAGCGCGCGCTTCATCGCGTCGGTCTCGGCTTCCTTGATCGCGCTCTCGTGGGCGAGACCACGGTCGCGGTCGATGCCGTGACCGGAGCCGCAGCCCTCACGCACCACGTCACCCACGGTGACGCGGACCTTGCAGACGTAGGTCACGCCGAAGCCCGGCAGCTTGTTCTCGCCGATCTCGCGCTCGTAGTCCGCGACGACGGTGGCGAAGATGGTTTCGCGCTGCCAGCCGTCGTAGCCGAAGATGCGGTTGGCTTCGGCGATCACCTGCCAGCCCTCGATGTAGGAGAACTGGCGGCCTCCCTGCTTGCGCTCCTTGACGTAGGCACGATTGAGCGGGGCGTTCAGGCTGTCTTTCTGATCATCGCTGAGCATCACGTCGCCCCCTCACTGCTTCGGACCTTCAAGGTGGCGCAGATCGTGGTAGCCCTTGATCACGAGGCTCGCGATCAGCTTGCTGAGCCGCGTGTTGCCATCGTCGCCGGAGCGCGCGAGCTTCTCGATGGTGTTGGCCATGTTGAGGATCATGGTCTGCTGGTCGGAGAGCGTCTGCTGCAGCTCCACCCGCGCGGCGCGCTCATCCTCCAGCAACTTCAGCATCCCCTCGACATCGCTCTTGAGGCGGCTGTTGTCGGAGCGGTTGCCGGTGTTCGGCAGGTTGCCATAGGCCTCGCGACGCAGATTGCCGACCGAGTTGAGCGGCAGCTTCAGCTCGCGGGCGACGCGGGCGTCGTCCCAACCGTCAGCATATTTGCAGGTGGTGTCATCAACCCTGACAATCACCTCACGCAGCTTGTCGTTGATGCGAATGTATTCAAGACGATGGATGCGAACCGGGTTTTTCTTTCCCATAAGTTTTCTCCTACTTCACGGTGACGACGACAGAGGGCGGGGAGTTCGAGAGCGCGAGGCCGGGCAGCTCGCGGCCCGCCTTCAGCGCGTCCTTGATCTTGGTCCGGTCGGGCTTGCGCTCGATCTTGACGAGATCGTCCGGCAGCGAGTCGGCATCGGGTTCGCCGACGAGCTGCGGCGTGTTGTTGCGCAGGAAGACGGTGCCTTCCGGCAGCTCGACCTTGCGCAGGTTCGCCGCATCCAAGATCGACAGCATCAGCGCGCGCGTGAACTCGACGCGCCGCTCGAACCGCTGCGCGCGCGCCTTGAGGTCGTCCTGGCGCGCCTTGGTCGCGGCGCTCATCGCCTTCGCGTCCTCGCCCATGCGGATCAGGTCGGTGAGCACATCGGACAGCCCGGTCTCGCCGTCGAGCATGTCGGCGCGCAGCACCTCGTCCGTCGCGATCTCGGGATACTGCCGGATCAGGTTCTCGATCTCGGCGCGGAGCATGTTGGCTTCACGTTCGTTCATCGCTTGATCACTCCCTCCCATTCGGCGCGGTCGAGGACGCTCGACAGGTTGTCGCGGGCGTCCTGCAGGATCAGGAACACGGCGCGGGCCTGCGCCTTGGTCATCTCGTTTTTGAGGATCAGCGCGTCGCTCTGCATACGCAGGACGCGCTGCTCCATTTCGATGGTGGGCGAGCTATGAACCAGCTCCAGTGTCATGGGGCTTCTCCCTGTACGCATCGAGCGCGCGGGAGACCTGACGCAGCGAGTACGTCAGGGCGTCCTTGGTCAGCACCAGCTGGCCTTCGGCCCACGCCTCGAAATCGGGTTGCAGATGCATCGCGTTGACGACACGCAGGATCGCGTCGGCGTGCCACCTGATCTCGTCGAGGCGTGGTCCGATCCGTTGGTCCCACTGGTCGAGGCTGATGCCCATGCGCGTTACTCCAGACCGCGCATGCCCCAGAGACGCGGGTCCGCAATCGCACGACGACGCCGCAGCGCGCGGCTCATCACGACATACGTGGACGCAGGGAATGCCCCTGCGCGACCCGGCCAGTTCTTCGCGGTGTTGATGTTCGTGTCCGTCAGGACCGCCACCTTCGACAAACCGCCGAGGTGATCGACCACTGCCTTCGCGGTCGTCAGTCTGCGCATGCTCGACCTCAGTTCGCAGGCCTGATTGTTATCGAACTCAGTTCGAGTTGCTCACGAAGGCGGAATTGCGGCGGGGATTAAAAGGACGGTCGAGCTAGAAATTCGTACTCATTGCGCAGGCGCATTAAGTGCGATACAACTTCGCGCAGGTTGCATGACCTATGTGTATACCAGTTATAGGTATCTTTCTGCACACACGCGCTGGGGCGAGATTGCATGAAGAAGATCAAGGGCTTCGAGAAGGACGCCGACGCGTACAAGGCGCGGCTGAGACTATTGCGAGAGGTCGTTGCGGCGGGGAGCCAGCAAGTCTTTGCCGACAAGATCGGCATCGACATGAAGCGGTGGAACAATTACGAGCGCGGCTACCCGATCCCGCGCGAAATCGCCTTCCTTCTCAGGGAGAAGCTGAAGGAACCGCTCGCCGAGTGGCTGTGGTGGGGACTGGACAAACACTTATCCCCGCAATTCAGAGCCAGCCTAAAAACCGCCGAGCAGCGTGCAACAGCGCGCGCCAAGGCGGAAGCTGAACTGGCGGCAGCGAAAAAGCAGGTCGAGCTGCTGAAGAAGAAGGTTCGGGCCTAGATCGAACGCAGTTGCGTTTCGTACTGAGTACGAGATACGCTCCCCGCTCTCAACAAGAGAGCAAGGGGGGTTTCGTCCATGGACGCATACGCTCGCCAATCCGACACACACAGAAATGAACGCGACCGCATCGCCGCCCTGCGCGACGAGATCGAGCGGTCGGCCACGCGCATCTATCCGGCGCATCCGCCTGCACCGCAGCAGCCCATGGTGCAGCCACCCACCTACGGCGCGCCGCAGCGCGACGCTATCAATTCGCTGGTCGATAAGGTCGTCGGCGATGTCTGCGACCGCATCGTCGAATTGAAGAAGCAGCTCGACGCCCTGCAGCAGCAAATCTTGGTCGGCGGTGCCGCCACCAAGGTCACGCTCAACGAGCAGATCGACGCCTGCATGCGTGTCAACGACGAGACCACGCGCATCGGCGATGCGGTCGGGGAGATTGCCGACCGGCTGCTGAGGCTGTGACCATGGCGCAGCATGATCCCTTCATGGGCGTCGGCGATGTCGAAGCGCCGACCCCGGCACCAGCCCCGAAGAAGCCCGAGCGCCTGCTGAGCCTCGACGAGCGCAAGGCGCTTAACTGGTTCAAGGCGAACACCCCCGCCAGCTCCAACGCGAAGGGGTTGCCCAAGAGCGAACACCGCGCCGTCCTGATGGCGCGGTGCCTGATCGAGATCAGCCCGGAGCGCAAGCGCTACGACCCCATCAGCTACTCGATCACCGGCAAGGGGATCGAGGAGACCAACCAGCGCCCGGCAGGCGCGCCTGAACCCGTCTACAAGCGTTAGGAGGGCCGCCCGTGAGCAACCGCGACCAGAGCACCGAGACCACCACCAACGAAAACGAACGCACCGACGAGTCTGCCTCCGAGGAGAGCTGGCCCCGGTTGTTTGGACAGCGCCCCGCTGGATTTAAGTGGATTCCTGCCGGGTTATGCTGAACGCGGGGCTTTACGGTTTTGTCGTTGCGTCGGGAGGGCGTAGCCCGACCAGAGCGACGACAAAACCGTCGGCGACGGTCATGCGGCCATCACCATAGCTTGCGTGCCGAAGTAAGCCTCGTCGGGCGTGCGCCCGTCAAGGCTCGAGTGAGGGCGTCCCTGATTGTAGAAGGCCAGATACTTGGCAATTGACGCTCGCGCCTCGGACACGCTGTCGTAGGCGCGGAGATATACTTCTTCGTATTTGACCGTGCGCCAGAGCCGCTCGACAAACACGTTGTCGCGCCAGGCGCCCTTGCCGTCCATGCTGATGGCGATCTTCGCGTCCAGCAGCACATCGGTGAACTCGAGGCTGGTGAACTGGCTGCCCTGATCCGTGTTGAAAATCTCGGGCCTGCCGTGCTTCGCCAACGCCTCCTGGACCGCTTCGACGCAGAAGGCCGCCTCCATTGTGATCGAGACGCGATGGGCCAGGACCCGTCGGCTGAACACATCGACGACCGCCGCGAGATAGACGAAGCCACGCCGCATCGGAATGTAGGTGATGTCCATTGCCCACGCATGGTCGGGCCGCTCGATCTTCAATCCGCGCAACAGGTACGGGTAGATCTTGTGACCCGGAGCCGGCTTGCTCGTGTTCGGGCGACGATAGACCGCCTCGATCCCCATGCGCTTCATCAGCGTCGCGATGTGGCGGCGACCGGCGTATACGCCCTCCCGCCGCAGCAACGATCGCAGCATACGCGCTCCCGCGAAGGGATAATCGAGATGCAGCTCATCGAGCCGACGCATCAAGGCAAGGTCCTCGGCCGAAACTGGCCGAGGTTCATAGTAGACCGTGCTGCGAGCCAGCTTCAGGACCTTCGCCTGGCGCACGATAGAAAGATCATGATCGCGGTCGATCATCGCTTTGCGCTCAGCAGGCCCGCCTTGGTGAGCGCGCCGGACAAAAAATCGTTTTCCAACGCCAGCTCGCCGATCTTGGCATGTAACGCCTTCAAATCGACCGGCGTCTCGGCCGATGTCTTGTCATGCCCAAACACGCCGGCGGCGCCTTCCAGGAGCTGGTTTTTCCAGATCGTGATCTGGTTCGGATGAACATCAAACAGTTGCGCCAGCTCCGCCAGTGTCTTGTCGCCTTTGACCGCAGCCAAAGCAACCTTCGCCTTGAATGCCGGAGAATGCGTCCGGCGGCTCTTCTTCGTCATCTTCGCTCCTGATTCGCAGCAAGAATCCTCGCCGCTGTCAGGCAGAAAATCCACTCAAGCTACTGTCCGAATTTGCGGGGCCAGCTCTGTCCACGGCCGATCTCAAGTCGATCGCGGCATCGAGCGGCGAACGGCAGCAACGCGCGATCGCAGCCCGCGCGCCGATCGATCCGCGGGTGATCGAGACGCTGATCGAAGGCGGCTTCCGCAGCGTTTGTATTGCGCTGATCGCCAATACGGAGGCACGGTTCTCTGACGCCGCCTACGCCGCGCTGGTCGGGAAGTGCCTGACGGATGATGAACTCACGAAGGCGCTGGCGCTCAGGCCGGACACGCCCGACGCGATCATGCGGAAGTTGCTGTCGGCCTTACCGGCTCCGACATCCGGCACAGGGCCGAAGGCGACCGTCTCGCTTCAAGCCGCAGCGGCCGCGCCGATCGTCCCCAAGCTGCCCTGCGCGGCCGCCTATGCCGGCGCGCGGCCGGAGATCGTCGCGCTCAACCGCATCGGCAAGCTCAACGATTCCACGGTGAACCGCTTCGCCATCCGCGGCGAGACCGCCAACCTCGTCACGGCCCTATCGGTGCTTTCGGGGGCTCCCATCGAAATCGTCGAGCATGTTATGACCGACGACGATTGCGAGGGTCTCGTGATGGCCTGCCGTGCCTCGCGGCTGAACTGGCAGACCACGTTGGCCATCTTGGGCAATCGCTGCGGCAGAAGGCTTTCCTTCGCCGAGCGCGAACGCGCGCAGCACATTTTCGAGACACTGCTTCTGTCCACCAGCCAGTGGACGGTGCGTTGGGGGGAAATTGCCGCGAACGCCACGGAGAGCAGTCGGGAACATCGCGGCGCAAAGATGGGGATTAGCCGATGAAATTCGACGGTCGCAAAGCCTCTCGCGTGAAAATGGACCACAGGCAGCCGGTCAACCTCATGGGGTCGGACGGCACCTGGCGACGCCGTTGCGTATTGCTGGACGTGTCGCAAAGCGGCGCCAAGATCGAGGTCGAGGGCACGCTCGACGTGCTCCAGGCCAAGGAGTTCTTCATGCTGCTGTCGTCGACCGGCCTCGCCTACCGGCGCTGCGAACTGGTCTGGATCGACGGCACCACGGCTGGAGTTCACTTCGTTACGGCTGACGGCAAGAAGAAACCTGCAGGCGCACCAGCGCCTGCGCAGACCGCGGTTCAGAGCAAATAGATTCGAACATTCCACCTCGCGTTTGACATTTATACAGTCGCAAAGTGCAGGTCAGATCGTGCAGCACGCGCCAACCAGATCCGGCCCGGTCAATGGTGAGGGCGGCATCCGTCAGACGCGAACGGATCGCCCCTTCCTGCATGTGCTGGCCGACACGTCCGACAAGCTCTCGGGCGTCTGCGCAATCCTCGAAGAGAAATTCACCATTGCCGGCGAGCGACTCGATGCCGATTCCAGGCTGTCGCAGACGCCGGCCGCCATCGTCATCCGCGCGGAGCTGCGCGACGTCGATAACATCGCCGCGATCAAGAAGCGGGCCGGCAAGCTGGCGAAGGCCAGGAAGCGCATCTTCCTGCTCGAGCACGCCTCCCATGTCTGCATCTCGCAAGCCTACGCGCTCGGGGCGACGCTGGTCCTTCCCAGCACGGTCAGCCGGACCAGGCTGCTGGCGGCGCTGGCCGATCCGGCCGACGGTCCATCCACTTCGTCAGGCGACACGTCGCAACCGGACAACGCCGCGACCGCGATCGCATCGATGTTCACGGCTGTGACCCTGGGCCAACCGCTCGACGTCGACGGCACCAAGGAAGCCGGTCGCCAGATTGCCGACCGTATCATCCAGCATGGCCTGACGGAGTGGCTCATGACGGTGCGGCGCCATCACGAAGGAACCTATCAGCATTGCCTGCTCGTGACCGGCGTGGCCATCGACTTCGGACTGAGCCTCGGCGTCGGCAGGACCGACCTGGAACGTCTCTACTCGGCTGCCATGTTCCACGACATCGGCAAGGCGCAGATACCGCTCGCCATCCTCGACAAGCCGGGCCGACTCGATGCCGCCGAACGCGCGCTGATCGAAACGCATCCGGCCGCCGGTTACGAGTTTCTCAAGGGACATGACGGGATCTCGCCGGAGATACTCGATGCCGTTCGCCATCATCACGAATACCTCGACGGGAGCGGTTATCCCGACGCGCTGTGCGCCGAGAGCATTGGCGACATCGTACGAATTCTGACGATCTCGGACATTTTCGCCGCGCTGATCGAGCACCGGCACTACAAGCCGACCATGCCGCGCGCGGAAGCCTACAACATTCTGTGCGGGATGAACGGGAAGCTGGAGAAGGCGCTGGTCCACTCATTCAAGCAGGTCGCGCTCTCGCGGTGAGCGCGGCAGACCGGTCTCGAACGCGGCCTAATGAGTAGCGCGATGGCTGGCGCGGCGCGGGATGGACCGGCAGGCCAGCCCCTCGGCCAGCAGCTTCATGTCCTCGTGCCGGCCGCTGCGTATCAGCCGGCCGAACTCTTTGGGTGTGAAAGGAAGACTTGGATCGTCATCGATCTTGTGCCGGACTCGCGGACCGAAGAACCGTCGAACCAGACTAGCCAGCCGCCGCATGTCAATTCCCTCGCGCCAGCAACAAACCTCTCAGTCCGCACATTGTTCCTCCTGCATCTTCGAGATTGCAAGAGGCCGCTTGGGACTCCGCAGCAAAAATTTCTGCCAGAGAATAATCTCCTCCCGTCGTGCTAGTCGGCAAAACCCACGTAACGCACGAACTCGTGGTTGTGCTCGCGGTCCGAGCGAACGGCGTTCGCGGCAAAGCTGTCGTCGGGATAGCCCATCGCAACGCAGGTCATGATGACCTCGTCCTCCGGAATCCTGGCGACCTCGCGCACGATGTCGGAACGCATGATGCCCTGTCCGTTGATCACGGAGCCGAGGCCGCGGTCCCATGCCGCGAGCACGATGCCGTAGCAGAGCGCGCCGAGATCGAAATGGCAGACCGCGCCGGGATCAAGCACACGGTCGTAGGTCAGGACCAGCGAGACCGGCGCGTCGAACTGGCGGAAGCCGCGCAACACCCAGTCCTGCCGCATCGGCTTGTCGTCGCGCGCGATTCCCATCGCACCGAACAGCTTCTTGGCGATGTCGACCTGCCGCGCGCGGTGCACACCCTGGTACTCGCCGTGGCTGACGATGTCGCGCTTGACCTTGGCGCCACCGACCATCTCCTCCATGTTGCGGCGGCGCACCTCTTCCAGCGGGCTGCCGGTGAGCACGTGGACATGCCAGGGCTGGGTGTTCATCGACGACGGCGCGCGCTTGGCGCTCTCGATGATCGCCTCGATCACCGCGCGCGGCACCGGCTCGTTCCTGAAGCCGCGCACGCTGCGGCGCGACTGGACCAGCGTTTCGAATTCCACCTCGTGAACCTCCCTGCCTCGTTCGTTCCGCCGACATTGCAGCGCGGTGCCGGTTGCCGATGCCGCGCGCAAAACCTATGCTCGCGACCAAGCAAGACCAAGAACCCCGTGAGGACTCAAATGGCCGCGCCGCTCGATCCCGTCATCGCCCAGATCATTCCGCTCATGCCGATGCGCGATCCCGCCACGATGACGCCACAGAGCGCCCGCGATTCCTTGCGCGCACTGGCTGCCTCGCGCGCGGCTATACCGCCCCCGCCCGTCGATACCGTGCGGGACATCAAGGTGAAAGGCGGCGCCGGGCCGCTCGATGCACGCGTCTATCGGGTCGGCACTACGCCGGCACCGACCGTGGTGTTCTTCCATGGCGGCGGCTGGGTCGCGGGCGACCTCGAGACCCACGACCGGCAGGCGCGCAACCTTGCGATCGAGACCGGCGCGGTCGTGGTGTCCGTCGACTATCGCCGCCCGCCCGAGACGCGCTTTCCCGGCGCCTTCGAGGACGCCTTCGCTGCAGTCGGCGACGTCTTCAACCGCGTCGCGGAATTTGGCGGCGATGCAAGGCGCCTCGGCGTTGCCGGCGACAGCGCCGGCGGCAATCTCGCAGCCACCACCGCGATCGCCTGCCGCGATGCCGGCATCAAGCTCGCCGCGCAATTGCTGGTCTATCCCGTGACCGACGTTCTCGGCGCTTACGCCGATGCGCGCGAGAACGCGCGCTATCCCTCACGCACGGAGAACGCGGACGGCTACTTCCTCACGCGCGCCACGATGGAATGGTTTTGCGGCCACTATCTCGCCGATCCCGCTCACGCGACCGACTGGCGTGCCTCGCCGCTGCGCGCCGCATCGCTTGCCGGGCTGGCACCTGCAATCGTGACCACGGCCTGGTTCGATCCCCTGCGCGACGAGGGTGCGGCCTACGCGCGGGCGCTCGAGGCGGCCGGAGTCCGCGTCAAGCACCACGAGGGCCCCGGTCTGATCCACGGCTATTTCGGCATGGGCGACGCCTCCGAGGTCGCGCGCGCCGAGGCGCAGCGCGCACGCGCCGACTTCAAGGCCTTGCTCGCGCGAGGCGCCTGAGGAGGTACTAGCCGCGAGATGCCCGTTGCGCGCCGGTATGCCCCCAGGTCTCGTCCCAGTCCTGACCGGCGGCGTCGACGACGCGGCCGTCGGCTTCGAAGAACTTGTTCGGCACCTGGAAGATCGCGAGGATCAAGGCGCCGTCCGGACACCAGGCGGCGTGGCGGCTGCCCGCCTCGCGCCAGATGAATTCGCCGGCCTTGCATGCGATGCCCTCGGCCGGGCCCTCCTTGTCGACGAGCGCGCCTTCGATCACCCAGCTCTGCTCAATGCCGACATGCTCGTGGTCCGGCAGCACCGATCCCGGTGCAAAGCGCATCAGGGCGGTCATCAGGCCCGTGCGGCGATCGAACAGCAGCGTCTTGGCCTCGCACCCCGGAAAGCGAGTCTTCTGCCAGTCCATGTCCTGGGGCCGAACCAGATGGGAATGCCGATCGGCAGATTCTCCGTCCTTCGGGATCGTGGCGTCCATGACGATGCTCCATCCAGCTAAGCTGATCGAAGCTAGCAGGATCGCGCGGCGGGGTCAGCGAGCAGTGCAACAAGGATGGACGGCCGCCGACCGCGCTCGAAAAATCGGTACGTCGACCGGACGACGTCCGCTCATCCTGCTTGATTGCGCCATGATTCCCGGCTCCAATCCGGCCGCCATTTCTGGTTTAGGGAGACACCCATGATGAAGCGGATATTCCTGGCGGCGATCGTTGCCACCTTTGCGGCGGGCTCTGCCTTCGCGCAGGAAACCTGCGAGAGCAAAGCGATCGGCAAGGACGGCAAGCCGCTGGCCGGCGCCGCCAAGACCTCGTTCCTGAAGAAGTGCAAGGCGGACGCCTGCGCACCCAAGGCGGTCAGCGCCGATGGCAAGCCGCTCGCCGGCGCCGCCAAGAACAGCTTCATGAAGAAGTGCGAGACCGGCGCGTAAGGCGCTGCGAATCCGCTGCTTCTTCAGCGAGCGATTGCTCCACGAACGCGTCATGCCCGGGCTTGTCCCGGGCATCCACGTTCTTGTTTCCGTGCGGCAAAGTACGTGGATGGCCAGGACAAGCCCGGCCATGACGGAAAGAGTCACTCCCGCTTGAAGCGGTAATCGAACGCCCCATCCAGCGGCCTGATCCACCCCACCGTCGGCGTCGGAAAATGCACCGGCAGGATCAACGTGTCGGTATCCGCAACCGAAGCAAAGAATTTTCGCCGAGAGATCGCCGACTGCCTCTCATCCCAATCGGGCTTGGCCGACCAGTCCGGCTCGCGGCACTGGATCTGGTGATGCATGAGATCGCCCGCGACCACCGCACGCTGCCCCTTCGAAAAGATGTTCACGCAGCAATGGCAGGGCGAATGCCCCGGCGTCGGCGTCAGCGTGACTGTGTCGTCGAGCGCGTAGTCGTCATCGACCAGCAGCGCCTGCCCGGCTTCGACAATCGGCAGGCAATTGTCGCGGAAGACCGTGCCCGGCGGATTGTTGCCCCTGGCATTGCTCGGCCTCCCAGGCCGCGTACTCGTCCTTGTGGAAGACGTATTTCGCGTTCGGAAACGTCGGCACCCAGCGGCCGTCGCGCAACGTTGTATTCCAACCGGTGTGGTCGATGTGAAGATGCGTACAGAAGACGTAGTCGATCTGGTCGAAGCCAATGCCGAGCGCGAACAGCTCGTTGCGCCAACGCTCCTTGCCGGGAAAATCGAAGGGCGCCGGATGTCCTTTCTCCTCGCCGGTGCAGGTGTCCACCAGAATCGTGTAGCGCGGCGTGCGCACCACGAAGGTCTGATAGGTGATCACCATCATGCCGCGCGCGGCGTCGAACACCTCCGGCTCCATCGTCGGCAGGTGGCGGGCGAACACGGCCTCGTCATAAGCCGGGAAAAAATCCTGCGGCCGCCGCCACGGCCCCTCCCGCTCGATCACCGCATCGATGGTGATGTCGCCGATCCGGATTTGCTTCATCGTTGTTCGCTCCCTTTTTTGAGAGAGCGTAGCGGGAGGCGTCAACGCGTCAAGCCGCGCAGCGGAATGCTAGCTCCGCAATCCCGGCGCTTCCTGCCCGGTGCGCGCGACATATTCCGTGTAGCCGCCGCCATATTGGTGGATGCCATCAGGCGTCAGCTCCAGCACCCGGTTCGATAGCGTCGCCAAAAAATGCCGGTCATGCGAGACGAACAGCATGGTGCCCTCGAAATCCGACAGCGCATTGATCAGCATCTCCTTGGTGGCGAGGTCGAGATGGTTGGTCGGCTCGTCCAGCACCAGGAAGTTCGGCGGATCGAACAGCATCTTGGCCATCACGAGGCGCGCCTTCTCGCCGCCGGACAGCACGCGGCAGCGCTTCTCGACGTCGTCGCCGGAGAAGCCGAAGCAGCCGGCGAGCGCGCGCAAGGAGCCCTGCCCGGCGGTCGGAAACGCATATTCGAGTGACTCAAACACCGTCTGCTCGCCGTCGAGCAGGTCCATCGCGTGCTGGGCGAAATAGCCCATCTTGACGCTGCCCCCGAGCGCCACCGTGCCCTGGTCCGGCTCGCTCGCGCCCGCGACCAGCTTGAGCAGCGTCGACTTGCCGGCGCCGTTGACACCCATGACGCACCAGCGCTCCCTGCGGCGGATCATGAAGTCGAGGCCGTCATAGATGCGCTTGCTGCCATAGCCCTTGTGCACGTTCTTGAGCGCCACGACGTCCTCGCCCGAGCGCGGCGCCGGCAAAAAGTCGAACGCCACGCTCTGGCGGCGGCGCGGCGGCTCGACCCGTTCGATCTTGTCGAGCTTCTTCACCCGGCTCTGCACCTGCGCGGCATGAGATGCGCGCGCCTTGAAGCGCTCGATGAACTTGATCTCCTTGGCGAGCATCGCCTGCTGGCGCTCGAACTGGGCCTGCTGCTGCTTCTCGTTCTGCGCCCGCTGCTGCTCGTAGAATTCGTAATCGCCGGTATAGGTTGTGAGCGAGCCGGAATCGATCTCGATCACCTTGGAGATGACGCGGTTGATGAACTCGCGGTCGTGCGAGGTCATCAGCAGCGTGCCTTCGTAATCGTGCAGGAATTTTTCCAGCCAGATCAGGCTTTCGAGATCGAGATGGTTGCTCGGCTCGTCGAGCAGCATCACGTCGGGACGCATCAGGAGAATACGGGCCAGCGCCACGCGCATCTTCCAGCCGCCAGAGAGTTTTCCGACGTCGCCGTCCATCATCTCCTGGCTGAAGCCGAGGCCGGACAGCGCTTCGCGCGCACGGCCATCGAGCGCATAGCCGTCCAACTCCTCGAAACGATGCTGCACCTCGCCGTAGCGCGCGATGATCTCGTCCATCTGGTCGGCCTTGTCGGGATCGGCCATCGCGGCCTCGAGCTCGCGCAGCTCGGCCGCAACCTCGCTGACGGGGCCGGCGCCATCCATCACCTCGGCCACCGCGCTGCGGCCGCTCATCTCGCCGACGTCCTGGTTGAAATAGCCGATGGTGATGCCGCGATCGGTCGAGACCTGCCCCTCGTCGGGCAGCTCCTCGCCGGCGATCATCCGGAACAATGTGGTCTTGCCGGCGCCGTTCGGCCCGACGAGGCCGATCTTCTCGCCCTTGTTCAGGGCGGCGGAAGCTTCGATGAACAGGATCTGGTGGCCGGCTTGCTTGCTGACGTTGTCGAGGCGGATCATGAGGTCTTTTGGGGGGATTTTTGCGTTGCAGCGTCATAGGCCATACGGGCTTCCAGGGGAAGCCCGGGACCAGCGCACCACCCGGCCGCAATACCGTCGTTCAAACCGGAGCTTTCGGGATTATAGACCCCCGATGACCCACCTGTTGGTGGTCGAACCGCCGCCCGGTCTTGACGATCGTCACTTCTTGAGGATGCCCGTATTGGTGTTTCCAAGCTGCTGGATGGCAGCGTTGGCGGCCGGCGTGTTGTAAGTCGGTCGAGATCCGCCACCTTCCTGATCAGAAGGGGTTGCACCGAGTTTCGCGCCCGTCACTCCCCGATTTTTTGCATTGAGCGTGTTGGGGCCTGGCGAACCGCCAGTTCCGCTGAGCGTCGTCCCATTCGAGAGCGTCGAGCCACCCGCGCCGCTCGAACCAGCCGCGCCCGCGCCGCCGCCGGATGAAGAGCCGCCTGAAGAGCCTCCCGAGCTTTGCGCCATGGAGAACGAAATGGTGCCCAGAAGAATGGTCACGACCGCCGCCGGAAGCCTCATTTATCCTCTCCCTCCATCTGCCAGCCAGCTCCGAATCGGGTTCCTCGCGATGAAACGCGCAAGCTACAGCCCCTATCGGCGGCGGGCGATCCATGCTCCGGCCAGGAAAGCGACAAGCAAAGACCTTAAAGGCGCCTTCACTGTCACCTCGCGCAACTGGTCGGCCCATCGCTTTGCGGAGTCCGACCGGGGCGCGTGGGGCTGCGGGCTGGCAGCCCCTCTTTGCTCTCCGGAAACCGGCCGCGGGCTCGAAGCCTGCTCTATGCCGCCCTGATCGTCCGTCAGCCCGGAGGATTCTGTCATTGCCGCGGCTTCCTTCATGTCCATGGGCGCGCTCCAATTGGTGCGGTTGCGGAACAACGACTTGATCTCGGCTGCCCGTCCGGCTCTGGCGAGAAGCGCGTTGGGAACCGATGGGAGCAGCTATGGCGGCGGCATTCATGCGAACTATATGGTCTGTCGAAGCCCCTGCCGTACTGCTCCCTTGAAGAAGCCCTTGCTCATCCTTCTGTTCCTCGTGGTCGCACCGCTTACCGCATCAGCGGCGAGATATTTCTGGCTGGGCGATGGCCGCCAGAATTGGCAAACGGCCGATCGGTCGAGCGCGGGGCTTCTGACCGCCGCGGCCGATCATCGCGAAGCCGTCGTACGGGTATTCGGGGCGAGAACGGTGAGATGGCGCAGCATCTTCGCAATTCACACCTGGATCGTCGTAAAAGAGAAGGATGCGGCGACCTACACCCGGTATGACTACACGGCGTGGGGCGAGCCGATCCGCACCAACGGCTTCGCTCCGGACGGGCGGTGGTTTGGCGCCGCGCCGGAAACCATTGTGGCTGTAGATGGAGAGCGCGCGGAGGCCCTGATCCCGAAAATCAGAGATGTGATCGAAAACTACAAGTTTCGATCCTATGGAGATTACAGCGTCTGGCCTGGGCCCAATTCGAACACCTTCGTGCAGGCCGCACTCGACTCCGTCCCTGAGCTTCGGGCGGTCCTGCCGCCGACCGCGATCGGCAAGGACTTCCCGTATACCGGTAAATGGTTCGGCGTAACGGCGTCCGGCACAGGCATCTATGCTTCGCTTGCCGGATACGTTGGCTTCTCGATCGGCTGGGTCGAAGGCCTGGAGATCAATTTCTTCGGTGCCGTGCTCGGCATCGACATCCGGCGCCCGGCGCTCAAACTACCCGGCCTCGGCCGCTTCGGGGTAACTCCGGGCCTGTAAGAGCGGGGAGCCGGACGCCGGTTTGGCTTTCGCCTCGTTGCCGGTTCAAGCCGCTGCCACTGCCGCCACGAACCTTTCTGCGATGATGTTGTCGGGAGCTGCACCCAGCCCGATCGCCATGCGGCGCGCGCTGTCGGCCATTGCCGGCGGACCGCACAGATAGACATCGTGCCCTGAAAGAGATCGCCCCCCGATCAGGTCGGTGACCAGTCCCTGGCTGATACCCGTCGGGCTCGGCCCATGAGCGACCGCTATCCGCACGTCCAGTTGCGGAATTGCCCTGGCGAGCGCGTTCAGCTCCTCCACGAAGAACAGATCATCGGCAGAATTCACGCCGAAGCAAAGCGTGACCTCGCGGCCCTCGCCGGGCGCCGTGATTTGCCGGAGCATGGACATCATCGGCGCCACGCCCGTTCCGCCCGCCACCATCAGCACCGGTCGTTCGCCGGATCTCAGATAGAAAACGCCCTGCGGGCCGCGGCACTGAACAACGTCGCCTGCCGCGGCGCGCTCTGTCAGATAGCGTGACATCTCCCCGTCATCGAGCAGGCGAACGAGGAACTCGAAAGTACGATCGTCGCCGGGCGAATTGGCCATGGAATAGGAGCGCCAGTACGTCGTGCCCGGCACCTGCAGATTGACGTACTGGCCCGGCAGAAACGGGATCGGTGAAAGTCCGAGGGTTCGCGCAACGACTCGGACCACAGAGGCGCTCAGCCGTTCGATGCTCTCGAGCTTCATCGCGAATGGCTTCGCCGGGATCAGCTTGCCGCGCTCATAGGGCAGCTTGATCCGCACGTCGGTGCAGGCGCTGGCCACGCAGGGCAGCATCTCGCCGGCGTCGATCTCGTCCTGCGACAGCGACACAGACGTGCCGTCTTCGTAGCCGAGATCGCCGCCGAGACACGTCGCGCGGCAGGTCTGGCAATCGCCGACCTCGCAGTCCGAGCTCAGCGGGATACCGGCGCGGCGCGCCGCAGCGAGAACCGTCTCACTGGGCTTCGCCTCGATGCGCACGCAGTCGCCATCCGCAAAGCTGAGGAAAAGGGTCGGCATGGCTTGCTCCTGTGGCCAGCGGCGGTCACTGCGCCAGGGTGAACTTGCCGTCCTTCACGGTCAGCATCACGACGCTGTCGGCCTTTGCGCCGAAATGATCGTCGGGGCCGTAGGAATACACCGCGGTCACACCGACATAGTCCTTCAGACCCTCGATGGCGTCCCGAATTCCGGCGCGATCGGTGCCGGCCTTTCCGATCGCCGCAGCGATCATGTTGACGGCGTCATAGGCATTCCCCGCGAACGTCGCGGGCGGCTTGCCGTACTTGTTCTGGTAGTCGGTCACGAAGCGCCGCAGCGCGGCCTTCTGTGGATCGGAGTCCTTGAGGGAATCGATCACGTAGATCTTCGACGAGGGGATCAGCACGTCGTCGGCCGAGCCGCCGGCCAGCCGGAGGAAATTGAAGTCGTTGGCGGCGTGGGACATGTACAACGGCGCGGTCAGGCCGAGCTGACGGTAGTTCTTCGCCGCGATCGCCTGGCCCGGCCCGGTCGCCCAGATCACCACCGCATCCGGCTGCGCGCTGCGGATCTTGGTGAGCTGCGGCGTCATGTCCTTGTCGGCGTTGGCGTAGGATTCCTGGGCGACGAGCGTCAGTCCGAACGAGCCTGCATTCTTCACGAGCTGGTCGCGGCCGCTGGTACCGAACGGCGAGTCTGCATACAGCAGCGCGATCTTTTTGGCGCCGCGCTTCTGCATGTCCGTCATCATGACGCTCTGCACCAGCACGTCGGTGAGCGGCGACAGGAACAGCCATTTCTTGTCCTGCGCGGGCAGGACGATGCCACGCGAGCCCCCGTTCGAAATCATCGGCGTTGCGGCATTCTGGACGGTGTCGATGATCGCGTAGGACGAGCCGCTGTTCATCGGCCCGACGAGAGCGACCACGCCGCTCTGCTCGACCAGCCGCTTGGCGGCGGTCACCGTCTTGGTGTTGTCGCCCTCGGTGTTGACGTTGTCGAGTTCGAGCTTCTTGCCGGCGACGCCGCCCTTGGCGTTGATCTGCTCGATTGCGAGCATCGCACCCTCGAGTCCGGGCTGACCGAGCGAGGCCAGCGGTCCGGAGGTCTCGAGCAATCCGCCGATCTTGATCGTGTCTTCCGCCTGCGCGCCGACGGCGGACGTCATGAGTATCAGCGCAGCCAGCATGGCCTTGGTCGTCATCATCAGATCCCCTGGGTTTGGAAAGTCGTGGGTGCGATCGAAGCGACCGCGGCGGCGAACGGATCCCGGGGCGGCCGGTAGATTCCGCCGCCGATGCGGCCGTTGTGTCCCTTGCGATCGAGAATGCCGAGGACCACCTCGAGCGGCATGCCGCCGGACACGAGGGCCCGCGCGACGGTCCCGACCCTGATCGCGCTTCGCGCGAAGCCGGGATGAGCCGCGGGTAGCAGCTTGGCTGCTTCCGCCGCGGGGCCGCCGTCTCCCGGGAGCGACCGCGCGGTCATCGCGCCGAAGCCCATGGCGTCGACCAGCGCGCTGTCTCCGATCGCGCCGAGGCGATCGCCGCTCTGAAATCCCGGCAGCAGATTGCCTTCGGGCGGTTCCGCCGCGGCGACGAACCAGCGCCGGCCGCTGCCGCCGAGCTTGACGCCGCAATCGACCCCGTTGCCGCCGAGCGCAGTGACGATGCTGCTACCCTCTCCTGCTCCTGCCTTGGCAATGCACTTCATTGCCGCCATCCAGAGATTGAGGAAGAAGGCCGAGGCACGGTCGAGAAAGCGGCGCTCCGGCGTGTCGCCGCCGAGCCGCGGTGCAAGCTCTTCGATCAGACGACGCGTCGCCGCCGACGTGCGCGAATGGCAATCGTCGCCCTCCATCAACGCGCGGTCGGCAATCTCGATCAGCGGGATGTCGCGGTCGGCGATGATCTCGAGGGTCGCGGCAAGATTTCCGTTCATCCACCGCAGATGCGTCAGCACTTCGCGGCTGCACAAACCCAGCCGTTGTGCCAGCGTCATTCCACCGTTCAGGGGACTGAACGAGACGTTGGTCGCGTCGGCGGCATCGGCCACGATCTGCACGGCCATGCCGGGCGAGAGCACCGCGGCGAGCGGCACCATCGCGTCGAAATCCTGGGCGGGCGCCAGCCGCACCTCCCCCCGCATCAGCATCGCCCGGGCCGCCCCCTCGTCCGCCGCCCAGCGCTCGAACAGGATCGCCATCACGGCGCTGTTGACGATTGGCGCAGCGATCGCATCGAGCCGGACCGGAGGGCCGGCATGGAGGATGGTGCGGTCCGGAAGCGCCATGACGTCCCGCGCCGCCGCGACGCCTCGCCAGACCGGCCGCACCGCATGCATCCGCGCCAGCGCCGCGCGATCGGCAGCGTGAAGGCCGGTCTCGACCCGGCGTTCCATCATTGTGGAGGAAGGATTGGACAATTCAGCCTCCGTTGATGGCGACGACGTTACGGCCCGGCCCGGCGCCGTCCGCCTCGACCTCGCCCGACCCGAGATAAGCCTCGGTGAGGCCGCGGTCCTGAAGCAGCGTCCGACCCGCGCCCTCCGCGATGACCCGCCCGCCTGCGAGCACATAGCCGCGGTCGGCGATCGACAAGGCGGCGGACACGTTCTGCTCTACCAGCAGAATCGTCAGCCCCTGGTCGCGCAACCGTTCGACGCAGCGCAGAATTTCGGTGAGGACTTGCGGCGCCAGGCCAAGCGACGGCTCGTCCAGCATCAGCAATTTCGGCTCGCCCATCAGGGCGAGACCGATCGCCACCATCTGCTGCTGCCCGCCACTGAGCGTGCCCGCGAGTTGGTCCGCGCGTTCCCGCAACACCGGGAAGAGCTGATACACGGTTTCGAGGCGCTGATCGAAAGCGCTTCGCTCGGCCGAGTTGCGCCAGATGACGTGATGGAAGCCCCGCGCCCGCCGCAACGCGTAGCGCCCAGCCGCGAGGTTTTGCAGCACCGTGAGCGAGCGAAACAACGCACGCCCCTCCGGCACCAGGCTGATGCCGCTCGCCACGCGCCGATCCGCCGTCGTGCCGCGCAAGTCGCTCTGATCGAACGTCAGTTTCTCTGCGCTGCAGGGCTCCACCCCCGCGATCGCCCGCAGCAAGCTGCTCTTTCCTGCGCCATTGGCGCCGACCAGCGCAACGATTTCTCCGCGGCCCACCCCGAGCGAGACGCGATCCAGCGCCAGAAGCCCGCCATAGTTGACGCCGAGACTGCCGATCTCCAGCAGCGGTGATGTGACGGCCCGGATCACCTTCGGCGCCTCCTGGGCGACGTCGCGGCGCCCGAGATAGGCATCGAGCACGCGGGGATTTCGCCGCACGTCCGCCGGCTCGCCGTCCGCGATGATGCAGCCCTGGTCGAGCACCAGGATCCGGCGTGCCAGCCGGCTCACCAGCGGCATGTCGTGGTCGATGAACAGGATGGTCTTGCCTGCGCGCGAGAGTGACAGGATGATGTCGCCGAGTGCGCGCTTTTCGCGATCGTTCAGTCCGGCCCCGGGTTCGTCGAGCACGAGCATGCGCGCTCCCGAGGCCAGCACGCGCGCGATGCTGAGGAGCCGCCGCTGGCCGGCGGTCAGTATCGACGCGGGTTGATCGGCGAGGTCTGCCAATCCGACCGCCGCGAGATGTTCGTCGCCCTCCCGCCGCAGCCGCCCGTGGTCGAGCACCGCCGTCCCGCGACCGATCATCGAGGACAACAGACCCATGCGATGCCGCGCGACGCCGCCGACCATCACGTTCTCGCGCACCGACAGATTCTGGAACGGCTCGGCTGCCTGGAACGTCCGCGCCAATCCGCGCGCGACGATGTCGTGCGGCGCCTCGCCCGTGATGGTCTCGCCGTCGAATTGCACCGAACCGGTCTGCGGAGCGATCTCTCCGGAGAGGACGTTGAGCAGCGTGGTCTTGCCGGCGCCGTTCGGGCCGATCAGCGCGACCAGTTCGCCGGCATCGACGTCGAAGCTGACATCGGTGAGCGCGCGAAAGGCGCCGAAACTCACCGACGCGGACCTGACCGAGAGTAGCGGAGCCGTCATTGCATGCTCCCCGCGGTTGCCATCCGCCGGGCACGCGCGGCGAGCGCGGCGATGCCGCGCAACAGTCCATTCGGGCAGTAGATCACGCTGACGACCAGCAGCGCCCCGTAAGCCACGATGTCATAGGCACCAAGCGGCTTCAGCACCTCGCCGATCAAGGTGATGAAGACGACGCCGAGCACCACGCCCCAGACGTCGGCGAAACCACCGATCGCCACCATCAGCAACAGCTTGATGGAGAAACCGACGTCGAACGGGCCGGGACTGAGATAGCCGATGTAGTGCGCGTAGAGCCCGCCGCCGAGCGCGCAGAACACGCCGCTTACCATCATGATCAGCCGCTTGATCGACTGGACATCGTTGCCGACCGACCGGGCCGTGGCTTCGTTTTCGGCGATCGCCCGCATGGCGAGACCGGTCGGCGAGGTCACGAGATTTTGTCCGGCCAGGATCGCCGCGATCGCCGTCAGCCAGACCACCGCGAGCATGGCGATATCGCTGCGCAAGGAGAGTCCGAACAGGCTCAGCGGCGGAATGCCCGTCAGCCCGTCCTGACCGCCGGTGACACCATGCATTTCGGTGAAGCAAATCTGCACGATGATGCCGAACGCCAGCGTCGCCATCGCAAGGTAGTGGCCCTTGAGACGAAACACGAGCCATCCGATCGCCCAGGCCACCAGCGCCACCATCGCAGTCGACAGCGCAATATCGATCCAACCGGGAACACCGAGCCATCGGCCGATGAGCGCAGCGCCATAGGCTCCGAGACCGTAGAAGGCGGCGTGACCGAGCGAGATCTGACCGGTGAAGCCGGCGATCAGCGCGAGACCGATCGCGGGCAGCGCCTGCAGCCCGATCACCACCAGCAGGCTGATGACGTAGCCGTTGCCCGTCGCGGAGCAAGCCAGGAGGGCGCCAGCCAGGGCGAGGACGCGCCACCGCATCATGCGCGCACCCGATCGTAGTCGCCGAGCAGCCCGCCGGGACGGAACAGCAGGAAGCCGAGCAGAAGCGCGAAGGCGATCGCGTTCTTGTATCCAGAGGACACGTAGCCTGCGGAGAACGCCTCCAGCACACCGAGCACCAGGCCGCCCACGGCGGCGCCGACCGGGCCGCCGAAGCCGCCGACGATGCAGGCCACGAAGCCCTTGATTCCCAGTTGCAGGCCGCTGTCGTATTGCGTCAGCGCGATGGGCGCGACGACGATGCCGGCGATCGCACCCAGCGCGCCCGACATGACGAAGCCAACCAGGCTCATCGTCTCGACCTTCATGCCGACCAGCCGCGCTGCGAACGGATTCATCGCGCAGGCCCGAAACATCTGGCCGAGATAGGTGCGACGAAACAGCAGGTCGAGACCTCCCATCGCCAGTATGCCGACCCCGATCACCCATAGCGACTGCGGCATCACGGTCGCGCCGAGAAGGTGGATCAACTTCTCGCCCGAGAACGCCGGCATCGGCTGCGCATCGGTACCCCAGACGATCGCGGCGAGACCTTGCAGCACCACTCCGACCCCGATGGTAACGATGATGCCGCGCATGACGTCGCCGCGGACCGGCTGGATGGCAGTGCGTTCGATCAGGACCGCCACGGCGCTGGTAATCAAGATAGCAAGCAGGATGGCGAGCCACAGCGGCGCGCCGGCTGCGTTCAGCGCAATCGCGCTCATCGCCCCCACCATCGCGAAATCGCCCTGCGCGAAGTTGACGATTCCGGTGACGTTGTAGATGCAGGTGAAACCGACGCCGATCAGCCCGTAGATGCTGCCCACCACCAGTCCACTAATGAGAAACTGCAAGGCGTCGGACATCGTCCCTCCTCCGCGTGTTAAACTTGCATCCAGGATTCCGAGAACGCCAGGAACGCAGTGCTCTTGCGAGTTCCTGCGAAATCCCGCTGCACCACCTTGCCGGCCAGTGGACGACCGTTGATGGTCACCGAGCCTTCGCCGGCGTCGAGGAACAGGCTGTACATCTGGTGGAGCTTGGTCGGGCCGTTTTCAGCGGGCATGTCCACTGCATAGGGTGCGCCGAGCTTCGACCAGGTCGCGACCACCTCGAGGTCGGCGGCTCGCACGATTTCCGAATAGCTCGACAGTGTGCTGCCTTCGCGGCGGCACTCGATCATCGGCAGGTATGTCAGCGCGCCTATGCCGGGCGACACTCGGAATGAGGCGAATTTCGAGAAGAACTCCGCAACCAGATATCTGGCGAGCGGCTCGTTGTCGCTGATGCAGAAATTGTCGGCATCGGGACGGCCTTTCGCAAGATCGGGTTTGTCCAGGACCACGATGCCGCTGCCCATGCCGTGCGCGGAGTAGAAGATGCGGAAGAAGCACATCAGCCCGGTCCACGGACCGTCCTGGGTGTCCTTCAGATAGATTCCGGGATTCTCGCCGGTCCAGGCCACCGCGCCGGGATGAATGGGACTTTTGCTCGACACGTTCATACCCTCTTCGTTCAAGGCTCAGGCCGCGGCCTGCGATGCGACGCTGCTTTCGTATTCGCTCAGAAGCTTGCGGACGATGTCGTGCCGGTCGTCGGCGGCGTGATGGTCGCCCGAGATCACGATCTCGGTGACGCGGCGCCCGACCTCCTCCTGCAGCTCGAGATCGTCGACACCCGCGATCGGCGGGATTGCAAGGACAGTGTCATGGCAATAGGTGGGGATCGCGCCGCCGGAGCGGAGCGTCGAGCGCGGCGGCTCTTCGCCGGCGGCGACCTTGCGGATGTCGCGGCGCAGCAGCTTGCGCAGCATCACCACGCCCTTGTCGCAGTAAGTGAGATGCTCGAGCCCATGCAGCGCGATGGGACGCTGCGTGACGATCGCGTCGTAGTCACCGGGCAGGCGCTGCCGCTCCTCGAACGAACCACCGGCGCCCTGGCCGTAGAAGTCCACCTTCTCCAGGCCGCAATCCTCTTCCTTGCCGATCCCCCTCGGATTGACCTCGGGATGGAAGTGCCGCCACCCGATCACCTTGCAGGTCCTGTTGTCGATCGGCGTGGTCCAGCGGGTGATGCCGACGCGGCCGAACTGCTTGGCGTCCTGGCCGTCTTCCCAGATGTGGCCGACCTGCGCGAGGTTCGGCATGATGATGTCGTTGGAGCGGACCCAGACCTTGTCCTTCCAGCGCCGCGTCGTGACGTAGATCATGCCGGTCGGCGTCTCCACGAAGTCCATCACCGGCAATTCACCCCACGTGTCGGAGAAGTGCGAGAAGGTGACGCGGGTGTGCAGGAATACGGCGTGCGCCGGGTCCATGACGTTTTCCTGCACCTGCAGCCAGTTGCAGGGATAGGTGATGCAGTACGGCACCAGTCCGTCGCCCGGGTAGTCGTAGCTGTCGAAGATCGGAAATTCCGGAATGCTGTCGGGCGGCCCGAAGTAGCCGAAGATCAGCCCCTTGTATTCCTTGCAGGGATAGGCGCCGTGGAACAGCCGGTCCTTGAGCGCGCTACCGGGGGGATCGCCGGGCGTTTCCAGCACCTGCCCGTTCACACCGAACAGCCAGCCGTGATAGCAGCACCGCAATCCATTCTCCGTCGGCAGGCCGAACTCCAGCGACGTGCCGCGATGGCTGCAATGCCGGTCGAGAATGCCGTACTCGCCCTGGGTGGTGCGGAACACCACGAGGTCTTCGCCAAACATGCGAAAGCCAAGCGGCACGTCGGTGAGCTCGGACGTCAACGCGATCGGCTGCCAGTAGCGGCGTAGCAGCTCGCCGGCCGGCGACCCCTTCTCCACGTGCGTGAGTTCCACGTTCTCTCCGGGAATCTCCTGCTTGAGGTAGCCACCATAGGCGGTCGTCAGAAACTGCTTTTGCGCAACCATCGCTGCCCTCGTTCCGCTCGCGCGGGTCGTTGGAATTAGTCTCATTCGAGTATTGTGTGCGGCTCTGGTTCTGCCAATAATAGTTACATGCAAGACGAGTTTGGAAATCTTGAACTGCTCAATAGATCAGCGACAGCGCTCATGATCCGAGCAGACACTGCCTGAAAATGGACCTTTGCGAGGTGAACCGGTTTGGCGAGCGAAAAATACAGGGACCAGATCGAGGTCGGCGAGGCCGTTCCTAACCCGTCTTATTCGCGAGAGGGCGCCTGAGAGGCTGGCGAGCGTGGTGTAAAGCGCTGATGCGGCGTAGGATTCGGTTGCGAAGCCACCCCATCACCTTCAACCGCGAACGCCACGCCCGCCATGACCGATGATACGATTTCAGACCACTATCGAGAAGCAAGAATTCAACACAAATAAAACCTCTGCCTCGCGCTCGATCTCTTCATGCTTGATAGTCTCGTTTCGGAGGCTGAGCACCTACCGCGTCTAATAGGCCGCTCGCGCCGGTTTCTTTGGACGCGGCACGACCGCGACTCCACGTTTCGGCACAGAAATGATCGGGAGTCACTCAATCTTTCTTCAACTTAACCCGTCTTATTCGTAAGAGTGCGCCTGAGGGGTAAAGCGCTGATGCGGCGTAGGATTCGGTTGCGAAGCCAACCCCATCACCTCCAACCGCGAACGCCACGCCCGCCATGACCGACGATACGATTCCGCCCTTCTCGTTTCCAGCCGTTCACGCCAAGAAAGTCACAGCTGCCTTCGATGGTGGGCGCCTAACCTCGAACGGGGGCGTGATGCTTCTGGCGATGGCCGAGCGGCGTCTCGGCTTGGCCAACAATCTGGCCCGGGTGTTCCCGGATCGGCGCGATCCGACGCGGGTCGTGCACAGCCTGGTCGATATGTTCCGCGCTCGCATGTTCGCGATCTGCTGCGGCTACGAGGACGCCGACGACCTCGATCATCTGAGGTCCGATCCGGCATTCAAACTGGCCTGCGGTCGCCTACCGGACACGGGCCGGGATTTGTGTTCCCAGCCGACGCTGTCGCGGCTGGAGAATGCTCCGCGCCTGCGCGACGTGATCCGGCTGACCTACACTTTGGTCGACGCATGGATGGATAGCTACCCGCGCGAGCCGGCATCCGTCACGCTCGACATCGATGATACCTGCGACGTCGTCCACGGCCATCAGCAGCTCTCGCTGTTCAACGCTCATTATGACGAACGCTGCTTCCTGCCGATCCACGTCTACGACACGGAGAAGAGCCGGCCCGTGGCCGTCGTGCTGCGGCCCGGCAAGACGCCGGGCGGCGTCGAGGTGCGTGCCCATCTGCGCCGCCTGGTACGGCATATCCGGACGCGATGGCACAACACGCAAATTACGTTCCGTGGCGACGGGCACTATGCCCGGCCGGAGGCAATGGCGTGGTGCGAGACCAACGGCATCGACTACATCTTCGGTCTGTCCGGCACCAAGCCTCTCGCCAGAAAAGTCGACGAGGTCGCCGACGACATCCGCACGCGACGCGCCATCGAGAACCTGCCGGTTCTGCGTGGCTATACCGAGACGCGCCACAAGGCAAAGTCCTGGGATCGCGAACGGCGCACTGTCGCCCGTATTGAGGCGACGATGCTCGGCCTCGACATCCGCTTCGTCGTCACCAGCCTCGATGTCGGCTCGGCCGAGTGGATCTACGACAGCCTGTATTGCGCGCGCGGCCAAGCCGAGAATCTGATCAAGCTGCATAAGACGCAGCTCGCCTCCGATCGCACCAGCTGCCGTTCGGCGCTCGCCAACCAGGTCCGTCTCGTGCTCCATACGGCCGCTTATTGGCTGATGCTGACCGTGCGCGACGCCATTCCCAAAGCCCGGGAATTGGCCGCTGCCGAGTTCGCGACGCTGCGTCTTCGGCTCTTGAAAATCGCCGCCCGTGTCGTCGAGACCACGAGCCGCATTCGCCTTGCGTTTGCCGCGGCATGTCCCGAAGCCGACCTGATCTGCGGCTTGCCCGGCGCGCTGCTGCCGCTCGGTCCTTGACCGGCGGGGCGTCCGCCCCCGTTCGCCCAACCCATCCCTCAAGCGCGTTGCAAAGTACCGGTCGTCAGGCGGCGAAAAGCCGAAGGCAATCCTGTGCGCCTCGTCAGACAAGATGTGCGGCCGCATCAATCGGGCCCAAAAGCCGCACTCTCACGAATAGGACGGGCTAAGCTTTCGCTGCGACAACTCACGTATTTTCTCGCTACTGCGAACCACGAGAGCGTCTTGCGCGCCTCGGAAACGCTGAACGTATCGTCTGCCTCCATTTCGACTGCGATCGCCCAGATTGAGGAATTTCTGCAGACTCAATTGTTCATCCGCCGTCACGCGCGCGGTCTTGTGCTGACCTCGGCCGGACAGGATCTCGCCGCCCACGCTCGGAACATTCTCCTCCACGCCCGCGAAATCGAGGCCGTTGCGCAACGAGGACCGTTTCGAGCCGCCGGCCGCATCAACGTCGGATGCCTTGCGACGATCACCCCCTATCTGATCCCGCTGGTGTTGCGCGACCTCCAGGAGAAGCAGAGCTATGCGGGAAACTGGGTGATGACGGAATGAGATAGGCGGCGTATCGAGGCGGGTGTCGAGCCTGCCAGACCCTCAAGGAGAGCGATACGCCATGAACGAGCATAGCAACATTGTCCCACTGCGTCAGCCCGATGAGATCGACGATCCACTGACGAATATTTTGCGATCTGGAGCTCGGCAGCTGCTTGCGCAGGCTGTCGAGATGGAAGCCGAGGCGTTTCTCGCCGCGATGAAGGGCTTGAAGCTTCCCGATGGCCGCGACCGCCTCGTGCGACACGGCCATGGTCCAGTGCGGACGATCCAGACGGGGATCGGCGCCGTCGAAGTCGCCCGGGTAAAGATTCGCGATCGCGCGGTGACCAGCGATGGCGAGCGGATCCGCTTCACCTCGGCGATCCTGCCGTTGTGGGCACGGCGCACGAAGAGCTTGGATGCACTTTTGCCGGTTCTGTACCTGCGAGGCATCTCGACGGGCGACTTCCAGGAGGCGCTGGCGGCGCTCTTGGGCAAGGATGCGCCGAATCTTTCTCCGGCGGTGGTTTCCAGACTGACGACGGAGTGGCAGCTCGAGTACGAGCGTTGGCAGAAGCGCGATCTGTCGGCGCGCCGGTACGTATACGTGTGGGCGGACGGCGTCTTCCTGCAGGCTCGCATGGAAGACCACAGCGAATGCATGCTGGTGCTGATCGGCGCGACGCCGGAAGGCAAGAAGGAACTCATCGGCTTCCAGGTCGGCGTGCGCGAGAGCACGCAGAGCTGGCACGAACTGCTCGTCGAGGCGAAAACCCGAGGGCTGAAGATCGCCCCGGAAATCGCCGTCGGTGACGGCGCGCTCGGCTTCTGGAAGGCGCTCGACGAGGTCTTTCCCGCCACGCGACATCAGCGGTGCTGGGTGCACAAAACCGCGAATATCTTGAACAAAGTCGCAGTGTCGGTACAGGCCAGCATGAAGAAGGATCTGCGCGAGGTCTATTTGGCGTCCAACCGAGCTTCGGCCGAAGTGGCGATCGATGTCTTTGCCGAGAAATACGGAGCGAAGTACGACAAGGCGGTCGAGTGCCTGACGAAAGATCGCGACGCAATGCTTGCGTTCTACGAATTCCCCGCCGAGCATTGGGACCACTTGCGGACGACGAATCCCATCGAAAGCGTGTTCGCGACGGTCCGGCACAGAACGGTGCGCACGAAAGGTTCGTTATCGTCAACGACTGCCAAGTTGATGGTGTTCAAGCTGCTCTGCGCCGCATCAAAGACCTGGCGGCGGCTGAAAGGCACAAATCAGTTGCCGAAGGTCAGCGCAGGTGTCAGATTCGAAAACGGCATCGAGGTCATCCAAGTGCCGGAAAACCACGCCGCCTGATCGCCTCGTCACCCAAAATCCCGCATGGCTCGGAGAAGCATCCCGACATCGAAATGCGCTGGCGCGCGGACAAGCACGAAGCGCTGCTCGACGGTCTGCACAACGGAAGCTTCGACCTGATCATTGTCTACGACTACGATATTCCGACGACGCTTCACGCCTCACCGCTGCGATCAATGCCGATCCAGGTGGTCCTGCCGAGTGCACATCCCCTGGCCTCCAGTCAGAGTTGCAGCCTCTCCGACCTGGTCGCACTGCCCATGGTGCTGCTCGATCAGCCGCGGACGCGCGACTACATCCTGTCGCTGTTCGCAAACCGCGGCCTCAGTCCAACCGTGGCGTACCGCGTCGACTCCTTCGAGATGGTCCGCAGTCTCGTAGCGAACGGATTCGGCTACGCGCTGCTGAACTTTGTGCCACCCTACAATGTCTATGGCCATGGGACGCTAACGTCCCGGCCCCTTGCCGATGTGGACCGACCGCAGCAGCTCGTGCTCGCCCGATTGTACCGATTTCGAGCTCCGCGGCTCGTCGACGAGTTCTTCAAAAGCGTCAGCTTCGCCGCCCAGCAGCTGACAATATCGACCCTATAGCCATAGCACCGTGTGCGAAGCGGCCGGCATGGCAGCTGCCCGAGCCGGCACGATATTTGCTCGCTCAAACCAAGACGAGGTCAGATGCGATGCGGTCGATGTTTCTCGATGCAATGAAGGCAGCGGTGAAGTTTCTCGCCGAGGGCGCGAGGTTCGTTCCCTACCATTGAGCGGGCGGCGGGATTACGCTCTTCGCATCAGCTTGAGCGAGGCTGCGAGGCGCAGGCTGCGCTTGCCGGCGAGCGCGATGCCTTCGAGTTCGCCGCTGTCTTCCGTGCAAGTCCCGGAGAAGCCGATACCGACCTCGTAGCCGCCGAACACAGGGTTCTCCCCTTTCGCCGGCGTGTGCTCCTGGTTCAGCATCTCGCCCTTCCAGCGGCCGTCCGCCGAGGAATAGGAGCCGAGATAGTAGAAGAACGCATCGCCGCCGAGGATGCGGCCATCGATCAGGAGCATCACGCCGGACAGTCCGGCATCGACCCCGTCGAGCGCGCGCAGGCTCATCCCATAGAGTCCGTTGACGATGCCGCCCGGCCCAATCGTGCCGCTCGCCGGCAGCGCCCCATCATCAAGCCGCGTGAGATTGGCCCAGAATCTGGCGCTCGGCATGGTATTCGCGCCGCCCTCGAGACGGATCTGGTTGCCGTAGAGCCGGCCGCGCGCCCCGATCGAGGCGACATCGGCTCCGAGCAGCGGCTTGTAGTTTGGATCGTGGTTATGCCGCTCGGTGATGACCTCGGCGATGATCTCACCGTCGCGCTCGACATAGGTGCCAAGATGCGCAAAGCCCGAATTGCCGCCCAGCATCTTGCCGTCATGCAGGCACATGATGCTGCAGCCGAACGCATCGTTCACGCCGTATTCAACCTTGTAGAGCCCGTCCAGCAACGCCTGAACCCGCAAAATGGAAAAAGGAATGCGGGCTACCTAGCATCGTCGCCGCATTGAAGCCACCGGCTTTTCCGCGCAGGGCCGATCCCGGAACGCTCGCCCGCCACGGTGCCAGTATGCCCCTGTTTTGCGCGACGGGTCAAATCGATTTCGCAAAATCAGCAGCCCTGTGATTTCAGTGGCTTGGCTACTGTGCATGGGGTTGTTTTGCGACTTTTTGCGTCCGGCGCGCGGAAAAGGCCCTTCACGCGTCAATGGCGCTTGAAGTACTGCACCTCGCGCTCGTGCTTCTCGGCGGCTGCACGGCTCTTGAACGTACCGAGGTTGCGACGCTTGCCGGTCTTCGGATTCACCTTGCGTGAATAGAGGCGGTATTCGCCCGATGCCAGTTTGCGGATCATGATCGCGCTCCGTTTTGTCCGGACGTCAACGACGTACGCGCGAACCGGGTTCCGTCAGGTCCCGGCTCTGCTCAGAAGCACAACGTGGTGACGAGCTTGCCCTGCTTGTCCTTGATCGCATAGGGACAGCGAATGCGCTCCAGCGCCTTCTTGGCGTCCTCGTCGCCGAGCGCCGCGGCGCGCTCGTAATAGGCCTTCGCGACGTCCTTGTCCTTGGGACCGCCGCGGCCTTCCTGCGCGAAGGCGCCCATCCGCTCCAATGCGCCGGGATGGTTTTGTGCCGCCGCCTTCTCGAACAGCGCACGCGCCGCGACGTCGTCCTTCGCACCACCCGTGCCTTCGGAGAGCATCAGGCCGAGCTGGTACTGCGCTTCCGCGTTGGTCTCGGCAGCCTTGCCGAGCAGCGCGCGCGCCTGCGCGGGATCGGCTGGCGCGGCGCCACCTGCGCCGCCGAGCGCGGCGAGATTGCTGACGCCACGGGGGTTGCCGGCCTGCGCCGCCTTCTCGAACAGCTTTCGCGCCTGCGCCTCGTCCTTGGCAACGCCCGCGCCGGTGGCATAGGCCACGCCGAGTTCGACCATGGCCGCGCTCGATCCCTTGTCGGCGGCCTTGCGCCAGGCCGCGATCGCCTCCGCCGTCTGCCGGTTCGCCGAATAGGCGCGGCCGAGCGCGAACATTGCGCGCCGCGAGGATGGCGCGGCCTGCTTGCAGAACCTGACCGCGGTTGCAATGTCGGAGGCCGCAATCTCCGCCACGCCCTTCACGTCGGCCGGCTTGTCGGGATCGCTGGGATCGGCGGCGACCCGGTCGCACAGAACGAGGTCGGCCGATTGCGCCTGCGCCGTCAGGGGCACGGCGAGCGCGAACAGCATGGCAAGGAGGTAAGTCCGCATGGTCATCACGTTGCGTCCCCGTCCCGGCAAATTCAAGGCTCGAGTCCTGATTGGCGCAGCACGGGCACGACATCAGGCGATGCCAGATAGCGCAGCAGCCGGTCGGCAGCGTCGGCATGTTTCGCGTTCGTCATGCGGCCGGCGGAGAACACGGCCGGCGTCTGCAAATCGTGCGGGATCGGGCCGACGACCTCGATGCCGCCAACCTGCTTCAGCTCGCTGATCTGCTGCACGGCGAGGTCCGCCTCGCCGGTCACGAGCCGCTCCGCCGTGAATCCCTGCTCGACGATGGTGGCCCTGGCGTTGATCTCGGCCGCGATCCCCATCCGCACGATCAGCTTGGCGAAGTACACGCCGCTCGCCCCGAGCCGCGAATAGGCGACGGACCGCGCTGCGAGCAGGGTTGTGCGCAGCGCCGCTTCGCTGCCTGCCCGGCCCGCACGGCGATGCCGACGAAGGACCGTGCCAGATCGGCCGCACTGCCGGCAATCACGCGCCCCTCGCCGATCATCTCGTCGAGCCCCTCGCGGGTGAGGATGACGAGGTCTGCGGCCGCGCCCTCGCGCAACCGCTTGAGCAGCGCCAGGGTCGGTGCGAAATCGGCCTCGACATGGATGCCGGTTGCAGTCTCGAAGGCCGAGGACAGGCTGCGCATCGCGCCCATCAGGCCAAGCGTCGAGAGCAGACGAACGTTTTCCATGAGCAGTTCCTGGCGCGATCAGGCGCGATGCATCAGCTTGAGCGCGGCGGTCAGGCGCAGGCTGCGCTTGCCGGCAAGCGCTGTCGCCTCGAGCACCGCCTGCTCCGCATCGTAGCTGCCGGAGAAGCCGATGCCGACCTCGTGGCCGCCGAAGATCGGATCGTCCTTGGCCGGCGTGTGCTCCTGGTTGAGAATCTGGCCCTTCCAGCGGCCCTTCGCGGCGGTGTAGCTGCCGAGATAATGGAACGACGCGTCGCCGCCGAGGATGCGGCCCTGATTGAGCAGCATCACGCCGGTGAGGCCGCCGTCGAGACCGTCGAGCATCCGCAGATGGATCGAGTAGAGACCGTTGGCGATGCCGGCCTCGCCGACGCCGCCGGCGATCGGCACTTCGTCATCCGTGATCGGCGTCATCACCGACTGGAACGGCACGCCGGGCAGCTCCTTCAGCTCGCCCTTGAAGCGATAGAGATCGCCGTCCGCCCAGCCCTTCGCGATCAAGGTCGCATCGTCCGTGCCCGCCATGGCGCGGTAGCTCGGATCCGGGTTATGGCGGACGGTGCTGATCACGACGTCCACGCCCTCGCCGGTCTTCACGTAGGTGCCGATATGCGCGAAGGCCGAATTGCCGCCGAGCATCTTGCCGTCGCCGGCATGCATCACGCTCCGGCCGACGGTATCGCCGAGCTGAAATCTCACCTTGTAGAAGCCTTCAAACACCAGCCGTGTCCCCGGCCCTGCGCGCATCCTGGGCCACTCTATCCCGCTTTCGGCGGCAATGGACAAGTTTCGCAAAGCGGAGGTCGGCAGACACGGAAACGGCCGTCATTCAAACGCAAAAATCCGCCGGAGCCTTGCAGCTCCGGCGGATTGAGACCAACCCGGGCCAGCCCCCCAGCCCGGGCCGGGAGGATCTTAGGCCGCGGCCTTCTTGTCGGTCGGCACGGACGCGATCGTCTTCAGGATCTGCGAAGCGATCTGGTAGGGGTCGCCTTGCGAGTTCGGACGGCGATCTTCCAGATAGCCCTTGTAGCCGTTGTTGACGAAGGAGTGCGGAACGCGGATCGACGCGCCGCGGTCGGCAACGCCGTAGCTGAACTTGTTCCACGGCGCGGTCTCGTGCTTGCCGGTCAGACGCTTGTCGTTGTCCGGGCCGTAGACGGCGATGTGGTCCATCAGGTTCTTGTCGAAGGCGGCCATCAGGGCTTCGAAATACTCCTTGCCGCCGACCGTGCGCATGTACTCGGTCGAGAAGTTGGCGTGCATGCCGGAGCCGTTCCAGTCGGTGTCGCCGAGCGGCTTGCAGTGGAACTCGATGTCGATGCCGTACTTCTCGGTGAGGCGCAGCATCAGGTAGCGGGCCATCCACATTTCGTCGGCGGCCTTCTTGGAGCCCTTGCCGAAGATCTGGAATTCCCACTGGCCCTTGGCGACTTCCGCGTTGATGCCTTCGTGGTTGATGCCAGCAGCAAGGCAGAGGTCGAGATGCTCTTCGACGATCTTGCGGGCGACGTCGCCGACGTTGGAGTAGCCGACGCCGGTGTAGTACGGGCCCTGCGGCGCCGGATAACCCGAGGCCGGGAAGCCGAGCGGACGGCCGTCCTTGTAGAAGAAGTACTCCTGCTCGAAGCCGAACCAGGCGCCGGCGTCGTCCAGGATGGTGGCGCGCTTGTTGGACGGATGCGGGGTCTTGCCGTCGGGCATCATGACTTCGCACATCACGAGCACGCCGTTGGTGCGCGCGGCGTCCGGAAACACGGCGACCGGCTTCAGCACGCAATCGGAGCTGTGGCCTTCGGCCTGCTGGGTGGAGGAGCCATCGAAGCCCCAGAGCGGAAGCTGCTCGAGCGTCGGGAACGACGCGAATTCCTTGATCTGAGTTTTGCCGCGCAAATTCGGAGTCGGCGTATATCCGTCGAGCCAGATGTACTCGAGCTTGTACTTGGTCATTGAGCCTCTCTGTAGATGATGCGAAAGGTTGGGGGCCTGGAGGCCCCCGCACGTTTTGTACCCGGCCATCATCGGCCGGTGCTTCCCGAGCATTTTACGTGCCAAGAAGCCGCAGGTACGGGCGGTTTTCCACCGCGGGACCCGCTCTCCGCGCCAGTGACGACTCATCCACGACCCTGTGCGTCATAGCCGCGCACCCCTCACGCAAAGCTGCACCGCAAAAATCCCGCGGAAACGCCCGATTCTGGAGCAGCCAGAGTCGCCCCGCAGGTTGCCGACTAAACGCGCATCAACGTCCGGCAATTTTCGCAAACTATCTGACCCCTGCCCCGCAACCTTCGGAATGGCCCATGCGTTGGTCAGCAGGATCGTGCCTTAGAGGGTGCAGAAGGCTGCCTGCCCACAAATTGGGCGGAAACTGATTTCCTTTTCAGCACTTTCCAATCCGGGAAGGGCGGCCGATATGGGCATTCAGTAACCACAATCGAACGAGTCGGGCGCACCATGGAGGGCCAATGGCGCTTCGACCAAGGAGAAATCGCAATGATGAACAATGGTCTGAGTCACGGATCTGCGCAGATCTACCAATTCCCTGTCGGCGGCCGTGCGGCCCTCGGGGGACGCCGTTATGGCGAGACCCGCTTTCCCGCCGATCACGCCGCGCTGCCCTCGAACGTCTCGATCTGCAGCGACAGCTGGTATCACCAGGATGCGGTCGACGAAGCCAAGCCGAAATGGGATCGCTGATGCCCACGGCCTGTTTGTTACCGCCGCGCCCTCGCAAGCGCCCGGCGGCAGTTTGAAAAGGGTCGAAACAACGAAGTTTCGGCCTTTTTTGATTCTTGCACGAGCGATGCCGTTTCAAGTCACTCCGCAGGCCATGACCGGCCGCTTCAGGTGCTTGACTGTAGCCCCGTCTTCCCGATGGTCAGCGTGATACCGGCCCCCGAATAGCGCACGCCAGCAACCGCCGACCGCTTGGCGAGCGTGACGGCTTCGCCGTCGATCTGAAGAAAGGCGCGCAGCAAATTCCGCCCGCCAGCATGGTGACCGCCAAAAGAATGGCCTTGTGGCAGCCCATGATCGCCCCCTCTAGCCCGTCTTATTCGTAAGAGTGCGCCTGAGGGCTGGCGAGCGTGGTGTAAAGCGCTGATGCGGCGTAGGATTCGGTTGCGAAGCCACCCCATCACCTTCAACCGCGAACGCCACGCCCGCCATGACCGACGATACGATTCCGCCCTTCTCGTTTCCAGCCGTTCACGCCAAGAAAGTCACAGCTGCCTTCGATGGCGGTCGCCTGACCTCGAACGGGGGCGTGATGCTTCTGGCGATGGCCGAGCGGCGTCTCGGCTTGGCCGACAATCTGGCCCGGGTGTTCCCGGATCGGCGCGATCCGACGCGGGTCGTGCACAGCCTTGTCGATATGTTCCGCGCGCGCATGTTCGCGATCTGCTGCGGCTACGAGGACGCCGACGACCTCGATCATCTGCGGTCCGATCCCGCATTCAAGCTGGCCTGCGGACGGCTGCCGGACACGGGCCGCGATCTGTGTTCCCAACCGACGCTGTCGCGGCTGGAGAATGCTCCGCGCCTGCGCGACGTGATCCGACTGACCTACATTTTGGTCGACGCATGGATGGATAGCTACCCGCGCGAGCCGGCATCCGTCACGCTCGACATCGATGATACCTGCGATGTCGTCCACGGCCATCAGCAGCTCTCGCTGTTCAACGCTCATTATGACGAACGCTGCTTCCTGCCGATCCACGTCTACGACACGGAGAAGAGCCGTCCCGTGGCGGTCGTGCTGAGGCCCGGCAAGACGCCGGGCGGCGTCGAGGTGCGTGCCCTTCTGCGCCGCCTGGTACGGCGAGGGTGTCAGTAACTCGGTGTAAGATGGTTTCTGTGAGTTTACCTTTGACAGGAGACTCACATGGCTACGGATTTTTCACCTGAGATTTTGGACCAGCTTCTTGCCGGGGGCAGCCTCAAGCCAGAAGACTTAGCCGGCGAAGACGGGCTTTTCAGACGACTGAAGAAGGCGCTTCTGGAGCGCGCACTGGGTGCGGAGCTGACCCACCACCTTGGCTATGAGAAGGGCGACCCGGCGGGCCGCGGGTCGGGCAACAGCCGCAACGGCACAAGCAGCAAAGCGCTGTTGACGGACGACGGCGAGATCGAGATCGAGGTGCCGCGCGACCGCGCCGGCACGTTCGAACCGGTGATCGTCGCGAAGGGCCAGACCCGCTTCGACGGCTTCGACGAGAAGATCATCAGTCTCTACGGGCGGGGCATGACGGTACGGGAGATCCAGGGCCATCTGGCCGAGCTCTACGGCACCGAGGTGTCCCCCGATCTGATCAGCAAGGTCACCGACGCGATTCTCGACGAGGTCCGCGAATGGCAGAGCCGGCCGCTGGAAGCGATCTATCCGGTGGTCTTCTTCGACGCGCTCAGGGTCAAGATTCGCGATGAGGGGATGGTCAAGAACAAGGCAGTCTACGTCGTGCTGGGCATCACTGCATCGGGCGAGAAAGACGTGCTCGGGCTTTGGATCGAGCAAACCGAAGGCGCCAAATTCTGGCTCAAGGTCATGAACGATCTGAGGAACCGCGGCGTCGCCGACATCCTGATCGCCGTCGTCGACGGTCTGAAGGGCTTTCCCGAGGCGATCAACAGCGTCTTTCCCAAGGCGATGGTCCAGACCTGCATCGTGCATTTGATCCGCAACAGCCTATCCTTCGTGTCCTGGAAGGATCGCAAGGCGATCCTTCCCTCGATCAAGGCGATCTATCATGCCGAGAATGCCGACGCCGCTCTGCTCAGGCTCGAGGACTTCGAAGCCGAGTGGGGCAAGCGCTATCCCGCGATCGGGGCGGCCTGGCGCCGGGCGTGGGAGCACGTCATTCCGTTCTTCGCCTTCGCGCCGGAGATACGCAAAATGATCTATACCACCAACGCGGTCGAGGCGCTGAACCGTTCGCTGCGCAAGATCATCAAAACACGCGGCAGCTTCCCCAACGACGAGGCGGCGATGAAGCTGCTTTACCTCGCCATCAGAAATGCCGGCATCCATTGGCGACGACCGGTTGCATGGACGGCCGCAATGGGCCAGTTTGCCATCCAGTTCGGCGAGCGCTTTGCAGGCTCAGCGGACTGACCCCATGGGGTCAGTCCGCTGACCCCGCAAACCCCTCACAGAGACGCTCTTACACAAAACTTCTGACACTCCCGGTACGGCATATCCGCACGCGGTGGCACAACACGCGAATTACGTTCCGTGGCGACGGGCACTATGCCCGGCCGGAGGCCATGGCGTGGTGCGAGACCAACGGCATCGACTACATCTTCGGTCTGTCCGGCACCAAGCCTCTCGCCAGAAAAGTCGACGAGGTCGCCGACGACATCCGCACCCGACGCGCCATCGAGAACCTGCCGGTTCTGCGTGGCTATACCGAGACGCGCCACAAGGCAAAGTCCTGGGATCGCGAACGGCGCACCGTCGCCCGTATTGAGGCGACGATGCTCGGCCTCGACATCCGTTTCGTCGTCACCAGCCTCGATGTCGGCTCGGCCGAGTGGATCTACGACAGCCTGTATTGCGCGCGCGGCCAAGCCGAGAATCTGATCAAGCTGCATAAGACGCAGCTCGCCTCCGACCGCACCAGCTGCCGTTCGGCGCTCGCCAACCAGGTCCGTCTCGTGCTCCATACGGCCGCTTATTGGCTGATGCTGACCGTGCGCGACGCCATTCCCAAAGTCCGGGAATTGGCCGCTGCCGAGTTCGCGACGCTGCGTCTTCGGCTCTTGAAAATCGCCGCCCGTGTCGTCGAGACCACGAGCCGCATTCGCCTTGCGTTTGCCGCGGCATGTCCCGAAGCCGACCTGATCTGCGGCTTGCCCGGCGCGCTGCTGCCGCTCGGTCCTTGACCGGCGGGGCGTCCGCCCCCGTTCGCCCAACCCATCCCTCAAGCGCGTTGCAAAGTACCGGTCGTCAGGCGGCGAAAAGCCGAAGGCAATCCTGTGCGCCTCGTCAGACAAGATGTGCGGCCGCATCAATCGGGCCCAAAAGCCGCACTCTCACGAATAGGACGGGCTAGTAGCCCTCGAGAACGCCCGTCATGCGTCCAATGGAACATAACCCAAGCTGATCTGATGTCAGACTCCCCTGCCCGCCATCTCGCCCTGCAAGGCGCCAGCAATTTTCGCGATCTCGGCGGCTATCCGACCACCGATGGCCGCATCACGCGCTGGCGGCACATCTTCCGCTCCAATCATCTCGGCCAGCTCACCGCAGCCGACGTCGAGATCGTCCGCGCGCTGGGCGTCAGAAGCGCATTCGATTTCCGCGGCCTGGAGGAGCGCGCAGCCGGCATCTGCGTCGTGAACGAGATCACGGTGCATTCGCTGCCGATCGAGCCGACCGTCGTCGCCGCGCTGCGCGCGGAGCTTGCCCGGGGCACGCTCACCGCGCCTGTGGCGCTCGAGCTCATGCGCGAGTCCTACCGGAACTATGTTCGCCACAACACGCACTGCTTTCGCGCGCTGTTCGGCCATTTGCTGGAAGACCGTGCGCCGCTGGTGATCCACTGCACCGCCGGCAAGGACCGCACCGGCTTCGCCAGCGCGCTGATCCTGCATGCGCTGGGCGTGCCCGACGACGTCATTGCCGAGGACTACCTCTTGACCAACCGCCACTACAGGCGCGCCCCGTCGAACGCTTCCGATCTCCCCACTGATGTTCTCGACGCGATCGGCAGCGTCGAGGCCTCGTATTTGGCCGCCGCTTTCGAAGCGGTCGGCAGCGAATACGGCGATCTCGAAACCTATTTGCGCGACGGGCTCAAGCTCGGCACGGCAGAGCGCACCGCACTGAAGGAGCGTTATCTGCAGGCGTGATCAGGGCTTCACTCCGGCCGATAACCAGCCGGCCGACATGGTCGCATCGGTGATCGCCTGACACAACGCTTTGGAAACCTGGAGCGTGCTCCAGTCGCTCTGATGAAGCATGTCGGGCCGATCGGTTGGATCGAGCAACTGCTCGAATGACGCGCCGTTCTGCACATGCCAATGCCGCATCAAGGCCCAACGCTGAAACAGATTCACCCTTGCGGCCTTTCCGATCTCGCGGATCGCCAGCACGATCTTCTCCGAGAGTTCGGCCTTTTCGTCGCGAAGCATGGCGGTCACGTATTGCGGATCAATCAGCACGACGTCCATCGGAGGCTCGCGCGACTGAAGCAATTGCTGCACCCCTTCGGTGATCGCGTCGACGACATCCTTGAACTTGTACTGGTCGTCGTGAAACACAGCGTTGGTTCCGACCTGCCAGAGCACCAGCGAGGGGGTATCGCGAAAGATGTCGGCCTCGAAGCGCTTGAGTTCTTGCGGCGCCTCCTCCCCACCCTTGCCACGGTTCAATACGTCGATCCGTACGTTCGGTAACTGTTCTGCGTAGTGCCGCCTTAGATACATTTCGAGACGATAAGGGTAAGGCACAACGTCCTCTCGCCCTGCCGTCGAAGACGAACCCATCGCCACGATACGAACGGGCCCCTGTCCGCGCAGCGCGTCGAAGAAACTGCGCAGCGGATGCTCAAGCTTGATGATGCCTTGGGGAAAGTCCACGGCCGGCAGACTCTCGCACATATCAGGCCCCTCCCGCCATCCAAGGTTGCAGCGACCATTCAGCCTTGACGCCGCCGCCATTGCAAGTCCAATTCGGACCGCGCAATAGTCGGCGCAGTTTTCGACGGACGGAGAAGCACCGTGCAGGGAAAAGTCATCATCGTGACCGGCGCGCTCGGCGCACTCGGCAAGGTCGTTGCCGAGGCCGCGCAGTCGCGCGGCGCGCGGATCGCCGGCATCGATCACGCGCCCTCGCAACTGTCAGCGACGCCCGAACGCATCGAGATCGGCGGTGTCGACCTGTCCGACGCAGCGCAAGCGAAGAACGCCGTCGATGCGGCCGCACAGCATTTCGGCCGGCTCGATGCGCTGATCAACATTGCCGGCGGCTTCGCCTTCGAAACCATCGGCGACGGCGACATGAAAACGTGGCAGCGCATGCATGCGCTCAACGTGCTCACCGCGCTCAACGCCTCGCGCGCGGCGCTGCCGCAGCTCGCCGCGTCCAAGGCCGGCCGCATCGTCAATATCGGCGCGATGGGTGCGCTCCAGGCGGGCAGCGGCATGGGGCCCTATGCGGCCTCGAAGGCCGGCGTGCATCGCCTCACCGAGGCGCTCGCCAACGAATGGAAAGGCAAGGTCACCGTGAATGCCGTGCTGCCCTCGATCATCGACACCGCGGCCAATCGCGCGGACATGCCGAAGGCCGATTTCTCCAAATGGGTGACGCCGCAGGAGCTCGCCGAGGTCATCCTGTTCCTCGCCAGCGACGCCGCGAGCGGCGTCACCGGTGCGCTGATTCCGGTGGGTGGACGGGTGTGATTGCGCTTTGATCGGATCGCCCGAACACCGGCTTGATTCAATCGGAGACGAGAAGGCACTAGACTAGCCGCAACTGATTCTGCGATCGGAACTCCCTTGGAAACCGCGCTATACCTGCCCGTCAAACGCTTCCTCGAAGAGCTTGGCTTCACGGTCAAGGGCGAGATCGGCGGCTGCGATCTCGTCGGTCTCAGCGCCGGTGATCCGCCGGTCGTGGTCATCGGCGAGCTCAAGCTTGCCTTCAATCTCGAGCTGATCCTGCAGGCGGTCGACCGCGCGCCGTCCGGCGACGAGGTCTGGATCGCGGCGAAGATGTCGGTGCGCGGCAAGGGACGCGAGAGCGATGCGCGCTACCGCAATCTCTGCCGCCGTCTCGGCTTCGGCATGCTCGGGGTGACCGATCGCGGCCAGGTCGAGGTGTTGGTGAAGCCGCCGACCGCGGCGCCGCGCCGCGAGCCGAAGGTGCGCTCGCGCCTCGTCGCCGAGCATCAGCGGCGCCAGGGTGATCCCGTGCTCGGCGGCAGCACCCGCGCACCGATCATGACGGCCTATCGGCAGCAGGCACTCGCCTGCGCGTCGGCGCTTGCCGAGGGCCCGAAGCGCGTGCGCGAGTTGCGCGAACGCTGTCCCGATGCCGGCAAGATCTTGCTTAACAATGTGTATGGCTGGTTCGAACGCACTGAGCGGGGAATTTACCGGCTCACCGACGCCGGAGACGCAGCTCTGAAACGCTGGCCTCAGCAACGGGTAGAGGTCGTTGGAGGTGCTGTGTCACCGCCATGACACCCGAACGGTGCATAGCTGAGCTGCCACGCCGATTTCATATTGCAATGCAACATTCAGGGCACTAGGTATCCCGGCATCAAAACGAGGCCGTTATGAGCGCAGACTGGAACACCAAATATGGCACGCGGCGCGTGCGCCACGATCCGCCTACCCTGGATGAGGCGATCTTCGCCGCCGTTGGCATCACCGACGATCAGGCGCAGCAGGCCGAGATCGCCGCAGCCTTGATGGGAATGCCGCTCGACGTCGTCCAGGCCGAGGTGAAGAAGCAGGCCCGCACCAACAGCCGCATCACTGCCACGCGCGTCATCGCCGGCGAACAGGGCGCGCAGCGCTCCGTGGTGGTCGAACGCCGCGTCGTCCGCCGTTTCGGCAACGACAAGCGCACCGGCACCTGAGCGTTCATTTCACCACCCAGAATACGAAAGCGGACCGGCCGTGCCGGTCCGCTTTTTGATTCGTATCCGTTGCCTTTAGGCTATGCGGCGCGACTGCCGTACATGCTCGAGATCAGCTTCCAGCAAGTGCTGTTGAAGCTGAGAAGAGCGCGCCCGGCCGTGAATGGCGAGGCCGCGAGATCGGCGAGCTCAGCCTCAGGCGTCTTGGCGAGATCGATCGTACCGGTCGATTCGCCCTGGCGGAAAGCCAGATACGCCCCGAACTTCCTGGCGAGCGCTCGCATCGCGTGATTCTCGGCACCAGTGGTGATGCGCAGCTGCTTGTAGCCTTTCCAGCGCGCCTCCGCGATCAGGCGGCGGAACAGCACTGTGCCGACACCCTGGCGGCGCGCAGACGCTTCCACGCTGAAGGCGACTTCGGGCAGGCAATCATCTTCCGGCGGATGTAGTTCGGCCGCGCCGCGGACCACGCCGTCGACGATATAGGCAACGATCACGGTGCCGTCCTCGGCGCAGCGGGCGGCGTAACGCTCGATGAAGCTATCGTCGAGAAAGCCCGTTGAAACGGTCGTGTCGGCTGCCGGCATCGAGCCTCAGCAGATGATCACGCAGGAGCGGCAGTTCTTCCTGCTGGATCAAGGTCCGTACATAGCCGGGAGCGGTGCGGACAGTCTCTTCAAGTACCACGTCAGAACTCCTCTTGGTGTCCCTCGAGGAGGCGTTCGAATCCCTAGGCCTCCTATATTATGCATCGCACCATAATTTTCAAGACGGACACCTGCCCAAGTTAGAGGCAGCGGGAGCGACTAATTCGTTAATGAAATCAAACTCCCGTAGTCTCACAGGACCAGCTGCGTCTGGGTCACCACGGCGACCAGCTTGCCGTCCTCGGTTTCCAGCCGGGTGGTCCAGATCTGGGTCCGTCGGCCACGATGAACCGGAGTGGCCGTGGCGATGACTGTGGTTCCCTCCTTAGCCCCGCCGATGAAATTGGTCTTGCTCTCCAGCGTGGTCGTGCCCTTGGCGTCCTCAGGCAGGTTGATCACGGTCGCCGCCGCGCCGACGGAATCGGCCAGCGCCATCACTGCCCCGCCATGGATGGTGTGGTGAAGCGTGCAGAGATCGGGCCGGACCGTCATCCGCGCCACCACGCGATCCTTCTCGGCCTCGACAAACTCGACGCCCTTGAGCTCGGCGAACGGCATCTTCATCGCTTTAAGTTTCTCGAGCGGCGTCATCACATCTCCTCCCAATTTGTTGTGCTTTCAGGGTGAATTGCTTCGCGCGGCAAAGCAATGACGTCCGAGGTAATGGCCATGCTGACATCGGCGCCCGCATTTGCGCATATGCTCCTCCCATGCGCCACTTCCCGCCCCGCCGCATCGTCTGCCTGACCGAAGAGACGGTCGAAACGCTCTACCTGCTCGGCGAGCAGGATCGCATCGTCGGCGTCTCCGGCTACGCCGTCCGCCCACCGCAGGTGCGGCGCGAGAAGCCTCGGGTGTCGGCCTTCGTGTCGGCGGACATCCCGAAGATTCTGGCATTGGAACCGGACCTCGTACTGGCCTTCTCCGATCTCCAGGCCGGGATCGTCGCCGACCTCGTCCGCGCCGGCATCGATGTGCACGTCTTCAATCAGCGCGACGTCGCCGGAATCTTGGCGATGATCCGCACGCTGGGTGCGCTGGTTGACGCCGCCGGGCGCGCGGAAGACCTCGCGCAAGGCTTGGGGCGGCGCGTCGCGGCGATCGCAGCTACGCCCCGCCCCTCGCCTCGACCAAGGGTCTATTTCGAGGAATGGGACGATCCGTTGATCTCGGGCATCGGCTGGGTGTCCGAGTTGATCGAGATCGCTGGGGGCGCGGATGTCTTCCCGGAACTGCGGCATCGGCAGGCGGCAAAGGATCGCATCGTTTCGGCGGAGGCGGTGCGCGAGGCCGCACCTGACGTCATCCTCGCCTCTTGGTGCGGCAAGAAGGTCGCCCCTGCCCGTATGCGTGCGCGCAATGGCTGGAGCGACATCCCCGCCGTGCGCAACGGCCGCATCGTCGAGATCAAGTCGCCGATCATATTGCAGCCGGGACCGGCGGCACTGACGGACGGCCTCGAGGCAATCGTGACGGCGTTGTGGGGGACACACTCGAGCCTGTCTAACCCGCCGTCCTGAGGTGTGAACTGCGCGGTCCGAAGCACCGTGCTGGGAGCCTCGAAGGATGCGAGGGTGTCAGTAACTCGGTGTAAGATGGTTTCTGTGAGTTTACCTTTGACAGGAGACTCACATGGCTACGGATTTTTCACCTGAGATTTTGGACCAGCTTCTTGCCGGGGGCAGCCTCAAGCCAGAAGACTTAGCCGGCGAAGACGGGCTTTTCAGACGACTGAAGAAGGCGCTTCTGGAGCGCGCACTGGGTGCGGAGCTGACCCACCACCTTGGCTATGAGAAGGGCGACCCGGCGGGCCGCGGGTCGGGCAACAGCCGCAACGGCACAAGCAGCAAAGCGCTGTTGACGGACGACGGCGAGATCGAGATCGAGGTGCCGCGCGACCGCGCCGGCACGTTCGAACCGGTGATCGTCGCGAAGGGCCAGACCCGCTTCGACGGCTTCGACGAGAAGATCATCAGTCTCTACGGGCGGGGCATGACGGTACGGGAGATCCAGGGCCATCTGGCCGAGCTCTACGGCACCGAGGTGTCCCCCGATCTGATCAGCAAGGTCACCGACGCGATTCTCGACGAGGTCCGCGAATGGCAGAGCCGGCCGCTGGAAGCGATCTATCCGGTGGTCTTCTTCGACGCGCTCAGGGTCAAGATTCGCGATGAGGGGATGGTCAAGAACAAGGCAGTCTACGTCGTGCTGGGCATCACTGCATCGGGCGAGAAAGACGTGCTCGGGCGGATCGAGCAAACCGAAGGCGCCAAATTCTGGCTCAAGGTCATGAACGATCTGAGGAACCGCGGCGTCGCCGACATCCTGATCGCCGTCGTCGACGGTCTGAAGGGCTTTCCCGAGGCGATCAACAGCGTCTTTCCCAAGGCGATGGTCCAGACCTGCATCGTGCATTTGATCCGCAACAGCCTATCCTTCGTGTCCTGGAAGGATCGCAAGGCGATCCTTCCCTCGATCAAGGCGATCTATCATGCCGAGAATGCCGACGCCGCTCTGCTCAGGCTCGAGGACTTCGAAGCCGAGTGGGGCAAGCGCTATCCCGCGATCGGGGCGGCCTGGCGCCGGGCGTGGGAGCACGTCATTCCGTTCTTCGCCTTCGCGCCGGAGATACGCAAAATGATCTATACCACCAACGCGGTCGAGGCGCTGAACCGTTCGCTGCGCAAGATCATCAAAACACGCGGCAGCTTCCCCAACGACGAGGCGGCGATGAAGCTGCTTTACCTCGCCATCAGAAATGCCGGCATCCATTGGCGACGACCGGTTGCATGGACGGCCGCAATGGGCCAGTTTGCCATCCAGTTCGGCGAGCGCTTTGCAGGCTCAGCGGACTGACCCCATGGGGTCAGTCCGCTGACCCCGCAAACCCCTCACAGAGACGCTCTTACACAAAACTTCTGACACTCCCAAGGATGCAGCCCCGATGCAGCAGCGCCGTCGCCTTCGAGGCTCGCTCGCGCTTCAGGATGACGGTCAGAGGTTTAAAGCGTTCTGCTGCTTCAAGCTCGACATCGCGAGCACATAGAATTCTTCTCGAACGCCTCACGCTCGGCTGCCCCGCTATTCCTTCCCAGCACAAAGGCCGGGCGCACATAAGCAAGACGCTCCGTCGGCCCTTCGCTAGCGTCTGATCCGACGAACCCTTCGCAACCCAGAGGCTTTTCCATGCGCAATCGTCTGATCCTCAACTGCTTCTCGATGAACGTCGTCTCCCACATCTATCACGGACTCTGGCGCCACCCCGACAGCACACAGATGCATTTCGACAAGCTCAGCACCTGGATCGAGCTGACCAAGCTCCTGGAGCAAGGCTGCTTCGATGCGTTGTTCCTCGCTGACGTCGTCGGCATCGATCCGGCCTACAAGGGATCGTGGGACACCTACATCAGGGAAGGCCTGCAGATCCCCTGCAACGATTCCGCTGCGCTCTCCGCGGTACTGATCGGCGTCACGGAAAATCTCGGTCTTACCTTCACCAGCTCCATCATGTCGGAGCACCCGTTCAGCTTTGCGCGCCGACTGTCGACGCTGGATCATCTCAGCAACGGGCGCATCGGCTGGAACATCGTCACCAGCGTCAGCCACAACGCCGCACAGAACTTCGGCTTCGACGAGATCATCCCGCATGACGAGCGCTACCGCCGCGCCGACGAGTACATGGAAGTCGTCTACAAGCTCTGGGAAGGCTCATGGGACGAAGGCGCGGTGCTTGGCGACAGGGAGAACGGCGTCTATGCCGATGCCAGCAAGATCCATCGCATCTATCATTCTGGCGAGCGCTACAGGGTGCTGGGGCCGCATCTCTGCTCCCCCTCACCGCAGCGTACGCCGGTGCTATACCAGGCCGGCGCCTCGCCGGTCGGCCAGTCCTTCGCTGCCCGCAATGCGGAAGGCACCTTCGTGCTCTATCCAACCATCGAAGGCGCGCGCAAGGGCATCGCTGCGACCCGCGCCGTCGCGGAGGCGAACGGACGGCGGCCGGAGGACCTGAAATTCATCCAGGGCTTCTCCTTCGTCGTGGGTAGCACCGAGGAAGAGGCCTGGCGCAAGTCCGATGAGATCGACAAGGGCGTGAGCTATGACGGGCTCGCCGCACATATCAGCCGGGACATGGGCATCGACCTCGGCATGCTCGACCGCGACATGCCGATCGATCAGGCCAACATCGAGGGCCTGCGCGGATTCATCAGCATGTTCGAGGCCAGCACCCCCGGCAAGAAGGCGCGCGTCCAGGACCTCGCCTACGCGCTATCCTACAACAGCCGCATCGTCGGCACGCCCGAGAGCATCGCCGACCAGCTCGAAGCCTGGCAGGATGCGGGCGTCGACGGCATCAACATGATCTGCCAGTATTTTCCGGGCTCCTATCGCGACTTCATCGAACACGTCATCCCGGTGCTTCAGAAGCGCGGCCTTGCCCAGCGCGAATACGCACCGGGCACGTTGCGCGAGAAAATGTTCCCCGGCAGCGGCGGCCGCCTGAACGACCGCCACCCCGCCTCGCGCTATCGCGGGGCCTTCAAGGGCGGCGGCGAGAAGAGCGCAGGCAGCACCGGCGTCAAGTGGCAGACGGAACGCGCCTGATGAACGAGACTGTCATGGACCGTTCAGAGCCTGGCTTCGACGCGATGTCGAGGGCCAACGCCTTCAAGTCGGGGATGCGAAGATTTGCCTCCGGCGTCGCGCTCATCACGAGCGCCGCCGCCGGACACCGCGCCGGGCTGGTTGCAACCGCGATCAGCTCGGTCAGCACGGCGCCACCGACCCTGCTGGTCTGCATCAACAGGAACGCCTCGGCGCATGAGGTCATCGATCGGTCCAAGGTCTATGCCGTCAACTTGCTGGCCGCCGCCGACCTCGACCTTGTCGACGTCTTTTCAAAATCAGCGCGCCGCGCAGAGCGGTTCACGTCCGGCGATTGGCAGACGCAGATCACGGGCGCGCCCGTGCTGGCTTCGGCGCTCGCCGCGTTCGATTGCAAGGTGGTGCAGCGGCTGGCCTGCGAGACCCACACCATCTTCCTGGGCGAGGTCCTGCAGGTCGGAATCGCGGGGCAGGACGTCGATCCCCTGCTCTACATGGACAGCGCATTCAGGCGGCTGGAGCGGGCTGCCTGACAGGACGCCGGGGCGGTTCACGCTCGCTCACTGCGATATTCCCGCGGCGTCTTTCCGAACCGCTGGCGAAATGTCCTGCTGAAATGCGAGAGGTCGTTGAAGCCCCAGCGCAAGGCGATCTCGGTCACCGTCTCGCTATCCGCCTTCTGCTTCGCGAAATCCCTGGCGCAACGCTCGAGGCGCTGCTCCAGGACGAGGCGGCCGAACGAGCGACCGCCCTCCTCCAGGACCTTGTGCAGATAGCGCACGGAGATGCCGAAATGGTCGGCGACCTTGGCCGGCGCCAGCTCGGGATCGGCGACGTTCGTCTCGATGTGAGTGACCAGGGAGGCACATAGCGCCCGCCGCGCGGAGCCCCGCGCCATCTCCTGGGTCGCCTGCGTTGCACCGAGCGATATGGCCACGAGCTCGACCATGCTGCTGCTCAGTGTTGCGCCGGTCGGCGACAGCCCCTCCACATTGCGCACGATCGACTTGAGCAGATCGATGGCGACAGTACCAATCCCGCCATTGTCGGCGACGATCGTGGCCGTCGCCTTGTCGGGATTGCGCAGCAGCGGACGCAGCAGATGCCGCGGAATCCGGAACGAGTACTGCTCCCAATCGTCACTGCAGTAGTCGTTGAGATAGGGCTCCGTCGAGTCCACGATCGAGAACTCGCCGGGATTGAGCAGCGCGGCACGGCCGCCCTGCTGCATGCAGCATTGCCCCCGGAGCTGGAGATTGAGGAAATAGACTTCCGTCGGCATGCGGCTGATCTCGGAGCGCCCGCGATAGATCTTCTGACGGCCCGACGAGATGGTGGTGACGTTGATCGTCGAAAGCGGATGGGCGGTGACATGCCCGGCAAAGCCGCCCACCGCGGGCTCGCGCACCGGATTGAGCGCGATATAGGCCTCGCAGAGGACCTCTCTCCAATAGCTGAACTGATCGCGCTCGGGCAGATCGTTCGTGGTCCAGGTCTCCATGGCAAATCCTCGACACAGTGACACTGTATCTGAAAAAGCACTTTCCATGCCAGAACAGCATCAGCACGCAGCACAAACATTCGGCAACGGATGAGACAGAACGACTGCCCAATACAGTTCGTTCACTGTCAGCACAAAATCCGGGCGCTGTCGGGCAAGACCGTTACTGCGCACGCACATAGGCTTCTTCCCGTCAATCAGGGCGCGCCACGGGACGGCGCGTCGATATGTCTCGAGGTCTTGAGGAGGAAGCCATGCCGATCGATTTCACGCTCAGCCCGGAGCAGGCCGCGCTTCGCGAAGGCGCGCGCAGCTTCGCCAACACGGTGCTGAAGGACGTCCGCGCGACGATCCGCCAGTATAGCAGGCCGGACGAGCGCTTCTATGCAACGCGGCCGTTTCACAAGAAGGCGGTCGAAGCCGGCTTCGTCAAGGGACTGTTTCCGAAGGAGGTAGGCGGCACCGACGTTCCCGCACTCGACTTCGCCATCGCCGCCGAAGAGCTGGCCGCGGTCGATGTCAACGTGCCCAGCACGCTGCTCGGGACCGGTCTCTGCGTCAAACCCATCGTGTTCTTCGGGACGGAGGCGCAGAAGAAGCGCTTCCTGCCTGACTTCATCGAGGATGGAACCCGGCTCGGCGCGCTCGCCTTCACCGAGGTGACGGGCGGCGCGAACTTCGATGCCGTCGATCCGCGCTACGGCGTGAAAACCTTTGCCAGGCGCGAGGGCGACGAGTGGGTGATCAACGGCGAGAAGCACTACACGACGAATGGGACCGGCTGGGACGGCAAGAACTGCCATCTGTATGCAGTCGTGTGCCGAACCGATCCCACCAAGGGCGCGCAGGAGTCGCTAGCCGTCATCATGGTGCCAGGCAACCTGCCCGGCGTGCAGGTGACGGGAATTCTGGATACGGCGGGACACCGGGCGACGATCTCGCCGCGAATGAAGTTCGAGAACGTCCGCGTCCCCGCCGACAACATCATCGGCAAGCCCGGCGACGGGATCAAGATCGTCTCCACCAACTTTGCCTGGACCGCTGCGCTGATCGGCGCCGCCTGCGTCGGCGTCATGCGAGCTGCCTTCGATCATGCCCTCGACTTCGCCAGGAATGATGCCCGCTCCGGGCCGCACCCCATCATCGACTATCCGACCGTTGGCTACATGCTGGCCGACATCAAAATGAAGATCGAGGCCTGCCGCTACCTGACCTGGAAGTCCTGCCATCAATACGATCTGTCGGGCGGAAAGGAGCACGAGCTCGCCGTGATGACGAAAGTGTTCTGCTCGGAGACCTGCGTGGACGTCGTCTACGACTGCATGCGCGTGGTCGGGGTCGACAGCTACACCGACATGCACCCGCTGGCAGAACTCATGAACGATGCGATGTGCTTCCCGCTCTATGACGGCGGCAACATGGGGGCTCGCCGTCGGCAGCTCCACAGCATCATCAAGGGCTCGTCCTACGATGCGCATTTCGCGCCTTACGGCACGTTCGGCGCATGAATGCGGGGAGGATCCGCCCGCGGTGCCGGTCCTCCCTGCTCACGTCACGGCGTTCACGACCTGATACTCCGGCCGGCGCCACACCTCGCCTGCGATCACATCCTCGATGATCTCGGCCGCCCTCACTATCTCGCTCTCGCCGATATACAGCGGCGTGAGGCCGAACCGCATGATGTCGGGCGCGCGGAAATCGCCGATGACGCCGCGCGCGATCAGGGCCTGCATGGCGGCGTAGCCGCCCCCGAATGCGAAGGAGACCTGCGAGCCGCGGCGCTCATGCGCGCGCGGGGTGACCAGGTTCAAGGACGGGCAGCGGCGCTCGACCTCGGCAATCAGGAGATCACCGAGCGCCAGGGAGCGGGCGCGGACCTCGGCGAGGTCGACGCGGTCCCAGATGTCCAGCGAGGCCTCCAGCGCCGCCATGGCCAGCACCGGCGGCGTGCCGACACGCATGCGCTCGACGCCGCCGGCGGCGGCATAGGCGAGCTCGAAGGCAAAGGGCTTGGCATGACCCATCCAGCCCGACAGCGCGGCGCGCGCAGTATCGGCGTGGCGTGGCGCGACGTAGAGGAAGGCCGGCGAGCCGGGACCGGCATTGAGATATTTGTAAGTGCACCCCGCGGCGAAATCGGCGCCGCTCCCGGCGAGGTCGACCGGCAGCGCACCGGCGGAATGCGCGAGATCCCAGACCGTGACGATGCCGAGAGCATGCGCTTTCGCCGTCAGTTTCGCCATGTCGTGGCGGCGGCCGGTGCGATAGTCGACCTCGGTGAGGTAGAGAACGGCGACCTCCTCTGACAACGAGGCCTCGATTTCCTCCGGCGCCACCACGCGCAATTGATGGCCGCGCCCGAGCGTTTCGATCAGGCCCTCGGCCATGTAGAGGTCAGTCGGGAAGTTACCGGTATCCGACAGGATCACCTTGCGCGAGGCGTTCATTTCGAGCGCGGCGGCGAGTGCCTGATAGACCTTGAGCGACAGCGTGTCGCCGACCATGACGGAGCCCGCTTCCCCGCCGATCAGCCGCGCGATGCGGTCGCCGACATGACGCGGCTGGGCGTACCAGCCGGCGGTGTTCCAGGCGCGGATCAGCTCGTTGCCCCACTCGTCCGTGATGACGCGATTGACGCGCTCGGCAACGCCCAGCGGCAGCGCGCCGAGCGAGTTGCCGTCGAGATAGATCACGCCGTCGGGCAAATGGAACAACGCCCTGGTGTCGTCGTAGACGCGAAGCCGGGTCATGGACATCCCTACAGAATCGTGCGCACGCGCCAGAGTTCGGGAAACAGCTCGACCTCCAGCATGCGCTTGAGATAGCTGACGCCGCCAGTGCCCCCGGTGCCGCGCTTGAATCCGATGACGCGCTCGACCGTCGTCACGTGGTTGAAGCGCCAGCGGCGGAAATAGTCCTCGAAATCGACCAGCTTCTCGGCCAGTTCGTAGAGCATCCAGTGCGTCTCCGGCGCCTCGTAGACGATACGCCAGGCCTGCAGCACGCCTTCGTTGAAGCTGTGGGTCTCACGGACATCGCGCGCCAGCACCGCCGCAGGCATCTTGAGCCCGTTGCGGTCGGCGAGGCGCAACACCTCGTCATAGAGGCTTGGCGTTGCAAGTTCCGCTTCGAGCAGCTTGGTCGTCTCCGCATCGTGCGCGTGCGGCTTCAGCATGGCGTGATTGCGGTTGCCGAGCAGAAATTCGATCAGCCGGTATTGCCGCGACTGGAAGCCCGAGGATTGCCCGAGCTGCGAGCGGAAGCGGGTATATTCGCTGGGCGTCATCGTGCGCAGCACATCCCAGGCGCCGTTGAGCTGCTCGAAGATGCGCGACATCCGCGCCAGCATCTTCATGGCGGGCTGCACCTCGTCCTTCGCGATGGCCCGACGCGCGGCACTGAGCTCGTGGATAGCAAGCCGCATCCAGAGCTCCGTGGTCTGATGCTGGATGATGAACAGCATCTCGTCATGCGCCTCCGACAGCGGGTGCTGCGCGCCGAGGATCGCATCCAGTGCAAGGTAGTCGCCGTAGGACATCCGCCGAGCGAAATCGGTCTCGGCGCCTTCGCTCGTAGGATCGTAGTCACTGGACGTCATGACAGGTCCTTTCGATCGATCTTCCCGGGCTTTGCTCAGTCGAGGCCGACCAGGCGGGCGGTGATCGGCGATGACGGATCCTTCAGCCCGTCGATCACGGTAAAATGGTTGAGGCCGGGCTCGACGACGAGGCGGGTCGGCACGTCGAAGCCGGTCCAGACATTGGCCATCAGATCGGACTGGCGAATGAATTCGGGCCGCTCGCTGCCGCCGACCCAGACGGTCACAGGGGAATGCCCGCGCGGCAGATGCAGCGCCGCGCTTTCCAGCGTCGCCTCCTCCATCGTCATGCGCAACGTCTCGTTCATCTTGGTCTTCAGCAGCGGACGCAGATCGTGCAGGCCGCTGATCGAGAGTGTGCCGGCGATGCGGTTGTAGACGGCGGACTCGAGGCGGCTGTCGTCGCATAGCATGCGGGTGACGAGATGGCCGCCGGCGGAATGGCCGGCGAGCCGGATCGGACCTGCGACCAGCGAGGCCGCCTTGGCGATCGCGGCGGCGATCTCGGCTGTGATGTTGGAGATGCGCGCGGCCGGCGCCAGCGTGTAGCTCGGCAGCGCCACCGTCCAGCCATGATGGCGCGCGCCTTCGGCGAGATCGGTCCAGGTCGATTTGTCGAAGCGCAGCCAGTAGCCGCCATGGTCGAACACGACGAGGCCCTTGCTGTCGCCGTCGAGCAGGACCAGGTCGAGCTTCTGGCGCTCGCCGGCGCCATAGGCGATGTCCGGGCGAAACTCCTTCAGCGCGGCGCGATAGGCCGCCGCCCGCTCCGCCCAGAGCGCCGGCATCTTGTCCGAGCCCGCGATATGGGCCGAATTGGCGTAAGCGTCATCCCAATCGCGCGTCATGATTTCCTCGATGGACTTAAGGCTCCGCGAACCGAACGCCAGTCTGCCACCGGCAAGGCCGCCCTCCTAGTCTTTATTTTAAGCTTAAAGGATTCGGACACGCCCGAGTTTCGGGCAGCGGAGCAGCAGATATTCCGCCTGAATGGGGATCTGATGGACCGCTTCTCTCATTTGCGAGCGCAGCAAAGCAATCCAGGATCTTGCCGCCGGCAGCCTGGATTGCTTCGTCCATCGCTGCTCACAGCGACGGCTGAGAGAGCGACGCTCGACCGCGCTAGGCCTTCTCCACTCCGCACCATTCGGCAATGAACAGCGCCATCGCCTTGGTCGTCTTCTTCAGCGACTCCAGCTCGACGAACTCGTTGAAGCCATGCATCTCGCCTCCGCTGGCCCCGAAACACAGACTCGGAATGCCGTGATTCAGGCCGTAGAAGCGCGTGTCGGTGAGCGCGGTGAAGACGAGGTCCTCGACCGCGCCGCCATAAACCTTGCTGAAGGCCTTGCCGAACGCAGCTTCCGGCGCGGCGGCGTCGGTCAGTTCATAGCCTTCCGACAGGAAGCCCGACCATTCGATCTCCGGCGGATTGTTGGCCAGGAAGCGGTGGTTTCGCGCAGCAGCAGCAACGCAAGCCATGATCTCCTTCTGGTGATCGGCGATCGACCAGCCCGGCAATACCGCAATCCGGCAATCAACGTCGCACCAGGCCGGCACGCTCGAGGCCCAGTCGCCGCCCTTGATGATGCCGGGGTTGAAGTTGATGGGATGGTTGAGCGTCTTGAAGTGACGATCGGCCTTGGCGCGCTCGTTCCATTCGATCTCGAGCTTTTGCAATGCCTGGATCAGGTGATACGCCGCCATGATCGCGTTCGCGCCCGAGCCTGCGAAGGCAACGTGGGTCGGATGCCCCTTCACGCGCAGGCGAAACCAGATCACGCCAACCTGCGAGCGCACCATCTTGCCGCCGGTCGGCTCCGGAATGAAGCAGGCGTCGGCGCGATATCCGCGCTGCAGGGTCGAGAGTGCGCCGACGCCGGTGCTCTCTTCCTCGATCACGGACTGGAAGTGGATCCGCGCCGTCGGCCTGAAGCCGGCGGCCTTGATCGCGTCCAGCGCATAGAGCGCACCGATCGTGCCCGACTTCATGTCGCAGGCGCCGCGGCCGAACATCTTGCCGTCCTTGATGACCGGCGAGAATGGCGGCGTATCCCACAATTCCAGCGGGCCGGCCGGCACCACGTCGCAGTGCCCCTGCAGGATCAGCGATTTACCGCCATTGGTCTGCGGACGGTAAGTGCCCACCACGGAACGTGCCTTCGAGAAATCGTGCTCGATCGGACCGAAGCCGCGCAGATCCTTCAAATCGTCGACATTGATGTGCCAATCGTCGACCTCGTAGCCGCGTTGCCGCAGGAGATCGCCGATCATGTCCTGGCACGGCCCCTCCGCCCCGCGGGTCGAAGGGATCGCAACGAAATCGCGGGTGATTGCAAGCTGAGCTTCGAAGCCGCTGTCGACGGCGTCAAGAATCCTCTGCTGCGTTTCGGCATTCATCAGGGCAACTCCAGGCATCTCAATTGCTCTCAAGGAGTGCGCAAACTAGCCGATTTCAGCCGTTCGGGTACTCCACAAAATATGCATCCCGCAATGCATCTTCGAGCAGCCGGCCTTCGGAATAGCCATTCAGCGTCGCGGGCCGGCTCACACCGTCGAGCAGGCGCGGGCACGGCTCCGGGGCGCCGAGCACGGTGCGGACCGGAATGCGCTCAGCGTAGATCGGCAACGCATAGTCCTCGTCGTCGTCAGCGACACCTTTGGCCCGAATCTTGGCCGAGGCTTCCTCGATCTCCATCGCGATGAAGGAGGTTGCCTTGATCTCCTGCGCGGTGCTCTGCCGCAGGCCGGCGGTGCGATCCGGGAAGAAGCGGTCGACCATGGCGATCACCGCCCGCTCCTTCTCCTCGGGGTCGGTGACGAGATAGGCCGTGCCGAATGCCATGACCGCGCGGTAGTCGGCGGAATGGTTGAAGCCGCAGCGCGCCAGCACGAGGCTGTCGAGATGGGCGACCGTCAGGCAGACGCGCTCGCCCCTGCTCTGGTTGCGCAGCATGCGGCTGGCGCTCGAGCCGTGCCAGTAGAGCCGGGTGCCCTCGCGCCAGAAGAAAGTCGGCGTGCAATAGGGCTGGCCGTCGACCACATAGGAGACGTGGCACAGCATCGAGGCATCCAGGATGCGGTGGACCGTGGCGTGATCGTAGAAGCCTCGATCGTGCCGGCGCTTCACCTGGTTGCGCGCCGACGTCGGATAGGAATTTGAGGTCTCAGTCTGGCTCACGGCCGCTCCCGCTCGGATTGGAAGAATTCCAGCGCAGTTGTAGCGGGGCTTTTGGTCTGCGATAGTTCCAATTACATGCGAAAAATTCCGACCAATTCCTCCGCGCCCGGCAAGACCGAACTGCCCCTCGACCTCACGGGGCCGCACATCACGGCCGGCGCCTCCGCCGCGCACCGGCTCTATCAGGCGCTCTGCGAGACGATCGTCTCCGGCCTCGTCAAGCCCGGCGAGCTGCTGCCGCCATCGCGGACGCTGGCCAGGCAGACCGGCCTCCGGCGCAACGCCGTCGTCACCGCGTATGAGCGTCTGATCGCCGACGGCTTTGCCGACGCAACCGTTGGCTCCGGAACGTTCGTCGCCGCACGAATCCCTGCGCGGGTGGCCGAGCGGAACAAGCCGAAGGTGGTTGTCGAAACGCCCGGGCAAGGCGCGTTCGCGCTCGGCTGCACCCATATCGACGAGCGCGCGGTGCAGCGTTTTCGCGCCTTCGTCGGCCGCCGCATGCGTGCGTTCGGGGCCGAGCACCTGCATTATGGCGATCCCCGCGGCAGCCGCGAGCTCCGCGCGGCGATTGCCGATCATCTGCTGTCGGCGCGCGGCCTGCGCTGCGATCCCGATCAGATCATGTTGACGTCGGGCACGCTGCACGCGCTGCGCATCGTGCTGAGCGCGATCCTGAGGCCCAACGACCAGGTGTGGTGCGAGGACCCCGGCTATCCGGCCGCGCGAAAAACCATCGCGCATTGCAGCTATCGCGCGGTACCCGTCCCCGTCGACGAACACGGGATGCGTGTCGCCAACGGCCGCATCGCGGCGCCGGCCGCGCGCGCAGCCTACGTCACACCGTCGCATCAATTTCCACTTGGCGTGCAGATGTCGATGCCGCGGCGGCTCGAGCTTCTGGATTGGGCAAGGCAGGCCGGCGCATTCGTGCTCGAGGACGATTACGACAGCGAGTTCCGCTATGACGGCGCACCGCTGATGTCGCTCGCCGGCATCGATCGCCTCCAGCGCGTGATCTACCTGGGCACGTTTGCCAAGACGCTGTTTCCGGGCCTGCGCATCGGCTATTGCGCCCTGCCCGAACGCCTGATCGCGGACGTGGCGGCAGCGCACGCGGCGCTCGATCGCTTTCCCGGCACGCTGATGGAAGGCGCGGTGGCCGACATGCTCAATTCCGGCGCCTTCGCCGCGAACCTGAAGCGCGTGCGAAAACTCTATCGCGAGGCGCGTGATGCGCTCGCCGAGACGCTGGAGGCGAGATCCGACGGCGCTCTAACCGTGCCGGTGCCATCCCACGGACTGCATCTTGTCGCCCGGTTCGATCCTTCGGTCGACCTGTCGGTGGCAGCGCTGGCCAAACGAGCGGCCGGCGCCGAGGGCTGGCTATTGGCCGACACTTATTCGCGCGCGCGTCCACTGCCCGGCTTCGTGCTGGGATTTTCGGGGCATGCAATTCCGCAACTCGTGGCGTCCGCCGAGCGGCTCGCGCGGGAATCGCGCTCGGCCTTGCGCGCCAAGAGCAGATCTGGCCGGCGGGCGTAACCAAGCTTCACTATCAGAATCGCTGACCGGCCCCTACATTGCGGCTTCAATTCCGGGAGCTTCCGTCATGTCACTTCTTCGCACCGCCTGCTGTTCGCTCCTGATCGCCACCGCGCTTGCCTCGACGGCGCGTGCTGGCAGCGTCGGACGCGAGCAGGACATCGTCGATCTGAAGCTCGGTCAGCGTGTGCTCGTGGATGACGGAACCTGCCCCGCCGGTCAGGTCAAGGAGGTGCGCGGCGCCAAGATGACGGACAAGGGTGTCTCGCGCACGAGTTCCTGCGTGCCGCGGAACGGTCCGAAATCGAAATGATCAGCTGAGAAGCTACTTCGCCGGATCGAACATGCACTGCAAGGTCGGCTTGGCGATCTTGGTGAAGGTCGGGCCGATCTCACCCTGCTTGGATACCGGCACCCAATCGGTCTCGATCGTCGGCACGCCGGTCTCGGTGATGCCGCGCAGCAGCGCCTCGCGCAGATCGCGGTCCTCGACGGCAGCGGCGGCATGGTCGTGGAGGCAGCCGCAAACCGCTTCCGGATGCTCCCAGCGCCCGAGCATGCGCGGCGCGCACTGGCGCACGAATTCGCTGCGTGGATCGGGCAGCCGGGAGGGTGTGCGAACCTGCGCCTGAACGGAACCGACCGTCAGAAGGGACACGAACGCCGCGGCGCAGAGACGAAGCAACATGATGGCCTTGCCGGCTGTTGTCTTGTGTGCGGTCAGAAGCGCGCGGCGACCAAGATCGGCTGCGCTGGCGTGATGGTCACGGGAGAGCCGCTGTACTGGAAGGTGCCGACACCGGGGAGATTGCCGTCAGGCGCCCCCGCGAACGAGGAGCCGGCGAGCACGAAACCGAAAGCAAGGATGAAGCTGAGCGCGCGCATGATCTTTTATCCCAATTCGGTGGCCGGCGGTGCGCCGTCGTCGTTGTGACGCTGATAACCATGGGCGGTTTCGCGCGTGATGCGCGAAAAGCTGAAAATGGTTTCGTCGCCGTGAGAATTGTTTCGTCCCGTCCGTGACGACGAAACAATTTTCGGAAAATGCCAGTCATTTCAGAGAGGTCAGGCTACAGCTCAAAGTGGCCCGGCAAGTTCCGGCTCCAGCGCGGAAACGCCCCCTGCACCGGCGCCGTCATGTTCCCGCCTCAAGCGCTTCATACGCATTTTACGTTTTTCTGCTGAACAGGGCAGCAATCGAGGGCCGGGTCGATCCTATTGAACCAGGCGCGGTTCGGCCGCGACCCAAGCCATCGAAACCGAGACGCCTGATTGATCGGGCGCGTTCACGTGAGGAATGGCCACCATGAAGGCGGGAAATCGCGCAACGCCGCGCGATGCGGATCCACCGAGGGATCGCGGAGATGAACCACCCGTTCGCGGCAACGCCGGCGAAATGGCGCTGCAATCGAGCCGCGGCTTCGAGGCGGTACCGCAGATGTTCGTGCGGCTGACCGGTTCGCATCTCGCGAAACCGGGCGATCGTCTCTGAGCCAACGCAAGCGCGTCACTGAGTGAAGAACTCGCCGCACTTCTGGACGTTTGTGTCCGCCGGTCCCCACGGCATGATCGGCACGGTCGAGGTCGAGTTCTTGGGCGACCCCTCGATCAGCCTGTCCGAATAGACCATGTAGACCAGCACGTTGCGCTTGGCGTCGCAGCCGCGCACGATCTGCATCTTCTTGAAGAACAGCGAGCGCCGCTGCCGGAACATGTCGTCGCCCTGCTCCATCTTGTGCTTGAACCTGATCGGGGCGACCTGGCGGCAGGCGAGCGAGATGTCCGAGACCTCCTCGGCAAGGCCCAGCCACCCCTTGAAGCCCCCCTTCTCCGGCACCGTGAAATGACAGGCGACGCCCTCGACTTCCGGATCGTCGAGACCATAGGTCGCGAGCTTGTCGTTCGGGCTCATCCATTTGAACACGGTCGAGCGGCGGAAGATCAGATCGGGCTCGTCGGCGGCGGATGCCGACGCCATTGGCGCAGTCAGAGCCAGGAGGAATAAAGCGAGGCCTTTCAAGCGGATGCCTGAAAGACCGGGGAAACGAGATGACATGAAGCTCTCCGGTAACAAGTCCCCGCAATGTAGGAACGCGACAGCCCGACAGGAAGACGACCGGCAGCCCGGCGCGGCCGCCGTTTACCGCTCCGTGAGGCTTTTCTGCTACCGCTTGGACAAAAGTAGCTGATCGCAGAACCACCCTGCTGGTGAACGCGTATCCTCTTTGCGAGACTAACGTCTGATTTGGATTGTGGATTCGAGGATGAACAGCGTGAGTGGGTCGGGTTCTTCCGCCAAGTCGGCACGGCTTTGGCAGGTCGCTATTTTGACGGCAGCGGGTGCGATCGGCACGACCAGCCACGCAGACGCGGCGTTCTACTATTGGACGGATTATTCCGACGGCTCCTATTACGTCCGGCAGCGTCCCGAGCCACTGCGCCAGAAGCCGCAGAAGCGCCAAACAGTCGGCAAGAAAGAAGTCGCCGAGAAGGAAGCCGGCACCAAGCCGCAGGGACCGCTCGTCATCGTCGTATCGATCGACCGGCAGAAGGTGACGGTCTACGACAGCAAAGGCGCGTTCGCGGAATCCCCGGTCTCGACCGGCATGAAGGGTCATTCGACGCCGATGGGTGTATTCAGCGTCATCCAGAAGCACAAATTCCACCGCTCCAACATCTATAGCGACGCGCCGATGCCGTACATGCAGCGGATCACCTGGTCCGGCGTCGCCATGCATGCCGGCGTGTTGCCGGGTTATCCGGCCTCGCACGGCTGCATCCGCATGCCGATGTCGTTCGCCGTGAAGATGTGGAACTGGACCAGGATGGGCGCGCGCGTCATCGTCGCGCCCGGCGAGATGACGCCGCACAGCTTCTCGCATCCCCTGCTCGCCTCCGTGCGTGTGCCGCCGCAGCCCACGGCGAGCCTCGAACCGCAGACTACCGTCGGCGAGAAGGGCGACAAGGCCGCCGAAACCAAGCCCCTGGAGGCGAAGACTGCAAGCGCCGACAACGTGCTCGAGCTGCGCGCGTCGGTCGGCCATGGCGTGATGTCGGATGTGACCACGGGCAGCGCGCCCGCGCGCGAGGAAGCCGTCGCACCGGCCGACAAGGCCAAGACGGCCGAGGCATCCGGTACGGTCAAGCCAGGTCACGACGACAAGCCCGCCAACAAGGTCGAGGCGGTCAAAGCCGAGCCGGTCAAGACGGAGGCGGTGGACCCTGCGAAGACGCCCAATGCGCCGGCCACGGCGCCGACAATGACTGCTTCACCCGACGCAAAGAAGGACGAGACGCGCGTTGCCGACCCGGCGCCAGTTGCAAAACCGGAAACGCCCAAGCGGGCCGGCCAGATTGCCGTCTTCATCAGCCGCAGGGATTCCAAGCTCTATGTGCGGCAGAATTTTGCGCCGCTGTTCGAGGTGCCCGTCACGATCGCCGCGAGCGACCGGCCGCTCGGCACACATGTCTTCACCGCCGAAGTCGACAAGGCCGATGCCAATTCGCTGCGTTGGTCGGTAGTGTCGCTGCCCGTCTCCGCCCGTTCCGCGGCGCGCGCGGACGACAGCCGCCTCGCGCGCGGCCAGCGCGGCGCCGCCGTGATCCCCGTCGCCGCCAGGCCCGTGGTCACGCCGGACGGTCCGGCCGAGGCCCTCGACCGCATCTCGATCCCCGCGGAGACCATGGCGAGGATCAACGAGATGCTGACGTCCGGCGGCTCGATCATCGTCTCCGACCAGGGCATCAACCAGGGCGAGACCGGTGAAGGCACCGATTTCATCGTCCGCCTGTACTAGGGTCTGTACCTAAATAGCGCCACGTGATTCTCTTGCCTACGTGTTGATTCGGGGGCGAGAGAATGCGCGCTGGTTTGTTTTGGCTGAACGACAGGCAATGGGCGCGTATCGAACCGCATCTGCCGAGGGGACTGACGGGGCCGGATCGGGACGACGACCGACGCATCGTCAGCGGCATCATTCACATGCTGCAATCGGGTGCACGATGGCGTGATTGTCCACGTGAATACGGCCCTTACACGACGATCTACAATCGCTTCAATCGCTGGGCCAAGCGAGGACGATGGTGCGCAATCTTCGAAGCGCTGGCCAAGCCTGGCGAAGACGGCGTCGTACTGTCGCTCGACTCGACCTCGATTAAAGCTCACCGGTGTGCCTCCGGCGGAAAAGGGGGGAGCACAATCAAGCAATCGGCCGCTCGCGCGGAGGCCGCACGACAAAAATCCATGCGCTGAGCGATCCGCTCTGCCGGCCGGTCGTCCTGCATCTGACTCCAGGCCAGGATGCCGATATCGCTGCGGCTCCCGATGTCCTGGCGCTCGCGCCACCCATGAGCGTGCTCCTCGCCGACAAAGGGTATGATGGCGACAAGCTTCGCGGCGAAATCATTCGTCGTGGCGCCAAGCCCGTAATCCCCAATAAATCTAACCGTGTCGTCATCCATCGCTTCAACAAACGCGCCTACAAAGGACGAAATGTCATCGAACGCTGCTTTTGCAGGCTCAAGGACTTCCGGCGCATCGCCACGCGATATGACAAGCTCGCCCGTAATTTTTTGGCCGCTGTTCATCTCGCCGCTCTCGTCGCATATTGGCTCAATTGAGTCTGGACCCTAGCACTACTTTGGCAGAATGTGTTTTGGCCGCTGTTTTTCAAGGATTTGCTTTCGGCAATATGGGCATTGCTGAGGCGGCGGCCGAAGGATGAGATCGACGATGGCATGGCGTACGGCGGGCATGGTTGGTTGAGGCGGAGGCCCGTTGATTCTTTTTTTTCCGCCCCGCGTATGCGAGGCGACGATGTTGCAGGAAGGCGTAGGCAATCATTGTCATAAGGGCGTGGCGATGAAGACCTTGCCATGATCGCCCTTCGAAGTGATCAAGTCCAAGCTCCTCCTTCAACTGTTGATGCGCCTGCTCACAAATCCACCGTGCCTTGATGGTGGCGGCCAGCGTGCGCAGATCCGTCGTCGCCGGAAGATTGGCGAGATAGTATTTGCTCTCCCCGGAGGCACGTTGCTCGCCAATGAGCCAGACTTCGTCGCCTGGGAGATGCTGCTGACCTTTATCCCATATCCGCTGCGGAGGGCCGTCGGCGGTGCGGACACGGAGGGCAGCAAATCGGGCTTTGAGCGATAGCGGTACGACGACCCCACCTCGTTTAGGTGGACGGGATGAGCGAGACTCGCGCGTGGATTTGACAACGCGAGGGACGCTCGTTCCATGCATCAAGACAGACATCAAGACGGGCATGATGCCGCCTCCTATCAGCGGATCGAGGTGATCACAGGGGAGAGGCGACGGCGCAGTTGGAGCGATGCGGAGAAGGCGCGGATCGTGGCCGAGAGTGCCGATCCGGAGACGAGCATTTCCGAGGTGGCTCGACGCAACGGGGTGAACCGGGGACTGCTCAGTGTGTGGCGGCGCCAGGCGCGGCTCGCGTCGAGCGAAGCGCCGCAGTTCGTGCAAGTCAGGCTCCAGGCCGCCGTCGAGGCGCAGCCGAACGCGATCGATAAGGCGCATGTTCTGACGGATCCGGCCGAGCGGATCGAGGTGATGATCGCGGGCGCGACGGTGCGCGTGCCCGTCGGCGTCGACGCCGCGACGCTGGAGCGCGTGCTGGCGGCGGTGAGATCGACGCGATGATCTCTTTCGGTCCAATGGTCCGTGTGTTCGTCGCGACGCAGCCGATTGACTTTCGTAAAGGCGTTCATGGCCTTGTCGCGCTGGTAGCGGAGGGATTAGGCGGCAAGCCCTACAGCGGTGACGTTTATGTCTTCCGATCGAAGCGATCGGATCGTTTGAAGCTACTGGTTTTTGACGGCTCGGGAATGGTTCTAGCGACGAAGTGGCTGGAGAATGGGGGCTTTGCCTGGCCACCTGTTCGCGAGGGTACGATGCCGGTGACGGGGGCGCAACTGGCGATGCTGATTGAAGGTCTTGCGGAGTGGTCGCGTGTGGTCCCGAAGGTGACGAAGCGGCCGACGAAGGTTGCCTGAAGCGTCTTGTTTTGCTGGCGATTGCGAGTGCGTTCGTGTAGCTCTGCGATATGGCGCTTCGCCCCGAAGATCTCCCCTCTGACCCTGCGGCTCTTGCCGAGATGGTGCTGGCTTTCGAAGGCGAGAACGATGATCTGCGCGCAGAGATCGCCACGTTGAAGAGCCTGATCTTCGGCGCACGATCGGAGCGCGCGGCGATCGTCTGCGCCGAACAGATCGCGTTTGATCTGGAACGGACCGCCGGCTCACAGCTCCCGGCCAATGACGACAAACCGGACGCGCCGCGGCCGGAGCGGCGCAAAGCGAAGCGCAACATCGGCGCGCTGCCGGCGCATCTGCCTCGGGTCGAGCGGGTGATCGAGCCGGCGTCCACGCTGTGCCCGTGCTGCACGGGTCAGATGCATCGGATCGGCGAGGAGAGCAGCGAAGCGCTCGATCGGGTTCCCGCGTGGCTGCGCGTGCTCCGCACGATCCGTCCAAAATACGCCTGCCGCTCCTGTGAGGGCCCGATTGTCCAGGCCCCGGCACCGGCGCGGCTCGTCGAGGGCGGCATGGCAACGACGGCGCTGATCGCGCATATCGCCGCGGCCAAATATGCCTGGCAATCGACGCTCTATCGCCAGACGCAGATCCTGGCGGGTCAGGGTGTCGTCGTCGACCGTCAGACGCTGGCGCGCTGGATGGGGAGCGCGGCGTGGCTGGTCAGGGGCCTCTACGATCTGCAACTGAAGACTATGCACGGCTTCGAGCGGCTGTTCTGCGACGAGACGCCGATGCCAGTGCTCGATCCGGGACGCGGCCGCACGAGGATCTGCCAGTTCTGGGCGCACGCGACGGACGATCGGGCGTGGAAGGGGCCGGCGCCGCCGGCGGTCGCCTACGTGTTCGCAGGTGGTCGCGGCAAAAAGGAGATCGTGGCGCAGTTAGCCGGCTTCGAAGGCGTGCTGCAAGTCGACGGCTATGCCGCCTACGCCTCGCTGGCGGGCGATGCGATGATGTCGGGCCAGATCCAGCTGGCGTATTGTCTCGTTCACGCGCGCCGCAACTTCGTGAGGGTGCACAAGACGACGAACTCACCCTTCGCCGCGGAGGTCATCGAGCGCATTGCGGCCGTCTACGCGATCGAGGAGAGGATCCGCGGTCTCGATGCTGGGGAACGCCGCGCGACGCGACAGGCCGAGACGAAGCCGCTGATGGAGGCGTTGAGGGCCCGTCTGATCGCGGTGAAGGACGGGATCTCCCGCCGCTCGACGCTCATCAAGGCGATCGACTACATGCTCGAACGCTGGCAGGGCCTGACGACGTTCCTGGATGACGGGCGGCTCGAGCCGGACACCAACACGGTCGAACGATCGATCAGGCCAATTGCGATCGGAAAAAAGAACTCGTTGTTCAGTGGTGACGAAGGCGGGGGCGAGACCTGGGCGATACTCGCTTCGCTTCTTAACACAGCGAAATTGAATGGCCTCGACCCCGAGGCGTATCTCGTCGACGTTCTCGATCGCATGGTGAGCGGCGCCACGAAGACCAACCAGCTTCACGAACTTCTGGCCTGGAACTGGAAGGCCGCACGCGAAGCCGAAAAGCGGGCCGTGGCATGACGAAGCCGAAGCAAGGGCGGGGAACGCGAAAAGCACGCAAGACGACGATGGCGGACTATGCCATGTCGTTCGAACGGCTCGGGCAATGGATCAGCAAGCGCGCCAGGTCGCCGACGCTTCGGCATCCGCGGGCGACGTCGCTCTCCATGCTCGATGGCGCGGTGGCCGCGGTCGTCGCCGGGCCGGTCTCGATGGCGTCCGAGGAATGGGTGTGCCCGCTCCTCGGCGTAGATCCCGACGCCTTCAATCACGACACCGAGGAGTTCTCGGCAATCGCCGCCACGCTGATGCGCCACAACGCTATCAGCGAGACGCTGTCGACGAGACCGGAGAGCTTCGAGCCGCTGTTCGTGCGATCACCGGACGGCGAAGTCGACCCGCAGCCCTGGTGCATGGGCTTCTACGCCGTCATGAAGCTTCGGCTTCTCGTCTGGTCGCGGCTTCTCCCCCCGAATGGAACCGAACACCTTATGCTGCGGCCGATCTTGGTCCATTGCATCGACGACGCCGGTCGACCCTTGCTACCCCCGGCCCGGCGCACGCTGGGAACGCAGCCCATCATCCAAAACGCCTGGCGCAACATTCCAGCAACCGTCGAGGCCCTCCGGCAGTTCTGGATGCCTATACGCTTCAAGCGCGGTGCGTAGGCCGTCCGCACCAAGTCCGTGGCTCCGTGGGCCTCTCGTACCGTTTACCTTTGAGCCGACCTTTCGTCCCGCTACGCCAACTCACGGTTTTCCATTTGGCGCTGGCCAGCATTTGTTCTGCCGCAATCGATAAGATATCGGGCACGTGGTGCTTTCGTGGTTTGCCACGGACTTTGGTGATCGGCCAAATGAGCTTCACATCGACGGGATACACTTTCTGGTGCCGAGGGATACCGACCGCCCAGGCCAGCCCGCGCTCTGTTAGCCCTTGTCGAAACGGTGCGCTGAGGCCGTATCCTGCATCCGCCAGCACACATCCAAAGCGCATGTTGGCTGCCATCGCGCGGTCAATCTCGGCCAAAGCGATCTCCGGCTTGGACCGTGGCGTTCGGTGTTCGATTGGCACGCGAGCGCGCTTCAAACGGGGCATGTCGCTTGTCCAGCTGTCAGGCAGAAAGAGACGTAACGCGACCATCACTGGCACTTCGCCGCGCGCAAGCGTTAAAGACACCAGCGTTTGGCAATTTGCAGTTTTACCGAGAGCCGATGCGTATTGCGCCGCAACACCGACCGATCGCTCACCCTTCTTCGGCAGTGAGGTGTCATCAATAACCAGCACCGCATCCCTGCCGCCGACGAGTCGGTCCGCCTGGTTGAGCAGCTCTGTCTCCAGCGGCGTCGCGTCCCAGACACCGTCGGCAATGAAATGGTGCAACTGGTCGTAGTTGCTCGTGACGAGCTATGCGGGAAACTGGGTGATGACGGAATGAGATAGGCGGCGTATCGAGGCGGGTGTCGAGCCTGCCAGAACCTCAAGGAGAGCGATACGCCATGAACGAGCATAGCAACATTGTCCCACTGCGTCAGCCCGATGAGATCGACGATCCACTGACGAATATTTTGCGATCTGGAGCTCGGCAGCTGCTTGCGCAGGCTGTCGAGATGGAAGCCGAGGCGTTTCTCGCCGCGATGAAGGGCTTGAAGCTTCCCGATGGCCGCGACCGCCTCGTGCGACACGGCCATGGTCCAGTGCGGACGATCCAGACGGGGATCGGCGCCGTCGAAGTCGCCCGGGTAAAGATTCGCGATCGCGCGGTGACCAGCGATGGCGAGCGGATCCGCTTCACCTCGGCGATCCTGCCGTTGTGGGCACGGCGCACGAAGAGCTTGGATGCACTTTTGCCGGTTCTGTACCTGCGAGGCATCTCGACGGGCGACTTCCAGGAGGCGCTGGCGGCGCTCTTGGGCAAGGATGCGCCGAATCTTTCTCCGGCGGTGGTTTCCAGACTGACGACGGAGTGGCAGCTCGAGTACGAGCGTTGGCAGAAGCGCGATCTGTCGGCGCGCCGGTACGTATACGTGTGGGCGGACGGCGTCTTCCTGCAGGCTCGCATGGAAGACCACAGCGAATGCATGCTGGTGCTGATCGGCGCGACGCCGGAAGGCAAGAAGGAACTCATCGGCTTCCAGGTCGGCGTGCGCGAGAGCACGCAGAGCTGGCACGAACTGCTCGTCGAGGCGAAAACCCGAGGGCTGAAGATCGCCCCGGAAATCGCCGTCGGTGACGGCGCGCTCGGCTTCTGGAAGGCGCTCGACGAGGTCTTTCCCGCCACGCGACATCAGCGGTGCTGGGTGCACAAAACCGCGAATATCTTGAACAAAGTCGCAGTGTCGGTACAGGCCAGCATGAAGAAGGATCTGCGCGAGGTCTATTTGGCGTCCAACCGAGCTTCGGCCGAAGTGGCGATCGATGTCTTTGCCGAGAAATACGGAGCGAAGTACGACAAGGCGGTCGAGTGCCTGACGAAAGATCGCGACGCAATGCTTGCGTTCTACGAATTCCCCGCCGAGCATTGGGACCACTTGCGGACGACGAATCCCATCGAAAGCGTGTTCGCGACGGTCCGGCACAGAACGGTGCGCACGAAAGGTTCGTTATCGTCAACGACTGCCAAGTTGATGGTGTTCAAGCTGCTCTGCGCCGCATCAAAGACCTGGCGGCGGCTGAAAGGCACAAATCAGTTGCCGAAGGTCAGCGCAGGTGTCAGATTCGAAAACGGCATCGAGGTCATCCAAGTGCCGGAAAACCACGCCGCCTGATCGCCTCGTCACCCAAAATCCCGCATAGCTCGCTCGTGACAAGGCGTTCCGCCATCGGCTGAACGCTCTTGCGATCGCCAGGACCGATCAATCCCGCAACATACAGAGGACACATCCGCTGCCGGGTCTTATGACCCAGCCGGTCCAAGAACGGCATCAGCCAGCGTTCGAGTTCGTCTTCCCATCCCGGCATGGTCAGCCCTCCAAGAGCCGACCACCCATGAATCATTGAAAAATTGATTCGGGAATCTGGAGGGTTCTGTGAGGTCGCGCTCACGCGAGGGCGCGGCAAGCGCTTGTAACGCGACCTCATTGAAGCCGGATTGAACGTAAACGGTACGAGAGGCCCACGGAGCCACGGACTTGGTGCGGACGGCCTACGCACCGCGCTTGAAGCGTATAGGCATCCAGAACTGCCGGAGGGCCTCGACGGTTGCTGGAATGTTGCGCCAGGCGTTTTGGATGATGGGCTGCGTTCCCAGCGTGCGCCGGGCCGGGGGTAGCAAGGGTCGACCGGCGTCGTCGATGCAATGGACCAAGATCGGCCGCAGCATAAGGTGTTCGGTTCCATTCGGGGGGAGAAGCCGCGACCAGACGAGAAGCCGAAGCTTCATGACGGCGTAGAAGCCCATGCACCAGGGCTGCGGGTCGACTTCGCCGTCCGGTGATCGCACGAACAGCGGCTCGAAGCTCTCCGGTCTCGTCGACAGCGTCTCGCTGATAGCGTTGTGGCGCATCAGCGTGGCGGCGATTGCCGAGAACTCCTCGGTGTCGTGATTGAAGGCGTCGGGATCTACGCCGAGGAGCGGGCACACCCATTCCTCGGACGCCATCGAGACCGGCCCGGCGACGACCGCGGCCACCGCGCCATCGAGCATGGAGAGCGACGTCGCCCGCGGATGCCGAAGCGTCGGCGACCTGGCGCGCTTGCTGATCCATTGCCCGAGCCGTTCGAACGACATGGCATAGTCCGCCATCGTCGTCTTGCGTGCTTTTCGCGTTCCCCGCCCTTGCTTCGGCTTCGTCATGCCACGGCCCGCTTTTCGGCTTCGCGTGCGGCCTTCCAGTTCCAGGCCAGAAGTTCGTGAAGCTGGTTGGTCTTCGTGGCGCCGCTCACCATGCGATCGAGAACGTCGACGAGATACGCCTCGGGGTCGAGGCCATTCAATTTCGCTGTGTTAAGAAGCGAAGCGAGTATCGCCCAGGTCTCGCCCCCGCCTTCGTCACCACTGAACAACGAGTTCTTTTTTCCGATCGCAATTGGCCTGATCGATCGTTCGACCGTGTTGGTGTCCGGCTCGAGCCGCCCGTCATCCAGGAACGTCGTCAGGCCCTGCCAGCGTTCGAGCATGTAGTCGATCGCCTTGATGAGCGTCGAGCGGCGGGAGATCCCGTCCTTCACCGCGATCAGACGGGCCCTCAACGCCTCCATCAGCGGCTTCGTCTCGGCCTGTCGCGTCGCGCGGCGTTCCCCAGCATCGAGACCGCGGATCCTCTCCTCGATCGCGTAGACGGCCGCAATGCGCTCGATGACCTCCGCGGCGAAGGGTGAGTTCGTCGTCTTGTGCACCCTCACGAAGTTGCGGCGCGCGTGAACGAGACAATACGCCAGCTGGATCTGGCCCGACATCATCGCATCGCCCGCCAGCGAGGCGTAGGCGGCATAGCCGTCGACTTGCAGCACGCCTTCGAAGCCGGCTAACTGCGCCACGATCTCCTTTTTGCCGCGACCACCTGCGAACACGTAGGCGACCGCCGGCGGCGCCGGCCCCTTCCACGCCCGATCGTCCGTCGCGTGCGCCCAGAACTGGCAGATCCTCGTGCGGCCGCGTCCCGGATCGAGCACTGGCATCGGCGTCTCGTCGCAGAACAGCCGCTCGAAGCCGTGCATAGTCTTCAGTTGCAGATCGTAGAGGCCCCTGACCAGCCACGCCGCGCTCCCCATCCAGCGCGCCAGCGTCTGACGGTCGACGACGACACCCTGACCCGCCAGGATCTGCGTCTGGCGATAGAGCGTCGATTGCCAGGCATATTTGGCCGCGGCGATATGCGCGATCAGCGCCGTCGTTGCCATGCCGCCCTCGACGAGCCGCGCCGGTGCCGGGGCCTGGACAATCGGGCCCTCACAGGAGCGGCAGGCGTATTTTGGACGGATCGTGCGGAGCACGCGCAGCCACGCGGGAACCCGATCGAGCGCTTCGCTGCTCTCCTCGCCGATCCGATGCATCTGACCCGTGCAGCACGGGCACAGCGTGGACGCCGGCTCGATCACCCGCTCGACCCGAGGCAGATGCGCCGGCAGCGCGCCGATGTTGCGCTTCGCTTTGCGCCGCTCCGGCCGCGGCGCGTCCGGTTTGTCGTCATTGGCCGGGAGCTGTGAGCCGGCGGTCCGTTCCAGATCAAACGCGATCTGTTCGGCGCAGACGATCGCCGCGCGCTCCGATCGTGCGCCGAAGATCAGGCTCTTCAACGTGGCGATCTCTGCGCGCAGATCATCGTTCTCGCCTTCGAAAGCCAGCACCATCTCGGCAAGAGCCGCAGGGTCAGAGGGGAGATCTTCGGGGCGAAGCGCCATATCGCAGAGCTACACGAACGCACTCGCAATCGCCAGCAAAAACAAGACGCTTCAGGCAACCTTCGTCGGCCGCTTCGTCACCTTCGGGACCACACGCGACCACTCCGCAAGACCTTCAATCAGCATCGCCAGTTGCGCCCCCGTCACCGGCATCGTACCCTCGCGAACAGGTGGCCAGGCAAAGCCCCCATTCTCCAGCCACTTCGTCGCTAGAGAGCTGGCCCCGGTTGTTTGGACAGCGCCCCGCTGGATTTAAGTGGATTCCTGCCGGGTTATGCTGAACGCGGGGCTTTACGGTTTTGTCGTTGCGTCGGGAGGGCGTAGCCCGACCAGAGCGACGACAAAACCGTCGGCGACGGTCATGCGGCCATCACCATAGCTTGCGTGCCGAAGTAAGCCTCGTCGGGCGTGCGCCCGTCAAGGCTCGAGTGAGGGCGTCCCTGATTGTAGAAGGCCAGATACTTGGCAATTGACGCTCGCGCCTCGGACACGCTGTCGTAGGCGCGGAGATATACTTCTTCGTATTTGACCGTGCGCCAGAGCCGCTCGACAAACACGTTGTCGCGCCAGGCGCCCTTGCCGTCCATGCTGATGGCGATCTTCGCGTCCAGCAGCACATCGGTGAACTCGAGGCTGGTGAACTGGCTGCCCTGATCCGTGTTGAAAATCTCGGGCCTGCCGTGCTTCGCCAACGCCTCCTGGACCGCTTCGACGCAGAAGGCCGCCTCCATTGTGATCGAGACGCGATGGGCCAGGACCCGTCGGCTGAACACATCGACGACCGCCGCGAGATAGACGAAGCCACGCCGCATCGGAATGTAGGTGATGTCCATTGCCCACGCATGGTCGGGCCGCTCGATCTTCAATCCGCGCAACAGGTACGGGTAGATCTTGTGACCCGGAGCCGGCTTGCTCGTGTTCGGGCGACGATAGACCGCCTCGATCCCCATGCGCTTCATCAGCGTCGCGATGTGGCGGCGACCGGCGTATACGCCCTCCCGCCGCAGCAACGATCGCAGCATACGCGCTCCCGCGAAGGGATAATCGAGATGCAGCTCATCGAGCCGACGCATCAAGGCAAGGTCCTCGGCCGAAACTGGCCGAGGTTCATAGTAGACCGTGCTGCGAGCCAGCTTCAGGACCTTCGCCTGGCGCACGATAGAAAGATCATGACCGCGGTCGATCATCGCTTTGCGCTCAGCAGGCCCGCCTTGGTGAGCGCGCCGGACAAAAAATCGTTTTCCAACGCCAGCTCGCCGATCTTGGCATGTAACGCCTTCAAATCGACCGGCGTCTCGGCCGATGTCTTGTCATGCCCAAACACGCCGGCGGCGCCTTCCAGGAGCTGGTTTTTCCAGATCGTGATCTGGTTCGGATGAACATCAAACAGTTGCGCCAGCTCCGCCAGTGTCTTGTCGCCTTTGACCGCAGCCAAAGCAACCTTCGCCTTGAATGCCGGAGAATGCGTCCGGCGGCTCTTCTTCGTCATCTTCGCTCCTGATTCGCAGCAAGAATCCTCGCCGCTGTCAGGCAGAAAATCCACTCAAGCTACTGTCCGAATTTGCGGGGCCAGCTCTCTTGAACCATTCCCGAGCCGTCAAAAACCAGTAGCTTCAAACGATCCGATCGCTTCGATCGGAAGACATAAACGTCACCGCTGTAGGGCTTGCCGCCTAATCCCTCCGCTACCAGCGCGACAAGGCCATGAACGCCTTTACGAAAGTCAATCGGCTGCGTCGCGACGAACACACGGACCATTGGACCGAAAGAGATCATCGCGTCGATCTCACCGCCGCCAGCACGCGCTCCAGCGTCGCGGCGTCGACGCCGACGGGCACGCGCACCGTCGCGCCCGCGATCATCACCTCGATCCGCTCGGCCGGATCCGTCAGAACATGCGCCTTATCGATCGCGTTCGGCTGCGCCTCGACGGCGGCCTGGAGCCTGACTTGCACGAACTGCGGCGCTTCGCTCGACGCGAGCCGCGCCTGGCGCCGCCACACACTGAGCAGTCCCCGGTTCACCCCGTTGCGTCGAGCCACCTCGGAAATGCTCGTCTCCGGATCGGCACTCTCGGCCACGATCCGCGCCTTCTCCGCATCGCTCCAACTGCGCCGTCGCCTCTCCCCTGTGATCACCTCGATCCGCTGATAGGAGGCGGCATCATGCCCGTCTTGATGTCTGTCTTGATGCATGGAACGAGCGTCCCTCGCGTTGTCAAATCCACGCGCGAGTCTCGCTCATCCCGTCCACCTAAACGAGGTGGGGTCGTCGTACCGCTATCGATTGAACGAAGCCGCGGGAGAATATGCACGGTGGTGCGGCTATGGGGATAGTTTGAGATCGCGGGTTGCTATCGGCAGACTGCGGAGCTGACGCGGCGACGTTTTGGTTGCGCAATGGCGGCAACTTGAGACAGAGAGCATTTTACCGGCTGTAGCGATCGATGGCCCGCTGCATCGAACAATTTCCATCGCGCTGTTTGGCCGCACGGATTCGGCAGCGTCTGCGATGATCGAGACGATGGGATCATAATGACGAATGACGATCTTCGTGCACGGTATAAGTTGGCTCACGATGTGTCGCACCGGTACGATTGGGTGGGAGCGCCGGAACAGCTGAAGCTGTGTCGAAAGCGCTCGATGATGCGCATGACGCCACCACAATCAGGGCAGGCGGGAGCCTTGGCCCACGCCAGAGCGTCCGAATCCACAGGCGACGGCTCGCCATCGTTTGGCGGTGTCCGCTCACGATCGAGAAGTTTGCGGCAAAGAGCAAGTTTGGCAGCGCGATGGCCGTTGGCCATGAAGCCGAAGTGGCGGATGCGATGGAAGCCATCGGGCAGCGTGTGAAGAAGGAAGCGGCGGATGAACTCGTCGGGCTTGAGCTTCATGATCTTTGTCGCGCCATTCTGGCGGTAGTCCTTCCAGGTAAAGGCGACGTGATCCTCGTCGAGGGCGACGAGCCGGCTGTTGGCGATTGCAACGCGATGGGTATAGCGGCCGAGATAGGCCAGCACCTGCGCGGGGCCGCCGAACGGCCGTTTGGCGTAGACGACCCAGCTGATGCGCCGCATAGCGACGAGGTGAGCTGCGAAGGCGGCAGGCTCGGCCAGGGATGCGAGATCGCCGAAGAAGTTCAGGGTGCCGGCGTCGAAGGCGGCGGTCAGACGTTCGAGGAACAGGCGTCTGAACAGCCGGGCGAGCGGTTTGACGGCCAGGAAGAAGTTTGGTCGGCTGGCGATCCAGTGCGCGCTATCGGGCGAGAGGCCGCCGCCCGGCACGACGCAGTGGACGTGGGGATGGTGCGTCAGCGCCTGCCCCCAGGTGTGGAGGACGGCGACGACGCCGATCCCGGCGCCGAGCCGGCGTGGATTGGCGTCGAAGGCGGCGGTCAGACGTTCGAGGAACAGGCGTCTGAACAGCCGGGCGAGCGGTTTGACGGCCAGGAAGAAGTTTGGTCGGCTGGCGATCCAGTGCGCGCTATCGGGCGAGAGGCCGCCGCCCGGCACGACGCAGTGGACGTGGGGATGGTGCGTCAGCGCCTGCCCCCAGGTGTGGAGGACGGCGACGACGCCGATCCCGGCGCCGAGCCGGCGTGGATTGGCGGCGAGCGTCGACATTGCCTCGGCGGCGGCTTTGAACAGGATCGCATAAACGATGGCCTTGTTCTGAAAGGCGATCGCGGCGATCGGAGCCGGCAGTGTGAAGACGATGTGGAAATAGGGAACCGGCAGCAGGTCGGCTTCTCGCGCGGCGAGCCACGCGGCTCGTCTGGCCCCTGACACTTCGGACAGTGCCGGTTGCGACAGGAATTATAGGCGATCCGCGTCATGCCGCAGTCGTCGCAAGCCTCCATGTGGCCGCCGAGCGCCTCGGTCCGGCACGCCACGATCGCGCTCATCACGCGCCGCTCGACCCGACCGAGATGACCGGCATGTACACGGCGATAGGTGTCGCCATGCCGGCGCAGAATATCGGCGATCTCGATGGCGGGCCTGTTGCAGCGGCTGTCGGGGCGGATCATCACCCGCATCCCGCCGCGGCCAGCGACAGGCGATCGAGCGGGCTCTGCGTCGCCCGGATCGTATCGGTGGCGACCTGCGTGTAGCGCGCTGTCGACGACAAATTATTGTGCCCGAGCAAGACCTGGATGATCCGGATATCGGTTCCGTTCTCGAGAAGATGCGTCGCGAAGCTGTGGCGCAGCGTGTGGAGCGTGACGCGCTTGGTCAGGCCCGCAGCCTTCACCGCAGACCGACAGGCGGCGTGCAACACGGTCTGATCGATCGGATGATCTTCGTCACGACCAGGGAACAGATAAAGCCGCGGCCGGGCGAGCCGCCAGTACGTGCGCAGGATACCCAGCAGCTGGGGCGACAGCATCACGTTGCGGTCCTTCGCCCCCTTGCCGTGGCGCACCTGGATGACGCCGCGGGCGCTGTCGATGTCTTCGATCCGCAGTCCCGCGACTTCGGAGGCCCTGAGTCCGGCCGCATAGGCCGTGGTGAGCGCGGCGCGGCTCTTCAGGCTGGACACGGCCTCGAGGAACTGAACCACTTCGTCGGCGCTGAGCACGACCGGCAGCTTGCGCGGTTCTCGCGCATAGGGAATGCGCTCCGGGATCAGTGCCTCGCCGAGCGTGACGCCGTAGAAAAACCGTAGCGCACAGACGATCTGGTTCAGCGCCGGCCATGAGATGCCGGTCGAGACCAGATGCACCTGGAAGGCGCGGACGTCTTCCAGCTCTAACCGGTCAGGCGATCGGCCAAAATAGCGGCTGAACTTCGAAACCGCGCTGATGTAGGATCGTTGCGTCGCCGGCGACAGATTGCGGACGGTCATGTCTTCGATCATGCGGCGGCGAAGAGGGCTCAAATCGGCCATCTCATACTCCTGTCTGAGGGGGTGGGCTCTAACACCCACATCCTCTCAGCCAGGAGGCGATCTACGCCACCTTGCCCCTCACGCCGCGGCAGCGGCTTCGTTCAATCCTATAAAACGCGGCAAAATCAACAATCTGCCAAAGTAGTGCTAGGCTTCGTCGCTCCCGATAACGCGGTGTTGAGCAGTCCGGTCGTGCCGCCGGGGTAACATGCGGCCCGGATCATTTCGGGGGACGCCGTCATGATGAATCGCAGGACCATGCTCGTCGCAACGGTTGCTGGCACGATCGCGCCGGCAGCACGCGCTTTTGCCGATGGCGGCATGAGCCGGATCTCGGCCTACGCCTTCTCCTTCCCCGCATTGTCTGGTGACGACATCCGCCTCGCCGCGTTCACCGGCAAACCGCTGCTGGTGGTGAACACTGCCTCGCTCTGTGGCTACACGCCGCAATATGCCGGCCTGCAAGAGCTATGGAACGATTTCCGCCCCCGCGGGCTCACCGTGATCGGCGTACCTTCCAACGACTTCGGGGCTCAGGAGCCCGGCGGCGCGAGCGAGATCACGGAGACCGCGCACCACCAATATGGTGTTACCTTCCCGGTTACGGCCAAGGCCGTGGTGGTCGGAGCGAAGGCGCATCCATTCTACAGATGGGCTGCCGAGGCGCGACCGAAGGAAGTTCCGAAGTGGAACTTCCACAAATACCTGATCGGCCGCGACGGCTATATCGCCGACGTCTTTGCGTCCGCGGTCGACCCGGCCGACACGCGAATCAAGACGGCCATTGCCAGGGCGCTGGCCGACAGTTGACGCAGGTACGCCATCCGGCTGGGCACAAGTGTCGGGGCGCGTCAAACAGCCGTTGCAATGGCGATGCCGCACCATCTAGGCTAGGATCGTTTGGGGCAGGATGGTTTTTGCCACAGGCGAAGAGCCGCGGCGGGACAACGGGGCCAATCTCGAGGACAACACCATGCGTGTGGCGGCAGGACTGATTCTGGCAGGCGCGATGTCGGTTGCGATGACCGGCGCAGCATGGTCGCAGACACCGGCCGCAAAGCCGGCAGCCGCGACGCAAGCCGCACCGGCGGCGACGCCGGTCGCGTCGGCGCCCGCGACGGCTCCGGCCGCCGCTCCCGCGACAGGCGCCGCGCCAGCTGGATTCGTCAATCCGCCTCCGCCCAAGCAGCCGCCGCAGCCGGCGCGCGCGGCCTGCAACACGCCGGGCGCGCTCGGCGTCGCCCGCACAGTCGAGATCGACACCACGGGCGGTCCCGGCTTCGGCTTCGAGCACTTCAAGGAGCTCGACTTCCTGCGCGACAAGGAAGTGGTGCTGACCTTCGACGACGGCCCCTGGCCGCGCAACACGCCCGCGGTGCTGAAGGCCCTCGCCGACGAGTGCACCACCGGCATCTTCTTCTCCATCGGTAAGCACGCGACCTATGAGCCGGAGATCCTGAAGCAGGTCTACGCAGCCGGCCATACGGTCGGCGCCCACACCTGGTCGCACGCCAATCTCAACAACAAGAAGCTCACCGAAGCGCAGCGCAAGGACGAGATCGAGAAGGGCTTCAGCGCCGTGAGATGGGCGCTCGGCGGCATCTCGCCCTCGCCGTTCTTCCGCTTCCCGGCGCTCCAGCATCCGCCGGAGATGGTCACCTATCTCGGCAACCGCAATGTCGCGATCTTCTCCTGCGACATCGACTCGTTCGACTTCAAGGCCTCCAAGCCCGAGAAAGTGGTCGAGACCGTGATGAAGAAGCTCGAGACCAAGGGCAAGGGCATAATCCTGATGCACGACTTCCAGAAGCACACCGCGGAGGCCCTGCCCGAGCTGCTCAAGCGGCTGAAGGCCGGCGGCTACAAGGTGGTGGCGATGCGCGCCAAGTTCCCGGCATCGACACTGCCGGAATACGACCAGGAACTGCTCAAGGACGCCAAGCTGCCGACGGTGAGCCAGCGCCCGGTCAATTCCGTGGTGACGACCGTTTCCGAATAGAAGGCCGTTGTCTTTCCGTATCGAAGGCTACGTCATCGTCTCGGCGGACGGCATGCTTGCCGACGCCGATCGCGTGATGCCCGAAAGCCTCAAGTTCGAAGCCGACAAGCTGTTCTTCGAGCAGGCGCTCGATCGCGCCGCGCTGATCGTGCATGGCCGGCACTCGCACGAGCAGCAGCCGAATTCGCCGAAGCGCAAGCGGCTGATCCTGACCCGCAAGATCAGGGACCTCACCGTCGACCCGGAGATGCCGAACGCGACGCTGTGGAATCCGCAGCACGCGAGCTTCGATGAGGCCTGCGCCTTCGCGGACGTCGCCTCCGGCATGATCGCCATCATCGGCGGTCCGGTCGTGTTCGACATGTTCATGGACCGCTACGACGCGTTCTGGCTATCGGAAGCCCCGCATGTGCGGCTGCCCGGCGGCGAAGGTTGTTTCGGCGGCGTGCCGGCGCGGACGCCTCACGAGGTGCTGGCTTCGCACGGATTGAAGCCGGGCGCCCCGTACGTGCTCGACGCGGCACATGAGGTGACCGTGACGCCGTGGCGGCCGGCGTAGCTTCCCGGCATGGCCGGCTGGCTTTCGCTCACACCGGTGGGACGAGGCTCCGGTAAGAATCGGAGGAACAACCCCATGCACAGTATCGGTATCAAGACACCTTTGTCTATTCTGCCGGTTTATCAAGCAAAATTGGCGCCGCCGCCGGCCAGCGCAAAGCCGGCTAGCATATTGGCCGAGGCCCGATAATCGGCCCCGACGGCGGTCATGGCGCTATAGCCAACGTCCGCGGCGCCGCGTCAATACGGGCTGACGACTGAGAAACACCGGATCAATAGACTGAGACAAAAGCGCAAAACTGGACGGCCTGGATCGTGGCGGAAGACGCCTGCCCGCCCCGAGACGGCAACATTGGTACACAAACGAGCCGCTTTCCCTCTGCGGAATGATCACCATATACGCCAGGGCTCGGGTCTCCCGCCGAAGCCCTCCGCGACCTCCGGAAATCCTTGCGATGACTGGCCCGGCTGGCCGGCTCCGGCCCCAACGCGACCACGGACACCATGAACGACGACTGCACGACGACAGGTCCGACAGACGCCTCCGGACTGACTGATGATGCAGCCCCGATTTCGTCCCTGCTACCGGCATTCGGCTTCACTGCCGATCGGATGGAGGCAGATGCGAACGTCGCCGCCTGGCGAGAATCTGTCGCCACGCTGTTCGACGTCGACGAGCTCGCCGCCGACGAACCGGGCCCGTTTCGCGCCGACATCAGCTCCTACGCCATGGGGCCGGTGCTGATCGGGCTGAGCCGCGCCAGCGGCCAGCGTTTCCGCCGCACCCCCGAAACGATTGCGCGCAGCGGCGTCGACCACATCATTCTCCAGCTCTATCTCAAGGGCGGCTATGACGGCGTCGCGGGCACCCGGCCGATCCGTGTGCGCGCCGGCGACATCTGCCTGTTCGACCTCGCCCAGACCCTGGAGACCAAGGCGACGGCTTTCGAGAACATCACGCTGGTCGTGCCGCGCCCGATGTTCGGCACCCATCTCTTGCGAGTCGACGACCTGCACGGCCTGGTCCTGCCCGGCACCAGCGTGATCGCAAGGCTGCTGGCGGGACATCTCACCGCTCTGGTCGAATTTGCTCCCCGCATGACACTCGACGAATGCCAATCGGTGGTCGAGGGCACGGTTTCGCTGCTGGCCGCGTGCCTGCGCAACGAGCTCGAACGTGGCGACGCCGACCATACCGTCACTGCGAGCCCGTCCTTGATGCGGATTCGGCAATATATCGAGGCTGGCCTTGCCAGCGAGGATCTGTCGGCCAATTCGATCGCGGCCCATTTCGGCCTGTCCCGGGCTTCACTGTACCGGTTGTTCGCGCCCGTCGGCGGCATCGCGGACTACATTCGCAGCCGTCGGCTGCACCGCGCGTTCTTCGATCTCGCCAATTCGGGCTCGCGTGGTCCGCGCATCAGCGAGGTCGCGCGGCGCTGGCAGCTCGGCACCGACGCGCATTTCACGCGCTCGTTCAAGGCAGCCTACGGCATTACGCCCCGCGCAGCGCGCGAGGCCGCATTGCTTGGCCTGCAGCACGGCACCGATGCAACGAACAGCGCAACGATTTCCCGCTGGATGCGCGAGATCGCGCCCCCAAGGGCGCATTGATCGCTACACGTCGCCGTAGGCCGCCTCGGCCGGACGCGTGGCGCGGCCGTAGCCGATGATCATGCAGAGCGCGCCGATGATCGACAGGTTCTTGAGCGCGTCGACCAGCATCTTGGCGTTGTCCGGCGGGGTCTGGTTCCAGAAATCGTAGAACAGGACGGTCGCGACGGCGACGTAGATGATCAGCAGCAGCGCGAAGAAGCGCGCGCCAAGATTCAGCGCGATCATCAGCCCTGCGATGACCTCGAGTCCGCCGACCGCGATCGCCAGCAGCTGCGGCGTCGTCATGGCCGTCGCCGCCTCGACCTGCGTGGCGTAAGGCGCGATGACATCGGGCAGCACGAGCTTGGTGGCGATGAAGTCCGCGGTCGCCTGAATGGCAAAGAGCTTGGTCGCGCCCGTGTAGATGAACAGCACGGCGAACAGGATTCGCCCGAAAGTCACGAACGCTGGCATGATCGGCCTCTTGGCAAAGCGCTACAGCACGGAACGCTTGAGGGGATTATGAAGAGTCCGTTCGCGGTTTTCAAACAGGGAAATGGAGAACTGCGAGGAATTCAAAAGGGAGCGGCGCTCCGTTCGGTTGGCGCTCCCTAGAGCGCGATGCGATTAGGATGACTCGTCATCGCGCTTAAGGTTGTTGTTTAAGCATGATCTTTTCGGGAAACCGCTACGCACTTTTCCGGATCATGCTTTAGCGGGATCGAACCGAGAGCAGTGTGATCGGCCAAAACGCTCTCGGCGTCATAGCCGGGCTTGACCCGGCCATCCACGGCTTGCCTCGCGGGACGAAGAACGTGGATGCCCGGGACAAGCCCGGGCATGACGAGTTTGCCGAGCGAGCGCTCCCTAAATATCTTGAGGGGGTACGAAGCAACTAAGTGAACAACGTCGGCTGCTGCCGGGCGGCGCGCTCTTGCGCTTCGACGACTGCAACAGCCGTCATGTTGAGGATGCCGCGCGCGGTCACCGACGGCGTCAGGATATGCGCGGGGTGCGCCGGGCCGACCAGGATCGGGCCGACGGGCAGCGCGTCCGCCAGCGACTTGATCATCTGATAGGCGACGTTGGCGGTGTCGAGGGTCGGCATGATCAGGATGTTGGCCTCGCCCTCCAGCTTGGAGTGCGGCAGCACCATCCTTCGCGCAGCGGCGGAGAGTGCGGTATCGCCCTGCATCTCGCCGTCGGCCTCGATCTCCGGATGCTTCTCCTTCAACAGCTGGGTCGCCCGCCGCATCTTGCGCGAGGATTCGGTGTCGTAGCTGCCGAAATCCGAGTGCGAGACGAAGGCGATCTTCGGCTTGATGTTGAAGCGCTGCACGTGGACCGCGGCGAGCGATGCGATCTCCGCGAGCTCTTCCGCGCTCGGGTTGGGCCGAACCTGCGTGTCGGCGATGAAGAAGGCGCCCTTGCTGGTGATCAGCAGCGCAAGCGCCGCGTAGTCGCTGATCCCCGGCGAGAAGCCGATGATCTCGCGGACATGGCGCAGATGGCTCATGTAGCGGCCCTCGACGCCGCAAAGCATGGCATCCGCCTCCCCACGCGTCACCGCGAGCGCGGCGATCACGGTGTTGTTGGTGCGCACCACCGTGCGGGCTGCATCCGGCGTGACGCCGCGACGGCCGGCAACCTCGACATAAGACTGCACATAGGAGCGGTAGCGCGGATCGTCCTCGGGATTGACGAGGTCGAAGTCCTTGCCGGCGCGGATCGAGAGCCCGAAGCGCTTGATGCGCGCCTCCACGACCGAAGGACGGCCGACCAGGATCGGCCGGGCCAGGTTCTCCTCGAGCACGACTTGCGTCGCGCGCAGCACGCGCTCGTCCTCGCCCTCGGCATAGATCACCCGCACCGGCTGGGTCTTGGCCTTGGCGAACATCGGCTTCATGACAAGGCCGGAGCGGAAGGCGAAGCGCTCCAGCAGCGCAGTGTACTCGTCGAAATTGGTGATGGGCCGCGTCGCGACACCCGACTCCATCGCCGCCTTGGCGACAGCCGGCGCGATGCGCAGAATCAGGCGCGGGTCGAACGGACTTGGGATCAGCGAGCCCGGGCCGAAGCCTTGGGTCTCGCCCGTGTCAAAACCCTGCGCGACCGCATCCGACGGCGCCTCGCGCGCGAGCTGCGCGATGGCCTCGACGGCGGCGTGCTTCATCTCCTCGTTGATCGCGGTGGCACCGACGTCGAGCGCGCCGCGGAAGATGAAGGGAAAGCAGAGGACGTTGTTGACCTGGTTCGGATAGTCGGAGCGGCCGGTGCAGATCATGGCGTCGGGGCGCGCCTTTCGCGCCTCTTCCGGCATGATCTCTGGCACGGGATTGGCAAGGGCCATGATCAAGGGCTTGTCGCCCATCGCCTTGGCCATCTCGGGCTTGAGCACGCCGGGTGCCGAGAGCCCGATGAAGATGTCGGCGCCGCCGATGACGTCGGCGAGCGTGCGCTTGTCGGTCTTCTGCGCATAGACCGCCTTCCAGCGGTCCATCGAGGTGTTGCGCCCCTCATGCACGAGACCGTCGATGTCGCAGACCCAGATGTTCTTCCGCTGCGCGCCCATCGAGACGAGCAGGTTCAGCGTGGCGAGCGCGGCGGCCCCTGCCCCCGAGGCCACGATCTTGACCTCCGACAGCTTCTTGCCGTTCAGCCTGAGGCCGTTGGTGATCGCCGCGGCGACGATGATGGCGGTGCCGTGCTGGTCGTCATGGAAGACCGGGATCTTCATGCGCTCCTTCAAGCGCGTTTCGATCTCGAAGCATTCCGGACCGCGGATGTCTTCCAGATTGATGCCGCCGAAGGTCGGCTCGAGCGCCGCGACGGTCTCGACCACGCGGTCGATGGTGTCGGCGGCGATCTCGATGTCGAACACGTCGATGCCGGCGAATTTCTTGAACAGGACCGCCTTGCCTTCCATCACCGGCTTGGAGGCCAGCGGGCCGATATTGCCGAGGCCGAGCACCGCGGTGCCGTTGGAGACCACCGCGACCAGGTTGGCGCGGGTGGTAAGCGTGGCCGCCTCGGCCGGGTTCTTGGCGATCTCGGTGCAGGCCGCGGCAACGCCCGGAGAATAGGCAAGCGCGAGGTCGCGCTGATTGGCAAGCGGCTTGCTTGCCTGGATCTCGAGCTTTCCGGGGCGCGGCAGACGATGATAGGCGAGCGCCGCCTGGTGGAGATCATCAGAATAGGACGACATGCGGAGTCTCGCCTCACGTTACCGGCATCGAAATGCATGATCCGGAGCTGCCGCCCAAGCGAAACGGTATTTCCGGGTCATGGAAACGGGATGAAGCACGCCGGGTGCCCCGGTGGCAACATCCGATTGCGCCCCCATCAACAGGGCGCGCAGTCAACTGTCTGAAAACCATAGCTTTCCCTGGACCGCGCGGCCTTTGCCGAATATGGCAGGTTGCGCGGTGTAGAACGAGCAACTGGAGCTGGGAATGAAGCGAATCCTGATCGGCCTGATCGTGGCAGCCGTGCTCGGCGCGGGCGGATGGTTCGGCTTCAATCTCTACGTCCGGCACCGGGCCACCAGCGAGGTCGAGGCAGCCTTCGAGCAGATGCGCTCGGGCGGCGGCAAGGCCAGCCACGGCAAGATCACGTTCGAGCTCGCGACCCGGACGCTGACGATCGAGGACATCGACGTCGCGCCCGCCCAGCCGCTGCTCGCCAACGTCAAGGTCGCAAAGGTCACGGCCGTCGGTGTACGCCAGCCAGATGAAGCCCATTTCTCGGCCGACAGCATTGAAGCGTCGGGGGTCGAGGTCGGCTTCACATCCACCGAGCGGACAACGGTGAAGGCGAACTACAAGATCCCGCAGATCAGCGCGCGCGACTTTTCCGGTCCCACCCGTGCAGCCAACGCTCCGCCGTCCGGCTCGATCATCGACATGTACCGCTTCATGCTCGCGCAATACGCAACCGTCTCGGCATCCTCGATCGCGGTCCCGACCGTCGCGGTCAACGTCGATGCGGGCACCGGCAATACCGGCAGCGGAGATTACGTCTATTCGGGGAGCTATGGCTGATTTTGGGTGACGCGGCCTGATCAGGCGGCGTGGCTTTCAGTGTTCGGAATGACTTCGATTCCGTCGATGAACTTTACACCGGCGATGACTTTCGGCAACTGGTTCGTGCTCTTCAATCGCCGCCAGGTCTTCGATGCGGCGTCGATGAGCTTGAACACCATCAGCTTCGCAGTTTGTTGCGACAGCGATCCCTTGGTCCGCACCGTTCGGTGGCGCACCGTGGCGAAGACGCTCTCGATCGGGTTCGAGCTGCGTAGGTGGATCCAGTGCTCAGCAGGGAAGTCGAAGAAGGCGAGCAGCGCATGGCGATCCTTGATCAGGCACTCCACCGCACGTCCGTATTTGACGTGGTATTTCTCGACGAAGACGTCGATCGCGGTTTCAGCTTCGGCCCGGTGTGGGGCCAGATAGATGTTCCGCAGGTCGTTCTTCATGGGGCCCTGCACGGATTTGGCGACCTTGTCGAGTACGTTGCTCACTTTATGGCACCAGCATCGTTGGTGCCGCGTGCCGGGAAAGGCCTCGTCCAGTGCCTTCCAGAAGCCGAGGGCGCCGTCGCCGATGGCGAGTTGCGGGGCAATCCGTAACCCGCGTTGCCGCAGGTCGATCAGGAGTTCGCGCCAGCTCTGCGCGCTCTCGCGCACGCCGACCTGGAAGCCGATCAGCTCCTTCTTGCCTTCCGGCGTGGTGCCAATCAGCACCAGCATGCATTCGCTGTGATCTTCCATGCGGGCCTGCAGGTACACGCCATCGGCCCAGATGTAGACATAGCGACGCGCCGACAGATCGCGTCTCTGCCAGCGTTCGTACTCGACCTGCCAATCGGCCTTCAGGCCGGCGATCACCGAAGGCGACAGGTTCGGCGCATCCTTGCCGAGCAGCGCCGAGAGCGCCTCCTGGAAGTCGCCGGTCGAGATGCCGCGCAAATAGAGGACCGGGATCAAGGCATCCAGGCTCTTCGTCCGCCGCGCCCATAGCGGCAGGATTGCCGAACTGAAGCGGAGGCGGTCGCCTGGCCCGCTCGCTCCGCGGTCGCGGACCTTGGGACGAGCGACCTCCACCGGACCGATGCCGGTCGCAATCTCGCGCACCGGACCGTGCCCATGTCGGACCAGGCGCGCTCGACCGTCGGGCAGCGTCAGATTGGCCGTGCTGGCCAGAAACGCGCCAACCTCGATCTCGATCGCCCTGGCAAGCAGGTCCCGCGCGCCGGCACGAACGATATCGGTCAGTGGATCATCAACCGCGGACGGCTGACGGAAAGCAAGAACATTGGTAGTCTCGGTCATGGCGTATCGCTCTCCTCGAGAGGTTCTGGCAGGCTCGTCACCCGCCTCGATACGCCGCCTTCCTCACACCGTCATCACCCAGATTCCGCCATAGCTCCTATTCGGGTGTGGCGGTCCAGAACGTAAACCGCGGCAAGGTCGAAACGGCGAAGACGGACCGCATCACCTATACGATCGACTTGGCCCAGCCGGGCAAGCCCACGAAATTGAACGGCGAGCTGTCCGGTCTGGCCGCCTACGATTTCGACGCAACCGCCGTGAGGGCCGCGCTCGATCAGCCAGGGTCGAGCGACGACGGTTTCCACAGGATCTATCGACGCATCTCGGCCAATTCATACGTGGCGACAACGGCACCGGGCGTGCGCGTGCAGGTCGACGGCATCACCTTCGACGACATTGCGATCCGGCCCTCGAAATTCCGCCCGGCCGAGATCATCGCACTCGTGCCGGCAGACGGCTCGATCCCGACGCCGGCGCAGTCGCGCGACATGATCGAGAAGGTGGCCGACTTCTTCGAGGGCTTTCAGATCGGCAAGGTCGAAATCGGCAGGCAAACGGTCGAGACGCCGCAAGGGACGGGGCGGATCAACGCCGTCAAATACGATCCGGACAATATCGCGCTGGAAGGCCTCGACATGCCGCTGCCACAGGGGCAGCTCAAGATGGAACGCTTCGCGCTGAAGTCCTTCAGCGCCGCGAATCTGATGCGCTGGGCGGCAAGCCTCAAAACTCCCGGGCAGCCGCCCTCGCCCGACCAGATGCTGGGCCTGTTCCGGGTGCTCCAAGGCGCCGAGATCAAGGGCGTTGTCTCACCCTACAAGAACACGCGTCAATTCGTTACCATCGATACGATCAGCCTGAACTGGGGCCAGCTGGTCGGCTCGATCCCCAGCAAGGCCAATCTGGTCGTGAAGATGGTCACGCCCACGGATACCGCCAATCCGGCACTGCGGCCGCTGATCATGGCGGGTGTCGACAAGCTCGCGATCGACCTCGATGTCGGCGCCGCCTGGACGGAATCGTCCGGCGCGTTCGCGCTCGCGCCGGCGAGCATCGAGCTCGGCGACCTCGCCAAGGCGCAAGCCCGCTTCGCGCTCGCCAATGTGCCGCGCGGCCTGTTCACCGCGACTGCCCCGATGGAGGCGATGGGTCAGGCGGCGCAGGTCGAGACCGGCGCGATCGAGCTCTCCTTGCGCGACGGCGGCGTCGTCGATCTCGTCGTGGCGCAGTTCTCGCGCATGCAGAATGTCAGCCGCGACACCGCGCGCAACGCCATCGTCCAGATGATCCGGGCGCAGGGCGAGAAGATCGCGGCGTCGAATGCCGACGTGAGAATGGCGATCGATGCGCTGGCCGGCTTCGTGGAAACGTCGGGGCAGACACTGAGCATCAAGCTCACGCCCCGCGCCATGGTCCCGCTCATGCAATTGATGCAGCTCTCGCAAAGCGACCCGGAGAGCGCGCTGGCGCAGTTCAGGATCGAGGCGTCGACGGGGCTGTAGGAGAGCTGTCTCGTGTCCCGGACGCGCTGCAACGCGCCAGCGTTGCTGCGCAGAGCCGGGACCCAGAATGCTCGCTGTTGGCTGAGAGATGGGCCCCGGCTCTGCAGCGCACCGCTGAAGTCGCGCTGCGCTGCGTCCGGGGCACGAGACCAAAACCGCCGCACGCTCACTTCTGCGGCAGGTTCACCCGGATGTGCAGTTCGCGGAGCTGCTTGGTGGTGGCCTCCGACGGCGCGCCCATCAGGAGGTCCATGGCCTGCTGGTTCATCGGGAATAGCGAGATCTCGCGCAAGTTCGTGGTGCCGCACAGCAGCATCACGATGCGGTCGACACCCGCGGCCATGCCGCCATGCGGAGGCGCGCCGTACTGGAAGGCACGGTACATGCCACCGAAGCGGTCGACCACTTCCTGCTCGCCGTAACCTGCGATCTCGAACGCCTTCACCATCGCTTCCGGCACGTGGTTTCGGATGCCGCCGGAGGCGATCTCGTAGCCGTTGCAGGTGATGTCGTACTGGAACGCCTTGATGGTCAGGGGATCCTGCGACTTCAGCGCGTCGAGACCGCCCTGCGGCATCGAGAACGGGTTGTGCGAGAAATCGACCTTCTTGTCGTCCTCGTTGTACTCGTACATCGGGAAATCGACGATCCAGGCGAGCTCGAACCGCTCCTTGTCGGTGAGGTTCAACTCCTCGCCGACCTTGTTGCGGGCAAGGCCCGAGAATTTCCAGAACTTGTCGGGGTCGCCGGCGACGAAGAAGGCGGCGTCGCCTTCCTTTACGCCGAGTTGCGCGCGGATCGCGGCAGTGCGCTCAGGCCCGATGTTGTTCGCAAGCGGACCTGCACCCTCGCCGCCCTCGCGCCACATGATGTAACCGAGCCCAGGCTGGCCTTCGCCCTGCGCCCAGGAGTTCATGCGGTCGCAGAACGCGCGGCTGCCGCCGCCCGGTGCCGGGATCGCCCAGACCTGGTTCTTGGGGTCTTCGAGCATGCGCGCAAAGACCTTGAATCCGGAGCCGCGGAAGTGCTCGGAAACGTCCTGCATCTCGATCGGGTTGCGCAGGTCCGGCTTGTCGCTGCCGTATTTGCGCAGCGCCTCGGCGAACGGAATCCGACGCCAGCCCTTGGTGACCGGCTTGCCCTTCGCGAACTCCTCGAACACGCCGGTGATAACGGGCTCCATCGCGGCGAAGACGTCTTCCTGCGTCACGAAGCTCATCTCGACGTCGAGCTGGTAGAACTCGCCCGGCAGACGGTCGGCGCGCGGGTCCTCGTCGCGGAAGCAGGGCGCGATCTGGAAGTAGCGGTCGAAGCCCGACATCATCAGGAGCTGCTTGTACTGCTGCGGCGCCTGCGGCAGCGCGTAGAACTTGCCGGGATGGATGCGCGACGGCACCAGGAAGTCGCGTGCGCCTTCCGGCGAGGACGCGGTCAGGATCGGCGTGTTGAACTCGAAGAAGCCCTGCCCCTCCATGCGACGGCGCATCGACTTGATGATCTCAACGCGCGTCATGATGTTCTGGTGCAGCTTCTCTCGGCGCAAATCGAGGAAGCGATATTTGAGGCGGATGTCCTCGGGATATTCCTGGTCGCCGAACACCGGCAGCGGCAGATCGCCGGCCGGGCCCAGCACCTCGATCTCGTTGACATAGACCTCGACCTTGCCGGTCGGCAGGTCGTCATTGTCGGTGCCCTCGGGGCGGCGGCGGACCTTGCCGTCCATCTTGACCACGAATTCCGAGCGCAGCTTTTCGGCCAGGGAGAACGCCGGCGAGTCCGGATCGACCACGCACTGGGTCAGGCCGTAATGGTCGCGCAGGTCGATGAACAGCACGCCGCCATGGTCGCGAACGCGATGGACCCAGCCTGACAGGCGGATCGTCTCGCCGATGTTGCTCTCGCGGAGCGCGCCGCATGTATGTGACCGGTAGCGATGCATGGTCGTCCCAAAAATCAATGTCGGAGGATGCGAATCGAACGGCCTGTCATGGCCGGTCCGAAGTTGCGGCAGGGTTTACCTCGCTAGGACCAAGGCGGCAACCAAGGGAACGCCCTGTTTTGGGCTGGAAATGCCCATTTTCAGGGGCCGAGCCTTTGCCATCAGGCGTTCCAGCCCTATCTTGAGCCTATGACGGTGCATTTCCCCTTCCAGAACTCCTATTCGGCGCTGCCGGACAGCTTCTTTGCCCGCGTCGCGCCGACCCCGGTCGCCGCCCCCCGGCTGATCAAGCTGAACCGGCCGCTGGCAATCCAGCTCGGGCTGGATCCGGACCTGCTGGAAACCCCTGAGGGTGCCGAGATCCTGGCCGGCAAGACGGTTCCGGCCGGAGCCGATCCCATCGCGATGGCCTATGCCGGCCACCAGTTCGGGCATTTCGTGCCCCAGCTCGGCGACGGCCGCGCCATCCTGCTCGGCGAGGTCATCGACAAGGGCGGCGTCCGCCGCGACATCCAGCTCAAGGGCTCGGGCCCCACCCCGTTCTCCCGCCGTGGCGACGGCCGCGCCGCGCTGGGTCCGGTCTTGCGCGAGTACATCGTCAGCGAAGCGATGCACGCGCTGGGCATCCCGACCACGCGCTCGCTCGCCGCCGTCGTCACCGGCGAGCACGTCATTCGCGAGACCGCGCTGCCCGGCGCGGTGCTGACCCGCGTCGCCTCCAGCCATATCCGCGTCGGCACCTTCCAGTTCTTCGCCGTCCGCCGCGACACCGAGGCGGTGCGCAGGCTCGCCGACCATGTGATCACCCGCCACTATCCGGACCTTCTTCAAGCGGAGCGGCCGTATCACGATTTGCTTGCCGCCGTCGTCGCGCGCCAGGCCGAGCTCGTGGCGCGCTGGCTGCTGGTCGGCTTCATCCACGGCGTGATGAACACCGACAACACCTCGATATCAGGCGAGACCATCGATTACGGCCCCTGCGCCTTCATGGACGCCTACAACCCCGCGCAGGTGTTCTCCTCGATCGACGAGATGGGCCGCTACGCCTATGCCAACCAGCCGCGCATCGCGCTGTGGAATTTGACGCGCCTCGCCGAGTGCCTGCTGCCGCTGTTCTCCGACGAGCAGGAGAAGGCGGTCGCCGAAGCCCAGGACATTCTCGGCGCCTTCTCCGACACATTCAGCGCGGCCTATCAGGCCGGCCTGCGCAGGAAGGTCGGCCTGTTCACGGAGCGCGACGGCGACGAGGCGCTGATCCAGGATCTGCTCGACGCCATGGCGAAGAACCAGGCCGACTTCACCCTCACCTTCCGCAAGCTCGGCGACGCCGCAGGCGGCGACGCAGCCGACGCGCGCGCGCAGTTCATGGAGCCCGGCGCGTTCGACGAGTGGGCCGGACGCTGGCGCGAGCGCCTCGTGCTCGAACCGCACACGGCGGCGGAGCGGCAAGCCGCCATGCACGCCGTCAATCCGATGTTCATCCCGCGCAACCACCGCGTCGAGGCCGTGATCCAGGCCGCGGTGAACGATGACGATTACGCGCCGTTCGAGGAATTGGTGAAGGTGCTGGCGAGGCCGTTCGATGACCAGCCGGACTACGCCGCCTACGCCGATCCGCCGCTGCCGGATCAGCGGGTGCTGCAGACGTTCTGCGGGACGTGAGGCAAGCTCGACCGCGCACCACCATCTTGAATTGATCCGCGGCAGGGATTGCGCCTTGCGCTGGTCATTTCTGTCCGCGGGCGTTGTGGACACGTCGCGTCCCGCGGAACCACTGTCATCAAACTGAAACACACGCGCTCTAACCGCCTGTCAGGGTCGTCTTGCCGGAGACGTCCATCCTCCAACCGTCCCGACAGCGCGCCATGCCCTTCAAATTCATCCACCTCACCGATACGCATCTCGCGAATCCCGGGCTGAAGCTCTACGGCCTCGACCCGCGCGCACGGCTGGATGCGGCGATCGCCGACATCAACCAGCATCAATCCGATGCCGCCTTTGCGGTGGTGACCGGCGATCTCACCCATTGGGGCGAGCCGGACTCCTACACCAATTTCGCCGAGGCGATGGCTGCGCTGAAAATCCCCTACATCGCCATGGTCGGCAATCACGACCGCCGTGTCACCTGCCTCGATGCGCTGAAGGCCGCGCCGCGCGATGCCAACGGCTTCGTGCAGGGCACGCGCACCACCGAGCACGGCCTGTTCGTCTTCCTCGACACCCTGGACGAGACCAGCCATGCCGGCGAGATGTGCGCCAAGCGCCTCGGCTGGCTGGCGAGCACGCTCGCCGCCGCGCCCGCGGACATGCCGCTCGTCGTGTTCATGCACCATCCGCCCTTCCCGGTCGGCGTGCACGCGATGGACGAGATCGGGCTGAAGCAGAGCGCGGAATTCGCCGAGGTGATCGCGCCCTATCGCGCGCGCATCCGCCATCTCTTCTTCGGCCATGTGCACCGGCCGATCTTCGGCAGCTGGGGCAGGATCCCGTTCTCGACCCTGCGCGGCACCAACCACCAGGTCTGGTTCGAGCTCGACCAGAGCGCGCCGCACCTCGCCAGCCACGAGCCGCCGGCCTACGGCGTCGTGCTGATCGACGACGAGAACCTCGTCGTGCACAGCCACGACTTCCTCGACCAGAGTCTGCGCTTCCCGTTCGCCCCGCCCGCGGGAATGGATGGCCGCGACTACGCGCTCAGTTTCCCGGCGCGGTGAGATGAGCCTCGCCGAACCCGCGACTCTCTCCGTCGCGACCCCGGCAGCGCCGCGCCTGCACATCCTCAAGCGCGTCACGAAGCGTCTCAAAGCCTCGCTGCCGGCCTATCTGCTGCTGCTGCCCTCGCTGGTCTTCCTCGCGCTGTTCACCTATGGCGCGATGGGCCGCGTGCTCATCGATGCGCTCTATCAGCGCGCCACACCGAAGGCGCCGCTGCGCTTCGTCGGTCTCGACAATATCGCATCGGTGCTGGCCGATCCTGCCTTCACCGGCGCCGTCGTCAACAACCTGATCTACGCCGTGGGCACGGCGGTGCCGAGCATCGCCCTCGCGCTGCTGTTCGCGCTGGCGCTTGCGCGCACCCATGCCGTGAACAGCGCGCTGCGCGCCGCGCTGTTCCTGCCGGTGTTGATCCCGATGGTCGCGGCGTCCGCGCTGTTCCTGTTCATCTTCCTGCCCAATGTCGGCCTGCTCGACTACTATATCGGCCGGCTGCTTCCGGTGCTGCCGAACTGGCTCGGCGATCCCGACATCGCGCTCTATGCGATCATGGTCATCACGATCTGGAAGAACGCCGGCTACTACATGCTGTTCTTCCTCGCCGGCCTCCAGGCCGTGCCCGAGGACGTGATGGAAGCCGCGCATCTCGACGGCGCGGGCCCATATCAGCGCCTGCGCCACATCATCCTGCCGGAGCTCAAGCCCACCTTCCTGTTCGTCACCGTCATCGCGATCCTCAACGCGGTGACGCAGGTCGACCACGTCTTCGTCATGACGCAGGGCGGGCCGTCCAATTCGACCAGTCTGGTGCTGTTCTACATCTACCAGCAGGCGGTGGAGCATTACGACATCGGCAAGGCCTCGGCTGCGACGCTGCTGACGCTGGCCGCGCTGATGAGCCTCACCGCGCTCTCCTTCCGGACCATGGCCAACCGCGAGGGCGGGTCATGAAGCTGGTCGACCGCCTGTTCAGGGATGCCCCGCTCGCCACCCGGGGCGAGATCACGCCGAAGCTCGGCTTTCTGCTGACCGTGCTGCTCGCGATGGTCTGGCTGATCCCGTTCCTGTGGATGGTCGTGGCGACGCTGCGCCCGGCCTCGGACGGCATCAACGCCATGGCCGAGCTGATGCCGAGCCTGAAGCCGACGCTCGACAATGTCAGGGATGCCTGGGAGATCGGCGATTTCCCGCGCTACACGCTCAACACGACGATCATCTGCACCGGCATCCTGCTGGTGCAGTTCGTCACGATCACGCTGGCGGGCTTTGCCTTCGCCCGCCTCGACTTCGCCGGCAAGACGCTGATCTTCTACCTGTTCCTGATGCAGCTGATGCTGGTGCCGGTGCTGCTGATCGTGCCGAACCTGACGCTCGTGGCGCAGCTCGGCCTCTACGACACACTCGCCGGCGTGATGATGCCGTTCTTCGCCTCGGCCTTCGGCACCTTCCTGATGCGCCAGGCGTTCGAGGCGATCCCGACCGAGCTGGAAGACGCCGCCCTGATCGATGGCGCCAGCCTGTTCCAGCGCATCCGCCACATCTACGTGCCGCTGTCGATGCCGAGCTTCTCGGCGTTCGCCATCATCTCCGTGACCAGCCACTGGAACGACTTCCTGTGGCCGCTGATGGTGATCAATTCGCCGGACAAGCGTCCGCTCACGGTCGGCCTCTCGGTCTTCACCAAGACCGCCGAAGGCACGCAGGCCTGGGGCACCATCGCCGCGGGCACGCTGATGGTGATCGCGCCGCTGCTCGTCACCTTCCTGATCTTCCAGAAACGCTTCATCAGCTCTTTCGTCACCTCAGGCATCAAATAGGAGATTTTCCGATGCTATTCTCCCGCAGGCTCATGCTCGGCCTTGCCATGATAGGCACTATGGCAGGCGCCCTCGCCGTCCCGGCGAAAGCCGAAGGTCCCACCGAGATCGATCTGTTCTTCCCCGTTCCCGTCGATGGCAAGCTCGCCCGCGACATGGGCACCTTGATCAAGGAGTTCAACGAGACCCATCCCGGCGTCAAGGCGACCGCCGTCTACACCGGCTCCTATGACGACACCCTGATCAAGACGCGCGCCGCGATCAAGGCCGGCAAGCCGCCGGCTGCCGTGATCATGTCGGCGAACTTCCTGCTCGACATGCAGATCGAGAACGAGCTCACCAATCTCGACAGCCTGATCGCTGCGGACGGCACCACCAAGGAGAAGTTCCTGGGTCAGTTCTTCCCGGCGCTGCAGGGCAATGCCGTGATCAACCGCTCGGTCTACGGCGTGCCGTTCCACAATTCGACGCCGCTGCTCTACATCAACGCCGACAAGGCCAAGGAAGCCGGCCTCGATCCGAACAAGCCGCCGCAGACCTGGGCCGAGTTCACCGACTGGGCCAAGAAGCTGACCAAGCGCGACGGCGACAAGGTGACCCAATGGGGCATCGCGATCCCCTGCGCCTACGATTATTGCGGCTGGATGATGGAAACGCTCACCATGAGCAATGGCGGGCGCTACTACAACGAGGAGTTCGGCGGCGAGGTCTATTACGACACGCCCTCGATGCTCGGCGCGCTCACCTGGTGGAACGACCTCATCTACAAGCACAAGGTCCACGCGCCCGGCGCGACGCCCGGCCCTGCCGTCAGCACCTCCTTCATCTCCGGCAATGCCGCGATGATGATGCTGTCGACGGGCTCGCTCACTTACGTGCGCGACAACGCCAAGTTCGCCTACAAGGTCGCCTTCATCCCCCGCAACGTCCGCAACGCCGTGCCGATCGGCGGCGCCTCGCTGATCATGCCGGCAGGGCTCGATGCCGACAGGCAGAAGGCCGCCTGGACGCTGATCAAGTGGATGACCTCGCCGGAGAAGAGCGCCTGGTGGAGCCGCGCCACCGGCTATTTCGCGCCCAACATGGCCGCCTACAAGACGCCCGACATGGTCGAATTCCTCAACAAGAACCCGGACGCCAAGACCGCCGTCGAGCAGCTCGACGTCGCCAAGCCGTGGTTCGCGACCTACAAGACCGTCCCTGTCCGCAAGAACCTCGAGGACGAGGTGATGCTGGTCCTGAACGGCAAGAAGCAGCCGAAGGAAGCCCTCGCCGCCGCCCAGAAGGCCGCCGACGAGACGCTCAAGCCGTACAACGCGGAGACGTCGCTGAAACTGCCGTAAGTCCGGCTTCGCGCCAAATGCGCGATCTCGCAGGGTGGGCAAAGGCGCAAAGCGCCGTGCCCACCATTCGCGTCTCCACTCGATCGACAGGGTGGGCACGGTTCGCTTTGCCCACCCTACACGCGGCTCCGGCCTCCCCCATTAACCTCCCGTCCACCATCTGACCCGGCCTGCCGCCGGTAACCACGAGAATTAACAGACCCTCAACGTGCCACCGACAAATCTATCAATGTTTCTGGAGGTTTCGCCGTGGATCTGTTGGTTATCGAGTTCCTGGGACTGGCTCTGGTCGCCATGTGCGTCCTCGTGGTGGCGCTGCCCTGCGCGCGAAAATCCTCGCAGCGGGTCCGGTACGAATAGGATTATCGTCGGTAAAAGGTGCCTCCGGCCCAAAAGCAAGGCTCGAATTCGCTCAGAGCCCCTTGACATCACAGCACTTTCGGCAGAACGGCTGATATCACGTGTCATGGGCCGTTCATGGATTTGATTACCACCACCGCTGACCTCGCGGCTGCCTGCAGCCGGCTGGCCAAGCACCCCGTCATCACCGTCGATACCGAGTTTCTGCGCGAAACCACCTATTACCCGCTGCTGTGCGTGGTGCAGATGGCCAGCGCCGACGAAGCCGTGGTCATCGACACCTTGGCCGAAGGCATCGACCTCAAGCCGTTCTTCGAGCTCATGGCCAACGAGGGCGTGCTGAAGGTATTTCACGCCGCTCGCCAGGACATCGAGATCATCTGGCACCAGGCCAATATCATCCCGCATCCGGTGTTCGACACCCAGGTTGCCGCGATGGTGCTCGGCTACGGCGACAGCATCGCCTACGACGCGCTGGTCGAGAAGGTGACTGGCCACCGTCCGGACAAGACCCACCGCTTCACCGACTGGTCGCGGCGGCCGCTGACCAAGGAGCAGATGCATTATGCGGTGTCCGACGTCACCCATCTGCGCGACGTGTTCGCAGCGCTCGACGCCGACCTGAAGAAGCGCCGCCGCAGCGAATGGGTCTCCATCGAGATGGAGGTCCTGACCTCGCCCAGGACCTACGACTTCCACCCCGAGCGCGCCTGGGAGCGGCTGAAGACGCGGGTGCGCAAGCCCAAGGACCTCGCGGTGCTGATGGAAGCCGCGGCCTGGCGCGAGCAGGAGGCGCAGAGCCGCGACGTGCCGCGCGGCCGCGTGTTGCGCGACGAGGCGATCACCGACATCGCGACCCACGCGCCGACCACGCTGGAGAAGCTCGCGCATCTGCGCTCGGTGCCCAAGGGGTTCGAGAAATCCAAATGGGGCGCGGACATCATCGCCGCCGTCGAGCGCGGGCTGGCGCGGGATTTGTCGAAGCTGCCCAAGCTGGAGAAGCCGCGCAACAACTCCAACGGCGCCGCCATTGTCGAGCTGCTGAAGGTGCTGCTGCGGATGACCGCCGAGCGCCATGCGGTCGCAAGCAAGGTCATCGCGACCGTCGATGATCTCGAAGAGATCGCGGCGGACGACGAAGCGGATGTACCGGCCTTGCGCGGCTGGCGCCGCGAGCTGTTCGGCGATGCCGCGCTGAAACTGAAGCGCGGCGAGCTCGCACTGGCGATCGAGAAAGGCCGCGTGATCGGGGTTCAGCGGGCTTAAAGCGGAATGGCTTAGTTTGAATCGATTGCCGCGGCTCCTTCACCTCTCCCGCTTGCGGGAGAGGTCGGCGCGAAGCGCGGGGTGAGGGCTTTCTCCTCTTGGGGATTGTCCCATTGCGGAAATATCCTCTCCCCGACGCTCTCCCGCGAGCGACCCGCGAGCGGGAGAGGGAGTGCACCTCCGTCGTTGCAGCGATCTTCGCTCCCCGCAATGACGCGGAGAGAGCGAGCCCCTACGCCGGCGTCAGCTTCGCCACCTCGCCCTTCATGTCATTCAGCACGCCGGCGATCGCTCCGACCAGCTCGTCGATCTGGGCCTTGGTCGTGATGAGCGGCGGACAGATGGCGATGGCATCCAGCATGTTGCGCGAGATCACGCCGCGCTCCTGGAGCATGCGGCTGGCGATGCCACCGACCGCGCCCGGCGTCGCCGCTGCGGTCTTGCGGCCCTTGTCGAGCACGAGCTCGAGGGCTGCGATCATGCCGACGCCGCGGACCTCGCCGACCAGCGGGTGGCTGGTGAGCTCACGCAGCTTGCCCTGCATGTAGGCGCCGAGCTCGGCGGCATGCGCGACCAGGCCACGCTCCTCGATGATCTTGAGGTTCTCCAGCGCAATCGCCGAGCCGACCGGATGGCCGCCCGCGGTGAAACCGTGGCCGAGCACGCCGATCTTGTTGCCCTCGTCCGCGATCGGCTCGAACATGCGATCGTTCAGGATGATCGCCGACAGCGGGAAATAGCTCGAGGTGATCTGCTTGGAGACCACGATCGCGTCGGGCTTGATGCCATAGGTCTCGCAGCCGAACATCTTGCCGGTGCGGCCGAAGCCGCAGATCACCTCGTCGGCAACCAGCAGGATGTCGTACTTCTTCAACACCTTCTGGATCTTGTCCCAATAGGTCGCCGGCGGCACGATGACACCGCCCGCCCCCATCACCGGCTCACCGAAGAAGGCGGCGATCGTGTCAGGTCCCTCCTTCTGGATCAGCGCATCGAGCTCCTCGGCGCGGCGCGTGGCGAAATCTTCCTCGCTCTCGCCGGGGGCGCCGTCCTTGTAGAAATGCGGCGAGCCCGTGTGCAGGATGTTCGGCAGCGGCAGGTCGAACGAACGGTGGTTGTTCGGAAGGCCGGTGAGGCTCGCGGAGGCAATGGTGACGCCGTGATAGGCACGCAGGCGGCTGATCACCTTCTTGCGCTGGGGCTGACCGAGCGCGTTGGAGCGATAGGCGATCAGCTTCAACACCGTGTCGTTCGCCTCCGAGCCGGAATTGGTGAAGAACACCTTGCTCATCGGCACCGGCGCAAGCGCGACCAGCTTCTCGGCGAGGTCGATCGAGGGCCCGTGCGATTTGGCGGAGAAGGTGTGGTAGAACGGCAGCGCCTGCATCTGCTTGTGCGCCGCCTCGACCAGCCGCTTCTCGTTGAAGCCGAGCCCGACGCTCCACAGGCCGGCCATCGCCTCGAAATAGCGCTTGCCCATCGCGTCGAAGACATAAGGCCCCTCGCCGCGCTCGATCACGAGGGGACCGGCCTGCTGATGCGTGCGCGCGTTGGTGTAGGGATGGAGCTGATAGGCCACATCCCGGGCCTCTTGCGAATTGGGCAGCATGGACATTTGCGGAGATCCTTGAAAGCGTCACGTCGCAGGCAGAGCCGGCGTCATCACTTGATGGCAAGTACCTTGGCTATTGCGACAGCGCAAAAGGGAGTGTCAGAAGTTTTGTGTAAGAGCGTCTCTGTGAGGGGTTTGCGGGGTCAGCGGACTGACCCCATGGGGTCAGTCCGCTGAGCCTGCAAAGCGCTCGCCGAACTGGATGGCAAACTGGCCCATTGCGGCCGTCCATGCAACCGGTCGTCGCCAATGGATGCCGGCATTTCTGATGGCGAGGTAAAGCAGCTTCATCGCCGCCTCGTCGTTGGGGAAGCTGCCGCGTGTTTTGATGATCTTGCGCAGCGAACGGTTCAGCGCCTCGACCGCGTTGGTGGTATAGATCATTTTGCGTATCTCCGGCGCGAAGGCGAAGAACGGAATGACGTGCTCCCACGCCCGGCGCCAGGCCGCCCCGATCGCGGGATAGCGCTTGCCCCACTCGGCTTCGAAGTCCTCGAGCCTGAGCAGAGCGGCGTCGGCATTCTCGGCATGATAGATCGCCTTGATCGAGGGAAGGATCGCCTTGCGATCCTTCCAGGACACGAAGGATAGGCTGTTGCGGATCAAATGCACGATGCAGGTCTGGACCATCGCCTTGGGAAAGACGCTGTTGATCGCCTCGGGAAAGCCCTTCAGACCGTCGACGACGGCGATCAGGATGTCGGCGACGCCGCGGTTCCTCAGATCGTTCATGACCTTGAGCCAGAATTTGGCGCCTTCGGTTTGCTCGATCCAAAGCCCGAGCACGTCTTTCTCGCCCGATGCAGTGATGCCCAGCACGACGTAGACTGCCTTGTTCTTGACCATCCCCTCATCGCGAATCTTGACCCTGAGCGCGTCGAAGAAGACCACCGGATAGATCGCTTCCAGCGGCCGGCTCTGCCATTCGCGGACCTCGTCGAGAATCGCGTCGGTGACCTTGCTGATCAGATCGGGGGACACCTCGGTGCCGTAGAGCTCGGCCAGATGGCCCTGGATCTCCCGTACCGTCATGCCCCGCCCGTAGAGACTGATGATCTTCTCGTCGAAGCCGTCGAAGCGGGTCTGGCCCTTCGCGACGATCACCGGTTCGAACGTGCCGGCGCGGTCGCGCGGCACCTCGATCTCGATCTCGCCGTCGTCCGTCAACAGCGCTTTGCTGCTTGTGCCGTTGCGGCTGTTGCCCGACCCGCGGCCCGCCGGGTCGCCCTTCTCATAGCCAAGGTGGTGGGTCAGCTCCGCACCCAGTGCGCGCTCCAGAAGCGCCTTCTTCAGTCGTCTGAAAAGCCCGTCTTCGCCGGCTAAGTCTTCTGGCTTGAGGCTGCCCCCGGCAAGAAGCTGGTCCAAAATCTCAGGTGAAAAATCCGTAGCCATGTGAGTCTCCTGTCAAAGGTAAACTCACAGAAACCATCTTACACCGAGTTACTGACACCCTCGCGCAAAACATGCAACGCCAATTCGTCGGCAGCAAACGCTCAGCAGCGATGCACAAAGAGCTATGGCGGAATCTGGGTGATGACGGTGTGAGGAAGGCGGCGTATCGAGGCGGGTGACGAGCCTGCCAGAACCTCTCGAGGAGAGCGATACGCCATGACCGAGACTACCAATGTTCTTGCTTTCCGTCAGCCGTCCGCGGTTGATGATCCACTGACCGATATCGTTCGTGCCGGCGCGCGGGACCTGCTTGCCAGGGCGATCGAGATCGAGGTTGGCGCGTTTCTGGCCAGCACGGCCAATCTGACGCTGCCCGACGGTCGAGCGCGCCTGGTCCGACATGGGCACGGTCCGGTGCGCGAGATTGCGACCGGCATCGGTCCGGTGGAGGTCGCTCGTCCCAAGGTCCGCGACCGCGGAGCGAGCGGGCCAGGCGACCGCCTCCGCTTCAGTTCGGCAATCCTGCCGCTATGGGCGCGGCGGACGAAGAGCCTGGATGCCTTGATCCCGGTCCTCTATTTGCGCGGCATCTCGACCGGCGACTTCCAGGAGGCGCTCTCGGCGCTGCTCGGCAAGGATGCGCCGAACCTGTCGCCTTCGGTGATCGCCGGCCTGAAGGCCGATTGGCAGGTCGAGTACGAACGCTGGCAGAGACGCGATCTGTCGGCGCGTCGCTATGTCTACATCTGGGCCGATGGCGTGTACCTGCAGGCCCGCATGGAAGATCACAGCGAATGCATGCTGGTGCTGATTGGCACCACGCCGGAAGGCAAGAAGGAGCTGATCGGCTTCCAGGTCGGCGTGCGCGAGAGCGCGCAGAGCTGGCGCGAACTCCTGATCGACCTGCGGCAACGCGGGTTACGGATTGCCCCGCAACTCGCCATCGGCGACGGCGCCCTCGGCTTCTGGAAGGCACTGGACGAGGCCTTTCCCGGCACGCGGCACCAACGATGCTGGTGCCATAAAGTGAGCAACGTACTCGACAAGGTCGCCAAATCCGTGCAGGGCCCCATGAAGAACGACCTGCGGAACATCTATCTGGCCCCACACCGGGCCGAAGCTGAAACCGCGATCGACGTCTTCGTCGAGAAATACCACGTCAAATACGGACGTGCGGTGGAGTGCCTGATCAAGGATCGCCATGCGCTGCTCGCCTTCTTCGACTTCCCTGCTGAGCACTGGATCCACCTACGCAGCTCGAACCCGATCGAGAGCGTCTTCGCCACGGTGCGCCACCGAACGGTGCGGACCAAGGGATCGCTGTCGCAACAAACTGCGAAGCTGATGGTGTTCAAGCTCATCGACGCCGCATCGAAGACCTGGCGGCGATTGAAGAGCACGAACCAGTTGCCGAAAGTCATCGCCGGTGTAAAGTTCATCGACGGAATCGAAGTCATTCCGAACACTGAAAGCCACGCCGCCTGATCAGGCCGCGTCACCCAAAATCAGCCATAGCTCATGCACAAAGCCGAATGTCACAAATCCGCACATGACAGAAACGCACATCACAGAGCCACACGGTGGCAGCTCTCACGCAGCGCCGTCGTCGCCCCCATCGTCGGCGGCGGCACCGGCTTCCCTCACCTCCACCAGCGCCATCGAGAGCAAGTAGAGTGTCGTGGGCAGACCAAGCCTGCGCGCCCTCTCGGCGGCACGCGACAGATCGCTCGCCAGTTCCTTGAGCTCCTCTCCCCGTGACAATCTCTCACCCCATCCGCCGGTTGCGGACGCCTACACCGCAACGGCGCCGCTGGTTCTGATCAGTTCGGCGCTGGACTGCATTGTAGCAAAATTTCCGATGACATTCACTACCGCATGCCTGTAGGCGGCGGCATCGTCCGTGCCCGGCTGCCGGCAGGCCGCGGCGTCCGTGACCACCTGGTAGCGATGGCTGCGATGAAACCCGTCGACGGCGGTGGCCAGGATGGTCTCGTCCAGGGAAAAGCCGATCAGAATGCAGCGCGTGGTGCGGATACTGGACATGTAGTCTACAAACCGCGACGAGCTGTAGGCGGACGGCAGCGGGTGCTCGAACGTCATCTCCCCCGGCCGCGGCCTGGTTTCCGCGATCCAATCGGTCAGCCCGGATGCCGGATTGAACCAGGCCGCCTGCGCGATGCGCTTCAGATGCATGACCGGCCACAAATTGCTGCGCCACAGCGTGAGGAGTTCCAGGCAACGCGCCGTCACCGCATCGCCGTCGAGGACGACATGGCGACGGCCTGGGGTCAGATATTCGACCTGAAGATCCGCACAGACCAGTATCGGCGGATCATCCTGCATGGAAGCCAGCATTTTGTTGCGCGCAGCTGCACCAGTTTCAACGGTCGGCAAATGCGAGGTCTCGCAGCGGTGAGGTCACCGCCCGCCCCGCCGAGGCATCAAGCACGCCCGGCCGGTCCCAATCGCCCTCGGGACGGATGATCACATAGGGATCGCTCTCCAGCGTGATGGCGTCCGGGCCCGGCTCGATCTCCAGCAACATTTCTGTGTAGGAGAAATCCGAGAACGTGATCTTGCGGTTGTGACCGAGCGGCTTGGCGCCGAAATGAGCCCAGAAATCGACCAGCCGGTCCTGCGCCTGGCCGTAGATCTTGCGAAAGCCCTTGCGCTTCACATAATCGACGCTGGCCTGCACCAGCTTGAACGAGACGCGCGAGCGCCGATATTGGTGACGCACCGCGAGCCGCTCCACCTTGGCGAAATCGCCGAAGAACCGCACCCGCAGGCAACCCGCAGGCTCGTTGCCGACGAAGCCGATGAAATGCGCGGCGACCATGTCGTTGCCGTCGAACTCCTCCTCGAACGGACAATCCTGCTCGGCGAGATAGACCGCCGAGCGGATGGCGGTCACCAGCATGAGATCGTTCGGATCGCGCGCGAGGCGGATGCTGATGGCGCGGGAACAGGGCTTGGCGAGAGGAATCCTAGTACCGTGCATCTGCAAAGCTCCTTGATTGGATGATCGCGCCTGGCATGCGCATCGGCTGCCGATGCCAGGGACGCTCGTAGCACCAAAGGTCGGGTTGGAAGCTCGGGACAGGGGCAAAGCCCGTCGCCTTCATGATGTCGCGTCCGGCCACCGTTGACGGCTGCGCATAGCAATCCGCGCCGCGAAACCTTATCTGCCGCAGATGAGCCGCGGCCTTGCCGAGACCGGCGATGCCGCGCCCCGTCGCTGCGATCGCCCAGATGTAGATGGCTGCGACGTCTTCGTCCGCCGACGCGAGATGGCGCGTCTCGGGCGCGGTGAGGCAGATCTCGTCGAGCAGCAGCGCATCGTGTCCGCGATCATTGAGAAACAGGAAGGCCATGCCGCCGACGAGGCTGCCCTTCCGGCTGAACGTCAGGATGCTCTGAGGATCGAACGTGAAGTACCTCGCAAGCCCCGCTGCGCCGATCTGCACGCCTGGCACCAGCCGATGCGCCATATCCGAAAGCGCCGCAATTTCGGAGAATTGCGCGCAGCGCACGTCGACATCCGGGCTCAGCGGCAAGGCATCGAAATCGTGCCTTGCGGCAAACGGGCCCCTTTCCATACTCATATCACGCCTCTATCGTTCGAGGCTTTCGTGCCCCGCTACGACGATGAGCTTAGCGGTTGGGGATCAGGAGTATGCAGCAGTTATTGCACCGGGGTGCTGCGATGATGCAGCACCGTGAAGAAGCCCTGGATGCGTCCTGGGACGATTTAAAGCTGTTTTTAGCGTGCGCAAAATATAAAAGTTTCCGCAATGCGGCCGAAGAACTCGGGCTCACCTCCACGACCTTGATGCGCCGCGTCGATCGGCTCGAAGAGAGGATCGGGTGCAAGCTGTTCCTGCGCGACCAGAGCGGACTCACGCTCAGCGATGAAGGCACAGCAATGATCGCCGACGTTGCGCATATGGAGCGTCATGCCTTCAACATCTTCCGCCGCGCCTCGCGATCGTCGAACGACACCTCGGGCACCGTGCGCGTCGCGGTGACGGAAGGCCCCGGGAATTTCTGGATCCTGCCGCGACTGATCGACTTCCAGAAGACCTACCGCAAGATCACGGTCGACCTGCGCTGCGCGATGGAGCAGGCCGACGTCGCGCGGCTCGAATCCGATATCGCGATCCAGCTCGAGCCGCCGACCAATCCCGATCTGATCGTCGCCAAGCTCGGCCGTCTCCACATCTATCCCTTCGTCTCCAAGGAGTACGAGACTCTCTACGGCGTGCCGGCAACGCTCGCCGAATTGAAGAACCACCGCATCATCAAGCAGAGCGCGCCGCAGGTCGACGACGGCGCCTATGCCCGTGTGCTCGGACTGAACTCGCTCGAGGGCATCGTCGGGATCAAGACCAATTCGTCGGTCGGCGTGCTCTATGCCGTCGAACGCGGCGCCGGCATCGGCTTCCTGCCGACGGTGTCGATCGCACTCGGTGCGTCGCTCGTTGCCGTCGATCTCGGCGTCAGCCACCACGCCGATCTCTGGCTCACCTATCACAGGGAGTTCCGCACCTCCGAGCGTCACAAGGTCGTGGTCGACTGGCTGAAGAAGATCTTCGACGCCAGGACCTATCCCTGCTTCCGCGACGAGTTCATCCATCCGAATGCGCTGGTGCCGATGATGACGGCCGCGCGCGAGGGGTTTGGATTGGCGGGCTATGTCGCGGCAACACCGACCTGAGCGTGGACGAGCTTCAGCTCACCATTTGTATTCGAAGCCGACGGTACCCTGGTGCAAGGTGAGCTCGTTGCGGAACTTGCCGTCGTAATTGACGTAAAGCCGTGCCACGTTGGTCAGGCTGAGCGAAGCCGAGGCTCCGGCATCCGCGCCGTAGCGGCTCTCGCCGATGCCGGGGACCACGATGCTCTGGGCGCCCAGACTGACCTGAATCGATCCCAGGTCCTGGTGGAAATTGTCGACGAGCTTGCCGTAGGCCAAGAGGTCCAGAATCTTCTGGTCGAAGATGAAGTAGCGGCCGATCTCGGCGCCGACCATCACGCGTGCGCGGGAGAGCGCCGTCGAGCCGACGCTGAGCGGATCGAGGCCGCCGGATTCCTGGAACGCGGCACTGGTGGCGCGCACATATTCGAGCGCGCCCTTGGGCACGATGCGCATCTGGTCCTTGGTCCAGTAATAGCTGATCTCGGTCAGCGCGCCGTCGACCGCGGCGCGATAGCCGGCGGTCGCAAGGCCAAGACCGGTGTCGCGGCTGGACCGGACCTTGCCGAAACCGTGCACCACGGCAAAGGCCCAGGTCCATGGACCCTTGTCGACCGAACCATTGAAGCCAAGCTGGGTCAGGTCGAGCGTGGCCGACTGGAGCGCGAGCGGCACGTCGATGTCGGTGTGGCTCTGGTCGATGGAGAAGCCGATGTTGACACCGGGCGCGAGCCGCGCGCCGAGCCCCGCGACGCCGCCAAACGTCCTGCGCTTGTCGCCGACGAAATCGCCCTGCGCGTCGGTGCGGACCGAGATGCCGTAGCCTTCGAACCAGGTACGGTAGCGCGGATCCTCCGTGCTCGCGGAGGCACCGCCGCCGCCGGGATTGGTCCGGAACGACCGGTTGAAACCATTGGCGGCCTGGTTGCCCAGCCGCTCCAGAAATCCCGAGCCGAAATTGAGCATGCTGTTGCCGGCCGACTGATCGTAATTGGTCGCGGTCGGCATCGGGATCGGGGTCGGCGACGGTGTGGGCGTCGGGGTCGGCGTGGGTGTCGGGGTCGGCGTGGGTGTCACACTTTGCGCGAAGACGGATGTCGCGGCCGACATCGTTACGACCAGCGCAAGCGCGACGGCTGCAAAGGTGTTGGCGACCGCTGCCGCGATCCGGCGGACGCGGTTCAGCCCGATCGTCTGCCGTGTCCCGGACGGCTGCGAGGTGCAGCGCATGACGACTAAATCCCAAAGCAAAGGGCGGCCCGCAAAAATGCAACACGAGCGGCTCGCGCCGTGTGGCGATTTGTGCCGAACTGCAACGGAGGGTCAACCGGTTGGCCCGCTCTCTCCGAGGCTATTGCCCTCGATTGTGGTTCCGCGGCCACAGGTCGCAAATTGCAGACGATGGTGCCCACCCCGGTCTTGAAATTCGCGCTCTGCTTGCTAACGCGCGATTTTCATGTTGCAATATCGGACACAATCGGAATTGGCCGCTCTGCTGTGCGTTTCGCGACATTGAGACTCAAGACTCGAACAGACTTCCGGAAAACCCGTTTGTGGCGTGGCACGCGAAAAGCGGCCGCGTCTTTTTTATCTAGTGGAGGAGACTAGCGATGCCGCAAAAGGGCACCGTCAAATGGTTCAACCCGACCAAGGGCTATGGGTTCATCAAGCCGAACGGCAGCGACAAGGACGTGTTCGTCCATATCTCCGCCGTCGAGCGTGCTGGACTCTCCACCCTCAACGAGAACCAGGCGGTTGAATTCGACCTCGTGGAGAACCGCGGCAAGACATCCGCGGAGAACCTCAAGGTCTCCTGATTTCTCTCGAGTTTGACAAGCGAGAGATCATGACGTTGCCCCCGGCTCTGCCGGGGGATTTTGTTTGGGAATCCCATTTCTTGCGGATGGACTTTGCCCGCGCATTCCCGGTTATATTTCCGGAAAGATCCTCAAGGCGAGCCGTGGCAACGAAATCCCAGCGAAAGGCCACCCGCACCCATCGACGCCGCGCCGCGGCGCGCGGTCTGGTACGAGTTGAAGTCCAAGCCGCCAAGAAGGACGCGAGCCTCATCCGCGCCCTGGCGGAAACTCTGCGCGACAAACCGGACAGAGCTGCTGCACTTCGATCGACGCTCGCCAGCGCCCTCCTCGATCCCGACGTCAAGACAGCCTTTGACGTCTTTGGCTCCGAGCTTCCCGATGAAGCCTTCGACGGAGTGTTCGATCAGCCGCGGCGTGACGGCTGGCGAGAGGTTGACTTGTGAAATTTCTGGTCGATACCAACGTCATTTCCGAAATACGAAAACGCGAGCGTGCCGACCCGGACGTCATTCGTTGGGTCAATCAGACTCCGGCCGCGGATATCGGAACCAGCGTTTTGGTCCTGGCGGAAATTCGCCGAGGCATTGAACTGAAAAGGCGAAGCGATCCGCTCCAGGCGAAATCTCTCGACCGATGGTTTTCACAGATGAAGACGCAACTCACCGAACGGGTTCTTCCCATCGATGAGACCGTTGCCGAGACTTGGGCCCCTCTTGGAATTCCTAATCCGCTGCCGCTCGTTGACAGCCTGCTCGCCGCCACAGCGAAGGTCCACGGCCTGACGCTGGTGACGCGCAACATCGCCGATATCGAATCGACCGGAGTAGCTCTGCTCGATCCGTTTGCCACGCCGTGAGCGATAGACGGATGATTGAACGGTCGGAATATTTCTCTGTCGCAAATGACACCAAATGGCGCGAGCTCCGGGGCTGAACTGAGATGCCCGGCTCAGCGCACCACCGGCGACACCAGAAAATTCTCCGACGCCGTGCTTCCGTCCGTTCTGCAGACATCGCCCTCGATCCGGACCTTGCCGGTCGCGAGCAGCCGCAGCGCTTCGGGATAGATGCGGTGCTCGACTTCGAGGATGCGCTCCGACAGCGTATCCCCCGTGTCGTGGTCGCTGACGGGCACCGCGCCCTGCATCACGATCGGGCCGGCATCGGTCTCGGGGATCACGAAGTGCACCGTCGCGCCCGACAGCTTGACGCCGGCGCGCAGGGCCTGGCCGTGCGGATCGAGGCCGGGGAAGCACGGCAGCAGCGAGGGATGGATGTTGAGCATCCGCCCGTACCAGGCCCTGGTGAATTCCGCCGTGAACAGGCGCATGAAGCCGCCGAGACAGATCAGCTCGATGCCGTGCCGATCGAGCGCTGCCTGCAGCACCTTCTCGAAGCCGGCCCGATCCTTGCCGAACGGCTTGCTCTCGATCACCTCGGTCTTCACCCCGCTCGCCCTCGCCTTTTCCAGTCCGAGCGCATCGGCCTTGTTCGAAATGACGAGCGATATCTCCGCCGGGAAATCCGGGGCGGCGGCGGCCCTGATCAGCGCGGCCATGTTGGAGCCGCGTCCGGAGATCAGGATGGCAACGCGGCGCTTCATCACAGCGCCAGATCGAGGTGGCCGTTATAGACGACGCGGTGCTCGCCTTCAGCAGGGATCACGGTGCCGAGCTGCGCCACGGTCTCGCCGGCGTCGGTGAAGACCTCGACGACCTCATCGACCTTGTCGGGCTCGACGATCGCGATCATGCCGATGCCACAATTGAAAGTGCGCAGCATTTCCAGCTCGGCGATGCCGGCCTGCGCGGCCAGCCATTTGAACACCGGCAGGACCGGCAGACGTGCGAGGTCAATGCCCACGCCGAGATGCTTGGGAAGCACGCGCGGGATGTTGTCGGTGAAGCCGCCGCCGGTGATATGGGCAAGCCCCTTCACCGCGCCGGTCTCGCGGATCGCGCGCAGGCAGGATTTGACGTAGAGCCGCGTTGGCGTCAGCAGCGCGCCGCCGAGCGTCATCACGGGCGCGAACGGCGCCTGTGCCGCGAAGCCGAGACCGGATTGTTCCACGATCTTGCGCACCAGCGAGAAGCCGTTGGAATGCACGCCTGACGAAGCAAGACCAATCACGGCGTCGCCTGCGGCGATGTCCTTGCGCGGCAGCAGCGTACCGCGCTCCGCAGCGCCGACGGCAAAGCCGCCGAGGTCATAATCGCCGTCCTTGTAGAGGCCGGGCATCTCCGCGGTCTCGCCGCCGATCAGGGCGCAGCCGGATTCGCGGCACCCCTCCGCGACGCCCGCGACGATCGCGGCGGTGGCCTCGGGATCGAGCTTGCCGCAGGCGAAATAGTCCAGGAAAAACAGCGGCTCGGCCCCTTGCACCACGAGGTCGTTGACGCTCATGGCAACGAGGTCGATGCCGATGCCGCCATGCAGCCCGGTCTCGATCGCGATCTTGACCTTGGTGCCGACACCGTCGGTCGCGGCCACGAGGACCGGGTCCTTGAAGCCGGCCGCCTTGAGGTCGAACAGGCCGCCGAAGCCGCCGATCTCGGCGTCGGCGCCCGGCCGTGCGGTGGCGCGCACCATCGGCTTGATGAGGTCGACCAGGCGGTTGCCCGCGTCGATATCGACGCCTGAATCGGCGTAAGTGAGGCCGTTTTTGCGGTCGGTCATGCCCGATTTCCAGTGGGTTTGCGGCTGGTTACGTCGAATTCCGGGGACACGCAATGGCTCGCATGGCGCTCCTGCCTATACTATGTAGATATCAACCGGTTCAGCCTCCCGCGGGGGCCGGATTTGAGGTCAGACCGGGTGCCGGGAAGCGCTTTCGTGAGTATTCCGAACATCATTACTCTGGGCCGCATCATGCTGGTCCCGATCATCGTCTGGGCCATTGTGTCGAGCCAAATGGAGGTGGCGTTCGCCGTCTTCCTGATCGCCGGCATCAGCGATGCCGTGGACGGCTTTTTGGCCAAGCGCTTCAACATGACGAGCGAGCTCGGCGCCCTGCTCGATCCGCTCGCGGACAAGGCACTGCTGGTCTCGATCTACATGGCGCTCGGCATCTGGGGCGCGATCCCGCGCTGGATCGTGATCCTGGTGGTCTCGCGCGACATCATGATCGTCGCCGCCGTGATCGTATCCTGGCTGTTCGACCGGCCGGTCGAGATGAAGCCGTCAAAAGTGTCCAAGCTCAACACCGTGGCGCAGGTGGCGTTCGCGGCGCTGGTGCTGGCGGCGCTTGCATTCGGATTCAAGCCGGCACCTTATGATATCATCCTGATGGGCCTCGTCACGATCTTCACGCTCTCCTCCGTGTCGCTCTATCTCGTCGAGTGGCTGCGGCACATGAGCACGATCGAGGCCAAATGAGCCGGGATGCGGCCCCGCAAAAGGCCAAGTCTCGCACGATCAAGTCTCGCACGATCAAGTCGCACCTCTTCAAACGGGCCGGCGCGCCGGCATGGAGCAAAGCAAGCGTGGCAGGCCGCGTCCATCCCCGACAATTGGCGTTCGCACTTCCGCATGCGGAGAGCCTCAGCCGGGACAACTTCCTCGAAGGCCCCGCCAATGCGGCTGGTCTCGGCCTGATCGACAGCTGGCCGGAATGGCCGAACCGGATCATGTGGCTGGCCGGCCCGGAAGGTAGCGGCAAGAGCCATCTCGCCGCGATCTGGGCCGAGGAAGCCGGCGCCCGCTCGACCACGGCCAATGCGCTGACCGCGGCAGGCGTCCCGGGCGCGCTCGCCACCGGCGCGCTGGTGGTCGAGGATCTCAAGGCCAGGGATTTTGACGAGCGGGCCCTCTTTCATCTGATGAACCTCGCCCGCGAGGACGGCGCCTACGTCCTCCTCACCGGACGCGAGGTGCCGGCCTCGCTGGAGATCGAGCTTCGCGACCTGCGCTCGCGTCTGCGGGCTGTTCCGGTGGTCGCGCTGCTGCCTCCCGACGACCAGCTCTTTCGCGGCCTCATCGTCAAATTCTGCGCCGACCGCCAGCTCACCGTGGACGAGAGCGTGGTCGGCTACCTCGCCACCCGCCTGGAGCGGTCCTCGGCCGCGGCCCGGCAGGCCGTGGAGCTGCTCGACAGCGAAGCCCTACGGCTCGGCCGCCCCGTGACCCGGGCGCTCGCCGCCGAGCTGCTCCGGGACCCCTGATCGGCCCCTTGTACCCCGACGCCTTCTGCAACGGCTTGACGCGGCGGAACGGCGGAACATCAATGTCATCGAAACGTCATCGCTGTAACACATGCTCCCCGGGGTTTTGCGCATAAGTCGCAAAGTGAGGCGAGACAGGATGGACCGACTTCTGATGGACTCTGCGCAAGCTATTGAAATTAAAGAAAAAGCTGCAGAGGCCGAGGGCCTGCCGGCGATCGCGTCCAGCCCCGAACGGTTCATCAACCGCGAGCTGTCCTGGCTGCATTTCAACCGCCGAGTCCTGGAGGAATCGGTCAATCCCAGCCACCCCGTGCTGGAGCGGGTTCGGTTCCTGTCGATTTCGGCGAATAACCTCGACGAGTTCTTCATGGTCCGCGTTGCCGGCATCAAGGCCCAGGTGCGCGAGGGCATTGCCGAACGCAGCCCCGACGGCCTGACGCCGTCGGAGCAGCTCGCCCTGATCAATCGCACCGTCTCCCAGCTCGCCTCGGACCAGCAGGCGATCTGGCGCGACCTGCGCAGCGCGCTGGCCGAGGTCGGCATCGTGCTGGTCGACGGCAAGGACGTCTCCAAGTCGGAACGGACCTGGATCGAGGACTATTTCCTCAACAACGTCTTCCCGCTGCTGACGCCGCTTGCGATCGATCCGGCCCACCCCTTCCCGTTCATTCCGAGCCTTGGCTTCACCATCGCGCTCCAGCTCACGCGCGCCGCCGACGGCAGGCAGATGAACGCGCTGATCCGCATGCCCGGCAAGATCGACCGCTTCATCCGCCTGCCCGCCGAAGGCACGGTGCGCCTGATCTCGCTGGAGCAGGCGACTGCCCTGTTCATCAACCGCCTTTTCCCCGGCTACAATCTGCACGGCCAGGGCTCCTTCCGGATCATCCGCGACTCCGAGCTCGAAATCGAGGAAGAGGCGGAGGACCTCGTCCGCCTGTTCGAGACCGCGCTGAAGCGCCGCCGGCGCGGATCCGTGATCCGGCTCGAGATCGACGCCAAGATGCCGGAGCAGTTGCGCAGCTTCGTGCAGCATGCGCTGTCGGCGGCCGATGACGAGGTGTTCCTGGTCGACGGCGTGCTCGCCATGAACGAGCTCTCCCAGCTCACGCGACTCGACCGGCCTGACCTAGAATTCACCCCCTACGTGCCGCGCCACCCCGAGCGCGTGCGCGAGCATGGCGGCGACATCTTTGCCGCGATCCGGCAGAAGGACCTCGTCGTCCATCACCCCTACGAATCCTTCGACGTGGTAGTGCAGTTCCTTCAGCAGGCCGCGCGCGACCCTGACGTCGTCGCGATCAAGCAGACGCTCTACCGCACCTCTAACAACTCGCCGATCGTGCGCGCGCTCGCGGAAGCGGCCGAAGCCGGCAAATCGGTCACGGCGTTGATCGAGCTGAAGGCGCGGTTCGACGAAGAAGCCAACATCCGCTGGGCGCGTGATCTCGAACGCGCCGGCGTGCAGGTCGTCTACGGCTTCCTCGAATTGAAGACGCACGCAAAACTCTCGATGGTGGTGCGCCGCGAGGGCGGCAGCCTCACGACTTACGTCCATACCGGCACCGGCAACTATCATCCGGTCACCGCGCGCATCTACACCGACCTCTCCTACTTTACCTCCGATCCGACCATCGGCCGCGATGCCGCGCGCGTGTTCAATTTCATCACCGGCTATGCCGCGCCCAGCGACCTCGAGAAGATGGCGGTGTCGCCGCTGACGCTGCGCAAGCGCATCATCGAGCACATTCAAGGCGAGACCGCGCATGCGCGACACGGCCGGACCGGCGCGGTCTGGATGAAGATGAACGCGCTGGTCGACCCCGACATCATCGACGCGCTCTACGAGGCCTCCCAGGCCGGCGTCCAGGTCGAGCTCGTGGTGCGCGGCATCTGTTGCCTCAGGCCCGGCATCCCCGGCCTGTCGGAGAACATCCGGGTCAAGTCGATCATCGGGCGCTTCCTGGAACACGGCCGAATCTACTGCTTCGGCATGGGCCAGGGCCTGCCGAGCGCGAAAGCGGCTGTGTATATCTCGTCCGCCGACATGATGCCGCGCAACCTCGACCGCCGCGTCGAGGTGCTATGCCCGCTGCAAAATCCAACGGTGCATCAGCAGGTTCTCGAACAGATCATGGTCGCCAATCTGAAGGACAATGAGCAGAGCTGGCAGTTGTTGCCGGACGGGTCGTCAACGCGTATGAAGACCGCGAAGGGCGAGGAGCCTTTCAACGTCCACAACTACTTCATGACAAATCCGAGTCTGTCTGGCCGTGGAAAGTCGCTCAAGGAATCCTCGCCGCGTCGTCTCACGCGCCGGAACGAACGTCATCCATCCTGATCGGGGATCTGCGACGTGAAGCGGCCGCGCAAGCGCGGCTCGAGCGTCGCGGTTATCGACATCGGCTCCAACTCGGTCCGTCTCGTCGTCTACGAGGGACTGACGCGGAGCCTTATCCCCATCTTCAACGAGAAGACCCTGTGCGGCCTCGGGCGCGAGGTGCAGAGCACGGGTCTGCTCGCGCCCGACGCCGTCGACAAGGCGCTGACCTCGCTCAAGCGCTTCCGCGCATTGTGCCGCGTGATGCAGGTCGGACGCGTGTTCGCGATTGCAACCGCGGCCTGCCGCGACGCCTCCAACGGTCCCGACTTCATCGCCAAGGCCGAGCGCATTTGCGCGGTGAAGATCGAGATCCTGTCGGGTCCGCGCGAGGCTCGGCTGTCGGCGCTCGGCGTGATCTCCGGCATCCACCTTCCCGACGGTATCGTCGGCGACCTCGGCGGCGGCTCGCTCGAGCTGATCGACGTGCGCAGGAACAGCGTGCGCAGCGGCGTGACGCTGCCGCTCGGCGGTCTCGCGCTCCAGGACCTCGCGCACAAATCGCTCAAGCGGACCGATCGCATCGTGCGCGAGGAGCTCGACGAGTTGCCGCAGCTGACCGCGGGCCGCGGTCGCACTTTCTACGCCGTCGGCGGCACCTGGCGCGCGCTCGCGCGCATCCACATCATCCAGAGCGGCTATCCGCTCCAGGTGATGCACGGCTATTCGATTTCGGCCGCCGAGGCGCTCGACTTCTCCCGCCGTCTCCGGCGCCTCGTTGCCGCCGACATGCTCGCCGACATCGAGATCGTCGCCGACGCGCGGCGCCCGCTCCTCACCTATGCGGCGCTGGTGCTCGAGCACATCATCCGCGTTGCAAAGCCGAAGAACATCGTGTTCTCGACCTTCGGTGTGCGCGAGGGCCTCCTGCACGAGAAGCTGCCGGAGGCCGAACGCAACAAGGACGGGCTGATCTGCGCGGCCGAGGAGCTGAACCAGTTGCTGTCACGCTCGGCGAAACACGCCCGCGAGCTGATCGCCTGGACCGACCGCCTCGTCCGCGTCGTGAAGCTGCGCGAGACCGAAGAGGACCGCCGCCTGCGCCGCACCGCGTGCCTGCTGTCCGACATCGGCTGGCGCGTGCATCCCGACCATCGCGGCGAGCAGACGCTCAGCCTCGTCGTCAACGGCAATTTCGGCGCGATCACCCACACCGAGCGCGCCTTCGTCGGCCTGTCCGTGTTCTATCGCTATGCCGGTCTGAGCGAGGAAAACCAGCCGCCGACCATCATGCAGGGGCTGCTGACGCCGGCCCAGCTCGAACGCGCGCGCCTGCTGGGCGCCGCATTCCGCGTCGCCCACCTGATCTCGGCGGCGCGTCCGGGCGTCCTGCCCGCCACGCATTTCCGCAGCGAGGGCCGCAAATTGATGCTGGTGTTCGAGCACCGGCTCGGCGACATCGTCGCCGACCGAGTCGGCAGCCGCTTCCGCCAGCTCGCCCGCCTGATCGGCCGTGCCGGCTCGATCGTGAGGCGCTGACGAACAGAAACAGCGCAACGCTGCCCGGGGTCGTCGGGTCGCGCAACGAGCAGACCAGTCACGCAACGAGGCGGCGGCTGTCCTGCGGCGCGACGATGGCTTTCAGTCCGCCGAGTTCGGAATCGGTGAGAACAAGCTGCCATCCATAGGCGCTGAGCACGTCCTGAACGATCGCGAGGCCGAGGCCGGCACCTTCGCCGCGCTCATCCAGCCTTACACCGCGTTCGAGCACGCGGGCGCGTTCAGCGGACGCGATTCCCGGACCGTCGTCCTCGACCGAGATCGCCGGATTCGCGCAGGCATCGGCGCCAATACGCACCTTGCTCGTGGCGTGACGGGCGGCATTTTCCAGGAGATTGCCGAGCACCTCGGCCAGATCAGTGCGATCGAGCGGCGCGCTCGGCTCGCCAGTTATGAAGGTCCCGAATTCGAGCCGCTGGGCAGCCGGCGTGCGCGCCAGCGTGAGCACCAGGGATTCGACAAGCGGTCTGAGGGGCGTGGAAATACCGCCGCGTTGTCGTGCCGTCCCCCGCGCCCGGGCGCGTGCCAGCTCGCGGTCGACGTGACGGCTCATCGTGTCGCCGACGGCTTCGATTGCCTGGGCGACATCCCGCTCACCTCGCTGACGCAAACGCGCGACATCGGCCGCGAGTGCGGCGAGCGGCGTCTTCAGCCCATGCGCCAGGTCAGCGGCGCGGCTGCGCGAACGCTCGATCTCGCGTTCCTGGGCGTCGATCAGGCTGTTCACCTCTTCCACCAGAGGCTTCACCTCCGCAGGGACGTCGACGGGGAGATGCTTCCGGTGCCCGGAGCGGACGTCCGCGACGCCGCGGCGAAGTGCGTCGAGCGGACGTAAGCCCAGTCCGACCTGGATCGAGGTGGCCGCCGCCAGCACCAGCCCGAGCAGGCCGAGTGCCAGCGCCAGCTCCCTGGCGAATTGCGAGCCGGCGGCCGACACGCGGGCGAGATCTGCCGCCACAACGACGCGCACCGGCGCACGACGGTCGCCGACGGCGAGCAGCACGCGGCGTTCACTGACCAGGAGCCGTGCGTTCGCAGGCCCGGGGATGACGTGACGGTGCAATTCGCTCGGCGACGGCTCGTCCTGCGGCAGATCCAACGCCGTGTCCCACAGCGAACGCGAACGCAGCACCTGACCGGCGTCGTCTGATACCTGCCAGTACAAGCCCGAAAGAGGATCGGCAAAACGCGGATCGGCCGGCGGCCGGCCTACCACCAGCTTGCCCTGCGCATCGGCGTCGATACCCGCAACGAGTTGCTTCAGATAGATGTCGAGGTCGTCGCCGATGGAGCGCATAACGTGGCGTTCGAACAGCAGCGTCAGCCCGGCGCCGGCAATCGTCAGCGCGATCAGGATAGCTACAAGTCCGCCAGCGACCAGTCGCAGCCGCAGCGAGCCCCAGCTCATGGCGGCGTCTCCGGTACCAGATAGCCGAAGCCGCGCCTGGTCTCGATCAGATCGGCACCGAGCTTCTTGCGCACTCGGCCGACCAGCACCTCGAGCGCGTTCGACTCGTGGTCCTCGCCGTGGCCATAGACGTTTTCCTCGAGTTCTTGCTGAGACACCACGCGGCCGCGGTGGCGCAGGAGAAAAGCGATGAGGCGGTATTCCAACGGCGACAACGCGACGGGTACGCCGCGCAGCGTCACCTTCATCTGACGCTCGTCGAGTTCGACGTCGCCGGCGACAATCCGTGGGGATGCATGCCCCGCCGAGCGGCGCACGATCGAGCGCAGCCGCGCCAGCAACTCCTCCATGCGAAACGGCTTGGGAAGGTAGTCGTCGGCGCCCGCGTCGATCCCATCGACGCGCTCGGCCCAGCTGCCGCGCGCCGTCAGGATCAGCACCGGCATCGACCGTCCGTTGGCGCGCCAGCGCTTGAGTACCGCCAGACCGTCCATGCCGGGCAAGCCGAGATCGAGGACGATGGCGCCGTAATCCTCGGTATCACCGCGGAACCAGGCTTCCTCGCCGTTGCGAACGGTCTCGACCACATAGCCGGCCGCGCGCAGCGACTTCTCCACATCGGCCCTGCGATCCGTCGGTCATCCTCTACAAGCAGCAGGCGCATCACTTCTCCTTGATGTGTTCGATCTCGCCGCTGCGCGCGTCCACGTACGCTTCGTAGAGCCGGCCCTTGTCGTCGACGAGGCGAAACTCATAGAGCCAGCGGCCGCGCTCGCGCTCTATTTCGACGCCGGCAACCTCGCCCGGCAGCTTGCCACGGACGGATGCGAGGATGTCGGCGAGTGACTTGATTTCGCCCGCCTCGACCGCGCGGCGCACCGCGTCGGGCGCGCCTTTATCGTGGTCGCTTGCTGCCACAGGCACCGACGCGAGCAAAACTCCCGCCAGCAATGGCACCGCGAGGAATTCCAAAATGCGAGATGGTTGCATCTACGAAGTATGCCGTAATCGACCTGACAGATCGCTGACGTGGATCAACAGGCGGCGGTCAGGGCGCGTCTGCCAATGTCCGCGCATTGCCTCGCCGCATGATGTGGCCGGGCCACACACACCGGAGAGAACCGTGCGCAAGATCACCATCTTCACTGCTGCTGCCGCCGCCCTGCTCGCAGCGGCCGCGACCGCTCATGCCGGCAGCCTCGGGCGTCCCTGCACTGCAGCTCCAGCGAGCCGTTGGCTGCCGCTCGAAGAACTGCAGGCCAAGATCGAAGCCCAAGGCTACAAGGTTCAGAAGGCCAAGCTCAAGAATGCCTGTGGCGAACTCTATACGATCGACAAGTCCGGCAGCCGGGTCGAACTGTTCGTCGATCCGACCAGTGGCCAGATCGTCGGCCAGCTGTAAAGGGCGTCACCATGAGCGCCATCAACGACGGGATCGAGGCCGGCGGCGAGACGCCGCCGGCATCGGTCAGGGTCTGGGACCCCTTCGTGCGCGTGTTCCATTGGTCGCTGGCCGGGCTGTTTCTGCTCGCTTATGCGACGGGTGACGAGATCGAGAACGTCCATATCGCCGCCGGATACACGATTGCCGGATTGCTTGCGCTACGGATCGCGTGGGGCTTCGTGGGACCGCGCAACGCGCGCTTCAGCGACTTCGTGCGCTCGCCGCGCGCGGTGCTCGCCTACATGCGCGACTTGGCGTTGCTCAGGGCGCCACGTTATCTCGGCCACAATCCAGCCGGCGGCACGATGGTCGTGGCGCTGATCGTCATGCTGATCGTCACCTGCTCCACCGGTTACATGATGACGACCGGCACCTTCTGGGGAGCAAAATGGGTCGAGGAGGTGCATGAGGCGTTCGCCAACCTCACGATCGGCCTCGTCGTCGTCCATGCGCTTGGCGTCCTGGTGGCGAGCTTCGAGCACAGCGAGAACCTGGTGAAGGCGATGATCACGGGAAGGAAGCGTCCATCGTAAGCGAGGCCGGGGAGCCCGGTACGAGAGCTTCTCGCTATCTCGACGAATCGGCTCCCGTTCCATCGCAGCGTTCGGCTCTTGCCGCTCCGTCCAGAACTTCAAGGAAGGCCTGATCGCGGGAAGAAGACAGCCGAACGTCGTGAGCGTGGACGGCCAGCACACGCCCATAACGTCCGCTTTTCGAGACATACACCTGGTGCAGGCAACCTGCGGACCTGCAATGAACCGCCCTGTTACGACAATGGAATCGTCGAAATGAAGAGCCTGGAATTGAGCTCCCGGCACGGTCAGATAGAGAGCAAAGCGTCGGGCGGCAGCGATCGGGCCACCGCACGCAATTGGGTATCTCGCTTGAGCCGCTTGAGGCAGATCAACTCACCAACGCGGTGGTGGAGTAAGCCAAACCTACAATCGAACAGCACTTCGCTCGCCGGTGAGCGTGGGACATTCCTCATGCGATTCCGTCACGAAATTCCCCTTCTCGCCTCTTCTCGCGGCGCGCTCGCTCGTACGCTCGCTGCGATTGCATTGAGCTTGCTACCTTCCGTGGCGATGGCGCAGGACAAGCTGAAGCTGAGCGATGCGCAGGCGCGCAATCTCGGCGTGCGTGTGACCCACCCGGTCGCGATCCGGACCGATCTGACGCTGCCCTATCCCGTCAAGATCGTGATTCCCACACAGCAAATGTGGGTCGTCAGCGCGCCGGTGGCGGGCATGGTCGCCACTCTCCTCGTCGGGCGCGGTGACCGCGCCTCGGCCGGCCAGCCGCTTGTCACGCTGGAGAGTCCAAGTTTCGTCTCTCAGCAGCGCGACTACCTGCACGCGATCGCGCAGGAGCATCTCGCCAGCCAGCAGCTCAAGCGAAACATGGATCTGTTCGAGGGCAAGGCGGTGCCCCAGCGCGTGCTTGAGGCCAGCCAGGCCGAAGCGCGCCAGGCCGCCCTCGTGGTCGCCGAGCGGCGCCAGATGCTGCATCTGAGCGGGATGTCCGACGAGGCAATTCTTCGGCTCGGCCAGGAAGCGGCGATCAGCGGCACGCTCACGGTCAATGCGCCGCAAACCGCATCCGTGGTCGAGGTCACGGTGTCGCCGGGGCAGCGACTCGAACAATCCGCTCCGCTCGTCAAGCTGGCGCGGCTCTCACCGCTATGGGCGGAGATCGCGATCCCTGCAGCCAATATTCGAGCAATCCGTACCGGCGCGAAAGTCGAGATCGAGGGCTATTCCATCCCCGGCAAGGTCGTGCTGGTCTCCGAGACCATCGACCCTGCCACCCAGACCATTTTGGTTCGCGCGGAAATCCCCAACGATGGAGAGCTGCATCCCGGTCAGACCTCCGCTGCCCGCATCGGCTTTCTCTCCGCCGGCGAAAGCGCGTGGGAAATTCCCTACAGTGGGCTGGTGCGGCGGGGCGAACGGACCGCGGTGTTCGTTGCCACAGCCGGTGGCTTCCGGCTGGTCCCGGTCAAGCTTGTTGCGGACGACCAGGACCATGTCGTGGTGTCCGGTCCCATCACGGAGCAGGACGAGATCGCGATCGGCGGCATCTCGGCGCTTCGCGGCATTCTCTCCGGCCTGGGGCAATAGATGCCCCGGCGCCTGGTCGCGTTCGCGCTTTCGCAGCGATTGTTCGTTCTGCTGAGTGTGCTGCTGCTGATGGGCGCCGGTGCCGTTCTCCTGCCCGGCCTGCCGATCGACGCGTTTCCCGATGTCTCTCCGGTTCAGGTGAAGATCATCATGAAAGCGCCGGGCCTGACGCCCGAAGAGGTCGAGCAGCGCATCACGGTCCCGGTCGAGCTCGAACTGCTTGGATTGCCGCACAAGAAGGTCCTTCGTTCGACCACGAAATATGCACTGGCCGACATCACGGTCGACTTCGAGGACGGCACCGACATCTACTGGGCGCGCAACCAGGTATCGGAGCGGCTATCGAACATCGCGCGTGATTTCCCCGACGGAGTGAGCGGAGGTCTTGCGCCGATCACGAGCCCCCTCGGCGAGATGTTCATGTTCACGATCGACAGTCCCGAGCTCTCGCTCGCCGAGCGCCGAACTTTGCTGGATTGGGTGATCCGTCCCGCGCTGCGGACGGTCCCCGGCGTTGCGGACGTCAATGCGCTCGGCGGCTATGTCCGGGCCTTCGAAATCGTGCCGCGCAACGATGCACTTGCCGCGCGCGGCATTTCGTACGACGTGTTTCGCCGCGCCATCGAGGCCAACAGCCGTAACGACGGTGCTGGACGGGTGAACCAGGGCGAGGACAGCGCCCTCGTCCGAATTGAAGGCAGCATCCGATCGATCGAAGACATCAAGGCCATCGTCGTCGACACCCGCGAAGGCGTGCCGATCGTGGTCAACGACGTCGCGAGCGTCAAGATCGGGACGCTGACGCGCTATGGGGCAGTCACGTCGGACGGCAACGGCGAGACGGTCGAGGGGCTCGTCCTCGGCTTGCGCGGCGCCAACGCGGGTCAGCTCGTCCGCGACGTGCGTGCCCGGCTCGCTGAGTTGCAACCCTCGCTGCCGAAAAGCGTCTCCATCAACGTGTTCTATGACCGCAGCCACCTCGTCAACCGCGCGGTCGGCACCGTGGTGCGGGCGCTCGGCGAGGCCACTGCCCTCGTCATCGTTCTCCTGCTGCTTTTCCTCGGCAACTGGCGAGCCTCGCTGGTGATCGCTCTCAGCCTGCCGCTGGCCATCGTCATCGCATTGATCGCCATGCGCGTGGTCGGGATGTCGGCCAACCTGATGAGCCTCGGCGGACTTGCGATCGCGATCGGCATGTTGATCGACGCGCTGGTCGTCGTGGTCGAGAACATCGTCGGCAATCTCGGCAAGCACGAACCGGGCAAAGCCGCCTCGGTGATTCACCTGGTGTACCGCTCGGTTTGCGAAGTCCTGGAACCGGTGGCCTCGGGCGTCCTCATCATCATCATCGTGTTCATACCCCTGCTGACGCTGCAGGGATTGGAAGGGAAGCTGTTCATCCCAGTCGCCCTGGCCATCATCTTCGCGCTCACCGGCTCGCTACTGCTGGCGCTCACCGTGGTCCCGGTCATGACCTCCTATGTGCTCAAGTCCGGGGCGCATCGCGATCCCATGCTGGTCCGTGCGGCGCAACGGGTCTACGCGCCTGCTTTGGACTGGGCCCTGAACAACGAGCGCAAGGTGATGGCTGCGGCGCTGATCAGCCTGATCGCTGCGGGATTCGCCTATACGAAACTCGGCAAGACCTTCATGCCGACGATGGACGAAGGCGACGTCATCGTCAGCGTGGAGACGTTGCCCTCGGTCAACCTCGACGAGTCGCTCGCCATGAATGCGCGGCTCCAGAAGGCACTTCTGGCTGTGCCGGACATTGCCGGCATCGTTGCGCGAACCGGGTCGGACGAGCTCGGCCTCGATCCCATGGGCCCCAACCAGACCGACACGTTCCTCGTGCTCAAGCCGGCTGCCGAGAGGCAGACCGACAATCGCGAGGCCCTGCTGCAGAAACTCCGCGAGGTTCTGGCCGGCTTTCCCGGCATCTCGCTCGGCTTCACCCAACCCATCGACATGCGGGTGCAGGAGATGATCAGCGGCGTGCGCGGCGACGTCGCAGTCAAGATCTTCGGTCCCGACATCGCCAGGCTGAACGAAACTGCGGCCAAGCTGTCGGCCATCCTGTCCAGCATCGACGGTGCCGAGGACGTCTACACGACTCTGAACGAAGGCGCTCAATACTACACGGTTGCGGTCAATCGCATGGAAGCCGGCCGCCTCGGCCTGACCGTGGATTCCATCGTCAACTCGCTCCGTACCCAGATCGAGGGCCGAACGATCGGGACCGCGCTCGAGGAGGGCCGTCGCACGCCGATTCTCGTCCGCGGCAGCGAGACGACCAGGGAGGCGCCTACGCTGCTGGCGAGCCTGCCGCTGATGCTCGTCTCCGGACAGCATGTCGCGCTGTCGCAGGTCGCGCGAATCCAGCGCGTGGACGGGCCGGTGAAGATCGACCGCGAAGATGGCGCGCGCATGAGCGTGGTTCGCGCCAACGTCCGCGGCCGCGACATGGTCGGATTCGTCGAAGCGGCCCGCCAGAAGGTTGCGACCGAACTTCCACTTCCGAACGGCTACCGGCTGACCTGGGGCGGGCAGTTCGAGAACCAGCAACGCGCCGCCGCACGCCTGTCCATCGTGGTCCCGGTTGCGATCGGTCTCATCTTCCTGCTGCTCTTCACCACATTCGGCGCCATCCGGCAGGCCTTGCTGGTGCTGGTCAACATTCCCTTCGCCCTGATCGGGGGCGTCTTCGCACTGGTCCTGACCGGTGAGTATCTGTCGGTGCCGGCCTCGGTCGGATTCATCGCGTTGCTCGGCATCGCCGTCCTCAATGGCGTCGTTCTGGTGTCCTACTTCAACCAACTCCGGGCGCATGGCCTGAGCGAGGATCGTATCGTCGTCGAAGGTGCCATGCGCAGGCTTCGGCCGGTGCTGATGACCGCGAGCATCACTGCGCTGGGCTTGATCCCGCTGCTGTTCGCGTCCGGGCCAGGGTCCGAAGTGCAGCGGCCGCTCGCCGTCGTCGTGATCGGAGGGCTGATGTCCTCCACCCTGCTCACCCTGATTCTCCTGCCGATCCTGTATCGCCGCTACGGCGGAACGTCGAAGGTGGCGAAATGAGCGATCGGCCGGTCTGTCTCACGCTGATTGTACCGCGTCAGCTTTGCGACGAAGTATTCGACTTTCTCATCGAACAGACCGACCTCGTTTCGGGATTCACGGCATCGCACGGAGCCGGTCACGGCGCCGAAGTCCGATTGCAGACGGCCGCCGAACGCGTCAAGGGCCACGCCGATCAGACCGCCGTGCAGACGATCCTGGTGGAGAGAGATGCCAGCAGCCTGCTCGACCGGCTGCGGGTCTCGTTTGCCGGAACGAAGCTCGTCTATTGGACGATGCCCGTGACGGAGTTCGGCACGATCGATTGAGCCCCCTCAGAAATCCGTCGACATCGACAAGAGCAGGGTTCGCGGCGCCCCTTGCGCCAGTGCCGAGTAGCTTGCGACGCCGGCCCAGTAATTGGTGTCGAACACGTTCTGGACCAGGGCCCGCAGCGTGACGGGCCGATTGTTGATCCGCGTGGTGTAGCGCGCACCGAGGTCGAGCCTGGTCCAGGCCGGAACGACCTGCGTGTTTGCACCATTCAGATATTGGTGCCCGGTATAGATGGCGTTTGCGACCAGCGTCAGTCCGGGTGCGAACGGGGTGTCCCATTCAGCGGACAGATTGGCCTGCACCTCGGGCACTCCGATCGGCGTCTTGCCGAGATTGGCAAGCGTGCTCGTCTTCGTCAGAACGGCGTCGATCAGCGTCACGCCGCCAAGGACGCGAATGCCCGGCTGCACTTCTCCGAACACGGTGAGTTCCACGCCGCGATTGCGCTGTTCCTGATCGGCCCGGTAGACGTTGTCGGCTCCCAGCTGGCCCGACGGCTTGGTGATCTCGAACAGGCTGATCGTGGTGGCGAGCATGCCGAAATCGACCTTGATGCCCGCTTCCTTCTGCTTGCTGAGATACGGCGCAAGAACCTCGCCTTGATTGCTCGCCGTCGTCGGAGCGACGTCGCCTTTGCTGAGCCCTTCGATGTAATTGGCGTACAGCGAAACGTTACTCAAGGGCTTGACCACGAGGCCGACCATCGGCGTGTATGCCGTCTGATCGTAGGCGGAGGTCACGGCTCCCGTGGTGGTGTTGTAGTTGTTCGACTTGACGCCCTGTTGCCTGACGCCGAGCGTCAGCTGAAGGCGCTCCTGGAAAACCGACATGGTGTCGGCCAGCGCGAGACCGGTCAGCTCGGTGTCCGACAGCTTCGGCACGGTCGCGGGAGCCGGAACGAGCTGCTGGGGACGAGCGATCGGCGCATAGATGTTGGATAGCACCGGCGTGCCGTTCACCGAGCCGCGCGAAACCTCGTCCATGTAATAGCTGCCCTGGAAGGTCACGGCGTGACTGATCGCAGCGGTGTCGAACCGGGCGCGAAGGCCGGCGTCGGCCACGTTCCTGTCGATGTCGAATTTGAACCGTCCCGGCGTCGACGTGGTGTCACCGGCCGCGTTCAGGATCGTCGGCGTGCCGAACAGACGATCGACCTGGGTCCTGCCACCGCCGGCATCAGCGAACACCGTCACGCTCTCAGTGACATCGTATTCGGCGCGCGCCAGCAGCGAGTTGTCGTGAACCTTGGCCCATTCCCAGGACTGCGTGACATTGCGCCGCCCGACCGGCGCCGTCGGGACGGCGACGCCCGTTGCGACCAGAAACGGCCTCGTGGGCGCGTCGAACTTTTCTTCCTGATCGATGAAGTCGAGCGAGGCTCTGAATTTCTCGCCGCGATAGTCGAACGCCGCGGAGCCGACATGCGCCTCCCGGGTCTGGTTGTCCAGCGGCGTATCGCCATTGTGATAGCTGCCGTTGACGCGAATGCCGAATTCGCGGTTCTCGCCGAACCGTCGGCTCACGTCGACATGGGTGCCGAGCTGGGTGCTCGTCGCATAGTCGGTCGTGACCCGCGTGAGGTCGACGTCACCGGCGCGCTTCGGAACGATGTTGATGGTGCCGCCGACGCTGCTGTTTGGCGCCATGCCGTAAAGCAGCGCAGTCGGGCCCTTGATGATCTCGATGCGCTCGACGTAGTCGGTGAACACACGGTAGTTCGGCGCAACGCCATAGACGCCGTTGAAGGCAATCTCTCCGACATTCCCCTCGCCGATCGGAAAGCCGCGGATGAAGAAGGAGTCGAGGATGCCGCCGGCCTGGCCGGTGAAACGGACCGACGGATCGTTGCTGACGACGTCGGCGACGGTGACGGCCTGTTGATCTTCGATCTTCTTCGCGGTGTAGCTCGTGATATTGAACGGCGTATCCATGAAATCCTTGTTGCCGAGCAGGCCGACCTGGCCTCCACGTGCCACCTGCCCGCCTGCGTAGGTCGGCGGCAGTGCACCGGGCCTCGCAGCCGTCGGAGTCGCTTCCGCCGGCAACTTGGCCCGATCATTCGCAGGCGCGCCGCGGCCCGCCCTCCTGACGGGATTGGCCCGTGGACGCACGCGCGGCTTCGGCGCGTCCGCGGTGACGGTCACCGCCGGCAACGTGCTTCCCCCCGCCGCCTCGGGCGCGGCGCTCTGCGCGCTGGTGCCGTGCAGGACGCCGTCGCTGCACAAGGCAATGGAGACCACGGAAACCGCGAAGGCTCTCGGGCTGGCGCACGTTAGAAGCGTCTTGATGCGAGCGGCAACAACGGCAACTGGACGACAAAGCACTTTCGACGGCATCGCACCTTCCGATTTCATGAACATGAACGTCGGGGCGAGGTGCCGTGGGAACCTTCATCGAGTCAACGAAAGTACCCTTGAATCTCAGTAGTTTATAATGAGACAAGATCTAAATCGCGTGAGGGTTGCGCAGGACGCCTCTCCACGCAACGTCCGCGCGCACGACGCGAGCTCCCGCGAAGCGCGATGCACGCCGGTCATACGAGCGCAACGATGGAGGGATTCGGGCGCCTGCGCCGAACCTGTGGCCGGTGATCGCTCGCGTCCTGCCGACGCGGCACGCGTCTCGGTGATGTGGTCGCCTCTCATCGCTGGAGAGGACGCCCGCGCCGATCAGAGCCGCAGCGTCACTCCGCCGAGGCCTTGGCGTGGCGCTCGGAGGATTCGAGCGCTGCCTGGGTCAGGCTGCGTCGGCGCCAGATGTAGCCGACCACCAGCACGACCACGACGCCGAGCACGGCACAGAGATATTCGCCGCCTGCCCCGCCATGTCCGAACTGCGGCGGGATGCGCAGCGCGCCGAGCATGCTGTCCAGCGAGGTGCCCAGCGGGCCGTCGAGCAGCGTGTGCAGCTTCGGCGCGACGCCCGGGTCAGTCGCGATCACCTCGCCCGCGACCCAGCCGAGCAGCGCAGCGCCAGCCCAGACCAGGACCGGCAGCTTTGCGAGCAGCGCCATGATCAGCGCGGCGCCGGCGACGATCAGCGGCACGCTGATAGCGAGGCCGAGGATCAGGAGCGGCACGCTGCCATTGGCAGCGGCGGCGACCGCAATGACGTTGTCGAGACTCATGACGATGTCGGCGACCACGACGATCTGGATGGCGTGCCACAGATGCGAGGCGGACTCGACGTCGTCCTCGTCATCGTTTTCCGGTACCAGCAGCTTGGCCGCGATCACGATCAGCGCGAGACCGCCGATGAGCTTGAGGTACGGCAGCCCCATCAGGGTGGCGACGATGCCGGTGAAGATGATTCGCAGCATCACCGCCGCGCCGGCGCCGAAGATCATGCCCCAGAGCCGGTGGCGCGGCGAGAGGCCGCGGCAGGCGAGCGCAATCACCAGCGCGTTGTCGCCGGAGAGCAGGATGTTGATCCAGATGATCTTGCCGACCGTAATCCAGAAGGTCGGTTCGGCCATCTCGTTGCGGAACTGGGTGAAGAATGCCCCGATCGTAGCGGGATCGAAGATCTGCCAGAGCCAGTCCACAATCAGTCCTTTCGCCCGTCGTCCCTAACCTGTCGGCCGATGGATCAGCCGACGATCTCGTTGCCCGAGAAGAACTGCGCGATCTCGATCGCGGCCGTCTCCGGCGCGTCCGAACCGTGCACCGAGTTCTCGCCGATCGACTTTGCGTAGAGCTTGCGGACGGTGCCCTCGGCGGCCTTGGCCGGATCGGTCGCGCCCATCACCTCGCGGTACTTGGCGATCGCGCCCTCGCCTTCCAGAACCTGAACCACCACCGGGCCGGAGGTCATGAACGCGACGAGCTCGCCGAAGAACGGGCGCGCCTTGTGGACGGCATAGAAGGTCTCGGCCTGCTCCTTGGTCATGCGGATGCGCTTCTGCGCGACGATACGCAGGCCCGCCTTCTCGATCACGGCGTTGACCGCACCGGTCAGGTTACGCTCGGTCGCGTCGGGCTTGATGATCGAGAAAGTGCGTTCGATGGCCATAATGTTGTCCTTGGGAAGAAGAAAGCGGCGGTTCGGAGTTGCGGGGCTTATATCGGCGCCTTTGCCGGACGGCAAGCGACCCGCCGAAACGGCCCGCACAGGCGCTTGCCGCGGGGCGGCTGCCAATTCCAGCATGGATGACAACGATTTCACCCAGATGAACCCAATCTGAAACCGCCGTCAGGGATCGGTTCAGCTTCACCGGCGTAAGGTCGGACCCATCGAAACCGAAGCCTGATCACCAGGCGGATCGTTTCGGCGGCCTTTCCATCGGCGCGATAGCCCCGCGCCGGCAGTCTTTAGGAGATCACCATGTGGAGGAAACTTTCGCTTGCCGCCGTCGCCGCGGTCGCGCTGGGAGCCGCGCTGGCACCGACCTCGGCCTCCGCGCACTGGCACGGCGGCCGGGGCTGGCACGGCGGCGGCTGGCACCACGGCCACGGCTGGGGCGGACCGCGCTTCTACGCCGGCGGCCCCGTCTCCTACGGTTATGGCGGCTGCTATGTGCGCCGGCTGGTCCCGACCCCCTGGGGACCCCGCTGGCGGCTGATCAACCGCTGCTACTGAGCCCGTCAGCACCTTCCCGAGGGTACCCCAAGCCCCCCAGGTACCTTCCAGGAGAAGCCCCGGCGCCCCCTCGCCGGGGCTTTGCCTTGAGCGGATATGCCGTGGTTCATACAATTTTTACGAGAATGCCCGACATGGCCCGCCGCCGGCGAAACTATTTGGGCGGCAATGACTTGGTCCGTGTCCTTACTTTGAGAGCACGGAACTCGCGATGGCTGGCCTCCTTGCCAATGACAGCGAACAGATCGACCGCCGCACCAGCCGCTCGATTTGCGATGCCGTGGGCGAGCGGCTGCAGCAGAGCCTTCGCCCCGAGCCTCGCCTCCCGACCCATATCGAGCAGCTCCTCAACGAATTGAGGCAGCGCGAGCGGGAGACGCACTGACGGAAAAACGAGTTGCGTTCGACGCGCCTTGCGGTGACAAGGCCGCATGCTGTCCATCACCGACCTCTCCATCCGCCTCGCCGGACGCCTTTTGATCGACCAGAGTTCCGTGCAGATCACGCCCGGATCACGCGTCGGCCTGGTCGGGCGCAACGGCACCGGCAAGTCGACGCTGTTCAAGGTGATCCGCGGCGAGCTCGCGGCCGAGCACGGCTCGGTGACCCTGCCGCCGCGCTGGCGCATCGGCAGCCTCGCGCAGGAAGCGCCGAACGGCCCCGAAAGCCTGATCACGGTCGTGCTCAAGGCCGATCTCGAACGCGACGCGCTGCTCGCCGAAGCCGAGAGCGCGACCGATCCGCACCGCATCGCCGAGATCCAGACCCGGCTTGTCGACATCGACGCGCATTCGGCGCCGAGCCGCGCCGCCGCGATCCTCTCCGGCCTCGGCTTCTCGGCTGCCGACCAGCTGCGCCCCTGCGCGGAATTCTCCGGCGGCTGGCGCATGCGCGTCGCGCTCGCCGCCACGCTGTTCGCGGCCCCCGACCTTCTGCTGCTCGACGAGCCCACCAACTATCTCGACCTCGAAGGCACGCTGTGGCTGGAGGACCATCTCGCGCATTATCCGCGCACGGTGATCGTGATCAGTCACGACCGCGACCTCCTGGAAAGCTCGGTCGACCAGATCCTGCATCTGGAGCGCGGCAAGCTCTCGCTCTACAAGGGCACCTATTCCTCCTTCGAGGAGCAGCGCGCCGCGCGCGAGCTGCTCGACGCGAAGGCGGTCAGGCGCCAGGAGGCCGAGCGTGCGCGCCTGCAGGCCTTCGTCGATCGCTTCAAGGCGAAGGCCTCCAAGGCGCGCCAGGCGCAATCGCGCGTCAAGATGCTGGAGCGGCTGAAGCCGATCACGGCGCTGGTCACCGAGGATGTGCGCGAGATCAGCTTTCCGGCGCCGGAGAAAATCCTGTCGCCGCCGATCATCGCGGTCGACAACGCCTCGGTCGGTTACGATCCGGCGAGCCCGGTGCTGAACCGCGTCACCCTGCGCATCGACAATGACGACCGTATCGCGCTTCTCGGCGCCAACGGCAACGGCAAGTCGACGCTGGTCAAACTGCTCGCCGGACGACTCGCGCCGTTCTCCGGCAGAGTAACTCGCGCCGACAAGCTGTCGATCGCCTATTTCGCGCAGCACCAGCTCGACGAGCTCAACGAGGACGCCTCCGCCTACGACCATGTCCGCAAGCTGATGGGCGATGCGCCGGAGGCGAAAGTGCGCGCCCGCGCCGGCGCGATGGGCTTCTCCGGCAAGGCCGCCGACACCAAGGCCGGCAAATTGTCGGGCGGCGAGAAGGCGCGGCTCTTGCTGGGTCTTGCGACCTTCTTCGGCCCCAACATGATCATCCTGGACGAGCCGACCAACCATCTCGACATCGACAGCCGCGCCGCGCTGGCGGAAGCCATCAACGAATTCCCCGGCGCCGTCATCATGGTCTCGCACGACCGCTACCTGATCGAGGCCTGCGCCGATCGGCTCTGGATCGTCGCCGATCGCACCGTGACCAACTACGACGGCGACCTCGACGAATACCGCCGCCTGGTGCTGTCGGCACGCAACGCGGAAGCCCCGCGCGAGCGCAACGGCGCAAGCGAGAAGCCGCAGCGCGTGAGGTCGGACAATCGCGGCTCGCTGAAGAAGCGCATCGCGGAAGCCGAGGCCGAGATCGCCCGCGTCAGCGAGATCATCGCCAAGATCGACACCGCGCTCGCACTGCCCGACATCTTTGCGCGCGACCCCAAGCAGGCCGCGCAATTGTCGAAGGCCCGCGCCAATGCCGCCGACGCGCTGGCGCGCGCGGAGGAGCAGTGGCTAGAGGCGAGCTCGCAGTACGATGAGGCGGCGGGGTAACGCCTTGACCCACGAGGCCGCGCCATCAAAAACGTGCGAAACAACCCCATGCACAGTACCGGCATTATAACACCGGCAAGCTAGCCCTTGATTCGACTGCGCTTTACACGCTCAGATTGGCCCCCGCGCACTGTAATAGCTCAATCCGCGTACTGCCCGGCTGCCTTGATGATCGGCGCCCAGCGGTCGATCTCACTCGTCAGCATCGCGCCCAGCGCCTCGGGCGTCGCCTTGTCCTGCGGGACCGGCTCGGTGTTGATGTCGTTGAACCGGGCGATCAGCACCGGATCCTTGAGTGCGGTCTGGAGCGCCGCCGTCAGCTTCTGAACGACCGCCGGCGACGTGCCCTTTGGCGCATAGATGCCGTGCCAGACGCCGAGCTCGAAGCCTTTGAGGCCGGCCTCGTCGGCCGTCGGCAGATCTGGCAGGCTCTTCAGCCGCTCCTTGGTGGTGATCGCATAGGCCTTGACCTGCTTGGCCGTGATCGGACCGGTGGTGTTCGTCGCCTGGTCGCAGGTGAGATCGATCTGCTTGCCGAGCAGATCGTTCATGATCGGGCCGTTGCCCTTGTAGGGCACCGTGGTGAGCTGCTTCTGGATCGCCGTCATGAACAGCATGCCGCAGAGATGCGATGCCGCTCCAAGGCCGGCATTGGCGTAGGTCAGCTTGTCGCCCTGCTGCTGGGCGTAGGCGACCAGTTCCTTGAGCGTGTTGGCCGGGAAATCCGGACGCGCGATGATGGTCATCGGCGCGTTGGTCACGAGCCCGATCGGCGCAAAGGCCGTCTTCGTGTCATAGCTCAAATTGCGGTACAGCGTAGCGGCAGTCGAGATGCCGACATGATGGATCAGCAGCGTGTAACCGTCCGGCTGAGCGCGCGCCGCGCGGGTCGTGCCGATGGTCCCGCCGGCGCCGGTCGCGTTCTCGACGATGACCTGCTGTCCCAGGGACTTCGCCATGCCCGCCGCGGTCAGGCGTGCGATGGTGTCGGTCGGCCCGCCGGCGGCGAACGGCACCAGCATGGTGATGGGCCTCGTCGGATAGTCCTGGGCGACGGCCGCGCCGAGCGGCAGAAGCAGAGCCGCCACGAAGGCAGTGAACCGCATGGTTTCCTCCGGATTGTTGTTGGCCCCATCAAAGCGCATTCCGGGGCGCATGGCCACTACGAAAGCAGGCTCTGTCAATGCCGCCGGGACGCACGGCCGTGGCGCCAGAGCGGAACCATCGGCGTTGCAAGCAGGATGACAATTAATGCTTCCGCACCGCTGGCTTTGATGATGCATGTTCAGGTGGCGCCGCCGAAACCGCGAACGTCACCCAGGTGCTCCACGTGCTCGCGCGGTTTTCGACTTCCAGATCCTTGTAGCCCCTCAGATTGAGATAGCCCTGGTACCCGTCGGACATGGGAATGATGAACCCGATCTGAGGTCCGATGCCGATCGCGCGTCCCCTGAAACCTCCGAGCTTCGCGCCCGGACCGGAATCGTCGGTGATCTGCTGGTAGAAGTAGCCGGCCACGCCGATCTGGAAATTCTTGCTCAGGAATTGTGACGCCGCCCAGTCCACATGGAAGTCGATGCCGTTCTGGTATTGCAGATACGGATTTGGCAGGCTGTAGGTCAGCCCGCCGACGATCGAGAATTCATGCCCGGTCTTCGGGTCGAAGTAGGTGTAGCCGGCACCTGCATCCCAAGCGACAAAGCCAAGGTTCAGGTTGGCGAGACGATTCGGATCATAGGTCCCGCTGGGGATATTGCCGGTGATGTAGACCATCTCATTGTGGACACCCTGATTCCACTTGAGCGTGCCTTGATAGAATACATCGGAAACCGTAGTCCGATTGTCGGTTCTGACCCCTGAAATGGCATTTCCGGCAGGGCCAGTCAGCGTGGCGTCGATGCCGAGACCGACATTGCCCGGCGCCGTGAGGATTGAAACCGCAGCCTGGCCCCCCAACACAGGGAGAGGCGACGTGTAAGTGATGCCCAGTGCGAGAGCATCGCCATGCGCGTTCAGGCCTGTGACAACCGAGCCGCTGGCTCCGCCGCTGGTGACGAAATTCTTGGTGGCTCCCGCATCAGCCTGCAGGTGCAGATAGATCGAAGCATAGGCCCAGCCGGGCACAGTCGGCGCGGCGGCAAGACTGCCGAAAATGCCGGGCAGCCAGAACCCGACACCGCCGGCGTCGGCCCAGGCTTGGGAAGGAAGCGAAGTCATCACGCATCCAAGTGTCGCAACAGCCGCGAGTGATGCCTTGGTTCTCATGGCGCCCTCCCCTTCAGAACGGAACGACGTAGTTGAGGATCGCGATCTGCCGCAGCAGCACTTTGCGGATGACATGACTGACGACGACGCGATCCGTGAAGATGGCAGCCGTTCCAGTCGCGCCGGCCGGCAAAGTTTTCGCGGCCTCGCCGTCATCGAGCGTCACTCGCACGACGAACGGCACGGTCTCGATCGCTTTGGGCATGACGGCCTGCCCCGAGACCTGGATCTGCCCGGTCGCGACCGCCTGCAGGATGCTCTCGACCTTGCCGGTGAGAATCCTTCCGGGAGCAAACTTGAAGGCGATTTCGACGTTCTGACCGGGGACGACATATCGGGCATCGATTTGATTGATCTCGATTGCGACGTCGGTCTCCGAGGTATCGATGAACGCCATCGCCGGCGAAGCCGACAGGTTTCCGACGCGCGCGCCCTTCCGAAGTGCAACGTTGGTCGCGTAGCCGGCAGCGGGTGCCCGCACGACGGTCTTATCCAGATTCCATCGCGCGTTCTGCAGTTGGGCCTTCAACTGGTCGACCTCCGACTGCCGCTGCTCGACATCGAAACCGCGGCCGGCATCCCGTTCGTACAGCGACGTCATCTGGGTCAGGCGCGTGCTCGAAAGCTTGAGTTGAGCTTCGATCGCCTTCACCTGGGCGTCGTAGGGCGTGGGGTCGATCCGGAAGAGGACGTCGCCCTGCTTCAAAGGCGCGTTCGGCCGGACAGGCACGTCGACGACCTCGCCGGCGACGTCCGGAACGATCGAGACGGCGTTCCGATAGACCAAAGCCTTACCCTGAGGCGCGCCCCATCCCATCGGGATGAACAGTCCGATGTTCAGAAGAAGCAGCACGATCAGAGGCGAGGCCTTCCAGAACGCGTTGAAGCGGATCGCGCCAACCCAGACCAGCGTGAACAGCAGCGCCAGATAGAGCGCCATGAGGGCGATCATCATGGCCGGGGCTCCGCTGTCCGCTTCGCCGGGACGTCGACGTAGGCCCAGATCATTGCGACCGGCCACAGCACGAAGCCGAAGATCAGCGTGATCCAGCCGGCGACCCCGACCGCTTCGGCCCAGGGGTGTCCACGCCGCCGCGCCACGTGGCCCGGCATCGAGCCCATCAGCCAGATGACGAGGACGATCACGGCCAGGACGATGGCCAGAACTATCCAGGCGAAGAGATCGAGACCGCTCATCGGGTCGCCGGCTCCGCTTGCGGGAATTTCCATTTGCCGTCGAGTATCTCGGCCCTTGGCCGATACAGGCGCACCATGTAATTCCAGCCCTTCATGATGGGCAGGCAGTTCGGCAGCCCGCCGCCGCAGCCGCCGAAGTGGATCGTCACCGAACCGTCCTGAGCCTTTTTCGCCGTGATGTTGTTCAGCGTGTAGCTGTCGAATGGATTCTTCTGGTAGTAGCCTTCGGCGTTGTACAGGCTGATCGACCAGAAACCATCAACGGGAACATCCGCAACCATCAGCTTGTATTCGGTCGTCCCGTCGTTCTGGTCAGGGACGACGTTGAGGTAGATCGCATCGCGGGGCGCGTTCGCGCCCCAGGCGGATGCGGCCCCGATCAGGTATTGGACCGGATCGACCTCGTCCTTGGTGCCGAAGGCGCGCCGCGTGTCTGTGACAGTGCTCGCCAGGACGAGCAGGGCCTCGCGGACCTTCTTTTGGCTCGCCTTGTCCCAATCCGGAATCTCGAATTTCCCCGGCCCTCCTGGCTGCGACACTTTGATCGCGTCCTGCAGGGCGTGGACCCGTTTAACGTCCTCCGGATCGTTCGGGTCGACTAGGGTCCGAACGCCGGCCAGCGCGTATCGCGTGCCGATCTTGGCCTTGTCGAGCGTGTGCGGTCCCGCCCCGTACTCGGTCGTCGTGTACTGGTCCTCGGTAATGATCTGGAACGACATGAAGCGTTGCCCCGCATTGGGCAGCGTGACCGTCGCTGGCCCGGCATCGAGGTCAAAGACGCGCGTCGAGTAGAGCGTGTCGCGATTGCCGCGGATGACGGTCTGATGGTCTATGGGCAGCAATTGTCGGACGTGATGCCATTCGCCGAAGCCCCCAGCCTTCACGGAATTGCCGAAATAGAGATCGGTCTCGGCCCGCACGAAGTTGTCGACCGTAACAGGAATCGTTCTTTGTGCGAGTGCCGGCGCTGAAATCATCCACGCGAGCAAGAGAGCGGCGGCCGCTTCTTTCACCCTGAAGGTCACGTTCGTCATTGCGCCACGATCCTCTCGATGTCCGGCAGGCGCCAGCTCTTCTCGAAAAGAGCTTTCTGCGGGCCATAGAAGCGGAAGATGATTTCCCATCCTCCACCGGCTTTGGTCGGAACCCAGTTGGACTCCTTGCCGCCGGGAGCGTTCGGGCCGAAGAAGATGTCGGCGGAGCCGTCGGGGTTGGTCTGCAGCCCTGGCGTGTTCGAGCCCCGGCTCGACCACTTCGTATCCCTGATGAGGCCATGCGTCTCGCGATCGTAGACTGTGCCGGACCAGTAGAGAGAAACCGGCGCGTTGGCCGGCACCCTCAGACGGTAGGTGCTTCCCCCGTCGAGCGTCTTGCCGTCCTTGTCCCGGATCGTGACGAGATAGAACTGGCCGGTGCCCAGGTGCTTCACGCTCGAGAATGCGAACGAGTAGAACGCGCCGCGGTCGTCGACCGGGTAGACGTTTGGCTTGGCGAAGAGATTGGCCAGCCCTTCGGTGACGTCGTGCGCAACCGGCAGCGCCCATTGTCCGCCTTCATAGAAGGGCGGCTTGAAGAGACTTTCATACCGGAGATCAAGCCACTCGCGAGCGTCTCGTGCCGCCTCCTCAAGCATCTTCTGCGCTTGAGGACCGGGATCGAACGGTTTGCCCTTCTCGATGCCGATCGACTTGATCTGATCGATCATGGCCTTGTCGCGTTCGAGCCACGGCTCCCGCTGGATGAAGCGGTCGAGCGACTGGAAAAAGCGTATGTCGTAGGGGATCGTGCTGTCGTACGTGACGTCGACCACGTCGATGAAGGCCGTCGACGGCGGAGCGGCCGCCTGGGACAGCGGGTAGAGTTTGATCTGTTTTGCGTAGGCGACCGCCTTTGCGACGTCGGCCTCGCTGCCGCTGCCGACGTTGGAGCGCAGCAGCGCGTAACCCATGTCCGTGTCGGATGCGAGCGGGATGTAGCCGTCAGGGGTCTTCTCGGCGTAGCCTGGCGGAAGGATCAGGTACTTTCCGCCCTTGCCCTTGTCCGCTCCCGCCGGTCCCACGTCATCAAGCGCAGCTTGCCAGGCGTCCATGATCGTTCCGGTGATTTCGCCTCCGCTCGCCGGCGGGATCACTAGCACCATCGGACCTGTACTCTTCGTGTTGAAGAACGGCATCAGGTAGATCGTGCTGGGATTGGGCGTGAGTGTCTGGTTCTTCCAATCGGGAATTCGCGACCAGAATACGATCTGGTTTTCCCTGGCTCCGGCCTTCAACGCCGCTTGCAGCATCAGGTCGAAGTTGACGGCGGGCATGCCCCAGATCACGGCCTCGACGGCGCGGCTGCGCACGCGGCTGTCATCGATAGACGGCGCTTGCGCGAAGGCGACGCCGGAAAGGCAGAATAGTGCGAACGCGACGGCCAGTCTTTCTTTCACCCAAGCCTCCCTCGTTCACCCCTAATGCGCCGGCTCCAAACTCTTCTGCATCTTCTCGACTAACTGATCGATGCTGAAGCTCGATGGTCGCTGGCTCGGCGGATAATCCTTGAAGGTCGCGAGAAAAGGCCCGACGATCGACTGGGAGGCCAGGAATGGCGCCGAATTCGACATGAACCAGTCGTAGTAGGAGTTCGACGTGATGTCGGCCCGTTCGAATGGGTCGGCCCGCAAGTCAAACATTTTCGGAACTCGGAGTTTGGTGAATGGCTCGGCCCAGATTCGCAGCGTGCCAGTCGCGCGCTGCTCGTCGAAAACGATCTTCCAGTTTTCGTAACGCATGGCGACGAGATCGCCGTCGTCATCGAAGTAGACGAACTCCTTGCGCGCGCCGTTCGGCTGCTGACCCGTGAGGTACGGCAGTTGATTGTAGCCATCGAGGTGGACCTTGAAGGTCTTGCCCGCTACCTGATAGCCGTTGAGCAGCTTGCTTTTGATGTCCGGCTCGCCCACCGCGGCAAGCAGCGTGGGCATCCAGTCGAGGCCGCTGACGATGTCATTCGAGATCGAGCCCGGCTGAATTCGGCCTGGCCAGCGGATCATGCAGGGCACGCGGAACGCGCCCTCCCAGTTGGTGTTCTTTTCGCTGCGGAACGGCGTCGTTCCGGCATCCGGCCAGGAATTTTGATGCGGGCCGTTGTCCGTCGTGTAGAGCACGATGGTGTCGTTCGCGATGCCGAGATCGTCGAGCGCTTTGAGGATATTGCCGACGACCGCATCGTGCTCGATCATGCCGTCGGCGTATTCGGTCCTCGAGGTCAGGCCGGGCTTGTCACGATGCGAGTCCCGCACATGTGTACGGAAGTGCATGCGGGTCGAGTTGAACCAGCAGAAGAAGGGCGTGTTCGCCCGGGTCTGCCGTTGCATGAAGTCGATCGCGGCCGCCGAGGTTTCGTCGTCGACCGTTTCCATGCGCTTCCGGGTGAGAGGGCCGGTATCCTCGATCGTCTGCCTGCCGACCCGTCCCCAGCGCCGCTCCTCGGTCGGATCGTCCCGATCCGAGGCCTTGCAACGCAGGACGCCCCGTGGGCCAAGCGCTGCAAGAAACCGCGGGTCGCGCGGGTAAGTGCGGGATTCCGGGTCCTCTTCGGCATTGAGATGGTAGAGGTTGCCGAAGAACTCGTCGAAGCCGTGCACGGTCGGGAGATATTCGTTGCGGTCTCCGAGATGGTTCTTGCCGAACTGGCCGGTGGCGTAGCCGAGCGGCTTGAGCAATTCAGCGATGGTGACGTCGCGTGCCTGCAGTCCGACCGTCGCACCCGGCATGCCTACTTTCGATAGTCCGGTGCGCAGAGTGCATTGTCCCGTGATGAAACTCGACCGTCCGGCCGTGCAGCTCTGCTCGGCGTAGTAGTCGGTGAACATCATGCCTTCGCGGGCGATCCGGTCGATGTTGGGCGTCCGGTAGCCCATCAGCCCGAAGGAATAGGCGCTGACATTGCTCTGGCCGATGTCGTCGCCGAATATGACGAGGATGTTCGGCCTGCGGCCGGATGGGCTCGCGGCCGGGACGGGAGAACCCGGTGCGGCCTTCTGCGCCTGCGCAAACGCGTCGGTTGCGACCGTCGCAGCGACGAGCGCCGTTCCACTCAGAAGGATGCTGCGGCGATCGAGATTTGACTGCTTCTTTTCGCTCATCGTTCACTCCCATTTCTAACGACGCATCGGAAGCCGACGTGACTGGTCGAGGTATCGATCGGCTCGGCGTGCCGTGCGGCAGGCCGATAGCGGCGGCAATAGTTGGGCGCACAAAGGTGGGAGCCGCCCTTCAACACTTTCCTTGGGATCCTGATGTGAGGCTGGGAGCAATCGAAGCTGGCGCTCTCGGGACCTCCGCGCGGATTTTGTGGAATGCAACAAGGCTCGTGCGCATCGGCTTCATGCCGGGCCGACCACCAGTCGGCGGTCCATTCCCAAACGTTGCCGATCATATCGTGGACGCCGTATCCATTGGGCGGGAAGGCCATCACTGGCGAGGTGCGTTCGAAGCCGTCTTCGCAATGGTTTTCCAGCGGGAAGAAGCCCTGCCAGGTGTTGGCCATGTGCCGACCGCCTGGATTGAGCGTATTGCCCCAGGCGAAATCTTCGCCATCGAGTCCACCGCGCGCGGCGAATTCCCACTCAGCTTCGGTCGGCAAATCCTTCCCGGCCCATTTTGCGTAGGCCAGCGCGTCGCTGTAGGACACGTGGACCACCGGGTGGTCGTCCAGATTCCTGATGTTGCTGCTCGGACCGTAAGGGCGACGCCAGGTGGCGCCTTTCATGAACGTCCACCATTGGCTCCAGTCGTGGAGATCGGCCACCCGCGATGGCGGCGAGAACACCAGCGACCCCGCATAGATCATCTCCGGACGGGCACCGGGATATTGCTTCGGGTCCGGAACGATCTGCGCCGTGGTGACGTGGCCGGTCGCGTTGACGAACGCCTTGAACTGCCGGTTGGTCACAGGCGTGCGATCAATCCAGAAGCCGTCAACGGCGGCGCTGTGGCTCGGAGCTTCTTCGGGATAGTGATGGTCGGACCCCATTCGGAACGTGCCGCCGGGAATCCAGACCATGTCGTCGGTCGACGCCTCACCCTGACGACGATGATCGATCTCTGCCTGCAACATGATGGCGGCCCATCCGCTTCGCGGTTACTGGCAATAGTCCCAGAAGCCCTGGGTGCGTGAGGGATCTGTATAGTACCAGCACATTCCGGGCGCGGGTGCGGCACCCGCCCACGCCGCTGCAGTCCCTGCTGTCACGAAACCGATCGCTGCGCCGGCGGCGATCGCGCCGCCGGCCGGCCAGCGATACCAGCCGGGCCGTGCCCAGCGCACGCCGCCGCCGTGATAGCCAGGCCGGACCACTGTCGTTCGACGCACCGCAACGTTGCCTCGCGGTCCGACCACGGCGGTGCCACGCCGGACAACGGCACCGCCTCGCGGTCCGACCACAGCGCGTCCGCGATGCACGGTTGCACGCACCTGTGTGAGATCGTCTTGGAATCGGAAGGCTGATTGGTGAGGCGCCAAGGGCGCTGCGTGAGTTGTTCCCGGGACGGCGCAGCAAACAGCGACCGTGAACAAAATCGTCGGCAAGATCCGGGAACCGACGGCAGATTGTATATAACCGAAGTCCAATCGACATGACTGCATTGTCAGGCCCTCCAATTTCTCATCGGCCCGCGAACCGCGCGAGCGCCTATGTCGGCCTCTCGTGTCCCCGTTCGTCCTCCCGTTGAATGCGACACTCTTTGAGAGCGTCCCGCAGTGGTTGCAAAGCAATGGTATCTCCCCTGACTGCTCCTGTGATGCGCAGTTTGTGCCGATGCGACGCCTTGTCGCTTTCGGCCGAAAAATTGGCGGCCTTTCAATCGGATGAGGTGCGCGCGGTTTGATGTGAATTGCCCGCGCCGCTTTTCGGTCGCAATGGAGGCGAAGCATACGACGCGGAGTCGGAGAATGAGACATGCCGGGCGTCGTCGGGATCATCGGTCGGAACGACGATCTCAGCACCATCGGTTGCACCGAGATCGCGATCAACGGCTTCGAGCAACTTCAGGCCGCCACGCCGACGAGCAGTTCCGAGATCATCCAGATCCAGCCCGGCCGCATGCAAGGTCGTCTGAAGCATGCGAGCGTCGCCGGACTATCGCTCGGTTTCGGCGCGTTCTCGCACGGGGTTATTTCGCGCGGGGTCTACAGCGATGACCGCGTGACGATAGGTTTCCTCACGGAGACCGGCAGGCAAAGAGTTCGCCAGCGCGGCATTGGCATCATTCGGATCTGGTCTCCCGGCGTAGAGCACCAGAGCCGGTACGCCGCTGGCGTGTCCTTTGGTGCCATCTCGGCCTCGACCGGGGATATGGCCCGTTTCTTCGGACCCGACAGCCGGTTCAGCGAGCCGACGGCATGGCTGAGAAAGAGCGCGTTCCACACCAGCCCTGAGACGGGCGACGCTTCGGCCGGGGTCCTCAGACGCATCATGGCCGGCTTCGATCGACACGCGCGCAGGTTGGGGCCGTCCGAGGCGGAGTACTGGAAGCGGGCCATCATCGAAAGCGCGTGCTACGCGATTGCGAACTCAGAACAATCGGACGTCTTCGTTTCTTCACCGCAACGGCTGGTGAGGAGAACTCAGGAATACCTCGACGGTGCAGGCAATGCTCCCGTGCACATCTCGGAGCTTCTCTCGCATTTGCGGGTGTCCCGACGCGCGCTGCATCGAGCCTTCGACGAGATCCTTGGCATCCCGCCGATGAGGTACCTTCGGCAAAAGCGGTTGTGCGAGGCGCGGCTGCTTCTGCAACACGAAGTTGCAACCGATGTCACCGTGGCGGAGGTTGCCTTCAGGCAAGGCTTTGCCGATTTCAGCCGATTCTCGGCCTACTACCGCGCCCTCTTCGGTGAAAATCCATCCGAGACGTTGAACAGACATTCAATACGGAGCTGACAGCACGCCGTCGAAATCAGCAACCCGCATACCACTTACGCGTGCTTCTTCTTCGGCTTCACCGCCCTCGGCACCGGCTGCGGCTCGGGATTGCCCTCGATCGAGGACAGACGTCCGGCGGCGAAGGTGTAGATGCCGGCGCGCGGACCGGTGGTCCAGGTGACGACGGCGACGCGTCGGCCGATGGCGTCGGTGGACAGGTTGACGTTCGAAGGCGCGCCGATGCCGCGCACCACATCGCATTCGGTATGCCCGAGCGCGACCGTGCCGCCCATCGGAACTGGCGCCGTCGTCGATGCATTGGCGTCGGCCGGCCCGGGAGGCGGCGCCATGCCCGGACAGGCGCCATCGGCGCTGACGAGGTCCTCGGCTCCCACCGGCTTGTCAGGCGTGAGCGGCGGCGATTCGATCGAGATGTTCTTGATGAAGAGACGGCCCGGCTTCTGGAACCATTCTGCGTCCTTCGACAGCAGATCAGTGCCCGAGCAGCCCGCGACCAGCGGTGCTACGGCGGCCAACGCAATCATGAGCGAGCCGGGAAGCTTTTGATGTCGCACGATAAACTAATTCCCCGCCTGAAGGACCAGCCCTAAACGATTGTCCCAACATCCCTTTGCGGCACGAAGGTGGCCGAAGCCAGTATCGTTCGCAAAGTGCAAATTATCATTAATTGCCGACGGCCGCTAATTCCGCTTCTGCCACCGGCCCCGCTCGTCGGCCTGCCAGTAGGTGACATCAAACCCCCGCGCCTTGCAATCGGTCCAGGCCGCGCGGGCGAGCGCAAGCGCATCCGGATCGTCGCCGTCGAACAGCAGGACCATGCGCTCATAGCCCTGCGAGTCCTCCGGCAGCACGGCATTGTCGATCAGGAAGCGGACATTGGCACCGTTGGGATTGCCCCCCTCGATCGCCAGCACGATCGGCTGATCGGCAACGTCGTTCACCCGCCATGTCGCGTGCGGCAGGAAGGAATCTTCGCGATAGGTCCACAAATGCGAATCGAGCGCATCGGCGCGTTCCTCCGAGCTCGACTGCACCACGACGCGCCAGCCGCGCTCGAGCGATTTCTCGAGAAGCGGCGGCAACACATTCTCCACCGTTATGTTTTGGAGATGGTAGAACAATACTTCAGTCATCTCGGATCATTTGCGCTCGTAATGGTCGGAGACCAGGCGATCGAGCAGGCGGACGCCGTAGCCGCTTCCCCAGCTCTGGTTGATGTCGGTCTTCGGCGCGCCCATGGCGGTGCCTGCGATGTCGAGATGCGCCCAGGGCGTGCCGTCGACGAAGCGCTGGAGGAACTGCGCCGCAGTGATCGAGCCGCCATGGCGGCCGCCGGTGTTCTTCATGTCGGCAAACTGGGAATCGATCAGCTTGTCGTATTCGGGGCCGAGCGGCATCCGCCAGACCTTCTCCCCACTCTCGACGCCGGCCACGAGCAGCCGGTCGGCGAGTTCGTCATTGTTGGAGAACATGCCGGCGTGCTCGGTGCCGAGCGCCACCATGATCGCGCCGGTCAGCGTCGCCAGGTCCACCATGAATTTCGGCTTCACCTTCTTGGCGACGTACCAGAGCACGTCGGCGAGGACGAGGCGGCCCTCCGCGTCGGTATTGATGATCTCGATGGTCTGACCGGACATCGAGGTGACGATGTCGCCCGGCCGCTGGGCGTTGCCGTCAGGCATGTTCTCGACGAGGCCGATGGCGCCGACCACGTTGACCCTGGCTTTACGCGCAGCGAGCGCATGCATCAGGCCGACGACGCAGGCCGCGCCTCCCATGTCGCCCTTCATGTCCTCCATGCTGCCGGCCGGCTTGATCGAGATGCCCCCGGTGTCGAAACAGACACCCTTGCCGACGAAAGCGACCGGTGCCTCGCCCTTGCTGGCCCCGTCCCAGCGCATGATCACGGTGCGGCTCGGCCGCGCCGAGCCCTGGCCGACGCCGAGCAGCGCACCCATGCCGAGCTTCTGCATCGCCTTGACGTCGAGCACCTCGACCTTGACGCCAAGCTTGCGGAGCTGACCGGCGCGGCGCGCGAATTCCTCGGGGAAAAGCACGTTCGGCGGCTCGTTGACGAGGTCGCGCGCGATGATCACGCCGTCGATGACGTGGGCGGCCGAGGCAAACGCCTTCTTCGCAGCACCGGCATCGCCAACCGCAAGCGAGATGTCGGCGCGCGTGCCGCCCTCCTCGCCCTCCTTCTTCTTCGTCTTGTAGCGGTCGAACTTGTAGGTGCGTAAGCGAAGGCCCGAGGCGATCGCCACCGCCTGCTCGCTCGTCATGGCGCCGCCCGGCAGCTCCGCCATGATGGTCATGGCGCTGGTGCCGGAGGGCAGCTTGCTGGCTGCCACCCCGCCGAATTTGAGGAGATCGTTCGCCTTCAGGCCGGTCGCCTTGCCGGCGCCGATCACGATCAGCCGGGTCGCCTTCACGCCCTCCGGCGCCAGAATGTCGAGCGCGGCCGCGCTCTTACCTCTAAAGGCGGCGGCGGCGGCCGCGCGCTTCACAAGATCGACAGCGCCACCCAGTGCCTTGGCCGTCGCCGGACCGAGCTTCAGGCCGTCATCGCAGAACACCACCAGGATGCCACGGGGGGCGGCAGACAAGGGGACAAAGCCGACCTTGATGGCATCGGACATGGATAACTCCTTTAATGCATGTAACTTTTCGCCGTTCGGCGGTGCCGGTCCCAGCCGAAGCTGAACGGCGATTCACTGAGGCTTGCCCTACTATGGGCCAGCGGCCCGCCCGATGCCAAGCGCCGCCGTGGCCGCCGGCCACAACCAGCGAAATATTAACCATATATTGAAGGTGCCACGGGGCAGCCATTTTGTTGACGGATCAAAGGGATGGTAGTGAGAAAGTGAACCGCCGGAAGAGCTGATGGCCAACCTTGGGGATCCCCTGATCGGGGATTGGTTGGACAGCCGGAATTCTGGTCGACATCGGGGCTGATGGGGATTCGTGCGGTAGCGCATGGGGTCGATCGATAGGTATATTTTCCGCACGACGCTGGCGTCGTTTGCGTTGGTCCTGGTCAGCCTCACCGGCGTGATCTGGATTACGCAGGCGTTGCGCGGCATCGACCTGATGACGAGCCAGGGTCAGACCATCCTCACCTTCCTCGGTATCACCAGCCTGGTCATCCCGGCCCTGGTCCTGATCATCTCGCCGATCGCGCTGATGATCGCGATCTCGCACACGCTGAACAAGCTCGCGACCGATTCCGAGATCATCGTGATGAATGCCGCCGGCTTCTCGCCGTTCCGGCTGTTCTATCCGTTCTTCTATGCCACCTGCGTGGTGGCTCTGCTGGTTGCCTTCATCGCGGCCTATCTCGCCCCCGACGGGATGCGGCGGATCAAGCAGTGGGACGCCGAGATCACCGCGGACGTGCTCACCAACATCCTCCAGCCCGGCCGCTTCGCCCAGCTCGACAAGAACCTCACGATCCGGATCCGCGAGCGCCTGCCCGGCGGCATCCTCGCCGGCATCTTCATCGACGACCGCCGCGATCCCAACGAGCGCGTCTCGATCGTGGCCGAGCATGGCGAGGTCGTGAAGAACGAGACCGGCTCGTTCCTGGTGCTGGAGACCGGCAATCTCCAGCGCTTCGAGGCGGGCAAGCGCGATCCCGCGCTGGTGGCCTTCGGCCGCTACGGTTTCGACATGTCGAAGTTCTCGGGCCAGGGCCGCGACGTCACCCTCGGCATCCGCGAACGGTATCTCTGGGAGCTGTTCTCGCCGTCCGAGGACGATCCAGTCTACAAGCAGATGCCCGGCCAGTTCCGCTCGGCCCTGCACGACAGCATCTTGGCGCCGGTCTATCCCTTCGCCTTTGCGGTACTGACCTTCGCCTTCCTGGGCGCGCCTCGCACCACCCGCCAGAGCCGCAATTTCTCGATCGGCTCCTCGATCATCGCGGTGTTCGGCCTGCGCATGGCCGGCTTCGCCTGCTCGGTGATGGCGGTGAAATCTCCGGGCGCGGTGCTGGCCCAATACGCGATGGTCATGGGCGCCATCGGCATCGGGCTGTGGATGATTGTCGGCGGCCTCGTGGTCGAGCCGCCCCCTGGCCTGATGGAGGCCATCAACAGGTCGAACGCACGGATCGCGCGGCTGTTCGGACGCCCGGCGGCCGCATGAGCATGCTCACCAACACACTCGGGCGCTATTTCGCCGGCCGCTTCGTGGTGGCGGCGCTCGGCGTGTTCGCGAGCATCTTCCTGCTGCTGGTGCTGGTCGACTACATCGAGATGGTGCGCAAGACCTCGGGCCTCGCATCCGCCTCCGCGATCATGGTGGCCGAGACCTCTCTGTTCCGGGTGCCGCAGCTGCTGGAGAAGCTGACGCCGTTCTGCATGCTGATCGGCGCCATGACCTGCTATCTCGCCCTCTCCCGCCGGCTCGAGCTCGTGGTGGCGCGCGCCGCCGGCATCTCCGCATGGCAGTTCATCTCGCCGGCGCTCGGCAGCGCGCTTTTGATCGGGGTGATCGCCACCGTCGCCTACAATCCGATGTCGGCCAATTTACGCGAAGCCTCCAAGCGCATGGAAGCCGAGCTGTTCGGCTCGGCGCCCGGCGGCGGCATCCAGGACGCCTCCGGCTTCTGGCTCAATCAGGTGACGAGCGACGGCCAGACGATCATCAATGCGGCGCGGAGCGAGCAGCAGGGCATCCGGCTCACGGGGCTCACGCTATTCCGGTTTGACCCGGACCAGCACTTCAAGGAACGGGTCGAGGCACGCGAGGCGACGCTCGAGGCCGGCCGTTGGCTGTTCAAGGGCGTCCGCCGCTTCTCGCTGGACGCGCCGCCGATCGAGCAGGCCAGCCTGGAGATTCCCACCACGCTGACCGAGGCGCAGGTCCGCAACAGCTTTTCCACACCCGAGACTGTGTCTTTTTGGCAACTACCGAGCTACATCCGCTCCTCCGAAAGCTCGGGCTTCGCGACAGCCGGTTACCGACTCCAGTATCAGAAGCTTCTGGCACAGCCGTTTTTGCTTGCGGCCATGGTGATGCTCGCGGCCTCCGTGTCGTTGCGCTTCTTCCGGATGGGCGGCGTGCAGAAGATGGTTTTGAGTGGCGTGGGCGCAGGCTTTCTGCTCTACGTTCTGTCGAAAGTAACTGAGGATTTGAGCAAGGCTGAGTTGATGCATCCGATCGCTGCGGCGTGGTTGCCCGTTGTGGTGGGCGGCCTCACCGGCTTTTTGGCCTTGCTCTATCAGGAGGACGGATAGTGACTGCCGTCCACCGAGGGCTCGTGTCTCGTTTGACGCGGCGCACGTTGGTGCGTGCGGACGGGTGCGGCTGGTCCATTCGCAGGCTCCTGCTCGCTGTCGCCGCTGCCGCCTCGCTCGGCGGGCTGATCGGCGCTGCCACCGTGGCGCCGGCCAACGCCCAGAGCTTCACCTACAATCCGCTGCCGCCGCGTCCGAAGCCGCCGAGGGTCGCCAACGACAACCAGATGCTGGTTCAGGCGACCGAGGTCGACTACGACTACAACAATTCGCGCGTCTCCGCGGTCGGTAACGTCCAGCTGTTCTACAACGGCACCAGCGTCGAGGCCGACAGGGTCATCTACGACCAGAAGACCAAGCGGCTTCATGCCGAAGGCAACATCCGCATGACGGATGCCGACGGCAAGATCACCTATGCCGAGATCCTGGATCTCTCCGACGATTACCGCGACGGTTTCGTCGATTCGCTGCGCGTGGACACGGCCGACCAGACCCGCATGGCCGCGAGCCGCGCCGACCGCTCCAGCGGCAACTACACGGTGTTCGAGAACGGCGTCTACACGGCCTGCGCGCCGTGCAAGGACGATCCGAAGAAGCCGCCATTGTGGCAGGTCAAGGGTGCGCGCATCATCCACGACCAGCAGGAGAAGATGCTGTATTTCGAGACCGCACAGCTCGAATTCTTCGGCGTGCCGCTCGCCTACATGCCCTATTTCTCGACGCCCGACCCGACCGTGAAGCGGAAGAGCGGCTTCCTGATACCCGGTTATATTTCCGGCACGGACAATACGGGCTATGGCGTCGAGGTTCCCTATTATTGGGCGATCGCGCCCGACATGGACGCAACCTTCACCCCGCGCTTCCTGTCGCGGCAAGGCGTGCTGCTGCAGGGCGAATTCCGACAGCGCCTGCTCGACGGCGCCTACCAGATCCGCGCGTACGGCATCAACCAGCTCGATCCCGGAGCGTTTGCCGGGCAGCCCGGCGACCGCGACTTCCGCGGCGCCATCGACACCAAGGGTCAGTTCGCATTGAACGACAAATGGGTCTGGGGCTGGGACGGCGTCCTGATGTCCGACTATTATTTCTTCTCGGACTACCGGCTCTATCAGTACCGCGACCCGCTCGGCTCGTTCCTGCTGCTGCCGACGGAAGCGCTGTCGCAGCTCTATTTGACCGGCGTCGGCAACCGCAGCTTCTTTGATGCGCGTACGATGTACTGGCTGAGCTATTCGGGCAACCAGAGCCAGGTGCCGATCGTCTATCCGGTGATCGACTACTCCAACGTGCTCAACTATCCCGTGTTCGGCGGCGAGTTCAGCTACAAGACCAATTTCGTGAACCTGTCGCGTGACGAGGCGGTGTTCGATCCGATCACGACGGTCGCCAACACCAGCAGCCTGTGCACCACGGCGTCGGCCGATCCGCTGGCCCGTACGCCCTCGCAGTGCCTGCTGCGCGGCTTCCCCGGCACCTACACCCGCCTCACGGCGGAGGCGCAGTGGCGCAAATCCTTCACCGATCCGCTCGGCCAGATCTGGACGCCGTTCGCCAGCCTGCGCGCCGACGCGATCAACTCCTCGGTCTCCAACCAGCCCGGCGTGTCGAACTACCTGCCTGTCGGCGACACCCAGGCGTTCCGCCTGATGCCGACCGTGGGCCTGGAGTACCGCTATCCGTTCATCAACATCCAGCCCTGGGGCTCGACCACCATCGAGCCGATCGCGCAGATCATCATCCGCCCGAACGAGACCTATGCCGGCAAGCTGCCGAACGAGGACGCCCAGAGCATGGTGTTCGACACCTCGAACCTGTTCAGCGTGGACAAGTTCTCCGGCTACGATCGCGTCGAGGGCGGCGGCCGCGCCAATGTCGGCGTGCAGTCCACCACGCAGTTCGACCAGGGCGGCGCCGTCAAGGTGCTGTTCGGCCAGTCCTACCAGCTGTTCGGCCTGAACTCCTACGCGGTCCAGGACACCATCAATACCGGCCTGGATTCCGGCCTCGACAAGCCGCGGTCCGATTACGTCGCGAGCGCCAGCTATTCGCCCAACAGCACCTACACGTTCAGCGTCCGCTCCCGCATGGACGAGCAGACCTGGAACGTGCAGCGCTTCGAGGCGGAAGGCCGCGCCAACTTCAATCGCTGGTCGGTCAGCATGCTGTACGGAAACTACGCGGCCCAGCCGGAGCTCGGCTATCTGACCCGTCGCGAGGGTATCCTGACCACAGGCTCGCTGAAGATCGCGACCAACTGGGTGGTGTCGGGCTCGGCACGCTGGGACCTCGAGGCCAACAAGCTCAACCAGTATGTGGTCGGGGCCGGCTATGTCGACGATTGCTTCGTGCTGGCGGCGAACTATGTAACTTCGTATAGCTATTCCGCGGGCACCGCACCGCCCGTGCTGAGCCACGCGTTCATGTTCCAAATCGGCCTGCGCACGCTGGCGAACTCGTCGACGACCAGCAGTTCCAGCGGCCTCCAGTGAACGGGTTTGAAGTGCCGGCCGCGTTTGCCCATCACGACGCGGCTGACATGCGAGCGACATCATGACGACCCCATTTCCTGTCTTCCGCCTCCTTCTCGCCCTCGGTGCCGGCCTGCTGCTGCTGACCGCCCTGCCCTCGCCGTCGCGCGCACAGAACATCGTCGTCATGGTCAACGGCGATCCGATCACCGATTTCGACATCGAGCAGCGCTCCAAGCTGGACCAGCTGACGACGCAGAAGACCCCGAGCCGGCAGGAGGTCATCAACGAGCTGATCGACGACAAGGTGAAGCTCAAGGAGGGCAAGAAGTACGGTGTCGACCCCGGTGTCTCCGACATCAACCAATCCTATGAAGGCATGGCGCAGCGCATGCGCATCACGCCGGATCAGCTCACCAAGTCGCTTGAATCCAAGGGCGTCCGACCCGAGACCCTGAAGGGCCGCATGAAGGCCGAGATGGTCTGGACCAGCCTGGTGCGCGGCCGCTACAAGGAGCGCCTCCAGGTCGGCGAGCGCGACGTCGCGCAGGCCGTGCAGGCCCAGACCGGCGAGAAGCTTCAGGTCGAAGGCACCGAATACAAGATGCAGCCGATCGTGCTGATCGTGCCCCGCGGCTCGTCCGCTGCGTTCCTGGAAACGCGGAAGAAGGAAGCCGAGACCTATCGCGCGCGCGTCGGGAGCTGCGAGGAAGCCAATTCGCTGTTCCGCTCGACGCCGAACGCCACCATCCGCGACGCCGTCACCAAGACCACCGCGGAGCTGCCCGAGCCGCTGCGCAAGGTGCTCGACGACACCCCGATCGGCCATCTGACCGCGCCCGAGGTGACCAAGGCGGGCATCGAGATGGTTGTCCTTTGCTCGCGCAAGCCGACCATGATCGACACGCCGAAGAAGCGCGAGGTCCGCGAGAAGATGTACCAGGAGAAGTACGAGAAGACCCAGAAGGCCTATCTCGATGAGCTCCGCAAGGCCGCGATGATCGAATATCGCAACCGCTGATGGCCAAGTCCCTCCTAGAGCCCTCCGCCAAGCCCCCAGCCGAGTCCGCAGTCAAGCCCCTTGCCCTGACCCTGGGAGAGCCCGCCGGCATCGGCCCCGACATCACGATCGCGGCCTGGCTCAGGCGCCGTGAGCTGGACCTGCCCGCCTTCTACCTGCTCGGCGACGAGGCGCTGATCGCGCGGCGCGCCAAGGCGCTCGGCGCCGATATCAGGATCGCCACGGTGAGCCCCAGTGAGGCCGCGTCCGCCTTCACTGATGCCCTGCCCGTGGTCGAGACCGGCGAGCGCGCGACCGCCGAGCCCGGCAAGCCCGACGCATCCAGCGCGCCGGCCGCGCTCGCCTCGATTCGTCAGGCGGTCATGGACGTGCGCGCGGGTCGTGCCGGCGCCGTCGTCACCAACCCGATCGCCAAGAGCGTGCTCTACCGCGCCGGCTTCCGCCATCCCGGCCACACCGAATTCCTCGCCGAGCTTGCCGCGGAGAACGGCCGCGTGCCGCAGCCGGTGATGATGCTGTGGTCGCCACAGCTCGCCGTGGTGCCCGTGACCATCCACGTCTCGATGCGCGATGCGCTGGGAGAGCTCACCAGCGCCCTGATCGTCTCGACCGTACGCATCGTCGCCACTCAACTGAAGTCCCGCTTCGGCATCGCAAAGCCGCGCATCGCGGTCTCCGGCCTCAATCCGCATGCCGGCGAAGACGGATCGCTCGGCCACGAGGAGCAGACCGTCATCGCGCCGGCGCTGAAAGTGCTGCGCAACGAGGGCATCGAAGCCAGGGGTCCGCTGCCCGCCGACACCATGTTCCACGAGGCTGCGCGACAGACCTATGACTGTGCGGTCTGCATGTATCACGACCAGGCGCTGATCCCGATCAAGACGATCGCATTCGACGACGCCGTCAACGTCACGCTCGGCCTGCCCTTCATCCGCACCTCGCCCGATCACGGCACCGCCTTCGACATCGCCGGTACGGCCAAGGCCAATCCGGCGAGCCTGATCGCCGCGCTCAAGCTTGCGCGCCGCATGGCCGCTTCCCAAAGCTGATGGGCGCGGTCGACGACCTCCCGCCGCTGCGCGAGGTCATTCGCCAGCACGCGCTGTCGGCCAGGAAATCGCTCGGCCAGAACTTCCTGCTCGACCTCAATCTGACCGCGCGCATCGCGCGCGCGGCCGCGCCGCTGGACGAGGCGACCATCGTCGAGATCGGCCCCGGCCCGGGCGGGCTGACGCGGGCGCTCCTCGCGCTCGGCGCCCGGCGCGTCATCGCCATCGAGCATGACGAGCGCGCGATCCCCGCCTTGCAGGATATTTCGGCGCGCTATCCCGGCCGGCTCGAGATCGTGCATGGCGACGCCATGACGTTCGATCCGCGCCCGCTGCTCTCAGGCGAACGCGCAAAAATCGTCGCCAACCTGCCCTACAACATCGCGACCCAGCTTCTCATCAACTGGCTCACCATCGAGCCCTGGCCGCCGTGGTACGAGATGATGGTCCTGATGTTCCAGCGCGAGGTCGGCGAGCGCATCGTGGCGCGCGAGGACGAGGAGGCCTATGGCCGGCTCGGCGTGCTCGCCAACTGGCGCTGCGAGACCAGGATCCTGTTCGACATTGCGCCGTCCGCCTTCGTGCCGCCGCCGAAGGTCACCTCCTCCGTCGTGCGCCTGACACCGCGCGCAGAGCCGCTTCCATGTGACCGAAAACTGCTCGAGCAGGTCGCTGCCGCAGCCTTCGGGCAACGCCGCAAGATGCTGCGGCAGAGCCTGAAATCACTGGGTGTTGATCCCGCGCGGCTTGCGCAGGCAGCCGGCGTCGATGCGACGCGGCGCGCCGAGACCATTCCGATTCCGGGCTTTGTTGCCATGGCGCGTGAATTGGCCGATATACGCAGCGAAACGTGACAATCAAAATTTCGGAGGAAGGAATATGGCGTTGATGCGTCGGCAATCCCTGGTCAAGTTCGATGCGCCGCTGTGCGAGACCATAGTGGACACGCCCAAGCCGCAGGGCCGCGAGGTGCTGGTACGCATCGAGCGCTGCGGTCTCTGCCATTCCGACCTGCATATCCAGGACGGCTATGCCGATCTCGGCGGCGGCAAGAAGCTCGACACCACGCGCGGCATGACGCTGCCTTTCACGCTCGGCCACGAGATCGCCGGTGTCGTCGACGAAGTCGGCCCCGACGTCGCGGCCAGCCTCGTCGGTGCCAAGAAAGCCGTCTTCCCGTGGATCGGCTGCGGCCAGTGCCGCGATTGCCGGAACGGCGACGAGAACCTCTGCGTCAAGCAGCGCTTTCTCGGCGTCTCCATCGACGGCGGCTTCGCCACCCACGTGCTGGTGCCCGACGCGAAATATCTGCTCGATTACGATCCCCTTCCCGTCAACCAGGCCGCAACCTTGATGTGCTCCGGCGTCACCGCCTACGGCGCGCTCAAGCGCCTGGTCGACCGTCCGCGCCAGCGCAACCTCTTGCTGATCGGCCTCGGCGGCGTCGGCATGATGGGCCTGTCGTTCGCGCAGGCGATGTTCAAGCAGCCGATCACGGTCGCCGACCTCTCGCCGGCCGCGCGCGAGACCGCGCTCAAGAACGGCGCGGCCTTTGCCTATGACCCGGCCGAGCCTGACGTCATCAAGCGCATCCTCAAGGAGACCGAGGGCGGCTTCGACGAGGTCGTGGATTTCGCCGGCAATGAGAAGTCGATGGCTTTCGCGGTTGCGGTCGCCGCGCGCGGCGGCAAGATCGTGGTCTCCGGCCTGATGGGCGGCCAGTTCACGCTGCCCATGGTGCAATGGGTCTACAAGCGCATGACCATCGAAGGTTTCATGGTCGGCACGCTCGCCGAAGCCCACGAGCTGATGGCGCTGGCGCGCGCCGGCAAGATCAAGCCGACGCCGATGCGCGAGGAGCCGATGGGCGACGTCCAGAAATGGATCGACGAACTGCGTGCCGGCAAGGTCGTCGGGCGCATCGTGCTGAAGAACTGACTCCCTCAGCGGCGGGCCTGACCGAAGTCTCGCCCGCCGCACGGAACGCCTTCAGCCCGGCCGCGTTGGCTGCGCATGTCCATTCGCTACACCGTCGAAAGCGCGTTCTTCATCGCCTGGAGCTGCCTGGAGACGAGCGGCGAGCTCGGTCCACCGGACGAGAGCGCGAACTTCCTGCTCGACTCCATCGAAGCGCAGCTCAGGACCGGTGAGCGCCGGCAGTTGATGCTGGCGAACAAGGCGATCGATGCCTACCGCGCGCACGCCGCGCTAAGCCGATCTTCGCGGGACTGCGAAGCGCATTTCAGATGAAGGATCCATAGCCTCCCGCGCCGGCCCGGCGGCGTTCGGGCAGGATCGAGGACGGGGGCCGTCGGGCAAGGCCGGAAATCCCGGAAGCTGGAGGCGTAGTTTTCGACGTCCGGACATCCGTTGTGTGCACTTTGGAACCGTCGGTTCCGCCGCGGAAAAGTAGGTTTCCCGCTGGCGCCGATTCCCGGCCCGCCAAGAGAACACATTGTGACCGGTCGGCCCCAGAACGATCTGCTCCGGCAGCTCAATCACCAGGACTTCGAACTGCTCGCGCCTCACCTCCAGTCGGTCGAACTCGAGGCGAGCCACATCCTGCATCACGCCGGCGACGACGTCGCAGCGGTTCATTTCCCCTGCGGTCCCGCGCTCGTGTCCTTCGCGGTGCCGGTCGAGGATGATCGCGAGGTCGAAAGCCTGCTGGTGGGACGCGAGGGTGCGGTGGGCATTGCCGCCGGCCGAACGCCTTCGCTCGCCTATTCGCGCATCGTGGTGAAGCTCGGCGGCACCCTGGTCCGGCTGCCGCTGCGCGCGCTCGAACAGGCACAGCAGAGGTCGGCCACGCTCCAGGAGGTCTTCTTGCGCTATGCCGACTGCCAGTTCGCGCAGCTGCTGCAGACCGCGGCCTGCAACCCCGTGGGTCGGTCAAAATCCCCCGGGTATGGTCACTTGAAACTCCCCCACCTGATGATCGCCGTCAGCGCCGCTGAACAGCAGTAGCCGGTCAGGCAGGACGAGAGCTGGCCCCGGTTGTTTGGACAGCGCCCCGCTGGATTTAAGTGGATTCCTGCCGGGTTATGCTGAACGCGGGGCTTTACGGTTTTGTCGTTGCGTCGGGAGGGCGTAGCCCGACCAGAGCGACGACAAAACCGTCGGCGACGGTCATGCGGCCATCACCATAGCTTGCGTGCCGAAGTAAGCCTCGTCGGGCGTGCGCCCGTCAAGGCTCGAGTGAGGGCGTCCCTGATTGTAGAAGGCCAGATACTTGGCAATTGACGCTCGCGCCTCGGACACGCTGTCGTAGGCGCGGAGATATACTTCTTCGTATTTGACCGTGCGCCAGAGCCGCTCGACAAACACGTTGTCGCGCCAGGCGCCCTTGCCGTCCATGCTGATGGCGATCTTCGCGTCCAGCAGCACATCGGTGAACTCGAGGCTGGTGAACTGGCTGCCCTGATCCGTGTTGAAAATCTCGGGCCTGCCGTGCTTCGCCAACGCCTCCTGGACCGCTTCGACGCAGAAGGCCGCCTCCATTGTGATCGAGACGCGATGGGCCAGGACCCGTCGGCTGAACACATCGACGACCGCCGCGAGATAGACGAAGCCACGCCGCATCGGAATGTAGGTGATGTCCATTGCCCACGCATGGTCGGGCCGCTCGATCTTCAATCCGCGCAACAGGTACGGGTAGATCTTGTGACCCGGAGCCGGCTTGCTCGTGTTCGGGCGACGATAGACCGCCTCGATCCCCATGCGCTTCATCAGCGTCGCGATGTGGCGGCGACCGGCGTATACGCCCTCCCGCCGCAGCAACGATCGCAGCATACGCGCTCCCGCGAAGGGATAATCGAGATGCAGCTCATCGAGCCGACGCATCAAGGCAAGGTCCTCGGCCGAAACTGGCCGAGGTTCATAGTAGACCGTGCTGCGAGCCAGCTTCAGGACCTTCGCCTGGCGCACGATAGAAAGATCATGATCGCGGTCGATCATCGCTTTGCGCTCAGCAGGCCCGCCTTGGTGAGCGCGCCGGACAAAAAATCGTTTTCCAACGCCAGCTCGCCGATCTTGGCATGTAACGCCTTCAAATCGACCGGCGTCTCGGCCGATGTCTTGTCATGCCCAAACACGCCGGCGGCGCCTTCCTGGAGCTGGTTTTTCCAGATCGTGATCTGGTTCGGATGAACATCAAACAGTTGCGCCAGCTCCGCCAGTGTCTTGTCGCCTTTGACCGCAGCCAAAGCAACCTTCGCCTTGAATGCCGGAGAATGCGTCCGGCGGCTCTTCTTCGTCATCTTCGCTCCTGATTCGCAGCAAGAATCCTCGCCGCTGTCAGGCAGAAAATCCACTCAAGCTACTGTCCGAATTTGCGGGGCCAGCTCTACGTTTATGTTCGACCCCTTTAGCCAGCAAGGGGCCGGGGAGTTGAACGTCTTGAAGCGACATCTGCAAAGCACCGTACTTACATTACTTGATCGCAACACCAGCCAGCGCGAGATTCACCGGCTGACGGGTGTCGATCGCAAGACGATCCGGCGTTATCAGGCGCTGCGGGCCGGTGCGGAGGCAAATTCCCCCGGGGAAGTGACCACCGGCTCGGTGAGCGCGGACGGCCAAATTCCTCCACCCCGACCACCGGCTTTTGGGACATCGGAAGCGACGGTCACCAGCAGCCTGGCCCGTTCGGCTTGCGAAGCGCATCGGACGTGGATCGAAGAACAGGTCCGGCTGAAGCGGAACGCGCAGGCGATTTACCAGGACCTGGTTGATCAATTTGGCTTTCCGTCCAGCTACCAGAGTGTCAAGCGGTTTGTGCGCCGGTTGCGGCACGCTGATCCTGAGCAGTTTGATCGTCTTGAGTTCCTCCCCGGCGAGGAAGCTCAGGTCGACTATGGCGAGGGCGCGCCGACGGTTGATCCGAAGAGCGGGCGGTACCGTCGTCCCCGCCTGTTCGTGATGACGCTACGCTACTCGCGGCGCAGCTTCCGGCGGGTAGTCTGGAAGTCCAGCCAACAAGTCTGGGCGCAGCTCCACGAAGAGGCGTTCCGGTATTTTGGCGGGGTCCCCAGCTATGTCGTGCTCGACAACCTGAAGGAAGGCGTCCTCAAGCCGGATTTGTACGAGCCCCAGCTCAACCCGATTTACAGCGCGATGCTGGCTCATTACGCCGTGGTCGCCGATCCCGCGCGCGTGGCCGATCCAAATCGGAAAGGATGCGTCGAGAATGCGATTCAACATACCCAGGGCACTGCGCTGGCCGGACGGCGCTTCGAGACGCTGGAGGCGCAAAACGAGTTCTTGAGGCACTGGGAGGAGAACTGGGCTTCCAAACGCATCCACGGCAGCACGCGCCGTCAGGTCGAGGCGATGTTCCAGGAAGAGAAGCCGCACCTGCGGCCGCTGCCTGTCGCTCCCTTCCGCATCTTCACCGAAGTCGTCCGGACTGTCTGCGACGACACCGCCGTACGCGTCGACAACAGCTATTACGCCGCGCGGCCCGCGCCGATCGGCAGCCAGGTCGTCGTGCGCATCTACACCACCACGATCGAGATCCGTGATCGCCACACCCGTGCGCTGCTGCGTGTTCATTCCCGGATGGCGCACCCCGGTTCTGTCGTCCTGCCGACCAGCGAACGGCCGTTCAACCCGTCGCGGCAAACCGCCGTGCTGCTGGCGAGCGCCGAGCGCATCGGACCGCAGACCAGGGCCTTGTGCCAGCAGGTGTTCGACACCGAAGGGCGCCCCGGACAGCGCGCGATGTGGGGCATTGTCGGGCTGGGCCGGAAGTATCCGGCGCGGCTGGTCGAGCAGGCCTGCGCGCACGCCATCGACAACCGCATCTACCGCTACAAGCACGTGCGTGCGACCGTCGAGCGGTTGTTCGAACAGGCGATCGAGCAGGTTGGAGTGACGCCACAGCCGGCATCGCCGCTCACCCAGGATCATCCGCTGATCCGTACCCCCGCGGAATACGGCGACCTCTTCAGCCGCGCTGTGCGGCGCGACGCCGACGACAATGGTCGGCAGGCCGAGGCTCACGACGATCACGCCACGGCAATCCGCGCTCGTGTCGCCTGCGCAACCCCGGCCAACTCCGGCGCCACGAGCGCTCCCGCTGCACCTTCTCACCTTAAACTGGAGACCTAGCCACATGATGACCATGCCGGAAATTGAGCGTTGCCTACGACAGCTGCGCCTGTCGGGTGTCCGCGACACGCTGCAGACGCGCGTGCTCCAGGCGCAGGGCGCCAACCAGCCCTTCCTCGAGACCTTCTCCCTTATCCTGCAGGATGAACTGGACCGTCGTCAGTCCCGTCTTATCGAGCGGCGATACCAGCAATCCGGGCTCGACGAAAAGCTGACGCTCGCCGAGTTCGACTGGTCCTTCAATCCCAAACTGCCACGTCAGACCTGCTTCCAGCTCCACACCCTGGCGTTCATTGCCGCTGGCGAGAACGCTCTGCTTGTTGGCAAACCTGGCACCGGGAAGTCGCACATCGCCAAGGCGATTGCCTATCAGGCGATCCTGCAAAGCCACAAGGTCCAGTATCTTGAGACCGACGACTTCTTCCACCGCTACGCCCTGAACTCTCCGGCACAACGCGAGGTCCGGCTGCGAACCATCATCGACTGCGATCTCCTCGTGCTGGACGATCTATTCCTCGCACGCGCCATCCCCGACGACGCCGGCACTTTGCTGCAGACCCTGATCCATCAGCGTTACAAACTGCGCCGCAGCGTCATCGTCACCTCCAATCGCGTCGTGCAGGATTGGGGGGCATACCTTGGGGACAACACTATGAGCACGACGATCCTCGATCGCCTTATGCATCATTGCCATCTGCTTGAGTTCGACGGACGCAGCTATCGGCTCAAAGAAGCCGCTGAAGCTCTTGCCCGGGAAACAAACTCAAACTAACAGTCCCTTGTCCTGCCTCGCGGGTGGAGGAATTTGACTGACCACACCCGGAGGAATTTGAAGTGACCCGCGGGGGCAACGCTGCGCATTCGATCGAGCAGCGCGCCGCCAAGTGGATCATCTCCGCGCAGGAACATATCGGCGGAGCCGAGATCCCTCTCACCCATGAGCAGCTCGCCGGCATGCTGGGCGTCTCCCGCAGCTATGCCAGCCGTGTCATCCAGATGTTCAAGGCGAGGCGCATCCTCGCGACCCGCCGCGGCGCCATCCTGATCCTCGACGCATCGGCACTCGAAGCAAGAGCCTGCTGTTGCAACAACTGGGTGAACAAGTATTTCGATGAGGTGCGGGGTGCAGCGGCAACCGCCGAGGGCTAATGTCCTCGCCTCAGGCACGCGGCGGCGACTGCCGCTTCAGGTGCAGATAGACCGGACTGAAATCTCCGAGCCGCTGCAGCTCTCGCCATTTCAGCACGATCAGCTCTCCCTCGCGCAGATCCATGACGCCGCTTCGCCTGAGGTCGGCGAGCGTCCGGTTAACCGTCGCGATCGCCATGCCCAGCGTCTCGCCGAGTTGGGCCAGGCTGATCGGCACGCGGCAGCGATTGCCGCAGACCAGCTGCGCCGAGCGGGCGCGGTAGAACAGCTCGCAAAACAGGTGTGCCATGCGCGCCTGCATCGACCGGGCGCTGTTGTTGGTGATGGCCTCGCGGAAGATCGCGGCATCGAGCAGCGTCTCGCGCCACACGGCCAGCGCAAAGGTTGGCCGCCGCCGGAAGGCGATGAACAATTCGCGATGCGGGATGAAGGCGACTGTGGCCGGTCCCAGGGCACTCAATCCGTGGTCCATCTGGTCGATGAACAGCCCCTGCGCATCCGGAAGGTCGCCGGTGAGATGGAACGCCAGGTACTGCCGCCGCCCGCTCCCGAGCAGGTGGTAGCGCGCGACCATGCCGGAGACGACCAGCACCGAATGTTCGGGTTCGTCGCCCTGACGGATGAAATCCTCGTTGGGCTCCAAATCGCGCAGCGTGAAGGTGAGCGCCCGGATTTCCGCGATGTCCTCGCCTGCCAGATCGGTATGCTCGGAGAGGTTCCGGATCAGTACGTCGTGGGCTTTTTCCATGGGGCGCCAAAAATCGCGCCGGTTCTATCAAATGATACGTCCGGCTTGGGTTCAGCGGACTAGAACGCTGGTCGGAAGCACAGGTTGCTAACCGGCTTGCGACGTACCGGATCGCAGCCGCATCCCTAATCTCGCACCGAGCCGGCCTTCTCATGAGCCCTACGACGATCCTGGAACGCATCTGCGGCCTGTTTGTATCTGACACGAACGAGCACCTGCACAGCATCAGCGACGCCCTGCTCAAGGGAACGCTGCAGGAGCCGGCCCACCCGATGTCGGATCAGGAGTTGGCCCGTGCCATCCGCGAGTTCCGCTCCGTGCCGGTCTCGGACCGGACCATCGCAAGACTCTCGCAGCGCCCGCTCGAAGCGTCCCGGCGGGACGTCTGAGCGCGCCACTGGTCCCATGCCGCATCCGAAGTTCATCGCACGTCTCCAGGCGGTCGAAGGCCTGTCCGAGGACGAACGCCGGCAGATCGCGGGCTTGCCGTCCACGCTGCGCCAGGTTGCGGATGGCGAGATCGTGCTGCGCCAGGGTGAGGCCGCCTCACGCTGTGTCTTCGTCGTCAGCGGCTTCCTCTACCAGGCCCGCATCGTCGCCGATCGCAGCCAGATCGTCGCCTTCCACGTGCCCGGCGACATGCCGTGCCTGCACACCCTGCTGGTCTCGCGGATGGATGCGGACCTCGTCGGGCTCGGTCCGACCATCGTCGGCACCGTCGCGCACAGCCAGCTGCGCCAGCTTCTCGACGGCTCGATCCACCTGACCCGCGCCTTCTGGCGTGAGACGCTGATCGACGCGGCGATCTCGCGGCAATGGATCGCGCGTCTCGGCGCGCAGGCAGCGCTGCCCAAGGTCGCGCATCTCATCTGCGAACTTGCCGCAAGGCTGGAGATCGTCGGCCTTGTCAGGGACTGCAGTTTCCAGATTCCGATGACGCAGCGGCACGTTGCGGACGCCTGCGGGCTCTCGATCGTCCACGTCAATCGTACCATCCAGGAACTGAGGCATCGCGGGCTGATTGCATGGGAGGGCAGCGAGATCGAGCTGCTCCAGCCCGACGAGCTGCGCAGGCTTGCGGACTTCAGGCCCGACTATCTGGGCTGAGCGGGCCGGCAACGAGGCGCTAGCTCGTGCGTCGAATCTCCTCCCGCCGGGTCTCGACCTCCTCGGCGTCCTCGTCGTCGACCTTCATGACGTGGTCGCGGCCGGCCACCTTGAGCAGTTCGTCGAGCTTGGCATGGATCGCCTGGGTGTCGCGGTGCTCGGCGCGCTGGATCACCAGCGTCATGCCCCATGTCGCCAGCGTCGCGAACGAGTGCCATTCGAGTCCGTTGCCCAGCGTGATCCAGGCGATGCCATAGGCCAGGAAGACGGCAAACGCGGCCGGGCGCGAGGTGGCGACGCCGATCTCGGTAAGCCAGCCTTTTGACTTCGGAAGAGACATGTGCGGCAACTCGCGTAGGCCGCCAGCGTTCCCGGAGAAGCTGAAGAAGCGCTGGCCGAGTCTCCCCCTCTAAGATCGCGACGAATGCGGCCGCCAGTGTCTGAGCAGCGGACCTCCGGCCCCCAGCACAGGATCCGTCTTCGGCTTGCGGACCTTGGCGATGCTCCGCGGATTGCGCGCGGCGGCGACGACGTTGTCCCCTTGTGCCAGCCTGGCAATGAGAGTCACTTGGGACATGATGATTTCCTTGGAGTAGGCAGGGCGGCGGGCATTTTCACTTGGCGCACCGGTCACCGCGATGGAGAGGCCCTATTCGGCCAAAGCAGCGGGATAGACAGCTTCCCACACATCGGCCGCACCGTTGGTAAGCGACCAGAAGCCATCCGCTACGCCGTCGGCCTCGGCCGAATGCGGAGTGATCAAGGTTGCGACGGTCATCATTGCGATACGAATATTGCGCTCCGCGAGCTGGGGCGCGATCGCTTGCACGACGTTTCGCAGCGCGCCCTTTCCCATGCCGAGGCTGGCGTAGCTATAATGCGGGGCTATCGCGAGGCCGCCTCCCGTGACGAGAATTGTTCCGCCGCTCTTGTCAAACAGTTCGGCCGCCGCACGAATTGCATGGAGCCCACCCGCAACATTGACGTTGAGATCGCTCAGCACTTCGGCATCGGTCATGGTGAACAGGTCTTGCTGACGCACGAATGCGGCGTTGTAGAGGACCCCTGTCAGCCCGCCCGTGATCCGGTCGGCATTACGAACCGCAGAACGCACGGCTTGCGCGTCGGTAGCGTCGAGGACGATCCCGTGGGCGGTGATACCTTTGCCGACGAGTTCGGCCACCAGCGGATCGAGATTGCGAGGGTTGCGGCTGGCCATAACAATGGTCCAGCCCTCGCGGCCAAAGCGTTCAGCGGTGGCCTGGCCGATGCCAGGCCCTGCGCCGATGATGAATAGTGATTTGGACATTTGCGTCACCTTTCGCTGGAGCAGTCAGTTCAACACTTCAGCCAGTTCGATCAAGTTGCCGAAGGGATCGCAGAAGAAAGCCAGCTTGCGGCTGATGGCCGGCAGAACGAACGGTTCCGTGACGATGGTGACGCCGCGCGCACGCAGCTTGGCGACGGTCTCTTCGACGCTGCCGACGTTCAGACAGAAATGGTGGTAGCCGCGGTATTTCAGGCTGTCGGCCAGATCCGTGTACGGCCGCACTTCCCCAGGCGCCGGCTCACCCCCGCCAAGGATCTCGACATAGAAGCGATCGTCGTTGGCTGGGGCGACGTAGGCGAGTTTCTCGTCGGCATAGTCCCATGTCGCGACAACGCGAAAGTCGAGCTTCTCGACGTAGAAGGCCAGCGCGGTTTCGAGGTCAGGTGTGCGCACGGCAACGTGGTGCCCTTTCATATCGGCAAAGGGCGAGTTGGCGTTCTTCGCGGGGGGAATGAAATCGGCCATGTGCATCTCCTTTCGTGGCCGGCATCAGCGCCGGACATCGCCAAAATGGCCGATCCAAGTGCCCTTGATTAGGTAGATAATCTTGAAGATAATACTGAAGAGGATTCAGCAATGAGAGCGACTGACCTTAGCGAATTGGCGGCCTTTGATGCCGTCGCCCGACATCGCAGTTTCCGCCGCGCAGGCGAGGAACGGGGCGTGACCGCATCTGCTATCAGTCATGCCGTATCCAGTTTGGAGGCCCGCCTCGGTATCCGTCTTCTCAACCGCACGACTCGAAGTGTGTCACTAACAGACGCAGGCGCCATGCTGATGGCACGACTTTCTCCGGCCTACGCCGACATCGGTTCGGCCCTGGACAGCCTGAATCAGTTTCGAGACACACCGTTCGGCAAGGTGCGCATCAATGTACCCTCGTCCATCGCATCCTTTGTCGTCGGTCCGGTCTTGAAGCCGCTTCTGGTCAACAATCCGAACCTTCAGCTCGAGATCGTTGCGACCGATCGTCTCGTCGACATCGTTGAAGAAGGTTTTGATGCCGGAATACGATTGGGAGAAAGTCTCCGGGATGGCATGACTGCAGTGAAGATCAAGACGCGATTGCGCTTTGCGGTCGTGGGCTCACCGAGCTACTTCAGAGCGCGTCCAATTCCAAAATCCCCGCATGACTTAAAGCATCATATCTGCATCCAAAACCTGTACCCCAGCGGAGCGCGATATGCCTGGAGCTTTGCAAAGGGCGGCAAGGAAGTGGAATTTCAGCCGAGCGGCCCGCTATCGCTGGATGACCACGCTCTCATGCACCAAGCCGCACTTGATGGTATTGGTCTGGCTTATCTTTGGGAAAACTATGCTGTTCGAGCGATTTCCGAAGGCAAGTTGGTCCGTGTGCTGGACGCATGGTGTCCGCCTGAAGATTGGCTCTATCTGTACTATCCCGCCCGAAAGTATCTCTCTGCAGGCTTGAGGGCGGTGATTTCCGCGCTTAGAGCTTAGGCTCGCAGCCGAACAACAAAAATCCGCTACCTTGAGGCTTCTCTTCTGATCGTGCCAGTTCGCTGATGGCCAGAACCGGACTCCCGAGGCGTCACTCGATGACCTGGTCGGCCGTGGCCAGCAGCGAATGCGGAACGGTGAGACCGAGCGCTTTCGCGGTCTTCAGATTGATGACCAGCTTGAGACGAGTGGGCTGCTCTATGGGCAGATCGCCGGGCTTTGCGCCTTTCAGGATCCTGTCGACATAGCCGACCGCCCGCCGGAAATGATCGGGAAAATCCGGACCATAGGATAGCAGCAGGCCGTAAGGGACCTGTTCAGCGTTTGATGCAATTGTCGGCACCTTATGCGCCATGGCTGAGGCGCCCACCTGTACCCGTTCATTGTACATCGGCGGCCCAACAGCAAATGCGCCATCAAAGCTCTCGCGTGCAATGACCGAAAAGGCCGGGTCAATTTCATCCGCCGTCGTCACTTCGAACACTTTGATCAGGCATCCCGCAGCTCTCCCCGCTCTTTCGTTGGCGATGGCGGTGGGCTTGGAAGACGGCTCGCGCGGATCGAGCACGAGGGCCAGGCGGCTCAATTTCGGAACGATTTCCTTGAACAGCGCGAGCCGCTTGCCGGAGAGATCAACGGTCATCAGTGAAGAGCTATGGCTGATTTTGGGTGACGCGGCCTGATCAGGCGGCGTGGCTTTCAGTGTTCGGAATGACTTCGATTCCGTCGATGAACTTTACACCGGCGATGACTTTCGGCAACTGGTTCGTGCTCTTCAATCGCCGCCAGGTCTTCGATGCGGCGTCGATGAGCTTGAACACCATCAGCTTCGCAGTTTGTTGCGACAGCGATCCCTTGGTCCGCACCGTTCGGTGGCGCACCGTGGCGAAGACGCTCTCGATCGGGTTCGAGCTGCGTAGGTGGATCCAGTGCTCAGCAGGGAAGTCGAAGAAGGCGAGCAGCGCATGGCGATCCTTGATCAGGCACTCCACCGCACGTCCGTATTTGACGTGGTATTTCTCGACGAAGACGTCGATCGCGGTTTCAGCTTCGGCCCGGTGTGGGGCCAGATAGATGTTCCGCAGGTCGTTCTTCATGGGGCCCTGCACGGATTTGGCGACCTTGTCGAGTACGTTGCTCACTTTATGGCACCAGCATCGTTGGTGCCGCGTGCCGGGAAAGGCCTCGTCCAGTGCCTTCCAGAAGCCGAGGGCGCCGTCGCCGATGGCGAGTTGCGGGGCAATCCGTAACCCGCGTTGCCGCAGGTCGATCAGGAGTTCGCGCCAGCTCTGCGCGCTCTCGCGCACGCCGACCTGGAAGCCGATCAGCTCCTTCTTGCCTTCCGGCGTGGTGCCAATCAGCACCAGCATGCATTCGCTGTGATCTTCCATGCGGGCCTGCAGGTACACGCCATCGGCCCAGATGTAGACATAGCGACGCGCCGACAGATCGCGTCTCTGCCAGCGTTCGTACTCGACCTGCCAATCGGCCTTCAGGCCGGCGATCACCGAAGGCGACAGGTTCGGCGCATCCTTGCCGAGCAGCGCCGAGAGCGCCTCCTGGAAGTCGCCGGTCGAGATGCCGCGCAAATAGAGGACCGGGATCAAGGCATCCAGGCTCTTCGTCCGCCGCGCCCATAGCGGCAGGATTGCCGAACTGAAGCGGAGGCGGTCGCCTGGCCCGCTCGCTCCGCGGTCGCGGACCTTGGGACGAGCGACCTCCACCGGACCGATGCCGGTCGCAATCTCGCGCACCGGACCGTGCCCATGTCGGACCAGGCGCGCTCGACCGTCGGGCAGCGTCAGATTGGCCGTGCTGGCCAGAAACGCGCCAACCTCGATCTCGATCGCCCTGGCAAGCAGGTCCCGCGCGCCGGCACGAACGATATCGGTCAGTGGATCATCAACCGCGGACGGCTGACGGAAAGCAAGAACATTGGTAGTCTCGGTCATGGCGTATCGCTCTCCTCGAGAGGTTCTGGCAGGCTCGTCACCCGCCTCGATACGCCGCCTTCCTCACACCGTCATCACCCAGATTCCGCCATAGCTCATCAGTGAAAGTCCGGTCACGTTGCCACCAGGACGCGCGAGGCTCTCGACGAGCCCCCTGCCGACCGGATCCGGGTCGGCGACAAGCACGATGGGGATAGTGCTGGTCGCTCGCTTGGCCTCCCTGGCGCCAAGTCCCGTCACAGCGACGATCACATCGACTTTGCCTTCCGCAAGTTCCTGCGCCATTGTGCGAAATCGTTCAGGTTGCTCGGCAGGAAAGCGGTGCTCCAGTTCGATATTCTTGCCGTCGAAGTAGCCAAGCTCCTGAAATGCCTTGGTCAGGACAACCAGATATTCCTCTTCCTGCTTGGCGTCGGCGGCATGCCAGAGAACGCCGACGCGCGGGTTCGGTTTGCGTCGCTGCGCGCGCGAGGCTACTGGCCATGCTGCAGCAGTGCTTCCGAGAAGCGTAATGAATTCGCGGCGTTTCATTCGATCACCTCGCCACATTCCGGCTGAGCTGCGGACCGCATTGGAGAACGATCCAAACGACGTGAAACACAGGTTGCTACGAGCTGTTGCGAATGCTTCGCCCAGAACGCAAGCACCGCCTGATCATAGGCGTCGGCGGCACCGGCGAAAGGTATTGCTGGACGACATTTCTGCCTCCGCGCAATTGCGGTTCGCTACGTCGGATCTCGTCTCGGAGACGTCCTCAACGACGAACCCTTGCAGCGATCCCGGCAAGCAACCAGGAGAACAGATTGCGCACTCCTTGTGAATGAACACCGGGGAGGATCTTTTCAGAAAGCACGATTGCCCTCCGGAGAAAATGTCTGCTTCGGTCACAGGCGGCGGCCGAGGCGAACGCGCCCCGCGTCCGGGTGACCGCCGATAGCCTATTGTCGCACGCCAGTGTCCATGCGCCCTTTGGCCTCCATCGGGCCATCGCACGGCATGTCACCCGCTTTTCGTCCGCGCGCCGGGCTGGTAGGATGGCGCCGTTATTTTGAGGCATTTTGATGCGCGCGAGGATTTTCAATCGCGTCCTGGGGTTGGCCGCGCTGGTCGCCGTCATGCTCGCTGCCACGACGCTTCAAGCCTCGGCCGAGAGGCGCATCGCGCTCGTGGTCGGCAACTCCGCCTACAAGAACATCACGCCGCTGGACAACCCGGCAAAGGACGCGAGCCTGATGGCGGAGACGCTCGGCGCGCTCGGCTTCACGCTGGTCGGCGGACGCGCGCAGCTCGATCTCGACAAGGGCGCGATGGACCTCGCGGTGCAGAGCTTTGGCCGGCAGGTCCAGGGCGCCGACGTCGCGCTGTTCTATTATGCCGGCCACGGCGTGCAGGTGGCGGGCTCCAACTACCTCGTGCCCGTCGGCGCCAACCCGACCCGCGAAGCCGACGTCGATTTCCAGATGACCGACGTCAACCTCGTGCTGCGCCAGATGCAGGGCTCCGGCACGCGGCTCAACCTCGTGATCCTCGATGCATGTCGCAACAACCCCTTTGGCTCACGCGGCTTGCGCGCCTCGGACGGCGGCCTGGCCCAGATGCGTGCGCCCGAGGGCACGCTGATCTCCTACGCGACCCAGCCCGGCAACGTTGCCCAGGATGGCAGCGACGGCCACAGTCCCTATACTAAGGCGCTGGCGACCACGATCCGGGTCGCTGGCCTTGACGTTTTTCAGACCTTCAACCAGGTCGGTCTTGCCGTGAAACGCGCCACCGCGGGCGCGCAGCAGCCCTGGGTGTCGTCCTCGCCGATCGACGGCACGTTCTATTTCGTGCCGCCGACACAAACCGCTCCGCCTCAGGTCGCGGCGATGCAGCCCGATCCCCTGCCCGCGGAGCGCCTGCGCGCCGACCCCGACCGCGTGCCCTTGCGCGACGCCGCGCTGCTCAGTGAATTGAGCGAGCGGCTCTACGAGCTCAATTTCGATCCTGACACGGCCGACGGCCTGACGCGCGCCATCACGAAACTTCAGCAGCGGATTTCGATGGCCGCGACCGGTGAAGCAACCGAAGGCCTGCTGCTGCGAATGCGCAAGATGGAAGACCTGAAGCCCTGGGGCTCGATCGTCTACGGGCCCGACAGCAGCAAATGGGGCATGTCGTGGAACCACGCTTCGCGGCGTGCCTCGGTCGCGGATGCGCGTGGCAATTGCGCCGGCGCCAAATGCCCGATCGAGCTCTCGTTCTACGGCCGAAGCTGCGGTGCCTTCGCCATTTCCGACAAGTCGTGGTCGCTGGTCCAGCGCGACAGCGTGCAGCGCGCGAAAGACGCCGCGCTTGACGAATGCGGCAAGGCTGGCAAAGCTTGCCGCATTATCGGATCCGTCTGTGCGGACGGCTCCGGCCGCTGATACATTTCTTGTTTGGATTTTTCACTCATGGCCAATGCCGTCACCCGTACGACTGCCCTCGCCTTTCTCCTCAACCTCGCCATCGCCTCGTCGGCCGCCTACGCGCAATCCGGCGGCGCCGGCGGCTCGATCGGTAATGACGAGAAGTCACTGTCGGGGTCGCGTTCGGAGCGCTCGGCCGAACCGGCTCCGTCCGCACGCCGGAGCAAGCCGGCCGAAGAGCCGCGCGCGTCGTCCCGGCGAAGCGGTGGCGGAGGCGGCGGTGGCGGCTTTGACGGCGCCTGGGTGGTGACCAGCGTCGGCTGCGGTGGCACCACGTCCGGTGCGGTCGTCGTCTCCTCGGGCAAGGTCATCGGCCAAGGGGTCAGCGGTACCGTCAGCCCGAGCGGCGCCGTCAGGACAGTCGGTCAAGGCGATGGCGTGACCTTCACGGGCTCCGGCCGTCTCGGCGGCCGCAGCGGGTCCGGGACGTGGCGTCGCTCCGACGGCTGCGGCGGAACCTGGAGTTCAGCCAAGCAGTAAGGCGGAAAAGCCCGACATCGCGGCGGAACGCACGCGCCACAGGCCCGATTCAAGCCACATCCTCTCCGGATTTGCGGCTCATTGCCACCCAACTCTTTGACGAGAAAGGGCTGGTTGAGAGTTGCGTCATGCGTAACCGGGAGACCAGGATGGGCAACCGAACCGCAAAATTCGTATCTGCGCTTATTGGCGGCATCATTGCCGGCGCACCGCTGGCTGCCGTGTCGCAGAACGCGCCGGCCCCATCGAGCGCTGCTAGCACGGCTTCCGACTGCCTCGCAGCGCCAAAGGGCGCCGCACCGCAGGGACAGCACTGGTACTACCGCCTCGAACGCACCACCAAGCGGCAATGCTGGTACCTGCGTGCCGCCGGCGACAAGGACAGCGCGAAGGCCGCACAGACCGCGCAGGCGCCGAGCGATACTCCGGCGGCAGATGCGCCGGCGCCGCAGCAGCACGCGGTGCAGGACGCGCGCGCCGAATATCCGACGCCGCGGAGCAGCGCCGCCGCGAAGACGCCGAACGCCCCCGCGCAAGCCGCCGCCGCAACACCGGTCCAACAAGTCGCGGAGCAGACCGCTGACGGCAACGCGCAGCAACCCGCCGCCGCGCCCTGGCCCGATGTCTCCACGGCGTCCGCTCCGCCGGCACCAACCGTCGTCGCAGCCCCCGCACAGCCGGGCGCAAAGCCGTCAAAATCCCCGTCGCCGGTGGCGCTCGCTGCGGCAGACAGCACGACCGACAAGCCGACCGGCTCGCTCCAGACGCTGCTGCTCGTGATCGGTGGCGCGCTGGCGCTCGCCGGAATCCTCGGCAGCGTCATCTACCGCCTCGCCGGCGCGCGCGCCCGCCGCCAGTCCGCCGACCGCCACGGACATTGGGGCGATCGGGAGATACAGAACGAGGACGGAAGCCGTGCGCCCTGGCTCGCTTCAACGCCGGCCGACGCCCGGCCGCCGCACCCCATCGACTTCGATGCGGTACGTCCGCAGCCGAAACAACAAGGGACAAAACTCGCCGCGATCGGCCGCGAGATCGAGCTGATCGACGCGCGCAGGCAACGGGCCGCCGCCCCGGCCGCAGAACCTGTCGAGGTCAGAAGAGACAAGCTCGAGAAGAAGGCGGTCGACAAGACAATCGCGACCATGGCCGCAGCTCCGCAGCTCGCCGCCAACGAGATCGGCGAGAATCGCGATGACGCGCCGGCAGGCCATGACGCCGATGCCGTCGACATCGACGTCATCACGACGATGCTCGAACAGCTGGCGAAGGAAGGACCGCGCCTGTCGCGGCCTAACCTTGAAGCTGACCTTGCAAACTTCGCACGAAGCCTACGAGGCCGATCCGCCGCTCGCGCTTGAGGCGTTCGGCCTTCAGGATCGACTGCACCTCGGCGAAGGCCTCGTCGATGTCGTGGTTGATCACGATGTAGTCGTACTCGGCCCAGTGGCTCATTTCGTGACTTGCACGGCTCATGCGCTTGCGGATCACCTCGTCGGAATCCTGTGCGCGCGAATGCAGGCGCTTCTCGAGATCGCTGGCCGAGGGCGGCAGGATGAAGACGCTGACGACGTCAGCGCGCGCCTTCTCGCGCAGCTGCTGCGTGCCTTGCCAGTCGATGTCGAACAGCACGTCCTGCCCGGCCGACAGCGCCGCTTCAACCGGCGCGCGCGGCGTGCCGTAGCTGTTGTCGAACACGGTCGCCCATTCCAGCAGCTCGTCGCCCTTCACCATGGCGTCGAATCTGGCGTTGTCGACGAACAGATAGTCGCGCCCGTCGACCTCGCCGGGGCGTTTGGCGCGCGTGGTGGCGGAGACCGACATCCTGAGGCCCGGCATCCGCTCGATCAGGAGCCGGGACAGTGTCGTCTTGCCCGCGCCCGAGGGCGAGGACAGCACGAACATCAATCCGCGCCGCTCGACACCGTCAGTTCCGTGACCGCCCGTCGTCATCGATCACTCCAGATTCTGGACCTGCTCGCGGAACTGCTCGACCACGTTCTTCATGGCGAGGCCCGTGTTGGTCAGCTCGATGTCGTTCGACTTCGAGCAGCAGGTGTTGACCTCGCGGTGAAACTCCTGCGCGAGGAAGTCGAGCTTGCGTCCGATCGGGCCGCCCTTGCCGATCAGCTCGCGCGCCTGCGCGATGTGGGAGGCGATGCGGTCGAGCTCCTCGCGGATGTCGGCCCTGGTCGCGATCAGGATCGCCTCCTGCATCAGGCGGTCGGAATCGAACCGGTCGGAGGTGTCGAGCAGGGCTGCGATCTGCTCGGCGAGCCTGGCCTTGATCGCCTCCGGCTTGCGGCCCGGCGCTGCTTCCGCCTTGCTCGCAAGCTGCTCGATCTCATCGACACGCTGGGTCAGGATCTGCCCGAGCGAAATCCCCTCGCGCCTGCGCATCTCGACGAGGTCGGCGAGCGCCTTGTCGAAGGTTTCGGCCGCGGCGGCACGCGCGGCCTTGTCCTCCTCCTCGTCGCCCTCGGGCTCGGCGATCTCGACCACGCCCTTGATGGCGAGCAGACCGTCGATGCTCGGCGCCACCGCGTCGACCTTGCCGGAGATCAGCGCGGCAGCCTTGAGGACCGCATTGAGCACGTCCTCGTTGATGCGGACCGTGGCGGCCGCATTGGTGCGCTTGACGTTCAGATTGGCGTAGACCGTTCCGCGCGACAGAAGCTCGCCGGCGCGCTTCTTGGCATGGGCCTCCAGTTCCTCGAAGCCCTGCGGCAGCCGCACCCTGAGGTCAAACCCCTTGGCGTTGACCGACTTCAATTCCCATTCGAACGTGTACGGCCCGCTCGCGCCGTGGCTTCGGGCAAAGCCGGTCATGGACGACAGCGCCATCGGTTCAGATTCTCCAGGAACACGGGATTCGCGAGGCTATCAAGCCACGCGAATCTTAAGACTATTTTGCCGGAAAGTGGAATCCGCAATGTCCGCAGGCAAGGTCCGCAAGCCTAAAGCATGATCTTTTCGGAAAACCGCTGCGCACTTTTCCGGATCATCCTTTAGCGCTGGACCACCGGCGGCGCGGACTGCACCGCGCCCTGCCGGGCCGGCGCAGGATTGGCGGGACGAGTGGCCGGCGGTTTCTTCTGCTGGCTCGGCCGCGCCGGTGTGGTCGCGGTCGGCGTATCGGCGGCCGCCGGCGCGCTGCCCGCCGGCGGCTGCGCCTCCTCGGCCGGCTCGACCGTGTCGTTCTGGATCTGCTTTTCCATCGCGCGGAGCTTCGCGACGTTCTTCTGATGCGCGTCGTAGGTCTCGGTGAAGGCATGCCCGCCGGTGCCGTCCGCGACGAAATAGAGGTCGCGGGTGCGGGCCGGATTGGCGGCGGCCTCGAGCGAGGCCCGGCCCGGATTGGAGATCGGGCCCGGCGGCAGGCCCTCGATCACATAGGTGTTGTAGGGCGAGGGCTGCGTGATCTCGCTGCGCTTGATCGGCCGGCCCAGCGTGCCCTTGCCGCCGACGAGGCCGTAGATGATCGTCGGATCGGACTGCAGCTTGATCCTCTGCTTCAATCGGTTGACGAACACCGCGGCGACCCGGCTGCGCTCGTCGGGCTTGCCGGTTTCCTTTTCGACGATGGACGCCAACGTGACCAGCTGCTCCGGCGTCTTGACCGGAATGTCCGGATTGCGGCGCTCCCAGATCTCGGCCAGCACGCGCTTGTGCGCCTGCTGCATGCGCTGGACCACCTGCTCGCGCGGTGTGCCGCGCGGGAACTTGTAGGTCTCCGGCAACAGCGTGCCTTCGCGCGGCAGCTCGCGCACGCTGCCGGTGAAGATGTCGTTGTCGGACAGCCGCGCCACGATCTGCTCGGAGGTCAGGCCTTCCGGAATCGTGACGGCGTGCTGCACCACCTTGCCCTCGACGATGGTGGCGATGACGTCGCGCAGCGACGCGTTCTTCTGGAACGAATACTCACCCGGCTTGAGGTCCGAGCTCGCCTTCAACGCGGCGACGCTGGCGATGAACAACCCAGGGATTGATGTCGGTCACCCCTTCCCTGTTCAGCGTCTCGGCGATGTCACGCTTGCCCGCACGCTGCGGGATGTTGACGATCTTGTCCTCCGTAAGCGGCCCGGGTGCTTCGAGCAGCTGCCGGCCGTAATAATAGACGCCGCCGGCGCCGAGCATGGTGATCAGCAGGAGGGTGATGATGGCGTTGCCGACGATCACGAGCGGATTGCGCGCGCGGTCCGATCGCTTGGGCGGCGGCGGGAGCTGCTCGGGCTCGAGCGCTGCCCGCGGACTCCGGGGTGAAATGGGCGGCCTTTCACTCATCGAGACAACCTGAATCCTGCCGGTTCAACCGCGGCCGACAATCGCTTGCCCTGCCAAAATGCACGCGCCCACGTCCATGACTATCGCCGAATGCGGCAAAACGGTGGTTTCGTCTCAAACGCAAACTAACTGGCCAAGCGGCGGAAGATCACCGACGCATTGGTACCGCCAAAACCAAAAGAGTTCGATAACGTGACGTTGACCTCACGCTCCTTCGACTTGTGCGGCACGAGATCAATCGCGGTCTCGACCGAGGGATTGTCGAGGTTAATCGTTGGCGGCACGACGTTATCGCGAATCGCGAGAATCGCGAAGATCGCTTCGATCGCACCGGCTGCGCCGAGGAGATGGCCGGTCGACGACTTGGTCGAGGACATCGCAACCTTGGAGGCGGCATTGCCGAGCAGACGCTCGACCGCGCCGAGCTCGATCTCGTCGCCGAGCGGCGTCGAGGTGCCGTGCGCGTTGATGTAGTCGAGATCGGACGGCGTGAGGCCGGCGCGCTTCAGCGCCGCCAACATGCTGCGGAAGCCGCCATCACCGTCGGGCGACGGCGAGGTGATGTGATAGGCGTCGCCCGAGAGGCCATAGCCGATCACCTCGGCGTAGATCCTGGCGCCGCGGCGCCTGGCGTGATCGAGCTCTTCCAGCACGAGGACGCCGGCGCCCTCGCCCATCACGAAACCATCGCGGTCCTTGTCGTAGGGACGCGAGGCCTTCTCGGGTGTCTCGTTGAAACCGGTGGAGAGCGCGCGCGCGGCGTTGAAGCCGGCAATGCCGATGCGGCTGATCGGCGACTCGGCGCCGCCCGCGACCATCACATCGGCATCGCCGAGTGCGATCAGGCGGGCAGCATCGCCGACCGCGTGCGCGCCGGTCGAGCAGGCCGTGACCACGGCATGGTTCGGCCCCTTCAGCCCGTGCGCGATCGAGACGTAGCCGGAGGCGAGATTGATCAGGCGGCCCGGAATGAAGAACGGCGACACCCGGCGCGGTCCGCGCTCCTTCAGGAGGATGGCGGTTTCGGCAATGCCGTTGAGGCCGCCGATGCCGGACCCGATCATGGTGCCGGTCGCGCACTTGTCCTCTTCAGTCGCGGGATGCCAGTTGGCGTCGTCGAGCGCCTGGCCGGCCGCGGCCATGCCGAAGATGATGAAGTCGTCGACCTTGCGCTGGTCCTTCGGCTCCATCCACTTGTCGGGATTGAAGCTGCCGTTGGTCCCGTCGCCGCGCACCACCGTGCAGGCGATCTTGGTCTGAAGATCGGAGACATCGAAGGTCTCGATCCTGCGCGCACCGCTTTCGCCGTTGAGGATGCGCTTCCAGGTCGGTTCGACGCCACAGCCGAGTGGCGAGACCATGCCCAGGCCCGTGACGACAACCCGCCTCATATCCGAAAACTCCGCATCGAAAGACTCACGGCCAATAACAAGAAACCGGCTGACCGCTGCGAAGCGGCCCGTCCGGTTTCAATGTTGTCCCCGCGAAAATAGAAGAGCTTAGCTCTTCGCGTTCTTCTCGAGAAACTTCGTGGCGTCGCCGACGGTGAGAATCGTTTCCGCAGCGTCGTCCGGAATCTCGCAACCGAATTCCTCCTCGAACGCCATCACCAGCTCGACGGTATCCAGACTGTCGGCGCCGAGGTCGTCGATGAAGCTCGCGTTGTCGACAACCTTCTCGGGCTCAACACCAAGGTGTTCGACCACGATCTTCTTAACCCGCTCGCCAATGTCACTCATTGCTTAACCTCGTGTTGTTCCCTGTAGACCCGACCCCCCGGGACGATACGAGCCGTCGTGGTCGTTTGACTGCCTTCGCTTACGAACTTGATTTGGCCCATCCTAACCGATGCAGGCCCGGCGAACGACGGCCAAAGGCTCCGCATCGCCAATATACAGGGTTTCAAAAACCTGCAATGGCGTTCTTTGCCCATCCGTTGAAGGTCCGGTTATCATACTTCAATTGCCTTGACTACAAGCCTCATTTCGCTCCGGAAACGGCCGTTTGCCGCATCCGGCACCGCCTTGACGGCAGTGCGGCACGAGGCGTCAGATCATGGCCATGCCGCCGTTGACGTGGATGGTCTGCCCGGTGACATAGGATGCTTCGTTCGAACTCAGGTAGACCGCGGCTGCCGCAATGTCTTCGGGCGTCCCCAGGCGGGCGGCCGGAACCTTGGTTAGAATCGTTTCACGCTGCTTGTCGTTGAGCGCATCCGTCATCGGCGTCTTGATGAAGCCGGGCGCGATGCAGTTCGCGGTGACGCCACGCTTGGCGTATTCGGCACCCAGCGTCTTGATCATGCCGATCAGGCCTGCCTTCGACGCAGTATAATTGCCCTGCCCCGGATTACCGGTGACACCGACCACCGAGGTGATGGCGATGATGCGGCCGAAGCGCTTGCGCATCATCAGCTTGGTCGCGGCGCGCGCCAGGCGGAAAGTCGCGGTCAAATTGACATTGATGACCTCGTCCCAGTCCTCGTCACGGAGTTGCACGAAGAGGTTGTCGCGCGTGATGCCCGCGTTGGCGACGAGAATGTCGACCTGGCCCATCGCAGCTTCCGCAGCCGGCACCAGCGCCTCGACCTCGTCTGCCTTGGAAAGATTGCAGGGCAGCACATGGGCGCGCTCGCCGAGCTTGCCCGCAAGCTCGTCCAGCACGTCCTTCCGCGTCCCCGATATCGCGACGGTGGCGCCCTGCGCGTGCAGCGCCTGCGCGATCGCGCCGCCGATGCCGCCGGTCGCGCCGGTGACGAGCGCCTTTCGGCCAGTCAGATCGAACATCGATAACTCCTCCAAAGCACGACCCGGAAAAATGCGCAGCGGTTTTCCGGAAAGATCGTGCGTCAACTCGAGAACTCAAGCGCGGCGACCATTCATCGCGCTTCAAGCCTGCTTCGCAGCGGCCAATGCATCCCTGGCGGCGGCAATATCGTTCGGACCGCCGACCGCAACGCCCACGGCACCGTCCGCGATGCGCTTGACGAGACCCGTCAGCACCTTGCCGGCGCCGATCTCGAAGAAGCGGGTGACACCCTGCCCGGCCATGTAAGCGACCGACTCGCGCCAGCGCACCGTGCCGGTGACCTGCTCGACCAGGCGGCGGCGGATCTCGTCGGGATCGGTGATGGCGCTCGCCAGCACGTTCGACACCAGCGGCGCGGCCGGCGCCTTGATCGTGACCTCGGCCAGCGCGGCCGCCATGGCGTCCGCAGCCGGTTGCATCAGCTTGCAATGGAACGGCGCGGACACCGGCAGCAGCATCGCACGCTTGGCGCCCTTGGCCTTGGCGATCTCGACGGCGCGATCGACCGCGGCCTTGTCGCCCGAGACCACCACCTGCCCGCCGCCATTGTCGTTGGCGGCCTGGCAAACCTGCCCTTGCGCCGCCTCGCCCGCGACCTCCATGGCGGCTTCGTAGTCGAGACCGAGCAGCGCGGCCATCGCGCCGGCGCCGACCGGGACGGCCTTTTGCATTGCGAGACCGCGCGTGCGAAGCAGACGGGCTGTATCCGAAACCGTCAGGCTGCCGGCCGCGGCCAGCGCCGAATATTCTCCAAGCGAATGACCGGCGACGAAGGCCGCATCTCGTCCCACGGAAAAACCAGCCTCGGCCTCCAGGACGCGCAGCGTGGCGACAGACACCGCCATCAGCGCCGGCTGAGCGTTCTCGGTGAGCTGGAGGGTTTCGGCCGGACCTTCCCAGATGGTGGCCGTCAGCTTCTCGCCAAGCGCGGCATCGACCTCGTCGAACACGGCGCGCGCCATCGGAAAGGCGTCGGCCAGGGCCTTGCCCATGCCGACCGCCTGGGAACCCTGCCCAGGAAATGTGAATGCAGCCGTCATCGGCGCTCCCTGCTTGTCGGGCATGGTCCCTGCGAGAACCGGCAGCCGATGTGGCACGGCCTTAGGCCATGGCTCCGGATCATGCTCCAAAGGGGGCCGTAGACACCGTCCGGGGCTGCACTGTCAAGCCGAGATGGGAGCTTCGGCCGGCATTCAACCGGGAATGCGCCTCCTCAAAACCCGCCGGCGGTCTGGTTGGCATCGACGTCCGCCCCGGCCTGCGCGCGGCGCGCACTGTTGACAAGTTGCCCCGGCCGATCCTCGCCGTTCGGCCTGGCCGTCGCCAGCCGCAACACCGCCGCGTAGTTCGGCTGCACTTCCATGCGGCCGGCGTACCGGCTCGCACTGAGGAGGCGATGCACCTTCGGCAGATTATAGCAGGGCACGTAGAACAAGAGATGATGCTCGAGGTGATAGTTCACGTAGTACGGCGCGATGAACAGGCGCTCGAGAAAATTGGCATGCGTGGTGCGGGTGTTGCGCAGGGGATCGCTGCTATCGGGGACGACGGCGTGCTCTGCAATGTTGCGGATGCGCGTGATGACCATCATCCAGGTCAGGAGCGGCACCAGCCATAGCAGCGGATAGGCCCACCACACGCCAGCCGCAGCGAGCGCCGCAAACATGATCGCGTTGACGACACATTGCGGGCCAAGCTTCTCCCAGAAATGCGCCGCACGTTGCCGCCACGGCCAGTCCTTTGGCCCAAGCGCGTTGAGCAGTTGCGCCTTGCGCTGCTGGTAGCCGGTCTGGCCGGTGATGTCGCGAACGAACTTGCGGCGATAGCTCAGCTTGGTGATCGGAAACGGCGCCGACAGCACGAGATCGGGATCGTCCTCCTGCTGGGTCCGCGCATGGTGCTGAAGGTGATAGCGCCGGTAGCTGCGCGTCTCCGCAAACAGCGGATAGGCGCAGAACCACTGGCTCAGCGCCAGATTGGTCTTCTCGTCGGCGGACAGGCAGCCATGAGCACCGTCATGCATCAGGATCGCAAGGCCGAGCTGGCGCGAGCCGATGATGGCGACGGCCAGGACGTAGGTGATCGGATTGGGCCACCACGCGACGAGCGCGATGGCTGCAATGATCAGCGCCCAGGCGTGCGCGATCAGCGCAGCGCCTTTCCACGTCGCGCGCTGGCGTACCTCAGCCAATTGATCATCGGTCAGGAAATCTCGGGCACGCATACGAAGCGCGGTCATGGCCTAACCCTCTCCATTGGAATTGTCGGATGCCTCGCGCGCCTCGACGAGACGCAGGCGCCCGGTGTCTTCAGTGGATTTCGCCTGCTCGCCCAGCACGCGCAGCATCTCGGCGCAGAGCTCCTCGGGCGAGCGGCCCATCGCATGGCCTTCGAGAATGACGCCGATGGCGACCGCCCAGAAGCGCCGCGAGCTTTCGTCGGGCGCGCGCAGCGAGCGCCAGCCGTGCCGCTCGACCTGCCCCGCATAAGCGCGCGCACCCTCGCTGTGCAGGCGCTCGATGGTACGCTCCACCAGCGGCGCGAGATCCTGACGACGACGCGTCAATGTCAGCGCTTCCGCGAAGAAAGCGACCGAATCGCTCGCCGTAACCGTCGCGGCCAGCGCGTGGGTATATTCCCGCGGCGTGCGCGCCCTCAGCGCCGCCTGCTCGGTCGCACGCGCCAGATATAGCAGATCGCGGCAGGCGCATTCGACGAACAGCGCCTCCTTGGTGCGGAAGTAATAGGTGATCTGGCTCGGGAACGCGTCCGCGGCAGCCGCGATGTCGGTGATTGCCGTGCCGGACAGCCCCCGCTCCCGAAACAGCGGGCTCGCCGCATCCAGGAGCAGCGACCGCATTTTACGGCCGGCCGAGCGCGTCGCGCGCGCGGCGTGCTTGGGGTCGCCTGCCGCTTCGAGCGGCCCGCGGGCCGAGCCTTCTGCCATGGAGGTCCTCTTCGTCGATTTATTTGTATGACATACAAACAAATGGGTCAAGCGCATATGGTATCAGAGGATGGTCCGGTTTCGCCGGCGCGTGATCGGGCCGAAACCTGACCCCCAAACTTGCAAAGCCGGCCAAAATCCGTATAAGGCGCGCATCCGCAGACCCCGGCCGGGAGCTGAACGGACGGTCTCAGCAAATCATTCGTGATTTTGGTGTGGCAGGGCCAGTCGGCCCGTCGTCCCGTGTTTCCGCCTTCTGAGCTTGATCCCAGAGTCCTTTCCGAAGGCCTCTTAAGGGTTTGACGCCGGGCGATGCGCCAACATGAGGAAAGGACGTCCATGGCTCTTTACGAGCATGTTTTTCTCGCGCGTCAGGACGCGAGCCCGCAGCAGGTCGAAGAGCTGACTGCGCAGATGACCGGTATCGTCGAGGGTCTCGGCGGCAAGGTCACCAAGACCGAGAATTGGGGCGTGCGCTCCCTCACCTATCGCATGAACAAGAACCGCAAGGCGCATTTCGTGCTGCTCAACATCGACGCGCCGTCCGCGGCGATCGCCGAGATCGAGCGCCAGGAGCGCATCAGCGAAGACGTGATCCGCTATCTCAGCGTCCGCGTCGAGGAGCTCGAGGAAGGCCCGTCCGCGATGATGCGCAAGGCCGACCGCGATCGCGAGCGTGACGATCGTGGCGGCGGCTTCCGCGGCGAGCGCGAAGGCGGCTTCCGGGGCGACCGCGAGGGCGGTTTCCGCGGCGATCGCGGTCCGCGCCGTCCGCGCGACGAAGCTGAAACCACGGATGGGGAGTAAGACCAATGGCTGAAGCTGGTGCACGTCGCCCGTTTTTCCGTCGTCGCAAGAGCTGCCCGTTCACGGGCGCCAATGCGCCGAAGATCGACTACAAGGACTCCAAGCTGCTGATGCGTTACGTCTCCGAGCGCGGCAAGATCGTGCCGAGCCGCATCACCGCGGTGTCCGCAAAGAAGCAGCGTGAACTCGCCCGTGCCATCAAGCGCGCGCGCTTCCTGGGCCTGCTGCCCTACGTCATTCGCTGATACGACCAATTCGACCGGCGGCCGCGGGCCGCCGGTCGTGACTTTCTGAACTCATAAGGCTTCCGGGTCGTCCGGTCGCCGATGGTTGGGGCAAACGACGCCTCTAACCGCTCGAAGGGAGCGGGACAGCTGATGATGGCATTTGTACTCATTGCCCTGATCGCCGGCGCCGCGTCGGCCCTGATGTTCGCCTCGATCATCTCGGGCGCAATGATCTCGCTCGTCCTGTTCTATCTCGCACCGCTGCCGCTGATGGTCGCCGCGATCGGCTGGGGACCGCTTTGCGCCAGCCTCGGCGGCATTGCCGCCGCGATCGGCCTCGGCGCGCTGTTCGGCCTGCCCTACTGCATCGCCTTCGCCGTCACCGTCGCGTTGCCGGCCTGGTGGCTCGGCCATCTCGCCCTGCTCGGCCGGCCGGTGGGAAGTCTCGCGCCGGACGCCGCCTCCGCCAAATCGCCGCCGGAACCCGGGATCGAGTGGTATCCGGTCGGCCGCCTCCTGCTCTGGATCGCAGGCTTCGCCACGCTGACCACGATGGCCGCCCTGCTCACGCTCGGCAGCGACGCCGAGACCATCACCGGCACGCTGCGGCGCGGGCTGATGCGCCTCCTGCGCACCACCGACCCGCAGACCTCGGGCGAAGCCGGCCAGTTCGTCGACGCGCTGGTGCGCATGGTACCGGCCGGCGCCACGATCATCGCGATGATGACGCTGACTCTCAACCTCTGGCTCAGCGCAAAGGTGACCGCGACGTCGGGCCGGCTGCGCCGTCCCTGGCCGGATCTGATGGCGGCCGAGCTGCCGCCGATGACCCTGGTGGCGCTCTGCATCGCGCTCGCCTTCTGCTTCACCGGCGGGCTGCTTGCCATCGTCGCGCAGATCGCCACGGCCGCGCTGATGATGGCCTATGCGCTGACCGGTTTCGCCGTGCTGCATACGCTGACACTCGCGCTGAAGAGCCGCACATTCTGGCTCGGCTCGACCTACGTCGTCGTCGTCGTGTTCGGGTGGCCCGTGATCGCGATGGTCATCCTCGGTCTTGCGGATGCCGTGTTCGGCTTTCGCGAGCGCTTCCTGCGCAGCCGGCAGCCGCCCCCACTGCCAACGCCTTAAGTCACCCCGAAACTGAAACCTACTGAGCACTTCAAGAGGAGAACGAATATGGAAGTCATTTTGCTGGAACGCGTCAACAAGCTCGGCCAGATGGGCGAAGTCGTGAAGGTTCGCGACGGCTACGCTCGCAATTTTCTGCTCAAGCGCGGCAAGGCGCTGCGCGCCACCGCCGACAACCGGGCCAAGTATGACGGCATGAAGGCCGAGCTCGAGGCCCGCAACCTCGCCTCGAAGGCCGAGGCGTCCAAGGTCGCCGAGAAGATCGAAGGCAAGAACATCATCGTGATCCGCCAGGCGTCGGAAGCCGGCCAGCTGTTCGGCTCGGTCAACGTGCGCGACATCGTCATCGCGTTCGAAGCCGATGGCGTTTCGCTGGCTCGCCCGCAGATCCAGCTCGATGCGCCGATCAAGACCATCGGCAAGCACACGATCACCGTCGCCGTTCACCCCGAGGTCGAGGTCGAGATCACCGTGACGGTCGCGCGCAGCCAGGACGAGGCCGAGCGCATCAACCGCGGCGAGGATATCTCGACCCGCAACGAGGACCGCGATGCGGCTGCCGAGGCGATCGCCGCCGCCGGCGAGTTCTTCGATCCGGACGCCCAGCCCGAGGACGTCGAGCCGGCCCCGGCTGCGGAAGAGAAGTAAGCCACAAGCCGTCATTCCGGGATGGTCCGAAGGACCAGACCTCAGGTGCGCAATTGCGCACCAGAGTTCTCGCTTCGCGAGCCCCGGAATGACGGCAGTGGAGATCAGCCCGGTCGCCTCAGGCGGCCGGACTTTTCATCTTGCCGGCGACGTCCTCGCTCAGCATCGCGATCGAGGCCAGCGCGGTTGCCGTATGCTTCTCGACTCCGTCGCTGACGCAGAACACATCGGCCGCAACCACAGCGACCTGTCGGCCCGGCTTGATCACCTTTGCCCGGCAGATCAGCTTTTCACCGACCGCTGGCGACAACAGGTTGAGCTTGTATTCGGCCGTCAGCGCCGCCTGGCCGCGCGAGGTCGCGGCCGCGATCGTCGTGGCGTTGTCGACCAGGAACGCGGTCACGCCGCCATGGAAGAAGCCGTGCTGCTGAAGCAGCTCCGGTCGGCGCTCCACGGCGATGGTGCAGGTACCGCGCGACAATTCGGAGAGCTCGGCGCCCACCAGGTTCATGAAACCCTGCCGGCCGACATTGGCGTGGATGCGTTCGGCAATTGGCGCGAATTCCGGATCAGCTTCGGCCTGCATGCGGTCTCTCCCTATTGCTTGTTGATGCGATCGAGTGGCCTCAGCGCACGAATGGCGCACGCGATCAGCGTGTCGGCCTCACTGCGCGGATCGGTGCGATCGCGCCCCGACAGAAAGGCACGGCAGAAGATCTGCGCCGGACCGATGAGCTGGCTGACGAACATCACCGGCGTCATCGGCAGAAGCTCGCCGCCTGCAACCAGCGGCGCCCGCCAGCGCTCGATGCCTTCGGCAAGCCGCGCGTTCTGCGCGCGCTGGGCATCGCGCACGTCCTCGCCCCATTCGCTGCGTGAGATCTCGAAGAGGTAGCGCGCCTCGCGCCGGCTGGTCACGACCCAGTCGAGATGAGCCCGGATCAGGCGATCGATGCCCTGCTCCGCATCGGGCACGGGATCGAGCGCGGCCAGCACCGCGGCGTGATAGTGCCGCAAGACCTCCAGGAACAGCGCACCGGCGAGCTCCTTCTTCGAACCGAAGGCATGAAAGAAGCTGCCGTTGGAGGCGCGGGCCCGGGTGCGGATCGCGGCCACCGTCGCGGCTTCGAAGCCGACGCGGTCGAACACCAGCAGCCCGGCTGCCAACAGATCGTCTCGCACGCTCGCCGCCATCGACGCCTCCTAGAGTATCACTCTAGAGCAGCACTCTAGATGCGGTCAATACGATGCGGAGACCGCGTTGAAGCGGCCTCCGCATGTCAGGCTGAGAACGTAGCGGATCTAGCGCGAGATCGGCGGCACCGGCGGGCCGGACGACTGCGCCGGCGGGGCTGCAGCGGTCGCGGGCGGTGCCGGGTCCTGCTGCGGCCTGGGCGCCGGTTCGGGGCTGGCTGCAGGCGCGACCGGCTTGGAAGCGGCCTCGTCCGCCGGCTTGGACGACGCCGGTTCGGCGGGCTTTGCCGCGGCAGGTGCAGCCGGCGCCACCTGCGGCACCGGGTCGGGTCGCAGTGCCGGAGCTTCGCTGCCGCGCGGCTCGACCTTCGAGCTATCCGGCCTGGGCTCAACGGGCTTCTCGGATGCCTTGCCGCTGTCGGGCTCGGCCTTGGCGCTGTCGGGCTTGGCGCTGTCGGGCTTGACGGCCTCAGGCTTTGGCTCGCTCTTCTTGTCCTCGGTCGCCGGCGCGGCGGCATCGACATTGGGGGCTTCCTCAGTGCCCGGCTTGGCGCGCCGCTTGCCTTTGCGCGGCTCGGGCGCTGCCTGTCCCTCCGGCGTCGCACCTTCCTCGGCGGGTCGCGCCGCGCGCTTCTGGCGCGTGCCCTCGGGGGCCGGAGCAGCACCCTCGCCCTCCGGCCTGGCGGCCTCTTGCGAGCGGTGGCGGCGGCCCTGATGCTCAGGCGACTGGCCCGGAGCGGAGTTGGCTTCCTTCTCCCTGGCGCCGTCCTTCTTACCGTCCTTGGCCTGGTAGCGGGTGTCGGTGGCACCGTTGGAGACCAGGTAGGAGGCGAGGACGCCCGCCATGTCCGAGCTCGTGGTGTAGTGCTGGCGCAGGAATCCCGGCAACGAACCCGGCGTCACGGACTTCAAGAGTCCGCGCGGGCTCTTGTGGCAGGCATTGCAGGTCTGCGCGAAAAGCTGGGACGGGGTCTTGCCGGCCTCGAGGTTCGTCGCCTGCGCGAGAACGGTGTCAGCCGCGCCGAAGCCCATCAGAAGCAATACCGTCGCGAGGCTGAGCGCTCGGCTCGACATTCCCATCATCTCCATTGAATTCCGCGAATGCAGCCGGCCTCCGGCGCGGCGGCGGTCACCTTTTAACCGATTGAGCTGCGAATGGAAGCAGGCTCCGCGCGCAAGGATGTGATTAAGCCATTTTCGAATATCGGCTTTGAATACAGCGCAATAGCGCAGCCGGAACCGCCTCGCTAGATTTGGATGCAAACGCATAGGAACCGCTGCGGCGCCTGGGCGTCAGATGTGAAAGCCGGGTTAGTCGCATCTTTCGGGTTCGCTCGAGAGGAAATGTCGATGGACCGTTTGTTGCGTAGCTTCCTGTCTCAATTCATCCGGCGCGGGTCGATGACGGTGACCAGCGCAAACGGATCGAAGTTCACCGTCGGCGACGGCTCCGGCGAGCCGGTCGCGGTGCGCTTCGTCACCGCGGACGCGGAGCGGAAGAGCCTCATCAATCCCGAGCTCGGGCTCGGCGAGGCCTATATGGACGGCGAGTTCGTGGTCGAGCGCGGCACCATAGCTGATGCCCTCGCGATCCTGCTCGATCAACCCGACCTATTGCCGCACTGGGCTAAACCGTGGTGGCACCTGCGCTACCTGACGCGGCACCTGAAGCAGTTCAATCCCCGCACCCGCTCCCGCCACAACGTCGCCCATCACTACGATCTCGACGGCCGGCTCTATTCGCTCTTTCTCGATGCCGACAAGCAATATAGCTGCGCCTATTTCGAAACGCCCGAGGTGCCGCTCGACGACGCGCAGCTGGCCAAGAAACGGCACATTGCAGCGAAGCTCCTCATCAAGGACGGCCAGCGCGTGCTCGACATCGGCTCCGGCTGGGGCGGCCTCGGGCTCTATCTCGCCGAGATCGCGGGCGCCGATCTCACCGGCATCACGCTGTCGACCGAGCAGTTGCAGGTCGCCAATGCACGCGCTGCCGAAAAGGGCCTGACGGACTCGGCCAGATTCCAGCTCCAGGATTATCGCGACATTGACGGTACCTTCGACCGCATCGTCTCGGTCGGCATGTTCGAACATGTCGGGGCAAGGTTCTACGACGCCTATTTTCAGCGCTGCGCCGAATTGCTGAGCGAGGACGGCGTCATGCTGCTGCACGCGATCGGCCGTTCGCAGGGCCCGGACTCGACCAATCCCTGGATCGCCAAATACATCTTCCCCGGCGGCTACATCCCCGCCCTGTCGGAAGTGCTGCCGGCGATCGAGCGGGCGGGCCTGCTGGTCTGCGACATCGAGATTCTACGCCTACACTATGCCGAGACGCTGAAGGCCTGGCGAGAGCGCTTCATGGCGCGGCGCGAGGAGGCGGTGCAGCTCTACGACGAGCGCTTCGCCCTGATGTGGGAGTTCTATCTGGCGGCCTGCGAGATGACGTTCCGCAAGCAAGCCATGATGAACTTCCAGATCCAGCTGACCCGTCGTCAGGGCGTGGTGCCGATGACCCGCGACTACATCCAGCGGGAGGAAGCCCGGCTGCGGGCGCGTGAGGCCTCGGCCATGCCCAGGCTCAAGCTGGCAGGTGAATAGATCCTAGCCCGTCCTATTCGTGAGAGTGCGGCTTTTGGGCCCGATTGATGCGGCCGCACATCTTGTCTGACGAGGCGCACAGGATTGCCTTCGGCTTTTCGCCGCCTGACGACCGGTACTTTGCAACGCGCTTGAGGGATGGGTTGGGCGAACGGGGGCGGACGCCCCGCCGGTCAAGGACCGAGCGGCAGCAGCGCGCCGGGCAAGCCGCAGATCAGGTCGGCTTCGGGACATGCCGCGGCAAACGCAAGGCGAATGCGGCTCGTGGTCTCGACGACACGGGCGGCGATTTTCAAGAGCCGAAGACGCAGCGTCGCGAACTCGGCAGCGGCCAATTCCCGGGCTTTGGGAATGGCGTCGCGCACGGTCAGCATCAGCCAATAAGCGGCCGTATGGAGCACGAGACGGACCTGGTTGGCGAGCGCCGAACGGCAGCTGGTGCGATCGGAGGCGAGCTGCGTCTTATGCAGCTTGATCAGATTCTCGGCTTGGCCGCGCGCGCAATACAGGCTGTCGTAGATCCACTCGGCCGAGCCGACATCGAGGCTGGTGACGACGAAGCGGATGTCGAGGCCGAGCATCGTCGCCTCAATACGGGCGACAGTGCGCCGTTCGCGATCCCAGGACTTTGCCTTGTGGCGCGTCTCGGTATAGCCACGCAGAACCGGCAGGTTCTCGATGGCGCGTCGCGTGCGGATGTCGTCGGCGACCTCGTCGACTTTTCTGGCGAGAGGCTTGGTGCCGGACAGACCGAAGATGTAGTCGATGCCGTTGGTCTCGCACCACGCCATTGCCTCCGGCCGGGCATAGTGCCCGTCGCCACGGAACGTAATTTGCGTGTTGTGCCATCGCGTCCGGATATGCCGTACCAGGCGGCGCAGATGGGCACGCACCTCGACGCCGCCCGGCGTCTTGCCGGGCCGCAGCACGACGGCCACGGGCCGGCTCTTCTCCGTGTCGTAGACGTGGATCGGCAGGAAGCAGCGTTCGTCATAATGAGCGTTGAACAGCGAGAGCTGCTGATGGCCGTGGACGACGTCGCAGGTATCATCGATGTCGAGCGTGACGGATGCCGGCTCGCGCGGGTAGCTATCCATCCATGCGTCGACCAAAGTGTAGGTCAGCCGGATCACGTCGCGCAGGCGCGGAGCATTCTCCAGCCGCGACAGCGTCGGCTGGGAACACAAATCCCGGCCCGTGTCCGGTAGGCGACCGCAGGCCAGCTTGAATGCCGGATCGGACCTCAGATGATCGAGGTCGTCGGCGTCCTCGTAGCCGCAGCAGATCGCGAACATGCGAGCGCGGAACATATCGACCAGGCTGTGCACGACCCGCGTCGGATCGCGCCGATCCGGGAACACCCGGGCCAGATTGTTGGCCAAACCGAGACGCCGCTCGGCCATCGCCAGAAGCATCACGCCCCCGTTCGAGGTTAGGCGCCCACCATCGAAGGCAGCTGTGACTTTCTTGGCGTGAACGGCTGGAAACGAGAAGGGCGGAATCGTATCGTCGGTCATGGCGGGCGTGGCGTTCGCGGTTGGAGGTGATGGGGTTGGCTTCGCAACCGAATCCTACGCCGCATCAGCGCTTTACCCCTCAGGCGCACTCTTACGAATAAGACGGGTTAAGTTGAAGAAAGATTGAGTGACTCCCGATCATTTCTGTGCCGAAACGTGGAGTCGCGGTCGTGCCGCGTCCAAAGAAACCGGCGCGAGCGGCCTATTAGACGCGGTAGGTGCTCAGCCTCCGAAACGAGACTATCAAGCATGAAGAGATCGAGCGCGAGGCAGAGGTTTTATTTGTGTTGAATTCTTGCTTCTCGATAGTGGTCTGAAATCGTATCATCGGTCATGGCGGGCGTGGCGTTCGCGGTTGAAGGTGATGGGGTGGCTTCGCAACCGAATCCTACGCCGCATCAGCGCTTTACACCACGCTCGCCAGCCTCTCAGGCGCCCTCTCGCGAATAAGACGGGTTAGACGCGGTAGGTGCTCAGCCTCCGAAACGAGACTATCAAGCATGAAGAGATCGAGCGCGAGGCAGAGGTTTTATTTGTGTTGAATTCTTGCTTCTCGATAGTGGTCTGAAATCGTATCATCGGTCATGGCGGGCGTGGCGTTCGCGGTTGAAGGTGATGGGGTGGCTTCGCAACCGAATCCTACGCCGCATCAGCGCTTTACACCACGCTCGCCAGCCTCTCAGGCGCCCTCTCGCGAATAAGACGGGCTAGCCCGTCCTATTCGTGAGAGTGCGGCTTTTGGGCCCGATTGATGCGGCCGCACATCTTGTCTGACGAGGCGCACAGGATTGCCTTCGGCTTTTCGCCGCCTGACGACCGGTACTTTGCAACGCGCTTGAGGGATGGGTTGGGCGAACGGGGGCGGACGCCCCGCCGGTCAAGGACCGAGCGGCAGCAGCGCGCCGGGCAAGCCGCAGATCAGGTCGGCTTCGGGACATGCCGCGGCAAACGCAAGGCGAATGCGGCTCGTGGTCTCGACGACACGGGCGGCGATTTTCAAGAGCCGAAGACGCAGCGTCGCGAACTCGGCAGCGGCCAATTCCCGGACTTTGGGAATGGCGTCGCGCACGGTCAGCATCAGCCAATAAGCGGCCGTATGGAGCACGAGACGGACCTGGTTGGCGAGCGCCGAACGGCAGCTGGTGCGGTCGGAGGCGAGCTGCGTCTTATGCAGCTTGATCAGATTCTCGGCTTGGCCGCGCGCGCAATACAGGCTGTCGTAGATCCACTCGGCCGAGCCGACATCGAGGCTGGTGACGACGAAACGGATGTCGAGGCCGAGCATCGTCGCCTCAATACGGGCGACGGTGCGCCGTTCGCGATCCCAGGACTTTGCCTTGTGGCGCGTCTCGGTATAGCCACGCAGAACCGGCAGGTTCTCGATGGCGCGTCGGGTGCGGATGTCGTCGGCGACCTCGTCGACTTTTCTGGCGAGAGGCTTGGTGCCGGACAGACCGAAGATGTAGTCGATGCCGTTGGTCTCGCACCACGCCATGGCCTCCGGCCGGGCATAGTGCCCGTCGCCACGGAACGTAATTCGCGTGTTGTGCCACCGCGTGCGGATATGCCGTACCAGGCGGCGCAGAAGGGCACGCACCTCGACGCCGCCCGGCGTCTTGCCGGGCCTCAGCACGACCGCCACGGGACGGCTCTTCTCCGTGTCGTAGACGTGGATCGGCAGGAAGCAGCGTTCGTCATAATGAGCGTTGAACAGCGAGAGCTGCTGATGGCCGTGGACGACATCGCAGGTATCATCGATGTCGAGCGTGACGGATGCCGGCTCGCGCGGGTAGCTATCCATCCATGCGTCGACCAAAATGTAGGTCAGTCGGATCACGTCGCGCAGGCGCGGAGCATTCTCCAGCCGCGACAGCGTCGGTTGGGAACACAGATCGCGGCCCGTGTCCGGCAGCCGTCCGCAGGCCAGCTTGAATGCGGGATCGGACCGCAGATGATCGAGGTCGTCGGCGTCCTCGTAGCCGCAGCAGATCGCGAACATGCGCGCGCGGAACATATCGACAAGGCTGTGCACGACCCGCGTCGGATCGCGCCGATCCGGGAACACCCGGGCCAGATTGTCGGCCAAGCCGAGACGCCGCTCGGCCATCGCCAGAAGCATCACGCCCCCGTTCGAGGTCAGGCGACCGCCATCGAAGGCAGCTGTGACTTTCTTGGCGTGAACGGCTGGAAACGAGAAGGGCGGAATCGTATCGTCGGTCATGGCGGGCGTGGCGTTCGCGGTTGAAGGTGATGGGGTGGCTTCGCAACCGAATCCTACGCCGCATCAGCGCTTTACACCACGCTCGCCAGCCCTCAGGCGCACTCTTACGAATAAGACGGGCTAGGTCTCCAGTTTAAGGTGAGAAGGTGCAGCGGGAGCGCTCGTGGCGCCGGAGTTGGCCGGGGTTGCGCAGGCGACACGAGCGCGGATTGCCGTGGCGTGATCGTCGTGAGCCTCGGCCTGCCGACCATTGTCGTCGGCGTCGCGCCGCACAGCGCGGCTGAAGAGGTCGCCGTATTCCGCGGGGGTACGGATCAGCGGATGATCCTGGGTGAGCGGCGATGCCGGCTGTGGCGTCACTCCAACCTGCTCGATCGCCTGTTCGAACAACCGCTCGACGGTCGCACGCACGTGCTTGTAGCGGTAGATGCGGTTGTCGATGGCGTGCGCGCAGGCCTGCTCGACCAGCCGCGCCGGATACTTCCGGCCCAGCCCGACAATGCCCCACATCGCGCGCTGTCCGGGGCGCCCTTCGGTGTCGAACACCTGCTGGCACAAGGCCCTGGTCTGCGGTCCGATGCGCTCGGCGCTCGCCAGCAGCACGGCGGTTTGCCGCGACGGGTTGAACGGCCGTTCGCTGGTCGGCAGGACGACAGAACCGGGGTGCGCCATCCGGGAATGAACACGCAGCAGCGCACGGGTGTGGCGATCACGGATCTCGATCGTGGTGGTGTAGATGCGCACGACGACCTGGCTGCCGATCGGCGCGGGCCGCGCGGCGTAATAGCTGTTGTCGACGCGTACGGTGGTGTCGTCGCAGACAGTCCGGACGACTTCGGTGAAGATGCGGAAGGGAGCGACAGGCAGCGGCCGCAGGTGCGGCTTCTCTTCCTGGAACATCGCCTCGACCTGACGGCGCGTGCTGCCGTGGATGCGTTTGGAAGCCCAGTTCTCCTCCCAGTGCCTCAAGAACTCGTTTTGCGCCTCCAGCGTCTCGAAGCGCCGTCCGGCCAGCGCAGTGCCCTGGGTATGTTGAATCGCATTCTCGACGCATCCTTTCCGATTTGGATCGGCCACGCGCGCGGGATCGGCGACCACGGCGTAATGAGCCAGCATCGCGCTGTAAATCGGGTTGAGCTGGGGCTCGTACAAATCCGGCTTGAGGACGCCTTCCTTCAGGTTGTCGAGCACGACATAGCTGGGGACCCCGCCAAAATACCGGAACGCCTCTTCGTGGAGCTGCGCCCAGACTTGTTGGCTGGACTTCCAGACTACCCGCCGGAAGCTGCGCCGCGAGTAGCGTAGCGTCATCACGAACAGGCGGGGACGACGGTACCGCCCGCTCTTCGGATCAACCGTCGGCGCGCCCTCGCCATAGTCGACCTGAGCTTCCTCGCCGGGGAGGAACTCAAGACGATCAAACTGCTCAGGATCAGCGTGCCGCAACCGGCGCACAAACCGCTTGACAGATAGCGGTACGACGACCCCACCTCGTTTAGGTGGACGGGATGAGCGAGACTCGCGCGTGGATTTGACAACGCGAGGGACGCTCGTTCCATGCATCAAGACAGACATCAAGACGGGCATGATGCCGCCTCCTATCAGCGGATCGAGGTGATCACAGGGGAGAGGCGACGGCGCAGTTGGAGCGATGCGGAGAAGGCGCGGATCGTGGCCGAGAGTGCCGATCCGGAGACGAGCATTTCCGAGGTGGCTCGACGCAACGGGGTGAACCGGGGACTGCTCAGTGTGTGGCGGCGCCAGGCGCGGCTCGCGTCGAGCGAAGCGCCGCAGTTCGTGCAAGTCAGGCTCCAGGCCGCCGTCGAGGCGCAGCCGAACGCGATCGATAAGGCGCATGTTCTGACGGATCCGGCCGAGCGGATCGAGGTGATGATCGCGGGCGCGACGGTGCGCGTGCCCGTCGGCGTCGACGCCGCGACGCTGGAGCGCGTGCTGGCGGCGGTGAGATCGACGCGATGATCTCTTTCGGTCCAATGGTCCGTGTGTTCGTCGCGACGCAGCCGATTGACTTTCGTAAAGGCGTTCATGGCCTTGTCGCGCTGGTAGCGGAGGGATTAGGCGGCAAGCCCTACAGCGGTGACGTTTATGTCTTCCGATCGAAGCGATCGGATCGTTTGAAGCTACTGGTTTTTGACGGCTCGGGAATGGTTCTAGCGACGAAGTGGCTGGAGAATGGGGGCTTTGCCTGGCCACCTGTTCGCGAGGGTACGATGCCGGTGACGGGGGCGCAACTGGCGATGCTGATTGAAGGTCTTGCGGAGTGGTCGCGTGTGGTCCCGAAGGTGACGAAGCGGCCGACGAAGGTTGCCTGAAGCGTCTTGTTTTGCTGGCGATTGCGAGTGCGTTCGTGTAGCTCTGCGATATGGCGCTTCGCCCCGAAGATCTCCCCTCTGACCCTGCGGCTCTTGCCGAGATGGTGCTGGCTTTCGAAGGCGAGAACGATGATCTGCGCGCAGAGATCGCCACGTTGAAGAGCCTGATCTTCGGCGCACGATCGGAGCGCGCGGCGATCGTCTGCGCCGAACAGATCGCGTTTGATCTGGAACGGACCGCCGGCTCACAGCTCCCGGCCAATGACGACAAACCGGACGCGCCGCGGCCGGAGCGGCGCAAAGCGAAGCGCAACATCGGCGCGCTGCCGGCGCATCTGCCTCGGGTCGAGCGGGTGATCGAGCCGGCGTCCACGCTGTGCCCGTGCTGCACGGGTCAGATGCATCGGATCGGCGAGGAGAGCAGCGAAGCGCTCGATCGGGTTCCCGCGTGGCTGCGCGTGCTCCGCACGATCCGTCCAAAATACGCCTGCCGCTCCTGTGAGGGCCCGATTGTCCAGGCCCCGGCACCGGCGCGGCTCGTCGAGGGCGGCATGGCAACGACGGCGCTGATCGCGCATATCGCCGCGGCCAAATATGCCTGGCAATCGACGCTCTATCGCCAGACGCAGATCCTGGCGGGTCAGGGTGTCGTCGTCGACCGTCAGACGCTGGCGCGCTGGATGGGGAGCGCGGCGTGGCTGGTCAGGGGCCTCTACGATCTGCAACTGAAGACTATGCACGGCTTCGAGCGGCTGTTCTGCGACGAGACGCCGATGCCAGTGCTCGATCCGGGACGCGGCCGCACGAGGATCTGCCAGTTCTGGGCGCACGCGACGGACGATCGGGCGTGGAAGGGGCCGGCGCCGCCGGCGGTCGCCTACGTGTTCGCAGGTGGTCGCGGCAAAAAGGAGATCGTGGCGCAGTTAGCCGGCTTCGAAGGCGTGCTGCAAGTCGACGGCTATGCCGCCTACGCCTCGCTGGCGGGCGATGCGATGATGTCGGGCCAGATCCAGCTGGCGTATTGTCTCGTTCACGCGCGCCGCAACTTCGTGAGGGTGCACAAGACGACGAACTCACCCTTCGCCGCGGAGGTCATCGAGCGCATTGCGGCCGTCTACGCGATCGAGGAGAGGATCCGCGGTCTCGATGCTGGGGAACGCCGCGCGACGCGACAGGCCGAGACGAAGCCGCTGATGGAGGCGTTGAGGGCCCGTCTGATCGCGGTGAAGGACGGGATCTCCCGCCGCTCGACGCTCATCAAGGCGATCGACTACATGCTCGAACGCTGGCAGGGCCTGACGACGTTCCTGGATGACGGGCGGCTCGAGCCGGACACCAACACGGTCGAACGATCGATCAGGCCAATTGCGATCGGAAAAAAGAACTCGTTGTTCAGTGGTGACGAAGGCGGGGGCGAGACCTGGGCGATACTCGCTTCGCTTCTTAACACAGCGAAATTGAATGGCCTCGACCCCGAGGCGTATCTCGTCGACGTTCTCGATCGCATGGTGAGCGGCGCCACGAAGACCAACCAGCTTCACGAACTTCTGGCCTGGAACTGGAAGGCCGCACGCGAAGCCGAAAAGCGGGCCGTGGCATGACGAAGCCGAAGCAAGGGCGGGGAACGCGAAAAGCACGCAAGACGACGATGGCGGACTATGCCATGTCGTTCGAACGGCTCGGGCAATGGATCAGCAAGCGCGCCAGGTCGCCGACGCTTCGGCATCCGCGGGCGACGTCGCTCTCCATGCTCGATGGCGCGGTGGCCGCGGTCGTCGCCGGGCCGGTCTCGATGGCGTCCGAGGAGAGGGTGTCAGTAACTCGGTGTAAGATGGTTTCTGTGAGTTTACCTTTGACAGGAGACTCACATGGCTACGGATTTTTCACCTGAGATTTTGGACCAGCTTCTTGCCGGGGGCAGCCTCAAGCCAGAAGACTTAGCCGGCGAAGACGGGCTTTTCAGACGACTGAAGAAGGCGCTTCTGGAGCGCGCACTGGGTGCGGAGCTGACCCACCACCTTGGCTATGAGAAGGGCGACCCGGCGGGCCGCGGGTCGGGCAACAGCCGCAACGGCACAAGCAGCAAAGCGCTGTTGACGGACGACGGCGAGATCGAGATCGAGGTGCCGCGCGACCGCGCCGGCACGTTCGAACCGGTGATCGTCGCGAAGGGCCAGACCCGCTTCGACGGCTTCGACGAGAAGATCATCAGTCTCTACGGGCGGGGCATGACGGTACGGGAGATCCAGGGCCATCTGGCCGAGCTCTACGGCACCGAGGTGTCCCCCGATCTGATCAGCAAGGTCACCGACGCGATTCTCGACGAGGTCCGCGAATGGCAGAGCCGGCCGCTGGAAGCGATCTATCCGGTGGTCTTCTTCGACGCGCTCAGGGTCAAGATTCGCGATGAGGGGATGGTCAAGAACAAGGCAGTCTACGTCGTGCTGGGCATCACTGCATCGGGCGAGAAAGACGTGCTCGGGCTTTGGATCGAGCAAACCGAAGGCGCCAAATTCTGGCTCAAGGTCATGAACGATCTGAGGAACCGCGGCGTCGCCGACATCCTGATCGCCGTCGTCGACGGTCTGAAGGGCTTTCCCGAGGCGATCAACAGCGTCTTTCCCAAGGCGATGGTCCAGACCTGCATCGTGCATTTGATCCGCAACAGCCTATCCTTCGTGTCCTGGAAGGATCGCAAGGCGATCCTTCCCTCGATCAAGGCGATCTATCATGCCGAGAATGCCGACGCCGCTCTGCTCAGGCTCGAGGACTTCGAAGCCGAGTGGGGCAAGCGCTATCCCGCGATCGGGGCGGCCTGGCGCCGGGCGTGGGAGCACGTCATTCCGTTCTTCGCCTTCGCGCCGGAGATACGCAAAATGATCTATACCACCAACGCGGTCGAGGCGCTGAACCGTTCGCTGCGCAAGATCATCAAAACACGCGGCAGCTTCCCCAACGACGAGGCGGCGATGAAGCTGCTTTACCTCGCCATCAGAAATGCCGGCATCCATTGGCGACGACCGGTTGCATGGACGGCCGCAATGGGCCAGTTTGCCATCCAGTTCGGCGAGCGCTTTGCAGGCTCAGCGGACTGACCCCATGGGGTCAGTCCGCTGACCCCGCAAACCCCTCACAGAGACGCTCTTACACAAAACTTCTGACACTCCCTCCGAGGAATGGGTGTGCCCGCTCCTCGGCGTAGATCCCGACGCCTTCAATCACGACACCGAGGAGTTCTCGGCAATCGCCGCCACGCTGATGCGCCACAACGCTATCAGCGAGACGCTGTCGACGAGACCGGAGAGCTTCGAGCCGCTGTTCGTGCGATCACCGGACGGCGAAGTCGACCCGCAGCCCTGGTGCATGGGCTTCTACGCCGTCATGAAGCTTCGGCTTCTCGTCTGGTCGCGGCTTCTCCCCCCGAATGGAACCGAACACCTTATGCTGCGGCCGATCTTGGTCCATTGCATCGACGACGCCGGTCGACCCTTGCTACCCCCGGCCCGGCGCACGCTGGGAACGCAGCCCATCATCCAAAACGCCTGGCGCAACATTCCAGCAACCGTCGAGGCCCTCCGGCAGTTCTGGATGCCTATACGCTTCAAGCGCGGTGCGTAGGCCGTCCGCACCAAGTCCGTGGCTCCGTGGGCCTCTCGTACCGTTTACGCTTGACACTCTGGTAGCTGGACGGAAAGCCAAATTGATCAACCAGGTCCTGGTAAATCGCCTGCGCGTTCCGCTTCAGCCGGACCTGTTCTTCGATCCACGTCCGATGCGCTTCGCAAGCCGAACGGGCCAGGCTGCTGGTGACCGTCGCTTCCGATGTCCCAAAAGCCGGTGGTCGGGGTGGAGGAATTTGGCCGTCCGCGCTCACCGAGCCGGTGGTCACTTCCCCGGGGGAATTTGCCTCCGCACCGGCCCGCAGCGCCTGATAACGCCGGATCGTCTTGCGATCGACACCCGTCAGCCGGTGAATCTCGCGCTGGCTGGTGTTGCGATCAAGTAATGTAAGTACGGTGCTTTGCAGATGTCGCTTCAAGACGTTCAACTCCCCGGCCCCTTGCTGGCTAAAGGGGTCGAACATAAACGTCCTGCCTGACCGGCTACTGCTGTTCAGCGGCGCTGACGGCGATCATCAGGTGGGGGAGTTTCAAGTGACCATACCCGGGGGATTTTGACCGACCCACGGGGGATGCCGAAATGCTCGGCAAAGACGGTGGCGAGCATGATGTGCGGGGAGACGGTGGAGTAGCCGCAGAGGATGCCGTCGATGTCCGAGCGTGTCAGCCCGGCATCGTCGAGCGCGGCTTGCGCCGCTTGGCTCATCAGGTCGAGCGAGGACGAGCCTTCGTGCTTGCCGAACGGCGTGAGGCCGACGCCGGTGATGAAGCTCATGGTGTCTCCTCCTCGTCATTCCGGGGCGCGCCCACTTGGGGCGCGAGCCCGGAATCCATACTCACGATGGTGGTTATGGATTCCGGGTTCGCGACTTCGTCGCGCCCCGGAATGACGGATGAGAGAGTCGTGGCCATTTTCTCTCTTTACTCCGGCGCTGACCGCGTAACGCCGTCGCGCACCATGGCCGCGATCTCGTCGGCCGAGTAGCCGATCTCGCGCAAGATCTCGACGCCGTGCTCGTTGAGCCGCGGCGCCAGGCGCACCGGCTCGGCCTCGGTCTCGGACCAGGTCGCCGTCACCTTCATGCTGCGAATCGGACCCTCGGTCGGATGCGTGACGACCGGGAAGAAACCGGTCGCCTCCAGATGCTCATCGTGGAGGATCGAAGCGAGATCGTGCATCGGCATGACCGGCACGTCGGCCTTGGTGAGCAAATCGATCCACTCGGCCGTCGTGCGCGTCTCGAAGATGCGCGCAAGCTCAGCGTAGACAACATCGATGTTGGCGGCGCGGCCGGCGAAGGTCGCGAATTTGGGATCGGCGCGCAGATCGTCGCGCCCGGTGGCCTTGAAGAAATTCTCCCACTGCTTGTCGTTGTAGACGATGACGCTGAGATAGCCGTCCGAGGTCTTGTAGGGCCTGCGGTCGCGCGAGAGGTGGCGGGCATAGCCGCCCTTGTCGAGCGGCGGCTCGAAGGTGAGCCCGCCCATGTGATCGCCCATGACGAAGCCGGCCATGGTCTCGAACATCGGGATGTCGACGCGTTGGCCACGGCCGGTGCGGTCGCGGTGCACGAGGCTGGCGCAAATCGCCCCGACGGCGGTGAGGCCGACGATGCGATCGACCAGCGCATTCGGCACGTAGCGCGGCACGCCGTCGCCGGTCTGCGCCATCAGAGCCGGCAGCGCGGTGGCGCCCTGGATCAGATCGTCATAGGCAGGTTTCGCGGCATAGGGCCCATCCTGGCCGAATCCGAACACGCCGGCATAGACCAGGCGCGGATTGATGGCGGACACGACATCGTAGCCGAGCTGAAGCCGCGCCATGGCCTGCGGGCGGACGTTGTAGACCAGGACATCGGCGTCCTTCAGCAGCCGCAGCACGGCCTCGCGGCCGGCGGGCTTTTTCAGGTCCAGGCAGATCGAGCGCTTGCTGCGGTTGGTGTTGAGAAACACCGGGCCCATGCCGGCGTGTCGCATCGGGCCGATCAGCCGGGTGACATCGCCGTCCAGCGACTCCACCTTGATGACATCAGCCCCGTAGTCGCCGAGCATCTGGGTCGCATAAGGACCCATCAACACGGTGGTCATGTCGATGACCTTGATGCCCTTCAGCGGCCCCATCGTTCGCTCCCGATTGCGCGAGGCTCAAGGCGCGGCCCGCGAATTCGGTCCAGCTAACGGCAGCGCCGCCGCTCGCGCAAGGGCGGGCGGCGTATGGCGGCATGCGCAGCGCGGCGGCGATATCGGCCGCTATTTCTTCTGGCGGGATTCCCGGATCATCAGGAGCCGGTCGAGCTCTTCGTTCTGCTGGCTGATCCGGTCGGCGATGCGCGACTCGTTCTGCTCGCCCGAGGCGGCGGCGGCCTGCTCGATGAGCTGGCGGATATTGTCCTCGAGGATCGCGATGCGGTCGTTCAGCGCGTCCATCGACAGGGAGTCTTCGTAGTCAGTGCTCATGATGCCTTCCCGCAAATCAATCAGGAGCGGTAGGGTGGGCAAAGCGAAGCGTGCCCACCATGATCTAGCGCAAGGAAAATGCTGGGCACGGCGCTTACGCGCCTTTGCCCACCCTACTAGTACCCGGAATCAGAGCTGAGTGATACGGCGGCCTTTGAAACGGCGTTGACGGACCTTTTTCTTGGTCCAGACGAAGGGCTCGGCTCTGTCGTTGTATGCGTTGACGTAGGCATCGATGTGTTCCTGAAGCTGCTTGAGGCTCGTGAAGGAGGTGCCGCTGAGCGACTGCCCCTGCAAGATGGAAAACCATACTTCGACCTGATTGAGCCATGACGCACTTGTCGGCGTGAAATGAAATTGCACGTTGGGGTGGGCCTTGAGCCAGTCCTCGTTCTTTTTATGGGTGTTGAGGTTGTCGAGGATGACGTGAAGCTTGCGGTTCGGAAAAGCCGCAGTGACGCTGTTCATGAAATCGAGAAACTCGACGCGGCGCCGGCGTTTTGAATGGGTCGCGATGATCTTTCCGGTGGCGACTTCGAGCGCCGCAAACAATGTTGTGGTGCCATGCCGCTTGTAATCGTGGCTTTGGCCGGTCAAGGCGCGGCCATTGGGCAACTTCAGATAACCCTGCGCTCGCTCCAAAGCCTGGATCGAGGGCTTCTCGTCCACGCACAGTGTGGATTCCAACGAAGCCGGCCATGCATTCCAATTCGAAGCCGGCCGGGTATTCCGATCTGAAGCCGGCCACCCGTGGCGTCGTTCGCATGGGTCAATTTCATGATGTCGTCGAGGGCTGGGAAGGTCAAGAGACCGGTTGATCTTGAGCGGGTTGCTTCTGCTTCCTGAGGCTCTCTCCTTTGAGTTCGATGCGGTAGGCATTGTGGACGAGGCGATCGAGGATCGCGTCGGCGATGGTGGGGTTTCCGATGATTTCGTACCAGCGATCGACGGGCAGCTGGCTGGTGACGATGATCGAACGGGCTTCGTATCGATCCTCGACGATTTCGAGCAAATCACGGCGCTGGTCGGCGTCGAGAGGTTCTGGTCCCCAGTCGTCCAGGATCAGCAGATCAAGTCGTGCGATCGCCCGCAGCATCCTGGTATAGCGTCCGTCGGCGCGTCCCAGTGCGAGAGCGGCGAACAGACGCGGGACGCGATGGTAGGCAACGGCGAAGTCGTCCCGGCAGGCCTTGTGGCCGAGGGCGCAAGCAAGCCAACTCTTGCCGACGCCGCATGGCCCAGTGACGAGGAGATTATGCCTCGCTCGGATCCAGTCGCCGGCGGCGAGTTTTAGAAAGAGCGTGCGGTCGAGCCCGCGGATGGCACGGTAGTCGACATCCTCGACGCAAGCGGCATGACGTAGCTTGGCGGCGCGAGCTCTGCTCTCAAACCGCTTTTGCTGTCGCTGCGTTTTCTCCTGTTCCAGGAGCAGGGCCAGCCATTCGGCATGTTCGAGGCTGCGTGCTTCGGGCTGGGCATCAAGCTCCTTGAAGCCTTTGGCCATGCCGTGGAGACCGAGATTTTGCAGCAGGTCGAGCGTGGGATGGGTCAGCATGCTGGATTTTCCTTTCAATGGAAGTAGCCGGGGCCGCGCAGATTGGGATGGTCGACGACGACGTCATCGGTGGGGCGAGCGCTGCGGTCGAGCTTGTTGGCGATGATCGAGGCGATGCTCTTGTAGGTCAGCGCGCGGACCGCAACCGCGCGGGCCGCGATCAACTCGGCGCGTTCCGGATCGAGATCCTTGAACAGCCGAAGCACACCCAGACAGGTCCGGAATCCTTGTTCGGGATGAGGCCGATTGGCCAGAATGGCGAGGACGAGACCCTCAGTGTTTAGCCCGATCGATCGTCCCCAGCGACGGAACCGCTCGGGAGTCCACTCGGCGTAACGCCGATGCGCGCTGGGCATGTGGTCGGGATCGGTGCCGTGCCGGCGGCCGCCGTAGCGGCGCTGGTGAGCCGCAACACGCGAACCCCGATGGAACAGCTCGATGGTCCGGGTGGTGGCGCGGACGTCGACCTGCTCCCGGATCAGGCCGTGTGGAACTGAGTAGAAGAAGCCGTCGATCTCGACATGATAATCGAGCGAGACGCGGGCCACGCGCCATTCCGCAAACTGATAATCGGCGTCCGGCAACGACGCCAGGACCGACATCTCGACCGTCTCGAACAATTGACGGCGACTGACACCGAGCCGGCGCATGATGTGCGCGTTGATCCGCTCCAGCGCAGCGGCAATGGCTGCGTTCGCCTCGGCCAACGAGAAGAAGGTCTGGCGACGAAGCCGCCCGAGGATATAGGTCTGGGCAAACCGAACCCCGGCCTCCACTTTTGCCTTATCCCGCGGCTTTCTTGGCCGTGCCGGAAGGACGCCAACGCCGTAATGGGACGCCATCATCCCGTAGCTGCGATTGATTTCAGGGTCGTAGAACGAAGCCCGGTGCACGCCGGACTTCAGATTGTCAGGGACGACGAGGCGCGGCACCCCGCCAAAGAACCGGAACATCCGGACATGGGCCTCGATCCAGTCCGGAAGTGTCTGCGTCCAGGTCGCCTCGGCGTAGGTGTAATTCGAGGCGCCAAGCACGGCGACGAAGATCTCCGCATCGCGTACAACCCCGGTTTCGCGATCAACGATCATGATCTTCTTGCCGGAGTAATCGACAAAGACCTTGTCGCCGGCCGGATGGTCCTGCCGCATCGTCGGAGACAGCCGCCGGTCGAATTCTCGGAATAAATCGCAGAACCGGCTGTAGCCATAACCTTCCGGGTGGACCGCCCGGTACTCCTCCCACAGCACCATCAGATTGACGCCAGGCCGCTTCAGCTCACAGGCCAGCGAGGCCCAATCCGGCTCCCGGCGCCGGCGAAAGCCGCGCCTGACGCCGGCATGGGCAAACAGACGTTGTTCAAGAACGGCGTCGGTCAGATCGCCCGCCAAAGGCCACGCCAGCCCGGCAGTCGAGGCACGCTTGAGGTTGTCCTGGATGGTGCTGCGCGCCACGCCGAGCGTGCGCCCAATCTCCCGGGCGCTCACCCCATCACGGGCAAGCCGCAGCATCTGTCGTATCTGTCGCATGGTCAGTTCTCTCTTGGCCGGCATCCGCTTCCCCACGTTGATCAACGCGGGACTTGATGCCTGAGGGACTGATCCAAACGAAAACGCCGACTTCCAAAAACCCGGCCGACTTCAAATCGGAATGCCGGCCGGTTTCATTTCGGAATCGTGGCCGGCTTCAAATCGGAACGATGGCCGGCTTCAAGTCGGAATACCCGGCCGGAATAAATCGGAATCCGCACGCACAGCACAATGGCCTTCGCCGGCGGCGCGACATAGAGGCCGACAACATCGGCGGCTTTGGCCGTAAAGTTCGGGTCGTTGCTCTCGCACCAGGACTTGCGAGCCACCAGGTCAATCTTGTGGCTGCGCAGGAACCGCCAGACATATTGGACATCGACATCGCCCAGCGCCTCGGCCAGCAGGGGGCCGGTCCAGCGCGCAAACCCTTGCGGTGGCGGCTTATCCAGCAGCTTCAGAATCCGCTTGTCGGTCGTCTTCGTATAGATCGGCTGCTTGCCAGGCCGCGGCTTGTCTTGCAGCCCTTCAAGGCCATGGTCGGCATAGCGATGCCGCCAAAGGCTGACAATCCGCGGCTGGACCCCAACTTCCTTGGCGATCGACCGGGTGCTGCGCCCATCCGCCGCCAACAGAACTATCCGCGCCCGCTTCAAATCGCGCTGCAACGTCACCGGTGAGCGACAGCACGCCTCAAGCACCTTGCGATCTTTCCTCGAAAGGTGGACTTCTCTTGCTTCGGGTATCATCCCGACCTTGAATCACGACTCACGTTCCAAGAAAAGTGGGTACTAGACCTACTTCAGCGGCTCCAACACGGAAACGTAGTTGGCGACGGCAGCGCCGCCCATGTTGAAGATGCCGCCGAGCTTGGCGTTCTTGAGCTGCATGCCCTCGGGGGCCTGCCCGGCGAGCTGCATCGCGGTCATGACGTGCATCGAGACGCCGGTGGCGCCGATCGGATGACCCTTGGCTTTCAGGCCGCCGGAGGGATTGACCGGCAGTTTGCCGTCCTTGAGCGTCCAGCCTTCCTTGATGGCGCGGGCGCCCTGCCCCTTCGGCGTCAGGCCCATCGCTTCATACTCGATCAGCTCGGCGACCGTGAAGCAGTCATGGGTCTCGACGAAGGAGAGATCGGACAGCGTCACACCGGCCTTTTCCAGGGCACGCTGCCAGGCGACCGTGCAGCCCTCGAACTGGAGGATGTCGCGCTTGCTCATCGGCAGGAAGTCCTGGGCGTGCGCGGTGGCGCGGAAGCCAATCGACTTGCTCATGCTCTTCGCGGTCTCGGCATCGGCCAGCACCAGCGCCGCGGCGCCATCGGAGACCAGCGAGCAATCGGTGCGCTTCAAGGGGCCTGCGACGTAAGGGTTCTTCTCGCTCTCGGCGCGGCAGAAGTCGAAGCCAAAGTCCTTGCGCATCTGGGCGAAGGGATTGGCGACGCCGTTCTTGTGGTTCTTGGCCGCGATCAGCGCCAGCGCATCGGACTGGTCGCCGTATTTCTGGAAATAGGAACTGGCGATCTTGCCGAACACGCCCGCGAAGCCGCCGACGGTGTCGCCGTCCTCGGGCAGGTAGGACGCCTTGAGCAGGTTCTTGCCGATCTCGGCGCCAGGGGTGCGCGTCATCTGCTCGACGCCGACGACCAGGACGATCTTGGCGGCCCCTGCGGCAATCGCGCGCAGGCCCTGGTGCACGGCGGCGGAGCCGGTGGCGCAGGCGTTCTCGACCCGGGTCGCCGGCTTGAAGCGCAGCTTTGGATCGGCCTGGAGCACCAGCGAGGCGGTAAAATCCTGCGGCGAGAAGCCGGCGTTGAAATGGCCGAGCACGATCTCGTCGACGTCGCCGGCCGAAATGCCGGCATCGGCCAGCGCCTCGTTGGCGACCCGCACGACGAGGCTTTCCACGGTCTCGGTGTCGAACTTGCCGAACGGCGTATGCGCCCATCCGACGATGCTGGCGGTCATGATGTTCTCTCCCTGGGGATCTCTTCCTGAGCTAAGTCTTAGCCCAGAGATGGCAAGACTTCACGCGGCTTTCAGGGCCTGGACGGTGCGCTGGCAGATGGCAGTTATGCCGGCCCAGTTCCCAGCCCGGATCTCCGCCGTCGGGCACAGCCAGGAGCCGCCGACCGCAACCACGTTGGGCTCCGCCAGCCAGCTCGCCGCATTGGCCTCGCCGACGCCACCGGTAGGGCAGAACCGCACGTTCGGGAACGGCCCGCCGAGGGCGCGCAGGCCCTTGATGCCGCCGGCCTGCTCGGCCGGGAAGAATTTTGCGACGTCGAAGCCGTAGGACAGCGCCATCATCAGCTCGGACGCCGTGGCAATGCCCGGCGCGAAAGGCAAGGAGCTGTGAGTTGCGGCCTTGAGCAGATCGGGTGTCAGGCCCGGGCTGATGCCGAACGCGACGCCGAGCTTCTCGACGCGGGTGAAGTCGGCCGGATTGAGAATCGTGCCGATGCCGACGACCGCCTCGGGCACCTCGGCCATCATCGCCCTCGCAGCTTCGATCGCGACAGGGGTGCGCAGGGTCACCTCCAGCGTGCGGACGCCGCCGGCAACCAGCGCACGGGCCAGCGGCACCGCATCCTGGATGCGCTCGATGGTGAGGACGGGAATGACGGTCGCCGCCTTGAACAGCGCGACGAGGTGATTTTGTTGGGCGGTCGTGGTCATAGGTCTCGATTCATTTGGTCGCCTGGCGAGAGGCCGCCGGCCGGTGCCGCTTCTTCGGAGGCATGGCATAGCCCGGAATGATGGCGCCGGGATAGCAGATCACGAGGCTGGCGAGGCGATGTCCGGCCTGAGCGGCCTCGACCGGATCGGAACCGGCGAGCCGCGCCGCGATATAGGCCGCGGCGAAGCTGTCGCCGGCGGCGGTGGTGTCGACGACCGGTTTCGTCATCGGTTCGGCGCGAACCTCGCCGGTCCCGCCAGGAAAGCGCAGCAGGCTGACGGGCTCGGTGAGCCGGAACACCAGCTCCGGGCTCGGGATACGCGCCATCAGCTGGTCGTGGGTCTCGCCGGGATAGAGCGCGAGCAGGTCCTCGGTCGAGGTCAGCACGATGTCGGCGGCCGCGAAGGCTGCGGCAAAGACCTCGCGGGCGACGTCGCGATCCGGCCAGCCCCGCGCGCGAAAGTTGGTGTCGAACACGAAGCGGGTGCCGAGCAGGCGGGCACGCTTGATCGCCGCGAACAGGCGCTCGCGTCCGGGAGCGTCGTAGATCGAGAGCGTGATCGCGGAGAGATAGACGATGTCATAGCTCATCAGCGAGTTGAGGATCTCGTCCGTTTCCGGCAGGCTCATCAGCTGCCGCGCTGCCGCGCCGTCACGCCAGTGGAAGAACTGCCGCTCACCCCTCGCATCCAGCTGGATCATGTAGAGGCCGGGCAGCTTGCCCGCCAGCCGCACGACACGCCGCGTGCCGACGCCCTCCGCATTCCAGGCCGCGATCATCTCATCGCTGAGACCGTCATCGCCGAGCGCGGTGAGATAGTCGACCTTGATCTCGAGCCGCGCCAGATAGACGGCGGTGTTGAGGGTATCACCGCCGAAGCCGCGCGAGTACAGGCCGCCCCCCTGCCCGGCGGACGCACCTCCCTGCGCCTGCCTGAGCTCGACCATGCATTCGCCGATGCAAGCAACGCTCGCCATCACTTGACCCGCTCAGTCAGAGGTCTCAGGCGACGAAATTGCCGCCGAGCTCGTCTTCGATGTGGATGCGGATGATATCGTCGAAAGTCTTCTCGGCCGTGGTGAAGCCGAGCTCGCGCGCACGCTTCGGGTCGAAATTGCGCGGCCAGCCGCCGACGATGCCGACGATGAAGGGATCCGGCTCGCGTTTGATGCGGGCGGCAACCTTCTCGCCGGCGACGCGCTTCAAGGCCGCGATCTGCTCGCCGACCGTCGCCGACAGGCCCGGCATGGTCAGGTTGCGGCGCGGGCCGACGGTGGCAAGATCCATGGTGCCGGCGTGAAGCAGGAAGCCGACGGCCGAGCGCGGCGTGGCGTGCCAGTGGCGGACGTCCTCGGACACCGGCAGGATCGCTTCCTTGCCGGCAAGCGGCTCGCGCAGGATGTTGGAGAAGAAGCCCGATGCCGCCTTGTTGGGCAGGCCCGGCCGGATGCAGATGGTCGGCAGGCGGATGCCGATGCCGTCGAGGAAACCGCGGCGCGAATAGTCGGCGAGCAGCAATTCGCCGATTGCCTTCTGGGTGCCGTAGCTGAGCAGCGGCGTGTGGAAGAACTCGTCGCCGATCGCATCCGGAAACGGGGCACCGAACACCGCGATCGAGGACGTAAAGACCACGCGCGGCTTGTAGCCGCCGCCGACGAGCCTGATCGCGTCGAGCAGCATCCGCGTGCCGTCGAGATTGATCCGGTAGCCCTTGTCGAAATCCAGCTCGGCCTCGCCCGAGACGATCGCGGCGAGATGGAAGATCACGTCGGGGCGGCCGGCGATCAGCTTCTCGGCCGCGCCCGGCACGGCGAAATCGCCCGACACGGTCTCGACCGGGAAACCGGCCTTCTCCGGCTTCTTCGGCTCGACCACGTCATGCATGGTCAATTTCGTGATGTCGCTCTTGCCGAGCCGGCCGTCGCGCAACAGCCGTTCACAGAGTTTGCGGCCGACCATGCCGGCGGCGCCCAGAACCAGAATGTGCAAGAGCCTACTCCTTCTTATTGGCTGGAGCGCACCGCTCCTGATGCGCCCTCGGCAAGCCCCGCGATCATTCCTTCACGGCGCCGGTCATCGCCGACACATAATGCTCCACGAAGAAGGCGTAAAGGATCACGAGCGGCAGCGAACCGGCCAGGGCTCCGGCCATCAGCGAGCCCCAGCGGTAGATGTCACCGTCCACGAACTCGTTGACGATCGCGACCGGCACCGTCTTGTTGCTGGTCGACTGCAGGAAGGTCAACGCATAGATGAACTCGTTCCAGCACAGGGTGAAGCAGAAGATGAAGGCCGAGATCAGGCCGGGAATCGCGAGCGGCACCACGATCTTGACCAGAATCTGCCAGCGGCTCGCCCCGTCGATCAGCGCGCATTCCTCGAGCTCGAAGGGGATGGTCTTGAAATAGCCCATCAAGAGCCAGGTCGAGAACGGGATCAGGATCGTCGGATAGGTCAGGATCAGCGCCAGCGGCGAGTCGAAAAGACCGTACTGATACACGACGGTGGCGAGCGGAATAAACAGGATCGACGGCGGCACGAGATAGGCGAGGAAGATCAGCCCCCCGACGAGATTGGCGCCCTTGTAGCGCAATCGCACGATGGCGTAGGCCGCGAACACTGATGCGACGATCGAGAGCACCGTGGCGCAGATCGCCACGTACATCGTGTTCCAGAGCCAATGCGGATAGTAACTCTCGAACAGCAGCTTGTGGAAGTGCTTGAACGTCGGATTCCAGGTCCAGAACGGATTGTACTTGTCGAGATCGAGCAGCTGCTCGTCGGGCTTCACCGACGTCAGCGCCATCCAGTAGAACGGGAACAGCAGGACGACGACGATGATCGTGAGCGGCAGATAGAGCGTCACGAGCCTGCGTGGCACCGACTGCAGGTAGCTCATGCCCTCGCTGTTGTCGACGCGCGACGGCGCCGATATGACAGCCTTGAGATCGACTTTCGAGGCAGGAAGATCAGTCATTGCTCTCTCCCTGCTGCCACTTGCGGCGCTGCAGGCCGAACCAGGACACCATGATCGCAGCGAGCAGGAACGGAATCATGGCGCTGGAGATCGCCGCGCCCTCGCCGAGCTGCCCGGCGATGATCGCCCGCTGATAGGACAGCGTTGCCATCAAATGGGTGGCGTTGACCGGGCCGCCACGGGTCATCGCCCAGATCAGCTGGAAGTCGGTGAAGGTGAAGAGCACCGAGAAGGTCATCACGACGGCGATGATCGGCGTCAGCAGCGGATAGGTGATGTAGCGGAAATTCTGCCACCGCGTGGCGCCGTCGAGCGTTGCCGCCTCATAGAGCGAGGGCGAGACGGTTTGCAGGCCCGCGAGCAGCGTGATCGCCACGAACGGAACGCCGCGCCAGACATTGGCGAAGATCACGCAGATCCGCGCCCAGGTGGTGTCGCCGAGGAAGTTGATGTTCTGGCTGATCAGGCCGAGCTGCTTCAGCGACCAGGAGATGATCGAGAACTGCGAGTCGAAGATCCACCAGAAGGCGAGTGCCGAGAGGACGGTCGGAACGATGAACGGGATGAGCACCATCGCGCGCAGCATCGCCTTGAAGGGCATGTGCTCGTTGAGCAGCAGCGCGAGATAGAGTCCGATCGCGAATTTGAAGGCACTGGCGACGAAGGTGTAGAGCAGCGTATTGAATACGGACAGCCAGAAGATGGAGTCGTCCCAGAGCCACTCGTAGTTCTCGGTGGCGACGAACTGCCCGACCCTGCCGATGCGCGTGTCGGTGAACGACAGCCAGATGCCGAGCCCGAGCGGATAGGCCAGGAAGAAGATCAGGAACGCCATGGCCGGCACCATGAACCAGAAACCGAGCCAGTTGCGATTGTATTTGAGCTGGGTCCAGGCGCTCGCCTCGCTCATCTGAGGCTTGGCCCGGGGAATTGCGACATCAGCCATGCCCGATATCCCTGATCGAAATGTTGACGAGCGGGCGGCCGGAAGGCCGCCCGCTCCGTGACCGTCAGCGATAGATGCGCTTCAGCTGGCGCTCGGCATCCGCCATCGCGCCCTTCGTATCCTTGGCGCCGGTGCAGTAGTTGGCGAACATGTCGACGACGATGAAATCGGCGATTGCGGTCGCCGCCTTCTCGCCGACCGTACCGATACCGGACGCCGGCAGCGTGCGCTTGGAGGCCTGCGAGAACACGGCGTTCTTGGGATCCGCCGTCCAGATCGGCGCCGTCTCATAGGCGTTCAAGGTCTGAGTCAGGTATCCCTGCGCGCCATCCAGCCACTTCTCGTAATTCTCCTTCTCCAGCATGAAGGCAATGAAGGCCTTCGCCGCGTTCGGATATTTAGTGAAGTTGAAGGCGAGGATCGGAAGCGCGAGCTGCAGTTCGGTCGGCTTGCCGATCGGACCGACCGGCCAGAGCGCGTGATAGGTGTCCGCGGCAAGCTCTTTCTTGCTCGCGTCGGTTTTGGCGGCGACGTAGATCGATATGCCGTTCGCCGTGCAATAGAGCTCTCCGGCGAGGAATGCCTTGTTGTTGGAGGAGTCGTTCCAGGACGCCGTGCCCGGGATGAAGCTCTCGTACAGCGCCTTGCAGTACTCCAGCGCCTTCGCCGTCTCCGGCGAATTGATGATGATCTTGTCGTTCTGGTCGACCGTGTAGGCGCCGTGCCCCCACAGCACCCAGTGCAGCCAGGAATTGCCGTCGCCCGATGCGTGCCCGAGCGCGAAGCCGGCCGGCGTGTTGTTGGCCTTCAGGGCCTTGCACATTTCGAGGAAGCCGGGGAAATCCTTCGGGAATTCCTTGAAGCCAGCCTTCTCGAGTGCCGACTTGCGGTAGTTCATGTAGCCGCCATTGGTCGCGACGGGAATGCCGAGCCAGTCGTTGCCCTGCTTGCAGGTCTTGGCGGCCGCATCGGTCCAGCCGCCGTATTTCTGGCCGAGATAATCGGCGACGTCGTTCATCTTCAGCACTTTGGTGGGGAACAGCTGCGGCAGCGTGTGCAAGCCCCAGGCGAGATCGAGCCCGGAGCCGGTATTGGCCGCAACCGAGGCCTTCGGCTGCACGTCCTCGAAGGATTCGCTGAACACGTTCATCTCGGTGCCGGTCGCAGTCTTGAACGCCGCCACCATCGCGTTGAACGCTTCGTCCTCCTGCGGTACGAAGCGCTTCCAGCGCATCACGGTGAGCTTGGCGCCGGGCTCGGCCTTCCAGGGCGCGCTCTGCGCCCAGGCCTTGGCGAAGTCGAACAGTGCCGGCCCGGTCAGCATGCCGGTCGCAGCCAGTGCCGTTCCGCCTTGAAGCAGAGTCCGGCGGGTAAAGTCTTGCATGTTGTCCTCCCTGTGATGCTTTTTTTGTCGTCTTATACTTTGTCGTCTGATGCGCTACGCGTTCATGCGCTTGCCTGTCGCATCGTCGAACAGATGAACCAGTGACGGGTCGGGCTTCAGCCGCACCTTGTCGCCCGGGTTGAACTGGTGACGCTCGCGGAAGACCGCGACGACCTGTTCGCCGCCCACCTTCGCGAACACCTGCGTCTCCGAGCCGGTCGGCTCGACCACGATGATCTCTGCCTCGGCGCCGTCATCGGCGATGGTGAAGTGCTCCGGCCGCACGCCGTAGACTGCGGGCCGGCCGTCCGAGCCCGCCGGCGCGGTCTTGAGCGGCAGCTTGACGCCGTTCGGCCCCTCGAAGGTGGCAACGCCGTTGACGCGAACATGACCCTTGAGGAAATTCATCGCGGGCGAGCCGATGAAGCCCGCGACGAACTGGTTGTCGGGCTTGTCATAGAGCTCGAGCGGCGTGCCCATCTGCTCGACGATGCCGTCATGCATGACGACGATCTTGTCGGCCATGGTCATGGCCTCGATCTGGTCGTGGGTGACGTAGACGGTCGTGGTCTTCAGCCGCTGGTGCAGCTCCTTGATCTCGGTGCGCATGGCGACGCGCAGCTTGGCATCGAGGTTCGACAGCGGCTCGTCGAACAGGAAGACCTGCGGATCGCGCACGATGGCGCGGCCCATGGCGACGCGCTGGCGCTGGCCGCCGGAAAGCTGGCGCGGGTAGCGGTCGAGCAGCGGCGACAGCGCGAGGATCTCGGCGGCGCGCTTGACGCGCTTGTTGATCTCGTCCGAGCTGGCATTGCGCAGCTTCAGCGAGAATCCCATGTTCTCGGCCACCGTCATGTGCGGATAGAGCGCGTAGTTCTGGAACACCATCGCAATGTCCCGCTCCTTGGGCTGGACATTGTTGACGACGCGGTCGCCGATCGAGATCGTGCCGGAGGTGATGTTCTCGAGACCGGCGAGCATGCGCAGAAGCGTCGACTTGCCGCAGCCGGAAGGGCCAACCAGGACGACGAACTGGCCATCCTCGATCGGAATCGTCACGCCGTGCAGGACTTCAAAATTGCCGAACGATTTCCGCACGTCGCGGATTTGCACAGACGACATCTAGCTCCCTCCTCGAAAGTCCACGACGCCTCTCGCGCCGCGACCGTCTTGTTTTTCAGACTTCACCGAACGAAGCCCGATCTTAGCGGGCGACATTGTCGGTAGTTTGTGCGGTTTTGGCAATTTGTCTTTGGTTAGTCGTTGCTGGTAGCGCTGTCAACGTTCCTTTGTTTGCAGGACTGACTGTGTTAAGAGCAGCAAATGGGTCGAAAACGCACCAAGTCAGGCAAAATCCGGCTGGCCGAAGTCGCCGAGCTCGCCGGCGTCAGCCCGATTACCGCGTCCCGCTTCTTTCGCAATCCGGAGGCCCTGTCGGTCGCCAAGCGGACGCGGGTCGAGAGCGCCGCCAAGGAGCTCGGCTATGTGCCCAACCTTGCCGCACGCGCACTGGCCTCGCAACGCACCGAAGTCATCGGTGTATTGATCCCCTCCCTCACCAATAACGTGTTCTCGGACGTGTTGCGCGGCATCTATGACGCGTCAGAGGGCAGCCGTTACTCGATCCAGTTGTCCAACACGCGCTACAGCATTCTCCAGGAAGAGAAGTTGCTGCGCCTGTTTCTGGCGCAGAAGCCGGCCGGGCTGATCGTCACCGGCATCGACCAGACCGCCGAGTCCCGCGCGATGCTGGAGGCCGCGGACTGCCCGATCGTGCAGATCATGGAGATCGGGCCGGATCCGGTCGACATGATGATCGGCTTTTCGCACTATGATGCAGCCCGCGCGGCGGTTGCGCACCTGTTCGAGCAAGGTCACCGCAAGATCGGCTTCGTCGGTGCGCGCATGGACCCGCGGGTGCAGCGGCGGCTGGACGGATATGTCTCGGCCATGAAGGACGCCGGACTGTTCGAGCAGCGCCTCGTCGTCACGACGGCCGCGCCGACTTCGGTGACGCTCGGCGGAGCCCTGTTCACCGATCTCCTGGCGCGGGAGCCCGACATCGATGCGGTGTTCTGCGCCAATGACGACCTCGCGCTCGGCGTGCTGTTCGAATGCCGGCGCCGGGAGATCGCAGTCCCCGGGCAGATCGCGATCGTCGGCTTCAACGACCTCGAATTCATGGCCTCCGCCGTCCCGACCCTCACCAGCATCCGCACCAACCGCTACGAGATGGGAAAGACGGCCGCCACCATGCTGATCAACGCGATCGAAGGGCGGCGCCCGGAGCAGCCGGTGCACGATCTCGGCTTCAAGGTGATCGAGCGTCAAAGCTCGTTGGCACGACGTTCGGACAGCAGGCCAGCCGTTTCCGGCGCGGGTGCGGTGAACAAAATGATAGCGTTACCAAGTAGCCACGACTAGTATTCGGACTCGTGAGGAAACGACCCGCCAGCCGGGAAGGCAGATCATCGCTCGCGCCGTTGGGCATCGCACATGCCGACACCATGAGACGGACGCCAGTGCGTTTGCATTGCAGGAGAAACCAATGACAAAGAAACCAACCAATGGGCATGCCGCCGGCAGCAACGGTTCTCGCCGCCACCTACGCTCGCAGGAATGGTTCAACAACCCGCACAATCCGGGCATGACCGCGCTCTACATGGAGCGGTACCTGAATTACGGCCTCACCCGTGCCGAGTTGCAGTCAGGCAAGCCGATCATCGGCATCGCCCAGACCGGCAACGATCTCTCTCCCTGCAACCGCCACCACATCGAGCTCGCCCATCGCGTCCGCGAGGGCATCCGCGAAGCCGGCGGCATCGCGATGGAATTCCCGACCCACCCGATCCAGGAGACCGGCAAGCGCCCGACCGCGGCGCTCGACCGCAACCTCGCCTATCTCGGCCTGGTCGAGGTCCTCTACGGCTATCCGCTCGACGGCGTCGTGCTCACCACCGGCTGCGACAAGACCACGCCGGCCTGCATGATGGCGGCGGCCACCGTGAACCTGCCCGCGATCGTGCTGTCGGGCGGACCGATGCTGAACGGCTGGCACAATGGCGAGCGCACCGGCTCCGGCACCATCGTATGGAAATCGCGCGAGCGGCTCGCGGCCGGCGAGATCGACTATGAAGAGTTCATGGAGATCGTGGCCTCCTCGGCGCCCTCGGTCGGCCATTGCAACACGATGGGCACCGCCTCGACCATGAACGGGCTTGCCGAAGCGCTCGGCTTCTCGCTGCCGGGCTGCGCAGCGATCCCCGCCCCCTATCGCGAGCGCGGCCAGATCGCCTACGAGACCGGAAAACGCATCGTCGAGATGGTCTGGGAGGACCTGAAGCCCTCGGACATCCTGACCCGCAAGGCGTTCGAGAACTGCATCGTGATCAACTCGGCCATCGGCGGCTCGACCAATGCTCCGATCCATATCAACGCGCTGGCCCGCCATATCGGCGTCGAGCTCTCGATCGAGGACTGGCAGAAAGTCGGCCACGACGTGCCGCTGCTCGTCAACATGCAGCCGGCCGGCTTCTATCTCGGCGAGGAATTCCACCGCGCCGGCGGCGTGCCGGCGGTGGTGCGCGAGCTGATGAAGCACAAGCGCATCCATGAGGACGCGGTCACGGTCAACGGCCGCGGCATCGGCGAGAACTGCAGGAATGCGCCGGAGCCCGACAACGACGTGATCTGGGCTTACGACAAGCCGCTGGTGAAGGATGCCGGCTTCCTGGTGCTGAAGGGCAACCTTTTCGATTCCGCGATCATGAAGACCAGCGTGATCTCCAAGGAATTCCGCGACCGCTACCTCAGCAACCCGAAGGACCTCAACGCCTTCGAGGGGCGCGCCATCGTGTTCGAGGGCCCGGAGGATTATCACGAGCGGATCGACGATCCCTCACTCGACATCGACGAGCGCTGTGTGCTGTTCATCCGTGGCACCGGGCCGATCGGCTATCCCGGTGGCGCTGAGGTCGTGAACATGCAGCCGCCGGCAGCATTGATCAAACGCGGCATCCTGTCCCTGCCCTGCATCGGCGACGGCCGGCAGTCCGGCACCTCGGGCTCGCCCTCCATCCTCAATGCTTCGCCGGAAGCCGCCGCCAATGGCGGTCTTGCGATCCTGAAGACCGGAGACAAGGTGCGTATCGACCTCAACAAGGGCAGCGCGAACATCATGATCTCGGACGAGGAGCTGAAGAAGCGCCATGCCGAGCTCAGGGCCAATGGCGGCTTCAAGCATCCGCCGAACCAGACGCCATGGCAGGAGATCTATCGCAACACCGTCGGCCAGCAGTCGACCGGCGCCTGCATGGAGCTTGCCACGCGTTATCAGAACGTCGCCGGCACGTTTGGCGTGGCGCGGGACAACCACTAGGAAAGATTGCCATTCCGGGATGCGCCGCAAGGCGCAGGCCCGGAATCCATATTCCCGATCGTGGTTATGGATTCCGGGCTCGCGACTGCGTCGCGCCCCGGAATGACGAGAGACAATTCAAAGGAGAACAACATGGCAGACCGCCTCAAGGGCAAGCGCACCGTCGTCACGGCTGCTGCGGCAGGCATCGGGCGCGCATGCGCCATCGCATTCGCGCGTGAAGGCGCAACCGTGATCGCCACCGACGTCAACGAGGCCGGAATCGCGAGCCTGACCAAGGAGGGCATCGCCGAGGTCGCCAAGCTCGACGTCCGCAACACCGCCGACGTCAACGCCTTTGCCAAGCGCGTCGGCAGGATCGACATCCTGCTCAACGCTGCGGGCCTCGTGCACCACGGCACCATCCTGGAATGCTCGGAAGAGGATTTCGACTTTTCATTCGACCTCAACGTCAAATCGATGCACCGGACCATCAAGGCCTTCCTGCCGGACATGCTGGCGGGCGGCGGCGGCAGCATCGTCAACATCTCGTCCTGCGCGGCGCTGCGGCCGCCGGCCAACCGCTACGTCTACAGCGCGTCGAAAGCGGCGGTGTCGCTGCTGACGCGCGCGGTCGCGCTCGACTTCATCACCAAGGGCATCCGCTGCAACTCGATCTGCCCCGGCACCGTCGAGACGCCCTCGATGCTCGACCGCGCCGCCGCGCAAGGACCGCAGGGCAAGGAGATGTTCATCTCCCGCCAGAAGATGGGCCGGCTCGGCACCGCCGAGGAGATCGCGTCCATGGCGGTCTATCTCGGCAGCGACGAGAGCGCCTTCACCACCGGCGTCGATCTGGTCGTCGACGGCGGCTACATGCTCTGACGCTCGGGAGCAAATCTCATGAACAAGATCGATCTCAACGGCCGCGTCGCCATCGTCACGGGCGGCGCGCAGGGCTTTGGCCGCGCCATCACCGAGCGCTTCGTCGCCTCCGGCGCCAAGGTCGCGATCTGGGATTTCGACGCGGCACTCGCCGAGAAGACGGCAAAGGAGATTGGCGGCGAAACAAAAGTCTTCAAGGTCGACGTCACCGACACCGCGGCCGTCGAGCAGGCGCGCGATGCGACGCTGGCCGCCTTCGGCAGGATCGACATTCTCGTCAACAATGCCGGCATCGCCGGGGTCAACAAGCCGGTCTGGGAGACTGATCTCGATGAATGGCGCAAGGTGCTGCGCATCAACCTCGACGGTCCCTTCATCTGCTGCAAGGCGATCGTGCCCGCGATGCTCGAGCGGAAATACGGGCGCATCGTGAACATCGCCTCCATTGCCGGAAAGGAAGGCAATCCGAACGCGGCGCACTATTCGGCGTCCAAGGCCGGACTGATCGCGCTGACGAAATCGCTCGGCAAGGAGCTCGCCGCGCACGACATTCTCGTCAACGCGGTGACGCCGGCGGCGGCGAAGACCGCGATCTTCGACCAGATGACGCAGCAGCACATCGACTTCATGCTGTCGAAGATCCCGAAGGGGCGCTTCGTGCTGGTGGAGGAGCTCGCCGCGATGGTGGCCTGGCTCGCATCCGAGGACTGCGCGTTCTCGACCGGTGCGGTGTTCGACATCTCCGGTGGACGCGCAACCTATTGAGGAGCGCCATGATCCGGAAAGGTGGCTGCCGGTGCGGCGCGTGCGGTTCAAGGCGCAGGACGAGCCGCTCAACGTCCGCATCTGCCACTGCGATGAGGAGAGCTTGATGGAGTTCTATTGGGAAGCCAAGGACGACAAATGGTTCCTGCGTCCCGCCGTCGAGGCGCCGGAGCAGGCTCCTATCACCGTCGAGCAGGAGGACTGGTATTGGCTGGTGAAGATCGCTGGTCGTCCTCTCAATTTCCGCTTCACGGGTCTGATAGGAGCGAGGCAAAGCGCTTGGGAGTACGTCAAGCGCTACAGTCACATGCACTATGGCATCAAGTCGGTCACGCTGCGGTCGATCGAGGAGCCTCAGCGATCAGCTTCATGATGACCATCGAGCTTGTTCATCGCCTGCCTTTGCCCGCGGTCGTCGCGATCCAGATCCCGGCAAACACCGCGACGATGCCCGCCGCCAGATTCCAGCGCAGCGGCTCGTTCAGCAGCCAGGCCCCGACCAGCGATGCCGTGATCGGATTGACCGTCACCGAGATCGCGACGCGCGTCGGCGTCGTCCGCTCCAGCGCGAAGGCCCAGAGATAGAAGGTCAGCGCTGCGCCGAAGACACCCAAATAGAGGGCTCCCAGCCACTGCGGCATCCCGAAGCCCGCGACGGGCGCAAAACTGCCGTGGATAGACGAGAGCAGGATGAGGCAGGCCGCGCCGGCCGCCATGCTCATGGTCGTAAAGGCGATCGGACTGGAGCGCCGGATCAGCGGCTTCGACCAGATGCCGTACAGCGCCATGCACAGTGCAGCCGCCATCATCAGGAGATCGCCGCGCCAGGCGCCCGACGGGGCTGATGTCAGGTCGGACAGAAGCGCCACAGCAACGCCAAGGGTCGCGATCACGACACCGACCGATTTGCGCCAGGTCAGGGCTTCGGCGCCGAGCGCAGCCCCGATCACGAGCGACAGCAAAGGAAGCGTCGACAGAGCCAGCGCGCCGCGCGCTGCGGTCGTGAAGATCAGCGACGCGTTGAACAGGATCGGAAACAGCGCGAAGAACAGGATGCCGAGCGCGACGGCCGCAGCCCAGTCCCCTCGCTTCGGCCAGCGATCGCCGCGCAGCAGCGCCAGCGGCAGCAACAGGAGAAAGCCGATGCCGAAGCGGAAAGAGCCGATCGCGAGCGGATCGATGCTCCCGACGAGATAGCGCGTGGCACCAATGGACGTCCCGCCCAGCGCGCTCGACAACACGGCGGCAAAAACGCCAAGAACCTCGCCCACGATTCCTCCCGATGGTTTTCGGGCAGCATAGGAGACGCGCCGAAACGGGGAATGGAATTTCCGTCATGCCAGGATAAGTTTTCGTCATGACCGCGTCCGATCTCGACCCCGACCTTCTGAGGGCCTTCCTCGCCGTTGCCGATCATCGGTCGTTCACGCGCGCGGCGCGATCCTCAACCGCACCCAATCGGCGGTAAGCGTCCAGATCAGGCGCCTCGAAGAGCGGCTGAACGTCAGGCTGTTTCACCGCACGAGGTCGGGCGTGGCGCTGAGCGCGGCCGGTCACGAGCTGCTCGTCTATGCAAGGCGGCTTCTCGACCTCAATGCAGAAGCGGTCGACGCGCTCCGCCCGCGCAAGCGCGATGCCGTGGTCCGCCTCGGCGTGATGGACGATTACGGCACTATCGTCATTCCGCCATTGCTGGCGCATTTTGCCAGAAGCCGTCCGGAGATCCGGGTCGAGATCGAGACGGGGCTGACGGCGACGATGCCGGCCCGGCTCGGCGAAGACTATGACCTCGTCATCGCCATGCATCCGGAACGAAGCGGCAATGGCGAGCTGCTGCGACGCGAGCAGGCAGTCTGGGCCGCAGCCGCGTCATATTCAGCCGGGCCGCACACGCTCCCCGTCGCACTCTACCCGCCGGGCTGCCTGTTCCGGCGGTGGGCCACAGAGGCCCTCGATGCCGCCGGCCGCCCGTGGCGGCTCGCCTTCGTCAGCCGGACACTTGCGGCGGTGGAAGCGATCGCGGCAGAGGGACTCGCGATCACGGTCGTGAAGGCGGGCACCCTGCCGCCTCGCCTGCGCGTTCTGTCCGAGCGCGACGGCCTGCCGCCGCTGCCGGCGGCGGACATCCGCCTCCACCGCGCCCGCAACCTGTCGCGTCCGGCGACACTGCTGGCGGATCATTTGCAGCGGGCAATTTCGCAATCGGGCGCCATATAACAGTAGATCGTAAAGGGTTGTGGCCCTATACGGCGTGCCTTGCAAAGCGCGCGTGCGAACCGGAACGGACGAGCCGTGAACATCTCCCTCTATGATCTTTCCGTCTGGGTGCTGCCGCTGGTGCTCGCGATCACCTTTCATGAGGCCGCGCACGCCTTCGTCGCGGACCGACTCGGGGATAATACGGCCTCGCAGCTCGGCCGCGTCAGCTTCAACCCTGTCAGGCATATCGATCCGTTCGGCACCCTGATCCTGCCCGCGATGCTGCTATTCGCGCATTCGCCATTCCTGTTCGGCTATGCCAAGCCGGTGCCGGTAAACTTCCGCAAGCTGAACAACCCCAGGCTCGACATGGTCTGGGTGGCGCTGGCTGGGCCCGTCACCAACATCCTGCTGGCGCTGGCCGCGGCCCTCGCCTTCCATGCCCTGCCCCTTGTGCCCGCGAGTTCGGCGAAATGGGTTGCAGACAACCTCAAGAATGCCCTCGTGATCAACGCGATCCTGGCCGTGTTCAACATGATGCCGATACCGCCGCTCGATGGCGGACGCGTTGCGGTCGGGCTGCTGCCCCGCCCCCTCGCCGCGCCGCTGTCCCGGCTCGAGCCGTTCGGTATGTTGATCCTGATCGGCCTGTTGATCCTGCTGCCGCTTGCGGGTTCGCAGTTCGGTCTAAATCTTGATGTTATTTCAGCAATACTGCGAACGTTGACCGGTTATGTGATTCAGGCTGTTCTGTTTCTGACCGGCAACGTTTAGTTGAATAGAATTCTCCCACGCCGAAGGGCCAGAGGCCGACTTGGTCAAAGCTGCCGATATGCTGATCGCGCGACGCGCCGACACCCGCGCCCGCGCCGATTTTGCCACCTGGAACATGATGGCCAAGCTCAACGGTGCGTCCGCACTGCCACCGGAGGCCCAGGAGTTCCTCGCCAGCTACAGGAACCTGCTGACGCAGATGAGCGAGAACGAGGCCAGCGAAGCCACCATCGGCGCGATCTACAGGGCCTATTATGTCGAGATGGGCGGCGCCGGATCGCCACCCGACGTCCGCACCCGTCCGCCTGAACCAGCGGCGGACAATGTTACCGCCTTCCGCCGGCCGGCGCCGAAACCGAAGAAGGCCGCCTCCTTCGGAGCGGCGGCGTTCGCTGGAAGCCAGAAACGGCCGCTCCCGGTAGCGCTGATCTTTGCGTGCCTGGTCGTGGTCTATGTCGGGATCCGGCTCTACTGGCGCTGAGCCGTCTTTTTCTTCTTCGCGTCCGGCGGAGTGAAGATGATGTCGACCGTACGTTCGAACCGGTCTTCGGTCAGTCCGGCGGGCGGCTGCGGGATGGGATCGGACTTGCGGACGATCGACACCGCCGCCGCATCGTAGGCTGCGTCCCCCGACGACTCCACGACATCCACCGACAGCACGTTGCCCTTCCGGTTGATGGCGAAGCTCACCTTGACCTTCTGGTTATGGGGCACTTTGCCGTCCGGATTGACCTTGTGCAGCGCCAGATGCGCGCTGATCTTGCGGTTCCAATCGGCCGTCAGCTTCAGGATGTCCTTGCCGATACCGATGACGGGCGCCATCGCCCTCTCGGCCTCGCGGGCATCCTCCTCGAGCGTCTGCCGCGCGGTCGCAACCGATTTCGGCGAGGCTTCGGCGGCCGGAGTCTCGACCGCCTGAATCTTCGGATCGTCCTCTGTCGATTTCTTCGCGTTGTTCTCGGTCACGACGCGGTCGGGATCCTCGACCTCCTGCGACTGATCCTTTGGAAGCTCCGTCTCCTTGGTCTCGGCCTTCTGCTCGGGGAGCGCCTGCTGTTCCTGCATCGCTTCGCTGTCGGGTCCGGGCGGCAGATCGGTCTCGGGCGCCTTGGGCGATGCCATCTCGACGGCGAACTCTGCACCGTTGGCACCAAGGCCGTCGCCGTCATCGTCGGTGCGCAAATGGGCCAGCGCGAGCGCAGCACCACCCAGATGGAGCGCGAGCGCCGCCACTGCCGCCAAGATCCAGAGCCTCCGGGATGGTCTGAGTTCGTCCGACATGGCAGGCCTTTAAGGCTGAGCGGTGCCTGGCGCAGGCGCCCCAGGCGCGCCTTCCAGCGCGACCAGTTTCACCCGCGTATAGCCGCCTGAGCGCAAGAGCTCCATAACTCCCATCAATTCGCCATACGGCACCGAACGATCGGCGCGCAGGAACACATACTTATCCTTGCTCATGTCGGACAGGCCGTCGAGGGTCCCGATCAACTCTACCCGGTGAACCGGGTTCTCTCCGATCGCGAGCGTCAGATCGGGCTTGATGCTCAGATAGGTCGGCTTGTCCGGCTTTTTCTGCGGCGTCGCGCTCGACGTCGGCAGATCGATCGGCAAGTCGACCGTGGAGAGCGGCGCTGCGACCATGAAGATGATCAGCAGCACCAGGATGACGTCGATGAACGGCGTGACGTTGATGTCATGCGTTTCCGAGAAATCGTCGTCTTCGCCGTCGTTGTCTGCGAGCGAAACACCCATGGTTCACTCCGCTGCGCGCGAATGCACGCTGCCGTGGCTGCGGTCGAGATCGCGCGAGAGCAGCCGTCCCGCCGCGCCTGAGGCGCGGCTGACGAGTTCGAGATAGCCCTTCGTCACGCGCGAAAAATGGTTGTAGATGATGACGGCGGGAATGGCGGCGACGAGGCCGATCGCAGTGGCGAGCAGCGCTTCGGCAATGCCGGGCGCGACCACGGCGAGATTCGTGGTCTGCGACTTCGAGATTCCGATGAAGCTGTTCATGATGCCCCAGACCGTGCCGAATAGGCCCACGAAGGGCGAGGTCGAGCCGATGGTCGCGAGCACGCCCATGCCGATCCGGATGCGCCGCTGTTCCGCGCGCACGATCTCGGAAAAGCTGGAGGCCGCGCGCTCCTTGATGCCGGCATCGCTGGACAAGCCGGCCGACATCCGCGCCTCACGCAGCGCTGCCGCCAGGAAGGACGGCAGGATGCCCTGCTTGGTGCCGAGGGCCATCTGCGCTTCGGCGAGCGAGCGCGCCTCCGCAATCTTCTTCAGCGCCGACCGGAGCTTTGTAGATGCGACCGAGAGCTCGATCGACTTGGCAATGAAGACTGTCCAAGTCATCAGCGAGGCGAAGGCGAGCCCGATCATCACCGCCTTCACGATGACGTCCGCCGACATGAACATCACCCAGGGCGACAATTCCTTCATGGCCGGCGCAACGGCGGCGGCATCGGGCTTTGCGGTCGTCGAAACGGTGGCTGCGGGAGGCGCCGGGGGAGCGGCTGGCGTCGAAGCCGAAGGCGCCTGGATTGTGGGCGCGGAGGCTCCTGGCGCCATCGGGGTCGGGCCGGCCGGGGCCGGTTGAGCCACCGATTGCGCCGGTGCCGGGGGGCTTTGTGTCTGGGCAGAAACGGGGGATGCGAGCCAGGCGGCCGCCAGCATCAAAGCTGCGGCAAGGCTTGCTTGGAAGGACATGGTCTTCATACTTCGGCCCAGTAGCGAATGAGGTTGTGATAGATACCCGTCAATTTGACCGTTTCGGGATCGTCACGCCCGAGCCGTTCCACCAGCGCCTGTATCGCGGTGTCGAGGTCAAAGATCATGCTCCGAGCTTGATCGTCCCGTATCATGCTCTGAAGCCAGAAGAAAGACGCAACCCGCGTTCCCCTGGTCACGGGGGTGACCAGATGGAGGCTGGTCGAGGGATAGAGCACGCAGTCCCCGGCTGGCAACTTGACCTGGTGCGAACCATAGGTGTCCTCGATCACAAGTTCGCCACCGTCATAATCTTCCGGCTCGGCGAGGAACAGCGTAACCGACAGGTCTGTGCGGATGCGAAGACCGGTCAGGCGATCGCCGCGGATCGCATTGTCGACGTGCAGGCCGAAATGATGGCCGCTATCGGCCGCATAGCGGTTGAACAGCGGCGGGAAGATCTGCAGCGGGATCGCCGCCGCAATGAAGCGCGGGTTCGAGGTCAGCGCCGAGATGATGCGGTTGCCGAGCTTGCGCGCGACCTCGCTATCCGCAGGCAATTGCTCGTTGCGCTTGACCATCGCCGACTGCGCGCCGGCGGTGGAGCGACCGTCCTCCCAGTCGCTGGCGTCCATGATGCGGCGGAAATCCGCCACATCATCCTTGCTGAGAACGCCAGGCAGGCAGGTCAACATGATCAGAACTTCGCTGTCGTCACGACGTAGAATGCCCGCCCCGGCGCGACGGCCACGAACGGAACGTTGCTGCGATAGAACGAGTCGTAATAGAGCTTGTTGGTCAGGTTCTGCGCGTAGAGCTTCATGGTCCAGTTCTGGTCGATCTTCTTCTCGACGAACGCATCGAAACGCCAATAGCTCGGCAGCTCGTTGGTGTTGGCCGCGAACGTGCCGCCATAGACCTTCGAACGGTACACCGCCTGCCCGCCGAGCTCCCACCCGCCGTCGAACTTGTACTTGGTCAGCATGCTGAACGACTGGTGAGCGATGTTCGCGAGCTGCAGCCCGATATTCGAAGCAACGCCGCTCTGCGTGACCTTCGACTGCATCAGCACCAGGCCGCCGAAGATGCTCCATCGATCGGTGATCTTACCCTCGGCTTCGATGTCGATGCCTTGGATCCTGTAGGCAGCACCCGATGTGAGCAGGTTGTTGACGGTCTCGCGCGCGTTGTCCTTGGTGGTCTGGAACAGCGCACCGGTCACCAGCAAGTGGCGATCGGCGAGCTCCCATTTGGTGCCGAGCTCGATCGCCTTGTTGCGCTCGGGCCCGAGCAGGATGGTCGAGTTGGGGGGAACGCCGCCGTATTCGGTGCCGGTCGCGTCCAGCTCCGAACCGAACGGATTGGCCGACGTCGCATAGGCTGCATAGACGCTGCCGATCGACATCGGCTTGTAGACCACACCGACGTTGTAGTTCACGAGATCGGAGTTCTGCTTCACATAGTTCGGGCTATTATTCGAGGCACTCTGGCTGTAGCCGTCGTAGCGCACGCCGCCGTTGACGATGATGGTGTCCTGCCAGTTCGCGGTGTCCATGACGTACACGCTGCTGGTGTTGACGCCATAGCGGGTCGGATTTCCAAGCAGAGACGGCGTACCGAAGGGAATATTGGTGTATTGCGGGGAGTAGAGATTGACGTTCTGGACGGCACCGTTGCTCGTGAAAGCAGAGCCGGACAGTTCTGACGCCAGACCGGCGTAGCGGTCGATCGAGATGTTCTCGTTCGAATATTCGACGCCGAACACCGCAGTGTGCTTGACCCCGCCAGTGTCGAGCTTGAACGTGGCCTCGTTCTGGTTGGCCCATACGTCCACGTTCTGGTAGCGGCTCTGCGCGCTCGCCGTCGTGGTCCAGAGCAGCGGATTGGAGCTGGTCGTGTTCGGGTTCTGCGGCAGCGTGCCGATGTAGTTGAGCAGCGAGTGCTCGCCGCGCACCTTGCTGGTCAGGGTGATGGCCTCGTTGACCTTGTACTCGATGGAGCCGGTGCCGAAATCCTGCCGCGCGGTCTGGAAGTCGCGGTTGAGGAAGCCGTACCAGTTCTCACGCGGAATGCCCGCCGAGGTCACCGGCACATTACCCTGCTTGTAGTAGGGCACGCCGAAATCGGGATAGCCGCTGAGATCGGTATGGACGTAGTTCGTCGTGATCTTGATGTCGTTGGTCGGGGTGTACTTGGTCGAGATGAAGCTGCCCCAGCGATTGTCGGTGACGTAGTTGCGCCCGGCGACGTTGGCGTCCTGGAACAGGCCGCCGGTGCGCACCGAGAAGGTCGGATCGATGACCTGGTTCACGTCGAGCGTGACGCGCTTGGTCATGTCGGTTCCGAACTCGCTATCCATCCGCTTGAAGTTGACGTCGCCTGCCTGCTTGGTGACGATGTTGATGGCGCCGCCGGCGGTGCCGCGACCGGCATAGGAGGATGCCGGTCCGCGCAGAATCTCGATCTGCTCGGTGAAGAAGTTCTCGCGGATGGAAACGGCGGGATCGCGGATGCCGTCGATGAAGACGTCGTTGCGTGCATCGAAGCCGCGAATGAAGAAGCGATCGCCGAAAGCGTTGCCGCCCTCGCCCGACCCGAGCGTCACGCCCGCGGTCGAGCGTCCGATCTCCTTCAGCGTCGTCGCGTTCTTGTCCTCGAGCACTTCCTTGCTGAGCACGGTAATGCTCTTGGGCGTGTTCAGCATCTTCTCGGGAAACTTGCCCGAGGCCTGCACGTGATCGACCTTGTAGGGCGCCGCGGGATCGGCATAGGGATTGGCGTCGGCGGGGCCTGACGGTGTGACGGGAGCCGTCTGCTGCGCCTGCTGCCGCTGCGCGGCGCGGCGAAGCGCGTTGCGGGCGCGGACCTGCTCGGGCGAGGGCTTCGAGGCAGTCGGACGCGGACGCTCGACCGGCGCATCGACCGTCACCGGCGGCAGGTTCGACTGCTGCGCTTGCGCGCCGCCCGACACCGACGCCACCGCGATCAAGCTTGCAACCGCCGAAGCCTTTTTGCCGGAAACGCCCGCGAACCTCTCATCCAACGAATCTAATGCTGCGACCGAACGCAACGACTTCGGTGCGACCACCTGCCCCATTACCAAACGCCCCATCTTCCTGTTCGCTCATTCACTTCGACGAACGATGGCTGTTGGTATCGGCCACAAAATAGCGGGTCAATGCGAGCCGCTCGCGAGAACCCTTGAATCAATCCAGATCAAAGCGATTCTAAACTGCAGTTTGAAATCGTTCTAAAACGAGATTGGACTCGTTCTAAGGACAACGCAGAAAGACGTTCGCTCTCAGTCGCTGCTCGGCGGCTTCATCAGCGAGAACAATTCGTCGACCGTCTTCTGCGCGACGGCGCGCACGCGATCGGTACTGTCCATGCCGGCGATGTTGACGCCGTTCACGACGGCTTTGATCTCGTCGCGAAAGTCGGTGAGGAAGCGCAAGGGATCGCGCTGCTCGTTGGCGACACGCGCGATCAATCCCGTGATCAAAATCTGACACGCGATCAGCTTGCCGTTCAGCTCGTCCATCCTGCGCTCCATTCATGGCGGCGCCGATATGAACGATGCCGAAATCCCTGACAACCGAAACGGCCTCCGCGCGATTTAGAACCGTTCTCGTGACTGATCCGAACCAGGACTCAGCGCGGCGCCATTCGGCCTGAGCGCACCGCTATCGGAGCTGCGCAAGAGGGGGGCACGCCGATCGGTCGCGCCCGGAAAAATGCAGCTCTGCACAGCGCGGCGCCAGAGCACTGCCTAGGGGGTGCAAAGCTTTCCAATTGTTTAGGTTTCCGCACCGATAGTGCTGTTTACACTGGAACTTGGCGTGTATTATACAAGCGCGCTGGAACCGTATGATTGGCCCCATAATTCATAAGCGTAGGGCACAAGAGCCGACACGAGACGATATGAAAAAGTCCCGGCCGATCCTCTGGATTTTGATCATCGCGGCCGTGGCCTCCGCAGGTTACTATGGATGGCAGGGGTTCGGCTCGGCCGGACAGACCCAGACAGCCCAGAAGGCGTCGCCCCGCCCGTCCGCTATTCCCGTCAGCGTCGCGCCGGTCCAGAAGACCGACTTCCCGGTCTACCTGACCGGTCTCGGCACGGTTCAGGGCTTCAACACCGTCCAGGTCCGCAGCCGGGTCGACGGCCAGATCATCAGGCTCGAGTTCAAAGAGGGCCAGATCGTCCAGCAGGGCGACCTTCTGGTCTCGATCGATCCCCGGCCCTATCAAGCCGCGCTTGACCAGGCCAAGGCCAAGAAGGCGCAGGACGAGGCAAACCTCGCCAACGCCAATCTAGAGCTCCAGCGCGCCGTGAAGCTCGGCGAATTCGCAACAACACAGCGGGTGGATACCCAGCGCTCCACCGTCGCCCAACTCACCGCCCAGATCGCCGCCGACGAGGCCGCGATCGCCAACACCCAGACCCAGCTCGACTACACGCAGATCAAGGCACCGATCACCGGTGTCGCAGGGCTCCGCCAGGTCGATATCGGCAACATCGTGAACGCCTCGACCCAGACGGGCATCGTCACGATCTCGCAGGTCGAACCGATCGCCGTGATCTTCACCGCTCCGGAAGACCAGCTCCCCTATATCACCGAAGGCCAGAAGGCCGGCGCGCTGAAGGTGATCGCCTTCACGACCGACGGCAAGAAGACGCTGGCCGAGGGCAAGCTCGCGGTCATCAACAACCAGGTCGACACGACCAGTGGAACGATCCGTCTCAAGGCGGTGTTCGACAACAAGGACCACGCGCTGTGGCCGGGCCAGTCGGTTTCGACGCGGCTCCTGGTGCGGACGCTCAAGGATGCGACCGTTGTTCCTGATGACGCGGTCCAGCATTCCACCAACGGCCTCTACGCCTATACGGTCAATCAGGACAACAAGGCCGAGGTTCACAAGGTCAAGGTCAGCTATGGCATCGATGGACGTTCGGTCATCGAGGAAGGCTTGAGCCCGGGCCAGCAGGTGATCGTCGGCGGCCAGTTCAAGGTCCAGCCCGGAAGCCTCGTGTCGACGGCAGTGGCAAGCTCCGATCCGGCCCAGAGCAAGGTACGACAGGAATGACCGAAGGCGGGATTTCGGCACCTTTCATCCGTTATCCCATCGGCACCTCGCTGCTGATGGCGGGGATCCTCTTCGTCGGTCTCGTCGCCTATCCGCTGCTTCCGGTCGCGCCGCTGCCGCAGGTGGACTTTCCGACCATCCAGATCACCGCCAACCTGCCCGGCGGCAGCCCCGAGACGATGGCCTCCTCGGTGGCGCAGCCGCTGGAGCGGCAGTTCGCCCAGATCCCCGGCATCGCTCAGATGACCTCGACGAGCTATCTGGGCACGGCATCGATCACCATCCAGTTCGACCTCAACCGCAACATCGATGGCGCGGCGAATGACGTCCAGGGCGCCATCAACGCTGCCAGCGGCCAGTTGCCCAAGAACCTGCCCTCGCCACCGACCTACCGCAAGGTCAACCCGGCCGACGCGCCGATCCTGCTATTGTCGGCGACATCAGAGACGCTGCCGCTGACCAGCGTCAGCGACGCGGTCGACGCCCAGCTTGCTCAGCAGATCAGCCAGCTCTCGGGCGTCGCCCAGGTCTTCATCGGCGGCCAGCAGAAACCCTCGATCCGCATCCAGGTCGACCCGGCGAAGCTCGTCGCCAAGGGCCTGTCGCTGGAGGACGTGCGCAGCCAGATCGCGATCACCACGGTCGACAGCCCCAAGGGCAACATCGACGGCGAAAAACGCGCCTACACGATCTACGCCAACGACCAGCTCACCCAGTCGAAGGACTGGAATGACGTCATCATCGCCTATCGCAACGGCGGCCCGTTGCGGATTCGCGACATCGGCCGAGCGGTCAGCGGCGCTGAAGACGCCAAGCAGGCGGCCTGGGCCAACGGCAAACGCGGCGTCTTCCTGGTGATCTTCAAGCAGCCCGGCGCCAACGTCATCGAGACCGTGGACCGGATCAAGGCGACCCTGCCGCGCCTCGTTGCAGCGATCCCGCCCGCGATCAAGATCGAGCTCATCAGCGACAGAACCACCACCATCCGCGCCGCGGTCGAGGACGTCCAATTCACGCTGCTGCTGACCATCGCGCTCGTGGTCATGGTGATCTTCATTTTCCTGCGCAGCTTCTGGGCGACGGTCATTCCTACCGTCACGGTTCCGCTGGCGCTGCTGGGCGCGTGCGCCCTGATGTGGCCGGTCGGCTATTCGCTCGACAATCTGTCGCTGATGGCACTCACCATTGCGGTCGGTTTCGTGGTCGACGACGCCATCGTGATGCTCGAGAACATCACCCGCTACATCGAGGAAGGCGACTCGCCGATGGAGGCCGCCTTCAGGGGCTCCAAGGAAATCGGCTTCACCATCGTCTCGATCAGCATCTCGCTAGTCGCGGTGCTGATCCCGCTGCTCCTGATGGGCGGCATCATCGGGCGCCTGTTCCGCGAATTCGCCGTGGTGCTGGCGATGACCATCTTCGTTTCGATGTTCGTGTCGCTGACGCTGACGCCGATGATGGCCTCGCGCTTCCTGCGCGCCCATGGCGAGGTGCAGCACGGCCGCTTCTATCAATGGAGCGAGCGCGCCTTCGACGCGATGCTGCGCGGCTACGAATATGTGCTCGATCACGCCCTCGCCTGGCGGCGCACCACGCTTGCGATTTTCTTCGTCACGCTCGGACTGTCGATCTACCTGTTCGTCCTGATCCCGAAGGGCTTCTTCCCGCAGCAGGACGTCGGCCTGATCACCGCCACCTCGGAAGCCTCGCAGGACATTTCGTTCAAGGAGATGACCCGGCGCCAGGAGGAGCTCGGCAAGATCATCATGGCCGATCCCGACGTTGCCAGCGTTGCCATGTCGATCGGCGGCAGCGGCCGCGCCGGCAACAACGGCAACCTGTTCATCACGCTGAAACCTCGCGATCAGCGCGAGGCCTCCGCTCAGCAGATCATCGCGCGGCTGCGTCCGCAGTTCGACAAGGTCGAAGGCGCCCGGCTTTACATGCAGGCGGCCCAGGACGTGCGGCTCGGCGGCCGGCCGACGCGCACGCAGTTCGAATTCACGCTGCAGGATGCCAATCTTGACGAGCTCAACGAATGGGCGCCCAAGATCCTCGCCAAAATGCAGACCCTGCCGGAGCTGCGCGACGTCGCGACCGACCAGCAGACGCAGGGCACAACGGTGCAGCTCAAGATCAACCGCGACACCGCCGCCCGCTACGGCATCCAGCCGCAGCTGATCGACGACACGCTCTATGACGCCTTCGGACAGCGGCAGGTCACGCAGTATTTCACCCAGCTCAACACCTACAAGGTCATTCTCGAGATCCTGCCGGAGATGCAGGGCAATCTCGACAGCCTGAACAAGCTCTATCTGAAATCGCCGTTGACCGGCGACCAGGTGCCGCTGTCGACCTTCGCAACCTGGACCACCGACCCGGTCCGCCCGCTCTCGATCAGCCATCAAGGCCAGTTCCCATCGATCACGATCAGCTTCAACCTCGCGCAAGGCGTGGCGCTCGGCCAGGCCACGGAGGCGGTGCAGCGGGCAATGGCCGATCTCGGCGCACCGCCGACGCTGAACTCCAGCTTCCAGGGCACCGCGCAGGCGTTCCAGCAGTCGCTCGGCACCGTGCCGCTCTTGATCCTCGCCGCCCTCGTCGTGGTCTACCTGATCCTCGGCATTCTCTACGAGAGCTACATCCACCCGATCACGATCCTGTCGACGCTGCCCTCGGCCGGCGTCGGCGCGCTCGCAATCCTGATGGCGGCGGGTTTCGACTTCAGCCTGATCGCGCTGATCGGCATCATCCTGCTGATCGGCATCGTGAAGAAGAACGGCATCATGATGGTCGATTTCGCGATCGCCGCCGAGCGCGACGAGCACAAGACGCCGGAGGAATCGATCCGCCAGGCCGCGTTGTTGCGTTTCCGCCCGATCATGATGACGACGATGGCCGCGCTTCTGGGCGGCGTGCCCTTGATGCTTGGTCACGGCACCGGCGCCGAGATCCGTCAGCCGCTCGGCTACGCCATGGTCGGCGGCCTGATCGTCAGCCAGGCGCTGACGCTGTTCACCACGCCGGTGGTGTATCTCTATCTCGACAAGCTCAACAATTGGTTCGCCACCTGGGGCCGTTCGGGCGACGGCGAAGGCGACGAGGCCCCCGAGCACGGCAGCGTCAAGGAAGCCGCCGAGTAAGCTTGCGCTGCGGCTTCCGCGACGCTACAGCGAGGCGCCCGTTTCACGCCAGCGCAGTTTCGCCATGCTCATGCAATCCAGACTTGTCGCCCTTGCCGCAGCTGTCTTGTTGTCAGTTGGCGCCGCGCATGCCCAGCAGGGCGCCAAGAGGAACGCCGCGCCCCCTGCCCCGGCCACACAGCCTGCGCCTGCCCCGACGCAATCACAGGCGGACGGCACTCCTGGGCAGTCCGGCTGGATCGTCCGCTGCAGCAGCGCCGGCCGTGATGCGCCGCTCGAATGCGCGATGGAGCAGAACGCAGTGCTGACCAAGACCGGCCAGACCGTCCTCCTCATCAACATCCGCATCGCGCCCGACACCCGCACGCCGGTGGCGCTGCTGCAATTGCCGCTTGGCCTCAACCTTCCCATCGGTGCCAAGCTCCAGGTCGACGAGGGCAAGACGGTCGATCTCCAGATCCAGACCTGCGAGAACCGCGGCTGCTACGCCTCGACCCCGATCGCGCCGGACCTGCTCGCCGCCTTGCGGACAGGCAAGCAGCTCAAGGTCTCCTTCCAGAACATGGCCAAGGAGACCATCGCGATCCCGATGCCGCTCGGCGATTTCGCGGCGGCCTACGACAAGATCAAGTAGCGGTGACGGCGACGCCGCAAGCTGCCCGGCGGCGGTAGCTGCTGCAGCCGGAGCTATGACAGACCTTCCTCGCGCAAGATTTGTTTCGCCTCCTCGTCGCCAAGCGCCGCTGCCTTTCTGAGCCAGTAAATCGTGCGGTCAGTGTCCTTCGGCGCACCATTGAGACCTTCAAAATAGTTGACGATCATCTCTCGAATGGTCGCCAGATGGCCGGCCTCCGCAACCCGCTCTCTCAGTCCGAAGGCTCGGAAGTAGCGCTCCTGGGCCGTTCCGGTCCCGAGCCCCCGTCGCAAAGCGCCGGCGAGATAAAGCCACGACTCGCAATCGTCGACGGCGATCGATGCCTCCGCTCGCTCCATCCACGCCAGGCTCGCGGACCGATCACCCGTGTCATTCAGATACTCGGCCATCTCGATCATGGCCATGACAGAACCTTTCGCGATGAACTCTTCCAGATAGGCAACGGCTTCGCCGTCGTCATCCTGTCTCAAAAGTCTGGCGACCCCGACATCGAAGCCGAGTGAATCCGAGAACACGATCCAATCCCGTCTTGGAAGTCGTAGGAGCGTAACACCATGACCCGACACCTGTCATGGCTGCTCGAGCGAAGCCGATCAGCCGACATCGAGATGCGCACCGGATTTCTCTCGCGCTCCATCCGCGCTCAGGCCGCCTCGTTTGTTGCCGACAGTATCTGTCAGCTCACGACGTCGCTCGCCCGGAGCAGCGTCGTGAAGCCGCCATAGATCATGCGCTTGCCGTCGAACGGCATGCCCTCCATTTTCAGCCGGGGATCCGCCATCACCTTCTTGTTGATGGCATCGCGGCTCTCCCGGTCCCGGTAGACGATCCAGGCGAACACCACGACCTCGTCCTCCTTCGCGATCACAGCGCGCGGAAACGAGGTGAGCTCTCCATAGGGAACGTCGTCACCGATGCATTCGACATAGTCGAGCGCGCCGTGCTCCATCCAGATGGCGCAGGCGGTCGTCGCCATCGCCTTGTAGGCCTCGAGGTTGTCCTTCGGCACGGCGAGAACGAAACCATCGACATAGGGCATTTGCGGATCTCCTTGGGGTTGTGCAGCCCAAGGACGATCGGGCGCGCGTCGATCCGACTTGGGAATGCGAATGTCGGGTGAGGCAAACCGCCGCGTGTGCTGAAGCGGCGATGCACGCCAAAGCGCTTTGGAACCGCATCGTGGGGAGACCGCCCGGAAATGGCTGGGGAACCTGGACCCTACGCCAATAGGTCCAGAACACTGGAAATACTGCGAAAATAGGCCTATATCTATCCCTGCGTTAGGGGCGACCCGTTGGGGGCACCGTTAGGGGCAGGCCAAGTGAACGTTATTCTGAGAGCGGAAAAAGGTGGCGGCGACCGGCGCTATCTAACCCAACCCCGGGGCGAAGGGACGACTTGGTACGCGGTCGCTGAGGTCCCCAGGACGCTACGGCGGGCCATTGGTAAGAAGCGGCTTCTGAAGTCCCTGGAGACCACCGACCTCCGGGTGGCCCGCATTGCCCGCTGGAACGCCGTTGCGGATTTGAAGTCCGAGATTGCCAAACACCGGACACCCGGGCCCGAGGATCAGGACCCGCTGCTCTTGGAAGCCATGGCTCTCCGGGAGGAGTTCGTCCGAGCAGATGCCGCGCGGCGCAACGACCTCATGTATCAAATAACGGACCGGGCCGAGGAGATCGACCTCGCAGCCGGCGGCTCCCGGGACGACTACCACCCCTTTGAAGAACCCCGGACAGCGACTAAGCAAGCCACCGAGTTCGTTCAACTGGCGTCCGCAAAGGTCACGCCCGCCGACCTCTACATTGAACGGTGGCTAGCGGCTTCGACTTATAGCGAGCGCACCAAGGCCGACGCCCGCACGGCACTAGCGCAGTTCAAGGACTGGTGCACGAAGGCCAGCCAAGCTTTTTTCATCGAGACCACGACCGATCGGGTTGCCGCCGATTTCCGTGATGAGGCCTTCGTCAAGGCTGGCGTGCACTTCAAGACGGCCAATAAGAAGCTATCCGCCTTACGGCAATACTGGACTTGGCTGGAGAAGAGCTTCGGCGTGAAGTCGAATCCGTGGATGCGCAAGTCGCTCCCCAAGGTCAAGGCACACAGGATAGCGCCGGACGGTCCAATGGGCCCCGAACGGCCGTTCACGGATGATGAGGTTCGCATCCTTCTTGCCGGCCCGGCAGACACCGACATGGCCAACACCATGAGGATTTCGGCCCTTTCGGGAATGCGCCTCGATGAGATCGGACAGCTTCGCGTCGGTGACTGCCGCGACAACACGTTTAGCGTCACTCGAAGTAAATCTGCGGCTGGTGTTCGCACCATTCCGATTCATTCCGCGCTGCGCCCCACGATTGCGCGCCTCATCGGTAAGCGTGATGCCACGTCATTTCTGTTCCCGGATTTTCCGGACACCGGCTGGGATGGCAACCGAACCATGGCGCTCTCTAAGCGGTTCACCTACTACCGCAAGAAACTTGGCGTTGACGACAAGAGGCCCGGCGCACGGCGATCGAAGGTAAACTTCCATAGCTTCAGACGATGGTTTGCGACCAAGGCGGAAGATGCAGGACAGCGGGAGAACGTCGTGGCGGACATCATGGGTCACGAAAGCGAAGTCGGCATCACCTTTGGGCTATACTCAAACGCTCAATTGAAGCGATTGAAGTCGGCTTGCGTGGAGTCAGTGAAGTTACCGTCCTAAGAGGATCGAGTGCTCCCCTAGATCAAGGCAAGGGAGGAGACCCCTGCCTGATTGCCCACACTCCTGATCCTTTCTCGCTAACTTTAAACACATCAAAGCGACGCGTGAATGCGTCAGAATCTGATGAATGCTGCTCTAAGTTCTTCCGGACGAGCGCCTTATATGATGGAGGTAGAGAGCTGGCCCCGGTTGTTTGGACAGCGCCCCGCTGGATTTAAGTGGATTCCTGCCGGGTTATGCTGAACGCGGGGCTTTACGGTTTTGTCGTTGCGTCGGGAGGGCGTAGCCCGACCAGAGCGACGACAAAACCGTCGGCGACGGTCATGCGGCCATCACCATAGCTTGCGTGCCGAAGTAAGCCTCGTCGGGCGTGCGCCCGTCAAGGCTCGAGTGAGGGCGTCCCTGATTGTAGAAGGCCAGATACTTGGCAATTGACGCTCGCGCCTCGGACACGCTGTCGTAGGCGCGGAGATATACTTCTTCGTATTTGACCGTGCGCCAGAGCCGCTCGACAAACACGTTGTCGCGCCAGGCGCCCTTGCCGTCCATGCTGATGGCGATCTTCGCGTCCAGCAGCACATCGGTGAACTCGAGGCTGGTGAACTGGCTGCCCTGATCCGTGTTGAAAATCTCGGGCCTGCCGTGCTTCGCCAACGCCTCCTGGACCGCTTCGACGCAGAAGGCCGCCTCCATTGTGATCGAGACGCGATGGGCCAGGACCCGTCGGCTGAACACATCGACGACCGCCGCGAGATAGACGAAGCCACGCCGCATCGGAATGTAGGTGATGTCCATTGCCCACGCATGGTCGGGCCGCTCGATCTTCAATCCGCGCAACAGGTACGGGTAGATCTTGTGACCCGGAGCCGGCTTGCTCGTGTTCGGGCGACGATAGACCGCCTCGATCCCCATGCGCTTCATCAGCGTCGCGATGTGGCGGCGACCGGCGTATACGCCCTCCCGCCGCAGCAACGATCGCAGCATACGCGCTCCCGCGAAGGGATAATCGAGATGCAGCTCATCGAGCCGACGCATCAAGGCAAGGTCCTCGGCCGAAACTGGCCGAGGTTCATAGTAGACCGTGCTGCGAGCCAGCTTCAGGACCTTCGCCTGGCGCACGATAGAAAGATCATGATCGCGGTCGATCATCGCTTTGCGCTCAGCAGGCCCGCCTTGGTGAGCGCGCCGGACAAAAAATCGTTTTCCAACGCCAGCTCGCCGATCTTGGCATGTAACGCCTTCAAATCGACCGGCGTCTCGGCCGATGTCTTGTCATGCCCAAACACGCCGGCGGCGCCTTCCAGGAGCTGGTTTTTCCAGATCGTGATCTGGTTCGGATGAACATCAAACAGTTGCGCCAGCTCCGCCAGTGTCTTGTCGCCTTTGACCGCAGCCAAAGCAACCTTCGCCTTGAATGCCGGAGAATGCGTCCGGCGGCTCTTCTTCGTCATCTTCGCTCCTGATTCGCAGCAAGAATCCTCGCCGCTGTCAGGCAGAAAATCCACTCAAGCTACTGTCCGAATTTGCGGGGCCAGCTCTTATCCCTTCGCGGGAGCGCGTATGCTGCGATCGTTGCTGCGGCGGGAGGGCGTATACGCCGGTCGCCGCCACATCGCGACGCTGATGAAGCGCATGGGGATCGAGGCGGTCTATCGTCGCCCGAACACGAGCAAGCCGGCTCCGGGTCACAAGATCTACCCGTACCTGTTGCGCGGATTGAAGATCGAGCGGCCCGACCATGCGTGGGCAATGGACATCACCTACATTCCGATGCGGCGTGGCTTCGTCTATCTCGCGGCGGTCGTCGATGTGTTCAGCCGACGGGTCCTGGCCCATCGCGTCTCGATCACAATGGAGGCGGCCTTCTGCGTCGAAGCGGTCCAGGAGGCGTTGGCGAAGCACGGCAGGCCCGAGATTTTCAACACGGATCAGGGCAGCCAGTTCACCAGCCTCGAGTTCACCGATGTGCTGCTGGACGCGAAGATCGCCATCAGCATGGACGGCAAGGGGAGCTATGGCTGATTTTGGGTGACGCGGCCTGATCAGGCGGCGTGGCTTTCAGTGTTCGGAATGACTTCGATTCCGTCGATGAACTTTACACCGGCGATGACTTTCGGCAACTGGTTCGTGCTCTTCAATCGCCGCCAGGTCTTCGATGCGGCGTCGATGAGCTTGAACACCATCAGCTTCGCAGTTTGTTGCGACAGCGATCCCTTGGTCCGCACCGTTCGGTGGCGCACCGTGGCGAAGACGCTCTCGATCGGGTTCGAGCTGCGTAGGTGGATCCAGTGCTCAGCAGGGAAGTCGAAGAAGGCGAGCAGCGCATGGCGATCCTTGATCAGGCACTCCACCGCACGTCCGTATTTGACGTGGTATTTCTCGACGAAGACGTCGATCGCGGTTTCAGCTTCGGCCCGGTGTGGGGCCAGATAGATGTTCCGCAGGTCGTTCTTCATGGGGCCCTGCACGGATTTGGCGACCTTGTCGAGTACGTTGCTCACTTTATGGCACCAGCATCGTTGGTGCCGCGTGCCGGGAAAGGCCTCGTCCAGTGAGCTATGGCGGAATCTGGGTGATGACGGTGTGAGGAAGGCGGCGTATCGAGGCGGGTGACGAGCCTGCCAGAACCTCTCGAGGAGAGCGATACGCCATGACCGAGACTACCAATGTTCTTGCTTTCCGTCAGCCGTCCGCGGTTGATGATCCACTGACCGATATCGTTCGTGCCGGCGCGCGGGACCTGCTTGCCAGGGCGATCGAGATCGAGGTTGGCGCGTTTCTGGCCAGCACGGCCAATCTGACGCTGCCCGACGGTCGAGCGCGCCTGGTCCGACATGGGCACGGTCCGGTGCGCGAGATTGCGACCGGCATCGGTCCGGTGGAGGTCGCTCGTCCCAAGGTCCGCGACCGCGGAGCGAGCGGGCCAGGCGACCGCCTCCGCTTCAGTTCGGCAATCCTGCCGCTATGGGCGCGGCGGACGAAGAGCCTGGATGCCTTGATCCCGGTCCTCTATTTGCGCGGCATCTCGACCGGCGACTTCCAGGAGGCGCTCTCGGCGCTGCTCGGCAAGGATGCGCCGAACCTGTCGCCTTCGGTGATCGCCGGCCTGAAGGCCGATTGGCAGGTCGAGTACGAACGCTGGCAGAGACGCGATCTGTCGGCGCGTCGCTATGTCTACATCTGGGCCGATGGCGTGTACCTGCAGGCCCGCATGGAAGATCACAGCGAATGCATGCTGGTGCTGATTGGCACCACGCCGGAAGGCAAGAAGGAGCTGATCGGCTTCCAGGTCGGCGTGCGCGAGAGCGCGCAGAGCTGGCGCGAACTCCTGATCGACCTGCGGCAACGCGGGTTACGGATTGCCCCGCAACTCGCCATCGGCGACGGCGCCCTCGGCTTCTGGAAGGCACTGGACGAGGCCTTTCCCGGCACGCGGCACCAACGATGCTGGTGCCATAAAGTGAGCAACGTACTCGACAAGGTCGCCAAATCCGTGCAGGGCCCCATGAAGAACGACCTGCGGAACATCTATCTGGCCCCACACCGGGCCGAAGCTGAAACCGCGATCGACGTCTTCGTCGAGAAATACCACGTCAAATACGGACGTGCGGTGGAGTGCCTGATCAAGGATCGCCATGCGCTGCTCGCCTTCTTCGACTTCCCTGCTGAGCACTGGATCCACCTACGCAGCTCGAACCCGATCGAGAGCGTCTTCGCCACGGTGCGCCACCGAACGGTGCGGACCAAGGGATCGCTGTCGCAACAAACTGCGAAGCTGATGGTGTTCAAGCTCATCGACGCCGCATCGAAGACCTGGCGGCGATTGAAGAGCACGAACCAGTTGCCGAAAGTCATCGCCGGTGTAAAGTTCATCGACGGAATCGAAGTCATTCCGAACACTGAAAGCCACGCCGCCTGATCAGGCCGCGTCACCCAAAATCAGCCATAGCTCTCGTCCAGTGCCTTCCAGAAGCCGAGGGCGCCGTCGCCGATGGCGAGTTGCGGGGCAATCCGTAACCCGCGTTGCCGCAGGTCGATCAGGAGTTCGCGCCAGCTCTGCGCGCTCTCGCGCACGCCGACCTGGAAGCCGATCAGCTCCTTCTTGCCTTCCGGCGTGGTGCCAATCAGCACCAGCATGCATTCGCTGTGATCTTCCATGCGGGCCTGCAGGTACACGCCATCGGCCCAGATGTAGACATAGCGACGCGCCGACAGATCGCGTCTCTGCCAGCGTTCGTACTCGACCTGCCAATCGGCCTTCAGGCCGGCGATCACCGAAGGCGACAGGTTCGGCGCATCCTTGCCGAGCAGCGCCGAGAGCGCCTCCTGGAAGTCGCCGGTCGAGATGCCGCGCAAATAGAGGACCGGGATCAAGGCATCCAGGCTCTTCGTCCGCCGCGCCCATAGCGGCAGGATTGCCGAACTGAAGCGGAGGCGGTCGCCTGGCCCGCTCGCTCCGCGGTCGCGGACCTTGGGACGAGCGACCTCCACCGGACCGATGCCGGTCGCAATCTCGCGCACCGGACCGTGCCCATGTCGGACCAGGCGCGCTCGACCGTCGGGCAGCGTCAGATTGGCCGTGCTGGCCAGAAACGCGCCAACCTCGATCTCGATCGCCCTGGCAAGCAGGTCCCGCGCGCCGGCACGAACGATATCGGTCAGTGGATCATCAACCGCGGACGGCTGACGGAAAGCAAGAACATTGGTAGTCTCGGTCATGGCGTATCGCTCTCCTCGAGAGGTTCTGGCAGGCTCGTCACCCGCCTCGATACGCCGCCTTCCTCACACCGTCATCACCCAGATTCCGCCATAGCTCCGGCAAGGGCGCCTGGCGCGACAACGTGTTTGTCGAGCGGCTCTGGCGCACGGTCAAATACGAAGAAGTATATCTCCGCGCCTACGACAGCGTGTCCGAGGCGCGAGCGTCAATTGCCAAGTATCTGGCCTTCTACAATCAGGGACGCCCTCACTCGAGCCTTGACGGGCGCACGCCCGACGAGGCTTACTTCGGCACGCAAGCTATGGTGATGGCCGCATGACCGTCGCCGACGGTTTTGTCGTCGCTCTGGTCGGGCTACGCCCTCCCGACGCAACGACAAAACCGTAAAGCCCCGCGTTCAGCATAACCCGGCAGGAATCCACTTAAATCCAGCGGGGCGCTGTCCAAACAACCGGGGCCAGCTCTGAGAGACGGAATTCTCTCGGAAGTTTACGAAGTAAAGACCGGCGTGGGACGGCAGATGCTTTACACCGCGCTCGGACAGCTCGTAACCCACGCAACGAATGGCAGTAAGCAAGTGGCCAAGTATCTCGTGCTTCCCTCTGACGAAAGCGTCCCAGAAGACTTGGAACGAGCGATTTCGTACCTCGGGATCAAAGTCAGGCGCTTTTCGCTGAAGGGCAAAGGCAGAGATAAATCTGTCGAGATCGACTAGGATTCGGGATGCGCCTTGGGATCACACGGCAGATGCCCGGACGCTTTAGGTCTGGTCGAGCATTTTCAGGACAGCCTCAACCTGCTGCAACTTTCGCCACAGGGCTTCCCCCTCGGCCCTGTTGTTAAAGATGCGCCCGTGAAGGTCGGCATGAAGCCGCTCCAATGTCTGCATCGCGGGTTTGCGAGATGGGACTTTCTTTGGTCGCAGATACTCATCCCCTAAACCTAAAAGATGTGCGAACTCCGCAAGGTCAGGTAGCTCTCCACTTTGCAGGATATCAGCAAGGCGTTTGGAATCGCGGTCTGCATCGGACATTAAAAATTCAGACATCCGTTAAGGGCGAGCGTTAGGGGCGGCGTTGGGGTACAGCGGGCACCCAGCCTAAAAACATTCAGCGTTTTCAAAAGGTTGCGCCATAACGCGACAGATGGCTGGGGAACCTGGATTCGAACCAAGACAAACAGAGTCAGAGTCTGTTGTGCTACCGTTACACCATTCCCCAACGGAATAGCCGAACAAATTCAAAGGCCTGCCTGATTTGTTCGACTGTGGCCGGGAAGCGCATCGCGCCAATCGCGGCTCAGGCGTGGCAGCCTTCTACCCGCTCGCATCCGGGCTGGCAAGCGCTGCGGTGGATGGATCGGTGTCAGGGCGCGTTGATCAGACGACGATGTGGTCGAAATCTGCGGCGATCCGGGTGTTCGGGAAGATCCTTGCCGCCTCGGCGAGGATCTCCTCGTCTTCGTAGCGCCCCGACATATGGGTCAACACGAGGTGGCCGACGTTGTTGGCCAACGCAAAGGAAGCCGCTTCGGCCGCGGTGAGATGGCCGTAGCTCCGCGCGATCGGCGCGTCGCGATCGAGAAACGTGGCCTCGATCACCAGCATGTCGGCGTCGGCCACGTATTGCGACAGCCCCTCGGTGGTCTCGGTGTCACCGATCACGACGAGCTTCCTGCCGCCGCTCGGCGGGCCGAGGACGTCTTCCGGATCGATGGTCCGGCTGGCAAGCATGATCGGCCGGCCCGCGGCCAATTCGCCGCGCAACGGACCGTCGGGGACACCAAGAGCTTTGAGGCGATCAGGCAGAAGACGACGGCGCGCGGGGCTCTGGAACACGAAACCAAAACTGTCGGTGTCGCGGTGGCGAACCGGAAAACAGTCGATGGTGAATTCACCGGCGTCGATGACCTGTCCTTCGGTCAGCGGCGCGAACGCGACCGGGATCGGCGCCCTGCCCGCGCCCCACAGGCCTGCGAGCATGCGGATGACGATGTCGAGCGTTCCTTCCCCGCCGTGAATTGTCATCACGTCGGAAGTCTGCCGCAAGCCGAGCGTCGAGAACAGGCCGGGGATGCCGAGCATGTGATCGAGATGCGCGTGCGTCAGCAGCATGCGGTCGAGCCGCCGAAAGCCGGCGCCGCTGCGCAGCAGCTGGCGCTGTGTGCCCTCGCCGCAATCAATCAGGATGCGCGTGCCCGACGCCTCCACCAACAGCGCCGGATGGTTGCGCTCCGCCGAGGGAACGCTGGCGGAAGTCCCGAGAAATGTCAGGGCGAACATGGTCGTCACGAGCCCAGAAGGTGGTTGAGGCCGCCCGTCCGGCCGGCCTCACCGTCCCCAATGCCACGCGAGCAGCAACGCGTACAGGGCCATCGACGCGACGTAGAGCGCGGCAAGCAGTGCGTAGCCCGCGAACTGGCGGCCGAGCGTCGCCGTCGGCCTCACCCACCAGTCGAGCGCCCTGAAGGCGGCGGGCACCAGCCACCAGCCGAGCAGCTGGGTGCTGACGAGATTGCCGACGAAAAGCGACAGCCAGACCGGCACGCCGTTTCTGTCGATCAAGGGTGCGCTGATGAAATAGCCCCAGAGATAGACCACGGGATAGAGCACCAGGAGGACGATCAGGTTGCTCTTCCAGATGAATCCCGGCCCTTGCTCGGGAGCCGGCGTCTTGCCGGTCGGGAACCAGAAATTGAAGCCGTAGCTCGCCCGCCTCACGCTCATGCCGGCATTGAAGCGCTCGCCCTCCTCGAGAAGGGTTTGCCGCAAGGGCGAGTCGAGCCACGCATTAAGATTGGCATCCGAGTCGAACGACAGGATGATGATCCATTCGTCGTGCAGGCCTGGAATCGGCCGCTCGATCTTGTGGCGCAGGAAACCCTTGAACTCGGCCTCCGCCGCCTGGATGCGCTGCTGCCACTTCAGGAACGCATCCTCGAGCCCATCAGGGACATTGAACGAGATGACGGCCGAGACCGCGCTGTCGCGCTGAACGCCGGTGTCGGGCAGGATATGGACGTCCTCCGAACCGACGAAGAAGCGCTGCACTTCCGCGATGAGTCGCGCCCGCACATCGCTCTGGAGCCAGGCGCGTGCAGCGGAGGGGCTGGCGAAACGCAGGATCGTCACCCAGTCCACATGCGCCGGCGGTCGCGGCGGCACCACCTCCTGGCCGAGAAAGCCGGGCCATGCCTTGAGCACCTCGCCGACCTCGCCGTTCCATCGCGCGAACGCAGCAAAGCCGTCGTCAGGCAATGCGGCGCTGGATCACGAGGGCGACCTGCTGGTGGGCTGTGTCAGGGGATGCGCTCATGAGCTGCCGTCTCAGCTCTTCTTGTAGAGACGCTTGCCCATCACCCAGGTCTCGTCGACGCAGCGATCGTCGCCGACCATCATGACGGCGAACAGCATGCTCGCGGCCTCATCCATCGTACGCGGGCCGGCGCCGTCGGCGATCAGCGACTGATGCCACGCTTGCGCGGCCTGCCCGCCGTTCGGATCGAGCGCCACGAAATCGGCCTCCTTGCCGGGCTCGAAATTGCCGAGCTTATCGTCGATGTAGAGGCCTTCTGCGCCACCGAGCGTGATCGACCAGAAGCCGCGATAGGGCGAGAGCTTGTTGCGCTCGGCCTCGGCAAGGTCCTTCCGCGTGGGATCGATGCTGCCGTCGAGCAGCGTGTTGTTGCACATGCCGACCTTGTAGGCGTCATCGAGCACGGAGATCATCGAGAAGCGGTTGCCGCCGCCGACGTCGGTGCCGAACGACATCTTGACGCGATGCTCGGGATCGGTGGCGCGGCCGAGGCGAAACAAGCCGCTGCCGAGGAACAGGTTCGAACATGGACAGAACACGACCGCGGCGCCCTTCTTCGACATGCGGCGGAACTCGTTGTTCGAGAGATAGACGCCGTGGCCGCCCGAGAACTTTGGACCGACCAGGTCGAACTTTTCGTAGACGCCGAGATAGTCCTGGCAGTCCGGATGCTCGACCAGCACGCCGCTGCATTCGGCCGGGTTCTCGGAGATGTGGGTGTTGACCCAGCAGTCCGGGTGCTCGTGCTTGAGGCGCTGACACGCTCTCAGCAGTTCCGGCGAGGCACCGAAGGCAAAGCGCGGCGTGATGGCGTAGAGGTTGCGGCCCTTGTTGTGGTACTGCGCGATCAGCCGCTTGCTGTCGCGATAGAAATTGTCGGGGGTATCGATGAAATCGGCCGGCGCGTTGCGATCGATCCCGGTGAGGCCCGCGATGACGCGCATGTTGCGTCTGCTCGCTTCCTCGAACAGCTCTTCGGTCGAGACCGGCGAGGAGCTGGTGAAGGCTTGGCATGTGGTGGTACCGGCGGCGAGCAATGCGTCAAGAAAACGCTTCACGCCCTCGCGCGCGTAGTTGCGATCCCGGTATTTGAGCTCTTCCGGATAGACCCACTTCTGGAGCCACGGCAGCAACTGCTCGCCATAAGCCCCCAACACGCGGGTCTGCGGCAGATGAATGTGGCCGTCGATGAAGCCCGGGACGATGATGCGGTCCTTGATATGGGTGATCTCGACGCCCGGATGCGCGGCGGCAATCTTGTCATAAGGGCCGAACGCCTTGATCACGCCGTCGGTGACGACCATGAGGCCGTCCTGGTGAAAGCGCGCCGCGGCCTGCTCGTCGCCGACGTGCTTCCAGGGATCATCGACGAAGTCGAAGAACGTGCCGCGAATAGCAACGGTGGTCATGATTGGTTCCTCCCTTAAGTCTGTGTCGAGTGGCGCGCCGATGGCAGCGAGATCGCGAGCAACATTCCGGCGACGGCGCAGAGGCCGAGATAGAGCCATCCGATCGGCGCCTGCGTTGCTTCAGGCAGGACCGCCGCGATCGCCATAACGCCGCTCACCGCGAGATAGCAGAGCGCGCTGATCAGGCCGCCGATCAGGCCGTGGTCGCGTTCGAACAGGCCGAGCGCCATGCCGTACATCATCGGGCACAGCACGCCGCAGCCGCCGAGCACCAGCGCACCGCCGATCGTGATCGACATGAAATCCAGACCGAGGGTCATGCCTGTTACGGCCAGGACCGCAGCGCCGGCGAGAAACAGCGCGAAGGCGCCGAAGCCCATCGCGCGGGCCGGCATGAAGCGTGCGAAATGCGCGCAGCCCAGTTCGCCTGCGAGATTGACGCCACCCAGGCCGAGCGCGACGAGGCCGTAGATGGCCGCCGAATAGCCGAGGCCGGTCTGGTAGAAGAACGGCGCGACGACGCCGAACGCCAGTTGCGCGCTGGCGGCAGCGGCGAAGACCAGCACGAAGGCCAGGAAGCCCCGACGAACGAGTGCCTCGCGCAAGATACCGGCAGTGCGGCGCGGATCGAACGGCGCACGCCGTTCCGCTGGCAACGTTTCAGGCAGAAGAAATACGACGATCGTGGCAACGATCGCCGCGGCGATGGCAATGACCACGAAGACACCGCGCCAGGACGTCAGCTCGACGATGAAGCCGCCGGCTGCCGGCGCAAGCACGGGCGCCAATCCCCACGCGGCTCCTAGCAGTCCCGAAATCGCAGTGAGCTCGCGGCCGCGGAAGCAATCGGCCGCGACCGCATAGGCGACGACGAGGCAGGTGCAGCCGCCGATGCCTTGCAGGAAGCGCAGTGCGAGCAGCAGCGAGGCGCTGGTCGCCAGCGCGCAGGCGATGCTCATCGCGATCAGCACCGAGAGCCCTGCGAGCAGGACGTTGCGGCGGCCGAGCGTATCGGAGGCGATGCCGACCGGCACCAGGGCAAGGCTCATGCCGAGCATGTAGGCGGTGACGGTGTTCTGCATCGACGCCGCGTCAGCGGCGAGATCCACCACCATCTGCGGCAGGCCGGGCGTATAGGCATCGAGCGGGATCTGGCTGAACGGCACGACGCACAGCAGGATCGGCACGATCCCACCCTTCGCGCGACCGGCGTCCGAAGCAAGTGCAGTCATCGCTCACGCCCCCTCGATGCCCGCAGGCCCCCGTCTTTTCGTGCGCGCAATGAGAGGCGACGATGCAGGTTGCGGATCTTGACGCGCAGAGCGTGCCAGAACTGTGTATAAAAACTCTTAGGAGGTCCCGTCGCGATACGGAATCTGACAGCTGATGCTGTGGCCGCGGAGCGCGCCGACAAAAAAAGCGAAAACAACCCCATGCAAAGTAGAAATCACTGAAGAATTTCGCCCGCCGCGACACTTGCCCTGTCGGCACGAAGGTTTGACTCGTCGGGCAAAACAGGCGCAGAATTACATCATCGCCAATTGCGAGTTCGTCGTTGCACCGACGCCATTAACCGCTCGGAAGGCATCGCTGCTTCCGATACGCGACCGGCTCTGGCCGGGCGAAGATCAGAGCAAGAATCCCTCGAGAGCTCCGAGAAACTGCCGCGGCGATTGAAGTTGCGGCACATGCGCGCAGCCTGGAATGACCTTGAGTTCGGCGCGCGGCAATCCCGCGGCAAGCTCGTGCGACATCGGCGGAGGCGTTGCTTCGTCGTGCTCGCCGACCAGAACGAGGACCGGAACTTTCACCGCGGCAAGCTCGGCGCGGAGATCGAGGCTAGCCAACGCATCGCATGCGCTGCGAAACACATCGGGATCGGTCCGTAAGAATGCTGCACGACGATCCTGCATCACCTCCGGATGCCGCGCCTGAAACTCGGGCGCGAACAGGCGCCGCATCGCGACGTCAGTGATGGCCTCCAGCCCCTTTGCCCGGGACACCTTCGCCATGTTGCGAAATGCCTCGCGTCCGGGCTCCGAAAAGGCCGCGCCGCAATCAGCGAGAACAAGCCGGCTGACGATCTTCGGATGCCGGATCGCCATCTGCAGGGCGACGAAGCCGCCATAGCCATTGCCGAGCACGATCGCCGGCGCGCCGCCCGCGGCATCCCGCACAGCCTCTGCCATCCGGTCCGCGACAGCAGCAAGTCCGCCCTCGACCGTGCGTGAACGGCCGAACCCGGGCAACTCCGGCACGATGGTCTGAAACGATTGCGCAAGCTCCGGCACGATCGCATCGAAGCTGGCCCGATCCGATAACAGCGAATGGAAAAGAAAGAGCGGAGGTCCCTCGCCCGCTTGCGCGGCGTTGACGGTCCCGTTGGCAAGAAGCCTGTCCATATTCGGTCTTTCCCTAGCTTCGTCGGTGGCTGGCATGCCGCGGAGGCCCCTTGATTGATAAATCAACTGTCAGGGAATTCAAGCATTTGGCTCTTGACGTGAAATATCAGTATTGTCAGATTATGGCCAACGAGGTCCAAAGAACCATGCTTTTGCGCGAAAATATCTACGATCTCCTCAGGGCTGATATTTTAGCTTGCCGCCTTACGCCGGGCGATGAAATGCGCGAGCAAGTCCTTGCCGAACGCTATTCCGTGAGTCGGCAGCCGGTTCGGGATGCGCTTCTGCGGCTCCAGCGCGAGCACCTCGTGACGGTGCAGCCGCGCCAGGGCTACCGAGTGACGCCGATCTCGCTCTCCGATGCCCGCGACCTCCTGCGCTTCCGACTCGCACTGGAGCCGGCCTGCGTTGCTGAAGCGATCGAAAGCGCACCCGACAGCGTCTTGAAATCGCTCGACGAATTCCGCCGCTTCTCGGGCAATCACGAGGACTTCATCGCCTACAATCGCGGCTTCCACACTGCGCTGGCCCATGCCTCCGGCAATCGCCGCATGGCGACGGCGCTGTGCGACCTGATCGGCCAGGCCGACCGGCTGGTCCGCGTCAGTATTTCCAACCTGAAGGGCCACGACCCCGCAAAGCTCGTCGCAGAGCACGTCACACTGATCGACGCCATGCAGCAGCGCGAAACGCGCACCGCGGCGCGCATCATCAAGGCCCACATCGGGGACACCGAGAAACGCGTTCTGCCGGCGCTCAAGCGCAACGCCGTCATCGTCGAAGAGAGGTCATCATGAACGTTCCCTCGAAACCCGCGTCGATCGACGTCGAAACCCACGGCAATTTCATCGATGGACGGGAAGTCGAAGCCGGAGACGGCGCGATGCTGGACGTCCGCAATCCCGCGACCGGCGATGTCATTGCCCGCATTCCCAATTCAACCGCTGAGGATATCGACCGCGCCATGAAAAGCGCGCGCGCCGCGTTCGACGGCAAGGCCTGGGGCGGCATGGACACCCGCGCCAGGGCCAGGCTGGTCAACAAGCTCGCCGATGCGTTCGAGGCCAATCTCGACAGCCTGTACCGGCTCGAGACTCTCAACAACGGCCGCCCCGTCAACGAGACCCGCGCCCAACTGTCCCGCCTGCCCGATTTCTTCCGCTACTTCGCAGGCCTCGCTTTGTCGCGCCGTGACTCCGTGATCCCCGTCGAAGGCGCCTATCTGAACTACACGCTCCGCACGCCGATCGGCATCGTCGCCAATTGCACCCCGTTCAATCACCCGCTGATGATCCTGTGCAAGTCGCTCGCCGTTGTGCTGGCGACCGGATGTGTCACCGTGGTGAAGCCGTCCGAATACACGCCGCTCACCACCCTGAAGCTCGCGCAGATCTTCACGGAAGCGGGCCTGCCGCCCGGCGTCTTCAATATCGTGCTCGGCCTCGGCCCGAGCGCCGGCAAGATGCTGGCCGAGCATGGCGACATCAACAAGCTGGTCCTGACCGGCGGCACCGAGGCGGGCCGCATCGCCGGCAGCGCAGCCGCAAAAGTGTTTGCGCATCAGACCATGGAGCTTGGCGGCAAGACGCCGGTGATGGTGTTCGACGATTTCGACGTCGACCGCGCCGTCAACTATGCCGCCTTCGGCGCCTTCATCGGCGCCGGACAGACCTGCGTCTGCGCCTCGCGCCACATCGTCCAGGCCTCGATCTACGACGAGTTCGTCGAGAAGCTGCAGGCCAAGACCCGCACGATCCGCGTCGGCGATCCCTTTGATCCCAGCACCCAAATGGGCCCCGTGATCTCGGCCAAACAGCGCGACCGCGTTCTCGCCTATGCGGGCTATGGTCACGCCGACGGTGCGCGTCTCCTCACCGGCGGCGTTGCCGCCAAGGTACCGGGCCACGACAACGGCTATTTCGTCGAGCCGACGGTGTTCGCCGACGTCAAATCCGACATGCGCATATTCCAGGAGGAAGTGTTCGGTCCCTTCACCTCGGTGACGCCGTTCAAGGACGAGGCCGATGCGCTTCGGCTCGCCAACGACTCGCCGTTTGGCCTCGCCGCAGCGATCCGCACCCGCGACGTTGCCCGCGCCCACCGTGTCGCTGCCGCGGTCAAGGCCGGCATCGTCTGGATCAACGATCATCACCGGCTCGATCCGGCCTCGCCCTGGGGCGGCGTCGACGATTCCGGCATCGGCCGGGAATGCGGCACCGAAAGCTTCGACGACCACTTCAACACCAAGAGCGTGATGGTCGCGACCCACGAGCAGCCGTTCGACTGGTATCGCGACACGGCCAATCAGAAGCGGCTGAACTAGTACCCACTTTTCTTGGAACGTGAGTCGTGATTCAAGGTCGGGATGATACCCGAAGCAAGAGAAGTCCACCTTTCGAGGAAAGATCGCAAGGTGCTTGAGGCGTGCTGTCGCTCACCGGTGACGTTGCAGCGCGATTTGAAGCGGGCGCGGATAGTTCTGTTGGCGGCGGATGGGCGCAGCACCCGGTCGATCGCCAAGGAAGTTGGGGTCCAGCCGCGGATTGTCAGCCTTTGGCGGCATCGCTATGCCGACCATGGCCTTGAAGGGCTGCAAGACAAGCCGCGGCCTGGCAAGCAGCCGATCTATACGAAGACGACCGACAAGCGGATTCTGAAGCTGCTGGATAAGCCGCCACCGCAAGGGTTTGCGCGCTGGACCGGCCCCCTGCTGGCCGAGGCGCTGGGCGATGTCGATGTCCAATATGTCTGGCGGTTCCTGCGCAGCCACAAGATTGACCTGGTGGCTCGCAAGTCCTGGTGCGAGAGCAACGACCCGAACTTTACGGCCAAAGCCGCCGATGTTGTCGGCCTCTATGTCGCGCCGCCGGCGAAGGCCATTGTGCTGTGCGTGGACGAGAAGCCCTCGATCCAGGCTTTGGAGCGAGCGCAGGGTTATCTGAAGTTGCCCAATGGCCGCGCCTTGACCGGCCAAAGCCACGATTACAAGCGGCATGGCACCACAACATTGTTTGCGGCGCTCGAAGTCGCCACCGGAAAGATCATCGCGACCCATTCAAAACGCCGGCGCCGCGTCGAGTTTCTCGATTTCATGAACAGCGTCACCGCGGCTTTTCCGAACCGCAAGCTTCACGTCATCCTCGACAACCTCAACACCCATAAAAAGAACGAGGACTGGCTCAAGGCCCACCCCAACGTGCAATTTCATTTCACGCCGACAAGTGCGTCATGGCTCAATCAGGTCGAAGTATGGTTTTCCATCTTGCAGGGGCAGTCGCTCAGCGGCACCTCCTTCACGAGCCTCAAGCAGCTTCAGGAACACATCGATGCCTACGTCAACGCATACAACGACAGAGCCGAGCCCTTCGTCTGGACCAAGAAAAAGGTCCGTCAACGCCGTTTCAAAGGCCGCCGTATCACTCAGCTCTGATTCCGGGTACTAGCAGAATTGCACCGGGCCGACCGCCCATAGAAGGCGGGCCGTATCAACCAGAACAACAGTCAAGGGAGAGCGTCAATGTCGACATCGGTGAACGCGGGCAGCCGTCTTGATCGGCTTCCGATCGGTCCATTCCACCGCCGCATCATGCTGCTGATCGGCATCGGAATGTTCTTCGACGGTTTCGACATCTACATTGCCGGGACGGTGCTCAGCGTCACGCTGAAATCAGGCTTTTCGACGCTCGCTCAGAACGCGGCCTTCATCTCCGCGACGTTCGTCGGCATGATGCTGGGGTCGTTCGGCACCGGCTTCCTCGGCGATCGCCATGGGCGCCGCTTCACCTATCAGTTCAATTTGCTCCTTTTCGGCATCGCTTCCCTTGCCGCGGCATTCGCGCCGAACATGACCTTCCTGATCGCCTGCCGCTTCGTGATGGGCGTCGGGCTCGGCGCGGAGAACGTCGTCGGCTATTCGACGATGACGGAGTTCGTGCCCGCCCGCACCCGCGGCAAATGGCTCGGCCTCACCGCCGTATGCGTCGTGACGGGCCTGCCAGCGGCACTTTTGATCGCATCCGTACTGGTTCCGCAATTCGGCTGGCGCTCGATGTTCGTGCTCGGCGGCATCGGCGCGCTCGTCGTCTGGTACATGCGCAAGTCGCTGCCGGAATCCCCGCGCTGGCTCGAAGCCGTGGGACGCACCGCCGAGGCGGAAGCGTTGATGCAGGCGATCGAGAAGGAAGGAGCACAAGGACAGCCCTTGCCTGCTCCGGCGCCCACGACACCCGCTCCGGTCGCTCCCGATCTCGGCACGTTGTTCACTGCGCCCTTGCTGTCGCGGATGATCGTCGGCGCCATCTGCCTGATCACGATCAACACCCTGCTCTATGGCTTCGTGACCTGGCTGCCCGTGTTCTTCGTCAAGCAGGGCCTGTCGATCGCGACATCGTTCGGCTATTCGCTGCTGATGGCGCTCGGCGCGCCGATCGGCGCGGCCATCGGCGCATTGACCGCCGACCGCTGGGGCCGCAAGCCAACGATCATCGGCGCGTCGCTGATCTCGGTGGCGCTCGGCATCCTCTATCCAATGATCTCGGATCCGATCCTGCTGCCGGCCGTGGGCTTCGCGCTGACGGTGCCGATTTACGTCCTGGTCGCGCTCCTGTTCGGCATCTACATTCCAGAGCTGTTTCCGACCGAGGTCCGGCTGCGTGCGTCGGGCATCGTCAATACGCTGGGGCGCGGCGCCACGATCGTCACGCCGTTCCTGGTCGTGTCGCTGTTCGAGTCGCGCGGCATGGCGGGCGTCATGGCCCTGATGATCGGCTTGCTCGTGGTGCAGATCATCACGGTCTGGGTACTCGGCATCGAGCCGACATCGCAGCCTCGAGGAACTCAAGGCCGAAGAGACTGCCGCGCCGGTCCTCAAGGAGGCGTCCTGAGAGGCTGACGAACGAGAGCGGCCGCATGGTTCGAGACGCCCGCCTGCGGCGGGCTCCTCACCATGAGGGTCTGACATCTGGCTACATAACGCGACCTCCTCCTGAGGGCCCGCCGCAGGCGGGCGTCTCGAAGGATGCCCCGCGGGCAACCTGCGGGTTGCCGGCGACCGCGGCTCCGATCGAGCGCACGGCGTCAGGCTTGCCAATCGGCGTTCAGATCATCAGGCCGTATCTAAAGCATGATCCGGAAAAGTGCGCAGCGGTTTTCCGAAAAGATCATGCTTAAACAACAACCTAAAGCGCGATGACGATTCATCCTAATCGCATCGCGCTTTAGAGGACCGCACCACGATTGCGTTGGCCGAACTGATCGAACGTGAGTTCGGCGGCTTCGTCCCGCCGCCATCGCTATCTGCAATGCGATCTGCGAGATAGCTACGTCTTGTCAGTCGATTGCGCTTCCACCGCCTGCACGGCGACGCTCGCGACCTGCCGCAAGGCTTCGCGGTCCGCGCCCGAGGACGCCATCACGCCCATGCCGACCGACACCGCGGAGACATAACGCGCGAGCGCGGCAGGATCGGAGGTTGGCTTGAGATCACCTTCGGCCTTGGCGCGAATGAAACGGTCGCGGAGCTGGTCCTCGTTCTGGGCGCGGCGCGTGGCCAATTCGAAGGGGACGTTCTCGGAGCCGCTGCCGCAGGCGATGCCGCCTTGCACCAGCAGGCAGCCGGGCGGATTGGCAGGATCGGTCTGCTTGTCGGCGATGCCCATCAACATCCGCTCGGCGACGGCGCGGGCAGTGGGCGCTGCTACCACCTCCTCCATCCAGATGTTGCGCAGCTTGGTGTAGCGGTCGAGCGCGGCCTTCAGCAGGCCCTCCTTGTTGCCGAAGCAGGCATAGAGACTGGGCGGGTTGATGCCCATGGCCTCGGTGAGCTGGGCAATTGTCGCGCCCTCATAGCCATGGCGCCAAAACACTTCCATCGCCTGGTCCAACGCCATTTCGGCATCGAATTCGCGGGGGCGTCCCATGCCCATGTGCCTGTCTCCTCGGAATTCGCGTTCTGCAGAAGGCTTAACGTCGAATCCTAACTATTTGTTCTAATTCTACTTTCCCAGGGTCTTCCAATTCTTGCGGTATGCCGCTACAATTTTCTTAGTGAATGGTACATAAGTATCTTGCACTGCGGTATCCAGCTCCACATCTGTAGCCCGTCCTATTCGTGAGAGTGCGGCTTTTGGGCCCGATTGATGCGGCCGCACATCTTGTCTGACGAGGCGCACAGGATTGCCTTCGGCTTTTCGCCGCCTGACGACCGGTACTTTGCAACGCGCTTGAGGGATGGGTTGGGCGAACGGGGGCGGACGCCCCGCCGGTCAAGGACCGAGCGGCAGCAGCGCGCCGGGCAAGCCGCAGATCAGGTCGGCTTCGGGACATGCCGCGGCAAACGCAAGGCGAATGCGGCTCGTGGTCTCGACGACACGGGCGGCGATTTTCAAGAGCCGAAGACGCAGCGTCGCGAACTCGGCAGCGGCCAATTCCCGGACTTTGGGAATGGCGTCGCGCACGGTCAGCATCAGCCAATAAGCGGCCGTATGGAGCACGAGACGGACCTGGTTGGCGAGCGCCGAACGGCAGCTGGTGCGGTCGGAGGCGAGCTGCGTCTTATGCAGCTTGATCAGATTCTCGGCTTGGCCGCGCGCGCAATACAGGCTGTCGTAGATCCATCGGCCGAGCCGACATCGAGGCTGGTGACGACGAAACGGATGTCGAGGCCGAGCATCGTCGCCTCAATACGGGCGACGGTGCGCCGTTCGCGATCCCAGGACTTTGCCTTGTGGCGCGTCTCGGTATAGCCACGCAGAACCGGCAGGTTCTCGATGGCGCGTCGGGTGCGGATGTCGTCGGCGACCTCGTCGACTTTTCTGGCGAGAGGCTTGGTGCCGGACAGACCGAAGATGTAGTCGATGCCGTTGGTCTCGCACCACGCCATGGCCTCCGGCCGGGCATAGTGCCCGTCGCCACGGAACGTAATTCGCGTGTTGTGCCACCGCGTGCGGATATGCCGTACCAGGCGGCGCAGAAGGGCACGCACCTCGACGCCGCCCGGCGTCTTGCCGGGCCTCAGCACGACCGCCACGGGACGGCTCTTCTCCGTGTCGTAGACGTGGATCGGCAGGAAGCAGCGTTCGTCATAATGAGCGTTGAACAGCGAGAGCTGCTGATGGCCGTGGACGACATCGCAGGTATCATCGATGTCGAGCGTGACGGATGCCGGCTCGCGCGGGTAGCTATCCATCCATGCGTCGACCAAAATGTAGGTCAGTCGGATCACGTCGCGCAGGCGCGGAGCATTCTCCAGCCGCGACAGCGTCGGTTGGGAACACAGATCGCGGCCCGTGTCCGGCAGCCGTCCGCAGGCCAGCTTGAATGCGGGATCGGACCGCAGATGATCGAGGTCGTCGGCGTCCTCGTAGCCGCAGCAGATCGCGAACATGCGCGCGCGGAACATATCGACAAGGCTGTGCACGACCCGCGTCGGATCGCGCCGATCCGGGAACACCCGGGCCAGATTGTCGGCCAAGCCGAGACGCCGCTCGGCCATCGCCAGAAGCATCACGCCCCCGTTCGAGGTCAGGCGACCGCCATCGAAGGCAGCTGTGACTTTCTTGGCGTGAACGGCTGGAAACGAGAAGGGCGGAATCGTATCGTCGGTCATGGCGGGCGTGGCGTTCGCGGTTGAAGGTGATGGGGTGGCTTCGCAACCGAATCCTACGCCGCATCAGCGCTTTACACCACGCTCGCCAGCCCTCAGGCGCACTCTTACGAATAAGACGGGGTAGTGAACACTACATATCTGGAGCGCGCAAATGCCCCCCTCCCAAAACACCTCTCGTACCGGCCGTTTCCGCCGCCTTCTGGGCGGCGTCGCCATCGTGGGCGCCCTCGCCGCGGCCGGCTCGATTGCGACCGGCCGCTACTTTCACGCGGCGCAAGCGACGGCACCGGCCGCCGCGGCCGAACAAGCCGTTTCCGTCACCGTCGCGATGATCGAGCCACGGCAGACCGTGCTGTGGGAAGAATTCTCCGGCCGGCTGGAGGCCATCCACCGCGTCGAGCTCCGCCCGCGCGTTGCGGGTGCGATCCTGTCGGCGAACTTCACCGAAGGGGCGCTGGTGAAGGCCGGCGACGTGCTGTTCAAGATTGACCCCGCCCCTTATGCGGCCGAGGTCGACAAGGCCGCAGCCCAGCTCGAAGCTGCGAAAGCGCGCGTCGTCTTCACACAGAGCGAGCTCGAGCGCGGTGCGCAGCTCGTCGGCAACGCCGTGGTGACGCGCCGCGACTATGACCAGCGCGACAACGCCAACCGCGAAGCCATCGCCAACGTGAAGGCGGCCGAGGCGACGCTCCAGACCGCGAAGCTCAATCTCGACTACACCGAGGTGCGCGCGCCCGTGGACGGCCGCGTCGGCAAGATCGAGATCACCGTCGGCAATCTCGTCGCCGCCGGCACCGCGTCCCCGGTCTTGACCTCGCTGGTCTCGGTCAATCCGATCTACGCCTCGTTCGATGCGGATGAAGAGGTCGTGCTGCGCGCGCTGAACTCGATCGCGGATGCCTCCGGCAGGCGCGGCGAGCTCGACCAGATCCCGGTCGAGATGACCACGTCGGGCGGCCTGTCGGCGAAGGGCCACATCCAGCTCATCGACAACCAGGTCAACGGCCAGAGCGGCACCATCCGTGTCCGCGCCGTATTCCGCAACGAGGATGGGCGCCTCATCCCCGGCCAATTCGCCCGCGTGCGCATGGGCCAGCCGAAGCAGCAGGCACTGGTGATGATCGACGAGCGCGCGATCGGCACCGACCAGGACAAGAAGTTCGTGATGGCGGGCGACGACAACCGCGCCGTCTACCGGACAGTCACGCTCGGCGGCACCGTCGATGGGCTTCGTATCGTCACCTCGGGTCTGAAGTCCGGCGACCGCATCGTCGTGAACGGACTACAGCGCGTGCGTCCCGGTGCCCTGCTCAAGACAGAGATCGCGGCAATGGGGGCGCGCGGGCAGCAAGCGGCCTCCAACCACAGCAACCAGGACGTGGTGCAACGCTAAGTCATTCCGGGGCACGACGCAGTCGTGAACTCCGGTGCGCAATTGCGCACCTGAGAATCTCGAGATTACGAAGCTCCGGTCATCTCACCTCTGGATTCCGGGTTCGCGCGCGATGCGCGCGCCCCGGAATGACGGTGAAGCGGTCGGAGATAGGGAAGATATTGCCCAGGGGCAAAGCCAATGAATCTCTCAAAGTTTTTCATCGACCGTCCGATCTTCGCCGGCGTGCTGTCGGTGCTGATCTTCCTGGCGGGCCTGATCTCGCTGTTCGCGATGCCGATCTCGGAATACCCGGACGTGGTGCCGCCCTCGGTCGTGGTGCGCGCGACCTATCCCGGCGCCAATCCCAAGGTGATCGCGGAGACGGTGGCAACCCCGATCGAGGAGCAGATCAACGGCGTCGAGAACATGCTCTACATGTCGAGCCAGGCGACCACCGACGGCGCGATGACGCTCACGGTGACGTTCCGGCTCGGCACCGACCCCGACAAGGCGACGCAGCTGGTGCAGAACCGCGTGCAGCAGGCCGAGCCGCGCCTGCCGGCCGTGGTGCGCCAGCTCGGCATCATCACCAAGAAGTCGTCGCCCGACCTCACCATGGTCGTGCACTTGCTGTCGCCGAACGGCCGCTACGACATGACGTATCTGCGCAACTATGCGGTGCTCAACGTCAAGGACCGGCTGGCGCGGATCGACGGCGTCGGCGACGTCCAGCTTTATGGCGCCGGCGACTATTCGATGCGGGTCTGGGTCGATCCTCAGAAGGCCGCCGAGCACGGCCTGACCGCGAGCGACATCGTGCGCGCGATCCAGGCGCAGAACGTCGAGGCCGCCGCCGGCGTGGTCGGCTCCTCCCCGAACGTCAAGGGTATCGACCTGCAATTGTCGATCAATGCGGAAGGCCGGCTCGCGAACGAGGAGCAGTTCGGCGACATCGTGGTCAAGACCGGCGCACGTGGCGAGGTCGTACGCTTGCGCGACGTCGCGCGCGTCGAGCTTGGCGCCTCCGAATACGGCCTGCGCTCGCTGCTCGACAACAAGCAGGCGGTAGCGATTCCGATCTTCCAGGCGCCCGGCTCCAACGCGCTGCAGATCTCCGACAACGTTCGCGCCACCATGGCCGAGATCAAGAAGAACATGCCCGAGGGCGTGTCCTACCAGATCGTCTACGACCCCACACAGTTCGTGCGCTCCTCGATCGAAGCCGTCATCCACACGCTGCTGGAGGCCATCGCCCTTGTCGTGCTGGTGGTGATCCTGTTCCTCCAGACCTGGCGCGCCTCGATCATCCCGCTCCTGCCCGTGCCGGTATCGATCGTCGGCACGTTCGCGGTGATGCACGTGTTCGGCTTCTCCATCAACGCGCTGAGCCTGTTCGGCCTGGTGCTCGCGATCGGCATCGTCGTCGACGATGCCATCGTCGTCGTCGAGAATGTCGAGCGCAACATCGAGGCGGGCCTGTCGCCGCGCGATGCCACGTACCAGGCGATGCGCGAGGTGTCGGGTCCGATCATCGCAATCGCCATGGTGCTGATCGCGGTGTTCGTGCCGCTGGCCTTCATCTCCGGCCTCACCGGGCAGTTCTACAAGCAGTTCGCGCTGACGATCGCGATCTCGACCGTGATCTCGGCCGTCAACTCGCTGACGCTGTCGCCGGCGCTGTCGGCGCTGCTGCTCAAGGGCCACAACGAGCCGAAGGACAAGCTGACGCTGGTCATGGAAAAGAGCCTCGGCTGGTTCTTCCGCGGCTTCAACAAGGCCTTCACGCGCTCCTCCGAGAACTACAGCGGCAGCGTTGGCAAGGTGATCTCGGGCAAGGCCGCCGTGATGGGCCTCTACGTGGTCCTCGTCGGTATCACCGCCCTCTTGTTCCAGCAGGTGCCGAGCGGCTTCGTGCCGGGACAGGACAAGCAGTACCTCGTCGGCTTCGCCCGCCTGCCCGATGGCGCGACACTCGACCGGACTGAAGAAGTCATCCGCAAGATGAGCGACATCGCGCTGACCCAGCCCGGCGTCGAGAGCTCGGTCGCCTTCCCCGGCCTGTCGATCTCAGGCTTCACCAACTCGTCCAACGCCGGCATCGTGTTCTCGACGCTGAAACCGTTCGACGAACGCAAGGACCCCTCGCTCAGCGGTCCCGCGATCGCGGCCGAGCTGAACAAGAAGTACGCGGGCATCCAGGAAGCCTTCATCGCCATGTTCCCGCCGCCGCCGGTCAACGGCCTCGGCACCATCGGCGGCTTCAAGCTCCAGATCGAGGACCGCGCCGGTCTCGGCTATGACGCCTTGAACGAAGCGACGAACGCATTCATGGCTGCGATGCAGAAGGCACCCGAGATCGCCGGCGTGTTCTCGAGCTTCCAGGTCAACGTACCCCAGCTGTTCGCCGACATCGACCGCACCAAGGCGCTTCAGCTTGGCGTACCCGTGACGGAGGTGTTCAACACGCTCCAGATCTACTTGGGCTCCTATTACGTCAACGACTTCAACAAGTTCGGCCGCACCTATTCCGTCCGGGTTCAAGCCGACGCGCCGTTCCGCGCGCGCGCCGACGACATCAGGCAGTTGAAGGTGCGCTCGTCCTCGGGCGACATGGTGCCGTTGTCCGCGCTGCTCACGATCCGCCAGAGCGCGGGTCCGGAGCGCGCGATCCGCTACAACGGCTTCCTGTCCTCGGACATCAACGCGGCGGCCGCGCCCGGCTTTTCATCAGGCCAGGCGCAGGAGGCGGCGACGCGGATCGCCGCAGAGGTGCTGCCGCCGGGCTTTGCCTTCGAATGGACCGACCTGACCTATCAGGAGTTCATCGCCGGCAATTCCGGCATCTGGGTGTTTCCGCTGGCGATCCTGTTGGTGTTCCTGGTGCTGGCCGCGCTCTATGAGAGCCTGACCCTGCCGCTCTCGATCATCATGATCGTGCCGATGGGCCTCCTGGCAGCGATGTTCGGCGTCTGGATATCCAAGGGCGACAACAACGTCTTCACCCAGATCGGCTTGATCGTGCTGGTCGGCCTCTCCGCCAAGAACGCGATCCTGATCGTCGAATTCGCGCGGGAGCTCGAATTCGCAGGCCGCACGCCGATTCGGGCCGCGATCGAGGCGAGCCGGCTGCGGCTGCGTCCGATCCTGATGACGTCGATGGCATTCATCATGGGCGTCCTGCCGCTGGTGCTCTCGACCGGCGCCGGCTCGGAAATGCGGCGAGCCATGGGCGTTGCCGTGTTCTCCGGCATGATCGGCGTCACGGTGTTCGGCCTGTTCCTGACGCCGGTGTTCTATGTGCTGCTGCGGACCGTCACCGGCATGAAGCCGCTGATCCATCACGGCAGCGACATCAGCGCGGCTCCGGTCCAGGGGCCTGCCGAGTGAACCGCGTCCCGCCGCGGCGCGCCCCCGGCGGGACCAACAAGATCGGATCGATTATTTCCGGTTCTCTTCGCAGAATTTCAGCGCCGCCAGCGCCTCGCCGGCACGCGGGATCTGCATCTCGATGCTGTCGTCATCGTCGTCCTCGAAATCGAGCGCGAGGCGCTTGGCCGTGGCGAGCCGATCCATGATCGATTGATCGTAGGCGAAGATGCCGCGCACGGTGGTCTTGTCCATGACCTCCCACTTGGCCTTCTTCATGATGTCGGCGTCATCGGTGCCGAGGTCGGCCCGGAGGACCTCGCCGGCCTTGTCCCATTCCCAACCATCGTAGATCATCACGATCACGATCGCCTGCTCGGAATAGGTGATCACGATGACGTAGTCGCGGTTCTCGTCATCCTTGTCCTTGTAGCCGCGGCTCGCATTGCAATGCGTGTCCTGCGCGCGCCTCTCGATGGTCCAGTCGCCGACTTTGGATTGTTGCGCAAGGGAGGGGCCGGCGCTCAAGATGCCTGCAAGCAATGCAGCGCCGCGAATGAATCGACTCATATCGGCCTCCAGCGTCGCTTCCCGTGCTGAGATGACCACCTCTGCCGGCGGCCCGCAAGGATTTCAGTCGCCCGCACGGAACGCGCCAGTGCCTACCCCCGGCGCGGCACGATTGCGATCGGAGTAAAGGTGTAAACCTCCTCGCCGTTCTGGTTGAACATGGTCCATTTCACCAGCGCTATACCCTGCGGCTTCGACTTGGACGGCGTCAGGCTCATGACCTCGCCGACCAGATGCAGCCGGTCGTCGGGGCGCACCGGCATCGTCCAGCGCAGGCCATCGACACCGGCGCCAATCAGCGGATGCGGGCCGAACGGGCGGGTCTGGATTGCGAGGTTCATGGCGATCGCGGCGGTGTGCCATCCTGAGGCGGCGAGCCCCTTGAACAGGGTCGTCTTGGCGGCCTCGTGATCGAGATGCATCGGCTGCGGATCGAACTCGGCGGCAAAGCGCTTGATGTCGGCCTCGGTGACCACAACTTCGGGGGACTTGAACCGCATTCCGATGGTGAGATCGTCGAACCACTCGACCTGCGCCATGATTTGCCTCGCAATATGGTGCGCCGCCCCGAAGAGGCGGCCCAAAGGGCTTGGATAATAGCGGGATATAGCGAGCCCGCAGCGCGTAAACCAGCGCCGGGTTCCGCGCGAAACCCCTTTCCCGATGCGACGAAACACGCCTGAAACAGATCGCCGGTTAAGTGGTTGTCAAAATAAGTACAGGGACGGCCACCATGCAATTCATCCTCGACCTGATCTACGAATACTCCTGCTGCCAAAATCTCGTCGCCCAGCCGCTACGGGAGGACGAGCTATGATCGAGCTGATCTCAGCCCTGCTCGCGCTTTGCAGCATCGGCGTCTTCGCGGCGCATGCGCTGGACGCCTACCGCTCCTCGCATTACTGACGGCCTCGGCCTTCCCGGCGCTAGTACCCACTTTTCTTGGAACGTGAGTCGTGATTCAAGGTCGGGATGATACCCGAAGCAAGAGAAGTCCACCTTTCGAGGAAAGATCGCAAGGTGCTTGAGGCGTGCTGTCGCTCACCGGTGACGTTGCAGCGCGATTTGAAGCGGGCGCGGATAGTTCTGTTGGCGGCGGATGGGCGCAGCACCCGGTCGATCGCCAAGGAAGTTGGGGTCCAGCCGCGGATTGTCAGCCTTTGGCGGCATCGCTATGCCGACCATGGCCTTGAAGGGCTGCAAGACAAGCCGCGGCCTGGCAAGCAGCCGATCTATACGAAGACGACCGACAAGCGGATTCTGAAGCTGCTGGATAAGCCGCCACCGCAAGGGTTTGCGCGCTGGACCGGCCCCCTGCTGGCCGAGGCGCTGGGCGATGTCGATGTCCAATATGTCTGGCGGTTCCTGCGCAGCCACAAGATTGACCTGGTGGCTCGCAAGTCCTGGTGCGAGAGCAACGACCCGAACTTTACGGCCAAAGCCGCCGATGTTGTCGGCCTCTATGTCGCGCCGCCGGCGAAGGCCATTGTGCTGTGCGTGGACGAGAAGCCCTCGATCCAGGCTTTGGAGCGAGCGCAGGGTTATCTGAAGTTGCCCAATGGCCGCGCCTTGACCGGCCAAAGCCACGATTACAAGCGGCATGGCACCACAACATTGTTTGCGGCGCTCGAAGTCGCCACCGGAAAGATCATCGCGACCCATTCAAAACGCCGGCGCCGCGTCGAGTTTCTCGATTTCATGAACAGCGTCACCGCGGCTTTTCCGAACCGCAAGCTTCACGTCATCCTCGACAACCTCAACACCCATAAAAAGAACGAGGACTGGCTCAAGGCCCACCCCAACGTGCAATTTCATTTCACGCCGACAAGTGCGTCATGGCTCAATCAGGTCGAAGTATGGTTTTCCATCTTGCAGGGGCAGTCGCTCAGCGGCACCTCCTTCACGAGCCTCAAGCAGCTTCAGGAACACATCGATGCCTACGTCAACGCATACAACGACAGAGCCGAGCCCTTCGTCTGGACCAAGAAAAAGGTCCGTCAACGCCGTTTCAAAGGCCGCCGTATCACTCAGCTCTGATTCCGGGTACTAGAAGGGCCGCCGGTAGAAATGCTCGGAATGCGTGGCCGGCGGAAACCGGTTGGCGAGCGCCAGCGCTCCCTTCTCGTCCGTCTCGAGCGCGATCTTCTGCGCCAACATCACGTCGCCTGGCACCAGGAAGCCTGACGGGACGAAGCACCAACCCATCGTCGCGCGCCCGTCGCCGTCGATCTCGTGCACATTGGCGGCCGTGCCATAGTGGATGCGATAGGTTCTGCCGGTGTCGCAGCCGACAACGTCGAAAAACCGGTGCTGCTCGAACTGCGCGCGCTGTGCCGGCGACAGCCATTCGGCCAGAAGCCGGCGGCCGCGCGCATCCGGCGTGTTCTCGCCGAAGAAGCGGCGATAGAGTTCGCGCAGCGCATGCAGACGCGCACGCGCCGGCGCGCGGAGCCAAACTGCCGCGATCATGGGCAGCTCAGATCAACCGCCGACCAGGCGGGGATAGAACAGCGTTTCCTGCGCGGTCGGGTCGAACGATCGGATCCGGATAACTTCGCCGGGCCCGGTTCGAAGAGCGGCGGTGAAGCCGGCTCCGGTCAGCTCCCGAAAGCGCCGTTCGGCTCGCGCCAGCGCTTCGGCATTGCCAGGATCAAACTCGTGGCGCGTGTCGCCAGTTTGGTCCATCACGATCTGGGTAGCCATGTTGAGTCTCCTCATGCCCAGCCCTGAACTCGATCAAAGCAAACGTCGTGCCGTCAGTTCCAGTTGGCAACAACTTTCTCGCGCCGGCGCATCACTCCTTGCTGAGCAGCCCAAAACGAGACGAGATTGTCATCGCGTTCTAGGCTCTTGTTTAAGCATGATCTTTTCGGAAAACCGCTGCACACTCCTCCGGATCATGCTTCAGCGCGAGGCCGCGGCGCCTCCGCCCTCGTCGATCTGCCGGCCCATCAGCGCGATTGCCTTCTGATAGACGCCTGCAGCATTCCAAGCCTCGATCGCGGCAAAATTCGGCTCGCCGGGCTGGTACCCGGCTCCCGCGCGCCAGCCATGGGCCTTGAGGAAATTCGCGGTCGAGCTCAGCGCATTGGCGGCAACTTCGAGGTTGCCGGTGCCGTAGGCCAGAATGCTCTTGGGCATGAACTGGGTCTGACCGACCTCGCCATGCATGGAGCCGCGGGTTGATCCCGACAGCGTACCGCGGTCGATCAGCTTCAAGGCAGCATAGAGCTGGTCGGTGAAGAATTCGGGCCGGCGGCAGTCATAGGCAAGGGTCGCGATCGACGACAGCATGTTCTGATTGCCGCGCTGGCTGCCGAAGCCTGTCTCCATGCCCCAGATCGCGATCAAGGGTCCGGGCGGGACGCCATAGCGCTGCTCGATCGAGGCGAACAAGGCGGCATGCGACTGCTTGAGCTGCCGTCCCTTGGCAACGATGGTGGTGGCGCCGCGCTTGGCGAGGAACTGATCGAGCGTCAGCGAAAAGCTGCGCTGGCCGCGGTCGGCCGCGATGGTGGCGCTGGCATAGTTCGTCTGCATCAGGGCCGAGAGTGCGGTTGGGCCGACGCCCTTGCCCTGCGCCTCCGCGCTGAATTCGCGTTTCCAGGCCTCGAAACCCGCCGGCGAGCTGCCGCATTGCGCAGCCTCGGCCGAGGAGACCAGGCAACCGAGCAGCGTCATTGCGCCAAAAACCGCTCCCGCAACAGCCCTGCCCCTGATCATACCAATCTCCGTCCTGTACCGCTCGGCGGCGCCATCTTAACCGGTGGAACGCGCCGACTCCATGGCCGGATCATAGGACAATTCGAGGCCTTCCATATCGCCCTCCTTGCGCCATTTATCGAGCAGCCGCAGGAATGCCATCGGCCCGCGCCAATATTGGCTGTTTCTTGCCGCGATCGGATCGAACACGCCTTCGTTGTTGTAGTAGCCCGGCGTGCATTCGGCGAGATAGGTCTGCCGGCCGAGTGCGGCCCTGACGACCTCGTCGACCCAGGCGTTCTCGGCGGCAAGCGTCGGCTCCAGGGAGCGCGCCTTGCGCTTACGGGCCTCCTTGATGACATAGGCGATGTGCTGCGATTGCTCGTCGATAATGTGCGGAAAATTGGCGCTCTGTCCGGCCTGCACCGTGACGATCAGGAAGCAGTTCGGGAAACCGCGGCTGTAGAAGCCGTGCAGCGTCTTGACGCCGTCGCGCCACCGCTCGGACAGGCTAATGCCGTCGCGGCCATACACCTCGAAGCCCATGCGGCGCGCGTAGTCGGTGCCGACCTCGAAGCCGCTGGCATAGATCAGGCAGTCGAGCTCGTAGGGCTTGCCGTCGACGACGACGGCATTCTCCGTGATGCGCTCGACGCCCTGCCCTTTGGTGTCGACGAGATGCACGTTGGGGCGATTGAAGGTATCGAGATATTCGTCGTGGAAGCACGGCCGCTTGCAGAATGCCTTGTACCAGGGCTTGAGCGCAGCCGCGGTCGTCTCGTCCTCGACCACCGCGTCGACGCGGGCGCGGATCTCCTCCATCTTGCGGTAGTCGGCCTGCTCGATCACCTTCAGTGCCTCGTCCATCGAGGTCACCGGCTGGGGCTGACGACGCGGCGCCAGCAGGATCTCGCCGAGCAGGCCGGTCCAGCCGTCCTGCACCAGATCCTGTTCGAACGGCTCGCCTGAAATCACGGCGGTAAAATTGTCCATGCGTTCACGCTGCCAGCCCGGCTTGAGGCTCTGCGCCCAGGCCTGATCCGTCGGACGGTCGTCGCGAACGCCGATCGCAGACGGCGTGCGCTGCAACACATAGAGCTCCTTCGCCGAACGGCCGAGATGCGGCACACATTGCACGGCGGTGGCGCCGGTGCCGATGATGCCGACGCGCTTGTCGGCGAGGCCGGTCAGGCCACCGTCCGCATTGCCGCCGGTGTAGCCGTAATCCCAGCGGCTGGTATGAAAGCTGTCGCCCTTGAACGTCTCGATGCCGGGAATGCCAGGCAGCTTCGGGCGGCTCAGCGGACCGCCGGCCAAAATGACGAAGCGCGCACGGATGCGATCGCCCCGATCGGTCTCGACCAGCCAGCGTGCCTCCTGCTCCTTCCATGTCATCCGCGAGATGACGGTCTGAAACAGCGCGCGCTCGTAGAGACCGAAATGACGGCCGATGCGGCGCGAATGCTCATAGATCTCGGGCGCCCGCGCGTATTTGCGCACCGGCATGTAGCCGGTCTCTTCCAGGAGCGGCAGATAGATGTAGCTCTCGGTATCGCAGGCGGCGCCGGGATAACGATTCCAGTACCAGGTGCCGCCGAAGTCGGCCGCCTTTTCCACGATACGAAAATCCTCGATGCCGGCATCGCGCAACCGCGCACCACACAACAGACCGCCGAAGCCGCCACCGACGATGAGCACTTCGGTCGCTTCGCTGACGGCGGCGCGCGCAAACCCCGGATCGGCCCAGGGGTCGTCGAGATAGCGGCCGAATTCGCCCGTGACCTCGACATACTGCGCCTTGCCCTCGGCGCGCAGACGACGGTCACGCTCGTCGCGGTAGCGGGCACGGAGCGCGGAAACGTCGACCGTAGATGCGCCGGTTGTGCCGGTCTTGTGTCTTTCCGCTGACATTCATCTCCTCCACCGCGAACGCTGCTTCGCCGGCAGCTCACCTCACGTTAGCTCTGAAAAAGTGCCGCATGCAATCATGCTCGCTGTTTTTTGCGTGAACGCCGCGTGGCGTTCCGCTAACCTCGCGCGCAAAATCACAAGCCTGCGCCATGCAACGACGCGGCGATCTGGAGGAGACCATGCAGGGATTGATGATGGACATGCCGCTTCTGATCAGCGGCCTGATCCAGTACGCAGCCGACTATCACGGCGAAGCGGAGATCGTCGCGCGCGAGATCGAAGGCGACATCCATCGCTACACCTATGCGGACGCGCATCCACGCATCAAGCGCATGGCGCTGGCGCTCAAGCGGCTCGGCACGAACCCCGGCGACCGCGTCGGCACACTGGCCTGGAACACCCATCGCCATTTCGAAATGTTCTACGCGGCGCCGGGCATGGGCTACGTGCTCCACACCGTCAACCCGCGGCTGTTTCCCGAACAGCTCGTCTACATCATCAATCATGCCGAAGACCGTCTGTTGTTCATCGACCGCGCCACGCTGCCGCTCGTCGAGGCGATCGCGCCGCAGCTCAAGACGATCGAGGCCTATGTCGTGATGTCCGCGCGCGAGCGCATGCCCGAGACGAAGCTCGCGAACGTCCATTGTTACGAAGAGCTTCTAGAGAGGGAGAACGAGGCCGGCTTCGCCTGGCCGGAGTTCGACGAGAAGTCCGCCTCGACCATCTGCTACACGTCGGGCACGACGGGCAATCCCAAGGGCGTGATCTATTCGCACCGCGCCGCGATCCTGCAGACGATGACCTGCTGCAATTTCGACTTCCTGCCGGGCCATGTCGAGGGCGTTCGCGAGGTGATGATGCCGATGGCGCCCCTCTTCCACGGCAATGGCTGGAACATGCCGTTCACGGCTCCCTATACCGGCTCGAAGCTGGTGCTGCCCGGCCGCAACTACGAGCCCGACAAGCTCTATGAATTGCTTGAAGGCGAGAAGGTGACGCTCTCGGCGGGCGTGCCGAGCTTCTGGCTGATCCTGCTCGACTGGCTCGGCCGCACCGGCAACAAATTCTCCACGCTGCGCGCAACGTTGTCGTCCGGCTCGGCGCCGCCGCGGGCGATGGTCGAGAAGCTGAAGCGCGACTATGGCATCGATTATATCCAGGCCTGGGGCATGACCGAGGCCCTGGGCTGCTCGATGCCGGGCTTGCGGCCCGGCTCGGAGCACCTCAGCGAGACGGAGAAATTCGACCGACGCCAGGTCTCGGGACGCGCCTGCTTCGGCACCGCGTTGCGCATCGTCGACGATGCCGGCAACGAGTTGCCGCGCGACGGCAAGACCGTCGGTCATCTGCGCGCCCGTGGCCCGTGGGTCGCTTCCGGCTACATGAAGCTGGAGGAAGGCCTCGATCGCGACGGGTGGCTGATCACCGGCGACATGGCGGTGATCGACCCGCAGGGTCACGTCACGTTGACCGACCGCTCCAAGGACGTGATCAAGTCAGGCGGCGAGTGGATCTCGTCGATCCAGCTCGAGGACATCGCCTTGTCTCACCCCGATGTGCTGCAAGCCGCCGTCGTCGCGATCGCGCACGAGAAATGGCAGGAGCGTCCCCTGCTCCTCGTCGTCCGCAAGAAGGGCGCGACCGTCGACGGCAAGACGCTGCTCGACCACATGCGCCCAAAGATCGCGAGCTGGTGGATGCCGGACGCGGTGGAATTCCTGGACGAATTCCCGATGACCGGCACCGGCAAGGTGCTGAAGTCGGCTCTGCGCGAGAAGTTCAGGGAATACCACGTCGCGTGACGCGACGCATCATCGCGCGGAAGTCCGCGCCGCCCTCGATCCAGGAGACGAAAGATGCTCTACCCGATGTCACCCAAAGTCGTCGAGCTCAAGCGCAAGCTCGAAAGCTTCATGGACCGGCACATCTATCCGAACGAGGAGCGCTTCTATCGCGAGGCCGAGGAGCTCGGGCCGTGGAAGGTCTATCCCGTCGTCGAGGAGCTGAAGCCGCTGGCGCGCGCCGAGGGGCTCTGGAATCTGTTCCTGCCGGAGTCCGGCCACGGCGCGGGTCTTTCCAATCTCGAATATGCCCCGCTCTGCGAGGTGATGGGGCGCTCGCACCTCGCGCCCGAGGTGTTCAACTGCTCGGCGCCCGATACCGGCAACATGGAGGTGCTGGAGCGCTACGGCACCGAGAAGGACAAGGAGCGCTGGCTGAAGCCGCTGCTTGCAGGCGAGATCCGCTCCTGCTTCGCCATGACCGAGCCCGCGGTCGCCTCGTCGGATGCGACCAACATCGAGAGCTCGATCGTGCGCGACGGCGACCACTACGTCATCAACGGCCGCAAATGGTACACGACGAATGCGACCGACCCGCGCTGCAAGATCTGCATCTTCATGGGCAAGACCGATCCCGACAATCCTGACCGCCACAAGCAGCAATCCATGATCCTGGTGCCGATGGACACGCCCGGAATCGAGGTGAAGCGTCCCCTGCCCGTGTTCGGCTTCTACGGCGTGCCCGACCGCGCCTCCGAAGTCGTGTTCACCAATGTGCGCGTGCCCAGGGAAAACATGCTGCTCGGCGAGGGCCGCGGTTTCGAGATCGCACAGGGCCGCCTCGGGCCCGGCCGCATCCATCACTGCATGCGCCTGATCGGTCTGGCCGAGCGCACGCTGGAGAAGATGTGCCGCCGCGTGCGCAGCCGGGTCGCCTTCGGCAAGCCGGTCTCGGAGCAGACGGTGACGCAGGAGCGCATCGCGGAAGCCCGCATCATGATCGAGCAGGCCCGGCTGCTGACGCTCAATGCGGCCCACGCGATGGACACGGTCGGCAACAAGGTGGCGAAGGCCGAGATCGCCATGATCAAGGTCGCCGTGCCCAACATGGCCTGCCAGATCATCGACTGGGCCATTCAGGCCCATGGCGGCGGCGGGACCTCGAACGATTTCGGCTTGACCCAGGCCTACGCCACCGCGCGCCTGCTGCGACTTGCCGATGGACCCGATGAGGTTCACCGCAACCAGATCGCACGGCTGGAGCTGAAGAAATATTCGAATGCGTAGCTGGGCATTGTCTGTTTCGCTAACCGGCGGCGGCGACTTTCTTCCTTCTCCCGTTGTGGGAGAAGGTGGCGCGAAGCGCCGGATGAGGGGTATCCATCCGCACGCACGAATTTAGAGTTTCGCGCGCGGAGACATACCCCTCATCCGAGTTAGCTTTTGTCTACGAGCGGAGCTGCCCTCTCCCACAAGAAGGGGAGACGGCGCAATAATGCGCAGCGTCTCAGCCCTCAGTTCACCACATACACATCAGGATCGGCGCTCGAGCTCGGCTTCTTGAAGGCGTTGCGCAAGGCCGGAGACATCGGGACGTTGTAATTGAGGCCGTTCGGCGGGGTCGGCGATTGCAGCCACTTCCTGTAGAGCACCTCGATCTCCGGGCTTGCGTAGAGCTCCGCTGTGGCGCGGTCGGCAAGCGCCTTGAATGGCGCGTCCTCCCGCCGCAGCATGATGCCGTAGGGCTCCGGCTTGGAGAACGCCTCCTCGCTGATCATGTAGGCTTGCGGCTCCTTCGAGCGGGCGATCGCAACCGCGAGCTGGACGTCGTCGAGCGCATAGGCCTGGGCGCGGTCGGTTTCCAGCAACAGGAAGGCCTCGGCCTGGTCCTTGGCCGGCATCACATTGATGCCGAGATTGCGCTCGGTGTTGACCTTTGCAAGCTGCGTCAGGTTGACCGATCCCGCCACCGCGGTGACCGCCTTGCCCTTGAGATCGTCGATGGTGTTGATCTTGGCGGCCTTCTTGGCCGCGAACCGCGTCGCGCTGAGGAAATGCGTGTTGGTGAAGGCGACCTGCTTCTGACGGTCGGCATTGTTGGTGGTCGCCGAGCAATGCAGATCGAGCGTGCCGTTGACCATCAAGGGAATCCGGTTCGACGAGGTCACGGCGAGCGTGTCGACGGCGATGTCGGGCATGCCGAGCTGCTTCTTCACGGCCTCGACGATCTTGAGGCAGATGTCCATGGCAAAGCCGACCGGCTTCTGGTTGCCGTCCAGATAACTGAACGGGACCGAGGCCTCCTGGTAGCCCAGCGTGATCTTCCTGCTCTCCTTGACCTTCTGAAGCGTGCCCGTGAGGTCCTCGGCTGATGCTGCGCCCGCAAGACATGTCAGGGCCAGGATAAGGGTGGGTAGACGCATCGGCTGCTCCTGGATGGGTCGTCGACCGGGGTCGAGACGAGAGATCGCGGAGGTGATAACCGACACAGGCGGCGTCCACCAGACGGGACAGCGACTACCAGCCATCGCACTTTTCGATCCTGTCCGAACGGGAGGCGCTTCACTGACATGTCAGCTGCTGTTCGAACCAGCCGCTCAAGCGGTCCGACAGGGGTTGCCACATCCGCTGGAAGTTCGCGAGCTTGCCCGCGCCGGTCCGATACAGCGCCCGCAATTCCTGCTCGATGGCCGGCAGATCAACGCCGGAACAGACCCCGTCCCTCACGATCGTCTTGCTGGCGACGACGACCTCCTTCACCAGGGACGCATTGCCGCGCGCGAACAGCAGCGCCATGGGGTCGACCGGCATGATCCGGTCGCGGTCGAGCCGGTCGAGATCGATCACGACGTAGTCGGCGGGGTTTCCGGGACCGAGCTCGCCGCTCCCGGGCGCGCCGGTGGCGCGGCGCCCGTTGCGGATGGCGAGCGAGAACATCTCGGCCGGCGTCCACGTCTGCCTGAAGCCGAGGCCGCCATGGGCCATCTGCACCAGCCTCATTTCCCGCAGGATGTCGTCGTCCTCGTCCAGCGCCAGCCCGTCGACGCCGACAGCGATGGCGCAGCCGCATTTGTGCGCGGCGGCAATCGGAGCGAGCCCCGAGCGCAGATGCATGTTCGAGCTGAAATTGGTGACGATGCGCGTACCGGAGGCCGCGATCATCTCAAGCTCATCCGGGCGGGCGTGGATGCAGTGCGTCAGCGTCAGCCGCTCGGAGAGGAAGCCAATGTCGCGCAGCCAGCGCACCATGTCCGGAAAATTCTGATCGGCCCAGGCGCGCTGGTACACGGTCTCCAGCAGATGCATGTGGATCCGGCGGCCGGTTCGCGCCGAATTCTCCGCCACCGCTTCCAGCAGCGGCTTTGAGCACCATTGCACGCCGGCAGGCCCGAGCTGCACGTCCACCATCGGACCGGCGATGGCCGCGGCAATGGCGTCCGTGAGCTCAATATACGCCTTTGGCGGCATCGGCGCGCGGACGAACAGCTCCTCGACGGTCTTGCGAGCATCGCCGGAGAGACGCGAGAGCACCGGCTCGGCATCACCGTAGACGATCGGATTCTGGTCACGCACGGCCATCGCGAACGCGATGCGGATGCCGACGTCGGACGCAGCCTTCGCGATGGCTTTCGCCTCGTCGACCAGGGGCATCGTCCCGCTCGGGCGTGTGTAATGCACCATCATCGCCGCGCAGCCGGCCCTGGCGGAACGCGCCAATGCGGAGGCCGCGGTCAGATAGGGATCGACAGGCGTGCCCAGCGCGGTGCGCAGGATCCAGCTCTCCAGGGGCATGCCGACCGCGCCGAAGGACGACGCGGTGGCACGGGCGTGGTCATGGGCGTTGACGAAGGCCGGGATGACGAAGGAACGTGGCCCCCGCCCCGCGCCTTCCGCGATTTCGGTGATGACGCCGCCATCGTGCCGCAGCACGACATTGTCGCAGACACCGAGGTCAGGGCCACGGAACAGGCTCGTTGCCGAAATCTCCGTGGCCATGGCCGTCGCTCCGGGATCAGTTGGCCGTATACACCAGCTCCCGCTCCGCGCGGGGCGGCAGGAACTCGCGCGAGAACACCTCCGCCGGCGTCGGCGTCCGGGCCAGCTGATAGCCCTCGACCACGATGCCGATGGCGCGTGCCATGCGGTCATCCTTGATGTCGCCGATGCCGATTTCCTTCATCTCCGGCGAGACGATCAGCTTCTCGAAGGAATATTGCAGCCGGCGCTTCTCGACGTCGGCGTTGATGAGGTTGTCGTAGTTCGTCGCCGCCTTCATGCCGGCATTCTGGTCCTTGGCAACCGCGATCGCGCCCTTGTTGATGGCGCGCACCAGGCCCGCGACGGCCTTCGGGTTCGAGGCGATCAGCTTGCGGGAGACCATCACGCCGTTCGAATAAAGATCGAGGCCGTACTCACCGAACGAGAACCATTTGAAATCCTTGTCCGGATCCTGGCGGTTCAGCACCAGGTTGAAATAGCTGGTGATGTTGAAGACGAGGGCTGCATCGATGTCGCCCTTGATCAGCATCGGCTCCTGCAGGTTCGGCGCCATGTTGGAGATCTTGATTTTCTCGCCGTCGAGACCGTTCTTGCGTGTGAACACCGGCAGGAGGCGCGTCGTCGGCGTGCCCTGCGCGCCGCCGAGCGTGTGGCCTTCGAAATCCTTGATGGTGTTGATGCCGCTGGTCTTCTTGGCGACGATCGCGAACGGCGGCTGGTTCCACATCATGTAGACCATGACGGGCGCCTCCTGCGGCTTGCTCGAGGCATTCTGGATGATGGCATTGACGTCGCCGAAGCCGGCGTCATAGGCGCCGGACATCACGCGCGTGACGGTGGCGCCGGAGCCCTCGCCCTGGTCGATGATGACGTTGAGGCCCTCCTCCTTGAAGAAGCCGTTGTCCTTGGCATAGAAGAACGCGGCGTCGCTGCCCTGGGTCTTCCAGCCCAGCGTGAACTTGATCGTGGTTTCTTCCGCCGTGGCGGCTCCTGCGGACAGCGCCAATCCCACCAGCGCCGCACTTAACTTCCTCAACATCGAGACCTCCTCAGTTTCGTTGCGTGACGGTTCAGGAATTTCAGGTTGCGATCACGTCGTTCTTGCGCGTCGCCCAGCCGGTGACCCGACCCTCGATCAGCGAGAACACGACGTAGAGTGCGACGCCGAGCCCGGCGAGCACGAACAGGCCGGCGAACACCAGCGGCACGTTGAAATTGGAGGACGCGGTCATCATGACGTTGCCGATGCCGCGGTTGGAGGCGACGGTCTCCGACAGCACCGCGCCGACGAAAGCGTACGAGATCGCGACCTTCAGCGAGGCGAAGAAGAAGGGCATGGTCCTGGGCAGGCCGACGTTCCAGAGGATGTCGAGCTTGCTGGCGCCGAGCGCCTTCAAGACATCCTCGAGCTCGGGCTCGGTGGTCGCAAGGCCCGTGGCGATGTTCACGACGATCGGGAAGAAGCAGATCGACAGCGCGGTCAGCACCGCCGGCACCGTGCCGGAGCCGAACCACAGCACGAAGATCGGCACCACCGCGACCTTGGGGATCGAGGAGAAGCCGATCAACAGCGGGTAGCAGGTGTCATAGGCCGTCTTTGACACGCCGATGATGGCGCCGAGGGCGACGCCGAGCGCGACACCGAGGACGAAGCCGAACATCGTGGTGGCCAGTGTCTGCACGATGTGCGGCCACAGCACCGGGAAGCGCTGGTACAACGTCACGAACACCTGCGAGGGTCGCGGCAGCACGAGATCCGACATGCCGGTCATCAGGCAGAACAGCTCCCAGGCGACGAAGAACAACACGATCAGCCCCGCCGACCCGCTTTCTGCCTGATATCGATCCCGAACATCAGCCCGCCCCCTGCTCAGCCGCGCTGCGCGCATCCTCGATGAAGGTCCGCAGCTTCTGGTTCAGCGCGACGAATTCCGGCTCGAAGGTCATGGCGACGGTGCGCGGGCGCGCAAACGCGACGCGGCTGTCGTCGAGGATGCGGCCGGGACGCGCGCTCATCACGCAGATGCGGCTGGCGAGAAAGCCGGCCTCGCGCAGATCGTGGGTGACCAGCAGCACCGTCGGCTTGTGCGTCATCCAGAGGTTCTGCAGGATCGCCCACAGCTCTTCGCGGGTGAACTGGTCGAGCGCGCCGAACGGCTCGTCCAGCAGCAGCATGCGCGGTTCGTGGATCAGGGCGCGGCAGAGATTGGCACGCTGGAGCATGCCGCCGGAGAGCTGCCAGGGGTAACGGCTGCCAAAACCCTTGAGGCCGACCTGCTCCAGCAGCGCGTTGGCCTTGTCGCGAAACTCAGTCTTGCGCAGCCTGCGGAAGTTGGAGCGGAACGGCTCGACGATCTTCAGCGGCAACATGATGTTCCGCTCGATCGTCATCCACGGCAGCATGGTCGGATTCTGGAAGGCCATGCCGACCCGCATCGCTCGGGCCGCGACCTCGCGGCCGCCGACGATGACGACGCCGCTGGTCGGCTGCACGAGGCCGCTGACGAGACGCAGAATGGTCGATTTGCCGCATCCTGACGGACCGACCAGTGCGACAAACTCGCCGTCGGCGATCTTCAGCGTGGTTTTCGACAGGGCGGGCACGGCGCGGTCGCCGCGCCCGAAGGTCACGGAAGCCTCGGACAGTTCGATGGCCGTGGCGGCGGCGCCTTCGGGAACGGGCTGGCCGTCAAACTGGGCGTTGGGTTGCATGCGCATCACAGCCAAAGTGCATGCAAGCTGGGTGCCAGTCCAAGGTCCCCCGCAAATTCAATGATTTGCCAAATGCCCGCGGCGAACGGCCGGATTCCTTTTAGGCAATCTCGACATCAAACTGCATGCAATTGGAGCGCCGGATCGCTGCAGGACTGTGCTAAAGAGAGGCTTCGACCCATCTCAAGGATTCGCCGATGGCGGCGCGCCCCAGCAGCAAGACTTCTGAATCGTCGGACAAGGTCAGCGTGATCTGCCGCGCGCTCAGGCGCGCGATCATCGAGCAGGCGCTGGAGCCCGGCGCAAAGCTGCCGGAGGATGCACTCGGCGAGCGTTTCGGCGTCAGCCGCACCATTGCCCGCCATGCGCTGGGCCAGCTCGCAGCGGAAGGCCTCGTCGAGCTGCGCCGCAACCGGATCGCGGTGGTGGCAACGCCGAGCTGGCAGGAGGCGCGTGATGCCTTCGACATCCGTATCGAACTCGAACGGCTCGTCGTGCGCCAGCTCGCGGGCAAGCTGACCAAGGCGCAGATCGCCGAGCTGAACGCCCATGTCGACGCCGAGGATCGCGCGCGCGGCGGCACGGATGCGGTCTCGATCCGGCTCGCCACCGAATTCCACATCCTGCTCGCGCACATGACGAACAGTCCGATCCTGGTCCGCTATGTCAGCGAGGTCGCCTATCGCTGCTGCCTGACGCTGTCGCTCTACAGCCGGCCGCATTCCAGCGAATGTGCTATCAACGAGCACCGCGCCATCATCGCCGCGCTCGCAAAGGGCGACGAGGCCAAGGTGATGGAGCTGATGCATCATCACCTTGATTCCGTGGCCAATCGCGCGCTGGTGGCTCCTACCCCCCAGCGCGGCCGGGATCTGCTCGATATCCTCGCCCCCTATGCCGACGAGGTGACGAGCGATCGCGTCGTCAAGCTGCCGAAAATCGCGCGGAGGGGCTAAGCCTCGATGCCGCGCTGAACGAGGATGCGCTCGACGCTGTCGTTCCACACGTCCATCTTCACGATCTGGCCGCCCTTCACCACGAAGCGATCGACATAGCGATTGCCCTCGAATGGCGTGCCGTCCATCCATTCGCCATAGAGCGTCCCGACGCTGTAGACGACGGTCTCGTCCGCACCGGGGCAGACATCGAAGCGGTCCATCTTTTTCTTCACCCAGCGATACCGCCTGGCGTTGAATCCGGTCGGCCCGCGCGGATGATCGAACTCGCGCCCGCCGGTAAACGTGATCACCGTGCCCGGCTTCATATAGGCCGCCGCGGCATCGGGATCGGGAATCATCGACGCCGTGAGATAGGCTTCGACGATCTCGGCGTCAGTCATCGGACGTTCGGCGTTTGCGGGGGCGGACATGGCGGGGTTCTCCAGGTGGGAGATATCTTACGATCCATGGGCCAAAGTGCATGCACATTTTTTGAACAGCGGAGCGGCATAAGTGCACACAATCTGGAGCTGCCTGCTCCTCCAGCTTCGGCTAGCTTGCCAAGGCTGAATCCAACGCCATGACCACCGAGACCGCCTTCGACCTCATCTTCCGCAACGCGCTGTTGCGCTCATCCGCCGCACCCGTCGATATCGGCGTGAACGGCGGCCGCATCGCCGCGATCGAGCCGAAGCTGACCTGCGAAGGGGGGCTTGCCTGCGAGGCCGTCGAGGTCGGCGGCCGCCTCGCCCTGCCCGGTTTCGTCGATACCCACATCCATCTCGACAAGGCCTGCCTGCTCGGCCGCTGCGGGCACGATCACGGCAGCGTCTCGGAAGCGATCCGCGCCGTCGCCGGGATGAAGAAGGATTTCACCGTCGAGGACGTCTACGCGCGCGGCGCAAGAGTGCTCGAACGCGCCATCGTGCACGGCACCACGCGCATGCGCACGCATGTCGAGATTGACCCGCGCATCGGCTTGCGCGGATTTGAGGCGGTGAAGGCGCTCAAGCGCGACTACGCCTGGGCGATCGATCTCGAACTCTGTGTGTTCCCGCAGGAAGGGCTGACCAACGATCCCGGAGCCGAAGAACTGCTGATCGAGGCGCTCCGCGAGGGCGGTGAAGCCATCGGCGGCTGTCCCTACATGGACACCGACCCGAATGCGCATCTCGCGCGCATCTTCGATCTCGCGCAGGAATTCGACGTCGACATCGACCTCCATCTCGATTTCGATCTCGACCCCTCCTGGTGGCATCTCGACCAGGTCTGCCGTCAGACCGAGCGGCGCAACTACGGAGGACGCGTGGCGATCGGCCACGCTACGAAGCTGTCGGCTTTGCCGCCGGAGCCGCTCAAAGCCGCCACCGCGCAGCTGGCAAGAGCCGGCGTTGCCGTCACCGTGCTGCCCGCGACCGATCTCTATCTGATGGGGCGCGAGGCCACCCACAACGCGCCGCGCGGACTGACACTCGCCCACAAGCTTGCGGGCGACGGCATCGTGTGCTCGGTCGCGACCAACAACGTGCTCAATCCCTTCACGCCGTTCGGCGACGCCTCGCTGCTGCGGATGGCAAATTTCTACGCCAATGTCGCGCACGCCTCGGTGAGCGATTTCGACACCTGCCTCGATCTGGTGACCGAGCTGCCGGCCCGGCTGATGAACCTTGACGATTACGGCATCAAGGTCGGCAATCCCGCCGACCTCATCGTGCTCGATACGCAAGACAGCCGCTTCGCTGTCGCCGAGTTGCCCGATGTCCTGATGGGCTTCAAAGGCGGCCGACAGACATTTGCACGGCAACGGCCCACCCTGTTCACTCCCAAGAGCTGAGAGCGGTTCCGCTCATATCCCGGACATCGCGCGATGCTCCACCCGGGCGTTCCGAGTCGGTCATCACGACGTCCGGACACCTGCCTGGCCATGGAGTTTTATTTTACCGCCGGATCGAGCCCGCCCTAGACCGGTAGAATCCCGGACCGTAGCCGAACGCGTTGCGAGGCCGGCGACGCCGACCATAACTACGATCCGCCCTGACCACCTGCGTTCAGTGGAGAAGTATCGGTATGTTCAGCTCATTCGGCAGCATCGATGATGAAACGCCCACCGATACGGCGGTGAAGCGGCTCGACGGCATCGGCCACGTTCTTTCGGGTCTCGATATCTCGGCGATCCAGACGCAGGACGACATGAACCGCACGCTCTGGACGCTCGACGCGGCCAGCAAATGCGTTCGCGCCGTGCTGGCGGAGTTCCGCACGCAGCCGGCCACGGAACAGCTGGTCCGCAAATCCAGACATCTGATCGACCTGATCGAACGCGCCCGCGATCAGGTCGTGAGCTTTCAGGAAAGCCGCGCGGTCCTGAGCTGACTACTTGGTGCGCTTCATCTTCGCGAGGATCCGGTCGGCCTCGGTCCGCCAATCCGCGCTACGGGCGAAGTCTTCCGTGCCCCTGGCGCCGAACAGCCCTTCATCGGCGAGATCAGCCACCCAGGCCTGCCGTTCGGCAGTGCCTTGCGCGGACCATGGCGTCAAACCCGCCTCGCGCACGGTTTCGGCGACCTCACGCACCTCCTCGGCGCGGCGACGGCCGTGCTCGATCACGCGCTGGAAGCAATAGGCGCCCTGTTTCTCCCAGTCGATGCCGGGGAACGTCTCCGCGAGCGAGGCCAGCACCGCGTCCTCGACACCATAGGCGCGCGCGGTGGTGAAGCTTTCGATCACCATCGCCTCCAGGCCCTTGATCATGATGCTGCGGCACATCTTCACCGCAGAGGATACGCCGAGCCTGTCGCTCGCAACCTTCGCGGCAAAGCCGATCGCGTTCAACAGCGGCTCCAGCTCCCTCGCACCGGGCCCGCCGAGCAGCAGCGGCACCTTGATGCGATAGGGCGGCACCGAGGTCATCACCGCGCCCTCGACATAGCGCCCGGCAGCGCCGTCGATCAGGGCGGCGGCGCGCTGCTTGGCACCCGGCGATGCCGAATTGAAATCGAGAAACCAGGTGCCCTGATTGATCGCCGCCGCGCAGGCCTTTGCGACCGGAACGGCCTGGCTGGCGGTGACCGCGGAGATGATGAAATCGGATTTCGCGGTCAGCTCGGCGTGAGACCCTGCGAGCACCACGCCGAACCTCGCGGCATGCTCCTTCAGCGGCGCACCCTGCTCGCCACCGAGCTTGATGTCATAGGCGGAGACCCTGATGTCCTGCTGACGCAAATCCTCTGCCAGAATCCTGCCGACCTCGCCATAGCCGACCAGTCCGATCTGCCAGCGCCTTGGATCACCTGCCATCAGTTCAATCCTCGTGTCGTCTCGTCGAAGAGATCCTCGACCGCATAGCGGCGCGGGATCAGCGATTGCTGGAAGGCGTAGTCGACGATCAGCTCGAGCGGCCTCCTGTTCGCTTCGATCCCGAACGGGATGAGGTCGGGCGTCGCCGCGGGCCCTGCCCGCTCCTTGCTCCGCTTGAGCAGATCATAGACGCCCGCGACCACGTCAGGACGCGATTTCGCAAGCTTCTCAGTCACGACCACGAGATGGTTGACCGGCACGATGCCGCGACGGGCGTACCATTTGGCGGCCTCGGCGGCGGGATCAGGGAATAGCGGCTTCAGCTTGGGATTGTCAGAAGTCTCGCCGAGCACGGCATCGAGCTCGCCGTCGATCAGCATCTGGAGAATGTTCTTGTCCTTCGGCGCGCGCTCGGCGGTGTCGACATATTCGGCCACGTGCGGATCCTCGAAGGTCACCCAGCGGATCCTGTCGAGATCGACGCCGTAGTCGTTGGCGAGGATGCCCCTGATCCAGGCGCCCGTCGTGGTCGTGAAGGAGCGGATACCGACACGCTTGCCTTCGAGATCGGTCGGCCCGAGCGTCCCCCTTTCAGGATTGTAGAGCGCGTAGGCATGCTGGAAGCGTCCGAGCATGGTCGCCGGCAGCAATACCAGCGGCTTGCCGTGCGCCTTCGCCATCAGGTAGGTGACGATCGCCATCTCGCAGACGTCGAAGGCCTGCTCGCGCACCATCGGTTTGAATGCCGTGTTGGTCGGCGTATACGCGATGAAGTCCAGATCGAACAGATCAGAGCGGAGCTCGCCGCTCTTCACCGCCTGGACATGAGGGTGGCTGCCGAGAACGGCTTTCAGCTTGAGACGATCCATCCGCCCGCTCCGCTTTCCGTCGCTTCAGACGTCCTCGGGATTGTCGACATACACCAGTCCGGCCTTCGTCAGCGCCTCGCGCATGCCGTACATGTCGAGGCCGAGTTCGCCCGAGGCGAGCCGCTTGCGCTTGCCGCCCTCATCCGCGTTGCGCTTTTTCGCCCTCTCGGCCACCTCGGCCGCATAGCGCTTCGGCACCACCACCACGCCGTCGTCATCGGCCACGACGATGTCGCCGGGATCGACATTGACGCCGGCGCAGACCACGGGAACGTTGACCGAGCCGAGCGTGGCCTTGACCGTGCCCTTGGCGGAGATCGCGCGTGACCACACTGGAAAGCGCATCTCGTGCAGCGCTTTGACGTCGCGGCATCCGGCGTCGATGATCAATCCCTGGACGCCCCGCGCCTGCAGCGACGTCGCAAGCAGCTCGCCGAACATGCCGTCGGTGTTGTCGGTGGTGCAGCCGACGACGAGGACGTCGCCCTTCCTGCATTGCTCGACCGCGACATGGATCATCCAGTTGTCGCCGGGCTGCGCCAGCACCGTCACCGCCGGTCCGGCGATCGACGCGCCCGCCCAGACCGGACGCAAGTAAGGCTTCATCAGGCCGATGCGGCCATAGGCCTCGTGCACGGTTGAGACACCGTATTCTGCCATCCCGGCGGGATCGGCGCGCTTGATGTTGCAAACGACGACCGGCTTCATGCCAATTCCTCGGCGACGGTCGGAAACAAGCGCTGATAGGCCTCGCCATAGGTCATGGGCACGCCGGTGTTGCGGCTGCCCTGGATGCCGCGGTTGAGCGCGACGCGCTCGTAATAACCCCATAGATGCTTCTGCGCGGCGAGGATCTGGAACGCCTCGTACTTCTCCTTCCAGACCTCGTCGATCTTGAGGAGGAGGTCCGGCTTGTAGTTGCACTGCTCCGGCTGATGCGGCTCGAACAGGAACACCGGCGGCGCGGAATATTTGTATTGCGCGCCGGGCTTGTGGCCCATCGCCTGCGCGACCACGCGCGTCTCCTGCGCGAAATGCGCCGCATTCGGATGGTCGAAATTATAGGGATCTTCCAGCGCGTGCGTCAGTACGAAGCTCGGATTGAGCTCGCGGTAGATGTCGACCATGCGGTCGAAATGCGCCTCGGTGAGCTTGAGCGGATAATCACCACAGTCGAAGAACTCGATCTCGGCACCCAACAGCTTTGCGGCCCGCTCCGCCTCGTCCTTGCGGCCGGCCTTGACCGATTCAAGCGTCGCGCCTTTCTCCTTCCAGGCGAACTGGCTCTCGCCGCGCTCGCCGAACGACAGGCAGACGATCTTCATGCGATAGCCCTTCTTCGCATGCAGCGCGATGGCGCCGCCGGCGCGCCAGACGAAATCGCCGGGATGGGCGGTGATCACGAGACCAGTTTTCATGGGACGAACTCCCTTCTTTCGTTTGTAGGCATCATATTGATCGGAGCCCCTTCATTGGTCGAAGCCAAACAGGCGCGCGGGATTGTCGACCAGAATCTTCTGCTGAAACTCCGGCTCCGGCGCGAACAGCGGGATCAGATCGACGAGGTCGCCGTCATTCGGCATCACCTTGACGTTGGGATGCGGCCAGTCCGTGCCCCAGATGACGCGATCCGGCGCGGCCTCGACGATCTTTCGCGCGAACGGCACCGCATCCGTGAACGGCGGACCGGCCGAGGACACCCGCTCCGAGCCGCAGATCTTGACCCAGCACTTCTCGTCGCGTTGCATCAGCTCGATCAGGATCCTGAACGGCAGCTGATCGAGCCCGTCGGCAGTCTTCACGCGGCCCATATGGTCGATGGTGTAGTTCAGCGGCAGCTTTGTCAGCATGTCGGCATATTCCGGCAGGTCGATCGCATCGAAGTGCAGATCGATGTGCCAGCCGAGCGGCGTGACCATCGCGACGATGCGGTCGAACACACGTTTGTCGGGCACGCCGCCGAGATGGCGAACGAAATTGAAGCGGCAGCCGCGGAAGCCGCCGTCATGCAGCACGCGGAGCTCGCGTTCGGTGATGGTGTCGTCGATATTGGCGACGGCACGGTAGGCACCGCTGCTCTGCGCGATGGCATCCAGCGCGACCGTGTTGTCGGTGCCGTGCACGCTGGCATTGACGATGACGGCGCGCTCGACGCCGAGCTTGGCGTGCAGCGCGCGAAAATCCTCCAGCGGCGCGTCAGGCGGCGTGTAGGAGCGATCCGGCGCGTAAGGATATTTCGCGCCGGGCCCGAAGATGTGGCAATGCGCATCGCAGGACAGCTTCGGCAGCTTGAACTTCGGCGTGCGCGTGTTTGGATCGGGCGGCGGAATGGTTGGCGTGTACATCATCGTCGTCAGGTGAGCCCGCCGAAGCGAGACCGCTTGTTTCAAGGCTTGCTGCTGATGACCGGACGCCGCCGCGCCGGCGCGGCTTGATCGAGCGCGGGTGCCTGGAATGCGGCGACCGTGGCCTGCACCAATTGCTCGATGGCCCCTGCGGCATCGCCGCCGTCGGCCTCGCCGCGCGACAAGCGCGAAACGCGCTCCGGCGTCACCAGCGAATAATAGAGCGCACCGAGCAGAAAGTGGCTGCGCCAGACGATGTCCGTACGCGGAATGTGCGGCAGGCTCTCGTGGATCGCATCGATGAAGGCATGGCTGGTGTCGTCGAAGGTCTGCGCGATGATTTTTCGCACGACCTCGTTGCCCTCCGCCGACATCACCGCGCGCAGCCGCGTGAATCGCGCGCCGCCGCCCGCGAGATCGCTGCCCGAAGTGAAGGCCGGCACCACATAGGCGCGCACGATCGCCTCCAGCCGATCCTGCAGATCGCGCACACGCCTGGCGGCGGCAAGCAGCTCGGAACGGCGCAGATTCATCGGCCCGCAATGGCGCCGGTAGATCTCCAGCAACAACCCGTCCTTGGTCCTGAAATGATAGGTCACACTGCCCGGATTGGCCCCGGCGGCATGCGCGATGTCTCGCACCGAGACGGCATTGAATCCGTTGGTGGCGAACAGCTCCTCGGCCGCGGCGAGGATCGCCTCGCGCATGTTCGGCTTGCGGGCTGTTTCCCTGCGGGTGGGCTTGCGTATCATGTGATTTGTACTATCGTACAAAAGATCAGGTCTCGTCAACAAAAACGATGGCAGGGTACAGTCGGCCTGGAAAGAGCGCCACTGGAATGCGAACGCCGCCTATGGAGTGCTGGGAATATGTTGGATTTGAACAAGAAGATCGGCCGCCTGCTGCTGGGCGCCACATTGCTGCTGGCAGCGGGCGCAGCTCAAGCCGACAACTATCCGAGCAAGCCGGTCCACATCCTGGTGCCCTATGCAGCGGGCGGAGCAGTCGACGTGCTCGCGCGCACGCTGGGCCAGGCGCTGGCGAAGACCTGGGGGCAGCAGCCCGTGATCGACAATCGTCCCGGCGCGGGTGGCATCGTCGCCTCGCAAACGCTGACCAAGTCCGCGCCTGACGGTTACACGCTGATCCTGGTCGCGAGCGGCCATCCGCTCAACCAGTTCATCTATCCAAGCGTACCCTACGACACATTCAAGGATTTCACCGCGATCACCGAAGTCGCCTCGTCCCCGCTCGCGATCGTGGTGGCCAAGGACAGCCCTTACAAGACGCTCGGCGATCTCCTTGCCGCCGCCAGGAAGGAGCCGGACAAGCTCTCCTACGGCATGTCCGGCAACGGCACCTCGGCGCATCTTGCGGGCGAGCTGCTGAAATACATGTCCGGCACCAAGATCGTCGCGATCCCCTACAAGGGCGGCGCGCCGGCGCTGACAGCCGTGATCGCCGGCGAGATCCCGCTCAGCATCAATCCGCTTGCCGAAGCGATCGGCCAGCTCGAGGGCGGCCCGGTGCGCGCGCTGGCGGTGACCTCCGCCGAACGCTCGAAGGCGCTGCCGGATGTTCCGACCATCGCCGAGGCCGGCGTGCCCGGCTACGACGTCTCGGTCTGGTGGGGCGTTCTTGGACCGGCAAACATGCCGCCGGAGATCGTGTCCAAGCTCGAAGCCGACCTGAAGGCCGCGCTGCAGGATCCCGGCGTGCTATCGACGCTCAGCAAGATCGGCGCAGCGCCGGTCGGCTCCTCCGCCAAGGAGTTCGACGCCTACATGCACGCCGAGGCGACCAAATGGGAGCCGGTGCTGAAGGCCGCCAACATCCGCGCGCAGTGAGGCTCTGCACACTTCCAGGTGCATCGCGCGCACCGCCCTGCTTGCATCAGTCGTTGCTTCGCTGACGGCGCTCGCCCGCGCCGACGGCGAAGCAAGGCTACTTGCGCCGGACAGCAAGCCGCTTCGCCAAGGCAGTACGCGAATGGGTCGCATTCGCTGTCGGCGCGCGGATCGGCCAGCCGACGCGGCCGTGGTCGGCGCCGGCTGATCGCGGAGTCAATTGCGCCCGCCTGCCCGCATCTTCTCCGGCGGCGTGACGCGCCGCACGAAATCAGCATCATCGTCGCCAGGCGGGATCAGGATCGCGCGGTCGCGCGGCAGCGCCTCCGGCATCTCGTCCCGGATGAAGGCCACCAGCTTCTCCCTGATCTCGCAGCGGAGGTCCCAGGACTGCGGTGCATTCCTGGCGCTGACCAGCGCCCGAAGCTCGATGGTGCGCGCATCGGCATCGATCACCTGGAGATTGACCACCTCACCGTCCCACAGCTTTGACTGCTTTACCGCCTGCTCCAGCCAGTTCCTGATGCGTTGGACGTCGGCACGATAGTCGACATGAAGCGCGATTACGCCGATGAGGGATGCGGTGTCGCGCGTCCAGTTCTGGAACGGTTTTTCGATGAAATAGGACAGCGGCACCACCATGCGGCGCCAGTCCCACAGCCGGATCACGACATAGGTCGAGGCGATGTCCTCCACCCAGCCCCATTCGTTCTCGATGATCACGGCGTCCTCGATGCGGATCGGCTGGGTGATCGCGATCTGCAGGCCCGCGATCAGATTGCTCAGCAGCGGGCGGGCGGCGAGACCGACGATGATACCGGCCGCGCCCGCGGAGGCGAACAGACTGACGCCGTATTGCCGGACCGAATCGAACGTCATCAGCGCGGCCGAGATCGTGATGACGACGATGATGGTATCGGTGACGCGCTTGAACACGCGCACTTGCGTGACGTGCTTGCGTGCGACGAAATTCTCGGTGACGTCGCGAAAGTTCTGGAGATAGCGCGCAGCACTCATGTCGACGATCCGGATCGAGATCCAGCCGATCAGCGCGATGAAGGCCACGACGAACAGCCGCATCAGCGGCGTGCGGATCGCGTCGTCCAGCGGCGCGAGCGGCAGCACCAGTGCGACGGCGGCGAGACAGAGAGCGAGTTGGGCGGGGCCCGCGGTCCGATCGATGAACACGCTCAAAAGGGGAAAGCGGGTGCCGAATGCGCGGCCAAGCAGCCATATGGCGACCCGATAGACCAACAAGGCGAGCAGGATCGCGCCGGCAACGAGGCTGAGGCCAACGAACCATTGGGGTATCCAGCCGAACATCCTGTCGATGTCGGCCATGAGGGCCTGCCAATTCATTGCTGTCCCCGTCATTGCATGCGCACCAGCGCGCTCAACGCCTTCCCGGCCGGCTTGGCTCCCCCGTTCAGTGCAACGCAGCATCCCGCTGATGCAACCGTCGCCGAATTGCACTAGATTGAACCGCATGACTCGACGAACCGGCAGCGCCGATCTCCCTCTTCACACCGGCCGGGTTCCGCCGTGGCTGGCAAGTCGCATGTCGTCGCTGGGAGCGATCGTCACCCAGGCGATCGTGCATCATTACGGCCGCGATGCGTTCCTCCAACGGCTGTCGCATCCGTTCTGGTTCCAGTCGTTCGGCGCAGTGATGGGAATGGACTGGCACTCTTCCGGCATCACCACCTCCGTGATCGGCGCACTGAAGCGCGGGCTCGGACCGCTTCAGGACGAGCTCGGAATTTATGTCTGTGGCGGCCGAGGTCAGCACTCGCGCAAGACGCCGGACGAGTTGTTGCAACTCGCCGACCGCGTCGGCTTCGACGGCGCAAAGCTGACGCGCGCCAGCCGCTTGGTGGCCAAGGTCGACAGCGCCGCGGTCCAGGACGGTTTCGACCTTTACCTGCACGGCTTCTTCGTGACGGCCGACGGCAAATGGACGGTGGTGCAGCAGGGCATGAACGGCGACAAGCGGCAGGCGCGACGCTATCACTGGCATTCCGAGGCGCTGAAGAGCTTTGTCGATGCGCCGCACAGCGCAATCGACGGGCCGCAGCAGGGGGAGATCGTCAATCTCACCGATCATCGCGCCGACATTTCTCGGACGGCGCAGCTCGAACTACTCTGCGATCTCGGCCCCGATCGCATCGTCTCCGAATTCGAACGGCTCATCGGGACCGAGTCCACGCCGGCACAAGGCACGCTGCCGCATCTGATCATGCCCTCCCATCACGACGTCCGTCCCAAGGACGTATTCGCGCGCCGCCTGCACGGTACGCTGGCCGCCGCAGCCGAGCGGGGCCCCGTCGATTTCCCGGAGCTGCTGCTGACGCCGGGCGTCGGCGCGCGCACCGTGCGTTCGCTCGCGATGGTCGCGGAGGTCGTGCACGGCGCACCCTATCGCTTCAGGGATCCCGCGCGTTTCTCGCTCGCCCATGGCGGCAAGGACCGACATCCCTACCCCGTTCCGATCAAGGTCTATGACGAGACCATCCGGGTGCTGAAGGGCGCGATCCAGAACGCGAAGCTCGGACGCGAGGAAGAGATGCATGCGATCAAGCGTCTGGACGACCAGGCGCGGCGGCTGGAGCGGACCGCGCGCGGCCCTTCGGTTGAGGCTTTCATCGCCACCGAGCGTGCGGCCTCCGCGGATCTCGATGGCCGTTCGGTGTTCGGCTGGGAGCGCGATCTTGCGCCCACAAGAAAGCGGACCGGCTGAACACCGGTCCGCAAGTTGGCGGGAGGAACGATCTCAGGTCTCGTCGGCCTCCGGCGTCCCGTCGAGCCGGTTCGCGGCGTGGTCCTGATATTGTTCAGTCTGGATGGACTTGCCGTCCATGCCACGAATATCCGAATGCTGTTTCTTGTCACGGTTGGACAGCACCATGTTGTCGCCGATCATATCCTTGGGGACGTCGGTCAGTCCGCCGGTGCCGTCGCCCTTGCCGTGCATGCCCGATCTGAAATGCGTTTTGCTGCCATGCCCACTCGGCATTTGTCTCTCCTCTTGCAGTGACCTTCCAAAGACCTAGTGCTTCTGTTGCGCCGGCGTCGGTTTCGGCTTGTGCCCGCTCTGACCGGGAATGTTGTGATCGCTCCCCGGCGGCTTCTTAACCTCCAATGGCGCCTTGGCTTTCTCATGAGGCCCCGGGTCCGACCTGACGGATGCTGTTCGGGGTCTTGGCGGATATCGACATGGGATGTCGCTCTCCTCAACGATCTTGCTGGTAGCCTTGATTGGTCGTGTTCTGCTTGATGTTGCCCTGCTGTCCCTGCTGGTCCGGATTCTGAGCACGTTGCTGGCCGTGTGGCGCCTGATCGGCCGACGTTTGCTTGCTGTCGTCAGTTCCCTTGCGGCTCTGATTGTCGGGCGGAACAGGTGGCATTTTGCTGGTCACGATCTTGTCTCCCGTTAAGACGTCGATCTGCGAGATGCACGGCCAAGGAATTCGTTGCCGCGCGTCCAGGAGACAACAGGTCCAGCGGCACACCGTTCCTGACTGATCGCGCGCGGCAGAGATTTTCCGAAGGGCGCGGATCTCAACCCGCCGCGGTGAGGGAACGCCCAAGGCGCGCTCCCGCGCGCTCCGGTGTTCCACGGCTCTCAGCCGTGACGGGAAGTTTCGTGATCGCGCGCAAGCCCGGCCGCCTGCGCCAATGGACCTCGGCGGGATCGACGGCAAGACCGAGTTTCGGCCATCGCACGAACAGCGCTTCCAGCGCGCAGGCTGCCTCGATGCGCGCAAGCTGATGGCCGAGGCAGAAATGGATTCCAGTGCCGAATGAAATATGACGGTTCGGCTTGCGCTCGAGTCGAGTCGCTCGGGACAATCGTGCACCGCCGGATCCATGTTCGCGGCGGCGAGCATCACCATGACGCGGTCGCCCTTCTTCAGGCACACGCCTTCGACCTCGACGTCGCGGCGCACATAGCGAGGCTTGGAGAATTGCACCGGCGACACGAAGCGCAGGAACTTCTCCACCGCAAGCCCGACACGGCTCCAGTCCTGTTCCAGCCAGTCACGCAAGCCGGGATTCCTGAGAAGCTCATACACCGAACCGCTAATGAGATGAGTGGTCGTCTCGGATCCCGCCGCGAGCAGCAGAAACACCATCGAAACCATCTCGTCCGGCGTGATCTGACCGCCTTCGCGCTCGACCTGGACCAGTTCGGCAATCAGGCCCTCGCCGCCCTTGACGCGCGCGATCTGCAACTGTTGCCTGAGGTAGACTCGCATCTTGCGGAACGCGAACAGCAAGCGGAAGAAGCTGACGACATTCGTCAGCGAGGACATTTCGTTGGCCCAGGCGATGAACTTCGGGCGATCGGCCGGCGGCAGGCCCAGGAGTTCCGAGATGACCGCGAGCGGCAGGATGCGCGCGTAGCGCTGAACGAGATCGGCCGGGCTTCCTGCTGCAAACAGTTCGTCCGCAAGCGTGTCGGCGATGGCACGGATGCGCGGCTCCATCGCAACGATCGCGCGGCGGCGAAACGCCTCGTCCACGATGCTGCGCAGCCGCGTGTGATCCGGCTCGTCCATCGTCAGCATGTTGTTGGCGATGGTCCTGACATATCTGGGCATCCACCAGCGCAGACCCGCGACGTCGCCGTCCTCCTTGCGCAGCGTGAAGGTCGCGCCGTCCTTCAGCACCTGTGCTGTCGCATCATGGGTCGTGGTGATCCAGACATCGCCGACGATAGGAAATCGCGTCGCAACCACCGGGCCGGACATGCGCAACGTCGCGATTGCCTTGGGCGGATCGCGGAAAAAAACCTCGCTGGCAAAATCGAGGCGCACAGTCATGGAATCACCGGACCGATTGCTGGCGTTTCACCCAGATGGTGCGCGGCGCGACCGCCGCAAGGGGCGCCTTGTGATCGACCGCAGGCGTGGGGGAGATGCCCCTATCCGCGCCCGGGCGAACGCTGGCCGGTCTTGCGCTGCTGGGTGTAGGCGTCCCAATGGCTCCAGCTGCCATTGCTGAGGCTCTGCAGGTCGGTTGCGAGCGGACGGCGCGTGCGCTTGTCGTGATCGGCGATCGCGCGCTCCGACTGTGCGATCTTCCGCTTGAGTTCCGCGATCGACTTTGGGGTCTGGCCATCCCGCTTCGATGAGGCGATCTCGCCCATCGTGAAGCGCGCGGTCTCCAGCGCCTTCAACTCGGCGCGGTTCTTCTTCAACTGAACCCGGTGCCAGGCGATGTTGCTGTCGCTGTCCGCAACCATGTGGGAACTCCGCTGATTCGCTCCCACAGTGTATCAAGCGCCGAATCGGCGCCGCAACGGGCCCCACGCGGCGAAAATACGGTCTTATCGCGCGGGAATTGCGAGATTACCGCTCGGCGAAGGCCTTTTCGACCACGAATTGGGCGGGCTCGCCGTGATTGCCCTCGGCGAAGCCGCGTTCGCGCAGGAGCACGCGGGTGTCCGCGACCAGCGCAGGGCTGCCGCAGATCATGACGCGGTCATGCGCGGCTTCCAGCACCGGCAGGCCAATATCGGTGAACAGCTTGCCTGACGTGATGAGGTCCGTGATGCGGCCACGGTTGCGGAAGGGATCGCGGGTCACGGTCGGGTAGTAGATCAGCTGATTGCGAATGTATTCGCCGAGCAGCTCGTCCTTCGGCAGATGCTCGGTGATCATCTCGCCATAGGCGAGTTCCTTCACGTGCCGGCAGCCGTGCAGCAGCACGACCTTCTCGAACCGCTCATAGGTCTCGGGGTCCTTGATCACGCTCAGGAAAGGCGCGAGGCCGGTGCCGGTGCCGATCAAATAGAGGTTGCGCCCCTCTTCCAGGTTGTCGATGACCAGTGTGCCGGTCGCCTTGCGGCTGACGATGATCTCGTCGCCTTCCTTCAGGTGCTGGAGGCGCGAGGTCAGCGGGCCGTCCGGGACCTTGATCGAGAAGAACTCCAGCGTGTCCTCGTAATTGGCACTGGCGACGCTGTAGGCCCGCAGCAGCGGCTTCTCGCCGACCTTGAGCCCGATCATGGTGAATTCGCCGTTGCGGAAGCGGAAGGTCGGGGTGCGGGTGGTCTTGAAGGAGAACAGCGTGTCGGTCCAGTGGTAGACGCTCAAAACGCTTTCCTGATTGAAATTGCTCATCTCACCCTTCCGTGTCGCTTGCTTGCGGTGCCGAGGCGGTCAGCTATGCGTCGTTTGTACACGATCATTCGTATACTAATGAATAATCCTGCTTGATCCCGCGGTCAAGGCTGCCCAAGATCGAAAGCGTTGCAGTTGAGAATAAGGAGCCCCTTCCATGGCGCATGACGCACCCCAGGCCACCGGACCATCCAAGCTCGTGATCCGCAATATCGGCCTGATCCTGTCCGGCGCTTTGGAAAAGCCGATCCTGGACGGCGACACCATCGTCGCCGAGAACGGCAAGATCACCGCGATCGGCCGCTTCAAGGACTGCAACGTCGAAGGCGCGACCACCATCGTCGACGCCCAGGGCACCACGGTGGCGCCGGGCCTGATCGACAGTCACGTCCACCCCGTCGCCGGCGACTGGACGCCGCGCCAGAACCAGATCAACTGGATCGACAGCTACCTCCATGGCGGCGTCACCACCATGATCTCCGCCGGCGAGGTTCACATGCCCGGCCGCCCCCGCGACGTCGTCGGCCTCAAGGCGATGGCCGTGTTCGCCCAGCGCGCGTTCTGGACCTTGCGTCCCGGCGGCGTGAAGGTTCACGCCGGCGCGCCGGTGATCGAATGCGAGATGGTCGAGGAAGACTTCAAGGAGATGGCCGCCAACGGCGTCAAGCTGCTCGGCGAAGTCGGCCTCGGCGGCGTCAAGGACGGCCCGACAGCGCGGAAGATGGTCGGCTGGGCCCGCAAATACGGCATCCAGAGCACCATCCACACCGGCGGCCCCTCGATCCCAGGCTCCGGCCTGATCGACAAGGACGTGGTGCTGGAGGCCGACACCGACGTTGTCGGCCATATCAATGGCGGCCACACCGCCCTGCCCGATGACCAGATCCGTTGCATCTGCGAGGGCTGCAAGCGCGGGCTCGAGCTCGTGCACAACGGCAATGAGCGCTCGGCCTTGTTTACGCTGCGCACCGCGCGCGAGATGGGCGATCTGCATCGCGTCATCCTCGGCACCGATGCGCCCGCCGGCTCCGGCGTGCAGCCGCTCGGCATTCTGCGCATGGTCTCGATGCTGTCCTCGCTCGGCGATCTGCCGGCCGAGATTGCGTTCTGCCTTGCCACCGGCAACACTGCGCGGATGCGGCAGCTCGATTGCGGCCTGATCGAAGTCGGCCGCTCCGCCGATTTCGTCATCATGGACAAGGCGCAGCACTCGCCCGGCAAGAACATCCTGGAGAGCGTCCAGCTCGGCGACCTCCCCGGCATCGGCATGACCATCATCGACGGCATCGTGCGTACGCAACGCAGCCGCAACACCCCGCCGGCCGGGAAGGTGCCGGAGGTGGTGGCGAAGTAGGATTAGACGAAAGCCAGACCCGTCATCCTGAGATGCGAGCACGCGGCGCGATGGCGCCGTGTGCGGGCCTCGAAGGATGAACGGCCAAGATGCAGCCGGGCCGTCGCCCTTCGAGGGCCGCTGAAGAAGCGGCCACCTCAGGGTGACGGTGAGAGAGCAGAATTCACCGCTCCTGTAGGGTGGGCAAAGCGAAGCGTGCCCACCATTCTTTCTCCAGCCGCAGAAATGGTGGGCACGGCGCTCGCGCGCCTTTGCCCACCCTACGAGACCGACATCACCGCAGCTTGTTCAATAGTGCCATCAGTGTCTCGCGCTCCCTCGCGTCGAGCGGCGCCAGCGTCTCGCGCGTGATCGCCAGCGCATTGGGCGCCAGCTTCTCCGCAAGCTGCTGACCCGCACGCGTCAGGCTGACCAGGAGCCGCCGTCCGTCATCGGGATCCTGGCAGGTCTCGGTCAGGCCGCGCGCGGTGAGACGATCGATCACGCCCTTGATGGTCGCGACGTCCATCGCCGTCAGCCGCCCGAGCTGGTTCTGCGAGCATGGCCCGGTCTCGGCCAGTTTCGACAATGCCGCCCATTGCGTCGGCGTCAGATTGGTGCCGATGTCGCGGGCGAAGATCGAGCTATGGCGCTGCCAGACCTGGCGCAGAATGAAACCGACCTGCTCGTCGAGCACGTAAGGCGGCCTGTTAAACGCTTTGGCCGGTTTGACGTTCTTCTTCGCCGTCACGCTTCTCGCCATCCGTTCCCCGCCCTCACAACGACAGATGCGCGTCGCGGATATCAGGACGCGCGTCGAGCTCGGCCATGGTGCCGCCGAAGCAGATCCGGCCGCGCTCGATGATGTAGGCGCGATCCGAAATCAGCCGCGCGAAATGGAGGTTCTGCTCGGAAACGACGATGCTGACGCCCTCCTTCTTCATGGTCAGGATGGCATCGACCATCTGCTCCACGATCTTCGGCGACAGGCCCTCCGAAGGCTCGTCGAGCAGCACCAGCGAGGGATTGCCCATCAGCGTGCGCGCGATGGTGAGCATCTGCTGCTCGCCGCCGCTCATGCGGCCGCCGGGACGGTTTTTCATCTCGCCCAGATTTGGAAACAGCGCGAACAGTTTCTCGCGCGTCCAGTGCGGCGCGTTCGGGCGCTTCGGCTGGCGGCCGACTTCGAGGTTTTCCTCGACTGTCAGGTCAGTGAAGATGCGCCGCTCCTCCGGAACGTAGCCGAGCCCCTCGCGCACGATCTCGTGCGTCGGCTTCGCCGAGACGTCCTTGCCCTCGAATGTGATGCGGCCGGAGCGCTGCGCGACGAGGCCGACGATCGAGCGGAACGTCGTCGACTTGCCCGCGCCGTTGCGCCCAAGCAATGCCACCACCTCACCCTCACCGACCTCGAAGCCGATGTCGAATAGGATATGGGCCGGGCCATAATGGCTATTGAGGTCTTGCACCGTGAGCTTCATGCCGATGTTCCCTCGCGGTGGCGGGCATCGTAGACGAGGCCCTCGCCGAGATAGACCGCCTGCACCTGCGGATTGCCGCGCACCTCCGCCGGCGAGCCTTCGGCGATCAACGTCCCGCGGTTGAGCACGATGATACGGTCGGCATGTTCGAACACCACGTCCATGTCGTGCTCGGTGAAGAGCACGCCGATCGACTTCTCCCGCGCGATGCTCGCGGTCAGCCGCATCAGATCGACGCGCTCGCGCGGCGCCATGCCCGCGGTCGGCTCGTCCATCAACAGCAGCTTCGGCTGGTTGGCGAGCGCGACCGCAAGCTCGAGCCGCTTGAGGTCGCCATAGGCAAGCTCGCCGCAGGGACGGTCCGCATAGCCGCCCATGCCGACCAGCTCGAGCAGACGGCCGGCCTCGCCGCGGTCGAACTTCGGCGCCGATCCCCAGAGGTTGTAGAGCTGCTTCCCGTGCGAAATCAGCGCGACCTGGACGTTCTCACGCACGGTCATGGTGGCGAAGGTCGCGGTGATCTGGAACGTGCGCCCGACGCCGAGCCGCCAGACCTCACGCGGCTTCCTGCCTGTGATCTCTTCGCCGAGCAGGCGGACATGGCCGCTATCAGGCTTGTTCTGGCCGTTGAGCATGTCGAAGCAGGTGCTCTTGCCGGCGCCGTTAGGGCCGATCAGCGCCAGGATCTCGCCCGCGCGTAGCGAGAACGAGACGCCGCGCACCGCATGGATGCCGCCATAGGATTTGGTCAGGCCTTCGACCGCGAGAAGTGGGGGTGCAACGCTCATTCGGCAGACTCGATCGGCTTGGCAAGCAAGGGAGAGCCCGGCGGCGAAGACTTTCGCCGGCGCTGCGCCAGCAGTTCGAGCATGCCGACGATGCCCTTGGGGAAGACGACGACGATCAGCATGATGAAGCCGCCGAGCACGAGCTTCGACAGATCGGTCTGGCTCACCAGCCAGATGTTCAAGGCCTTGTAGACGATGGCCCCGATCACCGCGCCGGACACCGTCTCGACGCCGCCGAGCAGCACCATGACCAGCGCGTCGACCGACAGCGAGATGCCGAGATTGTCGGGGAAGACGCTGCCCTTGAGGTAGGCGAACAGCGCGCCGCCGATGCCGGCGGTCGTGCCGGCGATCACGAAAGCGGTCCACTGGATCCGCTTGGCATCGATGCCGATCGCTTCGCTGCGAAGAAGCGAGTCGCGCGTTGCGCGGAGCGCGTAACCGAACGGCGAGAACACCATGGCCCGCAGCGCGACGGTCACCAGCGCCGCGACGCCGAGCGCAAGCCAGTAAAAATGCGACGGGCTCGCCGCCCAGCTCGACGGCCAGAGACCGAGAATGCCGTTGTCGCCGCCGGTCACGCTCACCCATTGGAACGCGATCGACCACACGATCTGCGCAAAGGCGAGCGTCAGCATCGCGAAATAGACGCCGGAGAGCTGCACTGCGAAGAAGCCGAACACGGCGGCGCCCATGCAGCCGAGCAGCGGGCCGAGCAACAGACACACGATCATCGGCAGCCCCGCCATCTTGGCGAGGAAGGCGATGCCGTAGGCGCCGAGCCCGAAATAGGCGGCATGGCCGAAGGACGCGAGACCGCCGACCGACATCAGGAAGTGCAGGCTGACCGCGAAGATCACGAAGACCGCGATCTCCGAGCCCACGGTGAGCAGATAATTGCCCGCGAACAGCGGCAGCATCGCTGCGACGACGAGCGCAGCAACCGCCGCCAGCCGTTCGTTCGACGTCAGCGGCCGCCAGGGATTGACGGTGAGGCCAGGCGTCTTGCGCGCGGCCGCCTCCGGCTTGCCGAACAGGCCCCAGGGCCGCACGATCAGCACCACCGCCATCACCAGGAAGACCAGAATGACGGAGATCTTCGGGAAGATCAGGATCCCGAAGGCATTCAGCTCCGAGACCAGCACGGCAGCGACGAAGGCACCGACGATGCTGCCGAGGCCGCCAATCACGACCACGACAAACACCTCGACGATGATGCGCAGATCCATGGCGTGATGCACGGCATCGCGCGGGATCTGAAGCGCGCCGCCGAGGGCTGCGAGGAAGACGCCGACCGCGAACACCGACGTGAACAGCCATTTCTGGTTGACGCCGAGCGCGGCAACCATGTCGCGGTCCTGCGTCGCCGCGCGCACCAAGACGCCCCATCGCGTGCGCTGGAACAGCAGCCAGAGAATGCCGAGCACGACGGGTCCCAGCACGATCAGAAACAAATCATAGCTCGGAATGTTCTGGCCGAAGAAATCGATGGCGCCCCTGAAGCCCGGCGCGCGGCGGCCGACGAGATCGTCGGGCCCCCAGATCAGGACCACGAGGTCCTCGACCATCAAGGTCAGGCCGAAGGTCGCGAGCAGCTGGAACAATTCGGGCGCGTGATAGATGCGACGGAGCAGCACCATCTCGACGATGACGCCGATCATCGCCACGGCCAGCGCGGCAAGCACGATGCTGCCCCAGAACCCAAACGCACCCGAAAGCCGCTCGGTGAGCGTGAAGGCGATGTAGGCGCCGATCATGTAGAAGGCGCCATGCGCGAAATTCACGATCCGGGTCACGCCGAAGATGATCGACAGGCCCGAGGCCACCAGGAACAGCGACGCTGCGCTGGCGAGACCGGTCAGAAACTGTACGACATAAAAGGCCATCGGCGGTCCGGGTTGGTTGGATCTCAGTACTGGGCTTCATCCTTCGAGACGGCGCTCCGCGCCTCCTAAGGATGAGGTCCGGGACCCTCATGGTGAGGAGCGCGGCGACGCCGCGCGTCTCGCCCCCATGGAGGCCCCGATCTCTCTTGCTTCAATCTTTCGGGCGCAGCTTCGCGACTTCGGCGTCGCTCGGCAGATAGTCCGCGCCCTTCTTGTAAGACGAATCCACCATCACGCCCTTGCCGTCCTTCAGCGCGGTCTTGCCGACATAGGCACCGAGCGTCGACTGGTGGTCGATCTTGCGGAAGGTGATCTCGCCGAACGGCGACGGCATGGACAGCCCTTCCGCCGCGGCAATCAGCTTCTCCGGATCGGTCGAGCCGGCCTTCGCGAGAATGGCGGCGGCCGACTTGATGGTCTGGTAGCCGACGATCGAGCCGAGGCGCGGATAGTCGTTGTACTTGGCCTGATAGGCCTTCAGGAACGCGTCATGCTCGGGCGTCTTGATCGAGTACCAGGGATAGCCGGTGACGATCCAGCCCTCCGGCGTCTCGTCCTTGAGCGGATCGAGATATTCGGGCTCGCCCGTGAGGAACGAGACGACCTCTCGCCCCTTGAACAGGCCGCGGGTGTTGCCTTCGCGCACGAGCTTCACGAGGTCGGCACCGAAGGTGACGTTGAGGATCGCTTCGGGATTGGCGGCGGCAACCGCCTGCACCACGGGACCTGCGTCGATCTTGCCCTGCGGCGGCCACTGTTCGTCGACCCACTGGATGTCGGGACGCTTCTCCGACATCAGCTTCTTGAACACGGCGACCGCCGACTGGCCGTATTCGTAGTTCGGCGCGATCGTGGCCCAGCGCTTGGCCGGCAGCTTCGCAGCCGCTTCGACCAGCATCGCCGCCTGCATGTAGTTGGAGGGACGCAGGCGGAAGGTGTATTTGTTACCCTTGGACCAGGTGATGGCGTCCGTCAGCGGCTCGGCCGCGAGGAAGAACACCTTCTTCTGGTTGGCGAAGTCGCTGACCGCAAGGCCGATGTTGGACAGGAAGGTGCCTGCGAGCATCGCAACGCCCTCGCTCGAGACGAGTTCGTTGGCCGCGGTCTGCGCGTCGGCCGGCTTGCCGCCATCATCCTTGGAAATGACGACGAGCTTCTTGCCGTTGATGCCGCCTGCCGCATTGATCTCCTCGACCGCAAGCTGCCAGCCCTTGCGATAGGGCTCGGTGAACGCCGGCAGCAGCGAGTAGCTGTTGATCTCGCCGATCTTGATGTCCTGCGCCAGGGCCGAATGAGCCATGCCGCCCGCCAGAAGCGCTACGGCCGCGCCGACGATAGTATTTCTTGCTCGCATCCCAACCTCCAGTTTGAAATCTACTTCTTGAGCATGATTTCATCGGAAAACCGGTTTCCACTTTTCCGGATCATGCTCTATCTCAGACCGTCTTCGCCCTTGATCTCCGCGACCGTCAGCCCGCCGACGCGCGGCAACGGACGGCCGCTGTCGGTGACGGCGACCGCGACCATGATCTCGTTGGCGCGCGGTGCGTCGTTGATCTGCACTTCCATGCCATCGAAGTGACTGCGCACGAAGGCAGCATCCTTGTGCCCGAGCGGAATGTCCAGCGTCGTGCCCGGGCCGCTACGCTTCTTCGAGGAGGGGATCAGAGCGGCGCCCTTGCCCAGCACTTTGCGCACCGGCGCGCCCATCTTGGGGTGGAGGATGGCGGCGGCATGCTCCAGCTCGCCGTTCTCGCCGACGGCGGCGGCCTTGCCGTAGCTCTGCGCCTTGGCGCCATCGATGCCGAGCGCGGCCACCGCGCGCTTCGACAAGAGTTCGCCCAGCTCCTCGCCGATCGCGATCAGCGGCGAAAGATCCTCGACATATTTTCCGGCGAATGGATTCTCGATGACGGCAATCGCAGCCGCACGCCGGGTCGGCGGCGACACCTGCCGGCCCATCTCCATCTGCGTCTCTTCGACGACGGTGACGATCTTGCGGATGATCGCGCTCATGATTGTGTCCTTAGGCTCTTCCCTGTTCAGGCATGAACCGCGTTCTCCAGCTGACGCGGGCGCGCTTCTTGCCGTTCAATATCTTTCGGTCCAATGACAAGCATATCACCACAAAGCTGCAACACCGCACCTTTGATCAGTCGACGATCGAATAAATGCCGTGCACATTCCGCGCCAGATTCGAGCGCGGCGGCGATCTCATCGTGAGACAGTTCGCCGACATCGCAGGTGACGAGGCGCGCGCCCAGATCGCTGTCGGGTTGAAGCTCGTTCGCGGGCCTGCGGATGATGGCGGGATGCCCGGGATCGACGGCATTCGCGATCACCGTCGCCGCCGCATCGGCTTGCGACGCGGTCGCCGCCAGCACCGTCACGGCATCGGCGATGCCGAGCGAAAAGCTGCGGCCGTGGCGTCCGCTGGTCGCGACGCCCCGCGACGGGTCATTCGCATCGATCCTCATCGTCCGCATCACGCCGTCGCGGTCGGGCCGATCCATCAGTCCGACCGAAAAATGCGTGCCTTCAGCGAGATGAAGCGCGATGTCGCCACCATTGTTGACGTAAGCGCGATCGAGCGCCGCAGCGCGCAGCATCGCCCCCAGAATCTCCTCGGCCACGCTGCCGGCAACAGCCGCCATCGGCGTGATGAAGCAATCGGCGGCATAGGGCGCGACAGCGGCATGCATACGACGCGCGACGGCGCCGGTCAGCGAAGTTCGCGTCGCAGCATCCGCACGCAATTCAGTCAGTTCCGCGCATAGCTCGTCGAGAAGCCCGGTGAACCGGCGGGCCGCAGCCTCATAGGCTGTGCGCACCTCGCCCGCACGTCCCCTCGCCTCCACGATCAGATCAATCGGTCCATCCTGCAAATGCAGCCGCCGGCCATCAGACAGCAATGCGATTTGCGGGCGCCTCGTCATGTCCGGCGTCCCGGAATCGGGTGATGCCAGGGCAACTGGCGGACATCGTCGCCGTTCTGCACCTCGGAGAGCGGCTTCACATAATCCATGTGGCCGCCGAGCGCGGCGTAGTCGGACAGCTTCATCGTGAACTCGATCGGCGCGACCAGCGCCGGCGTCGGCACATAACCGAACGCGCCTGACGGCATCTGCGTCACGTCGACCATGTAGGTGATGCCGCCACCGGGCCAGACATAGACCGGCGCGCCGCCGCTGGTGACGCGCGTCAGCGCATCCTTCACCGAACGCGTCAGTCGCACCGGATTGTCGGTGACACCGGCACGCAGTGAGCCACCGGCGCCGGCCATGAACAGCACGGTGCACAGCGCGGGCTCGCAGTTTTCCTGGATACGCTCGACCGAGAATCTCAACTCGGCCGGCATCTCGGTCTCGGTCGGCTTCAAGGCTTCGTCGAGCACGTAGTACGACGAATGCTCGCCCGTGGTGGAGACCATCAGCATGGTCAGACCGGGCTTCGCTTCCTTGGCATCGAACGGCCCGAGGATCGACAAGGGATCCGAAATGTTGGTGCCGCCCCAGCCCGTGCCGGGATCGGCGACCTGGAAATAGCGGCCGGGCGTCGAGCGCCGTCCCTTCATCTTGATGCCGGTATCGGCGATGTCGAGAAGCTTGCCGGCCTGATGCTCCGAGAGCACGCCGGTGATGTGGTCGTCGACAACCACGACCTCGTCGACCTTGCCGTGCCATTGCTTGGCGAACATGCCGATCGTCGCCGAGCCGCAGCCGACGCGCATGCGCTCTTCTTTCATGCCGTTGACGATCGGCGGCTGCCCGGCCTGCACCACCACGGTGGCGCCACCGTCAATGGTGAGCTCGACCGCCTTGCAGTTAGCAAGGTCCATCAGCGTGTCGCAAGTGACGCGGCCTTCCTTCTTGGAGCCACCGGTGAGATGATGCACGCCGCCGAGCGACAGCATCTGCGAGCCATATTCGCTGGTCGTGACGTGGCCAACCGCCTCGCCCTGCGCCCGCACGGTCGCAGTCTCCGGACCAAGATAGCGATCGGTGTCGATCTTCACCTTGATCCCGCAATAGGAGAAGATGCCCTCGGTGACCACGGTCACCATGTCGACGCCGTCGACCTCCGCGGAGACGATGAACGGCGCCGGCTTGTAGTCGGGATAGGTCGTGCCCGCGCCGATCGCGGTCACGAAGGTCGAGGGTTCGTGGACGATCTTGCCGTCCCAGTCTTCGGTGCGACTGAACGGGACGAGCTTGCCGCCATGCGAGACCGTGCGCTCCAGGATCACATGCGGATCGACACGGACGAGCTTGCCGTCGTGATTGGCGTAGCGGTCGCAGGCGCCCGCTGCGCCCGGCTTGATGTAGCACATCACCGGACAAGCATCGCAGCGGATCTTGTCGATGACGGCGCTCGTCGTTTCAATCACCATATCGGAGCCGGCGGCCACTGCGGTTATCATTCGTACACGAACAATGTTGCGCCCGGTCCCCTGGCGCTGTCAAGCGGCGGTGCAACGCAAAAGATGCGGCTGCCGCATAAAACCTCATTTGCCTATCGGCTCTGTCCACAAAGAAGGCAACCACGCTGCAGTGCGGGATGCACCGCTTGCACGTTTGTGTACAAACGGTATCGTTCGCACGGTAGAGTTATGCGCGCTTGGGAACGAGGATGACGAAGACACCGATCCGCCTCACCGTGAACGGCAGGATCCACGAAGTCACGGCGGAGCGCCAGACGCCGCTGCTCTATGTGTTGCGCAACGAGCTCGCGCTCAATGGCCCCAAATATGGTTGCGGCCTCGGCGAATGCGGCACCTGTACTGTCCTGATCGACGGCGCGGCGGCACGCTCCTGTGTGATTCCGGTGAGCGGCTGCGCCGGCCGCGACATCGTGACGCTCGAAGGACTTGGCACCCGCGACAAGCCTGATGTGGTGCAACAGGCCTTCATCGACGAGCAGGCCGCACAATGCGGCTATTGCCTCAACGGCATGATCATGACCACCAAGGCGCTGCTTGCGATCAACCCGCGGCCGACCGAGCAGGAGGCGCTGGCGGCGCTGCGTTACAATCTTTGCCGCTGCGGTACCCATGTCGAGATCCTGCGTGCGGTGATGCGGGCATCCGGCCAGTTCGCCGAGGCCGCGGACTGATGGCCTCCCCTGTTTCGAACGGAGCTGAGCGGCCATCGGGCTCGCTCGTGGTCGCCCGCACCGTGGACGAGGTCACATCCGAGACCTTCGTCCGCATCACCGCGGACGGGACGGTCACGGCCTATAACGGCCATGTCGATCTCGGCACTGGCATCCGCACCGCCCTTGGCCAGATCGTCGCCGAAGAGCTCGACGTTTCCTTTGCGCGCGTCGTGGTCGTGCTCGGCGACACGTCGGTGGTGCCGAACCAGGGTCCGACGATCGCCAGCGAAACCATCCAGATCACAGCCGTGCCCCTGCGCAAGGCGGCGGCGCAGGCGAGGCACTTCCTGATCGCGCGCGCGGCCGAGCAGCTGGAGCTGCCGGCCTCCGAGTTGCGGATCGAGGACGGCCTCGTGCGCGGGCACGACAACCGCAGCGTCAGTTATGGCGAGCTGATCGGCGGCGAAGAGATCCGGCTCGAGCTTGCCGACGATGTCGCGGTCAAACCTGTCGGCGACTACGCGATCGTCGGCCAGTCGATGCCGCGCGTGGATATGCCCGCCAAGGCCACGGGCGAGCTGACTTTCGTCCACGACATCCGCGTGCCGGGCATGCTGCACGGCCGCGTGGTGCGGCCGCCCTATGCTGGCGTCGATGCCGGACCGTTCGTCGGCACCAGCCTGCTCGCGGTCGATGAATCCTCGGTGCGCGACATTCCCGGGCTCATAGCCGTGGTTCGCATCGGCGATTTCGTCGGCGTTGTCGCCGAGCGCGAGGAGAATGCGATCCGCGCGACAGAGCAGCTCGAGGTGAGCTGGAAGCCGACACCAACCCTCACCGACCTTGCCGACGTCGAAACCGCGCTGCGCGCCAATCCATCGACGCCGCGCACGCTGATCGACAAGGGCGACGTCGATGCGGCGATATCAGGCGCTGCCAGGCCGATGCAGCGCACTTATCTCTGGCCGTATCAGATGCACGCCTCGATCGGCCCATCCTGTGCCGTCGCCGACTACAGGGACGGTAATATCCGCGTCTGGTCGGGCACGCAGAACCCGCACGTGCTGCGCAGCGATCTTGCGTTCCTGATCGAACGTCCCGAGAGCGATATCGAGGTGATCCGGCTCGAAGCCGCAGGCTGCTACGGCCGCAACTGCGCCGACGACGTCACCGCCGACGCACTGCTGCTGTCGCGCGCGGTCGGCCGGCCCGTTCGCGTGCAATTGACACGCGAGCAGGAGCACGCCTGGGAGCCCAAAGGCACCGCGCAGCTCATCGACGTCAACGGCGGGCTCGATGCCGACGGCGGCATTGCCGGTTACGATCTCGCAACGCGCTATCCCTCGAACGCCGCGCCGACTCTGGCGCTGCTGCTGACCGGCCGCATCTCGCCCGATCCGGCCGTGCTCCAGATGGGCGACCGCACCGCGATCCCGCCCTACGATTACGACCACATGCGTGTCGTCGCCCACGACATGCCGCCGATCGTGCGCGCCTCCTGGTTCCGCGGCGTCTCGGCACTGCCGAACACCTTTGCGCATGAATCCTATATCGACGAGGCCGCGACCGAGGCCGGCGTCGATCCGATCGAATATCGGCTGCGCTATCTCAAGGACCAGCGCGCGATCGACCTGGTCAATGCAGTAGCCGAGCGCGCGGGGTGGACGCCGCGGCCGGTCCGTGAGGAGAAAGACGGCGAGGTCGTGCACGGGCGCGGCTTTGCCTACGCGCTTTATGTCCACAGCAAGTTTCCCGGCTATGGCGCGGCGTGGTCGGCCTGGGTCGCCGACGTCGCGGTGAACAAGACGACCGGCGATGTCAGCGTCACGCGCGTCATCGCGGGACAGGACTCCGGCCTGATGATCAATCCGGACGGCGTGCGCCACCAGATCCATGGCAACGTCATCCAGTCCACCAGCCGCGCGCTGATGGAGGAGGTTTCGTTCGAGCGCGGCGCGGTGGCGGCGCGCGAATGGGGCGCCTATCCCATCATCCCCTTCCCGGACGTGCCCAAGGTCGACGTCCTGATGCTGCCGCGTCAGGATCAGCCGCCGCTCGGCGTCGGCGAATCCGCCTCGGTGCCGAGCGCGGCGGCGATCGCCAACGCGATCTTCGATGCCACCGGCGTGCGCTTTCGCGAGCCGCCGTTCACGCCTGAACGCATCCTGAAAGGGCTGCACGGCGATGCGGCGGTGATGCCGCAGGCGCTGCCCGCGCCCGCGGTGTCGCAGCCGGCCGGCATCTGGCAAAACCCGTTCGCAAAGCGCGCCGGCGTCTTCGCGACCATTGCGGCTCTCTGCACAGCTGCAATCGGCGTCGGCGCGGCGCTGCTGCCCGGACGTGCGATTGCACCCATCGCGCGCCCCGACGCGTCAGTCTATTCCGCGGCGACGATCGCGCGCGGAGAGCTGCTCGCGGCGCTCGGCAATTGCGCGGAGTGCCACACCTCGACCGGCGGCGCGCTCAACGCCGGCGGCCGCGCGCTTGAAACGCCGTTCGGCACGATCTACGCGACCAACATCACGCCCGACGTCGAGACCGGCATCGGCGCCTGGTCCTATCCCGCCTTCGAGCGCGCCATGCGTGACGGGCTGCACCGTGATGGGCGGCAGCTCTATCCGGCCTTTCCCTACACGCATTTCGCCAAGACCAGCGACGCCGACATGCAGGCGCTGTACGCTTACCTCATGGCCCAGCCTGCGGTGCGCGCGACGGCTCCGGACAACAAACTCGCCTTCCCGTTCAATCTTCGCCCGCTGCTCGCGGGCTGGAATGCGCTGTTCCATCAGAGCCGAGAGTTCAAGCCCGATCCCGCCAAGTCCGAGCTTTGGAATCGCGGCGCCTACCTGGTCGAGAGCCTCGGCCATTGCAGCGCCTGTCATTCGCCGCGCAACGCGCTCGGCGCCGAGCAGCGCGCAGCCTATCCCGCCGGCGGCTTTGCCGAGGGTTGGGAGGCGCCGGCGCTGACCTCAGTCTCGCAGGCACCGATCCCGTGGAGCGAGGATGAGCTTTTCGCCTATCTGCGCACCGGCCATTCGCGCTATCACGGCGTCGCGGCCGGCCCGATGGCACCGATCGTCCGGGACCTCAAGGCCCTGCCCGACCAGGACATCCGTGCGATGGCGGTCTACCTCAACTCGTTCAACGACGCCGCGCCCGACCGGCAGGCGCAGGATGCACTCGCCACCCGGCTCGAGAGCGCGACACAAGTCACCGTCGCGTCCTCTGCCGGCGCGCGGTTGTACCTGGGCGCCTGCGCCGTCTGCCACGAGGTCGGCGGCCTGCCGCTGTTCGGCACTCGCCCCTCGCTCGCGCTGAACAGCAACCTGCACAGCGCGACAGCGGACAATCTGGTCCAGGTGATCCTGCATGGGATCGCCGAACCGGTCACAAGCGATCTCGGCTACATGCCCACCTTCAAGAACAGCATGAGCGACACGCAGGTCGAGGAGCTCGTCACGTTCCTCCGCAGGCAGTTCGCACCTGACAAGCCAGCATGGACCAACCTGCGCGAGACGATCGTGCGCGTGCGGGCGCCAGCGCATTGACGATATGACCGTCATTCCGGGGCCCGAGCGTAGCGAGGGAGCCCGGAATCCATAATCACGAAACGGGGTTATAGATTCCGGGCTCGCCGCTTCGCGCCGCCCCGGAATGACACCGCGTGAGTGGAACGTCAGAAGTGTAACACTAGCCGTGCTTCTTCACCTCGACCGGCGGCGTGCCATGGGTGTGGAACGACTCGATCGTCTTCAGACCCCAGGCCTGGCCCTTCTTGCGCTCCTCCTCAGTCCACACGATCGGCTTCCAATCCGGCGCGAGAATGAGACGCGCGCCGGCATTGGCGACCTCGACGCGGTTGCCGCCCGGCTCGTAGACGTAAAGAAAGAAAGTCTGCTGGATCGCGTGCTTGTGCGGGCCGGTCTCGATGTGCACGTCGTTCTCCAGAAAGATGTCGGCGGCGCGAAGAATCTCCTCGCGGCTGTCGAGCGCATAGGTGACGTGGTGGAAGCGGCCCGGCACGCCCGAATGGTCGAGCGAATAGGCGAAGTCGTAGCTCTTGTTCGACATCGTCAGCCACATCGCCGCTTCCCGGCCGTCATTGAGCACGATCTGCTCGGTGAGACGGCAGCCGAGATAGGTCTCGAAGAACTCGCGGTTGGCCTTGATGTCGGCGGCGAGGCAGTTGAGATGGTCGAGACGGCGGACATTGACGCCGCGGGCCGGAAAGCGCTGCGCCTGGTTCTTCAGCGCTGGCTTGAGTTCGGGCGGCGCCTGATACCATTCGGTCTCGTAATAGAGCTCGACGATGTGGCCGTCGGGATCGCGGCAGCGGAAGGTCGGCCCCTGCCCCATGTCGCCGTCGATCCAGCCGATGTCGAAGCCGGATCCTTTCAGCGCGGCAACACGGCGCTCCAGCGCCTGCTGGCTGCGCGCGCGTAGCGCCATGTGGCCCATACCCGATGTCTTCGACGCCGTGAGCTTGAGCGAATAGCGCTCGTAATCGTCCCAGCCGCGCAAGTAGACCGACTCGCCTTGTCGTCCGCTGACGGTCATGCCCATGACATCGACGAAGAATTTCAGGCTCTCGTCGGGCTTCGGCGTCAGCAGCTCCATGTGGCCGAGATGGGCGAGATCGAGGATTGGTTCGGGCTGCATGATTTCCTCCAGGGACGTCGCTACGATCCGCCTCACCGGACGGCGCGATTGAACGCGAGGCACACCGACGCGCACGGCGCCGGTGGCAGCGAACATTTGTACTAATGTACAAATGATTAGGTCCCGTCAACAAATCAAGCCGCCATGCCACTGCAAACAGTGGCCGAGCCGGGGCCGGCGGGTCTTCCAAACGAGCGGTCGGCCGCCTGAATGGTAAAGTCTTCCTTAAGGCCGGCCCGACGCAATGGCCTGGAAAAGCAGCAATTTCCCGGCGATTCCGCCCATGAGTATGCATCAGGACCAAACCCGTTGACCGAATTGTCGCGGATTTAACGAAGCGCCCGCGCCTACCGCTTAACCCTTTGTCCAGCGACGGCCGCGCATAGTCCGGAACAAATCCCTTGCTCTTGCCGGGTTCATTCATCGTGACATCCTTTGGACGCGTGATTTCGGTTCGCGGATCGCTCGCCCGGGTCGGGCTATTGGCGGCAAGCCAGATGCCGATCTCGGAGGTTCGGGCGACTGTCGGCCGTTTCGTCAGCATTCGCTGCGCCAGCTCCGTCATCGTTGCGATGATCACCGAGGTCTCCTGCGAGAACCTGTCGAGCTCCGACGGCTACATCGCCATCGCCTCGGTCGACCTGCTCGGCGAGATCCTCAACGCCGCGGACAAGGCCAAATTCCAGCGCGGCGTCACCAACTATCCGACCATCGGCGATGCCGTCGACCTGATCACCAGCCAGGAGCTGCGCACGATCTACGCGCCGACCGGGTCGGACCAGATCAACGTAGGTTTCCTCCAGCAGGACCGCTCCGTCGTCGCCTATGTCGATGTCGAGGAGATGCTGTCCAAGCATTTTGCCGTGCTGGGCTCGACCGGCGTCGGCAAATCGACCGGCGTCTCGCTCCTGCTCAACGAGATCCTGAAGGCGCGGCCGAACCTGCGCATCTTCCTGCTCGACGTGCACAACGAATATGGCCGCTGCTTCGGCGACCGTGCGCTGGTGCTGAACCCGCGGAACCTGAAGCTGCCGTTCTGGCTGTTCAACTTCGAGGAAATCGTCGACGTGCTGTTCGGCGGCCGCGCCGGCGTGCCGGAGGAGCTCGACATCCTCGCCGAGGTGATCCCGCTGGCCAAGGGCGTCTACACCCAGTACCAGAACGCCGACCGCATCGGCCTCAAGCGCATCGATCCCAAGCAGATCGGCTACACGGTCGACACCCCGGTACCCTATCGCCTGGTCGACCTGTTGTCGCTGATCGACGAGCGCATGGGCAAGCTCGAGAACCGCTCCTCGCGCATCATCTATCACAAGCTGATCTCGCGCATCGAGGCCGTGCGCAACGACCCGCGCTACGCCTTCATGTTCGACAACGCCAATGTCGGCGGCGATACCATGGCCGAGGTGATCAGCCATCTGTTCCGCCTGCCGGCCAACGGCAAGCCGATGACGGTGATGCAACTCGCCGGTTTCCCGGCCGAAGTGATCGATTCCGTCGTCTCGGTGCTGTGCCGCATGGCCTTCGACTTCGGCCTGTGGAGCGACGGCGTCTCGCCCTTGCTGTTCGTCTGCGAGGAAGCGCATCGCTATGCGTCCGCCGACCGCAACGTCGGCTTCGGGCCGACCCGCAAGGCGGTGTCGCGCATCGCCAAGGAGGGTCGCAAATACGGCGTCTACCTCGGCCTCATCACCCAGCGCCCCGCAGAGCTCGACGCCACCATCATCTCCCAGTGCAACACGCTGTTCACGATGCGTCTCGCCAACGACCGCGCCCAGGCGCTGCTGCGCGCCGCAGTGTCGGATGCCGCCGCGAACCTGCTCTCCTTCGTGCCGTCGCTCGGCACGCGTGAAGTGCTGGCCTTCGGCGAGGGCGTCGCCCTGCCGACGCGCCTGCGCTTCAAGGAGGTGCCTCCGCACCAATTGCCGCGCGGCGAGGCCACCATCAGCAGCGTGCCGTCCGTCACCTCCGGCCACGACATGCATTTCGTCAGCGCCGTGCTCGAGCGCTGGCGCGGCGCCACCTCGCAGCGCGACGTGCCCAACGACCCCGTGTTCTCGGCGCCGCCGGCGAAGACGATGTCCAGCGTCGAAGCCCCGATGCTGCAACCATCGATGGGCCTCGATCCGGACCGCTTCTCGCTGTTGAAGAAGCCGCTGCGGTAGGGGACGAACACCGCCTCCGCAAATTCCGGCGTCATGCCCCGCGAAGGCGGGGCATCCAGTACGCCGCGACTTCTCGATTGAATCACAAGCGGCTCTGGAATACTGGATCGCCCGATTGAATCGGGCGATGACAGCAAGCGTGTGGCACGCGCCTTCCGCGTACCATAGCGCGTTGAGCCCGCCACCCGCATCGACTATGGTTGCCGGCCCCAAGCCGGAACCATGCCCATGACAAAAAAAGCCGCGCCACGCTTCCCCGCACCCGCCCTCGATACGCTGCCCGACGACATTCGCACGCGGCTTCTCGCCGTACAGGAGAAGAGCGGCTTCGTGCCGAACGTGTTCCTGACGCTGGCCTATCGTCCCGACGAGTTCCGCGCCTTCTTCGCCTATCACGACGCGCTGATGGAGAAGGACGGCGGCCTCACCAAGGCCGAGCGCGAGATGATCGTGGTGGCGACTTCGGCCGCGAACCAGTGCCAATATTGCGTGATCGCCCACGGTGCGATCCTGCGCATCCGCGCCAAGAACCCGCTGATTGCCGATCAGGTCGCGGTGAACTACCGTAAGGCCGACATCAGCCCGCGGCAGAAGGCGATGCTCGACTTCGCGATGAAGGTCTCGACTGACGCGCAGCGGATTTCCGAGGACGATTTCGCCGTGCTCCAACCGCACGGCTTCAGCGACGACGACATCTGGGACATCGCCGCGGTCGCCGCCTTCTTCGCATTGTCGAACCGGCTGGCGAATTTCACCGGCATGCGCCCGAACGAGGAGTTCTACCTGATGGGACGACTGCCGAAGACGTGACGGGCAAGACATGACCGAGCTGGACTGGCCCGAAATCCTGCTTCGCCTCGGCGCGGCGACGCTCGCCGGCGGCGCGATCGGCCTCAACCGCGACCTGCACGGCAAGCCGATCGGGCTGAAGACGCTCGGCATCGTCGGGCTCTCCACCGCAACCGTCGTGCTGCTCGCAGTCCAGTTCGCCGAGCCCGGCAAGATGACCGACGCGACGAGCCGTGTGATCCAGGGCATCCTGACCGGCATCGGCTTTCTCGGTGCCGGAGTCATCGTCCACGAGAGCGACCGCTTTCGCGTGCGGGGCCTGACCAGCGCGGCCTGCACCTTTCTCGCCGCCTGTCTCGGCATTGCCTGCGGCGCCGGACAATGGAAGATCGTCCTGCTCGCGCTCGCTGTCGCCTTCGTGCTGCTCACGATCGGCCGCCGCATCGAGCGCTGGCTGCATCGCGCTCTCGGCGGCAAGGAGGATCCGCATCGGCCGCAGAGCCCGCCGTCTGCGGGTCCCCGCGATAGCGGCTAGCGAATATCAGATCGTCCAGGTGGCCTTGCTCACGTCTTCCGCCGCAGGCTCCAGACACTTCCAGCGCCCAGAATGGCGGTCACGAGCAGAATCGCAACGAAGGTCTGGATGATCGTGAAGTTCAGGGCATCGCGCGCAACGAACAGCGCGGTGACCGCGCCCGCGATGACGAAGAGGATGCGAAAGATGATGCTCATGGCCATGTCTCCGGTCAGCATGACCTGGAGCCCACCTCGCCCACGACATCGGGACGCAACGCTGCTTCGGCAATCATGCAGGCGGACCATAGCCGCCAGCCGCCGCCGCAATTTTGCGGAAGATCAAGCCTGCCCGGGCAGCCGCCAAGCCGCTAGCGCTTTGTCATCAACTCGAGCGCCGGGGCAAAACGCTCGGCAAATGTCAATGTCTTGGCGTGGTGAACTGCGGCAAACGATGCCGAAATCCCTGCTGAGGCGACGGCGAGCAAGGCAATGGCAAGAACCAGACGGCGCATTCCGGCCTCCTGTGTAAGCTCGATACCCCAGAGAGATGGGGTGCCCCTGTTTCAGGACCGCTTCATGGAGACGGGAAAGTGATTTCGCTCAAGCGACCGTGATGTGGTGCGGCTGGTGGTGCCGCTGGGGCCACGGCCCTAGTCATCGTCCTCCGGACCGCACCAGCCCGGCAGATAGACGGCATTCTTGCTTCTGGCCGCGGCCATCGCCTTCTCGATCGCCCTGTCGAAATCGGATTCCACCACCTTTCGCGAGACCTGTCGGCGCAGGAAATCGGCCCACAGAAATTCGGAGAACGGCGTGGTGTCTTTGGCAAAGCCGCCCATGCGGCGCAATTCGCCGGCAAGGCTGCGAAACGGATCGTCCTTGAGGTCGGCGACCGATTTCGGCAGGTCGCGGAACGATCGCCGCTCGCCCTTTGCGTCGTAGGGATAGGCCCAGCGCTTGTTGTCCATGACGCCCCAGAAGGCCTTGCGCTCGACCATCCTGAGATCGCCGACGATGGTCACCAACACCTCCTTGACGCCTTCATCGTGCAGCGCGCGGCCGAGATGATGATGATCGATCACGTAGTAGCGCGAATCGGGGCCGTAGACGACGGGGATCATGTGCTTGCCGAGCAGATCAGCCTGCTTCTCCTCGTCGCGCTCGCGCCAGCGCTTGCGCTTCTCCCTGACCTCGCGCATGCCGACCGTCATCTGCGTCGGCCGGAGCGACAGGATCGGGACAGGATGCACTCGCGGCTCGCGCGTATTGGTCATGATCGATAGGTCCTCAGATGGTCCGGCTTCCCGCGACTATGCCATGGGCCCCGCGGCGACAAAATGCGTTCGGAAAGGACGCCGAGATCACAAGTAAGTACTGGCGGGACGGAGGGACGAACTCCGTGGCCGTTGCGATCCCTGTCGTTGCGGCGCAACCCGCGCCACCACCACGACGGCCGGTTCCCGGAGGGCTCCACACCGGCCCATGCACAAATAGTGCAAATGCACAAATGCACGCGAGCATTGAGAAGGTTTTCTGCAACGCGCGCGTCACGTATGCTATCTAAATCGCTGCTTCGGAGTGATCCCCGCCCCATGAACAACCAGCGGCCCATAAGCTCGGATGACGAGCACCGGGTGCTCCAGTTCAGGCCGCGCACCTCGCCTCCCACGTCGGCCCAGCGCGGCAACGGCACCGTACAACCGTTGCGCGTCGCTCCCGAACGGCTGGACCTGTCGCGCTACGAGCGGCCCCGCGCCGAACCCGACAATTTCCGCCAGCGCATGCTTGCCAACATCGCGGCGCTGGCCATCACCATCGCGCTGATCGCGATCGGGATCTGGCTCGCGGTCAGCATCGCCGACCTGCGCCGGACCCAGGATTGCGTGCTGATGGGTCGCCGCGACTGCGTCAAGATCACGACGCCGCATATTTAGGGACCGGCCCGCCGCTGGCCGTCCGGCGGAGGGGTCCCAGTGGGCATCCCCAAGCCTGTCCCTTTGCGATCCCCTTGGCCTGCCCGGCTCCATTGAACTCGGGGCGGCGCTCCGATATACGGGCTTTCGACCCGGCCAGAGGGGGGTTTGAGGGCGTCATTCGGGGCGCGATGCCCACCCACCGTGCCACTCTGGACAACCTGATAAATACCCGCAATATATCAAAGGCTTAGTGATGTCCTCCACATTCGATCAGGTCGCCACGATCATCGCTGAAACCTGCGACATCCCGCGCGACACGATCACGCCCGATAGCCACGCCATCGATGACCTCGGCATCGACAGCCTCGATTTTCTGGACATCGCGTTCGCGATCGACAAGCAGTTCGGCATCAAGCTGCCGCTGGAGAAGTGGACTCAGGAGGTCAACGACGGCAAGGCGACCACCGAGCAGTATTTCGTGCTGAAGAACCTGTGCGCCCGCATCGACGAACTGGTTGCGGCCAAGGGCGCGAGCGCCTAAGGGCGCAGTCATGCAACTCGAATACTTCCACATGATCGACCGCATCGTCGACCTCAAGGTCGACGAGAAGACGATCGTCGTCGAAGCGCAGGTCCCGAAGGAAAGCACCATCTTCGAGGGGCACTTCCCGGGCTATCCCTTGATGCCCGGCGTGCTCCTGATCGAATCGATGGCGCAGGCCTCGGGCTGGCTTCAACTCGGCGTGTTCAAGTTCGAACGTATGCCGATCCTGGCCGCCGTGAAGGAGGCCAAGGTCCGCGGCTCGGTCTTCCCCGGCGATCTCATGAGCATCGAGGCGCGCCTCACCCATGAAGGCTCCGGCTATGCGATGACCGAAGCCAAGATCAGAGTCGGCGGCAAGCTGCGCGCCAATTTCGGCACTCACCTTCACGCTGATCCCCTTCCCCAATGCGGATATGCGCTTGCACATGGACGCGATCGCCAAGCGCGTCGGATTTCCGCAACAGGCCGTATCGACATGATTGACACTCCCGCTTCGAAGCCCGGCCAGACCGAGGTCTGGATCACCGGCATTGGGTTGGCCACCTCGCTCGGCGAGGGTCTGGACGCCAACTGGGCCGCGCTTCAGGAGAAGCGAATCAATGTCGACGAGAAGGGCTTTGCGCCCTACATCGTGCATCCACTGATGCCCGTTGCCTTCGACAGCCAGATCCCGAAGAAGGGCGACCAGCGCCAGATGGAAGCCTGGCAGCGCATCGGCACCTACGCCGCAGGTCTTGCGCTCGATTCCGCCGGCATCAAGGGCAACAAGGACATCCTGTCGAAGATCGACATGGTCGTCGCCGCCGGCGGCGGAGAGCGCGATCTCAACGTCGACAGCGGCGTGCTGACGGCCGAGGCCAAGGGCGCCAACGCGCCCGGCTTCCTCAACGAGCGCTTGATGAGCGATCTCAGGCCGACGCTGTTTTTGGCCCAGCTCTCCAACCTGCTCGCCGGCAACATCGCCATCGTGCACGGCTTGGGAGGCACTTCGCGCACTTTCATGGGCGAAGAGGTCGCCGGCGCCGATTCCGCCCGCATTGCGCTTGCGCGCATCGCCTCGGGCGAAAGTGACATCGCGCTGGTCGGCGGCTCGCACAATGGCGAGCGCAAGGACCTGTTGGTCCTCTACGAATTCGGCGACTTCAACCTCAAGAACAAGTTCGCTCCCGTATGGGCGCGCAAGGACCACGCCGGCTTCGCGCTCGGCTCCGCCGGCGCCTTCCTGGTGCTGGAATCGAAGACGCATGCGGAAGCGCGCGGCGCAAAGCCGTTCGCCAAATTGTCGAGCGTCGTCGCGGACCTCGCCAAACGCAAGCGGCCCGGCGACATGGCCGCGACGCTGGAGAAGCTGTGGGCCAAGCTGCCGAAGCGCGAGGGCAAGGGCGCCATCATCACCGGAGCGACCGGTGCGGAGCCCGCGACCTCGGAAGAGCGCGACTTCCTGAAGAGCCATGCCGACTTTCCGGTGCGCTCGACCGGCACGGTGTTCGGCCACGCCATGGAGACGCAATTCCCGCTCGGAATTGCGCTCGCTGCGCTGTCGATCTCGCGTGGTGCACTGTTCCCGCCGAACGATTCGACCGGCACCGAGATTGAAATGCAGGGTGCGCCCACCCAGATTGTGGTGGTGGGAGCTGGACACTGGCGCGGCGAAGGCATGGCGCTAGTCGAGGCAATTTAGTTAGCTCAAGCGGGGATCGACATGACTGCAGCACGCGACAAATTCGGGCGCCCCGTCGTCGTCGTCACCGGCATGGGCATCTTGACGTCGCTTGGTGCGGGCAAGACCGACAATTGGGCGAAGCTCGTCGCCGGGGAATCCGGTATCCGCACCATCACGCGTTTTCCGATCGACGGCCTGAAGACCACGATGGCGGGCACGGTCGATTTCGTCAGCGTCGATCCGTTCTCCTCCACCGCGCTGTCCGAACGGATGGCCGAGATCGCGACGCAGGAAGCGCTGGAGCAGGCCGGCATCGGCGCCAAGGCCGATTTCCCCGGCCCCCTTTTTCTTGCCGTTGCGCCGGTCGAGGTGGAATGGCCGCAGCGTCGCGAACTGGGTCGCGCCGTCGGCCAGCTCGACATCAACTATGACGATCTGCTGCGCATTTCCGGCGGCGGCAAGTACAGCGCCTACCATCATCGCTTCATGTTCGGCTCGGTCGCAGCATCTCTCGCCGAGACGTTCGGCACCAAGGGGTCGCCGATCTCGCTGTCCACGGCCTGCGCCTCGGGTGCGACCTCGATCCAGCTCGGCGTCGAGGCGATCCGCCGCGGCGAGACCGATGCCGCGCTGTGCGTCGCCACCGACGGCACCGTGAACCCGGAAGCGCTGGTGCGCTTCTCGCTGCTGTCGGCGCTGTCGACCCAGAACGATCCGCCGCAGGCGGCCTCCCGCCCCTTCTCCAAGAACCGCGATGGTTTTGTGATGGCCGAAGGCGCCGGCGCACTGGTGCTCGAAAGCTACGAGGCGGCGACTGCGCGCGGCGCGAAGATCCTCGGCGTGATTGCCGGATGCGGCGAGCTCACCGATTCCTTCCATCGCACCCGGTCCTCGCCCGACGGCAAGCCGATCATCGGCTGCATGAACAAGACGCTGGCCGATGCCGGCATGACGCCGGACCAGATCGACCACATCAACGCGCACGGCACCTCGACACCCGAAAACGACAAGATGGAGTTCAACACGACATCGGCCGTGTTCGGCGAGCTCGCGCAGAAGATTCCGGTCACCTCCAACAAGTCGATGGTCGGCCACACCATCTCGGCCGCCGGCGGGGTGGAGGCGATCTTCTCGCTGCTGACGCTCGAGCATCAGCGCATTCCGCCGACGATCAACTACGACAATCCTGATCCCGCGATCCTGTTCAACGTCGTCGGCAACAAGGCGCGCGACGCCCGCGTGACCGCGGTGATGTCGAATTCGTTCGGCTTCGGCGGTCAGAACGCCTCGCTGATCCTGACCCGCGAACCGGTCTGACCGGACGCATGTCGCGCCTTCCTGCGAGCATGAAGGCCCGCGCGCGGGAGGCTGCCAAATCGCTCGGCGGAAGCCTGATCGGCGCGGCGACGGTCGCGATGCTGCGCACCACGCGCTATTTCGATCCGGTCAAGACCTCGGACTTTTTCGCACGCGCCGTGAAGCTGATCGGCCCGCGCCTGCGTGAGCACCGCATCGGCCGCGCCAATCTCACCGCCGCCTTTCCGGAGAAATCGCCGGAGGAGATCGAACGGATCCTGATGGGCGTCTGGGAAAATCTCGGCCGCGTCGGCGCCGAATTCGCCCATATGGACCGCGTCTGGGACTACGATCGCGACCATCCGGAGAAGAGCCGGATCGAATTGTCCGAGCGCAGCATCGAGCTGTTCGACCAGATCCGCGACGACGGCAAGCCGGCGTTGATCTTCGCCGCGCATCTGGCCAATTGGGAATTGCCGGCGCTCGCCGCCGTCGCGCATGGACTCGGGACCGCGATCCTCTATCGCCGCCCGAACATCGCCTCGGCCGACCGCATCATCCAGGAGATGCGCCAGGTCAACATGGGCACGCTGATCCCGGCGGGCCGTGACGCCCCGCTCCGGCTCGCGCAGGCCCTGAAGGACGGCAAGCACGTCGCGATGCTGATCGACCAGTATCTGACCGGCGGCGTCGAAGTCACCTTCTTCGGCCGCAAGACTCGCGCCAACCCCATGCTGGCGCGGCTTTTGCGCCAGATCGAATGCCCGATCCATGGTGTGCGCATCATCCGCCTGCCCGGCGGCCGCTTCGGCGGCGAGCTGACCGAAGAGGTCAAGCCGGTGCGCGATGCGGACGGCAAGATCGACATCCAGGGCACGACGCAGGCGATCACGAGCGTGGTGGAAGGCTGGGTGCGCGAGCATCCGGAGCAGTGGCTGTGGCTGCACCGAAGGTGGCGGTAGCCGGCGCAACTCCTGCCGTCTTGGCCGGGCCCGTCCCGACCATCCACGCATCGCCAAGCGGCAGGAAAGACGTGGATGCCCGGGACAAGCCCGGGCATGACAGCTGAGCAAGGGAGCGTCTGCTCCGTCTCAGCCGCTCAGCGCCCCGTCTTCACCTTGGTCCAGAGCCGGTTGATAATCCGCTGCGTCGCCGGCTCGCGCGCCGTGATGACGAACAGCTTTGCGAGCGTCGCCTCGTCCGGATAGATGTTCTTGTCGTTCAGGATTTTCGGATCGACCAGCTTCTGGCTGGCGAGATTGCCGCTCGCGTAGGACAGGAAGTCCGAGTTCTTGGCGGCGACATCGGGGCGATAGAGATAGTTGATCAGCTCGTAGGCTTCCTTGACGTTCTTGGCATCCGCGGGGATCGCGAGATTGTCGAAGAACATCTGCGCACCCTCCTTCGGAATGGCGTAGCCGATCTCGATGCCACTCTTGGCTTCGGCCGCGCGGGCGCGGGCCTGCATGATGTCGCCGGACCAGCCGACCACGAAGCAGATCTCGCCGGTCGCGAGCGCGCTGAGATATTCGGACGAGTGAAACTTGCGCACCGACGGGCGAACCTTCGCGACGGCCTCGGCGGCCTTCTCGAGGTCCGCCTGCTTGGTCGAATTCGGATCGAGCCCGAGCCAGCTCAGCGCCGCCGGAAAGATGTCGTCGGCGGAGTCGAGCATGTGCACGCCGCAATCTTTAAGTTTTGCCAGGTTCTCCGGCTTGAAGACGATGTCCCAGCTGTCGATCTTCGCGTCCGGCCCGAGGATCTGCTTCACCTTGGCGACGTTGTAGCCGATGCCCGTCGTGCCCCACATGTAGTTGGCGGCGTAGACGTTGCCGGGATCGTAGATGCCGAGACGCTGCGTCACCACCGGCCAGGCATTGCTGAGGTTCGGCAGCTTCGACTTGTCGAGCTTCCTGGAAGATGTTGGCCTTGATCTGGCGCTGGAGGAAGTACGCCGTGGGCACCACGACGTCATAGCCGGACTTGCCGGCCATCAGGCGCGTCTCCAGGGTCTCGTTGGCATCGAAGGTGTCGTAGACCACCTTGATGCCGGTCTCCCTGGTGAAAGCCTCCAGGACATCCGGCGCCATGTAGTTGGACCAGTTGTAGAAGTTGACGACGCGCTCCTCGGCCCCTGCCGGGGGCGAAAGCAACGTCAGCGCCGCGGCGATTGCAACACCGAGGCGAAACCCGGAGCGGCTGACGCTCGTCATCTCTCGTCTACCTCTTGCGCCCGCGCACCGCGTCGGACAGCCGCTCCAGCGCGGTGTCGAGCGTCTCGTCCTTCTTGGCAAAGCAGAAGCGCACCACCGAGGTTACGGGGTCCTGCTCGTAGAAGGCCGAGACCGGGATCGCCGCAACCTTGTAGTCTTTCACGATGCGCCAGCAGAATTCCGTGTCGCTCTCGTTCAGCCCGAGCGGTGACAGGTCCACGGTGAGGAAGTAGGTGCCTTGCGACTTCAGTACGGGGAACCCGAGGCTCTCCAGCCCCCTGGTCAGGCGGTCCCTGCTCCGCGTCAGATCCTTGCGCATCGACAGGAAGTAGTCGTCGGACTTGCCGAGGCCGTAGGCGACGGCGGCCTGCAGGTTCGGCGCGGTGGTGAAGGTCAGGAACTGGTGCACCTTGGCGGCGACGCGCAGCAAGGGCGGTGCCGCGCAGACGAAGCCGATCTTCCACCCGGTCAGCGAGAAGATCTTGCCGGCCGAGCCGACCTTGATGGTGCGCTCGCGCATGCCGGGAATGGTGATGAGCGGGACGTGCTTGTGCTCGTCGAAGGTGACGTGCTCCCAGACCTCGTCGCAGATCGCGATGACGTCGAACTCCTGGCAATAGCGCGCCAGCAGCTCGAGGTCCTCGCGCGGATAGACCACCGCGGACGGATTCAAGGGATTGTTGAACAGCACCGCCTTGGTCTTTGAATTGAAGACGCTTTTCAGCATGTCCTCATTCAGCCGCCAGTGCGGCGGCTCGAGACGGACCAGGCGCGGAATGCCGCCCGCCTGGCGGATGATGGGCAAATAGGAATCATAGACCGGCTGGAAGCAGACCACCTCGTCGCCGGGCTGGACCACCGCGAGGATCGCCGAGGTCAGCGCCTCGGTGCCGCCGGAGGTGACCATCACTTCGCTCATCGGATCGAGCGTGAGGCCGTGCCAGTGGCCATAATGGGTGGCGATTGCCTGGCGCAGCTCCGGCAAGCCCATCATCGACGGGTACTGGTTGTAGCCGTTCAGCGAGACCTCGGCCGCGGCGCGGCGGATGTCCTCAGGGCCGGGATCGTCGGGAAAGCCCTGGCCGAGATTGATGGCATTGTTGTCGCGGGCGGCCTGCGACATCGCCTCAAAGATGGTGACGGGAAGGTCGGCAAAGACCTTGTTCAGGGAAGAATTGGACATCGGGCCGATCAGCCACCGACCTTGCTGGGGAGCCCCGCCGCCTTCCAGCCCAGCATGCCGCCGGCCAGATGCTTGTTGTAGGGAAGGCCCGCCGCCTGCGCCGCCAGCGAGGCCGTCACGGAGCGTTTTCCCGAGCGGCAGGCGAACACGACCTCCTTGCCGGCGGGATCGGGAATCGCCTTGGGATCGAAGGTCGAGAGCGGCACCACGACGCCGTAGGGATAGGCCTCGGCCTGAACCTCGTTCGGTTCGCGAACGTCGACGAGCAGATAGCGCCCTTCCGCGACACCCTTGGAAACCTCGTCCGGGGTCAGATCCTGTACTTGATTCGCCACATCATCCTCCAACGTCGCAGGCGCATGCCGGGGCGACCCGGCCGGCGGCAACCTCGCCTCTCGGGAGGCGAAAATCAAGCGCTGCAAAGGCTTGAGCCGCCCGGCGCAAGTTAAAGCTAAATCACAGCGACTTGAAGTCCGCTGCGAATCCCCGCCCTAGATGGTCACCTGTGTGCCGACCTCGACCACGCGGCCGGACGGGATCTGGAAATAGTCGGTGGCGTCGTTGGCGGAGCGGCTCAGCGAGATGAACAGCCGGTCCTGCCACCGCGGCATGCCGGAATGGACGGCGGGCTTCAGCGCCCGGCGCGACAGGAAGAACGAGGTCGACATGATGTCGAACTGCCAGCCCAGCTTGCGGGCGATCGCCAGCGCCTTCGGCACGTTGGGCGATTCCATGAAGCCGAACTTCAGCGTCACCTTGGAGAAGGTCGGTGAGATCTGCTCCAGCCTGACGCGCTCGGACGGATCGATGCGCGGGGTCTGCGCGGTCTCGATGGTGAGAATGACGTTCTTCTCGTGCAGCACCTTGTAGTGCTTCAGGCTATGCATCAGCGCGGTCGGCGCGCTGATTGGGTCCGAGGTGAGGAATACCGCGGTTCCCGGCACCCGCTGCGGCGGCCGCTTCTCCAGCATGGCGACGAGGTCGGCGAGCGGGAACTCGAGCTTGCGCGACTTCTCGAGACAAGAGCCGGCTGCCGCGCCGCCACGTGTACATCAGGATGATCATGAGCGCGCCGAGCGCCAGCGGCACCCAGCCGCCCTCGAACACCTTGAGCAGGTTGGCGGAGAGGAAGGTCAGGTCGAGGAACAGGAAAGGCGCAATGAGAGCGGCGGCGGCGAATGGCGACCACCGCCAGACCTTCCAGATCACGACAAAGCCCATCATGGCCGTGACCACCATGGTGCCGGTGACCGAGATGCCGTAGGCCGAGGCCAGGGCACTGGAGGAGCGGAACATGAGCACCAGCAGCACCACCGCGACCAGCAGCAACTGGTTGATGCGCGGGATGAAGATCTGGCCGGAATGGGCTTCCGACGTATGGCGAATTTCAAAGCGCGGCAGCAGGCCGAGCTGGATCGCCTGCCGCGTCAGCGAATAGGCGCCGGTGATGACCGCCTGGCTTGCGATCACGGTCGCCATGGTCGCCAGCACGACCATGCAGCCGCGGACAAAACCTTGCGGAAACAGCTGGAAGAACGGGCTGACGATCGCGCCGGGGTCGCGGAGGACGAGCGCTCCCTGCCCGAGATAGTTCAGCGCCAGCGAGGGCAGCACGATAGAGAGCCAGGCGAACTGGATCGGCCGCTTGCCGAAATGGCCGAGGTCGGCATAGAGCGCCTCGGCGCCGGTGACGGCCAGGAACACCGCGCCCAGCGTCACGAAGCCGATCAGGCCGTGGTGGAGCATGAAGGACACGGCGTAGAGCGGGTTCAGCGCGTACAGCACCTGCGGCTGCTCGATGATCGGATGGATCGCCGCCAGCGCGAGCACCGCGAACCAGACACACATGATCGGGCCGAAGAAGGCGGCAACGCGCGCCGTGCCGCGGGACTGCACGGCGAACAGAGCGACCAGGATCACCACGGTCAGCGGAACGATGTAAGGCTCGAACTTCAGGGTGACGTCCTTCATGCCTTCGATCGCCGACAGCACCGAGAGGGCCGGCGTAATCACGGCATCGCCGTAGAACAAGGCTCCGGAAATGATGCCGAGCAGCACGATGGTCGTGCTGCCGGCGCCGGTGCCCACCGCGCGCTGGGCCAGCGCCATCAGCGCCAGCGTGCCGCCCTCGCCGTTGTTGTCGGCGCGGAGCAGGATCACGACATATTTGAGCGTCACCACGATGATGAGCGCCCACAGGATCAGGGAGAGCACGCCGAGCACGGCCGCAGCCGTCGGCAGGCCGTCGTGTCCGGAAGCCGCCGTCACCGCCTCGCGGAACGCGTAGAGCGGGCTGGTGCCGATATCGCCATAGACGACGCCGATGCTGCCGAGCGTCAGCGCACCGAAACCGGCGGTGGTGTGGGCCTCACCATGCCCATTGACCGCCGCCGTTTCCGGGGCGGTAATCGCTGCGTCGTTTGTCATGGGAGAGCCCGGTGGCCTCTAAAATGCTTCACTGCACAACGGCGGAGGAGCGCGCGGCTTATAGTCCTGCGCTGTCGGCATAGCCTAGCCCGTTTTCGGGCCCTGGTCATGCAAATCTGCATGACTCGCATAATTGCGGTTAGATGGTGACTTGGGTTCCGACTTCAACCACCCGCCCGGTGGGAATCTGGAAGTAGTCAGTGGCGTCATTGGCTGACCGGCTGAGCGCGATGAACAAATGGTCCTGCCACAGCGGCATGCCCGATTGCGCCGAGGCCTTCAGCGATCTCCGCGACACGAAGAACGACGTCGACATGATGTCGAACTGCCAGCCCTGTTTGCGCGCGATGGCGAGCGCCTTCGGCACGTTCGGCTGCTCCATATAGCCGAAGCGCAGACGGACCTTGGAGAACTTGTCGCTGATCTTCTCCATCCTGAACCGCTCCGACAGATCGACCCGCGGCGTATGCGCGGTCTCGATGGTCAGGATCACGTTGTGCTCGTGCAGCACCTTGTTGTGCTTGAGATTGTGCAGCAGCGCGGTCGGCACGAAGGCCGGATCGCTGGTGAGGAACACCGCCGTGCCCTTGACGATATGCGGCGGCCGCTTCTCCAGGCTCCGGATCAGATCGTCCAGCGGCACCTCGATCCGTCGCGTCTTCTGGATCAGGATTGCGGAGCCCTTGCGCCAGGTCCAGATCGTCCCCGCCATGAGGACGCCGAACAGCAGCGGCACCCAGGCGCCTTCGAGCAGCTTGAGCAGGTTGGCGCTGAAGAAGCTCAAATCGACGATGACGAGGGGGACGATCACGGCCGCGGCCGTCGCCGCGCGCCAGTTCCACAGCTTCCAGATCACCACGAAGCCCATGATGCCGTCGGCGACCATGGTGGTGGAGACCGCAATGCCGTAGGCCGAGGCCAGATTGCTGGGGGTGTGGAACAGCAGCACCAGCAGCATTACGCCGATCAGCAGCAGGCGGTTCACGCGCGGCAGATAGATCTGGCCCGCGTGGGATTCGGAGGTGTAACGCACCTCGAAACGCGGCAGGAGCCCGAGTTGTACGGCCTGGTAGACCAGCGAATAGGCGCCGGTGATCACCGCCTGGCTCGCGATCACTGTTGCGGCAGTCGCAAGTCCGACCAGCGGCAGCACCAGGCTCTCGGGCACCATGCGATAAAAGGAGTGTTCGATCGCGCTGGGATCGGACAGCACCAGCGCACCCTGCCCGAAATAGTTGATCAGAAGCGCGGGCAGCACGAAGAACATCCAGGCCGACTGGATCGGCTTGCGGCCGAAATGGCCGAGATCGGCATAAAGCGCCTCGCCGCCCGTCACGGCCAGGAACACGGCGCCGAGTGTCACGAGGCCGATCACGCCGTGCGACAGCACGAACTGCACCGCGTAATAGGGATTGATTGCCGCCAGCACGGAAGGGTCGTCGGCGATGTGGACGGCCCCCATCACGGCGATGACGGCGAACCAGACCACCATCACCGGCCCGAAGGCCGAGGCGACCAATGCGGTTCCCTTGCTCTGGACAGCGAACAGCAGCACCAGAATGAGAACGGTGAGCGGCACGACATAGTGCTCGAGCGCGGGGGTCGCTAGCTTGAGGCCCTGGACCGCCGAGAGGACCGAGATCGCCGGCGTGATCATGGAATCGCCGATGAACATGGAGGCGCCGACCACACCGAGGGCGAGCAGGACCCAGCTTCGCCGCCCGAGCGCGCGCTGGCCGAGGGCCATCAGCGAGAGCGTGCCGCCCTCCCCGTTATTGTCGGCGCGCAGCAGCAGCAGGACGTATTTGGCGGTGACGACGATCAGCAGCGCCCACAGAATCAGCGAGAGCACGCCCAGCACGATGACCCGCGAGACCGGCTCGCCGTGGGCCGCGCCCTTGACGGCCTCGTGAAATGCGTAAAGCGGCGAGGTGCCGATATCCCCGAAGACGACGCCGATGCTCCCGAGCGTAAGGGCCCAAAAGCCTGATGTGACCGGCTGCCCGTCCTGGGTCTCGGTCGATGTGATGCTCGCCGTCATGGGGGTGAGAAACGCTTCGTCCCTGAATTTGATCCGGCGCCTATTGACGCTTCCGTCGCGCCTGTCAATCGGCCCAGCACCATAGCAGGCGCCGCGGCAGAAGCTGTGACGCCGTGGCAACGTTCATCGCCAGAGCGACGACATGCCTCAGGTAAAACGGTAGCGCAAGGGGGGGGTTACGGCTTCAGATTCGGCGGCAGTGGCGGATCTTCACGCATCAGGGTGATGGTCACCCGACGGTTGGCCGCAAGCCAGGGATCGTCCGGAAACAGCGGCTGGGTATCCGCCTTGCCCGAGACGGCGAAAATATGCGACGGCGGCAGACCTTCGCGTTCGAGGATCTGGCGCACGGCGTTGGCGCGGTCGGCCGACAGATCGAAGGCGCCGTAGTCGCTGCGGGTCGGTACAAATCCTGCCGCGGTGTGGCCGGCGATGGACACGCGCAGCGGCGTGGCCTTGAGCGGAATCGCAAGCTTCTCGACCAGGCGCCGGGTACGATCATAGGGCACCTTGGAGCCGTCGGCGAACATCGAGCGGCCGTCCTGGTCGACGATCTCCAGGTTGAGGCCCTGCTTGGTCTCCTCGAACATGATGTGCTTGGACATCTCGGTCAGTTCCGGCATGTCCTGCAACGCTTGGCGCAGCGAGGCCGCGGCCAGCGCGAAATTACGGTCGACCTTGATCTTCGCGCCGGACGTCTTGTCGCGGTCTTCCTGGTCCGGCGTCGGCGTGTTGGAGGCATCCTCGGGCTGGATGTGATCGACGTTCTTCAGCCGCGGACGGGTCGGCAGGCCGTCGGATTCGACGATGCCGGAGTAGCGCGCTTCGCTCTGAACGCCGAACGCCTCGCGCATCGAGCCCGCCACAATCTTCAGCTTGTTGGCGTCCTGCGTGGAGAACGCAACCAGCATCACGAAGAACGCCAGCAGCAGCGCCATCAGGTCGGCGAAGGTCACGAACCAGCCGTGACCGCCGCCGTGAGCATTGCCGCGCTTCTTCTTGGCCATCTCTCAAATCCCGGCGGGCGGCCTTACGCCGGCACCGGCTCTCCCTCGGTGTGACGATGCTTCTCCGGCAGATAGGCCAGCAGCATTTCGCGCACGAGCGTCGGGCTCTTGGAATCGCGGATCATCAGGATGCCGTCGATGATCAAGGTGCGGTTCGTTTCTTCGTCGAGCAGCTTGCCGTGCAGCTTGTCGGCAATCGGCAAACAGACCAGGTTGGCGACGACCGCGCCATACAGCGTCGCCAGCAGCGCGGTGGCCATGAACGGGCCGAGCTTGGAAGGGTCCGACATGTTGGAGAACATCTGCACCATGCCGAGCAGCGTGCCGATCATGCCGAAGGCCGGGGCGCAGTCGCCGACGGCGCGATAGATCTTGCTGCCTTCGTCGAGATGCATCAGGAAGTTGTCGCGGTCGCGCTCCAGATTGTCGCGAATGAAGTCGAGGTCGTAGCCGTCGGCGACGTAGCGGATGCCCTTGGCAAGGAACGGCTCGTCAGTCTCGACCTTTTCCAGCCCGACCGGGCCCTGCTTGCGAGCGATTTCGGCGATGCGGGCGAGTTCGTCGACGAGGTCGTGGGCCGAAAGGCGGCTTAGGGTGAAGGCAAACTTTGCGCCCAGCGGCAAGCCATGCACCATGGCCGACAATGGAAAGCGGATCATCGTTGCGGCGAACGAACCGCCGAAGATGACGATCACGGCGTGGATGTCGTAAAACATCCCGAAGCTGCCGCCCATCAGGATCAGCGTCGACACAACAGTGGCGCCCGCGGCCAGGCCGACAAGTGTTGCGATATCCATTATCGACTCCAACGCGTACGCGACAACGGCCGTCCTGGCCGCTGGTGCGGCCCGACCCCGAACCGCACCGGAAACCCTAGCCCGTCTTATTCGTAAGAGTGCGCCTGAGGGCTGGCGAGCGTGGTGTAAAGCGCTGATGCGGCGTAGGATTCGGTTGCGAAGCCACCCCATCACCTTCAACCGCGAACGCCACGCCCGCCATGACCGACGATACGATTCCGCCCTTCTCGTTTCCAGCCGTTCACGCCAAGAAAGTCACAGCTGCCTTCGATGGCGGTCGCCTGACCTCGAACGGGGGCGTGATGCTTCTGGCGATGGCCGAGCGGCGTCTCGGCTTGGCCGACAATCTGGCCCGGGTGTTCCCGGATCGGCGCGATCCGACGCGGGTCGTGCACAGCCTTGTCGATATGTTCCGCGCGCGCATGTTCGCGATCTGCTGCGGCTACGAGGACGCCGACGACCTCGATCATCTGCGGTCCGATCCCGCATTCAAGCTGGCCTGCGGACGGCTGCCGGACACGGGCCGCGATCTGTGTTCCCAACCGACGCTGTCGCGGCTGGAGAATGCTCCGCGCCTGCGCGACGTGATCCGACTGACCTACATTTTGGTCGACGCATGGATGGATAGCTACCCGCGCGAGCCGGCATCCGTCACGCTCGACATCGATGATACCTGCGATGTCGTCCACGGCCATCAGCAGCTCTCGCTGTTCAACGCTCATTATGACGAACGCTGCTTCCTGCCGATCCACGTCTACGACACGGAGAAGAGCCGTCCCGTGGCGGTCGTGCTGAGGCCCGGCAAGACGCCGGGCGGCGTCGAGGTGCGTGCCCTTCTGCGCCGCCTGGTACGGCATATCCGCACGCGGTGGCACAACACGCGAATTACGTTCCGTGGCGACGGGCACTATGCCCGGCCGGAGGCCATGGCGTGGTGCGAGACCAACGGCATCGACTACATCTTCGGTCTGTCCGGCACCAAGCCTCTCGCCAGAAAAGTCGACGAGGTCGCCGACGACATCCGCACCCGACGCGCCATCGAGAACCTGCCGGTTCTGCGTGGCTATACCGAGACGCGCCACAAGGCAAAGTCCTGGGATCGCGAACGGCGCACCGTCGCCCGTATTGAGGCGACGATGCTCGGCCTCGACATCCGTTTCGTCGTCACCAGCCTCGATGTCGGCTCGGCCGAGTGGATCTACGACAGCCTGTATTGCGCGCGCGGCCAAGCCGAGAATCTGATCAAGCTGCATAAGACGCAGCTCGCCTCCGACCGCACCAGCTGCCGTTCGGCGCTCGCCAACCAGGTCCGTCTCGTGCTCCATACGGCCGCTTATTGGCTGATGCTGACCGTGCGCGACGCCATTCCCAAAGTCCGGGAATTGGCCGCTGCCGAGTTCGCGACGCTGCGTCTTCGGCTCTTGAAAATCGCCGCCCGTGTCGTCGAGACCACGAGCCGCATTCGCCTTGCGTTTGCCGCGGCATGTCCCGAAGCCGACCTGATCTGCGGCTTGCCCGGCGCGCTGCTGCCGCTCGGTCCTTGACCGGCGGGGCGTCCGCCCCCGTTCGCCCAACCCATCCCTCAAGCGCGTTGCAAAGTACCGGTCGTCAGGCGGCGAAAAGCCGAAGGCAATCCTGTGCGCCTCGTCAGACAAGATGTGCGGCCGCATCAATCGGGCCCAAAAGCCGCACTCTCACGAATAGGACGGGCTAGAGCGCCGCCCTTAAAGCCGCGTAAAGGTTAAGTCCGGACAGTGTGCTGCATGCCGCAGCGCCCGCTGCGATTGCCGTTCGGCGACAGGAACTTCAACACTTCGCTAACCATTGGCGGGGCGCGCCACGACGTCACATCGGCTGCGGCCCTCCGCCACATCGTGACCAGGGATCGATTGGTGTCTGGTACTGGTGCGGCATGCTCGATCGCGGGAGCCATCGCCATGTTGACGCTGTTCGGTCTTCTCACCGCGCTTCCCGCGGTGCTGGCGCTCCACCTGCTGGAGCCGGAACTCGTCCTGCCGGCCTTCAGCCTCGTGCTCTTTGCCGAGGCCGCCTTCGCGGTGATGGCAGCGCGCTTGATTCACCTCCCGGACAATGCGGAGGGTATCACGCTATGGGACCTTGCCGGCGGCTTCACCCTGATCGGATGCGCCGCCGCAGTGTTCGGCGAGCCGGATCAGGCGGTCCTGTTTCTGACGGAACAAGGCGACCCACGGCCATCGCGGCCGTAGGTCGTTCGATCACCGCCTCTAAAGCATGATCCGGAAAAGTGCGTAGCGGTTTTCCGAAAAGACCATGCTTAAACAACAACGTAAAGCGCGATGACGATTCATCTCGCATCGCGCTTTAGTGGATCTCCGCCGAGCGCTTCAGCGCGGCCTTCAGCTTCTCCAGCGAGAAGTCGGGGCTGCGGGCGATCTCCAGGATCGGCGTCTCGCGGCGGCCGCATAGTTCGGCGGCTTCCGGCAGCTTTGCGGCGACGTCGAGTGGGATCACGATGGCACCGTGCCGGTCGGCGTGGATGAGATCATCGGACTTCACGGTCATGCCGGCGACGCGCACTTCGCCGCCAAAGCTCTCCGCATGCACCCAGGCATGCGACGGGCCGATCGAACCGGCCAGCGCCTGGAAGCCCGGGGCCCATTGCGGGATGTCGCGGATCGAGCCGTCGGTGATGACGCCGAGGCAGCCGAGCGCCTTGTGCACGTTGCTCTGCACCTCGCCCCAGAATGCGCCGTAGCCGACGTCGGGGCCGTCGATATCCTGGATCACCGAGATGCGCGGGCCATGGCCGGTGCCGACATATTCGTAATAGTCGATGCGACGCCTGGACTGTTCCTCGGCCGGGAGCGATGATTTCAGCACCGAGCGGATCGCAACCGTGCGGGCGTAGCCGACGATCGGCGGCAGGTCGGGGAACGGACAAACCAGCGGCTTGGTGGTGTAGCCGATCAGACGCCGCTCGGGCGCCACGATCTCCATGGCATTGCAGATCGTCGGCGTGTCATAACGGCCCAGCGCCTCGAGGACGGAAGCGGGCAGCGGCCCGGTCGCGGAATTGGTCACGGCGTTCTCTCCCAGATGGGCGGCTGTTGATTGCGCGATGCCGCCGGCACAGGGGCGATATAGCCGAGATCGGGCCTCGGCCCAACTCAGGCAGGCCTCATGGCAGATATCCGCGAGGAGCGTTCAGTGCAGACGTCCGGGCCGGTCGTCCTCGTGCGCCGGCTCCGACAGGTTCGACAGCGTCGGCGCCGAAGTCGGTGACGGGACCTCGCCTCCCGCCGGCGCGGCAGCTTCCATCGCTCGCGCCTGGTCGCGATAGGATTTGTAGCCGAGCGGCAGGCAGAGCAGATAGAGCACCGTGCCGATCGACAGCACGTGCCAGGGATAGGCGATCAAGAGCGCGATGAAGACGATCACGGCGACGAACGCCGGCAGCACCAGTTCCGGCGGCACGCGCATGCGCTTGGTCTTGCCCGAGAATACCGGCAGGCGCGACACCATCAGAAACGCGATCAGAAGCGTATAGGCCGCCGTCACCGCCGCAGGGGTGCGGCCGAGCTCGAGGAACGCGATGTAGATCGGCAGCAGCACCGTGATGGCGCCGGCGGGCGCCGGCACGCCGGTGAAGAAATTGGCCGCGAAGGCCGGCTTGTTCGGATCATCCATGGTGGCGTTGAAGCGCGCCAGCCGCAGGCCGCCGGAGATCGCGAAAACCATCGCGGCGATCCAGCCGGCATTGCCGAGCTCGTGCAGCTGCCAGAAGTACAGCATCAGGCCCGGCGCTACCCCGAAATTGACGAAATCGGCGAGGCTGTCGAGCTCGGCGCCGAACTTGGACTGGCCCTTGATCATGCGCGCGATGCGGCCGTCGATGCCGTCGAGCGCGGCCGCGAACACGATAGCGTAGACGGCGAGCGTCATCCGCCCCTCGATCGACAGCCGGATCGAGGTCAGGCCGGCGCAGATCGCCAGCAGCGTGATGACGTTGGGCACCAGCATCCGCACCGGGATCGGTCGAAACCGCCGGCGGCGCACATCGGGATCTTTGAAGTCATAGGGCGTCATTGCTCACCTCGAGGCGAGATATAGCAAGCCGCGCCCCCCTCCGCCATTGCGGCGGAAGGCCCACAAGCACGACTATTGGTCAATTGGCGCGGTAGGCGCGGCTCGGGTCTTCGCCGGCAAGATCGGCCAGGATCGTCTCTCCGGCGATCGCGGTCTGCCCTTCGGAGACCAGCGCCTTGGTGCCCTGGGGCAAATAGACGTCGAGGCGGGAGCCGAAGCGGATCAGGCCGAAGCGCTCGCCGGCACCGATCGCCTGCCCTTCCTTGACGAAGCAGACGATGCGCTTGGCGACGAGGCCGGCGATCTGGACCACGCCGATCCGCGCCGTCGGCGTCGTGATGACCAGCGAGTTGCGCTCATTGTCCTCGCTCGCCTTGTCGAGCTCGGCATTGATGAAGAGACCGGGCCGATAGGCGATGCGATCCACCCTCCCCGCCACGGGCGCGCGGTTCACGTGGCAGTTGAACACGCTCATGAACACCGAGATGCGCGGCAGCGGCCGGTCGCCAAGCCCGAGCTCGGCCGGGGGCAGCGCCATGGTGATCATCGAGACGCGGCCGTCGGCCGGTGACACGACCAGCCCCTCACGCACGGGCGTCACGCGGACGGGATCGCGGAAGAACAGCGCGCACCACACGGTCAGGATCGTGCCGATCCACCCCAGCGGCGACCACAACCAGAACAGGACCAGGCTTGCCAACGCGAAGCCGCCGATGAAGGGATAACCCTCCTTGTGGATCGGCGGGATCTGGCGCTGGATCGAATCGAGAATGGACATCGCTATCTGCCGCTCGGGGTTAATGGCACGGGTCGTCGCGCGCGCTTGTTTAGGCCAGAGTTGGGACCGGAGACAAGGTCAGTCGACCGCCGCAGGCGTCGTCAGGATGTCATCGACCGGCGGCGGCTCCCGGTTGGGCGCCGCGCTGGCGTCGGCCATCTTGGCCAGTTTCTCGCGTGCCGCCTCGGCCTCGCGCTGCCTGTTCCACATGCTGGCATAGAGGCCGCCGTGCGCGAGCAGTTTGGCGTGGGTGCCGCGCTCGGCGATGCGGCCCTGGTCCAGCACGATGATCTCGTCGGCGCCGACGATGGTCGAAAGCCGGTGCGCGATCACCAGCGAGGTGCGGTTCTTCGCCACGCGCTCGAGCGCACCCTGGATCTCGTGCTCGGTGTGGGTGTCGAGCGCCGAGGTCGCCTCGTCCAGCACCAGGATCGGCGGCGCCTTGAGAACCGTACGCGCGATTGCGACGCGCTGCTTCTCGCCGCCCGACAGCTTCAGGCCGCGCTCGCCGACCTGGGTGTCGTAACCCTTCGGCGCCATGCGGATGAAGTGGTCGATCTGCGCCAGCCGCGCCGCCTCCTCGACCTCGGTATCAGTCGCGTCCCAGCGGCCATAGCGGATGTTGTAGCGGATGGTGTCGTTGAACAGCACGGTGTCCTGCGGCACCATGCCGATCGATGCCCGCAGGCTCGCCTGCGTGACATCGCGGATGTCCTGGCCGTCGATCAGGATCTTGCCGCCGGAGACGTCATACAGGCGGAACAGCAGCCGCGAGATGGTCGACTTGCCTGCGCCCGACGGGCCGACGATGGCGACGGTCTTGCCGGCCGGCACCTCGAAGCTGATGCCCTTCAGGATCGGGCGCGCCGGCTCATAGGCAAAGCGCACGTCCTCGAAGCGCACCCTGCCGGCGGAGATGACCAGCGGCTTCGCGCCAGGCGCATCCTTGATCTCGGCCTCGCGGCCCAGCACATTGAACATCTTCTCGATGTCGATGATCGCCTGCTTGATCTCGCGATAGACCATGCCCATGAAGTTCAGGGGCTGGTAGAGCTGGATCATCATGGCGTTGACCAGCACGAAATCGCCGACGGTGTTGGTGCCATTGCGCACGCCGATCGCGCACATCAGCATGGTCGCGGTCAGGCCCAGCGTGAAGATCGCGGCCTGCCCGGTGTTGAGCACCGCGAGCGAAGTGTAGCTGCGGACGCTCGCCTCCTCGTAGCGCTCCACCGATTTGTCGTAGCGCTGCGCCTCGCGCGCCTCGGCACTGAAATATTTAACGGTCTCGTAGTTGAGCAGCGAGTCGATCGCCTTGGTGTTCGCCTCGGTGTCGGAATCGTTCATCTTGCGGCGGATGCCGATCCGCCACTCGGTCGCGATGTAGGTGTAGTACATGTAGAGCGTGACCGTGATCAGGGTCACGACCACGTAACGCCAGTCGAATTGCCAGAGCAGCACCGCCATCAGCAGCGAGACCTCGACGATGGTCGGGATCAGCTGCAGGATCACCATGCGCACGATGACCTCGATGCCCTCGCGGCCGCGCTCGAGCACGCGCGTCAGGCCGCCGGTCTTGCGCTCGAGGTGAAAGCGCAGCGACAGCTCGTGCATGTGAATGAAGGTGATGGTGGCGAGCTTGCGCACCGCATGCATGGCGACGCGCGCGAAGATGCCGTCGCGCCATTGCGTCAGCACCGCCATCAGGATGCGCATCACGCCGTAGCTCGCGGTGAGGAGCAGCGGCGAGGCGATCACCCAGAGGTGCCAGTTGTCGGCAGCGACCGGCGCGGTATTGGCGCCGGTCAGCGCATCCGTCGCCCATTTGAAGCTGAACGGCACGGCCAGCGTGATCAGCTTGGCGGCGAGCAGCAGCACCAGGGACCAGACCACCCGCATCTTCAGATCGACGCGATCGCCCGGCCAGATATAGGGCCACAGATGCGCCAGCGTGCCCATCAGCGTGGCCCGCTCAAGGGGGCCTCCGGCGGGAGGAACAGGAACGTCGGCGCCGTCGAGCGATTGAGGTTGGTCCATCAAGAAACCTGAAAGCCCGCCGGATGCGGGCGAAACTGCGATTAACGATTTTCGTCCGTCATATAGAGCCTTCCCGATGCCCGTGCACCCCGCCAAATGGCGAATCTTTGATTGTTTATCGTCATTTACCGGTAGATTTCCGGGAGTATCGAATCACCGATTGGGCTTGACGCCTGTTCGCTGCAATGCATCATGGCACCAATGAGCACGATCAAAACCGTCTGCGTCTATTGCGGCTCCGGCCCTGGAACCAATCCCCGCTTCGCCGAAGGCGCCAAGGCGTTCGGCAAGGCGCTCGCCGAAAACAACATCCGCTTGGTCTATGGCGGCGGCTCGCTCGGCCTGATGGGCGCGGTCGCGACCTCCGTGCTCGACCACGGCGGCACCGTCACCGGCATCATTCCCGACTTCCTGCGGATGCGCGAGAACGCGCTGACGCGCGTGCAGGAGATGATCGTCACTCCCGACATGCACGAGCGCAAGCGCTTGATGTTCGAACGCTCCGACGCCTTCGTGGCGCTGCCGGGCGGCGTCGGCACGCTGGAGGAGCTGGTCGAGCAGATGACCTGGAAGCAGCTCGGCCGACACGCCAAGCCGGTGCTGCTCGCCAACATCGACAATTTCTGGGAGCCGCTGTTCTCGCTGCTGTCGCACATGCGTCAGACCGAGTTCATCCGCGCGGGCCTTTCGATCGACGTCCTCAAGGCCGATCGCGTCGAGGACATTCTGCCGAAGCTGAAGGCGGCAGTTGCCCAGCTGGCCGAAGCGGAAAAGCAGCTAGCCCCGGAAATGGCGCGCAAGCTGTAAGGCCCTACTCTGCCGGAAACGTCACCGCCTCGATCCGGTTGCCGTCGGGATCGTTGATGAAGGCTGCGTAATAGCGCACGCGGTCGTGCGGGCGGATGCCGGGCGCGCCATCGGAGCCTCCGCCGGCGAACAGCGCTGCGGCGTGAAACGCATCGACCTCGCTTGTGGTCTTCGCGCGCAGGCAGATGTGCACGCCGCTCTCCGGGGCCACACGCGGCATGCCTTCGCGCAAATTGATCCAGAACTCCGGATAGGTCTTGCCGAAGCCAACTGTCCGCGGCCGCGTGACGAGGCGCGCGAGGCCCAGCGATGCGAGCGTCGTCTCGTAGAATCTTGCGGCGCGTTCGAGATCGCTGACGCCGACGGAGATGTGGTCGATCATACTTCTGCCGCTCCCCCATTGTCCGTAGCCCGGATGAGCGAAGCGACATCCGGGAAAGTCTATCGGTGCGTCGTATACCGCCCCGGATATCGCTTCGCTCATCCGGGCTACATCTTGCTTACGCCGGCGCACCCGACTTCACGAGCTTGTAGATTACCGAATCCATCAACGCCTGGAAGGAGGCGTCGATGATGTTCGGGGAGACGCCGACCGTGGTCCAGCGGTCGCCGTTCTCGTCCTCGCTCTCGATCAGGACGCGCGTGACCGCGCCGGTGCCGCCGTTGAGGATACGGACGCGATAGTCGATCAGCGTCAGGCCCTCGATGTATTTCTGGTACTTGCCGAGGTCCTTGCGCAGGGCGACGTCGAGCGCATTGACGGGACCGTTGCCTTCGGCCGCCGAGATCAGATGCTCGCCGGCGACGTCGACCTTGACCACCGCGAGCGCCACGGTGACCCGCTCCCCCAGCGCGTTGTAGCGCTGCTCGACATTGACGTCGAACTGCTCGACCTCGAAATAATGCGGCACCTTGCCGAGCGTGCGGCGCGCCAGGAGCTCGAACGAGGCATTGGCAGATTCATAGGCGTAGCCCGCCGCCTCGCGCGCCTTCAACTCCTCGACGAGGCGCGTCAGCTTCGGATCGCTCTTCTCGTAAGGGATGCCGGCGCGGTCGAGCTCGGCGATGACATTGGAGCGGCCGGCCTGATCGGACACCAGCACCTTGCGGTGATTGCCGACCAGCTCCGGCAACACGTGCTCGTAGGTCTGCGGATCCTTCAGCACGGCGGAGGCATGGATGCCGGTCTTGGTGACGAAGGCGCTCTCGCCGACGTAAGGAGCATGCCGGTTCGGCACGCGGTTGAGCATGTCGTCGAGCGTGCGCGAGACCTTGACGAGCGTTGCGAGCTTCTCCGCGGTGACGCCGATCTCGAAGGCGTCGGAAAACTCCTTCTTCAATTTCAGCGTCGGGATCAGCGAGCAGAGATTGGCATTGCCGCAGCGCTCGCCGAGACCGTTCAGCGTGCCCTGGATCTGCCGCGCGCCGGCGCGCACCGCGGCCAGCGAATTGGCCACCGCCTGCTCGGTGTCGTTATGGGCGTGGATGCCGACGTGATCGCCGGGAATGTGCTTCGTCACCTCGGTGACGATGGTTTCGATCTCGTTCGGCATGGTGCCGCCGTTGGTGTCGCACAGCACCACCCAGCGCGCGCCCGCCTCATAGGCCGCCTTGGCGCAGGCCAGCGCGAAGCTCGGGTCTTCCTTGTAGCCGTCAAAGAAGTGTTCGCAGTCGAGCATCACTTCGCGACCGGCGGCCTTCGCGGCTGCGACGCTGTCGCGGATGGAGGCGAGGTTCTCCTCCTTCGTCGTCTCCAGCGCGACGCGCACCTGATAGGCCGAGGATTTTGCCACGAAGCAGATCGCGTCCGCCTTCGCCTCCAGCAGCCCGGCGACGCCAGGATCGTTCGAGACTGACCGCCCGGCCCGCCGCGTCATGCCGAACGCGGTGAACCGCGCATGATTGAGCTTCGGCCTGGCCGCGAAGAATTCGCTGTCGAGCGGATTGGCGCCGGGATAGCCGCCCTCGACATAGTCGATGCCGAGATCATCGAGCATCGCCGCGATGACCTGCTTGTCGGTCAGCGTGAAGTCGACGCCGTTGGTCTGCGCGCCGTCGCGCAGCGTGGTGTCGAACAGATAGAGACGCTGCTTGCTCATTGCCCCGCTCCAAGCGTCTTCTTCATGGTGGTGTTGGCGAGCCACTCATCGTTCATCGTGACGCTGTTGCGCTGCTGGGCGGTGTAGCCGCGCTTGGCAAAGAAGCCCTGCGCAGTGTCGCTGGCATCGACCGAGAGGCTCTCGGCGCCGCGGCTGCCTGCGAGCTTCTCCAGCGCGTCGACCAGCATGGTCGCGATGCCCTGCCCGGCCACGGCCGGATGCACATAGAGCATGCGGATGTGATCGTTGCCGCGCAGCGAGGCGAAGCCGACCGGCGAGCCCTCCAGCGTCGCGATCAGAGTGAGGTCGGACGCAAGCCGCTTGCCGAACGCTTCGTCTTCGGCCGCCTGCATCCAGGCTTCCTGCTGCGCCTCGCTATAGTCGTCGCCGGTCAGCTCCTCGATGCTGGCGGTGAAGATCGCGGCGAGCACCGGCACGTCGTCAGGCAGGAAGGGCCGCAGGGCGGGCTTTGGCAAACTCTGTCCCATCGTCTTCACCACATCCCATAGAGCTTGAGCACCAGCGCCACGGCGCCGGCGAGCAGCGCGATCTTCAGCGCGATGTAATAGAGCCAGTGCCGCGGGAACGGCGTGTCGGGCCGCTTCATCGCGCGATCTCCCAGGTCGTGCCTTCCTTGGAGTCCTTGATCGCAACGCCCATCGCGGCGAGTAGATCGCGGATGCGGTCGGATTCCCTGAAGTCCTTGCGGCCACGGGCGGCCGTCCGCTCCGCAATCAGGCGTTCGACTTCCGTGGCATCGACGCCGCTCGCCTGCTGCTTGCGCCCTTCCCACTGCGCCGCGCTCTCGGCCAGGAATCCGAGCAGCCGCAACGAGCCGGCCAACGCATTCACGTCGCCTCCGCGCAGACCATGCAGCGCCGCAATCGCCAGCGGTGTGTTGAGATCGTCGAGCAGCGGCTCGATCACGGACGCGGCCGGCTCTGTGGGCGCGACATCGGCGGCGACGCGATACCAGTCGTCGAGCGTCTTGGCGCTCTCCTCCAGCGACTTCATGGTCCAGTCGATCGGCGAACGATACTGCGTCTTCAGCATGTTCAGCCGAAGCACCTCGCCCGGCCAGTCCGCCAGCAGCTCATGGATGGTGATGAAGTTGCCGAGGCTCTTCGACATCTTCTCACCCTCGACCTGCAGGAAGCCATTGTGCATCCAGGTGTTCGCCATGCGCTCCCGGTGGAAGGCGCAGCAGGTCTGCGCCACCTCGTTCTCGTGATGCGGAAACACGAGATCGATGCCGCCGCCATGGATGTCGAAATGCTCGCCGAGATGCTTCCAGGCCATCGCCGAGCACTCGATATGCCAGCCGGGACGGCCCTGCGCGGCGATGCCGGCCGGCGACGGCCATGAGGGCTCGCCGGGCTTGGACGGCTTCCACAACACGAAATCGGTGTTGTCCTTCTTGTAAGGCGCGACATCGACGCGGGCGCCGGCGATCATCTCGTCCAGCGAGCGGTTGGACAGCGCGCCGTAGCGCGGCAGCACCGAATTGGCGGCGTTCATCGCCTGCGGCGAGAACAGCACATGGTCCTCGGCAACGTAGGCAAAGCCACCGGCGACCAGCCTCTCGATGATCTCGCGCATCTCGCCGATATGCTCGGTCGCACGCGGCTCGACGGTCGGCCGCAAGCAGCCAAGCGCATCGACGTCGGCATGAAACTGCCTGCCGGTCTGTTCGGTGACCTTGCGAATGGCCTCGTTCAGCGGCAAGCCGGGGAAATCCCGCGCGGCGCGGTCGTTGATCTTGTCGTCGACGTCGGTGATGTTGCGGACATATTTGACATGCGCTTCGCCGTAGAGGTGGCGCAGCAGCCGAAACAGCACGTCGAACACGATCACCGGCCGCGCATTGCCGATATGGGCGAAGTCATAGACGGTCGGTCCGCAGACATACATGCGGACGTTGTTCGCATCGAGCGGCACAAAGGTCCGCTTTTCCCGGCTCAGCGTATCGTAAAGACGCAATTCCATGACAACCCATCCCTCTCGGCCGGGCGTCCAAGGCTCTCAATGCATTTGAGAAAAGACGGCTCCAGCCAGCGAATCGCTAGCTCGTAATCTCGCGGCAAATGGCGCAGATGGCGAGGAGACCGTTCATGGGGCGACATATGGGCTATGAGGCGGCCCCACGTCAAGAGAGCCGCGAAAACGCCGTTTTGTCTCCGCAGAGCGCGCGGCTCGCCCCGATGGTTCATGATCCCCTAACCATTTGAGGGCATTCTGGAACCGGCGGTTCCTTCCTTTTTTGCCCCGGTATTTTCATGCGATCTGCACTCGCGCTCATTTTCAGCGCCTCGATCCTCGTGTCATCCAGCGCGTTCGCCGAAACCCGCGTCTTCATCATCGCCAACCAGGCGGATGGCTACGGCAGCGACCGGTGCCTGGCCAAGGGCGAGACATGCGGTGCCTCCGTCGCGCGCACCTATTGCCAGTCACGAGATTTTGCCCAGGCATCAAGCTATCGCCGGGTCGATCCCGACGAAATTACCGGCTCTGTCCCCAAAACCGGCGCAAACTGCTCTCATGGCCGTTGCGACGAATATGTCGCAATCACCTGCCAGCGCTGAATTCGCTCGGAGCTGTCGGACCTTAGGCCCAATCATTGGCCCTTGAAACGACGTGACGATGGCGCGGGAAGCGGCTATTGGAGGGCGCGCTTCGGCCCCCAACGTCACATTGGGCCGTGACCTCGCTAGAATGGCGGATATGCCTGAATTCTTGTCTCTCCCCCGTGCCCGCTTCTCCCTTGCCTGCACCGTGCTCCTGAGCGCGGTCGTGCTCGCCACCGGCGCTTTCGCGCAGGCCGGACCGCCCGGTCCGCCGCCTCAGCCCGGCCAGAACGGGCTGGGACCGAACCCGATGTGCGTGCGGCTGGAAGGCCAGCTCGCGGCGCTCGATCGTGGCGGCGGCGGTGACCCCGCACGCGAGGAGCAGATCCGCCGCTATCAGGATTCCCAGGCCAAGCAGCAAGCCGAGCTCGACCGCGTCACCATGCAGGCCAAGCGCATGGGCTGCGATTCCTCCGGCTTCTTCTCGCTGTTCAACGGCCAGTCGGCGCAATGCGGCCCGGTCAACACCCAGATCCAGCAGATGCGCGCCAATCTGGACCAGATCACCGTCAATCTCGAGCGGCTGCGCGGCGGCGGTCCCGGCGGCTCCAGCCCGGAGCGCGACAACCAGCGCCGCTCGGTGCTGATGGCGCTGGCGCAGAACAATTGCGGCCCGCAATATGCCAATGCCGCGCAGTCACAAGGCGGCGGCAACTTCCTGACCAATCTATTCGGCGGCGGCAACAACCCGAACAATCCGCAAGCCGTGCCGCCCTCCGACCTCGGGCCGCAATCCGGCACCTACCGCACCGTGTGCGTTCGCACCTGCGACGGCGCCTATTTCCCGATCTCGTTTGCGACGGTGCCGGCGCGCTTCCCCGACGACGAGAAGACCTGCAAGGCGCTGTGCCCGGCTGCCGAAGCCGTGCTCTACACCCATCGCAATCCCGGTGAAGACATGAATTCGGCGGTCTCCATCGGCGGTCAGCCCTACACCGCGCTACCGACTGCCTTCAAATTCCGCAGCGAGTTCAACCCGTCCTGCTCCTGTAAGGCGGCGGGCCAGACCTGGGCGGATGCGCTGAAATCAGCCGACGACAAGGCCGCGGCCGAGCAGCAGGGCGACATCATCGTCACCGAAGAGAGCGCCAGGAAGATGCAGCAGCAGCGGCTCAACAAGGGCACGCCTGCGAACGCGAAGAAGGGCGCAGCTCCTGCGCCGACGACGGCGAATGCGCCGGCTGCTACGCCGCCCGCGGATACCGGCACCGCCGCGAGCTCCGAGAACAAGCCGATCCGCTCGGTCGGCCCGACCTTCCTGCCGCAGCAGCAGAAGTAGCGTAAGGCGCCTGCTCCGTTTCCAACTGTCATGCCCCGCGCAGGCGGGGCATCCAGTACTCCGCGGCGGTAGTTTCGTTTTCACAACACCCGCCGCGGAGTACTGGATCATCCGCCTTCGCGGATGATGACGGCGTCTTGTGTGGCTAGCGATCGTCCAACCGCCCTCTAGCCCTCGAACGCGTCGATCGACGCCCGGCTGCCACGCGACATCAGCGTCTCGTCAGGCGCGGACACCCCCTCGCCCTTGTCACGGAACCGGTTGGTGATCGGATAGCGGCGGTCGCGGCCGAAGTTCCTCGCAGTCACCTTCACGCCGGGCGCGGCCTGGCGGCGCTTGTATTCGGCGACGTTGAGGAGACGGTCGATGCGGGTGACGATCTCGCGGTCGAAGCCGGCGGCAATGATCTGGTCCAGCGGCTGCTCGCGTTCGACCAGGCGCTCCAGGATGGCGTCGAGCACGTCATAGGGCGGCAGCGTGTCCTGGTCGGTCTGGTTCTCGCGCAGCTCCGCTGTCGGCGGCCGCGTGATGATGTCGGGCGGAATGACCTCGCCCGCAGGGCCGAGCGCGCCTTCCGGCTTCCAGCCGTTGCGCAAGCTTGCGAGGCGAAACACCTGCGTCTTGTAGATGTCCTTGATCGGGTTGAAGCCGCCATTCATGTCGCCATAGAGCGTGGCGTAGCCGACCGACATTTCCGACTTGTTGCCTGTGGTCACCACCATCAGCCCGGTCTTGTTGGAGATCGCCATCAGCAGCGTGCCGCGGGTGCGGGCCTGGAGGTTTTCCTCGGTGATGTCGGGCGGCAGGTTCTTGAAGATGCCGGACAGGATGGTCTCGAAGCCGTTCACGGCCTCGGCGATCGGCAAAACCTCGTAGCGGATGCCGAGATGGCCGGCGAGCTCGCTGGCATCGGCGATCGAGTGTGCGGCCGTGTAGCGATAAGGCAGCATCACACCATGCACCTGGTCGGCGCCGAGCGCATCGACCGCGATTGCCGCGCACAGAGCGGAATCGATGCCGCCGGAGATCCCGAGCAGCACGCCGGGAAAGCCGTTCTTGGAGACGTAGTCGCGCAAACCCAGCACGCAGGCGGCGTAGTCGGCCTTGTCGCCCTCGGGCTGTTCGGCGATCGGGCCCGTGCAGCGCCAGTCCTCGCCGTTACGAGTGAAGCGCAGCGTGACGATGCTCTCCTCGAAGGCCGGCAATTGCGCTGCAAGCGAGAGATCGCCGTTGAGCGCAAAGGAGGCGCCGTCGAACACCAGCTCGTCCTGGCCGCAAACCTGATTCAGATAGACCAGCGGCAGGCCGCTCTCGGTCACGCGCGCCACCGCGACCGACAGGCGCACGTCGTTCTTGTCCCGGGCATAAGGCGAGCCGTTCGGCACGAGGATGATCTCGGCGCCGGTCTCCGCCAGCGTCTCGACCACGTTCTCGTAATCCTCGGACTCCTCCAGCCAGATGTCCTCGCAGATCGGCACGCCGATGCGAACGCCACGCACGGTCACCGGCCCTGCGGCAGGGCCGCGCGCAAACAGTCGCTTCTCGTCGAATACGCCGTAGTTCGGCAGGTTGCACTTGAAGCGCAAGCTCGCGATGCGGCCGCCGTCGAGCAGCGCGCAGGCATTGTAGAGCCTGCCCTCCTCGACCCAGGGCGTGCCGACCAGCATGGCCGGACCACCGTCCGCGGTCTCGCGCGCGAGGCTTTCGATCGCGGCGCGGCAGGCGGCCTGGAAGGCCGGCTTCTGCACCAGGTCCTCCGGCGGATAGCCGGCGATGAACAACTCCGGAAACAGCACGAGATCGGAGCCATCGGACTTGGCCTGCGCACGCGCGGCACGCGCCTTGGCGGCATTGCCCTCGATGTCGCCCATGGTCGGGTTGAGCTGGGCGAGCGTGACCGCGAATTCATTGAGACGTTCGGTCATGGCGCTCCCATTCCCAGGCTAGAGGAACCCCAGCCGCTCGATGATGGCGATGATCCAGAACGCGCCGGCCATCAGCAAGGCAACGCCGACCGCGGCCGAGCCCATGTCCTTGACCCGGCCGATCTGCTTGTCGTGATCCATCGTCAAGCGATCGGCGAGCTTCTCGATCGCGGTGTTGAGCAGCTCGACGACCAGAACGAAGGCGACGGAACAGACCAGCTCGACCGCGCGCATCGCAGTCGCGCCGATGAACCAGGCGAGCGGCACCGACAGCAGGAGCGCAAAGATCTCTTCGCGGACGGCCTGCTCCGATCGGAACGCAAAGGCCAGACCGTTCCGGGAATTGATCGTGGCCTTCCAGATCCGCAGCAAGGTTTTAGAGCCCCGCTGCGACCGGAATCGGCTGGGCCTTGCCGGCGCGCTCCTGCTTGAGGAGCTCCGCGATCAGGAAAGCCATGTCGATGGATTGCTCGGCATTGAGACGGGGATCGCAGACCGTGTGGTAGCGGTCGTTGAGGTCCTCGTCCGTGATCGCGCGGGCGCCGCCGAGACACTCGGTGACGTTCTGGCCGGTCATCTCCAGATGCACGCCACCGGCGTGGGTGCCTTCGGCCGCGTGGATCGCGAAGAACGACTTCACCTCGAACAGGATGCGGTCGAACGGCCGCGTCTTGTAGCCGGACGTGGAGGTGATGGTGTTGCCGTGCATGGGATCGCACGACCAGACCACGACCCGGCCCTCGCGCTTCACGGCGCGGATCATGTTCGGCAGGTGCTCACCGATCTTGTCCGAGCCGAAGCGTCCGATCAGCGTCAGCCGGCCCGGCTCGTTATCGGGATTGAGCACGTCGATCAGCTTCAAGAGCTCGTCGGCCTTCAGCGAGGGGCCGCATTTGAGCCCGATCGGGTTCTTGATGCCGCGGAAATATTCGACATGGCCGTGATCGAGCTGACGGGTGCGGTCGCCGATCCAGATCATGTGGCCCGAGGTCGCGTACCAGTCGCCGGTCGTGGAATCGACGCGGGTCATGGCCTGCTCGTAGCCGAGCAGCAGCGCCTCGTGGCTGGTGTAGAAATCGGTGGCACGCAGCTCGGGATGGCTCTCGAGATCGAGGCCGCAGGCGCGCATGAAGTTGAGCGCGTCCGAGATGCGGTCGGCCAATTCCTTGTAGCGGCGGGACTGCGGCGAGTCCTTGAGGAAGCCGAGCATCCATTGATGCACGCTGCCGAGATTGGCGAAGCCGCCGGTGGCGAAGGCGCGGAGCAGGTTCAGCGTCGCCGCCGACTGGCGATAGGCCATCAGCTGGCGCTGCGGATCCGGCACACGCGCTTCCCTGGTGAAGGCGATGTCGTTGACGATGTCGCCGCGATAGCTCGGCAACTCGACGCCGTTGACCTTCTCGATCGGCGATGACCGCGGTTTTGCGAATTGGCCGGCAATGCGGCCGACCTTCACCACGGGGACGGCGCCGGCATAAGTCAGCACCACCGCCATCTGCAGCAGCACGCGGAAGAAGTCGCGGATGTTGTTGGCGCCGTGCTCGGCGAAGCTCTCGGCACAGTCGCCGCCCTGGAGCAGGAAGGCGTCGCCGGCCGCAACGCGCCCCAGGGCCTTCTTCAGGTTGCGCGCCTCGCCGGCGAACACCAGCGGCGGAAAGGTCGCAAGCTGCGCCTCGACGTCGGCCAAAGCCTTGGCGTCGGGATATTCGGGCACCTGTAGCACCGGCTTGCTGCGCCAGGACTCGGGCGTCCACCGCTCGGACATCGCAATCTCTCCGTGAAGCAAAAAGCACAACCTGATCTAGGGGTTGCGAGGGCCGCCTTATACACAGGCTGGCTTCCGGCCGCCAGTTGTAAATCCAGTTCGCATCGCAAACCCTTGCGGCCAAAGCTGAATTCGCATTTGCTTGGGCAGGCAGGGAAACTGGCAGGACGCTGACCGCCCATGGACGCGGCACTGGACGACGTTTTCATCGACGAGATCAGCTTCCCCGCGACCGACGGCTATGCGCTGGCCGGCACCCTGTTCCTGCCGCGCGGCGCCAAGCACCATGCCGTCCTGATCAATTCGGCGACCGCCGTGCCGCGCAAGATCTATCGGGGCTTTGCCTCCTACCTCGCCCATCGCGGCTGCGCGGTGCTGACCTACGACTATCGCGGCATCGGCGACTCCCGGCTGCCGGCGATAGTCGGCTACAACCGGCCGAAATCGCTGGTCGGCTTCAAGGCCTCGATGTCCGACTGGGCCGAACTCGACGTCACCGCCGCGGTCAGCTGGATGCGCGAGCGCTACAGCACCCTGCCGCTGGCCTATGTCGGCCATTCCTTCGGCGGCCAGGCGCTCGGACTGATCGCGAACAACGGCGAAATCTCGCGCGCCGCGTTCGTGGCCTCGCAGGCCGCGACGTGGCGATTGATGACCTCCCCGGAGAAATACCGCGTGGTGGCCTTCATGAACCTGATTGGGGTACCGCTGGCCCACGCGCTGGGCTACGCGCCGGGCTGGGCCGGCGTCGGCGAGGATTTGCCCAAGGGCGTCTTCCTGCAGTGGGCCGAATGGGTCTCCAGCCCCCGCTACCTCTTCGATTCCAAACTGCCGGCGCTGGAGAATTTTACCAGGTTCAAGGGCGAGCTGCGCGCGCTGTGCTTCTCCGACGATCCCTGGGCCACGCGGCCTGCGGTCGAACTGCTCGCGAGCGGATTCACGGCGATCAAGCCGGAGGTGCTCGACGTCAAGCCGTTCGACGTCGGCGCCAAGGCGATCGGCCATTTCGGCTTCTTCCGCCCCGATCACCGCGACACGCTATGGCGCGGCGTAGCGGAATGGCTTCAGGGAGAATGAGGCGACGTCAACGGATGATCGTCGTCAGGGAAGAGTAGCGCCTGTTCGGCTTGGCTTCGCCCGGCGCGAACTGTGCGAAGGCGTCGCTGACGCGCACCGCCGGCGGCGTGTCACCGGCGAAGCGGAATTCCATCGGCCGCGGCGCGTAGAAGCTGGCGCGGTAATATGCGTCGTCGAAACGCGTCTCGCCGACGCCGAACAATGCGTCGCAGACGAACAGGAGCGCGTAGACTCCCGCGACCGCTGCGATGATCTCCCTGAGAATTAACATGCCGATGCCCTGCCCTGTTGCGGGCAGGATGCAGATCGGTTCCAAAATCGAAGTTTAAGGCTGCGCGGTTCTTGTCCGCTGGGTTTGCCGCCGCTGAACGGATAGCAGACAATTTTATCGATCCGGGGAACGCCCGCAGCAGTCGGCGGCTTTACTGCCGCGCGCTCAGAAGGCAGGCCGCAAGTTCGGTCCGGTTGTGCACGCCGAACCGGCGGCACAGATTGGCGACGTGCTCCTTCACGGTCTGGTCGGAGATCCCCATTTCGCGGGCAATCTCCTTGTTGGTCTGGCCGCGGCAAACCCTGATGGCGACATCAGCCGAGCGCGGCGGCAGCGATGCCGACAGCGTCCCGGCCTGACGGCTCGGGCTACGGTGGGTTTCAATCTCGCCCGCATTCATCATGTTGGTCAGCGCCAGCGAGCCGGCGCGGCATAGCATCTCCATGCGCAGTCGTGCGCGCGGCGTATAGGGTGCGCCCGTCTCCGTCGTCGCAGTGAAGAGCACGCCGATGATCTTCTGGCCACACCACAATGGCCCGCCCATATTGTAGGCGAAGCCCCATTCATGCAGCATCTCGAAGGTCGGGCTATGTCGCCAATGCTGCGGACCGATCACGGTTTCGCCGTCGACCGCGCAGCCGCGGGTCATGATGCAGTCGAGCACCGGGTCGTGCTTCCAGAAGCCGGCCTTGTAATTGTCGAGCAGGCCGTCTGCGACGTAGCGGCTGTAGACCAGGGCAGGCTCGAGCCCGTCGAGCAGGTAGAGGCCGACAGTCGGCGATCCCGTGAGTTCGGTGATTGCTGAGCAACAGGCCACGCCAAGCGCACGCACCGAACGGCTCTCGGCGATCGACATCAAACGATCCGCCAGCCGGCCTTCGGGCAGACCGTCCAACTGCTCCTGCTTGGCCCTCACCGCCACTCCTCGCGCGACGTGCGCCCATTGGGATTTGTTATAGGCTTAAAATTTCTTCTTCGCCTGTTCTCCGGTCAAGCGAAAAGAAGCGGCAGAACCGTGCTTCTCCGGCTCAGCTTTACGGCACGGCAGCAACGGCGATCCCCCCATGATGGGGGATTGCCGGTCTGCCCACTTCATCCCTAGCATTCGGCCATCGTGATCGCGTGACGACATCACGCGGTTCCGACGGGGTCACGTCACCATCGCGAATTGCCTGCTCACCCGCGCGCCAACAGCCTTGGCACGCGACGGCGGAGCCTTGCCGACGGACGCCGTCCCCGCCGGTCCCGATCCTCCCCGCCGATCGCACGGCGGAGCAACAGCTTGACGTGGAGATACCGACCATGAGCCTTTCCATGCAACGCGCCGCCAGGCCCTCCACGACGCCATCAGTGGCCGAGTTCCACGCGCGCCTTGACGCCGTGCTGCCACTGGTCGAGTCCCGCGCGGCCGAGGCCGAGGCGCAGGGCTATCTCACCGACGACGTCGTCGCCGCGCTTCGCAAGGCCGGCATCTACACGATGCTGTTTCCCCGCGAGGTCGGTGGCGCCGAACTTCTGCCCTACGACGCCATGACCGTGATCGAGCGCCTTGCCTACACGCATGCGTCCGCCGGATGGTGTGCGATCGGCAACAACATGGAAGGCACGACGCTCGCCATCTACGTCGAGGACGAGGGCATCAAGAAGGTCTTCGCAAAAGGCGCCGACATCACCATCGCCGGCAACGGCGTCCCGCGGGGCTTCGCCCGTCCGGTCGATGGCGGCTACATGATCCGCGGCAACTGGGCCTATGGCAGCGGCATCCAGCACGCCGAATGGGTCCATTCCGGCTGCTTCGTCACCGACGCCTCCGGCAAGGACATGGTGTTCGGTCCCAACGGACAGCCCAAGATCGTCGTCACCCACCATCCGCGGGCGACCATCAAGCTGATGGGCAATTGGGACGTGCTCGGCCTGCGCGCCACCGGAAGCTTCGACTACACGCTCAGCGAGGGCGACGAGCTGTTCGTGCCGACACACATGACCTACGATTTCGACATAGGCGCGCCACGTCGCGGCGGCGTGCAGGGCGCGCTGGGGCTCGCCGGCTATAGCGCCTGGTCGCACTCGAGCTGGGCGGTCGGAGTCGGCCGCCGCATGCTCGACGAACTCGTGAAGGTCATCGTCCCGCGCCAGGATCCCTTCGGCAAGTCGTGCGAGAGCGCCAGCTTCAAGTTCCAGTTCGCGCAGGCCGAGGCTCGTTTTCGCGCGGCACGTGCGCTTGTGCACGAAACCTGGAAGGAGGTCTCCGAGACCTGCGCCGGCGGCGAAAGTCCCTCGCTGGCGCAGATGACAATGATCAAGCTGTCGCTGCGGCACATCCACGACGTCCTGTCCGACGTCTCGACCTTCGCGCACCGCGCAGCCCGAGGTGCCTCGCTGCACAACACGCCGATGCAGCGCTTCTATCGCGACATCCACTCAGGCACCCAGCACATCCTGATGGCCGACCAGATCGTCGAGGAATGCGGCCGTGCGCTGCTCGGCCTTCCCGGGCCCGGCGCGCAATGGACAGTGTTCGGGGTGACCGGCTGAGCGCGCAGGAGGTCGGCGTGAACAGATCCCGCATCGTTGGCTTCTGCGGCAGCAGCTGGCGCCCGGCTAAGTCGCGCGGGCTTGTTGAAGCCGTTGCGGCCGATCTCCTGGCACAACACGCGCTCAAGACCGACATCCTCGACCTCGTCGATGCCGGCGAAGGCATCGCCGCGTTTACCCGCAACGGGCTGGACGAGCGCGCGCGCGACCTCGTCGAGGCGATCGAGCATGCCGATGGCCTGGTGATCGGTTGCCCGGTGTTCCAGGGCTCGTATCCCGGCCTGTTCAAGCATGTCTTTGACCTGATCAAGCCCGGCGTGCTGCGCAATCGCCCGGTGCTGCTGACAGCGGTCGGCGGCGGGCTGCGCCACTCGCTGGTGGTCGAGCATCAGCTCCGTCCGTTGTTCGGGTTCTTCGAGGCCTGCACGGTGTCGACCGCGATCTATGCGAGCAGCGACGAACTGGCGCCGGGCGCCCCCTTGGCGCCGATGATTGCCGCTCGCCTCGCCAACGCGGTGGAACAATTCGCAGCGCTTGTCGGCGACCGCCGGGCCAAGGCCGCATGACCCCTCTTCCACTGCGGTGCCCAGACAGGCTGCCTTCAACCCGAGACATCCATCATGCTTGAGACCGTCAAACCCTCGCCCGACCTCACCGGCTTTGCTCGCGCGGAATACGACATCAACGGCGTGCGCACCGTCGTTCACACCATCGGAAGCGGCCCCCCGCTGGTGTTCCTGCACGGTACCGGAACGTTTACCGGCTTTGAGATGGCGCGCGACTGGGCGAAGCGGCACACCGTCATCATTCCCTATCAGGCCGGTTTCGGCGACTCCGGCGATGCGGTCTGGATCGATACGATCGAGGATCATGTCCTCCAGACCACGGACTTGCTCGACAAGCTGGGACTGGCGACGTTCGATCTTGCCGGATTTTCGCTCGGCGGGTGGCTCGCCGCCGAGTTCGCCATCCGCCAGCCGCATCGCGTCCGCAAGCTGGTGCTGGTCGCGCCCGCCGGCCTCGTGGTTGCGAGCGCGCCGGCCCCCGGCCTGTTCGAGATCGCGCCACAGGATTTGCCGGCCTATCTCGCGCACGATCCGTCAAACGCGCTGCGTTACTTTCCCACGGCGCCAGATCCTGCGTTCGACGCCCGCCTCGGGCGCGAGGTGACGGGCTTCGCCAAGCTGATCCGCAGCGATCCGCAGGGCAATCCAAAGCTCGCGCACTGGCTGCACCGGATCACGATGCCGACGCTGGTCTTGTGGGGCGCCGCGGATCGCCTGCGCCCAACGGCGCAGGCCGGGGCCTGGAAGGCCGGGCTGCCCCACGCGCGCGTGACGCTGGTGCCGGACACGGGACATCTGGTGTTCGAGGAAACGCCCTCCGCCGCGCATCACGGAGCTATGGCTGATTTTGGGTGACGCGGCCTGATCAGGCGGCGTGGCTTTCAGTGTTCGGAATGACTTCGATTCCGTCGATGAACTTTACACCGGCGATGACTTTCGGCAACTGGTTCGTGCTCTTCAATCGCCGCCAGGTCTTCGATGCGGCGTCGATGAGCTTGAACACCATCAGCTTCGCGGTTTGTTGCGACAGCGATCCCTTGGTCCGCACCGTTCGGTGGCGCACCGTGGCGAAGACGCTCTCGATCGGGTTCGAGCTGCGTAGGTGGATCCAGTGCTCAGCAGGGAAGTCGAAGAAGGCGAGCAGCGCATGGCGATCCTTGATCAGGCACTCCACCGCACGTCCGTATTTGACGTGGTATTTCTCGACGAAGACGTCGATCGCGGTTTCAGCTTCGGCCCGGTGTGGGGCCAGATAGATGTTCCGCAGGTCGTTCTTCATGAGGCCCTGCACGGATTTGGCGACCTTGTCGAGTACGTTGCTCACTTTATGGCACCAGCATCGTTGGTGCCGCGTGCCGGGAAAGGCCTCGTCCAGTGCCTTCCAGAAGCCGAGGGCGCCGTCGCCGATGGCGAGTTGCGGGGCAATCCGTAACCCGCGTTGCCGCAGGTCGATCAGGGGTTCGCGCCAGCTCTGCGCGCTCTCGCGCACGCCGACCTGGAAGCCGATCAGCTCCTTCTTGCCTTCCGGCGTGGTGCCAATCAGCACCAGCATGCATTCGCTGTGATCTTCCATGCGGGCCTGCAGGTACACGCCATCGGCCCAGATGTAGACATAGCGACGCGCCGACAGATCGCGTCTCTGCCAGCGTTCGTACTCGACCTGCCAATCGGCCTTCAGGCCGGCGATCACCGAAGGCGACAGGTTCGGCGCATCCTTGCCGAGCAGCGCCGAGAGCGCCTCCTGGAAGTCGCCGGTCGAGATGCCGCGCAAATAGAGGACCGGGATCAAGGCATCCAGGCTCTTCGTCCGCCGCGCCCATAGCGGCAGGATTGCCGAACTGAAGCGGAGGCGGTCGCCTGGCCCGCTCGCTCCGCGGTCGCGGACCTTGGGACGAGCGACCTCCACCGGACCGATGCCGGTCGCAATCTCGCGCACCGGACCGTGCCCATGTCGGACCAGGCGCGCTCGACCGTCGGGCAGCGTCAGATTGGCCGTGCTGGCCAGAAACGCGCCAACCTCGATCTCGATCGCCCTGGCAAGCAGGTCCCGCGCGCCGGCTCGAACGATATCGGTCAGTGGATCATCAACCGCGGACGGCTGACGGAAAGCAAGAACATTGGTAGTCTCGGTCATGGCGTATCGCTCTCCTCGAGAGGTTCTGGCAGGCTCGTCACCCGCCTCGATACGCCGCCTTCCTCACACCGTCATCACCCAGATTCCGCCATAGCTCCGCATCACGTCACCGATTTTCTAGCCGAGTAGCTCAGACAGAAGGACACCACCATGATCGAGATGCCTCCGGGCGTTACCCCCGCCAAAGACGGCTTTGGCAACATCGTCTGGAGCATTCTGGGCCAGACGTACACGCTGAAGCAGCACTCCGAGGCGTCGATGGCTTGGCATGCCGTGTTTCCCGACGGCACCTTCGTGCCGCCGCACGTTCATCCGACCCAGGACGAATTCGTCTACGTCCTGAGCGGCCGTTACGATCTCTGGCTTGACGGGAAGGACCTGGTGGCGACCGCCGGGGACCTCGTGCGCATGCCCAAGGGCATTCCCCACGGCATCTTCAACAAGTCCGGCGAAACCGCGACCAGCCTGTTCTGGGTCGCGCCGACGCGATCGCTCAAGGAGCTGTTCGAACGCATCCACAACCTGCCCGATCCGCAGGAAGTCGTTCGGCGTGCCGCCGAGCACGAGGTCAATTTCCTGCCGCCCCCGGCCTGATGCTCGTCTCCGCTGAAAGCTCAAACCGCGAGGATCGATCATGACGATCAACTGGACCACCATTTCCGAGAGCGATCGCTGACGGATTGCCGTCTGGCAAAAGTGCATGCTGGCACTCGCCATCTTCTGCGAGATATTCCTCGCGGCCGACTGGTACGCCTTTGCGGCCGTGCTGCCTTTCGTCTCAGAGAGCCTGAAACTCAATCCCGCCGAGGCCGGTCTGGCGCAGGGCATCTTCGCTTTCCCCGCGGGTCACTTCAAATTCCTCCGGGTGTGGTCAGTCAAATTCCTCCACCCGCGAGGCAGGACAAGGGACTGTTAGTTTGAGTTTGTTTCCCGGGCAAGAGCTTCAGCGGCTTCTTTGAGCCGATAGCTGCGTCCGTCGAACTCAAGCAGATGGCAATGATGCATAAGGCGATCGAGGATCGTCGTGCTCATAGTGTTGTCCCCAAGGTATGCCCCCCAATCCTGCACGACGCGATTGGAGGTGACGATGACGCTGCGGCGCAGTTTGTAACGCTGATGGATCAGGGTCTGCAGCAAAGTGCCGGCGTCGTCGGGGATGGCGCGTGCGAGGAATAGATCGTCCAGCACGAGGAGATCGCAGTCGATGATGGTTCGCAGCCGGACCTCGCGTTGTGCCGGAGAGTTCAGGGCGTAGCGGTGGAAGAAGTCGTCGGTCTCAAGATACTGGACCTTGTGGCTTTGCAGGATCGCCTGATAGGCAATCGCCTTGGCGATGTGCGACTTCCCGATGCCAGGTTTGCCAACAAGCAGAGCGTTCTCGCCAGCGGCAATGAACGCCAGGGTGTGGAGCTGGAAGCAGGTCTGACGTGGCAGTTTGGGATTGAAGGACCAGTCGAACTCGGCGAGCGTCAGCTTTTCGTCGAGCCCGGATTGCTGGTATCGCCGCTCGATAAGACGGGACTGACGACGGTCCAGTTCATCCTGCAGGATAAGGGAGAAGGTCTCGAGGAAGGGCTGGTTGGCGCCCTGCGCCTGGAGCACGCGCGTCTGCAGCGTGTCGCGGACACCCGACAGGCGCAGCTGTCGTAGGCAACGCTCAATTTCCGGCATGGTCATCATGTGGCTAGGTCTCCAGTTTAAGGTGAGAAGGTGCAGCGGGAGCGCTCGTGGCGCCGGAGTTGGCCGGGGTTGCGCAGGCGACACGAGCGCGGATTGCCGTGGCGTGATCGTCGTGAGCCTCGGCCTGCCGACCATAGAGCTGGCCCCGCAAATTCGGACAGTAGCTTGAGTGGATTTTCTGCCTGACAGCGGCGAGGATTCTTGCTGCGAATCAGGAGCGAAGATGACGAAGAAGAGCCGCCGGACGCATTCTCCGGCATTCAAGGCGAAGGTTGCTTTGGCTGCGGTCAAAGGCGACAAGACACTGGCGGAGCTGGCGCAACTGTTTGATGTTCATCCGAACCAGATCACGATCTGGAAAAACCAGCTCCTGGAAGGCGCCGCCGGCGTGTTTGGGCATGACAAGACATCGGCCGAGACGCCGGTCGATTTGAAGGCGTTACATGCCAAGATCGGCGAGCTGGCGTTGGAAAACGATTTTTTGTCCGGCGCGCTCACCAAGGCGGGCCTGCTGAGCGCAAAGCGATGATCGACCGCGATCATGATCTTTCTATCGTGCGCCAGGCGAAGGTCCTGAAGCTGGCTCGCAGCACGGTCTACTATGAACCTCGGCCAGTTTCGGCCGAGGACCTTGCCTTGATGCGTTGGCTCGATGAGCTGCATCTCGATTATCCCTTCGCGGGAGCGCGTATGCTGCGATCGTTGCTGCGGCGGGAGGGCGTATACGCCGGTCGCCGCCACATCGCGACGCTGATGAAGCGCATGGGGATCGAGGCGGTCTATCGTCGCCCGAACACGAGCAAGCCGGCTCCGGGTCACAAGATCTACCCGTACCTGTTGCGCGGATTGAAGATCGAGCGGCCCGACCATGCGTGGGCAATGGACATCACCTACATTCCGATGCGGCGTGGCTTCGTCTATCTCGCGGCGGTCGTCGATGTGTTCAGCCGACGGGTCCTGGCCCATCGCGTCTCGATCACAATGGAGGCGGCCTTCTGCGTCGAAGCGGTCCAGGAGGCGTTGGCGAAGCACGGCAGGCCCGAGATTTTCAACACGGATCAGGGCAGCCAGTTCACCAGCCTCGAGTTCACCGATGTGCTGCTGGACGCGAAGATCGCCATCAGCATGGACGGCAAGGGCGCCTGGCGCGACAACGTGTTTGTCGAGCGGCTCTGGCGCACGGTCAAATACGAAGAAGTATATCTCCGCGCCTACGACAGCGTGTCCGAGGCGCGAGCGTCAATTGCCAAGTATCTGGCCTTCTACAATCAGGGACGCCCTCACTCGAGCCTTGACGGGCGCACGCCCGACGAGGCTTACTTCGGCACGCAAGCTATGGTGATGGCCGCATGACCGTCGCCGACGGTTTTGTCGTCGCTCTGGTCGGGCTACGCCCTCCCGACGCAACGACAAAACCGTAAAGCCCCGCGTTCAGCATAACCCGGCAGGAATCCACTTAAATCCAGCGGGGCGCTGTCCAAACAACCGGGGCCAGCTCTCATTGTCGTCGGCGTCGCGCCGCACAGCGCGGCTGAAGAGGTCGCCGTATTCCGCGGGGGTACGGATCAGCGGATGATCCTGGGTGAGCGGCGATGCCGGCTGTGGCGTCACTCCAACCTGCTCGATCGCCTGTTCGAACAACCGCTCGACGGTCGCACGCACGTGCTTGTAGCGGTAGATGCGGTTGTCGATGGCGTGCGCGCAGGCCTGCTCGACCAGCCGCGCCGGATACTTCCGGCCCAGCCCGACAATGCCCCACATCGCGCGCTGTCCGGGGCGCCCTTCGGTGTCGAACACCTGCTGGCACAAGGCCCTGGTCTGCGGTCCGATGCGCTCGGCGCTCGCCAGCAGCACGGCGGTTTGCCGCGACGGGTTGAACGGCCGTTCGCTGGTCGGCAGGACGACAGAACCGGGGTGCGCCATCCGGGAATGAACACGCAGCAGCGCACGGGTGTGGCGATCACGGATCTCGATCGTGGTGGTGTAGATGCGCACGACGACCTGGCTGCCGATCGGCGCGGGCCGCGCGGCGTAATAGCTGTTGTCGACGCGTACGGCGGTGTCGTCGCAGACAGTCCGGACGACTTCGGTGAAGATGCGGAAGGGAGCGACAGGCAGCGGCCGCAGGTGCGGCTTCTCTTCCTGGAACATCGCCTCGACCTGACGGCGCGTGCTGCCGTGGATGCGTTTGGAAGCCCAGTTCTCCTCCCAGTGCCTCAAGAACTCGTTTTGCGCCTCCAGCGTCTCGAAGCGCCGTCCGGCCAGCGCAGTGCCCTGGGTATGTTGAATCGCATTCTCGACGCATCCTTTCCGATTTGGATCGGCCACGCGCGCGGGATCGGCGACCACGGCGTAATGAGCCAGCATCGCGCTGTAAATCGGGTTGAGCTGGGGCTCGTACAAATCCGGCTTGAGGACGCCTTCCTTCAGGTTGTCGAGCACGACATAGCTGGGGACCCCGCCAAAATACCGGAACGCCTCTTCGTGGAGCTGCGCCCAGACTTGTTGGCTGGACTTCCAGACTACCCGCCGGAAGCTGCGCCGCGAGTAGCGTAGCGTCATCACGAACAGGCGGGGACGACGGTACCGCCCGCTCTTCGGATCAACCGTCGGCGCGCCCTCGCCATAGTCGACCTGAGCTTCCTCGCCGGGGAGGAACTCAAGACGATCAAACTGCTCAGGATCAGCGTGCCGCAACCGGCGCACAAACCGCTTGACACTCTGGTAGCTGGACGGAAAGCCAAATTGATCAACCAGGTCCTGGTAAATCGCCTGCGCGTTCCGCTTCAGCCGGACCTGTTCTTCGATCCACGTCCGATGCGCTTCGCAAGCCGAACGGGCCAGGCTGCTGGTGACCGTCGCTTCCGATGTCCCAAAAGCCGGTGGTCGGGGTGGAGGAATTTGGCCGTCCGCGCTCACCGAGCCGGTGGTCACTTCCCCGGGGGAATTTGCCTCCGCACCGGCCCGCAGCGCCTGATAACGCCGGATCGTCTTGCGATCGACACCCGTCAGCCGGTGAATCTCGCGCTGGCTGGTGTTGCGATCAAGTAATGTAAGTACGGTGCTTTGCAGATGTCGCTTCAAGACGTTCAACTCCCCGGCCCCTTGCTGGCTAAAGGGGTCGAACATAAACGTCCTGCCTGACCGGCTACTGCTGTTCAGCGGCGCTGACGGCGATCATCAGGTGGGGGAGTTTCAAGTGACCATACCCGGGGGATTTTGACCGACCCACGGGGCTTTGACCTATGGCATCGGGATGATGGTGTGGTCACCGGTGAGCCGCTCGATGACGGCGCGCAACATGCTGCTGATCGGACTTGCCGGCACCGGTCTCGGGATGATGCTTCAGGTGTTCGTCCAGACCTACACCCAGCTTGTGCTGCTGCGGCTCCTGATCGGCTTCTTCGATGCCGGCATTTTCATCGGCAACATGAAGCTGATCTTCGGCTGGTTTCCGCAGAGCCGGCGCGGGTCGGTGGTCGGAATCATCCTTGCGGCCTACAGCCTCGCCATCACCCTGGATTTCGCACTCGGCATTCCCCTGACCATTGCGACCGGATGGCGGACCTTCTTCGCAGTACTGGCGGTCGGCACCCTGATCGTCGCTGCGATTAACGCGCTCGTCGTTCGCAATAGCCCGCGCGAGATCGGCATCGTCGACTTCACCTGGGGGAACGAGACGCCTCAGAAGCACCTGCCGCTTGGCGAAATCTTCCGCTCGAAATGGATCGCAGTCGGTGGCTTCGGCATCGTGGCCTGTACCTTCGCAATCGCCGGCACGGCGACCTGGGTGGTGCCCGCCTTTATCGCCGTGCAGCACATGCCGCCGGAAGCCGGCGCCGTGATCGGCACCGTGATGGGGCTCTCGCAGGTCCTGTTCCTGGTGATCGGCGGCTACATGTCCGACCGGCTCGGCAAGCCGTTCATGATCAAGCTCACCGCGGGGCTCGCTTTCCTGACCGCACTGATGTTCCTCTGGAGCGTCGTTACGCCGATGCCGTTCGGTGTGCTGGTGCTGTTCGCAGCCCTCAGCGGCGTCGCGCTGCTCGGCGGCGGCGCGATCTTCGCGCTGCTCAGCGAAAAATACTCCGACGCGCTCGCACCGGCGGCGATCGGCTATGCGGAGGTGTTCGGCATCTTGTCGGCTTTCGTGGCGCCCTGGATGATGGGCGCCATCGTCAACGCCTCTTCCGGCGCGTTCACCGGGGCTTTCGTCGCCTTCGCGGTGGTCGAGTTGATCATCGTCGGCCTTCTGCTGATCCTCGCCCGCGAAGACGTCAGGCAGGGTGCGGTCGTCGGCAGTCCAGCGGAATGAATACGCTCTCCACAGAGCGGAGGCGACGGCATCCCGCGAGCTCTGCGGACAGAAACCATGAACGGACGCCGGCCACCTCCCGTCAGAGGGCTGGATGGTCGTTCTAAAGTATGATCCGGAAAAGTGCGCAGCGGTTTTCCGAAAAGATCATGCTTAAACAACAACCTAGAGCGCGAACACGATTCATCCTAATCGCATCGCGCTTTAGCAAACATCACCTGCTCATCGGCAGCTTGTGATGCCTCGCGAGGAGCTACAAGACGACGTTTGGCGAGGCTCCGCCGATACGGTGGCGGGGCCGCCGCCTCACGGCGCGGCCCCATTCGCAAGGCTCAGCCGTGGCCGGCCTCCTTGCGATGGCCGCTCTCGCTGAGGCGGTCGACCCAGGCGATACCGATCGCCGAGATGATGAAGGTCATGTGGATCAGGACCTGCCACATCACGCCGCTCTCGGTGAAATTGCTGCGGTTGGTGCCGAGATTACCGGCCTCGATGAAGGTCCTGAGCAGCGAGATCGAGGAGATGCCGATGATCGCCATCGCGAGCTTGATCTTGAGCACGCTGGCATTGACGTGACCGAGCCATTCCGGCTCGTCGGGATGGCCGCTGAGGTTCAGCCGGGAAACGAAAGTCTCGTATCCGCCCACGATCACCATGATCAGAAGGTTCGAGATCATGACGACGTCGATCAGCCCGAGCACGACCAGCATGATCTGCTGCTCGCTGGCGTCGAACGAGTGCAGGACCAGGTGCCAGAGCTCCTTCAGGAACAACAGCACATAGACGGCCTGCGCGACGATGAGGCCGACATAGAGCGGCAATTGCAGCCAGCGCGAGCCGAAGATCAGCTTCGGTAGCAGGCCGACCGGCGGCCTTGGCGCGGCCGGCGCCGAAGGTGCCTTGGGTTCAGACGTCATGGATCGCTCCGGATTGCAGACAGGAATGCGCCTCAGAGACTCGCGATGACAGGCGCGAGCTCGAGCGAGCCCCGATAGATCATCTCGAAGGCGACGTAAATGATGATGGCGAGGCCGACATAGGCGATCCAGCGCTGCTTCTGGAGCACGCGGCCGAGCAGATCGGCGGCGACCCCCATCATCGCGACGGACAGCAACAGGCCGAAGGCGAGGATGTACGGATGCTCGCGCGCGGCACCCGCGACCGCGAGCACATTGTCGAGCGACATCGAGACGTCGGCGGCGACGATCTGCACCGCCGCCTGGCCGAAAGTCTTTCGCTGTGCCGGGGCGGCATCCGCGCCGCCGCCATTGCTGAACGCGAGCTGCTCCGAATGCGTGGCCTGCTCGCGCAACTCGCGCCACATCTTCCAGCAGACCCAGAGCAGCAGCACGCCGCCGGCGAGCAGCAGCCCGATGACCTGCAGGAGCTGGGTCGCAACGCCGGCGAAGGCGATGCGCAGCACGGTGGCGGCGGCGATGCCGACGATGATGGCGCGGCGGCGCTGCTGGGCCGGCAGGCCCGCCGCGGCGAGGCCGATGACGACGGCGTTGTCGCCGGCGAGCACGAGATCGATCAGGACGACTTGAAACAGCGCGGTCAGCGCCTCGGCGGTGATGAATTCAGTCATGTTTGATCATTTTTCGATGTCGACGGATCGAGCCAATGCGGCTTGCGGCGCTCGATCCAGTCGAAGACCTTCGAACGGGAGGAGCGCAGCGCCGGTACGTCCTCGGCGAGCAGCGCAAGGCCGAGCGGCAGCATCCAGACGCCGAGCAGCGGCAGGAAGGAGAGCACGCCGCCGGCGACCAGCAGCGTGCCCGAGGGGATCCTGACCCAGCGGCTGGACGGCTTGAGCAGATAGGTGAAGGTGTCGCCCATGCGCCCCGGCAGGCGGTCGACGAGCTTGGCCAGGCGCGGGTCTCCACCGGCGATCTCGCCGGTGGTGCCCACGGCTTCGGTGGTGCGCTCGTCCGAAACTGTGCTCATGCTTACTCCTTCAGGGCGGCCTGGAGCGTGGCGTCCGCTGCACTGGGCACGACCGGCTTCGCGCGCGGCAGCACCAGCGTCAGCAAGCGCAACAACTTGATTGCCTGGACTTCGTGGGGATGGACGTCCTCATCTGCGGCAGCAACGCGCTCCGACAGCTCCATCAAATGGGACGAGAGCGACAGATTCGAAACCGGCCGCAGCGTGTCGATCACGACGTTGGCAAAATCCGGCTCCTCGAGCCGTTCGGCGAGGTCATCGAACATCGCATAGAGCCGTTCGTCTGAAATGTGCGGCGCCAGCTTGCGGTCCCTGATGAAACGGATCACCTCGTCGCGCTCGACCGGCGAGACGCGCCGGTCGGCAACCGCAACCAGCGCGCCCACGATCACCAACGCGACCGCCGCCTGCTCGTTCAGGCTCGACGGCTCCGTGATCTCGATTTCCATCGGATTTGAAGTTCTGGCGTCAGACATCGTAGCTCCCTTAACTTGCGAAATGGCCGCACGGAGCTGCGATGGGGACGGATAGTCGGAGAGAACGAACAAAGGCCCGACGATCGGCCGATCCATCGCATTCGCGCGGGACAGGTCATCCGACATCACGAGGTTTGCCGACATGGTCGGCGTCCTCGCCAGAGGGGCCCGGATTCTTGTTCTGCTCAGACATAAAGGCGGCTCTGTCGGAATCAAGGCAACATGACTGCGACCAGCCGCCGCATCGGTTCCATAGCGATGAAACCGCGTCCGGGGCGCGCTGCAACGCCCTTCGCGTTGTGGCGCAGAGCCGGGATCCGGAAGGCGATACGCTCCGCCTATCGCGCAAGCGGCGACGACATCGCAACCGTGTCACGATTGATCGCTACATCTACATCTCGGGAACGAGCGTCTGCGCCGCCATAGCGCTCGCGCAAGCTTCGGCAGCGAATATGTCGCCCTTGAATCCGATGAGCGCGGAGAAGCGCATGAATCGCACCACATCCTGCACCGGCTGCGGCCATGCGCTCGTCCCGATGCTGACGGCCAAAGGCCGCGTGGAACCGAGCTGCCTCTGGTGTGAAGGCCTCGACGCCCGCGCGCTGGACATGGCGAAGTGGGCGGATAGCCCGTTCGGCAAGCCCGAGCGGAGCGTCCGTCAGTCGTTCGAATGAACGGCTTGAGACACTGAGCCGCCGGGCATTTGCCTTTCGCCGCGAGCTTGCACGGCTGCATGCCCCTGCAGGACCTGCCGACAAATTAGACAACCTAGGTCGCTCTACCGAACTCACGGACCTGCGCGGAAAGGTCAGGCAGGTTGGCGAACCCGTGGTCTAACCTTTGGTGCAAGCTCGCTTTTCTTACTCGCCGCCTGCGGACGGCGAGCCTGCGCGCGCACTGCGCGCCGACTGGCCCAAAATTCGCAAGACAGCATCTGGCCCAATTCCCTGCCCGCCCACGATAGAGAGCGGAAAGTTGCGTGCGCCCAGCTCCGGGATGGACGGCCCCAGATCGGAGAATGCCATGAACGTGCATGCTGCCGGAGATCTCAAATTCACCGGTCTCACCCATCCGAACGGCGCGCGGCTGCGTCTCAACGACCAGGACTTCGTGGCGATCGATCGCGACCGGGATGCGAAGTTCGAGGCGACGTACCGGCCGCAGGCCCTCTACAATCGCGCCAACGAAGGCTTTCACGCCAACAACGAGACCTTCCTGCTGCACGAGGTCGCGACCAATCTGCCGATCTACCGGCCCGACACCGGCCCCACCGATTTCCATCTTCATCTTCCGCCGGGCGGCTTTCAGCTCGTGCTGGTCACCTCGGGCGCGTTCACCTTCGACTATGACGGGCGCTTCTACAATGTCGGCCCCGGCGCGGTGATGCTGCAAAGCGCGATCGTCCACCGCCAGCTGTTCTACACCTGGTCGGGACTGTCGACCGAAGAGAATCTGAAGACGCCGCAGACCGTGGTGCCCGATCCGATCTCGATGGGCTATTCGGGCAAATTCCTCGAAGCCTTCATCACCGATCCGACGACGTTTCCCAACCCGACCATCGTCGGTCCCGACCAGATCAACGAGGCCGAGACGCCGCGCGTGGCCTGGAGCCACCCTCTGCACGACCGGCCGGCCGATGCCGGCTTCTGGCTCCAGGACCCCCTGGCTTTGGACGCGCTGTTCAGGCCGCTCACCGATGGCTCGGTCAAATCGGCCATGCCGGTCCACGTGCGCGATATCGGCATCGAGATTCCGAGTGGCCATCTCGTCGCTGGCCACATCATCGCAACCGACCCGCGCGGTCAGTCGCTGCTGCCGAAGAGCACGTCGGCCGCCGCGGACGCGAGCTGTTTCGCCAAGGGCGAGGTCGAGATCTATCGCGTCATTCGCGGCACCGCCGAGTTCAAGAGAAAGACCGGCGAGAGCTTCGAACTGTCCGCCGGCGACGTGGTGACGGCGGGCAGGGATTCCATCAGCCTCACAGCTGTCGGCGAAAACACCCAGGTGCTGCGGCTCGGCCTGCTCAAGGGCATGAACGAGCTGCGCAGCTGGACGCCGACGCAGCGTGACGAGATCGACGGCCTCGCCGGTCAGATCATCACCCACAAGGACGTCCGTCCCCTGCGCACCGAAGGCAAGCCGGTCGGGTATCTCTACGGCTGAGCGCCGAGCTTACTCCGCCGCCTGACGCACGTGGCGCGCGGTCGGCGTGCGCATCGTGACGAGCTCTTCGGCCGCGGTCGGATGCAGCGCGATGGTCGCGTCGAAATCCGCCTTGGTCGCCTTCATCTTCACCGCGATTGCGACGGCTTGCGTGATCTCGGCGGCGGCATCGCCGACGATGTGGCAGCCGAGCACGCGATCAGTCGCGCCATCGACGACGAGCTTCATCAGCACGCGGGTATCGCGGCCCGACATCGTCGCCTTGATGGGGCGGAACGTCGTCTTGTAGATGTCGACGTGGCTGAATTGCGCGCGCGCCTCGGTTTCCGTCAGGCCAACCGTGCCGACCTCCGGCTGCGAGAACACGGCCGTCGGGATGTTGGCGTGATCGACCCTGACCTCGCGCTTGCCGAACACGGTGTCGGCAAAGGCATGGCCCTCGCGGATCGCGACCGGCGTCAGGTTGAAGCGGTGGGTGACATCGCCGATCGCATAGATGCTGTCGACCGAGCTCCTGGAGAAATGGTCGACGGCGATGCCGCCATTGTTCGGGTTGATGGCGACGCCGGCCTTCTCGAGCCCGAGATTGGCGATGTTGGGATGGCGGCCGATGGCGAACATCACCTGGTCGGAGCCGATGCTCGATCCGTTCGACAGATGGGTGGTGAAGCTCTCGCCGTGGCGGTCGACCTTGGTCACCGTGCAGCCGGTGAGAATGGTGATGCCCTGCTTCTCCATCTCGCTGCGGACATGGGTCCGGACATCCTCGTCAAAGCCGCGAAGGATGTTGTCGCCGCGATAGATCACGGTGACGTCGGAGCCAAAGCCGGCGAAGATGCCGGCGAATTCCAGCGCGATGTAGCCGCCGCCCTGGATCACGATCCGCTTCGGCAGCTCCTTCAGGTGAAACGCCTCGTTGGAGGAGATCACGTGCTCGATGCCGGGAATCGCGGCGCCATGGTTGGGCGCGCCGCCGGTAGCGATCAGGATGTATTTCGCGGTGATCTTCCTGTCGTTCTCGAGCAGGCGGACGGTGTGCTTGTCCTCGATCACCGCGCGGCTCTTGACGATCTGCGCGCCCGACTTCTCGACGTTCGTCGTGTAGGCCGCCTCCAGCCGCGCGATCTCCTTGTCCTTGTTGGCGATAAGCGTCGGCCAGTCGAAGCTGGCCGGCGGAACGGTCCAGCCGAAACCCGCGGCGCTCCTCGATGTCCTGACGAAAATGCGAGCCGATCACGAACAGCTTCTTCGGCACGCAGCCGCGGATCACGCAGGTGCCGCCCATGCGGTACTCTTCCGCGATCATCACGCGGGCGCCGTGCCCGGCCGCGATGCGGGCGGCACGCACGCCGCCCGAACCACCACCGATGACGAAGAGGTCGACGTCGAATTCAGCCATGGTCCACTCCGACCTCTTTCAACAATCTCTGATCAAATAGGATCGATCAGATCTCCTTGCCACGCTTGCGCATCTCGGCACGGAAGGCGCCCATCACGGTCTCGGAGAAGTTCTGGGCCCAGGAGTTCATGAAGGCCATGCTCAGCCCGATGGCGCGCGGCTCGGCCTCGATCAGCTTCTTGCCGAGCGGCGACTTGTAGAAGGTGACGAGATCCTTCAGCTCCTGCTCGGTGAACTCGCTGGCATAGATCTGGGCCATGCCTTCGCCGATCTCGTTCTGGCGGCCGTTGAGCTGCTGGGCCACGATCGGGGCGACCTCGTTGAGCTCCTTCTGGTAGTTGAGGTTCTGCTGGATCAGCGCGATCTTGGTCTTCTCGACGACGCCGGGCACGGCACCGGCATACATCGCGGTGGCGTTCTTGATCTGCAGAATCTCCCTGGCCGCCGCGATCGCAGCCGGCGACGCCTTCGGCTGGGCCGGTGCGGCGGCAGCCTTGGGCTGGGCCGGCTGCTGGGCGACGGCCGGGGCGGCCGAAACGGCCAGTCCCACAGCGAGAGTCGCGGCCGGCAAGAATTTCAACACGTTCTTCATTCCTGGTCTCCTTTCGGCTTGCGCCGTTCAATCACGCGAATTCCTTCGCCGCCCGCCAGAACGGCCGAGCTAGCCAAGCCGATGAACAAACCATGCTCGACCACCCCGGGGATGGCGCTCAACGCCTTGGCGAGACCGGGGGGATCCACAATACGTCCGAGCTGGGCATCGACGATCCAGTGGCCGCCATCGGTGACGAAAACGTGGCCGCCCCTTGTCCTTGCGGACCGCCATTTGCCCGGAAACGCCGCATTCGGCAAATGCCTTTTCGATCGCGCGGCGCGTCGCTCCGAGCCCGAACGGGATAACCTCGACCGGCAGCGGAAACTTGCCGAGCGTCGGCACCCATTTGGTGTCGTCCGCAATCACGATCATGCGATCCGAGGCGGCCGCCACGATCTTCTCGCGCAGCAGCGCACCGCCGCCGCCCTTGATCAGATTGAGCTCGGGATCGATCTCGTCGGCGCCGTCGACGGTGATGTCGAGATGGTCGATCTCATCCAACGTCGTCAGCGGCACGCCGCAACGTTCCGCATCAGCGCGCGTGGCTTCGGAGGTCGGCACGCCGACCACCTTGAGACCGGCGGCGACGCGCTCGCCGAGCAGCTCGACGAAATGCTTGGCCGTCGAGCCGGTGCCGAGCCCGAGCTGCATGCCATCGCGCACCTCCTCGAGGGCGCGGGCAGCAGCCTGCCGCTTCAACTGGTCCATGTTCACGTGTGCGCCCGCCCTGGATTCGGAGGATGAGCCGCCGATCGCGGCCGCTTTCGGCGGCCTATGTAGCCTCGTTTTCCTCGCGGGAACAGGCCTATAAGGTGATCTTATGGGCCCGCCCCTTGCGCGGATGCGACCGGGCCGGTAGCGCTGGGACCATGACCTCCTTCAAAGGGACTTGCCCTCACACCATCGTCTTCGATCTCGACGGCACGCTTGTGGATACGGCGCCCGACCTGATCACCGCGCTGAACTATGTGCTCGACCGCGAAGGCCTGCCGCCCGTGCCGATGGCCTCCGCCCGCAACATGATCGGCGCCGGTGCCCGCAAGCTGATCGAGCGGGGGCTGGAGGCCGAGGGCCGCACCGTCACCCCCAAAGACATGGACCGGATGACCGCGGATTTCATTGCCTATTACGCCGACCATATCGCGGTCGAATCCCGCCCCTTTGAGGGGCTCGAGGCCGCACTCGACCAGTTCGCGGCGCGAGGCCATCGCCTCGCGGTCTGCACCAACAAGCTGGAATGGCTGTCGAAGCGGCTGCTCGACCAGCTCGACCTCAGCCGCCGTTTCGCGGCGATCTGCGGGGCGGACACTTTTGGTGTCCAGAAGCCCGATCCGACCATTTTCCGCGAAACCGTGGCCCGGGCCGGCGGAGACGTGAAGGCCAGCATCATGGTTGGCGATGCCGGTACCGACGTCGGGGTCGCCCGGCGCGCCGGAGTGCCCGTGATCGGGGTCAGCTTCGGCTACACCGACGTGCCGATCGCCGAATTGAAGCCGGACCGGCTGATCCATCACATGCGCGATCTGCCAGCGGCCGCCATCAGCCTGATGACAGCTTCACCCGTCGCAACCAGCTGATACAACTAGGTTATTCTAGCGACGCCCTGCGTTAACCATCAATTACCTATGCGCCGCGCGCCAATTGCCTGCCCCAAACGACACTCCTAAGGTCGCGCCGGGGATGTGGCGGTTCGTCGCAATAGAAGTGGATGGTTCATGCGTCGTGTCATCGCGATTGCGCTAGCCCGTCTTATTCGCGAGAGGGCGCCTGAGAGGCTGGCGAGCGTGGTGTAAAGCGCTGATGCGGCGTAGGATTCGGTTGCGAAGCCACCCCATCACCTTCAACCGCGAACGCCACGCCCGCCATGACCGATGATACGATTTCAGACCACTATCGAGAAGCAAGAATTCAACACAAATAAAACCTCTGCCTCGCGCTCGATCTCTTCATGCTTGATAGTCTCGTTTCGGAGGCTGAGCACCTACCGCGTCTAATAGGCCGCTCGCGCCGGTTTCTTTGGACGCGGCACGACCGCGACTCCACGTTTCGGCACAGAAATGATCGGGAGTCACTCAATCTTTCTTCAACTTAACCCGTCTTATTCGTAAGAGTGCGCCTGAGGGGTAAAGCGCTGATGCGGCGTAGGATTCGGTTGCGAAGCCAACCCCATCACCTCCAACCGCGAACGCCACGCCCGCCATGACCGACGATACGATTCCGCCCTTCTCGTTTCCAGCCGTTCACGCCAAGAAAGTCACAGCTGCCTTCGATGGTGGGCGCCTAACCTCGAACGGGGGCGTGATGCTTCTGGCGATGGCCGAGCGGCGTCTCGGTTTGGCCAACAATCTGGCCCGGGTGTTCCCGGATCGGCGCGATCCGACGCGGGTCGTGCACAGCCTGGTCGATATGTTCCGCGCTCGCATGTTCGCGATCTGCTGCGGCTACGAGGACGCCGACGACCTCGATCATCTGAGGTCCGATCCGGCATTCAAACTGGCCTGCGGTCGCCTACCGGACACGGGCCGGGATTTGTGTTCCCAGCCGACGCTGTCGCGGCTGGAGAATGCTCCGCGCCTGCGCGACGTGATCCGGCTGACCTACACTTTGGTCGACGCATGGATGGATAGCTACCCGCGCGAGCCGGCATCCGTCACGCTCGACATCGATGATACCTGCGACGTCGTCCACGGCCATCAGCAGCTCTCGCTGTTCAACGCTCATTATGACGAACGCTGCTTCCTGCCGATCCACGTCTACGACACGGAGAAGAGCCGGCCCGTGGCCGTCGTGCTGCGGCCCGGCAAGACGCCGGGCGGCGTCGAGGTGCGTGCCCATCTGCGCCGCCTGGTACGGCATATCCGGACGCGATGGCACAACACGCAAATTACGTTCCGTGGCGACGGGCACTATGCCCGGCCGGAGGCAATGGCGTGGTGCGAGACCAACGGCATCGACTACATCTTCGGTCTGTCCGGCACCAAGCCTCTCGCCAGAAAAGTCGACGAGGTCGCCGACGACATCCGCACGCGACGCGCCATCGAGAACCTGCCGGTTCTGCGTGGCTATACCGAGACGCGCCACAAGGCAAAGTCCTGGGATCGCGAACGGCGCACTGTCGCCCGTATTGAGGCGACGATGCTCGGCCTCGACATCCGCTTCGTCGTCACCAGCCTCGATGTCGGCTCGGCCGAGTGGATCTACGACAGCCTGTATTGCGCGCGCGGCCAAGCCGAGAATCTGATCAAGCTGCATAAGACGCAGCTCGCCTCCGATCGCACCAGCTGCCGTTCGGCGCTCGCCAACCAGGTCCGTCTCGTGCTCCATACGGCCGCTTATTGGCTGATGCTGACCGTGCGCGACGCCATTCCCAAAGCCCGGGAATTGGCCGCTGCCGAGTTCGCGACGCTGCGTCTTCGGCTCTTGAAAATCGCCGCCCGTGTCGTCGAGACCACGAGCCGCATTCGCCTTGCGTTTGCCGCGGCATGTCCCGAAGCCGACCTGATCTGCGGCTTGCTCGGCGCGCTGCTGCCGCTCGGTCCTTGACCGGCGGGGCGTCCGCCCCCGTTCGCCCAACCCATCCCTCAAGCGCGTTGCAAAGTACCGGTCGTCAGGCGGCGAAAAGCCGAAGGCAATCCTGTGCGCCTCGTCAGACAAGATGTGCGGCCGCATCAATCGGGCCCAAAAGCCGCACTCTCACGAATAGGACGGGCTAGCGGGAGCGAGCCTAGGTGGCTGCTCCTCGATGTCCTGGGACATGTTCAAATCAGCACCACCGACCGTCCAGGTCAGGCTCGAATCCAATCCGCCCGGGGCTGACGCCACCACCTCACTCGGTCAGGGCTGCAAGACCCCCTGCTCGGTCTCGGTTCCCGCACCCGATGCGCCTTTCACGGTCGCTTTCGCCCTGCCCAAGTTACCAGCCAGCGAGCGTCCCGGTGAACGTGGTCAAGAATCCCGGCGATTTCACCACACCCGCCTCCGTCACCACCGATCCGAATCCGGTGTTTGCGGAACTCCAGCCGGCGGTGCCGCCGAAACCGGTCCGCAAGCCGCACCGGCCGAAGAAGCCCAAACCAGCCGCGTCCGCCGCAGCGCCGGCCGAGGCGGCACCCGCAGCAGCCTCGCCGTTCCCCGATCCGAATGCGGACAAGCGCTGATCTGCCCATACCACCGGATTGTCCTAGCCGCGTCCGATGCTTAGATTGCTTTCTCAGCACCGCTGAAGCAAAGGTGCGCCCGTCGCCGCAAGTGACAAGGCATTTGGTATGAACGGACTTTCTGCGAGCCCCCGTGCCGCGCTGTCGGGCGCGATGACCGATCCGTTCGGGCGGACCATCAGCTATCTGCGAGTCTCGGTCACCGACCGCTGCGATCTGCGCTGCTTCTACTGCATGTCGGAAGACATGACGTTCCTGCCCAAGGCTGACCTCCTGACGCTGGAGGAGCTTGACCGGCTCTGCACGGCCTTCATCGCCAAGGGTGTGAAGAAGCTGCGGCTCACCGGCGGCGAGCCGCTGGTCCGCCGCAACGTCATGACGCTGGTGCGCTCGCTGTCGCGGCATCTGTCGACCGGCGCATTGAACGAGCTGACGCTGACCACCAACGGCACCCAGCTTGCAAAGCACGCGCGCGAGCTCGCCGATTGCGGCGTCCGCCGCATCAACGTCTCCCTCGACACACTCGATCCCAGGAAGTTTCGCGAGATCACCCGCTGGGGCGAGATCGACAAGGTGCTCGAGGGGATCGAGGCCGCGCGCGCCGCAGGGCTTGCGGTGAAGATCAACGCCGTCGCCCTGAAGAATCTCAACGAGGACGAGCTGCCCGAACTGATGCGCTGGGCCCACGGCAAGGGCATGGGCCTGACGCTGATCGAGGTCATGCCGATGGGCGAGATCGGATCGGGACGGATCGACCAGTATCTGCCCCTGTCGCTGGTGCGCGCCCGCCTCGCCCAGCAATTCACGCTGACGGATCTGCCCGAGAGCACCGGCGGTCCGGCCCGCTATGTCAGCGTCGCCGAGACCGGCGGCAAGCTCGGTTTCATCACGCCGATGACCCATAATTTCTGCGAATCCTGCAACCGGGTGCGCATCACCTGCACGGGAACGCTGCACACCTGCCTCGGCCACGAGGATGCCTCCGATCTGCGCAAACCTCTGCGTGCATCGAGCGATGACCTGCTGCTTGCGGATGCGATCGACCGCGCCATCGGGCTGAAGCCCAAGGGGCACGATTTCATCATCGACCGCCGCCACGACCGCCCCAGCGTGTCCAGGCACATGAGCGTCACCGGCGGCTGACACCGTCGGATTACGGGCCTTATTCCCCTTAACTACCAACAAACTTCCAATTGACTGCCGGCACGCCCGCTGGTTTGGTGCCTGCTGCCTCAAGCCGTTGCGGCGAGACAAGCCGCGCGCCGCGTCGGCGTAATCAAGACGGCTGGGGTGAAATCGGGGGAGGACCTATCGTTGCAAGCGCTCCTTAAGCTGAGCCAAGGGATCGACGCGTTCACGCGCTGGACGGGCAAGCGCCTCGCGTGGTTGATCGTGCTCGCCGTCATCATCTCGGCGGTCAATGCAATCATCCGCAAGACGTTCGATACGTCCTCGAATTCATGGCTCGAGCTGCAATGGGTGCTGTTCAGCATCGTCTTCCTGCTCTGCTCGCCCTGGACGCTGCTCGACAACGAGCACATCCGCATCGACATCGTGAACAACGCGCTGCCGAAGAAGGCTCGCAACTGGATTGACGTGGTCGGTCACCTGTTCTTCCTCATTCCGCTGTGCATCGTCATGATCATCACGGGAGTGCCGTTCTTCCAGCGCTCCTTCCACATCAGCGAGCAGTCCGGCAATGCCGGCGGGCTGCCGCAATGGCCGACCAAATCCCTGATCATGATCGGGTTCGCTTTCCTGCTCGTGCAAGGCATCTCCGAACTGATCAAGCGAATTGCGGTCATGCGCGGGCTGATCCCCGATCCGCATGAATCCCAGGTGTCGGCGCTCGAGGCGGAAGTCGAGCATCTCGTCGAAGCGATCGAGAAGAAGTAGCCGTTGGCGACGGTGTAGGGGGAATCATGACCGCATTCATCATCGCCAATATGGCGCCCATCATGTTCGCGTCGCTGGTCGTCGTGCTGCTGCTCGGCTATCCCGCGGCATTCTCGCTCGGCGCCGTCGGCCTCTTCTTTGCCGTGATCGGCGTCGAGCTCGGCCAATTCCACCCCGACTTCCTGCAGGCGCTTCCGGAGCGGGTCTACGGCGTGATGAACAACGACACGCTGCTGGCCATTCCCTTCTTCACCTTCATGGGACTGGTGCTGGAGCGGTCGGGGATGGCCGAGGACCTGCTCGACACCATCGGCCAGTTGTTCGGTACCATCCGCGGCGGCCTTGCCTATGCGGTGATCTTCGTCGGCGCGCTGCTCGCGGCGACGACGGGCGTGGTCGCGGCGTCCGTGATCTCGATGGGTCTGATCTCGCTGCCGATCATGCTGCGCTACGGCTACGACCGCCGCGTGGCGGCCGGCGTCATCGCCGCATCCGGCACGCTCGCGCAGATCATTCCGCCCTCGCTCGTCCTGATCGTGATGGCCGACCAGCTCGGCAAGTCGGTCGGCGACATGTACGAAGGCGCCTTCATCCCGGGCCTCGTACTCGCCGGCCTCTACGCCCTCTACGCCTTCCTGGTCAGCATGATCTTTCCGAAGGCCGCGCCGGGCCTGCCGAAGGAGGCGATCGGCTTCCGCGAAGGTGACGGCAGCCGCGGCCTGGTCTCGCTCGGCATGCTGTTCCTCGCGAGCTGCGTGTTCGGATGGTTCATGATGCGCAATTCCGAGACGCATGGCGCCGATTACGTCGTGCTCAGCATGTTCTACGGTATCGTCTTCGCATTCGCTGTCGCCGTGGTGAACTGGCTGATCGACAAGCTGACCGGTTTCCGTTTCCTGTCCAAGATGGCGCAGCAGACGACCTTCGTCATGGTGCCGCCGCTGTTCCTGATCTTCCTGGTGCTGGGCACGATCTTCATCGGTATCGCGACTCCGACCGAGGGCGGCGCGATGGGTGCCGCCGGCGCCCTCCTCCTCGGCGCCGCAAAGCGGCGGCTGAGCTGGGACCTGATCCGGCAAGCCACGGAATCGACCGCCAAGCTGTCGGCGTTCGTCGTGTTCATCCTGGTCGGCGCCCGCGTGTTCTCGCTGACATTCTACGGCGTCAATGGCCACGTCTGGGTCGAGCACCTCTTGACCTCCCTGCCCGGCGGCCAGGTCGGCTTCCTGATCTTCGTCAACGCGCTTGTTTTCGTGCTGGCCTTCTTCCTCGACTTCTTCGAGCTGGCCTTCATCGTGATCCCGCTGCTCGGACCTGCCGCCGAGCACCTCGGCATCGACCTGATCTGGTTCGGCGTCATTCTCGGCGTCAACATGCAGACCTCGTTCATGCATCCGCCGTTCGGCTTCGCGCTGTTCTATCTGCGATCGGTCGCGCCGAAGGAGCGATACACCGATCGCCTCACCGGCAAGCGGATGGATCCCGTCACCACGGGCCAGATCTACTGGGGCGCGGTCCCCTTCGTCGTCATCCAGGTCATCATGGTCGGACTGGTGATCGCATTCCCCGCCATGGTGATGCACTACAAGGGCGTCCAGTCGAACATCGACCCCAGCACGATCAAGATCGAAGTGCCGCAGATCGACCTGCCGCCGCTGGATCTCGGCCCGCCGCAGAAGTAGCCGCGGATGGCGCGACTGCTGCCCTCTTACCCTCCCCTGGAGGGGGAGGGTCGGCGCGAAGCGCCGGGGTGGGGTGATCTCTCCATTCGGGCAGTGCGCCACGCCGAGAGACTGTCACCCCACCCCGCTCGCGCTGCGCGCGATCGACCCTCCCCCTCCAGGGGAGGGTGAAGAGGCCACCTCGTTCGCCGGCCGAAACCGCAGCGTGAACTCCGCGCCGCCGCCGGGGAGGTTTGCCACCGCAACCGTGGCCGCGTGATCGTCCGCCACCGCGCGCACGATCGAGAGTCCCAGGCCTGCGCCGTCGCTGCGCCGGCGGTCGGCGCGCCAGAAGCGCTGGAAGATCAGCTCGCGCTCGGCTTCCGCGATGCCCGGGCCGCAATCGCGCACGCGCACCGAACCGTCGTCGCGCACCTCGACCTCGACGCAGGTGTCCTTCGCGGTGAACTTGATGGCGTTTTCGGCGAGGTTGAAGATCGCGCGCTGAAGCATCTCCGAATTGCCGTGGACCCTGACCGGCGCGTCGGTCCCCTTCAGGGCGATGTCCTTGTGCTGCGCGATCGCGAACGGGGCGATCGAACCGACCACCTCGGCGCAGACCGCGCGCAAATCCGCGGTCTCCCCGGGATCGAGCACCAATGTGTCGAGCTCGGCGATCTCCAGCAACTGGGCGACGAGGCGGCTCATGGCCTCGATGTCGGCAAGCAGCGCCTGCCGTGCGGCGCGGTCGTCGAGCGACTCGATCCGGGTGCGCAGGATCGCGAGCGGTGTGCGCAGCTGATGCGCGGCGTCCGCCGTGAACTGCCGCTGCACGCGAAAGCCGCCCTCGAGGCGATCGAGCGCCTGGTTCACGGCGGTGACCAGCGGCATGATCTCGCGCGGGATCTGCGCCGTCGGCAGGCGGATATCGGTGCGCGCCGGACCGATATTGCTGGCCTCCTCCGAGGCTCTCCACAGCGGCGCAATCGCGCGGCGGAAGATGATGATGTCGGTGGCAAGCAGGACCAGGAGGATCGGGATGGTGATCCACCCCACCCGCCGGAAGAAGTTCGAGACGATGTCGTCGATGATGACGTCGCGATGCGCGAGGTCCTCGGCAACCTGGATGCGGACCGTCTTGCCGGCAATATCGCGGGTGACGCCTGCGCCGGAGATCGTCTGGGAGAAGCGTGATGCGGCCGCAGCGGCTGAGCGACGGTGCGAGGAGAACAGCAGCCGGCCGTCGGCATCGCGAATGTCGAACTGGTAGCGGCCGTAAGCGTCGGAGTAGAGGCCCTTGAGACTGTCGGGCAGGTTGAAGCTCAACGTGCCGTCCGGCTGCGCGACGATACGCTCCGCCAGCACCTCGGCCTGCGCGCGCATGGCGTCTCGATGCAGCTGGTCGATCTCGGAATTGAGCAGCCAGAACAGCACCAGCGGCAGGAAGATCGCGACCACCGCGACCGCGACGATGTGCAGGAACACGATGCGCGAGATCAGCGATTTGAACGTGAGCGATCTGGCCTGGCCCCCGGCGGGCACGCTATTTCTCCGCGGTCATGAGATAGCCGACGCCCCGGATGGTGTGGATCACCACTCTGGCGCCGTGTTCAGCCAGCTGCTTGCGCAGCCGCGAGACGTAGACTTCTACCGCGTTGGAGGCGACCTCGCCTTCGAGCCCGAAGATGTGGTCCTCGACGTTCTTCTTCGGCACCACCCGCCCCTGCCGGCGCAACAGGATCTCGAGCACCGAGCTCTCGCGCGCGGAGATGATCCGCGGCTGGTCGTCGATGAAGATCTGGCGGCTCTCGGTGTCGTAGACGAGGTTGGCGAGGCTGAGCGAGCGGCCGAGCAGCTGGCCGGGCCGGCGCAGGATGGCCTCCAGCCGCGCCACCAGCTCCTCCATCGCAAACGGCTTTGCGAGATAGTCGTCGGCGCCGCTGCGCAGGCCGGTCACGCGGTCCTGCAAGCCGCCGCGGGCTGTCAGCACCAGGACCGGCAGCGGCTCCATCTGCCGGCGCAGCTCGCGCAGCACCGACAGGCCGTCGTCGTCGGGCAGGCCGAGGTCGAGGATCATCGCGGCATAGTTGACGCTGCTCACCGCCTCGCGCGCCTCGGCCGCGCTGCCGACGATGTCGCTCTCATAGCCGGCCGCGGCCAGCCCGGCAGCAACGAGCCGCGACAGCTCGGCATTGTCCTCGACGATCAGAAGGCGCATCGATGTTCCGGTGTCACCGCACGGCTCGCGCCGAAATCTTCGCCGCTCTTTTCCAGCATTCGGGACGGCTGGGCCAGCGAAAAAACGCGCGGTGAGCCGATCGCCCCGATGTCAGCCTCGTGTAAGCCGATCGGACCCGCCCTCACGAGGCCTGGAACGGCGGGCCGGCATCCGGCCGCTGGATCGAATACTCCCTGCTCGATCTAAACGTCGCCTTCGACGCGCGCAAACGGATTGCCGTACACGGAATAGGCCAGCCAGGTCAGTTCCTTCCGGCTTTTGGCTGCCTCGCGAGCCGTTCGGACCGCTTCCACCAGCACGTTTCCGTCCTTGAGCGAGTGATAGAACGCCTCGGCAAAACTGTAGGCGAGCTTGTCGTCCACCGACCAGAGCGCTCCGACCAGCGCGCCCGCGCCGAGTTCGGAATACGGCCGCAGGAATGCATCGACAAAGCCGGCGACACCTCCGCCGATACCGCGTCCCGACCGCCCGGTCTGGCAGGCATTGATGAAAATGGTTGGTCTCGGTCCGCTTTCTGCGAAGCGGGCAAAAGCCTTGACCTGATCCGCCGATAGCGAATCCTGCGCAAAGCTGCCGTCCACCGTGGACCCCGTCATCAACAGGTCGGCCGTCATGACCGCCCGCTGCGCCGCTTCGCCGTGGCAGGCAAAGTGCAGAACGTCACACTCCCTGGCATGCTGTTGGAGGAAGCCCGTCACCGAGATGCTGTCGGCCGGGACCTCGCGGGGATTGCCGAACAGCTTGGCCAGCATCTCGCGTTCGGCACCGGCGCCTTCGAGCTGCAGGGCGGGATCGAGATAGGCCGGGATCACGTAGTTGACGCGATCGCTGCGCATCGCAAGGTTCGGACCGGGCCATGGCGTGCTGTGCAGCCAGCGGACCAGCCCCCATTCGGCGAGGAATCCCTTGCCGGCCTGCCCGGACTTCCGATCATTGATGTAAAGCAGCTCCCAGGGAATGAACGGCTCCTCCGAGATGACCTGGATCGCGCGGATCGCCTCGCGATGGGTCCACAACGCCTCGCGGACCTTGTCCGGCAACAACTCGTTCGCCATGACAATTCCGTTTGCCTGGAGGCGCGCCAGGAACTGGTCATACAACCGGTTGGTTGCGAGCCAGGAAGTCTCGATGCCCTTGAATATCTCCGCAACGTAGACGTCGCGAGAGAACCCCCCGGGAAGGGTGCGCGATTCCGAAACTGCGATGTTGGGGTCGACGCAGGCAAGGTCGAAGCGCAGCGTCACCTTGCCGCTCTCCACGATCTCGTAGATCCTCAGCACCGCCGGCTCGTTCGGGCGTGCCGCCATGGCCAGCCCGACCTGGCTCCGGCGCAAGGTCTTGCTGTCTGCATCGACGAATACGGGAGCCAGGGTGAAGGACGCCAGAATGCGCGGACCCTGCCGCGCTTCGACGAGGATGTCCGCTGCGCCCTCTGCGGTACCTTCCACGACGAACCGCAGCGCCTCCGCCCGTCGTTCCCGCGGCGTGTCGATCTCTGCGCTGGATTCGCCAAGGACCCGGCAGTTTCTGCGCGCGATGACTTCAACGACGATGGCGCGGGACGCGTCGATGTTGACCGGGGTATCCGAGGCGCTGGACGTTTGTGTTTCCGCAGCCTGGATCCTCTCGCGCGAAACCGTGACAAACAGCGGGACCGGCTTCCTGGGCGGCGGATGAGACTCGATCTCTGCCGCAAAATAGCAGGCGGCGGTTCTTGGATCAGGAGAAGGTGCCAACGGCGCCATCTCGGCTGCGACAGACGCCTGGCTCGGCACGGGCGATGCAGCCGCAGGAGCCGCACGCGTTGGCACTCGTCGCAGCGTTGTTGTGTCCGACATCGAGTCGGCTTCGAGGCTCTCCAGATGGGGAGAAGGCAGAACGGCTCCCAGCGAGTGTTCACCGCGGGACGCCGCTCTCCGCGTCGCCCGGCGCGATGCTGTCCGCTGCAGGTCAAATTGCTCGCCGAGGCGAACTGCGCCAACCCCCAGCCATTCACTCAATTTCAACGGAACGACATCCGTCGCAAAGTAAGTGGTGTGAAAGACGTCGTCCGTATTGCCGAAAGCAAAGGTCGCGTCGCCGGCGAGGCGCGAGCCGCGGGTCCCGAACGAGGTCATCGACGAGGTATCCACCACCAGATCGTTGTCGAGCCGGAACAGGCGATTTGTCACGCGATCGGCAATGAACTCGGCGAACTCCCTCGTCACCCCCTTGCTGGGTTCGACCTGCGCGACGAAATTCGAAGTGATCGCATAATAGGTCGCGAGCTTGTCGAGAGGACCGGCCGCTCCGTTCAACTCCCTGACGAGATCGCTCGTGGGCCGCATCGCTGCAAGTCCGGGTACTCTTTGCTCGTCGATGGCGACTTCCGAAAACGCCTGGACAAAGCGACCGACAGTCTTGATCCCCTGCGCCACGATGGGGCTCAACGCAGCCCCGCCCACCAGGTACGAAACCGCACGGACGCCGGCCATGATCCCGTTGGTGTAGAGATCGATCATCGCCGCCCAGTTCTCGGGCTCGGCAAGATGCGTCCCGGCGTTCGTGCAGCCGACAAAGATGGCCTTGCCGAGCCGGATGTCCGGTCGTTGCTCCGCAAGCCGATTTTCCACCACGCGATAGACAAGTCCGCCGCGGCTGTGGACGACCGCGTCGATCGACGACCTCTCCGGGATTCCCAGCGCCTGCAACGCCGCAACAAGAGCGGCCGCATTCTGGCCGGGCGTTGCGGTCAGGGTCTTGTGGTCGAAGCCGAGCACGGCGTCGTAGTGCTGATTGGCCCTCGAAAGAAATGCCTGCCCGCTCTCGGAACCGGCAAGCTGCGCGAAGCCACCCGCGGTCGATGAGAACGTGCCGTGCACCATGAGCAGGATCTTGAGCGGGCGACCTTGCGGCAAGCGCGGCCGCTCGGATCGCGACGGGGTCCATGCTGCCGGATCGACCCCGGTCATCATCACGATCCCCTCCTCCCGGTCTCCCTCGATATAGTCGGTCGCCGCATCGACGGCCGTTCTGGCGACGAACTTCAGCACATAGGCGCAGACCGGATCGATCAGCTTGTCGGAGACCCAGTCGAGAACCGGGCCACGCTTGCCGCGTGCCGTGGAGATTCCACGGGTGCCGCTCGTTTCCGCCGTCAGCGGGAACACCAGAACTTGTCTACCGCCGCGTTGCCGCGATGGACGGGCAACCTGCTGCGGGTAGCTCCAGGCATAGACGCCGCCTGCCCCTTCGATCAGCACCATCGCCCGTTCGGACGGGCCGACCTCGACCTCAATCTGCGTCGGCGTCTGCGCGTCCCGTCGCAGGGCGCGCGTTCCGGGCCGCGTCGGCGCCAATTCAACTTCGGCCGTGATCGTGAAGTCGGACGCCGACAGCGCCCTCTTGAGTTGATCGGTGCCCCTCATCTGGCTCGTGGAGGCGCGGCGCAATCCCCGGCGGGAAGCGACGTCCTGAACCAACCTGACCTCGACATCGTCGGGACTTTGAATCACGATCCCGTTTGCTATCTCGATTGTAGCCATGTCCTTCCCCCTGTACAGATGCGTTCTTCGTTACGTCCCTCAAATGCCGTGGGGCGCACGTCGCGCGCCCCTCCGACAGCGCGAGGTCAAGGCTTGACAGTCGACTGCGACGCAGGCGCGGCCCAACCGAGCAGATTGCCATCGAGCGCCGACGACTTCCGGATCAGCTTGTTGGATTCGATGTAGGCTTCCGCCGTCGAGGGCACGAGGTATCCGACCACGAAGCCGAGAACTCCGAAGGACGCGACGATGCCGGCGTACCACGACAACGGGATCGTCGGCATTTCCAGACCATAGGCCCTGGTCACCAATACGAAGCTGACGAGAAGGCTGAACATCAGCGACGCCATGACCACCGCATGGGTCGCGCCGTCCTTCAGTCTCGCCTCGTGATAATCCAGCCGATCCGCCCTCAGCCGCACGTCGAGAAGAATGCTCAGGACCAGCGTGTTGACCAGGAAGATCAGGGAGAACAGCGAGCTCGCCGCAAACGGATGATTCTTCGCCAGCCAGCCTTCAGCGATCGGAATCGTGCTGTAAGTCAACCATAGTATGAAGTTGCCCGCCAGATACGAGCACGCCCCGAAGACCACGTAAGAGCTCCAGGGCAACGCGTACAGCGAGGGGCGCGCGAAATTCGTCGAGGCCTTCGGATAGATTGCAAAGAAGATCGAGATCGTCAGCGCGACCGCGTGTGCGAGGGACGATAGGCCTCCGGCCAGCGAACCAACCGCAAACTTCTTCGGCAGATCGAGGAAGAACAGCGGCGCGACAGAGACCGCGAAGTCGAGGACGAAGATCGTCACCAGGGGTGCAAACGGCAATGGCTGGGGCAGAACGGTCTGATACCCGAAGCTGGATATCAGCTCCGTCCGGGAATCGCGCCTGTCGACGACCGACAAGGTCGCCTCGGCCAGACGACGCTGGTATGCGACCCGCAAATCCTCACACTCTTCCGCGATGAAATCGGAGATCTCGAGCACCAGCTCCCGCTCGTCGACATCCGACACCATGATGTCTTCCGTCAGCAGGAGGGCCCGCGCCGACCGCCGCAGCATTCGCCGATACTGCCTCTCCAGCTCGTCAAACGCGGCTTTCCGCGCGCGGAAGAATCTCTCGAAGCGCGGGTTGCCGCGCAGTTCGACGAAACTGGTGTGAAGCGAAGCAACCTGCATGATCATGGCCGTCGCGCCGACGGCAAGCACTTCGTCATCCTGATTGAGCGCCTTCTCGATCAGCCTCGCGGGAACGCCATATCCTTCGAGCTCGCGCTGCAACTCCGGCTTTGCCCGCTCCGTCACCCGGATGGGCGAACGCGCGATGGCCACGATGACGGTCTCCACGGCCTGCGGGTAGCGCGCCAGCGTCTGCATCATGGTTCTCAGAAGTCCGATCACCCGAGATAGAATCGGCAGGTGCGGCGCCAGCACCATGAATGCGATCGTCGCCGGTACGGCAACGAGCAGGCCGGCGTCCCGTCCGGGATAGAGCTGATTGGTCAGCCAGCGGACCTGGCTGACCATGAACACAAAGAAGATCACGGCGATCGTGACGTAGGCGAGGACCGCGAAATAATAGCGGTCGCGCATCACGGCATAGCGGATCTCCACGGTTTCGAAAGGAGCGTGAAAGTCGATCGCACTGACGATGCAGATCGCGATCGCACCGAGGCCGAGAGCAACGACGGACGGGTCAAAGCCGTACATTGATGAACATCCGCTAGGGTCCAGCCCGGTCCACGAAAATTTCACCGTCGAGGCCGCGCATGTAGAGAACCGGAGAAATCCATTCGGCGAAGTGGCGCGCCTTCAATTCGGCCCTCGTATGCGCCAGAGCGGCCTGAATCGATACGTTGTCGGCGAGATAAGTGTAGAACGTATCGGCGAACGCGAGCCCCATGTTGTCGCTGATCTCGAACTGCATGGCGATCACCGCAGGGACGCCGCCTTGAATGAGCTCGGCAGCGGTGCTCGAGAACAGGGGACCGTCGGATTGCGCCCCGCTGCAGGAGTTCAGAACGACGAGGCTCGGCGTTTGGCCGGGCTGGGTAAGGAACACTTTCAACGTGTCGGCATACAGCCGAATCCCACTCGATCCTCCCTCTTCCTGCACCACGATGAAGCCCATCTGCCGATCCGGATCGTGTCCGCCGTGACCGATGAAGTGAAACAGATCCCACCGTTTGCCATCATCTCCCCTCAGGAAACGACGGTTGAGATCGCGCGCCTTTGCCGAAGGAATCCAGGACAGCTTCAGTCTCTTGCCGTCGTTCAATTCGTTCAGTGCCTTCTTGATCGCGACCTGCTCGGCGTCGACCTCGATCTCATCCAGCGGAAATCCGTTCAGAACCTTGACCCTCGCCGCCATGCCCAGCACCCGTATCGGCCTTGCCGCGCTCATCCGACGTTCTTCGCCATAGTTGTCGACAGCACGCGTGAACGGTGTGCTCTGGGAGGTCGTCACATAGATGCGGTTCTTCTTGTCGTACATCGTTTCCCAGGGCACGTAGGCAAGCGCGGGATCGCTGACTCGCAAGCGGATCAGGAACGGCTCGTCGTCTCTTCGCGCCGCCTGGAAACATTCCTGATAGAGTTCGAGTATCTTTCGCTGAAAGATGAAGTCGAAGAGTTGCGAACCGATTTCCTGGACAATTCGCTCGTCCGATCCCGATATCAGAGCTCCGGCAGCATCACGTATGGCGGGTCTTGCTTCATTGCCGCCATTTGCCGTGGCCACATCCGGGCTTCGCGGGCGTAGCGCGGCCTCGGCGCTGCGCGCGGCAGGGCTCTGGAGAATCGCTTCCTGCAGCGGTCTCAGGTTCTGGCGAAAACTCGGCTTGAGCTTCTCGACCTCGATCTCGCGGCTCGACGAATTGTATTCCGCAACGATGCGGCAATGGTCTTCGCCACAATCTTCAATGGTCAGATTGAAAACGACCTTCGCCACGACGCAATCCTCAGCCGCGCACTGTCAGCGCAAAAAGGCGCCTTGCAAGAAAGTCCCTGGCAGCCAGCAAGGCCCACACGGCATATGGCGGGCGTCGTGCCGCGGCATTCCCGCGCTCCGCACCTGAGAAGCGGTGGCCGCAACCCGTAATTTTGGCAGCCGGCGTTCTGCCGGCCCAGGACGCACACCCCGAGTTCGGGTGGGCTTTCGTCTTGGCCTGCGCGGCCCTGCTCGCGGCGGCGCACCGCACGGCATCGGTCGGCGCAATCAAGGAAAGCTCGCTAGCTTCCCGGAATTTCTAGCGAATTTCTCTCGACGTGACTGTGAACCGCTTCACACCTCTCGCTTTGGTGATCACTGTGAAGGACCGGCAGCGACTCCATCTGCCGGCGCAGCACCGACAGGGTGTAGCGCCGACGGAGGTCAAGAGTTCAGACATCTACTTGGGCGCAATGCCGTGGATCGGCCTGCAGGCGATCATGGCTGCAGTCGTCATTGCATTCCGATAACGGTGACTGGGCTGCTCGACGCGCCCACCAAAGTGGACCTGGACAAGATCAAGATCCCGGACATCGAGCTGCCACCGCCACTCGATTTCGGCCAGCCGAAGAATTGACCCGCGGAACATACGCTTTTGCACGCGGTTGAATCCGGGGCTGAGGATCAGTGCCTGGAGGAGCCCGATGCCTTACTTCGCTTCTGGCCAAGACCAAGACTTCCGCATCTGCAAGGTGCTTGCCGACGTCTTTTGCGCGATCTTGCTCGGCACCTTTTCCATCATCTTTTTCGGCTGGCTCGGCGGCATTGTCGCCGTCGCCATCCTCGAGGCCGCTCTGCTCGGACTCGATTGGCTCATGCCAAGCACGAAAGACGCGGCCGGCGTCGTTCGCTGATGTTTTTCCCCAATGCTTGGAAACCGGCCGGTAGCGCGTCCTGGATTTGATCGGGGTCGAAGCTCAGTGGATTTCTCGGGTCCGGCACCGAGGCCCCAATTCGGATTATTCGATTATGGAATTCTACCACTGTTTTGCCCGACGCATCAAGCGAATTCGGCAATTCCGCAGAAGCGCACGATAAGCCGCCAAGTCATTGATAAAGCTGTCCCCGCCTACTGTGCATGGGGTTGTTTTCCATGTTTTTGTTTGGACACCCTCCGGAACGCTGCAACGACAACGCCCCGGAGCCTTCGCTCCGGGGCGCTGCCTGCGACGGATAGCGCGATCAGCTCTGCGAGCGCCGCGCCATAAAGATGTCGTAGCCGACCTCGGCAACCTGGAACCAGGCGTAGCCGTCGCTCGTGAACTTGGCGAGCGAGTCGTGCACCTTCTTGAAGTTGGGGTTGGTCGCAGCGACTTCGGCGTGCAGCTCCTTGGAGGCCTTGTAGCAGGCATCCATGATCGAGGGCGAGAAGGCATGCAGCTTGGTGCCGCCCGCGAGCAGCTTCTTCAGCGCCAGCGGATTGGCGTTGTCATAGCGTGCCATCATATAGTTGTTGGCGTAGTGGCCGGCCTGCTCCAGCACGCTCTGGTAATATTTCGGCAGCGCGTTCCATTTGTCGAGGTTGACGAAGGCCATCAGCATCGGCCCGCCTTCCCACCAGCCGGGATAGTAGTAGTGCGGCGCGATCTTGTAGAAGCCGAGCTTCTCGTCGTCATAGGGACCGACCCATTCGGCGGCATCGATGGTACCCTTCTCCAGCGCGGGATAGATGTCGCCGCCGGCGAGCTGCTGCGGCACCACGCCGAGCTTCTGGAGCACGCGGCCGGTGAAGCCGCCGATGCGGAATTTCATGCCCTTGAGATCCTCGGGCGTGTTGACCTCTTTCCTGAACCAGCCGCCCATCTGGCAGCCGGTGTTGCCCGCGAGCAGCGAGACGACGTTGTAGCTCTTGTAGAACTCGTTGAGCACGTCGCGGCCGCCGCCGAGCATGTACCAGGCCTGGTTGATGCGCATGTTGGGACCGAACGGCACGGCCGAGCCGAAGGTGAAGGTCGGGTCCTTGCCGAAATAATAGTAGGAGGCCGTGTGGCCGATTTCGCAGGTGCCGTTCTGCACGGCGTCGAGCACCTGGAGGCCCGGCACGATCTCGCCGGCCGCGAAGATCTGGATCTGGAATTTGTTGTCGGTCGCCTCCGCGACCATCTTGCACATCATCTCGGCACCGCCAAACAGCGTGTCGAGCGATTTCGGCCAGCTCGTCGGCATGCGCCATTTGATTTCCGGCATCGACTGCGCGATCGCGGGAGCCGCGAGCGTGGCGGCGCCGGCCGCACCAAGTCCTGTGACCTTGATGAAGTCTCTTCTCTTCATGATTTCCTGCCCTGATGGATCGTGATTGTGGGCCTTCTTGTCGAGGCTTGCCGCCAGCATGGCGTAAGCCGCGGCCGAATGCCATCCCGATCGCACTGCGGCAAAGAAAAAGCCCGGCCTCGCGAGCGAGGCCGGGCGATTTGGTCCTGCGAATTAAGCCGCAGATCAGCCGCGTGTGCGCGAGCGGATCATGAAGCTGTCGTAGGTATATTCGGCGACCTGCCACCACAGATATTCGTCGGAGCGGTAGGCCTGCATGGCGTCGATCGACTTCTTGAAGTCGGCGTTCTTGGCCGAAATCTCAGCCCACAGCTCGTTGGTCGACTTGAGGCAGGCTTCCAGCACTTCGTTGGTGAACGGACGAAGCTGGGTGCCGCCGGCAACCAGGCGCTTCAGCGCGGCCGGGTTCTGCATGTCGTAACGCGCAGCCATCCAGGTGTTGGCGTTGGCCGTCGCGTTGGTGAGGATCGCCTGGTAGCTCTTCGGCAGCGCATTGAACTTTTCCAGGTTGGCGAAGGCATGGACGGTCGGACCGCCTTCCCAGAAGCCCGGATAATAGTAGTACTTGGCGACCTTGGCGAAGCCGAGCTTCTCGTCATCGTAGGGGCCGACCCATTCGGCGGCGTCGATGGTGCCCTTCTCCAGCGCCGGATAGATGTCGCCGCCGGCGAGCTGCTGCGGCACCACGCCGACCTTCTGAAGCACCTGGCCGGCGATGCCGCCGATGCGCATCTTGAGGCCGGAGAGGTCGGCAACGGTCTTGATCTCCTTGCGGAACCAGCCGCCCATCTGGGTACCGGTGTTGCCGCAGGGGAAGCCGATCACGTTCGACTTCTTGAAGAACTCGTTGGCGAGCTCGTTGCCGCCGCCCTGATAGAGCCAGGAATTCTGCTGGCGCGCATTGAGGCCGAACGGCACCGAGGCGAAGATCGCAAAGGTCGGGTCCTTGCCGACGTAGTAGTAGGAGACGGTGTGGCACAGGTCGACCGTGCCGTTCGAGGTCGCATCGAGCGCCTGGAGGCCGGGGACGATTTCGCCGGCGGCGAATACCTGGATCTGGAACTTGTTGTCAGTCATCTCGGCGACGTACTTCGCCACCTGGTCGGCGCCGCCATAGATGGTGTCGAGCGACTTCGGGAAGCTCGAAGTCAGGCGCCACTTCACCTCGGGCGAGGACTGCGCGATCGCCGGCGAGGCCACTGCGGTCGCCGCCGCGCCTGCTGCCGACACTTTCAGAAAATCACGACGCTTCATCTTCAGGTCTCTCCTTGCTGGGGCGTTTCCCCTTGACTTCTCTTATGCCGCCGCTCATTCCGGCGACGCGTCGATGTCGCGTCGAACCGAAGGGGCTTGACTGCCGTGCGCCTTTAACACGGACCGCGCGGTTACGGAACGCGACAATGGCATGACGGGGCTCTACAAAAGTCGCATGTCCCCGGGGGCCCGCGGCCGGCCGGTTCAGGCTGCGGCAATGACGCCCTTCAGCTGGTCCCGAACCTGCCCTGCGATGGCGCGGTAGATCGCCGCATGAGGACCGTCCGGCTCGCTGTCGACGACGGGATTACCGGCGTCCGAAGTGGCGCGAATCGCCATGTGCAGGGGGATCTCGCCCAGGAATGGCACCTTGAGCTTTTCGGCCTCGTGCCGTGCCCCGCCGTGGCCGAAAATGTCCGACTTGGTCCCGCAATGCGGGCACTGGAAGTAGCTCATATTCTCGACGATGCCGAGGACGGGCACGTTGACCTTCTTGAACATGGCAAGCCCCCGCCGCGCGTCGATCAGGGACAGGTCCTGCGGGGTCGAGACGATCACGGCGCCCTTGAGCGGCACGTTCTGGGCCAGCGTGAGCTGGGCATCGCCGGTGCCCGGCGGCATGTCGACGACCAGCACGTCGAGCTTGCCCCACTCGACGTCGCGCAGCATCTGCGTCACGGCCGACATCACCATGGGACCGCGCCAGATCATCGCGGTCTCCTCCTCGACCAGGAAGCCGATCGACATGATGGCGAGGCCGAAACGCCGAAGCGGAATCATCTTGCGCTCGTCGTTCAGCTCCGGCTTGTCGCGCAGGCCCGTCAGGCGCGGCACCGAGGGGCCGTAGATGTCGGCATCGAGCAGCCCGACCTTGAGGCCGAGGTCGCGCAGGCCCAGCGCCAGATTGAGCGCCGTGGTCGACTTGCCGACACCGCCCTTGCCTGAGGCGACCGCAATCACAGCGGCAACGCCCGGGATTTCCGATTGCCGCGCCATCGGCGACTGGCTCCCCTGCGGCGGCTTGTGGGCATGGGCCGGCTGCACGCCGGGCGTGCCGCGGCTCGGCTGCGGCGCTGGCGGCGGCGCGGAGCCCGGCTTGCGCTCGGCGGTCAGCGCCACCATGACGGTGGTGACGCCGGGGATGGCCCGTACCGCGGCCTCCGCTTCGGCCCGGATGGATTCCCAGGCCCTTGCCTCGGCGGCATCGACATTGATCGAGAAGAACACCTTGCCTTCGGACGCGCTGATCGCGCTCAGCACATTGGCATTGGTGAGCGCGACCCCGCGGGGCGACTTGACCCTGGCGAGACTGTCGAGAACCTGTTGCTGCGTCACGCTCAAAGCGCATCTCCTGAACGGAGCATGATCCGGACCCGGAGGACGGCGCCAGCGCAAAGTGTGGAGCGGTCTTCCGATAAGATCATGCTCGAGGCTTTAGGATGCCCCATTAGAGCGGAAACGCCCAAAAGGCTACTGCCTGCCGATATCGTCAGCCTTTTCCACGGGCGCCGCCCCCTGCTCGCTGGCGGGCCTCGTAATTCAGCTCGATCATGACCCCATTGGGGTCATGGACGAAGATCTGCCAGAGATCGCCGCCGGGCACCTGGCGGGCCTCGAACTTCATCCCCTTGGACGCCAGCCGCTGCTTCATGCCGTCGAAGCCGCGACTGACGAAGGCAACGTGGTGGACAACGCCGGAATCCGGCTTTTGTGGCTCGGCGGTCGCAGAAATGTCGACGAGGTGCACCACCGGTTTGCCCTCGCTGTACATCCAGGCGCCCGGGAAGGCGAAATTCGGCCGTGCGCCTTTTTCCAGGCCCAGCACGTCCGCGTAGAAGCGGACGGTCTCGGCCAGATTCCGGGTCCGGATGTTGAAATGATCGAGGACGCCAACGCTCACGCCGCCCATGCTCTCGCTCCTTTTTTTGAAGTTCTTGGGTCCGCCATCCTAGCACAGGGGGCCGCCAAACGAAGCCGTTGCCCTCCGGCCTCAAGGGTTTATGGTGCGCCTCCAATCCGCCCTCACCGCGGAACCCAGGCGCCCCTCGCCTGGCAAGAACCGTAAAACCCAAACTACGGACAAGGTACCACAGATGGCTAAAGTCGCTTTCCTCGGTCTCGGCGTGATGGGCTTCCCCATGGCCGGACACCTCGTGAAAAAAGGGGGCCATGAGGTCACCGTCTACAACCGCACCGCGGCCAAGGCGAAGGAATGGGCGGACAAATTCGGTGGCAAGACCGCATCGACCCCGAAGGCCGCCGCCGAAGGCCAGGATTTCGTGATGTGCTGCGTCGGCAACGACAACGATCTGCGCGCGGTCACGATCGGCCCCGACGGCGCGTTCGCCGGCATGAAGAAAGGGGCGACCTTCGTCGACCACACCACCGCCTCCGCCGAGGTCGCGCGTGAGCTGGACGCAGCCGCCACTAAGGCTGGCTTCAAATTCGTCGACGCCCCGGTCTCCGGCGGCCAGGCCGGCGCCGAGAACGGCGTGCTGACGGTGATGTGCGGCGGCACGCAGGACGCATATTCGGGCGTCGAGCCGATCATCACAGGCGCCTATGCGCGGATGTGCAAACTGCTCGGGCCCGCTGGCTCCGGCCAGCTGACGAAGATGGTCAACCAGATCTGCATCGCCGGTCTGGTGCAGGGTCTCTCTGAGGGTATCCACTTCGCCAGGAAGAGCGGCCTCGACGTCGCCGCAGTGATCGAGACCATCTCGAAAGGGGCCGCGCAATCCTGGCAGATGGAGAACCGCTACAAGACCATGAACGAGGGCAAGTACGATTTCGGCTTCGCCGTCGAATGGATGCGCAAGGACCTGTCGATCTCGCTGGCCGAGGCCCGCCGAAACGGCGCTAGCCTGCCTGTCACCGCGCTGGTCGACCAGTTCTACGCCGAAGTCGAGAAGATGGGCGGCAAGCGCTGGGATACGTCGAGCCTGCTCGCACGCCTGCAACGCTGAGGCTCTGTGGCGGCCTCTTCTAGGGCCGCGCAGCATCGTACGTCGTCGCGACTCCGGCCGCGACGACGTTCAAAACGTGCTAACCGAAACAAGCATAAACTTCTGGGGGAGCCTTGCTTAGCGTGATCGTCGCCATCCTCGTCGTTGCCTGCGCCAGCGTCGCGTCGGAGCTTCGACCCGGAATCGCCGGGATCGCCGCGGGTGGTGCCTGCCGGCGGGGATCGCGCCTCATTGCTCGCCTGCTCCCGGTCGCGCTCCTGATCCTGCTTGCATCACCTTCGCAGGCGCTCGCCGCATCGCTCGACGGGGCGAGCATTCGCCCGCAATGGGCGCTCCCCTTCGCCGGCATGCTGCTGTCGATCGCGATATTTCCACTCGCAGCGCCTCACTTCTGGGAGCACCATCAGGGCAAGATTGCTGCGATGTGGGCCGCCCTGATCGTGCTGCCGCTTGCCGTCTGGTACGGCACGCTTCCAACCATCCAGGCACTCGTCCATACCGCGCTGCTCGAATACATCCCCTTCATTCTGCTGCTCCTTGCTTTGTTCACTGTGGCCGGCGGCATCGTGGTGCGCGGCAATCTTCACGGCTCCCCGGTTCTGAATGCGTTGCTGCTCGCTCTGGGCACTCTGATTGCGAGCGTCATCGGCACGACCGGCGCGTCGATGGTCATGATCCGGCCGGTCATCCGCGCCAATGACGACCGGCGGCACAACGCGCACGTCGTCATCTTCTTCATCTTTCTGGTGTCCAATATCGGCGGCTCGCTCTCGCCCCTGGGAGATCCACCGTTGTTCTTGGGGTTCCTGCGCGGCGTGGACTTCTTCTGGACGACGACGCACCTGTTCCCCCAGACCACGTTCGTGGCCTGGATTCTGCTCGCCCTGTTCTTTTGCATCGACACTTATCTTTATCGCAAGGAAGGCCGCGTCAAACCGGACCCGACTCCGGACAATCCCTTGCGGATCAGCGGCGGCCTCAACTTCGCTCTGATGGGAGTCATCATTGCTGCGATCCTCTTGAGCGCCAAGCTCGACCTCGGCGGATTTGAGGTTCTCGGCACGCACCTCCAGCTGCAGAATCTTCTGCGCGATGCCGTAATGATCGGTATCGTGTTTGCATCTCTTGCCGTCACGCCGAAGGAGGACCACGACGCGAACGGCTTCTCTTGGGGCCCCATAATCGAAGTGGCCAAGCTGTTCGCCGCCATCTTCATCACCATCATTCCCGTGCTTGCGATCCTCAACGCCGGCAAATCCGGCGCGTTTGCCTCCGTCGTGAACATGGTCACCAACGTCGACGGCACGCCGAACAATGCCGCCTATTTCTGGTTGACCGGCTTGCTCTCATCCTTTCTCGACAACGCGCCGACCTATCTGGTTTTCTTTGAGCTTGCTGGAGGCGACGCCAAGCATCTGATGACGAATGGCGCCATGACCCTGGCCGCGATCTCCGCAGGTGCGGTGTTCATGGGCGCAAACTCTTACATCGGTAACGCGCCCAACTTCATGGTTTACGCGATCGCGCGAGCGAGCGGCGTCGCAATGCCGGGCTTCTTCGGATACATGGCCTGGACCTCCGTCCTGCTGCTGCCTGTGTTCGCGTTGGTCACGCTCGTTTTCTTCAGGTGAAGGGGCTGCGGGTTCCGCGAGCAGAGGTCGGAACCGGGCATTGGATTAACGCCGGGTTAACGCAATTCTTTAGCTCCTTAAGTCAGCTCTTAAGGATTTCTTGCCAGAGATAGACAACGCAGAAGTCCCGCGCCCGGCGTGGGCAGGAATTGTGTTGTTTGATGAGTAACCCCGCTGAAAAGCCCGAGGTTGTGCAGCTGCCGGCCGAGCCGGTGAGCGCGCCATCGGCGAGCAGCCGAAGGGCTGCGGCGCAGCGGGTGCGCGAGGCGCGGGACAAGTTAACGTCGACCAGTGGAACCCGGCCGGCTTTCGACGCCGAGATGCTGCGGCAATACGCCCAGACGCGGCTGTCCGCCTCCTATGTCGTGATGCTGCTAGTGGTGGCCACCGGCGTGCTGTTCGGGCTGTGGATGCAGCCGGTCCCGGCCGCGGCCTGGACCGTCGGCATGCTCTGCATCCACAGCGCCATGATCCGCAGTTGCCGGCGCTTCCTGACCGAACCCGCCTCGCCCGCGGCGACGCGCGCGTGGCGGACGCGCTTCGTCGTGCTCGACCTGCTCTATGGTCTGTGCTGGATGGCGATCCTGATCCATCCCGTGCTCGACATGGTCACGGAAACGCTGATGATGTTCCTGATGCTGCTGGTGATCGCAGTATCGAGCATGCTCGCTGCCAACCTGCCGATCGCAGCCCTTGCCGCCACGGCGCCGGTCGCGGTCGCGATGGCGCTGAGCTTTGCAGTGACCGGTTCGCTGGACAACTACATCCTGGCCGCGCTGGCGCTTGCCGCCGAAGGCTATTTCGTCCTGCTGGCGCACCGCCTCCACTCCTCGACCTTCGCCACGCTGGAAGCGCGCGCAGAGAAGGACGCGCTGATCGGCGAGCTGGAACAGGCCAAGGCGATCTCGGACGAGGCGCGCCACCGTGCCGAAGCCGCCAACGTCGCCAAGTCGCGCTTCCTCGCGCAGATGAGCCACGAGCTGCGGACGCCGCTGAATGCCATCCTCGGCTTCTCCGAGGTGATGAAGAGCGAGATTTTCGGCGCGCACGCGGTGCCGGTCTACAAGGAATATTCCGCCGACATCCATAATTCCGGCGTGCACCTGCTCAACCTCATCAACGAGATCCTCGATCTGTCGCGGATCGAGGCCGGCCGCTACGAACTCAACGAGGAAGCGGTGTCGCTGGTCGGCATCGTCGCCGACTGCCATCATTTGATGAAGCTGCGTGCATCGAGCCGCGGCATCACCATCCACGAAGTGTTCGAGCAGGCCATGCCGCGGCTCTGGGCCGACGAGCGCGCGATCCGGCAGGTGGTGCTCAATCTGCTCTCCAACTCGATCAAGTTCACCCCGCAGGGCGGCGAGATCTGGCTCAAGGCGGGATGGACCGCCTCGGGCGGACAATATCTCTCGGTGAAGGATTCCGGCTCCGGCATCCCCGAGGACGAAATTCCGGTCGTGCTCGCCTCGTTCGGCCAGGGCTCCAATTCGATCAAGTCGGCCGAACAGGGCGCCGGTCTCGGCCTGCCGATCGCCAAGAATCTGATCGACCTGCATGGCGGCACGTTCACGTTGAAATCGAAGCTGCGCATCGGCACCGAGGTGATCGTCACCTTCCCGCCGGAGCGGGTGATGAGCGCGCTCGCCCCGCTGTCGGATGATTCTCCGCCGCTCCAGCCGGAGAGTTCCGGCCTGCCCGACGAGAAACGCCGGCCGCGCCACAAGCCGATCATGAGTGCGGGCACAGGCTCTTAACGAGATGCTTGCAGAGATGTCCGACGATCCCTCACTATGTCCGAATGAGCAAAGAAACACCGTGCGTCGCCGTCTGCATGATCGATCCCAAGACCAAGCTGTGCTTCGGGTGCGGCCGGACCTTGCCCGAGATCGCGCGCTGGCATGCCATGGAAAGCGCAGACCGGCTCGCGATCATGGCCCTTTTGCCGGCGCGCATGACGGAAGCTGGACTTGCGCCGATCGCGGGATCGCCGAAACGCATCTGATCCGCCTGCGGGCCGTCGGGGGCGCGCGATGATCCGCTTCCTGCTCGTTCTGGTCATGCTCGCCGGCACGGCAGGTGCCGTGGTCGCCTATGGCGACGCCGACCAAATCGCGCGGGCCAGCCACAAGGTCTCGCACATTTTCCGCGGACAGACCGCCTCCCCTGCACCGGCCGTACAGATCCCGCGCGGCCAGGGCGGCGAATTCACGCTGCGTGCGAAGATCAACGGCGTCACCGCGCCGATGGTGATCGATACCGGCGCGACATCGGTGGTGCTGACCTGGGAAACCGCGAAAGCAATCGGGCTGCCGCTCGAGATGCTCGAATATGACGTCGACCTGGAGACCGCGGGCGGCCACACCAAGGCGGCGCGCCTCACGCTCGACCGTCTCGCCGTCGGCCATCTCGTGGAGAAGTCGGTGCCGGCCCTCGTCGTGCAGCGCGGCCAGATGAAGACCAATCTGCTCGGCATGAGTTTCCTCGACCGCCTCGAGAGCTGGGGGGTGCGCGCCGACACGCTGATGCTCACCGGTTATCCGGAACTCCAGCGTGGTCATCGCCGCTCGCGCATGGCAGTCGACTAGCTGACCTACGCCGCCTCCGCCGGCGCGCGCGCAGCGACGCGCGCGATCGCATCGCGCAGCACTTCGAGACCAGCGCCCGGCTTCACCCCTTGCTCGGCCAGATGACGGCGGAAGGCCCGCGCGCCCGGCACGGCATGGAATGCACCGACGAAATGCCGCGTGATCGCATGCAGTCGCGTTCCGCGCGCGAGCTGCTGCTCGATGTAGGGCATCATCGCCTCGAGCGCATCCTGCATGATCGCATGCGGCGCCGCTTCGCCGAAGATCTCCCGATCCACGGAGAGCAGCCGCCACGGCTCCTGATAGGCGGCGCGGCCGAGCATCACGCCGTCGACATGTTCGAGATGTACCTTCGCCTCCTCGATGCTAGGAATGCCGCCGTTGATGACGACAGGCACATCAGGCATTGCGCGCTTGAGGCGATAGACGCGGTCATAATCGAGCGGGGGAACGTCGCGATTCTCCTTCGGAGACAACCCGTTGAGCCAAGCCTTGCGGGCATGCACGATCAGCGCGTCGCAGCCGGAGGCGACCACCGCATGTGCAAGCGCATCGAGCGCGACCTCCGGATCCTGCTCATCGATGCCGATGCGGCACTTCACGGTAACGGGAATCGCGACGGTGCGTTTCATCGCGTCGACGCACCTCGCCACCAGATCCGGCTCTGCCATGAGGCAGGCGCCGAAGCGGCCATCCTTTACGCGATCGGACGGACAGCCGACATTGAGATTGATCTCGTCATAACCGAACGCCTCGCCGATCCGCGCAGCCTCGGCCAGTTCGCGCGGATCCGAGCCGCCGAGTTGAAGCGCCACCGGATGCTCGCACCGATCGAACCCGAGCAGCCGCTGCCGATCGCCATGAATGACGGCGCCGGTGGTGAGCATCTCCGTATACAGCAGCGCCCGCCGCGTCAGATGACGATGGAACACCCGGCAATGCCGGTCCGTCCAATCCATCATGGGGGCGCAGCTAAATTTCCAATTATTTTCAACCACTTAGGATTCTCTGTTGGTCCCAGTCCTGGGAAGACACGGCAACGTATCTATACTGATTTAGTTGGGTTTTTGAGGGTTGGTTCGATTATCTAGCCAGTTTTTGCCAGCGCTTTGCTACCAAATTTGCTACCGAACCCGCCCGCGCAATGCCTTTGCGATTCATAGCAAAACAAGCGGAGGCAGTTCGATGCGTGCAAGTAGTCATGCAATCCGGCCGAAGACCACACGTTCGCCGTAGTAGCCGTTCGAAGTGCCCAACCGTCCACATAGCTTTTGATGGTAGCATTGCGGACGTCCGTCACTCGCTGATTTCGACAATTTCGAAGGACGGCCCGGCCTTTGAAAGTACATCGACGCACCCCCATCCAGTGATGAATTCGTAATGGCAAACGGGATGGTGAACCCGCTTCCAAGTCTCCGACTGCGTGTCCGCAAAGATCGAGCCTTCTACGCGATAGGCGAAATGTCCCGAGACCAATCCTTCGTTCTTCGTACCTCGCTCGGTGCTGAGCGGCATGCACGGCCGAGATCCGGTCGACACGGAGGCGGCTGTTGGGCGTCGAGCACCGCGTTATCGGGATGGCGCAGATCGATGCTGAAGCTGACACGCGACGGCACCACGGACGGCGCGTACGGCACGACGGCGACCCGGCCGATGGTGAATTTGATGTCGGTATCGATGGTGCCGATCTCGGCATGGAGCGCCGACGCCATCCGCGCAAAAGCCGCGAGCGCATCCCGCCTCTCCGACTGCGCCAGCGTGCCGGCGTGTCCTTCGCTCCCCTCAACCACCACCTGAAAAGTCTTCTTGCCCTGGATGCCGGTGACGATACCGATGGTGCAGGCGGCTGCTTCCAGCAATGGCCCCTGCTCGATGTGCAATTCGAGATAGGCACTGGTGGTGAAGCCGAGCGGCCTGTGCGGCACATCAGGAAGCGCCTGGTGGACACGATCGAGCGCTTCGCCGACGCTGACGCCATCGGCATCGCGCGCGGCGCGGATCGCATCCATGTCGCGCTCGCCGGTGAAGGCTTCCGAGCCCATCATGCCCGGCGCGAAGCGCGAGCCCTCCTCGTTCATCCAGGCGACGACGATGACGTCGCGCGCAGGCTTCTCGTCTTGGCCGGCGAGCGAGACCACCGCTTCGAGTGCCGCCATCACGCCGGCCGCACCATCGAACTTCCCGCCGGTCGGCTGGCTGTCGAGATGACTGCCAAGGAGGAGCGGCGGCACGCCGCGATCGCGGCCAGCCAGCGTCAGGAACAGGTTTCCCGCGGCGTCGGTCGACGGCGTCAATCCTGCCTCGCCCGCCCAGCCGATCACGCGTCGCCAGGCCGCGATCTCGCCATCGCTCAATGCCTGACGGTTGACCCCGCCGGCCGGCGTCGCGCCGATCTCGGCGAGTGCCATCAGGCGGCTCCAGAGCCGGTCGGCGTTGATCAGGGGCTGGCTCGTCATCGACTACTTCGTGCGCATGATCTGGCCCGGCAGCGCGCGCGGATCGCGCGCCAGCCAGCGTCCGGCCTCGACCTGGGCGATGAATTCGGCAAGCAGCGCGTTGAACGCCGCCGGCTCTTCGAGATTGAGCGTGTGGCCGGTCTTGGGGAAGACCGAGAGGCCGCAGGCGGGAATGGTCTTCTTCAGGAAGATGCCGGGCTGCAGACAGTGGTCGTCCTCGTCGCCGACGATAACCAGCGTCGGCACCATCATCTTTTTCAAGCCGTCTTCGAGATCATAGAACGACGGCCGCCGCGCCTGGACGCCGCGCATGGTGTTGGCGGCGCCGCGATCGGAGTGCGTGGCGAGGCGATCGGCGAATTCCTGCCAGCCGCGCGGATCCTTGTTCTGGAACTGCACCCGGCTCGCGCCGAGCGCATAGATCTTCGAGAATTCCCTGGCGCCCTGCTTCTCGAAATTGTCGGCGACTTCGAGCGAGACGCCGCGAAAATATTCCTCGAACTCCTTCTCGCAGCCATAGCCGGCGCCGGCCACCGTGAGAGATAACGCACGCTCCGGCGTACGCAAGCCGAAATGCACCGTGCAGAACCCGCCCATGGAAAGGCCGACGATGTGCGCCTTCTCGATCTTGAGTGCGTCGAGCACCGCGACCGCATCGTCAGCAGCAATCGTCTGCGAATAGGCTTCCAAGCTGTCAGGCACGTCCGACGGCGGATAGCCGCGCGCGGCGTAGCTGATGCAGCGATGGCGCCGGCTGAAATAACGCAGCTGCGGCTCCCAGCTTTGGTGATTGCCGCCGAACTCGTGGATGAAGAGGATCGGCGTTCCCTCGCCCGCTTCCTCCACGTGCAGCTTCACGCCATCTTTCGCTGTGATCGTCGTCATCGGCATCGTCCCTAGAATTAGAATTGCGGCGGCAGGTCGTTGAGCGTGCGCGCCTGCGCGACCATCTCCGGCAACAGCGTACAAAACTTCTCGACCCAGGCTTGCGGCACCGAAGTGCTGATCTTGACGAAGCGGTCGCCGAAGCGCTGGGTGTGATAGGTGCCCTGCCGGATCATGATGCCCTGGCGGCGATAGCATTCGACCAGCGCCTCCGGGCGGATGCCCGCCGCGATAGTTTCGAGCACGAGGAAATTACCGTGCGAGGGCATGATCGGCAGCGCCAGCCCGTCGATCGCGGCGGCGGCCTCCTGGATCATCGCCTTGTTGGCCCGGTCGGTGCTGCGGACCTTCTTCATCCATTCGGCCTTGACCGACAACCCTGCCTGCGCCGCGCGCTGGGCGATGACGCTGGCGCCGAGCACGCTGGTAGAGGTCTGCGCCAGTTCCTCGAACAGGTCGGGCGCGGCGACGAGGGCTCCGATGCGGAGGCCCGCGAGCCCTAGCCATTTCGAAAAGCTGGTCGAGACCACCGAGCCTTTCGGGGCAACATGCAGTGCCGGGGTATGGCCGTCGGCAAAATCGCGATAAGTGCAGTCGTGCACCAGCAGCGCGCCGCAATCGCGCGCGATCGCCGCAAAGCTCTCGATCTCCTCGCGGGTGTAGCGGATGCCGAGCGGATTGTTGGGATCGACGAGATAGATGATCGCGGTGCGCTCATCGACATTCGCCTTCAAGGCCTCGGGCGTCAGGCGGTAGTTGCAAGCGGGATCGTAGATCGGAATCTCGATCACCTCGGCGCCTTGCTGGCGCGCGAACAGGCACGGCCATTTCCAGGTCGGGTCGGTCGTGACCAGCGTGGTGCCGGGCTTGCAGCGCGCGCGGCAGATCATCGCCAGCGCGTTGACTCCGCCCTCGGTCACCAGCGCTTCTGCGGCGGGCACGCCGAGATCGGCGACGATCGCCGCGCGCAGCGCCTCGAAGCCGAGCGGCGGCGCATAGGCATTGAACTCGCCCGCCTCGATCGAGCGCAGCATCGCCTCGCGCACGGCGGGATGGCTCTCGATGTGGTTGGTATTCTGGCCGAGCCAATAGAGTCCCGGCGTCGCCGAGAGCTCGTCGAAATAACGGTTGCGGACCAGCGCGGCGGATTGAGGCTTCGACATCGGCGCCTCAGATCACCGAGCCGCGCGCGGCGATGCCGCCGTCGATCGTCACAACGGTGCCGGTGATGTAGCCGGAGCGTGGCGAGGACAGGAAGGCAACGAGATCGGCGACCTCCTCCGACCTCGCAGGCCGTTTGCCCGGATATTTGTCGAACAGCTCCTCCCAGCGGCCTTCGTCGCCGAGCATGTCGATCGCCTTGCGCTTCATGATCTTGAGCATGCGGTCGGTGGCAACCGGCCCCGGATTGACGGCGACGACGCGGACGCCGTGATCGAGGCTGCGGCCGCCGAGCGCCTTGGTGAAGGACATCAGCGCCGCATTGCCGGTCGAGCCTGCGATATAGCTCGCGTCCCAGTTCTCACCGGAATTGCCGATGATGTTGATGATAACGCCGTCCTTGCCCTTCATGCGCGGGTAATAGAGACGCGACAGCGTGATGTAGCCGAACACCTTGAGATCGAAGCCGCGCCGCCAGGCGGCATCGTCGAGGATTTCCAGCGAGCCCGCGGGGATGTCGCCGGCATTGTTGATGAGGATGTCGATATCGCCGACCTCGGCCGCGAGCTTTTCCATCGCCGCCGTGCTCGACAGGTCGAGCGCATGGATCGTGATCTTCACGCCATGTCGGGCTTCGAGCTGCTTCTTGGCCTCCAGCATCGCCTCGCCGTTACGGGCGGCGAGATGCAGATGACACCCCTCCGCGGCGAAGAGCTCGGCCACCGCAAGTCCAATCCCTTTCGACGCGCCGGTGATGAGGGCGGTCTTGTTCGTCAGCTTCAGGTCCACTCCGGGTCTCAACCTGTTCGATCAGCCGAATGGCTTGTGCTTCTCGCCGGACGAGAAGCTGCTCTATGTCAACGACACCGTGCAAGCCCTGATCCGCGTATTCGATGTCAATAGCGACGGTTCGCTGTCGAACGCACGGGTGTTCGCGAGTGGCATCAAGTCCGAACTCGAATCCGGGCTGCCCGATGGCATGAAGTGCGATCAGCACGGCAATATCTGGGTCACCGCACCGGGCGGCGTCTGGGTCTATTCGCCGCGCGGCGAACTGCTCGGCAAGGTCCGCGTGCCGGAGCTGGTCGCCAACCTCACCTGGGGCGGGCCGGACTTCCGCACGCTTTATCTCACCTCGACGCATTCGGTGTACGCAATCCCGACCAGGGTCGGGCCCCGCCACGAGCCTTACATGAGCGGCAAGCGCGCAGCCGGCGGAGCAGGCCCGAGCTCATCGCCAACCTCGCCTGTTCTGACCGAAGGCGAGATGCGGCTCGATCCGCAGCGCTGCGCCATGATCATCCAGGATCTCCAGAACGACGTCATCATGGACGGCGGCGCTTTCGCCGAATCAGGCGCGCCGGGTCACGCTAGGCAGCAGCATGTCGTGGAGAATGTGCGACGTCTGGCGGAGGCCGCACGTGCCCGCGGTGTCGCCATCATCCACGTCTGGTTCGTCGTCGAGCCCGGCGCCCCCGGTGTCACGCTGAATGCACCATTGTTCGAGGGCCTCGTCGACAGCAAGGCGATGGTGCGCGGAAGCTGGGGCGCCGCGCCCGTTTCCGGCCTCGAGCCGCGGCCCGGCGATTTCGTGGTCGAGAAGATGCGCATGAGCGCCTGGGAAGGTACGCGGCTTGAGACGATTCTCAAGGCCACCGGCCGCGACATGATCATCAATACCGGCGCGTGGACCAACATGTCGGTCGAGCACACCGCTCGCACCGGTGCTGACAAGGGCTATTTCATGATCGTGCCCGAGGATTGCTGCTCGACGATGAATTCCGACTGGCACAATGCCTCGATCAATTTTGCCATGCAGAACGTCGCGGTCGTGACCAGGGCCGATACCGTAATCAGAGCGCTGGGATGAACTGTGGCGAAGCTGCTGCACCTGACCTGCTCGCCCCGCGCCGATTCCGAGTCGAGTGCCGGGGCGCACATCTTTCTCGACGGATTTCGCCAGGCGCGCCCGGATTGGGACGTCGACGTCGTGGACATCTGGCGCGAGCGGATGCCGGAATTCACGGGCCCGATCGTCGAAGCCAAATATGCACGCATGAAGGCTCAGGCCTTCAACGACACCCAACGCGACAGCTTCGCCGAGGCCGAGCGAATGGCGCTGCGTTTTTCGCTTGCCGATCGCGTTCTGATCTCGACCCCGATGTGGAACTTCGGCATCCCCTACAAGCTCAAGCAGTGGTTCGACATCATCGTCCAGCCCGGGCTCACCTTTCGCTTCGATCCGTCGCAGGGATATTTCCCACTGCTGCAGGATCGGCCGACACTTGTAATCCTCGCCAGCGGCAGCGATTTTTCCACCGGCATGAACCGCGGCCGCACCGATATGGCAACGCCTTACTTACGGGAAATCCTGCGCTTCATCGGCATCAACAATGTCCGTTTCGTTCTGATCGGTCCAACCACCGGACCTCAGCAGCCGATCGATGCCGCCCGTAGAAGAGCCCATCAACGCCTCGCCGCAATGGCCACGACCTTCTAGAACTCCGCCTGACGGCGCATCGAGCTGGATCAGAGCAGGCTCGACTTGCCCCGGCTCAGCACATTACCTGCCCCCTTGGCGCCGACGATCCGACCCTGGTGATAGACCACTTGGCCGCGGGCGATCGTCGTCACCGGCCATCCCGTGACCTCGAAGCCTTCCCATGGCGTGTAGTCCGAGCCGTGATGCAGATCGGCCTGCCGGATCGGCTTCTTCAATTTGGGATCCCAGAGCACGATGTCGGCATCAAAGCCGACGCCGACCGAGCCCTTGCGCGGATAGAGGCCGTAGATCCGGGCGTGGTTGGTCGCGGTCAGCTCGACGAACTTTTGCAGGGTGATGCGTCCCTTCGAGACGCCCTCGGAGAACAGGATCGGCAGCCGGGTCTCGACGCCGGGGATACCGTTCGGCACCCAGCGGAACGAGGTGCGCGCATTCGGCGTCAGCTTGCCTTTGGGATCGTCATAGCGAAACGGGCAGTGATCGGACGAGAAGGTCTGGAACACGCCAGTCGTGATGCCCTCCCAGATCGCGTGCTGGCTCTCGACGTCGCGCGGCGGCGGCGAGCAGACATATTTCGCGCCTGATATGTCCATGTTCAGGCCCTTCATGTCTTCGGCCGTCAGCGTGATGTATTGCGGGCAGGTTTCCACATGCACTGGCAAGCCGCGCTGCTGGGCCCAGCGCACCTGCTCCATCGCCTCTCGGCCCGAGACGTGCACGATCATGATGGGAACGCCGATCACCTCGGCATGGCTGATGGCACGATGCGTCGCCTCGCGCTCGACGGCCTGGGGCCGCGAGGTGCCGTGATAATAGGGCGCGATATGGCCTTCACGTTCCAGCTTGCTGGTGAGGAAGCGGATGGCGTCGTAGCCCTCGCAATGGACCATGACCAGCGCCTCCTCGCGGCGCGCCACCTCGAACACCTCGAGCAGCTGCTTGTCGCTGAGCACGAGGTCGTCATAGGTCATGAACACCTTGAACGAGGTATAGCCGTCCTTGACGAGAGCCGGCAGCTCCTGGCCGAGCACGATCGCAGTCGGATCGGAGATGATGAGATGGAACGCCGTGTCGATATAGCACTCGCCTTCGGCAAGCTTGCGGTAGTTCTCGACGCAGGTCCGCAGGGAGGTGCCCTTCTCCTGGAGCGCGAAGGGCAGCACCATGGTGTTGCCGCCGGCAGCAGCCGCGCGCGTCGCCGAGGCAAAGTCGTCGGCCATCACCACGTCGGGGCCCGAGGGCTGGGAGATGTGGACGTGGCTGTCGATCCCGCCCGGCAGCGCGAGCAATCCCGTCGCATCGATCTCGCGTGCCGCGCCCTCGATGCTGTCTGCAATGCTGACGATACGGCCGTCACGAATGCCGATATCGGCGCGAAACTCGTCGCTGGCCGTCACGATGGTGCCGCCGCGAATGGCGAGATCGAGCTGCGTCACTGAGGCCTCCGTCACTTGATGGCTGGCATTGTCTGGAAGATCCGGCCCCGTTGCGCAAGGGTCGTGATGTCTCCGCCGGCGAGGCCGAGGGATCGCCAAAGCGTCACCGCGACCGAGTCGAGCACGGCGATGTCCAGCTCCCGCTCCAGCGTGGCCGCCAGCGCGGCGCCGTCGAGATTGGTACAGAGGATGACGATCGCGTCGGCACCCTCCGCCGCCACGGCCCGGATCATCTCGGCGATCGTCGCAGGCGCGACCTCACCGAAGGAAAAATTGTCGCGCAAGCCGAGATGCCGCTCGGCATGCGGCGCGACTCCCTCCCCGGCCCAGACGTCCACGATGCGTTGCTGCACGTCATCGGTATAGGGCGAAACCAATCCGACATGTCTGGCCCCGAGCGCGCGAGCGGCGTCAATGCAGGCAAGCGTGGACGTTGTCGCCGGGATACCCGTGCGCGCCGCGATCGCCTCGCACAGGCTTCTGTCGCGGCCGATCCCGAGCCAGCTCGCGGAGGTGCCGTTCCAGGCGATGGCGTCAACCTTGGCATCGGCCAGCAATTCCGCGGCCGGAAGCATCACGGACGCGTCGAACTGGTTCAGCGCGGCGGCGTCGAGCGCAATCTCCGTGACGCGGAAGCGCGAGAAATGCGCAGTGACGCGGGGAGCGTCGGCCAGCATGGCGCTGGTGACGGGCTCGAGCACCGAGTTGGAGGACGGCGTGATCATGCCGAGACGCTTGCGCATGCCGAAACCTTACGACGCCTGCGCCAGGCGCGTCGACTCCTCGCGGATCAGGGACAGGATGTGGCGTTTTGCGTCGTTGAACTCGGGCCTGGTGATATCGCGCGGGCGCGGCAGGTCGAAATTGACGGCCTCCCGGATCCGGCCCGGCCGCTTCGTCATCACCACGATCTTGTTGCCGAGCACCAGCGCCTCGTCGACGCTGTGGGTGACGAACACGATGGTACAACGGCGCTTCTGCCAGATTGCGACCAGCTCCTCCTGCATTTCGAGCTTGGTCTGGGCATCCAGCGCCGCGAACGGCTCGTCCATCAGGATGACGCTCGGGTTCATCAACAGTGCACGGGCGATGCCCACGCGCTGATTCATGCCGCCCGACATTTCGGAGGGATGGTGGTGCTCGAAACCGCGAAGGCCGACGAGATCGATGAACTCCATAGCGCGGTGGTGCCGCTCGGCCTTGGCGACGCCCTTGAGCTTGAGATGGAAGGCGATGTTGTCGATGGCCGTCAGCCACGGCATCAGGGTCGGTTGCTGGAACACCACGCCACGGTCCGAGCCGGGCCGCTCTACCTGCCTGCCATCCACCAGCGTGCGGCCGGAGGTCGCCTGCTCGAAGCCGGCGATGATGTTCAGGAGGGTCGACTTGCCGCAGCCAGAAGGGCCGAGCAGGCAGACGAAATCATTGGCCTCGATGTCGAGATTGATGTTGTCCAGCGTCAGCAGGTCGCGGCCGCGCCGCTTGTCGGAGAACACCTTGACGATGTTGCGAAGCTCGATTGCCGCCATCAGCCCGCCCTGCCCTGAACGGTGGTTGTCTGCTGCCAGCGCAGCGTGCGCGCCATGATCGCCTTGAGGCCGAGGTCGGAGAGATAGCCGAGCAGCCCGATCGATATCATCGCCGCGAGCACGATGTCGTAGCGCAGGAAGTAGTAGGAATCCCAGAGCACGTAGCCGAGGCCGCTCTTCACCGCGACCATCTCGGCCGTGACCGTCAGCATCCAGGCCGAGCCGACCGCAATGCGTAGCCCGGCGAAGATCGAGGGCAGCGCCGCCGGCAGCACGATGTCGGTCAGCATCTGCCGTCCGTTCGCGCCCATCATCGCGCCGGCCCGCACGAGATTGTGGTCCACGGTCTTGACGCCATGGATGCTGTTCATCAGCACCGGAAAGAATGCGCCGAGGAAGACCAGGAAGATGGCCGGCTTGTCGGCGATCCCGAACCAGATGATCGCGAGCGGAATCCAGGACACCGGCGGGATCGGGCGCAACATCTGCAGTGTCGGCTCCAGCGTCTTCTCGAACAGCCGCGACCAGCCGATCGCGACCCCGGCGAGGATGCCGAGCAGGCTGGCCAATGCAAAGCCGCCAAAGACGCAAAGGGCGCTGGCGAGCGCATCACGCAGCCAATGGCCAGAGTAGGTCTGCGTGGTCTCGTCGAAGCCGAACACCCAATCGCCGAGCGCATGCAGCACCGCACTCGGTGCCGGCAGCAGCGCGGGCGGAAGCATGCCACTGCGGGCAAAGGCCTCCCAGCCCGCAATCAGCAGCGCGGGGACGACGAGGCGTTCGAGCCCCTGGAACGCCCGCGTCAGCCGGAACGTTGGCCTCGCGGGCGAGGCGTCAGTAACCGAGGTCATTCTTGGCCTTTCCCGTGGCCTTTTCCAGGAACGAATAGTCCATGTTCTTCTCCGCTTCCGCGGAGACGTCCTTGGAGATGTACTTGAGGTCGCGCATCATCGCCGCGATCGCCAGCGTCTGCGACCGATGGATCGCAGGATCGGGCGAGGCATTTTTCAGCGCCTCCGTCGCGACCGTCTTGTCGAGGCCGGTGAGCTTGTTGATGACCTCGATCCACGGCCCCTTGTCGGCGATCAGCTTGTTGTCGAGCTCGACTACGGCGGCGACGACGCCCTGGACGCCGGCGCGCTGGCCCGCGATCACATCGGAGCGGGTGACGATCAAGTTGGTCAGATTGCCCGCGGCCTGTTCATACGGCAACACGAAGTGCTTGCCGGCACCGGCGAGCCGGATCTGCGATGCAAACGGCTCGACCGAACAGATCATGTCGACCTCGCCGCGCTGGAGTGCTGCGAGATGGTCGGACGGATTGGGGATGTTGATGAACTGGATGTCCTTGTTGGGATCGACGCCCTGCTTGAGGAACGCGCCGCGCATATGGATGTCCTGCGCGTTGCCGCGGGACGCTGCGACCTTCAGCGGCTGCCCATCGCTCTTCGCCTTCGCAACGGTCGCCTTGAACGTAGCCCAGTCCTCGGGCGGCAGGCTCAGCTTCGCGGAGGACAGGCATTCAGAGCCGCCATTGATCTGACCGGACACGGCGACGACGTCAAAGCCTTTGTCGAGCGCGGTGATGTAGTGGAGATAGGTGACCTGCGCGACGTCGATGCTCTTCGATATCAGGGCGGTGAGAACGTCGTTCCCCGAGTTGAAGCCGGTGGCCTCGACCTCGACACCCTTGGCCATGCCTGGGATCAGCGACATCGGCAGGCAGTGCGCGCATTTGGCGTAGCCGAGCTTGATCTTCGCCGTCTGCGCCGAGGCGAGATCGCCTCCGCCAAGCATTGCCGCCATTGCCACCAGACCCAGTCGCAAACTCGTCCGCATCGCTTACTCCGCTCCGAAGGCGCGATATCCGCGCGTTGCGCAGGATCATCCGTCGCCCTTCGCCGCAACGCAATCCACTTTCTGCATGCTGCATACAATTTGCGCGCTATGCCATTGTTTTCAGCGAGATACGTCGATATTTTTGGCAAGCAAAGGCGCCGGAAACGGCTAAGATCAACGTGATAAGCGAGGCACGCGTGCAGCCAAAACCGGAAGCGTCAAAGGGACGAAAGTCGCCCAAACTCAAGCGGATGGGCCTGCATGAGCGTGCCGCGGCGCGGATGCGGACGATGATCATTCGCGGCGAACTGCCGCCGGGTTCGCAGACCCAGGAGACCTGGCTGTCGAAGGAGCTCGGCGTGTCACGCACCCCCTTGCGCGAGGCCATGAAAGTGCTTGCCGCAGAGGGGTTGATCGAGCTTCGTCCCAACCGCAGCCCGCGCATTGCCGATATCGCGGCGGACGGCATCTCGGAATTGTTCGAGGCGCTCGCCGGTATCGAGCGGCTCGCCGCCGAGCTCGCTGCGGAGCGCGCGACCGAGCGCGACCTCGCCCGCCTGCGAACGCTTCAGGCCCGCATGGAGGGTCATCACCGCAGCGGCAAGCTGGACGACTATTTCGCCATCAACGGCGAGATCCACAACACCATCGTCCGCATGGCCCGCAACACGCCGCTGCGGGAAGCCCACGAAACGCTGATCTCCCGGGCCGAGCGCGCGCGATATCTCGCCCTCGGCGCCGACCGCCGCTGGAGCAATTCGGTCGACGAGCACGCCGATATCCTGGCCGCCCTCGAAGCGCGCGACGGCGAAACGGCGGGCCGCCTGCTCGGCGCGCATGTCGCACGCACCGGCACGGCCCTGCTCGAAGTCCTCGCCGCCTCTCAGGCCAAGCAGACGGCGGCATAGTCATGAAGCTGCTGCTGCTCAACCCGAACACCAGCGCCGAGGTCACGCACCTGATGATGGGTGTCGGGCAGCGGGCGGTCTCGCCCGGGACGGAGCTGATCCCCTGCACAGCGACCCGCGGCGTGCCCTATATCGCGACGCGCACCGAGGCGCAGATCGGCGGGGCCATTGCGCTGGAGATGCTGGCCGAGCAGCACAGGACGGTCGATGCCGCGATCATCGCAGTCTTCGGCGATCCCGGCCTGTTCGCCGCGCGCGAGACCTTCGACATTCCCGTGGTCGGCATGGCGGAGGCGGCGATGCTGACCGCCTGCATGGCCGGGCGTCGCTTCGCCATCGTCACCTTCGCCCAGGCGCTTGGTCCCTGGTACGAGGAGTGCGTCCGCGCCCACGGGCTGTGGGAGCGCTGCGCCGGCATCCGGATGCTCGATACGCCTTTTCAGGCCATCTCCGAGGTCGGCACCGAGAAGGAGGACGTGCTGGTCGAGCTCGCCCACCGCGCCATCGTCGAGGACAAGGCCGATGTGCTGATCTTTGCCGGGGCCCCGCTCTCCGGCCTCGCCGAGCGCGTCGCCGACCGGATTCCCGTTCCCGTGGTCGATCAGGTCGTCGCCTCAGTGAAGCAGGCCGAAGCGCTGGTTGCCTTGCACCTGCGCAAGGCAGCGGCGGGAACGTTCCGCCGGCCCGCCGCCAAACCGACCCTCGGTCTCGCTGCTGCGCTCGCCGCCCGGATTGAGCATCGCGACAGCTGATCAGAGAGGCGGCCGACGATGCGAAAAGCCCAATTCGTTCTGGAGAACACGGCCGAAGGCAAACAAGCGGGATTCACCGCCGGGCGGCGCGACGACCTGAATGCCGAAGGGCAATTCGTTCGGTTCTCGCCATACCGGCACGGTCAGGACGGGAAAGCCGACCAGCGACACGATGAAGGTGACAGCGAGATAGTCGATCGGCGTCGACAATGCCACCCCGTCAATTGCGGTGACATCGTTGATCTCGTTCGGCCAGGGGAAGACGGACGCGGCCGGCGCAATCAGGAAATCGGTACGGGTGAACAGCTCGCGAAAGCTGCGGTAGATGGCGGTGCGACGTCGTTCTGCGTTGAGGTAGTCCTGCGCGGACAGTTTCGTGCCGGCCTCGATATTCCAGATTACCGTCGGAGTGAGTTCCGCACGCCGGGCCCTCAGCAGCTCGCCATAGCTGTTGGCGATGTGCGCAGCGCGCAGCACGCGAAAGGTTTCGACCGCGCCGCTACAATCGGGCGACGACGGCACGACGTCGGCAACCCGGGCCAGCGCCTCACACGCGGTGGTGAAGCGCGCGCGAACGTCGCGTGCGATCGGTGCAACACCGAGATCGGGCGTGACGGCGATCCTCGGACGTCCCGCGTTCGACCAATCGTCGCTGCCGAGGCCGATCGATACGGGGTCGCGCGCATCGCTTCTCTCGCACACCGACAGTGCAAGCGCGAGGTCATCGACACCGCGAGCCAGGAAACCGTGGGTCGCCAGCATGTCCCAGCCGAGCGGCCGGCGCGGCGACGGCATGCGGCCTGGCGTCGGCCGGATCGAGGCGACGTCGCAGAAGCTTGCGGGCGTGCGTACCGAGCCGCCGAAATCGGTGCCATGCGCCAGCGGCACCATGCCGGCCGCGACCGCGACGGCAGAGCCGCCGGACGATCCGCCGGAGGTCAGTGCGGAATCGTAGGGATTGCGCGTCGGCCCGCACAATCGGTTGGTGCAGACCGCGCCGAAGCCGAACTCCGGCGTGTTGGTCTTGCCCAGGATGATCGCACCGGCGCGGCGCAGCCGCGCGACCACCAGATCGTCCTCGGCCGGAACGTGATCGCGAAACAGCATCGATCCATAAGTCGTCTTAAGCCCGCCGGTGTCGGTGAGGTCTTTGATCCCGATAGGCACACCGTGCAGCGGACCGAGCGGCTCCGATGCTGCATCGCAAATCTACGCGGCACGGCGAGCACCGTCCACATCGACCGTCACGAACGCCGCCAATTGACTGTCGAGACTCGCAATCCGCGCAAGATGCGCTTCAACGGCCTCACGCGAGGACAGTTCACGCCTCGCAATTGCGCGGGCAAGCTCCGTGGTTGTGAGGTCGCAAACCGATCGATCCGATGTCATCGGGCCAACATGCCTGAGCGCGCGCCGAAAAGCGACAGGCGCGGGCATGAGACTTGCTTTCTCCTCTGGGGCAACGGAAGGCAACACCATGGCTGAAACGCAAGGCGGCCGATCGCTCGTCGTCGACGCGGTCACCCACCGGTACCCGAGTGGCGCGCTTGCAGTCGAGAACATCAATCTCGACATCAAGGGTGGCGAGATCATCGCCCTGCTCGGCCCGTCCGGCTGCGGCAAGACAACGCTCTTGCGTATCATCGCCGGCTTCATCGCGCAGACGCAAGGACGGATCATCATCGGCGACGACATCGTGGACACGATGCCACCGAACCGCCGCGCCGTCGGGATCGTGTTCCAGAACTACGCGCTGTTTCCGCACCTGTCGATCAGTGAGAACGTCGCCTACGGCCTCGCCGCCCGCGGCATCGACAAGGCGACGCGCCAGCGCGAGGCGCAGCGCCTGCTGGACCTGGTGCAGCTGCCTGCTATGGGCGAGCGGCTGCCGCGGCAACTCTCCGGCGGCCAGCAGCAGCGGGTCGCGCTGGCCCGAGCGCTCGCGATCAAGCCGTCGATCCTGCTGCTCGACGAGCCCTTCGCCGCGCTCGACAAGAATCTGCGGCTTGACATGCAGATCGAGGTCAAGCGGCTGCAACGCGTCTCCGGCATCACCACGCTCATCGTCACTCACGACCAGGAAGAGGCGCTGTCGATGGCGGACCGCGTCGCCGTGCTGAGCCACGGCAAGCTCGAGCAGTTCGGCACGCCGTCCGACGTCTACGACCGGCCGCAGACATTGTTCGTCAACACTTTCGTCGGTTCGACCAACCGCATGCCCGGCGTGGTGGTCTCGGCGGACCGTACCGCCGCCAAGATACGCCTCGACGCCGGCACGGAGATCATCGCGCGGCCCGCCGGCGGGGCGCTCAGCGAAGGTGGCCGCGTCACCGTCTGCATCCGTCCCGAGCATCTGCAATTCGTCGGCGACGAGACCGGCTTTGCCGGCGTGGTCGGCATGTCGCTGCCGCTGGGAGCCACTGTCGTGCACGAAGTCACCACTGCCGACGGCTCCGGCGTCAAGGTCTCGCAGGCGCGCATCGGCGAGACGCGCGCGCTGGAGAACGGTGCTGCGGTGCGCCTCGCGCCGCTAGCCCCGTCGCTCGCCAACGCTTTTCCTGCAACGCTCTAGATTTTAGTCTTGTCCATAGGGAGTTCGACATGATCCTGAACCGCCGAAGCCTGATGACGACCGCACTTACCCTCGGCGCCATGAAGGCGTTTCCGGGCTTGAGCTACGCCCAGGCCCGCCCACTGGTGTTTGCGACATTCACCGGAAGCTGGGAGGAAGCGCACAAGGCGGTGCTGGTGCCGGCCTTCCGCAAGGCCAACGCGGACGCCGCAATCGTGCTCGACCCCATGCTCTCGGTCGACCAGATCGCGAAGGTCAACGCCGCCAAGGCCAATCCGCCGATCGACGTCATGCTGCATGATCCCGGCCCTGCACTCGTTGCCATCGGCCAGGACCTGGTCGAGCCCTATCCGGTCGAGAAAAGCGCCCATTACAAGGACCTGATCGCCGAGGCGCAGGAGCCGATGGGCCCCGCCCCGTTCTTTCAGGTCGTCGGCCTCACCTACAATCCGGAAGCCGTCAAGACGCCGCCGACATCATGGGCCGATCTCTGGAAGCCCGAGTTCAAGGGCCGCGTCGGTATCACCAACCTCAACTCGACGCTCGGCACCGGATGGCTGGTCGAGATCGCCAAGATGCGCGGCGGCTCGGAAGCCAATGTCGATCCCGCCTTCAAGGCGCTGGAGGAGCTCAAGCCCAATCTCGCCGCGGTCGCCGCCAATCCCGGCGCACTCGCGACCCTGTTCCAGCAAGGCCAGATCGACATCTCGCCCGGCAACTTCAACGCCATCCAGATCCTGAAAGCGCGGGGCGTGCCGGTCGAGTTCGTGGCGCCCAAGGAAGGCGCCATCGCCTTCAAGACCACGATCCACATTGTCAAGAACTCGCCGAACCGCGAGCTCGCCTTCAAGCTGATCGAGGCCGCGCTGACGCCGGAGGTGCAGACCACGCTGATGAACCCGCCCTATCTGATCGTGCCGACCAATTCCAAGGTCACGATGGGCGGCGAGATCGCGCGCGTGCTGGCCAAGGACACGGCCGAGCTGAAGAAGAAGTTCGTGTTCCAGGACTGGAAGAAGATCAACGAGCAGCGCTCGGCCTGGATCGAGCGCTTCAACCGCGAAATCAAGATCTAAGCCATGGGTGCAGCACCGGCATCACGCGATGTGACATCCTACGGGATGGGATTGGCAGCGCCGCTGGCGCTGTTCTTCCTCCTCTTCTTCGTCGCGCCGCTGCTGCAATTGTTCTGGCTCTCGCTGCACAACGACACGGCCGGGCTCCACTGGGGGCTCGGCCAGTACCTGCACTTTCTCACCGATCCATTCAGCCTGGGCGTGCTCGGCTCGACACTGCTGCTGGGCGCCGAGGTAACTGCCGTCTGTCTCGTGCTCGGCTTTCCCATCGCGTGGCTCTATCAACGAGTCGGACCAAAGCTTCAGACCATCATCATCCTGATCGTGCTGCTGCCGCTTTTGACCAGCGTAGTCGTCCGCACCTTCGCCTGGATCGTCATCCTGGGCCGCCAGGGCATCATCAATGCGACACTGCAAGCGCTCGGGATCATCGATACCCCATTGAAACTGCTCTATACACAGTTCGGCGTGGTGATCGCGCTGGCGCAGGTGCAGATGCCGCTGATGACGCTGCCGCTGATCACCGCGCTCGGCCGCATCGACCCCAATCTCGACGATGCCTCCTGCTCGCTCGGCGCTGGAAGCTGGCGCACCTTCTTCCGTGTCGTGCTGCCATTGTCATTGCCCGGCGTGATCGCCGGCTGCACACTGACCTATGCCGCCGCGATCACCGCCTTCATCACCCAGTCGCTGGTCGGCGGCGGGCAGATGCTGTTCATGCCGATGTATCTCTATCAGCAAGCCTCCACGCTCCAGAACTGGCCGTTTGCGGCGGCGATCTCGATCATCTTCCTGCTCGCCGTGCTCGCGGTCGTCTCGGTCTTCACCACGCTTGGCCGCCTGTCGCGCGGCTATGGAGGCGCGTGATGAGCGGCCGCAAGCGCACCCTGGAAGCCCTGAGCTTCGAGCTGGTCATGACCGTGACCGCGGTGATCGCGCTGATCATCATCATCGCACCGTCGCTTGTCGTTCTGATCGTCTCCTTCACCAGCGGCTTCTCGCTGCGCTTCCCGCCGCCGGGCTATTCGCTGCGTTGGTACACCGAATTGTGGAATGCCTGGCAGCTGCATTTCGCGGCGAAAAACAGCCTGATCGTGGCGTTATGGGCGACGGGCCTCTCTGTCGTGCTCGGCGTCGCGGCGGCGCTCGCAATCTCGCGGTCGCGGACGCTGTCCGCACGGCTGCTCGATTCCCTCTTCATGTCGCCGCTGGTCTTGCCGGCGCTCGCCTTCGGCCTTGCCGCCCTGATGCTGTTCTCGCTGGTCGGCCTGCCGGTGTCGCCGCTGACGCTGGTGATCGGACACACTGTGGTCTGCGTCCCCTATGTCGTGCGCAACACGGTCGCGGCCCTCGCCCAGCTCGAGCCGACCCTGCTCGAAAGCTCGGCCGTGCTGGGGGCAAGCCGTCTCTATACGTTCCGCCGCATCGTGCTGCCGCTGATCCGGCCCGGCATCATCGCGGGCGCCTTCATCGCCTTCATGTCGTCCTTCGACAACGTGCCGGTGTCGCTGTTCCTGCGCGATGCCGCGACCGACATGCTGCCGATCCGGATGTGGCAGGATCTCGAAGGCAAGCTGGATGTCACCATCGCGGCCCTCTCGGGCGTGCTGATCATCGCCACCATCGCGTTGGTCGCAATCATGGAGCGCGTCACCGGCCTGTCGCGGCGGCTGACGAACTGATCAGGCACCGCGAAACAGCGAGTAGCCCCAGCGCGTGAATTTCAACGGCAGATGAAAATGCTCGTCAACGTTCTTGATGCGGAACCGGAACGGCGTCACGGTCAGGAAGCCGTCGCTGTCGCCAAAGAACTCGCCGAGATGAAACAGCACCTCGTACTCGCCGGCCGTCACGCCAGCGCCTTGCGCGACCGCATGATCGAGCACGCCGTTGGCGCCGAGCCGCCCGTCGGCGATGCGCGCGGAGTCCGGATCGATCCGCCAGATCTCGACGCGCAGCCCCTGCGCCGGCCGCCCGCTCGCCACATCGACCGCGTGAATGGAAATGCCGCCTGCCACCTTGTTCCTCCCATGAGCAAGCCGCCATGGTAGACGGAAACGCAGCCGTTCGGCCAGCACCCGCATTGCTGCCGGCCCTTGGCGCGATGACCTTGCTGCAGGCCCTCGTTGCGTTTGCCTTGTTCGCGCCTGGCGTGGTCGCGCCGCGCGCCCATATCGAGGTCTGGCAGCTCTCGATGTTCTCCTGCGCGGTGTTCGCCGTTGGCATCCCGGCCTCGTTCTGGGGCGGCGGCTTCATCGCTCGGGCCGGCTCGCTGCGGATCGCGAGCCTGTGCGCGGCGGCCATCGTCGTCGCCATGGCGCTGGCCGCGCTCGGATCGACCGCCGCCCTGCTGGCCGCGGGCATCTGCCTTGGCCTTGCGATGGGGCCCGAGACACCGGCGAGCGCGGCGCTGCTGGCGCGGCTCGTGACCGCCGAGCGGCGCACCTTCGTGTTTTCGGTGCGCCAGACCGGCAACCAGGTTGGCGCTGTCTGCGGCTCGCTGGCCCTGCCCACGATCGCCATCGCGTTCGGGCCGTCCTGGTGCTATGCGGTGGTGGGCCTCTGCGCGCTGCTGGCGATCGTTCTGTTTGAATGGTTGCGACCGGCCTACGCCGTCAAGCTCGTCCCACCCCCGTCGCTCGATCTCCGCGCGCGGCTGGCGCTGATGACGGCGGACCGGCGCATCGCGATGCTGGCGCTGGCCTCGATGCCGTTCAGTGCGATGCAGGTGTCGCTCAACACGGTGTTCGTCACGCTCGGCACCCGCGAACTCGGCCTCAGCCATATCGAGGCCGGCATGGCGCTCGCCTGCGCGCAAGCCGGCGGCCTCGTCGGCCGGCTCGGCTGGGGATTTGTGGCGATGCGGCTCGATGCTCCGCGCATGGTGCTCATCGTCATCGGTCTCGGCATGGCCTTCTGCGCCGCGCTGCTCGGCCTCGACGGCGGATCGCTCAGTCGCACCTGGCAGTTCGTGATTGCTGCGCTGTTCGGCTTGACGGCGTCGGGCTGGAATGGCGTCTTCATTGCCGAGATCGCCCGCCTCGCCCCTCAAGACCGGATCGGCGAAACCACCGGCGCGGTGCTGACCGCATCCTATGCCGGCCTGCTGGTGGCGCCCGCGCTGGTATCAATCCTTGATGGTGTGGCCGGCCTCGGCGCGGCTTTCTTTGCCTTGGCGTGCCTGGCCCTCTGCGGCACGGTGGCGCTGATCTGGGGAGGCCGTGACAATGCCAGCGCATAGTGCCCACGAGATCGCGGCCGATGTCGCAGCCGGGCGGACGAGCGCCATCGAAACCGCAAAGGCCGCGCTCGCGCGGATCGAGGCCGCCAAGGCGTTGAACGCGGTCGTCACGATCGATCCCGCACGCACGCTGGCCGACGCTGCGGCGGTCGACGATCGCCTGCGTGCCGGCGAGGCGATGCCGCTCGCCGGCGTCCCCGTCATCGTGAAGGACAACATCTGGGTCGGCGGCTGGCGTGTGACGCAGGGCTCGCGGCTATTCTGCGATTTCATCGTACCGCACGATGCCATCGCGATCGAGCGCCTGCGCAGGGCCGGAGCGGTCGTCGTCGGCATCGGCGCAACGTCCGAGTTCGCCTGCAAGGGCGTCACCACCTCGCCGCTGTATGGGCCAACGCGGCATCCCCTCGATCCCGCGCTGACGCCCGGCGGCTCATCGGGCGGCCCGGCCGCGGCCGTCGCCGCCGGCCTCGTGCCGCTCGCGATCGGCACCGATGCGGGTGGCTCGAGCCGCAGGCCGCCAGCCCATGTCGGGGTCGCCGGCTTCAAGCCGTCCTATGGCGCGATCCCCTATGGGCCAGGTTTCGCCGAGCCCTTCTTTGGCCTCTCCGTCATCGCGCCGATCGCAGCTGATGCGGCCGATATCGCACTGGCGTTCGAAGCCATGGTCGGCGCCGATCCGCGCGATCCGGATTCTTCCGTCGTTGCGCTGCAGGCCGAAGACATCGGCGGTCGGCGCATCGCGTTCTCGCCGCGCCTTGGCCTCGATGTCGCGATTGATGACGTCGTCGCGAATGGGCTCGCCTCCGCCATCGACCGCCTTTCCGCGGCAGGTTTGTGCATCACGCAACGCGATCCCGTCTGGCCGGCAGGCGCCACGGAAGACGCCATCATGCCGCTTCAGCATGCGGGTCTCGCGGCGCTCTATGGTGACTCCTTCCGCAAGGATCCCACCATCTTCGATCCCGACATCGCCAGGCAGATCGAGCGAGGTCTCTCCTGGTCGGGTGCTGAGGTTGCCGGAGCGCTGCTCGCGAGCGCTGCGATCGCGAATGCCTTCGCGGCTTTCTTCACCGAAGTTGACCTCTTGCTGACGCCGACGGTGCCATGCGTCGCGTGGCCGCTCACGCAGCTCGGCCCGGACATGATCGGCGGAAAAGCCGCAAGTCCGCGCGCCCACGCGGTGTTCACGCCGTTTGTCAATCATGCCCACCTGCCCGCGATTTCGATTCCGTGCGGAACGGATCGGTGCGGACTTCCATTTGGCCTTCAGGTCATCTCCGCGCGCGGACAAGACCGCTCGCTGCTTAGAGCAGCGCAAGAGATTGAGGCCATCCTGCGAGTGTAGATCCTGCCGTCACTGCGCGGCACATCGACCTCGAACACCTGCTCGCCATGCGCATCTCGGAGCGCTCGGCCATAATGGGCCCGTCGAGCCGACTGCGGAGCCGCTCGTATCAGTCCAATGCCTTCTGTTTCAAGGCTGCGGGATCGCCTCCTCGATCGACCGGTCCATCAATGCATAGTGCGCGATGCCTCCGACAATAGTCCTGCAGAAGTTCAGAGTGAAGCGACCGTAAAGAGCGCCTAAGAGCTGGCCCCGGTTGTTTGGACAGCGCCCCGCTGGATTTAAGTGGATTCCTGCCGGGTTATGCTGAACGCGGGGCTTTACGGTTTTGTCGTTGCGTCGGGAGGGCGTAGCCCGACCAGAGCGACGACAAAACCGTCGGCGACGGTCATGCGGCCATCACCATAGCTTGCGTGCCGAAGTAAGCCTCGTCGGGCGTGCGCCCGTCAAGGCTCGAGTGAGGGCGTCCCTGATTGTAGAAGGCCAGATACTTGGCAATTGACGCTCGCGCCTCGGACACGCTGTCGTAGGCGCGGAGATATACTTCTTCGTATTTGACCGTGCGCCAGAGCCGCTCGACAAACACGTTGTCGCGCCAGGCGCCCTTGCCGTCCATGCTGATGGCGATCTTCGCGTCCAGCAGCACATCGGTGAACTCGAGGCTGGTGAACTGGCTGCCCTGATCCGTGTTGAAAATCTCGGGCCTGCCGTGCTTCGCCAACGCCTCCTGGACCGCTTCGACGCAGAAGGCCGCCTCCATTGTGATCGAGACGCGATGGGCCAGGACCCGTCGGCTGAACACATCGACGACCGCCGCGAGATAGACGAAGCCACGCCGCATCGGAATGTAGGTGATGTCCATTGCCCACGCATGGTCGGGCCGCTCGATCTTCAATCCGCGCAACAGGTACGGGTAGATCTTGTGACCCGGAGCCGGCTTGCTCGTGTTCGGGCGACGATAGACCGCCTCGATCCCCATGCGCTTCATCAGCGTCGCGATGTGGCGGCGACCGGCGTATACGCCCTCCCGCCGCAGCAACGATCGCAGCATACGCGCTCCCGCGAAGGGATAATCGAGATGCAGCTCATCGAGCCGACGCATCAAGGCAAGGTCCTCGGCCGAAACTGGCCGAGGTTCATAGTAGACCGTGCTGCGAGCCAGCTTCAGGACCTTCGCCTGGCGCACGATAGAAAGATCATGATCGCGGTCGATCATCGCTTTGCGCTCAGCAGGCCCGCCTTGGTGAGCGCGCCGGACAAAAAATCGTTTTCCAACGCCAGCTCGCCGATCTTGGCATGTAACGCCTTCAAATCGACCGGCGTCTCGGCCGATGTCTTGTCATGCCCAAACACGCCGGCGGCGCCTTCCAGGAGCTGGTTTTTCCAGTCGTGATCTGGTTCGGATGAACATCAAACAGTTGCGCCAGCTCCGCCAGTGTCTTGTCGCCTTTGACCGCAGCCAAAGCAACCTTCGCCTTGAATGCCGGAGAATGCGTCCGGCGGCTCTTCTTCGTCATCTTCGCTCCTGATTCGCAGCAAGAATCCTCGCCGCTGTCAGGCAGAAAATCCACTCAAGCTACTGTCCGAATTTGCGGGGCCAGCTCTATGCCCCACATCGCGCGCTGTCCGGGGCGCCCTTCGGTGTCGAACACCTGCTGGCACAAGGCCCTGGTCTGCGGTCCGATGCGCTCGGCGCTCGCCAGCAGCACGGCGGTTTGCCGCGACGGGTTGAACGGCCGTTCGCTGGTCGGCAGGACGACAGAACCGGGGTGCGCCATCCGGGAATGAACACGCAGCAGCGCACGGGTGTGGCGATCACGGATCTCGATCGTGGTGGTGTAGATGCGCACGACGACCTGGCTGCCGATCGGCGCGGGCCGCGCGGCGTAATAGCTGTTGTCGACGCGTACGGTGGTGTCGTCGCAGACAGTCCGGACGACTTCGGTGAAGATGCGGAAGGGAGCGACAGGCAGCGGCCGCAGGTGCGGCTTCTCTTCCTGGAACATCGCCTCGACCTGACGGCGCGTGCTGCCGTGGATGCGTTTGGAAGCCCAGTTCTCCTCCCAGTGCCTCAAGAACTCGTTTTGCGCCTCCAGCGTCTCGAAGCGCCGTCCGGCCAGCGCAGTGCCCTGGGTATGTTGAATCGCATTCTCGACGCATCCTTTCCGATTTGGATCGGCCACGCGCGCGGGATCGGCGACCACGGCGTAATGAGCCAGCATCGCGCTGTAAATCGGGTTGAGCTGGGGCTCGTACAAATCCGGCTTGAGGACGCCTTCCTTCAGGTTGTCGAGCACGACATAGCTGGGGACCCCGCCAAAATACCGGAACGCCTCTTCGTGGAGCTGCGCCCAGACTTGTTGGCTGGACTTCCAGACTACCCGCCGGAAGCTGCGCCGCGAGTAGCGTAGCGTCATCACGAACAGGCGGGGACGACGGTACCGCCCGCTCTTCCCCCGTGGGTCGGTCAAAATCCCCCGGGTATGGTCACTTGAAACTCCCCCACCTGATGATCGCCGTCAGCGCCGCTGAACAGCAGTAGCCGGTCAGGCAGGACGTTTATGTTCGACCCCTTTAGCCAGCAAGGGGCCGGGGAGTTGAACGTCTTGAAGCGACATCTGCAAAGCACCGTACTTACATTACTTGATCGCAACACCAGCCAGCGCGAGATTCACCGGCTGACGGGTGTCGATCGCAAGACGATCCGGCGTTATCAGGCGCTGCGGGCCGGTGCGGAGGCAAATTCCCCCGGGGAAGTGACCACCGGCTCGGTGAGCGCGGACGGCCAAATTCCTCCACCCCGACCACCGGCTTTTGGGACATCGGAAGCGACGGTCACCAGCAGCCTGGCCCGTTCGGCTTGCGAAGCGCATCGGACGTGGATCGAAGAACAGGTCCGGCTGAAGCGGAACGCGCAGGCGATTTACCAGGACCTGGTTGATCAATTTGGCTTTCCGTCCAGCTACCAGAGTGTCAAGCGGTTTGTGCGCCGGTTGCGGCACGCTGATCCTGAGCAGTTTGATCGTCTTGAGTTCCTCCCCGGCGAGGAAGCTCAGGTCGACTATGGCGAGGGCGCGCCGACGGTTGATCCGAAGAGCGGGCGGTACCGTCGTCCCCGCCTGTTCGTGATGACGCTACGCTACTCGCGGCGCAGCTTCCGGCGGGTAGTCTGGAAGTCCAGCCAACAAGTCTGGGCGCAGCTCCACGAAGAGGCGTTCCGGTATTTTGGCGGGGTCCCCAGCTATGTCGTGCTCGACAACCTGAAGGAAGGCGTCCTCAAGCCGGATTTGTACGAGCCCCAGCTCAACCCGATTTACAGCGCGATGCTGGCTCATTACGCCGTGGTCGCCGATCCCGCGCGCGTGGCCGATCCAAATCGGAAAGGATGCGTCGAGAATGCGATTCAACATACCCAGGGCACTGCGCTGGCCGGACGGCGCTTCGAGACGCTGGAGGCGCAAAACGAGTTCTTGAGGCACTGGGAGGAGAACTGGGCTTCCAAACGCATCCACGGCAGCACGCGCCGTCAGGTCGAGGCGATGTTCCAGGAAGAGAAGCCGCACCTGCGGCCGCTGCCTGTCGCTCCCTTCCGCATCTTCACCGAAGTCGTCCGGACTGTCTGCGACGACACCACCGTACGCGTCGACAACAGCTATTACGCCGCGCGGCCCGCGCCGATCGGCAGCCAGGTCGTCGTGCGCATCTACACCACCACGATCGAGATCCGTGATCGCCACACCCGTGCGCTGCTGCGTGTTCATTCCCGGATGGCGCACCCCGGTTCTGTCGTCCTGCCGACCAGCGAACGGCCGTTCAACCCGTCGCGGCAAACCGCCGTGCTGCTGGCGAGCGCCGAGCGCATCGGACCGCAGACCAGGGCCTTGTGCCAGCAGGTGTTCGACACCGAAGGGCGCCCCGGACAGCGCGCGATGTGGGGCATTGTCGGGCTGGGCCGGAAGTATCCGGCGCGGCTGGTCGAGCAGGCCTGCGCGCACGCCATCGACAACCGCATCTACCGCTACAAGCACGTGCGTGCGACCGTCGAGCGGTTGTTCGAACAGGCGATCGAGCAGGTTGGAGTGACGCCACAGCCGGCATCGCCGCTCACCCAGGATCATCCGCTGATCCGTACCCCCGCGGAATACGGCGACCTCTTCAGCCGCGCTGTGCGGCGCGACGCCGACGACAATGGTCGGCAGGCCGAGGCTCACGACGATCACGCCACGGCAATCCGCGCTCGTGTCGCCTGCGCAACCCCGGCCAACTCCGGCGCCACGAGCGCTCCCGCTGCACCTTCTCACCTTAAACTGGAGACCTAGCCACATGATGACCATGCCGGAAATTGAGCGTTGCCTACGACAGCTGCGCCTGTCGGGTGTCCGCGACACGCTGCAGACGCGCGTGCTCCAGGCGCAGGGCGCCAACCAGCCCTTCCTCGAGACCTTCTCCCTTATCCTGCAGGATGAACTGGACCGTCGTCAGTCCCGTCTTATCGAGCGGCGATACCAGCAATCCGGGCTCGACGAAAAGCTGACGCTCGCCGAGTTCGACTGGTCCTTCAATCCCAAACTGCCACGTCAGACCTGCTTCCAGCTCCACACCCTGGCGTTCATTGCCGCTGGCGAGAACGCTCTGCTTGTTGGCAAACCTGGCACCGGGAAGTCGCACATCGCCAAGGCGATTGCCTATCAGGCGATCCTGCAAAGCCACAAGGTCCAGTATCTTGAGACCGACGACTTCTTCCACCGCTACGCCCTGAACTCTCCGGCACAACGCGAGGTCCGGCTGCGAACCATCATCGACTGCGATCTCCTCGTGCTGGACGATCTATTCCTCGCACGCGCCATCCCCGACGACGCCGGCACTTTGCTGCAGACCCTGATCCATCAGCGTTACAAACTGCGCCGCAGCGTCATCGTCACCTCCAATCGCGTCGTGCAGGATTGGGGGGCATACCTTGGGGACAACACTATGAGCACGACGATCCTCGATCGCCTTATGCATCATTGCCATCTGCTTGAGTTCGACGGACGCAGCTATCGGCTCAAAGAAGCCGCTGAAGCTCTTGCCCGGGAAACAAACTCAAACTAACAGTCCCTTGTCCTGCCTCGCGGGTGGAGGAATTTGACTGACCACACCCGGAGGAATTTGAAGTGACCCGCGGGGCTTCGGATCAACCGTCGGCGCGCCCTCGCCATAGTCGACCTGAGCTTCCTCGCCGGGGAGGAACTCAAGACGATCAAACTGCTCAGGATCAGCGTGCCGCAACCGGCGCACAAACCGCTTGACACTCTGGTAGCTGGACGGAAAGCCAAATTGATCAACCAGGTCCTGGTAAATCGCCTGCGCGTTCCGCTTCAGCCGGACCTGTTCTTCGATCCACGTCCGATGCGCTTCGCAAGCCGAACGGGCCAGGCTGCTGGTGACCGTCGCTTCCGATGTCCCAAAAGCCGGTGGTCGGGGTGGAGGAATTTGGCCGTCCGCGCTCACCGAGCCGGTGGTCACTTCCCCGGGGGAATTTGCCTCCGCACCGGCCCGCAGCGCCTGATAACGCCGGATCGTCTTGCGATCGACACCCGTCAGCCGGTGAATCTCGCGCTGGCTGGTGTTGCGATCAAGTAATGTAAGTACGGTGCTTTGCAGATGTCGCTTCAAGACGTTCAACTCCCCGGCCCCTTGCTGGCTAAAGGGGTCGAACATAAACGTCCTGCCTGACCGGCTACTGCTGTTCAGCGGCGCTGACGGCGATCATCAGGTGGGGGAGTTTCAAGTGACCATACCCGGGGGATTTTGACCGACCCACGGGGGCCTTATGCATCATTGCCATCTGCTTGAGTTCGACGGACGCAGCTATCGGCTCAAAGAAGCCGCTGAAGCTCTTGCCCGGGAAACAAACTCAAACTAACAGTCCCTTGTCCTGCCTCGCGGGTGGAGGAATTTGACTGACCACACCCGGAGGAATTTGAAGTGACCCGCGGGGGAATCAGGAACCCCGCGCTGTTGAGCTTGATCGGCAGCACAGCTTCGCGCACCGGCAGTTGCCGCGCGCCGACATTGAGCGCGCCGAACTCGACCCGAACATTTCGCCGTGCGCCTTCGACAAGCACGATCACAGCGATGGTCGCGACCCAGAACACGGCGTGGAAGACCACGAGATTGCCGGAGATCGTCCCGCTCCGCACAACATCTGCGATGCCGGCGACGTCTCGCGGCAAGGAAGCGAGCATGCCGACACTCAAAATCAGCGCCAGACCGTTGCCAATGCCGTAGCGGGTGATCTGTTCGCTCAGCCACACCAGCACAAAAACGCCGCCAATCATCGAGGCCGTGGCCGTCATCACGAACCAGCCGTCGGGATCCCTGACGAGCTGCGGAATGGAGATCAGCGCGGAGGAGATGCCGTAAGCCTGAAAGGCGGCAAGAGCCAGCGTGAGTCCGAGCGTAGCGCGGGCCACCTTGCGTCGGCCGTCCTCGCCCGACCGCTCGAGCGAACTCAGGCCGCGCCACACCGACGACAGCAACCGGACAAAGATCGCCGCAGTCAGATAGGGAATGAGGCCGAGCGAAAACAGCGAAAGGCGGCCGTTGAAATCGGGTAGCGACGAGAGGCGCGAAACATCCAGCCCCGCAATCGGGATCTGCGTGCCCAGCCTGAAGAGGAGAAGCGCGCCGATCGTGAAAGCGATTCGGCGCGCGAGCTCCCGGTTCATCTACGGCGGCCGCGCAGCTTGGACTTCCGGATCAGGCCTTCATACTGATGGGCCAGAAGATAGCCCTGGACCTGCGCCACCGTATCCATGGTGACACTGACGACGATCAGCAGCGAGGTGCCGCCGAAATAGAACGGCACCGACGCGTAGGAGATCAGGATCTCGGGAATCAGGCAGACGATCGCCAGATAAATCGCGCCGAGCACGGTAATGCGCGACAGCACGTAGTCGATATATTCGGCGGTGCGCTCGCCAGGACGGATGCCCGGGATGAAGCCGCCATGCTTCTTCAGATTGTCCGCGGTCTCGGTCGGGTTGAACACGATCGCGGTGTAGAAGAAGGCGAAGAACACGATCAGCGCCAGATACATGATCAGGAACAGCGGGCGGCCATGGCCGAGCTGGGTGTTGATCCACTGGAACCATTCCGGCCCGCTGCCCGCATTGAAGTTCGCCACCGTGGTCGGCAGCAAGAGCAGCGAGGACGCGAAGATCGGCGGGATCACGCCCGAGGTGTTGAGCTTGAGCGGCAGATGCGAGGACTGGCCCTCGAACATCTTGTTGCCGACCTGGCGCTTCGGATACTGGATCAGGAGGCGGCGCTGCGCGCGCTCCATGAACACGATGAAGGCGATCACGGCGACGGCCATGATGATGACGACCAGGATCAGGCCGGTCGACATCGCACCCTGACGGCCGAGCTCGAGCATGCTGGCGAGCGCCGCGGGCAACTCGGCGACGATGCCGGCGAGAATGATCAGCGAGATGCCGTTGCCGATGCCACGCGAGGTGATCTGCTCGCCCAGCCACATCAGGAACATGGTGCCGCCGGTCAGCGTGATCGCCGTGGACAGGCGGAAGAACATTCCGGGCTCGCTGACGACGTTGCCGGCGCCTTCGAGACCTACCGCGATCCCGTAGGACTGGAATGCGGCCAGGATGACCGTCAGATAGCGGGTGTACTGATTCAGCGTCTTGCGGCCTGCCTCGCCTTCCTTCTTCAGCGCCTCGAGCTGCGGCGAGACGGTGGTGAGGAGCTGGATGATGATCGAGGCCGAGATGTACGGCATGATGTTCAGCGCAAAGATCGCCATGCGGTGGATGCCGCCGCCGGCGAACATGTTGAACATGCCGAGGATGCCGCCCGCCTGCGAGCGGAACACCTGCTCCCAGATGTTCGGATCAATGCCGGGCAGCGGGATGTAGGTCCCGAGCCGATAAACGAGCAGCGCACCCAGGGTGAACCAGATGCGCTTCTTCAGTTCGTCGGCCTTGGCAAACGCGCCGAAATTGAGATTGGCTGCCAGTTGTTCCGCTGCAGAGACCATCTTGGACTTTCTCCCGCCGCCTGTTGCGCCGTCATGCCCGCGGCCGGGCTACTTTAGCGGACGCCGGACATTATCTGGGGCTCGGCTTCGATAAGTCCACGTCCCGCATGCGTAAAGGCCCGCGAGCCGCGGGCCAATGACGCAGTTGTTACGCCGCCTCGCCTTCTTCCTTGGCAGGGGCGAGGATCTTCACCGAGCCGCCGGCCTTCTCGACCGCCGCGATTGCGGTCTTGGTGGCGCCATGCACTTCGATGTTGAGCTTGGACTTGAGCTCGCCGCGGCCGAGCAGCCGCAGGCCGCCCTTGGCGCGGCGCAGCACGCCGCCCTTCACCAGGGCCTCGACGTTCACGACGCTGCCGGCGTCGATCTTCTTGGCATCGACCGCTTCCTGGAGCCGGTCGAGATTGATCTCGGCGAACTCGATGCGGAAGATGTTGTTGAAGCCGCGCTTGGGCAGACGGCGATGCATCGGCATCTGGCCGCCTTCGAAACCCTTGATGCGCACGCCCGAACGCGCGGTCTGGCCCTTGCCGCCGCGGCCGGACTGCTTGCCCTTGCCGGAACCGATGCCGCGGCCGACGCGCATACGCTTCTTGCGCGAGCCGGCGTTGTCGGCGATATCGCTGAGCTTCATCGCCCTTCTCCTTGTGTCTTGCGCACGATCTTCACCGAAAACCGCTTCCCGCTCTTCGGGATCGTGCGCCTTTGCTTACTTCTCGTCGACGATACGGACGAGATGGTGAACCTTCTCGATCATGCCGCGGACCGCCGGGGTGTCCGGCAGTTCGCTGATACGGCCGATCTTGTTGAGCTTGAGCCCGATCAGCGTCGAACGCTGCGAGTGATGGCGGCGGATCGCGCTGCCGGTCTGCTCAAGCTTGATCGTCTTTGCGGCCTTGGCCATCGTGGTCTACTCCGAAAAGCTTCCGTTAGTCGGCAGCCGCCTCTGCGTCGCCACCGATACGGCGGGACTGGAGGGTGGACACCTTGATGTTGCGACGGGCAGCGACCGAGCGCGGCGAATCCTGATGCTTCAGCGCGTCAAAGGTCGCGCGCACCATGTTGTACGGGTTCGACGAGCCGATCGACTTCGCCACAACGTCCTGGACGCCGAGCGTTTCGAACACGGCGCGCATCGGACCGCCGGCGATGATGCCGGTGCCGGCCGGAGCTGCACGCAGGTAGACACGGCCCGCGCCATGACGGCCGGCGATGTCGTGATGGAGCGTGCGGCCCTCGCGCAGCGAGACGCGCGTCAGGTTGCGCTTGGCGGACTCGGTCGCCTTGCGGATCGCCTCGGGCACTTCGCGCGCCTTGCCGTGACCGAAGCCGGCACGACCCTTCTGGTCGCCGATCACGACCAGCGCTGCGAAACCGAAGCGCTTGCCGCCCTTGACGACCTTGGCCACGCGGTTGATGTGGACGAGCTTGTCGACGAACTCGCTGTCGCGCTCCTCGCGCTCCCTGCGTTCACGCCCGCCGCCGCGTTGATCGCGTCCACCACGTTGTTCGCGTTCAGCTGCCATGGTTTTTCCAATCCTTCAGAGGCTTGCGCCCCAATCCTCAAATTCTGTTAGAAGCTCAGCCCACTCTCACGCGCCGCGTCGGCCAGAGCCTTGACGCGCCCGTGGTAGAGATAGCTGCCGCGATCGAACACGACTTCCTTGACGCCCTTCTCGGCCGCGCGCTCGGCCAGCAACTTGCCGACCGCCTTCGCCGCATCGATGTCGGCGCCGGTCTTGCCGCCGTCGCGCATCGACTTCTCGAGCGAAGAAGCGGAGGCCAGCGTCTCGCCCTTCAGGTCGTCAATGACCTGGGCGTAGATATGCTTGGACGAGCGGAACACTGACAGGCGCGGACGGCCGCCGGCGGAACGGCGCAGCTTCAGCCGCACACTCCGCTTGCGCCGGGCATTCGTAACCTTGGCTTTCGACATGACCGGCTCCGTTACTTCTTCTTGCCTTCCTTGCGGAAGATGAATTCGCCCACATACTTCACGCCCTTGCCCTTGTAGGGCTCCGGCGGACGATAGGAGCGGATCTCGGCGGCGACCTGGCCGACGCGCTGGACGTCGCTGCCCGCCACCGTGATCTCGGTCGGCTTCGGCACCGTGATCGTGATCCCCTCGGGGATCGGATAGATCACGTCGTGGCTGTAGCCGAGCGCGAGCTGCAGGTTCTTGCCCTGCATCGCGGCGCGATAGCCGACGCCGGTGATCTCGAGCTTCTTCTCGAAGCCCTTGGTGACGCCTTCGACCAGATTCGCGACCTGGGCGCGAGCGGTACCGTACAGCGCCCGCGCGCGGTTGGTCTCGGTCCGCGGCTTGACCTTGACCTGACCGTTCTCGAGCTTCACCTCGACGTCGTCATGGACGATGAACTGAAGCTGACCCTTCGGCCCCTTCATCTTGACGGTCTGGCCGTCGACGGTCGCGGTAACGCCCGACGGCACCGTCACAGGCTTTTTGCCAACACGTGACATGGATCGAAAATCCTTCTCAGAACACCGTGAAGAGGACTTCACCGCCCACATTCGCGTCGCGCGCGCTGTGGTCGGCCATGATCCCCTTCGGCGTCGACAACACCGAAATCCCGAGTCCGTTGTTCACCCGCGGCAGGTTCTTCACCGAGGCGTAGACGCGACGCCCGGGCTTGGAAACGCGCTCAATCTCGCGGATGACGGGCTCGCCGTCGAAATACTTCAGCTCGATCTCGATCTCGCTGCGGCCCGAGGAATGCTCGAGCGTGGCGTAACCGCGGATGTAGCCCTCGGTCTTCAGAACCTCGAGCACGTTCTCGCGCATCTTCGAACCCGGCGTGGAGACCTTGGTCTTCGAACGCATCTGCGCGTTGCGGATACGGGTGATCAGATCGCTGATTGGATCGTGCGTTGACATCTAAACGACCCTCCTTACCAGCTGGACTTCACGAGGCCCGGGACCAGGCCCCTGGAGCCAAGGTCGCGCAGCGCGATACGGGACAGCTTGTTCTTGCGGTAGTTCGAGCGCGGGCGGCCCGACAGCTCGCAGCGCAGGCGGATGCGGGTCGCCGACGAATTGCGCGGCATTTCCGCCAGCTTCAGGGTCGCGGCGAACCGCTCCTCCATCGGCAGCGCCTTGTCGGCGATGATCGCCTTCAACTGCTCGCGCTTGGCGGCGGCGTTCTTCACCATCCGCTTGCGCCTGTTGTTCTTCTCGACTGAACTCTTCTTTGCCATGCTTGGCTCCTGGGTATCCGCGTTTGAGAGGCTCTAGGTCAGCGTCTCACTGCCGGAACGGGAAATTGAAAGCGGTCAACAAGGCCCTCGCCTCTTCGTCGGTCTTGGCCGTGGTGCAGACGGTGATGTCCATACCGCGGGCTTCCGTGACCTTGTCGAAGTCGATCTCGGGGAAAATGATGTGTTCCTTGATGCCGAGCGAGTAGTTGCCGCGGCCGTCGAAGCTCTTCGGGTTCAGGCCGCGGAAGTCGCGGACGCGCGGCAGTGCGACCGTCACCAGGCGATCGATGAACTCGTACATACGGGCCTTGCGCAGCGTGACCTTGCAGCCGATCGGCTGGTTCTCACGCAACTTGAAGGTCGCGATCGCGATACGCGAATAGGTCACGATCGCCTTCTGGCCGGCGACCTGGGTCAGCTCGGCAGCGGCGGTCTCGGCCTTCTTGCGGTCGTTGACGGAATCGCCAACGCCCATGTTCAGCACGACCTTGTCCAGGCGCGGAACCTGCATGACGTTCTCGTAACCGAACTTCTCGGTCAGAGCCGTGCGGATCTTCGCATCATATTCCGCGCGCAGGCGCGGCGTGTAAGCGGCCTCAGCCATCGATCTCAGCTCCCGAGCTCTTGGCGATGCGGACCTTCTTGCCGTCCGCCAGAATCTTGAATCCGATGCGGGTCGGCTTTCCGTCCTTGCCGACATACGCGATGTTGGACAGTTGGATCGGCGCCTCTTTCGAGATGATGCCGCCCTCCTGGGCCTGCGTCTGCTTCTGGTGACGCTTGACCACGTTGATGCCGCGCACGAGCGCGGTACCGGCGTCGGGACGCACCTCGAACACCTCGCCGGTGCGGCCCTTGTCGCGGCCGGTCAGCACGACGACCTTGTCGCCCTTGCGGATCTTCGCAGCCATCACAGCACCTCCGGCGCGAGCGAGATGATCTTCATGTGGTTCTTGGCGCGCAGCTCGCGCGGCACGGGCCCGAAGATACGGGTGCCGACCGGCTCGGACTGGTTGTTGATCAGCACGGCGGCGTTGCGGTCGAAGCGGATGACCGAACCGTCGGCGCGGCGGATGTCCTTGCGGACGCGCACCACGACGGCCTTCATCACGTCGCCCTTCTTCACCTTGCCACGCGGAATCGCTTCCTTGATCGACACGACGATGATGTCGCCGATCGTGGCGTAGCGGCGCTTGGAGCCTCCGAGCACCTTGATACACATGACACGGCGTGCGCCAGAATTGTCGGCCACGTCGAGGTTGGTCTGCATCTGAATCATTGATGCACCTCGTCCTCTTTCTCTTTGCGCCAGCCCAGCCGGCGCTCAACATTTCCCTGAAGTCAGTCGGCTAGAGCCAACAGATCAGGCGCTTTTCTTGTGTTCGCCCCGGATCACGACCCAGCGCTTCAACTTCGAAATCGGCTTCGTTTCCTCGATCCACACCATGTCGCCCGGCTTGAACTCGTTGCTCTCGTCGTGCGCGTGGTAGTTCTTCGACCGGCGGATGGTCTTCTTGTAGATCGGGTGCGTGAAGCGGCGATCGACCCGCACCACGATGGTCTTGGCTTGCTTGTCGCTGACGACCACGCCCTGCAAAGTACGTTTCGGCATCTTCGTAAGCCTCTTACTTCTTCTTGGCGCGCGTCTGCGCGGCGACGGTCTTGATCCGGGCGATGTCACGGCGAGCCTCGCGCAGGCGCGAGGTGTTCTCGAGCTGCCCGGTGGCGCGCTGGAAGCGCAGGTTGAAGCGCTCCTTCTTCAGATTCAGGATGGCGTCATCCTGCTGGTCGGGGCTCATCGCGCGGATGTCTTCGATCTTCATCTGGGCCATGGCCATTACTCCGCAATGCGCTCGACGAAGCGCGTCTTGATCGGCAGCTTGGCTGCCGCCAGGGTCAGCGCCTCACGCGCGGTCTGGGTGTTGACGCCGTCGATCTCGAACAGCACCCGGCCCGGCTTGACGCGCGCGACCCACAATTCCGGCGAACCCTTGCCGGAGCCCATGCGGACTTCGGCCGGCTTCTTGGACACCGGAACGTCGGGGAACACGCGGATCCAGACGCGGCCGGCGCGCTTCATGTGACGGGTCAGCGCGCGGCGGGCGGCTTCGATCTGGCGCGCGGTAACACGCTCAGGCTCGGTCGCCTTGAGGCCGAACTGGCCGAACGCCAACGTCGCGCCCGAAGACGCAACGCCGTGGATGCGGCCCTTGTGCGCTTTCCGGAACTTCGTTTTCTTAGGTTGCATCATGGCTTTAAGCCCTCAAATTCCTGTGCGGCTTTAGGCTGCAGCCGTGTCGCGGCGCTGACGGCCACGGTCACCACTGCCACCCGTCTCGCCTTCGGCCATTCTCTTGTCCTGGGCCATCGGATCGTGCTCTAGGATCTCGCCCTTGAAGATCCAGACCTTGACGCCGCAGGTGCCGAAGGTCGTGAACGCGGTCGCAACGCCGTAGTCGATGTCGGCACGCAGCGTATGCAGCGGCACGCGACCTTCACGGTACCACTCCATGCGCGCGATTTCCGCACCGCCCAGACGTCCCGAGCAGTTGATGCGGATGCCCTCCGCGCCGAGGCGCATCGCCGACTGCACGGCGCGCTTCATGGCGCGGCGGAACGCCACGCGGCGCTCCAGCTGCTGAGCGATCGACTCGGCCACCAGCGTCGCATCGAGCTCCGGCTTGCGGATCTCGACGATGTTGATGACGACGTCGGACGAGGTGATGTCTGCGACCTTCTTGCGCAGCTTGTCGATGTCAGCGCCCTTCTTGCCGATCACCACGCCCGGACGGGCCGAGTGGATGGTGACGCGGCACTTCTTGTGCGGACGCTCGATCACGATGCGGGCAACGGCCGCCTGCTTCAGCTCCTTGTGCAGGATCTCGCGGATCTTGACGTCCTCGTGCAGCAGCTTGCCGTATTCCTGCTTGCCGGCGAACCAGCGGGAATCCCAGGTCCGGTTGATGCCGAGACGCAGACCGATCGGATTGATCTTTTGACCCATCGTGTTCTCCTGCGCCCTTAAGCGGCTGCTTCGGCTTCGACCTGACGAACGATGATCGTCAGCTGCGAAAATGGTTTGTAGACGCGACCCGAGCGGCCGCGGCCGCGGGCGGCAAAGCGCTTCATCACGAGGCCGTTGCCGACAAAGGCCTGCGCCACGACGAGATCGTCGACGTCGAGGTCATGGTTGTTCTCGGCGTTGGCGATAGCCGATTCCAGGCACTTCTTGACATCGACCGCGATCCGCTTGCGCGAAAACTGCAGATCGGCGAGCGCGGCAGACGCCTTCCGGCCGCGAATGAGCTGGGCGACCAGGTTGAGCTTCTGCGGGCTCACCCGCAGCATCCGGGCGACCGCCTTGGCCTCGTTCTCGGCGAGGCTCCGTTCGCGCTTAGGTTTGCTCATCGTGTAATCCTCAAGCCTTCTTGGCTTTCTTGTCGCCGGAGTGGCCATGGAAGGTCCGGGTCGGCGAGAACTCGCCGAACTTGTGACCGACCATTTCCTCGTTGACGGCCACCGGCACGTGCTTCTGACCGTTGTAGACTCCGAAGGTCAGGCCGACGAACTGCGGCAGGATCGTCGAGCGACGGCTCCAGATCTTGATGACGTCGTGACGGCCGGACGCGCGCGCGGCATCTGCCTTCTTGAGCAGAGAACCCTCGACGAACGGGCCTTTCCAGACTGAACGAACCATGTCCGGCGTTCCTTACTTCTTCCGCTTGTGGCGGCTTAGGAGAATGAATTTGTTGGTCGACTTGTTGGTGCGGGTCTTCTTGCCCTTGGTCGGCTTGCCCCACGGAGTGACCGGGTGGCGACCGCCCGAGGTACGACCTTCACCACCGCCATGCGGATGGTCGATCGGGTTCATCGCGACACCGCGGTTGTGCGGCCTGCGGCCCATCCAACGCTTGCGACCGGCCTTGCCGATCGAGGTGTTCATGTGATCCGGGTTCGACACCGCGCCGATCGTGCCGCGGCAACGGCCGTGAACCAGGCGCTGCTCGCCCGAATTCAGGCGGATGATGACGTAGTCCTGGTCGCGGCCGACGAGCTGGGCATAGGTGCCCGCGGAACGAGCGAGCTGGCCGCCCTTCCCGATCTTGACCTCGATGTTGTGGATGATCGTGCCGACCGGCATGTTGCCGAGCGGCATGACGTTGCCCGGCTTCACGTCGACGTAGTTGCCGGCGACGATCGTGTCACCCACGGCCAGGCGCTGCGGCGCCAGGATGTAGGCCTGCTCGCCGTCCTGATACTTGATCAGAGCGATGAAGCCGGTGCGGTTCGGATCGTACTCCAACCGCTCGACGGTCGCGGGAACGTCGACCTTCTCGCGCTTGAAGTCGACGGTACGCAGCGTCTGCTTGTGACCGCCACCGCGGAAACGCACGGTGATGCGACCGGTGTTGTTGCGGCCGCCCGAGGACTTCTTGCCCTCGGTGAGCGCCTTGACCGGCTTGCCCTTGTACAGGGCCGAACGATCGACCATGACCAGCTGGCGCTGGCCGGGCGTCGTGGGATTGAATGTCTTCAGTGCCATCGTCGTACGACCTTACAGACCGGTGGTCACGTCGATCCGGTGACCCTCTTCGAGGGTCACGATCGCGCGCTTGGAGTTCGACTGCGAGCCGAGATTGCCGCGGAAAATCTTCGTCTTGCCCTTGCGGACCAGCGTGTTGACGCTCTTGACCTTGACGTCGAACAGCTTCTCGATCGCTTCCTTGATCTGCGGCTTGGTCGCCTTTGCGGCCACCTTGAACAGCACCTTGTTGTGCTCCGAGGCGATCGTCGCCTTCTCGGTCACGACCGGCGACAGGATCACGTCGTAGTGGCGAGGCTCGATGTTCTTCGTCATTTGAAGCGCGCCTCCAGCGCATCGATGGCGGCCTTGGTCAGAACAAGCTTCTGACGGCGCAGGATGTCATAGACGTTGATGCCCTGGATCGGCAGCACGTCCATGTTCGGGATGTTGCGGGCCGCAGCGGCAAAACCGTTGTTGAGCTCGGCGCCGTCGATGATCAGCGCGTTGGTGAGCCCGAGGCCCGAGAAGTGACCGAGCAGCGCCTTGGTCTTGGCGGCTTCCAGCGCGGCCTCCTCGATCACGACGAGGTCGCCGTCCTTGGCCTTGGCCGAGAGCGCATGCTTGAGGGCGAGCGCACGAACCTTCTTCGGCAGGTCGGTAGCGTGCGAACGCACCACCGGACCGAAGGCACGCCCGCCGCCGCGGAACTGCGGCACGCGGGCCGAGCCGTGACGAGCACCACCGGTACCCTTCTGCTTGTACATCTTCTTGCCGGTGCGCCAGATCTCGGCGCGACCCTTGGCCTTGTGCGTGCCGGCCTGGCGCTTATTGAGCTGCCACTGCACGCAGCGCCCGATGATGTCCTCACGCGGCTCGAGGCCGAAAATGGCGTCGGAGAGCTGGACCGAGCCGGCTTCCTTACCTTCGAGGGTGGTGACCTTCAATTCCATCTCACGCCTCCTGCGCAGCCGGAGCGGCTTCCGCGTCGCCAGCAACCTTGAACTTGCCGGGCTTCGGAGCTTCCTTCGGCAGCGGCTTCTTGACGGCGTCGCGCACGCGGATCCAACCGCCCTTGGAGCCGGGAACGGCGCCTTCGACGAGGATCAAGCCGCGCTCGACATCGGTCTGGACGACGCGAAGGTTGAGCGTGGTGATGCGGTCGACACCCATGTGGCCGGGCATCTTCTTGTTCTTCCAGGTCTTGCCGGGGTCCTGACGGCCACCGGTCGAACCGATCGAGCGGTGCGAGATCGACACACCGTGCGTGGCACGCAGACCGCCGAAGTTCCAGCGCTTCATGCCGCCGGCGAAGCCCTTACCGACCGAGGTGCCGGTGACGTCGACGAACTGGCCGACGACGAAGTGATCCGCCTGGATCTCGGCGCCGACCGGGATCATCGCATCTGCGCTGACCCGGAACTCCTCGACCCGGCGCTTCGGCTCGACCTTGGCGACCGCGAACTGGCCGCGCTCGGCCTTCGGCATGTAAACGGTCTTGCGGCTGCCAGAACCGAGCTGGAGCGCGACGTAACCGTTCTTCTCTTCGGTGCGGTGGCCTACGACCTGGCAATTGCCGAGCTTCAGCACGGTCACGGGGATATGTTCGCCGGCCTCCGTGAAGACCCGCGTCATCCCGACCTTTTGTGCGATCACTCCGGAGCGCATCGGCTTGCTTCCTGTTCTTTCTGTCCTTGCGGACTAGCTAATCTTCGTAGTGAGCAAGTCCCGGTCCGAGAACCGATGCCCACTCCTCGGGGTCTTGCTCAGAGCTTGATCTCGACGTCGACACCGGCGGCCAGGTCGAGCTTCATCAAAGCATCGACGGTCTGCGGGGTCGGATCGACGATGTCGAGCAGGCGCTTGTGCGTGCGCATCTCGAACTGCTCGCGGCTCTTCTTGTCGACGTGGGGCGAACGGTTGACGGTGAACTTCTCGATGCGCGTCGGCAGCGGAATGGGTCCGCGGACCTGCGCGCCGGTGCGCTTCGCCGTGTTCACGATCTCACGGGTCGACGTATCGAGGATACGATGGTCGAACGCCTTGAGACGGATACGAATGTTTTGGCCGTTCATTGCCGTGCTTTCTTTGAGTAGAGTGGCGAGTAGCGAGTAGCGAATAGAATCCCCTATTCGCCACTCACCATTCCCTATTCGCTTGTTACTCGATGATCGAGGCGACGACGCCGGCGCCGACGGTGCGGCCACCTTCGCGGATCGCGAAGCGGAGCTTCTCTTCCATCGCGATCGGCACGATCAGGTGCACTTCCATCGCGATGTTGTCGCCCGGCATCACCATCTCGGTGCCTTCCGGCAGGTGCACGACACCGGTCACGTCGGTGGTGCGGAAGTAGAACTGCGGACGGTAGTTGGTGAAGAACGGAGTGTGCCGGCCGCCCTCTTCCTTGGTGAGGATGTAGGCCTCAGCCTTGAACTTGGTGTGCGGCTTGACCGAACCGGGCTTGGCCAGAACCTGGCCGCGCTCGACGTCCTCGCGCTTGGTGCCGCGGAGCAGCGCGCCGATGTTGTCGCCGGCCTGGCCCTGATCGAGCAGCTTGCGGAACATTTCAACGCCGGTGACGGTGGTCTTCTGGGTGGCGCGGAGACCGACGATCTCGATTTCCTCGCCGACCTTGACGACGCCGCGCTCGACACGGCCGGTCACCACGGTGCCGCGGCCCGAGATCGAGAACACGTCTTCAACCGGCATCAGGAACGGCTGGTCGATCGGACGCTCCGGCTGCGGGATGTACTCATCGACGTTGCGCATCAGCTCGAGGATGGCGTCGTGGCCGAGCTTCTTGTCGGAGTCTTCGAGAGCGGCGAGCGCCGAACCCTTGATGATCGGGATCTTGTCGCCGGGGAACTCGTACTTCGAGAGCAGTTCGCGGACTTCGAGCTCGACGAGCTCGAGCAGCTCCGGATCGTCGACCATGTCGCACTTGTTGAGGAACACGACGAGCGCGGGAACGCCGACCTGGCGGGCGAGCAGGATGTGCTCGCGGGTCTGCGGCATCGGGCCGTCAGCAGCGGACACGACCAGGATCGCACCGTCCATCTGGGCGGCGCCGGTGATCATGTTCTTCACGTAGTCGGCGTGGCCGGGGCAGTCGACGTGGGCGTAGTGGCGATTCTGCGTCTCGTACTCGACGTGCGCGGTCGAGATCGTGATGCCGCGGGCCTTCTCTTCCGGCGCCTTGTCGATCTGGTCGTACGCGGTGAACGTCGCACCGCCGGTCTCGGCGAGGATCTTGGTGATCGCCGCGGTCAGCGACGTCTTGCCATGGTCGACGTGACCGATGGTGCCGATGTTGCAGTGCGGCTTGTTACGTTCAAACTTTGCTTTGGCCATTTGACTCTCCGTTCAATCGTCAGCTTGAGACCGACGACAATCAGGCAAACTTCTTCTGGACTTCTGCCGACACGTTGGCCGGCGCTTCTGCGTAGTGGTCGAACTGCATGGTGAAGGTCGCGCGACCCTGGCTCATCGAGCGCAGATTGTTCACGTAACCAAACATGTTCATGAGCGGCACCATCGCGTTGATGACGTTGGCGTTGCCGCGCATGTCCTGTCCCTGGATCTGACCGCGCCGGGAATTCAGATCGCCGATGACCGAGCCGGTGTAGTCTTCCGGGGTCACCACTTCGACCTTCATGATCGGCTCGAGCAGGACGGACTTGCCCATCTGCAGCGCTTCGCGGAAGCAGGCGCGCGAAGCGATTTCGAAGGCGAGCGCCGACGAGTCGACGTCGTGGTACTTGCCGTCGACGAGCGTCACCTTGACATCGACCACGGGGAAGCCCGCGACCACGCCCGACGACAGCACGCTCTCCAGGCCCTTCTCGACGCCGGGAATGTATTCCTTCGGCACCGCGCCGCCGACGATCTTCGATTCGAACTCGTAGCCCTTGCCGGGCTCGTTCGGCTCGACGATGAACGACACGGCCGCGAACTGGCCGGTACCGCCGGTCTGCTTCTTGTGGGTGTAGCTGTGCTCCACCCGCTTGGTGACGCGCTCACGGAAGGCCACCTGCGGCGCACCGATATTGGCGTCGACCTTGTAGGTACGCTTGAGGATGTCGACCTTGATGTCGAGGTGGAGTTCGCCCATGCCCTTGAGGATGGTCTGGCCGGACTCGTGGTCGGTCGACACGCGGAAGGACGGATCCTCCGCAGCGAGCTTTGCCAGCGCCACGCCCAGCTTCTCCTGGTCGGCCTTGGACTTCGGCTCGATCGCGATCTCGATGACCGGCTCGGGGAATTCCATCTTCTCCAGGATCACCTGCTTGTCGGGATCGCACAGCGTGTCACCGGTGCGCGCTTCCTTCAGGCCCGCCAGCGCGACGATGTCGCCGGCATAGGCTTCCTTGATGTCCTCGCGGTTGTTCGCATGCATCAAGAGCATGCGCCCGATCCGCTCCTTCTTCTCGCGGGTCGAGTTCACGACGCCGGTGCCGCTCTGCAGAATGCCGGAGTAGATGCGGCAGAAGGTGATGGTGCCGACGAACGGGTCGTCCATGATCTTGAACGCGAGCAGCGCCAGGGGCTCCTTGTCGTCCGCCTTGCGCACGACTTCGTTACCCTTGTCATCGGTGCCCTTGATCGCAGGCACGTCGAGCGGCGACGGCAGATAATCGACGACGGCGTCGAGCAGCGGCTGCACGCCCTTGTTCTTGAAGGCCGAGCCGCACAGCACGGGATAGAACGCGCCAGTCAGCACCGCCTTGCGGATCAGCCGCTTCAGCGTCGCCTCGTCCGGCTCCTTGCCATCGAGATAGGCGGCCATGGCGTCGTCGTCGAGCTCGACGGCCGCTTCCACCATCTTCTCGCGGTATTCCTTGGCCTGGTCGACGAGGTCTTCCGGAATGTCGACATAGTCGAACTTGGCGCCGAGCGATTCATCGTTCCAGACGACGCCCTTCATCTTCACGAGGTCGACGAGACCCTTGAAGTTGTTCTCGGCACCGATCGGAAGCTGGATCGCGACGGGCTTCGCGCCAAGACGGTCGACGATGTCGGACAGACACTTGAAGAAGTCCGCACCGATCTTGTCCATCTTGTTGGCGAAGACGATGCGCGGAACCTTGTACTTGTCGCCCTGGCGCCAGACGGTCTCGGTCTGGGGCTCGACGCCCTGGTTCGAGTCGAGCACGCAGACGGCGCCGTCGAGCACGCGCAAGCTGCGCTCGACCTCGATGGTGAAGTCGACGTGGCCAGGCGTGTCGATGATATTCAGGCGCTTGCCGTTCCAGAACGCGGTGGTGGCGGCCGAAGTGATCGTGATGCCACGCTCCTGCTCCTGCTCCATCCAGTCCATCGTCGCGGCACCTTCGTGCACTTCGCCGATCTTGTGGCTCTTGCCGGTGTAATAGAGGATGCGCTCGGTCGTCGTGGTCTTGCCGGCGTCGATATGCGCCATGATACCGAAGTTACGGTAGTCCTCGATGGCATGTTGGCGGGGCATGGGCGTTCCTTGCGAGTCCGAGTGTGTCGCCGTTACCAGCGATAGTGCGAGAAGGCGCGGTTGGCTTCCGCCATGCGATGCACGTCTTCGCGCTTCTTGACGGCGTTCCCCCGATTATTCGATGCGTCCAAGAGCTCCGCCGAGAGCCGCTCGGTCATCGTCTTCTCGTTGCGCTCACGCGCAGCCGCGATCAGCCAGCGGATGCCCAAGGCCTGACGGCGGGTCGAACGAACCTCGACCGGAACCTGGTAGGTCGCGCCGCCGACGCGGCGGGAGCGCACTTCGATGGTCGGCATGACGTTCTCGAGCGCCTGCTCGAACACGCCGAGCGGGTTCTGCTTGGTCTTGCTTTCGATGATGCCGAACGCGCCGTAGACGATACCTTCGGCGACCGACTTCTTGCCGGCGTACATCACCGAGTTCATGAACTTCGTGACGATGATGTTCCCGAACTTCGGATCGGGAAGGACTTCACGCTTTTCAGCAGAATGGCGACGAGACATGGACCTGGTTCCCGCTTACTTCGGACGCTTGGCGCCGTACTTCGAACGACGCTGCTTACGGTTCTTGACGCCCTGGGTATCCAGAACGCCGCGGAGGATGTGGTAGCGCACGCCCGGCAAGTCCTTGACGCGGCCGCCGCGGATCATGACCACCGAGTGCTCCTGGAGGTTATGGCCCTCGCCGGGGATGTAGCCGATCACCTCGAAGCCGTTGGTCAGGCGCACCTTGGCGACCTTACGAAGCGCCGAGTTCGGCTTCTTCGGGGTCGTGGTGTAGACGCGAGTGCAAACACCACGCTTCTGCGGCGACTGCTGCAGCGCCGGCACCTTCTTGCGCGACTTCTGCACTTCACGCGGTTGAGCGATCAGCTGGTTGATCGTCGGCATCCTGGCCTTACCCTTTGTTCTGCCGCGGCCCCTTCCGGGTCCGCTGTCTTGCCGCGGCCCGTTGCCGGAACCGCAAATTCTTTCGAGCCACCCGCCCGACGAGGCCACCTCATGCGAACAATCCGCACAAAGCGAAATTGCGCCAACCGCTCGATCAGCGAGCGGAAAGCGCTTCGACGCCACAGAGGACCGCAGTATCGAAGCCGTTCAGCGTATAGCCGCGGCCCGCGCACTGAGGTCATGCATCCGAATTCGATCTCAAGAGAACGTGCTCAAGAGAACTAAAGTCGCACTGGCATTGCCTAGCTATGATCGACAGCGTTTGAGCGGCATTCGTCGAGGTTGGTGCCCGTCTTGCACGATCCCTCGTGGACTTGGTCCTTTGGGATCAACGGGTGGCCCGTTCCGACGCTGGCGATGCTCACCGCCTGTCGTTAAGTGAGGCGCTTTCTATAGGCGAGAATCGGTCCAGTCAAGGCGAAACGACAGTCAGAAAGCGCTTCATGCGCCTGCAGAAATAGCGTCTTCGGTGCCCTCACCACGCCAGCCCGATCGCGGAACGAAGGGCCTGCTCTGTCAGCTCCGACGACATTATACCCGGATTAAATATACTTTTATTGCCAAACCGAAGCTCTTTTCCGCTGCCATGACCGAATCCGCCTTGTGCGGCGGGGATCCAGGGCAATCGCCTGCCGTGAAACCCGGTCGCGCCAGCGATCTCCGGGCAGCGTGGATCCGTCGGCGGGAGTTGATGCCGCCCAACCTAAGGAAACCAAGAATCAGCGGCTCCGCTCCCGCCGAACGATTTGCATCCGGGAATCACCGAGCCTGAGCTGCAGTGCCCAGCCCGGTCACTACTCGTCCTCTTCGTCATCGAGATCGTCTTCGTCGTCATCGCTTCTGTCGTCGTCGTGAGCCGGCGCGCCATGCGGCTGGTGGATCTGGTCGTTCCACAGCTTGCGATAGGAACCGTTCTTGGCGAGCAATTCGGCGTGGGAGCCGCGCTCGATCGCCCTACCCCCTGAAATCACGATGATCTCGTCCATCTCGACCACCGAGGTCAGGCGGTGAGTCGACCAGATCATGGTGCGGCCCTTGGCGATCTTGAGCAGCGTGCGGTTGATCGCGGCTTCCGTGGTCTGGTCGAGCGCCGAGGTGGCCTCGTCCAGCAGCAGCACCGACGGGTTGCGGATGATTGCGCGCGCGATTGCGATGCGCTGGCGCTGGCCGCCAGACAGCGTGTCTCCACGCTCGCCGACCGGCGTGTCGTATCGCTGCGGCAGGCTCATGATGTAGCGGTGGATCTCGGCCTTCTTGGCCGCCTCCTCCACCTCCGCGTCGGTCGCCCCCTCCTTGCCGAGCCGGATGTTCTCGCGGATCGACATGTTGAACAGCATGTTCTCCTGGAACACCACCGCCATGCTCCGGCGCAGCGAATCCAGCGTCACCTTGCGAACGTCGACGCCGTCGATGGTGACGCGGCCTTCGTCGGGCACGTAGAGCCGCAGGATCAGATTGAGCAGCGTGCTCTTGCCGGAGCCGCTCGGACCGACGATCGCGATGCGCTTGCCGGCATTGAGCTTGAGGCTGAGATTGTCCAGCACCGGCGTCTGGCTGCCCTCATACCGGAAGGTGACGTGATCGAAAGTGATGTCGTTGGTGATACGCGGCAGATCGGGCGCGCCGGGGCGATCGGCGCCGCGGGTCGGCTCGTCGAGCAGTTCCTGGATGTGGCGAATCGCGGCGGCCGAGGAGATCGACACCGGGATGAAATGCATCACATGAGCGATGTTGTAGGAAACCTCCCAGAACGCGCTCTCGAAGGTGACGAAGGTGCCGATCGTGATCTGGCCCTTGGTCGCGAGATACGCGCCGATCGCGAGCACCACGAGGTGCAGGAGGAGCACCGAGATGGTGACCGTCCGCTCTACCATGGTCGAGAGGAACGCCGCCGAGGCGATCTTGTTGCGGGTCTCGTCATTGCGCAAGCTGAAGAAGCCGAACATCTTGCGTTGCAGGCTGAACGCCTTGATCACGGCCTGGGCGGCCACGTTCTCCTGCACCATGCCGAGCAGCGCCGACTCGTTGAGCTTCTGCTCGTAGTTGGCCTGCACCGCCTTGGACGTCAGGATCCGCGGGCCGATCAGCGTGATCGGAAACACCAGCAGCGCGACGACGGCGAGCTGCCAGTTCAGGAACAGCATCAGGATGATGCCCGCGACCAGTTCCAGGAACGGCAGCGCGGCACTGTTGGCAAAGGTCTTGACCGAGCCTTCAAAGGCCGAGAGATCGACCGAAAAGCGCGACAGGATCTCGCCGCGCCTGGTGCGGCCGAAATAACCCGCCGGCAGGTCCTGGACGTGCTCGAACAGCCGCTTGCGGACGTCGGAGATGATGCAGGCGGCGAGCCGCGCATCCCAGCGCTCGTACCAGACGGCAACGATCGAGGTGAAGATGCCGGCGACCGCAAGCACGCCGAGGATCTTGTACAGCGCCTGGAAATCCTCCTCCCCGAGCGCCTCGTCGATCAGGAACTTGAGGCTGAGCGGCATGATGACGTTGAACAGCGTCTCCACGAAGACGCCGAACGCCACGTATGACAGCATCCGCTTGTAGTTCGTCAGATAGGGTTTGACGAATCCGACGATGGTCGCGAGCGCGCCGGCGGCTTCGCGCGCGGTAAAGACGACGAGGTCCTCGTCCTCATCGTCATTATCATCGTCGAGCGCGTCATCCCCCTCGTCTTCGCCGTCCTCGTCCTCTTCGAGGTCCGGCTTGGCAGCGGAGGCGAGCTTGTCGTCGAGCTCGGCCGCCTCTTCCGCGGCGAGCTTCTGTTTGTCGGGCGAGAGAGGCTTGGAAGCCATGAAACCAACCGATGCTGACGGCCGGCATGACCGCAGAGAAAGCAGGACATAGCGGCAACCGCTATTGCAGCGATTCTATGCGATCAAGATGAATTCGGCAAAACAATTGCCGATTCGATCCGCGCCCCGCGGCTAGTCCTCGTCCTCGACCTTGTCGAAGAAGGAATAGCGCAAGCTGTCGGCGTCGGCGTACCACTGCCCCGGCCCCTTGTTGGCGGCGAGCGTCGCCTCCCAGAGGGCATCGGTGCAATCCTTGCGGTGCATCGACAGGTCGAAACCGTTGCCGAAGAACAGTTCGGACCATTCCCACCAGGTGCCGAGCTTCTTGACCCCGCGCAGCAGGTCGTAGCGGTCGATCAGGGCCGGCGCCATATCCGAGGTGACCGAGCCGAACACGAGGCCGGTCTTGACCACGCGGTTGAGCTCGCGGATCGCACGGGCCACCTGCTTCGGGGAAACGTGGCAGAGGCTGGTCTCGAACACGAAGTCGAACGTGCCGTCCTTGAACGGCATGTCGGTGATCGAGCCGAGCTTGTTGTACTTCTTCAGCGCTTTCGGCGTCTTGGCGTGGATGGCGCGGTTGTTCTCGATTCCCCGTGCATCGATGCCGCGATCGCGCAGCGCGCCGACCAGCTCACCGCTGGCGGCCCCCGCGACCAGCAGCTTGGCGCCCGTTGCCTTGCCCCAGACGATCCCGATCAGCTTGGCGAGATAGTCGGGATCGGTGAAGTGGCGCCACGCCTCGTGATAGGGGCCGAGGCCGCGGTAGTTCTCGAAATAGTCGCGGTCGATCTTGTCCGACAGCGGCTTGTCGTCCTGTGCGCGCTCGCGGCGCAGGCGCATCATCTCGGTCAGGATGATGTCGGTCGCCGCATCCGAAGAATCGAGCAGGCCGTTCAGCGTCGAGTCGAACAGATAGTCGCCGACGACCACGATGCCGGGATGCTCCTTCGGCTCGGGCCGGTGGTTGGTCATCACGTCGCGCACGGGCAGACCGCCGGGAATCGCGTTCACCGACGACAGCCAGCGGTGGATCTTGCCTTCCATGAAATGCGAACGCGCATCGCCGAGAGAAGCCGGCAGCGATTTCAGGGCGGCATCGATCAGCTCCTGATCCGACAGATTGGCAAAAGCCAGCGCGTCGGAGCCGGGAATGAGCCAGTTCAGAACGCCATGCTTGCCGACGTCGTGGCGCGCGCCCTCGTTGTAGACGCAGCAGCCGCCGAAAGCCTCCGACATGAACCAGGCGCCTGGAATCTTCTCGCCCCAGAACGGCTCGTCGAACAGAATCGAGACGCGCAGATAGTGCGCGGGGCGATCGAAATAGGCGACGTGCTTGACCATCGACTTGCGCAGCTGCTCGCCCTCCCAGCTGAGGGTGGCGAGCCACGAATGCGGCAGGCAGACCAGGACGAGATCGAAGTCGCGCGTCTCCGGTCCCTTGCCGTTCATCATCTTGAGCTGATAGCGGCCGGTCGGCGCCTTGCCGACGGTGAGCACGCGGTGATTGAGCTGGATGTCGGCATTGACCTCCGACTGCAGGCACTCGATCAGCTGCTCGTTGCCGTTCTGGATGGAATAGAGGCCGATATAGCCGTCGACATCCATCAGATAGTTCTTGAGCGCGTTGAGACCGTTCGTGTTGTGGCTCTCGGTCGCGATGTCGGAGCGGGCCATGACCTTGAAGAAACGCTTTGCCGTCTCGTCCTCGACCTCCTCGTCGAGCACCTGCTCGGCGGTCTTGTAAGCCCAGGGATTCTCGTTGTCGTGCGCGCCGACGCCCTCGTAATATTCGACCGGCGACAACATCTCGGTGCAGCGCTCGCGGAATGCCTCGATCGCGGCCGCGGTCTTGGCGCCGTATTTGCGGCGCATGCCGGGCACGTCATTGAGGAGCTCGCCGCCGAAATGCACCTGCTCGGCATCCATCGGAATGGTCTGGAGGCCGAAATGCTGGATCAGCTCGCGCAGCGGGTCCGGCCCCGTCATCGAGTAGTCGTAGATCTCGGCAACGCCGGCCTCGTACATCGCGGGCGCCGAATCGAATTTGCGCGTGACGATCTTGCCGCCAAGCCGGTCGGAGGCCTCGTAGATGGTGACGCGGCAGAGATCGCCGAGCTTACGCTTCAGATACCAGGCGCTCATCAGCCCGCCGGGGCCGCCGCCTACGATTGCGAGATCAAGCATATGAGTTCCGTGGTCCTCCGGCGCTGCCCCCCATCACGGGACCACCGGTCTAAGCTCTCCTAGCAGAAGCGCTTTTACGGCTGAAGGAAAGATGAACAAAGGCTGATCCTGCATCGCAGCAAGCAAAGAAAGCAGCAAAAAGGCCGGCAAAAGCCGGCCTTTTCATTGTCCTCGGTATTCCTACGGATGAACGATCATTCCGCAGGCGGCAGCGCAGGAAGCTCAGCTTCCGGTGCCGGCGACACGACGGCCGTCTGCTTTTCGCGCTCGTCCAGGATCAGCTTGTCGCGCTTCATGGCGACTTCGCGGATCTTGGCCATGGAGGCGCCGGTGCCCGCCGGGATCAGCCGGCCGACGATGACGTTCTCCTTGAGGCCCTCGAGCGGATCGATCTTGCCGTTGACCGCCGCCTCGGTGAGGACGCGTGTGGTCTCCTGGAACGATGCCGCCGAGAAGAAGGACCGGGTCTGGAGGCTCGCCTTGGTGATGCCGAGCAGAACCGGCGTTCCCGTGGCGGGCTTCTTGCCCTCTTCCTTGGCCTTCGCGTTCAGCGCGTCGAACTCGATCTTGTCGACCTGCTCGCCGGAGATCATGTCCGTATCGCCCTGATCGGTGATTTCCACCTTCTGGAGCATCTGACGAACAATCACCTCGATGTGCTTGTCGTTGATGAGCACGCCCTGCAGCCGGTAGACCTCCTGGATCTCGTTGACCAGATAGGCCGCGAGTTCCTCGATGCCCTTCACCGCTAGGATGTCGTGCGGCGCCGGATTGCCCTCCACGATGAAGTCGCCCTTTTCGACGACGTCGCCGTCCTGAAGGTGGATGTGCTTGCCCTTCGGGATCAGGTACTCGCGCGGCTCGTCGGTCTTGTCCATCGGCTCGATCGAGATGCGGCGCTTGTTCTTGTAGTCGCGCCCGAACCGGATGGTGCCCGCGATTTCGGCGATGATCGCCGCATCCTTCGGACGCCGAGCCTCGAACAGTTCCGCCACCCGCGGCAGACCGCCGGTGATGTCACGCGTCTTGGCGCTTTCGGTCGAGACACGGGCGAGGATGTCGCCCGGCTGTACCTTGGCACCGATGTCGACCGAGAGAATGGCATCGACCGACAGCATGTAGCGGGCATCGCCGCCACGGGCGAGCTTGAGCACCTTGCCGTCCTTGCCCTTCACCACGATGGCCGGACGCAGGTCCGCGCCGCCGCGCGTCGAGCGCCAGTCGATGACCACGCGCTTGGCGATACCGGTGGCTTCGTCGAGCGTTTCCGAGATCGACTGCCCCTCGACCAGATCCTCGAAACCGATGGTGCCTTCGACTTCGGTGAGCAGCGGCCGGGTGTAGGGATCCCACTCGACGATGCGCTGGCCGCGCTTGACCATGTCGCCCTCGTCGACGTGCAGGCGCGAACCGTACTGGATACGGTGCGTCGCACGCTCGGTGCCGTCGGCATCGACGATCGCGACGACCATGTTGCGCACCATCGCGATCAGGTGACCTTCGCTGTTGCGGGCGATGGCCTTGTTCCTGATCACGATCTTGCCGTCGAAATTGGCTTCGACGAACGACTGCTCGTTGAGCTGCGCCGCACCGCCGATGTGGAAGGTGCGCATGGTGAGCTGGGTACCCGGCTCGCCGATCGACTGCGCCCGCGATGACGCCGACTGCTTCGCCGTGGTTGACCGGCGTGCCGCGGGCGAGGTCGCGGCCGTAGCACTTGCCGCAGATGCCGTTGACGAGCTCGCAGGTCAGTGCCGAGCGGATCTTCACCTCCTGCACGCCACCCTGCTGAATGGCCTCCAGATGGCTCTCTTCCATCAGCGTATCGCGCTTGATGATCACCTTGCCCGAGCTGTCACGCACGTCTTCGCAGGCCGTGCGTCCGAGGATACGCGAGCCGAGCGAGGCGACCACGGTGCCGGCATCGACGATGGCGCGCATCTTGATGCCGAGCTTGGTGCCGCAGTCGCTCTGCGTGATGATGCAGTCCTGCGCCACGTCGACGAGACGACGCGTCAGGTAGCCGGAGTTCGCGGTCTTCAACGCGGTGTCCGCGAGGCCCTTACGGGCGCCGTGGGTCGAGTTGAAGTACTCGAGCACCGAGAGGCCTTCCTTGAAGTTCGAGATGATCGGCGTCTCGATGATCTCGCCCGACGGCTTGGCCATCAGGCCGCGCATGCCGGCGAGCTGGCGCATCTGGGCCGGCGAACCGCGGGCACCGGAGTGGGCCATCATGTAGATCGAGTTGATGTCGGCGTCGGCTCCGCTCGCCGTCTTCTTGGTGGCGGAGATCTCCTTCATCATCGCCTTGGCGATTTCTTCCGTGGCCTTCGACCAGGCGTCGACGACCTTGTTGTACTTCTCGCCATGGGTGATCAGACCGTCGTTGTACTGCTGCTCGAAATCCTTCGCCAGCGTACGGGTGGTGTCGACGATCTTCCACTTGCCGTGCGGCACGACCATGTCGTCCTTGCCGAACGAAATGCCGGCCTTGAACGCGTTGTAGAAGCCGAGCGCCATGATGCGGTCGCAGAAGATCACCGTCTCCTTCTGGCCGCAGTGGCGGTAGACCTGGTCGATAACGCCGGAGATCTCGCGCTTGGTCATCAGCTTGTTGATGATCTCGTACGAGATCCGCGGGTTCTTCGGCAGCAGGTTGCCGAGCATGACGCGGCCGGCGGTGGTCTCGATCCAGCGCCTCGAGACCTTGCCGGTCTCGTCCATGCCTTCCCACCGGTACTTGATCTTGGTGTGGAGGTGGATGACCTTCGCGTGCAGCGCGTGCTCGAGCTCGGCCATGTCGCCGAACACCTTGCCCTCGCCGGGCAGGCCTTCGCGCATGATCGAGACGTAGTACAGGCCGAGCACGATGTCCTGCGACGGCACGATGATCGGCTGGCCGTTCGCCGGATGCAGGATGTTGTTGGTCGACATCATCAGGACGCGCGCTTCCAGCTGCGCTTCGAGCGACAGCGGAACGTGCACGGCCATCTGGTCGCCGTCGAAGTCGGCGTTGAACGCGGAGCAGACCAGCGGGTGGAGCTGGATCGCCTTGCCCTCGATCAGCACGGGCTCGAACGCCTGGATGCCGAGGCGATGCAGCGTCGGCGCGCGGTTGAGCAGCACCGGATGCTCGCGGATCACCTCGTCCAGGATGTCCCAGACCTCGGGCCGCTCCTTCTCGACCAGCTTCTTCGCCTGCTTCACGGTTGTGGACAGGCCCTTGGCGTCAAGCCGCGAATAGATGAACGGCTTGAACAGCTCGAGCGCCATCTTCTTCGGCAGGCCGCACTGATGCAGGCGCAGTTCGGGACCGACCACGATCACCGAACGACCCGAATAGTCGACGCGCTTGCCGAGCAGGTTCTGACGGAAGCGGCCCTGCTTGCCCTTGAGCATGTCGGCGAGCGACTTCAGCGGGCGCTTGTTGGCGCCCGTGATGACGCGGCCGCGGCGGCCGTTGTCGAACAGCGCGTCGACGGCCTCCTGAAGCATGCGCTTTTCGTTGCGGATGATGATGTCGGGTGCGCGCAGCTCCATCAGCCGCTTCAAGCGATTGTTGCGGTTGATGACGCGGCGGTAGAGGTCGTTGAGGTCGGAGGTCGCGAAGCGGCCGCCGTCGAGCGGCACCAGCGGACGCAGATCCGGCGGGATCACCGGGACCACGGTCATGATCATCCATTCCGGCTTGTTGCCGGAGTGGCGGAACGCTTCCACGATCTTCAGGCGCTTGGCGAGCTTCTTGTGCTTGATGTCGGAGTCGGTCTCCTGCATCTCGACACGCAGGGTAGCCTCGAGCTTCTCGAGGTCCATGCCCTTGAGCAGCTCGCGGATCGCTTCGGCGCCGATCATGGCGGTGAAGGAATCCTGGCCGTACTCGTCCTGCGCCTTCAGATACTCGTCTTCCGACAGCAGCTGACGGTCCTTCAGCGCGGTGAGGCCCGGCTCCAGCACGACGTAATATTCGAAGTAGAGGATCCGCTCGAGATCCTTCAGCGTCATGTCGAGCAACAGGCCGATGCGCGAGGGCAGCGACTTCAGGAACCAGATGTGGGCGACGGGAGCTGCGAGCTCGATATGGCCCATGCGCTCGCGCCGGACGCGCGACAGCGTGACCTCGACCGAGCACTTCTCGCAGATAATGCCCTTGTACTTCATGCGCTTGTACTTGCCGCACAAGCACTCGTAGTCCTTGATCGGCCCGAAGATGCGGGCGCAGAACAGGCCGTCGCGCTCGGGCTTGAAGGTCCGGTAGTTGATGGTCTCCGGCTTCTTGATCTCGCCGTAGGACCAGGACAGAATCTTCTCTGGGGACGCGATCGAGATCCGGATCTGGTCGAAGACCTGAGCCGGCGTCGTCGGGTTGAAGAGATTCATAATTTCTTGGTTCATCGTCTTCTCCTCGCGTGCCGGTCGCCTCCGGCCGCAAATTCGAAAATCATTCAACGAGGCGCCCTGCCCTCAAGGCCTCGGGAAGGGCGCCGATGCCCGGCCGCGAAGGCCGGGCATGAAAGGTCGAATTACTCGGCCGCTTCCGACGTCGGCGCCGGTCCCATCTTGGAGTTGTGCAGGTCGACGTTGAGGCCGAGCGAGCGCATTTCCTTGACCAGCACGTTGAACGATTCCGGAATACCGGCCTCGAACGTGTCGTCGCCGCGCACGATCGCCTCGTACACCTTGGTACGGCCGGCGACGTCGTCCGACTTCACCGTCAGCATCTCCTGGAGCGTGTACGCCGCGCCGTAAGCCTCGAGCGCCCACACCTCCATTTCGCCGAAGCGCTGGCCGCCGAACTGCGCCTTGCCGCCCAGCGGCTGCTGGGTGACGAGCGAGTACGGACCGATCGAACGCGCATGGATCTTGTCGTCGACCAGATGGTGCAGCTTGAGCATGTAGATGTAGCCCACCGTCACCTTGCGATCGAACGGATCGCCGGTGCGGCCGTCATAGACGGTCGACTGACCCGAAGCGTCGAGACCGGCAAGCTTCAGCATCTCCTCGATGTCGGCTTCCTTGGCACCGTCGAACACCGGCGTCGCGATCGGCACGCCGCGGCTGAGGTTATGGCCGAGTTCAAGCAGCTCGTTGTCGTTGAGCGACTTGATCGTCTCGTCCTCACCGTAGACCTTCTTCAAGGTTTCCTTCAGCGGCTTGATGTCCTGCTTCGACAGGTACGCATCGACCGTCTGGCCGATACGCTTGCCGAGGCCGGCGCAGGCCCAGCCGAGATGGGTCTCGAGGATCTGTCCGACGTTCATGCGCGAGGGCACGCCCAGCGGATTGAGCACGATGTCGGCATGCGTGCCGTCTTCGAGGAACGGCATGTCCTCGATCGGCACGATCTTCGACACCACGCCCTTGTTGCCGTGGCGGCCGGCCATCTTGTCGCCGGGCTGGATCTTGCGCTTCACCGCGACGAAGACCTTGACCATCTTCATCACGCCGGGCGGCAACTCGTCGCCGCGCTGAAGCTTCTCGACCTTGTCGAGGAAGCGCTGTTCCAGCCCCTTCTTCGACTCGTCGTACTGCTTCCGCATGGCCTCGATCTCGGCCATCAGCTTGTCGTTCGGCGAAGCGAACAGCCACCACTGCGACTTCGGGTACTCCTCGAGCACCGCACGGGTGATCTTGGTGTCCTTCTTGAAGCCTTTCGGACCCGCAATGCCCTGCCGGCCCTCAAGGAGCTCGGCGAGACGGTTGTAGACGTTGCGGTCCAGGATCGCCTGCTCGTCGTCGCGGTCCTTGGCAAGGCGCTCGATCTCTTCCCGCTCGATCGCCAGCGCACGCTCGTCCTTGTCGACGCCGTGACGGTTGAACACGCGCACTTCAACGATCGTGCCCTGCACGCCCGGGGGAACGCGCAGCGAGGTATCGCGGACGTCGGAGGCCTTCTCGCCGAAGATGGCGCGCAGGAGCTTCTCTTCCGGCGTCATCGGGCTTTCGCCCTTCGGCGTGATCTTGCCGACCAGGATGTCACCGGCGCGCACTTCCGCGCCGATGTAGACGATACCGGCTTCGTCGAGGTTCTTCAGCGCTTCTTCCGAGACGTTCGGAATGTCGCGGGTGATTTCCTCAGGTCCGAGCTTGGTGTCGCGGGCCATCACCTCGAACTCCTCGATGTGGATCGAGGTGAAGACGTCTTCCTTCACGATCCGCTCGGAGAGCAGGATCGAGTCTTCGAAGTTGTAGCCGTTCCACGGCATGAACGCGACCAGCACGTTGCGGCCGAGCGCGAGCTCGCCGAGATCGGTCGACGGACCGTCAGCGATGATGTCGCCCTTCTTGACGATGTCGCCGACCTTCACCAGCGGACGCTGGTTGATGCAGGTCGACTGGTTGGAGCGCTGGTACTTCATCAGACGATAGATATCGACGCCCGACTTGGTGGGATCGAGATCTTCCGTGGCACGGATGACGACGCGGGTGGCGTCGATCTGGTCGATCACGCCCGAACGGCGCGCCGCGATCGCGGCGCCCGAGTCACGGGCAACCACGCCCTCCATGCCGGTACCGACGAACGGCGCCTCGGCGCGAACCAGCGGCACCGCCTGACGCTGCATGTTCGAGCCCATCAGCGCGCGGTTGGCGTCGTCGTTCTCGAGGAACGGGATCAGCGCCGCGGCGACCGAAACGAGCTGCTTCGGCGACACGTCCATGTAGTCGACCTTGTCGGGCGTCATCGGCACGACGTCGCGGGTCCCGCTCGAGCGGCAGACCACGAGGTCTTCGGTGAAGCGACCCTTGGCGTCGACCGGCACGTTGGCCTGGGCCACCGAATAGCGCCCCTCTTCCATCGCCGACAGGTACACCACCTCGTCGGTAACGCGGCCGTCCTTGACCTTGCGGTACGGCGTCTCGACGAAGCCGTACTTGTTCACGCGCGCGAAGGTCGCGAGCGAGTTGATCAGGCCGATGTTCGGACCTTCCGGCGTCTCGATCGGGCAGATGCGGCCGTAGTGCGTCGGATGCACGTCGCGCACCTCGAAGCCGGCGCGCTCGCGGGTCAGACCGCCCGGTCCGAGCGCCGACAGACGGCGCTTGTGGGTGATCTCCGACAGCGGGTTGGTCTGGTCCATGAACTGCGAGAGCTGCGAGGAACCGAAGAACTCGCGCACGGCGGCGGCCGCCGGCTTGGCGTTGATCAGGTCCTGCGGCATGACCGTGTCGATATCGACCGAGGACATGCGCTCCTTGATCGCGCGCTCCATGCGCAAGAGGCCGATGCGGTACTGGTTCTCCATGAGTTCGCCGACCGAACGCACACGGCGGTTGCCGAGATGGTCGATGTCGTCGATCTCGCCCTTGCCGTCGCGCAGATCCACCAGCGTCTTGATGACGGAGAGGATGTCCTCCTTGCGCAGCGTGCGCTGGGTGTCGGGCGCATCGAGGTCGAGGCGCATGTTCATCTTGACGCGGCCGACCGCGGACAGGTCGTAGCGTTCGGCGTCGAAGAACAGCGACTGGAACATGGCCTGCGCCGATTCCAGCGTCGGCGGCTCGCCCGGACGCATCACGCGGTAGATGTCGAACAGCGCATCCTCACGCGTCATGTTCTTGTCGGCCGACAGCGTGTTGCGGATGTAGGGGCCGACATTGACGTGGTCGATGTCGAGCAGCGGCAGCTCCTTGTAACCCTGCTCGTTGAGCGCCTTCATCAGCTTGTCGGTGATTTCCTCACCGGCCTCGGCGTGGATCTCACCGGTCTTCGGGTTGACGAGATCCTCGGCGACGTAGTTGCCGACCAGCTCCTCGTCGGCCATGCGCAGCGCCTTCAGCCCCTTCTCCTGGAGCTGGCGGGCGGCGCGGACGGTGAGCTTCTTGCCGGCCTCGAGCACGACCTTGCCGGTGTCGGCGTCGATCAGGTCGTTGACGGTCGAGTAGCCGCGGAAACGGTTGGCGTCGAACGGAACGCGCCAGCCTTCCTTGGTCCGCTTGTAGAGTATCTTCTTGTAGAACGTGGACAGGATCGCCTCGCCGTCGAGACCGAGGGCGAACATCAGCGACGTCACCGGAATCTTGCGGCGACGGTCGATACGCGCATAGACGATGTCCTTGGCGTCGAACTCGATGTCGAGCCAGGAGCCGCGATACGGGATGACGCGGGCGGCGAACAGCAGCTTGCCCGAGGAATGGGTCTTGCCCTTGTCGTGGTCGAAGAACACGCCGGGCGACCGGTGCATCTGCGAGACGATGACGCGCTCGGTGCCGTTGACGATGAAGGTGCCGTTCATCGTCATGAGCGGGATGTCGCCCATGTAGACGTCCTGCTCCTTGATGTCCTTCACCGACTTCGCGCCGGTTTCCTCGTCGATATCGAACACGATGAGGCGCAGCGTCACCTTGAGGGGCGCAGCGAAGGTCATGCCGCGCTGGCGGCACTCGTCGACGTCGTATTTGGGCTGCTCGAACTCGTAGCGGACGAATTCCAGCATCGAGGTGCCCGAAAAGTCGGAGATCGGAAACACCGAGCGGAACACCGCCTGCAGACCCTCGTCGAGACGGCCGCCCGGGGGTTCGTCGACCATCAGGAACTGGTCATAGGACGCCTTCTGAACCTCGATGAGGTTCGGCATCTCGGCGACTTCCTTGATGTGTCCGAAGAACTTGCGAACACGTTTGCGACCGGTGAATGTCTGCTGCGCCATCGTGGCCTCTCATTTTCGTCGCCCGCTCTGGGCGCGCCGTCCGGAACGCGGCTGCCACCGCTCTCCGGGTTGAATTTTCGAACCCGCCTTGGGGGCCAGAGACGCAGCTTCAGGCTTGAATGTCCTGAATCTGTTCTTCAGACCTTCAAAACGCAAAACGACGCGCGGGGCGCAAGAGCGCACCCGCCCGTCACAACGATCGTCTTCACGGACTGCAAAAGCCCGAAATAGCCTGCTCTCCCAACGGCTTACAGGGAAATCCGGCATCCCTGCCCACCGCGCTTTCGTGCTGCCGACCCGATATGGGGCGACAATAGTGCAGATTCGAGGGGTAAACCCTCAAATCCCCACACTTTTTCGTGTTCGGCCTGCGTCGGGACGTTCCGTCGCACGCCTTTTGCATCTGGTCCACCCCTTGAGGAGCGGACCGGGATCCCGGACCTCGCCGATGCGCGGCCGGGATCCCGCCAGCAAGCGTTGCTTACTTGAGCTCGACCTTGGCGCCAGCCTTCTCGAGCTGGGCCTTGATCTTGTCGGCCTCTTCCTTGTTCACGCCTTCCTTCACAGGCTTCGGAGCACCCTCGACGAGGTCCTTTGCTTCCTTCAGGCCGAGACCGGTGATGGCGCGGACTTCCTTGATGACCTCGATCTTCTTGTCGCCGGCGCTGGCGAGAACGACCGTGAACTCGGTCTTCTCTTCCGCCGGAGCGGCAGCGGCGCCACCAGCAGCCGGGCCGGCCACGGCGACAGCCGCGGCGGCCGAAACGCCCCACTTCTCTTCGAGGAGCTTCGCCAGTTCGGCAGCTTCGAGCACGGTGAGGCTCGAGAGGTCGTCAACGATCTTCTGCAAGTCAGCCATTGTTCAGTTTCCTTGAGTGTAAGTCTGGTTCGGGTTTGAGTTTTGCGAAGGGCGTCAGGCCGCTTCGCCCTTTGAGGCATGAGCCTGGATGACGCGCGCGAGCTTGCCCGCGGGCGCGTTGGCGAGCTGGGCCAGCTTGGTCGCCGGGGCCACGATCAGGCCGACGATCTTGCCGCGCAGCTCGTCAAGCGACGGCAGCGAGGCAAGCGCCTTCACGCCGTCGACATTCAGGACGGTCTTGCCCATCGACCCGCCAACGATGACGAACTTTTCGTTCGCCTTGGCAAATTCGATGGCGACCTTTGGCGCCGCTACCGGATCGTTGGAAGTTGCGATCACGGTCGGCCCCTTCAGCAGGGAGCCGATGGCAACGACGTCAGTGCCTTCAAGAGCAATTTTGGCGAGACGGTTCTTCGAGACCTTCACCGACGCACCCGCCTGCTTCATCTGCTGGCGCAGCTTCTGCATCTGGGCGACGGTGAGGCCGGAATATTGAGCAACGATCGCGACGCTCGTGGTCTTGAAGACCTCGTTGAGCTGTTCGACCGCCTCTTTTTTTGCCGCTCGTTCCACAGCAAGCTCTCTCCGGTTGGCGGTCATCGCGAGAAGCGGGACCGCCGGGTTGCACCCATCGTCCCGCCGAACCTGAACCTCCGGGCCAAAAACCCATCGGACACGCCGGGCAAGACGACAATTCAAAGCCTGCCCTCCGGGAGCCCCTTGGAGGCCCACGGCGTGTCGAGGTCCGAACCAGACCCGTTTCGCGAACCCAACCGTTAAAGCTGGGCGCGAAGTGAAATCCGGTCTTCACCCGTCTATGCAGGCCATGCGATTAAGCCGTTGAGAAATCGAAATTTCCCGCAGGCGCCTGCAGTCTTGGACAGGACGAGGCCAGCCGGCGAACCGTCCGACCTCTGCCCGCATCCCACCAACCGACGGGTTTTCCTTCCTTTTCGGGCAAATCCTTGCGGACGTCCTGAAAAGGAATGATCTCCTGTCGTGTCAGGTTTTCGGAATGCGTGCACGAACGCGCCAGCCGAGGCCGGCACGTCCGGAGGCGGTTCTTTAACCGCTCTCTGCCTGCTTGCCAAGAGCAAAATTCACACCAGTTCCAATCGATTGCCGACCAGGCTTGATCTCGGCTGACAAGGCCCGATTCAGGACGATTTGACCGCGTAAGGGAGTGGTTTGCCCTCGAAGAACGCGGTCAGGTTGCCCAGAACGCAATTCTGCATGGCAACGTGCGATTCCAGGGTGTGGCCGCCGATATGCGGGGCGAAGACCACGTTCGGCAGCGCCGTCAGCGCATCGGGGGCGTGCGGTTCCGTCTCAAAGACGTCGAGGCCGGCGCCGGCGATGGTCTTGTCGGCGAGCGCCGCGACCAGGGCTTTCTCGTCGATGACGGAGCCGCGGGAAATGTTGACGACATAGCCGTCCGCGCCGAGCCGCCGAAGGATATCGGCACTGACGACGTGCTGGGTGTCGGCCCCTGCCCGGACCGCGATCATCAGGACGCTGCACCAGTCGGCCAGCGCCTCCAGAGAGGAAAAATATCGATAGGGCAGATCGTATCTGGTGCGGCTGAAATAGCCGACCTCGCTCTCGAAAGCCGCGCAGCGCAAGGCGATCTTGCGGCCGATCTCGCCCATGCCGTAGACGCCGATGCGGCGGCCGGGCATGCCGGCCTGAGGCCGCATCATTGGCGACTGTTTTGACGCCGCCCAGTCGCCACTACGGACATAGTGGTCGGCGACCAGCAGGCGCCGCGTCGCCGCGAGCATCAGGGTCATCGCAATATCGGCGACCGAGGCCGCATTGGCGCCCGGGCTGTGGCCGACGGCGATGTTGCGCGCGGCGGCCGCCTTCAGATCGACGCCGTCATAACCGGTGCCGTAGCAGATGATAGCGCCGAGATTTGGAAACAGATCCATCGCCTCCGCGCCGAGCGGGGTCCCGCCCGCAGTCAGCATCGCGCGGATACCCCTGAGCTCGTCCGCCGGAAAAACCTCGTGCGCGGGCTTGCCAGCGGTGTCGAGCAGTTCGAACCGCTCGGCGAAACGCGCCATCATCGTCTTGGGAAAGCGCGAGTAGATCAGGACTTTGTCAGCCATTGTTCTTGCTTCCGGAGAGCGCCGCCACAAACGACGAGGGGCGGAATCGGTTGCCCAATTCCGCCCCTCGCCTCATGCAATTTCCAAACCTTAGCCGAGAATGGTGCCCGGCTCGACCTTCACGCCCGGGCCCATGGTCGAGGACACCGCAACGCGCTGGATGTAAGTACCCTTGGAACCAGCCGGCTTCGCCTTGGAGACGGCATCCGCCAGGGCCTTGATGTTCTCGACCAGCTTCTCCTCGGAGAACGAGGCCTTGCCGACGCCGGCCTGCAGGATGCCGGCCTTCTCGACGCGGAACTCGACCGAGCCGCCCTTGGCACCCTTCACCGCGCTGGTGACGTCCATGGTCACGGTGCCGATCTTCGGGTTCGGCATCAGGCCGCGGGGGCCGAGCACCTTACCCAACCGGCCGACCAGCGGCATCATGTCGGGGGTGGCGATGCAGCGGTCGAAATCGATCGAGCCGTTCTGCACCTTCTCGACCAGGTCCTCGGCGCCGACGACGTCGGCACCAGCCGCCTTGGCCTCGTCGGCCTTGGCGCCCCGGGCAAACACGCCGACGCGGAGCGTACGGCCGGTGCCGTTCGGCAGGGTCACGACACCGCGGACCATCTGGTCGGCGTGACGCGGATCGACACCGAGATTGATCGCGACCTCGATGGTCTCGTCGAACTTCGCCTTGGCGCGCTCCTTGACCATCTTGATGGCGTCCGCGAGCGGGTAAAGCTTTTCGCGATCAATGCCTTCGCGGGCTTTGTTCAAACGCTTTCCGATTGCCATGACCGCTTACCCCGCAACTTCCAGACCCATCGAACGGGCAGAGCCCTCGACCATCTTCATGGCCGATTCGATGGTGTCGCAATTCAAGTCCTTCATCTTCTTCTCGGCGATCTCGCGCACCTGCGCCTTGGTCACCTTGCCGGCCTTGTCGCGGCCCGGCGCCTTCGAGCCGGACTGGATCTTGGCAGCCTGCTTGAGGAAGAAGGACATCGGGGGGGTCTTCATCTCGAACGTGAACGAACGATCGGCGTAGATCGTGATCACGACGGGAATCGGGGTGTTCTTCTCTTCCTTCTGGGTCTGGGCGTTGAACGCCTTGCAGAACTCCATGATGTTGAGACCGCGCTGACCGAGCGCGGGACCGATCGGGGGCGAAGGATTCGCCGCGCCGGCCGGGACCTGAAGCTTCAGGTATCCGGTCACTTTCTTTGCCATTTATCACTCCTGTTGTGCCGGCATTTCGCCGGCGGTTTCAGGTTCGTGGTCGGGATCGATGTGCGGCTGGCAACCGCCCTCGTCCTCCCACGGCCTCTTGTCGCGCAAGGCCTGAAGCCTCACGCCTCGTCCGGTCAGACCTTCTCGACCTGACCGAATTCCAGCTCGACCGGCGTTGCGCGGCCGAAGATCGACACCGCGACCTTCACGCGCGAGCGCGCCTCGTCGATCTCCTCGACGACACCCGAGAACGAGGCGAACGGGCCGTCGGCCACACGCACGTTCTCGCCGATCTCGAACGAGACCGACGCCTTCGGCCGTTCCACACCCTCCTGCACCTGGTGCAGGATGCGCATGGCCTCGGCCTCAGAGATCGGCATCGGCTTGTTTTCCGCGCCGAGGAAGCCCGTTACCTTCGGCGTGTTCTTGATCAGATGGAACGCCTCGTCGGTCAGCTTCATCTTCACCAGCACATAGCCTGGGAAGAACTTGCGCTCGGCATCGATCTTGCGGCCGCGGCGCACTTCCGTGACCTTCTCGGTCGGAACCAGCACCAGCTCGAACAGATCCTCGAGGCCGCGCTGCTTGGCCTGCTCGCGGATCGATTCGGCGACCTTCTTCTCGAAGTTCGAATAGGCGTGAACGATGTACCAGCGCTTGTCGGACAATTGAGCGGTTGCCGTTGCCATCAGTGAATGCCCAGGAGGAAGGTGATGAGGTAGCGGATGATCTGGTCGGCAGCGAAGAAGAAGATCGAGGCGACGGCGACCATGACGAACACCATGATGGTGGTGATCGTGGTCTCACGACGGGTCGGCCAAGTGACCTTGGCGGTCTCCGAACGCACTTCCTGCAAGAACTTGAACGGGCTGACTGCCATCGTTTTGATGTCCAACGTCCGTCGACAGACGCGAATGAATTTCGGGGATCCGAACAGCCGCCGTTGGCCCAGCCCTCTGTCTCGAAGGATGAGCCGGAAACCGGGCTCGATTGTTCGGGGATTTCAAAGCCGCGCCGGAAATCCGCGTCTAACGGGCCGGCTGCGAGTGCGGGGTAAATACTGCGGATGGGGCCAAAGGTCAAGATATGGGGGGCTTCGCGGCGAGAAGCCGGCGTCCTCAGGCGACCATGCACACCCCAAGGAGGATCAAGGACTTATCCTCCGTCCCAGCGGGGGCGAGATCAGCCCGGAACCTCCCTGACCAACCCGCCGCCCGGATCAGTCGGCCCGGTCGACCATGGAAACACCCGGTAGCGGCACCAGGAACTTTCCACCCTCGGCGAAATAGCGGGCGTGCTTGGCCCGGATCGGGTCGACGTAGCGCCAGGCGAAGACCACGACAAACGCTGGCTTGCGCTCGTAAAGGGCCGCCGGGGGCAGAATCGGAATGTCGTAACCCGGGCCTGCCATCACATTCCCCTTCTTGGGGTCGTCGTCCACCAGGAAGTCGATCTTGTTCTCCAGGCCGAACTGCGGGAGCAGCGTCGTGGTGCCGACCGAGACACCGTAGCCGGCGACCAGCTGCCCCCGCGCATGGGCGGCATCGGCCATCGCGACCAGCTCGTCGCGGATGGCCGCGATCCTCTTCACATAGGGCGCATAATAGGCCGGCTGATCGACGCCGAGCCGGTCCTCCTCGGCGATGAACTTCGCGACCTCCGCTGACGGCTTCTTCGCACCGCCGGCGCGCTGGACCGTCACGCGGATCGAGCCGCCCTTGGTCCAGATGTGCTGAACGTCGATCACTTCCATGCCGAGCCGCGCGAAGAAGCGCGTCAACGGCTTGATGTTAAAATACGACAGATGCTCGTGATAGACGGTGTCGAGCAAGTTCTTCTCGGTGACATCGACGCCGTACTGCGTCTCGAAGACGAACAATCCGTCCGGCGCGAGCACGTCGCGAACCCCGATCACCAGCGGATCGAGATTGTCGACATTGGCGATCATGTTGTTGGCGATCATGACGCTCGCCGCACCATGGCTTTGCAGGATGCGGTGCCCGATCGCGTCCGTGAAGAAATCGCCGATGGTCTCAATCCCGGCTTCCGTCGCACGCCGCGCGATGTCGACAGCGGGATCGACACCCAGCACCCGCATGCCGCGCTCCTTGAAGAAGCCGAGCAACGATCCGTCATTGCTGCCGAGCTCGACGACAAGCGAGCCCGGCGCGATCCCGAAGCGGCTGACGACGTCGTTGGCATAGCCTGCGAAATGCTCCCGCAAGCCGAGCGAGAGCGAGGTGGTATAGACGTAGTTGCGGTACTGGATCTCCGGATTGCCGACATGGAGAATCTGGAGGTGGCCACAGTCCCGGCACAGATGCAGAGCCATCGGTACCGCGGCCCGGAAGACGGGATCGTCGACGCTGGCGTCCGGCACCTGGAAGTTCGGCGTGCCAATGGGCATGCCTGCCAGCGGGACGACCAGCTCCTGCTTGTCCGAATGGCAGAGGCGGCAAGTTTGGCGGACGTAGCCCGTCCTATTCGTGAGAGTGCGGCTTTTGGGCCCGATTGATGCGGCCGCACATCTTGTCTGACGAGGCGCACAGGATTGCCTTCGGCTTTTCGCCGCCTGACGACCGGTACTTTGCAACGCGCTTGAGGGATGGGTTGGGCGAACGGGGGCGGACGCCCCGCCGGTCAAGGACCGAGCGGCAGCAGCGCGCCGGGCAAGCCGCAGATCAGGTCGGCTTCGGGACATGCCGCGGCAAACGCAAGGCGAATGCGGCTCGTGGTCTCGACGACACGGGCGGCGATTTTCAAGAGCCGAAGACGCAGCGTCGCGAACTCGGCAGCGGCCAATTCCCGGGCTTTGGGAATGGCGTCGCGCACGGTCAGCATCAGCCAATAAGCGGCCGTATGGAGCACGAGACGGACCTGGTTGGCGAGCGCCGAACGGCAGCTGGTGCGATCGGAGGCGAGCTGCGTCTTATGCAGCTTGATCAGATTCTCGGCTTGGCCGCGCGCGCAATACAGGCTGTCGTAGATCCACTCGGCCGAGCCGACATCGAGGCTGGTGACGACGAAGCGGATGTCGAGGCCGAGCATCGTCGCCTCAATACGGGCGACAGTGCGCCGTTCGCGATCCCAGGACTTTGCCTTGTGGCGCGTCTCGGTATAGCCACGCAGAACCGGCAGGTTCTCGATGGCGCGTCGCGTGCGGATGTCGTCGGCGACCTCGTCGACTTTTCTGGCGAGAGGCTTGGTGCCGGACAGACCGAAGATGTAGTCGATGCCGTTGGTCTCGCACCACGCCATTGCCTCCGGCCGGGCATAGTGCCCGTCGCCACGGAACGTAATTTGCGTGTTGTGCCATCGCGTCCGGATATGCCGTACCAGGCGGCGCAGATGGGCACGCACCTCGACGCCGCCCGGCGTCTTGCCGGGCCGCAGCACGACGGCCACGGGCCGGCTCTTCTCCGTGTCGTAGACGTGGATCGGCAGGAAGCAGCGTTCGTCATAATGAGCGTTGAACAGCGAGAGCTGCTGATGGCCGTGGACGACGTCGCAGGTATCATCGATGTCGAGCGTGACGGATGCCGGCTCGCGCGGGTAGCTATCCATCCATGCGTCGACCAAAGTGTAGGTCAGCCGGATCACGTCGCGCAGGCGCGGAGCATTCTCCAGCCGCGACAGCGTCGGCTGGGAACACAAATCCCGGCCCGTGTCCGGTAGGCGACCGCAGGCCAGCTTGAATGCCGGATCGGACCTCAGATGATCGAGGTCGTCGGCGTCCTCGTAGCCGCAGCAGATCGCGAACATGCGAGCGCGGAACATATCGACCAGGCTGTGCACGACCCGCGTCGGATCGCGCCGATCCGGGAACACCCGGGCCAGATTGTTGGCCAAACCGAGACGCCGCTCGGCCATCGCCAGAAGCATCACGCCCCCGTTCGAGGTTAGGCGCCCACCATCGAAGGCAGCTGTGACTTTCTTGGCGTGAACGGCTGGAAACGAGAAGGGCGGAATCGTATCGTCGGTCATGGCGGGCGTGGCGTTCGCGGTTGGAGGTGATGGGGTTGGCTTCGCAACCGAATCCTACGCCGCATCAGCGCTTTACCCCTCAGGCGCACTCTTACGAATAAGACGGGGTAGAACAGGTTTTTCATCGTGGAACCGAGATATGAGATACGCGAGCGAATGAGATAATCCCACCCTGTGAAGACCAGATCGGCAATGGGCTTATGCAGGTCATGAGTGGCTCGAGACTTCCGTGCCCTGCCCCAGCGCGAAACCGGGCGCTTCCTCCGCCGCCCTGGCGGCCTTGTCAGCGGAATACGACCCGCGCTCCGGACTCGCCAGCCAGATCACGCCGCCGGCGAGGCCAACGATCACGCTGATGGCACCCAGCAGGAGTGAAACCGACAGCGCTTCCTCGGACGGCACACCCGCAAGACCGAGGCAGGCAACCATCGCCCCCTCACGCACGCCCCAGCCGCTGATCGAGATCGGAACGGCCGTCAACAGCACGACCGGCGGGATCAGGATGCCCGCGTCCAGCACGGAAAGCTGCGCTCCGACTCCGCGCGCCAGGGTGTAGCAGGCGGCCGCCGTCACGAGATGGATGAGAAGCGCGGATCCGAACAGCAAACCGCGGCGCTCGGATTGCAGCAGAAGAAACCTGACGAGCGCTCCGAACCGGACAAAGCTTGCGATCGCGGGAAGCGCGATGAGGCGTTTCGGCAGACGGTCGAGCGTCAACAGGACCACGGTGCCGGCGACGCCCGCCAGCGTCAATCCGCCGATGGCCAGGATCGCGGCCGGATTGGACACGCGTGACAGCAGAAACGGCAATCCGGCCACCATCAGCACGATCAGCCCGATCAACGCCGTGAAGCGGTCTGCCGCAACGCCCTTGACCGCCTCCGACCACTGCACGCCACGTTGGCGGAGCAGCCACATCCGCACCGCGTCCCCGCCGACCGACGACGGCAACACCTGATTGAACCAGAGGCTGATCATGAGGATCCGCCAGCCCGCGAGCCAGTTCAGCGGCACGCCCAGCGCGCGCATGATCAGCTTCCACCGGCCGTTGAGCACGAAGGTCTGGAAGAAGATCAGCGCAAACGCGACGACGAACAGGACAGTCGAGCAATTCGCCGACCCCGCTCCGATCCTGGCCGAGATCGGCCGGCTGGTGGCGACCGGTGACTTCACCCTTGGCAAGCCCGTCGCCGAATTCGAAAAGCGCTTTGCCGAGCTGATCGGCGTGCGTCACGCCATCGGCGTCGGATCAGGCACCGACGCGCTCAAGCTGCCGCTCAAGGCGCTCGGCATCGGCCATGGCGACGAGGTCATCACCGCCGCCAACACGTTCATCGCCACTGTCGGCGCGATCGCGGAGACCGGCGCGACGCCCGTGCTGATCGACTGCGACGACTCCTTCTGCATGAACGTCGACCAGGTCGAAGCCGCGATCACTGAGAAGACCAAGGCGATCATGCCGGTTCAGCTCACCGGCGAGGTCACCGACATGGGCAAGCTGATGGCGATCGCCCAGCGCCACAATCTTCCAGTTGTCGAGGATGCCTGCCAGGGCATCCTGTCGGAGTTCGCGGGAAAGCGCTCCGGCACCCACGGCATCGCCGCCGGCTTCTCGCTGCATCCGCTCAAGAACCTCAACGTCTGGGGCGATGCCGGCGTCGTCGTCACCAATGACGACGGGATGAACGAGCGGCTCCGCCTCATCCGCAACCACGGCATGAAGAACCGCGACGAGATCGCGATACTCGGCTGCAACTCGCGGCTCGATTCCCTCCAGGCGGTTGTCGGCAACTGGCTGATCGGCCAGACCAGCGAGATCACCCGGCGCCGGATCGAGAATGCGGCCTATTACGACGCGGGGCTTGCCGGCCTGCCCGGCCTGCGCATCCCGCCGCGCCGGCCCAACGTGAAGCACGTCTACCATCTCTACATGGTGTTCGCCGAGCGCCGCGACGAGCTCTACAAATACTGCCTGGACAACGGTATCGAGGCCAAGATCCACTATCCGATCCCGCTGTATCAGCAGGAAGGCCTCAAGCATCTCGGCTACACGCCCGGCACCTTCCCGGTCACCGATCGCCATGCCAAGGAAGTCATCAGCTTCCCCGTCGACCAGCATCTGACGCGCGCACAGCAGGACCGCGTCATCGAGACCGTCAGGAAGTTCTGCCATGGACGCTGACACCGGCCGCCGGCGCATCGGCTACGTCAATCTTCCCGCGCAATTCGAGGAAGAACGCGCCGAGATCATGCAGGCGGTCGAGGGTGTCTTCCAGCGCGGCGATTTCATCGGCGGGGCGGCGGTTGCGAAGCTCGAGGAGGAATTGTCCGCCTATCTCGGCTCCTCGCATGTCGTGACGCTGAATTCCGGCACCGACGCACTGATCCTCGCCATGCGGGCCCTCGACATCGGCCCCGGCGACGAGGTGATCACCCCGCCGAATTCGTTCGTGGCATCAACCGCCGCGATCATCGCGGTCGGCGCCACGCCGGTATTTGCGGACGTGCTGCCGGACCAGAACATCGATCCTGCCGCGGTCGAGGCTGCCGTCACCCCCCGCACCAAGGCGATCATGCCGGTGCATCTGACCGGGCGCATGGCCGACATGACCCCGCTGATGGCGATCGCGGACAAGCACGCGCTCGCCGTGATCGAGGACAGCGCCCAGGCGATCGGCTCGACCTATGACGGCCGGATGAGCGGCACCATCGGCACGTTCGGCTGCTTCTCCGCCCACCCGCTGAAGAATCTCAACGCCGCCGGCGATGCCGGCTTCCTCGTCACTGCCGATGCCGAACTCGCCGCGCGAATCCGCCGGCTGCGCAATCACGGCCTGATCAACCGCAGCGACGTCCAGGAATGGGGCATCGTCTCGCGGCTCGACACGCTTCAGGCCGAGGTGCTGCGCATTCGGCTGCGTCACCTGCCGTCGGTGATCGAACGCCGGCGGCGCAACGCCGCGCAATACCGCACCGAGCTCGCCGGCCTGCCGCTGTTCATTCCGCCCTGCCGCAACATCGAGTTCAACACCTTCCACACCTTCGTCGTGCAGACCGACCGTCGCAACGACTTCCAGAAATATCTTGCAGACAAGGGCATCGAGACCGCGATCCACTATCCGGTCCCGATCCACCTGCAGCCGGCGGCTGCGCATCTGGGTCTTGGCCGCGGCGCGTTCCCGGTGACGGAACGGCAGGCAGACCAGATCCTCACCCTCCCCATCAACCAGTTCCTCTCGGCCTCCGACATCAGCTATATTTGCGCGACCGCCCGGGAGTATTTTGCATGACGGACACGGACTTCCTCCACGCCGACGAGCAGGCGCTGGCGCAGCGCTTCATCGACGATGGCTTCGTCACCACGCCGGCTGACGATCGCGCCGGCCTCGACCGGATCCAGCGTCGTGCCGCCGAGCTCGCGGCGGACTATCTCAAGCTGCCGCACAGCAACGATCCCTACGCGATGCTCGACACCATCCACACGCGGGTGAGCGTGGACGATCTCAATGGGCTGCGGCTGCACGTGTTCAACGGCCTCAACGCCGAACCGTGGTTCCGGCCGACCTACTTTCGTCTGGCGCGCTCGACGATCGAGACCATCGTCGGCAACGAGCTCTGCATGCAGCGGCGCGTCAATCTCAGCATCCAGCTCCCCGGCGACAGCTCGTCGCTGCTCGCCACCCATTCCGACGTCTGGTCGGGCGACTCGCCGTTCGAGGTCGTGGTGTGGGTGCCGCTCGTCGACGTCCGCCGCACCAAATCGATGTATCTGCTGCCGCCGTCCCTGAACGGCGAGATGCAGGACCGGATGGCCAGCCTGCGCAGCGCCGAAGAGCTGTACAAGACCATCAAGCCGCACGCGACCTTCATCGAGATCCCCTACGGTTACGTGATGCTGTTCAACCAGACCCTGATGCACGGCAATCGCGTCAACGAGGAAGCCGGCACGCGCTGGAGCATGAACTGCCGTTTCAAGAGCATCATGTCGCCCTACGCGGACAAGCGCTTCGGCGAGTTCTTCGAGCCGATCCTGCTCCGCCCGGCAACGCGAGTAGGCATGCAATACAAGCTGCCCGGAGGCTTCCATGGCTGAGCGAGCCGGCCATCGCGGCTATATCGGCGCCCGGCCGCTGAACGGCAGCCGCACCCCGCAACACGTCCAGAACATCGTGATCCGCGACTACGCGCGGCGCAAGAACCTGCATTATCTGCTGAGCGCCGCCGAGCACACCATGCCCGGCAGCTACATGGTGCTCGAGGACATCCTGGACGAGCTGCCGCGGCTGCATGGTCTGATTCTTTACAGCATCTTCATGCTGCCGCCCGACGAGGCACGGCGGCGGCAGATCTACGACCGCGTGCTGCGCGAGGGCTGCGACCTCCACGCAGCGGTCGAGGAGATCACGCTGTCGTCGCAGAAAGACATCCAGACGGTCGAGGACATCCTGCTCGTCAATAAGTTCGCGACCATCCTGTGACGATGGCGCGGACCGGTTCGCCCCCATGACCGCGATCAACCTGCTCCAGCCGATGCACGCATCGACCAAGCGGAACTACGTCCAGCGCGTGGTCGAGCACGACAAGGCGGAATCCGCCACCGTCGCACGGCAATGGGGCCGCGACTACTGGGATGGCGACCGGCGCTACGGCTACGGCGGCTATCGCTATGACGGCCGGTGGCGCCCGCTGGCCCAGACCCTGATCGATCGCTACGGCATCAAGCCGGGCATGAGCGTGCTCGACGTCGGTTGCGGCAAGGGCTACCTGCTCTACGAGTTCACCCAGCTCGTCCCCGACCTCCGGATCGCCGGCATCGACATCTCCGACTACGGCATCGCCAATGCCAAGGAGGAGGTGCGGCCGCTGTTGACGGTCGGCAGCGCCGTCGAGCTCCCCTATCCCGATCACAGCTTCGATCTCGTGGTGTCGCTCGGCGTGCTGCACAATCTTCCGCTCGAGGACGTCTTCCGCGCCGTGTCGGAGATCGAGCGCGTCGGACGCGGCGCCTCGAAATATCTGATGGTCGAATCCTTCCGCAACGAGCGCGAGAAGGCCAATCTGCTTTACTGGCAGCTCACCTGCCTGAGCTTCCACGGTCCGGAAACATGGGCCTGGATCTACGACAAATGCGGGTATCGAGGCGACCATGGGTTCATCTTCTTCGAATGAAGCAGGCCTGCGCCGGCCGACCTCGTTGCGCGCGCAAAATCCGGAAGTGTACTATTCGGACGACGCGATCGTCACGGCAGACGACGCCACGATCGCGGAGCTGAAGCGTATCGCCACCGGCAACCCGCGCCTGCGCAGCCGGCTGTGCACGCATCCCGATCCCTCGTCGGGCCTGCACGAGATGCTGATCGTGCATCATCGCGAGGCCTATGTCCGACCTCACAAGCATTTTGGCAAACCTGAATCGTTTCACCTGATCGAGGGTACCGCGCAGGTCGTGATCTTCGAGGACGACGGCCGCATTCGCGACGTGCTCGAGATGGCACCCTACGGACATGCCGCCCTCTGCTATTACCGGATGCCCGAGAAGGTCTATCACTCGATCCTGATCACCTCGGAGTGGCTGGTGTTTCACGAAACCACCGCCGGCCCTTTCGATCCCTCCCGCACCGCATTTCCCGACTGGGCCCCGGACGGCAGCGACGCTGCCGCGGTCCAGGACTATGTCACGAAGATCGGCGCGCTCGCCGCGGAATATCTGAACAAACGAGTCAAAGCTTAGGACCATGGCCAATTCCGCCGGGTTCGATGATTCTCGAGTGAATGCAGGTCCAAGAGCAGCGGCTCTCCGAGAACGGGAGCGAGCGGGCGCTGGATATGTCTACGTGGGTCTGGCTCTCGCCTTTGTTGCGAGCGTGCCCGCGCTGTTCGCGCGAGAGATCTTCGGCGACGATTGGACTGTGTACTAGCCCGTCCTATTCGTGAGAGTGCGGCTTTTGGGCCCGATTGATGCGGCCGCACATCTTGTCTGACGAGGCGCACAGGATTGCCTTCGGCTTTTCGCCGCCTGACGACCGGTACTTTGCAACGCGCTTGAGGGATGGGTTGGGCGAACGGGGGCGGACGCCCCGCCGGTCAAGGACCGAGCGGCAGCAGCGCGCCGGGCAAGCCGCAGATCAGGTCGGCTTCGGGACATGCCGCGGCAAACGCAAGGCGAATGCGGCTCGTGGTCTCGACGACACGGGCGGCGATTTTCAAGAGCCGAAGACGCAGCGTCGCGAACTCGGCAGCGGCCAATTCCCGGGCTTTGGGAATGGCGTCGCGCACGGTCAGCATCAGCCAATAAGCGGCCGTATGGAGCACGAGACGGACCTGGTTGGCGAGCGCCGAACGGCAGCTGGTGCGATCGGAGGCGAGCTGCGTCTTATGCAGCTTGATCAGATTCTCGGCTTGGCCGCGCGCGCAATACAGGCTGTCGTAGATCCACTCGGCCGAGCCGACATCGAGGCTGGTGACGACGAAGCGGATGTCGAGGCCGAGCATCGTCGCCTCAATACGGGCGACAGTGCGCCGTTCGCGATCCCAGGACTTTGCCTTGTGGCGCGTCTCGGTATAGCCACGCAGAACCGGCAGGTTCTCGATGGCGCGTCGCGTGCGGATGTCGTCGGCGACCTCGTCGACTTTTCTGGCGAGAGGCTTGGTGCCGGACAGACCGAAGATGTAGTCGATGCCGTTGGTCTCGCACCACGCCATTGCCTCCGGCCGGGCATAGTGCCCGTCGCCACGGAACGTAATTTGCGTGTTGTGCCATCGCGTCCGGATATGCCGTACCAGGCGGCGCAGATGGGCACGCACCTCGACGCCGCCCGGCGTCTTGCCGGGCCGCAGCACGACGGCCACGGGCCGGCTCTTCTCCGTGTCGTAGACGTGGATCGGCAGGAAGCAGCGTTCGTCATAATGAGCGTTGAACAGCGAGAGCTGCTGATGGCCGTGGACGACGTCGCAGGTATCATCGATGTCGAGCGTGACGGATGCCGGCTCGCGCGGGTAGCTATCCATCCATGCGTCGACCAAAGTGTAGGTCAGCCGGATCACGTCGCGCAGGCGCGGAGCATTCTCCAGCCGCGACAGCGTCGGCTGGGAACACAAATCCCGGCCCGTGTCCGGTAGGCGACCGCAGGCCAGTTTGAATGCCGGATCGGACCTCAGATGATCGAGGTCGTCGGCGTCCTCGTAGCCGCAGCAGATCGCGAACATGCGAGCGCGGAACATATCGACCAGGCTGTGCACGACCCGCGTCGGATCGCGCCGATCCGGGAACACCCGGGCCAGATTGTTGGCCAAACCGAGACGCCGCTCGGCCATCGCCAGAAGCATCACGCCCCCGTTCGAGGTTAGGCGCCCACCATCGAAGGCAGCTGAGAGCTGGCCCCGGTTGTTTGGACAGCGCCCCGCTGGATTTAAGTGGATTCCTGCCGGGTTATGCTGAACGCGGGGCTTTACGGTTTTGTCGTTGCGTCGGGAGGGCGTAGCCCGACCAGAGCGACGACAAAACCGTCGGCGACGGTCATGCGGCCATCACCATAGCTTGCGTGCCGAAGTAAGCCTCGTCGGGCGTGCGCCCGTCAAGGCTCGAGTGAGGGCGTCCCTGATTGTAGAAGGCCAGATACTTGGCAATTGACGCTCGCGCCTCGGACACGCTGTCGTAGGCGCGGAGATATACTTCTTCGTATTTGACCGTGCGCCAGAGCCGCTCGACAAACACGTTGTCGCGCCAGGCGCCCTTGCCGTCCATGCTGATGGCGATCTTCGCGTCCAGCAGCACATCGGTGAACTCGAGGCTGGTGAACTGGCTGCCCTGATCCGTGTTGAAAATCTCGGGCCTGCCGTGCTTCGCCAACGCCTCCTGGACCGCTTCGACGCAGAAGGCCGCCTCCATTGTGATCGAGACGCGATGGGCCAGGACCCGTCGGCTGAACACATCGACGACCGCCGCGAGATAGACGAAGCCACGCCGCATCGGAATGTAGGTGATGTCCATTGCCCACGCATGGTCGGGCCGCTCGATCTTCAATCCGCGCAACAGGTACGGGTAGATCTTGTGACCCGGAGCCGGCTTGCTCGTGTTCGGGCGACGATAGACCGCCTCGATCCCCATGCGCTTCATCAGCGTCGCGATGTGGCGGCGACCGGCGTATACGCCCTCCCGCCGCAGCAACGATCGCAGCATACGCGCTCCCGCGAAGGGATAATCGAGATGCAGCTCATCGAGCCGACGCATCAAGGCAAGGTCCTCGGCCGAAACTGGCCGAGGTTCATAGTAGACCGTGCTGCGAGCCAGCTTCAGGACCTTCGCCTGGCGCACGATAGAAAGATCATGATCGCGGTCGATCATCGCTTTGCGCTCAGCAGGCCCGCCTTGGTGAGCGCGCCGGACAAAAAATCGTTTTCCAACGCCAGCTCGCCGATCTTGGCATGTAACGCCTTCAAATCGACCGGCGTCTCGGCCGATGTCTTGTCATGCCCAAACACGCCGGCGGCGCCTTCCAGGAGCTGGTTTTTCCAGATCGTGATCTGGTTCGGATGAACATCAAACAGTTGCGCCAGCTCCGCCAGTGTCTTGTCGCCTTTGACCGCAGCCAAAGCAACCTTCGCCTTGAATGCCGGAGAATGCGTCCGGCGGCTCTTCTTCGTCATCTTCGCTCCTGATTCGCAGCAAGAATCCTCGCCGCTGTCAGGCAGAAAATCCACTCAAGCTACTGTCCGAATTTGCGGGGCCAGCTCTCTGTGACTTTCTTGGCGTGAACGGCTGGAAACGAGAAGGGCGGAATCGTATCGTCGGTCATGGCGGGCGTGGCGTTCGCGGTTGGAGGTGATGGGGTTGGCTTCGCAACCGAATCCTACGCCGCATCAGCGCTTTACCCCTCAGGCGCACTCTTACGAATAAGACGGGTTAAGTTGAAGAAAGATTGAGTGACTCCCGATCATTTCTGTGCCGAAACGTGGAGTCGCGGTCGTGCCGCGTCCAAAGAAACCGGCGCGAGCGGCCTATTAGACGCGGTAGGTGCTCAGCCTCCGAAACGAGACTATCAAGCATGAAGAGATCGAGCGCGAGGCAGAGGTTTTATTTGTGTTGAATTCTTGCTTCTCGATAGTGGTCTGAAATCGTATCATCGGTCATGGCGGGCGTGGCGTTCGCGGTTGAAGGTGATGGGGTGGCTTCGCAACCGAATCCTACGCCGCATCAGCGCTTTACACCACGCTCGCCAGCCTCTCAGGCGCCCTCTCGCGAATAAGACGGGCTAGCCCGTCCTATTCGTGAGAGTGCGGCTTTTGGGCCCGATTGATGCGGCCGCACATCTTGTCTGACGAGGCGCACAGGATTGCCTTCGGCTTTTCGCCGCCTGACGACCGGTACTTTGCAACGCGCTTGAGGGATGGGTTGGGCGAACGGGGGCGGACGCCCCGCCGGTCAAGGACCGAGCGGCAGCAGCGCGCCGGGCAAGCCGCAGATCAGGTCGGCTTCGGGACATGCGGCGGCAAACGCAAGGCGAATGCGGCTCGTGGTCTCGACGACACGGGCGGCGATTTTCAAGAGCCGAAGACGCAGCGTCGCGAACTCGGCAGCGGCCAATTCCCGGACTTTGGGAATGGCGTCGCGCACGGTCAGCATCAGCCAATAAGCGGCCGTATGGAGCACGAGACGGACCTGGTTGGCGAGCGCCGAACGGCAGCTGGTGCGGTCGGAGGCGAGCTGCGTCTTATGCAGCTTGATCAGATTCTCGGCTTGGCCGCGCGCGCAATACAGGCTGTCGTAGATCCACTCGGCCGAGCCGACATCGAGGCTGGTGACGACGAAACGGATGTCGAGGCCGAGCATCGTCGCCTCAATACGGGCGACGGTGCGCCGTTCGCGATCCCAGGACTTTGCCTTGTGGCGCGTCTCGGTATAGCCACGCAGAACCGGCAGGTTCTCGATGGCGCGTCGGGTGCGGATGTCGTCGGCGACCTCGTCGACTTTTCTGGCGAGAGGCTTGGTGCCGGACAGACCGAAGATGTAGTCGATGCCGTTGGTCTCGCACCACGCCATGGCCTCCGGCCGGGCATAGTGCCCGTCGCCACGGAACGTAATTCGCGTGTTGTGCCACCGCGTGCGGATATGCCGTACCAGGCGGCGCAGAAGGGCACGCACCTCGACGCCGCCCGGCGTCTTGCCGGGCCTCAGCACGACCGCCACGGGACGGCTCTTCTCCGTGTCGTAGACGTGGATCGGCAGGAAGCAGCGTTCGTCATAATGAGCGTTGAACAGCGAGAGCTGCTGATGGCCGTGGACGACATCGCAGGTATCATCGATGTCGAGCGTGACGGATGCCGGCTCGCGCGGGTAGCTATCCATCCATGCGTCGACCAAAATGTAGGTCAGTCGGATCACGTCGCGCAGGCGCGGAGCATTCTCCAGCCGCGACAGCGTCGGTTGGGAACACAGATCGCGGCCCGTGTCCGGCAGCCGTCCGCAGGCCAGCTTGAATGCGGGATCGGACCGCAGATGATCGAGGTCGTCGGCGTCCTCGTAGCCGCAGCAGATCGCGAACATGCGCGCGCGGAACATATCGACAAGGCTGTGCACGACCCGCGTCGGATCGCGCCGATCCGGGAACACCCGGGCCAGATTGTCGGCCAAGCCGAGACGCCGCTCGGCCATCGCCAGAAGCATCACGCCCCCGTTCGAGGTCAGGCGACCGCCATCGAAGGCAGCTGTGACTTTCTTGGCGTGAACGGCTGGAAACGAGAAGGGCGGAATCGTATCGTCGGTCATGGCGGGCGTGGCGTTCGCGGTTGAAGGTGATGGGGTGGCTTCGCAACCGAATCCTACGCCGCATCAGCGCTTTACACCACGCTCGCCAGCCCTCAGGCGCACTCTTACGAATAAGACGGGCTAGACTAGGGTCCAGACTCAATTGAGCCAATATGCGACGAGAGCGGCGAGATGAACAGCGGCCAAAAAATTACGGGCGAGCTTGTCATATCGCGTGGCGATGCGCCGGAAGTCCTTGAGCCTGCAAAAGCAGCGTTCGATAACATTTCGTCCTTTGTAGGCGCGTTTGTTGAAGCGATGGATGACGACACGGTTAGATTTATTGGGGATTACGGGCTTGGCGCCACGACGAATGATTTCGCCGCGAAGCTTGTCGCCATCATACCCTTTGTCGGCGAGGAGCACGCTCATGGGTGGCGCGAGCGCCAGGACATCGGGAGCCGCAGCGATATCGGCATCCTGGCCTGGAGTCAGATGCAGGACGACCGGCCGGCAGAGCGGATCGCTCAGCGCATGGATTTTTGTCGTGCGGCCTCCGCGCGAGCGGCCGATTGCTTGATTGTGCTCCCCCCTTTTCCGCCGGAGGCACACCGGTGAGCTTTAATCGAGGTCGAGTCGAGCGACAGTACGACGCCGTCTTCGCCAGGCTTGGCCAGCGCTTCGAAGATTGCGCACCATCGTCCTCGCTTGGCCCAGCGATTGAAGCGATTGTAGATCGTCGTGTAAGGGCCGTATTCACGTGGACAATCACGCCATCGTGCACCCGATTGCAGCATGTGAATGATGCCGCTGACGATGCGTCGGTCGTCGTCCCGATCCGGCCCCGTCAGTCCCCTCGGCAGATGCGGTTCGATACGCGCCCATTGCCTGTCGTTCAGCCAAAACAAACCAGCGCGCATTCTCTCGCCTCCGAATCAACACGTAGGCAAGAGAATCACGTGGCGCTATTTAGGTACAGACCCTAGATCTACTGGACTCAGGGTCCAGCCGGCGTTGCTCGCGTGCTGTGGGAGTCGGCACACGCCGGCTTCGCAATTCCCATGACGCTGTTCGTGACGCTTTTGAACGATACTCCCGATGTCGCCGCACGGGTCATCGGACTGGGCTGTCATCTGGTTAACGGCTTGTTGCTCCACTCCATCCTGTCACGATCACCATATACGAGAAGGATCGCCGCCCTTGTCACGGCCATGTTCCTGCTCAGCCCTTTCTATGCAATTCGCCTGACACTCAACGCGGTCTACGACTTCTTCTTGCTGTTCTATTTGCTGTCCTACGCGTTCACATATTCGAAGTTACGGGCACTTCGATGGGCGGCGCCGTTCGCCTTGTTTTTCTCGTTGTCGCTTGAAATTCTGATCGCGCTTGAATCGCTCCGCATCATGCTGACCTGGTCCTCTCGCGAGCCGTGGAAGCGTAGGCTCGCGCGCCTTGCCCCATTCTGGCTGGTGATCGCGGCCGTGATCATGCTGCGTCTAACCATCCTGGGAAAGAGCGGTCACTACGGGCAGTACAGTTTTGTGCACGACCTCACCGTTATAGGCAACGCGCTACTCGAGCACCTCGCGCCCAAGGGCCTGTCCTACGCCGCCTCTCAAGGGATCGCACTACTGGGTGATTTCGTCTGGACGCTGCTGACGTTGGCTGCCATGGCGAGCTTCGCTCTCCTCTCTTCCAAGGCGTTATGGACACCTTGGGTGCTCGAGGGTCACGGCTCAATCAGACGTGTGCTGGCGCTGCTGATCCCGTACCGAAGGTCGTGAAGCTCCAGATAGAGAACAGCACCATCATCTCATTTCGGTCCCGGTGTCTCGGCGCCAATGACGTGAACGTTGGACAGATGATGTTGCGCGACGAAAAATGCGGGCGATCGTATGTCTATACAGATTATTGCGGAGATTTTCAGAACCCTGACCTCGTCCCGAGTGGCAACTGCACCGTTTCCTATCTCGAATTTTTCCCTGCCCGCCACGGCGAGAGACCTGGCGCTATCGCGCTACGCCGGGAATTCCGCCGCCCAACGACATCGGATTCGCCGCACTAATGAAGGCCGTCCTCGAGGAAGCGCCTTCGGCCACGCAAGGGCGTGGCGAGCTCATGCAACTGAAGGACGATCTGCCGACTGGCAAGAGGAGAATACCGACCACCTCGCCGCCGGCCTGGAGTACGCGGGTCCGCTTGGCTGCTGGCTCTACCCACGCCCGCCTGCGAGGATTCCGTTTCAGGAGCTCGATAGGCGCACTGCGGTGGTTAGGTTATACTATGGCGCCACCTGATGGTCGCAGCAGCGTCTGTCTCGACATCAACAAGTTGGATCGAGTCATCCCACTCATTTCGCCGCACTACACGGAACTGCAGCGGTGAGCGGGATGAGCCGGATGGGTTGTTCAAACGCGGCCGTGTTGTGACGCCGCGCTGTTCTGGCCGCCGGTGGCGCCGGGACAAGGCAACTTAGGAATTGTGGCGCAGGCTGAGCCACTATATAGGCTTCAACTACGTTGAGTTTTCACCGAGCTATGGCTGATTTTGGGTGACGCGGCCTGATCAGGCGGCGTGGCTTTCAGTGTTCGGAATGACTTCGATTCCGTCGATGAACTTTACACCGGCGATGACTTTCGGCAACTGGTTCGTGCTCTTCAATCGCCGCCAGGTCTTCGATGCGGCGTCGATGAGCTTGAACACCATCAGCTTCGCAGTTTGTTGCGACAGCGATCCCTTGGTCCGCACCGTTCGGTGGCGCACCGTGGCGAAGACGCTCTCGATCGGGTTCGAGCTGCGTAGGTGGATCCAGTGCTCAGCAGGGAAGTCGAAGAAGGCGAGCAGCGCATGGCGATCCTTGATCAGGCACTCCACCGCACGTCCGTATTTGACGTGGTATTTCTCGACGAAGACGTCGATCGCGGTTTCAGCTTCGGCCCGGTGTGGGGCCAGATAGATGTTCCGCAGGTCGTTCTTCATGGGGCCCTGCACGGATTTGGCGACCTTGTCGAGTACGTTGCTCACTTTATGGCACCAGCATCGTTGGTGCCGCGTGCCGGGAAAGGCCTCGTCCAGTGCCTTCCAGAAGCCGAGGGCGCCGTCGCCGATGGCGAGTTGCGGGGCAATCCGTAACCCGCGTTGCCGCAGGTCGATCAGGAGTTCGCGCCAGCTCTGCGCGCTCTCGCGCACGCCGACCTGGAAGCCGATCAGCTCCTTCTTGCCTTCCGGCGTGGTGCCAATCAGCACCAGCATGCATTCGCTGTGATCTTCCATGCGGGCCTGCAGGTACACGCCATCGGCCCAGATGTAGACATAGCGACGCGCCGACAGATCGCGTCTCTGCCAGCGTTCGTACTCGACCTGCCAATCGGCCTTCAGGCCGGCGATCACCGAAGGCGACAGGTTCGGCGCATCCTTGCCGAGCAGCGCCGAGAGCGCCTCCTGGAAGTCGCCGGTCGAGATGCCGCGCAAATAGAGGACCGGGATCAAGGCATCCAGGCTCTTCGTCCGCCGCGCCCATAGCGGCAGGATTGCCGAACTGAAGCGGAGGCGGTCGCCTGGCCCGCTCGCTCCGCGGTCGCGGACCTTGGGACGAGCGACCTCCACCGGACCGATGCCGGTCGCAATCTCGCGCACCGGACCGTGCCCATGTCGGACCAGGCGCGCTCGACCGTCGGGCAGCGTCAGATTGGCCGTGCTGGCCAGAAACGCGCCAACCTCGATCTCGATCGCCCTGGCAAGCAGGTCCCGCGCGCCGGCACGAACGATATCGGTCAGTGGATCATCAACCGCGGACGGCTGACGGAAAGCAAGAACATTGGTAGTCTCGGTCATGGCGTATCGCTCTCCTCGAGAGGTTCTGGCAGGCTCGTCACCCGCCTCGATACGCCGCCTTCCTCACACCGTCATCACCCAGATTCCGCCATAGCTCGTTTTCACCCGGGGCTGTTGTCCCCGTGTCATTCCTGCAAAGAGCCAGACCAGTGACCGACCATTGCCGCCTTTGCCATTCGGCCAACCTACGACCGGTCATCGACCTCGGCCTGATGCCGATTGCGCATAGGCTTCGGCACAGCCGAAACGAGCAGGAGGAACGGTATCCGTTCGAGGTGCTGGCTTGCGGTGAATGTGGCCTGCCGCAGATCGTCAAGCCCATCGATCCCGAAATTCTTTATCGCCAATTCAATTACAATTTCAGCAGCTGGAAGCCGGAGCCGCACCAGGCGGACGAGCTCGACACCATCGCGAAGTTCTCGAAACATCAGTCCGTGTTCGAGATCGGATGCAACGATGGCCTGTTCATGGACAAGCTGCGCGAGCGCGGCGCGAAGGTCTTGGTGGGCGTGGAGCCCAACCCTGTGTCGGGCAAGATCGCCCGCGAGCGCGGCATCAAGGTCTATTCCGACATGATCAGCCCGGCACTGTGTCACGACGCCGTTGCCCAGGCCGGCAAGTTCGACCTCGTCGTCTCGCGCCAGGTGCTGGAGCACATCGTCGATTTCGAGAACTTCTTCGACTGCGTGAAGATCGCGCTGCGCGAGGATGGGCTGCTGTTCATCGACGTGCCCGACTTTGATCCCGGTTCGACGGCGGGCGACCTCTCCGTCCTTTGGGAGGAGCACGTCAGCTACTTCACCGAGCCGACCCTGCTCGCGCTGCTGGCCCGCCGCGGCTTCGAAGCGATGTCCGTGAAGAAGTACAATTTCAGCGGCGGCAGCCTCGCGATCGCCGCTCGTCGTGCCGCTGGCCGCGTGACGCCGCCGGCTGCGCCGTCGGGAGTCGGCGAGAAGTTCGGTCAACGTGCACGGGAATATGGCGCGCGGCTTCGTCCGATCCTCGCCAAGGCCCGGGCCAATGGCGCCGAGATCGCCATCTACGGCGCCGGCTGCCGCGCCTGCACCTTCACCAATGGCCACGAGCTGGCGGATCTCGTCGACCTCTCGGTCGACGATCAGAAAGAGCGCCAAGGCTTGTTCCTGCCCGGCACCGGCATTCCGATCCGCTCGCCGGAGGATCTCGCCAGCAAGTCGGATCCGCTCGTCTGTCTTCTCGCCGTGAACCAGGAGAACGAAGCCAAGGTCAGTAGCCGGCTGCGCGAGAATGTGACGCGGCCGCTGCACATCGTTTCGATCTTCGCGCCCTCCGACATCTGGAGCGAGCTTGATCGTCTCGAGGCGGCCGCAGGGTCGCGGCATGGCTGAGGACAAGCTCTTCAACTACTACGAACGTCAGGACGTTCTGCCGACGTTCGGAAATTTCAAGTCGTCCGCCGAGCTCGAGGCTTACGGCGGCCAGCGGCGCGAACTGTTCTCGGACAAGCTGGTGCTGCCGCCGCGGCTGTTCCGCAATGCCGAGGTGCTCGAATTCGGTCCTGATTCCGGCGAGAATGCTCTGGTGTTTGCGGGCTGGGGCGCGAATATGACGCTCGCCGAGCCGAACCGGCATGCACACCCGAAGATCCAGGCCTATTTCGCTCATTTCGGCCTGACCGAACGTCTCCGCGAGCTCGCACTGGCCGATGTCGAGGGATTCCGCAACGACCGCGGATTCGACATCATCGATGCCGAAGGATTCATCTACACGGTGCAGCCGACCGAAAATTGGCTCGGCGTCTTCCACCGGCTGCTCAACCCCGACGGTTACGCCGTTGTGTCCTATTACGAGCGCCATGGCGGCTTCTTCGAGCTCGCGCTCAAGGCGATCCATGCGGCGAGCAAGACATTGACAGGCCGTCCTGCGCTCGAAACGGCGACGATGCTGTTCGATGCGAAATGGAGCAGCATTCCGCACACCCGCAGCTTCGAATCCTGGCTGATGGACGTGCTCGAAAATCCCTTCGTCCGGCATCGGTACTTCCTCGACGCGGCGGCCCTGTGCACCGCGGCGCATGAACAGGGCTTCGATATCCATTCGGCATGGCCGGCCTATCGCGACAGCTTGGACGTCTACTGGCACAAGAAGGTTCTGCCCGACGACGAGAAGCTGCGGCGCGCGGCGCGCCATCTCGACCGCAGCCGCCTGAGCTTCCTTGGCGGACGAAAGCTCTATCTGGTCGGCAACGCCGATGGAGTGGAGGCGATCTCGGCATCTATCGAGACGCTGGTTCTCGATGTCGATGCGATGATCGACCATCCCTTCGGCGAGAGCCTGCCGCGCGTGGTCGCGAGGCTCGCGTCCCTGCGCGAGACGATCCGGACGACGGACATTCTCGCGGACGATGCTGCCGACATCGAAGCCATCACGGCAACGCTCGACAGTTTCCATCGCATCTTTGGCGCGATCTTGCGACGGGATGCGTCCGCGGTCACTGCCCTTACCCAGACGGATCCGGCGTTCATCAACGCCTGGGGACAGCCGGCGCACTTCCTCGTCATCCGAAAGCGCTCCAAGGAATCATAGCCAGTGAAGCCAGGCATTGGCATCATCGGGACGGGCATGGTCGGCCAGATGTGCCACCTCGCCAATTTCGCTGCCAATCCCGCCTGCCGCGTCGTCGCGATCGCCGATCTCCGGCCGGATCTTGCTGCCGCCGCGGCACAGAAGTTCGGTATCTCACGGGTCTACGGCACGCACCGGGAGTTGCTTGCGGACAGCGAGGTGTCCGCCGTGGTCGTCGTCACGAAGCGGCGCGCGACCGGACCGATCGTCCTGGACGCGTTGAACAGCGGCCGCCACGTGCTGTCGGAAAAACCGATGGCCTACACGACGGTTCAGGCCGAGACACTGGTCGAAGCCGCGCGGCGACAGGACCTCATCTACAGCATCGGCTATATGAAGCGACACGACGCCGGTGTGGCACGCGCGCTGGCCGAGTTGGCGCGTATCCGCGCAGACCAGTCGCTGGGACGCATCGTCGCCGCGCGAGGCTGGTGCTTCGGCGGCGACACGGGCCGGGCGCAGGACAATTTCGTGATGACCGGCGAAGCGCGGCCGGACGGGCTCGAGCTCTGGGAGGATGGCCCCGACTGGATGCCGCACGCGATGCGGCCGGGCTACGACACCTTCTTGAATGTCTTCAGCCATGTCATCAATCTGGCGCGCTACCTGCTCGGACCAGCGCCGACGCTCCTCGAAAGCACGATCGAGGCTTCGGGTGCCGCGCGCATTGCCCTCGACTTCAACGGCATCGGTTGCACGTTGGATCTCGTGAACCGAGCCGAAGGTTCCTGGCGCGAGGGACTAACGTTCGATTTTGAGCGCGGCGGCCTGACCATCGAATTGCCCGCTCCCTTCGCCGACCAGGAGGCACAGGTCATCGTCGATCAGGACGGCGCATCCACCCGGCTGGTGCGCACAGCCAGTTGGGCATTTCGGCGCCAAGCCGACGCCTTCGTCGCCGATATCGTCGACCGGAAAATACCCCTGGCGTCAGGCGCGGACTCGGTGACCGACATCTCACTGGCGGAGATGGCCTACAGGCGGCGAGCCAGCGGCACAGCATGATCCGGAAGTTTGCGCAGCCGCCTCCAATGAGATCTGGCCTGGGGCTTCACGGCGTGATCAGGATTCAGGCATGACTCTGAAGCTTTGAGCCGCTTTGCGCCTTCAAGATCCCTTCTGCAATCGATCTATCGCGTATTCGATTGCCTGACCGAACTCGGGACTATCGTCATACGGCGTTACAAAGAACTTCGGAGTATGACGTTTGAACCCTTCCCCAGTCAGGCAGGCGAGGACGAGCGGGAATGTGCCAACGAGCGTCAGATCGGGAGCGAGGCTGTTGTTGCACGATGCGGGAAGACGGATCGCGTTAAGCACGCCGATCCTCGCATCGGCGAACTCGTCTTGCACTTTGTCACGGTGACTGGCGAGAATCACTATTTCGGCCTGTCGTTGCGTGATGCTGTGAATCTGCTGCTGCGATGGCAGCACGATGTAAAGCAGATCGCTTCAGCTCTCGCTGAAGGCACCGCGATAAGTTGCGAAGTCGAAGTGTCGACCAAACCGACGGTGAACTAGCCCGTCTTATTCGCGAGAGGGCGCCTGAGAGGCTGGCGAGCGTGGTGTAAAGCGCTGATGCGGCGTAGGATTCGGTTGCGAAGCCACCCCATCACCTTCAACCGCGAACGCCACGCCCGCCATGACCGATGATACGATTTCAGACCACTATCGAGAAGCAAGAATTCAACACAAATAAAACCTCTGCCTCGCGCTCGATCTCTTCATGCTTGATAGTCTCGTTTCGGAGGCTGAGCACCTACCGCGTCTAATAGGCCGCTCGCGCCGGTTTCTTTGGACGCGGCACGACCGCGACTCCACGTTTCGGCACAGAAATGATCGGGAGTCACTCAATCTTTCTTCAACTTAACCCGTCTTATTCGTAAGAGTGCGCCTGAGGGGTAAAGCGCTGATGCGGCGTAGGATTCGGTTGCGAAGCCAACCCCATCACCTCCAACCGCGAACGCCACGCCCGCCATGACCGACGATACGATTCCGCCCTTCTCGTTTCCAGCCGTTCACGCCAAGAAAGTCACAGCTGCCTTCGATGGTGGGCGCCTAACCTCGAACGGGGGCGTGATGCTTCTGGCGATGGCCGAGCGGCGTCTCGGTTTGGCCAACAATCTGGCCCGGGTGTTCCCGGATCGGCGCGATCCGACGCGGGTCGTGCACAGCCTGGTCGATATGTTCCGCGCTCGCATGTTCGCGATCTGCTGCGGCTACGAGGACGCCGACGACCTCGATCATCTGAGGTCCGATCCGGCATTCAAGCTGGCCTGCGGTCGCCTACCGGACACGGGCCGGGATTTGTGTTCCCAGCCGACGCTGTCGCGGCTGGAGAATGCTCCGCGCCTGCGCGACGTGATCCGGCTGACCTACACTTTGGTCGACGCATGGATGGATAGCTACCCGCGCGAGCCGGCATCCGTCACGCTCGACATCGATGATACCTGCGACGTCGTCCACGGCCATCAACAGCTCTCGCTGTTCAACGCTCATTATGACGAACGCTGCTTCCTGCCGATCCACGTCTACGACACGGAGAAGAGCCGGCGAGCTATGCGGGATTTTGGGTGACGAGGCGATCAGGCGGCGTGGTTTTCCGGCACTTGGATGACCTCGATGCCGTTTTCGAATCTGACACCTGCGCTGACCTTCGGCAACTGATTTGTGCCTTTCAGCCGCCGCCAGGTCTTTGATGCGGCGCAGAGCAGCTTGAACACCATCAACTTGGCAGTCGTTGACGATAACGAACCTTTCGTGCGCACCGTTCTGTGCCGGACCGTCGCGAACACGCTTTCGATGGGATTCGTCGTCCGCAAGTGGTCCCAATGCTCGGCGGGGAATTCGTAGAACGCAAGCATTGCGTCGCGATCTTTCGTCAGGCACTCGACCGCCTTGTCGTACTTCGCTCCGTATTTCTCGGCAAAGAGAGCTGGCCCCGCAAATTCGGACAGTAGCTTGAGTGGATTTTCTGCCTGACAGCGGCGAGGATTCTTGCTGCGAATCAGGAGCGAAGATGACGAAGAAGAGCCGCCGGACGCATTCTCCGGCATTCAAGGCGAAGGTTGCTTTGGCTGCGGTCAAAGGCGACAAGACACTGGCGGAGCTGGCGCAACTGTTTGATGTTCATCCGAACCAGATCACGATCTGGAAAAACCAGCTCCTGGAAGGCGCCGCCGGCGTGTTTGGGCATGACAAGACATCGGCCGAGACGCCGGTCGATTTGAAGGCGTTACATGCCAAGATCGGCGAGCTGGCGTTGGAAAACGATTTTTTGTCCGGCGCGCTCACCAAGGCGGGCCTGCTGAGCGCAAAGCGATGATCGACCGCGGTCATGATCTTTCTATCGTGCGCCAGGCGAAGGTCCTGAAGCTGGCTCGCAGCACGGTCTACTATGAACCTCGGCCAGTTTCGGCCGAGGACCTTGCCTTGATGCGTCGGCTCGATGAGCTGCATCTCGATTATCCCTTCGCGGGAGCGCGTATGCTGCGATCGTTGCTGCGGCGGGAGGGCGTATACGCCGGTCGCCGCCACATCGCGACGCTGATGAAGCGCATGGGGATCGAGGCGGTCTATCGTCGCCCGAACACGAGCAAGCCGGCTCCGGGTCACAAGATCTACCCGTACCTGTTGCGCGGATTGAAGATCGAGCGGCCCGACCATGCGTGGGCAATGGACATCACCTACATTCCGATGCGGCGTGGCTTCGTCTATCTCGCGGCGGTCGTCGATGTGTTCAGCCGACGGGTCCTGGCCCATCGCGTCTCGATCACAATGGAGGCGGCCTTCTGCGTCGAAGCGGTCCAGGAGGCGTTGGCGAAGCACGGCAGGCCCGAGATTTTCAACACGGATCAGGGCAGCCAGTTCACCAGCCTCGAGTTCACCGATGTGCTGCTGGACGCGAAGATCGCCATCAGCATGGACGGCAAGGGCGCCTGGCGCGACAACGTGTTTGTCGAGCGGCTCTGGCGCACGGTCAAATACGAAGAAGTATATCTCCGCGCCTACGACAGCGTGTCCGAGGCGCGAGCGTCAATTGCCAAGTATCTGGCCTTCTACAATCAGGGACGCCCTCACTCGAGCCTTGACGGGCGCACGCCCGACGAGGCTTACTTCGGCACGCAAGCTATGGTGATGGCCGCATGACCGTCGCCGACGGTTTTGTCGTCGCTCTGGTCGGGCTACGCCCTCCCGACGCAACGACAAAACCGTAAAGCCCCGCGTTCAGCATAACCCGGCAGGAATCCACTTAAATCCAGCGGGGCGCTGTCCAAACAACCGGGGCCAGCTCTAAGACATCGATCGCCACTTCGGCCGAAGCTCGGTTGGACGCCAAATAGACCTCGCGCAGATCCTTCTTCATGCTGGCCTGTACCGACACTGCGACTTTGTTCAAGATATTCGCGGTTTTGTGCACCCAGCACCGCTGATGTCGCGTGGCGGGAAAGACCTCGTCGAGCGCCTTCCAGAAGCCGAGCGCGCCGTCACCGACGGCGATTTCCGGGGCGATCTTCAGCCCTCGGGTTTTCGCCTCGACGAGCAGTTCGTGCCAGCTCTGCGTGCTCTCGCGCACGCCGACCTGGAAGCCGATGAGTTCCTTCTTGCCTTCCGGCGTCGCGCCGATCAGCACCAGCATGCATTCGCTGTGGTCTTCCATGCGAGCCTGCAGGAAGACGCCGTCCGCCCACACGTATACGTACCGGCGCGCCGACAGATCGCGCTTCTGCCAACGCTCGTACTCGAGCTGCCACTCCGTCGTCAGTCTGGAAACCACCGCCGGAGAAAGATTCGGCGCATCCTTGCCCAAGAGCGCCGCCAGCGCCTCCTGGAAGTCGCCCGTCGAGATGCCTCGCAGGTACAGAACCGGCAAAAGTGCATCCAAGCTCTTCGTGCGCCGTGCCCACAACGGCAGGATCGCCGAGGTGAAGCGGATCCGCTCGCCATCGCTGGTCACCGCGCGATCGCGAATCTTTACCCGGGCGACTTCGACGGCGCCGATCCCCGTCTGGATCGTCCGCACTGGACCATGGCCGTGTCGCACGAGGCGGTCGCGGCCATCGGGAAGCTTCAAGCCCTTCATCGCGGCGAGAAACGCCTCGGCTTCCATCTCGACAGCCTGCGCAAGCAGCTGCCGAGCTCCAGATCGCAAAATATTCGTCAGTGGATCGTCGATCTCATCGGGCTGACGCAGTGGGACAATGTTGCTATGCTCGTTCATGGCGTATCGCTCTCCTTGAGGTTCTGGCAGGCTCGACACCCGCCTCGATACGCCGCCTATCTCATTCCGTCATCACCCAGTTTCCCGCATAGCTCGAGCCGGCCCGTGGCCGTCGTGCTGCGGCCCGGCAAGACGCCGGGCGGCGTCGAGGTGCGTGCCCATCTGCGCCGCCTGGTACGGCATATCCGGACGCGATGGCACAACACGCAAATTACGTTCCGTGGCGACGGGCACTATGCCCGGCCGGAGGCAATGGCGTGGTGCGAGACCAACGGCATCGACTACATCTTCGGTCTGTCCGGCACCAAGCCTCTCGCCAGAAAAGTCGACGAGGTCGCCGACGACATCCGCACGCGACGCGCCATCGAGAACCTGCCGGTTCTGCGTGGCTATACCGAGACGCGCCACAAGGCAAAGTCCTGGGATCGCGAACGGCGCACTGTCGCCCGTATTGAGGCGACGATGCTCGGCCTCGACATCCGCTTCGTCGTCACCAGCCTCGATGTCGGCTCGGCCGAGTGGATCTACGACAGCCTGTATTGCGCGCGCGGCCAAGCCGAGAATCTGATCAAGCTGCATAAGACGCAGCTCGCCTCCGATCGCACCAGCTGCCGTTCGGCGCTCGCCAACCAGGTCCGTCTCGTGCTCCATACGGCCGCTTATTGGCTGATGCTGACCGTGCGCGACGCCATTCCCAAAGCCCGGGAATTGGCCGCTGCCGAGTTCGCGACGCTGCGTCTTCGGCTCTTGAAAATCGCCGCCCGTGTCGTCGAGACCACGAGCCGCATTCGCCTTGCGTTTGCCGCGGCATGTCCCGAAGCCGACCTGATCTGCGGCTTGCCCGGCGCGCTGCTGCCGCTCGGTCCTTGACCGGCGGGGCGTCCGCCCCCGTTCGCCCAACCCATCCCTCAAGCGCGTTGCAAAGTACCGGTCGTCAGGCGGCGAAAAGCCGAAGGCAATCCTGTGCGCCTCGTCAGACAAGATGTGCGGCCGCATCAATCGGGCCCAAAAGCCGCACTCTCACGAATAGGACGGGCTAGATGTCTATGGCAACATTGCAGATCAACGTTGTCCCGCGGCGCATGCTGACCAAGGCGGAGGCAGCGCATCACTGCGGCCGTTCGGTGCGGCGGTTCGAAATCGAATGCCCTTCCTCACCGGTGGAATTCCCGAATGGCGATCGCCGGTGGGACGTGCAAGACCTCGACCGTTGGCTCGATAGCCTTAAGGCGGGCCACGCGGATCATGATGCCGACTCCATAGTAGGAAAACTGGCGTGACCAGCATCCGGGTGAAGGGTTTCAAGATATTCCGGGACCGTCATGGGAAGTGGCGCTGCTATCATCGAAAGTCCGGCACCGCCATTGACCTGACAAAGCACGATCTCGGCTCGGCCGAGTTCTTCGCTGAAGTGGCGCGCATCGGCGCGCTGACAACGGCCGCGGCGGTAAAGCCCGGCACGCTAGGTTTGTTGATCCAGGAGTATCGGAAGCACGCGGCATTCGCGGACCTGGCACCGCGAACCCGGTCCGACTATGCAATCAACTTCGACTATTTGAAGCCGATAGCCGATACACCGCTTGTGAAGTTCACCAAGCCGCTGGTGGTCCGGATCCGGGATAAGGCGGCGACGACGCGCGGTCGCAAGTTCGCCAACGACCTGAAGGCTCGGCTGTCCACGCTGTTCAATTGGGGAGCTGAGCGCGGCTACCTGAGTGGCAATCCGGCAGCTGGCATCAAAGACATTCGCCGTAAGAAAGATCAGCCGGACGCGAACCGGCCCTGGGCCGACGAGGAGCAGCACGCGGTGCTCGCGGAGGTGCCGGCGCACATGAAGCCGGCGATCGGGCTGATGATGTTTACGGCGTTGGGCCCGAAAGACGCCCTCACCCTGCCCCGCAACTTCTACCGCGATGGTGAGATCGCGACCAACCGCTCAAAGACCGGAGAGCCAGTGTTCTGGCCATGCCCCGAGCCGCTGGCCGCGATCCTAGACGCCGCCCCAGCGCACAGCGCGGTGACGCTGGTGGCGAATTCCAGGGGGCTGCCCTGGACGCTAAGCGGCTTCCGCGCATCGTGGAGGCCGGTGCGGCTGCAACTTGAGAAACGCGGTGCCGTCGGACCCGACCTGACGCTGTACGGCCTCCGGAAGACGGTGGCCGTGATCCTGAGGGAGATTGGCTATGACGAGCGCACCATCGCGGACGCGCTTGGCCAGAAGACCGTCGAGATGGCGAGGCACTACGCGAAGGGCGCCGACCTCAAGCCGAAGATGCGCGGCGTGGTGCGAGCCTTCGAGGACGAGTTGAACAAGCGGCGAACGAAAACTGTCAAACCGGGCGATTGAAAGTGTCAAACCATCTGGAACTGGAAGATAGGCAAAACGAAATGGCTAGCAGTACCAGACTCTTAGCTGGCAGGAGTGGCAGGGCTCGAACCTGCGACCCCCGGTTTTGGAGACCGGTGCTCTACCAATTGAGCTACACTCCTACGAACCCGCGTCACCGCGGATCAGGAGCGCTTTCAAGCACAAGGGACGGCCGGTTTGCAAGGGTGAACCCAGCTTCGCTTGTTTATGCCGGGGCTTCTGGGCCACAGTTCGTTCACGAAACAAAAACAACCGGGAGTGCCCATGACTGCGACAGCGACCGCCACAGCCGCCCCACAGGCCACGACCGCGCTCCAGACCCCGCCCGTGCCGGAAGCCCGCCCCGAGACGCTCGGGCTGTCGCGTTCCCTTCTCCAGGCCATGTCGGACGCATTCAAGCGCGAGATCGACAAGGGAACCGTTCCCGGCGTCACCGTGCTGGTGGCCCGGCGCGGCCAGATCGGCTGGTTTGAGGCGCTCGGCAAGCAAGGCCCGACGGGCGACGCAGCGATGGCGCGCGATTCGATCTTCCGCATCTTCTCGATGACCAAGCCGATCGTCTCGGTCGGCATCATGGCGCTGGTCGAGGATGGCCAGCTCCTGCTCGGTGACGCCGTCGCAAAATTCATCCCGGAATTTGCGAGCCAGAAGGTCGGCGTCGTCAAGGACGGCAAGTTGGAGTTGGTGCCCCCGACACGGCCCATGACGGTGCAGGACCTGCTCCGCCACACCTCTGGCCTCACCTACGAGCACCAGGGCGACGGCCCCGTGCACAAGCTCTACCAGGAATCGCGCGTCCGCAGCCGCAAGATCAGCAACGCCGAGCACGCCGCGCTGGTGGCGAGCTTTCCGCTGGTCTGCCAGCCCGGTGCCGAGTTCAACTACAGCCGCTCCACCGACATCCTCGGCCGCATCATCGAGGTCGTCAGCGGCAAGACGCTCGGCACCTTCCTCACGGAGCGCATGCTCGCGCCGCTCCAGATGGCCGAGACCGGCTTCTCCACATCCGAGGCCAATGCCGGCCGGCTCGCCGAGCCGTTCGCGGCCGATCCCTGGACCGGCGACAAGGTCGCGCTGTTCAACATGCTCGAGCAGCCGGTGATGGAGTCCGGCGGCGGCGGCCTGGTGTCGACCACGATGGACTATGCGCGCTTCTGCCTGATGCTACGCAACGGCGGCACGCTCGACGGCAACAGGGTCATCGGCCGCAAGACGCTGGAGCTGATGGCCGCCGATCACCTCGGGCCAGGCGTTGCAATCAACGGCACCCTGCTCTCGCCTGGCCACGGCTTTGGCCTCGGCTTCGCCGTGCGCAAGGTGGCTGGCATCGCGCCCTTCCCCGGCAGCGTCGGCCAGTACTTCTGGAGCGGCATCGCCGGCACGTTCTTCTGGATCGATCCGAAGGAGGATCTGTTCGCGGTGTTCATGAGCCAGGGCCCCGGACAGCGCGACTACACGCGGACCTTGGTGCGGGATCTGGTTTACGCGGCGGTGGAGTGACCGCTGGTTGAATCGAATGATCGGGCGGCGAACTCGGTGCTCCCTCTCCCGCTTGCGGGAGAGGGAGCGCATTGCTCTTCGCGGCCACACCTCGACCTGATCTCACACCTCAACTGATCGTCGCGCCGCCGTCGATCACCATGGTCTGGCCGGTCATGAAGTCGCCGGCCTTCGAGCCCAGGAACACCGCCGCGCCGGCGATCTCGTCAGGGATGCCGATGCGCAGCAGCGGCGAGCGCGAGGTCGAGGCTTTCAAATTCTCCGGATTGTCCCACAGCGCCTTGGCGAAATCGGTCTTGATCAGGCCGGGGGCGATGCAGTTTACGCGGATGTTGTGCGCGCCGTATTCGCAGGCGAGGTTGCGCGCGAGCTGCATGTCGGCGGCCTTGGAAATCGCGTAGGCACCTAGGATGGTCGAGCCCTTGAGGCCGCCGATCGAGGAGACGATGATGATCGAGCCGTCCTTGCGCTCGACCATCTGCGGCACCACCATCGAGATCAGCCAGTTGTTGGCGACGATGTTGTTGTCGAGGATCTTCCTGAACTGATCGTCGGAGATGCCGGCGAGTGGACCGTAATACGGGTTCGAAGCGGCGTTGCAGACCAGCACGTCGATCTTGCCGAAGGCGCGGTTGCTCTCGTCGACGAGGTTTTGCAGATTCTCCTTCGACGAGATGTTGGCGGCGACCGCGACCGCGGTGCCCTTGCCGAACTTGTCGTTGATCCCCTTGGCGACCTGCTCGCAGACGTCGGCCTTGCGCGAGGAGATCACCACCTTGGCGCCGTGCTCGGCCATGCGCTCGGCGATCGCAAGCCCGATGCCGCGCGTCGATCCCGTGATGACGGCGACTTTCCCCTTCATGTCGAACAAGGTCATGTGTCTCTCCCTGAGTACGATTTGATTGGCCCGAAACTCATGTCGCTCGCGCGAGCGACAGCCGCTTCAGGCGAGCTTCTTGACTTCCGGCCCCGCCGGCTGGTGCATCGCTGCGTGCGCAGCATCCGCAATCCACGGCTGCTGGTTCACCATCGGTAGCCGCCAGACGGTGCGCTCGGGACTTGCAAAATAGTCCAACCGCGTCACCGAGCAATTGTCGATGTCGAACGACAGCCCCCGCTCCGGCTGGCCGTCGAGCGCGAGTCCCAGCGCCGCCTTGATCGTGCCGCCATGCGCGACTGCGATGATGTCCTGCCCTCCCGCCTCATTGGTGATCCGCTCGATGGTGCGGCGCGTGCGGTTGTAGAGGTCCATGAAGCTCTCGCCGCCGGGCGCGGGCTCGTTGACGTCGGCGAACCAGCTGGCGCCGACGGGGCGGCTCGCGATGAACTGGGCCCTGTTCATGCCCTGCCAGCGGCCGAGGTTCTGCTCGGCGAGGTCCGCCTCCCGCTTCATCGACGCGGGCCTTGGGAAGCCGGCCGCCCAGATCGCCTCGGCGGTCTGGTGGGTGCGCATCAGATTGCTCGAATACCAGACCGCCGTGCGTGGCAGCACCTTGGCAACGGCATTGAACACATAGGTATAGCTGGTATCGCAGGCGATGTCGGACTGTCCGTAGATGTTGCCGCCGTCATTGCGCACCGGCGCGTGACGGACCCACCACCATCGCGTGACGACCACATTTGGCTTGTCTGCACCTGCCATCGAAACCCTTCCATCCCGTTTGATGTCGCTGTACGTGAGTAGCGAACGTGTCTCAAGACACTTTACCGTTTGAAATCTTGTTTGAAATTCCGCCGCGCGGCAAGCGCCACGCGGGGCACCACAAGGGAGAAACGCATGGGCCGCCTGCAAGGCAAATCCGTCATCATCACCGGCGCCGGCAGCGGCATCGGTCGCGCGGCTGCGCTGCTGTTCACCAAGGAAGGGGCCAAGCTGATCGCAGTCGATCGCACCGAGGCCGTGAAGGAGACCGTCGAGGAGGTGAAGAAGGCCGGCGGCATCGCGGAAGCCATGATCGCGGATGCCGGCTCCGAAAAGGACGTCATCGCCGTGATCGACAAGGCGGTGAAGGCGCATGGCCGGCTCGACGTGATCTGGGCCAATGCCGGCATCTCCGGCGGGCTCGTTCCGCTCGCCGAGCAGACGGTGGAGCATTGGCAGGAGATCCTGCGCATCAACCTGATCGGGCCGTTCCTCGCGGTGAAATACGCGATGCCGCACATGGTCAAGCAACAGTCCGGCGCGATCGTGCTGACCGCCTCCGTCGCAGGCCTCAAGGCCGGCGCCAGCGGCCATCCCTATGCCGCCAGCAAGGCCGGCGTGATCAGCCTGGTGCAGACCACGGCCTATTCGCTCACCGGCACCGGCGTTCGCATCAACGCGGTCTGCCCTGGCCTGATCGAGACCGGCATGACCAAGCCGATTTTCGACCGCGCCAAGGAGCGCGGCACCCAGGACAAGATCGGCCAGCTCAATCCGCTCAAGCGGCCCGGCCAGCCGCACGAGCTCGCCGCGATGGGACTGTTCCTGGCAAGTGACGAGGCGTCGTATGTCAACGGCCAGGCGTTCCCGGTGGACGGAGGCCTCACCGAGCTATGCGGGAAACTGGGTGATGACGGAATGAGATAGGCGGCGTATCGAGGCGGGTGTCGAGCCTGCCAGAACCTCAAGGAGAGCGATACGCCATGAACGAGCATAGCAACATTGTCCCACTGCGTCAGCCCGATGAGATCGACGATCCACTGACGAATATTTTGCGATCTGGAGCTCGGCAGCTGCTTGCGCAGGCTGTCGAGATGGAAGCCGAGGCGTTTCTCGCCGCGATGAAGGGCTTGAAGCTTCCCGATGGCCGCGACCGCCTCGTGCGACGGCCATGGTCCAGTGCGGACGATCCAGACGGGGATCGGCGCCGTCGAAGTCGCCCGGGTAAAGATTCGCGATCGCGCGGTGACCAGCGATGGCGAGCGGATCCGCTTCACCTCGGCGATCCTGCCGTTGTGGGCACGGCGCACGAAGAGCTTGGATGCACTTTTGCCGGTTCTGTACCTGCGAGGCATCTCGACGGGCGACTTCCAGGAGGCGCTGGCGGCGCTCTTGGGCAAGGATGCGCCGAATCTTTCTCCGGCGGTGGTTTCCAGACTGACGACGGAGTGGCAGCTCGAGTACGAGCGTTGGCAGAAGCGCGATCTGTCGGCGCGCCGGTACGTATACGTGTGGGCGGACGGCGTCTTCCTGCAGGCTCGCATGGAAGACCACAGCGAATGCATGCTGGTGCTGATCGGCGCGACGCCGGAAGGCAAGAAGGAACTCATCGGCTTCCAGGTCGGCGTGCGCGAGAGCACGCAGAGCTGGCACGAACTGCTCGTCGAGGCGAAAACCCGAGGGCTGAAGATCGCCCCGGAAATCGCCGTCGGTGACGGCGCGCTCGGCTTCTGGAAGGCGCTCGACGAGGTCTTTCCCGCCACGCGACATCAGCGGTGCTGGGTGCACAAAACCGCGAATATCTTGAACAAAGTCGCAGTGTCGGTACAGGCCAGCATGAAGAAGGACCTGCGCGAGGTCTATTTGGCGTCCAACCGAGCTTCGGCCGAAGTGGCGATCGATGTCTTTGCCGAGAAATACGGAGCGAAGTACGACAAGGCGGTCGAGTGCCTGACGAAAGATCGCGACGCAATGCTTGCGTTCTACGAATTCCCCGCCGAGCATTGGGACCACTTGCGGACGACGAATCCCATCGAAAGCGTGTTCGCGACGGTCCGGCACAGAACGGTGCGCACGAAAGGTTCGTTATCGTCAACGACTGCCAAGTTGATGGTGTTCAAGCTGCTCTGCGCCGCATCAAAGACCTGGCGGCGGCTGAAAGGCACAAATCAGTTGCCGAAGGTCGTCGCAGGTGTCAGATTCGAAAACGGCATCGAGGTCATCCAAGTGCCGGAAAACCACGCCGCCTGATCGCCTCGTCACCCAAAATCCCGCATAGCTCGCCTCACCGCCTCGATGCCGTATACGGGCAAGCCGGTTTAATTGAGATCCCGTGTCCCGGACGCGCTGCAGCGTTCTTACGCTGCTGCGCAGAGCCGGCAACTGTTATGTTGGGTTGGTCTGCAGGTATGGCTTCCTATCGCGCATCATGGCGTTGAGGACGGTCAACATCTTCCTGGCGACAGCGATGAGGGCGAGCTTGGCTGGTTTTCCGGCCTGTCGCAGTCGGGCGTAGAAGGACTTGAACGGCTCGGCTCGGCGAACCGCGTTCAGCGCAGCCATGTAGAGGGCATCGCGAACGCGCTTTCGGCCGCCGGCGATCTTGCGCTTGCCACGGAAGGCGCCGCTGTCGACGTTGAAGGGAGCCAGGCCTGCCAGCGCCGCCACCTGTTTCGGTCCGACCTTCCCGAGTTCAGGCATCTGCGTGATGAGTTGCATGCAGGCCACGGGGCCCACGCCGGGCAGTGAGCGCATCAACTGCGCATCATCCGAGATCTCCGGCTCAGTCTTGATCAGCACCTTGATGTCAGCCTCGATCTGGACGATCTCGCTGTCGAGGACCTCGATGAGACGGCCGATCCGATCGGCGATGGCGCGGTCGTCGGCCTCGCTGCGCCGGTTCTTCTCCTGGGCGCGCATGAGAACCAGTTGATCCCGCCGTTTTGCAAGCCTGGCCAAGGCGTTGCGGGCCGGGTTGGCGGCCGGCTCGGTGGCCGGCTGCATGGCCTGCGCAAAGGTGGCCAGCATCCGCGCGTCAATCGGGTCGATTTTGGCGAGTTGGCCGCTGGCGCGCGCAAAGTCGCGGGCTCGGGCCGGGTTGATCCGGGCGAAGCGGATGCCGGCCTGGCTTAGCGCCTCGCGAAGCGCGAGGTCGTACACCCCCGTCGCCTCGAAGACCACCAGCACATCGCATCGCCAACGCGCCACGATCTGTGTAATGGCCTGCGTCGCGTTGGCGATGCGCTCCGGCACGCCTAAGCCGGCATCGAAGATATCGAGATATTGTTTAGAGACGTCGATTCCGACGCAACGAGCGGGTATAATCACGGTGCCTGTCCCTGTGATGCGAGGTCTGTTGCTGCAGCCTCGTGCAACTGTTCAGGTTGATAGATGGAACGGGCGGGAGACCGAGCCGGCTCACGGCGTCAAGCGCCAAGGACCCAACGGCTTCCCGCCCACCTCATCTTGACAGACTTCCAAGACACAGGGACCCAGAATGCTTGGCGAAGGCATCGAACCATGCAACTCTTGAGCGCATCTTCGCCAAGATTGCACGACCGTGCCTTACTTCGTATACATCCTTGCAAGCAGACGAAACGGTACTCTCTACATCGGCGTTACGAACGACCTCGTCCGCCGAATTGGCGAGCACAAAGCCAAGGTCATCCCCGGCTTCGCGCGGCAGTATGACGTGACACTGTTCGTCTATTTCGAAGCGTTTGAGTCGGTACTCGAAGCACGCTCACGCGAACATTCGTTAAAGCGCTGGCGACGTGCGTGGAAGCTCAAGCTGATCGAAGAGCTCAATCCGGATTGGCGCGATCTCATGGATGAGCTGCAATCCTTAGCAAACTAGCTGGGTCCCGGCTCTGCGGAGCAGCACTTCGTGCTGCACCGCGTCCGGGACACGAGAGGCGAGCGTTCAGATACAAGAGAGGCCGCGGCCATCGGCTGCGTCTCTGGCGTCCCTACACCGCGCCCGCCTTCTGCGCGTAGTCCCATGAGGCCTTCGACAGGGGCACCGTGCGCTTGGCTGACTCCAGCGCCTTGGCATTCGCCGCGGTGCCGTCGCGAACGCGGCCAGCGATGCCCTGGGTGATGCCGGCGAGACGGAACAGATTGTACGAGAAGTACCAGTTGAGATCGGGCACCGTCATCTTCGTGACGTTGCAGTAGATTTGTGCCGCCTCATCCAGGGTCGGGATGTTGAGCGCCTTGAGGTCGGCACCCTCGAGGCCCGGCATGATCCACTGCATCAACAGATAGGTGAAGTCGGCCATGGGATCGCCGAGCGTCGACAGCTCCCAGTCCAGCACCGCCTGCACGCGCGGTTCCGTCGCGTGGAAGATCATGTTGTCGAGGCGATAATCACCATGGACGACCGAGACGCGCGCCTGCTCCGGCACTGTCCGCGGCAGCCATTCGGCGACCTTCTCGAACTCGGGAATGTGCTGCGTCTCGGAGGCGCGATATTGCTTGGTCCAACGGTCGATCTGGCGCGCGAAATAGTTGCCGGGCTTGCCGAAATCGGCGAGGCCGATCGTAACAGGATCGAACATGTGGAGCTTCGCCAGCGTCTCGATCTTGCTGGTGAAAATCTTGCGCCGGTCGTCCGGCGCCTGGCTCGGCAGCGTCGGATCCCAGAACACGCGACCCTCCTCCATCGACATGATGTAGAAGGCGGCGCCAATGACGCTGTCGTCCTGGCACAACGCATAGGCACGCGCGACCGGAAAGCCCTGTTTGCCGAGCGCCGCGATCACGCGATACTCGCGATCGACCGCATGCGCCGACGGCAGCAGTTTGCCGAACGGCTTTCTGCGCATCACGTAGGAGCGGTTCGGCGTGTTGAGGCGATAGGTCGGGTTGGATTGGCCGCCCTTGAACTGGAGCACGACCAGCGGCCCCTCGAAACCTTCGACGTTCTCGCGCATCCAGGCTTCCAGGCGCAGCTCGTCGAAACGATGCCGCTCCTCGACCGGCTTGGTGCCCGAGAACTCCTCGTCTTTCCTGACGCCGTCAGCCACGGTGACGCTCCCTCTTCAGTCCTGACCATCAAAGGTCGAGCATGATCCTAATCGGTAACCGCTGACGCACTTGCGTCAAGCGGTCACCGTATCATGCCCTATCGCTTCTTCAGATCGGGAGCGCCTCCCGGCCCTCCCTCTCAATGATTGGGAGAGTTTGCATACTTCCGAACCTCGAGCCTGGCAATGGCGCGATTGTGCACCTCGTCGGGACCGTCGGCGAGACGGAGCGTGCGGATGTGGGCGTAGTCCTTGGCAAGGCCGGCCTCGTCCGACACGCCGGCGCCGCCAAACGCCTGGATCGCCTCGTCGATGATCTTCAGCGCCATGTTGGGCGCGGCGACCTTGATCATGGCGATCTCGGCCTGCGCGGTCTTGTTGCCGACCTTGTCCATCATGTCGGCGGCCTTGAGGCACAGAAGACGGGTCATCTCGATGTTGGTGCGGGCTTCGCCGATGCGCTGCTCCCACACCGAATGCTCGACGATCTTCTTGCCGAAGGCGGTGCGCGAGGTGAGCCGCTTCACCATCTTCTCCAGCGCCTCCTCGGCCTTGCCGATGGTGCGCATGCAGTGATGGATGCGGCCGGGGCCGAGACGGCCCTGCGCGATCTCGAAGCCGCGCCCCTCGCCGAGCAGGATGTTCTCCTTCGGCACGCGCACGTTCTCGAGCAGCACCTGGGCATGGCCGTGCGGCGCATCGTCGAAGCCGAACACCGGCAGCATCTTCTCGACCTTGATGCCGGGGGTGTCGAGCGGAACCAGGATCTGCGACTGCTGCTGGTGCTTGGCCGCCTTGAAATCGGTCTTGCCCATCAGGATCGCGATCTTGCAGCGGGGATCGCCGACGCCGGACGACCACCATTTGCGGCCGTTGATGACGTAGTGATCGCCGTCCCGCTCGATGCGGGTCTCGATGTTGGTGGCGTCAGACGAGGCGACCGCAGGTTCCGTCATCAGGAAAGCCGAGCGGATCTCGCCGTCCATCAGCGGACGCAGCCATTTGCGCTTCTGCTCCTTGGTGCCGTAGCGCATGAACACTTCCATGTTGCCGGTATCAGGCGCGGAGCAGTTGAACATCTCGGAGGCCCAGGTGACGCGACCCATCTCTTCGGACAAGAGCGCGTATTCGAGATTGGTCAATCCCGCACCGCGGAATTCATCATCTTCATGCTCGTTCGGCGGCATGAACATGTTCCAGAGGCCTTCGGCCTTCGCCTTCTTCTTGAGGTCTTCCAGGATCGGGATGACCTTCCAGCGGTCGCCGCTCTTGTCCTGCTGGTCGTAGATCGGCACCGCCGGGCGCACGTGCTTGGCCATGAAGGACCGTACGCGATCGAGCCATTCCTTCTGCTTGGTGGACAGATCAAAATCCATGGGACGCTCCTCGTTTTCTCTCTCGCAAACCCTTTTGCGCCGGACTGTCCTCCCGCGGCGCGCGGCCCGCAAGCGCGAATGCGCGAAGCTGCGAGGCGCACCGGAACCCACCGCAGTTGCGAACGAGTCCCGATTGCGGATTGACTTTTCCCGGCCTTCAAACGATAGTTTCATACAACTGTTTGAATTGCAACTCCCCTCCCCGAGGGCTCCCATGGCCAGCGATCATACGAGGTCTGCCATTCTCGCCGCCGCCGAACGGCTCTATGCCGATCGCGGCTTCGGCGACGTGACGCTGCGCGACATCGTCGCGGAGGCCAATGTCAACCTGGCGGCGGTGAACTATCATTTCGGCTCGAAGGACGAGCTGATCGCGGAGCTGTTCGTCACACGCTCGATCGCCACCAACCGCGAGCGCCTGCGCGAATTGAAGGCGGCGGAGGAGCAAGGCGGCGGCCGCGCGCCGATCGAGGTGATCTTGCGGGCGCTGGTCGGGCCGACCTTGCGCGGCTGCCTCGGCCCGGCGAACCAGCGCTCCACCGCGGCGCGCTTCATGATCCGCGCCTCGATCGAATCCGTGCCGCCGATCCGCCGCATCAAGAACCGCGAAATCGATCATCTGCGGAAATTCGCCGGCGCGATGCGCCGCGCCCTGCCCGAGCGCAGCGAGGTCGATATCTACTGGGGCCTGAACTTCGCGCTCGCGATGGCGCACCACACCATCCGCGAGAGCGAACGGCTGACAAAGCTGTCGGAAGGCAAATGCGACCTCGACGACGTCGAGGACGTGGTCGCGCGCGTCGTCAGCGTCGCGACGATGGCGCTGACGGCGGGAAAGGTCGAGGCAAAGCCGCGCGCCCTGGCGCGGGATGCGCGCTGATCAACGAAGATCGATCGAAAGCCGCGCGAGGTCAGTCCCGCTTGCGGCAAGACCTCGGAATTCCACCTGTAGCAGCGACAGCGGTTACGCCTGCTGCGGCATCTCCTCGGCCTCTTCCTTGGCGAGCAGCAGCAGCATCTCGATACCCATTTCGCCTTCCTGCGGCGAGCGGATGAACTTTATTTCGTCGGCGCTCTGCCGCAGCGCAGCAATGATGGCGACGGCCTGATTGGCGGTGGCCGCCTCGGTCGCCAGAATGGCCTTCTGGTCCTTGGCCTGGAACCCGATCGTGTAGGACATTCACTTCCCTCCCGAACTCAAGTGGAGAGATCGAATCAGAGTCTCGCGCGAAGGGGAAGCCTGTGCGACTACGGACAGGGATTATTTGGGGATTGTGCGCAAGCTTCAGGCAAGCCCCGGCGTGGCGCGTGGGTCCTCGTCATCGCAACCGGCGCGCCGAGGCTCGCGCTCCCTCCGGCTAGATGATCCCCTGCTGCTTCAGCTGCTCGATCTTGCCGGCATCATAGCCGAGCTTGCCGCCGAGCACTTCTTCGGTATGTTCCCCTAACAGCGGCGGGGCGCGGTAGGTCTGGATCGGCGTCTCCGAGAGGGTCAGCGCGTTGCGGACCAGCGAAAGATCGGGTTTGAAGGGGTGGTCGACCTTCACCCGCATGCCGCGCGACTGGACGTGCGGATCGGAAAACACCTGCTCGAAATTGTTGATCGGACCTGACGGCACGCCGGCCTCCTCCAGCTTTTCCAGCCAGTAGGCCACCGGCTGTTTCAGGAACAGGCCGGCAAAGATCGCCATGATCTCCTTGCCGTGCACGACGCGATCGTTGTTCTTGACGAAGCGCTGATCGTTCGCGAGCTCGGGCTCGCCGAGGACGGCGCAGGTGCGCTGAAACTGGCCGTCATTGCCGACCACCAGCATCAATTCGCCGTCGGCACAGCGGAACACGCCGGCCGGCATGCCGCCATTGCCCCAGGTGCCGCGGCGCGGCGGCGTCTTGCCGTTGACGAGATAGATCTGCAGCCAGTGCGACAAGGATGCGATGACGGTATCGAACAGGCAGACGTCGATGTGCTGTCCCTGCCCGCCATTGGCATCACGATGGTAGAGCGCCGAGAGAATTCCGATCGAGGAGTTCATGCCGGTCATGTAGTCGACGATCGACGGGCCGACCTTCATCGGGCCCTCGCCCGGCTCGCCGTCGATATGGCCGGTGACGCTCATCAATCCGCCCATCGCCTGCAGGATGGCATCATAGCCGGCACGCGGCGCATACGGCCCGGTCTGGCCGAAGCCCGTCACCGAGCAATAGATGATGCCGGGATTGATCGCCTTGATGGTCTCATAGTCGAGGCCGTAGCGCTTGAGATCGCCGACCTTGTAGTTCTCCATGAAGACGTCGGCATCCTTGGCGAGCTCCCGGACGATCGCCTGCCCTTCCGGCTTGGCGATGTTGACGGTGACGGACTTCTTGTTGCGGTTGGCGCAGAGATAGAACGAATTGTTGTTGTTGGCCTTGCCCTCGGGGTCGTTGAGGTAGGGCGGTCCGAAGGCGCGCGCGTCGTCGCCGGTGCCTGGCCGCTCGATCTTGATCACCTCCGCGCCGAGATCGCCCAGCATCTGGGCCGACAGGGGCCCGGCAAGCACGCGGGTGAGGTCAAGGATCTTGATGCCTGAGAGCGGCAAGGCCAACATGTCGATTTCCTCCGGGGGACTGATCTTGGCGCGGCGGCGAGATCGAAAGGCCACGCTCCCTGCGGATACACTATTTTCGCGACCTGAGCACTGCACTGACGGCATACGGCCATCTCCTGCCGGGCAGCGGCGCCAATTCCTGCCCGCAACTTTCCGCAGCGCGAATATCGCCTCGACGTCTCAAGTTGCGCCCGCCGCGACCACCCGGGGCCGGCGGCGGCCGAGCAGGACCAGGATCAGCACCGCTGCGCAGGAGAAGACGAAGGTGAGACCGAGCGCACCGCGGCTGCCGAACTGGGTCAGCAAACCGACGAGGAGCGGCGGCGAGACCGCCGATGCCAGATTGAGCGGCAACGCGATCATCGACATGGCCTTGGCGAACTCGGCCTGGTCGTAGAACACGAGCGGGATGGTCGCCCGCGCCACCGCCATCGCGCCGCTGCCAGCGCCATAGAGCAGGATGAACACCGCGACCGCCCAGGTGGCGCCCTCGCTCATCATCAGCAGCAGCATGGCGACCGGCAATGCGGTGCCCGCAACGAGCCCGGTCGTGATCCCGTCCCATCGGCCTCCACCGAGAAAATCGAGCCCTCGGGCGCTGACCTGGATCACGCCAAGCATCGAGCCGAACGCCAGCGCCTGAGCCGGCGCCAGCCCCTCCGCCCGCAACAGCTCGATCAGGGTAGCGCTGATGCCGAAAGTGACGAAGGCGTTCAGCGTGATCGCGGCGACGACGAGGCCGAACGTGCTCCTTGGAATCGCAGGCGGCCGCGACCGCCTTGTCGGCTCGGCGCCATCGTCCTCCGCGACGGACCGGCGCGGCGCGAAAAACGCATAGAGCGGGAGACTGACGACGAGCATCATCGCCGCGTAGACGAGGCATGTCCCCCGCCAGCCGAGGTGACCGCTCAGGAACGAGGTGGTCGGCCAGAAGATGCTGCTGGACAGGCCCGTCACCAGCATGAGCGCGCCGATCGCGCTCTTGGCCCGCCGCCCCGCAACCTCGTTCAGCATGATATAGGCGCCGGTCGACAGCGTGGCGCTGCCGGCGATGCCGAGCACGATCCACGCGGCGAAATAAAGCATCGGCTCGCGCGCGAGCGAGAGCAGCACGAAGCCCGGCGCAGTGACGATCTGCCGACCATCATGACCGTCCGCGCGCCATGCCGCGCAAACGATTTGGCGAGCAGCGGGCCGCACAGCCCCATCGAGACGTAGAGAACGGATGTCCCGGCGAACACCGCCGGCAGGCTCATGCCGAGATCGGCCGCGAGATCGCGCCCGACAATGGCGGGAAGCCCGATCGTGCCCCATCCGACCAGCTGCGTGATCGCGAGCACCAGCAGGACGCCGATGAGCCTGCCGTCAGATTTCAAGAACCGCATTCCAAACGTCGCCTGCCCACGAGGCGCGGATCGCGCCCGGCGGCACGTCATACCCGGTATACGGGCCGAGCGGGAATGTCGGTTCCGAATGGCACCGCGGCGCCAGCCGCAGAGCGATTGTCAGGAGGTGTGGCCGGGATCGATGTGCTTCGGCGTCTTCTTGTCCCGCTGCGGCGTCATCTTGGCCGGGTCAGGCGCACCGGGCACACCGCGCGGACCGAGCTGCTCGCGCTGGATGTCGTCCTCGGACCGGGGCGGCTCGACGCCGTTCTGCTCACGGAGTTTGGTTACCTCGGCCTCCTTCTCTCGGACGCTCTACACACCGAGCGCGTTGTCGTCGGCTTCGCGGCCAGGCACGCTGACATGGACTTCATGTCCCTCGCGAAGGGCCAGGGATGCCGCGGCCACCGCCGACTCGAAGGCGGCTTCCTTGGTGGCGTATCGGCTCTTGACGTCGCCGTCATGCAGCACGCCCCATTCGTCCTGCACCGGTACGATGGCATATTGAGCGAGGCCCATTGTCGAACTCCTCCCGTTCTCGATGTCTAATGTTGCGTCAGTTGCGGATGCGCCGCGCTCACCCGCCAGACCGTGTTGCCGCTGTCGTCTGCGACCAAAAGCGCGCCGGTCTTGTCGATGGCGACGCCGACCGGGCGGCCGCGGGCCTGGTTGTCGCCGTTGAGAAAGCCCGTGACGACGTCTTGTGCCGGACCGCTCGGCTTGCCGTCCGTGAACGGCACGAACACGACCTTATAGCCGTTGAGTACCTGCCTGTTCCAACTGCCGTGCTCGCCGACAAACGCTCCGCCGCGATAGGCGGCCGGCAGACCGGTGCCGGTGTTGAAGGCGAGCCCGAGCGGTGCGACGTGCGAGCTCAGGGCATAGTCCGGCACGATCGCCTTGGCGACGAGATCCGGCCGCTCCGGCTTGACGCGGGGATCGACGTGCTGGCCGAAATAGCTGTAGGGCCAGCCGTAGAAGCCGCCGTCCTTCACCGAGGTCATGTAGTCGGGGACGAGATCGGGGCCGAGCTCGTCGCGCTCGTTCACCACCGTCCACAGTGCGCCGGTCTGCGGCTCGAAGCTGAGGCCGTTCGGGTTGCGCAGACCGCTTGCGAACACGCGCCAGCGGCCGCTGGCGCGATCGATCTCGAGGATGGCGGCACGGTTGTGCTCGGCCTCCATGCCGTTCTCGGTGATGTTGCTGTTGGAGCCGACGCCGGCATAGAGCTTCGATCCGTCGGGACTGGCGACCAGGCTCTTGGTCCAGTGATGGTTGATCGGTCCGCCCGGCAGCGGCGTCAGCACCGTGCCCGGCGCGGTGATCTTCGTATCGCCTTCCGTGTAGGGATATCTGACGATCGCGTCGGTGTTAGCGACATAGAGATCGTTGCCGACCAGCGCGACGCCGAACGGCGAATTGAGATGGTCGAGGAACACGCTTTGCGTCTCCGGCACGCCGTCGCCATTGCTGTCGCGCAGCAGCGTGATGCGATTGCTCGCGCCGGTATCGCCGCCGGAGGTCGCCCAGGACTCGACGAAACCCATCACGATCTCTTTGGGCCGTTTGATCGGTGCGCCCTTCGGCGCCTTGGATTCCACCACCAGCACGTCGCCATTGGGCAGCACGTAGAGCGAGCGCGGGTGCTGCAAGCCCGTGGCGAAAGCCTTGGCCTGCAAAGCTTGCGCGACGGTCGGCGTCTCGTCCTTCTTCCAGCCGACGATACGGGCGATATGGATCGGCGGCACCAAATATTGCTGGATGTCGGGGAGCGTCGGGTTGGCACCTACTTGCGCCCTGGGATCGCCGCTGCCGTCATTGCAGCCGGCCAGAAACAGCAGCGACGAGCACAACAGCGCGTGGGTGAACAAGTGCTTCATCGCGCAACTCCCACGCCGTGGCGATAGACCATGGCCCAGCCGAGCCAGCCCGTGATCGGCAGGATCAGCACGGTGATCGCGGACAGAACGAGCCCGCTCGGCCACACCGAGGTCCAGGCATCGCGCGTGTGGATCATCGAGTTGAAGATCGCCAGGATCAGCACCACCGCATTGCCGATCAAATGCGGCCAGGCCGGCGGCTGCGCCCGCACCAGCCGGTTGCCGAGGAAATCGGTCAGGCCCGCGATGGCCGCCAGCACGCCGAAGATGACGCCGACGAGCAAAAGCCAGGCCGAAAAATCCGCCCACATGATCTCGGCGCTGACGACATAGGCGATGTCCGTCAGCAGCGCCCCGACAAAACACGCGATCGGGATCGGCACCAGCATCGGATGAATGGGATGACCCGCGATCTGCGCGGTGCTGCGCACGCGCACGTCTTCTTGCACGATTGGCCTCGTGTGACTTTGGCCCCTGCCCGTCGGCCAAATCAGGCTAGCGATGAAGGTTCCTACCGTTGTGCAGCAGGCCGTGCGCAGACCTCACACGCCGCACATGCGCGCTTTCGCCATCAGGAACCGAGGACATGGCTCTCGCGCCCATATCCCACGGGAACAACGGCCGGGCCAAATCCTTCACGGTAGTCGCGAGCTTCGAGCCCCAAGGCGCAGCCGATCGCTCCGCGCCAATGCGGCCCGAGGCATCCAGCTACTAAACCATCATGCACAATTCAGTGATGGAGCACCTACGTCCGCAAGCTGTGCTTGTTCAGAACCCTGACCGTGCTGGCCTGCGGCCCCTTCTCTCCGCGCTCCTCAACAAAGCTGACACGCGAGCCGACGGCGATGCTCGCGCGCCCCTCCACAACACTGTTACGATTGAAATAGACCTCCTGGCCGTCGGCCCCTTCCAGAAAGCCGAACTCGCCGCTGGGATCGATACGCACGACGGTCCCAACCGGCGAGCTTGGTCTGGCCGTGCATCACGCGCACCTGGTCCTGCAGCTGCCGCCGTGCGCGCTTGAATGCATCGTCCACCGCAAAGGTCAGATCGGCGTACCTCTCATCCTGCTTGGGCGTCCGTCCGACATTGACCTCGCGCCCTTCCGGAAGGGACAGCCGGATGCTTACCTGGTATTGACCGCCCGTCTTGTGACGATCACCGGGGCCTCTCACGATGATGCGGCCCGCCGTCGCTCGACCGTAGCGCTTTTCCAGCTCAGCGATGTGCCCGTCGATCGCAGCTTGCAGCTTCGGCGACGCCGTCACGTGCTCGAACTCGATTTGAGCCGGGGTTTGCATGGTCGCGCTCCTCCTATCGAACGGACATTCTGAGCACACGGTGCGCCCAAAACTTTGCGCGAGATCAACCCGATCCGATTGGCAATCCGCCGTGGGAACCTTGCGGCACGTCAAAGCAGGCCAGCCCGAGCCCGCGAATAATCAACGATCTGTCTCTGGTCCGGGAGCAACATCATGAGCATATCCACCGGTGTGACTGCGTTGGACCATTCGGTCCAGGAAACAAATGTCTGGCTCAAGGCCATCGACGAGCAGCTGGCCCTGGAGAACCGCCATCAGGCCTACAGTGCATTGCGAGCCGTTCTGCATGCGTTGCGCGATCGGTTGCCGCCGGAGGTGGTGGTCAAGCTCGGGGCTCAGCTGCCGATCATGGTGCGCGGTATCTACTACGAGGGCTGGCGCATGGCGGCAACGCCGACCAAGGAACGGCATATCGAGGAATTTGCGGCACATGTCGCCAAGGAGCTTCCACCGCAGTTCCCGCTCACTGCGCTCGGCGCAGCCCGCGGCGTTTACGAAGTGCTGTGGGAAAAGCTGGATCCCGGCGAATTCGAGAAGTTGATGGCCCATCTTCCGGCGCCGCTTAGAAATCTACAGGGCTGACCAGACCGGGGGGCGGTGCATGAAAAGCGATCAATCGCTCGACGTTCTCATGCCGCCGCTGTGGCTGGCAGGAACGCTGACGCTGCCGGAAAATGCCCGTGGCCAGGTTCCGTTTGCGCACGGCAGCGGCTCCAGCCGGTTCAGCACCCGGAGTATCGCGGTCGCGCGGGGACTGAACGCATGCGGCCTCCCGACGTATGCTGGCGATCAACCCGGCAGAATGCTCAAAAGGCCCAGGGGACTTTCTCATGACGAACATCATGGTGGCAACTGACGGATCGAGCGGCGCATGCCGCGCGATCGACGTGGCGGCAGAGCTTGCCAGAGCGTTGGCATGCGATCTCCTGATCGTCACGGTTGCCGATCGACTTCTGGGGGAAGAGGTTCGGCAACTTCCGCACGGCGGAGCCACCGCCGGTGACCTGTTGGAAGCCTTGACAGGGCAGACCCTCAAGGCCGCGCAAGCCCGTGCGCGCGAAGCAGGTCCCATCCACATTGACGTTCGGACATGCTGGGGTGACATCACCCAATCCCTGATCGATCTCGCGGCCCAGACGTCGACCAAGATGATCGTCGTGGGACGGCGCGGACGCGGCCAGCTGGCCGGCTTGCTGCTCGGCAGCGTCTCCCAAAAGCTCGTCAGCCTCGCTCCTTGCGCTGTGGTCGTCGTTCCCTAGAGCCGGATCGGCCGCAAACCGTCGATGGGCGGACGCAGAATTAACGGACGGCGCGCCGGATCCATGCTATCGGAAGTGATGAGAGCGCTCATTATGGTTTTGCTTTTGGCCTGTTGGCCGGCTGCGGCTTAAAGCAAAGAGGAGCTCTCCCGGAATCAGATCAAGGCCATCCGCGCAAAAGAAAACGCGGATGAAGCGACAGGCCGCCCGAAGGAGCGAGCATGGGATCGCGATGCGCGCGGCAGGCGTCCTTGGGATGATGGCCGGGACGGCCAGAAGTGAGGCAACATCGTTGTCCTCGTGCGCTTTGCTTCGCTACCAAATCGCCACGGCCTTCATGAGTTCAGCTGGTTGCAGTGGCTTGCTGAGAAAGCGCGCTTGCGAGGGCATTTCAGTTACGTGAGGATGCCTCTTACCCGACATCAGGACCAATCTGACGGGCGGCCATCGATCTCTCACCGCGCTCGCCAGCTGCAGTCCATCCATGGAACCCGGCATGTCGATATCGGTTAGCAGCAGGTCGAACATGCTCTCCGCCAGCATCCGGACGGCAACATCGGCGTTCTCTGCCACGGCCACCTCGTGCCCTGCTTCCAGGAGTTGAACTTCAACATCCATGAGAATGAGGGGCTCGTCTTCGACGATCAAGATCTTCAACGGCCCGCTCCTGAGATGAGACCAATTCGTTCCAAGTCCCCCGCTCGAGCTAGTACCCACTTTTCTTGGAACGTGAGTCGTGATTCAAGGTCGGGATGATACCCGAAGCAAGAGAAGTCCACCTTTCGAGGAAAGATCGCAAGGTGCTTGAGGCGTGCTGTCGCTCACCGGTGACGTTGCAGCGCGATTTGAAGCGGGCGCGGATAGTTCTGTTGGCGGCGGATGGGCGCAGCACCCGGTCGATCGCCAAGGAAGTTGGGGTCCAGCCGCGGATTGTCAGCCTTTGGCGGCATCGCTATGCCGACCATGGCCTTGAAGGGCTGCAAGACAAGCCGCGGCCTGGCAAGCAGCCGATCTATACGAAGACGACCGACAAGCGGATTCTGAAGCTGCTGGATAAGCCGCCACCGCAAGGGTTTGCGCGCTGGACCGGCCCCCTGCTGGCCGAGGCGCTGGGCGATGTCGATGTCCAATATGTCTGGCGGTTCCTGCGCAGCCACAAGATTGACCTGGTGGCTCGCAAGTCCTGGTGCGAGAGCAACGACCCGAACTTTACGGCCAAAGCCGCCGATGTTGTCGGCCTCTATGTCGCGCCGCCGGCGAAGGCCATTGTGCTGTGCGTGGACGAGAAGCCCTCGATCCAGGCTTTGGAGCGAGCGCAGGGTTATCTGAAGTTGCCCAATGGCCGCGCCTTAACCGGCCAAAGCCACGATTACAAGCGGCATGGCACCACAACATTGTTTGCGGCGCTCGAAGTCGCCACCGGAAAGATCATCGCGACCCATTCAAAACGCCGGCGCCGCGTCGAGTTTCTCGATTTCATGAACAGCGTCACCGCGACTTTTCCGAACCGCAAGCTTCACGTCATCCTCGACAACCTCAACACCCATAAAAAGAACGAGGACTGGCTCAAGGCCCACCCCAACGTGCAATTTCATTTCACGCCGACAAGTGCGTCATGGCTCAATCAGGTCGAAGTATGGTTTTCCATCTTGCAGGGGCAGTCGCTCAGCGGCACCTCCTTCACGAGCCTCAAGCAGCTTCAGGAACACATCGATGCCTACGTCAACGCATACAACGACAGAGCCGAGCCCTTCGTCTGGACCAAGAAAAAGGTCCGTCAACGCCGTTTCAAAGGCCGCCGTATCACTCAGCTCTGATTCCGGGTACTAGGTTCCAGAGACCACCAGAAATGGCGCCAGCCCACCGCGACCTCGCAGACATCATCATCACGGATGAACTCGCAAAAAGGGCCTCGGAGCCGCCCGACTATCTGCGCGAGAAGCTTGCGTTTCGGGATTTGGCCGATGACATGGCCGATAATCCGAAAGCGGTGCTGCCTCGCCTGGTGCGGCTTGCGATGGAGGCCTGCGGAGCAGAATCGGCGGGTATTTCCCTCCTGGAGCACGAGGTTCGCGAGTTCAGGTGGTTTGGACTTCATGGTGCTCTCGCGGCCTTTGAAGGAACACGAACCCCGCTTGATTACAGCCCTTGCGGGGTGACGCTGCAGCAAAATGCTCCAGTCCTGATGAAGCATCCGGAGACGGTCTATGGCTGGATCAGGAGCGCGGGCATCTCCATCCCCGAAGTCCTGCTCGTCCCCTTGCACTTGCGACGGCCTGCCGAGGATGGCGGCGCAGGAACGCTCTGGGTCGTCGGTTCGGAGCCGGGCTTCTTCTCCCTGGAGCATGTACGTGTCCTGACCGAGCTTGCCGCCTTCTCGAGCGTCGCGATCCGAATGATACAGGCCGAGGAAGTCGTTCAGGCAGCTTTGCAGGAGCAAGAGCAACTCACGCGTGAAATGTCCCATCGCATCAAGAATCTTCTCGCCATCACGGACGGCATGCTACGATTGACCGCGCGCACCGCGACCACCAAGGAGGAGTTGGTGGCCAAGATGTCGGGGCGGTTCCTCGCACTTGCGAACGCCAATCAGCTGGTCAGACGGCCCTTTGCTCACGACACCATATCGCGGGTCGGGCTTCAGCAGCTGATGGAGACCATCCTCAAGCCGTATGAGCGCGTCTCGACGAAGGGGCTCGACGTTGCGCTGGGCGATCATGCGATCAACAGCATGGCGCTCGTTTTTCATGAGCTCGCCACCAATGCCGCCAAGTACGGTGCGCTGAGCCGCGACGAAGGACAGGTCAGTGTAGGCTGGTCAATTCATGACGATCGTCTGGAGGTGACATGGAATGAATCCGGCGGGCCGCGGGTCTGCCAACCCGAAACGAGAGGTTTCGGATCCACTTTGATCGAGACGACAGTCCGCCGTCATAACGGGACGATACGGTATTCCTGGCTCGATGACGGCCTGACCGCTGCGATCATCCTCCCGCTCTCCAGCCTCGCCCGATAGGCGGACCGATTGGGGTCGGCAGCCTCGTTGATCGTGCGCGCATCGCGCGTTTCAACTGTCGGCATTTCCGCTGAGGATTTGCTCCTCGCCCACCGATGAGCGTCTCTCCATCCCTGACGTCGAAACAGCAGCGCTGCCGAACACGTCCCTATTTGCGTCGACCAGTCGACTTGGCTTCCCGAGCCAAGCGCTCCGCCTTCAGGCGCTCGCGGTTGTCTTGAAACGACTGTTGCGCCATTTCATAGTCACTCGGCTGTTTCGTCTTCGTCGTGTCGACCTGCTTGAACAGCTTGTCGGCCTCGCGCTTGGCACGAGCCGTGCGATTGTCATTCGTCCTCATTTCGTTGTCCTTCGATTGAGTGAACGCGGCGCCTGCCGGTCACATTGCCTGATTGTCTGAGGCGAATAGCGCTTGCAAGCAGCTTGATCGATCGTCGTGGCTGGCCACCACGGTGCTTGCGCTCATGGCATCTTCGGGCGCGGCTGCTCGCAAGCCAATCCAAGTCAACACATCGTTCGACCATGAGTTCCCTACCTCCAGACGAGCCCGGATCGAAGAAGAATTAGCTTGGAACATCGGACCTCTTGCCCCATATTTTCAGGTATCATCGACATCAGCCAACCATGGGCGTCGGTGGCTGAGAGACCACGCGCGCTCCCGCCTGCAGAGGGTGCGCCGTGATGACCCGGTATTACTTCGACATTAGAGACGGCCAGGATCTCTACCCCGACGAAGAGGGCCTTGATCTCGCCGATCAGAAGGCGGCCGAGATCGAAGCTGCAAGAGCGTTAGGCGATTTGGCCAAGGACCTTCCCCCACTCGATGAGCGCCAGCACATGGCGATCGAGGTTCGAACGATGAGCGGACCAATCTTCCAGGCCGCCTTTGTATTTGAGATTGCCCGGCTGAAGCAATAGGCCGAGTGCTTTTGAGATGCCGCTCGTCTTGCAATCCGCCTGCCGCCTCTACCCCAGCAAGGGACGGAGACACTCTCTTGATGCGAAAACAATAGCCCCGCGGGTCACTTCAAATTCCTCCGGGTGTGGTCAGTCAAATTCCTCCACCCGCGAGGCAGGACAAGGGACTGTTAGTTTGAGTTTGTTTCCCGGGCAAGAGCTTCAGCGGCTTCTTTGAGCCGATAGCTGCGTCCGTCGAACTCAAGCAGATGGCAATGATGCATAAGGCGATCGAGGATCGTCGTGCTCATAGTGTTGTCCCCAAGGTATGCCCCCCAATCCTGCACGACGCGATTGGAGGTGACGATGACGCTGCGGCGCAGTTTGTAACGCTGATGGATCAGGGTCTGCAGCAAAGTGCCGGCGTCGTCGGGGATGGCGCGTGCGAGGAATAGATCGTCCAGCACGAGGAGATCGCAGTCGATGATGGTTCGCAGCCGGACCTCGCGTTGTGCCGGAGAGTTCAGGGCGTAGCGGTGGAAGAAGTCGTCGGTCTCAAGATACTGGACCTTGTGGCTTTGCAGGATCGCCTGATAGGCAATCGCCTTGGCGATGTGCGACTTCCCGGTGCCAGGTTTGCCAACAAGCAGAGCGTTCTCGCCAGCGGCAATGAACGCCAGGGTGTGGAGCTGGAAGCAGGTCTGACGTGGCAGTTTGGGATTGAAGGACCAGTCGAACTCGGCGAGCGTCAGCTTTTCGTCGAGCCCGGATTGCTGGTATCGCCGCTCGATAAGACGGGACTGACGACGGTCCAGTTCATCCTGCAGGATAAGGGAGAAGGTCTCGAGGAAGGGCTGGTTGGCGCCCTGCGCCTGGAGCACGCGCGTCTGCAGCGTGTCGCGGACACCCGACAGGCGCAGCTGTCGTAGGCAACGCTCAATTTCCGGCATGGTCATCATGTGGCTAGGTCTCCAGTTTAAGGTGAGAAGGTGCAGCGGGAGCGCTCGTGGCGCCGGAGTTGGCCGGGGTTGCGCAGGCGACACGAGCGCGGATTGCCGTGGCGTGATCGTCGTGAGCCTCGGCCTGCCGACCATTGTCGTCGGCGTCGCGCCGCACAGCGCGGCTGAAGAGGTCGCCGTATTCCGCGGGGGTACGGATCAGCGGATGATCCTGGGTGAGCGGCGATGCCGGCTGTGGCGTCACTCCAACCTGCTCGATCGCCTGTTCGAACAACCGCTCGACGGTCGCACGCACGTGCTTGTAGCGGTAGATGCGGTTGTCGATGGCGTGCGCGCAGGCCTGCTCGACCAGCCGCGCCGGATACTTCCGGCCCAGCCCGACAATGCCCCACATCGCGCGCTGTCCGGGGCGCCCTTCGGTGTCGAACACCTGCTGGCACAAGGCCCTGGTCTGCGGTCCGATGCGCTCGGCGCTCGCCAGCAGCACGGCGGTTTGCCGCGACGGGTTGAACGGCCGTTCGCTGGTCGGCAGGACGACAGAACCGGGGTGCGCCATCCGGGAATGAACACGCAGCAGCGCACGGGTGTGGCGATCACGGATCTCGATCGTGGTGGTGTAGATGCGCACGACGACCTGGCTGCCGATCGGCGCGGGCCGCGCGGCGTAATAGCTGTTGTCGACGCGTACGGTGGTGTCGTCGCAGACAGTCCGGACGACTTCGGTGAAGATGCGGAAGGGAGCGACAGGCAGCGGCCGCAGGTGCGGCTTCTCTTCCTGGAACATCGCCTCGACCTGACGGCGCGTGCTGCCGTGGATGCGTTTGGAAGCCCAGTTCTCCTCCCAGTGCCTCAAGAACTCGTTTTGCGCCTCCAGCGTCTCGAAGCGCCGTCCGGCCAGCGCAGTGCCCTGGGTATGTTGAATCGCATTCTCGACGCATCCTTTCCGATTTGGATCGGCCACGCGCGCGGGATCGGCGACCACGGCGTAATGAGCCAGCATCGCGCTGTAAATCGGGTTGAGCTGGGGCTCGTACAAATCCGGCTTGAGGACGCCTTCCTTCAGGTTGTCGAGCACGACATAGCTGGGGACCCCGCCAAAATACCGGAACGCCTCTTCGTGGAGCTGCGCCCAGACTTGTTGGCTGGACTTCCAGACTACCCGCCGGAAGCTGCGCCGCGAGTAGCGTAGCGTCATCACGAACAGGCGGGGACGACGGTACCGCCCGCTCTTCGGATCAACCGTCGGCGCGCCCTCGCCATAGTCGACCTGAGCTTCCTCGCCGGGGAGGAACTCAAGACGATCAAACTGCTCAGGATCAGCGTGCCGCAACCGGCGCACAAACCGCTTGACACTCTGGTAGCTGGACGGAAAGCCAAATTGATCAACCAGGTCCTGGTAAATCGCCTGCGCGTTCCGCTTCAGCCGGACCTGTTCTTCGATCCACGTCCGATGCGCTTCGCAAGCCGAACGGGCCAGGCTGCTGGTGACCGTCGCTTCCGATGTCCCAAAAGCCGGTGGTCGGGGTGGAGGAATTTGGCCGTCCGCGCTCACCGAGCCGGTGGTCACTTCCCCGGGGGAATTTGCCTCCGCACCGGCCCGCAGCGCCTGATAACGCCGGATCGTCTTGCGATCGACACCCGTCAGCCGGTGAATCTCGCGCTGGCTGGTGTTGCGATCAAGTAATGTAAGTACGGTGCTTTGCAGATGTCGCTTCAAGACGTTCAACTCCCCGGCCCCTTGCTGGCTAAAGGGGTCGAACATAAACGTCCTGCCTGACCGGCTACTGCTGTTCAGCGGCGCTGACGGCGATCATCAGGTGGGGGAGTTTCAAGTGACCATACCCGGGGGATTTTGACCGACCCACGGGGAACAATAGCAGCGCCGACGCTGGATGCTTGCCTCTGGCTCAACAGCGACCAGCATCCCGACTGGATTTCGGTCACTTATTGCGGCTAGCGGAAGATGACCATGCTGGCGTGTCCTTCCTCCAGCTCGCCGCAAGGTACAGCATCCTGGCATTTCGCCAGCGAAGTGCGGGGCGGTTTCGATCTCTGCGCTATCGCATCGCGAAGAGTTCCTGATGGAACCTCTCACCGACAGGAAAGCCGTGCATGGCGAAGTCTCGCCTGAGCGCTTCACCGAAGGCGGTCGGGCCACAAAACCAGACACTCGCCGTGCGCCATTCCGGCGTCGCTTCGCGAATGCGCTCGCCACTCAGTCGTCCATCACGGGCGTCGACAAGAACGTGCAGGCGCACATCAGCCGAGCGCGCATCTGCTGCAAGCTTTCCCAGCGCCTCCTCGTCGACATCAGCCGTGGTGTGAAAGAGGTGAACCGTCGGCGCAACGGTGCAAGCGGGAGTACCCGTCCGCATGGCCAGTTCCTTCATGCGGGCGACGAAAGGCGTGATGCCAATGCCTCCGCCGATCCAGATCTGGTGCGCGCAATCGTCGTCGAAAGTGAAGCAACCATAGGGCCCTTCCACCTTTACTTCCTGCCCGACCCGGAGCATCTCCCGCAGCCGGCTGGTGTGGTCGCCTAGTTCCTTGGTGATGAAGGTGATCCTGGGATTCTCAGCGTTCCAGGCGGACGCGATCGTGTAGGGATGGGCGCCCTCCGAGGTGTCCGACGTGGCGAAGGCAAACTGGCCCGGTCTGTGTCCCGGCCAGCCGCGCGGCACGTCGATTTCGGTCTCGATTGCTCCGACGCCGGGATAGTATTTCAGAGAGGTGATCCTGCCATTGACCTGCCGCCCAGCGCCCACGCGCCGCAGGAGCGCAAGAACGGCCGCCCACGTGCCGCAGGCAAGCAGCCCGCCCATGATCCAGCCGAGCGGGGACATCCAGTAGCTGAACTTCATCAGAGTGACGGCATGAAAGACCAACACGAGGTACGCAAGGGCGATAAGCCGATGCGTTTTGTAGAACAGCCGGTAGGGAAACCACTGAACGAGTGCCAGAACGATCAGCACCACAGTCCCATAGAATGCCCACTCGCCGAGCCCCTCCGCCAATCCGCGCAGACCGGCAAAGAAGGCTTCAATGGGATTCTCGATGATGGGCCTCGCCCCACGCTCCGGTCGCGCCAGTAGACCCCAGCCGACTGCCCATTTCGGGCCATTGGCCCATAGCCAATGAACAATGGCCGTCACAAGGGCCGCGATGCCGAGCCATTTGTGCAAGCCGTACATCTTGTCGAGGCCGCCGAGCCACGCCTCCGGCCAGCGCGGTCGCAGCGCGAGGATCATCGCCATGCTCATGCAACCGATTGCCAGGACGCCGCTTAACTGCACCATCCTCTCGCGAAGCGGGAAAAAGGGACCGGTCCCAAATGGACGGGGTTCCGCAACCAGCCAGAGCAGGACGAGAACCGCCAGACTACCCCAAAATGCCCGCTTGGGATTTTGCATGTGGGCCCTGTCTCATGCCGACATCGGCGTGACCGATCGCAAGGCACAATGCAGCTGATCGAGCCGTGTCGCATTGAGCTCACTCAATGCTGCATACATCGGAAGCCACAAAGGCAGTTGTGGGAGGCCAGCTTCTCCTGTCTGGCAACCCTTCCAGCGTTGATCCACGTCAAGACAAATGGATCGAACTGCGGGCAGGCTTTGACAGGTGTTTCGCTGAACCGGAGCACCGCGATGAGAATGCTGCTCGTCGCAGTTACAGTTGCGGCTTGCACCACAACTTCAGCATTTGGTCAGACCGGTCCTGTCGCCGCGCTATGCACGCAAGATATCCAAGGGGCCGGAGCAAATAGGGAGCCAAGTTTCCGGCCAGCTACTGGGGCTCCGGATGCGCTGCCGATGTCTCGACTAACTGGCGATCGGATCTGGAAGTCGATTGCCGCAGGTATTGCCGGCAGTATCGCCCATTCGCTGCTGATGTATCTCAAATCTCGCGCAGGGCTGCTTCCATCGTTTCAGCCCTACAACAATCTCCAAGCAACGCTCAGTCATTTGGTTGGGAGCTCCGTCGATCCGATGGTGCCGTGGGCGCTATCATTCCTGAACGGATCCACACTGGTCGGGCTTGTCTTCGGATACTCTTATCAGCGGTTACCCGGCAAGACTGGGGTGACGAAGGGTGCCGTGTTCGGAGTCTTCGGATGGATCATCATGGGGCTGGCATTCTTCCCGATCATCGGCCTCGGCTTCTTTGCACTCGATGCAGGGCTCGGCATCTCGCCGGCATTGTTCTCTCTGATGATGCTGCTCAGCTACAGCATCGTCATGGGCGCTGTCTACAATGCGCTCTACGCCAAGGACGGAAAGACCGGCAAAGACCGGCTACAGCATTGGTGAGATCGCCAGTACACTTCCAATATTTGAGCGACAGGAGGAGCAGGGAATCCCTCCAGATCAACCTTGGCCCGCCCGCATATCGAGCTGTCGCCTATGCCGCCACGGCTTCGTAGATATCCTCCTCCTGAGCCGTGTGCATGCGCACCAACGTTTCAATCGCCTCGATGACCCGCTGAGCGTCCCGGACCAGATAGCGATCGATCTTCTCAGACGGAATGTCCTCGACGATCCGAGCGAGCAGCCGGGCGAGGTGCAGGATCTCCCGATGCGCGCGGCTCATGGCAGACAGGCCATGGCGGTCGCGCAGAACCTCTGCAAGTTTTGGATAGACGCTGTCCTCATCCTCGCGCTCGTGCATCACGACGCTAGTCTGAACCAGGCGGTGGGCTTCCCCGATCAACGCCGCGGCGGATTCAGGCGTCACGTCGTCCAGCGCGTCGACGATCTCGCGCAGCCGGTCGAGATCCTTGAAGAGGGCCTGATGATCGTGATGCAAGGACAAGCCTTGCTCTGTCGTGATGCGCGAGCCGGCCCTGACCAGGGCCGGCGTGAGCGCCCGCAGCGCGTTCAGAATGACCGCAACATCGATCACCTCCTGGACGATCGCCGCGGGCACGGGATCGAGCCAGCCAAGAGTGGCGGCGACCATTGCCGCCAGTGACAGCCCCATGCCGACGACAATGCTCTGCACGGCGATACGCCGTGCCCGCTGTGCAATCACGATCGCTTCGCCAACCCGATCGAGCCGGTCCGCCAGAATCACGACGTCTGCAGCCTCGGACGAGGCGCTCGCGCCCCGAGCGCCGAGCGCGACCCCGATGTCGGCCACGGCCAGCGCCGGGGCATCATTGATGCCGTCGCCGACCATGATGGTCGGATGCTGGCGCTGTTCGGTACGCACCGCCTCGACCTTGTCCGAAGGAACGCGGTCGGCCAGCACGGCATCGAGATCGAGCGCCGCACCGATTGCCTGCGCCGCTGCGGCGCGATCGCCGGTGACCATCACCATCCGCACAATGCCGGCATCGCGCAGCAGCCGGATCGCGCGTGGCGTATCGGGCCGCAGCTCGTCGGCCAGCAGCAGTGCGCCGATTGGTCGCCCATCAACAGCAATGAATACGATCAACGCCGAACGCCACGAGGCGCGCCGGATGGCGCGCAGTTCCCACGGCGATAGCTCGGCATGCGAGAGAAGCATCTCTCGCGAGCCGGCGGTGACCTGGCGTCCATCGATCAGGCCGCTCAGGCCAGACCCCATGGTCTCCTTGACATGTTCCGGCGGCCTCAGCTTGAGACCGCGATCGACGGCGGCAGCAACGACCGCCTTCGCGAGCACATGATGCGAGGCTTGCTCGAGCGATGCCCCAAGCCTCAGGACCTCGTCCGCGTCCTGCCCCGGCGCGACCTCGACGGAGAGCAACCGCGCCCCTCCCACGGTCAGGGTGCCGGTCTTGTCGAGCAGGACGGTGTGCGCGCGCGCCAGCGCCTCCAGCGCCGCTCCGCCCTTGACCAGGATGCCGCGGCGAGCCGCCTGCGCCACGCCGGCGATGAAGGCGACCGGTGCGGCCAGGATCAGTGGACAAGGTGTCGCCGCCACCAACACGGCAAGGCTACGGGTCAGATCGCCGGAGATGCGCCACGCCACGAAGGCCATGACGAGCGTCACCGGCAGAAAGATCAGCGCATAGCGGTCGGCCATTCGCACGAAGGGAGCCTTCGCCGTCTGGGCCGCCGTTACCATGCGCACGATGCCGGCGTAGGTGCTCTCGCCAGCCGGCGCGGTCACGGTCAACTCGAAGGTCTCACCCGCATTCAGTGAGCCCGAAAGCACTGCGCCGCCGCGTGTCTTCTCGACCGGAATGGGTTCGCCTGTTACCGCGGACTCGTCGATCGTGGCCGAGACCGAGCCGACGATACCGTCGACAGGCACAATCTCGCCTGCCCGCACCAGGAGCTGTTCGCCGACTGCGACTTCCTCGATCGGCACGTCCTCGATCCGCTCGTCGTTCTTGCGATGAGCCTGCCGCGGTGCCCGATCGACCAGGGATCGCAGGTCGCGCTCCGCCCGCGCGATCGCGATGTCCTCCAGCACATTGCCGCCGGAATACATCAGCGCAACCACGGCGCCGGCAAGTGGCTGGCCCAGCGCCAGCGCCGCGCTCATCGACAGCAGCGCAATCGCATCCACGCCCAGACGGCCGCCCAGCAGGTCCCTGACGATCGAGACCGCCAGTCCGCCGATCACGGGCGCAGTGCCGAGCGCCCATGCGAGATCGGCCAGATCGAGGCGGCCGGCGGCTCGCGCAAGAATACCCGCGGCCAATCCGGCGATTGCAATCGCAACCAGGGTCCATCGCAAAACCCGCTCAAACGACATGGTTTGGTCCCACAGCTAACGGAACGTTACTCTCTCCCGAAACCAGCACCGTTGTTTGAGCAGGATCAACCGCAGAGATGAAGAAACACCAATTCGCAAGCGCTCCTTCACAGGGATCATTGCAAGGCTGGCCACAACTGGCGTATGGGCGATAACGAGAATCTCTGCCAACTCACGGACCGCGACGTCTCAGGTTCTATCCACTGCGCCCGAACGAAATCCCGTGCGGCGGCAACATTCTCAGCCACGTTCAACGAGATCGCGGGCTTGCGACATCGCTGCGGCCGCCAGATTGAGCGAAATCAAGTGGTCTGGCGGCGGCCTCGCCGATAGTTCCAGCCGCTGGTCCTTGCATGAGATAACTCAAAGTGGATACCGTGCCGGGATCTCCTGTCGCATCTCCGGCACGCTCGCGGCGGATGCATGCGATGCTGCCGTTCATTGCTGTCGTCGTCGGCCTCACTTTTCCCGAGCCAGCGGGCGTGGCACTTGATCTATTGCTGCCCGCGGTGACCTGACGATGATACGAATCTGGCGGGATTGGGCAGCAGTCGCGATCGAAGCACCGCCACAAGCACAAGAACGTGACGCCGTGCAGTACACATGATGGATTTTCTGAAGCCGAGCCTAAGCCCCGACGTCATCGTCATCATCGTTGCACTCGGCATCGGGCTCCTGATCGGTCTCGAGCGAGAACGCCGCAAGGGCGAGGGACCGGGGCGCTCGCCTGCCGGGCTGCGTACCTTTGCCGCGGCATCACTCGCCGGCGCCGTCAGCGTCATGATCGGCGGCAAGGGCCTGCTGGCGCTCGTGACCGCGGGGATCATGGCCATGACCGCGATCGCCTATCTCCGGTCCAGGAGCGACGATCCCGGCTTGACTTCGGAGATCGCACTCATCCTGACGGTTCTGCTTGGCGGACTGGCCACCCAGCGTCCCCTTTTGGCCGCGGGCGTTGCCGTCATTCTGGCCATTCTGCTTGCAGGCCGTGCGGCATTGCACGACTTCGTCCGAAAGGTGCTCAGCGAAGACGAGGTCAAGGACGGCCTGATCTTTGCCGCCGCCACGCTCGTTGTCCTACCCTTGCTTCCGGATCGATCTGTCGGCCCCTATGGCGCGCTCAATCCACGCGCGATCTGGATCATCGTCATTCTGGTGATGGCCATCGGCGCCGCCGGGCATGTTGCAATACGCCTGCTCGGCGCAAGAGGCGGTCTCGCCATCTCAGGCTTCGCCTCGGGCTTTGTCTCCAGCACGGCCACGATCGGAGCGATGGGGGCGCGGGCTCGCAAGGCACCGGAGCTGCTTGGCGCCGCTACCGCCGGCGCAACGCTTTCGACCGTCGCAACGATCGTTCAGCTCGTCGCGGTGCTCGCAGCGACAAATCTCGCTACGTTGCGGAGTCTGACGATTCCGCTCCTCTGTGCCGGTGCCGCGGCAGGTCTCTATGGCGCGATCTTCACGGTCAAGGGCATGCGAGAGACGAGCGCCGCCGAGCTCCAGCTCGGACGTGCTTTCAGCCTGCCGTCGGCCTTGTTGCTGGCGCTGACGCTCTCCGGAGTCCTCGTGCTCGCTGCCGGCCTGCGGGACGCGTTTGGGGAAATCGGCCTGCTGGTCAGCGCGGCCGTAGCCGGGCTCGCAGATACGCATTCGCCGGCCGTCGCCACAGCCACCCTCGCCGCCTCAGGAAAGATCAACTCCGCCGACGCTGTGACTCCGATTCTGGCGGCGCTGTCGACAAATACGCTCAGCAAGATCGTCGTTGGCTGGGTCAGCGGTGGGCGCTCCTTCGCGCTGCGGCTGATCCCCGGCCTCGTGCTGGTCATCGCGGCCGCGTGGGCCGGTGCAGTCGGTCCTGATGTCGCTCACCAAATGTTTCGGAGATAGCCGGAAGAGGCGCAGGTCTGATGCCGAAAAGCGATTTGATGCATGAAGTTGGACTGACACCAGCGACCGCGCATTCGTTGCCGGCGAGCGAGATCCTTCGCGCGCTTCAAGTCGAGCCCGAGCAAGGCCTCGCGGAACATGACGCGACGGAGCGCCGCATCCGCTTCGGTTCAAACGCGATCGCTGCAAGGAAGCGGATCAGCGCCCTGACCATACTTCTTCACCAGCTGCAGACCCCGGTGGTCTACCTGCTGGCGGCAGCCGCTGCGCTCGCCTTCTGGTTCGGCGAACTCGCGGAAGGCGTGGCGATCGTCGCGGTTCTTGCGCTCAATACCCTCATCGGTTTCGTAACCGAAATCAGGGCAGCACGATCGATCGAGGCACTGCGCGCGCTTGGCCGGACATCGGCTCGCGTGCGACGCGACGGTCACACGCGCGTGCTCCCGGCCGAGGACCTCGTACCCGGCGACATGCTCCTCGTCGAGGCGGGCGACGCGATCTCGGCTGACCTGCGCATCGTGGAAGCCTCGCGGCTTGCAGCCGACGAGTCGACCCTGACAGGCGAGTCGGTGCCGGTCGACAAGTCGCCCGAGCCGGCTGCCGAAGATGCGCGGATCGCCGAGCGCACATCGATGCTGTTCAAGGGCACGGCCGTGACGCGCGGCAGCGGCCTTGGCGTCGTCGTCGCGACGGGCTCCCGGACGGAACTCGGCCGGATCTCTCACCTCGTCGAAAAAGCGGAGCCCGAGAGCTCACCGGTTGAACGCAGGCTCGCACGGTTGTCCGGGCAGCTCGTTTGGGCGGTCGGGCTTCTGACCGTTGTGATCGCGGCGGTTGGAATGGCCAAGGGACAAGATGCTTTCCTGGTTGTGGAATCGTCGATCGCGCTCGCTGTGGCCGCCATTCCCGAGGGCCTGCCGATTGTGGCCACCCTCGCGCTTGCCCGCGGGATGTGGCGCATGGCCCGCCAGAATGCACTTCTGGAGCGGCTCTCCGCGGTCGAGACATTGGGCGCGACCACAGTGATCCTGACCGACAAGACCGGCACGCTCACCGAGAACCGGATGGCGGTGCGGCGGTTGTGGGTCGAATCCGGCGAAGTCGAAAAGGCCGGCGTGGAGGAGCTTGCCGGCGATGCGCTGCTCCAGCGGCTGCTGCATACAATGGTACTTTGCAACGAGGCCTCGCTTGGCCATGGGGGAGTAGCCCATAGCGGTGATCCCATGGAAGTGGCGCTGCTGCAGGCTGGCCGGGCGGCAGGTTTGAATCGCGGCGAGCTGCTGCGCGGCTTTCCGATCGTGGCCAAGCACGCCTTCGACAACGAAAGCAAGATGATGGCGACCGTGCACCAGCGCGGCGACGCGTATTTCTATGCCGTGAAGGGTGCACCGGAGCATGTGATCGCGGCGTGCACCGGCATACTCACCGAGAACGGCGAGACGACACTGGACGAAGCCGCGCGCCGTCTATGGAGCGGGCGGATTGCCGAGCTCGGACAGCACGGCCTGCGCGTGCTCGCCTGCGCGACCAAACTGGCGACATCGGCAGATGCTCAGCCCTATGGCGAGCTGATATTCGTGGGCCTCGTTGGCCTGGAAGATCCTGCGCGCGCCGACGTTCCGCAGGCGATCCGCGATTGCCGTCATGCCGGCATCCGCGTCGTCATGGTGACGGGCGATCATGCCGTCACGGCCCGCAGCATAGGCCGTGCGATCGGGCTCGAGGCTGACCATGTGGCAGAAGGCCGCCATGTCGAGCATCTCATCGAAAAGCATCCGCAGGAGCTGAAGCGCGTTGGCATCTTCGCCCGCGTCAGCCCGGCGGAGAAACTTGCGATCGTACGCGCGTATCAGGCGTCCGGTGATATCGTCGCGATGACCGGGGATGGCGTGAACGATGCACCGGCGTTGAAGCAGGCCGACATCGGCGTGGCCATGGGCCTGCGCGGAACGGACGTCGCGCGCCAGGCGGCAGCGATGATCCTGCTCGACGACGCCTTTCCGACGATCGTCAAGGCGGTTCGGGAAGGCAGAATCATCTTCGGCAATATCCGTCGGGCCGCCGCTTACCTTCTGTCCTGCAACATCAGCGAGGTCCTGGTTGTTGGGATCGCGATCGCGGCGGCACTGCCCCTGCCGATCCTGCCGCTGCAGATCCTGTACTTAAATCTCGTGACCGACGTATTCCCCGCGTTCGCACTGGCAATGGGCGAGGGAGAACGCGATATTCTCGAGCGGCCGCCGCGCCATCCGCAGGAGCCGATCCTCGGTCGTCGGCAATGGACAACGATCGTGCTGCAGAGCATTCCGCTGGCGGGCGGAACTTTCGCGGCGCTTGGGCTGGCGCTTTCGGCCGGCTGGACCGGCGAGGCAGTGGTCACCACCACATTCCTGACGATCGCATTCGCGCAACTCTGGCACGTTTTCGACATGCGCAGCAGCCGCTCGGGTGTCGTCGCCAACGAGGTCACGCGCAATCCATGGATCTGGGCCGCCGTCGGCCTCTGCGGCGCTCTGCTCGCCGTTCCTCCCTACTGGCCGCTGATGGCGGAGGTCTTGCACGTCACCTCCCCGACGGCGGCGATGTGGGCCGTCATCATGGGCTGCAGCCTGGCGCCATCGCTGCTCATTCAGGTCGGCCGCGCCATCATCGCGCTTGCCAATCGAGATCACTAAATCGCCGCCGCCAGTCGCGCCTGCAATGTTCTCCGCGAGCGCCGCCGCGCGGCCCTTTGGACCCGGAGCAACGGGATCGGGATGGAGCGGGTGAAGGGAACCGAACCCTCGTATTCAGCTTGGAAGTCGTGGAAATTCCCAGCGCGTTCAAGCCCTATTCCGGTATTTTGCAGCCTTCAAGCGGCCGATTGCGTTGTCGGCATCCAGCTCTTGTCCTCCTGCACCGCTGCTGCCGCGGCAATCTTGGATCCGGCTGCGGATTCGGGAGTGTTGGCATGTCCCAGTTCACGGGCCAGCACCTCGCGGTCACAGGCGTTCTCCCACAGCGAAACGGTGATGGCAGCGACACAGTTGCTGATCATGCTGGTCAGTGCCCGCGCCTCTGACATAAAACGGTCGATACCGACGAGCAGCGCCACGCCGGTCACGGGCAGGTCCGGCATGACGGAGAGGGTCGCGACAAGCGCCACGAAGCCGCTACCGGTGACGCCGGCCGCCCCTTTGGACGTCAGCAACATCAATCCGAGCATCGCCGCAATCTGCCCCCAAGACAGATGAATGTCGCAGGCCTGGGCGATGAAGATGGACGCCAGGGTGAGATAAATGGCGCTGCCGTCCAGATTGAAAGAGTAACCCATCGGCAGCACAAGCCCCGACACGCCTTTCCGGCACCCGAGTTGCTCCAGTTTGCGCAACGCGCCAGGCAGCGCCGGCTCCGACGATGACGTGCCGAGCACGATCAGCAGCTCTTCCTTGAAATAGCGGATGGTCTTCAACAGGCTGAAGCCATTCAGCCGCGCCAGCGTCCCAAGCACGACGACCACGAAGACGGAGCAGGCGATATAGAACGTCAGGATCAGCAGTCCGAGTGAGCCAATCGAACGGATGCCATAGCGGCCCACCGTGAACGCCATAGCGCCAAAGGCGCCGAGCGGGGCAAGTTTCATGACGAAACCGAAAGCCACAAACAGCACGTGAGAGAACGAGGTGACGGCCTTGGTCACCACCACACCGTCATCACCGGCGCGGCTCAGCCCAAAGGCGATGAGGATGGAGACCAGCAGGACCGGCAGCACTTCGCCATCGGCAAACGCGCCAAAGAACGAATGCGGGATGATGTGCAGCATGAAATCCGCAAATCCGCTCGCACCAGCCTGCTTGGTGAATTTCGCGGCCACCGACGGATCGAGCGTATTGACGGACACATGCATGCCCACGCCAGGCTGGATCAGCGACACCGCGATCAGCCCGGCCAGCAGGGCGAGCACGGTCAGCAGGTAGAACAGCGTCATGGATTTCACCAGTGTGCGGCCGACCTCGCGGGAATCACTGATGCTGTTGATGCCGCTGACGATGGTGCAGAATACGATCGGCGCGATCATCATCTTGACGAGCTTGACGAAGCCGTCTCCCAGGGGCTTCAGCGCGGCACCAAATTCAGGCTAGAGATGGCCGGTCAAGACACCCAGCACGAGGCCAATCAGCACCTGGATGTAAAGGATCCGATAGAATGGCTTTCGCGCCTCGATGCGCACAGACCCGGCCAGCGCTTGCGTGTGCATTCTCGTTTCTCCCATGGCTTTGATTTTTCTTGATGGATGAAGGCGGACCGAGTTCAAGCCGCCAGGATTGAATAAGGCACGTGCGCTCGCCGCGCGAAAACGTGACCCTGGAAAATTCGGCGGGCGGTCCGCTGCACCCGGGCCACCGGGCCGGGCTCCAGCCGAACCACGAGCTCGCCGGAGGGATGGGCGAGCGTGATCGGCACCGGCGGCGCCAGTGGTCCGACCATCTCCGCCGCGATCGTACCTGACGTCACACAGGCCGTCGCGATCGCAACTGCGCCGGTCACCGCCAGCGCGCTATGGCAGTCGTGCGGCATGAAGTACCGCGTGTTCAACGTCGCTTCCGTCGCGGGAGCAATCAGGACCGGTTTCGGAATCACCATGGCCGCGGAATTCGGAAAGCCCATCCGACGTCCGGCCTGGACGCGCAGGCTTTCGAGCCGCGCGCGGAAGCCGCTGTCGGCGAACTCCAAAGCTGCCTCGCGGCCGGTCCATCCCAAATCCACCGCGCGGACCAGCATAACGGGCATGGCCGCGTCGATGCAGCTGACATCGATCCCTTCGATACGGTCAACCGGTCGTCCTGTCGGCAGGAGGCGGCCGGTGCGTGCGCCGGCCGCGTTGGGGAACGACAGTTCGATGGGCGCGGCCGTTCCCGGCACCCCGTCGATCCGCGCCTCGCCCTCATAGGTCACCTTCCCCCCAGGGGTGGAAACCGTGGCGTCGATCAGCTTGCCGGTGTTGACATTGTGGATGCGGACCTGGGTGCAACCTGCGGCAGCGGCGACCAGACCGGCTTCGATCGCGAACGGACCCACCGCTGCCAGCATATTCCCACAGTTCGGCGACGTATCGACGATCCCTTCGCGCACCCTGACCTGAGCGAAAAGGTAGTCGACATCGGCGCAGGGCACCGATGCCGGTCCGATGATCGCGACCTTGTTGATGACGGCATTGCCGCCGCCGATTCCATCGATGCCCAGATCGTGCCCGCCCCCCATCACCGACAACAGGACCGCATCGCGCGCCCTGGGATCGGCCGGGAGATCGCTGGCCAGGAAAAACGGCCCGCGCGAGGTACCGCCGCGCATGACCACACAGGGAATGGCAATCTGATCGTTCATTGGAGCTTTCCGTTCGGCGACATCTCGTGCGAACAGAGCATGGGCTCTTGCAACTCTTCTGTAAAATGCAAATATCTGAACTATTAATGCGTCATACGACATAATGGGAGCCAGCCATGAACGCAGAACTGCTCGACCTCAAGGCGTTCATTACCGTCGCGGAGACTGGAAGCTTTGTCCGCACCGCCAAGGCGCTGAACCTGTCGCAACCGGCGCTCAGCCGACGCATTCAGAAGCTGGAAGAAAGCCTCGGTGCGCCGTTGCTCGAACGCTCGACGCGTCACGTCAATCTCACCATGACCGGCCGCGACTTTCTGCCGAAGGTGCGCCGTCTCATCGACGAGTTCGAGACCTCGGTGCTCGCCATCCATGATATCGGCGCGCGAAGTTCAGGCCTGGTCTCGGTGGCTGCGGTGCCGACGGCGGTGTTTTATTTCCTGCCGCGTGCGATCGGCCGTTTTGCCGAGGCGTATCCGCGCATTCGCATCCGGGTTCTGGACATCGGGGCCAATGAGGGATTGGAAGCGGTCGCTCGCGGAGAAGCCGACTTCGGCATCAATTTCATCGGTGCTTCGCATGCCGAAATCGAATTCGAGAAACTGGTTGAAGATCCGTTCGTCCTGGCCTGCCGCCACGACCATCCGTTGGCATCGCGTAAACAGGTAAGCTGGTCGGAGATCGTGTCGCACCGGGTTATCACCGTCGGTCGCAACAGTGGCAACCGCGCGTTGATCGACAACGCGCTGGCGCGACACGGCCTGCAACTGAACTGGTCCTATGAAGTTGCTCACCTCTCCGGCTCGCTCGGTCTCGTCGAAGCGGGACTGGGCATCGCCGTACTGCCGAGGCTCGCGACGCCGGCCGCCGGCCATCCGATCATTCACACCATTCGGTTGACCGAGCCGGAGGTGTCGCGGACGATCGGAATCGTGCGCAGGCGCGGGTCGACGCTATCCCCTCATGCCAGCCAGTTACTCAAGATGCTCCTCGAGGCATGGCGCTCTCCTTCACGGGCGACCAGTCGAGACAGGCCGCGGCGGCGCTCCTAAGGCTTCAATCGCTCCAGGAAAGCCGCCTCGGGCAAGAAGCAGGAGCGGAAAACCTTGTTGCAACAATCACGACATGCGCGATGCATCACCTCTGGCTGCACTGCACGAGCGACCGGGTTCGCCGGATTGCTTGTCCGTTGGCTCTCAGAGATACGCCTTCGGCAGCAGCATGTGAATGCCTTTGTTGCCGTCGACGAGTTGCGTGACGCGCAGATTGCCGACCAATGAGCATAGCATGTAGGCTTGGTTGCGCGACAGGTTGGTACGGTCGCAGACGTGCTTGACCATCTCGCGAACCGCCTGCCTGGCAGCGTCGTCGAGATCTTCGTCGAGGCCGATCGACATCAGGTGCGTGGGGCTTTCCGCGAACGGCCAGGTCAGGTCCATGTCCTTGCGAACCGTCAGCCTGAAAGTGCCGGTAACGCCGGTTTCCAGCGCGGTGATGCAGACTTCGCCATCGCCCTGGACGCCATGGCCATCTCCGGCGAAGAACAGCGCGCCCTCATTGAACACCGGCAGATACAAGGTCGTGCCGGCACGCAGTTCCTTGTTGTCCATGTTGCCCCCAAAGACGCGCGGCACCGGCGATCCGCACCGGCCCCAGGCCGGCGGCGGCGCGGTGGCGATGATACCGAAGAACGGATCGAGCGGGATCTCCGTTCCCCACGGCATGATGCAGACATTGCGGTCGTGATCGACCTTGGGATGAATGGTCTCATACTCGGTGAACTCGTCCGGCAACGTACCGAGCAACGGCAGGATCGACACAAATCCCCAGTCTTGGCGCACCTTGACGCTGAGGATGTCGACCTGCAGCACGTCGCCAGGCTTGGCACCCTTCACGTGCACCGGGCCGGTGATGAAATGCGGGCCCGGCCCCTGTAGCATGGTGTCGAGCGCGTTCAGATAGTCCGCTGGCACGATACTGCGGTCTTCCGGTAGCGTTTCCCTGCCCCCAGCCGGAAACGAATGCAACGTCACGGTATCACCAGAGGCGACCTCGAGCACTGGCGGCGTGGCGCTGTCGAGATAGCCCCACACCATGTTTTCGGGCGTCGCTGGAATTTCGTGGCGGCGGGACATCGCATGGCTCCGTTGGGATGTTGAACAGGGATCAGATCGAGATATGGCGGGCAAGTGTTTCGCGGCTGGTACAATCGATGCGACCGGCTTCGGCGACGCTGCCGCGCGAGAGCACCACGAAGGAGTCGGCGAGGCTGACGGCAAAATCGAGATACTGCTCAACCAGCAGCAGCGACATCCGACCCTTGAACGCGGCCAGCACGTCGCGGATCATCGCGACCAAATTGGGTTGGATGCCTTCGGTCGGCTCGTCGAGGATCAGCAGGCCCGGCTTGGTCACTAGCGCCCGCACGATCGCGAGTTGTTGCTGCTGGCCGCCGGACAGCGCGCCCCCGGGTCGTCGCCACATCTGGCCAAGCACCGGAAAGAGCCCGATCGCCTCGTCCATAGACGGGGTTCCGAACGTACCATGGGCGCGCGCCGCGGCCTCAATGTTCTCGCCGACCGTCAACTCCGGAAAGATTTCGCGGCCCTGCGGCACATAGGCGAGGCCGGCAGTGGAGCGGCGATGCGACGACCAGCCGGTAATGTCGGTGTCGTCGACAAGGATTTTACCACGCGTCACCGGCAGCACACCCATCAGGCATTTCAGCAGCGTGGTCTTACCGGCGCCGTTGCGGCCGAGCACGGCAAGGCATTCGCCCGGAGCAATTTCGAAATCGACGCGGCGCAGCACCTGCGCGCTGCCATAGTGTTGGTCGAGACTTTCGACGCGGAAGCGCATCGTCATCGCCCCAGATAGACGTCGACGACCCGCGCATCGGCGCGGGCGTCTTGCATCGAGCCTTCGAACAGCGTCCTCCCCTCGTGCAACACGGTGACGCGATCCGCGATTTGCTCAACGAAGTCCATGTCGTGTTCGACCACAACGATGGCGCGATCGGGACGTCGAAGCTTGCGGACCAGCGCGACGGTGCGCTCGGTCTCCTCGTCGGTGAGGCCCGCGACGGGCTCGTCCAGCATCAACACCTTGGGTTGGGAGGCCAGCACCATGCCGATCTCCAGCCACTGCTTCTGGCCGTGCGCCAGTTCGGACGCTGAGCGAAGCGCCAGATCGGCAAGCCCGATCTCCACCAGCACGTCGTCGATGCGCCTTGCGAGAGCGTCAGGCGACAGCGTACGCCGCAGCCCGCCTTGCGCGCCGATCGCGATATGCTGACGCACATCGAGCCCCTCGAAAATGCTCGGCTTCTGGAATTTGCGGCGCACGCCGGCGCGTGCGATCTCGGATTCGCTCGTCCGGGTGATGTCGATCGCATCGTCGAATACCACCCGCCCCTGCTTGGCCCGCGTGATGCCGGAGACGACGTCGAGCATGGTGGTTTTGCCGGCGCCGTTCGGACCGATCACGGCGCGCACTTCGCCGAAATCGATCGCCAGCGACAGGGCGTCGATGGCACGGAAGCTGCCGAACTCCACCGTGACATCGTCGATCAGCAGCGCCGCCGCCATCAGGCAGCTCCAGTTCGGAGGCCAAACGCTTGGCACCCATTGGCCGCGTCAGCTTCCACTTGGCGAGATCGATCAGCCCGTTGGGAAATACGAGCACGACCAGGACTATCAGGCCAGACAAGATGAATGGCCACAATTCCGGCGCCGCTGCGGACAGCCAGAATTTCAGCGCGTTGACCGACACGGCGCCGATCACCGCGCCGATCAGATGTCCGCGTCCGCCGATCGCGACCCATACGGCGATTTCCAACGACAATTCGGGCGACAGCAGCCGCGGATTGATGATGCCGACCTGCGGTACGTAGAGCATACCGGCAAGGGTGGCGATCAGCGCCGACAGGCACCACACCGCAAGCTTGAGCCGTAGCGTCTCGTAGCCCAGTGTTCGCAGCCGCACCTCGTCGTCCCGCGTCGCGATCATCAGCATGCCGAAACTGCTGCCGAGCAACAGCCGGCAGCCAAGCAGGACCATGGCCAGCAGCAGCACAGAGACCACCGCCATCGCGATCACCACACCGCTGCCGCCGATCGGCCAGCCGAACAGCACCGAAAAGCCGGTCATGCCGTTGTTGCCTCCGAACCCGGTATCGTTGCGGAACATCAGCAGCATGGCGACATAGACCAGCGCCTGGGTGATGATCGCGAAATACACGCCGTCGACCCGCGAGCGAAACGACACGTAGCCGAACACGCCAGAGATCAGAAGCGTCATTACCGCCGCGAACAGCAACGCGTAGGGGAAGAAGCCGAGCCCGGCCCAGTAGAACGGATAGCTCGACCAGCCCATGAACTGCATGAAGTCCGGCACCCGGCCGGTGACTTCGCTCGAATGCTTGAGCAGATGCATCGCCACGACGTAGCCGCCGATGCTGAAGAACAGTCCGTGGCCGAGCGACAGGATGCCGAGATAGCCCCAGATCAGGTCGAGCGCGAGCGCCAGCACGGCGAAAGCCGCGAGCTGCCCGATGGCGTTCGCGAGATAGGCCGAAATGCCGAACGGCGCGACCATCGACACGGCGAGCAGCGCGGCGACCGTCAGCACGACGGCGAGCAGGATCTGAAACGGGCGATCGGATGCCAGCGGCTTCATTTGCGGCGGCCCTTGACGGCGAACAGCCCTTCCGGTCGCCATTGCAGAAAGGCGATGATCATCAGCAGCACGATGACCTTGGCTGCGACCGCGCCCCACAGCGGCTCGATCAGCACGTTGACCTGGCCGATGCCGAGAGCCGCCACCACGGTACCGACGATGGTGCCGACGCCGCCGAGCACCACCACCATGAAACTGTCGATGATGAAGTTCTGCCCCATCTGCGGATTGACGCTGTAGATCGGCGCCAGCGCCAGGCCCGCTAGTACCCGGAATCAGAGCTGAGTGATACGGCGGCCTTTGAAACGGCGTTGACGGACCTTTTTCTTGGTCCAGACGAAGGGCTCGGCTCTGTCGTTGTATGCGTTGACGTAGGCATCGATGTGTTCCTGAAGCTGCTTGAGGCTCGTGAAGGAGGTGCCGCTGAGCGACTGCCCCTGCAAGATGGAAAACCATACTTCGACCTGATTGAGCGATGACGCACTTGTCGGCGTGAAATGAAATTGCACGTTGGGGTGGGCCTTGAGCCAGTCCTCGTTCTTTTTATGGGTGTTGAGGTTGTCGAGGATGACGTGAAGCTTGCGGTTCGGAAAAGCCGCGGTGACGCTGTTCATGAAATCGAGAAACTCGACGCGGCGCCGGCGTTTTGAATGGGTCGCGATGATCTTTCCGGTGGCGACTTCGAGCGCCGCAAACAATGTTGTGGTGCCATGCCGCTTGTAATCGTGGCTTTGGCCGGTCAAGGCGCGGCCATTGGGCAACTTCAGATAACCCTGCGCTCGCTCCAAAGCCTGGATCGAGGGCTTCTCGTCCACGCACAGCACAATGGCCTTCGCCGGCGGCGCGACATAGAGGCCGACAACATCGGCGGCTTTGGCCGTAAAGTTCGGGTCGTTGCTCTCGCACCAGGACTTGCGAGCCACCAGGTCAATCTTGTGGCTGCGCAGGAACCGCCAGACATATTGGACATCGACATCGCCCAGCGCCTCGGCCAGCAGGGGGCCGGTCCAGCGCGCAAACCCTTGCGGTGGCGGCTTATCCAGCAGCTTCAGAATCCGCTTGTCGGTCGTCTTCGTATAGATCGGCTGCTTGCCAGGCCGCGGCTTGTCTTGCAGCCCTTCAAGGCCATGGTCGGCATAGCGATGCCGCCAAAGGCTGACAATCCGCGGCTGGACCCCAACTTCCTTGGCGATCGACCGGGTGCTGCGCCCATCCGCCGCCAACAGAACTATCCGCGCCCGCTTCAAATCGCGCTGCAACGTCACCGGTGAGCGACAGCACGCCTCAAGCACCTTGCGATCTTTCCTCGAAAGGTGGACTTCTCTTGCTTCGGGTATCATCCCGACCTTGAATCACGACTCACGTTCCAAGAAAAGTGGGTACTAGCCCGGCAAGCCCCGAGCCCAGCCCGAACGCCAGCATGTCGACACGGCGGACCGGAATGCCGATGCAGCCCGCCATGGTGCGGTTCTGCGTCACAGCGCGAATGTTGAGGCCGAGCGGCGTCAGCCGGATAAGGCTCCAGGTCAGCCCCAACGTGATCGCCGCGAAGGCGATCGCGAACATCCGGTTCCACGTGAAGATGAAATCGCCGATCACCGGCACGCCACCAGTGACGTAGAAAGGCGTGACAAAGTTCAGATTCTGCATGCCGAACGTCACTCGGACGATATTGATCAGGAACAGGCTGACCGCCCAGGTCGCCAGAAGGCTCATCAACGGCCGGCGATACAGATGCCGCAGCAGAGCCGCTTCGAGCGCGATGCCGATCGCGGCGGTGACCAGGAACGCGACGGGAGCGGCGATGATCAGGTAGTATTCGATCAGCGCCGGCGCGAACCGCTGCAGCGCCTCCTGTACCAGCCAGGTGGCGTAGGCACCGATCATGATCAGCTCGCCTTGCGCCAGGTTGATCACGCCCATCAGGCCGAAGATGACCGCGAGTCCGATCGCCGCCATGAACAGGATGCTGGCGAAGCTCAGGCCGTTGTACAGCGTCGCCAGCACGTCACCGATCTTGATGCCGCGCTCGATCCTTCTGACCGCCGCGTCGACCGCAGCTTTGAACGCGGGATCCGCGGCATAGGCCGGATCCTTGGTCAGAGGACCGACCTTGGCGAGCGCGCGCCGGTCCGGGGGCGCGGCGATGCGCTGCAATGCTACGATGCGCTTCGCCGGGTCGGCGGAATTGAGCGCCGCGGCTTCCGCAACCGCGCTGATCTGCCCCCTCAGCACCGGATCGCTTTCCTCCGCGGCCGCGGACTCGAACAGGAGTTCCGGCAGAGTTGCGGCCTGCCGCTCCAGCGTGCGAAGGGCCGCCGCGCGCCGTCCCGGGTCGGACGAGCTACGTAGCGCCAGTGCCGCATCGGCCATCTCGAACACGCCGCGGTTCTTGAGGCTGAGCAAGGGCGATCGAGCGCTCGCAGCAGCGATGCGCAGCGCGCCGCTGAGTACATCCCGGCCGCCATCGGCGGTCGTCATCACTGCGCCCTCGCCGTCGCATGCCAGCTTGCGGTCCACCATCGCCCGCGCGATGGGCGCGGCCCAGTCGCGATCGGCCGCGGGGCCCTCAGCGGCGATGCCCATCAAGAAGCGACCCGCCCTCGCCGACCGCAGCCGCATCGCCGCACAGCCGGCTGATCAGCCCCGCGCGATCCAGCTCGGCGGCCGTGGACGAGCCGGCGGCCGCGAACAGGGACAACAGAATGAGAAGCAAACGTCGCATCAAGTCCGCCGATTTCTGCCGGCCCGATCCGGCCGGCAGTCGCTCGCCCATCGCATCATCAGCTGTATGGGCTGAACGGCACCGGCTTCGGCGCATCCTTCGACTGCCACAGCACGTCGAAGCCCTGCTTCTCGTTGACCGAGCCGATGAACACGCCGCGCGAGGCGTAGTTGTTCTCGCCGGTCATCTGGATCTTGTAGCCGGATGGACAATCGAAGCTGAGCCCTGCGAACGCCTTTCGCACCTCCGGTACGTCGAACGAATTGGCCTTGGCGGCCGCCATCGCCCACAGATGCACGGCGTCGTAGGCCGAGACCATCGGGTCGATCGCAACGTCGGCCTTGAACGGCACGTTCTTCGCCTTGACGTAGTCCGCCCACTGCTTGAGGAACTTGGCGTTGGCGGCGCCCTTGGCGTTCTGCAGATAGGCCCAGCAGTTGAGATGGCCAACCAGCGGCTCGGTATTGAGGCCTTCGAGATCGGCTTCCACCATGTCGAGGCCAAGCACCGGCACGTCGGTCGCCTTGATGCCCTGATTGGCGAACTCGCGCAGAAAATCCGGGATCGACGAGCCGACCACCGTCAGCACCACGATCGGCTTGCCGCCGCCCTGATCGGCGAAAGCGCGGATCTGATTGACCAGCGTCTGGAAGTTGGAGAAGCCAAGCGGGACGTATTCCTCCTTCCACGCGCTCTCCGGGATACCCTTCGACTTCCAGTACCCCTTGAGCTGCTTGTTGATGGTTCGCGGCCAGACGTAGTCCGAGCCGAGCATGAAGAAGCGCTTGGCGCTGACACCGTCCTCGCTCATCAGGTAGTCGACCGCGGGCAGCACGGAGCTGGCTGGCGGCGAATTGACGTAGACGACGTTCTTGGAATTCTCGTCGCCCTCGAAGTGCAACGGATAGAACAGCAGGCCGTTGGCCTGTTCGACCACCGGCAGTACCGACTTGCGGGACACCGAAGTCCAACAGCCGAACAGCGCCGCGACCTTGTCCTGCTCCAGCATCTGTTTGCCGATCTGCGCATAGAGCGGCCAGTCCGAGGCGGGATCGGACACCGCAACTTCGATGGTGCGGCCGTTGACGCCGCCCTTGGCGTTGATCTCGTCGGCAGCCATGCGCACGACGTGATTGAGCCGACCTTCGATGTTCGCCATCGTGCCGGATGAGGAGAACAGACAACCAAGCTTCACGGTGCCGGCGGCCTGTGCGGAGCGGATGATCGAAGGCGCGCCGAGTGGCGACGTCAGCGCTGCCGCTGCAAGTCCGGTGGTCTGAAGAAACGAACGCCGCGTAAACCTGCTCATGTGCCAACCTCTGTGGTGGAAGTGGCGCGAGTGTTTGTCCGCGGGCGGCGAAGCGGCAACTCCAAATAACCTGCAATGCTGCTCAATCAGTCGGCAAAAATGCTTCTCCGACACGCTTGATGTCAATTTTGCCATTTTGGATCGCCGGCGTTTCGCTGTAGTCTTTTCGGCATCATCACGGCGTCGCAACTCGACACGGTCGGCGCCGCTAATGATAATCGCCGCGGGTGACTGCACGGGCGTGTTGCGCCGGGCGGGCGGTTTTCGTTCTGCAGCTACGCAACGATGAAAGCGTGAGCCCATGCGCCACTCGCAGCACACCGACACCGAGATCCTGTATCTGTTGCACGAGGCTGAAACCGGTATTTCGATACCGGAAATCTGCCGGACGGCCCACATTTCCGAACGAACGTTTTATAGATGGCGCAAGCGCTACGGCAGCCTGACGCCACCGGCGCTCTTGGCCATGAAGGAATTGCAGTCCGAGAACCGGCGGCTGCGTACGCTGCTGAGCAGGCTGTCGGAAAGCGCCGACACAACAGTCCGTACAACATCCGAAACTCCGCGGGCACCGGTCCGTCCCGACTGCGGGTTCGCGCCGCGGCCCGCTCCCTTCGACGTACCCGATCGGGCCCGCGGCGCAACGCTCGGCCGTTTCGCGTTCGTGCGCGGCACGCGCTGAGCCAGGAGGTCAGGTTGGCCGATGGCGTTCGGCGGCAATCGCCGACAGACGCGCGACATGCATGGCGTTCACTGGTGCGGCTGGAAGACGAGACGATCACCCGAGGATCCGAGCGCGACAAGCCCTGCGTCCGGCTGGACAGCAACAATTCGAGCAGATTTGTGCGCGCTGGCTGGAGCCGCCACTCGAGCAGCCGCTCCGCTTCGACCTGCGCCCATTCTCGGAAGACCTGGAGCAGGCGTGGCAGCGTTCACTTGCCTATCTGCACTCGATCGAAGGAGGCAGCCTGCCGCTCGCGCCCGCGGTAATAGGAAGGTTCTGAAGGCCGCGTTGAAGCCTGCATCATAACGGCGCGGCTTGGGAGCCGGTTCTCGCCGCCCTTGATCGGCGCTTGCAACACCTTGGCTCAATGTAAACCGGAGCAGAGCCAGCCCGGATTGGCGCGCGGAGCAGCGAGTTACAACGGCTACGCTAAGGATTCGAAAGCGGTCTGATCGCCATCGACAACGCCAAGGATTCGATTACGCGGATCGGCCGAATTGTGTTGGAGCGGGTGAAGGGAATCGAACCCTCGTATTCAGCTTGGAAGGGTTTTGGCGACTGAAGGCGATCAAGGCTCATTCGGACAAAACCGCCCTAAACGTCAGCATTGAACCATTTATGCTTTTTGCCGCTGTCCGAATGCGGAGGGCGGCATCATGAGTGCGCCCGGCCGCCTCGAACACCAGAGCGACGAACACCGCGCCGACCGCGGTCACCTGCACGTCGTCGAGCGCGATGATGGCGCCTATCAGGTTGGGCTGATCGATGAGCTGGCGACGGGGCCGTTTCCCTCGCGCCGGTGTGCCGAGGCTTTGGCTGCCACGGCAAGACCACGCGCTCCTCCCTGAAGAATAGAAACGCCGCCATCCCGGCGAAGGATGGCGGCTGATTTCTCAGGCGATGGTGCCGTTGACGAGACGGAACCGTTCAGTTGCAGCGACGAACACCGACCAAGGACATCCGTGATGCTTTCCCATCATATGCAGCCAAGTGGCCACGATGACAAGCCCCACGACCGAAATCTCGATCTGGTCGACCGAGGTCCAGGCTTCGATCCTGGCAGTCCGATCCCTACGAGACGTGCCGAAGTTCGGGCGGCCGTCATGAGCGGCGCCATCAAGGCTGAAGACCGCATGGTCGCCGAAGCCGTGCTGTCGCGGATGCAACCTGACCGGAACCGCAACTGGCACACCGTTCGCCCGTTCACGACCGGCGAGATAGCCGCCGCAACTCACCTAAAACCGCGACAGGTCGAACTCTCGATGGCGAGGCTCCGGAAGGCATTTTCATGGTGGCGCGGACGCCGGACCGAAGGCGGCAACGTTTACCGGATGGGGCCAGACGGGGTGATGGTTGGTAGTTCGCTACCACACTCCCGCGCGTTTACGCGTGACGCCAAGAAGGTAGCCAAGGAAGAGGCTATCAGTAAGGAACCAACCTCCAACAGTCTTAGTGAGGATAGAGGAACCGATGACGTTCCTCTCGCTGATCTGCTGAAGCGCTGGCGTGTGGCCCTGCCCGAGGAAATCGTGCTGTTCGGTCTAGGGCTGGGCCTACCAAGGCGTCTGGTCCTAGCGGCGGCGGATCGCTTCGTGGAGTACTACACCGCACATCCGGAGCGCATGCGAGGCGATCCGACGCAGATGTTCTGCTCGCAAATCTGGCTGCCGCGCGACGCGGCACGCTTCGTAGCGAAGCATGGCGTCATCGTCGATCAGGTCCACGTCAGAAGCGATCTTGCCGTGGTTTCCAATGACGACGAAAAGACCGCGCCTGGACCCTCAACAGTCCCGCTGCCGAGCGAAAAGCAGACGCGGGGCTTAATCGATCGCTTCACACAGGCGACGCCTCTGCGGAAGCCGTGGGAGTTTGTGGACACACGGCCGTCGGATGCAGGCTGGTTCGACCTGCGCGATCAAGGTGGGGAAGACCCCTTCGGGACATTCAACAACGGTGATGGCGGCTTCGGCGATGTCAGGAGCTTCGACTTCGGCGTCCCCGATGACGACGATCTAGGAGATCGCGGTCGTGGCTGGCAGCGATCCTGCACATGGGAAACAACCGTGGAGACTGCGTCGTGAAGCCGTCGGACGTGATGTCGTCGTCGCCAGCCTTTGCCGCATTGGGCGCGTCCGCGCGGTCGGCGCTTCGCGCGATTTTAGAAGAGGTCGACGTGCCCGGCGCGACGGTGGAGTTGAGCACGGCGTATTTCCTCGAAGCCGGATTGTCGTTGACCGCCGTACGGAGCGGTGTTGCCGACCTGGCAGCGCTGGAGTTCATCACGGTCACGGGCCGCGCGACCTCGGTCAGGAAGTTCGCTCTGTCCGACGGATGGCGCGGAATTTCCGATCGAGCTGAAGCTGAGCGTCGCCTTGCGGCGGCTAGAGCGGCCAAGGCGGCGCAGCGGCCGTCGCGGCGGCGTCCTGCAACAGTCGCGGCAAAACCATCCACCATTGATGCCGGCAATGGTCGTCTGCCGGAGGGCGTGCGGCGGTCGACGTGGCCGAACATGCCTTGGGAGAGCGCGCCATGATCGGAGCGCGCGAAAATGTGCAGCACGTCGAGCGCGGCAATAGACAGGCGCGACGGGCGCGACGATCGAGGGTTGCGAGATTTGGACGCGGTCGGAAGACGCTCCACACTGCGCTTCTGGATGTGGGCGAAATCGGCCTGCATCCGTACTCCGACGTCATGCGCAGTGCGGCGAACTTTTGGAGGGCGAGCGGTCCCTCGTCGACGACCTGCTTCCTTTGCGAGGCCGCATCACCGCACCCTGCGGCGTTCATGTTCGCCTGGTGCGGCGAGATACCGAAGCAGGCGGCAGTGAGCGGTTTGTGTCGCCGATGTTGGAACGACGCTGATGCAGTCGCGATCGATGAAGCGGCCACGCGTGTGCTTCAGCAGATTTCGGCCGGAGGACGTTTCCTTGATCCGCGATCGGTGCAGCCATGAAGACCGTGCGCGCGGTCGACGTCGCGGACGCCGAGCCGACCAGCCTTCGCGGACCTGGGCGGCGCACGCCGGACACGCGGGCGACGATCTTCATTAGAGATACGCTGCTGGTCGAGGCCGCGTTGTTGTTTCATCGCGGCGTGTCGAACAGTGCAGCCGCCGCCGCAATACACCGCCGGTTGGCGTTGTATCGCGCGGGTGGCTGGCGTCGGCATCGCGCCGACGAACAACTTCCGACGGCTTTGGTCGGAAAAATCGAGGAGTTACTTTGGCATCTGCTGAAGCAGCACGACGCTTTGCCTTCAGAGCGCGAGTGAGGGCGTCCCTGATTGTAGAAGGCCAGATACTTGGCAATTGACGCTCGCGCCTCGGACACGCTGTCGTAGGCGCGGAGATATACTTCTTCGTATTTGACCGTGCGCCAGAGCCGCTCGACAAACACGTTGTCGCGCCAGGCGCCCTTGCCGTCCATGCTGATGGCGATCTTCGCGTCCAGCAGCACATCGGTGAACTCGAGGCTGGTGAACTGGCTGCCCTGATCCGTGTTGAAAATCTCGGGCCTGCCGTGCTTCGCCAACGCCTCCTGGACCGCTTCGACGCAGAAGGCCGCCTCCATTGTGATCGAGACGCGATGGGCCAGGACCCGTCGGCTGAACACATCGACGACCGCCGCGAGATAGACGAAGCCACGCCGCATCGGAATGTAGGTGATGTCCATTGCCCACGCATGGTCGGGCCGCTCGATCTTCAATCCGCGCAACAGGTACGGGTAGATCTTGTGACCCGGAGCCGGCTTGCTCGTGTTCGGGCGACGATAGACCGCCTCGATCCCCATGCGCTTCATCAGCGTCGCGATGTGGCGGCGACCGGCGTATACGCCCTCCCGCCGCAGCAACGATCGCAGCATACGCGCTCCCGCGAAGGGATAATCGAGATGCAGCTCATCGAGCCGACGCATCAAGGCAAGGTCCTCGGCCGAAACTGGCCGAGGTTCATAGTAGACCGTGCTGCGAGCCAGCTTCAGGACCTTCGCCTGGCGCACGATAGAAAGATCATGATCGCGGTCGATCATCGCTTTGCGCTCAGCAGGCCCGCCTTGGTGAGCGCGCCGGACAAAAAATCGTTTTCCAACGCCAGCTCGCCGATCTTGGCATGTAACGCCTTCAAATCGACCGGCGTCTCGGCCGATGTCTTGTCATGCCCAAACACGCCGGCGGCGCCTTCCAGGAGCTGGTTTTTCCAGATCGTGATCTGGTTCGGATGAACATCAAACAGTTGCGCCAGCTCCGCCAGTGTCTTGTCGCCTTTGACCGCAGCCAAAGCAACCTTCGCCTTGAATGCCGGAGAATGCGTCCGGCGGCTCTTCTTCGTCATCTTCGCTCCTGATTCGCAGCAAGAATCCTCGCCGCTGTCAGGCAGAAAATCCACTCAAGCTACTGTCCGAATTTGCGAGCTATGGCTGATTTTGGGTGACGCGGCCTGATCAGGCGGCGTGGCTTTCAGTGTTCGGAATGACTTCGATTCCGTCGATGAACTTTACACCGGCGATGACTTTCGGCAACTGGTTCGTGCTCTTCAATCGCCGCCAGGTCTTCGATGCGGCGTCGATGAGCTTGAACACCATCAGCTTCGCAGTTTGTTGCGACAGCGATCCCTTGGTCCGCACCGTTCGGTGGCGCACCGTGGCGAAGACGCTCTCGATCGGGTTCGAGCTGCGTAGGTGGATCCAGTGCTCAGCAGGGAAGTCGAAGAAGGCGAGCAGCGCATGGCGATCCTTGATCAGGCACTCCACCGCACGTCCGTATTTGACGTGGTATTTCTCGACGAAGACGTCGATCGCGGTTTCAGCTTCGGCCCGGTGTGGGGCCAGATAGATGTTCCGCAGGTCGTTCTTCATGGGGCCCTGCACGGATTTGGCGACCTTGTCGAGTACGTTGCTCACTTTATGGCACCAGCATCGTTGGTGCCGCGTGCCGGGAAAGGCCTCGTCCAGTGCCTTCCAGAAGCCGAGGGCGCCGTCGCCGATGGCGAGTTGCGGGGCAATCCGTAACCCGCGTTGCCGCAGGTCGATCAGGAGTTCGCGCCAGCTCTGCGCGCTCTCGCGCACGCCGACCTGGAAGCCGATCAGCTCCTTCTTGCCTTCCGGCGTGGTGCCAATCAGCACCAGCATGCATTCGCTGTGATCTTCCATGCGGGCCTGCAGGTACACGCCATCGGCCCAGATGTAGACATAGCGACGCGCCGACAGATCGCGTCTCTGCCAGCGTTCGTACTCGACCTGCCAATCGGCCTTCAGGCCGGCGATCACCGAAGGCGACAGGTTCGGCGCATCCTTGCCGAGCAGCGCCGAGAGCGCCTCCTGGAAGTCGCCGGTCGAGATGCCGCGCAAATAGAGGACCGGGATCAAGGCATCCAGGCTCTTCGTCCGCCGCGCCCATAGCGGCAGGATTGCCGAACTGAAGCGGAGGCGGTCGCCTGGCCCGCTCGCTCCGCGGTCGCGGACCTTGGGACGAGCGACCTCCACCGGACCGATGCCGGTCGCAATCTCGCGCACCGGACCGTGCCCATGTCGGACCAGGCGCGCTCGACCGTCGGGCAGCGTCAGATTGGCCGTGCTGGCCAGAAACGCGCCAACCTCGATCTCGATCGCCCTGGCAAGCAGGTCCCGCGCGCCGGCACGAACGATATCGGTCAGTGGATCATCAACCGCGGACGGCTGACGGAAAGCAAGAACATTGGTAGTCTCGGTCATGGCGTATCGCTCTCCTCGAGAGGTTCTGGCAGGCTCGTCACCCGCCTCGATACGCCGCCTTCCTCACACCGTCATCACCCAGATTCCGCCATAGCTCCGAATTTGCGGGGCCAGCTCTGAGGAACCGTCGCTGGATGCCAAACGTGCAGCGCCCAAGCGGAAATTGAATGTCGCACGGTTCCTCAAGGATGCGCGAGAGGCTGGCGAGCGTGGTACAGTGAGCGTCGAAATCGTCTATGCCGAAGGCACACGGATCATCGTCACGGCATCGAACCAACATGAAGCGAGCGTCGAACCGGCGGAGACGTCTGCCCAGCTGTTGAAACTTATCCGATGACCAAGTTGCCACGCACCGCCCAGCCCTTGCCCCGATATGTCGAGCGGAAATCTACCAAGGCCGGATGGGGCTACTTTTGGCACCTGCCGACATGGGCCAAGAAGGCCGGTTGTCCCATTCATAACGAACCGCTTGGCCTCGACTACGATGTTGCCGTTAAGCGCGCCGAAACGATCCTATTACCCGGAATCAGAGCTGAGTGATACGGCGGCCTTTGAAACGGCGTTGACGGACCTTTTTCTTGGTCCAGACGAAGGGCTCGGCTCTGTCGTTGTATGCGTTGACGTAGGCATCGATGTGTTCCTGAAGCTGCTTGAGGCTCGTGAAGGAGGTGCCGCTGAGCGACTGCCCCTGCAAGATGGAAAACCATACTTCGACCTGATTGAGCCATGACGCACTTGTCGGCGTGAAATGAAATTGCACGTTGGGGTGGGCCTTGAGCCAGTCCTCGTTCTTTTTATGGGTGTTGAGGTTGTCGAGGATGACGTGAAGCTTGCGGTTCGGAAAAGTCGCGGTGACGCTGTTCATGAAATCGAGAAACTCGACGCGGCGCCGGCGTTTTGAATGGGTCGCGATGATCTTTCCGGTGGCGACTTCGAGCGCCGCAAACAATGTTGTGGTGCCATGCCGCTTGTAATCGTGGCTTTGGCCGGTTAAGGCGCGGCCATTGGGCAACTTCAGATAACCCTGCGCTCGCTCCAAAGCCTGGATCGAGGGCTTCTCGTCCACGCACAGCACAATGGCCTTCGCCGGCGGCGCGACATAGAGGCCGACAACATCGGCGGCTTTGGCCGTAAAGTTCGGGTCGTTGCTCTCGCACCAGGACTTGCGAGCCACCAGGTCAATCTTGTGGCTGCGCAGGAACCGCCAGACATATTGGACATCGACATCGCCCAGCGCCTCGGCCAGCAGGGGGCCGGTCCAGCGCGCAAACCCTTGCGGTGGCGGCTTATCCAGCAGCTTCAGAATCCGCTTGTCGGTCGTCTTCGTATAGATCGGCTGCTTGCCAGGCCGCGGCTTGTCTTGCAGCCCTTCAAGGCCATGGTCGGCATAGCGATGCCGCCAAAGGCTGACAATCCGCGGCTGGACCCCAACTTCCTTGGCGATCGACCGGGTGCTGCGCCCATCCGCCGCCAACAGAACTATCCGCGCCCGCTTCAAATCGCGCTGCAACGTCACCGGTGAGCGACAGCACGCCTCAAGCACCTTGCGATCTTTCCTCGAAAGGTGGACTTCTCTTGCTTCGGGTATCATCCCGACCTTGAATCACGACTCACGTTCCAAGAAAAGTGGGCACTATTGCCAGCCTTCGATGCGTGGCGCTCGGGTGACCGCGCCATTGTATCCACGCAGCTGCCCATCGTGGCGCAGATCGGATCGCTGGATTGGGTGTTCGCTGAATATCGCGCCGACCGCCGCTATACCAAACTGGACGGGAAGACGAAGCGCAACCACGAGCACGGCTTCAAGCTTGTCGGCGGCTACGTCCTCAAAGATGGCACGCGACTTGGCGCTCGCCGCGCTGCGCTGATCGACACAAGTGTCACCGACGCACTCTATGAGGCTCTGCTCATCGTGAAGGATGACGATGGCAAAGTAATCGGTGAGCGGCGCACGACGATCAACCATGCAATGAAGAGTTGTCGCCGAGCATGGAATGATTGCACACGGCGCAATCCCGGCAAGCTGCCGCTGGTCAATCCGTTCGCCCAGATGGGCCTTCGTTCGTCTGATCGCGAAACGCCGACCGCGACCTATGATCAGCTCCAAGTATTCCGCGCTAAGGCGAAAGAGCTTGGCCTGCCATCGCTGGCGACCGCCACACTGATCGCCTGGGAATGGTTACAGCGCGAGACGGACATCTTCGCCACGTTCGATGTCGGGCATTATCGACCTAAAGATCGCCCGGACATGGTGCGTGTGATCGATGAAAAGACCAAATCGGAAAGCTGGTTACCGCTGTTCGACGATGCGCGCACGCCGCTCTATCCCGAGCTGATGACGGAGCTAGCCCGTCCTATTCGTGAGAGTGCGGCTTTTGGGCCCGATTGATGCGGCCGCACATCTTGTCTGACGAGGCGCACAGGATTGCCTTCGGCTTTTCGCCGCCTGACGACCGGTACTTTGCAACGCGCTTGAGGGATGGGTTGGGCGAACGGGGGCGGACGCCCCGCCGGTCAAGGACCGAGCGGCAGCAGCGCGCCGGGCAAGCCGCAGATCAGGTCGGCTTCGGGACATGCCGCGGCAAACGCAAGGCGAATGCGGCTCGTGGTCTCGACGACACGGGCGGCGATTTTCAAGAGCCGAAGACGCAGCGTCGCGAACTCGGCAGCGGCCAATTCCCGGGCTTTGGGAATGGCGTCGCGCACGGTCAGCATCAGCCAATAAGCGGCCGTATGGAGCACGAGACGGACCTGGTTGGCGAGCGCCGAACGGCAGCTGGTGCGATCGGAGGCGAGCTGCGTCTTATGCAGCTTGATCAGATTCTCGGCTTGGCCGCGCGCGCAATACAGGCTGTCGTAGATCCACTCGGCCGAGCCGACATCGAGGCTGGTGACGACGAAGCGGATGTCGAGGCCGAGCATCGTCGCCTCAATACGGGCGACAGTGCGCCGTTCGCGATCCCAGGACTTTGCCTTGTGGCGCGTCTCGGTATAGCCACGCAGAACCGGCAGGTTCTCGATGGCGCGTCGCGTGCGGATGTCGTCGGCGACCTCGTCGACTTTTCTGGCGAGAGGCTTGGTGCCGGACAGACCGAAGATGTAGTCGATGCCGTTGGTCTCGCACCACGCCATGGCCTCCGGCCGGGCATAGTGCCCGTCGCCACGGAACGTAATTTGCGTGTTGTGCCATCGCGTCCGGATATGCCGTACCAGGCGGCGCAGATGGGCACGCACCTCGACGCCGCCCGGCGTCTTGCCGGGCCGCAGCACGACGGCCACGGGCCGGCTCTTCTCCGTGTCGTAGACGTGGATCGGCAGGAAGCAGCGTTCGTCATAATGAGCGTTGAACAGCGAGAGCTGCTGATGGCCGTGGACGACGTCGCAGGTATCATCGATGTCGAGCGTGACGGATGCCGGCTCGCGCGGGTAGCTATCCATCCATGCGTCGACCAAAGTGTAGGTCAGCCGGATCACGTCGCGCAGGCGCGGAGCATTCTCCAGCCGCGACAGCGTCGGCTGGGAACACAAATCCCGGCCCGTGTCCGGTAGGCGACCGCAGGCCAGCTTGAATGCCGGATCGGACCTCAGATGATCGAGGTCGTCGGCGTCCTCGTAGCCGCAGCAGATCGCGAACATGCGAGCGCGGAACATATCGACCAGGCTGTGCACGACCCGCGTCGGATCGCGCCGATCCGGGAACACCCGGGCCAGATTGTTGGCCAAACCGAGACGCCGCTCGGCCATCGCCAGAAGCATCACGCCCCCGTTCGAGGTTAGGCGCCCACCATCGAAGGCAGCTGTGACTTTCTTGGCGTGAACGGCTGGAAACGAGAAGGGCGGAATCGTATCGTCGGTCATGGCGGGCGTGGCGTTCGCGGTTGGAGGTGATGGGGTTGGCTTCGCAACCGAATCCTACGCCGCATCAGCGCTTTACCCCTCAGGCGCACTCTTACGAATAAGACGGGTTAAGTTGAAGAAAGATTGAGTGACTCCCGATCATTTCTGTGCCGAAACGTGGAGTCGCGGTCGTGCCGCGTCCAAAGAAACCGGCGCGAGCGGCCTATTAGACGCGGTAGGTGCTCAGCCTCCGAAACGAGACTATCAAGCATGAAGAGATCGAGCGCGAGGCAGAGGTTTTATTTGTGTTGAATTCTTGCTTCTCGATAGTGGTCTGAAATCGTATCATCGGTCATGGCGGGCGTGGCGTTCGCGGTTGAAGGTGATGGGGTGGCTTCGCAACCGAATCCTACGCCGCATCAGCGCTTTACACCACGCTCGCCAGCCTCTCAGGCGCCCTCTCGCGAATAAGACGGGCTAGATGCCATCAAGCGCGAGCGCATAGGCGGCTTGATGCTGCGGCGGGACTGGGGCGAGCGCGGACCATGGCCGACTTGGCCCAAGCCAGACATGCCGGACTTCACGCACATGAGCCGGAAGGTGAAGGAAGTGATTCGGGCCGCCGAGCTGCCGGACGAGTTATCGTTCGCATCATTCCGGCACGGAGGTCTTACCGAAACCGGCGATGCCGAACTGACTGATCGCGAGATATTGGCCCAGAGCAGGCACACCACGGTTAAAGTGTTGCCGAAGTACGTCAAGCGCACCACGAAACAGATCGTCGCCGGGACTAAGAAGCGTCGAGCCACCAGAACAAAGGACGGACACTTGTCCGAATGAGCGGCAGCCGCCTTGTCCGAACGGAAAACTGGAGATGTGCGAAGTGCTTGATTTTGTTGGAGCGGGTGAAGGGAATCGAACCCTCGTATTCAGCTTGGAAGGCTGCTGCTCTACCATTGAGCTACACCCGCGTCGGCCGATCCCCTAACACGGCCGGGCGGCGGTCTCAACTGCCGAGGAGGTCGCTTTCTCGGCTCTCACGGGCTTCGCGGACCGCCCCGGTTCCTCCGGACCCGCCGCCCTTAACAGCAGCGGCAAGGCTGTCTATATTGATGTTTCCCGAAACCAACGAAAGGAGGTGATCCAGTGTCTTATCTCAAGCGCTGTCACCTCGCTGGGATCGCCCGCTGAGCTTTGAGTAAAGGCTTGGCATCGGGGCGTTCTCAGCCCTGGACCAGCGAGCAAGAAATCGGGCGCGACGGGGCCTCCCCGCCGCGCCTTTTCCTTGCGATTTCCTTCAAACTGGAAGCCGGCCAGCCGGCGCGAAGCCGCTCGCGCGGCGCGACGGCGGCGATCAGCATGCCGAGGCACCGAGCCCACGACTTGCACGGTGCGGCTCGCCGCCATGCAGCACCGTGAAGAGGCTCGTCAGAAGGCACGGGACGGACAGCCTTGCCCGTCCGGCTCATCATTGCGAGCAGGAACGGCATCGCCGCGATCGACAATTGCAGGACGTTCATATGAACGACCGGTTCGCCGAAAGCCTTCAGAAGCCGCAGATGTTGAGCGCGCGCGGCCGTTTGCCGCGCCGGCTTTCCACGATCCGCTCGCCGCCGTTCTCGGCCGAGCTGCCGTAATAGCGGTGATGACCGGCCTGGTCGTGCAGATCGGCCGGCTCCGACTGTCCCGCCCGCCGCGCGTCGCAGATGATCTGTAAGCGACGGTCGCGTCCCACTCGCAAAGGTTTGGCGTGGGGATTGCAGTCTGTTGATCAACGTGTTTGCAAATCGTTGGCGGGGGGTATGGAGGCGGCAACGACGGAGAATTACGAGGTGCGGCCGAACGACCAGGGCAGGAGCTCGTCGATCCGGGACTGCGGGTGACCGGTTGCGATCGCTTTGAGCGTCGCTTTCATCCAGACGTAGGGCTCCACGCTGTTGATTTTGCAGGTGGCGATGAGCGAAGCTATGCGCGCCCATGAACGACCACCTTCGTCGTGACCAGCAAATAAACTATTTTTACGCGTCAGAGTCAGCGGCCTGATTTGATTTTCGACGGGATTGGTGTCCATCTCAACGCAACCATCGTCGAGAAACAAGGTGAGGCCATCCCAATGGTTCAGGAGATAGGCGATCGCCTTGCCCATCTCGCTGCCCGGCGACAGGCGAGCGGCTTGCTCGCGCAGAAACCTCTCGAGTTCAGCGACGAGCGGCCGTGATCGCTCGTTACGGGTCGTTTGCCGAGCCGGGGCGTCGGCGCCACGGATCTCCTTCTCGATCGCATAGAGTGCGGCGATGCGCGCGAGAACGGCTTCGGCGATGGGTGAGCCGGCTTTCGGAGTCGCTGCGATGATCTTGCGCCTTGAGTGGGACCAACATGCGGCCAGCCGCAGCGGCACGCCGCCTTTGCGCTTGGGCCGTGCGAGCCGATGATAGCCCTGGTATCCGTCGACCTGAAGGATGCCGTCGAAGCCCTCGAGGATGCGCTCAGCATGGTCACCACCGCGTCCTGGCGCGTAGTGGTAGACCACGATTGGTGGATCAGCGCCGCCGTGGCCGCGATCGTCGCGCAGGACAGCCCACAGATAGCCGGTCTTCGTTCGGCCCCGGCCCGGATCGAGCACAGGCGCCCTGGTCTCGTCTATGAACAAGCGGCCCGATTGCTTCATCACGACGCTCATGCGCTCGACCAGCGGCGCGAGGTGGAAGGCGACCGTTCCCATCCAGTCTGCCAGAACGGCGCGATCGATGAAGATGCCATGCCGAGCCAGAACCTGCGACTGACGATAGAGTGGCATGTGCTCGCTGAACTTGGCGACCGCCACCTGCGCCAGCAGCGCCTCGGTGGGGATGCCACCCTCCACGAGATGGGCGGGCGCCGGCGCCTGAGCAACACCGGTGCAGCCCTTTGCGCAGGCGTAGCGCGGTCGCACCGTCTCGATCACACGATACTGGGCGGCCATGACATCGAGACGGCGGGAGCGATCCTCGCCGATCTGGACCATCCGGCCGCAGCCGCAGGGACACTCGAGGTTCTCGGGTTCGATCACCTGCTCGATGCGCGGCAGGTGCGCGGGAAAGGCACGGGCAGCGCGCCTGGTCCGGCGGCTGGACGGCGCCGTGCCGGCGCGGCGCGCACGATCGTCCTGGCGTTCCTGGACTTCGGCGATGGCAATCTCGATGTCCTCGAGAACCAGTTGCATCTGATCGGGATTGAACTTCTCCGAGCGTTTACCGAAACGTGCGCGCTCGTACTCCTTCACGAGCAGTTCGAGGCGTTCGACGCTCTCTTTGGACGCAGCCAGTTCACTCTCGACATGAAGGCGCGCCGAGCATTCATCGTCTGCGCGACGACGCTCGGCTTCAATCATCGCTTCCTGCGCGCGGAAGAGCGCGCGCAAATCGGCGGGCAGCGCTGCAAGACGGGCGGGATCAATGGGGGACGGCGGCACATGAGGGTGTCAGTAACTCGGTGTAAGATGGTTTCTGTGAGTTTACCTTTGACAGGAGACTCACATGGCTACGGATTTTTCACCTGAGATTTTGGACCAGCTTCTTGCCGGGGGCAGCCTCAAGCCAGAAGACTTAGCCGGCGAAGACGGGCTTTTCAGACGACTGAAGAAGGCGCTTCTGGAGCGCGCACTGGGTGCGGAGCTGACCCACCACCTTGGCTATGAGAAGGGCGACCCGGCGGGCCGCGGGTCGGGCAACAGCCGCAACGGCACAAGCAGCAAAGCGCTGTTGACGGACGACGGCGAGATCGAGATCGAGGTGCCGCGCGACCGCGCCGGCACGTTCGAACCGGTGATCGTCGCGAAGGGCCAGACCCGCTTCGACGGCTTCGACGAGAAGATCATCAGTCTCTACGGGCGGGGCATGACGGTACGGGAGATCCAGGGCCATCTGGCCGAGCTCTACGGCACCGAGGTGTCCCCCGATCTGATCAGCAAGGTCACCGACGCGATTCTCGACGAGGTCCGCGAATGGCAGAGCCGGCCGCTGGAAGCGATCTATCCGGTGGTCTTCTTCGACGCGCTCAGGGTCAAGATTCGCGATGAGGGGATGGTCAAGAACAAGGCAGTCTACGTCGTGCTGGGCATCACTGCATCGGGCGAGAAAGACGTGCTCGGGCTTTGGATCGAGCAAACCGAAGGCGCCAAATTCTGGCTCAAGGTCATGAACGATCTGAGGAACCGCGGCGTCGCCGACATCCTGATCGCCGTCGTCGACGGTCTGAAGGGCTTTCCCGAGGCGATCAACAGCGTCTTTCCCAAGGCGATGGTCCAGACCTGCATCGTGCATTTGATCCGCAACAGCCTATCCTTCGTGTCCTGGAAGGATCGCAAGGCGATCCTTCCCTCGATCAAGGCGATCTATCATGCCGAGAATGCCGACGCCGCTCTGCTCAGGCTCGAGGACTTCGAAGCCGAGTGGGGCAAGCGCTATCCCGCGATCGGGGCGGCCTGGCGCCGGGCGTGGGAGCACGTCATTCCGTTCTTCGCCTTCGCGCCGGAGATACGCAAAATGATCTATACCACCAACGCGGTCGAGGCGCTGAACCGTTCGCTGCGCAAGATCATCAAAACACGCGGCAGCTTCCCCAACGACGAGGCGGCGATGAAGCTGCTTTACCTCGCCATCAGAAATGCCGGCATCCATTGGCGACGACCGGTTGCATGGACGGCCGCAATGGGCCAGTTTGCCATCCAGTTCGGCGAGCGCTTTGCAGGCTCAGCGGACTGACCCCATGGGGTCAGTCCGCTGACCCCGCAAACCCCTCACAGAGACGCTCTTACACAAAACTTCTGACACTCCCCGGCACATCCGCAAGCTATCATCCCAAAGCCCCGCGCGAAACAGGTTGTCGGGTCTGAGTCAGTTCGCCGCAGCTGGCGTCGCGACAATCCGTTCGCCCACTCGCTTTCGAACTGCACGCGCGTCAGATGCATGACGCCGTCGCTGATCTGCGGCCACTCGAAACGACCATCGCGGCCAAGGCGCTTGTAGACCAAAACGAGGCCCGTGCCGTCCCATAGCAAAATCTTCAGCCGGTCGGCGCGCTTCGAACGAAAAACCACGATCAGGCCCGAATGCGGATCGAGCCCAAGCGTGTTTTGCACAAGACCGGCCAGCGCGTCGTGCCCGCACCGGAAGTCAACAGGACGCACAGCAAGCACAATCCGCAGTCCCTGCGCCGGAATGATCATGCGCCGCGCTCGATCGCAGTCACGATCTCCGCGATCCGCACCGCCGACACGTCCGCATCCAGGCGGACCGAAACCTTGCCAATCGTAATCTCGACGGGCCCCTCGCTCTTGCCTGACGCCACTGGATCGCTCAGCTCGATCGACACGAAATCCGCCGCGTCGTCCGTGACCAATGCGAGCCGGCCAGCACGCGCCAATCTGCGCCACGTCGTCAACTGCTGGGCCTTCACACCATAACGCCGTGCGACATCACATACCCGGGCGTCGGGCTTCATGCTCTCGAAAACAGCGCGCCCCTTGATCTCCGCAGACCATAACCGGCCTCCAGAACGCGTCCGGCGCGTAAGCTTCCCCACAAAGCCATCAGCTTCGGCTTCCTCCCCCGATTGTTCCATCGCCTTCAGTCTCCTCTCGGCTCTCTGACAAGCCAAGGATCGCAGAGCGAAAGCCGAAGCGAAACCAGTCAATCAAATGGGAGAAAAGCTCCGCTTACGATGATCTTGATGGTATGACCCGACATTGCGGCCTCCAGCAAAAGCCTGTTGTTTATGGTCCATCAGTCGCGACCCGCTCCGGCGGCGTTCACATGGCAGGTCCGCAATCGGGTTTCAGAACCGTTTCGCCGCTCGCCGGGCACGCAATATTCGTCTCGGGATTGTCGGGACGGGCTGCTGTGCTACGTCCTTGGGACCTGTGCAAAAAAAAGAGGTGAAGATGCTCTACGCGATCCTGGCCTACCACGTGGAAGACGAGATCTTGTCCTGGACGCCGGAGCAGGACGCCGCAGTCGTAGCCAAAGTCATCGAGGTTCAGGCGCCCCTCCGGGCAAGCGGACAGTTTGGACCGGCGGCCCGCCTGGATGAGACCCGAAAGGCCCGCACCTTGCGCGGCCCCGGCGCGGGAATAGTGCTGGACGGGCCGTTTGCCGAGACCAAGGAACAGCTTCTGGGCTTCCACCTGATGCAATGCGCCACCGAGGATGAGGCAATCGCGGCGGCGCGGAAGCTGCGTGCGGTCAATCCGACGGCGGTCTACGAAATCCGGCCGGTCAAGCTTTACGTGCCGGCCGATGGGTTCGGGGCGACAGAGGGGTGAGCTAGTACCCACTTTTCTTGGAACGTGAGTCGTGATTCAAGGTCGGGATGATACCCGAAGCAAGAGAAGTCCACCTTTCGAGGAAAGATCGCAAGGTGCTTGAGGCGTGCTGTCGCTCACCGGTGACGTTGCAGCGCGATTTGAAGCGGGCGCGGATAGTTCTGTTGGCGGCGGATGGGCGCAGCACCCGGTCGATCGCCAAGGAAGTTGGGGTCCAGCCGCGGATTGTCAGCCTTTGGCGGCATCGCTATGCCGACCATGGCCTTGAAGGGCTGCAAGACAAGCCGCGGCCTGGCAAGCAGCCGATCTATACGAAGACGACCGACAAGCGGATTCTGAAGCTGCTGGATAAGCCGCCACCGCAAGGGTTTGCGCGCTGGACCGGCCCCCTGCTGGCCGAGGCGCTGGGCGATGTCGATGTCCAATATGTCTGGCGGTTCCTGCGCAGCCACAAGATTGACCTGGTGGCTCGCAAGTCCTGGTGCGAGAGCAACGACCCGAACTTTACGGCCAAAGCCGCCGATGTTGTCGGCCTCTATGTCGCGCCGCCGGCGAAGGCCATTGTGCTGTGCGTGGACGAGAAGCCCTCGATCCAGGCTTTGGAGCGAGCGCAGGGTTATCTGAAGTTGCCCAATGGCCGCGCCTTGACCGGCCAAAGCCACGATTACAAGCGGCATGGCACCACAACATTGTTTGCGGCGCTCGAAGTCGCCACCGGAAAGATCATCGCGACCCATTCAAAACGCCGGCGCCGCGTCGAGTTTCTCGATTTCATGAACAGCGTCACCGCGGCTTTTCCGAACCGCAAGCTTCACGTCATCCTCGACAACCTCAACACCCATAAAAAGAACGAGGACTGGCTCAAGGCCCACCCCAACGTGCAATTTCATTTCACGCCGACAAGTGCGTCATGGCTCAATCAGGTCGAAGTATGGTTTTCCATCTTGCAGGGGCAGTCGCTCAGCGGCACCTCCTTCACGAGCCTCAAGCAGCTTCAGGAACACATCGATGCCTACGTCAACGCATACAACGACAGAGCCGAGCCCTTCGTCTGGACCAAGAAAAAGGTCCGTCAACGCCGTTTCAAAGGCCGCCGTATCACTCAGCTCTGATTCCGGGTACTAGGCGCCCGGCCCGGTCCGCGCATTGTAGAAACGCTGGATCACGATTCCGCCGAAGGCGATGAACCACAAGAAGGGCGCGACGTGCGGCGCGAACGCCGCAACGATCGTGCCCGGGATGAACACCAGCAGCGGAAACAGCGCGGCCATGATTTCCTGGCGCCAGCCGCCCAGGATCCTCCACCACAGCCAGGCGTTGAGGCCCGCGATCGCGGTCAAATGCAAGCCGTAGAGCACGGCGACGGCGCTGCTCCTGCCATAATTGGTGTAGAGCCCGTTGGTGACCGGCAGCAGCACGATCGAGAGCAGAAAGAACAGGTTGAGGATCACGTCGCCGCGGCTGCCGACCGGCTGGCGCGCCAGCCGCCGGTGATGGCTGATCCAGAACACGCCGGCGATGATGAAGCTGAGCGCAAAGCCTATCAGCTTGCCCGAATAGACCCGGGCGAGGTCGTTCCAGTCCGGCGCGCTGGTGAACACGGCGGCCTTGGGCAGATCATAGGCGAGAAGCGTCATGCCGACACCGAAAATGGTGTTGCTGAGCGATTCCAGCCGTCGCATCTCGAACTGGTCGGGCTTGAGCTCGGTCATCTCGGGCATGGGGTACGCTGGAACTGGGGGCCGTCTTCCCCCTAAATCCTAATTCCGGTTCCGTCCAGCCGCATTGCGATTCGCGCCGGGATCGCCGACTCTCATCCTTTCACCGGGGCGATTCGTGGCGACATATCTGGACACGCTCAATGCGGAGCAGCGCCGCGCCGTCGAGCATGGCGTGGCCGAGGGCTCGACCGTGGGCGCTCCCCTGCTCGTCATCGCTGGCGCGGGCTCCGGCAAGACCAACACGCTGGCCCACCGCGTCGCGCATCTGATCGTCGCAGGCAGCGATCCCCGCCGCATCCTGCTGATGACGTTTTCGCGCCGTGCGGCGGCGGAAATGGCCGGCCGCGTCGAGCGCATCTCCCGAAAGGTGCTCGGCGAGAGCAACGCCGCGATCATGCGCGATGCGCTCACCTGGGCCGGCACCTTCCACGGCATCGGCGCGCGGCTCTTGCGCGAATATGCCGAGCGGATCGGCCTCGATTCCGCCTTCACCATCCACGACCGCGAGGACTCTGCCGATCTGATGAACCTGGTCCGGCACGAGCGCGGACTGTCGAAGACCGCGAGCCGCTTTCCCGCCAAGGGCACCTGCCTCTCGATCTACTCCCGCTGCGTCAACGCCGAGATGGAGATCGAGAAGGTGCTGGGGGTGCACTATCCCTGGTGCAGCGGCTGGGCAGCCGAGCTGAAGGGCCTGTTCGCCGCTTACGTCGAGGCCAAGCAGGCCCAGCACGTGCTCGATTACGACGATCTGCTGCTCTACTGGTCGCAGATGATGAGCGATGCGCTGATCGCGGAAGAGATCGGCGGCCGCTTCGATCACGTGCTGGTCGACGAATATCAGGACACCAACCGTCTGCAATCCTCGATCCTGCTGGCGCTCAAGCCTGACGGGCGCGGCCTCACCGTGGTCGGCGATGACGCGCAGTCGATCTATTCGTTCCGCGCCGCCACCGTGAGCAACATCCTGGACTTTCCGCAAAGCTTCTCGCCCCGCGCCGAGATGATCACGCTCGACCGCAATTACCGTTCGACGCAGGCGGTGCTGGCGGCGGCGAACGGCGTCATCGGCCTCGCCCGCGAGCGCTTCACGAAAAATCTCTGGACCGAGCGCGCCTCCGGACAGAAGCCGCAGCTCGTCACCGTGCACGACGAGGCCGACCAGGCGCGCTACATCGTCGAGGCGGTGCTGGCGAACCGGGAGCAAGGCGCGTTGCTCAAGCACCAGGCGGTGATGTTCCGCACCTCCTCGCATTCGGGTCCGCTGGAGATCGAGCTCACGCGCCGCAACATCCCCTTCGTCAAGTTCGGCGGGCTGAAATTCCTCGACGCCGCGCATGTCAAGGACGTGCTGGCGCTGTTGCGCTTTGCCGAAAATCCGCGCGACCGCGTCGCCGGCTTTCGCATCCTGCATCTGTTGCCGGGCATCGGCCCCGCGACCGCACAACGCGTGCTCGACCAGATCGCGGAGAGCACCGATCCACTTGCCGCGCTCGGCCGGCTCCCGGTGCCGGCGCGCACCGGCGACGACTGGACCGACTTCGTCCGCACGGTCGAAAATCTGCGCTATTCGGAATGGCCTGTTGATCTCGAGCGCGTGCGGCTCTGGTACGAGCCGCATCTCGATCGCATCCACGAGGATTCCGAGACGCGCCGCGCCGATCTGATGCAGCTCGAGCAGATCGCGAGCGGCTATCCCTCGCGCGAGAAATTCCTGACCGAGCTCACGCTCGATCCGCCGGATGCGACCAGCGACAAATCCGGACCGCCGCTGCGCGACGAAGACTACCTGATCCTCTCCACCATCCACTCCGCCAAGGGCCAGGAGTGGAAATCGGTGTTCGTGCTCAACGTCGTCGACGGCTGCATGCCGTCCGATCTCGGCGCCGGCACCAGCGCCGAGATCGAGGAAGAGCGCCGCCTGCTCTATGTCGCGATGACCCGCGCCAAGGACGATCTGCACCTCGTCGTTCCCCAGCGCTTCTTCACCCACGGTCAGGCCGCCAAGGGCGATCGCCACGTCTACGCCTCGCGCACCCGCTTCATCCCGGAAACCCTGGTCTACCTGTTCGAGCGCACCGCCTGGCCGAAGGCCGCCGCAGGTGCGGCCCGCAGCTCTGCGCATGGGCCGAAAATCGACATCGGGGCGAAGATGCGGGGGATGTGGCGATAGACGCCAGCGGCCGACGGCGACCCCTGTCAGGATAGCTGGAACAACAGAGGTCCGACATGAAAGCCGTCGTCGTCGAGCAATACGCGCCCATCGATCAGATCGAGCTGAAGGACGTCCCGCCCCCGCCCATGGAGCCCGGACAGTTGCGGATCCGGGTCGAGGCCGCAGGGATCGGCTTTGTCGATGGCCTGAAAATCCAGGGCCTCTATCAGACCAAGGATCCCCTGCCCTTCATTCCCGGGACCGAGTTCGCAGGGATCGTGGACGAAGCTCCCGGCAGGCCGGGTGGCTATCAGCCCGGCACGCGCGTGATGGGCATGACGCGCTCGGGCGCGCTGGCCGAAGAGATCGTCGTCAGGCCCGAAGCGCTGTATCCCTTGCCGGACGGCGTTGCGGCCGAAGTCGCGGCCTCCTTTCGTGCCAATTACCTGACCGCGCTTTATGCGCTCAGTGCACGCGCCTCGCTCTGCGCTGGCGAGCAGCTTCTGGTGCTGGGCGCAGCCGGCGGCACGGGAATCGCTGCAGTCCAGATTGGCAAGCTGCTCGGCGCGCGCGTGATCGCAGCGGCCTCGACACCGGACAAGCGCGCGTTCGCGCAGGCACACGGCGCCGACGCCGCGATCGACTACACGCAGGCCGGCTGGCGCGACACGCTGAAGGAGTTGACTGGAGGGCACGGCGCCGACGTGATCTTCGACCCGGTCGGCGGCGACATCTCGGTGCAGGCCTTCCGCTCCATCGCCTGGCGCGGGCGCCATCTCGTGGTCGGGTTTGCCGCCGGCGCGATCCCCGCGCTGCCCTTCAATCTGCCACTGTTGAAAGGTGGCGCCCTGCTCGGTGTGGACCTTGCGCAGATTCCAACACGCGAGCCCGAGACACAGAAGCGCCTGATGTCGGACCTGACGGGCTGGCTGGCCGAGGGCAAGCTGAAGCCCGTGGTCGGCCAGGTCTTCGCGCTGGACGATTTCCGGGAAGCGTTCAGGACCATGCAGACGCGCGGAGCTCTCGGCAAGATGGTCGTGCGCATCTCGAAATAGGACCGAAGATCGACATCAGTGTGCAGATGCCCGTGATGCGGTGGGTAACTACGCGTCGAGCCGGTCGAACTGGACCTTGCCTGCCTTCATCACCAGCGGAATGTGCTCGCCCTGGCCGAGCAGGCAGCCGACGTCGCGCAGCGGGTTGCCGTCGACCACCAGCAGGTCCGCGATCGCTTCCGGCGCGATGCGGCCGAGCCTGCCGTCCATGCCGAGCACCTCGGCGCCGATCACTGTCGCGCTGGCGATGACCGCGCGGGGCCCCAGGATTTCGGCGCGGATGCGGAATTCGTCGCTCTGGAGGCGCTGCGACGGACCGAGCAGATCGCTGCCGAACCCCATCTTCACGCCGGCGTCGCGATAGATCGCAAGCGAGCGCAGGCCCGCGTCGCGGACGTCGGCGATCTTGGCGACGCTCTCCGCCGGCAGGCCAAATTGCGCGCCCTCATTGGCCAATGCCTCATAGGTGACCAGCGTCGGCACCACATAGGCGCCCTCCTCGGCCATCAGGCGCGCGGTCGGCGCATCGACGAGATTGCCGTGCTCGATGGTGCGCACGCCGCAGCGAACCGCGCGCTCGATCGCGGCCGCGGTGTAGGCGTGGGCAAGCACGTAGGTCTGGCGGCCGCGCGCCTCCTCGACGATGGCGCGGATCTCGTCCTCGGAGTAGCCAAAGGCGCCGACCGGATCGGTCGGCGAGGCGACACCGCCGGAGGCCATGATCTTGATCTGGTCAGCACCCATCTGGAGCTCTTCGCGTGCGGCCTTGCGCACGCCGTCGACGCCGTCGGCGACGCGCGCCAGCGCACCGACACGCACGCAGCACGGACATGGCGCGTCGCTGGCGAGGTAATCCGAGCGCGCCCGCATGTCGCCGTGGCCGCCGGTCTGGCTGAGCGCGCGGCCGGAGACGAACAGTCGCGGACCGTCGGTCAGGCCGGTCTCGATCGCCTGCTTCAACGCATGGTCGGCGCCGCCGGCATCGCGCACCGTGGTGAAGCCCCGCCGCAGCATGCCGCGCAGCAGCAGCGTCGAGCGCAGCGTCACCAGCACGTTGGGCATGTGCACCTGCTGCGCCAGGTTGAGCTCCACGGCGATCGCATGCACGTGCAGGTCGATCAGGCCGGGCATCAGCGTCTTGCCCTTGAGATCGACGGTGCGATCGGCGCTGGCCTTGATCGGACGGTCCGAGACCTCCTTGATCAGGCCGTCTTCGACCAGTACGTCATGACCTGCCAGCAACTCGACCTGGAGCGGATCGAGCAGCGCGGCGTTCTTGAAGAGGATGCTGGGCATCGCGATGTCCTGTCAGAGAGAGGCCGGCGCAAGCAGCGCCGGCAATGTGAGCTGGGCAAAGGGAAGGCATGCGGCGATATCGTCCTCGCCGTACCAGCCTGCCTCGTGAAGCAGGTTGAGCGTGCCGAGCGTCCGCCCGCGCCAGCGCACGGGCATGTTGAGCACGCTCTCGCAACCGAGCGAGGCGATCAGCGCGTGGTCGGAGAAGACGTCGCGCAGATCGTCCAGCGTGCGGCCGATATAGGCCTCGCCGCGGTCGAGAACGGCCTCGGTCCAGGGGCCCGGCGCAAGGCGCTTGCGTCCGCCGGCCGGATACGGGCCGGGAAGATTGGAATAGACCCGCGCAGCTTCGCCGCTGTCGCCGTCGTAGGCCAGGATCGTGAACAGCTTGTGCCCGATCGCCGACTTGACGGCTTCGTCCAGCGCCGCGAACATCGCGTCTGCCGACCCGCCAGAAGCGCCGCGAAATTGGCAAGCAGCGTTCCGGTCGTGCCGGCCGGCGCCGTGGCTTCGACGACCGGCTGCGGCAGGACATGGCCCGCGCGCGCAAAGCCCGCCTCGATCCTGTCGAGGACGGCTTCGGCTTCCTTCTCCCGGCCCCGGCTTTCGAGCCAACGCGGCGATTCCGGCAGCGACTTGCGCCACCACAGCAGCATGACGACCGGCACCGCCGTGATGACCAGCACGATGCGCCAGCCGTTGTCATAGGCGGGGACGATGAAGTAGCCGAGCAAGGCCGCGGCGACGAAGCCGAAGGAGAAGAAGCCGGCCAACGCGCCGGTGAAGCTGCCGCGGTAGCGACGCGCGACGAATTCCGCGAGATAAGGCGCGATGATCGCGCTCTCCGCGCCGGTGCCCATGCCGGCGACGACGCGGGCGGCGAAGAAGGACGGCCAGGTGTCCACCGCCGCGCTGACGATGGATGCGATACAGTAGAGCGCCAGTGCCGACATCATCACGGCACGGCGGCCGATCAGGTCGCCCAGCGTGCCGGCGAACAAGGCGCCGAACAGAAAGCCGATATAGGTGCTGCTGCCGAGCACGCCGATCTGCACGCTCGACAGATTCCACGCCGTGCGCAGCACCGGCAGGATGAAGGCCAGCACCGCCGCGTCCATCGCGTCGAACATGTAGCCGAGCCCGCCCATCAGCAGCAGATGCTTGTGGAAGCGTGCGAACGGAAGGCGCTCGATGCGCGCCGATATCATCGACATGAAAAGTCCCCTCTGATGTCACGGGCCCGGCGCGCCGCTCAGGAAGGAACCATAGACAAAGTGACATTATCGTCATAATTTATAATCATGATCTACTATATCACCGTAGTGAATGTTCGTGTCGTTTCGCGCGCTTGATCTCAACCTCCTGAAAGTCTTCGAGGCGCTGATGACCGAGGGCAGCGTCACGCGCGCCGCGAGCGCGCTGCGGATGACCCAACCCGCGGTCAGCAACGCGCTGGCGCGGCTGCGCGACGCGCTGGGCGATCCCCTCTTCGTGCGCGCCGGCACGGGAATCCGTCCTACCCAGCGCGCAGCCGCGCTGTGGGAGCCGATCGGCGAAGCGCTGGAAACCGTGCGCGGCGCGCTCGACGAGCAGGTGTTCGATCCCGCCCGCGCGCAGACCGAGTTTAGCCTGTCGATGTCGGACTACGTCGCCTCGCTGGTGATGCCGAACCTTCTCACCCATCTCGGCGCGATCGCGCCGAAGGCGCGCGTCCACACTATCCCCAACACCGTCATCGAGATCGCCGACCAGCTCGAGGACAACAGGGTCGACTGCGTGCTCAGCGTCTATGTCAACGAGGCGCAGCAGCCCGCCGCCATCCGCTCGCGCTCGCTGTGGACCGTCGACTACGCCTGCTTCATGCGGCGCGGGCATCCCCTCGCCGCCCGAAAGCGGCTGAGCACCCGGACATTCCTGAATGCGGGACATGTCGACGTGAGCCTCGCGGGCAAGACGATGCCGTCCTACGATCTCTTTCTCGCCTCGCGCGGGCTGTCGCGCAATCTGGTGGCGACCGTCAATCACTACAGCGCCGCCTACGAGGTCGTGCGCCAGTCCGACCTGATCGCGGTGCTGCCGAGCGATCTGCGCTCGCAATCAAGGCATGCACCATTGCTGCACGCCATGCCGTTGCCACTCAAGGCGCCGCCGCGCATCGTCAGCCTGTTCTGGCACCAGCGCAACGACACCGTGCCGGCGCAGCGCTGGCTGCGCGAGACCCTGGTCGCGATGTTCGCCAGATCCGATTGAGCGGGCGTGGTGAAAAAACCGGAAACCCAGCCTTTCCCGGAGCGGCCTTGTTGAGCCGGCGGCCACGACCTAGCTCCACATCGAAACCACCCCGTCCTGGCGGCTGACGCCGCTCCCCACAGAGACCTGATCGATGACCGCACCGCTTGAATTCGGACTGGATACCTTTGGCGACGTCACGAGAGATGCGTCCGGCGCCATGCTCCCGCATGCGCAGGTGATCCGCAACGTCGTCGACGAAGCGGTGCTGGCCGACGAGCTCGGGCTTGACTTCATCGGGCTCGGCGAGCACCACCGCACCGATTTCGCGATCTCCTCGCCGGAGACCGTACTGGCCGCGATCGCATCGCGTACCAAACGCATCCATCTAGGCTCTGCCGTAACGGTGCTGTCTTCGGACGATCCCATTCGCGTGTTCCAGCGCTTTGCCACGCTGGATGCGCTCTCGAACGGGCGCGCCGAGGTGATCCTCGGCCGCGGTTCGTTCACCGAGTCCTTTCCGCTGTTCGGCTTCGACCTGCGCAAATATGAAGAGCTGTTCGAGGAGAAGCTCGATTTGTTCGCCGCGCTCTTGTCGCAGCAGCCGGTGACTTGGGAAGGCAAGCTCCGTCCACCGCTGCGGGACCAGCTGGTCTACCCGCCGGTCGAGAACGGCACGCTCAAGACCTGGATCGGCGTCGGCGGCAGCCCGCAATCGGTGGTGCGGGCCGCGCATTACGATCTGCCCCTGATGCTCGCGATCATCGGCGGCGATCCTGCGCGCTTTGCGCCTTACGTCGATCTCTATCACCGCGCCTTCAGGGAGTTCGGCCGCCCGTCGAAGCCGATCGGCGTGCATTCGCCGGGCTACGTCGCCGAGACCGATGCGCAGGCGCGCGAGGAGCTGTGGCCCGACTACAAGGCCATGCGCGACCGCATCGGCAAGGAGCGCGGCTGGCCGCCGATGGGCCGCGACGAGTTCGTCAGCGAGGCCGAGCATGGTTCGCTCTATGTCGGCTCGCCGGAAACGGTGGCGCGGAAGATCGCGAAGACCGCGAAGGCGCTCGGCATTTCACGGTTTCAGTTGAAGTACTCGGCAGGACCTTTGCCGCACGAGAAGCTGATGCGGAGCATCGAGCTTTATGGGCGGAAAGTGGTGCCGATGGTGCGGGAGATGATGGGGTAGCGACTTGAGGCGGCTTCAGTCCGTCTTCGCCCTACGGGCTTCGCCGGACACCACGCTTTGCCCTTCGGACCTCACGTGGCTGCGCCACGCGGAGCCCGAAGGGCGAAGCGTGGTGGGGGAGGCAGGACTCGAACCTGCGAAGCCATGAGGCGGCTGATTTACAGTCAGCTCCCTTTGCCACTCGGGACACTCCCCCGCTCGATGGCAGCACAATCGGGCCGGACCTTGCCGGCGACCGAAGTCGGCCATGGAACGTGAAGGCCGCGACAACCCGGATCGGGGCGCGACCGGGCGCGTTTATGGGCGATGCGGTGGGGCAAAGTCAACCGAGGCGGACGGCTAAAATCGCCCTCGCCGCCACCGAAATTGCCATATTCCGGAACCCATGACAGAAGCGAGCCCATGAAGGATCGAAAATTCGGCCCCAAGGGGGCTCGCGGCGGGGCTAAGCCCTTCAACCGGCCCGGAAAAACGGCCGGCCGGTCGGCGTGGCGCGACCGTGATTCGCAAGGCGACGGCCCCGTCATCCTCTATGGCTGGCACACCGTCACCATGGCGCTGGCCAACCCCCAGCGCCGGATCCGCAAACTGACGCTGACCGAGAACGCCGCAAGGCGCCTTGCGGACGAGAACATCGAGACCCGCGTAGCGCCGGAGATCGTGCGGCCCCAGGAGATCGACCGGCTGCTGTCGCCCGACGCCGTGCACCAGGGCCTCTTGGCCGAGGCCGATCCCCTGCCCTCGCCGGATATCGAGACCCTGACGCAGGAAGGCATGGTGCTGGTGCTCGACCAGATCACCGACCCCCACAATGTCGGCGCCATCCTGCGCTCGGCCGCAGCGTTCGCGGTGAAGGCGATCGTGACCACCGCGCGGCACAGTCCGGAAGCGACCGGCGTGCTGGCCAAGGCCGCCTCCGGCGCGCTCGAGCTGGTCCCGATGGTCACGGTACAGAACCTCTCCCGCGCGCTGACGGCGCTGAACGAGCACGGCTTCCAGACCGTCGGCCTCGACAGCGAAGGCAGCGAGGATATCAGCGATGTCGCGCTACGCGAGCCGCTCGCACTCGTGCTCGGCGCCGAAGGCAAGGGCCTCAGGCAATTGACCCGCGAGACCTGCAGCGTCGTGGCGCGGCTCGACATGCCCGGCGAGATCAAGAGCCTCAACGTCTCGAACGCCGCCGTGCTCGCGCTCTATGTGGGCGCGAGCCGGCTCGGCCTCATGAAGCGCTAAAGCATGATCCGGAAAAGTGCGCAGCGGTTTTCCGGAAAGATCATGCTTAAACAACAATCTAAAGCGCGATGACGATTCATCCGAATCGCATCGCGCTTTGGCACAACAAAACGCCCGCCCGCATCGCGCGGACGGGCGTCTCGTTGGGCTTTAGCCGATCAGAGATCAGTGATAGCGGCGCGTCGCGCGGTGACCGCCATAGTAATGCGGCGCGTGGCGATGAGCGTAGCCATAGCGCGGACCGTGGCCGTAGTGCACACGCGGCAGATATCCGTAGCGGGGGCCGTAGCCATAACGATACGGACGGTAGTACGGGCGGCGATAGGGGTAAGCGGCCGGCGGCGCGACCGCAGCGGCACGATAGCCGTAGCCATAGCCGTAATTGGCGGGCGCAACGACCGCGTCCTCACGGTAGGTCGGATACGGCGCGAACGCGCCCGGACCGGTATAGGTCGGGCCCTGGTTCACGTAGTAATACTGCGTGGTCGGCTCGACGAGACGCTCATAGGCGCCATAACCGTAGCCGTACCCATAGCCGCCGCAGCCGGTGTTGCAGCCGGAATAGACCGGCGCAACCGGCGCGCACGTGGTGAAGCCGCAGGCGGCGGCGGGCGCGGTGGCGGCGAACGTCACGGCTGCTGCCGCGACCAGTCCCGAAATCATCTGACGCATTACTCTCTCCTGTTGATTCCGTTTTTTTGGATTGTCACGTTTCTCAACCCGGCGGCCTGCCGGGTAGCTCTGTACGCGGCCGCGGCCGAGGGGGCCGAGGACGATCGTTGATCTCGGGCGCGTAGATCACCGCCGGCGGATCGACCGGCGGGTCCATCTGCGCCGGCAGCGGCGCGGACGAGGCGCCCCAGCTCTCGTGGTAGCTCTCGGCGGGCTTGGGTAATTTGCGGTTGGCAGGCGGCTCGACCTCGAGCCGGCCGTAGCCCGGCCGCAGGCCCAGCGTCGGATAATAGTGGCCGAGATGGTCGGGTTGACGCTCGGCGATATAGCGTCCGCCATAGATCGTGGGCTGCACCTGCTGGTTCTTGCCGAGGCCCCAGGTGCCTTCGACCACGGCATAGGAGGCGTCGATGTTGTTGATGATGATCGGCACCCCAGGGCGGCCGGGAACGACGATATCGAAGCCCTCGCCGGCAAACGCCGTCGCAGGCAGTCCGATCAGAAAGGCGGCGAGCGCCACGGCGCGCATGAGGAGACCCCGATTATCCGGCGACAACCTAACCGATCGCCACGCAGAGAGAGTTAAGGCCTGCTCACCAATTTCCGGTAAGCCTAATGTGTAAGGGTTGCGCGCCGCTCAAATGCTGCAAAGCAAGCTAGCGAAGTGTTAACGCGCAGGGCTCCGCCGCCGGAACAGCGCCGCCGTGCTCACATCCGTTTGACTGTTCAGCTGCGAAAATCCACGGTTGCATCGGAACGTCCTGCGCCGTCGGCGTTTAGCCCCCATCAACGAAATGGGAGTGAACAGCCATGAACATCAAGCTTCTCGGGGCGACAGCGATTGCAGCGACCATGCTGGCAGGCTCCGCCATGGCGCAGGCGGTCGTCACCAATCCCGGCCGCTGCGCGGCGCAATTCCCCAACGCCAACTGCCAGAACCTCGGCCCGGGAAACCCGTACACCGATAGCGGCTATCGTCAGCGCCGCGCGTCCTATCGTCAGACCAATAGCGGCGACTGGAATAACGACTGGAACAGGAGCCGCACTGGCTTCTGGCCTACCGACGTCGCAGCGGGCGTCGCCGGCGCCGCGATCGGCACCGCTGGCGCGATCGCCACCGCCCCATTCCGCGCCTGGGACAATTCCTACGCCTATGACAATTCGTGGGACCGCGGCTGGAACAATCGTGGATGGGACACCCGCACCTACGCCCAGCGCAACGGCTTCGTCTGTACGCCCGGTACCTGGTTCAAGGGCGAAGACGGCCGCCCGCACATCTGCCAGTAGGTCAACGAGCGTGAGCGCGATGGATCAGGCGGCCTTCGGGCCGCCTGTTTCGTGCCTGCACCAATCATCGCGGGTTCTGGCACTTTCCAACCAAGTCTGATATTGCGACGCCCGGGCGGACAACCGGCACAGATGCCGGGCCCCGCTCTGCATTCAAGCGTCGCCGGCTTAGCTCAGCGGTAGAGCAGCGGTTTTGTAAACCGAAGGTCGGGGGTTCAATCCCCTCAGCCGGCACCAGCTCTCGACGCAGTTTCAGTCCGCCAGCGCGCTGCTATTCGAGCCGCTATCGGGCTTCGCATTCGGCAATTGATCCAGCCGCCAGAGCCCGAGGCTCTTGTCGCGCCAGCCACCACCGCCCTCCTCGCAACGCTCGTTGATCAGCGCGTCCGGCGCGGGCCAGTCGAACGGCGCCTTCTCCATGTTGAGCGCCCGCCAGTCGCCGTCCTCGCAATCGCGGTTGCCGTCCCATTCGGGAAAGGTGGTGACCAGCAGCAAGCGCGCCCCGCTGATCCGGAATTGCGCGAGGGCGCGATCGATGTTCGCAAAGCTCAGATGCACCAGGCAGTCCCGGCAGAGAATCAGATCCGCAAGCGGCAATGCATCGCGCGTGATGTCGGCGACGAGAAACCGGCCCGGCGAGGCACCGCCTGCGACACGCCGGCGGTTGGCCTCGATCAGCGACGGCACGATGTCGATGCCGGTGTAATCGACATCGAGCTCGAGCCGGCCAATCCACCCGGCATCGCCGCAGGGCGCATCCAGCAGCGAGCGCACGCGGAGCCGTTGCAGCAGTGCAGGAAGCGCCTCGCAGACCGCGCTGGTCGCGGGATCCTCCGAGCCGAGGCCGGATACCGAAGTGGCCGCGCCCCAAAGGTTGGTGCGCTCAATGCGCTCGAACCGCGCGGCGAGATCGAGACCCGCGAAATTCTCACGGTCGGCGAGGAAACGTTGGTGGGCGAGCACGGGAGGACGATTGGGGATCATCGGACGAGCCTCGAGCCAAGTCGTGAGCCAGTGTACAGGCGATGCGTCGCCGCCGAAATCGCCTGCCTTACCCTCAGGCCGGCTTCTGCCACTCCATGACGTGGAAGAAGGGCACGCGGCGATGACGGGCGACCTGCTCGGGACTGCCGCCTGTCGGCTGCGGCTCGACGAAGAGACGCAACTGCAGACCGTGATCGAGCAACAGAGTCATGTAGGTGCTGAGCGGACGGTGCCAGTTCTGGACGGATGCCGTGCCAGGCGGCCCAGATCGGACGCTCGTCCATGTAGTGATCGATGGCGAAGCGCATCTCGCCCTCGCTGTCGCGTGTCCAGCCGTCCGGCTGGCCGGCGGTGTTAAAGCTCGTCAGGTTGGCAATCAGCAGCGTACCGCCCGGACGCAGCGCCGCCACCATCCTTGCGATCGCAGTATCGAGATCGGGCATGTCGATCAGGCTGAGATAGCTGACGACCAGATCGAAGCTCGCATCGACCTCCATCATCTCGGCGCGGCCGAGCCGATAGTCGCCGTCCGGGTCCAGCTCGCGGGCGCGCGCGAGCAACGCCTCGGTCGGATCGATACCGGTGGTGCGGATGCCGGCCCGCTGCATGATGCGGCAGAAGCGCCCTTCCCCGCAGCCGACGTCGAGCGCATTGCGGAAGCCGCGCCCTTCGATGCGCTCCTTCATCGGCGCGTCCAACACGAAACGGCGACCATAGTCGCCATCTTGCCCCTGCTCGACGATCCAGGCGGCCGCGGACGCGGCCCAGCCGTCGCTGACATCCTCGTTCATAGGCAGACCTTCAGGAGTGGATGTTGGCCGCGCGCATCGCAGGCGCCGCTACTGACCATAATCTGGATCAGAGTTCAACATGAGGTAGCGTGCGTGTACGATGCGCTCCACCACGGTCAAAGAGAAAGCCAGGATCGCCGCGGTGCGGTTACGGCTGTCGTCATGACGGCCGTGCTGTTCGCGATCGCAACGGGTTTTCTGCTGGCACGACAGGTCGATGAAATGCCGGACCGGAACCAAAGACGTGCGTCACTCGTTCTTGACCCATGCGGATCAGGGAAGAAAACCGAAACATCATTCTGCTGGTGACAGTGATGCTGTGCTGTGGCGCCGTGGCCGGCACATTGATACTGTTCGAACCGGAGCTGGTGCCGGCCCCTGAAAAGCGCGTCGCCGAGAGAGCCGTGATCGACGTCGCCCGGACATCGATCCAGGCTCCAGTCCGGGTGGTCGGTGCGCCGTTCGAGCCCAACGTCAATCCCCGCGAGCGGTAGCGCTCACCGCGGCGATGCCTCCCTGCCCTCCGCGGACAGGGCGTGGGCACGCGCCAATTCTTCCGCAAATGCGATCACCTCCGCCCGCTTGTCGGGCGGCAGCGACAGGAACGCGCGGATGAGCCTCAGCCCCTCCGCTTCGTCCGACCGTTCTTCTCCCGCGACCATTCTTTCAATGTCGGGCGATCGGGAAAAATATGCAATCCCTTTCGAACCTTCTTGATTCGATGCAGCCGCTTTGCTGGAATGATCGTGGCTGAGGTGGATCATGAAATGGATCAGGGAGCGCGACGCACTGATCGCGCAGACACTGGCCTTCGTCCAATCGGTGACCGGCAGGAAGGATGACCTCCTGCAGCCGGATGCGTCCGCGGTTGGCTCGCCCGTCGCGGTCGAGATCGTCGCCATGGAGGCGGTGGCCGTCGAGGTCGAGCCGCCGCAAGTTCCGCTTCCGCCCCGGCCCGCACCTCTCATGGCGCGGGCAAGCGGCGATTTCCGCACCGAGATGCAGGCTCGCCTTGCCAATTTCCGGAAGCATCAGGAGCGCTTCGAGCGCGAGCGTGAGGAATACTGTACGGCGACCCTGACCAGATTGCGTGCCGCCATCCGCGACGCCGGCCCTCCAGCAAAAAAATAGCGCCCGGTCAAAGGCCTACAGCCAGGACCAGACCAGCCAGAGATTGGCCGCGCAGGCGCCGAGCAGCGCCAGCGTGAGCGTCAGGAGCATGTGCCCGCAGGATGTCTTCAGGTCGCTCGTCATGGCGGAAAACATCCGCTGATTCCGGCCGACGAGTCCCAGGGATTCTTTTTTCCGGGATTCAGGACTCGTTAAGGACTCAAGGGCCGGCGGTGGCCGATCACGATCTGGCGGCGGGCGGAACCTGACCGGGCAAGCTCGTTAACCCGGTTTCTTGGAGCGGGAAAAATGCCCTACGCCCTGTTCTGCAACGATGCCCAGATCAGCAAGGCCTATCCCAGCGAGTCCGACGTCTGGAAGCTCGCGCAGCGAAGCGGTCTCGTCGTGGACGTGGTTGCGGACGACGAGCGGCCGGGACCGCGCCGGGTGCTTGACAACGGCTACGAGATCGCCTCGTGCCAGGCAGCACACGGCGAGGACCCCGCCAAGAACAAGGCTGAGGCCGACCAGCAGACGAGGATGGAGCTTGAGCTGAATTCCTGAGTTCCGGCACGAAACCGGAGCGGAGGCTCAGGGCGTCGCGGCCGCCAGCGAAGCCTGCTCGCCGGGCATGGCCACGCAGGCCTTGCGGCGATGCAGCCCACGGATGGCGCCGGTAACCTTCATTACCTTGCCCGACGGACAGGAAGCGTCCTTGACGAAGGCCACCTCATAAGGTGCCAGCATCAGAGGCTCGGATTTGAGGATTGTCTGTGCAGAGCACGGCAGGAGGGAGAAGCATGAGAGCACCACTGCCGACACCAAGATACGCATGTCCGTCGTCCCACCAGCCCGATAAATGTCATATAACGCGTTCCGGAGCGCGAGTTCCGTAGATCGCAAAAATTATTTTTGCTTTACCCCTGGCCCCATCGGCGTGAGAAGGCGCGCCAGCCACCATTTGCAAGCAAATGACGCGCCAGATAGTTCATGAAAAGCAAACAATCGGCTGACAAACCGGCAAATCAAAGGCCGGCGGAGCCGGCCTTTGTCGGGTCTTCAATCGCCACTGGCAGTCAGTAGCGGGAGCCTGCCGGACCGCCCCAGCCGAAGCGGTAGTTCACCCCGACCTTGACGGTATGCTCGTCCTCCCGGCCGCGAGCACCGACGATGTCGGCCGGGCCGGAGGTAAAGGTGGTGCTGCCGAAATTGTAGTACTGGTACTCGGCCTTGGCCGACCAGCTCGGCGCGAACATGTATTCGAGGCCGGCGCCGACAGTATAGCCGTCCTTGTTGTTGCCGGTGGTGGTGAAGGCCTGCGGCACCCCGGCGATGTTCACGCCAAGGCCGTTATTACGCCAGGCATAACCACCCTTGGCGTATAGCAGCGTCGGTCCCCAGGTGTAGCCGATGCGACCGGTCACCGACCCGATCTGGTCGGTGTTGGAGGTCACCTGCGTGCCCAGCGGGAAGGTGGCACCGTTGTTGTTGGTCGGCAGCCAGGAATACTGCGCTTCGATACCCACCACCCAGTTGGGCGCGAACTGGTAGTCGAAGCCGCCCTGCACGCCGCCCATGAAGCGAGCGTCGCTGGATTGGAAGCTGCTGTCGCCGGCAAACGCGCCGCCGACATGGCCGCCGATGTAGAAACCGGTCCAGTTGTAAATGATCTGCGGCGGCGTATAGGCCGGAGCCTTCGTGTAGGTGCGCGGCTGAATGTCCGCGGCGGCGGCCGGCGCGGCCAGTGCAAGCACCGCGGCTGCACCCAGCAAAATCGATTTCATGATCATCCCCGTTCTTTCATAACGACACTCAGGAAACAACGTGGCGTGAATTGGGTTGCTTCGCGACGATGCCGGAACGTTGATCGTTCGTCACTGTGACGGGGTGGCAACAACGCGATTTTGTTCCGTCACACCACCCTGAGTTAACTGTTTTTGTCGCGTGCACAAGGCCCGGCGCAACGATTTGTCTCAAGAGGAAATCACCCCGTTCAAAGCTCGCCGAAATGTGATCCAGCGGCTCCGGCTGCGTCTGTCTAACATCAGGCAATGAAGGCGGGCTTTGCGCTACCGCGTCATCTTTTCCAGTTCCGGAAAGGGTGCGTAAACCGCACCGGCGCAGAGATCGCTGGTCCTGTCGACCACGCGGTCCGCCCGGCCGTTGACGAAGATCACGGCCCGTTCGCGCATGGCCTTGTAGCTGCCATCGGTCTCGCGCGGGGTGAAGTGCAGGCAGCTCACATAGAACTGCCGGCCGCCGACCTCGCGCTGCACCGGTTCGGCCATGCTGGCGTCGCGCACGCCGACCGGATTGTTCAGATAGGTCCGCATCAGAGCCAGCGTGTCGCTCCGGAAATTGTCGGGAAACGGCTGCGGCCCGCCGGCCTGGGTCCCGCCCATCAGCGTTGGACGGTCACCGTCGCTGCCGAAACAGGCCGCAAGCGCCAAGGGCAATGCCAATATCACCGCACATCTCGCCAACCGCCCCACAGGCCCCGCTCTCCGCTCGATCAGATCAGGAGACGTTCTAGCTCCAAGCCTGCACGAAGGGAATTCGCTTGCCGCGGCGCAAGCAGCGCACCGGCCCGCCGGCGGCACCTCGGGCTTTCGCACGAGAACACCGCGAACGGACCGGGCCTGAAGTCCGCGCGCGGCGGCGGGGCAATGCCAGGGATGCCGCCGCGCGGGATCAGCCGTCAGTTGCGCTGGTCTGATGCCGCCGGCTTGGTCACGTCCGGCTGCGCCTTCTGCGACTCCTTGGCCGTGACCTGCTTGTGACCATGGCGATCCTTGCGCACGGTCTTGTGCTCGCCGGTGGTGACCGCGGCGTTCGCGTTCATCGCCTTCGACTTGGGATCCACCTTGGCGTCGGTGGCCTTGACGTCCGCCGGCTTGAGATCAGCCTTGGTGTCGGCCTTGGCGTCGGCCTTGACGCCGGCGTCCGATTTCGCGGCGGTGGTCGGCGCCTTGGTCTGGCTCTGGTCCGCCTTGATCACCGGGGCAGTCGTGGCGGTCTTTCCGGCCTCGGCAGCGAAGGCCGGGGCTGCGATCACGGACGCTGCGAGCAAGGCTGCGGAGATGGTCTTCAACATGGTGGTCTCCTCTTGGAAGGATCTCGAGGCGGCGCCCTCTCGCCCACCCTTCGATCGTAGGTGGCAGCCTAGGCGGGGCACATTGAACCCAGTCTGAAGCCCCCTGCAGGCTTCCGTTCATCTCGATGACAAGTTTGTCATCAGCGACCGGGCGAATAGGAATAGATCGTGCGAAGCGGGAATGTTTTTGCGCGACGGGTGTTCGGTCTTTGGGCAATCGTGTAGGATCGCCACGTTCCATACGGGAGAATTTAGATGCGCAAACTCTCAATGCTTGTTGTGCCGGGCCTCGTCGCCATGACGCTGGCGGCGGCGCCGGTACTGTCGAGCGCCTATGCCGCGGGCAGCGACGAGCCGTCCTCGCCGCCGAAGTCGGATAGCTCGTCCAAAAAGGGCAAGAAGAAGAGCTCTTCCGTCAGCGATCCCAAGTTCCTTGCGGCCTATCGCACCGCCTACGCCGCGATCTACGACAATCACGACTACACGGGCGCGATCGGCCAGTTGAAGTCGCTCAAGCGCGACGACGTCGCCGACGTCGCCAATCTGATCGGCTACTCCTATCGCAAGCTCGGCGACTACCAGTCGTCGAAGGTCTATTACGAGCTCGCGCTGAAGGACGATCCGAACCATGTCCGCACCTGGCAGTATTACGGCCTCTGGCAGCTCGAACAGGGCAACCGCGAACAGGCGCAGTATCATCTGAACAAGATCGCCTCGCTTGCCGGCACCGACAGCTCGGAGTATCGCTCGCTTGCCGCAGCGCTCGACAAGCCGACCGGCGCGACGCTGGTCTACTGAGACATCGCAAGCTTGAACGAAGTCGACGGGCACAACCTTTCGGGTTGTGCCCGCTCCGCTTTCTCGGCTAGCCTCCGCCACCAATCTTCCCTGCAGATTGGTGTGCAATGGACACGTGGCTGCGATCCGCGATCGACTACATCGGCTCCTGGATCGAATTCCAACTGACGACAATCCAGCAGCCCGGCGTCATCGTCGCATTCGCCCATCGCGGCGAGGTCGTCGCCGAGCATGCGTTCGGCCTTGCCAATCTCGATACCGGCGAGAAGCTCACCCCACGCCACCGCTTCCGCATCGCCTCGCACTCCAAGAGCTTCACCTCGGCCGGAATCATGAAGCTGCGCGAGCAGCGCAAGATCCGGCTCGACGATCCCGTGGGCGATTATGTCGGCGGCCTGCATCCGCGCGTCGCCGAGACGACGATCGCGCAAGTGCTGTCGCACAGCGCGGGATTGACGCGCGACGGCGCCGACTCCGGCCAGTTCATCGACAGCCGCCCCTATCTCGGCACGAAAGAATTGCTCGCGGAATTGAAGCTGCCGACCGCAATCGAACCCGGCACCCGCTTCAAATACTCCAATCACGGCTTTGGGCTGATCGGCCTCGTGATCGAAGCGGTGACCAGGGAGCCCTACCCGGTCTGGATCAAGCGCGAGATCATCGAACCTGCGGGCTTGCGCGAAACCGAGCCGAATGCACCGCTTGCCAAGGGCACGCCGTTCGCGTGCGGTCATACGCGCATCGTCCCGCTGGGCGAACGCTGCGTGATCCCCGGCGACAATCCCGCACATGCGATGGCATCCGCCGCAGGCTTCGTCGCCACCGCCGCCGACACCGCCCGCTTCTTCGCGCAGCTCGCACCCAACGCGAGGAAGAGCGTGCTGTCGGTCGCGAGCCGCCGCGAGATGACGCGGCACCATTGGCGCATCCCGCAGAGCTTCGAGACCTACTACGGCTTGGGCGTCAATGCCGGCAAGACCGACGGCTGGGACTGGTTCGGCCATGGCGGCGGATTCCAGGGCTACATCTCCCGAACCTGCTCCATTCCCGCTTGTGAGCTTTCGATCAGCATCCTCAGCAACTCCATCGACGGCGCGGCCCCGTTCTGGATGGATGGCGCGATGCAGATCCTGCGCACCTTCAAGACCCGCGGCGCACCCGACCGCCGCGTGCGCGACTGGACCGGTCGATGGTGGACGATCTGGGGCGCGACCGATCTCGTCCCCGCGGGCAACCGCGTGCTCGTCGCCAATCCGCAGTTCAGCAATCCCTTCATGGATGCCGCCGAGATCGAAGTCACCGGCCGCGACACCGGCAGGCTCGCCTGGGCGGCCGGCTATTCCAGCCATGGCGAGCCGGTGCGCCGGATCCGTGACAAGCGCGGCAAGATCAGCGACATCTGGATCGCCGGCGCGAACGTGAAGCCGGCCAAAGTCGTCGCGCGAGAGATCGCGCGCAGATACAAGCCGCGCCGACGCCGGCCTCTAGTTAGAGCATGACCCAATTGGAAAGCCGCCACACGTTTTTGCGGATCCTGCTCTATTCCCTGATCATCGCCTCGACCTCGCTGCGGAACGCCTGCCGCGATCCGTCGCGCGAGTAGAACATGTGGCCGCCGGGATAGACGACGAACTTCACGCGTTGCGTCACGAAGGCCGGCAGCTGGTCGAGCACCCGCTTCGTTCCGAAATAGGGCGTGGCGAGGTCGAACAGCCCGTGCCCGACCAGGACGTTCAGCTTCGCATCTGTGGCGAGGATCTGGCGCAGCTCGGACACCGATTGCGGCGGGTTGATGCCACGGCCGAAGTCCCAGTTGCCTTCCACGGCGCCGTTCAGGACTTCGTAGGAGCCGTCGGGCCGCCAGTTGAGCTTGCGCGTCAGCACGTCGACCGCTGCGCTCGTCAGCGGCGCCTGCAGCGAATCGCCGGAGGGATCGCCGAAGCGTGAGCTGCTGGAATCCGGATAGGGATCGAAGCCACGCACGGAGGCGTCGTAGCGCCCCGTCACCTTGCCGTTCTTGCGGTCGAACTCGCGACGGAATTCACCGACATCGAAGCGGCCGGCGAGCCTGCGGCTCACCGCCTGGTCGATGCCGGTGAGCTCGGCGACCTTGTAGGCGAGGCGATTGGTGGCTTCCTTGTCCGCCTCGCCCTTGACGAGGTCGGTCAGGAATTCGCCGCGCGCGTAAGCCTCGACGTCGGCGAGGTCGGCGCGCTTGACCGGTCCCTTGGCCTCGCGCGCCACCGCGACATAGCTCGGCAGTGTCGCGACATATTGCAGGAGGCTGGTGCCGGTGAACTCGCGGAAATCCAGCAACGGCGACACCATGATCAGTCCTCTGACGCCGACACCGTGCTGAAGCTGCAACTGGCGCACGACCTTCGGGCCGCGAATGCCGCCATAGCTTTCGCCGGCGACGTATTTCGGCGAGGTCAGCCGATCATGTTTCTCCAGCCAGCGGCGGATCACGAGTGCGATCGAATTGGCGTCACCGTCGACGGAGTAGAAGGATTTTCGGGCGTCCTCGCTGCTGGCGACAAATCGGCTGTAGCCGGTGCTGACGGGATCGATGAAGACGAGATCGGTGAAGTCGAGCCAGGTCTCCGCGTTCGGCTTCACCTCGGGCGAGGCCGAGGGCGACAATGCTTCGCCATCGAGCGGCAGACGCCAGGGACCGGCCGCGCCGAACTGAAGCCACGCCGAGGACGCGCCGGGGCCGCCATTGAACAGGAACGTCACGGGGCGCGTGGCGCGGTCGGCACCATCCAGTTCGTAGGACGTGTAGGCGATGTCGGCCAGCGGCTCGCCCTTGCCGTCGAACACGCGGATAGAGCCGGCGGTCGCGGCGAAATTGAGGGTTCGGCCGGGCAGATCGAGCGTCTGCTTCGTGGTCGAATCCGGCGGGAGACGGTGCAGCTCGGCCGCCGACGGCGACGCCTGCGACGCGTTCTGCGGACCGCCGCGACTACCTTTCTGCCCGGACGGAGCAGCTGTCTCCGGGCGCGGCTTCGGCGGATCGTCGGCGCGCGCAAATCCAGCAAGCGCGAAAGCCGAGACCGCCAGCACCAGGACCGTTCGACGGAGCACCGGCAAATTCGTGACCATGATCGTTCTCCCTGCCCGGCTGTGACAGCCGGTGAGGACAGAAAGGTTAGCCCGGAATTGCGACGCTTTGGGGAATCCTTGGTCTGGCGGGGGCCTGAACAGGTTCGCAGAGGGTCAAATCACCTGGAGCGACAGTCTCCGTCAGCTTTGGAGGGCGGTCCTCCTCGACAATGCAGGCCCACCTCGTATAGACGAGCCCGGCGGAACTTACTCGAGCCAGCGGCACCTGCCCGGGAAGCCATGACAAAGCCCTCGCGATACGACCGGATCGCCTTCGTCGCCAGCCCAAGCAGCGAGGCGCAGGCCGCCTTCGGCCAGCTCACCAGGGATTATGGCAATTGCGACCCGAAGGATGCCGACATCGTCGTCGCGCTCGGCGGCGACGGGTTGATGCTCCAGACGCTGCACCAGAACATGCACACGGGAAAACCGATCTACGGCATGCACCGCGGCACGGTCGGCTTCCTGATGAACGAGTACTCGACGCACGATCTGCGGGCGCGGCTCGAGGCCGCGCATGAATCCGAGATCAACCCGCTCCTGATGCGCGCGACCGACATGCATGACCGGGTGCATCTGCACCACGCCATCAACGAGGTCGCCCTGTTCCGGCAGACCTACCAGGCGGCGCGCCTGAGGATACTGATCGACGAGCGCGAACGCATGTCCGAGCTGATCGCCGACGGCATCATGGTGGCGACGCCGGCGGGCTCCACCGCCTACAATCTCTCCGCCCAGGGACCGATCCTGCCGATCAACGCCGCGCTGCTGGCACTGACACCGATCAGCGCCTTCCGTCCGCGCCGCTGGCGCGGCGCGCTGCTGCCCAACACGGCCTATGTCGTGATCGAGGTGCTGGAGGGCGAGAAGCGTCCCGTCGCGGCGGTCGCCGACCACGACGAGGTCCGCGACGTCCGCCGCGTCGAGGTGCTCTCCGACAGGACGATCTCGATGCGGATGCTGTTCGATCCCGGCCACAGCCTCGAAGAGCGTATCCTGCGCGAGCAGTTCGGCTACTGAGCCCCGGTCGCAACGCTTCGTTAACTCCCGGCGCGATATGGTTAACGAAGGTTGACCGCTTTGGCCCGGGCGTCATGTTTCGCATCGACTTCAACAAGCTGCGCTTCCTCGTCTGCGACGACAATCCGCACATGCGCCGCATCCTGCGGACGCTGCTGCATTCCTTCGGCGCGCGCGAGGTCTATGAAGCCGAGGACGGCGCCACGGCCCTCGAAATGTACAGCCATTACGTGCCCGACATCGTCATCACCGACTGGGCCATGCCGATCTTCGACGGGCTCGAGCTTGCGCAGATGATCCGGCAGCCCGAATCGAAGGGCAACCCCTACGCGCCGATCATCATGCTGACCGGCCACTCCGAGAAGCGTCGCGTCACGGTCGCGCGCGATGCCGGCGTCACCGAATTCCTGGCCAAGCCGATCTCGGCCAAGGGCCTCTATCAGCGCATCCTCAACGTGGTCGCCAATCCCCGCCCCTTCATCAAGACCAAGACCTATTTCGGGCCGGACCGGCGCCGCAACACCAACTCCGCCTATATGGGACCCGAACGCCGCGTCGGCGAAAAGCACGAGGTGCTGCAGCAGCCCTCGCTGCTCGACAAGGCCCGCTCCTCCATCTAGTACCCACTTTTCTTGGAACGTGAGTCGTGATTCAAGGTCGGGATGATACCCGAAGCAAGAGAAGTCCACCTTTCGAGGAAAGATCGCAAGGTGCTTGAGGCGTGCTGTCGCTCACCGGTGACGTTGCAGCGCGATTTGAAGCGGGCGCGGATAGTTCTGTTGGCGGCGGATGGGCGCAGCACCCGGTCGATCGCCAAGGAAGTTGGGGTCCAGCCGCGGATTGTCAGCCTTTGGCGGCATCGCTATGCCGACCATGGCCTTGAAGGGCTGCAAGACAAGCCGCGGCCTGGCAAGCAGCCGATCTATACGAAGACGACCGACAAGCGGATTCTGAAGCTGCTGGATAAGCCGCCACCGCAAGGGTTTGCGCGCTGGACCGGCCCCCTGCTGGCCGAGGCGCTGGGCGATGTCGATGTCCAATATGTCTGGCGGTTCCTGCGCAGCCACAAGATTGACCTGGTGGCTCGCAAGTCCTGGTGCGAGAGCAACGACCCGAACTTTACGGCCAAAGCCGCCGAGAGGGTGTCAGTAACTCGGTGTAAGATGGTTTCTGTGAGTTTACCTTTGACAGGAGACTCACATGGCTACGGATTTTTCACCTGAGATTTTGGACCAGCTTCTTGCCGGGGGCAGCCTCAAGCCAGAAGACTTAGCCGGCGAAGACGGGCTTTTCAGACGACTGAAGAAGGCGCTTCTGGAGCGCGCACTGGGTGCGGAGCTGACCCACCACCTTGGCTATGAGAAGGGCGACCCGGCGGGCCGCGGGTCGGGCAACAGCCGCAACGGCACAAGCAGCAAAGCGCTGTTGACGGACGACGGCGAGATCGAGATCGAGGTGCCGCGCGACCGCGCCGGCACGTTCGAACCGGTGATCGTCGCGAAGGGCCAGACCCGCTTCGACGGCTTCGACGAGAAGATCATCAGTCTCTACGGGCGGGGCATGACGGTACGGGAGATCCAGGGCCATCTGGCCGAGCTCTACGGCACCGAGGTGTCCCCCGATCTGATCAGCAAGGTCACCGACGCGATTCTCGACGAGGTCCGCGAATGGCAGAGCCGGCCGCTGGAAGCGATCTATCCGGTGGTCTTCTTCGACGCGCTCAGGGTCAAGATTCGCGATGAGGGGATGGTCAAGAACAAGGCAGTCTACGTCGTGCTGGGCATCACTGCATCGGGCGAGAAAGACGTGCTCGGGCTTTGGATCGAGCAAACCGAAGGCGCCAAATTCTGGCTCAAGGTCATGAACGATCTGAGGAACCGCGGCGTCGCCGACATCCTGATCGCCGTCGTCGACGGTCTGAAGGGCTTTCCCGAGGCGATCAACAGCGTCTTTCCCAAGGCGATGGTCCAGACCTGCATCGTGCATTTGATCCGCAACAGCCTATCCTTCGTGTCCTGGAAGGATCGCAAGGCGATCCTTCCCTCGATCAAGGCGATCTATCATGCCGAGAATGCCGACGCCGCTCTGCTCAGGCTCGAGGACTTCGAAGCCGAGTGGGGCAAGCGCTATCCCGCGATCGGGGCGGCCTGGCGCCGGGCGTGGGAGCACGTCATTCCGTTCTTCGCCTTCGCGCCGGAGATACGCAAAATGATCTATACCACCAACGCGGTCGAGGCGCTGAACCGTTCGCTGCGCAAGATCATCAAAACACGCGGCAGCTTCCCCAACGACGAGGCGGCGATGAAGCTGCTTTACCTCGCCATCAGAAATGCCGGCATCCATTGGCGACGACCGGTTGCATGGACGGCCGCAATGGGCCAGTTTGCCATCCAGTTCGGCGAGCGCTTTGCAGGCTCAGCGGACTGACCCCATGGGGTCAGTCCGCTGACCCCGCAAACCCCTCACAGAGACGCTCTTACACAAAACTTCTGACACTCCCGCCGCCGATGTTGTCGGCCTCTATGTCGCGCCGCCGGCGAAGGCCATTGTGCTGTGCGTGGACGAGAAGCCCTCGATCCAGGCTTTGGAGCGAGCGCAGGGTTATCTGAAGTTGCCCAATGGCCGCGCCTTAACCGGCCAAAGCCACGATTACAAGCGGCATGGCACCACAACATTGTTTGCGGCGCTCGAAGTCGCCACCGGAAAGATCATCGCGACCCATTCAAAACGCCGGCGCCGCGTCGAGTTTCTCGATTTCATGAACAGCGTCACCGCGACTTTTCCGAACCGCAAGCTTCACGTCATCCTCGACAACCTCAACACCCATAAAAAGAACGAGGACTGGCTCAAGGCCCACCCCAACGTGCAATTTCATTTCACGCCGACAAGTGCGTCATGGCTCAATCAGGTCGAAGTATGGTTTTCCATCTTGCAGGGGCAGTCGCTCAGCGGCACCTCCTTCACGAGCCTCAAGCAGCTTCAGGAACACATCGATGCCTACGTCAACGCATACAACGACAGAGCCGAGCCCTTCGTCTGGACCAAGAAAAAGGTCCGTCAACGCCGTTTCAAAGGCCGCCGTATCACTCAGCTCTGATTCCGGGTACTAGCGCAACGTCTTCAGACGAGGCAGGTATCATGGCGAAGAACAGCGCAAAGGACATCGAGGTCAAGGCCTTCGCCACGCACCACGTCATCACTCAGCCCAACCCGCTCCGCAAGGTCCTGCGCCGCGTCGAAGAAAAGGACATGGACGATCCGGTCGGCCGCGCCGAACAAGCGCTCGCGAGCCTCTCCGGTGAGTTCAAGGACTGGATGGCGATCGAGGTCCAGAGACTGTCCACCGCCTGGACCGCCGTGCAGAAGGATGGCTTCACGAAGAAGCTGCGCGACGAGCTGTTCCACGCCGCGCACGACATCAAGGGCGATGCGGCGACGTTCGGCTTTCCTTCGGCAGCGGGAATCGCCGAGAGCCTGTGCCGCGTCATCGAGCACGCGCCAGATCTGGAAAAGGTGCCGGCCGAGCTGTTCACGCACCACATCAATGCCATTCTCGCCATCGTGCACGAGAACACCAGGCTCGACAGCCTCAGCGTCTCCGCCGAGCTCAGCCGCCGCCTGCGCAAGGTCGCCGACGACTATCTCGCCAACGTCAACCGCGACCGCCCCGAGCATCTCGAGGTCATCCTCGCCCCGAGCATCGCGCCGGTGGAATGAGGGCCGAACTCTCCACTCTCGTCATTGCGAGCGCAGCGAAGATCCAGACTGCCTCCGCGGCGGAATTCTGAATTCCTGAGCTTGTGGATCCGGCTACGCCGCGATCAGATCGTCATAGAGCGGATCGACCGCATCATCCGCAACGAGCCCGTCGCAGAACAGCCGTGCCTCCTCGCGCGCGGATTCGGTGGCAAAGCGGCGCAGCAGGACCATCAGCGGCTCAGTGGCGCCCCGGTCGGTCTCGCAGTGGGTGAGCACGCGCTCGACCATGCGCCGGCGCAGCCGCGCCGCGCCGTCGTCGCTATCGACGAAGCCTTGCTCGTGGCAGGCATCGAGCGCGACCTGGAACGCCGCAAACGTCGCCTCCGGAAGCCCGGCGCGACGGAGCAGCGCGTGCAGACTGTTGCCGCCGCGATCGTGCAGCAGCGCGGAGACACGCGCCAGCGGCAGATCGGCGAGTTCGGCGAGGGCCGCGTCGAACAAATCGAGATTGCCCGAGAGCAGTGCACGCAGGATCAGCCCCGCGGTCAGCTGGCCGGTGATGCGCAAATGCCTGACCAGGCCTTGCATGTCCTCGCCGCGCGAGCGCGCCGCGATGTTCATGGTGGAGCGATCACGTGCCTCGATCGTGATGCGGTCAGCACGGTCGGCGGTGAGCCAGTTCCGCGCCACGACGAATTGCGCCAGCGTCTCCGAGAGCTTTGCCACCAGCGCCGCGCGCGTTGAGGACGGCAGATCCTCCAGCACCAGCATCGCCTCGCGGATCGCGGCGAGATGGCCGTGGCGCTCGACGATGCGGTCCCAGGAGAACGGGGCGAGTTCGGCGTGGGGATTCTCGATCAGCTCAAGTGCGGCAGCTGCGCAGCCGACTTCGGCGATCGCGGCGCACACCGACACCGGCAACGCGTTGCGGCGGGCCACCGCGCATTGCACCTCCTCGTTGCCGGTCGCGACGATGTCGACGAGGTCGGCGTCGATCAGCAGCGGGGAATGTTCGAGCACCGGCAGCGCGACGGTCGGCTGATCCGTCGACAGCGCCTGCACGATCGCGGCCGGCGCCTCGCCGCTGCGGGCAAAAGCCTCGGCCATCGCCTGCCGCACCAGGGGCGAGGGATCGTCGAGCAGCATCAGAAGCGCGCCTTCGGCGGCGATGCGGTCGTCTGCAGAAAGGTCTGAGATCAGCCAGGCCCGCGCCAGCGCCCGTGTCGCCTCGGCCCGCTCGCCTGCGGGCGCCGTCCTGATCCAATTAATGAACTGCCGAACAATCATCCTGCTTCCGGCTTACACAAACAAACGAAAAGAGTGACGGCTCGTCACCTGCAACACAAAATAAACCATGACGCTCAACAAAGCGTTCACCATAACTGACTGGTTTTATTGACGTTTTGTTAATGGAACAAAAGCGCTACCCACACGTGCGCCGACAGCAACGCACGCCTTCGGCGAATGCGCTGCTGAGCCGGGGGCCCAGAATTTCGAGAGGAGTTCGCAGCACTGGTCCCGGCTCAGCGTAGCAGCGTTTCACGCTGCAGCGCGTCCGGGACACGAGACGGCGACTAGCTCGAGAACGTGCCGCTACGATCGCTGAAGAGATCGAGCGGCTGCGGCGGCCGCACGTCCGGCGTCGCCGACGCCACCGAGGTCAGCGAGGCATTGTTGCCCCATAGTTTCTGCACCGTGGTCGAGACCGGCTGCGTGGCATCGCCGGGCTGATAGATCGAACGAAACACCGGCGTGCCCGGCGCATTGTCCGCGAGCGTCGCCGGCGAGGTCGCACTGACGGGCGTCGCGGCGCGTGTGTTCGGGAAAGTCTGAAGATAGACGGCATTGTCGATCACCGGCGCCGTCGGCTGCACGCCGATCGCACTCGCGACCTCGGTGGTCGACGGCGTGTCGCCGTACATCGCCATCGCGCTGCGCGTCACTTTCGAATTGGCGGCACTGGCGTAGCGTGCGTCGAGCACCGAATAGACTTCGGAGACACTGCGGGCGCGGCCGTCTTTGGCGTAGAAGATCGAGCGATTGGCGGACGCCGCGTTGGGAAACAGCCGCGCACCGACCGCCTGCGGATTGTCCTCGGCATTGGCGATCAGCCTGGCCGCGCCGCCGACACCCATGAAATGCGCCATATAGAGCTCGCTGTCGGACGGCCTGCGGCCGAGCAGGCCGGTGAGCTTGAAGTTGTTCGACTGAGTCAATGCAGCCGCCATGCTGGAGGCGGCTTCGGGGTCGTCACGCAGCTTCATGATCGACCGCTTCATCACGGGATCATCGACGGTGTAGGTGCCGGCCGAGGTTCTGGTGATGGCGTCGGCGTAGCTGCCATAGCCGAGCTGGGTGCCGGCTTCCTTCACCGTGCCAAGCCAGGTCTGGTCGATGAACTGGTAGAGTCCGTGCGCGGACGAGGTGGTGGCCCCCGCCGTCGGATCGAAATCCGATTCCATCTTGGCGGTGGTCAGCATGTACTGGAAGCTGACGCCGGAGATGTTCGAGGCCTGCTTGATCGCACCGGCGACACGCGCGCGCGACGGATCGAGTCCGACCGTCTGCGTGGCACTGGAATTGTCGATCGACATGATGAAGTGCCCGCCCCGCGCGGCATTGAGCGACGCCGGCAATTCGGCGCCCGTCGTCTCACCGTGGGACAGGCATGGTTAATGCGGGGTTAATTCAGCCCTCACTGTCATTCCGGGGCGCGCGCAGCGCGAGCCCGGAATCCATCGCAAGGCATTACGCGCGGCCGAATGGATTCCGGGCTCGCACCTGCGGTGCGCCCCGGAATGACAGCGAGTTATTTCTTGTAGACCGCGTCCGGATCGAACAGCCGCTCGGCGTCGGCGAACACCAGCTTCGCTTCCCCGTCAGCTCCCTCGACCTTGCGATAGAAGCAGGACCGGCGCCCGGTATGGCAGGCCGCGCCGACCTGCTCGACGCGGATCCAGACCGCGTCCTGGTCGCAATCGGTGCGCATCTCGACCACGCGCTGGGTCTGACCTGAGGTCTCACCTTTTCGCCACAAGGCATTGCGCGAGCGGCTGAAGTACCAGGCATCGCCGGTCGCGATCGTCTTGCGCAGCGCCTCCTCGTTCATGTGCGCGACCATGAGCACGTCGCCGGTGGCGACGTCGGTCGCGACGCATGTCACGAGGCCGCTGGCATCGAACCTGGGCAGGAAGGCGAGACCTTCTTCGATCTCATGGGAGTGAGCGGACACAGGAGCCTCGCGAGTCTACTTGCGAGGTCAGCGCGTGCCTCGCACCAGGGACAGGAAACGGGCCTGCTCCGCGGGGTTGTCGCGGAACATGCCGGTGAAGCGGCTAGTGAACGTGGAAGCGCCATGCTTGGCGACGCCGCGCACCGACATGCAGGTATGCTCGGCCTCGATCAGCACGGCAACGCCGCGAGGCTTGAGAACCTCGTCGATGGCCGCTGCGATCTGCGCCGTCAGGTGCTCCTGGGTCTGGAGCCTGCGGGCGAAGATGTCGGTCAGGCGCGCAAGCTTGGACAGGCCGACGACACGCTCCACCGGCGTATAGGCGATGTGCGCCTTGCCGTAGAACGGCATCATGTGATGCTCGCACTGCGAGGTGAATTCGATGTCGCGCACCAGGACGAAGTCGTCATAGCCGGCGGTCTCGCCAAAGGTGCGGTCGAGCACCTCGGCCGGGCATTGGTGATAGCCCTGATAGAGTTCGTCGAAAGCTTCGACGACACGGCGCGGCGTGTCGAGCAGGCCCTCGCGCTCGGTGTTCTCGCCGATATAGGCGAGCAACGTCTTCACCGCGGCTTCCGCCTCGGCGCGTGCCGGGCGCGGCTGGTCAGCGCGAACGGCGGCAGCAAGGAATTCTGCAGGATCAAGCTCGGCCGGGCGGCTCTCGGGCGGCCGGTCGGAGGGCTTGTTGGGGCGGATGGATTTGATTGCAGCGTCCATATCGACTCCGTTCGACGGCCTTGCGGCCGGAGTGTCACCGGCAGACGGGGCGGCCAAGCCGCCGGACGCCTGAACAGAATAAATTTCGGCGGAAGGTCCTGAGGCGATAACGCCGGCAGCGCATATCTGATCACCGCCACCGCACCGCTGGACTGTTTTTCCACCAGTTCCGTCTCTATATAGGACCGTGGGCGGCGCCCGCCAAGGCCGATCCGGCCCGGAAGTGGCTGTGGACGTGTTGGACTCCATCACATGCTGAACGACATCTACAACAAGCGGATCATCGAACTGGCCGGGAATATTCCGCGCCTCGGGCGGCTGTCGGACCCCGACGCCTCCGCCACTGCCCACTCCAAACTGTGCGGATCGACCGTGAAGGTCGACCTCAAGATGAATGGCGATACTGTCACCGACTTCGCGCATGACGTGAAGGCGTGTGCCTTGGGTCAGGCCTCTTCATCTATCATGGCAAGTCACGTGGTCGGCTCGACTGCGAGCGAACTCCGTGAGTTACGCGAAACCGTTCGCAAGATGCTGAAGGAGAACGGCGCGCCTCCTGAAGGCAAATGGGAAGAAATCAAGTTCCTCGAGCCGGTCCGCGACTACAAGGCGCGCCATGCCTCGACGCTTCTGACCTTCGATGCCGTGGTCGATGCCATCGGCCAGATCGAAGCCAAGGCCAAGCAGCCGGCCGCTGCGCAGGGCTGATCCCAAGCCGATGTCATTCCGGATCGCCCAAAGGCGAGCCCGGAAATCATGCGCTCCAACATCTGGATTCACGGTTCGTCGCTTCGCTACGCCTCGGAATGACCGTGCGGGGAGCCTACTTCGGCGTCGCCGCAGCCGGCGCGGCCACGCCACCCGTCGGCACCAGGGCTTCCGCCGTCTTGGTCGATTTGGCAGGCTGCGCTTGCTCCGGTTCCGCGCCGAACCTGGCCTGCGTCTTCGGTACCAGCTCCGCCATTGCCGGCGCTGAAATATCCACATGCGGGAGCACATCAGCCACGAGATCGGTCGTGACCAGATTGGTGAGCTTGAGCTCGCCGGCGTCGAGTTCGTGCAGGTCTTCCCAGGGCGGAACACTGAGCGCAAGCGACAGCAAGTCGCCTGCGCCGCCCATGTCGAATGTGTATTTGGCGAGCCGGCCGATGTCGCGCTCCACGATCATCAGATCCTGCGCGCTGTAGCTCGCCACCTTGGCATCGTCGGCCCGGTCGCCCATCCAGATCTGGTGGACCCGGACATGGGCGGCTTCCGGCACGTAGCGCTTCTTGCCGGCGAGCAGCAGGAACACGCACATGGATTCGCAATAGGCCTCCGGCGCCACCGCGGGGCGGGTCGACGGCCCGCCGCGGAGGCTGATGCCGACCGTGGTCAAAAGCCCGAGATTGCGAAAGCGCCGGCCGAGCGTGATCGCGTCATTGACGGACCCGCCGCTCGAATCCAGCACGACGGTCGCGCCCCCGAGCTGGCGTCCGCGCGAAAACTCTTCGAATTCCCTTGGCGTGTCGGCGGTGATGATGCCGACCGCGCTGACCCAGCCGCGGCAGTTCGGCTCGCAGGCGACCCAGCTGAACTTCATCGGCAGCTTGCGCTCTTCGAGGGTGTTGCCCGCCCGGGCCGACGACCCGAAAGTCGCGACGGCGCCAGCCAGCGCGATTCCACAGACGGCGGTTCCCACCAGCAACCAGCCGCGAAGATTGAGCGACGTCAGACGTTTCAAACTGGTCCCTTCCCCAAGCCCCAAGGCGATTCAGGCAAGCCCCGTTTTGCGCGTTCAATGAGTCTACACATGAACGTCACAAAAATGGTATCCGGGGGAATACAGATCGTCCAGAGATACTTGCTGCACTGCTCCCAAAAAGCACGCAAAATAGGGCGCGCAAACAACAGCTTACGGTTCCCTGCGCCGGAACCGGGCAAGTCCTGGCTTAAGGTCGCAGCAAAGCGCACATGAAGCATTCAGCCTGCGAGCATTGTTCCAGCTCCGTCGACGGTGTGCTCCGGCTGCCGCGCAGATTCGGCCGCGCGCTGATCTGGCTGTATCGGCATACATTGTCGCCCCTAGTCGGTTACAATTGCCGGCACTTGCCGACATGCTCCGTCTACGGCGATGAGGCGATCGAACGGTTCGGGCTCTGGGCCGGCGGCTGGTTGACGCTCGCGCGCCTGCTCCGCTGCCATCCCTTCGGCACGTCCGGCATCGACAACGTGCCCCTCGCCGCGCCGCAAGGCGCACGCTGGTATCTGCCCTGGCGCTACGGCCGCTGGCGCGGGGTCAATGCACCCTGATGGAGGCTGCGGTGCTGGTGCATCGCCGCCCCTGACCGGAACCGGCACTTTCCGCTCGCGTTGTTTCGATTCTCCCACGGGAGGAAACAACAATGCGCTGGAAAATCAGCCCTCATTTTCACTTCCGGCCTGGTCCGAATTTCGGTCACAGGGGACACGATCCCAGAACCATCGACCTGCTCGCCGTCATCGCGCTGCTCGCACTCGTCCTCGGCTCAGGCTGGTATCTGGCGAGGAGCTTCGCGACACAGCCAAGCACGACGACGTTCATCGTGCCGAGCCAGAGCGTGCATTGGTAGCTCAGAGATCCAGCACCAGCCGCTCGGCATCCGAGCCCGCCACGCAAACCATGAGATAGCGTTCGCGTTCATAGGGCGACAGGATGCGGTCGCGGTGAACCGGCTTGCCTTCGATCCATCCGACCTTGCAAGCGCCGCAGATGCCGCCGCAGCAGGAGGCCGCGATGTCGATGCCTCCCTCCTGCAATGCGGCCAGCATGGTCTGGCCGGCCCGCACCTCGATCTCGGCGCCCGAGCGCGCCAGTGACAGTGTGAACGGCTTGGCGTCGGGATCGACGACCGGTGGCGGTGCGACGAACCGCTCGATATGGACACTCGCCGCGGGCCACGCTGCGGTCACCCGCTCGAAATCGTCGATCATGCTTTCCGGGCCGCAGCAGGCGACCATCGTCTCAGATCCACCCTCTCCGACAAGCGCTGCGAGATCGGGACGCCCGTTCCGGGACGTCCGATGCACGATGATGCGCCCCCCTTCAATCAGCGAGCCGAGATGCGTGGCGAGCGGCACCTCCTCTCGCACGATCAGATGCAGCGTGAAGTCGGCTTGCTTCGTTCGTTCGAGATGCCGCACCATGGACAGGAACGGCGTCACGCCGATGCCGCCAGCCAGGAACACGTAGCGCGCGATGCGAGCTTGGGGCTCAAGTCCGCCGCGTGGCAACGACACGCCGATGACATCGCCGACGCCGATTTCGTCGTGCAGCGCCCGCGAACCGCCGCGTCCATCCGCTTCGCGCTTGACCGCGATGACATAGCGCGTGTTGTCCGCGGGCTCGTTGCACAGCGAATAGGTACGGACCAGCGCGTTCGGCAGATGCAGATCGATATGCGCGCCGGCTTTGAACGGCGGCAGTTCCCACCGGTCGGGATCGGCGAGCGTGAACAGTTTGATGCCTGCCCCCGCCTCCTCGATGCCGGTGACGACCGTCTTGACCGTCGTGATCGGTCGCGCGCTCATGCCGCATTCCGCACGGTATCGCCGACCCTGACGATGCCGCCTTGCAGGATCTTGCAGTTGAGGCCGGAACGATTGATCAGGGGATCGAAGATCGCCTTGCCCGTAATCTCCTCGATATGCCGGCACGGCACCGACAGCCGCGTTGCTTCCAGCAGGGTCTCGCCCAGCCAGAAGCGGCGGCCGACGAGATGATTCAGCGGCACGCCCTCCACCGTGACGTTACGCCGATGCTCTTCCGGGCCCAGTTCGATCCCGGCGTCGCGCTTCAGCGCAACCAGCGTCTCGAGTTCGAACAGGGTGACCTGCCGGCCCTCTTCCGGCTTGTGCGAGTAAAACCCCTCTTCCTTGCCGATCATGTAGCGGTCGCCCTCGATTCCTTTTCCGGCGACGAGGGTGATGGTCTCGGCTGCGCGCATCGGCAGGAACGCGCGCGGGGTAAGATGAAGGAAGCGCACCATGCCGGTCCACCCGAGCTGTGCTGCGCCCTGCGCCGCACCGGCGCTGATCGTATCAAGCATGACAAATCCTTTTGAGAAGCCGTGGCGCCGCCGGCAGCGGCGCCGCGGGATCAGGTCAGTTCCTTGTTCGCCATCTCCGGCGCGAACGTGGTCGCGATCGCGGTGATGGCGGCGCAGGCGACGAGCAGCAGCGAGACCGGCCAGGTTGCGCCGCCGCTCCAGGCCATCAGAGAGGCAGCAATCAGCGGCGTCAACCCGCCGCTCAGCGCCGCACCGACCTGGAACCCGAGCGAAGCACCGCTGTAACGCAGCCGCGCGGTGAACAACTCGGAGTACCAGGGCGCGCCGATGCCGAACATGACCATCTGACCGAAGGTGATCGCGACCACGATGGTGCAGACAACGATGGTCGGATCGCGGGTGTCGAGCAGCCAGAACAGCGGGAAGGCGAACAGCGCCGAGAACAGGCAGCTCGCATAGAACATCGTCTTGCGGCCGACCAGGTCGGACAGCCAGCCGAACAGCGGGATAGCCAGCAGCGCGACCAGCGATGCGGCGAACGCCCCGTTCAGCACCACCGCGCGCGGCAGGCCTAGTACCCGGAATCAGAGCTGAGTGATACGGCGGCCTTTGAAACGGCGTTGACGGACCTTTTTCTTGGTCCAGACGAAGGGCTCGGCTCTGTCGTTGTATGCGTTGACGTAGGCATCGATGTGTTCCTGAAGCTGCTTGAGGCTCGTGAAGGAGGTGCCGCTGAGCGACTGCCCCTGCAAGATGGAAAACCATACTTCGACCTGATTGAGCCATGACGCACTTGTCGGCGTGAAATGAAATTGCACGTTGGGGTGGGCCTTGAGCCAGTCCTCGTTCTTTTTATGGGTGTTGAGGTTGTCGAGGATGACGTGAAGCTTGCGGTTCGGAAAAGCCGCGGTGACGCTGTTCATGAAATCGAGAAACTCGACGCGGCGCCGGCGTTTTGAATGGGTCGCGATGATCTTTCCGGTGGCGACTTCGAGCGCCGCAAACAATGTTGTGGTGCCATGCCGCTTGTAATCGTGGCTTTGGCCGGTCAAGGCGCGGCCATTGGGCAACTTCAGATAACCCTGCGCTCGCTCCAAAGCCTGGATCGAGGGCTTCTCGTCCACGCACAGCACAATGGCCTTCGCCGGCGGCGCGACATAGAGGCCGACAACATCGGCGGCTTTGGCCGTAAAGTTCGGGTCGTTGCTCTCGCACCAGGACTTGCGAGCCACCAGGTCAATCTTGTGGCTGCGCAGGAACCGCCAGACATATTGGACATCGACATCGCCCAGCGCCTCGGCCAGCAGGGGGCCGGTCCAGCGCGCAAACCCTTGCGGTGGCGGCTTATCCAGCAGCTTCAGAATCCGCTTGTCGGTCGTCTTCGTATAGATCGGCTGCTTGCCAGGCCGCGGCTTGTCTTGCAGCCCTTCAAGGCCATGGTCGGCATAGCGATGCCGCCAAAGGCTGACAATCCGCGGCTGGACCCCAACTTCCTTGGCGATCGACCGGGTGCTGCGCCCATCCGCCGCCAACAGAACTATCCGCGCCCGCTTCAAATCGCGCTGCAACGTCACCGGTGAGCGACAGCACGCCTCAAGCACCTTGCGATCTTTCCTCGAAAGGTGGACTTCTCTTGCTTCGGGTATCATCCCGACCTTGAATCACGACTCACGTTCCAAGAAAAGTGGGTACTAGCCCGTCCTATTCGTGAGAGTGCGGCTTTTGGGCCCGATTGATGCGGCCGCACATCTTGTCTGACGAGGCGCACAGGATTGCCTTCGGCTTTTCGCCGCCTGACGACCGGTACTTTGCAACGCGCTTGAGGGATGGGTTGGGCGAACGGGGGCGGACGCCCCGCCGGTCAAGGACCGAGCGGCAGCAGCGCGCCGGGCAAGCCGCAGATCAGGTCGGCTTCGGGACATGCCGCGGCAAACGCAAGGCGAATGCGGCTCGTGGTCTCGACGACACGGGCGGCGATTTTCAAGAGCCGAAGACGCAGCGTCGCGAACTCGGCAGCGGCCAATTCCCGGACTTTGGGAATGGCGTCGCGCACGGTCAGCATCAGCCAATAAGCGGCCGTATGGAGCACGAGACGGACCTGGTTGGCGAGCGCCGAACGGCAGCTGGTGCGATCGGAGGCGAGCTGCGTCTTATGCAGCTTGATCAGATTCTCGGCTTGGCCGCGCGCGCAATACAGGCTGTCGTAGATCCACTCGGCCGAGCCGACATCGAGGCTGGTGACGACGAAACGGATGTCGAGGCCGAGCATCGTCGCCTCAATACGGGCGACGGTGCGCCGTTCGCGATCCCAGGACTTTGCCTTGTGGCGCGTCTCGGTATAGCCACGCAGAACCGGCAGGTTCTCGATGGCGCGTCGGGTGCGGATGTCGTCGGCGACCTCGTCGATTTTTCTGGCGAGAGGCTTGGTGCCGGACAGACCGAAGATGTAGTCGATGCCGTTGGTCTCGCACCACGCCATGGCCTCCGGCCGGGCATAGTGCCCGTCGCCACGGAACGTAATTCGCGTGTTGTGCCACCGCGTGCGGATATGCCGTACCAGGCGGCGCAGAAGGGCACGCACCTCGACGCCGCCCGGCGTCTTGCCGGGCCTCAGCACGACCGCCACGGGACGGCTCTTCTCCGTGTCGTAGACGTGGATCGGCAGGAAGCAGCGTTCGTCATAATGAGCGTTGAACAGCGAGAGCTGCTGATGGCCGTGGACGACATCGCAGGTATCATCGATGTCGAGCGTGACGGATGCCGGCTCGCGCGGGTAGCTATCCATCCATGCGTCGACCAAAATGTAGGTCAGTCGGATCACGTCGCGCAGGCGCGGAGCATTCTCCAGCCGCGACAGCGTCGGTTGGGAACACAGATCGCGGCCCGTGTCCGGCAGCCGTCCGCAGGCCAGCTTGAATGCGGGATCGGACCGCAGATGATCGAGGTCGTCGGCGTCCTCGTAGCCGCAGCAGATCGCGAACATGCGCGCGCGGAACATATCGACCAGGCTGTGCACGACCCGCGTCGGATCGCGCCGATCCGGGAACACCCGGGCCAGATTGTCGGCCAAGCCGAGACGCCGCTCGGCCATCGCCAGAAGCATCACGCCCCCGTTCGAGGTCAGGCGACCGCCATCGAAGGCAGCTGTGACTTTCTTGGCGTGAACGGCTGGAAACGAGAAGGGCGGAATCGTATCGTCGGTCATGGCGGGCGTGGCGTTCGCGGTTGAAGGTGATGGGGTGGCTTCGCAACCGAATCCTACGCCGCATCAGCGCTTTACACCACGCTCGCCAGCCCTCAGGCGCACTCTTACGAATAAGACGGGCTAGCCCGTCCTATTCGTGAGAGTGCGGCTTTTGGGCCCGATTGATGCGGCCGCACATCTTGTCTGACGAGGCGCACAGGATTGCCTTCGGCTTTTCGCCGCCTGACGACCGGTACTTTGCAACGCGCTTGAGGGATGGGTTGGGCGAACGGGGGCGGACGCCCCGCCGGTCAAGGACCGAGCGGCAGCAGCGCGCCGGGCAAGCCGCAGATCAGGTCGGCTTCGGGACATGCCGCGGCAAACGCAAGGCGAATGCGGCTCGTGGTCTCGACGACACGGGCGGCGATTTTCAAGAGCCGAAGACGCAGCGTCGCGAACTCGGCAGCGGCCAATTCCCGGGCTTTGGAAATGGCGTCGCGCACGGTCAGCATCAGCCAATAAGCGGCCGTATGGAGCACGAGACGGACCTGGTTGGCGAGCGCCGAACGGCAGCTGGTGCGATCGGAGGCGAGCTGCGTCTTATGCAGCTTGATCAGATTCTCGGCTTGGCCGCGCGCGCAATACAGGCTGTCGTAGATCCACTCGGCCGAGCCGACATCGAGGCTGGTGACGACGAAGCGGATGTCGAGGCCGAGCATCGTCGCCTCAATACGGGCGACAGTGCGCCGTTCGCGATCCCAGGACTTTGCCTTGTGGCGCGTCTCGGTATAGCCACGCAGAACCGGCAGGTTCTCGATGGCGCGTCGCGTGCGGATGTCGTCGGCGACCTCGTCGACTTTTCTGGCGAGAGGCTTGGTGCCGGACAGACCGAAGATGTAGTCGATGCCGTTGGTCTCGCACCACGCCATTGCCTCCGGCCGGGCATAGTGCCCGTCGCCACGGAACGTAATTTGCGTGTTGTGCCATCGCGTCCGGATATGCCGTACCAGGCGGCGCAGATGGGCACGCACCTCGACGCCGCCCGGCGTCTTGCCGGGCCGCAGCACGACGGCCACGGGCCGGCTCTTCTCCGTGTCGTAGACGTGGATCGGCAGGAAGCAGCGTTCGTCATAATGAGCGTTGAACAGCGAGAGCTGCTGATGGCCGTGGACGACGTCGCAGGTATCATCGATGTCGAGCGTGACGGATGCCGGCTCGCGCGGGTAGCTATCCATCCATGCGTCGACCAAAGTGTAGGTCAGCCGGATCACGTCGCGCAGGCGCGGAGCATTCTCCAGCCGCGACAGCGTCGGCTGGGAACACAAATCCCGGCCCGTGTCCGGTAGGCGACCGCAGGCCAGCTTGAATGCCGGATCGGACCTCAGATGATCGAGGTCGTCGGCGTCCTCGTAGCCGCAGCAGATCGCGAACATGCGAGCGCGGAACATATCGACCAGGCTGTGCACGACCCGCGTCGGATCGCGCCGATCCGGGAACACCCGGGCCAGATTGTTGGCCAAACCGAGACGCCGCTCGGCCATCGCCAGAAGCATCACGCCCCCGTTCGAGGTTAGGCGCCCACCATCGAAGGCAGCTGTGACTTTCTTGGCGTGAACGGCTGGAAACGAGAAGGGCGGAATCGTATCGTCGGTCATGGCGGGCGTGGCGTTCGCGGTTGGAGGTGATGGGGTTGGCTTCGCAACCGAATCCTACGCCGCATCAGCGCTTTACCCCTCAGGCGCACTCTTACGAATAAGACGGGTTAAGTTGAAGAAAGATTGAGTGACTCCCGATCATTTCTGTGCCGAAACGTGGAGTCGCGGTCGTGCCGCGTCCAAAGAAACCGGCGCGAGCGGCCTATTAGACGCGGTAGGTGCTCAGCCTCCGAAACGAGACTATCAAGCATGAAGAGATCGAGCGCGAGGCAGAGGTTTTATTTGTGTTGAATTCTTGCTTCTCGATAGTGGTCTGAAATCGTATCATCGGTCATGGCGGGCGTGGCGTTCGCGGTTGAAGGTGATGGGGTGGCTTCGCAACCGAATCCTACGCCGCATCAGCGCTTTACACCACGCTCGCCAGCCTCTCAGGCGCCCTCTCGCGAATAAGACGGGCTAGGTTGTTGTTTACGATGACGGCGATGGCATCAATGCCGGTGTCTCCTCCGCTCCCTGTAACGAGGTCGGCTGGAGAGAAGGTCGAGTCACTGAAATGACGACGGACCGTCAGCCACGCCGCAAGATGCTCAAACCGGTCCTTCTCGGCCAAGTTCTCAATGCCGAATTGTCCGCTAAACTCGGTTAAGAACCCCTCTGTGACCTTGTCCAATTGCCCTCTCCCCGGGAAGTAGAAACCCGAGGAGGTTATATCCATTCAAGACACCTTCAAGGACCAGGCGCGGGAATTAGTTGTACTATCCTCATTGTTCAACAGAACGCCGCGAGAACGAAATCTGTAAACCAACTGTAAAAGGGGCGGTCGGGGTAAACCGGCCGCCGTAAAAGCGATTTGAAAAAATTGGGGAATTTGGTCGGAGCGAGAGGATTTGAACCTCCGACCCCTAGTCTCCCAGACTAGTGCGCTAACCGGGCTGCGCCACGCTCCGAACGACGTTCCATTAGCTAGGATCGCCGCTTTGCGCAAGGCGAGGCCGCAGCATTTTGGTGTATCCGCCCAAAGCACGCGGAACTGCCGGCAAGCCGGTTTGGACCACCGCCGCTACCCGTCCTTCAGCGCCTGATCCAGCATCTCCCGGCAGGCGACGAGGTCGGCGAGGGCCCGGCCGAGGCGCTCCCGGTCCAGCGCGCTGGGGCCGGCGGGCGCGGCTGCGGCGCCGCCCTTGCGGAAGGTGGTGAGGATCTCCTCGTCGTCGATCTCGCTGAAGCGGAAGTCGATGCCTTCCTCTTCGTCGCCCTGGTAGTCGTCATCGTCGGTGTCGGTGACGCCCTTGATGGGTGCCTCGGGCTCGATCAGGCTCGCGCCGATGGCGTCCTCGATGGCCCCGAACGAGACCGCGGCCGCGCTGTCGGCGAGGCCCTGCACCGATTTGACGCCGTGCTCCTTCAGGATCCGCTGCACACCGCGGATGGTATAGCCCTCCCCATAGAGCAGCCGGCGGATGCCCTTGAGCAGGTCGACGTCGTCGGGGCGGTAATAGCGGCGGCCACCGCTGCGCTTCATCGGCTTGATCTGGGAGAACCGGGTCTCCCAGAACCGCAGCACGTGCTGCGGAATGTCGAGTTCCTGTGCTACTTCGCTGATGGTTCGGAACGCATCCGGCGCCTTGTCCAAATGCCAAATCCTTTGCGAAAGGGTTACGCCTCTTGTTGAGCCTTGCTGGTGGCATCGCCATTGGCGCGGTGCTGGCCGTTGATCCGCTGCTTCAGGATCGCCGACGGCTTGAACACCATGACCCGGCGCGGCGAGATCGGCACCTCGGTACCGGTCTTCGGATTACGGCCGATGCGCTGGCCCTTCTTTCGGACCATGAAGGAGCCGAAGGAGGACAATTTCACCGTCTCGCCCTTTTCGAGGCAATCGGTGATCTCCTTCAGCACGAGTTCCACAAAAGCGGACGATTCCGTGCGCGACAGCCCGACCTTCTGGTAGACGGCTTCGCACAGATCAACTCGCGTTACGGTTTTACTTTGATCGGTCATCGCCCTGCCCCACATCACGGCGAACAATTGTTGTCTGAAATTATGAGGTTACGATACGGCGGTCAACAGCGCTCATCAATGCATACGCATCGATTATCGGCGCGAATTCCGGCAAAATTTTATCGACTGTGGCTTACCAGCGCAGCAGCGCGGAGCCCCAGGTGAAGCCGCCGCCCATCGCCTCCAGGAGAATCAGGTCACCCTTCTTGATGCGGCCGTCCTTGCGCGCCACCGCCAGCGCCAGCGGGATCGATGCGGCGGAGGTGTTGCCGTGACGGTCCACCGTCAGCACCACCTTTTCCGGCGCGATGTGAAGCTTGTGGGCGGAAGCGTCGATGATTCGCTTGTTGGCCTGGTGCGGCACGAACCAGTCGATGCTTTCGGCATTGAGCCCGGTCGCCTCGAAGGCGTCGACGATGACGTCGGTGATCATGCCGACCGCATGCTTGAAGACCTCGCGGCCTTCCATGCGCAGGTGGCCGACGGTCTGGGTCGAGGACGGGCCGCCGTCGACGAACAGCTTTGCCTTGTGCCGGCCGTCGGAGCGCAGATGCGTGGTCACGATGCCGCGATCGGTCGCGGCATTGCCTGGCTGCTCCTGCGCCTCCAGCACCACCGCCCCGGCGCCGTCGCCGAACAGCACGCAGGTGCCGCGGTCGTTCCAGTCTAGGATGCGCGAGAAGGTCTCGGCGCCGATCACCAGCGCGCGCTTGAAGGCGCCGGTGCGCAGGAAATTGTCGGCGGTGGCAAGCGCGAACACGAAGCCTGAGCACACCGCCTGGAGGTCGAAGGCCGCACCATGATTGATGCCGAGCCCGTGCTGCACGGCGACAGCCGTCGCGGGGAAGGTGTTGTCCGGGGTCGAGGTCGCCAGCACGATGAGGTCGATCGACTGCGCGTCCATGCCGGCATCGCTGAGCGCGGCCTGCGCCGCCTTGATCGCCAGGTGCGAGGTGAACTCGCCCTCGGCCGCGATGTGCCGCTCGCGAATGCCCGTGCGCTGAACGATCCACTCGTCGGAGGTGTCGATGCGGGCCGCCAATTGGGCGTTGGTCACCACCTGCTCCGGCAGATACGAGCCGCAGCCAAGCACGACCGAACGAATTTGAGTCACGAAACATCCTCCGGCGCGGGCTGCACGAAACTGAGTGCACCACCCTCGCGGTTGAGCATCTGATTGATCTTGTTCAGGAGATCGTAGTGAGCCATCTCATAGCCAACATCGATCGCATAGGCAAAGCCTTCGGCGTTGGTTCCGCCATGGCTCTTGACCACCACCCCCCTCAGTCCCAGCAGCACGCCGCCATTGGACTTGTTGGGGTCCATCTTGTCGCGCAGGGCCTGGAAGGCGCTGCGCGCGAAGACATAGCCGAGCTTGGAGAGCCAGCTCCGCTGCATCTCGTTACGGAGCAATTCCGCCATCTGGCGCGCGGTTCCCTCGGCAGCCTTGAGCGCGATGTTGCCGCTGAAGCCCTCGGTCACGATCACGTCGGCCAGCCCCTTGCCGATGCCGTCGCCCTCGACGAAGCCGATATAGTCGAGCTCCGGCAGGTTCCTGGCCCGCAGGATCTCGCTGGCCTCGCGGATCTCCTCGTGTCCCTTGATCTCTTCGGCGCCGATGTTGAGCAGCCCGACCGTCGGTCGCTTCTTGTTGAACAGCACGCTCGCCTTGGCTGCGCCCATGACCGCCATCGACACCAGATGGTGCGCATCGCCGCCGAGGGTGGCGCCGAGGTCGAGCACGACGGATTCGCCGCGCATGGTCGGCCATATCGCGGAGATGGCCGGGCGGTCGATGCCCGGCAGCGTCCGCAGGTGGAAGCGCGCCATCGCCATCAGCGCGCCGGTATTGCCGGCGGAGATCGCGACATCCGCCTCGCCCTTCTTGACCGCATCGATCGCGAGCCACATCGAGGAGGTCCTGCGGCCGCGCCGCAGCGCCTGGCTCGGCTTGTCCTCCATGCTGACGGCGACGTCGGTATGGACAATCCTGGAGGCGGCTCTCAGCTTCGGGTGCTTGTCGAGCTCCGGCTCGATCCTGGCGCGGTCGCCGACCAGCAGGAACTCGGTATCGCGATGCCTGCCTAGCGAGATGGCGGCGCCCGGAATGACCACGGCGGGGCCGACATCGCCCCCCATGGCGTCCAGCGCGATGCGAACCTTGCTTGGCATAAAAGTCCTGGAAACCTGGTCTGGTGCGGTGTTGAGCTAGCGGGGCCGCAAAATGGGTTCGCCACGGACATGGCGATCGGCCAAGCGCCACGCCGCACCCGGACCGGGGCGCGACAATAGCGTTTTGTTACCCCGAAACAACCTCTTGCCCCCAGCCTTTTGCATTGGGGGCGATGCGGCCGCGAACCCCGAATCTAGCAGGAAATACATTGAAATCAGAAGGATAAATGCTTCTTTCAAACCAACAAGGAAAATGCCTCATATCCCCTCGCAAGGCGGGAGCGAGCGCACAATGCCCTATTGGCCCTTCTTCTTGTCGTGAAGCGCCTTCAGCACCGCGAAAGGATGGTCCTCGGGATCGGGCGCGGTGACCTCCGCCTCGAACACGGCCCCTTCCTTGCGCGGATAGGGATCGATCGCCAGGAACAGGGCGTCGGTGGCGAGCCGGCCGAGGTCGATGATGCCACCGGCGATCGGCTCGGGAGGATCGGCAACCTCGGACGGCCCGTCGTCGTCCTGCCCCTCCTCGATCAGATCGGCCAGGCGCCGTGCCTCTGCCTCGGGGGCGAACATCAGGTCGACCTCCTCCTCGATCTCGCTCTCGATCGGATCCAGCGTGACGACGCAGGTCTGGCCGATCCGGCCGCGAACAAGTCCCGTGACCTGGACCCTCCCACCGCTTTTCGGCACGACATCGAAGCTGGCATGCGCGGACAGGATCTCACGCACGCCCGCGAGCTCCGCCATGGCCTGCCGCTCGGCCGCTGAGGCCTCGAGCTCGCGATGCAGGCCTGCTTCGGGAATCTGCGCAACGATGACGGGCGCCCGCCAGGGATCGGGCTCGGATCCGGCATTCGGTCGGCTCATGGCGTGACATCCTCGGGGAGTGCTGGAGGAAACTTGAAGGAGGCGCGCAGCAGCGCGGCCTCGTCGGTCCGGCCAAGCTCGGCCTCACTGGCCCGGGCATAGGCCGCGAGCTGCTGCGCCTGGCCGAAGCCGGTCCCATTCAAGATATTCTTGCAGATCGCCGATGCCAGCGCCTCGCCGCCGCCTTCCATGGCCTGGTCATAGGCCTGGACGCGACCGTAGAACGCCTCGCCGAAGGCCCGCATCCGCTTCGGCACGGTCTGGTCGCCCACCCCCATCTCGCGCAGATTGTCGTCCATGTCCTCGCAGAAGCGGTCGAACAGCGCCTGGGACAGCTCCGTGGCGCCTCCAGTGCCGCCTTGGACCGCGCGCAGGCGGCGCAGCAGCAGCCAGAGATGCAGCAGCAACAGGTCGAAACGCCCGTTAACCGTATCGGGCACGCCCAAGTCACGGTAAAATATGGGTTCTCGCGCCTGCGTCACGATCATGCCATAGATGGCTTCAATGGTGCCCGGCGGGGTTAGTCGGGGTTTCCTGAAGTGATTGAACGGCCAAAGCATTGTGGTTTCCGCAAGCGGGCGCGCGCGTGTTGCATTCAGAGCCTCCGCCCGGTACTTCAGCGCCTCGCGCGACGCAAGGGGACGGAATCAGTTCCGCTATGACGACAACGAACCAGACCAGCCTGCGCGCGAACCAGCGGCGAGGCCTCCACGCATGCTGGCGCGGCTTGCGCATGCTCGCTGCCGCGACCGTGGTCGGCGCGGCTCTTGCGGGCTGCACGGGCGAGCAGTTCCAGAAGGGTTACATCCTGCCGCCCGGCGCGCTCGAGCAGATTCCGATCGGCGCAAGCCAGGACCAGGTGCTGATCGTGATGGGCACCCCCTCCACGGTCGCGACCCTCGACGGTGAGGTCTTTTACTACATCTCGCAACGCTCCGAGCGCCCGGTCGCCTTCATGAACCAGAAGGTGGTCGACCAGCGCGTCATCGCCATCTATTTCGACAAGAACCGGCGCGTGCGCCGGCTTGCGAATTACGGCCTGCAGGACGGCAAGATCTTCGACTTCATCAGCCGTACGACGCCGACGTCGGGCCAGGAGATGAGCTACCTCACACCGCTATTCAAGCTGCTCAGCTTCAACTGAGACTCCAGAGCGCTTTCGCGCGGAGTCGATAACGGCTCGCGCGGAAAAAAATGCGTCCAACACGCAGCCAGAGAGCTGGCCCCGGTTGTTTGGACAGCGCCCCGCTGGATTTAAGTGGATTCCTGCCGGGTTATGCTGAACGCGGGGCTTTACGGTTTTGTCGTTGCGTCGGGAGGGCGTAGCCCGACCAGAGCGACGACAAAACCGTCGGCGACGGTCATGCGGCCATCACCATAGCTTGCGTGCCGAAGTAAGCCTCGTCGGGCGTGCGCCCGTCAAGGCTCGAGTGAGGGCGTCCCTGATTGTAGAAGGCCAGATACTTGGCAATTGACGCTCGCGCCTCGGACACGCTGTCGTAGGCGCGGAGATATACTTCTTCGTATTTGACCGTGCGCCAGAGCCGCTCGACAAACACGTTGTCGCGCCAGGCGCCCTTGCCGTCCATGCTGATGGCGATCTTCGCGTCCAGCAGCACATCGGTGAACTCGAGGCTGGTGAACTGGCTGCCCTGATCCGTGTTGAAAATCTCGGGCCTGCCGTGCTTCGCCAACGCCTCCTGGACCGCTTCGACGCAGAAGGCCGCCTCCATTGTGATCGAGACGCGATGGGCCAGGACCCGTCGGCTGAACACATCGACGACCGCCGCGAGATAGACGAAGCCACGCCGCATCGGAATGTAGGTGATGTCCATTGCCCACGCATGGTCGGGCCGCTCGATCTTCAATCCGCGCAACAGGTACGGGTAGATCTTGTGACCCGGAGCCGGCTTGCTCGTGTTCGGGCGACGATAGACCGCCTCGATCCCCATGCGCTTCATCAGCGTCGCGATGTGGCGGCGACCGGCGTATACGCCCTCCCGCCGCAGCAACGATCGCAGCATACGCGCTCCCGCGAAGGGATAATCGAGATGCAGCTCATCGAGCCGACGCATCAAGGCAAGGTCCTCGGCCGAAACTGGCCGAGGTTCATAGTAGACCGTGCTGCGAGCCAGCTTCAGGACCTTCGCCTGGCGCACGATAGAAAGATCATGATCGCGGTCGATCATCGCTTTGCGCTCAGCAGGCCCGCCTTGGTGAGCGCGCCGGACAAAAAATCGTTTTCCAACGCCAGCTCGCCGATCTTGGCATGTAACGCCTTCAAATCGACCGGCGTCTCGGCCGATGTCTTGTCATGCCCAAACACGCCGGCGGCGCCTTCCAGGAGCTGGTTTTTCCAGATCGTGATCTGGTTCGGATGAACATCAAACAGTTGCGCCAGCTCCGCCAGTGTCTTGTCGCCTTTGACCGCAGCCAAAGCAACCTTCGCCTTGAATGCCGGAGAATGCGTCCGGCGGCTCTTCTTCGTCATCTTCGCTCCTGATTCGCAGCAAGAATCCTCGCCGCTGTCAGGCAGAAAATCCACTCAAGCTACTGTCCGAATTTGCGGGGCCAGCTCTCCTCCTGCTTCTCGGCAAGCGACGTGAGATCAAGCGTGATGTCGTGATCGACGAATTGGCCGAGATAGGTAAAGCCCGACGGAATGTTGGAGTTGTCACCGGTCACATCGTCCGGAGCGGCGTCCTTCATCGCGGCGGCAAGCGCCTGCAGCGCAGCCTCGGGCGCCGTAAAGGCCGGCAGGTCAAACATCCGGCCGAACAAGCCGGGATCTGCATTGGCGCTGGGCGGTTTCAAACCGGCCCTGGTTGGCTGGCGTCCGGCTTTCCCGTGTCTTGGGTTCAGGTTTACAGCTTGCGTCATTCTTCCCTCCAGTGGGCGAGACAGCAGCTGCACGGTAGTCCCCGGAGGGAAGACACTTTGTAATTGACGTCACAGTTCCGCTGCGACAAAGCACCTGCGAAGGAACGATATCGTGAACCAAAACCCCCCGCGGCTCGCACCGCGGGGGTTTGTCGTGCAAATTTGTGACGCGGCTCAGTGCGCCAGGATCGCCAGCAGCAGGAGGGCCACGATGTTGGTGATCTTGATCATCGGGTTCACCGCGGGGCCCGCCGTGTCCTTGTAGGGATCGCCGACGGTGTCGCCGGTCACGGCGGCCTTGTGGGCATCACTGCCCTTGCCGCCGAAATGACCGTCCTCGATGTACTTCTTGGCGTTGTCCCAGGCGCCGCCGCCCGAGGTCATCGAGATCGCGACGAACAGGCCCGTCACGATCACGCCGAGCAGCATCGCGCCCACGGCCGAGAACGCCGCCGACTTGCCGGCCGCGCCGCCGCCCGCGATCGCGTAGATCACGAAGTAGACGAAGATCGGTGACAGCACGGGCAGCAGCGAGGGGATGATCATCTCCTTGATCGCCGCCTTGGTCAGCAGGTCGACCGCCTTGCCGTAGTCAGGCTTGTCGGTGCCCTGCATGATGCCCGGCTTCTCGCGGAACTGGCGTCGAACCTCCTCGACGATCGCGCTTGCCGCACGGCCCACGGCCGTCATGCCCATCGCGCCGAACAGATACGGCAAGAGGCCGCCGAACAGCAGGCCCACCACGACGTAGGGGTTGTTGAGCGAGAAGTCCGGATTGACGCCGGCGAAGTAGGGATGCTGCGCGGAGCCGGCAACGAAGAACTTGAGGTCCTGGTTGTAGGCCGCGAACAGCACCAGGGCGCCGAGACCGGCGGAGCCGATCGCGTAGCCCTTGGTCACCGCCTTGGTGGTGTTGCCGACCGCGTCGAGCGCGTCGGTCGATTTGCGCACCTCCTTCGGCAGGCCCGCCATCTCGGCGATGCCGCCGGCGTTGTCGGTGACGGGGCCGAAGGCGTCGAGCGCGACGATCATGCCGGCCAGCGCCAGCATGGTGGCGGTCGCGATCGCGATGCCGAACAGGCCGGCGAGGCTGTGGGTGACCAGGATGCCGGCGATGATCACGATCGCGGGCAGCGCGGTCGCTTCCATCGAGATCGCAAGGCCCTGGATCACGTTGGTGCCGTGACCGGTCACCGAGGCCTGGGCGATCGACTTCACCGGACGGTAGTCGGTGCCCGTGTAATATTCGGTGATCCAGATGATCAGCGCGGTGACGACGAGGCCGACCACGCCGCATTCGAACAGCGCCATGCCGGTGTAATCGACGCCCTCGAGCTTGCCGAAGCCGATCAGGTAGTAGATCACCAGCGCGATGCCGATCAGGGACAGGATGCCGGTCGCGATCAGGCCCTTGTAGAGCGCGCCCATGATCGACTGGCTCGGCCCGAGCTTGACGAAGAAGGTGCCGATGATCGAGGTGATGATGCAGATGCCGCCGATCGCGAGCGGCAGCGTCATCATGTTGGAGAGGATCGTCGTCTTGGCGAAGAAGATCGCCGCCAGGACCATGGTGGCGACCGCGGTCACCGCATAGGTCTCGAACAGGTCCGCGGCCATGCCGGCGCAGTCGCCGACATTGTCGCCGACATTGTCGGCGATGGTCGCCGGGTTGCGCGGATCGTCCTCGGGAATTCCGGCCTCGACCTTGCCGACGAGGTCGCCGCCGACATCCGCACCCTTGGTGAAGATGCCGCCGCCGAGACGGGCGAAGATCGAAATCAGGGAGGCGCCGAAGCCCAGCGCCACCAGGGCATCGACCACGACGCGGCTATCGGGCGCGAGCTTCAGCGAGTGGACCAAAAAGCCGAAATAGAGGGTCACACCCAGCAGCGCGAGACCCGCCACCAGCATTCCGGTGATCGCTCCCGCCTTGAAGGCGAGCTCGAGCCCGCCGGCAAGCGACGTCGTCGCGGCCTGGGCGGTACGCACATTGGCGCGGACCGAGACGTTCATGCCGATGAAGCCGGCAGCGCCGGACAGGATCGCGCCGATGGCAAAACCGATCGCGACATAGAGCCCGAGGAAATAGACAAGCAGCACGAAGATGACGATGCCGACGAGACCGATCGTGGTGTACTGGCGCCGCAGGTAGGCCTGTGCGCCTTCGCGCACGGCTCCTGCGATCTCCTGCATGCGCGGCGACCCCGCATCCGCGCTCAACACCGAAGACGTCGCCCAAATCGCGTAGACGACGGAAAGCACTCCGCAGAGCACTATCAACCATAATGCTGTCATGTGATTTTTGCCTCAGATCCTTGATGTACCCCCGGCGCCTTTTGTTGTCCGTCGTGCGGTGCGGCGCCTTGATTTCGAACAAGGCCGCCCCTTGCCCAAAAGGGGCGGCCTCAGTCGGTCGCGAGCTTGCCAAAATCAAATAGAGGGTGCAACGCCGGATAAGGCCGAAAGCGCCGATCTCGGCAGGTATTTAGGACCAAGTGCTGAGAACTAACCCGTCTTATTCGCGAGAGGGCGCCTGAGAGGCTGGCGAGCGTGGTGTAAAGCGCTGATGCGGCGTAGGATTCGGTTGCGAAGCCACCCCATCACCTTCAACCGCGAACGCCACGCCCGCCATGACCGATGATACGATTTCAGACCACTATCGAGAAGCAAGAATTCAACACAAATAAAACCTCTGCCTCGCGCTCGATCTCTTCATGCTTGATAGTCTCGTTTCGGAGGCTGAGCACCTACCGCGTCTAATAGGCCGCTCGCGCCGGTTTCTTTGGACGCGGCACGACCGCGACTCCACGTTTCGGCACAGAAATGATCGGGAGTCACTCAATCTTTCTTCAACTTAACCCGTCTTATTCGTAAGAGTGCGCCTGAGGGGTAAAGCGCTGATGCGGCGTAGGATTCGGTTGCGAAGCCAACCCCATCACCTCCAACCGCGAACGCCACGCCCGCCATGACCGACGATACGATTCCGCCCTTCTCGTTTCCAGCCGTTCACGCCAAGAAAGTCACAGCTGCCTTCGATGGTGGGCGCCTAACCTCGAACGGGGGCGTGATGCTTCTGGCGATGGCCGAGCGGCGTCTCGGTTTGGCCAACAATCTGGCCCGGGTGTTCCCGGATCGGCGCGATCCGACGCGGGTCGTGCACAGCCTGGTCGATATGTTCCGCGCTCGCATGTTCGCGATCTGCTGCGGCTACGAGGACGCCGACGACCTCGATCATCTGAGGTCCGATCCGGCATTCAAGCTGGCCTGCGGTCGCCTACCGGACACGGGCCGGGATTTGTGTTCCCAGCCGACGCTGTCGCGGCTGGAGAATGCTCCGCGCCTGCGCGACGTGATCCGGCTGACCTACACTTTGGTCGACGCATGGATGGATAGCTACCCGCGCGAGCCGGCATCCGTCACGCTCGACATCGATGATACCTGCGACGTCGTCCACGGCCATCAGCAGCTCTCGCTGTTCAACGCTCATTATGACGAACGCTGCTTCCTGCCGATCCACGTCTACGACACGGAGAAGAGCCGGCCCGTGGCCGTCGTGCTGCGGCCCGGCAAGACGCCGGGCGGCGTCGAGGTGCGTGCCCATCTGCGCCGCCTGGTACGGCATATCCGGACGCGATGGCACAACACGCAAATTACGTTCCGTGGCGACGGGCACTATGCCCGGCCGGAGGCAATGGCGTGGTGCGAGACCAACGGCATCGACTACATCTTCGGTCTGTCCGGCACCAAGCCTCTCGCCAGAAAAGTCGACGAGGTCGCCGACGACATCCGCACGCGACGCGCCATCGAGAACCTGCCGGTTCTGCGTGGCTATACCGAGACGCGCCACAAGGCAAAGTCCTGGGATCGCGAACGGCGCACTGTCGCCCGTATTGAGGCGACGATGCTCGGCCTCGACATCCGCTTCGTCGTCACCAGCCTCGATGTCGGCTCGGCCGAGTGGATCTACGACAGCCTGTATTGCGCGCGCGGCCAAGCCGAGAATCTGATCAAGCTGCATAAGACGCAGCTCGCCTCCGATCGCACCAGCTGCCGTTCGGCGCTCGCCAACCAGGTCCGTCTCGTGCTCCATACGGCCGCTTATTGGCTGATGCTGACCGTGCGCGACGCCATTCCCAAAGCCCGGGAATTGGCCGCTGCCGAGTTCGCGACGCTGCGTCTTCGGCTCTTGAAAATCGCCGCCCGTGTCGTCGAGACCACGACCCCGTGGGTCGGTCAAAATCCCCCGGGTATGGTCACTTGAAACTCCCCCACCTGATGATCGCCGTCAGCGCCGCTGAACAGCAGTAGCCGGTCAGGCAGGACGTTTATGTTCGACCCCTTTAGCCAGCAAGGGGCCGGGGAGTTGAACGTCTTGAAGCGACATCTGCAAAGCACCGTACTTACATTACTTGATCGCAACACCAGCCAGCGCGAGATTCACCGGCTGACGGGTGTCGATCGCAAGACGATCCGGCGTTATCAGGCGCTGCGGGCCGGTGCGGAGGCAAATTCCCCCGGGGAAGTGACCACCGGCTCGGTGAGCGCGGACGGCCAAATTCCTCCACCCCGACCACCGGCTTTTGGGACATCGGAAGCGACGGTCACCAGCAGCCTGGCCCGTTCGGCTTGCGAAGCGCATCGGACGTGGATCGAAGAACAGGTCCGGCTGAAGCGGAACGCGCAGGCGATTTACCAGGACCTGGTTGATCAATTTGGCTTTCCGTCCAGCTACCAGAGTGTCAAGCGGTTTGTGCGCCGGTTGCGGCACGCTGATCCTGAGCAGTTTGATCGTCTTGAGTTCCTCCCCGGCGAGGAAGCTCAGGTCGACTATGGCGAGGGCGCGCCGACGGTTGATCCGAAGAGCGGGCGGTACCGTCGTCCCCGCCTGTTCGTGATGACGCTACGCTACTCGCGGCGCAGCTTCCGGCGGGTAGTCTGGAAGTCCAGCCAACAAGTCTGGGCGCAGCTCCACGAAGAGGCGTTCCGGTATTTTGGCGGGGTCCCCAGCTATGTCGTGCTCGACAACCTGAAGGAAGGCGTCCTCAAGCCGGATTTGTACGAGCCCCAGCTCAACCCGATTTACAGCGCGATGCTGGCTCATTACGCCGTGGTCGCCGATCCCGCGCGCGTGGCCGATCCAAATCGGAAAGGATGCGTCGAGAATGCGATTCAACATACCCAGGGCACTGCGCTGGCCGGACGGCGCTTCGAGACGCTGGAGGCGCAAAACGAGTTCTTGAGGCACTGGGAGGAGAACTGGGCTTCCAAACGCATCCACGGCAGCACGCGCCGTCAGGTCGAGGCGATGTTCCAGGAAGAGAAGCCGCACCCTGCGGCCGCTGCCTGTCGCTCCCTTCCGCATCTTCACCGAAGTCGTCCGGACTGTCTGCGACGACACCACCGTACGCGTCGACAACAGCTATTACGCCGCGCGGCCCGCGCCGATCGGCAGCCAGGTCGTCGTGCGCATCTACACCACCACGATCGAGATCCGTGATCGCCACACCCGTGCGCTGCTGCGTGTTCATTCCCGGATGGCGCACCCCGGTTCTGTCGTCCTGCCGACCAGCGAACGGCCGTTCAACCCGTCGCGGCAAACCGCCGTGCTGCTGGCGAGCGCCGAGCGCATCGGACCGCAGACCAGGGCCTTGTGCCAGCAGGTGTTCGACACCGAAGGGCGCCCCGGACAGCGCGCGATGTGGGGCATTGTCGGGCTGGGCCGGAAGTATCCGGCGCGGCTGGTCGAGCAGGCCTGCGCGCACGCCATCGACAACCGCATCTACCGCTACAAGCACGTGCGTGCGACCGTCGAGCGGTTGTTCGAACAGGCGATCGAGCAGGTTGGAGTGACGCCACAGCCGGCATCGCCGCTCACCCAGGATCATCCGCTGATCCGTACCCCCGCGGAATACGGCGACCTCTTCAGCCGCGCTGTGCGGCGCGACGCCGACGACAATGGTCGGCAGGCCGAGGCTCACGACGATCACGCCACGGCAATCCGCGCTCGTGTCGCCTGCGCAACCCCGGCCAACTCCGGCGCCACGAGCGCTCCCGCTGCACCTTCTCACCTTAAACTGGAGACCTAGCCACATGATGACCATGCCGGAAATTGAGCGTTGCCTACGACAGCTGCGCCTGTCGGGTGTCCGCGACACGCTGCAGACGCGCGTGCTCCAGGCGCAGGGCGCCAACCAGCCCTTCCTCGAGACCTTCTCCCTTATCCTGCAGGATGAACTGGACCGTCGTCAGTCCCGTCTTATCGAGCGGCGATACCAGCAATCCGGGCTCGACGAAAAGCTGACGCTCGCCGAGTTCGACTGGTCCTTCAATCCCAAACTGCCACGTCAGACCTGCTTCCAGCTCCACACCCTGGCGTTCATTGCCGCTGGCGAGAACGCTCTGCTTGTTGGCAAACCTGGCACCGGGAAGTCGCACATCGCCAAGGCGATTGCCTATCAGGCGATCCTGCAAAGCCACAAGGTCCAGTATCTTGAGACCGACGACTTCTTCCACCGCTACGCCCTGAACTCTCCGGCACAACGCGAGGTCCGGCTGCGAACCATCATCGACTGCGATCTCCTCGTGCTGGACGATCTATTCCTCGCACGCGCCATCCCCGACGACGCCGGCACTTTGCTGCAGACCCTGATCCATCAGCGTTACAAACTGCGCCGCAGCGTCATCGTCACCTCCAATCGCGTCGTGCAGGATTGGGGGGCATACCTTGGGGACAACACTATGAGCACGACGATCCTCGATCGCCTTATGCATCATTGCCATCTGCTTGAGTTCGACGGACGCAGCTATCGGCTCAAAGAAGCCGCTGAAGCTCTTGCCCGGGAAACAAACTCAAACTAACAGTCCCTTGTCCTGCCTCGCGGGTGGAGGAATTTGACTGACCACACCCGGAGGAATTTGAAGTGACCCGCGGGGACGAGCCGCATTCGCCTTGCGTTTGCCGCGGCATGTCCCGAAGCCGACCTGATCTGCGGCTTGCCCGGCGCGCTGCTGCCGCTCGGTCCTTGACCGGCGGGGCGTCCGCCCCCGTTCGCCCAACCCATCCCTCAAGCGCGTTGCAAAGTACCGGTCGTCAGGCGGCGAAAAGCCGAAGGCAATCCTGTGCGCCTCGTCAGACAAGATGTGCGGCCGCATCAATCGGGCCCAAAAGCCGCACTCTCACGAATAGGACGGGCTAAGATGCCGGTTTGGAGCAATTCCTAGAAGTGGCTGTAGGACAGCCGCGTCAAGAGCAGTTCCTGGCCCTGCCCATCCAGGAAGCGCGGCCGCTCATGACCCTGCACGATCTTGCCGATCGCAGTCACCGCAACGCCCCTGGCCCGCCCAGCGGCCATCAGCGCCTCGCTTTGCGCCGGCGGAACGGTGCACAGCACCTCGTAGTCATCGCCCCCCGCAAGCAGCGTCTCGACGCAAACGACATTGTTTGCGAGCAGGCCGGCCGCCGCGGCCGAAAGCGGCACGCTTGCCACGTCGACCGAAGCCGAGACACCGGACGCTGCACAGAGCTTGGCCAGATCGCCAGCGAGACCGTCGGAGACGTCCATTGCAGCGGTCGCATGATCGCGCACCGCCCGCGCCAGCACGTTGCGCGGCTGCGGCACCCGATAGCGTGAGACCAGAAAATCCCGTTCGGCAGGATCGGATATCAGGGCCCCGGCGGCGGCGCCACCTTTGAGCACATCGAGGCCGAGCGCGGCATCGCCGATCGTGCCCGTCACCAGGATGCGGTCGCCCGGCCTTGCGCCGGTACGGCCGATCATCCGCCCCCGCGGCACACGGCCGAAGGCCGTGATCGAGATCATCTGCGGGCCCGGCGTCGACACCGTGTCGCCGCCGAGCAGAGGACAAGCGAAATTCTTTGCGTCCTCGCCCAGAGCGTCCGCAAACGGACGGAGCCAGGCATCCTCTTGGCTGCGCAGCGCCAGCGTCAGCACGAAGCCGGCTGGCAGCGCGCCCTTGGCAGCGAGATCGGACAGGTTCACCCGCAGCGCCTTGCGCGCGATGGTCTCGGGCGGATCGTCGGCAAGATAATGCACGCCCTCGACGACGGCATCGGTGGTGACGACGATGTCGTCGCCGGATGAGGACAGAACCGCGGCATCATCGACCAGACCGAACGCGCCGGGGTCGGTCGCCAGCGGCTTGAAGTAGCGCGCGATGAGGGCGTCTTCGGCGGAGGGATTTTGCGGGTTTGCCATCGATGTCAGCCCTACACTCCGCTGTCGTCGCCGGCCAGTGCGCAATTGCGCACCAGGACCGGGCGATCCAGCACGCCGAGACGCCCGATATCAATAACCGCTGCCGCGACGTACTGGATCACCCGCTTTCGCGGGTGATGACAGCGGAATGTGTGACCTACCCTCGCCCGAACTCGTCGGCGCGAAACTGGCGGCCGATCTGGTCGAGCACCGCATTCACCATGCCGGTCTCCTCGCGGTCGACGAAGGCATTGGCGACATCGACATATTCGGAGACCACGACGCGGCCCGGCACATCCTTGCGATGCTGGAGCTCATAGGCTCCGGCGCGCAGCACCGCCCGCAGGATGGCTTCGATCCGCTTCAGGGGCCAGCCCTTCGACAGCGCCTCGTCGATCAGCGGATCGAGCTTCTTCTGGTCGCGCACGACGCCCGAGACCACGTCGCGGAAGAAGGCGGCTTCGGCCGGCAGGTAAGTGTCGCCCTCGACCTCGTTGCCGAGCCAATGGCTTTCGAACTCGGCAAAGATGTCGTTGATACCGGCACCGGCGATATCCATCTGGTATAGCGCCTGTACGGCTGCGAGCCGCGCCGCACCGCGGCGGTTCGCTTTCTTCTCGGTTCCGAGCGGCGGCTTTCTGGTGTTGTCGGCCATGGCTTCAGGCCTGCGCCAGGCGGCGCTTGATGCGCAGCATCGCCAGCGCGGCGCGTGCGGCATCGCCGCCCTTGTCGAGTTCGCTGGCGCGCGCCCGCGCCCAGGCCTGCGCCTCGGTGTTGACGGTGAGGATGCCGTTGCCGAGCGGCAGCTTTCGCGCCACTGCGAGGTCCATCAGCGCGCGCGAGGATTCCTGCGACACGATCTCGAAATGAATGGTGTCGCCGCGGATCACGCAGCCAAGCGTGATCACCGCATCGTAGGGCTTGCCGTTCGCCGCCGCGGCATCGACCGCGATGGCGACCGCGGCCGGAATTTCCAGCGCACCGGGAACCGTGATCACGTCATGCGTCAGGCCGGCCGCCTTCAGCTCGGCGACCGCGCCGTCCAGCAGCGCATCCTGGAGATCGTCATAGAACCGCGCCTCGACAATCAGCGCGCGCGCGCCGGAAATGTCGGTCTGGTCCTTCAGGGGTGCGCGCCGCGCGTCTGCCATCGTTCGATCCGTTCTACCAGTCGTCGGCGCGTTATGTAGTCGCAGCCGGTGGGTTAGCCAAGTTGAAAGACACCGTCATTCCGGGGCGCGGAGCGAACCCGGAATCTCGAGATTGCCCGGTGCGCAATTGCGCACCTGTGGTCTGGTCCTTCGGACCATCCCGAAGTGACCGGCTTCGCCGGTCACTTCATTTCCGTCAGCCGCGCCGCGTAGCGGGCCATCAGGTCGACCTCGATATTGACCTCGTCCCCCGCCTTCCAGTCGCCGATCGTCGTGACCGTCAGCGTGTGCGGGATGATCAGCACCGCAAAACTCACGTCCTTGACCGTATTGACCGTCAACGACACGCCATCGAGCGTGATCGAGCCCTTGGTGGCGATGAACCGCGCCAGCTCCCGCGTCGTCGAGAGCACGAACCGCGCCATGTCGGGCAGATCCTCGCGGCTGAGAAGCGTCGCGATGCCGTCGGCATGTCCGGCGACGATATGCCCGCCAAGCTCGTCGCCGATCTTCAGGGCGCGCTCGAGATTGAGCTTCGTCCCCACCCTCCAGTGCTTGGCCGTCGTCAGCGCCAGCGTCTCGGCGGCGGTATCGACGTCGAACCAGGTCCTTTGAGCAGAGCCCTTGCCGCCTTCCACGCCCGAGCCAACCACCGTCAGGCAGACGCCGTTGCAGGCGATTGAGGCGCCGTCGGCAATCGTGCCCTGATCGTAGCGGCAGGCGATGCGCAGGCGATGCAGCTGCCCCTGTGCCGTGGGCGTGAAGCTGACGATCTCGCCGATATCGGTGACAATGCCGGTGAACATTACGCGCGCTCGTAGATGGTGAGAGTATCCTTGCCGAAGGTTTCGCTAGCATGAACCTTGTAGGCCGGCGACTGCGTGATTTTCGACAGGGGCAATGCATCGAGCGCATCGACGCCGCCGCTGCCCACCGTTTCCGCCCCGCGGAACAGCCAGATCTCGTCCACGAGATCGGCCGCAACGAAGGACGCGGCGACACGGCTACCGCCCTCGACCATCAGCCGCGTGATCCCTTTCTCGGCCAGCGCGCGCAGCGCGGCCGCAAGATCGAGCCCGGACGCGCCCCCCGGCGACACGCGAATGAGTTGCGCACCGGCCGCGCCAAGCCGCATGGCGGCGGCAGCCTCGGCGAGCTCGGACCCCACCACCCAGAGCGGCGTTTCGCGCGCGGATCGCACGAGCTGGCTCGATGCGGGAATGCGCAGGCTCTGATCGAGCACCACGCGCACCGGCGAGCGCGCCGCCATGCCCGGCAGGCGGCAGGTGAGGAGCGGATCGTCCGCCAGCACCGTTCCGATGCCGACCAGGATTGCATCACTGCGCGCGCGGAGAAGATGCACGCGGTCGTGCGCGGCTTCACCCGTGATCGCGAGCGGCGCGCCGCCGGCCGCGCCGATCTTGCCGTCGGGCGAAACCGCGAGCTTGAGGATCACATGCGGGCGGTGATCCCTGATGCGGCGGAAATGGCCGGCATGGTCGAAGGCGGCCTCCGCCGCGCAAAGACCCACATCCACATTGATGCCGGCAGCGCGCAGACGCGCATGCCCCTGGCCTGCGACCTCAGGATTGGGATCCTCGATCGCCGCCACCACCCGCTTGATGCCCACTGCGATCACCGCATCGGCGCAAGGCGGCGACTTGCCGAAATGGGAGCACGGCTCCAAGGTGACATAGAGCGTGGCGCCGCGCGCCGCCTCGCCCGCGCGCCGCAGCGCTTCGGGCTCACCATGCGGCCGTCCTCCCGGCTGCGTCCAGCCTCGGCCGACGATGACACCGTCCTTGACGATGACGGCGCCCACGGCCGGATTGGGCCAGGTCCGCCCCTGCCCGCGCTTGCCCAGCGAGAGCGCCAGCTCCATGAATCGGCGATCGGCGTCCTTGGCCTCGCGGGCCTTCTGCGCGAACTGGTCTTCCAGGATGCGGAAGATCATTTGCGGATCGCGGCGAGCCGCGCTTCCTCCTCACCGGAGAGCTCGCCGAGCACGTCGGCGAAATCCTTGGCTTCGCGGAAATTGCGGTAGACCGAGGCGAAGCGTACGTAGGCCACGTCATCCAGCGTGCGCAGATGCTCCATCACGGTCTCGCCGATCACCTCCGAGGAGATTTCCGCTTCGCCGCCGGTTTCGAGCTCGCGCACGATGGTGGAGACCATCTTCTCGACCCGCTCCGGCTCGACCTGCCGCTTGCGCAACGAGATCTGTACCGAGCGCATCAGCTTGTCACGGTCGAACGGCACGCGGCGGCCATTGCGCTTGATCACCGTGAGCTCGCGCAGCTGCACGCGCTCGAAGGTGGTGAAGCGGAAATTGCAGGCGACGCACACGCGCCGCCTGCGGATCACGGACGAGTCCTCGGTCGGACGCGAGTCCTTTACCTGCGTATCCAGACTGTTGCAGTTCGGGCAGCGCATCCGCTTGGCCTAGCCTTACTGGTAGATCGGGAACCGGTCGGTCAGCGCCTTGACCCGTTCCTTGATCGCAGCTTCCACCAGCGGCGCCTTGCCGTCGGAGGACTGCGCGATCGCATTGAGGACCTCGGCGATCATGCCGCCGACCTGCTGGAATTCGGCCACGCCGAACCCGCGGCTGGTTGCCGCCGGCGTGCCGAGCCGAATCCCTGACGTGACGAAGGGCGATTCCGGGTCGAACGGAATGCCGTTCTTGTTGCAGGTGATGGCCGCGCGGACCAGCGCCTTCTCCGAGACGTTGCCCTTGAGGCCCTTCGGCCGGAGATCGACCAGCATCAGATGATTGTCGGTGCCGCCGGAGACGATATCAAGACCGTGGCCCTTCAAGGTCTCTGCCAGGGCCTTGGCGTTCTCGACGACGTTCTTGGCGTAGACCTTGAAGTCCGGGCGCAGCGCCTCGCCGAAGGCGACCGCCTTGGCCGCAATCACGTGCATCAGGGGACCGCCCTGCAGGCCCGGGAAGATCGCCGAGTTGAGCTTCTTGGTCAGCGTCTCGTCATTCCACAGCATGAGGCCGCCGCGCGGACCGCGCAGCGATTTGTGCGTCGTCGTCGTGGTGACGTGCGCGTACGGCACCGGCGAGGCATGCACGCCGCCGGCGACGAGCCCGGCGAAATGCGCCATGTCCACCAGCAGATACGCACCGACGCTGTCCGCAATCTCGCGGAAGCGCTTGAAGTCCCAGGCGCGCGAATAGGCCGAGCCGCCGGCGATGATCAGCTTCGGCTTGACCTGCTCGGCCTGCTTGGCCACCGCATCCATGTCGATGATCTGGTCCTCGCGGCGCACGGTGTAGTGCGCGGCCTTGAACCACTTGCCGCTCATGTTGACGGGCGAGCCGTGTGTGAGATGGCCGCCGGCCGCGAGATCGAGCCCCATGAAGGTATCGCCGGGCTGCAGCAGCGCCAGGAACACCGCCTGGTTCATCTGGCTGCCGGAGTTCGGCTGCACATTGGCGAAATTGGCGCCGAACAGCTTCTTGGCGCGATCGATCGCAAGGTTCTCGGCGACGTCGACCCACTCACAACCGCCGTAATAGCGCGCGCCCGGATAGCCTTCGGCGTATTTGTTGGTCATCACCGAACCCTGCGCTTCCAGCACGGCCCGGCTGACGATGTTCTCGGAAGCGATCAGCTCGACTTCATGGCGCTGCCGGCCGAGCTCGCCCTTGATGGCGGCGGCGATTTCCGGATCGGCCTGCTCGAGCGAGGCGGTGAAAAACGAATCGGGCGCGGAGGCGGTTTTGGGTGCGGTCATCTTGCGAATATCTCCACCGCCGCAGCCTTTTGGCGGGCTACGGACGGGTCTGGTGTGGCGATCGGAAGCGGCGAGCGCGATCTACCACATCGCCCGCAACAGGCCAAGTAGTTGCGGGTCGAGCCTGATATTTATGCAAGATGTGGTGGCGGATTGGAGATTTCGAGCGCGGGAGCGGTTCTATGGAACCACTCCTCTGCACTATCCCGACGGGCCGCTGCGGGTCTCATCTCCGCCAACAGCCACCGGCTTGGGCCGGCGGCGTTTCACAGCCCCGTATACCCCGCCTTCACCGGATCCACGCTGCCGTCGAGCTGGCGCAGATAGGTCAGGCCGCAAACCGTCAACCTGTGAGGGTCCTTCTCGCCGGCTTCCATCAACGTATTGAGATAGTTCGTGACCTTGGCCCGGGCTTCCTCGCTGGCCGCGGCGGTGCGGTTGGCGAGCAGGTCATAAGTCTGCATGATGCGGTCGATGGCAGCTTCCATGGCATCCTCTGGTTGGTCGCGATTTTGGGAGTTTCGATCAGGCAACCGCCTTGGCCTCGATCTGCGCCTGGACCGGGCAATCGCCTTGTTGGCCAGCCTGATCTTGTTGAATTCGCCTTGCTGGAGCAGCTTGACGATGAGGCCGAGCAGGCGTTCGTCAGTGACGAGCGTGTCGGGGATCGCGCCGGAACGGCGAAGGTAATTCGCGGCGATGCCATAGGCCTCGCTGACGAGTTCCACGTTCATCGCCCGAAGCCCGCGCTCGACCAGCATCGACATCTCTCCGATCCGAAAGAGATAAGCGCCCAGCCCGGAACTGGTTCCTCACGGCCGGACATTTTTTCGCAGGTGCGAGAACACAAAACGCACCGGTCCGGAAAATCCGGGCCGGCGCGCTTGGGGAGGTCAGGCACGTTCGGGAAGGCTGCCGGTCTTGTTGCGGGCCGGCTTGGCCTTGATCCCTTCGGAAAACTCAGAGGCGATAGAGGATCTGGTCGGTCCAGAACCGCTCGAGGCGGTGCAGCGACTTGTTGAGGGTCGCAAACTCGTCGCCGGAGATGCCGCCGACCTGCTCCACCGTCTTGACGTGCTTCTGGTAGAGCGCGTCGACGATGCGGCGGACTTCCTGGCCCTGCGGGGTCAGGCGGATGCGCACCGAGCGGCGATCGACGCGCGAGCGCTGATGATCGAGGAAGCCGAGCTCGACGAGCTTCTTCAGATTGTAGGAGACGTTGGAGCCGAGATAGTAGCCGCGCGTGCGCAGCTCGCCCGCGGTCAGCTCCTTGTCGCCGATGTTGTAGAGCAAGAGCGCCTGGACCGAGTTGATGTCCGCACGACCGCGGCGATCGAATTCATCCTTGATCACGTCGAGGAGCCGGCGATGCAGCCGCTCCACCAGAGTCAAAGCTTCCAGATAGAGCGACTGCACCGAACCCTGCTGGCCGGAGACGCGCTCTGCGGTATCTGCCGCAGTTGCGACGGCTTTCATCATGACACTTCCCCTGTTGTCGTTTTTATCGACACTTATTCGACGAAACTTGTGTCCCGCCTGATAGGTGCAACTTAAGCGGCGCGTTTGAAGATCGGCTTAAATAAGAGAATAAAGAGATCATGAATTTAAGACAGTGAATTGCGGATTAAGCCTGTGCCACAAGCACTTTTCGCAACCCTCTGTTGACCTTCGCAAGGTCCTGTTCACCCTCCGTCCGCCCCTGTTGTCGCATTCCAGAACAGCCCCGCCCCGTTTCGAAACGCGCGCGTAAGAGCTGTGGCGAAAGCGGCTGGTTAGCGAAAACTTACGTCGAATTTTACGCAACCAACGGTCAACCAAGAGCAACACTCTCATGTCCCGGACAAGCGCCGCGAAGCGGAGTGCAGAGCCGGGATCCGGATGTCGCAAGCGAGATCGCGGAGAAATGGGCCCCGGCTCAGCAGCGCATCACGCCGCAAGTGCACCGCGCTGCATTGCGTCCGGGGCACGAGAGAATTTGCGCGCGACGCGACGCCTACGGCGGCCGTTCGCGCGCGGCCATCCAGGCGAGCGCGAGATAGGCGGCTAGCATGAAGACCTCGACGCCGACCACGACGAGGCTTCCGCCGTAGATTCCGGGGAACATCAGCTCGATCACGGCCATCGACACCACGGTCGTGAGCCACACCACCGCGCCCCAGGGCGTGGCGAGCCAGAGGCCGACCGCGGCCACGAGCTCGATCACGGCGAAGTAGACGGTCGCGGCCTGCCAGGGCATCGACTGGTTCTCGAACGCCTCGTCCTCGCCGCCGACGAACCCCGTCACCTGGGCCCAGTGATAGAGACCCTTCAGGATCGAGAGCAGCGCCATTACCCTCAGGAACAGCACCAGCCGGCGCGTCCAGACATTGTCATCGGACTGGGTGCGCTCCGAGGAGATCGCCGCCACCGACAACGCGCTCTCTCTGGCATTGTCTCGGGCGGCGTCCCTGGCTTGGGCGCCGTCGCGGGCCGCATCACGGGTGGAGATCTCGGACATGGCCCCTTCTGGCTGCTTCGCCCCGCAAAATCAATCGGCTGCCATCCCTTGCGGCAGGTCAAGCCGCGGTGACGGGAACCGTGCGAGCTGGTATAAGAATAATTCCAGCCGGAGGAAGAGTGATGGCGATCAAATACGGACGTCCGATCGAATTGCGCGAGGTTTCGCGCCGGGATAGCACGGCAGTGCCCCATGCCCTCGATCTGACCGTCCGTCCGCGCCGCAACCGCAAGGCCGAGTGGGCCCGGCGCATGGTGCGAGAGAACGTCCTCACCACCGACGATCTGATCTGGCCGCTGTTCCTAATCGACGGCCACAACAAGCGCGAGCAGGTCGCCTCGATGCCGGGCGTCGACCGCCTCAGCGTCGACCAGGCCGTGCGCGAGGCCGAGCGCGCGATGAAGCTGACCATTCCCTGCATCGCGCTGTTTCCCTACACCGACCCCTCCTTGCGCGACGAGGAAGGCTCGGAAGCCACCAACCCGGACAACCTGGTCTGCCAGGCGGTGCGTGCGATCAAGAAGGAGTTTCCGGAGATCGGCATCCTCTGCGACGTCGCGCTCGATCCCTTCACCAGCCACGGCCATGACGGCCTAATTTCCGACGGCAGGATCCTGAACGACGAGACGGTGGCGGTGCTGGTGCGCCAGGCGCTGGTGCAGGCCGAGGCCGGCTGTGACATCATCGCGCCCTCCGACATGATGGACGGGCGCGTCGCCGCCATCCGCGAGGGGCTGGACCGCAACGGCCTGCTCGACGTGCAGATCATGGCCTATGCAGCCAAATATGCCTCCGCCTTCTACGGCCCGTTCCGCGACGCCATCGGCTCGGCCAAGACGCTGACCGGCGACAAGCGCACCTATCAGATGGACAGCGCCAATACCGACGAGGCGCTGCGCGAGGTCGAGCTCGATATCGCCGAGGGCGCCGACATGGTCATGGTGAAGCCCGGCATGCCCTATCTCGACGTGGTCCGCCGCGTGAAGGATACATTCGCGATGCCGACTTTCGCCTACCAGGTCTCCGGCGAATACGCGATGATCGCGGCCGCCGCGAACAACGGCTGGCTCGACGGCGAACGTGCCATGATGGAGAGCCTGCTCGCCTTCAAGCGCGCCGGCGCCGACGGCGTGCTGAGCTATTTCGCGCCGAAGGCAGCGGAGAAGCTACTGACGCAGGGGTAGCACCCACTGCATCTCCAATGTCGTCCCCGCGAACGCGGGGACCCATACCGCGCGATCTCTCCGTGACGCGCGTTGTTCGTTCCGGCGAAGGATCAACCGCTGATCTTCGTCAAACCTCTCCCTGGGGTTATGGGTCCCCGCGTTCGCGGGGACGACAGCGGGATGTCGCGCCAGCGCGTCTCTTCGACCACCAGCCCGCCCCCGAATCGCCGGAATATTTCGGTTTGCTGACGCCCGCGCGCCCTTGGCAGGGGCATGGTCTGCTCCCATGTCGTGACACGAGGGGTTTTCCTCCCGGGAGGACGGACGATGTCGTATGACTCAAGTGATTCAGGCGTCTGGCGCAATGACGGCGGGGTGCAGCCGCACGCCTACGACCCCTACCTGCATCCGGAACTGTTCCGCGGCGTGGCGACGCGGCGGGTGTTCGCGTTCCTGATCGACATGGTCGTGATCTCGGTGCCCGTGATCCTCGGCTACGTCTTCATCGCATTGTTCGGCGTGGTCACCCTCGGCATCGGCTGGGCCCTGTTCTGGATCGCCTGGCCGGCCTCCGTCATCTGGGCCATCGTCTATTACGGCGCCTGCATCGGCGGTCCGTCGTCGGCGACGATCGGCATGCGGGTCATGGACCTGGAATTGCGCACCTGGTACGGCGCGCCCGGCTACTTCGTGCTCGGCGCCACCCATGCCGTGCTGTTCTGGATCACGGTCTCGTTCCTGTCGCCCTTCGTGGTGCTGGTCGGCCTGTTCAACGGCCGCCGTCGCCTGCTGCACGATTTCGTGCTGGGCACGGTCGTGATCAACAATTCCGTCCGCGCTCCCGTGCCTCAAGCGGCAAGACCGTACTGATCAAGAACCTATCAACCAGGACCGACTAAGCTGAGTGATCTGACCTGCCGAGCAGACCGATTGACCAGGGGCTTTCGTAGCGCGATGCTGATGCTCAGTTCGGAGGCCCACGACGTCCCTTGACCCAGCACTCGCGCGACACCCCCCAATTCTACCTCACGGCGCCCTCGCCATGCCCCTATTTGCCCGGCCGGCATGAGCGCAAGGTGTTCACGCACCTCGTCGGCGACCGCGCCGGCGACCTCAACGACCTCCTGACCCACGGCGGCTTCCGCCGCAGCCAGTCGATCGCCTACCGGCCGGCCTGCGACCAGTGCCGCGCCTGCGTCTCGGTCCGGGTGATTGCCAACGAGTTCCGGCCCTCCCGCAGCTTCCGGAAGGTGATGGCGCGCAACGCCGATATCATCGGCGAACAGCGCAGTGCGGTGCCCACCTCCGAGCAATATTCGGTGTTCCGCGCCTATCTCGACGCCCGCCACCGCCACGGCGGTATGGCCGACATGACCGTGCTCGACTATGCCATGATGGTCGAGGACAGCCACGTCGAGACCCGCATCATCGAATACCGCAAGCGCGGCCCCGACAGCGGCCTCACCGGCCGCGGCGAGGAACTGATCGCGGTCGCCCTGACCGACGTGCTCAGCGATGGCCTGTCGATGGTCTATTCGTTCTTCGAGCCGAGCCAGGTCGGCCGCTCGATGGGCACCTTCATGATCCTCGACCACATCGCGCGCGCCCGCCGGCAAGGCCTGCCTTACGTCTATCTCGGCTACTGGATCGAAGGCTCCAAGAAGATGGACTACAAGGCCCGCTTCCTGCCGCAGCAGCGCCTCGCCCCCTCAGGCTGGCTGCGCATCGACGCGCAGGGCGATGTGGCATCCGAGCCGCAGGATTGAAGGAGCGAATGGCGAATAGGAGAAGCACGCTCCATTCGCTACTCGTCACCCACCCCACTCAACCGAACAGCGTATCGGCGAGCAGCTTCAGATTCAAAACGACGATGACGCCCGCGACGATCCAGGCGATCGCGGCGACGGATTTGGGTATCGCGAACTGACCCATCTTGCGGCGGTCGGAGACGAAGCGGACCAGCGGGATGACGGCGAAGGGCAGCTGCATCGACAGCACGACCTGGCTGAACACCAGCAGATCCGCCGTGCCGCGCTCGCCATAGATCGCCGTGACGATGATCACGGGAATGATGGCGATGCCGCGCGTCAGCAGGCGGCGCGCCCAGCTCGGCAGGCGCAGGTCGAGGAAACCTTCCATCACGATCTGGCCGGCGAGCGTCGCCGTCACTGTCGAGTTCAGGCCGGAGGCGAGCAGCGCCACCGCGAACAGCGTCGAGGCGATGCCGAGGCCGAGCAGCGGCGACAAGAGCTCGAAGGCCTGGCCGATCTCGGCGACATCGGAATGACCGCTCTTGTGGAAGGTCGCAGCGGCGACGACGAGGATCGCGGCGTTGATGAACAGCGCCAGCATCAGGGCGATGGTGGAATCCGTCGTCGCCCATTTGATCGCCTCGCGCCGGCCGGTGTCGTTGCGCTCGTAGGCACGCGTCTGCACGATCGAGGAGTGCAGGTAGAGATTATGCGGCATCACGGTCGCGCCGATGATGCCGATCGCGATGTAGAGCATGTCGGAATTGGTGAAGATCTCGGTCTTCGGCACGAAGCCGCGCAGAACCTCAGCCACCGGCGGTGCCGCAGCCACGATCTGGATCGCAAAGCAGACCGCGATCACCGCCAGCAGCGCGATGACGAAGGCTTCCAGGAAACGGAATCCGCGGTTCATCAGGAGCAGCAGCAGGAAGGCGTCGAGCGCGGCGAGCAATGCGCCGCCGATCAGGGGAATGCCGAACAGCAGTTTCAGCGCGATCGCAGTGCCGATCACCTCGGCGAGATCGCAGGCGATGATCGCCGCCTCGCAGGCGATCCAGAGCAGGAAGTTCACCGCAGGCGAATAGGTCGCCCGGCAGGCCTGCGCGAGGTCGCGGTCGGTGACGATGCCGAGCCGCGCCGCCAGCGACTGGAGCAGGATCGCCATCAGGTTCGAGAGCAGGATGACGGAGAGCAGCGTGTAGCCGAACTTCGACCCGCCGGCGAGGTCGGTCGCCCAATTGCCGGGGTCCATGTAGCCGACCGAGACGAGATAGCCCGGACCGACGAAGGCCAGCAGCCGTCGGGACCAGTGGCCCCGCGGGATCGCGACTGTGGAATTGACCTCGGCGAGGCTCTTGGTGGTGGGCGCGTCGGCACGCCAGCCGGCGGAATCGGGGTTCAGGTGGGGCGATAGGGCATCCATGCCGGCACAATACCCAAATTCTTTCTTATTGCAACTCATTTGCAACTGCATCTAGCCGCACCGTTCCGGCGCGGACCGCGGGGGTTTTGCCTCTTGTCGGGAAGCGGGTGGGTCTGGGGGTCGTCAGGGTGAACATTGGCGCCAATTCGCCTTTGCAGGATATGAGCCATGTCAACGCCCCCTCGCCTCCCTGACACCTTCAATCGCCTCGCCTGGTCGAACCTTGCGGCGCAATCGGCCGAGCAGATCGCGCTCGCCGCTGCGCCCATCGTCGCCGTGCTGACGCTGGGGGTGGCCGAAGGTCAGACCGGCCTGCTCCAGACTGCGCTCACCTTGCCCTTCGTCCTGTTCGCCATTCCCGCCGGCGTGCTCGCGGACCGCATCTCCCGCCGCCGGCTGATGGCGGGCGCCGAGGCGTTGCGGGCGGCCGCGCTCGCCGCCATCGTGCTCCTGCTGGCGCTGGGGGCCCTCGACTTGGCGCTGCTGGCCCTGCTCGGCTTCGCTGCCGTGTGCGGCACCGTCGTCTACAGCGTCGCCGCGCCGGCGCTGGTGCCCTCGCTGGTGAGCTCGGAGCTGTTGCCGGCAGCGAATGCGCGGATCGAGCTCGCGCGCACCATCGCCTTCGCCAGCGGCCCTGCGCTCGGCGGCGCGCTGGTGGGATGGTGGGGCGCCAGCCCGGCCTTCGGCTTTGCCGCGGCACTCTCGGCCATCGCCGTCGTGCTGCTCTCCGGCATCTACGAGCCCGCGCGCGGGCCGGCGCCGCGACGCCATCCGCTCCAGGAGATCCGCGAAGGCGCGTCCTTCGTGTTCCACCATCCGCTGCTGCGGCCGGTGTTCATCACCCAGTTCATCTTCAACACTGGCTGGTTCCTGCAGATCGCCGTGTTCGTGCCCTATGCCGTGCGCCATCTCGGATTGACGGCGGCCGGTGTCGGCGCGGTGCTGACGATGTACGGCGTCGGCATGGTGATCGGCGCGCTCCTCGCCACGCGCGTGATGCAGCGCATTGCCTTCGGCACCGTGGTCGGACTCGGCCCCGTCACCGGCTTCGTCGCCGCATTGGTGATGGCGCTGACGGTGCTGCTGCCCTCGCCGTGGCTCGCGGCCTTGAGCTTCTTCCTGCTCGGCGTCGGTCCGATCCTGTGGGTGATCTCGACCACGACGCTGCGCCAGTCGGTGACGCCGCCGCGCCTTCTGGGACGCGTCTCCGCCATCAACATCATGAGCTATGGCGCCCGTCCGCTCGGCTCGGCGCTGGGCGCTCTCGTCGGCGGCCTCTGGAGCGCGGAAGCGTGCCTCTATCTCGCCGCCGCCGTCTTCGGCCTGCAGGCGCTCGTGATCCTGCTGTCACCGGCGGTGGCGCTGGACCGGCAGCCGGACATGGTGGGGGACGAAGTGGCGGCGCAATGCTAGCCACGTCGTTGCGGGTTCAATTCGCCAGGTAGCGTTCGTAGCTCCCCGTCACCGGCTCGTTCGCGTCGACCTCCGGATCGAGCGTATAGAGATCCTGCGCGCGGCCGATGCCGCGCAGGGCGTAGCGGCCGGTGGAGACGAGATAGCGCCGGCCGGCGGCATCGAGGCCACCATAGAACTCGGATGAGGCCAGCAGCTCGCGGTCGACCGAGTGGCTCATCGAGGCGATGCGGCTGACCTCGTTGACGGTCGGGCCGACCACGGTGAAATCGAGCCGGTCCTCGCTGCCGATATTGCCGTAAAAGACCTCGCCGACATGCAGGCCGACATAGGCCGACGTGGTCGGTCGGCCCTCCGCCGCACGACGCTTGTTCAGCGCAGCGACATTCTTGCGGAACAGGTGCTCGGCCCGTAGCGCGGCCCGCCGCGCATCCGCCATATCCTCGCCCCAGAACATCGCCAGCACGCCGTCGCCGATCAGTTTCAGCACATCGCCGCCGGCGTGGTGGATCGCGTCGATCACCGTCTGTGCATAGTCGTTGAGGAACGGAATGATCTCGTCGGGGCCGATGCTCTCGCTGATCCCGGTCGAGCCGCGCAGGTCCGAATACCACAGCACGGCGTTGATGCGCTCGGTGACGCCGCGGGAGATGCGCCCGCGCAGCACCTGCTCGGAGGCATCGCGGCCGAGATAGACCCGGCCGAGCGTGCGCACGATGTCGACCTGCTGTGCCGACTTGATCGCAAGACCCAGCACCGGCACGAGATCGCGTAGCGCCTCCAGCTCCAGTCCGGAGAAACCGCTCTCGCGGCGGGTGGTCCAGCAGGAATAGAGGCAATCCATCAGGCCAAGCGCGCCATTCTCGCCGAACCGATGCACGAAGGCGAGATAGTGCTTGTGGCCCTTTTCCGCGAGATCGCCGATTTGAGAGAAATCCATCGACGGGGCCTCCGCGAGATCAATCACCATCTCGTCGTGGCCATTCTCGAGCATGTGGAAGAACACCGAGCGGCGCCAGCTCTTTGCCGCGTCGCCGTCGGCGGTCGAGCCGTATTCGAACGCATCGCTCTCGTTGCTGGGCCGGTCGCTCCAGCGGAAGCCCCGGCCCTCATAGATCGGATGCAGCGTGTCGATGACGACGAGACCGCGTGACAGTTCCAGCCCCTCGGCGCAGCAGCGCTCGCAGAAGCCGCGGAGCAGCTCGTTTTCGGGCAGGCCCGTGAGCCCCTGGCCGGTCAGCCAGTTCATCAGCGCAAGCGAGGGGATTGAGGAATGTCCCTGATAGTGAGTCTGACGAATCATTTCCGGAGGTGGTCGAGGTTCGGGACCCCCACCATCCTTTGTGGGGGCGCTCATATCGAGTGATTAGGAAGATCGGTCAGCGAGGCCGAGGCATTCCCGCTTCGTATGAAGTTGAGTATCGCGCAGGAAGCAGTCTTCTGATTCAAGCAACCGCAATCGAATATTATGAGCAAGAGGCAAATCAGATTAAGCTGAGTATGGAGGCTCTACTCGAGCTTTTATCGACAGCGGATTGTCCCGACGCACATGAGCATGGATCCAGCCGATCTTTGGTCGACGCTGACGCCCGCGCTCCGACGCCAGATCGTCGAAGACGTCGCCGCAATTTTGGCGGAGATCCCTCATGAAGTCCGAGCTGGTCACACCAAGCCACTTGGCGCGCAAAGCCGTAGTCTACATCCGGCAGTCGACGCCCCATCAGGTCGTAAGCAATCAGGAGAGCCTGCGCCTTCAATACGCGCTTCGCCAGCGCGCCCGCGAACTCGGATGGCGTGAGGCGGCCATCGACGTGATTGATGCCGATCTCGGGTTGAGCGGCGCGTCTATAGCACAGCGTAACGGCTTCAAGGAACTCGTTGGCCGTGTTGGCCTGAGTGAAGTGGGACTCATCCTGTCGATCGACGTGACCCGCTTGGCGCGTAATTGTACCGACTGGTATCCGCTCCTGGATATCTGTGGTCTACGTGGCTGCCTGATCGCCGACCGCGATGGTGTCTATGATCCGGGCACTCCCAACGGACGGTTGCTTCTCGGGCTGAAGGGTTCGATCTCCGAGCTTGAGCTACATACGATCCGCAGCCGGCTGACCGCCGGCCTGCTGGCCAAAGCCGAACGCGGCGAACTTGCGGTTATGCTGCCAATCGGGCTGATGCGGGACCCGAGCGGTGTGGTCGTTAAGGATCCCGACATGGCCGTGCAAGGGCGGCTCGGTCTCGTCTTCCAGTTATTCCTGCAGCTGCGCAGCGTTGCCAAGGTCATGCGAGCGTTGAACGAGCGTGACCTGGAACTGCCGCGTCGTGATCGATATGGCGATTTGTGCTGGACGCGCGCGACGCTGGCTGCCGTCGCGGCGATCTTGAAGAACCCCGCATACGCGGGCGCCTTTGTCTATGGACGAACCCGCTTCCGGCCGCCGAAGCGGGAGGGGGCCCTGCCACAAAAGGCTCCGCGGCCGATGGAGGAGTGGCGGATCGTCGTTAAAGATCGATATCCAGCCTATATCGACTGGCCAATTTATGAAAAAATCCGATCCGTCATCAGAGATAACCGAGCCGAATACATGCGCATCAAAACCCGCGGCGCGCCTCGCAATGGCGAGCTCCTGCTCCACGGCATTGCCTGGTGCGCACGATGTGGCCATAAGATGTACGTCCGCTACAAGGGCGGCGGCGAATATGTATGCAATCACCTGCGTACCCAGGAAGGTCAGCCAACCTGCCAACACATCCGCGCCGCCCATATCGATGCAGCCGTTGGCGACGCATTCCTAACCGCACTAGCGCCGGCCGAACTCGATGCCTTGTCGCGCTCCCGCCGGGTGCAGCAGCAGACGAACAATGCGCTACGCTCCAGTGCAGAACGAGAGCTCGAGCGCAAGCGATACACGGCGGCGCTCGCCGAACGGCAGTTCAACCGAGCTGATCCAGATAATCGGTTGGTCGCCTCGGAACTCGAGCGTCGATGGGAAGCGGCGCTAAACGACGTGCGCGCCGCCGAAGAGGCGCTTGCCCGACAGACGCCGCCCAAAGCCATCACACAAGTGGCCATAAGCAAGGAGCTCAACGACAAGGTCATCAGCCTCACCGGCCGCCTCCCGCAGATATGGGGTGACGAGACTATCTCGGATGCGCATCGCAAGGCGTTGTTGCGATGTCTCATCGAAAAGGTCGTTCTCGACCGCGGTGAGCGCGACTTGGCCCTGGCTAGGATCGTCTGGCGGGGAGGCGCCGTGACGGAGCTCGAAGTGAAGATGAGCGTCAACTCCGTCACCAGATTGACGCGAGGCACAGAGATGCGGGAACGCCTTCTGACGCTCGCTCGCGACGGCGTCCCAGACGACAAGATCGCCACAATCCTTACTCGGGAAGGTCACCGCTCTCCCCGTTGCGCCGATAAGGTGCTGCCTATCACCGTTGGGCGGCTCCGTCGTGCCGCCGCCATCAAGGTAACTGCCCAGCGCAGCCGATGGGAGCATGACGACTCATACCTCAGCCCGCCCGAACTGGCCCGAAGGCTCGAGATTCCAGTAAACTGGCTCTATGTTCAGATCCGAACCAAGCGTTTGCTAATTGATCGCCAGCCCAGCGGCGCCTATCTCTTCCCGAATACACCATCCGTTCTTCACGCCATCGGAGACCTTCGAAACCACGTCATCGCGCAACTTGATCTAAGAATCTGTCAGCCTAACAAGGAGGGGCATCAACATGGGTGATCGAGGCGCGAGGTCAATTGCATGCGCCATTATGGCGTGCATTCGTGACGAGCGAAAGGCGCAAGCCCGCGTGTGCACCAGGCTCCCGTCCCCTGCAGGTCGAATATGTCGCAGCGCCGGTTGACGCCCTCGCCGCGCGAACGGCAAATGTGGGCGATGATGACTTCGTCGGCCGAAATCGGAAGCCCGCGCGGATGACCCAGCGCCAGCTTCCGATCATCCTGGCGCTCGGCACCACGCAGACCCTGGCCTGGGCCTCGAGCTATTATGTGCCGGCGCTGCTCGCCGATCCCATGGCACACGACCTCGGCGTCTCCTCCAACTGGATCTTCGGCGCGTTTTCGGCCGCGCTGGTGATCTCGGCCATGCTCGGCCCGCGTATCGGACGGCAGATCGATCTCGTCGGCGGCCGTCAGGTGCTGTCGGCCTCGAACCTGATCATCGCCGCCGGCCTCGTGCTCCTTGGGTTCTCGCAATCGATCGCGGTGATGGCGATCGCCTGGCTCGTGCTCGGCATCGGCATGGCCATGGGACTTTACGACGCCGCCTTCGCAGCGCTCGGCCGCATCTACGGCACCGAGGCACGCCGGCCCATCACCGGCATCACGCTGATGGCGGGGTTCGCTTCCACCGTCGGCTGGCCGCTCACCGCCTGGGGCATCGCCCATATCGGCTGGCGCGACACCTGTTTTGCATGGGCCGCAGCCAACGTCCTGATCGGCCTGCCGCTCAATTTCTTCATGCTGCCGGCGATCAAGGGCGCGAAGCAGGCCGCGGCCACGGCCGAGAAGCCGCATTTGCCGCTCGACCGCACCATGCTCCTGCTGGCCTTCATCTTCGCGGCGGTCTGGACCGTCACCGGCGCGATGGCCGCGCATTTCCCGCGGATCCTGGAGGCGACAGGGGCGACGCCGGCCGAGGCGATCGCGGCCGGCGCACTGATCGGCCCGGCACAAGTCGGGGCGCGCATGCTCGAGGCCGGCTTCCTCAGCCGCTTCCATCCGCTGTGGTCGACCCGGCTCGCCTGCCTCACCCACCCGCTCGGAGTCATGATCCTTGCGATCTTCGGCGGCGCAGCGGCGAGCGCGTTCGCGCTGTTCCACGGTTCCGGCAACGGCATCTTGACGATCGCCCGCGGCACGCTGCCGCTGTCGATCTTCGGCCCGAAGGATTTCGGCTATCGTCTCGGCATCATCGGCGCCCCGGCACGGATGGCGCAGGCGGTGGCGCCGCTCGCCTTCGGCCTGCTGATCGACCTCATGGGCGCCAAGGTGCTGATCGTCTCGTCTGCGCTCAGCCTCTCGGCGCTCGTGGCGCTGTTCCTGATCCGCCCCGAGCGGCCACCGGATTGACGGCGCAGCCGCTTTCGCGCAGAAGCGAGCCATGAGCGACGATGCCGGCCCGCCCCGCACATTCAAAGGCCTCCTGCGCTGGGCGACCACGCCGCCGCAGGCCTGGGGCGTCTATCTCCTCGCCGTCCTCCTGGTGTGGCTGCTCTCGTTCTATGCCGGCACGCTGAAGCCGAAGAAGACCCCCGAAGCGAGCCCGCCGCCGGTGACCGCGCCGCGGAGCTAAGCCGCCTTTGCCTCGCTGGTCGCAATCCAGATACCGGCGAACACCGCGACCAGCCCGACCAGAAGATTTCCCGTGATCGGCTCGCCGATCAGCAGCGCCGCCAGCAGAGCCGCGGCGATCGGATTGACCGTCATCGTATTGGTGACCCGGGTCGGCGTCGCCCGCGCCAGCGCCATGACCCAGAGGATGAAGGCGAGCGCGCCGCCGCAAATGCCCAGATAGACGCCGGCAATCCACTGCGCCATCGTGAAGTGCTCGAACGCCGCAAAGCTACCCTTAACCAGACCCACCAGCACCAGCATAACGGCGCCGGCGCCCATGCCGACGGTGAGAAAGCCGAGCGCGCTGGAGCGCCGCATCAGCGAACGCGACAACACGTTGTAGAACGCCATGCAAAACACGGCGCCGGTCATGATCAACTCGCCGCGCCAGGCGCCGGGCGGGCTCTGCGCGAGGCCCGCGGCAAGGGCCGCCGCCACACCGAGCACGGCGATGCCGACGCCCGTGATCTTCCGCGCGGACAGGCGCTCCACGCCGAGCAGCGCGCCGACCATCATGGTGTGGAGCGGCAACGTCGCCAGCGCGAGACTGGCGCGCGCGGCGGTCGTGTAGGAGACCGCGATGTTATAGAGGATGAAGAACAGGCCGAAGAAGCAGATGCCAAGCAGCATGACCACCGGCCAGTCGGGCCGTTGCGGCCACCGCACGCCGAGCAGAAGCGCGCAAGGCAACAAGCAGAGAAAGCCGATCCCCCAGCGCAGGATCGCGAGCAGGACGGGATCGGCACCGTCGACGAGATAGCGCGTGATGGCCGCAGCGGTCCCGCCGAAGCTGCTCGACGCCAGCGCGATCGCAACCCCGGCCCACTCGCCCACCACCATCTCCCGTCACGGAGTTCCGCCGGGGCGTTAGCACAGCGCTGCTGCCAGCCTGGTGGCAGCAGCACAACGCGACGGGTCCGTTCGTGCTGCCGGTCAATGCGAGCAGGTTTCGACCTCGACCGTGACGTGGCTGAGGCCCTTCAGGCCCGCGAGCCGCCGCTTGTAGACGACCGGCTGCTTCGGCTTGTCCGACACTACCGAGAGCGGCACGGCACAATGGCCGGGGCCGACCTGCCAGAGATGGAGGTCGGTCACGCGATCGTCGCCCACCTCCATGCGGGCCCGGATCACCCGCTCCAGCTTCTCGTCGGCGCGCACGTCGAGCAGCACCGCACCCGATGACTTGATCAGGCCGAACGACCAGCTCGCGATCACGACGCTGCCGATCAGCCCCACCGCCGGATCGGCCCAGACCCAGCCTGAATACATGGCGACGGTGAGCGCTGCGATCGCCAGCACCGAGGTCGCGGCATCGGTCATGACATGGACGTAGGCCGCACGAAGGTTGTTGTCGTGGTGATGATGGTGATAGCCATGATGATCGTGGTCGCGGTCATGGTCGTCGTGGTCATCATGCGCATGGCCATGGTCGTGACCGTGCTCTTCGCCCACAGGTCACGGCGGATCGAGATCGCCCCAACCTCGCTTCTCGTCCGGAGGACTGGCTGGAGCATCGTGTACCGTTAAAGGTTGCCCGCCAGCAACCAGTCGCGCGAGTTGCGGCGCGGCGGCGCTGGTGCCGATGAGGCGAAACACGGCGCCGCTTCGATTGCCCCCGGCGCATACGCCCTGGAGAGCATACGACTCGTCGCAGAACAGCGCGTAGTCGGGACCGACTCGCAGTGGGTGGGGCCCGGGTCGTGCAGGGCCCGCCGACGAATAAGGCGACTTGCGCTTTGGCGCCGAAAGAATGTAGCCGCCGGCCACGTGCACACCCGCGACGCTATCCGTACCAATCCCGTTAAGGGTGCCCAGGCGAGAAACAAGCGATCCGCTCTTGTCGAACTCCCCACCGGCATACGTGCAACCGGCCTCGGCCGCGCGACCCGCCTCCCATCCGGCATCGACGAAATACGAACGCTTTGCACCGGTGCGCATGTTCATGTTCGGATCGGTACGTGCCACATAGGCATGAAGCTCGCTCCCCACCTCGATGCCCTCCACCTTGATCTTCCAATTCCCATGCTCGGGCACCATGCCGGCCCCGGCGATGGTGGGCTCGACCGCAATCAGCCACACCCTGTTGTCACCCCAGTCAACCGGGGCATACGCGCCGGTGTAGGGCGGAAGCGCGGGTACAGCGGGCGGCGGAGGTGGGGGACCGGGAGGCGCTGGGCCGGTAGTCGACGAGGAGCTCCGACCGCCGGGCGAGGTGAGCGTAACAATGACACTGTCCGTGTGGTTCTTCTTCATCCAGATTTCGGCAAAGCAGAGCACGGTGTTGTCGGGAGGAAGACGCCACGTCCATTCGACATGGTCGGGGTCTGCCATGGTCTGCCTCACGAAACGGACGTGCCCCTCGCCCAGATACGTGTTGCCGGCGGACAGAAAAATATCCAGCTTTGGATTTCCGGAAGTGCCGTCGTAATAGGTGACAAGCTCCCTCAGCTTGTCCTCAAGTTCCGAGGTGCCATCGTGAGATCCGGTCGTCGGTCCGTAGCTGACATTGATCACCACGTTCGTTATGCGGGAATCGACAAATGACATGATGTATTCGATCCCATCCGCGACGTAACCCTTCAGCCAAACGCCGGTCGCATCACGAAGGCAGCTCTCCGGAAACTGCACGAACACGATATCGGCTTCGCAAGCGGGATCTGTTAAGGGATGCCCGGGATTCCAACTCGGCGGATCGCGCCGCGCGATGCGTGCCGAGGGCGGAATGCGTCCTGCGAGGACGTCCATCACGTGTGCGCCATGCGAGCGTTGATGCTTAAGGGTCTTGAAACCCGCATCCGCGTAGCAGCTATCCTCGTCGATCGTGTTTACTCTCTTGTGCAACTGGATCCAGTCGTTCAGCCCAACTACGCCCGGTACGGACTCTCGAAAGAACTCGAGGCCGTAATTGAAATCGAACGGCTTCTCGCCGAAGACGTCGGGACCTACCGGGATCGGGGCTCTGGCTGGGTCCTCGTTCTGATCCCAAATGCCGCGCACGCGTGTGCCGGTTGCGACGCCCGCGGTCCATTTGACGAACTGAGCGGCGGCGAACGGACAGCCATCGTCGATCACGCCAACGAGGAGAGATGTCGGTGCTGCTGCGCTCGCGGACCTGACGCGCTGCGCGCCTTTTTCTATGGCCGTCGGCTTCAACGGAAGCGACAACTCGACCCGGGATACGTTGTCGTTCCACGCCCGGAAGCTTTCCGGCTTGATCGCTCTCTTGTAAGCCCGCATGGTCAGATGTCGCGAGTTCGGACTGGTCAGTCCGAATTCGGCGCCGAAGATGTCACGACTCATAGCTCTCACAAAATCACCGGCCAGCCCGGCGTGCTTGAGCTCCACGAACAGGAATAGCTTGGACTCCTGCTCGTCGAAAAATTCGAAGTTCTTGAACTCGCTCCTGATCGCGTACCGGAGATACGGGTCAAAGCATCTCGGCAATTCCTCGGCCATGGAATGCGCTCCACTTCGGTTGCAGGGACGTGTTTCCTACGGGAACCTCGTCGACACTTCGGAGTAGGCCTTGTCCCATAGCTCCTTCATCAGCAGAGACTGCGTGACGGTCCCTCCGGTGGCTTCCGAATAGAACTTGTTGGCATTGAGCGCCTGGTCAGCATGGAAGGGATTGAAGTCCGTGCTGGAGTTGCTGTTCGCGTAGCCCGCGTTGAACGTGCGGATCTTGGTTGCTGTGCTCCCCAGACAACGCCCGACGAAATACTCGCCCAGGGCGACGCCCAGCATCCGCCCTGCCATGCTGTCGAGCGGAAAATGGACTCCGGCCACGACCCGGTTGGTTGCGATCCGTGCCGCCTGGCGCTCGAGCTGCTCGACGATCTGGGGGAATCCGGGTGTCGCCTTATGCAGGCTCAATAGCCGTTTCAGCACGTAGGCTACTGCATAGGCCTGCGTCGCATGTCCGCTCGGGAAGCTTCCGTGTCCCGGCGTCGTGATCATCGGCTGCACCTCGGCGTTGTATTCGACGGGCCGCCAGCACGCCAGCGCATGCTTGAAGCGCATTTCCACGTAAACGCAGAACTGCAGGACCATGTTGATGAGCTCGAACGTGCGTCTGGTCCTCTCGGGATGCAGATACACGACCGAAGACCAGAAGGCATGCTGTGGATCGATCTGCGCCATGATTTCCGTGGCGCGTTCGTTGCGCAGCTCGGCCCAACTCAGGACCATCGCAATCTGGTTTTTAAACGTCGACTCGCTCGGACGCCCTATCTCCGCGATCACGTATGAGGGCGACCGAACCAGGAATGCGTTTGGATCGGTGCCCGACACCTGAAGAGTGATGCCCTGCAGCATCTCTCCGACCGCCGTGTAGGCGCGCACCCACGGCTCCCAGCGGTCCAGTTGGGCAGGATCGTCGATCGTTGTCGGCAAGACCGGCGCGTAGAAGTAAAAGTATGGAGACGTCGAGATTTCGGGAACAACGATCGTCCCTTCGCGAGCGTGGATGAGTGCATCCACCATGATGGGATTGGCCCAGACGTCGCCGAGTGTGCCAAGTATCGCCCCTCCGGCCCCTCCAGCGCCGCCCGCTCCCCCGGCGCCGCCTGCTCCGCCAGCACCACCTGCGCCGCCTGCTCCTCCTGCTCCTCCTGCTCCGCCTAATTGAGCCATTGCCTGCCTCCTTATGAAATAAGTCGGTATGAGTTCAGTCAGCCTGTCGTCGGTAAACCTGCGATTTCCAGGCAGCGGGCCCAGTGCCTGCCTGTTTCGAGCTGCGCATTCGGGAGGCGCCCGATGTATCGATCCACGGTCAACTGCGGCTCGAGCTCGCGCATCTTGCCCAACGCTTCGCGCGCCTCCTCTATCCGTCCCTGCGAAACGAGTGCGATGGTAAGGACCCGCCAGGTGGACGGATGCATGCGATTGAGAACGAGGGAGGAGCGCGCGAGCTTTTCCGCCTCGCCGTATCGATGTGCAGAAAGGAGAGCCGTAGCTCCGAGGGACTCGAAATAATAACGCTGCGGATCAAGCGGAGAGAGCTCCATCGCACGCCGCGTTGCTGCAACGGCCACCTCGCCCTCGCCTTTGAAGGCGTTGACGGTGCCGCGGTAGAGCCAGCCCAGCGCGTGGCTGGGGTTGGCATCGACGGCCTGCTCGCACCGCTTTCGAGCGGTGTCCAGATCTCTCAACATGTGACAATAGACGAAACCTTCGGTCGCGAGCGCAAGCGCATCGGAGGGGTCGCGGTCGAGCGCCGCGCGAGTGGCGCTCAATGCCTCAGCGGCCTCGCGCTTGCGGTCCTCGGACCAGCCGCGCGTCATGCGCAGGATGTACCAGTTGGCGAGCCAGGCGCGTGGGGCAGCTATCCGGCCGTGGCGATCGATTAGTTCGTCCAGAGCCTTGCGCGTCTGGAGAAATTCGTCCTTGTTCGATCGGTGCATCAGGCGAATGCTGCCAAGCAGCAGGGAATAGCTCTCCAGCGTCGGCAACGGCTGGGTCATGATATGCTCGACCTCGGCATCGAAGACCGACAGATGCACTGCAGCGGCGATGCGGTGCGCCAGTTCACTCTCCGGCTGCAGCAGGTCGCCGATACCCCCGCTCAGGCGGTCGGTCCAGACGACCTGGTTGGTTCGCGCCGCCGAGAGCTCCGCTGTCACCAGTATCCGGTCCGCAGCGAGCACGTAGCTGCCGCTGAGAATGTAGGTGGCACCGAGATGCGCCGATACTTCCGCGACATCGCTTACCCTGCCGCGGAATGTATCGGTCGACAGACGCGAGATCACCTTGAGGTTCGCCGATTTGGATAGGCGCCAGATCACGCTGTCCGCGATCAGGTTACCGATGTCGAGATGTTCCTCCGCGTCCTTGCGCGAGTCGAAAGGGATTACGGCGATCGTCGGTTCCATGGGAGTCCCATAGTCTCGCCGAGCGGCGAGGCTCGGGTGCGGACTCGCCGGACCAACGCGGTAGGCGCGAACCGGCTTGTCAAAGTGCTTGAGGATGCAGTCGCCCAGATCTTCGCAAAGCGCGTCCACACCGTGCGTCAGCTCGTCGCGTGCCGCAGCGCTGCCAATCGTCTCGCCCGGATTGGCAAGGCTGGCAAGAGCCGCCAATTTTTCATGCGCGGCCTCGCTGGCGATCGTTTCACCGGGACCGGCAAGGGTTGCGAGCCGGGCTGCAAGATTGATACCGGTGCCGTAGATGTCGATGCCGTCGCTCCACGCGGTGGAAGCGTTGATCCCTGCACGAAGCCGGAAGTGTTGATCTTCGGGACGCCCCGTGTTCTGAACAGCGATACTCCGGTGCATGTCGGCCGCGGCATTGACGGCGTCAGACACAGACTCGAAGCGGACCATCAGCCCGTCTCCGAGGCTTTTCACGAGGCCGCCGCGATAACGCGGCAGAATTTGGCCCGTGGCAAGTTGGACGAAGTCTGTCCACCGATGCACGGCGGACGCCTCATGCTCCCGCATCAGCCGCACAGACTCGACGAGATCGACCAAGAGGACCACTGTGTCCTGCTGCACGAGGCCCATGCTGGTCTCTCCGAACCCGGCCTCAGTTGACCGGGCTCTCAGGTGAATGGCCTCTCAAGGCCGGCGCTATTCCACTTACCTGATATTGACCGGGATCTTGCCCGGGGCAGTCGCGCATTCGGCGGATGCCCTCATAGAGCGCACCCGAATCCATACTGCGCATCCGGTCGCCCGGTTATGAACCAGATCACGCTCTGCGAAAGGCCTGGGCTGGTTGCATCCGCGGCAGCTATGCACAACTCAGAATAACTCACACAAATTACTTCTCTCTCTGCGAGAAGTCCCATTCATTCTCCGCTAATGCGGACACGTCTCCACCTCAACGGTGACATGGCTGAGGCCCTTCAGCCCCGCGAGCCGCCGCTTGTAGACGGCCGGCTGCTTCGGCTTGTCCGACACCACCGAGAGCAGCACGGCACAATGGCCGGGGCCGACCTGCCAGAGATGGAGGTCGGTGACGCGATCGTCGCCGACCTCCATGCGGGCCCGGATCACCCGCTCCAGCTTCTCGTCGGCGCGCACGTCGAGCAGCACCGCACCCGATGACTTGATCAGGCCGAACGCCCAGCTCGCGATCACGACGCTGCCGATCAGCCCCACCGCCGGATCGGCCCAGACCCAGCCCGAATACATGGCGACGGCGAGCGCTGCGATCGCCAGCACCGAGGTCGCGGCATCGGTCATGACATGGACATAGGCCGCGCGAAGGTTGTTGTCGTGGTGATGGTGATGATGACCGTGATCATCGTGGTCGCGGTCATGATCGTCGTGGTCATCATGCGCATGGCCATGGTCGTGATGGTAATGGTCGTGGCTATCGCGCAGCAGCCACACGCTGGCGAGATTGACGCACAGGCCGAGGGCAGCCACGGCCATGGCTTCGCCATAGACGATCGGCACCGGCGTGAACAGCCGCAGCACGCTCTCATAGGCGATCTCGACCGCAATCAGGCCCAGGATGATCGCGCTGGCGAAGGCGGCGAGATCCCCGAACTTGCCGGTGCCGAAGGTAAAATGCGCATTCCCCAGATGTCGCCGTGCGAAACGATAGGCGAAGGCGGCAATGCCGAGCGCCGCCGCATGCGTGCCCATGTGCCAGCCGTCGGCCAAGAGCGCCATCGAGCCGAACAGCGAGCCTGCCACGATCTCGCCGCCCATCATGACCAGCGTCAGGACGACCACCAGCCAGGTGCGGCGTTCGTTCTCGTCGTGTTTCTCGCCCAGGAAGGCGTGGTCGTGGGTCCATTGTTCGATGGAATGGGAATGCATCGAATTCTCCGGAAGATTCAGGTCTGCCGGCGCGCAATATAGACGGCGGGCACCAATTTTCTAAGGTCCAATCGTTCCGCGGATTGACAGTGCTAGTTAGTTTCGCTGTAATCTGGGTCATGGGGATTTGAGCGATCTCCCCACGAGGCGACAGGCCCAAGCATCGCGTCCCGTTTGTTTCTTGCGAGGACGCATCATGTCTACATTCACGACCATTTCGTCTGACAAAATGGCACGGCTGATCGGCACGGCGAACGCGCCTACACTGATCGATGTGCGCACCGAGGAGGATTTTGCCGCCGACCGGCGGCTGATCCCCGGCTCCATCAAGCTCAGCCACGACAATGTGACGGACTGGGGCGGCACCTTCGCCGGCCGCCGCGCCGTCGTCTCGTGCTTCCGCGGCGAGAAGCTTGCCCAGGGCACCGCGGCCTGGCTGCGCCAGCTCGGCGTGCAGGCCGAAACGCTGGAGGGCGGCTTCGAGGGCTGGAAGGCGGCCGGGCTGCCGCTGCTCGATGCCCGCAAGCTGCCGCCACGCGATGCCAAGGGACGCACCGTCTGGGTCACGCGGGCGCGACCGAAGGTCGATCGCATCGCCTGCCCGTGGCTGATCCGCCGCTTCGTAGATCCCAACGCGGTGTTCCTGTACGTAGCGCCGTCGGAAGTGGTGGGCGTGGGCGAGCGCTTCGGCGCGGCCCCCTTCGACATCGAGAACGTGTTCTGGAGCCACCGTGGCGAGCTCTGCACCTTCGACGTGATGATCGAGGAATTCGGGATCGCAACGCCGGCTTTGCTTCGCCTCGCGACGCTGGTGCGCGGCGCCGACACCGCGCGGCCGGATCTGGCGCCGGAGGCTCCGGGCCTACTCGCGGCCTCGCTCGGGTTGTCCCGGATGTACGACGACGACCTCGAACAGCTCGAGGCCGGCATGACGCTCTACGATGCCTTCTACCGCTGGTGCCGCGACGCCACCACCGAGACGCACAACTGGCCGACCAACAAGGTGAAGGCGTAAATGGACATCCGTAACGTTCAAGCAGGAGCTGACGCCGGTCACGGCGTCAGCTTCAACGAGGCCTTTCGCGTCTGGTTCCGCGTCGCCTGCCTCAGCTTTGGCGGGCCCGCGGGCCAGATCGCGGTGATGCACCGCATCCTGGTCGAGGAGAAGAAGTGGATCTCCGAGGGCCGTTTCCTGCATGCGCTGAACTACTGCATGCTGCTGCCGGGACCTGAGGCGCAGCAGCTTGCGACCTATGTCGGCTGGCTGATGCACCGCACCGCCGGCGGCCTCATGGCGGGCGGGCTGTTCATCCTGCCCGGCATCATCGCCATCATGGGCCTCAGCTACGTCTATGCCGCATTCGGCAATGTCAGCTTCGTCGAGGCGCTGTTCTTCGGGCTCAAGGCCGCCGTGCTCGCCATCGTCGTCGAGGCCGTGGTGCGCGTCGGCAAGCGCGCCCTGAAGAACCGCATCATGATCGGGCTCGCGGCCGCGGCCTTCGTCGCGATCTTCTTCTTCGCAGTCCCCTTCCCCGTCATCATCATCGCCGCCGCCATCATCGGCTATGCCGGCGCGCGAGCTGGCCGTCCGGAGTTCGCGCCGGCCGGTCACGGCCCTGGCGGCAGCGGCGCCGTGATCGACAGCATGCTCGGCGATGCCGTGCCTGATCATGTCCGCCCCAACGCGGCGCGCGCGATCCGCGTCGGCGCACTGTGGCTGGCGCTCTGGCTTGTCCCGGTGATCGCGCTGCTGCTGTTCCTCGGACAGGCCAATGTGTTCAGCCAGATCGCCCTGTTCTTCTCGAAGATGGCGCTTGTCACCTTCGGCGGCGCCTACGCGGTGCTGGCCTACGTTGCCCAGCAGGCGGTCGAGCACTATCACTGGCTGAAGCCGCACGAGATGCTCGACGGCCTCGGCGTGGCCGAGACCACGCCGGGCCCGCTGATCATGGTGCTCCAGTTCGTGGGTTTCATGGCGGCCTACCGCGATCCCAGCGGCCTATCGCCGATGCTGGCAGCGACGCTCGGCGGACTGCTCGCGACCTGGGTCACCTTCACGCCCTGCTTTCTCTGGATCTTCGTCGGCGCGCCCTATATCGAGCGCCTGCGCGGCAACATTGGCCTTGCCGGCGCGCTCAGCGCGATCACCGCCGCCGTGGTCGGCGTGATCCTCAACCTCTCGATCTGGTTCGCGCTGCATACGTTGTTCCGTCAGACCGTGCCAGTGCACGCGTTCTCGCTGAACTTCGACATGCCGGTGCTGACGAGTGTCGACGTCCCGGCGCTGGTGCTGTCGATCACCGCTGCGACCGCGATCTTCCGTTTCAAGCTGGGCATGCTCACGGTGCTGGCGGGGAGCTGCGCGGCGGGCGTGGCGCTGCGGCTGGCGGGAGTGATCTGAGGCGCAAGGCTCGTCGCGTCGACGACGTTGCGGCACTTGAACCATTGCACCGGAACCGGCGCACCACACAATCGTGAACTGCGTACAAACGGCAGTCATACCATCGGTTCCTGAGGGGCGGTCGTGCAATCGACTAGTCTCTTCTGGCAGCGCAGTTGTGACAGGGCGGGCCAGTAGCTATAGTCGAAATTTGGCGTTCCGGACCGCAGGCGGGCATGGCACGCAAGAGGCGCTTGTAGTGCACGCAGGATGTGGTCTGCAGTCGTCTACTTTGGGAGTTCGCTTTGAGCAGTTCTACTGAGCGGAGAGAGTATGAACGCCTTGCTGACTTCATTCGACGGAACCACGCCCCTATTGTGAAAGAATGGACGGAGTTCGCTCGAACCCTGTCACCGGCCAGCGATCGGATGTCAAAGCTGGCTCTGGAAGATCATATCGTCGATCTTCTTGGGTTCGTGGCGGACGACCTCGAAACTGTACAAACCCCGCGGGAGCAGTTTGATAAATCGCGGGGCGACGGCCCGGAAGAGAGCGCCTTTTCTCAGAGCGCCGCGGAGCTTCATGCCGCTCTACGTCTGGCCGACGGCTTTGACATCGATCAGATGGTTTCGGAATACAGGGCGCTTCGCGCAAGCGTGGTCAAGCAGTGGGTAGCGCACCATCGGAACCTTGCCGCGACCGATATCGAGGATTTGACGCGGTTCAACGAGGCGATCGATCAGGCCGTAACGGAGTCGGTAGCGCACTATACAAAGACGATAAATGACTCGCGTAACCTGTTTCTGGGGGTCCTTGGCCACGATCTGCGCAATCCCCTCGGCGCCATTTCGATGGGCGCCCAGTGGATGGAGAAATCCGGAACAACCGACGCAAAGCAGGCCAGGGTCGTTTCGGAGATCAGGCTGGCGGCAGGGCGGGCGACGCAAATTCTCAACGACTTGCTCGATCTCACGCGCTCGTCCTTCGGCACCCAGATTCCGGTTACAAAGATCAGGATCGACGTTGCGGCCTTGTGTCAGGAAATCGCGGATGAGTTTCGCGCCGTCAACGCAGATCGGAGATTTGAGGTCACGCATGAGGGTGATCCGTTGGTCTGCTGCGACCCCACGCGCGTGGGGCAGGTGTTGTCCAACCTGATGGGCAACGCTATCCAATATGGCGACGTGACGTCTCCGATCAGGGTGACTGTCGCGGGCAATGATCCCGACGCTGTGACGATCAACGTGCACAATTTTGGATCTTCAATCCCGCCTGAGGTTCGCAAATCAATCTTTCAATCCTGGACGCGCGGCCAGGATGTCGGAAAGCCGTCCGAGCACAGCACACACCTTGGGCTTGGCCTCTACATCGCAAAATTGATCGTCGAAGCCCATGGCGGCGAGATTTCTGTGGTATCGAACCAACAAACAGGTACGTGCTTTTCTGTCCGGCTTCCGCGCGGATGAAGCCTGCTCGCTTCATGGGGGTGATGCCTGCGCGGCCTTCACAGACGTCAGGATGCCCGGTTCGATGGATGGCGTTCGGCTCGCGATAGCCGTTCGCGAAAGATGGCCACCGATAAAACTCCTGGTCGTCTCGGGCAATCTCATCAAGGGTCCCGAGCTGCCCGACGGTGCGAAGTTTCTTCGCAAGCCCTACCCATCAGCTGCAATCATCGCATCGCTCCGGGAATTTGCCGCCTGAGTGTTTGGACTGCATGCTCGTTCCAGAGGGTTCCTAGGCGTCGATGCCTCTGATCACCCGTTGCGAGTGATCAATATTGACCAGCACGTCGATGCGGAAACGAAAAGCCACCTCCGTCGCGCTTCTGACAGGAACGGTGCTCCGATTGAACGGTTGAAAGACCGGTCTGTGGTGCGAGGCCTGACCACTCAGCTCGCGCCATCCACCCGGGATGGCCCATCGTCAGGCGCGCGTCTGGCGATGGGTCGATTCTCGTGGAATTCCGCTAGAGTTTCTCCCGATCATCTTCGACTTAATACGCAAAAATCGCCGATTTCGATCAGTGAATGTTATTCGGCGGGCTTTTTCTCGTCTTTGTGCTCACGCGAAACTTCGCGATCTTCCTTAGTCTGCTCCGCATCGTCGGGCGTTTTCCCAGACATGTTTCCGGGATTGTAGTGGTATTTGCCATCCGGATTCTCGCCGGGTTGCTTCTCATCGGGATTCTTGTTGTTTGCCATAGCAGTCACTCCTTTGAAAGGCGTAACAGGCTTGAACGGGAATCAATGGTTGATGTTCCAATTCTGTCGCATTGATCTGGCATCCGAATGATTTCTCAATTGAGTGAGGCCCGCAAGACGCGGCGAAAGGCTTGCCTGCGAGACGCGACAGCGGCCATGACGGGGTGCGAACACAAAAGCACCTCGCAATGATCTTGGCCCGAGATGCTCGCAAGGCCGCCCCAATTTTGTGTTGGAACGAAAGCTCAACGGCCCCCGTTGACGATAAGCTGCAACATTTCTCAATTGACTGAGTCATCGTGCAGACCACCTGAGGTACTGCAAATGGCTCTCGCACGATCACGCTCCCCCTCCCTGTCGTTCAGCTACATGGTTGCCTTGCGGCGACATCCTGCGCTTGCGGCCTTTGCGGGGGCAGCTTCCCTCCTCGGGGTGGCAGCGATCGTAAACCAACGCTTCGCCAGAAAGGCCGAACGCGATAACCCACCCCGTGGGCAGTTCTTGGATATCGACGGCGCCCGGTTGCACTACGTGGAACGCGGCGAGGGGCGTCCGCTGGTGCTCCTTCACGGCAACGGCAGCATGATCCAGGACTTTGAATCCAGCGGACTGATCGATCTGGCGGCCAATGGCTACAGGATGATTGTATTCGACCGTCCTGGATTTGGTCACAGCTCGCGGCCGCGCAACGTGATCTGGACTCCCGAAGCACAGGCAAATTTGATCCGAAAGGCACTTGATCGGCTGAGCGTTCGGCAGGCAATTGTGCTTGGACATTCATGGGGTGCTTCCGTCGCTCTTGCGCTGGCGATAAGACATCCGTCATTTGTCGAAGCTTTGGTGCTGGCATCGGGCTACTATTTTCCAACTGCCCGTGCCGACGTAGCGGCCTCCTCGGTATCTGCAATGCCTGGGATGGGCGATGCCATCAGCCACACAATCTCGCCAATCCTCAGTCGCGTATTGTGGCCAGCCATGTTACGCAAGATGTTCGGCCCTCGGTCAGTCCCCGATAAGTTCGATGGCTTCCCCAAGGAGATGGCGGTGCGACCATCACAGATGCGTGCCAGCGCGGCGGAATCGGCGTTGATGATACCCGCTGCGATCGAGTCATCGAAGACCTATGACCAGGTCAATATCCCCACCATTATAATCGCAGGCGACGAGGACCGTCTGATCGACATCAACAAGCAGTCGGTCAGACTGCACGGTGAAATCAAGCATAGTAAATTGCATCGCATCGCTGGAGCCGGGCATATGATTCAACACTCCGCCACTGCTCAGTTGATGGCTGCCATCGACGAAGCCGCTGCCGAGACCCGCATTGGCGGAAATGCCCCACAACGGTTTGCAAAGGCTTAGGAACACTCCTTCAGAGTTCCGGTTTCCCGCGCCGGACACGACATCGGCGCGGGAAAACCGATGCTTTGCCAACCGAGGCGGCCGTCAATGTCGAGATGCCGCTGCCGTCCAGTCCACAGACATTCTTTCTCGGTGCTTTGCTAACATTGCGTCGAAGGGCGACGGCCCTCTGTCGCTGCAAACTATCGAGCATCTCGACCATTCATCCTTCGAGGCTCCCGATAGGGCGCTCCCTGCGCCCCATCGCTCGCTCCGCAGGATCGAATAATGGGAATGATGCGGTAGAAACTACCGCATCATCATCCGCGCGATCGCTTCGCCAATTACCACCGTCGTGAAATGCGTGTTGGCCCGGCAATCCGACGGCATGATCGAGGCGTCGGCGACCCGCAAGCCCGCGATGCCTTTCACCCCGCCATCAGGATTGACGACGCCATGAACATCCTCGACGCCGCTCATGCGGCAGCTGCCGGCGGCGTGCTGGATGTCGCCGGTCTCACGCCGCAGCACCGCGTCTAGCCCGTCCTATTCGTGAGAGTGCGGCTTTTGGGCCCGATTGATGCGGCCGCACATCTTGTCTGACGAGGCGCACAGGATTGCCTTCGGCTTTTCGCCGCCTGACGACCGGTACTTTGCAACGCGCTTGAGGGATGGGTTGGGCGAACGGGGGCGGACGCCCCGCCGGTCAAGGACCGAGCGGCAGCAGCGCGCCGGGCAAGCCGCAGATCAGGTCGGCTTCGGGACATGCCGCGGCAAACGCAAGGCGAATGCGGCTCGTGGTCTCGACGACACGGGCGGCGATTTTCAAGAGCCGAAGACGCAGCGTCGCGAACTCGGCAGCGGCCAATTCCCGGACTTTGGGAATGGCGTCGCGCACGGTCAGCATCAGCCAATAAGCGGCCGTATGGAGCACGAGACGGACCTGGTTGGCGAGCGCCGAACGGCAGCTGGTGCGGTCGGAGGCGAGCTGCGTCTTATGCAGCTTGATCAGATTCTCGGCTTGGCCGCGCGCGCAATACAGGCTGTCGTAGATCCACTCGGCCGAGCCGACATCGAGGCTGGTGACGACGAAACGGATGTCGAGGCCGAGCATCGTCGCCTCAATACGGGCGACGGTGCGCCGTTCGCGATCCCAGGACTTTGCCTTGTGGCGCGTCTCGGTATAGCCACGCAGAACCGGCAGGTTCTCGATGGCGCGTCGGGTGCGGATGTCGTCGGCGACCTCGTCGACTTTTCTGGCGAGAGGCTTGGTGCCGGACAGACCGAAGATGTAGTCGATGCCGTTGGTCTCGCACCACGCCATGGCCTCCGGCCGGGCATAGTGCCCGTCGCCACGGAACGTAATTCGCGTGTTGTGCCACCGCGTGCGGATATGCCGTACCAGGCGGCGCAGAAGGGCACGCACCTCGACGCCGCCCGGCGTCTTGCCGGGCCTCAGCACGACCGCCACGGGACGGCTCTTCTCCGTGTCGTAGACGTGGATCGGCAGGAAGCAGCGTTCGTCATAATGAGCGTTGAACAGCGAGAGCTGCTGATGGCCGTGGACGACATCGCAGGTATCATCGATGTCGAGCGTGACGGATGCCGGCTCGCGCGGGTAGCTATCCATCCATGCGTCGACCAAAATGTAGGTCAGTCGGATCACGTCGCGCAGGCGCGGAGCATTCTCCAGCCGCGACAGCGTCGGTTGGGAACACAGATCGCGGCCCGTGTCCGGCAGCCGTCCGCAGGCCAGCTTGAATGCGGGATCGGACCGCAGATGATCGAGGTCGTCGGCGTCCTCGTAGCCGCAGCAGATCGCGAACATGCGCGCGCGGAACATATCGACAAGGCTGTGCACGACCCGCGTCGGATCGCGCCGATCCGGGAACACCCGGGCCAGATTGTCGGCCAAGCCGAGACGCCGCTCGGCCATCGCCAGAAGCATCACGCCCCCGTTCGAGGTCAGGCGACCGCCATCGAAGGCAGCTGTGACTTTCTTGGCGTGAACGGCTGGAAACGAGAAGGGCGGAATCGTATCGTCGGTCATGGCGGGCGTGGCGTTCGCGGTTGAAGGTGATGGGGTGGCTTCGCAACCGAATCCTACGCCGCATCAGCGCTTTACACCACGCTCGCCAGCCCTCAGGCGCACTCTTACGAATAAGACGGGCTAGCTCGTGATCCGGCAGGCTAGAGCGGTTCATGGCTTGATTGAATCGGGAGGGATTGAACGAAGCCGCTGCCGCGGCGTGAGGGGCAAGGTGGCGTAGATCGCCTCCTGGCTGAGAGGATGTGGGTGTTGGAGCCCACCCCCTCAGACAGGAGTATGAGATGGCCGATTTGAGCCCTCTTCGCCGCCGCATGATCGAAGACATGACCGTCCGCAATCTGTCGCCGGCGACGCAACGATCCTACATCAGCGCGGTTTCGAAGTTCAGCCGCTATTTTGGCCGATCGCCTGACCGGTTAGAGCTGGAAGACGTCCGCGCCTTCCAGGTGCATCTGGTCTCGACCGGCATCTCATGGCCGGCGCTGAACCAGATCGTCTGTGCGCTACGGTTTTTCTACGGCGTCACGCTCGGCGAGGCACTGATCCCGGAGCGCATTCCCTATGCGCGAGAACCGCGCAAGCTGCCGGTCGTGCTCAGCGCCGACGAAGTGGTTCAGTTCCTCGAGGCCGTGTCCAGCCTGAAGAGCCGCGCCGCGCTCACCACGGCCTATGCGGCCGGACTCAGGGCCTCCGAAGTCGCGGGACTGCGGATCGAAGACATCGACAGCGCCCGCGGCGTCATCCAGGTGCGCCACGGCAAGGGGGCGAAGGACCGCAACGTGATGCTGTCGCCCCAGCTGCTGGGTATCCTGCGCACGTACTGGCGGCTCGCCCGGCCGCGGCTTTATCTGTTCCCTGGTCGTGACGAAGATCATCCGATCGATCAGACCGTGTTGCACGCCGCCTGTCGGTCGGCGGTGAAGGCTGCGGGCCTGACCAAGCGCGTCACGCTCCACACGCTGCGCCACAGCTTCGCGACGCATCTTCTCGAGAACGGAACCGATATCCGGATCATCCAGGTCTTGCTCGGGCACAATAATTTGTCGTCGACAGCGCGCTACACGCAGGTCGCCACCGATACGATCCGGGCGACGCAGAGCCCGCTCGATCGCCTGTCGCTGGCCGCGGCGGGATGCGGGTGATGATCCGCCCCGACAGCCGCTGCAACAGGCCCGCCATCGAGATCGCCGATATTCTGCGCCGGCATGGCGACACCTATCGCCGTGTACATGCCGGTCATCTCGGTCGGGTCGAGCGGCGCGTGATGAGCGCGATCGTGGCGTGCCGGACCGAGGCGCTCGGCGGCCACATGGAGGCTTGCGACGACTGCGGCATGACGCGGATCGCCTATAATTCCTGTCGCAACCGGCACTGTCCGAAGTGTCAGGGGCCAGCCCGAGCCGCGTGGCTCGCCGCGCGAGAAGCCGACCTGCTGCCGGTTCCCTATTTCCACATCGTCTTCACACTGCCGGCTCCGATCGCCGCGATCGCCTTTCAGAACAAGGCCATCGTTTATGCGATCCTGTTCAAAGCCGCCGCCGAGGCAATGTCGACGCTCGCCGCCAATCCACGCCGGCTCGGCGCCGGGATCGGCGTCGTCGCCGTCCTCCACACCTGGGGGCAGGCGCTGACGCACCATCCCCACGTCCACTGCGTCGTGCCGGGCGGCGGCCTCTCGCCCGATAGCGCGCACTGGATCGCCAGCCGACCAAACTTCTTCCTGGCCGTCAAACCGCTCGCCCGGCTGTTCAGACGCCTGTTCCTCGAACGTCTGACCGCCGCCTTCGACGCCGGCACCCTGAACTTCTTCGGCGATCTCGCATCCCTGGCCGAGCCTGCCGCCTTCGCAGCTCACCTCGTCGCTATGCGGCGCATCAGCTGGGTCGTCTACGCCAAACGGCCGTTCGGCGGCCCCGCGCAGGTGCTGGCCTATCTCGGCCGCTATACCCATCGCGTTGCAATCGCCAACAGCCGGCTCGTCGCCCTCGACGAGGATCACGTCGCCTTTACCTGGAAGGACTACCGCCAGAATGGCGCGACAAAGATCATGAAGCTCAAGCCCGACGAGTTCATCCGCCGCTTCCTTCTTCACACGCTGCCCGATGGCTTCCATCGCATCCGCCACTTCGGCTTCATGGCCAACGGCCATCGCGCTGCCAAACTTGCTCTTTGCCGCAAACTTCTCGATCGTGAGCGGACACCGCCAAACGATGGCGAGCCGTCGCCTGTGGATTCGGACGCTCTGACGTGGGCCAAGGCTCCCGCCTGCCCTGATTGTGGTGGCGTCATGCGCATCATCGAGCGCTTTCGACACAGCTTCAGCTGTTCCGGCGCTCCCACCCAATCGTACCGGTGCGACACATCGTGAGCCAACTTATACCGTGCACGAAGATCGTCATTCGTCATTATGATCCCATCGTCTCGATCATCGCAGACGCTGCCGAATCCGTGCGGCCAAACAGCGCGATGGAAATTGTTCGATGCAGCGGGCCATCGATCGCTACAGCCGGTAAAATGCTCTCTGTCTCAAGTTGCCGCCATTGCGCAACCAAAACGTCGCCGCGTCAGCTCCGCAGTCTGCCGATAGCAACCCGCGATCTCAAACTATCCCCATAGCCGCACCACCGTGCATATTCTCCCGCGGCTTCGTTCAATCCGGCTTCAATGAGGTCGCGTTACAAGCGCTTGCCGCGCCCTCGCGTGAGCGCGACCTCACAGAACCCTCCAGATTCCCGATTTCGGACGAATATGATTCAAGATGCTGGCTGGGCTGGAGGCCAGCATCCGATGGTCCGACCGATATCCAATGATCTGCGTAAGCGGGCGGTTGCGGCGGTTGCAAAGGGCGAGAGCTGCCGTTCGGTGGCATCGCGGTTTGGCGTTGCGGTGTCGTCAGTTGTGAAGTGGTCGCAACGTTATCGAGCGACCGGCTCAGTGGCCCCTGGCAAGATGGGCGGCCATCGCAAGCCCGTTCTTGAGCCGCATCGCGCCTTCATCAAGGAGAGGATCAGTCAGACGCCGCATTTGACGCTGCACGCCCTCAAGGACGAACTGGCCGCGCGCGGGGTCAAGGTCTCCCACAATGCGGTTTGGACGTTCCTGCGCCGCGAAGGGCTGCGGTTCAAAAAAAACGCTGCTCGCGCTCGAGCGGGCTCGCTCCGACATCGCACGTAGACGCCAGCGCTGGCGCTCATGGCAGGCCAATCTCGACCCTCGACGCCTGGTCTTTATCGACGAGACCTGGATCAAGACCAACATGGCTCCATTACGCGGATGGGGGCCAAAAGGCGAGCGGGTGCGGAGCTTCACGCCACATGGTCATTGGCGGACGCTGACATTCCTTGGCGCCTTGCGCTGTGACCGTCTCACTGCCCCTTGCCTGTTCGACGGCCCAATCAACGGCGAATGCTTCCGCGCCTATGTTCAGCAGGTTCTCGTCCCGCAGCTTCAGCCGGGCGACATCGTCATCATGGACAATCTCGGCAGCCACAAGTCTGTTGCCCTGCGCAGCCTGATCAAAGCGGCCGGCGCCAGGCTCTGGTATCTGCCGCCATACTCCCCCGACCTCAATCCGATCGAACAGACCTTCGCCAAGATCAAGCACTGGATGCGTTCCGCCCAGAAACGCACGGTTGACGACATTTGCCGCCATATCGGCGACCTCATCACAACCATCCAACCCAACGAATGCAGCAACTACTTCGAAAACGCTGGATACGCTTCTATCAAAACATGAAATGCTCTAGTACCCGGAATCAGAGCTGAGTGATACGGCGGCCTTTGAAACGGCGTTGACGGACCTTTTTCTTGGTCCAGACGAAGGGCTCGGCTCTGTCGTTGTATGCGTTGACGTAGGCATCGATGTGTTCCTGAAGCTGCTTGAGGCTCGTGAAGGAGGTGCCGCTGAGCGACTGCCCCTGCAAGATGGAAAACCATACTTCGACCTGATTGAGCCACGACGCACTTGTCGGCGTGAAATGAAATTGCACGTTGGGGTGGGCCTTGAGCCAGTCCTCGTTCTTTTTATGGGTGTTGAGGTTGTCGAGGATGACGTGAAGCTTGCGGTTCGGAAAAGCCGCGGTGACGCTGTTCATGAAATCGAGAAACTCGACGCGGCGCCGGCGTTTTGAATGGGTCGCGATGATCTTTCCGGTGGCGACTTCGAGCGCCGCAAACAATGTTGTGGTGCCATGCCGCTTGTAATCGTGGCTTTGGCCGGTCAAGGCGCGGCCATTGGGCAACTTCAGATAACCCTGCGCTCGCTCCAAAGCCTGGATCGAGGGCTTCTCGTCCACGCACAGCACAATGGCCTTCGCCGGCGGCGCGACATAGAGGCCGACAACATCGGCGGCTTTGGCCGTAAAGTTCGGGTCGTTGCTCTCGCACCAGGACTTGCGAGCCACCAGGTCAATCTTGTGGCTGCGCAGGAACCGCCAGACATATTGGACATCGACATCGCCCAGCGCCTCGGCCAGCAGGGGGCCGGTCCAGCGCGCAAACCCTTGCGGTGGCGGCTTATCCAGCAGCTTCAGAATCCGCTTGTCGGTCGTCTTCGTATAGATCGGCTGCTTGCCAGGCCGCGGCTTGTCTTGCAGCCCTTCAAGGCCATGGTCGGCATAGCGATGCCGCCAAAGGCTGACAATCCGCGGCTGGACCCCAACTTCCTTGGCGATCGACCGGGTGCTGCGCCCATCCGCCGCCAACAGAACTATCCGCGCCGCTTCAAATCGCGCTGCAACGTCACCGGTGAGCGACAGCACGCCTCAAGCACCTTGCGATCTTTCCTCGAAAGGTGGACTTCTCTTGCTTCGGGTATCATCCCGACCTTGAATCACGACTCACGTTCCAAGAAAAGTGGGTACTAGCTGCCTGCGGCAGCGTCAGGTCGGTGTCGGCGAGCCTGATCCAGTCGGCGATGCCTGACAGCGCCGGCTGGGAGGTGATCACCGCCAAGCGCTTCACCGCATCCTTCATGCGCAGCATGTCGCGGGGATCGGCCAGCATGTTTTCCTCGACGACGGGATCGATCGCGGGATCGGTCGAGACCAGCTTGAGCGTTCCGCGAGAGTACGCGTTGAACAGCCCGGCGCCGATCGCCCCGGGCACGCCGATGCCACGGTGATTGAACGCGATCAGGATCATGTCGCGCTTGCCGCCGTCGGCGAGGCCGGAGGAGTAGGTCACGCAGCAATTGGTGTGGCGCGTATCGGGATCGGTGGGGCGCAGCTCCTCTCGCAGCTGGATCGTAGCGCGAAACAGCGGGTGGTCGAAGAAGTGCTTACAGAGCTGGCCCCGCAAATTCGGACAGTAGCTTGAGTGGATTTTCTGCCTGACAGCGGCGAGGATTCTTGCTGCGAATCAGGAGCGAAGATGACGAAGAAGAGCCGCCGGACGCATTCTCCGGCATTCAAGGCGAAGGTTGCTTTGGCTGCGGTCAAAGGCGACAAGACACTGGCGGAGCTGGCGCAACTGTTTGATGTTCATCCGAACCAGATCACGATCTGGAAAAACCAGCTCCTGGAAGGCGCCGCCGGCGTGTTTGGGCATGACAAGACATCGGCCGAGACGCCGGTCGATTTGAAGGCGTTACATGCCAAGATCGGCGAGCTGGCGTTGGAAAACGATTTTTTGTCCGGCGCGCTCACCAAGGCGGGCCTGCTGAGCGCAAAGCGATGATCGACCGCGATCATGATCTTTCTATCGTGCGCCAGGCGAAGGTCCTGAAGCTGGCTCGCAGCACGGTCTACTATGAACCTCGGCCAGTTTCGGCCGAGGACCTTGCCTTGATGCGTCGGCTCGATGAGCTGCATCTCGATTATCCCTTCGCGGGAGCGCGTATGCTGCGATCGTTGCTGCGGCGGGAGGGCGTATACGCCGGTCGCCGCCACATCGCGACGCTGATGAAGCGCATGGGGATCGAGGCGGTCTATCGTCGCCCGAACACGAGCAAGCCGGCTCCGGGTCACAAGATCTACCCGTACCTGTTGCGCGGATTGAAGATCGAGCGGCCCGACCATGCGTGGGCAATGGACATCACCTACATTCCGATGCGGCGTGGCTTCGTCTATCTCGCGGCGGTCGTCGATGTGTTCAGCCGACGGGTCCTGGCCCATCGCGTCTCGATCACAATGGAGGCGGCCTTCTGCGTCGAAGCGGTCCAGGAGGCGTTGGCGAAGCACGGCAGGCCCGAGATTTTCAACACGGATCAGGGCAGCCAGTTCACCAGCCTCGAGTTCACCGATGTGCTGCTGGACGCGAAGATCGCCATCAGCATGGACGGCAAGGGCGCCTGGCGCGACAACGTGTTTGTCGAGCGGCTCTGGCGCACGGTCAAATACGAAGAAGTATATCTCCGCGCCTACGACAGCGTGTCCGAGGCGCGAGCGTCAATTGCCAAGTATCTGGCCTTCTACAATCAGGGACGCCCTCACTCGAGCCTTGACGGGCGCACGCCCGACGAGGCTTACTTCGGCACGCAAGCTATGGTGATGGCCGCATGACCGTCGCCGACGGTTTTGTCGTCGCTCTGGTCGGGCTACGCCCTCCCGACGCAACGACAAAACCGTAAAGCCCCGCGTTCAGCATAACCCGGCAGGAATCCACTTAAATCCAGCGGGGCGCTGTCCAAACAACCGGGGCCAGCTCTTACCAACCGGCAGATCGCGCGCCACCGCGATCCCCATCGCCTTCAACTCCTCCGCCGGTCCGACGCCCGAGCGCAGCAGGATCGCCGGACTGTGAATCGCGCCGGCGCAGAGCACGATCTGGCGCGCGCTGATCTCGCTTGTGCCCTGCCCTTCGACATGAACGCGGACGCCGGTTGCGCGGCCGTCGCTGATCAGCACGCGATCGACCAGCGCATGCCCGCGGATCTCCAGATTGGCGCGGCCGCGCGCAGGCTCGAGATAGCCCTCATTGGTGGTGATGCGGCGGCTGTCGCGGCTGTTGATGGGATAGCAGGCGACGCCCTCGCCGTCCGGGCCGTTGACATCGGCACACCAGGGATACCCGGCCGCGAGCGCCGCGTCGCGCAGGCCCCGATCGACCGGGCCCCATGTCTCCGGCGGCGCGCGATAGACCGGCAACGGCCCGCCGCGTCCATGGCCCTCGGCATCGCCGAATTCCAGATCGTCCTCGATCACGGAGAACAGCGGCATCACCTCCTTCGCCGACCAGCCGGTGCAGCCATTGGCCGCCCATTCGTCGAAGGCATCCGCAACGCCGCGGATGGCGATCTGGCCGTTCATCATCGATGAGCCGCCGAGCCCCTTGCCGCGCCAGTAGAAGCGAGGCTCCTGCCCCGCCACCCGGCGCGTCAACAGGTCAGGCCATTGCCATTTCTCCTGGTATTCGCGCTTGTGGATGATCGGGATGGGATTGGGCGTCCGCACTTCCCAGGGCGCCTCGTCGGCGCGCCAGTCGCGCCCCGCTTCGAGCAGCAGGACGCGCCGTGCGGGATCCTCGGACAGCCGTGCCGCAACAGCGGCGCCGGCGGAGCCGCCGCCGACAACAATGACATCGTACATCGCGTTACTTCTCAACGTTCCAGAACACCGGGATGGCGGACGGTATCAGACCGCGCAGGGTCGCGCGATAGGCGGCCGGCTGCGCGAACTGGCCCCAGGGAATTGCGGGTGCCTGATCGTACATGATGGCCTGGATCTCGGCCGCGATCTTCTTGCGGTCCTCCTCGGCCGGCGCCTTGGCGAAGGCTTCCAGCAACGGCGTGATGCGCTGATCGCATTGCCAGCCGGTGAAGTCGGCGCAGTTGAAGGCAACCATGACATTGGTCAGCGGCGAACCAAGATCGAAGCCGCCGGCGTGAACGCCATAGACGCTCCAGCCTTCCTTCTTGGCGCGGCGCGCCAGCACGCTCGCCCAATCCATCACCTGCAGATCGACGTTGAAGCCGGCAGCCTTCAGCCGCTCGGCGAGCACCTGCGCCGAGACGCGCGGGGCTTCGAGATCGTTGGCCTCCATGACGACGACGGGCTCGCCGGCATATTTGGTCGCCTTCAGCGCGGCCTTCGCCGCTTCGATCGACGGCTTCGCCGCCGCTTCGGTGCCGGCCTTGCTTTCATAGGTGGTGCCGCAGGTGAAGAACGTCGCGCAAGGCGTGGCGTATTTGGCATCGAGCCCGAGCGCATCCAGCACCTCGCGCTGGTCGACCAGCTTCCACAGCACGCGCCGGATCGCGGGATCGTCGAACGGTTTCGACGCGGCGTTGAGGCGGTAGGCGCCTGCGAACATGTTGCCGCCGGTGAAGTTGACGAGCTTGACGCGGGAGTTCTTCTCCAACTGCGGCAACAGATCGAACGGGGCGTATTGCATGAAGTCGATCTCGCCGGCCTGGAGCGCGGAGGCTGCGGTCGCACCGTCGGGAATGACGCGGATCTCGAGCGTGTCGACATTGACGCGCTTGCCGCCGGCGAGGAAGTCGGCGGGCTCGGGGCGCGGCACATAGTCGGCGAACTTCTTCAGAACCATGCGGTCGCCGGTGCGGTGATCGGCCTTGCTGTAGACAAAGGGGCCGGAGCCGATGATCTCGGTGATGCGCTGGTCGCCGGGCGTCTTGGCGATGCGCTCGGGCATCATGAAGGCGACGGGGCTGACGGGATTGCCGAGCGCGTCGATGACGAGACCCGACGGCTCCTTCAGGGTCAGCACGAAGGTCTTAGCGTCGGTCGGCTCGAGCGATGCGGTGATCGCGAAGATGCGGCGGCCGAGCGCGCTGCGAGTGCCCCAGCGGCGAAGCGAGGCCACGCAATCGGCCGCGGTGATCGGCTGGCCATCATGCCACTTCAGGCCATCGCGCAGGGTGAAACTGTAGGTCAGGCCATCGGGCGAGACTTTCCAGTCCTGCACCATCTGCGGTTTGATGTCGCCCTTGGAGTCCTTCGCAAACAGCGTATCGAACACCATGTAACCAAACGTGCGCGAAATATAGGCTGTGGAGAAATGCGGATCGAGGGTGACGATTTCCGCCTCGAGCACCGCGACGAGATTCCCCGCCGCATGCGCAGGCGCCGCGGCCAGCGCAAGGCCGAACAGCGCGGGGATCAAAGACTTGAGTTTGAACATTGGTTTCTTCTTGCCTTGGCGAAACGGTTACGGTCGCCAGCAAAAAGCAATGTTCGTGCCCACACGGCAGAAGCACGTATGCGCACACGGCTATCAGCCGCGCGTTTGCGCACCACACCGTCGGTGTCATCGCCCGGCTTGACCGGGCGATCCAGTATTCCAGAGACCATGCGATGATAAGGGCCGCGGCGTACTGGATGCCCCGGTCAAGCCGGGGCATGACACCAATGGTGTGGCGACGGCCTGCGCCCCTACCCGATGCCCCGGCCGAACTTGTTCGACTTCGGAAAACCCTTCGGAGGCAGGCGGCCGGCGTCGGCGCGGGTACCTTGCCACTCGGCGAGCTCCTTCATGGTCGCGGAGAATTCGCGACCGGCGGAGTCCTTCCAGGTCAGGCCGGCCTTGGCGTCGAACACGGCAACATCCGAAAGGCCGCCATCCTTGTACTTCTGCAGGCGAACGCCGCGGCCGCGCGCCATCTCCGGCACCTGGTCGAGCGGGAAGACCAGCATCTTGCGGTTGTCGCCGATCACCGCGACGGTGTCGCCGAGCACTTCGGTGATCGCGCGCGCCTCGTTCGGCATGTCGACGTTGAGGACCTGCTTGCCCTTCTTGGTGGTGCCGACGCAATCGTCCTCGTTGACGACGAAGCCCTGGCCCTCGTGGCTCGCGACCAGGAATTTGCGTCCGCCCTTGTGGACGAACAGCGCGACGGGCGCGGCTTCCTGCTCGAGGTCGATGAACAGGCGGATCGGCTCGCCGTGACCTCGGCCGCCCGGCAGCTTCGCGACGTCGAGCGAGTAGAACTTGCCGTTGGTCGCGAACAGCAGCAGCTTCGAGGTCGTCTCCGCGAAGAAGGCGAAGCCGAGCTTGTCGTCCTGCTTGAAGGCCAGGCCCGAGAGATCCTCGACATGGCCCTTCATGGTGCGGATCCAGCCCTTGTCGGAGACGACGACCGTGACCGGCTCGCGCTCGACGAAGGCCTCCTCGATCGCGGCGAGATCGTGCTCGGGCGCGTCGGCAAAGGTGGTGCGGCGCTTGCCGAGCGGCGTCTTGGGCCCGAACATGTCGCGGACCTTGCCGACCTGCTCGCTGACCTTCTTCCACTGCTCAGGCTCGGAGGCCAGCAGGGCCTCGATGCCCTTCAGCTCCTTCCGCAGATCCTTGTCTTCGGTGCGGATCTCCATCTCCTCGAGCTTGCGCAGATTGCGCAGCCGCATGTTGAGGATGGAGTCGGCCTGCAAGTCGGTGAGCTTGAACGCCTTGATCAAGGCCGGCTTCGGCTCGTCCTCGGTGCGGATGATCCAGATCACCTCGTCGATGTTGAGATAGGCGATCAGCAGACCGCCGAGGATTTCGAGCCGGTGCTCGATCTCGCCCTTGCGGTGCTTGGTGCGGCGGATCAGCACGTCGCGGAGATGGTCGAGCCATTCGCGCAAGGCCTCCGCAAGGCCGACCACCTTGGGGACGCGCCCCTTGATCAGCACGTTCAGGTTCAGCGGAATCTTGTTCTCGAGCTCGGTCAGCCGGAACAGCGATTCCATCATCAGCGCGGGATCGACGTTCTTGGACTTCGGCTCGATCACGATGCGGACGTCTTCGGCCGATTCGTCCCTGATGTCGCCGACCAGCGGCAATTTCTTCTGGTCGAGCAGTTCGGCGATCTTCTCGATCAGGCGCGACTTCTGCACCAGGAAGGGGATCTCGGTGACGACGACCACCCAGGTGCCGCGCGCGCCCTCTTCCTGCTGCCATCTCGCGCGGACGCGGAACGAGCCGCGGCCCGTTGCATAGGCCTCCGCGATGGCCTGCTTGGAATCGACGCAGATGCCGCCGGTCGGGAAGTCCGGACCCTTCACCCACTTCAGCAACGCCCTGGATTTCGTGTCGGGCTTCTCGATCAGATGCAGCGCGGCGTCACAGAGCTCGGCGGCGTTGTGCGGCGGGATCGAGGTCGCCATGCCGACCGCGATGCCCTGCGCGCCATTGGCGAGCAGGTTCGGGAAGCCGCCGGGCAGCACGACCGGCTCTTTCGACTGGCCATCGTAATTGGCTCGGAATTCGACGCCGTCCTCGTCGATGCCATCGAGCAGAAGCCGCGCGACGTCGGTCATGCGCGCTTCGGTGTAGCGGTAGGCGGCGGGGTTATCGCCGTCGATATTGCCGAAATTGCCCTGGCCGTCGACCAGCGGATAGCGCGAGGAGAAATCCTGCGCGAGGCGCACCATGGCGTCGTAGATCGCCTGGTCGCCATGCGGATGGAACGAGCCCATCACGTCGCCGACGATCTTTGCGGATTTCTTGAAGGCCGTGCCGGGGTCGAGCCTGAGCAGCCGCATGCCGTAGAGGATGCGCCGGTGCACCGGCTTCAGGCCGTCGCGTGCGTCCGGCAGCGCGCGATGCATGATGGTGGAGAGCGCGTAGGCGAGATAGCGCTCTTCCAGCGCCTCGCGCAGCGGCACGTCGTGGATTTCGGCCGGTTCTTCCGGCGGAACGATTCGTTTTCCCATGCCGCCCGGTTAAACCGTGGAAGCGAATCGGGCAAGGATCGAATGGTTCCCTGAGTGCGCCTAGTGGCCGGCCCAACCCGCGGTCACCGGCTGAGTGGTTGGCGGTTTTGGGGCCTGCGCCGTGGTTGGCGCATTGGTCAGGCAACGCCGGGCCGTCTCGATCTCGGCCTCGGTCGCGCCCTTGGACCGCGCCCATGCCTCTGCGGCTGCTGCCGAATATTTCGCCACATAAAACCTGACGACGGTGCAGGAAGCACGGCGAAACACGCCAGACTGCTCGCCTGCGAGTGCGTCCGGTGCCAGCGCAACAAGCGCGGCCGATATCACAAGACCCTTGATCAGCATGAAGCTTTACCCGGCTTGGAACCCCAAGGGCCAATCCGGTAAACTTCGTTTGGTTCCGTAATAAATGCCCCGTTGTTGGGCAATCCAGTCTATGGAACCGTCATGGCGCTGAAATCGCCGCCCTCGCCTGCTGCCGTGTCAAGGCGTTGATGAAGCCTGCCCTTGCGTCGGAATGGACCTGCCCTCGCGGCTCGAGCACATGCCGCAGCAGGAACAGGCCGGTGAGCCGGAAGCCGTCCTGGAGATCCTGCTTCGTGAGGTCGGTGTGCACCTCGCCGTGCCGCAGGAACGGCGGCAGGCGCAGCAGGCGGTCGCGCCACGGCTCGCCCGCACCGCGCGACACGGCGCCGCCGGACTTCGGCGAAACATAGATCAGATCCGTGGTCTCGCCGGTCACCGCGCAATTCTCAAGCGCCAGGCCGAAACCCAGCTCGGCGAGCATCGCCAGCTCGAAGTGAATGACGTGTACGGCGGCGCTGCCGATATCGTCGAAATCGTCCAGCGAATGCTCGAGCAACGCAAAGATCTCTTCGTGCGGATCGCGCTCCGGCAAGAGCCGCGCAACCGAGGCGAGATGGGTGACGCCATAGACCCCATGGGACGATGTCAGCAGCGTCGCCGCACGCAGCTTCAATCCCTCGACCGCATAGGTACCGAGATGCTCGTCGAGCCGCGCCCGCCACACCGCGCTGACGCTGTTGCCGGGCTGCAAGAGGGGCCGCATCCGGGAGCCGGCACCGCCGCGGACGAGGCCGAGATGACGGCCATGGGCGCGCGTCAAGAGCTCGACGATGGCGCTGCTCTCGCCATGCCGCCGCACCCCCAGCACGATGCCCTCGTCGGTCCATTCCATGGGAGAAGCCTACAGGATTCCAGAGCCACTCGCACGCACTCGCGCCCCGGGCGCAACGCGGCGCGCAAGCGGCGCGTTGCCGAGCCGGGGGTCCATTTCTCCGCACACTCCTGGGTCCCTTGTCCGGGACACCGCGATTCACGCGTTGAACCAGCCCTGCGCATCGCCGGTGAAGGAGAAATAAAGGCCGATCGTGGTCAGCGCGCAGGAGACGATCTCGATGGCGCTGTCGAGCTCCAGGCCCCTCTCCCCGATGATCTGGCCGAGCGAGATCACCGACAATGCCAGGGCCGCCGCCAGCACCCAGCGCGGCCAGTTCTTGCGCCGATGCGCGGCCAGCCAGACGAAATAGACCAGCAGCAGGATCATGCCGCCGGCGAGCAAGCTCGCCGTCATGATCATCTGCTCGGTCATCTCGGCATTGGGCGTGCGGTCCTGCACCGCGACCGAGAGGGCATCCAGCATCAACGATGCATAGAGCAGCGCTTCGAAGCGCCGGACGTTGCTGGGCACGCTCATCGGATACCGATCTTTTCTTGGTTATTCCCTGGGGAAGTCCAGGCCCATCTCGCGATAGCGATCGGGATCGTCGCCCCAGTTCTCGCGTACCTTGACGAACAGGAACAGATGCACCGGCACGTCGAGGATCTGCATCAGTTCCTTCCGCGAATCCGCGCCGATCGACTTGATGGTTGCGCCGCCCTTGCCGAGCACGATCTTGCGCTGGCTTTCGCGCTCGACGAAGATCGTCTGCTCGATCCGCACCGAATGATCCTTGCGCTCCTCCCACTTGTCGGTCTCGACCGTAGACTGGTAGGGCAATTCCTGGTGCAGCTTCTGGTAGATCTTTTCCCGCGTGATCTCGGCCGCGAGTTGCCGCATCGGCGCGTCCGACATCTGGTCCTCGGGATAGAGGAACGGGCCCGGCGGCACCATTTCTGCGAGCGTCTTGCGGATGTCGTCGACGCCATCGCCCGAGATCGCCGAGATCATGAAGGTCCGCGCGAACTTCATGCGCTCGTTGGCGGCTTGCGCCAGCGCCAGCAACTTCTCGCGCTGGACCAGATCGACCTTGTTGATCACCAGGATCTTCTCGTGATTGACGCCGGCGGCCTTGGCGAGGATCGCCTCCGCTTCCTCGTCGATCCCGGTCTTGGCATCCAGCAGCACGCAGACGACGTCGGCGTCATGCGCCCCGCTCCAGGCGGTCGAGACCATGGCGCGGTCGAGCCGGCGCTTCGGCGAGAAGATGCCGGGCGTGTCGACCAGGATGATCTGCGCATTGTTCTCGATGACGATGCCGCGGATCAGCGCGCGCGTGGTCTGCACCTTGCGCGAGACGATTGTGACCTTGGCCCCGACCAGCGCGTTGACCAGCGTGGATTTGCCGACATTCGGCGCGCCGATCAGCGCAACGAAGCCGCAGCGCGTACCAGTGGGCGCCTCGCCGCTTGCTTCAGCCGTCATTGCCGCCGCCAACGCCTTCGCGTTCGATCATCACTGAAGCTGCCACCTTCTCTGCCGCGCGCTTGCTGCCGCCGATGCCTTCCGCCGGCGCCAGCCCCGGCAAATCGACTGCCACACGGAACTGCGGGTCGTGATGCGGGCCGGTGCGCTCGACCTCGCGGTAAACAGGCGTCGGCAGCCCCTTCCCTTGCGCCCATTCCTGCAGCACGGTCTTGGGGTCGCGCAAGGGACGGCGCGGCTTGTGCATGCGCTCGGTCCAGTTGCGCTTGACGAATTCGGCTGCCGCCGCGTGGCCGCCGTCGAGGAAGATGGCGCCGATCACGGCCTCGCAGATGTCCCCCAGCACGCTCTTGCGCAGGCGCGCGTCGGCGCTGGGGCCGACCGAGCCCAGCTTGATGTCGTCGACCAGACCGAGGGACTTGGCGACGTCGGCGCAGCTTTCCTTGCGCACGAGCTCGGCCAGACGCTTGGACAGCTCGCCTTCGTCGGCATTCGGGAAGGCGTGATAGAGCATGTCGGAGACGACGAGCCCGAGCACGTGGTCGCCAAGGAATTCCAGCCGCTGATAGCTGTCGCCGCGCTTGCGTCCGGACTTCAGCGCCGAGACATGCGTGATCGCCTGCATCAGGAGGTTCGGGTCAGCGAAGCTGTGGCCGATGCGCGCCTCGAGCGCCGCGTTCGCATCCGTGGCCTTGGCCTTGGCCTTGCTGCTCCGCACCCGCTTCTTCTTCGCAGGTGCCTTGTCTGCAGCTGTCTTGGTCGCAGCTTCCCCTTCGGGGCCCGCTTGCGCCTCGGTCGGTTGGGTCGCGATGTCCTTGGCTTCGTCTTTCATCGGACGATTTTGAAGAAACGATTCCAGCGTACCGCCCACGGCCAGCGCCAGAACATCCAGGCATGCTCGCCTTCGGCGATGGAGAAGAAGATCATCTGGGCGCGGCCGATCAGATTCTCCTGCGGCACGTAGCCCACCTGGCCGAGGAATCGGCTGTCGGTCGAGTTGTCGCGATTGTCGCCCATCATGAAGAAATGGCCGGGCGGCACCGTGTAGACGTTGGTGTTGTCCATGTAGCCGTTGTCGGCGCAGTCTAGCGTCTCATAGGACACGCCGTTCGGCAGCGTCTCCTTCCAGCGCTTCACCCGGGAGATGCCGCCGCCTTCCGAGCCACAGGGGTCTTCGCCGACATATTCGCTCATGCGCTGCCGCTCGACCGGCGCGTCGTTGATGTAGAGCAGCCCGTCCCGCATCTGGACGCGGTCGCCGGGAAGGCCGATCACGCGCTTGATGTAGTCCGTGGAATCGTCCTTCGGCAGGCGGAACACGACGATGTCGCCGCGGTTCGGATCCGAGCCCCAGATTCGCCCCGAGAACAGCGGCGGCGAGAACGGAATCGAATAGTGGCTATAGCCGTAGGAATATTTCGAGACGAACAGATAGTCGCCGACCAGCAGCGTCGCCTTCATCGAGCCCGACGGGATGTTGAAAGGCTGAAACAGGAAGGTGCGGATTACCAGCGCGATCAGGAGAGCATGAATGACGACCCGGATCGTTTCACCGACGCCGCTCTCAGTTTTCGTTCCTGAAGTCACGCTCATTGCTCTCTCAATTCCGGCCGGCGGTCACAGAGCGCCCTCCTGGCGCGAACAGCCCATTGCTTCGCGGCCCATGGAGATTGTCCTGATTCTGATAGTGAGGGCCAATTCCGGCGTAAAGCCGAATTCGCCCAAGCTGATTTGCGACGGCGGACTTTTAGACGGTTGTCGGAGGCCACGCAATCAAGGATCGCATCAAAACTGAGTAAGATATTGATTTTACACACGAATTATAAAATAGGACGGATATCCTCAGGGCTTCGCAGGCGGCACGGCGGAAATGATGACAAAGGCCTGCGCCAGCGGCCAGTCGTCGGTGATCGAAACGTCGATCCGCGCCTCGAATCCGGCCGGCGTCAGGGCCTGAAGCCGGGCCAGCGCACCGCCGGTCAGCTCCATGGTCGGCCGTCCCCCCGGCAGGTTGACCACGCCCATGTCGCGCCACCAGACGCCGCGCCTGATGCCGGTGCCGAGCGCCTTGGAGCAGGCCTCCTTGGCGGCGAAGCGCTTGGCGTAGGTCGCCACCACCATCTTCTCGTTCTTGGCGCGCCGCTCCGCCTTGGCCCGCTCGGCCGCGGTGAAGATGCGGTCGAGGAAGCGCTCGCCATGACGTTCGATCACCTTGGCGACGCGGGTAATGTCGATCAGGTCGGAGCCGATGCCGATGATCATGCCCGGCTCCGGCCACGGTCCATCGCCGCGCGCATGCTGCGCACGGTCTCGGACAGACCCACGAACAGCGCCTCGCCGATCATGTAGTAGCCGATATTGAGCTCCATGATCTCGGGCAGGGCCGCGATCGTCTCCGCCGTGGCATAGTCGAGCCCGTGACCGGCATGGACCTCGAGCCCCGCATCCTTGGCCAGCTTCGCCCCCGCCACGATCCGCCGCCATTCGGCCTCGGCCTTGTCGGCGTGGCCGTCGACAACGGCGTCGCACCATGCGCCGGTGTGGATCTCGATCACGGGCGCGCGCAGCCGTGCCGCCATTTCGATCTGAGCGGGATCGGCGGCGATGAACAGCGAGACCCGGATGCCGGCATCGTTCAGCCGCGCGATATAGGGCGCGAGCGCGTTGTGCTGGCCGACCACATCCAGCCCGCCTTCGGTCGTCACCTCCTGGCGCCGCTCCGGAACCAGGCAGACCGCATGCGGCTTGGTGGCGAGCGAGATGCGTAACATGTCGTCAGTCGCCGCCATCTCGAAATTGAGCGGCTTGGAGATCTCCGCCTTCAGGCGCGCCATGTCCTCGTCGCGGATGTGCCGGCGATCCTCGCGCAGATGCGCGGTGATGCCGTCGGCGCCGGCCTCGATCGCGAGCAGCGCCGCGCGCACCGGATCTGGATTGCGGCCACCGCGCGCGTTACGCAGGGTCGCGACATGGTCGACATTGACGCCGAGGCGGAGCGGAGTTGCGGGCATTTCAGGACTCACGAAATCGGGGCGACAGGCGCATGCGCAAGGCGCCTATCCATTAACACGTTCGACGCGGGCGACGACCGCCTTCGCGCGCAACTGAGCCAGGATCGCGCTCAGGTGCTTCAGATCGTAGACTTCGAGATCGATCGTCGTCTCCGTGAAGTCCGGCGAACGGCGCTGCATGCTGATGTTGTCGATGTTGCCGTCGTGCTCGGCGATCACGGTCGCGATCTGCGCCAGCGCGCCGGGCTCGTTGACGTTCTCGACCCTGATGCGGGCCGGGAAGCGCTGCGGCGCGGAGTCCTCGATGTCCCAGCGGACGTCGAGCCAGCGCTCCGGCTCCTCCTCGAAATCCTTCAGGGCGGGCGCCTGGATCGGATAGATCGTGATGCCCTCGCCCGGCGTGACGATGCCGACGATGCGGTCGCCGGGCACGGCGCCGCCATTGGGCGCGAACTTGATCGGCAAGTCGGAGTTGATGCCGCGGATCGGGATCGCGACCGGGCTGCGCGGCGGCTCCGAGGCGCCCTTTTCCTTGAGCTTGGCCGCAAGCCCCTTCTTGACGCCGTAGCGCGCGATCCGCTCCTCCTTGTAGTCCGGGTACATCGCACGCGCGACGTGCGACGCCTTGATCTCGCCGCGACCGACCGCCGCCATGACGTCCTCGATCGAGGTGCGCGCGAGCCGCGGCAGCGCGCCCTTGAGCTTGTCGTCGGCATATTCGATCTTGGCGCGCTCGAACAGGCGCTCGACGATGCGCCGGCCGAGGCCGACATATTGATCGCGCACGGCGGTGCGCGTGGCGCGGCGGATCGCGGCGCGTGCCTTGCCGGTGACCGCGAGCGTCTCCCAGGCCGACGGCGGCGCCGATTGCGCTTCCGATGTCAGCACCTCGACCTCGTCGCCGTTCTGGAGCTCCGAGGATAGCGGCGCGAACTTGCCGTTGATCTTGCAGCCCACCGCGCTGTTGCCGACGTCGGTGTGCACCGCATAGGCGAAGTCGATCACGTTGGCGTGGCGCGGCAGCGCGATCAGCTTGCCCTTCGGGGTGAAGCAGAACACCTGGTCGTGGAACAGCTCAAGCTTGGTGTGCTCGAGGAATTCCTCGGGATTGGCGCTCTCGGAGAGGATTCCGATGGTGTGGCGCAGCCAGGCGAACGCGTTGGACTCGCGCTTGAGGTATTCGGTCGGCGAGCCCACGCCTTCCTTGTAGAAGACATGCGCGGCGATGCCGCGCTCGGCGATCTGGTCCATCGCCTCGGTGCGGATCTGGAGCTCGACGCGCTGGTTGCCGGGGCCGATCACGGTGGTGTGGATCGAGCGGTAGTCGTTCTGTTTCGGCGTCGAGATGTAGTCCTTGAAGCGCCCCGGCACGACTGGCCAGGTGGTGTGGACGATCCCGAGCGCGCGATAGCAGGCCTCGATGTCGTTGACGACGAGGCGGAAGCCGAAGATGTCGGACAATTGCTCGAAGCCGACCGACTTGCGCTCCATCTTGGTCCAGATCGAGAACGGCTTCTTGCGGCGGCCATAGACCCGCGCGCCGAGGCCCCTGTGCCGCAGATTGTTGGAGAGCTGGTCTTCGATCTCGCCGATCAAATTGCGGTTGCGCTCGGCAAGCGCGTCGAGCCGCTGCATCACCACCGAATAGGCTTCGGGATCGAGGGTGCGGAAGGACAGATCCTCCAGCTCCTCGCGCATTTCCTGCATGCCCATGCGCCCCGCCAGCGGCGCGTAGATGTCGAGCGTCTCCTCGGCGATGCGCCGGCGCGATTCCGTCGGCACGAATTCCAGCGTGCGCATGTTGTGCAGGCGGTCGGCGAGCTTGACCAGAAGCACACGGACATCATCAGCAATGGCCAGCAACAATTTGCGCAGGTTCTCGGCCTGCTTGGCCTCGCGTGACACCAGCTCGAGCCGCTTCAGCTTGGTCAGGCCCTCGACCAGCGCGCCGATCTCCGGCCCGAAGATCTGGTCGATCTCGGCCCGCGTCGCCTCGGTGTCCTCGATCGTATCGTGCAGCAGTGCTGCCACGATCGTCGCGTCGTCGAGCTTCAGGTCGGTGAGAATGGCCGCCACTTCGAGCGGATGCGAGAAATACGGATCGCCCGAGGCGCGGGTCTGCGAACCATGCGCCTTCATGGCGTAGACATAGGCGCGGTTCAGCAGGTCTTCGTTGGTGTTGGGATTGTAGGATCTGACGCGCTCGACGAGGTCATATTGACGCATCATGCGCGCGCGGGGCCTGGCGGGCCGCGCGACCGGCGCAGTCGGGGCCACGGCAACCGATTCGGTTGCGGCCTGCATCTGCGTGGGTCTGCGGCGCCGATATACCATTCCGTCCTGCTTTCAAACGGGCCCGAGGCGGTCCGTTGTATACATCCTAGCTCCGATCGCGCGTGTGTCCGATCAATTCAGTGACAGGCGCAGCGCCAACCGGCAACACTATGGTAACCACGAAAACGTCAACAAAAGCAAAGGCCCGAACAAGGGTTCGGGCCTTTGATAAGATCACAAGCAGTCGACGATCACGATGGAGGAATTACTCGTCTTCCTCAGGCTGCTCCTCGGGAGGCGCGAGGCCTTCCAGACCCTTCAGGAGCTCCTCTTCGGTCATGCGCTCGACGGCGACTTCGGTATCGTCCGCATCAACGCTCGCCCCTGCGGAACCGATCAGCGGCACCGTATCCGGCTCGGGCTCGTCCACTTCGACGAACTTCTGGAGCGAGTGCACCAGCTCCTCGCGGAGATCCTCCGGCGAGATCGTCGTCTCGGCAATTTCACGCAAAGACACAACAGGGTTCTTGTCGTTATCGCGGTCAACCGTTAGTTGTGAACCGGACGAAATCATGCGGGCTCGGTGGGCGGCCAGCAGGACCAAGTCAAACCGGTTGTCGACCTTGTCGATACAATCTTCTACGGTGACGCGAGCCATGGACTGTCGCTCCGTTGTGGGTGGGACGAAATATGTGGATGATGGGGGCTAGTTATAGGGGCCGGGACGATTTCGCAAGGCTAATTTGTGATTTGGTCTCGCCAAACGGCTCTGCTAACGCCACATTGGGGCTGGGACGGGGTTTTCTGGGCTGCCATCGAGGGCAGCCCCGGGTGTATGCAAGTCCGCCATAACTATACCTTGATTGCCCCGGCTTCTCCGGACTTGCGGTTTCGACGGGTCTCAGCGGCACTTTAGAACTGCGCGGCTTGCTGTCGCCGCGCCAACAAAAAAAACGATCAATCACGAACACTACGCGAGCAAACTGAATGTCACCTTCTCCTACCAACAAGATCGCGCTCTTCATCGATGGGGCCAATCTCTACGCGACCGCGAAAACTCTGGGCTTCGACATCGATTACAAGCGTCTACTGAAGGAGTTTCAGGGCCGCGGGACGTTGTTGCGGGCGTTCTATTACACCGCCATCATCGAAGACCAGGAATACTCCTCGATCCGCCCGTTGATCGACTGGCTGGATTACAACGGCTACACCGTCGTCACCAAGGCGACCAAGGAATTCATCGACGCCTCCGGCCGCCGCAAGGTCAAGGGCAACATGGACATCGAGCTTGCCGTGGACGCCATGGAGCTCGCCGAGCATATCGACCAGATGGTGCTGTTCTCGGGTGACGGCGACTTTCGCTCCCTGGTCGAGGCCGTGCAGCGCCGCGGCGTGCGGGTCACGGTGATCTCCACCATCGCCAGCCAGCCGCCGATGATCGCCGACGAGCTGCGCCGCCAGGCCGACGTCTTCACCGACCTCGTCGAGCTGCAATCCAAGCTCGGCCGCGACCCGTCCGAGCGCCCCGCCCCGCGCGACCGCGGCGAGCGTGGCGAACGTCACCACGCCCCGCAATTCCTCCAGCGCGCAACCACGATGGCGCCGAGGGGCGATGAAGACTTCGAGGAGTGAGGCGGCCCGGTCAAGCCGCCAGCCTCTCGTCGTCGTTCCCGACCGTGACTGTCCGCTCTGTCCGCGTCTGGTCGCCTTTCGCGAGGCGAACCGCGCACGCGAGCCGTTGTGGCACAATGCGCCGGTTGCGCCCTTCGGCGAACTCGAGGCGCGCCTCCTGATCGTGGGCCTCGCGCCGGGAATGCAGGGCGCCAACCGCACGGGACGGCCCTTCACCGGCGATTATGCCGGCGACCTGCTCTACAGCACGCTGATCGAATACGGCTTTGCCAGGGGGACCTATCAGGCGCGCCCCGACGACGGCCTGAAGCTGGTCGACTGCCGGATCGCCAATGCGGTGCATTGCGTGCCGCCGCAGAACAAGCCGCTGCCGGTCGAGATCAACACCTGCCGCCAATTTCTCGTGGCAAATCTGGCGTCGATGCCGAACCTGCGCGCGATCGTCGCGCTCGGGCGGATTGCGCACGACAGCGTGCTCAAGCCGCTGAATCTGAAGGGCTCGCAGGCCCCCTTCGGCCACGGCGCGGTGCATCAGGCAGGCCGGTTCAAGCTCTACGACAGCTATCATTGCTCGCGCTACAACACGAACACCGGCGTGCTGACGCCGGACATGTTCCGAAGCGTGTTCGCGAAGGTGAAGGCCGGTCTCGATTAGGGCCTGATGGAGTCAGGCGGTTGTGATCCCCGCAGCTGGCTCGCATCGGTTCGACCAGATCATTTCACCCTCGGCCGGCGATCTAGGCCTTGGCGGGATTGGCCCTGAGCCAGTCGAGCACGTCGCCGGCGTTCCGGTCGGGCGGGAACACCGGGTAGAACACATGCGTGATCCTGGCGTCGTCGATGACAAGCGCGAGACGCTTGATCAGCGTCAGGCCCGCGACCTCCATGGTCGGCAGGTTCAAGGCGCGCGTCAGCGCCAGCTTCTCGTCCGAGAGCACCGGGAACGGCAGATGCAGGCGCGAAGCCATCTCGGTCTGGTATACGTTGCTCTGGGTCGAGAGGCCGAACACGTGTGAGGCGCCGGCGGCTTTCAGCTCGGCGAACAGATCGCGAAATGCGCACGTCTGAGGCGTGCAGCCGCGCGCCCCCGGGATCATGTCCCAATCGTCGACCAGCGCGATCTTGCCGGGCTCGCCGGTGCGGGGATAGGCGAACACGACGGTGCGGCCGCGCAGCGCCGACAGCGTGACCGACGTGTCGTCGGTCGCGAGCAGGCCGATCGGTGGCAATGTCATGCCCTTGAGATGCGCGGCGCCGCCGTCGTCGGCAGGCGCGGGAATCTGGCTCCAGTCGACCTCGAGCAGGTTCCGTTGATTCATCGCGTCATCCCCTCGCCCGCATCAGCCGGCCCTTCTCCCGGCTCCAGTCACGCTTCTTCTCGGACTCGCGCTTGTCATGCAGCTTCTTGCCCTTTGCAACCGCAAGCTGCAATTTGGCGCGACCACGCTCGTTGAAATAGAGCTTGAGCGGGATCAGCGTCATGCCCTCGCGGTCGACCGCGCCCATCAGCTTGTTGATTTGCCGGCGGTGGAGAAGCAGTTTGCGCGGCCGCTTGGGCTCGTGATTGAACCGGTTGCCCTGGAGATACTCGGGAATGGTGGCGTTGATCAGCCAGATCTCGCCGTTCTTGGAATCGGCATAGGATTCCGCGATCGTGCTCTTGCCGTTGCGGATCGACTTGACCTCGGTCCCCGTCAGCGCAATCCCCGCCTCGATCGTGTCTTCGATCGCATAGTTGAAGCGGGCCTTGCGGTTCTCCGCCATGACCTTGATCGGACGTTCGTTCTTGTCGGCCATGATGGATAAAACCTGATCGAGATGCGCGCGGAATCTAACAGTTCGGATGAAGCGCGCGCGTCACTTCTTGAGGAGATCGCGGATCTCGGTCAGCAGCTCGACCTCGGCCGACGGCTTCGGGGGAGCGGCCGGCGCCGCCTCTTCCTTGCGCTTCAGCGTGTTTATGGCGCGGATCACCAGGAACAGCACGAAGGCAATGATGATGAAGTTGATCGCCAGCGTGAGAAAGCTGCCCCAAGCCAACACGGCGCCTTGCTTTTTCGCATCAGCTAAGTTGGTGGCCGTGACCTTCGCCGACAAGGGGGTAAAGTAGTTCGAGAAGTCGAGGCCGCCGGTGACGGCACCGATGATCGGCATGATCACGTCGCCGACCAGCGAGTTGACGATGCCGCCGAAGGCGGCACCGATGATGACGCCGACCGCGAGGTCGACGACGTTGCCTTTCATGGCGAACTCGCGGAACTCCTTGAGCATCCGCGGCCCTTTGTCCTCGACCGCGCTCATGAACGCCCCCCCGGGAAAAGCTAACGCCTCAGTTGATCAGACCCGCGTGCACCATCGCGCTGCGCACGGCAACGCGGGTCGGCTCGGAGACCGGCACCATCGGCAGCCGCAGCGTCTCGTCCAGCTTGCCGAGCAGCGACATCGCGTACTTGATCGGCGCCGGATTGCTCTCGATGAAGAGGTTGTTGTGCAGCGGCATCAGCTTGTCGTGGATCGCGAGCGCCGCCTTGGTGTCGCCCTTCTGCCAGGCGGCGTGGAACTCCGAGCACAGGCGCGGCGCGACGTTCGAGGTCACCGAGATGCAGCCATGGCCGCCGTGGGCCATGTAGCCGATGATGGTGGCGTCCTCGCCCGAAAGCTGGTTGAAGTCCTCGCCCATCGCCGCGCGCTGCTGCGACACGCGAACCATGCTGGCGGTGGCGTCCTTGACGCCGGCGATGTTCTTCAGCTCCCACAGCCGCTTCATGGTGTCGACCGACATGTCGATCACCGAGCGCGGCGGGATGTTGTAGATGATGATCGGAATGCCGATCGCGTCGTTGATCGCCTTGAAGTGCTGGTACATCCCTTCCTGGGTCGGCTTGTTATAGTAGGGCGTGACGATCAACACGGCGTCCGCACCCGCCTTTTCGGCGTGCTGGGAGAGTTCGATCGCTTCCTTGGTCGAGTTGGAGCCGGCGCCCGCGATGACCGGCACGCGGCCCTTGGCTTCAGCGATGCACCATTCGACGACCTTCTTGTGCTCGTCATGGCTCAGCGTCGGGCTCTCGCCGGTGGTGCCGACCGGGACCAGGCCGTTGGTCCCCTCCGAAATCTGCCAGTTGACCAGGGAGCGGAACGCTGCCTCGTCCAGCGAGCCGTTCTTGAACGGCGTGACCAAGGCGGTGAACGACCCCCGGAACTTCGTCTTGGCTGCCATGGACTCCCTCCGTACGCGGCTATCTCTTGAGCAAGCCCCATTCATATCGGGTCTATCCTGCCGGTAAAAGGCCCGCTTCCGGGTGAGGGCAACCTTTAGGCCGCGATTTTGCCGCGGTGATGGTGCAAATCGACCCGAGGTAAGCGGCTGTTGGTATTTTGTCCGCATATTCAATCAAACTTAGCTAGGTCTTGAGCCACTTCACTGATTCGGGGCGACGAAACGCCGTGACCTCCTTTGCTCGTGCCGCATGGCGATCCACCGGTCTGGTCGTGTGTCTGACGGCAGGGCTGTCGCTGGGTTGCGCCGCCCTCGCCAAGTCCAATGAGACGACCGCGGAGACGGGCAACAAGGAGACCGCGAAGCCAGCCGCCAGGGACGCCGCGAAGGGACCGGCCAAGGACTCGAGCAAGGGCGCGGCCAAGGAGACAGCGAAGGAAACAGCCAAAGGCACGGTCCAGGGAGCCGGCAAGGACGCAGCGAAGGGCGCGAGCAAGGGTGGCACCCCGGCCAAGGAAGGCGCGAAGACGCCAGCCAAGGATGCTGCCGCTAAGGAACCGGCGAAGGACAAGCCGAAACCCGCGGCAGCGGTCTCCTCGCCGAAATCTCACCCGGCGAGCAACGGATCGCCGCCCAAGCCCGCAAAGACCGCACCCGCGCCGGCCGTGACGGCCATCGACAGGCCCACCGCCCCGACCGCCGCCAGACCGCTCGCAGCTCCCGTGCTGGCCCCTGCGACCCGCCAGCATGCGGCGCCACGCAAGCCGGTCATCCCGGCCGCGGTTGCGGCGACATCGTCGACGTCGCAAGCCGACAAGGACACGCTCGAGAGCGTCATCGAGCTCGTACGCAAACGCAAGGCCGGCGACGCCGCCGATGCCGCCGCCGGCATCTCGGATCCGGTCGCGCGAAAGCTCGCCGAATGGATCATCCTGCGCAGCGAGGACAACGGCGCGACCGTGGAACGCTATCGCGCCTTCATCTCCGCCAATCCGACCTGGCCGTCGCAGACCTTCCTGCGCCGGCGCCTCGAGGCCGCGATGTGGGACGACAGGCGCGACGATTCGGTCGCGTGGTCGTGGTTCGAGAACGAGTCTCCGATCTCCGCCAAGGGCCGCTTCACGCTCGCCAAGGCGATGCTGGCGCGCGGCGACCGCGCCAATGCCGAGCGGCTGGTGCGCGAGGCCTGGCGCAGCGATCCGATGTCGGAGGACACCGAGAACAACGCGCTCGACCAGTTCGGTGCCCTGCTGACGCCGGGCGACCAGAAGGCGCGGATGGACACCCTGCTCTACGGCAGCGAGACCGAGGCGGCGCTCCGCGCCGCAAAGCGCCTCGGCGCCGGCTATGTCGCGCTCGCCAAGGCCCGCATCGCCGCCGTCAAGAAAGCGCCGAACGCGCGGGCGCTGCTCGACGCCGTGCCGCGCGAGCTGCACAATGACCCCGGTTACATCTTCAGCAAGATCCAGCTCCTGCGCCGCGAGGAGAAGTTCGCCGAGGCCGCCCAGCTGATGCTGTCGGCGCCCAAGGATCCGGGTCGCCTTCACAATCTCGACGAATGGTGGATCGAGCGGCGCCTCCTGGCGCGCAAGATGATCGACACCGAGGAATTCCGCACGGCCTATCTGATCGCGCGCGATGCCGCCCTGCCCTCGCGCGACATCTACAAGACCGAGCAGGAGTTCACCGCCGGGTGGATCGCGCTGCGATTCCTCAACGACCCCGCGACCGCAACCCAGCATTTTGCCCGCATCGGCGTCGGCAGCGTCAATCCGACCGCGCTGGCGCGCGCCGGCTATTGGCAGGGCCGTGCGGCCGAAGCGATGGGGCGTCAGCAGGAGGCGCGCAACGCCTATGCACGCGCCGCCGAACAGTCGACCAGCTATTACGGCCAGCTCGCCCGGGCCAAACTCGGCTTGCCGCAGATCGAGCTCAACAGCCAGCCGCGCGGACGCGGCGCCGAGCGGCTTGAGATCGTGCGCGCGGCGCATCTGCTCTACGAGCTCGACGAGCGCGAGCTCGCGGTGCCCATGCTCGCCGACATGGGCGAGAACGGCGATCCCGAAGCGCTTGCCGGCCTTGGCGAGCTCGCCCAGCGCTACGGCGATGCACGGGGCATGCTGCTGGTCGGCAAGTCTGCCCTCAACCGCGGCCTGCCATTCGACTTCTACGCCTATCCCGTCAACGGCATTCCGCAGTTCACGCCGATCGGCCCCGACGTCGAGCGCAGCATCATCTATGCGATCGCGCGACAGGAGAGCGCGTTCAATCCACGCGTGGTTTCGCCGGCGCAGGCCTATGGACTGATGCAGGTGACGCCGGACGCCGCCCGCTACGTCTGCAAGCGCCACGGCGCGACCTACGACCTGGGGCGGCTGAAAAACGATTCGGTCTACAACGCCGCGCTCGGCTCGGCCGAGCTCGGCGGATTGCTCGAGGATTATCGCGGCTCCTACATCATGACCTTCGCCGCCTACAATGCCGGCCGCGGCAGCGTGAAGAAGTGGGTAGAGCGTTACGGCGATCCGCGCGATCCGAAGGTCGATGCGGTCGACTGGGTCGAGCTGATTCCGTTCTCCGAGACGCGCAACTACGTGCAGCGGATCATGGAGAACCTTCAGGTCTACCGCGCCCGCTTCGGCGGCGGCACGCGCTTGCAGATCGAAGCCGATCTGCGTCGCGGCGCCGTAAGCGTGGAATGACGCTGCCCCGTTCCGATTCGCGGCCGAGCATGGGGGCGAGCGTCGCCTTCGTCAGGACCTGAGTCGCCGAGGCATATCCGGCGGCCGACCACGATCCTCAGCAAGCCCTTTCGACGCACGCCCTGAGCGCTGCAACCGTTGCGGCCCGATCGGCCGCGCTCGCCGGTGCGCCGGCTGGCAGATGAACCAGTGCCCTGACAGATGAAGGCGTAGGTCGCTCCTGCTGCAGGGCGAAATCGTCGGGGCGCTTGTACGTTTGGGCCGGGCACCGGCGGGCTTCTCTGCGCACCCCGGTCGGAGACCGCTTGCAGCGCATCCCTCCACAGTGACTTCCATCAGGTCGCAACCAAGACCGCGAAATCAACGGAGAGTGGCGGTATCAGGTCGGACCTGCCCCGAGCGAACCAGACATGCGACCGGCAAAAGAAAAACCCCGGCGGTTGCCCGCCGGGGTTCTCTGTCAGGTCGTTAGACCGAACGTTACCAGTTGCGCTGAGCGCGGAGAAGCAGGGTCAGTGAATCCTGATCCTTCAACTCGTAAGCCGCGGCCGGCTTGGCGACCGGGAAGTTGTTGCCGCCGGCGATGACACCCGAATACTTCTGGTCGACGTGGGTCCACGTCAGGTCGGCCGAGAACGTGAGGTTCTTGACCGGGGTCCAGCGGGTGATCACACCAACCTGAGCGATGTTGAAGTCGGGATTGCACGAGGTCACGCCCGCAACCGACGAGAAGACGCCGCCAGCTCCGCAGAGGAAGGTTTTAGCGCCATTGCCGAACTGAGCCTGAGCGTACGCACCGTAGAGCGCGGTGTTCCAGTAGGGATCCCAGTTGTGGGTGTAAGCACCACGGAAACCCCAGGTCTTGACGGTTTCCTGCTGACCACCGTTGATGAACACGGTGTCCGGAGCAGCAACCGCAGCGACGCTCTGGTAGGCAATGCCCGAGCTGCCGTACATGAGGTACGTGCTACCCGCCAAGTTCTGGAAGTTGTAGCGGGTCGCGCCGTCCGTGTAGACGCCCTGGATGTTGATCGTGTCACCCGCGCCGGTCGGGATGTTCTTGATCGACAGAGCGAGCTGAACCGCCCAACCCCACTTGTCGTCGGGATGGCCAGTCGGCTCGGTGGCGCCGTAGTAGGCAACGTGGTTGTCATGCGCCGCAACCGACGCCTGGAAGAGACCCCAAGCCTGGTCGACACGAACCATACCGACGAGGTTCGGAGAACGCGAACCGCCGATGGCGTTGGCACCCAGCGCACCAGTGGTCAAACCGGCGATTGCACTAGCACCCGAGGCAGCCGCAGCACTAAGGTTGAGGTTGCCGGCCTGGTAGTAGGCCGTCGCATCTTCAGCCGAGAACGACGCCGTGACGCCCTGACCGAAGTCAGCGGTGTAGGTGAACTGGTTGACACCAGTGACCGTGCCGCTGCCGCCGACGAGACCGTCGAAGTTGTTGCCGGGATAGTTGGTCCAGGGCGCGTCGAACTGCGACACGGCCTTACCCATGGTGAAGCCGGCGAACTGGATGAAGGCGTAATACACACCGAGCGAGCCGCCCGAGGCACCACCGTCCGTCGGGTTGATCGACGAACCGACCAGCGCAGGCGACGCACCGGCAGTGTTGAGACCCAGCGTGCCGGTATAGGCAGTGCCGCCGAACGCAGAACCCGTGCCCTGATAGCCGCCCGTGGTCCAGGAGAACGTCGCATCGAAAAAGGTGCGGACGACGCCGTATTCTGTCGCGGTGCGCGTGTCGATGTTGAGATCCTGACGAGCGCGCATCGTGTAATAGTTGCTCAGGCGGTTGCGCCCGCTCGCGGGAGATGCAGACTGCGTGCCGTAAATGCTGTTCGTGTTCAGGCCGACTTCAGCGCGCAAATAACCACCCAGCTTGATGCAGGTGTCAGTGCCCGGGATGTAGTAGAACCCGGCTCCATACAGGGAGCAGATCTTCACGTATTCGACCGCCTTGGCCTTCACGGGGAGATCGGCTGCCTGCGCTCCGCCCACGGCGATCAGACCCGCCGCTGAGCCGAGCAAAAGGCTCTTAACCAACTTCATGTTAAACCTCCAAGTTGCTCTTCAGGGAAGGTCACTGACCGGACGGCCAATTCCCAAACCCCCTCTAAATCACCGCTCCGAGTCCCTTCGCGCCTTCGGACACACCCGCATGAACGCGAGGGACTTAAGCGAAAGACCTAAACGGGACGACCTCGGGATGCCCCCCCTCCGTCGCTCAGCCACAATTACCGAACGCCCTTGCACACACAACAAGAGAACGCTCCGAAACGGGCCGATGAAACGTGTTTTCCAACGGGTGTTGCACAAATAACACGCAGATGTGATCAAAGGGCTCTCGCAACACGTTGTTTACATTGGCATTTTTTCGACGGTTCCATCCGCCATCAAAGTTCCCCAAATGAGGCGCCCAGCCGAGACGTCGGCCTGGAGGGCTTTGACGACCTCGAATCGTGGAATCAGAAACGAGACTCAATGAGGCGCTATCGACCGCCTTCCGCGGCGGCCAGTCGGATGCAAGCTGGCCACCTGCTACGCCTGAGGAGCCCGGCAAACACTCTTTATGCTGGCGGATCATTGGAACCAGGCCGGCAGCTCGGCGAGCCGAGACGCAGGGTGCCAAGTCTCTACAGACTCTTCTCGCGAGCCATTGAATTTCCTAGAAAATCGGCTTCCGACGTGAGCAAGGACGTTTCCATGCGGGGAACACCCTTGCAATGTGCCTGAGGTTCAAGCTTCGCGTCCGCTCTCGCAGCGCCACACTCTCGCCGCGACAACAGCCGTCTTGTGGCGAAGATCACTGGGAATATTCGAGCGAAAACACACGCTTCTAAATTGACCGGCCCAAGTAATTAGAGGCATAAGGCTCGCACCGGAGAGGTGGCCGAGTGGCTGAAGGCAACGCTTTGCTAAAGCGTCATACGGTCTCAAGCTGTATCGAGGGTTCGAATCCCTCCCTCTCCGCCACCCAGCAGCAGAATCCCCCGCGGGTCACTTCAAATTCCTCCGGGTGTGGTCAGTCAAATTCCTCCACCCGCGAGGCAGGACAAGGGACTGTTAGCCCGTCCTATTCGTGAGAGTGCGGCTTTTGGGCCCGATTGATGCGGCCGCACATCTTGTCTGACGAGGCGCACAGGATTGCCTTCGGCTTTTCGCCGCCTGACGACCGGTACTTTGCAACGCGCTTGAGGGATGGGTTGGGCGAACGGGGGCGGACGCCCCGCCGGTCAAGGACCGAGCGGCAGCAGCGCGCCGGGCAAGCCGCAGATCAGGTCGGCTTCGGGACATGCCGCGGCAAACGCAAGGCGAATGCGGCTCGTGGTCTCGACGACACGGGCGGCGATTTTCAAGAGCCGAAGACGCAGCGTCGCGAACTCGGCAGCGGCCAATTCCCGGACTTTGGGAATGGCGTCGCGCACGGTCAGCATCAGCCAATAAGCGGCCGTATGGAGCACGAGACGGACCTGGTTGGCGAGCGCCGAACGGCAGCTGGTGCGGTCGGAGGCGAGCTGCGTCTTATGCAGCTTGATCAGATTCTCGGCTTGGCCGCGCGCGCAATACAGGCTGTCGTAGATCCACTCGGCCGAGCCGACATCGAGGCTGGTGACGACGAAACGGATGTCGAGGCCGAGCATCGTCGCCTCAATACGGGCGACGGTGCGCCGTTCGCGATCCCAGGACTTTGCCTTGTGGCGCGTCTCGGTATAGCCACGCAGAACCGGCAGGTTCTCGATGGCGCGTCGGGTGCGGATGTCGTCGGCGACCTCGTCGACTTTTCTGGCGAGAGGCTTGGTGCCGGACAGACCGAAGATGTAGTCGATGCCGTTGGTCTCGCACCACGCCATGGCCTCCGGCCGGGCATAGTGCCCGTCGCCACGGAACGTAATTCGCGTGTTGTGCCACCGCGTGCGGATATGCCGTACCAGGCGGCGCAGAAGGGCACGCACCTCGACGCCGCCCGGCGTCTTGCCGGGCCTCAGCACGACCGCCACGGGACGGCTCTTCTCCGTGTCGTAGACGTGGATCGGCAGGAAGCAGCGTTCGTCATAATGAGCGTTGAACAGCGAGAGCTGCTGATGGCCGTGGACGACATCGCAGGTATCATCGATGTCGAGCGTGACGGATGCCGGCTCGCGCGGGTAGCTATCCATCCATGCGTCGACCAAAATGTAGGTCAGTCGGATCACGTCGCGCAGGCGCGGAGCATTCTCCAGCCGCGACAGCGTCGGTTGGGAACACAGATCGCGGCCCGTGTCCGGCAGCCGTCCGCACGCCAGCTTGAATGCGGGATCGGACCGCAGATGATCGAGGTCGTCGGCGTCCTCGTAGCCGCAGCAGATCGCGAACATGCGCGCGCGGAACATATCGACAAGGCTGTGCACGACCCGCGTCGGATCGCGCCGATCCGGGAACACCCGGGCCAGATTGTCGGCCAAGCCGAGACGCCGCTCGGCCATCGCCAGAAGCATCACGCCCCCGTTCGAGGTCAGGCGACCGCCATCGAAGGCAGCTGTGACTTTCTTGGCGTGAACGGCTGGAAACGAGAAGGGCGGAATCGTATCGTCGGTCATGGCGGGCGTGGCGTTCGCGGTTGAAGGTGATGGGGTGGCTTCGCAACCGAATCCTACGCCGCATCAGCGCTTTACACCACGCTCGCCAGCCCTCAGGCGCACTCTTACGAATAAGACGGGTTAGTTTGAGTTTGTTTCCCGGGCAAGAGCTTCAGCGGCTTCTTTGAGCCGATAGCTGCGTCCGTCGAACTCAAGCAGATGGCAATGATGCATAAGGCGATCGAGGATCGTCGTGCTCATAGTGTTGTCCCCAAGGTATGCTCCCCAATCCTGCACGACGCGATTGGAGGTGACGATGACGCTGCGGCGCAGTTTGTAACGCTGATGGATCAGGGTCTGCAGCAAAGTGCCGGCGTCGTCGGGGATGGCGCGTGCGAGGAATAGATCGTCCAGCACGAGGAGATCGCAGTCGATGATGGTTCGCAGCCGGACCTCGCGTTGTGCCGGAGAGTTCAGGGCGTAGCGATGGAAGAAGTCGTCGGTCTCAAGATACTGGACCTTGTGGCTTTGCAGGATCGCCTGATAGGCAATCGCCTTGGCGATGTGCGACTTCCCGGTGCCAGGTTTGCCAACAAGCAGAGCGTTCTCGCCAGCGGCAATGAACGCCAGGGTGTGGAGCTGGAAGCAGGTCTGACGTGGCAGTTTGGGATTGAAGGACCAGTCGAACTCGGCGAGCGTCAGCTTTTCGTCGAGCCCGGATTGCTGGTATCGCCGCTCGATAAGACGGGACTGACGACGGTCCAGTTCATCCTGCAGGATAAGGGAGAAGGTCTCGAGGAAGGGCTGGTTGGCGCCCTGCGCCTGGAGCACGCGCGTCTGCAGCGTGTCGCGGACACCCGACAGGCGCAGCTGTCGTAGGCAACGCTCAATTTCCGGCATGGTCATCATGTGGCTAGGTCTCCAGTTTAAGGTGAGAAGGTGCAGCGGGAGCGCTCGTGGCGCCGGAGTTGGCCGGGGTTGCGCAGGCGACACGAGCGCGGATTGCCGTGGCGTGATCGTCGTGAGCCTCGGCCTGCCGACCATTGTCGTCGGCGTCGCGCCGCACAGCGCGGCTGAAGAGGTCGCCGTATTCCGCGGGGGTACGGATCAGCGGATGATCCTGGGTGAGCGGCGATGCCGGCTGTGGCGTCACTCCAACCTGCTCGATCGCCTGTTCGAACAACCGCTCGACGGTCGCACGCACGTGCTTGTAGCGGTAGATGCGGTTGTCGATGGCGTGCGCGCAGGCCTGCTCGACCAGCCGCGCCGGATACTTCCGGCCCAGCCCGACAATGCCCCACATCGCGCGCTGTCCGGGGCGCCCTTCGGTGTCGAACACCTGCTGGCACAAGGCCCTGGTCTGCGGTCCGATGCGCTCGGCGCTCGCCAGCAGCACGGCGGTTTGCCGCGACGGGTTGAACGGCCGTTCGCTGGTCGGCAGGACGACAGAACCGGGGTGCGCCATCCGGGAATGAACACGCAGCAGCGCACGGGTGTGGCGATCACGGATCTCGATCGTGGTGGTGTAGATGCGCACGACGACCTGGCTGCCGATCGGCGCGGGCCGCGCGGCGTAATAGCTGTTGTCGACGCGTACGGTGGTGTCGTCGCAGACAGTCCGGACGACTTCGGTGAAGATGCGGAAGGGAGCGACAGGCAGCGGCCGCAGGTGCGGCTTCTCTTCCTGGAACATCGCCTCGACCTGACGGCGCGTGCTGCCGTGGATGCGTTTGGAGAGGGTGTCAGTAACTCGGTGTAAGATGGTTTCTGTGAGTTTACCTTTGACAGGAGACTCACATGGCTACGGATTTTTCACCTGAGATTTTGGACCAGCTTCTTGCCGGGGGCAGCCTCAAGCCAGAAGACTTAGCCGGCGAAGACGGGCTTTTCAGACGACTGAAGAAGGCGCTTCTGGAGCGCGCACTGGGTGCGGAGCTGACCCACCACCTTGGCTATGAGAAGGGCGACCCGGCGGGCCGCGGGTCGGGCAACAGCCGCAACGGCACAAGCAGCAAAGCGCTGTTGACGGACGACGGCGAGATCGAGATCGAGGTGCCGCGCGACCGCGCCGGCACGTTCGAACCGGTGATCGTCGCGAAGGGCCAGACCCGCTTCGACGGCTTCGACGAGAAGATCATCAGTCTCTACGGGCGGGGCATGACGGTACGGGAGATCCAGGGCCATCTGGCCGAGCTCTACGGCACCGAGGTGTCCCCCGATCTGATCAGCAAGGTCACCGACGCGATTCTCGACGAGGTCCGCGAATGGCAGAGCCGGCCGCTGGAAGCGATCTATCCGGTGGTCTTCTTCGACGCGCTCAGGGTCAAGATTCGCGATGAGGGGATGGTCAAGAACAAGGCAGTCTACGTCGTGCTGGGCATCACTGCATCGGGCGAGAAAGACGTGCTCGGGCTTTGGATCGAGCAAACCGAAGGCGCCAAATTCTGGCTCAAGGTCATGAACGATCTGAGGAACCGCGGCGTCGCCGACATCCTGATCGCCGTCGTCGACGGTCTGAAGGGCTTTCCCGAGGCGATCAACAGCGTCTTTCCCAAGGCGATGGTCCAGACCTGCATCGTGCATTTGATCCGCAACAGCCTATCCTTCGTGTCCTGGAAGGATCGCAAGGCGATCCTTCCCTCGATCAAGGCGATCTATCATGCCGAGAATGCCGACGCCGCTCTGCTCAGGCTCGAGGACTTCGAAGCCGAGTGGGGCAAGCGCTATCCCGCGATCGGGGCGGCCTGGCGCCGGGCGTGGGAGCACGTCATTCCGTTCTTCGCCTTCGCGCCGGAGATACGCAAAATGATCTATACCACCAACGCGGTCGAGGCGCTGAACCGTTCGCTGCGCAAGATCATCAAAACACGCGGCAGCTTCCCCAACGACGAGGCGGCGATGAAGCTGCTTTACCTCGCCATCAGAAATGCCGGCATCCATTGGCGACGACCGGTTGCATGGACGGCCGCAATGGGCCAGTTTGCCATCCAGTTCGGCGAGCGCTTTGCAGGCTCAGCGGACTGACCCCATGGGGTCAGTCCGCTGACCCCGCAAACCCCTCACAGAGACGCTCTTACACAAAACTTCTGACACTCCCTGCCGCCGCCATCAAGGTAACTGCCCAGCGCAGCCGATGGGAGCATGACGACTCATACCTCAGCCCGCCCGAACTGGCCCGAAGGCTCGAGATTCCAGTAAACTGGCTCTATGTTCAGATCCGAACCAAGCGTTTGCTAATTGATCGCCAGCCCAGCGGCGCCTATCTCTTCCCGAATACACCATCCGTTCTTCACGCCATCGGAGACCTTCGAAACCACGTCATCGCGCAACTTGATCTAAGAATCTGTCAGCCTAACAAGGAGGGGCATCAACATGGGTGATCGAACAGCGCTTCGAACTGCACGCGCGTCAGATGCATGACGCCGTCGCTGATCTGCGGCCACTCGAAACGACCATCGCGGCCAAGGCGCTTGTAGACCAAAACGAGGCCCGTGCCGTCCCATAGCAAAATCTTCAGCCGGTCGGCGCGCTTCGAACGAAAAACCACGATCAGGCCCGAATGCGGATCGAGCCCAAGCGTGTTTTGCACAAGACCGGCCAGCGCGTCGTGCCCGCACCGGAAGTCAACAGGACGCACAGCAAGCACAATCCGCAGTCCCTGCGCCGGAATGATCATGCGCCGCGCTCGATCGCAGTCACGATCTCCGCGATCCGCACCGCCGACACGTCCGCATCCAGGCGGACCGAAACCTTGCCAATCGTAATCTCGACGGGCCCCTCGCTCTTGCCTGACGCCACTGGATCGCTCAGCTCGATCGACACGAAATCCGCCGCGTCGTCCGTGACCAATGCGAGCCGGCCAGCACGCGCCAATCTGCGCCACGTCGTCAACTGCTGGGCCTTCACACCATAACGCCGTGCGACATCACATACCCGGGCGTCGGGCTTCATGCTCTCGAAAACAGCGCGCCCCTTGATCTCCGCAGACCATAACCGGCCTCCAGAACGCGTCCGGCGCGTAAGCTTCCCCACAAAGCCATCAGCTTCGGCTTCCTCCCCCGATTGTTCCATCGCCTTCAGTCTCCTCTCGGCTCTCTGACAAGCCAAGGATCGCAGAGCGAAAGCCGAAGCGAAACCAGTCAATCAAATAATCAAATGGGAGAAAAGCTCCGCTTACCTTGCTGGCTAAAGGGGTCGAACATAAACGTCCTGCCTGACCGGCTACTGCTGTTCAGCGGCGCTGACGGCGATCATCAGGTGGGGGAGTTTCAAGTGACCATACCCGGGGGATTTTGACCGACCCACGGGGAATCGATCACTGCGTTCTTTCACCTGAAAGCGACCGTGAAGCCGGTGCAGAGCTTCGCGCACGGACGAGCACAGGGCGTTCAGCCCGATTCGCGTGCTCCTTATATATGTGTGCGCGCACCTAGGTACCGGACCGCCATATCCGCCAATGCGAGGGCGATATCAGCACAGCCTCGCCGGCCCACACATTGTACCAGACGCCGCCCTTGCGCCGGCACGGAAAGGACCAGGGCTGAATTCCCGCCTTGTGAAGACGTCCGAGTTCCAGGTCGCACTCGTCGGGAGCGATCTGGATCGGAAGCCATCGTCCATTCGTGTTTTGGTCGCCCATGCCATGCGGTTTTATGCGGCGGCACGATGAGCAAACTTGATTCAGCGCAACCGGACCCACCCGTGCAAACAGGGATCGGAGGCGGTTCTCATCTCAGTGCGCGGAGACCCAGGCCCTCGCCTCGCGCTGGGCGATGGAGATCTCGGCATCCGACATCTGCCCGGCGACTTCCTGGCGCAGCGCCACCGCGTCCTTGCGGCCCTTCAACGCCGCAAGGTTGAACCATTTGTGCGCGGCGACGAGATCGACGATCCCGGAGCGGCCGCTCGCCCAATAGATCCCGCGCTCGAACAGCACGTCCGACAGCGCGCGCGCGTCGATCGGCGTCGCCGTCTCCAGATCGAAAGTACCCTGAAACATCACGCATCCCCTTTATTCTTATGCCGTCCCGCTCCACCGAGCGCGGCTCCCGTCCAAATAGCTGTTCAACTCTTCCCCGAGTCTTCTTGCCCATGCCGTTTGCCGGCTTGTTGGAGGCGATGATGGCGGGCAAATTTGAATGGCAGTTTAAGTATCGCGATGAAGCAGACGTAAACGCGAGCGCGCGAGGCGCGTACGGGAAATTCAAAAAGTCCCTGATTTGCAGGCACTTCTGCAATTCGTCAGATTCGGTTTACCCTGGGATTTTGGCAGATCGATAACCATCGCGCGCAGTGGCGCGTGCTACGGCTCCAATTCATGGAGCGGCGCGCCGTCGTGGCCGCACCCGCCTGTCATTCCCCGCGCAGGCAGGGAATCCAGTACGCTGCGGCCCATCGTTTCAACCACGACCGTCTCGGCGTACTGGATCGCCCGGTCGGAGCCGGGCGATGACACCGCGCCTGGAGAAGCGGCACGCAGACGGCGTGCAATCATGCACAGCCCTCGCCTGCCCCAAGGCAGCGCGGCCACGTCGCAGTCAGATCAGCGATGTCGGGGGGAAAGGAATGCCGGCAATACCCCGGCCTCATGAGAACGAGGGCGTCGGCGAACACGTCAGGACCAGATTCCACTTCGGCCCGAAGGCCTCTCGTGAAATTGCGGAGCTCCTTCCGGAGAACCGCACCGAACGAAGAAAACTCGTTTCTTCTGCCGGACCGCGAAAGAGAACGGTCCGACCGTTGACCTGATGTCTCGCCGACACCCTCTATCGTCGACCAGAACCCTCTAGGAGGCGCTGATGACGTGCCGGCTATCTGGAGCCGGCAACTTCAGAAGCGAAGTTACTTCTTCTTCTTCGCGACCTTGCGGGTCTTCTTCGCAGTCTTCTTCACTGCGCTCTTCGCCTTCTTCGCCTTCGCCTTCTTCGCTTTCTTGGCCATGTTGCCCTCCGATGTGTGAGATGGCTTTAATCGCTGCGTGCACTCGGGGATCGAATGCACTTCATCCCGAATACACCAACACGAAGAAAAAAACAGCGTCTCGCTTAAAGAAGTGTTGACGGCGCAACGCGCGTGCGCTTGGCGAGCGCGACGCAAACGCACCGCACGAGGTGGACCTGCGATCGCGGAGAACACGCGCATCGCCGACGTTCGCGACTGATGCGATTGCAGAAAAACACTATGCAGCAAGTATTTTTCTGCACGCGCGCATCGCACGCGATCGACGCGATGATGTGCATCGCCATTCCCCCGATTGTCTCGCAGAGGCACTTCGCGGACTCTGAGTCGCGAATTTTGGCAACGAAAATATTTTCATCCTTAACGGCGCGAACGCTCGTCTGAGCGTGTGCAAGCCGCCGTTTTGCGCGAATCGCGTGACGGCGATTCGGACGCTGCGGCACTGTCGATCGGGATGAAGTTTGCTGCCGAGGATGCGCGCGAGCGTCGCACCGAGAGCAGAAAGCGAGGCGACGAAGCATGTCCGCCACCTCGTTAGAGCGCGTGAGGCTAGAGGCCGAGCTTGGACTTGAGCAGGTCGTTGACGCTCTGCGGGTTGGCCTTGCCGCCGGATGCCTTCATCACCTGGCCGACGAACCAGCCGAGCGACTGCGGCTTGTCCTTCACCTGCGCGGCCTTGTCGGGATTGGCAGCGATGATGTCGTCGACAACCTTTTCGATCGCCGAAAGATCCGTCACCTGCTTCATGCCGCGGCTTTCCACCAGCGCGCGGGGATCGCCGCCCTCCTGCCAGACGATCTCGAACAGATCCTTGGCGATCTTGCCGGAGATCGTGCCCTCGCCGATCAGGTCGATGATCGCCGCCAGTTGCTCCGCATTGACCGGAGAGCCCGTAACATCCCGGCCTTCCTTGTTGAGGCGCCCGAACAGCTCGTTGATCACCCAGTTCGCCGCCAACTTGCCGTCGCGGTCGCGATTGGCGAGCTTGTCGAGCACCGTCTCGTAGAACACCGCGCTCTCGCGCTCGGCGACCAGCACGCTCGCGTCGTAAGCCGACAGGCCGAAGTCGGCGACGAAGCGCGTCTTCTTCTGATCCGGCAGCTCCGGCAGCTTCGCCTTCAGCGCGTCGACGAATTCCTGGCTGAACTCCAGCGGCAGCAGGTCGGGATCGGGGAAGTAGCGGTAGTCATGCGCCTCTTCCTTGGACCGCATCGAGCGCGTCTCGCCCTTGTTGGGATCATAGAGCCGCGTTTCCTGGTCGATCTGGCCGCCGTCCTCGAGGATTTCGATCTGGCGCCGCGCTTCGTACTCGATCGCCTGGCCGATGAAGGTGATCGAGTTCATGTTCTTGATCTCGCAGCGGGTGCCGAGCGGCCCACCGGGCTTGCGCACCGAGACATTGACGTCGGCGCGCAAGGACCCCTTCTCCATGTCGCCATCGCAGGTGCCGAGATAGCGCAGGATCGAGCGCAGCTTGGTGACATAGGCCTTGGCCTGCTCGGCGTCGCGGATGTCCGGTTTTGACACGATCTCCATCAGCGCCACGCCGCAGCGGTTGAGATCGACATTGGACATGGTCGGCGACCGGTCGTGCAGCAACTTGCCGGCGTCCTGCTCCAGATGCAGCCGCTCGATGCCGATGGTGACGCTGCGGCCGCCGTCGAGCTCGACCAGCACCTCGCCTTCGCCGACAACCGGCGACTTGTACTGGCTGATCTGGTAGCCCTGCGGCGAGTCCGGATAGAAATAGTTCTTCCGGTCGAACACCGAACGCAGATTGATCCTGGCGTTGAGACCGAGCCCGGTCCGGACAGCCTGCCTGACGCATTCCTCGTTGATGACGGGCAGCATGCCCGGCATCGCGGCATCGACCAGGGACACGTGCGTGTTCGGCTCGCCGCCGAATTCTGTCGAGGCGCCCGAGAACAGCTTCGCGTTCGAGGTCACCTGGGCATGGATCTCCATGCCGATGACCATCTCCCAGTCACCCGTGGCGCCCTTGAGAAGCTTGTGCGTGGCCGTGCTCATGTCCTGCTCCCGAGCAGCGTGGCAGCGATCCGCTCCCACTCCGCCTGTAATGAATCCTTTGCCGTGGGCTGACCGGCCTGGCGGTACCAGTAGCCGGCATTGCCGAGATCGCCTTCGACGCGGTGCAAGTAAGCGTGCACCCAGGCGGCCTCACGGCTGCTCTCGTCCTGAACGATTTTGTGCGCGCGGTCCCAGTCCCCCTTCGCGGCCCACCAGAGACCCGCGAGCGGCGCGCTCAGATCCGGCGCGGGCGCCGCGCCGCCGAGGCTCGCGATGAAATCAGCGACATTCACCACCACCTCGCGGGCGTGAAGCGGCCGGCGGCCTGCTCGATCACCTCGCCGAGTGAGAACAGCGTCTCCTCGTCGAACGGACGGCCGATCAATTGCAGGCCGAGCGGCAGGCCCTGCGCGTCCTTGCCGGCGGGCACGGCGATGCCCGGAAGGCCCGCCATGTTCACGGTCACCGTGAAAATGTCGTTGAGGTACATCTCGACCGGATCGGCGCCGCCCTTCTCGCCGATGCCGAAGGCCGCCGACGGCGTCGCGGGGGTGAGGATCGCGTCGACGCCTTTCGCGAAGCAATCCTCGAAATCCTTCTTGATCAGCGTCCGCACTTTTTGCGCACGCAGATAGTAGGCGTCGTAATAGCCGGCCGAGAGCACATAGGTGCCGATCATGACGCGGCGCTTCACCTCGGCGCCAAAGCCCGACGCGCGGGTGTTCTCGTAGAGCTCGATGATGTTCTTGGCCTGCTCGCGCAGACCGTAGCGGACGCCGTCATAGCGCGCGAGGTTGGACGAGGCCTCCGCCGGCGCCACGATGTAATAGGCCGGCAGCGCATATTTGGTGTGCGGCAGCGAGACTTCGACCAGCTCGGCGCCGGCCGCCTTCAGCCAGGCCGCGCCCTCGCTCCAGAGTTTCTCGATCTCGGCCGGCATGCCGTCGAGACGATACTCCCTGGGGATGCCGATCTTCATGCCCTTCACGGACTTGCCGATCGCGGCCTCGTAGTCCGGCACGGGAATGTCGACCGAGGTCGTGTCCTTGGGGTCATGACCGGCCATCGAACGCAGCAGCATCGCGGCATCTCGGACGCTACGCGCGATCGGACCGGCCTGGTCGAGCGACGAGGCGAAGGCGACGATGCCCCAGCGCGAGCAGCGGCCATAGGTCGGCTTGATGCCGACGGTCGCGGTGAACGCCGCCGGCTGGCGGATCGAGCCGCCAGTGTCGGTCGCGGTCGCGCCCATGCACAGCAGCGCCGCCACGGCCGAGGCCGAGCCGCCGGACGAGCCGCCCGGCACCAGCGTGGTGTTGCTGCCGTCGCGCCGCCAGGGATTGCCGACGGGCCCGAAGCAGGAGGTCTCGTTCGACGAGCCCATCGCGAACTCGTCATTGTTGAGCTTGCCAAGCATCACGGCGCCGTCGCGCCACAGCTGCGAGGTGACGGTGGACTCGTATGTCGGCACGAAATTGCCGAGGATCTTCGAGCACGCCGTGGTGCGCACGCCCTTGGTCGCGAACAGGTCCTTGATGCCGAGCGGGATGCCCGCGAGCGGGCCGGCATCGCCCTTGGCGATCTTGCCGTCCGCCTCGCGCGCCATCGCACGCGCCTGGTCGGGCGTCTCCATCACGAAGGCGTTGAGCACGCGCGCGGCTTCGATCGCGGAAAGATGCGCGTCGGTCAGCTCGAGCGACGTGAAAGTCTTGTCGGCGAGACCCTTGCGGGCCTCGGCGAGCGTCAGCGATGTCAAATCGGTCATTTATTGATCGGGCTGCAGAAGAACGGAGACAGGGTCTTGTCGTTGGCCGGGTCGTCTTTTTTGGCGGCGGCTTTCGCAGCGGCCTCGATCTCGTCGAGCACGGCATTGACGGCGACATTGGGGTCGGCAGCCTTGCCCTGCCGCTCCATCTTGTCGAGATAATTCATGTAGGCCTGATAGGCCTTCTCATCGTCGCAAAGCAGACACATCGGACCACGTCCTAAGACTCTTTGTTTGACGCGTTTTCTTCACGCGAACCGGCTTCCACTTCGCTCGAAAACGCCATGCTACTCGACGACCTTCGGCACCAGGAAGAAGTGACCTTCGGTCGCGGGCGCGTTAGCAACGATATCGTCGGCGATCTCGCCGTCATTGACCACATCCTGGCGCTTCTTCATCTGCATCGGGGTGACCGAGGTCATCGGCTCCACGCCCTCGACATTGACCTCCGAGAGCTGCTCGACGAAAGCGAGCATGGCGTTGAGCTCGCCCTGCAGATGCGGAACCTCGTCCTCGGAAACCGCAATGCGCGCCAGATGCGCGATGCGGCGGACGGTAGCGGCGTCGACGGACATTATATAAGGCCTCTCACGGCAAAACCCATGTGCCGTATAGCAGAGGCCGCTTTTGCGCCGCAACCGGCGCTAGCGCATGATCCGGAAAAGTGTGAAGCGGTTTTCCGAAAAGACCATGCGCAAACAAGAACCTGGAGGCCTATCCGGCCAGCGCTTTCAGCCGAGCCAAGGCCGATTTGGCGAGATCCCGGGTCAACTCGGCGGCGGGGACCTCGCGGCCCAGCGCAACGGCCTGTCCCGCCCAGAGATTGGTGAAATCCACCCTGCCCTGCTTTTCGGCGGCGGCCTTCAGCGGCCCCAGCGCGGTCGCGGCATGGGGAAACGGCGGCGCATCCGGCGAGACCGGGCCGGCCTCGCGCATCAGGCGGTTCTGGACGCCGCGCGCCGGACGGCCCGTCATGACATTGGTGATGACGGTGGAATCGTCCCGCGCTTCAGCGAGCGCGTTGCGGCCGCCCGCGCTGAGCCTGGATTCCGGACAGCGCAGATAAGCGCTGCCGATCTGCACGCCGGATGCGCCGAGCGCGAAGGCCGCGGCGATGCCGCGTCCATCGGCGATGCCGCCCGCCGCGATCACCGGCACCTTCACGGCATCGGCAACCTGCGGCACCAGCGCGAAAGTGCCGGGCTGTTCTGCGATCCTGTCGGTCAGGAACATGCCGCGATGACCGCCCGCCTCGGCGCCTTGCGCGATCACGGCGTCGACGCCGCGCTCTTCCAGCCAGACCGCTTCCTTGATTGTCGTGGCGGACGAGATGACGAGACAGCCGGCCGCCTTGACCCGCTTGAGCAGCGCCTGCTCCGGCAGGCCGAAATGGAAGCTGACGACCTCCGGCTTCAGCTCCTCGACAACCTCGCAGAACGCCGCGTCGAACGGCGCACGGTTCGCCGCAGCGATCGGCGCCGCCGGATCGAGACCATGCTCGGTGTAGTAGCTCGCGAGCCGCTGCTTCCAGCGCGCTTCGGCCTCGGCTGTCAGCTCGGCCGGCGTGTGGCAGAAGAAGTTCATGTTGACCGGCGCCTTCACGCGCTGACGGATGAGACCGACCTGCTCGCGCGCTTTCTCGGCCGAGATCATCGCGCAAGGCAGCGAGCCCAGTGCCCCGCCTTGCGCGGCCGCAATCACCATTTCCGCATCCATCGCCCCCGCCATCGGCGCCAGCACGATCGGGAATTCGGTCTTGAACAGATCGATCAGTCGACGGTCAGGCCACATGGTTGCTCTCTCTCGTTCTTTCTTACCCTCCCCTGGAGGGGGAGGGTCGATCGCGCGAAGCGCGAGCGGGGTGGGGTGACAGTCTCTCCACGGAGAATCTGCCCGTGCGGAGAGATCACCCCACCCCGCTACGCATTTCGCTTCGCTACATGCGCAGCGACCCTCCCCCTCCAGGGGAGGGTGAGGAATTCCGTGCCGCTATCACAGAATTCCGCCGCCCTTCCAGCAACTGCTCCGCCTCCACGACGATCCGCGCAACGATCTCCGCCGCCGGGGGAATATCATGAATCAGCCCGACCGCCTCGCCCGCGATCACGGCTGCGACATCGAAATTGCCGGCTGCCTTGGCGGCGGCATAGTCCGCCGCAACTGCGGCGACATTCTGCATCAGCTCGACCTCGCGGCCGATCCAGCGCCGGGCGTGATCATTGATCAGGCACCGCCCGGTGAAGGGCGCCGGCCAGACGTTGTTGCGCGAGAGATCGAAGATGATGCCGCGCACGGTCGAGCCGCTGTTCGCCGCACAGATGCGCCGCTTCGCTTCCTCCGCGCCGTCGGCCTCCTGGCTCGCATAGAAGCGCGTGCCGAGCAGCACGCCGCTAGCGCCCAGCATCATCATGGCGGCGAGCCCGCGCCCGTCGGCGATGCCGCCGGCCGCGACCACCGGTACGCGGCCTGCGGCGAGATCGACGATCGCCGGCACGAGATCGAGGGTGGTGCGCGAGGCCCCATGCCCGCCCGCCTCCGTTCCCTGCACGATCAGAACATCGGCGCCGGCATCGAGCGCCTGTCGCGCCATCGCCTCGTCCTGGACCTGACAGATCAGGCGTGCGCCGGCGGACTTGATCCTGGGCGCGAACAGCGCGGGATCGCCGAACGACAGCATGATCGCCGATGGCTTCACGCCGAGCGCAATGTCGAGAAGATCGGGCCGCTTGGCGAGGCTCCACGTGATGAAGCCGATGCCGAACGGCGCACGCAGTTCGGCGAGCTTCGCAGTCTCCTGCTCCAGCCACGCTCGCTCGCCATAGCCACCGCCGAGAATGCCGAACCCGCCGGCGCGGCTCACAGCCGCGACCAGGCGGCTGCCGGCGACGACATCCATCGGCGCCAGCAAGATCGGATGCGCGATCTCCAGCAGCGTGGTCAGCGACGTCGTCATCGGCCTGGCTTCTCCCCGATCTGGACAGTGAGACTAGGCGCGACTAGCATTCTCCAGAAATGAATTGTTGTGAACGCTGCCATCTCGAAAGCGAAACGATGCCATGGAACTCAGCGATCTCCAGACCTTCGCCGCCGTCGCCCGCACGGGCGGCATCACCCGCGCCGCCGAAGAGCTCAACACGGTGCAGTCGAACGTCACCCAGCGCGTGAAGGCGCTGGAGGCGGAGATCGGCACGGCGCTGTTCGAGCGCCACAGCCGCGGCATGACGCTGACGGGTGCCGGCAAGCGCCTTCTCCCCTACGCACAAAGAATGGCGGCGCTCTCGCGCGAAGCCTTGCTTGCCGCACGTGACGATGGCGCGCCGAAAGGACCGCTCGCGATCGGATCGATGGAGACGACGGCGGCCGTGCGCCTGCCGCCGCTGCTCGCCGACTTCCACCGCCGCTTCCCCGCCGTGCGCCTTTCCTTGCGTACCGCGCCGACGGCCGACCTCGTCACCGGCGTGCTTGAAGGCTCGCTCGATGGCGCCTTCGTTGCGGGTCCCATCACGCATGCCGATCTCATCGCGACGAGCGCCTTCCGCGAGGAGCTGGTGCTGGTCAGCGCACGGCGCTGGGCCTCGATGGCCGAGCTGCGCGCAGGAACGCCGGAGTCCGGGCCGACAGCGCTGGTTTTCCGCACCGGCTGCACCTACCGCCAGCGGCTCGAACAAGTGTTCGTCGAGTTCGGCTGGCCGTCGGCCGCGCGCTTCGAGCTCGGCACGCTCGACGGCATGATCGGCTGCGTCGCCGCCGACATGGGCGTAACGTTGCTGCCGCGCGCGGTCGTCGAGCGCAGCGCGATGAACGGCAGCATCGCGATCCACGCTCTGAGCCCGGCACACGCGCGCGTCGAGACACTGTTCATCCACCGCCGCGCGGGCCATCAAACCAGCGCGCTGAGCAGTTTTGCCGACCGCCTGAAGAAGGACGACGACGTCATCGCGGCCTGACGCGACGCAGCGTTCCACTCCACGAAATTCGTCACAAATCCATCGCTTTCCACGCTGCCTTCCGCGGCAACGCAGCACATCAAAAGCTTTGAAGCCCGCGATCATTCTACGTTAGGATGACTGACTGGCCAGCGCAAAACCATAACGAAGCCAAACATCGGCAAGAACATCGGGAGGACTATCGATGCGCAATACGCTCGTGTTGTGCTGTGTCGCTGTGTTGTCGGCGATATCAGGAACTGCAAGCGCACAGGACTGGACCAAATCGAAATGGGGGCCGAACGACGAGATCGGCGCCGCCAACTACATGACGCCCGAGCTCGTGGTGAAGGCGGCATCGCTGGTGAAGACCGGCAAGACCTACGCCCTCGGCATTCCCGTCACGTCGCAGACGCCCGCCTATCCGCCGCGCACCTACAAGATCACGGTGGTGCAGCCGGGACAAGCCGGCAGCCCTGGGCTTGGTCCGAACAAGGCCACCTATAACGATGACATCCTCGACACCTGGGTCGGCATCGGCAGCCAGCTCGACGGGCTCGGCCATCTCGGCGTCGAGCACGTCTATTACAACGGCAACAAGCTCGCCGACTTCGCCGATCCCAACGGTCTGAAGAAGCTCGGCATCGAGAAGGTGCCGCCGATGGTCACCCGCGGCGTCCTGCTCGACATGGCCGCCTATTTCAAAACCGACGTGGTGAAGGAAGGCACCGCCTTCAACGTCAAGGAGATCGAGGAAGCTGCCAAGCAGCAGAACGTCGAGATCCGCCAGGGCGACGTCGTCATCTTCCACACCGGCTGGCTCAGCCTGATCGGCAAGGACGACAAGCGCTATTCGGCCGGCGAACCCGGCCTCGGCGTCGAGGGCGCAAAATATCTGACTGGCAAGGGTGTCGTCGCGGTCGGTGCCGACACCTGGGGGCTCGAGGTGCTGCCGTTCGAATCCAAGAACGTGTTCGAGGTGCACCAGATCCTGCTCGCGATGAACGGGACCTATATCCTCGAAAACATGGATACCGCCGCGCTGGCCCGCGACAAGGGCTATGAATTCCTGTTCGTGCTGGGACAGCCGCGCTGGACCGGCGGCGTGCAGGCGATGATCAACCCGATCGCGATCCGCTGACGCGCGGCCCGCATCGCAAGCGCTCCGGGTGAGGGCCGTCAGTGTCTCGACAGAGCACACCGCTCCCCTCACCCGAAAGCCGCGTCGGTCCCCACTCCAAGAACCTGGGTCCTAGATTCGGATGTCCTCATAGGATTCGATCCGCCGCGGGCCGACCGAGGTCGCCTCGTGCGAATCCGCGTCGGCGAGATTGCCGAAGTCGAGCTTGGTCAGTTTCGTCAGGTCCGCGATCGAGACCTGGAAGACGCTGACATCCTCCTCGGACATCCGCTCGAGCAGATCCGCCTCCTGGATTCGGTCGATCTCCATCACCTGTTTTCGCTGGCTCATCAGGAATGCCGCCGCCTTGAGAGCGTCGTCATCGTCGTTGCGGCGGATCAGTATCTTCCAGAAATACTTCGGAATTTGAACGCCGCCGAAGCTCGGATCCTTGTGCGGCCGGCCGGCCGGATTGGGCAGATCGGATTCCTGGGCATCCGGCCCATCGAACACCGGGCCGTTCATGACGATGCCCTTCTCCTCACCTTCGAGCAGGACATCGCGCGTATAGTCTTCCAATCCCGCCCAGAGCTGCTTGCCCTGGTTGAACGAGAAGAACTGCGGCGAGCAGTTGGTGAAATGGAAGGAATCGTCGCCATGCTGCTTGGCCGCGGCGACGGTGTCGCCCCAGGTCGCATCGAGGCGGCGCACCAGATGACCGCGGTCGAACGGATTCTTGCTGCGATCCGCCTCGAAAGTGGCCTGCTTGCGGTAGAACTCGTCGCCGATCTGGGCATCCTCGTCGATGCGCGGATCGCGCAGCCAGGAATCACCTTCACGCCTCCCGACGTCCTGCTGCTTGCCGCCGTCGATATTGACGCAGCTGAAGAAGGCGAGCCCGCGCTCCTTGTTCATGACGACGCTGTAGTTGAAATATTTCAGCTCGAACTGCCTGGAGCGGCCCTTGAGCATCGCGATCCTGGACTTGAGCGCGGCCGGAATCTTCGGCAACGGGACCGAGAACTTGCCGGTACCCAGAAAATTCGCCTTGTATCCGGGACGCGATTTCAGCGTGCTCTGATCGATATGAACGGCCTCCATCGGCAGGCCGTTCCTCGCACTGATGTGAGGCAACAGGCCGGTCGGCGGAGCAATCAATGGCGTGCCGCCGTTGCGCGTGCCGCCGTCCGTGCCGCCGTTCGGCGTCCAGCCATTGCCATGACCTCCCGCCGGGCTCGGTAGCGGCGCCGCTGGAGCGAGAGGAATCTCCTTCCTGAACATCGGAAGCGGAACGCGGATCGGGACCACCAGAGACGTGCCGTCGACGGATTGCTCGACCCAGACATTGGCACCATAAGGAGTTGCGTCAACCGGTGGCCGCAAGGCTCGCTCGATTTCGTGCCGGCTTGGCGGGTCCATCTCGTCCAGCACCGGCCTGACCAGAGGGTGAGAGCCGACGGCCACCTTGAGATCGGCGACGATCGCGCTGATCCGGATGCCTTCGTTGGCGATCCAGTCGATCAGGGATTCGTCCATCGACGGCTTCCACACCTTGCCGTCCTTGGTCAGGGTGCGACCCTGCGCATTCTTCCGGGGAACGCCGCTGTGGTGCAGCGCGACCACCTGCCAGAAGCGGTTGAACGCCGGCGAGCCCGACGATCCGGCCGTCGTGTCGGTATTGTACCAGAGGAAGTCGCCGACATATTTGAGCAGCTTGTTCTCGCGGACGCAGACCTGCTTCATCTGCCCGCTGGGATGCTGCACGATGGTGAGATACTCCCCCGGATCCGCCTTGCCGGGCGCGCCACTGAGCGGCAGCCATCCCCAATCCTCGAGTTCCTCGTGGCCCGACAGCGAAGTCGGCGCCACCGCAACGACCGAGAAATCCAGCCGGTCATTGGTGTAGAAGAATCTGCCCGGTTCGAAGCCGAACCGCACCGGCACACGCTCCTGTCCCGAAACGTCCAATTCGTAGTTGAAATCGGCGATCGAATGGGCTGCGTCGGTCGGCCGGCCGAAGACATGATGGTTCGTCAGCAGCAGGCCGGGCCCGATCAGAAAGCCGGAGCCATAGCCGAGCAGATTCGACTTGAGATCCTTGAGCTGAATACGGCAGACCGAGCGCGCGGCGGCGGTCCCCTTGGCGAGATAATTGATGCTGTCGAGATCATTGCCCTGGATGATCCGCTCCAGGCCGATCTCGACCGCTTGCATGTCGTGCGTCTCGGCCAGAAGCTGACGCTGGCGCTGGCGCATCTTTTCGACGGTCATCTCGATCGGGCCGTCACCCAATTTTCGGTTCAAGGCATCGGGTGAGAACTCGGCCTGCTTGAATCGCCTTTCTGAGCCCGCGATCAGGCTTGGCTTGATGAGCATCATGACCTCTCAAAATATAGGGCGAGTATTTGACGTGGTCGGCGCCTGAAAATCTGCGCCAAGGCTGCAGCGCGGATCGGACTGCCGGTCGCTGCCGATCGTTCTAAAAATCGGGGCATGCGCCCCACACTACCTTAGACCTATATTTCTATCGCTCAGCAACCAGAGCGTCAATCGACATGCGCTGCCGAGGACGCGACATCATGCCATGGCCTGCAACGTCGCCCGTGTGAGATTCGCCACAAATGATCGTTGCATTTGTGCGTGGCCATTCTCACACGCTTCTTGCTGTCGTCTTCAGGTGCCACCGCCGCAGCGCCACGACGGACCAGATCGCCTCGACCAGTCCGAACGGCCAGGCGCCCTGGAGAAAACCGTAGACCGAGCCGAGCGCGCAGGATGCGGCGAACAGCAGCACGAACCAGTGGCTGCGATCCTCCAGCGCGTAGGTGACCAGCATCGCCGTGACGGCGAACAGGCCGAATAATGTCAGCACGTCCATGTTCCGGGTTCACTCCGCTGCATGACGCGTGATATGCGCTACGCCATGCCGGCTCTTATCCTGCCCCTCGTCGATGCTGCAACCCACTGGCCCCAACGCGGCGCGCTGGTCGGGCTCGATCTCGGCACCAAGACCATCGGCGTTGCCGTGTCCGACCCCGATCGTCGGCTGGCGACCGGCGTCGAGACCATCGCCCGCAAGGCGTTCAAGCAGGACGCCGCCCGGCTGCTCGCGATCGCGGCCGAGCGCAAGGTGGTCGGCTTCGTGCTCGGCCTGCCCATCAACATGGACGGCAGCGAGGGCCCGCGCGCGCAATCCACCCGCGCCTTCGCCCGCAATCTCGCCGGACTGACTCAGCTGCCCATCGGCCTCTGGGACGAGCGCCTCTCGACTGCGGCGGTCGAGCGCGAGCTGATCGGCATGGACGTCAGCCGCGCCAAGCGCGCCGAGGTGATCGACGAGCATGCCGCGATCTTCATCCTGCAGGGCGCGCTCGACCGTCTGGCAAATCTGCGCGCGGCGCCGGGGACGGACTGATCCATGCCGGTCGTGGTCGCGGCGCTGCTGCCGGTCTTCATCCTCATCGTGCTCGGCGTCGTGCTGAGGCACAGCCTGATGCGTCTCGACACGCAATGGCACGGGCTGGAGCAGCTGACCTATTTCGTGCTGTTTCCGATGCTGCTGATCCAGACCCTGGTCAAGGCCGACCTCTCCAGGGTGCCGGTCGCCGGCGTCGGCGGCGCGCTGCTGCTGTCGGCGCTCGCGATGTCGCTGCTCTGTCTCGCGCTGCGGCCGGCGCTGTCGCGGCTCGGCATCGATGGCCCCGCCTTCACCTCGATCTTCCAGGGCGCAACGCGCTGGCAGACCTTCGTTGCGCTGTCGATCGCCGCCAACATGTTCGGCGATCTCGGGCTGGCGCTCGCCTCCGTGGCCATGGTCGCGATCATCCCGCTGGTCAACGTGTTCAGCGTCGCCGTGCTTGCGCACTACGCCGCACAGGAGAAGCGATCCCCGCGCGCCATCGCCATGACCGTGATCCGCAATCCCCTGATCTGGGCCTGCGCGATCGGCCTTGCCGTCAATCTGATGCACCTGCCGCTGCCAAAAATCTGGCACGAGGTGGCGGACGCGCTGAGCCGATCCTCGCTCGCCATCGGCCTGCTCGTCACCGGCGCGGGCCTGCATCTGAAGGGGCTGTTGCGCCCCAGCCTGGGCGCAGCCATCGGCGTCGGCCTGAAGCTGGTGCTGATGCCTGCGCTCGCGCTGGGGCTCGCGGCCTGGTTCGGCATCACCGGCAACAGCCTCGCAATCGTCGCGATCTGCGCGGCCGTGCCGACCTCGCCCAGCGCCTATGTGCTGGCGCGCCAGATGGGCGGCGACGCGCCGTTGCTGGCGCAGATCATCACGCTGCAAACGATCCTGGCGGCAATCACGATGCCGATCGCGATCGCGCTAGCCTAAGATTCTGGATTGCTTCGCGGAGCCTGTCATCGGGCCGCGCGTCGCGCGGACCCGTTGGCTCGCGATGACGAAGTATGAGACCGAAAGCGCGATGCGACTAGGATGAATCGTCATCGCCCTTTAGGTTGTAGTTTAAGCATGATCTTTTCGGAAAACCGCTGCGCACTTTTCCGGATCATGCTTCAGCTCCCCACCCACATCGTCAGCACCACCGCGGTCAAATTGTTCAGCGCGTGGAGCACGATGGTGAGCCAGAGCGAGCCGGAGCGATAGCGCATGTAGCCGAACCACAGGCCGATGGCGAGGACTTCGGTAAGGAAGTACAGGTCGTATTGCAGGTGCACGACCGTCCAGATCAGCGACGACAGCAGGATCGCGCCGGGCACGCGCAGGAAGCTCGCCGACCAGCCGCGATAGAGGAAGCCTCGCGCCAGAATCTCTTCCGACATGGGCGCGGCCACGCTGAAGGCGAACAGGAGCAACAGGGCAGCGCCCTTGTCGCGTCCCGATTTCAACAGATCGGTCATGAAGCCCGGCGTCGCCTCGCGCCCCAGCGCGCGCGACATCGTCTCCCACACCAGCACGATCAGGATGAGGCCGACGGCGCCGAACAGCAGCTGCTTCCAGGACGGCCAATGCAGCGCGAGATAATCGACGAAGGACGCCTTCTTGATGCGAATGGCGAGCCAAACCGCGGCCAGCGTCGCCGGCAGGCCCATGATGACCGACAGCGCAAGCGTCTGGGGCTCGCGGCCGATGAGCTGGAGCGAAGGGAGGTCCATCGGAAGACCGCGCTCCACCGCCAGCAGAACGACGGCGCCGATCTGTCCGACGAACATCGCGGCGAAGATGAAGAGGCCCCACAGCGCCGTGCCCCAGAACTTCCAGACGCGTGGCGTCGCCGGCGTCTCGGTCAGCGGCGGATGATCGGGATTGAGGGAGTCCATTAGGAGGCTTTCGTTAGAAATTCACCGTCATTCCGGGGCGATGCGCAGCATCGAACCCGGAATCTCGAGATTCCGGGTCCGGTCCTTCGGACCGCCCCGGAATGACGGGATCAACAATCACGGCAGCGCCCTCGCCAGCAGTTCATGCACATCGGGGCCGCCCAACTCCACCGCGCCATACATGCTGGCGTGATTGGCCGCGAGACGCGTGCTCGCGAACAATTCGGCATTGTGCGGCGACACGCCGTTGAGCGCCGCGGCGGCGGCAAGCAGCGCCAGCTTCTCGACGGCAAGGCGCGCGACGCGCTCGCCGTCGGCGCGACGGAAGGTCTGGCCGATGAAGGTGGCCGCCTCACCAGCCCCCGGCAGGCCCTTGGTCTCAGCCGCCAGCGCCTGCAGCACCGCCATCGCCGCCTCCGGCTCGCGCGAGAGCGCGCGGAGCACGTCGAGGCACATGACGTTGCCCGAGCCTTCCCAGATCGCGTTGACCGGCGACTCGCGATAGTGGCGCGCAAGGATGCCGTCCTCGACATAGCCGTTGCCACCGAGGCACTCCATCGCCTCGTAGAGGAAAGGCGGCGCGCTCTTGCAGGTCCAGTATTTGATCGCGGGCGTCAGCAGTCGCATATAGGCCGCTTCCGCCGCATCGTGCGGCGTGCGGTCGAAGGCGCGGCAGAGCCGCATCACCAGGGCCGTGCTGGCCTCGACATGCAGCGCCATGTCCGACAGCACGGCCTGCATCAGGGGCTGATCGGCAAGATGCTTCTGGAACACGCTGCGGTGCCGCGCGTGATGCAGCGCATGTGCGAGCCCCGAGCGCATCAGGCCGACGGAGGCGATCGCGCAATCCTGCCGCGTCAGCTGCACCATCTGGATGATGGTGCGGATGCCCTTGCCCTCCTCGCCGACCGCTTGCGCATAAGCGCCGACGAACTCGACCTCGGACGAGGCGTTGGAGCGATTGCCGAGCTTGTCCTTCAGCCGCTGGAACTGGATGGCGTTGACCGAGCCGTCCGGCGCGAAGCGCGGCATGAAGAAGCAGGTCAGCCCGCCATCTGCCTGCGCCAGCACCAGGAACGCATCGCACATCGGCGCCGACATGAACCATTTGTGACCGGTGATGCGATAGCCGTCCCCGTCGCGCACGGCCCGCGTCATGTTGGCGCGCACGTCGGTGCCGCCCTGCTTCTCGGTCATGCCCATGCCGAGCGTCATGCCGCGCTTCTGCCACCACGGCGCAAAGGTGGGATCGTAGCTCCTCGTCGACAGCACCGGCATCACGCGCGCCAGCAAGTCAGGCTGCATCGCCAGCGCGCCGACGGAGGCGCGCGTCATCGTGATCGGACAGAGGTGGCCGGTCTCGACTTGCGCGGCGATGTAGAATTTGGCGGCACGAATGACCTCGGCGGCATCGCCAGCGGGTCTTCCATCTGCCGTCCAGGTCGAATTGTGCACGCCCGCATGCGCACTGTGCGCCATCAGCTCGTGATAGGCCGGATGAAACTCGACCTGGTCGCGGCGATTGCCCTTGGCGTCGAAGGTGCGCAGCTTCGGCGTGTTCTCGTTCGCGAGGCGCCCGCGATCGGCCATCGCGGCCGAGCCCCATTGCTTGCCGAACTCCGACAGCTCCCGCTCCGCCTTGGCCCCGCCATTGGCCTTGACCGCTTCGACCAGCGGCAGGTCCACCGCGAACAGGTCGACGTCCTCGAACGGCGGCGACTGGTTGAAGACCTCGTGGGTCGCAAAGCTCGGCTGGGTCATCAGGTTTTCTCGGCGCGTGATCAGTTCCGGCGCGGCTGGATCGGGAAATCATAGGCCGCCCCGCCCGCCCCCGGCAGGGAAAAATGCCACCACTCCTTCGAATAGTTCACAAAGCCTTGCCTGGCCATCGCAGCGACCAGCCGCTTGCGCCAGGTGCGTTGCTCCGGATTGATCGACGTTACAGCGGTATGCCCCTTCGCGTCGGTACAGTCGTAGCCTGTGCCCATGTCGACGCTGCCCTCCGGCGCGCGCATCGCGACCGGTGCCGTGCAGTCGGCATAGGTCTTCGACGGGTCGTAGCTGCCCGAATTGTCGGCCTTGAGATCGACCAGCGTGAGATCGAGCGCTGCGCCCGTGGAATGCTGCGAGCGGCTCGCAATGTAGCCGAGGCGGAACAGCTCGGTCTTCGGAATGTTCGGGTTGTAGCGCCGCTCGGCCGCGGTCTCATGACCGTTCTGCGACCATTTCACCATGTCGAGCGAGGCCCGCGCCGGCCGGTAGCAGTCGAACATTTTCAGCGACAGGTTCTGCGCGGCCAGTTCCTGCTGGACCGCCTTCAGCCGCAGCCCCACCTCGCGCTTCACCACGCATTCGCCGGCGCCGTAGCCGGCGAGCGGACGGCCGACGAAATTGTTCGATGTGGCGTAGCGGATGTCCTGGATGATGCTGGGATCTATGTCGCGCAGGTACACGAAGCCGCCGGGGAGAGATTGGGCGTGGGAAGGCGAAACGATAGCCATCACGACAGTCGCAATCAGAAGTGATCTCACGCTATGGCCTCCGACCGTCATGGCCGGGCTTGTCCCGGCCATCCACGTTCTTTTGCGTCAAATGCGATAGAAGAACGTGGATGCCCGGGACAAGCCCGGGCATGACGGAGAGGATGACGTCGCGCCGCCCGCATCGACAGATCAGGGGATAACTCCCATCCTCGCCTTTGCCCCTTGCTCCCCCCGCCATCCGCCCCTATAGCTCTGCTTTTAATGACATCGAAATCGACCTTCGTCCTCGGCCACCGGCATTTGCTGGGCATCGAGGGCCTTTCCGCGGCCGACATCAGCGGCCTCCTCGACCTGTCCGAAGAATATGTCGAGGTCAACCGCCAGGTTGACAAGAAGCGCACCGTCCTGCGTGGACGGACGCAGGTGAACCTCTTCTTCGAGGCGTCCACCCGGACCCAGTCCTCGTTCGAACTCGCGGGCAAGCGGCTCGGCGCCGACGTCATGAACATGTCGGTATCATCCTCCTCGATCCGCAAGGGCGAGACCCTGATCGACACCGCCGTGACGCTGAACGCGATGCACCCGGACATCCTGGTGGTGCGCCACCACGCCTCCGGCGCGGTGGAACTGCTGGCGCGCAAGGTTGACGGTTCCGTGATCAATGCCGGCGACGGCGCGCACGAGCATCCGACGCAAGCGCTGCTCGACGCGCTCACCATCCGCCGCAACAAGGGCCGGATCGAAGGCCTCGTGGTCGCGATCTGCGGCGACGTGCTGCATTCGCGCGTCGCCCGCTCCAACATCATCCTGCTCAACACCATGGGCGCCCGCGTCCGCGTCGTCGGCCCCTCCACGCTGCTGCCAACCGGCATCGAGCGGATGGGCGTCGAGGTCATGCGCGACATGCGCGAGGGCCTGGAAGGCGCCGACATCGTCATGATGCTGCGGCTGCAGCGCGAGCGCATGAACGGCTCCTTCGTGCCCTCATCATCGGAATATTTCCATTATTTCGGGCTCGACCAGAAGAAGCTCGCCTACGCCAAGCCGGATGCTCTCGTGATGCATCCGGGTCCAATGAACCGCGGCGTGGAGATCGACTCGATCGTGGCCGACGGCGCCCAGTCCCTGATCCGCGAACAGGTGGAAATGGGCGTCGCCGTGCGCATGGCCGTGCTGGAAGCGCTCGCCCGCAACCTGCCCAACGCGTGATGCCGATGCTGACCGATCGCCGCCCCATCCTGCTCGCCAATGCCCGCGTCGTCGATCCCTCCCGGGATTTCGACGGCATCGGCGACGTTCTCATTGCGGACGGCACCATCCGCGAGACGCGCCGCGGCATCGGCGCGGCCGGCGTCCCCGAGGGCACCGACATCGTCAACTGCTCCGGCAAGATCGTGGCGCCGGGCCTGATCGACATGCGCGCCTTCGTCGGCGAGCCCGGCCTCAGCCATCGCGAGACCTTTGCCTCCGCGAGCCAGGCCGCCGCGACGGGCGGCATCACCACCATCATCTGCCAGCCGGCCACCTCTCCCGTCATCGACAATTCGGCAACCGTCGACTTCGTCATGCGCCGCGCCCGCGACACCGCGATCGTCAACATCCAGCCGATGGCGGCGCTGACCAAGGGCATGCACGGCGAGGAGATGACCGAGTTCGGCCTCCTGAAGGCGGCCGGCGCGGTTGCCTTCAGCGACGGCGACAAGAGCGTGACCAACGCCCTGGTCATGCGCCGCGCGCTGACCTACGCCCGCGACTTCGACGCGCTGATCGTGCACCACACCGAGGACCCTGATCTCGTCGGCGAAGGCGTGATGAACGAGGGCGAGTTCGCGACCCGGCTCGGCCTGATGGGCATCCCCAATGCCGCCGAAGCCGTGATGCTGGAGCGCGACCTGCGCCTCGTCGCGCTCACCGGCGGGCGCTACCACGCGGCCTCGCTCACCTGCATCGACTCCCTCGACATCCTCCAGCGCGCCCGCGACGCCGGGCTCGCCGTCAGCGCCTCGGTCTCGATCAACCATCTGGCGCTGAACGAGAACGACATCGGCCCCTATCGATCCTTCCTGAAGCTGTCGCCGCCGCTGCGGACCGAGGACGACCGCCGCGCGCTGGTGGCGGCGATCGCCTCCGGCCTCCTCGACGTCATCATGTCCGACCACAATCCGCAGGACGTCGAGGTCAAGCGCCTGCCCTTCGCCGAAGCCGCGCCCGGCGCCGTCGGGCTCGAGACCATGCTGCCGGCCGGTCTGCGGCTGGTGCATAATGGCGAACTGGAGCTGAAGACGCTGATCCGGGCGATGTCGACCCGTCCGGCCGAGCTGCTCGGGCTGCCCGGCGGAACCCTGCGCGCCGGCAGCCCCGCCGACGTCATCGTGATCGATCCCGATACGCCCTGGGTGGTCGATCCCGCCGACCTCAAATCACCCTGCAAGAACACCCCGTTCGACGAGGCCCGCTTTACAGGCCGCGTGGTGCGCACCATTGTCGGCGGCCGGACGGTCTACGAGCATGTCTGACATACGCGATCGTTCGACACGCGAATCCTGCCTTTGGAGCTGCCGTCATGGGGCTTGAAGCTTTTTTGCCGGTGGCCTTCGTCATCGGCTATCTCCTCGGCTCGATTCCGTTCGGGCTGGTCCTGACCAAGCTCGCGGGTACGCAGGATATCCGCTCGATCGGCTCCGGCAGCATCGGCGCCACCAATGTGCTGCGCACGGGACGCAAGAGCCTTGCCGCGGGCACCCTGCTGTTCGACGCGCTCAAGGGCACCGTGGCCGTCGTGATCGCCGGTTACATCGCGGGCCCCAATGCCGCCATGGTGGCCGGGCTCGGCGCCTTCCTCGGCCACCTCTTCCCGGTCTGGCTCAAGTTCAAGGGCGGCAAGGGCGTCGCCGTCTATATCGGCGTCCTGCTTGGCCTGTTCTGGCCGGGCGCCATCGTGTTCTGCGTGCTGTGGCTGGCGACCGCCTTCACCACCCGCTATTCCTCGCTCTCCGCGCTGGTGGCGGCGTTCATTACGCCGATGTTCCTGTGGTGGTTCGGCCACCTCGCATTGTCGGCGCTGACGGCGGTGCTGACGCTGCTCTTGTTCTACGCGCATCGCGAGAACATCAGGCGCCTGCAAACCGGCAAGGAAAGCCGGATCGGCGAAAAGGCCTGAAGCGTTTTCGAGCGAAGTGGATGCCGGTTCGCGTCAAGAAAACGCGTCAAACAAGAATCTGAAGCCGGAAAAAGTCCGGATATCGCCGTACACCTTCCGCATTATACGCCAAATCCTGTTCGCAACTTCCGCACCGCTCGGTGCAGACAGTAGCGAACGGGTTCCATGCCTGTCATCCTGACACAGGAAACGGTGTTACGCGGTTGCTCAGAATGAGCCAGATGATTGTCGGCGCGCATAACGGGGGCGGTTCACTGGGTGCTTCCGGCAGCGCGGCAAGCCGGCTGCTCTCGGCGACCAATATCTGGTCCGATGCGCCGCCGCCCGCCCCCGCGCCCGTTTCGGCGCAAATGCCGCAGCCTGAGCCCGCCGCGCAAGTAGACGCTCCGCGCGACGTCGTGGTCACCAGGGCTGCACCGGTCGCGCTCCCGCAGGCGCGTTCCGGCCAATGGCCGCCGCGAAGACTCTCGCTGGCGCTCCAGGGCGGCGGCACCTTTGCCGCCTTCACCTGGGGCGTGCTGGAGCGGCTGCTGGAAGAGCCTGACATCGCGATCGACACCGTCAGCGGTGCCAGCGCCGGCGCCATCAATGCGCTGCTGCTCGCCTGCGGCCTTGCCGAAGGCGGCCGTGAAGGCGCCCGCAGCCGGCTAAACCGGTTCTGGGTCCGGCTGATGCACGAGGCCTCGTTCCGCTCGCTGATGCTGGTCGGCGGCTTTTCGCCGGCGGGAAGCTCGGTCGCGTTCGGCCCGACGCTGCGCTCCGGGCAGTTCGATCCGTTCGATCTCGATCCGCTGCGGCAGGCGCTGTCGCGCGACATCAACTTTTCGATCTTGCGCGACGCAGTATGTCCGAAGCTGCTGATCGCGGCGACGCGGATCCGCGACGGGCAGCAGCAGATCTTCGCCAACGACGCCATCACCGCGGACGTCGCGCTGGCCTCGACCTGTCCGCCGCTGGTTCACTGCGCCGTCGAGATCGACGGCGAGGCCTATTGGGACGGTGGCTTCGGCGGCAATCCGCCGCTGCTGCGGCTGGCACAGCAAACGACGACGTCCGACGTCCTGCTCGTCCAGGTCACGCCGACGCGCGACGGATATGTGCCGATCACGCTCGCCGCAATCGACCGCAGGCTCGACCAGATCGCGGCCAACGCCGCCCTCAATGCCGAGATCGCGGCGATCGAATGGGCGCAGTCGTGCGCCACAGCGTCGCTGCGCCTCACCAGGATCGCGGCAGAAGACTCCGTTGACGGCCTGGCGCAGCGCTCATCGACCGATCTCGGCCGCGGCTTCATTCGCCTGCTGCACCGGAGCGGTCGCGAGGCCGCCGAGCGCTGGCTCGGGCAAGATGCACGGGCCGGCGCAGCGCCCTCTGCGCCCGTTCAGGCCTTAGCTCCTTCCGAACCTGCGCTAGCCTGATTTCGCCAGCGCGTCCTCCAGAAACCAGGCCGTCGCAAGCGCGAGCGGATCGTTGCCGAAGCGGGCGATCACCTGCACGCCGATCAGCAGGCCGCCGAACTTCAGGACAGGCACGTTGACGCAAGGATTGCCCATCAGCGTCCAGAGCCGGTTGTAGCGGGGATCGCCAGTGCTCGCGAGCTCCTTGGCCGGCGCCGCGCCCGGCGCCGAATAGGTCAAGAGCACGTCGACACCCTCGAACAGCTCGCCGAGCTCGCGGCGGCCGCGACGGCTGATCCGGCGCGCCTCGTCATATTCCTTCGGCGTCAGCCCGACCGTCGCATCGAGACTGGCGCGCAGCATCGGCGCGATCTCGTCATGACGTTCCGAAAACTCCCAGGCCAGCGCGCGATGTGCCTCGAAATCCTGGATGATGGGATGGATGCGCCAGGCTTCCTGCACCGCCTCGGGCAGATCGATGGCCTTTACGCTGGCACCGGCGCGCTCGGCCGCCTTGATCGCGGCCAGCAGCCCCTCTTCGGCCGCCGGCTCAACCGCGCCGGCAAACTCCTGCCTGACGACGCCGATGCGGGGCGACTTCGCCGGGGCGATGCCCGAAAATTCGGTGCGGCCCGTCATCGCCAACAATCCGCGCCCGAGATCCTCAGCGCGCGCACCGAACAGGCCGACGGTGTCGAGCGCCCACGAGTAGCACTTCACACCGACCGTCGGCAGCATCCGGAACGACGGCTTGATGGCGGCAGTCCCGCAATAGGCGGCAGGCCGGATCACCGAGCCGCCGGTCTGGGTGCCCAGCGCCAGCGGGATCATGCCGGCGCCGACGGCCGCCGCCGAGCCCGCGGAGGAGCCGCCCGGCGAATGACCCGTATTGTGCGGATTGAGTGTCGGCGTCGGATCGCGCGAGGCGAACGCGGTCGTGGTGGTCTTGCCGATGATGGTCGCCCCTGCCCGCTTCAGCATCATCACCACAGGCGCGTCAGCGCGCGGCTGCCAGCCGCGATAGATCTCCGAACCCATCTCGGTCGGCATATTAGCAGTATCGATGATGTCCTTGATGCCGACTGCGATGCCGCGCAGCGGCCCGGAGCCTTGCGCCTTCGCCGACTTGTCGTGGCGGACGAAGGCGTGGACGTCCTTCTCCCTGGCCTCGATCGCCGCATGCGATTGCGCGATGGCGGCGTCAGGCGAAATCTCCCCCGCTTCGATGCGGCGCTGGAGGTCGGCAAGTGAGATCATGGCAAAATCCTTCTTATTGGGATCGCTTTTAGCATCGCAGCAAGGTCGCGCAAGCGCAGGTGACTGTTGCGCGACGCCCTCAGGTTGTTCCATGCTGCCCCTGCAAGGAGACACCGTGGACGCCATCAATCCGAGCGTGGAGCTGACCGAGCCTGAGCGGATCGACCGCCTGCGGCTGATCCGCTCCGACAATGTCGGGCCGCGCACCTTCCGGTCGCTGGTCGATCATTTCGGCACCGCGCGGCTAGCGCTGGAGCGGCTGCCCGATCTCGCCCGCCGCGGCGGCGCGGCACGCTCGGGGCGTATCTGCAGCGCGGATGAGGCGAAGGCCGAGCTTGCCGCGAGCCGCAAGTTCGGCATCGCCTGGCTGGCGCCCGGCGAGGACGGCTATCCGGCGCGGCTGGCGATGATCGACGACGCACCGCCGCTGCTCGCCGTACGCGGCGACACGAAAACCTTGACGCGGCCGATGATCGCCATCGTCGGCTCGCGCAACGCCTCCGGCGCCGGCTTGAAATTCGCCGGCCAGCTCGCGCGCGAGCTCGGCGACGCCGGCTTTGTCGTCATCTCGGGCCTCGCCCGCGGCGTCGATCAGGCTGCGTATCGCGCAAGCATCGAGAACGGCACGATCGCGGTGCTGGCCGGCGGGCATGATTGCATCTATCCACCCGAGCATGGCGATCTGCTCGCCGCGATCCTCGGTCACGCGGGCGCTGCGATCTCCGAGATGCCGCTCGGCCACGAGCCGCGCGCCCGCGACTTCCCCCGCCGCAACCGCCTGATCTCCGGCGCCTCGCTCGGCGTAGTCGTGGTGGAAGCTGCGCACCGCTCGGGCTCGCTGATCACCGCGCGCATGGCGGCCGAACAGGGCCGCGAGGTATTCGCGGTGCCCGGCTCGCCGCTCGATCCGCGCGCGGCCGGCGCCAACGATTTGATCGATAGCGGTACGACGACCCCACCTCGTTTAGGTGGACGGGATGAGCGAGACTCGCGCGTGGATTTGACAACGCGAGGGACGCTCGTTCCATGCATCAAGACAGACATCAAGACGGGCATGATGCCGCCTCCTATCAGCGGATCGAGGTGATCACAGGGGAGAGGCGACGGCGCAGTTGGAGCGATGCGGAGAAGGCGCGGATCGTGGCCGAGAGTGCCGATCCGGAGACGAGCATTTCCGAGGTGGCTCGACGCAACGGGGTGAACCGGGGACTGCTCAGTGTGTGGCGGCGCCAGGCGCGGCTCGCGTCGAGCGAAGCGCCGCAGTTCGTGCAAGTCAGGCTCCAGGCCGCCGTCGAGGCGCAGCCGAACGCGATCGATAAGGCGCATGTTCTGACGGATCCGGCCGAGCGGATCGAGGTGATGATCGCGGGCGCGACGGTGCGCGTGCCCGTCGGCGTCGACGCCGCGACGCTGGAGCGCGTGCTGGCGGCGGTGAGATCGACGCGATGATCTCTTTCGGTCCAATGGTCCGTGTGTTCGTCGCGACGCAGCCGATTGACTTTCGTAAAGGCGTTCATGGCCTTGTCGCGCTGGTAGCGGAGGGATTAGGCGGCAAGCCCTACAGCGGTGACGTTTATGTCTTCCGATCGAAGCGATCGGATCGTTTGAAGCTACTGGTTTTTGACGGCTCGGGAATGGTTCTAGCGACGAAGTGGCTGGAGAATGGGGGCTTTGCCTGGCCACCTGTTCGCGAGGGTACGATGCCGGTGACGGGGGCGCAACTGGCGATGCTGATTGAAGGTCTTGCGGAGTGGTCGCGTGTGGTCCCGAAGGTGACGAAGCGGCCGACGAAGGTTGCCTGAAGCGTCTTGTTTTGCTGGCGATTGCGAGTGCGTTCGTGTAGCTCTGCGATATGGCGCTTCGCCCCGAAGATCTCCCCTCTGACCCTGCGGCTCTTGCCGAGATGGTGCTGGCTTTCGAAGGCGAGAACGATGATCTGCGCGCAGAGATCGCCACGTTGAAGAGCCTGATCTTCGGCGCACGATCGGAGCGCGCGGCGATCGTCTGCGCCGAACAGATCGCGTTTGATCTGGAACGGACCGCCGGCTCACAGCTCCCGGCCAATGACGACAAACCGGACGCGCCGCGGCCGGAGCGGCGCAAAGCGAAGCGCAACATCGGCGCGCTGCCGGCGCATCTGCCTCGGGTCGAGCGGGTGATCGAGCCGGCGTCCACGCTGTGCCCGTGCTGCACGGGTCAGATGCATCGGATCGGCGAGGAGAGCAGCGAAGCGCTCGATCGGGTTCCCGCGTGGCTGCGCGTGCTCCGCACGATCCGTCCAAAATACGCCTGCCGCTCCTGTGAGGGCCCGATTGTCCAGGCCCCGGCACCGGCGCGGCTCGTCGAGGGCGGCATGGCAACGACGGCGCTGATCGCGCATATCGCCGCGGCCAAATATGCCTGGCAATCGACGCTCTATCGCCAGACGCAGATCCTGGCGGGTCAGGGTGTCGTCGTCGACCGTCAGACGCTGGCGCGCTGGATGGGGAGCGCGGCGTGGCTGGTCAGGGGCCTCTACGATCTGCAACTGAAGACTATGCACGGCTTCGAGCGGCTGTTCTGCGACGAGACGCCGATGCCAGTGCTCGATCCGGGACGCGGCCGCACGAGGATCTGCCAGTTCTGGGCGCACGCGACGGACGATCGGGCGTGGAAGGGGCCGGCGCCGCCGGCGGTCGCCTACGTGTTCGCAGGTGGTCGCGGCAAAAAGGAGATCGTGGCGCAGTTAGCCGGCTTCGAAGGCGTGCTGCAAGTCGACGGCTATGCCGCCTACGCCTCGCTGGCGGGCGATGCGATGATGTCGGGCCAGATCCAGCTGGCGTATTGTCTCGTTCACGCGCGCCGCAACTTCGTGAGGGTGCACAAGACGACGAACTCACCCTTCGCCGCGGAGGTCATCGAGCGCATTGCGGCCGTCTACGCGATCGAGGAGAGGATCCGCGGTCTCGATGCTGGGGAACGCCGCGCGACGCGACAGGCCGAGACGAAGCCGCTGATGGAGGCGTTGAGGGCCCGTCTGATCGCGGTGAAGGACGGGATCTCCCGCCGCTCGACGCTCATCAAGGCGATCGACTACATGCTCGAACGCTGGCAGGGCCTGACGACGTTCCTGGATGACGGGCGGCTCGAGCCGGACACCAACACGGTCGAACGATCGATCAGGCCAATTGCGATCGGAAAAAAGAACTCGTTGTTCAGTGGTGACGAAGGCGGGGGCGAGACCTGGGCGATACTCGCTTCGCTTCTTAACACAGCGAAATTGAATGGCCTCGACCCCGAGGCGTATCTCGTCGACGTTCTCGATCGCATGGTGAGCGGCGCCACGAAGACCAACCAGCTTCACGAACTTCTGGCCTGGAACTGGAAGGCCGCACGCGAAGCCGAAAAGCGGGCCGTGGCATGACGAAGCCGAAGCAAGGGCGGGGAACGCGAAAAGCACGCAAGACGACGATGGCGGACTATGCCATGTCGTTCGAACGGCTCGGGCAATGGATCAGCAAGCGCGCCAGGTCGCCGACGCTTCGGCATCCGCGGGCGACGTCGCTCTCCATGCTCGATGGCGCGGTGGCCGCGGTCGTCGCCGGGCCGGTCTCGATGGCGTCCGAGGAATGGGTGTGCCCGCTCCTCGGCGTAGATCCCGACGCCTTCAATCACGACACCGAGGAGTTCTCGGCAATCGCCGCCACGCTGATGCGCCACAACGCTATCAGCGAGACGCTGTCGACGAGACCGGAGAGCTTCGAGCCGCTGTTCGTGCGATCACCGGACGGCGAAGTCGACCCGCAGCCCTGGTGCATGGGCTTCTACGCCGTCATGAAGCTTCGGCTTCTCGTCTGGTCGCGGCTTCTCCCCCCGAATGGAACCGAACACCTTATGCTGCGGCCGATCTTGGTCCATTGCATCGACGACGCCGGTCGACCCTTGCTACCCCCGGCCCGGCGCACGCTGGGAACGCAGCCCATCATCCAAAACGCCTGGCGCAACATTCCAGCAACCGTCGAGGCCCTCCGGCAGTTCTGGATGCCTATACGCTTCAAGCGCGGTGCGTAGGCCGTCCGCACCAAGTCCGTGGCTCCGTGGGCCTCTCGTACCGTTTACATTTGATCAAGCAGGGCGCGACGCTCGTCACTGAGGCCGCCGACATCGTCAACGCGGTTCAACCGATCATGGAGCGGCCGCTGATGCACCCCGCAGGCGAGCCCGACAGCGAGCCGTTCGAGAGCGATCCGCAGGGGCATGACCGCGATCAGATCACCAACCTGCTCGGCCCAGCCCCAATCTCGATCGATGATCTCGTGCGGATGTCCGGCGCCTCGCCTGCGATCGTGCGCACGGTGCTATTGGAGCTCGAACTCGCCGGGCGCCTCGAACGCCACGGCGGCGGCTTGGTGTCGCTGCTTTAGCCCGTCTTATTCGTAAGAGTGCGCCTGAGGGCTGGCGAGCGTGGTGTAAAGCGCTGATGCGGCGTAGGATTCGGTTGCGAAGCCACCCCATCACCTTCAACCGCGAACGCCACGCCCGCCATGACCGACGATACGATTCCGCCCTTCTCGTTTCCAGCCGTTCACGCCAAGAAAGTCACAGCTGCCTTCGATGGCGGTCGCCTGACCTCGAACGGGGGCGTGATGCTTCTGGCGATGGCCGAGCGGCGTCTCGGCTTGGCCGACAATCTGGCCCGGGTGTTCCCGGATCGGCGCGATCCGACGCGGGTCGTGCACAGCCTTGTCGATATGTTCCGCGCGCGCATGTTCGCGATCTGCTGCGGCTACGAGGACGCCGACGACCTCGATCATCTGCGGTCCGATCCCGCATTCAAGCTGGCCTGCGGACGGCTGCCGGACACGGGCCGCGATCTGTGTTCCCAACCGACGCTGTCGCGGCTGGAGAATGCTCCGCGCCTGCGCGACGTGATCCGACTGACCTACATTTTGGTCGACGCATGGATGGATAGCTACCCGCGCGAGCCGGCATCCGTCACGCTCGACATCGATGATACCTGCGATGTCGTCCACGGCCATCAGCAGCTCTCGCTGTTCAACGCTCATTATGACGAACGTTGCTTCCTGCCGATCCACGTCTACGACACGGAGAAGAGCCGTCCCGTGGCGGTCGTGCTGAGGCCCGGCAAGACGCCGGGCGGCGTCGAGGTGCGTGCCCTTCTGCGCCGCCTGGTACGGCATATCCGCACGCGGTGGCACAACACGCGAATTACGTTCCGTGGCGACGGGCACTATGCCCGGCCGGAGGCCATGGCGTGGTGCGAGACCAACGGCATCGACTACATCTTCGGTCTGTCCGGCACCAAGCCTCTCGCCAGAAAAGTCGACGAGGTCGCCGACGACATCCGCACCCGACGCGCCATCGAGAACCTGCCGGTTCTGCGTGGCTATACCGAGACGCGCCACAAGGCAAAGTCCTGGGATCGCGAACGGCGCACCGTCGCCCGTATTGAGGCGACGATGCTCGGCCTCGACATCCGTTTCGTCGTCACCAGCCTCGATGTCGGCTCGGCCGAGTGGATCTACGACAGCCTGTATTGCGCGCGCGGCCAAGCCGAGAATCTGATCAAGCTGCATAAGACGCAGCTCGCCTCCGACCGCACCAGCTGCCGTTCGGCGCTCGCCAACCAGGTCCGTCTCGTGCTCCATACGGCCGCTTATTGGCTGATGCTGACCGTGCGCGACGCCATTCCCAAAGTCCGGGAATTGGCCGCTGCCGAGTTCGCGACGCTGCGTCTTCGGCTCTTGAAAATCGCCGCCCGTGTCGTCGAGACCACGAGCCGCATTCGCCTTGCGTTTGCCGCGGCATGTCCCGAAGCCGACCTGATCTGCGGCTTGCCCGGCGCGCTGCTGCCGCTCGGTCCTTGACCGGCGGGGCGTCCGCCCCCGTTCGCCCAACCCATCCCTCAAGCGCGTTGCAAAGTACCGGTCGTCAGGCGGCGAAAAGCCGAAGGCAATCCTGTGCGCCTCGTCAGACAAGATGTGCGGCCGCATCAATCGGGCCCAAAAGCCGCACTCTCACGAATAGGACGGGTTAGAGAGCTGGCTCGCCCTCTTACCCTCCCCTGGAGGGGGAGGGTCGGCTCGCATTGAGCGTAGCGAAATGTGAGACGGGGTGGGGTGACGGTCTCTCGTCATCGAACGCTGCCCGAGTGGAGAGATCACCCCACCCCGCTCGCGCTTCGCGCGATCGACCCTCCCCCTCCAGAGGAGGGTGAAGTCGAGCCCGCAACACGAGCGCGCTTACGCCTTGGTCTCCGCTTCAGCCGTCGTTGCGCGCGTCGAACCGGGTGCGCGCGGCGGCGATCTGCTCCTGATGTTCGATCGCCCACTCCCCGAGCGCCTTTACCGGCTGCTGAAGACCGCGGCCGAGGTCAGTCAGCTCATAGTCCACCCGCGGCGGAATGGTCGGGAAGATCGTGCGCGTGACGAGGCCGTCGCGCTCGAGGCCGCGCAGCGTCAAGGTCAGCATCCGCTGCGAGATGCCGTTGATCATTCGCTTCAGCTCGTTGAAGCGCTTCGGCCCGTCGCTGAGCATCATGATGACGAACACGCTCCATTTGTCGCCGACGCGGGACAGGATGGAGGCGACCCCACGGCAGTCCGCATGGTTGGGATCCGGCAATGGATCAGGCCTCATGTCCGGCCTTGGATTTGGCCTCGGCGGAGCAGGCAAATCGGTGTTCTCAGGTTTCAATGATGTGCCCATGGCTCAAAAAAGTGCGTTCTTGCGGGGATCTTGACAGTCACTCATGTAGCGCTGGTTACAAACCTATACCAGGGTGACCTCAAATGAAACTGCTCCACATCGACTCCAGCGTCCTCGGCCCCCACTCCGTCAGCCGGCAGGTCTCCGCCGCCATCGTCGACCGGCTCCGGCAGACAACGCCCGGTCTGGACGTAACCTATCGCGACCTGACCCAGACCCCGCTTGCCCATCTCTCCGGCTCGCATCTGGCGGCCGCGCAAGGCGCCCCCGCGCCGGCAGAGCTCGCGCCCGACCTTGCCGCAAGCGCGGCCGTGCTGGAGGAGTTCCTGAGCGCCGACGTCGTGGTCATCGGTGCACCCATGTACAACTTCACAATTCCGAGCCAGCTCAAGGCCTGGATCGACCGCATCCTGGTGGTTGGGAAGACCTTTAAATATAGCGCGGCCGGGCCGGAGGGACTGGCCGGCAGCAAGCGGGTGATCGTCGCGATCTCGCGCGGCGGCTATTACGGCGCGGGCTCGCCCGCCGCGGCGCTGGAGCACCTCGAAAGCTATCTGCGCGGCGTGTTCGGCTTCATCGGCATCCACAATGCCGAATTCATCATCGCCGACGGCATCCAGGTCGGACCGGATCACCGCGAGAAAGCGCTCGCGGGCGCGCTTCAAGCGGCCACCAGCCTGCAGGCGGCCTGACGCCGCGCCGAGATCGGCCGCCGCCGAAATGCGCGGCGGCTGACGGCTGCACGATCTGCAAAGCTGGAACCAGACGCTCTAAATGCCGAGGATCACGGCAACGAGCGAGACGAACAGGCCGATCCCGCAAAACAACGCGATGGCGACGAACTCGGACGTGTCGGAGCGCCTGGCCGGAAGGGCGGATCTTTCGGTGAAGATGCGCGGCGATGACAGCGACGAGAAAAAGCGGGCTGCTTTCGGCATGCTAGTACCCACTTTTCTTGGAACGTGAGTCGTGATTCAAGGTCGGGATGATACCCGAAGCAAGAGAAGTCCACCTTTCGAGGAAAGATCGCAAGGTGCTTGAGGGAGCTATGGCGGAATCTGGGTGATGACGGTGTGAGGAAGGCGGCGTATCGAGGCGGGTGACGAGCCTGCCAGAACCTCTCGAGGAGAGCGATACGCCATGACCGAGACTACCAATGTTCTTGCTTTCCGTCAGCCGTCCGCGGTTGATGATCCACTGACCGATATCGTTCGTGCCGGCGCGCGGGACCTGCTTGCCAGGGCGATCGAGATCGAGGTTGGCGCGTTTCTGGCCAGCACGGCCAATCTGACGCTGCCCGACGGTCGAGCGCGCCTGGTCCGACATGGGCACGGTCCGGTGCGCGAGATTGCGACCGGCATCGGTCCGGTGGAGGTCGCTCGTCCCAAGGTCCGCGACCGCGGAGCGAGCGGGCCAGGCGACCGCCTCCGCTTCAGTTCGGCAATCCTGTCGCTATGGGCGCGGCGGACGAAGAGCCTGGATGCCTTGATCCCGGTCCTCTATTTGCGCGGCATCTCGACCGGCGACTTCCAGGAGGCGCTCTCGGCGCTGCTCGGCAAGGATGCGCCGAACCTGTCGCCTTCGGTGATCGCCGGCCTGAAGGCCGATTGGCAGGTCGAGTACGAACGCTGGCAGAGACGCGATCTGTCGGCGCGTCGCTATGTCTACATCTGGGCCGATGGCGTGTACCTGCAGGCCCGCATGGAAGATCACAGCGAATGCATGCTGGTGCTGATTGGCACCACGCCGGAAGGCAAGAAGGAGCTGATCGGCTTCCAGGTCGGCGTGCGCGAGAGCGCGCAGAGCTGGCGCGAACTCCTGATCGACCTGCGGCAACGCGGGTTACGGATTGCCCCGCAACTCGCCATCGGCGACGGCGCCCTCGGCTTCTGGAAGGCACTGGACGAGGCCTTTCCCGGCACGCGGCACCAACGATGCTGGTGCCATAAAGTGAGCAACGTACTCGACAAGGTCGCCAAATCCGTGCAGGGCCCCATGAAGAACGACCTGCGGAACATCTATCTGGCCCCACACCGGGCCGAAGCTGAAACCGCGATCGACGTCTTCGTCGAGAAATACCACGTCAAATACGGACGTGCGGTGGAGTGCCTGATCAAGGATCGCCATGCGCTGCTCGCCTTCTTCGACTTCCCTGCTGAGCACTGGATCCACCTACGCAGCTCGAACCCGATCGAGAGCGTCTTCGCCACGGTGCGCCACCGAACGGTGCGGACCAAGGGATCGCTGTCGCAACAAACTGCGAAGCTGATGGTGTTCAAGCTCATCGACGCCGCATCGAAGACCTGGCGGCGATTGAAGAGCACGAACCAGTTGCCGAAAGTCATCGCCGGTGTAAAGTTCATCGACGGAATCGAAGTCATTCCGAACACTGAAAGCCACGCCGCCTGATCAGGCCGCGTCACCCAAAATCAGCCATAGCTCTGCTTGAGGCGTGCTGTCGCTCACCGGTGACGTTGCAGCGCGATTTGAAGCGGGCGCGGATAGTTCTGTTGGCGGCGGATGGGCGCAGCACCCGGTCGATCGCCAAGGAAGTTGGGGTCCAGCCGCGGATTGTCAGCCTTTGGCGGCATCGCTATGCCGACCATGGCCTTGAAGGGCTGCAAGACAAGCCGCGGCCTGGCAAGCAGCCGATCTATACGAAGACGACCGACAAGCGGATTCTGAAGCTGCTGGATAAGCCGCCACCGCAAGGGTTTGCGCGCTGGACCGGCCCCCTGCTGGCCGAGGCGCTGGGCGATGTCGATGTCCAATATGTCTGGCGGTTCCTGCGCAGCCACAAGATTGACCTGGTGGCTCGCAAGTCCTGGTGCGAGAGCAACGACCCGAACTTTACGGCCAAAGCCGCCGATGTTGTCGGCCTCTATGTCGCGCCGCCGGCGAAGGCCATTGTGCTGTGCGTGGACGAGAAGCCCTCGATCCAGGCTTTGGAGCGAGCGCAGGGTTATCTGAAGTTGCCCAATGGCCGCGCCTTGACCGGCCAAAGCCACGATTACAAGCGGCATGGCACCACAACATTGTTTGCGGCGCTCGAAGTCGCCACCGGAAAGATCATCGCGACCCATTCAAAACGCCGGCGCCGCGTCGAGTTTCTCGATTTCATGAACAGCGTCACCGCGGCTTTTCCGAACCGCAAGCTTCACGTCATCCTCGACAACCTCAACACCCATAAAAAGAACGAGGACTGGCTCAAGGCCCACCCCAACGTGCAATTTCATTTCACGCCGACAAGTGCGTCATGGCTCAATCAGGTCGAAGTATGGTTTTCCATCTTGCAGGGGCAGTCGCTCAGCGGCACCTCCTTCACGAGCCTCAAGCAGCTTCAGGAACACATCGATGCCTACGTCAACGCATACAACGACAGAGCCGAGCCCTTCGTCTGGACCAAGAAAAAGGTCCGTCAACGCCGTTTCAAAGGCCGCCGTATCACTCAGCTCTGATTCCGGGTACTAGACTCCTTATAAATAGTGAGTCTGCCCCGCCCCATAAGAGGGTCTTTCCAGCTCGCGCGAAGGTTCAACGCCGCGCGCAACGGTTCAGTTCAATCAATGATCCCGCAGGACGTCGGAACCAGTCGGCGCAACCCAGCGCCTATCAGGAATATCTGCTGACGCCGAAGGGCCGCGGCACCTTCCCGATCCTGGTCGCGCTGCGGCAATGGAGCGAGGCGTTCGACGACCACCCCGAGGAGATCGCGACCATCCTGGTCGATCGTGCGAAAGGCCGCCCGGTGAAGGGGCTGGAAATGCGCGCCGAGGACGGCCGGCTGCTCAGTCCCGCCGACACCACGCTGAAGCCGCGGCCAGCGCGACGGCGGTCGGCCTGATTGCGGCGGCGAGCTGCCACCACACCGTCAATGCGCGGAGCGAACTCAGGCTAGAGCCTTTTCCGTTCCGATGGAATCGGAACGGGGCTCTAGACTCTTGTGACGCGCTTTCTTGACGCGAACCGGTGTCCACTTCGCTCGAAAACGCTCTAGCATCCGACCAGGGTAGCCCTGCGAACCGTTTTCTGGCGATCGGCGCGTTGGCGCCGGCCGAACTCGGCCTTGTAGTTCAGATCGTAAACGCAGCCGACTTTCATGGCGGCAAAGTCTGCATTCCGCTCGATCGTGTAATGACCGGAAGGCTCCGTCTTGAGATGGACGCGACCGGGCTCGAACCAGGCTTGATCGACGCCGCGATAGATCACCCGATCGGTCAAGCCGAGGGTCGCAAACCATAGGATCAACCCTGCGATCAATGCCACCATGATCACGAGGCTACGAACATCGTTGCGGAGCTTGTCTGCAAGGCTCGAGAGATTGGACGCGTTCTTCACATTGGCTTTGTCGTCGGTCGAACGCGACGGTTCACGCCAATCCATCCGGCATTGTCACGACAGCTTGCGCTTGGTCCGCAGCCGCAGATGCTCGTCGGCCTCCAGCTTGGTCATGCCCAGGAGATAATGCAGCACGTCGAGCTTGTGGCGCTCGGCGAGCTTGCGCAATGCTCCGGTCTGCTCGGCGATGAAGGCCACCGCCTCGTCCGCGCCGCCCTCCCCTGGTTCCTCGGGACGCGAGCCTCCCCGCGCGCCCGATGCGGCACGCTTCCGTTTCTTTGGCTTAGTCACCAAGACCCCACCCGAATCCATGGCCCCAACAGAACATTACGCCCACATCGACCGCAACTCCAAGGTGGTATTCTGCAACTTTCTCGATATGAAACTTTTCCCATCGAGGTGGCTTTCAACACCCCTCGATTTGACAGCGGAGGCCGCACCACCCATGTTCGGGTCGAAACGGCCGACCCGAGTCATTTCGTTTTCGGCCTAAGATTTCCCCGTAAGTTACTGGAACTACATGAATATCGTCATCGTGGAGTCGCCGGCGAAAGCCAAGACGATCAACAAGTATTTGGGCTCGTCCTATGAGGTTCTGGCCTCGTTCGGCCATGTCCGCGACCTGCCCGCGAAGAACGGCTCCGTCGATCCCGATGCCAATTTCAAGATGATCTGGGAGGTCGATCCCAAGGCGGCCGGCCGGCTCAACGAGATCGCCAAGTCCCTGAAGGGCGCCGACCGCCTGATTCTCGCCACCGACCCTGATCGCGAGGGCGAGGCCATCTCCTGGCACGTGCTGGAGGTGCTGAAGGAAAAGCGCGCGCTCAAGGACCAGAAGATCGAACGGGTGGTGTTCAACGCCATCACCAAGCAGGCGGTCTCCGACGCGATGAAGCATCCGCGCCAGATCGACGGCGCGCTGGTCGATGCCTACATGGCGCGCCGCGCGCTCGACTACCTGGTCGGCTTCACCCTCTCCCCCGTGCTGTGGCGCAAGCTGCCGGGCGCGCGCTCGGCCGGCCGCGTGCAGTCGGTGGCGCTGCGCCTCGTCTGCGACCGCGAGCTCGAGATCGAGAAATTCGTGGCACGCGAATATTGGTCGCTGATCGCGACCTTGCTCACCCCGCGCGGCGATGCGTTCGAGGCCCGCCTCGTCGGTGCCGACGGCAAGAAGATCCAGCGTCTCGACATCGGCACGGGTGCGGAAGCCGAAGACTTCAAGAAGGCGCTGGAGGCAGCCAGCTACACCGTGACCGCGGTCGATGCCAAGCCGGCCCGGCGCAATCCGCAGGCGCCCTTCACCACGTCGACGCTGCAGCAGGAAGCCAGCCGCAAATACGGCTTTGCGCCGGCGCACACCATGCGCATCGCCCAGCGCCTCTATGAGGGCATCGACATCGGCGGCGAGACCACCGGACTCATTACTTATATGCGTACCGACGGCGTGCAGATCGATCCGTCCGCGATCACCCAGGCGCGCAAGGTGATCGGCGAGGATTACGGCAACGCCTATGTGCCGGATGCCCCGCGCCAGTACCAGGCCAAGGCCAAGAACGCGCAGGAAGCGCACGAAGCGATCCGACCGACCGACCTCTCCCGCCGCCCCGACAGCCTGAGCCGCAGGCTCGATGCCGATCAGGCGAAGCTCTACGAGCTGATCTGGAAGCGCACCATCGCGAGCCAGATGGAATCCGCCGAGCTCGAGCGCACGACGGTCGACATCGTGGCGAAGGCAGGCTCCCGCACGCTGGAGCTGCGCGCTACCGGCCAGGTCGTCAAGTTCGACGGTTTTCTGGCGCTCTACCAGGAAGGCCGCGACGACGAGGAGGACGAGGATTCACGCCGCCTGCCCGCGATGAGTTCGGGCGATGCGCTGAAGCGGCAGAACCTCTCCGTCACCCAGCACTTCACCGAGCCGCCGCCGCGCTTCTCGGAAGCATCCCTCGTCAAGCGCATGGAAGAGCTCGGCATCGGTCGGCCCTCCACCTACGCCTCGATCCTCCAGGTCCTGAAGGACCGCGGCTACGTCAAGCTGGAGAAGAAGCGCCTGCACGGCGAGGACAAGGGCCGCGTCGTGATCGCGTTCCTGGAGAGCTTCTTCAGCCGCTACGTCGAATACGATTTCACCGCGGCCCTTGAAGAACAGCTCGACCGCATCTCCAACAACGAGATCTCCTGGCAGCAGGTGCTGAAGGATTTCTGGCGCGACTTCATCGGCGCCGTCGACGAAATCAAGGATTTGCGCGTCGCGCAGGTGCTCGACGTGCTCGACGAGATGCTGGGGCCGCACATCTATCCGCCGCGCGCCGACGGCGGCGACGTCCGCCAGTGCCCGAACTGCGGCACCGGCCGGCTGAACCTCAAGGCCGGCAAGTTCGGCGCCTTCGTCGGCTGCTCGAACTATCCGGAATGCCGCTACACCCGTCAGCTCGCCGCCGACAGTGAGGCGACCGCTGATCGTTCGCTCGGCCAGGATCCCGACACCGGCTTCGACGTCTGGGTCAAGGCCGGCCGCTTCGGGCCCTACATCCAGCTCGGCGAGCAGAAGGACTATGCGGAAGGCGAGAAGCCCAAGCGCGCCGGCATCCCGAAGGGTACCTCGCCGGGCGATGTCGACCTCGAGCTTGCGCTGAAACTGCTATCGCTGCCGCGCGAGATCGGCAAGCATCCGGAAACCGGCCAGCCGATTGTCGCCGGCCTCGGCCGCTTCGGGCCGTTCGTGAAGCACGAGAAGACCTACGCCAGCCTGGAAGCCGGCGACGAAGTGTTCGACATCGGCCTCAACCGCGCGGTGACGTTGATCGCGGAAAAGGTCGCCAAGGGCCCGAGCCGCCGCTTCGGCGCCGATCCCGGCAAGGCGCTCGGCGATCATCCGACGCTCGGCACCGTCACCGTCAAGAGCGGCCGCTACGGCGCCTATGTCACGGCCGGCGGCGTCAACGCGACGATCCCGGCCGAGTTCGAGAAGGATACCATCACCCTGCCGCAGGCGATCGCGCTGATCGACGAGCGCGCCGCCAAGGGTGGCGGCAAGGCCAAGACCACCAAGGCGGCGAAGGCGGCCAAGCCGGCCAAGGCCAAGAAGACTGCAGAGAAAACAGCGGACGGCGAAGACGCCGCGCCGAAACCGAAGACGCCAGCCGCGAAGAAAGCCGCGGCCAAAACCAAATCCGAATCCACCAGCAAGGCGCGCGCCGCCGTGTCGTCGACTGCCAAGACTTCCGCCACGAAGCCGTCACCGACCAAGGCAGCCGCCCCCAAGGCTCCGGCCAAGAAGAGTGCCGGCAAGAGTTAGAGGCTAAGTGAAACGCAAGAATGACCGTGGCTTTCCCGACAGGAACGCCATCGTCGCCTTCATCAAGGCAAATCAGGGAAATGTCGGGACCCGCGAAATTGCACGCGAGTTCGGCCTGAAGAACGCCGACCGTGCCGAGCTCAGGCGCATGCTGCGCGAGCTCGCCGACGACGGCATCGTCAAGAAGAAGCGCCACAAGATCTCGGAGCCGGATACGCTTCCGCCGACGTTGCTCGCCGACATCACCGGCCGCGACAGCGACGGCGAATTGATCGCCTCTCCCGCCGAATGGGACGAGGTCGAGAGCGGCGAGCCGCCGAAGATCCTCATCGAGATGCCGCGCCGGCCAAAACCCGGCACCGCCGCCGGTGTCGGCGACCGTGCGCTGCTGCGCGTCGAGCGCTCGGAGGAGACCGAAGGCCCGGCCTGGCGCGGCCGCATCATCAAGGTCATCGACAAGGCCAAGAGCCGCATCCTCGGCGTGTTCCGCGAGCTTCCCGAAGGCGGCGGACGGCTTGTCCCCGTCGACAAGAAGTTCGCCGACCGCGAGCTGAACATCGCCAAGGCCGATACAGGTGGTGCGCAGGATGGCGACCTCGTCAGCGTCGACATCGTCCGCTCCCGCGGCTTCGGCCTGGCCTCAGGCCGCGTCAAGGAGAAGCTCGGCTCGGTCAAGTCCGAGAAGGCGATCAGCCTGATCGCGATCTACGCTCACGACATCCCGCTGCAATTCTCCGCCGCCGCAGAGCACGAGGCGGAGGCGGCCGAGCCCGCCAATCTCAGGGGACGCGAGGACTGGCGCGACGTCCCGCTGGTCACGATCGATCCGCCGGACGCAAAAGATCACGACGACGCGGTCCACGCGCAGCCCGACGACGATCCCAACAACAAGGGCGGCTTCATCGTCAACGTCGCCATTGCCGATGTCAGCTTCTACGTCCGCCCGGGCACTGCGCTCGATCGCGACGCGCTCGATCGCGGCAACTCAGTCTATTTCCCCGACCGCGTCGTGCCGATGCTGCCCGAGCGCATCTCCAACAATCTCTGCTCGCTGGTGCCCGGCGAGCCGCGCGGCGCGCTCGCGGTTCGCATGGTGCTCGGCCCGGACGGGCGCAAGCGTTCGCACAGCTTCCACCGCATCCTGATGCGCTCGGCGGCCAAGCTGAGCTATGCGCAGGCCCAGGCCGCGATCGACGGAAAGCCTGACGATATCACCGGCCCCCTGCTCGATCCGATCCTGAAGCCGCTCTATGCCGCCTATGCCTGCGCCAAGCGCGCGCGTGACGAGCGCGATCCGCTCAATCTCGATCTGCCTGAGCGCAAGATCCTGCTGAAGAGCGACGGCACGGTCGATCGCGTCGTCGTGCCTGAGCGGCTCGATGCGCACAAGCTGATCGAGGAGTTCATGATCCTCGCCAACGTCGCCGCGGCCGAGATGCTGGAGAAGAAATCGCTGCCGCTGATCTACCGCGTGCATGACGAGCCGACGCTGGAGAAGGTGCACGCGCTCGCGGAATTTCTGGAGACGCTCGACGTCCCCTTCACGAAATCAGGCGCGCTGCGCCCGACGCTGTTCAACCGCGTGCTGGCCCAGCTTGAAGGCCATGACTACTATCCGCTGGTGAGCGAAGTCGTGCTGCGCGCCCAGGCGCAGGCCGAATATTCCTCCGAGAATTACGGCCATTTCGGCCTGAATCTGCGCCGCTATGCGCATTTCACCTCGCCGATCCGCCGCTATGCCGACCTCGTCGTGCACCGCGCGCTGGTCCGTGCGCTCGGCCTCGGTGAAGGCGCCCTGCCCGATAGCGAGACGCCCGAGACCTTGAGCGAGGTCGCCGCCCACATCTCTGTGACCGAACGGCGCGCGATGAAGGCAGAGCGCGAGACCGTCGACCGGCTGATTGCCCATCACCTCGCCGATCGTATCGGCGCAAGTTTCCAGGGCCGCGTCTCCGGCGTCACGCGCGCCGGCCTGTTCGTCAAGCTGAGCGAGATCGGCGCCGACGGGCTGATCCCGATCCGATCCCTCGGCACGGAATATTTCAACTATGACGAGAGCCGTCACGCGCTGGTCGGCACACGCAGCGGCACGATGTATCAGCTCGGTGACGTCGTCGACGTCCGTCTGATAGAAGCAGCCCCGATTGCGGGCGCACTGCGCTTTGAGTTGCTGTCGTCAGAGAGCGAGGGCTCACCACGGGAGCGCAGGCCATTCCGCCCGCAGCGCAAATCGTCAAAGCCCCATCCCGGACGCAGCCCGGAGAAAAAACGCAAGCCGGAGAAGCAGAAATCTGCCAAGGGCAGGAAGGCCAAAGGAAAGAACAAGAGCAAAGGCAAGGGACAGAAGGGCAAGGCATGGTGACGATGAGCACGGCCCCGAAGATCTGGACGCGCGAGAGCGGCCTCGTCGAGAAGCGCGACGTCTGGACGGCAATGAAGCGCGGCTTTCGCGGCCGCTGCCCGCGCTGCGGCGAGGGAAAGCTGTTCCGCGCCTTCCTGAAGACGGCGGACAATTGCGCGACATGCGGTCTCGACTTCACGCCGCATCGCGCCGACGATCTGCCCGCCTATCTCGTCATCGTCATCGTCGGCCACATCGTGGTGCCGGGCGTTTTGTGGATCGAGACCAATTACACCACGCCGGTCTGGATCAGCTTCGCGGCCTACCTGCCCTTCACCCTCGTCGCCTCGCTCGCGCTGCTGCAACCCGTGAAGGGAGCTGTGGTCGGCTTGCAATGGGCTCTGCGCATGCACGGGTTTGACGAGAACCCTCCGGATGGTATTCCGCCTGTGTAAGCAACAAGCAAGAAGCGGTTTGGGTGAGGACATGACGGATATTGCGCAGGCAGCGGAAAAAACCAGGGTCCACGAGGAGAAGGAAGCCGACCATCATCCCTATTTCCGCCCGCGGGATGCGGCGACACTGATCCTGGTCGATCGCAGCGGCGCCAGTCCGAAAGTGCTGGTCGGCAAGCGGCACGACAAGGTGGTGTTCATGCCCGGAAAATTCGTCTTCCCGGGCGGCCGCGTCGACAAGGCCGACTATCGCGTGCCATGCGCTGCGCCGATCACCGCGGAGCTGGAGGCCAATCTCGCCAAGGGCAGCCCGAAGACGCCGGCCTCGCGCGCGAAATCGCTCGCCATTGCCGCGATCCGCGAGGCCTGTGAGGAAACCGGCCTGTGCCTCGGCCGCAAGGCTGAGGGCAAGGTGACGAGGCTCGACGGCCCCTGGCAGCCGTTTGCGGATGCGGGCCTGCTGCCCGATCCTTCCGGCCTGTTCCTGATCGCGCGTGCGATCACCCCGCCCGGCCGCGTCAAGCGGTTCGACACGCGCTTCTTCACGGCCGATGCGTCCGCAATCACCCATCGCGTCGAGGGCGTGATCCATGCCGATGCGGAGCTGGTCGAGCTGGTCTGGGTCGAGCTCGGCTCAAAACCGCTCGCCGACCTCCATCCGATGACGCGCAACGTGCTCAACGAGCTCGACACCCGCCTTGCCACCGGCCCGCTCCGCCACGATGCGCCGGTGCCGTTCTTCCATTTCTACGGCGGCAAGATGCAGAAGGATATCTTGAGCTAGGCCGTCATTGCGCGGCGCGGCTCTCTCCTCGTCATTCCGGGGCGCACGTAGCGCGAACCCGGAATCCATCCATCGGCAGTCTCTGCGGCCCAACGGATTCCGGGTTCGCGCCAAGTGGCGCGCCCCGGAATGACGTGCTGAGAGATCTGCGAAAAACAAAATAATCTTCCCGCCGCCCCCAATGGCGGAGTTTCGCCGCATCCCTATGTCTTCCGGAGCGACACCAAGAACGGACACCGGGCGATGGCACAACGGCAACTCAAGCTTGGCGCGTTCATGCGCCCGATCAGCATCCACACCGCCGCCTGGCGCTATCCGGGGGCCTGGCCCGACGCCAATTTCAACTTCGGCCATATCAAGACGCTGATCCGAAAGCTCGAGGCCGGCAGGTTCGACGCATTCTTCATGGCCGATCACCTCGCCGTGCTGAACATGCCCATCAACGCGCTCAAGCGCAGCCACACCGTGACCTCGTTCGAACCGTTCACGCTGCTGTCGGCGCTCTCGGCCGTCACCGAACGCATCGGCCTGATCGCGACAGGCTCGACCACCTTCGACGAGCCCTATCACGTCGCACGCCGCTTCGCCTCGCTCGATCACATCAGCGGTGGCCGCGCCGGCTGGAACATCGTCACCACCTCGAATCCTGACGCCGCACTCAACTTCGGCCTCGACGACCACATGGAGCACGCCGAGCGCTACAAGCGCGCCCGCGAGTTCTACGACGTCGTCACCGGCCTGTGGGATTCCTTCGCCGACGATGCCTTCGTGCGCGATGTCGAAAGCGGGCTGTTCTTCGATCCCAAGAAGATGCACACGCTCGACCACAAGGGCAAATATCTGAAGGTGCGCGGGCCGCTCAACATCGCCCGGCCCGTGCAGGGCTGGCCGGTGATCGTGCAGGCCGGCGCCTCCGAGGACGGCAGGCAGCTCGCGGCCGAGACCGCGGAAGCCGTGTTCACCGGCGGCGGCAGCCTCGCCGACGGCCAGAAGCTCTACGCCGACATCAAGGGCCGCATGGAGAAAGTCGGCCGCGATCCCGAGCACCTCAAGATCCTGCCCGGCGCCTTCGTCGTTGTCGGCGACAGCGTCGATGAGGCCAGGGAGAAGCGCGCTTTGCTCGACAGCCGCGTGCATTACGACAGCGCCATCGCCTCGCTCTCCGTCATTCTCGGCACCGATGCTTCCGGCTTCGATCCCGACGGCCCTCTGCCGGAGATCCCCGAGACCAACGCCAGCAAGAGCGGCCGCCAGCGCATGGTCGATCTCGCCGCGCGCGAAAAGCTCACCGTGCGCCAGCTCGCCCAGCGCGTCGGCGGCTATGGCGGCCTGTCCTTCGTCGGGACCGCAAAGACCATCGCCGACCAGATGGAAGAGTGGCTGGTCGGGCGCGGCTCCGACGGCTTCAACATCATGTTCCCGTTCCTGCCCGCCGGCCTCGACGATTTCGTCGACAAGGTGGTCCCGGAGCTCCAGAAGCGCGGGATTTTCCGCAAAGAGTATGAGGGGGCCACTTTGAGGGAGAATCTTGGGCTGCCACGGCCGAAAAACCGGTTCTTCGAGGCCTGATCGGCCCGTTTTGAGTAATTTTCCGGCCCGAGAGCTCCCTTCGGGGTTCTAGGTTGTTGTTTTTGACGCGTTTTCTGACGCGAACCGGTGCCCACCTGGCTCGAGAACGCTTCGAAACCTTGACATCAGGCGGTTTCTGGCTAGGTTGCCGGCCAACGCGGGCCGTTTGGCCGGCTCCAGATTCCCCGATATTCTGAGGTTCAGAACATGGCCAAAGCGGTCACCATCAAGGTCAAGCTCGTGTCCTCGGCCGACACCGGCTTCTACTACGTCGCCAAGAAGAACTCGCGCACCATGACCGACAAGCTGGTCAAGAAGAAGTACGATCCGGTCGCGCGCAAGCACGTCGAATTCCGCGAAGCCAAGATCAAGTAAGATCGCGGGACGTTGAAGACTTTGACGGGGCCCTCACGGGCCCCGTTTTCATTTTCTCCGCTGCATGTCCCGGACACGCTGCAGCGAGCAACGCTGCCGCGCAGAGCCGGAACTCAGAAAGCAACACGGCACACCGCAATGGCACCGCACCAAGCCCTATGGAAAATGTGAGTTAGTGCACAGATTTTCGCTCAGAAGTATGTCAAGCTAGCTAACAGGTTTGGCAACGGGATGAGAGCAGCATTCATGGAAACGGTGAAACATTGTCGAGCCCAGTCCATTGAATGCCTCAGCTTGATGCAATCAGCGCGCGACGAGACTGAAGCAAGACTCCTGAAGTCTCTGTCGCAAAGCTGGGTTCGCCTTGCAAACCAGATTGATCGGTACAAATCGTTTCGTTCGACGCGTGACGAGCGGCCTACCGCTTAGCTACACGCGCCGCTGCACGATCCACTCTGAGCCAGGAAATCCGCGAGGCGATAGGCGTGAAGCGCCCGGCGTCAGACTTCGGAAATGACCGTCGTCCAGCTCAAGGACAAGCTTGCTCGGCGACGAGCTCACCACCCAGGTGCTGATGACAGTTGCATCACCGAGTATGATCGGCAGGTCGGTTCCTGCCGGTGGATAATCGTGAAATCCGGAATTGGTCCTCAGCCACATCTTAGCTCCGGTCTCAAGTGTCCAATGCGTCGTATGGCCCGCCCATTCCATGTCTTAGTCCCTGTGGCGAGGGGCGTGCTACCGGTTTTGTGATGAGAGGACTTGACGTCCGACAAGTCCAGCAGGGCAGATTGCAACATGGCTCCCGATGGATTTGGGCCTCGTCCCGCTGAATCTTCTCGTGAAGAACCGAGCTTGGGTGGCTAGGCTGTTTCCCTGCCACGCAAGTGAGCAGGTTTCTGTGGCTCGTATCCCGGCAAACGTGATCGGTCGGTCTGGGTCACTGAGACGGCGGCCGCGGGTGATGGCAGATGGTCTGAGCCCCGCAAACTCCTCCAAGAATGGGTAGAGTCCGTCACCTCTGAGGAGATGGACCATGAAGCCAAGTCGGTTCACGGAAGAGCAGATCATCGGGATTTTGCGGCAGCAGGAGGCGGGTGTGGCGACGGCTGATGTCTGCCGCAAACACGGGATCTCGAGCGCAACATTCTACAAATGGAAGGCCAAGTACGGTGGCCTGGAGGTATCCGATGCCAAGCGGCTGAAGGCATTGGAGGACGAGAACGCCAAGCTGAAGAAGCTCCTGGCCGAGGCAATGCTCGACAACGCCATGCTCAAGGACGTTGCGTCAAAAAAATGGTGACGCCCGCCGCGAGGCGAGAGGCCGTCGCTCATCTGCGGACCAACTTCGAAGTGAGCGAACGGCGGGCGTGCAAAGCCTTGGGGGCAGATCGCGCATCGGTGCGCTATCGCAACGGGCGAGCCGATGATGCGGCCGTACGCGCCCGCCTGCGCGAGCTGGCGGCGATCCGCCGCCGGTTCGGCTACCGTCGTCTGCTGGTGCTGATGCGCCGCGAGGGGCTGGTCATGAACCACAAGAAGTTTCGACGTCTGTATCGCGAGGAACGGCTGCAAGTCCGCCGGCGTGGCGGCCGTAAACGGGCGCTCGGCAGCAGGGCGCCAATGGCGATCCCGCAAGGCGCCAACCAGCGCTGGAGTCTCGACTTTCTGTCGGATGCGTTCGCCGATGGCCGACGGTTCCGGATTCTGGCTGTGGTCGACGACTTCACTCGCGAATGCCTGGCGCTCGTCGCCGATACTTCGCTGTCGGGCCTGCGGGTCACACGCGAGCTCGATGTCATCATTGCCTGGCGCGGCCGGCGGGAGTGTCAGAAGTTTTGTGTAAGAGCGTCTCTGTGAGGGGTTTGCGGGGTCAGCGGACTGACCCCATGGGGTCAGTCCGCTGAGCCTGCAAAGCGCTCGCCGAACTGGATGGCAAACTGGCCCATTGCGGCCGTCCATGCAACCGGTCGTCGCCAATGGATGCCGGCATTTCTGATGGCGAGGTAAAGCAGCTTCATCGCCGCCTCGTCGTTGGGGAAGCTGCCGCGTGTTTTGATGATCTTGCGCAGCGAACGGTTCAGCGCCTCGACCGCGTTGGTGGTATAGATCATTTTGCGTATCTCCGGCGCGAAGGCGAAGAACGGAATGACGTGCTCCCACGCCCGGCGCCAGGCCGCCCCGATCGCGGGATAGCGCTTGCCCCACTCGGCTTCGAAGTCCTCGAGCCTGAGCAGAGCGGCGTCGGCATTCTCGGCATGATAGATCGCCTTGATCGAGGGAAGGATCGCCTTGCGATCCTTCCCGGACACGAAGGATAGGCTGTTGCGGATCAAATGCACGATGCAGGTCTGGACCATCGCCTTGGGAAAGACGCTGTTGATCGCCTCGGGAAAGCCCTTCAGACCGTCGACGACGGCGATCAGGATGTCGGCGACGCCGCGGTTCCTCAGATCGTTCATGACCTTGAGCCAGAATTTGGCGCCTTCGGTTTGCTCGATCCAAAGCCCGAGCACGTCTTTCTCGCCCGATGCAGTGATGCCCAGCACGACGTAGACTGCCTTGTTCTTGACCATCCCCTCATCGCGAATCTTGACCCTGAGCGCGTCGAAGAAGACCACCGGATAGATCGCTTCCAGCGGCCGGCTCTGCCATTCGCGGACCTCGTCGAGAATCGCGTCGGTGACCTTGCTGATCAGATCGGGGGACACCTCGGTGCCGTAGAGCTCGGCCAGATGGCCCTGGATCTCCCGTACCGTCATGCCCCGCCCGTAGAGACTGATGATCTTCTCGTCGAAGCCGTCGAAGCGGGTCTGGCCCTTCGCGACGATCACCGGTTCGAACGTGCCGGCGCGGTCGCGCGGCACCTCGATCTCGATCTCGCCGTCGTCCGTCAACAGCGCTTTGCTGCTTGTGCCGTTGCGGCTGTTGCCCGACCCGCGGCCCGCCGGGTCGCCCTTCTCATAGCCAAGGTGGTGGGTCAGCTCCGCACCCAGTGCGCGCTCCAGAAGCGCCTTCTTCAGTCGTCTGAAAAGCCCGTCTTCGCCGGCTAAGTCTTCTGGCTTGAGGCTGCCCCCGGCAAGAAGCTGGTCCAAAATCTCAGGTGAAAAATCCGTAGCCATGTGAGTCTCCTGTCAAAGGTAAACTCACAGAAACCATCTTACACCGAGTTACTGACACCCTCCGGCCGGCCGGCGATGTGCCTGTCCGACAACGGCACTGAGCTGACCGGAATGGCCGTGCTGCGCTTCAGCCAAGAGAGGCAGATCGAGTGGCACTACATCGCGCCCGGCAAACCGACCCAGAATGCCTTCATCGAGAGCTTTAACGCCCGCCTGCGCGATGAACTTCTCAATGAAACGCTGTTCACTTCGCTCGCACAGGCGCGAGCCGTGCTGGCGGCCTGGAAAGACGACTACAACAACGCCCGGCCGCACAGCGCCCTGGGCAACCTCACGCCGACCGAATACGCCAAACGCAACGCTCTTGGGCCGCAACGGGACGGGACGCTGCGCTATGCCGAGGGCTCCGCGCCCCGCCCCGTTGCTTCACCGAGCCCCTTGGGCTCATATTCAACCGGGACTCTTTCCATTGCTGGATGAAGCGAGGGGCTCAGACCACAGACTATTGACAATCTGACTGTTTATCTCAGGCCACCTCTGTCAGTTCTGACAATAGGAATGCCACCGGGATGTGTGCCCCTCGTGTGGGCCCACCTATCGCGTGAGTGATGACCGACTACCATTGAAGTAGAAAATCTTGGTTGTGAGATAGAGCATCCAAACCAAAGGGCACTCTAGAACGAGCAATGTTGCAACGAAAAGCGTAGGTTCTTCAGAGGGAACAATCGATCTGGTCCATCCGAGCTTACTCGACCCAATCGTCAAGTGTCCGAACAGGTAAGATTGCAAGGGGCCGGCAATCGCGGCGACCAAAAGCCCCGCTGTAGCGAGCAACCTGCTCCACATCGGCCAATCTTCCAACAATCGTCTCGTCTGATCGTCCTTGAGATTTTGCCTTTCGGCATCGCTCATCAGTAAGAAGTGGGCCTTAATGATGCCGAGGTGAACGAGCCATCGCTTCCATCTCGCCAATGCCGCAAAGAGAGCTGGCCCCGCAAATTCGGACAGTAGCTTGAGTGGATTTTCTGCCTGACAGCGGCGAGGATTCTTGCTGCGAATCAGGAGCGAAGATGACGAAGAAGAGCCGCCGGACGCATTCTCCGGCATTCAAGGCGAAGGTTGCTTTGGCTGCGGTCAAAGGCGACAAGACACTGGCGGAGCTGGCGCAACTGTTTGATGTTCATCCGAACCAGATCACGATCTGGAAAAACCAGCTCCTGGAAGGCGCCGCCGGCGTGTTTGGGCATGACAAGACATCGGCCGAGACGCCGGTCGATTTGAAGGCGTTACATGCCAAGATCGGCGAGCTGGCGTTGGAAAACGATTTTTTGTCCGGCGCGCTCACCAAGGCGGGCCTGCTGAGCGCAAAGCGATGATCGACCGCGATCATGATCTTTCTATCGTGCGCCAGGCGAAGGTCCTGAAGCTGGCTCGCAGCACGGTCTACTATGAACCTCGGCCAGTTTCGGCCGAGGACCTTGCCTTGATGCGTCGGCTCGATGAGCTGCATCTCGATTATCCCTTCGCGGGAGCGCGTATGCTGCGATCGTTGCTGCGGCGGGAGGGCGTATACGCCGGTCGCCGCCACATCGCGACGCTGATGAAGCGCATGGGGATCGAGGCGGTCTATCGTCGCCCGAACACGAGCAAGCCGGCTCCGGGTCACAAGATCTACCCGTACCTGTTGCGCGGATTGAAGATCGAGCGGCCCGACCATGCGTGGGCAATGGACATCACCTACATTCCGATGCGGCGTGGCTTCGTCTATCTCGCGGCGGTCGTCGATGTGTTCAGCCGACGGGTCCTGGCCCATCGCGTCTCGATCACAATGGAGGCGGCCTTCTGCGTCGAAGCGGTCCAGGAGGCGTTGGCGAAGCACGGCAGGCCCGAGATTTTCAACACGGATCAGGGCAGCCAGTTCACCAGCCTCGAGTTCACCGATGTGCTGCTGGACGCGAAGATCGCCATCAGCATGGACGGCAAGGGCGCCTGGCGCGACAACGTGTTTGTCGAGCGGCTCTGGCGCACGGTCAAATACGAAGAAGTATATCTCCGCGCCTACGACAGCGTGTCCGAGGCGCGAGCGTCAATTGCCAAGTATCTGGCCTTCTACAATCAGGGACGCCCTCACTCGAGCCTTGACGGGCGCACGCCCGACGAGGCTTACTTCGGCACGCAAGCTATGGTGATGGCCGCATGACCGTCGCCGACGGTTTTGTCGTCGCTCTGGTCGGGCTACGCCCTCCCGACGCAACGACAAAACCGTAAAGCCCCGCGTTCAGCATAACCCGGCAGGAATCCACTTAAATCCAGCGGGGCGCTGTCCAAACAACCGGGGCCAGCTCTAAGCGTCGAGTCTTGGACTCCTCAGATTCGGGATCATTCATAGCATTGCCGAACGGGAATAGAGATGAAGCCGATCTTGGACAATAACTTCTAATATCTAAGAGTAGCTGAAGTGAATCTGACGAAAGCGACCAGTCGCCCTGCTACGCCGTCCGCAACACCGGCGCCGGCGGCTGCGACGGACGGATCAGCGCGAACGCGACCTGCACGATGCCGCCGGCAAGGCCGAGCGCGACGCCGATGCGCCAGGCCATGGTGTACGAGCCGAGCGCATCGTAGAGCACCCCTCCCCCATAGGCGCCGAGGAAGCTGCCGATCTGGTGGCTCATGAAGGCGAGGCCCTGGATCATCGCCTGCCAGCGCAGGCCGAACATCTCGGCGACCGCGCCCGCGACCAGCGGGCCGACGCCCATCCACAAAAAGCCCATGATCGCGCCGAACAGCAGCGTCGAGAACGGCGTCGCCGGCAGCGTGAAGTACCAGGCGAGCGCCAGCGAGCGCAGGATGTAGATGCCGCCGAGCAGTGCCAGCTTGTTCCAGCGCTGGCCGGCCCAGCCGAAGAACAGCGAGCCCAGCACGTTGAAGCCGCCGATCATGCCGAGCGTCTGCGCGCTGAGCATGGGATCGAGGCCGCAGATCGCGAGATATGACGGCAGGTGCGTGGTGAGGAACACGAGCTGCATGCCGCAGACGAGATAGGCGCAGGTCATCACCACGAAGGAGGCATTGCCGAATGCGGTCCTCGCCGCTGCCGCCGCCGTGGCATCGTCGATCTCGTCGGCGGCCGGCTTCGGCAGCGGGATCCTGTCGACGCGGCCGGCATACCAGGCAGCGGGGATCATCAGCACCGACATGATCACGAAGCCGGCAAGGCCGATGCGCCAGCCAAAACCCTCGTTGAGCATCTGCCCGATCGGCGCCGACAACAGCGCGCCGAGCGAGCCCGCGCCGGAGACGATGCCGAGCACGGTCGAGCGTACCGTTGCGGGCACCGCACGCGCCGCCACCGACATCGCGATCGCCGCCGCGGTGCACGCGAGCGAAGTTCCGATCAGCACGCCCGCTCCGATCATGATGCTGACGAGTCCGTTCGCGGTTGCCATCAGCGCGAGCCCCGCAATGTACATCAGCGCGCCCGCGATCATGATCGGGCGGAAGCCGTAGCGCGCGGTGAGCGCGCCGGCGGGCGGCTGGAGAAAGCCCCAGGCGAGGTTCTGCACGGCCAGCGCCAGCGTGAAATCCGAGATCGAAATGTGGATGTCATGCGTCAGCGGCTGCATGAAGATGCCGAGGCTCTGCCGCAGCCCCATGCTCAGCGTCAGCATGATCGATGCGCCGATCAGGATCGGCAATGTCGGACGCAGGACCTGCAGCAGGGGCATTTTCTTCTCCCTCGTCGGCACGGCGCAAATGCCGTCGTCTGCTTTTGCCGTTGATTTTGGGTACACAGACCTGTTTACATAGGCTATGGATGTCAGGTGCTGTCAAGCGAACAGGACGCGTGCTGCCGCATGGCTCCCCCGCCCAAACAACAGACGATGAAAGAGCGGATCCTCGAGACCGCCGACAAGCTGTTCTATCTGCAAGGCATTCGCGCCATCGGCGTCGACACCATCGCGGCCGAGATCGGCATCTCCAAGCGCACGCTCTACAACCACTTCCCCTCCAAGGACGCGCTGATCGCGGCCTATCTCGAGCGCCGCTTCGTAGCTCAGCGCCCGTCCGACAAGCCGCCGGCCGAGCAGATTCTCGCGACGTTCGATTCGCTGGAGCGGCGGTTTGCGGCGAAGGATTTTCGCGGCTGCCCGTTCGTCAATGCAGTCGCCGAGCTAGGCCCCACGGACCGCGCCGTGAAGAAGATCGCGATCGCCTTCAAGGAAAGCCGCCGCATCTGGTTTCGCGAGCGGTTGACCGAACTCGGCGTCGCCGACGCGGATGCGCTCGCGACGCAGCTCGTGCTGCTGGTCGATGGCTCCATTGCCCAGGACCTCGTGCGCGACGATCCGGCGATGGCGCGCGCAGCGAAGGAAGCGGCAAAGGTGCTGCTGCGGAATGCGGGGGTGGATGTGGGTGGTGATGCGGTGAAGCAGCACAAGCGCGCGCCACAATAACCACTGTCGTCCCGGACAAGCGCAGCGAAGCGGAGCGCAGAGCCGGGACCTATAACCACAGGGAGAAGTTAGGCGAAGACCCGTGGTTGCCAGCTCACGCCATAACCGCTCCCTGGGGTTATGGGTCCCTGCGTTCGCAGGGACGACAGTGAGGATGTGGAGGAAGCGTCGACACCTAACTACACGTCAGGACCATTTCGCGATGTTCGCAAAATGCTCCTGTTTTGCCCGACAAGTCAAACGGCTTTGCCGGCCGCTTGCGCATGCCTCTTTGGCGCCCGCATAAGTCCTAGATCCGACTGGCGCCAGCTACTGTGCATGGGGTTGTTTTCGCAGTTTTGTCTCGCGGCGGCCTCACGCCGCCTGCGACACCACGCGATTACGGCCGTCGTGCTTGGCGCGATAGAGCGCCGTGTCGGCGCGCTTGAGGACGTCGGCAACCGCCTCGCCCTTCCGCTCCAGCGTGGTGAGCCCGATCGAGATCGTGACCTCGATGCGCTTGGTGCCCTTGTGGATCGCGAACGGCTCGCCCGCGATCGAGCGGCGCAGGCGCTCGGCGACCATGCCGGCGACGTGAAGATCGGTCTCCGGCATCACGATGACGAACTCCTCGCCGCCGTAGCGGCAGGCGAGATCGATGCCGCGGATCGACTTGCGCACGCGCACCGCGAACTCGCGCAGCACGTCGTCGCCGGCGTCGTGGCCGTAATTGTCGTTGATCGACTTGAAATAGTCGATGTCGAGGATCATCAGCGCCAGGGGCTTGCCGCGGATCGAGGCCTGCTCGGCGAGGGTCGCGAGATGGCTCTCCATGTAGCGGCGATTGTGCAGGCCGGTGAGCGCGTCGGTGATCGCCATCTCGATCGAGTTCTGCACGTTGTCGCGCAGATGATCGGTGTAGCGGCGGCGGCGGATCTGGGTGCGGGCGCGGGCCAGCAGCTCGGTCTTGTCGATCGGGCGCAGCAGGTAGTCGTTGACGCCGATCTCGAGGCCGCGGAGCAGCCGCGTCGAGTTCTCGGGGTCCGCGATGGCCAGGATCGGCACATGCCGCGTGCGCTCCAGCGAGCGCGCCTGGCTGCACAGCCTGAGGCCGTCGAAATTGTTGAGGTCGAGCGAGACGATCAGGAGGTCGTAATTGCCCTCGGCGGCGTGGAACAGCGCCTCCGTCGGGTTCGGCTCGACATCGATGGTGTGCTCGGCAGCGAGGATGGTCGCCAGCCGCTCGTAGGAGGACTCGCGGTCGTCCACCAGCAGGATGCGGCCGCCCTTCCCGGTGTCGGCCACGGCGCTGCGCTCCGGCGTCTGCATGCCGATCTCGAGCGAGGTGATGGCGCGCATGCGCAGCTCGTCGGTCATCATCTTCAGCCGGGTCAGCGAGCGCACGCGCGCGATCAGCACGACGTCGGAGACGGGCTTGGTGAGGAAGTCGTCGGCGCCGGCTTCCAGGCCGCGGTTGCGGTCGGCGGGGCTGTCGAGCGCCGTCACCATGACGACGGGAATGTGGTGCGTGGCGGGATCGGTCTTGAGGCGGCGGCAGACTTCGAAACCGTCCATGTCGGGCATCATCACATCGAGCAGGATGATGTCGCATTCGGCGCGCCGGCTGATCGCCAGCGCCTCGGTGCCGTTCGAAGCGGTCATCACGTCGAAATATTCGGCGGAGAGGCGGGCTTCGAGGAGTTTGACGTTGGCAGGAACGTCATCGACAACCAGGATACGCGCGGACACTTTGAACTCACTTCCTATCCGATAAAACGCCGGACCGTCTCGATGAATTTGCCGACCGAGATCGGCTTGGACAAATAGGCCTCGCAGCCGCCCTCGCGGATGCGCTCTTCGTCACCCTTCATCGCGAATGCCGTGACCGCGACGATGGGAATGGCGCGCAGCTCCGGATCGTCCTTGATCCAGCGCGTCACCTCGAGGCCGGAGACCTGCGGCAATTGGATATCCATCAGCACGAGGTCGGGCCGCATCTTGCGAACGAGATCGAGCGCCTCGTAACCGTTGCTGGTGCCGGAGGTCTGATAACCATGCGCCTCCAACAGGTCGCGGAAGAGCTTCATGTTGAGCTCGTTGTCTTCCACGATCAGGACGGTCTTAGCCATCCCGTCCTCCTGATTGGCACGAAGCCGGATACATGTGACGCCTCAGGCGCCGCTTTCCGGCGCTTCGAAAACTGGATTCAAACTAGCCTCAGATTCGCTCTAGTTTCGTTAAAGCCGAGGGGCCACTTTCTGCGATGTGGTTTCCAGTTGCTTGCCCCCCGGGTCGCAAGACTCAGGCACGAGACTCGGGCATGATGCAAAGTAGACACCGAAAGTTAACGGAAAGGCAAATCGGGCCCGTGAAAAAGCCTGTTCACAACCCCCGCGAAGTCGCTGAAATCGTTGCGATTCAGGCGCTGTCGTTCGTCGCGAGCGAGCCCGAGCGGTTGGGCCTGTTCCTGGCCGAGACAGGTGTGGGCCCGGAGACCCTCCGGAACGCCGCCTCGGACCCGAATTTCCTCCTCAACGTGCTCGATTTCGTGCTGCGCGATGACGCCACCGTGAAGGCCTTCGCGAGCGCCTCGGAGCTGCATCCGACCAACGTTGCCGCAGCGCGGCAGGTCCTCGGGGACGCGCTCGGCGACCGCTCTTGGGAGCGCGACGTGCCGTGACCGCCCCCGACCCGGCCGGGCCCCGCTGCTTCTGCCGGGATTGTTTGGCCGATCTGGATATGGGGGTGCGGCGCTGCTCGGCCTGCGGTTCCCCTCGCCTCGTCCGCCACCGGGCGCTGGCTGGCCTGACCATCGCCCATATCGACTGCGACGCCTTCTACGCGACGGTCGAGAAGCGCGATAATCCTGACATCGCTGACAGGCCCGTCATCATCGGCGGCGGAAAACGCGGGGTGGTGTCGGCCGCCTGCTACATCGCACGCACCTATGGCGTGCGCTCGGCGATGCCGATGTTCAAGGCGCTGGAGGCCTGCCCGCATGCGACCGTGATCCGGCCGGACATGGCCAAATATGTCCGCGTCGGCCGCGAGGTGCGCCAGGCCATGCAGGCGCTGACGCCGCAGGTCGAGCCGCTCTCGATCGACGAAGCCTTCCTCGATCTCTCCGGCACCGAGCGGGTGCACGGCATGATCCCGGCAAAGGTGCTGGCGCGCTTCGCCCGCGACGTCGAACGCGACATCGGCATCACCGTCTCGGTCGGCCTGTCCTGCAACAAATTCCTGGCCAAGATCGCCTCGGACCTCGACAAGCCCCGCGGCTTCGCCGCGCTCGACCAGGAGGAAGCCCGTTTGATGCTGGCGGAAAAGCCGGTCGGCTTCATCTTCGGCGTAGGGCCAGCGACGCAGGAACGCCTCGTGCAGCGCGGCTTCCGCATCATCGCCGACCTGCAGAAGGCCGACGAGATCGAGATGATGCGGCAGTTTCCGAGCGACGGCCGCCGGCTGTGGCGGCTCGCGCGCGGCATCGACGACCGCCGCGTCGAGCCTGACCGCGGCGCCAAGTCGATCTCCAGCGAAACCACCTTCGAGACCGACATCCGCGATTTCGCGACGCTGGAGAAGATCCTGTGGCGGCTGTGCGAGAAGACGTCGTCGCGCCTGAAAAGCAGCGAGCTCGCCGGCTCCACCGTGACGCTGAAGCTGAAGACCGCCGACTTCCGCCAGCGCACCCGCTCGCAGTCCATTGCGGCCCCGACCCAGCTCGCCGCAAAGATCTTCTCGATCTGCCGCGAGATGCTGGCCAAGGAGATCGACGGCACCGCCTTCCGTCTGATGGGCGCCGGCGTCAGCGCGCTGCGCGACGGCTCGCCCGCCGACGACACCGACATGCTCGACCGCCGCGCCGCGCACGCCGAGCGCGCGGTGGACAGCCTGCGCAAGAAGTTCGGCAGCGCCGCGGTGATCCGCGGCATTGCCTATGACGGGCCGGAAAAGGCGCAGGAGTGATGACGGGTGAACGCGATCTCGACGCGCTGCTGAGTAACATGAATCCGGATATCCTGGACGGCATCTTCGTGTTTTGTACGCTTGCGCCCAACGTGAGCATTCCAGCTACCATCAGCCCGATGCTGACGTTCCGCGAACGCGAAGGAACAACGCTGGTGATGCTGCACGAGCAGGCCGAGCGTGCCGGACTACGCCATGAATTTCCCTCGCGCCTGATCACCTTGACCGTTCGCTCCGCACTCGATGCGGTGGGTTTTCTGGCGGCTGTCACGTCACGTCTGGCCCAAGCCGGCATCAGCGTGAATGCCGTTTCGGCCTTCCACCACGACCATCTCTTCGTGCCCGCCGACAGGGCCGACGAGGCGATGGCTGTTCTGCGGGAGATGTCCAAGGCGACGCACTCGTCGCCCAGATAGAGCGCAGCGAAATCAATCCGCGACCGCGATCGCCTCGATCTCGATCAGCCATTCCGGCGCGGCGAGCGCGGAGACGCCGACGAGCGTCGAGGCCGGCGGCTCCATGCCTTCGAAGAAGGCGGAGCGCGCCTTGCCGATGATCGGGCGCAGCTCCGGCTTGTAGTTCACGACGAACGTCGTGATCTTGACGATGTTGGCGTAGGTCGCCCCCGCCGCCTTCAAGGCGTGCCCGAGATTCTGCATCACCTGCGTCGTCTGCGCGGCGATATCGCCCTCGCCGACGATGCGCCCCTCCTCATCCACCGACACCTGACCGGAGATGTAGATGGTCCGCGCACCGGTAGCGGTCACGACGTGGGAGTAAGCGGGATTGTGATGCAGGCCGCTGGGGCGGAGATGGTCGAGCTTGGGCATGGTGCTTGCCTCCCGGAGTTGTGGTTGGAAGGAAGCGTAGCGGGAGACGGTGTTGAGGGCTAGATGCAACGAGCCCTCAATTGCAGGGCTTGCTGTCCTTGACGTCGAACTTGCCCATCGAACCCGAGATCACAAAATCGTTGTAATCGAGCACGAGCTGGCGGGAGACGCCGTTCTCGTAGAGCTCGAACGACATCGCATAGACCGGCGTCTGCTCGCCCTCTTTCTGCTGGGCGTCGCGATCGAAATAGCTGACGGTGACGGGCCAGCGCTTCAGCGACTTCATGTGCTCGTCCGAGGTCGACGGATCGGACGAGGTGGCGCGGTCGGCGGGGATCGGCTGGCCGATCACGGTCAGCGTGTTGTAGACTTTCTGGCCGTCGTCCGAGCCGTCGTAGACGGAGAGCTCGAGCAGCGACTTGCCTTCTTTGGCGGCGGCGATGATGCGCTGGATCTGCTCGGTCGGGAACACGACCTTGCCGTCGAGTGTAAAGCTCTTCGGCGCCGGCAGCTTCAGCTTGACGTTGATGTGGTCGCCGTCGCGCTCGGCCGAGCCGTCGACGCGGCCGGCATCCGCCTCGTTCATGCGCGTCTCGATCTTGAAGCGGTAGCTTTTGCCGGCGGCGTCCTCCCAGGAATTGGAGCGGAGATCGCTGAGCGTGACCTTGCCCTCGCCGCTGTCGAGCTCGGAGACCTGGCGGAATTCCGAGGTATAGCCCTCGCAGGCGTTCCCTGTGAAATTGTAGAGGATGCGGCCGCGGGCACTGTTGACCGAATTGGAGCGCGATTTGACGAGATTGAGGTCATACAGCGCCTGGTGCGCGAGGAACGGACCATTGGCGGCCAGCGCCCCGCCGCCGGGGCCGAAAGCGGCCGCCGCGAGCGCCATCACACCGAGCGAAGTCCGGAAAAGGTGCACCATGTCTGTTCCCTGAGGAAAGCGCAGATTCGACATTTTAATGACCGTTCCATTGCGTCGCAACTGAGGCCGTTTCACGTAAAGTTGCCCCTTCACGTTGGCCTGCCTCAACAAAATGCGCCCCCTTCCGGTTGCTTGCATGTGACGGCACGATGGGCGAAACAGGGCGCGCCCGGCCTTCAAACGGACGCGCCGGGGCAATGATTTTGGACAACGAGGTCGGACATGGCGGGCACGGTCGAGCAGAAACTGGCGGAACAGGGCATCAAGCTGCATGAGGCCCCCACCCCCGTCGCCAACTACGTCCCGTTCGTGCGCACCGGCAATCTGCTGTTCGTCTCCGGCCAGGTCTGCTTCGACCCCGCCGGAAAGCTGATCGCCAAGGGCAAGCTCGGCGCTGGCGTCTCCATCGAGGAGGGGGCGGCGGCCGCACGCGGCTGCGCGGTGAACCTGCTGGCCCAGGTCAAGGCGGCGCTCGGCGATCTCGACAAGGTCGTGCGGGTGGTCCGCCTCGGCGGCTTCATCAACTCGGCGCCGGACTTCCTCGACGGCCCAAAGGTGCTCAACGGCGCCTCCGACCTGATGGTCGCCGCCTTCGGCGACAAGGGCCGCCATGCCCGGACCACGGTCGGGGTCGCCTCGTTGCCCGCCGATGCCGCGGTCGAGGTCGAAGGCGTGTTCGAGGTCGCCTGACGCGAATGCGTGCTCCGGATTGGCTGACAGCCCGGCCGGTCGCCCATCGCGGCCTGCACGACATTTCGCGCGGCATCGTCGAGAACATGCCGGGCGCGGTGCAGGCTGCGATTGCGGGCAATTTCACGATCGAGGTCGATATCCAGCTCTCGGCCGACGGCGAGGCCATGGTGCATCACGACCACGCGCTGGGCCGTCTCACCGAGGCCACCGGGGACGTCATCTCGAAGACCGCGGCGGAGCTGAAGGCGGTCAGGTTCAGGGACACCGACGAGCGGATGATGTCGCTCAGCGACCTCTGCGCCATGGTCGCCGGCCGCGTGCCGCTGGTGATCGAGGTGAAGAGTCATTTTGGCGGCGACCGCAAGCTGGTGAAGCGGATGGCCGAAGTCTTGGCGTCCTATGACGGCCCGGCGGTCGGCATGTCGTTCGATCCCGATCAGGTGCTGGCGCTGCGCGAATCGCTGCCCTCCCGTCCGCGCGGCATCGTCGCGCAACGGACCTATGAAGACGACTATTGGGCTGACCTGACGCAGCAGCAGCGCGACAGCATGCTGTACCTTCGCCATGGCTTCCGGACCCAGCCCCACTTCGTCGCCTTCAAGGTCGATCACCTTCCGGCCCCCGCCCCCTGGATCGCGCGCAATGTCTTCGGCTGCGCCCTGCTCGGCTGGACCGTGCGTACCCCGGAGCAGCGGACGCGGGTCGGCCAATATGCGGACCAGATGATTTTTGAGGGGTTCGTGCCGTAGGGGAACGCCGCTGTACGGCGCCAGTCTCGTGTCCCGGAAGCGCTGCAACGCGTAGCGTTGCTGCGCAGAGCCGGGACCCAGCAAGGCGGCACGCTGAGCGGAGAGATGGGCCCCGGCCCTGCATCGCACCGCTGCGCGCTGCGCTGCGTCCGGGGCACGAGACCTGTGTTCCTCCACCCCTTGAAGTCGCTGCTGCAATGCACGATCTTGGGCGCAATGGCATCATCCGACATTACGCTCGAGGCCGTACCGTCCATCGGCGAAGTCTCGCCCGAGGATTGGGACGCTTGCGCCAATCCCGGCAAGGCTCTTAACGAAAAGGCTTGCAAGGGGCATGGCCTGGGAACCTCATCCGCCCTTCCAGGCGATTCCCTCAGCCTCTCAAGTCCTGCCTATAACCCGTTCGTCTCGCACGCATTTCTATCCGCCGCTGAGAAATCGGGTTCGGCGACCATCCGCACCGGCTGGGGTCCGCGGCATCTGGTGGCCAAGCTCGACGGCCGCGTCGTCGGCGTCGTGCCCTGCTATCTGAAATCTCACTCGCAAGGCGAATACGTCTTCGACCGCGGCTGGGCAGACGCTTATGAGCGCGCGGGCGGGCGCTACTATCCAAAGCTCCAGGTCTCGGTGCCGTTCACCCCGGCCACGGGACCGCGGTTGCTGGTCCGCGACGGCGTCGACCGCGAGCGGATCACTGAGGCCCTGGCGAGCGGGCTGGTGGCGCTGTGCGGCGTCAGCAAGGCGTCCTCGGTCCACGTCACCTTTGCGCGCGAGGCCGAATGGAAGCTGCTCGCCGAGCACGGCTTCCTCCAGCGCACCGACCAGCAGTTCCACTGGCACAACGAGGGGTTTACGAGCTTCGACGATTTCCTGGCGACGCTGAACTCCCGCCACCGCAAGTCGATCAAGCGCGAGCGGCGCGACGCGCTGGCCGCGGGCATCACGATCCACTCGCTGACGGGCAAGGACATCACCGAGGACGCCTGGGATGCCTTCTTCGAATTCTACATGGAGACCGGCTCGCGCAAATGGGGCCGGCCTTACCTGACGCGCGAGTTCTTCTCACTGATCGGCGAGACCATGAGCGAGGACGTGCTGCTGGTGATGGCCCGCCGCAACGGCCGCTGGATCGCGGGTGCGATCAACCTCATCGGCTCGGACACGCTGTTCGGCCGCAACTGGGGCGCGGTCGAGCATCATCCGTTCCTGCATTTCGAGGTCTGCTACTATCAGGCGATCGACTTCGCGATCAGACACGGCCTGAAGCATGTCGAGGCCGGCGCGCAGGGCGAACACAAGATCGCGCGCGGCTACCTGCCGCGCACCACCTACTCCGCCCACTTCATCGCCGATCCGGGACTCCGCCGCGCCATCGACGATTACCTCAAGCGCGAGCGCGCCTATGTCGCGGAGGCCGGACGGGAGCTCGCCGAGCTCGGCCCGTTCCGCAAGGGCGCCGATGAGGCGCCTTGACGCCTCGCCGCCGCTGGTGACAGTAAGTGCAAAGTCTCGAGGAGCCGCCGAGGAGCTACCATGACCGCCTACGACACCAACAACATCTTCGCAAAGATTCTGCGCGGCGAGCTGCCCTGCTACAAGGTCTACGAGGACGAGCACGTCATCGCCTTCCTCGACATCATGCCGCGCGTCCCCGGTCATACCCTGGTGATCCCCAAGGCCCCTGCCCGCAACATCCTCGATATCAAGCCGGACGACTACGCCCACGTCGCCCGCGGCGCGCATAAGATCGCCGCCGCCGCGATGAAGGCATTCAACGCCGACGGCATCACCGTGCAGCAATTCAACGAGCCGGCCGGCGGACAGGTGGTGTTTCACCTGCACATGCATGTGATGCCGCGCCGCGACGGTGTCGCCATGCTGCCGCCGGCGAGCCGCATGGAAGACGCCAAGGTGCTGGAAGAGCACGCGGCCAAGCTGATCGCGGCGTTGAAGGGCTGATCCTCATTCCGTCTGGAAATCCCCCGGCTGCGGCGCGGGAGCTATGGCTGATTTTGGGTGACGCGGCCTGATCAGGCGGCGTGGCTTTCAGTGTTCGGAATGACTTCGATTCCGTCGATGAACTTTACACCGGCGATGACTTTCGGCAACTGGTTCGTGCTCTTCAATCGCCGCCAGGTCTTCGATGCGGCGTCGATGAGCTTGAACACCATCAGCTTCGCAGTTTGTTGCGACAGCGATCCCTTGGTCCGCACCGTTCGGTGGCGCACCGTGGCGAAGACGCTCTCGATCGGGTTCGAGCTGCGTAGGTGGATCCAGTGCTCAGCAGGGAAGTCGAAGAAGGCGAGCAGCGCATGGCGATCCTTGATCAGGCACTCCACCGCACGTCCGTATTTGACGTGGTATTTCTCGACGAAGACGTCGATCGCGGTTTCAGCTTCGGCCCGGTGTGGGGCCAGATAGATGTTCCGCAGGTCGTTCTTCATGGGGCCCTGCACGGATTTGGCGACCTTGTCGAGTACGTTGCTCACTTTATGGCACCAGCATCGTTGGTGCCGCGTGCCGGGAAAGGCCTCGTCCAGTGCCTTCCAGAAGCCGAGGGCGCCGTCGCCGATGGCGAGTTGCGGGGCAATCCGTAACCCGCGTTGCCGCAGGTCGATCAGGAGTTCGCGCCAGCTCTGCGCGCTCTCGCGCACGCCGACCTGGAAGCCGATCAGCTCCTTCTTGCCTTCCGGCGTGGTGCCAATCAGCACCAGCATGCATTCGCTGTGATCTTCCATGCGGGCCTGCAGGTACACGCCATCGGCCCAGATGTAGACATAGCGACGCGCCGACAGATCGCGTCTCTGCCAGCGTTCGTACTCGACCTGCCAATCGGCCTTCAGGCCGGCGATCACCGAAGGCGACAGGTTCGGCGCATCCTTGCCGAGCAGCGCCGAGAGCGCCTCCTGGAAGTCGCCGGTCGAGATGCCGCGCAAATAGAGGACCGGGATCAAGGCATCCAGGCTCTTCGTCCGCCGCGCCCATAGCGGCAGGATTGCCGAACTGAAGCGGAGGCGGTCGCCTCGCCCGCTCGCTCCGCGGTCGCGGACCTTGGGACGAGCGACCTCCACCGGACCGATGCCGGTCGCAATCTCGCGCACCGGACCGTGCCCATGTCGGACCAGGCGCGCTCGACCGTCGGGCAGCGTCAGATTGGCCGTGCTGGCCAGAAACGCGCCAACCTCGATCTCGATCGCCCTGGCAAGCAGGTCCCGCGCGCCGGCACGAACGATATCGGTCAGTGGATCATCAACCGCGGACGGCTGACGGAAAGCAAGAACATTGGTAGTCTCGGTCATGGCGTATCGCTCTCCTCGAGAGGTTCTGGCAGGCTCGTCACCCGCCTCGATACGCCGCCTTCCTCACACCGTCATCACCCAGATTCCGCCATAGCTCGCGGCGCGGCCAATGGGGTGAACTCGCAACGATCCGGCTTGATGTCGATCAGCGGTGTGTTGTCGAGGCAATCGAGCCCACGCACCAGGATCGCATTGCCCTCGATGCCGACCAGCTTCACGATCGACGTGCCGATCGGGTTGGGGCGAACCGGCGAGCGCAGCGAGAACGTGCCGCGGGTCTTCTCGTTGTTCTTCGGGCTTTGCAGGATGATGTCGCGGCGCGACTGGTCGAGCCAGTAGAGCACTTCGAGATTGCTGTAGAAATCGACGCCCTTGATCGCCGGCACGAACGGCTCGAAGATCTTGAGCCGGCATATCGGGCCGTCCTGACGCCCCTGCCGCGGCGTCTCCAGGCGCGACGTCCAGGGCGTGCGGATACGGCCGATGAAGACGAGGCCGGCATCTTGCGTCGGCGGCAGCTCGATGGCGACCTCGCCCCCGCGGAGCTCCTGTTCGCGAACCATATTTCAGTTCCTTGCTGTTCGCCGGCGGTTTTAGCCCAACCACCACTTGCCGGCCAGCATGAAGACTTCGCCCGTGACCACGCCGGCGAAGATCGAGCGGCGGGTCAGCAGGAAGACCACGAGTCCGGCACCGACCGCGCCATAGCGCAGCACGTCAGGTACAGTGGCAAGCGCCCCTGGCGGCTCCACCACGATCTGGGCGATGACACCGGCCAGGATCGCGGTCGCGACCGCCCGCACCCAGACCAAGAGCTCCGAGCCCTCGTCGATGCCGCCGCCGAACCACAGCCCCAGCATGCGCCAGATCTGGTTCGGAACGACGCCGGCGACGAACAGCACGACGAGCGCGTGCCAGTCGCCGATGAGCTGCGCGTAGCTCATGCGCGCACCTCCCGCCACCAATGCACGCCATAGGCGATCGTGCCGGCCGCGACGCCGCTGACGAGGATGTCGAGGCCCGAGTTCATCTTCGCGGCCAGCGGATAGAGCACGATGCCGAGCGCCAGCGCGACGACGTCGGCGACCTCGCGGCTGTTGCGCGCGGTCGAGAACAGGAAGGACAGCGGCGTCAGCAGCAGGATCGCCGCTCCCAGCGTCTGGGTCAGATTGGCGGCGAGGAAATAGCCGACGGTGTTGGCGACGAGGCACACCGAAACGAGGCCACAGCCGAGCCCGTGGACGAAGGCGATGCGCCGCTCCCGCGGCACAAGCGGCAGGAAGCGGTGGCATTCGACCCACAGCGTCACCGCCGTCAGATGCGCGGCGAAGACCAGCTCGCGTCGTTTCGTCGTCGGCGTCCGCATCAGCGGCAGCACCGACACGACCATCGGAAACAGCCGAATGGCGCACACCGTCACCGCAATCGCCGACTGGATGATGGTCGCGCCGGAGCCGAGCGTGGTGATCAGGATGATCTGTGCCGGCCCGGCCCAAACGAATAGCGTCGAGGCGAGCGCCCAGAGCAGGCTGAAATGGGTGTCGTGGGCAAGCGCGCCGATGCCGAGATAGGTCACGAACAGCACGATGGTGAGGATCGTCTGCGTGATCGAGCGCAGTCCCCACGCAAACGCGCGCCACGGACTTTGCCATTGAGGGGAATCGAGCGGAGGAAGCGCCACGGAGAGCTTGGCTGGTGAGGAATCCTGGCTGGATAACGCGCGAGACGGCGGCGCGCGTCAAGGAAAGGCACGGCGGGGCTGACATGCGCGAGGCCCAGGCCCACCGTCGTCATTCCGGGGAGCGCCACTTGGCGCGAACCCGGAATCCATCTCGCGACGGTCTCTGTGGCCCGATGGATTCTCAGGTGCGCAATTGCGCACCATAGTTCGATGCTTCGCATCGCCCCGGAATGACGGCCAGAGCGAATGCGCTCTACCCGCTCACACCGCGGTTCTTCAGGACGAAGCAGGCGCCGCCTGCCTTGCGGATGCGGTTGCACAGATCATCGGCCTCGGCTCGGGTATCCGCGCCGATACGCACCTGGTAGAAGGCGCGCGTGCCGCGGCTGCGCATCACCGAGCTTAGCAGGCTCGGATCACGCTCGCCGATCACGGCGCTCAGTCTCGTGACCGCCCTGGAATACATCGCCAGCGCCTTGTTGCGGTCGAAGCCGGCCGCGAGCTGCACGCCCCAGATCTTTGCGGCGGCAAGCTCCACATGCTGCTCGAGCTCGGCGACGAACGGGTTCGGCGCGCGCTTGAGCAGCGCCATCAGATCACGGCAGCTCGTCGGCGGTGAACTCGGCGGTCCCTTGCCGGTGCTGCCGGCCTTGGCCCAGGCGTCGACGCTGGTGCCGGTGATGGCGAAGACGTAGTTGCGGGTCTGCTCCGGCATCGGGCCGGTGCCGGCGAGCCATTCCTGCACACGCCGCGGACCGGCATTGTAGGCAGCCGCGGCGAGGCCGAGATTGCCGAACTGGTTGCGCAGCTCGTTCAAGAACTCGGCCGACTTCGGCAATGCCTGCACCGGATTGAACGGATTGAGCAGCCCGCGCTCGCTTGCAGTGCCCGGCATGAACTGCGCGATCCCTTGCGCGTGCTCGCCGTTGCGCGTCATGGGGCCGACCGCATCGGCCTGGAAGCGGCTTTCCTGCCAGATCACCCGGGCAAAGAATTCGAGCGGGAGATTGGCATCGCGCGCAGCCGCCTCCACGATCAGGCAGATCGACTCCCGCGTGTCGCTCTCACGCGCGTCCGCGGGTTTCTCCGCAGGCTTCGCGGGTTCCTCGGCATTGGAAGGCACGACAGGGGTCGGCGTCTCCTCTGCGAGCGCCGGCGACAGCACCAGGGCGTGGCACAAGACTGCGATGACCCGAGCTATTCGCATGGCATTGACGCTACCGGACAAATCGAACCTTGACTTGGAACCCCAGCCAATTAGCACGAGCGGCAGTATCAACGCAGTCCCGCCCGGATGGTGACAATCTTTTTTGATCTCGACGGCACGCTGACCAATTCCAAGCCGGGGATCACGCGATCCATCCAATACGCGCTGGAGCGGCTCAGCCAGCCTGTCCCGAGCGAGGACGAGCTGACCTGGTGCATCGGGCCGCCGCTGCATGCCAGCCTGAAAAAGCTCACCGGAACCGACGAACTCGCCGACCGCGCGCTGCTGCTCTATCGGGAGCGCTTCAGCGATATCGGCCTGTTCGAGAACGAAGCCTATGGCGGCATCATGGACACCCTCACGAGGCTTGCCGCGACAACACCGCGCATGTTCGTCGCGACCAGCAAGCCTGTGGTCTACGCCACCCGCATCGTCGATCATTTCGGCCTGAAGCCATATTTCGAGCGCGTGTTCGGCTCCGAGCTCGACGGCACCCGCGTCGACAAGCGCGACCTGCTCCGCTATGCGCTCGACGAGGCCAGGGTCGAGGCGAACAACGCGATCATGATCGGCGACCGCAGCCATGACGTGGTCGGAGCCAGGACCAATGGCATGACCGCAATCGGCGTGCTCTATGGCTATGGCAGCGAGGCCGAGCTGCGCGATGCCGGCGCGCACCATATCTGCGCCGCACATCCGGAACTGCTCGGGCACTGCGCCGCCTAACGTAGGCCCGTCTTCGCGCAGCGACGCTCAGCTTGCCGCCGCCGCGATCTCCGTGGGCTCGACGGTGTCGACCGGCAGCGCGAACTGCTCGACGCGCTGGTACCGCTTCTTGTTGAGAAGAAGCCGCGTCACGTCGGGCCGCGAATAGTGGCCGGCCGGGTCAGCGGCGTTCTTGGCGACGCCGATGGCGCCAAGATCGATCTCGGCGATCAGCAATCCCTCCTGATCCGGCGCCAGCTTCTCGCCGATCTGACTGCCGTCGGGCCCGTAGATGGCGGCAAAGCCGCCGCCGGCGTGCAGCAGCGCATGCTTGTCCGGCCGGTCGCAGAGCTCGTCGATCATGGTCTGCGACACCGTCGCGCAAGGCGCCAACACGAAGCAGGAGCCTTCCACCGCATAGACGCGCGAGGCGGCGTTGTTGACCTCGGCACCCAGCGCCGGCGCGAAGGGATCGTAGAGCGAGAAGCTCGGCCAGGCCGCGACATGGACCTGCTCGTTCTGGGCATACATCGCGTATTTCGACAGCGGCTGGAGGTGCTCCCAGCAGCACAATGCGCCGAGACGGCCGATGTCGGGCCGCGCATGCACGGCAAGGTCGCTGCCGTCGCCCTCGCCATAGACGGTGCGCTCGGCATGGGTCGGCCGCAGCTTGCGGCGCTTTGCGATGGTCTCGCCGTCGGGCCCGATCAGCCATTGCGCCAGATAGAGGCTGCCGCCATCGCGTTCGGACAGGCCGATCACGGCGGTGAGCTTTGCCTTGCGGACGGCCTCGCGCAGCCGCTCGGCCTGCGGGCTGTCGTAGGACAGCGAATTGTCGAAATAGCGCTGCACGAAGCCGCGGCCGATCGCCCAGGCCGGCGAATCCATCCAGATATGCCAGGGGTAACCGGGGATGAAGGCCTCGGGAAAAGCGATCAGCTTGGCGCCCTTTTCCGCGGCCTCCCTGATCAGCGCGATCGACTTGTCGATCGAGGCGTCGAGGTCGAGCCAGGCCGGCGCCGCCTGCACCACCGCGACCTTGTATTTCGGATGTTCGATGCCCATTCCCGCCTCCATTGCCGGTTGATCGGACGCCATGTCCGATGCAGTCTATTGGGCCAAGCCAGACGGCGGGCGCTCGACCGCCGCGGAACAAAAACTCGACTGGACGCTGCCGCCGCCGGTACGGAATTTGCCTCCGGTCGGGCTAAATCTGCGCCAACATACGGTTTTGCTGGATGTGAAAGGGAGGCTCTCCAGATGCCAATCCAGTTCACGACGGACGGCAGCCCCGGCTATCGGCGGCTCGCCCTCTGGCAGGACATCGTCTGCGACGTCTTCGTCGGCCTCGACTGCAAGTCCGACCTCGGCAGCGCCTTTCGCGGCTCGGTCACGCAGGCTTCGCTCGGCAAGGCGGCATGCTCCGAAGTCTGCTCGCACCGCCAGCACGTGTTCCGCACGCCCTCTCGCATCGCGCGCTCGGACCAGGATTTTGTTCTCATTGCACTCGGCAATCGCGGCAGCGGCGGCGTTGTGCAGGACGGCCGGGAGACCGTGATCCACCCCGGCGAGTTCGCGCTCTACGACACCACGCGGCCGTATGAGCTGAAGTTCAACGACGCCTTCACGCAGACCATCTTCAAGGTGCCGCGCGAGATGCTGCGACGCCGGCTCGGCGGCACCGAGACGCTGACTGCGATGTCGTTCGGAGCCGACGCGCCGCTCGAGCGGCTCGCCTATGATTTCATCTTCCGGCTTTGCCAGAGCGCGGACGCGCTGGCCCCGGACACCGCCGCCGCGCTGTCGGAGCAGGCGGTCGATCTGCTCGCCATGGCGCTGAGCGAGCGGCTCGGCAGGACGTCGCTGCCGTCCTCGACCCACCGCTCGGCCCTGCTCTACCGATTGAAGGCGCACATCCGCGCGCATCTCTCCGATCCCGACCTCTCGCTCGCGGAGACCGCGGCCGCGCTCGGCATCTCGCCGCGCTACGTCAACGACCTTCTCGCCGACGAGGACACCTCCTTCCAGCGCCATGTTCTTGCCGAACGCCTCGCACGATGCCGGCGCGACCTCGCCTCGCCTGTGCTCGCCCATCGCCACATCAGCGAGGTCGCGTTCGGCTGGGGCTTCAACGACCTCTCACATTTCGGCCGCGTCTTCCGCGAGCATTTCGGAATGTCGCCGCGCGACTTCCGGCAGAGCCAGTTGCGGCACTGAGATCTGGGTGTGACCGCGATTCGGTGCTGGTCGTGATGGCTGGAGCCTGACGCTTCCGCCGCGGCAGGCGGATGATGCGAACGCGCGCGCTTCCTCTCACCCGCAGCGAGGCTCGAAGTTCAATCTTTGGTGACGACGTTCGGCGCGCGCGTTGCGAGGCTGCATTCGACGATATGCGCCTACCCAAGCAAGGCCGGTATGTGAGCGCGTGATAGGACGCAGCGCCTGCTTGCATTACCATCGGCCCGTAAGGCCGCATCGATCAACCGGCGGCCAGCCGAGGAGCACATCGATGGAATACCGACGCTTGGGCAGTTCAGGCCTCATGGTGCCCGCCCTCAGTCTTGGCACCGGCACCTTCGGCGGTGTCGGCCGCCTTGCGGCTTGGGGCACGACTGACGCGACCGAAGCGCGGCGCCTTCTGGACATCTGCCTCGAAGCCGGCGTGTCGATGTTCGACACCGCGAATGTCTATTCTCTCGGCGAATCCGAGCGGGTGCTCGGCGAAGCGATCAAGGGCCGCCGCGACAAGGTTCTGATTTCGACCAAGGCGACCTTCCGCTTCGGCGAGGGTCCCAACGATATCGGCTCGTCGCGGCAGCATCTGCTCGCGGCCGTCGACGGTTCGTTGAGCCGGCTCGGCACCGACTACATCGACCTGTTCCAGCTGCACGGCTTCGACGCCTTCACCCCGCCTGAAGAGCTGCTCGCAACACTCGACGTGCTCGTGCGTGCCGGCAAGATCCGCTACGTCGGCGTCTCGAATTTCTCGGGCTGGCACCTGATGAAATCGCTCGCCGTCGCCGACAAGCACGGCTTTCCGCGCTACGTCGCCAACCAGACCTACTATTCGCTGATCGGGCGCGATTACGAATGGGAGTTGATGCCGCTCGGGCTCGACCAGGGGTTAGGTGCCGTGGTCTGGTCGCCGCTCGGGTGGGGGCGCCTCACCGGAAAGATCCGCCGTGGTCAGCCGAGGCCGGAAGTCAGCCGACTGCCCAAGACGGCCGACTTCGGACCGCCTGTTCCGGACGAGCATGTCTACCGTGTCGTCGAAGCCATCGACGAAATCGCCAAGGAGACGGGCAAGAGCGTCTCGCAGATCGCGCTCAACTGGCTGCTCCAGCGTCCGACTGTCTCGACGCTGATCATCGGCGCGCGCAACGAGACCCAGCTGCGCGAAAATCTCGGTGCGGTCGGCTGGTCCTTGACCAAGGATCAGGTCGCAAAGCTCGATGCCGCGAGCAATGTAACGCTGCCCTATCCCTATTGGCACCAGCGCGTGACCTTCACCGAGCGGAATCCGCCGGCGGTGTAGGACATTTGAGCTGCATCAAGCCCGCCTGCGTCGGCCGTGACACGCTGCGGCACTCGCGATGCTGCCGCGCCGGTTTGCCATGAAGGCCCTGCGCTGGGAATGATGGACATGAGCGATGAATAGGATCGCGCCAGCGCTGCTGGCCGTTGGCGTTCTGTGGAGCACGGCAAGTCAAGCCCTGGATCTCGAACAGCGGCGCGCCGAAGCACTGCTGCAACGGATGTGCGCGCAGTGCCACGCGGTCGGCAGGACGGGCAAGAGCCGGAACGAACTGGCACCGCCCTTCCGGAACCTCGGCGAGAACAAACTCTACGATCCCGACTTCGTGCAGCGCCTCCAGGACGGCTACAGCAGCATCCACCGCTCGATGCCAACGCCTCGATTCGGCCGAGACGATGCCGAGGCCGTGGTAAGCTACCTCAGGGCGATTCAGGAGCCACGGAAGCCGAAATAGGACTGGAATCGTCCAGGCTTTGGCTGGAACCATCCCGGGTCGGACCAGGTTGCGGACCAGCAACCGCGTCTCGAGCAAGCACGCTTCACGATGTCATCGACCACCATCGAGCACGCCGACGGCCTGCCGCAGCCACAGCGCAACCATGCGGTGCTGACGATTGCGCTCGGCATCATCATGGCGGTGGTCGACAGCGCCATCGCCAACGTCGCGCTGCCGACGATCGCGGCCGACCTCGATGCAAGCCCGGCCTTCTCGATCTGGATCGTCAACGGCTACCAGCTCGCGATCACGATCTCACTGCTGCCACTGGCTTCGCTCGGCGAGATCGTCGGCTATCGCCGCGTCTATCTGGTCGGACTGGTGCTGTTCACGCTGGCCTCCGCATTGTGCGCGCTGGCGCACACGCTGCCGCTGCTGACGGCCGCGCGCATCCTCCAGGGCTTTGGCGCGGCCGGCATCATGAGCGTCAACGCGGCGCTGGTGCGCTTCACCTATCCGCGCAGCCAGCTCGGCCGCGGCATCGGCCTCAACGCGCTCGTGGTCGCCTTCTCGGCTGCGGTCGGACCGACGCTCGCCGCCGGCATCCTGGCCGTCGGAAGCTGGCCCTGGCTGTTCGCCATCAACGTGCCCCTCGGTGCGGTGACATTGCTGATCGGCCTGCGCAGCCTGCCGCACACCAAGCCAGCGAGCCGTTCCTTCGACTGGCAGAGCGCGGGCCTGTCCGCAATCACGTTCGGTGTCGGCATCGCCGCCGTCGACAGCGTCGGTCATGGCGAGGCTGCCATCACCTGCCTCGCACAATTCGCCATCGCCATCGTCGCCGGCGTGCTGCTGATCTATCGTGAGACCCACATGAGCTCGCCGCTCTTGCCGGTCGATCTGTTGCGCATTCCGGTGTTCGCGCTGTCGATAGCGACCTCGATCGCATCGTTCTGCGGGCAGATGCTGGCCTTCGTCGCGATCCCCTTCTATCTCCAGAGCCGCTTCGGCTATTCGGCCGTGCATATGGGCCTCTTGATCACGCCCTGGCCGATCGCGGTGGCGTTCGCGGCCCCCCTCGCCGGTCGCCTCGTCGAACATTATCCGGCCGGCCTGCTCGGCGGCATCGGGCTCACGCTGTTCGCCTGCGGTCTCGCCGCGCTGGCCTTCCTGCCCGCAAGCCCGACCCCGCTTGACGTGATCTGGCGCATGGCGCTGGCCGGTGCCGGCTTCGGCCTGTTCCAGACCCCTAACAACCGCACCATGATCGCGGCCGCCCCGCGCGAGCGCGCCGGCGGCGCAAGCGGGATGCTGGGCACGGCGCGCCTGCTCGGCCAGACCACGGGGGCGGCGCTGGTGGCGCTGCTGCTCGGACGGTACCCGGTTGAGGGTACCAGGCTGGCGCTGCTCGCAGGCGTCGGGTTCGCTCTCTGCGGCGCGGTGCTGAGCATGCTGCGGCTGTCTCCCGTGGGCGCGCGCGGCGCCGAGCACGTTCGCGTCCAGGACGATCAGCGCCTGCGGGGAGACTAAAAGGAGCCAGGCCCAGGTTCCCGCGGCCCTCGACGCCGACATCGGCGCCAACAAAAAGGCCGGCTTTGCAGCCGGCCTTTTCGATTTCATCGCGTGCAGATCAAGCCTTGACCAGCGGGCCCTTGGAAGTCGGCCCCTTCGAGCCGCCGGGACCGCCCGGCTTGGACTTGCCCGGCGGGCGCTTGCGAGCACCCGGGAGCTTCTCCTGCTTCGGCGTGACCGGACCTTCGACGAACTCGAAGCCGATCTTGTCCTTGGTCTCGTCGGCCTCGTCCTTCACCAGGATGACGCGGACGTGGCCGCCACCCTTCAGCTTGCCGAACAGCACCTCGTCGGCCAGCGGCTTCTTGATGTGCTCCTGGATCACGCGGGCCATCGGCCGCGCGCCCATCTGCTCGTCGTAGCCGTGCTGGACCAGCCAGGTCTTGGCCGGCTCGGACAGCTCGATGGTGACGTCGCGGTCGCCGAGCTGCGCTTCGAGCTGAAGCACGAACTTCTCGACCACGGTGCCGATCACCTCGACGCTGAGATGACCGAACGAGACGATGGCATCGAGACGGTTGCGGAATTCCGGCGCGAACTGCCGGTTGATCGCCTCGTGGTCGTCGCCTTCCCGCTTCGAACGTGTGAAGCCGAACGCCTGCTTGGCGAGATCGGAAGCACCCGCGTTCGTGGTCATGATCAGGATCACGTTGCGGAAATTGACCTGCTTGCCGTTGTGGTCGGTGAGCCGGCCGTGATCCATGATCTGCAGCAGCACGTTGTAGAGATCGGGATGCGCCTTCTCGATCTCGTCGAGCAGCACCACGCAATGCGGATGCTGGTCGACGCCATCGGTCAAGAGGCCGCCCTGGTCGAAGCCGACATAGCCGGGAGGCGCGCCGATCAGGCGCGACACGGTGTGCCGCTCCATGTATTCGGACATGTCGAAGCGCAACAGCTCGACGCCGAGGCTTGCCGCGAGCTGCTTTGCGACCTCGGTCTTGCCGACGCCGGTGGGCCCTGAGAACAAATAGCAGCCGATCGGCTTCTCCGGCTCACGCAAACCGGCGCGCGCCAGCTTGATCGATGCCGCAAGCGACTCGATCGCCCTGTCCTGACCGAACACCGTGCGCTTCAGCGTCGTTTCGAGATGCTTGAGCACCTCGGCGTCGTCCTTCGACACGCTCTTCGGCGGGATCCGCGCCATCGAGGCGATCGTGGTCTCGATCTCCTTGATGCCGATGGTCTTCTTGCGCTTGTTCTCGGCGACCAGCATCTGCGCCGCACCGGACTCGTCGATCACGTCGATCGCCTTGTCCGGCAGCTTGCGGTCGTGGATGTAGCGCGAGGAGAGCTGAACGGCGGCCTCGATCGCCTCGTTGGTGTACTTCAGCCGATGGTAGTCCTCGAAATACGGCTTGAGGCCCTTGAGGATCGCGATCGCGTCCTCGACGGTCGGCTCGTTGATGTCGATCTTCTGGAAGCGCCGCACCAGCGCGCGGTCCTTCTCGAAGTGCTGGCGATATTCCTTGTAGGTGGTCGAGCCCATGCAGCGGATGGTGCCCGACGCCAGCGCCGGCTTGAGCAGGTTCGAAGCATCCATCGCCCCACCCGACGTGGCGCCCGCACCGATGACGGTGTGGATCTCGTCGATGAACAGGATGGCGTTGGGATGCGCCTCGAGCTCCTTCAGCACCTGCTTCAGGCGCTCCTCGAAGTCGCCGCGATAGCGCGTGCCGGCAAGCAGCGTGCCCATGTCCAGCGAGAACACGGTCGCGGCCGCCAACACCTCCGGCACCTCGCTGTCGACGATGCGCTTGGCAAGTCCCTCCGCAATCGCGGTCTTGCCGACGCCGGCCTCGCCCACGAACAGCGGGTTGTTCTTCTGCCGCCGGCACAGCACCTGGATCGCACGGTTGATCTCGGAATTGCGTCCGATCACCGGATCGATCTTGCCGTCCCGTGCCTTCTTGTTGAGGTTGACGCAATAGGTCTCGAGCGCCTCGCCCTTCTTCTTGGCGTCCTCGTTGCCCTTGGTCTCGGTCTCCTCGTCGACGCCGCGCACGGGGCGCGCCTCGGAGACACCCGGACGCTTGGCAATGCCGTGGCTGATATAGTTGACCGCGTCATAGCGCGTCATGTCCTGCTCCTGCAGGAAATACGCGGCATGACTCTCGCGCTCGGCAAAGATCGCGATCAGCACGTTGGCGCCGGTCACCTCTTCGCGACCGGAGGATTGAACGTGGATCACCGCGCGCTGGATCACGCGCTGGAAACCGGCGGTCGGCTTGGCGTCGTCGGCGCCATCCGTCACCAGGTTCTCGAATTCGGTCTCAAGGTAGTTGACGAGGCTCGTGCGGAGCTTGTCGAGATCGACGCTGCAGGCGCGCATGACGGCGGCTGCATCGGAGTCGTCGATCAGTGAGAGCAAAAGATGCTCGAGCGTCGCGTATTGGTGATGACGCTCGTTTGCGATCGCCAGCGCACGATGCAGGGATTGTTCAAGGCTTTGGGAAAAAGTCGGCATTCGCGTCCTCTATGGCCCCCACCATCATGATCGTCCTCGCCCGGTCAGGCAACAACAACCTTTGTCACATATAGTTATACAAGACCGCGGCGAAAGACCGGTTCCGCGACTCGGCGGCGACACACCTGCGGTATTTTCAATGCAAAACCCGTTCCGATTTGGGCGGGATCGGCGCCGGCGCGGAATTCGGTAGTTTTGCCGGCAGCAACGGGACTCGCGCGCCGCCGTGACTGCAACAATCACGCCGCGACTTGCACAAGAGCCGGCTTCAAACGCGCCGCAAGGCGTTTACTTCTTTTCCATCACGCATTGCAGCGGATGCTGGTGCTTGCGGGCAAAATCCATCACCTGCGTCACCTTGGTCTCGGCGATCTCATAGGTGAACACGCCGCACTCGCCGATGCCGTGATGATGGACGTGCAGCATGATCTTGGTCGCCGCTTCGACGTCCTTGTTGAAGAACTTCTCCAGCACGTGGACGACGAACTCCATCGGCGTGTAGTCGTCGTTCAGGATCAGCACGCGATACAGGTTCGGCCGTTTGGTCTTGGGCTTGACCTTGGTGATGACCGAAGTGTTCGGACCCGAGGGGCTGCCCGAACGGTTCTCGTCATTGCTCATGCGAGGAGCGTCGGCGGCGGCTGGCGCGAACAGGTCGATACTGGAAGTCAATTGCGGCATGGCACAGGCGTTCAAATTCCCCACGGAAGCGCATGGCGGTCACCGCGCGGCTCCGCCCTTCGGAGCCTGGCGCAGGCGCGCCGCCTTGTTGGATCGCCGCTCCCGACACATCCGGCTCGAGCCGGACCGTTCGTCAGCAATATGGGCCTGCCCACGGCTGGCCGCAAGCATGCGGAGATCGGGCCGATGCGGCGGTGGCAGTCCCGATTCCCGGTCCGGGCGATCCTCGTCAGGTTAATCAATCCGGACCGATTTGACAAAAATTTCCGCCCGGCATGTTTAGAACATGTTGACCAGGAACCCGGCCGATAACCAGCCTGCGACGGTTTTTCGCGGATGGCTCCGGGCTTCTACGGTCCAAATTACCTGCCGTTCAATGGCGTGCCGCGAAATCGGGCAGAACACAGATTTCGTGGACCGCCAAATCTCGCCTGCCCTCCTCAGCCGCCCTAGTCGACAGTTCGTCGGCTTTTGCAGCGGCCGAGCAAGGCAATATCGCCATGATCTCCGCCATCGCTGGTGCCCCTGCTGAGTTTCATCGGTGCCGCGATAAACCATCTCCGCGCAGTGCAGGCACGTACTGCGCTGCAGGTCGCGCTCGATTCGATCATCCCGTTCTCGAAGGACGTCAACGTCGGCACCACCAACGTCAGTGCCTCGATCAATTGGACCGAATGGGAGGCCGAGCCTCCGAATTCTCGCGCACAACAAATCCAGCGCTCTCAGACATCGGTCGCGTTCAAGAACATCTTGACGCAGATTTCCAAGCTGCGGGTCGCGAAGTCATTCTCATCCGCATCCACAAACGAAAAGCCCGGCCAAATCTGGCCGGGCTTTTGATTCCAGGAGCGTGTTGAGCGGGTCAGTTCGCGGCCGGGGTGAACTTCGACACGATGGTCTCGACCGGCTTGAACGCCTGCTTGGCGAGATCGCTATAGAGGCCGGCGATCTTCTGCGATTCCGCAACGAAGGTCTCGTAGGCGGAACGGGCAAAATCGGTCTGCGCTTCCATCGCCTTGTCCAGCGACTTCACACCGGACAGCTTCTCGACGAAGGACTTGGTGTCTTCGAACGACTTCTTGGTGTAGTCGCCATAGGCACTGGCGATCGCCTGGAGGCCGTGCTGCACCGAGGTCGCGGAAGCAACGCACTGCTCGAACTGCTCTTTCCCGTAGCTCTGAAAGTCTTCAACCTTGAACATGTCGGAATCCTTTTCCCTGGCTCGCGTCGGGAAGCCCGGGCTCCCTGACTTCGCCCAAAAATAGTGCAACGCACAAAAATGTCAAGAATCTTGTGCGTCGCACAAAAAATCAACGCAAATCGCGGAGATTCCCGGGGTTTCCCGCAAGGGTTCCTTAAGCTTTTGGAAACCGCGGCGCCCTACCCTGATTCCCTGGACGTGTTCACTTCCGCAGGCGGCCAAAGCCGTTTGAGAACATCACCTTAGCCAGAACAGCGGCTCCGGGTCCAACGTCCCCCGCGGCAAACACCAGCGGAGGGACAGCCTGAGCAGGTAATGATCCCGGGCCCATTGGGCACAATTTCGCCCCACGGGCCGGTGATCAAGTCAGAAACGGGGACGGGGTTCCATGCTTCGTAACAACTTGTCTTCCTCGCGCTTGGCGCGGGTTGGCGTTTTGGGGCTTCTTACGGTCACCATCGCGGTCATCATCACCACCGATGCAGCGGAGGCGCGGCGCCATCGCCGCCACCAGGTGCATCACCGCGTCCAGCGCGATGTGTCCGAGAGCTCGAGCCCGAAATTCGCGTCCATCATCGTCGACGGCAATTCCGGCGCGGTGCTCCAGGCAACAAGCCCTGACGGGATCCACCATCCGGCATCGCTGACCAAGATCATGACGCTCTATCTGCTGTTCGAGCGCCTCGAATCCGGCAAGATGAAGCTCGACACCGAAATGCCGGTGTCCCAGCACGCCGCCAATCAGGATCCGACCAAGCTGAACTTGCGTGCCGGCCAGACCATTCGCGTCGAGGACGCGATCAAGGGCCTCGTCACCCGCTCGGCCAACGACGCTGCCGTCGTGATCGCGGAAGCGATCGCCGGCGACGAGGACGACTTCGCCCAGATGATGACGCGCAAGGCGCGCTCGCTCGGCATGTCCAGAACGGTCTACCGCAACGCCAACGGCCTTCCCAACGACGAGCAGGTCACCACCGCGCGCGACCAGGCGACGCTCGGTCGCGCCATCCAGGAGCGCTTCCCGCGCTACTATCGCTATTTCGCGACCTCGACCTTCAATTGGCGCGGACAGTCGATCCGCAACCACAACCACCTGCTCGGCAGCGTCGAGGGCGTAGACGGCATCAAGACCGGCTACACCCGCGCCTCCGGCTTCAACCTCGTCACCTCGATCCGCCGCGGCAATCGCCACCTGATCGGCGTGGTGCTGGGCGGCCGCAGCGGCGGCTCGCGCGACGCCATCATGCGCAGCCTGCTCGCGGAGAATCTCGACAAGGGCGCGACTGTCCACACGGTCGCCGCGGTCACGGAGCGCAACGGCGCCGAAGCCAATACCGACGTCGCCGATGCCTCGGATGCTCCGGCACGCTCCGCGCCGCAGGTTCAGGCCACCGCCCCTGCTCCTGAAGCCGCCCCGTCGCGTCTCGCCTCGCGGCTGTCGACGCTGGCCGCTGCGGCTGCCGCGATGCCGCCCGCTCACGCCAGATCTGAAGCCAGCAAGCCTGAAGTTCGGCCGACCGAATCCAAGGTCGAGCCTGCGCCGCTCACCAATGGCGTGATTTCGAGCCAGCCGCTCTCCATTATCCCTGGCTCGTCCGAGCCGATGAAGCCGGTTCGGGTCAAGACGGTTCAGGTCAAGGCCGGCGCCGTGAAGGTCGCCTCCGCCGCCCCGACCCAGGTCGCCCCGCCGGTCACCAGCACCATCCCGCCCCGTTCCGACGTCGCGGAAACCTCCGGCGCCGTCGTCGCCCGGGCGGATCTCATCAACAAGCCCGAGGCGGTCAGCCAGCCGGAAGCACCGAAGGCTGAGATTGCCCGGACCGAACTGCCGCGGCAGCCGGCGGGCTTCGGCACCGGCAACGGCATTCTCGGTGTGTTGCCGGCCGCAACCGCCGCTGCGCCCGCCCCCGCTGGTCCGAAGCTCGCGTCCGCCGACCCGGCGCCGCAGCCGATCCAGATGAGCACCGCCAAGCCGGCCGTCACTCACAGCGGTTGGATCGTCCAGGTCGGCGCGCTTGAAAGCGAGAACGAAGCCCAGCAGCGCATCGACGCTGCCCGCAGCTCCGCCCGCGGCCTCCTCAGCAAGGCCGATCCGTTTACCGAGCCGGTTGTGGCCAAGGACAATCGCAAACTCTACCGCGCCCGCTTCGCCGGGCTCGAGCGCGATCAGGCGGAAGCCGTCTGCCGCACGTTGAAGCGCGCCGAGATCTCCTGCATCACCGTTCGCAACTGATCTCCTTCCCCGTTTCAGACCAAATGCCCGCGCCATGCGCGGGCATTTTCGTTTGGGGATGAGGTGATGCCAGGGCCATTCGCGACAAGGCCGTTCCACGACAACCTCTCGTCAAGGATTTACGGTTAAAACTTTACCCAAGGGATCGACCACGCCAACAAGGGCGGGCGACGGCAGACAGAGCAAACGGAGTTCACGCGGTACGGGCGTTTGTAGCGTGGTGCCGGAGTCAGCCGTTATGCGTGCGAAGCAGAGTATCCTTGGCCTCGTTTACCCGGGCAGCGAGATACGTCGAGCCCCCTTGGTCGGGATGGAGTTTCTTCATCAGGGCTTTGTGCGCCCGGCTGATGTCGTCGCGCCCCGCTCCCGGCTGCAAGCCAAGGATCTGATAGGCCTCCTCCGCGGTCATTTTGCTGCTCGCCGCCGTGCGGCGCTGCCGCCCTGCCGCATCGCCCTGCGCGTTCTGACGCCAAGCGGGAAACCGGCGGTCCAGATAGCTTTCAAGTAAGGCCACGCTCTCGGCGTCGAACGTCGGGACCATCGCCAGCAGGCTGGCGAGATCGAAGTCGCCGAGATTGCGCCCGGCGTGAGGTCCGGCGACGATCTGGCCTGTAAGCTGCCCGGAATCGTGGTCGAGCCGCATGTCAAGGAATTGCGAGCGCACGCGCGAAACCTGCCCTTGCGCCGGCGCCGCACCACCACCGAACAGCCCGCCGATATTGCCGAAGCCGGCATTCGCCAGTGGCGTCCAGCCGAGCAGCCCCGCGCCGAAGATTCCAAGCGGGATCGCAACCGCCAGCTCGCCCCGCAAACCCGTGAAGGCCGCGACCGCCAGCGCCAGCACGCCGCCCCCAAACTTGATGGTGCGCGCCAGCGCCGCCGGATTGGCCGCGCGGAACATCTGAAGGAGCAGGTAAAGCGTGATAACGGCGACAGCGCCGGCAATCAGGGTCATGACCGGAATATAGGCGCCCTTGCGGCAAAATGCATCGCATCCACCGCCGCCGCGAGCCACGTCAGCCCGATCGCTACTTCATCTGGCCGATCAGAAGCGCCGCGCCGCTCGCGGTCTTCGCCAGTTTCAGCAACGCTTCGCGTCCGCCGGCTGCATAGGCCGCAGCTGCCCGCAACAGCTCGCGCAGCTGTGCCGCCGCGCCGGGATCGAACCGGCACCAGGCGCCACCGGTCAGGCGCGCGATCTGGCGGAAGGCCTGCTCCGCGACGGCGTCACGGCCTTCCTGAAACACGAACACGGGCACCTTGAGCATGCCTAGCTCGCCGGCCTTGGCGTAGAGCTCGTCGACCTTTTCTTCCATGGCATCACCGACGAAGACCACGGCCCGCACGCCGGACGCCACCGCTTCGCGCCGGGCCTCGCTCAGCACCTTGCCGATCTGGGTATCGCCGCCGCGGCAATCGATCGTGCTCATCAGCGCCGCCAGCTTGGCGCTGTCGGAGATCCAGCCCGTGGCACGGCACTCGTTGAAGCCGCGATAGTAGACCAGCCGGATGTCGAGACTGCCGAGCGCTGCGGTCTCGCGAAACATGTCGGCCTGGAGCGCGCAGGCCAGGTCCCAGGTCGGCTGCCGGCTCATCGTTGCATCCAGCGCGAAGATCAGTCGCCCCTTCGCGCCCGGCGAATGCGGTGAAAGTGCCCGCGCCCTGGCGACGAAGGCGGCGATGTCTTCCGAGGTTGAGGTCGCCGCTTGCGGCAGCGCGCCGTCTGCTTGCGCCGAGACGGCATCGCGACCGCGCGGTTTGATGGGTTCGCCCGACATCGCTGCTTGCACCTTGCGTCAGCGACTAATGTGGTCAGCGCATGCGGCCCGGTCAATGTGCAAAGCCTCCGCGGGAAGGCCGGCGGAGGCTTTGACGTTCGGTGCAGTCGAGCGGTGACGTCAGCTCTTGTAGGTCAACTTTTGGCGGGTGCCATCAGAGCGACCGGACCAGGCTCGAGGATCTTGGGCGGGGACGATTGCGTGTCGACCGGCGCCACTTCGCTGTCGGTCGTGCTCAGGAACTTGTCGAGCATGCTCTGGATCGAGTTCTTCGCCACATCCGGACCGGTGTCGCGCATGTCGTTATGCTGGAATTCGGTCTTCACGACCTGGATGCCCGCCTTCTCGCATTCCTCGTCGGTCGGAAGCACGCCTGCATCGGTCTTGAATTGCGGATCCTGGGAGCGGAACGACAGGATCTTGAACTTGCCGGCGGTGACGAAGGGCACGCGCAGATTGTCGAGGGTGACAACCTTCTTGACCTCATCCGGATACTGCTTGGCGAAGTACATCGTGATGTCGCCGCCCATGGAGTGGCCGACCATCGTCACCTTGTCGTAGTCGGCATTGGGCTGAACCTTCTTCATCTCGTGCATGGCGAGATGAATGTTGGCGACGCCGCGCAGGATCTGCGGCAGGCGGCCCACATAGAGCTCGCCGGGCTTGGTCACCATCGGAGGATCGGTCGGCAGGTCATGCTGCGGGCTCAAGACCATGTAGCCGCGCGCAGCGAAGATGTTGGCGAGGAAGCCGTACTCGGTGTTCTTGACGGTGTTGCCGTGATTGATCACGGCGACCGGCAGCGTGATCATGCCGGCGTTGGCCTGCATTTCCTTGTCGCGGCGCACCGCGACGTAGACGGGCACCGGACGATTGTCGCGCGAGGCGTCGTAGAAGGTGATGGTCTCGTGCTTGATGGCCCACTTGCTCGCCGTGAAATAGGCGATGCCGCAGAGGGCACTGACCGAAACCAGAACGGCAATTCCACGCTTCATTTTCGTCCTCAGCCTCAGGCTTAGTGGCCTGAATCCCTGTTGAAAATCGTGTTCTTCCGGAACTCTTTGGCCCCTTGTCGCCTATTCCCTAATATATGTCACAGCAGCGTGACAGGAAGGCTAAATAATGTGAAATCGCAGCCCTTCCATTGTGCGACGCACACGTTTTCTGTGCACCCCATTCTCATACCACTACGTCAGGTGAAGCTCGCCATCCGACGCAACCGTCCCTGATTGGGTCTAATTTCGCAGTCAACACGGAGTGAAAACGCGTCGAGCGCAGCCACGGTTCCCGCAGGAACCGGCTGCCTGGATCGGTGGAGAGTAGCAATTTACCGCCGCCTCAGACGCCCAGGATGTCGTGGACCTCGAGCGGCTTGTCGACCTGGTTGAACCACTCGGCCCGGTTGGCCGCGCGGCGCCGATTGCGCTCGTCGAGCGGCAGCTTGAGCTGGCGGAGCAGGCTCGTCACCTCCTCCCGCGCGGTGAGATGGCCAAGATTGGGCCGCATGCCGAGCGTGGCCTCGTCGATCTCGTCGAGGGCGGTCAGACCACGCGGAAAGAATTCGCGGTAGACGACGCGTTCGGCGAAGCCGTCGACGTAGCGGAAGCCAAGCCGCAGCGACAAATCCTTCAGGCCCTCGGCGACGAGCTGTTTGTTGCGGGAGCCGAGCATCGACAGGCGGTTGCGCACGACGATCCAGTCGGTGGTTGCGCCATCGAGCTGGCGGCGCTTGCGCCTGACGTCGCGCACCATCTCGGCATAGTGGCTCTCACCCGTCACCGCGTAGTTGGCGGGATCGACGGTACCGAGCACGTCGAAATCCAGGAAGCTGTCGTTGAGCGGCGTCACCAGGGTGTCGGCCATCGAATGGGCGAGCCGCATGAGATAGCTGTCGGTGCCGGGCGTATCGATGACGATGAAGTCGAAGCTGCTCTCGACCGCCGGCTGGAACTCGGAATGCTCGTTCTCGGCGATCTGCATGGTCTCGCCGAGCTTGATGCAGCGATGCACCGGCAGTTCGAGATCGAGCTTGGTGCGGCGGGCCCAGGCGGCGCGGTTGTCGATATAGCGGGTGAAGCTCTGCTGGCGGCAGTCGAGATCAATCGTGGCGACGCGCTGGCCGGCTTTGAGGAGCGCAACGGCGATGTGCAAGGCGGTGGTCGATTTGCCGGAGCCGCCCTTCTCGTTGCCGAGCACGACCACATGCGCCGAGCCCGATCGGCCTTGGCTAGCCTGCACAAGCATAGTGATCCTCAACGCCGCTCGCGAATATCTTCGAGTTGACCGCGTCTGCGGTCAAGTGAAATGCGTGACAGATCATGCAAATCGCAGCGCGCCCTGCTTCATCGTGAATCGCTGCGCCATCTTTCGTCTGTTGATCCGGTCTGCAATGTCGCGACGTCCTGCGCCACCTTGCGCGGGATGCTGTGCCGCATCCGGATGCATGGCGTCCACGATCGCCGCTTGTTAAGGTTAGCCGGTCGGGCACGACGCCCGCACCCGCGCCGATTCCCAATCCGTCGAGTCCTGATGTCAGCAAGCCCATTGATCGCCCGCACGGTCCCCGCCCTGCGACGCGCCGTCGACAATCTCCGCAAGCGAAAAGCCACGATCGCGCTGGTCCCGACCATGGGGGCCCTCCATGACGGACATGTGTCCCTGGTTCGCCTCGCCAAGCGACGCGCCAGCCGCGTCGTGGTGTCGATCTTCGTCAACCCGACTCAGTTTGCCCCGACCGAGGATTTTGGCGCCTATCCGCGCACCTGGAAGGCCGACATCGCCAAGCTCGCGGCCGAGGACGTCGATATCGTCTGGCACCCGGGCGTCGAGGCCATGTATCCGGAGGGCTTTGCCACCCGCATCGTGCCGGAAGGACCGGCGCTGGCCGGCCTCGAGGACCGCTTCCGCCCGCACTTCTTCGGCGGCGTCGCCACCGTCGTCGGCAAGCTGTTCACGCAGTGCCGGCCGGACTTTGCGATCTTCGGCGAAAAGGATTTTCAGCAATTGCGGGTGGTGACGCAGATGGCGCGCGACCTCGACCTCGGCGTCAAGGTCCTCGGCTCCCGCACCGTGCGCGAGCGCGACGGGCTCGCGATGTCCTCGCGCAACGTCTACCTCTCGCCCGAGGAGCGCCAGACCGCCACTGTCCTCTACCGGGCCATGAAGGAGAGCGCCGGGCGCATCCGGGCCGGCGATGCGATCGCACCGGCGATGGCGGGCGGCGCCGAAATGATCAAGGCGGCCGGCCTGGTGCTCGACTATTACGAGGTCCGCCATGCCGAGACGCTGGCGCCAGTCACCTCGCGCAAGGACGGGCCCCTGCGGATCCTGGTCGCAGCCAAGCTCGGCACCACCCGGCTGATCGACAATATCGCGGTTTAGAGCAGCCCGAGATCACGCAGCTCGCGCCGCATCGGCTCCGGCATCGCCGCGATCGAGCCGGCCGCGGACTTGCCGAGATCGGCCGGAACGGAATCGTCGGTGAGATAACGCCAGCCCTGGAACGGGCGCATCGGCCGCGGCGAGACGGAGATCACTTTCGGCTGCATCACGATCCGGCAGCGCCCGATACCGTCCTTGTCGCGGAACGGCTCGATGCCGATGATCTTCTCCCGCGCGGCGATCTCGCCCTTGATCACCCAATAGAGCGAACCGCCGGCGAGGATTTCGGCGTCGCGCTTGGGCACCATGCGGGTGATATGGATGTGACATTGCGGCAGACCCTTCTTCCTGGCGGTCTGCATCCGTTCGGCCACCCACTCCTTCAATTCCTTGACGGAGTCGCAGCCGACGGCGAGCTTGATCAGATGGAGTGGCATGCCCAAGCATTAGCCGGGCAGCCACGAATTGGAAATGCCGATCTACTCGTTATCCGCAGCTGCCGGAGCCGGCGCCGAGGCCGGTGGCGCGAGAGGAACCGGGGCGGCAGCCGGCGCACGCGCGGCTTTCGGCGCCGGCGGTTTCTTGGCGGCGGGTGCCGCAGCCTGCGCCGAGGTTGCGGCCGGCGCGCGCGGCGCTGGCGGCGCCGCGTTGGCTGCAGGCGCGGCCTGGCGCGATGTCGTGGACGGCTCCGCACTCATGATGCTCACCGGCGGCGTCGACGCAGCGCTCGGGAACTCCGCATTGGTCGGCTTGCCCGTCGGCATCGACGGCGGCAGCCCGGCAAGCGCGGCGGTGGCCGGCATCGCCGGCGCCGTTGCGGGCGTATTCCAGGTCGGCGCGTAGCGCGCGACCAGCGTGTCGTAGAGATGGGAGCCCATGTTGGCGGCGACCAGTTGCTGGTCGGTCAGCGAGCGGAACGCGGCGCAATCGAACTGCGTGCAACCGTCGCGCACGATCAGCACATGCGCGACAAGGCCGTAGCGATCACGCTCAAGCGACTTGCGCAGCACCTTCATCTCGAGTGTCAGGCTCCTCTCGGCCGTGGCGGCGTCGCCGAGCGCGGTCAGCCGGTCGATCCTGGCGGCCGTGTAGGACACGGCGGCAGCTGCGGCATCAGGCGCGCCGAACAGCGCCTTCTCGCAGCCAGCGGCGACGGCATCGCCGGCGAGATCGTCGAGACAGGACAGTGCCGGCAGGCTCGCGGCAACCGCGGCCTGTGCCCGCGCTTCGGCCGGGGCCGCCTGTCCGTCCGGTCCATAGGCACGCACGGTGGCTGCCCCCGCGATCACGATGGATAGCAGCGTAATGACGGTCAGCGCACCGTTGGCGACCGATCTGTCGGCGCGGTGCAGCGTGATCAGGAGGATCAATCCGAAGAATCCGGCGGCCACCAGCGTCATCCACATCGGGAAGGCCGGCGAGTGCCAGATTTGGTCGAACGAAGTGGCCCATGCCCAGTTCATGCGCGACGTCCCCTCACGCGAGCAAAGAGCGAATGGTCAAGCGAGCACCGCGAGCCGGCAACTGCCCCGGCCCACCTTGTGAGGGTGAAGCTGACCTTTTGACGGCGCAGGACACAAATCCCTGATGGCACCAATGCGCGGGTGGGTCAGCCTTCAGGATAGCGCGAGCTGGCTTTCCTTGGCGACGCGCTCGAAGGCTTCGGTCGAGCTCTTGATCCGGTACTGGCAGTCGTCGCCGTCGGTCGGCAGCAGACGGATGACTTCGTACGAGCCGCTGGCAGCGGGACGCGCGACGTTGCTTGCCGTGAACAGGACGCGCGATCCCACGGGAAATTTGTGCTTCAACACCCTCTCCATTACTCAAACAGCGCCTACCTCGCCCAGTGTCCCACTGCGATGGCCGGCCGGAAACCCGGGCTGCTATATAGCACGCGACTCGCCGTTTTGGCCAGCGCCATGGCAGCATGGCAAGCACTCAAATTTTTCAGTCATTTCAGAATGATAACGGGACAAATGGCGGGCCGATGATACCAGCGGAGCTGCTCGTTCCGCCGGCATGTCGCAGGCCGGTGTCGCACCCCCCGATCCACCGCTCCTCGCTCGTTGCCGGCCTGAGGCCGCCGGCCGGCGGGCGGTCGGCCGCCCCCGTCAAGCCTGCGGTCAGGCGTCCTCGAACTTCGCGATGACGAGCGTTTCGGCAAGCCCGTCGCGCGTCCATTCCTGGAATGCCGGCAGTGCCATCATCGTCTCTATGTAGGCCTTGGTGTCCGGCGCCACCTCGATCGCGTAGGTGCGAAAGCGGTGCACGACCGGGGCATACATGGCGTCCGCCGCGCCGAAGCGGCCGAACAGGAACGGTCCGTTCGCGCCATAGCGGGTGCGGCACTCGCGCCAGATCGCCTCGATGCGCGCGATGTTGGCCTTGGCGTCCGCCGACAGCGCCACGGGGCGGATCGGCCGATGCAGGTTCATGCCGCATTCGTTGCGCAAGGCCATGAAGCCGGAATGCATCTCCGCGCACACAGAGCGGGCATGCGCACGCGCAGCGACATCGTCGGGCCACAGCTTCACTTCCGGATAGCGCTCGGCGACGTACTCGATGATGGCAAGCGAATCCCACACCGTGATGTCGCCGTCGATCAGCACCGGCACCTTGCCGGCGCGGCTGAAGGAGAGGATCTGCTCCTTGTCGGCGGGATTATCGGTGTACAGCGGGATGAGCGTCTCCACGAACGGAATATCGTTGGCGCGGAGCGCGAGCCAGGGCCGCATCGACCATGACGAGTAGTTCTTGTTGCCGATCGCGAGTTTCAGCGCAGCCATGTCACCAGTCCTTCTCGATACGCCTTGAAGTGAGCTGCTTTTAGCGCCATCGCCTGCCGCCAATCAATCGTTGCTGCGCCCCGTCATGCGTGGCAATCGTTGCGGTCCTTGCCAAGAGACGGACATGAGACAGACATGAGCAGGCATTGGGTCGACATCGCCGCCGTCGGCTTCTTCATCATCGAATGGCTGGTCTATGCCCTGACGCTGGAGCACTCGGCCTACGACCGCGACAGCCTGTCGGCGCGCATGAACCGCTATCGCGAGGTCTGGGTGCGCCGCATGCTCGACCGCGAGACGCGCATGGTCGACATGCAGATCATGGCCTCGCTCCAGAGCGGCACCGCCTTCTTCGCCTCCACCAGCCTGTTCGCGCTCGGCGGCGCGCTGGCGCTGCTGCACGCCACCAATGATGCGATCACGATTCTGAGCAAGCTGCCAATCGACCTCAGCACCTCACCCGCGATGTGGGAGCTGAAATGCGTCGGCCTCGTGCTGATCTGCGTCTACGCCTTCTTCAAGTTCGCCTGGGCCTATCGCCTGTTCAACTACGTCGCGATCCTGTTTGGCGGCATGCCGCCGGCCGACCGGCGCGACACGCCGGAGGCCGAAGCCCATGTCATTCGCACTTCCCGCCTGTTCGAATCCGCCGGCCGCCATTTCAACCGCGGCCAGCGCGCGTTCTTCTTCGCGCTCGGCTATCTCGGCTGGTTCGTCAGCCCCTGGGTGCTGTTCGTGACCACGGCCGCCGTCGTGGTCGTTACCTGGCGGCGGCAGTTCGCGTCCAGTGCGTGGGCCGCGATGGCGCCGGAGGTGGTGGATGTTGAGGAGATGCGGAAGCGCGGTCATTGAGGCGCGCGTCCCGGACAAGCTGCAACGCGCAAGCGCAGCGCAGGGACCCGGGGCCACAGTACGATACAGCAACATAGGCCCCGGCTCTGCAGCCGCACCGTCGAAGGGACGCTGCGCTGCGTCCGGGGCACGAGAGTGGAGTTTGGCGCAGGCTCTCTCCTCCTCGTCATTTTGAGGAGCTCTTGCGAGGAAGCAATCCAGACTGTCACCGCGGAGGGATTCTGGTTTGCTTCCGCCTTCGTGCGAGCGGATTGACAAAGGGCGACACAGCAGGATCCGGCTCCACGCTACCCGCCGAAATCCCGCGGGTTGAACGGCAAGTCCAGCACCTTCCATTCCCCGTACTTGTCGGCCGGCAGCATCTTGTAGGGCTGGCAGTTCTGGAGCGCGCTCATTGCGGACTTGACGATAGCCACGCCCTTCGCGGACGGCGGAGCTTCGAGCAGGATCGGCTCGCGTGCCAGCGTGCCGTCGGTGGCAAACACCGTGCGCAGCTTGACCTGGACGTTGTCGGTCGGCGCGACCCCCGCCGGCAGCTTGGCGCAGCTTCTCAGGTGGCGGCGAAGCGCGGCGATGACCTCGGGTGGAAGCTTCGCGGCGAGCGAATCCTTGGCGTCGCCGCCATCGTCCTTGGGGACATCTTTCAGCAGCTCCGTCGGCAGTTCAGGCGGAAGGCCCAGCATGACGCCGTATTTGACGGTGACGTCCGGCTCCGGAGGCAGATAGGCCGGCGGCGGCATGGCCTGCGGCGGCTGCATTGCCTGAGGTGGCGGTTGCGACTGCGACTGCTGAGGCTGAGGCTGCGGTTGCACATTGGCCTCGTGCTGCTTCTGCGGCTGCGAGGATGGCGGCTGGTTCTGCCTTGCCTCGGGCGAGGCCTGCGGGGATGGTGATGGTGCAGCAGCCTCCTGCTTGGCCGCGGGCTTCGGCGCTGCGTCGGCCTTGTCGGTGACATCCAGCTTCGGCAGCTTCAGATCGGGGAGCGGCTCCGGCGGCTTCTCCTTTGCCTCGTCCTTGGACTTCTCCTCGGCCTTGGCCTCTTCCTGCTTCACCTGCTCCGGCGTGACGATGTCAACCATCACGGTCTCGGGCGGCGCGGCGTGGAACGGATGGACTTCGCTGATCAGGATGATCAGGCCCACCAGCGTCAGATGCGCGATCGCCGACGCCGCAATGTCCGTCCGTATGATCTTCCGCAGTTCCATCGACCGATCTTGGGTTGCTGCCGCGGTCCTAGCATAACGGAAGTCCCCCTCAATCCCATTTTGGCGCGAAGCCGAAATCGGTCAGGCGTCCCCTGGGATTGGCCAGCCCGGCGACCCGGCTCAGCTCGTCCTCCGACAGCTCGAAATCGAAGATGTCGATGTTTTCCGACAGACGCTCGACGCGCGAGGTGCGCGGGATCGCAGCGACATTCTGCTGCACCAGCCAGCGCAGGCAGACCTGCGCCGGCGTCTTGCCGTGGGCGCGCCCGATTTCGGCAAGCGTCTGATCGGACTTGATGCGGCCCCTCGCAATCGGACTGTAGGCGACCAGCGCGAGGCCGTGCTGGTCGCAGGCCGCCCTCACCTTCGCCTGGTCGAGATAAGGGTGATATTCGACCTGGTTGCAGACGAGCGGCTCGGCCGACAGCGCGACCGCCTGCTCGATCAGCGCCACCGTGAAATTGGAGACGCCGACGTGGCGGGTCAGTCCCATTTGCCTGGCATGCGACAGCGCGCCCAGCGTCTCCGCCAGCGGCACGTGGGAATTGGGCCAGTGCAGCAGCAACAGATCGACGCAGGGAAGCCGCAACCGGGCGAGGCTCTCCTTGACCGAGCGTTCGAGATCGTTGGGCGCGAAATGGTTGGTCCAGACCTTGGTGGTGAGGAAGACGTCATCGCGGCGCACGCCGGAGGCGCGCAAGCCGTCGCCGACCTCCCGCTCATTGTCGTAGACCTGCGCGGTGTCGATGTGACGATAGCCGAGCCGCAGCGCCTGCTCGACCACGCGCGCGGCAGGCTTGCCGCTCAGCTCCCAGGTCCCGAGCCCGATCGCCGGGATTCTCGCGCCATTGGCCTCGACGAACAGCATGAGGAATCCTCTCTGTTGCGGCAGCCCGAAATGTCACTATGGACCCGGCCGATGATGCTGCCAACGGACGCCGCAACGATCGGGGCGGATATTCAGGTGCAAGACTAACGAGAGATGTGCGTCAGACCTTGGCGAGCGCCTGGAACACGGTATCCGGCGCATGCGCGATCACCGCGAGCAGCGCGCGGGCAGGCCCCCGCGGAGCGCGCTTGCCCTGCTCCCAGTTGCGGATGGTCTCGACGGGGACCCCGAGCTTGGCGGCGAACTCCATCTGGGTCAGGGAGGCGCGGCGCCGCAGATCGCGCACCGCGAGCGGGCCGGTATCGCCCGGCGCGGCATTGGCCGCAGGCTGGACTGGAAATTCCTGCCCATCCCGCAATTCGACGATCCGTCCGTCCGCCTTCAGCCGCAACCGCATGCCCATTCCCCCAAGCACAGCGATGATGCGGCAGGTCGCTTAAGTTCGGATTAAAGATACGAGGTCTCGTGCCCCGGACGCGGCGTAGCGCAGCTTCGCGGTGTGCCGCAGAGCCGGGGTCCATGTCGCAACGGCGTGCCGTGCAGCTTTCTAGGTTCCGGTCCTGCGCAGCAGCGCCATAAGCGCGTTTACGCGCGTCTTCGACGCGCTATTGGCGCCGCAGCGCGCCCGGGACACGAGAGCGCGCGGCAATTTCCTACTTCAGCCCGAACCACAGGGTCGCGATGCCGAGGAAGGAGAAGAAGCCGACCACGTCGGTCACGGTGGTCACGAAGGTGCCCGACGCCACCGCCGGGTCGGCCCGGACCCGATCCAGCGCCATCGGGATCAGGATGCCGCCGAGCGCACCGGCGACGAGGTTGCAGATGATGGCGAGCCCGATGACGATGCCGAGGCCCGGGATCTTGAACCAGGCGACCGCGGCAATGCCCGTGATCACGGCGAAGGCGAGGCCGTTGACGAGACCGACCAGCGTCTCACGCACCACCACGCGCCAGGCGTTGGAGGAGCCGAGCTCGCGGGTGGCGAGCGCTCGCACCGCCACCGTCATGGTCTGGGTCGCGGCATTGCCGCCCTGGCTCGCCACGATCGGCGCCAGCACCGCGAGCGCCACCATCTGTTCCAGCTGGCCCTCGAACAGGCCGAGCACGGAGGACGCCAGAAAGGCGGTGGCGAGATTCACCAGCAGCCAGTTGAAGCGGCCGCGCGCAATCGTCAGGAAGGTGTCCGACAGCTCTTCGTCGCTGGTGACGCCGCCGAGCGCCTTGAGGTCCTCGTCCGCCTCCTCCTCGATGACGTCGACGACGTCGTCGACGGTGATGACGCCGACCAAGCGGTCCTGGGTATCGAGCACGGGCGCGGCGACGAGATTGTACTTGCCGAACATGCGCGCCACCTCTTCCTGGTCTTCCAGGACGGAGACGCGGCGGCGGTCTTCGTCGGTCAGCTCGGTCAGCGCCACCGGGCGGCGCGTGCGCAAGAGCACGTCGAGCGGCACCGCGCCCAACCAGTGCTGGTCCTTGTCGACGACGTAGATCTCGTAAAAGCGGTCGGGCAGATCCGGCGTCTCGCGCATGTAGTCGATCGCCTGGCCCACGGTAAAATCCTGGGGCACGGCGATGAACTCGGTCTGCATCCGGCGGCCGGCGGAGTTCTCCGGATAGAGCAGGCTGCGCTCGAGCGCGACGCGCTCTTTGAGCGGCAGCTTTTCGAGGATCTCCTCCTGCTCGGCCTCGTCCAGGGTTTCCAGGAGCTCGACCGCATCGTCGGATTCGAGCTCGCGGACGCCCTCGGCGACGGTCTCCGGCGGCAGCTCCTCGAGGATCTCCTCGCGGACGGCCTCGTCGACCTCGTTCAGGGCCGAAAAGTCGAAATCGCGCCCCGTCAGCTCGACCAGGCGGACGCGGTCGTCGGGCTCCAGGGCGGCGATCAGATCGCCGAGATCGGCCTCGTGCAGCTCGGCGACGCAGGCACGCAGCGCAGCGCTGTCGCCAGCCTCGATCGCCCGGGCAATTTCTTCGACGAATTCGTGACGAATTTCGCCGTTCTCATTGCGCATCGGCACGTGGTCGAGTACCGAATCCGAGGCGGAGGGGGCAACGTCCATATGTTCATCCATGGCGCGCCTCGCCGGTTGACAGGTTGGAACCAGTGGTCTGAGCTGATGGTTCAGGCAATACCCACAAGGCAACTCTGAGCGCAATGACAAAGATGCTTCGACTGAAATGGACATCGATGACGGCGGGCGCGGTCATCGCTTCTATCATCGGCATCGCCTCGGCCGATGCCGCCGAGTGCCCGCGCAAGGACGCGCTCGGCACCTCGCGCATCCTGAGCGTTGACGCGAAGACGTATCCGCGCGTCGGCCTGAAGAGCTTTCCCCAGACGCTGCCGCTGGCCGATCACGAGGTCGTTCTGACCTTCGACGACGGCCCGTTCCCGCCGACGACGTCGAAGGTGCTGGCAGCGCTGGCGCAGGAGTGCGTGCGCGCGACCTTCTTCCTGATCGGCCAGCACGCCGCCGAGTATCCCGACATGGTCAAGCGCATCGCCCGCGAGGGCCACACCGTCGGCCACCACACCTGGTCGCATCCGTTCATGGCGCATATCCCGTTCGACAAGTCGAAGGCCGACATCGATCGCGGTATCGCTGCCGACGAGATGGCGCTGCACGGCAGCTCGACGACGATACCCTCGACGCCGTTCTTCCGCTTTCCCTATTTCGAGTCGACGCAAGCACAGCTCGACCTGCTCCAGTCGCGCGGCATCGTCGTGTTCGGGGCCGACCTATGGGCCAGCGACTGGGAGGAGATCACGCCGGAGCAGGAATTGAAACTCGTCACCGACCGCCTGGCGGCGAGCGGCAAGGGCATCATCCTCTTCCACGACAACAAGGTGCGCACGGCCGCAATGATGCCGGCCTTTCTGCGGTATCTGAGGGAGAACGGCTATCGGGTGGTCCACGTCGTACCGGCGGGCACGTCACAGAAGAGCGCCGATGCGCACTGATGCCGGAATGTCACGCCAGCGCAAAATGGGGTGATCCTGGCCCAATTAACACTCTGTTCATGCTACCTCCTGCAAAGATGGTTGGGTATTGCGCCTGAACCATTCCGGGGCGTCTCCGACCTACCAAGGCGGCAATCACGCACGAGGGCAGACGAGGTTCATGATCGGAATTGGCGTTGTTTTGCGGACGCGATCGTGGATCGTCCTCTGTCTGGGAATGCTGACTGTCGGCACACCGGCGGCCTTGGCAGCCGACTGTCCCGGCCACCCGGACGCCCTCGGCACCTCCCGCACCCTCGTGGTCGATCCGCGCGAGCATCCGCTGATCGGCACCATGCAGTATCGCGAGACATTGCCGCTGAAGGACCATGAGGTCGTCCTGACCTTCGACGACGGTCCGCTGCCGAAATATTCCAACCAGGTGCTCCAGATCCTCGCCGACGAGTGCATCAAGGCGACCTTCTTCATCATCGGCAGCCAGGCCAAGGCCAATCCGGAAGGCGTGCGCAAGCTGGTCGCGGCGGGCCACACCGTCGGCACGCACAGCATGGACCATCCGCTGACGTTCGACCGGATGCCGATCGACAAGGCCGAGGCCGAGATCAACGGCGGAATCGCGTGGACCTCGGCCGCGATGACCGATCCGTCCCAGCTCGCCCCGTTTTTCCGCATTCCCGGCCTGATGCGCGCCGAGGGCGTCGAGAACTATCTGATCTCGCGCGGCATCCAGGTCTGGAGCGCCGATTTCCCCGCCGACGACTGGCGGCATGTGTCGTCCGACCGCGTCTACCAGCTCGCGATCCAGCGGCTGGAGGCCAAGGGCAAGGGTATCCTGCTGCTGCACGACATCCAGGCCCGCACGGTGGCGGCGCTGCCCAAGATCATCCGCGACCTCAAGGCGCGCGGCTATCGCATCGTGCATGTGGTGCCCGCGACCGCCGAGCGGCCGGCGACGCCGACCACGACGGTGGAATGGCTGCTGCATCCGCCGACCGAGACGACGCCGATCGCGCGCTGGCCGCGCGTGCCGAATTTCGTGTTCACGCAGATCCGGACGCTGCCGGCGCCCGCTGTTGCCGACCTCAATGCGCAGGCCGAGCATCAGCCGTTGCTGCCGCTCCGGACCATGGCGCAGGCCAATGTCGCGGCCACCCTGCCCGTGCCCGGCCGCGCGCTCTTTGCGATCCCCGAAGGCTCGGTCGAGGTGCTGCTGTCGACGACCCTATCTCGGCGTGCCGCGACGCGGCTGGCGATGGCAGCCGAGACATCTCGTGCGGCCAGGGACAAGGCCGCACATGCCAAAGCAGCGAAGGGCAAGGCGGCCAAGCTGCAGGGACGGCGGACGGCGCATGCGGCGGCGGCACCGGATCATGCCGAGCAGCCCAAGGGCACGACAGCCACGGGCACTGCACCCAAGGGCCCGGCATCCAGGAGCGTCACCGCCCGACCCGCGTCGCCAGCCTGAAGAAGCGCGCCTGAGCCCTCACTGCCGCATGATCGCGGCGACGCAGAGCAGCACGATCAGCGCCAGGAAGAACAGGTCCATATAGGACTTGAGCTCGCCATCGCGCCGCAGACGCGCCACATCGGCGACGACCTGCCTGCGCGTCGAGGCTCCGCCTGAACCGTCATTAATCGAGGCCTGCAGGCGCTTGGTCTCAGCCTCCAGCTTCTCGATCTTCTGAAAGAAGTAGAACGCACGCAGCGTCGAAGCGGCGCGCATGCCGGCATAGACCAGCACCAGGATCGCCAGGATCGCCCGGTTCGGATACTTCTCCATGAAGTTCAGGCTGAAATAGACCACCGCCATGAACGCGAAATTGGTGAGGAAGCGGTAGACGAAGCTAAGAAAGGCCATGCTGGCTCGAACCTTTGCGGGGCGCAACTCGATCGTGTTGCAAAATTTCGGGATGGGGGACCCGGACCGGAACGGCCGGCCTGGATGCGGCAGCGGCCCGTCTACGCCAAGTTTGTTTCAACAAAGATACCATCGCCCCGAAACTTGCCGCCTTTTAGCCAGACGCGGCCACAACACAGGCCGGAATATGGCCGATCGGACTGCCCGCGACGGCTCAATGGCGATTTGACCGAAGTCGCGGTAAACTGCCGGCCGCCGCCATATGTGGGGTCTGCCGATGCCGAAGAAGGGAATCACGGGCCACGACGAGTGGGTTCTGACCGAGGCGCTCGCAACCGCCCTGGTCGCGCTGGAGCAGCTCGCACCGAAGCACCAGCCGAACGCGCATATGGACGACATCCGCAAGCTGCTCGCGAACGGCAAGGAGCCGGCGGCGGTGAGCCTGCACCTCGCCCAGGCCAAATGCCGCCTGTTTCCCGAAATCGACCCGCTGGAGATCTACCGGGAATACGGCATCGGCGAGGAGTATGGCTGAAGGGGCGCGCTTAAGGGGCGCAAGGCCGGCGCGGCGCTAGTTTTGCGAGGTCTTCAGCAGCGGGCATTCACTCTGGCTCAACGGGAGATAGGCTTCCTCGGCAGGTATTCTCTCGACAACGTCGTAGTAGTCCCAGGGCGTCTTCACGTCCGAAGGCTTCCTGACCTCGACGAGATAGAAATCGTGCACCAGCTTGTTGTCAGCGCGCAGCCGCGCGCCAGGCGCATAGAAGTCGTCTACGGGCATTGACCGAATCTGCTCCAGGACAGCATTGGTTTCATCCGTCCCTGCAGCAGCCGCGGCCCTCAGGTATTGCAGGACGGCCGAATAGACGGCGGCTTGCGGCGCGGTCGGCATGGCGTTGTGAAGCTTGTAGAACCTCTGGGCGAACGCCCGCGTCGCCTCGTTGAGCGCCCAGTACCAGGCGGTAACCGTCGTCAATCCCTTGGCCGTATCGGCGCCCATGGCGTGCACATCGGTCAGAAACATGAGCTCGGCGACGGCCTTCTGAGACCCGGCATTCATTCCGAACTCATTCCATTGCTTCATCGAGGTCACGAGCTGTTCGCCAGCATTGGCGAACGCGACCACTTTGGCCTTCGAAGCCTGGGCCTGGAGCAGGAAAGAGCTGTAGTCGGCATTTCCCAGCGGATGAAAGACCGCGCCGAGCGACTTGGCACCAGTCGCCGCGAGCACGCGCTGAGACACTTGACCATATTGCGCCCGAACGCATAGTCGGACGCGATGAAGAACCAGCTGTCGTATCCTTGCGACACCAGCTTTTGGACCGAGCCGGCGACCAGATTGTAATTGTCGTGCAACCACATCAGACCGGTGCGCGAGCATTGCTTGCCGCCGATCTCGGTGGTCCCGACCGCCGAGTAGATGACGATCCTGTTCTTGTCGCGCGCAATCGACTGGATGGCGAGCGCGACCGCTGAGTTTCCAACGTCGGCCACCATGTCGACGCCATCCACGTCGAACCATTTGCGGACGATCTGGGCGCCGATATCCGGCTTGTTCTGATGGTCGGCGACGACGATGTCGACCTTCAGACCCGGCGCGACCTTCTGAAAATCGTGGACCGCCATCTTCGCGGCGACGACGGAGCCAGGTCCGGCAAGGTCGGACAATGGTCCCGCCTGGTCGTTGATGATGCCGATCCGGACAACGTCACCGGAAAAATCGGCGGCCAGGCTCCGTTCGGCGAGCGCGACCGGACCCAGCGTCAGAATGATGGCGAAGGCCGACCGGCAAAGTCGGATGTGCCAAGACTGCAATACCCCTGCGTGATCAACCATCTTCCCCTCCGCTCTGGCACCGCGACGACTGTCGGCGATGATCGCCCCGAAACGCCGCACTATCCCTCCTGATGAATGGCTCGCCTGACGAACTCCAGACGCCTCGCCTGCGCGGGCGCGACCCGCTCCTTCATCGCTGCAACGATCGCAGCCGGCGCGGTATCCGGCGAACCGGCCCGGAAAGGCGGTTCGGGATTGTACTCCATGCGCAGCTGGATCATTTCCGCAGCCGCGCGGCCTCTCAACATCGAAACCAGCGTGAGCGCGAAGTCGATTCCGGCGGTGATGCCGCCGCCCGTCATGCGATTCCGATCGATGCAGACCCTCTCGCGCGACACCTCGGCTCCGAAGAGCGGCAATGCATCGGTCGCCGTCCAGTGCGTGGCCGCGCGATATCCTTTCAGGAGACCGGCCGCACCGAGAACGAGCGAACCCGTGCAGACCGAAGTCAGGTATTTCGCGCCCCGCGCCTGCGATTTCAGAAACGCAAGCACCTCCTGGTCCAGCATCAGTTCGTCAGTGCCATAGCCGCCCGGGACGCAGATCACGTCGAGTTGCGGGCAATCGGCGAAGGTGACGGTCGGCGTCAGCGCAATCACGGAATCGCTCGGCACGGGCTCGATGCGTTTCCAGATCAGATGCACCGTCACGTCAGGCAGGCTGGAGAAGACCTGGGCGGGACCGGTGAGATCGAGCTGGGTAACGCGGGGAAAAACCAGAAGACCGATCTGCAACGGACCCGACATATCCAACCTCGACATCGCGCTTGACGGTGGCAGCCTGCCATGTTGGCCTTGGGGGCGGAAACGGCGTAATTCCCTCATTTTTGGACGCGTTCATGATCGGCTTCCTGATCTTTCCCGAATTCCAGTTGCTGGATGCCGCCGGCCCTATATCGGTGTTCGAAATCGCAAGACGCCACACGCCGCATGCGCCGCGTGTGATAACGGTTGCCACGAAGGCCGGCGCCGTGCGCAGTTCGTCGGGCACCGAGATGCTCGCGCGCAACTTGCGATCGGCAAGCTCAGTCACGACGCTTTTCGTGGCAGGTGGCGAAGGCGTCGAGGACGCGGCGCGCTGCAAGACGACGATCGCATTCATTCAGAGATTGGCGCGCCGCGGCGTGCGTCTGGCCAGCGTCTGCTCGGGGGCCTATTTGCTCGCCGAGGCGGGAGTCCTGGACGGTCGTTGCGCGACCACGCATTGGTCCTGCACCCGTGACTTCATCGGACGCTACCCGAAAGTCCGGCTCGAGCCGGACCAGATCTTCACCCGCGATGGCGGCGTGTGGACATCGGCCGGAATCACCGCAGGAATTGATCTGGCGCTCGCCATGATCGCCGAGGACCACGGTGAAGAGATTTCGCAAGCGACCGCTCGGCAGCTGGTGCTTTACCATCGCCGCAGCGGCGGACAATCGCAATTCTCGACCTTGCTCGAACTGAAGACGCCGAACGGGCGCTTCGGCAACCTTCTTTCATGGGTGCGCGAGAATCTGGATGCGCCTCTCACGGTCGAGGCACTTGCCGAGCGCGCAGGCCTGAGTTCACGGCATTTCGTCCACTCCTTCATCGCCGAGACCGGATCCACGCCAACGAAGGCCGTCGAGCGCTTGCGGGTCGAGGTGGCACGGGAGCGCGTGCAGTCCTCCGGAGAAGCGATCGAGCGCGTCGCTGAAGCCACCGGCTTTCGCGACCCCGAGCGGATGCGCAGAGCCTTCATCCGCGCATTCGGTCAGCCGCCGAAGTCCCTGCGGCGTTCCGCCCGAACTGCATGAGAGCTGCAGTTGACCGGCGCTAGTCTAAGGCCCGCCGGCAACCGATCCTGCGATCACCTTGACCAGCGCACCAAGATCGCTCTTGCCATTGACGGTCAACTCCTCCGAGCCCTTCGCGTCTCCCGCGCCCTGGACCTTCAGCGCTTGCGGCCGGTCGGCGGCTTGGCGCTTCAACTCGTCGATGATGGCTTCCTTGAGCTTCTCTTCCAGCATGGACATCTCCTCAGGCCACCATCGCGCGGCAGGATTGTGCGCATGAGCGACACATCGCGACGCATTCGTCCATGCCGCCGATCCGCTCGCAATCCTCGGCGCATTCGCCGCAGATTTCTCCGGTCGATGGCGAGGCTCACCGCCAGCGGGCCGTCAGGCCAGTCGCGGCGGCAGGCTGTTGTGGATCGTGCAGGCGGCAATTGCGGCGTGGCCGAACGCGACCGAGATCTGGTGCAGGTCGGTGACGACGTCGCCGATGCCGTAGAGCCCACCGATCGACGTACGCTGACGGTCGTCGACCTTCAAATAGCCCTCCCCGGTATGTTCGGCGCCAAGCGACACCGCGAGCTGCGAGCGCACCTCCGCACCCATCGCGGGATAGACCATGTCGAACTGCGCCGTGCGGCCATCGGCGAACACGGCTTCGACGCCCTCGCCTCTCCGCCGCAAACGCAGATCGGGCGCGAACAGGGCCTCCACATCCGCCTCGGCCAATCGTGACGTTGCCGCCTGATCGTCATCCCCCTCCGTTGCGAGCAGCGTGACGTCGCGCGAATAGCCGCGCAGGAACAGCGCCTTGCCTGCGGCACGCGCGAGCGGGCCAATGACGCCGATGCGGCGGCCGGTCGCCTCGAAGGCGTCGCAGACGGGGCAGTAGCGCAACAGCCCATCCGCAACGGCGGCGCGCCATTCGTCGAACGGCGGATGGGTATCGACGATGCCGCAGGCGAGAATGACGGCGGCGACCGCATGCGTGCGGCCATTCCAGCTCGCCAGAAAACCCTGATCGTGTCGCTGCAGGGCGGTGACCTCGGCGTCCACGCGCGTGACGGCGAGCTCGTCCAGCTGGGCCGACATCCGTTTGATCAGTTCCGTGCCGGACAGCCCGTGGACGAAACCCGGGACATTGTGGCTGCGCGGGATCAGCGCCGCCCGGCTCGCGCCGGCGTCCACGACGCAGACATTGCGATGAAACCGCGCGAGATAGATCGCGGCCATCAGCCCGGCCGGGCCGCCGCCGACGATCAGGCAATCGAGCGGCGGCGTCATTTCGGGTTCGGGTCCGCAAGACCGGTACCGGGCTCCTCGAGGCGCCCGCTCCTTGCAAGCCGGACCGCGTTGCCCAGCGCGCGCGCCGCATTCTGCACCTTCTGCTGGAATTCCCTGTCCTCATCGAGATCGCGATGCGAGGTGGCGTATGGCTCCATGTAGCCGACATAACCGTCGAGCTCGGCGAAGCGCCCCGCCGAGATCAGCTGCATGTCGGTCAGCCAGTCGGACAAGGCCCGGCGCACGCCCTCGGCGCCGACCGCATCGCCGTGAACGACGACGCCGAAATGACGGCCGGCGAGATGGCGCGGATAGGGCCAGCCCTTCAGCTCCATCGCCTTGGCTTCGGTGGGGTTCTTGCCGTGGGTCGAGGTCGGATCGGGATTGCCGCCGTCGGCGCAGACCATGCGGTCCATCATCGCCTTGAGCCCGGCGGGCACCTGATACCAGTGCACCGGCGTCACGATCAGGATGCCGTGGGCGGCAACCCAGAGCGGATAAATCTCGTTCATCCAGTCGCCGGTCTGGCCCAGTGAATGGTTCGGATAGCAGCTGCACGGCCAGTGGCAGAGCGGCATGGCGGTGCCGACGCAGGACTTGCAGGGATGAATGGTCTTGCCGAACTCCGAGGCGAGGCGCGACAGATCGAGGATGTCGACGGTATATCCCATCTCGATGAAGACGGGCTCGGCCAGCTTGACCAGCCGCCAGGTCTTGGACATCTCGCCGGGACAGGTGTGTTCGCTGCGCGCCGAGCCGTTGATGACGAGAATGCGCGGCATCTCGTCCGCATCGTCGTGGCGCCGTTGCGCTTCCAGGATCTTTGCGCGCGCATCGAGCCAGTCGAGGGCAAGATCGTAGTCCGGGTCGGAGAAGCCTGCACCCGCCTTCCGCGTCAACGGCGCCTTGCGCGAATGGCTATAGGCGTCCCAGGCCGCAGCAGTGATGGCATCGAGCTCACGTTGCAGCGGGGCAAAGGCAGGGTCGACGAACTGCTCCTTGTAACGCCGCTCGAACTCCTCGCGCGACAGCTTGACGGGCGGCATTCCCTTGCGAACGTCGGCTTCCGTCATGCTGGCTCCTGGCAAAGTCGGTCATCGACCAACCCGCCGCGCAGCGCGCGGTTCCCACAGCTCTACTGCCGAGCAGCCTCCCGCGGCAGATCGAATTTCGCGATCCGCCGGTCGAGCCGCCACAGCTCGATGCGGTGGGCCAGCACGAGCGCGGCCGCTTCGCGCTTGGCCTGCTCGTCATCGTCGCAGACCAGATTGATGCATCCGAACACGTGGCCGTGCGGATCGATCTGAAACGCGCGGTAATGCTTGATGCTCCCCATTACGACTGTCCTCGTCTTGGGGAGACAGGTGCGCTCAGCCACTCTGTCAGGTTCGAGGTCACCTCGTTCTGCTTGGCGCGTCGCAGCAGCATCTCGCGTTCCCGGCCGGGTGGCAGGCTGCGCGCGCGCTCGCGGCTGCTTTCGGCGAAGGCGGCCAACCGCTCCTGGAGCGATTGGGTCTGTTTCCTGCGGTTACGTTTGGCGGTCATGGCTTTTCACGTTGGATCTGGATGGAAGAAAGCTGGCCCCGACGGGAGGTTGGGCGCCGGGGCCCAAAGCCGCTCGTCAAGCCGCTCGTCAGTCAAGTCGCTACCGGTTGGGGCGGCCCGGTTCCGGAAGCGCCTTTGTAGCTTCCGCCGCAACTCGCGGTTCCGGCATTTCAATAAGTTAACGCCACGCAATTTTGCGCGGCAGACGGGCGCGCGGCCATCGTCGCCGCACTGCGCCGGAACCGAAATGCCGATTCGCATGTTCAAGAACGACTTGAAGGAGGATCATCATGGCAAAAGCAGCATGGAAACGGCCGGGCTCGCCGATCGGCCGCAAGGGACCGCGCAAGGCCAATCCCGCGTATAAGCGCCGCGCGCGCCAGCCCTGGACGCCGGCGGACCTGAGCAAGCTGAAGCAGCTCGCGAAAGGTAACACGCCGACCGGCGTGATGAGCATCAAGCTTCAGCGGCCGGTCGCGGCCATCCGCAGCAAGGCGCAACGCGAAGGGATTTCGCTGAGACCCGTCAACCGCTCGCCCTATAACCGGCGAACCAAAGCGGCGAAGCGGCGTTGATTTCCCGCACCGCCGGGTGACAACCGGACGCAACGGGGAACGATGGACGTGGTGCTCATTTTTCCGGTTTCTGCCCACGACACCAGCGCATCGGTACGCGCCGACATCTGACCCGTTCCCGGCGCGTGCAGCCTAACGGCTGCACGCTGCAGCGGCTAATTGGGCGGCTGCAAGCCCGGCGATCGCAGCCATTCGCTCATCTGAGATCCCGTCTCGGCCTGGCGCGCCTTGCGCAGCATCTCGTCGCGCGCCGCGCCGGGCGGGAGCGACTTGGCCTCTTCGCGCAGCCGCTCCGCTTCGGCAGCCAGCCGCGCCTCCAAGGTATCCTCATGCTTGACCCGACGCCGCATCATCGTCGGCGTATCCCTGTCAGTCAGTGGAGCGCGCCGTTGCGTTCACATGTTGATGATGCCAGGCAAAATCGCGCTGGCGTGCGTCCAACGTTCCTGACGCGGAACGGTTGCTCGGCTCGCCGAAAAACTTCCGTCCGGCGCCACGTAAGTTACTCAAAAGACGTCACTTGCCCAGAAACGCTCTGCGACCGCTGTGCATGAGGCTGTGTGAATCGGCGATCTCCTTTGTCCGTCCGCCAGACGGCTCGCGCCGCTCCGCGAGATTGCGCCGGCGCCGCTACGACCGCGCGGTGCCCGGCTCGGCCATCTTGCGGTGCTGCTTGGCCAGCGTCTCGTTCGGCGTGACGTTGGCGACCGTCGTCTGGATCTTGTTCTTCAGCCCGGTGACGATGTCGGACTCCCCGCGCAGCATTGCATCGAACCCGGCCTTGGCGACGTCGTAGGCGCTGTCCTTCTTTTCGGTACCGACTCTGGTGTCCATCATGCCGGCACGGCGGAAGAACTCGGTCTCGGTCGCACCCGGCATCAGGCAGGTGACGGTGACACCGCTGTCGCGCAGCTCCTCGCGCAGCGCAAACGAGAATGAATCCAGGAACGCCTTGCTGGCGTTATAGGCGGCCTGGAAACTGCCCGGCATGAACCCCGCGATCGAGCCGGTGATCAGGATCCGGCCCGCATTGCGGCGAAGCATCTCGTTGCCGACGCGGTGGATCAGATACAGCGTGCCGGTGATGTTGGTATCGATGAGGCGTCTCACCCTGGCGAAGTCCTGGTCGAGGAAGGCCCGGCCGAGACCGATGCCGGCATTGGCCAGCAGCGCATCGATCGGCCGGTCGGCGATGGCGGCACAGAGCTTGTCGACCCCCTCGGTGGTGGCGAGGTCGGCCTCGACCGGCTCCACGCTGCCGCCGAGCCGGCGCAGATCGACGGCTACCCTTTCGATCTGGGGCTCGTCCGCCGCGATGACGAGGTTGAAACCTGCCTGGGCGCAGCACCTGGCGAGTTCCAGGCCGATACCGGTGGAGGCGCCTGTGACGACGGCGAGTTGATTGGCGGGCATGCGCACATCCTTGGAATTGAGGTGATGACGCTCAATCGCTGCCCTGCTCCCTCGTTCCTATTTGCGCAGCGCGAAGAATTTGCGCGGGGCGGTAGCAACCATCGTTCATTCCTGGACTTAGATGGCACGTGGTTCAACCGGGAGTACGGAAGATGAAGGCGCTGGTCTGGCACGGCAAGGAGGACATCCGGTGCGACACCGTCACCGATCCGGAGATCCAGAATCCGCGCGACGCCATCATCAAGGTCACGAGCTGCGCCATCTGCGGCTCCGACCTTCATCTCTTCCACAATTTCATTCCCGGCATGCTGCCCGGCGACATCATGGGCCACGAGACCATGGGCGAAGTGGTCGAGGTCGGCTCGGGCGTCGACGGCAAGCTGAAGAAGGGCGACCGCATCGTCGTGCCATTCACGATCATTTGCGGCGAATGCGATCAGTGCAAGCGCGGCAATTTTTCGGTGTGCGAGACCACCAACCGCAAGCGTCATCTGGCCGACAAGGCCTTCGGACACACGACGGCTGGCCTGTTCGGCTATACGCATCTGACCGGCGGCTATCCCGGCGGCCAGGCTGAGTATCTGCGCGTCCCCTTTGCCGACGCCACCCACATCAAGGTGCCCGCCGGTATCCCCGACGAGCAATTGCTATTCCTCAGCGACATCTTCCCGACCGGCTGGCAGGCCGCCGTGCAATGCGACATCGAGCCGACCGACACGGTCGCGATCTGGGGCTGTGGCCCGGTCGGGCAGATGGCGATCCGCAGCGCCATCCTGCTCGGCGCCAACCAGGTGATCGCGATCGACTGCCTGCCCGAGCGGCTCAGCATGGCCGAGGCCGGCGGCGCCACCACGATCAATTTCGAGACCGAGAGCGTGGTGGAACGGCTGAACGAGCTCACCGACGGCAAGGGCCCCGAAAAGTGCATCGACTGCGCCGGCATGGAGGCTCACGTGATGGCGTCCCAGCCCGACACGGTGCTCGACCGCGCCAAGCAGATGGTGATGCTGGAAAGCGACCGGCCGCACGTGCTGCGCGAGATGATCTATGTCTGCCGGCCCGGCGGCATCATCTCCGTCGCCGGCGTCTATAGCGGGCTCTCCGACAAGATGCCGATGGGCGCCTTCATGAACAAGGGCCTGACGATGCGGACCGGCCAGACCCACGTCAACCGCTGGACCGACGACCTGCTCCGCCGCATCGAAGAGGGCGAGATCGATCCGTCGTTCGTCATCACCCACACCGTGCCGCTCAGCCAGGGCCCCGAGATGTACCAGGTGTTCCGCGACAAGCGCGATTCCTGCGTCAAGGTCGTGCTGAAGCCCTGAGGAGCAAGACCAATGTTTCATTTCTCCAATATCGTACGCACCAAGGGCGACCCGAGGATCGTCGAGGGTGGACCGAGCCTGAAGCAGCCCGCGGACCAGCTCGCGCGCGCACTCGGCTGGTTCAGCATCGGACTTGGCGTCGTCGAGTTGTTCGCGCCAAGGCGCGTCACGCGCACGCTCGGCATGGAAGGTCATGAGACCCTGGTCCGCGCCTTCGGGGTGCGCGAGATCCTGGCCGGGATCATGTCGCTCTCGGTGGACAAGAACGCCGGCCTGTGGGCACGCGTCGGCGGCGACGGCCTCGATGCCGCCGCGCTGCTCTCAGGGCTGACCTCGGACAACCCCAAGAAGGGCAATATCGCGCTCGCACTGCTGATGGTCGGGGGCATCGCCATGCTCGACTACCGCGCCGCGCAGGACACCAAGCCGCGACGTCCGCCGCGCGACGCACGGCGCAAGCTCTATCCGAACCGCAGCGGTTTCCCCAAGGGCATCGAGAACGCCAGAACTGCGGCAAGGCGAATTGCATCGCACGCTGGGCATAACGAGGGTGAAGCAACGCGATGAGCGTCGCGTCCCGTGACGAGGCGGCTCCGGGGCAACGAAGGCGTGATCATCGCGTCGAGCCTTGGTGACGGCCGAGACCGCCGTCGCTTGCCCCATCTCAAAGGGCACAGGGTGCGCATTGCCTTCGCGATTTGCGGATCGTATCCCGCTTCGCTTCCTACTCCCGCCAGAATTCGACCAGCTCTTCCGCTGTCACCAGGTCGACTTGGCCGTGAAAGCGGGTGCGATACATCGTCATGAGCGCATCGTGCCCGACGTCCGACGAGCTGCACAGCGCGTCCTCGACGATGACGACCCTGAAGCCGAGATCGACGGCGCTCAGGACCGTCGAAAGCACGCAGACGTCCGTCTCCGCCCCTGATATCACGACGGTACCGATCTTCTTTTCGACCAGCAGGCTCGCGAGACCGGGATTGCTGAAGGCCGAATAGGCCGGCTTGTCGATGACGGCCGCCGGCGGAACGAAGCCGTTCAAGGACGGCACAAGCTCGAGGGCGGACTGCGGCAGATGCCTGCGGGTCGCCTGGTGCCAGCGGCGAAAATACCTCTGCCACTGCCCCGGACGATCCTCCGGATCCTGCGGGGCGATGAAGCGCGTGAACATCGTTCTCGCCGGATTGCGCGAGACGACCGAAACGATCGTCGGCAGGACACGCTCCATCCAGGGCGTCGCCCAAAGGCCGCCGGGAGCGAAGATGTTCTGCATGTCGATGCACAAGTGAACGGCGTCTCTGATGTCGGCGATATCCGACGTGCTGTCCCTCATCGTCCTCCACCCCTGACCGATTGCGGGCCCCGCACCCAAAAACCCGAGATGCCGTCGCAAGTTCCTGAGCGCCCGGAATCTCGCGATCGCGCATCACCGTCCACGGCCACGGCAGGATGCCAAGACTAACCTCGAGCGTTGCCGCTCAAACACATGGCCAATCCGGCCCGATCGCGGATGCAACACGCGGACGACACCTTCGAGCTCACGGACACTGTTCTGAATGGGACGCGCGATTGGACGGCAGAATTTCGCGCAATCTGAATTTAGACGACAATCCTCTCCTGCCCCACCGGCGAAGTGTCGGGGCGCTTTTCGCGAGGAACCACGGAACGCTCTTGCGTTCCGTGGTCCGGTTCAACCCGCAATGGATCAGACGAAGCGGAAGTCGTCTGCCGCGAGCGAGGCCATCTGCAGATTGGCCAGCGTCACGGTGTTGTCGGCATCGAGCGTCACGACGACGTTGTTGCCGACCTGCGTGGTGTGCGACATCACTTCGGCGAAGTCGGAGAACAGGCTGCTTGAGAATTGCAGCACGTCGGCCGAGGCACCGGTGGTGGCGAAGTCGGTGACGGTGTCCTTGCCGAAGCCGGCGGCGAACATGAACACGTCGGCACCCGAGCCGCCGGACAGGATGTCGTTGCCGGCATCGCCTGCGAGGATGTCGGCACCCGAGCCACCCTTGACGGTGTCGTTGCCGGCACCACCATTCAGCATGTCGTTCTCGGAGCCGCCATCGATGGTGTCGTCGCCGTCGCCGCCGGAGATGGCGTCGACACCCGAACCGCCCTTCAACGTGTCCTTGCCGACGCCACCCTCGATTACGTCGTTGCCGGAGCCACCGTCGACGCTGTCGTCGCCGTCGCCGCCGCGCAGCGTGTCATTGCCGGCACCACCGGCGATGACGTCGTTGCCGGCTCCGCCATCGAACATATCGGCGCCGCTGCCGCCTGTAAGATGGTCTGCACCGGCGCCGAGCACGAAGCCCTCGATGCCGCTGAAGTGGTCGGTGCCGATGCCTGCGCCGGTCGCGGTGCCGGACGCCAGGTTGATCGTGACCGCACCGGTGGCGTCGGACAGATCCAGCAGATCCTGACCGCAGCCGCCGTCGATGGTGTCGTCACCAGCACCGCCTCGGAGTACGTCGTCGCCGAAGCCACCGAGCAGCACGTCGTTACCGGCGCCGCCGATCAGCAGGTCGTCGCCGAGGCCGCCGTTCAGGGTGTTGGCTCCGGCCGAGCCGATCAGCGTGTCGCCGAACGCCGTGCCTACCGCGTTCTCGATCCCGGCGAGATGGTCGGCGCCCGGGAGATAGCCCGGATAGTAGGCCAGCCCGGAGTCGAGGTCGATCGTCAGCTTGAACAGGATTTGACTGTAATCGATGGTGTCGACGCCGTCGCCGCCGTCGTAACGATCCAGACCATTGCCGCCGATGAAGGTGTCGTCGCCGGCGCTGCCGAACACCAGATCGTTGCCGAGGCCGCCGACGATCGTATCGCTGCCGCCGGTTCCGATGCGCAGCTTCCAGGTGCCGTCGGCGAAGCCGAGTTCCTCGATGTTGCTGAGCGTGTCGGTGCCGTCGGTGCCGACCTGATCAGCGATGTTGATCGAGCCGTCGGCATTGAGCGTCATCGCGTATCCGGCAATCGCGCCGGAGACGGTCGCGGTGTCGGTGCCGGCGCCGCCGTCGATGATGTCGTCACCCGCTGCGCCCTTGATCAGATCGCCGCCGTCATTGCCGAACAACGTGTCGTTGTCGGCACCGCCATCGACTTGGTCATTGCCGGCGCCGGCGTAGATGTAGTCGTTGCCCGCGCCGCCGAACAGGACGTCATCGCCGCCATAAGCGTAGTCCATGGCGATGGTGTCGCTGCCATCGCCACCATCGATGACGAAGCCGCCCGCAGATGTCGAGAGCGCGACGTCGTCGCCGACGCCGAGCAGGATCGTGCCGGTCACCGTGGCGCCGACGTAGAGGTTGACCTGGTCGTTGCCGGCGCCCATGTCGATCGCCGAACCGCCCGTCGCAACGATCGACCCCGAGTTATTGAGGGTGTCGCGGCCGCCGCCCATCGAGATGCCACCGACGATCCGGCCGGTGCTGTTGTTGCCGACGAAGTCCTCGTAGTCGCCGACGAGGTTGATCGCCTCGTTGCCGCGGAGGTCGAACCGGGCAGCGTCCGCCGGCGAAACCCCTTCCGGTCCGTGGCCGTCGCCCTGGATCAGACCGTCATTGACGATGGTCGTCGCCCCCAATGCGTTGCTGTTGCTGGAGTTGTCGACCTGGATCGCCCGGCCGTAGCCGTAGATCTCGCCGGTGGCGCTGTTGACGATCTCGCCGCCGCCGATCGCGATCGCTTCGGACACGTTCGGTTCGCCGTCGTGATAGCCCTCGGCACCGAGGCCGGCAATTCGGCCATAGTTCAACACCTGCACCAAGCCGTCGACGTCGATGGCGTCGCCATCGGAGTCGGCCAGTTCGGCGGAGCGGCCTTCCATCACCCCATGGTTGGTGATGAAGGCCTTCTGCGCGAGCGACCCGTCGGTGTCCAGGTTCACGGCGGACCCGTTGCGGCCGATCATCGTGCCGCTGTTGATGACGGTGACGGCATTGTCACCGGTGACGGCATGACGCGAAGCCTCCAACCAGCCGCCGGCATAGTTGTTGACCTTGCCGCCGGTGTCGCTCTGGAAGTCGATCAGGTCGCCTCCTCCCACGAACGTCGGATCCGTCGTGATCGTCCCCCAGTTGTTGACGACGCCGTCGGTGCCCGGGCGGATCACGTCGGTATCGCTGCCATGTTGGCGGATAACGCCCCCGGCAAGGTTGTTGATCACCGCCGACGCGCCGTTGTTGTCGAAGGTACGGAAATCGAGGACGCGGCCGTTCGCTTCGATCACGCCGGCGTTGTTGACGGTGATGGTCGCGTCGGCGTGACCGGCCCGTTCCGGGGTCAGCGCGCCGCGGACGACGCCGCCGGCCTGGTTGTTGAGGGTCACCGAGCCGGTCGCCCCCGCCGTGGTGGTGAGCGCACGGGTCGAACCTGAGATCTCGCCGGCATTGTCGATGACCGCGTTGCCACCGCCCTGCCAGACGATCGCGTTGCCGGACACCGAGAGCGCGCCGCCGGCCTCGATGGCGACGTGGTCGTTGTTGTCCACAACGAGGCTCGAAGCCAGCGTCGCGTCGCCCTGGATCGTCACATCGTCGTACGATGCCGATCCGGCCACCGACCAGGCGCCTGCGGCCACCAGCAGGTTCTCGACATTGAGCGTGGCGATCAGTTCCGCCGTGCCGCCGCCGATCAGCTTGACGGTGTCGTTGCCCGCGCCGCCGTCGATCAAACTCGGCGCGGGATCGTCGGTGGAGACGATGATGAGGTCGTCGCCTTCACCGGCTTCAGCAGTGTCGCCGGCGCCAGCCACCAGCTCGTCGTTGCCGTCGCCACCTTGCAAGGTGTCGTAGCCTTCGCCGCCGACCAGGACGTCGTCGCCTTCGCCGCCGGTCAGGGTGTCGTCACCGTCGCCGCCCGCCAGCCGGTCGTCATCAGCGCCACCGTCGAGCGTGTCATCGCCTGCACCGCCAAGCAGCGTATCGTCGCCGTCGCCGCCGGACAGGGTATCATCGCCTTCGCCGCCATCGAGCTGGTCGTCGCCACCGAGCCCGGCGAGGACGTCGTCGCCTCCGAGGCCGTTGAGGACGTCGTCACCGAGCGCGCCGGTGAGTTCGTTGTCACCGTCGTCGCCGACCAGCACCAGCGCCTCGGTTTCGAGCACCGTGTCTTGACGATAGTCGAGGTTCTGGATGCGCTCGTCGTGCGCCCGGTCGGTGTCGGCGACGTCGTAGGGCGTGTCGGAGTAGTTCGCCGCCATGTATTCGGCGAAGGCATCCTGCTCGGTGCCTTCGGCGGCGAAGTTCGCCTCCTGCCCCGCATCCGGAACCAGGTCCGGCGACAGATTGACGACGTTGGCAAAGGCGGGATTGGCCGCGATGAAGCTCGCGAACGGATAGCCGTCGCCGCCGGTGAGCAGGAAGCTCAAGGTCACGACCCGGATCGCCATCTCCGGATCGACCACCAGTTCGCCGTTCGCGACCAGCGCCAGCACCGGATTGCCGTTGTCATCGATCAGCGCTGCCGACTGCACGCGGTTGCCGGCCGGCAAATCCTTGTCGAACGAGAACGCGATGCCGCCGACCTGGGCGAACTGGCCGGGCGTCGCGGTCGCGGTGGTCGCCGCCACCGCGTGCTCGAGCACCTCGAGCAGCTGATCCGCGGTCACCGTAACCATCGACAGCGCGTTGTTGAAGCGCAGCGAGTTGGCGATATCGAGCTGCGACACCTCGCCCGCTTCCTTGCCGACGCTGGTGTTTGCCAGCGGCGGGCTCTCCACCGCTTCGCCGCCGACCGCATAAACGTAGCCGATCGAGTCGCGGATGCCGCCGCCGTTCTTGATCGAAACCAGCACGGTCGGGTCGACCTTCTGGGCGTACCACAGGTTCGCATCGGCGGAGAGGTCGCCGAGGTTGGTCTCCTCGGTGCGCGCCTCGCTGCGACGGCCCTCGAGATAGACGTCCGTCTTGCCGAAAGTGTTGCCGTCCTGCACGTCGATGATGCCACCCACCGCCTGGGCGATGTCGTTGACCAGATCGCCGCGGCCGCCGTCGGCAAACGGATCGGCGTCGTCGGCATCTACGTCGCCGTCATCGTCGACATCGACCGTGGTGTTGCCGTCGTACAGCGAGGCGACCACCTCTTCCGTGCTGGCGTAGGCGCCGTTGACCGCCGTGTTGGCGGTGTAGATCACGTTGCCTTCAGCATCGAAATCGACCACCAGTCGTCCGACATAGGAGTATTCGCCGGAGGTGTTGACGATCAGCGTGGTTTTGCCGTCTGCGTTCGCGGTGACGATCGGATAGGTGTCGGCAGCGGTGTCGCCGGCGACGGAGCGCGTCGGTCTCGTCCGCCATAGCGTGTGCGAGCCGCCGGCGACGATGACGTCGACGCCGTGCAGCAGGGGCGCCAGCGCTTTTTCGAGCGCGAGCTGCTGCAGATGGCTGACCAGGATGATCTTGTTGATGCCCTGGGCCAGCAGACCGTCGATAGTCGGCTGCAGGATTGCCGCCAGCGCCGCCATGTCATCGACATTGTCGCCGATCACTTCGACGCCGCCGGTCGAGGAGATGCTCTGCACGATCTGCGTCGTCGCGCCGATCACGCCGATCTTTTCGCCGTTCTCCTCGATGACCGTGGCTGGCGCGATCTTCTTGCCGATACCGGCCTCCGGCGGGAAGCCGGTGTAGGCGTCGGCATCCTGGATCGTGCCAGTGTAGACCGAGGCGAGATTGGCATCGGCCGAGAAGTCCAGATTGGCCGCGAGGTACGGGAACTGCGCGCCGGGATAGCCGGCGGTCTGCTTGATGATGTCGGCGAACGCCTTGGTGCCGGCGTCGAATTCGTGATTGCCGATCGCCGAGGCCTGCACGCCGATGATGTTCAGCATCGCCATGTCGGCGGTGCCGAAGCCGGGCGAGATGTTCAGCGTCCCAGCAGCGAGGCCGTAGTAGGTCTCCAGCGCGGTTTCGTAGACCTCCTTCAGCGAGCCGTCGCTGCCGGCGCTGAAGAACGGGCTGGGAATGAAATTGTCGCCCGACGACAGCGTGATCGAGTTGTCGTAGGTCTCCTCGAGATAGTCGACGATCGCCGCGAAGTTGCCGGCGCGATCGACTGCGTTCAGGCCCGCCTCGAAGTCCGATGCATGCAGGATTTGCAGCGTGTAAGCCGGGGTCGGCTCCTGCTCCCCGAGATTGAGGCCTACGATCACCGGATCGTGGTCGGACACCCGGATCGAGGAGTCGCCGTCGAAGATCGAGGTGTCGCGGCCGTAGTCGGTGTTGTAGTCGAGCGCGTCGGCCTCGTCGGCGTTGATGTGCCAGGTGGTCACATCGGACACCTGCGCGCCGAGGCTGGCGTTGGCGAAGGCATAGTCGAGCGTGCCGGTCTGGCCGTCGAACACATAGGAATAAGCGTCGTCCTCGCGGCCGTGCAGATTCTCATAGCCCGCGCCCTCGATGAGCGCGGTCGACTGCTCCTTGGCGTAGCCGTTGAAGTCGCCGAGCAGCATCACGTCCGGATCGCCCGAGCCGGTCGGATCGCTCGCAGCCCACGCGGTCAGCGCGGTGGCGGCCAGCTCGCGCTGGTTCTGCCAATTGCCCTGACCGTCACCCTGATCGGAATCGGCGCCGGAGCCGGTACCGCTCTTGGACTTGAGATGGTTAGCGATCGCCGTGAAGGTTTCGCCGGTCGCAAGCTCCTCGAAGGTCACCGCGATCGCGTTGCGGCTGGTGTTCTCGCCGTCGAACACCGCGCCGACCGTGCTCTGCCCGAGCAGGCCGCCGAGGCCGAGGCCGGGCAGATCGGCGTCGTTGAGGATCTCGATAGTCGTACCGTCGGCGATCTTCACCGCGGTGGTGTCGTAGATGAAGCCGACCGCGATGGCGTCGCCGCCAACGAACTGCTGGCCGGGGTCGACCCAGGCATAGGTACCGGCCCCAGCCACGGCATTGAGCTGTTCGAGCAGATACTTGATCGCGTTGCCGGAGGATGCAGCGGAGAAGTCGTTCTCCAGCTCGGTCAGCGCCAGCACGTCGACGTCCATGTCGAGGATGGTCGCGACCAGCTTCTCGGTCTGACGCGCGAACTCCGCGGCGTTGTCGGCGCCGCGCGGCGCTTCGCCGATCGCGGTGGTGCCGCCATTGTCCAGCGTGGTGAAGTAGTTCAGCACGTTGAAGCTCGCCACCTTCAGGCGGCCACCGACGTCTTCCGGCGCATCGGTGCGCGGATTGTCGCCGGCTCCGAAGGTGTTGGCGCCATCTTCGACCGAGCGGATCCGCCAGGTCGCCCCCGAGGCGGAGTTGCCGGCCCATTGATAGTCGAGCACGCCAGTCAGGCCGGTGACGGTGTCACCCATCCGGACCGCATCGGCGGTGCCGTAGTTCGGCGTAGCGGACGGGTTGTCGTTCGGATCGAAACCGTCGAGGGTGTTGATCGCGGCGTTCTGGACGTTCAGGCCATCGTCATAGGTGATGGTGCGGGCACCGAGCTCGGCCAGATACGCCTGGTAGGCGGCGGCGTCGGGCGCGTTCTCCTGCGTGAACTGTTCGGGCCGTTCGCCCGCCGCCAGCTTGATCTCATTGAACCGGTCGAGATTGTACTGCTCGGTGACGGTCAGGGTCTGCGGAATCGTGACCAGCATGCCTTCATAGGCTTCAAGATCGGGCTGGTAGTCACCGTCCTGGCTCAGCGTGGTGCCCACCGACGGCAGGTCGATCTGCACCGCCATCGCGTCGACGTCGGCCACCGCGCCGGCCTGGACGACCGAAATGTTGCTGGCAGTGAGCTCGGTCAGGCCGAAATATTCGCTGATCGAGCCGGTGACGCGGACCCGGTCGCCGATCTGGACATCGGTGGCGCCGCCGTAGACGAATATCGCCTCGGAGGTCAGCACGTTGCCGTCGGAATCGGTGGTCTCCTCCTGGAGATAGAAGCCATTGAGATTGCGGTTGGCATCGGCATCGCCGTTCTGGAAGTCGCCGACCACGATGGCTTCGACGGTCACAGTCTGGCCGACCATGGCGCTGCTGGCTCCGCTGCCCTGAATCGTGCTGATCTTGGTAATGCCGACGTCGTCGTTGGCGATGGTGCCGGTCGCCGTCGCGGCGCTGCCGATCGTGGTGGTCACGGCCGCCGAATTGGAAACGTCCTGCAGCGTCAGTGTGAAGTTCTCGTTCGCCTCATTGTCGGTGTCGCCGGCGACGGTAACGGTCACGACCGCGGAGGTCTCTCCCGCCGCGATGCTGCCGTTGAAGCTGACCGGCTTGCCGCCGACGTAGTCGGCCGCATCGGTCTGTGCCGAAGCGATCGTTCCCGAGAACGCGACGTCGCCCGTGGTGCCGCCGCTGCGCTCGACGGTGAACTGATAGACGGTCGGACCGCTGTTACCTTCGTCATGCGACACCGTGAGCGAATCCGGCGCGAAGGCGACGTGCTGCACTTCGATCGACGATTCGGACGAACTGGTGACGCGGATGTCGTCGATACCGACCCACTCGTCATTGCCGACGGCGTTGGTGGTGAGAATGCGAACCTGGATGTCGTTGTGGCCGTCGACGGCGGCAGGCAGCAGCAGATCGAACGGCGTCACCTGGGTCGCGCTACCGCCGGTGGTGACGTCGGCGGCGTAACCGCTTGGAACGTTGGTCCACGCCCCGCTCGAACCGAGCCGGTACTGCACGTTGATCTGCTGCGCCGAGTCGTCCGTGCTGGCGTCGAGGTCGCGTGCGTTGAAGCTCAGCCGGACATCTTTGCGGCCGGTGGCGTCGAGGTGGATCACGAGGCTCGGGGCATCCGCACTGTTTGAGCCGTTCAGCGCCACCGTCGGGTTGGCGCTCTGGAATTCGGCCACACCGCCGTTGGTGATGGCGGTGTTGGTCTGGTTGGCGACGACGTCGACATCTCCTGACGACGATCCGGTAGCCGTACGCGCGTCCACCCCGGTGGCCGAAACGACATCGTTGCCGAGATAGCCGACGATCGATGCGACCCCCGACCAATCATCGTTGGTCGTGATAAGGCCAGTATTGGACCAATCCTGCAGGAAATCGCCGTTCGCCAGGACATGAGGGGTCGTCGACATGTATCGCCACTCCAGCGCTTGAGAGAAGACGTCGCGGATCGCCACCTCACGGCATGCGTAAGGGCACGGTCCAGACGGCCGATGGTTAACGGATCGTTAATGCGCGTTGATAGAACGCCGACCACAACAGATCGGTGACTGCTTCTTAACGGGCCGGTGAAGTCGCGACACGAAAGTCCTGCGGACGCCGAGCGAACCAACGACTCGTCTTGCGACAGGCGGCGCGCTCGACCTCTCGGCCGGCAGCAATCGCCAATGAGTCATCGCGCTACAGCTCGATCAGCCGCGAGAGGTGACCACGCCAGGTTTCGATTGGCGACCTGCGCGGCCCAACATCCGAACAGGCGGCGTTTCGTCGCAGGGTGTCGCGGCCTCGTTGCCGCCGGCCCGCGTTTTCGCGCACCGCGCTTTGTCATGCGCCTGACGTTGAACCTCGCTAACGAACGCCGACCGCATCCGACCGTGACGGTCCGACGTCGTTTTGAATTGAGTATCATGACCGCAACAACGTCCTCCGCGTCGACTCCCGCGTCCGGCGATCTCGCCTCGGCCGCGATCGCCTCCTGCAAAACGGCCTTTCTGACGGTGGGACTGTTCTCGGCGGTGCTCAATCTGCTGATGCTCACCGGCTCTATCTACATGCTGCAGGTGTACGACCGGGTCATTCCATCGCACAGCATTCCGACCTTGATCGCGCTGTCGATCGCGGTGGCGGCGGCGTATGCGATGCAAGGGCTGTTCGACCTGCTGCGTCAGCGTATTCTAACCCGGATCGGATCGGCACTGCACGCCGCGCTGTGGCAACCGGTCGTCTGCAACATCCTGCGCGGGCCGCTACGCGGCGGCGGCGCGAATCGCGGCCTGCAATTGTCACATGATCTGGACTCGGTCCGGTCGTTCCTTTCCGGGCTCGGCCCGACGACCTTGTTCGACTTGCCGTGGATGCCGCTGTATCTCGCCGGCTGCTTTCTCTTGCATCCTTATCTCGGCTGGACCCTGGTCGCGGGCGCGGTGCTGCTGTTCGGGATCGCGCTGCTCACCGAGGTGCTGACGCGGGCGCCGACCCGGGACGCGTCGCGTGCCGGCGCAATCCGCGGCGTCCAGCTTGAAGCCGGTCGGCGCAACGCCGAAATCGTGGCAGCGCTGGGGATGGAGCAGCGGTTGATCGACCGGATGGGGGCCGCCAACGACGATCTCGTCGCCGCCCAGCAGCGCAACGCCGATATCGCCGGATCGCTCGGCGCGTTGTCGAAGACGCTGCGCTTCATGCTGCAATCGGCGCTGCTCGGCCTCGGCGCCTATCTGGTGATCGAGGGGCAGGCCAGCGGCGGCGTGATGATCGCCGCGTCGATCATGGGCAGCCGCGCGCTCGCGCCGGTGGAACTGGCGATCTCCATCTGGCGTCCATTCCTCGGCGCGCGACAGGCGGGCCAACGGCTCCGCGCCGCCCTGCGCGACGGCCACGCCCCGAATCCCGACGTCGCGCCCGAACGCGCCGTCCATCGGCTCACGGTCGAGCAGGTAACGATCGCCGCCCCCGGCGGCACCACCGCGATCGTGCACAATGCGTCGTTCGCACTTGAAGCCGGCCAGGCGGTCGGCATCATTGGCCCGTCAGCCGCCGGCAAATCGACGCTGGCGCGGGCGCTGGTCGGGATCTGGCCGATCGCACGCGGCGAGATCCGCCTTGATGGGGCCACCCTCGACCAGTGGCCGGCAGAACTTCGTGGCGGCATGATCGGCTATCTGCCGCAGGACGTCGAATTGTTCGACGGAACGGTGGCGGAGAACATCGCACGCTTCGACCCGGAGATCGACGAGGCGGCGGTGATCGCCGCGGCGAAGGCCGCCGGCGCCTATGAGATGATCCTGAAGCTGCCGAAGGGGTTCGAGATGCGGATCGGCGAAGCCGGCGCCACCCTGTCGGGCGGCCAGCGGCAGCGGATCGCGTTGGCGCGCGCGCTCTACAAGGATCCGTTCATGGTGGTGCTCGACGAGCCGAACGCCAGTCTGGATGCCGAAGGCGACGCCGCGCTGACCGACGCCATCCGGCGCGTCCGGGCTCGCGGCGGCATTGCCATCATCATCGCGCATCGACCGGCGGCGCTCGCCGCGGTCGATCTCGTGCTGACGCTGGCGACCGGCCAGGTGCAGGCGTTCGGCCCGAAAGACGAAGTGCTGCGCAAATCGCTCGCCGCTCATCCGGCGCCGGGCGGAGCGGCGCTGCAGGCGGTGCCCGATGCGCGCCCGGTTCCGGCCGCCGCCGCCAGTTGAGGACCTCCATATGACCGCACCCCGCACGCCCGAAGCTCGCCGCAATGATCCGTTTCGCGATATCCGGCGCGCCACCGGACTCGGAATCGGCACGCTGGCGATCGTGGTGTCCACCGCTGGCGTTTGGGCGATGACCGCGCCGCTCGCCAGCGCCGTGATCGCACCGGCACAGGTGGTGGTCGACAGCAACGTCCGCCGGGTTCAGCACCCGACCGGCGGCGTGGTCGCCGACATCTACGTCAACGACGGCGATCAGGTTCGCGCCGGCGACGTGCTGGTCCGCCTCGACGAGACGCTGTCGCGCGCCAACCTTGCGCTGATCGAAAACCAGCTCAACCAGCTAGGGGTGCGTCGTGCCCGGCTGCAGTCCGAGCAAAACGGCCGCGACGCGGTGGCGCTGCCCGGCGAGATCGCCGCCCGCCGCGCCGTCGCCGGGATCGCGGAGATGATCGAGGGCGAGACCACGCTGTTCGCCCGGCGGCGCGAGGCAATCAGCGGCCAGCAATCGCAGCTGCGCGAACGCAAGGCGCAGATCGCGGACGAGATCCGCGGCCTGGAGGCGCAGATCGCTTCGAAGCGCGAACAGATCCGCTGGATCGACACCGAGCTGGAGGGCGTCCGCCAGCTGTACGAAAAGCGCCTGGTGCCCTATGCGCGCCTCACTGCGCTCGAGCGCGAGGCCTCCCGCCTGACCGGCGAGGAAGGCCAGCTGATCGCCGAGATCGCGCGCGCCAAGGGCCGGATCACCGAAACCGAACTTCAAATCATCCAGCTGGTCCAGGACCAGCGCCGCGAGGTCGCGACCGAACTGCGCGACGTCGAGACCAAGCTTGCCGATCTCGGCGAACGCCGCATCGCCGCGATGGACCAGCTCGATCGCGTGGTATTGCGCGCGCCGCAGGACGGTCTGATCCACCAGAAATCGGTCTTCACCGTCGGTGGCGTGATCACCGCGGGCGAACAGCTGATGCTCATCGTGCCGAAGGATTCGCTTGTGGTCGAGGCCCGGGTCGATCCGCAAATGATCGACCGGCTCAAGGTCGGGCAATCCGCCAAGCTGCGCTTCAGCGCGTTCGACGCCGCGGTGACCCCCGAGCTCGACGGCACGCTGACGCGGATCGCCGCCGACCTGACCAAAGACCCGCAATCCGGCGCGGCTTACTGCGTCGCCCGCATCAGCCTCGACGCGAGCGAACTCGCCAAGCTCGACGGCAAGGCGCTGGTGCCCGGCATGCCGGTTGAAGCCTTCATCCAGAACGGCGTGCGGACGGCGCTCGCCTACCTGCGCAAGCCGCTGGAAGATCAGCTCGCCCGCGCGCTGCGGCAGAAATAGTCCAAGTCCCTATCGCCATCGTTGTCCAGCATGCGGCCGCATTGCCGCCAGCACGGTATCCAGACTTTCGAAGGCGTCAGATCTGCGGATCCTCGCCAAGCGAGCCGGCGTGGTATGCCGATGTTGCCTGAGTCTGCTTCTGGCCAAGGCGAAGATCGCGGTCGCGCTCGGCACGTCAGCAGTTCAGGCCGGACCAAACTGACGAAGTGGCGCACCCAAACGCCGAGCGGCCTCATCATTCAATCACCTGAGCCTGATGTCGAGCCATCCCAGATCATTGACCTCGATCTGATCGCCGTCACCAACCAGGACGGTCGTCGTCTCAGCTTCCACAATTGCTGGACCTTCGATCTTGTTGCCTGGACAAAGTTGATCCGCGGCGAATACTTCTACCTCTCGCCATTCGCCGAAGAATGCTTTTCGACGTCCTCTTGGTTTGCAGGGCGCTACGGTCCTCCGCCCACGCGCGACTTGTCCGACGCTCGGGATAGCGCCTATGGCAGCGACCCGCGCATTGACGAACACCGCTTCCTGATCCGGCGACGAGTAGGTGTACAGTTCTTCATGGCGACGATGGAATCGCTCCTCTATCCGATCGACGATGTTCTCCGAATTCCAATCGAGATCGTTTAGCGGGACGTCAATCTGGAAGATCTGCTCGCCGTAGCGCATCTCGGCGGAACGTTCGACAGCCACATCGCCGCCAAACCACGACTTCAGACGGCCCGTAGCGTCTCTTTCGAGGTCAGCGAAGATGGTCCTGACCTCCTGGGCCGTAATCCGTTGGCCGGCGCTGTAATGCGTACTGCTCACCTCGTACCTCAGGGCGCTGGTCAACATGCCCCAGGCGGACAGGACCGAAGCCGCCGTCGGCACGATGATGCGCTTGATCTCGAGTTCCCGCGCAACTTCGGCCGCATGCAGGCCAGCGGCGCCGCCAAAGCTGAGCAGCGCAAAGCGCCGTGGGTCGACGCCGCGTCGCAGGGTCATCAGACGGATACCATCCGCCATGCGCAGATTGACCATTCGATAGATACCGGCCGCCGCATGGTCCCGGGATAGCTCGAGCGCATTCGCGAGCCGATCGACTGCCGCTTCTGCGGCCGCGCGATCGAGCGGCCGCTTTCCGCCCATGAACGCAGAGGCGTCCAGATATCCGAGAACAACATTGGCATCTGTAACCGTCGGCTCGACACCGCCGTTGCCGTAGCACGCAGGCCCCGGCACGGACCCTGCGCTCTCCGGCCCGACGCGGAGCGTACCACCCGCGTCCAGAGTGGCAATCGAGCCTCCACCGGCGGCGATGCTCGCAATGTCGAGGCTCCTGAGCGCGATGCGTTGACCGGCAAGCCCACCCTCGGCCGACAGCGATGCGCGCCCATCCGCAATCAGCGAGATGTCCGTGCTGGTCCCCCCCATGTCGAACGGCACAAGATCGGGAACTCCGAGCAGCTCCGCACAGCGTCGGGCTCCCGAGATACCGCCCGCTGGGCCGGAAAGTACGGTGCCAGCCGCGAGCCGCGCGGCTTCCTCGAGTGGGGCCATCCCGCCATGCGAAAGAATGATGAAAAGGCTGCTGGCCAACCCTGCGTCTTTCAGCCGGGCTTCCAGATTGGTCAGATAGCGCCGCACCACCGGAGCGACGTAGGCGTTCACGATCGTCGTTGAAACGCGTTCATACTCCTTGATCTGCGGCAACACATCGCTCGATCGAGAGACGTCGAGTTCCGGAAGTTCGCGCTTCAGTCGTTCGACGGTCGCAATTTCGTGCGCCGGATTGCGGTAGGCATGCAGGAAGCACACAGCCACGGAGCTTGCTCCGGCGGCGCGGATCGCCGAGATCGCCTCACCGAGGGAGTCTTGATCGAGTGGGATCAGCACTTCGCCGTCCGGCCTGACGCGCTCGCGTACACCGAAGCGCAGCTGGCGCGATACCAGGGGAGACGGCGGTGCGATGCGGAGATTGTAGCGATCTTCCTTCAGACCTTCGCGCATTTCGATGACGTCACGATGGCCTTCCGTCGTGAGAAGCGCGACCTTTGCTCCCTTCCGCTCGAGCAATGCGTTCGTCGCGACCGTTGTCCCGTGCACCAGGCGGTCCGTCGTAGCGAGCATCTCCGCTCGCGGCATCTTCAGCCGGCTTGCGAGTTCCTCGAGTCCATTCATGACGCCTAAAGACTGGTCTGCCGGCGTTGTCGGCGATTTTGCGAACACGGTGTTGCCGTCGCGATCGATCGCGACGAGGTCGGTGTACGTACCGCCGACATCGATTCCGATGGTAAACATCTTCAGGCTATCCGTTAAATCGTTGTGAGTTTCGTCGTAAGGCCCTTCATCAAGTCGGCTTCGCGCGCTTGAGCGGACCGTTGACCAGGGGGACCCCATCCTCCGCCGCCTGAGGAGCGAACCTCGAAGCAGTCGCCGGGAAGGACTTCGATGCCGACCTCCTTCGTGCGCAGCACGCGCGGCGCGCGGCCTTGCGACACGAGAGTGTACTGATGTGGAAGCCCATCTCTGCCGCCGAGCATCCCGCATCCTCCATGCTTCGTGCCCTCCCCTGCCGTGTTCGCTCGCGCAGGCTTCGCCGTTTCCACGACGAGATCCAACGATACGCCCAGGCCGCCACGAAACTTGCCGTCACCGCCGGAGTCCGGACGAAATTCGTGATGTCGGAAATAGAGCGGAAACCGGGCTTCGTCGACTTCGATGCTGCCGAACTTGATGCCTCCCACCGTGTGCCACTCACCAATCGATGACCAACCATCGCCGGCCGACGACGCTCCTCCTCCGGGCCTAGCCTGAAACAAATGCCAGATAAAATTGCGCCCTGTCCGCGGATTCTCACCTTGGATGGCGATGCGGAATCTCCGGCTCCACCCGGCCATCGCGCGATCGGGACACGACCGGGAAAGTGCCTTGACGATAGCTTCCACGATTTCATTCGAAGGATGGCTGGTGCACATCGTGACCGGACGGCCGGGATCTGACCATACGATCGTGCCCTGTTTGGCAACGACCTTCAGCGGCCGAAGTGCGCCGGCATTCTTGGGAGTATCCGCGTCGATGAGATAGGCAAAAGCCATGACGACCGCAGCCTGCATATTGGCGTGCGACGAATTGACAAAGCTCGTCGACTGAGGATCCGATTCCGAAAGATCGATCTCGATATCGGATCCCTTCTTGGTCACCTTCGCCGCGATTCTGATATCGCTTCGGCCATGACCATCGTCGTCGAGATACGCTTCTCCATAGAACGTACCGTCCTGCCATGTCGACAGGACTGCCCGCGTCTGTTGTTCGGCAGCATCGAGAATTGCTTCGACGGCCGCTTCGACGACCCGTCCACCAAATTCGTCGAGCAGCCGCCTGACCCGGCGTTCGCCGAGGTGCGCCGCACCAATGATCGCAGCAAGGTCGCCCCGGAAATCGCGAGGATTCCGCACGTTAAGTGCCAGCATGTCGAGCAGGTCGTCGCGAAGTTTGCCCGCTTCATAAAGACGGATCGGCGGCACCCGCAATCCTTCCTGCCAAATGTCGGTCGCACTCGGGTTGTAGCCGCCGTGGGTGGCCCCGCCGATATCGCTTTGGTGTGCGCGCACGATGGTCCAGTACAGCCTCCGCTCCCCGTCGAAGACTGGCACGAACGCGGTCAGATCGGGCAAGTGACTGCCACCATGATAGGGATCGTTGAGCAGCAGAACGTCGCCGGGCTTGACGTCCTTGAAGCGCTCCTCGATAGCAAGCGTCGCCCAGGACAGCGCGCCGACATGAACCGGAATATGGTCCGCCTGTGCAATCAACCGCCCATTTACGTCGCAGATCCCCAGCGAGAAGTCGCGGCTGGAATTCAGGATCTGGGAGTATGATGTACGCAGCATCGCCTCACCCATCTCGTTCACGATCGAACTCAGACGGTGCTGGACAACGGAACGGGTGATAGGGTCAATCCTGGAGGTCATCGCAAGCCTGCTGGTAGGAATGAGGATCTCAATCCGGCGTCAAGTGAGCGCCGGTCGGAACAGTTCGCGGGTACGGGGAGCCTGATCAGCCGAACGCGGCGACCTCCTCCAGGGACTCCGCAGCCGCCTTCACAATCGTATCCACGTCAGCATCGGTCATCGGCAACGACAGCGCCATCAGGCCATAGCTCGCGACGAAAATCCCGCGATTGAGCAGCCCGGCGGTGAACACGGCCTGGCGCTTCGCTTCCATCTCGCTCAAGTAAGCTGAACGATAATCCCGGACGTTGCGATCCGTAAAATGAATCTTGAGTAGCGAGCCCAATCCGACTGCGGTCCCGGCAACGCCAGTCTTGCGGAAAGCTGCATTGATACCGTCGCGTACCGCGGTGCCGATCCGATCGAGGCGTGAATAGGCTGCTGGATCGAGCAGCTTCATAGCGGCAAGACCAGCGCGCATGGTGACGGGATTGGCCGAGAAGGTGCCACCGTGCGGGAGCGCCGGCTTGCCGGAGGATGGATCGAACACCGACATGAACTTCTTGCCGCCGGCGATCGCGCCGACCGGGAAGCCGCCACCGATGATCTTGCCGAGCGTAGTCAGGTCCGGATCGATACCCCAGAGCCCTTGCGCCCCCTCATAGCCGAGACGGAATGTGATGACTTCGTCGAATACAAGCAGCGCGCCGACTTCGCGCGTGACCCGACGGAGCGCTTCCAAATAGGCTCTATCCGCCGGAACCAGACCTGCTCGGTTCGGCATCGGATCAACGAGTACACAAGCGAGTTCGGGACCGTGCTCGCGGATCAAGCTCACTGCCGCCTCGACGTCGTTGAACGGAATGGTCACGACGTCCGCGAGCACGTTGTCGGGCGTGCCTTTGGCATAGGCTACCGATACCGGGGCGTTGCCGCCCCAAGCCGCAGGTGTCGGATCGAGGCTGACTTCAGCGTAGTCATAGGAGCCGTGATAAGCACCCTCGCACTTGGCGATCTTCGGACGACCCGTGTAGGCGCGGGCAGCTTTCAGCGCCATCATCACCGCCTCCGTGCCCGAATTGCAGAAACGAACATGGTCTACCGATGGAAGCCTTGCTGCCAGCAATTCGGCGAGCTCGACTTCGGACTCCGTCGGCATGCCGAAGGCCGAGCCCAGCGCGAGCTGATTGGTCGCCGCCTCGATCAATGCGGGATGAGCATGGCCATGGATCAGAGACGTGAAATTGTTGATGCAGTCGATATATTCATTGCCATCGACGTCCCAGACTCGGCAGCCGGCGCCTGAAGCTGCGTAGATCGGAAACGGCTTCATGTAGACCGTGGTGCGCGTATTGCCACCCGGCAGGCTCTTCAGCGCTCGCTGATAGAGATCTCGCGATTGAGAATGATTGGCGGGATACATCTTGCCTCCTTGATTCCGGGTTCAACGGCCCAGATAAGCTTCGCGCACGCGCGCATTGTGCTTGAGCTCGCCTGCTGGTCCTTCGAGCACAATGCGCCCTGTCTCCAGCACATAGGCGCGATCGGCGACCGAGAGCGCGAGCACCGTGTTCTGCTCCACGACCAGGATGGTCAGGCCGGTCTCGCCAATGCACCTGACTTGTTCGTAAACCTCCTCGGCGAGCCGCGGCGCCAAGCCGAGCGATGGCTCGTCGAGCAACAACAACTTGGGGCGAGCCATCAGTGCGCGTCCGATCGCGAGCATTTGCTGCTCTCCACCCGACAATGACCATCCCAGCTGTCGTCGGCGCTCCTTAAGGCGCGGAAACAATCCAAAGACGCGATCGAGATCGGCCGCAATCGACTGCCTCCAACGACGCCAGCTGACGGTCGCGAGAGTCAGGTTCTCCTCGACCGACAATCCGGGAAATATCCGTCGGCCTTCGGGCGCCTGCGCAATTCCAGCGGCAACGCGTTGATCGGTTGGCCATCCGGCGATCGAGCGCTGCTCGAGTCTAATATCTCCCGACGCGACCCGGTTGAGGCCGGAGATCGCATGTAGCAAGGTCGTCTTGCCGGCGCCATTGGCACCGATAAGTGCGACCGTTTCGCCAGCTTCGACCTGGAGGGTCACTCCCTGCAGCGCCACGATATCGCCATGCGCGACCACGAGATCGTTACACGACAGCATGAGCATATCCTTCGCCCAGATAAGCAGATAGCACGGCCGGATCTGCTTGTATCTCCGCTGGAGTTCCCTCGGCGATCTTGCAACCAAAATTGAGAACGAAGATGCGCTCGGCGAGCCGCATGACCATCCCCATATTGTGTTCGATCAACACCACGGCGAGTCCGTGCGCCGCCCGCAACTCTGCCAGGCGATCGATGAGTTGGTCGACCTCGCCGGAGTTGAGGCCGGCCGCCGGCTCGTCCAGTAGGAGGACGTGCGGCCGGCAGGCCAACGCACGTGAGAGCTCCACCATTCGGCGCCGACCGTAGGAGAGCGACCCAATGGCTTCGTGGGCCTCGTCTGCCAACCCATTTGCTCGATGATCTCCATCGAGACGTCGCGCAGGCCGGACTCGCTCAGGCCGCCACGTATCGCCGCACCCGTCATCACGTTTTCCAGTACGCTAAGACGCGCGAACACCCGCCCGTGCTGAAACGTACGGCCAAGGCCGGCACGAATACGTTTGTTAGTGGCCATGCGGGTGATCGCCTGACCATCGAGAAACACCTGCCCTTCATCTGGCATCGCCAAGCCAGTCAGGACGTTCAGCAGAGTGGATTTGCCGGCGCCGTTAGGGCCGATGATCGCGACGAACTGCCCCTTTTTGACGGTCAGATTCACGTCCGCCAACGCAGCCAGGCCCCCATAGCGCTTGTGAATGTTCCGTGCTTCCAAGGCATTCATGGCGTCGCCTCCGGAGCACGAGCAGGCGCGAAGACCGGACGTCCTGCTGACCGGCGGCTCAGGCGTTGGCCGAGGCCAACGAGGCCCGTGGGCAGAAACACCAGAATGCCAAGCACCAGCAGGCCGAAGAAGAAGAGGTAAGCGGTACCGAGAAAGCGCAACCATTCCGGCAGAAACGTCAGCAGCACCGCTCCGAGGATAGCACCGACGATCGTGCCTTCCCCGCCGACGATCAGCATGGCGAGGTATGTGATCGAATGCGCGTAGGTGAAATCCTCGGGCGCGACGAAGCGCACGTGCAGGGCAAACAGGCATCCGGCAACGGCGGCGCAGACGGCGGAAAGCACGAATGCTGCAATCTTGATCCGCGTCGTATCGATTCCGGTCATCTCGGACGCGATCTCATCATCGCGCACAGCCATCATCTCGCGGCCGAGACGGGACTTGTGCAATGCGGCCGCCGCGGCGGCGATCAACGCCAGGACTACAAGTGCAAGCCACAGGAATTGATGCTCCCCGGAGAAGCTGAGCGAGCCAAGCGCCAAGCCCGGGATTCGCGCGATCCCGTTGGTCCCCCCTGTCATCGCAATCCAATTGGACGTCACGATATAGAACGACACGTTGAGGCCGAGCGTGGCCAGTGCCAGGTAGTGCCCGCGCAAGCGAAGCAATGGGTACCCAATCAGGCCGGCAGAGACGGCTGTCGTCGCGACCGCTACTGGCGCAGCGAGCCACGGTGACCATCCGCAAGTGGTGGTCAGGACGGCCAGACCATAGCCGCCCATGCCAACAAAGGCCGCATGGCTCAGCGAGATCAAACCGGCGTAGCCAAAGGCAAAGTTGAGCCCGATCACCGCTACTGCGGAGATCAGCGACAGGTTCAACAGGCGAAGGTGATATTCCGGCAAAACGATACCGGATAGCCCGCCAAGCACAATGATCGCTGTGGCGATCTGCAGGGGAATACGCATCGCCATCCTGTCAGCCTCGATCCTGAATCTTCTCGCCGAACACGCCTTGCGGACGCACCAGCAAGAAAGCGATCATGATGCCGAACGAGATCAGGTCCTTGTACGCGGACGAGACGTAGGATGCGCCGAGGACCTCGGTCAGGCCAACGAACAGGCCGCCCACAATGGCCCCCGGCAGACTGCCAAAGCCGCCGATGATGGTGGCAGCGAAGGCTTTCAATGCGATCGGGTCGCCCATATTGACGTCCGCGAACCACATTGGTCCGAGCATTAGTCCCGCCACCCCTGCAAGTACTGCCGCGAGGATCCACGATAACGCCAGCAGGCGGTTGACTTTGAGGCCCATCAACTTGGCCGCCTGCACATCCTGCGCGACGGCTCGCATCCCCACGCCCGCCGAAGTGCGGTTGAAGAGAAGCCATAATCCGGCAACCATCACGGCGGTCACAGCGACCACGCCAAGTGCGTGCGTAGAAATGATCGCGCCGCCAAGCGAGACCGCGCTGTCTTCGACGGGAGACGGCAGGCGGAACGGCCACGATCCAAAAGAGAGCAACGCAGCGTTCTGCATCGTGATGCTGATCGCGACGGTCCCGATGATGATCGTCACAATCGACCCACGTCGTAGAGGCAGATAGACCGAGACAAAGAACAAGGCCCCGAACAGTGCCATGATGACGAGCGCCGCACCATACGCAACTGGCCAGGGAAGCTGAGCGCTAATAAGGGTCGCAACGCCGGCGAACGTTCCGAACATTACGAATTGGCCGGCCGCGAAATTGACCACTCCGGTAGCAGAGTAGACGATCACGAAGCCGATCGCGGCGAGCGCATAGACGCTGCCGATCGCCAGTCCGTTGACTAGAAGCTGGACGAAGTCCGCCATGACGTTCCTACACGATCCCAGTCTGCGGTCGGCTCGCCGAACCGCAGACCACTTCCTTGCGAAGGACTAGTTGAGGGTGACAGGCTGCACGAGCTCTAAGGTCTTGGTGCCCGGCTTCGCCTTCACGACAGCGAGGTCGCGTACGCCATTGCCTTTGCTGTCGTACGAATAGACGTGTCCAATGCCCTGCCAGCCCTTGACCGAGGACAGCCATTCGCGCAGCGCCTTCGGATCGGCCCCGACCTTGCGCATGCCGTCGGCCATCAGCATCGCGCCGTCGTAATAAGCAAGCCCGTAGGGATCTGGATCAACTCCGAACTTCGCCTTGAAGCGCTCTACGTAGTCCTTCATCCGGCCACCGACACCAACATCCATGAAAGCATCGACCACCCCCCAGACACCCTCGAGATCTGCGGGGGAAAGAAGCTGTGTCGCCGCGGGTACCAGCGCAGCAGAGGACGTAACGAGCGGCATCTTGAAGCCGAGCTGCTTGGCCTGGCGGAGTACCAGCGCGCCATCTTGCGGATAGTTGAAAATCAAAATGGCATCCGCGCCCTTGTTACGCAGACCAAGGAGCTGCGCCGAGAAGTCCTTGTCGTTCTGGCCATAGGCTTCCATGCCGGCGACCGAGATGCCTGCAGCTTCGAAGCGCTTGGCGGCAGTCTGCGCACCGCCTTGGCCGAAGTCGTTCTGGATATAGAGAATCCCGGGTTTCTTCGCCTTGATGACGTCGACCGCAGCCTTCACCATTCCTTCGGCCGAAACGCTGTCAGCGGGACGGATACGAAACATCCATTCATTTCCGTTTTCAGCCACAACATCGGCACCGCCCGCATACATCGCAGGCACTTGCACTTTGCCAAGCTCGGGCGCGGTCGCAAGATTCTGCGTGGAGTAGCTCGACAGAAAGAAGAACGCGGGCTTGGTCTCCTGGGCCAGCTTTACGAATGCGTTGACCGCGGTGCCGTTGGAGGCCTGCGTGTCCTCAAACACAATCTTGATCTGACGACCGTTGATGCCCCCTGCCTTGTTGATGTCCTCTTCGGCCATCGAAAGAGAGTTCTGGTATTGCTTTCCCGTCAGCGAGAGCGGCCCCGTCATCGGCACAGTCGCGCCGATCAAAATGGGCCCACCCTGCTGAGCTTGAGCCGCACCGACCAACGGCAGCATTCCTGCTCCCATCATCAAGCTGAGAAAGGCCTTCCGCGTGATCTTCATGTCGCCTCCTGGAATGAAATAACCTTGTCCATCACGCCCAACGGAGCTTCACGAGGCTTGACAGACGTTCCGTTTTCCGGAACATAATCCCGAATAACGAAACGGTAGACGGCCTCCTCGTCAGGTGTCAAGCCGTTCATTTTTGCTTGCGCCGCACAAAAATTGATCGGATCACATGCGCATGGATGACAATTCGCCCGGCCCGCTGGCTCGGTACATCGACGTGCTCGAATTGATCGCGGCCTTCCCTGGCGCGATCACGCTCGCCGACGTCTCATCGATCCTCGAACTTCCCAAAACGACCGCGCATCGATTGCTGAAGGGGCTGGTTCGATCGGGACTAGCGGTCGAACGAGAAGCCGGACGTACCTATTCAGTCGGCGATAGGCTGACGCGCCTCCTGCATGCGAGCGCCGACGACGGCTGGTACGCATCGCTTGCCGGTCCCCATATTCATGCCTTGACGGAGGCGTCCACCGAGACTTGCTACCTCGCACGCCTGGTCGGGGCACGCGTACTGGTAGCCGTTTCGCATTCGCCCGATGTGAGGTGGCGCGGATATGTTCAGCCAGGAATCGAGATGCCCGTGAATGCAGCTGCGACGGGCAAGGCCATCATGGCATTTCAGAGCAAAGAACTGATCGCTGAAGCTCTCTCAAATGAGCTTCCCAAGCCGACCGTCAATTCACACACCAGCCGAAAGTGGATTGAACAGGAATTCGCAAAGGTCAGAAGATTGGGTTACGCTACCTGTGTCGGGGAGATCGACGAAGGGCTTGCCGCGCTTGCGGTCCCCGTTGTGCTTTCAGATGGCTCAGTTCTGCAATCGGTAGGCATGACCGGGCCGCTCGAGCGTATCATGAACAAGCAGATGGAGGATCGACTTGCTGCTCTGCGGGACACTGCAGCGGCTCTCTCGAAGGCGCTGTCCCGAGGAATGGTTGTCAATGGTCGGCGTTAAGAGCGAGTTTGACGCACTGGTCGCTCAGCCGACCTGATATGCAGTCCGCCTCCCGCAGTATGCTCCACGACTGCATCGACGCCGTACACATCTGCCGGCATTGACGCCGTGATCACCTCTTGCGGACGACCGCTCGCAAACAGGTTGCCCTTGCTGTCGATCGTCTCGAAGGAACGGTCGAGTGCGCTTGTCATGCCGGGGCCGAGCTGCGGATCGGCAGCACGGTCGGCCCGGTATAACCTGGCACGCTGCGCTGGTATGGAACGGCTACAGGCAAAGTTGACGACCTTGCGCGTCAGCACCGCGAACGGCTTCTCGCCAAGCTCGGCGTGCGCAAGGCCCGCGCCGAGGTTGCGGCGAGCTATGGCGGAATCTGGGTGATGACGGTGTGAGGAAGGCGGCGTATCGAGGCGGGTGACGAGCCTGCCAGAACCTCTCGAGGAGAGCGATACGCCATGACCGAGACTACCAATGTTCTTGCTTTCCGTCAGCCGTCCGCGGTTGATGATCCACTGACCGATATCGTTCGTGCCGGCGCGCGGGACCTGCTTGCCAGGGCGATCGAGATCGAGGTTGGCGCGTTTCTGGCCAGCACGGCCAATCTGACGCTGCCCGACGGTCGAGCGCGCCTGGTCCGACATGGGCACGGTCCGGTGCGCGAGATTGCGACCGGCATCGGTCCGGTGGAGGTCGCTCGTCCCAAGGTCCGCGACCGCGGAGCGAGCGGGCCAGGCGACCGCCTCCGCTTCAGTTCGGCAATCCTGCCGCTATGGGCGCGGCGGACGAAGAGCCTGGATGCCTTGATCCCGGTCCTCTATTTGCGCGGCATCTCGACCGGCGACTTCCAGGAGGCGCTCTCGGCGCTGCTCGGCAAGGATGCGCCGAACCTGTCGCCTTCGGTGATCGCCGGCCTGAAGGCCGATTGGCAGGTCGAGTACGAACGCTGGCAGAGACGCGATCTGTCGGCGCGTCGCTATGTCTACATCTGGGCCGATGGCGTGTACCTGCAGGCCCGCATGGAAGATCACAGCGAATGCATGCTGGTGCTGATTGGCACCACGCCGGAAGGCAAGAAGGAGCTGATCGGCTTCCAGGTCGGCGTGCGCGAGAGCGCGCAGAGCTGGCGCGAACTCCTGATCGACCTGCGGCAACGCGGGTTACGGATTGCCCCGCAACTCGCCATCGGCGACGGCGCCCTCGGCTTCTGGAAGGCACTGGACGAGGCCTTTCCCGGCACGCGGCACCAACGATGCTGGTGCCATAAAGTGAGCAACGTACTCGACAAGGTCGCCAAATCCGTGCAGGGCCCCATGAAGAACGACCTGCGGAACATCTATCTGGCCCCACACCGGGCCGAAGCTGAAACCGCGATCGACGTCTTCGTCGAGAAATACCACGTCAAATACGGACGTGCGGTGGAGTGCCTGATCAAGGATCGCCATGCGCTGCTCGCCTTCTTCGACTTCCCTGCTGAGCACTGGATCCACCTACGCAGCTCGAACCCGATCGAGAGCGTCTTCGCCACGGTGCGCCACCGAACGGTGCGGACCAAGGGATCGCTGTCGCAACAAACTGCGAAGCTGATGGTGTTCAAGCTCATCGACGCCGCATCGAAGACCTGGCGGCGATTGAAGAGCACGAACCAGTAGAGCTGGCCCCGCAAATTCGGACAGTAGCTTGAGTGGATTTTCTGCCTGACAGCGGCGAGGATTCTTGCTGCGAATCAGGAGCGAAGATGACGAAGAAGAGCCGCCGGACGCATTCTCCGGCATTCAAGGCGAAGGTTGCTTTGGCTGCGGTCAAAGGCGACAAGACACTGGCGGAGCTGGCGCAACTGTTTGATGTTCATCCGAACCAGATCACGATCTGGAAAAACCAGCTCCTGGAAGGCGCCGCCGGCGTGTTTGGGCATGACAAGACATCGGCCGAGACGCCGGTCGATTTGAAGGCGTTACATGCCAAGATCGGCGAGCTGGCGTTGGAAAACGATTTTTTGTCCGGCGCGCTCACCAAGGCGGGCCTGCTGAGCGCAAAGCGATGATCGACCGCGGTCATGATCTTTCTATCGTGCGCCAGGCGAAGGTCCTGAAGCTGGCTCGCAGCACGGTCTACTATGAACCTCGGCCAGTTTCGGCCGAGGACCTTGCCTTGATGCGTCGGCTCGATGAGCTGCATCTCGATTATCCCTTCGCGGGAGCGCGTATGCTGCGATCGTTGCTGCGGCGGGAGGGCGTATACGCCGGTCGCCGCCACATCGCGACGCTGATGAAGCGCATGGGGATCGAGGCGGTCTATCGTCGCCCGAACACGAGCAAGCCGGCTCCGGGTCACAAGATCTACCCGTACCTGTTGCGCGGATTGAAGATCGAGCGGCCCGACCATGCGTGGGCAATGGACATCACCTACATTCCGATGCGGCGTGGCTTCGTCTATCTCGCGGCGGTCGTCGATGTGTTCAGCCGACGGGTCCTGGCCCATCGCGTCTCGATCACAATGGAGGCGGCCTTCTGCGTCGAAGCGGTCCAGGAGGCGTTGGCGAAGCACGGCAGGCCCGAGATTTTCAACACGGATCAGGGCAGCCAGTTCACCAGCCTCGAGTTCACCGATGTGCTGCTGGACGCGAAGATCGCCATCAGCATGGACGGCAAGGGCGCCTGGCGCGACAACGTGTTTGTCGAGCGGCTCTGGCGCACGGTCAAATACGAAGAAGTATATCTCCGCGCCTACGACAGCGTGTCCGAGGCGCGAGCGTCAATTGCCAAGTATCTGGCCTTCTACAATCAGGGACGCCCTCACTCGAGCCTTGACGGGCGCACGCCCGACGAGGCTTACTTCGGCACGCAAGCTATGGTGATGGCCGCATGACCGTCGCCGACGGTTTTGTCGTCGCTCTGGTCGGGCTACGCCCTCCCGACGCAACGACAAAACCGTAAAGCCCCGCGTTCAGCATAACCCGGCAGGAATCCACTTAAATCCAGCGGGGCGCTGTCCAAACAACCGGGGCCAGCTCTCAGTTGCCGAAAGTCATCGCCGGTGTAAAGTTCATCGACGGAATCGAAGTCATTCCGAACACTGAAAGCCACGCCGCCTGATCAGGCCGCGTCACCCAAAATCAGCCATAGCTCGGTTGCGGCTTAGGCCGACTGCATCGAGAGTGAGATGATGGCCATGTTCGGCTGGACCGATCCGAAAATGCCGGCGCACTACATTGCGCAGGCGAATCGAGAGAAGCTCGGCCTCAGCGGCATGGAAAAGATCGTCGCATTCGATCAGAGCCGTCACTCGACGACCTTTTGCGGGGACCCGACGCGACGCGGGAACGCAGATGTAACGTTCCCGGGCAAAACCCAAAAAAGCTAAATGATTTCAACGCCAATCGTGGGTCCATGGTGCGCTCGGAGGGACTCGAACCCCCACGATTTTACTCACTGCCACCTCAAGGCAGCGCGTCTACCAGTTCCGCCACGAGCGCTTTGGGGATGCCGGCTTGAGGCTTGAGGGCCGGCCGGATCAACGGCGCCGATCTAACAAATCCATCAGAGGGGTACAAGCCTGCAAAGGCCCTGAATTCCACAAGCTTTGCAGGAAAGTTCCAGCCCTCTGCCCGAATCGGCCTCGCTGGGTGGCCGGGCCGCTAGCCGCCTGCCCAGCTGGTGCCCCAGGGCCTACCGAGTGCCCGCCGAGCGCGGCAGCATCTGCTTGACCTCGACCGCGATCCGGTTGCGATCGACCAGCACGACGCCGGAGGCAACAGGCAGATTATTGGCCAGGACCTTGACCTCGTCGGCCTCGGTAGCATCCAGCTCGATGATGGCGCCGCGGGAAAGACGCAATACTTGATGGATCGGCATCGTGGTCGTCCCGAGGACGACCATGAGATCCACGGTGACTTTATCGAGAGTGGGCACTGTCAGGACCGCCGCGACTTGGGACTCTTCATTTGCGCCTGCGATCATCACCACGTTATGGTTAGCCAATGGTTAATTCGCCTGAAAACCCCCGCCAAAGCCAGCGCCAAGAGCTCGATTTGACGTCGTTTTCCGCCGCAGGCGGCGCGCCCGTCGAATGGCTTGTCTCGGATGCTCCGGTGCCCTATCCGGATGCGGTGGCCATCATGGAGGCTCGGGTCGCAGCGATCGCGGCGGGCGAGGCCCCGGAATTGGTCTGGCTGCTCGAGCACCCCCCGCTCTACACCTCGGGCACCTCGGGCAAGCAATCCGACCTGCTGGATGCCCGCTTCCCGATCTTCGCAACCGGGCGTGGCGGACAGCTCACCTATCATGGGCCGGGCCAGCGGGTGGCCTATATCATGCTCGACCTCAAGCGCCGCCGGCCTGATGTGCGGGCCTATGTCGCGAGCCTGGAGGAATTGATCCTGCGCACGCTAGCTGCCTTCAACATTCGCGGCGAGCGGCGCGAGGACCGGGTTGGCGTCTGGGTCAGGCGCCCCGACAAGGGAGCCGATCACGAGGACAAGATCGCGGCGATCGGCGTCCGTCTGAAGCGCTGGGTGTCGTTCCATGGCATCGCCATCAACGTCGAGCCGGAGCTGTCGCATTTCGCCGGCATCGTGCCCTGCGGCGTTGCAGATCGCCGCTACGGCGTCACCTCTCTGGTCGATCTCGGCCAGCTCGTGACCATGGCCGATGTCGATATCGCGCTCAGGCAGACGTTCGAAGAATTGTTCGGGCCAACCCGCGCGCTGCTGCCGGAAGCGGTCGCCTAGCGAGCCCGCACCGGGCCGTTCTCCGCAGACGCGGAATCGGCTATGCTCAATTCCGGCGTCGCCCACGCCTCCCCCCTCCGCCGGGAAAGCAGACTTCATGCCGGGCGAATTGATCATCGGACCGACTGTTCGAGCGCTGGGCATAAGGAGGGATTGCGATCATGCTCGCAATGGGAGGTTCTCACGATGAGATTGTCTGCGCCGATCTATCATCTCAAGCGCAAGGCGAAGCGCCTGTCCCGCGAGGAAGGCATTCCACTCCACGCCGCGCTTGACCGCGTCGCCACAACGGAAGGGTTCTCCGCCTGGAGCTTGCTCGCGGCGAAAGCCGCGGCGGAGACGCCGGCCGGCAAGCTGTTTCCTCAATTCCGGCCGGGCGAGCTGGTGCTGCTCGGTGCGCGGCCCGGTCATGGCAAGACCCTGATGAGTCTCGAACTTGCGGTGGAGGCCATGAGGAAGGGCAGCCGCGCCGCGTTCTTCTCGCTCGAATACACCGAGAGAGACGTTCTGGACCGCTTGCGGGCGATCGGCGTAGATCCCGCGCAGTTCGACAGATTGTTCGAGGTCGATTGCTCCGACGCGATCAGCGCCGATTACGTCGTCAAGCAGATGGCCCCCGCCCCACGCGGCACATTCGTGGTCATCGACTATCTGCAACTGCTCGACCAGCGGCGGGAAAACCCCGACCTGACCGTTCAGGTGCGCGCACTGAAATCGTTCGCACGCGACAAGGGGCTGATCGTCGTCTTCATCTCGCAGATCGACCGGTCCTATGATCCCGCAGTCAAGCCCTGTCCCGATCTCAGCGATGTCCGCTTGCCGAACCCGCTGGACCTGAAGCTGTTCGACAAGACGTGTTTTCTGAACAATTCGGAAGTCGAGTTCCGGGCTGCAAGCTGACGATCGGGCCGCGGGTGAGACGGCTCGCCCGCGGCCCCCGGCATCACGCCGCATCGAGCGCAACCTCGAGCTTGCCGGCGATGTAGCGCCGCTCCTGGGTCAGGCCGCCAAAGCCGTAGGCGTCGCCCTTGACCTCGTCGACATGCAGATAGGTCTCGGGATGCAGCGGGCCCAGGATCTCGGCCATGCGCTCGAACATGGCGGTGAGATAGGCCGCCTTCTCGTCCTTGGTGTTGGTGCCCTCGGTGACGTGGATGTCGATCCAGTAGCTTGCGAGCTTCTGCTCGGCGAGCGACTTGCCGCCCGCGAACCAATCGCCCGCATCCACGGACTTCACGATGATGGCGGTGACCCTGGGATCCTTGTGCAGGATCTTTGCCGTGAGCTCGGACACGGCATTGGCGACGTCGGCCTTCAGCGACGGCGATTGGCGAGACGTGGCGTAGGACACGGTGATCAGGGGCATGGACGTTCTCCTCAGCATGCCGCGCGGGGTTCGGCGCGGGGTTGTTGGGAAGCTAGCCCTCCTCCTTTCATTTTGGTATCTTATCTCATCTGATATCAGTGATAACAGTTGCTAATGATGGCCACCCTCGACATCGCCACGGTCCGGGCCTTCCTGCTGGTCGCCGACCTCCGGAGCTTTACCCGCGCGGCCGAAGCGCTCGGCACGACGCAGGCGGCTGTCAGCCTCAAGCTGCAACGGCTGGAGACGTTGGTGGGGAAACGCCTCGTCGAACGCTCGCCGCGCGCGGTTCGGCTCACTGCCGATGGTGCTGATTTCCTCGATCGCGCCCGCGCACTCATGGACGCGCATGACCGTGCGCTCTCCGGCGAGGCTTCCGCCGCGCAGTCGCTTTCGCTCGGCATCTCCGACCACGCCGCAGGCCCTGAACTGGTGCCGCTGCTCGAACGGCTGCACGCGATATCCGCGAATCTCACGCTCGCCGTCACCATCGGTTTCTCGCGCGAGATGCAGGAGGCCTATGATGCGGGCGAGCTGGACGCCGTGATCGTCCGCCAGGAGGGCAGCCGCCGTGGCGGCGAGAAGCTGGCTGATGACGCGTTCGGCTGGTTCGCGGCGCGGCGTTTCACGTTCCCGAAGGGCGAAGCACTGCCGCTCGCAACGCTCGCCCCGCCCTGTGGCGTCCGCGCCATCGCCGTGCGCGCGCTGGACAAGGCCGGCATCGCCTGGCGCGAGCGATTTGTCGGCGGCGGTGTCACGGCGGTGATCGCGGCCGCGCTTGCCGGACTTGCAATTGCGCCGCTGGCGCGGCGGATCGCGCCTCCGGGCTTGGTCGATCTCGGGCCGGAGCACAAGCTGCCAAGACTCGGCAGCTCGAAGGTGATGCTGCATTCGAAAGTCGGCGATCCCGCCAAGCTCGCGGCCCTGCGCGCGGTGGCCGCGACGTTCCGGAGCCTGGCGACGAGCTAAAGCGCGATGCGATTAGGATGAATCGTAATCGCGCTTTAGGTTGTTGTTTAAGCATGATCTTTTCGGAAAACCGCTGCGCACTTTTCCGGATCATGCTTTGGCGGCCACCGCGCCTGATCGCCCGGCGGCCTCTGTATTCGGTGCGCGATATTGCCTAAAAATGTCCCATACAACGGGAACAAATCTGCCATGTGCGGCGTTTGTCCCCGTCGAGGCGGGTCCGGAATGTCCGAAAAGTTCAGTCAACAGAGAGACTTGTTCGAGAGCGAGCGCAGTTTCCGGCTGTTGGTTGAGGGAGTCGCCGACTACGCCCTCTACATGCTTGATCCCAGGGGGGTCATCACCAGCTGGAACGTCGGCGGCGAACGCATCAAGGGCTATTCGCCCGAGGAGATCCTCGGCCAGCATTTTTCCCGTTTCTACACCGAGACCGACCGCGCCAATGGCAAGCCCGCGCGGGCGCTCGGTATTGCGCGGGAAAAGGGCCGATATGAGGAGGAAGGCTGGCGCGTCCGAAAGGACGGCACGTTCTTCTGGGCCAGCGTGGTGATCGACCCGATCTACGAGGGCGGCGCGCTGATCGGCTTCGCCAAGATCACGCGCGATATCACCGAGCGCCGCAATTCCCAGCTCAAGCTCGAGGCAATGCAGAAGCAGCTCGCCGAGTCGCAGAAATTCGATGCGCTCGGACAGCTCACCGGCGGCGTTGCCCACGACTTCAACAATCTTCTGATGATCATCAGCGGCAGCCTTCACATCCTGAAGAAGAGCGCGGCCGACGACCCCAAGCTCGAGCGCGCCATGTCCGCGATCGAGACCGCGACCAAACGCGGCGCCGCGCTGACGAACCAGCTCCTCACCTTCGCGCGGCGGCAGAGCGTCAACCCGCAGGCGATCAATTTCGCCGAACGCGTCGCGGCCATCCGCGAGGTGCTCGACGCCGGCGTGGGCAGTTCCGTGCGTCTTGATTTCGACATCGGCTCCGACGCCTGGCCGATCAAGGCCGACGTCTCCGAGCTCGAGACCGCGCTCCTCAACCTCGTCATCAATGCCCGCGACGCGATGCCGGACGGTGGCACGGTGACGATCGGCACGCGCAACGTCGTGCTGAACGAACCTCCCCTCGCCGGCGACTTCGTCGCAATCGACGTCACGGATACCGGGCTCGGAATTCCCTCCGACGTTCTCGACAAGATCTTCGAGCCGTTCTTCACGACCAAGCCGATCGGAAAAGGCACGGGCCTCGGCCTTTCGCAGGTGCACGGCTTCGCTCATCAGGCCGGCGGCACCATAACGGTCGCAAGCGAGCTCGGAAAGGGCACGACATTCACCATCATCCTGCCGCGCGGCACAGATGCGCCGTCGCGCGAGACATCGGGGACGCCTCTCCGCGGCAGCGGCACGGTGCTGCTGGTCGAGGACAATCCCGACGTCGCTCTGGTCAGCATCGGTCTTCTGGAGCAGCTCGGCTATCAAGTGCGCCGGGTCGCCGATGCCGAAGCGGCATTGCGCGAGATCGAGAGCAACGGCGTCGACTTCGTGTTCTCGGACATCGTCATGCCCAGCAAGATGGACGGGCTCAGCCTCGCCCATCGCCTCCGCCAGATCCGCCCCGGCCTGCCGATCCTGCTTGCCACCGGCTACAGCGAGGTCGCCGCCGGCGTGCGCGGCGATTTCCCGATCCTGCGCAAGCCCTATGAGATCCATGAGCTGAGCGAGGCGATCGCCAAGCTGCCAAGGTAAATCTCCCATCGAGAGCTTGGGGCACCTCAGCCTCTAGGTCGTCATGGCCGGGCTTGTCCCGGCCATCCACGCATAAGCACACGGCGCGAAGAACGTGGATGCCCGGGACAGCGCCCGGGCATGACGGTCTTCTCTGAAGCTACGCCGTCGGCAGCACCGAGAACGTCTCCCCTGCCCGGCGCAGATTGAGCTCATCCGCGCTCGCGGTTTCACTGGTGACGCTGTCGACGCGCGAGGAAGGCGGGCCGTGGCGGCACAGCGCGACCATGTCGGCAACGTGCTTCGGCGCGCCGGCGAACAGCGCTTCCACGCTGCCGTCGCGACGGTTGCGGACCCAGCCTTCGAGGCCGCTCGTCGTCGCCTGATACTCGAGCCAGGCCCGATAGCCGACGCCCTGCACGCGTCCGCGGATCATGACCTGGAGAATTGCCCGGCTCACTTGTTCAGTCCGAGGACATCGGCGCTGCGCACCCTGGCCTCGCCTTCGCGCATGACGCGGGCCATCAGCTCCGACGATGCCAAACCCTTGAGGCTTTTCGGCGCCACGCCCTCGCGCAACGCCTTCTGCGTCTCGTAGACTGCGTGCGTCGCGGCGGCGATCGGCGCATGGCCCTGGAGTGCGATGCGTACGCGCCGGCTCGCAAGGTAATCGAGCGCGTTCAATTCGTCCGGCGCACCGCCGAGCACGATCGGAAGGCGCGTGGCAGATGCGAGCGCCTCGAGCTCGGCGCGCGACTTGATGCCGGTGAAGAACAACGCATCGACTCCGGCGGCCTCATAGGCCTTGGCGCGGCGAACAGCATCCTCGATCGAGGTGATCGCGGCGGCGCCCGTCCGGCCCATGATCACCAGCGACGGATCGCTGCGGCCACCAAGCGCCGCCTTCATCTTACCGACGCCTTCCTCGAGCGAGATCAGCTGCGCCTTGGTCTCGCCAAAGGCAGCCGGCAGCAGCGTGTCCTCGATGGTGAGGCCGGCCGCGCCCGCCATCTCCAGCTCCTGCACCGTGCGGCGCACGTTGAGCGCATTGCCGTAGCCGTGATCGGCGTCGACCAGAACGGGGAGTGTTGCGGCGCGCGACATCCGCCGCATCTGCTCGGCAAGCTCGGTGAGCGTGATCAGCGTGATATCGGGATCGCCGAGCACGGCGAGCGAGGCCACTGATCCCCCGAACATGCCGAGCGGAAACCCGAGGTCCTCCGCAATGCGGATCGAGATGGCGTCGTAGACCGAGCCGGGATGGACACAGGTCCCGCCCGACAGGATGGAGCGAAGTTTCTCGCGGCGGGAACGAAAGGCCATGGTTGCCCTCTCATTTGTAGCGACGCAGCCGCAACGTAGTCGATCATTGCGAGCGCAGCGAAGCAATCCAGAGTCGTTCCGCAGAGGCAGTCTGGATTGCTTCGCTGCGCTCGCAATGACGCCGTTCGTGGGGCCGCTGAGAGCCCCACGAAGACGCTTTACGCAAACTCCAGGATCAGCGCGTCCACGGCGAGTGTCGCGCCCGCGCTGGCATGGATCTTCTTCACGGTGCCGTCCTGCTCGGCGCGCAGCACGTTCTGCATCTTCATGGCTTCGACCACCGCCAATGTCTCGCCGGCCTTGACCTCCTGCCCTTCGGTCACCGCGATCGAGACCACGAGGCCAGGCATCGGGCACAGCAGCTTCTTGCCGGTGTCGGAGGCCGTCGTCACCGGCATCAGCCGCGCCGAAGCCGCCTCGGCCTCGGTCCAGACATAGACCGGCACCTCGACGCCCTGATGCGCGAGACGGATGCCGTTGGCGATCGGACGCGCCTGCACCGCGACGAGGTGACCGTCGATGGTGCCCTGCCAGACCGGATCGCCGGGCTTCCACGCCGACTGCAACAGATGCGCATTGCCGGCCTTGCCGTCGGGATCGACGAAGCGGATCGCGATCGCCTCGCCCTCGCGTCCGACCTCGAGCATGATCTCCTGGCGATCGAGCCAGACCGCGCGGCGTCGCTCGCGCCGCACGATGCGGCCGCCCATCTGGCCCGAGATCTGCCGCTTGCGCTCGCCGAGCACGTGATCGATGGCGGCGCCGACCGCGGCGATCCGCCGCGCGACCTCGCCTTCGGGCACGCGCACCGCAAAGCCCTTGGGGAATTCCTCGGCGATGAAGCCGGTCGAGAGCCGTCCCTCGCGCCAGCGCGGATGGTGCATCAGCGCCGACAGAAACGGGATGTTGTGCCTGATGCCGTCGACGTAGAACGAATCCAGCGCAGTGGCCTGAGCCTCGATCGCAGCCGCGCGCGACGGCGCGTGGGTGACAAGCTTGGCGATCATGGGATCGTAGTGGATCGAGATCTCGCCGCCCTCCTGCACGCCGGTGTCGTTGCGGATGGTGATGCCGTCCTTGCTGGCTTCCGCCGGCGGGCGATACTTCACGAGCCGCCCGATCGAGGGCAGGAAGTTGCGGAACGGATCTTCGGCGTAGAGGCGGGATTCCACCGCCCAGCCCGTCAGCGTGACGTCCTTCTGCGCGATGGCGAGCTTCTCGCCAGCGGCGACGCGGATCATCTGCTCGACGAGGTCGATGCCGGTGACGAGTTCCGTGACGGGATGCTCGACCTGGAGACGCGTGTTCATCTCCAGGAAGTAGAAGCTCTTGTCCTGCCCTGCCACGAACTCGACCGTGCCGGCAGAGTCGTAGTTCACGGCCTTGGCCAGCGCGACCGCCTGCTCGCCCATCTTGCGGCGGGTGGCCTCATCGAGCAGCGGCGACGGCGCTTCCTCGATCACCTTCTGGTTGCGGCGTTGGATCGAGCATTCGCGCTCGCCGAGATAGATCACGTTGCCGTGCTTGTCGCCCAGCACCTGGATCTCGATGTGGCGGGGATCGACGATGAACTTCTCGATGAAGACGCGGTCGTCGCCGAACGAGGCCTTCGCTTCCGCTTTTGCCAGCCCAAATCCCTCCTCGACCTCCTGGGTCGAGTAGGCGATCCGCATGCCCTTGCCGCCGCCGCCGGCGGAGGCCTTGATCATCACGGGATAGCCGATCGCGTCGGCGATCTTGACCGCATGCTTAGCGTCCTCGATCACGCCGAGGAAGCCCGGCACAGTCGAGACGTCGGCGTTCGCCGCCGCTTTCTTGGATTCGATCTTGTCGCCCATCGCGGCGATCGCGCCGGGGTTGGGGCCGATGAAGACGAATCCGGCCGCCTCCAGCGCGCGCGGAAACGCCTCGCGCTCGGACAGGAAGCCGTAGCCGGGGTGCACGGCCTGTGCGCCCGTCTTGCGGCAGGCCTCAACGATCTTCTCGATCACCAGATAGCTCTCGGCCGCAGCCGGCGGACCAATCAGCACCGCCTCGTCGGCCATCTCGACATGGAGGGCATCGCGGTCGGCCTCGGAATAGACCGCAACCGTTTGAATTCCCATCTTGCGGGCGGTCTTGATGACCCGGCAGGCGATTTCGCCGCGATTGGCGATCAGAATCCGTTTGAACATGCTTTTCTTGAGTCTCGACCTTGGGCGGGACCCGTCTCCTGGCCGTTGGGGCCTATGGGGACGGGCCGTGTGGCCCCCGTGGTACATCAAAATGGGCCGGAGGCAACGGTCTAAATCCGGGGCCTCCGGCGTGCCAGCGCAAGACCGAAATGGACCCGGCGAGCCCTAGGGACGCCATGCCGCTTCCCGGGGCTTCCCGGCCGTGGCCACGTCCCGGACGAGGCCGTGAACGAAGCCGAGTTTGGCGACCACCGCGGGCGACAGGATAAAGGGATAGAGGTCGCGCAGGCCCATGGCGCGGTTGACGCTGTTCATGGCGAAGGTGAAGGGCAGCCATGCGTTGACCAGCGCCTCGATATCCCTTGCCTCGTAGGGGTTGAAACGGATGCGCGCCGTCAACTCCCCGTCGCGGTCGACCCTGGGGCGCACCTCCATGCCGAACTCGGCGGCCATCTCCAGCGTATCGACGATGTGGAGATAGTGCGCCCAGGTCTCGGCGAAGTCTTCCCAGGGGTGCGTCGTGGCGTAGGCCGAGACGTAGCTCTGCTGCCAGTCCGGCGGCGGGCCTTCGGCATAGTGCCGCTGCAAGGCCTGACCGTAATCGACGGAATCGTCGCCGAACACGGCGCGACATTGGTTCAGCCTGCCGCCGTCCCGCACCAGCACGTCCCAGAAATAGTGTCCGACCTCGTGGCGGAAATGCCCGAGCGGCGTCCGGTAGGGCTCGCCCATTTCGAGCCTGCGCCGCTCGCGCTCGATCTCGTCCGCCTCCTTGAGCGCAATCGTGATCAGGCCGCTGTCGTGGCCAGTCATGACCTTCTGTCCGCTGTTCGGATCGTCGGCAAGGAAATGGAAGATCAGCCCATGCGCGGGATTGTCCTGCCGGGTCTGGAGCGGCAGCTTCCAGCGGATCAGGGAATAGAGTAGACGGTGCTTGGCCACCTCCAGCTCACGCCATCCAGCAAGTTGCGCCGGATCGGAGAGGTTCGGTACCATCCCGTTGTGGCGGCAGGCGCGGCAATAGCCGGTGGTATCGTCTGTGTCCGTCAGCCAGTTGCAGGCATCGTATTCGGCATTCCGGCACAGCATCCGGCCTTCGCGATTGTCGGCCAATGTCCTCCAGGCTTCTCCGTCGGGCTCGATCGCCGACATCGTCTCCTTCTCCGGCATGAAGGCGACACGATGGCCGCAGCGTTCACAGGCACGATTCTCGAAATAGAGAACGTTGCCGCAGGCCTGACAGACGAAGAGCTTCAAGATTTAGCCTCTTTGGAAAGGGATTTTTATGAGAGAGTTGGCACCTCGCGAAGACGCCTCGATCAGCCGATCGTTCCAGTCTCCGGAACAAATTGCCGGACCAGACGTTGCCACCGCGTCGTTCCTCCTCAGGCACGCGCTCCTATTTTCCGATACTTTGCCCTCTAGACAATGGCCATCACGCTCCGTCTGTGTGAATATCGGTTCGGCACGTGCGCACCCGCATCACAACGGCCGATGCCTTGAACGATCCCTTGCCCGAGACCATCGCAGCCGAAAGGCTGCGCCAGCACCTTGAAGACGTCGCGCGCGAGCGCGATAACGCCTATCGCGCGCTGCAGGAGCGCGAGGCCGAGCTGGCGCGCATCCAGCGTATCGGCAAGGTCGGCGGCGTCGAGGTCGATTTCCGCGAAGGCTTCAAGAACCGTCGCTCGCCCGAATATCTGATCATCCACGGACTGCCGCCGGAAGCCGCGGGCGAGACGCACGAGGCCTGGGTCAACCGCATCCATCCCGACGATCGCGACGCGGCCGTCAAGCATTTCTTTGAGGCGCTCGCCGGAACGAGCGAAGACTACAGCGCTGAATACCGCATCATCCGCCCCAGCGACGGCGAGACCCGCTGGATCCGGGTCGTCGCCAAGATCGAGCGCGACAAGGACGGCCGCGCCATCCGCCTGGTCGGCGCCCATATCGACATCACCGACCAGGCGCTGGCGCGCGAGACGCTGCGCGAGAGCGAGGAGCGCTTTCGGCTGATCGCCGACAGCGCGCCGGTGCCGATCTGGGTGACCAAGCTCGACCGCAAGCGGTCCTTCGCCAACCAGGCCTATGTCGATTTCGTCGGCCTGCCCTACGATCAGGCCATCGACTTCGACTGGCGCAAGGTGCTGCATCCCGACGACCTGCCGCACGTGCTCCAGCAATCCGTCCAGGGTGAAGCATCCCTCAAACCCTTCGTGCTGGAAGCGCGTTACAAGAACGCAAGCGGCGAATGGCGGTGGCTTCGATCGGAATCGCAGCCGCGCTGGGACCCGACGGGCAAGCATATCGGCTTCATCGGCGTCGCTCACGACATCACCGTCGCCAAGCAGGCCGAGATCGAGCTCAGGCAGCTCAACGAGACGCTGGAACAGCGCATTGCCGAGCGTACCGCCGAGCTCGAATCCAACGAGGCACGGCTGCGCGCGATCCTGGAGACCAGCAATCAGTATCAGGGCCTGGTCAATCTCAAAGGTGAGCTGGTTTACGCCAACAAGACCGCGCTGGACGGCATCAAGGCACGCTCTTCGGATGTGATCGGAAAGCCGTTCTGGGACACGCCCTGGTTCGCCGGCACAAACGGCATGAGTGCCGCCGTGCGAGAGGCCTTCGACACGGTGCTCAAAGGCGAAGCGGTGCGACTGGAGATGCGCCTGCGCCTTCCCATCGGCGAGCGCGATTTCGATTTCGGCATGCGGCCCGTGCTCGACCGCCATGGCAACATCACCGGTGCGGTGCCCGAGGCGGTCGACGTCACGGAGCGCCGCCGCGGCGAGGAAGCGCTGCGGCAATCGCAGAAGATGGAGGCGATCGGCCAGCTCACCGGCGGCGTCGCGCACGACTTCAACAATCTCCTCACCATCATCCGCTCTGCCACCGACTTCCTGCGCCGCCGCGAGCTGCCGGAGGAACGCCGCCGCCGCTATGTCGACGCCATCTCCGAGACGGTCGAGCGCGCCTCCAAGCTGACGGCACAGCTGCTTGCGTTCGCGCGACGGCAGCCGCTGAAGCCGCAGATCTTCAATGTCGGCAGCCAGGTCGAAGGCGTGGCGCAGCTGGTCCGGCCGCTGGTCGGCGGCCGCATCGAGATCGCCGTGGAAGTTCAGGATCCCGATTGCTTCACCGTGGCCGACATCGGCCAGTTCGAGGCCGCGCTGATCAACCTCGCCATCAACGCCCGTGATGCCATGGATGGCGAAGGCCGCCTCACCATCGCCGTGCGCAAGGTCCAGGGTATCCCTCAGCTGCGCGCACAATCGGCGCGGAGCGGCGATTACGTCGCCATCTCCGTCACCGACACCGGCAGCGGCATCGCGCCAGAGCATCTCGACTCGATCTTCGAACCGTTCTTCACCACCAAGGAGGTCGGCAAGGGCACCGGCCTCGGCCTCAGCCAGGCCTTCGGCTTCGCAAAACAGTCCGAGGGCGACATCGCGGTGACGAGCACGCAAGGCAAAGGCGCGACCTTCACCATCTATCTGCCGCAGGCGCAAAGCCCGGCCACCGAGAAGGAAGCCGCGGCGCTGACCAGCGAGACCGCGACCACCGGGCGCGGCTACCGCGTGCTCGTGGTCGAGGACAACGACGAGGTCGGCCGGTTCTCGACCGAGCTTCTGGAAGACCTCGGCTATGTCGTCCGCCGCGTCGCCAACGCCAACGCGGCACTGGCGATCCTCGGCGAGAACGAATTTGCCGTCGACCTCGTGTTCTCCGACGTCATCATGCCCGGAATGAACGGCGTCGAGCTAGCCGGCATCATCCGGGAGCGCTATCCGGGCCTGCCCGTGGTGCTCACCAGCGGCTACAGCAACGTGCTCGCCGAAAGCGCCCATCGCGGCTTCGAACTGATCCAGAAGCCGTATTCGGTGGAATCGCTGTCGCGCATATTGCGCAAGGCGATCACCGAGAAGCTATCCGGGGTGCGGTGAACACGCCACCTGACCGGAACAACGCTGCCGCGAAATCGGTTTTCGCCGGGGACCTTCCAGCCTGGATCGAGGAATGCATGTCGAGCCAAAACCTTGATCAGGCGAGGCGCGCCGGCCGCGCGCTGGACGCTGCCAATTTCTTTCTCGCCGACGTCCGCGACGGGCTCGGTCCTTATCTCGCGGTCTATCTTCTCACCGAGCAGCATTGGAACGAGGCTCGCATTGGCCTCGTGATGTCGATCGCAACCATCGCCGGCATCGTCGCGCAGACGCCGGCCGGTGCGCTGGTTGACGCCACACGGACGAAGCGGCTGGTGATGGTGGCCGCTGCGATTCTGGTGACACTCGCCTCGCTCTCGCTGCCGTTGTTCCCCGACCTCCTGCCGGTGATAATCTCGCAAGGCATCGCGCAAGCCGCTGCCGTGGTCTTCCCGCCGGCGATCGCCGCTGTCTCGCTTGGCATCTTCGGGCATGCCGCGTTTACCCGGCGCATCGGCCGCAACGAGACCTTCAACCACGCCGGCAACGCTGTCGCGGCGGGCATCGCCGGCCTCTCCGCCTATTGGTTCGGACCGAGCGTCGTTTTCTACCTTCTCGGCGCCATGGCGATCGCGAGCCTCGTCAACATCCTGGCGATCCCCGAACGGGCGATCGACCACGACCTCGCGCGCGGACTGCACCACTCCCGTATCAATGGCGCACCCGAACACCCCTCGGGCCTTGGCGTGCTCCTGACCTGCCGTCCGCTGCTCATATTCGCCATCTGCGTCGTCCTGTTTCACCTCTCCAACGCGGCGATGCTGCCGCTGGTCGGACAAAAGCTCGCGCTCCAGGACAAGAACATCGGTACCAGCCTGATGTCGGCATGCATCGTTGCGGCGCAAGTGGTAATGGTGCCGTTCGCGATGCTGGTCGGCGCACGGGCCGACCGCTGGGGACACAAGCGGTTCTTCCTTGCCGCATTGTTGATCCTGCCGATCCGCGGTGCGCTCTATACGCTCTCCGACAATCCGTTCTGGCTGGTCGGCGTGCAACTGCTGGATGGCGTCGGCGCCGGCATTTTCGGGGCAATCTTTCCCGTCATCGTCGCCGACCTCATGCGCAACACCGGCCGCTTCAACGTCGCACAGGGCGCCGTCATCACGGCCCAGAGCATCGGCGCGGCGCTGTCGACGACACTGGCGGGCCTGGTCGTGGTCGGGGCCGGTTACGGCGCAGCATTCATCACGCTCGGTGCCGTGGCGGCGATCGGTGCGGTGATCTGCCTCCTCGCCTTGCCCGAGACGCGGCAAAGCGACGACGGCGATCCGCGCCCGCGGGGGAAGACAGCGGCGCCAGCATCGGTTATCGCTGCCGAATGAATCCATTCCCATTCGAGAACTGAACCTTGCCGTCTAACGCCCTCTGGACCTGGAGCATCATCGTCGTCGCGACCGCAGGCGTCATCGTCCGGCCCTTTCGCCTGCCCGAGGCGGTCTGGGCGGTGATCGGCGCCGGCGCGCTGCTGCTGTTTGGTTTGCTGCCATGGCCGGATGCGTTGACAGGTATCGAGAAAGGCGTCGACGTCTATCTCTTCCTGATCGGCATGATGCTGATCGCAGAGCTGGCGAGGCTCGAAGGCCTGTTCGATTATCTCGCCGCGCTTGCGGTGGAGTATGCACGTGGCTCCCCGCAGCGGCTCTTCCTGCTGATCTACCTCGTCGGCACGCTCGTCACCGTGCTGCTCTCCAACGATGCCACCGCGATCGTGCTGACACCGGCCGTCTATGCCGCGACGCGCGCGGCCGGCGCAAAGCCTCTGCCCTATCTGTTCGTCTGCGCCTTCATTGCCAATGCCGCAAGCTTCGTGCTGCCGATCTCAAATCCGGCCAATCTCGTCGTGTTCGGCGCGCGCATGCCTGAGCTCACCGAATGGCTGCGCCTGTTCGCGCTGCCCTCGGCGGCCTCGATCCTGCTCACTTACGTGGTCCTGCGCCTGAGCCAGCATCGCGCGCTCAAGGAGGAAACGATCGCCCGCAGCGCGCCGCATCCGAAGCTTGGACGCGGCGGCAAGCTCACGGCAATAGGCATCGTCGCGATCGGCGTCGTGCTGGTCACCGCGTCGGCGCTGGACCGGCAACTGGGCCTGCCGACCTTCATCTGCGGCGTCGCGACGGCGGCGATCGTGCTGCTGATCAACCGGCAATCGCCCTTGCCCGTGCTGCGCGGTGTCTCCTGGAGCGTGCTGCCGCTGGTCGGCGGGCTCTTTGTCATGGTGGAAGCGCTGGTGAAGACCGGCGTCATCGCGCAGCTGAGCGCGCTGCTGCACCAGGCGGTCGCGCAATCGGTGCCCCAGGCGGCCTGGAGCGTCGGCATCGCCACCGCGCTCGCGGACAACATCGCCAACAACCTTCCGGTCGGGCTCGTCGCCGGCTCGGTCGCCGCCAGCGATCATCTGCCCGCACCTGTTGTCAGCGCCATCCTGATCGGCGTCGATCTCGGCCCCAATCTGTCGGTGACCGGATCGCTCGCCACCATCCTCTGGCTGGTCGCGCTCAGGCGGGAAAAGATCGAGGTCGGCGCCTGGCCGTTCCTCAAGCTCGGTCTGCTGGTGACGCCGCCTGCCTTGATCGGTGCACTGGCGGCTGCCATCAGGTAGCGGCAAAGGGCGCCGACTAATGAGTACAGTCGTTTGCGGTGCATCAATGCCGGCGGAGCGGCGGCAGCTAAAGTTTACTTGTCGCGTGCTCCAGACAGGCCGCGGCAAGGAAGGTTGATCATGCAGATTCGATCAAAGTCGCTGCCGCAGAGCTTCTCGCTGCGTCGCGGAATTCAGAGCTTCATTGCGCCCGGCAAAGGCCGCGCGGAGACGTCCCATCCCCTGCTCGTCTTCTCCGTCGTGGTGCTGCTGGCCTTGTTCGCCATCCTGGAGATCGACGTGCACACGGCCCAGCTTCAGGCCATCGGCCTGCTCGGCCATGGCACAGGGATCGATCCCGTGTTCCTGAGCCCGTAGCGGGAGGAGCCCGATCGCGGCCACAACGGGCCGCGATCGGATGACACGTCAGTCGTTCTCGTAGCCGTAAACTTCCGGCAGGATGAAGATCGCGGCGAGCAATCCGATCAGCGGGAAAATTGCCACGAACAGCGTGGCGTTGGCCTGCCCGATCGCCGCGAACAGCGACGGGAACAGGAAGATCGCCAGGAACGACAGCAGCTTGACGAACATGTAGGCGAAGCCGCTGGCGGTGCCGCGATATCTCGGCTTGGCGACCATGGTCGGGATCGTCATGCAGTTCGACGCATCCCAATAATGGCCCCACAGCATGGCGGCGGCCGCGAACGGCAGCAGTATCTTGTTGTCGGTGTAGAGCGCGAAGGCCGCGACCAGAAGCGAAACCAGGACGATGCCGAAACCAGCAATGGCGATACCGCGATGGCCAATCTTCGGCGTCAGCAGCGGACCGACCCAGCCGGACAACGCGGCGAAGCAGAACAGTCCCATCGTCACCAGGTTATTGCCGAGCACGCTCGACACGCCGACCATCACGAACAGCACCGGCAGGTAGAACGCGAAGGTCGAGAATTCGCTGCCTTGCGCGAAGCAGGCGATCCAGCCGTAGATCGTCGCACGCCAGCGGATCGGGTCCTTCTTGAGGTCGGCGAGGAACGCGCGGGTCGAGACCTTCGGCACCTGGACGTCCCGGTCCGGCAGCATGTCGAGATTGTCGTTGAACATCTCGCGCGCGACCTGCTTGGCCTCGCGGTAACGCCCCTTCTGCACCAGCCACACCGCCGTCTCGGGCACGTCGTGGCGCATGATCAGGATGATCAACGCCGGCACTGCGCCAAGACCCAGTGTCACGCGCCACAGCATCTCGTGGTTCATGTCGATCAGGAGGAAGATCACGATGACGCCGATGGTCAGAACCTCGCCGACGGCGAACATGAATTGCCAGCGGTTGCCCATGACCTCGCGCTCGCCCTTGGCCATGGATTCCATGATGTAGGTGTAGCCGGTCGAGATGTCGGAGCCGAGCGGGATGCCGAGCAGGAAGCGGATCACGACGAGCCAGGCGACGTCAGGCACGAAGGCCTGCGCCAGCGCCAGCACGATGAACATCACCATCGTCACCAGGAACATGACGCGGCGGCCGATCTTGTCGGACAGCCAGCCGCCGAGCAGCGCGCCGATCAGGGCGCCGCCTTGCGTGCCGGCCGCCGCAAGGCCCAGCATCAGCGGATCCGGATTGTACTGCTCCTTGATGAAGATCAGCACGAAGGCGATCGAATAGAGGTCCCAGGCCTCGACCAGGATCGAGGCCATCATCAGCCAGCCGACCTTGTTGCCCTTGGGGCTGTAGTTCGTGATGAGGTAGCGGACCGCGGCCTCGCTCGCGGTCGGATGTGGCATCGCCATCGTTGACATTTTCTTGGTCCTCTCTTCGAAACTTTCTACGCGCCGAGCAGCGGCTCGATGCTGCAATCGAGCAGGCGCGGATCGATCCCCGCCTCCATGCCCGTGAACATCAAGTCCATGTAGTCGATCAGGGCATCGCTCGCCTTCACCGCATCCTCGACGCGGCGGTTGGCGACGGCTGCAAGAATGGCGAGATGATGATCGATCGTGCCCGACAGGTCCGCCTGCCCCGGCATGAAGCGGTGGTGGATATAGCCGATGCGCCGATACAGCGTATGCAGTGGCCGCATCGTATGCACCAGGAACGGCTCGCCGGCCGCCTCTAGCACCAGCGCGTCGATGCGGCGGTCGATATTGTTGAATTCGTCGAGGGTCAGGCTGGCGCGGCGCTCGCGCAGGACACGCTCGATGTGCAGCGCCTGATTGCGATGCGAGAGGCTGGCGCGATCGGCGGCGAGGCGGATCACGAAGCGCTCCATGTCGCGGCGCAGGCCGAGCAGCATGCGCTCGCGCGCCAGATCGATCGGCGCGATGTGCAGACCGTGACGGGGCCGGATGATGATCAGGGTATCCGCCGAGAGGCGATTGACGGCGTGATGCACCGGTGTGCGCCCGAAGCCGGTGATGTGCTGCAATTCCAGCATCGTCATGAATTGTCCGGGCTTGAGCTCGCAATGAACGAGGAGCTCTTCGATCTTCTGGTAGGCCAGCTCGAAGAAATTGAGCCGGTTGCGCCGCGAGGGCTTGCCCTCGCCGTCGTCGTCGTTTCTCACCACCTCGAGTGCGCGCTTGCGCTTTGCCATGTCGTTCTCTCCCGTCGGCCCGCGCTCTCGTTGCTGGATGGCGCCCTGTTTGTTCGAGCCTTAAAACATGTTGTGATATATTACAAGCAGGCGTAAGACTCCCGCGCGACCTGCAACATGTTGCAGTGCAAAATGAGACTACGGACGCGCGACGTCTGTAATGGGAGGACAATTGCCGTGAAGATCACATCGATCGAGACGCTGCGTACCGAGGAATTTTCAAACGTCATCTGGGTCCGCGTTCACACCGACACGGGTGTGATCGGGCTCGGCGAAACGTTCTACGGCGCGGGCGCGGTCGAGGCGCAGATCCACGACACCTTTGCCGGCCGCCTGCTCGGTCGCAATCCCCTGCATATCGAAGCCATCCACCGCGACATGCTGAACCTGCCGATGGCGCAGTCCTCGACCGGTGTCGAATATCGCGCCGCCTCGGCGATCGACATCGCGCTGTGGGATCTGTTCGGCAAGGTCTGCGGCCAGCCGGTGCACCAGATGCTCGGCGGCCTCTGCCGCGACAAGCAGCACATCTACAACACCTGCGCCGGCACGCAATATGTCCGCTCGACCAATATCAGCCCGGTCGCGAACTGGAACCTCGGCGCCTCCAAGGGACCTTACGAAGATCTCGACGGTTTCATGCATCGCGCCGACGCGCTCGCCGAGAGCCTTCTGGAAAGCGGCATCTCCGCCATGAAGATCTGGCCGTTCGATCCGGCCGCGCAGGAGAACAAGGGCCTCTACATCACCGCCGCGCAAATGAAGCAGGCCATCGAGCCTTTCGAGAAGATCCGCAAGGCGGTCGGCGACAGGATGGAGATCATGGTCGAGCTCCACTCGCTATGGAACCTGCCGACCGCCAAGCAGATCGCACGCGCGCTCGAGCCCTACAAGCCGACCTGGTACGAGGACCCGATCCGCATGAACTCGCCGCAGGCGCTGGCCGAGTATGCGCGCTCGACCGACGTCTGGGTCTGCGCCAGCGAGACGCTGGGCTCGCGCTTCCCCTACAAGGACATGCTCGACCGCGACGCCATGCACGTGGTGATGGCGGATCTGTGCTGGACCGGCGGCCTCACCGAGGGCCGCAAGATCGCGGCGATGGCCGAGACCTATCACCGGCCCTTCGCACCGCACGATTGCATCGGCCCGATCGGCTTCATCGCCGCCATCCACATGTCGTTCAGCCAGCCCAATACGCTGATTCAGGAATCGGTGCGCGCCTTCTACAAGGGCTGGTACAATGAGCTCGTCACCACGATGCCTGTTATCAAGGACGGTTACGTCTATCCGATGGAAGGACCTGGCCTCGGCGTCGACCTCCTGCCTGATGTCTTCGACCGCTCCGATCTCACCGTGCGCCGCTCCAACGTCTGAGGACTTCCCGAGATGAGCACTTCCCTTTTCGATCTTTCCGGCCGCACCGCACTCGTGACCGGCTCCTCCCGCGGCCTCGGCCGTGCCATCGCCGAGGGCATGGCCAGGGCCGGCGCCAGGATCATCGTCAACGGGGTCGATCCCCAGCGCGTCGAGCAGGCCGTCGCCGAGTTTCGGGCCGCAGGGCATCAAGCTGAAGGCGCCGCGTTCAACGTCACCGACGAGCCTGCCATCGTCGCCGCCTTCGAGCGCTTCGATCGCGAAGGGCTCGCCGCCGACATCCTCGTCAACAATGCCGGCATCCAGCACCGCAAACCGCTGGTGGAATTCACCACCGACGAGTGGCGCAAGGTGATCGAGACCAATCTCACCAGCGCCTTCGTGATCGGCCGCGAGGCGGCCAAGCGCATGATCCCGCGCAAGCACGGCAAGATCATCAACATCGGCTCGCTCGGCAGCGAGCTCGCGCGTCCCACCATCGCGCCCTACACCGCGGCCAAGGGCGGCATCAAGAACCTGACCCGCTCGATGGCGGTGGAATGGGCCCAGCACGGCATCCAGGCCAATGCGATCGGCCCCGGCTACATGCTGACCGACATGAACGAGGCGCTGGTCAACAACGCCGACTTCAACAACTGGCTGATGGGCCGCATCCCCTCGAAGCGCTGGGGCAAGCCGGACGAGCTGGTGGGCGCGGCGATCTTCCTCGCCTCGGACGCCTCGACTTATGTCAATGGTCAGATCATCTATGTCGATGGCGGCATGATCGCCGCGATGTAATCGCGAAGTCTAGGGAGCAAGCCATGCGCGCCGTCGTCATCCACGCACCGAAGGACCTGCGGATCGACCTGTATCCCGATCCGGCGCCCGGTCCGGGCGAAGTCCGCGTCAAGATCGCCAATGGCGGCATCTGCGGCTCGGACCTGCATTATTACCATCACGGCAGTTTCGGCGTCGTCCGCATTCAGCAGCCGATGGCGCTGGGGCATGAAATTGCCGGCGTGGTTGCGGCGGTCGGTGACGGCGTCAGCAGCGTGAAGCCCGGTACCCGCGTTGCAGTCAACCCGAGCAAGCCGTGCGGGGTGTGCCTGCATTGCCAGGAGGGCATGCGTAACCAGTGCCTCGACATGCGTTTCCTCGGCAGCGCGATGCGCTTTCCCCACGTGCAGGGCGGCTTTCGCGAATTCATCACGATCGATGCGACGCAGGCCGTGCCGATCGCGGACAAGCTCTCGCTCGCCGAAGCCGCGGTCGCCGAGCCGCTCGCGGTCTGCCTGCATGCCGGCAAGCAGGCCGGTCCCCTGCTCGGCAAGCGCGTCCTGATCACCGGCTGCGGTCCGATCGGTGCGTTGATGATTCTGGTCGCGCGCTTCGGCGGCGCGGCCGAGATCGTGGTGACCGATGTCGCGGACGCACCGCTCGCGGTCGCCAGGAAGCTCGGCGCCACGCACGCCATCAACGTCGCGACCGACGCTGCCGCGCTCGATCCCTGGCGCGCCGGCAAGGGCGTGTTCGACACGCTGTTCGAGGCCTCCGGCAATCAGGCGGCGCTGCGCACCGCGCTCGACGTGCTCAGGCCGGGCGCGACGCTGGTGCAGCTCGGCCTCGGCGGCGAGATGACGCTGCCGATCAACGCCATCGTCGCCAACGAATTGCAGCTCCGCGGCACCTTCCGCTTCGACCCCGAGTTCGAGCTGGCGGTGCGCCTGATGGGCGAAGGCCTGATCGACGTGAAGCCGCTGATCACGGCCACCATGCCGTTCGAGAACGCGGTCGCCGCCTTCGAGCTTGCCAGCGACCGCACGCAGTCGATGAAGGTGCAGCTGACGTTCTGAACCGCGCTACTGGCTCTCGATCAGCCGGTCGCTGACCAGCCGTACGGCCCCGCGCTTCCAGGAATAGTCCGCGCCCATGCGCAGGCCGCTGTCACCACGCGTCAGCACCGTGCCGGTCCTGGCGTCGCGCACCCGGAAGCCGAGCGTGTATTCGGTGCGGCTCACCCGCCGCACCACGCCGATCAGCGACTGATCCGCGCCGAGCTCTTTCGCGATCGCCGCCTCGCAACCGCCGCAATCGCGCAAGGCCCGCCCCTTCTCCGCCTCGCCGCGCGCGCCGCTGATGTCGACGATGCGGTAGCGGCCGGATTGGCCCAGCGCCTCGCGCACGCCGCCGGTCACCTCGGCCATGTATGACGCGTCCGATGCTGCCGATGTGCCGGCCGAGGCGGTCGTATCCTCGAGCTCGAAATCGAACACGGCGAGCGCAACCGGCGCGGGCGTCGCGAGCGCAGCCATGATCTCGCGGGAGACGAAAATCTCGGCGCGCTCCCAGGATTCATCATTGTCGCCGCGGAAGCTGTAGAGCTTGTCCATCACGAGCTTCTTGGCGCCGATTTCGATCACGGCGATCTTGGCCCATTGCACCAGCGTGCTCGTCTTCTGGATGCCGCCGATCACCTTGAACGCCGCGCCGTCCTGCGCGGACGGAACCAGCCGATAGCGCGGATCCGCACCGATGTCCCTTCGAAGCGCGGCCATGAACGCTGCCAGCCGCCGCTCGTGGGCGGCGGTCTGGTCGGCTGGCTCGGCCGAGGTATCGGTGTAGCTGAAATCGTCCATGGCTACGCCAATGGCGTCCGCGGCATCGGCCCGCGAGCTAGAGAGGACGCAGAGGAGAAAGACGAGAATCAGCCGGGAGCGGTGCATGAACGGGCCTCATCGATGGAGCGGCCCGCAAAACTGGACGGGTCGCCTGACGCCATGCAGCCGTAACCGTCCCGACGAATGCCGGGAAAATTTCACGACGTTGCACCGCGGTAAGGCGGGAACGCTTCCCGCCGCCTGCGTTCTGCCCTTTAATGCGGGAGCGACAAATCCGTTCGCACCAGGTGTCCGCCGATGTGGAATCGCCCGAGGTTCGATCTCAAGATCCGTCTGACGCTGCGCGTGGCCGCGATATCGGCTGCCTGCTTCGCCGCGATTTCCGCCTATTTCCTCGTGACGGCCGACCGCGCCGCGTATGCGCGCATCGACGGTATCGCCGCCATCGTGGCGAAGTCGCTGGAGCTGCAACAGGGCAAGGTCCAGTGGGTGGCCAGCTCGCGTTCGGACTTTCCGAATCTCGATCCTGTTTCTGCCTATGTGATGACGCCCGGCCTGTGTCTGGCATTCCGCGGCACGAGCGGCGACATCCTCCAGCGCTTCTGTAGCGGCGCGCCTGCCCCGGCGAGCCCGCCGCCGCAGGCCTTCACCGCCTTCTACCGCAGCCTGTTCAACCCCGGCCGCGAGGCGGCACGGCCCGTGATCGTGCGCGGAACGAAGCTCGGTGAGACCGTGGTCTCGGTCGATGCGGCCGTGCAGACGGCCGAGGCCTGGCACGAGGCCGGCCGCCTGATGATCGCGCTTGCGATCGCGCTGCCGCTGCTCTGCGCGCTGGTCTATGCCGCGCTGGCCCGCGCCCTGCGCCCCACCCGCATGATCGGCAACGGTCTCGAGCGCATCGCTGCCGGCGATCTTACGACGCGGCTGCCGCCATTCGACCTCGCCGAGCTCTCCGCCATCCGGGACGTCTTCAACCATCTCGCCGAAAGCCTCGACACCGCGCTTGCCGAACGCAACGAGCTGACGCGGAAGCTGATCGCGCTCCAGGATGACGAGCGCCGCCATCTCGCGCGCGAGCTGCATGACGAGTTCGGCCAGTCGCTCGCCGCCATCCGCGCGCTTGCCGCGTCCGCCCGCCAGACTGCGGCGCAGGACTGTCCCGCCTTGCTCGGAGAGTGCGACGGCATTGCCCGGACCGCGACCGGCATGATGGAGACGCTGCGGGGCGCGCTGTTCCGGTTGCGGCCGCCCGATGTCGACGAGCTCGGCCTCGTCGCGAGCCTCGAAGGACTGGTGTCGGGGTGGAACGGCCGCAGCCGCGGCCAGCCCCGCTTCGATATCCGGTTCGACGGTGCCTTCGAGAGCGTGCCTGCCTCGGTCAGCGCCAATCTCTACCGCATCGTGCAGGAGGCGCTCACCAATGCGGCCAAGCACGCCGGCGCAACGAAGGTCAGCCTGCATCTGACGATGGCCAACGATGAGATCGCGCTCGCGATCGAGGACGACGGCCGGCCGAACGAGGCTGCCGCCAAATCCGGCATGGGCCTGCTCGGCATGCGCGAGCGCGTCGCCGCGCTGCGCGGACGGCTGAGCTTCGAGACCGGCCCTCACGGCTCGGCGCTGCGCGTGTTCATTCCACTCGCGGCCGCCGATCGGCAGGCGCTGGAGCACGCGGCATGAGCGCGGCCGACGCCACCATTCTGCTGGTGGACGACCATTCCGTCGTCCGCGAGGGCTACCGCTCGGTGCTCCAGAAGCAGCCAGGCTTGCGCGTCGTCGCCGAGGCAGCCGATGGTGAGGAGGCCTATCGTCTCTACAAATCCGAGGCGCCCGACCTCGTCATCATGGACCTCACCATGCCCGGCATCGGCGGCATCGAGGCCGTCAGGCGGATCAGACAGTGGGACAAGACGGCACGGATCCTCATCTTCACCATGCACGAGAATGCCGGCTTTGCCGTGCAGGCGATCCGCGCCGGTGCGAGGGGTTACGTCACCAAGACCAGCCCGCCCGAGACGCTGGTGCGCGCGGTCAAGGACGTGCTCGCCGGCAAGATCGCCATCAGCCCCGATATCGACCACGAGCTTGCGCTCAGCCGCATCAGTGGCGAGAGCTCGGCCGCCGATGTGCTGACGCCGCGCGAATTCGAGGTGCTGCGGCTGCTGCTCGCCGAGAACACGACCGAGGAGATCGCCGAGACGCTGCATGTCAGCCCGAAGACGGTGGCGAACCTGCATTCCCTGATCAAGGACAAGCTCGGCGTCGGCTCCGACATCGAGCTGGTCCGCCTGGCGCTGCGCCAGGGAATCTTGACCGAGGTCGATCTCGGCGAGACCTGAGCTGCGCCGCGGCGTGGCCGCAGATCATTCACGCGCGATCACCGAATCCAGCCATGCGCAGTTGAGCGGCGGCACGCGGGGGTCGGCGACGCGCACGCCGCGCGCGGCCGCATCTAGTCGCATGTCGCGCAAGCGCTTGCGCTGCTCCTCGGGCATATGGAGCCGCTCGTGGCTCCATAGCGAGGGCCCGTCAAAGGTCTCGTGCGGCTGCCAGGTCTCGGGATCCATGACGCGCGCGCCCCAGCCGTATTCGATGAAGAAGCCGGACGGCGTATTTACGTAGAACGAGGTCATGTGGTCATTGGTGTGCCGGCCCAGTGTGTAGGCGATACGCCCCTCGTCCATCTGCGCGAGGTCGTAGCCCTGCCCGACATCATCGAGACTGCCGAGCTCGACCATGAAGTGATGCATCGCCTTCCGCCCCGAGCCGACCATCGCAAAGGAGTGGTGGCGGCCATTGACGTGGAAGAAATAAAGCCCGTAAGGCTTCAGCCCGAAATCGGAGACGTGAAAGCCGAGCACGTCGCGATAAAACGGCAACAGCGGCTCGACATCCTCCACATTGAGCACGACGTGCCCCATGCCGAGCGCCCCGGTGCGGAAGCCCGAGATCGGGCGGCCCGGCCTGAAGGGCTCGCTCGCAAGCTCCGGCTTGCAAAACGCTTCCAGCCGGTTGCCGGCGGGATCGGCAAACGTGATCAGCTCGGCGACATGCCGCTCGTCAGCGAGCGCGCGCGAGCCCCGGACCACCTTGATGCCATGGCCTTCCAGCCGTCCTGCCAACCGGTCCAGTTCGTCAGTCGACGGAACTTCCCAGCCCATCACCGCAAGGCCGGCATCGCTGCTGCCGTCCACGATCAGCCGCTGCTTGCGGTCGTCCATGCGGAAGGCGCGCATCCTGCCGCCGCGATCGACCTGCTGCATGCCGAGCAGCCCGGTCGCCATCTGGCCCCACTGGTCGAGCTGGGATGAACTGATCCCGATATAGCCGAGCGCTGTGATTTCCATCGACGTCCTCCCGAAGGCATCGCGATCGCCGCACTGCGGCGAGCTTGATACCGGCCGCGCGCGACCCTACGGTGGCGTTCCGCAATCGCTTCGCGTTCGCAACGACGATAGCCGCGCCGCGATGTGCCACAAGGGAGGAAATACGAAGTGTCCAAGGAGCGGACGCGGAACGGCCAGCCTCGGCAGTCCGAGGGCGTCCGCGCCTTCAAGCGCGGGCTCGACGTGCTGCACGAGGTCAACCGCTCCGGCGGCATCCGCGCCGGCGACGTCGCCCGCGCGCTCGACCTGCCACGACCCACCGTCTACCGCCTCCTCGAAACGCTGGAGGAACTCGGCTATATCGCCCGCAGCGCCAGCGACGACCGATTTCGAGTCACCCGGCGCGCGCTGAGCCTTGGCGACGGCTATGATCCCGGCGTGGTGATCTGCCAGGCGGCGGCGCCTTATCTCGCCGATCTCAGCAAGAAACTGGTCTGGCCGGTCGATCTCTCCACCTATGAGAACGCGGCGATGGTGGTTCAGGAGACCACACACTCTCGCAGCCCGCTCTCGATTGACCGCGGCATGATCGGCAAGCGCCTGCCGATGCTGCGCACGTCCGCAGGCCGCGCCTATCTCGCCGCCTGCCCTGCGCGCGAACGCGATCTGATCGTGACCCATCTGCGCCGGATCGATGAGGCCGACGACCGCCCCTTCCTCGAGGCTGGCCGCCTCGACCGCATGATCGCCGAGACGCAGGCCCGCGGCTACGCCATTCGCAGCGAGGGCGAATACAATCCAAAAACCGCTTCGATCGCAGTCCCCATCGTCCGCGACGGCGCCGTATTCGGCTGCATCTCCATCATCTGGATTCGATCGGCACTTGGAACAGAAGATGCGATCTCACAATTCGTGTCATTGATGAGCGAAACCGCTGCCGCAATTCCAGTCAGTCCCTAGGAGACGCGAACCGGCAGCGAAGCAAGCCCGCGCAGGACGTTATTAAGTGCCCGCACGGGCTCACCGATATCAAAGCGCGCAACTTTCTCCACCAGCGCCTCCAAAAGCGCCGTCATTTCCAGCCGGGCCAAGTGCAGGCCGGCGCACATATGCGTGCCGTTGCCGAAACCGAGATGATCGCTGGCGCGGCGACGCACGTCGAAGCGCTCCGGATCCTGCCATTTCCGTTCGTCGCGGTTGGCCGACGCATAGAGCAGCAGGACCCGGCTTCCGGCGGGGATGACGGCGTCGCCGATCGTTGCGTCGGCGGTCAAGTGACGCGTGAATCCGCGGAGCGGCGATTCAAGCCGCAACGCCTCGTTGATCGCATTCGGGATCAGCGCGGGGTCCTGGCGCACCAGGTCCCATTGATCGGGATGCTGCCCAAACAGTAGGATCAGGTTCGCTGTGGCAAAGATCGTGGTGTCGAGGCTCGGCCCGAGATAATCGCGCATCAGGACCGGACAGCGTTCCGGCTCGACCTCGCCGCGATCACCGGCGTCGAAAATCCGTTGGCCCCAGCTGCCCGGTCGCAGTCGCTCGCGGATCGCAACGCTCCCGAGATACCCCCGCATCTCCTGAACGTCCTTCATGGCCGTGCAGCCACGCTCGTTCATGGTGCCAAGGACGTTGAACGTCGCTGACGCCCAACGCAGCATACTGCTCCGACCGTAGTCCTCGAGCCCGACGAGCTTGGAGACGATGGTCAGCGGCAGGTGCCGCGCCAGATCCGCCACCGCGTCGAACCGTCCGCGTCTCACGAGGTCGTCGACCAGTTGTCTCGCTTCCGCGCGAATCCGGGGACCGATGTCCTCCAGCGCTCGCGGCAGCAACGGCGCCGCGATGATCGCCCGCAACCGGTCATGCAGCGGGGCGTCGCTTGCAAGCGTTGTGCCCTTCGACATTTCATTGACCACCTCGTTGGCGGCAACGCCTTCGGCCGACGAGAACAAGCCGGGATTGCGCAATGCCGCGCGGACGTCCTCGAAGCGGCTCAGTGCGTAGAGGCTGTTGCGCGGCAGCCAGACCGCAGCGCCCAGTTCACGCAGCGCACGATAGTGGGGATAGGGATTGCGCAGGACCTCGTCGTCGTAGAGATCGACGTCGTAGGCAGGGCAGTTCGTGACGGTGGGCATCGTCCCCGGCTCCTTCAAATCATGACGATCCGCCTCAGCGCACGGCAATCCACTCGCCGTTTTCGAGTTTGCCAAGCATGAGCGCGGTCTGGTCGAGCCCGGTGTGATCGTTGGAGCCGTAGCTATAGACGCCGCGCGAGCCGGCGACGCCCCTGAGACCCTCGATCGCGCTACGCAGCGCTTCCCGAAACTCAGCCGTGCCCGGCTCTGCGACCTTCAGCGCAGCCGGCACCGCCTGCTCGATCAGGATCAGCGCATCATAGGCGGAGCCGGCAAAGATGTTGCGGCTGCCGGGGCCGAACTTGGCCTCGTAACGTTGAATGAACTCGAGCGCAGCCTTCTTCGCGGGATAGTCGTCCGGGAAGGACGCTGCGCCGACCGCCGGGCTCAGCGGCACCAAAATGCCGTTGCCTTGCACGCCGGTCAGCTTGCGAAAGTCGCCGAAAGTCGCGCCGAGCGTGCCGTAGACCTGCCCCGCAAATCCCTTCTCGCGCAGTTGCAGCAGCGGAAGGGCCGCCGGCGCCCCGGATGCTGCAATCAACACCGCATCGGGCCCCGCCGCGATGATCTTCAGGATTTGACCGACCACCGTAGTATCCGTTCGCGCATACTTCTCATCGGCGACAAGCTCGATGCCAGCGGCTGCACACATATCCGCACTGACCTTGCTCCAGGCGTCGCCATAGGAGTCGCCGAAGCCGATCAGCGCCAGCTTCTTGACCCCGGTCTTCTTCATGTTGGCAAAGAGCGGCGTGGCTTCGTGATCGTCATTGGTCGTGGTTTTGAAGATCCAGCGACGCCGTGCGTCGACCGGCGCAACCAGCGCATTGACCGGGGCGAGCGTGATCACCGGCAGCTTGTATTCGACCGCAGGGTCGATCGCGGCGAACGAGCCCGGCGTGGTGGTCGGACCGACCAGGATATCTATGCTGCTTTCCTGAAACAGCTTGCGCAGCGCAGCCACCGCGGCCGTGCTGTCGGAAGCCTCGTCGAGGAAGAGATAGTCGACCTTCCTGCCCGCGATTTCGGCAGGACCAAAAGCGGTACCATTACGCTCGGCATTGCCGATTGCGGCCGCCGGCCCCGTGGCAGACAGGATGATCCCGACTTTGATATTGGCCGCGAAAGCTGGTGACGCCAGCATTTGCAGCGCAACGCATACGCCTAGCACGGCTCGCAGCATCGCCATTCCTCCCATCGCCTGCCCGAAGGCAGTCTGCATTTTACTTCCTTTTCTCTTTCCCTAGCCAAACGCTGCCGCCGCGCGTAGCGCCATCACGGAGGTGTCCGGCTGGTGGACAGCCGCAAAGGACCAGCCCAACATGCCCGTCCGCTGGGCGGACACTTGGCGCGGCGGCGTTGAAGGGGTGGCATCGCTTGGGGAAGAGATAGCCCCATGCAAGATAAATCCGTCCCTGAAGAGTTTGACGTCGTGATCGTCGGTCGCGGCCCGGTGGGCGCCACGCTCGCCAACCTGCTCGGCCTCTGCGGCGTGCGGACGCTGGTGCTGGAGCGCGAGGCGCGGACCTACCATTTGCCGCGAGCGGTGCATTTCGACGACGAATGCATGCGCGTGTTCCAGACGGTCGGGCTCGCCGACGCGATCCTGCCGCATGTCATTCTCAGCCCCGGCATGCTCTTTCTCGATGCCGCCGGTCGCATGATGCTGGATTGGTCCCGTCCACAGACGCTGACGCCGATGGGCTGGAATCTCAGCTACCGCTTCCACCAGCCTGACCTCGAGGACGTTTTGATCGGCGGGCTCGCCCGCTGGCCGCACGTCACCCTGCGCAACCGCTGCGATGTGTTCGCGCTCGATCAGGACGAGGATGGCGTGCGCGTCCGCTACGAAGACCTCTCCAGCGGGAAGCTCATGGAAGTTCGCGCCGGCTATGTGATCGGCTGCGACGGCGCCCGCTCGCTGGTGCGCCGCTTCATCGGTTCTGGCATGGCCGACCTCGGCTTCCACGAGCGGTGGCTGGTGATTGACGTCCTGCTCAAACGCGAGCGCGACGATCTTGGCGATTACAGCCTCCAGCATTGCGATCCCAGGCGGCCCGCGACTTATGTGCGCGGCACCGGCAGGCGCCGACGCTGGGAGATCACGGTCCTCCCCGACGAGGATTCCCAGGAGGTCGCGCAACCCGCGAAGGTGTGGGAGCTTTTGTCGCGCTGGATCGCTCCCGACGATGCCGAGATCGAGCGCGCCGCGGTCTATACCTTTCATTCCGTCATCGCACAGCAATGGCGGAACGATCGACTGGTGCTCGCGGGCGATTCTGCGCACCAGACGCCGCCCTTTCTCGGCCAGGGCATGTGCGCCGGCATCCGCGATGCCGCCAACCTCGCCTGGAAGCTTGCCGCGGTCATTCGCGACGGCGCCCCGCCCCACCTGCTCGACACCTATCAGAGCGAGCGCCAGCCGCATGTGCGCGAATTCATCGAGCTCGCCATTCGCCTCGGCGGAATCATCAACACCAAGGCGATCGAGGCCGGCCTTGCCGCCGGCGAGGTGCGCGAAAATGCGCCGATCAAGCTGGAGGTGAAAAAGCCCCTGCTCGGCCCCGGGCTCGCGCTCGGCGATCTGCCTCTCGCCGGACATCTCGCGCCGCAGTTCGCGCTGCGAGACGGCAGCCGCAGCGACGACCGGATCGGCTACGGCCATGTCCTGCTCGTCGATAGCTCGGCCACGCCCCCTTCGCGTCCCGCTCATTCACTGCCGGGGATCGAGATCCTGACCAGCAATGATGCCGAGGCCGTCGGCCCTTGGCTGCGCGAGCACGGCATCATCGCCGCACTCGTTCGCCCCGACCGCTACATCCGCGGCACCGCCCGTAACGAGACCGACCTCGACCGGCTCTTGGCCGCCATCACGCCTCCAACCCACGTGCCGTCCGCGGCCTGAGCGAACATCCCAAGGACACCCCATGAAGCTGCTCTCTTTCATCGCCAACGGCCGCACCTCGTTCGGAGCCGTCAAGGACAATGGCGTCGTCGATCTGGGCTCGCGCATGACGGGCTGCACAACGCTGCGACAGTTGCTTGAAGCTGGCCGCGTCGCCGAAGCGGCCAAGCTTGCAGCCACCACTGCCCCCGACCATCCGCTCGACAGCATCACCTTCGCACCCGTGATCCCCGATCCCGGCAAGATCATCTGCGTCGGTCTCAACTATCGCGACCACGTGGCCGAGACCGGCCGCACCGTCACAGAGAAGCCGGCTCTGTTCGTTCGCTTCCCGTGCAGCCAGGTCGGCCATCTCCAGCCCATCATGAAACCGAAGGTCAGCGACGATTTCGACTATGAAGGCGAGCTCGCGCTCGTCATCGGCAAGGCGGGTCGTCACATTCCCGCCGGCCGCGCGCTCGACCACGTCGCCGGCTATTCCTGCTACAACGAAGGCAGCATCCGCGACTGGCAGCGCCACACCAGTCAATTCCTCGCCGGCAAGACCTTTGCCGAGAGCGGCAGTTTCGGTCCGTGGCTAGTGACGACGGACGAGATTCCCGATCCGTCAAAGCTCACTTTGCAGACCCGGCTAAATGGCAACGTCGTGCAGGACACCACGACGGATCTCCTGATCACCGCCATCCCCGAACTGATCGCCTACATCTCCACCATCTGCCCGCTCGTGCCCGGCGACGTCATCGTCACGGGCACGCCGGGCGGTGTCGGCGCCAAGCGCACGCCGCCGCTGTGGATGCGCCCCGGCGACACCGTCGAGGTCGAGATTTCCGGCATCGGCACCTTGCGCAACACGGTGATCGCCGAACCGGACTGACCGTCAAGACCGATCAATCAACGATAAAATCAGGAAACGCCATGGGCACGACCCGCACCACCTCCGCCGCCACCCTGCTGATGACACTCGCGCTCGCCGGCTCCGCTGCGCAGGCCGAAATCAAGGGCGACGCCATCCGCATCGGCGTGCTCACCGACATGAACGGCGTATTCGCAACCGCGATGGGTCCGGGCTCGGTCGAGGCGGCGCGCATGGCAGCGGAGGAGTTCGGCGGCAAGATCAACGGCAAGCCGATCGAGATCCTGCAGGCTGATCACCAGAACAAGCCGGATCTCGCGGCATCCCTCGCGCGAAAATGGTTCAGCGACGGGGTGCAGGCAATCGCCGATGGCGGCAGCTCCGGCGCGGCGCTCGCCGTTCAGGAGCTGGTGCGCGGCAATGGCAAGATATTCCTCATCTCCGGCGCCGGCGCGAACCAGCTGACCGACGAGGCCTGCGCGCCGACCAGCGTGCAATGGACCCAGGACGCCTACTCCACGGCGACTGCGGTGGTCTCCGGCATCATGCAGACCAGCAAGGAGCCGTGGTTCTTCATCACCGGCGACTACGCGTTCGGCCATTCGATCGAGGCGACCGCGCGCGACCGCATCGCCGCGCTGGGCGGCAAGGTCGCCGGCGGCGTCAAGGCGCAGCTTGGCACGCCCGATTACAGCTCATTCCTGCTCCAGGCGCAGTCGTCGGGCGCCAAGATCCTGGCCATCAACGTCGCCGGCGACAACGCGACCGCGATCAAGCAGGCTGAGGAATTCGGGCTCGCCGATCAGGGCATGAAGATCGTGCCAATGTCGTTCCAGAACGTCGACATCGAGTCCGTGGGCTTGAAGGCGACGCGCGGTGATCTCATCGTCACCTCGTTCTTCGAGGACGTCTCGCCCGCCGCCCGAAAATTCTCGGATGCATTCTATGGGCGGCGCAAGGCGATGCCCTCGCAGATCCAGGCCGGCGTCTACTCCGCCGTGCGCCATTATCTGCAAGCGATCAAGGACACCGATTCCGACGACAGCGCGACCGTGATGGCGAAGATGAAGGCAACCCCGGTGTCAGATGCCTACACGCCCAACGGCCGCATTCGCGAGGACCAGCGCATGGTGCACGATCTCTATCTGGTTCAGGTCAAGACGCCGGAAGAATCGAAAGGCCCGTGGGATTTCGTCAAGCTGGTCGCGACGATCCCGCCCGACCAGGCCTTTCGTCCGCTCGACCGCAGCAAATGCAGCCTGGTCGGCAAATAATCGCTAGGCCAGATAGCGCGTGATGTAGCCTTCCATCGCGTAGAGCGCGCAGAGCGCGAGGCTCGACCATACCGCGGCGCTGAAATACAGGAACATCCAGGTCAGCTCGCCCTTCCAATGCGCGATGTCGTGGGTCACGACCCAGCGCGTCGAGACGTCATGCAGGCCCTCGAGAAAGCCGAGGAACCTGTTGCCCTCGGCGTGCCCTGCCCGCCAGCGGCTGAGATACATGGGTACGTCGACGGTGATGAGGAAAGCGAGGAAGCAGGCGATGCCGACGACGCCTGACATCAGCGCCCAGCGCACCACGCCCTGGAATTCCGGCATCAGACGGCACAGCGCGATGCCGGCGAGGAAGAAGGTCACCGCCCACAGCGAATTCTCGATCGCGTTGTAGAGATAGTTGGTGGTCACCACCGCGTACCAGGAGAAGCATTCGGCGATGATGATCACCGGGACGATCACCCACGCGATGTTTACCACCGTCTCGGCGCCGGTCATGGTGCCGAGTTGATGCAGGATGATGGCCCATTGCGCCGCGAAGCAGACCTCGGCGACGGTCGCGACCGAACGTCCCACGAAGACGCTCGATAGCCAGGTGTCGAACAGGCAGATGCGCTGCACGTCGGCACGCGGCAGCACCGAGCGGAAGGCACAGCCGAACACATACCCGGCGCACAGCAGGAACATCAGCCCGATATCCGAGCCGCCACTGATGCTGCCTGCCACCGTCGGATAGAACTCGCGATAGAGCATGAACCAGACGAGAATATTGGCGCTGCTCACAAGCGTAAGGGATCCCCACCACCACGCGAGGGGATTTGACCGCGCCTGCCACTGCAACATGAGCCGCTCCGCTAAATTATCGATCTGACATGCCGTCGTAATAATCCTGTCACAGGACGGCATGCAATCGCGACAAAAATCTGTCTGCTCGGTCGTTTGAGAGCTGCCCCTCACGGAAGTGTCCCAAGTACAGTCGCGTCCACATATCGGACAATATCCGCGCCATTGGCGAATCTATTGGACATCCGAGCTGGGCCTGTCTGATAATTAGGAATGGCCCCGACGAGCTCATCCAAGCCACGACATCCGCCCTCCTCCGCCGCAGCAGTGCTCGCGGACAGCGCCGACGACGCCGCTTTCGCCACGACGCTGGCAAAGGGGCTCGTCGTGATCGAGGCGTTCAAGGCCGGGAGCACGCTGCTCGGCAACATGGAGCTGTCGACATTGACGGGCATCCCGCGGCCGACAGTGGCGAGGCTGACCCATACGCTGGCCGAGCTCGGCTATCTCCGCTACGACGCCGAGCGGGCGAAGTACCGCGTCGGTGCGCGGGCGCTGCGGATGGCGCATCCCCTGCTCGCCGGAATGCAATTCCGCCAAGTCGCGCGGCCCATGATGCAGGAGCTGGCGCACAGCGTCCGCGGCACGGTCTCGATCGGCCTGCTCGATGCCACCTCGATGATCTATGTGGAGACCGCGCGCTCCGGCGATGTCGGCCCGCACGTGCCCGACATCGGCATGCCCATTCCCGTCGTGATGACCGCCATGGGCCGCGCCGCGGCGTCGACCTTGCCGCCGGCCGATGCAGACCGGCTGGAACGGAACATCGCCGCCGAAGACGCCGGGCTGTGGTCGACGTTCCGGGACAAATACCGCGCCGGGATCGCGCAATGCAAAAACCGCGGCTTCTGCACCTGCTGGGGCGAGTACATGGCTTCGATCCATGCCGTCGCCGCGCCGCTGTTTCATGCGAGCGAATCGAAGCAGTCGTTCTCGATCAATTGCGGCATCCCCGCCTTCCGGCTCCAGCCAGGTCAGCTCGAGGGCGAGATCGGTCCGCGCATCGCGGCGCTCGCCGACAGCATCCGCGCCATCGTCGGGCAGGCAGAACTCACGACGCCGCCGCGCAAAACCAAGAAGATCACAAGCGGCGGGACATGACATGGCTGGGCCGCTCGAAGGATTGAAGGTTCTCGACATCGCGACGATCATCGCCGCGCCGTTCGCTGCCACGCTGCTGGCCGACTACGGCGCGGACGTGCTCAAGATCGAGATGCCCGGGCACGGCGACGGCGTGCGGTCGTTTCCGCCGTTCAAGGACGGCAAGCCGCTGTGGTGGAAGGCCGCCAACCGCAACAAGAAGTTTGCCACGCTCGACCTGCGCACGCCGGAAGGGCTCGCGCTGTTCAAGCAGCTGCTTCCGCGGTTCGACGTGCTGATCGAGAATTTTCGTCCGGGAACGCTGGATCGCTGGGGTCTTCCTAAGGAGGTGCTGTGGTCGATCCAGCCGCGCCTCGTGATTCTGCGCGCCACCGCCTTCGGGCAGGATGGGCCCTATCGCGAACGCCCCGGCTTTGCCCGCATCTTCGAGGCCATGGGCGGCCTGACCTACATCACCGGCGAGCGCGAGGGCGAGCCGACGCATCCCGGCTACCCGATCGGGGATTCGATCGGAGGCCTGTTCGGCGCCGTTGGCGTGCTCGCGGCGCTGTGGAAGCGAGCGCGCGACCCCGATGCGCCCGGCGAGGAGATCGATCTTTCGCTGACCGAAGCGACCTTCCGCCTGCTCGACGTCCTCGCCATCGAGCACGATCAGCTCGGCACCGTTCGCAGCCGCATCGGCAATGCCAACGGCTATTCGGCCCCGGCCGCCGTGTTTCGCACCAGCGACGATCACTGGGTGACGCTGGCAGGTTCGACCAACGCCCTCTTTGCCGCGAACTGCAGGGCGATCGAACGGCCCGACCTGATCACCGATCCGCGCTTTGCCAGCAACGACCGGCGCGTCCAGCACGCTTCCGAACTCAACAGCATTTTCGCCGGCTGGTGTGCCACCCATCCCCTCGACGAGGTTCTCGCGCGATTCAATGCCGCGCAAGGCACGCTCGCCCCGATCTATTCGATCGACCAGATCGCCGACGACCCGCAAGTGAAAGCGCGCGAGGTCATCACCCGCGTCCCCGACCGGGACTTCGGCACGGTCGCCATGACCAATGTCGTCCCGCGCTTCGCAAATGATCCCGCGCAAATGCGCCACGCCGCCGGCGACGTCGGCCAGGACAATGACGAGGTGTTTCGGAATTGGCTCGGCCTTTCCGACCAGGAGGTCGAAAGGCTCACCGAGCGAAAGGTGATCTGAACGCAACAAGAAGACCAATAAAAAGCAGAGAAGAAAATAGGGAGGAAGAAAACAGTGGCATCATTCAAGGTCACACGCCGAACCCTGCTGGGCACGCTCGCAGGCGGACTGGTCGCGGGCTCAAGCCTGAGGTCCCAGGCCGAGGACGCCTGGCCCTCGCGCATGGTGCGGCTGATCTCGCCGTACGGGCCAGGCGGCTCCAACGACATCTCGCTGCGCCTGCTGGCCGAGGAGTTCGGCCGCAGCCTGCGTCAGCAGTTCATCGTCGAGAACAAGCCGGGTGCCGGCACGCGCATCGCCAACGACATGGTCGCCCATGCGCCGGGCGACGGCTACACCATTCTCTACGTTGCGGCACCCTACGCCACCGCCGAAGCATTGTTCGGCAAGCTGACCTATGAGCGTAAGGATCTGCAGCCTGTGGCAATGGTGGTGATCGCGCCGCTATTCCTCATCATCAGCGCAGATGCGCCGTTCAAGACGTTGCCGGAGCTGATCGCCTACGGCAAATCCAAGCCCGACGGCCTCACCTTCGCCTCGCCCGGTGCCGGCTCGCAGCCGCATCTGGCCGGAGAGCTCCTGTTCCGGGATGCCGGCGTCAAGGGCCTCAACATCCCGTTCCGGGGCGATGCGGCTTCCTACACCGAGCTGCTCGCGGGCCGCGTCGACGCCACGCTGACCGCGCTGCCGACTGCCCTGCCCTACATCCAGAGCGGCAAGTTCATCGTGCTCGGCGTCGCCTCAGCCGAGCGTAGCGCGCTCTACCCGCAGGCGCCGACGCTGCGCGAGCAGGGCTTCCCCAACGTCGCCGCCGCCGGGTGGTACGGCTTCATGGCGCCGTCCACGACGCCGCGCGCGATCGTCGACAAGCTCCAGGCCGAGGTTCTGCGCGCGCTCGCCGAACCCGCAATCAAGGACAAGCTGACCGCCCAGGGCCTCGAAGTGCGTGCCGGCACTGCAGCCGAGTTCGGCCGGTTCATCGACAACGAGACGCAGAAGTGGACCAGGCTGATCCGCGACGCCGGTCTCAAGGGCGAATAGCAAGCGGGAGGGACAAGCACATGACAAGCACTCTTCTCAAGCGCATCGCAGCTTCCGCGCTGCTTCTGGCGCTCTCGATCACGGCAGCGCAGGCGCAGAAGAAATACGACCCCGGCGCGTCCGATACCGCGATCAAGGTCGGTCAGACCGTGCCGCTCAGCGGCCCGGCCTCGGCCTATGCCGTGATCGGCAAGACCCAGGCCGCCTATATGAGGATGATCAACGACCAGGGCGGCGTGAATGGCCGCAAGGTCGAGCTGATCCAGTATGACGACGCCTATTCGCCGCCGAAAACGGTGGAGCAGACCCGCCGGCTGGTGGAAAGCGACGAGGTGCTGCTGACGTTCCAGATCATCGGCACGGCGCCGAACGTCGCCGTCCAGAAATATCTCAACGCCAGGAAAATCCCGCAGCTCTTCGCCGCCACCGGCGCGGCGCGCTTCACCGACCCGAAGAACTTCCCGTGGACGATGGGCTTCAACCCGTCCTACCTCGTCGAGGGCCGCATCTACGCGCAGTACCTGCTGAAGAACCACCCGAACGCGAAGATCGGCGTGCTCTACCAGAACGACGACCTTGGCAAGGATTATCTCGCCGGCCTCAAGGCCGGCCTCGGCGAGAAGGCGAACATGGTCGTGGCCGAGACGTCCTACGAGATCACCGAGCCGACGATCGACTCGCAGATTCTGCGGTTGAAGGATGCGGGTGCCGACGTGCTGTTCAGCGCGACGACCCCGAAGCAGGCGGCCCAGGCGATCAAGAAGGTCGCCGAGATCGGCTGGAAGCCGCTGCACATCATCGACATCAACGCCTCCTCGGTCAGCGCCGTGCTGAAGCCCGCGGGGCTCGAAAACTCGAAAGGCGTCGTCAGCGTCGGTTACGTCAAGGATGCCGCCGACCCCGAATGGAAGGACGATGCCGGCATGAAGCGCTATTTCGCCTTCATGGCCAAGTACTATCCTGATGGCGACAAGGATTCGAACCTGAACGTCTACGGCTACATCACCGCGCAGCTGCTGGTGCAGGTGCTGAAGCAGTGCGGCGACGATCTCACCCGCGACAACGTCATGCGACAGGCGGCCAACCTCAAGAACGTCGAGCTCGACCTGACGCTCCCGGGGATCTCGGTCACGACCTCACCGACCGACTATCGGGTCAACAAGCAGTTCCAGATGGTGCAGTTCGACGGCCTGCGCTGGCAGAAGCTCGGCGACATCGTGACGGATGAGGCCAGGGAGTGAGACGGCGAGAGGCCGTTTAGCCGTGATCGTTCCTGCCGGTCAACGCACGCAAAGCGAAGGCACGAAAGAGCCACCGGCCGCCCTGGCGCGCCGGTGGTTCGATATCGGCGGGGATCTCCGAGCTACGCGGCCTGGCGCTGATGCGTCAGGTACTCCATCGTCACCTTCTCGACATTGGAGTCGATCCAGGCAGCCATGCGTTGCTCCTCCTTCAGCGATGTCTCGAGCGCTGCCTTGGCCTCCGGCATGCCGGCTGCGCTGCAGAGCGCGAGGAGCGACTTGTAGGCGGCGATCTCGAAATTCTCGAACGCATTGTTCGCGAAGGTGTTCTTGAGAATCTCGTCGCCGGCAACCGAATGCGCCATGGCCGTCATGTTGGCCATCACCGACTGTGCGGTGTCCTTCAGGGTCGACGTGCTCTCGCCACAGGCCTCCAGGCATTTCTCCAGCCGGCGCAATTGCTCGTTGGTCTCCTGAAGGTGAGCGGTGACCTTCGCCTTGACCTCGGGATAATCGTCCAGCCGCTCAGACTGGCGCTCCATCAACTCTCGCGCCTGCACTTCCATCGCATGCGCATTGCGTAGTCCCACCACGAACGTATCGCGGGCTGCATTAGCCATTTTCCTGTCCTCCGTTTTGACTGGCTTCGTTCGCGCAACAGGGAAGCACGGGCGATTGTTCCTAAGAGGACCGGGCTGATTGCCGCAGGAGACTGATTGTCTCAACGAGTGTTCCGGCCGAAGGACCCGGCGCTAACCTGGGATAGCGAAACGCAAAACAGGGAGATGATGCCGCCTCGTATTCGATGCTCCCGCTGAACGGTTCGACGAGGTCGCCGTGCCTCTCGATCAACGAACGTAGGAACGCTTGGCGTCACGCGTGATTGGTCCGTCGCAAACCTCAAGGAGAAACAACATGCGTAAGACAATTCTGACGATCTTCACAGCCGCGGTACTTGCCGGCGCTTCAGTCGGCGGAGCGTTCGCGCAAGGCGCGGGCGGAGGTGCCGGCGGCGGAGCCGGTGGCGGCGCAGGTGCAGGTGCAGGTGCAGGTGGTGCGGGCGGCGCAGGTGCAGGTGGTGCGGGCGGCGCAGGTGCCGGAGCCGGCGGCGGCTCGGGTGATGGTGGCGGCGCGGGCGCTGGTGCGGGAAGCGCCGGAGGCGGCGGCGGCATCACCCATGTGGAGCGTGGCGGACAGGGCGCTTCCAGCCCTCAGGGCATGCGCAATGAAACCACTCCACGATCCGACGGCACAACGCGGCGCTAAAGCATGATCCGGAAAAGTGCGTAGCAATTTTCCGAAAACATCATGCTTAAACAACAACCTAAAGCGCGATGGCGATTCATCCTGATCGCATCGCGCTTTAGGAGAGCACGCCTACCCTGTCATTCCGGGCACGCCCTGTTGAGCGTCCCGGAATGACGCTGCCCTCACCGGCTCATAGCCGCGACATAGGCGGCAAGCTTGTCCAGCGTCTGGTAGCCGTATTCGACGGCGCCGAAGCCGATCATGCCGTCGCGCTGCTCGGTGCTCGAGGCCAGCTGGCGCATCATCAGAACGGTCTTGCCGTTGCTCTGCTCGGCAAAGGTGACGGTGAAGCGGAACATGCCGGGATCATCATCCTGGTCGAGGCCGTGATCCATCTCCATCAGAGAAGGCCGCTCGATGCGACGGAACCGCATGCGGTTCGGGTACACCGTGCCGTCGGGTCCGATCATGTTGAAGCGCCAGACGCCGCCGACCCGCACGTCGATCTCGAAGGTCTCGACCTTGAATCCTTTCGGCCCGAACCATTGCGGCAGATGCTTCGGGTCGGACCACGCCTCGAATACCAGCTCGCGCGGCGCGTCGATCACGCGCGACATTACGATCTCGCGGTCGAGCGACCATTGCGACAGGGCGGGATTGGCAGAATTGGTCATCACTCGGAACCTTTCCGTTTGGTTGTTCGGGACGGCCGCTTGGCGCCCGCCCTCTCCTTCTCTTTCTTGAGCTTCATCACGTAGGCCTCGAAGCGGTCGAGCCGCGCCTCCCACACCGCGCGCTGCTGCTGGAACCAATCCTCCGCGCCGACAAGCGCGTCCGGACTGAGACGGCAGGTGCGCACGCGGCCCGACTTTTCCGAAAGAACGAGCCCGCTCGTCTCCAGCACGTGGATGTGTTTCATGAAGCTCGGCAGCGCCATGTCGAAGGGATCGGCGAGCTCGCCGACCGACGCCTCGCCGTCGCAGAGCCGCATTACGATCGCCCGCCGCGTCGGATCGGCGAGCGCTGCGAAGACCTGGTCGAGATTGGATGATTGGTTAGCCATGAAGATAACTATACACCCCCGATGACGGGCGTCAACAATTGTTAGCCTGATGGCTCAGTTTTCACTCGGATGACGGGAACCCACAACGCGCAATCGTGAATTGGGACCTCGCGCCCTCCTCGCTAAACCCTGCTCCGGGGGCGCATCAGCATGATCGATCAGAGCACGTGCCGCCTGTTGTCATCACGTCCCCGATCACCCGGCGAGGCTTCGCCCGGACCGCATCCATTTCGATGGCGATGGCGCTTTGCCCGCGCCGCGCCTCGGCCGATTCCGACATGATTGCGCAGATGCGCGACATCGTCGCCGGCGAGATCGCGTCGACCGCGACGCCGGACCATGCGGGCGGCCTCGCCGCCGCGCTCTATGCCGGCCGCCATGTCGAATTCTTCAACTACGGGTTCGCCGATTATGCCGCCAGGCGGCCGGTGACGCCCGACACGCTGTTCAACCTCGCCTCCCTGCGAAAGCCGTTCGAGGCCACGCTCGTGGCGCTCGGCGTGCTGCGGGGCGAGCTGCGGCTCGACGATCGTCTCCCGAAATACCTGCCCGAGCTGAGCGGCAACTACATCCGCAACGTCACTGTGGGCCAGTTGGCGACGCACACCTCGGGGCTGCTGCTCCCGACCGACCATCCGCCCTGGCCGAACGAAGAGTATACGCGCGAGCAGTTCATCGCCATGCTGAACGCCTTCACGCCGGCGCCCGGCGTCGCACCCGGCCGGCAACGCGTCTACACCCATGCCGGCTATGTGCTGCTTCAGCTCGTGCTCGAGCGCTGCTACGACAGGCCGATCCATGCGCTGATCCAGCACCGCATTCTCCGTCCCCTCGCCATGGGCTCCACGTTCGTCCCCGAGCGCGGCCCGGATAATCGCGCCGTCATGGACGTGGCGGCGATGCAGCGCGTGGTCCAGGGCTATTCCGACCAGGGCATGGCGATCGGACCGATCGGCAATCAGCAGAGCTACTTCGACTTCCCCGGCACCGGGCAGATGTTCTCCTCTGCGCGAGACCTCGCGACGTTCATCGCCGCCTGCGTCGACGGCCGCGCGATCGACCCGCATTTGCGCGACGCCCTGCGGCTGACGCAGCGTGAGGCCTTCCGCGTCGACGAAAAATTCGGACAGGGCATGGCCTGGGAGACCGTGCGCCTCCCAGGCGTCACCATCGTCGACAAGCCCGGCGGGCTCAACAACGCCTCCGGCTATATCGGCCTGGTACCGGCGCGGCGGATCGGCATCGTCCTGCTCGCCAATCGCGGCGAGTATCCGCACGAGATCGCCCGCTACAAGATCCTGCCGGCGCTGGCGCGGCTCATCGCCTCACATTGAGACGGCCGCCTCAGACCGAGCGGGTCAGCCCGCCGTCGACGCGGATGTTCTGGCCGGTGATGTAGGCCGCGCCGTCGGAGGCCAGGAACGAGATCGTCGCCGCGATCTCCTCGACCTTGCCGTAGCGCTTCATCGGCACGCTGTCGCGTCGCGCGTCCTGCTGCGGCAGGCTGTCGATCCAGCCCGGCAGCACGTTGTTCATGCGGACATTGTCGGCCGCGTAAGTGTCGGTGAAGATCTTGGTGAAGGCTGCAAGGCCCGCGCGGAACACCGCCGAGGTCGGGAACATCGCGCTTGGCTCGAACGCCCAGGCCGTCGAGATGTTGATGATGGCGCCGCCCTTCTGCGCCTGCATCAGCGGCGTCACCAGCCGCGTCGCGCGGATCACGTTCAGCAGATAGGTGTCGAGGCCGGCGTGCCACTGCTCGTCGGTAATCTCGGTGATGGGCGCACGCGGCCCGTACCCGGCGCTGTTGACGAGCACGTCGATCCGTCCCCACTTCGCCATCGCGGCGTCGACCAGGCGCTTCAGGTCGTCGTTCGACTGGTTCGAGCCGGTGACGCCGCAGCCGCCGAGTTCGGCAGCCAGCGCCTCGCCCTTGCCGGAGGACGACAGGATCGCGACGCGAAACCCGTCCGCGGCCAGCCGCCGCGCAGCCCCCGCCCCCATGCCGCTGCCGCCGGCGGTCACGAGCGCAACCTTCTCTGCTGCCATGACCGATCATCCCTGTGTTGAGGCGAGCCGCAGGCTCGGACTATCATGAGGCCTTCTACAGCCAGACCTCTCGGCAGGTCCATGGTCGAAGGCATCCATCATGAGCGACTCGAGATGAGTGAATTGCAGATCCGCAATCTGCGCCCCGACGAAATCGCCCTCGCCGTCGACTGGGCCGCGGCCGAGGGATGGAATCCGGGCCTTGCCGATGCCGCCTGCTTCGCCATCCCCGATGCGCAAGGCTTCTTCGTCGGCGAAATCGACGGCGAGCCGGTCGCGACCGTCTCCTGCGTCAATTACGACGAGCGATTCGCCTTCCTCGGCTTCTACATCGTGCGCGAGCGCTTTCGCGGCGCGGGCCATGGCCTGCGCATCTGGAACGCAGCCATCGCGCATGCAGGCGCGCGCGTGATCGGGCTCGACGGCGTCGTGGCGCAGCAGGACAATTACAAGAGGTCCGGCTTCCAGCTCGCTTACGCCAATATCCGCTATGGTGGCGTCGTGGCCGCGCCACCGAGACCACCTGCCGAGGTCGTCACCCTCGACAAGATCCCATTTGCAATCGTTGAAGCTGATGACGCCACCGTGTTCCCTGCCGCGCGCAGCGCCTTCCTGCGCGCCTGGATCAACGCATCAGGCCATATGGGCCGCGCGCTGCTGCGTGACGGCAGGCTCGCCGCATGGCGGCGTGATCCGTCCGTGCCGGACGGGCTACAAGATCGGCCCGCTCATCGCCGACGACCGCGCGGCAGCGGATGTGGTCGTGCAGGCCCTGGTCGGAAGCGCGGGCGGCGGCGAGGTCTTCCTCGATGTCCCCGCCATCAATCGCGAGGCGATCGCGCTCGCGGAGGCGCTCGGCCTCAAGCCGGTGTTCGAGACGGCACGGATGTACACGGGGCCGATCGCACCGCTGCGGCTCGACCGCGTCTTCGGCGTGACCAGCTTCGAGCTGGGCTAAAGCATGATCCCGACCCGAAGGGCCGCGCTAAAGCGGAATGGCTTTAGGTTGAATCGATGGCGACGAGCTCGGTGCAACCTCTCCCGCTTGCGGGAGAGGTCGCGCCGAAGGCGCGGGTGAGGGCTTTCTCCTCTAGGGAATTGTCCCATCGCGGAAATACCCTGAGCTATGGCTGATTTTGGGTGACGCGGCCTGATCAGGCGGCGTGGCTTTCAGTGTTCGGAATGACTTCGATTCCGTCGATGAACTTTACACCGGCGATGACTTTCGGCAACTGGTTCGTGCTCTTCAATCGCCGCCAGGTCTTCGATGCGGCGTCGATGAGCTTGAACACCATCAGCTTCGCAGTTTGTTGCGACAGCGATCCCTTGGTCCGCACCGTTCGGTGGCGCACCGTGGCGAAGACGCTCTCGATCGGGTTCGAGCTGCGTAGGTGGATCCAGTGCTCAGCAGGGAAGTCGAAGAAGGCGAGCAGAGCTGGCCCCGGTTGTTTGGACAGCGCCCCGCTGGATTTAAGTGGATTCCTGCCGGGTTATGCTGAACGCGGGGCTTTACGGTTTTGTCGTTGCGTCGGGAGGGCGTAGCCCGACCAGAGCGACGACAAAACCGTCGGCGACGGTCATGCGGCCATCACCATAGCTTGCGTGCCGAAGTAAGCCTCGTCGGGCGTGCGCCCGTCAAGGCTCGAGTGAGGGCGTCCCTGATTGTAGAAGGCCAGATACTTGGCAATTGACGCTCGCGCCTCGGACACGCTGTCGTAGGCGCGGAGATATACTTCTTCGTATTTGACCGTGCGCCAGAGCCGCTCGACAAACACGTTGTCGCGCCAGGCGCCCTTGCCGTCCATGCTGATGGCGATCTTCGCGTCCAGCAGCACATCGGTGAACTCGAGGCTGGTGAACTGGCTGCCCTGATCCGTGTTGAAAATCTCGGGCCTGCCGTGCTTCGCCAACGCCTCCTGGACCGCTTCGACGCAGAAGGCCGCCTCCATTGTGATCGAGACGCGATGGGCCAGGACCCGTCGGCTGAACACATCGACGACCGCCGCGAGATAGACGAAGCCACGCCGCATCGGAATGTAGGTGATGTCCATTGCCCACGCATGGTCGGGCCGCTCGATCTTCAATCCGCGCAACAGGTACGGGTAGATCTTGTGACCCGGAGCCGGCTTGCTCGTGTTCGGGCGACGATAGACCGCCTCGATCCCCATGCGCTTCATCAGCGTCGCGATGTGGCGGCGACCGGCGTATACGCCCTCCCGCCGCAGCAACGATCGCAGCATACGCGCTCCCGCGAAGGGATAATTGAGATGCAGCTCATCGAGCCGACGCATCAAGGCAAGGTCCTCGGCCGAAACTGGCCGAGGTTCATAGTAGACCGTGCTGCGAGCCAGCTTCAGGACCTTCGCCTGGCGCACGATAGAAAGATCATGACCGCGGTCGATCATCGCTTTGCGCTCAGCAGGCCCGCCTTGGTGAGCGCGCCGGACAAAAAATCGTTTTCCAACGCCAGCTCGCCGATCTTGGCATGTAACGCCTTCAAATCGACCGGCGTCTCGGCCGATGTCTTGTCATGCCCAAACACGCCGGCGGCGCCTTCCAGGAGCTGGTTTTTCCAGATCGTGATCTGGTTCGGATGAACATCAAACAGTTGCGCCAGCTCCGCCAGTGTCTTGTCGCCTTTGACCGCAGCCAAAGCAACCTTCGCCTTGAATGCCGGAGAATGCGTCCGGCGGCTCTTCTTCGTCATCTTCGCTCCTGATTCGCAGCAAGAATCCTCGCCGCTGTCAGGCAGAAAATCCACTCAAGCTACTGTCCGAATTTGCGGGGCCAGCTCTAGCAGCGCATGGCGATCCTTGATCAGGCACTCCACCGCACGTCCGTATTTGACGTGGTATTTCTCGACGAAGACGTCGATCGCGGTTTCAGCTTCGGCCCGGTGTGGGGCCAGATAGATGTTCCGCAGGTCGTTCTTCATGGGGCCCTGCACGGATTTGGCGACCTTGTCGAGTACGTTGCTCACTTTATGGCACCAGCATCGTTGGTGCCGCGTGCCGGGAAAGGCCTCGTCCAGTGCCTTCCAGAAGCCGAGGGCGCCGTCGCCGATGGCGAGTTGCGGGGCAATCCGTAACCCGCGTTGCCGCAGGTCGATCAGGAGTTCGCGCGAGGGTGTCAGTAACTCGGTGTAAGATGGTTTCTGTGAGTTTACCTTTGACAGGAGACTCACATGGCTACGGATTTTTCACCTGAGATTTTGGACCAGCTTCTTGCCGGGGGCAGCCTCAAGCCAGAAGACTTAGCCGGCGAAGACGGGCTTTTCAGACGACTGAAGAAGGCGCTTCTGGAGCGCGCACTGGGTGCGGAGCTGACCCACCACCTTGGCTATGAGAAGGGCGACCCGGCGGGCCGCGGGTCGGGCAACAGCCGCAACGGCACAAGCAGCAAAGCGCTGTTGACGGACGACGGCGAGCTATGGCGGAATCTGGGTGATGACGGTGTGAGGAAGGCGGCGTATCGAGGCGGGTGACGAGCCTGCCAGAACCTCTCGAGGAGAGCGATACGCCATGACCGAGACTACCAATGTTCTTGCTTTCCGTCAGCCGTCCGCGGTTGATGATCCACTGACCGATATCGTTCGTGCCGGCGCGCGGGACCTGCTTGCCAGGGCGATCGAGATCGAGGTTGGCGCGTTTCTGGCCAGCACGGCCAATCTGACGCTGCCCGACGGTCGAGCGCGCCTGGTCCGACATGGGCACGGTCCGGTGCGCGAGATTGCGACCGGCATCGGTCCGGTGGAGGTCGCTCGTCCCAAGGTCCGCGACCGCGGAGCGAGCGGGCCAGGCGACCGCCTCCGCTTCAGTTCGGCAATCCTGCCGCTATGGGCGCGGCGGACGAAGAGCCTGGATGCCTTGATCCCGGTCCTCTATTTGCGCGGCATCTCGACCGGCGACTTCCAGGAGGCGCTCTCGGCGCTGCTCGGCAAGGATGCGCCGAACCTGTCGCCTTCGGTGATCGCCGGCCTGAAGGCCGATTGGCAGGTCGAGTACGAACGCTGGCAGAGACGCGATCTGTCGGCGCGTCGCTATGTCTACATCTGGGCCGATGGCGTGTACCTGCAGGCCCGCATGGAAGATCACAGCGAATGCATGCTGGTGCTGATTGGCACCACGCCGGAAGGCAAGAAGGAGCTGATCGGCTTCCAGGTCGGCGTGCGCGAGAGCGCGCAGAGCTGGCGCGAACTCCTGATCGACCTGCGGCAACGCGGGTTACGGATTGCCCCGCAACTCGCCATCGGCGACGGCGCCCTCGGCTTCTGGAAGGCACTGGACGAGGCCTTTCCCGGCACGCGGCACCAACGATGCTGGTGCCATAAAGTGAGCAACGTACTCGACAAGGTCGCCAAATCCGTGCAGGGCCCCATGAAGAACGACCTGCGGAACATCTATCTGGCCCCACACCGGGCCGAAGCTGAAACCGCGATCGACGTCTTCGTCGAGAAATACCACGTCAAATACGGACGTGCGGTGGAGTGCCTGATCAAGGATCGCCATGCGCTGCTCGCCTTCTTCGACTTCCCTGCTGAGCACTGGATCCACCTACGCAGCTCGAACCCGATCGAGAGCGTCTTCGCCACGGTGCGCCACCGAACGGTGCGGACCAAGGGATCGCTGTCGCAACAAACTGCGAAGCTGATGGTGTTCAAGCTCATCGACGCCGCATCGAAGACCTGGCGGCGATTGAAGAGCACGAACCAGTTGCCGAAAGTCATCGCCGGTGTAAAGTTCATCGACGGAATCGAAGTCATTCCGAACACTGAAAGCCACGCCGCCTGATCAGGCCGCGTCACCCAAAATCAGCCATAGCTCGACGACGGCGAGATCGAGATCGAGGTGCCGCGCGACCGCGCCGGCACGTTCGAACCGGTGATCGTCGCGAAGGGCCAGACCCGCTTCGACGGCTTCGACGAGAAGATCATCAGTCTCTACGGGCGGGGCATGACGGTACGGGAGATCCAGGGCCATCTGGCCGAGCTCTACGGCACCGAGGTGTCCCCCGATCTGATCAGCAAGGTCACCGACGCGATTCTCGACGAGGTCCGCGAATGGCAGAGCCGGCCGCTGGAAGCGATCTATCCGGTGGTCTTCTTCGACGCGCTCAGGGTCAAGATTCGCGATGAGGGGATGGTCAAGAACAAGGCAGTCTACGTCGTGCTGGGCATCACTGCATCGGGCGAGAAAGACGTGCTCGGGCTTTGGATCGAGCAAACCGAAGGCGCCAAATTCTGGCTCAAGGTCATGAACGATCTGAGGAACCGCGGCGTCGCCGACATCCTGATCGCCGTCGTCGACGGTCTGAAGGGCTTTCCCGAGGCGATCAACAGCGTCTTTCCCAAGGCGATGGTCCAGACCTGCATCGTGCATTTGATCCGCAACAGCCTATCCTTCGTGTCCTGGAAGGATCGCAAGGCGATCCTTCCCTCGATCAAGGCGATCTATCATGCCGAGAATGCCGACGCCGCTCTGCTCAGGCTCGAGGACTTCGAAGCCGAGTGGGGCAAGCGCTATCCCGCGATCGGGGCGGCCTGGCGCCGGGCGTGGGAGCACGTCATTCCGTTCTTCGCCTTCGCGCCGGAGATACGCAAAATGATCTATACCACCAACACGGTCGAGGCGCTGAACCGTTCGCTGCGCAAGATCATCAAAACACGCGGCAGCTTCCCCAACGACGAGGCGGCGATGAAGCTGCTTTACCTCGCCATCAGAAATGCCGGCATCCATTGGCGACGACCGGTTGCATGGACGGCCGCAATGGGCCAGTTTGCCATCCAGTTCGGCGAGCGCTTTGCAGGCTCAGCGGACTGACCCCATGGGGTCAGTCCGCTGACCCCGCAAACCCCTCACAGAGACGCTCTTACACAAAACTTCTGACACTCCCGTTCGCGCCAGCTCTGCGCGCTCTCGCGCACGCCGACCTGGAAGCCGATCAGCTCCTTCTTGCCTTCCGGCGTGGTGCCAATCAGCACCAGCATGCATTCGCTGTGATCTTCCATGCGGGCCTGCAGGTACACGCCATCGGCCCAGATGTAGACATAGCGACGCGCCGACAGATCGCGTCTCTGCCAGCGTTCGTACTCGACCTGCCAATCGGCCTTCAGGCCGGCGATCACCGAAGGCGACAGGTTCGGCGCATCCTTGCCGAGCAGCGCCGAGAGCGCCTCCTGGAAGTCGCCGGTCGAGATGCCGCGCAAATAGAGGACCGGGATCAAGGCATCCAGGCTCTTCGTCCGCCGCGCCCATAGCGGCAGGATTGCCGAACTGAAGCGGAGGCGGTCGCCTGGCCCGCTCGCTCCGCGGTCGCGGACCTTGGGACGAGCGACCTCCACCGGACCGATGCCGGTCGCAATCTCGCGCACCGGACCGTGCCCATGTCGGACCAGGCGCGCTCGACCGTCGGGCAGCGTCAGATTGGCCGTGCTGGCCAGAAACGCGCCAACCTCGATCTCGATCGCCCTGGCAAGCAGGTCCCGCGCGCCGGCACGAACGATATCGGTCAGTGGATCATCAACCGCGGACGGCTGACGGAAAGCAAGAACATTGGTAGTCTCGGTCATGGCGTATCGCTCTCCTCGAGAGGTTCTGGCAGGCTCGTCACCCGCCTCGATACGCCGCCTTCCTCACACCGTCATCACCCAGATTCCGCCATAGCTCAAATACCCTCTCCCCAGCCCTCTCCCGCAAGCGGGAGAGGGAGTGCCCTCCCGTTGTAGCGATCAAACTGATCTCATCACGCGCTAGCGCAAAGCGTGAAGCGGCTTTCCGAGAAGATCATCCGTCGAATGCCAACCAAGCCCTTCAGTAGCAGCGCATGATGTTGACGGTGTGCTCGCTCCCGCCGCGGCCGGGCACTGTCACCTGCTCCGTCGGGCAGCTCGGCACATAGGGCCGGTTGGACGGCACGACGTTCGGCGGATAGCGATGCGTCCAGTCCCAGGGAACATCATAGGTGTAGGTATAACGCACGTCGCTGGAGAGTGGCTGGGCGGCATCAACAAAGGGTTGGCTGTAGCCAGCGCCATCATACGAAGCCGCCGCCGCCCGGCCAATAGACCCACGGAGCGCTGCGGCGATGGAACCGGGCGCCCGGCGCGATCGGCGGACGGGCTCCAACCGGCGGCACGGTGGCAACGACGCCAGGCGCCGCGGCGACAGCGGGTCCGGCAGAGCCGTCACTTGCAGTCAGGAGCAGCGCGGCTGCGCTGAGCGAGGCGAACAGCGCCCCATGTGATCTGGCAATCATGATACGCACCACACTCGTTTAGCTTCGCGATAGCGGCTCCCCGCAAGAGGCTAGGCCGGGCTGCCGCCCACCCGCAAACATATATTTAACTATTGGTTAAGGCACGCGATTAGCGGGGAACATGGTGCGGCAGAACGCCCGGGATTCGCATCTGCACTTCAGCCACTTCGTTCCGCGGCAGGCGCATCATAACCAGTTGATCGGAGGTGACCGCCCCCGGCCCATGCATCCGGAACGCTCCCGCATTGCAACCGTTGGCCCACACACAAGCAAAGTTGGACCACACACAAGCAAGGAACATCTCCAATGCAGAAGTCAAAACTTCTCGGCCTGATCACGGCATCGCTGGTCGCGGGCACTGCGGCCGCCTCGGCGCAGGGCTACGACTGGAACAGACCGTCCGCGGGCTGGGACCGCACTGCGCCCGCCTACGAACCGGTTCAGCCGCGCGCATACTATCCGGACGTTGCCGGGCCGTATGGCGCACTCAACGGCACCAATCATCCAACTCCAAGTTCGACGCAGGGTGATGTCGGCCCTGGCGGGAATAACAACGGCACGCTGACCGGCAGATATCGCTGGTAAGGCTGCTTGACGTGAGGCCCACCGTCCACAACGGACGGTGGGCCTTCGTGCGTCAGCGACCCTGCTGCTAGCGCAGCCGATCGCACCGGGGCGAATCTCCGGGCACAATCCGTTGCGTTGCCCGTCGGGCAAAACACCCAAACCGTCGGTCAAGACGCCTCGCCGAAAATATTCCGCTTTACCGAAATTCGGAAACGGCGTATGTGTCGCCGCAACCCGGCCCAAGGAAGAGGGGCGTATCGCGATCGTCACGAACGCGGGCCGGGCGGCGGTGGACGCAGATGGCGTTGGCGCGAGCGGGCTTGCAGGGCGGGAGACCGTGAGCAAGGTCGTCGCGCATACGACCGGTGCCATCAGCGTACGGCAAAATCGTGTGGTCCTGGCGCCCGGGGTCTGTGCGCCAAGTCTTGCGGTGATGTGCGCTGCCCGACCGGGCACGCGCATCAGCCATCTGCAAGGCGACGGGGGCAATAGTGCATCGCTCCCCGGGGAGATCACGACATAAGCCGTTCCAACCACTGCGCAGGGAAGGCCGGGATGTCTCCGGTTGCCCTGTTACCCGCTGTGCATCGAAGCGCACGCAGTTTGCGTCTGGCATGGCGGTCCACGGGAGCCAACCGGCTCCCGGCCTTCCCTGCGCCCTCTTTCATCGGGGGGTGAGACAACCAAGCAAAGCTCGGGCGAGATGAGCCGCGAGGATGCGATCCCATGTCAGTCATTCAACGACGAGGTCGTGCCCCGGATGCAGCGCAGCGCGAAGCGGTGCGTTGCAGAGCCGGGGCCCATCCATCAGCGCGTTGCGGAGCCTGCTGGGTCCCTGTGTCTTGGAAGTCTGTCAAGATGAGGTGGGCGGGAAGCCGTTGGGTCCTTGGCGCTTGACGCCGTGAGCCGGCTCGGTCTCCCGCCCGTTCCATCTATCAACCTGAACAGTTGCACGAGGCTGCAGCAACAGACCTCGCATCACAGGGACAGGCACCGTGATCATACCCGCTCGTTGCGTCGGAATCGACGTCTCTAAACAATATCTCGATATCTTCGATGCCGGCTTAGGCGTGCCGGAGCGCATCGCCAACGCGACGCAGGCCATTACACAGATCGTGGCGCGTTGGCGATGCGATGTGCTGGTGGTCTTCGAGGCGACGGGGGTGTACGACCTCGCGCTTCGCGAGGCGCTAAGCCAGGCCGGCATCCGCTTCGCCCGGATCAACCCGGCCCGAGCCCGCGACTTTGCGCGCGCCAGCGGCCAACTCGCCAAAACCGACCCGATTGACCGCGGATGCTGGCCACCTTTGCGCAGGCCATGCAGCCGGCCACCGAGCCGGCCGCCAACCCGGCCCGCAACGCCTTGGCCAGGCTTGCAAAACGGCGGGATCAACTGGTTCTCATGCGCGCCCAGGAGAAGAACCGGCGCAGCGAGGCCGACGACCGCGCCATCGCCGATCGGATCGGCCGTCTCATCGAGGTCCTCGACAGCGAGATCGTCCAGATCGAGGCTGACATCAAGGCGCTGATCAAGACTGAGCCGGAGATCTCGGATGATGCGCAGTTGATGCGCTCACTGCCCGGCGTGGGCCCCGTGGCCTGCATGCAACTCATCGCGCAGATGCCCGAACTCGGGAAGGTCGGACCGAAACAGGTCGCGGCGCTGGCAGGCCTGGCTCCCTTCAACGTCGACAGCGGCGCCTTCCGTGGCAAGCGCAAGATCGCCGGCGGCCGAAAGCGCGTTCGCGATGCCCTCTACATGGCTGCGCTGAACGCGGTTCGCCGAGCCGAGCCGTTCAAGTCCTTCTACGCCCGACTGCGACAGGCCGGAAAACCAGCCAAGCTCGCCCTCATCGCTGTCGCCAGGAAGATGTTGACCGTCCTCAACGCCATGATGCGCGATAGGAAGCCATACCTGCAGACCAACCCAACATAACAGTTGCCGGCTCTGCGCAGCAACGTTTCACGTTGCAGCGCGTCCGGGACACGAGAGTGACGAGGCCCCCATTCCCAGCCCTTGCAGCGGCAACGGGCCTTGTAACAAGACTGTCATCTAGCGAAACTAAACGAAGCTCCGAGAGCTGCGGCCACGCCGCCTTCACCGCTAGGAGATCCTGATGCGCCGTTCACTGGTGTTGCTGTCCGCCGGCCTGACCGTGCTGCCCACCGGACTGGCCTCTGCCCAGAACAACACGCCCCGCAACCTGATCCTGTTCATTCCCGATGGTCTGCGTGCGCTCAAGGTCACGCCGGAAACCGCGCCTGCGATGGCCGAAGTCCGCGACAAGGGCGTCAACTTCAAGAACCCGCATTCGCTCTTCCCGACCTTCACGATGGCCAACGGCTCGGCGATGTCGACAGGTCATTATCTCGGCGACACCGGCGTGTTCTCCAACACGATCTGGACCAACTACACCTCCGCACCCGCCGGCGACACCGTCGTCCCCTTCATCGAGAACGACGCCGTGCTCGGCGACATCGACGAGCATTTCAAGGGCGACTACCTCAACGAGGAGACCATCCTGAAGATGGCTCGCGACAAGGGGCTGAGCACCGCGGCAATCGGCAAGGTCGGCCCGACCTACCAGTTCGACCACACCGACAAGCCTGAAAAGCCCGGCCAGCATTCGATCGTGTTCGACGATTCCACCGGCGGCAAGAACGGTGTCGCATTGTCCGACGAGGTGAAGGACGCCTTGACCAAGGCCGGCCTGCCCCTCGCCACGCCGCCGCGCGGCGACAACTCCAAGGCGGGCGATGCCAAGACGCCGGGCACTACGGTCGCCAACGTCGCGCAGCAGGCCTATTTCGCCGACGTCGCCACCAAGGTGGTGCTGCCGATGTTCAAGGCGCGCAACAAGCCGTTCGTACTGGTGTTCTGGTCGCGCGATCCTGACGGCAGCCAGCACAATACCGGCGACAGCCTCAACCAGATCATGCCCGGGATCAACGGGCCGACCTCGATGGCCGGCATCAAGAACGCCGACACCAACCTCGCCCAGCTCCGGAAGGCGCTCGACGAGCTCGGGCTCGCGGCCTCGACCAACATCATCGTCTCCGCAGATCACGGCTTCTCGACCATCTCCAAGGAGAGCAAGTCCAGCTCCTCGGCCAAGGTCAGCTATGACGACACGCTATTCCTGGCGCTCGACCTGCCGCTGTTCGACCCCAACGACAAGAACGCGAAGGTCGAAGGCAACAAGCATCCCAGGGCGGGCAACGGTGTGCTCGGCAAGGATCCGGAGAAGCCCGATCTCGTCGTCGCCACCAATGGCGGCTCCGACCTGATCTATCTGCCGAACAAGGACAAGAAGCTGGCGGCGAAGACGATCAAGGCACTGCTCGAACAGGATTACGTGTCCGGCCTGTTCGTCGAGGACTCGCTCGGCCGCTTCCCCGGCACGCTGCCGCTGTCGAGCATCAACCTGCGCGGCAAGGCGGCGACGCCGACGCCCTCGATCGTCGTCAACTTCCGCTCCTATGCCAGCGATTGCGGCGAGGCGCCGACCAACTGCTCGGTGCAGGTCGCCGATACCGTGCTGCGCCAGGGCCAGGGCATGCATGGCAGCTTCAGCCGCGGCGACACCATGAATTTCATGGCCGCGATCGGTCCGGACTTCAAGGCGGGCTATGTCGACGAGATTCCGGTCAGCAATGCCGACGTCGGCATGACGGCTGCCCGGCTGATGGGCCTGCGCGGCTCGCAGAACGGCGGCCTGATCGGCCGCGTGATGTCGGAAGCCATGCCCAACGGCATCGTGCCGAAGGCTTTTGTCGGCACGCTGAAGTCGAAGCCCGCCGAGGGCGGCCTGATGACGGTGCTGAACTTCCAGCGCGTCGGCAACCAGCGCTATTTCGATGCCGCCGGCTTCCCTGGCCGCACGCTCGGGCTCGAGCCTGAGGCCGGCAAACAAAAAACGGCGGGGAAATGACCCCGCCGTTCCCTCGCGTCCTCGAGTGACGCACAAATCTTACATACCCGGTTTCTTACATCCCGATGTCGAACACGTTCGGCAACTGGCCCGCCAGAGGCAGCGCGGTGGCGCCGACGAAGGTCGCCACCATTGCCATCAGGCGACGGTTGTTCTGGCGCTTGCCGCGCATCTGGCCGGCGATCCACTCCAGCATCTCGCTGTTGACCTTGGCGGCATAGGACGGCGCCCAGCTCTCGATCTCGGTGTCGGCCGACAGCGCCACGCTCCGCGGCGGCACCTTCAGGCCCGAGGCGCTCGCCGCGTAATGGGCAACCGCCTTGGCAAGCAGGTCGTCGAACCGGCCGCCATCGGTGCGCTCGGTCGCGGCCTCATTGATCTCGAACAGACGTTCGGCTTCAGCGCGGCTGACCGGCTGGTCGTTGACGGCGGTCGCGGTCAGGATGCGCACGCACCAGGCGGTGTCATCGGCATCGAGCGAGCGGGAGAAGTGGACGCGGCCCTTGGTGGTCGGGCCTTCGCCCGTGATCACGCCGTCCCGCACGATGGAGAGTGCATGAGCCGCGGTATCGCGGCAGGACGGTTCGAGGGACGGCGACTCAACAGACTTCTCAGCGGACTTAGGCGCAGCGGCAGACATAGTTCACTTCCAGACTTCTTCTGATCGGCCAGCATTTTCATGCCGGCGTAAAGGGGTGGTTAACGATTCGATACGGGGATCGCGACTTTTCGAGATGGTTGCCAATTGGTCGCTGTCAGGACCATTTTGGTTCCAGGACGCGCCGGGCGAGCGTGATGGAAGTCATAAAAGGCATTATCGGGGCGAGCGAGACCGTGTGACCCCGGATGGGGATGTTTCGCCGCAGGTGCCGCTGTAACAATAAGTTGCTAGGAAATCGGCCCTTGAAGCAAGGAATTCACATTTTACTTGAGCCGGTTCAGTTGGCGTTCACTTGGCCTTGTAAGGGCCCTATACTGAGGATGACGGCCAGAGAAGAATCTTCCAGTAAATTCAATGCGATGAGGTAAAATCATGACACTTCCGATCGGCGCTACCGCACCCGACTTCGAAGCCGAGACCACCGAAGGGAAGATCAAGTTCCATGACTGGATCGGCAACAGCTGGGCGCTCTTGTTTTCGCACCCCAAGGACTTCACGCCGGTGTGCACCACCGAGCTTGGCGCGCTCGCCAAGCTGAAGCCGGAATTCGACAAGCGCGGCGTCAAGCTGATGGGGCTTTCCGTCGATCCCGTCGACAACCATGCCAAATGGTCGGAAGACATCAAGGAGACCCAGGGCGCCGCGCCGAACTACCCGATGATCGGCGACACCGATTTCAACGTCTCCAAGCTCTACGGCATGCTGCCGGCCTCGACCTCTGGCGATCCCCTCACCCGCACGCCGGCCGACAACCAGACCGTCCGCAATGTCTTCATCATCGGCCCGGACAAGAAGATCAAGCTGGTGCTGGTCTATCCGATGACCACGGGCCGGAACTTCCAGGAGATCCTGCGCGTCATCGACTCGCTCCAGCTCACTGCCAAGCACCGCGTGGCGACCCCGGCCGACTGGACCCAGGGCGATGACGTCATCATCGCGGGCTCGGTCTCCAACGACGAGGCCAAGACGATCTACCCGCAGGGCTGGAAGGAGCCGAAGCCTTACCTGCGCATCGTGCCGCAGCCGAAGTGACTTTTGGCGGTCGCGCATAGCGACCGCAAGAAGTCATCCCGGGCGATGCGTCAGCATCGAACCCGGGATCTCGAGATTCCCTGGTGCGCAATTGCGCACCGGATTCGGCTCTGCGAGCCGCCCCGGAATGACGCCGTGAGTCTTGAGCTCAGTTCTACGCCGTCCGCACGCGGTCGAGGAAACCGTCGACCTCTGCCTTCAGATGCAGGCTCTCGCCGGACAGCGCCTGGGCCGAGGCAAACATCCGGCTCGAGGTCTCGCCCGTCTCGCTGGCACCCTTGGCGGCGTGCCGGACGTTGACGGCGACCTCGGCCGTGCCTGAGACCGCCGCGCGAACGCTCGCCACGATGTTGTGGGTTGCGCTTTTCTGCTGCTCGACCGCAGCCGAGATCGAGCCGGCAATACCGCTGATGCGCTCGATGGTCTCGCTTATCGCCTTGATGGCAACGACCGATTCCTCGGTCGCAAGCTGCATGCTCTCGATCTGGTTCGATATCTCGTCGGTCGCTTTCGCGGTCTGACCGGCCAGCGTCTTGACCTCCTGGGCCACCACCGCAAAGCCGCGGCCGGCATCGCCAGCGCGAGCGGCCTCGATGGTGGCGTTCAGCGCCAGCAGGTTGGTCTGCTCGGCGATCGAGGTGATCAGCTTGACGACGTCGCCGATGCGCGTGCCGGCCTCCGAGAGCTGCGCAATGCGCTGGTCGGTCGCCTCTGCCTGCCGCACCGCGTCGGCGGAAATCTGGTTCGATTCCTGCACCCGGCGGGTGATCTCGGAGATGGATTGAGACAGCTCCTCGGAAGCCGATGCCGCCGAACGCACATGCTCGGAGGCGGTTTCGGACGCTCCGGCCGATTGCGCCGACAGATCGGCCGTGGCACGCGCGGCGTCGGTGAGTTGTCGCGCGGCGCGCTCGAACTCGCCGGACGATGCGAGCACCTTGTCGAGAATGCCGCCGACGCTGCCGCGGAACTCCTCGACGAAGCTGCGCAGCTCCGCCTTGCGTTGCTCGGCCGCGGCAGTCGCTGCCGCCGCCTGTTCGCTGCGCAGGCGCGCCCGCTCCTGCGAATTGCTCTTGAACACCGCAACCGTGCGGGCGATCTCGCCGATCTCGTCGGCACGGTCCTCGCATTCGATCGCGACGTCGCTCTGGCCCTCGGCAAGCGCGGTGAGCGAGCGCGTGACCGAGGTGAGCGGCCGGGTGATCCGGCGGACGACCAGCAGGGTCAGAGCCAGCACCAGAAGCGCGGCAAGCCCGGCGGCCGCCGCCATGCTCTCGATGGCCTGGGCCAGCATGTTCTCGTACTGGATCATCGGGATGCCGACATAGAGAATGCCGGCGACCTTGCCGGTCAAGTCCAAGATCGGGAAATAGGCGGTCATGAACGTCTTGCCGAACAGCGTGGCCGGCCCCTTATAGGCTTCGCCACGGCGCAGCGCGGCCTGCCCCGGATGATCGGCGGCAAGCTGGGTGCCGACGGCGCGGTCGCCGTTTTCCTTCTTCACATTCGTGGAGCGGCGGACGAACTGGCCGCTCGCCGCGTCGAACACGAACAGGGTCGCATTGCCGCCGACATAGGACACCGCGCGATCGACGATGGCATGGTCCTTGATGTCGGGCATCTTGGGGATCTCCGCGCGCACGACCGCGCCGTCCTGGACCGTGATCTTGGCCTCGGGAACGGTCTCCGCGAACGCCAGCGCCAGCGTGCGCAGGCTGACGTCGATGTCGCGGAGCGCGCGATCATTGAAGGCGGAGGTCAGCGACCAATAGCCGGCGCCGACCACGAGCCCCGTATTCATCGCGATCAGCAGCACGGCGCACAGGACAGCCTTGGTGCCCAGCTTGAACTGCGGCAGGAACTTCGAAGCTTTGAACATGGATGGAATGGCCCCAGTAATTCCTGCATAATCGTGCAATAGGCTTACGACGACATTAACGACCATAATACCGCTGCAGGCGGCATGCCTTTCCAAATCGTAAACGAGGACACCCCCTGACCGCGCCAAACGTGCCGCCCATCATTGTCTGGTTTCGTGACGATCTCCGCCTTTCCGACCACCCCGCCCTGCACGCCGCCGCGAAGACCGGAGCGCCGGTGGTCTGCCTCTATGTGCTCGATGAGACGACCGGGCGGGCACCGGGTGGCGCGGCGCGCTGGTGGCTGGCGCAGTCGCTGCGGGCGCTCGGGGTCGAGATTGCCGAGCGCGGGGGATCACTGGTCCTGCGCAGGGGACCGGCCGCCAGGGTCATCCCCGAGGTGGTGCGCGAGAGCGGCGCCCGCGCCGTCTACTGGAACGGGATCGCCCAGGCGCCGCATCAGTCGGTTGAGCGAGCGCTCGAAACGGCGCTGGCAAAGCTCGGAACAGACTCGCAAAATTGTCCCGGCGATTTGCTCGTCCCACCCTCGGCGATCCGCAACAAGGACGGCCGGGGCCTGCGCGTGTTCACACCATTCTGGCGGCGCGTGCTGTCGCTCGGCGATCCGCCAAAGCCGCTGCCCGCACCGAAGGCGCTGCACCCTGCACCAAGGATCGCCGGCGATCGTCTGGAGAGCTGGAAACTCGAGCCGGCCAAGCCCGATTGGGCGGGTGGCCTGCGCGAGGCATGGGGTCCCGGCGAGGCCGCAGCACGAGGCCGCCTCCGCGACTTCCTCAAGCGCACCGCACGCGTCTATGCCGGCGACCGCGACCGCCCGGACCGGGAGGGCACCTCGCGGCTCTCGCCGCATTTGAGGTTCGGCGAGCTCAGCCCTCGCCAGGTCTGGCACGCCGCGCGGTTCGCCGCGGCCGAAGATCCGGCGCTCGGGCCGGGCATCGAGAAATTCCTGAGTGAGCTCGGCTGGCGCGAATTCTGCCGCCATCTCCTCCACGACCATCCCGACCTCGCCACCGCAAACTTGCAAACCAACTTCGATGGCTTCCCCTGGACGCGCGATGACAAGGCGCTCGCTGCCTGGCAGCGCGGGCACACCGGCTATCCGATCGTCGATGCCGGTCTGCGTGAGCTCTGGCACACCGGGGTGATGCACAACCGGGTCCGGATGGTGGTCGCCTCCTTCCTGGTCAAGCACCTGCTGATCGACTGGCGCGAGGGGGAAGCCTGGTTCTGGGACACGCTGGTCGATGCGGACCCCGCCAGCAATCCCGCCAATTGGCAATGGGTCGCCGGCTGCGGTGCAGACGCAGCGCCCTATTTCCGCGTGTTCAATCCGGTGCTCCAGGGCGACAAGTTCGATCCGGATGGCGCCTACGTTCGGCGCTGGGTGCCGGAACTGAAGAACCTGCCGGCCAAGCTGATCCACCAGCCCTGGCAGGCAACGCCGATCGAGCTTGCGAGCGCGGGCATCACGCTCGGCAAGACCTATCCGCAGCCGATCATCGATCATGCCAGGGGGCGCGAGCGTGCGCTCGCCGCCTACGCAAAGATCCGCAGAGGTTGAGCGATGCTTTGACACAATTTCGAAACCCGCTATCGTCATCGCCTCAGTCAAACCGCGGGGGACGATATGGACGACGAAAAGCCGATCACCGAACAGGCGATGGACACGATCACCAGCGCCGTGGAAGCGACCAAGGACGCGGCGGTCACCGCCGTCAAGCAAGTCAGGAAAGCCGCCAAGAAGGTCGCGAAGAAGGTAGGCCCGAAGAAGACGTCCAAGAAGAAGGCCAAGAAGAAAGCCAAGAAGAAGGCGAAGACGTCCTCAAAGAAAGCGGCCAAGAAGACCGCGAAGAAGGCCGGCAAGACATCTGCGAAAAAGACCGCCAAGAAAGCTGTCAAGAAAGCCGGCAAGAAGAAGAAGGCCAAGAAGGCGAAGCGCTGATCACGACGCTCAGAACAGGTCTCCGGGAGTGGACATCCGCCTGGAGACCTGCCCCACGATACGCGACCCGGTGGCCCGGCCGGTCCAGCCGACCACGAACTTGCCGCGCTCAGCAGGGATGTATCCCAGCGCCGCGCCCTGTCCGCCTAAAGCGCGATGCGATTAGAATGAATCGTCATCACACTTTAGGTTGTTATTGAAGCATGATCTTTTCGGAAAACCGCTGCGCACTTTTCCGGATCATGCTTTAGAAGCGCCGGTTGACGACGAACACCGCCGCCGCGCACATCGCCATGCCGGCAATCGCCAGCGCATCGAGTCTTTCCCCGAACAGCAGATAGGCCATCAGCGCGGTGACGGCGGGCACCAGGTAGAACAGGCTCGCGACCGAGGTTGCTGCAGCGTGGCGGATCAGCCAGTACAACAGCCCGATCGAACCGATCGAGAGCGCTACGGCGAGCCAGGCGAGCGCGAGCACGAACTCCTGTGTCCAGTGCACCACCCGGTCTTCGAACAGGAATGCCCCGATCGCGAAGAAAATGGTGACGGCAACGTATTGCACGAGATTGCCGGCTCGCCAGTCGATGTTGTTGCAGTAGCGGCGCTGATAGAGCGTACCGAGCGTGATGCTGATCAGCGAGACCACCGAGGCAAGCCAGCCGAGCCCGGCTTCGCCGGTCATGGGACGGTTGTGCAGGATCAGCACCACGCCGCCGAGGCCGAGGACGAGGCCGGCCCATTGCACCGGCGTCACCTTCTCGCCGAGCCAGCGATTGGCGATGGTCGAGGTCAGGATCGGCTGCAGTCCCGGAATCAGCGCAGAGAGCCCGGCGGGAATCGAATGCGCAATCGCGATCGCCGTGCCGCCGAGATAGAAGCCGTGGACGAGGATGCCGGCGACCGCGCTGTGCGCGATGCCGATCCGGTCCGGCCATTTCGGCCGCGCGATGCCTGCGATGATCGCCATCAGGCCGACCACGATGGCCATGGAGCTATGCGGGAAACTGGGTGATGACGGAATGAGATAGGCGGCGTATCGAGGCGGGTGTCGAGCCTGCCAGAACCTCAAGGAGAGCGATACGCCATGAACGAGCATAGCAACATTGTCCCACTGCGTCAGCCCGATGAGATCGACGATCCACTGACGAATATTTTGCGATCTGGAGCTCGGCAGCTGCTTGCGCAGGCTGTCGAGATGGAAGCCGAGGCGTTTCTCGCCGCGATGAAGGGCTTGAAGCTTCCCGATGGCCGCGACCGCCTCGTGCGACACGGCCATGGTCCAGTGCGGACGATCCAGACGGGGATCGGCGCCGTCGAAGTCGCCCGGGTAAAGATTCGCGATCGCGCGGTGACCAGCGATGGCGAGCGGATCCGCTTCACCTCGGCGATCCTGCCGTTGTGGGCACGGCGCACGAAGAGCTTGGATGCACTTTTGCCGGTTCTGTACCTGCGAGGCATCTCGACGGGCGACTTCCAGGAGGCGCTGGCGGCGCTCTTGGGCAAGGATGCGCCGAATCTTTCTCCGGCGGTGGTTTCCAGACTGACGACGGAGTGGCAGCTCGAGTACGAGCGTTGGCAGAAGCGCGATCTGTCGGCGCGCCGGTACGTATACGTGTGGGCGGACGGCGTCTTCCTGCAGGCTCGCATGGAAGACCACAGCGAATGCATGCTGGTGCTGATCGGCGCGACGCCGGAAGGCAAGAAGGAACTCATCGGCTTCCAGGTCGGCGTGCGCGAGAGCACGCAGAGCTGGCACGAACTGCTCGTCGAGGCGAAAACCCGAGGGCTGAAGATCGCCCCGGAAATCGCTGTCGGTGACGGCGCGCTCGGCTTCTGGAAGGCGCTCGACGAGGTCTTTCCCGCCACGCGACATCAGCGGTGCTGGGTGCACAAAACCGCGAATATCTTGAACAAAGTCGCAGTGTCGGTACAGGCCAGCATGAAGAAGGATCTGCGCGAGGTCTATTTGGCGTCCAACCGAGCTTCGGCCGAAGTGGCGATCGATGTCTTTGCCGAGAAATACGGAGCGAAGTACGACAAGGCGGTCGAGTGCCTGACGAAAGATCGCGACGCAATGCTTGCGTTCTACGAATTCCCCGCCGAGCATTGGGACCACTTGCGGACGACGAATCCCATCGAAAGCGTGTTCGCGACGGTCCGGCACAGAACGGTGCGCACGAAAGGTTCGTTATCGTCAACGACTGCCAAGTTGATGGTGTTCAAGCTGCTCTGCGCCGCATCAAAGACCTGGCGGCGGCTGAAAGGCACAAATCAGTTGCCGAAGGTCAGCGCAGGTGTCAGATTCGAAAACGGCATCGAGGTCATCCAAGTGCCGGAAAACCACGCCGCCTGATCGCCTCGTCACCCAAAATCCCGCATAGCTCATGGCCATGCGGATGGCGAGATAGGTCAAGGGATCGGCATTGTTGACGACGTATTTGGTGCCGATGAATCCGGTGCTCCAGAGCAGGACGAACAGGATCGGCGCAGCGCGGGCGGTCAGGTTTTCTTGATTATGGTTCATTGCCGCCCTCATTGCCTCAGTGGAGGCCATGCGGCAATGCGAATTTCATCGGGACGATGCTGCGCTGCGGCGGATAACAGCGGCCTAGCTCAGCTGATCACCATTCTTCCGGACAGGGATCGATAATCTTCCAGAGCTCGACGCCGTTCTTGATCTTCTTCATGTCGGTGGTGAGCCCACCATTGCGACGAATCCAGTCCTTCACCTTGTCGGGGTAGTAGGACATGAGATCGGAGGTGCCTTCGGCGCTGGTGACCTTGATGCCGAAGGTGAACGCCTTGTCGTAATAGGCTTGGTGGAAACCGAGGCTCGCGCGCGGCGTCACGCAGATCTTGTTCATCGGCACGATGCCGAGCACGAGCGTGCAGGCCGAATTGCAGATGCCGTCGATGATGACGCGCTCGCCTTTCTCGCGCACGCGCTTGTACTTGGCCTTGTACTCCTCGACATAGCCGCCGTGGTCGCGGGTAATGTGCAGCTCGGCGCGCGCCGGCGTGGCGGCAGCGACGGAGAGCAACAGCAGGCTCAGAAGCGTGATGCGCATGGCGAGGTAACGGCGATGGCCTTCAGGAATGCACCGACCTTGAAGGACCCGCAAGTGATCCCGTGGGGACGGCGGCAGGATTCTTAAGCAAATACTCTTTGGTCATACTTGTGTGGGGAATTCGTTAAGCATCCGGAAAAGGCCAAAAATGGGCAGCTTTCGACCGCATGTCCGGCAATTCTGTCACACCCACCCGGAAATCTGCAGGACCGGCCATGATTTCGGGCCTCCGCAGCGATGCCTGACCGCCCGAAATTGCTATAGATGACTGATCTGTTCGAGCGGGTTCCGGAGAATCGAGATGAGCAAGTTGACGCTTGTAGCCGCGGTTGCGGTCCTGACGGCTGCAATCCTGGCCCCTGGCCTTGCGGAGGCGCACGGACGTCACCGGCACCACCGCTCCTATGCCAACCCGCTACCCTACCCGATCAGCTATCTGCACAATTACGGACCCGGCATCACCCCCGGCACCTTCGCCTATTACGACGGTCCGTCGACCAACTACTGCTACCGCAGCGCGGCCGCTTATATCGGCCAGGACGGCCGTCGGCACCCCTGCTACTGAGGCGCCGCGGCCCCGTGCGGGTACCCTATTTCGCGGCACCCGACAGCAGCAATTGCTTCTCGATCTCGTAGACCGGCAGCTTGACGAGATCCTTGCTGACCTCCCCCTGAAGCGCCTTGCGCACGACGTCTGAATAGTCGGCGCGGATCATGCCGAGCGCGCGCGGTGAGGCTACCATGGTCAGGGCCTTGGTCTCGCCGGAGCTGACGGCAGCATCGAGTCGGCCCGCCAGTCTCCGCAAGAAGGCGCGCTCGGCCTCATCGTGCCAATCGGTCTGCTCGACTGAGCTGCGCGCCCCCCCGGCCGCCGGTTGCAGCCGGCCCGGCGCGTCGCTGCCTTGCGCGGTGGTCGAAGGGTTGGGCTGCTCATGCACTTCTCTGGTGTGGAGATTCGGAAACTTGTCGTCGCCGAGGTTCTCCAGAATGAGCGCCTTGCGCCCGTCGCACACGACCAGCCAGTCGCCCTTGGCCATCCTCATCTTGTCCATCACGACTTCTCCTTGACACTCGCAGATGCCGCTTCGGCATCAGAGCTGCTCTTCGAATTCCTCGAAGGACTTGCCGAATTGCGCCATCGCCTCTTCCAGATAATCGGCGAGCATGGGCGTACCGATCAGGTAGGCTGCCGTGCGCTGGTTGTGCGCCTGCGCGGCCTGAGCGCCGAGTTCGCGCCAATCGGAGAGATCACCGTCGCCGCGGCCGAGCCAGGTCAGCGCCACGAGATCGATCTGCTCGTCGACATTGAGATCGCGAATGAAGCCCGCAAGCTCGGCACGATCGGTGGTTTCGCCGCGTCCGCCGCGGCCGAAGCTCATGTCGTCGTCACCGGACTCCAGGATGACACCGTTCCCGGCCGCTTCGCTGTCGGACCGGCGCGACTTCGAGATGACGAAGAAGACCTTCTCCGGCGAGATCGACAGATTTGGAATGACTCGCATCCAGCTCACCTTGTCCGGCAGCACGCACAACGCGGCTGCCATGTCGGCGACACTAAGGCCAAGGCAGACTTGCGAATTGCGCAGGATCAAGGTCCAAGTCACGGCATTGCCCTGCGGCCCAGGCCAGCTGGGATCAAGGCCGGGCCGGCTCGCTGAAGATTTGTTCATCAGTATTACATTTGGGCGCCGCCACAATTTGATCCGAACAACTTCGATATCCTGCGTCGCGTAAGCGGAGGAAGACATCATGAATCTCAAGACTGGCCTTGTCGCCACGTCCCTGTTCGGCGCCCTCGCGGCATCGTCGGCGGCATACGCCATGCCCATCGCGCCCGCACCGGCGACACCGCAGGTCTCCGGCGTCGAGCAGGTCCGCATGGTCTGCAACGCCTGGGGGCGGTGCTGGTGGCGCCCGAACTACTACGGGTATTATGGGCCGCGGCCATATTACGGCCCACGGTACTATGGGCCGCCGCGCTATTACGGCCCGCGCTATTATGGTTACCACGGCTATCGCCGCTGGTGACGTTTGAAGGGGCCCTCAGGGCCCCTTCGCATTTGCGGAATCATCTCTTGCGCGGCCGTCCCCGGCCCGGATCTGATCCAGGTCAAAGTTGAAATAAGCCGATACCGTCATTCTACATAGTGACGAAGCGACGGAGTTTCGTCCTTCGCCCGTCACGCCTGCATGCAGCATTTCATCGACCTCGCCTCCGGCGAAAAGATGAGCCGAGAACGTGGCGGTGACATTGATCCGGCGGAGTTCATGGCATGATGTCCGCAATACTACGGTCCGGAATTCGGTTTACTGAAACGCGATGTTTCGCCATTGATGGCGATGCATCGACATTCATTTGATCATCACATTTCAGCAGCCGGCCAGAACCATGTTGTTCGACGACCTTGCTCCGTCCTCCGCGCTTCAACTGATCGGGTTTTCCGATATCGATGCGTTTCGGCCGATCGAGACGATGGAAGATGCGAGAAGCATTCCATTGGACATCCCGAACTTCGCGGCGGCCCGTGCAGTCGTCTCCCTGCCGGCGTGCCGCATCATCATGATGAGATCGTTCGCACGCATCCTCGATACCGCCTATCGTATGCCGGGTGGGATGGTGATCCTGTCCATGAGCGACGACCTTCAGGTCAACTTCAAGGGAATGGATCTCGACGCCCGCTTCTTCGTTGCCCTACGCGGCAACGATGAGTGCCATTTCGTCGAGCCGCGGACTAATCATCATGCCATGATCATCTTCTCCCCCGCGCTGAGCGACCGGGGCTGGTTCGACCACGTCGACGCTTTGGCGCATGTCGCGAACCGGCCCGCCCTGCTGCACACGCGACAACTCTTGCTCGACATCCTGCGCACCGCGTCGGTGCAGCCGGGCCTGTTCGAAACCACCGAGGTTGCGGCCCATCTCCAGGAAGGCCTGCTGCTCGCTCTCGACGATCTGTTCCGGATCGATTCGATCCCGGATCGGAGCACCTCGGTCCAGGGCGAGCGAGCGATCAAGCTCGTGCAGCGCATCGACGATTACGTCGCGACCTATCCGACCATGCCGATCTATACAGCCGATCTCGCCCGCGCGTTTGGCGTCTCGATCCGGACGCTCGGCGGCGCGGTCAGCATGGTGCGCGGCATGAGCCTGCACCAGTACATCCGGCTGAAAAAGCTGTGGGCGACCCGCTCCCGCCTCCTCAAGGGCGGCGGCGTCACCGTTGCCACCTGCGCACGCGCCCACGGCTTCCACCATCTCGGTGAATTTGCCGCAGCCTACCGCGCGATATTCCACGAGGCGCCCTCCGACACGCTGTCACGCGGCCGGCGAAGCAGTGTCTCGGCAGGCTGATTGACGCCCCCGGCACCGCGACCGTCATTAGCGCCGTTTCGGAACATATCTAGAACACCAGCGGACTGGCGCGCTCGGAAGGATTCGAACCTCCGACCCTCGGAATCGAAATCCGATGCTCTATCCAGCTGAGCTACGAGCGCCCTGGCCCGGGCACCGGGCCACCGAGATTCGCCAGACCACGCCGGTGACGGACCAGCACACCGGACGGCGTTCGGATTGGTTCGAATTAGCAGAGAGCCCGGCCAATAAAAAGCCCTTCCGGCCTCGATCGAGGCGGGTCGAAGGCGCTGTCACCAGGTCGTGTTGAAGAGACCGAAATGCGGCTGCTGAGCGACCTGCATCATCGGCCGGCCGGGCTGCGGCGCCGGATGCGTCCTGACGATCTTGCGCTTGGGCTGAGGAGCCGGCACGGGAGAAGCTTGAGCCTGAGCGATCTGAGATTGAGTGGCCCCTGCCTTCTTGGCGGCGGCGGTATTGGTCCTCGGCTCGGGCGTGAACTGGGCGAAGGTCTCGCGTACCCGCGTCTTCGCCGAGATCTCGGCTAATGCCGGCGAGACGCCGTCCTGTACCGGCGGCTGGGGAGCCGCAACAGCGGCAGTCTTCACCGCAGGTGCGGCAATCGTCGGCTGGCTGGTGTCGAGCACGACGCGCTCGGGCAGATGCCGATTGGACCGGATTCGGATCAGGGGCTGGTCGTTGCCCGCGGTCGCGACTGCTTGTGCTACGGGCGCCGCCGGGAAGACGAAATCCGCCGCGAACAGCAGTGCGAGCAAGGCTCCACCGACAAAAATGAAATACCTAAAGATGGGCATTGGCCGCGCTCCGCGCTCCGCCCCCCGCATCCCCGCGTGGGCTCTCCGCCTCAACAGGCGATCTCTCAATTGGTTCCTGACCCAGCCATTTGGTTCAAATGGCGATGCATAGTTTCTTGGCCAAGGCCCGCGTAGAGTAACTTTTCCGCTACCGGAACGTGCCGTCTTTAGGCGCGGCGCGCTGCGACCAGCGAACATTTCGCCTGATCGGCATTCACGTTAACGAAGCCGACGGGGATACGCGCAAAGGTCTTGCGGCTCTTCCTGCTGACTGCATACGCCAGCACCCGGCTACGATTGGTAAGATGACTGCCGTCGCGCCGCGTAAACGCGCAGACGATCTCGACATCTTTAACGGCATAGTCATTGTCGTTTCGCAGCGTTAGCGTGACCAGGGCTTTGGAGCCGAGGCCGCCGCGGCGCCAGGTCTGCGATGAAATCCTGAGCCGACTGAGTTCCGCCGTCGCAGGTGCCGGAGCTTCGGACGCCGATGACACCACCGCGGACGCATCGCCCGAAGGAGCCGACTCAACAGCCGCCAGCTCCGGCCTCGCCGCCTCAGCACTATTGCCTTTGGAAAGGGGCAGCAGCATCCAGATGCCGCAGCCGACGATGATCGCCGCCAGCAGCCACAGAAGACCACGGCCAAACGAGACGCTCGCGATCGTTACGGCCCGCGCCAATCGTTCGCCGGTTCCGGCGAAGCGCCCCAATCCGATCCGGTCGAGCCTGGCACTCATGGTTGCAGCACCGATCGCAGCCGAGCACCATGAACGTTGGACTGGGCCACTGCTCCCTTAATCCGGGCGACGAACTAAGGTTCCCGCACGTGATGCGAGCAAGGACGGTGGCGACCACCGGCCGAGGCCGCTAACATGCGCCGCAGCATCGGAAGACCCCGTTGGGAGAATATGAAATGCCAATCGCCGTCACTTGGGATCACGTCCATCTGCGCAGCCCCGATCCAGAGGCCACGGCGGCCTGGCTGCGCGACATCCTTGGTGGCGAGATCGTGCGCGCCCCCGGACGGATCGACGTGAACCTCGGCGGAGCCAGGATCTTCATCGCACCGCTCGAGGGCGATAGCGCCGTCAACCCGCCGCCCCCGCATCCGCATCAGGGTCTCGACCATTTTGGCCTGACGGTGAAGGATATCGACGCCGTCGCCGCCGAGATCAAGGCCAAGGGCGTCACCTTCACGCGCGAGCCGACGACCATTCGGCCCGGCGTGCGCATTTGCTTCATCCGCGGCCCGGAAGGCATCTCCATCGAGTTGCTCGAGCGCGACAAGAAGTACACCTGACGCGGCGCCGGCCACCTCATACCACCGGGACGACGTGAGCCCGCGCGGGGCTAAGTCATGCTACCGGGCATAAAGCAGCGGATGGTGACGCCCATGTAGCCGTAGATCGGCCAGACCATGGTGCGCCCCACCCGGTTCGGCTCCGAGATCACGGCCTCTTCGGGCACATCGACCCAGACGAGTTCCTGCTGCTGGCCGTCGAGCGCGTAGCCGTAGCGCGGGACGCGGACGCGATAGTGCCCGTCCTTGCTGTCCCAGTCGGAGTCCGAGAGCGCCGAACCGTCGGCATCGGAGCAGCAAGGCCCCTTGCCGCTGCGCAGACTGTCAAACCATGCTTTCAATTCGGCATTGGTGTTGACGAACTGCCCGCGGTCGCGTGCGTGCCCAAAGGGGGCTGCCAGCGCAAACAAGGCCAAGGCGTACGCCAAGCTTGTCAGGCTTCGCCGGCGTATCGCACTGCCAATCCGCCGTTGTTCGCTTTTGCAATTCGTGGGACGCGCACCGTACAGACGCGGCTTATCACCGCCGGAATCGATCCAGTTGGTCACGTTCGTCTTGCTCCAGCACCCCGCGGCCAGTGCAACAATGATTATGCATTTCGCGGGCCAACTCCGATTCGTAACGGCGCGCCCCGCTTCACCATCAGAGCGTCATGACGGCATCACGCACAAGCCGGGACAACTACGGCTCGCCACTGCAGGCTTCCGCGAGCGGCCGGCAAACTGCCACGTTGCGCGAGGGGATGGGCTTTGGCATAAAAGCCGGACCGGTGACGCCATTGGGCGATGGCGGCCGGCCCACGGGACGTTATGAAGAACGGCCTCTATTCAATTCACGTGACCCTGCTCGATGGTCGAGTCGGCAAGGGCAGCGGCGTGATTCTTTTCCGCGACGGCAAGATTCTTGGCGGCGATGCCTACCTCTATTACACCGGCAGCTACACGGTGAAGAACAACAACACCTTCAAAGGCGAGGTGCTGGTGCAACGGCACACGTCACCTCGGGGCGACGACAATCCGCTGTTCGGCGGCCCTGCCCCGGTCGGCATCGGCGTCAGCGGCACCTACACGGACACGCGCGCGGAGATGACGGGCACAGCGCTGGTCGGCAAGGCCAGCCTGATTTTCGGCGCCACTCTGCACAAGCTCGCAGAGGTCGATTAGCTATTCCGCAGCCTGCTCGAGCGGCGCCACGCGCGGCAGGATGATCTGAATACGCGTGCCGCCGCCAGGTTCGGAATCGAGATCGAGCCGTCCCCCGAGCCGGTTCGTAACGATGCTGTAGACGATGTGCAGCCCAAGGCCGGTGCCACCCTGGTCGCGCCGTGTCGTGAAGAACGGATCGAACGCACGGCGGCGGACGTCGAGCGACATGCCGCAGCCATTGTCGGAGAAGATGATCTCGACATTGTCCTTGCCGGACTCGCGCACCTGGATCTCGATGGTCCCCGGCCGGCCGTCCGGGAAGGCGTGCGCCACCGAATTGAGAAACAGGTTGGTCAGCACCTGGCCGTACGGGCCGGGATAGCTGTTCATGGTCAGGTCCGGCTGGCACTCGACGTTGAGCGTCAGATTGTGCTTGCGCAGGCCCGGCCGCAGGCTCATCACCACCTGCTCGGTGAGGTCGCCGAGATCGAAAGTACGCTGGTCCGAATAGTTGCGGTCCGCTGCGACCTGCTTGAACGACTGGATCAGCTCGGCGGCACGGTTGAGATTGGAGACGAGCTGCGAGGACGCGTCGCGGCTGGTGTTGAGGAACTCGTTGAGCGTGGAGCGGCGCAGCTCGCCGCGCTCGACATCGGCGGTGAACATCGCGGTCTTGCGCTCCAGCGCGGAGGCGACGGTAAGGCTGATGCCGACGGGATTGTTGACCTCGTGGGCGACACCGGCGACCAGGCGCCCGAGCGCGGCGAGCTTCTCCGCCTCGATCAACGAGGCCTGGGTTTCGCGCAGATTGCGCAGCGCGGTTTCGGCGGCTTCCTTGGCCTTGCGCATTTCCTGCTCGCCGCGCTTGCGCTCGCCGATGTCGAGCGCGACGGTCACGATCCGTTCGATCTCGCCCTCGGCATCGAGCAGCGGCAGCTTGTTAACCAGCCATTGCCGCATGTTGCCTGCCGCGTCCTTGTACTCCTCCTCGTAGAAGCCGAGCCCCTTGCGGAGCTTGAGCACCCTCTTGTCGCTCTCGTCGGACTTGGCCGCGCCATAGCGCGACATCAGATCGGCCGTGGTGCGGCCGAGCGCATCGCCGGGCTCGATGCCGAAGATGCCCGCCATGTAGCGGTTCATCAGCACGTAGCGCAGCTCGCGGTCCTTGACGTTGATCACCGCGGGCACGGTGTCGATGACCTGCTGGAGCAGGCGCCGGCCTTCGGCGATGGCGTCCTCCGCGCGCTTCTGGTCGGTGATGTCGCGCAGCGTACCCTCGTAGCGGACGATGTTGCCCTGCTCATCCCGCACGCCCGTGGCGCTGTCGGAGAGCCAGAGGATGTTGCCGTTGCGCTGGCGCACCTGGTACTCGAACTCGCGCACCATGCCGTCGCGCGCCATCAACCGCTGGTATTCGGCACGCGCCTCGGGATGGACGTAGATCGTGTGGGCGATGTCGTTGATGCTGTCGATCAGCTGCTGCGGGCTGTCATAGCCCATCATCCGCGCCAGCGCCGGATTGGCATTGAGGAGGTCGCCGGCCGGCGTCGTCACATAGATGCCGTCGACCGAGCCCTCGAACAGTTTCCGGTAGCTCTCTTCGGCGAGGCGCTGCTCGGTGAGCGCGTGTACCGCCGCCTCGCGCGCCGTGTCGGCCTCCTCCAGCGCGCGGCGGAACACTTCGGCCGCCCGCGCGATGTCGCCGATCTCGTTGTCGAGCTCGGCGGACGGAATCGAGGTGTCTTTCCGGCCGGCCGCAAGCGCTCGGATGGATCGCGCAATCTGGGCGAGCGGACGCACCGTCCTGCGTACGACGAACAACGCAGCGGCGATGCCGATCAGCACGCCGATCGTACCGAGCACGATGCTCTGCCACCGCGCCTCGGTCAGGGTGCGGGCAAAGTCGCGCGACAGCACGTGGCCGCGCCTTGCGCTGACCTCGCGCAGCAATTCGGTGACGCGGCCGATCAATCGGCCCTCGGTGCCCAGCACCTCGCGATCGATGTCGGCGATCTGCCGTTCGCGGACGGCGACGGCCATGATGGCCTCGGCATAGTCGTTCACCGCCGACTTCAGGTTAGCATCGCCAATATCAAGTGCCCGCATCCCCTGCGCGGCTTGCTCGGCCGCGGACGGATTGCGCGCGAGCAGCCCGACCGCGATCCGGCTCTGCGCCTCGGACAGGCGGGATGCCAGCTCGCGGTCCGCAGTGCCTGCGATGGCTGCATCGAACCGTTCGCGCAGCGGCGGCAGGCCGGCGAGCAGCTGGGCGCGGCGGTCGATCCGGGTCGAGATCCGCTCCAGACCGTTGCGATAGGTCGCAAGTCGCTCGGTGACCCCGTCGATCATATCCTGCTGTTCGGGCGCGAGCTCGATGCGGGTCTTCTTCAGGATGTCGCTCAGGGTCGAGGCCGCCTCGCCCACCTGCTGGAACTGGATGCCGGCGCCGGGGTCTGTGACGAAGTCTCGCGCGGCGACGCGCAGCTCGTTCATGCGGCGATCGATGTCTTCGGCGAGATCTCCGACGCTCTGGAGCCGCTGCAGCTCGGCGAATGTCGTGTCGATGTGCCGGATCGCGATCACGCTCGCGGTCGAGGTGACGATGATCACCGCCAGCATCAACAGAAAGCTGCCGAAGGTGAGCTGGCCGATGGAGAGCGAAAATGTTCGCCTTTTCTCAGGGGGCGGCGTCAATTCGGCGGACATTGCTGGTTTGAGGACCGGGCTGCTGGAGCCCCAATATACGACGTATTACCGCCCGGGGGGAACATGCCTCGGGGCGCGGAATATCGTTAATATCGGGACCTGCCGCCCAAACGCTGCCGCGGTCGAAAACACCGCGAGCGCCGACAGCCGATGTCATGGACGGAACCGAGCGCGTCCGCGCTCGTCGATACTTCGCTGCCTGTCGAAGTGTGTCAGCCGACAGCCCCCACCTCGAACACCTCGCCGTCATAGCCGGCTCCGCGGGGGATGCGGAGCTGGCGGCCGGTTTCGGTCTTGGTCATGACCGGCATCACCGTGACGATGGACAGGCCGCGGGCGTGCTCGAGCGCCGCGCTCACGTTGGGCTGCTTCGCAAGCCGGATCAGGTTGCGCGTGGTCGGGAACGGCAGCTTGAAGCGGCCGCTCTCACCGCCCTCCACCGCTTCGCGCGGCGAGACCCAGATCGAATCCGTGGACTCGCGGCCGTCATGAGCGCCGAGCTGGTCGGGCGGAGCTGCCGCGAGGAAGAACCACGTGTCGAAGCGCTTTGGCATGCCCTCCGGCGTGATCCAGTGTGCGTAGGGCACGAGCGTGTCCAGCGCGAGCTGGAGGCCATTGTCGGCGAGAATGTCGAGAAAGCTGATCTTGTGCTCGTTGAGCGCGACCCGGTGTGCGTCAGCGACCTCGCCGGCGCGCTTGGCATCGACCAGCGCGCCCGTCTCCTTCGACCGCGCCAGCAGGATGCCGCTCTCTTCAAAAGTCTCGCGGATCGCGGCGATACGAAATCCGCGGTCCACTTCGCTGAGCCCCTCGCCGCCCGAATACAGGTCCGAGCGCGCGACGATCTCCTTGTCGCCGGCATCGACGCTGCCGCCGGGGAACACCAGCGCGCCCGAGTTGAACTCGATCTGATGATGGCGAACCATCATAAACACCTCGATGTCCCGTGCTGCGCCGTCGCGCAGCAGGAGGATCGTCGACGCCGGGCGTGATGCTGATGTCTCGGCCATTCAACTAGCCTGCTGCGCTGGATTGCGGGCCGAGATTGGCGCGCTTGTCGACGCGTGCGACGCGCGACAGCAAGTACTCGACCTCCGCTTTCGCCGCCGCCGTGATGGTGGCGCCGGGCTTGCGCTGGGCGCTGGAAGCGATGACGCCGCGCTTCTGCAGCACGTATTTGCGCACGGCAAGGCCGGCGCCCGGTTGCTGCTCGTAGCGGATCAGCGGCAGATGTGCGTCGAACAGATCATGCGCGGCATCGCGCTTGCCTTGCTTCGACAGGCGCACGACATCGATCAGAAGCTCGGGGAAGGCATAGCCGGTCATGGCGCCGTCGGCGCCGCGCTCCATCTCGAAATCCAGGAAGAGCCCACCATTGCCGCAGAGGATCGAGAGCGGCCGGAGCGAACCATCCTTCTGGAAGTTGCGCAACGCCGAGATCTTCTCCAGGCCCGGCCAGTCCTCGTGCTTGAGCATCACGCAGTTCGGATTGTCCATGACGACCTTGCGGATCACCGCAGGCGTGAACACCACCGAGAGGGTCAGCGGATAATCCTGGAGCACCCAGGGCACGTCAGGCCCGATCGCTTCCGCCGCCTGCTTGAAATATCCGATAATCTGATCGTCGGTCCGAAGCGAGGGCGGCGGCGCGATCATCACGCCGGCCGCGCCCGCATCCATCGAGGCCTTCGCCAGCGAGCGCATGGTGGCAAAGCCCGGCGCGGAGACGCCGACGATGACCTGCATCTTCTTGGCGCGCTTGACGAAGCGCACCGCCACCTGCTCGGCCTCGGCGGCGTCGAGCTTCGGGGCTTCGCCCATGATGCCCAGCACCGTGACGCCGTCGCAGCCGACCTCCTCGTAGAAGTCGGTGAGGCGGTCGATCGAGCGCTCGTCGATCCGGCCGTCGTCGTGGAACGGCGTCGGCGCGATTGCGAAGGTGCCCTTGGCGTCGGCGGTGAGTTTCATCGTCTTTCCTTGTCTCTCTCTATTCGTCATTCCGGGATGGCCCGAAGGGACAGGCCCGGAATCCATAACCACAAGCCGGGGTTATGGATTCCGGGCTCGCGACTTCGTCGCGCCCCGGAATGACAGCGTAGCTAAAACCGCCGCGCCCCCATCTTGATCTGCTCCTCGGAGAAGAAGATCTCCTTGGCGTGATCGGCGATGTCCTGGGCTTTCCAGCCCGTGTGCGGCGGTTTCCAGCCCTCCATCTCCATCATCCGCATCTCGCGCACGCCGCGGGGCCCGGACACGCCCAGCACCTTGCCGGTCTGGTCGCCCGACAAATCGCTGACCATGTATAGCACGGCCGGCGCGATGCCGTCCGGCCCCAGCGCCGCGCCGGGGTTCTCCTTATAGCGGGGCAGGTCTGCGGTCATGCGGGTCAGGGCCCCCGGGGCCAGCGTCCAGACCCGGATGTTGTACTTGCGGCCCTCGATGGCCAGCACGTTGGACAAGCCCCAGATGCCGCCCTTGGCCGCACCGTAGTTGCTTTGGCCGAAATTGCCGATCAGCCCTGATGTCGAGGAGGTGTTGACGATGACGCCACCGCCATTTTCCCGCATCCAGCGAAACACCGGCAGGGTGCAACAAAAGGTGCCCTTCAGGTGCACCTTGATGACCTTGTCCCAGTCGGCCTCGGAGGCCTTGGCGAAGGTCTGGTCGCGCAGAATGCCCGCGTTGTTGACGAGGATGTCGGCACGGCCGAAATGCTTGATGGCGTCGTCGAACACCGACTGGCCGCCCTCCATGGTGGAGATGTCGGCGCCGTTGGCGACCGCCTTGCCGCCCTCGGCCCTGATCGCGTCCACCACCTGCTGCGCCATTGACTTGTCGGCGCCGGAGCCATCGCGAGGCCCGCCGAGATCGTTGACGACGACCGAGGCCCCTTCCCGCGCGAACAGTCTTGCGTAGGCCTCACCGAGCCCGCCGCCCGCGCCGGTGATCAGCGCAACCTTGCCGTCGAGCAGTCCCATGGTGGCTTCTCCCTGTTTGTTTTTCTTGCTCCGTCATGGCCGGGCTTGTCCCGGCCATCCACGACCTTGGTCGCGAACTGCGCGAAAGAACGTGGATGCCCGGGACAAGCCCGGGCATGACGAGATAACTCAGAGCGCGCCGAGCGGCGTCATCACCCCAGCACCGTCTTGCCGTTCTTGATCACGGTGACGCCGCGCGACTTCACCTTGGCTTCGAACGAGATCACATTGCCGTCCTTCCAGAGGTCCATGGTCACGGTCTCGCCGGGATAGACCGGCGAGGAGAACCGCGCGACGTGCTGGCGGAAGGCGCTCGCGTCGTAGTCGGCATAGGTCTGCAGCACGCCGCGGCAGGTGATGCCGTAGGTGCACATGCCGTGCAGGATCGGGCGCGGGAAGCCGGCCTTCTTCGCGAACTCCGGATCGGAGTGCAGCGGATTGCGGTCGCCGCAAAGGCGATAGACCAGCGCCTGGTCCGGACGCGTCGTGATGTCGATGGTCTTGTCGGGCGCGCGCGAGGGGATCTTGTGCGGATCGGGCTGGGTCAGGTTCGGACCGCCGAACCCGCCGTCCCCACGCGCAAAGCGCGAGGCAACCAGCGTCGCCAGCTTCTCGTCTTTCTCGTTCTTCAGCACGGTCTGGTGAACGATGACGACGCCCTTGTCCTTGCCCTTGTCGTAGACCTCGAGCACGGAGGAATCGGCAGTGATATGCGCGGCGACCGGCATCGGTTGATGGAAGGTGATGTCGCGCTCGCCATCCACCACCATGATGCGGTTGAGGTTCATCTCGCCGGGCCCTGAGCCCCACGCTGCGACGGACGCGAATGTCGGCACCACCTTCAGCGGCCGCGGCGTCAGCGTGCCCTCGTTGACGAAGGCGAGTTCCTTCTCGTCCATGGGATCGGCGCCGAGGCCGATGCCGTAGGCGTAGAGCATCACCTCGCGATCGGTGTAGGCGTATTTCTGGCCGACGTTCTTCAGGCCCTTGAGCTCTTCGTATCTGGCGGACATCTTGTTTGTTTCCTCCCGGATTCTTATGCGCCGCTGCCAGTCGAAGTGCCCTCTCCCCTTGTGGGAGAGGGCCGCGAGAGCCGTGCGGCAAACTCGTTTGGGTGAGGGGTTGGCCCCGCAGTGAAAGTCTCTCTGTGGAGAGAAACCCCTCATCCGGCGCTTCGCGCCACCTTCTCCCACAAGGGGAGAAGGAAAGATGCTAGGCCGGCGTGAAGAACGGCAGCGGCGCGCCGTCGGTCGGCTTGAACACCACTTTCACCTTCTGGCCGATCTTCAGCTTCTCGAGATCGCAGTCGACGAAATTGGTCTGCACCGACGGCCCCTCCTTCAGCGTGACATAGCCAATCGCGTAAGGCCCGGTCGGCGACTTCCGCATCAGGCTCCAGGTGTAGATCGTGCCCTCGCCCGACGCCTCCTCCCACACCGTCTTGTCGGAGTAGCAGAACGGGCAGATCGAGCGCGGGAAATAGTGCGCCTCGCCACAGGCGGTGCAACGCTTGATCATGAACTTGCCTTGCTTCGCCGCGTCCCAGAACGCCGCGGTTTCCGGGTTCGTCACCGGGGCCGGATATTTCTTTTCATCTACCATCACACGCGCTCCAGAATGGCGGTCGAGGCGGCGTGGCGCACGCCCAAAAGGCCGCCGGTGCCGTGGGCGATGGCGAGATCGCAATTCTTGACCTGCACCTTCGGATGCGCCTCGCCGCGCAGCTGCCTGACGGCTTCGAGGATCTTGGTCATGCCGCCGCGGTTGACCGGGTGGTTGCTGCAGAGGCCGCCGCCGTCGGTGTTGAACGGCAGCTTGCCGACACCTGAGATCAAATTGCCGTCGGCGACGAACTTGCCGCCCTCGCCCTTCTTGCAGAAGCCGAGGTCTTCGAGCTGCATCAGCACGGTGATGGTGAAGCTGTCGTAGATCGAGGCGTACTTGATGTCCTTCGGCGTGATGCCGGCTTCCTCAAACGCGCGGGGGCCGGACCAGACGCCGGCGGAGTACGTGAGATCGAGGTCCTTGCCGCCGCGCGGGCCCTTCATCGCCTCGCCATGGCCGATCAGGCGCACCAGCGGCTTCTTCAGGCTCTTGGCGATCTCGGGCGTCGTCACGATCATCGCGCCGCCGCCATCGGAGACGACACAGCAATCCATGCGATGCAGGGGATCGGAGATCATCGGCGAGTTCAGGACATCCTCGACGGTGACGACGTCCTTGAGCATCGCATGCGGATTGTATTGCGCGTGGTGCGAGGCCGCGACCTTGATCCAGGCGAGCTGCTCCGAGGTGGTGCCATAGTCGTGCATGTGGCGCATGGCACACATGCCATAGGCATTGTGCGTGGTCGCGCCGTAGGCTGTCTCGAAATCAACCTCGGCGCCCGCCGCGCGCGGCGGCATTGCCCCGGTGCGCGGCTTGCCGGCGAGCGTAACGAGCGCGATCGAGCATTTGCCCGCGGCGATCGCCTCGGCGGCATGGCCGAGATGGATGATGTAGGAGCAGCCGCCGGTCTCGGTGGAATCAATGTGACGAAGTTTCTTGGTGTTCAGGCCGAGATAATCGACCATCGGCCAGGCACCGCCCGGCGCGTCGCCCGCGCAGAAATAGCCGTCGATATCGTCCTTGCTGATCCCGGCATCCTCGATCGCGCCCTTGGCGACCTCGGCATGGAGCTGGGCGGTGGATTTGTCCGGCGCATGCCGGGTCGGGTGTTCATAGATCCCGGCAATGTAGGCCTTGCCCTTGATGGTCAAACTTCAGGTCTCCGCTTGCGCTTCTTCTTGCTCGGGTTTTTCTGAACCGCGGGGACCTGATTGGCAAGCGCGGAAATATTCCGCCCCGCGAGAGGGCGGCGGGTCGGCGCAATTGGGGCGATCCCCTCGTGTCCCGGACGCGCTGCAACGCTTCAGCGTTGCTGCGCAGCGTCCGGGGCACGAGAGCTACCCACGAGACACACCCCCGCATCCTCGCGGCATGTCCTGCCCGAGCTTTGCTTCCGTCGTGCTCCCTCCTTGAAGAGGGCGCAGGGAAGACCGGGTGCCGGCTGGGCACCCACGGTCCGCTGTGCGCGAATTGCGCGAAGAACAGATGCACAGCGGCATACAGGTGCGGCCAAACATCCGGCCTTCCCTGCGCAGTGGCTTTACGGCTTATGTCGCGCTCTCCCCGGGGAGCGATGCACTATTGCCCCCGTCGCCCTGCGAGCGATCGCAAGACTTGACGCCAGAACTCCGGGCGTCAGGACCACACGATTTTGCCGTACGCGACACCGCGCCCGTCGTGCGCGCGAGACAAGCTCTCGCGCGACGCAGCCCGCGTCCACCGCCGCTCACCCCGCCTTTCGTGACGATCGCGATACGCCCCTCTGAAAGGGATGAGGTGGGCGGATGGATACGACAATTCCGAATTTCGGTAAAGTGGAATATTTTAGTGCATACGGATTGACCCACGGCGTGGGTGTTTTGCCCGACGGCAACGCAAGGAATGGTGCTGTAGGGTGGGCAAAGCGAAAGCGTGCCCACGTCTTCTTCGTAGTCAATGGCAGATGGTGGGCACGGCGCAAGTGCGCCTTTGCCCACCCTATGGGACCTCCCTACTCCGCCGCGATCTGCCTTGGCGCCGGCGGCGGGCTCGCCAGATCGGCGGCGAGCTGGGCGTAGCGCACCTTTGCGTCCGCCACCGCCTTCTCCTTCACGGCGCCGTAGCCGCGGATGCGGTCGGGCAGTGAGAGCAATTCGACCGCGGTGTCGATCGTCACCGGCGACAACAGGCCGAGCACGGTTGAGACATCCTTCTCGTAGCCGGCGATCAGATCGCGTTCGAGCTTGCGGTCGGCGCCGCGGCCGAAGATGTCGAAGGGGGTGCCGCGCAGGAATTTGAACTTTGCGAGCACGCGGAAAACGTTCAGCATCCAGGGGCCGAAGGCGCGCTTCTTCGGGCGGCCGAGCGCATCGACGCCGGACGCCAGGATGGGCGGAGCGAGGTTGAAGCTGAATTTGAAGTCGCCCTCGAACTGATCGCGAAGCTGCTGCTCGAAGGCGCCGTTGGTGTAGAGGCGCGCAACTTCGTACTCGTCCTTATAGGCGAGGAGCTTGGCGTAGTTCACCGCGACCGCCCGCGGCAGCGCATCGCCATAGCCGCCTTGCTTGGCAGCATCGCGAACCTGGTCGACCAGCTTGCGATAACGTCTTGCCAGCCGGCCATTCTGATAGGCGGTCAGATGCTTGGCGCGATGCTCGATCACCTCATCGAGCGTCATCGCGTCCAGCGTCTTCGGCGCAACCACTTCGTCCGTTCCCTTCAGCATCGCGGCAAGGCGCGCGGGGTCCGCGACCGCGAGGCGGCCGAGGCGGAAGGCTTCCTTGTTCATCTTGATCGAGACGCCGTTGACCTCGATGGCCTGCTCGATCGATTCCGCTGAAAGCGGGAACAGCCCCTTCTGATAGGCGTAGCCCATCATCATCATGTTGGTGGCGATGCTGTCGCCGAGCAGCTGCTCGGTCGGCCTGGTGAAGTCGAAGAAGACGGAGTCCTTGTGCAGCGCCGTCTCCAGCAATCCGTTCAGCTTGCGGGTCTGGAAGTTGAAATCGCGGTTGAGGACGAAGTCGGCGGTGGGAATGACGTGGCTGTTGATGATGCCGCGGGTGCGGCTGGTGTCGCAGAGCGAGATCGTGTCCTTGGCGACCGCAACCACCTCGTCGGCCGCGAGCACGAGATCGGCCGTGCCGGTGACGATGCGCGAGCAGGTCACCTCAGCCGGATGATCCGACAGGCGGACATGGCTCAGCACCGCCCCGCCCTTCTGCGCAAGGCCCGACATGTCGAGGATCATCGAGGCCTTGCCCTCGATATGGGCGGCCATGCCGAGCAGCGCGCCGATGGTCAGCACGCCGGTGCCGCCGACGCCGCCGACCGCGATGTTGTAGGGCTTGTCGAGAGTCGGTCGCGAGGCCGGCTCAGGCAGCTCGCCGATCTCGCTGAGCTCGGCCGGCGCACGGTGACGCGGCTTGCCGCCGTCGACGGTGACGAAGGACGGGCAGAAGCCCTTGAGACACGAATAATCCTTGTTGCAGGAGGACTGGTTGATGGCGCGCTTGCGGCCGAACTCAGTCTCCAGCGGCTCCACCGAGATGCAGTTCGACTGCACCGAGCAGTCGCCGCAGCCTTCGCAAACGGCGGGGTTGATCATGACGCGGCGCGCCGGATCCTCCATCAGGCCGCGCTTGCGGCGGCGGCGCTTTTCGGCCGCGCAGGTCTGCACGAAGACGATCGCCGAGGTGCCCTTATACTCGCGGCACATCTTCATGACGCTGTCGAGCTCGTCGCGGTGATACTTCTTCACGCCGGGCGCGATGGTGTCGGCCGGATAGGCGTCGGGGGTCTCCGAGACCAGATAGATCTCGCGGATGCCCTCGGCGTGGAGCTGGAAGGTGATCTGCTGCGGCGAGAGATCGCCGTCATGGCGCTGACCGCCGGTCATGGCGACCGCGTCGTTGTAGAGGATCTTGTAGGTGATGTTGGTCTTGGAGGCGACCGCCTGGCGGATCGCCAGAAGCCCGGAGTGGAAGTAAGTGCCGTCGCCGAGGTTCGCGAAGATGTGGTTCTCGTTGGTGAAGGGCGCGATGCCGACCCAGGGCACGCCCTCGCCGCCCATATGCGTGAACGTCTCGGTCGAGCGGTCCATCCACAGCGCCATGAAGTGACAGCCGATGCCGGCGAGCGCGCGGCTGCCTTCGGGGACTTTTGTCGAAGTGTTGTGAGGGCAGCCGGAGCAGAAGTAGGGAGTGCGGGAGACGGGGGCGACCGCCTGCATCTGGGTCGCCTGGCGGCCGTTGAACCAATCGGCCTTGACGCGGAGCATCTCCGCGATCTCAGGGTTGAGATCAAGTCGAAGCAGCCGCTCGGTCAGCGAGGTCGCGAGCGAGGCGACGCTGAGCTCGGCGGCGAAGGTCAGGAAGCGCTTGTCGTGCTCGTCCATCTTGCCGACGATGCGCGGGCGGACATCGTCGCGCCAGTTGAACAGCTCCTGCTTCACCTGGTTCTCGACGATCTCGCGGCGCTCCTCGATGATGAAGATCTCCTCGAGGCCGACAGCAAACTGCCGGACGCCTTCCGGCTCAAGCGGCCAGGGCATGCCGATCTTGTAGAGACGAAGGCCGATCTTGGCGGCGACCTCCTCGGTGATCCCCAGTTCGCGCAACGCCTGGCGCACGTCCTCATAGCTCTTGCCCGACGCCATGATGCCGAAACGGGCGTTCGGCGAATCCATGGTGACGCGGTTGACCTTGTTGGCGCGCGCAAAGGCGATGGCGGCAAAGCCCTTATAGTCCTGCAGGCGCCGGTCCTGCTCGAAGCGGTCGTCGGGCCAGCGCAGGTTGAGCCCGCCGGGCGGCAGCTCGAAATCGGTGGGGATGATGAAAGGCTTCATCTCGTCGGTGAGGTCGATCTCGGCGGTGGTCTCCACCGTCTCGGTGATCACCTTCATGCCGACCCAGCAGCCGGAATAGCGCGACATCGCGATGCCGAGCAGGCCCATCTCGATCATCTCGTGGATGCTCGAGGGATAGAGATAGGGCATCAGCGCCGAGATGAAGGCGTGGTCGGACTGATGCGGAACGGTGGAGGATTTCGCGCCGTGGTCGTCACCGGCAAGGCACAGCACGCCGCCGTTCTTAGCCGAGCCGGCGGCATTGCCGTGGCGGAACACGTCGCCGCAGCGGTCGACGCCCGGGCCCTTGCCGTACCAGATTCCGACCACGCCATCATATTTGGCACCGGGCGAGAGGTTGAGCTGCTGCGAGCCCCAGACGGCGGTGGCCGCCAGATCCTCGTTCACGCCGGGCTGGAACTTGATGTTGTACTGTTCGAGATGCTTGCGGGCGGCTAAAAGCTGCTGGTCGTAGCCGCCGAGCGGCGAGCCGCGATAGCCGGAGATGAAGCCCGCGGTATTGAGGCCGTTGGCGCGGTCGCGCCGGATCTGGGCCATCGGCAGGCGAACCAGGGCCTGGATGCCCGTGGTGAAGACGTGTCCGGTTTCCTGGGTGTATTTTTGATCGAGACTGATCGGACCCTGGTTGATGCCCATGCTGTCCTCGTTTGGCCCTGCTCAGGCCTTTGTTCCTTAAGGTCGCTTAAGCCGTTGCCTTCTCGTCGTTTTTAGCTAGGGCGCGCCGACCATCACCGCCACTCTATGTCGGATATTTCATGATCCGCATCACAAATCTGGATGAAAAGGCGCGCCGGGTAAAAATCGCAATTTCGTGGCCTCAAACACGCCGGGCATTTTCAATTTGTGTCACCATACCCCCGCCGTCGCGAAATGAATGGCCGCCCCCATGGCGCCGATGACGGCGATTGGTCGCAGGAGAGGCCGAGCATGCGCACGATTCTGGCTGTGATCGCGTTGTGCAGTGCAGTTGCTGGCGCGGCGCTTGCCGCCGAGCCATCACCGGAACTGATCACCTACGGCAAGGCGCTGGTCGAGGCCGGCGACTGCGCGGGCTGCCACACCGCCGATCCGGCCAAGCCGTTCGCGGGCGGAAAGCGCATCGACACGCCCTTCGGCGCGATCTATGCGCCGAACCTGACGCCCGACCGCGACACAGGGATCGGCGCCTGGTCGGATGCCGATTTCACCCGGGCGCTACGCACCGGCATCGCGCCCGACGGCTCGAACTATTACCCGGCCTTTCCCTATCCTTACTTCAGCAAAATGACGAAGGACGACACGCTGGCGATCCGCGCCTATCTCGCCACGCTGGCGCCCGTCGCGAACCGCAACAAGCCGCCGGAACTGCGCTGGCCGTTCGGCTATCGCGGCCTGATGCGGCTGTGGAACGCCATGTACTTCAAGCCCGGGCTGTTCGAGCCGGACCAGAGCAAGAGCGCGGCCTGAAACAGAGGCGGCTATCTCGTCACCGGGCTCGGTCATTGCGGCGCCTGCCACACGCCGAAAAACTATTTCGGCGCCGACAGGGACACGCAGGCGCTATCCGGCAACGAGGTCGGAGGCTGGTTTGCCCCTCGCCTCGATGGCGCCGTCCGCACCGGGCTGAAATCGTGGAGCGAGGAGGACATCACGGAGTATCTGCAAAGCGGGCGCAACGCCAAAAGCCATGCCGGTGGGCCGATGGCGGAGGTCGTCGTCAACTCGACCGCGAAAATGAGCGATGCCGATGTGCGCGCAATCGCCATTTACTTGAAGAGCCTGCCGTCGACGCGACGCGAGACGATCGTGACGCCGCCGGATGATGCCGAGATGAAGGCCGGCCAGGCCGTCTACGCAAAACTCTGCATCGCCTGCCATGAGGCCGACGGCTCCGGAGCCCCGCGCATCTATCCGCCGTTGCCAGGCAATGCGCTGCTGCAATCCAACAACCCATCCTCCACCTTGCGCATCATCCTCGACGGCGCCTACACCGTGACCACGCCGCGCGCGCCCAACACCGGGGAGATGCCGGGTTATGCCAAACAACTGTCCGACGAGGAGATCGCGGCGGTGACGAATTACATCCGCAATTCCTGGGGCAACGCGGGCCTGCTGGTGACGCCGGCCCAGGTGGCGAGGGCGAGGAAGGAGCCGTAGCCAACTCCGTCCCTCGTCATCAGAATGAGGCGACGTGACTCTACCTCTCCTCATCCCCGGTGAACACGAATTTCGGCATCTCCCATCTGTAGTGGACCGCGAGCAGGCGGAAGCTGAGGCCGAGTACGAAGGTCAAAATCATCCAGAGCTCGGCATTGAGATTGAAGCCGAACGCCGTGGCGTAGAACAAGCCAGTCACGACCGAGACGCTGGCATAGAGCTCGGATCGAAACAGCAGCGGTACGTCGTTGCAGAGCACATCGCGCAACACACCGCCGGCGCAGCCCGTCACCATGCCGGAGACGATCATGATCGGGAGCGAGGCGTCCATCTGCCAGGCGACGTTGCAGCCGATCATGGTGAAGACGACGAGGCCGATCGCATCGAGCACGATGAAGGCGAGGTGCAGCCGGTGCACGAGACGCGCGATCAGGATCGTCAGCAGCGCCGCCCCACCCGGCAGTGCAAGGTAGATCGGGTGGGCCACCCACACCAGCGGGTAGTGACCGAGGAACAGGTCGCGCAGCGTGCCGCCGCCAAGCGCGGTGACGCAGGCGAGAAGACAAACGCCGACATAATCCATGCTGCGCCGCCCCGCGGCCAGTGCTGCCGTCATGCCCTCTGCCGTCAAGGCGACGAGGGCCAGAAAGTGCAGCACGCTATCGGTCGGCGGCAGACTCCACATCGGTTTCGTTCCCTCGTCGCAGCCATGGAACTCGCGTCCAGTTCCCGAGCGAACAGGTTCCCGATTCCCGACACGAGGGCAACATGCGACGAAAGCATGGGGTGGCGCGGAACGGAATCTCGCACCTGAGGGTTGTCCCGACGTCATAACCCGAGGAGATCCAATCGATGGCTGACGACCGTTTTCCCAACGATCCGTATCGCCCGAACCTCGCCGAAGATGAGTTTTCTCGCGCGGCGCGCCGGGATGCCGACCTTCAGGCCGATCCCGAGCTCGGGGAAGGCCCTGCCTCCAGCGGCAAGATCGCGCTGTTTGCGGTAGCGATCGCCCTGGTGCTGGGCGCCGTGTTCTACGGCTTGAACAATACCACCACGACCAACGAGGCCAGCAACACGCCGGCCTCGCAGACCGCGCAGACGCAGCCGACCAATCCGGCGGCGCCTCCTGGCGTGCGCGACGTGACGCCGCGCAACAACACCGAGCCGGGCGTGACCACGGGTGCGGCGCCGAGCAGGCCTGCTGCCCCGGCTCCCGATACGCCTGCTGCAAAGCCGGCGCCGGGTTCGCAGACGCCGTCTGACGGCGCGAAGTAACAGTTAGCAATGAGACGTGAGAGCGGCGGGATGCAACATCCCGCCGCTTTTCGTTGGCCTAGCTGAATATCTTGTTGAGCTCGCCGCCGGGATAGCCGCCGGCAAGCTCTGTGAACGTTCCCTTCTCCGCCATCTCCTTTGCAGCGCGCATGAAGCCGCCCCAGGCGGCGCGGGCGAGCGAGCCACCCACACTGATGCGGCGCACGCCGAGATCTTCTGCCTCCTGCAACGACAGGCCCGACGCGCCGATCAGGAGATTGAACGGCTTCGGATGTACCGCCTTCACCACGGCGGCGATGTCCTCGCGGCTCTTCAGGCCCGGCGCGTAGAGACAGTCGGCGCCGGCATCGGCATAGGCGGTGAGCCGATCGATGACGAGCTTGAGGTCGGTGACGCCCCACAAGTAAGCCTCGCAGCGGCCGACCAGCAGCGTGCCGCTGTCGCCGATCGCCTTGCGCGAGGCCTTGATGCGCTCGACCGCAAGCGCGCGGTCGTAGAGCGGCTTGTCCTTGTCGCCCGTGGAATCCTCGATCGAGAGGCCCGCGACGCCGGTACGCACACAGCGCTCGACATTGTCGGCGACCCTGTCCGGCTCGACGGCAAAGCCGCCCTCGAAATCGGCGTTGACGGGGATATCGACGGCCGAGCTCAATGCTGCCAGATGCTGACAGACGTCCTCGACGCTGACGTGGTTGTCGGCCTTGCCGATGGTCCAGGCAAAGCCTGCGCTCGATGACGCGATCGCCTTGAAGCCGAGATGCTGCAAGGCTTTCGCGCCGCCGACATCGACCGGATTGGGCAGGATGAAGCAGCCGCTCTCGTGCATCTTCCTGAACGTCGCGCGCTTGTCCGCGGTCGTCACGTGCATGTTTCTCTCCCTAGTTGGCCGCGCAGAGATAGGCGCGCCCTTTCAAGTGCGCTAGTGCCCGTCGTGTACGGCGCGACTGTCCTTCGGAGCCTGCTCGCGGTCGGTCATGCTGTAATCCCGGATCACGCTGGCGATGCGCAGATGATAGTCCGCGAAGATCTTTGCGCGGCCTTTCGCCTGCGTGCGGCGATGCTCCATCGTGTTGCGCCAGGCCTGCACGGCAGCCTCATCCCGCCAGAACGACACCGACAGGATCTTGCCCTTCTCGGTCAGGCTCTCGAAGCGCTCGACCGAGATGAAGCCGTCGATGGTTTGCAGCAACGGCTTCAGGTCGGCCGCGAGATCGAAATAGTCCTGGCGGTGTTCCGGCTTGGGCCAGACCTCGAAGATCACGGCAATCATGAGCATCTCCTGCTGTTGGTTGGCCTACAATATCACCTTGCGCAGGAAGGTGCGCTCTTCGGCGAGGATGAATTTCTCGGACTCGGCAAAATTGAAGTTCGCCATGCCGTCGAGATCGGCCCGCAGCCGTTTGCGATAGGCCTCGTAGGCGGCCAGGCTCTCGAACGAGATCAGGGCGGACGCGATGTTGTTGGTGCCCTCATGCGGCATGAAATAGCCGATCAGGTCGCCGCCACATCTCGGGATGATGGTGAGCCAGCGCTTCGAATATTCCTCGAACTGCGCGCGCTTGAAGGGATCGAGCTGGTAACGGATGAAAACGGTGACGGACATGACGGGTTCCTGTGCTTGAAGCAACACGCTACGCCCTTGCCCGGCCACAATGCTTCGGCTACCATCGAAGCATGAAAGCAGGTCCTGATATCGCCATGGTCGCCTCCCTCGTCGGCGACCCCGCGCGCGCCAACATGCTCACGGCGCTGATGAACGGCCGCGCGCTCACCGCGAGCGAGCTGGCGCAGGAGGCCGCCATCACACCGCAGACCGCAAGCTCGCATCTTTCGAAGCTCGAGGCCGGCGGCCTGATCGAGCCAGAGAAGCAGGGCCGCCACCGCTATTACCGCCTCACCGATGACGACGTCGCCGGCGTACTCGAGGGACTTGCGGGCCTTGCCGCGCGGACCGGCCACATGCGCGTGCGCACCGGTCCGAAGGATCCGGCGCTGCGACGGGCGCGGATCTGTTACGATCATCTCGCCGGCGATCTAGGCGTGCAGATGCTCGACACCATGCGCGAGCGAAACCTCGTCAGGCAAAAGAAGCAGGACATCGAGCTGACGGCCGAGGGCGAGCGCTTCCTCGTCAAGCATTTGCAGATCTCGCCGGACATGCTGGCCCATCCGCGCCGCCCGGTGTGCAAGGCCTGCCTCGACTGGAGCGAGCGGCGGCATCATCTCGCCGGCACGCTGGGCGCCGCCTTGATGCAGCGCTTCGCCGAACTGAAATGGGCCTCGCGCGATGCCACGCCCGGCAGCCGCGTGGTGAATTTCACCCGCACAGGCGAGAAGCAGTTCGCCACGCTGTTCGGCAGCGGGCAGGACTGATCACGCGGGGCGCGTGGGCTCGCACGTTTGCGTGTGAATGCGGGCTCTCGTCGTGGGCGGGCTTGACCCGGCCGTTGACGTCTTTATGCGCATTGTCATTCCGGGATGGTCCGAAGGACCAGACCCGGAATCTCGAGATTCCGGGTTCGCGCTGCGCGCGCCCCGGAATGACTGCTCCAATTGCGAGACCCTCCATGAACCGCCTCCTCCCGGCCGCGCTCGCCGCCTCCCTTCTCGTCTCTCCGTTCACCTTCGCCATCGCCGCCGACAGCCCGCCCCGTGAGCCCTATGGCATCGCGCTCGAAGGCTTTGCCTATCCCTACCCCGTGCACCTCCTGCCGGTCGTCAACGATGGCGAGCAGCTCAGCATGGCCTACATGGACGTGTCGCCCGCGCAGCCGAACGGCCGCACCGTGGTGCTGCTGCACGGGCGCAATTTCCCGTCGAGCTATTGGGCGCCGGTGATCAAGATGCTGAGCGAGGCCGGCTTCCGCGTCGTGGTGCCGGACCAGATTGGTTTCGTCAAATCCTCCAAGCCGCAGGGCGAACTGCATTTCGACACGCTGGCGCGCAACACCATTGCGCTGCTCGATCATCTCAAGATCGACAAGGCCGAGATCGTCGCCCACTCGCTCGGCGGCATGCTCGGTGTGCGCATCGCCCGCGCCTATCCCGACCGCGTCGCCCATCTGGTGCTGACCGCGCCGATCGGGCTGGAGGATTACCGCCTCTACGTGCCGCCGACGCCGACCGAGAAGATAATCGAGACCGAGGACAAGCTCACCGCCGAGGGCTATCGCAAGCAGCTCCAGACCAATTACGCGATCAAGCTGCCGGCCGAGGCGATCGCGCCGTTCATCGATGCCCGCTTCAACATCAAGGGCAGCCCCGACTATCCGCGCTGGCTGCGCGCTTTCGTCAGCTCCGGCCAGATGATCTATCGAGAGCCGATGGCGCACGAGATTCCGCAGATCGCGCTGCCGACGTTGTTCATCATGGGGGCCGACGACCACAACGCGCCGGGCCGGCCACTCGCGCCCGAGGCGCTGCGGGCCAAGATGGGGCAGAACGCCGAACTGGCGAAGGCGCTGGCGGCGAAGATGCCGAATGCGCAGGCCGAAGTGATTCCGAACACCGGGCATCTCGTCTTCCTGGAGGCGCCGGAGAAGTACAAGGAGCTGGTGCTTGGTTTTCTCGGTCGCTAGCGACACTGGCGTGTCGTCTGAGGCAAGATGCGCGGACCGTTCATGCCGCATTCAGGTCATGATTGGCAGGTTTGGATCGCGACGTGTCGGCACGCCCCAGATTTAACGTGTCGAATCGTGTCTCTTGATTCATTGTGCGCCGCAAGCGCCGTTCCCCTAGAGCGTGATGTTTTTGACTGGAATCGGGGTTCCCAGAGCGGGCGATTTCTGATTCAAGCTCCATGCTGGAGTGCGGAGGCCAGCATGGATGACGCGCCCCTATTCGGAAGACATCCGTGAACGCGCCTTGGCTCGCGCTGACGCGGGCGAGACGGTTCGTTCGATCGCAGAGGCGCTACAGATCAGCCCCTCGTGCGTGACGAAGTGGAAGAACCTAAGGCGTGATACCGGAGGCCTGGCGCCCGGCCAGATCGGCGGCCACAAGAAGCGGGTTCTGTCGGATGCCAACGCCGACTGGCTGCGCAAACGCATTCGCTCGGGGCCATTCACCTTGCGCAAGCTGACGCAGGAGCTGGCTGCACGGGGGATCAAGACAGACGTGCGGGCGGTGTGGACTTTTGTTCACGCCGAGGGGCTCAGCTTCAAAAAAAACGCTTCTACCAGCCGAGCAGGATCGCCCAGACGTCGCCCGTAAGCGGACCCGATGGAAAGCGCATCAAGGCAGGATTGACGTCACGCGGTTGGTTTTCATCGACGAGACGTGGATCAAGACCAATATGGCGCCGCTACGCGGCTGGGGGCCTTGTGGGCAGCGCCTCCAAGCATCTGCACCTTTCGGCCATTGGAAGACCATGACCTTCATCGCGGCGCTGCGTCATGATCGGATCAGTGCGCCTTGGGTGATTGATGGTCCCATCAATGGTGAACTCTTCACGCTGTACGTCGAGAAGGTGTTGGCACCCACCCTCGCACCGGGCGAGATCGTCGTTCTCGACAATCTTGGCAGCCACAAGGGCAAAGCGGCTCGCCAAGCTATCCGCGCCAGAGGAGCCCACCTTATCTTCTTGCCGCCCTACAGCCCTGACCTCAACCCGATCGAGCAGGTCTTCGCCAAACTCAAACACCTCATGCGATCCGCAGAACCTCGTGACGTGGAGGCAACCTGGCGGAAGGTTGGTGAACTCCTCGATCTCTTCTCCCAGGAGGAGTGCACCAACTACTTCAAAAACTCAGGCTATGGTTCCGTGTAAATACATCATGCTCTAGCCTGCCTAAGGACGAGAAGGAAGACCACATGAAATACCTGTTTGCCGCCGTCATGCTCGCCAGCGCGGTCGTCGGTTTCAGCGAGGCGGCCAGCGCCGCCGGAGGTTGCGGCCCGGGTTGGTATCGCGGCCCCTATGGCGGCTGCCGTCCGATGCGCGGCCCGGTCGTCGTTCGCCCCGCTCCGGTGGTGGTCGCCCCGGCGCCGGTCGTCGTTGTGCCTCGCGCGCGTGTGTGCCCCTACGGCTTCCGCTGGTACGCCGGCCGCTGCCGCCCGTTCTGATCTCGTCCATTTGCGTTACTGAATGGCCGCGCGGCGGAAGCCTGCGCGGCCATTTTATTCGGGGTTACCGCCAACGATCCATCCGCCGTGGAACTGAAGCGCCTCCAGAATCGAAACGGGGACCGCCTGTGGCGATCCCCGTCCAATCCGCAAACTTCGCGAGCTTACCAGTGATGGCGGCGGTGCCAGCGTCGGCGATGCCGGCGCCAATGACGGCGGTGCCAGCCCCAGTGGCGGTGATGGCCGTAGTGAACCTGCTCTGGCGCCAGCTTCGCGGCTTCCTCGCTGGTGGTGACCGCGGGATGAGCGTCGGAATTGCCCTGCGGCATACGGGCGGGATCACCGACCGGCTGCGGTGACAGCGGCGCGGCCTGCGCGGCCGTTGCGGCGAAGGCCGCGGCGCCCGCTGTCACCCCCAATGCAAGTTTCAAAAAGTTCCGGCGCTCCATCATTTCTTCCTTTGGTCATCGTGACTGTGATGCAGAGGAAGTGTCGCGTTCACGACATGAACCGAAGCTGAATCGCGCGTTCAGATTTATTGAGCCGCGGAATGTCTCCCGCTTACTTCGCAAACTCCTGCGCCAGCACCAGCGTTTCGCGCGTGCGCTTCACGTCGGGCCAGTCGCGGTTGAAGTCGGCGACGAGCCTTTGTAGCGCGTCACCTTTCAGCATCGCATTCAGCTTTGCCTCGTCATCGAACTGATACATCGCCTGGTGCATCGAGGGATCATCCAGGCTCCAGAACCGCCAGGCCTTGCTCACGCCGAACGCCTTCACCGCATCGGGCAGATGTTCCGTCTCGTACCATCGGTCGAAGGCGGCGCGCTTATTGGGATCGGTGACAATGGCCCGGACGACGAAGAAGGCTGCTGGCATCGGATTTCCTCCTGTTGTTTGAACCGAGACTAGCCGGTTAAGCCGCCGGCGACAAAAAGAGTTGGTCCGGTGTCGGAATGGACGCCCTTCGTTCGTCCTTTGCCTCGAACCAGGACACGGAGACAGCAAATGGCCGACCTCACCCTGACCACCTTCGATTGGGTTCCCGCAGCGCCGCGAGGCTTCGTGCGCGACTTCCGCGTGCGCTGGACGCTGGAAGAAGCCGGCTTGCCCTATCGCGTCGCCAGCGTGCCGTTCGACGATCGCGGGCCTGCGCACTTCGCGCACCAGCCGTTCGGCCAGGTGCCGTGGCTGACCGACGGCGACCTCTCGATCTTCGAGACCGGCGCGATCCTGCTGCACCTCGGCGGGCTCAGCGAGAAGCTGATGCCATCCGATCCGCGAGGCCGCAGCGAGACGACGAAATGGGTGTTCGCGGCGCTCAATTCGGTGGAGATGGCCAGCCTGCCCTGGGGCATGTCGAAGTTCATGGGCCATCCGACCGACACGCAGGCGTGGAAATTCGTCGACGACTTCCTCAAGCTCCGGCTCAAGCATCTCGAGCCGGTGCTGGCGAGCCGCGAATGGCTGGCCGGCTCCTTCTCCGTCGCCGACATCCTGATGGCGGACGTGCTGCGCGTCGTCGATGGTTTCGACGGGCTGACGGACAGTCCTGCCTGCCGCGCCTACGTCGCGCGCGCCACCGGACGTCCGGCGTTCGCCAAGGCCCACGCCGACCAGATGGCGCATTTCGCCGCGGCGGATGCGACGCACGAGGCGTGATGTGGCTCACACATTCAATCCAGCTCCTGGCCTATAGAGTCGCCATCGCCGAATGAAGCAATTCGCCTGAGTTTATTTCCGCTAAGAGGTGACCCATGGCTCGCATCGAATATCTCAAGCAACAGATCGCCCGCGCCGAGCGGCTGGCAAGAGCGATCCTTGACCAGCAGACGGCCGCGCGGCTTCAAGCCTTCGCCGCAGAATGCCGCACGGAATTGTCGGAGCTGACGCTCAAGACGGCCGCGTGAGGCGTGGTCCCCGCGGGTCACTTCAAATTCCTCCGGGTGTGGTCAGTCAAATTCCTCCACCCGCGAGGCAGGACAAGGGACTGTTAGTTTGAGTTTGTTTCCCGGGCAAGAGCTTCAGCGGCTTCTTTGAGCCGATAGCTGCGTCCGTCGAACTCAAGCAGATGGCAATGATGCATAAGGCGATCGAGGATCGTCGTGCTCATAGTGTTGTCCCCAAGGTATGCCCCCCAATCCTGCACGACGCGATTGGAGGTGACGATGACGCTGCGGCGCAGTTTGTAACGCTGATGGATCAGGGTCTGCAGCAAAGTGCCGGCGGCGTCGGGGATGGCGCGTGCGAGGAATAGATCGTCCAGCACGAGGAGATCGCAGTCGATGATGGTTCGCAGCCGGACCTCGCGTTGTGCCGGAGAGTTCAGGGCGTAGCGGTGGAAGAAGTCGTCGGTCTCAAGATACTGGACCTTGTGGCTTTGCAGGATCGCCTGATAGGCAATCGCCTTGGCGATGTGCGACTTCCCGGTGCCAGGTTTGCCAACAAGCAGAGCGTTCTCGCCAGCGGCAATGAACGCCAGGGTGTGGAGCTGGAAGCAGGTCTGACGTGGCAGTTTGGGATTGAAGGACCAGTCGAACTCGGCGAGCGTCAGCTTTTCGTCGAGCCCGGATTGCTGGTATCGCCGCTCGATAAGACGGGACTGACGACGGTCCAGTTCATCCTGCAGGATAAGGGAGAAGGTCTCGAGGAAGGGCTGGTTGGCGCCCTGCGCCTGGAGCACGCGCGTCTGCAGCGTGTCGCGGACACCCGACAGGCGCAGCTGTCGTAGGCAACGCTCAATTTCCGGCATGGTCATCATGTGGCTAGGTCTCCAGTTTAAGGTGAGAAGGTGCAGCGGGAGCGCTCGTGGCGCCGGAGTTGGCCGGGGTTGCGCAGGCGACACGAGCGCGGATTGCCGTGGCGTGATCGTCGTGAGCCTCGGCCTGCCGACCATTGTCGTCGGCGTCGCGCCGCACAGCGCGGCTGAAGAGGTCGCCGTATTCCGCGGGGGTACGGATCAGCGGATGATCCTGGGTGAGCGGCGATGCCGGCTGTGGCGTCACTCCAACCTGCTCGATCGCCTGTTCGAACAACCGCTCGACGGTCGCACGCACGTGCTTGTAGCGGTAGATGCGGTTGTCGATGGCGTGCGCGCAGGCCTGCTCGACCAGCCGCGCCGGATACTTCCGGCCCAGCCCGACAATGCCCCACATCGCGCGCTGTCCGGGGCGCCCTTCGGTGTCGAACACCTGCTGGCACAAGGCCCTGGTCTGCGGTCCGATGCGCTCGGCGCTCGCCAGCAGCACGGCGGTTTGCCGCGACGGGTTGAACGGCCGTTCGCTGGTCGGCAGGACGACAGAACCGGGGTGCGCCATCCGGGAATGAACACGCAGCAGCGCACGGGTGTGGCGATCACGGATCTCGATCGTGGTGGTGTAGATGCGCACGACGACCTGGCTGCCGATCGGCGCGGGCCGCGCGGCGTAATAGCTGTTGTCGACGCGTACGGTGGTGTCGTCGCAGACAGTCCGGACGACTTCGGTGAAGATGCGGAAGGGAGCGACAGGCAGCGGCCGCAGGTGCGGCTTCTCTTCCTGAGGGTGTCAGTAACTCGGTGTAAGATGGTTTCTGTGAGTTTACCTTTGACAGGAGACTCACATGGCTACGGATTTTTCACCTGAGATTTTGGACCAGCTTCTTGCCGGGGGCAGCCTCAAGCCAGAAGACTTAGCCGGCGAAGACGGGCTTTTCAGACGACTGAAGAAGGCGCTTCTGGAGCGCGCACTGGGTGCGGAGCTGACCCACCACCTTGGCTATGAGAAGGGCGACCCGGCGGGCCGCGGGTCGGGCAACAGCCGCAACGGCACAAGCAGCAAAGCGCTGTTGACGGACGACGGCGAGATCGAGATCGAGGTGCCGCGCGACCGCGCCGGCACGTTCGAACCGGTGATCGTCGCGAAGGGCCAGACCCGCTTCGACGGCTTCGACGAGAAGATCATCAGTCTCTACGGGCGGGGCATGACGGTACGGGAGATCCAGGGCCATCTGGCCGAGCTCTACGGCACCGAGGTGTCCCCCGATCTGATCAGCAAGGTCACCGACGCGATTCTCGACGAGGTCCGCGAATGGCAGAGCCGGCCGCTGGAAGCGATCTATCCGGTGGTCTTCTTCGACGCGCTCAGGGTCAAGATTCGCGATGAGGGGATGGTCAAGAACAAGGCAGTCTACGTCGTGCTGGGCATCACTGCATCGGGCGAGAAAGACGTGCTCGGGCTTTGGATCGAGCAAACCGAAGGCGCCAAATTCTGGCTCAAGGTCATGAACGATCTGAGGAACCGCGGCGTCGCCGACATCCTGATCGCCGTCGTCGACGGTCTGAAGGGCTTTCCCGAGGCGATCAACAGCGTCTTTCCCAAGGCGATGGTCCAGACCTGCATCGTGCATTTGATCCGCAACAGCCTATCCTTCGTGTCCTGGAAGGATCGCAAGGCGATCCTTCCCTCGATCAAGGCGATCTATCATGCCGAGAATGCCGACGCCGCTCTGCTCAGGCTCGAGGACTTCGAAGCCGAGTGGGGCAAGCGCTATCCCGCGATCGGGGCGGCCTGGCGCCGGGCGTGGGAGCATGTCATTCCGTTCTTCGCCTTCGCGCCGGAGATACGCAAAATGATCTATACCACCAACGCGGTCGAGGCGCTGAACCGTTCGCTGCGCAAGATCATCAAAACACGCGGCAGCTTCCCCAACGACGAGGCGGCGATGAAGCTGCTTTACCTCGCCATCAGAAATGCCGGCATCCATTGGCGACGACCGGTTGCATGGACGGCCGCAATGGGCCAGTTTGCCATCCAGTTCGGCGAGCGCTTTGCAGGCTCAGCGGACTGACCCCATGGGGTCAGTCCGCTGACCCCGCAAACCCCTCACAGAGACGCTCTTACACAAAACTTCTGACACTCCCCTCTTCCTGGAACATCGCCTCGACCTGACGGCGCGTGCTGCCGTGGATGCGTTTGGAAGCCCAGTTCTCCTCCCAGTGCCTCAAGAACTCGTTTTGCGCCTCCAGCGTCTCGAAGCGCCGTCCGGCCAGCGCAGTGCCCTGGGTATGTTGAATCGCATTCTCGACGCATCCTTTCCGATTTGGATCGGCCACGCGCGCGGGATCGGCGACCACGGCGTAATGAGCCAGCATCGCGCTGTAAATCGGGTTGAGCTGGGGCTCGTACAAATCCGGCTTGAGGACGCCTTCCTTCAGGTTGTCGAGCACGACATAGCTGGGGACCCCGCCAAAATACCGGAACGCCTCTTCGTGGAGCTGCGCCCAGACTTGTTGGCTGGACTTCCAGACTACCCGCCGGAAGCTGCGCCGCGAGTAGCGTAGCGTCATCACGAACAGGCGGGGACGACGGTACCGCCCGCTCTTCGGATCAACCGTCGGCGCGCCCTCGCCATAGTCGACCTGAGCTTCCTCGCCGGGGAGGAACTCAAGACGATCAAACTGCTCAGGATCAGCGTGCCGCAACCGGCGCACAAACCGCTTGACACTCTGGTAGCTGGACGGAAAGCCAAATTGATCAACCAGGTCCTGGTAAATCGCCTGCGCGTTCCGCTTCAGCCGGACCTGTTCTTCGATCCACGTCCGATGCGCTTCGCAAGCCGAACGGGCCAGGCTGCTGGTGACCGTCGCTTCCGATGTCCCAAAAGCCGGTGGTCGGGTGGAGGAATTTGGCCGTCCGCGCTCACCGAGCCGGTGGTCACTTCCCCGGGGGAATTTGCCTCCGCACCGGCCCGCAGCGCCTGATAACGCCGGATCGTCTTGCGATCGACACCCGTCAGCCGGTGAATCTCGCGCTGGCTGGTGTTGCGATCAAGTAATGTAAGTACGGTGCTTTGCAGATGTCGCTTCAAGACGTTCAACTCCCCGGCCCCTTGCTGGCTAAAGGGGTCGAACATAAACGTCCTGCCTGACCGGCTACTGCTGTTCAGCGGCGCTGACGGCGATCATCAGGTGGGGGAGTTTCAAGTGACCATACCCGGGGGATTTTGACCGACCCACGGGGGCGTGGTGGCGCCGGAGGCGTCACACCAGCTTCAACGGAGCATCGGCGACCAGGCGAAGGTCGATGCGTCCGATCAGTGCCGCACGCCGCGCCTCCGCAGCAGCACGAATCGCGTCATCCGTCTGCCGCAGCGTGCTGACATTCGAACCGAGCGAAACGATCCCGCCGAGCACCAGCGCGATCGAGCCGAGCGCCGCGGTCTGACCCGTGCCAATTAGGCCGAGGATCGTAACCAACAGCAGCGCGGCACCAGCGCCGATGGCGATCTTGGACGCCAGGATGTACTTCCGGCAGCGCTCTGCGACCTCGGCCAACGCCTCGATCCGGTCTTCGATATCGGAGATTTCGTCGGTCGGATCGTCTTCGGTCATAGGGCTTCGGATCTGGGAGCTTGCTTACGAATGAGGCCAGCGCCAAGGATTGTTCTTAGCTGGGTAGTTTCCCGCCAACCGATCTATAGAATTCCGCGAGCTGGTTCGCCAACATTGAGGCTAGCAAATCTTCCATTTTCGAGACATCGATCCGGCCACCATCGCGAAAAGCTAAATCGGCCGCATCCAGGGCATCAAAATAGGGCCGCCGGTTGTCGACGATTTGATCTGGAATCGTCGGGGTGCCCGGCAAAAGAGTGCCAGCCCGAATTGAGAGCACAACATACGAGACAATTCGGGAAGTGCGCCCATTCCCATCCGCGAACGGATGAATCCAATTTAGCCGCCACATGACATAAGCAGCTAGATGAATCGGCGTGCTGAGTTCCCAGCGATCATTGACGTAGTCGCACATATCCTCAATGAGTTCTGGGACCAGATGTGCGCCGACAGGCTCATGCTTGCTTCCCTCGATGGCAACGCCACCAGGGCGATAGTTGCCGGCGTAAGAGCTGATGCCCGCTAAGGCTTCCCGTTGCAGACTGAGGATCTGTAATCAACTCAGGTTCGAGCGCCCGGCTATCACGCCGTTCGCGCTCGTCGCTTGTCACTTCTTTTCCTTGGCCAATTTCTCGGCCTCACGATCCACCATTTCTCGCGTTATGAGCGCATTTTCGAAATGGGTATTGCCATATACGAAGCTGCGCCGCTGCTCCTCCAGGTGTTCCGGGGATGGATTCGCGGTTTTTGCAGCCTCGATGAGTTTCTTGAGAGCGTCGGTCATGCCGTCAATATAGTCGAATCGGCTCGACCGTACCACGCCATTTTTCCAGCGGGCCGACTCCCCCTCATAGCGGCAAATTGTCGTGCTTCTTCGCCGGCATTTCCGTCTTCTTGTCCTTCAGCATCGCCAGCGCCCGCGCGATCCGCTTTCGCGTCGAGTGCGGCATGATGACGTCGTCGATGTAGCCGCGCTCGGCGGCGATGAAGGGCGACAGGAAGCGGTCTTCGTATTCCTTCGTTCGGGCCGCGATCTTGTCGGGATCGCCGATGTCCGAGCGGAAGATGATCTCGACCGCGCCCTTGGCGCCCATCACCGCAATCTGGGCGGTCGGCCAGGCGTAGTTCATGTCGGCGCCGATCTCCTTGGAGGCCATGACGTCGAAGGCGCCGCCATAGGCCTTGCGGGTGATGATGGTGACGAGCGGCACGGTGCACTGCGAGTACGCAAACAGCAGCTTCGCACCATGCTTGATCAGGCCGCCATATTCCTGCGCGGTGCCGGGCAAAAAGCCCGGCACGTCGACGAAGGTGACGATCGGGATGTTGAAGGCGTCGCAGAAGCGGACGAAACGCGCGGCTTTCCGCGAGGCGTCGCTGTCGAGCACGCCCGCCAGCACCATCGGCTGGTTGGCGACGAAGCCGACGGTGCGGCCCGCAATGCGGCCGAAGCCGGTGACGATGTTCTTGGCGAAGGCTTCCGCGATCTCGAAGAAGTCGCCCTCGTCGACGACCTTCAGGATCAGCTCCTTCATGTCGTAGGGCTTGTTCGGATTGTCGGGGATCAGCGTGTCCAGGGACATGTCGACACGGCCGATGTCGTCGAAGCTCGGCCATTCCGGCACGCCGTCGGTGTTGTTGGACGGCAGGAAGTCGATCAGGCGCCGCATCTGCAAGAGCGTCTCGACGTCGTTTTCGAAGGCGCCGTCGGCGATCGAGGAGCGCGTGGCGTGCACCGAGGCGCCGCCAAGCTCTTCGGCGGTGACGACCTCGTTGGTCACGGTCTTCACCACGTCGGGGCCGGTGACGAACATGTAGCTAGTGTTCTTCACCATGAAGATGAAGTCGGTCATCGCCGGCGAATAGACGTCGCCGCCGGCGCAGGGCCCCATGATGACGGAGATCTGCGGGATCACGCCCGAGGCCAGCACGTTGCGTCGGAAGACGTAGGAGTACCCGGCGAGCGCGGCGACGCCCTCCTGGATGCGGGCGCCGCCGGCGTCATAGAGGCCGATGATGGGCGCCCTCGCCTTCATCGCCATGTCCTGGAGTTTTGTAATTTTCAGCGCGTGGGTCTCGGACAGCGAGCCGCCGAACACGGTGAAATCCTTGGCGAAGACGAAGGTCTTGCGGCCGTTGACGGTGCCCCAGCCGGTGACGACGCCGTCGCCGGGCACCTTGGTCTTCTCCATCCCGAATTCGGTGGAGCGGTGCTCGACGAACATGTCGAACTCCTCGAACGACCCCTTGTCGAGCAGCAGTTCGATGCGCTCGCGCGCCGTCAGCTTGCCGCGGGCGTGCTGCGCCTCGATGCGCTTTTCCCCGCCGCCGAGTTTTGCGGCGGCGCGACGGTCTTCGAGGGCGTCCAGGATGTGTTTCATTTGCTCCCGCCAGTTCTTAAGCCTTAAGTGACGCCGGGGGTTCTAACACGGCATTTTGCGGGCCGGGAAGCGGCTTTCGGCGTCGCAGGGCTGCCCTGCCGCAGCGTGAAAGCGCAAGGAATTACAGAGCTTTGCCTAGGAGACGAAGATGACCGAAGGAACGGCCGAGACGGGCGCGGCGACGGGCGGTGTCAACATCCTGCTGCGGCTGGAGGGCCTGACCCTGTTCGCAGGGATGGTGACGCTCTACTGGGCCTGGGAAGGCTCCTGGTTGGTCTTCGCCGTGCTCTTCTTCGCCCCGGATTTGAGCTTTCTGGGCTATCTTGCCGACGCCAAATTCGGCGCGATGGTCTACAACGCCGCCCACAGCTACATGGCGCCGGTGGCGCTGCTGACGCTAGTACCCGGAATCAGAGCTGAGTGATACGGCGGCCTTTGAAACGGCGTTGACGGACCTTTTTCTTGGTCCAGACGAAGGGCTCGGCTCTGTCGTTGTATGCGTTGACGTAGGCATCGATGTGTTCCTGAAGCTGCTTGAGGCTCGTGAAGGAGGTGCCGCTGAGCGACTGCCCCTGCAAGATGGAAAACCATACTTCGACCTGATTGAGCCATGACGCACTTGTCGGCGTGAAATGAAATTGCACGTTGGGGTGGGCCTTGAGCCAGTCCTCGTTCTTTTTATGGGTGTTGAGGTTGTCGAGGATGACGTGAAGCTTGCGGTTCGGAAAAGCCGCGGTGACGCTGTTCATGAAATCGAGAAACTCGACGCGGCGCCGGCGTTTTGAATGGGTCGCGATGATCTTTCCGGTGGCGACTTCGAGCGCCGCAAACAATGTTGTGGTGCCATGCCGCTTGTAATCGTGGCTTTGGCCGGTCAAGGCGCGGCCATTGGGCAACTTCAGATAACCCTGCGCTCGCTCCAAAGCCTGGATCGAGGGCTTCTCGTCCACGCACAGCACAATGGCCTTCGCCGGCGGCGCGACATAGAGGCCGACAACATCGGCGGCTTTGGCCGTAAAGTTCGGGTCGTTGCTCTCGCACCAGGACTTGCGAGCCACCAGGTCAATCTTGTGGCTGCGCAGGAACCGCCAGACATATTGGACATCGACATCGCCCAGCGCCTCGGCCAGCAGGGGGCCGGTCCAGCGCGCAAACCCTTGCGGTGGCGGCTTATCCAGCAGCTTCAGAATCCGCTTGTCGGTCGTCTTCGTATAGATCGGCTGCTTGCCAGGCCGCGGCTTGTCTTGCAGCCCTTCAAGGCCATGGTCGGCATAGCGATGCCGCCAAAGGCTGACAATCCGCGGCTGGACCCCAACTTCCTTGGCGATCGACCGGGTGCTGCGCCCATCCGCCGCCAACAGAACTATCCGCGCCCGCTTCAAATCGCGCTGCAACGTCACCGGTGAGCGACAGCACGCCTCAAGCACCTTGCGATCTTTCCTCGAAAGGTGGACTTCTCTTGCTTCGGGTATCATCCCGACCTTGAATCACGACTCACGTTCCAAGAAAAGTGGGTACTAGGCTTCGGCCTCGCCTCGCCCCTCACTTTGTCCATCGCCTTGATCTGGCTTGCCCATATCGGCATCGACCGGGCGCTCGGCTACGGCCTGAAATATTCCGCCGGGTTCTCCTTTACCCATCTCGGCCGGATCGGGCGGCAGAAGGCCGCCTGATCGGCGCGCGACCTCGCAAAACCCGGTGTTCCGGCCCGATTGACCGGGCAGCCGATCAGGCTTGCTTCGCGCTGGCCAATGCGCCGTGCAATCTCCTGAAAGACCGGCACCGCGCTCACCGCGATGGCGCTGCGCAGCGTGTGATCCTTGTTCCAGGCCTCGATCGGGCGCTTGACGCCGTCCCAGGAAAACACGTCCTTGTCGGGGTCCGCGACCACGCCGGTCTCCAGCGCAATCAGCGCGTTCGGAATCTTGAAGGTCGAGGCCGGCAGCTTGCCCTCGCCCGAGCGCTCCTTGTCGCTGGCGACGATCAGATAGTCCTCGACCTTGTAGCCGACGAAGGTGCCGGATGTGCCGAGATCGGTGAAGCGTTTTGCAAGACTCTCACGAATTTCATTGCGCGGCGGCGCGACGTGGGCGCGCGCGCGGGATGGCAGCACCGCGGCTGCGGCGAGAAGACCGAGGGTGGAACGACGGGTCAGCAAAAGCGATATCCGTGAACTGTGAGACGCCGCGCGACCATGCAGCCGCTACGTGGTGAAACGATGACAGGCTATTCTTACCGCCCCCGGCCCGACAGCCGCAGCACGAACACCAGCACCTCGGCGACGGCCTTGTAGAGATCCGGCGGGATCTCGTCGCCGAGCTCGACCTTGGACAGCGCGCCCGCCAGAATCTCGTTCTCCTCGATCGGGATGTCGTGAGCCTTGGCGATCTCGACGATCTTTTCGCCGATCGTGCCCCTGCCCTTGGCGACGACGACAGGCGCGTTGGTGCCCTTCTCGTAGTGGAGCGCGATCGCAAGCTTGGATGGATCGCTCATGTCGCGCGATCCAGGAAGTGCCCGGCGCGGGCCGGCGCCGGCTGCGGCGGCGTGCCGTCGCGGACCACGATGTCGCCGGGCTTGAGCTCGGCCCTCGTCAATGCCTGGCTGAGCTCACCGACGCCGGCACGGAGCTGCTGCGCCGTCGCCGGCCGCTCCGCCCACATCCGCACGAAGGTCTTGTCGCCGTTCAGCGTGATCAACGCATGCACGGGTCCGGCCGGCTCCACATTGAGGGAGAAGCGCGCGCGCCAGGTGCGCTGGGCAGGATCGCCGGACTCGTTGCCGCCATCGCGCGAGATCTCGAACTGCGCCATCGCCGTGCCCTGCGGGGTCGCGAACGGAATCTCGAAATTCCACTGCGGCACGGCCGGATCGATGCGGTGCCCGCTGGCATCGATGCGATCGGGGAGCGAAGCAATTTGCAGCAGCGTCTGCCGCGCGAGCGCCGCATCGGTGTCGTCGAGCAGGCGATGCACGGTGGCAGCGAGCGGCGTAGCCGGCGCGAGCGATGGCGCGGCGATGGACTGCGGCGCCGGCAGCGCACCGCGGAATGGCGGGGGCGTCGCGCGTGCGGCAGCCTCGAAGACGTGACCATCCGGTACGGCCTTGTTGGACCCCGGCACGTTGCCGGTCAGGCGCGGCAGGTTTTGCGTAACCTCTTGCAGCAGGCTTGCGGCAAGACCAGCCGACATGGTCCGCGACGTCGCCGCCTGCGAAGCCCCGCCGGCGATGTCGGCGAGCACGGCAGCGGCGGGATTGGCGCTGCGCGGCATTTGCGGCTGTTGCGCGAGTTCGGCTGATGGCGATCCCGCCTGCGCCGCCCCACCTGCTGCCGGAGCCGGCGAGGCGCCTTGCGTCGGTGGCACGGCCCTCTCAATCGTGGCCAGTGCCTGGCGCAGCACCAGCAGCGCCGCCTTCAGATCGGGCATTGTGCCTGACGACGGCGTCGCGCCTGCGGCGAGCGAAGCCTCGAGGAACAGCCCCGACTTCTGAAATGCGGATTCGATATCGCCGCCGGCAAGCCCGGTATCGAGCGGCGTCTGCTGAGCCAGCACGGCCAGCACCGCCTGCTTCAAGCCCGCAGGCAGATCGCTGCCGGTGACGACGGCGGCCAGATTGGCAAACAGCGGCGCCTGGCTGCCCTGCCTGGTGACGGCATCGGCCGAAGCCACCGTGACGGCGACTTGCTCCGGAGGTGTCAGCGTGTTGCGCGCGGCGCCCATCGACGGCGCAAGCGGCGGGCTCTCCACCAGCGAGGCCGCACGCGGCGTCAGCGTGACCACGTCGGCGGCCGCCTCGCCTGTCCCGCCCACGACGGCAAGATGAACGGTGCCGTCGTTCCGCGACACCGCCAGCTGGAGATTTTGCCCGGGCGACAGGGGGACTTCCGACATCACGTCGAGCGATAGATTTGCGATCGCGATCCGCACCAGATTGTCGGCGAGGACGCTGACGACCCTGGCATCGACGACGCTGCCGGCTTGAAGCACAAGACCGGGCGTCGCCGCATCAGCCGAGGGGCTGGCGGCGCTGACGGGAGCAATGGAAGTGACCGGCGTCGGCATCTCAGCGGCCTCAGGGAGCGCCGGCTACCGTAACGCTGCGTCGTAAACCTCTCGTTAAGGACCTGTGGTTGCGGCCGGGTTTACAGCCGCCAGCACAGCCACGGCGGCCTCGAAATCCCTGAGGCGGATGGCCCGGCGGCTAGCTGCTTCCTCGTCCGCGCCCCATTGCTCGGCGTTCCAGTCCTCATCGACATGGGCGGCGGTCCAGACCTGGTCAGCGTCCCGCGCGCCATGGGCGAGCGCCAGTGCCAGCAACGCCGAGCCGGTCAGGGTCGTCACCACATGGAGAGCGGCGACCGACCAGGCATCCTGCGGCAGCGCGGCGCGAGCCGCCCGAAGCGCCTGGTCCGGCTGCTTCACATGCATGATGCCCTCGGACAGGATGAAATGCGCACCCAGCGTCTCCGCCGCCCAGAACAGCACGGGATCCCAATGCGCGGCCTCGCGGGCGACCAGTCCCTCGGGATGGCCGGCACGATAGAACAGCAAATCGGACTCGAAGTATCTGGCGAGGTCGTCGCTGACGAGCTCGACGCGATCGACCACACCCTCCACCACGCTGTTGGCCATCCGCGTCAACGGCATGGCCATGGGGTCGATCGTCTCGCCCTGGGCCGCCCATTCCGCGGCCACCGCTTCGGCAAGGTCGCGCGAAGGGATCACCACCTGGCGACCGGACGGCGTACGGATCGGCCTGCCGTCGAGCACGACGGCATACCCGCCATCGGCCTCGCTCACGCCCGCCTCCTTGTAGAAGCGCTTGCGCTGCGGTGGACGCGCCGACCGACGTGCCGCCTCGCGCGGATCGGGCGGGGTTTGCCCCGCAGCTTCATCGAACAATTCGCGCATGTCGGTTTTCGGTCCCTGCCGCTGAATGCCAGGCTTTTAGGATAAAACCGGCAGCCGATAAAGCGAGCGGCGGGCATCAGGGAACTTGGCCGGCGTTGCAGCCCTGTTTGCCGGGGCCTTGGCCGCTAGCGGACAGGAGATCCAATCGACCCTAGTACCCACTTTTCTTGGAACGTGAGTCGTGATTCAAGGTCGGGATGATACCCGAAGCAAGAGAAGTCCACCTTTCGAGGAAAGATCGCAAGGTGCTTGAGGCGTGCTGTCGCTCACCGGTGACGTTGCAGCGCGATTTGAAGCGGGCGCGGATAGTTCTGTTGGCGGCGGATGGGCGCAGCACCCGGTCGATCGCCAAGGAAGTTGGGGTCCAGCCGCGGATTGTCAGCCTTTGGCGGCATCGCTATGCCGACCATGGCCTTGAAGGGCTGCAAGACAAGCCGCGGCCTGGCAAGCAGCCGATCTATACGAAGACGACCGACAAGCGGATTCTGAAGCTGCTGGATAAGCCGCCACCGCAAGGGTTTGCGCGCTGGACCGGCCCCCTGCTGGCCGAGGCGCTGGGCGATGTCGATGTCCAATATGTCTGGCGGTTCCTGCGCAGCCACAAGATTGACCTGGTGGCTCGCAAGTCCTGGTGCGAGAGCAACGACCCGAACTTTACGGCCAAAGCCGCCGATGTTGTCGGCCTCTATGTCGCGCCGCCGGCGAAGGCCATTGTGCTGTGCGTGGACGAGAAGCCCTCGATCCAGGCTTTGGAGCGAGCGCAGGGTTATCTGAAGTTGCCCAATGGCCGCGCCTTGACCGGCCAAAGCCACGATTACAAGCGGCATGGCACCACAACATTGTTTGCGGCGCTCGAAGTCGCCACCGGAAAGATCATCGCGACCCATTCAAAACGCCGGCGCCGCGTCGAGTTTCTCGATTTCATGAACAGCGTCACCGCGGCTTTTCCGAACCGCAAGCTTCACGTCATCCTCGACAACCTCAACACCCATAAAAAGAACGAGGACTGGCTCAAGGCCCACCCCAACGTGCAATTTCATTTCACGCCGACAAGTGCGTCATGGCTCAATCAGGTCGAAGTATGGTTTTCCATCTTGCAGGGGCAGTCGCTCAGCGGCACCTCCTTCACGAGCCTCAAGCAGCTTCAGGAACACATCGATGCCTACGTCAACGCATACAACGACAGAGCCGAGCCCTTCGTCTGGACCAAGAAAAAGGTCCGTCAACGCCGTTTCAAAGGCCGCCGTATCACTCAGCTCTGATTCCGGGTACTAGTTCGCGCATCTGAGCGCATAGGTGCCACGGTGACCGGGGCTCAGCCCCGCACCTGCGGCATCCTCGAGGCACTTCGAAAAGCGATCGCCGAACGAATTACGCGGAAGCGGCCGGTAATTGTAGCTCGGCGGCGCATCGAGCTGCGGCATTTTCGGCACCTCGAGCTTCGGCGGCGGTGGTGGCGAAGGCAGCGGAACGACCTGCGAGGGGCCCGGCAGCACCAATTGTGCCTGAGCCCCCTGCCCCATGGACAGTGCGGTCAGAACCACGAGACATATCGCGAGCCGTTTCATAGGCGATATGTTGTGCTCCGACTGCCCCCGTTCAACCTGACTTAATTATTCTTCAGGCGCGTTCTCGATCGGATCAAATCTGGTTGCATCCAGCCCGAGCAGGTTCCACGATTGCTGCATATGTGGCGGCAGAGGCGCGGTGGCGTCGATCACGCCGCCGCGCGGATGCGGGATGACGATGCGGCGTGCCAAGAGATGCAGCCGGTTCTGCAAGCCACCCGGCAGCTGCCAATTCTCGATGTTGAAATATTTGGGATCACCGACGATCGGATGGCCGATATGGGCCATGTGGGCGCGCAGCTGGTGGGTGCGGCCCGTTACCGGCTTCAGCGACACCCAGGTCAGCTTGTTGCCCGCGGTCTCGACCACCGCATAATAGGTCACCGCGTGGCTCGCGCCCTCATCGCCATGCTGGGCGATGCGCATGATGGTGTCGTCCTCGCTCTCTTCCTTGGCGAGGAAGGTCGAGATGCGGCCCTGCTTGGGCTTCGGCAGGCCCGGTACCAGAGCCCAATACACCTTTCGCGCCGATCGCGAGCGGAATGCGCCTGTCAGGTGCGAGGCGGCGAAGCGCGTCTTGGCGATCAGGAGACAGCCCGACGTCTCCCTGTCGATGCGGTGCACGAGGCGCGGCTTTTGGCCCTTGGCGTCGCGCATCACCTCCAGCATCTGGTCGATGTGCCGCGTCATGCCCGACCCACCCTGCACGGCAAGGCCGGCCGGCTTGTTCAGGACGAGGACGTCGTCGTCCTCGTAGATCGTCATCTCCTGCAGCGCCTTGAGCGTTTTTTGCGCAGCGTCCGAGAGCTCCCCGACGACCTTCGGTGCGTCGAGCTTCAGCGGCGGGATGCGGACGCTCTGCCCCTCCTCGAGGCGATCCTTGCTGTCGACGCGCTTGCCGTCGACGCGCAGCTCGCCTTTGCGGACGACGCGCTGGATGTGGGAGAACGACAGGCCGGGAAAGCGCGCTTCGAGGAAACGGTCGACGCGCATGTTGTTCTCGTCCGCCGTCACGGTGACGGTCTGGACCTTGGTGGGCAGCAATGCTTCGACCGGCTTTGCCGGCGCGGCCCTCTCCGGCTCGGGCTTGGGCGCTCGCCGCTCGGCACGCTCGCCAGCAAAGCGCGGCGGCTTGCCGCCCGGACGCGGCCCGGCCTTCTTCGCGCTGCGCGCCTGATGCGGACGCGCGTCCTCGCGCTCGTCTCGCGAACGCGGCCTTGGATTCATTCTCTTGATGCGGCGGCTCATGATTGCCTGCCTAGCCTAAAAGCGGCCATTCGTCACGACGAAATGGTCGCCTCTAGCGCGAACCGCCCCGCTCCTTGCGCAGTTTGGCCCAGTAATCCAGCCGCTTCCGGATCTCCCGCTCGAAGCCACGTTCGGGCGGGTCGTAGAAGGTCTGGCGGCCCAGGGCTTCGGGGAAGTAGTCCTGGCCGGAGAAGGCGTCGGGGGCATCGTGGTCGTATTCGTAAGCTGCACCGTAGCCTTCCGACTTCATCAGCTTGGTCGGGGAATTGAGGATGTGCTTCGGCGGCAGCAGCGAGCCGGCCTGCTTGGCGACCTGCATAGCCGTGCCGAAGGCGGTGTAGACCGCGTTCGATTTCGGCGCAGTGGCGAGATAGACGACGGCCTGCGCGATCGCGAGCTCGCCTTCGGGATGGCCGAGGAAGTCGAAGGCATCCTTGGCGGCATTGGCGGTGACGAGCGCCTGCGGATCGGCAAGCCCGATGTCCTCGACCGCCATGCGCACGACACGGCGGGCCAGGAACAGCGGGTCCTCGCCAGCGTCTAGCATGCGCGCGAGGTAATACAGCGCGGCATCGGGATCGGAGCCGCGCACCGACTTATGCAGCGCGGAGATCAGGTTGTAATGGCCGTCGGCCGACTTGTCGTAGATCGGCGCGCGGCGCTGCAGGATGTCCTGCAACTGCGCGGCATTGAAAATCTCGTCCGCCCGCGCCGAACGCCAGACCTCTTCGGCGAGCGTCAGCGACGCGCGACCATCGCCGTCGGCCATGCGCACCAGCACCGCCCTCGCCTCCGCATCGAGCGGCAACTTCTTGCCCTCGACCTCCTCGGCATGCGCGAACAGTTTTTCGATCGCGGCCGCATCGAGCGAGCGAAATACCAGCACGCGCGCACGCGAGAGCAACGCCGCGTTGAGCTCGAAGGACGGGTTCTCGGTGGTGGCGCCGACCATGACGACCGTGCCGTCTTCCATCACCGGCAGAAAGGAGTCCTGCTGGGCACGGTTGAATCTGTGCACCTCGTCGACGAACAGCAGCGTGCCCTTGCCCATCTCGCGGCGGGCGCGCGCGGCATCGAACGCTTTCTTGAGGTCGGCGACGCCGGAGAACACCGCGGAGATCTGCTCGAAATGCAGATCCGTCGCGTCAGCCAAGAGCCGCGCCACCGTGGTCTTGCCGGTGCCCGGCGGGCCCCAGAACACCAGCGAGCCGAGCGTGCGCGTCTCCAGCATGCGCGTCAGCGCACCGTCGGGGCCGAGGATGTGATCCTGGCCGACGACCTCTGACAGCGCGCGCGGGCGCAGCCGGTCCGGCAGCGGATGCGGCGCGTCGTGATCGAGCCCCGCTGCGGCGAAGAGCGTCGGCGTCTCCTGTGGTCGCTTCGGACTCATCCGCCCAACGTGACGTTGATCTGCTGGCCGCCGCGCACCAGCGTGATGCGCCAGATCCGCGACCGCTCGCCTGCGGCCTTCTCGAGATCGCCGGTCTTGCTGATCTTCTGGTTGTTGACGGCCAGGATGATGTCGCCTTTCTGGAAGCCGACATTGGCAGCCGCGGTATCGCCGCCGATATCGGTGATCACGACGCCTTCGGTGTCGGCGTCCAGACGCAGTTCGTCAGCGACCGCGGGCGTGATGGTCGAGACCTTCGCGCCCTGGAACGGCGAGCGAGCGGTGACGACGAGCTCGCTGCGCCCGGTATCGGGCGCAGTCTCCAGCGCCACGGTCAGCTTGGTCGGCTTGCTGCCGCGCTGCACGTCGATCTGCGCGGTGCCGCCGAGCGGACGGGTTGCGAAACGGTAGTCGAAGGCGTTGGGATCATCGACGGTCTGGCCGTCGATGCCGGTGATGAGGTCGGAGGATTTCAGACCGGCCCTCGCTGCGGGGCCATTGGGCACCACGCTTGCGACCAACGCACCGGTCGGCGAGCGCAGGCCGAGGCTTTCCGCGATCTCCGGAGTCACCCCCTGCAATTTTGCCCCGAGCCACGGCCGCTTCACTGCCTTGCCGCCGCTCTTGGCTGATGCGACGACGACGCGCACCATGTTGGCGGGAATCGCAAAGCCGATGCCCTGCGAGCCGCCGGAGCGCGAATAGATCGCCGTGTTGATGCCGGCGAGCTTGCCGCTCATGTCGACCAGCGCGCCGCCGGAATTGCCGGGATTGATCGGCGCATCGGTCTGGATGAAGAACTGGTAGTCGGTGATGCCGACTTGCGTGCGCGCCAGCGCCGAGATGATGCCGTGGGTCACGGTCTGGCCGACACCGAAGGGATTGCCGATCGCCAGCACGACGTCGCCGACCAACAATTCATCGGAATTCGTGAAATCGAGGGTCGGAAATTTTTCCTTGGCATCCTTCAGGCGCAGCACGGCGAGATCGGTACGCGAATCCTTCAGCAGGATCTCGGCCTCGAACTCACGCTTGTCCGACAGCGACACTTTCACCTGGTCCGCGCCTTCGATGACATGGACGTTGGTGACGACGAGACCGGAGGCATCGACGATGACGCCGGAGCCGAGCGAGCGCTGCATCTGCTCGGGCTGCTGACCCGGCACGCCGAAGAAGCGGCGGAATATCGGGTCGTCCAGCAGCGGATTGCGGTTCTGCACCACCTTGGCGGCATAGACGTTGACGACCGCGGGCTGCACCCGTTGCACGATCGGCGCATAAGACAGCCGCAGCTCGGCCGGCGATGACGGGACGCGGCGGTCCTGCGCTGAGGCCGGATTGAAATGGGCCGAAAAGGCTATGCACAAGGCCGTGACGACGGCGGTCCAGGTCGATCGAAACATTCCTACCTCTCGGAAAAGACGCCGGAATATAGGCGCGTTCGCCCCTCAATAGAAGGGCGCGGGGCGGCAATATTCGGCCTCATTCCGACGGCTCGAGCCCCGAGCAGGCGTGCGAAACGACAACTTGACCGGCGGGACGGATTGGCATGACACGCATCATCTTGCATGCTCGCTCTCGGTGGATTCGGTTGCGACGAATTTGCATCAGCGGGAACCAGCGCAACCGAGGGCTCGCCGTCGCGGGGCAGTCATCGACCGTTCTTAGGCTCTGCGCTTACGACTTGGGGAAGTTGGTCCAACCGATGGAGTGATGACGTGAACAGGACAAGAATTACAGCCACGGCGATTGGTCTCGCCGGCGCACTGGCAGCCTCGCAGGCCCAGGCCCAATCGGCAAGCAGCAGCGAGCAGGAGATCGCGCTGCTGAAGCAGCAGTTGAAGATGCTGGAGCAGAAGCTCGACAAGCTCCAGAGTCAAACCGCGGCGAACACGGCGGCCACGGCGAAAGCCAGAGCCGAAGCGAAGGCTGAAGCGAAGGCCGAGGCGCGTTCGGAGGCAAAGGCCGTCGTTGCCAATGCCAATGCGGCGATCCCCCTCAAGGGGCCGCCCCCGGCATCCGGCGTCGTCGTGACGATGCCGAACAACCGGCCGACGATCTGCACCGCCGACCAGGCCAACTGCGTCGCCATCACCAGCCGCCTGCATTGGGATGTCGGCGGCTATGACTATCGTCCCAATACCGCGGCCACCGTGCCGCAGAAGCTCGACAGCGGCCAGAACGTCCGTCGCGCGCGCATCGGCGTCGCCGGCAAGTTCTTCAACGACTGGAACTTCGCGCTGGTCTACGATTTCGGCGGCTCGTCCGACGGATTTGGCGGCACCGCGCCGGGATCGCTGCCGGGCGGCGGCGTCTCCGGCGTCGAGAACGCGTATCTCAGCTACACCGGCTTGAAGCCGTTCGGCGGCAAGATGGCGATCGAGGCTGGCATCATGGACCTGCCATACACGCTCGACGAAGCGACAAGCTCAAACGACATCATGTTCATGGAGCGCGCCTCACCCGGTGTGATCGCGACCAACATCGCCGCCGGCGACTTCCGCTCCGCAGCCGGTGCGCGCTGGTTCAACGACCAGCTCTGGATCGGCGGCTATGTCACGGGACCGTCGACCGGCGCGATCCATTCCGCCTCGAGCGCTTCGCCGCCGGGCACGAGCGAGCAGTACGGCGCGGTGGCGCGCGTCGCCGGCAACCCGATCAGCGGCAAGGACTATTCGGTGCACATCGGCGCCGACGCGCAATGGCTGATCCAGCCGCCGCGCAACCTGATCGCCAACACGCAGACGGTCACGCTCAGCGATCGTCCGGAATTGCGTCTCGACCCGACCACCCTGATCTCGACCGGTGCCATCGCCAATGTCTCGGGGGCACAGGTCTACAGCGTCGAAGCGGCGGCGACCTACGGGCCGTTCATCGTCCAGGGCGAGTACTTCTGGTACAACGTCGATCGCACCGCCAACACCGGCGTGCCGCTGGTCGGCGCACCGAGCCTGAAATTCCAGGGTGGCTACGCACAGGCCGGCTACGTGCTGACGGGAGAAAGCCGGGCCTACAATGCCGCGGCCGCGGCCTATCACGGCGTCAAGCCCGCGCATCCGTTCTCGCTCGACGGCGGCGGCTGGGGTGCGTGGGAAATCGCGGGCCGCTTCTCGACGATCGACCTCAACGATCAGCTCGCGACCGCGACCGGTGTCGCCGGTGGTCGGCAGACGGTCTACACCCTCGCGCTCAACTGGTACGTCAACGGCAATGTCCGTTTCATGCTGGACTATCTGCATGGCACGGTATCGCGACAGGCCTCGCCGATCTCGACCGCCGATGTCGGCTCGAAGTTCGACGCGGTCGCGATGCGCACGCAGTTCGCGTTCTGACGCTCACCTTTTCCGGGAGCGGTACGATCCGCTCCCGGATACTCACGCCGCGCGCTTCGGCTTCCTCACCACCACCACCGGCGGCGGCGCGCAGGACAGCCGTTCCTGATGACTCTCGCCCCAGGCCTTCAGGATGTCGATGACAGGCCTGAGGCTCTCCCCGAGCTCGGACAGGCAATATTCCACGCGCGGCGGCACCTCGGCATAGACCTTGCGGATGACCAGCTTGTCCTCCTCGAGCGCGCGCAGCTGTTTCGTGAGCATGCGCTGGGTGATGCCGGGCATCCGGCGGCGCAGTTCGCCGAAACGCTGGGTGCCGCTCTGGAGGTGGTAGAGGATCACGCCCTTCCACTTGCCGTCGATCAGGTCCAGCGTTGCCTCGACCGAGCAGCCGGGACGACGGGCAAAATTGCGCCGCTTCATGCGTGTTTTCCCAATAGTATCCAAACAGGGACTATATCCCCGAATTTACAGTACTTGCCAATTTGAAGCCAGGGCGACAGTTAGAGCGGCAGGCGAACAGCCCATCTGATGGAGACAAGCCATGAAGGCCGTCGGCTACAAAAAATCGCTTCCGATCGAGGATGCGGATTCACTGATCGATTTCGAGACCGCCAAGCCCGAGCCCCAGGGGCGCGACATCCGCGTCGCCGTGAAGGCGATCTCGGCCAATCCGGTCGATTACAAGGTGCGCAAGCGCGCAGCTCCGCCCGACGGCGAGACGAAGATCCTCGGCTATGACGCGGCCGGCGTGGTCGATGCCGTCGGCCCCGACGTGACACTCTTCAAGCCGGGCGACGAGGTGTTCTACGCCGGCTCGATCCTGCGCCAGGGCACCAACGCCGAATTCCACCTGGTCGACGAGCGCATCGTCGGCAACAAGCCGAAGAGCCTGTCGTTCGCGCAAGGAGCCGCCCTTCCCCTCACTTCCATCACCGCCTGGGAATTGCTGTTCGACCGGCTCGGCGCGGTCCCCGGCAAGAGCGTCGATCCGCGCACGCTCCTGATCACGGGCGGCGCCGGCGGCGTCGGCTCGATCCTGATCCAACTTGCCCGCCGCCTCACCGGGCTGACGGTACTTGCCACCGCGACGCGGCCGGAGTCGCAGAAATGGTGCCTCGATCGCGGCGCCCATGCGGTGATCGACCACGGCAAGCCGATGAAGGAGCAGATCGACAAGCTGAAGCTGCCGCCGGTCGCGCTGGTGGCGAGCCTGACCTTCACCGACCAGCACTACAAGGCGATTGCGGACTTCATGGCCCCGCAGGGCAAGTTCGGCCTGATCGACGATCCCCCGGAATTTGCCATGAGCACGTTCAAGGGCAAGGCCATCTCGGTGCACTGGGAATCGATGTTCACGCGCTCCTCGTTCCAGACGCCAGACATGATCGCGCAGCATCATCTGCTCAATGATGTCGCCGACCTCATCGACAAGGGCGTGCTGCGCACCACGCTCGACCAGACCTTCGGCACGATCAACGCCGCCAACCTCAAGCGAGCCCATGCGCTCTTGGAGAGCGGCAAGTCGCGCGGCAAGATCGTGCTGGAGGGGTGGTAGCCGGCGTTGCTGCGCAGGGTGGGTTGCGCTTCGCTCGTCCAACCCACCCCTGCGATTCTCAGCCCAGGATGCGCGACAGCGCCGACAGCAGTCGGTCGGTCTGCTCGTCCGTGCCGACGGTGATCCGCAGGTAGTCCGAGATGCGGGCAGCGGCAAAGTGCCTGACGATCACGGCCTGCTGGCGCAGCGCTGCCGCAAGCGCAGCGCCATCGTGGGCGGGATGGCGCGCGAAGACGAAGTTGGCCTGCGATGGCAGCACCTCGAAGCCAGCTTGCTTCAGTCCGCGCGTCAGTCGCTCCCTGCCCTCGATCACGCGAACGCGGCTCTGCTGGAAATAGGCTTCGTCCTCCAGGGCGGCGATAGCGCCGGCTTGGGCGGGCCGACCAAGCGGATAGGAATTGAAGCTGTCCTTCACACGGGTGAGCGCCTCGATCAGGTCGGCGTCGCCGATCGCATAGCCGACCCGCAGTCCGGCCAAGGCGCGGGACTTGGACATGGTTTGAACGACCAGAAGATTTCGATGGGAAGCCACCAGCGGAATCGCCGTCTCGGCACCGAAATCGACATAGGCCTCGTCGACCACCACGGGCACGTCCGGATGGTCCTCCAGCAGCGCAACGATCCCTCTACGCGACAATGCGATCCCCGTCGGCGCGTTCGGATCGGCGAGGATGATCGCACCGGCCCGCCGCCGGTAATCAGCCACACGGATCTGCATGACCTCGTCGAGCGGCACCGTCTCGTGGGAGATGCCGAACAGACGGCAATAGACCGGATAGAAGCTGTAGGTGATATCGGGAAAGAGCAACGGCGCTTCATGCTTCAGCAAGGCGGCAAAGGCATGCGCCAGCACTTCGTCCGAGCCGTTGCCGACGAACACCTGCTCGGGTCTCACCCGGTGATACGCGGCCAGGGCCGTCCGTAGCGCGGTGGCCTGCGGGTCCGGGTAGAGACGCAGCGTGTCGGCGGCCTCGACGCGGATCGCCTCCAGCGCGCGCGGCGATGGGCCAAACGGGCTTTCATTTGTGTTGAGCTTGACCAGGTCCGCCATGCGGGGCTGTTCGCCCGGCACGTAGGGCCTCAGCTCATGCGTCAGGCTGCTCCAGAAACGGCTCACCTTCTCTCCCCCTGCGATCGCTCCGGCTGCAGGGCCGCCCGCTCGATGAAACCCTTGGCAAGCGCGTGATAGATGCCCTCTTCGCAGACCATGCGTGAAACGAGATGAGCAATCAGCGCGGCCGCCATCAGCGGAACGACCATGCCGTGATTGTCGGTCATCTCGGTCACGATCACGAACGCGGTGATCGGCGCCTGCACGACGCCGGCGAAATAGGAGACCATGCCGAGCAGCATGATCGCACCGAGCGGTGCGCCATGGAAGAACGAGGCAATGTTGCTGCCAAGGCCGGCACCGACGGCGAGCGAGGGTGAGAAAATGCCGCCAGGGACGCCGCTGATCGCGGCAAAGGTGGTAGCGAAGAGCTTGAGGATGCCGAAATCCTGAGGCAGCGGCGAGCCATTCTCGAGGGCCGTCTTCACCTGCGCGTAGCCGGTGCCATAGATCGTATTCCCGGACGCCAGACCACAGACCGCGACGGCGAGTCCACAGGCGAATGCGAACCACAGCGGATGGCTTTTGAGCGAGCGCCCGAGCGGATGCCTGACGCCGCGCGCCATGAGGATGACGACGCGGCTGAACAGCCCACCTCCGAGGCCGCCAACCACACCGCAGACCGGAACCGCGAGCCAGTCGGCACCGCGCGCCAGCGACATCGCGCTGCTGCCGAAATAGGCGTAGTTGCCCGTCAGTGCCAATGACGTCAGGCCAGCCGCGATCACGGCAGCGATGATGAGGCTGCTGGTACGCGTCTCGAAGGCGCGGCTCATCTCCTCGATCCCGAACACGATGCCCGCCAACGGCGTATTGAAGGCCGCGGCGACCCCGGCCGCCGCACCGGCCAGGATCAATCCGGGTTGACGGCGAGGCGACACCCGCCCGATCGCGAACATGACGGAGGCGCCGACCTGCACGGTCGGCCCTTCCCGTCCGATGGAAGCCCCGCACAACAGTCCAAACAGGGTGAGAACCATCTTGCCGACGGCAATGCGCAGGGACACGAGCCGCGCTCGCGCAGCCTGATCGTTCAAATGGCGCGCAGCGATGGCCTGCGGAATCCCGCTGCCCTGGGCGCCAGGAAACAGGCGGATGGTGAGATAGGCCGATAACATGAAGCCGAGCGGCGTCACCACCAGGACCGCGTAGCGCGACTTTGCGAGCAGCAGCCCGAAAACATCCTGGGCGAGATCGGCGAGTTGCGCCAGCACCACGGCTGCGGCGCCAATCACGATGCCGCCGAGCAGGAAGATCGCCCGTCGCTGCCATCGGGCGGAAGCGATCCTCAACAGCCGCTTGTTGCGCATGAACCGAGCCGTGATCATTCACCGAGTTTTAGCCGGTCACGCTCGGAATTGAAGGGGTCGGGGAACAGACCAGCTAGGCCGGAACCACACCTTCGACGAAGATCAGCCGGCGCTCCAGCGCCGTGCGCCGCAACTTCAGGGCCTCGGCATAGTCCGGCGAGCCGTACCATTCGCGGGCCCGCGCCATCGAGGGAAACTCGACGATGATGATGGTCCCCGGCGGCGAGCTGCCCTCCACCACCTCGACGGCGCCGCCGCGCGCGAGGTAGCGGCCGCCATATTGGGCAATGGTCTGAGCCGCGAGCGTGCGGTAGGCCTCCATCGCGGCTCCGTCCCGCACCTCGACCTCGGAGATCACATAGTCCGCCATGCGCGCCGCCTCAGGCGATCGTATTGACGATGCCGCCCTCGGCGCGCAGCGCCGCACCGTTGGTCGCGGACGCTTCCTTGGATGCGACATAGACCACCATGTTGGCGATCTCATCGACGCTGGCAAAGCGCTGGATCAACGAGCTCGGCCGATGCTGCTTGACGAAATTCGCAGCAGCCTCGTCCACCGATTGTCCATTCTGCTTGGCGAGATCCTTGACGAACGTCTCGACGCCCTCCGACATGGTCGGGCCCGGCAGCACGGAATTGACCGTGACGCCGGTGCCGCGGGTGAGCTGCGCCAGGCCGCGCGCGACAGACAGCTGGGCCGTCTTGGTCATGCCGTAATGGATCATCTCGACGGGAATGTTGAGCCCGGACTCCGAGGAGATGAAGACGATGCGGCCCCAGTTGCGCTCGAGCATGCCCTTCATGTAGGCGCGCGACAGCCGCACGCCGCTCATCACATTGACCTCGAAAAAGCGTGTCCAGTCCTCGTCCGGGATGTCGAAGAAATTCTTGGCCTCGTAGATGCCGGTATTGTTGATGAGGATGTCGACGTCTGGCAGCGCCGCAACGAGTGCATTGCAGCCTGCCGCGGTCGATACGTCGGCGGCGATGCCGCGCACCTTGGCGCCCGCCCCTTCCAGTTTGCGCACGGCGGCCTCGACCTTGTCCTGGCTGCGGCCGTTGATCACGACATTGGCGCCGGAGGCTGCGAGGCCCCTGGCAATGGCGTAACCGATGCCGGCGGTCGAGCCGGTCACGATGGCGGTCTTTTCGGAAAGGTCGATGTTCATGCGCTGTCTCCATGGCTGATGACGGAGATATCGGGAGCGACCTGTAATGCCGCAATCGGGCTCACCGACGCGTGAGGAAGCGCATGTACACGGGCGAATCCACCCAACGCATCCAAACAAAAACGGCGCCCGGAAAGGCGCCGCTTTCAATTCATAGCCGTTGGCTGGCTTAGGCCGCCTCGGCTTCCTTTTCCTGCACCGGGCCGGAATCCTGGCCCTTGGCATCGACGTCGCGATCGACGAACTCGATCACGGCCATCGCGGCATTGTCGCCGTAGCGGAAGCCGGCCTTGATGATGCGGGTGTAGCCGCCCTGGCGGTCCTTGTAGCGGGGCGCGAGCACGTCGAACAGCTTCTTGACCTGGTCCTTGTCGCGCATCTCGGAGATCGCCTGGCGGCGCATCGAGAGGCCGCCCTTCTTGCCGAGGGTGACCAGCTTCTCCACGATGGGGCGCAATTCCTTCGCCTTCGGCAGCGTGGTGACGATCTGCTCGTGCTTGATCAGCGCGGCCGCCATGTTTGCGAGCATCGCGCGGCGATGCTCGGCCGTGCGGTTGAGCTTGCGATGAACCTTGCCGTGACGCATGTGTGTAGTCCCTACATAGTTACTGCCGCGACGGTTCGTCGGACATGTTGCTCAGGTGGGCTGCCTGCGTTCGCCCAATCAGTCATTCCGGACGGCGCAAAGCGTCGATCCGGAATCTCGAGGTTCCGGGTTCGATGCTCGCGCATCGCCCCGGAACGACAATTGCTCAGTAGTGATCCTCGAAGCGCTTGGCGAGCTCGTCGATGTTCTCCGGCGGCCAGCCCGGCACTTCCATGCCGAGGTGCAGACCCATCTGGGCCAGCACTTCCTTGATCTCGTTCAGCGACTTGCGACCGAAATTCGGGGTGCGAAGCATTTCCGCTTCGCTCTTCTGCACGAGGTCGCCGATGTAGACGATGTTGTCGTTCTTCAGGCAGTTGGCCGAACGCACCGACAGCTCGAGCTCGTCCACCTTCTTGAGGAAAGCCGGGTTGAAGGCGAGGTCCGGGATGATCTCCTGGGCGACTTCCTTGCGCGGCTCTTCGAAGTTGACGAACACGTTGAGCTGATCCTGCAGGATGCGGGCGGCGTAAGCCACCGAATCGTCCGGCGTGATCGCGCCATTGGTCTCGATCGTCATGGTCAGCTTGTCGTAGTCGAGGATCTGGCCCTCGCGGGTGTTCTCGACCTTGTAGGAGACCTTGCGGACCGGCGAGTACAGGCTGTCGACCGGGATCAGGCCGATCGGTGCGTCCTCGGGACGGTTGCGTTCGGCGGGCACGTACCCCTTGCCGGTGGAAACCGTGAACTCCATGCGGATCTCGGCGCCCTCGTCGAGCGTGCAGATCTGCAGATCGGGGTTCAGCACGACCACGTCGCCGACGGTCTGGATGTCGCCGGCGGTGACGACGCCGGGGCCCTGCTTCTTCACGACCATGCGCTTGGGGCCTTCGCCCTGCATCTTGATCGAGATGTCCTTGATGTTGAGCACGATGTCGGTGACGTCCTCACGGACGCCCGCGATCGAGGAGAACTCGTGCAGCACGCCGTCGATGTGCACCGACTGCACCGCCGCGCCCTGGAGCGAGGAGAGCAGGATCCGGCGCAGCGCGTTGCCGAGGGTCTGGCCGAAACCACGCTCGAGCGGCTCGGCGACGATGGTCGCAAAACGCGAGGGATCGCTGCCGGGCGTGACCTGGAGCTTGTTCGGCCGAATCAGTTCTTGCCAATTTTTCTGGATCGTCACTGTTTCACCCATACAGGCCAGTCAATTTGACAGTTCAAATACTGGCGTTGGAGAAAGGCCGCAGATCATTCCCGCGGCTTCTTAGTAAAGTCATCGCGGGCGCCGATGCGCCCGCAACTTGGTATCAAACGCGCCGACGCTTACGGGGACGGCAACCGTTGTGCGGAATCGTGGTCACGTCACGGATCGAGGTGACGGTGAAGCCCGCTGCCTGGAGCGCGCGGAGCGCCGACTCGCGGCCCGAACCGGGGCCGGCGACTTCGACTTCCAGCGTGCGCATGCCGTGCTCCTGCGCCTTCTTGGAGACGTCTTCGGCGGCCACCTGCGCGGCGTAGGGAGTCGACTTGCGCGAGCCCTTGAAACCCATCGTGCCGGCCGAGGACCAGGCAATCGTGTTGCCCTGCGCGTCGGTGATGGTGATGGTCGTGTTGTTGAACGACGAGTTCACATGCGCGACGCCGGAGGCGATGTTCTTGCGCTCACGACGACGAACGCGGGTGGCTTCCTTGCCCATTGAGTCCCTTTCCTGAAGATCTCAAACGCCGCCGTAATGCCAGCGGCTACACCAGTGGAAGCAAATAGTGAGTAGCGAATGGCGAATAGGGATGCTCCCTACCCGCCATTCGCCATTGCCTATTCGCGAGTTTACTTCTTCTTGCCGGCGATGGCCTTGGCCGGACCCTTGCGCGTGCGCGCATTGGTGTGAGTGCGCTGGCCGCGCACCGGCAGACCGCGACGATGACGCAGGCCGCGATAGCAGCCGAGGTCCATCAGACGCTTGATGTTGATACCGACCTCGCGACGAAGATCGCCCTCGACGAGATAGTCGCGGTCGATGACTTCGCGGATCTGGAGCACTTCGGCGTCGCTGAGCTGATTGACGCGACGATCCACGGGGATCTTCACCTTCTCCAGGATCTCACTGGCGATCTTCTGACCGATGCCATGGATGTACTGGAGCGCGATCAGCACGCGCTTGTTGGTGGGAATGTTCACGCCGGCAATACGGGCCACGGCCTTCTCTCCTGTCGCCGATCCTCGTCAGGATCGGGCTTTAAGTGCTTGTGTTCTCGGGCAGGTGTTCACAAACGCGAACACGACGCCCACCCCCGGTCTTCCTGGGGCCCGGCATCGTCTGAAACTATCCGACTTGGATGCGGGGCTTATTAGGGGATTCCGGGGGCTTTCGTCAACCGCTGCTAGCGCTTGGCTCGCTTTTTCGTGACCTTTTTTGCGGTCTTTTTGGCACCCTTTTTGACAGCCTTCCTGGCGGTCGCTTTTGCGGCCTTTTTGGCCGTTTTCTTGGTCGCGGCCTTGGTAGCAGACTTGGAACCCTTCACGGCTTTCTTGACCGCCTTTTTTGCGGTTTTGGCCGATTTGGCCGCCTTTTTGGCTGCCTTCGCCGGTTTTTTGGCCGATTTCTTCGCCACCTTGACCTTTTTGGCCGGCGCCGTCTTGGCCGCGCTTCTAGAGTGGTTTTTGGGCTCGACCGCGCCGAGCGCCAGAAGCTGACGGTGGATGGCGCGGGTGACCTCGTCGATGGCCATCATGCCGTCGATGGTCGAGAGCTTCCGACGCTCGGAATAGTAGTGAATCAGCGGCTCCGTCTGGCTGCGATAGCTGGCCAACCGCTTGGTCAGGACCTCGGGGGTGTCGTCGACCCGGACCTCCTCGCCGCGCTCGCGCATCTGTGCGACACGGGTCTCGACGCGGTTCAAGAGCGCGCTCTCGTTGACGCGGAGCTCGATCACGGCGTCGAGCTTGAGATGCTTCTGCTTGAGCAGCTCATCCAGCGCCTCGGCCTGCGGCACGGTGCGCGGGAAACCATCGAGGATGAAACCGTTCCTGGCGTCCGGCTGGTCGATCCGGTCGGAGATGATTCCGACCACGACCTCGTCCGGAACGAGGCCGCCACTGGCCATGATCTCCTTGGCCTTCAGCCCGACCGGCGTTCCGGCCGCAACCGCCGCGCGTAGCATCTCGCCGGTCGAGAGCTGGACGATGCCATAGCGCTGCACCAAGAGTTGCGCCTGGGTCCCCTTGCCCGACCCCGGCGGTCCCAGAAGTATAATTCTCATCGGCGTACGCCCCCCGGATTGGTGAGCGATACGTCGCGCACCTGTGCTTTGATATCAAGAGCGGTGCAAACCACAACCAGCGCAGCACCACCATTGACGACCATACTATAAGGCAGACCGATCCCGTAAAGGTCGAACACCTCCGGAATCAACTGCAACGCAGTCAGGTAGACGGCTCCGATGACTGTCGTCAATGACACGACGCGATCGAGATAGGCGGCGGTCGCCTCGCCGGGCGCGACACCGGAAATGATGCCGTCACGTTGCGCCAGGGATTTGGCCGTGTATTCGGGATCGATGACGTAAGCGGTGTAGACGAAGGCCAGCACGAACACCGCGACGGATACGAGGATGAGGTGCGCCGGCTGCCCCAGCTGAAGATGGCGATAGGCCGCGGCGACCAAGGGGTGATCGGCGCCCATGACGAGGCCCGCAAGGGCAAGCGGGAGAAAGAAGATCCATGGCGCCATGGTGACCGGAATCAGCCCCGTGGGTCGGTCAAAATCCCCCGGGTATGGTCACTTGAAACTCCCCCACCTGATGATCGCCGTCAGCGCCGCTGAACAGCAGTAGCCGGTCAGGCAGGACGTTTATGTTCGACCCCTTTAGCCAGCAAGGGGCCGGGGAGTTGAACGTCTTGAAGCGACATCTGCAAAGCACCGTACTTACATTACTTGATCGCAACACCAGCCAGCGCGAGATTCACCGGCTGACGGGTGTCGATCGCAAGACGATCCGGCGTTATCAGGCGCTGCGGGCCGGTGCGGAGGCAAATTCCCCCGGGGAAGTGACCACCGGCTCGGTGAGCGCGGACGGCCAAATTCCTCCACCCCGACCACCGGCTTTTGGGACATCGGAAGCGACGGTCACCAGCAGCCTGGCCCGTTCGGCTTGCGAAGCGCATCGGACGTGGATCGAAGAACAGGTCCGGCTGAAGCGGAACGCGCAGGCGATTTACCAGGACCTGGTTGATCAATTTGGCTTTCCGTCCAGCTACCAGAGTGTCAAGCGGTTTGTGCGCCGGTTGCGGCACGCTGATCCTGAGCAGTTTGATCGTCTTGAGTTCCTCCCCGGCGAGGAAGCTCAGGTCGACTATGGCGAGGGCGCGCCGACGGTTGATCCGAAGAGCGGGCGGTACCGTCGTCCCCGCCTGTTCGTGATGACGCTACGCTACTCGCGGCGCAGCTTCCGGCGGGTAGTCTGGAAGTCCAGCCAACAAGTCTGGGCGCAGCTCCACGAAGAGGCGTTCCGGTATTTTGGCGGGGTCCCCAGCTATGTCGTGCTCGACAACCTGAAGGAAGGCGTCCTCAAGCCGGATTTGTACGAGCCCCAGCTCAACCCGATTTACAGCGCGATGCTGGCTCATTACGCCGTGGTCGCCGATCCCGCGCGCGTGGCCGATCCAAATCGGAAACCCCGTGGGTCGGTCAAAATCCCCCGGGTATGGTCACTTGAAACTCCCCCACCTGATGATCGCCGTCAGCGCCGCTGAACAGCAGTAGCCGGTCAGGCAGGACGTTTATGTTCGACCCCTTTAGCCAGCAAGGGGCCGGGGAGTTGAACGTCTTGAAGCGACATCTGCAAAGCACCGTACTTACATTACTTGATCGCAACACCAGCCAGCGCGAGATTCACCGGCTGACGGGTGTCGATCGCAAGACGATCCGGCGTTATCAGGCGCTGCGGGCCGGTGCGGAGGCAAATTCCCCCGGGGAAGTGACCACCGGCTCGGTGAGCGCGGACGGCCAAATTCCTCCACCCCGACCACCGGCTTTTGGGACATCGGAAGCGACGGTCACCAGCAGCCTGGCCCGTTCGGCTTGCGAAGCGCATCGGACGTGGATCGAAGAACAGGTCCGGCTGAAGCGGAACGCGCAGGCGATTTACCAGGACCTGGTTGATCAATTTGGCTTTCCGTCCAGCTACCAGAGTGTCAAGCGGTTTGTGCGCCGGTTGCGGCACGCTGATCCTGAGCAGTTTGATCGTCTTGAGTTCCTCCCCGGCGAGGAAGCTCAGGTCGACTATGGCGAGGGCGCGCCGACGGTTGATCCGAAGAGCGGGCGGTACCGTCGTCCCCGCCTGTTCGTGATGACGCTACGCTACTCGCGGCGCAGCTTCCGGCGGGTAGTCTGGAAGTCCAGCCAACAAGTCTGGGCGCAGCTCCACGAAGAGGCGTTCCGGTATTTTGGCGGGGTCCCCAGCTATGTCGTGCTCGACAACCTGAAGGAAGGCGTCCTCAAGCCGGATTTGTACGAGCCCCAGCTCAACCCGATTTACAGCGCGATGCTGGCTCATTACGCCGTGGTCGCCGATCCCGCGCGCGTGGCCGATCCAAATCGGAAAGGATGCGTCGAGAATGCGATTCAACATACCCAGGGCACTGCGCTGGCCGGACGGCGCTTCGAGACGCTGGAGGCGCAAAACGAGTTCTTGAGGCACTGGGAGGAGAACTGGGCTTCCAAACGCATCCACGGCAGCACGCGCCGTCAGGTCGAGGCGATGTTCCAGGAAGAGAAGCCGCACCTGCGGCCGCTGCCTGTCGCTCCCTTCCGCATCTTCACCGAAGTCGTCCGGACTGTCTGCGACGACACCACCGTACGCGTCGACAACAGCTATTACGCCGCGCGGCCTGCGCGTTTCGCGGGATCGTGAGCGCGGATTTCAGGGGATCGTGAGCAGAGATTTCAGACGATCGTGAGCAACGATTTCGCGGGATCGTGAGCAAGGCTTTCGGAGCCTTGCAGCGCTTCGGCCGACAACTCAACCGGCTTAGGGATGACCTCGTGGTTAACGAGGAAGTCCAATGCCTACCCAGAGATTGTCGATGCGCCGGATCAAGGAAGTCCTTCGGTTAAAACATTTTCAAGGCCTGCCAGAGCGGGCCATCGCGCGGAGCGTGGGCGTCAGCAACGGCGTTGTGCACAGCTACCTGAGCCGCGCCCGCTCTGCTGGGTTGAGCTGGCCGCTTCCGGAGGGAATGACCGATGAAGACCTGGAGCTTTTGCTTTTCCCGGCCCCACGACCAGCGTCTCAGAGCCCGCAGCGGCCGGTGCCCGACTGGAGCTACATCGATAAAGAGCTCCGCCGGCGCAACGTAACCCGTCGCCTGCTCTGGGAGGAGTATCGCGCCGTTAATCCCGACGGTTTCGGGTACACGTGGTTCTGCACTACCTACGAGGCCTGGAAGGGGCGGGTCCGACCTTCGATGCGGCAGATTCATCTGGGCGGCGAGAAGGTGTTCGTGGATTTCGCCGGCGACACCATCGACATCGTCGATCCCCTGACCGGGGAAGTGCAGCCGATGAAGCTGTTCGTCGCGGCGATGGGCGCTTCGAACTACACCTACGCCGAGGCCTGCCCCAGCGAGAGCTTGGCCGACTGGATCCGGGCCCACGTCAACTTGTTCACGTTTTTGAGCGGAACGCCGACGTTCGTGGTCTGCGACAACCTCAAAGCCGCCGTCAGCAACCCCGACCGCTACGATCCCGGCCTCAATCGCACTTATGCCGAGATGGCGAGCCATTACGGCACGGCCATTCTCGCCGCACGGCCGCGGCGCCCAAAAGACAAGGCGAAGGTCGAGGTCGCGGTGCAAATCGCCCAGCGCTGGATTCTGGCCCGGCTGCGCAATCAGCGCTTCTTTTCCCGGGCCGAGCTCAACGCCGCCATCAAGACACTCGTCGACGAACTCAATGCTCGTCAAATGCGTGGCTTCGGCTCAAGCCGCGCCGAACTGTTTGCCGAACTCGACAAACCCAAGCTAACCCCGCTGCCAGATCAGCCTTATGCCTTCGCACGCTGGAAGCGCTGCCGCCTCGCTCCCGATTATCATGTCGAGGTCGACGGCCATTGGTACTCCGCGCCGTATCGTCTGATTGGCGAGCTGGTCGATGCCCGTATCGACGATCGGACGGTCGAGATCTTCCACAAGGGCCAGCGGATCGCCAGCCATGCCCGCGCGCCCAACCGACGCGGACACACCACCATCGCCGACCACATGCCCAGCGCCCATCGCCGCTACGGCAAATGGACCCCCGCCGCGGTGATCGCCGCCGGCGAGCGGATCGGTCCTTCGACAGCAGCGTTTTTCCAGGCCGTGATCGACGCCCGCCCCCATCCAGAACAAGGCTTTCGAACCTGCCTTGGCATTCTGGCGCTCGTCAAAAGCTACGGCGCCGAACGCCTCGACGCAGCCTGCCGGAGGGGCATCCTCATCAAGGCGCGCTCCGTCGCCTCGATTAGATCGATCCTCCAGAACGGCCTCGATCGCACGTTCTTCGACGAATCTTTCGAGCACCAGCCCCTGCGCCACGGCAACATCCGCGGACGCGACTACTTCCACTGAAGCAAGGAGAGACCCGGCATGCTTAACCACCCAACCCACGAACGGCTGATCGAGCTTGGCCTGACCGGAATGGCCAAGGCCTTCGAGGAGCAGCGCCGATCGCCCGATCTCGAAGCCCTGCCGTTCGAAGATCGCATCGGCCTGTTGGTCGACCGCGAAGCCGCCGAACGCGACACCAGGCGGCTCACCACGCGCCTCAAGATCGCCGCACTGCGCCAGACTGCTTGCGTCGAGGACGTCCCCGCGGGTCACTTCAAATTCCTCCGGGTGTGGTCAGTCAAATTCCTCCACCCGCGAGGCAGGACAAGGGACTGTTAGTTTGAGTTTGTTTCCCGGGCAAGAGCTTCAGCGGCTTCTTTGAGCCGATAGCTGCGTCCGTCGAACTCAAGCAGATGGCAATGATGCATAAGGCGATCGAGGATCGTCGTGCTCATAGTGTTGTCCCCAAGGTATGCCCCCAATCCTGCACGACGCGATTGGAGGTGACGATGACGCTGCGGCGCAGTTTGTAACGCTGATGGATCAGGGTCTGCAGCAAAGTGCCGGCGTCGTCGGGGATGGCGCGTGCGAGGAATAGATCGTCCAGCACGAGGAGATCGCAGTCGATGATGGTTCGCAGCCGGACCTCGCGTTGTGCCGGAGAGTTCAGGGCGTAGCGGTGGAAGAAGTCGTCGGTCTCAAGATACTGGACCTTGTGGCTTTGCAGGATCGCCTGATAGGCAATCGCCTTGGCGATGTGCGACTTCCCGGTGCCAGGTTTGCCAACAAGCAGAGCGTTCTCGCCAGCGGCAATGAACGCCAGGGTGTGGAGCTGGAAGCAGGTCTGACGTGGCAGTTTGGGATTGAAGGACCAGTCGAACTCGGCGAGCGTCAGCTTTTCGTCGAGCCCGGATTGCTGGTATCGCCGCTCGATAAGACGGGACTGACGACGGTCCAGTTCATCCTGCAGGATAAGGGAGAAGGTCTCGAGGAAGGGCTGGTTGGCGCCCTGCGCCTGGAGCACGCGCGTCTGCAGCGTGTCGCGGACACCCGACAGGCGCAGCTGTCGTAGGCAACGCTCAATTTCCGGCATGGTCATCATGTGGCTAGGTCTCCAGTTTAAGGTGAGAAGGTGCAGCGGGAGCGCTCGTGGCGCCGGAGTTGGCCGGGGTTGCGCAGGGGACACGAGCGCGGATTGCCGTGGCGTGATCGTCGTGAGCCTCGGCCTGCCGACCATTGTCGTCGGCGTCGCGCCGCACAGCGCGGCTGAAGAGGTCGCCGTATTCCGCGGGGGTACGGATCAGCGGATGATCCTGGGTGAGCGGCGATGCCGGCTGTGGCGTCACTCCAACCTGCTCGATCGCCTGTTCGAACAACCGCTCGACGGTCGCACGCACGTGCTTGTAGCGGTAGATGCGGTTGTCGATGGCGTGCGCGCAGGCCTGCTCGACCAGCCGCGCCGGATACTTCCGGCCCAGCCCGACAATGCCCCACATCGCGCGCTGTCCGGGGCGCCCTTCGGTGTCGAACACCTGCTGGCACAAGGCCCTGGTCTGCGGTCCGATGCGCTCGGCGCTCGCCAGCAGCACGGCGGTTTGCCGCGACGGGTTGAACGGCCGTTCGCTGGTCGGCAGGACGACAGAACCGGGGTGCGCCATCCGGGAATGAACACGCAGCAGCGCACGGGTGTGGCGATCACGGATCTCGATCGTGGTGGTGTAGATGCGCACGACGACCTGGCTGCCGATCGGCGCGGGCCGCGCGGCGTAATAGCTGTTGTCGACGCGTACGGTGGTGTCGTCGCAGACAGTCCGGACGACTTCGGTGAAGATGCGGAAGGGAGCGACAGGCAGCGGCCGCAGGTGCGGCTTCTCTTCCTGGAACATCGCCTCGACCTGACGGCGCGTGCTGCCGTGGATGCGTTTGGAAGCCCAGTTCTCCTCCCAGTGCCTCAAGAACTCGTTTTGCGCCTCCAGCGTCTCGAAGCGCCGTCCGGCCAGCGCAGTGCCCTGGGTATGTTGAATCGCATTCTCGACGCATCCTTTCCGATTTGGATCGGCCACGCGCGCGGGATCGGCGACCACGGCGTAATGAGCCAGCATCGCGCTGTAAATCGGGTTGAGCTGGGGCTCGTACAAATCCGGCTTGAGGACGCCTTCCTTCAGGTTGTCGAGCACGACATAGCTGGGGACCCCGCCAAAATACCGGAACGCCTCTTCGTGGAGCTGCGCCCAGACTTGTTGGCTGGACTTCCAGACTACCCGCCGGAAGCTGCGCCGCGAGTAGCGTAGCGTCATCACGAACAGGCGGGGACGACGGTACCGCCCGCTCTTCGGATCAACCGTCGGCGCGCCCTCGCCATAGTCGACCTGAGCTTCCTCGCCGGGGAGGAACTCAAGACGATCAAACTGCTCAGGATCAGCGTGCCGCAACCGGCGCACAAACCGCTTGACACTCTGGTAGCTGGACGGAAAGCCAAATTGATCAACCAGGTCCTGGTAAATCGCCTGCGCGTTCCGCTTCAGCCGGACCTGTTCTTCGATCCACGTCCGATGCGCTTCGCAAGCCGAACGGGCCAGGCTGCTGGTGACCGTCGCTTCCGATGTCCCAAAAGCCGGTGGTCGGGGTGGAGGAATTTGGCCGTCCGCGCTCACCGAGCCGGTGGTCACTTCCCCGGGGGAATTTGCCTCCGCACCGGCCCGCAGCGCCTGATAACGCCGGATCGTCTTGCGATCGACACCCGTCAGCCGGTGAATCTCGCGCTGGCTGGTGTTGCGATCAAGTAATGTAAGTACGGTGCTTTGCAGATGTCGCTTCAAGACGTTCAACTCCCCGGCCCCTTGCTGGCTAAAGGGGTCGAACATAAACGTCCTGCCTGACCGGCTACTGCTGTTCAGCGGCGCTGACGGCGATCATCAGGTGGGGGAGTTTCAAGTGACCATACCCGGGGGATTTTGACCGACCCACGGGGGCATCGGCCGCCGGGCATCCGGACACGAAAGGAGTCCCTCATGAAACGAGCATTGATGATCATGGCGGCAGCGGCGCTTGCCTCAGCGCTGGCGGTCGGAACGGCCGAGGCACATGGCGGCGGTGGTGGTGGCCACGGCGGCGGTGGCTTCGGTGGCGGACATATGGGCTTTGGCGGCGCGCATTTCGGTGGCATGGGACATGCCGGCGGATTCGGCGGCGGAGCCCGATTGGGCGGCGAGCACCTCGGCTTCGGCGATCACGTCGCAACCCGCGGCCTCCGGCAGCACGCGTTTCACCGTTTTGACCGCTTCCGGTCCGGATATGGATTCTACGGCTATCCGGATTGCTACGACTGGTATGAGCTGCATCCGGGCCAACCCTTGCCGCTGAGCTGCAGCTAGACTAGCTCCGCGCGCACCGCGCCGACAGGTCCGGACCACGCAAGCTCGCGGCCCGGATCGCTCGAACTGTGCGCGCGAAGACCACACAGCAGCCTACGGGTGGAGCCACTCCTCGGCATGCCTGCGCAGTGGTCGGACGGCAGATGCCGTGCCCATCGCGGTCAAGCCGCTCCTGCGACCTTCTTCAGGTGCATCGCTGCGAAATCGAGATACCAATCCAGACAGCCGGGATTGGCCATCGCCTCCCTGTTGATGACCTTCTCCACGGACTGGCCGAGCAGCAGCTTCTTGATCGGCAGCTCCTGCTTCTTGCCGGACAGCGTCCGCGGAATCTCGGCGACGGCGAAAATCTCGTTCGGCAGAAAGCGCCGTGACAGGCTAGACTCGATCGCCTTGTTGATCTTCGCCTGCATCGCCGCATCGAGCGCAATGCCGTCGCGCAACACGACGAACAGCGGCATGTAGCTGTCGCGGCCGAGATATTCGAGATCCACGACGAGGGAGTCGAGCACCTCGGGCAGCGACTCGATCGCGGAATAAAGCTCGCTCGTACCCATGCGCAGGCCGTGCCGGTTGATGGTGGCATCACTGCGGCCATAGATGATACAGGAGCCATCCGGATTGACCTTGAGCCAGTCGCCGTGCCGCCACGCCGGACCGCGCCCGCTACCGTCGAGATCGTCCGGATAGATTTCGAAATAGCTCGCGCGATAGCGCACTCCACCCTCGTCGTTCCAAAAATAGAGCGGCATCGACGGCATCGGCTCAGTACAGACGAGCTCGCCGACCTCGTCGATGACGGCCTGCCCCTGTTCGTTGAAAGCTTCCACGGCCGCGCCCAGCAGCCGGCACTGCATGGCGCCCGGCGTCTGCGGCAGCTCGCGGTTGCCGCCGATGAAGGCGCCAGCGAAATCGGTCCCGCCAGAAATGTTCGCCCACCAGATGTCGGCCTGCGCCTTGCTGCCGTTCGTCTTCGACAACGCAGCGAAGCGCGCGTTGAACCAGGCTTGCGTGTCGGCGCTGAGGGGCGAGCCGGTCGAGCCGAGGCAACGCAGCTGCGAAAGATCGCCAGCGGCAGCAAGGTCGATCTCGGCCTTGGCGCAGTTCGCGAAGAACGCCGCGCCTGCCCCGAAGAAAGTCGACTTCGATTGCGCGACGAAGCGCCACAGCGTGGTCCAGTCCGGCTTGTCCTTCGCGCCGGCCGGGCTGCCGTCGAAGATGCAGCATGTGGTCCCGCTGAGCAGGCCGCCGACCTGGCTGTTCCACATGATCCAGCCGGTCGAGCTGTACCAGTGATAGCGCTCGCCGAAGGAATTCTGGTGATAGGAACAGCCGATGTCGTTGTGCAGCCCCAGAAGCGCGAGCGCCACGACGACGATGGCGCCATGGCCGTGTACGATCGGCTTCGGCAGGCCGGTCGTGCCGCTGGAATAGACGATCCAAAGCGGATGATCGAACGGCAGCCAGATCGGCTCGAAGGCATCGATTGCCGCGCCCGTTCTGGCGAGAATGTCGGAGAGCAGCGCGTCCGGTGCCGCAGCTGCGCCGGCTTCGCTGTGCAGGATGACGTGCTCGACGGTCGGCAGGGACCGCCTGAGCTCGCCGACGACGTCGCGACGGTCATGCCGCCGGCCGGCATAAGTGACGGCGTCGCAGGCGATCAGCACCTTCGGTTCGATCTGCTTGAAGCGGTCGATCACCGCAGGCGCCGCCATGTCGGGCGCGCAGACGCTCCAGATTGCACCGATGCTGGCTGTCGCCAGGAACGCAACGATGGTCTCGGGGATGTTCGGCAGATAGGCCGCGACGCGGTCGCCGGGGCGCACGCCCTTGTCCTTCAGATCGAGCGCGAGCGCCGCTGCCTTGCGCCGCAGCTCCGGCCAGCTCGTCTCCGTGAGACTGCCGTCCTCACCGCCGCTGACGATGGCGGGCAGCCCGGCTGCGTCTGCCGCCGCGACATGCCGGAACACCTGCCTGGCGTAATTCACCTGCGCGCCGGGAAACCACACCGCACTCGGCATTTTGCGCTCGGTGATCACGGCGGCAAACGGCGTCGGCGATTGCAGATCGTAATAGTCCCAAACGCTGCGCCAGAACCCGTCGAGATCGCGCACCGACCATTGCCGCATCTCTTCGTAGCTCGAGAAGACAAGGCCGCGCGTATCCCCGAGCCATTGACGATACATGGCCAGTTGAGGAACGTAGGGAGCTGCCATCATCAAATTCCGAAGGTTCATGGATTGCGAGAGCTGCAGCCGAACTCGGGACGTGTGCGCGGTTGCACCCGTTGAACGGTCCGTCTCACAAAGTTCAAACCTCGAGCCACTCCTGGCGAACCGCCGCGTTCGCCCTGAGTTGGTCTGGCGTGCCTTCAAAAACCACGCGACCGTGTCCCATGATGTAGACGCGCTTCGAGATGCGCATCGCGATCGATAGCTTCTGCTCGACGAGCAGGATCGCGACCCCGGCTTGCGCGATGCGGACGATGAGATCTCCCACCTGTTGCACGATCAGCGGCGCGAGACCCTCCGTCGGCTCGTCGATCATGATGAGATCAGGATCGCCCATCAACGTGCGGCACGTCGTCAACATCTGCTTCTCGCCGCCGGAGAGGACCCCAGCAGGCGCGTCGGCGCGCGCGGCGAGATTGGGAAACATGTCGAGCATGTCCTGCAGCCGCCATTTGCCCGGCCGTCGCGTGTCCTTGATGCCGAGCAGAAGATTCTGTCGCACCGTCAAGCTCGGAAAGATATCGCGATGTTCGGGAACGTAGCCGAGCCCGAGGCGTGCGATCTTGTAGCTCGGCAGGCCCGCAATGTCCTTGCCCTTGAAGCGGATCGTGCCCTGCGGAACGACCTCGCCCATGATCGCCTTGACCGTGGTCGAACGCCCGACACCGTTGCGGCCGAGCAGGCTCACCACTTCGCCGGCAGCGACATCGAGGTCAACGCCCTGGAGAATGTGGCTCTTGCCGTAATAGGCGTGGAGGCTCCTGACTTCGAGCATCAGTGTGCCTCCTCGCCAAGATAGGCTTCCCTGACCTTCGGATCGCGCCGGATCTCCTCGGGAGTGCCGGAGGCGATGATATGACCGTAAACCAGCACCGAGATGCGGTCGGCAAGGCCAAACACGACGCTCATGTCGTGTTCGACGATGACCAGCGTTCGCCCTTCGGTCAAGCGCCGGATCAACGACACCGCGCGCTCCGTCTCGGCGTGGCTCATTCCAGCGGTCGGCTCATCGAGCATGACGACGGTAGCGCCCCCTGCGATCGTGATGCCGATCTCCAGCTCGCGCTGCTCGGCATATGTCAACAGGCCGGCCGGGACGTCGCGGCGGTGCGTGAGGTGAATGTCCTCGAGAATCCGCGCCGTCCGCTCGCGCACCTCAGGCAGGCTGTCCACGTTCTTCCAGAACGCGTAGCGATGCCCGGTCGCCCACAGCACCGCGCAGCGGACGTTTTCCCAGACCGTCATGCGGGCGAACACGTTGGTGACCTGGAACGAGCGCGACAGCCCCCGCCGGTTGATCTCGAACGGCTGCAGGCCGGAGATCACGTCGCCATTGAGCCGAACCTCGCCCGAAGTCGGCTTGATATGCCCACTGATCAGATTGAACGTCGTCGACTTCCCCGCGCCGTTCGGACCGATGATGGCGTGCCGTTCGCCCTGCGCGATGCTGAGGTTCAGGTCGCGAATGATGCCAACGTTGCCGAAGCGCTTCTCGACGGCGCGGACTTCGATGGCTGCAGTCATGCCAGATACCCCCGATCGCGCGCGACCATGGCCGCCCGATCCCATGCTTCGCCAATCCGCCGCCACGTCAATCGCGCGATGACGAAACCACCGGCCACGAGAACCGCTGCGGCAATCCAGGTGGCTGGCGACTTGGGATTGAAGGCAACGCCGAACAGGTTGATCCCCGCCGGAATGACGCGCAATCGTCTCGATCACCAGAATGACACCGCAACCGAGCGCCACGGTCGGCACGATCGCGACGATATAGGACGGAATCACCGTCCATAACGTTCCCGCGCGAAGGAGCGGCCGGTGCATCATCACGAGCCCGGCGATGCCGCCGGGCGAGAACATCACGATGCCGATGAAGATGATGCCGAAATAGAGCTGCCAGACGCTGGTGACGCTGGTCAGCCCGAGCTGCAGATACGTCACCAGGATCGCGCCGAGAATGGGCCCGAAGAAATAGGCGGTACCGCCGATGAAGGTTGCGAACAGCACCAGGCCGGACTGGATCGCGCCGAGATAGGCCGAGTTCGCGATCTCGAAGCTGATCGCGGCAAGCCCCCCGGCGATGCCGGCGAAGAATCCTGCAAAGCAATAGGCGAGATAACGGACCACGTGAGGATCGTAGCCGATGAACTGGACGCGCTCGGGATTGTCACGGACGGCATTGCTGATCCGCCCCAGCGGGGTTCGGGTCAGCGCGTACATCGCGATCGCCGCGACCACTAGCCAGAACGCGATCAGATAATAGACCTGGATCTGCGGCCCGAAGGTCCAGCCGAACATGCGCGGCAGCGCTGTGCGGTCCGTCGTGATGCCGGCTTCGCCGCCGAAGACCGACCGGAGGATCAGAGACGAAGACGCCACCAGCTCGCCGATGCCCAGCGAGATCATGGCGAACACGGTGCCGGCACGCTTGGTCATGAGCCAGCCGACGAGGATGGCGAACCCGAGGCCACCGAGGCCGCCGAACAATGGGACGAACGGAAGCGGGATCGGCCAGCCGTGGGAGACGATCGCGTTCATCACATGGCAGGCCGTGAAGCCGCCGAGACCGTAGTGCACGGCATGGCCGAACGACAACAATCCGGTCTGTCCAAGCAGGATGTTGTAAGAGAGCGCGAACACGATCGCGATCCCGATCAGGCTGAAGGACGTGAGGGAGCCGCCGGACGAGAACACCAGCGGCAGCACGATGAGGGCGACCACGCCGGCCAGCCAGACACCGTAGAAGCGCAGGTTCTCGCCGGCCGCGTTCGCTGCGGGTCCCCATCAGGCCCATGGGGCGAACAATCAGGATGATGACCAGCAGAAGATAAGGAATGATCGGCGCGACCTGTGCGATTGTGACGTTCCAGATGTCGGAAAGAGCGGAAGGTCCCCCCGCTGAATCGAGCGGACCGAAGACGCTGGCCAGCGAGCCATTCAACGCCACTGCAAAAGTCTGCACCAGGCCAATGACGAGCGAGGCGACGAAGGCGCCGGGCAAGGAGCCGAGGCCGCCGAACACGATGACCACGAACAGGATCGGCCCGAGCGCGGCCGCCATGTCGGACTGCGTCACCAGCGCCGGTCCCGCAATGACACCGGCAAGGCCTGCCAGCGCGCTGCCCACGCCAAACACCACCATGAACACGCGCCCCACATTGTGGCCGAGGTGTCCGACCATGTGAGGATGCGTCAGCGCCGCCTGCACGATCAGGCCGACCCTGGTACGCCGCAGCACCAGCAGGAGCGCGACGAAGATGACCACCGATACCGCGAGCATGAATATCTTGTAGGCGGGATAGTTGGTGGAGAAGATCGTGAAGGCCGGGAAGTCAAGCAGCGTCGGCACGCGATAGTCGACCGGGCTCCTGCCCCAGATCATTGCGACGATCTCTTCGATCGCGAATGCGAGGCCAAAGGTCAGCAGCAATTCCGCGACATGGCCATGCTTGTGCGTGTTGCGCAGTCCGTAGCGCTCGACCGCCATGCCGATCGCGCCGACCAGGAGCGGGGCGAGCACGAAAGCCGGCCAGAACCCGATCCATTTCGTCAATTGAAAGCCGAAGAAGGCGCCGAGCATGTAGAAGCTGGCATGGGCGAAGTTGAGCACGCCCATCATGCTGAAGATGACCGTTAGCCCGCTCGACAGCAGAAACAGCAGCATGCCGAACAGCACACCGTTCAGGGTCGAAATGACAATGAGTTCTAGCACAGCGTACTCGTGAACTATCCGAGGCAGGGCCCCGGTTTCCATCCAGGAAGCATTTCGGCCGCCGCCTGCCCGCGACGAGAGTGCCGCGGGCCGGCGGCGTGTGTGGCCTTTACGGTCGCGCCATCTTGCAGGTCGTGGAGACCATGGCCTGCGGGGTATCGACCTTGCTGACCAGGTGCCAGCCCCAGCCGGTGTTCTCCTCGTCGAACGGCTCGTTCGCGGCAAGCTTGCCGAAGGAGGAGATGTAGATTGGCTGGAAGAACTGATGGTCGTCCTTGCGCATGAAGCCGGTACCGCCATCCAGGACCTCGAACTTCAGGTCCTCGAGCGCCGCCCCCACCTTCACGGGCTCAACCGAGTTGGCCTTCTCGGCCGCGGCCTTGAACATGCGCATCTCGTTGACCGCACGCGGATACCAAAGCGACATGTTGACCTTGGCACGGAAGGCCTTCTCGTAATCCATCGCGGGCTGGTGGCCCGAATTGGCAAAACCTTCCGTTAGCTGGAATACCTGATGGTCGAGACCCGTCTGCTTGATCGCGGTCGGCCCACCGGCGCCACCGGCATAGTAAGTGTACCAATTGACCTTCAGACCAGCATCGGCGGCGGCCTTGAGCAGCAGCGCGATGTCCTGCCCCCAGTTGCCTGTAATGACGCTGTCGGCACCCGAAGCCTTGATCTTGGCGATGTAGGGCGAGAAATCCGTGACCTTCAGCAGCGGATGCAGTTCGTCGCCGACAATCTGGACATCAGGCCGCTTCGCCGTCAACATCTTGCGCGCATCGCTGCGTACCGACTGACCAAACGAATAGTCCTGGTTGATCAGGTACACCTTCTTGATCGAAGCGACGTCCTTGATGTAGTTCGTCAGCGCCTCCATCTTGATGTCGGAGCTGGCATCCCAGCGGAAATGCCAGTAGCTGCACTTCTCGTTGGTCATGGCCGGATCGACGGCCGCATAGTTGAAGTAGAGCACTTCCTTGCCGGGATTGCGCGTGTTGTACTTCGTGACGAAATCCTCGAGCGCCAGGCCGACGGACGAGCCATTGCCCTGTGTGATGTAGCGAACAGAGCTGGCCCCGGTTGTTTGGACAGCGCCCCGCTGGATTTAAGTGGATTCCTGCCGGGTTATGCTGAACGCGGGGCTTTACGGTTTTGTCGTTGCGTCGGGAGGGCGTAGCCCGACCAGAGCGACGACAAAACCGTCGGCGACGGTCATGCGGCCATCACCATAGCTTGCGTGCCGAAGTAAGCCTCGTCGGGCGTGCGCCCGTCAAGGCTCGAGTGAGGGCGTCCCTGATTGTAGAAGGCCAGATACTTGGCAATTGACGCTCGCGCCTCGGACACGCTGTCGTAGGCGCGGAGATATACTTCTTCGTATTTGACCGTGCGCCAGAGCCGCTCGACAAACACGTTGTCGCGCCAGGCGCCCTTGCCGTCCATGCTGATGGCGATCTTCGCGTCCAGCAGCACATCGGTGAACTCGAGGCTGGTGAACTGGCTGCCCTGATCCGTGTTGAAAATCTCGGGCCTGCCGTGCTTCGCCAACGCCTCCTGGACCGCTTCGACGCAGAAGGCCGCCTCCATTGTGATCGAGACGCGATGGGCCAGGACCCGTCGGCTGAACACATCGACGACCGCCGCGAGATAGACGAAGCCACGCCGCATCGGAATGTAGGTGATGTCCATTGCCCACGCATGGTCGGGCCGCTCGATCTTCAATCCGCGCAACAGGTACGGGTAGATCTTGTGACCCGGAGCCGGCTTGCTCGTGTTCGGGCGACGATAGACCGCCTCGATCCCCATGCGCTTCATCAGCGTCGCGATGTGGCGGCGACCGGCGTATACGCCCTCCCGCCGCAGCAACGATCGCAGCATACGCGCTCCCGCGAAGGGATAATCGAGATGCAGCTCATCGAGCCGACGCATCAAGGCAAGGTCCTCGGCCGAAACTGGCCGAGGTTCATAGTAGACCGTGCTGCGAGCCAGCTTCAGGACCTTCGCCTGGCGCACGATAGAAAGATCATGATCGCGGTCGATCATCGCTTTGCGCTCAGCAGGCCCGCCTTGGTGAGCGCGCCGGACAAAAAATCGTTTTCCAACGCCAGCTCGCCGATCTTGGCATGTAACGCCTTCAAATCGACCGGCGTCTCGGCCGATGTCTTGTCATGCCCAAACACGCCGGCGGCGCCTTCCAGGAGCTGGTTTTTCCAGATCGTGATCTGGGTTCGGATGAACATCAAACAGTTGCGCCAGCTCCGCCAGTGTCTTGTCGCCTTTGACCGCAGCCAAAGCAACCTTCGCCTTGAATGCCGGAGAATGCGTCCGGCGGCTCTTCTTCGTCATCTTCGCTCCTGATTCGCAGCAAGAATCCTCGCCGCTGTCAGGCAGAAAATCCACTCAAGCTACTGTCCGAATTTGCGGGGCCAGCTCTGCCGCGGTCGCGGATACTGCGGATCAGCTCGACGAAGCGGTGCGTCTCCGAGGCGTTCATGCCGGAGACGGGCTCGTCGAGCAGCAGCATCGACGGTTCGGCCGCGAGCGCCAGCGCGACGCCGACCAGGCGCTGCTCGCCATAGGACAGCGAGCCGGCCGCATCGTGCGCACGGCGTTCGAGACCGACCCATTCGAGCAGCTCGCTCGCCCGCTGCCGCAGCCGGCGCTCGGAGGCGCGGGCGCCGGGCAGGCCGAGGATGGCATCGAGCAGCCGCACCCGGCCTTGGCGATGCAGGCCGATCAGGAGATTGTCGTAGACGGTGTCGTTGGGGAATACGCTGGTGCGCTGGAAGGTGCGGATCAGGCCGAGATCGGCGATCTGGTGCGGCTTCAAACCGGCGAGCGCAGTGTTGCGATAGGTCACGCGGCCGGCGCTCGGCGTCAGGAAGCCGGTCATGACGTTGAAGGCGGTGGTCTTGCCGGCGCCGTTCGGCCCGATCAGGCTGACGATCTCGCCCTCCCCGACCGTAAAACTCATGTCGGAGATTGCGACCAGGCCGCCAAAGCGGACCGCCACCTGATCGATCGTCATGGCAGTGCTGCGCGCCGTCATCACGCCGGCTCCTTCGCAGCGGTCTCGGCCAGAGCGACGGGCGACAGCGCCGTACGTCCGTTCCGTCGCCGCCTAAATCGCTGCGCGAGCGACGGCACGATGCCACGCGGGAGCATGAACAGGATGGCGATCAGCACGCCACCATAAGCGATCCACTGCGCTTCCGGCGCCATGACCGGCCGCAGCGCGACGGGAAGCAGCCCGAAGATCAGGCCGCCGACGACGGGCCCAGCCAGCGAACCTTTGCCGCCGCTGATCACCATGATCACCATGGTGACGGTGTTGATGAAGGCGAATACTTCGGGATCGATGATCCGGATGTAGTGCGCATAGAGGCTGCCGGCCGCACCCGCGATCGCCGCCGAGATCACCGCCGCGATCGTCAGCGTCCTGGTCACGTCGATGCCGACGGAGACCGCCAGCGTCTCGTTCTCCATCAGCCCGCGCATCGCGCGGCCGAAATGCGAATGAACGAGGCGCGCGATCAGGAGATAGGCGATGAGCGCGACGACCAGCACGAGATAGTAGTTCTGCAGCTTGGTGCGCAGCGTCAGCTCGCCAAGGCCCGGCAATGGCAGCGCGATCGAGGGAATGTTGGTCAGCGCCAGCGGCCCCTGCGTCAGCTCGACCCAGTTCAGCGCGACCAGCCGGACGACCTCGGCGAAGGAGATCGTCACGATGACGAAATAGGCGCCGCGAACGCGGAACGAGAGCAGCCCGACGAAATAGCCACACAATCCGGCGACCAGGATCGCAAGCACGAAGCCCGCGATCGGCGGCCAGGGCGCGTGGACCAGGCGGACGTCTCCGGGCAGGCCGACGTCGAAACCGAGCGACGTCAGCGCGCTGACATAGGCGCCGATGCCGAAGAAGGCGATGTGACCGAGGCTCAGCTGGCCGGTGAAGCCGAGCAGCAAATTGAGGCTCATTGCGCCGATGACGAAGATCCCGGTCGTGATCAGCGCATTCAGGAGATAGGGATCGCGCAGCCAGAGCGGGACCGAGGCAAGCGCGGCGACGGCGAGAATGGTGATGGCGGTCCTCATCCGACGCGCTCCGCGCGCGCGAACAGGCCGGTCGGCCGGAAGATCAGCACCGCGATGATGATCAGGAAGCCCATGGCATCGCGATAGCCGGACGAGACGTAGCCGGCGCCGAGCTCCTCGGCGAGCGCCAGGATGAAGCCGCCGATCACGGCGCCCGTGATGTTGCCGAGGCCGCCGAGGATGACGATGGCGAAGGCCTTCACCGCGGCGAGATCGCCCATTTGCGGGAAGATCACGTAGACCGGCCCGAGCAGCGCGCCCGCGGCGGCCGCCAGGCTGGAGCCGATCGCGAAGGTCGAGGTGTAGATCATGTCGACATTGACGCCCATCAGCGAAGCCGTGTCGTGGTCCTGGAACGTCGCCCGCATCGCGCGGCCGAGGCTGGTCTTGTTGATCAGGAGATACGTCACGAGGATCAAGAGGGCCGCGGCGGCGAGAACGAACAGCCGCAGCCAGGAGACCGACACCGGTCCGAGCACCAGCGGCGCCTCGGGAAACGGCGTCGTCACCGATTTGGCGACCCCGCCCCAGATCCACAGCGTGCCCGACTGCATCGCGATCCAGGCGCCGATCATCACCAGCATGGTGGTGTCGATGTCGGAGCCGCGCAGCGGCCGCAGCAAGGTCAATTCGATCGCCGCACCCAGCAGCCATCCGGCCAGCACGGCCACGGGCAAAGCGAGGAAGAAGTTCAGCCCGAGCTGCTGCACCACGATGAACATGATGTAGGCGCCGAACGTGTACAGCACGCCATGCGTGAAGTTCACGACGTTCATGATGCCGAAGATCAAGGTCAGCCCGATGCCCAGCAGCGCATAGGTGCCGCCGAGCACGAGCATGTTGATCAGATGCTGGAGGAATTCGCTCAAGACCGTTCCCGAGTCACGCGTGGTAAGTTAGGGCTATCGCATATGGCTTTCTTGAAAGACCGAGCGCGCGCCTCGTCCTTCGAGACGACCGCTTCGCGGTCCCTCAGGATGAGGCTAAGCGGCACCGGTGCCTGCCAAATCAGCCGCCACATACGCCGCCCTCATCCTGAGGGCCCGCCGGAGGCGGGCGTCTCGAAGGATGCGCCGCATGGGAGACGTCACCATATGCGATTGCCCTGCCAGTGATTTAAAGCGTCTTCATCTCGATCTTGCCGTCGGCGATCTCGATCAGATAGACGTTCGGCTGGCTCTGTCCGCTCTCCTTGCCCTCGGGGCCGGACTTGCGGAACACGATGTCGCCGTTGAGGCCCTTCACCTTGATGTCCCAGAACGCCGCCTTGATCGCCGCAGGCTCGGCCTTTCCGGCCTTCTCGATCGCCGCCGCCACGGTGCGGATGCCATCATAACCGCGGAAGCTTTCGGTGCAGCCGGCGAAGTCGAAGCCGCGCTTCTTCCATTCCGCGATGAAATAGCTCGTGGCTTCCGGGTTCGGCGTCTTGTCCGGGAACCAGGGCAGGAACGTGGTCAGATGCATGGTGCCGTTAGCGGCAGCTCCCGCCTGGGCGATGATCTGGTCCGGGTTCTGCGAGCCGCCGGTGGTGATGATGCGCTTCTTCAGGCCCAGCGCCGCGGCCTGCTTGAAGATCAGGGTCAGCTGATCCACGGCGGTGGTGACGATGACCGTCTCGGAATCCGAGCTCTTGATCTTGGAGAGCTGCGCGCTCATGTCCTGCGCGCCCTGGTCCATGGTCTCGACCAGGCCGATGCTGATGCCCTTCTCCTTCATCATCTTGCTGAAATCCTCGGCAGTGCCGCGGCCCCAGTCGTTGTTGATGACGAGGAAGTCGACCTTCTTCAGCGCGAGCTTGTCGACGATACCCTTGAACGCCGCAGCCTCGATCGCCGAGGGCGGCGAGATGCGGAAGATGAAGGGATTGCCCGTCGTCGTGATCTTGCCCGAGGACGAGGTCTCCACCACCATCGGCGTCTCATACTCCATCAGCTTCGGCATCACCGCGAGCGTCAGGCTCGAGCCCCAGGCGCCCATCAGCACCGGCACCTTGTCGCTGGTGATCAGCTTCTCGGCGACAGCAGCAGCTTCCGTCGGGTTGCTCTTGTTGTCCTCGACTACGAGTTCGATCTTCTTGCCGAGGATGCCGCCCTTGGCGTTGATCTCGTCGGCGGCGATCTTGGCGCCGTTGACGACGTAAGTGCCTGACGCCGCGAACGCACCGGTAAGCGGCTCGTTGACGCCGATCTTGATGGTCTGCGCCCCGGCCGTGCCGCCGATCAGGGTCGTCGCCAGCGCGATTGTCCGAACCAATTCGAATGCTCGTGTCATGTTGTCTCTCCAAATCCAACGCTGTTGATGTCTTAAGTCAGTCCAGGCTTCGTCACTCCCGGTGTACAAGCACACCGTCACCCCGCTCCGCTTCGGTTCCCAAAGATGCGGGCAAGCCACGCGCGCAATACGTCCGACGCAATCGACCAGAAGCTCAGCTCCGCCGGCGTCCCCGGCCCGGGCGTGAGGCCGGACATCCGGCGATCGAGATTGGCGGCGAAGTCCGCGACCAGGCGTTTGGCGAGATCGCGCACCAGGCCGGGACGGCCGACCTGGGCCAGCATTCCCGTCAGCGTGTAGCCGATCGACAGTTCGACGGCCGTCGCGGCGCCGCCGTCGAGCGGAAGCAGGCGGTAACGGATCTCGCCTTGCGTCGCCGAGCGGCTGCGCGGGTCGGTGCCGATGCCGACGATGCGTCCGGACAGTGTGTCGGGATCACGCTCGACGCGCGCGGCGCCTTCGAAGGCCGCGGTGATCGGCCCGAGCTTGACGCGGATTGCCCCCTGCACGCGCTCCGGCGTCGGCGCCGATGTCAGCGATACGCCTGGGAGGCAAGATGCAATGGCGGCGATATCCTCAAACATCGCAAACACCTTTACCGGCGGATGCGGCAGCGTGAAACACTGGCCGAGAACGGTCGCCGGGGTGAAATCGGGAATGGTGCCGCGCGCGACGCTCTCGGACGCCGGAGCCGCCACCGTGTGCGCAGGCTGCGGGTCGTATCGGCCGGATTGAGCGCGCCCCGAGCCGGCCGGACCAAGGACGGTCCTGCCGCCATCGGCCAGCGGCGCGATCTTGCGCGCGCGCCTCGCCTCGATCACGGACTGCACCGCGCGCACGATGCCGACATAGCCGGTGCAGCGGCAGAGATTGCCGCTGAGACCGACGCGAATGCGCCGCTCGTCGGCATCGGGCAGGCGCAGCACGAGGTCGCGGGCGGAGACCAGCATCCCCGGCGTGCAATAGCCGCATTGCAGCGCATGCTCGCGGGTGAAGGCGGCACGCAGCTCGGTCGTAACCTCGTCCTCGTCGAGGCCCTCGATCGTGGTGACATCGGCGCCCTCGCAGGCCGCCGCATAGGTGATGCAGGAGCGCGCCGGCACACCGTCGAGCAGCACGGTGCAGGCGCCGCAGACGCCGTGCTCGCAGCCGAGATGGGTGCCGGTCAGGTCGAGCTTGTCGCGAACGAAATCCGCAAGGCTGGTACGCGGCTCAGCCGACAGCTCCACAGCGCGGCGATTGACGTGAAGCGCGATCGTGCTCATGCCGCGGCCTCCTGGACGGCGCGCTTCAACACGCTGACATGGATATGGCGCTGCGCGGCGTCGTCGATGCCGGCCTTGGCCAGGAGAGCGTCGGCAACGCGGACATCGAAGCGCTGCTTGTAGTCGGCCGCGATGCGGCCGCCGAACAGCTCGGCGGCGTCGGTGATGACGATGGGAGTCGTGTCGATCGCGCCGATCACGATGCGCGCCGAAGCCGCGGCGGGATCGATCAGGACGGCGCCGATGGCATGGGCGAACTCGCCGGTCTTGCGGCAGCTCTTGGCATAGCCCCAATGCGCCGAGGCCGATCGCGCCGGCACATGGACCGCCTCGACGATCTCGCCCGCGTGCAGCGCAGATTCCAGCGCACCTACCACGAACGTCTCGACGGGCATCGTGCGCACACCGGCAAGACTGCGCAACGTCACCCGCGCGCCCAAAGCGGCAAGTGCCGAAATCCAGTCCGCGGCGGGATCGGCATGGCTGAGCGAACCGCCGATCGTGCCGCGGTTGCGCACGGCGCGATAGGCGATGTTGGCCGCCACGCCGCGCATGGCGCCGCGGGTCACGTCGGCCGTGCGCCCGTCTTCGATGTCGGCATGGGTGACCAGGGCCCCGAGCACGAGCTCGCCGCCGGAAATCTCGGCACGCTTGAGCTCGGCAAGGCCGGAAATATCCACGATCAGCTCCGGCTGCACCAGCCGCAGATTGAGCATCGGCCCGAGCGACTGGCCGCCGGCGATGATTTTGGCCGACCCGCTGCCGGCTGCCAGCATCGAGAGTGCTGCCGTGAGATCGCGTGGGCGTTCATAGGCGAAGGGAGCGGGCTTCATGCCGCACTCCTTTCGGCCGCGCGCGCGGCCAGCACAGCCGCGACGATCCGGTGCGGCGTGATCGGCGACTGCATCAGCTCGACGCCGAGCGGGCGCAGCGCGTCGTTGACGGCATTGGCGATCGCGGCCGGCGGGGCGATCGCACCGCCCTCGCCGATGCCCTTGACGCCGAACTGCGTATAAGGCGACGGCGTCTCCATGTGGTCGAGACGCGCGGCGGGAACCTCGGTCGGCCCGGGCAGCAGATAGTCGGCAAGCGTCGTCGCCAGCGGCTGGCCGGAGGCGTCGAACGGCATCTCCTCGTATAGCGCGGTGCCGATGCCTTGCGCGAGGCCGCCATAGATCTGGCCGTCGACGACGAGCGGATTGACCAGCACGCCGCCGTCCTCGACGATCACGTAGTCGAGGATCTCGACCTCACCAAGATCAGGATCGATCGCGACCACCGCCGCATGCGCGGCGTAGCTGAAGGTGCCGCTGTCACGCACCGGCTTGTAGCCTTGCGTCACCTCAAGCCCGCCGGGATCGACGTCGGCCGGCAGATCCTGCGGGCGGCGGTACCAGGTGTGGGCGATCGCCTTCAGGCTGACGCTGCCATTGACGCCGCGCACCTCGCCGTTCTGCAACACCACCGAAGCAGGATCATGCTGCAACAGCTTGGCGCCGATGCGCCGGGCGCGTTCGCCGAGCTCGCGGCACGCGGTCGCGACCGCACCACCCGCCATCACCATCGAGCGCGAGCCCCAGGTGCCGGTCGAATAGGGCGTCATCGCGGTGTCGCCGAGGATGACGCGGATCTTCGCGACATCCACGCCGAGGATCTCGTGCGCGACCTGGGCGAGCGTGGTCTCCATGCCCTGCCCGTGCGAATGCACGCCGACGCGCAATTCGAGGCCGCCGTCCGGCGTCAATCGTGCGGAAGCCTGCTCATGGCCCGGCACCATCGGGATGCCCCAGCCGGAATAGACGGACGTGCCGTGCGCGGCCTGCTCGCAATAGATGGAGACGCCGACGCCGAGACGGCGGCCGTCGGCCTCACCCTTGCGCTGGCGGCCGCGTATGGCATCGATATCGATCTGTGCCAGCGCGCGGCGCATCGCCTCCGGATAGTCGCCGCTGTCAAAATGCTTCCTTGTGATGTTGTCGAACGGCATCTGCTCCGGCCGCACCAGATTGCGCAGCCGGACCTCGCCGGGCTCCAGCCCGGCCTCCGCCGCCACGAGGTCGAGCATCAATTCCAGCGCGAAGCAGACGCCGGTGCGCGCCACGCCGCGATAGGGCAGGATCGGGCATTTGTTGGTGGCGACCGAGAAGGTGCGGCAGCGATAGGCCGGCATCTTGTAAGGACCCGGCAGGATGCTCGCGACCTGCGCGGCCTCAAGGCAGGCCGAGAACGGATAGGACGAGTAGGCGCCGGAATCCACGGTCGCTTCGCAGTCGATGCCGCGCAGCGTGCCGTCGCGGTCGGCATATACCGTGATCCTGTAATGGTGCTCTCGGCAATTGGAGCTGGCGACCAGATGCTCGCGGCGATCCTCGATCCAGCGCACCGGGGGGCCGCAGCGCATCGTCAGCCAGGACAGGCAGACCTCTTCGGGCAGCAAAATGCCCTTGTGACCGAACCCGCCGCCGACGTCGGGCGAGATGACGCGGATCTGGCCCTCCTCCATGCCGAGGCATTCGGCAAGACCGCTGCGCGTGATGTGGGGCATCTGCGCTGCGGAATGCAGCGTCAGCTGGTCGAGCCTCGGATCGAACGTCGCGACCACGCCGCGGCCTTCGAGCGGCGACATGCACTGCCGCGCAGTCGAGATCTCGCGCGTTACCTTGATCGGCGCATCCAGCGCGGCCGAGATGTCGACCTCGTAATTGGTCTCCAGGAAGACATTGTCGCCCCAATGCTCGTGCACCAGCGCCGAACCGGGCTCGCGCGCCTTCAGCATGTCGTAGACCGCGGGCAGCTCTTCGAGATCCAACGTCACGGAGGCCGCGATGTCCTCCGCTTCGGCGCGTGTCGGCGCAAGGCACATCGCGACGAGTTCGCCGACCTGCCGGACCTTGCCGGTGGCGAGCACCGGCTGCTCGGAAATCTTGAAGCCGGGAAGCCCTGAGACCGCGCGGATGGGCTTGATGCCGTCGAGATCGGCCGCCGTGAACACGCTGCCGCGATGGCGTTCCGGCACATGAATCCCGCGGATGCGTGCATGCGCCAGCGGGCTGCGCACGAAGGCGACATCCTGGAGGCCGGCGAGCCTGATGTCGCCGACATACTGGCCGCGGCCGCGCATCAGGCGATCGTCCTCCTTCCGAGGCAGCCGTGCGCCCACGCCCTGCCCGGACCTGCCCGAAGGAAATTCTCGCTCGTTGCGCACGCCGGCGTTCTCCTTCACCGCCCGCCCTTATGCCGCGACAGCTTGCGGCAGGATCGGCGCGACCGCCTCGAAGCGCGTGCCGGCGCGCAGGCAGAAGGCCGGCTGCAGCAGGCGCTCGGCGATCACCTCGTTCTTCTCATTGTCCTTGAGGACGAAGCGGCCGTTCTGCTCCGAGAGCACGGAGACATCGGCATCCATACCGACCTTGAGCGCACCGATCTCCCCGCTACGGCCCAGCATCCTGGCGGGATTGGAGGTGACCATCGGCACCACCTGCTCAAGCGACAGGCCGAGGGCCATCATTGAGCTCATCGCCTGGACCAGGCTGAACTTGGCCTGGCCTGCGAACGGATGATTCTCCTCGTCCTCGTGCTGGTCGGGCGTCCCGGCCGGCGCGGGCACGTGGGTGTTGTAGCCGTGAATGTCGGCGCCAAGCGTGGTCGGAACGATGCCGGCGGCGATCGCCTTCTTCGCGAGCCGGTAGGAGAAATGGCTGCCGTGACCGACGTCGACCTTCAGGCCGCGGTCGAGCGCAGCCTGGATCACCGGGTGCACCTCGCCCTCGCGATTGACGAAACCGCCGGGATGGCGCGTGAAGGGATGGGCGAGAATGTCGCCCTCGCGCAAGAGCGGAATGACACGCGTCAGGATCGTGTCGGCATCCTCGCCGTTGGCTCCGCTCTCGGGCAGGCCCCAGAGCTGGCCGAAATGCACGTAGACCGGCAGATCGGCGCGCTTGCCGATCTCCGCCGCCATCTCGATGACGCGGATGCCCCAGCGCGCGAAGCCGCCGATCTCGGCGTGCGCCTTGATGCCGCGCACGATGTCGAGATTGGCGGTCGCCGCCTTGACGGTCGCGTCGACGTCGACGCCGTCGGGGCTGTAGAGCTGCGGATAGAAATGCCCCTCGAGTCCGCCGACGAGATAGGCGGACAGGAACGCGTAGACGCGCGAGGCGGCGGGCTCCGCGATGAAGTGACGGAAGCCGGGCAGCGTCATGCAGGACGGACCGCCCTGGTCGATTAGCGTCGTCACACCCGACTGCACGCCGACCATGTCGGGATTCATGCCGAAGCGGCCGGAGACATATTGATAGACATGGGCGTGGGTGTCGATCAGCCCGGGCAGCACCAGCTTGCCGCCGACGTCGACGACCTCCCTGGCGCTGGTCGGCAGAATGTCGGATGCGACCGCCGCGATCTTGCCGTTGCGGATGGCGACGTCCTTGAGGCCATCGACGCCGGAAGCCGGACAGATCACGCGACCGCCTCGCAGCAGAAGGTCGAAGCTGGCAGTGACGGACATGATGCTCTCCTCTTCTTGCGCGGGCGACGGCTTCGTCCCCTCGAATTACGAAGCATGCTTCGTATTTTGACATTACGAAGCATGCTTCGCATTTTGACAAAAGCAAGCATCGTGCCATGATCCCGATGTGGCAGGCGCACTCGAATCGAGCTAAGCGCGGCAGGGTTTCGGCTTGGGAGAGTGTGCATTGCGGCAGGCGAAGACACGTCGCGGCGGGACGAGGCACCGCCCCTGGCCCTTGTCGGAACGGCCCGGCTATCTGATCCGCCGGCTGCACCAGATCCACGTCGCGCTGTTTCAGGAGGCCTGCGGCGAATTCGAGGTCACGCCGCTGCAATACAGCCTGCTCTCGGCGCTGGCGGTGCGTGAAACCGCCGATCAGACCACTTTGGCGGCCGATATCGCCCTCGATCGCACCACGACGACCGGCGCCTTGAAACGGCTCGCCGCCCGAAATCTGGTCGAGCGCGCGGTGAACAAGGACGATCGCCGGGCCCGGCTGTGCCGACTGACACCAGCTGGAGCCGCGCTGCTGGTCAAGATCGAGGGCGCGGCGCGGCGGGCGCATCGTGCGACGCTCGGCGATTTGAGCCAGCGGGAGCAGGCGCTTTTCATCGACATGATGCAGCGCATCGTGGCCGGCCATCCCAGTCGCGACAGCGCTGCTGCCCTATTCGACTAGGAGCCGTTGCTGCGCTTTTGAGTTGGGCTGCTCAATTTATCATCGTGCCGCTGCCCGGCCGAGCAACATCGCCCGCCTCTCACCGGCGCGCCAGACGTGCCGAAGCGTACTCACGCGCAAGATGGGCCTGCGCTTGAAAACGCAGTCGCATCCGGCGCGACGCGCATGACCTCCGGCATTGACGCCCGCCCGCTCGGCCGCTCCGCAATTCCATGGCACGATTTATGCTGCAACGATGCGAAGCGTGCTTCGTATTGGGGGATGTCATGACGGATTCCGAACTTCGCGCTGATATTCACAGCATCGAGCCAATTCCCGACGCGGACCGGGACTCCACCGGGCCGCAGCAGATGTGGATCTGGGCCGGCGCCAACATCGCGCCGGTCAACTGGGCGCTCGGCGCGCTCGGCATCATTCTCAAGCTCGGCCTGATGGAGACCATCGCGGTCATCGTGCTCGGCAACATCGTCGGCTGCGCGATCTTCGCGACCTTCACGGTGATGGGGCACAAGACCGGCGTCAACCAGATGGTGCTGAGCCGGTCCGCGTTCGGCGTGCGCGGCGCCTATCTGCCGAGCATCCTGATGTTCCTGATGACGCTGGGCTGGATCGGCGTGAACACCTACTTCCCGGTGAAGGTCTCGATGGGCATCCTCGGCCAGTTCGGTATTCCCGACACATGGCTGGTCCAGCTCGTCGTCATCACGCTGGTGATGGCGGTGCAGGTGCTGATCGGCGTCTACGGCTTCTACGCGATCCGCACCTTCGAGAAATACACGGTGCCGCCGACCATCGCCATCATGGTGCTGATGAGCGTGCTGGCATGGACGCGGCCCGGCGTCGTCAACTGGAACCTGACCACCTCGCTGCCGCCCGGCGCGCATCTTGCGATGCTGACGATGCTGACGACCGCGATCGGCGTCGGCTGGGGCATCTCCTGGGTGACCTGGGCCTCCGACTATTCGCGCTTCGTGCCGAGAAGCGTGCCGTCCAAATCCGTGTTCTGGTACAGCTATGTCGGCATGTTCGTGCCGACGGTCTGGCTCGGCATTCTCGGCGCGACGATCGCCTCGACGACGCTGGACACGGACCCCGCCAAGATGGTCAGCGCGGTGTTCGGCGGTCCCGTCAGCATCCTCGTCCTGCTGATGGTGCTGCACGGCCCGATCGCCACCAACATCCTCAACGTCTATTCGGCGGCGCTGGCGGCGCTGAGCGCGGGGCTGAAACTCTCGCGCTTCTGGCTCCCCGTCATCGTCGGCGTCGCCGGCTATCTGGTCACCCTCTACTTCATCTTCGCGCCGTCGTTCGCGAAGGCGTTCGACCATTGGATGATCAGCCTGCTGTTGTGGATGAGCCCGTGGGCCGGCGTGGTGCTCGCCGACTTCTTCATCAAGCGTAAGGGCAAGATCGAGGTGGCCGAGCTCTACCGGTCGCCGGAGACCAGCGCCTATGGCGACATCAACTGGGCCGGCATGATCGCGTTCTTCGCCGGCCTCGTCGCCGGCTGGCTGGTGCAGGACGGTCTCGTCGAGGCGCTGCAGGGACCGATCTCAATCAACCTGCTCGGCGGTGCCGATCTGAGCTGGCTGTTCGGAATTGGAGTCGCAGGCCTCGTCTATCTTGCGCTCGGCAAGTTCGCGACCTCACCGTCATCGGTCGTCGCGAGCAGTGCTGGCAGGTAGCGAGAGGACACGGACCGCGTCCCGCGATCAGTCCTTCTGGCGAAGCCTCACGATCATGTCGCCGGGCACAAGTGCCTCGGCGGCGTGGGGGCGCAGTCGCCACAAGCTCTCGCCATCGACCAGCGGCGGCATGGGAAGGGCGTGGTCGGCGAAGTTGGCGACGATCTGCAGGACGTCGCCCCTCTCGGTCTGCCAGCGCACATCCAGGCCGCCCGTGCGGGGATCGGCGCCCAACAATTGTCGCTGCGCCAAAACGAAACCCCGCTTGATGAGCGGTACGATCTTCTCACGCCGTATCGTCAACAACCGCGCTGTCAGCGCTCGAAACCTCGCGCCGGCGGGAGATTGGTCGATGCTCGTCCAGTCCAGCTTGGAGGCCAGGAAGGTTCCTTCGTCGCACGGGTCCGGAATTCTGGCGCGCGTTTCGGGGGTCGCGAAAGCCTTGAAGTGCGAAAACTCCCTGCGGCGGCCGTCCCGTGTCAGCTCGGCCGCTTCGCCCGTCCAGTCTGCAAAGAACAGGAACGGCGTGTCGGCTGCCGCTTCCTCGCCCATGAACAGCATCGGAATATGCGGGCTCAGCAGAACCAGCGCCAGGGCGAGCTCCAGCTTTTCCGGGCCGACCAATCGGGACAGCCGCTCCCCGAAGGCGCGGTTGCCGACCTGGTCGTGGTTCTGGGCGAAGAAGATGGTCGCTTCGGGCGGCAGATGAGCACTCGGCTCGCCGCGCGGCTCCTGGTGCAGAGGAAAGACTTCGCCCTGATAGGCAAAGCCTTCGGTCAGGGATCGCGCGAGATGTTCGAGCGGCTTGTCTGCGAAGGCCCGGTAATAGCCTTCGTTCTCGCCCGTGAGCAGGACGTGGAGCGCGTTGTGGAAATCGTCGCCCCACTGCGCGTCGTAATAGCTCGCGCGTCCCTGCGAACGCGCGAGCAGGTGCGCCTGGTTGGCCTCGTTCTCCAGCATAAGATGGACGTGCCGGCCCACCAGCTGACTGCGCACGGTCTCGGCGAGCTCGCTCAGGAAATGCCGGTCGGAATCGTCCTTCAGCGCGTGGACCGCGTCGAACCGCAGACCGTCGAACCCGTAGTCGCGCAGCCACATCAGGGCATTCTCGATCAGGAACTCGCGCACGAACGCACCGTCGTGACCTTCGAGGTTGACGGCAGGCCCCCAGCCTGTGGTGTGGCGCGCCGTGAAGAAATTTTCCGCATAGAGGTGCAGATAGTTCAGCTGCGGCCCGAAATGATTGTAGACGACATCGAGATAAACCATGATGTCGAGAGCGTGCGCGGCCGTGAGCAGCCGCTTGAGGTCCTCCGGCCGGCCATAGCGGGCATTCGGCGCGTTCAGGAGCACGCCGTCATAGCCCCAATTGTGCCGGCCGGGGACGTCGTTGAGCGGCATCAGCTCGATGGCGGTGATGCCGAGATCGCGCAGATAAGGCAGCCGCTTCTCGACGCCGGCATAGGTGCCCTCCTCGCTGAAGGTGCCGACATGCAGCTCGTAGATCACGGCCTCCGCCCAGGGACGGCCCGGATAGAGAACCGGGTCCCTCAGCGCGGCCGTATCGATCACCTCGCTGGGCGCACCGACGTCGTCCGGCTGGAAGAACGAGGCGGGATCGGGAACGACGAGGTCTTCGTTGATCCTGAACTGATAGCGCGTGCCGGCGCGCGCGGTTGGGCTCAGCAGCTGATACCAGCCGTCGTCGTCGCGCGGCATCCTGCGGGCCGGCTGGCCGACTTCGAGCAATTCGACCGATCGGGCCGTGGGCGCCCATAGGTTGAACGAGACCCCATGATCGACGATCTGAGGACCATGGCGCCGACTTTGCTCGGCCGTTCCCAGTCTGTGCCTCAAACCCGTCCCCTTTCACCCGCATGCCCCGTGCGTCGGCATGCTTCGATATCGCTTGCACCCGTCCGGACCACAAAGCGGAGCTGAGTGCGTTCGTTCCTCCGCGGCGTCGACGCCGGACATTTGCTGCACGTGGAGGAACGGAATCAGCGGCGCGACGGTTACCCTCGTACACAGGAGCTGTTCGCCATGCGCCGCCCGAAGCCGCAAGCCATCCGTAACAAACTGGACCTGACCGACCGCAGCCAGGTGCGCCTCCTCAGGAAGCGCCTCGGACTGTCGGACGCGGAGCTGACCGTGATCGTCGGGCGGATGGGCAACTCGATTCCGGCCATCAGCAAGGAAGCAGCTCAGCAAAGAGCCAACGCGCTGCCCAAGCCCGCCGACGTGGCGCCTGCCGCCGTGATCGCTTCGGCGACCGCCGGCGAGCAGACCACGGCCGAGGTCGCAGCGACTGCGCCGTCATCCTGACGGACTATTCGGGGGGGAAGGATGGACCAACCAGTACATTCGGACGACGCCCTGACACGGGCGGCCTCGAGCCTGCGCCGCACCCGGATCACCGAGGGCAGACCATTCCCACTCGGCGCAACTTGGGATGGGCTCGGCGTCAATTTCGCGCTGTTCTCGGCCCACGCCACCAAGGTTGAACTCTGCCTGTTCGACGACACCGGTGAAACCGAGCTCGAGCGCATCGAGCTTCCCGAATATACCGACGAGGTCTGGCATGGCTATCTGCCCTCCGCCCGCCCCGGCACCGTCTACGGCTACCGCGTCCATGGTCCTTACGAACCCGACGCCGGCCACCGCTTCAATCCCAACAAGCTCGTGCTCGATCCCTACGCCAGGCAGCTGGTCGGCCAGCTCCGCTGGGGACCGGAGCTGTTCGGCTACCAGCTCGACCATGCCGACAAGGATCTCTCCTACGACGAACGCGACAGCGCGCCCTTGATGCAGAAGTGCCGCGTGATCGATCCCGCCTTCACCTGGGGCGCGGCACGCAAGCCGGAAGTGCCTTGGGAGCGAACGATCGTCTACGAGATGCACGTCAAGGGGTTTACCCAGCTGCATCCGCTGGTGCCGGAAGCCGACCGCGGCACGTTCTCGGGCCTGGCACATTCCGAAGTCCCGGCCTATCTACGCTCGCTCGGCATCACCAGCGCCGAGTTGCTGCCGATCCATGCCTTCGTCGACGACAGCTATCTGGTCGAGAAAGGCCTGCGCAACTACTGGGGCTACAATTCCATCGCCTTCTTCGCGCCTGATCCGCGTTACCTCAAGACGCCGTCCGCGAACGAGTTCAAGGCCATGGTCAACCAGTTTCACGCCCATGGCATCGAGATCATTCTCGACGTCGTCTACAATCACACCTCGGAAGGCAACGAGCTCGGCCCGACCCTGTCGTTCAAGGGCATCGACAATGCCAGCTACTACCGCCTGCTGCCGGACAAGAAGCGCTACTACATCAACGACACCGGCACGGGGAACACCGTCAATCTTTCGCATCAGCGCGTGCTGCAACTCGTCGCCGATTCCTTGCGCTACTGGGCGACCGAGATGCGGGTCGACGGCTTCCGCTTCGACCTCGCCACCATTCTGGCGCGCGAACCGTATGGCTTCGATGAGGGCGGCGGCTTCCTCGACGCCTGCCGCCAGGATCCCGTGCTCTCCAGCGTCAAGCTGATCGCAGAGCCCTGGGATATCGGACCCGGTGGCTACCAGGTCGGTCGGTTTCCGCCCGGTTGGGCGGAGTGGAACGACAAGTTCAGGGACACGGTGCGCGCCTTCTGGAAGGGCGACCCGGGCACGCTGGCCGACTTTGCCAAGCGCGTATCGGGATCCGGCGACCTCTTCAACAAGCGCGGACGGCGGCCCTGGGCCAGCGTCAACTTCGTCACGGCCCATGACGGCTTCAACCTGAACGATCTCGTCTCCTACAACGACAAGCACAACGAGGCGAATGGCGAGGACAATCGCGACGGTCACAGCAACAATCATTCCTGGAACTGTGGCGCCGAGGGACCGACCGACGACCCCGAGATCACCGCGCTGCGCGAGCGCCAGAAGCGGAATCTGCTCGCGACGATGCTGCTCTCCCACGGCACGCCGATGCTGCTCGCCGGCGACGAGTTCGGGCACACCCAGAATGGCAACAACAACGCCTACGCCCAGGACAACGAGACCACTTGGCTCGACTGGATGGGTATCACCGCGAACGGCCGCAGCCTTCGCGAATTCGCCCGCAAGCTGATTGCGACCCGCAAGGCGTTTCCGATCCTCTACCGCAGCCGCTTCCTGGTCGGCTCGCAAAACGAGGAACTCGACGTCAAGGACGTGACCTGGCTGTCGCCATCCGGCGAGGAGATGACGACCGAGCAATGGCAGGACGGCAATGCCAAATGCTTCGGGATGCTGCTCGACGGCCGCGCGCAGGAGACCGGGATCAAGCGTCGGGGCTCGGATGCGACCATGCTGCTGGTCTACAACGCGCATCATGACGTCGTGAACTTCACCCTGCCGGAGGTCACCGACGGGCGCAGCTGGCTGAGCCTGATCGACACCAATAGGCCTGACGCGCCCATGGCCGAATTCGAGTTCGGGCACGCCTACGCGGTGACCGGGCGATCCCTGCTGATGTTGGGCCTTGCCAACGATAACATCGCGACGCGCCGCCTGCGGCAAGGTCTCGGCGCCCTGCTGGACATCGCCGACACACCTCTGCCGGGCTAAAGCGCAATGCGATTGGGATGAATCGTCATCGCGCTTCAGGTTGTTGTTTGAGCATGATCTTTTCGGAAAACCGCGGTGCACTTTTCCGGATCATGCTTTAGACTATCGTCCGCAGCACGCCATGGACTGCGGGATGCCGGGGACAAGCATGCTGGTGAAGTCTCCGAGGCGGGGACTGATCAGGCATCTTTCTTCCGGTTGGGTCGTCGCTGCAGCCATCCTGCGCACCGAGCTTTGGAACGCCCGGTCACGTGTCGCGTTCAGTGTCGAATTGGAGGTTCGCGATGAGACCTTTGTTGATAGCTGCCGCCACGCTGTCGATCCTGACGAGCTTCGGCTTTTCGAGCGCCGCGCTTGCACAAGATCGCTACTGCCTCCAGGGCCGGATCTGGGGCTATCCAGGCAATTGCCAGTTCGCCAGTTACGCTCAATGCATGGCAACCGCATCGGGAACGAACGCCTATTGCGGCATCAATCCCCGCTACGCCTATGCGCGCCGTTACAGAGGATACCGGTGACTTCCAGGCTGGCTAAAACGTCCCCGCCACAGTGACCCTGAACGTCAGCGGCTCCACCGGGTGCAGCACGTAATCCATCACGCCGTTCTGACAGACTGCCGTTGGCGCTGTGCCTGATGTGCAGAGATTGTAGAGCGAGTCGGTCTTGATCAGCGACCCATAGGCATAGGTGATCTGGTTCGCCTTCGCGTTGAAGAGGTTGAGCACGTCGAGCTGGATGCGCCAGCCATTGTCGATGCGATAGCCGAGGCGGCCATTGAAGATGCTGGTCGCAGAGGAGCGGAACGCATTGTCCTCCGTCAGCGGGCTCGAGGCCAGATAGCGCCAACGCACGGTTCCGAACCAGCCGGTCTTCTCGCCCAGCGTGACGCCGGCTGACGCCACCATCGCCGGTGCGTTCGGAATGTAGTTGCCTGGGGCATTGCCGATCTGCGCCTCGGGATAGCCGGCGAGCGAGGCATAGACCTCCGCCTGCTCGCTGTCATAGCCGCGAAACCGCGCATGCGTCATTGCAAGATCGGCGTCGATGTCGATCCAGGACCGTGGCCGGTAATGGTTGGTCCACTCGAAGCCGTAGCGACGGCTGGCACGGGTTGCCGAGGTATCGCCGGCATCGCCGGAGAACAGGATCTCGGAATCCTGATCCAGGATGAAGAGGCTGAGCGAGGTGTCGAGGCCCGCAACGATCCTGCTGCGGACGCCGACCTCCGCGCCTCTGGTGCGCACCAGCAGCGGCGACGGCGTGAGCCTTGTCGCAGGATCGGCCGGATCCTCCGTCGTGGTCGCGCCGCGGGCGTCGTTCGAATGCATCCCGTAGCCGGCACCGAGGAAGAATTCGGTCTGGTTGAACGGACCAAGCACCATCCTGAATTTCGGGCTGCCGAGCGCAGCATTCGTGCGGCCGGAATTGGCGGTGTTGAACAGCGAGGTGACATCAGCGGCATAATAGTCGCCGCGCCAGCCCACCGTCGTCCTGAGCCAGTCGGTCCAGCGCACCGTGTTTTCGGCATAGACCCCGACGCTGCCTTCGCCGACCTTGTCGCTGCGGACATTGGAGAGAAAGCTGCGCTGGAAAGTGTCGGTGAGCGCGAGGTCGATCGCATCATAACGCGATTGCAGGCCGACCGTGGTCTGCGTCGGCAGGCCCGCGAATGAACCGTTCAGCGTACGCGAGACGTTGGCGCCGGCCATCAGGCGATCGTCGTGCTGGTGGAACTGATCGCCGAGCACGGGATCATCGAGGAAGTAAGTGAAGTTGTTGAAGAGGTCGAGCTGGCTCTTCACCACATAGGCATTGGCCTTCCACGACCCGAGATCGTCGCTCTGCGCGACGCGGCCCGACAGCGCAAAACGGTTGGTGTTGCCGCCGTCGGTCGGATCCTCCGAGCCGAAGCGGTCGAGCAAGCCACCCGTGATCGCACGCTGCGGCACCTGGTCGGTCGAATTCCATCTGTTGACGTAGGCCATGCCGGTGACGGACAGGCCGTCGGTCGCGGTGCCCTGGCTGTAGCGCACGAGGCCGTTGAGCTTTCGCACATTGTCCGGATTGTCCCACGGGCCGTTGTAGGTCCCAACTTCGCCGGCCACCAGCAGCGAACCGTCACCGACTTTTGCGGAGTCCATGCCGAGCAGGCGGCGATAGCCGAAGCTGCCGGCGGTCACCTGCGCAAGTCTCCTGGTGCGGTCGATCAGGCCGATATGAACGCTTCCGACCGAGGCGAAGTCGCCTTCGTCGGCGAAATAAGGTCCCTTGCGCACGTCCATTGCGGCGACCGTTTCCGGGATCAGCCAGTTGAGATCGGCATAGCCCTGGCCGTGGGCGTGGGTGCGCATGTTGACGGGAACGCCATCGACCGTGATCGCAAGATCCGTGCCGTGGTCGAGATTGTAGCCGCGCAAGAAATACTGGTTGGCTTTGCCCTCGCCGGAATGCTGCGTCACGATCAGACCCGGGACGGCCTCGAGCACCTCACCCGGCCGCGAGATCGGACGCGCATTGATCTCATCGCGGGAGACAGTGATCTCGCTGGCCATGCCGGCCTCGCCCTTTGCACCCGAGCCGGCACTGCGTGCATCCGACGCCTGCGTCGGTGTTGGATAAAGGAAGATGCGGCGACCGGCCGGGGCCGGTCTGCCGGTGCGGCGCGATGCGACCGGCATCTTGCGCCCCGGTGTCTCGCTGCCACTGACCAGGACCGGCGGCAGTTCGCGTGAGGCGCTACTGCTCTGCGCAAAGGCGCGGCCATCATCCGCGAGCAGCGCCAGGGCCGAGAGTGCCGTCAGCGCGCCTCCGCGACGGCCGGGCTCAGACCGTCTCAATCGCATCGGAGCATTCCAAAACCTTCGTCCCGGCAGTCCCGGGCTCGACCGCCCGCAAATTCGGCCTCGCCACTCGCCCCATCAGCCCCGCCTTCACAGTATGACGTTTATCAAATTTTCTCATACTGACAAGAGCAAGAGCCGGACCACTTTCGACCTCACGGCCGAACGCCGACAAGAACTGAAGCCAAATGGCTGCTCTAATGAAGGAATTCCGCGCCGGCTCATGACGTCGCCGGGGCGGGACGGAGCGCTTCGATTGGCAAGCTGATATCCACCTTGACGATCAAGTTGACGGCCGGCAGGGGATCACGGACACGCCCGCCGCACCGCGCCATCCAATCTGTGGATGGATTGCATGTTGATGCCGCAAGTGCTGGCCGCTTCCAGAACAGGCTCCGTTTCAACGGTCGTGGAACCGATCGCTGTGAAGTGGCTCACATGCGGCCGGACAATCTGGATGTATTGGTCGAGCCGGGTGGAGATGGCAGACGGAGATGCGCATGAAACCCCTCATGCTCTCGCTCATTGCAGCCATGCTTCTCGCTGGTGTAGCCAGCAGCGTCTTCAGGTCGCATGCAGTGTTCCCTTTCGGTGAGCGCGGCATGGCGTCCATTCGAGACATGCAGACAGGCCAGGCGATCAAGCTGCCCGAGCAGGAACTTCAGGATCGCTCCGTCCTGTTTGTGAAAGAGCCGGCTCAGTAGGCCGGAGCGCCCGCGTCGGGCTCCGCTTATTCGGCCGCGGCCGGCGCGGGTTGCGGTTGTCCGTCGTTCGGTCCGGTTCGCGCCTTCTGCTCGTCGAGCCAGAGGCTATGGTGCTCGCGAGCCCAGTTGACGTCGACTTCGCCCGAGCCCATGGCCTCGAACGCGCCTTCCATGCCGATGGTGCCGATATAGATGTGCGCGATCATCGCCGCGACGAACAGGACCGCCACGATCGAGTGGACGATCTGAGCCATTTGCATGCCCTCGATCCCCGTGCCGTAGAACGGGAACATCAGCGCATAGCCGGACGCTGCGACGAGCCCGCCGCCGATCACGACGATCCAGTAGATCATCTTCTGGCCGCCATTGAAGCGGTAGGCCGGCGGATGGTCATGTCCGATCAGGCCGCCGCCGCGCTTCGCCCATTCGATATCCACCTTGCTCGGGATATTGCCGCCGATCCACATCAGGAAGATCAGGACGACGCCGATGGTGAACGGGAAGCTCAGATAGTTGTGCGCGTACTTGGCCCATTGCGACCATTCCGAGAAAGCCTCGAAGCCGATCAGCGGCAACAGCAACGGCCGGCCGAACGTGATGTTCAGCCCGGAAATGGCTAGGACGATGAAGCAGCTTGCCGTCATCCAGTGCACGAACCGCTCGAAGGCGTTGAAGCGCACGATGGTGCGACCCGACCGTCCGGCTTCGAGGCGCACCATCCCGACAGTCAGATAGAAGATCACGATGGCCGCGGTCGCGCCAAGGATGGCAATGCCGCCGATCCATCGCAGCGTCACATTGCGGAATTCCCGCCATTCCCGTCCCTGCGGCTGCTCGAGAACGCCGGAGCGCTGATCGGGGATGCTGACGCGGCCCTGAATCCGGTTGAGCTCCTGCAGAAGCTGCTGCTCCTTGACCGCGCTCGCGGTCGGGTTGACCTGCTGAGCACTCGCGGGCACTGCCGTCACCAAAAGAAGCAGCGCCCAGGCGCCCAACGCCAGACGAATGAACCTTCCAAACGACGCCATCACGTCCTCCCCGGTATTGCGCGCCCTTCGGCTGCCCACGTCAGGACTCGATTGTCTCGCGATATGCAGTCTTCCAGCCCCATGCGCCCGAGCCATAGCCGCGCTTCATGACCCGCTCCTTGTAGATCTGCGCAATGATCTCGCCGTCGCCCGCAAGCAACGACTTGGTCGAGCACATTTCAGCACATAGCGGCAGCTTGCCCTCGGCCAGCCGGTTCGCACCGTATTTCTCGTATTCCTCCTTGCTGCCGTCGGCCTCCGGACCGCCGGCGCAATAGGTGCATTTGTCCATCTTGCCGCGTGAGCCGAAGTTCCCGACCTTCGGGTATTGCGGCGCGCCGAACGGGCAGGCGTAGAAGCAATAGCCGCAACCGATGCAGAGGTCCTTGGAATGCAGCACCACAGCATCGGCGGTGGTGTAGAAGCAGTTCACCGGGCAAACGGCCGCACAGGGCGCGTCCGTGCAGTGCATGCAGGCCATCGAGATCGAGCGCTCGCCCGGTTTGCCGTCGTTGATGGTGACGACGCGGCGCCGGTTGATGCCCCAGGGCACCTCGTGCTCGTTCTTGCAGGCGGTGACGCAAGCGTTGCACTCGATGCACCGATCAGCGTCGCAGAGAAATTTCATCCGAGCCATGTGCGTGCTCCTCTCAGGCTGCGACGATCTGACAAAGCGTGACCTTCGGCTCCTGCATGCCGGTTGCAGGATCGTAGCCGTAGCTCGTGATCGTGTTGGCGCTCTCGCCCAGCACGATCGGGTCGGTGCCGGCGGGATAGTTCTTGCGCAGGTCGGCACCGCCCAACCAGCCGCCGAAATGGAACGGCATCCAGGCGACCCCCTTGCCGACGCGTTCGGTCACCAGCGCCTTCATCCTGGCACGTGAATTGTTCTCGGCACCGCTCACCCAGACCCAGCCGCCGTCCTTGATGCCGCGATCGGCGGCATCAGCCGGGCTGATCTCGATGAACATGTCCTGCTGCAATTCGGCGAGCCATGGATTGGTGCGGGTTTCCTCGCCGCCGCCTTCGTATTCGACGAGACGTCCCGAGGAAAGGATCAGCGGAAACTGCTTTGCGATCCCCTTTTCCACCGCCGCCTTCTGCACCGAGAAGCCGATATTGGGCAGGCGGAACTGCTTGGCGTCGGGCAGGGTCGGATATTTCTCGACGAGATCGACGCGCGGCGTGTAGATCGGTTCGCGGTGCACCGGGATCGGGTCCGGCAGGCCGAACGCATTCATGCGCGCCTTGCCGTTGCCGAAGGGCACGCAACCGTGCTTCAGCGCAACGCGCTGGATGCCGCCGGAAAGGTCGACAGCCCAGGACACCGCATCCGGATTGGCCGGGTTGACCCTCTGGATCGTCGCCATCTCGGCCTCGGTGAGATCCAGGTCCCAGCCGAGCTTCTTCAGGCTTGCCAGCGTGAATTCGGGATAGCCGTCCTCGATTTCCGATCCCTTGGAGAAGGATTTGTCGGCGAGCAGGCTCACCTTCCGCGTCGTACCGTCCGGCAGTTTCTCCTCGCGTTCGATGCCGAAGCGTGGGCGGAACGCGCCGCCGCCGTCCATCACGTGCAGATTGTTGTTGTAGAGCAGCGGCGAGCCGGGATGCTTCACCTCGGGCGAGCCCCAGCACGGCCAGGGTAGGCCGTAATAGTCGCCGCCGACCTCCGGATCGTCCTTCGGCGCACGCAACGTCACCAGGTCGAACTTGTGCTGGTTCTTCATGTGCGCCTTGATGCGCTCCGGCGACTGGCCGCAGTAGCCGGTCGACCAGCTTCCGCGGTTGATCTCGCGCAGCACGTCCTCGGCGACCGGAAGATTGTTCTCGACCTTGATGTTCTTGAACATCTTGTCGGCGAAGCCGAACTTCTTTGCCAGCAAATAGATGATCTCGAGGTCATCCTTGGATTCGAAGATCGGCTTGACGATCTGCTCGCCCCACTGGATCGAGCGATTGGAGGCGACGCGCGATCCCGTGCATTCGAACTGCGTGGCCACGGGCAGGATGTAGACGCCATCCTTGCGTCCCGCCTCGACCGCCAGGGACGCCCAGGTGGTCGGGTGCGGGTCGGCGATCACCAGCAGCTCCAGCGCCTTCAGGCCCTTCAGCGACTCCGGAATGCGGGTGATGCTGTTGCTGGCGTGGCCTTGCACGAATACGGCCTTGACGTTGTCCTTCTGTGCGACATCGGCCTTCGGCAGCAGCGCAGCATCGAACCACCGCGTCAGGGGGATGCCTGGCGTCTCCATCTGCTTCTTCTCGTCGAAGCGGGAGACGAGATAGTCGTAATCGACCTCCCAGACCCGAGACCAGTGCTTCCAGGCGCCTTCCGCAAGGCCGTAGTAGAACGGCAGCGTCACGATATCGAGGCCGACATCGGTCGCGCCCTGCACGTTGTCATGGCCGCGCAGGATGTTGGCGCCGGCCCCGGCCTTGCCGACGTTGCCGGTCATCAGCAGCGCGATGCAGCTCGCCCGCACGTTGGCGGTGCCGACCGTGTGCTGGGTCTGGCCCATGCACCAGATGATGGTCGCGGGCTTGACCGTCGCGAACGTCTTGGCGACGCGCTCGAGCTGCGCGGCGGGCACACCGGTGACGCGCTCGACCTCCTGCGGGTTCCACTTCTCGACCTCCTTGCGCAGGTCGTCGAAACCATAGACGCGCTGGGCGATGAATTCCTTGTCCTCCCAGCCGTTCTTCAGGATGTGCCACATCATGCCGTAGAGCACGGGAATGTCGGTGCCGGGACGGATCCGGACATATTCGGTGGCATGCGCCGCGGTACGGGTCAGGCGCGGATCGAAGACGATGAAGTTCGCCTTGTTGAGCTCCTTGGATTCCAGCAGGTGCTGCATGCTGACGGGATGCGCTTCCGCGGCGTTGCTGCCGATGAACAGCATCGTCTTGGAGTTGCGCATGTCGTTGATGCTGTTCGTCATCGCGCCATAGCCCCAGGTGTTGGCGACGCCGGTGACGGTGGTGGAGTGGCAGATCCGCGCCTGGTGATCGGTGTTGTTGGTGCCCCAGAACGCACCGAGCTTGCGGAACAGGTAGGCTCCTTCGTTGGTCATCTTGGCCGAGCCGAGCCAGTAGACGGAATCGCTGCCCGACTTCTCGCGAACCTGGAGCAGCTTGTCGCCGATCTCGTTCACTGCCGTGTCCCACGACACACGCGTCCACTGCCCGTTCACCAGCTTCATCGGATAGCGCAGGCGGCGATCGCTGTGCACGAGCTCGCGCACCGAAGCGCCCTTGGCGCAATGCGAGCCGCGGTTGATCGGCGAATCCCAGCTCGGCTCCTGCCCGATCCAGACTCCATTGAGCACTTCCGCCGTCACCGTGCAGCCGACGGCACAATGCGTGCAGATGCTCTTCTTGACGGTGGCGCCAGCCGTGAGCGGGCCGGCAGCGGCCGCTTCCGCCCTGCGCACGTTGACGACCGGCATGGCCCCCAGCGCTGCGAGAGCGCCGCCGGCCAGACCGGACTTGCGCAGGAACGTGCGGCGATCAAGTCCCCCGCCCTGGCCCGCAAGGGATTCGGCGACGGAGCCTCGGCGATCGGAACGCTGGTGTGTTCGCTTGATAAGCACGGCAGCCTCCCTCTCAGGCCGGATAACGATTGACGCGGTAGAACGTCTTCACGTGATCGGTTTCCTTGTAGCGCGCCTTGCGCTTCTCATCGTTGCTTTCACTGTCCGCCTGCGCGGCCCCGACCAGCGGCGTCGCCAGCGTCGCGCCGACACCGGCCGTGCCCAAGCCGACCCTGCGAAGAAAATCGCGGCGTCCGACCTTTGCTTTCGTCTCGTCACTCATCGCATCTCTCCCGGACCAAGGCGCCTCGGTCAGTTGGCGAATGTGAATGCTTCCGTCTCGATTTCGATGAAGGTGCGGCCGAGCGCGCCGACCGCCCGATAGAAACGGGCGTCCCCGGCGCTCTCGATGTCGGCGAACAGCCGCCCCATCCAGGGCGACACATGCTTTTCGAAGAAGGCGCGCTGCGCCTCGGGCGAGGCATCGAAGCGGCAGTCGGCAAGGCCCGACATGATCTCGCACAGGATGGCGGCGTGATCTTCGGGTTCCGAATTGTTGGCGACCCGCACGATGCCGAGCGCCGTCAGGTCGCCGCGCAGGCGCGACAAGGGCCGTTCGTTGAGAAAGCCGGTGAGATAATAGGAGGCATAGGGCAGCAGTTCGCCGCGGCCGAGCCCGACGAACAGATCGAAATACTCCCGCTCGACTTTCGCTGCGACAGCGCTCGAGGCGGCATCGGCCAGCGCCGCATGCGCGCGCCCGAGGGGCGTCGCGTCACCGCTCAACGCGGCGAGCTGATCGAGCAGGCGTTCCGACGGAGGCGCCGACAGCAGCGTTGCCAGTAGCGCGTATTCCTGTGCGCGCGCCGCATCGATGGGATCGGCGGAGCCGGCTTGTTCGCCATAGAGATCGGGCCGCAGATCGTTTCGGGGAACGCCGGTGGCGGTTTCGACTGCAATCACCCGTTGTGCGGGCACGCGGGTCCAGTTCGACACGGAGGGCTGGCTAATGCCTATTTTACGCGCAAGCTGAGCGATGCCGCCCGCAGCATCGATCGCCCGATCAAGCCCGTCATCACGCACGTGGACCTCCCATCCAAGTCCCGTCTGCTGATTATTGCCTTTTCTTACAAAGCACTAACAGCAAGGTAATCCCGGCTCCAAGGACCGTCAATCACTGCCATAGCCTCGGACTATAGCCTTTGGTCGTGCTGCTCAGCGCGGCAGTGCACCGCCGTGTGTACGAGGCCTGACGGGCTCGGCATCATCCCCAGATATGTCGGACGCCATCGGTTGCGCTGCAACAGGAATTGCCGGACGCTCCGCCTCGTCCGGCGGCTCGACGACATTGGAAACCACTGTCACATCGGCTTGATGCAAGTCCGAAGGATCGGCTGACTCGATCGCCGCCTCGGCGAGAGACTGGGCCGCCTCGCGCACTCCGCCGACAATGCGATCGACCAGTGCGGCCAGCTCCTCCGACGAGTAATCCAATGGTCCAAACCCCGGCATCGCGGTCGGGTCGTTGAAGTCCCATGCATTCTCCGCAAGTCCGACGAAGTCGCGAATGGCGGGATCGGTCGCCCAGGCGCGGCGAAGAGCCGCACGGCTCAAGTCCCGAGGAATCTTCTTGCCGAGGAAGGCCGTGATGTCGGTCGCAGCATTGATCTCATCGATCGACGGCAGACTCGAGAGGTCGAACTCACCCTCGTCGTCCTTGACCTCCGGCGGCGGCGTGGGCTGCGCCGCAGCAGGCTTCGCCAGCTCCGCTTGCGATTCGCGTTTGCGGCGCGACCAACGTGCAAGGAACTCCTCCTCGCTCATTCCTGTCCGCCTTCATGCTCGCGCCGTGCCAGTGCCTCCGGGTCGGCGCGGCGCCGCTTGCGCTTGACGAATTCCCGCTCGACATGGTGCTCGGCCACGAAGCTTTCAATCGCTTCGCGCAGCACCTCCGGCATCGGCACGGGCTCGACAAGATTGTCGGCGGCTTCGGTAAAGCCTTCGCCCTCGGCGGGGTCGGCCGTCACCGCGGTGACGGCATAGGGCCAGGCGCCGTCCGAGGGCGACAGCACAGTCCAGATGCTCGGATTGCCGGAGGCGAGATTGTCGCGATAGCGCGCCGTCTCGGACGGATAGAGATCGACGGTCGCCCTTCCGGCATAGAACAGGGTCGTGCCGTCCTGCTCGCGAAGCACGGTCCACGGCTGTGTCGCCGGCTCGTCCGGCAGGACGGCAATTCCGCGCCAGATGAAATCGACCCACGGCGAGTCGGCCTTGCGCCGCTCGACCACGACGCCGACGGCAATCGAGAGGGTGGGCAACGCCGCAGGGCTCATGTCGCCATCTCCAGGTGCTTCACCGGCAACCCGGTCAGCAGGTTCTGTGGCTTCATCCGGAGCTTCTGATCCGCCGTCATCGACAGGATTAGGTAGACCGGTTCACCGCCGACATCGTCGAGAGCGCGGCCTGAATCCGCGAACGTCAGGCGGAATAGCGCGAGCACACGGTCGGCGTCGCGCTCGCCGAGTTCTTCGCCGTGCCACAGACGGTCGCCGAGCCTCGTGGCGTCGGCATCGAGCCCGACATACCAGGTGAGCCGTGCCTCATGCAGCGCGCGCAGAGGCTCGATCATGACGTCGATGCCGAGCAGATGGGAGACCCAGCGCGTCATCGCCTGCGCCAGCGCAGCCGGTCCGCGGCCGCCCGCCGTAAGGTCGAGAGCCATGTCGAACTGGTCGCTGCGCTGCCAATAGGCATCGACATTCTCCTCGCTTAGCACCTCGACCACGGCATCGGTGGCGGCGCCCAGCATCGACATCAGAGAGAGCACCGGGGTCGGGCTCCGGCCGCCGACGATCTCCTCGTCGCCGAGCAACAGGGCCTGCTCATGCGGCAGGATTCGCTGTGTCCGGAAGAACAATTCGGCCGCGCGCAGCACGAACGGGTCGTCGCAGCCATCGAGCGCATTCCGCAGGATGACGTGCACGAGCTGGTTGACGAACAGCGGCGGCAAATCGTTCGCGCCCGATCTCACCGATGCAAGATAGGCGGCTTCGAGCGTCGGATGCCGCAACAGAAGATCGCGGAACGCCAGCACCAACTGCCAATTCTCCCGGGCATCGGCATCGACGATCCCGGCGATTTCGCCGGCGCTGACCGCCTGGCGCGGGTCGGCGAGCAATTCGCGGTGCAGCCGGCGTTCGACCGGGCACGCGTCGTCCGGCGGCATCAGCTCGGGACGGGCAAAATAGGCCTTGAGGAATTCGTCCGTGACACGGAGCCCACCGCCCTCGTCGCGATCGAGCAGGTGATGACCACAGGCGATCCAGAAATCGTTCATCGGACGGTCGGCTCCCGCCCCAGATCCGCAATCCTGAGATCGCCGTCAGGCTGGACCTCGTCCTCGATTTCCATGAACGAGAACGCCTTGCTGTGCCCCTGCCCTTGCCGGAGTTGCAGCCGGCGGAACGACTCGCGGACTTCGCCGTCGCTCGAGGTGCGGTGCACTGCAATGAGAGAGCTGATCGGATGGCTGCAGAGCGACTGCGCGAAAGCGACCTCCTCTTCCGCCGCCGTCTTCGCCGCCGCCATGTCCGGCGCACCGAAGCGATCGACGAGTTGCCTGGCAAGGAGATCGACCAGGCCGCGACGATCGTCTTCGGTTGCCGGAACGATCTGTGCCAGCGTCGACCAGCCCCAGGACTGCACCCCGAGGAAACCGCCGCGAAACGCCGCGCGCGCCTTGCCCTCGAGCCTGGCAGCGTCGTGATCCCAGAAGCGGAAAGCGCCTGAGACGGCCCATTCGCCCGGTTCCGCCGCCACGTCGAACACGAAGGTGTCGGAGGGATCGAGCGCGATGGTGCGCAGGAGCTTCACAGGCGCGGTCCTCCGAGGGCCGGATCGAGCCAGGTCGGGGTCGCGAGCGCCTGCACGAGATCGCTTCGCTGGGCCCGATCCGTCCCGATGCGGCGCGTCAGGACATCGCCGCAATCGTCAATGCGCTGAACTGTCTGCCTTTCGCGCGGCATCCGAGCGAGATAGTCACGCGCGACGCTGTCAAAGCCGTCGACCCGCCAGCCATCCAGCGCCAGCATCAGGTGCCGGGCAAAGCTTTCCGTGATCTGCGCCGCGCCGGCCTCGCCAAAACCTTCCTGGTCGAGTGCCGAGGCCAGCGGGTGGACGCCCGGATCGTCATCGTTCATGGCAACCGTCCGGATCATGGCTCCGAACACCAGCCAGGGCGGCGGCGCATCCTCGTCAGCTGCGAATGGCCAACCCATCCGTCCGCCACCGACCAGCCCCCCGTCGATCCTGATCGCGTCCGGCCAATTGATCGTGATCGGCTTGCTCGGCGGCGCATAGGCGCTAAGGGCATCGCTGAGAGCGACCATGCCGGCGTAAAAGGCGCGCCGCGCGCTGCGCAACGGCTCGGCCGGCTCCAGCACCACGGCGAACTCTGCGAGGTCGAAGCGGCCGACATAGACCAGCGTGCCGGCGCCGGCCTCCGGTGCGATGCGGCATGCATGGGCAAAGGCATCTCCGCTCTCGCGCAATCGCACCAACGTGAACGGCGGCGGCAAGTGAATAGGTTCCGCCAGGGAAACATGGTTGACTGGGGTCGACGACAGGCCGTCCTCCGCTTTCCTTTTCTTCCCGATGGATAATGTCTATACGAGGCGAAGGGCCGGCGCGAGTCCGTCGTCGGCGTCCGAATGGCGGAGGGGTTAACCTGGAGCAGCCGTCGAAGACCGTCCTGATCTGCTCGTGCGAAGACACGATGTCCCTCGACGTGGCTGCGATCCGGCGCGGATGCCCGAACAGCGAGGTCAAGAGCTTTCGCCACCTCTGCGGTGCGGAGCTCGACCACTTCCGCAAGCTTGCCGCGGCAGAGGGCGTATTGACGGTCGCCTGCACGCAGCAGGCAACGCAGTTTTCGGACGAGGCCGGCGAACGGCCCGAAGTGATCAGCTTCGTCAACATCCGCGAAACGACCGGCTGGTCCCGCGACGGCGCGCGCGCCGGCGCGAAAATGGCCGCCCTGCTCGCATCCGCCTCCATCCCCGCCCCGGACTATCCGCTCGTCACCTTGTCGAGCGAGGGCGTGATCCTGATCTACGGGCGCGATGAGGCCGCGATCGAAGCCGGCCGCCTGCTTGCCGATCACCTCGACGTCACGGTGATGCTGAAGCAGCTCGATGACACGGTGCCGCCAGCTGTAACGGTCTTTCCGATCGTGAAGGGCATGATCCGCTCCGCAAAGGGACATTTCGGCGCGTTCGAGCTTGCGATCGACGACTATGCGCGTCCCCGCCCCTCCTCGCGCGATCGTTTCGTGCTGGACCCGCCGCGAAGCGGAGTCACCTCGCGCTGCGATGTCATCCTCGATCTTTCCGGCGATGTGCCGCTGTTTCCTGCCCACGATCTGCGCGACGGCTATCTGCGCGCCGACACGAAGGATCCCGCTGCAGTGCTCCGCGCCGTGCTGACCGCGCGCGATCTCGTCGGCAGCTTCGACAAGCCGAAATATGTCGACGTCGCGCCCGCGCTTTGCGCCCATTCGCGCTCGAAGCGCACCGGCTGCCATCGCTGCCTCGATCTCTGCCCGACCGGAGCGATCACGCCCGTCGGCGATCATGTCGCAATCGATCCGAACATCTGCGCGGGCTGCGGCCAATGCGCAGCTGCCTGCCCCACCAGTGCGGTATCCTACACGCTGCCGCCCGCCGATGCGCAGCTCCAGAGAATCCGCGCCATGCTGCTCGCCTACCGCGAGGCCGGCGGCGCGAATGCGGTGCTGCTCTTTCACGACAGCCCGCACGGCACGCCTCTGATCGATGCCCTCGCGCGCCATGGCGACGGCCTGCCGGCGAACGTGCTTCCCTTTGCCGTCAACGAGCTCACGCAGCTCGGGCTGGAAGCGATTGTCGGCGCCTTCGCCTATGGCGTATCGGCCGTGCGCTTCCTGCTCCGTGCCAAGCCGCGCCACGACGTGACCGGACTGTCGCAGACGATCGCGATGGCCGAAGCGATCCTCGGCGGCCTTGGATTTGCGGGCCGTCGCCTCGCCACCATCGAAACCGACGACCCCGATGCGTTGGGCGAGCATTTGACTGACATCGGCACGCTCACTGCGGTCGCGACGCCCGCGACCTTCAGGACCGTCGGCAAGCGGCGCGACCTCTTGCGGTTCGCCCTGAGCGAGCTGCATCGACTGGCGCCGCAGCCGGTCGACGTGATCGCCTTGCCGCAGGGTGCGCCGGTCGGCGCAGTCACAGTCGACACCGATGGCTGCACGCTGTGCCTCTCCTGCGTCTCGGCCTGCCCGACCGGCGCGCTGCGGGACGATCCCGAACGGCCCATGCTGAAATTCATCGAGGATGCCTGCGTGCAATGCGGCCTGTGCCAGAGCACCTGTCCGGAGAAGGTCATCAGCCTCAAGCCGCAGATCGATTTCCGCGCGGCGCGCGCTCCCGCGACGATCATCAAGGAAGAGGAGCCCGCACTCTGCGTCCGCTGCGGCACGGCCTTCGGAGTCAAGAGCACGATCGACCGCATCGCAGCCAAGCTCGAGGGCCGGCACTGGATGTATCCGGTCGGCGACCGGCGGATCGAGGCACTGAGAATGTGCGCGGACTGCCGCGTCATCGTCATGAGCGAGCAGCAATTCGATCCGTTCAAAGGCGTCCCGGAACGAACGCCGCCGCGGACGACGGATGACTATCTGCGCCAGCGCGAGGGCAAGGACTAACAAGGCGAACCGACATCTTCGCAAGGGGCCGAAACCAGGGAAGCATCACCATGTCTCGTTTGATCACCGCTCTGTCGACGTGCATGATCTCCATCGCTCTCGCCGGCGGCGCGGCCGAAGCCGCCGCTCCTCCGCTGACCAAGGCGCAGAAAGTTGCGGTGAAGCAGGCGGTGGTTGCCTGCAAGGCCGAAGCGAAGGGCAAGAAGATCGCGTGGCTGTCGCGCCGGAAATACGTCAACCATTGCGTCGCGGAAGCGCTCAAGGAGCAACCCGGCATCGACGTCATTCAGATCCTCAAGCAGCATCCGGAAATGAGGGATTTCCCGATGGACAATTGGGACTCGATCTGAGGGAGCCAAAGCGCGATGAGATTTAGGTGAATCGTCATCGCGCTTCTGGTTGTTGTTACGCATGATCTTTCGGAAAACCGCTTCGCACTTTTCCGGATCATGCTTTAGCGCGACGTCGCGCGGCCCAGAAACTCGGTGAGCGCGCGTCGGTCCTCGGCCGAGCCGATGCGCTGCTCCGGCATCTTGGTGCCGGGGGTGTAGGCATTCGGCCCGATTTCGAACAATCTTGCGACCGTTTCCGGTGTCCAGACGATGTCCATCGTCTTCAGCGCATCGGAGAAGCGATATCCCGGCAGCGAAGCGATCCTGCGGCCGTATAGCCCCGCAAGGGTCGGACCCGCACGCTGCACCTCCTTGTCCGACAGCGTGTGACAGGCAACACACGCCCGAAAGACATCGGCGCCATGATCGCCGGCATAGGCGGCGAGCGGATCGGCCGGTGTGCCGATCAGACCCGAGCCGATGGGATCGCCGGTGCGCGCATTCCAGCGCCTGATCCTGCCGTCCGCACCACCCGTCATCAATGTCTCGCGATCTGGAAGGAAGACGGCCGACCACACCGGCAGCCCGGGCCCGACCAGCGTGCGCAGCAGGTTGCGCGACTTGCGATCGATGATCGCCACTGTTCCGCCGGTGCCGGCGGCAGCGATCAACGCGCCGTCCGCCGACATCGTCAAGGCCACCACCGGTGTCGGGCTGGCCGCGACCTCGCCGCTGACCTTGCCGTCCTTGGTCAGCATGCGCAGCCTGCCATCGACCGCGCCTGTGACGATTTCACCATCCGGCGCCACCGCCACGGCGTTCAGCGGCGCCGGCAACGTCACGATTTCAGGCTGGCCATCAGGCAAACGCCAGATCCGCAGCGCAAGATCGTAGCCGACGCTGACAAGCCCGCCGTCCGGTGCGAAGGCGACGCCGTTGACGTTTTGCGTATGCCCTTCGAGCACGCGCGACGTGCCGTCCGACAGCGACCAGAGCCGCACCGTCCGGTCCCATGACGCCGATGCGAGCAGCGTCCCGTCGGGCGACACAGCAAGCGCCGCAATCGGAGCGACATGTCCCTCCAGCACCCGGTCCGGCTCCGGCCGGCCCGCCGCCCACACCGCAATTCGTGCGTCGGCACCGGCCGTGATCATGCGGCGGTCCTGCAGAAAGGCAACGGCATTGACGCCACCGGCATGATACCGCAGCACTTGCTCTGCGGTATCCGTCTTGAGCGACCAGCGAATGACCGCCGTGTCGAAGCTGCCGGAGAGAAGGTCCTCCCCATCCGGGGAAACGGCAAGAGCCCGAATCGGGCCACCGTGTCCGACCATGTCGGCGTGCACGGATGATCCGGCAAAGATGGCCCACAGAGCCACGGCCACCTTCGTGCACAAAGGTGATCTGTTCATTTCCGGCCGGCCCTGCTTGAGGTCCACATTCTGAAGATTGCCAGAACAGGCGGCCGAAATGAATATCCGGGACCAGTCTACTTGGCCGGTGCCGTGGTGGTCTTGGAGGATCCCTCCGGCGCGGCCTGCATTCCAGGCGGACTCTGGCCCTGGGGACTTTCGGCCGGCGCACCACCCGAACCTGTATTGATTGGGCCCGTCCAACCCTGCGGCTGTGCCTGGCCCTTCTCTTCAGGAGGGGTTTTCGTCGCCGACGGGTTGATTTGCGCGGGCTGGGCCAGGGCACTCTCAACAAAGCAGAATGCTGCGAAGCACAAGATCGTTCTCGGTAATGTCACGCAAGGCCTCCGATGCGCTCACTAGGCTTGCAAGCAACCTGCGAGGCCTGCTTCCGTTCCGAAGCGTGCGGCGCGACAGCCTGCCTCGCACATCCCCCGCTTGAATGCCGATAGCCCGGACACTAGATTGTGCCTACTCATGTCGAGGAAAACCGCATGCAGGGTCGAACGGGGCCGATTATGCGGATGATTGCGCGGCTACGGGTTCTTGGCGCCATTGATGGCCTGCAGGATCCCGCCGCGCGAGAAGCCTCCCCTTTCCTCTTCCTCGTTGCCGTCGTGCTCGCGCTGCTGCTCGCAATCCTGGAAGTCGATTCGAACAGCGCCGGGCTTCAGTCCCTTGGCTTGATGGGCAATGCGTTTTCCGCCGATCCCGTGTTCAAGAGCCCATAGGACCGGGGATGCCTTGACGGGATCGACGAGCTTGCTCGCGATACGTCGTGTCGTATAGATGGCTTGATGTTCCAATCGGGGGAGGCTGAGGATGAAGGTTTTTTTGCTTGGCTGCGTCGCGGCCCTGGTCATTGCGATCGCAGGGATGGAGGTCTTGAATCGAGTCCAGGAGCCCGTCGCTCAAGCGTTTGCTACGTCCGCGGTACGACTCTGAGAAGCGCTCAGTCGCGCTTGAGCCCGATCGACTTGACGATGGGAGCCAGGCGGGCGAGCTCGTCCTCGACCAGACGCTGAAACTTGTCGGGGCCTGAATCGATGTCCGGCTCCAGACCTTGCGAACGATAGCCTTCCTGCAACTGAGGATCAGCCATCGCCGTGCGGGTCGCTGCAGCGATCCGCACCACGATCGCATCCGGGGTTGCTTTTGGAGCAAACAGGCCAAACCAGCCGGCGTATCTGAGGCCGGGCATGCCGGATTCGATGACCGTCGGAATCTCCGGCGCGCCGCTCAGCCGCCGGTCGCTCGTCACGGCGATCAGCCGCAGCTTGCCGGCAAAGTGCAATTGCAGGAGCTGGCTCGAGACCACCGCAATGACCGCGTTGATCTCGCCATTGACGAGGTCGTTGGTAGCGGCCGCCATGCCCCGGTAAGGGACGTGGATCAAATCCGCCGCAAGTCCCGATTGCTGCCTGAACAGCTCTCCGACGAGATGATTGCCGGTGCCGACCCCCGGAGTGCCATAGGAAAGCCCGCCCGGATTCGCCTTCGCAAAGGCTGCCAGCTCCCGCAGGTCCTTCACCGGCAAGGATGGATGAACCGCGAATGCGAGCGTGCTCGTAATCAGCCGATAGATGGCGCGAAAATCGCGAATCGTGTCGTAGGCAGGCTGCGCCGAGGACAACGGAATCGTCACCTTCGTGCTGCCATTGCCGAGCAGAAGCGAGTAGCCGTCGGGAGCACTCTGCGCCACCGCTGCGGAGCCGATCGCACCGCCGGCGCCCCCGATATTCTCGACATGGACCGGGCCGAGCAGCGGCGCGACCTTGTCGGCCCAGGGACGGCCGATCAGATCACCTGCGGCGCCAGCCGTATAGGGAATGACCAGCTTGATGGAGCGGGAGGGATAATCGTCGGCGGTCGCACCGCCGGGCCAAGCAGCCAGCGCCGTGAGGCGCGCCGCCGTATCGAGCAGTTCTCGCCGCGAGAGAAGGGACATCGTCTGCGTATTCGGGACCGGACTGATTATCTGGCACGAATAAGGGCGCCCGAAAATCCGCGCGGGGAGATCGCTGCCCTGCACAATGCGGGCAGCAGTGGCTGCACTGGCCCTGCGCGACCACACGGTCAATCATGACGCGGGTGACAGATCTGCCTCTGCCGTTTCAGCGTTCGCACCTCAGAATTGCACACCGCGCGTCAGGGCACCGTCGACGACGAGGTTCGTTCCGGTGATGAAGCTGGCGGCGCCACTTGCGAGAAATACGACTGCGTTCGCCATCTCCTGCGGCGTCCCCATCCGGCCGGTGGGATTGAGCGCAAGCGCCGCCTTGTAGAGCTCGGGATTGTTGTCCTTGATGGTGTTCCAGACACCGCCTTCGAAATAGGTGTTGCCCGGCGACACCGTGTTGGCGCGGATGCCCTTGTGTGCGAGCTGATTGGCGAGACCCTGCGTGTAGTGGATGATGGCGGCCTTGAAGGTGCCGTAGGGGCCGGCCGCGAAATCGACCTCGCGCCCGGAGACGCTGGAGATGGCGACGATCGCACCGGCACGGCTCTTCTCCAGATAAGGCATGGCCGCATTCACCAGCCGGACCGTGCCCATCATGTCGGTCGAGAATTCCTTGGCCCAGCTTTCATCGTCCTGCCCGATGGCGAGCGCGCTCACATTGGCCACGACGACGTCGATTCCGTCCAGCTTGGTCGCCATGTCGACCACCCAGGCCTTGAGTGCCGCACCATCGGACACGTCGACCGCAGCGCCGAAGGCCGCGACGCCTTTGCTCTTGAGCGCTGCAACGGTGCTGTCGACGTCCGCCTGGCTGCGCGCGCAGATGCCGAGATTTGCGCCCTCGGCGGCAAAGGTCTCCGCGATCGCACGGCCTATCCCCTTGGTGCTGCCGGTGACGAGAACCTTGGCGCCCGCAAGTCCTAGATCCATGATCGTCTCCTTTTCTTCCCTGTAGATTTACACGTTCAATGGTTGTTTGCCATTGCCCTCACCAGCCCTCGATAGCTGTGTGGCATTCGCATCGAAACGAGGTCCTTTCGTCGCACCACGTTGGTCGGGTACACGCTGTCCAGATTGGTGGTGTCGACGACAGCTGTAGCAAGGCTCGTGCCGTCCGCTGCAATCGCTTCGCGGCGGGGGAATTCGAACGTATCGGGGCCGAACACGCCGCTCAGGCCGGGATAGCCGTGTTCGGGATCGAAGACATTGGCAAACGCCAGGAACACGTTGTTCTCGCCGGCGCGGACGCGGAAGTGATGCCAATGATGCGGATCGGCGCCGGTCGGGATCGGGGCCGGCTGCGCAACGGATGTCCCCGGATGCGGCGAACCGAAGGAGCCCTTGACCGCCGCGCAGCACCCGATGATGTCGCAGCCGCGAAGTGCGAGGACCCTCCCCGCCTCCGGAAACGCCGCATCGTGGCCGATCAACAGGCCTACTCGCCCGATCGGCGTGTCGACGACGGCCCAGTCGTCGCCCGCCGTGGCCCAGCTCCGCTCCTCTTCGGTCAAATGCGTCTTGCGATAGGGCGTGATCTTTCCATCCGGAGCGATCAGGCAGGCGCTGTTGTAGACGGCAGCGCCCGCGCGCTCGGCCATCCCACAGACGATGTGGATCTGGAGCTGCGCAGCGAGCGCGTGCAGGCTCTCCGTGGCAGGGCCCGGTATCGACTGCGCCGATCTCGCCGGATCTGCGAGGCCGGAGACCGCAAGCTCCGGGAATACGACGAGCGCCGCGCCGTCCGCCTCGGCCTGCCGCGCAAGGTTCGCGATCGCCTCGAGATTTCGCGCAACATCGGCACTGGGTGCGAATTGGGCCGCGGCAATGCGCGAGCGGACTCCCTCCGGCCAGGGCTCGTGGCCGTAAAGGCCGAAGAAATCGCGCGGATTCCAGCTGAAGGTGTCGGTGAGCAGTTCCGGATAGAGCTCGGGCCGGCGTTGACGGAAGACAGGCTCGCCCAGCACGCGGCGTGCACGCGCAATATCGAGATCGATCTCGGCCAGCGCGACCCCGTCGCCCTTGTCGAGGACCGTGATCACCTGGCCATCCGGCGCGATCACACAGCTCCCGCCGCTGAACTGGACGGTGCGCTCGAGCCCCCAGCGGTTGCTCTCGACCACGTAGCAGCCGTTCTCGAAGGCACGGCTGATCCAATAGGGCGCCGGCGTTCGCTCCGCGAGCCAGTTGGAGATATGGCAGATGACGTCCGCGCCCCCCAGCGCCATCAGCCGCGCGGTCTCCACGAAATGGATGTCCATGCATATGAGGAGCGCGATCCGTCCGATCGGTGTGTCGAAGACCTGGTTGTGCAGGTCGCCCGCCGCCGCCCATTTCGGTTCGGAGATATAAGGATGCGTCTTGCGATGGCGGCCGACGATGCCATCGGGCCCGACGAGCACTGCCGAGTTGAAATAGATGTCGTCCTCGTCGACTTCAGGCATGCCGACCACGATGTAGCAGTCATGCTTGCGTGCCAGCGCCGCAAACCGGTCGGTGGTCGGCCCCGGAATCCGCTCGACATAGGGCCGAACCTCGGCGCGGTCGAACCAGCAATAGCCCGTGGTTCCCATTTCCGGCGTGACGATGAGCTTCGCGCCGGCCGCCGCCGCCTGCTCACAGAGTTCGAGCAGGCGCGCGATGTTGCGCTCCTTCTCGAACATGATCGGCTCGAACTGGACGGTGGCGACCTTGTGCACGGTGGACATGAGCTGGCTGGCCTCAACCGAGATAGGACTTCTTGATGGAAGCGCCGAGCGTATACTTCGGATCGACCATGTTGCCGAGACGCACCCGACCGGCCTGGGTCAGCAGCATGTAGGCATCGATCTCGTCGAAACCGTAGTCCGCCGCCATCCAGCGGCAGAGCTCGCGATACGCGATGCGGGCTGCATCTTCCATCGGACGGGCCGAGCCGATCGTCATGATGAAGTCCTTGGTCTCCAGCCGCGGCCAGGCGATGGTCCAGCCCTTGATCAGGTCGACCTGCACCGTGGTCACGGTCGGATGCTCGATGGCGACGCCGCAGAGCTCGCCGTCGCCCTGCGCCGCATGGCAGTCGCCGAGATAGAGCAGCGCGCCCTTGGTGTTGACGGGCAGATAGATGATGGCGCCGACGCCGACGTCGGGCAGATCCATGTTGCCGCCATAGTAATCCGGGACGAGCGACGAGATCGCCTCGATCTCCGGCGAGGTGCCGATGGTGCCGATGAAGGGCTCATAGGGCAGCGTGATCTTGTCGTTCCATTTGGTTCCGGTCTTGGCGTCGATCTCCAGCTTCTTGACGCGCTCGGGCAGCGCCGGATTGAGCAGCGCCGTGTTGCCCGTACTGACCAGCCCACCGAATTCCGGCATGATCACCGTGGTGCCACGCGGCTGCGGCCCGCGCGGCACGATGCTCTCGATATAGACCGCGAGCGTATCGCCCTTCTCGGCGCCGTTGACGTGGATCGGCCCGTTCTGCGGATTGAGGAAGGGAAAGTTGAGAATCTTCGACGGGCTGTCGGTCTCGTTCTTGATGGCGCCCTCGAACGCGTCATGGGTCTCCGCGGAGACGACGGCGCCGGGATCGACCGTCAGCACCGGCTTCACATAGGGGCCGTAGACATAGTGGTACTTGCCCTGCTCGCTTTCCGTGATCGTGTAGCTGGTGCCGCGCTCGCCCTTGGCGACGCCCTTGCGGGCCATGATGGAGTCTTTCTGCCAGGACATTTGCTTTTCTCCTTCTGTCGTTGGCGTAGGTCTTCAAACCGCGAGATGACGGCGCATCTCGGCCGCGTCGTCGAGCGCCGCGCGATCGAGGTTGGCGACGATGCGTCCCTTGTCCATGACGTAGCAGCGCTGCGCCATGGCGCGGATCATGTCGAGATTCTGCTCGACCAGGATGATGGTCACCCCGGTCCTGTGGTTGAGCTCGACCATGTTGCGCGCGATGTCCTGGACGATGTTGGGCTGGATGCCCTCCGAGGGCTCGTCGAGCAGGATGAGGTTCGGGTCGGCGATCAGGACCCGTCCGATTGCGAGTTGTTGCTGCTGGCCGCCGGACATGGTGCCGGCGCGTTGATGCCAACGCTCCTCAAGGATCGGGAAGGCTTCGACGATCTTGCGCCGGCCCGCTTCGGGAATGCCGCCGCCCTTGATCGCTGCGCCGACCGCGACGTTCTCGCCGACGGTCAGCCGCGGAAACACGTCGCGCCCCTGCGGCACATAGCCCATGCCGAGGCGCGCCCGCTTGTGCGCAGGTAACGATTCCACGGCCTCACCGCGGTAGACGATCGAGCCGCCCATGACCGGCACGAGCCCGATCAGGCTCTTCATCAGTGTGGACTTGCCGACGCCGTTGCGACCGATGACGGCGACGATCTCCCCTTCCCGCACCTCGATCTCGAGGCCCTGGAGCACCGGCTTGCCGCCATAGCCGGCACGCAACGCCAGCGTCGACAGGATCACTTCCTTGCGCGGCACATCAAGCATGGGCCTGCCCCAGATAGATCGCCGCCACGCGTTCGTCGGCCACGATCTCGTCGATCGAGCCTTGCGCGAAGACCTGCCCGAGATGCAGCACGGTGACGCGGTGCGCGACCTGCCGGACGAAGGCCATGTCGTGCTCGATCGCCAGCACCGTCATGCCGTCGGCATTGAGCCGCTGCACCATCTCGCCGGTCATGTGGGTCTCCTCGGGCGACATGCCGGCGGTGGGCTCGTCCAGCAGAAGAAGGCGCGGCTTCAGGCTGACCGCCATGCCGATCTCGAGCCATTGCTTCTGGCCATGGCTGAGATTGCCGGCGATCTGCGCCTGCTCCGATTCCAGCCCGAGGAAGGTCAGCAGCCGGCCGATCTCCGCTTCGAGCTCAGCGCCACGATGCCGGCTCTGCAGGGCGATCTCGAGGTTCTGGCGGACCGACAGGCCCTTGAAGACGCCGGGCACCTGGAACTTGACCGAGAGGCCGCGGTGAATCCGCGCAAAGGATTTCAGCGCCGTGATGTTCTCGCCGGCAAAGAGAATGTCGCCGCTGCCGGGATGATACTCGCCGAGGATCAGGCGGAACAGCGTGCTCTTGCCGGCGCCGTTCGGGCCGATCAGGCAGTGGATCTCGCCGGCTTGCAGCGTGAGATCCACGGAATTGGTCACGTGCAGACCGCCGAAATGCTTGTTCAGCTGACGCAGTTCGAGCAGCGACATCAGCCGGCCCTCTGCGTGAAGCGGGCGGCGATGCGGCCGAGCCAGTTCATCACCCCGAGCACGAGACCGTTCGGGGCGATCAGGACCGTGAGCACCAGCAGCACACCCATGAAGACCAGCGCGTACTGGCTGCCGTAGATCGTGAGCGCCTGAAATGCGGCGAGCACCACCAGCGTGCCGATCACGGTCGAGGTCAGATCGCTGCGGCCGCCGACGGCGACCCAGATCAGTGGCAGCGCCGCTGCTGTCATGCCCATGCTCGACGGCGTGATGTACTGGCCCCACGCCGTGTAGAGCACGCCCGATATCCCTGCGAGTGCGGCGCCGATGACGAAGGTGATGAGCTGGTACTTGCGGATGTCGTAACCCAGCATCTCCGCCCTCTCCGGGTTCTCACGGATCGCGACGATGACGTTGCCGAAAGACGAGTTCATCAAAATCCGCAAGGCCAGATAAACGAAGACGAGAAGGCCGAGCACGAGGTAGTAGAGCCCGACATCGGCGAACAGCACGATCGGCTCGCCCGGCCAGGGGATGGTCAGTGGCGGCATCGCGCTCATGCCGTTGAAGCCGTTGAGCCGCGCGCTGCCGATGTGCCATTCCGGACCCGCGGTCTGTGCCATGAAGCGTTCCAGCATCAGGGTCACGGCGAGCGTGACGATGCCGAGGAACACGCCGGCGATGCGGCCGAAGAACATGAAGTAGCCGAGCAGAACCGCGAACAGTGCCGCGATCCCAACCGCCATCACCAGCGCCAGCAGCGTGAAGCCGTAGGCGGAGCCGAAATTGATGGTGAGGACGCCATAGCCATAACCAGCAATGCCGAAGAACGCGGTCTGGCCGAAGGAGAGCGAGCCGCCGTAGCCCCAGATCAGGCATAGGCTGAGCGCGATGAAGACCCAGACGAAGAAGTAGACGGTGTTGCCGACCGTGTAGCCGTCGCTGAACAGCGGATAGGCGAGTGCGGCAGCGAGCACGAGTGCGAACAGGCCCCAGAAGGCCGGACCGCGACCGACGGTCTGCGGGCCTTCGAGACGGCGGAACATTGCAAGGAGACCGGTCACGACGCCATCACTCCGTCAGGTGCGCTCGCGCAGCACGAACCCGGAAATGCCTTTCGGCAACACCCGGACGACGATGATGACGGCGACCAGCAGGCCGATCTGGCCGAACAGCTGTCCCTGCCAGGACGTCATCACCGACTTCACCACCGCAAGCACGCCGCCGGCCGGTGCAGTGCCGAGGAAGACGTCGGCGCCGCCGATCACCACGGTGACGAAGGCCTCCATGATGAAGGTCGCGCCCATGGTCGGCACCAGCGTCATGGTCGGCGCATAGAGGCCACCGGCAAGACCGGCGAGCCCTGCCCCGCAGGCGAAAGTGAGGCTGTAGATCAGGCGCGTGTCGACGCCGAGCGCAGCCGCCATATGCGGCACCTGGATGGTGGCGCGTGCCAGCACGCCGAACCGCGTCCAGTTGAACAGCGCGTAGAGCGCCGCGAGCACGCCGAGTGCGGCACAGAACAGCACGATGCGATAGATCGAATAGGAATAGTCGCCGACCTGGAAACTGCCGAACGGCGTGCCGACGCCTGCCATGGTCGAGCCGACCATGATCAGCGTGCCCTGCGTGGCGATCAGGCTCAGTCCCCAGGTGGCGACGATGGTGTCGAGCGGCCGGTCGTAGAGATGACGGATGACCGCGAGCTCCACCACGACGCCGACCAGAGCCGAGACGAGCGTGCCGGCCAATATTCCCAGCGGCAGCGGCAGGCCCGCATGCACGGTCGCGGCGGTGACGTAGGCGCCGCACATGATGAACTCGCCATGGGCAAGATTGATCACGCCCATCATGCCGAAGATCACCGCGAGCCCGCAGGCCGAGAGCACCAGGAATGCGAAGGCGTCGCCGAATTGATAGAGCGCCGAGAATACGTGGGTCGCGATGTCCATGAATCAACCAGGATGTGGGAGGATGCGGCGTCGCCGCCGCAGATGTCCGTGACCGCCCCGGCGCGCCGCAAGCGCCGGGGCGATCAGCCGCCGGTCAGGGCTTCGGCGGCGGATTCGATGGCGTGTACTGGGCCATCGGATCCTTCTTGGTGAGATCGCAGCCGGCTTCACCCAGCCAGTACGGCTTGATGTCCTCCCAGACCTTCGGGAAGGAGATCGAGTGATCGGCGCCGACCTTGGCAAGATAGATCGTGTGCGACATGTGCTGGCTCTTCGGGTCGATGCAGACCTTGCCCTCAGGCGCGTCCATGCAGACGTCGCCCAGCGCGATCACCTTGCGGATCTCCTCGCGCTTGGTCGACTTCGCGCGCTCCACCATCTGCTTGTAGAGATAGACCGCGAGATAGGAGTTCTCCGCCTCCTGGTTCACATAAGGCTCGCTCGGGAACTTGGCCTTGAACTTGGCGTAGAACGCCTTGCTCTTGGGCGAGTCGATCTCCTCGATGTAGTTGGTGGTGACGTACATGTCCTTCAGGCTCGGCGGCTTGAAGCGCTTGTGCTCGTAGCCCTGGCCGACATTGACCGAGGAGGCCATCGGCAGGTTGACGTTGGCGGAGGCTGCCTGCTCGTAGTAGGAGGCCTGCGCGGTGCCGACCAGCAGCGTCACCACGAAGTCCGGCTTGGCCTTCTGGATGTTCTGGATGCTCTGCGAGAATTGCGACACGCCGAGCGGGATGAACTCCTCGCCGGCCATCTTGCCGCCGTTCTCCTTGACGATCTTGCGGACCCACTCCGCCGAGATCTGGCCGAAATTGTAGTCGGCTGCGAGCGTGTAGACGTTCTTGCCGTACTTCTCCATCATGTACGGAATGAGCGTCGAGAACTGCTGTTCGGGCACGGCGCCCGTCACGATCATGTGGCCGTCGCAGACGCCGCCTTCATACTGGTTGTTGTAGAAGGCGAAACCGTTGAACTGATCGACGATCGGGCGGTACGCCTCGCGCGAGGCCGAAGAGAATCCCGCGAACACGACATCGACCTTGTCGCGCTGGAGCACGCGCCGCATGAACTCCTGGTAGCGGGTGTTGTCGGACTGCGTGTCGTAAGTGACGAGTTCGATCGGCCGGCCCATGATGCCGCCGGCCTTGTTGATCTCCTCGGTCGCGAGCTGGATGGCGTGGACCTTGCCGATCGTGGCCGCGGCGAAATCGCCGGACTGATCCTCCAGCACGCCGAGCTTGATCGGGTTTTCCGCCGCGAGCGCCAGGTGTGATCCAAGGGGTGATCCGAGGACAAGCGTCCCCGTGAGGGCTGCGGCGCGCAGCCCCCGCAATACAGACTTGCTCATTATGCTTCTCCTAGTACCCACTTTTCTTGGAACGTGAGTCGTGATTCAAGGTCGGGATGATACCCGAAGCAAGAGAAGTCCACCTTTCGAGGAAAGATCGCAAGGTGCTTGAGGCGTGCTGTCGCTCACCGGTGACGTTGCAGCGCGATTTGAAGCGGGCGCGGATAGTTCTGTTGGCGGCGGATGGGCGCAGCACCCGGTCGATCGCCAAGGAAGTTGGGGTCCAGCCGCGGATTGTCAGCCTTTGGCGGCATCGCTATGCCGACCATGGCCTTGAAGGGCTGCAAGACAAGCCGCGGCCTGGCAAGCAGCCGATCTATACGAAGACGACCGACAAGCGGATTCTGAAGCTGCTGGATAAGCCGCCACCGCAAGGGTTTGCGCGCTGGACCGGCCCCCTGCTGGCCGAGGCGCTGGGCGATGTCGATGTCCAATATGTCTGGCGGTTCCTGCGCAGCCACAAGATTGACCTGGTGGCTCGCAAGTCCTGGTGCGAGAGCAACGACCCGAACTTTACGGCCAAAGCCGCCGATGTTGTCGGCCTCTATGTCGCGCCGCCGGCGAAGGCCATTGTGCTGTGCGTGGACGAGAAGCCCTCGATCCAGGCTTTGGAGCGAGCGCAGGGTTATCTGAAGTTGCCCAATGGCCGCGCCTTGACCGGCCAAAGCCACGATTACAAGCGGCATGGCACCACAACATTGTTTGCGGCGCTCGAAGTCGCCACCGGAAAGATCATCGCGACCCATTCAAAACGCCGGCGCCGCGTCGAGTTTCTCGATTTCATGAACAGCGTCACCGCGGCTTTTCCGAACCGCAAGCTTCACGTCATCCTCGACAACCTCAACACCCATAAAAAGAACGAGGACTGGCTCAAGGCCCACCCCAACGTGCAATTTCATTTCACGCCGACAAGTGCGTCATGGCTCAATCAGGTCGAAGTATGGTTTTCCATCTTGCAGGGGCAGTCGCTCAGCGGCACCTCCTTCACGAGCCTCAAGCAGCTTCAGGAACACATCGATGCCTACGTCAACGCATACAACGACAGAGCCGAGCCCTTCGTCTGGACCAAGAAAAAGGTCCGTCAACGCCGTTTCAAAGGCCGCCGTATCACTCAGTTCTGATTCCGGGTACTAGATGGCCTGCTTATTGCCGCCTTGCAGCGTAATGCCGGTCGTGCGGCTGGACGTGTCGGGCGGCTTCGCCCGCTTGCTCAGAAACTCCTCGCAATAGAGTTCCATGTTCTGCCGCGCGCGCATGCTCTCGCGGCGGAGCTGGGAATAGGCACCCTCCTCGTCGAGGCCCTCCTGCCGCATCAGCAGGATGACGGCCCGGATCACCGCGCGGCGGCCGCGGCGGCGCTCCTCGAGATCCTGCAGACGCTCGCTCATTTCGGCGCGCAGCAGGAACTGGTTGATGCCCATGAACAGGGACGTGTAGACCGCGCCGCCATGCACCGGCTTGCGCAGGAATGAGGTCGCGCCCAGATTGACCAGCGCCTTGAGCCGGCTCGGCGCTTCGACGCCAACGAGGCCGATCACCGGCGCCGGCGGCAATCGCGAGGCAGGATTGACCTCGATGGCGACGGCGCCTTCGAGATCGCCGTCGATGAACAGGATGTCACGGTCGGCCTGCAGACTCGCAACATCGATCTGGGCGCGACCGTCGATGATCTCGGGGTACTCCGTGGAAACGCCGAGCTTGGCCAGCGTCGTTTCGAGCGCGCTCTCCCACCCTCCTCGCCTGGTGACGACGATGGCACGGCCGCCCTTGAAGTTCTGCAGCAGTCGGGAGCTCATGATTGCACCACCTTCAAATGTGGAGAGCGCATTGCGCTGGCAAAGCGCGGCGACGACTGAACGAGATAGGGATCCGGCGCGATCGGCTCGCGCGATTCCAGCAGCACTTCGAACTGCCCGTTGGCGGTCGACCGGCCGATCCGAGGCGTGAGCCAGGCGTGGAAGGTCTGGCGGTCGATGCGGACCTCGCCTTGCGGCGCATGCAGCCGCTGGTCTGCCACGGCGGCGCGGACCGTCCGGGCGTCGTCGGTGCCGGCCTGTGACAAGGCCGCTCCGAGCAGCTTGACGGCGATGTAGGACGCTTCGGCATCCGCCGACGAAGCCGGTCCGTCCGGAAAGGACGTCGTGTAGGCGCGAATGAAGGCGCCGTTTTCCGCCGAGTTTAGCGAAGAAAAATAGACACTCGAGGATAGATGTCCATCGATCGCATCCGGGCCGATCTCCGGCAATTCCGGCTCCGACAGCGTGCAGCTCGCAACCGGGATTTCCGCGGCCTGATCGATGCCGCGCGCGCGGCAGGCGGCCCGGAACGCCCGGAAGAACGCGTAGGCGCTGGTGCCGATCAGATTGTTGAAGACGAAGTCGGGGCGTTGGTCGATGATTGCCGCGATCACCTGGTCGACCTCGGTGTCGCCGACGGAGAGATAGCGTTCGGCGAGCACGGTGCCACCGCGCGCAGTCAGTGCCTCCCGGAAGATGCGGTTGTTTTCCCAAGCCCAGATGTAATTAGAGCCGACGCAAAAGGCCCGCGAACCGAGGCGGGATGCCAGGTAGTCGACGAGTGGCAGCACGTGCTGGTTCGGCGCCGCGCCGGTGTAGATGACGTTATCTGAACTCTCGAACCCCTCGTAGTGAGACGGATACCACAGCAGTCCGTCGAGCTTCTCGAAGCACGGGATCACCTCCTTGCGGCTCGACGAGGTGTAGCAGCCGACCACATGCCGGACGCCGGAACCGAGCAGCTCGAGGCTGAGCGAGCGATAGCTCGCGAGGTCGCCGGACGGATTCACGACCACCGGCTCGAGCGCAATATCACCACCGCTCGCATTGATCTCGCGAAAGGCGAGCAGCGCCCCATTCAGCATCGATCGCGCGACGACGCTATAGGACCCCGTCGTCGAGAGCATTACGCCGATCCGGTATGTCGTCCGCGCCATCACTCGTCCCGAAATGAAAAAGGCGCCCATCGGCTCGTTAAGCCGAGGGCGCCCTCGCCGCCAACCGAGCACGCGAAATCCGCGCGATGTTGGAAATGGTTGAAACTCGCTGCGTTGACGGGCTGAACTGCCCAACGCTTGCCAAGCACGGTCGTTGAGATCAGTTACGAAGTCAAGCGCGTTATTGCAGCGAAAGCTGCTACGATTCGTATCGTGGTGCAGCAAAACTGTGCATCCGATCCGAGCCCACGCGTCGATGCGCCGTAGACATGACGGCACGCCCGAAGTCCTGCTTTCGGGCCTGTCGTGCGCTATGAAGGTTGCGCGGTCGAACCTGCCGATGGATCCGTGCCAAGCCAAGTCGTCGGCACTTCCCGCTACGAGCGACAGGCATCTCTGCCGGCGCTCGAATTCGCCGGGTGTGAATTCCGGCGGCTGAGCATCATCTGATATCGAGCCGGCCGCGCGATCTCATCCTCAGCCCTGGGTTCATGCACCTCCGGCATTTTTAGAATTTGGTAACGATACGAACGTCGCTGGACGCATTAATGCAAATCGCACGCTGCCGGTGTCTGCCCCGTAACGACCTTGCTATAAGCCCGGCCAGGCGCGATCGACGCTCGCGAAATCGACCTGGTTTCATTGATTGCTCATGAACAAGCTTAGCAATACGTTCGACATCGTCATCGAGCAGTCGTTCGACTTTCTGTCTTCGGAATATGCAGAGCTGTTTGATCGCTCGGCCGCCACTGCGTTCCAGCATCCGGTCTGGCTGCATAGCCTCTACACCAGGCTCGCGCCGGAAACGGGCGCAACTCCTCTGGTCGTCGTGGTCCGCCACCGCGCGACGGGGGCCCTCGCGATGGTGCTGCCCCTGCTCCGGATCCGGCGCGGCCCGATACGAACCGTCGAGTTCGCCGACCTCCGCGTTTCCGACTACCTCGCTCCGGTTTGCAGCCCGGACGTGTTCTCGCAACTGCTCGACGACGCGGCTGCGTGCGCGCAGATTCGGCGCCTTGTCCGTCCTTTCGATCTGCTCCGAATGGTCAAGCTGCCCGACGGACGGCTTCCGATCGAAGACCTTCTGGCTGCGTCCCGCCGCGTAGCGATGGACACCAATGCCTACGCGACGGTTCTCGTCGCGCCGTTCGAGCAATGGCGGGCCAGCACGCTCGATCGCTCCTATCAGAAGGAGCTCGCAAAGAAACGTCGTCAGCTCGAGAAGAAGGGCGCGCTGAGCTTCTCGTGCTGCGGCGACAGCGCGTCCGTGCTCGAGGCGCTGGACGTCATGAGGAAGTTCCGGGGGCCGCGCTTTCACGCACAGGGCGACGGAGACCTGCTGCAGCGCTCCGAATACTACGGCTTCTATTCCGCCGTCGCGCTTGGCGGCCTCGGTTCCTTTGTCCGCCTCTACGCCATGAAGATGGACGGCGAGGTGATCGCCGCCGTGCTCGGACTGTGCCACCAGGGCAGCTTCCTCATCATCATGAGCGCCTTCGACATCGCCGGCTACAAGAGCCAATCCCTTGGCGCGCTGATGTTCGAGCAGGTGGCGCGGGACTGTATCGAGCGCGGAGATCGGATGCTCGATTTCACCATTGGCGACGAGCCATACAAGAAATTGTTCGGCGGGCAGCCTTCGCCGATGTGGGAGGTCACGCAGGCCGGCAGCGCCGCAGGCGCCATCGCCCTGTTCGCGCTGAAGCAGGCTCCCTGGCTCAAGCTGGCGGCCAAGCGGCTATCGGATTTGAGATTCCAGCCGGCCCGCAGCCCAACTCCCACGCGCTGACCGACGGCACGCGACGGAGGAGCAGAACTCAGGCGCGCAACGCGCCGCGGACACGCCCGAGCCAACCCGGGTGCATCTGATCGACGCGATGTGTCAGACTGCGCCGCAGGAAGTGCAACCGTCGTCGTACGTCCCAGCCGATGTCCTTGCGGGACGTCAGAGCCTCGCGGAAGCGCGCCATCTTCAGCGACTGCTGGTCAGCCGCGATCTTGTCGCGATCGGAATAGAACTGCGAGATCTTTTCTCGGCCCATGCCTGGGGTCATGAGCCACCGCGGCGCGTATTCGGTGCAAAGACGGTCGACGTCCACCAGCAGGCGGGCGACACCCGTGCCGGCGGCGGGGCAGTTGGTCTGGAACGCATCGCCGATGAGGACGACGCCGGGCTGGAGATGCCTCTCGACGACAGTCAGATCCATCACCCAGTTCTGGACCCGGTCGATCACGCGGAAATCGCCGAGGTAGTCGCGCAATCCCGGCAGCAGGCGCAAGACCGTCGCCCCCGGCTCGCGACGCAACTCGCGCATGATCGGGTCGGTCGGATCGCGGAACATGAAGAGATTGGCCCGCATGCCGGCACGGACGGGAAACAGGCTGAGATAGTCGATGCCATCCGCCGTACGTTCGCCGTAGCAGGTCAATGCCTCGAAATCGAACGGAGTACCGTCCTGGCGGGCGATCGTGAAGCCGAACGAAACCGAATGGCGCTCGGCCAGCACGCGCCGCCTGATGCCGAGCTTGTAACCGAGGACTCCCGCCATGCCCGTGGCCAGAACAACGAGGCGCGCGGTGACGCGCCGTCCGGAGGCCAGCTCGAGATGCTGGACATCGTCGCTGTTGCTGATCGTAGTGACCTCGTCGACGATCAGGTGGGATGGATCGGGGATCTGGCGACGCGCCATGGCGACGAGATCGGCATAGGGGAATCCGTAAGCCTGGCCGACGCTGACATCGACCACCTTGCCCTCCCGGATATTGAGCACCTGGTCATATCGGCAGGCGACGTCCTCGAGCGCGTTGAGAAAGCCCAGCTTGCGAAACAGCTCCAGCTGATGGCCGCCGATCTTTTCGACCCGGAATTCGTCCGGGTAGATCGCGCGCTTGTCGACGAGAGCAACGCGATGCCCTGCCCGCGCCAGCACGGCCGCCGCAAGCGATCCCGCAAGGCCACCGCCGACAACGGCGATGTCGGAGACGACCGTTGCCGTCTCGCCCTCATCGATTGGCTCGGTCACGGCTCCATCCGTCGTCATGGCTTCGGCTCCTAGATTAACGGCGGTTCCCTGTGCAACTCTCCCGCCTGATGTCGCATCGCAGAGCCAAGTGCGATCATTTCCGAAGATTGAGGTTAATGACCGGAAGCGGCTGGCGCGCTGCCGCCGTTCCGGCACGCGTCTTGCTCGAGTTGCTCCGTAGATTCCGGGTTCCGACATCCCGGCGACCGATCCCGCGCGCCATTCCGCACTCGAACCGCCGATCTCGTCTTCTTCGGTCGTCGATGCGGCGCTAGGCCGTCAGTCGGTCGAGCTGGACTTTGCACCAACCGGGACAATGAGGACGACGATGTTCCAGAGTGAAGCAGCCGACGTAGCCGCGATATCGTCGCGGCCGGCGAGACCCTGCATCTCGTCCATTAACACTCGCGCCGTTGCAGCATGCTAGGTTGTCGCCGGTATCGGAACACGCCTCTTCAGGGGAGCGCAGCCCCTTAAACCTCCATGATCGAAGCCATCCTCCAGTTCATGCGGCGCGATGTCACGCGCGGAGTTGCCGGGACCATCCTCCTCAAGGTTGGCAGCGGCGTGCTCGCGTTTGCATTGTTCTCGCTGGCGGCACGAACGATGTCGCCCGATGGCTTCGGCATCTTTGCGACCTGGCTCTCGGTCGCCCAGATCGCAGCCGTCCTGGGACTGGTCGGCCAGGAATCCCTGCTGGTGCGATTCCTCAACGAGTATCAGGTCAGTGACAGGCCGGACCTTACCAAAGGCGTCCTCCTGTCGAGCTTCAAGATTGCCTCGGTCGCAATGCTGATCGTGATCGCCGGGATCGCCATCGTGGCAAGCATGAGAGGCGACTGGTGGCTGCTGATCCTCGCGGTGTCGGCCTACACGGCCGTCAACGCCGCAGTGATGCTTGGGAGCCAGATCGCTCGCTCGCTGGTCAGCATTCTCATGGGCGAGGGAAATCGCGAGTTCTTCTGGCGGGTCATCGTCGTCCTGTTCCTGCTCGCCATGCTGCTCGGCCATCGGCAACTCGATCCCACCGAGCTGATCGCGGTGATGACGATGGCCATGTCGGTGGGCCTGGTGGCGCAGGTCATTTCGATCGCGCGAGTGCTGCCGGACTTGCGCGGTACGCCGGCGCGCACCGAGACGTCTCGCTGGCGATCGAGCGCCCTTCACTTCTGGCTCGCATCCATCCTTGAAGCCGCCAACCAGTATTTCGACGTCATTCTGGTCTACTGGATGCTGGATCCGACGACCGCCGGAATCTACTTTGCCGCCTCGCGCCTCGCCAATATCTTCGCCATGCTGTCCGCAGCGCTGTACACTTTCGGCGCGCGCCGGCTTCCGTCGCTGTATTTCAGCAAGAACCACCGGGAGTTCGAGCGGACCTTGCGGTTGATGGCGGAAGTGACCGCACTTTGCGTGATCGCCGGACTCGTCATCATCTGGATCGGCGGTCCCTATCTCCTCAACCTGTTCGGACCTCATTTCACCGCACAGCACTCGGTCTTGATCGTGCTCGCGATCGGAACTGCCATCCAGGCGGCAGGCGGCCCGTCTGCTGCGATCCTGCAGCTGACCGGCCATGAACGAATCTATGTGCCGGTCGTTGCCGCCAACGTCGCGCTGCGGCTCGTGGGATTTATCGTCCTCATTCCCTGGCTCGGCGTGCTTGGCGCGGCGATTTCGGCGACGGTGTCGCTCGCGCTCGCGACCATTGCCCTGAATGTCCTCTGCCGCCGGCGATCCGGGGTGGATCCTTCGGTCCTCGTGCTCCTGCGCTTCTCTGCTTCGAGGCGCGGCAACTATGCAGTTCGCGGCGCGGACTCGAGCGACTAGATGTCATCAGGTCGCTGCTCGAGGAATCCGCAGGCACGCGCCGGCAGCGTGCAAGACCGATTGGTTAACGCACTCGCCGCGCACCGTCGGGGAAACAGCGGAAATACCGCGCGAATGATGTCGTTGCAAAGGCCTCGCATTAACTCCGTTTGTTGCTAGCCGATGTCCGGGCGATACCCGCATGATAGGTACGGAGTTAAGAAGGTGAAGATTTCGTTTCTTTAGCAGGTCGGGATTCGTGCTCCACTATCAGCCGAACAAGGAATTGGGCGAGACGAGCGCGATGGCTTTGGCGCGGCCGGACAACGGCGGGCCGAAACTGCACGTGCTTCTCGCGCAAACCCAGGCCGAGAACGCCGGTGCGCAGGAAATCTCGCGGCTTCTCGGCGCCGGGCTCACCGCTCGCGGCTACCGGGTCACCAATCTATTCTTCTTCCGCAAATCGGACTCTTTCGATGAGCCGCCGGATACGCTCTACTGCGCGCGGAGCCGGCCGGGCAATCCGGTGGCGCTGCTGCGGATGCTGCGGACGCTCGGCCGCCATATCAGGGCCACGAGGCCCGACGCCGTCCTGACTTTCCAACATTTCGGCAACGTCATCGGCGGTGGCGTGACGCGCCTCGTCAGCCGTGCACCGGTTGTCGCAAATCAGGTTTCATCCGCAATGTCGATGAGCTGGCCGGTCCGAACCGCCGACATCGTCATGGGCAGCCTCGGCTTCTTCGACTGCATCACGCTCAATTCGAAGGACATGCAGCGCGAATATTCGCGCTACCCCGCGGCCTACCGGTCGCGCATGGTGCATGTGCCTCACGGCTTCGACGACAAGGCCCTCACGCTGTCGAAGGAGGCTGCACGACATAGGTTCAACCTGCCGCCGGACTGCGTCCTGCTCGGCTGCGCAGCAAGGCTGCATCCGCACAAGCGGCTCGATTTGGCGATACGTCTGTTGCCGGATCAGCCATCCTGGCGCCTCGCCCTCGCCGGCCAGGGCGCCGACGCGGCCCGACTGAGACAGCTTGCGAACGATTTGAACGTCTCGGACCGAGTGCATTGGCTCGGGGAGATTCCTCCCAGCCGGATGGCGGACTTCCTGGCCTGCCTGGACGTGTTCGTCTTTCCGACACAGGCCGAAACCTTCGGTCTCGCCGCTGTCGAGGCCGCGAACGCCGGTGTTCCCTCGGTCGTGACCGATCTTCCCGTCCTGCGCGAAGTGTTGTCCTACGAAGGAAGGCCGACTGCGCTCTTCGTCGATGCCGCCGACCATGCGAAGCTCTCCGCAGCCGTCTCCACGCTGTTGACGGACAAGCACCTGAGCGACGAACTGCGACAAAACGCCAAAGGCCTGAGATTGCGCTATTCGGTAGATGCGATGGTTGACGAATACGTTCGTATTCTCGAGCAGGTCATTTGACATGATCCGTTGAAACAGATTGGCTCGACATGATCATCGAGTTTCGCTGTGAACGCGACTACGCGCGGCAATGGATGTCCCGCGAGACGCTGTCGATCGACGGCCGGGACGTGCCTGTACGAATCGTATGGGCGCCAACGGCGGAGCCGCGGCCCGCTGGTCTCGACGCCCTGTTCGAGCTCGAACGCGTGGTGCTGCGCAAAGGCAAACATGGCGGCGCAGACAGGCTGAAGATCGTTCCGGAAGGGGCGCAGGCTTGCGGCGCCGCCGATATAATCGTCGATTTTACGGGCGCCGCGCGGGATCCGGACTGGTCTGCCCGTCTGTATCTGCGTCCGCTGTTCAACGGAGCTGCGGGCGAAAATGCCGCCCTCGCCGCCATTCTCGCCGGCGACCTGCCGGTGATCGGCATCGTCAACGAGGTCGACGGTTCGGTCCTCGACCGCGGCCATCCATCCGGAGAGATTGCCGCGGGCCTCAGCGGCGCGCTCGAAACCGTCATGGCGCGAACCCTGACCATGGTGGCGGCGGTCCTGTCGGGAAGGCCGCGCATTGTGCCGCAGCTGGCGCGCCCCGCCGGCGATGGCTTGCGCCGCGAGCCCGTCGGTTATGTCGCTCGCGGCCTTGCCGCATCGATCGCCAAGGAGATCTATCGCCTCTGCTGCTATGCCCCGCATTGGCATATCGGATGGCGCGTCAATGACGGCGGAGGCGTCTGGCAGACCGGAGATCTATCCGGCCCAAGCTGGAACGTGCTGGGAGATCCTGGAAACCACTTCTACGCCGATCCCTTTCCGATCTCGTGGCAGGGACGCACATTCGTCTTCTTTGAGGATCTCGATCACCGCGTCGGAAAAGGCATCATTTCGGCGATCGAGTTCAGTGACGCGGGGCCGGTCGGCGAGGTGATGCCGGTGCTGGAGGAGCCCTGGCACCTCTCCTATCCGTTTCTGATCGAAGACGATGGCGAGCTGTGGATGATCCCGGAGAGCTCGACGCGGGGGGACGTCGCCCTCTACAAATGCGTTCGGTTTCCGGACAAATGGGAGCGATATGCGACGCTCCTTTCCGGCCTCGAGCTGGCCGACGCCACGATCACGCGGCACAACGGCCTGCACTATCTATTTGGCGCCTGGCGCGACGGCTCGGGTGGCTATTCGGATTCGCTGGCGATCTACTACGCCGACCGCCTCTTGGGGCCCTGGTTGCCCCACGCCAGCAATCCGGTCTTGATCGACCGCGCAAGCACGCGGCCGGCGGGGAATTTCGTCACCCTCAATGGCAAATTGTGGCGACCGGTCCAGGATTGTGCCGACGGATACGGCGCGGCGCTCGCCCTGGCGGAGGTGGTCGACCTGTCGCCGACGGCGTTCAAGCAGATCGTCCGCCACTCTCTGAAGCCCGGACCGCTATGGCCCGGCAGGAAGTTGCATACCTTGAACCGCTGCGGCCGGCTTGAGGTGATCGACGGATCGCGCGTCCAACCCAAGACGCGCGCGTTCGCGAGTCACTTTCCGTCGACGGTCGTGTCTGCGCGAACCAGCCCGAGTTCGGCTGTTTGATCTGCGTTTCGCTCGCCGATCCGCCCACGGCGACCCGAACTCTCGGGTTGCCCGCTCACTTCGCCGCGTCGATCCAGATGCCGGGCTGCGAATGCTCGCGGATGTGGCTGACCAGGAAGTCGGAGAAGACCCTGATCTTGGCGGGCAGCCTGACGCGGTTTTGATAGGCGATGTTCATGGTGAGCAGAGGCAGCTCCCAGCCCATCAGGACCGGCACCAGCCGGCCGGCCGCGATATCACCCTGCACGATATAGAGCGGCTGGATCAGGATGCCCAGCCCTGCACGCGCTGCGCCACAGATGATCTGGCCGTCATTGCTGTCGAGCGTCGGCGCGATGCGGATGGTCTGCGTCGTGCTGCCCTGGCTCAGCCGCAGCGAATAGGGATCGTTGGCGAGGTTGTAGATCAGCATATTGTGGCGGGCGAGATCGGCGGGATGCTCCGGCCGGCCGTGCTTCTCCAGGTAGGAGGGAGCCGCAGCCAGCACACGGTGCATCTGGCCGATCCGGCGGACGATGATGTTGGAGTCCGGTTCGTGCTCCCGCGTGCGGATCGCGACGTCGATGCCAGCTTCGATGAAGTCGGGATACCGGTTTGCGCTGATGATCTGCACGCTGAGATTGGGATAGAGCGCGCGGAAGGCGGGCAGCATCGGCGCGAGGTAGATCATCGCGAACGACAACGAGCTCGTCACGCGCAGCATGCCCTTGGGCGACAGCGCGCGGTCGGAGACGGCATCCTCAGCCTCAGCCAATTCGTTCAAGAGCGTGCCGCAGCGCTGCAGGAGCTCCTGCCCTGCTTCGGTCAGCCATTGCCGGCGCGTGTTGCGCTCGATCAGCCGGACCGCAAGCCGCTCCTCCAGCGCGCTGAGATGACGGCTGACAGCCGCATTCGACATCCGCAGCGCGTCGGCAGCTTTGGACAGACTGCCGAGTTCAGCGGTTTTGGAGAAGACCTCGAGTTGGAGAAGCCGGTCCATTTTTTCAAAAACAGGAAAAGAGACTTACAATTTTTGACCTTTATTTCCGATTTCTGCAAGGCAAAATGGCACCAACAAAGCACTATCGCAGGCGAGGAAACTGGGAAATGTCGGGCCCGATCAGGCACATCGTGATGTGGCGGCTGCGCGGGGACACCCCCGAGGAGCGCTCCGCCGCGCGGGTCAAGGTCAAGACGCTGTTCGAGGGCCTCAAGGGCCGGATCGACGGCCTCACCCATATCGAGGTCGGCCTCGACGTCAGCGCTGTCGACTACGCCTGCGACGTCGTCCTGTTCTCCGAATTCACCGACCAGGCGGCGCTTGCCGCCTACGCCAACCATCCGGAACATCTGCGCGTCCGCGAGGCGCTGGGCGACTTGCGGATCGGACGCTTCCAGGTCGATTATCCCATCAAAGAGACCGGCGCATGATCGGCTCGTTCACCTACGAAAACCTGCCCTGCCGCGTCGTGTTCGGCAGCGGAACGCTGGCTTCCGCCAAGGCCGAGGTCGAGCGGTTCGGCGGCAGGCGCGCGCTGGTGCTGACGACGCCGCAGCAGGAGGCGCAGGGCAAGAGCTTGGGCGCCGCGCTCGGCCCGCTCTACGCCGGCCTGTTTTCCGGCGCGACCATGCATACGCCGGTCGAGGTCACGGAACGGGCGCTCGCGGCGCTGAAGGCGTGCGACGCCGATTGCGTCGTCTCGCTCGGCGGCGGCTCGACCACCGGTCTCGGCAAGGCGCTGGCCTTGCGCACCGGCGTCAACCAGCTCTGCATTCCGACCACCTATGCCGGCTCCGAGATGACACCGATCGTCGGGCAGACCGAGAACGGCCTGAAGACCACGGTCCGCGATGCTGCCGTGCTGCCGGAGACCGTGATCTACGATGTCGATCTAACCCTGACGCTGCCGGCGAGCCTCGCCGCAACCTCCGGCATCAATGCGATCGCCCATGCGGTCGAGGCGCTCTATGCCCGCGACGCCAATCCCGTGACATCGCTGATGGCGGAAGAAGGCATCCGCGCGCTGGCACGTGCCCTGCCCGCGATCGCCGCCAAGGCCAACGACCGCGAGGCCCGCACCGAGGCTCTCTACGGCGCATGGCTGTGCGGCGTGTGCCTTGGCAATGTCGGCATGGCGCTGCATCACAAGCTCTGCCACACGCTCGGAGGCACCTTCGACCTGCCGCACGCCGAGACCCACACCATCGTGCTGCCGCATGCGCTGGCCTACAACGCACCGGCGGTGCCCGACGCGATGGCGCGCATTTCGCGCGCGATCGGCGCTGCAGATCCGTCGCAGGGGCTTTTCGAGCTTGCGGAGCGGCTGGGTGCGAAGGTCGCGCTGCGCGATATCGGCATGCCCCAAAGCGGCATCGACAAGGCGGCCGACCTCGCCGTCACCAATGCCTACTGGAATCCGCGGCCGCTCGAGCCAAACGCCATCCGCGACCTGATTGCACGCGCATGGGCCGGCGAGCCGCCGGGCACTGCAAAAGCGGCGGCGTGAAAGCGATGCGGCGCACGTTGATCAAATCGGCCACCGTCATCAGCATGGATGACGCGATCGGCGACCTTTCGAGCGGCGATGTGCTGGTCGAAGGCAGCCGGATCGTCGACGTGCGCCCGTCGATCGAGCTCGGTAGTGGTGCCGGCGAGACCGAAATTGTCGACGGCGCCGGGCGCATCGTCATCCCCGGCCTGATCAACGCGCACATGCACACCTGGCAGACGGGCCTGCGCGGCTATGCCGCGAACTGGACGCTGCTCGAATATTTCCGCCGCATGCATGCCGGGCTCGCGACCGTGTTTAGGCCCGAGGACATCCATATCGCGACGCTGGTCGGCGCGCTGAACCAGATCAACCACGGCGTCACCACGCTGGTCGACTGGTGCCACAACAATCCGACGCCTGATCACACTGATGCCGCCGTGCGCGGCCTGATCGAGAGCGGCATCCGCGCCGCCTTCTTCCACGGTTCCCCAAAGCCCGAGCCCAAGCCAGGCGAGCCGCATTTCTCGGAGATCCCGCATCCGCGCCGTGAGGTCGAGCGGCTGCTCGCAGGTCCCCTCGCCGACCGCGACGGCCTCGTCACGCTCGGTCTTGCGATCCTTGGTCCGCATTATTCGACGCTCGACGTCGCCATGCACGATTTCCGCCTGGCGCGAGAATTCGAGCTGATTGCATCGATGCATCAGGGCGGCGGTCCGGCCAAGACGCCCGGCGGCTGGGAGCAGCTGATCGAGGCCGGCCTCGTCGGCGCGGGCGTCAACATCGTCCATGGCAACGATCTGCCGGATGAACTCCTGGACCGGATGATTGATCTCGGCGTGTCCTTCTCGGTGACGCCTGAGAACGAGATGATCCAGGGCCACGGCTTCCCGATCACCGGACGCCTCCTCAAGCGCGGCGTTCGGCCGACGATCGGCATCGATCTCGAATCGGTGCTGGCAGGCGATCTCTTCTCCGCCGCCCGCGCTGCGCTGTCGATGCAGCGGGCGCTCGACAATGCGGAGTCTCGCAAAGTGAGCGGCACCATTCCGCCAACCACGACGATCCCCGTGCGCGAGGCGCTCCGCTGGATCACGACGGAGGGCGCGCGCATGCTCAGCCGCGAGAGGCAGATCGGCTCGCTGACGCCGGGCAAGCTCGCCGACCTCGTCATCATCAACGCCTCCGATCTCAATCTTGTCCCGGTGCATGACCCCGTCGCCACCGTCGTGATGCAGGCGAGCCTCGCCAACATCGAGGCCGTGATGATCGGCGGCGCCTGGAAGAAACGTAACGGCCGGTTGCTGGCCGAGGGACTGGAGACGAAGAAAGAGCTGCTGGCGCAATCCGGCCGGCGGCTGGTGCAGGACATCGAACGACAGGGACGCGCTGCCTAGCAGCGCCATTGGACAGGAACAATGACTGACGCTTCCAGGAATGTTGCTTTCATCGGAATCGGCAAGATGGGTCTGCCGATGTCGGCGCTCGTCATCAAGGCCGGGTATGCCGTGACCGCTTTCGATCAGAGTGCCGCACGGCTCGACGAGGCGCGCTCACTCGGCGTTTCGGTTGCCGCTTCGCCGGCCGCCGCCGTGAGCGGCAAGCCGGCCGTTATCACGTCCCTGCCCGATGACTCGGCGCTACGCGGCGCATTGCTCGGCTCCTCCGGCCTCATCGCCGCGATGGCACCCGACGCCGTCTTGATCGAGACCAGCACCGTCAGCGTCGAGGCCTCGACCGAAGTTGCGGCCGCAGCGCAGGCGCGCGGCATTTCCTATCTCCGTTCGCCGGTCTCCGGCAATGCCAGCATCGTCCACACCGGCGCGCTGACCTGCTTCGTCTCGGGGCCGAAGCAGGCCTTCGAGAACGCAAAGCCGCTGTTCGCGGCCTTTACCCGCGCGCAGACCTACCTGGGCCCGGCCGAGGAAGCCCGCTACGCAAAACTGTCCGTCAACCTGATGATCGCGGTGTCGGCCGCGATGATGGCGGAGAGCCTGGCGCTGGCGCGCAAGGGCGGCATCGCCTGGCAGGACATCCTGAAGGTGCTCGACGACAGCGCGATCGCCTCGCCGATGGTGAAGTACAAGACCGCGCCGCTGCGGACCCGCGATTTCGAGTCCACCTTCTCCTGCAGGCAGATGGCCAAGGACCTCGATCTCATCCTCGGTGCCGGGCACGCCGTCGGCGTGCCGCTTCAACTCGCGGCGCAAGTGCGCGAGACCTATGGCTCGCTGGTGGCGCAGGGCGACGGCGACACCGACTTCATTGCAACCGTCAAGCATCTCGAACGGCTGTCCGGCCTCGGCGAACCGAAGCTGTGATCAACGGAGGCACGCATGCGTAACTTCAACGAGAACACGATTACCGACGCGGTGCTGGAGCGGATCGCAGGGGCGACCGATCCGCGCATCAAGCAAATCAGCGAGGCCTTGGTGCGTCACCTTCATGCCTTTGTCCGTGAGGTGCGGCCGACCCAGAAGGAATGGGAGTACGGCATCGATTTCCTGACCCGCACCGGACACATGTGCAATGACAAGCGCCAGGAGTTCATCCTGCTGTCGGACACGCTCGGCGTTTCCATGCTGGTCGACGCCATCAACCATCCGGTGCCGGAAGGCGCGACCGAGACCACGGTGCTCGGCCCATTTTTCGTCCAGGCCGCGCCGGAGAAGGACAGCGGCGCTGACATCTCCGGTCCGATGGAAGGCGATCCGATGCTGGTGACCGGCTCGGTCTCGACCGTCGACGGAAAGCCGCTTGCGGGTGCCGTGGTCGACGTCTGGCACTCCGATGACGACGGCTATTACGACGTGCAGCAGCTCGAGGCCATCGGCGATCTCGCGATGCGCGCCCGCTTCCACACGGACGCGAGCGGCCGCTTCCATTTCTGGTCGATCAAGCCCGCGGCCTACCCGATCCCGCATGACGGTCCGGTTGGCGAGATGCTGGAGGCTCAGGGCCGCCATCCCTGGCGCCCGGCGCATGTGCACTTCATGATCTCGGCACCGGGGTTCGAAAAGCTCGTGACTCACGTGTTCGTCGCAGGCGACCAGTATCTCGACAGCGACGTGGTGTTCGGCGTCAAGGACAGCCTGATACGGGAATTCGTCCGCCGCCCCGCCGGCCGTGCGCCGGATGGTCGCATGGTGGACACCGAGTATTTTCATCTCAACTACGATTTCGGCCTAAAGCAGGTCGCGAGCAACGCGAGAGCCGCTTAAGCTGGGCTACGGACCAACAAGAGTCCGGCAGCAGGGAGCAGACGGGAGCTTAAGGATGGGACCGCGGGTCAGCACGGATATATTGGCCGAGCGCCTCACCGGCATGATCGGCCCGCGCGCGAGCGTTGCGCGCGGCGTGCTCGATCAGCATGGGCAGAGCGAATCGCATTATCGGAGCCTGCCGCCCGATATCGTGGTCTTCCCTGAAACCACGCAGGAGGTCGCGGACATCGTCAAGCTCTGCGCCGGCGCAGGCATGCCGATCGTCCCGTTTGGCGCCGGCACCTCGCTCGAAGGCAACGCGGCCGCGGTCGCCGGTGGCGTCTGCTTCGACTTCGCACGCATGAACAAGGTTCTCGCAGTGCACGACAGCGACATGGATGTCGTGGTGCAGCCCGGCGTCACGCGCAAGCAGCTCAATGCCGAGCTGCGCAATACCGGCCTGTTCTTCCCGATCGACCCCGGCGCCGACGCCTCGATCGGCGGCATGACCTCGACGCGCGCCTCCGGCACCATGGCGGTGCGGTACGGCACCATGAAGGACAATGTCATGGCGCTGGAGGTGGTGCTGGCCGATGGCCGCGTGATCCGCACCGCCCGGCGCGCGCGCAAGTCGGCCGCCGGCTATGACCTGACGCGCATGTTCGTCGGCGCCGAAGGCACGCTCGGGATCATCACCGAGATCACGCTGAAGGTGCATCCGGTGCCGCAGGCCATCTCGGCCGCTGTGTGCAGCTTCGACACCCTGCACGATGCCGTCGATACCGCGATTTCGGTGATCCAGTCCGCGATCCCCGTGGCGCGCATCGAGCTACTCGACGACGTCATGATGCGGGGCATCAATGCCTATGCCAAGCTCGGCTATCGCGAGGCCCCCACCCTGTTCTTCGAATTCCATGGCTCCGAAGGCTCCGTGGCCGAACAGGCCGAAGCGGCGCAGGCCATCGCCGCCGATCATGGCGGCCATGGCTTTGCCTGGGCGAAGGCGCCGGAAGACCGCAGCCGGCTCTGGCACGCCCGCGACAACACGCTCTATGCCGGCCTCGGCCTGCGCCCCGGCGCACGCGCGGTGATCACGGATGTCTGCGTGCCGATCTCGCGGCTGGCGGAATGCTTGACCGAGACGCGGCGCGACGCGGACCAGCACGGCTTTGTCGCGCCGATCGTCGGTCACGTCGGCGACGGCAATTTCCACATGCTGATCCTGATCGACCCGGCAAAGCCGGAGGAGGCCGAAGGCGCCAAGGCGCTGCAGGCCCGCATGGTCGCCCGCGCCATCGCCATGGACGGCACCTGCACCGGTGAGCACGGCATCGGGCTCGGCAAGATCGACTACCTCACTGACGAGCTCGGCGAAGCCGTCGACGTGATGCGGTCGATCAAGACCGCGCTCGATCCAAATGGTCTCATGAACCCCGGAAAGATCTTTGCGAGCGGAGCCAAGGCATGAGCGACGCGCTTCCGATCGAGGTCACCTCGCCCACGCCGCTGCTGGAGCTGCGCGGCATCAGCAAGGAGTTTCCCGGCGTCAAGGCGCTGGACGACGTGTCCTTTGCCGTCTATCCCGGCGAAGTCCACATGCTGCTGGGCGAGAACGGCGCCGGCAAATCGAGCCTGATGAAGGTGCTGTGCGGCGCCTACCGCGCCGACGCCGGCGAGTTCTATTACAAGGGCGAGACGGTCGCGATCAACTCCACCGCGGACGCGCAGAAGCTCGGCATTGCCGTGATCTTCCAGGAATTCTCGCTGGTCCCCCATCTCGATATCGCCCAGAACATCTTCCTGGGTCGCGAGCCGAAGGGCCGCATCCCCGGTACCATCGACCGCCGGAAGATCCTGGCCGATGCGAGGCGCGTGCTCGGCACGATCGGCTTCGACATCGATCCCTCCACCACCGTCGACAAGCTCGGCGTGGCGCAGCAGCAGATGGTCGAGATCGCGAAAGCGATCAGCCAGAACGCCCGCATCCTGGTCATGGACGAGCCGACCGCGGCGCTGTCGGACCGAGAGACCGAGCTGCTGTTCGCGCTGATCGCGCGGCTGAAGGCAGACGGCGTGTCCATCGTCTACATCTCGCACCGCATGGCCGAGGTGTTCGCACTCGGCGATCGCATCACCGTGCTGCGCGACGGCCGCCGCATCGACGGCGTCCGTCCCGCTGACGTCACGCCGGATCAGCTCGTCCGCATGATGGTCGGCCGCAACGTCGACATGACCTATCCGCGCCATTTTGCCGACAAGCCCGGCGAGCTGCTGCTCGAGGTCAAGGGCCTGACCGCGCCAACCGGCATCTCGGACATCAATATCGAGGTGCGCCGGGGCGAGATCGTCGGCCTGTGCGGGCTCGTCGGCTCCGGTCGCAGCGAGGTCGCGCGCGCTATTTTCGGCGCCGACCCCGTGACATCAGGGCAGATCATCTTCGATGGCAAGACCATCTCCGGCGAGCCGGACCTCGCCGCCCGCCGCGGCATCGCGTTGATCCCGGAGAGCCGCAAGAGCGAGGGCCTCGCGCTGCTGCGGTCGGTGAGCGACAATCTGGTGGTGTCGGCGCTGCGAAAACTGTTCCCCAGCGGCCTGTTCGACCAGCGCAGAGCACAGCGCACCGCCGATGGCCTGATCCGCCAGTTGAGGATCGCGACACCGAGTGCGCGGCAAACCGTCGGCCTGCTCTCGGGCGGCAACCAGCAGAAGGTCGTGATCGGCAAGTGGCTGGCGGCGGGCTCGAAGCTGTTCATTTTCGACGAGCCGACGCGGGGCATCGACATCGGCGCCAAGTCCGAGATCTTTGCGCTGATCGACCGCCTCGTCGCGGAAGGCGCAGCGGCCCTGATGATCTCGTCCGAGCAGGTCGAGATCTGCCATGTCTGCGACCGCGCCTATGTGATGCGCGAGGGGCGCATTGCCGGGCACCTGACGCGCAGCGAGCTGACGGAGGAGAACATCGTGCGACTGGGGATGCATCATGCGTGAAGCCGCGATCGTCTCGGAGCCCAATCCGCTACAACGCATTCCCGGCGTTGCCATGGTGCTGGTGCTGCTGATCGCGCTGTTCAGCGTGATCGCGCCCGGCTTCCTGTCGGTCGCCAATCTCTCCAACGTGCTGGTGCAGTCGACCATCCTGACCATGCTCGCGCTGCCGATGACGCTGATCATCATGACGGAGGGGCTGGATCTGTCGATGGGCGCGGTGCTGACGCTGACCTCGCTCTGCGTCGCCCTCGTGTCGCTCGCGACCAAGTCGATGCTGCTCGGCTTGGGTGCCGGCCTGCTGGTCGGCACGGCCTTCGGCCTCGCCAATGGCTGGCTGGTCGCGATCGTGGGCATTCCGCCCTTCGTCGCGACGCTGGGCACGCTCGGCATGGCGCAGGGACTGTCGCTGATCGTCAGCGACGGCCAGAGCGTGGTCGGCATTCCCCACAGCGTGCGCGACATCTACTCGGCGACGCTTCTCGGAGTCCCCGTTCCGATCGTGATGGCGCTGGTGACCTACGCGGTCTTCCACGTGCTGCTCTATCATACAAGGTTCGGCACCTATATCTTCGCCCTCGGCGGCAACCGCGAGGCGCTGCGCTATGCCGGTCTCTCGCCGAACCGGCTCCTGATCGCGGTGTACGCGATCGGAGGCGCCATGGCCGGCATCGCCGGCCTGCTGATGACCGCGCGGATGAACTCCGGTCATCCCACCGCCGGCCTCGGTCTCGAATTCGATGCCATCGCCGCCGTCGCCGTCGGCGGCACCTCGTTCGAGCGCGGCAATGGCTGGCTGCTCGGCACGCTGCTCGGCGTCCTCTCGGTCGGCGTGTTGCGCAACGGGCTGAACCTGATCTCACTGCCGTCCTCCGTGCAGGTCGCAAGCGTCGGCGTCCTCGTCATCGTTGCCCTGTTCCTCGACGGCCTCAGGAGCCGCGCATGACCGACATCACCAAGAACGCCATCGCGCCGCCCCGCTCGTTCCTCTCGCAGGACGCGATCCAGGTGTTCTACCGCCTGCTCGCGGCACTCCTGATCTGCGCGGTGCTCGCCGTGCTCAGCGATTCCTTCCTGAGCCTCGGCAACATCCTCAACGTGCTCAGGCAGGCGAGCCTGACCTTCTTCATCGCCTCCGGCCTGACGCTGGTGGTGCTGACCGCCGGCCTCGATCTGTCCGTCGGCGCCAATGTCGCGCTGTCCGCCTGTATCGCCGGGACCGTGATCCACACGACCGGCTCGCCGGCGCTCGGCATCCTCACCGGGCTTGCCTGCGGTGGCATCGTCGGCCTGCTCAACGGCATCATGGTCACTGCGCTCCGCATCCCCTCCTTCATCGCCACCTACGGCATGCTCTGGGTGCTGAACGGCCTCACCTACTGGTACATGGCGGGCGAGACCCTGCACGGCTTCCCGGCCGGCTTCCGCCAGATCGGCAGCGGCTACCTGTTCGGGCTGCCCATCCCGGTCTATCTGCTGCTGGTCTTTCTCGGGATCGGGACGTTCTTCGCGCAGCGCACGATCTGGGGCCAGGAGATCTATGCGATCGGCGCCAATCCGGTCGCGGCGCGGCTCTCAGGCATCCCGGTCGCGCGCCGCCTGCTGCTGGTCTATGCCGTCTCCGGCACCATGGCCGGACTCGCCTCGATCATCTTCCTGTCGCGGCTCAATTCGGCCGAGGCCGACATCGGCGAGAGCCTGACGCTGCCCGCGATCGCGGCCGTGCTGATCGGCGGCACCTCGCTGTTCGGCGGCGTCGGCACCGTGTTCGGCACCTTCATCGGCGCGCTGATCCTGACCCTGGTGCTGAATGGCATGAACCTGCTCTCGGTCAGCGCCAACTGGCAGCCGCTCGTCACCGGCGTCATCGTCATTCTCGCGGTTTGGCTCGACATGAAGACCCGCCGCCGCGCGCAATGAGCACTTAGAGATCCAACAAGCAAAACGAGGGATGGAGGCAACATGAAACAGAAACTTGGCTATCTGGCGCTGCCGCTGCTGATGGCGGCCGCGTTCACCACCGGGGCGCGCGCCGACGGCGAGACCATCGCCGTCTTCACCAAGAACCAGACCAATCCGTTCTTCCAGACGGTGCGGGTCGGCGCCGACAACATGGCGAAGACGCTGAACGCGAAGACGCTTCAGTACATCCCGACCAAGCCGGACTCGATCCCCGAGCAGCTCAGCCAGATCGAGGACGTCGTGGTCAAGAAGCCGAGCGCAATCGTGTTCACGCCGGTCGACTACAAGGCGATGGTCCCGGGGGTCGAGAAGATCAACGAGGCCAAGATCCCGGTCGTCAACATCACCGACCGTTCTGCGGGCGGCAAGTTCCTGTCCTTCGTCGGGGCCGACGACTACAGCCTCGGGCTGGAGACCGCGCGCTTCCTGTTCAAGACGCTCGGCGGCAAGGGCAACATCGTCATCATCGAGGGCGTCAAGGGCTCGCTGACCAATGTCGACCGCGTCCGCGGCTTCAACGACGCGCTGAAGGAGAATCCGGGCGCCAAGCTCCTGGCCTCCCAGCCCGGCAACTACCAGCGGCTCCAGGCGCTCCAGGTCATGGAGAACCTGATGCAGTCGAACTCGCAGATCGACGGCGTGCTCGCCGCCAACGACGCCATGGCGGTCGGCGCGATCGAGGCGCTCGACGGTGCCAATCGCAAGGCCCAGGTGATCGGCATCAACGGCACCAAGGAGGCGATCGACGCGATCAAGTCAGGCAAGCTGCTGGCGAGCGGCGACTACAACGGCTTTGCGCAAGGCTGCCTCGGCACCATGATGGCGATCCGGTCCTTGCGCAATGAGCCCATCATCGCCGAGATCGTGCTGAAGCCGACCGTGATCACCAAGGACAATTACCAGCCGTTCGACGTGCCGCTGGAGCAGCGCAAATGCCCCACCTTCGAGGAAGCCGGTAAGCTCAGCATCAAGTAAGCCTGTCGATCACGACAAGCCCGGACGGCCGCTTCGGCGGCCGTCCCAAGAACCGAAGCAAGAAACGGAGACACCATGCTGTTCGCGATTCACGCCCTCGACCGCGCCGGCGCGCTGCCGACCAGGCTCGCCAATTACGATGCCCACAAGGCTTTCCTCAGCGACACCTCGCGCTTCGGCGTCAAGATCGTGATGTCGGGACCGCTGGTCTCCGACGACGGACAGACGATGATCGGCAGCCTGTTCCTGATCGAGGCGCCCGGCCGCAAAGAGGTCGAAGCGTTCAACAGCGCAGACCCCTTTGCTGCGGCCGGCATCTGGGAAAAAGTGACCATCACGGGCTTCCTGCGCCGGCAGGGCTAAACCCTACGGCAGCTCTTCGAGGTGACAGGCCACCCACTGCTCGCCTCCCGCCGCGCGCAGCACCGGCTCCTCGGTCCGGCAGCGGTCGAACACGTAGGGGCAACGGGTGTGAAAGCGGCATCCGTTCGGCGGGTTGATCGGGCTCGGCACGTCGCCCTTGAGAATGATGGGATTGCGCTGTGCTCCGGGCTCCGGCAACGGCACCGCCGAGAGCAGCGCCTTGGTGTAGGGATGCCTTGGCGCGGCAAAGATCTCCCGGCGCGGCGCCACTTCCACAATCTTGCCGAGATACATGACCGCCACACGATGGGTCATGTGCTCGACGATCGCGAGATCGTGGCTGATGAACAACAGCGCGAGGCCGAACTCGCTCTGGAGATCCTGCAGCAGGTTGACGATCTGCGCCTTGACCGAGACGTCGAGCGCGGAGACTGCCTCGTCGCACACGATCAGCTCGGGTTCTGCCGCGAGCGCCCGGGCAATGCCGATGCGCTGACGCTGGCCGCCGGAGAATTCGTGGGGCCTGCGGTTGAGCGCCTCGCGCGGCAGGCGCACGGTATCCATCAGCGATGTGACGCGAACCTCGAGATCTTCCGCAGACTTGGCCAGGCCGAAATTGCGGATCGGCTCGGCGAGAATGTCGCGCACGCGCATGCGCGGATTGAGGCTCGAGAACGGATCCTGGAACACCACCTGCACGCGTCGGCGCATCTGGCGCATCGTGCTCGGCGCGGCGTCGTCGATCCTCTGGCCGTCGAGGATGACCTGCCCCGAAGTGATCTCGAACAGCCGCAGGATGGCGCGGCCGACCGTCGATTTGCCGCAGCCGGACTCCCCGACCAGCGACAGGGTCTCGCCCCGCGCGATCTCGAACGACACGCCGTCGACCGCATAGACGAATTCGGACTTGCGCCCGAACAGGCCGGTCTTGACCGGAAAGTGCTTCTTGAGGTCGTTGACCTGGAGCAGCGGAGGACTCATGCCGCGATGGCTCCCTTGGCGGCGTAATGACAGGCGGCGACGTGGCGGGGGCCCTTCTCCTCCAGCCCCGGCGCATATTGGCGGCAGAGATCGGTCGCGAGCGCACAGCGGCCGGCAAAGACGCAGCCGGTGATCGGCTTGCGGAGATCCGGCACCTGCCCGGGAATCTCGGCGAGCCGCCTCGCAGTGCCCGTCAGCGAGGAGCCGAGCCGCGGCACCGCGCCAAGCAAACCCTGTGTATAGGGATGACGCGGCGAGCGGAACAGCTCGGCCACCGGCGCCTCCTCGACCTTGCGGCCGGCATACATCACCATGACACGCTCGGCGATCTCGGCGACGACGCCGAGATCGTGGGTAATGAGGATGATCGCAGCGCCGACCCGGCTCTTCAGGTCCAGCATCAGCTTCAGGATCTGCGCCTGGATCGTGACGTCGAGCGCGGTTGTCGGCTCGTCCGCAATGAGAAGCTTCGGATTGCAGGCGAGCGCGATGGCGATCATGACGCGCTGACGCATGCCGCCGGACAGCTGATGCGGGTATTCGCGCACGCGGCGTTTCGGCTCGGGAATGCCGACCAGCGTCAGCATCTCGATCGCGTGCGCCTCTGCCGCCTGCTTGTCGAGGCCCTGATGGATCATCAAGGTCTCGCGGATCTGGCGACCGACGGTCAGGACCGGATTGAGGCTGGTCATCGGCTCCTGGAAGATCATCGAGATGTCGTTGCCACGGATCGCGCGCATCTCGCGATCGGACAGCTTCAGCAGGTCCCTGCCCGCAAAGCGGATGCTGCCTGCGATCCTGCCCGGCGGCTCCGGGATCAGCCGCATCAAGGACATCGACGTCACCGACTTGCCGCAGCCGGACTCGCCGACGATGGCAAGCGTCTCGCCCTCGTTGACATGAAAGGACACCCCGTCGACCGCGCGATTGATGCCGCTGGGGGTGCGGAAATGGGTCTGGAGGTTCTCGACTTCGAGCAAAGCCATCGCGATCAGCCTCGATCCATCAGAGGCTCTTGGCCATGCGCGGGTCGAGCGCATCGCGAAGGCCGTCGCCGAGCAAATTCACGGCGAGAACGGTGACCGACAGGAACGCCGCCGGGAAGAACACGATGTAGGGCTTCACCTGCCACAATGCGCGGCCCTCGGCCATGATGTTGCCCCAGGACGGGATGGTCGGCGGCGTTCCGGCGCCGATGAAGGACAGAATCGCCTCGGTAATCATGGCGCTGGCGCAGATATAGGTCGCCTGCACCAGCATCGGCGCGACCGTGTTGGGCAGGATATGGCGGAGGATGATCATTGGCGAGCGCGTGCCGCAAGCCACGGCCGCATCCACATAGGGCTGCTCGCGAAGCGACAGCACCACGCTGCGGACGAGGCGCGAGACACGCGGGATTTCGGCAACGGTGATCGCCAAGATGACGTTGCCGACGCTGCCGCGCGTCAGCGCCATCAGCGCGATCGCGAGCAGGATCGGCGGAATCGACATCAGGCCATCCATGAACCGCATCAGGATGCCGTCGGCCCAGCGGATGAATCCGGAGATCATGCCGATGGCGAGACCCGCCGCAGATGCGAAGATCGCGACCGACAAGCCGACCGTGAGCGAGACCCGCGCGCCGTAGAGCACACGGGAATAGATGTCGCGGCCGAGCACGTCCGTGCCGAACCAGAAATCGGCCGACGGCGCCCGTGTGCGCTTGGCAGGCGCGAGCGCGGTCGGGTCGACCGTGCCGAGATAAGGCGCGAAGACCGCGATCAGCACGAGCGTCAGCAGCAGCGCGCCGCCGATCGCGACTGTCGGATGGCCGCGCAGGAGGCCGACGAGGCCGCGCCGGATCGTGACCGGCCGCAGGATCTCGGGCAGCTGCGGCGCGATGACGAGGCCGGCTGGAAGCGATTGCGGATTGACGGTGGTGTCGGTCAATAGCGGATCCTCGGGTCAACGAGCGTGTAGACGACGTCGATCATCAGATTGACGAGGACGTAGACGAAGCTGAACAGAAGCACGATGCCCTGGATCACCGGATAGTCGCGGCGCAGGATCGCATCGATCGTGAGGCGGCCGAGGCCGGGGATCGCGAACACGCTCTCGGTCACGACCGCGCCGCCGATCAGGAGCGCGATGCCGATCCCGATCACGGTCACGATCGGTACCGCCGCGTTCTTCAGCGCGTGAATGAACAGGATGCCGCCCTGCCCGAGTCCCTTGGCCTTGGCGGTGCGGATATAGTCCTGCTGCAGCACTTCGAGCATGGCTGCCCGCGTGATGCGTGCGACCAGCGCGATATAGACGCAGCCGAGCGCGATGGCCGGCAGGATCAGGTTCTCGAGCCACGGCCAGAAGCCCTGCGTGAGCGGCGTATAGCCCTGCACCGGCAGCCATTCCAGCTCGAGCGCGAAGATGTAGGCGAGGATGTAGCCGACCACGAACACGGGCAGCGAGAATCCGAACACGGCAAAGCCCATGATGACGCGGTCGATCAGGCTGCCGGCCTTCCACGCCGCCACCACGCCGAGCGGCACCGCCACCACGATCGTGAGCAGCAGCGTGACCATCATCAACGACAGCGTCGGACCAAGACGCTGCCCGATCATCGCCGAGACCGGCAGATTGGTGAAGATCGAGGTGCCGAGATCGCCGTGCAGGATGCGCCAGACCCAGCTTCCGAACTGGACCAGGAACGGACGGTTGAGGCCGAGGCTTTGCCGGATGCGCTCCACATCCTCCGGACTCGCCTGGTCGCCCGCGATCACCACGGCCGGATCGCCCGGCGCGATGTAGAGCAGGCTGAACACGAACAGCGCGACGATCGCCATGACTGGCAGGGTCGCGACGATGCGACGGAGGATGTAGGAGAGCATCTGGCTTCAGCGCACGATCATGCAGACTTGGACACGCCCCAGAAGAACGGCAGCGGCCCCTTGGTGATGCCGGAGACGTTCTTGCGCCAGGCGGTGTAGCTCAGGAAGAAGCCCGTCGGCGCGTAGACGACGTCATCGAGCGCCGCCTTGTTGAGGCGGCCGATGGCGGCCTTCTCCTCGTCGAGGTTCTTGGCCTCGAACCAGGACGCGACCTCCTTCTCCGTGCCGGGGCTGTTCGGCCAGCCGAACCAGGCCTTGTCGCCGTTGGCGCGAATGGCGGTGTAGGGAGCGGGATTGATGCAGTCCGCACCCGCGTGCCAGGTGTGGAACATGTTCCAGCCACCCTGTCCGGGCGGCGTCTTCTGCGCGCGGCGCGAGCCAACCGTGCCCCAATCGGTGGCGACGAAGTCGACATTCATGCCGAGCTTCTTCAGCAGGTCCGCGGTGACATCGCCCTGTGCCTTGGTGATCGGCTGGTCCTGAGCCACCAAGCAGGTCACCGGCTGGCCGGAATAGCCGCTCTCAGCGAGAAGCTTCTTGGCCGCATCGAGATCGCGCTTGCCCTTCAGGATCTCGCCGCCGGCTTCGCTGTAAAGCGGCGTATCCGGGGTGAAGAAGCCGGGCAGCGGCTTCCAGAGTGCCGTGTCGTCGCCGACGATCGCGCGCATGTAGTCTTCCTGGCTGAGCGCCATCAGCACCGCTCGCCGCGCGCGCACGTCATTGAACGGCGCAAAGAGATGGTTCATGCGGAACGAGCCGATATTGCCGAGGGGATCGCCGATATCGACGCTGATGTTCTTGTTCTTCTTCAAGACCGGAACGAGGTCCGCAATCGGGCTCTCCCACCAGTCGACCTCGCCGTTCTGCAACGCCGCGGCTGCCGTGGCGGGATCCGGCATCACGATCCATTCGACGCGATCGACCAGGATCTGCTTGCCGCCCGCGAGCCAGGATGCCTTCTCCTGCCGCGGCACGTAGTCGGTGAACTTCTCGAACACCGCCTTCGCGCCGGGCACCCACTCGCCCTTGGCGAATTTCATCGGCCCGGAGCCGACATATTCGGTGATCTGCTTGAATGGATCGGTCTGCGCGATGCGCTCCGGCATGATGAAGCCGCACGGCGAGTTGTTCTTGGCCAGCGCGTAGAGCATCTTCGGGAAGGGCTGCTTGAGCACCCATTTGAAGGTGCGGTCGTCGACGGCCGTCAGTTCCTGCTGCAGCGCCTTGATCATCAATCCCATCGGATCGCGCGCCGACCAGCGCGTCAGGCTTGCAACGACGTCCTTGCTGAGCACCGGCTCGCCGTCATGGAACTTGAGGCCCGGCCGCAATTTGAACGTCCAGGTCGTGCCGTCGTCGGTCACTTCCTCGGACTCGACCATCTGACGCTGCGGCTGCAGCGAGGAATCGATGCCGTAAAGCGTGTCCCAGACCATCGCGGCCGCATTGCGCACGACATATTGCGTACCCCAGATCGGGTCGAAATTGGCGAGATTGGCCTGGGGCACGAAGCGCAGGGTCCGGGCGGATGCGCCTTGCGCGATCGCCGGCGCCGAGAGGCCGGTCAATGCCAGACCGCCCGCGCCGGCCAGTCCCTTCAATACGGTCCTGCGATCCATGAAATCCTCCCAGTAATGCCGTGATGCCGGCCATCGTTGGCCACGGGCAAGTGAATCCGAACCCATTTGCAAGCAAATGGTATGCCACTAACCCGTCCTATTCGTGAGAGTGCGGCTTTTGGGCCCGATTGATGCGGCCGCACATCTTGTCTGACGAGGCGCACAGGATTGCCTTCGGCTTTTCGCCGCCTGACGACCGGTACTTTGCAACGCGCTTGAGGGATGGGTTGGGCGAACGGGGGCGGACGCCCCGCCGGTCAAGGACCGAGCGGCAGCAGCGCGCCGGGCAAGCCGCAGATCAGGTCGGCTTCGGGACATGCCGCGGCAAACGCAAGGCGAATGCGGCTCGTGGTCTCGACGACACGGGCGGCGATTTTCAAGAGCCGAAGACGCAGCGTCGCGAACTCGGCAGCGGCCAATTCCCGGGCTTTGGGAATGGCGTCGCGCACGGTCAGCATCAGCCAATAAGCGGCCGTATGGAGCACGAGACGGACCTGGTTGGCGAGCGCCGAACGGCAGCTGGTGCGATCGGAGGCGAGCTGCGTCTTATGCAGCTTGATCAGATTCTCGGCTTGGCCGCGCGCGCAATACAGGCTGTCGTAGATCCACTCGGCCGAGCCGACATCGAGGCTGGTGACGACGAAGCGGATGTCGAGGCCGAGCATCGTCGCCTCAATACGGGCGACAGTGCGCCGTTCGCGATCCCAGGACTTTGCCTTGTGGCGCGTCTCGGTATAGCCACGCAGAACCGGCAGGTTCTCGATGGCGCGTCGCGTGCGGATGTCGTCGGCGACCTCGTCGACTTTTCTGGCGAGAGGCTTGGTGCCGGACAGACCGAAGATGTAGTCGATGCCGTTGGTCTCGCACCACGCCATTGCCTCCGGCCGGGCATAGTGCCCGTCGCCACGGAACGTAATTTGCGTGTTGTGCCATCGCGTCCGGATATGCCGTACCAGGCGGCGCAGATGGGCACGCACCTCGACGCCGCCCGGCGTCTTGCCGGGCCGCAGCACGACGGCCACGGGCCGGCTCTTCTCCGTGTCGTAGACGTGGATCGGCAGGAAGCAGCGTTCGTCATAATGAGCGTTGAACAGCGAGAGCTGCTGATGGCCGTGGACGACGTCGCAGGTATCATCGATGTCGAGCGTGACGGATGCCGGCTCGCGCGGGTAGCTATCCATCCATGCGTCGACCAAAGTGTAGGTCAGCCGGATCACGTCGCGCAGGCGCGGAGCATTCTCCAGCCGCGACAGCGTCGGCTGGGAACACAAATCCCGGCCCGTGTCCGGTAGGCGACCGCAGGCCAGTTTGAATGCCGGATCGGACCTCAGATGATCGAGGTCGTCGGCGTCCTCGTAGCCGCAGCAGATCGCGAACATGCGAGCGCGGAACATATCGACCAGGCTGTGCACGACCCGCGTCGGATGCGCCGATCCGGGAACACCCGGGCCAGATTGTTGGCCAAACCGAGACGCCGCTCGGCCATCGCCAGAAGCATCACGCCCCCGTTCGAGGTTAGGCGCCCACCATCGAAGGCAGCTGTGACTTTCTTGGCGTGAACGGCTGGAAACGAGAAGGGCGGAATCGTATCGTCGGTCATGGCGGGCGTGGCGTTCGCGGTTGGAGGTGATGGGGTTGGCTTCGCAACCGAATCCTACGCCGCATCAGCGCTTTACCCCTCAGGCGCACTCTTACGAATAAGACGGGTTAAGTTGAAGAAAGATTGAGTGACTCCCGATCATTTCTGTGCCGAAACGTGGAGTCGCGGTCGTGCCGCGTCCAAAGAAACCGGCGCGAGCGGCCTATTAGACGCGGTAGGTGCTCAGCCTCCGAAACGAGACTATCAAGCATGAAGAGATCGAGCGCGAGGCAGAGGTTTTATTTGTGTTGAATTCTTGCTTCTCGATAGTGGTCTGAAATCGTATCATCGGTCATGGCGGGCGTGGCGTTCGCGGTTGAAGGTGATGGGGTGGCTTCGCAACCGAATCCTACGCCGCATCAGCGCTTTACACCACGCTCGCCAGCCTCTCAGGCGCCCTCTCGCGAATAAGACGGGCTAAATGCCCTTCGCCAGCGGGATCTCATTGCTCTTTTTGGGCCGGTCCAGGCTTCAAAGAGCGGCCGCCAGCGTCGGTCCGGTCTCGATGTGCGGGATCGCCTCGACCAGTTTGCGCGTGTAGTCGGTCTTCGGATTGTCGAACAGCGCCCGGCTTTCGCCCTGCTCGACGATGCCGCCATTGCGCAGCACGATGGTGCGGTCGCAGAGCATGCGCACCACGTTGAGATCGTGGCTGACGAACAGCAGCGCGATGTCGTTCTCGCGCCGCAGGCGGTCGAGCAGTTGCAGCACCACCGCCTGAACCGAGACGTCGAGCGCAGCGGTCGGCTCGTCCAGCACCAGGAGCCGCGGCCGGCAGGCGATGGCGCGGGCGATGCCGACACGGGCCTTCTGCCCGCCGGAGAGCTGATGCGGAAACCGCGGCAACAGATCGAGCGGCAGTCCAACGCGTTCCGCGCATTCTTCCACACGCTGACGCAGCGCCTCACCCGTGCGCATGCCGTCGAGCCGCATCAAGGGATGGGCAATACAATCGAACGCCGTGAAGCGCGGGTTGAGACTCTCGTTCGGATCCTGAAAGACCATCTGGATGTCTTTGCGGAGCGGCGAACGATGAAAATCACGCGACGCCACGTGGCCGATCGATTGCCCGTCGAACACGATGTCGCCTTCGCTCGGGTCGATCAGGCGACAGATCATCCGCGACGTCGTGCTCTTGCCGGAGCCGGACTCGCCGACCAGACCGACGCTCTCGCCGCCGGCCATGGTCATCGAGAAGTCGGCAACCGCGGCGGAGCCCTGGTCGAAGCGCTTTGCGAGCTTCCGCACTTCCAGCAGCGGCGGCGTGCCATGTGGCAGCACCGGCCGTGGTTTGTCGAGAATGGCGTTGTAACGCTCTCTCTCCTCCTCAGTCACGAGGTCTTCGATCCGTGACGTCGCCGTCGGCGATGCCGCGACCAGGCGCCTCGTATAGGCGTGCTGCGGCGCGCTGAAGAGCTTGCCGGGGCTCGCCTCCTCGACGATGCGGCCACGCTCCATCACGGCGATGCGGCGGCAATAGCGCGCGGCGAGGCCGAGGTCATGCGTGATCAGGATCGTCGCCATGCCACGCGCGGCGGCAATGTCCGCCAGGAGATCCATCACCACCTTCTGCGTGGTGACGTCGAGCCCGGTCGTCGGCTCGTCGGCGATCAGCAGCGCGGGATTGCAGGAGATCGCAATCGCGATCATGACGCGTTGGCACATGCCGCCGGAGAGCTCGTGCGGATAAGCATTCATCCGCTGCTCGGGCTCCCGGATCTGAACGGCGCGCAGCAGCTCCAGCGCCTCGGCGCGCGCGGCCTCCTTCGAGATGCGCTTGTGCGTGAGGATCGCGTCCGCGATCTGCAATCCGATGGCCCGGATCGGATTGAGCGCCGCCCGCGGGTTCTGGAAGATCATCGACATCGCGGCGCCCTGGAGCTGACGGAGGTCATCGCCCCTGAGCTTCGTCACGTCCTGCCCGCGAAACAGGATCTTGCCACCGGTGACGCGCCCTGCGGCATCGAGCAGCCGCGTCGTGGCAAAGCCCGTGACCGACTTGCCCGAGCCGCTCTCGCCGACGAGGCCGAGCATCTCGCCGGCCTTGACGGTCAGCGTCACGCCGCGCACGGCCTCGACCATCCCGCGCCGCGTCGAGAACGCGACGTGGAGGTCGTCGATCCTGAGCAGGTCCTCGCTCATGTGCGCATCCGGGGATCGAGAATGTCCCGCATCCCATCGCCGAGGAGATTGAAGCACAGCACCGCCATCATCAGCGCAAGGCCTGGAAAGGCCACCAGCCACCACCGCCCCGTCGAGATGAAGCGCGCGCCCTCGGCGACCATGATGCCCCATTCCGGCGTCGGCGGCTTGACGCCGAGGCCGATGAAGGAAAGGCCGGCGGCATTCAGGATGGCCCAGCCGAGATTGAGCGAGATCTGCACCGCCATCGCCGGCAGGATGTTCGGCAGCAGGAAGCGCAGCACCACGGAAAAATGGCTCTCGCCGCAGGCGCGTGCGGCCTCGACCCAGCCGACATTGCGCCTGACGTTGACCTCGGCCCGCGCGAAGCGGATGTAGAAGGGAAGATTGATGATCGCGGTCGCGATCACGATGTTCTCGATCCGATTGCCGAGCGCAGCCACCATCGCCATCGCCAGCACGAACAGCGGGAACGCCATCATCACGTCGACGAAACGGCCGACGGCGCGATCGAGCCGGCCGCCGGCATAGCCGCAGAACGCGCCGACAACGGCCCCGATCAGGAAGGAGATCCCGACCGCGGAGACCGCGATGGCGAGGTCGAGCCGCGCGGCGACGATGAGACGGCTGAACACATCGCGTCCGAGCTGATCGGTGCCGGCCAGATGCGCCGCGCTCGGCGGCAGCAGGGCTTCCGAGACGTTCGAGGCCACGGGATCGTAGGGCACGATCCAGGGACCGAAGATCGCGACCAGGACGAACAGCGTCACCCCGGCAGCGGCGACGGCCGTGAGCGGGTTGCCGCGCAGGATCCAGACCGAGTGGCGGAGGGTTGCACTGGTCATTCGATCGATACCCTGGGATCGGCGATTCCGTAGCAGATATCGACCACGAGATTGACCACCACGAACAGGCTTGCCATCAAAAGCACGAAACCCTGCACCGGCGCATAGTCGGAGGACAGCAGTGCATCGAGCGCGTAGGAGGCCACGCCCGGCCACGAGAACACCTTCTCCACCAGCACGTTCGCGCCCAGCATGGTCGAGAACACGATGCCGGCGATGGTGATGACGGGAAGGATCGCATTGCGCAGCGCATAGGTCACGACCACCTTGCGCCAGGACAAGCCGACCGAGCGCGCCGTGCGCACGAAATCGCTGCCGAGCGAGACCAGCATCGAGGCGCGCGTGATCCGCGCCAGCGGCGCGATGACGAACAGGGCCATGCTCACCGCCGGCAGAACCAGCTGCTTGCAGGCCGCCCACCAGCCCTCAAAATCGCCCGCGAGCAGGAAATCGATGGAGAGAAAACCGGTGCGCTGCGGCGGCAGCGAGGTGAAGACGTCGATGCGCCCGGTCGGATCAGGCGCCAGCCCGAGCAGATAGTAGAAGACGTAGATCAACAGCAGGCCCGACACGAAGGTCGGCACGCAGACACCGAACGCGCAGAACAGCCGCACGCCATGGTCGACGATCGATCCGGGCCGCAAGGCCGCGACCACGCCGAGCGGCACCGCCGCGATCAGCGCGATCAGGAGCGCGGTGAAGGTGAGCTCCAGCGAGGCCGGCAGCCGCTCGCGCAGATCCTTGAGCACCGGCTGTCCCGTCATCATGGAGCGGCCGAGATTGCCGTGGCCGATGTCGGAGAGATAGAACACGAGCTGCTCCGGCACCGACTTGTTGAGCCCCATCTGCTTGCGGATCTGCTCGATCTCCTCCTTGCCGGCATTGGGCCCCGAGGCGAAGAACACCGCGGGGTCGCCGGGCAGGACGCGCATCAGCAGGAAGGTGAAGACCAGCACCCCGAACAGAGCCGGCAGCGACGACAGAAGCCGCCTGCCCGCCCGTATTATCGTTGCACCAAGACCGGTCTTCACTTTTCGGCACCTCTCCTGCTTTCGGAAGCTACTTGCGGCTCAGATTGCGATAGTCGACCTGGCGGTGGAACTCGTAGGTGTAGCCTTCGACGGTGGCCGCCATCACCGCATCTTGATTTGGCTGCCACAGCATGATCTGCGGCATCAGGTCGAAGTGCATCGCATTGAGCTTGCGGCCGGCCTCCTCATACTTGGCCTTGTCCGGCTCGAAGCGGGCTCCCTGCGCGATCGCGGCCAGGTCGGGATTGTTGATCGACGAATAATTCCAGCGCTGATTGCCGGTATAGAAGTTGCGGTAGAAGTAGTCCGTCGAGGGCAGCCAGGCGACGATGCCTTCGGTGAAGAAGGGCAGTTTCTTTTCGTTGATCAGCGTCGACATCTGCGCGTCCGGCAGCTTCTGGATGTCGACCTTGATCCCGATCTTGCCGAGCGACTCCTTGATCAGCGCCGCCATCGGCTCCGCCTGGGAGGCCCACCCGACATTGAAGCTGAAAGTGGTCGAGAAGCCCTCCGGGAATCCGGCGGCCTTGAGATATTCCTTTGCCTTGTCGAGGTCGAGCTTGACCGGCTGCTGGAACGGATAGATTCCGTTCAGCGGTTTGCCGTCCGGCCAGCTGGCGCCGTACAGCGGCATGCCGCGGCCGAACAAGGCGGCCTTGAACATGTCCTCGTAGGGCAGCGCGAACGCGATGGCGCGGCGGACGTTGACGTTGTCGAAAGGCGGGATCTGGTTGTTCATCGAGACGTAGGTGATCGCATTGTATTGCGGCGTCGAGACCACCTTCAGCTTGCCCTTGGCTTCGAGCGACTGGACGTCGCTCGCCTGGAGATCGAGTACGATATCGGCATCGCCGCGTTCGACCAGATTGGCGCGAGTCGCCGGCTCCGGCACCGATTGCACGATGATGCGCTTGAAGAAGGCGGGCCGGTCGGGAGAACCGCGGTTCCAGGCCTCGTTGCGCTTGAGGGTCACCTGCTCGCCGGGCTTGAAACTCTCGACCACATAGGCGCCGCTGCCGGCGGTGTGCTCCTTCAACCAGGCCATCGCCCACGGATCGTCCGCGGTCGCATGCTCCTTGGCCAGCTTCGAGTTGATGATCATCGGATAGACGGTGGCGAGATTCGGCAGCGCCAGCTTGTCGGGCTTCGGCAGCGTCACCTCGATCGTCAGGGGATCAATCACCTTGAACTGGTCGGCCGAGGTGAGCGATCCCGTCAGCAGCTGCGCCTTGCCGAGGATCGGCGCGGTGACGCAGCGATCGAGCGACCATTTCACGTCCTCGGCGGTGACGGGCGAGCCGTCCTGGAACTTGGCGTCCTTTCGCAGACGGAAGGTGATCTTCAGGCCATCGGGGCTGACGTCGTAGGATTCGGCGAGCTCGCCGTTGATGGTGTCGAGATCGAACACCCATTTGCCGTTGAGCTGCTTGCGACCGAACGATACCAGCCGATCGTAGGTGCTCATGCTGAGCCCGAAGGATTCGCGGGTCGCGCCGGGGATGTTTGGATCGAGCGTGTTGACCGATGCGCCGGTCACATAGCGCAGCGTTTCCGCCCTGGATTGCGCATGCGACGGCGCGGTCGCGATCAGCAACAGCGCGGTGGTGGCGAGGATCGTGGTCGCGGATCTGAAAGACACAAAACGCATTCGTTTTCCCTTGAATTGTCGAACAGGAAGGTCGCCAAGGCTGGTCAAGAAAGAAGCAAGTTGCGCGCCAATCTTCGCTGCGGCGGGGCATGGATGATCATCGCTGCTCCTCCGTCTTTCGCGCCGGCCGCGCAACCACCGCCTGCGGCACGTCGTAGGCGCTGAGCGAAGCCCAGTGCCGCTCGACATCGGCGCGGAACAGGCCGCGCGTCAGCCCATTCACGAGCTTGGGCACTGCAGTGGTCATCGCGTTGATCGACGATCCCGAGGCACCAAAACTCATGGTGGAGGCAATGGCGAAGAGATGGATGTCGGAGATCCACGGCGTCTTGCCGGGCATGCGCTCGGTGAAGGCATAGTCGTCGGCAAGATAAGGAAAGCGGCCGAGCCGTTCGTTGCGCTCGCCCTCCGGCGGCTGATAGCGGTCCGCCCAGGTGGCGATGTTGCCGGCAAACCTGGAGAGCTCGCCGCGCTCGGCAAAGTTCATGTCGATGCCGGCGCCGCAGATGACGAAATCGGCAGTGATGGCGCCGCGCGGCGTTTGGAGTTCAACGCCTTTGCCGGTCACGCACGCAGCCTTCACCGGCGCGCCCTCGTGCAGGATGAAATTGGCATGCCGCGCGCAGCGGTTGTAGGTGGGTTGCGGAAATCCTTCCCGCATCTCGAGGACCTTGCGCATGAAGCGCCAGCGCCAGGCATCGTCGAGATCGCTGAGATGGCGCAGAAAGCCGCGGAAGGTCAGCCAGCGATAGGGCTGGATCACCTGGATCTGCGCGCGGCGGCACAGCAGGTGCACTTCGGAGGCACCCGCCTCCAACGCGGTGGCCGCATTGTCGAAGGCGGAGGCGCCGGCGCCGATCACGGCGACACGCTTGCCGCGAAGTCCTTCGAAATCGATGTCGTCGGCGACGGTCGCGACCGAGCTCGCCGGCAGATCGCGCAGCGGCTCCGGGATCATCCAGCCGCCCATACCCTCCTGCCCCGTCGCCAGAACGATCTTGCGCGCATAAAGCGTCTCCGCCCCTTCGGCATGCTTCACGTGGGCGGCGAGCAGGCCGTCGGCCGCTGGCGCAATCTCCAGGAGCTCACGGCCGTTGCATACCGGCAAGTCGAGCGTGCGCCGCAGCCAGAGCAGGTACTCGGCCCAGTGCGCGCGCGGAATCAGACCGAGCGTCTGCCAGCTCTCCTTGCCGAACCGGGCTTCGTGCCAGGACTGGTAGGTAAGGCTCGGGATGTCGAGATCGGGACCGGTGTAATCCTTCGGGCTGCGCAGCGTCGGCATCCGGGCATAGGTGAGCCACGGGCCCTCCATCCCCTCTTCGGCTTTGTCGATCAGGAGGATGTTGCTGACGCGGGAGCGCATCAGGCCGAAGCCGATGGCGATGCCGGATTGGCCGGCACCGACGATGAGCACGTCTAGCGCCGGCTGGCCATCGGGCCCGGTCTTCGCTTCGAGCCATGCGGCGCCGGGATGCGCGATCTTGTCGAGATCGGCGCGAACGCCCGCTTCGAGTTTTGCCAGCGCGTCACTCATGCCGCGAGCCAACCTCCGTCGACCACCATCACGGTGCCGGTCGTGAACGAGGACGCATCGCTGGCAAGATGCAGCGCGGTCTGGGCGATCTCCTCCGCCTGACCGAACCGCTTCATGGCGTGGCGGTTGCGCGAGGCCTCGCGCACCTCGTCCGAATTGGCGTGACGAGCGAAGCTGCGGCGAAGCATTGGCGTATCGATCGCGCCCGGCGCGATGGCGTTGACCCGAATGCCGTCCGTTGCGAAATCTACTACCCGGAATCAGAGCTGAGTGATACGGCGGCCTTTGAAACGGCGTTGACGGACCTTTTTCTTGGTCCAGACGAAGGGCTCGGCTCTGTCGTTGTATGCGTTGACGTAGGCATCGATGTGTTCCTGAAGCTGCTTGAGGCTCGTGAAGGAGGTGCCGCTGAGCGACTGCCCCTGCAAGATGGAAAACCATACTTCGACCTGATTGAGCCATGACGCACTTGTCGGCGTGAAATGAAATTGCACGTTGGGGTGGGCCTTGAGCCAGTCCTCGTTCTTTTTATGGGTGTTGAGGTTGTCGAGGATGACGTGAAGCTTGCGGTTCGGAAAAGCCGCGGTGACGCTGTTCATGAAATCGAGAAACTCGACGCGGCGCCGGCGTTTTGAATGGGTCGCGATGATCTTTCCGGTGGCGACTTCGAGCGCCGCAAACAATGTTGTGGTGCCATGCCGCTTGTAATCGTGGCTTTGGCCGGTCAAGGCGCGGCCATTGGGCAACTTCAGATAACCCTGCGCTCGCTCCAAAGCCTGGATCGAGGGCTTCTCGTCCACGCACAGCACAATGGCCTTCGCCGGCGGCGCGACATAGAGGCCGACAACATCGGCGGCTTTGGCCGTAAAGTTCGGGTCGTTGCTCTCGCACCAGGACTTGCGAGCCACCAGGTCAATCTTGTGGCTGCGCAGGAACCGCCAGACATATTGGACATCGACATCGCCCAGCGCCTCGGCCAGCAGGGGGCCGGTCCAGCGCGCAAACCCTTGCGGTGGCGGCTTATCCAGCAGCTTCAGAATCCGCTTGTCGGTCGTCTTCGTATAGATCGGCTGCTTGCCAGGCCGCGGCTTGTCTTGCAGCCCTTCAAGGCCATGGTCGGCATAGCGATGCCGCCAAAGGCTGACAATCCGCGGCTGGACCCCAACTTCCTTGGCGATCGACCGGGTGCTGCGCCCATCCGCCGCCAACAGAACTATCCGCGCCCGCTTCAAATCGCGCTGCAACGTCACCGGTGAGCGACAGCACGCCTCAAGCACCTTGCGATCTTTCCTCGAAAGGTGGACTTCTCTTGCTTCGGGTATCATCCCGACCTTGAATCACGACTCACGTTCCAAGAAAAGTGGGTACTACCGCCATCGTCCGGGTCAGGCTGACGATCGCGCCCTTGGCGGCGATATAGGCACTGTTGCCCTTGCCGCCGGCCATCGCGAGCTGCGATGCGAGCGTGATGATCGAGCCGCTCTTTTGCCGCTGCATCTGCGGCACCGCGGCCCGCGCCCACAGCCAGGTGCCGCCGACATTGGCGCGGAACACCGCGTCCCAGTCTTCCACGCTCGTCGTCAGCACGGTGCCGCCGCAGGAGAAGCCTGCTGCCGTCATCAGGATATCGAGCCGGCCGTGCCGCGCGATGAGCTCGCCGACAACAGTCTCGGCGAATGCGGCATCGCCGACGTCGCCGACATGCGTCGTTGCTTCGCCCAACAGGCGAAGCGTTTCCTGAAGGCCCGCGGCATCGCGATCGACCAGAGCGAGACGCGCTCCCTCTTCTGCAAACAGTTTTGCGCTGGCGCGGCCAATGCCCGAGCCGGCCCCGGTGATGATGGCGGTGCGCCCCTGCAGCCGCATGTCAGATCCCCTCCTTGTGCTGCACCCACCAGGCGCTCATCGCGGCAGCGGACTCCGCGCAGCCGAACCGCGCCCGCCAGCCGAATTCGTCGGTCATCCGTGCAACCGAGAGCGGTGCACGATCGCCCCCGTGGAGCTTGATAACCGTGCTTTCTCCGGGCACCGCCAGCCGGCAGTGCAGGCCGGGATGAAGTGCCGCAAAGGCCTCGCCCCATTGCAGCGCCGACCAGGCCGCGCCGCTGGAGATGTTGTAGAGACGACGGCGCGGCCGCTCGGCCTCGATCAGCACAGCCACGGCCTCGGCGGCGTCGACGGCGTAGGTCCAATCTTTGAAGCCTGGTCCCGGCATGATCGCCGGCTCGCCGCGAGCGAACGCCGCCAGGATCTGGAATTGGAGGCTGGGCGTATCGCGCACCGCTCCGGCCCGCTCCCATGGACCAAACACGGCGCTCAACCGCACGCTCAGAAAATCGCCGCCAAAGAGCTCGGCATGGCGCGCTACGGAGCGTTCCGAGGTGAACTTGCTGATGGCGTAGAACGAGACGGGATCGCAGGCCGTTTCCTCGTCCAGGACTTGGTGACGCTGGCCGGCGGTGCCATAGGCGGACGCCGAGGACAGATTGACGACGCGGCGGACGCCATGACGGATCCCTGCCTGCAGGATCGGAATCTGGGCCATCACGTTGATCTCGAGAACGCGCGCGGGCGACGCCCTCTCGAGATCATCCCCGGCGGTGATGGCCGCACCCAGCACGATTGCGTCCCAGCCCTCAGCGATGAGGGCATCGATACCGGCCGCGTCGGTGATATCGCCTTGAACGATTCGGAGCCGCTCCCGAAAATCCAGTAGGGATCGCTGCGCAGCCGGCGGCAGCGGCGAACGATCATACAGCGTCACGTCGTGGCCGCGCGCGAGCAACACCTCCGCCAGGTTGAGGCCGACAAAGCCCGTACCGCCGAAAATGACGATCTTCATCGCGCGCGATCCGCCGTCACAGCAGCTTCGCTCCGAAATTCCGTTCCGGATCCATGTCGGCGACGAGCCGGCCCGTCGGCTTCGCCGCCTCGCCGCCGCTCCGCGCCAGGAACTTTCCGCTGCCGGCGCTCGCGAGACACTTGTTGCCCTCGACGACCACGCGGCCGCGCGAGAGCACGGATACCGGCCAGCCCTTCAGCTTGCGGCCCGCAAACGGCGTGTAGCCGGTGAGATCGTGCATCATCTCATCCGTGATCGTCACCTCACGGTTCGGATCCCAGATCGCGATATCGGCATCCGCGCCGACGGCGATCGAGCCCTTGCGCGGATGCAGATTGTAGATCTTTGCCGGCGCCGTCGCCGTCAGCTCGACGAATTTCTCCAGGCCCAGCCGTCCCTTCGACACCATCGCGTCGAACAGCAGCGGGAGCCGCAGCTCCAGTCCCGGCAGGCCGTTGGCGACCTGCTTGAAGTTCGGATTGGGGCCGGCGCGCAGCTTGCCGGTCTCGTCATAACGATACGGCGCGTGGTCGGACGAGATGGTCTGGAGATCGCCGAGCGAGAGCGCCTGCCATAGCGCCTCCTGGTCCGAATGCGTGCGCGGCGGCGGGCTGCACATCCATTTGGCGCCTTCCGCTCCGGGCTTGTCGAGATCGCCTGCGGTGAGGAACAGATATTGCGGGCAAGTCTCGGCGAACACCTTGAGCCCCTGCCCGCGCGCGTCGCGGATCACCTTGGCGCCCTCGGCGGTCGAGACGTGGAAGATCATGATCGGCTGATCGATCAACGCCGCCATGCCGATCAGCCGCGTGAACGCTTCCGCCTCCGACACGCGCGCGTGGCTGACGGCGTGGTATTTCGGCATCGTGTAGCCGCGTGAAAGCAGGCGCTTGACCATCCAGGCGATGATGCCGTGGTTTTCGGCATGCGCGCACAGCATCGCACCGGACTGGCGCGCGGCGAGCAGAATGTCGAGCAGCGGCTCGTCGTCGACCTTGAGCCGGTCATAGGTCATGAAGATCTTGATCGAAGCATGCCCCTGCTTCACCAGCGCCGGGATGTGCTCCTCGACCGTCTCCCTGGTCGCGTCCGCAATGATCATGTGAAAGGCGTAGTCGATCACTGCGCCCTTCCTGGCCAGCGCGTGATAATCCTCCACCACCTGCGGCAGCTTCATCCCGACATGCTGGGCGGCGAACGGGATCACCGTGGTGGTGCCGCCGAAGGCGGCAGAGACCGTCGCGCTTTCGAACGTATCGGCATTCATGATGCCGGCAGCGGAGAGCTGCTCGATATGAGCATGGCTGTCGACGCCGCCGGGCAGCACCAGCTTGCCGCGCGCGTCGATCTCGCGTTTGGCCGCCGGAAGGCCCTTCCCGACGGCTGCGACGGTCTCGCCGGAAATCGCGACATCGGCCTCGAAGACGTCGGTGGTGGTGGCGACGCGGCCACCGCGGATGATCAGGTCGTAAACTGGTTCAGTCATGAGGCACTCCATGATATGCCTGAAACAAGTGATCTCCATTCTGCAGGAAGACCATCATGTCCCGGCCGCGCATTCTCGTCATCAATCCGAACTCCAACCACAAGGTCACGCAAGGGCTGGAGGATGCGCTGAAGCCGCTCGACTTCGAGGGCGGGCCGGAACTGGTCTGCCAGACGCTGGCCGAGGGTCCCTTCGGCATCGAGAGCCAGGCCGACGTCGACAGCGTCGCGATGCCGCTGCGCCGGCTGGTCGAGAGCGACAACAGCTCGGCCGCCTTCGTCATCGCCTGCTACAGCGATCCCGGACTGCAAGTCTGCCGTGAAGGTACCGACCGCCCCGTGTTCGGCATTGCCGAGTGCGGCGTGCTGACCGCGCTTTCGCGCGCCGAGAACTTCGGCGTCATCGCGATCGCCCAGCGATCGATCCGGCGTCACATGCGCTATCTCAGGCAGATGGGATTGACCGACCGCCTCGCCGGCGAGCGGCCGCTGAACATGAGCGTTGCGGAAACGGCCTCGGGCGAAGGCACGCTGGCGAAAATGATCGAGGTCGGCCGCGCGCTGCGCGACGAGGACGGCGCCCGCGCCATCGTGATGGGCTGCGCCGGCATGGCGCGCCATCGCCGTCCGCTCGAAGACGCGCTGCAAATCCCCGTGATCGACCCGACACAGGCGGCCGTCACCATGGCGCTGGGTACGGTGCAGTTCTCGGCTCACTAGGCGTCCTTCAGCTCTTGGGCGTCCTGCCGCGCGAGCCATTGCGCATGGCTCTCGCGGACAAGCGCAAACGTATCCCGCTGCGTCGTATAGAGGTTGCCGAACATGCGGCCGACCGGCCGGTAGGCATCGAGATCGACATACATGTTGGCGGTATCGACGAGGCCCTCGCGGGCGTGCACCCTGAGCACCTCGCCAACCAGCAACTCGCGATCCGCCGAGAAGGTCAGCACAACGTGGCGCCGGCATTCCAGCGCGAACGGCGCTGCGGCTAGGCGCGGCACCTTCACGTCCACTGACGGAAGCGTCGCCAGGCCCGTTGCGGCGACCTCGCTGTCGCCGGAGGGGAAATCGACCGCGCAGTCGTTCATCGCCACCGACAGCGCTTCATCCACCATGTGCACGACGAACTCGCCGTCGCGATGGATGTTGCGGGTCGTGTCCTTCGGGCTGTGATCCGGCTTGTGCTGGAGCCCGAGCACGATCAGCGCAGGACTTTCCGAGAAGACGTTGAAGAAGCTGAACGGTGCGGCATTGACAGCTCCGTTCTCGTCCAGCGTCGTCACCAGCGCGATCGGCCGCGGCACCACAACGCCGCAGAGCAGCTTGTAGCGGTCACGCGCGTCAAGCTCGCGCAAGGAGATGCCCTTGTCAGCCATCGGCGTCACGTCTCCGGCGGCGGCACCGCGCCGGTCTGGCTGGTGATCAGGCCATAATGCTCGATGCGGCGATGCCGGGCGAAATCGAAGATCGTGGTCTTGCCGAAGGTCGTCGCATCGAGGTCGCAAGCATGGACCAGGACCTCGTCATCATCCGTCTTCGCTTCGGCCACGATCTCGCCGTTGGGATCGACGATCAGGCTGCCGCCGAACAGCGGGTGGCCGTCCTCGACGCCGGCCTTGGCTACCGCGACCACCCAGGTTGCGTTCTGGTAGGCACCGGCTTGCACCGAGAGGCGGTTGTGGAACAGGCGCTTCTCGACGCCCTCCTCGCTCTTCTCCGCATTCACCGACGGCGTGTTGTAGCCGATCAGCACCATCTCGACGCCCTGCAAGCCCATGACCCGATAGGTCTCGGGCCAGCGGCGGTCGTTGCAGATCGCCATGCCGATGATGCCGCCCAGCGTACGCCAGACCTTGAAGCCGAGATCGCCCGGTTCGAAATAGCGCTTCTCCAGATGCTGGTGCGAGCGCCTGGTGTCGTATTCCACATGGCCCGGCAGATGGACCTTACGATATTTGCCGACGATCTTGCCGGATTTGTCGGTGAGAATAGCTGTGTTGAAGTGATGACCGTCGGGCGTCAGCTCCGCGTAGCCGAAGTTCATCGCCGTTCCGTGCTGCGCCGCACGTTCGAACAGCGGCCTTGTCGCCGCGTTCGGCATCTCCCGCTCGAACCAGACGTCGAACTCGGCCCGGTCCTCGACATACCAGCGCGGGAAGAACGTCGTCAGCGCCAATTCGGGATAGACGATCAAGTCGGCGCCCTTGCTCTTGGCCTCGTCCATCAGCGCAATCATGCGCTTGACCACGGCCTCGCGGCTGTCGGCTTTCTGGATCGGGCCCATCTGGGCGGCGGCGACATTGACGATTCGCATCAGCGACTTCCTGATCTCTTCACGAATTTCCTGGCGAGGCTGGGGATCGCAGCTTCAAGGGCGTAGCGACAGCATAACGCCGCCTTGCGTCCGTTTTCCAGCCAAGCAGATTTCATGCCGTTCGCCCCCATTCGGCGTCCTGCAACAGCCGCCAGTTGATCTTGTTGCTCGCGGTGCGCGGCAGCTGGTCGACGAAGACGACCGCGCGAGGCGCCTTGTAGCTCGCCATCACGCCGCGCGCCCAGCCAACGATGTCATCGGGCGATGTCGTTGCCCGTGCCGCCTCGTCCAGCACGACAAGCGCCTTGACGGTCTCGCCGCGGTAATCGTCCGGCGCTGAAATGATGCAGCACTCGCGGATAGCGCGGTTCTGGTACATCGCGGCCTCGACCTCGGCCGGCCACACCTTGAAGCCGCTGACATTGATCATGCGCTTCAGGCGATCGACGGCGAAGAAATAGCCTTCGGCGTCACGGTAGCCGAGATCGCCCGTCCGCAGGAACCGCTTGCCGTCGAGTTCGATGAAGGCCTCGGCATTCGCCTGCGGCCTGTTCCAATAACCTTGCAACACTTGCGGTCCGTGCACGACGATTTCGCCGACCACGTTGTCGCCGAGCTCGATCAGGCTCTCGGGATCGACCACCCTTGCGTCGGTCTCCTGCACGGCGATGCCAAGGCACTGCGGCTTCGGCGCCGCCATCGGGTTGAGATGGGTCGGCGACATCGTCTCGGTCATGCCGTAGCCCTCGACGAAGTCGAGCCCGAAGCGCCCTTTGAGCCGTTCGGCGACCGCGGTCGGCATTGCCGCGCCGCCGCCGGTCAGAACCTTGAGCTTCGCAAAGCATTTGTCGCGAAACCGGGCGCTGGCGAGCACGTCGACGATCATGGTCGGCGCGGCGTTCCAGAACGTCACGCCATGGGTCTCGAACAGATCCGGCAACAGATCCTTGTCCCAGCGCGCCATCAAGAGCAGCGTGGCCCCGGTGACGATGGCGGCATTCATCGAGCCCTGCATGCCCGCGACATGGAACAACGGCATGAAGCCGGTCATCACGTCGTCGCCGCCGAGCCGATACCAGCGCGCCTGCAACACGGCGGTGAACAGCGCACTGCGATGCGTATGCATGCACGCCTTGGGCTTGCCTGTGGTGCCCGACGTGTAGGGCAGGATCATGAGATCGTCCGGCCCCGCAGTCATCACACCCGGCTTCACGCCTTGTGCGATCGCGGACGACCAGGAATGCCAGCCCTGCGATGACGGCACCTCGGCCGGCGCTTCCGTGACGCATGATGGCAGCGTATAGGGCGTCGCGGCCGGAACCTCGTCGCGATACTGCGCGACAATTGCATGCCTGATGGCCTCACCCAGCAGCGGGGCAAACACATCGCTCAGTTCGCTACCGATGAGTGCGACCTTGGCCCCGCTGTCCACGGCGAGATACGCGATCTCGGCGGTCTTGTTCATGGGATTGACGGGGACGATCACGGCGTCCGCCCGCATCACCGCGTAATAGGCGATGACATATTGCGGTGAGTTCTGAAGCGCGATCATGACGCGGTCGCCGCGCTTGACGCCGCAGGCGCCCTGCAGGAAGCCTGCCATGGCATCGACACGGTCGCGCAGCTCGGCGTAGCTCAGGCTTGCACCGTAAAACACGGTCGCCGGATGCGACGGTCGTTCGCGTGCTGCACGCGCCAGCGCATCGTAGAGCGTTCCCTCCGGCATCGCGAGATGCCAGGGCTCATCCGCCGGCCAGGCCGGCGGCCGGCGGGGTGTTGCTTGATCCGCGCTCACCCGTGCTCCTCGTCGGCGATATCGAGGCCGTGATCGAGCGCGTCCAGAAGCTGATCGGCCTCGCGCTCGGAAATGACGAGCGGCGGCGCCAGGAACAGCGAAGTCTGCTCGCCGCTGGTTCCGATCACCGCACCGGCTTCCAGCGCCCGCTCCGCGACGCGCGAGGCGATCGGCACTTCCGTGGTGTCGGCATGCCAGGTCCTCCAATCCGGCCCGTGCAGCTCGACCGTCCAGTGCAGCCCCTGCCCCGCGACGCGCTGCACGCTCGGATGCTTCTGCGCGATCGCGAGCAGGCGGCGGATGAACAGCTTCTCGAGCTGCTGCACACGCTCCAGAATCTTGTCGCCCGTGACAACCTTCAGGTAGGCGCTGACGGCCGCCATGCTGATGGGATGGCCGCGCAGCGTGCCGTAGTTCTGCCAGCTCGTCCCCTTGAGCCGCTCGACGATGTCTTTGGACACCACGACCGCTGCCACCGCGGCGGCGCCTCCGCCGAGCGACTTGCCCAGCGTGACGATGTCCGGGCGGCTTTGCGCGCCCTGGAACGCGAACCAGCGGCCGGCGCGCCCGGCGCCGGTGACGACCTCGTCGGCGATCCAGTAGGAGCCTGCCTGCCGCGCGCAGCGCGCCACTTCGTCCTGATAGGCGCCGTCGTAATAGATGCCGCCCTGGGTATAGTCGATGATGGTTGCCGCCGCGTCCGAGAGCAGCCGCGTGGCATCCGCGAGATACTCGCTCGGCGGCGTATTGTTGGCCGGCGCGCCGTAGATCGCGCCATCCGGGGCCGGCAGGATCCGCACCGGCGCCATCGGCGCCGGCAGCTTTGAACCACCGGCATGCACGGCGAGCCCACCATGCCATTGCGGCTGCACCGTCATGCTGCGCGACAGGCCGGTGATACCGTGATAGGCGCGCTCGCGCGTCGCCAGCGCCGAGCGCTGCGTCAGCGCCTGGCAGAGCGACAACGCCATGTCGTTGGCCTCGCTGCCGCTGATGCAGAAGCGTACCGCGCCGACCCAGTCCTCCTCGCCCTTGAAGGCGGTGGCCATCAGGTCGTCGGCGGCCTGCTCGCGGCCGATCCAGGTCCAGCCCTCGTTGACGACAGGCGTATCCGCCGCGCGGCGGATCGCCTCCACCATGGCGGGATGGCGATGGCCGAGGCCGCCACCAGTGTTGCTGCCGTCGATGAGCTTGCGGCCATCGGACAGGTGGAAGTAGACGCCCTCGCCGCCGACCACGGCCATCGGCGCGCTGTCGCCCGCGTTCAGCCCGGTACGCAACAATCTGCTCATCGCAATCCCCTCACTCTGCGGCCGCGGCGCCATAGCCGCCGCCACCGCACATCTCGATCGTGACGAGATCGTCTTGCTGCAACACCAGGTTGGATTTGCCGTCGATCGCGACGTTCGCGCCATGCCTGACCAGCGAGATGCGGCAGGCCTTGCCGGATTCGCCGCCCTGCATGCCCCAGGGCGCAATCACCATCCGCTCGATGCAGGTCGTCAGGTGCATCGAGGGCGCCAGGATGCGGTAGGTACGGACGGAGCCGTCACCACCGCGCTGCGCGCCCGCGCCGCCGGATTGTCGGCGGATCGCCTGCTGCTCCAGCCGGATCGCGTAGTTCGCTTCGATCACCTCGACCGGCGTATTCGAGGTGTTGGACAGATGCACCCGGGTTGCCGACATGCCGGCCCGATCGTGGCGCGCGCCTTCGCCGCCGCCGTGAACTTCGTAGAGCATCTTCCACGATCCGTTCGGCCGCGGCTCGGCAAAGAACAGCACACCCGCGGTGGTCGCCCCGCCGGCCGACAGGCGTTCGGGGATGGTGTCCTGCATGGCGCGAAAGATCGCATCGACGATGCGCATGGAGGTCTCGTGGTTGCCGGCCGCGACGGACGCCGACCAACCCGGCTCCAGGATCGAGCCCGGGCGCGTGATGATGGTCAGCGGCCTGAGCGCGCCGGCGTTCTGCTGCATGTCGCGCCCACTCATGATGCGCGCGGCATAGGCGACGGCCGAGCGCGCCATGAACGGCGTCGTGTTGCAGAAATTGGAGACGCGATCGCAGCTTCCGGAGAGGTCGAAGGTCGCCTCGTCGCCGCGAATGGTGATCTTCACATGGATGCGCGCCGGCGCGTTGTTGTCGCTGCCGTCGTCGAGATAATCCTCGCCCTCGTAGACGCCGTCCGGAAGGTCGCGCAGCGCCGCGCGCATCTCGATCTCGGAGAGATCGTGCAGGCGCGACTGCGCCGCCATGAAAACGGCCTTGCCGTGCTCGCGGCAAAGCTCGACGATACGCCGTTCGCCGGCCTTGGTGGCCGCGATCTGCGCCAGAAGATCGCCCTCGCAGGATTCGGAGTCGCGGACATTGGCCTTGAGCAGCTGCACGATCGCCGCATTGACGCCGGCCGCGGTCGCGATCAGCACCGGCGGAATCCGCATCGCCTCCTGGAAGGTGTCGATCGCCTTGGCAAAATAGCTGCCGGGCCAGGTGCCGCCGATGTCGGGCCAGTGCGCGAGGCTGACCGCGAACGCCACGATGTCGCCGTCGACGAAGACGGGCCGCACGACCTTGACGTCGTTGAGATGATTGCCGCCGAGCGCGCCGACATTGTAGATCAGCACGTCGCCGTCGTTCAGGCTGTCGCGCGGCACCACCTTCAACAATTCGGGGATGGTGTAGGCCATCGCGCCGAGGTGGATCGGGATGTCGCGACCCTGCCCGACCAGACCGCCGTGGCCGTCGGTGATCGCGGACGACAGGTCGCCCGCCTCGCGGAGCAGCGGCGAGCGCGCCGAGCGCGTCATCACCAGGCTCATCTCCTCGGCTGCGGCCGAGAGACCGTGCCTGATGACCTCGACGACGAACGGATCGAGCTTCATGCCTCCCTCCGCGTCAGGAACAGATTGCCAGATACATCGGGCTTTGCCTGCCATCCAGGCGGCACGACCACGGTCGACCACGCGTCTTCGATGATCGCGGGTCCGCTCACCATCTCTGTCAGCGAAGCGCGGTCGATGATCGCAGTCGGCGTCTGGTGGAGGCCATCAAACGAGCAGGTACGCGTGCCGGTGGACACGGCCCTCGCCGCCGTCGCCGGCCGGCTCACGACGGTCGTCGACGGTCGGCGCGCCTGCACCCGCACGGATTCGATGACGCAGCTTTCGCTCGTGGCATAACCGAACAACTCGTGATGCCGCGCCAGGAAATCCTGCTTGAGCCTGGCGACATCCAGCGGCAAGGCGAAAGGCACCGGAATGGCATCGTTCTGCGCCGCGTAGCGCATCAACGCGACCAGTTCGACCTGGATCTCCGCCTTGGCAACGCCATTGGCAAGCAGCGGCGCGGATGCATCGGCAATCAGGGCCCCGATCCGCTCCGATACGCGTGCGAGGTCGATGCCGTCGAGGGCGGCGCGAAGGGTCTGCTGCTGCAGGAAGCTGAAATCGGCGGTGAGACAGCCCAACGCCGAGAAGGCGCTGGATGCACTGGGCACGACGACCTCTGCGATCCCGTAGAGATCGGCGAGGCCCGCGGCATGCATCGGGCCCCCGCCGCCGAAGGCGAGCAGCGTGCAATCGCGTCCGTCGATGCCGCGCTCGACCGTGACGCGGCGAAGCGCGCGGGCCATGGTCGCGTTCGCGACCTTGATGATGCCGAGCGCCGTTTCCGTCAGGCTCAGTCCGAGCGCGCCCGCGATCGGCGCGATGACGCGCCTGGCTGCCTCGATGTCGATGCCGATGCGGTCACCAAGCTTGGTCTCGGGATTGAGATAGCCGAGCACGGCGTTGGCGTCCGTGATGGTCGGCTCCATGCCGCCGCGGCCGTAGCAGGCCGGACCCGGCTCGGAGCCGGCGCTCTCCGGCCCGACCGTCAGGCCGCCGGGACCGTTGCGCACGATCGATCCGCCGCCCGCGCCGATCGAATGCACCGCGAGCATCGGCTGGCGCAGCGGCTTGTCGCCGAGCATGCGGCCGTCGGTCATCTCGGCCTGACCGTCGACGATCAGGCACACGTCGGTCGTGGTGCCGCCCATGTCGAACGTCAGCATCCGCGAGGTGCCGAGCTGGCGCGCGATGCTGACGGACGCCGAGACGCCGGCGGCCGGTCCCGACATCGCCATCACCAGCGGCCGACGTTTCACCGCCGAAATCGGGATCATGGCGCCGGCGGAATGAAACACCTGCAATCCCGGCCCGATCGGCAGCCGCTGCTCCAGCTCGCTCAGATACTCGACCGCGATCGGCATCGCGGCCGCGTTGAACACAGTCGCCGAAGTCCGCTCATACTCGCGCGCCTCGGGGTTGACCTCGTGCGATAGCGAGACATGGGCGACGACCTCCTTGAGGCGCTCGCCGAGCATCTTCTCGTGGACCGGATTGGCATAGGCGTGAAGCAAGGCCACCGCGACACTCTGCACGCCGGTGTCCTTCAGCCAGGCCAGCAGACGCTCGATCTCCGCTTGCTCCAGCGCCTTCAGCACCCGGCCCTCGTGATCGAGGCGCTCGGCAAGCCCGAAGCAGCGTTCGGGCGGCACCAGCGGCGGCGATTTCGGCGGAATGTCGAGCCGATAGAGGTCGCGGCGGCGATAGCGCGCGATCTCGAGCACGTCGGCAAAGCCTTCAGTCGCGACCAGCGCGACCTTCGGCAGCCGGTTCTCGACGATCGCGTTGGTGACGCGCGTGGTGCCATGGACGAAGCGCTTGACCTCGTTCTTGCTTAGGCCCACCGCCTCGATCGCCTCCAGCATGGCCTGAACCGGCGCCTGCGGTCGCGACGGCACTTTCGCGATCCGGGCCTCAGCGGAATCGCGCCTGATGGCGATGATATCGGTGAAGGTGCCCCCGATATCGGTGCCGACTTCCCAATGACTTTCGAAAGAGCTCATGTGGCGTCAGCTACGCCTGGCGTCCGAACCGGACGCCGGGCCCTTCCCGTCCATCGCAACCTCGAATGCCGAACCGAGCGCGCTCATCTTGCATCCCCTGTCATGCCACCGTCCGCGAGCGTGCGACAGAGCGGTGGCCTTCCGACAGGGCCAGAGTTGTCGCAATTCACTGGGCCAGCAGGCCCATGGCGCAGCGCGCCACAGCACCGGATGCACGTTTTGGTGCAGCAGTGCCTGCAGAGACAGCACGCGAGCGCGCGCAGTTCCGCGCCAGAAACTGGCGACGAAGTACGGATTTCTCTGGGCAAATCGTAATGTCTATTGCACCGCGATCCGAACGACCGAAATCAGCTGTCTAATTTGCAGGCGATCGATCGGCATCACGGGATATCGGGATGCCTATGAGCTATGCAGGGCGGTCGGCTCAGCCTCTCTTTATTGTACGATCAGTAAGAGAGCGTCCTGGGCGGGTCGGATAGCGCGTTGCCAGACGCGCCGATGCAAGCTGCAATTCTTGCAAGCAGCGGAGCGGCATCCTCGACGCGCAACCGCCCGTAGCCGAACACCAGGCCTTGCCGCGTCGGCTGTTCCAGGAAATTCTGCGACAATGGCTGCACGTGGATGCCGGCCCGCTTCAGGACCGCGGCGGCCTCGCGATCGCTCATCCGCGCCTGCATTGCGTCGGTGAACAGTGCCACCAGGTGCAGGCCGGTGACGGCGGAGGACACGGCCAGATCATCCGGCATCAGCGCTCCGATCGCCTCGATCAGCGCCTTTCGCCGCGCAGCATAGACCCGCCGCATTGCGCGCAGGTGCCGCAGCAGATGCCCTTCCCGCATGAATTCCGCCAAGGCGAGCTGTCCGATGCCCGAGGTGTGCACGTCGATTCGCGCGCGGCCCTTGGCGAACCCTTCGATGAAATGCCTGTTCGCAACGAGGTATCCGAGCCGCAGGTTCGGCATCATGATCTTCGAGAAGGTGCCGAAGTAGATCACCCGGCCCTCGCGATCGAGCGAGCGCAGCGAGGCGATCATGCTGTCCTGATGCCTGAACTCCGAATTGTAGTCGTCCTCGATCACCCAGACGTCGTTCTTGTTCGCCCAGTCGAGAAGCTCGAGCCGCCGCTCCAGGCCCATGCTGATCCCGAGCGGGTATTGATGCGATGGCGTGACCACGATCAGGCGCGCGCGTGGTGCGCGCCGAATTCCTTCCGAGACGACCAGTCCCTTGTCGTCGACCGGGATCGGAACGATGTTTGCGCCGGCCGCCGTGAGCGCCCATCGCGCCTCGACGAAGCCTGGCTCCTCGACCCAGACCTCGTCGCCGGGATCGAGGATCATCCGGCTGCAGAAATCCAGTGCACCCGACGTGCCGGAGGTGACGACGACCTCGTCCGGCGAACAAACGAGACCGCGCACCGAGCTGAGGAAGTTCGCGATCTCGCTCCGCAATCGCGGATGGCCTTCGGGCGGAAGATCGAGGCACTCCTGCTCTCTTGGATTCTGCCAGGCCTGGCGCAGCAGGCGCGACCAATCCTTGAAGGGAAAGGTCGAGATGTCAGGCGCGCCCGGACTGAACTCCGACGGCCAGTTGGTCTCGTAGTCGAAGGCGAGCAGCGATCGCCAGCGCTCCGACATGTGGGCGGGCCTGGCCGCAGACGAGGCGGACGATGGTTCGGCATGAGGCGCCGCCACCGACGCCACCATGACGCTGCCGCGCGGCGTCGATTCCAGATAGCCCTCGGCGTAGAGCAGATCCCATGCCGTCAACACCACGGTCCGCGAGCAACCCAGTTCGCGCGCGATCTCGCGCGAACCGAGAAATTGCGTTCCCGAGGGAAAGGCGCCGCACAGAATGCCGTCCCGGATATGCTTCGCGATCTGCAAGTGCAGCGGCACCGCGGAGGTCCGGTCGATATGGATCCCGGCAAGGGATACACGCTTGCTCGGATGACGGCTGTTGTTCATGTCTCGCCTGCCGGGCAACGCAGGTCCTGTCCGCCGTCATTCCGGGGGGCGCCCCGGAATGACGACGCGACTTTTCGTTACGCGCTCGCCTGGGTCACGAACTTCGTGTTGAGATAGCCCTCGATCGCCTCGAGGCCGCCTTCGGAGCCGTAGCCGGAATCCTTGATGCCGCCGAACGGCACTTCAGGCAGCGCGAGGCCGTGATGGTTGATCGAGACCATGCCGCTCTCGATGTCGGCACCGATGGCCTGCATCGTCTTGGTCGAGGTGGTGTAGGCATAGGCCGCCAGGCCGTAAGGCAGACGGTTGGCCTCGGCCACCACCTCGTCATAGCTGCGGAACGAGGTGATCGGCGCCAGCGGGCCGAACGGCTCCTCGTTCATGATGCGTGCATCGCGCGGCACGTCCGTGAGCACCGTCGGCTCGAAGAAGAAGCCTTCATTGCCGATGCGCTTGCCGCCGGCCTTGACCTTGGCGCCGCGTTGGACCGCGTCGGAGACGAGGCCCTCCATGGCGTCGACGCGGCGCGGATTCGCCAGCGGTCCCATGCGCGTGTCCTTGTCGAGACCATTGCCGACCTTGAGGCTCTTGGCCGCCGCCACGAACTTGTCGACGAAGGGCTCGTAGACGCTCTCATGCACCAGAAAGCGCGTCGGCGAGACGCAAACCTGGCCGGCGTTGCGGAACTTGTTGGCCGACAGGATTTTGGCGGCATTGTCGAGGTCCGCGTCCGCGAACACGATCGCCGGCGCATGGCCGCCGAGCTCCATCGTGACGCGCTTCATGTGCAAGCCCGCGAGCGCGGCCAGATGCTTGCCGACGGCGGTCGAGCCGGTGAAGCTGATCTTGCGGATGATCGGGTGCGGAATGAGATACTCCGACACTTCCGCCGGCACGCCGAACACCAGTTGCACGACGCCGGCCGGAATGCCCGCATCCACATAGGCCCGCACCAGCTCCATGCAGCTTGCAGGCGTCTCTTCGGGTCCCTTGACGATGATCGAGCAGCCCGCGGCCAGCGCAGCGGAGATCTTGCGCACCGCCTGGTTGATCGGGAAGTTCCAGGGTGTGAAAGCCGCGACCGGGCCGACCGGCTCCTTGGTCACGAGCTGGGTGACGTTGCCCATCCGCGGCGGCACGATGCGGCCATAGGCGCGGCGCGCCTCTTCCGCGAACCAGTCGATGAGGTCGCCGGCCAGCATGGTCTCGCCCTGCGCTTCCACCACCGGCTTGCCCTGCTCCATGGTCATCACGGGCGCGATCTCGGCGGCGCGCGAGCGGATGATGTCGGCGGCCTTGCGCATCAGCTTGTAGCGGTCGAACGGCGAGGTCTTGCGCCAGATCTCGAAGCCGGCCTTGGCCGCCTCCAGCGCGCGGTCGAGATCCCCACGCGAGGCATGCGGGGTCTTGCCGATCGGCTGGCCGGTGGCGGGATTGAGGATGTCCTCCGACTTGCCGGACGAACCATCGGTCCACTCGCCGGCGATGAACATCTGAACTTTCGGGTACATCCGTGCTGCCTCCTGCATGATTCTCGGTCTCCGACGGGTCTGGCGCCGCCATCTGAAGCCGGCGCAGAGCTACACCGAAAGACAGCCGACGAAAAGGGATCCGTGATGCCGCCGCGGCGCATCACTGACCTTCCCGGGCACCATCTCGTGGAGGCAAATCCACGGTTAGAACCGATCGAGATTAGGCTGGCGCGCATTGCAAGTCGCACCCGCGGGCCAGATATTGCCGGGAGCCAATCAATCGCATCCAAATCGGTCATCCGCCCACCATGCCCTTCTTCCGGCTCGACAACGGCGACCTTCGTCCCGATGAATCCATAGATTTCAACCCGGAGGACGTGCCGCGCGCCATCGCAGCCTTCGGCGGCGAGATGGTCACGAAGGGCACGGAGGTGGCCATGCACGCCCACAGCAAGGACGAGCTCGTCCTGGCCCGGCGCGGCATCGTCAGGCTGGAAGCCGGGCGAAACATGTGGATCGTGCCGCCGCGCTGCGCGGTCTGGATTCCCGGCCATGTTGCGCATGGCGTGAGCGTCGCTGGAAATGTCGAGGTCTATTGCCTGTTCCTGGAGCCGAATGCGGCACCGGCGCTGCCTCGGCAATGCTGCACGCTGACGATCTCCCCTTTGCTGGAACGTCTGCTGGTCCATGCCACGCATATGCCGGCCCTCTACGACCTCGACGGACCAGACGGGCGGATCGCGGCAGTGCTGCTGGATCAGCTCTCGCTGGCGCCTGTCGAAGAGCTGCGTTTTCCCATGCCGGCCGATTCCAGGCTGCGCAGGATCGCGAGCGCGATGATGGCCGACCCTTCCGACCGCGCGACGATCGAGGACTGGGGCCGGCGCATGGCCGTTGCTCCCAGAACCCTCACCCGTATCCTGCAACGCGAGACCGGCATGAGCTTTGGCCGATGGCGCCAGCAACTCCACATCCTCATCGCGCTTCAGCGCCTCGATCAGGGGGCATCGGTGCACGCTGTGGCGCTCGATCTCGGCTATGAAGGCGCGAGCGCCTTCGTCACCATGTTCCGCAAAGCCCTGGGCAAGCCGCCCGCGCGATACCTCGCCGAGCGCCGCGTCCTCGCGCACTGACCGGAAATCGCAATCGATTGTCAGGTTCACGGAATGCGGCCGGCAGACCGATTCCGTATTCAGGCTCCAAGGCCCGTCCGCGGGCGCATTTTCCGGAGCCGAGAAACATGGATTCCCTCAGCCAAGGCCTTGTCGCCGACGTTCTCCTTCGTCTTCATCGGGAAGCGGATGCGGCTGATGCGCCGCTGATGCAAGCCATGGGCGAAGCAACCGATCAGCAGGGTGCCATCAGCCACTTCATCGAATCCGAGACCAGGGATCTCGCGGGGGTCTATCGCGGGCTTGCGGACAATTTTCTGAATGTCTCCCCCGAATTCGGACGTTTTCTCTACCTCTGCGCTCGCGCCTGCAGGGCGACGCGCATCGTGGAGTTCGGCTCTTCGATGGGGATTTCCGCCATCTACATGGCCGCTGCCTTGCGCGACATGAGCGGCGGCCGCCTGATCGGGACCGATCTCGAGCCCGCCAAGATCGCGCGTGCACGCGCCAACCTCGCTGCCGCAGGGCTCGACGACCTGGTCGAATTTCGCGTCGGCGATGCGCGCGAGACCCTCAAAGCCGGCATCGGCGGCGATATCGACATGGTGATGCTCGACGGCGCGTTCACGCTCTATCTTCCCATCCTGAAGCTGCTCGAGCCCCACCTGAAGTGCGGCGCCGTGATCATTGGCGAGAACGCGTTTGCGGAAGGCGCGGGCTATCTCGACTACGTGCGCGATCCCCAGAACGGCTATCTCTCGCTGCCGCTGCCGTTCAATCCGGGGCGCGGCAACGAACTGACCGTCAGGACCAAGTAGTCCCGGCGGCTGCTGAGAAATGATTGGAGCCAGGCTTTGAACGAGCCCGACCAACCCCGGATGTCCGAGCCATCGAAGCCGCCGCAAGGACGGGTCACGCGCATGTTGCTGCAATGGCTGATGCGCCCTGCGCGCATCGCCGGGATCGAGGTACTCTCGCCCCGCTTTCGCTCGATCGCGCTCGAGGGCGACGCACTCAAGGGCCTCGCGTGGACCGTGGGTCAGAAGATCCAGGTCGCGATGGGATCCGGCTTGAGCGCGCGGACCTACACGCCGATGTCGTGGGACGCGGAGAACGGACGCACGACATTGCTGGCTTTCGCGCACGGCAGCGGTCCTGGCAGCCGGTGGGCAAGCAGCTTGCAGGAAGGCGACATGTGCTGGCTCTTCGGCCCACGCCGCTCACTCGAACCTTCCGCGGGAGAACCGCCCACAGTCTTGTTCGGCGATGAAACCTCATTCGGCCTTGCTTCGGCGCTCCAGAAGAGCCGACAGGCGGGTGGTACGATCCACGTGTTCGAAGTTTCGGATGCCGCAGAAGCAGGTCCCGTTCTGGCGGCGATCGGTCTCGGCAGTGCGACACTGATCGCGCGCAGCGCCGAGGATGCCCATCTCGCAGCCGTCGAGGCCGAACTGCTGCGCTTTTCCGCAAGCGCACATTTCGTCCTGACCGGCAAGGCGTCGTCGATCCAGCGCATCAGCCGGGCCCTGAAAGCAGCCGGCGTCGCAACATCGCGGATGAGGACCAAGGCCTATTGGGCGCCCGGCAAGACAGGGTTGGATTGACGCAAACGCCGCCAGCCGATGACGATGCCCGTGATCGAGAATGCCAGCCCGAGTGCGCAGAGCCCAACGATCAAGACGTCACGCAGACGCGGGTGTGCCATGAGAGCGGGGAAGTCCAGCGTGTGCAACGCGCTGTAGACCCAGCGATAAGCGCGCCGCGACGCATCCAACCGTTGCAGCACGCGGCCTTCCGCGCCATCGATGTCGAACCAGAGCTCGCCACAGCGCAATCGATAGACAGGTGAACCCGGGAGAGTTGATCGCACGTTGTAAAAATCGTCATCGGCGACGACGGACGGTGCGTCGCAACGCGGGGCGAGGCGCGCCGTCAATGCCGATAGTTCGCGCGCGCTGAGAAACCCCGTCTGCTCATCGTGCGGCAGATCCCCTGCCCTGATCAATCTCTGATCGCCAAGCGCGACCCGGTCGCGCCGATAGACAGCGCCGTTGAAGCCGAACCATTCGACCTCGCGGGCCGAGGAGGATATTGACTGGCGATCGAGCGATGCGGCCTCCCTCCAGTCCGGCGCACCGTTGATCACACCGGCCTCGGCCGGGGTCAACTGCCCGCGCGAAAACAGCCGCCCGTGATCCATCGAGAGCCAGCCGCTGAAGATCCAGCTCAGCACGAAGAGCATCGCCGCGAGGCCAATGAGGTGGTGCAGGGCATGCCAGCTACGATAGGGTGAGGAGATCAGGCGTCCTCGAATCTTCACCCGCGCGATCCCGAGCGCCGCACCAAGCAATGCTGCGATCAATGCGAGCAGCGACAAGGTCCAGACCACCCCATCCCACAGCGCCCAGTTGCTTCGCAGAACCGTGGGATAGATCCAGTGCAGAACACTGCCGGCCCAATTCCAGGCGCGCTCGCTGCGCGTCGTGTCAAGCACCACCTCGCCGGTCGATGACGAGACATAGACCTCGGTCCCGGCGGCATCGCCGAGGGCAGCGCGGAACAACGGCCGGTGGCGATCGAATCCGTTCGGCACGCTCCATTGATCGTAGTCAGAATGCCCGGTGATCGTGGCGCGTGCTGCGTCGAGTCCGCGCTGACGGGCGTGAGCTCGCACGATGGCAAGCGCGGCATCGGCGGAGATCACCGCATCCTGCCCGTCGGAGGCGCGCACCGCTCTGGAACGCGTCAGTCCCGACGCGATGTAGACCGGTCCGTCGCTCCGCTGGATCAGCCGCACGCGCCTGGCATCCGCGATCCCGCTCGCGGCCACGGCGTCCCCGACCGAAATCCTTATCTCGCCGCGATCCACCGGCGCAAGTCCGGCAAACCGCTCCGCTTCCGTCAGCGACGGAAACGGAACGAAGTGCATCACGATCCCCGTCGCGAACCACATCGCGAACAGGAGGCAGAACGCGATCCCGAGCCAGCGGTGCGAGAGGACGATCGCGCCCATCATGCGTTCAGCGTCCTACCATTTGAACGCGGCCGAGATCTCGTAGGTGCGCGGCGCGCCCAGCAGGATCTGGTCGGGGTAGAACGGATCGCCCCAGATCGCATAGCGCTTGTCGGTGATGTTGCGGATGCGGAAGGTCAGGCGGGCCTGGTCCACCGCATTGAACACCGTCTTGGGAATGTCGACGAAGGCATAGACGTCGGCGACCGTGTACGCCTTCATCGTCACGACGTTGGCATCGGTGTTGTAACGGTCGCCCACATGGCGGCCGGTGATGCCGAGCTCCACCGGCCAGGGTGTGAAGAACCGATACGACGCGCCGGCATTGGCCACGATACGCGGCACGTTCGGCGGCGTGTTGCCGGAGAACGAGCCGCCGGCGAAATCGTAGTCGGCATAGCGCGCGTCGACATAGGCGATGTTGCCCCACAGCCGAAGCGGCTCGATCGGCCGCACCGCCGCGGCAAGCTCGACGCCCTTCGACTCCTGTCGTCCGGCAATGTTGAGCTGCATGCCGCCGGCCGCCGCGTAGACGTTCTTGCGCAGGATGTCGTAGGCCGAGAACGACCATTCCGCCCTGTTGTCCCAGAACAGATGCTTGACGCCGGTCTCGTAGGTGCGCGCGGTCGTCAGGTCGAGCGGCTGGGTCGGCCCAAGCAGGAAGATGTTGTTGGCGGCGATATCGGCGCCGGTGGCGTACTGGCTGAAGAACGTCAGGCCGGGAACGGCCTCCCAGGTGTAGCCGATACGGCCCGTCACCGGTGCCCAGTCGTTCGTGAACGGAAAGCCTGCCTTCTCCTGCCCGCTCACATTGGTCGAATTGCGGTCGAGCCCGATGTGCTCGACGCGGAGGCCGCCGACCAGCGCGAAGCTGCGCGTGAGCTTCAGCCGGTCCTCGAACGAGAGCGCTTCGTTGTCGATGCGCGCGGTCTGCTGCTGGGTCGTGAGCAGGCCGTAGTAGCCGCGATCGGGATCGACCAGCGAAACGGAATCGCCTGGAAAGTTTGCCGCGCCCGGCCTGACGAAATCGAGATAGCTTGTCGACAAGGTCGTGACCAGCCGGTTGTCGAAGCCTGCGATGTTCGCGTCCCAGATCAAATCGGTGATGTTGCCGACCAGGCGCTGGCTGTGCGCGACATAGAAGCGCTCGCGATCGACCAGGTTCGTGGTGGAATTGAACGCCTCGATCTCGTTGTTGAACCAGCTCCGTTCTGCGCCATAGCCATAGGCCTGGCTCTTCAGCGTCAGGTCAGGCGCCAATTTCAGCTCAAAGCCGCCGCGCAGCCACACTTCCTGGGCGACGTTGCGGTTGTCTAGGACGTTGTAGTTGGTGTTGAAGGTGCGGTCGTCGATCGTGACGGCACCGAGATTCGTTCCGTTGTAATTCGACACGTAGTTGCCGGAGACGATCCCCGTCGTTGCATGCGAGCCGCTGAAAGCGATCGGCACCAGCGGCGCGCCCCAATAGGCCTTGGAGCGATCCTCGCGGTACTCGAGTGCGCCCCAGATCTTGAGACTATCGGAGATGCGGTAGTCGAGCTGGCCGGACGTGCCGAACGTCTTGACGTTGGTGTCGTCGGCAAAACCGTTGAGGGCGGAGCGGAAGATGTCGAAGCGATAGTCGAGGCCCTGCACATTGGTGCTGCCGCCCGAGCCGTAATGCGCGCGGAATGAGTTGAGCGAGTCCCAGGAAAACTCAGCTTCGTTCCGGATCGGTCCGGTGTGGGGCTGCTTGGTGACGAAGTTGATGGCGCCGCCGGCGGCGCCCTCGCCTGACATCAACGAGGCCGGGCCCTTGAGGAACTCCACGGCCTGCAGATTGGCGGTGTCGGTGATCCGCGAGGTCATGTTCTGCGGGCCGATCTTGATGCCGTTGTAGAGCGTATTGATCTGGCTGTTGGTGAAGCCGCGCATGGAAAACGCCGCGGGCTCGGCCGGATTGTCGCCGGAGGTGACGCCGACGGCACCCTGCGCCACCTCTGAGACAGTTCGATAACCCTGCTCGCGCATGGTCTGGGCGGAGATCACCTCGACCGTCGCGGGCGTTTCGCGCACCGTCAGGCCGAGCCGCGAGGCGCTTTCGGCCACCACATTGCTGTTGAGCGGCGTCGGCGCTGTCGCGGCCGGCGCGCTGGGCTTGGGCGGAGCCGATACGGTCGCTGGCCGGCGCGCAGCTGCACGGCGCGCGCGCTGCGCTTCACGGCCGGATGGCTTGGCCTGCCTGCCGGCTTCAGCAGGCGAGACCTCGACCGGCGGCAGGGGTTCGCGGACCTGCTGCGCCAGGGCGGCAGGCACATCTGCGATGACAAACGACGTGAACGCAGCGGAGGCGAGCAGGAAGCGGCTCGGCCGTAAGATACAGATGGAAGACACGATACGAAACCTCGGTATGACGTCAGTGGCACGTCACAGCGAACGAGGTCCCATCTGTTGGCCTTTCGGGCCGTCCGATGAAGCCGAATGTCTGTACTCCCCGACCGACATCTTCGCGTGTGACCTCGGCTGACGGCAGGTCTCCTGGCTCGCGGGTCGTGACCGCTTCGTCGCCTTCCCGGGACCGAGGACCCAGTGGCTTGTGACGAAGGATTCACCGCTTACAGTTGCGGGGGCAGCCGCGGCATTGGGGACAAGTGTCCCCGCACCGCATTCCCTTTTCATTCCCTCTCGGGGAAACCGTCGCGATCATCTAGGATTACCATCGTGACAGAGTCAATGCGCCAGTTGCGGCGTTGTGGCCACAGCGACCAACTTCCCTGGAGATGAGCATGGAAGGTGAGACCTTCCTCTGGCTGATACGGCATGCGACCGTCGAGGGCGTAGCGGGGACGATCCATGCTGCTGATGCGCGGGCGGATCTCGGCGATCACGCAGCGCTGGTGGCTCTGCGGCAGCATTTGCCGCCGGATGCCACCACCTATGCCAGCCCGTCGCGGCGTACGGTCGAGACCGCGCGCGCACTGCGGCTCGAACCGGAATTGGTCAGCGAATTCCGCGAGCAGGATTTCGGCGACTGGACCGGCCGCCGGCATGACGAGCTCGCCGCGACCGGTGGCGAGACTTACGCGCAGTTCTGGCACGATCCAGCGCACGGACGGCCGCCGAACGGCGAAAGCTTTGCGGATCAGGTCGCCCGTGTCCGGCTGGGTCTGTCGCGGATCGGGGCCGGATCGGCAACGCTCGTCGTGCATTCCGGCACCATCCGCGCCGCGCTCTGCATCGCACTGGACCTGACGCCGCAGGCCGCCTTGCGCTTCGTGATCGATCCGCTGTCGCTGACCCGGATCGACCGGCTCGCGGCGGGCTGGCGCGTCGTCTCCGTCAACCAGCGCGTGGCTTGAGCTGCATCAGGCCGGGCGATCCGGCACATTGGCCTGCGCGAACGTCGCCATGCCGTTGTGAAGCGCGCAGGCCGCGCGGACCAGCGGCAGCGCGATGGCCGCCCCGGATCCCTCGCCGAGCCTGAGGTCGAGGCTGATCAGCGGCTGAACGTTGAGCGCGCGCAACACCAGCCGATGCCCCTGCTCGGCCGATTGATGCGAGGCGAGCTGGAACGGCTGGCAGGACGGATTGAGACGCGCCGCCGCCAGCGCCGCGACGGACACGATGAAGCCGTCGATCAACACGGGAATGCGGGCTTGCGCGGCCGCGATCATCGCGCCTGAGATCGCCGCGATCTCGAGGCCGCCGACGGCGCACAGGATCTGCTCGACCGAGGCCCCGGCGACGCCGTGGCGTGCGATCGCCGCATCGATCACCCGTGCCTTGTGCGCGCGGCCGGCCGCATCGACGCCGGTGCCGCTGCCCGCGATCTCCCCGGCGCTCACACCAAGCAGGCTCGCCGCGATCGCCGCTGAGGTCGTGGTGTTGCCGATGCCCATCTCGCCGAGGATCAGGAGATCTGGCCGACCGGCCTTTGCGCGCACCACCGCACGCCGGCCGGCCTCGAAGGCAAAGGCCAGGTCCGTGGGCGTGAGCGCAGCCTCGACGCTGAAATCGCGCGTGCCGTTGCGCGGCTTGTCGGTGACGATTCCCGCCATCTGCTCTTGGGCCAGCGTGCCGGCGTCGACCACCTCCAGGCTCGAACCCAGCTCACGCGCCAGCACCGAGATCGCCGCGCCGCCGGAGGCAAAATTCGCCATCATCGCGATGGTGACGGCTTGCGGATAGGCCGACACGCCCTGCGCGACGATGCCGTGATCGCCGGCGAAGATGATGGTCGGCACCCGCAAGGCGCGCGGCTCTTCGGTCGCCTGCAAGCCCGCAAGCTCGATCGCGAGCTGCTCGAGCCGGCCGAGCGCGCCGGTCGGCTTCGTCAGTTGCGCCTGCCGCGCAATAGCCGCCTCGCGATGGACCGCGGAGACCTCGGGGCAGTTCCGGTAAACCCATTCGGGAAGCATGCTGCCTCGCTTACGCCCTGCGCTTGAGAATGTAGCTGTCCATGATCCAGCCGTGCCGCTCGCGCGCCTCCTGCCGCAGCGCGACGATACGAGGGCCGATCTCGGCGAGTGCGCCGGACATGATGATCTGGTCGGGCATGCCGAGATAGGCGCCCCACCAGATATGAAGCCCCGCTGGATCAAGCGACTGGAACGCCGTGCCGCCGTCGAGCATCACCACCACGGTATCGACACCTTGCGGCCAGCCGTCTTCACGCAAGCGCCGCCCCGTCGTGACCAGGAACGGCTCGCCGATGTCGTTGAGCGGCAGCGCATGCGCCGCGCACAGCGCCTGGATCGAGGTGATACCGGGCACGACTTCGATCTTCGGCAACGGATTCAAACGCCGTGCAATGCGCAGCGAGGAATCGTAGAGCGACGGATCGCCCCAGATCAGCAGCGCAACCTTGCCGTCACCTTCGAGATGCCTCGCGATCGTCTGCGACCAGGTCGCGGCAACCGCATCGTGCCAATCGTCTACGCCCTTGCGGTAATCGGCTTCACCGGTGTCGCGCACGGGAAGATCGAATTCGGCGATGGCTGTCTTGTCGCTGGTGAGCACGTCCGCGCAGATCGTTCGCCGGAGATCTGCGAGATCGGACTTTGCAGCCCCCTTGCGCGGGATCAGGACGAGATCGGCCGCGTTGATGGCAGCGATCGCGGCGCGCGTGAGCTGCTCGGGATCGCCGCAACCGATGCCTATCAGGGAGAGCGTGAGCATCGCGAGCGCGACGGGCGGCAATCAGGGCCGCCCTTTCGCTTGTCTCTCAGGCGCCGTTGTGCAGGCGCGGAGTGACGAGGCCGGGCGCGGTGACGCCGCGCAGCGACTTCGCCAGCGCCAGCACTGCGAGGTCTGCCAGCGGCTCGATCACGATGACCAGCGCGTAGGAGGCCGCGAAGGTCGCGATGTTGGCGAGGTTGCTCATGGCAAAGCCGGAGCCGTAGAGCGCCCAGAACGCCACCCAGGCGACAACACCCGCTTGATAAGTCGTCGACAGCGCCAGCGCCTGACCGTACTTCAGATCGACATAGGCGGTGTTACGCGAAATGATGCGCGTGGCGATGGCCTGGATCGCGAACAGCGGCACCAGCAGCGTGGTGACGTTCATGCCGTATTGCGGCAGGTCAGCAGGCTCGAACAACAGACCCTGGAGCAGCAGGCCAAATGCGAGGCCGAAGGCGGCGGGCGCAGCACCAAAGAGCAGGAACAGGGTCGAGCCGAGGATGAAGTGCACTTCGGAGACGCCGACCGGGAAGTGCGGCAGGACCTGGAAGAAGGTGAAGACGAGGCCCGTGGTGGCCAGCGTGCGCGCGGCGAACGAGCCGACGCCCTGCGTGCGGACGGTTTCGGCCGCCAGCTTCAGCGCAACGCCGCCTGCGGCGATGCCGGTTGCGTAACTCAGTACGAGCTTGGCGCCCGTGACGATTCCCGGTTCGATATGCATGGCTCAATTCCTTCCTGCCGTCACACCCGACGGCCTTGGCCTCAAAACGTGCAGGGCCGGTCTCCTGGCTCGCGGTTCACTGGGTTCTCCGGCCTTCCCGAACCTTGCGGCCCAGTGGCGATTCGGAGCCCCTCACCGCTTACAGTCGCGGGGGCGGCTGGGGTTTTGGGCGCCGCAACTGGGTCCGCCCACCCCCATTCCCGATTATGCTCCGGCGCTTTGCGCCGCGTCGAGCACCATGCCCCTCCTGTGTGCGCCTTTCGCGAGCCGGGCGTCAAGAGGCGAAGGGCGACCGCCGCCGTCATGACGGATAATCCCCTGCCAGCGCGCCGAACAGGATCACGGCCGCCGTGGACGCGGCGCCGCCCCGCGCAAGCTGCTCGGCGAGCTCGGCGATTGTGGTGCGGACGAGCCGCTCGTCGGGACGGCCGAGGGATTCGGCAAACAGTGCGGGCGTGTTCGGAGCGAGGCCCTGCGCGATCAATTTCGCCGCCAGCGTCGGAAAGGTGCGCCGGCCCATATAGACCACGGTCGTGGCCTCGGGATCGGCCAGCGCCGCCCAGTTCAGGTTGGACGGCAGCTCGCCGCTGACATCGGCCCCCGTGATGAACTGCACCCGGCGGGAGGTATGCCGACGGGTCAGGGGAATGCCGGCCTGGGCGGCGGCGACACAGGCGGATGTGACGCCGGGAACGATCTCATAGCCGATGCCGGCTTCGCGCAGCGTTTCCAACTCCTCCTCGAGCCGGCCGAAAATGCCGGCATCGCCGGACTTCAGCCGCACCACGCGCGCGCCTGTCGCGGCATAGTCGACCAGGAGACGGTTGACGTGGTGCTGCTTGGTCGAGGGCCGCCCTGCCCGTTTTCCCACCGCGACGAGATTGGCGCCGGGCCGCGCCAGATCCAGAATCGCGCCGGAGGCGAGGTCGTCATAGAGCACGACGTCGGCCTCGCGCAGCCGCGCGGCGCCCTTCACCGTGAGCAACTCGGGAGCGCCGGGGCCGGCGGAAATGAACGACACGAATCCTCTCACCGGTCCTCCGCGATCAGATGAAAGAACGTACCGGTGGCGTGGCCGCGCCGCGAGCCGGTCTCGGCCATCACCGCACCGGTCGCATCGTGCACGACCGCCAGCGGCGCATCCGGCTGCGCGACGATCGTCGAATAGTGAAACTCGTGACCGCGCAGGCGAGCACCGGGCTGATGCCCCGGCATCGGCGCAGCCAGTTCGGCAAGACGATAGCCCAGATGCATGCGGCGTTTGGCAAAGCTGGTCTCGAGGCCAAGCAGGCCCGTCATCTCATGGCGGAGCCCGTCGGCATCGGTGAGGCTTGTGCCCAGAACCATATAGCCTCCGCACTCGCCGTGCACCGGCCGTGTCTCGGCGAAGGCGCGCAGGCCGCTTCGAAAGCGCGCATTGGCCGCGAGCTTGCCGGCGTGCAGCTCGGGATAGCCGCCAGGAAGCCAGCAGACGTCGGCGCTCGCGTCAGGCACTTCATCGGCAAGCGGCGAGAATGTCGAGATCTCGGCGCCCGCCGCGCGCCAGGCCTCCAGCATGTGCGGATAGACGAAGGAGAAGGCCGCATCGCGGGCGAGCGCAATGCGCTGCCCCGGTGGCGCGACGTTGAGACCGTTCGCGGCAGGTTGCGGCGACCAGCGAGCCGCCGACCGCAGCACGGCATCGAGATCGACATGCTCGGTAACGAAGCGCGCGGCCTCGTCGATCAGCTGGCCGATCTCGGCCCGCTCCTCGGCCTGCACCAGGCCGAGATGCCGCTTCGGCAGGCTGATTTCGGCATGACGCGGCAGCGCGCCGAACACGGCGATGCCGGCCTCGTTGAGCGCACGCCGCACGAGATCTTCATGACGCGGGCTGGCGACGCGGTTGAGCACGACGCCGGCAAGCCGCACGCCGGGGCGGTAATCGCGAAGGCCTGCGGCGATCGCCGCCGCAGTCTGCGCCTGGCCCGACGGATCGATCACCACAACCACCGGCCAGCCCAGCATCTCCGCAATGTCAGCGGTGGCACCGGTGCCGGAGACACCGCGCGCGGCGACACCGTCGAACAGGCCCATCGAGCCTTCGGCGAGCACGATATCGGCGTCGGCACCGCGGCCGACGAGATGCGCGATTGCTCCGCGATCCATCGCCCAGCTGTCGACATTGACGGAGGCGCGGCCCGTTGCGGCGGCGTGGAACGCGGGATCGATATAGTCCGGCCCGCTCTTGAAGCACTGCACGTTCAATCCGCGATTGCGCCAGGCGCGGGCGAGCGCCAGCGTCAGCGTGGTCTTGCCGACACCGGAGGCCGGCGCGGAGATGACGAGCGCTGCGGCCATCACGATGCCTCCGGAAAACGCGGCTCGGCGCCGACCGGCCGATAGCGGCGGTCGTAATCGGCGGCATAGAGACGGCTCTCGTCGAAATCCGTAGCGCCAAGCGTCCTGCCGACCAGGATCAGCGCGGTGCGCTCCATCTCGCCGCCCACAGCCGCATCAAGAGTGCCCAGTGTCGCGCGGACGATGCGCTGGTCCGGCCAGCTCGCGCGCCAGACGATTGCGACCGGGCAGTCCAAACCGTAATGCGGCGTCAGCTCGGCCACGACCTTGTCGAGCAAGTGGATCGACAGATGGATCGCGAGCACCGCGCCGGTCGCGGCGAATGCGGCGAGCTTCTCGCCTTCGGGCATTGCGCTGGCCCGCCCCGGCGTGCGCGTCAGCACCACCGTTTGGGCAAGGCCGGGCAGCGTCAGTTCGGCTCCCAGCGCGGCCGCGGCGGCCGAGAAGGCCGGCACGCCCGGCGTCACCGAATAGGGAATGCCGAGCGCGCGCAGGCGACGGAGCTGCTCGCCCATCGCCGACCAGATCGAGAGGTCGCCGGAATGCAACCGCGCGACATCCTTGCCTGCCGCATGCGCGGCGGCGATCTCCGCGATGATCTCGTCGAGCGACAGCGGCGCGGTGTTGACGATGCGCGCCCCCGGCGGGCAATGCGCCAGCACGCCCTCCGGCACCAGCGAGCCGGCATAGAGGCAGACCGGAGAGGCGGCGATCAGATCGCGACCGCGCAGCGTCAGCAAATCGGGTGCGCCCGGGCCGGCGCCGATGAAATGCACCGTCATGCGCCGTCTCCTTCCGCAATCGCGGCGGTCGCGGTGCGATCCCGCGAGACGACGCGTGTCGCAATCAGCCGCGCGCGAGGACCGGCGGCTGCGAGCGCCGCGGCCTCGGCGACCGATCCCGTTCCGAATTTTTCCGCGACGCGTTTCGACTGCGTCGGCGTGTCGATGCCGGCCAGCCTGTCGGCCGGAACGGCCTTGATCGGTATGCCGCATTCACGCGCGAGCTCTTTCAGCGCCTCCGCGTCGGCCTTGTCGCTGACGGTCGCAAATGCCGCAAGACCTTCGGGGCCGCCGGCTGTCGCGAGCGCCTCCCGCAGCGAGGCGACCGTCACATCGCTCTTGAATCCCAGACCGGCGACCTTCATCGGACCGCACTCCATTGCACCACCGGCCGCGTCGCTTCCCAGGATCGGTAGCGGCCGAGCGGGGCCGCATGCGCGATTTCGACCCGCATCAGCTCGCCACCATGGCGCTGATGCAGCTCGCCGAGCAGAGCTTCCGTCTCCAGCGTGACTGAATGTGCAACGAACCGCGCTCCAGGCGAGAGGCGCGCCCAGACGGCATCGAACATCGCGCCATCGAGGCCGCCGCCGATGAAGACGGCATCCGGCGGCTCCAGCGCAGCAAGGGCTTCAGGCGCCTTCCCGGAAACGATGACGATCCGATGCGCCAATCCGAACGCGGCTGCATTGCTGCGAATGTTCGCGGCGCGATCTTCGCGCAGCTCGATGGCCGTGGCCGTCCCGCCGCACAGCCCCCACTCCACCGAGATCGAGCCCGAACCGGCGCCGACGTCCCACAGCCGTTCGCCGGGCCGCGGCGCCAGCGCCGAGAGGGCGAGCGCACGCACCGGCCGCTTGGTGATCTGGCTGTCATGGACGAAGAGATCGTCCGACAATCCCGAACTGCGGGGAATGCCCTGGCCTCCCCGCGCCTGCACCGCCACCGCAACCAGATTGCCGGCAATATTCCCGGCAAAGAGATCGGCGCGCTGCTGGTCGATACTTTCGCGCGGGCCGCCGAGCGCAGCGAGAGTCCACACGAGTGAGGCGCCCCATCCGCGTTGCGTCAGCCATTTCGTGAGATCGCCGACCGCCGCTGCGTCGCGCACCAAGCACAGGATGCGTGCGCCTTGCGCCAAATGCGGGATGAGGCGCTCGAATGGCGCCGCATGAAGGCCGAGGCACGTCACGGATTCGAGGCGCCAGCCCAGCCGCGCGGCCGCAAGCGAGAATGTCGACGGCGCGGGGTGCGCGATCCACTCGCCGCCATCAAGCATCTCGGCGAGGCTCGCGCCGGCGCCATGCCAGAACGGATCGCCGGAGGCGAGCACCGCCGTCGGCCGGCCACGGCAGCTCAGCACGATCTTTGCGTCGAACGGCACCGGCCACGGGCGGCCGCGGCTGCCAACCTCCGCAAGCGAAAGATGGCGCTCGCCGCCGAAGACGGTTTCGGCCCTGGCAAGCGCCTTTCGGCTTGCCTCGGACAGCCCGGCAAGGCCATCTTCGCCGATACCGATGATGGTCAGCCAGGGATCAGACATGACGCGCGCCCTCATTCTGGGCGGAACGGCCGATGCGAGCCTGCTCGCAGCGGAGGTCGCGCGCGCCGGCATCGGCGCCGTCTATTCCTATGGCGGCCGCACCCGCGCGCCGGCCGACCAGCCGCTGCCGACCCGCATCGGCGGCTTCGGCGGCGTGAGCGGGCTGGCCGATTACATTCGCCGCGAAAATATCACGCATGTGATCGACGCGACGCATCCCTTCGCGGCCGAGATGAGCCGCAACGCGATCGTGGCGTGCGCGGAAACCGGCACGCCGTTGATCGCGCTCGAACGCTCGCCGTGGACGAGAGCGCCCGGCGATAACTGGATCGAAACGCGCGACGTCAACGCGGCCGTCGCCGCGCTGCCCGTGGCGCCCGCAAACGTGTTCCTCGCCATCGGCCGCCAGCACATCGCGCCGTTCGCGAGCAAGCCACAGCACACCTATACGCTGCGCTTCGTCGATCCGCCCGAAGCGCCCCTGCCCTTCGCCGCCGACGTGATCGTGTCGCGCGGACCCTTCACCCTCGACGGCGAGCTGGACACGCTGCGCACGCGCGGCATCGCCTGGATCGTCGCCCGCAATTCCGGCGGCGACGGCGCGCGCGCCAAGATCGACGCGGCTCGCATGCTTGGCTTGCCCGTGATCATGATCTCGCGGCCGCAACTGCCCGAGCGGCTGCGGGTCGAGAGCGTGGCCGAGATCATGCAGTGGCTCGGTCATTCTACCCGCCTCGGCGCATAGACCCAGCGGCCGACGCGGCGCGTCTGCGAATTGCCGACGATCACCAGCGTGCGCATGTCGGCCATTTCAGGCGTCGCCTTGTTCAGCGTCACGGTCGCGATCTTCTCGTCAGCCGCGCTGATCGCGCGCGCGAAGATCACGAGACGCTCGCCGCAACCGGCCTCTCGAAGCACCGCAAGCGCGCGGCGAAATCCTTCAGGACGGCTCGCCGAGCGCGGATTGTACATCGCGATGGCAAAATCGGCTTCAGCCGCGAGGCGGAGGCGTTTCTCGATCACCGCCCACGGCTTGAGATTGTCGGAGAGATTGATCGCACAAAAATCATGACCAAGCGGCGCGCCGGCGCGCGCGGCCGCCGCCAGCATCGCGGTGATGCCGGGCAGCACGCGGATCGTCAGCGCCTGCCATTGCGGCGCCTGTTCGAGCGCCTCGAACACGGCCGAGGCCATCGCGAACACACCGGGATCGCCCGAGGACACGACGACGACCTGGCCGCCTCCGGCCGCCAACCGCAAGGCCTCGCTCGCGCGTTGCAGCTCTTCGCGATTGTCTGAGGGATGCAAGGTCAGACCCGATCGCGGCGGCACGCGGGCGACATAGGGCGCATAGCCCAAGATGTCGGTCGCCGCTGCAAGCGCCGCCGAGACTTCCGGCGTCACCAGCGCATCGCTGCCCGGTCCGAGTCCCGCAATGGTCAGCGTGCCCGTCATTCGGCAGCGTCCAGATGCCGGCCCTTGCCGTGCACCAGCACGATCGCGAAATAGGGGCAATCGGCGGCATCGATCTCGGCAAGCCGCACCACGCGCTCGTCCGGCATGGTGCCGCGCTCGACCAGCCAGGCGTCGTCGAGCCGGCCTGCGGCTGCAAGCGCGCGGCGCACCTTTGCGAGATTGCGGCCGGTCTTCATGACGACGAGCGCATCGGAATCGCGCATGTGGCGCTCGAGCTCGTCTTCAGGCAACGTACCCATCAGCACCGTCGTCACGTCGTCGCCGAGCGCGATCGGCTGCCCGACGCCGTTCCAGCAGCCGACCATGCCCGGAATGCCCGCGACTACCTCGATCGCGACGCGGCCTTGCAGGCGCGCGTGCAGATGCATGAACGAGCCATAGAAGTAGGGATCGCCCTCGCAGAGCACGACGACATCGACCGCGCGCGCCAGCCGCGCCAGGCGCTCCGCCCATTCGTCGTAGAAGCCGGCGAGCAGCTGCACGTAGTCGGGACTGTCGAAGGCGATCTCGGTCGTAACCGGATATTCCATGGGATATTCGGTGACGTCGGCCGCCAGCATGCCCTCGACGATGCGGCGCGCTTGTCCGGGCCGTCCCTTCTTGCGAAAGTACGCAACGTGCTTTGCGCCGCGCACCGTGCGGTCTGCGCGCACGCTCATCAGATCGGGATCGCCGGGGCCGAGACCGCAACAGATGATGCGTCCCATGGCTATTCGCTCCGGCTTGCCAGCGCGTTCACGGCAGCAACCGTGATCGCGGAGCCGCCGAGGCGGCCCTCGACCGTCAGCGCCGGCACCGGCGGATCGGCCATCAGCGCGGCTTTCGATTCCGCCGCGCCGACGAAGCCAACGGGACAGCCGATGATCGCCGCGGGCCGCGGGCAGTCGCGATCCTCCAGCATGTTGAGCAGATGAAACAGCGCGGTCGGCGCGTTGCCGATCGCGACGATCGCGCCTTCCAGATGCGGCCGCCACAGTTCCAGCGCCGCGGCCGAGCGCGTGTTGCGCATGGATTGCGCGAGCGCAGGAACGGACTCGTCTCCGAGCGTGCAGATGACGGCATTGGCCGCGGGAAGTCTTGCGCGTGTAATGCCTTCCGAGACCATGCGCGCGTCGCACAGGATCGGGGCGCCCTTTTGCAGGGCCGCGCGCGCGAGGGTCGCCATGCCTGATGTGAAGCGGATATGCGCCTCCAGGCCGACCATGCCGGCGGCATGGATCATGCGCACCACAACCGGCTCCTCGTCCGGCGTAAAGCGCGCAAGATCGGCCTCGGCCCGAATGGTCGCGAAGGATTGCCGGTAGATCGCCGCGCCGTCGGTCTCGTAAGTGTGCGGCATCAGTTCCCTCCGACCAGGATGGAGGGATCGCTGACGATATCGGCGCCGCTCAGCCCGCGCAGGACCGGCTCGTCGCGGGTCGAGCCGTCGCGGACGAGATCGAAACCGGCATGCGTCGCAATCAGCGTGACCGCAGCCGTACCGGAATGGGCGCAGCCCTTGCCGCAGCCGGAGACGTGGAGCCGCACATCGGCGGCAATGCGCGGCGCCAGCGCTGCTGCGAGTGCGCGCGTATCGGCGTGAGCTTCCCGGCAGCGCGGCGCGCCGCTGCAGGCGATCACGCGCAGCGCCGGGTCGTACGGCTCGGTGATGAGGCCCGCCCCACCCGGCATCTCGCGCTTGCCCTCGCTGAGCACCATCCGCCAGGGCGTCATGCGCAGCGCATGTCCGCAAGCAGAGAACTGACGGAGCGTGGCGTACAGCATCTGCCCGAACGCGACGCCGACCATCGCGCCTTGCGGATAGTGCCCGGGCCGCGCCGCGGCCATGACGGGCGCCGGCTCGGTCTCGCCGCGCAGCGATTGAGGCAACGCCGCACCGGACGCGATGTGGGCGGCCATGCGCCCTCGCCCGTCCCTCGCGCCGCCGGAGATGATGAACCAGCTTGCGAGCGCCAGCGCCGTGCTCACGGCCTGTCCGCGTGCGACGGAGCGGCCGAGCCTTGCGCCATCGGCCCGCACCAGGAGACGGCCCGAGCGGTCGCGCTCGATACGTATGTCGGCGGAATCGCCAGCCAGAACGCGCGACCTACCGTCATCGATGGCGAAGCCGAACTTGGTGGGAAGCACAAGGCCGGAATCGGCGAGCGCCTCCTCGAGCTCCGCGGCGAGCGACTGCGTTTCGTCGCGGTTGCTCCAGAACGGCGTCACCAGGATGTTGCGCCGAGCTTCGATCTCAGCGTCGGGGTCGAGCAGCTGGAGCTGCGCAAGGCCGTCGAGCAACGGCCGATGGCTCTCTTCCTTGACGCCCCTGATCTGGAGATTGGCCCGGCGTGTGACGTCGATCAGACCATTGCCGAAGCGTTCGGCCAGTTCGGCAAGCCCTGAGATCTGTGGTGCTTCGAGTCGCCCGCCAAACGGACGCACGCGCACCACGAACCCATCGCCCGACAGCATCGGGCGCAGCGCACCGGGACACCAGCCTTTGACTGCGGCCGCGCTCATGAAGCCTCCCGCAGCGCCGCCGCGATCGAATTGCGGCGGGTTCGCCAGAGTGAGGCTTCGTGCAGGCGTGTGAAGCAGGTCTCCATCGCGGCGAGCGCAGACGGATTTTCGCGGGCCATGAAGGCCCGGACGTCGTCATTGCCGAGCGTAGCATCGTAATAGAGGTCGAACAGATGCGGCGGCACGGCGCCCGCGAGATGCGCGAAGGCGGCCATGTGCTCCAGCGTCGCGGTGATCTCGGCGGCGCCGCGAAAACCGTGCCGCATCATGCCGGCGATCCACGCCGGATTGGCCGCGCGCGCCCGGACGACACGCGAGATCTCCTCCGTCAGCGTGCGCGCGCGAGGTTGCTCGGGGTGTGTCGCATCGAGGTGATAGAGCGATGGTCCTTCCGAGCCCAGATGGGCCGCGGCCGCGGCAACACCGGCTTCATGAGCGGCATAGTCGGCCGCAAGCAGCAGATCGGTTTCGGGTAGGTCCTGCACATGGACGAAGGCGTCGGCAGATGCGAGCCGCTGTTCGATGCCGGCGCGATCTGGCTGCATCGCACCATCTGCCGAGAACGCCCAGGACGATGCGGATAGCCAGGCCTCACCCGCCGCATCGCGTGTCTCAGACGTGAAGGCATCCGGGATAGCGGACAATCCGACGCCGTAGTGTCCAGGCCGCGGCGCGAACACGCGGGACGCGCGGGACGCGCGGTGGCGATACGGATTCTCATCGCCCTCGTCCTCGCGCGCCGCGAGCGCCTCGGAGGCGGCTTCGAACATTTGCGCAAGGCCGGAAAAGACATCGCGAAACAGGCCCGACACGCGCAGCGTGACGTCGATGCGCGGACGGCCGAGCTCGGCCGGCGCGATGATGTCGTAGCCGGTGACGCGGCCGGAGGCGTGATCCCAGCGCGGCGCAAGGCCGGCCAGGTGCAGCGCCATGGCGAATTCCTCGCCCGCCGTGCGCATCGTCGCCGAGCCCCAGAGATCGACGATCAGGCCCTTCGGCCAGTCGCCATGATCCTGCAAGTGACGGCGGAGCAGCTCTTCCGCAAGCTTGATGCCTTGCGCATGCGCGGACGGCGTCGGCACCGCGCGCGGATCGACCGCGAAGAGATTGCGCCCGGTCGGCAGCACGTCCTGGCGTCCGCGATAGGGTGAGCCCGACGGGCCCGGCGCAACGCGCCGGCCTGCCAGCGCGGCAAGCAGCGCGGCCCGCTCCGCATCACCGCAGGCGCCGCGGCCGAACACGTGGAGGCCGTCGCCGAACTGGCTCTCCTTGAGATCGCAGACGAAGCGATCGATCCGCGGGATCGCTTCGGCCGGCGCGGCCGAGGCATCGAGGCCGAGATCCTCTTCGAGGCCGGCGGCACGGGCCTCGTCGCGGATCGCGGCGATCAGGCGCTGGCGGCGGGCGGGATCGAGACCGTCGGCGGTCGAATATTCATCGAGCAGCCGTTCGAGCCGGCGCAACCCTTCCGGTACCGCGGATGCTTCCAGCGGCGGCGGCAAATGGCCGATCGTGACCGCGCCGATGCGCCGCTTGGCCTGCGCGGCCTCGCCGGGATCGTTGACGATGAAGGGATAGATGACGGGCAGATCGCCGGTCAGGGCTTCCGGCCAGCACGCAGATGACAGCGCCACGGATTTCCCGGGCAGCCACTCCAGCGTGCCATGCGCGCCCATATGCAGGACGGCGTCACAGCCGTGCTGACTGAGCCAGAGATAGAAGGCGACGTAGACATGGCGCGGCGTGCGGGCGAGATCGTGATAGTCGGCATCGCGCGAGGCCGCTTCGCCGCGTTCCGGCTGAATCGCGACAATCGACCGACCACATTCGATCGCGGCGAATTGGAACGCGCCGTCGCGGCAGCTCGGATCGTCTTCCGGCGCGCCCCAGGCCTGCGCGAGATCGTCCTGCAAGGATTGCGGCAGGCGCGAGAGCGCCGCGCGATAATCGGCGACATTCCAGATCAATTGCTGCTTGAGCAGCGTCTCGCCGAGCGCATGAACCGGAGCGACAGCGTATCCGGCCTCCGCGAGATCAGACACCAGGGCCTCGACCGAAGCGAGCGCATCGAGACCAACCGCATGCGCGATCTGGTGTGGCCGGCCGGGATAGTTCGACAGTACGATCGCCAGCCGCTTCTCGCCGGCCGGCGTCTCGGCAAGGCGCCGCCAGGCCGCGACGCGCGCGGCGACGGCCTTCACACGCTCCGCATCGGGCGTGTGCGCCAGATGCGAGAATTGCAGATCCGGATCGCGCATCGCGGCCGATTTGAAACTCACCACGCCTGCGAACAGGCGTCCGTCGACCTCGGGCAGCACCACATGCATCGCGAGGTCGCCGGGCGACAGGCCGCGCAGCGAGGTAGCCCAGTCCTCGCGCCGTGCCGTCGAGAGCGCGACCTGGAACACGGGGCACGACGCGGCATCGAACGGCGTCGTGCCGTCATCGCCGATCGCGGAGAACGCCGTTGCATTGACGATCGCGGCTGGAAGATTTTGCGCAAGATGCGTGCGCAGCCAATCCGCGACACCGGGGGCCTTCAGCGAGCTGACGAATACGCCATACGTATCAAAGCCGCGCTCGCGCAGCGCCGCGATCAGGGCATCGACCGGACCGGTGTCCGCAGCAGTGAGATAGGAGCGATAGAACGTCACCAGCGCGCGCGGCTTTTCCACGGCACCCGCCGGCGCCGCCATGACGCCACGCGCGGGATCGTAGAATCCCATCTCGGGCACGGTTATCTCGCCGACGACCGGTCCCGCGTAAAGCCCCGAGGCCAGCGCGAGCTGCGCGATCGCGGCCTGCGCCGCGACCGGACCGCCGGTGTCGCAGAGCACCTTGAGCCGCCGCAGCGTCGAGACCGGCAACGTCGAGTACGCATCGAGCCGCGCGTCGTCGCGGCCATCGGCCGGCAGCACCGCCAGCACGATGTTGCGATCCTTGGCGAGTTGTTGCAGGGCCGCGAGCCCATACGGCCAATAGGACTCACCGCCGATCAGCCGCACCAGGATGCCGCGCGCCTGCGACAGCGTGCGCTCGATATAGGTGTCGACCGACAGCGGATGACGGAGTTCGGCGAGATTGGCGAGCCGCAGCGACGGCAGGCTGTTCCGGCCACGCCGCCAGCCGGCCGCGAACGCCGCAAGATCGGAATCCGAATACGAGAGCACCACGAGATCGGCCGGGTCCTGGCCGATGTCTCTTGGTGTCGCGGTCTCCTCGAGACCACGGCTCTCGCGGAAAACGACGTGCATCAGATACCAAGTCCTGCCTTGATCGCAGCCTCGTCGATATCGCCATGCTCGCCGATCACGACGAGCTTCGACTGCCTGACACCTGCGCCCCAGGGCCTGTCGAACTGGTGGCGCACACGCTCGCCGACCGCCTGCAGCAAGAGGCGCATCGGCTTGCCCGCGACCGCGATATAGCCCTTGGCGCGCAGCACGTTCTGCTCGCGCGCCAGGCGCTGCACGGACGCAACCAGCGCATCGATGTCGGCGACTTCCGGAAGGTCGATCACGACGGAAGCGAAATCGTCGTGCTCGTGCTCCTCCTCGCCGTCATGATGCGACGGGCGCGCGGCGAGATCGTTCTCGGCGGCGGCGCCAAGGCCGAGAATGACGCGCGCATCGATCGCACCGTCGGTGACGGAAAGCATCGGCACGCGGCGCGGCATCTCGGCGGTGATCGCCGCCCTGGCGGCTTCGATTCCAGTCGCACCGGCGAGATCCGCCTTGGTCAGCAGCACGATGTCGGCGCAGGCGATCTGGTCCTCGAACACTTCCGACAGCGGCGTCTCGTGATCGAGATTTTCGTCCGCCGCGCGCTGCGCTTCGACGGCAATCGGGTCCGGCGCGAAGCGGCCGGCCGCAACAGCCTCGGCATCGGCCAGCGCGATCACGCCGTCCACCGTGATGCGCGAGCGAATCTCGGGCCAATCGAACGCCTTCAGCAGCGGCTTCGGCAGTGCCAAGCCCGAGGTCTCGATCAGGATGTGATCGGGCCGCACCGGGCGCGCCAGCAATTTCTCCATCGTCGGAATGAAATCGTCCGCGACGGTGCAGCAGATGCAGCCATTGGCGAGCTCGATGATGTTCTCCTCCGGACAGTTCGCATCGGCGCATGACTTCAATATCTCGCCGTCGACGCCCTCGCTGCCGAACTCGTTGACGAGCACGGCGAGTTTCTTGCCATTCGCATTGGCGAGCAGATGCTGGATCAGCGTGGTCTTGCCGGAACCGAGAAACCCCGTGACCACCGTGACGGGGATTTTTGCGAGCGAGTTCATTCAGCGGCCTCCGGCACGACGGCAATGGGGGGAATGCGGGCAAGCGACTGCTTGCGGAATATTTCCGGCCTGCTGCGCCACGGCACGAGGCCATCCGGCGCCGCCGCATAGGCCGCCGCGCCCGCGACCACGTCCTGCGCATTCGTCTCCGACAGGCGGCCATAGACATAGCACCAGCGGCCGGGCGCGCTGAGCGCGACCGAGCAGCCCTGGCTGCAGGCCGACAGGCATTCGACGGGAACCACAGTGACGCCGTCGGGCACGCCGGCGTCGAGGATCGCACCATGCAGGCGCTTGCCGGGCGTCGTCTCGCCCTCGCCAAGCGTCTGGCCGGCGCGGCAGGTGATGCAGACGTGAAGTGTGACGGTCATCGCCTCTTCCAGGATAATCAGCGGGAGGCGAGAGGCACACGGACCCTGACTCGAGAGGCCGTTTCCCCGTCGCGGAACACCCCGTCCGCCGGCCCAAAACTCTTCGCGCTGGCAGGTCTCCCGGCTTGCGGAGCAGGGCTTTGCCCTTCGATCCCCGCCTTCCCGATTCCCGCGGGAATCAGTGGCTTCGGGCATCTCTCCGGTCACGGTCGCGGGGGCGGCTGCATTTTGGACCCAAATCCTGCCGATTCGGACCCTATCGCATTCCCTCTTCGCCTGTCATAGGACAGGAACCAACGCCGGGCCACCATTTGCCCGTGGCTGCCACTTGTCAAGCCGAAGGACTGGACCGATGACGCCTGAACCGGACACCCGAACGGGCGAGGAAACCGACGCCCGGCACGCCCAGAAGATGGCGAAGAAGAAAGCCGCCCGCGACAAGATCATGGCGACCAAGAGCGGCGAAAAGGGCCTGATCATCGTCCACACCGGCAGCGGCAAGGGAAAATCCTCCTCGGCCTTCGGCATGATCGTCCGCTGCGTCGCCCATGGCCTGCCCTGCGCGGTCGTGCAGTTCATCAAGGGTGCCTGGGACACCGGCGAGCGCCGCCTGCTCACCGGCCATTTCGGCGATCTCTGTCAGTTCCACGCGATGGGCGAAGGCTTCACCTGGGAAACGCAGGACCGCGCCCGCGACATCGCCGCCGCGCGCGCCGGCTGGGAGAAGGCCAAGGAACTGATCCTCGATGAGAGCTTGCGCATGGTCGTGCTCGACGAGATCAACATCGCGCTGCGCTACGATTATCTCGACATCGCTGAGGTGGTCGACTTCCTGACCACGCAGAAGCCGCCGATGACGCATGTCGTGCTCACCGGCCGCAACGCCAAGGACGAGCTGATCGAGATCGCCGACCTCGTCACCGAGATGACGCTGGTCAAGCACCCGTTCCGCTCCGGCATCAAGGCGCAAGCCGGCGTCGAGTTCTGAGTCTCTTCGGCGATGACGCGCGCATTGATGATCCAGGGAGCCGGCTCGGACGTGGGCAAGTCGCTCATCGTCGCCGGCCTTGCGCGCGCCTTCACGCGGCGGGACTTGCGCGTGCTGCCGTTCAAGCCGCAGAACATGTCGAACAACGCGGCCGTCACCGTCGATGGCGGCGAGATCGGCCGCGCCCAGGCGCTCCAGGCGCTCGCCGCCGGCGTCGAGCCGCATACCGACATGAACCCGGTGCTGCTGAAGCCCGAGACCGATGTCGGCGCGCAGGTCATCGTTCACGGCAAGCGCATCGCCACGGCGCGTGCGCGCGACTACGTCGCGATGAAACCAACATTAATGGGCGCAGTGCTGGAGAGCTTCGAGCGGCTGAAGGCGCGCGCCGATCTCGTGCTGGTGGAAGGCGCCGGCAGTCCTGCCGAGGTGAACCTGCGCAAGGCCGACATCGCCAATATGGGCTTTGCACGCAAGGCGGACGTGCCGGTCGTGCTGGTCGGCGACATCGACCGCGGCGGCGTGATCGCGCAGCTCGTCGGCATCAAGACGGTGATCGACCCCGACGATGCCGCGATGATCCGTGGATTTGTCATCAACAAATTCCGCGGCGATCCCACGTTGTTCGACGACGGCTACAGGCTGATTGAAGACAAGACAGCCTGGCGCGGCTTCGGCGTGCTGCCCTGGTTCACGCGTGCCGGCGAACTGCCGGCCGAGGATGCGCTGGGCCTGAGTGATGCGCGAAAGCCGGGCCGATGCAAGATCGCCTGCCTTGCGCTGTCGCGCATCGCCAATTTCGATGATCTCGATCCGCTCAAGCTCGAGCCGGGCGTCGATCTCCTCATGGTGCGTCCGGGCGAAGCCATACCCGGCGATGTCAGGCTCGTCATCATCCCGGGCTCGAAATCCACCCGCGGCGATCTCGCCTTCCTGCGCGCGCAGGGCTGGGACATTGATCTGCTCGCGCACCACCGAAGGGGCGGCCATGTGCTCGGCCTCTGCGGCGGCTATCAGATGCTCGGGCACAGCGTCGCCGATCCCGATGGCATCGAAGGCCCCGCGGGTGACACGCCGGGACTCGGACTTCTGGACGTGAAGACGGTGATGACCCCGCAGAAGACGCTGACGCGAGTGACGGCCGTGCATGCGGCGACGGAGCAGCCGATCGAGGCCTACGAAATCCATATCGGCCGCACCGACGGCCCCGATTGCGCCCGCCCGTTCGCGAAACTGACTGGCGAGCCGGAAGGCGCAATCTCGCAAGATGGACGCGTGCAAGGCAGCTATCTGCATGGCCTGTTCACGTCGGATGATTTCCGCAAGGCGTTCCTGGCCAGGCTCGACATTCCCGCAGGCGACGAGCCCTATCGCGCCAGGGTCGAGAGCGCGCTCGACGCCCTCGCCGATCACATCGAAACCCATCTCGACGTCGACGGCCTGCTCGCGCTAGCGCGCTAGAGAACTCAGGTTGACCGATGGCCGCGGCTCGTTCACCTCTCCCGCTTGCGGGAGAGGTCGGCGCGATGCGCCGGGTGAGGGCTTTCTCCTCTTGGGGATTGTCCCGTCGCGGAAACACCCTCTCCCCGCACCTCTCCCGCAAGCGGGAGAGGGAGTGCATCGTCGTTGCTGCGACCAAGCTCATGTTCATCATGCGCCAGGGCCTCGCCGAGCCGCGCCCATTCGGCTTCGCTGCCGGGAAGCCCGAGCCGCAGCCATGTCGGTTTCCGCGCAAAGACGCGCGACCAGATTTGGCGATGCGCGAGCTTCTCCTGTGCGGCAGGCGCGCCAGGCGTTTCGTACAAGCGAAACAGCGGCGTGCCGCCAACGGGCCGCCAGCCTTGCGCGAGTGCGATGTCGTCGAGGCGGCCGCAGTCGCGCGCAAGCCGCGCGGATGTGGCCTCGGCCCAGGCCTGGTCATGCAAGGCGCGACAGCCGATCGCGATCGCCGCTCCCGAGACCGGCCATGGACCCGACATCGCCGCGAGCCTGGCGATGTCGGCGGCATCGCCGATCGCGAAGCCGAGGCGCAGGCCGGCAAGACCATAGAACTTTCCGAAGGAGCGCAATATCAAAAGTCCCGGCCGATCCGCGTCCGGCGCGAGCGACAATTGCGGCACGGCATCCGCAAAGCTCTCGTCGATCACGAGACGGCCGACGCGCGGCAGCAGCGCCAGCAGATCCCCGGGCATTTGATGCCGGCCGTCGGGATTGTTGGGATTGACGACGACGGCGAGATCCGCGCCCGCCAGCGCCTCGAGCTCGCTGACCTCCTGCACATCCCAGCCCGCGGTCGACAGCACGCCGGCATATTCATTGTAGGTGGGCGCGAGGATGCGGGCGCGGCCGGGCGGCGCCAGCTGCGGCAGCAATTGAATGGCGGCCTGCGCGCCCCCCATCGCAACGACCGGTGCACGGGTGCGATAGGCCTGCTGCGCCGCCCGATGCAGCGCCTCGATCTCGGCACGCGAGGGCAGCGCGCTCCACGCATGCAAGCTCACCTCACCCACCGGATAAGGCAGCCGGTTGATCCCGGTCGACAGATCGATCCAGTCCTCCGCGCGTCCACCAAAACGCTGCTGGGCCTGATCCAGATTTCCACCGTGCTCGCGCATGCCCCGTTGTTTCACGCGAAAGCCAGGACCGCAAGCAGGCCGGCGAGCAGCAGCATGGTGCGACGGTACAGCGTTAGTGCCTCGTCGATGTCGGCGGCGCGCGGATCGCGCGCGCCTTCGTTCAGCCAGGGCTCGTCGGTCGCGCTGCCGTGATAGATGCGGGGACCGCTGAGCCGCACACCGAGCCCGCCAGCCATGGCCGCCTCCGGCCAGCCGGCATTGGGCGAGCGATGACGGCGCGCATCCCGCGTCATGCACGACAGCGCCTCCGACCGGTGCGGCGCCAGCAGCACGAAGAGAAATCCAGTCACCCGTGCCGGAATGAAATTGGCGACATCGTCGATGCGCGCCGCCGCCCAGCCGAACGCTTCATGCCGTTCGCTGCGATGGCCGATCATGGAATCCAGCGTGTTGATGGCCTTGTAGCCGAGGATTCCAGGCAAGCCGAGCAGCGCGCCCCAGAACACCGGCGCCACGATGCCGTCGGAGGCGTTCTCCGCGAGGCTCTCGATCGTCGCGCGTGCGATGCCGGCTTCATCGAGCGCAGCTGGATCGCGGCCGACGATGCGGGACACCGCGTCGCGTGCAGCGGCGATGTCGCCATCGCGCAACGGAGCTGCGACGGCGGCCACATGATCACGCAACGAGCGCAGCGCGACCAGGGGCCAGGCCAGGATGCCCACCGCCATGATCTGAATCCAGCCTGAGGGAAGCAAGGATTGAAGCCCCCAGCCGAGCGCGACCGAGAGCGCGATCACCGCGAGCGCGCCGGCAACGCCGGCAGCGCGGCGCAACGCCGGCGGATCGGATGCGCGATTCCAGGCGGAGTCGATCGCGGCAATCAGCCAGCCCAGCCAGGTGACGGGATGGCCGATCCGCGCGAACAGCGACGACGGCCAGCCCAGAAGGGCATCCACCGCCATCGCCACTGCCATGGCCCCCGCAAAATCCACGCAAATCTCCCGTCTCGCTCCGCCCCTGTTGCGCAAGACGGCGGCCGAGCGCAAGCCCCTCGCCACCTGATTTCGGCTTTGTCTTTGGGCGCGTTTGATGATTAGTGCTGGCGACAGGAGACCCTCATGGCCGTCATCTTGATCACCGGCGGAGCGCGATCGGGCAAGAGCACCCGGGCGGAAGCGCGCGCACGCAGCTTTCCCGGCCAGCCCGTCTACATCGCAACCGCCGAGGCGCTCGATGGTGAAATGGAGCAACGCATCGCACGACATCGCGCGCGGCGCGGAACCGATTGGATCGAGCGCGAGGTCCCGCTCGATCTCGTGCCGGCGCTGCTCGCAACCGATGGCGGAGGCGCGAGGCTCGTGGACTGCCTGACGCTGTGGCTCTCCAACCTGATGCATGCGGCGCGCGACTGGGAGCGAGACGTGAGAGAACTCGCCGGCTCCCTGCCCCGCCTGAGCAGCCCCGTCGTCCTTGTGACCAACGAAGTCGGCCTCGGCATCGTGCCCGACAACGCGCTGGCGCGCAGCTTCCGCGACGCCGCCGGGATCATGAATCAGATCATTGCCGATGTCGCCGACGAGGTCGAGTTCGTCGTCGCCGGTCTGCCGATGAAGCTGAAATGATCCCGCGCGCCGAGCTCTTGCGAGACGTCGTCGCCGATCTCAGGATCGCAGCGTCGTTCGTCACGATCCTGCCCGTCGCATCGTCGAAGCCCGCCGGCGACGGTGCGATCGCGCGCGCGACCTGGGCCCTGCCCGTCGCGGGACTGCTGGTCGGCCTCGCCGGCGCCCTGGTCTACAAGATCTCCATTCGGTTCGGACTGACACCGAACCTTGCCGCGCTGCTCGTGCTGGCCACGACAGCCCTCATCACCGGCGCGCTGCACGAGGACGGACTTGCCGACACCGCCGACGGACTCGGCGGCGGCCGGACACGCGAGCGCAAGCTCGAGATCATGCGCGACAGCCGGATCGGGACCTATGGCGTCTGCGCACTGATCCTGTCGTTCGGCCTGCGCTGGAGCGCGCTCGCGGCGATCGCCGATCCATGGGCCGTCATGCTCGCGCTGTGCGCTGCGCACGCTGCCGCCCGCGCCGGCGTGCCGGCCTTCATGTCGCTGGTCGCCCCGGCGCGGACTGATGGGCTGTCGGCCGGCGCCGGATCGCCGCCGGGCCGCAGCGTCGCCATCGCCTTCGCTGTTGGAACCCTTGTGCTTGCCCTGACGTTGGGGCCGGGCAAGGCGCTGGTTGGCCTGGTCCTGCTGTCGCTCGCCGGCCTGATGCTGGCGCGGCTTGCCATCCGCCAGATCGGTGGGCAGACCGGCGACATCCTCGGGGCGTTCGAGCAGCTGGGCGAGATCCTGATCCTGCTGGTAGCCGCCTCCTTCCCGTTGGGACATTGACGTCATGGTCGAGTTCGACGACGCCTTCCGCCGGCACTTGCACGAGCTGTTCGTGTGGCGCCGCGACGTGCGCCGCTTTCGCAGCGACCCGTTGCCGGCCGGCGCCATCGATCGCCTGATCGAGACGGCCTGCCTCTCGCCCTCGGTCGGGCTCAGCCAGCCCTGGCGCTTCGTCATCGTCGACGACGACGCGCGGCGCCGGGCCGTGACCGACGATTTCAAGGCATGCAACGCCGACGCGTTGAATTGCTATTCCGGCGACCGCGCCGCGCGCTATGCCACGCTGAAACTCTCGGGTCTCGAACAGGCCCCTGGTCACCTCGCCGTGTTCGCGGACAAGGCCAGCGACATCGGCCACGGTCTCGGTCGCGCGACCATGCCGGAGACAACCGAATATTCCGTGGTCTCCGCGATCACCGCGATGTGGCTCGCCGCGCGCGCCGAGGGCATTGGTCTCGGCTGGGTGTCGATCCTGAGCCCGGATCGGATCCACGCCATTCTCGACGTGCCCAGCTCCTGGAAATTCATCGCTTATCTCTGCATCGGCTATCCGGAGATCGAATGCGACCGGCCCGAACTGGAGCAGGCGAAATGGGAGCACCGGCGCGGTGCGGACGAGTTCACGCTGCGGCGGTAGAGCACCTTTGCGCGCAGATCATGCTCAGACAATGATCCAAGGCGCGATGATGATTCACCCTCATCTGATCGCAGCAACCGTGTGAAACATTCGCGTTGGACTCAAATCAACGGTTCGGATTCAAGCCTCCTTAATTTCTTCACGAGTAGATATAAGTTGTTACAACCGATTATTACACGCAATTGCGACAACCATAGGGATGCTGGCATACCTTCAAGAGGCTCCTGGCAGACGAAAGCGGCGCTACGGCTATCGAATATGGCCTTATCGCTGCAGGCATCGCGTTCGCTGTCATTGGCTGCCGTCAAGAACACCGGCACCGCATTGAGCGGCGTCTTCACGAGCGTCAGCACCAAGCTGACCACACCCTAAACCTTCACGAAAAGCGGGGCGGCCCAGCCTCCCAGCGGCGGACTGCCGGAGATCCGAGCTCCAAGGATACTTTGGTCAATCCAGGGCCGCCCTGCTTGCCTCTTCCAGCGAGCGCGCCCGAGCCGCCCACATCGGCAGCAGGCGGCCCCAGTGAGCCAAGTAGATCAGGCCGCACATCTTCGAAGGCAGACATCTCCCGTCTAAGGCGTTAATCTTGAATAAATCACTTTTAAGTAGTGAAGATCATCATTCACTGACCTTCCTGCAAGGGCTGCCTTCCCGGATGGCCGCGCATTTAAGGATTCCTTTGTGCGGCCATAGATAGCTCTCCACCCAAAGCAACCATAAGGTGTTGAAGGGAACAAATGCACGACCGGTCGAACACGGATGACCGACTACTGTCCACCGTCACATGGCAGACCACCTTGGCGATCGCTCTCTTGGCGGCGCTCTCGCTCAGCCTTGTGGGTTTGAGCTGCAGCATTGAAGTGTCAGCCGATACCCTCGTGTGGATGGCCTTCTATGCGTTTTTCGCTATATATTTCAGTTTCGTTCGACCGAATTCACAGGTCGCGCGTGTTCTCATCTGCTTTGGTCAGCTCGTTGTCGTGATCCTCATGGGAATCATGCTGAGCTACGCCGCGTCCACAGTGCCGCTGCCTTACCGCGACGCGCATCTCCACGCTATGGATCAGTGGCTTGGATTCGATCGCGCCAGCTATCTCGCTGTCTTGAGCAGGCACGATGCACTCCGCAACGCACTTTCCTACGCCTACAACTCCATGATGTCGCAAAACATCTCGGTGTTGGCCGCCGCCATTCTGACCCGACGGCTTGACCGATTGCAGTTCTACATCATCGCATTTGCGGTTGCTGTAACGGCGACCGCCGCAATTGCATGCTTCATTCCGGCGGCGAACGCGATAATCTATCTGGACAAAGCTCCTACTGAATTATCGACCTTGCCGGGCGGCGGGCACAGCTATTTCCCCATCCTCGAAGGGCTTCGCAACGGAACGCTACGCGTCATCGATTTTCGGTCCGTGGAGGGGCTGATCTCCTTCCCGAGCTTTCACACGGCCAATGCCATTTTGTTTGTTTGGGCTCTTTGGCCGATTCGTATCTTGCGCTTCTTTCTCGTTCCCCTGAATCTCCTTCTCATCGCCGGGACGCCCCTCTGCGGCGCGCATTATGCCGTGGACGTCATTGGCGGCGCTGCTGTGGCATGCGGAGCCATTGCTGCAACGACTTGGCTGGTCCGGGCGCATTGCCCGAGCAACGACCTCGTGCAAGCTATTCCCTCGCCGATTGACTGGAGGCCATGGCTGCACCCGATCTGGCTCAGCGCGTCCGCACGCCTGTCTCGTCCTCGCGGCCAAACCGCTCCACCAGAAAATCGATGAACAGCCGCACCTTCACCGACAGATGCCGCGTCGGCGGATAGACTGCGTACAGGGCGAGCGGCGGCGCGGAATAGTCCTGGAGCACGACGCGCAATTCGCCTTTCCGCACGGCATCTGCGGCGATGAATTCAGGGAGCAGCGCGAGCCCCCTGCCCTTGATCGCCACGTCGCGCAGCACCTCGGCATTGTTGACGCAGAGCGACCAGGCCGGCTGGATCCAGTGATCGCCATCGCTGCCTGAGAGCTTCCACTGGTTGCCGGTGAGCAGGAAGCCATAGGTCAGCGAGGTGTGTCCGCGCAGATCCTGCGGATGTCTTGGCGTGCCGTGACGCGCGAGATAGTCGGGCGAGCCACAGATCATGCGCGCCACCGGCATGATCTTGCGCGCGATCAGGCTGGAGGATTCCAGCTCCGCGATGCGCAGCGTGACGTCGAAGCCGTCCTGCACGGGATCGAGCAGATCGTCGCTGAGCACGATCTGGAGCTGAAGCTCGCCATAGCGCGCCATGAAATCGGCGAGCGCCGGCCCGAGCCGCATCGTGCCGAACGACATCGGCGCGTTGACCCGCAACAGGCCACGCGGCGCCGACTGCGCCTGCGTCACCGCCTGGTCCGCGGCCTCGATCTCCGAGAGGATCACGACCGCGCGTTCGAAATAGCGCTGGCCGTTCTCGGTCGGGCTGGCGTGCCGCGTGGTCCGGTTCAACAGCTGAACCCCGAGACTCTCCTCGAGGTCGGCGACGTATTTGCTGATCGCCGAGCGCGACAGCCGCAGCTGCCGGCCGGCCTCGGCAAAGCTCCCGCTTTCGACCACCTTCACGAAAGCCCGGAGGCTGCCGAGCTTATCCAAGGGTTCGTCCCGGCGATTGTTTCCAAATCGTAGACATAGCCGTCATAATTGCATGGATTGTCTCCAATCCCAAGCGGAACAATATTTCCGGCCAGAGCAAGCCCGCTCCCCAAATCTTGGAGGACGACAATGTCTGGACTGCACCATGTCACCGCGATCGCCGGCGATCCCATCAGGAATTTCGGCTTCTACACCCGCGATCTCGGCCTGCGCTTCGTCAAGAAGACGGTCAATTTCGACGATCCCGGCACCTATCACTTCTATTATGGCGACGAGACCGGCCGCCCCGGCACCATCCTGACCTTCTTCCCCTGGGCGGGCGTTCCGGCCGGACGCCGCGGCGTCGGCGAGACCCATCAGACCGCCTTCCGCGTGCCGCAGCGCTCGCTCGGCTACTGGACGCAGCGTTTCACCGAGAAGGGCATCGCGTACGAAGCGCTGGAGAAGCGCTTCGGTGAATCCGTGCTGCCGTTCACTGATCCGGATGGCATGGCGCTGGCGCTGGTCGGCATCCCCGGCGCCGAGAACGAGCCCGGCTGGAGCAACGGCGACGTGCCGGCCGAACACGCCATCCGAGGCTTCCACGGCGTGACCTTGCTGCTGGACAGCGCGGCGAAGACGGCCGCCGTCCTCACCGACGTGTTCGGCTTCAAGGAGACCGGACGCGAAGGCTCGGTGATCCGCTTCAAGGCTTCAGGCGATGCCGAAGGCAGCGTCGTCGATATCTACGAGGCCAAGGGCTTCTTGCGCGGGCACCAAGGCGGCGGCTCGGTGCATCACATCGCCTTTCGCGCGGCTGACGATGCCGAACAGGGCAAGATGGCGCAGAAGCTCGTCAGCAATCACGGCCTGCACCCGACCGAGCAGCGGGACCGCAACTACTTCCGGTCGATCTACTTCCGCGAGCCCGGCGGCGTGCTGTTCGAGATCGCGACCGACATCCCCGGCTTCGCCGTCGACGAGCCCGTCGCGACGCTGGGGCGTGAGCTGAAGCTGCCGAGCTTCCTCGCCCCCCCGCGGGTCACTTCAAATTCCTCCGGGTGTGGTCAGTCAAATTCCTCCACCCGCGAGGCAGGACAAGGGACTGTTAGTTTGAGTTTGTTTCCCGGGCAAGAGCTTCAGCGGCTTCTTTGAGCCGATAGCTGCGTCCGTCGAACTCAAGCAGATGGCAATGATGCATAAGGCGATCGAGGATCGTCGTGCTCATAGTGTTGTCCCCAAGGTATGCCCCCCAATCCTGCACGACGCGATTGGAGGTGACGATGACGCTGCGGCGCAGTTTGTAACGCTGATGGATCAGGGTCTGCAGCAAAGTGCCGGCGTCGTCGGGGATGGCGCGTGCGAGGAATAGATCGTCCAGCACGAGGAGATCGCAGTCGATGATGGTTCGCAGCCGGACCTCGCGTTGTGCCGGAGAGTTCAGGGCGTAGCGGTGGAAGAAGTCGTCGGTCTCAAGATACTGGACCTTGTGGCTTTGCAGGATCGCCTGATAGGCAATCGCCTTGGCGATGTGCGACTTCCCGGTGCCAGGTTTGCCAACAAGCAGAGCGTTCTCGCCAGCGGCAATGAACGCCAGGGTGTGGAGCTGGAAGCAGGTCTGACGTGGCAGTTTGGGATTGAAGGACCAGTCGAACTCGGCGAGCGTCAGCTTTTCGTCGAGCCCGGATTGCTGGTATCGCCGCTCGATAAGACGGGACTGACGACGGTCCAGTTCATCCTGCAGGATAAGGGAGAAGGTCTCGAGGAAGGGCTGGTTGGCGCCCTGCGCCTGGAGCACGCGCGTCTGCAGCGTGTCGCGGACACCCGACAGGCGCAGCTGTCGTAGGCAACGCTCAATTTCCGGCATGGTCATCATGTGGCTAGGTCTCCAGTTTAAGGTGAGAAGGTGCAGCGGGAGCGCTCGTGGCGCCGGAGTTGGCCGGGGTTGCGCAGGCGACACGAGCGCGGATTGCCGTGGCGTGATCGTCGTGAGCCTCGGCCTGCCGACCATTGTCGTCGGCGTCGCGCCGCACAGCGCGGCTGAAGAGGTCGCCGTATTCCGCGGGGGTACGGATCAGCGGATGATCCTGGGTGAGCGGCGATGCCGGCTGTGGCGTCACTCCAACCTGCTCGATCGCCTGTTCGAACAACCGCTCGACGGTCGCACGCACGTGCTTGTAGCGGTAGATGCGGTTGTCGATGGCGTGCGCGCAGGCCTGCTCGACCAGCCGCGCCGGATACTTCCGGCCCAGCCCGACAATGCCCCACATCGCGCGCTGTCCGGGGCGCCCTTCGGTGTCGAACACCTGCTGGCACAAGGCCCTGGTCTGCGGTCCGATGCGCTCGGCGCTCGCCAGCAGCACGGCGGTTTGCCGCGACGGGTTGAACGGCCGTTCGCTGGTCGGCAGGACGACAGAACCGGGGTGCGCCATCCGGGAATGAACACGCAGCAGCGCACGGGTGTGGCGATCACGGATCTCGATCGTGGTGGTGTAGATGCGCACGACGACCTGGCTGCCGATCGGCGCGGGCCGCGCGGCGTAATAGCTGTTGTCGACGCGTACGGTGGTGTCGTCGCAGACAGTCCGGACGACTTCGGTGAAGATGCGGAAGGGAGCGACAGGCAGCGGCCGCAGGTGCGGCTTCTCTTCCTGGAACATCGCCTCGACCTGACGGCGCGTGCTGCCGTGGATGCGTTTGGAAGCCCAGTTCTCCTCCCAGTGCCTCAAGAACTCGTTTTGCGCCTCCAGCGTCTCGAAGCGCCGTCCGGCCAGCGCAGTGCCCTGGGTATGTTGAATCGCATTCTCGACGCATCCTTTCCGATTTGGATCGGCCACGCGCGCGGGATCGGCGACCACGGCGTAATGAGCCAGCATCGCGCTGTAAATCGGGTTGAGCTGGGGCTCGTACAAATCCGGCTTGAGGACGCCTTCCTTCAGGTTGTCGAGCACGACATAGCTGGGGACCCCGCCAAAATACCGGAACGCCTCTTCGTGGAGCTGCGCCCAGACTTGTTGGCTGGACTTCCAGACTACCCGCCGGAAGCTGCGCCGCGAGTAGCGTAGCGTCATCACGAACAGGCGGGGACGACGGTACCGCCCGCTCTTCGGATCAACCGTCGGCGCGCCCTCGCCATAGTCGACCTGAGCTTCCTCGCCGGGGAGGAACTCAAGACGATCAAACTGCTCAGGATCAGCGTGCCGCAACCGGCGCACAAACCGCTTGACACTCTGGTAGCTGGACGGAAAGCCAAATTGATCAACCAGGTCCTGGTAAATCGCCTGCGCGTTCCGCTTCAGCCGGACCTGTTCTTCGATCCACGTCCGATGCGCTTCGCAAGCCGAACGGGCCAGGCTGCTGGTGACCGTCGCTTCCGATGTCCCAAAAGCCGGTGGTCGGGGTGGAGGAATTTGGCCGTCCGCGCTCACCGAGCCGGTGGTCACTTCCCCGGGGGAATTTGCCTCCGCACCGGCCCGCAGCGCCTGATAACGCCGGATCGTCTTGCGATCGACACCCGTCAGCCGGTGAATCTCGCGCTGGCTGGTGTTGCGATCAAGTAATGTAAGTACGGTGCTTTGCAGATGTCGCTTCAAGACGTTCAACTCCCCGGCCCCTTGCTGGCTAAAGGGGTCGAACATAAACGTCCTGCCTGACCGGCTACTGCTGTTCAGCGGCGCTGACGGCGATCATCAGGTGGGGGAGTTTCAAGTGACCATACCCGGGGGATTTTGACCGACCCACGGGGCTCGAACAGCATCGCAAGCAGATCGAGGACGTGTTGTCGAGCCTGGAGGAGAGCGTGTCATGACCGCAAGTGCATTCATTCATCGTTTCGAGCCCGCACGCGATGCGGGCTCCCCCCCGCTGCTGCTGCTGCACGGCACCGGCGGCGACGAGAACGACCTGCTCGGGCTCGGCAAGATGATCTCGCCCGGCGCCGCCCTGCTCTCGCCGCGCGGCCGCGTGCTCGAGCACGGCATGCCGCGCTTCTTCCGCCGCCTCGCCGAGGGCGTGTTCGACGAGGACGACGTCCGCCGTCGCGCGCACGAGCTCGGCGACTTCGTCGCGGAGGCACGCAAGCAATACGGCCTCGCCGCGCCGATCGCGGTCGGCTTCTCCAACGGCGCCAACATCGCGGCGGCGCTGTTGCTGCTGAAGCCGGAAGCGCTCGCGGGCGCGATCCTGCTGCGCGCCATGGTGCCGCTGTCGGATCCGCCGAACGCCGACCTTGCAGGCAAGCCCGTGCTGCTGCTCTCCGGGCAGGCGGATCCGATCGTGCCGGCGAGCAATTCGGCGCGGCTCACGACGCTGCTGTCGGAAGCGGGCGCGCGCGTGACCCACAAGGTCCTGCCCGCAGGCCATCAATTGTCGCAGGCCGACGTGACGCTGGCCCGCGACTGGATCGGCAACGTCGCGGCGGAAGCAGCCTGATGTAGAAGCGGCGCAACGTTCACGAACGGTGCGCCGCCTCTCAATCGAACCAGCCGCGCCGCTTGAACCAGATCAGCGGCAGCAGGCCGCTGGCGATGACTGCGAGCCACGCCAGCGGGTAGCCGAACGTCCAGTCGAGCTCGGGCATGTGCCTGAAGTTCATGCCCCAGATGCCGACCAGGATGGTCGGCGGCACGCCGACGACGGACACGATCGTCAGGATCTTGAACAGCTCGTTCTGCTGGATGCTGATGAAGCCGAGCACCGCATCGAGCAGCAGCTGGATCTTGTCGGACAATCGGGTCTCGTAATCGCTGAGCGAGACGACGTCCTTTGACACGCCCTCGAGGCGCTTCTTCGACGAAGCCGTGACCCATTCGCTGCCGACATCACCGGCAAACGAGGCGATGCGCCCCACCCCAAGCAGAACATCGCGCGCCTTGGCGAGCCGGTCCGCCAGTTCGCCAACATTCTCCAGGGCCTCGCGCATCCTGCGGCTGGAGCGCACCGCACGTTGGGTGCGTACGAGCCCTCCCTTGAAAACACCCCGCGAAAGCTGATCGACCCTGGTGCCGAGATGCTCCAGGACATCGGCACCGCGATCGATCATGGCCTCGAGCAGGCTGGCGAACACGCACATGCCGTTCTCCAGGCTGTCGTCGGAGCCGATACGCTTGCCGATGTCGTCGAAGATCGGCAGCCCTGCAAAGCGCACGGTCACCAGCACGCGCGGGCCGATGACGAATCCTACCGGCGTGATCTCGGCCTCGTTGTCCTCGGTGAGCCGAACCGCCGGTGAGCTGAGATAGAGCGTGCCGTGGTCGAAGATCAGGCGGCTCGACGCCTCGATTTCGCTGAGGGATTCCTCGGACGGAACACGTATCCCGAGCAGCCGTTCGACGAACTGCTTTTCCTCGTCAGTCGCGTTCAAGAGATCGGCCCAGATGATTTCCGAGGGCATTTCCGCGCCGATGCCGTGCCAGTCGTCGGACGGCCACCTGTACAGCTTGAGCAAGAACCGTCTCCGCGACCGCATCGTCATACCGGATAGTGTATCCGGCCGTCATCCGCCGACTAACGCATGACGGTTTCAAACGTTCAATACTCTTGTGGCGACAGAAGGAGGACTCTTGGCGCGCAAAAGGCGACATGGGCTGCTGCGGCAGATTGAGTGCCCGATTCATGGCGTGCGCATTATCCGTCTGCCCGGACACAGAGCTGGCCCCGGTTGTTTGGACAGCGCCCCGCTGGATTTAAGTGGATTCCTGCCGGGTTATGCTGAACGCGGGGCTTTACGGTTTTGTCGTTGCGTCGGGAGGGCGTAGCCCGACCAGAGCGACGACAAAACCGTCGGCGACGGCCATGCGGCCATCACCATAGCTTGCGTGCCGAAGTAAGCCTCGTCGGGCGTGCGCCCGTCAAGGCTCGAGTGAGGGCGTCCCTGATTGTAGAAGGCCAGATACTTGGCAATTGACGCTCGCGCCTCGGACACGCTGTCGTAGGCGCGGAGATATACTTCTTCGTATTTGACCGTGCGCCAGAGCCGCTCGACAAACACGTTGTCGCGCCAGGCGCCCTTGCCGTCCATGCTGATGGCGATCTTCGCGTCCAGCAGCACATCGGTGAACTCGAGGCTGGTGAACTGGCTGCCCTGATCCGTGTTGAAAATCTCGGGCCTGCCGTGCTTCGCCAACGCCTCCTGGACCGCTTCGACGCAGAAGGCCGCCTCCATTGTGATCGAGACGCGATGGGCCAGGACCCGTCGGCTGAACACATCGACGACCGCCGCGAGATAGACGAAGCCACGCCGCATCGGAATGTAGGTGATGTCCATTGCCCACGCATGGTCGGGCCGCTCGATCTTCAATCCGCGCAACAGGTACGGGTAGATCTTGTGACCCGGAGCCGGCTTGCTCGTGTTCGGGCGACGATAGACCGCCTCGATCCCCATGCGCTTCATCAGCGTCGCGATGTGGCGGCGACCGGCGTATACGCCCTCCCGCCGCAGCAACGATCGCAGCATACGCGCTCCCGCGAAGGGATAATCGAGATGCAGCTCATCGAGCCGACGCATCAAGGCAAGGTCCTCGGCCGAAACTGGCCGAGGTTCATAGTAGACCGTGCTGCGAGCCAGCTTCAGGACCTTCGCCTGGCGCACGATAGAAAGATCATGATCGCGGTCGATCATCGCTTTGCGCTCAGCAGGCCCGCCTTGGTGAGCGCGCCGGACACAAAATCGTTTTCCAACGCCAGCTCGCCGATCTTGGCATGTAACGCCTTCAAATCGACCGGCGTCTCGGCCGATGTCTTGTCATGCCCAAACACGCCGGCGGCGCCTTCCAGGAGCTGGTTTTTCCAGATCGTGATCTGGTTCGGATGAACATCAAACAGTTGCGCCAGCTCCGCCAGTGTCTTGTCGCCTTTGACCGCAGCCAAAGCAACCTTCGCCTTGAATGCCGGAGAATGCGTCCGGCGGCTCTTCTTCGTCATCTTCGCTCCTGATTCGCAGCAAGAATCCTCGCCGCTGTCAGGCAGAAAATCCACTCAAGCTACTGTCCGAATTTGCGGGGCCAGCTCTCACCGCTTTCGTGGCGAACTGTCTGAAGAAGTGAAGCCGGTCCGCGATGCCGGAGGACAAATCGACATTCAGGGAACGATGCAGGCGGTCACATCGGTCATTGAGGGCTGGATCCGCGAATATCCCGATCAGTGGCTGCCGTCGCTGGAGGTAGCACTTGACTGACTGCGGTAGCCCTTAGTGGAGGTACCTCGTCCAACTCGGCAATGCGGCGGTCAATCTCGCCGATCACGCGTTCCGAGAACGGCCCGAGGTGCATGTACAACGCCATCAGCATCACGATGTAACGCAGCGCGCCCGGATTGGTCTTGGCGACTTCGACAAAGGTCTTCCAGAACGGCTCGCGAACTTTCGGCAGAGCCCGCATGATCTTGTGTAGGCTGTCGATGCCGCCAAGCCTCTTGCGCACGTCGCCATCCGGCAGATCGCGGCGCCGGTCGGATCGGTCGAGCATGGCTGCGAGACGGGACAGCCGTCCCGCATATGCCGCCGGACTGTAGACGTGCCTGAGCACGGCTTTGTAATCGGAAAGGATGTCACGAAGCGGACGCTTGGTATCGAAATTGCACCCGAGCGTGCACTGATCGCCCGCCTGCTCAACGTTCATAAGGTCATGGCCGCGGTGCAAGCGGCCTTCCGTGGCCAACCGCCGTGTGAGCTGCGTGCCAGGCAGCGCATAAAGAAGCCCAACGATGGAGACTGGAATGCTCGCCTCCTCGATGAGGTCGGCCATCGCCTGTCCTATCGAGGCCTTTTCATTGTCGAACCCGACGATGAAACCAGCGGTAACGAACATGCCGTAGCCGTAAATCTTGTGAATGCACTCGGCGATGTTGCGCTTGGTGTTCTGCTTCTTCTTCATCTGCACGAGCGTCTCGGGATCCGGGCTCTCGATGCCGACGAAGATCGCGAAGAAGTTCGCATCCTTCATTGCCTGCAACAGCTCGCTGTCGTCCGCGATGTTGATCGAGGCTTCGGTTGAGAACTCGAATGGATAGTCGTGCTCTTCCAGCCAGGCTTTGAGCCGCGGCATCAAGGTGCGGAGGTTCTTCTTGTTGCCGATGAAATTGTCGTCAACGAAATCGACATGCCCGCGATAACCGTGATCGTAGAGCGCCTGCAGCTCGGCGAGAATCTGATCGTTGGTCTTGGTACGCGGCACGCGACCATACAGCTCGATAATATCGCAGAACTCGCAGGTGAACGGGCAGCCACGCGAATACTGCACGCCGAGGTATAGATAGTGATCGAAGTCAAGCAGATCGTAGCGAGGCATCGGGCTCAGCGTGACATCAACCTTGAATTTCTCGGCGATGAACACGCCCTTGCGTTCGCCGCTTTCCCAGGTGGCGATGAACTGCTCGATGACATGCTCGGCCTCGCCGATCACCTGAAAGTCCGCGTCCGCGTAAAGATGCGGGCTGGAGGAGACGTCCGGCCCACCAACACATACTGGCTTGCCGCGCAGGTGGGCGAGATCGATCAGGTAGATGGCATCCGGCTGCTGGTTGAGCATACCGCCGATCATCACAAGATCGGCCCAATCGAGGCCCGCATCTGTCAACGCCTCGGTATTGCGGTTGACAAGCCGGATGTCCCAATGCTTCGGCAACATAGCGGCGACGGTGATCAGGCCGAGTGGCGCCGTGGGATACTTCGCGCCGACGAGTTCGCAGGCCTCCGCATAGTTCCAAAACGAATTCGGAACGAACTTCGGATAGATCATCAGGACGCGGCATGCGATTGTCATGCTGTTCCAGCCCCGGGCGTTGATGGCACAATGCCCCGCTGTTTATCGGGGCTCAAGGGTTCGCTTCGCTCGTCGATAAGGCGTTTGAGTGCTCGTTATGGAAGGTGAGCACTGCGGTTCAGTTCGCGCATGCATTGCGAATCAATCAGGCCTGACACGGACATCGCAGACCGTGAGGCTAGCATCAGTATCCGCAGATACGCGTTCTATTTGGATTTTTTTGGGGCACGCTTTTTCGGTCCAGTTCCGGCGGACGACCCGGCATCGTCCCCACGGCAGGGCCAAGCATCCCTGAATGCTTCAATAGCGACGGTGATCCCCGGTTCATTCACTCGATCCGGATTGTTATCAAGATACTGCAGAAGAACCTTCGCACTTTGCAAAGGGCTGCCTTGCGCGGGGGGGCATGCACGCACGTCAGCGGGCAGATTTGGTGAAAAGAGCATCGCGGTTTCGATCATCCCCTCACATGCGCCTGCGGACCGAGCTTCGTCCTGATTGCGAAGCGAGTTCTTGACGAGCAGCTCGCAAGACTTTTGCGCGTCGGTTCCCTTATCGACAACCGTGGCACTGGCCTTCCCGATGATCGCTAGGATAAGGCCGGCAACAATCATATGGACCCGCATCCGCGTCCCCCGAATACCGGCGCGATAGCTTGCAGGCATTGAGTATGCCGCAATAGAGCGGCCGCCCGCGCCGTTCCAGGCGGCTCAGACGGCTTAGCTCAAAAAAAGCGCCTGATCCATCGCGCTCGAATACGAGCGACGTGGACTCAGCTCTTCCATTTCCACAAAGCCGAAAGAGCGCTTGTCGACTTATAACATGCAGCTTTCCGCGCCGTGACCGCCGCAAAGGTCGGCTGCACCGCGATCATGATGGCGGATCGCCATAGGCGGCGACAAGTGTGCTGATGGTACAGATCGCGATTCGGCGCGGAGAGCGCCCACTATCCTGCCGTGTACGCGACGTGCACTGGTCGATTGATGTTGATGCTCGGCCTCGACGCAGAACCATTGCCTGGTAATCTTCGTCTGCGACGACCAGTTCCTCGAACCTCCTCAACTACGCCAAGGATAAGCTCGCTTGAATTTTTTGAAGACCTCACACCTATCCTGACGCAAGGAAAACTGGATGAACTCAATCCGAGGATTTTAGCCTCGATCTGGTTCAAGCTGCACCGTTTTTCGCCCCCCGTTCAGTTCTCTGAGCTTGTTGACGTATTCCTCAGGCTTTAGCAGATGAAACGGAGCGTTGAGGCCCATAAAAGTCGCTATGCGGCCGATGAATGCAGTGCAGTTGGTCGTTGCTGCATTCCAGAGCGGCGAAGTCTCCTGCTCGCGCTTGATATAAGCAAAGACCTTCTTGGCATCGGCCTCATTCAAATAGACGCGATAGCTGGCCGTCAGATATTGCTCGTCAAGATCACCATAGCTCGCACCTGTCTCAGAGGGGACAAACATGAGATGTCCCAAGATGTAGGGTATCTCGTCGCCGGCCGGAGCCAGACCAGCTACCTCGACCTGCTTTTCGCTCGTCTTTCCGTACCAGACGAATGCATGACCGTACGTTGCCGCCGTGCGGGCACGAAAATCAACGTAGTAGGGACCCGTGGCGGCAGCTCTTCGAGCTGGCTTTACATCGGATATCGCCGGCGGGGCACCCGGCGTAGCAGCAGCCATGCTCGCCGCATGCTTCGCCGCCGAACTGGGGAGAGCGTCCCGTTGCCGCTGGTCGGTACGCGCCGCGAGTGGTTGCGCGCTACTGATCCCGGCCCCCGAGCCTACTAGGGCCGCCAGCATGGCGACCTTTGCAAGAAGCTCTAGACCCGGATACTTCCGAATCACCCCCGCCATCTTCGAATCCTCTGGATCCAAGATCCGATGCCACAGGCAATCTGCTACCCCAAACGAACGCCGCTGGCGTACAAATAGATAGTCAGATCAACCCTTGGTCACCAACGGGGCCGGGGCGGCAACCGGATATTTGCCCACCGGGCTCTTACCCACGGGATATTTGCCGATCGGAGTTTTGCCAACCGGCGCGGGGGCGGCGGCAACCGGTTGAGCCCGTGGCAGGTCGGCAGCAACTGCGGTTCCCACGAAGGCCAAAGAAGCGATTCCGAGCACAACGAATTTCAACATCGGTTCCCACCATTGTTCGAGAGCGATTGGAATTCACCTGACAGGCTTAGAAATAACCTGACACTCGCCACGGCGCCAACGAATAGACGCGGTTCCGACAGCTTTTTCTACCGCATGTTGCGGAAATGGCACGCAAATCGAGGCGTCTGGTTCCAAACCAGTCTCGTGGGTACCACAGGCTTAAGACGTGCCGGGACCTACCTCAGAGTATCCATGGAAAGACCCGACCGGTCCGCGCCATATACTCGCGATAGCTGTCGCCAAACGTCTGCAACATCATTCGCTCTTCCCTTGCGACGCGGCCAAAGAACAAGACCCCGAAGCCAGCCAGGCCCGCGAAACCGGCAACCCAGTTCGGCAGCAGCAATGCCTGGGCGATAGCCCACAGCCAAAATGCCGAATACATCGGGTGTCGAACTCTCCGGTAAATCCCTTCCGTCACGAGCACATGATCCTCCCGCACGTCGAGACTTATCGACCAATTCCGGCCGAGTGCACGATGTGTCAGGTGAAACACGCCCAAAGCCGCAATCGCAAAGAAAGACCCCAGCCAAGCCAACCAGGGATAAAAGCCGTGAGCTGCGGAATGAGGTATTCCTGTCGCTACGTAGACGAGCGGCACAAGTCCAAGCCCCGAAAGAGATATGAGCAGGAGCGCCGTTTCCAGGGGGCCGCGAGCGCTCCACACAACCCTCGCACGGCGGGAACGCCGCGCGTACTTATAGCGTATGAGGTACCAGCCGATCACCAACGCAACGAAGATGACTTTTGAAATGGTGGGCGTCATTTAAATCAGGCTGCCGCGTCCGGACTTCCCAGCAGTTCGCTTTCCGACACCGGCGCGCCCGCAATAAGGCCTCCGTCCTCAGCGATCATCGACACAGCGCCATCCGGGGCGAGCGTCTGGGATTTGGCCGAAATAGGTCCGCATGTGAGCATGAAGTAGTCGTACGATGTTCGCCTGTCATTTCCACTGACGAACTGGCAGTGAACGCGGAAGAAATTGAAGCGGATGCGTTGATACATGTCGTCGTTAAGCATTCGACTAATCTTCACGACCCTGACGGTCGCCTCGTTTTCTGTCGACAAGCCCATTTCGGCCATTGGCCGGCATTTGTAAAAATTCAACACGTCGGTGAGGGCCTGATAGTCGCCCCAGAAGATCGCGCGGGAATTGACGACGCGTTCTACCGTCCTGCGAAAGCGTACTGCCTTCGGGTGCAGGCCGATCTTGAGTATGGATGATCCAACGCTCAAGAATGTGACGGGAATCTTTTTCCGACCGAGCGCAGGGTCCAGCTTCAAGGCGCGATCAAGCAGATCAACCGCTAGTACGGCGCCAAGACTGTGTCCTACGACCAAAATTTCGTCTGCGGCAGAGTTGGTCGCGGCAACCACGAGCTCGGCGGCCAACCTGTCCAGCCTTTGCTCTATTTTCGAATTACCGAATCGAATGTACTCGCAAGAAAAAATCCAATCGTCGAACAAGTCGCCCAGGTGCAGCCAGCGCCACGGACCCGCCAACACGGCTGCGAGCCCGAAGAGGCCGCCACCGGTAGCAATGGGAATTGATCCGGTGATCTTGAATGCAGCCACGCCGATCAAAAAGGCGGCCGCGATGAGCAATCCGAACGTGACGAATGGATAGAGAAAGAAAAGTGCGTATCGCCAATTGGCCTGCAAGTAACGCCAAAGAGTGCCGGCCAATACGAAATCCAGAAACGCAAGAATGCCGACGGAAATGCGTGAGCCGATGCTTCGACCCCCGAACACCTCAATTACATCGTGCCATCGGACCAGACGGTAATCGGTTTCGACGAGCCAATCGGGGCCGACTGTCGTCACGTTCCATTGTATCTGGTCGGGGGTATCATGTGAACCGTCGACGGTCGCTTTCACTGACCAGGCACGTTGGAACCTGGCAATTTCGCGCACGAAGCGTCGTTGCGCGCTGACATGCAACGTGATTGGATCATAGCCGCCGATATGGAATACCAGCCGCTTCGCTACAGGCTGTCCGGTCATGGTCTCACCCGCGACTACCTGCGGATTTCATCGTGTTACTCACCGCCCACGCGTCAATCGACCTGTAATTCAAGGATATAGCGAAACGTCTGACGCTAGTTGTCAAGAGAGAATCGACCAGTTATTGGGGGAATATGTTCTTGACCTGTTTTGCCCTCCGCACCCGAGCCGCTGGAATAATGGCGTCAATCGGCGCGGCCTTGCTTATCGGATTGTCTGGCAGTGGGTCCTCTCAAGCGCAGGACCAGTTATCATCTGCCGAGAAATGCCTTTCAGCAAATTTCAACACCTCGCTGGGTGCACAATTGCCCCGCACAGCGTCGCGCTTGAAATCTGGTGAGCCGTTAAGGATTGTAGCGATCGGATCATCGTCGACAGTAGGACTCTGGATGCTTAGGTCCGCGGCCACATATCCGGAGGTCATGCGCCGAGAGCTATCGAGACTTCGATCGAACGCGACGATCGAGGTCATCAACAGCGGCCGAGTCGGCGATACGATTCCGAACAACGTTGCACGGTTCGGGCGTGACGTTTTCGCGCACACGCCTGATCTCGTTATCTGGCAATTAGGTACTAATGACGTCGCCTGGGGTGGCCGGCCGGACCACGGGCTCAAAAGAAGCGTTCTTGAAGGGGTAAGGGCACTTAAGGCGGAGTCTGCCGATGTCGTGTTGATGGATCTGCAATATGCGCCACAGGTGCTCGCTTCAGTTGGCTATTCGACGATGGAGGACATCATCATCGATGTCGCAAAACAGGAAAGGGTCGGGCTGTTCTCTCGTTTTGCGCTGATGCGAAACTCGGTCAGTGCCGGAGTTGCGCAAAGCGCGCTTGTAACGTGGGACGGATTGCACAACACCGCCGATGGTTATGATTGCATTGGACGAGCCCTTGCCCGAGCCATCTCAACGAGTGCTCGTTGAGAGGCCCTAGCCCGTCTTATTCGCGAGAGGGCGCCTGAGAGGCTGGCGAGCGTGGTGTAAAGCGCTGATGCGGCGTAGGATTCGGTTGCGAAGCCACCCCATCACCTTCAACCGCGAACGCCACGCCCGCCATGACCGATGATACGATTTCAGACCACTATCGAGAAGCAAGAATTCAACACAAATAAAACCTCTGCCTCGCGCTCGATCTCTTCATGCTTGATAGTCTCGTTTCGGAGGCTGAGCACCTACCGCGTCTAATAGGCCGCTCGCGCCGGTTTCTTTGGACGCGGCACGACCGCGACTCCACGTTTCGGCACAGAAATGATCGGGAGTCACTCAATCTTTCTTCAACTTAACCCGTCTTATTCGTAAGAGTGCGCCTGAGGGGTAAAGCGCTGATGCGGCGTAGGATTCGGTTGCGAAGCCAACCCCATCACCTCCAACCGCGAACGCCACGCCCGCCATGACCGACGATACGATTCCGCCCTTCTCGTTTCCAGCCGTTCACGCCAAGAAAGTCACAGCTGCCTTCGATGGTGGGCGCCTAACCTCGAACGGGGGCGTGATGCTTCTGGCGATGGCCGAGCGGCGTCTCGGTTTGGCCAACAATCTGGCCCGGGTGTTCCCGGATCGGCGCGATCCGACGCGGGTCGTGCACAGCCTGGTCGATATGTTCCGCGCTCGCATGTTCGCGATCTGCTGCGGCTACGAGGACGCCGACGACCTCGATCATCTGAGGTCCGATCCGGCATTCAAACTGGCCTGCGGTCGCCTACCGGACACGGGCCGGGATTTGTGTTCCCAGCCGACGCTGTCGCGGCTGGAGAATGCTCCGCGCCTGCGCGACGTGATCCGGCTGACCTACACTTTGGTCGACGCATGGATGGATAGCTACCCGCGCGAGCCGGCATCCGTCACGCTCGACATCGATGATACCTGCGACGTCGTCCACGGCCATCAGCAGCTCTCGCTGTTCAACGCTCATTATGACGAACGCTGCTTCCTGCCGATCCACGTCTACGACACGGAGAAGAGCCGGCCCGTGGCGGTCGTGCTGCGGCCCGGCAAGACGCCGGGCGGCGTCGAGGTGCGTGCCCATCTGCGCCGCCTGGTACGGCATATCCGGACGCGATGGCACAACACGCAAATTACGTTCCGTGGCGACGGGCACTATGCCCGGCCGGAGGCAATGGCGTGGTGCGAGACCAACGGCATCGACTACATCTTCGGTCTGTCCGGCACCAAGCCTCTCGCCAGAAAAGTCGACGAGGTCGCCGACGACATCCGCACGCGACGCGCCATCGAGAACCTGCCGGTTCTGCGTGGCTATACCGAGACGCGCCACAAGGCAAAGTCCTGGGATCGCGAACGGCGCACTGTCGCCCGTATTGAGGCGACGATGCTCGGCCTCGACATCCGCTTCGTCGTCACCAGCCTCGATGTCGGCTCGGCCGAGTGGATCTACGACAGCCTGTATTGCGCGCGCGGCCAAGCCGAGAATCTGATCAAGCTGCATAAGACGCAGCTCGCCTCCGATCGCACCAGCTGCCGTTCGGCGCTCGCCAACCAGGTCCGTCTCGTGCTCCATACGGCCGCTTATTGGCTGATGCTGACCGTGCGCGACGCCATTCCCAAAGCCCGGGAATTGGCCGCTGCCGAGTTCGCGACGCTGCGTCTTCGGCTCTTGAAAATCGCCGCCCGTGTCGTCGAGACCACGAGCCGCATTCGCCTTGCGTTTGCCGCGGCATGTCCCGAAGCCGACCTGATCTGCGGCTTGCCCGGCGCGCTGCTGCCGCTCGGTCCTTGACCGGCGGGGCGTCCGCCCCCGTTCGCCCAACCCATCCCTCAAGCGCGTTGCAAAGTACCGGTCGTCAGGCGGCGAAAAGCCGAAGGCAATCCTGTGCGCCTCGTCAGACAAGATGTGCGGCCGCATCAATCGGGCCCAAAAGCCGCACTCTCACGAATAGGACGGGCTAGTACCCGGAATCAGAGCTGAGTGATACGGCGGCCTTTGAAACGGCGTTGACGGACCTTTTTCTTGGTCCAGACGAAGGGCTCGGCTCTGTCGTTGTATGCGTTGACGTAGGCATCGATGTGTTCCTGAAGCTGCTTGAGGCTCGTGAAGGAGGTGCCGCTGAGCGACTGCCCCTGCAAGATGGAAAACCATACTTCGACCTGATTGAGCCATGACGCACTTGTCGGCGTGAAATGAAATTGCACGTTGGGGTGGGCCTTGAGCCAGTCCTCGTTCTTTTTATGGGTGTTGAGGTTGTCGAGGATGACGTGAAGCTTGCGGTTCGGAAAAGCCGCGGTGACGCTGTTCATGAAATCGAGAAACTCGACGCGGCGCCGGCGTTTTGAATGGGTCGCGATGATCTTTCCGGTGGCGACTTCGAGCGCCGCAAACAATGTTGTGGTGCCATGCCGCTTGTAATCGTGGCTTTGGCCGGTTAAGGCGCGGCCATTGGGCAACTTCAGATAACCCTGCGCTCGCTCCAAAGCCTGGATCGAGGGCTTCTCGTCCACGCACAGCACAATGGCCTTCGCCGGCGGCGCGACATAGAGGCCGACAACATCGGCGGCTTTGGCCGTAAAGTTCGGGTCGTTGCTCTCGCACCAGGACTTGCGAGCCACCAGGTCAATCTTGTGGCTGCGCAGGAACCGCCAGACATATTGGACATCGACATCGCCCAGCGCCTCGGCCAGCAGGGGGCCGGTCCAGCGCGCAAACCCTTGCGGTGGCGGCTTATCCAGCAGCTTCAGAATCCGCTTGTCGGTCGTCTTCGTATAGATCGGCTGCTTGCCAGGCCGCGGCTTGTCTTGCAGCCCTTCAAGGCCATGGTCGGCATAGCGATGCCGCCAAAGGCTGACAATCCGCGGCTGGACCCCAACTTCCTTGGCGATCGACCGGGTGCTGCGCCCATCCGCCGCCAACAGAACTATCCGCGCCCGCTTCAAATCGCGCTGCAACGTCACCGGTGAGCGACAGCACGCCTCAAGCACCTTGCGATCTTTCCTCGAAAGGTGGACTTCTCTTGCTTCGGGTATCATCCCGACCTTGAATCACGACTCACGTTCCAAGAAAAGTGGGTACTAGCTTCGAAGGCTGTGGGTTCGCATGAGTTTGGACACGGGCCGTGACGGCGATGCCGAGCGTGAGATGCCTATCAACGCGAACAAAGACCAATTATCGTCGACAATCACCGCGTCTCTCGCAGCGGTAATAAGCAACTCGCGCCGACGCTGTCGGGAGGTTCGCTCATGCACCATTATGCCAGCCAACTTGTTGACCTGTTACTGGTGCTTGTCGCCGCGTGGATGGTGCCGGCCACCATTTTTGTTATCTACGCCTATTTCGCTCGCCTTAAGAATCCGGTCAGCGAATCGGTCTTTGGACGTGTGGTCATCGTTTCCTTGTTCATCATAACCACGTCGATTTGGCTCCCGATAATTGTGGCCGCCATAGTCCTATCAATGATCGGTCATTTGTGGTTCCGCTTCAGGGGACAACTACGCAAGTAGCTAGCCCGTCCTATTCGTGAGAGTGCGGCTTTTGGGCCCGATTGATGCGGCCGCACATCTTGTCTGACGAGGCGCACAGGATTGCCTTCGGCTTTTCGCCGCCTGACGACCGGTACTTTGCAACGCGCTTGAGGGATGGGTTGGGCGAACGGGGGCGGACGCCCCGCCGGTCAAGGACCGAGCGGCAGCAGCGCGCCGGGCAAGCCGCAGATCAGGTCGGCTTCGGGACATGCCGCGGCAAACGCAAGGCGAATGCGGCTCGTGGTCTCGACGACACGGGCGGCGATTTTCAAGAGCCGAAGACGCAGCGTCGCGAACTCGGCAGCGGCCAATTCCCGGACTTTGGGAATGGCGTCGCGCACGGTCAGCATCAGCCAATAAGCGGCCGTATGGAGCACGAGACGGACCTGGTTGGCGAGCGCCGAACGGCAGCTGGTGCGGTCGGAGGCGAGCTGCGTCTTATGCAGCTTGATCAGATTCTCGGCTTGGCCGCGCGCGCAATACAGGCTGTCGTAGATCCACTCGGCCGAGCCGACATCGAGGCTGGTGACGACGAAACGGATGTCGAGGCCGAGCATCGTCGCCTCAATACGGGCGACGGTGCGCCGTTCGCGATCCCAGGACTTTGCCTTGTGGCGCGTCTCGGTATAGCCACGCAGAACCGGCAGGTTCTCGATGGCGCGTCGGGTGCGGATGTCGTCGGCGACCTCGTCGACTTTTCTGGCGAGAGGCTTGGTGCCGGACAGACCGAAGATGTAGTCGATGCCGTTGGTCTCGCACCACGCCATGGCCTCCGGCCGGGCATAGTGCCCGTCGCCACGGAACGTAATTCGCGTGTTGTGCCACCGCGTGCGGATATGCCGTACCAGGCGGCGCAGAAGGGCACGCACCTCGACGCCGCCCGGCGTCTTGCCGGGCCTCAGCACGACCGCCACGGGACGGCTCTTCTCCGTGTCGTAGACGTGGATCGGCAGGAAGCAGCGTTCGTCATAATGAGCGTTGAACAGCGAGAGCTGCTGATGGCCGTGGACGACATCGCAGGTATCATCGATGTCGAGCGTGACGGATGCCGGCTCGCGCGGGTAGCTATCCATCCATGCGTCGACCAAAATGTAGGTCAGTCGGATCACGTCGCGCAGGCGCGGAGCATTCTCCAGCCGCGACAGCGTCGGTTGGGAACACAGATCGCGGCCCGTGTCCGGCAGCCGTCCGCAGGCCAGCTTGAATGCGGGATCGGACCGCAGATGATCGAGGTCGTCGGCGTCCTCGTAGCCGCAGCAGATCGCGAACATGCGCGCGCGGAACATATCGACAAGGCTGTGCACGACCCGCGTCGGATCGCGCCGATCCGGGAACACCCGGGCCAGATTGTCGGCCAAGCCGAGACGCCGCTCGGCCATCGCCAGAAGCATCACGCCCCCGTTCGAGGTCAGGCGACCGCCATCGAAGGCAGCTGTGACTTTCTTGGCGTGAACGGCTGGAAACGAGAAGGGCGGAATCGTATCGTCGGTCATGGCGGGCGTGGCGTTCGCGGTTGAAGGTGATGGGGTGGCTTCGCAACCGAATCCTACGCCGCATCAGCGCTTTACACCACGCTCGCCAGCCCTCAGGCGCACTCTTACGAATAAGACGGGCTAGATATTGAAAAAGATGGAGTCGAATTAGAGCGGCCCATCAGCAAACTAAAAAAGGAAGCGAAGTACACGTCTACCACGGCGAAATACGTCAGAAGAGGTGTCGCACAAGATAAGCTGCCTGTCTTGATTCACCATCGATTCGACCTGTGGCTCTAAGACTGCTCCGGGTCAACCGCGTCGGTTTGCCCACGAGCCGCTGACTTCCGGTCTAACCTGCCTGACAAGCGGACATCGGCAGATCGGACCAGCATGTCTCAAACGGGCCGATATGAGACGTGGTATCACCGGGTGCAGCGCCCGAGCAGCGGCTTTAAGGGACGAAGGCATTGTTGTGATTACAAGGATGGCGGCCCACGTTGTTCTCGCTGCGCCTTGTTTCTTGAAAATTCGACATCGCAATAAAAATATCCGCAGCTTCCAACTCGGCTAAAGGAATAATAACCGTCGAAAGTTCTGATCATTGCTATCAGCAAGGCTATCGCGACGATCGCCCAAGCAATCTTCGGTATATGCGGCAATTTCATTTGCGGCGTTGTCCTAACCCCAACGAGCCTTTTCCATCGTCGGTACTGGCCACTTGTCTGGTGCACTGTTAGTAAAATGACTCACACGCAACTATGGCGCTATTTAAGCTGAGACACTATCAGCTATTATCAAGCTGTCCGCTTCGGGGCCAATTCCGGAAGAGAGCTGGCCCCGCAAATTCGGACAGTAGCTTGAGTGGATTTTCTGCCTGACAGCGGCGAGGATTCTTGCTGCGAATCAGGAGCGAAGATGACGAAGAAGAGCCGCCGGACGCATTCTCCGGCATTCAAGGCGAAGGTTGCTTTGGCTGCGGTCAAAGGCGACAAGACACTGGCGGAGCTGGCGCAACTGTTTGATGTTCATCCGAACCAGATCACGATCTGGAAAAACCAGCTCCTGGAAGGCGCCGCCGGCGTGTTTGGGCATGACAAGACATCGGCCGAGACGCCGGTCGATTTGAAGGCGTTACATGCCAAGATCGGCGAGCTGGCGTTGGAAAACGATTTTTTGTCCGGCGCGCTCACCAAGGCGGGCCTGCTGAGCGCAAAGCGATGATCGACCGCGATCATGATCTTTCTATCGTGCGCCAGGCGAAGGTCCTGAAGCTGGCTCGCAGCACGGTCTACTATGAACCTCGGCCAGTTTCGGCCGAGGACCTTGCCTTGATGCGTCGGCTCGATGAGCTGCATCTCGATTATCCCTTCGCGGGAGCGCGTATGCTGCGATCGTTGCTGCGGCGGGAGGGCGTATACGCCGGTCGCCGCCACATCGCGACGCTGATGAAGCGCATGGGGATCGAGGCGGTCTATCGTCGCCCGAACACGAGCAAGCCGGCTCCGGGTCACAAGATCTACCCGTACCTGTTGCGCGGATTGAAGATCGAGCGGCCCGACCATGCGTGGGCAATGGACATCACCTACATTCCGATGCGGCGTGGCTTCGTCTATCTCGCGGCGGTCGTCGATGTGTTCAGCCGACGGGTCCTGGCCCATCGCGTCTCGATCACAATGGAGGCGGCCTTCTGCGTCGAAGCGGTCCAGGAGGCGTTGGCGAAGCACGGCAGGCCCGAGATTTTCAACACGGATCAGGGCAGCCAGTTCACCAGCCTCGAGTTCACCGATGTGCTGCTGGACGCGAAGATCGCCATCAGCATGGACGGCAAGGGCGCCTGGCGCGACAACGTGTTTGTCGAGCGGCTCTGGCGCACGGTCAAATACGAAGAAGTATATCTCCGCGCCTACGACAGCGTGTCCGAGGCGCGAGCGTCAATTGCCAAGTATCTGGCCTTCTACAATCAGGGACGCCCTCACTCGAGCCTTGACGGGCGCACGCCCGACGAGGCTTACTTCGGCACGCAAGCTATGGTGATGGCCGCATGACCGTCGCCGACGGTTTTGTCGTCGCTCTGGTCGGGCTACGCCCTCCCGACGCAACGACAAAACCGTAAAGCCCCGCGTTCAGCATAACCCGGCAGGAATCCACTTAAATCCAGCGGGGCGCTGTCCAAACAACCGGGGCCAGCTCTCCCAGGCGATGAATTTCTCGGCCGCTTCGGTCTTCTTGGAGCCGGCGGGGATTGCGAGATTCCAGGCCCACAGCCAGTTGGCGTTCTTGCCGAGTCCGGTGTTCGGCGCGAGCGCGAAGCCGACCTTGTCGGCGACCTTGGAGTCCTTGGGATTGGTGACGAAGGACGCCGCGACCGTGGCATCGATCCACATCGCGCATTTGCCCGCGTTGAACAGCGCCAGGTTCTCGTTGAAGCCGTTGGAGCTTGCGCCCGGAGGACCGGCCTCCTTCATCAGATTGACGTAGGTCGTCAGCGTGGCCTTCCATTCCGGCGTGTTGAACTGCGGCTCCCACTTCTCGTCGAACCAGCGCGCGCCGTAGGAATTGGCCATCGCCGAAAGGAACGCCATGTTCTCGCCCCAACCGGCCTTGCCGCGCAGGCAAATGCCGTAGGTGCCGGCGCTCTTGTCGGTGAGCTTCTTGGCGGCATCGACGACGAAATCCCAGGTCGGGTTTTCCGGCATCTTCAGGCCGGCCTTCTCGAACAGATCGGTGCGATACATCACCATGGAGCTCTCGCCGTAGAACGGAGCAGCATAGAGCTTGCCGTCGGCGGAGACCGAGTCCTTGATCTTGGGCAGGAGGTCGGCGACGTCGTAATCGGCGCCGAGATTGGCAAGCGGCACCAGCCAGCCCTTCTTGGCCCAGATCGGCACTTCATAGGTGCCGATGGTGAGCACGTCGAACTGACCGCCCTTGGTGGCGATGTCGGTGGTGACGCGCTGGCGCAGCACGTTCTCCTCCAGCGTCACCCATTTCACGGTGATGTCGGGGTTCTTCTTGGTGAACTCACCCGTCAGCCCCTGCATACGGATCATGTCGCCATTGTTGACGGTCGCGATCGTGAGGGTGGTTTCGGCCATCGCGGGGACGGCCAGCAGGACAGACGCGCCGCAGACGGCGCCGAGGACGTGTTTCACGGTGACCTCCCTTGGACTTGCGCTTATGAGCATATGCCCACGCATTGGGCGTATGTTCAGCGCAACGACGGCGCGTTGTCAAGCAGCCGCGAGGGTGTCTGCGGAAAACTTATGAGTGCTGCGGTGCGGGAGGGGATGGGAGGTCGTGCGGGTGCGGAAGCGATGGCAGTTGTTCGGAACGAGCGCCGCGGCTTGCTCCACCTCTCCCGCTTGCGGGAGAGTCGCAGCGCATCGAAGATGCGATGCGGGTGAGGGCTTTCGCCTCTTTGGGAGTCCCACGGCGGAGAGACCCTCTGTAAACGGTACGAGAGGCCCACGGAGCCACGGACTTGGTGCGGACGGCCTACGCACCGCGCTTGAAGCGTATAGGCATCCAGAACTGCCGGAGGGCCTCGACGGTTGCTGGAATGTTGCGCCAGGCGTTTTGGATGATGGGCTGCGTTCCCAGCGTGCGCCGGGCCGGGGGTAGCAAGGGTCGACCGGCGTCGTCGATGCAATGGACCAAGATCGGCCGCAGCATAAGGTGTTCGGTTCCATTCGGGGGGAGAAGCCGCGACCAGACGAGAAGCCGAAGCTTCATGACGGCGTAGAAGCCCATGCACCAGGGCTGCGGGTCGACTTCGCCGTCCGGTGATCGCACGAACAGCGGCTCGAAGCTCTCCGGTCTCGTCGACAGCGTCTCGCTGATAGCGTTGTGGCGCATCAGCGTGGCGGCGATTGCCGAGAACTCCTCGGTGTCGTGATTGAAGGCGTCGGGATCTACGCCGAGGAGCGGGCACACCCATTCCTCGGAGGGAGTGTCAGAAGTTTTGTGTAAGAGCGTCTCTGTGAGGGGTTTGCGGGGTCAGCGGACTGACCCCATGGGGTCAGTCCGCTGAGCCTGCAAAGCGCTCGCCGAACTGGATGGCAAACTGGCCCATTGCGGCCGTCCATGCAACCGGTCGTCGCCAATGGATGCCGGCATTTCTGATGGCGAGGTAAAGCAGCTTCATCGCCGCCTCGTCGTTGGGGAAGCTGCCGCGTGTTTTGATGATCTTGCGCAGCGAACGGTTCAGCGCCTCGACCGCGTTGGTGGTATAGATCATTTTGCGTATCTCCGGCGCGAAGGCGAAGAACGGAATGACGTGCTCCCACGCCCGGCGCCAGGCCGCCCCGATCGCGGGATAGCGCTTGCCCCACTCGGCTTCGAAGTCCTCGAGCCTGAGCAGAGCGGCGTCGGCATTCTCGGCATGATAGATCGCCTTGATCGAGGGAAGGATCGCCTTGCGATCCTTCCAGGACACGAAGGATAGGCTGTTGCGGATCAAATGCACGATGCAGGTCTGGACCATCGCCTTGGGAAAGACGCTGTTGATCGCCTCGGGAAAGCCCTTCAGACCGTCGACGACGGCGATCAGGATGTCGGCGACGCCGCGGTTCCTCAGATCGTTCATGACCTTGAGCCAGAATTTGGCGCCTTCGGTTTGCTCGATCCAAAGCCCGAGCACGTCTTTCTCGCCCGATGCAGTGATGCCCAGCACGACGTAGACTGCCTTGTTCTTGACCATCCCCTCATCGCGAATCTTGACCCTGAGCGCGTCGAAGAAGACCACCGGATAGATCGCTTCCAGCGGCCGGCTCTGCCATTCGCGGACCTCGTCGAGAATCGCGTCGGTGACCTTGCTGATCAGATCGGGGGACACCTCGGTGCCGTAGAGCTCGGCCAGATGGCCCTGGATCTCCCGTACCGTCATGCCCCGCCCGTAGAGACTGATGATCTTCTCGTCGAAGCCGTCGAAGCGGGTCTGGCCCTTCGCGACGATCACCGGTTCGAACGTGCCGGCGCGGTCGCGCGGCACCTCGATCTCGATCTCGCCGTCGTCCGTCAACAGCGCTTTGCTGCTTGTGCCGTTGCGGCTGTTGCCCGACCCGCGGCCCGCCGGGTCGCCCTTCTCATAGCCAAGGTGGTGGGTCAGCTCCGCACCCAGTGCGCGCTCCAGAAGCGCCTTCTTCAGTCGTCTGAAAAGCCCGTCTTCGCCGGCTAAGTCTTCTGGCTTGAGGCTGCCCCCGGCAAGAAGCTGGTCCAAAATCTCAGGTGAAAAATCCGTAGCCATGTGAGTCTCCTGTCAAAGGTAAACTCACAGAAACCATCTTACACCGAGTTACTGACACCCTCTCCTCGGACGCCATCGAGACCGGCCCGGCGACGACCGCGGCCACCGCGCCATCGAGCATGGAGAGCGACGTCGCCCGCGGATGCCGAAGCGTCGGCGACCTGGCGCGCTTGCTGATCCATTGCCCGAGCCGTTCGAACGACATGGCATAGTCCGCCATCGTCGTCTTGCGTGCTTTTCGCGTTCCCCGCCCTTGCTTCGGCTTCGTCATGCCACGGCCCGCTTTTCGGCTTCGCGTGCGGCCTTCCAGTTCCAGGCCAGAAGTTCGTGAAGCTGGTTGGTCTTCGTGGCGCCGCTCACCATGCGATCGAGAACGTCGACGAGATACGCCTCGGGGTCGAGGCCATTCAATTTCGCTGTGTTAAGAAGCGAAGCGAGTATCGCCCAGGTCTCGCCCCCGCCTTCGTCACCACTGAACAACGAGTTCTTTTTTCCGATCGCAATTGGCCTGATCGATCGTTCGACCGTGTTGGTGTCCGGCTCGAGCCGCCCGTCATCCAGGAACGTCGTCAGGCCCTGCCAGCGTTCGAGCATGTAGTCGATCGCCTTGATGAGCGTCGAGCGGCGGGAGATCCCGTCCTTCACCGCGATCAGACGGGCCCTCAACGCCTCCATCAGCGGCTTCGTCTCGGCCTGTCGCGTCGCGCGGCGTTCCCCAGCATCGAGACCGCGGATCCTCTCCTCGATCGCGTAGACGGCCGCAATGCGCTCGATGACCTCCGCGGCGAAGGGTGAGTTCGTCGTCTTGTGCACCCTCACGAAGTTGCGGCGCGCGTGAACGAGACAATACGCCAGCTGGATCTGGCCCGACATCATCGCATCGCCCGCCAGCGAGGCGTAGGCGGCATAGCCGTCGACTTGCAGCACGCCTTCGAAGCCGGCTAACTGCGCCACGATCTCCTTTTTGCCGCGACCACCTGCGAACACGTAGGCGACCGCCGGCGGCGCCGGCCCCTTCCACGCCCGATCGTCCGTCGCGTGCGCCCAGAACTGGCAGATCCTCGTGCGGCCGCGTCCCGGATCGAGCACTGGCATCGGCGTCTCGTCGCAGAACAGCCGCTCGAAGCCGTGCATAGTCTTCAGTTGCAGATCGTAGAGGCCCCTGACCAGCCACGCCGCGCTCCCCATCCAGCGCGCCAGCGTCTGACGGTCGACGACGACACCCTGACCCGCCAGGATCTGCGTCTGGCGATAGAGCGTCGATTGCCAGGCATATTTGGCCGCGGCGATATGCGCGATCAGCGCCGTCGTTGCCATGCCGCCCTCGACGAGCCGCGCCGGTGCCGGGGCCTGGACAATCGGGCCCTCACAGGAGCGGCAGGCGTATTTTGGACGGATCGTGCGGAGCACGCGCAGCCACGCGGGAGAGGGTGTCAGTAACTCGGTGTAAGATGGTTTCTGTGAGTTTACCTTTGACAGGAGACTCACATGGCTACGGATTTTTCACCTGAGATTTTGGACCAGCTTCTTGCCGGGGGCAGCCTCAAGCCAGAAGACTTAGCCGGCGAAGACGGGCTTTTCAGACGACTGAAGAAGGCGCTTCTGGAGCGCGCACTGGGTGCGGAGCTGACCCACCACCTTGGCTATGAGAAGGGCGACCCGGCGGGCCGCGGGTCGGGCAACAGCCGCAACGGCACAAGCAGCAAAGCGCTGTTGACGGACGACGGCGAGATCGAGATCGAGGTGCCGCGCGACCGCGCCGGCACGTTCGAACCGGTGATCGTCGCGAAGGGCCAGACCCGCTTCGACGGCTTCGACGAGAAGATCATCAGTCTCTACGGGCGGGGCATGACGGTACGGGAGATCCAGGGCCATCTGGCCGAGCTCTACGGCACCGAGGTGTCCCCCGATCTGATCAGCAAGGTCACCGACGCGATTCTCGACGAGGTCCGCGAATGGCAGAGCCGGCCGCTGGAAGCGATCTATCCGGTGGTCTTCTTCGACGCACTCAGGGTCAAGATTCGCGATGAGGGGATGGTCAAGAACAAGGCAGTCTACGTCGTGCTGGGCATCACTGCATCGGGCGAGAAAGACGTGCTCGGGCTTTGGATCGAGCAAACCGAAGGCGCCAAATTCTGGCTCAAGGTCATGAACGATCTGAGGAACCGCGGCGTCGCCGACATCCTGATCGCCGTCGTCGACGGTCTGAAGGGCTTTCCCGAGGCGATCAACAGCGTCTTTCCCAAGGCGATGGTCCAGACCTGCATCGTGCATTTGATCCGCAACAGCCTATCCTTCGTGTCCTGGAAGGATCGCAAGGCGATCCTTCCCTCGATCAAGGCGATCTATCATGCCGAGAATGCCGACGCCGCTCTGCTCAGGCTCGAGGACTTCGAAGCCGAGTGGGGCAAGCGCTATCCCGCGATCGGGGCGGCCTGGCGCCGGGCGTGGGAGCACGTCATTCCGTTCTTCGCCTTCGCGCCGGAGATACGCAAAATGATCTATACCACCAACGCGGTCGAGGCGCTGAACCGTTCGCTGCGCAAGATCATCAAAACACGCGGCAGCTTCCCCAACGACGAGGCGGCGATGAAGCTGCTTTACCTCGCCATCAGAAATGCCGGCATCCATTGGCGACGACCGGTTGCATGGACGGCCGCAATGGGCCAGTTTGCCATCCAGTTCGGCGAGCGCTTTGCAGGCTCAGCGGACTGACCCCATGGGGTCAGTCCGCTGACCCCGCAAACCCCTCACAGAGACGCTCTTACACAAAACTTCTGACACTCCCACGCGGGAACCCGATCGAGCGCTTCGCTGCTCTCCTCGCCGATCCGATGCATCTGACCCGTGCAGCACGGGCACAGCGTGGACGCCGGCTCGATCACCCGCTCGACCCGAGGCAGATGCGCCGGCAGCGCGCCGATGTTGCGCTTCGCTTTGCGCCGCTCCGGCCGCGGCGCGTCCGGTTTGTCGTCATTGGCCGGGAGCTGTGAGCCGGCGGTCCGTTCCAGATCAAACGCGATCTGTTCGGCGCAGACGATCGCCGCGCGCTCCGATCGTGCGCCGAAGATCAGGCTCTTCAACGTGGCGATCTCTGCGCGCAGATCATCGTTCTCGCCTTCGAAAGCCAGCACCATCTCGGCAAGAGCCGCAGGGTCAGAGGGGAGATCTTCGGGGCGAAGCGCCATATCGCAGAGCTACACGAACGCACTCGCAATCGCCAGCAAAACAAGACGCTTCAGGCAACCTTCGTCGGCCGCTTCGTCACCTTCGGGACCACACGCGACCACTCCGCAAGACCTTCAATCAGCATCGCCAGTTGCGCCCCCGTCACCGGCATCGTACCCTCGCGAACAGGTGGCCAGGCAAAGCCCCCATTCTCCAGCCACTTCGTCGCTAGAACCATTCCCGAGCCGTCAAAAACCAGTAGCTTCAAACGATCCGATCGCTTCGATCGGAAGACATAAACGTCACCGCTGTAGGGCTTGCCGCCTAATCCCTCCGCTACCAGCGCGACAAGGCCATGAACGCCTTTACGAAAGTCAATCGGCTGCGTCGCGACGAACACACGGACCATTGGACCGAAAGAGATCATCGCGTCGATCTCACCGCCGCCAGCACGCGCTCCAGCGTCGCGGCGTCGACGCCGACGGGCACGCGCACCGTCGCGCCCGCGATCATCACCTCGATCCGCTCGGCCGGATCCGTCAGAACATGCGCCTTATCGATCGCGTTCGGCTGCGCCTCGACGGCGGCCTGGAGCCTGACTTGCACGAACTGCGGCGCTTCGCTCGACGCGAGCCGCGCCTGGCGCCGCCACACACTGAGCAGTCCCCGGTTCACCCCGTTGCGTCGAGCCACCTCGGAAATGCTCGTCTCCGGATCGGCACTCTCGGCCACGATCCGCGCCTTCTCCGCATCGCTCCAACTGCGCCGTCGCCTCTCCCCTGTGATCACCTCGATCCGCTGATAGGAGGCGGCATCATGCCCGTCTTGATGTCTGTCTTGATGCATGGAACGAGCGTCCCTCGCGTTGTCAAATCCACGCGCGAGTCTCGCTCATCCCGTCCACCTAAACGAGGTGGGGTCGTCGTACCGCTATCGACCCTCTCCCCAACCCTCTCCCGCACGCGGGAGAGGGAGCGAAGTCCCGCTGCCGTGCTAGCCCCGCCCCCTATCGCTCCAGAATCGCCCTGGCGGTCGTCTCGTCGGTAATCAGCCCGTTGATCAGGCCCCCGTTCAACGCCGCGGCGATCGCCGTAACCTTGGCCGCGCCCACTGCCGCGCCGATCGTCGTGGTCTTCGCTGGCACTTCCGGCGGGATGCTGGTCAGGCGCTTGTTGGTGCCGGCCTTGAGCAGACGGCCCCTGGAATCATAGGCCCAGCCGGTGATCTCGCCGATGGCGCCAAGCCGCATCATCTCGAACAATTCGTCGCGGGTGACGAAGCCGTCGATGTGGACCTGCGCCTTCTGGTCCATCTGGCCGATGCCGACCAGACGCAAATCTGCCTTGGCCGCGACCGCCTTCACCTTCGCGATCGGCTCGATGCGCACCATCCTGTTGCGCTCGTCCTCCGACGACATCAGGAACGGCAGCGGCATCGGATAGTGCCGCGCGCCGGTGCGGTCGGCGAGCCGGCCGACGGTGTCGTAAAAGCTCGCCGAACCGTCGGCAGAGATGTTGCCGACCAGCGAGACGATCTGGTGATTGGGCCGGTCGATCGGCGTGACGCGCTCGACCGCGGCGCGCACCGCGCGGCCGGTGCCGAGCGCGACGATGACGGGCGTCTCCGATCGCAGCGTCGCGTCGAGCAGATTGGCGCAGCGTTCGGCGATTCCGGCGGTCGCCTGCGGCGCGTCGGGATCGGCCGGCACCACCTCGCAATGGACGAGATCGAACCGCTCCTTCAGCCGCGCCGCCAATTCCATGCAGGCGGCGATGGGATGCTGGAGCCGGAAGGTGATGAGACGTTCGGCCAGGCACAGCGACACCAGCCGCTGCGCCGAGGCGCGCGAGACCTGGAGCATCCTTGCGATCTCGTCCTGGGTATGGCCGGCAATGAAATACAGCCAGCCGGCGCGGGCGGCATCGTCGAGCCTCGACTTGTCGTTCTCGGCGGCCATGCGGGCCTCACGCCTCCCAGAAATCGCTCATATGCGCGAAGACCCGATCGGCCCCGGCGGCGGACAATATAGCGCGGCCGTCGCGCGCGCGATAATGGCTGCCACCGACAAATCCCCAGACGGTCATGCCGGCCGCCTTGCCCGCCTGCACGCCGCTGACACTGTCCTCGATCACCAGCGTGCGCGCAGGTTGCGCCCCCATCTTCTCCGCCGCGTAGAGGAAGAGATCGGGCGCCGGCTTGCCGCGCGCGACCATCTGTGCGGTATAGATCCGATCGCCGAAATGCGTCCGCAGATCGGTGACGTCGAGCGAGAGCGAGACGCGATCGATGTCGCTCGATGAGGCCACGCAGACCGGCACGGACAATCCCGAGATCACCGCCCCTACCCCCGGGATCGGCTCCAGCGAGGCGGCAAACGACTCGAGCACGCGCGACTTCAATCCCGGCAGGAAGCTGTCCGGTAGCGACTGCCCGAGATCACGATAATGCTGCTCGATCGCCTTGGTGCTGCGCCCGAGAAACAATTCCAGCGCCTGCGCCTCGCTGAGCGTGAAGCCGAACCCGGCCAGCACTTCGGACAGGCAACGACAGCTCAAAAGCTCGCTGTCGACGAGCACGCCGTCGCAGTCGAAGATGATCAGATCGGGTTGTGGCGGGCGCTGGTCCATCCGGGCATTCGATCATATACCCACCATCTGAGCAATAGCTCGCAAAAGACAACCGCGGTTCGTTCGACCGGGTCAATGCGCCACCTGCCGGTAGATCGCCGGCAGCGCCCCCGGCAACCGCTTGATGTTGCCGACGATGGCGTAGCCACCGCGTCCGAACAGCGTCGGAAAGTAGGTTTGTGCCGCCGCGTCGATCGTCACACCGAACACCGCAATGCCGAGACGGCGCGCTTCCTGCACGGATTTCCTGGTGTCTTCGACCGCAAAGCGCCCTTCATAGTGATCGACGTCGTTCGGCTTGCCGTCGGTCAGGACGAGCAGCAGCTTCTTGGACCGTCAATGCGGCTACCGCCTCTGATTGTACACGTCGATGCACACCGCCCCCAGCAGCACCAGGCCCTTGATCACCTGCTGGTAATCGATGCCGATGCCGAGGATGGACATGCCGTTGTTCATCACGCCCATGATCATGGCGCCGACCACGGCGCCGCCGACGCGCCCCACGCCGCCATAGGCCGAGGCGCCACCGATGAAGCAGGCGGCGATGACGTCGAGCTCGAAGCCGAGACCTGCCTTCGGGGTCGCGGTGTTCAGCCGCGCGGCGAAGACGAGGCCGGCGAGCGCGGCGAGCACGCCCATGTTGACGAATGTCAGGAACGTCAGCCGTTCGGTCTTGATGCCCGACAGGCTCGCCGCCTTGGCGTTGCCGCCGACGGCATAGATCTGCCGCCCGATCACGGTGCGGCGGGTGACGAAGCCGTAGAGCGCGATCAGCGCACCCATAATCACCAGCACGTTGGGCAGGCCGCGATGCGAGGCGATCAGATAGGTAAAATAGAGCACGGCGCAGGCCAGCAGGATGCTCTTGCCGAGGAAGAACGCATAGGGCTCGACCTCGATTCCATGCGATTGCTCGCGCGATCTCCCCTTGGCGCTGGCGTAAACCAGGCCGAGCGCCAGCACGGCGCCGATCAGCATCGATGTCGGATGCAGCGTCCCGGCCTCGGGCAGCAGTTCGGGAATGAACCCCGACGACAATTTCTGGAAGGTCGCCGGGAACGGCCCGAGCGACTGGCCCTGCAGCACCGCCAGCGCGAGGCCCTTGAACACCAGCATCCCCGCCAAGGTGACGATGAAGGACGGGATCTTGAAATAGGCCACCCAATAGCCCTGCGCAGCGCCGATGGCGGCACCGACCAGGAGGCAGGCGATGAAGGCGAGCGTGTAGTCGACCTTGTAGGTCACCATCAGCACCGCGGCCACGGCGCCGATGAAGCCTGCGACCGAACCGACCGAGAGGTCGATATGGCCGGTGACGATCACCAGGAGCATGCCGAGCGCCATGATGACGATATAGCTGTTCTGCAGCACCAGGTTGGTGAGGTTGAGCGGCTGCAGCAGCGTGCCGCCGGTCACGACCTGGAAGAACAGCATGATCGCGATCAGCGACATCAGCATGCCGTAATTGCGCAGATTGTTCTTGATGAAGCTGCCGTGCCGGCGCTCCTCGGGCAGCGACACCGTCTTGTCGGTCATGGCTGCGATCCTCCCATCTCCGCGGCCTCAGGCACGCCGTTTCCATTGCTTCGTTGGTTGCGCATGATGGCGCGCATGATCTTCTCCTGCGTCGCCTCGGAGCCCTTGAATTCCCCGACGAAGGCGCCGTCGTTCATGACGCAGATGCGGTCGCAGATGCCGAGCAGCTCGGGCATCTCCGAGGAGATCACCACGACCCCGCGGCCGGCCTCCGCCAGCTCGTTGATGATACAGTAAATCTCGTATTTGGCACCGACGTCGATGCCCCTTGTCGGCTCGTCCAGGATCAGCACCTTGGGGTCGGTCATCAGCCATTTCGACAGCACCACCTTCTGCTGGTTGCCGCCGGAGAGCTGGCCGGTCTCCTGGTAGACGTCGGAGCAGCGGATGCGCATGCGGCCGCGGTAGTCGCTGGCGACCTTCAGCTCGGCGATGTCGTCGATCACCCGCCTCGGTGCGATCTGGTCGAGGCTGGCGAGCGTGATGTTCTTGCGGACGTCGTCGGCGAGGATCAGGCCGAGTTGCTTGCGGTCCTCGGTGACATAGGCGAGGCCGGCGTCGATCGCGGACGCGACGCTCGGCAGCACCATCTCCCTGCCTTCGAGCCGGAGAGAGCCGCTGATCGTTGTGCCCCAGGAGCGGCCGAACAGGCTCATGGCGAATTCGGTGCGGCCGGCCCCCATCAGGCCGGCGATGCCCACGACCTCGCCTCGCCTGACGCTGAAATTGACGTTCTTGATCACCTGTCGTTCGGGATGGATGGGGTGATAGACCGACCAGTTCGCGACGTCGAGCACCGGTTCGCCGATCTTCGCGCTACGCTCCGGGAAGCGATGCGCGAGATCGCGGTTCACCATGCTGCGGATGATGCGATCCTCCTGGATCGGCTCGGCGTGACAGTCGATGCTGTCGACGGTGCGGCCGTCGCGCAGCACCGTGATGTGGTCGGCGACCTTGGCAACCTCGTTGAGCTTGTGCGAGATCAGGATCGAGCCGATGCCCTGCTCGCGAAATGTCATCAGGCGTTCGAGCAGCGCGGCGCTGTCGGCTTCGTTGAGGCTCGCCGTCGGCTCGTCCAGGATCAGCATGCGCACACGCTTGGACAGCGCCTTTGCGATCTCCACCAGCTGCTGCTTGCCGACGCCGAGATCGGTGATCAGCGTGTCCGGCGATTCCTTGAGGCCAACCTGCGCCAGGAGCTCCCGGGTGCGGCGGTAGACCTCGTCGCGGTCGATCACGCCGAACTTCGACGGCGGATGCGACAGGAAGATATTCTCCGCGATCGACATCAGCGGGATCAGCGCCAGCTCCTGATGAATGATGATGATGCCGAGCGCCTCGGAATCGTTGATGTCGCGGAAGCGCCGCTCCTCGCCTTCGAAGATGATGGTGCCCTCGTAGCTGCCATGCGGATAGACCCCGCTCAGCACCTTCATCAGCGTCGACTTGCCGGCCCCGTTCTCGCCGACGAGGGCGTGGATCTGCCCGGCCTCGACCTGGAAGTTGACGTCGCGCAGCGCCTGCACGCCGGCAAAGCTCTTGCTGACGTTGCGCATCTCCAGCATGGCGGTCATCGGATCATTCTCCCGGACTTTGCCACGTCGTCATGACCGGGCTTGTCCCGGCCATCCACGTGCCACCGCTTGCGGGGAAGGCCGTGGATGCCCGGGACAAGCCCGGGCATGACGGAGTACGTGGACTACGCTTCGTCCCTCATAGAGAGCTGCCTCTCGCACGCACGCGGGGTGAGGGAAAAGAAACAGTCTCACTGGAACTGCGACTTCTTGTAATAGCCGCTGTCGACCAGCACCTTCTCCCAATTGTCCTTGTAGACCACCACCGGCTTGAGCAGATAGGACGGCACGGTCTTGACGCCATTCTCGTAGGTCTTGGTATCGTTGACGGTGACCTCCTTGCCGGCGAGTGCGGCGTCGACCATGTCGGCTGTCACCTTGGCGAGATCGCGGGTGTCCTTGAAGATGGTCGAATACTGGTCGCCGCGCAGCATGGCCTTGATCGAGGGCACCTCGGCGTCCTGACCGGAGATGATGGGCATCGGCTGGTCGGCGCTGCCGTAGCCGACACCCTTCAGCGAGGAGATGATGCCGATCGAGATGCCGTCATAGGGCGACAGCACGGCGTTTAGCTTCTTGTTGCCGTAGTAGGCGCTGAGCAGATTGTCCATGCGCGCCTGCGCGGTGGCGCCGTCCCAGCGCAGGGTCGCAACCTTGTCCATGCCCATCTGGCCCGACGCGACGACGAGCTTGCCGCTGTCGATGTAGGGCTTCAAGACGCTCATCGCGCCGTTGTAGAAGAAGTAGGCGTTGTTGTCGTCGGGCGAGCCGCCGAACAGCTCGATGTTGAAGGGACCCTTGCCTTCCTTCAGCCCGAGCCCCTGCTCGATCGACTGCGCCTGCAAGACGCCGACCTGAAAATTGTCGAAGGTTGCATAATAGTCGACGTTCGGCGTGCCGCGGATCAGACGGTCATAGGCGATCACCGTGATGCCTTTTGCTTTCGCCTGCTTGAGCACGTCCGACAGCGTGGTGCCGTCGATCGCGGCGATCACCAGCGCTTTCGCGCCCTTGGTCACCATGTTCTCGACCTGCGAGAGCTGGTTCGGAATGTCGTCCTCGGCATATTGCAGGTCGGTGTTGTAGCCGCGCTCCTTCAGCACCTTGACCATGTTGTTGCCGTCGTCGATCCAGCGCGCCGACGACTTCGTCGGCATGGCGATGCCGACGGTCGCCTTCTGGGCGAAGGCGGTGACGCCCGTGGCCATCGTGGCAGCGCCGGCCAGCGCCAGCGCGAGGAACGTCGTCTTCAGTTTCAGCATGTTTCACTCCCTTGGGTATCAGACTGTTTCTTCGTGACGTCGAGAACGTGGTCGTGTGATGCCTCTGGTCTCCTATGCGAGCTTGACGTCGGGCTCAGCGCGTCCGCGCGCGGATGCCTCCAACAAGAAAGTGCAACCGGCTTGCGGATCGGCGGCGCGCGCGGTCGCGTCCATGTCCTGCCAGGCCGAGGTGACGAGCAGGCGCGACAGATCCGGGCCGACAAAGGCGGGACAGCTCGCCTGCCTTGCGGGCACGCTGAGTGAGCGCAGGCGCTCGCCTTGCGGAGAATAGACATCGATCCGGCTCGCGCCCCAGCACGCGTTCCAGATGTTTCCTTCGGCATCACACACCGAGCCGTCGAGGCCGCCGATGCCGCTGTGGCGCAGCAAGACCTCCGGCTCGCCGCGCGGCAGGCCGGTCGCGGGATTGAGCGGCACGGCGTAGAGCACGGCGCGCGCGCTGTCGGCGAAATAGCCGATCGCGCCATCCGGCGAGAAACAGATCGAGTTGGGAATACTGATGCGGGGAAACAGCAGCGCGATCTTGCCGCGATGGAACGCGTAGATCGCGCCTACCCCCGGCTCCGCCTCGCGTCCCATGGTGCCGATCCAGAACGTGCCGGACTGATGCACCCGCGCGTCATTGGAGCGGGTCGCGTGATTGTCGGCTTCGAGCGGACAGAGCAGCGTCATCACGCCATCGACGAGCTTGCGGATGTAGAGACCGTCCTCGGCGACGATCAATTGGCGCTCCGCATCGATGCGTCCGAGTGCGCTCGCCATCCGGCCGAGCGCGTGGACGCGGATGCTGCCGCTGTCGAGCTGGGCCTCGAACAGCAGCCCTTCGCGGATGTCGAACCACCAGGCGGTGTCAGTGGTCACGTCATAGGTCGGCCCTTCGCCCAGATGGCAGGGATGATCCGAGAGCACAGTCGTGGGCACCTGTTCCATCATGGTGACCTCACTGAAAAGCGATAGATCGTATGATGGCGATAGACTTCGCCGGGGTCGAGGCGCGGGCTCGGGAAATCCGGCCGGTTCGGCGCGTCCGGCCAGATGTGAGGTTCCAGGCACATGGCGTCCGATTGACGAATGAGCTTACCGCCCTTTCCCAAGATCGTGCCATCCAGATAATTGCCAGAATAGATCTGGAGCCCGGGCTGATCGGTGAACAGCTCCATGATCCGCCCCGCGCGCGGCGCTACCAGCCGCGCCGCGAGCCCGAGCCTGCCGTCGCGCCTGAAGCAATAAGTGTGGTCATAGCCTCTGCCGCTCTGCAATTGCTGATCGCTCTCACGGATACGCTCGCCGACCGGCCGCGGCTCGCGGAAGTCGAACGGCGTGCCCGCCACCGGGCGTGGCGGCTCCCGCAGCGGAATGGCGGTGGGATCGATCGCGAGGAAATGCTCGGCGGCGACTGTCAGCTCATGGTCGAGAACGGACCTGCCCGACGTCGCGCCCTCGAGGTTGAAGAAGCTGTGGTTGGTCAGGTTGACGATGGTCGGCCGGTCCGTCCGCGCCTCCATGATGAGCGAGAGTTCGGTCGGGCCGGTGACGCGATAGGTCATCCGCACGTCGAGCCGGCCGGGATAGTTCTCTTCGCCATGCGGGCTGACACAGGTAAGCGTCACCGCGGGTTCGGCGCCCTCGTCAAGATCCGCAATCTCCCAGAGCTTGCGGTCGAATCCGTCGAGGCCGCCATGCAGCGCATTGGGGCCGTTGTTGACGGCAAGCTGCACGGTCTCGCCGTCGAGCGAGAACTGCCCGTTGGCAATGCGGTTGGCGTAGCGGCCGACGGTCGCGCCAAAAAACTTTCGTTCGGCGAGATAGCCGGCGAATGTGTCATGGCCGAGCACCACGTCGTCGTGGCCGCCCCGCGCGTCCGGGGCGATCAACGCCTGAAGCACGGCGCCATGGGTGATGATCCGCGCTTCGAAGCCGCCCTTCCCGCGCAGCACGATGCGCTCGACCTTGCGGCCGTCCGACAGCGTCCCGAAAACGTCTCTGGTGATTTTTGATGCGGCCATGTTCAGTCCACAAATGGCTCGACGATCGTGCGTTTGCCCAGCAGGAAGGCGTCGGCGACGAGACGCAGCGGGGTCAGGTCCACGTCACTCGCGCCGGTCGCTGCGAGTTCGACGAAGCGCCGGTAGAGCCCGCGATATTCCTCATCGGGCGCCTCGGCAAGCACCTTGCCGTCGACGGCCATGCGCGCGCCTCCGCTGGACAGTGTCATCCGGCCCCGATCCGTTTCGACGACGATATCCCAGCTCTGCGGCCCGGTCTGGCGAAAATCGAACTCGGCGGTCACAGGCAGACCGCTGATATCAGTCAGTGTCAGGTTCGCCGCGATCGGCGCCTGGCAATTGGCCGGGAAGGCCAGCTCGGCCGCGGTGACGAACACGGGCTTCGGTAGAATCCTGGTCAGGATCGACAGCGCATTGATGCCGGGATCGAACACGCCGAGGCCGCCCGGCTCCCAGATCCAGGCCTGGCCGGGATGCCAGACGCGGACGTCTTCCTTCCAGCTGATCTGCACGGAGGCGATGCGACGCTCGGCGAGCCATTGCCGCGCCGGCTCGACCGCCGGCGCATGGCGCGAATGCCAAGTCGCAAACAGCGTGCGCTTCGCCTCCACCGCCATTGCGATCAACGGATCGAGCTCGGCAACGCCGGTGCCCGGCGGCTTCTCCAGCATGACATGCTTGCCGGCGGCGAGAGCTGCTGCGGCCTGTGCGCGCCGTACCTGCGGCGGCGTGCAGAGCGAGACGGCGTCGATCGGCGGCCCCTGCTCCAACAATTCCTCGATGGTGGCAAAATGCGGCAGTTCCGGCAGCGAAGCGTTGCGGCTGGCGACGGCCGCCAGCGTCGCGCCCGGCACCGCGGCGATCGCGCCGACATGCTGGTCGCGCGCGATCTTGCCGAAGCCGACGATGGCGATGCGAAGGTCTGTCACGCTCGTTCTCCAGTATCCGCCGACGGCAGCGCCTCGGCCGGCGCGGTCTCGATCGCGGCACCCTCGTGGCGATGCATTCCATTGTGAATGACGAAGACCATCGCTTCGGCGGCGGCATCGGCGTCGCCGGCCGCGATGGCATCGACGATCCTCTGGTGCCACAGCAGCACGGTATCGCGATCCTCCGGCTCAACCGGGGCGCTGAGCAGGAAGGACGCGCGCAGCGCGGCCTCGATGACATGCCCGATCGAGCGCATGAACAAATTGCCCGAGGCGCGCGCCACGGCCACGTGAAGCGCGAGATCGGCATCGGCAAAGCCCACCGAGTCGGACGCTTCACGCCGCATGCGCTCCATGCTGCTCCGGAGCTCGGCAAGGTCTTCCTCCGACCGCCGCGTCGCCGCGAGCATGGCCGCACGCGGCTCGACCGCAAGACGGATCTCGGCGAGATCGTTGAGGAAGCGCTTGTCAATGCCGGCGTCGAGGTGCCAGGCCAGCACATCAGCGTCGAACATGTTCCAGGCGCCGCGCTCGCGCACGACGGTCCCGACCCGCGCCTTGGTGGTGAGCAGGCCCTTGGCGACCAGCGTCTTCACGCTCTCCCGCAGCACCGGCCGCGACACGCCGAACATCGCGATCATCTCGGCATCGCCCGGCAGGCGCGTGCCTTCCGCATAGCGGCCGGCGATGATGTCGACGCCGATCGAACGGGCCACCTCCGCATGGTTGGAGTGGGCCCGCCGCGTCGGGATGACGAGGATGCGCGAGGTCATGACGCCGCTCCTGCGCTCTTGACCACCGGCCGGCGCGCCAGCGCGACCAGTCCCTGCTGCAAGGCGATGAAGGCGAACAGTAGCACGCCGGTCGCGATCTTGGTCCACCAGCTCGACAAGGTGCCGTCGAAATTGATGTAGGTCTGGATCAGGCCCTGGATCAGCACGCCGAGGAAGGTGCCGATCACCGAGCCCTGGCCGCCCGTGAGCAGCGTGCCGCCGATCACGACGGCGGCGATGGTGTCGAGCTCGACACCGACGGCGGAGAGCGAATAGCCGGCGCTGGTGTAGAAGGAGAAGACGATGCCGGCGATGCCAGCGAGCAGGCTCGACAGCATGTAGATCTTGATCGTCATCTTGCCGACGGCAACGCCCATCAGGCTTGCGGCGGTCCGGTTGCCGCCGAGTGCATAGACGTTGGCGCCGAACCGGGTGAGATGCAGAAGCAAGGCGCCGCCGATCACGATCACGAGCATGATGATCGCGATCGCGGTCAGTCGCCCCCCGCCAGGCATCCGCAGCGCGAAGTCCGACACGGTGGAATAGACCGGCGCGGTGATCGGCACCGATTCGGTGGAGAGCAGGAAGCTCGCGCCGCGCGCCAGGAACATGCCGGCAAGCGTCACGATGAACGGTGGCAAATCGAAGACATGGATCACCGCGCCCATCGCCGCACCGAAGGCCGCCGAGAGCACGAGAATGGCGACGAAGGCGACCAGCGGCGGCATGCCCCAGCGCTCGATCGCGAGCGCGACGAACACGGTGGTGAAGCCGATCACCGATCCGACCGAAAGATCTATGCCGCCGGAGATGATCACAAATGTCATGCCGGTCGCGACGATTCCGAGGAAGGCGTTGTCGGTGAGGAGATTCCCGACCACGCGCGTCGAGGCGATATTGGGAAACTGCATCGCGCAGAGCGCGAAGCCCGCAACGAGCACGATGGCCGTGATGAGGACGGGCGGCAGGCCTTTCATGCTTTGGTCCTCCGCAGCCGCATAGCGATGCTGGCGAGCCCCGACAGTTTCGGCGATTGAAGCAGCAACACCGCGAGCACCACCACCGCCTTGACCAGCAGGTTGAACTCCGGCGGATAGCCCGACAGCAAAATTCCAGTATTCATGGTCTGGATGATGAGCGCCCCCAACACGGCGAGCACGAGGCTGAAACGGCCGCCGAACAGCGAGGTGCCACCGATCACCACCGCAAGAATGGCATCGAGCTCGAGCCAGAGGCCGGCATTGTTGGCATCGGCACCCATGATGTCGGCCGCCGCGATCACGCCGGCGAGCGCGGCGCAGACGCCGCACCAGACGTAGACCGAAAGGATCATGGCGCGGGTACCGACGCCGGCGAGCTCGCTCGCCCGCGCATTGCCGCCGGTTGCCTCGATCAGCAGCCCGAGCGCCGAGCCGCGCACCACTGCGGCGGTGAGGATCAGCATGCCCAGGGCAATCACGACCGGCACCGGCAGGCCGAGTACCGAGCCATTGCCGAGCCAGACCAGGTCCGGTGAGGAAAAGGTGACGATGCGCCCCTCGGTGATGAGCTGGGCGATGCCGCGTCCCGCCACCATCAGGATCAGCGTCGCCACGATCGGCTGCATGCCGAGCACGGCGACGAGGAAGCCGTTCCACAAGCCGCAGACGAGTCCGGCGCCAAGCGCGGCCGCCAGCACGATCGGCAGCCCGTAGCTGTCGGCGAGGCTCGCCGCGATGGCGCCCGAAATCGCCATGACGGCGCCGACTGAGAGATCGATACCGCGCGTCGCGATCACCAGCACCATGCCGAGCGTGAGCAGCGCCACGGGCGTGCCGCGATTGAGCACGTCGATCAGGCTGCCGAACAGCCGCCCGTCCTGCAGGCGCAGGTCGAAGAACTGAGGCGATACGATGCGATCGACCGCCAGGATGACGATCAACGCCATGACCTGGGCAAGGCCGCGGCGCGGCAACAGTGCGGTCATGCCCGGCCCTCATGCGCAGTCGCGGCGTCATCGGCGGCGATCGCCGCGAGAATGTTGCTGACGTCGATCGCCTCGCCCGCGAGCTCTTCGACATGGGCGCGGTCGCGCAGCACCACGACGCGATCCGAATAGGTCACGATCTCGTCGAGCTCGGAAGAGATCACGAGCAGCGCCAGACCATCGTCGCAGAGCTCGCGGATCAGGCGGATGATCTCGGCATGCGCGCCGACGTCGATCCCGCGGGTCGGCTCGTCCAGCACCAACAGGCGCGGCGACGTCGCGAGCCAGCGCGCCAGCAACACCTTCTGCTGATTGCCGCCGGAGAGCAGTCCAACGGGACGTTTTGGATCAGGCGGGCGGATGTCGAGCATCTTGACGTAGCGGCGCGCGATCTCGTCCTGCTCGCGGCGCGACAGCGGGCGATGCAGGCCGCGCTTGGCCTGGAGCGCGAGCACGATATTCTCGCGCACGCTGAGTTCGGCAATAATGCCGTCGGTCTTGCGTTCCTCCGGGCAATAGCCAAAACCGTGGCGTACACCGTCGCGCGGCGACTGCAGCCGCACTGGTGCACCTTCCACCCTCGCCTGCCCGCGATCGGCGCGTTCGGCGCCGAACACCAGCCGCGCCGTCTCGGTCCGGCCCGAGCCGAGCAGTCCGGCAAGGCCGACGACCTCGCCATGGCGCAGCTCGAGATTGAACGGCGCGACGTAACCGGCCTTGCCGTAACCTTCGAAGCTCGCACAGATCTCGCGTGCCTTATGCTCGGTGGCAGAAGCCCGCGCGCTGGTGGTCTCCGCAAGCTCGCGACCGAGCATCATCCGAATCAGCTCGAGGCGCGGCAGTGAAGCTGTCTCACGCTCGCCGACCAGGCGGCCGTTACGCAGCACCGTGATGCGGTCGGAGATCTCGTAGACCTGGTCGAGGAAGTGGCTGACGAAGACGATGCCGATGCCGCGCTGCGCGAGCTGGCGCATGATGCCGAAGAGAACCTCGACCTCATGGCGGTCCAGGCTCGCGGTGGGTTCATCCAGGATCAGCACGCGCGCGGAGAGATCGACGGCGCGCGCGATCGCGGTGACGTGCTGGATGGCCACCGAATAGTTGCCGAGCGGCGCGGCGACATCGATATCGAGACCGAAATCTGCAAGCAGTGCCTTGGCGCGGCGGCGCATCTCGCCTTCGCGCACGATGCCGAAGCGCATCGGCTGGCGGTCGAGGAACAGGTTCTGCGCCACCGACAGGTTCGGCAGCAGGTTGACCTCCTGGTAGACGGTGGCGATGCCGGCGCCAAGCGCCGCCTTGGCCGAGCGCGGCACGACCTCTTCGCCACCGAGCCTGACAGTGCCGGCATCGCGGGGAAACACGCCGGTGATCACCTTGATCAGCGTGGACTTGCCGGCGCCGTTCTCTCCGAGCAGGGCATGGATCTCGCCGGCGCGCAGGGTGAAATCGACTTCCTGCAACGCGCGCACCGCGCCGAAGCTCTTGCTGATCCCGCGCACGTCAAGGAGCGGCGAAACAGGATCGGGGCTGCTTTCCATCGCAACGTCACTCCCACCGGCGTCCGCTTATGATGCGGATGCCCAGCCTATTCGTTCGCGCAGCGGTTTCGAAGGGGGACCGCCAGGCCGCAAGAAGCAGCCCGGCGAGGCGTGCCCGCCTCAGTAACCGAGGCCCTTCTTGCTGTCGTAGATCTTCTGCGGATCGTCGGCCGCGGTATAGAGCTTGGACTCGGTCTGGATCCATTTCGGCGGCACCGTGCCCTTCTCCTTGAACGCCGCAATGGCATCGAGCGCGGGGCCGGCCATGTTCGGGGTCAGCTCGACCGTTGCGTTGGCTTCGCCGGCGGCCATCGCCTTGAAGATGTCGGGGACTGCGTCGATCGAGACCGTGAGGATTTCCTTGCCGGGCTTGAGGCCGGCTTCCTTCATGGCCTGGATCGCGCCGACCATCATGTCATCGTTGTGGGCGTAGACCGCGCAGATCGACTTGCCGCCGCCTTCGGCCTTGATGAAGCTCTCCATCACCTCCTTGCCCTTGGCGCGGGTGAAGTCACCGGTCTGGCTGCGCACCACCTTCAGGTTCGCATGCTTGGCGATCGCGGTGTCAAAGCCCTTCTTGCGGTTGGCTGCGACGCTGGCGCCGACCGTGCCCTGCAACTCGACGATGTTGCAGGCCTTCGTCCCCACCGTCTTGGCGAGCCAGTCGCCAGCAACGGCGCCTTCATGCACGCTGTCCGAAGTAACAGCAGTGAGATAGAGGTCCTTGCCTGAGGGGTCGATGTCGCGATCGAGCAGCACGACCGGGATCTTGGCTTCCTTGGCTTCTTTCAGCACCGAATCCCAGCCGGTCGAAACGACGGGCGCGAGGAAGATCGCATCAACGTTCTGCGCGATGAAGGAGCGGATCGCCTTGATCTGGTTCTCCTGCTTCTGCTGCGCGTCGGCGATCTTGAGATTGACCTTCCGCTTGGCGGCTTCCTGCTTGGAGACCGAGGTCTCGGCCGCGCGCCAGCCGGACTCCGATCCGATCTGCGAGAAGCCGATGGTGAGCTGGGCAGCGCTGGCTGGCAGCGCGAGCAACAAGGCGGCCGTGGCGCTGGCCGCAAAGAGGACTTTAGGGGTCATCAGGCGTGTCTCCCAAGATGTTTTCTAGGGCGCCAGATCGGTAGCATGGCACCCGTGAGCCGAGCTTTGAGCCGGTGGGAGGCACTATTTCACGGAAGTTTGGTTCCGACTAGTCATATTATTTGACTATTTAGCGGAGATCGCGGCTTGGCGAAGCGGCCGTTCTATGACACGCGCAGAGCGATTTTGTTCCGCAGATGCAACGCGGAGATGAAGGAAATGATGGAAGCTGCTGCGACACCGACGGTGCGCTCCGTTGCCCCGTCCTTACGGGGCCGCGACGAGATTCGCTCGCACGGAGAAGGCTCGGCTGAGGGGCTCCCTCCACGCAAAAGGTAAAGGACAAAAGCTCGCGCCTCTCGGCGTCATTGCGAGCGCAGCGAAGCAATCCAGAATCCCTCCGCGGAAAGACTCTGGATTGCTTCGCTGCGCTCGCAACGACGGTATCGCGAGGGCTCTGCGTATCTCGACTATATCGACTCGTGGTGAGTCCCCCTCACCCGGGCCGCATCTTCCATACAATCCGGCCTCTCCCCACAGGCGGTGAGAGGCGCAGAAACTAGATCAGCTTCCGTTGCGCCAGGTTCTTCATCAGCGCGCCGATGCCAAAGGTCCACGGCTCGCACTCGTCGCTGGTGCGCATGCGGTTGACGAGCTTGCCGAGCTGGGGCGCGGAGATCGTGACGATGTCGTCGCGCTTGTGGGTGAACCCCTGCCCCGGCGCATCGCGATCCTTGACCGGTGCGAACATCGTTCCCAGGAACAGCACGAAGCCATCAGGGTATTGATGGATCTTGCCGATGGTCTGCGCGACCAGATCGGTCGGGTCGCGGCTGATCTTGCTGATCGAGGAATGGCCGTCGAGGACGAAGCCGTCCGTGCCCCTGACATTCAGACTGATGTCCAGCTTGCGCGCGTCGTCGAGTGAGAACGTATCGTCGAACAGGCGCAGCAGCGGACCGATTGCGCAGGACGCGTTGTTGTCCTTGGCCTTCGACAGCAGCAGCGCCGAACGGCCCTCGAAGTCGCGCAGGTTGACGTCATTACCGAGCGCCCCCCCGACGATCTTGCCGCGGCTGGAGACGAACAGCACGAGTTCCGGCTCGGGATTGTTCCAGGTCGATTTCGGATGCAGGCCGGCGTCCATGCCGGTGCCGACCGACGACAGCGTCGGCGCCTTGGTGAAGACTTCAGCGTCGGGGCCGATGCCGACCTCGAGATACTGGCTCCAGGCGTTCTGATCGATCAGCACCTGTTTCAGGTGCATCGCCTGGTCCGAGCCCGGCTTGAGCTTGGACAGATCGTCGCCGATCAGCCGTGTGACTTCTTTGCGGATCGCCTCGGCCGAAGCCGGATTACCCTTGGCCCGCTCCTCGATGACGCGCTCCAGCATCGAGATGGCGAAGGTGACGCCCGCAGCCTTCAATGTCTGGAGATCGACCGGTGCAAGCAACCACGGCTTTTTCGGGTCACGCCCGTCGGGTGCCGTGTTGGCAACAATTGCTTCGAGATCGCCGATGCGTTCACCCTTGGCCGCAGCAAGCGCCTGGGCGGGATTGTCTTCTTCGCAGAGCGCGCTGATGGTCGGGAATCTCGCGGTGACATCGAACACGCCGTCGCCCCGCACGGCGACCACGGCCGGACCATTGACCTGCGGCAGCCAGACGCGGCCGGCCAATGTTCCCCGCGTGCCATCCTCGGGGAGAAGATCCTTCACAGTCAATGTGGTCATGGCCGGCGTCCTCGCTGTTTCTAAGGACCGGCCGCGCTCGAAGACGGCCGATCGCATTGGCGAAGACCAATAAACGTCTGGCGGGGGAAGTCCAGAGCGGCAGCGAGGCCGCGTCCTGCTCCAATCACTTAAACCAATGCACCAGCGCGAGGCTGATGCCCAGCAACAGCAGCAGCGAGAGCGTGACGGCGGCCGTCACCCTGCCTCCGACATTGGCCAGCACACGGACGTCGACGCCTAGGCCGAGTGCGGCCATCGACACCACGGTGAGAAAACCAGTGATCTTCGTCACGGGGCCGACCACCGTCGCCGGCACGATCTCCAGCGAACGCAGGGTCGCGAGCACGAGAAAGCCGAGGATGAACCACGGGACCAGGCGGAAGAAGCCGACATTGGTCTTCTTGGCATCGCTCTGCCAGCGCGAGGCAATGAGGGAAAGGCCGACGACGACGGGCCCGAGCATCAGGACGCGCATCAATTTCACCAGCGTGCCGATCTGGGTCGAGACGAGACCGGCCGGCACCGTTGCGGCCAGCACCTGCGGCACCGCATAGACCGTGAGGCCCGCAAGGATGCCGTATTGCGTGGCCGACAATTGCAGCAGCGGGATCAGGAGCGGCAGGCCAAGCACCATCATCACGCCGAGGATGGCTGTGAAGGAGATCGAAGATGCGATCTCCTCGTTGTTGGCGCCGATGATCGGCGCCACGGCAGCAATCGCCGAATTGCCGCAGATCGAGTTGCCGCAGGCTATCAGGATCGACAGGCGTGTCGACAGACCTAACAGACGGCTGAGGCCGAAGGAGACACATAGCGCGATCACGACGACGGCCGCGATCGAAAGGAGGAGCGCGATGCCCGAGGCGGCGATCGCGGCGAAGCTGATCGAGGCTCCCAGCAGCATGACCGCGACCTCGAGCAGCTGTTTTGCGCTGAATGCGATCCCGGTCTGCCACCGGGGCGCCGGCTTCCAGAAGCTGCGGAGCGCCATGCCGAGCAGGATCGCCATGACGAGCGCTTCGACATAGGGATGCTCGAACATACCCAGCTCGGCGCGCTCCAGCAGGGCGGAGACGCCGGCGATCAGAATGCAAAGGAGAATGCCGGGAATCAGCGCCGCAATGCGGCTCGCGGCTGTGGCCGGCTTGGCGTCGGCCGGGCTGGATGCTTGATTCTGCGACACAAATTTCTCCCTGAGGAGAAAGATTTATACGCAGCCGGGCCCAGGAGGGAAATAAGTTTTCGACATATCAGGCCCGAGGGGAGTTCTATCCTCAGCCCGGACAACCAGCCTCAGAAGATCAGGCTCTTGGCGAGGGAAGCGACGCGGCTGAAGCCGTCATAGACGCCGGGCTCGAAGAAGGCGGCGCGGGCAAGCACGATACCCGCAACCAGCGACCAGAACAGTCCGGTGCCGACACGCAGCAAGAGCTTCGACGTACGTGACCCCGGCTGGGTGTCCGTCGCGGACACCAACTGCTCGCCGAAGGGTTCAAATCCGGTACGTTCCATGGCTCTGGCCAATCCATCAAATTCTGATGAGAATGTCGTCGTTTCGGCCCCAAACGGCAATGGAAGCGATTGGCGTTTTTGCCCTCTCGAAGGAAAACTCCTTCCGTTCGACAACCTCAGGACAATAGTTTTCTTCTTCCGGCCTATTTGGACACCGGCGCCCGACTTACAGGGCCAGATAGCGGCGGCGGATCGCCTCGTTGGCCTTCAACTCGTCAATTCCGGCGGCATAGACGATCTGGCCCTTGTCGATGACGGTGGCGTGGCTCGCCAGCCCCAGGCAGAAATGCATGTTCTGCTCGGCGATCAGCACGGTCGATCCGAGCTGCCGGAGTTGCCGCAACAGTTCGCCGATCCGCTGCACGATGATCGGCGCGAGGCCCTCGCTCGGCTCGTCCAGCAGCAGCAGCGCCGGATTGCCCATCAGCGTGCGCGCGATCGCCAGCATCTGCTGCTCACCGCCGGAGAGGCGCCCGGCGATGCGATGGCGCAGCGGCTCCAGGAGCGGAAAGACATCGTAGATGCGCTTGATCGGCCATTCGTCCTGACCGTCCGGTCCCTTCTTCTTCCCGATGATGAGATTGTCTTCGACCGTGTGCTCCGGAAAGATCTGGCGGTCCTCCGGCACGAAGCCGAGGCCGGCGCGCGCGATGGTGTACGGCTTCATGCCGGAGATCACGGTACCGCGCAGGCTCACCCTGCCCCGCCGCGGCGGCGCCAACCCCATGATCGCCTTCATCGTCGTCGACTTGCCGGCGCCATTGCGGCCGAGCAGCGCCATGGTCTCGCCCTGCCGCACCGACAGGCCGACGCCGAACAGGATCTGGCTGGTGCCGTAGTAGACATCGAGATCAGCGACTTCGATGACGGCGGTGCTCATGCCACCGCTCCCGCATGCTCGGTGCCGAGATAGGCGTCGATCACGGCGCTGTTGTTGCGGATTTCGTCGGGCGTGCCGGTCGCGAGGATGCGGCCGTAGCACAGCACGACGATCTTGGGTGCGATCTTGAACACGATGTCCATGTCGTGCTCGATGAAGACGACGGTGATCTTCTGGGTCTCCCAGAGCTCGCGCACCTTGTCGATCATGCGCCAGCGCTCCTCCGGTCCCATCCCGGCGGTCGGCTCGTCCAGCAGCAGCACCTTCGGTTCGAGCACGAGCGCGAGCGCAATGTCGAGCAGCTTCTGGTCGCCATGCGACAGCGTCGCCGCCGTGCGATGACGCTTGCTCGCCAAACCCAGCAGCTCCATCACATGTTCGGCGCGGTCGCGCGTCTCGGGTAGCGGGAAGCGCTTGTGCAGCACCGCGGAGGAGCGTTGATCGGCGCTGACCGCCGCCAGCATCGTCTCCTGCACGGTGAGCGATTTGAAGATGCTGGCAACCTGGAAGGCGCGACCGATACCGTGCCGCACGATCTCCGGCGGCGAGCGGCCGGCGAGATCGACCCCGTCGAGCAAGACCTGACCCGAATCCGGGCTCAAGGCGCCGGTGATCAGGTTGAAGAAGGTGCTCTTGCCGGCGCCGTTCGGGCCGATCACGGCCGTGAGCGAGCCGTCGGGGAAGTCGAGCGAGACGTCGTTGGTCGCCTTCACGCCGCCAAACGACTTCGAGAGGTTGCGGATCTCGAGCATCGTTAGCGCCCCTTGCCTGCATCACGCCGGTGCGAAAACCATTCGGCGACGAAATCCAGCAGGCCCTTGCGCAAACCGAGCGCGAAAAACAGGATGACGACCCCAAGCACGATGCCGTGGTATTCGGTGAACCGCGTGACGGTATCGTTGAGCAGCAGAAGCAACACGGTGCCGACCATCGGGCCGAGGAACGTCGAGACGCCGCCGAGCATGTTGATGAAGATGCCCTCCCCCGAGATCGTCCAATAGGCGAACTCCGGATAGGCTCCCGACACGAACAGCGCCATCACCATGCCGCCCATCGACGCGAACAGCGCGGCCAGCACGAACACGGTGAGCTTGGCGCGCCAGACGTCGATGCCGAGAAAGCTCGCGCGCGCGGCGTTGTCGCGGATCATGCGCAGCGTGTAGCCGAACGGCGATTGTGCGATCTGGCGCATCGCGAGCAGGCCGAGGATGAGCAGCGCGCAGCTCGTGACATAGAGATGGACATGATTGGACAGATCGATGCCGAGAAAGACGGGCCGCGGGATGCCGCCGCGCAGGCCCTGATCGCCACCAGTGAACGAGGCCCAGGACAGGATGGTCGAGTGTATCAGCATCTGGAAGGCGAGCGTGACGAAGGCGAAATAGATCTCCTTCAGCCGCACGCAGATCGCACCGATGACTGCCGCGAAGACCGCCGTGACGGCCAATGTCGCGACGAAAGCCACCGGAATCGGCACACCGAGCTTCTGCATGATCAGGCCGAAGCTGTAGGCACCAAGGCCGAAGAACATGCCGTGCCCGAACGAGGTCAGGCCGGTGTAGCCGACCAGGAGGTTAAGCGAGGTCGCGAACAGACCATAGGCCGAGCAGCGGATGACGAAATCGAGCAGCGCCTTGCTGCCGGTGAACAATGGCAGGCTCGCCAGCACGGCAAAAGCGATCAGCGCGATCAGCACGTCGCGGTAGCGTTGCAGCACGGCGCCGCTGCGCACCGACACCACCGCTTGCGCGCGTCCGGCCTCCAGCTCGGTCATGCCGCCTCCTTGCCGAACAGGCCGGTGGGCTTTGAGACCAGCACGATCACCATGAACAGATACATCAGGCCTTCCGTGAAAAGGGGAAACCCGAGCGACCCGAAGGAACGGATCAGGCCGAGCAGCAGCGCGCCGATCAGCGCGCCCAGGATCGAGCCCATGCCGCCGATCACCGTGACGATGAAAGACTCGATCAACACCGAGAAGCCCATGCCGGGAGTCAGCGAGCGCACCGGCGCTGCGAGCGCCCCGGCAAGGCCCGCCAGCATGCCGCCAAGCGCAAACACGCCGCCATAGATCAGGCCGGTGTTGATGCCGAGCGCGGACACCATGCCGGGGTTATGTGCGGCTGCGCGGATCACCTTGCCGATGCGGCTGCGCGACAGGCCGATGCCGAGCACGATGGCGGCGAGAAGCGCGACACCGATCAGCAGCAGATAGTAAGGCGGCACCACGCCGCCGGCGATGAACAGCGGCATCACCTGGAAGGCCGCCGGCATGCCCATCGCCTTGAACTCGGGCCCCCAGATGATGCGCACGACGTCGTCGAAGATCAGCACGAAGGCGTAGCAGACGAGGAGCTGCATCAAGACGTCGGCGCCATAGACGCGGCTCATGAAGACACGCTCGAAGATGAGGCCGAGGACCGCGGTGCCGGCCGCGCCCGCGAGCATCGCCAGCGCAAAACTGTCGGTGAGCTGATAGGCCGTCATCGCGAAATAGGCGCCGAACATGTAGAAGGCGCCGTGGCTGAAATTGACCACCTTGAGCACGCCGAAGATCAGCGTCAGCCCGACGGCGACGAGGAACAGCAGCATGCCTATGATGAGGCCGCTGGTGGTTTGCGTCACCAGGCACGCGGAACTGGAGAGACAGCCGGCAAGCGCATCGAGATCCACGGGAGCACTTTCATTGCGACGCGCCTGACACGGCGCGGAAAACGAAACGACGGCGGAGACGGTCGCCCGTCCCCGCCGCTTGCGCGATCAGGTATAGCCCTTGCTCTTCTTCCATTCGGCTTCCAGCTCGAAGATGGTCTTCCAGTCCCCGGCCTTGACTTCGGGCACATACGGCTCCTGTGGGATCGTCGTGCCCCAGCCGATGGCGTAGCCGACGAGGGTGTGATCGTCGCCGCGCATGGTCACGGTGCCGTCGGCGCCGAACGGGCACTTGATCGTGAGGCCCTTCAGCACCTCTGCGATCTTCTTGCCGTCGGCCGAGTTCGCCTTCTTCGCAGCTTCCGCCATCAGCATGATTGCGGTGGCATTCTCCCACGACCAGTTGGTCGGATATTCATTGAACTTTGCCTTGTAGGCATCGCCCCAGGCAGCATTCTCCGGCGTGGTCGGGAAGGTCTTGATGTAACGGTTGCCGGAGTGGATGCCCTTGGGCAGGTTCTTCACCACGGTGAGCGCAGTGTAGTCAGCCATATTGACCGCGAACACTTCCATCTGGCCGAACATCGCGTAGATGTTGGCCTGGTCGATATAGGAGGTGAGATCGCCGCCCCACAGGCAGGAATAGAGCGCCTGGGGTTTGGCTTGCAGGATCTTCGTCACCACCTCGGTGTAGTCCGGCTGGAACAGCTTCGGCCAGGACTCGCTGATGATCTCGACCTCGGGCGCGAAACGCTTCAGGTACAGCGTGAACTCCGCCGTGGTGTCGCGGCCATAGGCATAATCCGGCGAGCAGGTCGCCCATTTCTTCAAGCCCTTCGCCTTGGCGATCTCCGCGGCATAGCGGCCGCCGACGATGGAGTCGTGCACGCCCTGCCGCGCGGTGCGGAACGCGTTGGGAATGTGCTGCTTGGGATCGGCGGTCAGGGCCGAGGTCTCCGAATTGGTGTGAATGCAGAAGACGCCGAGATCGCGCGCGACCTCGTGCACGGCGAAGGCGCCGGAGGAGGCTTCGGCATCGATCATGAGCTCGCAGCCGTCGGTGTTGACGAGCTCGCGCGCGACGCGGGCGGCTTCCTGCGGCTGGCCCTTGGAATCGCGGATCACCATCTCGATCTGCCGGCCGGCAAGGCCGCCGGCGGCGTTGACCTTCTCGACCTCGAGCATCACCGCATTGCGCGAGGACGTGCCGAGCTGCGCGACGCGGCCCGACAAAATCGTCGGCATTCCGATCTTGATGGTCTTGGCTTGCGCACGCGCCACCCAGGGCGCGGCAACACTCATCGCACCGGCGCCCATCAGCGCCAGTGTTGAACGGCGGCTGATGCCCGGCGTGCGGGTCCTCGTCATTTTCCCCTCCCTCTTTCGGGTCGGCGTTTCCTGATCCCTGTCGGAGATCGTCTCGTCTCCGTGTCTCGAAGGATTTCAGAGGTAGGGGGGTGACGTCAAGCCAAAGATGAATTACGAGTCAGAATTCATCAGGGAAGGAAACGAGGCCAGGAATCGGCCCGAAACCAGCGAAAATGGTCAATCTGTCGAGCTTCATCGCCTTTCATGCCCGACGCACGCCGGCGCGGCCCGCGCTGAAATATCGCGGCGAAGAGATTTCCTACGCGGCCCTTGATGCACGCGTCCGCAAGATCGCCGGTTGGCTCGCCGCGCAGGGCATTGGCCCCGGCGACGTCGTCGCCGTCTTGATGAAGAACAGCGCGGCGTTTCTGGAATTGATGTTTGCCACCAGTCATCTCGGCGCAGTCTTCTTGCCGATCAACTTTCGCCTCTCGCGCGATGAGGTCGGCTACATCGTCGGCAATGCCGGCGCGCACCTGCTGATCGTCGATGAAGAGCTGGCAGCGAATGCCGCGGGCGCGAAGGTTGTCGTGCTCGATGAAGCCGCGCAGCACAGCGTCATGCGCCTCGCGAGCAGCGCTGCACCCGCGCCGATGCATCCGCTCCAGCCATCGGACCTGATGCGGCTGATGTACACCTCGGGCACGACCGATCGTCCCAAGGGCGTGATGCTCTCTTACGATAATTTCTACTGGAAGTCCGCCGACCAGACGATTGCGCTCGGCCTCAGTCCCGAGACGCGGCTTCTCGTCGTCGGCCCGCTCTATCACGTCGGTGCACTCGACCTGCCGGGCGTCGCCGTGCTCTGGCATGGCGGCTTCATCCGCATCGAGCGCAGTTTCGAACCGGAGGCGGCGCTTGCGGCGATCGCCGAGGACAGGCTCAACGCCGCCTGGTTCGCGCCGGTCATGACCACGGCGATGCTCACCTGTCCCACCCGCGATCGCTACGACGTCTCCAGCCTGACATGGGCGATCGGCGGCGGCGAGAAGACGCCGGAGTTGCGGATCCGCGCCTTCTCCGAGTACTTCCGTAACGCGCGCTATATCGACGCCTATGGCCTCACCGAGACCGTCGGCGGCGACACCTTCATGGAAGCCGGCCGCGAGATCGAGAAGATCGGTTCCACCGGCCGCGCCATTGCCCATGTCGAGATCGAGATCCGCGATGAGGACGGCAAGGTACTGCCACCGAACGTCAACGGCGAGATCTGCCTGCGGGGGCCGAAAATCACGCGCGGCTATTGGAAGGATCCGGACAAGACGGCCTCGGCCTTCTTCGGCGACTGGTTCCGCAGCGGTGACGTCGGCTATCTCGACGACGAGGGCTTTCTGTACCTGACCGACCGCAAGAAGGACATGATCATCTCCGGCGGCGAGAACATCGCCTCCTCCGAGGTTGAACGCGTCATCTACGATCTGCCCGAGGTGCGCGAGGTCGCCGTGATCGGCCTGCGCGATGCGCGCTGGGGCGAGCGGCCGGTCGCCATCGTCGTGCTCGCCGAAGGCGCACACCTCGAGCTGCCTGACCTCATCGAGCACTGCCGCGCGCGACTGGCGAGCTTCAAGGTGCCGAAACAGCTCGTCGTCCGCGACAGCCTGCCACGCAATCCAAGTGGAAAGATCCTCAAGCGCGTGCTGCGCGCCGAGCTGGAGACGTCTGAATGACGCAAGTGAACGCCAAGGTGACGAAGCTCAACCGCGTCGAGCGCAACGCCTGGACCAAGCAGAAGATCTTCGAGGCCGCCACCAAGGTCGTGGGCAGATACGGCTATGCCGAAGCCTCGGTCGCCCGCATCACCGAACAGGCCGGCGTCGCGCAAGGCACCTTCTACAATCATTTCGAGAACCGCCAGGAATTGCTCGACCAGCTCCTGCCCAAGATCGGCCTCGACATGGTCGAGTTCATCCGCGCTCGCACCGGCACGGCGGATGCGGCACGGCAGGAGATCGCGCGGTTCTCCGCCTTCTTCGACTTCATCCGCCAGGTGCCGGAATTTCTGCGCATCCTCAACGAGGCCGAGTTCTTCGCACCGATCGGGTACCAGAAGCATCTCGACAACATCTCGGTCGCCTATGTCCGCATCCTGCGCCGGGCTCGTCTTGCAGGCGCGATCGCGGATTACAGCGATGAGGAATTCGAGGCGATCGTCCACATGCTGATGGGTGCGCGCGGCTATCTCAGCCGCCGCTATTCCTATTCGGAAAGCGGCGTCACCGCCGTCCCCGATCACGTCATCTCCGCCTATCGCAAGCTGATGACGCGCGGCCTCTTCACTGCCTTCGGAGATCAGGACACGCCATGAACATCGATTCTCCGCACAAGCCGCTCGACCTCGCCTCGGCCATCGCCGAGGGCGATATCCGTTGCCTGCTGATGGTGCTGGTGCACATGACCGGCGACGAGAAATGGCTGGAACCGCCATACTTGCCCAAGCGCGATATCCGCCTCATCCCCGATCCCGAGGCCGGCGTGGCTCGGGAGGTCCAGGACGAGATCCGCGCCGCCGTGGTCAAGCTCTTCGCCGACGGCACGCCAAAGCCCGTCATCACCGACCCCGGCGAGGAATTGCTGCTGAGGATGATGCGCGCCTGCCTCGGCGAGAATGTCGCGTCGGAATATGCGCCCTTGATGCGCGAAGAGATGGGCTTTGTGGCGCGCGAGGCACGCTGGACGGCGCGCCCTTCCGACGAGAAGCTTGCGGACCAGCACGTGCTGATCGTCGGCGCCGGCGTCTGTGCCATCGCGCTCGGCGTGGCGCTCGGCCATCTCGGCATCCCCTACACCATCGTCGAGAAGAACGAAGAACTCGGCGGCACCTGGTGGATCAACCGCTATCCCGGCTGCGGCGTCGATACGCCGAACCACTCCTATTCGTATTCGTTCGGATCGCGCAATGCCTGGACGCGCTACTTCTGCCAGCGCGAGGAGCTGCTCGGCTATCTGCTGAAGGTCGCCGACGAATACGGCATCCGCAAGCATCTGCGCGTCAACACCGAGCTGACCTCGTCGCGCTGGGACGAAGGCAGGCGGCGCTGGATCTCCACGCTGAAAACGAAGAATGGTGAAGAGACCTTCGAATCTACGGCGCTTGTCTCGGCCATCGGCCAGCTCAACGATCCCTCACGCGCCCGCTTCGAAGGCGAGGGCAGCTTCAAGGGAACGATCCTGCATTCAGCATTGTGGTCCAATGACATCAACGTCGAGGGCAAGCACGTCGCCGTGATCGGCACCGGCGCCACCTCGATGCAGCTCGTGCCCGCGATCGCCGGCCGGGCCGCCTCGGTCACGGTCTACCAGCGCAGCGCGCAATGGGCTCGCCCGGTGAAGGGCTATGCCGACCCGATCAGCGAGGGCGCGCGCTGGCTGCTGGCGCATCTGCCATTCTATGTGCAGTGGTATCGCTTCAACATGTTCTGGCGCTACGGTGATGGCCTCTTGCCCTTCCTGCGCAAGGACCCGGCCTGGCCGCATCCCGAGCGCGCCGTGAACAAGGGCAATGACCGGCACCGCCAGGAGCTGACGGACTTCATCCTGTCGGAACTGCAGGGACGCCCCGATCTGATCGAGAAATGCGTGCCGACCTATCCGCCCTATGGCAAGCGCATCCTGCTCGACAACAATTGGTTCAAGACTTTGAGGCGAGACAACGTCGAGCTCGTCACCGAGACGATCAGCCATTTTGAAGAGAGCGGCATCGTCACCGCCGACGGCAGGCAGCGCCCGGCCGACATCATCGTTGTCGCCACCGGCTTCAAGGTGACGGAGATGGCTGCGCGCCTCAACATCAGCGGGCGCGGGGGCACCAATCTGCGTGAAGCCTGGACCAACGACAATCCGACCGCGTTCCTCGGCCTCACCGTGCCGGGCTTTCCAAACTTCTTCTGCATGCTGGGTCCCAATTCAGGGCCGGCCCATGGCGGCAGCGTCATATTCCAGTCGGAATGCCAGAGCCGCTACATCTCGACATGTCTCGTCGACATGATCGAACGGGACATCGCCGCGATCGATGTCCGTCAGGACGTGCTCGACGAGTACGTCCGCAAGGTCGATGCCGAGCACGAGGCGATGATCTGGACCCATCCGGGCATGAGCACCTACTACCGCAACAGCAGTGGCCGCGTGTTCTCGGCGATGCCGTGGCGTTTCGTCGATTATTGGCGCATGACGCATGACCCCGATTTGGGGCAGTACAAGCTGACGAAGGCGTGAAGCCATCTGTTGGCACACGGTGGCCGACGCTCAAGTTGCGCTCGACCCACATCGTCATTGCGAGGGCGGCCTTTACGCCGCCAGCTCGCTCCCAACGGGGGCGAACTCCAGCCCGAGGCTCTCTGCCACCGCCTTGTTCGTAATCCGGCCGCGATGCACGTTCAGGCCGTTACGCAAATGCGGGTTCTCCAGCACCGCCGCAAACCCCTTGTTTGCGAGCATCAGTCCGAACGGCAGCGTCGCATTGTTCAGCGCCTGACTCGAGGTCACCGGCACCGCGCCCGGCATGTTCGCGACGCAATAGTGCACGACGCCGTCGACCTCGTAGGTCGGCTCGGCGTGCGTGGTCGGATGAGAGGTCTCGAAGCAACCGCCCTGGTCGATCGCGACGTCGACCAGCACGGCCCCCGGCCGCATCGATTTCAGCATGGCGCGCGTGACGAGCTTCGGCGCACTGGCGCCCGGCACCAGCACTGCACCGATCACGACGTCGGCCGCGAACACCTCGTCCTCGACCGATTCAATGGTCGAGAAACGCGTGCGCACGCGTCCGGCAAAGAGATCGTCCAGCTCGCGCAAGCGCGGAATCGAGCGGTCGATCACGGTGACCTCGGCACCGAGGCCGGCGGCCATGCGCGCAGCCTGCGTTCCGACCACGCCGCCGCCGAGCACGACGACGCGCGCCGGCTGCACGCCCGGCACGCCGCCCAGGAGCAAGCCGCGGCCGCCGGCCGAGCGCTTGAGCGCGGCGCCGGCGGCCTCGATGGCGAGGCGGCCGGCGACTTCGCTCATCGGGGCGAGCAGCGGGAGGTGACCGCTCGCGTCCGTGACGGTTTCATAGGCGATCGCGATGCAGCCGGAGTCGATCAGGCCCCTGGCCTGCTCCGGATCCGGCGCAAGATGAAGATAAGTGAACAGGATCTGGCTTTCGCGGAGCTGGGCCCATTCGCTCTTCTGCGGCTCCTTGACCTTCACGATCATGTCCGACTTGGCAAAGATCTCGCGGGCGGTCTCGGCAATGGACGCCCCTGCCCGTCGATACACCTCGTCGGACGCGCCGATGCCACTTCCGGCGCCGGTCTCGACCGTCACCTGGTGCCCGGCGGCGACATACTCGCGGACGGCGCCCGGGGTGAGCCCGACGCGATATTCCTGCACCTTGATCTCCTTGGGCACACCGACGCGCATCCCGAGCTCCCTTGCCAACGCACTGATTCCGCTCATTCATCGTAGCGACGGCGCCCGTTTGGTTTCGTGCAAATATCCGCTAGGTTCGGCACGCGCGCGCCGGTTTCCGGCGCAAAAGTGCCCTTTCACGCTGGAAACGAAACCTTGGCCCTCGACCGGAAAGACCTCGCGATCCTCGCGGAACTCACGACCAATGCGCGGGCCAGCCACACCGAGCTTGCCAACAAGATCGGCCTGTCGAGCACGGCGCTGGCGCGGCGGCAGAAGGCGCTGGAGGACGACGGCTACATCCAGGGCTACCAAGCCACGCTCGACCTCGCCCAGTTCGGCCTCACCACCACCGTGCTGGTTCGCATCGCGCTGGAGAGCCAGAGCGACGATGCGCTGAAGGCGTTCGAGGCGGAGGTGGTGAAATGCCCCTCAGTCGTGCGCTGCTTCCTGATGTCGGGCACCGACGACTACATCCTGATCGTGCTCGCCCGCGATATCCAGGATTTCGAGCGGATCCACCGCACCGAGCTGTCCCGCCTGCCCCGCGTCGCGCGCGTGCAATCGAGCTTCGCGCTGCGCGAGATCGTCAACCGCGCGGTGCCGACCGTGGTGTTCGGCGAGACCAAGCGCTGACCTCGTCCGCCCGACCGGAGAACCGGTCGGGAACCAAGCAGCCCGTCATCCGTTGGGCGCTATTGGCCAGCGGCGGCAATGCACCCTCGCGTCACATCCACGATTGCCCAGCTCGGCCTTTCCGCAGGGAACAGACCATGGCCGACATCACGGATCAGATCCCCGAACGCATTCCGATCAACCTCGTCGTCAATGGCGCAAGGCGCACACTCGAGGTCGTGCCGTGGACCACGCTTCTGGATGCCCTGCGTGACCGCCTGGAGTTGACCGGCACCAAGAAGGGCTGCGATCACGGCCAATGCGGCGCCTGTACCGTGCTGATCGACGGACGACGGGTCAACTCCTGCCTGACCCTCGCTGTCATGAAGGATGGCGCTGAGATCACGACGATTGAAGGCCTTGCCAAGGACGGCGCGCTGCATCCCCTGCAACAGGCCTTCATCGACCATGACGCCTTTCAGTGCGGCTATTGTACGCCGGGACAGATTTGCTCGGCGGCCGGCCTGCTGGCCGAAGGCCGTGCGCGGGATACCGACGAGATCCGGGAGCTGATGAGCGGAAATCTCTGCCGGTGCGGCGCCTACCCCAACATCGTGGCTGCGATCGAACAGGCAATGAGCCGGTCATGAACAACTTCCAGTATTCCCGCGCAAGCGACGTTGCCGACGCCATTCGCCTGCTCGCCGCCGATCCAAGCGCGAAGCTGATTGCCGGCGGCACCAACCTGATCGACCTGATGAAAGAGAACGTCGAACGGCCCTCCCGGCTGATCGACATTTCCCGCCTGCCGCTCCGCGACATCGAGGAGACCGCCGACGGCGGCCTGCGCATCGGCGCCTTGGTGCCGAATTCGGATCTCGCCTACCATCCGCTGATCGAGCAGCGCTATCCTCTGCTCGCCAGCGCCATCCTGGCAGGTGCCTCCGCGCAACTGCGAAACATGGCCTCGGTCGGCGGAAATCTGATGCAGCGAACGCGCTGCGCCTACTTCTATGACACGACGACGCCTTGCAACAAGCGAAGTCCCGGTACGGGCTGCTCGGCACGCGATGGCCTCAACCGGAACCATGCAATCCTCGGCACCAGCACGTCCTGCATCGCGACCAATCCATCCGACATGAGCGTGGCGCTGGCCGCACTCGGCGCGCTCGTGCACATCGCAGGCGCCAGCGGTCAGCGCACCATCGCGCTGACGGATTTCCATCGGCTTCCTGACGACAAGCCTCACCTCGATACGAATCTCGGCAGCGGCGAGATCATCACCGCAATCGAGCTGCCGCCGCAGGGTTTTGCCCGGAACTACAGCTACCTGAAGATCCGCGACCGCCTGTCCTACGCCTTCGCCTTGGTCTCGGTCGCAGCCGCGCTCGAGCTGGAAGGCAACGCGATCAGCGAAGCGCGCCTGGCGCTCGGCGGCGTTGCTCACAAGCCCTGGCGAAGTCCCGAAGCCGAAGCGGCACTGCGCGGCCAGGCGGCAACACCGGATCATTTCGGGCGCGCCGCCGATCTGCTGCTGCAGGGAGCAACCGCTCGCTCGCACAACGGATTCAAGATCGAGCTCGCGCGCCGAGCCGTCGTGCGTACGCTGATCCAGGCCACAAGCGCCACACCGCAATCACAAGCTCACAAGAAGATCGCATGAGGGCCCGATGAACGCCTATGTCGGAACACCAACGTCGCGCGTCGACGGCCGGGCCAAGGTCACTGGAGCTGCGAAATATGCCGGCGAGTTCACCGCCGAGGGCCTGGTCCATGGTTTCGTGGTGGAGGCCACCATACCGCGCGGTCGTATCGTGCGGCTCGACACCAGCGAGGCGCTGAAGGTGGCCGGAGTGCTCGACGTGCTCACGCACGCCAATCGTCCTTCCCTCGCCGACAAGGACGAGGCCTGGAAGGACGAGGTGGCCCCGGAGGGTTCGCCGTTCCGGCCGCTATACGACGACTTGATCAGGTTCAACGGGCAGCCGATTGCTCTCGTCATTGCGGAAGAATGGGAGACCGCGAAGTTCGCCGCAACGCTGGTGCGGATCGACTACGAGCAGGATGGGTTTGCAACCGATCTCGAGGCCGAGCGCGGCAGTGCCCGCGAGATGGACAAGCCGCACAAGCCCCGCGGCGACGCCAAAGCGGCGCTTGCGGCCGCACCCCTGCGGCACGAAGCGGACTACCTCATTCCGACCGAGCATCACAATCCGATGGAGCTCTATGCGACGACGGCGGTCTGGGAAGGCGACGGCAAGCTCACGGTCTACGACAAGACGCAAGGTGTCCAGAACGTGCAGAAGTTCCTCTGCGGCGTGTTTGACAAGAAGTCTGAGGAGATCCGCGTGCTTTCGCCCTATGTCGGCGGCGCATTCGGTTCCGGCCTGCGGCCGCAATACCAGGTCGTGCTGGCGACGCTGGCCGCCCTCGCACTCAAGCGCTCCGTCCGCGTCGTGCTGACACGGCAGCAGATGTATGGGCTGGGCTATCGACCGATGACCATCGAGCATGTCGCGCTCGGGGCAAGGCCCGACGGCACGCTTGATGCCGTCAGCCACGAAGCGATTGCCGTGACCTCACGCTACGAGGATTTTTCGCGCAATGACGCCGGCTGGGCCGAGCAGCTTTACAAGAGCCCCAACAGCCACTTTTCCCACAAGCTGGTCGACCTCGACGTCTCGACGCCCTGCGACATGCGCGCGCCGGGCGCAGCAACGGGCGTCTTGGCGCTCGAATGCGCCATGGACGAACTGGCCGTCGCGCTGAAGCTGGATCCGATCGAGCTGCGCCTGAAGTGCTACTCGGATCGCGACCAGAGCGAAGACCTCCCCTACACCAGCAAGCAGTTGCGGGAATGCTACGCCCGCGGCGCGGAAGCCTTCGGCTGGGCCCGGCGCACCCTCGCCCCGCGGTCCATGCGCGACGGCAAGGAACTGGTCGGCTGGGGCATGGCGACGGGGGTGTGGGAGGCGCTGCAGATGCCGGTCGCCGTCCGGATCGTGCTGACGGCCAACGGCCATGCCGAGGTCTCCTGCGCTGCGTCCGATATCGGCACCGGCACATACACCATCGTGGCGCAGGTAGCGGCCGATGCTCTTGGGCTGCCGATCGAGAACATCAGCGTCAGGCTCGCCGACTCGACCTTGCCGCAAGCCCCTGTCGAGGGCGGCTCCTGGATGGCGGCGTCCAGCGCGCATGCCGTGCTGGGAGCGGCCGAAGACATTCGCCAGGAGCTCGCACGTCTAGCAAAGGCAATGCCGGGCTCGCCGCTCGCCGACCTCGACGCCGCCAACGCGACCCTGGTCGACGGGATGATCGCCAGCAACGGCAAGGACGGGGCTGCCGTCCCGATTGCGGATGTCATGCGCCACGGAAAGCTCGAGCGGATCGAAAAGGAGAAGCTCAATCAGTTCGCGGAGGACAAATCGCATGCCCGCAACACGCATTCGGCGGTCTTCGCCGAGGTGAAGGTCGACGAGGAGCTCGGCGTGATCCGCGTCACGCGGGTCGTGAGCGCGGTGGCTGCCGGCCGCATCCTGAACACCAAGACGGGCCGCAGCCAGATCATGGGCAGCGTGGTCTGGGGGATCGGGATGGCACTGCACGAGGAGACGATGATGGATCACCGCTTCGGCCGCATTATGAACGCGAACATCGCCGAGTACCACATTCCCGTGAACGCCGACATTCACGATATCGACGTCATTTTCGTCGATGAGCCCGACAGCCGGATCAACAGGATGGGTATCAAGGGTCTCGGCGAGATCGGCATCGTCGGCGTGCCTGCGGCGATTGCAAACGCCGTCTATCATGCCACCGGCAAGCGCATCCGGCGCTTCCCGATCACGCTGGACAAGCTGATGGACTGAAGCCGCAAACACTCGAACATTCCCGCGGCACTCGGGCGTGTCATCCAACTGTCATCGAATGTGCCGAGAGCTGTGTCTCTGCCACATTCGGGACTCGACATGGACTATTTCAAGCGCTTCAACTTCCTGTTTGCCGCACCCATGTTCGATAGCGACGACCTCGAAGGCGTTCGCTTCAACCAGATCATCGAGGAGATCCAGCGCTCCGGATTCGAGGTGGTCCGGGCCCGCAAGCTGGAGGATGCCGAGATGGCGGTGCAGACCGATGCGGCGATCGGCTGCATGGTGGTGGACTGGGGCAAGAAGGGCCTCGAGGGCAAGACCTCGGCGCTGATCAATCTGATGCGCCGCCGGGGCCTCGACTTTCCCATCATCCTCCTGATCCGTCGCAAGCGGTTCGAGGATCTGCCGGTCGAGGTGCTCGATTTCATCGACGGCTATGTCTTTCTGTCCGAGGAGACGCCGCCCTTCATTGCCAAGAACCTGATCAGCCGTCTCAAGCAATATGCCGAGACGCTGAAGACCCCGTTCTTCGGCGCGCTGGTCGACTATGCCGAGGAAGGCAACCAGCTCTGGACCTGTCCAGGCCATAACGGCGGCGTGTTCTACAACCGCAGCCCGATCGGACGCGTGTTCGTCGAGCATCTCGGCGAATCCGTGTTCCGTGACGACCTCGACAATTCCGTGCTCGATCTCGGTGACCTCCTCACCCATGAAGGCCCGGCGCTGAAGGCGCAGAAGGAAGCGGCCCAGATCTTCGGCGCCGAAAAGACCTATTTCGTGCTCAACGGCACCTCGACGTCGAACAAGGTCGCGCTCGGCGCCCTCGTCACCGACGGTGACCTCGTGCTGTTCGACCGCAACAACCACAAGGCCGCCCATCACGGCGCTCTGATGATCAGTGGTGGCGTCCCCATCTACGTCCCGACCGTCCGCAATGCCTGGGGCCTGATCGGCCCGATGCGCTGGGACATGCTCGACGAGAAGGCCTTGCGCGAGGCCATCCGCAACCATCCGCTGGTCGGGGACCGCGACGCCTGGCGCAAGGAGCGTCCGTTCCGCGTCGCCGTGGTTGAGCAATGCACCTATGACGGCTCGATCCACAGCGCCGAGATGATCCTGAAACGCATCGGCCATCTCTGCGAATACATCCTGTTCGACGAGGCCTGGGCCGGCTTCATGAAATTCCATCCGCTCTATGCCGGCCGCTTCGCCATGGGGCTGGCCAATCTTCCACCCGAGGCCCCCGGCATCATCGCGACCCAATCGACCCACAAGCAGCTGGCGAGCTTCTCGCAGGCCTCGCAGATCCACATCAAGGATCGTCACATCCGTGGCCAGAAGCGCCGCGTCGAGCATCGCCGCTTCAACGAGAGCTTCATGCAGCACGCATCGACGTCCCCCTTCTATCCGCTGTTCGCCTCGCTCGACGTCGGTGCGCAGATGATGAAGGGTCGCTCCGGCGAAGTGCTGTGGGACGACACGATCCGGCTCGGCATCGAGCTGCGCAAGAAGATCCGGGCGATGCGCCGGGAGTTCGAGGAGAAGGAGCAAAATCCGGAGCGGCGCTGGTTCTTCGAGCCCTTCGTTCCCGATCGGGTCGCCATTCCCGATGTCGGCCGCCCCGTCGCCGCGCACAACGTCGCCTGGGAGACGCTCTCCACCGACGAGCTCGCGACCAATCCCGCGCTGTGGCAGCTCTCTCCGGACACCAACTGGCACGGCTTTCCCGATCTCGCGGAAGGCTTTGCCATGACCGATCCGAACAAGCTGACCTTGCTCACCCCCGGATTCGATCGTGCGACCGGTGCCTATGCCGAGCACGGCATTCCCGCACCGGTGGTCGCGCAATACTTGCGCGAAAACCGCATCGTCCCCGAGAAGAACGACCTCAACTCCCTGCTCTTCCTGCTCACGCCCGGCGTCGAGGCGAGCAAGGCCGGCACGCTGATCTCCGGCCTCGTCGCGTTCAAGAGGCTGCATGACGACAATGCGCTGCTGGCCGACGCGATCCCGGAATTCCATCAGCGGCGACGGGCGCGCTACGCAGGCGTGCGCCTGCGCGATCTCTGCGGCGAGATGCACCGCTTCTTCCGCGCCGCCGACGTCAGTGCACTCCAGGCTCGGCAGTTCATGCCCGAGCACATGCCCGAGATCGCGATGTCGCCCCGCGATGCCGCGCGCTATCTGTTCCGCAACGATGTCGACTATCTGCCGATCGAGGCGATCGCCGGCCGCATCGCCACCACACCCTTCGTGGTCTATCCGCCCGGCATCGCCACCATCGTGCCCGGCGAGCGACTGACGGAGCGGGCCAAACCCATGATCGATTATCTCAAGATGTTCGAGGCCTGCTTCAACACGTTCCCGGGCTTCGACGTCGAGATCCAGGGGGTCTACAAGGAGGTCGATGCGAACGGGCGCATCGGGCTCTACACTTACGTGGTCGCCGAGTAGTGCCGATGAACGAAACAGCTGCGCGCGCGAGTGACGAGCCCGTTCTGGTCAGGCCGTCACGCGAAAGCGATGTCGAAGCGATGCTGGCGATCTATCGCCATCACGTTCGCAACGGTGTGCCGCGCGACGTCGAGGGAACCGGCGCCCCTGAGCCGGATGATTTGCGCGAGCGGCGCAAGAACCTGAAGCAGACCCGCCTGCCGCATCTGGTCGCGACCTATCGCGGCGAGGTCGTCGGCTATGCCTATGCCGTGCTGTTCCGCAAGCGTCCCGCCTACCGATACACGGCCAAGCACTCGATCTACGTCCACCACGCGCATCTCGGCCGCGGAGTCGGACGGCTGTTGCTCCAGGAATTGATCGATGCCTGTGCGGCGGCCGGCTTCCGCCAGATGATCGGCTACATCGATGCCGACAACGCGCCCTCGCTGACATTGCACGAGAAATTCGGCTTCACGCGCGCCGGCCTGCTTTGCGGCGTCGCCTATCGCCACGGCCGCTGGTCCGACACCGTGATGGTGCAGCGATCGCTCGGCGCCGGGACGACAACACCTCCGCCCATCATGACGCCGGGCCGGTAGCCCTTACGACGGAAAGTCGGCCGGTCTCACATGGATGCGGTCGGCATGCAGCGACCAGTCATGCAATGCCTGTTCCTTGCAGAATCTCGCTTTCGCCCGCTCCTTGGCCTCATTCTCGTCGGCGGCATCGATCTCGAGCGTACCCTGACAAACCTCGCTCTGTCGGCCGTATTCGCCGAGCACGTTCTTCATGAACCTGACGACATAAGTAGCCATGGGACCTCCTGCTGCCCTCGCAGCACTCTAGTCCCATTTAGGGCGGAGCGGGGAAGGAGATTTTGACGCGGATCAAGGCGGAAAGGACAATCCATTGCGGAACCTGCCGGCCGGGGATAAGCCGGAATACCGGCCGCCCCCATGAGGATCTTGCCTTGCACTTTGTCTCCGACACCGAAGTCACGAAAGTTCTGACGTTTCCGATTCTTATTGCCGCGCTGGAGGAGGCCCATCGCCGGCCGAAGATGGAAGTCCTGGACGCCTTTCTCGGCGGCGAGGGGGCGCAATACGTCGTCCGCAGTGCCGTCGATCCCGGCCGCTACATGGCGAGCAAGATGTTCACCAGCTTCCCGGCCAATCTGGCGGAGGGCAAGATGCCGGCCGTGCAGGCGGTGTGCGTGCTGTTCGACGGCACCAACGGGAAGCCGCTGGCGGCGATGGACGGAACCGAGATCACGCACTGGCGCACCGCTGCCGACTCCGCGCTGGGCACGAAGCTGCTCGCCCCGCCCAGTCCCGAGACACTGCTTTGCGCCGGTGCCGGGGAGATGTCCGAGTGGCTGATCCGGGGGCATCGTACCGTGCGACCGTCGCTCGAGCGCGTGCTGATCTGGAATCGGAGCCCGGAACGGGCCGCCGATCTCGCTCGGCGTTTGGCGAAGGACGGTGTCAAGGCCGAGACGATCACGGATCTCGACGCGGCGACGCGAGAGGCTGACGTGATCACCACCTGCACCCGCGCGCATCAACCGCTGATCAAGGGCCGAAACTTGCGGCCGGGCACGCATCTGGACCTGGTCGGCGGCTACACGCCGCAAACGCGCGAGGCTGACGACGATGCCGCCAGGTTGTCGCGCGTCTTCGTGGACCGGCGGGAATCGGCCTTCCATGGCGTCGGCGACATCCTGCAGCCGATCGCCAGCGGTGCGATCAGCGAGGCCGATGTCCTCGGCGATCTCTACGATCTCGCCAGCGGCAGCGCGCAGGGACGCGCCTCACCGTCCGACATCACCTTCTTCAAGAACGCGGGCGGCGGCCATCTCGACCTCATGACCTGCGAGGCCGTGTTCAAGCAGCTCGGCACCAGGTTCGGGTAGCGCCCTGCCCTTGGCATCTCGCCGGTGGAGGCGGACGAGCGAAGGCAGGCGGACAGAGCCGACATCAGCCATCACGTCGTGATGTCGAGCAGCGACTCCGTCGTTTCCGAGTAGGCCTGAATGACCTTCGCATTGGCGATGAAGCTGTACTTTGCGGCCGCCAGCTCAACGAATTCGCGGGTGATATCGACATTCGGCGCCGCGACCAGGCCGTCCTGGTTTGCGAAGGGGGCGCCCGGGTCGGATTGTGCGATATAGCTCGGCGAAACCGTCGACACGGCCGCTTTCGTACCGCCTGGCATCGAGCCACTCGATTGGTCGACCTGATCGACGCGCAACGGCACATAAGCCGCGGGATAAGTCGAGCTCGTGCTCAAGCTGGCTGCATCGGCCGACGTGGCAGATCCGCCTGATGCTGGCAGCGGCCCGGTCGTGCGGACGTTGGCGATATTGCTCGCGGCCACGTTTACGCGCAAACTTGCCGCAGAAAGTCCGGATGTCGCGATCGAAAAGATGCTCATGGACTTTCAACTACAGGACAAGTGATACGCGTTCACTTACCCGGTCGATAAGATGCGGCGCTTTGGCTTTCCAACGTGGTAACCAATGATCGAAGCGCATCCAACTTGGCGCGGCCGGCCCCTTACCCGGGCGTCACACCAAAAGCCTGCTTGAAGCGCTCCGCATAGCGCGGCCAGACTTCGGGATTGATGATGCGCGGCGGGCGCTTGCCGTCGAGCACATCCAGCACCTGCTCGGCGGCGATGCGGCCCATGTTCTGGCGCGCCTCGATGGTGACGCCTGCCGTGTGCGGGCTCGCCAGCACGTTGTCGAACTGGAGCAGCGGATGCTCCGGCGGCGGCGGCTCCTTGGACCAGACGTCGAGGCCGGCACCCGCAATGCGCTTGTCGCGCAGCGCCTGAAGCAACGCGTCCTCGTCGTGGATGAAACCGCGCGCCGTGGTGATGAAATAGGCATGCGGCTGCATCAGCGCGAATTCACGCACGCTGATCATGTTCCGGCTGCCCTTGTTCAGCGGGCAGGAGATCGAGACGAAATCGGCTCGGCGCAGGAGCTCGTCGAGCTCGACCTTCTCCCCGCCCCGCTCCGCCATCACCTCGCCCGACAAATACGGGTCGTAGGCCAGTACCGTCATGCCGAGCAGGCCCTTGCACAGTGCGGCGATGCGCCGGCCGACATTGCCGAGGCCGACGATGCCGACGGTCTTGCCCTCGACCTCGTTGCCGACGAGTTCGTTGCGGTTGACGTCGAGCTCGCGGCGCAGGCGACGATCCGACTGGATGATGCGCTTGGACAACGTCAACATCATCGCCAGCGCATGCTCGGCAACCGAATGGGCATTGCCGCCGGACTGGTTGACGACCAGCACCCCCGCGTCCGTGCAGGCCTCGACGTCAACAGGGTCGAAGCCCGCGCCATTGCTGGAGACCAGCAGCAATTTCGGCGTCCGCTTCAGAAAGGCGGCATCGACGTGGAAATGCGGCGCCAGTTCGTCGCGGGCCGCGCCGATCTGGTAGACATGGGCCGCGCTCAGGATCGGCGCATAGAAATCTTCGGGGCTCTCGTTCTCGATGCGATCGAGCCGGACGTCGGGCCGCGCCTTCAGAATGTCGATGTAGATCGGATTGGCGAGGTACTTGACGTAGAAGACGCGCTTGTTGTTGACGGACATCAGGACCCTTCCGGCTCGCTCGCGAGAGGCTCGGCAGGGTCGGCGCGACGCGCTCCCTCCGCTGCTTCCTCCCGTTTCTTCATTGCCGCACTTATGACACGGCGGTGCCGGCCGCGGCAGGCCTTCTGGCGCAGATCACGGTGCCGGCGCGGACATGTTGACAATCCCACTGCCTGCGTCAAGTTCGGCGGGCCGCCGCGACGGCCAGAAAGAAGCAGGCGCGGCTGAAGGGAGAACGCAATGGCGATTGCGGAACAACGGACCTCGCCCCAGGCGGCTCAAGGCTCCGAAGGAAGCTGGCACGGCATCGTCCTGCAAACGTTGAAGCGGAACGAGATCAGCCTCGTCCCCTACGTGCCCGACCGGGTGCTGACGCCGCTGATCAAGAACCTGCACGCCGATCCCTTCTTCACCACCTTTGCCACCGCCCGCGAGGAGGAGGCGGTCGGCATCGTCTCCGGCGCCTGGATGGGCGGACGGCGCGGCGCGGTGCTGATGCAGACCTCCGGCTTTGCCACGCTGGCCAACGTGCTGGCCTCGCTCGCGGTGCCCTACCAGATTCCGCTGATCATGTTCGTGTCCGAGCGCGGCACGCTCGGCGAGTTCAACTACGGCCAGTCGCTGGTCTGCCGAACCATGCGCCCGGTACTCGATTCGCTGGCGCTGGAGCACCACACCATCACCCGGCTCGACGAGCTCGAATTCATCACGGACCGCTCGATCAGGCAGGCCGTCACCACGCAGGCGCCGGTGGCATTGATCCTCAACCCGCTGCTCACGGGCGGCAAGGTCTTCGACAAGTGAGGCCGGTCATGAACACGCGCAACACCAAGGTGATGAACCGCTTCGACGTCACCTCGCGCCTCATCGCGAAGCTCAAGCACGACGAAGCCGTGATCGGCGGCATCGGCAACACCAATTTCGATCTGTGGGCAGCCGGCCACCGCCCGCAGAATTTCTACATGCTGGGCAGCATGGGGCTCGCCTTTCCGATCGCGCTCGGCGTGGCGCTGGCGCAGCCCGGTCGCCGCGTCTTCGCACTCGAAGGCGACGGCTCGCTGCTGATGCAGCTCGGCGCGCTGTCGACCATTGCCGCCCTGAAGCCGAAAAACCTGACGATGATCGTGATGGACAACGGCGTCTATCAAATCACCGGCGCGCAGCCGACACCGGCAGCGAACGTCGCCGACATCGTCGCCATCGCCATCGGCTCGGGCCTCGCCAACAGCGCCTGGGCCGCGGACGAGGAGGATTTCGAGCGGCTGGTCGACGATGCGATGGCTGCCACCGAGCCGAGCCTGATCGCGGTCCGGATCGACGACAAACCGGGCGTGGGCACCACCCGCCGCGACCCCGTGCAGATCCGGGAACGCTTCATGCACGGCCTCGGCGTGCGCGAGCCACTTTAACATTTTGTCATTAACTACACGGCGATCTGATACCGACCTCGCGACAACCCCGCCAGATCCGTGCTAAGCGGTCGGAATGTCCTTTTTCATGCGTACCATTGCCTGGCTGCTCGCGGCCGCCGTCACTTTCGCCACTCTCGGTCCCCCCGGCCTGAGGCCCCATTCCGATCTCGGCCAGGACGGCGAACATGCGCTCGCCTTCATTCTGGTGGGACTGGCGTTCGGCCTCGCCTATGGGCGACGACGTCTGCTGGTCGCAGGGGCCGCGGTCGTGCTGATTGGCGTACTCGAGCTGATGCAATTTTGGGCACCCGGCCGCCATGCGCGGATGGGGGATTTTCTGGTCGATGCCGCCACCGCCTGCCTCGGCTTTGCACTCGCCGCAGCGGCCGATTGGCTGCTCACGCGCTTTCGCACCAGCACTGCCCTGACAAGCGAAGGCCCCGCGGAGTGACACTCCGCAGGGCCTGTCTGTCAGCGCCTGGATTGCCGCCGATCAATCGATGATCTTGACGACGCGTCGGGTACGCGGCTCGACGATCACGCGGCGATCGTTCACGACCGCGTAGCGATACTCGGTGTAGTTCGGCACGGGGCGGAGCACAACGGTGGGCGGCAGCGGCTCGCCGACGACAACGCGCTCCTCCACGACGACCGAATCGCTTCGCGGGATTCCGCCCAGCACGGCATTCGGAATTTCGAGACCGGCGCCGACGGCCGCGCCAACGGTGCCGCCGACCATCGCGCCGATCGGGCCGCCGATGTCGCCCCCCGCGCGCGCGCCGTCCGCGGCGCCCTGGGCGGTCGTTGACTGAGCGAAGGCTGCGCTCGACGCCAGAAGCGAGGCGGCAGCGAACGTAATCGCAAGACGGGTTTTCATATGCTTATCTCTCCAGTGATTGTCCTGCGCCTTCAACCGCGGGGCGGGAGCATTGTTCCGGTTCCCTACGGCCAAAGAAGCGCCAGAATCTGGAGACTGTTACGCGGTAACACATCAAGCTGCGGCGATCTCGTGCCCCGCCATCAGTTCCAGCGCCCGCACCATCGCCGAATGATCCCACGCCTTGCCGCCATGCGCCGCGCAGGACGAGAACAATTGCTGTGCCACTGCCGTGCTCGGCAGCGACAAGCCGAGTGAGCGAGCGCCTTCGAGCGCGAGGTTGAGATCCTTCTGGTGCAGCTCGATGCGGAAGCCCGGATCGAAATTGCGCTTCACCATGCGCTCGCCATGCACTTCGAGAATCCGCGACGAGGCGAAGCCGCCCATCAGCGCCTTGCGCACCAGCGCTGGGTTCGCACCGGCCTTGGATGCGAACAGAAGCGCTTCGCTCACGGCCTCGATCGTCAGCGCGACGATGATCTGGTTGGCGACCTTCGTCGTCTGGCCGTCGCCATTGGCCCCGACATGCGTGACATTCTTGCCCATCTTGTCGAAGATCGGCTTCATGGTGCCAAAAGCCCGCTCCGGCCCGCCGACCATGATGGTGAGGCTCGTAGCTTTCGCTCCGACCTCCCCACCCGACACCGGCGCGTCGAGATAGCCCGCCCCGAGCGCCTCGATCCTCTTGGCAAACTCCTTCGTCGCCAGCGGAGAGATCGAGCTCATGTCGACCACGATCTTGCCCTTTGAAATGCCGCTCGCGACCCCGTCCTCGCCGAACAGCACGGCTTCGACATGCGGCGTATCCGGCACCATGATGATGACCGCATCCGCCTCCTCCGCCACCTGCTTGCCGGAGTTGCAGGGAATGCCGCCCGCCGCAATCAGCTCGGGGGCAACAGACGCGACGTCATGCAGGAGAACGCGATGGCCCGCGGCCAGGAGATGGCCGGCCATCGGCCGTCCCATGGTCCCAAGTCCGATGAAACCGATGTCGATCATGTCTTCGTTTCCTCTGCGAAAGTTTCTGGTAAGTCTATCCACCTGCCCAGTGCACCTCTCCCGCTTGCGGGAGAGGTCGGCACGCAGTGCCGGGTGAGGGTTCTGTCCGCGTTGGGATTTTCTCCGCAAGAACCCCACCGCGGAGATACCCTCTCCCCAACCCTCTCCCGCAAGCGGGAGAGGGGGCCCACCGTCGGCTTGGCTACAGTCTCAAGTCTCGAACGTCTGTGCGGCGTGCCAGGACAGGCCTTCGAGCGTCGTGGTGCGGGGCTTGTATTCGCAGCCGATCCAGCCGCGATAGCCGATCGCGTCGAGATGGCGGAACAGGAAGGGATAGTTGATCTCGCCGGTGCCGGGCTCGTGGCGGCCGGGATTGTCGGCGAGCTGGATGTGGGCGATCTCAGGCAGGTATTCCTGCATGGTGCGAGCGAGGTCGCCTTCCATGATCTGCATGTGATAGATGTCGTACTGGATGAAGAGGTTATTCGACCGCACTTCCGAGATCAGCTGCACCGCCTGCTCGGTGCCGTTGAGATAGAAGCCGGGAATGTCGAGCGTGTTGATCGGCTCGACCAACAGCTTGATGTTCTCCCGCGCCAGCGTCGAGGCGGCAAAGCGCAAATTTCCGACCAGGGTCTCGTTCAGCTGGCCCGGGTCCGCATCGACAGGCGCGATGCCGACGAGGCAGTTGAGCTGCTCGCAATCCAGCGCCTTGGCGTAGTCGATGGCGCGGAATACGCCGTCGCGGAATTCACTGACGCGATCGGGCAGGATGGCAATGCCCCGCTCGCCCGCCGCCCAATTGCCGGCCGGCAGATTGTGCAGCACCTGCGTCAGCCCGTGGGCCTCCAATTGTTCGCGCAGCTGCGCCTTGTCGAAATCATAGGGAAAGAGATATTCGACGCCGGCGAAACCCGCCGCCTTCGCAGCGGCAAAGCGGTCGAGAAACGACATCTCGTTGAAGAGCATGGTGAGGTTGGCGGCAAACTTCGGCATGATGCTCCCCTATTCCGCCGGCTGCAGCACGCCCGGGCGCGCCCGCTCGACCTCGTCGAGCGGAAGGTCCAGCACCTCCTCGAACTCGACGATGTTGTCGATCTCGGTGCCCATCGCGATGTTGGTGACGCGTTCGAGGATGAACTCGACCACCACGGGCACGCGATGCCTGGCCATCAATTCACGCGCGGTGGCAAACGCCGCTTGCGTGTCCTCGGGGCGGGTGACGCGGATCGCCTTGCAGCCGAGGCCTTCGGCAACTGCGACATGGTCGACGCCGTAGACGCCGATCTCGGGTGCATTGATGTTCTCGAACGAGAGCTGGACTTGATAGTCCATCTCGAAGCCGCGCTGGGCCTGGCGGATCAGGCCGAGATAGGAATTGTTCACGACGACGTGGATGTAGGGCAGATTGAACTGCGCGCCGACCGCGAGCTCCTCGATCATGAACTGGAAGTCGTAGTCGCCGGAGAGAGCGACGATGTCGCGATCCGGGCACGCCGCACGCACGCCGAGCGCGGCGGGGAGCGTCCAGCCGAGCGGTCCCGCCTGTCCGGCATTGATCCAGTTGCGCGGCTTGTAGACGCCGAGGAATTGCGCGCCGGCGATCTGCGACAGGCCGATCACGGTGACATAAGTGGTGTCGCGGCCGAACGCCTTGTTCATCTCCTCGTAGACGCGCTGCGGCTTGATCGGCACGTTGTCGAAATGGCTCTTGCGCAGCATCGTCTTCTTGCGATCGCGGCAGGAAGCGGGCCACGCCTGGCGCTCGCGAAGCCTGCCTGACCGGCGCCACTCCCTGGCGACGGCGACGAACAGTTCGAGTGCGGCCTTCGCATCCGAGACGATGCCGAGATCGGGATTGAACACGCGCCCGATCTGCGTCGGTTCGATATCGACATGCACGAAGGTGCGGCCCTTGGTGTAGGTCTCGACCGAGCCGGTGTGGCGGTTGGCCCAGCGGTTGCCGATACCAAGCACGAAGTCGGATTCCAGCAGCGCGGCGTTGCCGTAGCGGTGGCTGGTCTGAAGCCCCACCATGCCGGCCATCAGCACATGGTCGTCGGGGATCGCGCCCCATCCCATCAGCGTCGGGACGACGGGCACGTTGGTGATCTCGGCAAACTCGACCAGCAGATCCGAGGCATCGGCATTGATGATGCCTCCGCCGGCGACGATCAGCGGCCGCTCAGCCGCGTTCAGCATCTCCAGCGCCTTCTCGACCTGCTTGCGCGTGGCAGTGGGCTTGTAGACCGGCAGCGGCTCATAAGTCTCGTCGTCGAACTCGATCTCGGCGAGTTGCACGTCGAGCGGCATGTCGATCAACACTGGCCCTGGCCTGCCCGAGCGCATCACGTGAAAAGCCTGGCTGAACACGCGCGGCACCAGCGCGGGTTCGCGCACCGTCACCGCCCATTTGGTCACGGGCTTTGCGATCGACTCGATATCGACCGCCTGGAAGTCCTCCTTGTACAGCCGCGCCCGGGGCGCCTGTCCGGTGATGCAGAGGATCGGGATGGAATCGGCGATCGCGGAATAGAGCCCGGTGATCATGTCGGTGCCGGCCGGCCCCGAGGTGCCGATGCAGACGCCGATATTGCCGGCCTTGGCCCGCGTATATCCTTCCGCCATGTGCGAGGCGCCCTCGACATGCCGCGCCAGGATGTGGCGGATCGAACCGCGCTTCCTGAGCGCCGAGTAAAGCGGGTTGATCGCGGCCCCTGGGACCCCGAAGGCAGTCGAGATGCCTTCCTTCTCCAGGACACGCACGGCTGCATCGACGGCTCGCATCTTCGCCATATCGGACCTCGCTTCAGTTGCGTCAGTGAGCGAGATCATCGGTTGCGCAGAAGCCGATCTCAACGAGATCGGTTTTATTTTCCACGATGCGGCAGCCGCGGAAAAATCACGGCGGTCTCAATCGGTTATATCGAGGAATGCGTGAAAGCGGATCACTCGAACAGCGGCGCCAGCTCCATCTGCGGCACCAGCACGAGACCCTTGTCGGTGATGCGAATTTCCGGAATGACCGATAGCGGAATCAAATTGAAGCCCATGTAGGGGATGGTGCAGCCGGCCTCCGCCCATTCCTTCTTCAGCACCTTCATTTCTTCCGCCACTTCGGTGACGCGCTTGTCGGAGAGCAGCCCGGCGATGGGCAGCGGAACCAGCGCCCTCACCTTGCCGTCGGCGACGACGCACACGCCGCCCTGATGCTCCTTGATCGCGGCGATGGCGACCTGCATGTCGTTCTTCTCGTTGGTGCCGGCGACAATGAGGTTGTGACTGTCGTGCCCGACGCTGGAAGCGACCGCGCCGCGCTTCAGGCCGAAATCCTTGAGAAGGCCATGGGCGACATTGCCGGCCGACTTGCCGTGGCGCTCGACGACCGTGACGAAGCAAAGTCCGTAGCGGGCGAACAGGGATGGCCAATCCTTTGCAGGTTCGATCGCGACCTTCTCATGGATCAGCATGATGCCGGGCAACGCGGTCTTGATCGCGTTGACGGTGCAGGCCTTCGTCGGCAGCTCCGGCGTCAGCTTCAACTTCTCCGGAAGCTTCACCGTGGCGTAGGCGGCCCTCGGATATTGATAGCGTTGCGACAAGGCCTGATCGAGAAGCCCGGTGATCTTGCGGTTCTCGACCACGAGCTCGCCACCGTACCAGGTGCATTGCGGCTTGAGCTGGTCGTCCATCAGCACGAGATCGGCGCGGCGGCCGCCGCCGAGTCCGCCGATGTCGCCATCCATGCCGAAGCGGGTCGCGCCATGCAGCGAGCCCATCGACCAGGCCTGCTCCGGCGACATCCCCGCCTTCACCGCCTCGCGCACCACGCAGTCGAGACCGAACAGCAGCAGATCGTCGGCATCGCGATCATCTGTGCAGACCGCCGTGCGCTTGTGCGAGGCCCCGAGTTCGGTGATCGTGCGGATCGCCTGCGGCAGCGAATGCCAGGGCGTCGTCGGCGGGCCGCCGCGCAAGAACACCCAGACGCCGGCGTCGAGCAGATCGTCAGCGATGTCGCGGTCGATCGCCTCATGGGTATCGGTGACGCCGCTCGCCGCATAGGCGGCGACGAACTCGCGGCCGTAGACATGGCCGGACACCGGCCGTCCACGCTTCAACGCGGCCGCCAGGATGGCATGGCTGCGCTCGTCGCCCATGGTGACTGGCACGAAATCCATCTTTTCGCCGAGTGCGACCGCCTCAGGCCAGCGATCGAACAGGCCCGCGATCTTGTCCGGCGTGAGGTCGCCGCCGGCGGTTTCCAGTTCCGCGGACGTAGCTGGCACCGTGCTGGGCACCGTCAAGAAGATCGAGAGCGGCGCCTCGCGTGCGTCCTCCAGCATCGCCTCGACGCCGGCGACGTCCATGACGTTGCCGATCTCGTGGCTGTCGCAGAAGATCGTGGTGGTTCCGTTGAGCAGCGCAGCTTCCGCGTAGGCACAGGCCGTCACCATCGAGGATTCGATGTGGATGTGCGGATCGACCAGCCCCGGCGCGATGATGCCGCCGGCCGCGTCATAGAGCGGCACGCCGCTCCAGACCTTCTTCGCCGTGCCGGCCGGCTTCACCGCAGCGATGCGGCCGCCGGTGATCCAGACCTCGCGGCCCGGATGGATGCGCTCCGAATAGGTCGAGAGCACCCGGGCTCCCGTGACGACGAGATCGGGCGCAACGCGCGCCGAGGCGACGTCGGCGAGGCGACGCGTCATGCTGTGCAGCGGCGCAACGGAGAAACGGGTGAGTCTGGTCATCGGCGCTCTCTGGTGACGTTACGGCCGAGCGATGGTTACGCCCGACCCCACCCCGGGCAAGCTCAAATATAGCGGCAGGACCTGCTTACGTCTTCGGCGCCGAAGCACCTGCTGCTCCCACGCCCGAAGCCCTGCGCGGGTTCCGCCTTCGCCTCGGCGGTGCGGCAGTGGGCTTGACCCGAATGCGCATCGACCGGCCTTTTTGCTCATCGATCTCGAACGCATTCGTCTTTCGCACGAGGTCGCTCAACTTGCGAAAGCCGAACGTCCTCGGATCGAAATCAGAAGCCAGATTGGCGAGCTGCCGTCCGACTTCACCAAGGGCGACCCAGCCGTCCTCGCTCTCCATCTGGGTGATCACCTTCTTGATGATGGGCGTGGCGGCATCGGGCGGCTGAAGCGGCGCCGACCTCGTGGCGGCATCCTGGGTGTTCGCCGGGGCAGCAAGCAGGTTCTCAGTATAGACGAATCTCCTGCAGGCCTGCCTGAAGCTTTCCGGCGTCTTCTGCTCGCCGAACCCGAAGACGTCGACGCCCTGCTCCCGGATGCGGGCGGCGAGACGGGTAAAGTCGCTGTCGGAAGACACCAGACAGAAGCCGTCGAACCGGCCGCTGTGAAGCAGGTCCATCGCGTCGATGACCAGGGTTATGTCGGACGCATTCTTTCCCGTCGTATAAGCGAACTGCTGCTGCGGGATGATGGCGTGCTTCGACAGAATGTCGGCCCAGCCCCTGGAACGCGCATTGGAGAAGTCGCCGTAGATGCGTCGGACGCTGGCCTCGCCGATCTTGGCAATCTCCTCGAAAAGTCCATCCGCGATCTTCGCAGAGGCATTGTCGGCGTCGATCAGGACGGCCAGACGGGGCGAGCGAAGTTCCGACGGCATGGTATTTCTCCACGGGATGGGCGCAGCATTAGAACATGCGCGCGTCTTAACGGCTAATCCTCGTTCGCCTTGAATCGCCCGAGCCCCTTCAGCACGAAGGGCGCCAGCAGCGCGATCAACGCCACCGCCAGCAGCGTCGCCGAGATCGGGCTTTGGACCAGCGTCATGGGATCGCCGAGGCTGATCGCGAGTGCGCGACGCAATTGGCTTTCGGCGATCGGGCCGAGGATCAGGCCGACGACCACGGGAGCGATCGGAAAATCGAACCGGCGCATCAAGAAGCCGAGCACGCCGAAGCCGGCCAGCATCGACAGTTCCACCACCGACGGCTTGGCGGCGATGGTGCCCATGGTCGCGAAGACGAGGATGCCGGCATAGAGCCAGGGCTGCGGAATCGCGAGCAGGCGCACCCACAGTCCAACCAGCGGCAGGTTGAGCACCAGCAGCATGCAGTTGGCGATGAAGAGGCTCGCGATCAGACCCCAAACGAGATCAGGCCGCTCGGCGAACAGCAGCGGCCCCGGATTGAGGCCGTATTGCTGGAAACCCGCCAGCATCATCGCGGCGGTCGCCGAGGTCGGCAGCCCGAGCGTGAGCAGCGGCACCAGCGTGCCGGCGGCGGAGGCGTTGTTGGCCGCTTCCGGGCCCGCCACACCTTCGATCGCACCCTTGCCGAATTCTTCGGGGTGTTTGGTCAGGCGCTTTTCGGTCGAATAGGACAGGAAGGTCGGGATCTCGGCGCCACCCGCAGGCAAGGCGCCGATCGGGAAGCCAAACATGGTGCCGCGCAGCCACGGTTTCCACGACCGCTTCCAGTCTTCTTTCGTCATCCACAGCGAGCCGCGCACCGGCTCGAGCTTCTCCTCGGTATGGTGACGGCGCGATGCGACATAGAGCGCCTCGCCCACCGCGAACAGGCCGACCGCGAGCGTCGTCACCTCGACGCCGTCGAGCAGCTCAGGGATGCCGAACGCAAGCCGCGCCTGGCCGGTCAGCTTGTCGATGCCGACGAGGCCCAGCGTCAGGCCGATGAACAGGCTGGTCAGACCACGAACCGGCGAATCTCCGAAGGTCGCCGACACCGTGACGAAGGCAACGCACATCAGCGCGAAGTAATCCTCTGGGCCGAAGCGCACGGCGAAATCGACCAGCCACGGCGCAAGGAAGGCGAGTCCGATGGTGGCGATGGTGCCGGCAACGAAGGAGCCGATCGCGGAGGTCGCGAGCGCCGGCCCACCGCGGCCGGCCTTGGCCATCTTGTTGCCTTCGAGCGCGGTCGCCATCGAGGCGCTCTCGCCGGGCGTGTTGATCAGGATCGCCGTGGTCGATCCGCCATACATGCCGCCGTAATAGATGCCCGCGAACATGATCAGCGAGCCGCCGGGGTCGAGCTTGTAGGTGACGGGCAGCAGCAGCGCGACGGTCAGCGCCGGGCCGATACCCGGCAGCACGCCGACGGCCGTGCCGAGGAACACGCCGATCAGCGCATAAAGCAGGTTCATCGGCTGGACGGCGACCGCCATGCCGTGGGCGAGCGCGGCAAAAGTGTCCATCACAGCAGTCGCTCCAGGGGCCCGGCCGGAAGGCTCAGCGTCAACAGGCGGTCGAACGCGAGATAGATGACGGTCGACATCACGAGGGCGATGATGCTGTCGACCAGGATGGCACGGCGTCCAAACGCCGCCGACGTCGTCACGAACAGCGCGGCCGTCGCCAGGATGAAGCCGCCGCCGAAGCCGATGATCGCGATCAGCAGCGCCAAGCCGACCAGGATCAGAAACACCGGAACGGGATCGGCGCTCTCGCGCGCCGGCAGGTTGCCACGTAGCGCGTCGATGAAACTGCCGATCGCAAGCAAGGCAAGGCCGGAGGCGACCACAACCGGCATCGCCTCGGGCCCCATCCCGTACATCGCGGCGGATTGCAGGCCACGCGCATCCCAGACCAGCACCGCGGCGAGCCCTGCGAGCAACGCGGCGATAACGAGGCCGGCGCGGTCGACGCGCCGCGGCGGCTGCGCAGGATCGCCTGAGGTCATGACTTGACGAGGCCGACCGATTTCAGCACGTCGGTGACGCGCGCCGTTTCCTTCTTCAGGAAGTCGGCGAAAGCGTCGCCGCCGAGATACGCATCCTCCCAGCCTTTCTGCTTGAGGATCTCCTTCCAGGCGTCGGATTTCACCATCTTCTCGACCGCATCGCTCAAGGTCTTGCGCTGCTCCGGCGTGATGCCGGGAGGCGCGACCACCGAGCGCCAGTTGGCAATCACGAGGTCGATGCCCTGCTCCTTGAAGGTCGGGATGTCACTGCCGGCAATGCGCTTCTCCGAGGTCACGCCGATCGCGCGCAGCTTGCCGGACTTGATCTGCCCTTCATATTCGCTCAGGCCCGAAATGCCCGCGGTGACCTTGCCGCCGAGAATCGCCGCCAGCGACTCGCCGCCGCCGGAGAACGGGATGTAGTTGATCTTCTTCGCATCGGCGCCGACGGCGCCGGCGAACAGGGCTGCCATCACATGGTCCACACCGCCGGCCGAGCCTCCGGCGAAGGTGACCCTGGCGATATCGGCCTTCACCGCGGCGGCGAGATCCTGCGCATTCTTGATCGGCGAATTCGCGGGAACCACGATCACCTGGATCTCCTCGGTGAGGCGGGCAATCGGCGTCACCTGCTCCAGCGTCACCGGCGACTTGTTCATGGCGAGCGCGCCCGCCATGACGAAGCCGCTGACCATCATCTGGTTGCCGTCGCCCTTGGCGCCATTGACGAACTGCGCGATGCCGACGCTGCCGCCTGCACCGGGAACGTTGGTGACCTGCACGCTGCGCGCGACGCCCGAAGCCACCAGCGCCTGCTGCATCGAGCGCGCGGTCTGGTCCCAGCCCCCGCCCGGAGCTGCCGGCGCCATCAGCTTGAGCTCGAGTTGCTGGGCAAAGGCCGGATTGGCTGCCGCCAGGGTCAGCGCGACGGCTGCGCCGACAAGGCGCGGGGGAAATCGAAACATGGGGGCATCTCCAGGCTCATGCGGACGTTTGCCGCATTGTGTCGTTTGGTCGCATATCAGCCAAAACGGCCGATACTGTCCAGTGACATCGCCCAGGGCTTTTTTGGTCAGCGAGGCGCCGGGATCGCCCCGCCAAGCGCGGCCGTCAGTTCGGCAGCGACATCCCGGACGATTTGCCCGATCTCCGGCAACCGCTGATCGGTCAGCCGGCCGGTCATGCCGGAGACTGAAATCGCCGCGAGCGGCTCGGCGCAGTCGTTGTAGACCACCGCTGCAACGCAACGCAGGCCCATGCAGGCCTCTTCATCGTCGAGGGCATAGCCCTGCTTGCGAATCTTTTCGAGCTCCTTGAACAGGTCGCTCGGCCGGACGATCGATTTCTCAGTCAGGCGGGGCATGCCGTGATGGCGGATGACGGCGCCGACGTCCTCGTCCGAATAGGTCGCCAGCACGGCCTTGCCGACGCCGGAGGTCACCATGGGAACGCGGCCGCCCACCTTGGTCAGGGAGCGCATGATCTCGCGGCTTTCCATGCGGGTCAGCACAATGATGAACTCGTCGTCGACCACGGCGAGATTGGCCGTCTCGCGGGTGAGATCGCGCAGCTTGCGAAGGTATGGAATCGCCTGCGCGGAGAAATTGCGCCGCCGCGCGAAGCTGGCGCCGACGGTGAAGCTGCGCACGCCGACATGCCATTTGGATTCGGCACGGTCGAACTGCACGAAACGGCGGCTTTCGAGGGTTGCGAGTAGCCGGTGCACGGTGGACGCCGACAGGCCGGTGCGGATCGCGAGATCGCTAAGGCGATAACCTTCGTCGTCCTCGGCCAGCGTCTCGATGATCGACAGCGCACGGTCAACGGACTGCACGCCGCCGTCGCGGCCCTCGTGATCGGCTTCCGCGACCGATTTGGGCTCGAGCGATTTGCGCCGGATCACGTTCTTGCTCATCGCGACCTGCATTCAGTCTTCTCCTCTCCCCGCCTGTGGGGCCGCGACGCGTTTCGCTCGCGCTGAGAGGGTCAGAGTGAGGGGAGTCTCCGCGAGGACGGAGGCAGTCAGACTCGTGGAGGGTCCCCCTCACCCGGAATTTGCTGCGCAAATCCCGGCCTCTCCCCGCGGGCGGGGAGAGGCGAACGACGGCTCAGAGCAGCCCTGCCCCGCGCGCCCACTTGTACTTGGCGCCGAGCACCTCGACCGGCAGCTCCGTCGAGTAGGCGTAGGCCGGAATGCCGTTCTGGTAGAGATATTCGGCGGCTTCCTCGACCTCGACGTCGCCGGCCAGAGACGCGACCATCGGCTTCACAAAACCCTTGGCCTCCATCTCCTTCTTCACCTCGACCATGTTGCGGGCGAACACCATCGGCGGGGTGACGATGGTGTGCCAGTAGCCGAGGATCAGCGCGTGGATGCGCTCGTCCGAGAGGCCGAGCTTCACGGTGTTGACGTAGGTGATCGGCGGCTCGCCGCCGGTGATATCCACAGGATTTCCGGCCGCACCGAACGGCGGGATGAACTTGCGGAAGGCCGCATCGAGATCCGGCGGCATCGACATCAGCGACAGGCCGTTGTCGACGCAGGAGTCCGAGAGCAGCACGCCCGAGCCGCCGGCGCCGGTGATGATCAGCACGTTCTCGCCCTTCGGCGTCGGCAGCACCGGCACGCCACGGGCGAATTCGAGCAGCTGGCGCAAGGAGCGAGCGCGGATCACGCCGGACTGCTTGAACACGTCCTCGTAGATGCGGTCGTTACCGGCGAGCGCGCCGGTGTGCGAGGATGCCGCCTTGGCACCGGCCGAGGTGCGGCCGGCCTTGAGCACCACCACCGGCTTCTTCTTGGAGACGCGTTTTGCCGCTTCCGCAAAGGCGCGACCATCCTTGAGGTCTTCGCAGTGTTGCGCGATCAGGTTCGTGTTCGGATCCTGCTCGAAGAAGGCGAGCAGATCGTCCTCATCGATGTCGGACTTGTTGCCGAGACCGACGATCGCCGAGACGCCCATTTTCGCTGAGCGCGAGAAGCCGATGATGGCCATGCCGATGCCGCCCGACTGCGACGACAGCGCCGCATGGCCCTTGACGTCGTAAGCAGTACAGAAAGTCGCGCAGAGATTGGCGGGCGTATAGTAGAAGCCGTAGATGTTCGGCCCCATCAGGCGGATGTCGTACTTCTTGCCGACCTCGACGATCTCGGCCTGCAGCTCCGGCGCGCCGGCTTCAGCGAAGCCCGACGGGATCAGCACCGCGCCCGGGATTTTCTTCTCGCCGCACTCGATGAGCGCCGCAGCCACGAACTTGGCGGGGATCGCGAACACCGCGACGTCGATCACGCCGGGCACGTCCTTGACGCTCTTGTAGGCCTTGTAGCCGAGGATCTCGGTGGCCTTGGGATGGATCGGATAGATCTCGCCCTTGTAGCCGCCGTTGATGAGGTTCTTCATCACGGAGTTGCCGATCTTGCCGTCCTCGGCGGAGGCGCCGACCACGGCGACCGCCTTCGGCTGCATGATGCGGTTCATCGCGGTGACGATCTCTTCGGTCGGGCGCGGCTTCGGCTTCGGCTTGAAGGCGAAGTCGACGACGATGCGGACGTCGGCTGCCGTCGCGCCCTTCGCCGTCGCGAACACCGGGTTGAGGTCGAGCTCGACGATTTCGGGGAAATCAGTGACGAGCTGCGACACCTTGACGATGATTTCGGCGAGGGCGTTGCGATTCACCGGCTCGCTGCCGCGCACGCCCTTCAAAATCTCATGCGCCTGGATGCCGTCGAGCATCGAGAGCGCGTCCTCCTTGGTCGCGGGCGCGAGGCGGAAGGTGATGTCCTTCAACACCTCGACCAGCACGCCGCCGAGGCCGAAGGCGACGAGCTTGCCGAACGAGCCGTCGGTGATCGAGCCGACGATGACCTCGGTGCCGCCGGCCAGCATCTGCTGCACCTGGACGCCCTCGATCTTGGCATCGGACTTATATTTCTTGGCGTTGGAAAGAATGGTCTCGTAGGCCTTCTCGGCTTCTTCGGTAGTCTTGAGACCGACGATGACGCCGCCGGCTTCGGTCTTGTGGAGAATGTCCGGCGAAACGATCTTCATCACGACCGGGAAGCCCATGGACGAAGCTATCTTGCCGGCTTCGCCTGCCGACTTTGCCACGCCCTCCTTCGGTACCGGAATGCCGTAGGCGTCGCAGACCAGCTTGCCCTCCGGCGCCGTTAGGCTGGTGCGGTTGTCCGCCTTGACCTGGTCAAGCACCTTGCGGACGGCATCTTTGGAATTGGACATCTGGCTTCTCCCTTGACCTGAGTTCGTTCTTTTCAAAGCGCGCGCGTGGTTTGCGGCTGCCCGTGATGCTTGCCATTGGCCGCGCTCTGTTCCATGCGGCGGAACGGAGTGGCATAAAGCCCGAGACTACTCCGCCGGCTTGGATCAAAAATGGCTGGCGATGGCATTTGGTATGCCAGAAGCCAACTTGTCAAGCTGAAGCGTGCCTTGGAACGCCGCAAAAAATCGTCAGCTTGACATTCTGGCATGTGGTATGCCAAAAACTTTCCCATTAATATTCCTGTAAAAGACGACTCCCACTGGAGGAGATTCGTCGTGTCACTACGGAAACCAACCAAGGCGTTGCCGAACATGGCCGAGGCAGACATCGCAATCGTTCGTATTGCCCCGGAGAGCAGCTTCAAGAACAAGGCGTATGACGCCTTGAAGGAAGCCATCCTCAAGATGGACATCTACTCGACGCCCGAGCCGGTGATGCTCGACGAGCGCGCATTGTCCGAGAGGCTTGGCGTCAGCCGCACGCCGATCCGCGAAGCGATCGCGATGCTCGAGCAGGACGGTTTTGTGAAGACGGTGCCGCGCCGCGGCATCATGGTGGTGCGAAGGACCAAGAGCGAGATCGTCGACATGATCCGCGCCTGGGCGGCGCTGGAGAGCATGGCCGCGCGCCTCATCACCACCACCGCACGCAAGAAGGACATCACGGCGCTGCGCGACTTCTTCAAGGATTTCAGCAAGGACCGCCTGCCCGAGGATCACGTCGAGGAATATTCCCGCGCCAACATCGCCTTCCACCAGGCGCTGATCTCGCTGTCGGAATCGCCGGTGCTGGTCGATCTCACCAACGACCTGCTGCTGCACGTGCGCGGCTATCGCCAGCTGACCATCGGACGCAAGGACCGCACCGCGACGTCGCTGCCCGAGCATCTCGGTATCATCGAAGCGCTGGAAGCGCGCGACACCGAGCTCGCCGAGAAGCGCGCCCGCGATCACACCCTCGGCCTTGCCGCTTACGTCGAAGCGCACGGCCAGGAACTGTTCACGTAGCTCTTCATCTAGCAAACGTTCACCAGAAGGGCGAAGCACTCGCCCCAGTACTGAGACCAGGGAGACAAGGCCCATGCTGAATACCGCGACCAAGTCCGAAGCACCGGGCACCGAGCAGGAACTGACGGATGGTTTTCATCTCGTCATCGACGCGCTCAAGCTGAACGGCATCAACACGATCTATAATGTGCCGGGCATCCCGATCACGGATTTGGGCCGCATGGCGCAGGCCGCCGGCATTCGCGTGATCTCCTTCCGCCACGAGCAGAACGCCGGCTACGCCGCAGGCATTGCCGGCTATCTCACCAAGAAGCCCGGGGTCTGCCTCACGGTCTCGGCGCCCGGCTTCCTCAACGGTCTCACCGCGCTCGCGCATGCCACCACCAACTGCTACCCGATGATCCTGGTCTCGGGCTCCTCCGAGCGCGAGATCGTCGACCTGCAGCAGGGCGACTACGAGGAGATGGACCAGCTCGCGATCGCGAAGCCGCTGTGCAAGGCGGCCTATCGCGTGCTGCACGCCCAGGACATCGGCATCGGTTTTGCGCGCGCCATCCGCGCCGCGGTCTCGGGCCGTCCGGGCGGTGTCTATCTCGACCTGCCGGCAAAGCTGTTCGGCCAGGTGATGAACGCCGAGGCCGGCCGGAAGTCGCTGGTCAAGGTGATTGACGCTGCGCCCGCGCAGATCCCCTCGCCGGCTTCAGTGAAGCGCGCGCTCGACGTGCTCAAGAGCGCGAAGCGCCCGCTCATCATCCTCGGCAAGGGCGCGGCCTACGCGCAGGCCGACGAGGAGATCAAGAGCTTCGTCGAGAAGAGCGGCGTGCCCTTCCTGCCCATGAGCATGGCCAAGGGCCTTCTCCCCGACACGCATCCGCAATGCGCCGGCGCGGCCCGCTCGACGGTGCTGAAGGACTCCGACGTCGTCATGCTCATCGGCGCGCGGCTGAACTGGCTGCTGTCGCACGGCAAGGGCAAGAGCTGGGGCGAAGCGCCGAAGAAGTTCATCCAGGTCGACATCGAGCCGAAGGAGATGGACTCCAACGTCGAGATCGTCGCGCCCGTCGTCGGCGACATCGGCTCGGTCGTCTCCGCGTTCAACCAGGCGCTGGCGTCGGGCTGGACCGTCCCGCCCGCCGAATGGACCAAGGCCGTCGCGGCCAAGCGCGAAGAGAACGTCGCCAAGATGGCGCCGAAGCTCATGAACAACAAATCGCCGATGGACTATCACGGTGCGCTCGGCGTGCTGAAGAACGTCATCAAGGAGCACCCCGAGGCGATCCTCGTCAACGAAGGCGCCAACACGCTCGACCTCGCCCGCGGCGTCATCGACATGTACCGCCCGCGCAAGCGTCTCGACGTCGGCACCTGGGGCGTGATGGGCATCGGCATGGGCCAGGCGATCGCAGCCGCGCTCGAGACCGGCCATCCCGTGCTCGCAGTGGAAGGCGACTCGGCCTTCGGCTTCTCCGGCATGGAGGTCGAGACCATCTGCCGCTACAACCTTCCGATCTGCGTCGTCATCTTCAACAATGACGGCATCTATCGCGGCACGGATGTGAACAGCGCCAACGCCGACCCGGCGACCACGGTGTTCGTCAAGGGCGCGCGTTACGACAAGATGATGGAAGCCTTCGGCGGCGTCGGCATCAACGCGACCTCGCCGGACGAGCTCAAGCGCGCCGTCAACGAAGCCATGACGTCCGGCAAGCCGACGCTCGTCAACGCGGTGATCGATCCGGCTGCGGGCTCGGAGAGCGGCCGCATCGGCAACCTCAATCCGCAGAGCGTTCTGCAGAAGAAGAAGTAAGTCCACCCCTCAACCCAATATTCCCTGCCGGGTGCAGGGGCAGACCAAGAGTACGGAGCAACACGATGACCAAAGCGCTCGAGGGCGTTCGCATTCTCGACTTCACCCACGTCCAGTCCGGGCCGACCTGCACGCAGTTGCTGGCCTGGTTCGGCGCCGACGTGATCAAGGTGGAGCGTCCGGGCGTGGGTGACATCACCCGCGGCCAGCTGCAGGACATCCCGAACGTGGACAGCCTGTACTTCACCATGCTCAACCACAACAAGCGCTCGATCACGCTCGACACCAAGAACCCCAAGGGCAAGGAAGTCCTCACCGAGTTGATCAAGCAGTGCGACGTGCTGGTCGAGAATTTCGGCCCCGGCGTGCTCGACCGCATGGGCTTTCCCTGGGAGAAGATTCAAGCGATCAACCCGAAGATGATCGTCGCCTCGATCAAGGGCTTCGGCCCCGGACCGTACGAAGACTGCAAGGTCTATGAGAACGTCGCGCAGTGCACCGGCGGCGCCGCCTCCACCACCGGCTTCCGCGACGGTGTGCCGCTCGTCACCGGTGCGCAGATCGGCGATTCCGGCACCGGCCTGCACCTGGCGCTCGGCATCGTCACCGCGCTCTATCAGCGCACCCACACCGGCAAGGGCCAGCGCGTCACCGCCGCGATGCAGGACGGCGTGCTCAACCTCTGCCGGGTCAAGCTGCGCGACCAGCAGCGCCTCGCCCACGGGCCGCTCAAGGAGTACAGCCAGTTCGGCGAAGGCGTGCCGTTCGGCGATGCCGTGCCGCGCGCCGGCAACGATTCCGGCGGCGGTCAGCCCGGCCGCATCCTGAAGTGCAAGGGCTGGGAGACCGATCCCAACGCCTACATCTACTTCATCACCCAGGCCCCGGTCTGGGAGAAGATCTGCGACGTGATCGGCGAGCCCTCGTGGAAGACCGATCCGAACTACGCCAAGCCGGCTGCGCGCCTGCCGCGTCTCAACGAGATCTTCGCCCGCATCGAGCAGTGGACGATGTCCAAGACCAAGTTCGAGGCAATGGAGATCCTCAACAAGGACGACATCCCCTGCGGCCCGATCCTGTCGATGAAGGAGATCGCCGAGGACGAGTCGCTGCGCGCGACCGGCACCGTGGTCGAGGTCGACCACCCCACCCGCGGCAAGTACATCTCGGTCGGCAACCCGATCAAGCTGTCGGACTCTCCGAGCGACGTGCAGCGCTCCCCGCTGCTCGGCGAGCACACCGACGAGATCCTGCGTTCGGTGCTGGGCTTCAGCGACCACCAGGTCGCCGAGATCCACAAGTCCGGCGCGCTCGACCCGCCGCAGAAGCAGGCCGCGGAGTAAGCCAAGCCGCATCGAGTATGACGAAAGGGCCGCCCGAAGGGGCGGCCTTTTTGCTTGCTAGCGCCGTGCCATCACAGGCCTCAATTAAAAAACTGAAAAACAACCCCATGCACAGTAGCCAACCCTTTGACCCAGAATAGATTTCGTATTTTGCGAAGTCGGTTTGACGCGTCGGGCAAAACAGGGGTATTATGCCATCATCCGAAGAAACAATGTCGTGCCTGAAAAATAGCAATTCGCAGCGCTGGCCATAGTCGCAAGGAGAAACTACCTAATCGTGCCGGCGTGGATCGCGAGATGCTGAGAGCTCTCCGAGCTGCTCGCGAAAGAACCGAGCTATGCGGGAAACTGGGTGATGACGGAATGAGATAGGCGGCGTATCGAGGCGGGTGTCGAGCCTGCCAGAACCTCAAGGAGAGCGATACGCCATGAACGAGCATAGCAACATTGTCCCACTGCGTCAGCCCGATGAGATCGACGATCCACTGACGAATATTTTGCGATCTGGAGCTCGGCAGCTGCTTGCGCAGGCTGTCGAGATGGAAGCCGAGGCGTTTCTCGCCGCGATGAAGGGCTTGAAGCTTCCCGATGGCCGCGACCGCCTCGTGCGACACGGCCATGGTCCAGTGCGGACGATCCAGACGGGGATCGGCGCCGTCGAAGTCGCCCGGGTAAAGATTCGCGATCGCGCGGTGACCAGCGATGGCGAGCGGATCCGCTTCACCTCGGCGATCCTGCCGTTGTGGGCACGGCGCACGAAGAGCTTGGATGCACTTTTGCCGGTTCTGTACCTGCGAGGCATCTCGACGGGCGACTTCCAGGAGGCGCTGGCGGCGCTCTTGGGCAAGGATGCGCCGAATCTTTCTCCGGCGGTGGTTTCCAGACTGACGACGGAGTGGCAGCTCGAGTACGAGCGTTGGCAGAAGCGCGATCTGTCGGCGCGCCGGTACGTATACGTGTGGGCGGACGGCGTCTTCCTGCAGGCTCGCATGGAAGACCACAGCGAATGCATGCTGGTGCTGATCGGCGCGACGCCGGAAGGCAAGAAGGAACTCATCGGCTTCCAGGTCGGCGTGCGCGAGAGCACGCAGAGCTGGCACGAACTGCTCGTCGAGGCGAAAACCCGAGGGCTGAAGATCGCCCCGGAAATCGCCGTCGGTGACGGCGCGCTCGGCTTCTGGAAGGCGCTCGACGAGGTCTTTCCCGCCACGCGACATCAGCGGTGCTGGGTGCACAAAACCGCGAATATCTTGAACAAAGTCGCAGTGTCGGTACAGGCCAGCATGAAGAAGGACCTGCGCGAGGTCTATTTGGCGTCCAACCGAGCTTCGGCCGAAGTGGCGATCGATGTCTTTGCCGAGAAATACGGAGCGAAGTACGACAAGGCGGTCGAGTGCCTGACGAAAGATCGCGACGCAATGCTTGCGTTCTACGAATTCCCCGCCGAGCATTGGGACCACTTGCGGACGACGAATCCCATCGAAAGCGTGTTCGCGACGGTCCGGCACAGAACGGTGCGCACGAAAGGTTCGTTATCGTCAACGACTGCCAAGTTGATGGTGTTCAAGCTGCTCTGCGCCGCATCAAAGACCTGGCGGCGGCTGAAAGGCACAAATCAGTTGCCGAAGGTCGTCGCAGGTGTCAGATTCGAAAACGGCATCGAGGTCATCCAAGTGCCGGAAAACCACGCCGCCTGATCGCCTCGTCACCCAAAATCCCGCATAGCTCGAAAGAACCTGGCTACCGCCGCATTAAACTCGCGATGAAAGCCTGCCCGGTCGAATCCCGCTGGCGTGTCAGTGCAGATGCGCGGGACGGCCGCCGCGAGCTCCGGCGAGCAAGGTGCCAGGAATGCATAGTGGCCGGCCGCCGCGACGTGGACCTCAGGCTTGCCCGGCAATACCTCCGCGACGCGCGCCGTGCCCGAACCGTCGCCGACGCCAGGACCACCGAACTGCGACCGCCAGAACTGGAAAGGCACCTTAACGGCGGCGAGATTCTCCCGCGTCAGGACCGTCGGCGGAGGGTCGACGATCACAGCGGTGCGGATACGCGCATCCTGTATCGGATCAGGCGGCGTCTCGCCATTGTGAAGCTGTGCGCAAGCGCCGGTCGTCTCCTTACAGAGGCTGGCGACCCTTGCGAAATCCGGCTCGGTCCCCATCAGCACGAGGCCGGTAGAGCCACCGAGCGAGAACCCGAAGAAGCCGACTTTGGCAGGATCGATCGTCGCCCTGTCCTTCCAATCGTTCAGCATGAAATCAAGCAAACGAACAACGTCCCTCGGGCGCGATCCCCACACAGACAGGGTGTCGCGCCGCGAGGAGTCACTGTATGTGTCGCCTGGATGATTGATCGCCGCAACGATGAAGCCGGCATCGGCCAGCGCCTCCACTGTGTCATGATGTTGGCCGAACCATCCGCCACGGCCGTGCGAGAAGATCACCAACGGCAGCTTTGTGCCAGTAACGGGACAATCCTTGGAGCCTTGCAAGTTGAAATCGGCACCGACAGAAAGACGGCCAAGCGCCACATGCGTCGGCTCCGCCGCGCAAGGATACCAGATCGCGCCTGACAGCGACGGATCGGCGTCGAGCAGCTGAATGCCCGCAGCCTCGGCCGGCGAACCAAGACAGCAGAGCGTGATGGCAAAAGCCCAGAGCGTGCTGCGCAACGGAAGCCCCCTGATTTCCCGCAAGAGTTGAACGAGAAAATGATAGCGGAATTGTGGTTTCGGCTTGTCAAGCGCGCGCACCTTGCCACCGCTGTTGGCGTTGGGGCAAACTACCGCAAGAAGTCAGGGCTATCGCATATGACTGGTGGCGGCCTGCGCGCACGCCTCGCCCTTCGAGACGGCGCTCACGCGCCTCCTCAGGATGAGGCTAATCGGCGTCAGTGCTCGTTGAAGCTGCTGCCGCGCACTCCGTCCTCATCCTGAGAGCCTGACGCAAAAAGCGCAAGAACGCTTTCAAGGTCTGGCCAGTCGGCGAATTAGGCCCCTCAGATGGGCGATGAGCAGCCATGCGAGCTCGGTGGCGGCCGAGCCTTCGAAGTCTTTGGACAGGCGCCGGCATCTGCCGAGCCATGCAAAGGTACGCTCGACGACCCAGCGCCTGGGCAGGAGCTGGAAGCCTTTGACTCCGAGCGGTCGCTCAACGATCTCGATCGTCCACGGCCCACAGCCGGAGAGTGCGTTGACAAGCTGTTTGCCGCGATAGATCCGGTCGGCAAAGACATGCTCAAGCCTTGGGAAGCGGCCTCGCAAGTCCTCCAAACAGGGGAACGGCACCATGGACGTCCTGAATGTTGGCGGGATGAACATATGCAGCCAGCAGAAAGCCGTTGGTGTCGGTCACGATATGGCGCTTGCGCCCATGGAGACGCTTGCCGGCGTCGAATCCACGCGGCCCGCCGGCCTCCGTTGTCGAGGCCGTCTGACTATCGATGACGGCAGCTGTCGGTGTGGGCTTTCGTCCTAGCAGGCTGCTGCAAAACTGTTCTCGACGGCGATAATGACCTGTGATTCCGTGGAAGTGAAGGCACGGGGAGATTTGCATGCGAGGACGGGACGACCAGTCGGAAGGTTTGTTCGCATATGTTCGGCTTGAGGGGCGGATTCCGGCGGATCACCCATTGCGGGCGATCCGGGGATTGGCGGATGAGGCGCTGGGTTCGCTGAACAAGCGTTTTGATAGGCTTTATTCCTCGACGGGGCGCCCCTCGATTGCGCCAGAGATGCTGCTGCGGGCGACGCTGTTGCAAGCCTTCTTCTCGGTGCGCTCTGAGCGAATGTTGGTGGAGCAGATCAGCTACAACCTGTTGTTCCGCTGGTTCGTGGGGCTGCCGATGGACGCGGAGGTTTGGCATGCGACGGTGTTCACCCACAATCGCGATCGGCTTTTGGAGGCGGAGGTGGCGCGCGAGAGAGCTGGCCCCGCAAATTCGGACAGTAGCTTGAGTGGATTTTCTGCCTGACAGCGGCGAGGATTCTTGCTGCGAATCAGGAGCGAAGATGACGAAGAAGAGCCGCCGGACGCATTCTCCGGCATTCAAGGCGAAGGTTGCTTTGGCTGCGGTCAAAGGCGACAAGACACTGGCGGAGCTGGCGCAACTGTTTGATGTTCATCCGAACCAGATCACGATCTGGAAAAACCAGCTCCTGGAAGGCGCCGCCGGCGTGTTTGGGCATGACAAGACATCGGCCGAGACGCCGGTCGATTTGAAGGCGTTACATGCCAAGATCGGCGAGCTGGCGTTGGAAAACGATTTTTTGTCCGGCGCGCTCACCAAGGCGGGCCTGCTGAGCGCAAAGCGATGATCGACCGCGATCATGATCTTTCTATCGTGCGCCAGGCGAAGGTCCTGAAGCTGGCTCGCAGCACGGTCTACTATGAACCTCGGCCAGTTTCGGCCGAGGACCTTGCCTTGATGCGTCGGCTCGATGAGCTGCATCTCGATTATCCCTTCGCGGGAGCGCGTATGCTGCGATCGTTGCTGCGGCGGGAGGGCGTATACGCCGGTCGCCGCCACATCGCGACGCTGATGAAGCGCATGGGGATCGAGGCGGTCTATCGTCGCCCGAACACGAGCAAGCCGGCTCCGGGTCACAAGATCTACCCGTACCTGTTGCGCGGATTGAAGATCGAGCGGCCCGACCATGCGTGGGCAATGGACATCACCTACATTCCGATGCGGCGTGGCTTCGTCTATCTCGCGGCGGTCGTCGATGTGTTCAGCCGACGGGTCCTGGCCCATCGCGTCTCGATCACAATGGAGGCGGCCTTCTGCGTCGAAGCGGTCCAGGAGGCGTTGGCGAAGCACGGCAGGCCCGAGATTTTCAACACGGACCAGGGCAGCCAGTTCACCAGCCTCGAGTTCACCGATGTGCTGCTGGACGCGAAGATCGCCATCAGCATGGACGGCAAGGGCGCCTGGCGCGACAACGTGTTTGTCGAGCGGCTCTGGCGCACGGTCAAATACGAAGAAGTTTATCTCCGCGCCTACGACAGCGTGTCCGAGGCGCGAGCGACAATTGCCAAGTATCTGGCCTTCTACAATCAGGGACGCCCTCACTCGAGCCTTGACGGGCGCACGCCCGACGAGGCTTACTTCGGCACGCAAGCTATGGTGATGGCCGCATGACCGTCGCCGACGAAGCCCCGCGTTCAGCATAACCCGGCAGGAATCCACTTAAATCCAGCGGGGCGCTGTCCAAACAACCGGGGCCAGCTCTCACTTCTCGGTCGACGGGACACTGATCGATGCCTGGGCGTCGATGAAGAGCTTCCGACCGAAGGATGGCTCTGGCGAGCCTCCGGCGTCGGGCCGCAACGGCGAGCGAAACTTCCATCAGGAAAAGCGTTCGAATGAGACCCATAGCTCAACCACTGATCCCGACGCCCGGCTCTATCGCAAGGCGGCTGGCCGTGAGAGCCGGCTGTGCTTCATGGGGCATGTTCTGATGGAGAACCGCAACGGGCTTGCAGTCGATGCGATGCTGACACACGCGACGGGGACGGCGGAACGAGAAGCGGCGCTGACCATGGTCGATCGTCGGAAGGGCAGGAGGAGGAAGCAAAAGCGTCGCATGACGCTGGGCGCGGACAAGGCCTACGACGCGACCTCTTTTGTCCAACATTTGCGTAAGCGCGAGGTGACGCCGCACGTTGCGATCAACGGCACGGTCAGCAAGCATGGCGTGGTCCGCAAGACGGCGGTCGATGGCCGCACCACGCGGCATGCGGGCTACGGGATCAGCCAAATCTCGCGCAAGCGGATCGAGGAAGTGTTCGGCTGGATCAAGGCGCAGGCCGGCCTCGATCAGGTCAAGGTGCGAGGACTTGCCAAGGCCAACGCGGTGTTCACGTTTGCGGTCGCTGCCTACAATCTGATCCGCATTCCAAAACTACTGGCTCCAGCCATCGCCTGAGACAAGGCGACAGCGTTCCAGCTCGTTTGTCCGACATCCGATCTCGACCCGCCCCTGCAAAACGACTTAAATCACACGAAAGCGAGACTTCTTCAGCAGCCTGCTAGTTTCCGACGCGCCTTCCGAACCAAGGCTTCGACGATCTCCTGCCATCTACCCGTGTCGCGCCAAGCGTAAAAATAGCCCTGCACCGTCGAGTATGGCGGGAACTCCTTCGGCAAGGCTCGCCATTGGCAGCCGCTCGACAGAATATAGAAGATTGCCTGCACGATCTCGCGTAGGTCGACCTCCCGCGGCCGGCCCAATCGCCGGCGCGGCGGCATCTTCCGGGCGATCAACGCCCATTCTGCATCGGTCAGATCACTTGTGTAACGCAGCCCACTGCGCTGATACTGGAGACGAGCGGCTTTGGTCCACGGCATGGTGTCCTCCCTCGAATCTTTGCAAATCCGAAGGAATCACAGGCCCGCCAAAACCGCTCACCCTTTTTCGGTCAGGCTCTGAGGAGCCCGCCTGAAGCGGGCGTCTCGAAGGATGGCCGCAGGGAAAGCTCTCAAATGCGATAGCCCTGCGCAAAAGGGAGGTCAGCATGTCACTGCTCGGCAAGGCCGCCGTTGCGATGTGGTGGAGCGTTCGCCCGGAACAGCGCAGCGAGTTCAGCGACTGGCACTCGCATGAGCATTTTCCGGAGCGGATGAGCATTCCCGGCTTCCGGCGGGGATCGCGCTGGAGCAGCACGACGGATGCCGAGGGCTTCTTCGTGCTCTACGCTGGAACGATATGAGGTGCTCACGTCGCAGGAATATCTCGACCGGCTCAACGCGCCGACGCCGTGGTCGAGGAAGATGATGCCGCATCATCTCGGCATGGTCCGCAGCCAGTGCCGGATCATCGCGAGCTTTGGCGGTGGCGTGGCGGCCTCGCTTGCGACCCTCAGGCTTTCGCCGCAAGCTGGACGCGCTGCAGAGCTGCAGGCGCACCTCCTCGATACGCTCGGCGCCCTTGCGTCGAAACCGGGACTGACGGGCGCTCACCTCCTGCTGACCGATACACCGAAGACGGGTTTGCCCACCACGGAACAGCAGATCCGGGGAAAGGACGGCGCCGCCGACTGGATCGTGCTGCTGTCGGGTTACGACGCCGATGCCGTCGAGCGTGCCGTGATCGCGCAGTTGGCGTCCTCGGTGCTTGATGCGGCGGGCGCTCAGAATCAGACGGAGGGCCGCTACCGGCTGGCGTTCACGATGACGCCACAGGACGTGGCGGCGATTTGACATCGAAGTAAGGCCGGCCGCCGCCTGCCTTCGGCGAAAGCCCGCCAGCGCGGGCGGCTCTTCCTGGCGCAACTAACGCTTGAGCTCTCTGATGAGGTTCGCCAACCGTGGATCGTCAGGCCGGAGGAGCGCCAGTCGCTCGGCATAACCCAGCGCGGCCGCGATGTCTCCCTTCTCCCTGCTGATGTTCAAAGCGGCTGAAAGCAGCTCCATATTGTTCGGATGACCCCGCAGGCTCTGGTTCAGCACAGAAAGCGCATCGTCACGCCGACCGATTCCGTTCAGTCCTACAGCATAGACGTAGGCGTACCGCATTTGGCCGGGGTCAAGAGAGGCAGCCCGACGCAGCTCGTCGAGGGCCTCCTCGCTGCGCTTCTGGCGCACGAGTGTCAGACCAAGCGCGTGGTGGAGAGATGCGTCCTGCGCCGACGCGGAAAGCGCTTCTCGCAGGATTTTCTCCCCGTCACTGTCGCGTCCGAGTTGCCGGTACAGGTCGGACAAGTTGACGGCGGCCGCCGCAAACGAGGGATCGAGCCTGAGGGCGGCGCGGTATTCGGCTTCCGCCGCGCCGGGATTGGCCTGGCGCAGGAAGAAGTTGGCAAGCGCCGTTCGCGAATCCGGCCGATCAGCATTCAGCTTCTGCGCATCGACGAATTCGGCAGCCGCCCGCGCGAACTTGTCGCGATCGGCCGCTGGCTGGCGCGCTGGAGGCACGGCGGCCAGAAGTTCGGCGGCGCGAATGCGCACACCATGCACGGGATCGCGCAGCTGCGGCGAGACGACCGGCCAGAGCTGATCGGCGGGCGCTCCTTCGAGCCGATCGAGCCCGCCGAGCCTCACGAGCGGATCGGAATCGGAAAGCCCATGCCGGATCAGATCGAGAATCGGTGCCGGAAGCTCCGCCAGCGCGCTGGCCCGGACGATACCGGGAACGTCAGCCGATTCAGCGACTGCGGCAAGTTGCGCTTGCGCGTCGGCAGCTTCGCTCCAGGCAGCATGAAACGCACGCGCATAGGTCTGGTGGCCCCGCCGCTCCGGCCCGAACCAATCCTCGATCTGATGCGCTGCCCAGGCCGCTGGCTTGTCGCGATGACAGTCGTTGCACGCATTCGGTGCGCCCGTCTGCTCCGAGAGATCGGGACGCGGAACGCGGAAGCCGTGGTCGTGGCGGCGATCGAGGATCATGTAGCGGCGCTCCGGCATATGGCAGGCCGGACAGCCCAGCGGCGGCGAGACATGGGCGTGGTGCCGGTGCGCCACGGATTCATATTTGGCGGGCGTATGGCACTGCGAACAAACGCCGTCTCCGGGCGCCTTCAACGTTGCGCTGTGCGGGTCGTGGCAGTCACTGCAGGTCACGCCCTTGGCGAACATCCTGCTCTGTTTGAACGGCGCGTAATTGTAGGTCTCCTCGTCGTCGCGCATCTGGCCGTCGGCATAAAAGCGGTGTCGGTCGAGCAGCGATACGCGGTGTGTGTCAGAGAGCGGTCGGCCCGGTATCCAGTCTTCCGAAAGCTGCCCGCGGCGCGCGTGGCAGCGCCCGCAGGTCTCGACCTCCTTGCGCAAGCCAGGTGGCGGCGCGCTGCGTACCGGCGTCAATTTGCCCGCGGATGCGGCCCAGGTGATGCCGGTGCGCTCGTCGAAGCGCACCTGCAGGCCATCGTCAGGGCCGCGCGCCGCCGGGTTGGTACGAGCCCAGGTGACGTGGCGCGAGCCAGCGCCGTGGCACGCCTCACAGCCGACGCTGATCTCGGAAAAGGTGGTCGCGAAGCTGTCCCGGTCGGCATTGTAGCCCTTGTTCACGTTCGTCGAATGGCACTCCGCACACATGAAATTCCAGTTCTGGTTCAGCTTCGTCCAGTGCAGGGAATCGCTGCTGGTGACGGCGTTGTCCGGGTAGAGATGAAACCAGCGCTGACCGCCCTGCTGTTTCGGCCGCGTGTCCCAGGCGATGGACAGAGCCTGGACGCGGCCATCCGGGAATTGGATCAGATATTGCTGCAGCGGATCGATGCCGAATGTGTATTTCACCTCGAAGGTCGCGAGCTTGCCATCAGGCCCATCGGTCTCGACCAGGAACTTGTCTTTCTTGCGAAAGAAGCGCGAGCGGGTGCCGGCATAGTCGAAAGTCGCGTCGTTGAAATCGCCGCGCACGGACTGCGCCGTCGCATGATCCATGGCACGGCGGTGCTGCGAGGTCCGCCAGAGCCTTGCTTCCGCTTCGTGACAGCCAGCACAGGATTCGCTCCCGACGAAGGCCCATTCGGCAGGCGCTGACGTCTGGACGGGAGCCTTCGATGGTTCGAACCACAGCAGTCCGCCGGCGATCGCGGCAACAACTGCGCTCGCGCCGAGGATCCAGCGCCTCGCAGCGCCGTGAGGGACTTGCAGCGGCTGCGGCCCGGACTGCACTGGTTCGGGCGCTGGCGCCTTGCCGAGCTTGTCGCCCTTGCGGTTCTTTCGCGAGCCTCGTGTCACGTCCGCTTACCGCTCCAGCCGTTCCGCCACTCGGCTTACACGTGAAGGTCATTGTCGTGAAGCGCAATTCTGGTTTCGCGCGCCAGATCGACGAGGGCGGCGCTGAACATCAGCATGGCCGCCATGAACAGGATCGCCACGCCGTATTCGTGTGCGATTTGCAGGAGCGCACTGACGAATGCGACGAAGATGATGAGCGCCGTGAGGATCGCTGCGACGACGGAGCAGAACAGCGACCGGTTCAGAAGCCGCGGCAGATCGCCTTTCAGGAAGACTCTTGCAGAATCGCCTGCGGGAATACCGTTAATGAACTGCGAGCGGTCGATCACTCGGTTAACCCGTGAGATCACGACCGAGATGAACGCACCGACCGCGCCGAGCAGAAATGCCGGGGCAGCGACATTGGCGATGATGCGGCCAAGTTCGTCGATCGAAGGGGTGATTGGGATCAGATCGGTTACGCTTTGCATGTTGCCGCCGTTCGATGCGGTGCCGCGCGCGTCGTCACCGCAGCGGTTCGACCTTGGCGGCCATGTCCGGCGCGCGGCTCACCCGATAGCTCGCATTGCTGCATCTGAGCACCCAGACCGCATGATCGGCCCTCGAGTGCGCGGTGTCCTTCGTCGCGCCGAGCGCCTTGTCACACGTAAACCCTTGCGACCGGATCTGTGCGGCGAGCATGTCCTGCACCGTCTCCGCGCCCTGCGCCACAGCGCGGCCGACAGTCGGGGCGTCGATCAGTGCAAGCGCTGACAGGAATATCCAACGGCCGTTTGTCATGAGCTTCTCCGATCGTGCATCGCATGCATTTGGCCGACGGCAAGCCGGTTGGCTTCCCGTCGGTCTTGCGCCGAACTATCGGCGAACACATTCCTGAACGAACTTGACCCGGTCCACCATGCCAAGTCCCTTTGCCTCGGCATCCTTGCGGCAACCCTCGCGCTTGTCGATCCGCAACTGGATCTTCTCGACCAGGTTGAGGCCGATATTGCTGGAGACCTGGGGTTCCGCCGAGCCCATTTTTCCGGCATCCGCAGACGGGCCGTCGCCGGCCGCACGCGCGGCTTCCTCCATCCGCTTGATATCAGCCGGGCTCAGCTTGGGTCGGTCGATGTCCAGGGCGATCCTGTTGATCTTGCCGGTGAAGGCAAACGGTGCCGCGTAGTCGTTGTCGTCGACCGGCGTGCCGGTGTCCGAACCGATGTCCAGTGCTTCGTCCCATTGCAGGATGAAGGGAAGCGTGTGCTCCATCTTCTCCGTCGCCACCACATTGCCGTCGACCTTCAACGTGCCGGTGCCGCCCTTTCCGATGCCGCTGTAGTCGCCGAACAGCATCGTCGCTGTGCCGAGACCGTCATACGCGAAGGCAAACTCGATCACGTGCTTGCCGGGCGTGAGCTCCGTCCCCTCCCAGCGCACGCGCTTGAGGTCGACAAGGTTCCAGGTAAAGACGGCCTTGTTCTTGAGGACATAGAACCCATACCCGCCGAAACGGCCGCCCTGGGTGATCAGCATGCCCTCGGCACCGCCCTGAGGAATCTCGATGTCGGCCTTGAAGACATAGGACGCATTGAGCAGGCTCGGCGCGTCTCCGTTCGGCGTGCCGGTGAGCGGGCGCGTCCAGACGAAGCTCGTCCGGCCGGCGCTGAGACTCGGGCGCGGCAAAATAAGCCTGGTAGCCACTGAGCTGTCGAGCGGCAGCACCTGATACTTCTCGGCTTCCTTCCAGAACAGCGCCTGCAGCTCCTTCAACTTGTCAGGATACTTGGCGGCGACATCCTCGGCCTGCGTCCAGTCGTTCTTCAGGTCATAAAGCTCCCAAGGGTAATCGGCCAGGCTTGGCAGCTTGACGCCTGCAGTCACCCAAGGCGGTCGCAACACCTTGGTCGAGGCGATCCAGCCGTCATTGTAGATCGCGCGATCCGCAAACATTTCGAAATACTGGGTCTTGCGGGTCGACGGCGCGTTCGCATTGCTGGCGTCGAACGTATACATCATGCTGACGCCCTCAATCGGGCTCTGCTTGATACCGTCGACGATGTCAGGCTGCTTGATCTTCGCGGCCTCGAGGATCGTCGGCACGACGTCGATGACGTGGTGGAACTGGCTCCGGATGCCGCCCTTGTCCTTGATCACCGCCGGCCAGGAGATTGCCATACCCTGCCGCGTGCCGCCGAAATGGGAGACGATCTGCTTGGTCCAGGAGAACGGCGTGTCGAAGGCCCAGGCCCAGCCGATCGACATGTGGTTGTAGGTACGGTCGGTGCCCCAGACGTCGTAGAAGTACTTGAGCTGCTCCTCGACCGACGGGTTGATCTGGTTGAACATCGCCACTTCGTTGGGCGTGCCGTTCGGCTGCCCTTCGGCGCTGGTGCCGTTGTCGCCTTCAATGTAGATGATCAGGGTGTTGTCGAGCTTGCCGAGATCGTCGATCGACTGGATCACCCGGCCGATTTCGTTGTCGGCGTAGGCGGCAAAAGCGGCGAACACCTCCGCCTGACGGATAAACAGCTTCTTCTCGTCGGCGGAAAGCTGGTCCCACTCCTTGATCAGGTCCTTCGGCCACGGCGTGAGCTTTGCGTTCTGCGGGATGACGCCGAGCTTCTTCTGGTTGTCGAAGACTGTCTCGCGCAGCTTGTTCCAGCCCTGGTCGAACAGGTGCATGTCGCCGATCTTCTTCACCCACTCCTTGGTCGGATGATGCGGCGCATGCGTCGCGCCGGGCGCGAACTTGATGAAGAACGGCGTGTCGGTCGACAGCGCGTTCATGCGGTTCACATAGTCAATGGCGTCGTCCGCCATCGCCGTCACCAGATTCCAGCCGGGATTTCCTTGGTAGGGATAGATTGCCGTGGTGTTGCGAACGAGATTGCCGGGCTCCCACTGATTGGTATCGCCACCCATGAAGCCGTAGAAATATTGAAAGCCCATGCCGGTCGGCCACTGGTCGAATGGGCCGGCCTGGCTCGCCTGGTATTCCGGCGTGTTGTGGTTCTTGCCGAACCATGCCGTATGATAGCCGTGGTCGGTCAGGATGCGGCCGATCGTGGCCTTGTCCTTGGTGATGATGCTGTCGTAACCGGGGTAACCGGTTGCCTGCTCGGCAACCACGCCGTAGCCGGCGGAATGATGATTGCGTCCGGTGATCAGCGCGGCGCGCGTCGGCGAGCAAAGCGCCGTTGAATGGAAATTGGTATAGCGCAATCCGCTTTGCGCGATACGGTCGAGTGCAGGCGTTGGAATGACGCCGCCGAATGTGCTTGGCACGCCGTAGCCGGCATCATCGGTGATGATGAGCAGCACGTTTGGTGCGCCCTTCGGCGGCACCACGCGCGAGGGCCAGAAAGGTGTCGAATTGCGCGCATCGCGCTCGATCTTACCGCCGAATTTCTGCGGAGGCGGCGGCAGCTGATCGCCGGGAATAGTGATGGTCGCCGCAGGCGATCCGGGCGGCGGCGCAGCTTGTTGGACTTGTTGTGCCAATGCTGGCGCCGAAATCGCAAAGGTCAGTGAAAATGCGACAAGAAAGAAAGATCGGGCAGTGCTCATCGCAATTCCTCCCTTCAAATGAGGCGCCATCATTTTCCAGCGACCAGAAAAAGGCTTGATATGGATCAACAGATCAAGATGACGGATCAGAAGCGGAGACGTTGGAGACAGAGGAGCGGCGTCCGTAAATTCCCGGGAGCGCATCTCAATGCCCGTTGGTATCATAACGCTGCAGTGTTGTACCGTTACCACATCTGGCTGCCAAATATTCCCGGCGCAACGGAAGCTATGGCCTGCCCCTCGCCTGGATCATACTATCAGCAACAAATCAGGCGCTCCCAGGAAGCTGATCTGGTGTTTCGGGAGGGGTCACCATGCGAGTGACGAACGCGTTTGCTGGCATTGCATTTGCGGCCTTTGCATCGATACCGGCGATAGCCTTGGCCGATGAAAGCGGCATCAGCTTCTGGATTCCCGGCATGTTCGGCAGCCTTGCTGCGACGCCTCAGCAACCGGGCTGGACGACGGCTGCGATCTACTATCACACCTCGGTGTCCGCCGGCGGCGACGTGGCGCGTGCACGCGAAATCCAGATCGGCCGCATCCCCGCAAACTTGACGGCCACGTTGAACGCGAACCTCAACGCGAATGTGGATCTAGTACCCGGAATCAGAGCTGAGTGATACGGCGGCCTTTGAAACGGCGTTGACGGACCTTTTTCTTGGTCCAGACGAAGGGCTCGGCTCTGTCGTTGTATGCGTTGACGTAGGCATCGATGTGTTCCTGAAGCTGCTTGAGGCTCGTGAAGGAGGTGCCGCTGAGCGACTGCCCCTGCAAGATGGAAAACCATACTTCGACCTGATTGAGCCATGACGCACTTGTCGGCGTGAAATGAAATTGCACGTTGGGGTGGGCCTTGAGCCAGTCCTCGTTCTTTTTATGGGTGTTGAGGTTGTCGAGGATGACGTGAAGCTTGCGGTTCGGAAAAGCCGCGGTGACGCTGTTCATGAAATCGAGAAACTCGACGCGGCGCCGGCGTTTTGAATGGGTCGCGATGATCTTTCCGGTGGCGACTTCGAGCGCCGCAAACAATGTTGTGGTGCCATGCCGCTTGTAATCGTGGCTTTGGCCGGTCAAGGCGCGGCCATTGGGCAACTTCAGATAACCCTGCGCTCGCTCCAAAGCCTGGATCGAGGGCTTCTCGTCCACGCACAGCACAATGGCCTTCGCCGGCGGCGCGACATAGAGGCCGACAACATCGGCGGCTTTGGCCGTAAAGTTCGGGTCGTTGCTCTCGCACCAGGACTTGCGAGCCACCAGGTCAATCTTGTGGCTGCGCAGGAACCGCCAGACATATTGGACATCGACATCGCCCAGCGCCTCGGCCAGCAGGGGGCCGGTCCAGCGCGCAAACCCTTGCGGTGGCGGCTTATCCAGCAGCTTCAGAATCCGCTTGTCGGTCGTCTTCGTATAGATCGGCTGCTTGCCAGGCCGCGGCTTGTCTTGCAGCCCTTCAAGGCCATGGTCGGCATAGCGATGCCGCCAAAGGCTGACAATCCGCGGCTGGACCCCAACTTCCTTGGCGATCGACCGGGTGCTGCGCCCATCCGCCGCCAACAGAACTATCCGCGCCCGCTTCAAATCGCGCTGCAACGTCACCGGTGAGCGACAGCACGCCTCAAGCACCTTGCGATCTTTCCTCGAAAGGTGGACTTCTCTTGCTTCGGGTATCATCCCGACCTTGAATCACGACTCACGTTCCAAGAAAAGTGGGTACTAGGGATAGCTTCTGCATCATACCCGCTTTTAGAACGCCTATAAGCTACGCCATGGTTTGGTCGCAATCCAGACCTCCGTCGCCCGTTGGAATCCGGATATGCGTTCAATTAAATCGGCGACCAAAGTCGGCCGCGCACATAGCATCGCCGCAGACATAGCATGTTTGGGCACGAATAGGAACGATCGTTCCTAGAACGATCATTCCGGCTCAGTTCCCATATCGCCATGGATCTCAAAGAGATCATGGCTGTGAACTTGCGTCGGAAACGCCACGATCTACAAATGACGCAGGAGGAACTGGCCGAGCGCGCGGGTCTAAGTGCCCGTTACGTCGGCGCCATCGAGCGCGGCGATGTATCCGCAAGCGTCACCGTGCTCGGGCAGATTGCTGAAGCATTGGGGGTCGAGCCTGGGGACCTGCTCAAAAGGGCTGCGCGGCTTAGCAAATCGTAGGCCGCATCAGGCCGACCGCGAAGCGCCCCGCCCGGCGGACCGGACGGGGCTTGGTGGAGTGGCCCTACTCGCCAGTCTTGCGCGGCCGCGAGCAGAGCAGCGTGTAGCCTTCACCGCCTTCGTCATCGAACAGGTTCGCGTAGATCGGCGCGTTGAACGAGGGGTCGTCGAGCTTGAGCGAGAGGTAGTCGCGGCCTTCCTCGGAACGCTTCGACCAGGCCGCGCCGATCTCCGCGCGCCCCACATAGATGCGGTGGCTGGGTGCGTTGTCGTTGGACCGGTTGGTCTCGGCGACGATGCGGACGCCCTTGGTTTGCAGGCTCAGGGTGACGATCTCGCCCTGGAAATCGTTGCCGACCTTCTTGAAGGAACCGATGTTAGCCATGTCACTTCTCCTGTTGTGTTTCGAGCCCGAGACCACCGCGGCCTCGATGGCGATCTAGGGCCGAGGACGATCGGCGACGCACCCGCACGGGCCGGAGCGCGGCGGAGGACGTCGTTGTGGCGACTTTCTTGTCTCGCGAGGAATGGGCGAACCCCAGGGGAAGAAAGTCGCATCAACGGCGTTGCGGCTTAGACGATCGAGGCGAAGCCGGTCTTCGGCCAGATCAAGCCATCAACGAAGCCACGTGGGTCGCGTGCTGAACCACAATCTCTGGAGAAGCGTGGCTATCCCGGTTGTTTGCGAACAAGAGGTCGGAACGATTCAGCGAGAAAAGAGAAACAATCTGCTGCAAAGGGCGGTATCGTCTCCGAAGAAACGATCGAGACATCGCCGCTCCGCCTCAGTCTTAGTTGACCGTACAAAATGGGTGCGATTTGGTCTAGGCACTCCGACTGCCCCTCCCCCCTCATAAGCCGATCATCTCTCGTTCAATGCGCCGATCTACGTGAGTCTGCTCGACGACGAGTGCGCTGAACGGTCACGCCTCGCGCGTGGCAGCCGGAAGAACTGGTTGTGACGGATTCTCCACCACCCCGGCCAGTTCGAACGGGCGGGGCTCAGCAAAAACGATCAAGCGCATCCACGCTGTTCCGCCAACACAGACCGCACCCGGGCAGGCGAAGATCTCACGCCAAGCCAGCGAGGGCATGCCGATCTGGGACAGGGCGAACGCCACATGAAAGCCGGCGACGGCAGCGGAGACAGCAAATGCGGTCGCGATGGCGATGGCGATGCGCAAGGTCAAGGACGGGGTAATGGCAACGGCGACCTGACCCAAGGACGAGCGTCAGTGCGCCGCCCGCCGTTGCGATAAGCAGCGCACCAATGAGGCCGGCGCCGCTCTGAAACGCCGTCATTCCGATACTCAGTGCGACGAAAAACGGTAACGCATACACAGCGAGCGCAAAGATCGCCCAGCAGAACAAGCCGATGCCGAGTGTGTTGAGAACAAGCCCAAGGCCGAGCATGGTGGTGGCTCCATGTGCATGAATCTAGCCCGTCTTATTCGTAAGAGTGCGCCTGAGGGCTGGCGAGCGTGGTGTAAAGCGCTGATGCGGCGTAGGATTCGGTTGCGAAGCCACCCCATCACCTTCAACCGCGAACGCCACGCCCGCCATGACCGACGATACGATTCCGCCCTTCTCGTTTCCAGCCGTTCACGCCAAGAAAGTCACAGCTGCCTTCGATGGCGGTCGCCTGACCTCGAACGGGGGCGTGATGCTTCTGGCGATGGCCGAGCGGCGTCTCGGCTTGGCCGACAATCTGGCCCGGGTGTTCCCGGATCGGCGCGATCCGACGCGGGTCGTGCACAGCCTTGTCGATATGTTCCGCGCGCGCATGTTCGCGATCTGCTGCGGCTACGAGGACGCCGACGACCTCGATCATCTGCGGTCCGATCCCGCATTCAAGCTGGCCTGCGGACGGCTGCCGGACACGGGCCGCGATCTGTGTTCCCAACCGACGCTGTCGCGGCTGGAGAATGCTCCGCGCCTGCGCGACGTGATCCGACTGACCTACATTTTGGTCGACGCATGGATGGATAGCTACCCGCGCGAGCCGGCATCCGTCACGCTCGACATCGATGATACCTGCGATGTCGTCCACGGCCATCAGCAGCTCTCGCTGTTCAACGCTCATTATGACGAACGCTGCTTCCTGCCGATCCACGTCTACGACACGGAGAAGAGCCGTCCCGTGGCGGTCGTGCTGAGGCCCGGCAAGACGCCGGGCGGCGTCGAGGTGCGTGCCCTTCTGCGCCGCCTGGTACGGCATATCCGCACGCGGTGGCACAACACGCGAATTACGTTCCGTGGCGACGGGCACTATGCCCGGCCGGAGGCCATGGCGTGGTGCGAGACCAACGGCATCGACTACATCTTCGGTCTGTCCGGCACCAAGCCTCTCGCCAGAAAAGTCGACGAGGTCGCCGACGACATCCGCACCCGACGCGCCATCGAGAACCTGCCGGTTCTGCGTGGCTATACCGAGACGCGCCACAAGGCAAAGTCCTGGGATCGCGAACGGCGCACCGTCGCCCGTATTGAGGCGACGATGCTCGGCCTCGACATCCGTTTCGTCGTCACCAGCCTCGATGTCGGCTCGGCCGAGTGGATCTACGACAGCCTGTATTGCGCGCGCGGCCAAGCCGAGAATCTGATCAAGCTGCATAAGACGCAGCTCGCCTCCGACCGCACCAGCTGCCGTTCGGCGCTCGCCAACCAGGTCCGTCTCGTGCTCCATACGGCCGCTTATTGGCTGATGCTGACCGTGCGCGACGCCATTCCCAAAGTCCGGGAATTGGCCGCTGCCGAGTTCGCGACGCTGCGTCTTCGGCTCTTGAAAATCGCCGCCCGTGTCGTCGAGACCACGAGCCGCATTCGCCTTGCGTTTGCCGCGGCATGTCCCGAAGCCGACCTGATCTGCGGCTTGCCCGGCGCGCTGCTGCCGCTCGGTCCTTGACCGGCGGGGCGTCCGCCCCCGTTCGCCCAACCCATCCCTCAAGCGCGTTGCAAAGTACCGGTCGTCAGGCGGCGAAAAGCCGAAGGCAATCCTGTGCGCCTCGTCAGACAAGATGTGCGGCCGCATCAATCGGGCCCAAAAGCCGCACTCTCACGAATAGGACGGGCTAGCGGTCGCGACTTCCACCACCACGGCGCAACCTGGAAATAGGATCGAAACGAGGCAGAGTTGCGGCGCATGCACCTCGCTCCAATTGTTTGGAGGTGAGAAGACGGTACTCACGCGCCGCCGAACCTCCAGACGGGGATGCCGAGCCGCTTCGCCTTGTCCGCGAGATTGTCCTGGATTCCCGTGCCCGGGAAGTGCATGACACCGATAGGCAGGAGTTCGAGCATGGCGTCGTTGCGCTTGAATGGGGCTGCCTTGGCGTGCTTTGTCCAGTCAGGTTTGAAGGCGATCTGAGGCACCTTGCGATTGGTCGCCCATTTGGAGGCGATAAGCTCCGCACCTTTGGGCGAGCCGCCATGGAGCAGGACCATGTCGGGATGCTTGACGTAAAACCTTGTCAAGGCGGTCCCAAATGAGGTGGTGGTCATTGAAGTCGAGCCCGCCGGTAAGTGCGATCTTCGGTCCTGCCGGCAACAAGACCTCGGTTTCAGCGCGACGCTTGGCTGCGATGAAGTCGCGGGAGTCGATCATTGCTGCGGTCAGCGTGCGGTGGTTTACCAGCGATCCTGATCGAGGGCGCCAGGACGATCCGGTGTGCGCTTCAAAGCGTTCGATGGCCTGGTCGCGGAAGAGCTCCAGGCAGTTGCGGCGCTCGATCAAAGTGATGCCCTCGGCCGTCAAGCGCTCGAGTTCGACTGATCGGACCTCAGAGCCATTCTGCTCGCGCTGGCTCTTCTGCTGCGCCTGTTCGTTGTCGTCGAGTTGGCGTTCGATGCGGTCGACGGCTCGATGGAACAGGTTGACAGTCGACCAGAGCAGATCGCCCAGGTCCGGCTCGAGCCGCGTGTCGCTCAATGTCGCGACCAGGGCGTCGAACACATCGGCGACGGCGCCAACGATCATCTTGCCGTCGGGAAGTGGTCGTGGGTCAGGCTGGTCGTCGAAGGGACGGTAGCCGAAGAGCTGTAGTTCGGTGAGGACGTGGTCAGTTGGAGAAGAGGTGTGCGGCGGTTCAACGTCGTCGTGGTCGATCATTGGAGGGACCCTTTGCCGGATCGGCCGCGCCCATCGCGGCCTTCGTGGCGATCCTCTGACGGCAGGCGGAACGGGCCAGAACCCGACAGGGCCGAAGCGACAGCAGAGGATGGCGGAGGCCGGCTATTTTGCTTCGCGATGCAAAGCGCGCCCGTTTGACGGCTGTTGTGTCTGCACATCGCCGGCGCGCGGCGGAAAATATCCGGACGCAGCCATTGTCGACCCGGGCCGCCTGCCGTCCGATCGCCCTCGAGAAGGCCGAGGACGCGTGCACCTTTCGGAGGCGGCCTCGCGATGATCGATCTGTCCACGCCGATCGAAGCACCAGAGCTATCCAGCGGTTACTGTCGACCGATGGAGGAAACGGACAAAGTCCTCTGGGGCCAATTGAAGCCGCATCGCTGCTCGAAGGGCATCGGAGCCGAAGATTTGCAGATCCTCGTTGAAGTCACCCAGCTGCGGCGATAGCGGGATCACCTCAATGTTAACAGCTTCCGCGCGTTGGGTGAGAATAGCCTGTGCGGCATCTCCAGCGGCATCGGCGTCACGTGCGATATAGAGCCGACGCAGGCCAGTCGGCAGCAACATCGCTGCGAGGTGACTGGCCGAGAGCGCGGCTGCCATCGGCAAGGTCGGCAACACGTGGCGCAGCGACAGCATGGTCTCGAGACCCTCGCCAGCAGCGAGCACATCGTCCACCACGCCGAAGCGAACGGCGTTGCCGAGCAGGTCGCCCATGGCCCGTCGTGGCGTGTCAAGAGGAGCCTTGCCAAGCCGCTTCCGATCGAAGTCACCTGGATCGAGCCAGGTGCGGTGCACCCCGGTGATGCGACCATCGAGATCCGTGACACGGGCGATCATCGCTGGCCAGGTCTCGGTCGGCGAATGCTCGTCGGCTCGATAGTAACATCGTGGGTGGAAGCGCAGGCTGCCATCATCGTGGATGCGGGATATTCCACGACGCTGCAAATATGTTTCCACCGCCGTTCCCCCAATCGGGTTGGATATCGCAAAGAGCCGGAGGGCGGCCTTCTGAGATCCTGCCGGCACTGTTGGACGAACGAGAGTTGGGGAAGATTGCCGCTCCGAACGAGGTAGCTTCAGAAAGCGTCTCGCCTCTTCGGCGACCTCGCGGAAACTGCGCAAGCCTAGGCTCTCGCGGATGATGTCGAGCAGATCGCCGTGTTCCGTGGTCGCAGCATCGATCCACTTGCCCGGTGGGCCTTTAGGTGCTTCTTGGAGTGGGAGTGTCAGAAGTTTTGTGTAAGAGCGTCTCTGTGAGGGGTTTGCGGGGTCAGCGGACTGACCCCATGGGGTCAGTCCGCTGAGCCTGCAAAGCGCTCGCCGAACTGGATGGCAAACTGGCCCATTGCGGCCGTCCATGCAACCGGTCGTCGCCAATGGATGCCGGCATTTCTGATGGCGAGGTAAAGCAGCTTCATCGCCGCCTCGTCGTTGGGGAAGCTGCCGCGTGTTTTGATGATCTTGCGCAGCGAACGGTTCAGCGCCTCGACCGCGTTGGTGGTATAGATCATTTTGCGTATCTCCGGCGCGAAGGCGAAGAACGGAATGACGTGCTCCCACGCCCGGCGCCAGGCCGCCCCGATCGCGGGATAGCGCTTGCCCCACTCGGCTTCGAAGTCCTCGAGCCTGAGCAGAGCGGCGTCGGCATTCTCGGCATGATAGATCGCCTTGATCGAGGGAAGGATCGCCTTGCGATCCTTCCAGGACACGAAGGATAGGCTGTTGCGGATCAAATGCACGATGCAGGTCTGGACCATCGCCTTGGGAAAGACGCTGTTGATCGCCTCGGGAAAGCCCTTCAGACCGTCGACGACGGCGATCAGGATGTCGGCGACGCCGCGGTTCCTCAGATCGTTCATGACCTTGAGCCAGAATTTGGCGCCTTCGGTTTGCTCGATCCAAAGCCCGAGCACGTCTTTCTCGCCCGATGCAGTGATGCCCAGCACGACGTAGACTGCCTTGTTCTTGACCATCCCCTCATCGCGAATCTTGACCCTGAGCGCGTCGAAGAAGACCACCGGATAGATCGCTTCCAGCGGCCGGCTCTGCCATTCGCGGACCTCGTCGAGAATCGCGTCGGTGACCTTGCTGATCAGATCGGGGGACACCTCGGTGCCGTAGAGCTCGGCCAGATGGCCCTGGATCTCCCGTACCGTCATGCCCCGCCCGTAGAGACTGATGATCTTCTCGTCGAAGCCGTCGAAGCGGGTCTGGCCCTTCGCGACGATCACCGGTTCGAACGTGCCGGCGCGGTCGCGCGGCACCTCGATCTCGATCTCGCCGTCGTCCGTCAACAGCGCTTTGCTGCTTGTGCCGTTGCGGCTGTTGCCCGACCCGCGGCCCGCCGGGTCGCCCTTCTCATAGCCAAGGTGGTGGGTCAGCTCCGCACCCAGTGCGCGCTCCAGAAGCGCCTTCTTCAGTCGTCTGAAAAGCCCGTCTTCGCCGGCTAAGTCTTCTGGCTTGAGGCTGCCCCCGGCAAGAAGCTGGTCCAAAATCTCAGGTGAAAAATCCGTAGCCATGTGAGTCTCCTGTCAAAGGTAAACTCACAGAAACCATCTTACACCGAGTTACTGACACCCTCCTTGGAGTCGCACGAACAGCGAACGGCCCGGAGTGTTGTGGACGTCGCCGACAACCCAGTACCGACCCGACCGCTTGCCATTGGAGAGATAGTGTCGGCACACTGCCTCCGCCTCGCGCGCGAGGCGGCGTGCCAGTTCGGACGCATCGCGGGACATTACGCAGCCTCCCGGTCGCCAATGGGTACAAGCGGATAGCTGTCGACCACTATCAACCTGATCTCGATGCCGCTCACATCCGCGAGCACGTACATGCGCAGCCTCCAGAAGATGATCTCGTTTCCACCGAGACCTCCCTCGCGTGCGACAAAAGGTGCAGCCTGCACCTTCGCCATTTGCTTCTGCTTCGTGAGAAGTCCAAGTGCGCGGCAGCGAATGCCGTCTGCCGGCACCTCAAACATGCCAGTTTCATCGACCTCCACCTCCACAATCGGCCGTAGGTTGAGGCTCTGCGGCAGCGAACGCCGCGTGATAGTCTTGGCGAATTGCTCGATGAAAATCGCGGACCTAAGGGGCCGAACGTTCCATTGTCCGACTACCGGTTTGCAGGATGGGATGTCGCGTGAAGACGATTGTGTAAATTTTCTGGCAACCTTGGTCATCTCGATTCTCCATGACAGGCGGCCGGGAGCCTCTCTCTCGGCCTCCAACCCGTCGCGGAAAACCGCGCAACCCTTTCACTCTCCTCCAACCTCCCGCTCCGCTCGTGGTCATCATGTCGACCACGGGCCCGGCAAGGCTCCAAGGAGCCAGTTCATGACTTTGCTAGCTTGTGGAGAAGCTAGCCCGTCCTATTCGTGAGAGTGCGGCTTTTGGGCCCGATTGATGCGGCCGCACATCTTGTCTGACGAGGCGCACAGGATTGCCTTCGGCTTTTCGCCGCCTGACGACCGGTACTTTGCAACGCGCTTGAGGGATGGGTTGGGCGAACGGGGGCGGACGCCCCGCCGGTCAAGGACCGAGCGGCAGCAGCGCGCCGGGCAAGCCGCAGATCAGGTCGGCTTCGGGACATGCCGCGGCAAACGCAAGGCGAATGCGGCTCGTGGTCTCGACGACACGGGCGGCGATTTTCAAGAGCCGAAGACGCAGCGTCGCGAACTCGGCAGCGGCCAATTCCCGGACTTTGGGAATGGCGTCGCGCACGGTCAGCATCAGCCAATAAGCGGCCGTATGGAGCACGAGACGGACCTGGTTGGCGAGCGCCGAACGGCAGCTGGTGCGGTCGGAGGCGAGCTGCGTCTTATGCAGCTTGATCAGATTCTCGGCTTGGCCGCGCGCGCAATACAGGCTGTCGTAGATCCACTCGGCCGAGCCGACATCGAGGCTGGTGACGACGAAACGGATGTCGAGGCCGAGCATCGTCGCCTCAATACGGGCGACGGTGCGCCGTTCGCGATCCCAGGACTTTGCCTTGTGGCGCGTCTCGGTATAGCCACGCAGAACCGGCAGGTTCTCGATGGCGCGTCGGGTGCGGATGTCGTCGGCGACCTCGTCGACTTTTCTGGCGAGAGGCTTGGTGCCGGACAGACCGAAGATGTAGTCGATGCCGTTGGTCTCGCACCACGCCATGGCCTCCGGCCGGGCATAGTGCCCGTCGCCACGGAACGTAATTCGCGTGTTGTGCCACCGCGTGCGGATATGCCGTACCAGGCGGCGCAGAAGGGCACGCACCTCGACGCCGCCCGGCGTCTTGCCGGGCCTCAGCACGACCGCCACGGGACGGCTCTTCTCCGTGTCGTAGACGTGGATCGGCAGGAAGCAGCGTTCGTCATAATGAGCGTTGAACAGCGAGAGCTGCTGATGGCCGTGGACGACATCGCAGGTATCATCGATGTCGAGCGTGACGGATGCCGGCTCGCGCGGGTAGCTATCCATCCATGCGTCGACCAAAATGTAGGTCAGTCGGATCACGTCGCGCAGGCGCGGAGCATTCTCCAGCCGCGACAGCGTCGGTTGGGAACACAGATCGCGGCCCGTGTCCGGCAGCCGTCCGCAGGCCAGCTTGAATGCGGGATCGGACCGCAGATGATCGAGGTCGTCGGCGTCCTCGTAGCCGCAGCAGATCGCGAACATGCGCGCGCGGAACATATCGACAAGGCTGTGCACGACCCGCGTCGGATCGCGCCGATCCGGGAACACCCGGGCCAGATTGTCGGCCAAGCCGAGACGCCGCTCGGCCATCGCCAGAAGCATCACGCCCCCGTTCGAGGTCAGGCGACCGCCATCGAAGGCAGCTGTGACTTTCTTGGCGTGAACGGCTGGAAACGAGAAGGGCGGAATCGTATCGTCGGTCATGGCGGGCGTGGCGTTCGCGGTTGAAGGTGATGGGGTGGCTTCGCAACCGAATCCTACGCCGCATCAGCGCTTTACACCACGCTCGCCAGCCCTCAGGCGCACTCTTACGAATAAGACGGGCTAGCACCATTGCGCGATTGTCTTCAAAGGCCGCCGTATAAGCCCGCCATGGCAAGATTGCGTACCACGAGAGAATGCAAAATCTGCGACACAGACTGCTAGTGCTCCATTCGTGATGGGATTGAGGTGGTTGGACTGCACGCGTGGGCCGGGCGCGCGCCAACGGCACGTCGCCTCAACCGAAAATGGCACCCGGAGAGCGTGAGCATAGCGACCCGAAGGGGCACGCGGGTCCGAGTGCAGCAACGAGACCGGTTCAATAGCGGCACCCGGGAACGGGGCAGTGATAGCGATCGCCGCAGGCGAGCCCCTTTCCCGAGTGCCCCCGGCGAGGAGCACCGCTAGTCCTTGCGCGAGGGATCGACGCCGCGCGGCCGAGACGCAAAGCGGCTCGGTTCAACGAGAGCCCGGTGCGGCGGCAGCCGCACGCGCGCAATACCAGTCGGAAGACCGAAATTTCCTGACGCACACCCCTTTGCGTTTCGCAAATCTTGATCTGGAGCACGGGAAAATGTTCTTCAGCTCTTCTCTGAACTGGCGTCGCCTCCGGCCGCAAGTTCGGCTTTGAATCGACCGCTTTTCTTCAAACTATAGCTGAAGCCGACAGTTCACGGCTCGCTTGCGCAATGAGGCCGTCGGGAATGATCGGGCCGTTCGATAAAAGAGCGACCGGGCACATGCTCGAATCTTCGCTGCGTCGATAAAAGCCGGTCTGGTGCGGGGCGCACGCCCGAATTCCGACACCGGGAAACGCCCCGATATACTTAATGCAAATCCACTGGCGAATCTGTCGGAAAGGCCATTGATGATGCATCTAAAACAGTTGACTGCCTGCTAGCGGCCCCCGGGACCGAGAACTTTCGCTATCGGGATTTCGCCGACAGAATTTGGCTCTCCCGAGAACTGCACGCCAGGGCCTCCTTTTCGCGCGCTAATCTGGCCTATCCCCGCCTGGCTGCTCTGTGCAGTAGAGCGGAAAGCTCTTCGATCGTAAGAGTTCGCTCTATGACTCACCGCGACTCTCACTCCACCGACCACGAATAGGCATCAATCCAGATCTTTCAGACCGGACGTCATTGCGCAGCGAATTCAGCTCTTGCTTGCATCTAAGCGGGCACCCTCAGTGAGATCAGATCGCCCATCTTCACCACGCACAGCACTGCCTGCGCGCTACCCACCCGCTGGAACATGGCCCGCGATGATGAGAGCGGACATGGCTGCCGCCTACCTTGACTTTCGAGATACGGGCGAACTTGCGCGCGCGATCCGCCGGGGAGACGCACCGCCGCCGGTCAGCTGTCGCGGAACGGGTCGGCGGCGGCAGCCAGTCTGGTCGAAGACGACGATGGACCGCTTCGCAACCCCCATTGGAACAAGAGATGCCAGGGAGCCGGAGGACCTCTTATGTCTGGTATGACATCATCTGATGCGGCCGCAAGACTTCCGCGATATTGTCGACGAAAGTTGTTAGCAGATCATACGGTGGCCTATTACTTTGAACCGCCGATCTGGGCTCGCCGACAGGGCTGCCACCTAAGCCCTCAAGCCTTGGGAAGCGATTACGCAAGTGCGGTCGAGCGGATGGAAAAGGTCCTCTTACCAGCATTCGACAGTTGGCGCTCACGAGGTCTGACCGACATGATGCCAGCCTCACCCGAACCCGGGACGTTCGATTGGCTAATCGGCATCTTCCAAGCGCATCAGAAGTGGAATGAACTCGATATCACGACCCAACGTCAGTACAGGAAGAGCCTCGCACTCTTCGCCAATCACGAGCTGAAAGATGGAAGTCGCGTTGGGTCGAAGCAACTGTCCGATTTCACGAAGGCCTTCGTCGACGCAATTTATGGAAAGCTACTCGTCGTAACAGAAGTGAGCGACAATGGAGAGGTCGTTGTCCGCGAGCGCCGTCGCTATGCAAATGTCGCGATGGCGAGCTGCCGGCGCGCCTGGTTCGTTGGCCATCGCGCTCAAGAAAGAATGGTACCAGCGAGCAATCCATTTTCGCGGATGGGGTTAAGATCAAGGGCGCCCGGCCAGCCGATACGGCCCACACCAACCGCAACTTGGGACGAACTCGTCGCGTTCAGGGCTGCTGCGAAAAGGCTCGACTATCGTTCGATCGCAACCGCCGCTCTGTTGTCATGGGAATGGCTGCAACGAGAACAGCATGTGTTCGGCTCTTTCGACATCTCGCACTATCGACCTACCGAGCGCCCAAATAGCGTCAGGATCGTGCATCCAAAAAATGGAGAGGAAGCCTGGTGGCCGCTGCTGGACGAAACAGGCATCCCTCTTTTTCCTGAACTTATGGACGAGCTCGACAAGATTAAGCATATCTCGCCGCAGGGCCTGGTATTTCGACGCGACCATGCGCATCGTCGAGCGGCAACCCCGCTTCCATGGATGACGCCCCGTAAGGACCTGCGCTATCTGCGCAGCGTGGTCAAGAAGATAATCGCAGAGGCTGGCCTTCGTCAGGAACTCTCCTTTACTTCCTTTCGGCACGGAGGATTCACCGAGGGTGCCGACAGCGATCTCACGGATGCAGAGTTGCGCGCTGCGGGCCGTCATAGATCAAGCCGCCAACTGCCGACCTACGCCAAGCGCACCGGAAAACAGTTGATTACCGCCACAAAGAAACGGCGCGAGGAGCGGACTAGATCACTTTTTATTCGACTAAACGCCAATCGTTCCTCGGATTAAAGGCACGTCGATCAAACCGAAGCGTCACGTGCGCTGACATGTTCGCCTATCTTCCTGTCCATGACGGCTTTCGCTTCTCGCTGAACGCCTTCAACCCCTCCTTGGCGTCCTCGGTCATCGCCAGCAGCGCGATCTGGCTTTCGGTGTAGGCGATGCTCTCGTCGAACGACATCGAGGCGATTGCGCGCATGGCGTATTTGCCGCGGCGGATCGCGGTCGGAGATTTGTCCACGATGCGGCCGATCAGCCAGTCGACCTTGGCATCTAACTCGGCCGTGGGCACGACGTAGTTGAGGAGGCCCGCGGCCTGCGCGGTCTTGGCGTCGAACGGTTCGCCCGTGAGCGCCCATTCGTTGACGAGGCGCGGCGGCGCGATGCTCTGGAGCAGGCTCAGCACCTGCATCGGGAAGACGCCGACCTTCACCTCCGGCAGGCCGAAGACGACGTGATCGGCCGCGACCGCCATATCGGTCATACACAAGAGGCCCATGCCGCCGGCCATGCAGACACCACCGACCCGCGCAATCGCCGGCTTGGTGGCGTTCTGTGACAACCGCAGCAGATCGGCATAGTCGACATTTGGCTTGGAATGATCCAGTGCGAAGGCCGCGCCGGAGTTCTGCAAGTCGGCGCCGGCGCAGAACGCCTTGTCGCCGGCGCCCGTCAGCACGATGACGCGGACATCCTTGTCGTCATGCGCGTCGCGATAGCCTTTGCTGATGCCGGCGATCACGTCGCCGTTCAGCGCGTTGCGCTTCTCCGGCCGGTTGATGGTGATCCAGAACGCCTGCCCGCGCTTCTCGGTGATGACGGCTGTGGTGTCGGTCATGGCACGCTCGCTTCCCTGGCTCCGCTTGCAGCCATTTGCGGCAGCTCGGGCAGGAGGTGCAAGCGCAAACTGCGGCGGGCCGCTGCTTTAGCGCCTCGACACAAATTGCCGGCCGATTGCTGTGCGCGCTCAGGCGGCGACCGCTTTCCTGATCCAGACCTTGTTGTCGTGGAACGCGGCCCCGCCGATCGGCGCGATCGTGTCTGCGCCCGTCAGCATGTTGATGCCGCGGCCGCCGATGTGGTTCTTGTTGGGATGAACGGACTCTGCGATCAGCACACCGCGCCGCACGCCCTCAAACAGCGTTGCGACCAGCGTGGTCTCGCCGCGGCTGTTGCCGAGCGTCACGGCGTCGCCATCGGCGATGTCGAGCGCGGCCGCATCCAGGGGGTGGATCATCACACTCGCCTTGCCCTCGCGCGCCTGAGAGGACGGCGTCTCGTTGAACGTGGTGTTGAGGAAGCTCCGCGAGGGACTGGTCGCGAGCCGGAATGGGTGGGCCTGATCGGTGTGCTCGATTGCCGCCCAATGGTCCGGCAGCGCCGGCATCTTGTCGACATCGCCCATGGTCACACCGAACGGCGGATGCGCCCAGTCAGCCTTGAAGTGGAACTTCTTGTCGGCATGAGCAAAGCCATCGAGATAATGCGAGGTGCGGAAATCCGGCTGCAGGTCGCGCCAGAGATCGGCTTCGAGGCCGGCGATGTCGCCGTGATCGCTCAGCTTCAGCGTCGCATCGATCAATTCGCGCGACGTCATCTCGAAACCCGGATGCTTCGCGCCGAGCCGCGGCGCCAGCGCCTGCAAAACCTCATGGTTGGAGCGGCATTCGCCGGGGGGATCGATCAGCTTCGGCCCGACCGAGATGTGCTGGTGGCCGCCGCCGTAATAGAGATCGTCATGCTCCATGAACATGGTCGCCGGCAGCACGATGTCAGCCATTTGGGCCGTCTCGGTCATGAACTGCTCATGCACCGCGACGAACAGATGCTCGCGTGCAAAGCCCTGCCGAACCAGCGCCTGCTCAGGCGCAACGGTCATCGGGTTGGTGTTCTGAATCAGCATCGCCTTGACCGGGCCCTTGCCTTGCAGCGCTTCGGCATCGCCGGTGAGGATTCGGCCGATCTGCGACTGGTCGAGCGCGCGCGTCGACTTGTCGATGGCGTCGTGGGCTTCAATGATGGATTCGTTGAAGTGCCACAGCGCGTAATTGTTGAAGAACGCACCGCCGCCTTCGTATTGCCAGGCGCCCGTCACCGCGGGAATGCACAACGCCGCATGCATCTGCGTCGCGCCGTTGCGCGAGCGGGTGAAGCCGTAACCAAGGCGCAGGAAGGTCCGCTTGGTCTCGCCGACGGCCCTGGCAAAGGCCTCGATCTCCGCCACCGGCACGCCGCAGATGGCAGACGCCCATTCCGACGTGCGCGTCTTCAGATGCGCCTCGAGCTCGGCAGGACAGTCCGTGTACTTGTCCATGTAGGCGCGGTCGGCATAGCCGTCGCGGAACAGCACATGCATCACGCCGCAGGCGAAGGCGCCGTCGGTGCCCGGGCGCAGGATGATCTTGATGTCAGCCTGCTTCATGGTCTCGTTGTCGTAGATGTCGACCGCGGCGATCTTGGCGCCCCGCTCCTTGCGGGCACGCGCGGCGTGCGTCATCACGTTGACCTGGGTGTTGACGGGATTGGTGCCCCAGATCACGACGAGGTCGGACAGCGCCATCTCGCGCGGATCGACGCCGGCGATCTTGCCGGTGCCGATCGCAAAGCCGATGCGCGCGACATTGGCACAGATGGTCTGATAGAAGCGCGAATATTTCTTCACATGGGTGAGGCGATTGAGGCCGTCGCGCATCACAAGGCCCATCGTGCCGGCGTAGTAATAGGGCCAGATCGATTCCGCGCCGAACTCGCGCTCGGCGGCATTGAAACGCTGCCCGATCTCGTCCAGCGCCTCGTCCCAGGAGATCCGCGCGAACTGTCCGGAGCCCTTCGCACCCGTTCGGCGCATCGGATATATCAGCCGTTCGGGGTGATGGATGCGCTCGGCGTAACGGGCAACCTTGGCGCAGACCACGCCGGCCGTGTAGGTCTGCTTTTTCGAACCGCGGACGCGGCCGATGCTGCGGCCTTCGATCACCTCGACATCGAGGGCGCAGGCCGAAGGGCAATCATGCGGACAGGTCGAATGGCGGATTTCGATCTTGGCGTGCTGGTTCATGTCCCAGTTCGTAACACCAAAATACCAGCCAGCCGAGCGCATTTATCCGGCAAGGCCCATGCGATTTGCTCAAAGCGCACGCGCCGCGGGTTCCTGCTGCAACCGCGAAGACGGCTTGGTCAGGGAAAGAAGCGGAGGTTGCGCGCCGGCCGATTTCCGACGGACGCGCGCCGCCAGCTATACGGCCAGATGCGAATGTCTTCCCTATTTGTGCAGCTGGGTGAGACCAGTCGGCGGGCCGTCGACCGCCGTCCAGCCGCCGTCGACGAACAGCGTGCTGCCGCTGACATAGCTCGCGGCGTCCGAGGCGAGATAGGCCACCGCGGTAGCGACCTCGTCGGCACTGCTCCAACGGTTGAACACGGTATGGCGGGCGTAGAGATCGTAGATGTCGGGGCGCTGCTTGAACGGGCCGGTCAGCGCGGTCTCGGCGATGCTCGGCGCAATCGCGTTGACGCGCACGCCTGCGTGGCCGACCTCGGAGGCAAAGCCCTTCACCAGCAGGCCGATCACTGCCTTGGTCGAACCGTAGACGCCGAGGCCCGGCTCGATGGTGACCGCGCGCACCGAGGAGCAGGCGATGATGCTGCCGCCCTTCTGCTCGACCATGATGCGGCCAAAGGCCTGGAAGAACCAGACCGTGCCCTTGACGTTGAGGTTGAGGACGCGGTCGAGGTCCTCCTCGGTGTAATCGAGGATGGTCTTGCGAATGTTGAGCCCGGGCGTCGTCACCGCGATGTCGAGCCGCGGAAACTTCTGCATCACGGTCTTGGCGAGCGCGTTGACCTCCGCAGCACTGGCAGCGTCGCAGCTGGCCGCCTCCGCCCAGCCGCCCTTGTCGCGGATGCCGGCGGCGGTCGCCTCCGCGGCGTCAAGCGCGCGATCGGCGCAAACGACACGGGCGCCGAGCCCGGCCAGCGCCTCGGCCGACGATTTGCCGATGCCCGAGGCGGCGCCGAACACCACGGCCGTCTTGCCGGTGAGATCGAAGAGCTTGCGATAGTCGGTCACTGATAGCTTCTCCCTGGTACTGCTAGCCCTTGTAGCCCATCAAGAGGCGCGGCAGCCACAGCGAGAATGCAGGGACATAGGTCACGAACATCAGTGCTGCGATCAGCGCGGCATAGAACGGCAGGATGGTGCGCATCACGGCACCGACCGAGATGCCGCCGATGGCACAGCCGACGAACTGCGTGGTCCCAACCGGAGGCGTGTTGAGCCCGAGGGCACAGTTGATCAGCATCAGCATGCCGAACTGCACGGGATCCATGCCCGCCTTCATCGCGATCGGCAGGAAGATCGGGGTGCAGATCAGGATGGTCGCCGCCATGTCCATGAACGTGCCGAGCACGAACAGGATGACGTTGATGAGCAGGAAGATCATCCAGGGTTGCGTGGAGACCTTGCTCATCATTTCGCCGGCGAGGTCGGCAACCTCGTAAAGTCCCATCAGATACTGGAACATGGTGGAGACGCCGATCAGCAGCAGCACCACGCCCGTCGTTTTGACCGCCTTGGCGGCGGCGCGCAGGAAGTTGCCCCAGGTCATGCTGCGGTAGATGAAGAAGGTCAGCAGGATCGTATAGGTGACCGCGATGGCCGCCGACTCAGTTGCCGTGAAGACGCCGGACAGGATGCCTGCCAGGATGATACCGATGATCAGAAGGCCCGGCAGCGCGGCCGCGAGCGAGCGGAAAACCTCGCGCCAGCCAGGAAACTTGCCGGCCGGATAGCCGCGCTTCACCGCGACCGCGTAGGCGGCGACCAGCATGCACACCATCAGCACCAGTGCCGGCAGCAGACCCGCCGCGATCAGCGCTCCGATCGAGACCTTGCCGCCGGCGGCCAGCGCATAGATGATCATGTTGTGGCTGGTCGGCATCAAGGCTCCGACCAGCGAGGCATGGGTAGTGACGTTGACGGCATAGTCGGTGTCGAAGCCTTCCTTCTTCATCATCGGGATCATCACCGCGCCCATCGCCGACACGTCGGCCACGGGCGAGCCGGAGACGCCGCCGAACAGCGTGCAGGCGACCACGTTCGACATGCCGAGGCCGCCGCGGATGTGTCCGACGAGGTTCTTGGCGAGTTGCACGATCTTGTCGGCGACGCCGCCATGCAGCATCAGCTCACCGCTGAAGACGAAGAACGGAATGGCGAGGAACGAGAAGATGTTCATCCCCGACATCATCTGCTGGAAGATGACAGCGACCGGCAGGCCTTCGTAGAGGATGGTGCAGATCGCCGACAGGCCGATCGCAAAGGCGACGGGGACGCCGAGGATCAGGAAGCCGAAGAACGTGGCGCCGAGGATGATCAGTTCCATGAGGGCACGACCTCTTCGCCGCGCACGAGAGCGACAATGTGCTCGATGGAAAAGGAGACGATCAGGACGCCGGAAGCGATCAACGGCACGTAGCGGATGACTTCAGGCAGACCGAGATTGGGGATCTTCACGGTGCCGACCGACGCGCCGAGGATCCAGCCGTTATAGGCCATTGCAATGCCGAACACGGCGACCAGAGCGTGGATCACGATCTCGATCTTCTCCCGCACGTGATCCGGAAGCATGACCAGCAGACTGTCCATGCCGATGTGCCCGGCATCGCGCACGCCGACCGCGGCGCCGATCAGCGTGACGTAGAGGATCAGGACCAGGGCCAGGTTCTCCGTCCAGGTCGGGCTGGAGTTGAGCACGTAGCGGCCGAACACCTGGTAGAAGACAATCGTGACGATCACGAGCAGACCGGTCACCGACAGATACATCCCCACGCGCGCAACGGGGGCGTTGATCCGCGACAGCAGGCCAGTGGACGGGCGTGCCGCTACGGTGCCCTGCTCGTGGCTTGCGACGTGTGGGTCTGTCATCCCGCGCCTCCATGCGGAGTCCGGTGCCGCCTCGCGGCGACGCCGGACCCGGTCGCCGCCGTGTCTTACTTCGTGTCCTGGATACGCTTGACGAGGCTCTGGAGCTTCTCGTCGCCGGCGAACTTCTGGTACACCGGCTTCATCGCATCGACGAATTCCGCCTTGTTGGCGATCGTGACGACCTGAACGCCGGCGGCCTCGACGGTCTTGCGGGAGGCCTGCTCACGCTCGTCCCAGAGCTTGCGCATGACGGGCACCGATTCCTTGGCCGCCTTGCGGATCATGGCCTGATCGTCCTAGCTCAGCGTGTCCCAGACCTTCTTCGAGATCACGAGAACTTCCGGAGCGAGGGAGTGCTCGGTGATGTTGTAGAACTTGGCAGCCTCGAAGTGACGCGAGGATTCGTAGGACGGCCAGTTGTTCTCGGCAGCGTCCACGAGGCCGGTCTTGAGCGCGGTATAGACCTCGCCGTACGGCATCGGCGTCGGGTTGGCGCCGAGGCTCTGGATCATGCCGACCCACAGGTCGGACTGCTGGACGCGAATCTTCAAACCCTTCAGATCCGCAAGCGACTTGACCGGCGCCTTCACGGTGTAAATGGACCGGGCGCCGCTATCGTAATAGGCAAGCCCCACCAAGCCAGCGGGCTCCATCGCCGCCAGGATCTCGTCGCCGATCGGCCCGTCGAGGACGGTGCGCATGTGCTGCGTATCCCGGAAGACGAAGGGCAGGCACAGCGCGATGGTCTCAGGCACGAAGTTGTTGAGCGGCGATGCGTTGATCCGCATCATGTCGAGCGCACCGATCTTGAGCTGCTCGATCGTGTCCTTCTCGGAGCCCAGGGCGCCGTTCGGAAACACCTTCACGCCGAGCTTGCCCCCGCTCGCCGCCGCGAGCTGCTTGCCCATGAACTTGACGGCCTCGACGGTCGGATAGTCGGCGGGGTGAATGTCGGCGGAACGGAAGTCGCGTGCGGTCGCCAGGGGCGCTGAAACCGCCAGTGCAACGGCCATGATAATGCCGGTGATTCTCTTCATCTGGGCTCTCCTCCTGGATTGATTATATCGTTGTCGGGGCAGATGCTCGGCCGCCTTGGGTCGCTCCCCTTCTGGTGTGAAGTCAAGCGCCAATGTCGTCCCTAGGGCGGACGGCATTCTCTGTCCAAGCCAAATCCGGCATCGATCAATGCAGGAGTTGCATCGATCAATCTGGCGCAGTTCTTGGAGACGACGGACCGGGTTGACGTCGCCGGCACGTGACTTGACCCAACCAATGGAGGCCCCTCAAGATGCCGGAAACTTCGGACGATCTCGAGGAATACCCATGCCGCGGAAGCTGATCGATATCTCGGTGCCGCTCACGAACGACGTGACCGCCGATCCGCCGGGCAATCACCCGACGATCCAGTATATCGATCACCAGCAGGGGCTGCCGCGCATGCTGCAGTTCTTCGACGGCCTCAAGGCGCAGGATCTGCCTGATGGTCAGGGTTGGGCCGTCGAGCAGGTCTCGCTGTCGACCCACAACGGGACGCATCTCGATGCGCCTTGGCACTTCCATCCGACCATGAACCGCGGCGAGCGGTCATGGACGATCGACGAGGTACCGCTCGAATGGTGCTTGCAGCCCGGCGTGAAGCTCGACTTCCGGCATCTGCCCGACGGCTACGTGGCAAGTGCGGCCGACGTCGAGACGGAGCTGAAGCGCATCGGGCACACGCTGTCGCCGCTGGAGATCGTCGTCGTCAACACCAGCGCCGGCGCGAAGTTCGGAAAGGCCGACTACGTCAATTCCGGCTGCGGCATGGGCTATGAAGCCACCATGTACCTGCTCGAACGCGGCGTGCGGCTGACGGGCACCGACGGCTGGAGCTGGGACGCGCCGTTCGTCTACACCGCGCGGAAGTATGCCGAAACGAAAGATGCCAGCCTGATCTGGGAAGGCCACAAGGCGGGACGGCACATCGGCTATTGCCATCTCGAGAAGCTGCACAATCTCGACCAGCTGCCATCGACCGGATTCACGATCTCGTGCTTTCCGGTGAAGATCGAGCGCGCGTCCGCGGGCTGGACCCGCGCGGTCGCCATCATCGATAGCTAGCCCGTCTTATTCGCGAGAGGGCGCCTGAGAGGCTGGCGAGCGTGGTGTAAAGCGCTGATGCGGCGTAGGATTCGGTTGCGAAGCCACCCCATCACCTTCAACCGCGAACGCCACGCCCGCCATGACCGATGATACGATTTCAGACCACTATCGAGAAGCAAGAATTCAACACAAATAAAACCTCTGCCTCGCGCTCGATCTCTTCATGCTTGATAGTCTCGTTTCGGAGGCTGAGCACCTACCGCGTCTAATAGGCCGCTCGCGCCGGTTTCTTTGGACGCGGCACGACCGCGACTCCACGTTTCGGCACAGAAATGATCGGGAGTCACTCAATCTTTCTTCAACTTAACCCGTCTTATTCGTAAGAGTGCGCCTGAGGGGTAAAGCGCTGATGCGGCGTAGGATTCGGTTGCGAAGCCAACCCCATCACCTCCAACCGCGAACGCCACGCCCGCCATGACCGACGATACGATTCCGCCCTTCTCGTTTCCAGCCGTTCACGCCAAGAAAGTCACAGCTGCCTTCGATGGTGGGCGCCTAACCTCGAACGGGGGCGTGATGCTTCTGGCGATGGCCGAGCGGCGTCTCGGTTTGGCCAACAATCTGGCCCGGGTGTTCCCGGATCGGCGCGATCCGACGCGGGTCGTGCACAGCCTGGTCGATATGTTCCGCGCTCGCATGTTCGCGATCTGCTGCGGCTACGAGGACGCCGACGACCTCGATCATCTGAGGTCCGATCCGGCATTCAAACTGGCCTGCGGTCGCCTACCGGACACGGGCCGGGATTTGTGTTCCCAGCCGACGCTGTCGCGGCTGGAGAATGCTCCGCGCCTGCGCGACGTGATCCGGCTGACCTACACTTTGGTCGACGCATGGATGGATAGCTACCCGCGCGAGCCGGCATCCGTCACGCTCGACATCGATGATACCTGCGACGTCGTCCACGGCCATCAGCAGCTCTCGCTGTTCAACGCTCATTATGACGAACGCTGCTTCCTGCCGATCCACGTCTACGACACGGAGAAGAGCCGGCCCGTGGCCGTCGTGCTGCGGCCCGGCAAGACGCCGGGCGGCGTCGAGGTGCGTGCCCATCTGCGCCGCCTGGTACGGCATATCCGGACGCGATGGCACAACACGCAAATTACGTTCCGTGGCGACGGGCACTATGCCCGGCCGGAGGCAATGGCGTGGTGCGAGACCAACGGCATCGACTACATCTTCGGTCTGTCCGGCACCAAGCCTCTCGCCAGAAAAGTCGACGAGGTCGCCGACGACATCCGCACGCGACGCGCCATCGAGAACCTGCCGGTTCTGCGTGGCTATACCGAGACGCGCCACAAGGCAAAGTCCTGGGATCGCGAACGGCGCACTGTCGCCCGTATTGAGGCGACGATGCTCGGCCTCGACATCCGCTTCGTCGTCACCAGCCTCGATGTCGGCTCGGCCGAGTGGATCTACGACAGCCTGTATTGCGCGCGCGGCCAAGCCGAGAATCTGATCAAGCTGCATAAGACGCAGCTCGCCTCCGATCGCACCAGCTGCCGTTCGGCGCTCGCCAACCAGGTCCGTCTCGTGCTCCATACGGCCGCTTATTGGCTGATGCTGACCGTGCGCGACGCCATTCCCAAAGCCCGGGAATTGGCCGCTGCCGAGTTCGCGACGCTGCGTCTTCGGCTCTTGAAAATCGCCGCCCGTGTCGTCGAGACCACGAGCCGCATTCGCCTTGCGTTTGCCGCGGCATGTCCCGAAGCCGACCTGATCTGCGGCTTGCCCGGCGCGCTGCTGCCGCTCGGTCCTTGACCGGCGGGGCGTCCGCCCCCGTTCGCCCAACCCATCCCTCAAGCGCGTTGCAAAGTACCGGTCGTCAGGCGGCGAAAAGCCGAAGGCAATCCTGTGCGCCTCGTCAGACAAGATGTGCGGCCGCATCAATCGGGCCCAAAAGCCGCACTCTCACGAATAGGACGGGCTAGAGAAAGCCCCCACCCGCGCCTTCGGTGCGACCTCTCCCGCAAGCGGGAGAGGTTGCACCGAGCCCGTGGCAATCGATTTGACCTAAACCATTCCGCTTTAGGCAGACGCCGTCAGTCGTCGTCGAGGCCGCTCTCTGCGAGCTCGCGCAGCGCGTCCGTATCCAACACCACGATGGCGCCGTGCTCGAGGCGAACCCAGTTACGTCCGGCCCAGACGCGCAATTGCTTGTTGATGCTCTCGCGCGTCATCCCCACCATTTCGCTGATTTCCTGCTGCGTGATGGCGAGCGTGCCGCTGCCGGAATCGAGCTTGCGCTCCTCGGTGAGGCCGAGCAGCGCACTCGCGAGCCGGCCCGGCAGATTCTGGAGGATCACCTGCTCGACCTGCTGGCTGGTCCAGCGCAGACGCGCGCACAGCAGCTCGATGAATTTCATCGCCAGCGCCGGCTGGCTCTTGACGAAGGGCAGGAAGTCCCGGCGATCGATCACGTAGAGCTCGCAATTGGTGTTGGCGGTCGCATCCGCCGACCTGGGGGCGCCGTCGAGTACCGCGATCTCGCCGAAGATTTCACCCGGACCGATCAGATTGAGGATGGCGTTCCGTCCGTCGGGCGACGAGGACGAGATCTTCACCGTCCCCGCGACCACCGCGAACAGGCTGTTGCCGGGATCGCCCTTGGCGGCGATCGTCGCGCCGCGCTTGACGGTGGTGTGCTTGGCGTAGCGGCAGAGCTGATCGAGCGCTTCCGGCTCCAGATCCGCGAAGATCGGGTGCTTGCGCAGGACCGATAATTTGCTGCCCGCCGACTGTCGGGGATCGCCGGTCTTGTCCTGAGGCACGCCGCGGGGCTCCTAAGACTACGAGGCATTGGGTTCCTGCGTAGTCAACGTTATCAGGCTTTTCAACCGGAAAGCACGCGCGCGATTTGCGGTAAATGCCACCAAAAGGACGTGGTACGGCCGAGAATTCACATCCAAAGGATGCATGAATGCGTCTTGGCCGACGCAGAGTTGCGGGCAGCACTGGCTGTGATTGCGTCGAGCTGCCGCCGAGGGTCAGCGCCGGCCCGGCAAGAGCCGGCGGTCGACACGCCGGAAGCGGAGGAAGACCTGCGGCGCTTCAGCTTCAGCGCTTGGAATCCGGATCGAGCCGGCCCGCGCTGGTTTGCCGGTCTGCCCAAGCCAGAACCGCGGCGAATGCGACGAAGATCGCGACGACGACGATGGTCACCAGCAATGCGTCAGCAGGCATCATGCTCCTCCCGGATTGTTTGCAGCATTGTTTTGCTGCGCACGGCCGGCGTCATTGATCGGGATCAAATGCCCTGGGGCGTTGTGGACGGGAGGTCAGGCCGCAGCCATGGCCTCGACGCGAGCCGGATCGAGCAGGCTGATGCCGCCGTGGATGATCTCGATCACGCCCTGACGCTCCAGCTTGGTGAAGGTGCGACTGACTGTTTCGATGGTCAGGCCGAGATAATCGGCGATGTCCTGACGGCTCATCGGAAGCGGCACCGTGTTGGAGAGCCCCTTGAGCGCGACCAGCCGCTCACGCCAGCCGAGCAGAAAGGTCGCGACCTTCTCGTCGGCCGAGCGTCGGCCGAGCAGGACCATATGGTCGCGAGCCTGGCTCAACTCGCGAATGGCCAGCTCGTTGATTCGCCTGAGCAGCTGCGGCCGGTCCTCGATGAAACGGCTGAAGGACGCCTTTGCGAATTGGCACACGGTCACCGCGCCGATCGCATCGGCCGAGAAGTTGTGCCGGCCGGACAGATTCATCCCAAGGAAGTCACCGGGCAAGGCAAAGCCGACGATCTGCCGCCGGCCGTCGGGCAGCAGCTTGTACAGCCGCATGACGCCTTCGAGGACGTTGTAGAATGAGGTCGTGATCTCCTCCTCGGAGAACACGGTCTCGCCCGAGCCAAAATGGACGCGGCGGCCGAGATGTTCGAATTCCCTGAGCTCGGCCGCATCCAGCGACGAACAAACCGCAGCTCCGCGCACGGCGCAATCGTCGCAAAAATGTCCGGTCGGCTCAATCGTGACCACGGAAGGCTTCATCCACCGCTCCTCGCGCGGGCTGCCCACACCAGGCCGAGTCCACCGCGCGGCTGCATTTTACTGCATCGCGCCAAAGCCGATTGACTCAGATCAAATTTGAGTGGCATCCCCGTCTTATTCTGGCCCCACGGTTCGACGGGATCACCTTCCATGCTGCAAAGCGCTCTGCGCCACGGCCTGATCGGGCTGCTTCTGACCACGCCTGCGCTGGCGGCCCCCACGGCCGAACAGCGCGGCAAGGCCTTTGCTCGGGCCAATTGCGCGCGCTGTCACGCCATCGACCGCGTCTCCAAGAGCCCGGTCGAGATCGCGCCTCCGTTGCGCACCCTGCATCGCCGCTATCCGATCGACAGCCTTGGCGAGGCGCTGGCCGAGGGCATCTACACCGGTCATGCCGACATGCCGGTCTTCGAGCTCAATCCGGACCAGATCCACGATCTTCTGTCCTACCTGAAGACGTTGGAATAGTCGGCCTCACACCGCCTGCACGGTCCAACCGATCAGCTCCTTTACGATGCGCGCGAAGGCCGCATCGAAGGCGGCGACCGCCGCGGCCGGCTCGACCTTGTCGAGCTTTTCGCTGGTCTCAATGAGGCGCGAGGCAATCACCTTGCCGTTCTTGTCCACGATCCGCGCCGACAGTCCGATCTCGGCCCGAGTCTCGCCCTCCGTGACGATCCGGAAGCGCCGGATATCGATCAGGAGCTGGTAATCCGCCTGCCCGAGGTCCGACGTGCGCAGCGGGGCGTGGGCGATGTCGTAGTTCTCGAAGCTGTCGATCAGGCGCGCCTGCACCAGTTTCGGAATGCTGTCGGCCCAGAGGAACTCCCCAAAGCCCGGCCTGTCCCCGGCGGGCGCGAACAGCATCCGCTGGGTCTGCAGCATTGCGACCGCTGTCGGCTCGGGAATCGCCAGTGAAGCGGCCAGCGTCTTGCCGGCCGGTCCGAGGTTCTGCGGCGTGCGCAGGTCGTAGGTGATCTTCTGCGCGGGCGTGCCGCCGCCGGTCATCTTCTCGAGGCCCGCCAGAATCCCGTCGATCTTGCCGGTGTTGCGCGCGAGCCCGTCGGAGAAGGTCTTGAAATTCGCAATAGTGTCCTTCAACGGGCCGGAATTGTCCTCAAGCACCGTATCGACACGCCGGAGCGCGTCGCGCGCCGCCTGCGTCATGCTCTGGCCGGCGCCGGCCTCCGCGATCAAGGTCAAGGGCTCGCCGGATTTGGCGACGATCACGCCGCCCTCCAACGTCACCACCGGCACACCGGTGAGGCCCTGGAATTCGAGGCCGACCTTGGTGTCGGAGCGGACCGGCGTCGCGGTGGCAACCGAGATCGTCGCATTGACGAAGCGCGGGTTGTCCGGCGCGAGCCCGAGCTGGGTCACCTCTCCGACGCGAATGCCGTTGAACAGCACGCCGGCGCCGACCAGGAGGCCGGGCACCGGCCCCTGGAATTGCACGTGGTAGTTCGTGCGCGGCCCGATGCCGCCGGTGTTGTTCAGCCAATAGACGAAGCCGAACACCGCGAGGATCGCGGCCAGCACGAAACTGCCGATCAGCACATAGGGAGCGCGGGTTTCCATCTCTCATCTCATCTCGTGTTGCAGCATCTGCGAGCGCTTGCCGTGGAAATAGGCGCGCACCCAGGGATGCTCGGATTGCAGCAATTGGCGCATCGGCCCGATCGCCACGATCTTGCCGTCGGCGAGCGCGGCGACGCGGTCGCAGACCGTGGTCAGGCTCGCGAGGTCATGGGTCACCATGAACACGGTCAGCTCCAGCGTCCTTTGTAGCGTCTTGATCAGCACGTCGAATTCGCCGGCGGCGATCGGATCGAGGCCCGAGGTCGGCTCGTCCAGGAACAGGATCGGCGGATCGAGCGCGAGCGCACGCGCCAGCGCCACGCGCTTGGTCATGCCGCCGGACAGCTCCGACGGATATTTGTCGGCGTCCTCGGCGCGCAGGCCGACCATTTCGAGCTTCGCGATCGCGATCTCGTCCATCAGCTCCTGCGACAGGACGAGATTCTCACGGAGCGGAAACTGGACGTTCTGGCGCACCGTCAGCGAGGAGAACAGCGCGCCCTGCTGGAACAGGATGCCCCACGCCATCGCTGCGCCTCGACCGTGGTCGCCGGCGGATCGCCCCATGACCTCGATGGTCCCGCCGCGGCGCGGGATGAGGCCGATGATGGTCCGCATCAGCACCGACTTGCCGCCGCCGGACGCCCCTACGAGCCCGAGGATCTCGCCCCGGCGAACGTCGAGCGACAGATGGTCCAGCACGGTCTGACGACCGAAGCCGACCACGAGGTCACGGACGCGGATCGCGAACTCGTCTTGCGGTCCGTCCATCGTCACATTCCGATCGAGGCAAAGAAGACAGCGAACAGGCCGTCGAGCACGATGACGAGGAAGATCGACTTCACCACCGACGTCGTGGTCTGCCGCCCCAGCGACTCGGCGCTGCCCTTGACGCGCAAGCCCTCGCTACAGGCCACGATCCCGATCACCAGCGCCATGAATGGCGCCTTCAGGATGCCGACCTCGAAATGCGTAACGGAAATGGCCTCGTGCAGCCGTGCGATGTAGATCGCCGGTCCCATGTCGCCATAGAACTGGGCAACGAGGCCGCCGCCATAGAGCGCGGCAATGGATCCGATGAAGGTGAGGATTGGCAGGGCAATGACCAGGGCCGCAACGCGCGGCAGGATCAGGACGTCGACGGGATCGAGCCCCATGGTCGAGAGCGCGTCGATCTCCTCGCGCATCTTCATCGAGCCGAGCTCGGCGGTGTAGGCGCTTCCCGACCGGCCCGCGACCATGATGGCGACGATCAGCACGCCAAGCTCACGCAGCACCAGGATGCCGACCATGTCGACCGTATACGACTCCGCGCCGAATCTGCGGAAGTGGAAAAAGCCCTGCTGCGCGATGATGGCGCCGATCAGGAAGGTGATCAGCGCGACGATGGGGATCGCCTGCCACCCGATGCGGTAGAGCTGATAGACCAGTGACGTCAGCCGCAGCGAACGCGGCCGGCGCAGCACGCCGATCACGGCCATGAACAATGCGCCGAGCATCTGGAGGAAGATCGTGATGTCTTCCCGCGCTCCGACCGTGGACTTGCCGAGATCGCCCAGCCTCGCCAGAACCGGATTGGGCGCAGGCGCCGGGGCCGGCGTGTGGCGGTTGACCTGGCGCACCTCGTCCATCAGCCCGCTGAAATGGTCGGCGACGCCGACGAATTCAGCCGATCTGCCCGACGATGCGGCCCTGCGCGACAGCTTTTCAAGGACCCAGGCACCGAGCGTGTCGAGCGCGCTGATGCCCGACATGTCCAGTGTGACGACGCGCGACCGGTCGACGTCGCCTCCGACCGACCGGGACAAGGTTTCGAGCGTCACCACATTGGCGGCAGTCCAGGGCCCTTCAGGGCGCAATTTCAGCTCGTCGCCGGACGGCGTCGCGAGCAACAGCGGTTCGTGGTTCACGCTTCCACCTCATCGGGACAATCGGTCCCCATTCAGCCGGCATTTCTAGGCTAGCATGTGGCGGCCGGTTTGACCTGTCTCAAGAGACGAAGACGCCCTGCCTCTTGACGCAAATCAAGCGCGGTCGCACGGGTGGGTCTTAGACTTGCTTCGATTCAACGAGGATACCAGATCCATGTTCGACAGTGACAGGATGGGCGAAGAACTGCGGGCGCTGAAGGTCGACGTCACACGCCTGCTGAGCACCGCCGGCGAGGAGATGTTCGAGAGCTCGAAAGACCGCGCCGAGGCGCTCGCCGATCAGATCAGGGCCGCGCTCACCGAGCTCGGGGAGACCGCCGAACAAGAGCAGGAGCAGCTCCAGGGCCTCGTTGCGGAGCGTCCGATCACATCGCTCGCCTCCGCCTTCGCGCTGGGCGTGGTCGTCGGCTTCATGTTGAGGAGACACTAGGTGAATACCGAGAATGTCGTCAAACATCTGCGCGTGCTGTGGCGTACCGACAGGATCATCGCGGACATCAGGCTGCGCCATCTGCTGATCGGCCTCGGGCTGCGCGCCTTCGCGGCGCTGATCGCGGCGTTCGGGCTCCTGATGCTGGAGTTGTCCGCCTATTTCGCGCTGGTGCAGATCTGGAGCGCAATTGCCGCGGCTGCGATCCTCGGCGCCGTCAATTTTGTCATCGCGGCCGTTCTCTTCGTGATCGCCGGCCGCGCTCCGTCAGGACGTGACATCGAGCTTGCCAACGAAATTCACGGCGCCTCGATCGAAGCCCTCCAGCTCGAGGCGCGCGCGCTCCAGGCCCAGGTGTCGGGCGCGGTGCATCATCCGCTCAGCACGATCGTGCCGGTGCTGCTGCCGCTGATCGCAATCATCATCAAGAACCTGCGGACGCCGGCCAAGGCGTCCGCCGATGCGACATCGGCCGAAGCGCGCTCCTGAAGCCCCGCACCTTGCGCCGACATGCTCCAGCGCACGCTCAAAGCTTCAACTTGACGTCGCAAAGGTCAGGCTCGGACGGATCCGGCTTGACCTCGAAGCCGAGCTGCCGGCACATGTCGAGCATCACGGTGTTCTCCTGGAGCACGTCGCCCGATATGGCCTTCAGTCCTTCCGACCGCGCATAGTCGATGATCAGCTGCATGAGCGCCCAGCCGAGCCCCCTGCCCTTGAGATCGGACCGTAGCAGGATCGCGTATTCGCCGCTCTCGTAGATCGAGTCCGAATGGAGCCGGACGACGCCGACCATTTCGCCGGTGGCCTCGTCGAATGCGATGAAGGCCATCGCTCGCGCATAGTCGAGCTGGGTCAGGCGTGCGATGAATTCGTGGGTGAATTCCTTCATCGGTGCGAAGAAACGCAGACGAAGGTCATGCGGGGTGACGTGGCCCAGGAATTCGTGGATGATCGGCTCGTCCTCGGGCCGCATGGGCCGAACGAAGATGCGCCAGTCGTCCTTGAGCTTGAGACGGCGCTCCCATTGCGACGGATAGGCGCGAACGGCGAAATTGGCCGGGCCGGAGCCGACAAACTTCCGCTGCGGCGGCCCAACCGCAACGCGGGCATCGACCGCGGTCACGCCGGTTTCGTCCGCCAGCAGCGGATTGATGTCGAATTCGCGGATCTCGGGAATGTCGGCCGCCATCTGCGCCAGCTTGACCAGCACCATGGCGACGGCGTCCGGCTTCACAGCCGGCACGTCCCGGTAAGCGCGGAGCAGCCGCGACACGCGCGTGCGCTCGATCAGGTCGCGGGCCAGCTGCAGATCGAGCGGCGGCAGCGCGAGCGCCTTGTCATTGATGATCTCCACCGCCGTCCCGCCCCGGCCGAAAACGACCACCGTGCCGAAGGTCGGATCGTCGGCGAGGCCCAGGATCAGCTCGCGCGCTTTTGCCTTGACGACCATCGCCTGGACGATGACGCCGCCGATGCGCGCCTCCGGACGCAGCTTTTTCGCGCGCGCGATAATGCCCGTGGCGGCCACTCGGACTGCTTCAGGCGTGGTCAAGTTGAGAACGACGCCGCCGACGTCGGATTTGTGGACGATGTCCCGCGACATGATCTTCAGCACGACGGTGTCGCCCTGTGCGAAGATGTCGTTCGCATAGGCAACCGCCTGCTCGACATCGGTCGCCGCATAGGTCGGCACCATCGCGATGTCATAGGCTTCGAGCAGGTGCTTGATCTCGACAGGCTCGAGCCACTCACGGCCATCCGCGACCGCGGCAGTGACGATCTGCCTCGCTCCCCGGGCGTCCGGAACGAAGGTATCAGGCATCGCGGGAGGAACCTGGCTCAGCTCCTCCACCACCTCGCGGTGCCGGACCAGATACATGAAGCCGCGCACGGCGTCGTCCTCGGTCGGATAGTTCGGCACACCGGCGCTGGAGAGTGTCTGGATGATGTGCTGATCGGCTCCAACCCAGGCCGCCAATACGGGCTTCGCCCAGCTGCGGTGCTGCTCGCGATATTTTCTGACGAGCTCCGTCACGGTCGTGGCGATCTCGGCGGCCGAGGCGATCGCCGTTTGCACGTTGAGGACCAGGACTGCGTCGTTGTCGCGATCGGCCAGCAGTTCCTCCAGCGCCACCGCGTAGCGCGCGGCGTCGGCATCGCCCACGATGTCAACGGGATTCGCACCGGACCAGGTCGGCGGCAGCGCTGCATCGAGCTTCTTGCGCGCCTCAGCCGAGATGGTTGCCGGAATCCCTCCGAGTTCGACCAATCGATCGATAGCAAGGACGCCGATGCCGCCACCGTTGGTCAGGATGGCGAGACGCTTTCCCGTCGGCGATTCGACGCGGCCAAGTGTCTCGGCACAGTCGAACAGCTCACGCAGATCGGAGACCCGCAGGACACCCGCGCGGCGGAACGCCGCGTCGTAGACAGCGTCGGCGCCGGCGAGCGCACCGGTGTGCGTGGCAGCCGCCTTCGCGCCCTGCGCCATGCGGCCGGACTTCACCACGACGACGGGCTTGACACGCGCCGCGGCGCGCGCCGCCGACATGAACTTGCGCGCGTCCTTGATGGCCTCGATGTAGAGCAGGATCGCGCGGGTCTTGTGATCCATCGCGAAATGGTCGAGCAGATCGGCAATATCGACGTCGATCTGATCGCCGATAGAAACGATGCCGGAGAATCCGACGCCGCGCTGCGCGGCCCAATCGACCATGCCGGCGGCAATTGCGCCCGATTGCGAGATCAGCGCGAGGTTACCCGCCCCCGGCATATGCGCGGCGAAACTGGCATTCAGGCTGACGCCGGGCATCATGATGCCGAGACAGTTCGGCCCGATCAGGCGCATGCCGTGTTTTCGGGCAGCAGTGCTTGTGGCCTCGTGCAGCGATCCCGGTCCCTGGCCGAGCCCGGCCGAGACGATCAGTGCGCCCGCAGACCCGAGACGCCCGGCTTGGTCGACAATGCCTGGAATCTCGCCTGCGGGGGCGGTGATGACCACGAGCTCGGGCACGAAGTCCAGCCTGTCCAGGCTCTTCACCGCCGCGACGCCGCCGATCTCGGCATGGCGCGGATTGACGAGGCCAAACTGCCCCTTGAATCCGGCCTTGCGAATGTTCTCCAGAACGGCGCGTCCCACGGACCCCGAACGGGCGCTCGCCCCGACGAGCGCGACCGAGCGTGGCGACAGCAGGTTGTTCAGACGATAGGTTGACATGAAAGAAAATGCGCCGGGTCAGCGGCGGTTCCGATTGGTTGACGATCAGGACGAAAGAAGGAGCCTAGTGCGAGATCATAACCCAGCACGGTGGCTGGCCAATGACGGTCTTTGTCACACCGCCCCAGACGATCTCGTTCAGGCGCGAGTGATGATAGGCGCCCATGACGATCGCATCGATGCCATGGGAATTCGCCCAGCTTCCCAGTACCTTGCCGATCGAGCTGCCGCCGCATTTCGTGGTTTCGAACGAGGCATCGACCTCATGTTCCCTCAAATGATCGACGAGAGCCGTGCCGGACTGCACGACCGCCTCGGTCTTGTCGTCCGCCACGGTCACCACACGGACCGAGGTGGCAGCCCGAAGAATCGGCAACGCGTCACCGACCGCACGCGCGGCGCGAGCAGAGTGATCCCAGGCAATCATGACGCTTTCGAATTCAGGCCGAAGTTCGTCCGCGAGATGTTCGGGACAGAGCAGAAGCGGCCGGCCGGATCCGAACAAGAAGGCTTCGACAATACCCTCTGTTCGTGTCGTGCGGTTTCACGGGAACCAGCGTGAGGTCGCTGAAGCGGGCATGCTCGGCAAGGATCGCGCCGATCTGATCCGCAGGCACCTTGCCCGATCGGCTCTGGGCGCGAATGTTGGCGCGGGAAGCGGCGCTGGTGAAGGCATTCAGGAGCTGCTGCATGTCGCCGGCCTCGGGGCCGGCGTGCTCGGAATCGCGATCGTAAGGCAGCATCACCCTCGGTCGCTCGAAGACTTCTTCCTCGAGCGCGAGCGCGGTGATCCTGGCGCCGAGATCGGCGGCAACGGCCACGCATTTCTCTATCGCGGCCACAGCCGGCCCGCGCGGCTCGCCGACAAGGGGCAGAAAGACGTCCTTGATGGGCATCCGCATTCTCCTGGGGTCGCCACGATAGGCCGGCGCTCGTCGAGGCACTTGATCCTCGTCAAGGGCAAACTCTATCCGGTCACCCGGGAATAGGCGTTGACCGGCATCAAGGACTGGTCGCTTGGTCATTCTATGAATAATTCAATCGGAGCGGTTCGCCCCGGAGAGACTCATGCGTGCGATGGTGTTGCCCGCTCCACGAGCGCCGCTCCAGATGGAGGAGCGGCCTGATCCGATTCCGGGCGAGGGCCAGCTCCGGGTGAAGATCGGCGCCTGCGGCGTATGCCGGACCGATCTCCATCTCGTCGATGCCGAGCTGCCCGACATTCGCTATCCGATCGTGCCTGGGCACGAGATCGTCGGCCGGGTCGACCTCGTTGGGCCGAATGTGACAACACATGCGCCTGGCGACCGGGTCGGCATTCCCTGGCTCGGCTTCACCTGCGGAAAGTGTCGATTCTGCCGGGAGGGCATGGAAAACCTTTGTGACGCACCGCTCTTCACGGGCTATACGCGCGACGGCGGCTACGCGACCCACACCATCGCCGACGCACGCTACGCTTTTCCGCTCGGTGAGGCCGGCAGCGACGTGGAGATTGCGCCCCTGCTGTGCGCAGGGCTGATCGGCTGGCGCTCGCTGGTTCTGGCCGGCCCCGCCGACCGGCTCGGCCTCTACGGCTTTGGCGCAGCCGGCCACATCATTGCGCAGGTCGCGGTTTGGCAGGGACGATCCGTCCATGCATTCACGCGACGCGGCGACGCCGCTGCACAAGACCTTGCACGCCGTCTCGGCGCGGTCTGGGCGGGGTCATCGGACGAAGCGCCCGACGAGCCGCTCGACGCCGCCATCATCTACGCACCAGCCGGCGAGCTCGTTCCGGCCGCGTTGCGCGCCGTCCGCAAAGGCGGGCGCGTCGTATGCGCCGGCATCCACATGACCGACATTCCAAGCTTTCCGTATGACTTGCTCTGGCAGGAACGGCAGTTGGTCTCGGTCGCCAATCTGACCCGGCAGGATGGCCTCGATTTTCTAAAGGTCGCCCCGCAAGCCGGCGTGCGTACCGAGACGACGGCGTTTCCGCTCGATCAGGCCAACGAGGTTCTTGGCATGCTGCGGAATGGCCAGATTCTCGGCGCAGCCGTGCTGACGCCGTGATGGTGCTTCGGATGCCCGCTCCGATCGAGGATGAAACGGCGGCCCAGGAGCGCATCTTCCAGATGCTGACCGACCATCCCGGCGTGACGCGGATCGACACGCATGGAGCCTCGGTGTTCCTGGACGCAAAGCGCGCGCTGAAGATCAAGCGCGCCGTCCGGTTTCCCTTCCTTGACTATTCGACACTCGAGAAGCGCAGGGCGGCCTGCGAGGAGGAGATCAGGATCAACCGGCCGCTGGCGCCGCAGATCTATCACGGCGTCGTGGCGATCACTGAAGAGCCGGATGGATCTCTGAAGGTCGACGGCGCCGGCCGGCCGATCGAGTATGCGGTCGACATGTCGCGTTTCGACGAAAACAGGACACTGGATCATCTGGCAAAGGCCGGTCCGCTGGAGGCGAAGCTCGCCTCGGCTGCCGCTGACGCAATCGTGGCGTCGCACGCGGCGGCGACACGCGCCGACGGAGAAGCCTGGGTCTCATCCATCCCGGCCCTGATCGACGGCAACAGTGACGGCCTGCGGGCCGGCGGACATTTCAACACGGAAGACATCGAAAGGCTCGGCAAGGCGTCGCACGAGGTATATCTGCGTATTCGTCCCCTGCTCGCAGAACGCGGCCGCCAGGGCTTCGTGCGCCGCTGTCATGGCGATCTGCACCTCGCAAACATCGTTCTGATCGACGATCGGCCCGTGCTGTTCGACGCCATCGAGTTCGATGCGCAGATGGCAACGGTCGACGTGTTCTACGATCTCGCGTTCACCCTCATGGACCTGTTGCAGCACGACCAACTGCGCGCGGCCAATACCGCCCTGAATCGCTATCTTGCAGCGACGCCGGCCGACAATCTCGACGCGCTGTCGGCCCTGCCGCTGTTCATGTCCATCCGTGCGGCGATCCGCGCCCAGGTGGCCCTGGCACGGTTGAAGCGGCCGCATTCCGATGGTCCCGGCATTCTCGACCAGGCACAGCGCTATTTTGACCTCGCCAGGATGCTGATCCGTCCTCCTGCTCCGCGTCTGATTGCGGTCGGGGGACTGTCCGGCACCGGAAAGACCGTTCTGGCGTACGCGCTCGCGCCGTTCGTCGCGCCGCAGCCGGGAGCCGTCGTGCTGCGCAGCGATCTCGTCCGCAAGCAAATGTTCGGGGTCGAGGACACGCACCGCCTGCCGCCATCCGCCTATACGCCGAAGGTCACGGCCCACGTCTACGACACGCTGGCTCAGCACGCCCGGCGGGTGCTGGCGCAAGGCCATTCGGCGCTCATCGACGGCGTATTCGCCCGCGAAGACGAACGCGACGCGATCGCCGCGCTGGCGCGCGAGCGCAACGTGGTGCTGAACGGTCTATTCCTGGTTGCAGACCTCGCGACCCGGCAGGCGCGGATCGGAAGCCGCCGGGGGGATGCATCGGACGCCACGCAAGAGGTTGCCGCGCTGCAAGAGCACTATAAGATCGGCCATGTCGGCTGGGCGACCATTGATGCATCTGGGACAGAAGCGCAGACGCTGCAGAACTGCCGGAACGCGATCGCCAAGGGGCAAACAACGCAACCTGATTGATGCAGGCAAGGATGTCGGGACCCACCACAAGCTCGAGGTCGACCACGCGTGCCAAGCCGGCGACGCGGCGCAATACCCTGCCCGGCCGGCTCAGCCCCGGCATGGCCTGCGACACGGCCTTCCGGATCATCGCCCGCCGTCACCTCGATGCCGTGATCGCTCAGCACGACGGCACCTGCCGCGGCGATCCCGAAGCTCTGCACCAGATCCGGATCGCACTGACGCATCTGCGTACCGCCATCCGCTTCTTCTCGCCGATAGTCGACGACGCCCTGCGCCCGCACGTCTGGGCCGAACTGAAATGGCTGAACGGCCAGCTCGGCATGGTGCGAGACCTCGACGTGGCGATCGAGCGGGTCGTCGCCGAGAGTGGCGACGAACTCGCCGTGGTTGCCGAGCTTCAGCACTGGGACGAGAAACGGGCCGAGAGCCACCGGCTGCTGGCGCGCGCGCTGCAATCCGCACGGTACCGCCGCCTGGTCGAGCAGACCTCGACGTGGATCGAAAGCGGCCCCTGGTCAACGCGGCGCAGCAAGGAAGCCATTCGACTGCGCCGCCGCACGCTCGCCGAACACGCGATGGAGCGGCTGACCGAGTGGGAGACGAGGCTGCTGAAGAAAGCGCGAAAACTCCGCAATCTCGACGTCGAGAAGCGACACAAGCTGCGGCTTCTCAACAAGCGGCTGACCTATTCGATCGAATCGCTCCAGGATCTGTTCGCCGCGGAAACGCCGACGAAACACAAGTCCATCCTCAAGCAATTGCGCAAGGCACAAAGAGCACTCGGACAATTGAACGACGATGCACGAGGACAGGCGCTGGCCGCGTCCTTGAACGGCGCCGGCCTCGGTGCCGCCGGTCGCTTTCGCAACCGAAAGCGGGAAAAGAAGCTGTTGCGAACCGCGTCGGTGGCCTACCGGAAATTGGACAAGGCCAAGCCGCTCCGCTCCTCGGACCTCGCGCCGGGCTCCGAGCCGGAGGTCTAGGTGTGAACATAGTCTCCCGGCGCATCGGGCAGGCCGGGTGCGCCTCCAAGCCCGATCTGCGGCGGATCGCAGGGCGCGCCGGAGCGCGCCGCGAGCCATTTGGCCCATTCCGGCCACCACGACCCCTCAACTCGCGGGGCCAGCTTCAGCCATTCGTCCGCGCCGACATAGGGCGCATCAGCAGCCTTGGTCAGCACCTGATAGCTGTGGCCGGGCTCCTCCGGAGGCGCCACGACACCGGCATTGTGACCGCCGCTGGTCAACAGGAACGTCACGTCGGCATCGACCTGATAGTGGATCTTGTAGACGGATCGCCACGGCGCCACGTGATCGGCGAGCGTGCCGACCACGAACATCGGCACGTGAATATCGGAGAGCGAAATGCTCCGGCCTCCGACGAGATAGCGCCCTCCCGCCAGATCGTTGTCGAGGAACAGCTTGCGCAGATACTCCGAATGCATGCGATAAGGCAGCCGCGTGGCGTCGGCGTTCCAGGCCATCAGGTCGCTCGGCGACGCGCTCTCGCCCATCAGGTAGTCATGTGACAGCCGCGACCAGATCAGTTCGTTCGAGCGCAGCAGCTGGAAGGCGCCGGCCATCTGCGTCGTATCGAGATAGCCGCGCTGCCACATCATGTCTTCGAGAAAAGCCACCTGGCTCTCGTTGATGAAGAGCGTCAGCTCTCCGGCCTCGGTGAAATCGGTCTGCGCGGCAAGGAGAGTGACCGAGCCGAAGCGGTTATCACCGTCGCGCTCCATCGCGGCGGCAGCGATCGACAGCAATGTGCCCCCCAGACAATAGCCGAGCGCATGGGTCTTCCGACCCGGCATGATCAGGCCGATCATGTCCAGCGCCGCCATGACGCCCAGCCTGCGATAATCGTCGAAGGCGAGATCCCGATCCCTCGCATCCGGGTTGCGCCAGGAGATCGCGAACACGGTGAAGCCTTGACCGGTCAGATATTTGATCAGCGAGTTATGCGGCGACAGATCGAGGATGTAGTATTTCATGATCCAGGCCGGCACGATCAGGATCGGCTCGGGCCGCACCTGCGCGGTGGTCGGATAGTACTGAATCAGCTCGATCAGCTCGTTGCGGTAGACGACCTTGCCGGGTGAAACCGCCACCGTCTTGCCGACCACGAACTGCCCGTCGTCCGCCAGTTTCGAGTTGGAGAGCAGGCGCATCAAGTCGCTGCACCAGTTCTGCCAGCCGAAGACGAAATTCTCCCCGCCGCTCTGGAACGCCTTCTCCAGCACCTTCGGATTGGTCGCAGCGAAGTTCGACGGCGCCAGCATGTCGAGCAATTGACGCATCGAGAACTCGACGATGGCTTCATTTGCGTGCGACACGCCGCGTACGCCCGTCGCAGCATCGCGCCACCAGCGCTCTGCGAGCAGAAACGCCTGCGCCAGCAGGTTGAACGGCGGGGTCTCCCATTGCGATCCGCTGAAACGGCGATCCCGCTGCTGCGGCGCGATCACAGCCCACGGCTTTTGCCCAGGCGACATCGCGTGCGCAGCAGCTTCCACGAGCCGGCCGCTGTCGCGAAGGATGTTACGGGAAATCTCCATCTGGCGCTGCGGCGCCGCGGCGAGATGCGAGCTCCAATCGAGCCAGGCGAGCGACAAGGCAAGCGGCGATATCCCGCCTGTGAACCGCGCCAGCATCGCGTGAAAAGCGCGGTCAAAAGGATATGGCTCCGATCCAGGCAGAGGACCGGCGGCAACCGGCATGTGTTCGAGCCTTTTGGGGCTCGCCGTCGAGGCCTCCGGACCGGCGACGGGATGGGTGGGGAGAACCTGAACCGACGGCTCTTCTGCCCGTGGAAATATCTGCACGACGCTCATGGTCAAATTCCTGCGGGCTTCAGTTCAACGTCGGCAGCAGGATACGGCTCGGCCTCGACGACGTGTTGAGCTGCATCAAATCCGGGTCCGGATCGCAATTGCTACATCGGGATCAATCCATGTTCGCCCGATTGACTTGAGTCAAACCGCACTGCGATACCCGAGCTAGGTTTCGCGCATCGGAATCCCAACAAGCCAACGGAGTTATCCATGCGCGCCCACCAGATCATGACCCGGTCGGTCATCTCGGTCACCCCCGACACCAGCATCGTCGAAGCGGCAAACATCATGCTGAAGCGGCATGTCAGCGGTCTCACGGTGGTCGACGAGACCGGCAAGCTGGTCGGCGTCGTGTCGGAAGGGGATTTCATCCGCCGCAGCGAAATCGGCACCGGCCGCAAGCGCGGACGCTGGCTTCGCTTCATCCTCGGACCGGGCAAATCCGCGAGCGATTTCGTCCATGAGCACGGACGCAAGGTCTCGGAAGTGATGACCGACTCGCCCGTGACGATCACGGAGGATACGGCGCTCGCGGAGATCGTCGCTCTCATGGAGCGCAACAACATCAAGCGGCTGCCGGTCGTGCGCGGCGACAAGGTCGTCGGGATCGTATCCCGCGCCAATCTGCTGCAGGCCGTGGCGGGGCTCGCCCGCGAAGTGCCGGATCCGACCGCGGATGACGACCACATTCGCAGCCGCATCATCGATACCATGGAGAAGAGCGACTGGTGCCCATTCGGGCTGAACGTCATCGTGCGCAACGGTATCGTTCATCTCAGCGGCGTCATCACCGAAGAGCGCGCACGGCAGGCCGCGATCGTCGCCGCGGAGAACGTCGAGGGCGTGAAGAAGGTTCACGACCATCTGTGCTGGGTCGACACCATGTCCGGCGTCTATCTGAACTCGCCCGAGGACGATGAGCTCGCCAAAGCAAGCTAACCAAGGCGAGCTGACCAACAGAGCCGATCCCGGCAGATTTCAGCCAGGAATGACGGCGGTGGCTTCGATTTCGACGCGCGCCGCCTTCTCCACGAGGCGGACCACCTGAACCAGCGCCATCGCAGGATAGTGGGCTCCGAAGACGTCGCGATAGACCTTGCCCAGTTCCTTCAGATTGGCCAGGTACTCGTCCATGTCGACGACGTACCAGGTCAGGCGCACGAGGTGCTCGGGCCGGGCACCGGCCTCGGCCAGGATCGCGGCGATATTGCTCAAGGTCTGACGCACCTGCGCGACGAAGCCTTCCGCGAGGCGCTCTTCCGCGTCCCAGCCGATCACCCCGCCGGTGACGACGATGCGCCCTTCGGCAGCCATGCCGTTGGCATAGCCTTTCGGCACCGGCCAGCCTGACGGCTGGAGGATCTGCGCCTTGATGCGCGCTCCGTCCTCGGCTGCCGTCGGCAGCACCGCGAGTTGCGAGCCTTTCGGGGGCGTCACGGACAATTCTCTATCCTTCTCTCATTCCGCAGCGACGCCTGAGGACGTCGCCGCAGCCTGCGCCAGCTGCCGCAGGGCAAAGCGCTTCAGCTTGCCGGTTTCGGTCTTCGGCAATTGCGTCACGAACTCAATCGCGCGCGGATATTTGTACGGCGCGATCTCGCCTTTGACATGCTCCTGCAGCTCCGCCACGAGCTGCGCGTCCGCAGTCACGCCGGGCGCGGTGATGACGTAGGCCTTTACGATCATGCCGCGCGCCTCGTCGGGGGCGCCGACCACACCGCACTCGGCGACCGCCGGATGCGTGAGCAGCGCCGCTTCGACATCGGTCCCTGCGATGTTGTAGCCGGCCGACACGATCATGTCGTCGGAGCGCGACTGGTACCAGAAATAGCCGTCGCTATCCATCAGATAGGTGTCGCCAGTGATGTTCCAGCCGTTCTGGACGTATTTCCGCTGCCGCTCGTCGGCCAGATAGCGGCAGCCCGTCGGCCCGCGCACCGCGAGACGGCCCATCGTCCCGGGCGGCACGTCGCGGCCCTCATCGTCGACGATCTTGGCTTCGTAGCCCGGCACGGGCTTGCCGGTGGCGCCGGGGCGGATCTCGTCCTCGGTCGCACTGATGAAGATGTGCAGCATCTCGGTCGAACCGATGCCGTCCATCAGCTTGATCCCGGTCGCCTGGAACCAGGCATCGAATGTCGGCTTGGGCAGCGTCTCGCCTGCGGAGACGCATTTGCGAAGCGAGGAGATGTCGCGGCCCGGTAGCTTGCCGATCATGGCGCGGTATGCGGTCGGCGCCGTGAAGCAGACTGTGGTCTTGTACTGCTCGATCGCCGACAGCAGGTCGTCCGGCGTCGTCTTCTCCAGCACGACGAAGGAGGCGCCGATATGCATCGGAAACAGCACGCCGCCGAAGCCGAATGTGAAGGCGAGCGGGGCCGAGCCGATGAAGCGATCCTTCTGCCCGGCGCGCAGGATGTTGCGCGCGTAACCGTCGCAGACCGCGAGCATGTCGCGGTGGAAATGCATGGTGCCCTTGGGATCACCTGTCGTGCCCGATGTGAAAGCGATCAGGCAGATGTCTTCGGACGCGGTATCGACGGCTGTGAACTCAGAGCTGGCATCGGCGATCAGCGCCTCGAGTGAATTGTCGGTGTCATTGCCCCAATAGACGACACGCTCGAGACCGGGCGCGGCGGCCTTCGCCTTCTCCATCTCGTCGGCGAGTTTTCCGTCGCACAGTGCCAGCGTGATCGCCGCTTTCTGGATCGGATAGGACAGCTCCTTGGCGCGGAGCAGCGGCATCGTCGCCACGACGATGCCGCCGGCCTTGATCACCGCGAGATAGGTCGCAACCATCATGGGGTTGTTGGCAGAGCGCAACAGCACCCGGCCGCCGGGAACGAGCTTGAGCTTGCCGACCAGCACGTTGGCGATGCGATTCACCAGCGCCTGCAACTCGCGATAGGTGTAGCTGACGGAAGGGCTGATGACGCAGGGCGCCTCGCCATGTCCCTGCTCGACCCAGCGATCCAGGAAATAGCTGACGCAGTTCAGTCGCGGGGGGTAGTGCAGCTCCGGCCGCGTGAAGATGAATTCGGGCCAGAGCTCGCGCAGCGGCAGATGTTGCCGCGCGAACGTATCGACATGGGCCGTCGCGGCGTTGCCGTCACACGAACCCGACATTTGAATCTTGGCGGCGTTGGCCATCGCACGCTCCTTTCAGCATGGATTGCACCCGGCAGCACGATCTGGAAACATTTTAGGCTTAAAACAATTCGGCGCAATAGCGGATTTTGGGCACGCCGTGCTTTTTCCTGCGGCAAGAGGGATCGGCGATCCGCCCAGCGGCGGGGCTTACGACCGGCGGCGCGCGGCCGATTTCTGCGCGGACGCCTTCGTCTTGGCCAGGAGCCGCATCAGCTCGCGCACGTCCTTCGGGGTCAGGTCGGCGAAGAGATCGGCGATCCAGGTTTCGTGTTCCGCAGCCATTCGGCGAAACTCGGCGCGTCCGAGCTTCGTGAGTCGGATCACCTGGACGCGGCGGTCCGTCTCCGAGGTCCGGCGGTCGAGATGGCCGGAGTCCACCAGACGCTCCACGAGGCCGGTCACATTGCCGTTCGACACCATCATGCGCTTGGAGACATCGGACAGCGTCATGCCGTCAGGCGCCTTGTCGAGCTGCGCCATCAGGTCGAAACGAGGCAGCGTGACGTCGAATCGCTGCCGCAGCCGGCCGCGCACCTCGCCCTCGATCAGCGTCGTGCAGGTCAGGAGCCGCAGCCACAGCCGGAGCTCTTCGGCGTGGTCCTCCGGCGTTTCGACGGCCTTGGTCTCGGAATCGAGCATGTTGATGCAGCCACTCACGGCCGGCATTGGCGCCGGCACGGATTCCCCAACGTTTTGAGCTTCAAATAAATCGGAGCCGGCTGCAAGTCCAAAGCTGCAACAATCAACCGCAGGACAATTTCTTTAGGCTTCAAATAATTGGCGCGCCGCTTGCATGCGGCACTCCCCGCAGAATGCGACGCCTCGAGCTCGGCTTGCCGCGGCGACCATCATCGGCATAAGTTTGAATTTGGAGTACGTGGCTTGCAGCGCAAGCCAATCGTCACGAGGGACAGATCATGAAGACGCAAATGACCTTGGCCGCAGCCGCCGTGCTGCTCGGCACCGTGGTGACCCCTGCCCTTGCCCAGGACAAAATCAAACTGGGTGTGATCGTGACCCTGTCGGGGCCTGCCGCCGCGCTTGGCCAACAGGTTCGGGACGGCTTTGCGCTTGCAGTGAAAGATCTCGGCAGCAAGATGGGCGGCCGCGATGTCGAGGTCGTCGTCGTCGACGACGAGTTGAAGCCGGATGCAGCGGTGACCAAGGTCAAGGGCCTTCTCGAGCGCGAGAAGGTCGACTTCGTGGTCGGACCGATCTTCTCCAACATCCTCCAGGCGATCCACCGGCCCATCACGGAATCGAAGACCTTCCTGATCAGCCCCAATGCCGGGCCGTCGACCTTCGCCGGCAAGGACTGCAACCCGTTCTTCTATGTGACTTCGTATCAGAATGATCAGGTGCACGAGATCCTCGGCAAGGTCGCGCAGGATCGCGGCTACAAGCGCATGTACCTGATGGTCCCGAACTATCAAGCGGGCAAGGATTCCGTGGCGGGCTTCAAGCTCGACTACAAGGGCGAGATCGTCGAAGAATCCTACATGCCGCTGAACACGCTGGACTTCCAGCCGGAGTTGTCCAAGATCTCGTCGCAGAAGCCCGATGCACTGTTCACGTTCATGCCCGGCGGCCTCGGCGTCAATCTCGTCAAGCAGTACCGGCAGGCCGGCCTTGCCGACACCATTCCGGTGCTCTCGGCTTTCACGGTGGATGAATCGACCCTGCCGGCGCAGCAGGACGCCGCGGTCGGCATGTTCGGCGGCGCGAACTGGGCGCCCAATCTCGACAATCCCCAGAACAAGAAGTTCGTTGCCGCCTATGAGGCCGCTTATAACATCGTGCCCGGCACCTACGCCTTTCAGGCCTATGACGCCGCGATGCTGATCGACAGCGCGGTCAAGGCGGTGAAGGGCGATCTATCGAACAAGGACGCGGTTCGGGCGGCGCTCAAGAAGGCCGACTTCACCTCGCTGCGCGGCACCTTCAAGTTCAACACCAACGGCTATCCCATCCAGGATTTCTACCTGACCAAAGTCGCCAAGCGTCCGGACGGCAAGTTCCAGACCGAGATCGTCCAGAAGGTCTTCGAGAACTACGGCGACCGCTATGCCAAGGACTGCAAGGCGGCGAATTAAGGCCGCGTATCGCGTTACGGGAGGACTGCAATGAAGAGCGAAATCACCGGCATCACCCGGGCGAATGAGGGCATCCAGGGCATTTCCTGGAACATCCTCGGCCAGACCTATGTGCCGAAGAGCTACGCCGAACACAGCTTCTCCTGGCATGCGACACTTCCGCCGGGCACGTTCGTGCCGCCGCACATTCATCCCGATCAGGATGAGTATCTCTACATGCTGGAGGGCAAGCTCGATTTCGTGCTCGGCAATTCGGAGTCGCAGGCGACCGCCGGCGACCTGATCCGGCTTGGCATGGGCGTGCCTCACGGCATCTTCAACAAGTCGGAGCAGACCGCAAAAGTGCTGTTCTGGGTCTCCCCAAGCCGCAGGCTGTTCGACCTGTTCTGGGGCCTTCACAACATGAAGGAGCAGAAGCCGGAGGACGTGGTGACGATGGCCGCCGAGTTCAACATCCACTTCCTGCCGCCGCCTCCCGGCGGCTAGTACCCACTTTTCTTGGAACGTGAGTCGTGATTCAAGGTCGGGATGATACCCGAAGCAAGAGAAGTCCACCTTTCGAGGAAAGATCGCAAGGTGCTTGAGGCGTGCTGTCGCTCACCGGTGACGTTGCAGCGCGATTTGAAGCGGGCGCGGATAGTTCTGTTGGCGGCGGATGGGCGCAGCACCCGGTCGATCGCCAAGGAAGTTGGGGTCCAGCCGCGGATTGTCAGCCTTTGGCGGCATCGCTATGCCGACCATGGCCTTGAAGGGCTGCAAGACAAGCCGCGGCCTGGCAAGCAGCCGATCTATACGAAGACGACCGACAAGCGGATTCTGAAGCTGCTGGATAAGCCGCCACCGCAAGGGTTTGCGCGCTGGACCGGCCCCCTGCTGGCCGAGGCGCTGGGCGATGTCGATGTCCAATATGTCTGGCGGTTCCTGCGCAGCCACAAGATTGACCTGGTGGCTCGCAAGTCCTGGTGCGAGAGCAACGACCCGAACTTTACGGCCAAAGCCGCCGATGTTGTCGGCCTCTATGTCGCGCCGCCGGCGAAGGCCATTGTGCTGTGCGTGGACGAGAAGCCCTCGATCCAGGCTTTGGAGCGAGCGCAGGGTTATCTGAAGTTGCCCAATGGCCGCGCCTTGACCGGCCAAAGCCACGATTACAAGCGGCATGGCACCACAACATTGTTTGCGGCGCTCGAAGTCGCCACCGGAAAGATCATCGCGACCCATTCAAAACGCCGGCGCCGCGTCGAGTTTCTCGATTTCATGAACAGCGTCACCGCGGCTTTTCCGAACCGCAAGCTTCACGTCATCCTCGACAACCTCAACACCCATAAAAAGAACGAGGACTGGCTCAAGGCCCACCCCAACGTGCAATTTCATTTCACGCCGACAAGTGCGTCATGGCTCAATCAGGTCGAAGTATGGTTTTCCATCTTGCAGGGGCAGTCGCTCAGCGGCACCTCCTTCACGAGCCTCAAGCAGCTTCAGGAACACATCGATGCCTACGTCAACGCATACAACGACAGAGCCGAGCCCTTCGTCTGGACCAAGAAAAAGGTCCGTCAACGCCGTTTCAAAGGCCGCCGTATCACTCAGCTCTGATTCCGGGTACTAGAGTGGAAAGTTGGGCTTGTGAAGCGCGGCCACCTCTCCCCAACGGGGAAAGGTCGGATTGCGGAGCAGTCCGGGTGAGGGCCGCAGCGATCAGCGAGATTGTAACCCCTCACCCGGATCGCATCGTTCGATGCGATCCGACCTCTCCCTATGGGAGAGGTGATTTGCGTTCCGGGCTGGCGCCGATCCTCAAATTCATCCCGTTCTACCGGCGACTTCAGGCGCGTACCGCCGCAAGTCCCGGGACGGCGGCAAAGCCGGCCTTGGTGGCGTAGCCACGCACGATCGCCTCGCGCTGGGAATAGCTCAGGACGTTATCGACATTGTCGAAGCCATCAGGCGCAAGCTGCTCGACAGCGTCGATGCCCCCCTCAGGGCCGCCGCGCCGGTTGGAGCGAACGATATCCGCCGTCATCGGCAGGCGCTTCTTCTCGTATTCCAGCAGCGCCTGGCGCGGATGCTCGGCACGCACCAGCGCATCCGCAAGGCAGCGCGCGTCGAGGATCGCCTGCGAGGCGCCGTTCGAGCCGACGGGATACATGGGATGCGCGGCATCACCGAGCAACGTGACGCGCCCGGACGACCAATAGGGCAAGGGGTCGCGGTCGCAGGTCGGATACTCGTAGAATTCGGGCGTCGCCGAGATCAGGCTCTTGACGTCAATATACGGCACGGAGAAGCGTGCCACATGCGGCATCAGTTCCTCGCGCCGCCCCGGCCGCGACCAGTCTTCTTTCCGCGGCGGCGGTGCATTGCCCTCGCCCACTTTGACCAGCACCGCCCAATTGGTGAGGCGGCTTGCCGGGCTCGATCCTTCCGCGATCGGATAGATCACCACCTTGGCATTGAGACCGCCGGCCACGATCATCGATTTGCCGGTGAGGAACAGCGGCCAGTCGCGGGCGCCGCGCCACAGCATCAAGCCGTTCCAGCACGGCGGCCCCTCGTTCGGAAACAGCGTCTCCCGGACGCGTGAGTGGATCCCGTCGGCGCCGATCAGGATGTCGCCACGGGCGGTGTGGACATGCGCGCCGGCACGATCAAAGAAGTAAGCGGTGACGCCGCCCTCATCCTGCGTGAAGGCCCCGAGCCGGCAGCCGGTGTGAATTGCGTCCGGTCCGAGCCGCTCCTCGACCGCGCGATGGATGACGCCCTGAAGGCGCCCACGATGGATCGAGAATTGCGGCACATCGTGACCGGCGTCGATGCCGCGGGCCTCGCGCCAGACCTCCTGGCCGTGGCGGTTGAGGTAATAGAGCTGATCGGTGCGGATCGCGACGTCGTCGAGCCTCTGCAACAGACCGAGCCCGGCCAACTCGCGCATTGCATGCGGCAGCGTGTTGATGCCGACGCCGAGTTCGCGGATGGTGTCGGCCTGCTCGTAGATCTCGCAATCCAGGCCGCGCGAGCGGAACATCAACGCCGTGGTGAGACCACCGATACCGCCACCGACGATAATCGCCTTCATCGCCCTAACTCCACTCGAAACACAGGCAACGGGTTAACGTCGCACGGGCGGTCACTCCGCCGCAAGCGGCTTTGTCGCCTCTGCCTTGAGCTCGGCCCGGGTCTTGGGCTTAGCCTTAATTCTCAGCTCCTCGAGATCCTGCCGGTCGCGCACGCTGTTGCGGAAAATTTGCTCTTTTCCGGGCAGGTATTGCGGCGGACAGAATGCGTCGTTGGCCCCGTACCAGGCCGCCGCCTTCATGGTGAAGAAGGGGTCGACGAGATGCGGACGGCCGAGCGCGACGAGATCCGCGCGGCCGGCGGCCAAAATGGTGTTGGCCTGGTCCGCCGTGGTGATGTTGCCGACGCACATGGTGGCCACGCGCGCCTCGTTGCGAACCTGATCGGAAAAAGGCGTCTGGAACATGCGCCCATAGACCGGCTGCGCATCGCGCACGGTCTGGCCGGTCGAGACGTCGACGAGATCGACGCCCGCCTCGGCGAAGGCGCGCGCGATGGCGACGGCATCATCGCCGGTGACGCCGCCGTCAGCCCAATCGGTTGCGGAGATACGCACCGACATCGGCTTGTGCGACGGCCACACCGCGCGCAGCGCCTCGAAGATCTCAAGCGGAAAACGCAGCCGGTTGGCGAGCGAACCGCCATATTCGTCCGTGCGGGTATTGGTCAGCGGCGAGATGAAGCTCGCGAGCAGATAGCCGTGGGCGCAGTGCAGCTCCAACATGTCGAAGCCGCAGCGCTCGCCGCGCTCGGCCGCCGCAACAAAAGCGTCCCTCACCGCGTTCATGCCGGAGCGATCGAGCTCGCGTGGTACCTGGCTGTCGGGGAAATAGGGCAGCGGCGATGCCGAAACGGTTTCCCAGCCGCCTTCATCCAGAGGCCGGTCCATACCGTCCCACATCAGCTTGGTTGCGCCCTTGCGACCGGCGTGCCCCAACTGAAGGCAGATCCTTGCCGCCGAGTTGCCGTGGACGAAATCCACAATGCGGCGCCATGCGGCTTCCTGCTCGTCGTTCCACAGGCCGGCGCAGCCGGGCGTGATCCGGGCATCGCGGCTGACGCAGGTCATCTCGGTGAAGATCAGCCCGGCGCCGCCGATCGCGCGCGAGCCGTAATGAACCAGGTGGAAGTCTGTCGGCACACCCTCCTTCGCCGAATACATGCACATCGGCGACATCACCGCACGATTGGCGAGCTTCATCTCACGCAGGCGGAGCGGCTGGAACAGCGGCACCATCGGTCGATCGGTATCGACATCGAAGCCGCTGCTGCGCACCTGCCTGGCAAACGACTTCTCGACCTCCGCTACGAAATCCGGGGCGCGGAGTTTCAGATTGTCATAGGTGATCGCCTTCGAGCGCGTCATGACGCCGAAGGCGAACTGCACCGGATCGAAATCCCAGAAGCGGTCGACATGCTCGAACCAGACCAGCGAGACGTCGGCGGCATGCTGCGTCTTCTCGACCTCCTCGCGGCGGCCGTGCTCATAAACTTCCAGCGCCGCCTCGATGCTGGGCGCCTTCTCCATCGCTTCGGCCAGCGCGATCGCGTCTTCCATCGCGAGCTTGGTGCCCGAGCCGATCGAGAAATGCGCGCTCGCCTTGGCGTCGCCGAGCAGGACCATGTTGTCCTTGACCCAGCGCTTGCTGCGGATCATCGGGAAATTGCGCCACATCGAGCGGTTGGTCAGCAATCGATGCTCGCCGAGGAACCAGCCGAAGATATCAGCCATCCGCGCGGCGGACTGAGCCTCGTCCAGCCCCGTCAACCCGGCCCGCTCGAACGTCTCCGGATCGGTCTCGAAGATCCAAGTCGAATGCCCGGCCTCATACTGATAGGCATGGGCGATGAACGGCCCCCACTCGGTCTCCTGGAAGATGAAAGTGAAGGCATCGAGCGGCCTGGTCGAGCCCATCCAGGCGAACTTGTTGGAGCGGATGTCGACCTCCGGCTGGAAATGGTCGACGTATTTCTCGCGGAAGCGGCTGTTGATGCCGTCGGCGATGAGAATGAGATCGGCATCGGCAAAACGGGACTCGTCGTCGATGTCCACCTCGAAATGCAGGACGACGCCAAGCTCGCGAGCGCGCTCCTGAAGGATCAGAAGTAGCTTGCGTCGTGAGCAGCCGCAAAAGCCGTTGCCGCCGACCCGGTGCACCGTGCCGCGGAAATGCACGGCGATGTCATCCCAGTAGGCGAACTCCTGGGTGATGCGGCGATAGCTCGGAAGATCGTGCTTCTCGAAATTGTCGAGTGTCGCATCCGAGAACACCACGCCGAAGCCGAAGGTGTCGTCGGCCCGATTGCGCTCGTACACCGTGATGTCGGCGGCCGGGCGCTGCTTCTTCAGCAGGATCGCCGCATAAAGACCCGCAGGTCCGCCACCGATGATCGCGACTTTCATGGGAGCCTCGCCAATTCACCCGGCCATGGAAACTATTTTAAGCCTAAAATAATTTGGCGCAAGTCCTCGTTGCTGGCGTGGACGCCGTCAAGGCGATCGGTCTAGTCGCCCCTGAATACCGGCTTGACCTCGTTGGCGAAAGCCTCGAAGGCGCGCTCGAAATCCGCCGTGGTCATGCACAACGCTTGGGCAACGGCCTCCGCCTCGATCGCCTCCTCCACCGACATCGCCCATTCCATGGCCAGCATCCGCTTGGTCATGGTGTTGGCGAAAGTCGGCCCTTCCGCGATCTGCTTCGCCAGAATTTGCGCCTGAGGCAGCACCTGCTCCGGCGTGACGATCCGGCTGAAGAAGCCCCAGCGCTCGCCCTCTTCCGCGGTCATGAACCGGCCGGTGTAGAGCAGCTCGGAGGCGCGCGACTGCCCGATGATCCGCGGCAGGATTGCGCAGGCACCCATGTCGCAGCCGGCCAGCCCCACCTTGTTGAACAGGAACGCCACCTTGGCCCCGCTCGCCGCAAGGCGCATGTCAGATGCCATGGCGATGATCGCCCCGGCCCCGGCGCAGATGCCCTCGACCGCGGCCACGATCGGCTGCGGACAGGCCCGCATCGCCTTGACGAGGTCGCCGGTCATCCGCGTGAAGGCGGTCAACCCCTTGGTGTCCATCTTCACGAGCGGGCCGATGATCTCGAATACATCGCCGCCCGACGAGAAATTGCCGCCGGCACCGGTGACGACGATGGATTTGACTGCATCGTCGAAGGCGCAGGCACGGAAGAAATCGGTCAGCTCCCGGTAGCTTTCGAAGGTCAGCGGATTCTTTCGCTCGGGGCGGTTGAGCGTGACCGTCGCAACGCCGTCGACCACAGCCAGCATAAAGTGTTGCGGCGAGTAGTCTGCAAGCGGCACGGTGACGGGATTGGCGGGTCTGCTCATGCGATCTCCTTGGCTTCCTTGTTCCCCGACTGCACCAGGCACGCTAGACCTCGCCCCCGGCCACGGCAATCGCCTGCCCGGTGATTGCGCTCGCGCCTTCACCGCACAGCCAGAGAACCGTGTCTGCCACTTCCTGCGGCGTGATCAGGCGTCCTTGCGGGTTGTGTTTCGCGAGCTCTGCGATGGCTTGCTCGCGCGTCCGCCCCGTCTTCTTCATGATGTTCTCGACGCTGCTTGCGACGAGATCGGTGTCGGTGAAGCCGGGACACACCGCATTCACGGTCACATTGCTTCCAGCCATCTCGAGGGCGAGCGAACGCACGAGACCGACTACGGCGTGCTTTGCAGCAGCATACGCGCTGACATAGGCATAGCCCTTGAGCCCGGCCGTAGACGCGACCGCGACGATACGGCCATAGGGGCGATCCTTCATGCCCGGCAGCACAGCCTGGACGGCATGCACGACGCCCATGAAATTGACATCCATCATGCGCGCAAAAAGGGCGGCATCCGATTTCGCGAACGGCGCCGATTCAGCGCTGCCCGCATTGGCAATCAGAATGTCGATCGGCTTGCGCGCACTCGCTCCGGCAATGGCAGCTTTCAGGGACGCTTCGTTCGACACATCAGCGACGGCCGCAAAGTGCGCCGCACCTGCATTGACTGCCTCTTCGAGAACCGCCGCGTTCCGGCCAAGCACGGTTACGGTCGCGCCAGCGCCGACGAGAGAAGCAGCTATTGCACGGCCGATGCCGCGACCGCCGCCAGTCACCAGCGCGTGCGACGAATGCGGCAATCCGGACATGCGCTGGCTCCCTCGGATCTTGTGATCGTTCTTCCGATATATTTTAACCTTCAAGTTTTTGCAACGAAAGCTGCGCTCGCCCCCGAACACTGCCGCACAGAAGCGGCCCGGAAATTGCTTTAAGTATAAAATTATCTCTTCCCATCCCCTACAGGCCTGTTAGCATCAACGGGCCAAGCAAAAGGATGTCGCGTGTCGCAGCCTGCGCCAATGATAACAAAGGACGGACGCTTCGCCTATGAAGCCGCGGGCGATCCGGGCGCGATACCCCTGATTTTCCTGCATGGCATTGGCGGCGCGGCGCGAAGCTGGCGGCAGCAGCTTGCCACGTTCGACGACCGCTTCCACACGATCGCATGGGACATGCCGGGCTATGGCGGATCGGCGCCGCTCGCCAGCGTCAGCATCGCTGCCCTGGCCGATGCACTTCAGCAATTCATCGAGCAGCTTGGCGCAGCCAAGCCTATTCTGGTCGGCCATTCCATCGGCGGCATGATCGTGCAGAAGTGGCTGGTGCAGTCCCCCAAACTGGCACGTGCGGTCGTGCTGGCGCAGACCAGCCCTGCCTTCGGCAAGGCCGACGGCGATTGGCAGAAATCATTCATCGCGGCACGGCTCGGGCCGCTCGATAGCGGGGAGACCATGAAGTCGCTGGCGCCAACGCTGGTGAAGGAGCTGGTCGGCGATGATCCCGATCCAAACGGGATGGAGCTGGCGCGCGAATGCATGGGAAGCGTGCCCGAAGCAAGCTATCGCGCCATGATGCTGGCTCTCATCGGCTTCGATCAGCGCAGCACGCTTGGGGATATCTCCGTCCCCACGCTGCTGCTGTCCGGTTCCAAGGACAACAATGCGCCCGCCCCGATGATGGCAAAGACCGCGACCTATATCCCTGGGGCTGCATATGTCGAACTCGCCGGCGTGGGCCATCTCGCCAATCTCGAACGCCCCGCCGCCTTTGACGAAGCTCTCGGCCGGTTTCTGAACTCACTCGCGACCAAAGCCTAAGGTAACTGCGCGATGACCATGCAAGTCAGCAAGACTATTGGCACGACCAACAAGGTCGCGCTGGATGCGCCGATCTTCGATCCTGTTGCCTTCCGCCTGAGCGAGGAGCAAGCCGGCATCATTGCGCGCGCCCGCGAGATCGGCCAGAGCGTCTTTGCCGGTCGCGCCGCGACCTATGATCGCGAGGCGATCTTCCCGACCGAAAACTATCGCGACCTGCATCGCATCGGGCTGCTCGGCATCGCAGTCCCCAAGAAGCACGGCGGACTTGGCGCGAACTACCAGACCTATGCCTTGGCCGCCGCCGAGATCGGCCGCTATTGCGGCGCGACCGCGCTCACCTGGAACATGCATGTCTGCTCGACCCTGTGGTCGGGCCCCCTCGCCGACGATCTCGACATGGATGCAGAAACGCGCGCGGAGCACGAGCGGCGGCGCGCGGTTCACTACAAGCGCATCGTCGAGGACGGTGCGATCTACTCGCAACCCTTCTCTGAAGGTGGCGCGGCGGCGGCCGGCGGTGTCGCGTGTGGCACGGAAGCGAAGCCGGTTGCGGGGGGCTGGGTCGTCAACGGCAAGAAGATCTTTGCCTCGCTCTCCGGCCACGCCGACTATTACGGCGTGCTTTGCACGGAGATCGAAGAAGGCGAGAAGGCCTCGCGCCGCAACACGCTTTACCTCGCCATCCCCGCAAAGTCGCAAGGCGTCTCGGTTGTCGGCGACTGGGATCCGCTCGGCATGCGGGGCACGGTCTCGCGGACGCTTCTGTTCAAGGACGTTTTCGTGCCGGAGGATTCTGCGTTGATGCCGCGTGGCGTCTATTTCCAAGCTGCGATGCGCTGGCCGCACATGTTCCTGACGCTGTCGCCGACCTATATGGGCCTCGCACAAGCCGCCTATGACTTCACCGTGCGCTACTTGCGCGGCGAGGTGCCGGGCATGCCGCCGGTCAAGCGGCGGATGTACCCGACCAAGCAGATCGCGGTCGCGCAGATGCAGATCAAGCTGGAGCAGATCAAGGGGATCTGGTTCCAGGCCGTCACCGAAGCCTGCGCCAATCCGAGCAAGGAGCAGGTGCTCCGGGCCTATGCCGCGCAATATTCGGTGATGGAAGGCGCCAATGAGCTCGCCGCGCTCGCGATCCGCACCTGCGGCGGCCAGGCCATGCTCAGGTCGCTGCCGCTCGAGCGGATCTATCGCGACAGCCGCTGCGGCTCGCTGATGCTGCCCTGGACCGCCGAGCTCTGCCTCGACCGGATCGGGCGCGAAGCGCTGTACGAGGCCGGTGAAACGGACGACTGACGGTGGACCTCTGTAGCCTGATAGACCGCAACGCGGCGTTCGCTCCAGACAAGACGGCTATTTCCTTCGAAGGGAAGCGGCTGAGCTATGCGGCATTCGCCGCACGCATCGAGCGAACCGCGACAGCATTGAAGCAGGAGCTTGGCGTCGGCCGCGGCGACCGCGTCGCGATTCTGAGCCTGAACCGGCCCGATTATCTGGTGCTGCTCTACGCGTGCGCGCGGCTCGGGGCTATCCTGGTGCCACTGAACTGGCGGCTGGCTATCGCCGAGCAGCTGTTCATTCTCAGCGATGCCGGCGCCAAGGTTCTCGTGCTTGAGCAAGCCTTCGAGGGACTTCTTTCCACACTCGCGCAGTCCGCACCGGGGACTGCCGTCGTCGGCCTCGATTTCGCACCGCCCGGCGGCACAACGTTCGAAGGCCTGCTCGCCAGGAGCGACGGCACCAGCCGAAATCCGCACACCGATCTCTCGTGTCCGCTGCTCATCGTCTACACGTCGGGAACGACCGGGCGGCCGAAAGGCGCAGTGCTGCGCCAGGAGGCGCTGTTCTGGAACGGCGTCATGAGCCAGCACATGCACAACATGACGTCCGACGACCACGTGCTGACCGTGCTGCCGTTCTTCCACGTCGGCGGCCTCAACATCCAGACGACGCCGGCGCTCCAACTGGGCGCGACGGTCACGATCCATGCGCGCTTTACGCCGGATACCGCGCTTGCGGCCATCGAACAGGAGCGACCGACGCTCACGGTGCTGGTGCCTGCGATCATCCAGGCGGTGAGCGAGCATCCCGCCTGGGCGAGCGCCGATCTTTCGTCACTCAAGGCCGTCGCAACAGGCTCGACCATCGTGCCTCCACAACTGATCGAGCGTTTTGTCGCGCGCGATGTCCCGGTGCTTCAGGTCTACGGCTCGACCGAGACCTGCCCGATCGCAATCTACACGAGGCTCGGCGGCGATCTTTCGCGCGTGGGATCGACTGGCCTTGCCGGCCTGTGCTGTGAAGCCAAAGTGATCGATCAGGCTGGCAATGAGATGCCGGCGGGCACGCCGGGCGAGATCGCGGTGCGCGGGCCCAACGTGTTCTTTGAATATTGGGGCAACGAGGCCGCAACGCGCGATGCTTTGCATGACGGCTGGTATCGCACCGGCGATATCGGCCTGTGCGATTCTGACGGCTATTTCTGGGTTCGCGACCGCAAGAAGAACATGATCATTTCCGGCGGGGAAAACGTCTATCCGGCCGAGGTCGAGCGCGTCCTGCTCGAACATCCTGATGTCAGCGAATGCGCCGTGATCGGCCGGCCCGACCCGCGCTGGGACGAGGTGCCGATCGCCTATGTCATTGCGAGATCCGGTTGCCGGCTCGAGGCCGACGAACTGAGGACGCATCTTCAGGCGCAACTCGCGCGCTATAAGGTTCCGCGCGAGATCGTCTTCGTCACCGATCTGCCGCGGACGGCGCTCGGCAAGGTCCAGCATTTCCTGCTGAAGCAGCTTGATGCGCAGTCCCGGACGCAAGGAGAAGCATCTTGAAGATTGCGGTTCTGGGCGGGGGGAACGGCTCTTTCGCGGCCGCGGGCGATTTTGCGCTGTCGGGGCATGAGGTACGGCTTTGGCGCCGCGATGCCGATCAGGTCGCGGCACATCGTACCGCGGGCGTGCGCATCCTGGTCAAGGATCACAACGGCCGCCACGACGTGAAGCTCGCGCTGGTCACGACCGACATCGCCGAAGCCGTCGATGGCACCGAGCTGATCCTGTGTCCCGCCCCTGCCTTCGCACAGCCGGATATCGCCCGCCTGCTCGCCCCGCATCTGCGAGACGGCCACGTCGTGTTTCTGCCGCCGGCGACGTTCGGCTCGATGATCTTCGCCCAGGCGGCGCGGGATGCCGGCAACCACGCCAAGGCAAGCTTTGCGGAGACCGGCACCCTGCCGTGGCTGACCCGCAAGCACGGACCATTCGAGGTCGCGATCACCATCCGCGCCAAGCGATTGCCAGTCGGTGTGTTCCCGCTCGACCAGGCGCCCCACGCACTCGATGTCATCGGACGCGCTTTCCCGGGCGTCATCGAACCGTGCGGGGATGCGCTGTCCGGCGCGCTCATGAATGCAGGCCCCATCATCCATCCGCCGCTGATCGTGATGAACGCAGGTCCGATCGAACATTTCGAACGTTGGGACATACACAAGGAAGGCACGCAAGCCGCGATCCGGCGGGTCACCGACGCGCTCGATGCCGAGCGGATCGCCGTGCGCGAGGCGCTCGGCTATGCTGCGCCACATTTTCCGCTCGCTCATCACTACGCGAGAGAAGGCGAGATCTGGATGTATGGCCGCGGCTCGCACGACCGGCTCACCGATTCCGGCGACTGGCGGGAACGGATCGTGCTGACCGAGCACCGCTACATGCGCGAGGATCTGCGGCTCGGGCTGTCACTGCTGGTGTCCGTCGCCGATCTGTCTGCTGTGGCCACGCCGCTCGCCAAAGCGTTCCTGTCGATAGGTGGCGCGGTCTGCGGCGAGGATTTTGCGCAAGGCGGCCGAACGCTCGAGACGCTGGGCCTCGGCAATCTCAGCAAGGCTGAACTGCAGACGCTGCTTCGCAATGGATTCTGACCGATGACCAAACGCGTCAACATCGTCTGTCTCGGCGCCGGCCGCATGGGCCGCGGCATCGCCGTCGCGTTCGCCTATGCAGGCCACAGGATCACGATGATCGACGTCAAGGCGCGCTCCGCGGAGGATTTCACCAAGCTGGAAGCGGACGCGCTCGGCGAGGTCAGGAAGACCTTTGCCAGCCTGTCGAAGCTGGGGCTCTTGACCGAGGCGGATGTCGATCCGCTCATCGCGCGCGTCTCGGTGGTCGCGGTCGGCGGAAGCGGTGCAGCTCTGTCCGAGGCCGGCATGGTCTTCGAGGGCGTTCCTGAGGTGGTCGAACTCAAGCGCGAGGTACTGGCGGCAGCGTCGCGACAAGTCGGCCCGGACACCATCATTGCATCGACGACATCGACGATCCTCGTCGATGATCTCTCCGGCGCGATCGTGAATCCTCGCCGCTTCCTCAATGTGCATTGGCTCAACCCGGCCTATCTGATCCCGCTGGTCGAGATTTCACCCGGCAAGGCCACCGACCCGGCCGTCATCGACGAGGTCAAGGCGTTGCTCGAGGGCATCGGCAAGGTACCGGTTGTCTGCGCCGCCACACCCGGTTTCATCGTCCCGCGCATCCAGGCGCTGGCGATGAACGAAGCCGCGCGCATGGTCGAAGAGGGCGTGGCCAGCGCGGAAGAGATCGACAAGGCGATCCGCTACGGCTTCGGCTTCCGCTATGCCGTGCTCGGGCTGCTCGAATTCATCGATTGGGGCGGCGGCGACATCCTGTACTACGCGAGCCGGTATCTGGAAGGCGCGCTCGGCAGCGAGCGCTATCGGGCGCCGGACGTCATTTCACGCAACATGCATGAAGGCCGGATCGGCCTGCGCACGGGCGCAGGCTTTCTCGATTATTCCGGGCTCGACGTCGACGCTTATCGCGCGAAGCGGCTCCAGGCCATGGTCGATCTGCTCCGGCATTTCGGACTGGCGCGCCCCCCGGTGCTCGACCACAACTAGCCGAAGACGTCCTGGAGCACGCCCTCCCGGACCACCGCAACGCCGTCGAGCTCGATCGTCGTCCCCATCATCGGCAGGTCGAAATGTCCTGCCGTGTAGCGCCCTGCGAATTCATTCGCTCCGGTCGAGAACAGGAAATTGCCGGAGACGGCCCGAATCTCGGTGCCGTTGGTGTCGCGCTGATCGTACATCGACAGCGCCTCGTAGCGCGCACCCGGATTCATGCCGAAGCCGACATGCGACACGGCGTAGGCTTCGCGATCGCCCCAGGCGGCGAGATAGGCACGCATCATCGCAGCATCCGTGCCCTCCCCTTCCAACTCGACGACATAGTCGTCCTTCAACGTCATCTTCACAGGCGACGTCAGATAACGCTTGAAAGTGAGATTGATGTCGCCGGGCGCCATCACCAGCGTGCCGTTGATGGTTCCGCTCTTGGGGAAGCTGACGACGATTCCGCCGGGCCAATGCGCCAGGGTGCCGGGTTTATCGGTCCAACCCCACACACCGACCGTGGAGGCGCCAACCATGTCGATGTCGAGCGCCGTTCCGGCCTTCGACGTCACCCGCATCCGCTTGGTCCCGCGCAACATCTTGGCCGCCGCACGAACGCGCTTCTCGAGCGCGGAATCCGGCACCATGCGCTCCAGCGCTTCGGGATGCTCGTTGGAGATCACCAGGATCCGCGCGCCGGCTTTGAGGATCTCCGGCGTCTCGACCGCGTGCATCAGGCCTTCGATGGTGCAATCCACAACGAAGCCCGCCTGCTGAAGCGCGGTGATGACCGGACCAAGCCGCTGGATCGCCTCGCTCGCCCCGGTGGAGCGTACCGGGACGACGTTCCGGTTACGCGGAGTCGGCATCACCACGTGAAACGGACGCGCTCCCATCCGCAATAGCGCGAGCTCCGCCAGATGCACGTTCAACGCACGTGACTGGGTTTCCGAGAGGATCGCCGCGGTGTCGCCCGCCTTGACGGCGCATCGCTCGAATATCTCGCAGAATGCGTCGATCCATTTTGCCTCAATGCGGTCAGCCAGCATGGTCCACTCCCGGTCGTCAGGATTCTTGTTTGTTACGCTTCGGGGAAGCCCCGGAGCAAGTACGAGCGCAGCGCTCCCAGCAGGCCGTTCAGGATCAACCCCAGCAGCGAGATCGTGATCAAGGGCACGAACATATCGACGGCCTGGAAGGTTCGGGCCGCCGTCACAAGTGCATGGCCCAATCCGTCCGTCGACGTGATCATCTCGGCCAAAAACACCACGATGCAGGAAATGACAAGGCCGATCCGGCATCCCGTCAGGATCGACGGCATCGCGGCCGGCAGCACGACTTTGAAGAGGATTTCATAGCGCGGCGTTCCTGCCGCCATGGCCGACCAGATCAGCTTCTGCTCGACGGTCGATGCACCGTAATAGGTGGAGAGCAAAATGGGAAACAACGCGTCCGCGGCCACCAATGTGATCTTCGATCCGTGGCCGAACCCGAGCAAGAGCAGTAGCGCCGGATAAAGGGCAACCTTGGGCAACGGCGCCAATACGCGGACGATAGGACGGACCACGGCGTTGATCGCCGGATTGGCGGCGGCCGCGATACCGATACTGACCCCCAACACGACCGCAATCGCGAACCCCGCAAACAGCCGGATCAACGTTGCCGCGATCTCCTGCTGAAACGCGAACGTCACGAGTTGCTGAAGCAGCCGGCCGAAGACGAACCCCGGCGGCGGCAGCAAGACCGCGGGCGCAAAGCCGAATGACACCAAGCCCTGCCATACCGCGATCACCAGCACGATTGGGGCAATCCCAAGAAAGACGTTTGGGGAGAAAAAGCGCGACATCATGAGAAGCTCAGCGGCATGTCGAACTGCGGTTCGGACCAACGCACAAGTCTGGCACGAGCCCTTTCGAAAAGCGCGTCGAAGAAAATTCCCATCGCTCCCACGATGATGATCATCGCAAAGACGGTGTCGTATTGGCCCATGTCGAGCGCATTGAACAGGATATTGCCGGCGCCAGATTGACGGGCAATCATCTCACTTGTGATCATCGTGATCAGCGCCAGCACCAATCCTGTGCGGCACCCGGTCAGGATTTCCGGCAGCGCTGCGGGCAGCACGATCCGCACCAACCGTTGTGCGGGCGAAAGCCCCATCGCAGCCCCCGACCAAAGCATCTTCTCTTCGACCGCCTTGGCACCCTCGAAACTGTGGTAGATCACGGGGAGGCTGACGCCCAGAAAGATCACCAGTGTCTTGGTGACGTCGCCGACGCCCAGCCAAAGCATGATAATCGGCATCAAGGCGGCCTTCGGCACCGGATAAATCACCATCAGGAGCGGATTGAAGAAGGCCGCGACGCTCCGGCTGCGTCCCATCAACAGGCCCAGTGGAATCGAAACCAGCACCGCCACACCGAATCCGATCGCCATGCGGCGAAGCGAAGCAAGGATGTTGATCAGAGACTCCTTGTCGCCGAGAATGTCCGGAATTGCCCGAACCGCCTCAATCGCCGTCGGGAAGCTGTCGTTCTTCAGCGCCAGCGAGGCAACCTGCCACACCGCCAGCAATCCGATGCAGGCCAGTACCGGAGCAGCCCGTTTGGTCAACGCAGCCGGTGTCATCATGAGACAGGCCCGGCTTCGTCGCTCTCATCGAACATGCGCTCGATATCGACGACGTACTTCTGATAGCGGGGATCGAGCAACAGCTCATTGCGGCGGCGCGGCCGCGGCAGATCAATGTCGATGACCTGCCGGATGCGGCCCGGAGATTTCGACATCATGACAACCTTGTCCGAGAGGAAGACGGCCTCGTCGACCGAATGAGTGACGAACAGCACCGTCTTGCGGTCGCGCTCCCAGATGGTCAGAAGATCGTTCTGCAGGCGAGTCCGGGTGTGCGCGTCGAGCGCGCCGAACGGCTCGTCCATCAGCAGAACTTCGGGATGGTAGGCGAGCGTGCGCGCCAGCGCCACGCGTTGCTTCATGCCGCCGGACAATTCCTTGGGGTAGAAACTCTCAAAGCCTTTGAGACCGACCATCTCGATCAGGGCCCGGCTCTGCGCTTCGGCTTCGGCGGCGCGCACACCTTGCTGGCGTGGGCCATACATCACATTTCCCAGCACGGTCTTCCAGGGAAACAGGGCGAACTCCTGGAACACGGGTCCGCGATCCGGACCGGGCCCGGTAATCGCATGTCCCTTGATCTTCGCCATGCCGCTGGTCGGGCTGACAAAGCCGCCGACGATATAGAGCAGTGTCGACTTGCCGCAGCCGGACGGACCAAGGATTGAGACGAAGGCGCCCTCCTCGATCGTCAGCGAGATGTCCGACAGCGCCAAATGATCCTTGCGCGCCGAGGTCTGAAAGACCTGGGAGACGCGATCGATCTCGATGATTGCGGAAGCCGGCTCTTGTGATGTCACCGGTCTCATCCATTCGCTCGATCTCGCAGCCACTACAGTCATCCCGTATCTCGTCTCACTCGCGCGAACATTCAGCAGCACGAGCTTAGCAAGAAACCTGCCAGACAGGCCTTCGCCTTCGCACACGTGCGGTGCGTCATTCGAACCACGGCCATTCTGCCGGGCCTTCATGCGTAACGGCTCCACCCGGCGCTTGGCCGACCAGCCGCGCATATTTTGCGAGCGCACCTGCACGGTGACGCGGCGGGCGTTGCTTCCAATCGCGCCGCCGCGCGGTGAACTCCTGCTCGTCGAGCAGCACATCCATCCGCCGATTTGCGGCATCGATCCGGATCCTGTCGCCGTCGCGAACAAGCGCCAATGGACCGCCAACAAACGCCTCGGGAGACACGTAGCCGATGCACATGCCGCGGGTCGCCCCCGAGAACCGCCCGTCGGTGATCAGGGCAACTTTTTCGCCCATGCCCTGTCCGTAGATCAGCGCGGTGACGCCGAGCATCTCACGCATGCCGGGGCCGCCGACCGGCCCTTCGTTGCGGATAACGAGAATCTCGCCCGCCTTGTAGCTGCGGTCGCGAACCGCTTTGACGCAGGCTTCCTCATCCTCGAAAACGCGCGCGACGCCCTCGAAGAACTGGCTCTTCAAACCGGCAACCTTGATCACCGCACCGTCCGGACAGAGGTTGCCCTTCAGAACTGCAACGCCCCCATCTGGCATGATAGGCGCACGAGACGCGTAAACGACCTCGCCATCGGGAGCATTGGCCGCACCATATTCCTCGGCAAGCGTTCGGCCCGTGATGGTGATGCAGCTGCCATCGATATGCCCGCTCTGGATCAGCTCACGGATCACCACTGCCGCGCCGCCAATGTCGTAAACGTCTTTCGCCGTGTATTTGCCCCCAGGCCGCAGATTTCCGATCAGCGGCGTCCTGGCAAATACCTCGCCCACATCGTCGATCGTGAATGCAATGCCGGCCTCGTTCGCGATGGCAGGAAGGTGCAGCGCGGCGTTGGTCGAGCCGCCCGTCGCGGCCACGATCGCCGCGCCGTTCTCCAGGGATTTGCGCGTCGCGATATCGCGCGGCAGCGGTCCACCACGCTCCAGCATCTCCATGATCAGCCGTCCGGCACGCCGCGAGATCTGCGCACGCTCGGCGTAGACACCGGGCACCATCGAAACGTTTGGAATGGTCAGGCCCATCGCCTCCGACACCATTCCCATGGTATTCGCGGTGAACTGGCCGGCGCACGCGCCGATCGTCGGCAAGCAGGCGCGCTCGATCCGCTCGAGCGTGGCGCCGTCAATCTCGCCAGTCATGAAGCTGCCAACAGCCTCATAGGAGTCCAGCACCGTCAACGTTCGACCGTCCACGCGGCCCGGCAGCGAGCTGCCGCCATAGATGAAAATCGACGGCACGTTGCAGCGAACCATACCCATCATCACGCCGGGAAGCGTCTTGTCGCATCCGCCATACCCGATCAGCGCATCGTAGGCCAACCCATGCACGACGGCTTCGATCGAATCGGCGATCAGCTCCCGCGAGAACAGGGAGAACTTCATCCCCTCGTGGTTCATGCTGATGCCGTCGGAGACCGACACGGTCGAGAATTCGCGCGGTGTGCCGCCGGCTTCCTCGATGCCTGTCTTGGCCGCGGCGACCTGGAAATCGTGGGTCATGTTGCAGGGCGTCTGCTCGCCCTTCATGCTGACGATACCTACCATCGGCTTGGCGATCGCAACGTCGTCCAGCCCCATGGCGCGCATGAATGCACGATGCGGGGCCCGGTCGAGCCCGTCCGTGGTGACGCGTGATCGCAACTTCTTCATATGTGCATCTTCTTCGTTCAGCGTCCCGGATGATCCGGAACGCTGCGGTCTCGCGCACGATCGTTCGCCCGCTTCTATTCCAGCGGAGCGACGATCGTCTGATGCCTGAACTGCGCGACATCCAACTTTGGCAGCATTCCTGTCTCTGCATAGATATCCAGCATCTTCTGGATCGCGGGGAAGTTTGGCGCTGCGCCTGGATCGCGACCGAAATCATTGTCCTTGAGCAGATAGGTCTCGAGCACCGGAACGGGCGCCTTCAGCACCTCCAATACGACCTTCAGGGTCTCTTCGCGGTTCGCCAGCGCCTTCTTCATGCCTGACGTGATGTCGCGGACATAGGCTTTGACCAGCTCCGGATTCTTGTCGACGAAATCGGCACGGCAGGCTTCCAGGATGTGCACGATGTTCGGCATGGCCTGGGACAGCGAGAACAGCTTCCTTGTGCCGCCCTTGGCCTCCGCGCGTGCGGCAAACGGCTGGTTCATGTTGACCGCATCGACGCGGCCTTGGCGCAGCGCGTCCTCGGAAACTGCAAAACCGACCTCGACCAGCTTGATGTCCTTGGCCGGATCGACGCCATTCTGCTTCAAGAGCAGGTTGAATGGCCCTTGCGTGCCGCCACCGATCACGGAAATGCCGACCGTTTTGCCCTTGAGATCGGCGATTGTCTTGATGGGCGAGTCATCCTTGACGGCCCAATAGACCGAGAAACCGCCAGGCTTTTCGAAGACGTGTTGCGCGACGATATAGGCCTTGAGATTGCCGCCGACCACGCCATTGGAGAGCGACAGTGGCGCCTGCGTCGCGCAGTCCAGCGCGCCGGCCGCCAATGCCTGCGTCATCGGCGCGGTGCCCTGGAATTGGGTCCATTCGATGTTGTAGGTCTTGCCGATACTGGGAAACTCGGCCGGCCTGCGCATCATCCAGTACTTGGATTCTTCGGCCGGGATCGTCCAGCCGACGCGGATCGTCTGCTGCCCCCATGACGGGCTTGCCGCCGCGCTCACGGCTGCTGCCGCCCCTAAAGCCAGGATCCATTTCGAAACGGTTCGCATCGTACCCACTCCGCTGCTCCGGCGCCGACAGGCGCCCCCAACCCGACCGCCTCAAATGTTTCATGGTTCAAACAATCAGGCAAGCCATGCAAGCCGGGCGGTTTTGCCGTCGGATGCACAATGTATGGTAAAGGGGCCGTCGCATTGCGACAGAAGGAGGCAACCTATGGCTGATGAGAGCAAGGCAAACCCGCAAGGCACCGAGAGGCTCGGCTATCTCGGGCTTGGGCTCATGGGCACGCCGATGACCCGACGCCTGCTCAAGGCCGGCTATCAGGTCGCTGTCTGGAACCGCTCGGAAGGCAAGGTGGCGCCGCTCGCCGAGGCCGGCGCCAAGCGCGCGGTCACGCCTCGTGATCTCCTGGTGAACTCGGATATCATCTTCATGTGCGTGACCGATGCGGCCGCGGTCGAGGAGGTGATCTTCGGGCCCGAAGGTCTGGCAGCGGCACCCGGCGCGGGCAAGCTTGTCGTCGACTTCTCGTCCATACATCCCGACGCTGCGCGCGATCTCGCAGCGCGACTGAAGGACGCGAATGGCGCAGGCTGGATCGATGCGCCCGTGTCCGGGGGCACGAAGGGCGCCGAGGAAGGCACGCTCGCCATCATGGCGGGCGGGGAAGCTGGCGACATCGAGAGGGTGCGGCCCTATGTGCTGGCCATGGCGCGCAGGTTCACTCGCATGGGCCCGATCGGAGCCGGCCAGACCACGAAGCTGTGTAACCAGGTGATCGTCGGATGCGCCATGGCCGTCCTCGCGGAAGCGACGCGCCTTGCCGTGAATGCTGGAATCGATGCCAGCCGGTTGCCCGAAGCGCTCGCCGGCGGCTTTGCGGATTCCATTCCGCTCCAGCTGTTCGTGCCGCGGATGGTCCAGGGCATTCACAACCCGCCGCTCGGCCACATCGCTACGATGCTCAAGGACCTCGATACGGTCGCCGATGTCGCACAGGCGACGTCGACGCCGGTGCCGATGGCCACCCTTGCCGGGCAACTTTTCAGGCTGGCGAAGGCCGCGCGAGGTGCGGACGCGGACGCGTTGGAAATCTACAAGCTATCGGCGCCGAAACGCCAGGCTGTCTAGGGTCCAGACTCAATTGAGCCAATATGCGACGAGAGCGGCGAGATGAACAGCGGCCAAAAAATTACGGGCGAGCTTGTCATATCGCGTGGCGATGCGCCGGAAGTCCTTGAGCCTGCAAAAGCAGCGTTCGATGACATTTCGTCCTTTGTAGGCGCGTTTGTTGAAGCGATGGATGACGACACGGTTAGATTTATTGGGGATTACGGGCTTGGCGCCACGACGAATGATTTCGCCGCGAAGCTTGTCGCCATCATACCCTTTGTCGGCGAGGAGCACGCTCATGGGTGGCGCGAGCGCCAGGACATCGGGAGCCGCAGCGATATCGGCATCCTGGCCTGGAGTCAGATGCAGGACGACCGGCCGGCAGAGCGGATCGCTCAGCGCATGGATTTTTGTCGTGCGGCCTCCGCGCGAGCGGCCGATTGCTTGATTGTGCTCCCCCCTTTTCCGCCGGAGGCACACCGGTGAGCTTTAATCGAGGTCGAGTCGAGCGACAGTACGACGCCGTCTTCGCCAGGCTTGGCCAGCGCTTCGAAGATTGCGCACCATCGTCCTCGCTTGGCCCAGCGATTGAAGCGATTGTAGATCGTCGTGTAAGGGCCGTATTCACGTGGACAATCACGCCATCGTGCACCCGATTGCAGCATGTGAATGATGCCGCTGACGATGCGTCGGTCGTCGTCCCGATCCGGCCCCGTCAGTCCCCTCGGCAGATGCGGTTCGATACGCGCCCATTGCCTGTCGTTCAGCCAAAACAAACCAGCGCGCATTCTCTCGCCCCCGAATCAACACGTAGGCAAGAGAATCACGTGGCGCTATTTAGGTACAGACCCTAGGCGACCTGAAGCGCGTTACGGCGCCTTCTTGCGTTCATCGTCGGCCATGAAGCGGCCGAACGCCCCCCGCGCGAAGAGCAGCGGCTCCTTCGCATTGTAGGTGTAGGCCTCGACCGCGCCGAGAAAGATCACGTGGTCGCCGCCATAGTAGCGATTCACGGAGCGGCATTGAAAGTTGGCGACGCTCTCGGTGAGTACCGGCGCGTTGCCGAGGCCCGGCGCCCAGTCCACGCCGGTGAACTTGTCGTCCGATGATTTTGCGAATTTGTTCGCAAGCGCCTGTTGCGAAGCGCCAAGCACATTGACGGTGAAATGGCTGGCGTTCTGGAAGATGGTCAGGCTCGAGGAATAGACGACGAGACTCCACAGAACCAGCGGCGGGTTCAGAGAGACCGAGGCGAACGAATTGCACGTCAGTCCGTAAGGCTTGCCGTCAGGCGCTGCCGCCGTGATGATCGTTACCCCCGTTGCATAGGTTCCAAGCGCGTTGCGAAAGTCGCGAGGATCGATCTGCGAGTTGTCGCTCGCAAACTCGTTGGCGGGATCGGGAGCGCGGGGCTGCTTCGGCAGATCATTCATCGACCGGTCTCACAGCGTCAGATTCTCGGACGGCAGGCCGAGCGCCACTCGTCCATAATTGGTCCCGGCCGCATCGAAGTTGAACGCGAGATGCGAGTTGATCGCGTGCGCATCGCGGAACTGCCGCTGCAACACGCCGCTTGTGAACAGACCACGCGCGCCACTCGCGGCAAACAGCATCGAGACCGAGTCCGTGCACAAGTTCACTGAGAAAGATCCGTCGCGCCGGTATCTGGTCTTGGTCGCCATGTCAGGGATATGGCCGCGCCGAGCGTCCGTCATGGCATCGAGGCAGGCCGACCGCATGATCAGGCGTGCGGCGTCGATCTTCGCCGATGCCTCAGCGATCTTGATCTGCGTGCTTTGAAAATCGCTCAGCTTGGCGCGATTGTAGGTTGAAATGCGATGACGCGCGACCTCTGTGTAATCGTCGAGGCATGCCTGCGCATTCCCCAGCGCGACGCCGGAGAGAACGTATGGGAAGAGCGAGAACACGGGTAACGCATACAGCGGATTCGGATTGACCTTGCTTCCCGGTGTCGGGCCACCTGAGAGGTCACCGACAGCGACCGTCATGTAGTCGGCCACGAAAGCGTCCCGGACTTCGACGTCGCAAGATCCCGTCCCGCGCAATCCTGCGACATTCCAGGTGTCCAGCACCGTGTAATCGCCCTTCGGCAGCAGGAAGATCCGATACTCGATGCCGTCCGCCTCGTCCTCGGAGTAGACCACGCTTGCCAGCATGTTCCATTCGCAGGAGGCAACCCCCGAGGAGAACGGCCAGCTTCCGCGCAGCCGGTATCCGCCCGCGACCCGCGTAGCGCGTCCGGCGGGAAAAATGAACGAGGATGCGATTAGCGCGTCCGGATCACGACCCCAGACCAGATCTTGCGCCTTCTGCTCGAACATGCCGAGCATCCAATGATGGCTCGCCAGGTTGGCGAGATTCCAGGCTACCGACGCATCCGCCTGCCCGAGCAGCTCAGCGCAATCGACGAGGGCGACATAGTCGAGCTCGGCACCGCCGATCCGGGCCGGTTGGAGCATCCGGAACAGGCCGGCGTCATGGAGATCCTTTTCGGTCTCCGGCGGAAGACGCCGCAGCTCCTCCGTCCGCGAGGCACGCTCGCGTAGTCGCGGCAGGAGCGCCCTAGCCTTCGCAATCATTGCCGCATAGACTTCTCCGCCGTCTTGCTGTCCGGTGGGCTGAGTCATGCGCGGCTCCTGACCGAGCGCCATTCGTGTCCCTCGCTTTCACACATTTATGCGGCGAGACCTTCGCTAAATCAAGCCGAGGCAACGTCCTCAACCTGGCGTCGGAGGCTTGGCCGAGCCAAAGGCGCCCTTCTCGGCAAATTGGGCAATGCGGCGTTCGTCGTAACCGAGCGTATCATGCAGGACCTGCTTCGTATGCTGGCCCAACAGAGGAGCCGCAACGGGATCGATCGCGCCGGTCATGCCCATGGTAATCGGTGGCTCGATGTTTGGCACCCATTCCGCTGTCGGGTGCGGAATCCGGTTCAAGCGATGGCGCTCGCGCGCCTCGGGCGCATTGAACCCCTCCTCGACCGTGCGGAGGTAGCCGACCGGAATATTGGCCAGCTTCATCTTCGCCATCCAGTTCTCGAGCGTATCGCTTGCAAAGACCTCTGCAATGGCTGCCCGCAGGAGCTCCTTGTTTTCCGAACGCGCCTTGCGCGTGGCAAACTGCGGATCGGTGATGAGATCGGGTCGGTTCAGGACCTCCATCACGAGCCGGCGGTAGAGCCGGTCGTTGGCGCAGGCCATGTAGAGCGGTCCGTCGGAGGCCTCATAGACGCCGACGGTGGGAGACCCGCTCGGCGAATTGCCGAACCGGCCGTCCTACGCTCGCGTCGAGCGAGCGCAAGAGGGATCTCGGCCTCATGTCAATGCAGGAGGTCGAGGCCGATGCGAGTGGCTAGGCGGCGCAGACATTCCACAGCACCCATCACCCGCCGTCGCCATCCGCCTCCTCCTTCGGCGGCGCGTCCTGCGTCTTGCGCCCAAGAAACGTATCGGGTGGTGATTGCTTCAACAGCTCGCTGCATTCGCGCGCGATCCGCAGTACGCGTTCAGTCTGCTCGTGCTCGGCAGGCAGCGGCCGACAGACGCGCATCTCGGGGCTCCCTTCGCTTTGCAGGCGGGAGCACGATCGGTCTCTCAGTCACCGGCGCCCACGGAGGGAAAGCCTTGGCCGGTGAAGCGACGTCGACTACCGAGGTCGCTTTGGTTCAAGAATGAGCCTGGCATCACGTCGCGCGCAAAATGAGTAAGTGGCTCAAGCGGCTGAACTTGCACCCGAAAATTTAATCTGCGGCCGTACCAAATGATACAGACCTCTTCTCCGCAAGCGGTGTAGGATTGATCCATCACCGCAAGGCCCGTGGCACAGATCGGTGATGAGAACGCCAGTTGCGCTCCCGCCTGCTCGAACAAGGGAGATGCGCCATGCAGACACGGCGTCGTTTCAAACAGACCAAGACCCTGAGCGACAGACTCGCGGACGAAGCCGCCCGCTGTCGCGCGGAAGCGCGCACGCTTACGCCGGGGCGTCGCCGCGAGATGCTGCTGCGCCAGGCGCGACAGGACGAGACCGCCATGCAGATCGAGGCCTGGCTGCGCTCGCCCGGACTGAGGGCGCCGACATGACGCAGCAATATCGCGCCTATCTCGTCGGCGAGGACGGCGTCTTCCGATCCGCCGAAGCGTTCGAAGCCCCGTCCGATTCCTCCGCGCTGGTCTTTGCGAAGCAGTTCACGCGGCTGGGCAAGGTCGAAGTCTGGCAGCTCGGCCGCAAGGTCGCCGTGCTGGACTCCGATCAATCCCGGCCACCGTTGCACGCGCGATCCCGATCGGCACCGATGCATCAATGATCGCGTGACCGCGATCGCGACGTCAGATCTTCGATCTCGAAGCAGAACGTCACCTGCATGACGGGACCGCCGGCGTCGCGAACGCCGATCGCCATCTCCTGCCGGCTGCCCGTGAGCGGCGCGGACAGCACGGCATCGCGCGCCATGTCGGCAACCGACTTGGCCGCCTCGGCCTGAACCGCGCGCGGGCCGGACAATTCCAGTCCCTCCTCGTCCACCGCAGTTCCCTTCTCGTCGCGAAGGTCGAAGTAGTATCGGGGCATTGTTGCATCCTTTGCCGTAATAGCTCAGGGAGCGAACAAAGGTTTCCAAGAGGACGCAAAAATTCTCTTGGGATCAAAGGGTTTTGGGAACGGAGCGCGCACGCTCAGCCGGGACCGGAGTGCGTGAACTCGCGCACTCGCCCCTCACTCCTCCGCAAGCTTGCGCTCGATATAGGCGTCCACCGTCTCGGCGAACGAACGCTGCACGCCGACCGCGGCATCGTGCTGGTCGAGCGCGTCGCGCTGGAGCACGCGCAGGCCGCGCCCGCGGGCGCTTGCCGGCGCCGTGTTCAGGAACTGATCGATGGCGCCCCTGGCGAGCGGAATGGCCTTGGGATCACCCCTTGCGATCAGGAGCCGCAACAGGCTCTGGCATTCGGCCAAGCCGGGCATGGGTTCTCTCACCTTTGCTGCGATTTCGGCTTCGGCCGCTTGATCGGCTGGGTATGGGTGCCGAACAGCGCCAGCAAGAACGCGACTTCTTCCTTCGAACCGATCTGGATCATGATTGTCTCTCCTGTTCGCTTCGTTGGTCGAGGCGCGGAGCCGAGCCGTTCAGGACAATCGGGTTTCAGCACTGTTTCAGGCGTGTTTCATCGAGGTCATCCGCGTCGGCCCCCCGCCTGTTTGCGTCCTCAAAATCAGAGCCCGCGACGGATTGCTCCGCGCGGGCTTTCATCGATCGCGCTTGCCTCGGGAGGCGCCGAAGCCCTGGCGGGACCACGGGCACCGCGCCTTCCCGTCTCAGTGCATGTGACCGATCAGGCAGGCGCGCCACCAAGAAGGATCACAGCGGGATGGCCCAAAGCAAAAGCACAGGCATTTCCTCAGTGCGAGGTGCAGATCTTGACCGTCTTCATGCCGGCCTCGGCTTCAGACCTAGTCTTGTACACGGTGTCGCCGCTGACAACCGTCGTTTCCGTGGTCGTCGGCTTGGATTCGGTGATGGTGCACTTCTTGGTCTTGACGTCCTGAACCACGTAGAACGATTGCGCAAACGCGGGAGACGCAACTGACGTCAGCACAGCGGCTGCAATGATGGCTTTGATGTTCATCGTGTCCTCCTCCAGCAGCCCGGTCATCAGGCCTGTCATCTACAAACAGGACAGATTGCCACTTGTTCCCGGACCAAGATTCGAACCAACCGGCTCGGACTGCGTTGGTGCGCCAACAGGAGGCTTCGATGCTGAACGTGCGGCTCGTGACAACTTCTCTGGCGATGCTGGTCGTGCTGATGGCCGCAGCAGCAGCTGAGCCCGTCAAGGACCAGGCTCCTGTCGTTCAAAGCTCCGCCGAAGCCCGCCCCATCCGCGTCATACTTCCAGCGCCCTGGGAAACCACCCAGAGCCAAGGCGAGCCTGTGAAGTCTTCAAAGTAGCAGCCTGCCGGCGAACGCCCCTGCGGCAGACGACGGCCACAGCTCGCTCGACATTGCCGACCAAAGAGCCGCGGCAGACTCCTCCAGAACAGTAGCAACCAATTCGAATCTCGCATGTTGTCGCCGGCACAATCACTTGCAGGAGACAAAAACATGTCACGTCTAACTCTGCTGGCAGCAATCTTGTTGCTGCTCGGCGCGGTGCCCGCGGGCGCCCAGTCGCAGCCGGCGCAAAGCGGGCCCGGAAACAACGCCGTCAACAGCTCGGACCAGAACAACTCAAATGCTCCGGTCGCCGGCCGCAACAGCTTCACCGAGGGACAGGCGAAATCGCGGATCGAGGGCGCGGGATTTTCCAACGTCTCCGGCCTGCAGAAGGACAACGAAGGCGTCTGGCGCGGCAAGGCCGACAAGGCCGGCACCAAGACCGATGTCAGCGTTGACTTCCAAGGCAACGTCAATCCCGCCAAATAAGGAGAAATTAGCATGACGACCACCATTTCTCGTCTCTACGACAATTATTCCGATGCGGAGCAGGCTGTCAGGCGGCTCGAAAACGCCGGCGTACCGCACTCCGATATCAGCATCGTCGCCAACAACTCGGACAATTGGTACGACTCGTCGTCCGGCAAGGCCGGCCTCACATCGGGCGGCAAGGTCGATCGTGATCGCGACGGCACCGACGATCGCGCCGAGGGCGCGGGGACCGGTGCGGGCATCGGCGCCGGCATCGGCGGCGCGGCAGGCCTGCTCGCCGGCCTCGGCCTGCTGGCCATTCCCGGCCTCGGGCCGGTCGTCGCTGCCGGATGGCTCGCTGCGACCGCTGTCGGTGCGGCCGCCGGCGCGGCAACCGGAGGCATCGTTGGCGCCCTCACCGAAGCCGGTGTCTCCAAGGAGGATGCATCGCTCTATGCCGAGGGCGTTCGCCGTGGCGGCACGCTAGTCACAGCCAGGGTGCCGGATCAGGATCGCGCACGCCTCGAAGCGCTTCTGCACGAGAGGTCCGTGAACTTGCAGGATCGCAGCTCAGCCTGGAAGAAGTCCGGCTGGACCGACTTCGATGCCGCCAGCCCGCCACTTGCGCCCGACGATGTCCGGCGCGAACGCGAGCTATACGGCGCGGGCTCGCGGCGATAAGCCGGCAGTAGGCCCAACACGACAAAGGCCCCGCGATGCGGGGCCTTTTCATGCCGAACGCCGGTCATCATCGCGACGCCGGCACTCGTCCATGGTCTCATCTTGCCGGTGTTTTGCCTGACGGGTCAAACTTTATCTTAAATTCAGCAAAGCGGATTGGGCGAAGTGAAATCTCTTCGCGTCATGCTGGGACATGTCGCCTGGACGGGGCAAGCCGGGAGATCGTCAATGTACTACGTCGCCGCTGCATTGCTGGTGCTGTCGGGACTGTTCTATTCCGCGAGCCGTCATGAGCTCGGCCAATTCGGAGCGGACGTGTGCAGCTATGGCGGCACGTTCTGCGACAATCCGGTGGATCTCTTCACCGGCGCGGCGCTGGCCGCCGCCTGGGGCATGTTCGTCAGCGTGAAGTAAGACGACCCGGGCAGCTTCATCCCGCACTGAATTTCCGCCGCCGGTTGCGAGCCGCGGATGGCCGCCGTTTTCGAGACGTCTTGCGATGCTGGCAATCTACCCCTGTTTTGCCCGACGGAGCAAGCGAATTTAGTATTATCAGAAATTCCGGCGTTCGCGCGGCAGGAACCTATGTTCCCGCATTCGCATTTGCTAGGGACACGCCAGCACCCCTGCGAGGTCCCCGTACATGCGCGACAGCGCCCTCACGCCGACGAAATCCGCGCCGACGCTGATGCAAAGGCTGGGACCGGGCCTCGTCACCGGAGCTGCCGACGACGACCCGTCGGGCATCGCCACCTATTCGCAGGCCGGCGCGCAATTCGGCTACGGGCTGCTCTGGACCGTATTCCTGACCACGCCGTTCATGATCGCGATCCAGCTCGTCAGCGCGCGGATCGGCCGCGTCACCGGCAAGGGGCTCGCCGCCAACGTCATGCAGATCGCGCCGCGCTGGGCGGTGCTGGCCCTCGTCGCCATGCTGGTTGCCGCAAACACGTTCAACATCGCCGCCGACATCGCCGCGATGGCCGAGGCGCTCTCGCTCGTCATCGGCGGCCTCAACCACGAACACGCGCTGATCTTCGCGGCCGGCTCGACCCTGCTGCAGGTGTTCCTGCCCTACCGCCGCTATTCGCCGGTGCTGAAATTCCTCACCTTGGCGCTGTTCGCCTATGTCGCGACCGCCTTCACCGTCGACATTCCCTGGAGCACGGCGCTGCTCGCCGCGGTGTGGCCGAAGGCAAATGTCAGCGGCGACTATTTCATGATGGTGGTCGCCGTGCTCGGCACCACCATCAGCCCCTATCTGTTCTTCTGGCAGGCCTCGCAGGAGGTGGAGGAGATGAACCAGGGCCAGCGCGACAAGCCGCTTCGCGAGCTCAGGCACGGCGGCAAGCCGGAGCTCGCGCGCATCAGGGCCGACACCATCTCCGGCATGCTGCTGTCCAACGGCATCGCCTTCTTCATCATCCTCACCACGGCGTCGGTCCTGCATGCCAACGGCATCACCAACATCAATTCGGCGACGCAAGCGGCCGAAGCGCTGCGGCCGCTCGCCGGGGATTTCACCTTCGCCCTGTTTGCGATGGGCATCATCGGCACGGGCCTGCTCGCGATCCCGGTGCTGGCGGGCTCGGCCGCCTACGGCGTCGCGGAGATCTTCGGCTGGCGTGCCACGCTGGAGGCCAAGCCGGACGAAGCGGTCGGCTTCTACACCATCATCGCGGCGGCGACCCTCATCGGCTTCGGCCTCGGCTTCACCGGGATCGACTCGATCCACATGCTGGTGTGGAGCGCAGTGCTCAACGGCATCGTCGCCGTCCCCATCATGGCCATGATGATGCTGATCGTCTCGAGCCGCGCGATCATGGGCCGCTTCAGGGGCCGCTCATGGCTGATCGCGCTGGGCTGGCTCGGCACTGCGCTGATGGCGCTGGCCGTCCTCGCCCTGCTCGTCTCTTCGGTGGTTGGCTGACGAGACCGGCGAAAGCGCTGCCGGGATGCGCTCGCGGGCGCATCGCTGCGCCCTTCACGCAGGTCCTCGGTTGGCCTAACAATGCGGTCCGGGCCCGGATCGAGCCACAAGAAGAAGCCCGGGCGACAGGGAGCGACATGAGCAAATCATCAAAAGCAACAAGCCTCGAGATCCTTGCCTGCGATGCCGGCTGGAGAAATTACCATTTCGTCAAGCTGACGACCGAGGACGGCATCGTCGGCTGGAGCGAGTTCGACGAGGGTTTCGGCTCCCCCGGCGTTGGGGCTGCCATCCATCGCCTCTCCGCCCGTGTCATCGGGCAGAACATCTTCCAGCACGAGCGCATCTTTGCCGAATTGTTCGCAGCGACCCGTCCCGCCGCCGGCGGCGTGGTGGCGCAAGCCCTCGGTGCAATCGAGAATGCGCTGCTCGATGCCAAGGCGAAGTCTCTCGGGGTCCCCTGCTATGAGCTGCTCGGCGGCAAGATCCGCGACCGTATCCGGGTCTACTGGTCGCATTGCGCCACATGGCGCATCAATCACCCATCCTGGTACAAGCCGCCAATCGAAAGTCTCGACGGCGTCAAGGCCATGGGGCGCGAGGTCCGCGAGAAGAAGTTCACCGCGCTCAAGACCAACATCTTTTCCTATGACGACGGCAAGCCGACCGGCTGGCGTCCCGGCTTCGGCTCACCCTTCGCCCCCGAGATCAACGTCGACCGCAAGATCCTGCGCGACCTGCACATGCATCTGGAGGCGATGCGCGACGGCGCGGGTCCCGACGTCGACATTCTGCTGGACTGCAACTTCAACGCCAAGACCGAAGGCTATCTGAAGATCCTGCGCGCCATTGCCGACCTCGACATGTTCTGGGTCGAGATCGACAGCTTCAATCCGGAGGCGCTTGGTTATATCCGCAGGCAGAGCCCGCACCCGATCTCATCCTGCGAGACGCTGCTCTCCTTGCGGGAATTCCTGCCCTATTTCCACGAGCAAGCGATGGACGTCGCGATCATCGACACACCCTGGAACGGCGTCTGGCAATCGATGAAGATCGCGAGCGCTGCGGAAGCCTTCGAGGTCAACGTCGCCCCGCATAATTTCTACGGCCATCTCTGCTCGATGATGAACGCACATTTCTGTGCCGCGGTGCCGAACCTGCGCATCATGGAGATCGACATCGATCGTCTGTCCTGGGACCGCGAGCTGTTCACGCATGAGCCGGAGATTCAGGACGGCCATCTGATCGTCCCGGACCGGCCCGGCTGGGGCACCGAGCCCAACGAGGACGCCTTGCGCGCGCACCCGCCGAAGACGAGCGGGGGGCTCCTCAATTACGGCCGCAGGAGCTGAGAGCTACGGCGTCACGGGATTGACGGTCGGGGACGTCTTCGGCCCCGGGCGTGCCGGCTCGACCGGTGACTTCGGTTCGGTCGGAAGCACGGCGGCGCCTGCGGCGCGCGCCGCTTCTCCCGTGGTCGCGTACATCGCGACATGAGCCGGCTGGGTCTTGGCGCGGCTCCACGGCCCGTGGTCGACGATCAGCATTGCCGCAATCGTCACACCCGCCACGATCAGCGCGATCACACCGGGATGCCGAAGGGCGGTGGAGATGGAGATTGCGAAACGACCACTTGTCATCGAAGGATCCGCTATTTTCCTATTGCAGGTTAACTCGACTGCGCCCCACCCGGTTCCCCCCGCCCCCATCAAGCAAGTTCCAGGCCAGCGCGTCCGACCCAGCTGCTGCAGCCGAATCCCAGCTGGGAACACACCTCCGACCGCCTCGCCTTCAGCGCACAAGCGCCGTCCGCCGCTTCACTCACCCGGAGCGATTGCGTTGCTCGGCGTCGGCCGGTCTGTGATCTGCTGGCCGAACAGGCTGCCGATCAGCTCGACTGCAGCACGCGCCGTCCGTCCACGTTCGTCCAGGAAGGGATTGAGCTCGACGATATCGACCGATCCTACCAGGCCGGAATCATGCAACAGCTCCATGATCAGATGCGCCTCGCGATAGGTGGCGCCACCCGGCACCGTGGTGCCGACGCCCGGCGCCACGCAGGGATCGAGGAAATCGACGTCGAAGCTGACATGCAGCACGCCATTGCTCGCCTTGACCCGTTCGATGACGCGCCGGATCATGACGGCGACGCCGAACTCGTCGATCTGGCGCATATCGACGATCCTGATCCGACGCAAGCGCATCAACTCCTTTTCGAGCTTGTCGATCGAACGCGCACCGAACAGGTCCAGCCTGTCCGGGTCGATCGACGCGCGCGGATCGTCGCCGAGCAGGCCGTCGAGGCCGGGCTCGCCGCACAGGAACGCAGCTGACATGCCGTGCATGTTCGCGGTGATCGTCGTCTCCGGGGTGTTGTAGTCGGCATGGGCATCGAGCCAGAGCACGAAGAGTTCGCGTCCACGCTCCTGCCAGTGACGCGCCACCGCGTTGACCGACCCCATTGACAGCGTGTGATCGCCGCCAAGGAAGATCGGCAGCGCACCGGTTGTCGCGATCTCATAGCCTCTGCGGCTCAGGACTCGTGTCCAGCGCTGGATTTCTCGGTAGTGATTGGCATTTTCAGGCGGCGTGTCGGCGAGGTCCCGGACTTCGGCTACGGAAAGATCGCCATAGTCGACAACCTCGAAATCCAGGCTTTCGAGCAGTGTCGCCAGGCCCGCAGTGCGCAGCGCCGCAGGCCCCATCAAGGTGCCACGCTGCGAAGCTCCCATGTCGATGGGAGCGCCGAGCAAGGCGATGCGCCGGGCTCGATCCGTCACGGTCCGATCGGTCACGGCCGTCTCCTGACTTCAGCAAGGTTGACCCAGCCTAACAGAGATTCGCACCCGACGTTTCCCGGAGAAGGTGCGCTCCGGTCGAATCCTCCGGAACAAAATCCCGTGCGCTGAATTGCCATTCGAGGCCGGCACCCGCCGTAATCACGGCGCCTGTCGCGGATAGCCAAAGGTCGTCAGACCCGCTGTTCAGAACGAGCGCTCGCGCGGATAGCCAAAGGTGTCGGCTTCCATTAATCAGGCCTGGAGGACGCGCCTTGAGCACCGAGATACCGCAATCCACGTCCCAACCCGGCATGGCCGAGCGTGCCATCGATGCAACGGCGGATGTCTCCCGCACGATCGGTGAAGTCGCCGGAGGACTGCGCGCAGGCGTCGACCGCCTGACCTCTGCCGTCGAGGAATCGCGAAAGCCTGGCGGGGCTCTCGCGACGGTCGCAGCGGTCACCCGCGAAGCGCCGCTTGCCAGCCTGTTCGTTGCGTTCCTCTTTGGCATGGCGGTGGCGCGCCGGCGGTAGAAGCGAAGCCCCCACTCAGGCAGCGCTGGCAGCCTTGTGCCCAGCCGCGAGGAACTGCCGATCGAATGCTTCAGCCGGCATCGGACGGCCGAAGAAATATCCCTGTCCTTCCTCGCATCCCATGCTGACCAGGAAGTCGGCAGTTGCCTCGTCCTCGATGCCTTCAGCCACGACTGTCAGACCGAGCTGCTTGCTGAGACCGATCGTCGAGCCGACGATTGCAGCATCGTCGGAATTCGCGAGAAGACCAAATACGAACGACCGGTCGATCTTGAGCCCGTCGAGCGGAAACTTCTTGAGATAGCTCAGGCTCGCATAGCCGGTGCCGAAATCATCGAACAGGACTCGGACGCCTAGCTCCTGAATTCGCTTGAACATGGCGAGCACGCGGCGTTCGTCATGGAGCAGGATGTCTTCGGTAACTTCGATTTCGAGAAGCGATGGCGTCAGCCCCGTCGCATCGAGCAGCGCTGCAACCGAATGCGCGAGATCGCCGGATTGGAGCTGCGAGGGTGAGAGGTTGATCGCGACGCGCACATTGTTGCCGGACAGTTCCCAGGCTCGCGCCTGACGGCAGGCGGTTTCCATAACCCAGTTTGCGATCCGCTCCGACAAGGCCGAAGTGTTGACTACCGGCATGAACTCTCCGGGCGAGACGTAGCCGCGCACCGGATGTCGCCAGCGGATGAGTGCTTCGGCTCCGACAAGACCGCCGTCGATCAGACGGACCTGCGGCTGATAGAACAGTTCGAACTCGCCGCGCTCCACGGCAAGTGCCAGCTCGCTCTCCAGTGTCAGCCGGTTCTCGAGCTCCTGCCTGATCGCACTTTCGAAGATCACATGGCTGCCGCGCCGCGTCGCCTTCGCGCGGCTCAGCGCCAGATGGCCGTTGCTCAGGAGATCGTCAGCCGTCTGCCCGCCTTCCGGATAGACGGCAACGCCAACGCTGATCCCGACCCGGTGCTGCCGCGTGCCCGCCGCGAGCGGCGCCTCGAACGCTTGCGCGATCCGCTCGGCAAACGCCGCGATCGACTCGCCGACTTCCGCGCAATCGATCGCGATGGCGAATTCGTCGCCGCTGAGCCGGGCGACGACCGCCTGACCATCGACTTCGCGCCGGAGACGCTCGGCGACCGCGCGCAGCACGAGGTCGCCGGCCGAGTGTCCGAGCATGTCGTTGATCTCATGGAATCCGTCGAGCCCGAGCACGAGCAATGCGACGCCAGAAGACCGCCGCTCCGCCGCACTGATCAGGTCAGCGAGGCCCGCATGCAGCATATTCCGGTTGGCAAGCCCCGTCAGCGCGTCGTGTTCTGCCAGGTAGCGAATACGTTCGGCTTCACGTTTGCGGACCGAAATATCGCGCAGGATCGCTCCGTATTGAAAGCCATCCGTTCCCTGCCAGCCCGAGAAGCTCGCTTCGACTGGGAAGGTTTCCCCGTTCTTGCGCCGGCCCTCGAACTCGACCACGACCGCCCCGCCCGGAACAAGAAGCGCCTGGCGCGCGGCGTCGTGCATCGACGGCCTTGCACCGCCGTCCACCGGCAAAGCACACAGCGTTTCGAACGGGCGGCCGATGATCTCGACCGGCATGTAGCCGAAGATCGCACTCGCGCCGGGATTCCAGACCGTGATCCGGTGCTCCTCGTCGGTGCAGACGAGCCCGTCGCCGAGCGACATCGCGATGCGATGGAAGCGGCTCTCGGCGATGCGTCCGAACAGACTGCGGAAATCGATTTCGTCCAGCGCAATTGCCGTCAGATAAGCGATGATAGCGATGTGGAACAGCGATGTGTCGATGACGAGGGGCCACCTCGCCTGCACGAGGGCTGCGACCAGTTCGGCAGCCACCCCGGCCGCGACGAGGATTGCGACGCGAATTCCCGCAGCGAAGCGACGCCACGAAGACATCATCAGCAGGCAGATCGCACCCAGGCCCAGGATCATGCCGATATCGGACGTCCAGCGCAGCATCCGGTTCTGCAGGATCGATTCAGCGGCCAGCGCCTGGAGGATCGACCCTGAGATGATCTTGCCGTTCGGAACACTGAACCGGTCACCGAGCTCGAGCGCCGTAGCACCGATGACGATCTTCTTGTCTTTCAGCTTGCCGAGCGTGGCGGTATCGCCGCGCAGCACGTCAACATAGGAGACAGCGGGAATGGAAGCCGCACGAATGCTGAAGTCCAACAGAAAGGGCGGCCGTCGATTGACGTCCTGTCCCGCCAGCACAACGGCCATCGACGGCATCAAGGCGTCGCCGAGCTTCTCGCCAAACGGATAGCGGCGAACGAGCCCGTCGGATTCGACCGCGACATTGACGACAGCCGGCCACGATTGGTTGCTGAACTGCCTCAGGGGGCGGTTGACGTGAGCCGCGCCACCATTCGGCGCCGGCTGCTTGAAGGACGGAAGGATCGTCGAGCCGCCGACCTCCCGCAGCGCTCCGACGAAGGCTTCGTCGGAGGCCGGGTCGGACGGCGTGCTGAAATCGACATCGAAGGCGACGTCATGCGCCCCCGCCGCATCGAGCCTGCGCAGCAGCTCCGCATGCAACCGGCGTGGCCAGGGCCAGACCCCGATCTGATCGATCGACGGCGCGTCGATGGCCACGACGACGACACTGCCGCTGGCGTCACGCGATTGCCACGCGAACCGCAGGTCGGTGAGCGCGTTGCGAAGCGAGCCATGCCATCCCGTGGACAGCACGATCGCAAGCGCGATCACCACCAGAATATGCGGCCGATAGCGTTTCACCCGAACCTCCCGAGCACCCACTTCATCGGATGCGCCCCCTCATCCCCTTACGGAATTGCCTCAGTGTCGGTTGTGGCCGTACCCGTTGCCATGGCCGTTGCTACCATTCCCCCCGCCATTCCCGTTACCATTGCCGTTGTTGCCGCGGCCATTGCCAGTGGCCCCAACGTTGCCGTGGCCATTGCCGTTGTTGCTGCTACCATTGTTGCCGCTATTGCCGTTATTGCCGCTGTTGCCGCCATTGCCATTGTTGCCGGCGTTTCCGTTGTTGGCACCGGGGCCGTCATTAGATGCTCCGGCTGTTGCTGCGGCGATCACCGCACTTGCACCGGCCGAGCTGCTGCCGCCAGCCGTTGCAGCACCGCTCGTCGTCACCGCAGTCTGGACTGCGCTGTTGGATACTGTCGTACCGGTCTTGCTGTCGCTCCAGACTGTCTCGGCCCCGCTGCTGGCGTTCGCGTTGCGCACCTGGCCGGGAGCAACGACGCCGTGGGCGAGTCCGCGCGTCACCTTGTGGAAGTTCAGCTTGACCTCGCCGAGCGAGCTCGAAATGCGCACGACGCCGGCCTTGGAGGCATGGGCTCCAGCCGCCTGATGCGATGGCTTCTGTGCGCCGGCCGCCTTCGTGCCCTTGTCGATCGGGCCAAGCGCGTGGATTGCATGGCCGTTCGCCGCATTGCGCGGCGCCGACAGGCCTGATTTCGGCACGGGAATTCGCTCGATCGTGGGAACGCGCGGCTTGCCGTGCTCGATCGGATTGAACGTCCCGGCACCGCTTAGGCTGAGACCGGGTTTGCCGCGCTCAAAGACGGCCGCCGCTTGTCCTTGCATGAGCTGGGCAATCTGGCCCGTCTTGAAATCGGAGACTTCGACCTGCCCGCGGAGCACGCCGACCTTGGTGCTGCCGGCACCCACCGTGACGCTGAACTGCGTTCCCTTGACCACGGCGGCGAGATAGGGCGTCTCGACCTCGAAATGCTTGACGTTGCGCTTCTCGACCTCGAGCAGGATCGAACCCGCCTGCTGGATGATGGTGGTCGAGAGCCCCTCCTTCTTCTCGGCCGGCAGGCCCACCACCGAATTGGGAGAGATCAGAATCGTCTCCTCGCCGCGAACAAGCAGGACGCGTCCGTTGCGCCCGGTACGAATGGCATCGCCCGGCTTCAGCGTCCCTTCCTGGCTCAACGACACCTGCTGCGCGCCGCTCGTTGCAAGCCAGACCTCGCCGGAGGACTTGCTGACAGACCAGGCACCGTCATCCGCAGCGAATGCACCGGAAGCCGTTGCCAGGGCCAGCGCCACGACGAAGGCGCACCGCATTCCAACTTTGCCGAGCATGACGATCCTCAGTCCGCGTTACAGCCGGACCTGAGGCGTATCCGAAATCACTCAAGAGAGGATTAGCAGGAAGAAGCCGGTGGCGTGGCCTCATTAACCAATCGTTGACCATAAAAACCTAAGAAAAATCATGCAGCTAACGAACCCTTACCGCCACAGGGCAATCCCTCCGTCAGACTACGGAGACGGCTTTGCTGCACGCGGCGGGAAGCGGCATTTCATTTCCGTATTGGCGTTGTTGGCACCTATTTTCACGGGAGTTCCGCAGGCATTCGCACAACAGGCGAACCAGCCGGGTTTCGATCCGCGTCAGCCCGAGAAATATTTCGAGAACCAAACCGAACGGGAATCGCAGAGCCGACCTCCGATCGAACTGCCGACAGTCGACCGGCCCAGCGCCGACGGCGATGCCAAGCTGCAGTTCGTGCTGCGCGGAATCAGCATCATCGGCGCTCACGCTGTCTCCCGCGAGCGCATCGCCGCAGTGTATCAGCCTTTTCTCGCCAAGAAGGTCGCGCAGTCGGATCTCGCCGCGATCGCCGGCGCGATCAGCGACCTCTACCGCCAAGCTGGATTCCACTTGAGCCGCGCCATCGTGCCGCCGCAGGACATTGTCGATGGCCGGGTCCGGATCCAGGTCATCGAAGGCGCCATCGTGCAGGCCGAGCTGAAGGGCGACGGCGCCGAGCAGTTCGGCGTGAGGCCGATGCTCGCGCCGGTTCTGGCCGAACAACCGTCGCGGCTGGCAACGCTCGAACGTCAGCTCTTCCTGATCAACGGCAGGCCGGGCGTCCGGATCGTCGACACCGCGCTGGAGGAGATCGGCGGTACGACCGGCCACTTCCGCCTGACCATCTATTTGAAGGCCTGGCACGTCTTCTCCTCATTCGCCGTGGACAATCTCGGATCGTCATCGGTCGGCCCCTGGCAAACCTACGCGACCGGCGCATTCAACTCCTACCTCGCGCCCGGCGACGTGCTGGCGGTCAACCTGTCGACCATTGCCAACGACCCCCGCGAGCTCGGCTTCGCGCGCCTGTCCTATGACGCACCAATCGGCGTTGACGGTGTGCGCCTCGGCGCTTCCGTCTTCTACAGCGCAGTCCGTCCCGGCGACGCACGCCGTCTCGACAGCGACATCACCACGACCGAAGCTTTCGAGGTGCGGGCAAGCACAGTGCCCTTCATGTCGCAATCCTCGGGGCTGACACTTACCGCGGCTGGGAGCTTCAGCAACGTATCCGAGCACGACATTTACGGCCCCTGGTACAACGACCACATCAGGACCGCCAGCCTGACCGCCGACTACCGGCTCCAGGATCGCTTCGGCGGCACCAGTCTTGCGACGCTGACCTACCGCCAGGGTCTCGACATCTTTGGCGCATCGCATTTCGACGACGATCTGTTGTCGCGCGACGGCGCCTCGTCGAATTTCTCGGTCTTGAACTTCTGGTTCACGCGCTACCAGACAATCAACGGCGCCTGGTCGCTCAAGCTCTCGGCTGCGAGCCAGACGGCATCGCGGCCATTGTTCACCTCGCAGCAGTTCTATCTTGGCGGCGCGGCCTTCGGCCGGGGCTATGGCGCAGCCGAGATCAGCGGCGATAACGGGCTTGCCGGCTCGCTCGAACTGCGCTTCGATCAGAAGCTCAATTTCCACTCTTGGACCGGCTATCAGCTCTACGTCTTCGGCGACGCCGGCGCAGTCTGGAACGACGGTTACCGACTGAGCGACGGCCTGTCGCTGACATCAGCCGGGGCCGGTGTGCGGTTCTTCTTGCCGTACGATCTCCAGGCGGATCTCGGGGTGGCTGTCCCCCTGAGCTACCGGGCGCCGGACAACGAGCGCCGCAGCCCACGCTTCCTCTTCACACTGTCGAGCGCGTTCCGGGTCTGCCCCGAGCGCGGCAGGGCCTACTGTCTCTAGCTGTCCTGCCGTCGATCGAGCCGGCATGCGACCCTTTTGCGGCCACGTCACAGACTTGCCTAAATTTAATCCCGTAACCTGCTCACGATCGCTCGACCTGGAGTTCCCGATCACCATGTTCAGTCAAAGGTGATTTTGAGACAGAACCATGAGGAAGGTGTTTGGTATCCTGGCTTTGCTCTGCGTCCTTGGTGTTGGGCAGTATTTTGTCGTCAGCCAGTTCGCAATCCGCCATGAGACCCTGACCCTATTCGACGCCTCCCGCCAGCGGCCGATCTCGGTGGAGATTGCCGTGCGGCGCGACGCTGAGACCAAGGCCAATCTCGGTCTGTGGAAGCTCCCGCTCGCCATCATCAGTAACGGCAATACCGTCAAGGCCACAGAATATTCCTTCCTCGCCAACGTCCTCGCCGCACGAGGCTATCTGGTCGCCAGCATCCAGCAGGACTTGCCGAGCGATCCGCCGCTGATGACCCATGTCGGTCAGCCATATGTCGGCCGGCGTGAAGTCTACATCCGCTGCGAAGCCAACATTCTCTTCGTATTAGGCGAACTGAAGAGACGGCAGGAGAACGTCGAATACGACCATATCACCCTCGTCGGCCACTCCAACGGCGGCGATGTCTCCATGTACGTCGCCCATCAGCACCCGGAGCTGGTGTCGAAGGTGATCACGCTCGACAATCTGCGGGTGCCTTTCGTGCTCAGCGACCACATGAAGATCCTGTCGTTCCGATCGAAGGACCCGCGTTTCGTGACAGATCCCGGCGTGCTGCCGACGCCGGAAGAGGCCAAGGCGCGCGGCATCGATATCGTCCACACCGGCGCGCAGCACACCGAGATGAGCGATCGCGGTCCGAACTCGGTCAAGGAGAAGATCCAGGAGGCGCTCGACCGCTTCCTGCGTGACAGCGCAAGCAGCGCGCTTGCACCGGTGGATACGAAGAGCCCGATGATCATGAACCCAGGTGACTATTAGCCGGGAATGTTTTGCGGCAGATCAAAGGCGGCTCCAAAGCGGCACGATAGAAGAGCCATATGGCCTTGGAGAGACACGTGTCGCACTATACCGAAACTCTTGATACGAAAAGCCTTCATACGAAAGGCCTTGGCCTGCCCGCGGCAAGAATGCCGTCATTCCTACGGCATCTCTAGACCCGCAAGCTGCTGCGGTCGATCATCGCCCGAATTGACCTCTCGCAGTTTCCAGGATCATGCTGCGGATGAGCGCGGCGACCGCGTGCGAACGCAGAAAGATTGCCCTATGTCCCGGCATGTGAGACGGATTTGCCTGCTGCTTGGCGTAATCTCTGGCGTCGGCACGTCGTCCGCCCTCGCAGCTGACGCGGATCACGGTGCCGATCTCGCCAAGCGCTGGTGCGCGAGTTGCCATGTCGCGGCGAACGGGCAAACCCAGGCGAGCGCCGACGTTCCCTCCTTTGCATCTGTTGCGCGCAGGCCGGACTTCAGCCCGGAAAGGCTCGCCTTCTTCCTGCTCGATCCGCACCCGAAGATGCCGAATTTTCCCTTGAGCCGGAGCGAAGCCGCCGATATCGCGGCCTATATCTCATCGCTGCGTTAGCAGCCGCCGGACGATCACGACCCGGTGCAAACGCAAATCCCTGCCGGAGGCCGGCAGGGATCAAGATCTCGCCGCGGAAGAAGCTTTTCCCGAGCACCCCTTGTCCTAAAGTCCGGCCCTGTGCCGTTCCCTTCCTTTTTCTGCCTGGGCCGCCGCCCCGGCGTCGTTCCCCCGAGGCTGGCCGCTGGAAGGCGGTCGGGCAAGTGTGGTATTCAGTTGAAGAAAAGGGAGGAGTGCGACCATGATCGAACCGAAGCTCGAAGTTCCGGCCGAACTGCGCGACCTGGCTGAGAAGACGATTGACCAGGCGGAAAAGGCATTCGGCATGTTTTTTGACGCCGCCACCAAGTCGATGTCGTCCGTTCCGGGTGCGGGGACGGAGGTGTCGAAGCAGGCGCTGGCTTTCACCGAGCAGAACATGAAGTCGGCGTTCGAGCATGCACGCAAGCTGGTGCATGCCACCGATCTCCAGGAAGCGATGCGAATCCAGTCGGATTTCCTGCGCAGTCAGTTCACCAGCGCCGGAGATCACATGCGCGAGATGACCGGCACTCTCATGCAACAAGGCAAGGGCAAGTCCTGATTCTCGGTGTGTGCACAGGGTGCCCACAAATTGACCTTGTGCGGCGTGGAGATCCGCGCTTCGATACTGGCGCAGGTCCATGATGGGCCACCGAATGACCTCATTCGCCGTCCGTCATCCTTGATCACTTCGAAACGCTGTCGAGGCGCGAGCTTCAGGAACGCGCGTAGCAGGCGCAGACTTTCGACAGTGCTGCTTGCAGGCACACCGAGCTTGAGATGCAACTCAACCGCGAAATCGAGGTTTTTCATCTCGCACCTATGACAAGCACCGGCCCTCGTGATCCGCCAAGAACCGAACGCCGCACCAGAACCAATCGCGACGAGCCTCGGCCGGGGACCGCCGAGTTCGCACACTGAACTGCATCCGAACGATGGCCTCAACTGCTCGGTTGCAACTATGCCAAGGAACAACCCATCCGGCAAGCCCAACCGTGGGTGTAGCGACGCTTCGTCTGCATCGCCTCACCGCGATTTCCGGATAACAGGAATATCGACCGCCGTCACCCACCTGCGTCAAGAAGTTGCATCAATCACGCACACAGCCCTGATCGCGATCAATCCGCACAACGTTTCAGCTTGTTTCCGATGTGAATTCACATCGTGCGCACGAATTGGCGATGCTTCAGCATGCACACGTAATTGTTGAGCCCGACTTCGGCGGTTGTATCGCCGGCATGAGAGGTCGATCTTGCAGCCAGTCCTGGTCTTGATGCGACAGTTCGCAGCCGGAACCGTCGGTCCGGGTGCAACTCCGCCGTGAACCGCCGTCCGCGAGCGAGCGACCAAGCCGTTGCGGCACGGCCACGCAGATACGGGCGCCATGGCTGAAGACTCATCGATTTGGGCGCGCGTCAGCACCAAAGGACAACGGCATGCTTTCTCGCTGCGATCTCATCAAGGGCACCGCGGTCGCGCTTCTCACCCTCTCGATACAAGGCGCATGGGCGCAGGAGACCAGGATGAACCTGTTCAAGATCGTCACCATCAAGGACGAAATCGTCGTCGGATTGTCGCAAGAGGAGCTTCAGGCGCTCGGCGGCAATGATGCGAGCGCCGTTGCACACGCGCTGGCACAAAAGGGCGACCTCACTGTCTGGCAATACAGCGTGCATCGTGGCCCGAACGGCGAACTGCAGCAGGCGCCGACCGCTAAGATCGGGCTTTTGGCCAACGCCTCGCTCCGCGTCGAGCCCTACACGACGCCTTACCGGATTGTACCTCATCCGTAGCGGCAGGCCGGCACGCCTGCGGCCGATGCCACAGGCGTGCCGCAATCATCTGCGCCGGTCCGCGCGCTGTGTCCCGGCCTCCGTCGCGAAGCCATAGACCAGCGCCAGCCGATCCAGGCATTCGCGAAAGCGCCGCCCGAAATAGTCGTTCCAGCGCTGCGTCCGGACGGCCCGACGCTGCCCGATCTGATCCATCGTCAAACCCAGCACCAGCACGTCGTGCACCAGGGCGGCGCCATCGGTGCCGAGCTCGCGCTCGACCCGGTTCAGCCGCAGCACCGCCTGTCGCTGGCTCTCGGTGACCGGCTCGCGCGTGCCCGTACCATCGACATATTCGCGTGTCGTATCCACTGCCTGAGGGCCCCGCTCCGCCCGCTCCCAATCGTCCTGGAAGGCGCGCCCGCCCCGGTATTGCGCCTCGTCGATCTGGTGGTGTGCGTGCAGCCGGCCGAGCGGATCGTTGCGGATTGAGCGGATGGCTAGGATCTTCTCGCCTGAATCGAGCGCGAGCGGATTGTCGACCTCCACCTCCGCCACCTCGGCATTGAACGGGACCTCCCGCGACCGCCGGTCGTAGATCTGCGCCAATTTGTAGGACTTGGTACGTCGGGCACGAACCACTCGGATACTCCTTGCAAGACTGACGATTGAACGGACGGCTGCCGCTTCAGGCGGCCGAGACCAGCTTCAACACGACGGGGCCTGCGGCACGGGCTGACGCAGCCTCGGAACGGCGCGCCAGGCCGGCATGTGGTGCGCAGTAGCTGGAGCCCGGCTGGCGCGGGTGGCCGCAGAAGGTGATGTCCTCCCCGTCCTTGTCGCCACCATAGGGATAGCGGCAGTCGGCCGGCTCGAGTTCGACCAGTTGGATCAGGCGCGGCTGGACACCGACACAACGCAACTTCACCCGCACCGCAGGCTTCATTGCGGACTTCGGCGGCAGGCTCAGGTTCGGCAACGCCGACCGGCGCGGCGAAATGAGACTGGGCTCGCCCGGCAAAGTTGGCACGATCGACGGGCTCGTCATCCATTCCGGCACGACGAGCCCGAGCCGCTTGGCGCGGCCGACCACCGCGCTGCGCGTATAAGCCGTTCCAAACCTTGCGTTAATCTGTCTTCCGATCTCCGCGTAAGACATGCCTTTGAGAAAATAGTCGCGAAGCGCGTCGGAGTGCTCCGACGGCCATTGGCCCGGTTCCATGATGCTGTCCTGTGATGCGCCTTCCGATCAGGCGACCGGGAAGCGGCACACACATTCCGTTATTCCGAATACGATGTCAAGCGATAATTCTGATATTCATAATTGCATCAATTCCGAATTTCGGATTACAAGAGGCGAGACGGCGCGCAATCGAGGGAATCACCATGTTGGACGTTGCAATGATCGAACGAGGCCTGGAGAAGACGGGCAAGAGCAAGGGCGGCCTCGCAGCAGCCATGGGCGTGCGGCCCGGCGCGGTCTCGGAGATCCTCGGCGGCGAGCGTCTGGTGAAGGCATCGGAAATCATTCCGATCATGGAATATCTCGAGCTCAATCTCGCGCCGATCATGGGCCGCGTCGGAGCCGGCGCGGTGATCGAGCCGGACTATGAACAGGTTCCCCCGGAAGGTCTCGGCGACATCACATTGCCCTTTCCGATCATGGAAGAGACGATCGCATTCGAGATCGTGGGCGATTCGATGCTGCCCAAATACGAGAGCGGCGACGTGATCGTGGTCTACAAGGACCAGCGCCATCCGCTGTCGAGCTTCTACGGCGAAGAGGCGGTGGTCCGCCTCAAGACCGGCGAGCGCTATCTGAAGACCATCGAGCGGGGAAAATCACCCTCCGTCGTCAATCTCACGAGCTTCAATGCCAAGCCGATCGTCGGGGTCAAGCTCGACTGGGTGGGTGAGATCTGCCTGTCCATGCCCAAGGGGCAGCTCGAGCGGTTGCGTGCGAAATCGGCGCGTCCTCGCAAGAAGGGCAAGTAAAGGCCGCAGCGATTTCTGATTTATAGAAATCGCGGTTGACAAAGTTCCGTTTTTCGGAAATACTCTGCCGCGTCCCCGACCACGGGCGCGGCAGGATCGTTTCATGCAATACTTCGTCGTGATGATCGATTATGGGCGGCGGGGCCGCGAGGCGGTCGTCGATCCCGAAATCACGAGGCGGGAGGTCATCTCCCGCATCGCCTTGGGTGAATACCGGAACATCTCGTTCATCCACGAAATCGTGGAGAATACCGTCGAGGACGTGACCGAGGCCATGCTGACCGAGGCCACCCTGCCCCAGATTGCGCCCGAGGATGTCGACCTCCAGGCAATCCGCCTTGATCACATCCGCGATCTGCGCAAGTACGAGCGGACGTGACGCAGGCCAAGCAGCTTGCGTCACGGCCCGGCCGAACATCAGACCAGAAGAACGGTCGATCCCGTGGTCTTGCGAGCCGCAAGATCGGTATGCGCCTTGGCGGCGTCCTTCAGCGGATAGGTCTGGTGCACCTCGATCTTGACCGCGCCGGACTTGACGACGTCGAACAGTTCGTTCGCCATCGCGACCAGATTTTCGCGCTTGGCGGCGTAGGTGAACAGCGTCGGACGCGTGACGTAGAGCGACCCCTTCTGTGCCAGCAGGCCGAGATTGAGCGGCTCGACAGCTCCCGAAGACTGGCCGAACAGAGCCGCGACACCGAGCGGCGCGAGGCAATCCAGCGATTTGAGGAACGTATCCTTGCCGACGGAATCGTAAACCACCGGCACCTTCTTGCCGCCGGTGATTTCGTCCACCCGCTTTACGAAATCTTCCCGCGTGTAGATGATCACATGGTCGCAACCATGCGCCTTGGCGAGTTTTGCCTTCTCGTCGTTGCTGACGGTGCCGATCACGGTCGCGCCGAGATGCTTGGCCCACTGGCTCAAGATCAGGCCGACGCCGCCGGCCGCAGCGTGAAGCAGGATGGTATCGCCGGCCTTCACCCGATAGGTCTGCCGGATCAGGTATTGCGTGGTGAGCCCCTTGAGCATCATTGCCGCTGCGGTCTTGTCATCGACGCCGTCGGGCAATTTCAACAGCCGGTCGGCGGGGATCAGCCGCGCCTCGGAATAAGCCCCGAGCGGCGAGGCGCCATAAGCGACGCGATCGCCCGGCTTCAGATCGGTGACACCGGGCCCGACCTCCTCGACGACACCAGCCGCCTCGCTGCCGAGCCCGCTCGGCAATTGCGCCGGATACAGACCCGAACGGTTGTAGATGTCGACGAAATTGAGTCCGACAGCCGTGTGGCGGATGCGCGCTTCGCCGGCTCCAGGTGTGCCGACATTGACCTCCTCCCAGACCAGGACTTCCGGACCGCCGGTCTTGTGAAAGCGAATGGCATGCGTCATGGGCGTTGCTCCCTTATCGTTGCAGTGAAATCCAGTGAACCCAACCGGCCTACGAAATAGGCATCTGGTCCGCCCCTTACAGTACCATCCGTAACAAGAATGTCACAGCGAACGACAAACGCCGACCGTTCCGCCTCTGTTCGAAAGAGTTGATGAGGGCTCCGGGGTAACCGGCAGTAGCTTTCGCGCGGGGGTTGGTGGTCGCCTGCGAAGGAGAGCCGCGATGCCAGCTTACGTTCAGCATCATCAGGACGTTGAGATCGCGCCTGTGAATTGCCCCACCTGCATGGGGTTCCTGCCGATGTATGTGCGCGAGGTCGAGCCGCATTGGAGCCTTGCCAAGATCGACTTCGTGTATGAATGCGCCGATTGCGGCGCCGAGGTCAGACAGACGATCCGCAAGCCGGAGCTGCTGCGGCACTGATCGCGCGAACGGCGAACCGCTTAACTATTTGCGCTAAGCGGAAAAAACGCCGTTCACGCGGGTCTGATGCCTCCCAAACGAGGCTTGTTCTTTGCCGGGAACGCAGGCAGAACAAGCCTCAACCAAGACCTTTGGGAGCGCCCTTTCGTGGCTGATCAGAAGGCCTCGACCTCGATCGAGGCAGTGGAGAGCGGCCTCGCCGCGCAAGGCTACATCGCGAGCCGGCAGATCGCGACCGCCGTCTATTTGTCGCAGCAGATCGAGAAGCCGATCCTGGTCGAGGGCCCCGCGGGCGTCGGCAAGACCGAACTCGCCAAGGCGATCGCGGCCTGGCGCGGCATGAAGATGATCCGCCTGCAATGCTACGAGGGCCTCGACGAGGCCAAGGCGCTCTATGAGTGGAAATACGCCAAGCAGCTACTCTATACGCAAATCCTGAAGGACAAGCTCGGCGAGGTTCTCGGCGGCGCGCAGACGCTGCATGCCGCGCTCGACCAGCTCCACGATTTCGGCGACGTGTTCTTCTCCAAGGAGTTCGTCGAGCCGCGTCCCCTGCTCCAGGCACTGGAGCAGCCGGGCGGCTGCGTGCTCCTGATCGACGAGATCGACAAGTCGGATGCGGAGTTTGAATCGCTGCTGCTGGAGATCCTCTCGGACTTCCAGGTCACGATCCCCGAGCTCGGAACCGTGTCGGCCATCACGCCGCCGACCGTGATCCTCACCTCCAACAGCGAGCGCGATCTCGGCGACGCCCTGAAGCGGCGCTGCCTGCATCTTCATATCGGCTTCCCCGAGCAGCGTCTTGAGGAACGCATCGTCGAAAGCCGCGTGCCCGGCATCTCCCAGACGCTGCGCCGGCAGATGGTCGGCTTCATCCACGAGATCCGCTCGCTGGATCTGAAGAAGCTGCCGTCGGTCAGCGAGACCATCGACTGGGCGCGCGTGCTGGTGCTGCTCCAGGCTTCCGAGCTCGACACCGAGATCGTCAAGGACACACTCAACGTCCTCCTGAAATACGAGACGGACATAGAAGCAGCGGCACCGCAAGTGACCACCTTCATTGCCAAGACGGCACGGTCCAACGTCTTCGGTTGACGCCGATGCGCGAGAACCTCCATCGATTCTTTCGAGCGGCGCGGGGCGTCGGCGTTCACGTCTCGCCCGCCGAAAGCATCGATGCGATGCGCGCAGTCGCGCAGGTCGGCATCTCCGACCGCGCCGTCCTGCGCGACGCGCTGCTCCTGACACTTGCCAAGTCCCAGGACGAGAAGCTCGCGCTCGGTGACTGCTTTGATCTGTTCTTCAGTCAGCCGGAGCCGCGGCACGACAAGCCCGAGGCCGGCAACGACGACGCTCCGCAGGATGCAGATCAGCCGCCCTCCTCCGGCGCTCCCCGCGATGCCGGCGAAGGTCAGCCTCCCGAAGGTCTAGGCCCGCTCGCGCAGATGCTGCTGTCGCAGGACCGCAACACGATTGCGGCTGCGATTGCCAGCGCCTCCGGGGCGGCCTCCCTGTCCGACATCCGCTACTCCACTCAGCGCGGCATATTCTCCAGCCGCATCCTCGACGCCATGGGCCTCCAGCGCCTGCGCGACGATCTCGACGGGCTGACCGCGACCAACCCGGCACTGGCCGAGCGTCTGCGCGCCGCGCTGGACGCCTTGCGCGAGGCCGTGCGCGATACGGTCTCTCAGGGGCTTGCACTCTATGCCCGCGAGGAGGCCGAAAACCTCCGCAACGAGATCCTGCGCAATGCGCCGCTTGCCCGCATCGAGCGGCGCCAGGTCGCCGAGATGCGCGCCCTCATCCGTCGGATCGCGCGCCGGCTGCGCGAGCGCTACTCGAAGCCGCGCAAACGCCAGCGCCGCGGCCATCTCGACGTCCGTCGCACGCTCCGCCGCAATGCGGCCTGGGGCGGCGTGCCCTTCCTCACGGCATGGAAGCGCAAGCATCGCGACCGGCCGAAGATCGTAGCATTGTGCGACGTCTCGGGCTCCGTTGCGCAAGTGTCCGATTTCTTTCTGCTGCTCATCCACTCGCTGCACGAGGTGGTCGACGATGTCCGCTCCTTCGCCTTCTCCTCGCACCTGATCGAGGTCAGCGAGATCCTGGAATCGAAGTCGCCGGAGGAGGCGATGTCCGAGATCATGTCCAAGGTCGGTTTCGGCTCGTCGGACTACGGCTCTTCGCTGGTCGATTTCGAGAAGGGGTTCATGAGCACGCTGACGCCGCAGACCACGGTGATCGTGCTCGGCGATGCCCGCAGCAACAATCTCGACCCGCGCGCCGACATTTTGCGCCGGATCTCCGATCGCTCGAAGCGGCTGGTCTGGCTCAATCCCGAGGGGCGGCTCGCCTGGGGGTTTGGCGATTCCGAGATGCCGCGCTACGCGACCTTTTGCAGCGTCGTGCGCCGATGCACCACCGCGCACCAGCTCGAGCGCGCCGTGTCCGATATCGTGGCGACCTATCAGTAAGCAATATTAGCCGCCCGCGTCAGGCGGCATTCCGCTCGGCCTGCGCGAGATTGCTCTCCCGAAAGTGATACGCGATTTCGTCGAGCGCGCGCTGCTCCCATTCCTCGGCCTGTGCGAGCCAGAATACCCGACGTTCCGAATCGAGCGCCGCGCGCTCGCGGCATAAAAATTCCTGACTACGGATTTCAACCAGCCTCTTCATGCACTCACACCCCTGTCGTGTGAAGCCATTCCCACGGAATAACTTAGCAGAGCCCGGAACGACCCGTCTCGCCATTTCTGTGCATATCGCGACGCTGAATAGGACAGCGACGCTTCCCGTGCAGCGCGGCAATTCGCACTGCAACATCAAGCGCAGATCATCAATTAGTGATCGGAAGTTGAGACGATATTCGCGGGCAAACGATCTTAACTCTTGTGGCGCAACGAAGTGAGCTATGGCTGATTTTGGGTGACGCGGCCTGATCAGGCGGCGTGGCTTTCAGTGTTCGGAATGACTTCGATTCCGTCGATGAACTTTACACCGGCGATGACTTTCGGCAACTGGTTCGTGCTCTTCAATCGCCGCCAGGTCTTCGATGCGGCGTCGATGAGCTTGAACACCATCAGCTTCGCAGTTTGTTGCGACAGCGATCCCTTGGTCCGCACCGTTCGGTGGCGCACCGTGGCGAAGACGCTCTCGATCGGGTTCGAGCTGCGTAGGTGGATCCAGTGCTCAGCAGGGAAGTCGAAGAAGGCGAGCAGCGCATGGCGATCCTTGATCAGGCACTCCACCGCACGTCCGTATTTGACGTGGTATTTCTCGACGAAGACGTCGATCGCGGTTTCAGCTTCGGCCCGGTGTGGGGCCAGATAGATGTTCCGCAGGTCGTTCTTCATGGGGCCCTGCACGGATTTGGCGACCTTGTCGAGTACGTTGCTCACTTTATGGCACCAGCATCGTTGGTGCCGCGTGCCGGGAAAGGCCTCGTCCAGTGCCTTCCAGAAGCCGAGGGCGCCGTCGCCGATGGCGAGTTGCGGGGCAATCCGTAACCCGCGTTGCCGCAGGTCGATCAGGAGTTCGCGCCAGCTCTGCGCGCTCTCGCGCACGCCGACCTGGAAGCCGATCAGCTCCTTCTTGCCTTCCGGCGTGGTGCCAATCAGCACCAGCATGCATTCGCTGTGATCTTCCATGCGGGCCTGCAGGTACACGCCATCGGCCCAGATGTAGACATAGCGACGCGCCGACAGATCGCGTCTCTGCCAGCGTTCGTACTCGACCTGCCAATCGGCCTTCAGGCCGGCGATCACCGAAGGCGACAGGTTCGGCGCATCCTTGCCGAGCAGCGCCGAGAGCGCCTCCTGGAAGTCGCCGGTCGAGATGCCGCGCAAATAGAGGACCGGGATCAAGGCATCCAGGCTCTTCGTCCGCCGCGCCCATAGCGGCAGGATTGCCGAACTGAAGCGGAGGCGGTCGCCTGGCCCGCTCGCTCCGCGGTCGCGGACCTTGGGACGAGCGACCTCCACCGGACCGATGCCGGTCGCAATCTCGCGCACCGGACCGTGCCCATGTCGGACCAGGCGCGCTCGACCGTCGGGCAGCGTCAGATTGGCCGTGCTGGCCAGAAACGCGCCAACCTCGATCTCGATCGCCCTGGCAAGCAGGTCCCGCGCGCCGGCACGAACGATATCGGTCAGTGGATCATCAACCGCGGACGGCTGACGGAAAGCAAGAACATTGGTAGTCTCGGTCATGGCGTATCGCTCTCCTCGAGAGGTTCTGGCAGGCTCGTCACCCGCCTCGATACGCCGCCTTCCTCACACCGTCATCACCCAGATTCCGCCATAGCTCCAACGAAGTGCGGCAATTTGTGAAGAGACGTTCTAAACATCTCACCGAATTCCGGACTCATTGTCGTCGCATGGTCTTCATGCAGCGCCGATAACAGGGGCGCGTGAACGTTACGATCGACTGAGGCAACATGAACGACGATTTCGACTTTGAGCTTTCGCCGGACCAATGGGCGGCCCTGCGTTCGCTTCGCAACCCGTTGTCGAACGGCCGTCTCAAGGCCCATCTCGTCGAAAGCCTCGTCGCACTCGGCCTCGTCGTCATCAATGACGGCGTGCCTGCCATGACGCCGACCGGACGCAAGGTGCTGGTGCGCGGATCGTGCCGGCTGCTGGATCTCGTGGCGTGAGCGATATGTTACCGAGTGGATTCGTCAATCCACCGGAGCAGCGGCGTTCCATACGCCCTCCTCCAGACGGACAGGAAGCGCGGAAACCAGGAATGAGCCACGGCGCCCTTGTAGGCCCAAGTGCGATACTTCAGACCCTGTTCTGAGATCAGCTCCTGATAGCCGCCGTGAACCTCGGTCGCTGTCCGAATATCCTTCAATATTCCTTGGGCGCAGGCCCGATAGGTCTCGCCGCCAGTGAATTCGTCATAGTCCAGCATGCGATCCGCGAACTCGACGTTGAACGTCGGCCAGCAGGAACGCCCCTGATAGGCTGGTGCCGCAATCCTGTGGATCATCTTGTTTCTGGGATTATCGGCTGAGACCAGGAAATGAAACGTGCTGGGGATACGAAACCGCGGCTCCGCAATGATCAGATCCGTCGTGGCCGCGAACAGCGCCCGCTCGCTCGCATCGCTCATATTCCAGAATCCACGATGCACGCTGACAAAATCCAGCGCGACCGATGAGGCCGGCGAGCTCACCGGACCTTCCAGGGAATGCCTGATATGGCCGTCTTTGCCGAACAGGCGGAGCAGGTCCATCTTGTACTGCGCAAGATCACGCCCGAGCAGCCGCTTCAGCTCGTTCTCGTCGACGAGCCCGAGCTGCACGCCCCACACGAAGGTCGTGTAGACGGAAGCATTGGTCACGAAGCGCCTGCGTTCGGCGCGGGTGTCTGTCGCGGCGGAGCGCGGCGCGTGGACATCGCAAAGCAAATACCTGGTACCATCATCATTGAACGGTTCGAGCTCGCTTGCGAGCTGGAGGATCGCTCGCTTCAGGTCACCGCCATATTCGGCCAGCAACAAGCGGCCTGCATGCGCGCATTGTGACATTGCCAGATGGGCGGCCGTCCTGTCTTCGGCAGAGATCATCTGCTGGAGACCGGCGAGAATACCGAGTAGCGTGTCCGACGGGCGCGAGAAATAGTTGACGCCGAGGTACCGACCGCGTCCCGCCGGGACGATGGTCGTCGTGACGACGCCGGCACGAACCGCCTCCAGCAACAAACGGACGCTCTTTTCGAGCAACCGAACCCGCCGCACCGCATCCTGCGGATCCATGATGGTTTCGGGGTCAAGAATGTCGGGATAGAACCACGCGAAGTCTCGCGGATAATAAGCGGAGGCGTGCGGGGCGCCTGTGACGAGGAAAGCCTCGGTCACCGAGAACGCGCTGTCCATCGAGTGCCGATAGAGGTCCTCGATAACCGACAACGAATGATGCGACTTTCTCAGGAACCGATCACCGAGAAAATTGACCGCCTGAAGAGCGTTGGCGACAAGGGTCGCAACCCCGCCCTGGTAAAACCGGTTTCCGCGATGTGACGGCAGGGGAATATCGCTCTTCATGTGCACCTGATGTCTCGCGATCCCGGCGATGGCCGCTCACCATTCCAAGCGTGACTGATTCGTGTCTCGCCACGATGACGAGCGGGAAGCCGGCTGTTCAGCTCGCGGCGGCGCGGCTCTCCCGCGTCTGAAAATTCTCGATCACCCGCAGCAGCACCCGCGCGCCGGCATCGGCATCGGCGAGCTCGACATGCTCATCCGGGTGATGGCTGATGCCGCCGCGGCAGCGAACGAAGATCATGCCGACGTCGGCAATGTCGATCATCGCCATGCCGTCGTGCCCTGCCCCGCTCGGCAGCTCGAACACGGAGAAGCCTTCGGCTCCGATCGCCTGCGCGATCTGCTCCTTGAGCCACGGCGCGCACGGCGCGGTGCGGTTCTCGTGGGTGACGTCAAGCTGAAGGGCCAGCTGCCGGCGCTTGGCGATCGCCTCGATCCGGCGGACGATATCGGCCACCGCACGCTTGCGGTGAATATCGGTGGGGGCGCGCATATCGATGGTGAAGGATACTTCGCCCGGAATGACATTGGTCGCGCCGGGCCTCGCCTGGATGTAGCCGACGGTGCCGACCAGGCCGCCCTCGTCGGTGCGGCAGAATTGTTCGATCGCACCAATGCATTCGGCCGCCCCGGCGAGCGCGTCGCGCCGGAGCTCCATCGGTACGGTGCCGGCGTGACCGGCCATGCCCGTCAGCCGTGCGGCGAGGCGTGTGGCGCCAGCAATCGCGGTGACGACTCCCACGGGCAGGTTCTGCGCTTCCAGCACGGGCCCCTGCTCGATGTGCAATTCGAGGTAGGCGAGCAGCTCACGCCGCGCTCGCGCGGCCGCGCCGACATGGTCGGGGTCGAGCCCGAACTGCACGAGCGCATCGCGCATCGACACCCCATCGCGATCGCGCGTGCTCAGCACATTCTCGTCAAAGGTGCCGGCCACCGCACGGCTGCCGAGCAAGGTCGAAGCGAAGCGCACCCCCTCCTCATCGGCAAAACCGACCACCTCGATCGCAAACGGCAGGCGCCTGCCGCGGCGGTTGAGATCGGCGACGCAAGAGATCGCCGTGATCACACCCAGCGGTCCATCCCATTTGCCGGCATCGCGCACGGTGTCGTAGTGCGAACCGAGCATCAGGCAGGGCGCGCCTGGCCGGTCGCCTTCGTAGCGGCCGCAGACGTTGCCGATCGCGTCGATGCGCGCGCTCATGCCGGCCTCTCGCATCCAGCTCAGGATGAGGTCCGCTGCGTCGCGCAACTCCTTGGTGAGATAGATGCGGGTGAGTTTGTCACCCTCTTCCGAGATCGCGGCCAGATCGTTGATCCGACGCACGATCACTTCGCCGAGCGATGCATTTTGAACGGCGTTAACTGACCCCATCTCGACAAACTTCCTCTTCTCTGGACCGCGGCGACGGCCGTCCTGGCGATCGGCACGAGCTCGGTCCCAGCGAAAAATCACGTACCGGCGCCTGCCCCAACAAGCGCGTGATTAGCATGAATGCGAGTACGCGCCACGCTGCCTCGCGCCGGTCATGCGCGCGGGCGCCCCAACGCCTGCAATTGCGTCTGGCATTTCTTCCCAATCAGGTATCTGACGGGCCGCATTACCGATATTTTTCAATCGGTTATCCGGAAACCGCCGTCGTCAGCAACCGTCCGGCCGGCTGGTGATGTTTCACGGCAAATTGTGTATGAAGCACGGATGAGCGAAGCCGACATTCATCGTGGTCGGCCGGCGCATGGCGGGCATTGACCGCGGAGTAGCGATGGACGCCGCGTCCGAACGTGACGAACACTTCCTGCGCATGTCGTTCGCGGTCGCCCGCCGCTCGCTTAGCCATGGCAATCATCCCTTCGGCTGCATCGTTGTCGCGGCCGACGGCCAGGTTCTCATCGAGAGCGAGAATGGCTACATGCCGGATCATGACGGCACCGCGCATGCCGAACGGCTCGCGGCCACCCAGGCCTGCCGCACGCTCGGGCGCGAAGTGCTGGCGAAGGCCACGCTCTATTCGTCGGCCGAGCCCTGCGCGATGTGTGCCGGTGCGATCTACTGGGCCGGCATCGGCCGCGTCGTCTTTGGCCTCAGCGAGCATCGCCTGCGCCGCCTCACCGGCAACCATCCGGAGAACCCGACCCTCGACCTGCCGTGCCGCGAGGTCTTTGCCCGCGGCCAGCGCCCGACGGCGGTCATCGGCCCCCTGCTCGAAAAGGAGGCTGAATCGCTGCACGACGGCGCTTGGACGAAGTAGCAGCACACCCAAAGGGAGATGACGCCGTTTTTCTGATCGCGCCCTATGCGACTGCCGAGTTGGAGCAGCTGTCGCGACCTGGTCGCTCAGCACGGTTGACGCCCCACTGGACCGATCGCCCGCCGAAACGTTGAGCAAGGGATGATGCTTTTTCACATCTTTCAGCGCGGTTCAAACTGGCCCACTATCGAAACACGGCACGAATGCAAGCGCATCAGCGAATGTTAGATCCGACGCCCAACGGCCGGCAGTCCGGCGATTCCCCGCTCCTGAGGACGATCGGCCTCACCAAGCGTTATGGCGATTTCCTCGCCAACGATTCCATCGACATCGACATCTGGCCGAGTGAAATTCACGCCCTGCTCGGCGAGAACGGCGCCGGCAAGTCGACGCTGGTCAAGGCCATCTACGGGCTGATCCAGCCCAGCGCCGGCGAGATCCGCTGGCAAGGCCAGCCAATCGTGCTTTCCGGTCCCTCGGAAGCACGCCGCCTTGGCATCGGTATGGTATTCCAGCATTTCTCGCTGTTCGACAATCTTACCGTCGCCGAGAACGTCGCGCTCGGCCTCGACGGCAAAGAGTCCTTCAAGAACATGTCGGCGCGGCTGGAGCAGGTGTCGAAGACCTATGGACTGCCGCTCGATCCCAAGCGCGAAGTCTGGCAACTGTCCGTCGGCGAGCGCCAGCGCATCGAGATCGTCCGCGCCTTGATGCAGGATCCGAAATTCCTGATCCTGGACGAGCCCACCGCGGTGCTGACGCCGCAGGAGGCAGATCAGCTCTTCGTCGTGCTGGAGCGGCTCAAGGCCGAAGGCCGCGCCATCCTCTATATCAGCCACAAGCTGGAGGAGGTGAAGCGCCTCTGTGACACCGCGACTATCCTGCGCGGCGGCAGGAAGGTCGAGACCTGCAACCCGCGGCTCGAGACCGCGGCCTCGCTCGCACGGATGATGGTCGGCGGAGAGATCAAGGAAGTGAAGGCCGCATCCGGCCGCAAGACCACAGTGCCGCGGCTCGTGGTCGATGATCTTTCGCTGGCCCCCGCAGACGCGCATGGTGTGCGGCTTGAGCACATCTCGTTCGAGCTGAAGGGCGGCGAGATCCTCGGCATCGCCGGCGTCGCGGGCAACGGGCAGGACGAATTGTTCGCCGCGCTCTCCGGCGAGCGCCTCTCGAAGGACCCTAGTACCCGGAATCAGAGCTGAGTGATACGGCGGCCTTTGAAACGGCGTTGACGGACCTTTTTCTTGGTCCAGACGAAGGGCTCGGCTCTGTCGTTGTATGCGTTGACGTAGGCATCGATGTGTTCCTGAAGCTGCTTGAGGCTCGTGAAGGAGGTGCCGCTGAGCGACTGCCCCTGCAAGATGGAAAACCATACTTCGACCTGATTGAGCCATGACGCACTTGTCGGCGTGAAATGAAATTGCACGTTGGGGTGGGCCTTGAGCCAGTCCTCGTTCTTTTTATGGGTGTTGAGGTTGTCGAGGATGACGTGAAGCTTGCGGTTCGGAAAAGCCGCGGTGACGCTGTTCATGAAATCGAGAAACTCGACGCGGCGCCGGCGTTTTGAATGGGTCGCGATGATCTTTCCGGTGGCGACTTCGAGCGCCGCAAACAATGTTGTGGTGCCATGCCGCTTGTAATCGTGGCTTTGGCCGGTCAAGGCGCGGCCATTGGGCAACTTCAGATAACCCTGCGCTCGCTCCAAAGCCTGGATCGAGGGCTTCTCGTCCACGCACAGCACAATGGCCTTCGCCGGCGGCGCGACATAGAGGCCGACAACATCGGCGGCTTTGGCCGTAAAGTTCGGGTCGTTGCTCTCGCACCAGGACTTGCGAGCCACCAGGTCAATCTTGTGGCTGCGCAGGAACCGCCAGACATATTGGACATCGACATCGCCCAGCGCCTCGGCCAGCAGGGGGCCGGTCCAGCGCGCAAACCCTTGCGGTGGCGGCTTATCCAGCAGCTTCAGAATCCGCTTGTCGGTCGTCTTCGTATAGATCGGCTGCTTGCCAGGCCGCGGCTTGTCTTGCAGCCCTTCAAGGCCATGGTCGGCATAGCGATGCCGCCAAAGGCTGACAATCCGCGGCTGGACCCCAACTTCCTTGGCGATCGACCGGGTGCTGCGCCCATCCGCCGCCAACAGAACTATCCGCGCCCGCTTCAAATCGCGCTGCAACGTCACCGGTGAGCGACAGCACGCCTCAAGCACCTTGCGATCTTTCCTCGAAAGGTGGACTTCTCTTGCTTCGGGTATCATCCCGACCTTGAATCACGACTCACGTTCCAAGAAAAGTGGGTACTAGCACGGTGGTGATCGAAGGCATCGCCGCCGGCCATCTCTCGATCACCCGGCGGCGCAGGCTGGGCGCTGCTTTCGTGCCCGAGGAGCGGCTCGGCCACGGCACCGCGCCGCGCATGAAGCTGTCGGAGAACGCGCTGCTCACCGGGCACGCCGCCAGCGGCATGGTCCGTCGCGGCTTCATCGATACCGCGGCCACGCTGAAGGCGGTCGACCGCGCGACCGAGACGTTCGACGTCCGCAAGGCCAAACGCGATCCGGAAGCCGCGAGCCTGTCCGGCGGCAATCTGCAGAAGTTCATCGTGGGACGCGAGATCCTGCGCTCCCCCGCGGTGCTGGTGGTGAGCCAGCCGACCTGGGGCGTCGATGCCGGCGCCGCCGCCGTCATCCGGCAGGCACTGCTCGATCTCGCAACCGCAGGCGCCGCCGTCCTCGTGACCAGCCAGGATCTCGACGAGCTCGCGGAGATCGCCGACCGCATCGCCGTGATGTTCCACGGCAGGCTTTCGGCTCCGCTCGCAGCCAGCGAAGCGAGCCGCGAAAAGCTCGGCCTCCTGATGGGCGGCAGCAGCCTGGAGCCGGAGGAGGTCGCGCATGCAGCTGGTGCTTGAAAAGCGCGTCGAGCGCTCCAACACGATAGCGCTGGTCTCGCCGCTGATCGCGATTGGCCTCACGATCCTGACCATGGTCATCCTGTTCGCGATCCTGGGCAAGAATCCGCTGCTCGCCCTGCACGCCTATTTCGTTGCACCTTTGACCGACAGCTATTCGCTCCAGGAGATCGCGGTGAAGGCAACGCCGCTGGTGATGATCGCGATCGGGCTGTCGCTCTGCTATCTCGCCAATGCCTGGAACATCGGTGCCGAGGGACAATTCCTGATCGGCGCCGTCGCCGGAAGCTGGATCGCGGTGAAGACGCAAGGCACCGATGCCGGCGCCTGGGTGCTGCCGGCCATGCTCGTCCTCGCCGCCGCAGCGGGCGCGCTCTATGCGCTGATCCCGGCGATCTGCAAAGTCAAGTTCGGCGCCAGCGAGATCCTGACCAGCCTGATGCTGGTCTATGTCGCCGACCTCTTCCTCGACTATCTCGTGCGCGGCCCATGGCGCGACCCGCCGGGCTTCAATTTTCCGACCACGGCGGAATTCGATCCGGTGGCGACCGTCCCCCTGCTGATCGAAGGCGGCCGGCTGCATCTCGGCTCGATCATCGCCCTGCTCATCGTCGCAGCGGCGGCGATCCTGCTGGGGCGCACCATCAAAGGCTTTGAGATCCGCGTGGTTGGAGCTGCCCCCCGTGCGGCACGGTTCGGCGGCTTCAATGCCAATCAGCTGATCATCCTGACCTTTGCGGTATCAGGCGCACTGGCGGGCCTTGCCGGGATCATCGAGGTTGCGGGTCCGATCGGGCATCTCCAGCCCGGCATCTCGCCTGGTTACGGCTTTACCGCGATCATCGTGGCCTTCCTCGGCCGTCTGAACCCGCTTGGAATACTCATCGCAGGCCTTTTCCTGGCATTGACCTTTATCGGCGGCGAGCAGGCGCAGATCGCGATGAAGATCCCGTTGGACGTCACCAAGGTCTTTCAGGGCATCCTTCTGTTCTACGTGCTCGCCTGCGATTCTCTCATCCTCTACCGCTTCAAGCTGGTCTTCCCGAACCGACAGGTGACTCGTGGAGCTGGTTGAGGCCATCATCCTCGCGGTGCTCGCCGCGTCGACGCCGCTGCTGATCGCGGCGACCGGCGAGCTCGTGACCGAGCGCTGCGGCGTGCTCAACCTCGGCGTCGAGGGCATGATGATCGTCGGCGCGGCCTGCGGCTTTGCCGGCGCCTGGCTGACCGGATCGGTCTTCATCGGCGCGCTGTTCGGCGTGGTCGCGGGCACACTGATGTCGCTCGTCTTCGCGCTGATGGCGCTCGGGCTTGCCGTCAACCAGGTTGCGACCGGGCTCGCGCTGACCATCCTCGGCGTCGGGCTCTCCGGCCTGATCGGCGCCGGCTTCGTCGGCGAGCGCATCACGCCGGCAATGCACCTCTATATTCCCGTCTTGACGGACATTCCGCTGATCGGCCGCGTGCTGTTCGGCGAGGACGGCTTCGTCTATTTCTCGGTCGCGCTGATCGCCGGCGTCTGGTGGTTCCTGTACCGCACGCGGGCGGGGTTGATCCTGCGCGCCTGCGGCGACAATCATGTCTCCGCACATGCGCTCGGCTATCCCGTGCTGCGCATCCGCACCTTCGCCGTGATGTTCGGCGGTGCCTGCGCCGGGCTTGCCGGCGCTTATTTGCCGCTCGCCTATACGCCGTTCTTCATCCCAGGCATGACCGCCGGCCGCGGCTGGATCGCGCTGGCGCTGGTGGTGTTCTCATCCTGGCGGCCCGGCCGGCTCGTGGTCGGCGCCTATCTGTTCGGTGCGGTGACGATCCTCCAACTGCACGCGCAAGGCTGGGGCGTCGGCATTCCCTCGCAATTCATGTCGGCACTGCCTTATCTGGCGACAGTCATCGTCCTGGTCCTGCTCTCCCGTGCACGCGGCGGTGGCTCGACCGCGCCGGCCGCGCTCGGCACGGTGTTCGTGCCTGACCGTTGAACTCATTCCACGGCGGGCGCGATGGGGCGCGCGCGTTGCGGATCGTGGCTTTCCCCTGATGTTGGAGATCGATGATGAGGAAATCACTTCTTGCGCTGACTGCCGGGCTTTTGCTTGCCGGGAATGTCAGTGCAGCCTCCGCCGCCGACAAGCTGAAGGTCGGCTTCGTCTATGTGGGTCCGATCGGAGACCTCGGCTGGACCTATCAGCACGACCTCGGTCGTCAGGCGCTGGTGAAGGAACTGGGCGACAAGATCGAGACCACCTACCTCGAAAACGTGCCCGAAGGCCCCGACGCCGAGCGCTCGATCGAGCAGCTGGTCCGCGCCGGCAACAAGCTGATTTTCACCACGTCCTTCGGCTACATGGACTCGACGCTGAAGGTCGCCAAGAAATACCCGAACGTGCATTTCGAGCACGCCACCGGTTACAAGCGCAACCCGAACATGTCGACCTATTCGGCGAAATGGTATCAGGGCCGCTACATTCAAGGTCTGATCGCAGCCAAGATGTCGAAGTCCGGCGTGCTCGGCTACATCGGCTCGTTCCCGATTCCGGAGGTCGTCTCCGGCATCAACGCGACGATGCTGGCGGCGCAGACCATCAACCCGAACATCAAGGTCAAGATCATCTGGGCCAACACCTGGTTCGATCCCGGCAAGGAAGCCGACGCCGCCAAGGCGCTGATCGACCAGGGCGCCGACGTCATCATGCAGCACACGGATTCGCCCGCCGCCATGCAGATCGCCAGCGAACGCGGCAAGCTCGCCTTCGGTCAGGATTCCGAGATGATCAAGTTCGGGCCCAAGACCCAGCTCACCTCGATCCTGGATACCTGGAGCCCCTACTACATCGAGCGCGTCAAGGCCGAGCTCGCCGGAACCTGGAAGTCCGAAAACACCTGGGGCGGCCTCGACAGCCACATGTTCGCGATGGCGCCCTACACCAACATGCCTGACGATGTGAAAAAGATGGCCGAGGATGCCCAGGCCGCGATCACTGCGGGCAAGCTGCATCCGTTCAAATGCCCGATCGTTGGGCAGGACGGCAAGCCGGTCGAGTGCAAGGGCGGCGATCACCTCGACGACGGCCAGATCCTTGGCATGAATTTCTACGTGAAAGGCATCGACGACAAGCTGCCGGGCAAGTAGCACGCTTCTTGCATTCCCCAATTCACCTGCTCCTCCCGGAGGAGGTTCGGAGGGGGTGGCCAGAAGCACCCGGCACTTGTGGCTGCCCCCTCTTTCCATCTTGCCTGGCCTAGCCCGCCCGCATGGCCCGCGCCGCGGAACTGTGGCGGCGGATGAGGTCTGCCACGTCCAGGCCCGGAATCGCGCCGTCGATCACCGTCCATTTTCCGGCCACCATCACCCGATCGGCCCGATGCGCCCCGCACAGCACCAAGGCAGCCAGCGGATCGCCGTGACCGGAGAAGCGCAGCTCGTCGAGCCTGAACAGCGCGAGATCGGCGGCCTTGCCGACGGCGATCGCACCGAGTTCCGGCCGCCCGACACAGGCCGCCGAGCCCTTGGTCGCCCAGCGCAGCGCATCCTTGTGGCTGACTTTCGCTACCCCGTAGCGCGCCCGTTGCAGCAGGAAGGCGGCGCGTACCTCCTGCATCAGGTTTGAGCCGTCGTTCGACGCCGAACCGTCGACGCCGATCCCGATCCCGACGCCGGCCTCCTCCATCTCGCAGACGGGACAGCAGCCGGACGCCAGCAGCTGGTTGCTGCAGGCGCAATGGCTGATGGTCGTCTTCGCCTTGGCGAGGCGCTTGATCTCGCCGTCGTCGAAAAAGATGCCATGTGCGAGCCAGGTTCGCGCACTGAGCCAGCCGCATTGCTCGAGATAGTCGAGCGGGCGGCAGCCATACATCTGCTGACAGAATTTGTTCTCGTCCTCGGTCTCGGCGAGGTGGGTGTGCAGCCGCACGTCGAGCTTGTCGGCGAGATCGGCGGTCGCGCGCATCAGCGACGTCGTCACCGAGAACGGCGAGCACGGCGCGAGCGCGATCTGCACCATCGCATCCGCACCGCGCTGGTGATGCTTTGCGACCACGCGCGCGCTGTCGGCGAGAATCGTATCCTCGTCCTGCACGACGCTGTCAGGCGGCAGGCCGCCGTCGCGCTGCGACAGGTTCATCGAGCCCCGGGTCAGCAGCACCCGCACACCCAGTCGCTGTGCCACCGCCACCTCGATATCGACGGCGTCCTCGAGCCCTGCCGGGAAAACATAGTGGTGATCGGTCGTGGTGGTGCAGCCGGAGAGCACCAGCTCGGACATCGCCACCGTGACGCCGAGCTCGAGCGCCTCAGGCGTCAGCCTCGCCCAGACCGGATACAGCGCCTGGAGCCAGGGAAACAGCTGCCGGTCCATTGCAGCCGGCAGCGCCCGCGTCAGCGTCTGGTAAAAATGATGATGGGTATTGATCAGGCCCGGCAGCACGACATGCTCGCCTGCATCGAACACTGCGACATCCGCGGTTGCAGGCGCACCGCCGGCCGGCACCAGCTCGACGATCAGGCCGTCCTTCAATACGATGCCGCGTTCGGCACCATCGGCAAGGATGGCGAGGGGATCCTTGATCCAGATGGGCTTCGCATCGCTCATGATCCTGCTTCTCCACACCGAATGACGACCAGCCTGCAAGGGGAACGCCAGCCCAAACACGATATTGCTACGACTTGTTTGTTGCGGCTTGGCTCCGGTCTTGCAAGACTCGTCTGCACGATTCACCCGCAGAAGCGCGGGCGCAGCCATGGATTTGAATACCATCACGACGGTGGCCCACCCGCAAACGCGCGCGCAACTGCCTGCCTGGACGACAGGTGATGCCTGGCTTGCAGGGGGCACCTGGCTGTACTCGGAGCCGCAGGACCACCTGAGGCGACTGATCGATCTCACCGATCTGAGATGGCCGGCGCTGACGATCACGGACAGCCATCTCTCCATTGCCGCCACCTGCACGGTTGCACAGCTGGACGGTCTATCCTGCCCGCCCGACTGGCTCGCAGCGCCATTGATCGGCCAGTGTTGCCGGGCCTTCCTCGCCTCCTTCAAGATCTGGAAGACAGCCACGGTCGGCGGCAATCTCTGCATGTCGCTGCCGGCGGGGCCGATGATCTCGCTCACATCGGCGCTCGACGGCGTCTGCACCATCTGGAAGGCCGGCGGCGGCGAGCAGAACATTCCCGTCGTCGATTTCGTCACCGGCAACCAGAGCAACCGTCTCATGCCCGGCGACCTGCTGCGCCAGATCGATATCCCGATAGCGGCGTTGCGCCGCCGCACGGCCTTTCGCCAGATTTCGCTGGCCCCCGTCGGCCGCTCGGCAGCGCTTCTGATCGGCAGCCTCGATCCGGATGGCAAACTGACATTGACGATCACCGCATCAACGGTGCGGCCGGTCCAGCTCTCGTTTGCCAAGGCGCCGGACGCCGCTGCGCTCCGCGCCGCCGTCTCGGAAGGGGTCACTGAGGAGTTGTACAGCACCGACATCCACGGCAAGCCGATCTGGCGCAAGCACATGACGCTGCGGCTCGCCGAGGAAATTCGCGGTGAGCTCCTGGGAGCAACGCGGCCATGAGCTTCGAGGTCAACGGCAAGGCATTTTCTCAGGAGCCGCGCGCCGGCCAGTGTCTGCGCACGTTCCTGCGCGAGCTCGGCCATTTCGGCGTCAAAAAGGGCTGCGATGCCGGCGATTGCGGCGCCTGCACCGTGCTGCTCGACGGGGAGCCGGTGCACAGCTGCCTGATCCCGGCGTTCCGTGCCGAGGGACGCGCCGTCACCACGATTGAAGGTCTTGGCGGAGATGACGGCACGCATCCGATGCAGCGGGCCTTCCTCGATGCGCAGGGCTTTCAATGCGGCTTCTGCACCGCCGGCATGATCCTGACCTGTGCCTCGCTGAACCAGGCCCAGCGGACCGATCTCGGCGCAGCGCTGAAGGGCAATATCTGCCGCTGCACCGGTTATCGCTCGATCGAGGATGCGATCCTCGGCATGACCAATGTCGAGGCGAGCGTCGAGGCCGGCGCCGCGTTCGGCCGTAGCCTGCCGGCGCCGGCGGGCCCCGACATCGTGCGCGGAAAGGCGCGCTACACCTTCGATACCGCCATCGACGGACTGCTGCACATCAAGCTGCTGCGTTCGCCGCATGCTCACGCCAGGATCCTCACGATCGACAGGTCGGAAGCCCTTCGCGTAGCCGGCGTGCATGCGGTGCTGACGCATGAGGATGCGCCATCCGTGCTGATGTCGACCGCGCGGCACGAGAAGGACTGGATGGACCCCGAGGACACCCGAATCCTCGACGATGTCGTGCGTTTCATCGGCCAAAAGGTTGCCGCCGTCGTCGCCGAGACCGAAGCCGCCGCCGAGGAGGCATGCCGCAGGCTGAAAGTCAGCTACGAGATTCTGCCCGCGCTGATCGATCCGGAGCAGGCGATGGAGCCGGGCGCGCCAATCATTCATCCTGACCGCACCATTGCGAACCGCGTCGCGGACGCGCAGCGCAATCTCGTCGCGGAAACGCACGGCGAGTTCGGCGATGTCGCGGCCGCGCTCGCCACGTCCGCCGTGACCTACGAGGCCACTTTCCACAGTCACCGTGTACAGCATGCGGCACTGGAGACCCATGGCGGCCTCGCCTGGCTCGATGACGCAGGCATACTCAATGTCCGCACCTCGACCCAGGTCCCATTCCTGACCCGCCGCGCGCTGTCGGACATCTTCCAGCTTCCCATGGACAAGGTCCGCGTATTCTGCGAGCGCGTCGGCGGCGGCTTCGGCGGCAAGCAGGAGATGTTCGTCGAGGACATCCTGGCGCTTGCTGCGCTGAGGACCGGGCGGCCCGTGAAATTGGAGCTCACCCGCGAGGAGCAGTTCATCGCGACCTCGACGCGGCATCCGATGCGGGTCCACATCAAGGCGGGCGCCGATGCCGACGGCAAGCTCACCGCGCTCCAGCTCGACGTGCTCTCCAACACCGGCGCCTACGGCAATCATGCCGGCCCCGTGATGTTCCAAGCGCTGGGCGAGTCCATCAGCGTCTACAATTGTCCGAACAAGCGGGTGGACGGCGTCGCCGTCTACACCAACACGGTGCCGGCGGGCGCGTTTCGCGGCTACGGCCTGCCGCAGACACTGATCGCGGTGGAAGCCACGATCGACGAACTCGCCAGGCAACTCGGCATCAGTCCCTACGAGATGCGCCGGCGCAATATCGTCAAGCCTGGCGATCCCATGCTGTCGCCGCCGCCGTCCGAATATCACGACGTGCTCTACGGATCCTACGGGCTCGACCAGTGCCTCGACCTCGTCGAGCGCGGAATGCAGGCTGATGGCCCGCACCCGGACCTGTCGCCAGAATGGCTGATCGGCGAGGGCATCGCGCTGGCCATGATCGATACGGTGCCACCGGCCGGCCACATCGCCGACGCGACGATCGCGCTCAACGACGACGGCGGCTTCGACCTCACCGTCGGCACGGCCGAGTTCGGCAACGGCACCAGCACCGTGCACCTCCAGATCGCCGCGACCACGCTGGCGACCACGGTCGAGAGAATCCGCCTGCGCCAGTCCGACACCGCCCATGGCGGCCACGACACCGGCGCCTATGGCAGCGCCGGCACCTTCGTCGCGGGCAAGGCCACGCATGCGGCGGCCATGCAGCTTGCGACCGAGCTGAAGGCGGCGGCCGCCGGCGCGTGGCTGTGCGACGTGAAAACCTGCGTGCTCGATGGGGACGCCGTCGTCAGCGGCGTACGGCGCATGCCCTATACGGAACTTGCAAAGCTCGCGCACGACCGCGGACGCCCGTTCGCAGGCACCGGGAATTCCACCGGCACGCCGCGTTCGGTCGGCTTCAACGTGCAGGGTTTTCGTGTCGCCGTGAACAAGGGCACCGGCGAGCTCAGGATTCTCAGGAGCGTGCACGCCGCCGACGCGGGCGTCGTCGCCAATCCCACGCAATGCCGCGGCCAGGTCGAAGGCGGCGTGGCGCAGGCGCTCGGCGCTGCGCTCTACGAGGAGATGGTGATCGATGCGAACGGCCGCGTCATCAACCCGAAATTTCGCGACTACCACCTGCCCTCCTTCGCCGATGTTCCGCGCACGGAGGTGCACTTCGCCGAGACGTCCGACACGATCGGACCGCTCGGCGCAAAGTCGATGAGCGAGAGCCCGTACAATCCGGTCGCCGCTGCACTCGGCAACGCAATTGCGGATGCCACCGGCATTCGCTTCACCGCACCGCCCTTCAAGCCGGATCGGCTGTTTCCGGCGCTGCACGAGAAGTTCGGCGACTAGAGTGGGTTCGGTTCACCTCTCCCGTAGGGAGAGGTGAACCAGCCCGCCCGACCTACGTGCTTTAGCTGCCGCGATAGGTCGAATAGCTCCAGGGCGTGACCAGCAGCGGCACGTGGTAATGGCTTTCCGGCTCGCTGACCGCAAAGCGGAGCGGGATTTCGTCGAGAAACGGCGGATCGGACAGCGGCACATTGCGCTCGGCGTAATATTTGGCAACGCGGAATCTGAGCTCGTAGCGGCCGATCGGCAGCGGCCGACCGCCTATCAGCGGCTGGTCGGTGCGTCCGTCCGCATTGGTCACCGCGCGCGCGATGACGCGGTTCTCGCCAAGACTCGCAAGCTCCACGAGCTCGACCGGCACGCCCGGCGCAGGCTTGCCAATGTGATTGTCCAGCACATGGGTCGAGAGCCGGCCGTGCACCTTCAGCCTGTCATCGGCAACGACGAGCTGATCCAGCCGCAGCGCGGAGATGCGGCCAATTTCTTCGATCGCACGTCGCGTCTCGGTCTTGGCGATATTGAGCAGTCGCGTCTCGAAGTCGCGCAGCACGGAATCCCTGGTGTGTCTGCGCACGCAGACGATATAGGGAAAGCCGAACTTGTCGCGGTAGGCGTTGTTGGCACGCTCGAACGCCGCATATTCGGCCTCCGATAGCCGGTCGAGCCCGGCGCTGTTCTGCTCGTCGGTCGATTCCGCGGTGAGGCCGGCGGCGCGCTGCGTCTTGTCGGCGAGATCGGGATGCGCCCGGATCAGCGTCAACTGGACATCAGGCTCGGCACCCTGGATCGCCGCCATCAGCGCGGCGTGCAGCTGATTGATGCCGGCGAACGGCCGCCTTGCCGCGAGTTGCTCGGCGATCCATGGCGAATATTCGACGACATTGGCGAGCGCGGCGACGAAGTCGGCCCTGCTTGCGGCGTTGAGGTCGGTGAGCGAGATCTGCGACATAGCCCCTCTCACCCGATCTCGAAGGCGTCGGCGGCGAGATGGGCGTGCTTGTCGTGCCAATGCTGCGCGATCTGCAACCGCGTCGGCACCCAGACGCGCTCATGCTTGCCGACATAGTCGAGGAAGCGCATCAGTCCCGCCGCGCGGCCGGGCCGGCCGGCAAGGCGGCAGTGCAGGCCCACCGACATCATCTTCGGCGCGGTCTCGCCCTCGGCGTAGAGCACGTCGAAGGCGTCCTTCAGATAGGTGAAGAACTGCTCGCCTTCCGCGAACCCCTGTGGGTTGATGAAGCGCATGTCGTTGGCGTCCAACGTATAGGGAATGATGAGCTGCTTGCCGCCCGGACCCTTCACCCAATAGGGCAGATCATCGGCATAGGAGTCGCAGAGATAGAGGAAGCCGCCCTCCTCCATCAACAGCCGGTTGGTGTTGATCGAGGAGCGCCCGGTGTACCAGCCGAGCGGCCGCGAGCCGGTCGCCTCGAGGTGGACGCGGACCGCTTCGGCGATCTCGGCACGCTCCTGCGCTTCCGTCATGTCCTTGTGCTCGATCCACTTCAGGCTGTGGCTCGCGATGTCCCAGCCTGCCTCCTTCATCGCCGCGACGATCTCGGGATTGCGCTTGAGCGCAGTGGCGACGCCGAACACGGTGGTCGGCCAGTTGCGCGCGGTGAACATCCCCCACAGCCGCCAGAAGCCGGCGCGCGAGCCATATTCGAACATCGATTCGATATTGGCGTGGCGCCGGCCCGGCCAGGGCTGCGCGCCGAGCACGTCCGACAGAAACGCCTCCGAGGCGGCGTCGCCGTGCAGGATGTTGTTCTCGCCGCCCTCCTCGAAATTGACGACGAACTGCACCGCGATCCGCGCGTTGTCGGGCCATTGCGGATGCGGCGGATTGCGGCCGTAACCGCGGAGATCGCGAGGGTAGCTTGTGTCAGTCACTCAGACTTCCTCGAACCGGATCGGCAGGGCGCCCTTCCACAGCACGCTCTTGCCCAGTGTCGCCAGATTCTCCAGGCCCGAGGTCAGCGTGATGAAATGGTTGCCGGCGAGCTGGCCCATCTTGCTCGCGAAATGCACGCCGCCATAGGCGAGCAGGATCTCGGTCTCGCTGATGCCGCCCGGGTAAAGGATGATCTGGCCAGGCGCGGGATAGCTGGTGTGGTTCTCGTAGCCGACGCCGAAATCGAGGTCGCCGAGCGGCATCCATACGGCCTCACCGCTCCAGCGCACATGGATGATGTGGCTTTCGAACGGCAGTGCCTTGCGGAACGCGGCGACGGTCTTCGGCGCCAATTGCTCTTCGAAGCGGGCATCGAAGGTGAAATCGCCGGCGCTGATAACGAGTTTGCTCATCTCATCTCTCTGAATCGGGGCCGGTGGCCCCACGGATAACGCTCAAGCAAAGAGCATTCCCGACAGTTTCACGCAAGTGGTGGGGTCCATCACCTGCGATCGCAGGACCCGCCGAAAATGTCGCTCCGGCGTGTCTGGCTCCGGCCCGGCGGCTGGCGGAGGCACCCCTTTGGGTCTCGCATGTCATGGCGCCATCGCTGTCGCCCGGGAAACTCAAACTGGCTCCATTGAACCGGATTGTGGCGGGCAAGTCCACCGGCGCCGCCGGCGGAATTGCCGAATAGCTGGCCGGCGCCAAGCGACGTCTGCGGGGGGCGAGCTCGAGCGCGGCAATGCAGCTGAAGGAGCGCTGCGCTGCGTCCGGGGCACGAGAGCAGAGTATGGCGCAGGCTTTCTCCTCCTCGTCATTGCAAGGAGCTCTTGCGACGAAGCAATCCAGGCTGCCGCTGCGGAAAGATTCTGGATTGCTTCCGCCTTCGCCGAAGGCTTCGGCGGACAAGTCGCTGCGCTCGCAATGTCGGAGCAAGGGGCGGCATCGCCGCTCTTCCAACACGCATTTCAAATGGCAGGCACTGCTTCGCGTTCTCGCGGCTGAATTCGCCCGAGCTTTGCTTCGTCGCTCACCCTCTCGAGCCAAGAGGGCGCAGGGAAGACCGGGTGCTGACCTCGCACCCGCGGTCCGCTGCGCGAAAGTGTAGCGCAAAGAGACCGCACAGCAGCATACAGGTGGTGCCAATCACTCGGCCTTCCCTGCGCGATGGTCGGACGGCTTATGCCGTGCTCTCCCGGGAGCCGAGTTCGTTCTGGCCTCCCTCACTCCCGCGGAATTCACCGGCGCCGCGCCGGTTGACGCGACTGCCGCCTCCGCGAGGGCTTGACCGTAGCAACGACGGCCAGGACCACACGGTTTTGCCGTACGCGCGGCCCGCCATTTCGCCGCAGTTTTCCCAGCCCTGTCGACGGAGCCGGAAACTTACAGGCGAGACGAAGCCTAGCAGCGCCGCTCGTCCGCACGCAGCTTCGGGCTCACGGAGAGCAATCCGCCCTGCCCTTCACCTCTCGTGCACGACGCTGCCGCGTCCACCGCAAGCCCGGCTCGCGACGATGACGACCTCATGATCGCCCCACTTGGATGAGCCGGGATGGGCGACACATACGCCATTTCCGAATTTCGGTAAAGTAGAATATTTTCGCGCGATAGGATTGACAGAGTAGCAAAACACCCCAATCGCCAGCGAAGCCCATTGAAGCCTGATGGGATGAGGCTTGATCGCTGCAACGAGGGAGGTGCACTCCCTCTCCCGCTTGCGGGAGAGGGCTGGGGAGAGGATGTATCCCCAAAGGGACAATCCCCAAGAGGAGAAAGCCCTCTCCCGCAAACGGGAGAGGTGAACGACCCGCGGCACTCGATTCGAGCTAAGCCATTCGGCTTTAGCTGCGTTCGGACCTCCGGTTCGCAGGTTGGCAGAGGGAAACGATGCCAAAATCAAAAAGGGGCGGTGCAAAGCACCGCCCCTTGGCTAACGCGACCGCTCAATACGGCGCGTAACCATAGCCCGGACCGTAATAATTAGGACCGCCGCCGTAGTAACCCGGACCGCCGTAATAGCCCGGGCCGCCATAGTATGGACGCGGGCCATAATAGTAGCGGTTCTCATAGTACTCGCGGCGGCGGCTCTCGGCGATCGCGCCTCCGATCAGACCTGCCGCCATGCCCATGAAGGCGAGACCTGCGGCGTTCGGCCCACGTCGGTGGTAATGGCGACGCCGGGCTGCGCTGAAATCAGTGACGTCGGACACGGCCTGGCCGGCAACGGCCGCCTTCACGGCCGGTGTCCCGGCCGAGGCGGCCGTTGACGGGGATGCGGAGGCTGCGATCAGGGCGAGGCTTGCGAACGCGGCCACGACCGTGTTGCGGCCGGCTGCGGAAATCATCGGTCCAATACTCATTTCGACCTTCCTCTGTTCTCGCCAAAAAGACATAAGCAAACCTCCGACAACGCGCAAACCATTGAAGTAGTTTCATGATCGCGGCGATCTGCCACGCTTTGAAGATTGTAAACCGAACGATCAGGTCCAGCTTGAACCATCCAACCTGAGCGGTTAATGAACAGCCGCGCCGTTTCTCGGTCGCCGTAAGCGTTTCACGTGAACCAACGCATCAACCGACGCCGTCGGGATCGATGCAATTTTCAAGGTTTCAACGTGATCGACGCGTCCTTTTCCTCGAAAGAAGTTCAGATGATTGCGGTTCGCAAACTGCCGGCGCGCTATGCGCCGATCGTCATGCCATTCGTGCTGTCCATCCTCATGACCGCGGTGGTCTCGGTCATATCGACGCTGCGAAGCCTCGGCGCAACGCCGGCGTTCCTGGCGACCTGGCCAGGCGCCTGGGCGCTGTCCTGGCTCGTCGCGTTTCCGACGCTGCTCATGGTCCTGCCACTGGTCCGCCGGATCGTGGCCTACCTCGTCGCAGCACCACCCGGCCGATAGCCGATCCTTACGAGAGCGCCCCAAGCACGCCCCTCGTCGCCTTGTCGATCTCCTCGACATAGCGGCGACGGGCGAAGCTCTCGGTGAGGAAGCCGACCACCTTGCGGCTGTCGGTGGAATCGACCACCGCCAGCATCTCGGCCTCGGCCTCGTCGAACACCGCCATCGCCGATTTCACGTTCATTTCCGGGATCAGCACGATGTCGATCAGGCGGGCGAGCTCGATCACCTGGATGTCGTCGGCGATGCTGTCGAGATCATTGGAAAACAGGTCGGGCAGCATGACCAGCCCGACATATTCGTCCGCATTGTTGACGATCACGATTCCGGGCCGCGAGCCCAGCGCGAACTCGCGGCGGACCGCGGCGATCGTCGTGGTCGACGGCACCTTGCCGACGTCGGAGCGCATCAGCCGTTCGACCGTCAGGTTGCGCAGCCAGCCGACGTCGTTGGCGCTTCGGATGGTCTCGCCGCGCAGATGCAGCCGCCAGGTCGAGAAGGAGTGGCCGAACATGAAGCGGACGCAGATCGAGGTGACGATGCAACCGGCGAGCACCACGGCGGTGACGTCGACATTGCGGGTCATCTCGAGCACGAGGAACGACATCGTCAGGGGACCGCCGACGATGGCGACACCGAGCGTTGCCATGCCCGTCAGCATCGCGACCAGCGGATCGATCGCGAAGTTCGGGCTGATCAGGAGCAACACCGCGGCGAAGAACTTTCCGATCAGGCTGCCGACGAACAGCGAGGCGAAGAACAGGCCGCCGCGGAAACCCGAGGCGAGCGAGATCAGGCAGGCCGTCACCTTCAAGGCGATGACCAGCGCGATCAGGCCGATCGTCATCTCGTGAAAGAGATCGAGCACCATGGCACCGTGGCCGGCTGCCAGCACCTGCGGCGTGATGATCGCGAAGCCGCCGACGATGAGGCCGCCGATCACCGGACGCAGCCAGACCGGCATCCAGGCGAACAGGCGCTCGAACATCGGCGAGGAGCGCATCACGGCGATGCCGACGCCGCTGGTGATGAGGGCGAGCCCGATCAGGGCCAGGTACTGCTCGACGCCGACGGCGCTGACCTTCGGGATCTCCAGCGAATAGGGTGCGCCGCCCAGCCATTGCGCGGTCAGGGCGCCCGCCAGCGAGGCCGCCAGGATCGGCGCGGCGCTGCCGACCGAATAGACGCCGACGATCAGCTCGCAGGCGTAGAAGGCGCCGGTGATCGGCGCGCCGAACGCCGCCGCGATCGCGGCCGCCGCGCCGCAACCGACCATCAGACGCAGATCGTTGCGGCGAAGATTGAAGAACTTGCCGAGCAGCGAAGCGATTCCCGAACCGATCTGGGTATAGCCGGCCTCGAGGCCGACCGAGGCGCCGCAGCCGTTGGAGATCAGCGTCTGGCTCGACACCACCACGCTGTCGCGCATCGACAGATTGCCGCCGCGTAGCGCATTGGCCTCGATCGGGTCCACCGCGTTCGAGATCTTCATGCGCCGCCGCGACCATTCCATGATGCCGAGCGAGAGCCCTCCGAGCGCAGGTGCGATCAGCGCCGCCAACGGGCTGACGCTCTCGTGAGCCGACAGGTGAACATCAATGGGAATGCCGTAGATTACCACATGCGCGAGCTGGGCAATCTGGGCCATCAACGTCACGACCGAGCCCGCGAGCGTGCCGATCACGAGCGCAAGCGGGATCAGGTAGAACTCGTTGCTGCGCAGCAGGGCGCGCAGCCGAACCATGGTGCGGTTCGTCCCCTTGCGATCGACGAGATGCTTGATCCGCACGAACACCTTCTGCCCGCCCCTACCCTTCCGCCAGTCCGTAGCCGGCCATGCGCTGGCGGACCCGCTCGATCTCGTCGCTGGAGAGCAGCGGCGGCCGTCCGATCTGGAGGCAGCCGTGATATTGCCGCGCCAGCGTCTCGACCTCGACGGCGAGCCACATCGCCTTGTCCAGCGTCTTGCCGATCGCGATCATACCGTGGTGGTCGAGCAGGCAGGCAAGCCGGCCTTCCAGCGCCCGCACCGCATGTTCGGACAGCTCCGCCGTTCCGAACGTCGCATAGGGCGCGCAGCGGATGCTGTCGCCGCCGGCCGCCGCGATCATGTAGTGCACGGGCGGGATCTCCATGCCCATGATCGCCAGAATGGTGCAATAGGTCGGATGGGCGTGCACCACGGCATTGACGTCGGGCCGCGACTTCAGGATGTCGCGATGAAAGCGCCACTCGCTGGACGGTTTCTGATCGGGCGCGTGTGTGCCGTCCATGGCCATGAAGACGATCTGGTCCGGCGACATGGCGTCATAGGGCACGCTGGTCGGCGTGACCAGGAGCCCGTCCACATGCCGGACACTGATATTGCCCGAGGTGCCCTGGTTGATGCCGAGCGCGTTCATGCGCCGGCAGGCGTCGACAATGGCCTGTCTCTTGGCGAGTTCGTCTGCTCTCATCGACATTGCGATTTCCTGACGAAGGGCTTGCTGGACCGGAAGTACGTCAAAGCAACATGGCAGCGCAAGCGAAAGAGTCCCGGATCCTCTCCGTCTCGGCGACGCCCCTGCCAAACCACGAAACGGACGGAAATATGAAAGAATCTAAGGATTGTCGCGGCCAATGGCAGGGTCGTTCGGGCCGCAGCAATCCCGGTGATCACGAACCACACTGAGGAGACCGCGAGCAGCATCCGAGAACGCGCGCGAGCACGGCACTTCCAGTGCGACCAAGGGTGCGCGCGATCACCGTCAGGATCGAGGCGGCAATCAGCGGCGCGCGCAGCGCGATCTGGCTCCATCGGCCTTGTCGCGGCTGGGCATCGAAGACGATATCCGGGGCAGCGAGCCCAAGGGTGCGCCGGTCCAGCCACCGCTTGCGGATCTGGTCCGACGCCGCAGGCGCATGGAACGAGGTTTCGGCCGCCGACTTAGCTCAGCATGACCACAATGGACATCGATGGAGACCAATCATGAGCGACAGCGGAATTGGCATGCTGCTGGGCCATGCCTCGGCCCAGATGCTTTGGCTCTGGTTCATCGGCGCGTTCGTGCTCGGCGGAGCCCTCGTTTACGGGGTGATGAAGGCCGGCCATCTGCGCGGCAGCGAGCGGGCACGCCTCGATCGCGCGACGGAAGAACGGCAGCGCCAGGAAGACCCGTACAAGCGCCCGACCTGAGCGATCCGCGAACGCGGGGTTGCAGTTTGGAACTTTCGTTCTCCGAAGGTTTTGATCGCCCGAGGATTGAGGAAGGCGACGCCTTCCCGTGTCACCTCAAGAGGAGGACGTATGGCTAAACGAGCAAAGAAGCGCGCGACCAGGAAGACAGCGGCGCGGCGACCGCGTCAGGCGCCGAAGATGCTCAGCGACCTGTTTCTGGAGACGCTGAAGGACATCTATTTCGCCGAGAACAAGATCATCAAGACCTTGCCCAAGATGGCGAAGGCAGCGCAGTCGAAGGAGCTGACCGCCGCCTTCAACAAACATCTGAAGGAGACCCAGGGCCAGGTCAAGCGGCTGGACCAGATCTTCAGGATGCTGGGCAAGCCAGCACGCGGCAAGCCCTGCGAGGCGATCAACGGCATTACCGACGAAGGCGCCGAGATCATGAAGGAGTTCAAGGGCGCGCCGGCGCTGGATGCCGGATTGCTCGCGGCCGCCCAGGCTGTCGAGCACTACGAGATCTCCCGCTACGGCACGCTCCGCACCTGGGCCGAGGAGCTCGGCATGCAGGACGCAGCAAGGCTGCTCCAGGCGACGCTGGACGAGGAAGAGGCGACCGATCACATACTGACGGAGCTCGCCACCTCCGTGATCAACCTGGAAGCGGAAGAAGAGTACCGCGCCGCGGCCTGACCCGCGCCGGCCAATGACGAAACGCCGCGGCCCGTGCCGCGGCGTTTTCTCGTTCGACGCTTTCTTGTTCGATGGCACGACGGCGCATGGCACACCGGCGCCACCGCACTGGATTTCCCGGGAACCAGCCCCATATGCAGGCTTTCCCACCCCCGAGCCCGCATCATGCAACCCAAAAATCCCCTCAACTGGATGCTGTCCGAAGCCCTGGACTCGCTGACCCGCGCCGACCGGCTGCGCCAGCAGTTCGGCCGCCAGGAAGCCTGCTGGGAGCCGCCGATCGACGTGCTCGAAACCGAGCGCGAGCTCCTGATCCTGGTGGCGCTTCCCGGCGTCAATCCGGACAATGTCGAGACGGTCATCCATGACGGCGTTCTCGTCATCTCCGGTCAGCGCACCCTTCCGCCCGAGCTTCGCAACGCCCGCATCCATCGGCTCGAGCTGCCGCAGGGCCGCTTCGAGCGGCGCATCGCGCTCCCCCTTGGCCGCTACGCCATCAGCCGCTTCGTGATGGACGGCTGCGTCGCGCTGCGCCTCGCCAAATCCTGAGGTCGATCATGGCCAACGAACAGATGAACAACGAACAGACCAATAACGACGTGAAGATCCCCGAGGACGCGCTGATCATCATCCCCGTGCGCGAGATGGTGCTGTTTCCCGGCGCCATCGCGCCGATCACGATCGGCCGGGCGAAGTCCATCGCCGCCGCGCAGCAGGCGCTGCGCGAGCAGCGCCCGATCGGCATCGTCCTGCAACGCAGCCCCGAGACCGAGGAGCCCGGGCCGGACGACCTCTACAGGGTCGCCACCATCGCCAACATCGTGCGCTACATCACCGCGCCCGACGGCACCAACCACATCGTCTGCCAGGGCGTGCAGCGCGCGCGCATCCTCGACTTCCTGCCGGGGACGCCGTTCCCGGCCGCCCGCTTCCAGCAGATCCCCGAGCCGACCACGACCTCGCCCGAGATCGAGGCGCGCGCGCTGAACCTGCAGCGTCAGGCGATCGAGGCGATCGAGCTGCTGCCGCAGGCGCCGCCCGAGCTGGCCGCGGTCTTCCAGGGCACCAGCGCGCCCGGCGCGCTGGCGGATCTGGCGACCTCGTTCATGGACATCAAGCCGCAGGACAAGCAGGAGGTGCTGGAGACCATCGACCTCGCTCTCCGCGTGGAGAAGGTGTCGAAGCACCTGGCCGAGCGGCTGGAGGTGCTGCGCATCAGCAAGGAGATCGGGCAGCAGACCAAGGCCTCCTTCGACGAGCGGCAGCGCGAGGCGATCCTGCGCGAGCAGATGGCGACCATCCAGCGCCAGCTCGGCGAAGGCGACGGCAAGGCGGCCGAGGTCACCGAGCTGACGGCGGCGATCGCCAAGGCCAACATGCCGCCGGAGGCGGAGGCGCACGCCAAGAAGGAGCTGCGCCGCTACGAGCGCATGCCGGAAGCCGCCGGCGAAGCCGGCATGGTCCGCACCTATCTCGACTGGCTGATCGAGCTGCCCTGGGCGCTGCCCGCGGAGAAGCCGATCGACATCAAGGAGGCGCGCCGCATCCTGGACGCGGATCATTTCGGCCTGGAGAAGATCAAGAGCCGGATCATCGAATATCTGGCGGTGCGCAAGCTCGCCCCGCAGGGCAAGGCCCCGATCCTCTGCTTCGTCGGCCCGCCCGGCGTCGGCAAGACTTCGCTCGGCCAATCCATCGCACGCGCGATGGATCGCCCCTTCGTGCGCGTCAGCCTGGGCGGCGTGCATGACGAGGCCGAGATCCGCGGTCACCGGCGCACCTATATCGGCGCGCTGCCCGGCAACATCATCCAGGGCATCAAGAAGGCCGGCGCGCGGAACTGCGTCATGATGCTGGACGAGATCGACAAGATGGGCCGTGGCGTGCAGGGCGACCCTTCCGCCGCCATGCTGGAGGTGCTCGACCCCGAGCAGAACGGGACGTTCCGGGACAATTACCTGGGCGTGCCCTTCGACCTGTCGCGCGTGGTGTTCATCGCGACCGCCAACATGCTGGACCAGATTCCGGGTCCGCTGCTGGACCGCATGGAGCTGATCAGCCTCGCCGGCTACACCGAGGACGAGAAGCTGGAGATCGCGCAGCGCTATCTGGTGCGGCGACAGCTCGAGGCCAATGGCCTTTCGGCCGATCAGGCCGAGATCGAGCCGGAGGCGCTGAAGCTGGTGGTCAAGGGCTATACCCGCGAGGCCGGCGTGCGCAACCTCGAGCGCGAGATCGGCAAGCTGTTCCGCCACGCCGCGGTGCAGGTCGCCGAAGGCACGGCCACGAAGGTCGTGATCACGCCGAAGGACATCGCCACCGTGCTCGGCCAGCCGCGCTTCGAAGGCGAGATCGCACTGCGCACCAGCGTTCCCGGCGTGGCCACCGGCCTTGCCTGGACGCCGGTCGGCGGCGACATCCTGTTCATCGAGGCGACGCGCGTGCCGGGAAAGGGCGCTCTGATCCTGACCGGCCAGCTCGGCGACGTCATGCGCGAGAGCGTGCAGGCCGCGATGACGCTGGTGAAGAGCCGAGCCGCCCAGCTCGGCATTGATCCCCAGCTGTTCGAGAAGAGCGACATCCACGTTCACGTCCCCGCGGGCGCAACCCCGAAGGACGGGCCGAGCGCCGGCGTCGCGATGTTCACGGCGCTGACGTCCCTGCTCAGCAATCGCACGGTGCGCAGCGACACCGCGATGACCGGCGAGATCTCGCTGCGCGGCCTGGTGCTGCCGGTCGGCGGCATCAAGGAGAAGGTGGTGGCTGCAGCCGCCGCCGGATTGAAGCGGGTGATGCTGCCGGCACGCAACAAGCGGGATTATGATGACATCCCGAAGAGCGCGCGGGACAACCTTGAATTCATCTGGCTGGAGCGCGTCGACGAGGCCATCGCCGCGGCGCTCGAGCCGACCGAGTTCAAGGTCGAAGCTGCGGAGTGAATGCGATGAAGAAACTGCTGGAGAAAGCGAAGAGATCGCGGAAGACGCAGCGGCTGCGCCAGTTGCTCGATCGCGCGATCGACCGGGTTCGCGATGCGCTTGCGGCGCCTGAGCCGCGGCTTCAGCCAGTCCCGGTCCGGGTGAAGCGCCGCAAGGGTTGAGCCCTCCGTCTCAAGCCCCCGCGGCTGCCCCAAACAAAAGGCCCCCTCCTTGAAGGGGGTCTTTGCGTTCTTAGGACACGGCGTCCTTGGCGGCCTTGACCGGGCGGGCGCGGACGATCTTCCGGGCCGGCTTGGCCTTGAACATCATCTCTTCACCCGTGAACGGGTTGGTGCCCTTGCGCGCCTTGGTCGCGGGCTTCTTGATGACCACGAACTTGGCGAAGCCCGGCACCAGGAACAGGCCGTTCTTCTTGAGCTCCTTGTGGCCGACGTCGGTCAGCGTCTCCATGACGTTCTTGACGTCGCGCTTGGAAAGCTCGGTGGCGGTCGCAATCTTTTCGATCAACTGCGATTTGGACATTTGGGTTGGCATCGTGTCTCCTCTGATTCGTTGCCGGTTGCATATTAGACCAACCGTTGAAGGCCTATAGCCTTCTGCACAGTTTTGTCGCGAATTTACGGGCTTTTCTGTCCCCCTGTGGCAAAAAACCCTGCTTTTTAGCTACTTCCGGAGCGGGAAAAGCCTCGAGCAGCGGTTTTTGCCTTGTTTCAAAGGCCCGTACGCCATCTTGCTAGAACTGATTCGCGGCTTTCGACAAGCGACGACCGGCCTCTTTGTCGGAGACCGGTCGCGTTTCACCCTGAAAAATAAGGACTGGATCGCACCGCAATGCCCTCCCTCTCCCCGCTTCTCACCAGAGCTTTCGTGCGGCGAGAGGGGAAGAGGAGGCCGGCTAGACGCGCTCGATGATGATGGCGGGCGCCATGCCGCCTGCGGCGCACATGGTGACGAGTCCACGCCTGAGGTCGCGCCGCTCGAGCTCGTCGAGCACGGTGCCGATCAGGATCGAGCCGGTGGCGCCGATGGGATGGCCGAGGGCGATCGAGCCGCCATTGACGTTGACCTTGGCGCGGTCGAGCTTGAGGTCGCGGATGTATTTTTCCGTCACCACCGCAAAGGCCTCGTTGATCTCGAACAGGTCGATGTCGTCGATGGTGAGGCCCGCCTTCGCAAGCACCTTGCGCGTCGCCGGCACCGGCGCGTTCAGCATCAAGGTCGGCGAGTCCCCCATGTTGGCCATCGCGACCACGCGGGCGCGCGGCTTCAGGCCATGCGTCTTGGCGTAGGCGGGCGAAGCCAGAAGGATCGCGGCGGCGCCGTCGACGACGCCGGAGGAATTGCCGGCGTGATGCACGAAGTCGATGTTCAGATCGGGATATTTTTGCAGGATCAGGCCGCGATAGGTCGTGCCCTTGTCGTCGAGCGCGTAGTCCGCAATCGCGGGGAATGCCGGTTTCAGGCTACTGAGCCCTTCCATCGTGGTCTGCGGCCGCGGATACTCCTCGTGGTCGAGCGCGAGGCTGCCGTCCTCGCGGTGGACGGGCACGAGGCTCTTCTTGAAGTGGCCGTTCGCGATCGCATGCGCGGCGCGCTTCTGGCTCTCCAGCCCGAGCGCGTCGACATCCCTTCGCGTGATGCCTTCCATGGTCGCGATCGCATCGGCGCAGACGCCCTGATGCGACTGCGGATGCCGCGCGCGCAGACGGAGATTGCCGCCGTCCATCATCATCGGACCGCCGCCACGGCGTCCGTCCATCGACATCATCTCGCAGCCGCCGGCGATGACGAGGTCTTCGGCGCCGGCCATGATCGAACTTGCGGCCATGTTGACGCTGGTGATGCCGCTTCCGCAGAAGCGGTCGAGCGTCACCGCGCTGGCGCGCACGTCATAGCCGGCATCGAGCGCGGACATGCGGCCGAGATCGCCGCTTTGCGTTGCGACCTGCGCGCTGCAACCCCAGACGATGTCGTCGACGTCGGCCGTATCGATGCCGGTGCGATTGGCAAGCGCGCGCAGCACGGTTGCGCCCAGTTGCTGCGGATGAATGCCGGAGAGCGCTCCCTTGCCGGCCTTGCCGATGCCGCGTGGGGTCCGGCAGGCATCGATGATCAGCGCGTCAGCCATTGGCGTTGTCCTCTCGTTTATGGATGTTGAGGGCGTTGTGAATCAGGGGAGGAGTGGAGTCAATGCGCGGCGTTTGCGCCCTCACCCGATTTTCCGCCGCGCGTAAAATCGAACCGACCGCACGATGCCGCCGCAACGTCATGCCCGGGCTTGACGGACCCCGCGCGCGATCGGGCTTCGAAAGAGAGGAGAGCTACACGCCCGCCGCGTTCTTCGCGATCACGTTGCGATAGAAGCTGGCGCTGAGTTTGGGCGTGCGAACCTGGGTGTCGAAATTGACGTGGTAGAGCCCGAAGCGCTTGTTCAGGCCATAGACCCACTCGAAATTGTCCATCAGGCTCCAGAGAAAATAGCCGCGCACCGGCACGCCCTCGCTGGTGGCGCGCTGGAGCTGGGCGAGATAATTGCGCAGATACATGATGCGGTCGGTGTCGTAGATCTTGCCGTCGGGCGTCACCGCATCGTCGCCGGATGCACCGTTCTCGCTGATATAGATCGCATCCGTCTTCCAGATCTTTGCCGCCAGCTTCGGCACCCAGTAGATCGTCTCGGGCCCGACGCGCAGCCAATCCGAATTCATGTGCGGAAACGATTTCGGGATCGGCAGCGGCATGAAGCCCGCGCCCTGGTCGGAGGCCACGACGTAATTCTGTGGCGCATAGATGTTGAGGCCGAGGAAGTCGACCGGCGAGGAGATGATCTTGAGCTCCGCATCGGTGAATTTCGGCGCGTTGGGCCCGGCGAATTTCAGGAAGGCGTCGGTATAGCGCCCCGTCATGATGACGTTGAGATAGCCGGCATTCATCTCGCGCAGCGCGATCTCCGCGGCGCGAACGTTCTCCGGCGTGTCGATCGCGGGGGCGCAGGCATCGACGTTCTCGGCCGGCCCCACCCTGGTGCCGCGGCGGCCATGGGCGCGCACCGCCTGCACCGCGAGCCCGTGCGCCAGCGCGCTGTTGTGCCTGATCTGGTTGACATCGGCCTGCGGCAGCGTCAGGCCCGGCGCGTCGATGCCGATGCCGTAACCGAAATAGACGAAGCGGCCGCTCTCGTTCAGCGTGAACACGTTCCTGACCCGGTCGGTCAGTCGCTCGGCGACATAGGCCGCGTAATCGCCAAAGATCTTGCAGGTTTCCGTCGAACGCCAGCCGCCGAAACGGTCCTGGAGCGATTGGGGCAGGTCCCAATGATAGAGCGTCAGCCACGGCTCGATGCCGTTCTTCAGGAGCTCGTCGACGAGACGATTGTAGAAGTCGAGCCCCTTCGGGTTGGGCTTGCCGTCGCCGTCCGGAAACAGCCGCGGCCAGGCCACCGAGAAGCGATAGGCCCTGCAGCCGAGCTCCTTGATGAGCGCGATGTCCTCCTTGTAGCGGTGATAGTGCTCATTTGCGCGGTCGCCCGTGGTGCCGTCCTCGATCTTGCCGGGAATGCGCACGAACTTGTCCCAGATCGACGGCCCTCGCCCGTCCTCGTCGACCGCGCCTTCCACCTGGTAGGACGAGGTCGCCGTGCCCCAGACGAAGCCCGACGGAAAGCTGCTTCCACCGCGCAGCGGCCGGGCCGGCTTGGCTTCGGCTGCGTCGAGCGCGCCAGTCATCCCGGCTGCGGACAGCCCCGCGATCTTCGCAAGCTGGCGACGCGAGACCTTGTCCGTCATGGATGCTTCTCCGCTTCCGGTGGTTGCGGACGCACAATGGCGAGTCGCGGGCCGTTTGAAAAGCAAGCTTTGGCGAAGGCCGGATGCAGAAACTGGCGGCCTTGGCGCGACATATGGATGCGGGCCAGCCGACGCGGCTGCTGTCCGATCAGCGCGAGCGCTTCGGTAATTTTCGCAGCTTGTCGGGATTGAACGCCGGCACCTGCTCGGCTTGTTCGCGTGCAGGCGGCTGCTGTTCCGTCAGGATGAGCGTGCCATGAAGGATCATTCCCGGCACCTGTTGTGCCGTCGCGGTGTAGCTCGCGATCTTGCCGGGGCAGCGTCCCTCGATGTCCAGCGTGAGCTCATCCTCAACGCCAAAGACCGTTGAACGCCCATCGGTATGACGCTTCGTCGATACGGTCGCGGTGAAGCGCTCGCCGTCGACCGAGCACGAGCCGTGATATGTCATCAGGCTGTCACGGCCCCAAATCTGGCCGTCTGCGACATGGACGATCCCGGTACCCTGGTCGAGGGGCGTCCTGTACCACGCCGCGTAGGTGCCGTCCTTCAGCATGGGAGCAGTCTCTCCTGGTATTCCCACGCGGACCATTGGCACGATTTAATGCCAAGAAACCGTTAATGGCCGTGCCCGTGCCAATCCGGTCTTTCCTTACGCAGCTCGGCCTCAAGCTCCTCGATGATGCTGTGAAGCAGATGCGCGGCAAGCGGGTCGGTGACTTCGCGCTCCAAATGCCGGTAACGCGCGATCAGGAATTCCTGCTCTCTCAACTGGCGTTCTGTCATCAGACGGGCCCTCCGGCAAACCGACGCGCAGAAGACCGAGCAGTTTCATTACAATTTTCAGATCATTTTCCATGGTTTCTGATCGGTTAAGGGCGGCGCCAAGCCCGCGGCGCCGGGCGACAGCTCAACGTCGCTCATCGTGCATTCGTGCAACCGCACGATTGCCCGGAGCAGGATCGGGCAAAACAGAACCGTTCCAGGCAAGACCCGGAGCCTCTGCGCCGCATAGAACTCGCGCCGACCCGTAAAAGCACGGGCACCTGATCTGAAGCAGCAAGCGATCAGAAGGAGCCACGACATGACCGGGAGCACCGCACTCATGCGCAATCACCCGTCCAGGGGCCAGCCACCCCTGCCCAGCGCACAACCCGTCGACATCGCCATGTCCGAGCGACGCACCGCCGAGGCGGAGATGGCGCGGGTGCTCGGGACTGAACCGACCCGCATGGCGCTGGACGCCTCCGGCGCCGGGATCGCGCACTGGAAACACGATCCATTGCATGACGTCGTCGAACCCATGAGCCACCACGTGATCATGGCCTATAACGGCGTGATGCAGCGCATGGAGCGCCGGTCGGGAAAATCGGTTTCGATCGGCACGTTTCGTCCTGGAGTCGTGATCATCATCCCGGAAGGATCGAGCTCACGATGGGACATTCCGAAGCCCGTTGATGTCGTTCAGCTCTACCTTCCGAATGCGACACTGAAGCGCGTTGCCGGCGAAGCCGGGATCACAGGAGCGACCGACCTGCTGGAGCGGACCGCGCACCCTGACCCCATTACGTCCCGACTGCTCTTGAGCGCAGCGGATGCGCTCGAAGGCAATGGGGTCCTCGACACCCTGTTCCGGCACCAGGTGACGGATCTTCTTGCCACGCGCGTCCTGGCTGCGCACACGGGTGCTCCGGCCACGTTCCAACCGACCATGGGCGGGCTGTCGCCGAAGGTCCTGCTCCGCGCGATCGAACGGTTGCGCTCGGACAGCGATGCGGACGTCTCCCTCGATGCGCTGGCGTCCGATGCCGGCCTCTCGCGCTTTCACTTCTGCCGCGCCTTCAAGGAGAGCACCGGGCTCTCGCCGCATGCCTGGCTGCGCCAACACCGGCTCGAGCAGGCCATGAACATGCTACGGGAGAGCGACGACCCGGTCGTCTCGATCGCTGCGGCACTTGGCTATTCCTCGCAGACGGCGTTCGCCGCGGCCTTCAGGAAGCTCACCGGCGAAACGCCGAGCGAATGGCGCAGGCGCATGCGTTAGCAGCAATCGCTCGATGGCAACAGCAATCGCTCTGGGGCAGCGGCACGCCTGATCGGTTAGACCGTCACCATGTCCAATCCCATGACGGAGGCAAATGATGATCGGGAAAGACTTTGTCCACCGGTTGGCCATCACCTCATCACGCAAGGGTCTCGCCACCGCGGTCGTGTACGGACTTACGCTGACTGTTCGCCTCACTTCAGCAACAGGTGACGACATCCCGCCGCAATCCGCACAACACGCCCACCCGGTGATTTCGGTGATCAGCGGGGACAGCTTCCGCCTTCCCTACCAGGACTGGAGCCGCAAGTCCGCGCGGTCGATCGTCTTTCGTCAGGACTGGCCGACCGGCTGCCCGCTCCAATAGGCGTCAGCAAGCTCGCTTCAATCATTCGCGTCGTCGCTGACCGCGACAGGACTTGCCGCAAACCCGCGGCGGCAGCGGCAACGCGCCTGTGCCCAGGAAGATCAACCAAAGGAGACCGTCAATGCGACTAGTCATCATCGGCGCCGGCTTCGCCGGCATGAGCTATCGCCAAATTTTGGTGACGGCCGGGCCGGTCAGGCGGCGGCGGTTTTGGGCTCACGGTCAGCCGTGCTTGGCGATGACCTCAATCCCGTCGTTGAATGTCACACCGAGCACGAGTTTTGGCAACTGGTTGTGACCATCGAGTCGACGCCAACTTTTCTGCGCGGCCTCGGCCAGTTTGAAGACCATCGCGAGCGCCGTCCTGTTGGACAGGCAACCCTTCGATCGGATCGAGCGGTGGCGCACGGTGGCGAAGGTGCTTTCAATGGGATTGGTCGTCCGCAGGTGTTTCCAGTGCTCGGCGGGGAAGTCGTAGAAAGCCAGCAGCGTGTCCCGATCCTTGCCGAGGCAGTCGGCCGCCTTTTCGTATTTGAGTGTGTAGCTCTCGATGAAGGCGTCGAATGCCAGCTCGGCGGTGGCCTTGGACTCCGCCATCCAAATCTCCTGCAGCGCGCGTTTGGCTTTCGGCTGCTGGCTCTTTGGCAGCTTGGCGAGCACGTTGGTGGTCTTGTGCACCCAGCAGCGCTGCTCGCGCGTTGTCGGCCAGACCTCACCGGCGGCCTTCCAGAACCCGAGCGCGCCGTCGGCAATGACGAGCCGCGGCGACACGTCGAGCCCACGCCGCTTCAGATCGAGCAGCAGATCGCGCCAATCGTGCGCGCTCTCGCGGGCGCCATCGGTGAAGCCGACCAGTTCCTTGCGGCCTTCCGGCGTCGCGCCGATCAGCACCAGGATGCACTGCTTCTCGTCCTCGAGGCGAGCTTCGAGATGGATGCCATCGGCCCAGATGTAGACATAGCGCCTGGCCGAAAGATCGCGCTTTTGCCACGCGGCGTACTCGTCGAGCCAGCCGTCCTTCAGGCGACCAACGGCGGATGCCGACAACCCGGCAGCATCCTTGCCGAGCAGCGCCGCCAGCGCCTCGGAGAAGTCGCCGGTCGAGATCCCCTTCAAATAGAGGATCGGCAGCAGCGTCTCGATCGACTTCGACCGCCGCATGTAGGGCGGCACGACCGATGGCGAGAACCGGATACGGTCGGGATCGGCGGCGGCGGCCTCGCGATCGCGCACACGCGGCTGGCGGACGGAGACTGGACCGATCCCGGTCATCACCTCGCGCTCCGGCAGGTGACCGTGGCGGACCACACGCTGCTGGCCGTCCTCGGTCTTCACATCGGCATGCTTGCCGAGAAAGTCCGCGACCTCGGCCTCGACCGCCTGCGCCAACAGAGCGCGGGCCCCGTTACGCAAGATTTCGGTGAGTTGGTCGTCGAACACTCCTGGCTGAATCAGCTTGGTGACGTTATCGTTGGACACGGCATATCGCTCCTTCGGTGGAGAAGTGGAGGCGTCAAGCACCCCCACGATATGCCGCCTTCCCGATTCCCGCCGTCACCAACTTTCAGCGATAGCTCCCGGCATGTACGCCGCCCTTTCCGCCGCCCGCCTGCGCGAGATCCAGGGCGTCTCGCCCGACGAACTCGAGATCACGCTGGTCGCACCCGAACCGACGCTGGTCGTCCGGCCGCGGCTCTACGAGAAGAATCCGGAGACCTTGACGGCACCGCTCCTCGATGTGCTCGAGGCGATCGACGTCACCTATGTTCAGGGCAGCGTCGAGACGGTTGGAACCCAATCCCGCATGGTGAGGATCGCCACGGCGCAGGGAACCAAGAAGACGCTCTCAGAGCTGGCCCCGGTTGTTTGGACAGCGCCCCGCTGGATTTAAGTGGATTCCTGCCGGGTTATGCTGAACGCGGGGCTTTACGGTTTTGTCGTTGCGTCGGGAGGGCGTAGCCCGACCAGAGCGACGACAAAACCGTCGGCGACGGTCATGCGGCCATCACCATAGCTTGCGTGCCGAAGTAAGCCTCGTCGGGCGTGCGCCCGTCAAGGCTCGAGTGAGGGCGTCCCTGATTGTAGAAGGCCAGATACTTGGCAATTGACGCTCGCGCCTCGGACACGCTGTCGTAGGCGCGGAGATATACTTCTTCGTATTTGACCGTGCGCCAGAGCCGCTCGACAAACACGTTGTCGCGCCAGGCGCCCTTGCCGTCCATGCTGATGGCGATCTTCGCGTCCAGCAGCACATCGGTGAACTCGAGGCTGGTGAACTGGCTGCCCTGATCCGTGTTGAAAATCTCGGGCCTGCCGTGCTTCGCCAACGCCTCCTGGACCGCTTCGACGCAGAAGGCCGCCTCCATTGTGATCGAGACGCGATGGGCCAGGACCCGTCGGCTGAACACATCGACGACCGCCGCGAGATAGACGAAGCCACGCCGCATCGGAATGTAGGTGATGTCCATTGCCCACGCATGGTCGGGCCGCTCGATCTTCAATCCGCGCAACAGGTACGGGTAGATCTTGTGACCCGGAGCCGGCTTGCTCGTGTTCGGGCGACGATAGACCGCCTCGATCCCCATGCGCTTCATCAGCGTCGCGATGTGGCGGCGACCGGCGTATACGCCCTCCCGCCGCAGCAACGATCGCAGCATACGCGCTCCCGCGAAGGGATAATCGAGATGCAGCTCATCGAGCCGACGCATCAAGGCAAGGTCCTCGGCCGAAACTGGCCGAGGTTCATAGTAGACCGTGCTGCGAGCCAGCTTCAGGACCTTCGCCTGGCGCACGATAGAAAGATCATGATCGCGGTCGATCATCGCTTTGCGCTCAGCAGGCCCGCCTTGGTGAGCGCGCCGGACAAAAAATCGTTTTCCAACGCCAGCTCGCCGATCTTGGCATGTAACGCCTTCAAATCGACCGGCGTCTCGGCCGATGTCTTGTCATGCCCAAACACGCCGGCGGCGCCTTCCAGGAGCTGGTTTTTCCAGATCGTGATCTGGTTCGGATGAACATCAAACAGTTGCGCCAGCTCCGCCAGTGTCTTGTCGCCTTTGACCGCAGCCAAAGCAACCTTCGCCTTGAATGCCGGAGAATGCGTCCGGCGGCTCTTCTTCGTCATCTTCGCTCCTGATTCGCAGCAAGAATCCTCGCCGCTGTCAGGCAGAAAATCCACTCAAGCTACTGTCCGAATTTGCGGGGCCAGCTCTCTCCTACGATCGGCTCGTGGTCGCCACCGGCAGCCGGCTGTTCCGCCCGAACATCCCGGGTCTTGCCGAGCACGGGTTCAGCGTCGACTCGCTCGGCGATGCGATCGCGCTCGACAGGCACCTGCATGGCCTTGCCAAGCGGCCGGCCGCGAACGGACGCGACACGGTCGTCGTCGCCGGCGGCGGCTTCACCGGCATCGAGGCGGCCACCGAAATGCCGGCGCGGCTCCGCGCAATCCTCGGCCCGAATGCCAGGACTCGCGTCATCATCGTCGAGCGCAACAGCGCGATCGCACCCGACATGGGCACAGGTCCGCGGCCGGTCATCGAGAGCGCCCTCCACAAGCTCGGCGTGGAGACCCGCCTCGGTGCCGGCGTCGCCTCGCTCGACGAGTCCGGCGTCACGCTGTCCAGCGGCGAACACATCGAAGCCGAAACCGTGATCTGGGCGGCGGGTATTCGTGCCGCCCCTCTGACGGCGCAAATCCCCGCCGAGCGCGACAATTTCGGCCGGCTGCTGGTCGATCGCTGTCTGCGGGTGCCAGGCGTCGAGGGCGTCTTCGCGACCGGCGATGCGGCCCGCGCCGCCTGCGACGACGAGGGCAATTACGCACTGATGTCGTGCCAGCACGCCACGCGCATGGGCGCCTTTGCGGGCAACAATGCCGCCGCCGAACTGCTCGGCGTTCCGACCAGGCCCTACCACCAGAAGGCCTACGTCACCTGTCTCGATCTCGGCGAAGCCGGCGCCCTGTTCACCCGCGGCTGGGATCGCAAGGTCGAGATGGTCGGTGATGTCGCCAAGAAGACGAAGCAGGAGATCAACACGGTCTGGATCTACCCGCCGAAGGCCGAACGCGCCGCTGCGCTCGCGTCTGCCGATCCGGAACGCGTGACCAGCCTCTAACGCACGACGCGATGACGGCCGCGCTCGCTGGCTGCGCGACCGGATCGACCAAGACCAGCCAGAAGCATTGAAACAGGAGATCAACATGAACCTGCACAACACCTCCTACCCCGCGACATCGAAGCCCGAAGAGCTTGTCCCGTCGCGCTATGCATTGAAGGTCGGCGACATCGACGTGCTGGTGGTCAGCGACGGCGTGCTGCCGCTGCCCGCCGAGATGATGGCGCACAATGCCGACCCCGCGGTCCGCGCGGCCTGGCTGGATGACATGTTCCTGCCGCCGGACGCGTTCGACTGGGCGTTGAACGTGGTCGTGGTGCGCAGTGGAGAGCAGACCATTCTGATCGACGCCGGGCTCGGATTGGACCCGGACCTGCACCTCCCGCGAGCCGGGCAACTGGTCAAGCGACTGGAGGCCGCCGGGATCGATCTGGCATCCGTGACCGACGTGGTGCTGACCCACATGCACATGGACCATGTCGGCGGGCTGCTCGTCGAAGGCGTGAAAGACCGGCTGCGTCCGGACCTGCGGATCCATGTGGCAGCCGCCGAAGTCAAGTTCTGGGAGTCGCCCGATTTCTCCCGCGTCTCCATGCCACCGGGATTCCCCGACGCACTTCGACAGACGGCCAAGCGGTTCGCGCACGAATATCACAACCAGCTCCGGACGTTTGAAGCCGAATTCGAGGTCGCGCCGGGGGTGGCGGTCTGCCGCACCGGCGGTCACACCCCCGGGCACAGCGTGGTCCGCCTGACCTCCGGCGGCGAGCGACTGACATTCGCCGGCGACCTCGTGTTCACCGTCGGGTTCGAACACCCTGACTGGCACAACGGCTTCGAACACGATCCCGAGGAAGCCGCCCGCGTCAGAGTGAACCTTTTGCGGGAGCTTGCGGCGAACCGCGAGCTGCTGGTGGCCACGCATATGCCGTTCCCGTCGGTCGGTCATGTCGCGGTCGCCGGCGACGCTTTCCGCTGGGTGCCCGTGTCCTGGGACTATTGAGCGCTTGCCGGACCGAATCCAAACCGGGGCGCGCGCTCATCGCGATGAGTTTGCGCCCTGGGACTCCACATGCACTGAGCCGTCGAAGCCGAAGCGTTGGTCTACGGTCGCTCCGGCGATTTCGAACGGCGCAACCACGCGAACGAACATGCAAGAAAACAAAGTCGTGATCATCACGGGCGGCAGTTCCGGCATCGGTCGAGCCGCAGCTCTCCGTTTCGCCAACCAGGGCGACAAGGTGCTCATCACCGGCCGTCGTGCCGGGCCTATTGAGAATACGATGGCGGAGCATCAGAACATCGCGGGCCTGATTGCGGATACCGCTTCCGCAGAAGACGCCGAGCGGACCATCGCCGAGGCGATCGGCAGATGGGGCCGGCTGGACACGCTCGTCAACAACGCCGGCGCCGGAGCCATCCTTCCGTTGTCGGATGTCGCGGCCGAGCGGATCGCGGACATATTTTCCGTCAATGTGGTCGGTCCGAGCCTGCTGGCCCGCGCCGCCCTTCCTCACCTGCAGTCTACGCGGGGCACCATCATCAACATCTCCTCGACGTTTGGTCACCGGCCGGCCGCGGGACTGTCCCACTACGCCGCGAGCAAGGCGGCGCTGGAACACCTGACCCGCTGCTGGGCACTCGAGCTAGCCCGTCCTATTCGTGAGAGTGCGGCTTTTGGGCCCGATTGATGCGGCCGCACATCTTGTCTGACGAGGCGCACAGGATTGCCTTCGGCTTTTCGCCGCCTGACGACCGGTACTTTGCAACGCGCTTGAGGGATGGGTTGGGCGAACGGGGGCGGACGCCCCGCCGGTCAAGGACCGAGCGGCAGCAGCGCGCCGGGCAAGCCGCAGATCAGGTCGGCTTCGGGACATGCCGCGGCAAACGCAAGGCGAATGCGGCTCGTGGTCTCGACGACACGGGCGGCGATTTTCAAGAGCCGAAGACGCAGCGTCGCGAACTCGGCAGCGGCCAATTCCCGGGCTTTGGGAATGGCGTCGCGCACGGTCAGCATCAGCCAATAAGCGGCCGTATGGAGCACGAGACGGACCTGGTTGGCGAGCGCCGAACGGCAGCTGGTGCGATCGGAGGCGAGCTGCGTCTTATGCAGCTTGATCAGATTCTCGGCTTGGCCGCGCGCGCAATACAGGCTGTCGTAGATCCACTCGGCCGAGCCGACATCGAGGCTGGTGACGACGAAGCGGATGTCGAGGCCGAGCATCGTCGCCTCAATACGGGCGACAGTGCGCCGTTCGCGATCCCAGGACTTTGCCTTGTGGCGCGTCTCGGTATAGCCACGCAGAACCGGCAGGTTCTCGATGGCGCGTCGCGTGCGGATGTCGTCGGCGACCTCGTCGACTTTTCTGGCGAGAGGCTTGGTGCCGGACAGACCGAAGATGTAGTCGATGCCGTTGGTCTCGCACCACGCCATTGCCTCCGGCCGGGCATAGTGCCCGTCGCCACGGAACGTAATTTGCGTGTTGTGCCATCGCGTCCGGATATGCCGTACCAGGCGGCGCAGATGGGCACGCACCTCGACGCCGCCCGGCGTCTTGCCGGGCCGCAGCACGACGGCCACGGGCCGGCTCTTCTCCGTGTCGTAGACGTGGATCGGCAGGAAGCAGCGTTCGTCATAATGAGCGTTGAACAGCGAGAGCTGCTGATGGCCGTGGACGACGTCGCAGGTATCATCGATGTCGAGCGTGACGGATGCCGGCTCGCGCGGGTAGCTATCCATCCATGCGTCGACCAAAGTGTAGGTCAGCCGGATCACGTCGCGCAGGCGCGGAGCATTCTCCAGCCGCGACAGCGTCGGCTGGGAACACAAATCCCGGCCCGTGTCCGGTAGGCGACCGCAGGCCAGTTTGAATGCCGGATCGGACCTCAGATGATCGAGGTCGTCGGCGTCCTCGTAGCCGCAGCAGATCGCGAACATGCGAGCGCGGAACATATCGACCAGGCTGTGCACGACCCGCGTCGGATCGCGCCGATCCGGGAACACCCGGGCCAGATTGTTGGCCAAACCGAGACGCCGCTCGGCCATCGCCAGAAGCATCACGCCCCCGTTCGAGGTTAGGCGCCCACCATCGAAGGCAGCTGTGACTTTCTTGGCGTGAACGGCTGGAAACGAGAAGGGCGGAATCGTATCGTCGGTCATGGCGGGCGTGGCGTTCGCGGTTGGAGGTGATGGGGTTGGCTTCGCAACCGAATCCTACGCCGCATCAGCGCTTTACCCCTCAGGCGCACTCTTACGAATAAGACGGGTTAAGTTGAAGAAAGATTGAGTGACTCCCGATCATTTCTGTGCCGAAACGTGGAGTCGCGGTCGTGCCGCGTCCAAAGAAACCGGCGCGAGCGGCCTATTAGACGCGGTAGGTGCTCAGCCTCCGAAACGAGACTATCAAGCATGAAGAGATCGAGCGCGAGGCAGAGGTTTTATTTGTGTTGAATTCTTGCTTCTCGATAGTGGTCTGAAATCGTATCATCGGTCATGGCGGGCGTGGCGTTCGCGGTTGAAGGTGATGGGGTGGCTTCGCAACCGAATCCTACGCCGCATCAGCGCTTTACACCACGCTCGCCAGCCTCTCAGGCGCCCTCTCGCGAATAAGACGGGCTAGTACCCGGAATCAGAGCTGAGTGATACGGCGGCCTTTGAAACGGCGTTGACGGACCTTTTTCTTGGTCCAGACGAAGGGCTCGGCTCTGTCGTTGTATGCGTTGACGTAGGCATCGATGTGTTCCTGAAGCTGCTTGAGGCTCGTGAAGGAGGTGCCGCTGAGCGACTGCCCCTGCAAGATGGAAAACCATACTCCGACCTGATTGAGCCATGACGCACTTGTCGGCGTGAAATGAAATTGCACGTTGGGGTGGGCCTTGAGCCAGTCCTCGTTCTTTTTATGGGTGTTGAGGTTGTCGAGGATGACGTGAAGCTTGCGGTTCGGAAAAGCCGCGGTGACGCTGTTCATGAAATCGAGAAACTCGACGCGGCGCCGGCGTTTTGAATGGGTCGCGATGATCTTTCCGGTGGCGACTTCGAGCGCCGCAAACAATGTTGTGGTGCCATGCCGCTTGTAATCGTGGCTTTGGCCGGTCAAGGCGCGGCCATTGGGCAACTTCAGATAACCCTGCGCTCGCTCCAAAGCCTGGATCGAGGGCTTCTCGTCCACGCACAGCACAATGGCCTTCGCCGGCGGCGCGACATAGAGACCGACAACATCGGCGGCTTTGGCCGTAAAGTTCGGGTCGTTGCTCTCGCACCAGGACTTGCGAGCCACCAGGTCAATCTTGTGGCTGCGCAGGAACCGCCAGACATATTGGACATCGACATCGCCCAGCGCCTCGGCCAGCAGGGGGCCGGTCCAGCGCGCAAACCCTTGCGGTGGCGGCTTATCCAGCAGCTTCAGAATCCGCTTGTCGGTCGTCTTCGTATAGATCGGCTGCTTGCCAGGCCGCGGCTTGTCTTGCAGCCCTTCAAGGCCATGGTCGGCATAGCGATGCCGCCAAAGGCTGACAATCCGGGCTGGACCCCAACTTCCTTGGCGATCGACCGGGTGCTGCGCCCATCCGCCGCCAACAGAACTATCCGCGCCCGCTTCAAATCGCGCTGCAACGTCACCGGTGAGCGACAGCACGCCTCAAGCACCTTGCGATCTTTCCTCGAAAGGTGGACTTCTCTTGCTTCGGGTATCATCCCGACCTTGAATCACGACTCACGTTCCAAGAAAAGTGGGTACTAGCGCCACTTGGAATAAGGGTGAATGCGATCGCGGCCGGTCCGACCGAATCCGGCGCCTTGACCGGAATGATGGGGCTGTCCGCGGAAGCTGCAGAAGCCGTCAAGGACGAAGAGCGCGCGCGAATTCCGCTCGGTCGTCGCGGCGTTCCCGACGACATTGCGCGATGGATCGTGCAGCTTGCAGGTCCCGCCTCGCAATGGATGACGGGCCAAGTTCTCGCAGTCGATGGTGGCCTGGGATTGGCCTAGTTTAGATCATGATCGGGAAAGGTGAGCTGCCTTCCGAAAAGGTCATGCTCGAAGAATAACCCAAAGCGCGACAACGAATCATCCAGTCGCACCGCGCTTTGAGTCCTGCGGCGATATTGAATCCGCCGCGCTTCGTATGCGCCTAAAGCGCGATGCGATTAGGACTAATCGTCATCGCGCTTTAAGTTGTTGTTTAGGCGTGATCTTTTCGGAAAACCGCTGCGCACTTTTCCGGATCACGCTTTAGAACGTCACGCGCATGCCCGCATAGAACGCGCGCGGCCTCGCCGGGCTCAGCGAGCGCGGGTCGACGAACTCCGCGCCGCCATTGGTAAAGTTGGGCAGGGCCTCGCGGTCGAAGAACTGGCCGTAAGTGGCGTAGCGCTTGTCGAACACGTTGTCGACGCGGCCGTAGAGCTGGATGTTCTTCGTCACCTGGTAAGACGTGTGGAGATTGAACACCGTATAGGACGGCAGCTTCGCGAACTGGTTCGACTCGTCGCCAACGATGTATTGGCTGGAGACGTATAGCGCGTTGCCGCCGACCTTCCAGACATCGGTCACGGCGTAGTCGACGCCGACCTTGACGCGGTGGCGCGGGATCGCGGGGATCTGGTTGCCGGGTCTGACCTGGATGGTCTCGGGGGCGTCATCGGCGAACGGGCTTTCCGAGCCGAGTTCGAGCGGATCAAGGAAGCGCGCATCGACGAAGGCGTAGCTCGCCTGGAATTGAAGCGTGGGCGACTTGATGTTGACCTCCGCTTCCAACCCTTGCCGCCGTGTCCGGCCGACATTGGTGAAATAGCCAAAGCCCGTCCGCCCGACGGCGGGCACCGCTACGATGTCGTCATGGTTGGTGGCGCGAAAGCCGCCGATTTTCCATCCGAGAGTGCCGATATTCAGCTCCCTGGTGCCGCGGAAGCCGGCCTCCACGGTCTTGGAGACGACCTGCTTCAACGGCGGATCTGCAACCAGGAAGGCCGCGATGAGGCAGGGCCGGGCGGGATCCGCGCAGCCGAGCTCGAGCGGCGTCGGCACGCGGTTGGCCTCGGAATAGCCGGCATAGGCGGTCAAACCCGGCGTGATCTTGTAGGTGCCGCCGATCATCGGATTGAATCGGGTATAGGTGTGATCGCCGTTCAGCGCGGTCCCGAGCTGGTCTTCGAGCGTGATCCGCGCCGCGTTGAAGCGGCCGCCGCCCGTGATCGCGAAGGCGTCCGTGACGTTGAACGTATCCATCGCGTAGAGGCCGTTGTATTGATTGACGGTCCGCAACGAGACGGGGCCGGCAACGGGATCTGCCGTGGGAGTCGCCCCCAGGAAGACACCGCTACCGCTGACGACGTAGTTCTCTCCCATCGAGCCGATCTCGGAGCTGGCGTTGTAGCGCGTGGTACTGGCGTCATAGGTTGCGCCCATCACGAAGCGGTTGTCGTGGCCGAACAGTTGATCGGTGTTGGTGGCCTGCCCCGACACGCCGAACGTAGTCGAACGGGTCGAGCTCCGGTCGATCGCGCCCAAAATTGTTCCCGGTGCGAAGGGGTTGGCGAGTTGCACGCCGCCCGCGCCGTTGGCAGGTGTGGTGTCGTCGCCGAAGCAGAGCAGCGCCGCATCTGCAGCGCACTCCTCCACGTCGGTTGGATTGCCGTCGACGATGTTCTGCTCGAACCTGCGCACATGGGCAGTGCCCTCGAGCGTCCAGGTCGGCGTCGCGTCGACCTTTCCGGTCAGGTTGAGATAGCCGACGCGGTTTGCGGTGGTCTGCGGTGTGGTGTAGGTCGCGCCCCAATATTTATCCAGCAACTCGGCCGGGACGGTGGCGCTGGCGCCGAAATTGTTCTTGGCGACCCCCATGTTGGCGTGGAATTCGCTGTCGCCGGCCTTGTAACCGACGTCGCCGTAGAAGCGCCGTACGTCCGATTGAGAGAAATTACGAAAGCCGTTGTCGTGCAAGCCTTCGAGCGCGGCATAGACGGCGTAGTTCTTGTCGACCTGCTTGCCCCATTGGGCCGAGCCCTGGATGCGGCCCGAACGAGCCACCCATCATGTCGATCTCGGCGCCCTGATAGGTGAAGCCGTCATTCATTTGCAGGTTGATCGCGCCGCCCAGCGCGTTGAGACCGAAGGCGGGGTTGTTGGTCACCAGCGTCACCGACCTGATCGCAGCAGTGGGGATCAGATCCCAATTGACGGCGTCCGAGAACGCCTCGTTGATGCGGACGCCGTTCTGGTAGACGGCAAGGCCCTGCGGGGTGCCGGTCACGGGGGAGGCTACGAAGCCGCGGAACTCGACATCGGGCGTGAACGGATTGCCGGTGACTTCGCTGATGTTGACGCCCGGCACGTAGTCGCGCAGCGCATCTGTGACGTTCAGCGAACCCGTCCGCTTGATCTGGCTGGCATCAACAGCATTGATCGCCGACGGGACTTTGTCGACGTCGAGACCCCTGCCCGTGCCCGGCGCGGTGGGGTAGACGTAAAGGCGTGTCCTGGGGCTGGCTGACCCCGGCGCCCCTATGCGCGCGACCGGTCGCGCCGGTGCGACGCGCCTCGCCGCCGCAGGCGGCGGCGCCGCCACCTCGACCGGCGGCAGGTTCTGGATGTTGGTCTCCTCGTCCTGCGCAGCCATCGCGCTGGTCGCAACAACCATTCCCGTGGAAACTGAAATGATGACCAGACCACGAACGCCCATTCTTGCCCGCCTCCACCCGTATCGTCCGGCTCTCTCGGTTCCCCGCCGGTTACGCGAACGATACAGGCCAACAGCCGAAGAGCACCAGCCGTAAAAGGTCCGCCCGGTCCGGCGCACGAATTCCCGACCAAATCGGGAATTATTCCCGACCCGTCCAACGGCGTAGGCGAGCCTCATCGGGCGCGACCGGGAACTATTCCCGGCCGCCGCGAGACTTTTTGCCGAACCTCGCGAAAGACCTTCGTGCAATCCTTGGCTCGACATCGCGATCTGATCGCGAGTCATTCATCCGTAGCCTGGCACTATCAGGAGACGCCCGGCGATCACTGGGACTACACCTCGACCCAGCCGATGATACTCGCCGACATCAGCATCGATGGCGCGCCGCGCAAGGTCATCCTGCACGCGCCCAAGAACGGCTTCTTCTTCGTGATCGACCGCACCAACGGCAAGTTCATCTCGGCGAAGAATTTCGTCGATGTGAACTGGGCCACCGGCTACGACGCCAACGGCCGCCCGGTCGAGGTGCCGGCCGCGCGCGGCGACGCGGCCTATGACTCGATCCCGGGACCCTACGGCGCCCACAACTGGCACCCGATGTCGTTCAACCCGCAAACCGGGCTGGTCTATCTGCCGGCGCAGAACGTGCCGCTGAACCTCATTCCGGAAAAGAAGTTCAAGCAGAATGCCGCAACGCCGGGCAAATTCGGCGGCGCCACCGGCTGGAATGTCGGCTTCGTGCTCAACGGAGAGCCGCCCAAGAGTCTTCCGTTCGGACGCCTCGTCGCATGGGATCCGGTCAAGCAGAAGGAAGCCTGGCGCGTCGAATACCCCTCGCCATGGAACGGCGGCACGCTGACCACGGCCGGAAACCTGGTGTTCCAGGGCACCGCGGATGGACGCTTCGTCGCCTATGACGCCACGACGGGCAAGACGCTGTGGGAAACACCGACCGGCACCGGCGTCGTCGCCGCGGCTTCGACCTACATGCTCGATGGCGTGCAGTATGTCTCGATTGCCGTCGGCTGGGGCGGAGTCTATGGCATGGCGCAACGGGCGACCGAGCGGCAAAGTCCCGGGACGGTCTACACGTTCGCGCTCAACGGCAAGGCCCCGCTGCCGGAGTTCGTGAAGTACCAGACCGAAGGCCTGCTCCAGGGCGTGAAGTACGATCCGAAGGACGTGCCCGAAGGAACGGCGCTCTATGTCGCCGCCTGCGCCACCTGCCATGGCGTACCCGGCGTCGACAAGGGCGGCAACGTCCGCAACCTCGGCTACGTGCCGGCGGAGGAAATCGCCAACCTCAAGAACATCGTGTTCAAGGGACCGTTCCGCGACAAGGGCATGCCGGACTTCACGGGCAAGCTGACGGAAGCCGATGTCGTGAAGATTCAAGCTTTCATCCAGGGCACGGCCGACGCAATACGGCCGAAGAAGTGACGCGGCGATACGGCTGCGGCAGGCATTGCCGCAGCCGGCTCACCCGACGCTCGCCACACGCCTCAATCCTTTGAAACATCATGCCTTTCAGAGATATCCCTTGAGCCCCATACTCGTCGTCGACGACCATCCCATCATTGCCGAAGCCTGTCGCATCGTGCTGGGGGACGTCGAGGACGTAGTCGCTGCGCGCGATGTGCCGAGCGGCTATGAAGCATTTCTGGAGCACCGGCCCGGAGTCGTCATCCTCGATTTGACCTTTCCCGGGGAAGCACTCGGCGGCGTCGACTTGCTGCACCGCATCTCCTCGGATGCGCCGCTCGCCCGCATCCTGGTTTTCAGCATGCATGCGGACGCAAATATCGTGGCGTCCGCGATCAAGGCGGGAGCCATCGGATATCTGCTGAAGGACTCTCCGCCGGACGAACTGCCAAAGGCGGTGCGTCAGGTCAGGCTCGGCCATCGCTATGTCGACGAGCGGATCAATTTGCGCGGCGTGCCCCTGCCCGATCACGTCGACTCCGGCAAGGTCGCCACACTGACGCGCAGAGAACGAGAGGCGCTCAGCCTGCTTGGCCAGGGAAATTCCTATTCTGCTATCGCCGAAGAGCTGGTCATCACGCCCCGGGCCGTCGCCCGGCTGATCAAGCAGGCGAGGACCAAGCTCGGTATCCGACGCACGAGCGACCTGCTCCGCCGGGCGCGCGATCTTGCCGGCGGCGCAGACAGGTCGAACTGACGCGCGACCACCTGGTCTATTGCAGCAGCCGAAGCAGCGCGCGCCCCGCAGACGTCTTCAATTCTCTCCCATCCAGCGTTCCGTCGTGATCCGGATCGGCTGCGTCGAAGCGCTGCGAGACGACGGCGAGATATTCATTCACCGAGAGCGTTCCATCGTGGTCGGGATCTGCTGCCGCTATCTCTTTGGCGGATAATCTGCCCCGCAACTCCCGCACGTCTAGCGTGCCGTCGTGATCCGGGTCGAGCCTGGCGAAAAGCGCCGTCGCCGCCTTCCTGACCTCGATATGGTCCAGCGTCCCGTCGCTGTCGGTATCGAACTTCTTGACCGGATCACCGCGGGAAGCCGCCAGCGCAGATCCCGACACCATCCCGACAGCCAGAATTGAGACCATCCATCGGCCAAATTTCGGCATTTCGAGCTCTCCCCGAGGTCGTAGACGTCACATTCAGATCAGGACGAGGCAGTTGGAACCAAGGCCTCCACGGTCAGGCCGGCATCGCCGGAGACGACGTTGAGCGTGCCGCCCAGCGCCAGGATCCGCTCGCGCATGCCGACGAGGCCGAAGCCGAGCTTCTGCCCCGGCTCCATACCGCGGCCGTTGTCGCTGACCCGCACCCGGGCGCAGCCGCGGCCGTCGTGAGTCATCTGCTCCACCGGCTCGATGACGACATTGACCGCGGTCGCACCGGCGTGGCGGAATACGTTGGTGAGCGCCTCCTGCACGATACGATAGATGGTGAGATCGGCCGTCTCGCCGGTCGGCCCGAGCGCCGGCGAGATCACGGTCTCGATCGCGACGTCAGGATGCGACTGCCGCCATAGCCGCGACAGGGATTCGAGCGCCTTGCGCAAGCCGAGCTCGGCAAGGCCCACGGGCCGAAGGCGCTCCAGCACGCGGCGGTTGAATTGCTGCAGTGCATTGATCTGCTCCAGCATGGCGCTGCCATGTTTTCGCACGGCATCCGCACTCGGGTCGCGTCCGTCCGCCAGCTTCGCCAGCGCGCTCGCATGCGCGCGCAGCGAGAACAGGTAGGGCCCGAATTCGTCATGGAGCTCGCGGGCAATCTCCTTGCGCTCCATATCCTGAAGCGACACCGCGCGCTCGGCAAGACGCCGCTTGTCCTCGACCGCCTCACCAAGCGTCGCAGCAAGGTGGTTGAGCTTGGTGCAGATCGCGGCGAGCTCCGGCGCGCCGCCCGGCGCGACACGGGCATCGTAATGTCCGCCCTCGAGCTTCCCCATTGCCTCCGCCAGAGACTGGAGCGGTGCCAGCGCCCGGCCGACCACGTTCATCATCAGGAAGAACAGCGCGACCGCGATCACCGAGCCGACCTCGAGCTGGGTCACGATCCCGTCCCAGATCTCGGCGATCTCGTCGTCGGGATGCGAGGTGATCACGAGCGAGGCGGGCTTGCCACGGATCGAGACCGGCACGCTGACGGCGGTCTGCTCGGGATGAACCAGGGCGACGAACCAGGCCGGCGGCGCGCGCGTGTCGGCGTCGGCGTCAAGCCGGGCGGGCGTCAGCGGATGGCCGCCGGCGTCCCGAAGCGTGATGCTGACGTGGCGCAGGCGGCTGAGATCGCGCGCGATCTGGTTGAGCCTGGCATCCGGGTCGGGGGCCTCGTTGAGATCCGCCACGATCATCTCGATGAACTCTCGGGCAAGGCGGATCACGCTCTGGTCCTCGGCCTGCACGCGCGGCCCGGCCTCTGCGACCTGCCGGCCGATATTGACGGCGAGCCCGAGCGCCAGCAGCAGCGCCAGCAAGAGGTTGATGCGCCCGCGCAAGGATAAATTTTGCCACATTGGTATCGCCTGTGCCTCGCGAAGGATGCCCGCGCCTGTCCGATAACGTTGACAGAGGCGAAGCGCCGGATATCTAATCGGAAGCGTACAGCAATCCCAGCCGGGTTGCATGAGGCCACATGAGACGCGCAGCTCCTCATGCCGGCAGCGTGCGGCGCAAAACAGGCACATTCCAACACGGGAAACGCGCTGTCGCGGGGAACGCCTATGCGCATTCTGATCGTCGACGATCATCCCATTGTCGCCTCCGGCTGCCGTGCCGTGCTGGCCGACGAGGGTGAGATCGAGATTTTGGAGGCCGCCGACGCCGAAGACGGCGAGTGCGTCTTCATCGTCGAACGCCCCGAGCTCTGCATCATCGACATCAACCTGCCGACCGTCTCCGGATTCGAGCTCGCGCGCCGTATCCTCGAGCGCGCGCCCGAGGCCCGCATCATCATGTTCAGCATGAACGACGATCCCGCGTTCGCCGCGCGGGCGATCGAGTGCGGCGCCAAGGGCTATGTCTCCAAGACCGGCGATCCCGACGATCTGGTCGAGGCAATCCGCGCCGTCGGCGGCGGCGGCACGTACCTTCCGACCGCGATCGCGCGCAGCATCGCCTTTGCGGGGCCGACGCTGGCGCAAAGCCCGCTGTCGAAGCTGAATGCGCGCGAGATGGAGATCCTGCGGCTGCTCAGCGCCGGCAAGAGCCTGTCCGAGATCGCCTGGCTGGTGCAATCGTCCTACAAGACGGTTGCCAATACCTCGTCCATCATGCGCCAGAAGCTCGGGGTGAAAACCTCCGTCGAGCTGGTGCGGCTGGCGATCGACAGCGGCGTCGCCTGACGGCGCCACAGATTTCGGTCACACAAGCGCTGCAATGTTGATGTGGTGAGATGCCACGGAGTTTCAGGCATGACGATCCAGACCGTCTCGACGAATAAATCCTATGGCGGTGTGCAAGGCGTCTACCGTCATGCAAGCCTGGCGACCGGAACCGACATGGTGTTCTCGGTCTACGTTCCGCCGCACGCGAGCGACGCCAGACTACCCGTGGTCTGGTACCTCTCCGGGCTCACCTGCACGCATGCAAATGTCACGGAGAAGGGCGAATTCCGTAGAGCCTGCGCCGAGCTCGGCCTGATCTTCGTCGCGCCGGACACCTCACCGCGCGGGCCGGACGTGCCGGGTGATGCCAACAACGCCTATGATTTCGGCTTAGGGGCCGGCTTCTATGTCGATGCGACGCAAGAGCCGTTCGCGCGCAACTATCGGATGTGGAGCTATGTCACCGACGAGTTGCCCAAGCTGATCGCGGAAAACTTTCCGGTCGACGTCAAGCGGCAATCGGTGATGGGTCACTCGATGGGCGGCCATGGTGCGCTGACGGTTGCGCTGCGCAACCCGCACCGGTTTCGCGCGGCAAGCGCTTTCGCGCCGATCGTGGCGCCTTCGCAGGTGCCCTGGGGCATCAAGGCCCTGACCGGCTATCTCGGGCCGAACAGGGATACCTGGCGCAACCACGATACGGTGGCGCTGATCGAGGACGGTGCGAAATTTTCGGGCTTCCTGGTCGACTATGGCGATGCCGACAATTTCTTGAAGGAGCAGCTCAAGCCGGAGCTGCTGCAGGAGGCCTGCACCAAGACCAACATCCCGCTGACGCTGCGCCGGCAGGTGGGCTACGACCACAGCTATTACTTCATCTCGACCTTCATGGGCGATCATCTGCACTGGCATGCGGCAAGATTGACGGCGTGATCTCTGCGCGCCACACGGGCACGCAGCCTCCTCCCTTCTTATGGGAGAAGGTAGCGCGCCCATAGAGGCCGCCCACTCGCCTCGCCGCTGCGCGGCGAGCCACCCTCCCGCAAGGGAAGTGGGTGCAGCGGCGCTCGCGGGGAGAAGACCCTACTCCGGCCTCCCGTAATTCGGCGCCAGCAGGCGGTTGCGGACCAGATAGCTCATCGTGCGCGACCAGGATTCGTCGGTGTTGCCGCGCATGTCGGCGCTGGCGACGGTGATCATGTTGCCGGTCTTCACGTCGCGCAAATAGATGTTGAGATTGATGATCAGGTTCGAGACCTTCTGCACCAGGCCAGTGATCTCCAGGTCGGCGCCGAGCTGGCCGGCGAGCTTGAGGTCGCACCCGCCGCAGGCCTGCAGATTCGCGTGACGGGCGGCATCCCGAACCGGCGCGATGTCGAGCATCTGGAACTTGCCTGAATCGGCCAGTTCCTTGCGCAGCTGCTCGCTGATGCGCTCGAGCCGCGCCTGCTCGGGCTTCGAGCCGTAGAACTCGCCGGGCAGGCTGGTGTCGATCAGCTCGAAATCGAACACCGCGAGTTTCGGCGGATCTGCGAGCGCGACCGAGCCCGTCAACAGCAAAGCCGAGAAACAAATCAGTGCTCGCATAATCGTGATTCCCGGTCTCGCGCGCGCGAGGACGAAATGCGGGGTTGCAAGGCGGGCCAAATCGGTCATGCTTGAAGCAGAAACAATTCTCCACCGGCGGTCAAGCCGGGGAGAACACCTGGAGGAAACATGATCCGATGGTTGGTCGGCCTGATCGGCTGGAGTCTTGCCGCAACGAGCGCGCTCGCGGCCGACCCCATCACGATCGGCGTCGGCTATCTCGGCATCGCCGGCACCAGATCGACGCTGTCCCTGGTCGAGCAGCCGGCCGAGAATGACGGCGTTGCCGGCGCGCGCCTCGCCATCGAAGACAACAACACCACCGGGAAATTCCTCAACCAGCGCTTTACGCTGGAGGAGCGCCGCATCAAGGAAGGCGAGGACGTTGTGCAGGCGGCGTCCGCGCTCGCCGAGAAGAACGGCTTCATCGTCGCCGACCTGCCGGCCGATGCGTTGCTAAAGGTCTCGGACGCCCTACGCGACCGCGGCACGCTGCTGTTCAACGTCGGCGCCATCGACGAACGGCTGCGCGAGGCCGATTGCCGCGCCAACGTCATCCATACCGCCCCGACCCGGGCAATGCTCGCCGACGCGCTCGGGCAATACCTGGTGTGGAAGCAGTGGAAGCGCTGGCTGCTCGTGGTCGGCTCCCATGACGAGGACAAGCTGTTCGCCGATGCGCTCCGGCGCACCGCCACGCGGTTCGGCGCCAAGATCGTGCAGGAGCGCACCTTCGAAGACAAAGGCGGCGCACGCCGTACCGATAGCGGCGTGACGCTGATACAGCGTCAGATGCCTGTCTTCACTCAGCAGGCGCCGGCCTATGACGTGCTGGTCGCCGCCGACGAGAGCGAGGTGTTCGGCGCCTATTTGCCCTATCGCACCTGGGATCCGCGGCCCGTCGCGGGCTCGGCCGGGCTGGTGCCGCGCAGCTGGGACGCCGCGCAGGACCAATGGGGCGCGATCCAGATGCAGAACCGCTTCTTCAAGCTGAATTCGCGGCGCATGACCGCGCTCGACATGCAGGCCTGGACCGCGGTGCGCATGATCGGCGAAGCCACCTCGCGCACCAATTCCGGCGACGTCAAGAAGGTGACCGATTTCATCAAGGCCCCGGATTTCTCGGTCGCCGCGTTCAAGGGCACACGGCTCACCTTGCGCGACTGGAACTTGCAGCTGCGCCAACCGATCCTGCTGGTCGACGGCCGCATGGTGGTGTCGGTGTCGCCGCAGGAGGGATTCCTGCACCAGGTCTCCGAGCTCGACACGCTCGGCTACGATCGTCCGGAGAGCAAATGCAAGCTGAAGTGAGCGAAGTGATGCGACGGAGCCTCCGCAGAGATGGTGCGCTCCCTCTCCCGCGTGCGGGAGAGGGTTGGGGAGAGGGTGTCTCCACAAGCGATAGCCCCCAGGACGAGAGAGCCCTCTCCCGTATCGCATCTTTCGATGCGATACGACCTCCCCCGCAAGCGGGGGAGGTGAGGACCGCCCGCGGACGGAGATCGCACCTGTTAAGAGCAGCGTTGCTGATGGTTCTGGCGACCGCCGCAGCGCCCGCACACGCGTTCATCGCCTACGTCTCGAACGAGAAGAGCAACACGGTCTCGGTGATCGACACCGACAGCTGGACGGTGACCAAGACCATCAAAGTCGGCCAGCGCCCGCGCGGCATCGATTTCACGCGCGACGGCAAGTTCGTGCTGGTCGCGGTCGGCGACGACGACACCATCCAGGTCATCGACGCCAAGACGCAAAGCGTGGTGGACAGCTTGCCCTCCGGGCCCGATCCCGAGCTGTTCGCGCAGGATGCCGCCGGCAAGATCCTTTATGTCGCCAACGAGAACGACAACACGGTGACCGTGATCGATCTCGAGAAGCGCGCACGCATCGGCGACATCCAGGTCGGCGTCGAGCCCGAGGGCATGACCATCAGCCCCGACGGCAAGACGCTGATCAACACGTCCGAGACGACCAACATGGCGCACTTCATCGACACCGCCTCGCGGCAGATCGTCGCCAACGTGCTGGTCGACGCCCGCCCGCGCTTCGCCGAGTTCAAGCATGACAGTTCGGAAGTCTGGGTATCCTCGGAGATCGGCGGGACCGTGTCGATCATCGATCCCAAAAAGCACGAGGTGATCGGCAAGGTCACCTTCGAGATCCCGGGCCTGCGGAAAGAGGCGATCCAGCCCGTCGGCATCGGCATGACCAAGGACGACAAGACCGCCTTCATCGCGCTCGGCCCCGCCAATCGCATCGCCGTGGTCGACGTCGCTTCGCGCAAGGTGACGAAATACCTGCTGGTCGGGCAGCGCGTCTGGCACGTGGCGTTCACGCCGGATGAAAAGTACCTGCTCACCACCAATGGCGTGTCGAACGACGTCTCGGTCATCGACGTCGCCGCGCAAAAAGTGATCAAGACCATTCAGGTGGGCGAACTGCCCTGGGGCGTCACGATCGCGCCATGACCAGCCCTGCCCCGATCGCCGAACCACACGACGCCGCGCCAGGGCCTGATCCCGCCGCCGTGCCGGCGCTGGCGATCGACGGCGTCAGCCACGCCTATGGGCCGCGCCGCGCGCTGATGGACGTCTCCTTCAATGTCCAGCCCGCGAGCTTCACTGCGCTGCTTGGGCTGAACGGTGCCGGCAAGAGCACGCTGTTCTCGCTCGTCACGCGCCTGTTCGGCATCCAGTCCGGCCGTGTCGCCATCTTCGGTCATGACATCAGCAAGAGCCCCGGCGAGGCGCTGCGGTTGCTCGGCGTCGTGTTCCAGCCGCGTACGCTCGATCTCGATTTGTCGCTGACGCAGAACCTGCTCTATCACGCCGCGCTGCACGGCATCAGCCGCCGCGAGGCCGCCGCGCGCAGCGCCGAACTGCTCGGCCGCATCGGGCTCGAAGAGCGCGCCGGCAGCAAGGTCCGCGATCTCTCGGGCGGCCAGATGCGGCGGCTGGAGATTGCGCGGGCGCTGCTGCACCGGCCGCGGCTGCTGTTGCTGGACGAGCCTACGGTCGGCCTGGACGTCAAGGCGCGCGCCGACATCATCAGCCATGTTCGCCAGCTCGTGACCGAGCAGGGCATCGGGGTGCTCTGGGCCACGCACCTGTTCGACGAGATCAATCCCGGTGACGATCTCGTGGTGCTGCACCAGGGCAAGGTGCTGGCGAAGGGGCCGATGAGCCGCGTCATCGCGGAGGCCGGCGCGCAGGACGTCAACACCGCCTTCATGCGCCTGACCGGCGCGCAAGTGATGCCGGGAGGCGGCGCATGAGCAGCATCACCACGCGTGACACCCCGCGCGGCTTCTCGGTCCAGGAGTACCTGACCTGCCTCACCGGCATCGTCTGGCGCGAGGGGCTGCGCTTCCTGCACCAGCGCGAACGCTTCGTCTCGGCGCTGGTGCGCCCGCTGGTGTGGCTGTTCATCTTTGCCGCCGGCTTCCGCCAGGTGCTCGGCATCTCCATCATCCCGCCCTACGAGACCTACATCCTCTACGAGGTCTATATCGCGCCTGGGCTGATGGCGATGATCCAGCTCTTCAATGGCATGCAATCCTCGCTCTCGATGGTCTATGATCGCGAGATGGGCAACATGCGCACGCTCCTGGTGAGCCCGCTGCCGCGCGGATTCCTGTTGTTCTGCAAGCTGCTCGCAGGCACCGCGGTGTCGCTGCTCCAGGTCTACGCATTCCTGCTGATCGCCTGGCTCTGGGACATCACCCCGCCGGCCTCGGGCTATCTCACCGTGCTGCCGGCGCTGATCCTGTCCGGGCTGATGCTGGGCTCGCTCGGCATGCTGATCTCCTCGGGCATCAAGCAGCTGGAGAACTTCGCCGGCGTGATGAACTTCGTGATCTTCCCGATGTTCTTCGCCTCCTCCGCGCTCTACCCGCTCTGGCGGGTGCAGGAGGGCAGCCCTTATCTGTACTATCTCTGCGAGGCCAATCCGTTCACCCATGCAGTCGAGCTGATCCGCTTCGCGCTGTACGGGCAGATCAACTGGATCTCGCTGGCGGTGGTGGCAAGCTGCACAATCGTCTTCATGGTCGGAGCGATTTTGGCCTATGATCCCTCGCGCGGGCTGGCGCGACGCGGGCCTGTGGGAGGCGAAGGATGAAGGTCTGGCTCCTGGCTGCCCTGGTGATCGCGCTGTCCGGCACGACCGCGCGCGCGGCCGATCCGCGCTATCCGGACTGGCCCTGTACCCAGGCCAAGGTGCCGGAGATCTCGCTGGCCGCCGTGTGGGCCGGCCCGCCGCTCGACGATGTCCAGAACAAATGGAAGGACGACGCCAGGGTCAGCGCGCTGGTCGCAAAATTGGCGGCGCGCAAGACGCCGCTGGACGAGGCCGAGAAATCGGTGAAGGAGTTTCTGGCCGCCTCCGGTTCCGACAAGACGGCGAATGCGAAGCTGCTATTTGCCGGTCTGTTCGACACGCTCAATGCTCAGCGCTCGCAGGTCATGAACGGGCTCGAACGCGTCAGCCGGAAGCAGCGCGAGGCCGCCGACAAGATTCGCGAGGAAACGCTCCAACTCCACACCCTGCAAGGGGCGACACCCCGCGACGAGGCCAAGGTCGAGGCGCTCAGCAACGAGCTGATCTGGAAGACCCGTATCTTCGAGGACCGCACCAAGGTGGTGCGCTTCGTCTGCGAGGTTCCAACCACGATCGACCAGCGCCTGTTCGCGCTCGGCCGCGTGATCCAGCAGGAAATGGAATAGCGGCAGCCTCGCTGACGGCTTTCGCGAAAGTTCCGCAATCGTTAACCTTTTTCTCGAGCTATCTGCCGGAACCAAATCGATCCGGGATGCCTTGTCGAAGTGAACCCCATACGTCGGGAGGCCTCGATGGGAACAACAAGATTCATCTTCGCGGGCGCTGCGGCCCTTAGCTTGCTCACATCCAGCGCATTTGCCGAAGACATGACCGGAACGATCACGCGGATCGACCGTCTCAACGGCACGATCTCGATCCAGCAGATGCAGAAGGGTACGGTCGGCGCCAGCGCTGGCAGCGCCGGCGCGCTCCAGGAGTACAAAACCAAGGATGCCGCGATGCTGGATGCCGTTCATGCCGGCGACAGGGTGAACTATACGGCCACCGAGACGAACGGTACCGGCACGCTGACGAAGCTGCAAAAGCAGAAATAGCAGCACTGCGCTTGCCCCCTCTCCGCTTGCGGAGAGAGGAAGCGCATCTTCGCTGATCAATGTTGCTCGGGCCGCGGCTCCGGCTGCGCCTCATCGGTCGGAAGCTTCGCGCGCTCCCAGCCGTCGGTGCCGTCGGGGTACCAGGCGACGCTGGAATAGCCGTAGGCCAGCGCACGCTTGGCGGCGTTCCAGGACATCCAGCAATCGGCGAGGCAATAGATCACGAGCAATACGGCTTTGTTGCCGCGCGAGGCGCGCGCGAGGCCGCGCTGGAGATAGTCATCCATCGCCGGCGGCAGCGTGCCGTAGCCGGTGTCAGGCAGCCAGATGCTGCCCGGAATGTTCCGGCGCGGCGCATCGCGCCAAACCGTGCCCTCGGGAAGGTTTTTCGGTTTCGGTGGGCGCGGCATCACGTCGACGAACGCGCCGCTGTTTGCGCGCCATATCGCCTCCGCCTCCTCGGTCGTCAGCACGCGCGCGCCGGCAAGCGTCGCCGGCACCGGCGCGCGATAATTGTCGGTGCGATAGCCCTTGGGCTCGAACGGCTCCTGCTGCTGCGCCAACGCCGGTGCCACGAGCAGAGCAACGACGATCACAGCGGCAAGCGGCCGTCTCATGGCGTCTTCTTGGCCGCCTCCGCGCCGAGCGGCCGGTCGCTCTCGTCCAGCAGCGGTACGCCGAAATCGAGCAGGATCTTGTTGATCTCGCCCTGGTTCTCCTGGATCACCTTGTTGAGCTGCCGCTTCCAGTTCTGGTCCGCAGGGCGCACGCCCATGCCGATGCGATAGACCAGCTTCGGCCCGGTGGTTTCTTTCACGAGCGGCGTGACATGGAGCGAAGAGCCGGCCTTCTTCGCATGGTAGCCGGCCATCGGCCCCCACAACACGCCGGCGTCGATCTTGCCGGCGGCGAGGTCATCGATCATCGCTTTCGCCGAATTGTCGAAGCGCGTGTCGATCATCAGCGGATAGGGCTTTGCATCGCCCATCAGGCCGGCCAGCGCCATGTTGGTCGCCGGCGGCGTGCCGGCGACGATGCCGACATGCTTGCCCTTCAACCTGGGGTCCTCGAGCGTATCGACCTCCTCGAGCCCACTGCCGGCCTTCGAAACCAGCGCATAGCTCGTGCGGTAGTAGGGATTGGTACCCTGCACGAGGTCGTCGCCTTGCGGGAAACCCATGATGACGTCGCAGCGATGCGCACCCAGCGTCATCCGCACGAAACCGGTGGCCTGCGGAAAGAACACGTAGTCGAGCTTCTTCTGGAGCTTGTCCGCAAGAAACTCGGCGAGCTTGTTCTCAAACCCCTCGCCCTTCTCGTTGGAGAACGGCAGATTGCGCGGATCGGCGCAGACACGCAGCACCTTGGGATCGACCAGCTCGAATGAGAGATCGCCGGTCTCGCTGGTCTGCGCGACGGCGGCGTCGCCGAACGCACAGGATGCGACCACGACCCACAGTGAAAGCAACCAGCGACGATGTCGTCCAGCTTCCGTCATCGCGCTTCCTCCTCGTTTTGGTTGGATGTTATCCATGCAACGCATGACGCGCCACCTGTGCCAACTTTGCACTGGCCCAACTTGTTGCAGTGCAACGAGACGAACCCTTTGAACTGAGGCAGAAAAAAAGTGTCTCGCATCGCTCTGATGATCGCAGCCTGGTTCCTGCTTGAAGCGACGCTAGCACGCGCCTGCGCAACCGAATTGCCTGTGAGCGAAGTCGCACCGGGAATCTTCGTACACTCCGGGACCATCGCCCTGATGACCCGCGAGAACGAAGGTGACATTGCCAATGTCGGCTTCATCGTCGGCGATGAGGCCGTGGCCGTGATCGACACCGGCGGCAGCCTTCGCGAAGGCGAGGCGCTGCTGGCCGCCGTGCGGGCCCGCACGCCCAAGCCGATCCGCTATGTCATCAACACCCACGGCCATCCCGACCATGTCTTCGGCAATGCCGCCTTCGTTGCGGAGGGCGCAAGATTCGTCGGGCACAGCAGGCTGCCGCAGGCGCTTGCGACGCGCGGGCCGTTCTATCTCGACAATTTCCGCCGCATCATGGGGAGCGAGCTGATCGATCCCGTCAAGATCATTGCCCCGACCCTGCTCGTGACCGACACGATGACGCTCGATCTGGGATCGCGCCGCCTGAGCTTGCGTGCCTGGCCGGCCGGACACAGCGACAGCGACTTGATCGTGTACGACGAGACGACCAGGACTCTGTTTGCTGGCGACCTGGTCTTTCTCCGCCACATTCCGGTCGTGGACGGCAGCATCCGCGGCTGGCTCGACACCTTGAAGCGGCTTGAGACCATCCCGGCGCTCCGCGTCGTTCCCGGTCACGGCCCCGTGAGCGACTGGCCCGCGGCGCTGATCGATCAACGGCGCTACCTATCAACGCTGCTGTCCGACGTCCGCACGCTGAACAAGAAGGGCGAGCCGATCCGAGCCGCCGCAGACAAGGCGGCCGCGTCGGAACGGCCGCATTGGCAGCTGTTCGACGACTACAACGCCCGCAACGCAACTGCAGCATTCTCTGAAATTGAATGGGAGTAGCGGGCGCGCTAGGCTGTCACCAACGATCGTTTCGTCCGCGCGGGATCATGACCATGACGGGATGCACACGCCGCCTGACCCTCACCGCCCTCCTGCTCGGCCTCGCTTTCGCGACGCCGGCGAAGGCGGAAGAGGCCTATGATCCCTGGCCCGGCCTTGTGCAGGACATCTTCAAGAGCCGTCCGATGAATGACGGCAGCGCCGTCATCGGCATCGAGATGCCGTATCGCGCCGAGGACGCAGCCATCGTGCCGGTGACCTTGCGCAGCAAGCTGTCGCCCGGCGATGCGCGGCGCATCCGTTCGATCACGCTGGTGATCGACCGCAATCCGGCGCCGATGGCGGCGAAGTTCGAACTCGGGCGCGACGCCAATGTCACGGAGATCTCGACACGCGTGCGCGTCAACAACTACACCGATGTCCACGCGGTCGCCGAGCTCAGCGACGGTCAGCTCTATGTGTCCAAGACTTACGTGAAAGCCTCCGGCGGCTGCTCGGCGCCGGCGGGCAAGAACGTCGAGGAAGCCAGGAACCGGCTCGGCCAGATGCGCTATCGCCAGTTCGCCCGCGAGGACGCGCCGGCGAGCCGCGTCCGCGAGGCGCAGGTCATGATCGGTCATCCCAACAATTCCGGGCTCCAGATGGACCAGGTCACGCAGCTCTACATTCCCGCGTTCTTCATCAACCAGCTCAAGCTGACGCAGGACGACAGCCCCGTGCTGTCGATGGAAGGCGGCATCTCGATCTCGGAGGATCCCAACCTGCGCTTCACGTACGTATCCAACGGCGCCAAGCGTTTGCGCGCGGAAGCAAAGGACACGGACGGGCACGTGTTCCGCAACGAGTGGGATGTGGAGAAACCGGGGACGTGATAGCGAGCCGTCATTCCGGGGCGATCCGCAGGACCGAACTCTGGCGCGCAATTGCGCACCTGAGAATCTCGAGATTCCGGGTTCGCGCTTCGCGCGCCCCGGAATGACGGCAGCAAACTAGAAACACCTGACCTCGGCTTCCGCCTGCGCGCGCCTCAAGTCGTTCACCGCCGAGTTCGCCTGCTCCGAGGTGCGGAACTGGACGCCGAGATTGCCTCGCACCTGCGACATGCTGAGCGCGGTCTCGGCGGTAACATAGCGCTCGTAGGGTATGATCGAAGCCACCACGTCGATCGAGCAGGAACATTGCTCGATCGCAGCCCGCGTCTCGCCGGTGGCCTTCATGCAGCCATAGACATACTCCGCGCGCGCCGAGGTGGGATAGTCATTGACCTCCTCGGCCCGTGCCATGCACGCGCTCGCAGCCAGCATCACCAATGCGGCGACAATCGGTCGTAGCTGTCCCGCCAGATTCATGCGCATCCTCCCGCTGGTTGCGACCAAGGCTATGCTATGCGTATTGTCCTGAAAAGCATTCCGTCAGAGGAAACGGCTCACAAGGTGATGAGAGCACTGGGTGTGACGAGGGCATTTGGTCGAACATTGGCGCTCGCAATGACGCTGGCGCTGCCGCTCGCCGCGCCCGGCCGCGCCGCGGATGCGATCCGCCTTGCGGTGCAGAAAACCGGAACATTCTCCTGGGAGCTGGCCGCAATCCGAGCGAGCGGTCTCGACAAGGAGGCCGGCCTGTCGCTGGAGGTCACCGAACTCGCGAGCACCGAGGCCGGCAAGATCGCGATGCGCGCCGGCAGCGCCGACATCATCCTGTCGGACTGGCTGTGGGTGTCGCGCGAGCGCGCGCTGGGCGCCAAGCTCTCTTTCTATCCCTACTCGAGCGCGTTGGGCGCGGTGATGGTTCCGGCGGCTTCTCCAATCAAGACGCTCGCCGACCTCAAGGGCCGCAAGCTCGCCGTCGCCGGCGGGGCGATCGACAAGAGCTGGCTGCTGCTCCAGGCGCGCATGAAACAGGACGGGATCGACCTGAAGTCCGAGGCAACCATCGTCTATGGCGCCCCGCCCCTGATCGCCGCGAAGGCGCTGGACGGCGAGATGGATGCGAGCCTCAATTTCTGGAATTTCTGCGCCCAGCTCGAAGCCAAGGGTTTTCGGCGCCTCGCCGGCATCGAGGACATCCTGCCGAAGCTCGGCGCCAAGGGTGCTGTCTCCGCCGTCGGCTATGTCTTCGACGAGAGCTGGGCCGCGAGCCATCGCGACGCCGTGGCGCGCTTCATCGCGATGACCCGCAAGGCCAAAGAGCTGCTGGCGACCTCGGACGCGGCCTGGGACAAGGTCGCGCCGCTCACCGGCACCAGCGATCCGGCCGTGCTCAAGACCTACCGCGACCGCTACCGCGACGGCATTCCGCGCCGGAGCATCGACGATGAGGAGAAGGACGCACGCGTGCTCTACCGCGTGCTGGCCGAGATCGGCGGCCGCGAACTCGTTGGCCCTGCGGCCGAGCTCGACCCCGGCACGTTCTATCACGCAGTCCCCGGAGACTGAGGTGCTGCGTCTTCTCTCGTTCGCCCTGTTCCTCGCAATCTGGTGGACCGCCGCGCTGTTCGTCGGTGGCGCGAAGTTGCCCTCACCGTCGGCCGTGCTCCAGGTCATGATCGCGGAAGCCTCATCCGGCGCGCTGTTCCTGCATCTCGGCGCCACGCTGGCGCGCGTCACGCTCGCCTTCGTGCTGGCGATGTCGCTCGGCAGCGCGATCGGTTACCTGATGGGCCGGGTGAAGCTCGCCGATCGGCTCGGCGATCCCTGGCTGATCCTGCTGCTCAATTTGCCGGCGCTGGTCGTGATCGTACTGGCCTATATCTGGGCCGGGCTCACCGAGGCCGCCGCGATCGCGGCGATCGCCATCAACAAGCTGCCGACCGCCATCGTCACCTTGCGCGAGGGCGCCCGCGCGCTCGACCGCTCGCTCGACGAGATGGCGAGCGTGTTCGCGATGCCGCGCTGGCGCGCCTTCCGCCACGTCGTGCTGCCGCAGCTTGCGCCCTATATCGCGGCCTCCGCGCGCTCCGGGCTGTCGCTGGTGTGGAAGATCGTGCTGGTCGCCGAGCTCCTGGGTCGTCCGAACGGCGTCGGCTTCGAAATCGGCGTCGCCTTCCAGCTGTTCGACACGCCGCGGCTGCTGGCCTATTCCCTGACCTTCGCCGCCGTCGTGCTCGTCATCGAAACCTTGCTGGTGCAGCCGTTCGAAGCCCGCGCAAACCGGTGGCGGCCCCGTGCGGCTTGAGGTCGATATCACAGGAAAGACCTTCACGAGTGCCGCGGGCGGAACCCACGAGGTGCTGGCGCCGGTCCAGTTCGCGATTCAATCCGGCGAGGTCGGTGTGCTGATCGGGCCGTCCGGCTGCGGCAAGAGCACGATGCTGCGCATCATCCTCGGATTGGACCGCGACTTTGCAGGCCGCATTGCGCGACCGCCGGAGGCGCGGATTGGCATGGTGTTCCAGGAGCCGCGGCTGCTGCCGTGGCGCTCGGTCGAGCAGAATGTACGGCTTGCGGCCCCGGAGATTTCCGACGCGAAGCTGTCCGAGCTGTTCCGGATCCTGGAGCTGGAAGCGCATCGCAGCCACTTTCCCGGCGAATTGTCGCTCGGCCTTGCCCGCCGCGTCGCACTCGCCCGTGCCTTCGCGGTCGAGCCAGATCTCCTGGTGCTCGACGAGCCCCTCGCCTCGCTCGACGATGCGCTCGCCGGCCGTCTGCGCGACGAGATCGCAACTCTGGTCGCGAGCCGTCCGATGATGACGCTGCTTGTCACCCACAGTCTCGACGATGCGATCCGGCTCGGCGACCGGCTGTTCCTGTTGTCGCCGCGCCCCGCGCGGATCATGCAGGAGGTGCCGATCGCCATCCCCCGCGCCGCGCGCAGCGAAGCCGAGATTGCGGCGATCAGGACCGAGCTTGGGCGGCGCATCCAAGCGGAGCAAGGCGACGCTCACGCCGGGCGGGATGTCTCATAGGCAACCGCGCGAGGCCCGTGCTAAATTGGGTCGCAGCGGAGTCTGCTCATGAAGCGAAGGATCGCCCTGACGGCACTTGGCCTTGCTCTGCTCGCGACAACGACGCGCGCACAGGACATGATGCGCGATCTCGATCTGACATCACCCGCCATGGTCTCCGCCGAGATGAGCCGGCAGGATGTCGAGGCCGCGCTGGCCAAAGCGAGCGCCGGCGCGCCCGCCGATTTGACCGGCAAGCGGTTATCGGGGCTCGATCTCAGTGGTCTCGACCTGACCAACGCAATTCTCCGTGCGGCAAGGCTCAACAAGACGAAGCTCGCCGGTGCCCGGCTTGATGGGGCGATCCTCGATCAGGCGTGGCTGCTGGACGCAGATCTCACGGGCGCGAGTCTGAAGGGCGCCAATTTGTTCGCGTCACAGATGGCACGTGCTCGCCTCGACGGCGCCGATATGACCGGTGCGCGCATCACGGCAGATCTCACCGGCGCGAGCATGGTCGGCACGTCGATCGCGGATGCACATCTCGGTGCCGACATGCGCAACCAGTCGATGGGGCTGATGCGCGCGGTGCTGAGATCCGCCAATATGGAACGGCTGAACGCGCGCAACGCCGATTTGTCACGCGTCGACCTTGAATTCGCGGTCCTCAGGGGCGCCGACCTGAGCGGTGCATCGCTGAAAAACGCCCAACTCGGCGGAGCCGATCTGACCGGCGCCATCGTCATCGACGCCGATTTCGACGGCGCCGATCTCGCCTCGGCGAAGCTGATCGCGCCGAACGGCCTTGACCGCGCCAAGAATTTCGACAAGGCAAAGAACCGCGAACGCCTGATCAGGGAATGACGGCGCGCCTGTGGGAGGACTGCTTGATGCGTTGGGTACTGGCATTGATCGCGTTGTCGACGCTTGCCGGCGAGGCCGCCGCGCAGGCCAAGGGCAAGGGCGTAAGGCTCTGGAACCTGACGACGGAGACGATCTCCGGTTTCCAGCTCGCGCCGGCCGGCAAGACCGACTGGGGTCCGAACCAGTGCCTGAACGACAAGGACAAGGAGGTCGATCACGACGAGCGGCTGCGCATCACCGGTGTCGAGCCCGGCCGCTATGACGCCAAGGTCAGCTATCCCGACGCGCGGCAGTGCATCGTCCGTGACATCGAGATCAAGGCGGACGCCGTGTTCTCGATCGCCGACAAGGATCTGAAGGACTGCACGAAGTAGCGCGGGCGCCCTATGCCCTGTCGTTGGGGTGTGGATATTCGCAGCGCCAACGCACCGCCTGCCACTTCGGATGCTCGCTGACCCATTGCGCGATATAGGGCGGCGCGGCCATCACGCATTGGCGGGGCGAGCCGGAATAGTTGAACACCAGATGCTGCTCCTCGCAGGTCGCAGGCGAGAGCACCGCACACACAGTCACCACCAGGTCAATCGGGTTCATGCCGGATCCTCTCGCAAGGGGCGCTGGAGATTAGCACGAAAGATTACGTTGCAGGGAGGGGGGAAGTTTCAGGCGGAGGTCAGGAATGGCTGGGAACTGCCTCCATCCCTTGCTGCCCTCGCGACGCAAAACGCCGAATTCTCCAGAGGTCATGGTCGGGCTTGTCCCCGCCCCATGACGATCTCGCAGCTAGAAGTTGATCCCGAACACCATCCGGGCCTGGTGCCGCTCGAAATTGACGAGGTCCAGCTTGCCGCCCGATCCGGCCGGACGTCCCCAGGCCTGCAAGCTCCAGCTCAAGGTCAGCCGCGAGCGCTCGGATAGCTGGAAATATGCGGTGGGGCCGACGAACAGGGCCTGGCCTGCAAATTCTCCGAGGCCGATCCCCTCATATTGCCGGAAATAGCGCAACTCGCCACCGAGCAGCACATTCGGCCGCACGCGCGCCAGGCCGGCAAACGCAGCGCCGATCGTTGAGCTCTTCTCGGATATTCCTCCAACCTCGAGGCGCGCCCATTCCGGTTGATAGATCAGGTTGAGGGCGCCGATGGCGAAGTTCGGGATCAGTTCGCGGTCGAAAGCCAGCGTGAACTCGGTGCCGTACATTCGCCCTTTGGCGCCGCTGGTCTCGTCAATGCGGTCGCCGTGCAGCTCGGCAGCGATAGTGAAGCCGAACGGCGCCCGGTCGCGATCCAGCAGGCGATAACGCAGGTCGAGCGAGGCGCCCTGGAAGTTGAACTGGCGGCGGTCGTCGATATCAGGGACGCCGGTGATGTCGTGCAAGCTGGCGGTGCCGCCGACCTCGATACGAAAATTCGGCAGTGGCACCACCTCGATCTCGACCTCGTGCTCGAGCGCGCGATACGCCGCCCCGCCTTTGCCGAAGCGCCCTGTCGTCTGAGTCTGGAATTCGCGCTCGCCGACATTGCCGACATCGGTGCCGATCATGAAGCCGAAAATGTGCTCGGTATCAAAGCCTTCCTCGGCGCTGCTGCGTGCCGGCGCCAGCACGATCGCGCACCCGATCACCATCCAGAACTTACAGGTTCTGCCGCCCATCCCGTGCCCCGAAGGCGCGCCGCTGTGATGCGGCAGCAACGCTCACCGAGCATCAGCGTAGCACACTGCGGCAGAGCACGGTCGAGATTTTGCACGGTCGAGATTTTGGTCGAGAGGTCGAAGCCTGTGCACGTGTCGCTTCGCGTCCATCGCAAAGCATGATGAGGCCATGCCGAAATCCGACACTGAAGCGGCTTCGACGGCGCCCGCCATCGAAGCCGCGGCAGGTCGTCAGTCCTACTTGCGCGAAGCGCAGGCGTACATGTTGATTTCCATGCCGACCGGCACTTCCACGATCTTCGGAGCTTTCCAAGCCATTCGGGTCTCCCAAGGTATTGAGCGCGACATCGCGCGGCGCAAAACGTAGGGCTGCGTCAGGTGCAGTTCAAGCCTCGATTCGACTGCCGAACTCGTCTGTGTCGATTCTTCGCGGCTGCATTTCTCTCTCGGACAAAGCCAGTTCCCTCTTGGTCAAACACGACCAGCGAGACAACAACTTGTGCAACGCACCGCGCGCCTAATCGACAACGGTGCCGTCAGCAGCCCTTGTCGGCCATTTCGGTATTCGGCTTGGCGCCTTCGGCGCGTTGGGCCGCGGTCGGCTCACTCTGCATTTGCCGCTGCGCATCCTCGGACGAAGCCGGCGTGTCACCGCTTGCACGATTCATCGTGCTGGTCGGCGGATGCTGGCTGGTATCACCCGTTGAACTGGATGAGTTCGACTGAGCGGAGCCCACGGTGACCGGACCAGAGCCAGCATCCTTGTCGGTGCTGGCGCTACCGGTGTTGCACGGGCCGGCGACGGCAACGCCGGCGCTCAATGTCAGGATGGCGCAGGCGGCAAGAACGGAACGTTTTGTGTTCATCTGCAACTCCTCTTCGCCCGCCGCGCAGCCCCGGCGCCAGGCGGGACGCTGCGGAGAAAACAGGCCGAGCAGCCCGATGTTCCCAAGCGTCAGGCCGGAATGATCGCAAACACGGCCCTCGTCAGGTCAGTTCCGAGTGCGCCCTCTCACCGTAACAATCGCAGCAGGGTGCGGCCGGCGCGCGAGTTCAGCTCCTTCGCATCCAGCGTTCCGTCCTTGTCGGGATTCGCCGCGTTGAAGCGTTGCTCGACCACGGACAGATATTCGTCCAGCGTAAGCGTCCCGTCGCGGTCAGGATCGGCGGCGGCGAGCTCTTTCGCCGACAACCGTCCGCGCAATTCGCGCGCATCAAGCGTGCCGTCATGATCGGGATCGAGCTTTGCGAACATTGCGGCGGCCACCTTCTTCACCTCGGCAAGATCGAGCGTGCCGTCATTGTCGGTGTCGAACAACTTGACCGCGTTGCCAGAGGCCGACCACGCCGGGCCGGCTGACAATGCAATCGTAAGGGCAAGGGCAAGGGCAATTGAACGACGCGAAATCATCTAGCCCGTCCTATTCGTGAGAGTGCGGCTTTTGGGCCCGATTGATGCGGCCGCACATCTTGTCTGACGAGGCGCACAGGATTGCCTTCGGCTTTTCGCCGCCTGACGACCGGTACTTTGCAACGCGCTTGAGGGATGGGTTGGGCGAACGGGGGCGGACGCCCCGCCGGTCAAGGACCGAGCGGCAGCAGCGCGCCGGGCAAGCCGCAGATCAGGTCGGCTTCGGGACATGCCGCGGCAAACGCAAGGCGAATGCGGCTCGTGGTCTCGACGACACGGGCGGCGATTTTCAAGAGCCGAAGACGCAGCGTCGCGAACTCGGCAGCGGCCAATTCCCGGGCTTTGGGAATGGCGTCGCGCACGGTCAGCATCAGCCAATAAGCGGCCGTATGGAGCACGAGACGGACCTGGTTGGCGAGCGCCGAACGGCAGCTGGTGCGATCGGAGGCGAGCTGCGTCTTATGCAGCTTGATCAGATTCTCGGCTTGGCCGCGCGCGCAATACAGGCTGTCGTAGATCCACTCGGCCGAGCCGACATCGAGGCTGGTGACGACGAAGCGGATGTCGAGGCCGAGCATCGTCGCCTCAATACGGGCGACAGTGCGCCGTTCGCGATCCCAGGACTTTGCCTTGTGGCGCGTCTCGGTATAGCCACGCAGAACCGGCAGGTTCTCGATGGCGCGTCGCGTGCGGATGTCGTCGGCGACCTCGTCGACTTTTCTGGCGAGAGGCTTGGTGCCGGACAGACCGAAGATGTAGTCGATGCCGTTGGTCTCGCACCACGCCATTGCCTCCGGCCGGGCATAGTGCCCGTCGCCACGGAACGTAATTTGCGTGTTGTGCCATCGCGTCCGGATATGCCGTACCAGGCGGCGCAGATGGGCACGCACCTCGACGCCGCCCGGCGTCTTGCCGGGCCGCAGCACGACGGCCACGGGCCGGTTCTTCTCCGTGTCGTAGACGTGGATCGGCAGGAAGCAGCGTTCGTCATAATGAGCGTTGAACAGCGAGAGCTGCTGATGGCCGTGGACGACGTCGCAGGTATCATCGATGTCGAGCGTGACGGATGCCGGCTCGCGCGGGTAGCTAGAGCTGGCCCCGCAAATTCGGACAGTAGCTTGAGTGGATTTTCTGCCTGACAGCGGCGAGGATTCTTGCTGCGAATCAGGAGCGAAGATGACGAAGAAGAGCCGCCGGACGCATTCTCCGGCATTCAAGGCGAAGGTTGCTTTGGCTGCGGTCAAAGGCGACAAGACACTGGCGGAGCTGGCGCAACTGTTTGATGTTCATCCGAACCAGATCACGATCTGGAAAAACCAGCTCCTGGAAGGCGCCGCCGGCGTGTTTGGGCATGACAAGACATCGGCCGAGACGCCGGTCGATTTGAAGGCGTTACATGCCAAGATCGGCGAGCTGGCGTTGGAAAACGATTTTTTGTCCGGCGCGCTCACCAAGGCGGGCCTGCTGAGCGCAAAGCGATGATCGACCGCGATCATGATCTTTCTATCGTGCGCCAGGCGAAGGTCCTGAAGCTGGCTCGCAGCACGGTCTACTATGAACCTCGGCCAGTTTCGGCCGAGGACCTTGCCTTGATGCGTCGGCTCGATGAGCTGCATCTCGATTATCCCTTCGCGGGAGCGCGTATGCTGCGATCGTTGCTGCGGCGGGAGGGCGTATACGCCGGTCGCCGCCACATCGCGACGCTGATGAAGCGCATGGGGATCGAGGCGGTCTATCGTCGCCCGAACACGAGCAAGCCGGCTCCGGGTCACAAGATCTACCCGTACCTGTTGCGCGGATTGAAGATCGAGCGGCCCGACCATGCGTGGGCAATGGACATCACCTACATTCCGATGCGGCGTGGCTTCGTCTATCTCGCGGCGGTCGTCGATGTGTTCAGCCGACGGGTCCTGGCCCATCGCGTCTCGATCACAATGGAGGCGGCCTTCTGCGTCGAAGCGGTCCAGGAGGCGTTGGCGAAGCACGGCAGGCCCGAGATTTTCAACACGGATCAGGGCAGCCAGTTCACCAGCCTCGAGTTCACCGATGTGCTGCTGGACGCGAAGATCGCCATCAGCATGGACGGCAAGGGCGCCTGGCGCGACAACGTGTTTGTCGAGCGGCTCTGGCGCACGGTCAAATACGAAGAAGTATATCTCCGCGCCTACGACAGCGTGTCCGAGGCGCGAGCGTCAATTGCCAAGTATCTGGCCTTCTACAATCAGGGACGCCCTCACTCGAGCCTTGACGGGCGCACGCCCGACGAGGCTTACTTCGGCACGCAAGCTATGGTGATGGCCGCATGGCCGTCGCCGACGGTTTTGTCGTCGCTCTGGTCGGGCTACGCCCTCCCGACGCAACGACAAAACCGTAAAGCCCCGCGTTCAGCATAACCCGGCAGGAATCCACTTAAATCCAGCGGGGCGCTGTCCAAACAACCGGGGCCAGCTCTGACCAAGACACTGATGAATGCCAACCGCAACGGCTTCTTCTACGTACTCGACCGTACCAACGGGAAGCTGCTCGCGGCCAATCCGTACGTGAAGGTCAACTGGGCGACCGGGATCGACATGAAGACCGGACGTCCGATCGAGACCGACGTTTCCAAGGACGCGCGCGAGGGCAAGAAAGTGACGGTCTATCCGTCCATCCTCGGCGGCAAGAATTGGGAGCCGATGTCGTTCAATCCGCAGACCGGCCTCGCCTATGCCAACACGCTCAACTTCGGCGGCAAGTACAAGGCGGAGCCCGTCACCTTCAAGCAGGGTGAATGGTATCTCGGCATGGACCTGACCGATCCCTGGGAGTTCGGGGACGGACCGCGCGGCCACCTCAAGGCCATCGACCCCATGACCGGCAAGTCGAAATGGGAAGCGCCGAGCGACATTCCGCGCTTCTCGGGCGTGCTGTCGACGGCCGGGGGCGTCGTGTTCTCGGGCGCATTGACCGGTGAGTTCGAGGCCTTCGACGCCGATACCGGCAAGAAGCTCTGGCAATTCCAGACCGGGTCCGGCATCGAGGGACAGCCGGTGACCTGGCAGCAGGATGGCGTGCAGTATGTTGCTGTGACGAGCGGCTATGGCGGCGTCTACTCGCTGTTCTCCGGCGACGAGCGGCTCGCCAAGGTGCCGCCCGGCGGCTCGCTCTGGGTCTTTGCGGTCAAGCAATAACCACGGCACGATGCTGAGAGAAGTATCACACAGGACGGTGGCGACGATCGCCACCGTCGCGGTGATGACGGTCGCGCTTGCGGCGACCGTTCGCGCCGCGGACGACGCAACCGGCAATCCACTGCAGGCGCAGATCGACCACGGCAAGTCGACCTATGCCGAGAAATGCTCACACTGCCATGGCCCCAACCTGATGAACTCCGGCACCATCACGCCGGACCTGCGCGTCTTCCCCGACGACAAGGCGCGGTTCGTCACCACGGTCAAGAACGGCAAGAACAACAAGATGCCGCCCTGGGGCGACATCCTCAACGACGACCAGATCGGGGATCTCTGGGCCTTCATCTCCAGCCGGAGGAAGCCATGACGGACCGTCGCGTTGCATGGACCGTCGCGGCCTTTCTTTCCACGATGGCATCGGCCGCTTTTGCGGCCGAAAATCCCCTGAAGATCTGCCTCGACGAGGACCGGCCGCCGCTCTCGGTGCACCACCGCGGTCAACCGGAGGCCGGCTTCGACGTGCTTCTGGCCAAGGCGATCGCGGAACGGCTCGGACGGCCGCTGGCGATCCAATGGTTCGAGAGCAGGCTGGATGAGGATTCGAGCCCGCCGCTCGAAGCCAACGCGCTGCTCTCGGATGGGCGCTGCTCGCTCGTCGGCGGCTACGCGCTGACGCAGGATTCGCTCGTCGCTCCCGGGATGAAGACGGCGCGCTTGCCGGACTTCGCCGGGGCCACACGCGACGATCGGCGCCGCCGCGTCCCGCTGGGCGTGCTCGCGCCGAGCCGGCCCTACGTCTATTCGCCGATGACGGTGGTGCTCGGGCCGAAGGCCCGCGGCCGCAAGATCGCCGACATCAGCGATCTCGCCGGCCTTCGTCTCGTCATCGAAAGCGGGTCGCTCGGCGACGCCATCCTGATGAGCTTCGACAAGGGCCGATTGATCGACAGCATCACCCATCTCGTCCCCGGTCGCGACGACCTCATCGGCGCGCTCCAGCGCGGCGACCATGACGCGACACTGATCGATCTTGCCCGCTTCGACGCCCACCGCGCCGCGCACCCCGACACGGCGATCACGGCGTCCGGCTACTACTACCAGATCGGGGCCAATCGCGGCTATGTCGGGCTCGCCAGCGATGGCACGCTGATCGAGGCCGTCAACAAGGCGCTCGGTCAGCTTGCTGCCGAAGGCAAGATCGCCGCATTCGGCAAGCAGGCCGGCCTCACCTATCTGCCGCCGCGGGAGCCAGCGATTCTGGGCGACGTCTGGACGCAAATCATTCAGCGGTGATTGCAAGGGCGCTGATGTCCCGGACGGCGCGCAGTGACGCCTGCGCGCTGCGCACGCATCATGCGCCAATCTGTCTCGCCTGCCGGCCATGCCCGGCGCCAGCCTGATGCAGTAGGTTCCGCAGAAATCCGGGAGAGAATCATGTCCGCCAAACTCGATCGCCGCCACTTCATCGCCGCCGGTACCACTGCACTGGCGATGCCATTCATCGTCCGCGGCGCCTCGGCGCAAGGCACGTGGCCGGCGCGGCAGATTCGCATGATTTGCAGCTATCCCGCCGGCGGACAGACCGACCTGCTCGCGCGCGCCTATGGCGAATTCATCTCCAAGCAGGTCGGCAAGACCGTCGTCGTCGAGAACAAGCCCGGGGCCTCCGGCGCGATCGGCACGGCGGAGGTCGCCCGCGCCGAGCCCGACGGCCACACCATCCTGTGCTCGATCTCGACGACCTACATCATGAACCGGGCGGTGATGAAAAATCCCGGCTACGACATGGACAAGGATCTGACGCTCGTCAGCGTCATTCCCGGCGCCGGCCTGCTGCTGGTGGCGAACCCGAAAACCGGGGTCAAGACGCTGGAGGATTTCGTCGCCTTCGCGCGCAAGAGCGGCAAGGTGAACTTCGGCACCTACAGCGCGGGCTCGGCTCCGCACATGACGATCAACGAGCTCAACAAGCAGTACGGCCTTAATATCGAGCCGGTCCATTATCGCGGCGAAGCGCCGATGTGGACGGGCATGCTCGAAGGCACGCTCGATGCCGCCATGGGCAGCTACACGGCCGCACAATCGGTGCTGCAAAGCGACCGCGGCACCGTCTTCGCCGTGCATTCGAAGAAGGTCGACGCGATCCCGAACGTGAAGACGCTGCCCGAACAGGGCGCGACGTCAAAATTCTTCACCGTGAGCGGGTTCACCGGCTGGGCCGTGCCGAAGGCGACGCCGCAGCCGGTGGTCGATCGCCTCGCCGAGCTCTGCGTCGCCGCCAACGGCGATCCGAAGGTGAAGGAGGTTCTCGCGACTTTCGTGCTCGAACCCGCAATCGGCTTCAAGGAAACCAATGCGCTGTATCAGCGCGAGTTGCCGATCTGGATCGAGAGCGCAAAGTCGCTCGGCCTCGAGCCGGCCTGACCCTCACGCCATCGCCAGCACGCCGGTTGCTCCCTTTCCGGCCCGGAGTCCGACCAAAGCCCAGTGTCGGAAGCGCGTTTTCCCGCTATGATTGTACCCTTCTGCGGACAAGGAGGGCCGATCCCATGACCCCGGATGCCGTCGCCGTCGCCGTTATGATCATCCTGCTCTTTCCGATGAGCTATTTCACGCTGGCATCGCCGGCCTTCCTGCTGGTGAGGCTCGATATCCAGCCCGTTGCACAATTGCTGCGCGGAATGTTCAACGCTCATTTTCTGGTCATGCGCGTCGTCGGCATCATCGGGATGGTGGCTCTCCTCCTCGACGGTCGCCCGCTTGCTGCCGTTGGCGTCGGCATGATCGCAGCCCTGGCGATCTGGGGAGGACGCCGCTTCATGCGACGGGTAGACGACCAGCTCAGCGCGAGGGACGCCGGGGATGCCGATGCCGCACGACGGTTGCGCCGGCTGCATTGGAGCGTGATGCTGGGAAACGCGGTGCTGCTGGTCGCTTTGGTGGCCGGCATTCCCTACATCACAACGTCGGCATGAACTTTCTCCGACGCCGCGCGAGTTGGCTCAAGACGCCTAATGCCCGCCCGAGTTCGCGGTGCCCTGCTGCGCCTTGTGGATCGAGGACGGTACCACGCCGAAATATTTCCGGAACACCCGGCTGAAATGCGATGAGCTGGAGAAGCCCCACGAAAACGCGACGTCGGTGATGGTCTTGCCGGCGTGGGCCTCGAGTTCCTGGCGGCAGTTCTGCAACCGCGCCTGCCAGATATAGTCGCTGACCGTGGTGCCGCGCTCCGAGAACAGCATGTGCAGGTAGCGCTTGGAGCAGCCGAGCTCGGCCGAGATCTGGTCGATGCACAGATCCGGATCGCGCAAGTGCTCGCGGATGAAGAACTGCGCGCGCACATACATCGCTTCGGGCCCGACACGATCGAACATCGTGTCGGCCTCGCGCAGCGGCAGCAACAGCAGGTCGATCAGGGAATCAGCGACGCCGACCGCGCTGTTCGCCGACAGCTTTGCCGCCTCGTCGAAGGTCGCATGGACGAAATCGTGGGCGATCCTCCCCGTGCCGGTTTTTGAGGACAGCTTGCAGGCGGGCATCCGCTGCGACGGGAATCCGCGGTCACGCAACAATGCCTTCGGCACGATCACCACGTCGTGACGCGTGAAGGCCGGGCTGATGATCGAATGCGGGCAGGAGACATCATAGGCGATGATGTCGCCGGGGTTGATTTCGATGTGACGGCCTTCCTGTTCGAAATAGGACACCCCGTAGGTCTGGAAGTGGATCTTGATGTACGGGTGTTCATTGGCCTTGGCGCGCGCGAGCGTGTGCGCGATGCGATGCTGGCTCACCTCGATCTGGCAGAGCTTCAGGCGCGACACGCTGGTGTAGTCGATGCGACCTTCCAGCGAGGACGCCTCCAGCGGATCGACGTCGAAATGCCCACACAAGCTCGTCAGCCCGTCGATCCAGCTCTGGATCTGCCGCTTCGGCGTCATTCCGGTCGTCGAGAGCGTGTGAATTGTGTCGGACATTAATCCAGCCACTGGTTTGATCCGGAGATTCGACGCGAATCGCGACCAGCGCTGCCGGAGCCCTCAGCCGTGATTGCGTGACGTTTACCTCGAATTTGAGCGATCTTGTGGAACAAGCGCCACCGTTCCATTGCCACCCTTGAAGCTTAATCCTCCGCCTTAGTTGCAGCGCCGTCAAGGGGAACCTAAGCGTCGAGCGCGGCCCGCCGCGGCGCGGAAACGACTGAATTCGCTACTGCAAAATCAAAATCTTTGCCCCCGTGCGCTGTCGAGCAAACCGGCTTCTCTCTTGGGCAAGTTTCCCAATGGCGAAGTCGTTAGGGATTGCGGCAGGAACAATAAGAACGGGCCGCTCCTGCACGTGGACCCGTGGCTCTCATCAGGAGGAGGAAACAGCACAGCATCGTTTCTGGTCCCAATCGCGACCGCCCTGCACGAGCTGACGCCGGACGAGAAGCCCGGTGATTGAGCAATGCTTCGGAAACAATAAACGAGACCAACGGAGGAATGACTATGCGCAAGGTGCTACTGGCGACCTATCTCGGCTCCGCGGCGGCTCTCGCCGTCGGCAGCGCTTCAGCCAACGACGAGCTGATCAAGATGTCGCAGAACCCGAAGGACTGGGTGATGCCGGCGGGTGACTATGCCAACACCCGCTATTCCAAACTGAACCAGATCAACGCTCAGAACGTCGGCAAGCTCCAGGTCGCCTGGACCTTCTCGACCGGCGTGCTGCGCGGCCATGAAGGCGGCCCGCTGATCATCGGCAACATGATGTACGTCCACACACCGTTCCCGAACAAGGTCTACGCCATTGACCTTTCCAACGAGAACAAGATCGTCTGGAGGTACGAACCGAAGCAGGATCCGAACGTCATCCCAGTGATGTGCTGCGACACGGTCAATCGCGGCCTGTCCTACGGGGACGGCAAGATCATCCTGCATCAGGCCGACACCAACCTCGTCGCGCTCGACGCCAAGACCGGCCAGGTCGCCTGGTCGGCAACCAACGGCAATCCCGCGAAGGGCGAGACCGGCACTTCGGCGGCCCTGGTCGTCAAGGACAAGGTCATGGTCGGAATCTCCGGCGGCGAGTTCGGCGTGCAGTGCCACCTCACCGCATACGACCTCAAGACGGGCAAGCAGGCCTGGCGCGCCTATTCCGAAGGTCCTGACGATCAGATCAAGGTCGATCCGGTCAAGACGACGGCGCTCGGCAAGCCGGTCGGCGCGGATTCCTCGCTGAAGACCTGGCAGGGCGACCAATGGAAGATCGGCGGCGGCTGCACATGGGGCTGGATCTCCTACGATCCCGCGCTGAACCTCGTCTATTACGGGTCGGGCAATCCCTCGACCTGGAACCCGAAGCAGCGTCCCGGCGACAACAAGTGGTCGATGACGATCTTCGCGCGCGATGCCGACACCGGCATGGCGAAGTGGGTCTACCAGATGACGCCCCATGACGAGTGGGACTATGACGGCGTCAACGAAATGATCCTCACCGATCAGCAGATCAACGGTCAGCCCCGCAAGCTGCTGACGCACTTCGACCGCAACGGCCTCGCCTACACCATGGACCGCGAGACCGGCGAACTGCTGGTTGCCGAGAAGTACGACCCCAAGGTGAACTGGACCAGCGGCGTCGACATGGACAAGAACTCGCCGACCTACGGCCGTCCGAAAGTCGTCGCGCAATACTCGACTGAGCACGGCGGCGAGGACAAGAACACGAAGGGCATCTGCCCGGCCGCGCTCGGCACCAAGGACGAGCAGCCGGCAGCCTACTCGCCGGACACGCAGCTGTTCTACGTCCCGACCAACCACGTCTGCATGGACTACGAGCCGTTCAAGGTGAGCTACACCGCGGGCCAGCCCTATGTGGGCGCGACGCTCTCGATGTACCCGCCCCCGGGTGAAAGCCACATGGGCAACTTCATCGCCTGGGACAACAAGACCGGCAAGATCGTCTGGTCGAACAAGGAGCAGTTCTCGGTCTGGTCGGGTGCGCTCGCAACGGGAGGCGGCGTGGTGTTCTACGGCACGCTCGAAGGCTACCTGAAGGCGGTCGACGCCAAGTCCGGCAAGGAGCTCTACAAGTTCAAGACTCCCTCGGGCATCATCGGCAACGTCACCACCTATGAGAACAATGGCAAACAGTACGTTGCAGTGCTCTCCGGCGTTGGTGGCTGGGCCGGCATCGGTCTGGCGGCAGGTCTGACCGATCCGACCGCAGGTCTCGGCGCGGTCGGCGGCTACGCGGCCCTCAGCAACTACACGGCACTTGGCGGTACGCTGACCGTGTTCTCGCTGCCGAACTAGGCCTCGGTCTGCATCAACTCCACGCGCCGGCTCGTCTCCCACCGGGTCCCACCGGGCTCCTCGAGGAAAAATCTCTTGCGTAAAATCTGCTCTGTCATTGCTGCGATGATCTTGGTTGCGTCCGGAGGAATTGCGGTCGCGGACGGTCCGGGCGACCCCACCGCAGTGAAAAAGGAAGACGACGGAAAGTGGCTCGATAAGGAAGGGGTTCCGACCTACAAGATTTCGGCCGACGGCACCGTGGACTGGTTCACCTATTCCGGATACCGCCGCTATCATTCCGACTGCCACGTCTGTCATGGCCCCGACGGCATGGGCTCCACCTACGCGCCGGCGCTGAAAGATTCCGTCAAGAGCATGAGCTATGGCGACTTCCTGGGCGTGGTCGCCTCCGGCCGCAAGAACATCTCGACCGCGCAGGAGAACGTCATGCCTGCTTTCGGCGACAACCCGAACGTCGCCTGCTACATGGACGACCTGTACGTCTATCTGCGCGCCCGCTCCACCGAAGCATGGGGCCGGCAGCGCCCCGCCAAGAAGGAGGAGAAGACAGAGGCGTACAAAAAGGCGGAAGACGCCTGCATGGGCAACAAATGAACGTTACGAGGACTGCCGAGACCACCTCTTGGCGTCCTATGAGAATTTGAGGAGTCTTACTATGAAAACACGTGCCGCCGTCGCCTTCGAGGCCAAGAAGCCGCTCGAAATCGTCGAAGTCGATCTGGAAGGCCCAAAGGTCGGCGAGGTCCTGGTCGAGATCAAGGCCACGGGCATCTGCCATACCGACGCCTACACGCTCGACGGCTTCGACAGCGAGGGAATCTTCCCGTCGATCCTGGGGCATGAGGGCGCGGGCATCGTCCGCGAGATCGGCCCGGGGGTGACCTCGGTGAAGCCGGGCGATCACGTCATCCCGCTTTACACGCCGGAATGCCGGCAGTGCAAAAGCTGCCTCAGCCGCAAGACCAATCTCTGCACCGCGATCCGTGCGACGCAGGGCAAGGGCGTGATGCCTGACGGCACCAGCCGTTTCTCCTACAAGGGCAAGCCGATCTACCACTACATGGGCTGCTCCACCTTCTCGAACTTCACCGTGCTGCCCGAGATCGCGGTCGCCAAGATCCGCGAGGACGCGCCGTTCGACAAGAGCTGCTACATCGGCTGCGGCGTCACCACCGGCGTTGGCGCCGTGGTCAACACCGCCAAGGTCGAACCCGGCGACAACGTGATCGTGTTCGGCCTCGGCGGCATCGGCCTCAACGTCATCCAGGGCGCCAAGATGGCGGGCGCCGACAAGATCATCGGCGTCGACATCAACGATTCCAAGGAGGAGTGGGGCAAGCGGTTCGGCATGACCCATTTCGTCAACCCGAAGAAGGTCACTGGCGACATCGTCCCGCACCTCGTCGGCCTCACCGATGGCGGCGCCGACTACACGTTCGACTGCACCGGCAACACCACGGTGATGCGCCAGGCGCTGGAAGCCTGCCATCGCGGCTGGGGCACCTCGATCATCATCGGCGTCGCCGAAGCCGGCAAGGAGATCGCCACCCGCCCGTTCCAGCTCGTCACCGGACGCAACTGGCGCGGCACCGCCTTCGGCGGCGCGCGCGGCCGCACCGACGTGCCGAAGATCGTCGACTGGTACATGAACGGAAAGATCCAGATCGATCCGATGATCACCCACGTGCTCAAGCTCGAAGAGATCAACAAAGGCTTCGATCTCATGCACGAGGGCAAGTCCATCCGTTCAGTCGTCGTGTTCTAGCTCGCAGACATCACACCAAGGAGGATCGACCCATGACTGTTGCACTCCATCCCTCGATCGACAACGGCATCAAGCAAGGCAGCGGCAACTTCGCCGGCGGCACGCTGGTCTGCAAATGCACGGACCATCCGGTCAAGGTCGGCATCAAGGGCGACGTCGCCCACAACCACGCCTGCGGCTGCACCAAGTGCTGGAAACCGCAGGGCGCGACCTTCTCCGTCGTCGCCGTGGTGCCGCGCCAGAACGTCACCGTGCTCGAGAACGGCGATAAGCTCCAGATCGTCGACCCCTCGGCGGTGATCCAGCGCCACGCCTGCAAGGCCTGCGGCACGCACATGTACGGCCGCATCGAGAACAAGAACCACCCGTTCTACGGCCTCGACTTCATCCATCCCGAACTGTTCCAGGAGCAGGGCTCGCAGGCGCCGCAATTCGCCGCCTTCGTCTCCTCGGTGATCGAATCAGGCGTGAAGCCCGAGCAGATGGCAGGCATCCGGTCGCGGCTGAAGGAGATCGGGCTCGAGCCCTATGACTGCCTCTCGCCGGCGCTGATGGACGCGATCGCGACCCATGTGGCGAAAGCCAAAGCCGCCTGAGAAGGCCGCCTGAGCGGAGCCGCCGAACCTTCGCCGGTCCCCCCATCCGCTCGCTGGCGCCTGCCGTTGCCAGCGAGCCGGACCGGTCGCCGTCCCGGGATCAGCGCGGCGATGCCGCCGCTTCGGCACCAGACATGTATGAGGGCCATCAGTTCCTCAGTCCTGGTCTCTGAATGACTGCGCAGGGCCGCCCGCCTCCTGCTTGAAGCTCGCGGAGCCTGCGCTTCTCCCTCCCTCGACTGAGGCATCCTGCTTCGTCCGCGCAGTTCCTGGCGGACGAAGCTTTTTTGCTTGGGACGGTTGCAGAGGCGCGCAGCGCGATGACCGCGCCCTGCTTTTGACAAACCATCGATGCAATCTTTTCCCGGTGAGAACACTCGGCTGTGAACGTCGGGCCGGAGCGATCTCTGTTACGATCGCGCCGTCACGATGCCGCGCGAATACAATCAATCAAGAACAATACGGGAGGTATCGAGGACATCCAGACATCGCCATTGGCGTTCCTTCCCCTTTCGGGATTTGCCCGCGCGGGACGATGGCGGAATGCGGCGAGACGACGCGTGAACCGTCGCCCACCGGCGTCGGCGAACTCTAAATTTGGCATGCTTATGAAGAGCGAGGCACGATCATGATCAAGGTGAAGATCAACGGCCAGGAACAGAGCTGGGACGGCGACCCGGACCTCCCGCTACTCTGGTTCCTGCGTGACGAGGCCGGACTGACCGGCACCAAATACGGCTGCGGGCAAGCCCTGTGCGGCGCCTGCACCGTCATCGTCGATAAGGAGGCCGTGCGGGCCTGCATCACGTCGGTGAACGACGTCGCCGGACGCGAGGTCACCACGATCGAGGGATTGCATCCCAACGGCGATCACCCGGTGCAGAAGGCCTGGCGCCAGGTCAACGTGCCCCAATGCGGCTTCTGCCAGGCCGGCCAGATCATGCAGGCCGCAGCCCTCCTGATGGACAACCCGAAACCCTCGCATGACCAGATCCGCGAGGCGATGTCGGGCAACATCTGCCGCTGCGGCTGCTACCAGCGCATCGAGAACGCCGTCCATCTCGCATCGACGGGAGTGTGACATGAACTTCATCGACAATCCCCGCAAGCTTCGCGGCTTCGAGAAGCATATCAGGGTCGAGAAGGTCTCCCGCCGCAGCATCCTGAAGGGGCTCGGCGTCACGGGCGGCTTCGTCCTCGCCGCCCCCGTGATGTCGCGCCAGGCGCTCGCCTATGAGACCGGCGCCGGCCAGATGCCGCACGGTGTCGTGGTCGATCCGCGCGTGTTCGTTTCGGTCGCCCCGGATGGCATCGTCACCATCATCGGGCACCGTTCGGAAATGGGCACCGGCGTGCGCACCAGCCTGCCGCTGATCGTGGCCGAGGAGATGGAAGCCGACTGGTCCAGGGTCAAGGTGCAGCAGGCCCATGGCGACGAGGTCAAGTTCGGCAACCAGGACACCGACGGCTCGCGCAGCACGCGGCACTATCTGATGCCGATGCGCCAGATCGGCGCCTCCGCCCGCACCATGCTGGAGCAGGCTGCGGCGAAGCGCTGGGGCGTGCCCGCGACCGAGGTCAAGGCGGTCAACCACGAGGTCATCCACAGCGCCAGCGGCCGCAAGCTGGGTTTCGGCGAGCTCGCCGCGGACGCAGCCAAGGAATCGGTGCCGAGCATCGAAGGTCTCAAGCTGAAGGATCCCAAGGACTTCCGCTATCTCGGCAAGGGTCAGGTCGGCATTGTCGATCTTCACGACATCACCACCGGCAAGGCGCTTTACGGCGCTGACGTCCGCTTGCCCGGCATGAAGTATGCCGTGATCGCGCGCCCGCCCGTCACGGGCGGCAAGCTGGTCTCGTTCGATCCGGATGCGGCCCTCAAGATTCCCGGCGTCGAGAAGGTGATGCAGGTGCGCGGCTGGCCGTGGCCCTCGAAGTTCCAGCCGCTCGGCGGCGTCGCCGTGATCGCGCGCAACACCGGCGCGGCGATCAAGGGCCGCGACGCGTTGAAGCTGGTATGGGACGACGGTCCCAACGGCAAATACGACTCCGTCGCCTATCGCAAGGAGCTCGAGGAGGCCTCGCGCAAGCCCGGCCTCGTCCTGCGCAAGGAGGGCGATGCGGGCGCCGCCCTAAAGGGGGCCGACAAGGTCATCGTCGGCGAATACTACATCCCGCATCTCGCCCATGTCGCCATGGAGCCGCCGGTCGCGGTTGCCAACGTCAAGGGCGACAAGGCGGAGATCTGGGCGCCGGTGCAGAGTGCCGGCGGCACCCGCGAGGACGTCGCCAAGACGCTGGAGATCCCCGAAGGCAACGTCACCGTCAACGTGACGCTGCTCGGCGGTGGTTTCGGTCGCAAGTCGAAATGCGACTTTGCGCTCGAGGCCGCCCTCCTGTCCAAAGAGCTCGGCGCGCCCGTGAAGGTGCAGTGGACACGCGAAGACGACCTCCACAACGGCTTCGTGCACACCGTCTCGGTCGAGCGGATCGAGGCCGGTCTCGACAAGAGCGGCAAGGTGATCGCCTGGCGCCACCGCAGCGTGGCTCCCAGCATCGCCTCGACCTTTGCCGCCGGCACGTTGCATCAGGCCCCGTTCGAGATCGGCATGGGCCTTGTCGATATGCCGTTCGAGATCGCCAACATCTCCTGCGAGAATCCGGAAGCAGCCGCGCACACCCGCATCGGCTGGTTCCGCTCGGTCTCGAACATCCCGCGGGCCTTCGCGGTGCAATCGATGGTCGGCGAGATTGCGCAGGCGACCGGCCGCGACCAGAAAGACATGCTGCTCGAGCTGATCGGCTCGCCTCGCATCGTCAAGCCGAACGTGAAGGACCTCTGGAACTATGGCGAGCCCCAGGACAGCTACCCGATCGACACCGCGCGCCTGCGCAAGGTGGTCGAGCTGGTCGCCGAGAAGGGCGAGTGGGGGCGCAAGATGCCGAAGGGCCACGGTCTCGGCATCGCCGTGCACCGCAGCTTCGTCAGCTACATCGCGACCATCGTCGAGGTCGCCGTCGACGACAAGGGCAAGCTGACGGTGCCGCGGGTCGACACCGCGATCGATTGCGGCACCTATGTCAACCCCGAGCGCATCGCTTCGCAGATCGAGGGCGCCGCGATCATGGGGCTCAGTCTCGCCAAATACGGCGAGATCACCTTCAAGGACGGCAAGGTGCAACAGAAGAATTTTGACGACTTCCAGGTCGTCAGGATCGACGAATCTCCTGCGGTGACCAACGTCTACATCGTGCCGCCGGGGCCCGACACGCCGCCGAGCGGCGTCGGCGAGCCCGGTGTTCCCCCGTTCGCGCCGGCCCTGATCAACGCGATCTTCGCGGCGACGGGAAAACGCATCCGCTCGCTTCCGATCGGCAAGCAATTGGAAGCGTGAAACGGAACACAAACGGCCTCGCGCCGTTTGCATCGATCTGACAGGAGCAGATCGATGAACAAAATCTCAAGGGCGCTCGCAGTCTCGCTGTCGGGCGCCTTTCTTTTGACCACCACCGGTGCGTTCGCGCAGGGGAGCACGACTCCGCCGACAACGGCCACGCGCCCCGCTACGCCGGACCAGACTTCGCTCCCCAACGCCAATGCCCCGCCCGCTTCGACCACGCAGACGACGGGAAAGCACAACCCGGATCCGAAGATCCGTGAGATGAACCAGAAGGAAAAGGACAAGGTCGAGCGCGTCGGCAAGTAGCGGTTTGACGACTGCATCGCCACCTACTCCCACAAGCGGAGAAGGGGGCAGTTTCGGCCCGCACGCAATTTCACCACACGCGAGAATGCGGCGGACGTTGCCGTCCGCCGCATTCACCACCCCCCTTGCTGCTCCGCTACTTTCGATCCGCCCGCGGAGCTATTTCTTCAGCGCGAACACCCAGACGACGCCGCCCTGCGGCACGTTGGCTTCGATGCCGATATTGTTGGTCACGAGTGCATCCTGGATGCGCTGTGCGTCCACGCCCCAGCCCGACTGGATCGCGATGTACTGCGTGCCGTCGATCTCATAGGACACCGGCATGCCGACGATGCCGGAATTGGTCTTCTGTTCCCACAGAAGTTCGCCGGTCTTGGCGTGGAAGGCTCGGAAGTTGCGGTCGTTGGTTCCGCCGACGAAGACGAGATCGCCCGCCGTCGCCGTGACCGAGCCGAACAGCTGCGACTTCGGAAAGTTGTGCTGCCAGACCTTCTTGCCCGTGGCGGGATCCCAGGCCTGAAGCTCGCCGAAATGATCCGCGCCCGGCCTCGTCTTCAGGCCGATGTCCTCCGGCTTGGTGCCGAGCCAGAGCTCGCCCGGCTTGAGCGGGACCTTCTCGCCGGTGAATCCGCCGCAGAAATTCTCATTGGCAGGCACGTAGACGAGGCCGGTCCTCTGGCTGTAGGCGGCCGACGGCCAATCCTTGCCGCCCCACAGCGACGGACAGAACTCGACGCGCTTGCCGATCACCGGCTTGTGCGCGGGATCCACGATCGGCTTGCCGGTCTCGTCGATGCCCTTCCAGACGTCCGTATAGACGAACGGCCAACCGGCGACATAGTTGATCTTGGTCGGCGTCCGCTCGAGCACCCAGAAGATCGCGTCGCGTCCCGGATGGACCAGGCTCTTGATGGTGCGACCGTTGCGTTGCAGATCGATCAGCATCGGGGCTTCGACCTCGTCCCAGTCCCAGGAATCGTTCTGGTGGTACTGGTGATAGGCCTTGATCTTGCCGGTGTCGGGATCGAGCGCGAGCACCGATGCAGTGTAGAGATTGTCGCCGGGATGGGTCTCGCCGGGCCATGGCGCCGCGTTGCCGACGCCCCAATAGATCGTCTTGGTCTCCCTGTCGTAATTTCCGGTCATCCAGGCCGACCCACCGCCGTTCTTCCAGTCGTCGCCCTGCCAGGTGTCGTGACCGGGCTCGCCTTCGCCGGGGATGGTGTAGGTCCGCCACAGCTCCTTGCCGTCCTTGGCATCATAGGCCACGATATAGCCGCGTACGCCGAACTCGCCGCCGGACCCGCCGACGATGACCTTGCCGTCCACGATCAACGGCATCAGCGTCAGGTACTGGCCCTTCCTGTAGTCCTGCACCTTGGTGTCCCACACCACCTTGCCGGTCTTGGCATCGAGCGCGACCACATGGTCGTCCGTAGTGGCGAGGTAGAGTTTGTCCTCCCACAGGCCGACGCCCCGGTTGGTCGGATGCAGCTGAAACAGATCGTCAGGGAGCTGCCGCTTGTAACGCCAGTATTCGTCGCCGGTCTTCGCGTTCAGCGCGATCACCTGCCCCATTGGCGTCGTCACGAACATCGCGCCATTGTTGACGATCGGCGGCGCTTGGTGGCCTTCGACCACGCCGGTAGCAAAGGTCCAGACCGGCGTGAGGCTCTTCACGTTCGAGGTGTTGATCTGGTCGAGCGGACTGTAGCCCTGCCCGTCATAGGTGCGCCGATAGAGCATCCAATTGCTTGGCTCAGGATTTTCCAGCCGCTGCGCGGTGACCGGAGAATAATTCTCGATCGGACCTGATACGGCGGCGGTCGAGGCAAGACACGTGAAGGCGACGAAGCCGGACAGTAACCATTGCTTCCTTGCCATGGAAGTTTTCATGGACGTTCCCCTTTTTCATCCGTTTGAATTCTTGTTGTGAATTCTTGTCGTTCGTCCCATCGTCCGCCCATCGGTGGACGCGGCCTCTCGTGACGCGGGCACGGCCCCGCAACCGTCCATCATCCTGGCTGCGCGCCACCTACCTTTCCGACGAAATTGCCGGCGACGCTGAGCGATCCGTCAGCCAGCGCCAGAGGCAATGCTGCGAGCCGTCGCGGCGCCGGTCCGAACACAACCTGCGCGCCCGCGCGAGGATCGTATTCGGAATTGTGGCACATGCACTTGAACACCTCCTTGTCGCCGACATCGCTCTTCACCCACGCGGTGACAGGACAGCCCGCATGCGAGCAGATCGCCGAATAGGCGATGATGCCGTCGACAGCACGCGCGCGGGTCTTTTCGTCGAGCTCGGCGGGATCGAGCCTGATGATCAGGATCTCGTTGAGCCGCGAGGCGCTGCGCACCACCGATGTGTTGGGATCCTTCGGCCAGGCATGGAGCGGTGGACCGCCGGCCTTTAGATCGGCCGTGGTGATAGTCTTCCCCTCCTGCTCGCCTTCGGAGAAGACGAGCAGATCGCCCTTCTGCGGCCGCTCGTCGGCGCCGGGCGGATCCTCGCCTGCACGCGCCGGCGGGGAACAGCCGAGGCACGCGGTGGTCGCAAGCGCGCCGAGCAGCAGCGTTCGTCGCGTTTGCTCGGTGCCCGCGTCGGCTTCAGCTTCCGCTATGCTCTCGGACGGTGATGAATTGACGTTGAACGGTGCGCTCGACATGCCCGCTAGCAGGCGCTGGAACTCTGCCGAAAACAAGGCAAAGAATTGGCGCCGCAGTGCATCAATATGGCTTTGCTCGCGATGATTGAATGATACTAAACGCGTTCAAGCGCGTTTTCGCAAATTCTTCATCGCATCACGCGAACCGCATGATGATTTTGCAGATCAGACCGATGATGTTGGAATTGGTGCAGCGCGCCATCGCGGGATGCGAGCCGCGCATTTCTCAGGCAGGCATTTGTGTTCAGGACCTGAGCACGTGACGCGGCGATGCGATACGACCCGCGACAGTTGCCGAAGCCATCTCGAAACTGTCGGCGATACGACGCGCCTTGTCGATGAACAACGCAGCCGCCGCCGGCGGGCAGACCTTGCGCGCGGTCTGTTCGAACAGATCGAGCCAGCGGTCGAAATGATCTCCCACCAGATTCAGCGGCAGATGCGCCCGCATCGGCGAGCCATGATAGCGGCCGCTCATCAACACCACCGAGGACCAGAAGTCCCTGAGCTTGGCGAGGTGCTCGTCCCAATTCTGCACGATGGCGAAGACCGGACCAAGCAACGTGTCCTCGCGCACGCGTCCGTAGAAGCGGGTGACGAGCTCCCCAATCATCTCTTCGTTGATCCCGGTGCGCTCGATCGCATCCTGTGTCAACAGGCTCCGCCGTGCGGCCGCCGCCTCGCGCTCGGCCTTCAGTCGATCCGACATATCCTCTGTGTCCGTTCCATTGTTCCCGCGGGCCGCCCGTTCGACATTGTCGGGCCAGTTGCGCGCGGCGTCGTTGTCGCAGCGCAAAGTGCGGGATCCGGCGGCGAACGCGAAAGGCCCGCCGCCGGTCGCCCTGATCAGGCGCTGTAGGTGTAAAAGCCCTGCCCGGTCTTGCGGCCGAGATGGCCGGCATCGACCATTTCCTTCAGCAGCGGGGCCGGACGGTATTTGGGATCGTTGAAGCCCTTGTAAAAGACCTCCATCACCGAAAGCATGGTGTCGAGCCCGACGAGATCGGCCAGCGCCAGCGGCCCGATCGGATGGTTGCAACCGAGCTTCATGCCGGCGTCGATTTCTTCCGCGGTTGCGATTCCCTCCTGGAGCGCGAAGATCGCCTCGTTGATCATCGGGCACAGGATGCGGTTGACGGCGAAGCCCGGGCTGTTCTTGGCCGTGATCGCCACCTTGCCGACGCGCTTGGCGAAATCGAGCGCCTTGGCATGGGTGTCGTCCGAGGTCTGCAAGCCGCGGATGAGTTCCAGCAGCGCCATCACCGGCACCGGGTTGAAGAAGTGCATGCCGATGAACCGGTCGGGACGATCGGTCGCCGCAGCGAGCTTGGTGATCGAGATCGACGACGTGTTGGTCGCGACCAGCGTGCGCGGCGACAGCTTTGCGCAGAGATCCTTCAGGATCTTGACCTTGAGCTCCTCGTTCTCGGTCGCGGCCTCGATGACCAGATCGCAATCCGAGAGCTTCGCCCGATCGGTCGTGCCGGTGATGCGCTTGAGCGTCGCCTCGCGATCGGCCGCCGACATCTTGTCCTTCTTGACCAGGCGCTCGAGGCTGCCGCCGACGGTCGAAAGGCCGCGGTTCACCGCCGCATCGGAAATATCGACCATCACGACCGAGAGTCCGGCCGCGGCGCAGACCTGCGCGATGCCGTTCCCCATGGTCCCTGCCCCGATGATGCCAACCGTCTGGATCATTGCCTCACTTCCTTCTCATCCTGCGGCCGATGCCAGCATGGCCCGCCGCCTTTGTTTCCGCATCAGGTCTAGCACCACCGCAAGACGGCTGCGACCCGATCCTGCCCCTCCCTTAAAGCATTCATGGACGGAATAAAGCGCCTGACGGGCTCCAAACGCCGTCCTCGGGCGCCCGGAGGCCGGTTTGCGGCCTCCATGCCCTCCCGCGGCAGCCCAGCCGGGGTCTTGATTATGGCAGCCGCAACGGCGAGAACGCACGTCGCGGGAGCCCCGCGGAACGGAGTTGCCTGAGGCCGGATGAACGACTTTGCACGATCTATCGGCTCCGCCCTCACCCTGATCGCCGAGGCCGACGCCGAGCTGCTCGGCATCGTCGCATTGTCGGTGCGGGTCAGCCTGACCGCCAGCATCATCGCGCTCCTGATCGGCGCACCGTTGGGAGCCCTGCTTGCGATCACCCGTTTCCGGGGACGTCAGGTTATCATCGTCGTGACCAATGCGCTGCTCGGCCTTCCGCCGGTCGTGGTCGGGCTCGCCCTCTATCTCCTGCTGTCGCGGTCCGGTCCGCTCGGGGCGGCGGGCTTGCTGTTCACACCGGCCGCCATGGTGATTGCGCAGACGTTGCTCGCCACGCCGATCGTGGTGGCGCTGGTGCACCGGCCCGCGAGCCTGCTCTGGGCGGAGTATGGCGATCTGGCGCGGATCGACGGGCTATCGACACTGCGCAGCATCGGCCTGCTGTTCGCGCTCGGGCGGACCTCGCTGCTGACGGCCTTTCTCGCGGCATTCGGGCGCGCCATTGCGGAAGTCGGCGCCATCATCGTCGTCGGCGGCAACATCCGCGGCTTCACCCGTACGATGACGACGGCGATCGCACTGGAAACAAGCAAGGGCGACCTGCCGCTGGCGCTCGGACTGGGGCTGATCCTGCTGGCGCTCAGCGTGGCGGTGTCGACCGTCGCCTTCGTGCTAGTGGGACGCGTTGGGGAAAAATAACTGCTCGCCGCCGACCTTGTACCCGGCGATCGCGTCCTGCCCCTTCGGCGAAACCAGCCAGTCGATGAAGGCCTGCCCGTCCTTCACCTTCACGCTCGGATGCTTTTCAGGATTCACCAGCATGACGCCGTATTGGTTAAACAGCCGCTTGTCACCCTCGGTCAGGATGGCGAGCTCGCCACGGTTCTTGAACGATAGCCAGGTGCCGCGGTCCGACAGGAGATAGGCGTTCGACGACGAGGCCATGTTCAGCGCCGGGCCCATGCCCTGACCGATTTCCCGGTACCAGTTGTCCTTGCCGGCGCCGAGGTCGACACCCGCCTCTTTCCATAGCCGCAACTCGGCCGCATGCGTGCCGGACTTGTCGCCGCGCGAGATGAAAGTCGCCTTGGCCGTCGCGATCTTGCGTAGCGCCTCGACCACATCCTTGCTGCCTGATATCCGCGCCGGATCGCTTCTGGGTCCGATGATGACGAAGTCGTTGTACATGACGTCGAACCGTTTTACGCCCCGCCCTTCGGACATGAACTTGTCCTCGGCGGGCCTGTCATGGACGAACACCACGTCGGCATCCCCGCGCCGGCCGATATCCAGCGCCTGACCGGTGCCGACGGCAACGACCTTCACGCTGATGCCTTCCGCCTTCGAGAACAGCGGCAGCAGATGACCGAACAACCCAGACTGCTCCGTCGACGTGGTCGAGGCGACGGTGATGGTGCGATCCTGTGCGAATGCGATCGTGGACCAGAGCAGAGCCGCTCCGATCGTGGCAAGCTTCCTCATGCGTCGTCTCCGACCAGACACTGACGGTTCTGAATAGCCGCTGGCGACGACGACGGGAACCCCTTGGACAGGCAGCAACGGAAATTGACGCGAGGGGCTACACGCGTTGGCAGGAACGTCGTCGGCGCAGGCGGGTTGTCCGGGGATGTAAAGTCAAGGAGAATCCGATGAAGAAGATCATCCTGGCATCCGCATGCATCATGGCGCTGGCGACAGGTGGCGCCTTCGCACAGACACAACCCGCCCCCGGTGCGTCCGGTCAGGGCGACGTCGGCCCCTCGTCGCGAGGCCCGGCGACCAAGGGAATGACGACGGGACGTACATCGAACATGCAGAATGAGGCCAGCGACAGCAAGGGCGCGAAATCGCCATCTGCCGGCGGTAGCAACAGCAACAATATGGGCAGCCAGGCCGGCGGCGGTGCGGGCTCTGGCTCCGGGAAATGAATGAGGATCGAATATCCCGAGAGGGGACAGCTGTCCCCTTCACTCCAAGCACGCGTCGATTGGAGGAATCGCGAGCCGCATTCGCAAAGCGGGGGGAATTCCCCCCGCAGAGTAGAGGCGTGGATGTTCTGCAATTGGTCCTCCCTACATTGACACGAGTGTGACGGCCGGGGCAGGTTTTCTCATTGCTGGCGAATCAGCGATTGCCTCACGCCGAGTACCTCTTGGACAACTCCCAGTGCTTTCGAGACTGATATCGTTGCTGCGCCGCATCCCCGCGGTGAACTGGGCGTTTACCCGACTTCGGCCCTTGCCGCACGGCAGCAGCATTGACGTCGCGCCGATCGTCACAGACGCTTCGCCCGCCGTCATCGAAGACGTCGCGGCCACTGCACAAGCTCCAATCGCCGAGATCAGCACCGCCCCAGTGCGCGACGACGCTGCCCCCGCCACCCAGGCTCCGGTCGCGGAGAACGATGCGGCTGTGTCTGTCGTCGCGGAGAGTCCGTCCGACGATATCTGCACCAGCGACGACTCATCTCCGGAGGGAGCGACGGAAATCGAGGCGCCCGCGACGCCGCCAGTCGCCGAGGAGGTGCTGGTTTCACCGGCCGACGCGGAGAACGAGCCAGTTGCGGACGCTGATCTCGCCATCATTGGCGATGCATCGCCTGCCGAAATCGATTCCGTCGTCGCAGAGGAGGTTGTGGTTTCGTCATCGGACGTCGCGACCGCTTCGACTGACGTCCCTAATGCCGTCATCGAGACCGCCCCCTCGTCCAACGTTTCCGCCGAGGTCGAAACGGTCGCCGTCGATGCAATCCCGGTCCTCCTCGGCGACGCCAATAGCGTCGCGCCCGACGTTTCTGAAGCCGGTGCCGATAGCGACCCAGAGCTCGCCGTCGAGGTCGCGCCGGCCCCTGCAAACGATGTCCCGCTCGTCACAGCCGTTGCGACGGCGGCCAACGAGTCAGCCAGCGTCGTCATCGAGATCGAACCGGCTCCAGCGCTCGAGTCTCCTGCTCCGGAGATCCGGAGCGTACCGAAAGCGAGCGCCAGAGCCGCGGAACCTGCCGATCGCGCCGCGCTGATCCGGCAGCGCTGGGCGGAGACCGGAATCCGGATGTGGAATCCGCGGCTTCACGGCACCGGCGAGGCCGCGCTGAACATCCAGGGAAGCGTCGGGCTGCTGCCGCCGGCACCCGGCGAGACAATGCCGCGCTACGACAAGCTGGAATTCAAGATGCTCGGCGGACAGATCATCTGTGAGGGCGTCATTGTCGAGGCGCCCGCGCAGGCGAGCCATCGCAGCTTCACCCGGCTCGCCGAGCCGCGGAACATCGAGCGGGTCCGCGAACCGACGCGGGAGCGCCAGGCCGCTCTCGCCTGATCCTTCCTTCTGCGAACGATCCCGATGTGCTAGGCTGATGTCCCGACATGGGAGATCGTGTATGCGCGCAAGGTCGTTGCTTCTGGTCGTGATCGCATTCTCCATCTCACAGCCAGCGCTCGCCGCGGGTAAACGGCCGCGTCCTGCAGCCACGGCCATTCCCGCCACCGATCCAGCAGCACCCTACAAGGCCGATCGGATCTCTTCCTCGCGCGGAGAGACGATCCTCGACATGCCCGGCCAGACTACCGTGCTGACGCGGCAGGTCCTCGACGACATGAACGCGACCAGCCTGAGAGGCGCCATGCGCTCGACCGCCGGGGTGACGATCGGGCGCTGAAGCGCGACCGGTCGAGCCACGGCAATCGCCCGATCGGAACGACAAGAAAACTATGGGAGGCAGACCATGGGAAGACTCGCATCCGCGATGCGCCCACTGGCCCTGTTCGCACAAGGGGCGGTTTTGCCGAGATCAAAAAGGACACGGCGCGCTGCTCGTGACCCGGTGAGCGTGACAAGCCGCTGCTCGACGGGGAGAGGTGGAGCGAGCACACCGGATGACACCATGGTTAGCAGGCCGTAGCTGCAGTGATGCGGCGGACTTGTGTCCGAGACGCACGCATGCAGCGGCGGATATCCTTAACGGGACCTCACCAATCGACACCGCCGAAAAGACCTTGAGGTAGCGCGCAACCTGTATCGGCCTTCCGCGCGCCCCGATCTAACGCGGCCTTTACCCACGCCGTGCAAGATCGCCCGCGTTTTGAGGGGATCCGGGGCTCGTATTTCAATGCCTGTTGCCGATTTGAAGTCTCATCTTGCCGCCGCAACGCGGCTGTTTCGCGTACCGGCCGATAACCCGGACCTGACGCGTGCGCAGTTCGCCGCGTTCTCCAAGCAAATCCCTCTGCTCTACTTCATCCTCATCAGCAACACGATCGCGGTGGCCTATACGTATGTGAACGTGGCGCCGGACTGGTTGACGCTGATCGTGCCGAGCGTGCTGGCCGTGCTCGCAGGGTTGCGAACCGTCTGGTGGCTGCGCCAGCGCCGCCGCGTGCGCAGCGATGCCGACATTCTGAGCAATCTGCGCGCCACCAACTGGCTGACTTTGCCGATCGGCGCCGGCTTCACCGCCTGGTCCTTCGCACTCTACCCTTATGGCGATCCCTTCGCCAAGAGCCAGGTCGCCTTTTACATGGCGGTCACCGTGATCGGCTGCATCTTCACGCTGATGCATCTGCGTTCGGCAGCGCTGATCGTGACGCTGATCGTCGATGTGCCCTATGTGCTGTTCTTCTTCGCCACCGGCGAACCGACGCTGAAGGCGATCGCCGTCAACAACCTCCTGGTTTCCGGCGCGATGGTGACGGTGCTGTTCATCTACTACCGCGACTTCGCCGATCTCGTCGCCAGCCGCAAATCGCTGCTGGCGCAACAGGCGGCGACGCAGGCGCTCTCGGACGAGAACTTTCGACTTGCCAATCTCGATACCCTCACCGAGCTGCCGAACCGCCGCCGCTTCTTCGCCGAGCTGTCGAGTGCCTTCACGGATGCCGAGCGCAGGAACGTTCGCGTTGCGGTCGGCATCATCGATCTCGACGGCTTCAAGCCGATCAACGACAATTACGGTCACTCGGTCGGCGACCGCGTCCTGATCGAGGCGGGTCGGCGCATCCGCGAGGTCTGCGAGGGCTTTGGCCCGCAGCGCGTGGAGTTCGCCCGGCTCGGCGGCGACGAGTTCGGTCTCATCGTGTGCGGCGACCCCGACGACGTGGATCTGATGCGACTGGGCGAACGCATCGGCGGCCAGGTCAAGCTGCCTTACCAGCTCGATACCGCCCACACCGGGCTGTCATGCTCGATCGGATTCGCATCGTTTCCGGACTCAGCGACCACGTCGGAAGCGCTATACGAGTGCGCCGACTACTCGCTCTATCACGCCAAGCGCAATCTGCGCGGCCGCACCGTGATCTTCTCGAGCGAGCTCGAGGCCGAGATCCGCAGTCGCGGAGTCATCGAGAACCTGCTGCGCACGGCCGATTTCAGCACCGAGATGGATCTGGTGTTCCAGCCCATCGTCGACGCCATGAGCGAGTACACCGCCGGGTTCGAGGTCCTCGCGCGCTGGCATAGCACTCGCCTCGGCATGGTCTCCCCGGCCGATTTCATTCCGGCCGCCGAGCGTATCGGTCTGATCCGGCCGCTGACGCAGGCGCTGCTGGTGCGCGCGCTCGCCATCGCCAGGACATGGCCCGATCACGTCCGCCTGTCGTTCAACCTCTCCGCCCACGATGTCTGCGCGGCGGAGGGCATTTTGCCGCTGATCTCCATCATCGAGAAGAGTGGGTTGCCGCCGCATCGGATCGACTTCGAGATCACCGAGACCGCCGTGACTTTCGACTTCGTGCGCGCGCAGCAGTCGATCGCGACGTTGAAGGCGATGGGCTGCGGCATTTCGCTTGACGATTTCGGCACCGGCTATTCGTCGCTGAGCCACGTCCACCGGCTGCCGCTCGACAAGATCAAGGTCGACCGCAGCTTCGTCGCCGACATCAACGAAAATCCCGTCAGCCACAAGATCATCAAGTCGCTCACGGGCCTGTGCGACGACATGGAGATCGCCTGCGTCGTCGAGGGAGTCGAGACCCGCGCCCAGCTCGACAGCCTGCGCCGGCTCGGCTGTGACTTCATCCAGGGTTACTATTTCGCAAAGCCCATGCCGGCCGATGCGATTGGCGACTATCTGGCGAAGGAAGGCCAGGGCCTCGAAGGCTCCGGGGCCAAGGTCGTGGCCTAAAGTCACACCGCGCAATAGCGCTCCTGGATATCCTTGTCCGCGAGCAGCGCCGCCGCGCTGCTTTGATGCACGACCTCGCCTTGATCAATAATGACGGCGCGGTCAGCCAGCCCCAGCGCCCATTCGACGTTCTGCTCCACCAGCAGCAGCGTCTTGCCCTCGTCGCGCAGGCGGCGGAACAGCACGCCCATCTCCTCGACGAGGACCGGCATGATGCCCTCCGAGGGCTCGTCGAGCAGGATCATCTTTGGCTTTGCGATCAGCGCGCGCAATCGCCAGCATCTGCTGTTCTCCGCCCGAGAGCGTCACGCCCTCCTGATCGAGACGTTCCTTCAGGCGCGGGAAGGTTTCGGCGATCTCGTCGATCGCTGTGCGCTCCTCGATCTCGCCGCCGGCCGCGACCAGACCGAGCCGCAAATTCTCGCGCACGGACAGGCCGGGGACGATGCGGCGCTCCTCGGGCACGTAAGCGAGGCCGAGATGGAAGCGCTGATGCGCGCGGAGCGGCAACAGCTCCCTGCCTGCGAAGCGCACGCGGCCTGTCGCCTTCGGCATCAGGCCCATCATCGCCCGCAATGTCGTCGTTTTGCCGGCACCGTTGCGGCCGACCAGGGCGACGACCTCACCCCGGTTCACGTGCAAGGAGATGCCGTGGAGGATATGGCTTGCGCCATACCAGGCATGGAGATCGTTGATTTCGAGCAGCACGGTCTCAGCCATAGCCTTCACTCTGTCCGAGATAGACCCGGCGGACCTCCGGATTGCTCCTGATCTCGTCGGGCGCGCCGTCCGCCAGCAGGCGGCCGTGATGTAGCACCACCACGCGCTTACTGAGCCCCAGCACCATCTTCATCTTGTGCTCCACCAGGAGCACGGTGCGCTTCTCGGCGAGGCGCTCGAGCAGAGCGACCATGTCCTTGGTTTCTTCCGGCCCCATGCCGGCAGTCGGTTCGTCCAGCAGCAGCAATTCCGGCTCGGAAACCAGTGCGATCGCGATCTCCAGTGCGCGCTGCTGGCCATGCGACAGGAATTTCGCCAATTCGTTCCGCCTGGCCAGCAGCCCGACTGCGTCGAGCGCGGCGTCTGCGCGCGCATCCAGTTCAGCGAGCCGGGCGCGGTTGCGCCAGATGTCGTAGCTCACGATCAGCGCTTGGGCAGCCACCCGCACGTTCTCGTGCACGGACAGATCGGGAAAGATGTTCGTAATCTGGTAGGAGCGCGAGATGCCCTGATGCACGAAGCGGTGCTGCGGCAGCCCGTTCAGCTCACGCCCCCTGAAGTGCAGCTTGCCCGAGCTCGGCGTCAGCGCGCCCGAGAGGATGTTGAAGAAGGTGCTCTTGCCGGCGCCGTTCGGCCCAATGATCGAGGTGAGCTGGCCGGCCGCGAACGAAACGGTGATGTCTTCGAGCGCGACGAAGCCGCCAAAGCGTTTGCCGATGCCTTCGGCGCGAAGCAGCTCGCCGCTCATCGCCGCGCCTTTCCGATGCCGAGGGCATCGAGCAGCGTACCCCAGATGCCCTTGGGCAGGAACAGCACGAACAGCACGAAGATCGCGCCGACGAAGATCTGCCAATGCGGCGTCCAGAGCGAGATCACGTCCTCCAGGATCAGGAAGCTGGCAGCACCAACGAAGGGCCCGAAGAAGCTGCGGGCGCCGCCGAGCAGCACCATCATCACGATCATGCCCGAGGTCTGGTAGTGCAGAATGTCCAGTGGCACGATGGACAGATGCAGTGCCAGCATGCAGCCGCCGAGCGATGAAATTGCGCCCGACAGCATGAACACGACCAGCTTGCTGCGTTCGACGTCATAGCCGCAGGCCCGTGCCCGCTGCTCATTCTCGCGGATCGCCTCGATGACGGCCCCGAAAGGTGAGTTCAGGATGCGCGATTGGAACCACATCGCCAACGCTGCGAAGGCCATCAGCAAGTAATACTTGTTGACGGGGTCGAGGAAATTGACCTGAAGGCCGAACAGGCTGATGCGGTCGACCGTGAAGCCGCGTAGCCCGTTCTCGCCGCCGGTGAAGGAAGCCGCCTGGAGCGCGACGTAGTAGACGAGTTGCGCCAAGGCGAGCGTCACCATGGAGAAGTAGATGCCGCGTGTGCGCGTCGAGACGATGCCGATTGCGGCGGCGAGGCAGGTGCTGAGGAGTACGGCGATCGGTACGGCGGCGAACCAGGGTATGCCGTAGCGTCCGATCGCGATGCCGGTGAAATAGGCGCCTGCACCAAAGAACGCAGCCTGGCCGAACGACAGCAGCCCGGTGTAGCCGAACAGCAGATTGTAGCCCATCACCACGACGCCGTAGATCAGGACGTTGACGGCCAGCGCCTTCGACGGCAGCAACCAGGGCAGCAAAGCAAGCACGGCAATCGAGAGGAGCACGCGCTGGTCGAGGAGCCAGCGGAGCCCACTGGAGGCAGGTTTGGCGACCGCTTCGCCGCTCGAACGTAGCGTCACGCCGTCCTCCCTCTCACACCGAACAGACCTTGCGGGCGGATCAGCAGCACCACCGCCATCAGTGCGAACATAACGATGGCCGCCATCTCCGGCGCGAACAGCGCCACCATGCTGATGGATACGCCGACCATGAGACCAGCTACGACTGCGCCAACGATCGAGCCGAGCCCGCCGATCACGGTCACCACGAAGGCTTCCGCCAGAACCAGCGAGCCCATCTCCGGATTGACGCTGCGCATGGGCCCGGCGAGCACGCCACCGAGCGCGGCAAGCCCCACCCCGAGCCCGAAGATCGCGAGCCAGACCCGCCCAATATCGACACCGAGCACCTGCATGATGGTCGGATCGCGCGCGCCGGCGCGCACGATCAGGCCGACGCGGGTCTTCTCCAGCGTCAGCCAGAGCACCAGCAGCACCACCGCCACCAGCGCGATGACGAACAGGCGGTAGCGCGGGAAGAAGCCGATGCCGAGATCGAGCACGCCGACCAGCTGCGGCGGCGTCGGAAAAGGAATGCCGTCGCTGCCGAACACGATGCGCACGCCCTCGACCAGGATGTAGCTGAGGCCGAAGGTCAGCAGCAGCGGATCGTCGATCGAGCGTCCATACAGTCTCCGGATCAGAACGAACTCGATCAGCATGCCGAAGACGCCGATCAGGATGGGTGCGAGCAGCAGCCCCCACCAGAAACTTCCGGTGAGCGATGCCAGATACAACCCCGCATAGGCCCCGATCATGAACAGCGCGCCGTGGGCGAAATTCACCACCCCGAGCATGCCGAACACGATCGTCAGCCCAAGCGCAGTGATCACCAGGACCGCCCCAAGGGCGATCCCGGAGAGAAGCTGCATGATGATCAGCGACAGGTCCATCGTGACAGGCTTCAGGTCGCGTGGCCGAGCTCGCTGCAGCTGCGCAGCATGTCGTCGGCCCCCGCGTCGTTGGCGAGGATCGCGAACAGATCGTTCTCGCCCGTCATGGCCGACTTCTTCTTGGACTCCAGCACCAGCACCGACTGAACCGACTGGTGGTCGCACTTGCGGTAGTGCTGCGGGCCCTTGGTCAGATCGTATTGCAGCTTCTCCAGGGCATCGACGACCTTGTCGGTGTCGGTGCCGCCGGCGGCCTGCATGGCAGCCAGCAACGATCCGACGCCGGAATACCCGTAGGCGCCATAATCGGTCGGAATCGCGCCGCCGTTGGCGGCCTTGAACGCTGCGTTGAACGCGGACGCCGACTTGCTCTGCGTCTCCAGCCCCCAGTAATAGTTGGCGCCACCGACCACGCCCTCGAACACGTCGGGGCCGACGGCGAGGCGCTGATTGTGCAGGATGACCGGGACGACGATCTTCATCTGCTGCTTGACGCCGAAGTCCACGGCCTGCTTGATCGCGTTGGCCTGGTCGCGACCGAAATTCGAGATGCAGAGCACGTCGGGTCGCATCGACATCAGGCGCGGCATGAAGGTGGAATAGTCGGCGGCGCCGAACGGATGCAGGATCTCGCCGACATTGTCCGCACCGATCGCGGTCTGAGCGCGCTTGAAGCCGCGCAGCATCTCGTGACCATAGGCATAGTCGGCGACGAGATGGGCGACCTTCATGCCCTTCTTCAGGGTCTGCCGTGCCACCGCGGCCGTCGTCATGTGGGGGTTCAGCGCCTCGTGGAAGGTATATTTGCTGAAATCCTTGGCCTCGTTGATGGTGTCGGACTGACTGATCGAGACGTAGGTCACGCCGCGAGCGCGGGTGACCTCGTTGACCGCCAGCTGCACCGCGCTGGAGAGCGCGCCGACCACGGCATGGACTTTGTCCTTCTCGATCAGTTCGAGCGTGCGGGTCGCGGCCTCGCCGGCGTTGAGCTTGTCGTCGCGGACCAGCAGCTCGACCTTGCGGCCGGCAATGCCGCCCTTGTCATTGACGAGCTTCACCGCGAGCTCGGCGCATTTGACCTGATCGCGCGCTTCAGCGGCGAACGGTCCGGTCAGCGGCGTCGGGAAGCCGATGCGGATCGTCTCGTCGGCGGCGCGGCCGAGCCGTGGCATGGCGAGCAGGGCCGCGCTGGCCGAGAGGCCGGCGAGCGCGGTGCGGCGGGTTATCTTCGGGGTCGAACCGGATTTGAGCATGATTTCCTCCAACTGTCTTTTTTCTAGAAACGCTTCAGGGCTTTCAGGACTTTTGCGGGCGTGATCGGAATCGAGTTGATCGTAGCACCGAACGGCGCGAGTGCATCGTTGACCGCGTTGAGCACGCAGGCGGACGCCGCTGCGGTGCCGGCCTCCCCAACCCCCTTGGCACCGAGCTCGGTGTCGGCGGTCGGCGTCTCGACATGGGCGATGACGATGTCAGGCATCTCCATCGGCATCGGGACGAGGTAGTCGGCGAGCGAGCCGTTCACGAACTGTCCGGAGTCGCTGTAGCGGCACTCCTCGAACAGCGCCGCGCCCAGCCCCTGCACGATGCCCCCACGAAGCTGCTCGTCCACCAGCATCGGATTGATGACCCGGCCGCAATCCTCGACGATGAAATGCTTCAGGAGCTTGATGAAGCCAGTTTCGACATCGACCTCCAGTGAGCAGCCCTGAATGCCGTTGGTGAAGGGAAGGGATAGCCTTGCGGGGCGAAATGATGACTGACGGTGAGTTGCGCCCTGCGTGCCCGGCGGCAGCGTATCGGAGCGGAAATAGGCGATGCGCGCGATCTCGGAGATCGGCATGCGCTGGTTCCGCGTGCCTGCGTCCACGACATCACCATTGACGATGTCGAGGGCCGACGGCTGCTCCTGAAGGATGAGCGCGGCGATCTCCAGAATGTTGCGCTTGAGCGCGCGCGTGGCCTGGAGCGCGGTCTCGCCGCCGATGCCGGCGCCGCGGCAGGCCCAGGTGGCGCCGCCATGCGGCGTCACCTCGGTATCTCCAGTGATGACCTTGACGTGCTCCTGCGCAAGGCCGACCTGATCGGCCACGATCTGGCTGATGATCGCCTCGGTCCCCTGCCCCTGCTCGGTGACCGAGATCAGGCAGCGCACCTCGCCCGACGGCGTCAGGCTGACGATCGTCCCGTCCTGCGAGGAGATGCGTGCGCCGCCGACGCCATAGAATGCCGGGCTCGGGTTGGTGATCTCGACAAAGGCGGCAATGCCGATGCCGCGGTAGATGCCGCGCTTGCGCAATTCCGCCTGCTCGGCACGCAAGCCGTCATAGCCCATCATCTCGTGCAGGCGCCTGAGGCACGCCTGATGCGACAGCGCCTCGAAGCGGTAGCCGGTCGGCGAGGTCTGCGGATAGGCGTCATCGGCGATCACGTTCTGCGCGCGGATGGCGAAAGGATCGAGGCCGAGCTTCGCCGCCGCCATGTCGACCATTCGCTCGGTGACGGCGCAGGCGATGGGATGGCCGACGGCGCGATATTGGCTGGTCTGCACCTTGTTCTGGAAGATCACCTCCAGCGTGGCGCGGTAGTTCCTGAAGCGGTAGGGCGCGCCGATCAGGCGGATCACCTGGTTGCCCTCGACCACGCTGGTGCGCGGATAGGTCGAGAATGCGCCGATCGCGGTCAGATCCAGCACGTCCATTGCGAGAATCTCGCCCTTGGCGTCCAGCGCCATGCGGGCCCGCACGCGGTGGTCGCGGGCGTGGATGTCGGAGACGAACGATTCAATGCGGTCGACGACGTACTTCACGGGACGGCCGAGCAGGATCGAGAGGCCCACCACCGCCATGTCCTCGTGATAGACATGCAGCTTCATTCCGAAGGAGCCGCCGATGTCGGTCGCGATCACGCGAACACGGGCTTCCGGGATGCCATAGTGGCGCGAATAGAGATCCTGGAACTGGTAGGGCGTCTGGGTGCCATGATGCACGGTGAGCATCCCGGCGGCGGGATCGTAGTCGGCAACGATGGCACGAGGCTCCAGCGTTACCGCGGTGTGGCGGCCGAAGGAAAATTCCTCCTCCACCACATGGGCTGCATGCGCGAAGGCGTCATCAACGGCACCGCTGTCGAGCTGGCTGCGGAAGCACACATTGTTCGCGCTGCCGGGATTCACCAGCGGGCTGCCGGCCTCACGCGCGCCGTCGATGTCGACGACAATGGGAAGGTCCTCATAGTCGACCTCGATCAGCTCCAGCGCATCCTCGGCGGTCGCACGGTTCTCAGCGACGACGGCGACCACTGCCTGTCCGGCCCAGACCACGCGATCCAGCGGCAGCGGCAATTGCGGCGCGGAGGTCATGCCCTTGAAATGATCGAGCGTGCCGGTCCAGGGCGTGCAGATCTTTGCGAGATCCGCACCCGTAGCGACGAGATGCACTCCTTCCAGCGTGCGCGCCTCGTCGGTCTTGATCGAGACGATCTTGGCGTGGGCATGCGGACTGCGCAGGAACGCAGCATAAAGCATGCGCGGCAGACGGAGGTCGCTGACATATCGCCCGCGCCCCGCGAGCAGGCGCTTGGCGTTCGGCCGCGGCAGGGAACGGCCGATGTAGGAGTTCGGGCGGTCGAGCGAGGTCAGCGGCGCAGTCATCTCGCGCCTCCGGCGCTGCGTGCCTTGGCGACAGCGTCGATGGCGTCGACGATGGCTTCATAGCCGGTGCAGCGGCAATAATTGCCCGACAGCGCGTCGCGGATCCGCTCGCGGCTCGGTAGGGCAATCTGCGAGAGCAGCTCGCAGGCGTTGATCAGCATGCCCGACGTGCAGAATCCGCATTGCAGCGCGTTGCGGCGATGGAATTCGGCCTGGAGGTCGGCGATCGCCCCGCTCTCGGTGAGCCCCTCGATCGTATCGATCCTGGCGCCGTCGGCCTGCACCGCGAACATCAGGCAGGAGTGCACGGCGCGGCCATCGACCTGTACCAGGCAGGCGCCGCAGGCGCCCATCTCGCAACCGGCATGCGTGCCCGTCAGCTCGAGCTTGTCGCGCAGGCAATCAACCAGCGTCTCGCGGGGAGCAACCTCGCAGGCGACCTTGCTGCCGTTGACGACGAAGCGGACCCGCACAGTCTCGTCGGCCTCGTCCAGCAGGGTTTCGTCAAAGCCTCTCATGCACCCTCACCGAGACGTCCAAGCAGGCGGCCAAGCAACACGCGGGCGAGATGCAGGCGCATCGCAGGCGGCACCTCGTCGTTCTCGGGCGGCGCGAGATCATCCGCGAGCGCCGCCTGCGCGGCAGCGATATGTTCCGCATCGAGGCCGAAGCCGACCAGAGCCGCCTCAGCGGCTTTCACCCGCGTCGGCCTATTGCCGACGGAGAAGAAGGAGATGCGGATGTCGTCGATCCGGTCACTCGTGAAAGTCGCAAGCATGCCGCAACCGACCAGCGCATAATCGCCGCGCCGCCGCGCCAGTTCGTCGAACGCAAAGCGCTGATCGGCCTTGAACAGCGGAACGTAGATGGCCGTGATCAGCTCGCCGGGCTGCAATGCCGTCTCGAACAGGTCGATGAAGAACTCATCGGCCTTCACGCGCCGGCTGCCCGAGGGACCGGCGATCTCAATCTCGGCGTCGAGCGCCAAGGTCATCGCGGGAAATTCGGAAGCCGGATCGGCCAGCGCGACGCTGCCGCCGAACGTGCCGCGGTTGCGGATCGCGGGATGGGCGACGAAGGGTGCCGCGGCGTGCAGCAGCGGCGCAAACTCCGCGATCAGCGGCTCGCTCAGCATCTCGCAGTGGCGCGTCAGTGCGCCGATGCGCAAATAGGCGCCCTCGCGCCTGATGCCGCGCAGCTCGGCAATGTGCGTGATGTCGATCAGCAGCCGCGGCGCCTGGAGTCGCAGTGACAGCGCCGGCACGAGGCTCTGGCCGCCGGCGATGAAACGCGCGTCGTCCCCGGCGCGCGCATGAGCGTCCAGCGCCTGGTCGATCGTCGCAGCACGAAAATAGCTGAAAGCCCTCGCCTTCACTGCCGTTTCCTCGAAATCCTTCGGCTCATCAGCCGGGATGCCAGATTTGTAACCATCTGGTCTCAAAATCCTGACACGCCGCCGGGAGGCGGTCAACAGGAAATGACCATTTGGTCACAAATGCGCCTTGGGCTATGAAGGCACCAAGACGTATGATTCAGCGACGAAATGGCCCGAAAAGCGCAGAGAACGCCGAAACGACTGGTCCGAAAGCGGACCGAGACAGGCAAGTCCGCGCCAAAGCGCCGCAACATGCGCGCGGCGGATCGGGAGCGCGCGATCGTGGACGAGGCGATCCGGTTCTTTGCGGAGCGCGGGTTCGAGGGCCAGACCCGCGAGCTCGCCAAGCGCATGGGCATCACGCATTCGGCGATCTACCGCCACTTCCCCAGCAAGGAGGCGCTGATCGAGCGGGTCTACCAGGAAGTCTATCTCAGCCGCTGGTCACCCGATTGGGGACCGATGATCCGCGACCGTGCCTTGCCACTGGAGGCGCGGCTCACCCGCTTCTATCTCGACTATGTCGAACGCGTGTTCGAGTACAATTGGGTGAGGATCTTCGTGTTCTCCGGCATGAAGTCGTTCGGCATCACCAGCCGCTATCTCGACATCGTCCGCCGCGAGATCATCGAGCCGGCGGCCGCCGAGCTGCGTCATGAGCTGAAGTTGCCCGATGCAAGAGCTCACGCATTGAGTGAACGCGAGACCGAGCTGTTCTGGGGCCTGCACGGCCGCATCTTCTATCTCGCGATCCGCAAGTTCATTTACGCGACGCCGATCCCGCCCGATCTCGGCGCCATCGTCCGCGACGCCGTCCAGACTTTCATGGACGGCGCGAAGACGACGATGCCAAAACTGGTAAGCAGTACGCCCCGGCTCGGCGTTTGACTTCGCCCCTGCCCAGAGGAGTGAGGTAGAGCTGCAGCTATTCTGCCAAGCTCGGCAGATCGAGCCCCTTGTCACGGGCGCAGTCGATCGCGATCTCGTAGCCCGCGTCGGCGTGGCGCATGACGCCGCTGGCCGGGTCGTTCCAGAGCACGCGCTCGATGCGCCTGGCGGCTTCCGGCGTGCCGTCGGCGACGATCACCATGCCCGCGTGCTGGGAATAGCCGATGCCGACGCCGCCGCCATGATGCAGCGACACCCAGGTCGCGCCGCTGGCGCAATTGAGCAGCGCATTGAGCAGGGGCCAGTCGGACACAGCGTCCGAGCCGTCCTTCATCGCCTCGGTCTCGCGGTTGGGGCTGGCGACCGAACCGCTGTCGAGATGATCACGGCCGATCACGATGGGGGCTTTCAGTTCGCCCCGCGCCACCATCTCGTTGAAGGCGAGGCCCAGGCGATGGCGATCACCGAGGCCGACCCAGCAGATCCGCGCCGGCAGGCCCTGAAACTTGATGCGGGCCTTGGCCATGTCGAGCCAATTATGCAGATGCTTGTCGTCTGGCATCAGCTCCTTGACCTTGGCGTCGGTCCTGAAGATGTCCTCGGGATCGCCCGACAGCGCCGCCCAACGGAACGGGCCGACGCCGCGACAGAACAAGGGGCGGATATAGGCGGGCACGAAGCCAGGGAAATCGAAGGCGTTCTTCAGGCCCATGTCCTGCGCCATCTGGCGGATGTTGTTGCCGTAGTCGAGGGTCGGGATGCCCCGCGCATGGAAATCCAGCATCGCCTGGACGTGCTCGACCATCGAGGTCTTGGAGGCGCGCTCGACCGATTTCGGATCAGAGGCGCGCTTGGCCTCCCACTCGGCAAGCGTCCAGCCTTTCGGCAGGTATCCGTTGATCGGATCGTGCGCACTGGTCTGGTCGGTGACGATGTCTGGCCTGACTCCGCGGCGCACCAGCTCCGGGAAGATCTCCGCGGCATTGCCGAGCAGGCCGACCGAGACCGCCTTCTTCGTCTTCGCGGACTCTGCCATGATCGCGAGCGCCTCGTCGAGCGTTGCGGCCTGCTGATCGAGATAGCCGGTGCGCAGGCGCATCTCGATGCGACTCGGCTGGCATTCGATCGCGAGCATCGAGGCGCCGGCCATGGTCGCGGCCAGCGGCTGCGCGCCGCCCATGCCGCCAAGGCCGGCGGTGAGGATCCATTTGCCGGCCAGGCTGCCGCCATAATGGCGCCGACCAACCTCGACGAAGGTCTCGTAGGTGCCCTGCACGATGCCCTGGCTGCCGATATAGATCCAGGAGCCGGCCGTCATCTGGCCGTACATCATCAGGCCCTTGCGATCGAGCTCGTTGAAATGATCGAGCGTCGCCCAGTGCGGCACGATGTTGGAGTTCGCGATCAGCACGCGCGGCGCGTCCGCATGGGTGCGGAACACGCCGACCGGCTTGCCGGACTGAACCAGCAGCGTCTGGTCGGCTTCGAGCTTGCGCAAGGCCGCAACGATCCGGTCAAAGCTCTCCCAGTCACGCGCGGCGCGGCCGATGCCGCCATAGACGACGAGCTCGCTCGGGCGTTCCGCGACATCAGGATCGAGATTGTTCATCAGCATGCGCAAGGGCGCTTCCGTCAACCAGCTCTTGGCGCTGATGTCGCTGCCGCGGGGCGCGCGGATGGTGCGGTCGTTGTCCAGTCGGCGGTTCATGCGGACCTCTTCAGCTAAGTCTCGGAAATGGATCGGATGAAAGCGCGGCCATCGCGACGCTCGTCAGCATGTCGGTCTCGATCAACGCAGCCGCCTTGGCGAGATCGCCAGCCATATAGCGGTCGGTACCGAGTGCCGGCACCTGCTCGCGCAATGCGGCGATGACGGCAGCAAGTGGCCTGCTGGTCGCATGCGGCGCTCGCAGCGTGATGCCTTGCGCGGCGACCAGGAGCTCGATGCCGAGAATGGCGGCGAGGTTGTCGGCCATGTCGGACAGCCGCCGCGCGGCGTGCGCCGCCATAGAGACATGATCTTCCTGGTTGGCACTGGTCGGCGTCGAATCGATCGAGCAGGCGAGCGCGCGCTGCTTGTTCTCGGCATAGAGCGCGGCCGCAGTGACCTCGGCGATCATGAAGCCGGAATTGATGCCGGGATCGGGCGTGAGGAACGGCGGCAGGCCGAAATTCAGCGCAGGATCGACCAATGTGGCAATGCGCCGCTCGCTGATCGCACCGATCTCCGACAGAGCCAGCGCGATAGCGTCGGCAGCGAAGGCGACCGGCTCGGCATGGAAATTACCGCCGGAGACGATCTCCCCGGTTTCGACCAGCACCAGCGGATTGTCGGTGACGGCATTGGCCTCGACGATCAGCGTGCGCGCCGCCTGCGTGATCAGGTCGAGCGCGGCGCCCGCGACCTCTGGCTGGCAGCGCAGGCAATAGGGATCCTGCACACGCTCGTCGCCTTCGAGATGCGAGAGGCGGATGTCGCTGCCATCCAGCAGCGCGGTCAGCGTCGCCGCCGAGGCGATCTGCCCGGTATGGCCGCGCAGCGCCTGGATCTCGGGCCGGAACGGCGCCGTCGAGGCCATCGCCGCATCGACCGACAGCGCGCCGGTCACGAGCGCGGCCCGCGCCAGGCGGAACGCACGCAGAACGCCTGATACGGCGTAGGCGGTCGAAAATTGCGTGCCGTTGATCAGCGCCAACCCCTCCTTGGGGCCGAGCGTCAGCGGCGCAAGGCCGGCAGCTGCCAGCGCTTCAGCGCCGGACACGGTTTTCCCGTCAACGATCGCCTGCCCCTCGCCGATCATCACCGCGGTCATATGCGCGAGCGGCGCGAGATCGCCGGAGGCGCCCACGGAGCCCTGCTGTGGCACCAGCGGATAGACAGCCCGCGCCAGCATGTCCTGCAGCTGCTCGATCAACTCGCGGCGCACGCCGGAGGCGCCACGGCCGAGCGAGATGATCTTCAGCGCCATCATCAGGCGGACGATCGGCTCGGGTGTCGCCGCGCCGACGCCGCAGCAATGTGAAACGATCAGGTTGCGCTGGAGCAGCGCGGTCTGATCGGGCGCAATGCGCTTCGATGCCAGCTTCCCGAAGCCGGTGTTGATGCCGTAGACGGGGACATCTGCGCGCGCAGCTCTTGCGACGATGTCCGCCGCTGCTTTGATGCGCGGCCAGAACGAGGGATCGAGCACGACGGGCGCACCGTCGAGCACGCACGCGAGATCATCGAGGCTGACCGTTCCCGGCTTGACGACGATTGCTGCGCCCTCGTTCGTCATTGTCCCCTCCACACCCGGCGGTGCAGCGGATTGAAGCCGATGCGGTAGACCAGCTCGGCGGGCCGCTCGATGTCCCAGATCGCGAGATCGCACCATTTGCCGGCCTCTAGCGTTCCGGCTTCGCTGAGGATGCCGAGCGCACGAGCACCCTCACGGGTGACGCCTGCGATGCATTCGACCACATTCATCCGGAACAGTGTCGCGCCCATATTCATCGTGAGCAGAAGCGAGGTCAGTGGCGAGCTGCCGGGGTTGCAGTCGGTCGCGAGCGCCATGGCAACCCCATGCGTGCGGAAGGCCTCGACCGGCGGCTTTTGAGTCTCGCGAATGAAGTAGAAGGCGCCGGGCAGCAGCACCGCTACCGTCCCGGCCTTCGCCATTGCGGCGGCGCCGGCCTCGTCGGTGTGTTCCAGGTGATCGGCCGACAGCGCCGAGAATTTCGCGGCAAGCGCAGCACCGCCGAGGTTCGAGAGCTGATCGGCATGCAGCTTGACCGGCAGGCCGAGTTCCCTCGCCGTCTCGAACACCCGTGCGGTCTGCGCAGCCGAGAACGCGATGCCTTCCATGAAGGCGTCGACGGCATCGGCGAGGCCTGCCTTGGCAACCTCCGGCAACATCTCCTTGCAGACGAAATCGATGTAGCGGTCCTTGTCGCCATCAGCTTCCACCGGCAGCGCATGTGCGCCGAGAAAGGACGTGCGGATCGCAATCGGTCGCCGGCCTTCGAGGCTACGCGCGGCTGCGAGCTGCCGCATCTCGGTCGCAGTGTCGAGGCCGTAGCCCGACTTGATCTCGATCGTGGTTGCGCCCTCGCCGATCAACGCATCGAGGCGCGGCAGCGCACTTGCGACGAGATCGGCCTCGCTCGCCTTGCGCGTCGCGGCCACCGTCGACACGATGCCGCCACCGGCACGCGCGATCTCCTCATAGCTCGCGCCCTTCAGGCGCAACTCGAATTCGTGCGCGCGGTCACCGCCGTAGACGAGGTGGGTGTGGCAGTCGACAAGGCCGGGCGTGATCCAGCGTCCTCCGCAGTCGATCCGTTCGGCGGCATCGGCATCCGCCGGAAAATCGGCCTGCGCGCCGGCATAGACGATGCGGCCGCCGCGCGCGGCGATCACGCCCAGTTCGATCTCGCCGAGGTCGGGACGGTCGGCCCGTAGCGTAGCGAGCCGGGCATTGTGCCAGATCCGGTCGAAGCGCTCTGCCATGCAACGGCCCCTTCGTGGGATGCTTGACTTATATGTCTAGACATATAATCGTGCGGGAGTTCTGTCCAGCCGGCATGGAAACATGACACGACTGCATTTCGCCTCCGCGCTCCTGCCATCGGGCTGGGCCAATGACGTGCAGGTGGTGATCACCGCCGGCGCGATCGCCGAGGTGACGCCGAATGTCGCGCCCGTTGCCGGCGGTGAACGCCACGCAATCGCGCTGCCGGGATTGGCGAGCCTGCACAGCCACGCGTTCCAGCGCGGCATGGCGGGACTTGCGGAGCTGCGCGGAGACAGCACCGACACCTTCTGGACCTGGCGCGAGACAATGTATCGCTTTGCGCTGGCCATGACGCCGGACGACGTCGCGGCTGTTGCGACGCTGCTCTATGTCGAAATGCTCGAGCAAGGCTTCACCCGGGTTGGCGAATTCCATTACTTCCACCACGATTGCGACGGTTCGCCCTATGCGGATCCTGCCGAGATGGCCGCGCGCATTGCGCAGGCTGCTGAAGCATCAGGCATCGCCCTCACGCTGCTGCCGAGTTTCTATGCGCATGGCTCGTTTGGAGGAGCAGCGCCGCATGCCGGCCAGCGTCGCTTCATCTGCTCGGTCGATCAGTTCGCCGCATTGATGGCTGCTTCGCGCAAGGCGATCAGCGCATTGCCTGGCGCCAACATCGGCATCGCGCCGCACAGCCTGCGCGCGGTGACGCAGAACGAGCTCACGGCGATCGTTCCGCTGGCCGACGGCGGGCCGGTGCACATTCACGCGGCCGAGCAGGTGAAGGAGGTCGAGGACTGCCTCGCCTGGTCGGGACAGCGCCCGGTGCAATGGCTGCTGGAGCACGCGCCAGTCGATCAGCGCTGGTGCCTCATTCACGCAACGCACACGGCGGACGAAGAGGTCAGCGCCTTTGCCAAGACGGGGGCAGTCGCCGGCCTCTGTCCTGTCACCGAGGCGAGCCTCGGCGATGGCATCTTCCCGGCGCGCGAATTTCTTGCTGCCGGCGGTGCATTCGGTGTGGGCACTGATTCCAACGTGCTGGTCGGCGTCGCGGACGAGCTCCGTCAGCTCGAATATGGCCAGCGCCTCAAGCATCGCCAGCGCAACGTGCTCTCCAGTGGCGCGGGCCGTTCGACGGGACGCACGCTGTTCGATCATGCGCTCGCGGGCGGAGCACAGGCCCTGGCGCAATCGACAGTCGGCCTCACGTCCGGTGCGCGCGCTGACATCGTCACCCTCGACACTGCGCATCCATCGCTGGCCGGACGTCAGGGGGATGCGGCTATCGATGGCTGGATCTTTGCGGCCGGCATCGGTGCGATCGATTGCGTTTGGGCCGGCGGCGCCAAGGTCGTCGAAGGCGGTCGGCACAGGCTGCGTCAGTCAGCGCGCGAGCGCTTCAATGCATCGGTGCGGAGGCTCGTCGCATGAGCCTTGCCACTGACGCAGCCGACAAGCCGACCCTCTACAAGCGCATCCGCGCCGACATCGAGAAGCGCATCCTGACCGGCGAGTGGCCGCCGGGCCATCGCATTCCGTTCGAGCATGAGCTGGTCGCTCGCTACGGCTGCTCGCGCATGACCGTGAACAAGGCGCTGTCGGAGCTGGCACAGGCCGACCTGATCGAGCGGCGCCGCCGTGCCGGCTCGTTCGTGCGCCGGCCGCAGCATCAATCGGCGGTGCTCAAGATTGCCGACATTCGCGCCGAGATCACGGCCCTCGGCCGCGCTTACGGCTACGAGCTGATCGGCCGCAAGCTGCGCGCGGCGACCGCTGCCGACCGCGATCGCCTCGGCGTCAAGAAGGCGGGCAAGGTGGTCGCGATCACCTGCCGCCATAGCGCCGACAACGTGCCCTTCGCCGCCGAGGACAGGCTGATCGACCTGTCGTCCGTGCCGGATGCCGCGACCGCGGACTTCTCGCGCGAGCCACCTGGCTCGTGGCTGCTTCACCATGTCCCATGGACCGAAGCCGAGCACACGATCAGCGCTATCGTTGCGGACGATCGCACCGCGGAGGCGCTCGACATCGCCGTCGGCGCGCCCTGCCTCGTGATCGACCGCTACACCTGGCGGAGCGCGCGCACCATCACCGCGGTGCGCCTGCTTTATCCCGGTGACTCTCACCGCCTTGTCGCCCGATTCAAGGGAGGCTGAGAGGATATGTCGGCACAATTCGTGCAACGCTTCGGGCAACGGTCCGGATGGACCGACAGTGATCAACAGGACGCCAATCCATCGATCGGCAAGAGGACAACAATCATGCGTAGTTCAAAGCTATTTGCGACAATCATTGCTCTCGCGGCCGCCACTCCCGCGCTCGCCGACGACGTCAAGGTCGGCGTCGGCATCTCCGGATGGACCGGCTTCGCGCCGCTGACGTTGGCGAAGGAGGCGGGCATCTTCAAGAAGAACGGCCTCGACGTCACCATCAAGAAGATCCCGCAGAAGGACCGCCATCTCGCGATCGCCTCCGGCGACATCCAGTGCGCGGCGACCACGGTCGAGACCTGGATCTCCTGGAATGCCAATGGTGTTGCCACCAAGCAGATCTTCCAGCTCGACAAGAGCTATGGTGCCGACGGCATGGCCGTGCGCAACGACGTCGCCGCGATCAAGGACCTGAAGGGCAAGACCGTCGCCGCGTCCGCACCCGGCACCTCGCCCTATTTCGCGCTGGCCTGGATGCTCAAGAAGAACGGGCTTTCGGTGAAGGACGTCACCGTCGTGAACCTCGAGCCGGCCGCGGCCGCGCAGGCTTTCGTCTCCGGCCAGAACGATGCCGCAATGACCTACGAGCCGTACCTGTCGACCGTACGTGCCGCGCCCGACAAGGGCAAGATAATCGCTACCACGCTCGACTACCCGATGGTCATGGACACTTTCGGCTGCACGCCGAAGTTCCTGACGGAAAATCCCAAGGCCGCCAAGGCGCTCGCCGACAGCTATTTCGAGGCCATCGAGATGATCGCCAAGGACCAGGCAAAGTCCTACGAGATCATGGGCGCCGACGTGAAGCAGACCGCCGAGCAGTTCGGCAACTCGGCAAAATATCTGCGCTGGCAGGACAAGGCCGCGAACCAGAAATTCTTCGCCGGCGACTTCCTGACCTTCAACAAGGAGGCCGCCGACCTCCTGCTCGAGATCGGCATCATCAAGGCCGCGCCGAAGGTCGAGGACCTCTTCGACGCGAGCTTCATCAAGTAAACGTCTTCAAGCCGCCGGTTCCGCCACGAGGCGGAGCCGGCTCGTGATCGACTATTCGGATAGACAGTTTGATGCGTCCCCTGGACCCTGTTACGTCGAGGCAGCGCGTGGCCTACGGCCTCGCGTTCTTCGTGCTGTTCGTCGCCCTCTGGTCCTGGGCGACTTTTGGCGGCCATGTGTCGAAAACATTCCTCGCCAATCCGCTGACCATGGTGCAGGAGGGCGTTGAGCTGCTCACCAAGCATGGCTTCCTGTTCGACATCGGCATGACGATCTGGCGCGTCGTCGGCGGCTTTGCACTCGCCGCAATCATCGCGGTGCCGCTCGGCGTGCTGATGGGAGCCTACAAGCCGGTCGAGGCGTTCCTCGAACCGTTCGTCTCCTTCGCACGCTATCTGCCGGCCTCCGCCTTCATTCCGCTCCTGATCCTGTGGGCGGGCATCGGCGAGCTGCAAAAGCTGCTCGTGATCTTCATCGGCTCGGTATTCCAGGTCATCCTGATGGTCGCGGTGACCGTCGGCGCCACGCGGCGCGATCTGGTCGAGGCGGCCTATACGCTGGGCGCCGGCGACCGCGGCATCATCCGCCGGGTGCTGCTGCCCTCCTCGGCGCCCGAGATCGCCGAGATCCTGCGGCTGGTGCTCGGCTGGGCCTGGACCTACGTCATCGTCGCCGAGCTGATCGGCTCGTCCTCGGGCATTGGTCATATGATCACCGACAGCCAGGCGCTGCTCAACACCGGCCAGATCATCTTCGGCATCATCGTGATCGGACTGATCGGACTGATCTCGGACTTCCTGTTCAAGGCGTTCAACGCCTGGCTGTTTCCCTGGAAGCTCGCATGACGACCCTGAAGATCGAACAGGTCTCGCGCACCTTCCCCGCGCGCCACGGCAACGCACCGACCAGGGCGCTGGAACCGACCGACCTCGTCATCGGCAACAACGACTTCGTCACCATCCTCGGTCCCTCCGGTTGCGGCAAGTCCACGCTGCTGCGCATCGTCGCCGGCCTCGACCGCCCGACCAGCGGACGCGTCACGCTCGACGGGCGCGAGGTGACGGGGCCGGGCGCCGATCGCGGCATGGTGTTCCAGTCCTACACGCTGTTCCCATGGCTGACGGTGCGCGAAAACATTGCCTTCGGCCTGCGCGAGCGCGGCGTGGCGCAGGACGAGCGGAACAAGATCGCCGATGCCTTCATCCGCCAGGTCGGACTGTCGGGCTTCGAGAACCATTGGCCAAAGCAGCTCTCCGGCGGCATGCAGCAGCGCACGGCCATCGCACGTGCGCTCGCCAATGATCCGAAGATCCTCTTGCTCGACGAGCCCTTCGGCGCACTGGACAACCAGACCCGCGCCTTGATGCAGGAAATGCTGCTCGGGATCTGGGAGCGCGACCAGAAGACGGTGCTGTTCGTGACCCACGACATCGAGGAAGCGATCTTCCTCGGCAGCCGCGTCATCGTCATGAGTGCGCGTCCCGGCCGCATCAAGGCCGAAATCAATGTGGACCTGCCGCATCCGCGCTCTTACAAGATCAAGACCACGCCGGAATTCGTCCAGCTCAAGGAGCGGCTGGTCGAGGAGATCCGCACCGAGGCGCTGAAAGTTGCCGAACATGCCTGACACCCCGCCGCGCGCCGACGGAAATCGCGTCCTCGCCGACCTCCATGCGCTACGCGCCATGGGTGCCTACAAGACCGGCGTGCACAAGCCGACCTTCTCCGAGCCGCACAAGCTTTCGCTGGAGTGGCTCGTTCAGAAGCTGCCCGAGGCCAACCTCTCCGCGACGATCGACGGCATCGGTAATGTGTTCGGCACCAGTACGAAGCCCGGGGCGAAGCTGCTGGCGGGCTCGCACCTGGAAAGCCAGAACTACGCCGGCTGGCTCGATGGCCCGCTCGGCGTCGTCTACGCGCTCGAGGCCGCGCGCGTGCTCAATACCGATCCCTCGCTCAGCGGCGTGGTCGAAGTCGCCGCCTGGTGCGACGAGGAGGGACATTTCGGCCATTTCCTCGGCTCGCGCTCCTATGTCGGACAGGTGACAGAGGCCGACATCGACGCTGCGCGCGACCGCACCAGCGGCCGCACCATGCGTGATGCGCTAGCCGACATGGGTCTCGCCGGACGCCCGCGCATCACCGTCGAGCCGGGGCGGCACGTTGGCTATCTGGAGGCGCATATCGAGCAGGGCGATACGCTCGAAAGCGGCGGCCTCGCGATCGGCGTCGTGACCTCCATCGTCGGCATCTGGCAGTACCAGATCAATTTTACCGGCGAGCAGAACCACGCCGGCACCACGCGCATGGCAGTGCGGAAGGATGCCGGCCTCGCGCTGGCAAAATTCTGCGTCGCGATCGACGAACGCTTTCCGTCTGCCTGCGGCCCGCGCACGGTCTGGACCACCGGGCGCATCACGCTCGATCCGGGTGCGCCGAGCATCATTCCGGGTGGCGCAGAGATGCTGTTCCAGATCCGCGACGATGATCCGGCCGTGATCGCGCGGCTGGAACAGTTGCTCTGGACCATGGCGGACGAGTCCAGTGCGAACGGTCCCTGCACCGTCACCGTCGAGAAATTGCGCACTGGTGCGCCCGCCATGATGAATTCCGGCTTCCAGGACGCAATCGAAGCCGCGAGCAGGGCCCTGGCCGGCGGCCGGTCCATCCGCATGCCCAGCGGCGCCGGGCATGACGCGCAGATGCTCGCGACCGTCATGCCCGCGGGCATGCTGTTCGTGCCTTCGATCGGCGGCATCAGCCATCACTGGACCGAGAACACCGCCGACGCCGATATCGTCACCGGCGCAGAGGTGTTCGTCGACGCCTGCCGGCGGATTCTCGGCGGCTAGTACCCACTTTTCTTGGAACGTGAGTCGCGATTCAAGGTCGGGATGATACCCGAAGCAAGAGAAGTCCACCTTTCGAGGAAAGATCGCAAGGTGCTTGAGGCGTGCTGTCGCTCACCGGTGACGTTGCAGCGCGATTTGAAGCGGGCGCGGATAGTTCTGTTGGCGGCGGATGGGCGCAGCACCCGGTCGATCGCCAAGGAAGTTGGGGTCCAGCCGCGGATTGTCAGCCTTTGGCGGCATCGCTATGCCGACCATGGCCTTGAAGGGCTGCAAGACAAGCCGCGGCCTGGCAAGCAGCCGATCTATACGAAGACGACCGACAAGCGGATTCTGAAGCTGCTGGATAAGCCGCCACCGCAAGGGTTTGCGCGCTGGACCGGCCCCCTGCTGGCCGAGGCGCTGGGCGATGTCGATGTCCAATATGTCTGGCGGTTCCTGCGCAGCCACAAGATTGACCTGGTGGCTCGCAAGTCCTGGTGCGAGAGCAACGATCCGAACTTTACGGCCAAAGCCGCCGATGTTGTCGGCCTCTATGTCGCGCCGCCGGCGAAGGCCATTGTGCTGTGCGTGGACGAGAAGCCCTCGATCCAGGCTTTGGAGCGAGCGCAGGGTTATCTGAAGTTGCCCAATGGCCGCGCCTTGACCGGCCAAAGCCACGATTACAAGCGGCATGGCACCACAACATTGTTTGCGGCGCTCGAAGTCGCCACCGGAAAGATCATCGCGACCCATTCAAAACGCCGGCGCCGCGTCGAGTTTCTCGATTTCATGAACAGCGTCACCGCGGCTTTTCCGAACCGCAAGCTTCACGTCATCCTCGACAACCTCAACACCCATAAAAAGAACGAGGACTGGCTCAAGGCCCACCCCAACGTGCAATTTCATTTCACGCCGACAAGTGCGTCATGGCTCAATCAGGTCGAAGTATGGTTTTCCATCTTGCAGGGGCAGTCGCTCAGCGGCACCTCCTTCACGAGCCTCAAGCAGCTTCAGGAATACATCGATGCCTACGTCAACGCATACAACGACAGAGCCGAGCCCTTCGTCTGGACCAAGAAAAAGGTCCGTCAACGCCGTTTCAAAGGCCGCCGTATCACTCAGCTCTGATTCCGGGTACTAGAGCGAGATGCGGCTGCCGACCTGCGGCAGTCGATCGCGCGGCACAAACGCTCGTGTCCCGGACAAGCTGCAATGCGTGGAGCATTGCGGCGCAGAGCCGGGACCCAGGCAACACGGCAATTGCGGATAGATGGGCCCCGGCTCTGCAGCGCATCGCACCGGACGATGCTTCGCATCGCCGGGGACGCTGCGCCGCGTCCGGGGCACGAAAGCGAAGTGTAGCGCTCGCAATGACGAAGTATGACGCGATGGCGCGTTCTCCAAGTGACGTTGTCATTCCCGCGACCCGGCTACGCCACGGCTTCGCCGCGGTTGAGGCCTAGGGGCGCCGAAGCTTCAGCGTAGGCGGCAGGCGGGGAATCCAGTACGCCGCGGCCTCTCGATTCAGTCACGACCGTCTCGGAGTACTGGATCGCCCGCCTACGCGGGCGATGACACCGAGTGTGGGGCTGCGGACACGCCCTCGCGTTCTCGCGGCCGAATTCGCCCGAGCTTTGCTTCGTCGCTCACCCTCTCGAGCCAAGAGGGCGCAGGGAAGACCGGGTGCTGACCTCGCACCCGCGGTCCGCTGCGCGAAGATGTAGCGCAAAGAGACCGCACAGCAGCATACAGGTGGTGCCAATCACTCGGCCTTCCCTGCGCGATGGTCGGACGGCTTATGCCGTGCTCTCCCGGGAGCCGAGTTCGTTCTGGCCTCCCTCACCCTCGCGAAATCCACCGGCACCGCGCCGGTTGACGCGACTGCCGCCTCCGCAAGAGCTTGACCGTAGCAACGACGGCCAGGACCACACGGTTTTGCCGTACGCGCGGTTCGTTGGCGCCACAGGGTTCGACGGCGTTGTGCACTTTGCCGCCGAAATGCTGGCACGACGAACCTGACAGCGCCGCTCGTCCGCACGCAGCTTCGGGCTCACGGAGAGCAATCCGCCCTGCCCTTCACCTCTCGTGCACGACGCTGCCGCGTCCACCGCAAGCCCGGCTCGCGACAATGACGACCACACGATCGCCCCTCAAGTATGAACCGGGATGGGCGACACATACGCTAAATCCGAATTTCGGTAAAGCGAAATATTTCCGTGCGAGCGGATTGACAGAGGGGCGACACAGCAAGGTGCGTAGCCCGGATCAGCGAAGCGACATCCGGGCTCCTTGCACGTGAATTCCCGGGTGTCGCTTCGCTCACCCGGGCTACAAGAGGATGCCCACCACGTCGGTCACGACGAACCGAGCACGCCTCGGCCATAAAGCCGCGGCATTTCTCGGGTTTGTCCTCCGTCCCGCCCCTGCTTCCCCCGGAGTTCTCATGTCTTCAGCCGACCGGCCGGCGACCCGCCTTGCGACCAGACTTGCCTTCTTCGTCGCAGGCTTCGGCATCGCGTGCTGGGCGCCGCTGGTGCCGTTCGCGAAGGCGCGGCTCGGCGTCGACGACGGGGTCCTCGGGCTGCTCCTGCTCAGCCTCGGCATCGGCTCGGTCGTCGCGATGCTGCTGACCGGCGTTCTCAGTGCGCGCTACGGCAGCAGACCGATCATCGTCGCAAGCGGGTTCATGCTCGCGCTGGTCCTGCCGCTGCTCGCGATCGCAAGTACGCCCGTGTCTCTGGCGCTGGCCCTCTTTGCGTTCGGCGCCGCGCTCGGCTCGATCGACGTCGCCATGAACATCCACGCCGTGGAGGTGGAGCGCGCCGCGGGACGCCCGCTGATGTCCGGCTTCCACGCTTTGTTCAGCATCGGCGGCTTCGCCGGATCCGCGCTGATGACGGTGCTGCTCTCGCTGCAAATCGGCGCGCTGGCCTGCACGCTGATCTGCTCCGTCCTGATGCTGATCGCGATGTTCTTCATCTGGCCGCGCCTGCTTCGCTCGGTGCAGGTGCAGGAGGGCCCGTTGTTCGTACTGCCGCACGGATCGGTGCTGCTGCTTGCGCTGCTCGGCGCCATCACCTTCCTCGTCGAAGGCGCAATGCTCGATTGGGGCGCGCTCCTCGTCATCGGTGCGGGGCTCGTCACCGCGGCGCAAGGCGGAGCCGGCTACATCGTGTTCTCGATCGCCATGACAATAGGCCGGCTCGGCGGCGACGCGGTCGTTGCGCGCATCGGGGACCGCACGACCTTGCTCTGGGGCAGCCTCATCGCGATCGCGGGCTTTGTGGTCCTGCTGACGGCGCCTGTCGCAGCGGTCGCCCTCGGCGGATTCCTGCTGATCGGGCTCGGTGCGTCAAACCTCGTGCCGGTGCTGTTTCGGCGGGCCGCCCGGCAAACGGTGATGCCTACCGGGCTTGCGGTCGCGGCGATCACGACCGCGGGTTACGCGGGGGTTCTGATCGGCCCTGCCGGCGTGGGCTTCGTCGCACATCTTGGCGGATTGCCCATGGCGTTCTGGCTGCTGGCCGCATTGATGGGCCTCGTCACGCTGTCGTCGCGGATCGTCACGGCGGAGCAGCGCCAGATGTCGCGTGTCGATGCGTGAGCGGCGCTGCGCCGAATTTTCGGGATGGAAGAGCCGCGATTGCCACCGGCCACAATGGTCCCATGCAAGCGCGGGTCCAGGCCCTCGTCTTGGCATGCCAACCTAAACCCTTCTTTCAAAGGCACTATTTTGGCGGGCCGAAGCAAACCCGAGCCATCTGCGCCGGGCTGCCTGCCATGCTGCTTTCGGCCAGTTTACTGGACGCGTCGTTCTGCTAGACTACAACAAAATACCTTTTGACTCCCGTGGAGGGGGCAATGGCACGTGCAGGCTCATAGCAATCACGACTCGCATATTTCATTCGGGCCATTTCGGCTGTTTCCAAAGTCCCGGCTCCTGGAGAAGGAGGGGGAGCCGCTCCACATCGGCGGCCGCGCGCTCGATATTCTGATCTTGCTTGCCGAGCGCCCCGGTGAAGTCATCGACAAGAGGGAGCTGGTCAAGCGCATCTGGGCCGACGTGAATGTCGACGAGGGCAGTCTGCGCTTCCATGTCGCAGCGCTGCGCAAGGCGCTCGGCGATACCGGCAAGTCGACTCGTTATGTCCTGAACGTGCCCGGCCGCGGTTATTGCTTTGTCGCGCCGTTCGTACAAGCAGCTCCGCCGGTCTAAAGGCCACTGGCGCGGTGCGAAGCGCCGCGGAGAGCGCCTGGCGGTGCTCCGGCGCCGCGATCGCGCTCGTCCGGCGCGCCCCCGCACGGCAAGGCCGCAGCCGCACACGGCGGCGGGCGCCCAACTAGAACGAAGTGCCGCCCCCAAACCTGAACTCCTGAACCGTGTCGTATTTGCCTTTCGTCAGCGGCACGGCGTAGTCGAAGCGCAGTGGCCCGAACGGCGAGGCCCAGATCAGGCCGACGCCGACAGACGATCGCACCAGATTGCCGTCATCGTATTGCAACCCGCAGGTCGGGCAGGCCTTGGTGTTGACTTCGCCCGTGGCCGACCATGAGGTCGGCCCCTGGTAGCCCCAGAGCGATCCGGCATCGGCGTAGACCGCGCCCTTCAGGCCGACTTCCTTGGGCAGGAACCAGAACGGCATCTGCAACTCCATCGATGCGCCCCAGTATTTCGTGCCGCCGAGCGCATCGCCGCTCCCGCCCAGGCTCCAATAGGTGATGTCGCGCGGACCGATGCCGTTGGAAGCAAAGCCGCGCACGAGATTGGGCCCCATCTGGAAGTGATCCAGCATGCGCAGGTCCTGGTTGCCGAGCTTGCTGAGGAGACCGCCCTGGAGATGGATCACGCTGACGATATCGGACACGAGCGAAGTGTAGTACTTGGTGTCGACCGCCGTTTTCAGATAGGTGACGTCACCGCCGACACCGGCGAAATCCTGCTTGAAGTCGACCAGCAAGCCGTCGGTGGGGTTCTTGGTGTTGTCGAGCGTGTTGTAGTTCAGCGTGTAGCCGAGCGCCGACGTCCAGGTCGCGCCGTTCGCCAGCTCCCGCCGGACCGGCAGGCTCGACTCACCGTCGCCATAGCAGCCGTATCCGTAGACGCCCGAATCCGTGGAATTGGTCGGGTCCACGCCGCCAGTACGCTCCTGATGTAGGCCGGCGTCGGATTGAAGGCCAGAGACGTGTTCGACGCGTTGTTGTTGCAATTGTTGTAGGCGCTGGCGAGCGTGATGCTCTGCTGATAGAGCGAGTAGCGGAGCTGGAGTGAGAGGTCCTCGCGCAACGCAAAGCCCAGGCGCGGAGAAAAGCCCAGCGTCGTCACGCCGTAGCTCGTGTAGCTGTTCGACAATTGCTGGCGCCAATAGGTGTCGAATCCGAGCGCCAGCCGGTAGTCGAGCAGATAGGGCTCGACGAACGACAGCGATATGCCGCGCGAATACTGGCCGTAGCTGACGGTCGCCTTGCCGTAGAGCCCCTTGCCGAGCAGGTTGCGCTCGGAGACCGACACCTCGGCCAGCGCGCCGTCGGTGGTGGAGTAGCCGCCCGAGATCGAGAAGTCGCCGGTCGATTTCTCTTCCATGTCCACGATCAGGATGACGCGGTCGCTCGACGAGCCCGGCTCGGCCGTGATCTTCACGCTCTTGAAATAGTCGAGGTTCTTCAGCCGCCGCTCGGCACGGTCGACCAGCGCGCGGTTGTAGGCATCGCCTTCCGAGAGATCGAATTCGCGGCGGATCACGTAGTCGCGCGTACGGGTGTTGCCGCGCAGGTTGATGCGCTCGATATAGGTGCGCGGTCCCTCGTCGACGTTGAAGACGACGGAGACGGTGCGCGCCTCGAAATTGCGGTCGCCGCCGGGACGGACCAGGGCAAAGGCATAGCCGCGGCGCGAGGCCTCGATCTGCATGTCTTCGGTCGACTTCTCGACCGATTCGACGTTGTAGAGCGAACCGACATGGACGCGCGAATAGACGCGTAGCGAGGATGGATCGAAGTTCGGAATGCTCGAGCGGAAGTCGACCGCGCCGACACGGTACTGCGCGCCCTCCTCGATCTTGAAGGTGACGAGAAAGCCCTTTTTCTCGGGATCGTATTCAGTGAGCGCGGCGACGACCTGGACGTCGGCAAAGCCGTTCTTGAGGTAGAAGCGGCGGATCAGGTCGCGGTCGGCCTCGACGCGGTCTGGATCATAGATGTCGTTGCTGCCGAGAAAGCTGAGCAGATTGCTTTCATGCGTCTTGATGATGTCGCGCAGTCGCGAGGCCGAGAAGGCGCTGTTGCCGATGAACTCGACGGACTTGACCGGGGTCTTGGCGCCCTCCTCGATCGTGAAGACGAGATCGACGCGATTGCTCGGCTGCTCGATGAGCTCAGGCGTGACGCGCACGTCATAGCGGCCCGAGCGCCGATAGATCTCGGCGATGCGCAGCGTGTCCGATTGTACCAGCGCCCGCGAGAAGGTCCCACGCGGCTTGGACTGGATCTCGGCCGAGAGTTGCTCGTCCTTGATCTTCTTGTTGGGGAGTGTCAGAAGTTTTGTGTAAGAGCGTCTCTGTGAGGGGTTTGCGGGGTCAGCGGACTGACCCCATGGGGTCAGTCCGCTGAGCCTGCAAAGCGCTCGCCGAACTGGATGGCAAACTGGCCCATTGCGGCCGTCCATGCAACCGGTCGTCGCCAATGGATGCCGGCATTTCTGATGGCGAGGTAAAGCAGCTTCATCGCCGCCTCGTCGTTGGGGAAGCTGCCGCGTGTTTTGATGATCTTGCGCAGCGAACGGTTCAGCGCCTCGACCGTGTTGGTGGTATAGATCATTTTGCGTATCTCCGGCGCGAAGGCGAAGAACGGAATGACGTGCTCCCACGCCCGGCGCCAGGCCGCCCCGATCGCGGGATAGCGCTTGCCCCACTCGGCTTCGAAGTCCTCGAGCCTGAGCAGAGCGGCGTCGGCATTCTCGGCATGATAGATCGCCTTGATCGAGGGAAGGATCGCCTTGCGATCCTTCCAGGACACGAAGGATAGGCTGTTGCGGATCAAATGCACGATGCAGGTCTGGACCATCGCCTTGGGAAAGACGCTGTTGATCGCCTCGGGAAAGCCCTTCAGACCGTCGACGACGGCGATCAGGATGTCGGCGACGCCGCGGTTCCTCAGATCGTTCATGACCTTGAGCCAGAATTTGGCGCCTTCGGTTTGCTCGATCCAAAGCCCGAGCACGTCTTTCTCGCCCGATGCAGTGATGCCCAGCACGACGTAGACTGCCTTGTTCTTGACCATCCCCTCATCGCGAATCTTGACCCTGAGCGCGTCGAAGAAGACCACCGGATAGATCGCTTCCAGCGGCCGGCTCTGCCATTCGCGGACCTCGTCGAGAATCGCGTCGGTGACCTTGCTGATCAGATCGGGGGACACCTCGGTGCCGTAGAGCTCGGCCAGATGGCCCTGGATCTCCCGTACCGTCATGCCCCGCCCGTAGAGACTGATGATCTTCTCGTCGAAGCCGTCGAAGCGGGTCTGGCCCTTCGCGACGATCACCGGTTCGAACGTGCCGGCGCGGTCGCGCGGCACCTCGATCTCGATCTCGCCGTCGTCCGTCAACAGCGCTTTGCTGCTTGTGCCGTTGCGGCTGTTGCCCGACCCGCGGCCCGCCGGGTCGCCCTTCTCATAGCCAAGGTGGTGGGTCAGCTCCGCACCCAGTGCGCGCTCCAGAAGCGCCTTCTTCAGTCGTCTGAAAAGCCCGTCTTCGCCGGCTAAGTCTTCTGGCTTGAGGCTGCCCCCGGCAAGAAGCTGGTCCAAAATCTCAGGTGAAAAATCCGTAGCCATGTGAGTCTCCTGTCAAAGGTAAACTCACAGAAACCATCTTACACCGAGTTACTGACACCCTCTCTTGTTGCCCTCGAAGGCAACGCGGCCGATCACGGCATTTTCCACCACCGACACCACGAGGCGGCCGCCGGCCTGACTGATCTTCACGTCCTGGAACAGGCCCGTCCCGATCAACGCCTTGAGTCCGTCATCGAGGGCGGATTGATCGAGGCGACCGCCGGGGCCGGGTTTGAAATACGAGCGGACTGTCTCGGCCGCCACGCGGCGATTGCCTTCGACCACGATCGTCTCCACGCTCTGCGCAGCCGCCGGCTGCGGCAACAGCACGACGGGAATTGAACTCGCAATCGATACACCACTCATCACCACCGCGATCAGCAAGCCCCGCAACACCGACATTCCACACCTCAAGAGCACCTCCTGCTCTGAAACGAAACGGCTGTGGCCGCGATGTGGCTTTGAGATTGCTGTATTGTTTCCGGACGTTGAAATTGATTGGCGGGTCGGCCGCGCGAATACGGCTCCCTGACGACCGCGCGAGCCCTCCGCGGCCAGCGGCCGACGTGCGGACGGTCTCGTACGGGCCGACCAGGCAAGCGCGCAGCAACATCCCGCAACGCCTGAATTCTTTACAGCCTCCGAAGTCGATGCGAGAGGCGACGGCATCAGGAATTCGCACAGGGCATTTGCCGATGAACGCGCTTGTCATGACCAGAACGGTGCTGGTCGTCCTCCTCACCTCGACCCTCACCGCTCATGCCGCAGCCACGCGCAAGCGCGATCGACAGCAAGCGACGCATGATGTCGTCTATGAGTATGGTCCGCACGGGCCCAATCGGTCCTACCAGTCCGGCCCGCATACGCGCATCTATGTAAGCAAGCGGTCGTGGCTGGATGGCGGGACCGAAGTGCTTTCCGGGGAACGTAAGTTCACCGACTACGCCTTGCCGCCCGGCACGTCGTTCGCACGCCAGAACAACAACCGGCCGCTCGACCGTCAACCCCCGAGCCCGGATTCGGACCTGGGCGGATTTGCGCAGAGGATTCCGATTTCGTGGTGATCCGACGCTCTGATGTCCCGGACGAACTGCAACGCGTTGAGCGTTGCGGGGGAGAGCCGGGACCCGGAAAAGCGACGTGGTACGGTGCTGATAGATGGGCCCCAGCTCTGCAGCGCACCGTCGAAGGGACGCTGCGCTGCGTCCGGGGCACGAGAATGGAGTTTGGCGCACGCTCTCTCCTCCTCGTCATTGCGCGGAGCTCTTGCGACGAAGCAATCCAACTGTCGCTGTGGAAAGATTCTGGTTTGCTTCCGTCTTCGCCGAAGGCTTCGGCGGACAAGTCGCTGCGCTCCCAATGATGGAGCAAGGGGCGGCATCGCAGCTCAACACGCATCTTGAAGCGCAGACACGCCCTCGCGTTCTCGCGGCTGAATTCGCCCGAGCTTTGCTTCGTCGCTCACCCTCTTGAGCCAAGAGGGCGCAGGGAAGACCGGGTGCTGACCTCGCACCCGCGGTCCGCTGCGCGAAAATGTAGCGCAAAGAGACCGCACAGCAGCATACAGGTGGTGCCAATCACTCGGCCTTCCCTGCGCGATGGTCGGACGGCTTATGCCGTGCTCTCCCGGGAGCCGAACTTTCCTTTTGGCCTCCCTCACCCCGCGAATTGACGATGCCGTCTGCCCGGTTGGGCTCGCGCGCATCTTCGCGGACAGCTTGACCGTAGCAACGACGGCCAGGACCACACGGTTTTGCCGTACGCACGGCCCGCCATGTCGCCGCAGTTTTCCCGGCCCTGTCGACGGAGCCGGAAACTTGCAGACGAGACGAAGCCTAGCAGCGCCGTTCGTCCGCACGCGGTTTCGAGCTCACAGGGACTACCCGCCCTGCCCGCACCTTTCGTGCCCGACGCTGCCGCGTCCACCGCAAGCCCGGCTCGCGACAATGACGACCACATGATCGCCCCTCAAGGATGAGCCGGGATGGGCGACACATACGCCATTTCCGAATTTCGGTAAAGTGGAATATCTTCGCAAGGAGGGGTTGACGCAGCAGCAAAACAGGGTCGATGTCCTGCCTGGCAGGCACCGTGCGGCGGGCGCGGAATGCCCCGCAACATCTGTTTACATCCAGCAACATTCCGGCTGCCGAAAGGCCACGATCGCGCGGCTAGTGGGCCCTGTTCGTCGTACCCTTCCGAAGGCCATGGGCACCGCACGTCCCGCGGCAAGGCCCATGGATCTCAGCCGATTTGATGCCGTCACACTTGTTCGTCGCAGTTCCCACGCCATCCGCAGAGGAGAACCATCGCCCGACGCCGTCCCCACTGCGCGCCGCCCTGTCGCGCGCCGGATCGGCCTGCGTCGCGCTGATGTTGGGTGCCACACTGGTTGGCTGCGCGGTCGGGCCGGATTATGCCGGGCCGCCCCGGCTGGACATGCCGTCGCACTGGAGCGCGCAACCCAAGTCCCGGCGGCAAGCCGGCACGCTGGATCGCTGGTGGCTGCGCCTGCGCGACCCCCTGCTCAACCGGCTGATCGAACAGGCCGTCGAAGCCAACCCCGATGTCGCCAAGGCCAAGGCAGTCGTGCGCGAGGCGCGCGCAACGGTGCAACAGACCGGCGCCGGCCTGTTTCCCTCCATCAGCGGCTCGGCCTCGGTGACCAACAACAAGACCAGCGCAGGCTCCGCCACGGCCGTCGTCGACACAGCGCCCTACACGCTGAACCAAGCGAGCTTCGATTCGAGCTGGGAGCTCGACCTGTTCGGCGGCACGCAACGAAGCATCGAAGCAGCGGTGCGTGGGCAGCAATCGGCCGAGGAGGATCTGCGCGACAGCCTCGTCACGCTGATCGGCGACGTTGCCGCCTATTACGTGGAGGCGCGCGGCTACCAGGCGCGGATCGCGCTGGCGCAGCGAACATCGGTCTCGCAACGCGACACCGAAAAGCTCACCCGCAGCAAATACGAGGCCGGCAGCGGCAACGCCGTCGATCTCGCCAAGGCGACCGCACAGGCGGCGAGCACGGAGGCGAACGTTCCGACCTATCAGGCGGCGCTCGCGGCCGACATTCACCGGCTCGGCATCCTGCTCGGACGACCGCCTGACGGCGTGGCTTCGCTGATGGCACGGTCCGCGCCCGTGCCTGCACCGCGCATGCCGTTGCCGACGGGCCTGCCCGCCGATCTCCTCATGACCCGCCCCGACGTCGCCAGCGCCGAGCGCAAGCTCGCCCAGACCACTGCCAAGATCGGCGCGGCCGAGGCCGACCGCTATCCTGCGGTGTCGCTGACCGGCTCGGTCGGCACCTCTGCGCTGCGCGCCGGCGACCTCGCAAAATACTCCAACGTAAGCTGGTCGGTGGGCCCCTCGGTCACGGTGCCGGTGTTCGACGCGGGCAAGCGCCTGGCGACCGTCAGGATCGCGGAGGCGCAACGCGACCAGGCGTTCGCGACGTTCCATTCGAGCCTGCTCACCGCCTTTGAAGACGTCGAGAATGCGCTGGTGTCGATTTCGCAAGAGCGCGTTCGCACGGTCAAGCTGGCCGAGGCCGCGAAGAACTATCGCGAGGCCGCCCGGTTGTCGCGATCGCTGTTCGAGACCGGCAGCGCCAGCTTCATCGACGTGCTGGACGCCGAACGCTCGCTCTATTCGGCTGAGGATTCTCTGATCCAGAGCAAGGTGTCCGTGGCCAAGGATTACATTTCCCTCGCGAAGGCGCTGGGTGGCGGCTGGTCCGATCCGGTCGACACATCGACGCCGATCATCGTGGACACCAATACAGGACCACACTTCCGGGAGACGGTGAAGTGACTGATATCATCACCGCCAAGCGCGTGAAGATTGCCGCCGCGGTGGTTGCCGTCGTGGCAACCGGGGTGGTGGCCGCCATGCGCTTTCCGGCGACGTCGAGCAAGGCACAGTCCTATATCACCGCGCCGGTCACCGTCAGCGATCTGCGCGAGGAGGTGCTCGCCAGCGGCACGCTCAAGCCGGCACGCCTGACTGCCGTCGGCGCGCAGGTGTCGGGCCGGATCACCGCCCTCAATGTCCGCGTCGGCGACACGGTCAAGGCCGGCGACGTCATCGCCCAGATCGACCCCGTCACCAAGCAGAACGATCTGCGCAGTTCGGAAGCTTCGCTCAAGAACTACCGCGCGCAGAAACTGGAGAAGGAAGCCGCGTTGGTGCTGGCGGAAGCCAACCTCGCGCGACAGCAGGCGACACTGGCACAGCGCGCCACCTCGCGCAGCGATTTCGACAGCGCGGATTCGACGGTGCGGCAGACCCGCGCCCAGATTGCCGCGCTCGAAGCTCTGATCGTGGGAGCCGAAGCCAGCGTCGAGACGGCACGGGTGAACCTCGACTACACAAGGATCACCGCGCCCATCGACGGCACGGTGCTCGCCACCGTGGTGCAGGAGGGACAGACGGTCAACGCGGTGCAATCTGCTCCGACCATCGTCGTGCTCGGCCAGCTCGAGACCATGACGGTGCGGGCGGAGATCTCCGAGGCCGACATCGTCAAGGTCAAGCCGGGCCAGGCGCTGTATTTCACCATCCTCGGCGACCAGGACCATCGCTACGAGGCGAAGCTGGAGCAGATCGAGCCGGCCCCCGAATCGATCAAGAGCGACGCCAGCTTCTCCTCGACCACCACGTCGAGCTCGAGCACGAGTTCGAGCTCATCGAGCTCCACCAGCACCGCCATCTACTACATCGGCGTCTTCAACGTCCCCAACAAGGATCTTTCGCTGCGGACCTACATGACCGCCGAGGTGCACATCATCACCGGTGAGGCCAAGCGCGTGAAGGTCATCCCCGCGCTCGCGCTGATGCGGAAATCCGACGGCCGCAGCACCGTCCGCACCCTCGATGCATCGGGTGACGTGCGCGAGCGCGAGGTCAAGACTGGACTCAATGACCGCACTACGGTCGAGATCAGGTCCGGCCTCGATGAGGGCGACCGCGTCGTCACCGGAGAAGCCAGCGAGCAGACCGCATCGAGCGGCATGTCCGGCGGCCCGCCGGGAGGTCTCTGAGATGGCCGATCCGATCATCGCCCTCGAGAACGTCAGGCGGGAATTCTCGGCCGGTGACACGCGCGTGGTGGCGCTCGACGATTTGTCGCTGAGCATCCAGCCCGGCGAGATGGTGGCGATCATAGGCTCGTCCGGATCCGGAAAATCGACGCTGCTCAACATCCTCGGCTGCCTCGACCGCCCGACCACCGGCACATATCGTGTCGCCGGCAAGAACGCCTCCGAACTCGACGCAGACGAACTGGCGGCGCTGCGGCGCGAGCATTTCGGCTTCATCTTCCAGCGCTATCATTTGCTCGGCGATCTCTCCGCGGCCGAGAACGTCGAGATCCCGGCGATCTATGCCGGGATGACGGCCCGGGAGCGCCGCACGCGCGCAGAGCAGCTGCTCGCAAGGCTTGGCGTGGACGACCGGCGCGGCCACCGCCCGAACCAGCTGTCGGGCGGCCAGCAGCAGCGCGTCTCGATCGCACGGGCGCTGATCAACGGCGCCGAAGTCATCCTGGCGGACGAGCCGACCGGCGCGCTCGACCGGCGCAGCGGCGAGGAGGTCCTAAAGATCCTGAAGGAGCTGCACGGCGAGGGACGGACGATCATCATCGTTACCCACGATGCCGATGTCGCCGCGCGGGCCGAGCGCATCATCGAGCTGCGTGACGGCAAGATCGTTTCCGATCGCCGCACCGAGACCGCAGGCGCATCGGCGCCGGCTGTTGCGGCGCCTCGGGCCTCATGGGACAGCGGCGCCGGCTGGCCCGGCGCGTTGCGGCGCCTGCGGGAAGCCTCGCGAATGGCGCTGGTGGCGATGGCCGCGCACCGGCTGCGCGCCTTCCTGACCATGCTCGGAATCATCATCGGCATCGCCGCAGTGTCCTCCGTGGTTGCGCTCGGCAACGCCTCACAGCGCAAGGTGCTGTCGGACATTTCGAGTCTCGGCACCAACACGATCGAGGTGTTTCCGGGGCAAGGATTTTGGCGACGCGCGCGCCGGCAAGATCAAGACGCTCGTCCTCGGCGATGCCCGCGCGCTCGGCCAGCAGGGTTTCATTGCCGGAGTCACACCGACGGTCTCGACCAGCACGACAGTGCGCTATCGCGGCAGCGAGTCCAACGTGCTCGTGAACGGCGTCGGCGAGAGCTATTTCCAGGTCAAGGGCGCCAAGCTGGCGAAAGGCCGCCTGTTCGACTCCGACGCGGTGCGCAACATCGAGCGGCAGGTCGTCATCGACGACAACACCCGCAAGACCTTCTTCGCCGACGACCAGAACTCGGGGATCGGCCGCGTCATCTGGCTCGGCAAGGTGCCCTGCCGCATCGTCGGCCTCATCGCCCAGCAGCAGGGCGGCTTCGGCTCCAACCAGAACCTCTCGGTCTATCTTCCCTACACCACCGTGCAGGCACAGTTCACGGGCGACCGCTCGCTCCGCAGCATCCTGCTCCGGATCAGCGACGAGATCTCGACCACGCTGGCTCAGGATGCGGTCACCACGCTCTTGACCAAGCGGCACAATACCAGGGATTTCGTCATCCTCAATACCGACGACATCCGCCGCACCATCACCAGCACGACGCAGACCCTGGCGTTCCTCGTGGCGGCGATCGCGGTGATCTCGCTGGTCGTCGGCGGCATCGGCGTGATGAACATCATGCTGGTGTCCGTCTCCGAGCGAATCAGCGAGATCGGCGTGCGCATGGCGGTCGGGGCCAGACGCAGCGACATCCTCCAGCAGTTCCTGGTGGAGGCGACCCTGATCTCGTCCATCGGCGGCATCGCCGGTATCCTCGTCGCGATCCTGCTCGGGACGGTGGTCAATATGGCAATGCCCGGATTCCAGGTCAGCTATTCGCTGTTCTCGATCGGCGCGGCATTCCTGACCTCGACCGGAATCGGGGTGGCCTTCGGCTTCTTCCCCGCCCGCCGCGCCGCCTTCCTGGATCCCGTGGTGGCGTTGAGCCGTGACTGACCGTAGGATTGCAGACATGACCGTAGTTCTTCGGGCGAGACAATCGTCCGCAAATCGACCAACGATCGTCAACCCCGATGCGATCTCAAACATGACCAACGGCACGCAGAACATCCTGATCGTCGAGGATGACCGGCAGACCCGCGACCTCATCGCGCGCTATCTGCGCGAGCATTCGTTCGAGGTCCACCTGGTCACGAACGGCAGGGAGATGGACCGGCATCTCTCGCATAACCGCGTGGACCTGATCGTGCTCGACCTGATGCTGCCGGGCGAGGACGGTCTGAGCCTCTGCCGCCGCGTGCGCATGGAATCCATGACGCCGATCATCATCCTCACCGCGAAGGGCGATGATCTCGACCGGATCCTCGGTCTCGAGATGGGGGCCGACGACTATCTGCCGAAGCCGTTCAACCCGCGCGAGCTTCTCGCCAGGATCAACGCTGTGCTGCGCCGCCAGGCGAGCGGCCGTGCCGCCGCCGGCGCGGCGACACGGCTGAAATTCCTGGGCTGGATCATAGATCTTCGTTTGCGGGAGTTGCGCGACCCCGAGGGCGCGCAGGTGCCGCTGACCAGCGCCGAGTTCGATCTGCTGCAGGTTTTCTGCGAACGGGCCGGCCGCATCCTCACCCGCGACAATCTCCTGAGCATGACGCGCGGCCGGCCCGGCGGCAGCTTCGGCCGCAGCATCGACGTGCTGGTCAGCCGGTTGCGCCGAAAGCTCGACCGCACCCAGGACACGTCCGTGATCAAGACCGTCCGCACCGGCGGCTACATCTTCACGCCGGTGGTGGAGTAAGCATGAGACGCGCCGCCGACGTCGTCGCGCTGTTCAGCTTCAGGCGGATCAGCGGCCAGATCGCAGCCCTGGTTTTGGGGTCACTGATCCTGATCCATGTGCTGATTGCCGGGTATTTTCTGCTCAACCGGCCGAGCGTTCTGATGGACAGCCCCGTGGAGCAGTTCGAGCTGATTGCGAGGATCATCGCCAGCACGCCGCAGGGAGAGCGGGATCTCGTTCTTGAAAACGTCAGCCGAACCTTTCCGGCGCTGAAGCTGCAGTTGAAAAAGGATGTTTCCGCCTCCACGGCTCCATTGCCGGAGCGGACGCGCCTGACCCCCGCCGCTATCGAAGGCCCGGTCGATCTCATTCGTGGTTCCACACCGGAAGACAATCGCCTCTGGTTCTATTTGGCAAATGGCGACGTGCTCGAGGCGACGATCGGGACACTCAAGATGCCTGCCTTCGTGAGCGGCGCCTGGACGAGCACGCTCCTGTTCCTGGTGGCAAGCGTGACGCTGCTCGGCGTCTGGGCCGGCCGCGCGCTCAGCTCGCCCCTTTCGGCCTTCGCGCGCGCGGCGGAGGACTTCAGCTTGAATCGCTCGTCCGAGCCGTTGCCTGAAAATGGCCCGGAGGAAATCCGATCCGCGGCGAGAGCGCTCAACCGGATGCGCGAACGCGTTACCGCACTGATGAACGATAGAACTCGAATGCTGGCCGCCATCAGCCACGACCTGCGCACCCCGATTACGCGCCTGCGGCTACGCTCGGAATACATCGAGGATCCAGCACAACGCACCCAGACCGTACGCGACCTCGATCAGATGCAGTCGATGCTCGAGTCGGTGCTCTCGCTGCTGCGCAGTGAAAGTGCTGCCAGACCGACACTGGTCGACGTTGCCGCGCTGCTCCAGATGGTTTGCGACCAGTTTTCCGATAGCGGCCACGCGGTGCACTATCTTGGTCCGGACAGAGCCGCATTCATCGTCCGGCCGGACGAAATCATCCGCGCGGTCACCAACCTGGTCGAAAACGCCACACGCTTCGGAACCGAAGTTAGCGTCGAGCTCCTGATCTCCGGGAACCAGATCATCATCGACGTCGTCGACGACGGTCCTGGAATACCCGATGAGAAGAAGGCGGCGATGCTGGAGCCCTTCGTGCGAGGAGAAGAAGCCCGCACCATGGACGAAACGGCGGGATTTGGCCTCGGCCTCGCGATCACGCAGGCGATCGTGACCGCGCATGGCGGAACGTTGCTGCTGCTAGCCCGTCTTATTCGTAAGAGTGCGCCTGAGGGCTGGCGAGCGTGGTGTAAAGCGCTGATGCGGCGTAGGATTCGGTTGCGAAGCCACCCCATCACCTTCAACCGCGAACGCCACGCCCGCCATGACCGACGATACGATTCCGCCCTTCTCGTTTCCAGCCGTTCACGCCAAGAAAGTCACAGCTGCCTTCGATGGCGGTCGCCTGACCTCGAACGGGGGCGTGATGCTTCTGGCGATGGCCGAGCGGCGTCTCGGCTTGGCCGACAATCTGGCCCGGGTGTTCCCGGATCGGCGCGATCCGACGCGGGTCGTGCACAGCCTTGTCGATATGTTCCGCGCGCGCATGTTCGCGATCTGCTGCGGCTACGAGGACGCCGACGACCTCGATCATCTGCGGTCCGATCCCGCATTCAAGCTGGCCTGCGGACGGCTGCCGGACACGGGCCGCGATCTGTGTTCCCAACCGACGCTGTCGCGGCTGGAGAATGCTCCGCGCCTGCGCGACGTGATCCGACTGACCTACATTTTGGTCGACGCATGGATGGATAGCTACCCGCGCGAGCCGGCATCCGTCACGCTCGACATCGATGATACCTGCGATGTCGTCCACGGCCATCAGCAGCTCTCGCTGTTCAACGCTCATTATGACGAACGCTGCTTCCTGCCGATCCACGTCTACGACACGGAGAAGAGCCGTCCCGTGGCGGTCGTGCTGAGGCCCGGCAAGACGCCGGGCGGCGTCGAGGTGCGTGCCCTTCTGCGCCGCCTGGTACGGCATATCCGCACGCGGTGGCACAACACGCGAATTACGTTCCGTGGCGACGGGCACTATGCCCGGCCGGAGGCCATGGCGTGGTGCGAGACCAACGGCATCGACTACATCTTCGGTCTGTCCGGCACCAAGCCTCTCGCCAGAAAAGTCGACGAGGTCGCCGACGACATCCGCACCCGACGCGCCATCGAGAACCTGCCGGTTCTGCGTGGCTATACCGAGACGCGCCACAAGGCAAAGTCCTGGGATCGCGAACGGCGCACCGTCGCCCGTATTGAGGCGACGATGCTCGGCCTCGACATCCGTTTCGTCGTCACCAGCCTCGATGTCGGCTCGGCCGAGTGGATCTACGACAGCCTGTATTGCGCGCGCGGCCAAGCCGAGAATCTGATCAAGCTGCATAAGACGCAGCTCGCCTCCGACCGCACCAGCTGCCGTTCGGCGCTCGCCAACCAGGTCCGTCTCGTGCTCCATACGGCCGCTTATTGGCTGATGCTGACCGTGCGCGACGCCATTCCCAAAGTCCGGGAATTGGCCGCTGCCGAGTTCGCGACGCTGCGTCTTCGGCTCTTGAAAATCGCCGCCCGTGTCGTCGAGACCACGAGCCGCATTCGCCTTGCGTTTGCCGCGGCATGTCCCGAAGCCGACCTGATCTGCGGCTTGCCCGGCGCGCTGCTGCCGCTCGGTCCTTGACCGGCGGGGCGTCCGCCCCCGTTCGCCCAACCCATCCCTCAAGCGCGTTGCAAAGTACCGGTCGTCAGGCGGCGAAAAGCCGAAGGCAATCCTGTGCGCCTCGTCAGACAAGATGTGCGGCCGCATCAATCGGGCCCAAAAGCCGCACTCTCACGAATAGGACGGGCTAGACAATGAACCGAGGGGTCTTCGCGTCCGCCTGCTGCTTTCCAATGCAGACCGTAGCCACGACTGACGCTGCCGACCCGCATTGTTCCGGAAGCAAGGGCGGGGGGTGCCAAACCCTTGCCCTTGTGAACACTCATCAACTTGACCTGCCCCCTGCCCTCACGGCGTGGACGAGCGCGGGCCGACCGCCCTCATCTGTCGCGCCGCATCAGAGGAGCTCTCAGCGCTGGTCTTGGATTCCCGCGCCTATGGGAGGCAGGCGGTTCGCCGTGCGAGGCCTCGTCCGGATGTCACGGCTGCCAGGATATTCGCATGGTGTCGAGGCGACGGATGCCGCTGTGCCCCTTGATCGCTGGCGCTTCATCCAATCGGAGTTGAGGAATGCGGGCCGCGAGCGCCGCCAGGCTCTCCTCGAGCTCGATGCGCGCCAGCGCTTCACCGATACAGCGATGGGCACCGGCCCCGAAGGCGGGCAGCAACCGTTGTTGGTCGGTTCGACGGATGTCGAACACGTCGGGCCGTTCATAGGCCTCTTCGTCACGCGCGGCGGACATGGTCGACAAGATGACGAGTTGCCGGGCCGGAAGCACAGCGCCGCCAACCTCGATGTCTTCAGCCGTCACCCTGATGAACGATGCCACGCTCGGCTCGAATCGCATCGCCTCCGCAACCGCGCCCGGAATCAACGAGGGATCGCGGCATACCGCCTCCCATTGCTCCCTGTGCTGGAGCAGAAGCGCCAGTTGCATGACGATGGCGACGCGAGTCGTGTCGGTACCGCCGACGATCAACTGCACGATCTGGAATATGATCTCGAGTGGTGACAACTCGCCAGCTGCGTCGGCCTTCCCAAGGAAATCCGAGAGGAAATCGTCGCGAGGGGCGCGCCGCCGGTCTTCGAGCGTCTTCTCCACGTAGGCGCGCAGCTGTTGGCAAGCCTCTTCCGATTCGGGGATTTCGTCCGGCAATATGCTGGCGCTGAGGAATCGGGTCACCGCGTAGACGAGTTCTGTAAAGGATGGGATATCGGCTCGCGGCAGGCCGAGAAGATCGCCAATGACGCGGGCGGGAAGTTGAGCTGCGAACCGACCGACAAATTCGACCTGACCATCGGCATACCAGCTCTCAATCAACTCCTCCGAGGAGCGCCGTATGTGCGGCCGCAGATCGGCCATCATACGGGCCGCAAAGCTTCTGGAGAACGGTGAGCGTCGGCGGCGGTGAACGGCACCGTTCGCGGTGAGCATTCCGTGCGCGAAGAGATCAAACAGCGCTCCCTCCGTGACACCGAACAATTCCGGGTGGGCAGTTTCGGATGCGGCTATACGGACATCATTGCCAAGCCGCTCAACGTCGGCATGGCGGAGCACGAGATAACCTCCCGTCTCATGCCTGACAAAGGGATAGGCGGCACGATACCTGCGGAACATTCCGTGGATCCGCGTCGAGGTCTGCCGCACCGAGAACGGGCAGGTCTTCAACAGCGGCGAGAGCCGTCCGATCGTCGGCGCCGACAACTTCTGCCATTGGGGTTCTCTTGTCCTTGACTGCGATGTCTCCTCCCTAGGCCTGGCGCGTTACGGCTCGATTGCCGGATCGTCGAAATTCGTTGCAATCGTAACGGACGGCCGCGCGATCGCCTGCCTGTCAGCGCGGCGCGACCCAAGCTCCGTCTGGCGATGGCAAGATACCCGCCTCAGCAATCATGGCCGTACCTCACCGCCCACTCGATCTCCGAACGGCCGTGGATTCCAAGATCGCGCAACGTACGGTCGTCGAGCTCCATCAAAGCGGCAACAGTTCTTCTGATCTCCCGCTCACGACGCAAATACATCGGCAAGACCGCCAGCATCTCACCGATCGAACGCAGCCAATTCCAACGTCGCGCAGGTTGCGCGTCGCACGGCAGGACACGGCCGCACTTGACGGCCTTGTCGTTGCGCTCGGCCCCATCGCGACCGCTGCTGTGCACCGGTTCCGCCGGTTCGCTGGTCTCCCGGTCCGTAGCCCAGTCTGTTCGTGCCGCGAGTATCGCGTGAGCCGGCATGGCCGCGGCCGGATGCAACGCTGCACCGTAGAGCGCAAATCCTTCCATGAAGGAAAAGATCACCGACCAAAATATGCCGACGTCGCGGTCCGGCGCGGCTTCAGCCGGCGCCGGATACGAACCAGTGTCCGCGAGGTCTTGCCTCCCGATACGGCCAGCACCCGGACGGGCCGTACCGCGGTCATCGGGCCATGCGGCCAAATCCTGACCATCGAGCTCGCCGTCAACCGGGCGGACAAGCCGGACTATATTGCGAGAATGCGACTTCATCGTAGATCTCCCAAGGGTTGTTCGTGGGAGCCTATGTGCAGGCCGGCCGTTACACCGAGATCACCGTCATCGGCAAAAAGGCTACAGTTGCAATCCGCCGGCCGCGTTTAGCACGGATCTGCAGTGCCGGAAGACGCGGCGATGCCAGCCTCAATCACGCCACGTTGTGTTGCCGCTGTAACCATTCGATGGCCGGCGGAAGCATTCGTGTAACGGCGATCCCGTCAATTCGCTCTGCGCAATCGCTCGGCCGCCCCGTTGCGGCCGTGCACCGATCCATCAAGAGGTCAGCTCCCATGAAGATTCTTATCGCTTCGACGCCTGCGACGGGCCATCTCAATCCACTGCTGGCGATCACGCAGATCCTGGCTGCCGAAGGCCACGAGATTGCCCTTGTGACAGGCACCGCCTTTCGTGCCCGCGTCGAAGCCAACGGCATCAGGTTCTTTCCTCTTCCCGAGGGCGCGGACTTCGATCCGAACGACGTCTTCTCGTTGGTCCCCGAGCTCAAGATCATTCCCCCGGGGCTGGAGTGGCTTCGTGTTGTTTGCGAGCGCATCTTCGTCGACGCCATTCCGGCCCAGCACCAGGGGCTGCTGGAAGCGTTGCGGCAGTTTCCGGCGGACATCATTGTCGCTGACGACATGTTTTTCGGCATACTGCCGATCCTGCTCGGACCGCGATCGCATCGGCCTCCCGTCGCGCTCTGCGGCACCTCGATCCTGCATTGGGCGCGCGAGGACGGCGCACCCAATTTTCTCGGCTTGCCGCCGGCAAGGACCGACGAGGACCGCGATCGCTATGCGGCCCTGGCGCGGGACTATGACGCGACGGTCGATCAGCCGGTCTTGCTGCGCCTGAACCGCGCCTTGAAGGGCCTCGGGGTCGGGCCGGTAGCGATGCCGCTATTCCATTCCGTGGTCCCTCTCGCAGATTCCTATCTGCAATTGTCGGTGCCGAGCTTCGAATTTCCACGCGACATGCCGTCTTCGGTGAATTTCGTCGGCACGCCTCCGATCATTGCCAACCAGGTCTCGCCGCCGCCATGGGCCGAGGACCTCGACGGCTCGCGCAAGGTCGTGCTCGTGACGCAGGGCACGGTGGCCAATCACAACCTCAATCTGCTGGTCGCCCCGACGCTGGCGGCGCTCGCCAACGAGCCCGACATCCTGGTGATCGCGACGGCAGGCGGCCGTCCAATCGACGCCATTCCCGGCAAGGTGCCGTCGAACGCCCGCGTCGCCAGCTATTTGCCGTTCGAATGGCTGCTGCCGAAAATCGACGTGCTGGTTACCAACGGCGGCTATGGCAGCGTCAACCAGGCCATGAGCTTCGGCATTCCCCTGGTTACCGCGGGACTGACCGAGGACAAGGCCGACGTCAACGCGCGGGTCGCGTGGTCCGGCGTCGGCATCGACCTGGCGACCAACGAGCCGACGCCGGAAGCCTTGCGCGAGGCAGTGCGGACGGTGCTCGACCAGCCGCCCTATCGATTGCGCGCATCGCAGATCGCGGACGAGTTCGCAGGGATCGATACGCGGAAGGAAATTCTCCGGATCATCGGCGAACTCGTTACCGACCAAACCAAGCTGTCACGCCTCCGCGCGGCCGTGCCGAGCCGGGGCCGGCGCGCCGGGCGGCGCGGATGATCCGATTGCCGAACTGAGCCATGGAGGGCGGTGCGACCGTCCTCCATCGTTCCATCAGTGTCCGTCAAAAGCCATCGGATGTCCGTTCATGCGCATCGAACCTGAATCGTTCGCCTTCATGGTGCTGCTCGGGCTGCTGGCGGCCGTGCCATATTCCGGCATCGACATCAATCTGCCGGCACTGGCGGCCACCGGCTCCACGTTTGGCGTGAGCGCGTCGGACGTCGGGTTGACGACGAGTGCCTTCATGCTCAGCCTCGCAACAGCGCCGCTGATCTATGGACCCGCCTCCGACCGCCTTGGTCGCAAGCCGATCCTGGCATTCGGCCTCGCGCTGTTCGTCGCCGCCAGTTTCGGCTGCGCGCTTGCTTCCTCGCTGCCGGTTCTGCTGGTGTGCCGTTTCATTCAAGGTATCGGCGCCGCCGCAACCGCCACCACCTTTGCCATCATACGCGACCTCTTCGACGGCACCGCGGCACGAGGCAGGATCGCCAACGTCATGGTCGCAGTCAACGTTGCCACCGTGATCGCGCCCACCGCGGGGGCTGCCCTGCTGGCGGCTGCCGGCTGGCAATCGATCTATGCGACCCAGGCTGCGATTGGTTTGGCGCTGCTGGTGGTGGTGATGTTTCGCTTCGCCGAAAGTGCGACCATCGCTCCATCCGCCCGCCTGGTGCCCGCGGCCGTGATTGACAGCTATCGCCGCGTCCTGACGCATCCGGTTTCGCTTCCTTACATCCTGGTCGGTGCGGCGGGAGGCGCGACGGTGTTTGCCTACGTCACCGGCGCCTCGCTCTTCTTCGTCGGGGCCGTCGGGCTCTCGCCCGAGCAGTTCGGCCTGATCTTCAGCGCCTGTTCGGCCTCCGTGATGGCCGGCGCCTTCCTCGACGGACAGCTCGGCCGGCGCGGGATATCTTCGGCATGCATGCTCGCCACAGGGCTGACGCTGTCGTCGGCGGCCAGCGTCGTCCTGCTCGCGATGACGTTGACCGGCTGGATGCCCACGGTGCCTGTCACCGCGCTGCTGATGGCGGTGGCGCTCGGCTTCGGACTCAGCGTGCCGAACGTGGTGAGCGCGACGATGCAGCACTTTCCTGACATCGCAGGCGCCGTCAGCGCTGCTGCCGGGAGCATCCAGCTGATCGCCGGTGCCATGTCGAGCGGACTGGTGGCGGCCTGCTTCGACGGCCGGACCGCGCTCTCGACGACGGCCGTCATGGCTGCCTCCGCGCTCCTCGCGCTCGTCCTGTATTTCATGGTCGCGCGTCCCGCCGACCGTCGTCTGCAATTGCAGACGATCGAGCGGCTGATGCGCGCCGGCTCGATGCCGAAATCGACCGCAAGCTGATCATCTGGCGGCTGCTGACCATTCCTATAGGCGGCGGCTCGTGACTAGCCGCTTGCGCTCGCCTGAAAAACATCTGTCTTCGCCGCGTTCAATGCCCTGGTTTCCCCTGCAGGAGCAGCCATGCGGATCAATTAATTCGCACGAAACTGTGACAGCGATCGCCGAGGCGGCAACCGCCGTGAACGCTGCACATGATCGCGCGTGCCATTCTTACAGAGGTAACCATTTCGTCTCGACCAGACATCATTCGGTAGCAGCATTGCCCCACCGTTGGCGCGGCCAGCGCGGCTACACCCGCGGTCACGCAATTATCCCATCGCCTGCTCCGGTCGCGAAAGGAACGATTGCGTCAGTGAGTTTCGCGACCTGATGAGGCTTCTGGAATGTTATACCATTTTCTGCTGGCATCGTGGGGCACATTGGGAAACCTCAGCCCCCTCCTGACTGCGGGACGGAAACTGCGCCGGAATGGTCATCATGTCCGGGTGATGGCGGATCCGGCAATGCGTGCCGAAGTCGAGAGCGCCGACTTCGAATTCGTGACATGGCGCCGCGCCCCGACGGGAGAGGCCGCCGATCCGACAGATCTCTCGGACATGCCGCAGTGGATACGCCGCGTGGTATTCGATCCCTGCTCGGCCTACGCGGCCGATATCCAGGACGAAATTCGCCGCGTACCGACCGATGCCGTTCTCAGCCTCGACGTGCTGTTCGGCGCTGCGCTCGGAGCGGAGGCATCGGATGTGCCCTTCGCTGTTCTATCCCCCCATGTCAGCCTTCGGACCCTGCCGGGAATGCCGCCGGCCATGAGCGGGTTGGGCCAGCCGAAAACTCCGCAAGAGCGTGCCGAAGTCGACGTGGCCAATGCCGCCGTGTCCCAGATGCTGACTACCCGAACAAGCCGATCCACATCGTGGTGCCGTTCGCGCCTGGCGGCAGCACCGACGTGCTGGCGCGGCGTGTGGGAGAAAAACTCGCCGCGGCCTATGGAGCCGGCGGCCATGCCTCCGACATCCTGATGGTGCAAATTGGCGGCGGCGAAGGCGACCACCTCACCATCGTGGAAGACCGGATGGACCAGAGCCAGGTCCGGCAGATGCGTGCCGCCGGACCAGGGGTCGTTGAGCAGATAAGCGTCGCCCTCGGACATCGTTGCGAGCGGAAAGCGTGCGAGCACACCGGCAACGGCCGGAATCAGCGATCCCAGCAACAACGGCAGCGAGCGCGCCTGGGCGAGCAAGCGTCCGTCCGGCAGGAACAGCGCCGCGGCACAGTCGCCGCTCTCGCGCGCGATGGACGACACGGCGGCGCGCGTCATGCCATGCTGCATGCGGTCGGCCGTGCCTTGCAGCGCCAGACGCAGCGGCTCCATGCGCAGGGCGATGACCGGATCAGGTGCGGCGTCGCGCGCGCACGGCATCATGCCTTCGCCTCCAGCGCCAGCGTCTGATCCGGCATCACCCGCCAGGACCAGCCCGCCGGCACAAAGACGGTTGTCATCGGCGCGAACAACGAATACGGCCCTGCGCCTTCCGGCGGCAGCGAAGCCCACGGACTATTGCTCGCCGTCAGGCGGACGTCGCCCTCTTCCGGACCGCAGAGCATGCCTAGCGCCGACATCACGCTGGCGTTCGGCATCACCAGCACGCGGCGCATGCCCACAAGTTCGGTAATCTCGGCCGCATGCTGCGCGCCGCCGCCGCCGATGGCGACGAGCACCGCATCCGCCGGATCCAGGTTGCGTTGAAAGGCGTGGGTCTTGACCGCCTCCGCCATCCCGGCGGCAGCTGCGCCCACGACGGCTTCAGCGGTTCGAAGCACCGACAAGCCGAGCGCGCCGGCCACGCCGCCAAGCGCGGCCTCCGCGGCGCCACGGTCCAGCATGATCCCGCCGGCAAGCCGGGGCGGCAAGCGGTCCAGGACGCACAGCGCATCGCTCAGCGTCGGCAAGTCACCGCCGAGACCAAAGGCGGCCGGTCCTGGCCAGGCGCCTTGCGAGCGCGGCCCCAGGCGAAGCGCGCCACCCGGCAGCACCGACACCACGCTGCCACCCCCGATGCCGATGGAGGCGATATCTGCGCAGCGCTGACGGATCGGCAAGCCACCGCATTCCAGCGCATCGGTAAAGGTCGGCCTGCCGTCGCGCAGAATGCTGATGTCGGCGCTGGTGCCTCCGATATCCAGAACGATCGCGGGACCGGAGGCTGCGAGGCCGGCGGCCACGCCCTGCAGCGCTGCGCAGGGACCGGACATGGCAAGGCCGATCGGCTGCTCGGCGAGATCATGCCAGGGCGCAGTTCCGCCGGCCGATCGCATCAGGCGCAGCGGCGGCAAGCCACGCATCTTCAATGCGTCGGCCAGCGCGTGCAGATAATTCGCTGCCAGCGGTTTGGCATAGGCGTCCAGCGCCGTAGTCAGCCAGCGCTCGAATTCCCGCGGTTGCGGATCGACTTCGCTGGACAGTGAAATGTGCAAGCTCGGAAGGCGCGCATGCAGCGCAGCCCGCAGCGCGCGCTCATGGGTCGGATTGCGGTGCGAGAACAACAGACCGACCGCCAGCGCGCGCACGCCGGCGTCGCTCACTGCATCCGCAATGGCGTCAACGGCCGACAGGTCGAGCGGCTCCACCTCACGCCCCTCGGCATCGATGCGCCCGCCGATCTCGAACCGCAGCGGCTCCGGAAACAGCTTTGCTTCGGGCACGGCCGGCATGATCACCGGCTCATACAGTTCCTTGCGGTCCTGACGCGCCAGGACCGGTACGTCGCGCATGCCGCGCGTCAGGACAAGGGCCACCGGCGGCTCGTTCAGCTCCAACAGCAGATTGGTGATGACGGTGGAGCCGTGCACGACGCGACCGACGTCATCTGCCCCGATGCCCGCCTGCGCGAACAACTGATCGAGTGCCTCGACGACCGGCTCCGCCAGCCGGCGTCCGGCGCGCGGATGTTTGAGCGATGCAACGTGCCCGTCGCTCCGCAAGGCCACCGCATCGATGAAGGTGCCACCCATGTCCACGGCGAGTGACCAGGACGCGCTCAACGGAAGCGCTCCGGCGAAAACGGCGTCAGGTCCACCTGCGTCGGTCGTCCGGCCACCAGATGCGCAATCTCGCGGCCGGTCGCCGCGCCCATGCACATGCCCATATGGCCATGGCCGAAGGCGAGCCAGGCGTTGTCGGCCGCGCGGACCGGACCGACCACGGGAAGACTGTCGGGAAGACAGGGACGATGACCCATCCAGCGCGTGAAGGACGATGTGTCCAGGTGCGGGAACAGTTGCTGTCCCTGACGAAGCAGGGCATCGGCACGCGCCATGTTGGGTGGCGCTTTCAAGCCGGCAAATTCCACCGTACCGGCCAGCCGCAGACCCATGGCCATCGGGTTGACCATCAGATTGTGCTCCACCGCCATCACGGTGTGGCGCAGAGCCAGGTTCGAGCTCTGCACGGTGACGTGGTAACCGCGCTGCGTCTCCAGCATCACCGGGCTGTCGAGCTGTGTCGCCAATGCGCCCGACCAGGCCCCGGCTGCCACCACCACGCCGTCCGCTGCCAGCGGCTCGCCCTGCTCCAACAGCACTGCCGTGACGCGCCGGCCCTGCCGCTCGAAACCACGGACGCGGTCGCGGACGTGACGCGCGCCGTCGCCGATGCAGCGATTGTAGATCGCCTTGACGAGGGCAGATGGATCGGACGTGGAGCCGTTATCGGGCGCCAGAATGCCGAACCGAAAACGTCCCTTCAGGTCCGGCTCGAGACTTTCCAGCTCGTCCTGCTCCACGTCCTGCATCCGCACGCCCAGCGATCGCCGCAGATTCATGCCCCAGGCCCACTGCGCCGCTGTCTCGCGAGAGGAAAAGACGTACAGACAGCCGCTCCGTCGCACCAACTCCCGGGCATCGGCATGCACGAGCAGCGGATCATAGCAGTCGAAGATAGGCGCCAGCAGCGCCCGCAGCGCGGTGGCGATGCGTGTCACCTCTTCGCGTGATGAATGATGCAGCATGCGCAGCAGCCATGGCGCCACGAGCGGGGCATAGGCCCAACGCACCGTCAGCGGTCCCAATGGGTCCAGCAGCCAGCGCGGGACCTTTTTCCACATGCCTGGCATGCCCACCGGCAGACAGGCGCTGGGCGAAAGCGAGCCGGCATTGCCGAAGGAGCAGGCCTCGCCCGCGTCCAGCGGGTCGACGAAGGTCACCGCGTGACCGTCGCGCTGCAGCCACGCCGCAGTGCAAGCGCCGACGATTCCCGTTCCTATGACGACAATGTGCATGCGGGAATTCTGAAAAATAATTCCCCCATCACACAAGCCAATTCTTTTAATATTATCATCAGGTTTCCTGATAATCGATCCGTTCGAGCGAGGATATGTGATGCGGCCCGCCATTCTCTCCACTCTTAGCCTGCGCCAGATGCGCGCCTTTGCCGCGGTCGCTCGAGCCGGCAGCTTCACGGCGGCGGCGCGACAGATCAACCTGACGCAGTCGGCAGTCAGCATGCTGGTTCAGCAACTCGAGGAGACCCTCGGGCTGAAACTGTTCGACCGCGGCGCGGTCGTGTTGTTGACGGCGGCCGGCCAGCAATTGCTCCCCCTGGCGCGCCGCATCCTGGATGACGTGCAACAGATCGCAGAGGGCGCTTCGGACCTTCGCTCCCTTCGCACCGGCCTGTTGCGCGTGGTGGCGCCGCAGATGCTGGCATGCACATGGGTGGCGGCTGTGCTGGGCGAGTTCGAGCAAGCCCATCCGGATGTCGGCCTGCGCGTGATCGACGCGATGGCGGACGAGGTGGTGAGCACGGTGCGCCGGGGCGAGGCGGAACTGGGCGTTGGCCCAGAGCGAGCCACCGGCGAGGATGTCACCAGCACATTCCTGATGGATGTGCCGATCCGAGTGGTCTGCTCAGCGCAGCACTCGCTGGCGCAGCAACGCGCCGTCTCATGGAAAAAACTGCGCGACGAGCGCTGGGTCATTTATTCCAGTGAGTTCAACCGGCACCTGGAGAGCCTGCTGCATGCGCACGATAGCTCGCTCTCCATGCAGACCGCCGTCGAGGTCAAATATCTGACCACCGCTTTGGCGTTGGTGGGCGTCGGTACCGGCCTGGCGGCCGTTCCCGACTACGGACGGCTGTTCGCGCCGAATTTCGACGTGCGTTTCATCAAGCTGCGCGCTCCGGAAATCCGCCGCCGCTACTATATATATCAACGACGCGGGCTCGTGCTCTCACCGCCTGCGGAGGCGTTCGCCAAGCTGCTGCGCCAACGCGCGGCACGCAGCGGTGGGTGAATCCGTGCACACGAACTTGCGAGCGCACGGCTCCCGGCGTGGCCATGGAAGTCTGACGTCTGACGAGCGCATGATCGGCCCGCCGTGTCGCCGAGCCACTTTTCTCCTGACGATCCGACAGGCCATGCGCGCCTGGCACCTGCCGGAAGTGCCGGCAGCAGACGCCAATGATGACGAACGGTCGCCGGCTTAGATGCTGCGATAGCGCTCGATGCGTGAGAGCTCGGGCGCTATTCCGAGCCCCGGTTCTTGATCCAATTCAACCGTGCCCTCCCTCACGTTAAGAACCGGGCCGCAATAGAGATCGCGCAACGGGTTGTCGTTGACATCAACCTCCAGCCAGCCATGCCCGCCGATGCCGGCGAGGAGATGCGCGGACGCAAGCAAGCCCAGGCCTCCGCCGAGATAGTGCGGACAGAACGTTTTGCCCGCCTTCAGAATGTCGCGGGCCAGTGGACTGCACACGCTCAGCCCGCCCCATTTCGCAATATCGGGCTGAACCACACCGAGCACGTCGTCGGCGAGGACCTCCTTGAAGTCCTCGACACTCGAAATGTTTTCGCCGGCGGCAATCGGCATCTTCGCTGCGGCGTGCAGCCTGCGCCATTCCGCGCGCGGGCGATCGGCCCGAATCGGCTCTTCCAGCCAGCGTAGATCGAACTGGGCAAGCCGCGGCAGCATCTCCATCGCCTGCCTGACTGACCAGCCCTGATTTGCATCGGTGGCAAGCATGCCGGCGCCGAGGATCCCACGCAGCGCGGCCAAATTGGCAATATCGGTTTCGGCGCCGAACCCGACCTTCAGCTTCAGCGCGCAATGGCCGCGCTTGAGCGCGGCTTCCGCCGTCTGCGCCGCACCGGCGGGATTGATGCCGCTGGCGTAGACCTTGATCTTGCCGGACTGTCCGCCGAGCAACCGCCATAGCGGCACCCGCCGACGCCGTGCGCAGATATCCCACAGCGCAAGATCGATGCCCGAAATCGCCTGCGCAAACGGACCGGGCTCGCCGCATTGAATCACCAGCACCTCGATGGCCTTGGTCAGGGTCTCGAAAGCCTGAGTGGGACCATCGAATTTGCGCCCGATGAGCGCGGGCGCAAGCACCTCGTTGATGAGCCGGGCGCGATGCTCCGCGCCTGGCGCTGGAAAGTTGCACCAGGCTTCACCCCATCCCTCGACGCCGTCTTCGTCGACTGCGCGAACGAAGACGGCGGGACGGTTGAGCATCTTGCCGAAAGAGGTCACCACCGGCACTGCCAGCGGATAGCGATAGCAGAACGCCTCGATCGAACGGATGGTGAAGCTGTCAGTCATGTTGCAATTCCTGCAAGACCACGCCGGACCGCTACCATCCTAGTAGGCGCGTGCGAAGTCACCTTCCAGCTTGATATCGGTAAAGAGCGGGAAGCGCGGCTTCCAGCGCGTGCCCTTGGCCGTGGTCAGCTCGCTGAGCCGTTCGAGCACGTGGAGACCATCCTTGCTCAGGCTCGCCGAGACTGCCGCGCGGTCCGGGAAGTTCTTGAGGACGGCATCGAGCCAGATGGTCCGGCCCGCCAGGAAGCCGCTTGCGCCTGCGGCATAGGAATAGTCGAGCACGCGCTCGAACTTCTCCGGCGCGGCGCCGCCCGAGAGCAGCACCCAGGGAATGTCGCGCGCGCGGCAGATATCGCCGATCGCATCGAACTCCTTCTGCGCGGCTTTCGCCTCGGCGCTGCCGTCACGTGCCGGCAGGCTGTTGGCCGCAAGCGGGCTCTCCAGCTTGAGGAGATCGACGCCGTATTCGGGCTTCGCAAACTCGCGCACGCTGTCGATGACGAGGCCCGGCAGCTTGCCCGGCGATTCCACGTAATCGGCAGTGTGATTGGCGCTGCCGAGGAGAGCTGGCCCCGCAAATTCGGACAGTAGCTTGAGTGGATTTTCTGCCTGACAGCGGCGAGGATTCTTGCTGCGAATCAGGAGCGAAGATGACGAAGAAGAGCCGCCGGACGCATTCTCCGGCATTCAAGGCGAAGGTTGCTTTGGCTGCGGTCAAAGGCGACAAGACACTGGCGGAGCTGGCGCAACTGTTTGATGTTCATCCGAACCAGATCACGATCTGGAAAAACCAGCTCCTGGAAGGCGCCGCCGGCGTGTTTGGGCATGACAAGACATCGGCCGAGACGCCGGTCGATTTGAAGGCGTTACATGCCAAGATCGGCGAGCTGGCGTTGGAAAACGATTTTTTGTCCGGCGCGCTCACCAAGGCGGGCCTGCTGAGCGCAAAGCGATGATCGACCGCGATCATGATCTTTCTATCGTGCGCCAGGCGAAGGTCCTGAAGCTGGCTCGCAGCACGGTCTACTATGAACCTCGGCCAGTTTCGGCCGAGGACCTTGCCTTGATGCGTCGGCTCGATGAGCTGCATCTCGATTATCCCTTCGCGGGAGCGCGTATGCTGCGATCGTTGCTGCGGCGGGAGGGCGTATACGCCGGTCGCCGCCACATCGCGACGCTGATGAAGCGCATGGGGATCGAGGCGGTCTATCGTCGCCCGAACACGAGCAAGCCGGCTCCGGGTCACAAGATCTACCCGTACCTGTTGCGCGGATTGAAGATCGAGCGGCCCGACCATGCGTGGGCAATGGACATCACCTACATTCCGATGCGGCGTGGCTTCGTCTATCTCGCGGCGGTCGTCGATGTGTTCAGCCGACGGGTCCTGGCCCATCGCGTCTCGATCACAATGGAGGCGGCCTTCTGCGTCGAAGCGGTCCAGGAGGCGTTGGCGAAGCACGGCAGGCCCGAGATTTTCAACACGGATCAGGGCAGCCAGTTCACCAGCCTCGAGTTCACCGATGTGCTGCTGGACGCGAAGATCGCCATCAGCATGGACGGCAAGGGCGCCTGGCGCGACAACGTGTTTGTCGAGCGGCTCTGGCGCACGGTCAAATACGAAGAAGTATATCTCCGCGCCTACGACAGCGTGTCCGAGGCGCGAGCGTCAATTGCCAAGTATCTGGCCTTCTACAATCAGGGACGCCCTCACTCGAGCCTTGACGGGCGCACGCCCGACGAGGCTTACTTCGGCACGCAAGCTATGGTGATGGCCGCATGACCGTCGCCGACGGTTTTGTCGTCGCTCTGGTCGGGCTACGCCCTCCCGACGCAACGACAAAACCGTAAAGCCCCGCGTTCAGCATAACCCGGCAGGAATCCACTTAAATCCAGCGGGGCGCTGTCCAAACAACCGGGGCCAGCTCTCTACTCGGACTTTACCGGGTCAACTGCGGCACAAGGCTATCATTGATAGGTTCAAAATCGGGAAGGCCTCACCGATTCTGAGCCGAGTCACGCCTGGCTACGTCGACTCATCTTGAAAGCGGCTCGATCGGACGCGTCGCACTGCCCCACTGGCTGAGGCTGATCGGTCCGTCGAGAGGAGATCTGCTCGCCGTCAAATCGGGTTGCCTCTTGCGGCCTTCAGCGTCGCCCAACGACCCATGGCGCGCGCATCCGCGATCACTCCGAACAGAAGCCAAGCTGTTTCGTCCAACGATCCCCCGTTCAGATAACGAAGAACGGTTCAGTAAACGAAGACTGCGCCGACCGCGAGCAAAGCGGCCACGAGGGTCAGACGAATGCCGAAGTCGAAGGCGGCGATCCATCGCATCAGGGGCCTCCAAAGCTGCCGCGCCAAATCATATGACGAACGGGAGACTGCTGGTCGGTCGCCCGGTCAGACTCAAAAGAGCATTTGCTACGGCGGGAGCGATCGGCGGGACACCCGGCTCGCCTATGCCTGTGGGAGTTTTCTTCGATGGCACGATATGGGTTTCTACAGCGGGCGCTTCGTCCATACGGAGGACCCTGTAGACGTCGAAGTTCGTTTCTTGCGGAATGCCATGATCAAGCGTAATTCGTCCATAAAGAGCCGCACCAAGTCCGAAGCAAACTCCACCCTCGATCTGTGCGGCGATCTGATTCGGCGCGATTGCGATGCCGCAATCGACCGCACACACCACCCGGCGTACCCTGAGATTTCCTCCCAGCACCGAGACTTCGGCAACCTGGGCCACGACCGTGCCAAAGCATTCGTGGATGGCGAGCCCCCGCGCCCATCCAGCGTCCAATGGACTGCCCCACCCTGCCTTCTTGCAGACAAGATCCAGGACGGCCAGCTTGCGGACATCATCTACTTTCGTAAAGATAGCGCGGCGATACTCGGCCGGATCCCGCTTCGCGCGTCGCGCCAGTAGATCGACCGTGTGTTCCATGACCATCGCCGACTGCGAATTTCCGACGGATCGCCATAGGCCAGGGGGCACAGCGAGCTTCGGGGTGAAAATCTTGGCGTCCACCACGCTGGCCACAGACAGATAGGGTGAATTCTTCACACCGTGTGTGGGGAGCTCGTTAGCGCCGAAAGGAACGATTGCTTGCGACACGATGTTGTGGCGCCAGGCGGTCGGCAGCCCACCTTCGTCGCATTTGATGGAAACCTTGTGATGAGCCATCGGCCGGTAGTATCCGCTGCTCATATCGTCTTCGCGTGTCCAGACGAGCTTGACAGGCCGACCGCCGCCGACGTGACGGGCGATGTTGACGCATTCGACAATGTAGTCGGACGTCAACGTGCCGCGACGTCCAAATGATCCACCCGCCGGCAACGTCTCGATCTCTACCATGTCCGGAAGCGTGATCGCAGCCAAGGCGCAGTTTATCTGGTCCACCGTCTGGATCTGCGCGGCGAAAGTAAGCTTCACTCGGCGTCCGTCAACCGAAGCAACGCAGTTCATCGGCTCCATGGGGGCATTTGCGAGGTAGGGAAAATCGAATGACGCTTCGAACAGCTCCCCGTCGAAGGCATCGTCGACCTTGCCTTTTGTCTGGAACGTCGACCCGGTTACATCGGTCTTTCCTTTCGCGATTTCACGATAGAGCGCTCGCAGCTCATCGGAAGATCGTGTCTCGGCCTTTGCATCGTCCCAATTGATCTTGAGTGCGTCGCGCCCGAGACGGGCGGACCATGTATCCTTGGCAACTACGGCAACGCCGCTCGCGATCTCGAAGACGTCCACAACGCCAGGCACCTTTCGCGCCGCACCCATGTCGAGGCTGCCGAGCTTGCCGCCGAAATGAGAAGGATGGGCGACCATCGCCACAAGCATGCCCGGAAGCCGGACATCCTGCGTATACAGCTCGGTGCCATTGCTCTTGGATTGACTATCCTTGCGGCGCACGATCTCCGTGCCGATCAGCTTGTAGTCCTTCGGATCCTTGAGCTTGGGATGCTCGGGTGGCGCGATCTTCGCAGCGTCAGCAAGCAGATCGACGAACGTCGCGCTGCGCTGGGAAGCCAAGTGATAGACGACGCCGTTCCGTACGCCGATCGAGTCGACTGGCAGACTCCATTTCCGAGCAGCTGCCTGGACGAACATCGTCCGCGCTGCAGCGCCGGCCTGGCGAACCTGGTCCCAAGAGCCCGCGATCGCATGCGAGGCGCCGGTGCCCTGAATCCCCATCGTCACGTCCCGATATACGGCAGCATTGGCGGGAGCGCTCTCAAATCTCACCATCTCCCAATCGGCGTCCAACTCCTCAGCGACGATTGCGGCCAAGCCAGCATGGGTACCTTGGCCCATCTCCTGGTATCGGTTGACGACTGTAACCCAGCCAGCTTCGTCGATCTTTATGAACGGCCCGAACACGCCTGGACTCGCATCTGCAGCACCAACACTCAGCGCGCCGGCGGCGATGGCCCCAAAGTTCGTCGCCGCATGCCAACTACCAAAGCTCCGCCCAGCAAGCTGCCACTCAGGACCAGGCGACGGCGGGTGAGGACCGGCGACGGTTGCGCTCCCTCTCCGAACTTCCGCTCCGACATCACGCCACTCCCGCCGCATCTTTGATTGCCGCTTTGATGCGCCGGTAGGTCCCACAACGGCATATGTTGCCGCTCATGGCAGCATCGATATCGGCATCCGTAGGCTTCGGCTTTTCATCGAGAAGCGCCGCCGCTTGCATGATCTGCCCGGACTGACAATAGCCGCATTGCGGAACGTCGTGCTTGACCCAGGCGACGAGCAATCGATGCCCAGCGCTCACGCCTTCGATCGTCGTGATCTTCATGCCTTGCGCCTCAGCCGCAAGCACGGAGCACGAACGCGCAGCTTTGCCGTTCAAGTGTACGGTGCACGCCCCGCATTGAGCGATTCCGCAGCCGAACTTCGTGCCGCTCAAATTCAGATGGTCTCTAAGAACCCAGAGGAGCGGCATATTCGGATCGCCATCGAAATCCCGATCCTCGCCATTGACGTTAAGCTTCATCGACGAGCCCTTAATTGCACTTGATGCGAACTTCTATCGCACTCAGTGTAATTTCAAGTCCGTCTGCAGAATGATTTGTTGCGGCCATTTGTCCCGTCCAACGAACAACCAGCAGCTCCATAGACGACTGACGGTCGAGCGCAGACCGACCAAGAGTTACGCCATGTTGCGCGAAATCCGTCGTTGTCGCGGCATCGCTGACGTTTGCACCGCCCATTTCACGTACACGCAATCAATCCGCGGGAAGCAGCCTCGATGGGCTCCAGCCGGTACTGGCAGATGATAGGGGTTTTCGGACCGCCCCTTTCACACGCGCGATTGAGACCGTTGCCTTGTCTTCGCCCAGCGCCGGGTTCCGAGGAGCGGTCCTTCGAGTTCAGAATTTGGTTTCTATCGAACTGAATATCGCACGCGTTACTTCCGTGATCGACCTTTCCCCTCCTTCCTGAGACCAGATGTCCGTCGACAAACGGACGACGCCGATCGCGATCATGGCAAGCATGCGCAGGCCCAACTCATCGTTCGGATCGGGCCACCGCTCCCTCAGACCTGAATGGACGGCGAAGTGGATACATCGACCCATCGGCAAGCGTCCCCAGGTCCCCCTCAGGCAAGTGTCTTCACGTGCCACGATGTCGGAATGGGTTTCCATCGTCTTCTCCAAATGTGAGGTCGTGTGCGAGAAACTCCCCTGCCCCGGCAGCTCTAGACGCCGCCGCTTCACCGAGACGCGGCAGACCTTGCAGAGTCAGCGCTGAATGCCGTCAAGAGAACGCTTACGGCTCCAAGCCGCGTCTGCGCCTGGATGGAGACCGGAATGTAGAGATCCATCATGCTGGTTCGGCCGAATGTTATCGTGATCTGATCGACGTTGGAGTTCGGAGACGAACTTCGCGCCCTGTCTCCTTCGCCAATCCGCCCAGCCACAGGTTTGAAGACTGCTCGGCAGATGGTCGTGCTTCCGCCAAGACCTTTTTGTGCGGTCGTCCCTGTCCCTTGGTGCTCGAACTTGACGTCATATCGTCTCAGACCGTCAAAGATCGATAACGCCCGATCGCATACTCCTCCCTGTGCTCTTCCTTCGATCTTGGCGGCTCCCATTAGGAGGGCGCTCAAGGGATCGGCAATTGCCACGAGATGCTTCGGTTCAATCGGAGTTTGATTCGAATCCAGGGCCAGTGGCGGATCGACCACCATAGTCTTGACGACGCCGTCGGTCATGCCGAGCTTCACTTTCTGCCGGCTTGAACCGCTTCGATGATCGAGATCGAACTCGGTCGGGACGAAGTGCCCTGCCTTGTGAGTGCCGTTGGAGGACGCCATACCTGCAGAATTGCTCAAGAGCCGCATCGCTCCGGAGACCTGATAATCGACTTGCGCAGCGTAGGTACTGCCGCGGAGCGCCACATGCAAAGTCACATTAGCCAACGGCACCCCGGCGAACGATACGGCATAGGAAGCACGCACGTCTCCTTCGGCGGCGCTCGCGCTTGGGGCACCGAACGCGGCCAACCACATCCCGAAGACGAATACCGAGCGCCCGCTCCTGGAGATCAGATGACAGCTCTTACGTTTCACCGGAAGCGCGGTGTTCGGCACCTCGCCCAGAACGGCATGAGCTCGAGTGACCACCCCCGAGCGAGAGCCAGGCCCGCTGCCGTCGTTCGAAGATGTGAGGGCAATCGAAAGGCGTGCACGCACGATAGTGATGGGACGGACTTCCGAATGTCTACTTCCCTGGTCGATGCTCAAGCTCACCTACTCCCACTCAGGACGACCGCGCGCTGCGTTTTGGAGCGAGGTCCGTCACCGCCTTGTCTCGCATTGCTTGCAGGCCGACCTCCATAAACTTCCGAAAGTCGTTCTGGACGTAGGGCCGGATGAGATACCCGTCCGGCCAGATCTTGGGCCGGAACGAATAAGTCCAGCGCACGCGGGTAGCCTGGCCATTACCCATGAACTCCAGCTCGCTCACCGCATATCTGATGTAGCGTCCGGTACGGTTGGTAAGATTCCATATCTGGTATTGCAGAAGCTGTGGTTTGCGATCCGTAATCTCTTCCAGCGCAGTGTTGTTGTCCGAGAATACGACTCGCCGACGGTCGCCTGGCTTGCTCCAGGCTCCGCTCAGCGACTCGGTGCTTACGACGCCCGGCACACTGTCCGTTCCGTTAGAAACGAGCCGAATGCGGCGCCGCGGTCAGCGAACCAGGTCGTTACGGAAGCCAAAGGTGCCTGGATCTCGGTCTCGACGCTGATCTTCTCGAAGTCCGCACTGAGCTCCAGCTCCGGCCGAGCGACATCACCTGCGTGGTCGGCGCTCGACGTAGAGGGTACCGGATCGGCGCCGACCAAGGGTGTGCCGCACCCGCTCAGAACGAGCGAGACGACGGCGCAAATCGAGAAAGCGTTCGGTCTGACCATCGCACAGAGCCTTTTCACCATGTGCGGGCGAGCCCGCCGAGAGACTGCCAAGAGCATTCTGCCCGTCAGGGGCCCAATAGGGCCGTGGCCGGCTTGCGCTCCGCTGCGGAAGACGCTGTCATCGTCAACGGTGAGAGCGCCGGCGTTACAGACCGCTCTTCCGTTACGCTTGATCGTCGAACAGCTCATGAAAAACGAACGCCGGTGAGCTTTTCGGAAACCTCCCAGAGTCGAGCGGACGCGGCCGCATCTTTGGCTTGCTTGGGTACGCGCGCGGCAGCCGGCGCACCGCGGGTCTCGCCCAACCTGTCCGGGCCATAATAGCCTCCAGCTTCGGCAAGCGGAGACGTCGCTGCGAACAGCATCGGCAGCGCCCCTTGAGCCGGCGGTTGAAAGAGAAACCAAAGCAGCGAGCGGGCGAAGCCCTGCAAACTGCGAGGTCCGGCGCCGTTGGGTATCAACTCCGTGCGGGCAATGCCGGGGTGCGCGGCGAGGCTCTTGATCCTCCATCCAGAGGCTTCGCTTCTCCTCTGAAGCTCGAACGCGAACATGAGGCAGGCGAGTTTGGATTGACTGTAAACCGGCATGGGTCTGTATTCGCGCTCCGCCTGAAGATCGTCGAAGTCGATTACGCCGCTCCGGGCGGCTAGGCTCGAAACGTTGATGACTCGCGACTCTTTGCCGTTGCGCAAAAGCGGAAGGAGTTCCGCTGTCAGCGCAAAGTGGCTCAGATAGTTGGTCCCCAACTGCAGCTCGAAGCCGTCGCTCGTCACCTTCCGCATCGGCGGGGCCATTACGGCAGCATTGTTGATGAGCATATCGAGACTAGACCGTTGAGCTCGCATCCGGGCGCCGAAGTCCTTCACTGACCTCAGACTTGCGAGGTCGAGCTCTTCAAAGCGCACTTTGGCGTCGGGAAACGCCGTGCGGATCCGTGCAATGGCGCTCGCCCCCTTCTCCAAGCTACGGCCCGCGATGATGATTTCACAGCGGGCCCGGGCCAACGCCAATGCGTCTTCAAAGCCGATCCCCCCTGTTCCCGTGACGACGGCTGATCGCCCCAATTGAGAAGGAATATCCTTGATGGTCCATTCCGGCATGGTCTTCTCCGCAGTCCACTACGCTAGGGCGCAGGACCAATATTGCACTCAGTGTAATTTTACAAGAGCCTGACCAATCAAATTGAGGAAGGCCAGGAAGAAATCCGCGAACACGTATGACAACGCGGCATTCCTAACGAAGACCAACCGGCGAACAGCGCAACGCCTCCCGCAACAAAACTTACATCAAGTGTATTTTTTATCGCACTAAGTGCGATATTACAAGACTGTAGCGGGCACTGGCTGTGCGACCCCTGACCGCGGACGCCACCACCAGTCGAGCACCGTGATCGCATCGCAAGACAACCTAAGTCACGGCAGGCAAATCGCTTTTTCCTTGCACATTGTTTGCGCAGCGTGTAGTATATTGCACTGGGTGCGATTTTTTGGATGGGGCTTTCGTTGCCGGCAAAAGTAGTAGCGGACGACAAAGTTGCGGAGGAGGGTCTTCGCGAGCGCAAACGGCGTGAGACGCTGGCTCGGATCGCGGAAGCAGGCCTCAAGCTGTTCATGACGAATGGCTACGAAGAGACGACCCTCGAGGCGATCGCCGAGGCGGCAGGCATTTCGCGGAGGACGTTCTTTTATTACTTCAAGTCAAAAAAGGAAATCCTGCTTGCGTGGCAAAGCCACTTCACGCAGCTCATTAGAGCTGCGGTGATCGCCGAGCCTTCGGATCAATCTCCAATCGACACGGTCAAGAACGCCTTGCTGAAACTGACCGGCAACTACAATTCGGAGCAGAGCCTTGCCCTCGATCGGGTCATCCGCTCGAGCCCGGCGCTGATTTCCGCGAGCCACGCGAAGTATATCGCTCAGGAACAGGCGATATTCGAGGCCCTTTGCGTGAAATGGCCGCAGGCCAAGCGGCGGAAATCTCTTCGATACGTCGCCATGGTCGCCGTCGGAGCCCTTCGACTGGCGATCGAATCCTGGAGCAACGACAACGGCAGGCGACCGCCGGCAGCCTATCTCCGCGAATCCTTCGCTAACCTGCAGGGCATCCTTTGAACCGAAGAGCGACCCGTAAGAGGCTGGGCCCGCGGCGCCCTCTGATGGAGTACCAGTCGACGTATTGAGTACCAGTCGATGCGCGACGAAGCTGCCCGCCTTCAACATTCGGACTTCTCCAAGGTCTGATGGGCGTTCTCGGTACGCTCATAGGCGGGCGCTGGTTCGATCGCGCCGTGCGCTCCGGGAGCGGAAAGGTACTTGGGCCTCCCGCGATCCTCTTTCTTATCGCCAGCACGACGACGGCTGCAGCCCTGTTTGCGTCAATCGGTTGGCTCTCGATATTGCTGCTGGTGCCGAGCATGTTGTCCTTCGCATTTCTGCTGCCTTGGGGGTTCGGAGCTGCACATCTGGTGGCAGGAAAAGGGAAAGAGGCGATGGCTAGTAGCCTCGTTATGATCGGCTCGGGCCTTTTTGGCCCGGCAATCGGGCCGCTGATCGTCAGCTTGATCAGCGACGCCGCGACAAAGGCCCAGATGCCTAACCCGTCTTATTCGTAAGAGTGCGCCTGAGGGCTGGCGAGCGTGGTGTAAAGCGCTGATGCGGCGTAGGATTCGGTTGCGAAGCCACCCCATCACCTTCAACCGCGAACGCCACGCCCGCCATGACCGACGATACGATTCCGCCCTTCTCGTTTCCAGCCGTTCACGCCAAGAAAGTCACAGCTGCCTTCGATGGCGGTCGCCTGACCTCGAACGGGGGCGTGATGCTTCTGGCGATGGCCGAGCGGCGTCTCGGCTTGGCCGACAATCTGGCCCGGGTGTTCCCGGATCGGCGCGATCCGACGCGGGTCGTGCACAGCCTTGTCGATATGTTCCGCGCGCGCATGTTCGCGATCTGCTGCGGCTACGAGGACGCCGACGACCTCGATCATCTGCGGTCCGATCCCGCATTCAAGCTGGCCTGCGGACGGCTGCCGGACACGGGCCGCGATCTGTGTTCCCAGCCGACGCTGTCGCGGCTGGAGAATGCTCCGCGCCTGCGCGACGTGATCCGACTGACCTACATTTTGGTCGACGCATGGATGGATAGCTACCCGCGCGAGCCGGCATCCGTCACGCTCGACATCGATGATACCTGCGATGTCGTCCACGGCCATCAGCAGCTCTCGCTGTTCAACGCTCATTATGACGAACGCTGCTTCCTGCCGATCCACGTCTACGACACGGAGAAGAGCCGTCCCGTGGCGGTCGTGCTGAGGCCCGGCAAGACGCCGGGCGGCGTCGAGGTGCGTGCCCATCTGCGCCGCCTGGTACGGCATATCCGCACGCGGTGGCACAACACGCGAATTACGTTCCGTGGCGACGGGCACTATGCCCGGCCGGAGGCCATGGCGTGGTGCGAGACCAACGGCATCGACTACATCTTCGGTCTGTCCGGCACCAAGCCTCTCGCCAGAAAAGTCGACGAGGTCGCCGACGACATCCGCACCCGACGCGCCATCGAGAACCTGCCGGTTCTGCGTGGCTATACCGAGACGCGCCACAAGGCAAAGTCCTGGGATCGCGAACGGCGCACCGTCGCCCGTATTGAGGCGACGATGCTCGGCCTCGACATCCGTTTCGTCGTCACCAGCCTCGATGTCGGCTCGGCCGAGTGGATCTACGACAGCCTGTATTGCGCGCGCGGCCAAGCCGAGAATCTGATCAAGCTGCATAAGACGCAGCTCGCCTCCGACCGCACCAGCTGCCGTTCGGCGCTCGCCAACCAGGTCCGTCTCGTGCTCCATACGGCCGCTTATTGGCTGATGCTGACCGTGCGCGACGCCATTCCCAAAGTCCGGGAATTGGCCGCTGCCGAGTTCGCGACGCTGCGTCTTCGGCTCTTGAAAATCGCCGCCCGTGTCGTCGAGACCACGAGCCGCATTCGCCTTGCGTTTGCCGCGGCATGTCCCGAAGCCGACCTGATCTGCGGCTTGCCCGGCGCGCTGCTGCCGCTCGGTCCTTGACCGGCGGGGCGTCCGCCCCCGTTCGCCCAACCCATCCCTCAAGCGCGTTGCAAAGTACCGGTCGTCAGGCGGCGAAAAGCCGAAGGCAATCCTGTGCGCCTCGTCAGACAAGATGTGCGGCCGCATCAATCGGGCCCAAAAGCCGCACTCTCACGAATAGGACGGGCTAACGGGCTCGCGATTGGAATGCTGACTGTCCCAGTCGCCAGCGCCGTCACTGGCATCGTCCTGTTGATTGCAAATCGGCAGATCGCTGCTTCACTTCGGAGATCGTGACCAGACAATATGCGATGGCACTCTATTGTTGCCAGCACCACTCGGCAGGTTGGCCGTCGGCTATAGATCGAAACGCAAGAACGCGCTCCGTTGCTCCCAACGACGTATGCGACTTGGCGATATCGGATTGAGGTCGGGATTGCGCTCCTGGTGAGCGCGTATCTGCCCCGGCGACGACTCTGATCGAACCCGACAGATGCGCGCCGACTTGTAATCTCTCTTGCTCTGGCTCGTACCTCGGCCGCCTCAAGACATCCGTGATCGATAAGGTGCGATCGTACACTACGACCGGAATTCTTTGGCGCTGCTCGAAGGTGCTTTCTGGCGCGACAATTTCTCACGCTCTTCGCACGCCAACGCGGGCGGAAATCCACCTTTGCCCTTTGCAGGAATAGGCAAGAAAAATGCAAGTTCAGGCATTTTCCGCGTTCGCATTACCGCTCAATACTCAATCGTCGTGATCGCTCGGAAGTCGGCTTCTGGCAGCATGCAGCCATCACGTAAGGGGAATTGCGGCACTCTCGAGTGACGAATGCTCGCAAACAGTCGACGCAATCACCATGAAACGACCTGCCATCAGCAAAATACCGTGAAAGAAAGAGTCATGAGGAGAACAAATCGGATGCAGCTTCCTTCATCGGGCTGGCGTCGCTCTACCATTCGTCTCGCTTTGACTGCTGCTGCGCTCTTCGGGCTTGTGCCCGTCGCGGCCGCGCTCGATGTAACCGTGACAAGGCTGAAGACTACCGAGGGGGACATCGTCGTCTGCCTTTGGCGTTCGACGGACGAAGGCTTCCCCAGATGCGCCGAGGGGCGGCCCTTCAAGAAGGCTACTGCGCCAGCGTCCAGTGCACGAGTGTCCTTCCCCAATCTGCCCGCAGGACAGTACGCAGTCTCGATGTTTCACGATCCGAAACGAATGGGCAAACCTGAAACGAACCTGTTGGGAATCCCGACATCGGGAATAGGTATAGCGAATAATCCAAAGATGAGTCTGACAAACAGACCCACCTTCGAAAAGGGGAAAGTCGAGATCCCCGAAGTGAAGTCGATCGAAATCGAAGCACAGTATCCGTGAAGCCCAAATCGGCAGCCTAAAGCGCTTCGAGTTGCAAGCACTATGCCGGGCCGGCTTCATTCGCCGGCCCCCAATACGGACGAACACGACTCCGCCCAACTGCCTCCTCCGTCTCGTAACCATCGTTGCGCAAATTTTGCGCACGGGACGTCTTGCCTTGCGGGCGAAGCGAGGTCTCCACAGGACGAAGATGCCGCTGGCAGGCGCGCGTCCTCATGGCCGGGGCCACGAAATCGCCCAAATAATATTACACCAAGTGCGAAATAAGTTACGCTTGGTGCGAGACTTCTGAAATGACTGCCCTTGAGGCATCCCGACCGTCGTCCGCGGGGACGAACAAGGAATCATCAAATGACATGTGACACGCCGGATGGGACGGATATCACTGTTCCGCAACGAGAGCGGGAGCGAGATGCGAATCGACCATTTGCCGGCGGCGCGTCCGCAAGCCATAGCAATGGCCCCGATCATCTTGGACCCCGTCCGCGCGTGTGGCCGATCGAGGCGCCCATAAGTCGTGGAAGGATCGTTCGACATCGAACGCGCGAACTGCTCGATCGATCCCGTGGCTCCTACCGGCCGGCCAAGGAGTTGAAGCCCATCCAGCCCTCCGATCCCGCGAAACACGAAGAAATCCACGCTGCTCCGATTTCCTCTGGTTTCGCCGCACACGTTGTGAAGGCACTCCGATCACCAATTCTCACGAATGTCGGGATCGCTGCTCTCCTGTATGTGATCTCATTCCATCCCTATTTCGATCTGGCCGGCATCGTTTCGGGCAGCCTCGTTTGCCCCGGCGCGAAGGCGATACTGGTGGCGACGGTGGATTTCCTGCAGGAAGAGGTGACGCCCACGATACAAGCGTTCCTCTCGGGTCGACTGATGAGGTGGATCGGTCTTACTTTGCTGTTCGCCTTTTTTCCCGCATTCAGCGTGCTTCGGACCGGGACGATGGCGAGGATTCGCGCGCTGGCCACGTCTGCGGCATCCCAGGTTCGGCGCCTCAGGCTATCGCGCCGGCACATCCCGTCACTGCAATATGCGGAGCCATCCGAGATACGCTCTCCCTTAGTTTGGAATGCCCGTCCGACCACGAAGTGAACAACCAAAGAGGCCTAAATGACGCCCGAGGAATTCCGACGACGAGGTCACGAGATCATCGACTGGCTGGCGGACTATCACGCAAAGATGTCCAACTATCCGGTCCAGCCTGCGACACAGCCGGGTGACGTCAAAGCGATCCTTCCTGCCTCCCCGCCGGTAGAAGCTGAGGGATTCGATGAGATCATCGCTGATCTTGATTCAGTCGTTCTCCCCAACATCTCGCATTGGCAACACCCGCGGTTCTTCGGCTACTTTCCCTCCAATTCACTTGGGTCCGGTATCCTTGGCGACCTGGTGAGCAGCGGACTTGGGGTGCTGGGCCTGTCCTGGCAGTCGTCGCCCGCGGTGACGGAGATCGAGGAGGTCACGGTCGACTGGTTCAGGCAGATGGTTGGCTTGTCTTCCGCCTGGTTCGGCGTGATCAACGACACTGCGTCGACAAGCACCTTGGTCGCTCTGCTATGCGCCCGGGAAAAGACGACAGGCTTTTCGCTCGTTCGCCAGGGCCTGCAAGCGGAACTCAAGCCGTTGACGATCTACACATCGGCAAGCGCTCATTCTTCCGTCGAAAAAGCGGCGCTGCTGGCGGGGTTCGGCCGTGAGAATGTCCGCATGGTCGATATCGACGCCAGTTTCGCGATGCGTCCAGGGGCGCTCGAAGATGCAATCCTTGCGGACATCCACGCTGGGTTCAAGCCATGCGCGATCGTCGCCGCAGTGGGCGGGACCGCTACCGTGTCCATTGATCCAGTCTCCGAGATCGCTGCCATAGCGCGGAGGCATGGTTTGTGGCTCCACATCGACGCTGCCATGGCCGGGAATGCGATGCTCTTGCCCGAGCTACGGTGGATGTGGGAAGGGGTCGAGGATGCGGACAGTGTCGTGATCAATGCGCACAAGTGGCTCGGCGTCCCTTTTGATTGCTCGCTCTATTTCGTTCGGGACGAGCCTCACCTTCTCAGGGTGATGTCTGCCGATCCGAGCTTCCTCCAATCTCAGGCCGACGAGAAGGTGCGCAATCTGCGTAACACCGGCATTCCGCTCGGACGGAGATTCAGGGCGTTGAAACTGTGGTTCGCCATACGGGAACAGGGCGTTTCCGGGTTGCAGGCGAGGTTGCGGCGAGACATTAGCCTAGCCCAGGATCTTCGGTCGAAGGTCGAAGCAACACCAGATTGGGAAGTCGTCGCCCCCGTCGTTCTGCAAACCGTATGCATTGTGAATCGCCCGAAGTCTGTGCCTTTCCATCGTCTCGATGACTTCACGCGCGCATGGGCGCACGCGGTGAACGCCTCAGGCCAAGCCTATGTCACGCCCGCTACCGCGGCCGGGCATTGGATGGTCCGCGTCTCGATCGGCACGATATCCACCGAGACGAGCGACATAGAGGCGGTGTGGTGCACGATCCAGGAAGCGGCTGCCGCGATCGTCCCAGAATTTTCGTGAATCGCCAACGTAAGACTGGCGATGGTATCGTCTTCCGAGCAAATGAGCGTTTGATGCATCATCGGATCAACGCTCTGATAGAAAGCTTCAGAGGTGGCCGTCGCCTCCGCACTTTTCCCGATATCATCACGGGTGAACCTGTGCATCTACCTCACGCGCTTCATGCGCGGCACCGTAACGATGCTTGCGCGGACCGCGGCGGCGGCAGGTTCTGGCCGGCGAGAGCGTTGAGGCGCGGGGTATGAGGCGCTCGGCCTCCGGGAGATCGATCCGCACTGGATAACATTCTGCCCGGTTGCGCGCCCGGATCGACTTCATACCCGACGCTCGCCGGCGCCCGGCATGCGCGTCAACATCGCCCATGTCGGGGATCCGCGCTTCGCCGACTTCATGTCGCAGGCGAACGTTCGCTGACCGGTGGCGCGGCAGTCGGAGACGATGGAGACACCGCGCCCTGGTCTGTCCAACTTGGAGGAGCTCCAAGTCCCTGGCCGATGAATCCAGCAAGTCCCGGAGCTCTTCCGAACACTTCGCACGCCGATTGCTTCGGCGCACCGCCCAGGGACGTGTGCAGGCTCTCGAGCGACGGCAGCGCTGGAAGGGTTCCGAAAGGCGTACTCCCCGTGACCAATAATCGACTGAAGTCGGCGGCAAATGCCGTGGAGAGGTCGTATGCATCGCCATCAGGCGATACGCGGGGAGAACTTTTGAAAGAATTCGCCCCCCGGCCCCACACCATTGCCGCCTTCTGCTTCCGTCTTCTGTCCCTCGTCTCACCTTCGACCGACAGGCTGCCAAGTCCCAACGGAATCCGCGGAACTGGTACTGGCACGCCAGGCAGGAGTACGGCTTTCGCAACCCGCGCGACACCCGAGGCGCCTGCCGCTGCAGAATCGGTCGCCGCCGCATGCGTGATGACGGCCTGAACGGTCAGGTCTGCCTGATCCGCCGGACCGACAATCTGGAATCTATCGCTCAATCCGAAGCACAGAGCACGGTCAATGGCGTTGCCGATGATCCTGCGCTGATCCGGCGAGAAGGAGACCTCCGCGGCCGCTTTGGACGAAAATCGAGTTTCTACCAGCCGCACGGTCTTGGCGCCGAGAACGTCCTCCTTGTCGACGCGAACGATCGACTTCGTCAAAACGCCGTCGGATGGCTTCAGATCATCATAACTGGCAAGTGAACCCGCCCTGTTCAGGGGCGCAGTCGCGCACCCGGCGGTCAGCAGACATAAAGTCGCTATAAGCAGGAACCGCTGCATCGGAGTTCATCGACGCGATGCAGATGCCGACCAGTCGATTTCTGCCGCCGCCCGACGTCCCCCGTCCCGAAGAGGAGCATAACTCTTCCGTTGCTCATCGGTCATAGCACGGCCTTTCTCGGCCGGTGGCGCGGGCACGTTATCTTGCAAATCAGCCCGTGCGGACGCGCCTGAGATCAGCATTGCGTTCCGAATGGTAGGCTGCGCGAGAATATCCTGCCAGTCGGAGCTCCATTGCGCCAAACTCCTGGAATCCCCGGCGAACGCATAGTCAAGGAATGCGAGAGTTAATTCTCCGGTGGCTTCCTTGACCTTCGGATTCAATCCTGGCCCCCCAGTCAGAGCGCGGTCCGTAAATATACTATGGGATCCGCCCCGGAACATGACCAGCAGCTTACGCCGATTGGCGATCGCGTCGAATATTGCGACTCGATCGCGTGCACTCGAATAGAAGCCAGGAATTCTGATGACGTCTTGTGTAGCCGTCACGTGAAGCGTCGGCACCGCGATGTTGGCGAGCACGCTCGACAAGTCGCTCTCCCCATAGAAAGGTGGGGCTGAAATCACGATCGCCGCCTTGAAGCGTCGGTCGCGGAAATCGAGCCAACGACCATCCCGAATGACCCGGGCACCGACCGTCAACAACGCGGTGTTCGCACCATAAGAATGTCCGGCTACGACGATGCGTCGCATGTCGATGAATCGCGCGTAGGGACCGGTTGCAAATAACAGCATCTGGTCGAGCGCAAAACGGAGATCTCCGACACGCGCCGCGGCTTCATCATCCCGGGTCGCTGCTTGCAGCCGCCCCACGAGCTCGAAGGGATTTCCACGCCAGAGAGAAGCATCGCTCCCGATATGCTGGACATGCAAACTCGCAATGCCGTGCGCGGCCCACCGGGCAGCGAGGTAGGTGTAACCGTTTCGTGAACCGCCCATCCCGTGCGAGAAGACGATCAGTGGCACCCTTCCCGGCGATACCTCGGTCGGCCAATACAAGCGAGCAGGAATTTCGCGACTACGAGACGTATCCCTCCAATCGAAGTCGATCGCACGAAACGCCGTATGCTCCTGTTGCACCTGAGCATTCTGCGCATGCGCGCCTTCAGGCAGTGCCATCGCGACGGCACATGCCAATGCCATAGCAGCGAGCCAGCTTCTCATGACCATTACTTCCGCCACTTCCCCGCACCCGGCATTTACAGCACTGTGCCGAAGCCAATTGGGTAACAGCCGGGGTTCTCCGTGTCAACAAAACTACACCGGGTGCATTATTTTGACGCAGGCCACGCGGCATTTCAGTAACGTGCGCGTGACTATCCGACAGGTCACGCCATCTCTCGTCTTGCTCGAGGCTGTCTGTGACGCATTACGTCGCTCACATCGTGCCCGGCGCTCCAGATGCCGCGTCAGACCGGAGAGCTTCCATCTCCGCCTCGAGCCTCCATTCAGACGAGAGCGCCGAGATCGAAAGCGATGCAATTTCAGTCCAGACTGATGTTGCTTTCCTTGGCGATCTTTCTGAAGCTCGCCATATCCGATGACGTCTGCTGAGTCACTTGTTCGGCAGGACGATACTGCGCCACCAGCCCGATCTCTTCCAGCTGCGCTCGCCCCTCGCTGTCTTGCATCACGGCTTGCAAGGCACCTGTAAGTTTCTCGACGATGGCGGAAGAAGTACCCGCCGGCACATAAACAGCGTGCCACCAAGACGTCTCGTATCCTGCTACGCCGGCTTCAGCCACTGTTGGAAGATCAGGGAAGCGGGGATCTCGACGCTTTCCCGTCGTGGCGAAGGCTCGAAGTTGTCCTTCGTCCACAAACGATTTGACTTCCGTTTGAGAGGTACAGCTCACGACGTTGGCGACAACCGCCTGGATACCTGGGGCATTGCCGCGAAACGGGATGTGCCGGATCTTGATGCGCTCCCCAAAACGGAGACAGTGGTGCCGAGGACCGGACCCATGAGGCGGTTGGACATAGGAGACACCGTTGATCCCGTACCTGGATATTGGAGGCCGAAAAGCCCGACCCATCGCCTATTCCCCGCATTGGCTTGCGGGAAACTAGAGTGGGGGGACGCGCTCTCTAGCGCACCCGCTCCCAAGTGATGACGACCTTGGTGCCCTCCGGCCGCTGAAAGTTCTCGATGATACGGTCTCCGCTTACATCGAGCTTCAGATCCTTTCGCGTGCGCTCGCTACCCACCCAGTTTGGAAATGTCGAGCCTTCAACGCGATTGCCGCTGAAGACTCCGTTTTCATCGACGGTATACGTGCCGAAGAACCCGATGCTACCCGCCATCGCGGCCCGGTTCTCTTCGTCAGTGCCGCCACCTCGCGCGTTCGAAGCAAACTTCGGAATCGACGCGTCGGTCAGCACTTCGATGAAGTGCATGTCTTCGGTGAAGACCAAAAGGCTGTTTGGCTTCTGCCCGTAGGCCGGGACATTCCGGCCATCCGGATCGAGTTGAGCTGAAACCATACGCCAGGTGCCGAGAACCTGATTGAGCGGTCGTGCTTCGGCAGTACCGACAGCGAGTGCAAATGAGGCCGCGAAGACGCGGGCTGCAAGTCCGAGGCTTTTCATGTACGCTCCATCTTTCATAGGTCGTTGGTCATTTCATCGTCGCTCTACAGCCATGGGCTCATACGTTCAATGTGAACGCGACCGTGCAGAACGGCGTGCTCGACATCAGGGGTTTTGCGCCATCGCTCGCCGAACGCACGGCCATTCGCGTTGCCGCCGAGGCGATACCCGGCGTTGTGGCCGTGAATGATCACCTGCTGGAAACTCGAGCCTTCGTCTATCAACCCGCATCCCGGCATGTCACCATAACGAACGAGGTATCCATGGCCCACTTCACGGTCCGCTTCCTCAAGAACGTTATCGGCGACCAGGGAAAATCCTGCGAAATCTGTCAGTGCATCGTCGATGTCGATGCACGTCATGCAGCCGAGCCGACCTTACTGGCTCAACAGCAATTCTGCGAGTTTCGGGAGATGGGAGACTGGTCGCTGCACGCCGATCGCATCGACGTGCAGCCGGCAGAGCTGGCCCCGCAAATTCGGACAGTAGCTTGAGTGGATTTTCTGCCTGACAGCGGCGAGGATTCTTGCTGCGAATCAGGAGCGAAGATGACGAAGAAGAGCCGCCGGACGCATTCTCCGGCATTCAAGGCGAAGGTTGCTTTGGCTGCGGTCAAAGGCGACAAGACACTGGCGGAGCTGGCGCAACTGTTTGATGTTCATCCGAACCAGATCACGATCTGGAAAAACCAGCTCCTGGAAGGCGCCGCCGGCGTGTTTGGGCATGACAAGACATCGGCCGAGACGCCGGTCGATTTGAAGGCGTTACATGCCAAGATCGGCGAGCTGGCGTTGGAAAACGATTTTTTGTCCGGCGCGCTCACCAAGACGGGCCTGCTGAGCGCAAAGCGATGATCGACCGCGATCATGATCTTTCTATCGTGCGCCAGGCGAAGGTCCTGAAGCTGGCTCGCAGCACGGTCTACTATGAACCTCGGCCAGTTTCGGCCGAGGACCTTGCCTTGATGCGTCGGCTCGATGAGCTGCATCTCGATTATCCCTTCGCGGGAGCGCGTATGCTGCGATCGTTGCTGCGGCGGGAGGGCGTATACGCCGGTCGCCGCCACATCGCGACGCTGATGAAGCGCATGGGGATCGAGGCGGTCTATCGTCGCCCGAACACGAGCAAGCCGGCTCCGGGTCACAAGATCTACCCGTACCTGTTGCGCGGATTGAAGATCGAGCGGCCCGACCATGCGTGGGCAATGGACATCACCTACATTCCGATGCGGCGTGGCTTCGTCTATCTCGCGGCGGTCGTCGATGTGTTCAGCCGACGGGTCCTGGCCCATCGCGTCTCGATCACAATGGAGGCGGCCTTCTGCGTCGAAGCGGTCCAGGAGGCGTTGGCGAAGCACGGCAGGCCCGAGATTTTCAACACGGATCAGGGCAGCCAGTTCACCAGCCTCGAGTTCACCGATGTGCTGCTGGACGCGAAGATCGCCATCAGCATGGACGGCAAGGGCGCCTGGCGCGACAACGTGTTTGTCGAGCGGCTCTGGCGCACGGTCAAATACGAAGAAGTATATCTCCGCGCCTACGACAGCGTGTCCGAGGCGCGAGCGTCAATTGCCAAGTATCTGGCCTTCTACAATCAGGGACGCCCTCACTCGAGCCTTGACGGGCGCACGCCCGACGAGGCTTACTTCGGCACGCAAGCTATGGTGATGGCCGCATGACCGTCGCCGACGGTTTTGTCGTCGCTCTGGTCGGGCTACGCCCTCCCGACGCAACGACAAAACCGTAAAGCCCCGCGTTCAGCATAACCCGGCAGGAATCCACTTAAATCCAGCGGGGCGCTGTCCAAACAACCGGGGCCAGCTCTCCGTATTCCGGCACCTATCTCGGCTACGACGGCCTAAGGCATCCTTGCCCGTGAGGGGGCAACCTAAAGTCTCGGCAGTTTGATATAAGTGACCATCTAATCAGGCTGCCTGACAGGCGTTCGCAATTGTCAATGATCCACATCAACTGACACGCAAAAAACAAATCCGCCATAACTGGAACGCCTGCCCGCCGTTTCTATTCGTTCATTGTCCAGTTCCGGACGAACAAGAATTGGTGGATTCCATGAAAAGCACCCTATTGGCGACGGCCGCAGTCCTCGCGCTTGCTTCGCCGTTATTCGCGGCTGAGACGGGCAAGACCGTTGGACAATCGCCCTCATCTTTTTACCTGGCTCAGGATAGCGCGACCATGAAATGCCAGATCGTCGAGAGCCAGCCTGCGACCGGCAGCAACATGAAGGTTGTCGGCGCCGCCCACACGACAAAGGCTTCCGCAGAAGCGGCTTTGAAAGCCGACAAGACTTGCGCCAAGTGATCGATCAAGTCGCGGCGCGAGTACGGCGGCGGGTCTATTGCCTCGCTGGAAGCATGAGACTTTAGACCTACCACGTGACCTTCAGAGCACTCTGCGTTGGGGCTCTGGGTCAGCAGTTGCAACAAGGGCCAACCATCAGGCAGGCCAGCGACACGCAAAGCCACTTGCCGCTTGAGATACTCCAAGTTCGAGAGGATATAGCGATGAACAGGCAGACCAGAACATGCGCGATTGGCGCCGCGCTCTTCGGCGCCGCGATGCTCGGCTCGGTACTCCCTTCGGGGGCAGCTCCGATCTCGCCGAGCGCGCCTCTTCTGACAGAAGGGACGTCCTCGACCGGAGTGACGGAGGTCCGCTATCGACGCTATTACCGCGGTCGCGTCTATCGGCCTGCTCCCGGGGCGGCAATTGGTCTTGGAATTCTTGGTGCCGCGGCCGGAGCCGCCGCCTATGGGGCCTACGGCCCCCGCTACTACGGTCCGGGTTACGCGCCGGGCTACGCACCAGGTTACTATGGCGGTCCCTACCCGTATCGCCGCCAATACTACGCCCCGTACTAAGGCCAACTTTGACGCCGTCTGGCGCGGCAGGTTCCGGCGCAGGCCCGCGCCACTGAACGCGCTCTCAAGCGGCGGTCGGTCGAAAAAAGATTAGCGCTGCGGTTCAGCGAACGCGATGACGCGGCAGCGTATTCAATCTGAAATTGGGAGATACACCATGGACTGGAATCAAATTGAAGGAAACTGGAAGGAGCTCCGAGGCAAGGTGAAGGAGCAATGGGGCAAACTTACCGACGACGATCTCACCGCGATCAACGGCAAACGCGACCAGCTCGAGGGCCGGCTTCAGCAGCGATATGGCTTTGCAAAGGATCAGGTTCGCAAGGACATCGATAGTTGGTTTTCTTCCCTCAAATAGGGTGCCAACCGAGGCCCGGGGGCTCCTGGGTCCCCGGGCCGCAGGCGTCGTGATGAAGACCTAATGCTCATCTATTTCGGCGGCACCATCACTTGATCGGCGTGAGCTTAAGGCGGGTGAGCGTCGCCACCAGATCCTCGAACTTGAAGGGCTTCTTCAGCACAACCCTGTCGGGGTTGCTGTCACTGACGCCTTGACCGGTGTTGCCGGTGGAATAGGCGAACGGAATTCCGCGCGCAAAGAGCGCTTCCGCCACCGGATAGCTATCCTCGCCGTTAAGGTTCATGTCGAGCAGCGCAAAGTCGACGATTTGCGCATCGATCAGCGCGAGCGCCTTATCGACCGTCGCGGCCGAAGTCACCGACTTGCAGCCGAGGGCGGCAAGCATGTCTTCAATCATCATGACAATCAGCATCTCATCCTCGACCACGAGGGCTCGCCGGCCGCAAAGCAACTTATCCACCAGGGGCACCTCTTGGTAACGGGATATCGATCGTGCAGATAAGGCCGTTCGGCCGATAGTCCAGTTGCACCGCACCTTCCAGCTCATGAGCGAGGCCGCGCTCAAGCACCCGCGAGCCAAATCCCTCATGTGCCGGCGGCGTGACAGGAGGACCATCTCTCTCGTTCCAGCTCAGCAAGAGCCGCTTTCCGTCCGGTGTCGTCTCCACCGTCCACGAGATCTGAATTGATCCGACCGCGTTGGACAACGCACCGTATTTCACGGCATTGGTCGCAAGTTCGTTGAACGCGATACCAAGGGCCAAAGCTGATTTAGGTGGAAAGCGGATGTTCTCCCCCGTGATCACGATGCGATCCGCCCGTCCGCCGGAGACCCCGAATGGTTCCAGCGCATCGTGAGCGATATCGAGCAGGCCGGCACTTTCCCATTTCTCGCGGGTCAGCAGGTCGTGCGACCGGGAGAGCGCGGACAACCGGGATTCGATGGACTGTCGAATCTGCTCGGGATCGGTCGTCGTTCGCAACGTTTGCCAGACGATCGATTGCACCGTGGAAAGGGTATTCTTGACGCGATGGTTCAGCTCGTCGATCAGCATCCTGGATCGAGCTTCATCCTCCTTGAGCTTGGTGAGATCAATCAGGGATGCAAAATGCTGAACGATGTCGCCGTCTTCATCGCGTACCGGACTGACGAAGAGCGCGGCCCAGAATTCGCTGCCATCCTTGCGGCGGCAGAACATTTCAGCGCCGTTGGACGAACCCTCGAACTCGGCCTTGGCTCGCGCCAAGGCCTCGGCATCCGAACCGCTGGCCATCAGGAAGTTGAAGTCTTTTCCGAGCACTTCCTCCCGGTCATACCCGGTCAGAGCGAGAAAACTGTCGTTGGCGAAGATGATCGGGTTGTCGGGTTTTGCCGCATCCGTGAACAGCATGGGCATTCGCGTCGTTTCAGCGGCGACGACAAACGGGCCGAGGTCTTTCCGAAAGCCCTCGACTGCGGCTTCGGCACCTTTCTGCCGGTCAGACTTTTCCGTTATCTCTGACATATCCCCGGTCGATCAATGCGCTTTGCAGGCCATGCCGTGATCGATGCTCTGCAGCTTCTTCCTGAAACACGCGCTTTTATGATAGCATAGTGATTATGCCGCCGGGGAAAGTCATTGCGGCGGGTCAAGATCCTGACCACCCGGGCCTGCTTGGCCAATGCAGTGATTCCGGCTGATAAAACAGGGGTGACGCGGACCTATGAAGGCTGACGTTGCATCGCCCGCGGCTCCCCAAGCCGTCCCCCCTCCGGCGGAGGAAATTCCGAAGCTGCCGCAGCCCGCGGATCCTCTGCTGCCGATCATGCCGGGCGCGGCCGCCAGACCTCCTCTCGCGGACGCGTTCATAAAAGCTGCGCCAGTCCACGATTTCAATCTTGCCCGGGATCTGGCCTTGTTCGCGCGCGTGCTTCGGCAGGCTGCAGGCGGGCGACGGGTGATGGCGATCTTCATCACCTCGACTGTCGTCACCATCGCTAATATGTACGGACAGGTCCAACTCAATGATTGGAACGGCCGGTTCTTCGACGCCGTCGGCCGCAAGGACCTGTCGGGCTTCGTTCATGATCTCCAGACGTTCGCCGTCATCATCGTCATTTTGTTGGCGCTCACGGTCGCAAACACCTATCTCCAGGAGCGCCTGAAGTTTCGACTGCGGGAGTGGATCACTCTTCACCTCCTGGCCGAGTGGCTCAAGCCGTTGCGCGTCTATCAGCTCGGCTTTGCTGGCGAGTATGGTCGCAACCCGGATCAGCGTATCCAGGAGGATACGCGCCTTTTGGGCGACTACACCGCCGACCTCGGCTGCGGCATCGTATATTCCTTGCTTCAGCTCATAGCTTTCGTCGGCATGCTCTGGACGCTCTCGGCGCAAGTCACGTTCCAGGTCGCTGGCTACGACATCGCCATTCCCGGCTACATGGTCTGGTGTGCGCTCGCTTATGCCTTGACCGGGTCCGCTCTGACCTGGATCGTGGGGCGACCGCTGATTGCCTTGAACGGTGAGCGATATGCGCGTGAGGCGGAATTCCGCTTTGCGCTTGTTCGCGTCAACGAATCCGGCGAGAGCATCGCACTTCATGGCGGTGAGAGCGACGAACGACGGCATCTCGAGGCCGCGCTCGCGGCCGTCGTGGACACGATGCGACGGATATCCTCCTCGCTTGCTCACCTGACCTGGATCACATCGGGCATTGGCTGGCTATCGCTGGTCGTTCCGATACTGGTAGCCGCACCGGCCTATTTCGGAGGCAATCTGACGCTGGGCGGCCTGATCATGGTGGCGGGTGCGTTCACCCAGGTGCAATTGGCGTTGCGATGGTTTGTCGATAATTTTTCCCGCCTCGCCGACTGGCGCGCCGCGGTTCATCGGGTCGCGGCGTTTCGCGAAGCGCTCGACAATCTTCCTGCGATCGAACAAGGCGCAGACGAAATCAAGCGCGCGGTGCACCCGAAGGGACATCTCGCTTTCGAAGCCGTGCGGATACTTTTGCCGGACGGGCATATCGTTATCGATGACGCGACGGCCAGCATCGCCCCTGGCGAGCGCGTCCTGATTGTCGGCGACACAGGACGAGGAAAATCGACACTCTTCCGTGCCGTAGCGGGCTTATGGCCATGGGGTTCCGGAACAATCCTCACGCCTCCACCCGACTCCATGGCATTCCTACCGCAGCGCCCCTATCTGCCGTTGGGCACGCTGCGCAACGCCCTGAGTTACCCGAGCCCGCCCGAAGCCTTCCTCGATGCTAATGTGCGACAGGCCCTGGAGCGGTGCGATCTCGGCGAGCTCATTTCCAAGCTCGATACGATCCAGCGCTGGGACAAGGAGCTTTCGCTTGGCGAACAGGAGCGCCTCGCCTTTGCGCGCCTGCTCCTTCACAAGCCGGGATGGGCCTTTCTTGACGAAGCGACAGCCGCGCTTGACGAAGACAGCCAGCGTCGCGTCATGGCTCTGTTCGATGATGAGCTGAAGCAGACCACCGTGCTGAGCATCGGTCACCGACCAGATCTTGCCGTCTATCACACACGCACGCTTCAGCTTGTTCACGGACGTGACGGCGATCGCCTCAAGCTCAAACCACCCCCTGCGCCACCTCCACCTCGGCGCTGGCTGCAACGGCTCGACGACTGGCTGCTGACTATCCGACCATAATGGGGGGGCCGTTTCAGCCTGCTCCACATCTTTGATTTGCATCAACAAGTCTCCGCCACCTCCGCTACAAGATGAGTTCCTGATTGGAAACCTGCTTTGAAATCGGCCGCTGAGCCATGCACGAGGCAGCGACGTCGCGATCCGAACCGCAAAAGGAGACTGTGCAATGTCAATTTGGACCATCATTCTGATCATCTTGGTGATCGCGCTGCTGGGCGGCTTCAGTGGGATCGGTGGCGGTCCGTTTTACGGTACTGGTTACTACGGCGGTGGCGGTCTCGGCCTCGTGATCGTTATCCTGCTGATCTTACTTCTGCTTGGCAAACTCTGACCAACCGGCGGCCCGCAAATAGGTGATGAGCCGGGCTGTAACGCCACTATTCCACTGGTTTGGCCTTGAGATTGCTTCTGGCGAGCCTGTTCGTGGCGCGGTGGAGTTCGTTGAACTGGATGGGCCAGACCAGCCATCAAGGCGAAGCACACAAATCGAGAGTTCGGACAATGTCGCGCAATATGCTCTACCTCGTCATCGGCGGGCTCGCTGTCGTCACGATGATACTAGGCTATCAATTCTACCTGGAGCGACAGAAGACCAGTGGCGTCGAGATCAGCATCGGCGACCGTGGAATCTCAATCGAAAAGAAGTAGCGGGACTCTTTCTCGGTGATGCCGCCGGCTATCGTCGCCGGAAGCTTGAAAATCGCGCACTCAATTTGGACTGCCAGTAGATCAACAACTTCCCAAGGTCTCGTCAAAGGAGTCGGACAATGTCGATCGGACTGATCCTGGTCATCATCCTCATCATTTTCCTGCTCGGGGGCTTCAGCGGCCGCTTTGGCGGCTACGGCTACGGCTTCGGTCACGGCGGCATGGGCGTGATCGGGATCATCCTGGTCATCCTCGTCGTATTGCTGCTGCTGGGTCGGCTCTGATCTGGTCAGGGGCCAGCTGCGTCGACCGCGCGGCGCTGTCCAGGAAGATCCTGTCACGAGCGTACAGAGTCCCAACAAGTGCCAACCTGGGCACGTGGCGACGGCTTTCCCGTCCGCCGTTACCTCGGGTGGAACTCGGCGGAAGAGCGCCGTTTATCTGATTCGATCTTTCTGAGCGGTCGCTAGGCCATGATCAGGCGAGCAAGGCATCCGCCATTGGTATTGCGGCCCGTTCAAAATAAGGGCTGCTCGAAAGAGGTAGCCGCCACTGGAGATCCGGATGCGCCAGTCGAAGCCGACGCAAGCCGCCGATGAAGAGGTGTTTGCGCCCGCGTCTGTCCTGCTGCAGCGCCTGCACGACGAGGCACCAGCCGATCATTTCACTCTGGGTTGGCTGATGGGCCGCCTCCATAAGCGCTCCTTCGGCCTCATCATGCTGCTGCTTGCTGTGGTCGCTATTGCACCGGGTGTCTCGATCGTGGCCGGGCTGCTGCTTATGATTCCCGCGTTCCAGATGATCGCCGGTCAGACCATGCCCGTGTTCCCACGCCGCATCGCTGTCCGTCCGTTGCCGACCCGGCACCTCGCCGCTCTGGTGCAGCGAGCTATTCCCGTGCTCCGGTATCTGGAGAAACTCATCCATCCGCGCTGGCCAATTCCGCTCGACGCGACGAACCGTGTCGTCGGCGCCGTCGTCGTGCTGCTGAACATCAGCCTGCTCTTCACGCCGGTCCCACTGAGCAACGTCGTGCCCGCGCTCGTCATCGCGCTGATCGCGCTGACCTATCTCGAAGAAGACGGGCTCCTGCTCTCGATAGCCCTGCTCATTGGCGGCGTCGTGCTGGCGGTCGAGCTGGCGGTCGAGCTGGCGGTTGTCTGGGAGACCGTCCTCGGCGCGAAATGGATCGTCGGGCTCTGGTGAACCACAATCGTGGCCAGCCCGGAGGATGCCTTTCCGCGTGCGTCCTGATTGGTTGGCATCAACTCTCACGCTCCCGCCGACAGCAATAAAGTGCTTGAATCCAAGATATCGCACAAGGCGCAGTCCTCGCGGGGATACATCGAACGATGAGTATCCTCACAATTTCCCGGCGGTCGCCTTCTTGCTGATCCTGCAAAAGAAGGGCCCGGCATCTCTACCGGGCCTTCTGTGATTACTGAGCTCCAACGGAGCGGGACCTAAAACTCCATGCCACCCATACCGCCACCTTGAGGCATGCCGCCACCGCCGGCGTTCTTCTTTGGTAATTCGGCCACCATGGCTTCGGTCGTGATCAGCAGCGCCGCAACAGAAGCCGCATTCTGAATCGCCACACGAACGACTTTGGTCGGGTCGATGATGCCCTTGGTGACCAGGTTGCCGTACTCGCCGGACTGGGAGTCAAAGCCGTAGCCATACTGATCCTTCTCCAGGATCTTGCCGACGATGACAGAGCCGTCCTCGCCGGCGTTGATCGCGATCTGGCGCGCCGGATAGGATAGCGCCTTGCGCACGATCTCGACGCCGGTCTTCTGGTCATCGTTCTTGGTGCGCAGCCCCTTGAGACGCTCGGAGGCACGCAGCAGGGCGACGCCACCGCCCGGGACGATGCCTTCCTCGACAGCCGCGCGGGTCGCATGCATCGCGTCATCAACGCGATCCTTGCGCTCCTTCACCTCGACCTCGGTCGCGCCGCCGACGCGGATCACCGCGACGCCGCCTGCGAGCTTGGCGAGACGCTCCTGGAGCTTCTCACGGTCGTAGTCCGAGGTGGTTTCCTCGATCTGCGCCTTGATCTGGGCCACGCGCGCCTCGATGTCGGCCTTCTTGCCGGCGCCGCTGACGATCGTGGTGTTCTCTTTGTCGATCATCACCTTCTTGGCGCGACCGAGCATGTTGAGCGTGACGTTCTCGAGCTTGATGCCGAGATCTTCCGAGATCGCCTGGCCACCGGTCAGGATCGCGATGTCCTGCAGCATGGCCTTGCGGCGATCGCCGAAGCCGGGCGCCTTGACGGCGGCGACCTTCAGGCCGCCGCGCAGACGGTTCACGACCAATGTCGCGAGCGCTTCGCCTTCGACGTCTTCCGCGATAATTAGAAGCGGCTTGCCACTCTGGACCACCGATTCCAGCAGCGGGAGCAATTCATTCAGCTGCGACAGCTTCTTTTCGTGGATGAGGACGTAGGCGTCTTCCATTTCGGCGCGCATTTTGTCGGCGTTGGTGACGAAGTACGGCGAGATGTAGCCGCGGTCGAACTGCATCCCTTCGACGACTTCGAGTTCGGTCTCGAGCGACTTGGCTTCTTCAACCGTGATGACGCCCTCATTGCCGACCTTCTTCATGGCGTCGGAGAGGAACTTGCCGATCTCCGCGTCGCCGTTGGCCGAAATGGTGCCGACCTGGGCGATCTCTTCGTTCGAGGTGACCTTCTTGGAGTTCTTCACGAGATCGGCGACCACGGCTTCCACCGCGAGGTCGATGCCGCGCTTGAGGTCCATCGGGTTCATGCCGGCGGCAACCGCCTTCGCACCTTCACGGACGATCGCAGCCGCGAGCACGGTCGCGGTGGTGGTGCCGTCGCCGGCCGCATCTGCCGACTTGGAGGCGACTTCTCGCACCATCTGCGCGCCCATATTCTCGAACTTGTCCTCAAGCTCAATTTCCTTGGCAACAGTGACGCCGTCCTTGGTGATCCGGGGGGCGCCGAACGACTTGTCGAGCACGACGTTGCGGCCCTTGGGACCGAGCGTGACCTTGACCGCATTGTTGAGAATTTCGACACCGCGCAGCATGCGGTCGCGGGCATCGACGCCGAACTTAACTTCTTTGGCCGACATAATGATCTCCGTTTTCAACTGTCAAATCCGAAAGACCGCACGACTCGGCGAGCTCTCTAGGGACGTGATTTCAACTTGCGGACCTTATCCTTCGAGATGCTGGCTGCTTAGGATAAGGAAAACAGACTGGCGCTTAGGCGATCTTCTGCTTGGCGGCGGGCAGCTCAGTGAGAACGCCCATAATGTCGCTTTCCTTCATGATCAGAAGGTCCTGACCATCAAGCTTGACCTCGGTGCCTGACCACTTGCCGAACAGAACGCGGTCGCCAACCTTGAGATCGATGGGAATCAGCTTGCCAGCATCGTCGCGGCCACCAGGACCGACCGCCGTGATTTCGCCCTGCGAGGGTTTTTCTTTGGCGCTGTCCGGAATGATGATTCCACCGGTGGTCTTCTCTTCGGCTTCGATACGCTTGACCACGACGCGGTCGTGAAGCGGACGGAGTTTCATGCTATCCTCCCATTTTCTGGTTGTTGTTGCTTTGGACGAAATGGCAATCGCGACCAACGAGCGCTAAACAGCACATATGCTACCGCAGGGGGAGGAACAAGACCGCCCTGAAACGATATTCGCTCAGAGCATCACGATTCAGCGGTGCCTGCCGAGATCGCGCGGCTCGTCACTCGTGAGGCGCGTCGGCATCAATGCGCTGCGCGTCAGCCAAATCGACCGGATTGATGGAAATCATCTCCATCGTTGAATTGCGCGGCGGCGCCGCCGGTACCATGATCATAGTGGCAACCCGGCGAAACGACGCGAACGACAATCCTTCGATCATCTCCTCATCGGTGATGACTTCGTAGGCACCCGGCACTCGGTAAGTTGCGCACAGAACAGAGCTATGCGGGATTTTGGGTGACGAGGCGATCAGGCGGCGTGGTTTTCCGGCACTTGGATGACCTCGATGCCGTTTTCGAATCTGACACCTGCGCTGACCTTCGGCAACTGATTTGTGCCTTTCAGCCGCCGCCAGGTCTTTGATGCGGCGCAGAGCAGCTTGAACACCATCAACTTGGCAGTCGTTGACGATAACGAACCTTTCGTGCGCACCGTTCTGTGCCGGACCGTCGCGAACACGCTTTCGATGGGATTCGTCGTCCGCAAGTGGTCCCAATGCTCGGCGGGGAATTCGTAGAACGCAAGCATTGCGTCGCGATCTTTCGTCAGGCACTCGACCGCCTTGTCGTACTTCGCTCCGTATTTCTCGGCAAAGACATCGATCGCCACTTCGGCCGAAGCTCGGTTGGACGCCAAATAGACCTCGCGCAGATCCTTCTTCATGCTGGCCTGTACCGACACTGCGACTTTGTTCAAGATATTCGCGGTTTTGTGCACCCAGCACCGCTGATGTCGCATGGCGGGAAAGACCTCGTCGAGCGCCTTCCAGAAGCCGAGCGCGCCGTCACCGACGGCGATTTCCGGGGCGATCTTCAGCCCTCGGGTTTTCGCCTCGACGAGCAGTTCGTGCCAGCTCTGCGTGCTCTCGCGCACGCCGACCTGGAAGCCGATGAGTTCCTTCTTGCCTTCCGGCGTCGCGCCGATCAGCACCAGCATGCATTCGCTGTGGTCTTCCATGCGAGCCTGCAGGAAGACGCCGTCCGCCCACACGTATACGTACCGGCGCGCCGACAGATCGCGCTTCTGCCAACGCTCGTACTCGAGCTGCCACTCCGTCGTCAGTCTGGAAACCACCGCCGGAGAAAGATTCGGCGCATCCTTGCCCAAGAGCGCCGCCAGCGCCTCCTGGAAGTCGCCCGTCGAGATGCCTCGCAGGTACAGAACCGGCAAAAGTGCATCCAAGCTCTTCGTGCGCCGTGCCCACAACGGCAGGATCGCCGAGGTGAAGCGGATCCGCTCGCCATCGCTGGTCACCGCGCGATCGCGAATCTTTACCCGGGCGACTTCGACGGCGCCGATCCCCGTCTGGATCGTCCGCACTGGACCATGGCCGTGTCGCACGAGGCGGTCGCGGCCATCGGGAAGCTTCAAGCCCTTCATCGCGGCGAGAAACGCCTCGGCTTCCATCTCGACAGCCTGCGCAAGCAGCTGCCGAGCTCCAGATCGCAAAATATTCGTCAGTGGATCGTCGATCTCATCGGGCTGACGCAGTGGGACAATGTTGCTATGCTCGTTCATGGCGTATCGCTCTCCTTGAGGTTCTGGCAGGCTCGACACCCGCCTCGATACGCCGCCTATCTCATTCCGTCATCACCCAGTTTCCCGCATAGCTCCACAGAACATGGAGCTCTGACCAATTGGCTTGGTCACCGGCCAAGCCGAATAGCTGTGAGCCAGTTGAAATCGAAGCCAAGTACTCTCGGCGAGGGGCAAGAAGGAGGCCGCCAGGCAGCATGACTTCAAAGTGTCGCGCGTCTTCGGCTTCTTTGGTCGCATTGGCCTCTCCGATCCGACCATCGAATCTTGCCCGGCGAACCAAGTTAATCCCACTCTGCAAAATTGCAGGCTTGGCCTAAACCCACGAGAAACTGCAACTACAATACCGCCGCTTCAGCCAAACCCGATTCCAGATCAGCCGAGGCCAGCGGATGGTTGGTCACGGCCATGCCGCGCCGGGCGGTCACCGGTGTCTTCTCGCAATCGAACAGCGTGCCGGCCCGTTGTCGCCAGGAGATCAGATTGGTCATTAGAGCTGGCCCCGGTTGTTTGGACAGCGCCCCGCTGGATTTAAGTGGATTCCTGCCGGGTTATGCTGAACGCGGGGCTTTACGGTTTTGTCGTTGCGTCGGGAGGGCGTAGCCCGACCAGAGCGACGACAAAACCGTCGGCGACGGTCATGCGGCCATCACCATAGCTTGCGTGCCGAAGTAAGCCTCGTCGGGCGTGCGCCCGTCAAGGCTCGAGTGAGGGCGTCCCTGATTGTAGAAGGCCAGATACTTGGCAATTGACGCTCGCGCCTCGGACACGCTGTCGTAGGCGCGGAGATATACTTCTTCGTATTTGACCGTGCGCCAGAGCCGCTCGACAAACACGTTGTCGCGCCAGGCGCCCTTGCCGTCCATGCTGATGGCGATCTTCGCGTCCAGCAGCACATCGGTGAACTCGAGGCTGGTGAACTGGCTGCCCTGATCCGTGTTGAAAATCTCGGGCCTGCCGTGCTTCGCCAACGCCTCCTGGACCGCTTCGACGCAGAAGGCCGCCTCCATTGTGATCGAGACGCGATGGGCCAGGACCCGTCGGCTGAACACATCGACGACCGCCGCGAGATAGACGAAGCCACGCCGCATCGGAATGTAGGTGATGTCCATTGCCCACGCATGGTCGGGCCGCTCGATCTTCAATCCGCGCAACAGGTACGGGTAGATCTTGTGACCCGGAGCCGGCTTGCTCGTGTTCGGGCGACGATAGACCGCCTCGATCCCCATGCGCTTCATCAGCGTCGCGATGTGGCGGCGACCGGCGTATACGCCCTCCCGCCGCAGCAACGATCGCAGCATACGCGCTCCCGCGAAGGGATAATCGAGATGCAGCTCATCGAGCCGACGCATCAAGGCAAGGTCCTCGGCCGAAACTGGCCGAGGTTCATAGTAGACCGTGCTGCGAGCCAGCTTCAGGACCTTCGCCTGGCGCACGATAGAAAGATCATGATCGCGGTCGATCATCGCTTTGCGCTCAGCAGGCCCGCCTTGGTGAGCGCGCCGGACAAAAAATCGTTTTCCAACGCCAGCTCGCCGATCTTGGCATGTAACGCCTTCAAATCGACCGGCGTCTCGGCCGATGTCTTGTCATGCCCAAACACGCCGGCGGCGCCTTCCAGGAGCTGGTTTTTCCAGATCGTGATCTGGTTCGGATGAACATCAAACAGTTGCGCCAGCTCCGCCAGTGTCTTGTCGCCTTTGACCGCAGCCAAAGCAACCTTCGCCTTGAATGCCGGAGAATGCGTCCGGCGGCTCTTCTTCGTCATCTTCGCTCCTGATTCGCAGCAAGAATCCTCGCCGCTGTCAGGCAGAAAATCCACTCAAGCTACTGTCCGAATTTGCGGGGCCAGCTCTCCTGGAGCACGCGCGTCTGCAGCGTGTCGCGGACACCCGACAGGCGCAGCTGTCGTAGGCAACGCTCAATTTCCGGCATGGTCATCATGTGGCTAGGTCTCCAGTTTAAGGTGAGAAGGTGCAGCGGGAGCGCTCGTGGCGCCGGAGTTGGCCGGGGTTGCGCAGGCGACACGAGCGCGGATTGCCGTGGCGTGATCGTCGTGAGCCTCGGCCTGCCGACCATTGTCGTCGGCGTCGCGCCGCACAGCGCGGCTGAAGAGGTCGCCGTATTCCGCGGGGGTACGGATCAGCGGATGATCCTGGGTGAGCGGCGATGCCGGCTGTGGCGTCACTCCAACCTGCTCGATCGCCTGTTCGAACAACCGCTCGACGGTCGCACGCACGTGCTTGTAGCGGTAGATGCGGTTGTCGATGGCGTGCGCGCAGGCCTGCTCGACCAGCCGCGCCGGATACTTCCGGCCCAGCCCGACAATGCCCCACATCGCGCGCTGTCCGGGGCGCCCTTCGGTGTCGAACACCTGCTGGCACAAGGCCCTGGTCTGCGGTCCGATGCGCTCGGCGCTCGCCAGCAGCACGGCGGTTTGCCGCGACGGGTTGAACGGCCGTTCGCTGGTCGGCAGGACGACAGAACCGGGGTGCGCCATCCGGGAATGAACACGCAGCAGCGCACGGGTGTGGCGATCACGGATCTCGATCGTGGTGGTGTAGATGCGCACGACGACCTGGCTGCCGATCGGCGCGGGCCGCGCGGCGTAATAGCTGTTGTCGACGCGTACGGTGGTGTCGTCGCAGACAGTCCGGACGACTTCGGTGAAGATGCGGAAGGGAGCGACAGGCAGCGGCCGCAGGTGCGGCTTCTCTTCCTGGAACATCGCCTCGACCTGACGGCGCGTGCTGCCGTGGATGCGTTTGGAAGCCCAGTTCTCCTCCCAGTGCCTCAAGAACTCGTTTTGCGCCTCCAGCGTCTCGAAGCGCCGTCCGGCCAGCGCAGTGCCCTGGGTATGTTGAATCGCATTCTCGACGCATCCTTTCCGATTTGGATCGGCCACGCGCGCGGGATCGGCGACCACGGCGTAATGAGCCAGCATCGCGCTGTAAATCGGGTTGAGCTGGGGCTCGTACAAATCCGGCTTGAGGACGCCTTCCTTCAGGTTGTCGAGCACGACATAGCTGGGGACCCCGCCAAAATACCGGAACGCCTCTTCGTGGAGCTGCGCCCAGACTTGTTGGCTGGACTTCCAGACTACCCGCCGGAAGCTGCGCCGCGAGTAGCGTAGCGTCATCACGAACAGGCGGGGACGACGGTACCGCCCGCTCTTCGGATCAACCGTCGGCGCGCCCTCGCCATAGTCGACCTGAGCTTCCTCGCCGGGGAGGAACTCAAGACGATCAAACTGCTCAGGATCAGCGTGCCGCAACCGGCGCACAAACCGCTTGACACTCTGGTAGCTGGACGGAAAGCCAAATTGATCAACCAGGTCCTGGTAAATCGCCTGCGCGTTCCGCTTCAGCCGGACCTGTTCTTCGATCCACGTCCGATGCGCTTCGCAAGCCGAACGGGCCAGGCTGCTGGTGACCGTCGCTTCCGATGTCCCAAAAGCCGGTGGTCGGGGTGGAGGAATTTGGCCGTCCGCGCTCACCGAGCCGGTGGTCACTTCCCCGGGGGAATTTGCCTCCGCACCGGCCCGCAGCGCCTGATAACGCCGGATCGTCTTGCGATCGACACCCGTCAGCCGGTGAATCTCGCGCTGGCTGGTGTTGCGATCAAGTAATGTAAGTACGGTGCTTTGCAGATGTCGCTTCAAGACGTTCAACTCCCCGGCCCCTTGCTGGCTAAAGGGGTCGAACATAAACGTCCTGCCTGACCGGCTACTGCTGTTCAGCGGCGCTGACGGCGATCATCAGGTGGGGGAGTTTCAAGTGACCATACCCGGGGGATTTTGACCGACCCACGGGGTCTTGCCTTCCGGCGTGGTGCCAATCAGCACCAGCATGCATTCGCTGTGATCTTCCATGCGGGCCTGCAGGTACACGCCATCGGCCCAGATGTAGACATAGCGACGCGCCGACAGATCGCGTCTCTGCCAGCGTTCGTACTCGACCTGCCAATCGGCCTTCAGGCCGGCGATCACCGAAGGCGACAGGTTCGGCGCATCCTTGCCGAGCAGCGCCGAGAGCGCCTCCTGGAAGTCGCCGGTCGAGATGCCGCGCAAATAGAGGACCGGGATCAAGGCATCCAGGCTCTTCGTCCGCCGCGCCCATAGCGGCAGGATTGCCGAACTGAAGCGGAGGCGGTCGCCTGGCCCGCTCGCTCCGCGGTCGCGGACCTTGGGACGAGCGACCTCCACCGGACCGATGCCGGTCGCAATCTCGCGCACCGGACCGTGCCCATGTCGGACCAGGCGCGCTCGACCGTCGGGCAGCGTCAGATTGGCCGTGCTGGCCAGAAACGCGCCAACCTCGATCTCGATCGCCCTGGCAAGCAGGTCCCGCGCGCCGGCACGAACGATATCGGTCAGTGGATCATCAACCGCGGACGGCTGACGGAAAGCAAGAACATTGGTAGTCTCGGTCATGGCGTATCGCTCTCCTCGAGAGGTTCTGGCAGGCTCGTCACCCGCCTCGATACGCCGCCTTCCTCACACCGTCATCACCCAGATTCCGCCATAGCTCCTTCGAAGGCGATGGCGGCAATTGGATTTCGCGAGCTCGGCATCTCACGCATCTGCAAGGCTGGCGGTAGCAGTGACTTGTCACCCGCCTTGCCGATCGCGATCGCCGCTTCGACCCGATAGCCGGTCGGCACACCGAGCTCCGTCGCCGCACGCGGAATGTCGAAGCCTACCATGCCATGCGCCTGCCAGCCGAGCATGGCGGCCTGTAACGCAAGCATCGCCCAGGCAGCGCCGGTGTCAAACGAGTGAGTGTGCGACGGCATTTCCTGATCCTGTCCCGGCACCACCATCGTTTGTTTAGAGACCACAATCAGGAGCGCGGCGGCATTCTTGGCCCAGGTGCGATTGAACTCATTCAGCAAGCCAAGCAGTTTTTCCCAATGCGTGGTACCGCGTCGGGCGTAGATGAAGCGCCACGGTTGTGAATTGTAGGATGAGGGTGCCCAACGCGCTGCCTCGACCAACTTCAATAGATCTCCTTCGGAGATGATCTCGGGTGTGAAGGCGCGCGGTGACCAGCGTTCAAGGAAGATCGATTCAATCGCATGATCGGCTGTACGCGCATTGACTTTTGCTGTCATGACGAAATCCTTGGCTCGAGGAGGAGATTTTTGACAGAAGCCAGACCCCTGTTTCGTATACCGATACTTACGAGAACTTGGCTCACTCTTCTTCGCGAATGAAAACTTTATCTATCGATCGGAGGCACGCAAGAGCTCACAGCCTGACGATTTCGTCAAGCAGCCGTTACCTCTGCGCCAGGACACCATAACCGGATGCTGCGCAGCATCCGGCGCTTGAGAGCGGATCGATTCAACCTCACTGTCATTTTCTAAATCGGGGCGACGCATTTTCTCGGTTAGCAATCGGGCTCAGGAACGTGATGCGACCAGGATTACCGCCATCGATAAATAGCGATCTGGAGGACACGGGCGAGTTGTTGACGCCTGCCTCTCGTTCGCTGGCGCAGACATGTGAACAATGTTGCAGTTGTAATCTCTTTTCCCATTGAAGACATCAAACGGTAGCTTCGCGCCCCTCTCATGGCCGTCTAAGATGCCCGCTTTTGCTGCCTCATCCAGCTGGACGAGTTGAACACAACGTCGCGACATTTGACGCGTTGGCTGGAGTGTAGGCGGGTTCACGCGCTTCTTCGTTTGCACCAGAGACGAAGGGGCACATCGATTTGTGACGCTGCTGGGCGTCTCAGAGAATGGAGTACTACAAAGTGAAGATGCTAACCGTACTGTCCGCGTCAATTCTGATGCTGACGTCAAGCATTGCAATGGCGCAAGACAACATCGTCATAGCAATCGGGGGCTCGAATTGCCTATGCTATCTCCCGGTCGTACTCGCAAAGCAGCTCGGCGAGTATGAGAGGGCCGGAATTACGGTTGAGCTGGCCGACGTCAAAGGCGGATCGGATTCGCTCCGTGCTCTTCTCGGCGGCAGCGCCGACGTAGTCTCGGGCTATTTTGATCACTGTGTTAGTCTCGCAGCCAAGAAGCAGGAACTTCAGGCGTTCGTCACATACGACAGGTTTCCGGGCGTGGTTCTCGCGGTGTCCCCCGTACACAACGCCGAAATTAGAACGATTAAAGATCTCGCTGGCAAGAAAGTCGGCGTAAGCGCCCCGGGATCGACGACCGATTTCTTCCTGAAGTATATGTTGAACAAGAACGGTCTCGATCCGACAAGCGCTGCCGTGGTCGGCATCGGGGTTGGTTTAAGCGCGGTCGCAGCTATGGAGCAAGGACAGATCGACGCTGCAGTTCTAGTCGATCCATCAGTGACTGTTCTCCAGAACAGACATGCCGATCTGAAAATTCTTGCAGACACCCGCACGGAGAAAGATACGGTTGCGGCGTTTGGCGGCGATTATCCAGGTGGTGCTCTTTATAGCACATCGGCTTGGATTGCCGGACACCGGAATCAGGCGCAATCGCTTACGAACGCGATCGTGCGCACACTTAGATGGATTCATGAGCACTCAGCTGAAGAGATCATGGCCAAGATGCCCGATGAGATGGTCGGAAGGAACAAGGCCCTCTACCTCCTCGCGCTGAAGAACACAATCCCGATGTATTCGGAAACCGGCCGGATGGATCCTAAAGGCGCAGACGCCGTGCTGGCCATGTTTAGCGTAGGATCGCCTGAAATCGCCGGCGCCCACGTCGATGTCGGCAAGACTTACACCAACAGCTTTGTCGATCAGGCCGGGAGTGCGACGGGCGAGGCGCCGAAATGAGACCGCTTAGTGGATTTATCTGTGCCGGGGTCACGCCTGCCAAGCTTAGAATAGGACCTGTCGATTAAACCGAGCAACTCGCGGCAGGTGTTATCCTTATCGCCCTGACCACTGCCGCGAGTTCGGCCGTCAATTCTCGACAGCCGGCAGACCGAGACCGTGCGGCACGGCATGAATTCGCGTGGCTGAATGGCCTGGTGACCCATCCCCCAGTCAGCTTGGACGCTATGCAGCCCAGTCAGGCGCGAATGGCGGCTTCACGTATCGTAGATTCTTGGCCAGCGCCGCGATCGCAGCTCGATCTTCGTCGTCGAGCTTGATCCTCAAAGCGTCCAGGTTGGAGCGTTGGCTCGACTCCTTCTGTGCTTTCGGGATCGCGCTCACGTCCCTCTGATCGAGCAGCCAGGCGATGGCGATCTGGGCGGCGGTGGCTCCGTGCTTCCTGCCGATGACCTGTAGCATCTCATCGTGCGCCGCGGCCCTGGGCGATCGGAGCGTAGGCGGTCAGAGGAATGCCTCTGCTGCGGACGTACTCCAGCATTCTCGACGGCTGAAACGATGACTCTAGTACCCACTTTTCTTGGAACGTGAGTCGTGATTCAAGGTCGGGATGATACCCGAAGCAAGAGAAGTCCACCTTTCGAGGAAAGATCGCAAGGTGCTTGAGGCGTGCTGTCGCTCACCGGTGACGTTGCAGCGCGATTTGAAGCGGGCGCGGATAGTTCTGTTGGCGGCGGATGGGCGCAGCACCCGGTCGATCGCCAAGGAAGTTGGGGTCCAGCCGCGGATTGTCAGCCTTTGGCGGCATCGCTATGCCGACCATGGCCTTGAAGGGCTGCAAGACAAGCCGCGGCCTGGCAAGCAGCCGATCTATACGAAGACGACCGACAAGCGGATTCTGAAGCTGCTGGATAAGCCGCCACCGCAAGGGTTTGCGCGCTGGACCGGCCCCCTGCTGGCCGAGGCGCTGGGCGATGTCGATGTCCAATATGTCTGGCGGTTCCTGCGCAGCCACAAGATTGACCTGGTGGCTCGCAAGTCCTGGTGCGAGAGCAACGACCCGAACTTTACGGCCAAAGCCGCCGATGTTGTCGGCCTCTATGTCGCGCCGCCGGCGAAGGCCATTGTGCTGTGCGTGGACGAGAAGCCCTCGATCCAGGCTTTGGAGCGAGCGCAGGGTTATCTGAAGTTGCCCAATGGCCGCGCCTTGACCGGCCAAAGCCACGATTACAAGCGGCATGGCACCACAACATTGTTTGCGGCGCTCGAAGTCGCCACCGGAAAGATCATCGCGACCCATTCAAAACGCCGGCGCCGCGTCGAGTTTCTCGATTTCATGAACAGCGTCACCGCGGCTTTTCCGAACCGCAAGCTTCACGTCATCCTCGACAACCTCAACACCCATAAAAAGAACGAGGACTGGCTCAAGGCCCACCCCAACGTGCAATTTCATTTCACGCCGACAAGTGCGTCATGGCTCAATCAGGTCGAAGTATGGTTTTCCATCTTGCAGGGGCAGTCGCTCAGCGGCACCTCCTTCACGAGCCTCAAGCAGCTTCAGGAACACATCGATGCCTACGTCAACGCATACAACGACAGAGCCGAGCCCTTCGTCTGGACCAAGAAAAAGGTCCGTCAACGCCGTTTCAAAGGCCGCCGTATCACTCAGCTCTGATTCCGGGTACTAGTGCGTAACTGTCAGTGATGCGTTGAGCGTTAGTCAACTATTGCAACCTTCGAAATTCTTGGCTTCCGTAGTCTTAACCACAAACTCGTTCCTCGCGGGAAGATGGTGCGAAGGATGAAGTGAGCCAGGATTGTATGGATCGATAGGGCCACAGCTCGGGACAGCACTCCAACCTCGACAGATGAGGCTTTAACGCTGGTATATTTCATGCGACATGGCAACGAAGACGTCCGCCAGAACCGAACGACTGTGGTCCCGCGAGCTCCTGTCCCATTTGTCCCAAATGCATTCGCCGCGTGAGCCCCAGTGATCTATCCGGAATGCCTTTCCAGTGCTCGCATCAAGTTGAGGCTGCTTCGAAAAACCCGCAGGCTGGCTTTGCTGGAAATTGAATCTAGGAAACTAGCAAGAACAGTTTGGGGATGCCACAGAGCTATGCGGGAAACTGGGTGATGACGGAATGAGATAGGCGGCGTATCGAGGCGGGTGTCGAGCCTGCCAGAACCTCAAGGAGAGCGATACGCCATGAACGAGCATAGCAACATTGTCCCACTGCGTCAGCCCGATGAGATCGACGATCCACTGACGAATATTTTGCGATCTGGAGCTCGGCAGCTGCTTGCGCAGGCTGTCGAGATGGAAGCCGAGGCGTTTCTCGCCGCGATGAAGGGCTTGAAGCTTCCCGATGGCCGCGACCGCCTCGTGCGACACGGCCATGGTCCAGTGCGGACGATCCAGACGGGGATCGGCGCCGTCGAAGTCGCCCGGGTAAAGATTCGCGATCGCGCGGTGACCAGCGATGGCGAGCGGATCCGCTTCACCTCGGCGATCCTGCCGTTGTGGGCACGGCGCACGAAGAGCTTGGATGCACTTTTGCCGGTTCTGTACCTGCGAGGCATCTCGACGGGCGACTTCCAGGAGGCGCTGGCGGCGCTCTTGGGCAAGGATGCGCCGAATCTTTCTCCGGCGGTGGTTTCCAGACTGACGACGGAGTGGCAGCTCGAGTACGAGCGTTGGCAGAAGCGCGATCTGTCGGCGCGCCGGTACGTATACGTGTGGGCGGACGGCGTCTTCCTGCAGGCTCGCATGGAAGACCACAGCGAATGCATGCTGGTGCTGATCGGCGCGACGCCGGAAGGCAAGAAGGAACTCATCGGCTTCCAGGTCGGCGTGCGCGAGAGCACGCAGAGCTGGCACGAACTGCTCGTCGAGGCGAAAACCCGAGGGCTGAAGATCGCCCCGGAAATCGCCGTCGGTGACGGCGCGCTCGGCTTCTGGAAGGCGCTCGACGAGGTCTTTCCCGCCACGCGACATCAGCGGTGCTGGGTGCACAAAACCGCGAATATCTTGAACAAAGTCGCAGTGTCGGTACAGGCCAGCATGAAGAAGGATCTGCGCGAGGTCTATTTGGCGTCCAACCGAGCTTCGGCCGAAGTGGCGATCGATGTCTTTGCCGAGAAATACGGAGCGAAGTACGACAAGGCGGTCGAGTGCCTGACGAAAGATCGCGACGCAATGCTTGCGTTCTACGAATTCCCCGCCGAGCATTGGGACCACTTGCGGACGACGAATCCCATCGAAAGCGTGTTCGCGACGGTCCGGCACAGAACGGTGCGCACGAAAGGTTCGTTATCGTCAACGACTGCCAAGTTGATGGTGTTCAAGCTGCTCTGCGCCGCATCAAAGACCTGGCGGCGGCTGAAAGGCACAAATCAGTTGCCGAAGGTCAGCGCAGGTGTCAGATTCGAAAACGGCATCGAGGTCATCCAAGTGCCGGAAAACCACGCCGCCTGATCGCCTCGTCACCCAAAATCCCGCATAGCTCGATGCCACAAGCCCTACATCTCAGTAGGAAGGACCAAACGGTTTCTCCAGCCGCCCGGCCGTAACGCCGACGGGTCGCCTAAATTGTTATCCCCGGCCGGTCGCTCGGCTGACTCAATGCGGCGGCCAGCCGATACACCAGGCGGCACGTCGCCCTAGAGTCCAAGAAGGCGGACGTCTTCTTCGAGTGCGCCGGCTATGCCGCATCTCCAACCTCCAAGCCTCAATTGGGAGCTATGGCGGAATCTGGGTGATGACGGTGTGAGGAAGGCGGCGTATCGAGGCGGGTGACGAGCCTGCCAGAACCTCTCGAGGAGAGCGATACGCCATGACCGAGACTACCAATGTTCTTGCTTTCCGTCAGCCGTCCGCGGTTGATGATCCACTGACCGATATCGTTCGTGCCGGCGCGCGGGACCTGCTTGCCAGGGCGATCGAGATCGAGGTTGGCGCGTTTCTGGCCAGCACGGCCAATCTGACGCTGCCCGACGGTCGAGCGCGCCTGGTCCGACATGGGCACGGTCCGGTGCGCGAGATTGCGACCGGCATCGGTCCGGTGGAGGTCGCTCGTCCCAAGGTCCGCGACCGCGGAGCGAGCGGGCCAGGCGACCGCCTCCGCTTCAGTTCGGCAATCCTGCCGCTATGGGCGCGGCGGACGAAGAGCCTGGATGCCTTGATCCCGGTCCTCTATTTGCGCGGCATCTCGACCGGCGACTTCCAGGAGGCGCTCTCGGCGCTGCTCGGCAAGGATGCGCCGAACCTGTCGCCTTCGGTGATCGCCGGCCTGAAGGCCGATTGGCAGGTCGAGTACGAACGCTGGCAGAGACGCGATCTGTCGGCGCGTCGCTATGTCTACATCTGGGCCGATGGCGTGTACCTGCAGGCCCGCATGGAAGATCACAGCGAATGCATGCTGGTGCTGATTGGCACCACGCCGGAAGGCAAGAAGGAGCTGATCGGCTTCCAGGTCGGCGTGCGCGAGAGCGCGCAGAGCTGGCGCGAACTCCTGATCGACCTGCGGCAACGCGGGTTACGGATTGCCCCGCAACTCGCCATCGGCGACGGCGCCCTCGGCTTCTGGAAGGCACTGGACGAGGCCTTTCCCGGCACGCGGCACCAACGATGCTGGTGCCATAAAGTGAGCAACGTACTCGACAAGGTCGCCAAATCCGTGCAGGGCCCCATGAAGAACGACCTGCGGAACATCTATCTGGCCCCACACCGGGCCGAAGCTGAAACCGCGATCGACGTCTTCGTCGAGAAATACCACGTCAAATACGGACGTGCGGTGGAGTGCCTGATCAAGGATCGCCATGCGCTGCTCGCCTTCTTCGACTTCCCTGCTGAGCACTGGATCCACCTACGCAGCTCGAACCCGATCGAGAGCGTCTTCGCCACGGTGCGCCACCGAACGGTGCGGACCAAGGGATCGCTGTCGCAACAAACTGCGAAGCTGATGGTGTTCAAGCTCATCGACGCCGCATCGAAGACCTGGCGGCGATTGAAGAGCACGAACCAGTTGCCGAAAGTCATCGCCGGTGTAAAGTTCATCGACGGAATCGAAGTCATTCCGAACACTGAAAGCCACGCCGCCTGATCAGGCCGCGTCACCCAAAATCAGCCATAGCTCCTTCTTCTGACCGCCGGATTCTAATGCGAACCGTCGGCTTTTTCGCAGCGCCCTTCCTCCTCCGCAGCCTCGTGAGTCGTCAGCAAATTGAAGTCAACTGCCCTTGATCTGGGCCATTCACGCGCAAAACAACTTGTGTCTGCGCTATGATCGGCGGCAATTGCCAATACCGCTCGAGCGGTTCTTAAGCGTCGGATCCGGAAGCCCCGCCGTGTTTGTCACGGCGGCTGTCGCCACTATCAAGGCAGAGGCTGGTTGCACCGCGTCGACTGGCCTCTAGAATTTCCTCCGAAATGTCTGATCGCCCGCAGGCCCGGGCGAGCGTTACCGCTCCGACCATGAGCGCCAACATCGCCATCGGCTCCTGGCATGGGCGGCCAGCCGGCGTCGGAGGCTCACGCAACAGCTCAACCATCTCCTTGAGCTTTGCGCTGAAGAGCCGCTTGTGGGCGGAAGAGCCGCGGCCGACCTCTTCTAAAAAGCCTGGAATTGCGCATCCAGCATCCGGGTGGTCGCGGTGGCGGGTGCTAAGGTAATGATTGGCAATGCCCGATGCGCCATCTGTACCGTGGATATTGCGCCAATTTTGCATTGTCTCGTCCATGGCGCTCACAAAGGATTGCTGGACCAGCTGTTCCCGGGACGTGAAGTAACTGTAAAAGGCACCATGCGTCATGCCAATGCTATGCATCAACTTGTGTATTCCGACTTGCCACGAACCGTTGCGACGCATCAGCTTGGCTGCTCGCGTGACGATTATGCTGTGCACCTCGCCTTTGTGGTCTCTTGAATAGCGCATGATCCCGTCTCCGCCTCCTGACTCCGCAAACGTCGCGGATCCGCGCCTGTGCCGCCGATCCGTCTTAGATTACAGTCATAATATTACGAGAGCGGCGAAGTGAAGGCAACGATCCGAGCCGGTACGCTCACCGCCCTTCGGGGAGAGCGGCGCTCCCGCAACGGCCATCAAGCGCAACAAGCCTCGACCAAGCCTGGCGCACGACTTGTACTCAAGCAAGCGTTGATAGGTCGCCGGCACGTCGTTGAGAATTGTGACGCCCTCTTCCGCAACGGCCCTGGCGAGCGCTGCCGGCTCATATCTCCATGCGAGCCGTGCAGTTCCTCCTACCATCAGCGTCATGACGAGGAGCGAGATACCGACAATGCGCGAGATCGACAGCACGATATACGTCTTGTCGCGTTCCGATCAGAACGACAATCTGCCTTGCCGGATCATCTTCCCCCGGGTCCGCAACGGCTCCCAAATTCAACCCGCTGATGCCAACCTGCTCAAAGCGGACCGTTTTGCGGATTTCCGCACCAAGGCAGGATGCGTGCGCCGAAGCTTCTCTCGAAAAGGCGGCCGAAAAGAACATTCGCCGCGCAACGCTATGCTCACGAATCTGATCGATCTCCCGAGCGGACAGCTGCGGATTGACGACGATCGCAGCTGCATCGAGGCGAATTGCAGCAATCAACAATCCGGCAAGTGCGATGCAATTTTCACTGGTGACCATCATGCGGTCCCCAGCCCTCACGCCCAGCGCCGCGAGATCGCTGGCGATGTCCCGCACATGCCTGTCGAGGTCGCGGTAAGTCCAGGCTGTCGTCGTCGATCAAAGCAACCTGATCGGGTCGCTCGCTGACGGGTCTGTCGGCGATCGCACGCAGACGGCGCGGCAGAGAGGCTTCGATCTCATCGATCTCGATCACTTCCGAGATCGCCGCAGCATCTGGCCTCCCGCGCATGATGATACTCGCGCACAAAATCGCTGCATTGCCTTCATCTTCAGTTCTATTTTCGATCCTGACAACATCAATCAGGGCGTACCAGGCGGTCGGCTGGACCCACAGTCATGACACCAATATGTGAGCCGGTTACGCATTTACGACGCTCGACAACGCTCTTATCAATCAAGTATCAAAGTCGAACTCACAGAGGCGATGAATGACCAAGAGTCGTGGCGCGGCGATACTCGTCGGCGCGGGTGACGCAATCGGGGCGGCCGTTGCGCGCCGTTTCGCCAAAGGTGGCTATGCGGTCTGTACCTGTCGCCGCGATGCTGCCAAGTCACAAGGGCTCGTCGACGATCTCAAGGCGGAAGGACATGAGACCAGGCGTTCAGCGTCGATGCGCGCCGGGAGCAGGAGGTTCAGGACCTCTTTTTGCGCGTTGAAGACGAGGTCGGTCCGATCGAGGTCTGCCTCTTCAACGCGGGCTCCAACGTCAACACACCGCTGCTTGAAACAGACGAGAACTTGTTCTTCGAAGCCTGGGAACTTGCCTGCTACGGCGGTTTCCTGGTCGGCCGTGAGGCCGCACGCGTGATGGTCCCGCGCGGCCGCGACACCATCCTGTTTACAGGCGCCACTGTTAGCCTTCGCGGCGGCAAAGGCTCCGTTGCCTTCGCATCTGCTAAATTCCGCCTTCGCGCGGTCGCACATTCAATGGCCCGTGAATTGGGGCTCCAAAACATCCGCGTGGCGCATCTCATTATCGATGCTGCCGTGGACAGCGACGCTGTCCGTACGCGCTTCAAGGCCATGCACGGCATCGAGGCCCAGGACATCCCGCCTGACAGTCTCGTGAGAACTGGAACGATCGCCAATGTCTATTGGTTCGTGCACCAGCAGCCGAAAGATGGCTGTGCCCACGAACTGGACCTACGGCCTGCAGTGGAGAAATGGTAGGATGGTTAGCGCTCCCGATCTGACGTTGTGGGGCGTGGGGACGAGCCGCACGGTTCGGGCTCATTGGGCCATGCATGAGCTGGATCTTCCCTACCGCATAAAACCGATCGGTCCCAGGACCGGAGAAACAAAGACACCGGAATACACGAGACTGAATCCGCGGCAGAAGGTTCCATTGCTGCAGGATGGTGATTTTTGCATCGGCGAGAGCGCAGCGATAGTTGCCTATTTATCGCGTACTTACTCGAGTGCCGAACGTTCGCTGATTCCCGAAGCATAGCGCGACTATGCTGCTTGGCTCGAGTGGTGCTTCTTCGTCATGACCGAGCTTGACTCGACAAGCTTGTGCGTCATGCGCCGGCATAGCGCTAACGCGCTCGGTCCTATCTATGGGATAGCGCCAGAAGTCGTTTCAAAGGCCGGTGAGTACTTTCGCGAGCAGCTTCGCCACGTGGATGCCGCCCTATCCGATGGCCGCATCTATTTGATGGGTGATCGCTTCACCAGCGCAGATATCTTGCTGACCACCTGTCTCGATTGGGCAATGGCTTATGGAGTCGAAATCAGCGACCATGCGCATCCTTATCGGGAGCGCATCCATCATCGTCCTGCCTATCAGCTCGGCAACAAGGCCAATGAACCGGCGGCGGTCACCGGCGCCTGAACCCGCAGTATCAGGAGAATTATTGGCGGGGACGATCTCGTCGAAGCGCGCTTCACGCACAAGACTATTCCTTTTCGAGAACACAATTTAGGTCAACACACTGAGGATGATGATTGACATCCTTAACGATGTCAATCATCATCCTCAATGCTGAGCTAATTATTCTCGCAACAGTCCAGAAACCCAGCATCTCGGAGCAGCCTACATGACCATCGAATTCGTCTACGACTACCGCAGCCCTCGGTCATGAAAGCCGTGAACAACCATCCGTCGCCTATGTGTCCGCCAAAGGCGCGTTACGCAGTTGCAGACGCCGGAAGATGGGCCAAGCATTACGGCGTTCCGTTTACGCCGAACGGAGGACTTATGCGCGCAATGGGTGCCGGGAGGTTTGACGGCATGCTGCTGTCGTGTGCCGGCCTGGCGGCACAGGAACTCAATATCTTTAACAATGCTCACAAGGCGCTGTTCGAAGCAATTTGGGCAAGCACCTGCGATCTGACCGCCGAAGCTGACCGCAAGAACTTCTTCGGCGAACGTGGCATCGACGCAGAAGAACTTTGGTCAAGGGCATCGAGTAGCCGGATCCGCGATCTGTTGGCCAAAAACGATAGTGAAGCCGCCGAGCGCGGAGTGTTTGGCGTGCCGACGGTGTTCGTGGGTGACGAGATGTTTTTTGGTAACGATCGTCTTCAATTCGTGCGCGCTCGCCTGCATGGTATGCCAATCGAGGGAGCAGCGGCATGAGCAACAAACTTGCACTGGTCACCGGAGTCGGCCCAGGCACAGGGCTCGCCGTGGCTCAACGGCTCGCCAAGGGTGGATACGAAGTCGCGATGATCGCCCGGAATGAGGAGCGGCTGAAACAGTTCGAGGCGAAGATTCCGAAATCCCGCGCGTTCGCGGCAGACGTCACCGACACAGCCAAATTCAACGCTGTGTTGGATCGAGTATGCGAAGAGTTTGGAAGACCAGAGCTCGTGGTGCATAATGCCGTCGGCGGGGTATTCGGAAACTTCATGCAAATTGACCCCGCGGTCATGGAAGTCAATTTTCAGACCAACGTCATGGGTTTCCTGCATCTTGCGCGGCGGATGGCACCAGCCATGATCGAGGCGGGAAGGGGCACTATCATCGCCTCCGGCAATACATCCGCGCTGCGCGGAAAGAGCAACTTCGCCGGGTTTGCACCGACCAAGGCCGCGCAGAGGATCCTGGCTGAATCGATGGCCCGGGAGCTCGGGCCGAAAGGTATCCACGTGGCTTACATGGTCATCGACGCGGCGATCGATCTCGATTGGACGAGAAAGATCCGTCCCGATGCTCCGGATGACTTCTTCATTAAGCCCGCCGAGATCGCCGATGAAATCTGGCATTTGGCTCACCAGCCAAAGGGCGCATGGTCGTTCAACGTGGAGCTGCGTCCATTCAAGGAAGTGTGGTAGCTTTATGTGTCGGCCCGACGCGCGCTTGTAACGTCAAGGACAAGCGCGCGTCGCTGGTGCGAATTGAAGTAGTTTACGACAAAAGGGACGGATAAATGGGGCACTCCCAGGCTGAAAAGACCCAAACACACGATGAGATTGTGCGCATCGCTTCGAAACGCTTTCGTGAACTCGGTTTGGACGGATTAAGCATCGCCGACCTGATGAAGGAGGCTGGTCTGACACACGGCGGCTTTTATAGGCACTTTGCGTCTCGCGAAGATCTGCTTTTGGAGGCGTTGCTGGCCGCGCTGAAGGACGGTGAAGCACCCGGGAAAAACAAGCGCGAGAAAGCGAATGTTGCGCTGACCTTCGACGCGGTGATCGACGGCTATCTGAGCGAAAGCCATCGCGACGAACCCGGCTCGGGCTGCGCCGTAAGTGCGCTGATGAGCGATATGGGACGGGCCGGTGCGGCCGCCAGAAAATTATATACTGGCCAAGTCGAGCGTAACCTCCGATTGCTTACCCAACTTCTGGGCAAAGCCGACACCCCCATGAATCAGGCCGAAGCCATCGTCGTGTATTCAGCCATGATCGGCGCGGTCGGACTTGCGCGCGCCGTATCCGACAAACGGCTATCCAAAGAGATTCTAAATACCGTCCGCGAGTATTTGAAGAATGGCTTCAAACAATGCAGTCGGTCAGTGTAGCGCCGTTTCCCGCCCGAAGCAGGTTTCACCGTGGAACAGCCGGCAGTGAGCAAGCATCATCCTAAGAACGTCAGGCAACGGGAAGCCGCCGCAGCCACATGGCACGCCGTCACACTTTCGTCCCGCTGCGCCAATGAGTTTCATCAGAGAGCGTCCCAGTCCGGCGCGAAGGGCGGCCGGACGAAGCGCTGGTCCTTCGGCAGTGCTGCGATTGCGGTGCGATCCTCGTTCTCGAGCCAGATGCCGAGCGCATCAAGATTGGCCTGCTGGCTTTCGGGACGGGCGGCTTTCGGAATCACGATTACGCCCTCCTGATCCAGGAGCCAGGCGACCGCCATCTGAGCAGCACTACAACCATGCTTTTGGCCGAGGAAAGCGAGCGTTGGATCACTTGCCGCCCGCCCTTGCGCGAGGGGCGCATAGGCGGTCAGGGGAATCCCCTTCTCGCGAAGATAGGCGAGCATCGGCGCCTGCGACAGGAACGGGTGGTATTCGATCTGGAGGCTGGCAATCGGCGCGCGGATTTCCTCCACTGCGCGACGGATCATCGGCAGGTTGAAGTTGCACACGCCGATCGCGCGCGTCAGGCGGCGTTCTCGAAGCGACATCAACGCTTCCAACGTCGCAGCCATGTCCATGTCTTTTGACGGCCAATGGATCATGTAAAGATCGACATAGTCGAGCCCGAGCTTTCTCAGGCTGGTGTCGAAAGCGCGGTAAAGCGCATCCGCCGCAAGCTGATCATGCCAGACCTTCGTGGTGATGAAGAATTCATTTCGGTTCACGCCAGACGCCGCGATGGCCGCGCCGACGGCAGATTCGTTGTCGTACATCGCGGCGGTATCGATATGTCGGTAGCCGAGCGCGATCGCGTTCTCGACGGCCGGCTGGGCGGCGGCTCCCGGCATCCGGAAAGTGCCGAAGCCGAGGCGTGGCATCGCAACCCCCTGTGTTGTGATCGTCTCCATGATGTCTCCTTTTTGGATTCCTGCCGGAAGGTCGGGGCGAGCAGCTTTGCGCCGGTGGCAGGCGGTAAGCTTCACTAGGGCGGTGGCGTCAGACGGATGCTTTGGCCCGACTTGCTCTGACGAGTTCAGCGATCACGCTTTCGATTCTCGTAGACCCCTTCACCGCCGACAGGCCGCGCTCGCTGAAGTCGATCCATCCCTCGTTGAAGCCGTCGAGCATCCGAATCCGCGGCAATGGATTTTGCGTTCCCTGAGCGCGGAAAAGCTGCTCCCAGCTCTCGCGCGGCACTGTCTCAATCCGGACGGGACGCTCTAACACGGTGGCGAAGGCTCGGGCGAGATCGTTCGGCGATATACGCGCGGGCCCCTCCAGTTCGACGACCCGCGTCCCGCTCCAGTCCTCGCGGAGAAGCGCGGCGGCCAAGCCCCCCACATCCTGCGTCGCGACCATAGGGAACAACTTGTCGGCCGGCTGTAGGAAGCTGCGTAGCACGCCCTCGTCGCGCGCCGAGGGAATGTCCCAGAGCGCATTCTCCATGAACCAGCCGGGGCGTAGGAAGGTAACCGGAAGCCCGATCTCCTGCAGCGATCGTTCCATCAGCGTGCGCTGGGTCAGCAGGTTCTCGTGCGGCGCATCCGCACCGACAGTCGACAAGCAGACCACCTTGCCGGGACGAGCCTCAGCCAAAGCCAGAGTTACGGCGGCGATGACGTGCCTGGCCTCGGGAAAACCAGGCTTCGGATCGAACTCGGAGGGCGGGAGGATGAAGACGCCCGTGGCCTCCCTGAAGGCCGAGGTCAGGCTTGCCGCGTCGCCCATCTCAGCCAGGGCGACTTCGCAGCCCCGGGTTCTCCACTCTGCCGCCTTGGCCTCGTCGCGCAGAACGGCACGGACGGGCAATCCTTCGGCAAGAAGGGTACGCGCAAGCGCGCCGCCCACCTTGCCAGTGATTCCAGTGATTGCGTACATGAGGGTTCTCCAGAAGGTTAATGTCGTTCGCGCGGGGCTCAGTCGAGCCCAGCATAGAGGCCGCGCTCGAACTCGCCGTAGAGCGCGACGACACGGTCGTCGAAGAAGGGCAGTATCTGGGTGAAGAACGTACCTGTGACTTGCTTTACCGGGTCAAGCCAGAAATAGCAGTTGAGTAGGCCTGCCCAAGAGATGCTGCCGGCAGAGCGCCCGTTCGGTCCTCGCTGCATGTTGATGTCGAAGGACAGGCCCTACTTGTGCGACTGTCCCGGGAACTGGTCGAAGCTGCGAGAATAGGGCGGCTGCGCCGAGCGCATCTCCTTGACGTTCAGCTCACCGATCTGATTCTGCATCATCACGGCGACAGTTTCCGAACGCAGGATTCGAGCACCACGCAGCACGCCACCGTTCAGAAGCGCCTGCAGGAACGCCATGTAGTCACGCGGCGTGCTGAAGGCGCCGCCGCCGCCCATGAAGAACTCCGGTCGCTGCGGCATCTCGAAGGCTGCCGGATCCAGCGCGCCATCGGCGCGGCGGCTGTGGAAAGTGGCTACGCGCCGCTTCTGCTCCGTCCCGATCAGAAACCCCGAATCCTTCATGCCCAGCGGCGCAAAGATGTTCTCGCGGAAATAGATCTCGAGCGACTGGTCGGACACCGCCTCGACCAGCTTGCCGACCCAGTCCATGCTGATGCCGTATTCCCACCGCTCGCCGGGCTCGAATTCGAGCGGAGCCGTGAAGGCCGCGTTCTTGCAGGTCGCGATATCGGGCATGCCAGTCACCTTCTCGTATCGGGTCAGAGCCTCGCTCCAGATCGAGTAGGTGTAACCGGAGGTGTGTGTCAGCAGGTGGCGCACCTTGATCGCGCCCTTGGCCCGCCGCAGTCGCGGCGTGCCGTCGTCGGCGAAGCCCTCGAGTATCTGCGGCGAGGCCAGTTCGGGCAGGTATTTCGCCGCGTCGTCGTCCAGATGCAGACGTCCCTGCTCGATCAGTTGCATGCAGGCCGTCGCCGTGAAAGCCTTGGTCATCGAAAGCAGCCAGAACACCGTGTCGAGCGTCATCGATGCGCCCGTTGCGACGTTCGCCTTACCGAAGGCGCCCTCGTAGATCATACCTTTCCGCGTGGCCGCGGTGGCGACAACACCGGCCACGTCGTTCCTCGAAACGCCTTCCCGCAAGGCGGCGTCGATCGCCTTGAATCGCGCGGATGAACCGGTTGGCGTTGCTCCGGCCAGCGCAGGGCTAACTGAATTGAGGGCCAGAATAGCGCCCAGCATTCCCCCGCGCTGAAGCGTCGTTCTGCGTGTCAGCTCGTGCATGGTTAACCCCCGTCTGGATCGAAGGAAATCCGGCTTGCTCGACCGCCCGTCTTCGATGCTGCTGCGATGGCAGCGTTGTAAGCCGCGCCATGACGTGATTCACGCGCATTAAAATCAGTGTTATTGTGACTAAAATTCACTGCTCTCCACTCGGCATGTGGATTCCAACGAAGCCGGCCATGCATTCCAATTCGAAGCCGGCCGGGTATTCCGATCTGAAGCCGGCCACCCGTGGCGTCGTTCGCATGGGTCAATTTCATGATGTCGTCGAGGGCTGGGAAGGTCAAGAGACCGGTTGATCTTGAGCGGGTTGCTTCTGCTTCCTGAGGCTCTCTCCTTTGAGTTCGATGCGGTAGGCATTGTGGACGAGGCGATCGAGGATCGCGTCGGCGATGGTGGGGTTTCCGATGATTTCGTACCAGCGATCGACGGGCAGCTGGCTGGTGACGATGATCGAACGGGCTTCGTATCGATCCTCGACGATTTCGAGCAAATCACGGCGCTGGTCGGCGTCGAGAGGTTCTGGTCCCCAGTCGTCCAGGATCAGCAGATCAAGTCGTGCGATCGCCCGCAGCATCCTGGTATAGCGTCCGTCGGCGCGTCCCAGTGCGAGAGCGGCGAACAGACGCGGGACGCGATGGTAGGCAACGGCGAAGTCGTCCCGGCAGGCCTGTGGCCGAGGGCGCAAGCAAGCCAACTCTTGCCGACGCCGCATGGCCCAGTGACGAGGAGATTATGCCTCGCTCGGATCCAGTCGCCGGCGGCGAGTTTTAGAAAGAGCGTGCGGTCGAGCCCGCGGATGGCACGGTAGTCGACATCCTCGACGCAAGCGGCATGACGTAGCTTGGCGGCGCGAGCTCTGCTCTCAAACCGCTTTTGCTGTCGCTGCGTTTTCTCCTGTTCCAGGAGCAGGGCCAGCCATTCGGCATGTTCGAGGCTGCGTGCTTCGGGCTGGGCATCAAGCTCCTTGAAGCCTTTGGCCATGCCGTGGAGACCGAGATTTTGCAGCAGGTCGAGCGTGGGATGGGTCAGCATGCTGGATTTCCTTTCAATGGAAGTAGCCGGGGCCGCGCAGATTGGGATGGTCGACGACGACGTCATCGGTGGGGCGAGCGCTGCGGTCGAGCTTGTTGGCGATGATCGAGGCGATGCTCTTGTAGGTCAGCGCGCGGACCGCAACCGCGCGGGCCGCGATCAACTCGGCGCGTTCCGGATCGAGATCCTTGAACAGCCGAAGCACACCCAGACAGGTCCGGAATCCTTGTTCGGGATGAGGCCGATTGGCCAGAATGGCGAGGACGAGACCCTCAGTGTTTAGCCCGATCGATCGTCCCCAGCGACGGAACCGCTCGGGAGTCCACTCGGCGTAACGCCGATGCGCGCTGGGCATGTGGTCGGGATCGGTGCCGTGCCGGCGGCCGCCGTAGCGGCGCTGGTGAGCCGCAACACGCGAACCCCGATGGAACAGCTCGATGGTCCGGGTGGTGGCGCGGACGTCGACCTGCTCCCGGATCAGGCCGTGTGGAACTGAGTAGAAGAAGCCGTCGATCTCGACATGATAATCGAGCGAGACGCGGGCCACGCGCCATTCCGCAAACTGATAATCGGCGTCCGGCAACGACGCCAGGACCGACATCTCGACCGTCTCGAACAATTGACGGCGACTGACACCGAGCCGGCGCATGATGTGCGCGTTGATCCGCTCCAGCGCAGCGGCAATGGCTGCGTTCGCCTCGGCCAACGAGAAGAAGGTCTGGCGACGAAGCCGCCCGAGGATATAGGTCTGGGCAAACCGAACCCCGGCCTCCACTTTTGCCTTATCCCGCGGCTTTCTTGGCCGTGCCGGAAGGACGCCAACGCCGTAATGGGACGCCATCATCCCGTAGCTGCGATTGATTTCAGGGTCGTAGAACGAAGCCCGGTGCACGCCGGACTTCAGATTGTCAGGGACGACGAGGCGCGGCACCCCGCCAAAGAACCGGAACATCCGGACATGGGCCTCGATCCAGTCCGGAAGTGTCTGCGTCCAGGTCGCCTCGGCGTAGGTGTAATTCGAGGCGCCAAGCACGGCGACGAAGATCTCCGCATCGCGTACAACCCCGGTTTCGCGATCAACGATCATGATCTTCTTGCCGGAGTAATCGACAAAGACCTTGTCGCCGGCCGGATGGTCCTGCCGCATCGTCGGAGACAGCCGCCGGTCGAATTCTCGGAATAAATCGCAGAACCGGCTGTAGCCATAACCTTCCGGGTGGACCGCCCGGTACTCCTCCCACAGCACCATCAGATTGACGCCAGGCCGCTTCAGCTCACAGGCCAGCGAGGCCCAATCCGGCTCCCGGCGCCGGCGAAAGCCGCGCCTGACGCCGGCATGGGCAAACAGACGTTGTTCAAGAACGGCGTCGGTCAGATCGCCCGCCAAAGGCCACGCCAGCCCGGCAGTCGAGGCACGTTGAGGTTGTCCTGGATGGTGCTGCGCGCCACGCCGAGCGTGCGCCCAATCTCCCGGGCGCTCACCCCATCACGGGCAAGCCGCAGCATCTGTCGTATCTGTCGCATGGTCAGTTAGAGCTGGCCCCGCAAATTCGGACAGTAGCTTGAGTGGATTTTCTGCCTGACAGCGGCGAGGATTCTTGCTGCGAATCAGGAGCGAAGATGACGAAGAAGAGCCGCCGGACGCATTCTCCGGCATTCAAGGCGAAGGTTGCTTTGGCTGCGGTCAAAGGCGACAAGACACTGGCGGAGCTGGCGCAACTGTTTGATGTTCATCCGAACCAGATCACGATCTGGAAAAACCAGCTCCTGGAAGGCGCCGCCGGCGTGTTTGGGCATGACAAGACATCGGCCGAGACGCCGGTCGATTTGAAGGCGTTACATGCCAAGATCGGCGAGCTGGCGTTGGAAAACGATTTTTTGTCCGGCGCGCTCACCAAGGCGGGCCTGCTGAGCGCAAAGCGATGATCGACCGCGATCATGATCTTTCTATCGTGCGCCAGGCGAAGGTCCTGAAGCTGGCTCGCAGCACGGTCTACTATGAACCTCGGCCAGTTTCGGCCGAGGACCTTGCCTTGATGCGTCGGCTCGATGAGCTGCATCTCGATTATCCCTTCGCGGGAGCGCGTATGCTGCGATCGTTGCTGCGGCGGGAGGGCGTATACGCCGGTCGCCGCCACATCGCGACGCTGATGAAGCGCATGGGGATCGAGGCGGTCTATCGTCGCCCGAACACGAGCAAGCCGGCTCCGGGGCACAAGATCTACCCGTACCTGTTGCGCGGATTGAAGATCGAGCGGCCCGACCATGCGTGGGCAATGGACATCACCTACATTCCGATGCGGCGTGGCTTCGTCTATCTCGCGGCGGTCGTCGATGTGTTCAGCCGACGGGTCCTGGCCCATCGCGTCTCGATCACAATGGAGGCGGCCTTCTGCGTCGAAGCGGTCCAGGAGGCGTTGGCGAAGCACGGCAGGCCCGAGATTTTCAACACGGATCAGGGCAGCCAGTTCACCAGCCTCGAGTTCACCGATGTGCTGCTGGACGCGAAGATCGCCATCAGCATGGACGGCAAGGGCGCCTGGCGCGACAACGTGTTTGTCGAGCGGCTCTGGCGCACGGTCAAATACGAAGAAGTATATCTCCGCGCCTACGACAGCGTGTCCGAGGCGCGAGCGTCAATTGCCAAGTATCTGGCCTTCTACAATCAGGGACGCCCTCACTCGAGCCTTGACGGGCGCACGCCCGACGAGGCTTACTTCGGCACGCAAGCTATGGTGATGGCCGCATGACCGTCGCCGACGGTTTTGTCGTCGCTCTGGTCGGGCTACGCCCTCCCGACGCAACGACAAAACCGTAAAGCCCCGCGTTCAGCATAACCCGGCAGGAATCCACTTAAATCCAGCGGGGCGCTGTCCAAACAACCGGGGCCAGCTCTGTTCTCTCTTGGCCGGCATCCGCTTCCCCACGTTGATCAACGCGGGACTTGATGCCTGAGGGACTGATCCAAACGAAAACGCCGACTTCCAAAAACCCGGCCGACTTCAAATCGGAATGCCGGCCGGTTTCATTTCGGAATCGTGGCCGGCTTCAAATCGGAACGATGGCCGGCTTCAAGTCGGAATACCCGGCCGGAATAAATCGGAATCCGCACTCGGCAACACGAGTCCGATGGAAATCCGCAGAGGCGAAGGAAATCGAATGGTTTTCGACACGCGGCTACTTACAGGCATCGGCGTCCTGGCGGCGGTTACGGAGGCTGGGAATTTCGCCCGCGCGGCGGAAATTCTCGGCCTGACGCCGTCAGCGGTAAGCCGGGCCGTCGCGCGTCTAGAGGCGCGGGTTGGCGTACGGCTTTTCGATCGCAATCCACGCGAGGTCAGCCTCACCGAGGAAGGACGCCGCTTCCACATAAAGGTAATGCCGCTTCTCGTTGGTCTGGAAGAGGCGGCCGCCGAGGCCGCAGGGGCGGTGGCGGTCGTGCGCGGCCGGCTGCGCGTATCGGTGGACCCGTGGTTCGCGCGTACGGTGCTTGCGTCGAAGCTCCAGCAGTTTCTGGTCCGCTATCCTCTGCTGTCGGTTGATTTCTCCACCAGCAACTATCGCCAGGACATGATGACCGGCGTCGACGTGGCAGTGCGCTTCGGGCCCCCGGATGAGTCATCCCTCATCGTGCGCAAGCTGCTGGAGACCCGCATCCTGACGGTCGCTGCTCCGTCCTATCTCGAGAAACATGGTGAGCCCCGATCGCCCCATGACCTCGTCCATCACGAAGCGCTTCTCTTCCGCGATCCACAGACGGGCCTGCCCTTTCCCTGGGAGTTCCAGCGCCGCGGGGAGATCAAGGAGGTCCAAGTCTCGAGTCGCCTGATAATGGATGACCCTTCAGTCGCAATCTCCGCTTGCGTGGCCGGTCAAGGCATTTTCCAGAGCCTTGCCATCGGCTTGGCTCCCTTACTTTCGCGAGGCGAGCTTACCCAGATCCTGCCGGAATGGTCGGAAGAACTCTATCCGCTCTACGCCTATCATCCCTCGCGCCACCTGCCGCCGGCGAAAGTCCGAGCGCTTCTGGACTTCATCCAGGAGATTGCAGTCTGCGCGTAGTGAATCCTCGCTTGAACGGTAGCTTTATGGATCAGAACACTTCGCCCCGCGGATACTTTGCGAAGTACGCGATATCTTCCGGTTGCGGCTTCCAATCGGAATTGCCACGCCATTCCTTGATCCCGTCGTCTTCGGTCCGCCATAACGGATGCGAATCACGTATTGCGCGTCACACCCACGGCTAGCCCAAAAACAGGTGAGTGTTGCTCCGGTTCTGGGCCAGATGGTCTCTTGGTCGATCATCCATTCGTGTGAGAGCCCACCTTCGCGTGCTGGGAGGCTTATGCAGGAGCTCTTCATATCGATCGCGCGCAATCGCATCGATTCTGGGCATTGGAGAAGTGCAAAGCTGATGGACAGGTCTAAGACCGTGTGAATTACGCAGATCGATCGCGAAACGGGACGAGATTCGCGGCAAGCACTTTCCAGCCCCCCTGAAGACCAACGGCCGAACCGTCCGGCGGCTTTGCAGTAGGTCTTGGTGATTAGGATTGCAGCCCAAATTGCGAAAGGGAACTTGCGCTGCTTCGGTATGCCCCAAAACACCTGGCTATGGCGCAACGCACATAGACAAATCTTGAGTCGCGCCATTGAAAGCAAAGTGACGACAATACTGCCTTCGGTGCCATCAAGCAGCCCGAGTCGTACAACTCGTCGACACGCCGCCACCTCGCCAGTTCGTTCCCGCTACGAAAGCGGAGCTTCGGCATGCGAAGACGGAGGACCACGCCGGCACCCTCGGCGCGATCATCACTGACTCAGCACTTTAAGCTCTTCGGCTTGAAGGGCCGGAAACATGCCTCGCTGAGCATTCATGCCCTATGATTTTGATGGCTTCGCGAGGTCAGTCATCCGCATTGTGTCTTCAGAAGGTGTAATTTACTTTCCGTCGGCGCTGAGCACGTTACCGAATTGCTCCCAGGTGCTGCCGTTCCAACGCTGCAATTGAAGCTGGGTGTAGGCCATGCTGTTTTCCGCGCTGGTGTTGATGGTAACGCCTGGTATGAGCGTCGGAAGCGACAGCCCGCGTATATTTCGCGATTGCTTGACAACGTTCTCGCGCGAGAGATCGTCACCGCACTGTTTCAGCACCTGCTCCAGGATCTGTCCCTGTTGCGTGCCGAACAGGTAGTTGGAATCACTGATGTCGGCGCCAGGCAGGTATTTGGCGAAGTACTCGCGGTACCATTTGACGCCGGGGTCATCGTCCCATTTCTTGTCGTTCGGATCCTTGATCATCGTCGCCGCGACGATGCCGACGGCCTTTTCAGGTCCAGCCGGAACGATTGTGGAAGAGACCGAGCTCGAAACGTAGTTGATCAGGAACAGTGGTTTCCAACCGATCTCGTCGACCTTCTTGATGGCCTGCGCCGCGAATTTCGGCGTGCCGGCAACCAGAAACGCCTCAGCGCCGGACGCCTTCAATTTCACGACATGGGAATCGATCGTAGGCTCCGTGACCTCGTAGGACGACGCCACGACCTTGTCGTCAAACCCCTCCTTCAGATAGCCTTTGAACGCATTGACGAAGTCCTTACCCAAATCGTCGTTCTGATACAGGATCGCGATCTTGGCACCCCGCCGGGTCTGTGTGATGTATTTCGCGTAGATCCGCCCTTCGGTGTCGTAGCTCGGCAGGCCCGTCGTGGTCATCGGAAATTCGGCGAAGTTCGTAAACCGAGTGACGCCGCTCACCACGAACAGATGCGGCACCTTCTTGGCGTTGACGTATTTGATGGTGGCGCTGATGCCGGGCGTTCCCAACGGACCGAAAAGGAATGCCACCTCGTCGCTTTCGATCAGCTTTCTGGTCTGCTCGACGGTCTTGGGTGGACTGTAGGCGTCGTCATAGGTGATGAGGTTGATCTTGCGGCCGCTGATACCACCGCGGTCGTTGATCGCGTTGATATAGGCGATCAATCCCTTCCCGGTGTTGCTGAGCGGCGATGCGGGGCCACTGAACGGGAACGTTGCCCCGATCTTCACTTCGGTGCTGGTGACACCGGGCGTCTCCGCCCGCGCGGGCGCACTGATGATCGCAGCTCCGAGCACGGCCGCCGCCAAAGTCTTCGTCAACATCGATATCTCCCTTGTCTTGTCCTGGCGACGAAAGCGTCGCGCATCAGCATGTGTTCGAACTCAACCGGCAACCGCCGCGATGGACGACTTGGCAGCGGTCCGTTCGATCGCCATCTCGCGCAGTCTGTGCTTGAGGATCTTGCCGGTGGACGCGGCCGGCAGCGCGTCGAGCACGATCAGCTCGGTCGGACGCTTGTAGGAAGTAAGCTGCCCGGCCGCATATGCCTTCAGCTCCTCGGAACTGACGCTGGCGCCGGGAAGGAGCTGCACGAAAGCAACGACCTCCTCGTTGCCGTCAACTGGGCGTCCGACCACGGCGGTCTGGACGACCTGCTTGTGCGAACTCAGCACCGCCTCCACCTCGGCCGGGTAGACGTTGAAGCCGGAGCGGATGATTAGCTCCTTGGTGCGGCCGGCGATGTAAAGATGGCCTTCGCCGTTCACCCGGGCGAGATCGCCGGTGTTGAACCATCCCTCGCGGTCGATCGCTGCCGCGGTCAGGTCGGCCGCGCGGTAATAGCCGAGCATCACGTTGGGGCCGCGGACGTGCAGTTCGCCGACGTCACCGGTCGCAACTTGCTTGCCGTTGACATCCACGATCCGGTGCTCGATGCCGGGAAGAAACGGTCCGACCGACTCGTCCGCGACGGGACGTTGCGACCGGACACCCGACAGGCCCGGCGAGCATTCGGTGATGCCGTAATTATTCAGCAGCGGGATTCCGAACTCGTCCTCGATCCGCTGCTTCAGATCGAGATCGAGCGGCGCGCCGGCGACGGCGATGTTCTTCAGATTCCCGCATTGGAGCTTCTCGATGCCTTTGACCGACTTGTGTTCGAGCAGGCGCTGATAGGTGGCGGGCACCCCAAACAGATTGGTGATCCCCTGCTCGGCGATGGCATGGGCCAGCGCAGCAGGGTCCGCCTTGGCAACGACATACAGCGTGCTGCCGTGCATCAGCGTTGCGATCAAGAGGATCGAATAGCCGACGATATGCGACATCGGCAGCACGCCGTAGACGCGGTCGCCCGGGCCGCTCTCACGGAGGATTCCTGAGGTCCTTGCGGCGAACAGCAAATTGGTGTGGCTCAGCATCACGCCCTTCGGCGTACCCGTGGTGCCCGACGTGTACAGCAGCCCCGCGACCTGGCGTGCGCCGTCCTTCTCGACTGGTTCCGGCTTGGCACCCGCGTTGAGCGGACCGACGCCGACTCCGTCAAAGGGCCCGACAGCGCGGATCGTGGCGCCGACGCGGCCGGCGTGATCGGCGGCTTCCTTTGACAGCGGCGCATTGAACAGCACCCGCCTGGCGCCGCTATGCGTCGCGATCTGGTCGATCTCTCGGGCCGACAGGCGCGGATTGACGGGGATGCCCCATGCATCAAGCTTGCTCGCCGCGAACAGCACCGCGCCCAGCGCCACACTGTTCTCGCTTGCAATGATCACGCGATCGCCCGGCCTGATGCCGAGATCGGCAAGATCCTTGGCCGCGGCGTCGACGGCGTCCGCGAACTGCCGGTAGCTTCACGAACGCCCGTCTTCCACGAACGCCGGATGATCCGGCATGCCCCGCACGAACGGCGCGTAGACCTCGTGCACGCGGGACGGCAAGCCGTCCAACAGTTCGGCCGCAGTGATGTCGTCCACGCTCCTCATGCCATCCTCCCGGCGTGTTGTTTTTCGGAAGCGCTGTGCGGCCCCCTTTGAGACGGACAGGTCAATCCCCTCATCTCCGTCGATCTCGAAGTAGACAGTTCTAAACTTGAACTGTCACGAGATTCGAAATATCACGGCATTATTAGACGCAGATTTTTTTCTTAGAAACATCCATTCTGATTTAGCATGATATGGCTAGAGCGGGAATCGTTCGCAGAAATCAGGGAGATGCGGCTCGCAAGGGCACGCAGCGCGTCGCGACACGCCGTCGCATCGGTCAACGCGCGTCGCCTGCCGAGGCCGGCATCACCGGCCACGTCATGTGCGCAGCACGAACTTTGCTATTGAGAACGACGCCGTCGCGATTCCCTTGATGGAACCGCGAGCATGCGCCTCACCATTTTTCGACCCAAGGCCGCAGCACGACCTCGAAGGCCCAGGTCGACCGGTGCTGGCGATGCAGTTGCAGATAGGTTTTGGCGATGTGGTCGGGGTCGGCCATGTTGTCCTCGACCGCGGTCCCCGCCAACCGGTGCGCACGGCTGCCGTCTTCCTGGGTCCAGCCGATCGCGGCATCGATCGGCACGTTGGCGACATGAATACCCTGCGGCATCAATTCCCTCGCCATACTCTGCGCCAGTCCGGACTTGGCATGACAGGCCATCGCGAAAGCGCCGCTCGACGGATAGCCTTTGAGCGACGCGCTGGCGTTGGTGAACACGATCGTTCCCCGCACGCCGTTGGCGTCGGGCTCATTGCCAAGCATGTGACGCGCCGCCTGCTGGCCGGTCAGAAACGCGGAGAATGCCGAATTTCGTACCGTTTCGAGCGCCATTGCCGCATCGGCTTCGAGGATATTCTTGCGGAATATGCCGGGAACGCGGCCGTCGATGTTGTGCACCACCAGCCGCGGCGTCCCCAGATCCTTTGCGACATCGGCAAAAAGCTTGGCGACAGCGGCCGGATCGCTGGCATCACAGGCATACCGGCGCACGCCATGCGCCTTTTCGAGTGTCGCAAGAACCGGTTTGTCCGGATTCCTGGCCGCGACGGCGACACGCATGCCGGATTCGGCAAACAACCGGGCGCAACTGGAACTGATGCCCGGCCCGCCGCCGACAATAAGGGCGACCTCTCCGGAGGTCTCGCTGGATTGCGTCATGTTGCTTCCCTGGGTGCGAAGGATTTCACCGGTAATTGGGCGCGCGCTTCTCCATGAAGGCCCGCACCGCTTCGGCATGCTGCGCGGTGCCGGCGGCGGCGACCATCTTCTCGGCCTCCTGATCGAGCGACGTCAGGAAGTCGGCCGACAGCGCGAGATTGAGGCTGTCCTTCATCGAAGCATAGGTGCTCGACGGACCGTTCGCCAACGTCTTGGCAACGGCGAAAGCTTCACCTCGCAGTTCAGCATCGGGCACCACGCGATTGATCAGCCCCAATCCTTCGGCACGGCGCGCATCGATCCGTTCCGACAGGAACATCAATTCGCGGGCGCGCGCCGTTCCGGCCAACCGAGTCAACAGCCACGAGATCCCATAATCGCCGGTGAGCGCGAGCCTGGCGTAGCCGGTCGTCATGATGGTGGACTCGGCGGCGATCCGGATGTCGCAGGCGAGTGCGATCGCAAGCCCGGCGCCGGCTGCCGGCCCCGGCAACGCCGCTATCGTGGGCTTGCGCACTGAGACAAGGACGCCGGTCAGGGTGCGCTGACGTTCCCGCAAACGCGCCACTTTGTCGTCGAACGACATCGGCGGTGCGGCCGTGTTGCCGCCCATTCCCTTGACGTCGCCTCCCGAACAGAACGCGGTGCCCGCCCCGGTGATCAGCAGCGCGCCAACCTCGGGATCGTCGCCGTTACGCTTGATCATCCGCCGGAGTGCCGGCGTCAGGTGATCGGACAACGAGTTGCGTGCGCCCGGGCGATTCAAGGTGATCACGGCGACGCGATCCCGGATCTCGCACAGCAGCTCGTCCGTCCCCGTATCGACCGGGATTGACCCATCCGTCATGGCTGACCTCTCACATTTCGCGCGCGTTACCAGTTCTCGCCGAACGGCCGCAATTCGCTGAGGAACGACCAGGCCGACCGGTCCTGGCCATAGAGATGAAACAGTTCGTCGGCGATGGCAGCAGGCTTGATGAAGAAGTCGTCGGGCTTGTCGCTCAGCCGCGCCCGCATCCGCGGCGTGTCGATCACGGCGTCGATGAGGACATAGGAGACGTGGACGCCGAGCGGCCCGACGTCTCGGGCGATCGACTCGGCCAGAATGCGCTGCGCCGCCTTGGTGGGTGCGAAGCCGGCGAAATTGGCTTTGCCGCGGATCGACGAGGTGTTGCCGGTGACCAGGATCGCGCCCTTGCCGCGATCGATCATGTCGGGCGCCAGTTCGCGTGCCAGGTACAGCAGACCCATCACGTTGACCTCGAAATTGCCCTTCAGCATCTTCGGGTCGATCTCGCGAAAGCTCCCCCAACCGCCGCCGACGGCGTTGTGGATCAGCACCTCGGCCGCGCCGAAGCGGCGCTTGACGTCGGCAACCACGCTGCGCACCTGATTTTCGTCGGAGACGTCGCAGGTCATCGCGTGCACATCAGTAGGCTCCTGCGACAGGCGATTGATCAGTTCGGGTGAACGCGCCAGGCCCACGACCCGAAACCCGCCGGCGGAGAAGCGTTTGACGATGGCAATGCCCGTGCCTGGCCCCACCCCGGTCACAACGGCGATTGGCTTGTCGGTCATTTAAGCATCCTTCGGCTAGAGCGTTTTCGAGCGAAATGGATACCGGTTCGCGTGAAGAAAACGCGTCAAATAAAAAGCTAGTTTGCCGGGGCGCTCATGTGAATACGCTCGGACTGCGACTGATGGGCGGCCGCCTCGTGCGCCGGCACCAGCGCCAGACGAACCGCGACGTTCTTGTGATACGGCGTTCCCGCGATCGGATCGCGGTTACCGCTTTCGGTGAGCAGATTGATGCGCGGCCCATTGACGAGACGCTCGCCGTCCGGCGCGGGGTAAGCCTGGCCGTAGCCGTGTGGCAGCGCCAGTTGACCATTCCGCATGGCGTCGTCGACCTTGCAGCGGACGACCAGCCGGCCGACGGAGGACTCGACCGCGATCCAGTCGCCGTCCTTTGCGCCCAACGCGTCGAGATCGTTCGAGTTGATCAGCATGGCTCCGTCCGGATCGTCGCGACGCCACGCCGGATCGCGAAAAATCTGGTTGGCGTTGAACATGCGGCGGCCACCGGCCGCCAGCATGAACGGGAACTCCTTCGGCGCGTCGGCGGCCTGCGGATCGAGACGCGCCAGCCATTCCAGCATCTGCGGAACGACAAGGCGAATTTTGCGATCGGAATAACCGATCAGCGTCCAGACCTCGTCATAGTCGTGACGGGTGACCGCGGCGCCCTGCCGGGCGGCGACGATGGTGTCGAACAGGAGATCGCCGAGCTGATGATCCGCGACCTCGTCGGACGCGCCGATCGCCCGCCGCACCGCCTGCGGCGATCGCTTGGCGCAAGCCAGCGCCGCGTTCCACAAGGGAGCTGCGGCCGCCGTGCCATCCGGCAGCGTTTGCCCGAGCGTATGGTAGAGCACGAGGGCGCCGACCGCGACAGCGGAAGGGTTTTCTCCCATGAACGCACGAAACGCTGCAGCAAATTCCGTGCGGGACCGTCGCGCCGCTTCCCGCAGGGGGCCGAGCACGTTGTCGCCCGGCAGCAGTCCCAGCGCAACCGCAAGCCGTGTATAGATCTCCGGCTCCGGCAAGGTGCCAGCCAGCGGCGGCAACACGCCGGCGCGAACGTGAAAATAGTTGGTGGGGAATTCGAAATTGAACAGCGTGAATTCAGTCTTCTCGAACTGCGAGGACGCCGGCAGAACGTAATGCGCGAGCCGCGCGGTCTCGGTCATCGCAACGTCGACGACCACGCACAGGTCGAGCGCGCGCAGCGCCTGCTCCACGGCTTCGGTATTTGCGGCGGTGTTGGCCGGGTTGGAACTGTCGATCCAGCACAGCGTAGCCGGTCGGGATGGTCCTTGAGCACGGCTTCGGGGAAAATGTTCGGCGGCAACAGGCCGCCGATGATCACATCGCCGGTCGGCGCGAACGTCTGGTTCGGCGAATTGCCCCAAAGCGGCTGCAGCCAGCTATGCAACTGGTTGGTGCCCTTGCGGCCGAAACTCCCGGACAGCATGATCAGCAGCTTTTCCAGATAGGAATTCAGCGTCGAGTTGGTGCCCTGCTGGATGCCAAGCTCGACCCGGACCACCATGGCCTTGGCCGCCGCGATCATCGCCGCGCAACGCTCGATGTCAGCAACCGGGATATCGGCGGCGGCAGCCCATGCTTCGACCGGAATATTCAGCAGCGCCTGCCGGACCTCCGGAAATCCAATCGTGTGCTCGTCAATGAAGGCACGGTCGATCCGGTCGGAACGAACCAGCGTCGCCAGCAGGGCGCCGAGAAGGAACGCATCCGCCCCTGGACGCACCGACAGATGCAGGTTCGCCATTTCGGCGGTCTCGGTTCGCCGGGGATCGATCACGATCAGCTTGCGTGCGGGATCCTTGCGGATCTGATTCAAATGGTCGCGCGCATTGGGGAAGCCGTGCGCGATCCAGGGATTGGCGCCGATCACCAGCAGGAGATCGCAATGATGCACGTCTTCGGCGGTGTGGCAGGTCTGGCTGCCGAACATATGGCCGTTGACCCAGAAGTCGCCGGTCTTTTCCTGTGAAAGCGCGTTGAAAGTGCTGCGCGAACCCAGCGCGCGCAGTAACCCGCTTCCATAGGCGCCGCCGGCGTGGTTGCCCTGCCCGCCCCCGCCATACAAGGCGATGCTCTTGCCGCCGTATTGGTCGACGACATCGCGCAGCCGCGCGGCGATCTCGGCGATCGCCACATCCCACCCGATTTCATCGAAACCGCCATCAGCGCGACGGCGCAGCGGGCTCGTGAGCCTGTCCCTGTGATGCGCGTAATAAGGAATCCGGGACGCTTTGTTGCAGAGATAGCCCTGCGACTTCGGGCTCGAACGATCGCCCCGCACTTTCTCCAGGCGTCCGTCATTCACCAGCACCTCGATCCCGCAATTGATGTAACACAGGTTGCAGGCGGTCTTGAGCCACTTGCCGGCCGTCATGGTGACCTCCCTTGCGTCATGATTTCTTGCAGCGTCGCCTTCGTTGCCGTTCGTCAGCGTTTCCAAATTCGGCCGCCGGCGGTCTTGCGTCCGGCATCGAGGATACGGTCGGAAAACTTCCCATCGCCAACGGCGCGAGACAGCACGATCGACCCGACCATGGTCGCAATCGCACCGGTTGCGATCTGGCGGGCCTTGTCGCGACGGCTGATCGGGAACCAGTTCCGCAAAGACCTCGATCATCTCCTCCAGCTTGGCCGCGAAGGCGCACTGCTCCTCCGCGTCGAAGCGCGCGACATCGACGGCAAGCGTCGGAAGTGCGCAGCCGTATCTCGGATTATCGCGATGCCGGAGGCTGAGATAATCTGCGATCAACGCCTCGAAACTGCGGCCGCTGCCCCTCTTCTGCGCCAGCTTTCTCCACCGCGCCGTCATCTGGTCCATGGCAAAGGCGATGGCCTCACCGACCAGCGCGGCGCGTGAATTGAAATGATTGTAGAATCCGCCATGCGTCAGGCCAGCGAGCTTCATCAAGTCGACGACGCTCAATCCCTTGGCGCCCGTCTCGCGCAAGCCATAGGAGGCGCTCTCAACGATCCGGTTGTGGGTTTGACGCCTGTGGTCCTCTTCGTATCGCATTGCCACTCCGTGCAATATCTCGGGGGGATCGGCTGCACGAGCCGGTCACCATGTCCTCCCAGCCATTCCGGAACCGCATTGCCCAGTGGTTGCGGCGCTCTTTGTTGCATTGCCGGGCATCTTATATGACTATCGTCATATAACAACCTCTATCAGCAGGAGAGTTCGCCATGGCCACCGCTTCCGATCCCGTCGTCATCGTTTCCGCCGCGCGCACGCCGCTCGGCCGCTTCATGGGCGAGTTGTCGCCCCTTGCCGCCCACAAGCTCGGCTCCCACGTGATCGGCGCGGCGCTGGAACGGGCCAGGCTCGCGCCCGAGCGCATCGACGAAGTCTTCATGGGCAATGTGTTGCCCGCAGGACAGGGTCAGGCGCCGGCCCGCCAGGCCGCCCGCGGTGCCAAGCTGCCGGATGCCACCGGCGCCACCACCATCAACAAGGTCTGCGGTTCCGGCATGAAGGCGACCATGCTCGCCCACGACATCATCAATGCCGGCTCGGCCAATATCGTGCTGTCCGGCGGCATGGAGAGCATGAGCAATGCCCCTTATCTGCTGGCGAAGGCCCGTGGCGGTTACCGCGCCGGTCACGATCGCATCATCGACCACATGATGATGGACGGATTGGAAGACGCTTATGAGACCGGCCGCTCGATGGGCGATTTCGGCGAAGCGACCGCGGAGGCCTATCAGTTCACCCGCGCCGACCAGGACACCTATGCGATGGAGACGCTGACGCGCGCCCGCAAGGCGGTCGAGGGCGGCGCGTTCAAGGCCGAGATTGCGCCGATTACGCTTGCCGAAAAAGCCGGGCCGCGCATCATCGCCAACGACGAACATCCGCTGAAGGTGGACCCGGCCAAGATTCCCGGATTGAAAGCCGCGTTCCGCGCCAACGGCACCATCACGCCGGCCGCCTCCTCCGCCAATGCCGACGGCGCCGCCGCGCTGATCCTGGCCAAGCGCTCGCTGGCCGATCGCGACGGCCTGCCGGTGCTGGCCGAGATCAAGGGCCATGCCACCCACAGCCAGGAGCCGCAATGGTTCACCACGGCGCCGATCCCGGCGATCCGCAAGCTGCTCGACAAGGTCGGCTGGACCGTCGGCGACGTCGACCTGTTCGAGATCAACGAGGCCTTTGCCGTGGTGGCGATGGCGGCGCAGAAGGATCTCGGAATTCCCCGCGACAAGCTCAACATAAATGGCGGCGCCTGCGCGCTCGGCCATCCCATCGGCGCCACCGGCGCCCGCCTGATCGTGACACTGCTGCATGCGCTGGAAGCGCAGAACCTCAAGCGCGGTGTCGCTGCGCTCTGCATCGGCGGCGGTGAAGCCACCGCGATTGCGATCGAGCGTAACGTCCACTGATCGGACGTCGGTCAAATAGCTCGGCGAGCGGCGGAGATCGCGCCGCTCGCCGACCAGGTCAGGCTTGCTGCCGACCCCTTCCACTCACGCAATCGCCCGGACCGCCGGCCGGTGCTCGACACCGTCGAGGAAGCCGGTCAGGCGCTGACGGATGATCCGCTCGGCGTCGGCCATGATGCGATCGACCAATTCCTTGACGGTCGGGATGTCGTGGATGAGGCCCGCGACCATGCCGCAGCTCCAGGCGCCGGCATCCATGTCGCCGTCGATCATCACCTTCGGGTAGACGCCCGCCACGTGATCATGGATGTCGTCGATCTTGAGGTTCCTGCCCTTCTCGCGTTCGATCTCGAGCAATTGCTCGACGCCCTTGTTGTTCAGCACGCGCTCGGTATTCCGGAGTCCGCGCATCACCAGGCGGGTGTCGAGCTCAGTTGCCTTGAGCAGCGCGTTCTTGACGTTCTCGTGCACCGGCGCTTCCTTGGTGGCGATAAAGCGCGTGCCCATGTTCATGCCGGCCGCACCCATCGCCAGCGCCGCGACCAGGCTGCGGGCGTCCGCCATGCCGCCGGAGGCAACGAACGGAATCTTCAACTCCTCGGCCGCACGCGGCAACAGGATCATGTTGGGCATGTCGTCCTCGCCGGGATGACCGCCGCATTCGAAACCGTCGACGCTGACGGCATCGCAGCCGATCGCCTCGGCCTTCAGCGAATGGCGGACCGAGGTGCATTTGTGGATCACCTTGATACCGCCCGCCTTCAGCGCCGGCATATACTGCTCCGGGCTGCGGCCGGCGGTTTCGACCACTTTTACGCCGCCCTCCCGGATGGCCGCGATATATTCCGGATAAGGCGGCGCGGTGAAGGTCGGCAGAAACGTCAGGTTCACGCCGAACGGTCGGTCGGTCATGTCGCGGCAACGCGCGATCTCCTTGGCCAACAGCTCCGGCGTCCGCTGCGTCAGGCCGGTGATGACGCCCAGCCCGCCGGCGTTCGACACGGCGGCAGCGAGCTCGGCGAACCCCACATAGTGCATTCCGCCCTGGATGATCGGATGTTCGATCCCGAACATCTCGGTAATCGCTGTCTTCACGCATGCCTCCGCTACGGTTTTAAAGGGCCGATTGTTATGCGTCAGTGGACAATCTCGAGAAGACCGGCAGCGCCCATGCCGCCGCCCACGCACGACGGCGTATTTGGCCTTGCGCCGGCGTCCTTCGATCAGGGCGTGACCGGTCAGCCGCGCGCCGGTCATCCCATAGGGATGGCCGACCGCGATCGAGCCGCCGTTGACGTTGAGCTTCTCGGGGTCGATGCCGAGCTTGTCGCGGCAATAGATCACCTGCACCGCAAAGGCCTCGTTCAACTCCCAGAGATCGATATCGTCGATCTTGAGCCCGTGACGCTTGAGCAGCCTCGGCACGGCATAAACCGGTCCCACGCCCATCTCGTCCGGCTCGCAGCCCGCCGCGACAAAGCCGCGGAAGATGCCGAGCGGCTTCAAGCCCTTCCGCGTCGCCAGTTTGTCGCTCATGATGACGGCGGCGCTGGCGCCGTCGGAGAGCTGGCTGGCATTGCCACCGGTGATGGTGAAGCCCGCTCCCTTGGCCGGCTTGACGTTGGCGAGGCCGTCGGCGGTCGTGTCGGGGCGCGGACCCTCGTCGGTCGACAGCGTGACTTCGCGGTAGGATACCGCACCGGTCGCCTTGTCGGTGACGGCCATCGTCGTCTTGATCGGCGCGAGTTCGTCGTTGAAACGACCGCCCTGCTGCGCCGACGCCGTGCGGCGCTGGCTTTCGAGGCTGTATTCGTCCTGGCGCTCGCGCGAGATGTCATAACGCTTGGCGACGATCTCGGCCGTATCCAGCATCGCCATGTAGGCGTCGCCCTTCATGGCGAGCAGTTCGGGATCGACCGCGTGAAACATGTTCATCTGGTTGTTCTGCACCAGGCTGATCGACTCGCCGCCGCCGCCAACAGCGACTTCGACGCCGTCTAAAATCACCGACCGCGCCGCCAGCGCAATCGCCTGCAGGCCCGACGCGCATTGGCGATCGATGGTCGTGCCGGCGACACCGACCGGCAACCCGGCGCGCAACAGCGCCTTGCGGGCGATGTTGGTGCCTGTCGTGCCCTGCTGCATGGCGCAGCCCATCACTACATCCTCAACTTCCGCGCCCTCAATCTTCGCGCGCGACACGGCCCGCCGAGATCGCATGTCCCAACAGGGTAGCGCCCTCGGTGTGGTTGAGCGCGCCCTTGTAGGCCTTGCCGATCGGGGTGCGGGCGGTCGAGACGATCACAGCTTCAGTCATCGCTATTCCTTTCGTTGGATACGACAGTTTGATTGCCGCCCCAAATGAACTTCAGCTCTGCTGCGCGTATCGCATCAGATGATAGGCAGGGTCGCCGAACTGGATGTTGATGGAGCTGATCCGCTTGAAGTAGTGGCCGACGTCGAGTTCGTCACTCATCCCCATGCCGCCGTGCAGTTGCACGGCCTGCTCCGCGATGAAGCGCGCGGCGTAGCCGACCTTCGACTTGGCGCCGGACGCCAGCTTCGATCCGTTCGGCTCCCGCGCCGCCAGGCTCAAATTGAGGTGCTGCGTGAGCGAGACCGACTCTTCCAGAGCGATGAACATGTCGACCATGCGATGCTGCAACACCTGAAACGTCCCAAGCGCCGTGCCGAACTGCTTGCGCACCTTGCTGTATTCGAGCGTGGTCGAATTCAGCACCGACATCGCCCCGACCGCTTCCGCGCAGAGCGCCGCGATCGCGCGGTCGCGGCAGGCTTCGAGTACGGCGACACCTTCGCCTTCGGCGCCCAGCATCTGGCTGGCCGGCACCCGGACATCCCCAAGCGTCAGTTCGGCGGCGCGCCGGCCGTCGATGGTCTTGAAGCTCTGCAAATGCAGATTGGGCGAATGGCGATCGATGACGAACAAGCTGACGCCGGCGCGGTCCCGCGGGCCGCCGGAGGTGCGCGCCGAGACGATCAGTCTGTCGGCCCATGGCGCGCCGATGACCGCCGCCTTTGCCCCATTAAGAACGAAATCATCGCCCTCGCGTTGCGCCGTCGTCGCGACGTTGTTGAAGTCATAACGCGACTTTCCCTCGGCCCAAGCCAACGTCCAAATCGCGCTGCCGTCCATGATCTCGCGCAGGAATGCCTGCCGCTGTTCGGAAGAACCGGCCTCTTCGATCAGGCCGCCCGCGAGCACGACGGTCTCAAAATAGGGTTCGACCACCAGGCTGCGGCCGAACTCCTGCATCACGATCATGGTCGCCAGCGAGCCGCCGCCAAGACCGCCGGAACTCTCCTGAAACGGCGCCGCGCACAGGCCAAGCTCGGCAAAGGCGCTCCAGTGCTTGCGGCTCCAGCCTTCGTCGGTCGCAACGATCTTACGGCGCTCGTCGAAATCGTACTGCTCGCGCAGGAAGCGCTGAATGCTCGACCGAAGCAGTTCCTGTTCTTCTGTCAACTGGATGTCCATCCGATGCCCCGTGCGATGTGGTCAGAGACCGAGAACGACTTTGGCAATGATGTTGCGCTGGATTTCGTTCGATCCCCCGTAAATGCTGAGCTTGCGGGAGTTCAGATATTTCTCCGATGCCGTGTGTCCGTAGTCAGGCCCCGGCATGAAGCGGTTGGCACTAACGGGATGTTCGCGGATAGCGAGGCCGTAGTTGCCGATCGCCTGATGCGTCAGGTCGGTAATGCGCTGGAAGATTTCGGTGCCGCGGATCTTGAACAGCGACGCCGCCGGTCCCGGATCGATGCCGCGCGCCATTTGCGCGACGATCCGAAGTTCAGTGGCCTCCAGGGCCAGCACATCGAGCTCGACGCGCGCGATTTCCTTGGTGAACTCCGCGAACACCGGGTCGTCCTCACTGACCTCGGTCTTCACGATGCGCTTGAGACGTTCCAGGTAACGCGTCGAGCGGCCGATCCCGGCCATGCTGGTGCGCTCGTTGCCGAGCAGAAACTTTGCGTAGGTCCAGCCTTTGTTTTCCTCGCCGATCAGGTTTTCCGCAGGAACATGCACGTCTTCGAAGAAGACGTCATTCACTTCATGCGAGCCATCGATGGTGATGATGGGCCGCACGGTGACACCGGGGGATTTCATGTCGATCAGCAGGAACGAGATGCCGGACTGCGCCTTGGCCGATGGATCGGTCCGCACCAGGCAGAAGATCCAGTCGGCATGCTGAGCCAACGTGGTCCAGGTCTTGTGCCCGTTGACGATGTAGTGGTTGCCGTCTCGCACGGCCTTCGTGCGGAGCGACGCAAGGTCGGAGCCGGATCCCGGCTCCGAATAGCCCTGGCACCACCAATCCTCGCCCGAGAGGATTCGCGGCAAAAACTTCTGCTTCTGCTTCTCGTTGCCGAAAGTATAGATAACAGGCCCGACCATGGTGACGCTGAACGCCAGCGGCGGCAGCGTTCCGGCCCGGGAGGTCTCCTGCTCGAAGATGAAACGCTCGGTGATCGACCAGCCGGGTCCGCCGTATTCCTTAGGCCAGAGCGGCGCGATCCAGCCCTTCTTATGCAGGATCCGGTGCCAGAGCAGCATCTGCTCCTTGGAAAGGTCGGTCTCCGGATTGGGAACGCGCATCTCCGCCGGATAGTTTTCCGCGATGAAGGCGCGCACCTCGTCGCGAAACGCAGCCTCCTCGCTGGAAAGGTTGAGCTCCATTGCCAGACGCTCCCGCTACCACTTCTCGCCGAACGGGCGAATCTCCAGCTCGAACGTCCAGGCGCTCTTGGGCTGCTGATAGAGCAGCCAATAGGATTCCGCGACCGATGATGGCGGCATCAAGAGATCGGGATCATCGAGCGCATTGGGGCCGAGCGCTTCGATCCGCCGCTGCCGCACCCATTCGGTATCGACGCCGGAATCGATGATGAGATGGGCCACGTGAATATTCTTCGGGCCAAGTTCGCGCGCGGTTGCTTGCGCCACGGCGCGCAGGCCGAACTTCGCGCTGGCAAACGCCGCATATCCGGTGCCGCCGCGCAGGCTCGCGGTTGCTCCCGTGAAGAAGATGTTGCCCTTGCCGCGCGGCAGCATCAACCGCGCCGCCTCGCGGCCGGCGAGGAAGCCGGAATAGCAGGCCATTTCCCAGACCTTGCGGAACACGCGCTCGGTCGTATCCAGAATCGGGAAGTTGACGTTGGCGCCGATGTTGAAGATGCAGACTTCGAGCGGCGCGTGCTTGTCGGCGTCGTTGAGGAAGGAGACGATCTCCTCCTCCTTGCGCGCGTCGAGCGAGCGGCCATGAATTTCGCCGCCCGCCTTTTCGATCTCCTGGACGAGCGGTTCGAGCTTGCCGCCATTCCGGCGTCCGGCGAACACCGTAAAACCTTCGGCGGCGAACTTCTTGGCGATCTCACCGCCGATATAGTCGCCGGCGCCGATCACGGCCACGGTTGCGTTTCTCTTCTGCAAGATGTTCTCCCGGTCAGGTTAGATATGTTGCCGGCGCCAAGGCGGCTTCACCGGCCAGCGACTCCGCGAGCTTGTGCTTGAGGATCTTGCCGGTCGAGGTGGCCGGCAGGGCATCGAGGACGATGATTTCAGACGGCCGTTTGTAGGAAGTGAGCTGACATCGGACGAATTCCATCAGATCGTCCCGCGTCGTACACGACCCCGGCAATAGCTGTACAAAGGCGACAACCTCCTCGTTGCCATCGGCGGCGCGGCCGACGACCGCTGATTGCACGACATCTTTGTGCGAGCTGAGCACCGCCTCGATTTCGGCCGGATAGACGTTGAAGCCGGAACGGATGATCATTTCCTTGGTGCGGCCTACGATGTAGAGGCAGTCGCCATCGAAGCGCGCAAGGTCGCCGGTATTGAACCAGCCCTCGCTGTCGATCACTTTAGCGGTCAGCTCCGGGGCCCGATAGTAGCCGAGCATCACGTTGCGGCCGCGGACGTGCAGTTCACCGACCTCGCCGCGCGTCGTCGGAATGCCGTCGATCGTTCGCACCCGGGCCTCGACGCCCGGCAGCAGCGTGCCGACGGCCTGATCGGCGCGCGGAGCGTCGAAACGCACGCCAGCGATTCCCGGCGAACATTCGGTGATGCCGTAGCCGTTAAGCAGCGGCAGACCGAATTCCTGCTCCACGCGCGACTTTAGGTTCAGGTCGAGCGGTGCACCGGCCACCGCAATCAGGCGCAGCTTTCCGCGGGCGAACTGCTGCGCGCCGGATATACTCTTGTATTCCAGCAGACGCTGGTACGTGGCGGGCACACCGTTGAGGATGGTCACGCCCTCCTCCGCGATCGCTTTTGCGGTCGCGGCCGGATCGTACTTGCTGACCATCCGCACCGTGCCGCCGACCATCAGCGTCATGATCAGGAGCGAGATGCCGACGATGTGGGAGATCGGCAGGACCAGATAGATCTTGTCACCCTCGGTCATCTTGCGGAAATGCGCGGTGGTCCTGGCGCTGATCAGGAGATTGCCATGCGACAGCATCACGCCCTTCGGCGTTCCCGTCGTCCCTGATGTGTAGATCAGGACCGCAACCTGTTTGGCGGGATCGGCCACGACAGGCTCGACGGCGGCGCTCTCGTTGAGCGGGCCGACGCCGATCTCGGCAAGCGGACCCACCTGTCGCCGCTCGGCGCCATAGCGCGCGGCATGCGCCGCCGCTTCCTTCGAAATGCCAGAGGTGAACAACATCCTGCGGGCGCCGCTGTGGCCGCGGATCTGGTCGAGTTCACGCGCCGACAGCCTCGGATTGGCAACGATGGCCCAGGCGTCGAGTTTGCTCGCCGCCAGCAGCAAGGCCGCCAGCGCGATACAGTTCTCGCTGACGATGATCATGCGGTCGCCGGGCCGGATTCCCAGCGACGACAGCACGGTGGCGGTTTCAGTGACGCGCTGATTCAATTCGCCGTAGGTCCAGAAAGCGCCGTCCTCGACCAGCGCGATCCGATCCGGCGCTTTTGCAACCTGTCTTGCCGGCGCGTCATGGATGCGGCGCGGCAAGTCGACAATGATCTCGTCGAGGCTGATCGTTTCTGAAAGCTTCGCCACGACTGACCTCCCGACCATTTGTAGGCCGCCTGTGCGGCGCACATATTCGATGTGCAGTTAGAGTTCTTTTTTGGAACGTGTCAATCTCTATTTCGATACGCCCCTCTCGGAAAGGAACAACTATGCTTGTATCGCAATACTCGGAATTTTGAAAACCGCATTTACAAGGAGGCCACCAGCCGCTACGAATATAGTACCAAATAAGAACTTACAATGGAGGGACAGAATGGCGGAGAGCCGTGGCGTGGCGATATTGGTGGGCGCGGGCGACGCTATCGGCGCGGCGGTCGCGCGGCGGTTTGCCACCGGCGGCTATACCGTCTGCATCTGCAGGCGCGATGCCGCCAAGTCCCAGGGGCTAGTGGACGAGCTCACGGCCGCGGGTCACAAGATCCATGCTTTCAGCGTCGATGCCCGTCAGGAAGCCGAAGTGCAGAAGCTGTTTGCCGATGTCGAAAGCAACATCGGGCCGATCGAAGTCTGCCTCTATAACGCCGGCTCGAACGTCAACAAGTCACTGCTCGACACCACCGAGAAGCTTTTCTTCAAGGCCTGGGAACTCGCCTGCTTCGGCGGCTTCCTGGTCGGGCGCGAAGCCGCGCGCGTGATGCTGCCGCGCGGACGCGGCACCATCTTCTTTACGGGTGCGACCGCCAGCGTACGCGGGGGCAAGGGATTTGCGGCGTTCTCGTCGGCGAAGTTCGGTTTGCGCGCGGTGGCGCAGGCGATGGCGCGCGAACTGGGGCCGAAGAACATTCACGTCGTGCACCTCCTGATCGACGCCGGCGTCGACAGCGCGGCGATCCATCAGCGCATGAAGGCCGCCAAGGGCATCGAGGCCAGCGACATTCCCGCCGACAGCCTGACCAAGACCTCCTCCATCGCCGAGGCCTACTGGTTCGCCCACCAGCAGAGCCGCGACGGCTGGACCCACGAGCTCGATCTGCGCCCGTCCGTGGAGAAGTGGTAACATGAGCGCAGCACCTGACCTCACCTTGTGGGGCGTCGGAACCAGCCGCACGATTCGTCCGCATTGGGCCATGCACGAACTCGGCCTCGCCTATACGACAAAGCCGATCGGACCGCGCACCGGCGAGACCAAGACCGCCGAATACACCAAACTCAACCCGCGCCAGAAGGTGCCGCTGCTGCAGGATGGCGACTTCGCCATCGGCGAGAGCGCCGCGATCGTGGCCTACCTGTCGCGGATGTATTCGACCAAGGAACGCTCGCTGATTCCGGAAGCTCCGCGCGACTATGCGGCGTGGCTGGAATGGTGCTTCTTTATCGTCGCCGAGCTGGATTCAACCAGCCTTTACGTGATGCGCCGGCATCGGGCTGACGCGCTCGGGCCGATCTACGGAATTGCGCCCGAAGTCGTCGCCCAGGCCGGCGAGTACTTTCGCCAGCAGTTACGCCATGTCGAGGTCGCGCTTGGCGATGGCAGGCAATTCCTGATGGGCGACAAGTTCACCAGCGCCGACATCCTGCTGACGACATGCCTGGATTGGGCCATCTTGTACGGCGTTGGTATCTGCGACAACGCAAAGCCCTATCTCGAACGCATCCAGGCGCGGGACGCCTATCAGCTCGCCAAGAAGGCCAACGTGCCGCTGGCGCCGATCACGCCGGTGCCCGCACCGGCGAAAGCTTAGCAGCCGCTCGCGCGAGGCGGCCTAAACCGCCACGCGCACGCTGCGCTCGGCCACCATCTTGTCGATGGCGCCGTCGTCGTAACCCAGATCGCGCAACACCTCGCGCGAGTGCTCGCCGACGCGCGGAGCCGGCCCGCCGATCGCGGCCGGATTGACCTCGAAGCGCGCCGCCGGCTTTGGCTGCCGCACCCGCCCGACCTTCGGCTGGTCGAACTCGGCGATGATGTCGCGAGCGACCACCTGCTCGTTGTGGATGATCTCGCCCCGCCGAAGAATCGGCGCGCAGGGAACGTCGGCGGCATCGAGCCGCTCCAGCCATTCGGCCGTGGTGTGCTGCCCGATATACTCCGCCATCTTGTTGATGCGTGCAGTGGCATTGACGGAACGCGCCGACGGAGTCGCAAAGCGCGGATCCTTGGCCAGTTCCGGATCGCCGGAGGCTCGGCAGAATCCCTGCCATTCCGAATCCGAAATCGTGCCGGCAGTGATGTAGCCGTCGCTGGTCTTGAACACGAGATCGGGCCGGTCGTTGGGATCGGCGGCGGTGGCTTCCTTGCCGACCACCGTGTACTGCATCATGCCTTCCGGCCACAGATACGAGATCATCGTATCAAGCATCGCGACCTGGATGTGATCGCCCTGCCCGGTCTTCTCGCGGGCGTAGAGTGCTGCCGCCACCGCCTGCGCGGTGAACACCGCGGTAGTCTTGTCACAGACGATGGTACGGATCATCTGCGGACGGTTGGTCACCGGCTGCGACTGGATGTCGGCAAAGCCCGACAGGCCCTGGATGATCGGATCGTAAACCCGCTTCTTGACATAAGGTCCGCTGTCGCCGACGCCGCTGATCGAGACATAGATCAGGCGCGGATGGCGCTGACGCAACTCGTCGACGCCGAGGCCGAGGCGCTCCATGGTGCCGGGCCGGAAATTCTGCACGAGCACATCGGCCTGCGCCACCAGCTTGGCCAATACCTCGCTGCCGGCGTCGCTCTTGACGTCGATCGACAGCGAACGCTTGCCGCGGTTTGACGAGATGAACAGCGCGGAGAACTCGCCGTCCTTGTCGATCGTGGCGCGGCTGCGGCGGGTGATATCGCCGCCGATCGGCTCGATCTTCAGCACGTCGGCGCCCTGATCGGCCAGAAACATGGTCGCGAACGGACCCGACACCACGCCGGTGAGATCGAGAACGCGAACGCCGCTGAGTGGGCCAGGCATGGGTATTCTTCCTGAATTTTTGCTTTGTTATGGGGCCGACCGCGTCGGACGAGACACTCGCCCGGCCCTACACGTCTAGGCCGACTTCGAAACCGGCTGGCTGGTCTGCTCGACGAGCGATTCCTCGACATCGCGAAGCTGGTCCTTACCGAAGAACATTTCCTTGCCGACGAAGAACGTCGGCGAACCGAACGATCCACGATTGACGGCGTCGGTGGTCCGGTCGATCAGCCCCTTCTTGACGTCGTCCTGCTGGGCGCGTGCGATCAGCCGGTCGATGTCGATACCGGAGGAGATGAACGCCTGCCGGAAGATCTCGAGGTCGTCCATCTTCTTCGGCTCTTCCCACATGTGATGGTAGGCGGCGCGGAAATAAGGTTCGAACACGCCCTCGAACTGGGCCGCGACGGCGCCGCGCATCAGCATCAGCGTGTTGATCGGAAAGAACGGATTGGAATGGAACTTGGTGGCGTTATGACGCCGGATGAAGCGCTGGGTCTCCAGCGCATTGTACTCCGGCTTGTTCTTGATGCCGCGGAGCGAGTCGAACGGCGACATGTTGCCGGTCGCCTTGAAGATGCCGCCGAGCAGCACCGGGACATAATCGAACTTTACGCCGGTGCGGCGTTCGATGCCGGGAAGCGCCAGCTCCGCCAGGTAGGCGTTCGGGCTGCCGAAATCGAAGTGGAATTCAACTTTCAGGGACATGTCGGCTCCTCCCGCAGCGCGAAGTGAATGGCCGGGCCGATCGCCCGTGAGGCGGCAGCAGGCTACAACTCGTTCATACAGTTCTAAAATCGCACTGTCAAATCCATGCGGAATTCTGCTAGTTTGAGCCGATCGCCGGGGTATTGTTTGGAATCTAGTACCTATCTAGAATGGTAGCCAGGGCTACGGTTTCCTGGGATGATTCGAGGGAATGGTCGCCGAACGACCGGAGGGCAGGAATGAAGTGGGACGAACTTGAGGAAGAAGCGTGTTCGATGGCTCGCACCATCGGCGTGATCGGCGACCGCTGGACGCTGATGATCCTCCGGGAATGTTTTCTGCGCACGCGGCGCTTCGAGGGTTTTCAATCGGCGCTCGGTATCACCCGCCATCTGCTCGCCGAACGGCTGAAGAAGCTGGTTCGCCAAGGCGTCCTGCGCCGCATTCCCTATCAGGAAGCCCCCAAACGGCACGAATACATCCTAACGCAGAAGGGCCTCGACCTCTATCCGATCATGATGGCGATCGTGCACTGGGGCGACGTCCATATGGTCGACGTGCGCGGACGCCCCCTGCTGCATCAACATCGAAAGTGCGGCAAGATGTTCGATCCCGTGATGGTATGCTCGGAATGCGGCGAGCGACTTTCGGCCAAAGAGGTACATGTACATCCGGGTCCGGGCGCGCGAGCCCCTTTAGAGAAAGCCCATCTCGACAAGAAGACGAAGGCCCGCAAGCGCGCAGCATGATCCCGCGCCTCCAAGACCCCTGCGGATTATGAATCGCTTTGCCACCGCTTAAGTTCGGTCAAATATTCAGATGGAAACCACCCCAAGGGGGCTGGCAAATGTGCATAGTTCACGGAGCCGACGATCAAGAGGGCCGACAGTTGCGGCGCGGTCGCGCCTGCAACAGCTTGGCTAGGCTCATTCGCTTCTCGAAAAGGATTGCCGGCGCTTCACATTATCGAGAGCCAGCCGAGCGAAAGCTCAAAAAAACACCGTTTGGAAAACCGTTTTAGTTCGGTCGTCTCAAACGGTCTTTCTCGCTAAGGTCTTGATTTATATGGTGGGCGCACCAGGGCTCGAACCTGGGACCCGCTGATTAAGAGGCGTATGATTCCCCAGTAAAATCAATGGCTATTCCGACAAACATGTCTTCAAACCTGCATTGAATCCCCAACAGGTTTTACCCTTGTCGGAATGGCCCGATAGCGCGTTCAGATCGTGAACCACGGAGCGCTGCATCGGCCGACGGCGAAGCCGACCGGTCTCCTGGGCGTGACACGTTGGGCAGCTGATGCATTCGCAAGACAGCGGCCTCGATGACGTGCGGCGGCGTTCTACGGTATAAACATTCGAACCGTAGGTCGAGGGCTCATTTTTTGACCTTACGCAGACGTCGCGTATGAGACTTTGAATGCCAGCAGCGCTTCACTCCGTCATTTGGGCCGCCCTAGCCGCAACCCCAAGCGGACATGCCAGCAATCACAGCCAGCCAAAACGCGGAAAACGTCCGAGGCGCCCTAACTCCGCTGATACTTTGAGTTTTCTTGGGGATTGAGCTTACCTGCTGCGTGTAGATCAGAGCTTTAGGTTCATAGTCTCTCCTTCTTGGAAGCGGAGAATGCGGGTTGACCCAACTAACAGTAGTCATCAGTAACTGCAACAGCGTGGATCGTGCCGAAATTAGCGTGCTGAAAGGCACGCTGAACATCAAATATGGACCCAACGGCCTTGGCAAAAGCACAGAGCTGGCCCCGGTTGTTTGGACAGCGCCCCGCTGGATTTAAGTGGATTCCTGCCGGGTTATGCTGAACGCGGGGCTTTACGGTTTTGTCGTTGCGTCGGGAGGGCGTAGCCCGACCAGAGCGACGACAAAACCGTCGGCGACGGTCATGCGGCCATCACCATAGCTTGCGTGCCGAAGTAAGCCTCGTCGGGCGTGCGCCCGTCAAGGCTCGAGTGAGGGCGTCCCTGATTGTAGAAGGCCAGATACTTGGCAATTGACGCTCGCGCCTCGGACACGCTGTCGTAGGCGCGGAGATATACTTCTTCGTATTTGACCGTGCGCCAGAGCCGCTCGACAAACGATAGCGGTACGACGACCCCACCTCGTTTAGGTGGACGGGATGAGCGAGACTCGCGCGTGGATTTGACAACGCGAGGGACGCTCGTTCCATGCATCAAGACAGACATCAAGACGGGCATGATGCCGCCTCCTATCAGCGGATCGAGGTGATCACAGGGGAGAGGCGACGGCGCAGTTGGAGCGATGCGGAGAAGGCGCGGATCGTGGCCGAGAGTGCCGATCCGGAGACGAGCATTTCCGAGGTGGCTCGACGCAACGGGGTGAACCGGGGACTGCTCAGTGTGTGGCGGCGCCAGGCGCGGCTCGCGTCGAGCGAAGCGCCGCAGTTCGTGCAAGTCAGGCTCCAGGCCGCCGTCGAGGCGCAGCCGAACGCGATCGATAAGGCGCATGTTCTGACGGATCCGGCCGAGCGGATCGAGGTGATGATCGCGGGCGCGACGGTGCGCGTGCCCGTCGGCGTCGACGCCGCGACGCTGGAGCGCGTGCTGGCGGCGGTGAGATCGACGCGATGATCTCTTTCGGTCCAATGGTCCGTGTGTTCGTCGCGACGCAGCCGATTGACTTTCGTAAAGGCGTTCATGGCCTTGTCGCGCTGGTAGCGGAGGGATTAGGCGGCAAGCCCTACAGCGGTGACGTTTATGTCTTCCGATCGAAGCGATCGGATCGTTTGAAGCTACTGGTTTTTGACGGCTCGGGAATGGTTCTAGCGACGAAGTGGCTGGAGAATGGGGGCTTTGCCTGGCCACCTGTTCGCGAGGGTACGATGCCGGTGACGGGGGCGCAACTGGCGATGCTGATTGAAGGTCTTGCGGAGTGGTCGCGTGTGGTCCCGAAGGTGACGAAGCGGCCGACGAAGGTTGCCTGAAGCGTCTTGTTTTGCTGGCGATTGCGAGTGCGTTCGTGTAGCTCTGCGATATGGCGCTTCGCCCCGAAGATCTCCCCTCTGACCCTGCGGCTCTTGCCGAGATGGTGCTGGCTTTCGAAGGCGAGAACGATGATCTGCGCGCAGAGATCGCCACGTTGAAGAGCCTGATCTTCGGCGCACGATCGGAGCGCGCGGCGATCGTCTGCGCCGAACAGATCGCGTTTGATCTGGAACGGACCGCCGGCTCACAGCTCCCGGCCAATGACGACAAACCGGACGCGCCGCGGCCGGAGCGGCGCAAAGCGAAGCGCAACATCGGCGCGCTGCCGGCGCATCTGCCTCGGGTCGAGCGGGTGATCGAGCCGGCGTCCACGCTGTGCCCGTGCTGCACGGGTCAGATGCATCGGATCGGCGAGGAGAGCAGCGAAGCGCTCGATCGGGTTCCCGCGTGGCTGCGCGTGCTCCGCACGATCCGTCCAAAATACGCCTGCCGCTCCTGTGAGGGCCCGATTGTCCAGGCCCCGGCACCGGCGCGGCTCGTCGAGGGCGGCATGGCAACGACGGCGCTGATCGCGCATATCGCCGCGGCCAAATATGCCTGGCAATCGACGCTCTATCGCCAGACGCAGATCCTGGCGGGTCAGGGTGTCGTCGTCGACCGTCAGACGCTGGCGCGCTGGATGGGGAGCGCGGCGTGGCTGGTCAGGGGCCTCTACGATCTGCAACTGAAGACTATGCACGGCTTCGAGCGGCTGTTCTGCGACGAGACGCCGATGCCAGTGCTCGATCCGGGACGCGGCCGCACGAGGATCTGCCAGTTCTGGGCGCACGCGACGGACGATCGGGCGTGGAAGGGGCCGGCGCCGCCGGCGGTCGCCTACGTGTTCGCAGGTGGTCGCGGCAAAAAGGAGATCGTGGCGCAGTTAGCCGGCTTCGAAGGCGTGCTGCAAGTCGACGGCTATGCCGCCTACGCCTCGCTGGCGGGCGATGCGATGATGTCGGGCCAGATCCAGCTGGCGTATTGTCTCGTTCACGCGCGCCGCAACTTCGTGAGGGTGCACAAGACGACGAACTCACCCTTCGCCGCGGAGGTCATCGAGCGCATTGCGGCCGTCTACGCGATCGAGGAGAGGATCCGCGGTCTCGATGCTGGGGAACGCCGCGCGACGCGACAGGCCGAGACGAAGCCGCTGATGGAGGCGTTGAGGGCCCGTCTGATCGCGGTGAAGGACGGGATCTCCCGCCGCTCGACGCTCATCAAGGCGATCGACTACATGCTCGAACGCTGGCAGGGCCTGACGACGTTCCTGGATGACGGGCGGCTCGAGCCGGACACCAACACGGTCGAACGATCGATCAGGCCAATTGCGATCGGAAAAAAGAACTCGTTGTTCAGTGGTGACGAAGGCGGGGGCGAGACCTGGGCGATACTCGCTTCGCTTCTTAACACAGCGAAATTGAATGGCCTCGACCCCGAGGCGTATCTCGTCGACGTTCTCGATCGCATGGTGAGCGGCGCCACGAAGACCAACCAGCTTCACGAACTTCTGGCCTGGAACTGGAAGGCCGCACGCGAAGCCGAAAAGCGGGCCGTGGCATGACGAAGCCGAAGCAAGGGCGGGGAACGCGAAAAGCACGCAAGACGACGATGGCGGACTATGCCATGTCGTTCGAACGGCTCGGGCAATGGATCAGCAAGCGCGCCAGGTCGCCGACGCTTCGGCATCCGCGGGCGACGTCGCTCTCCATGCTCGATGGCGCGGTGGCCGCGGTCGTCGCCGGGCCGGTCTCGATGGCGTCCGAGGAATGGGTGTGCCCGCTCCTCGGCGTAGATCCCGACGCCTTCAATCACGACACCGAGGAGTTCTCGGCAATCGCCGCCACGCTGATGCGCCACAACGCTATCAGCGAGACGCTGTCGACGAGACCGGAGAGCTTCGAGCCGCTGTTCGTGCGATCACCGGACGGCGAAGTCGACCCGCAGCCCTGGTGCATGGGCTTCTACGCCGTCATGAAGCTTCGGCTTCTCGTCTGGTCGCGGCTTCTCCCCCCGAATGGAACCGAACACCTTATGCTGCGGCCGATCTTGGTCCATTGCATCGACGACGCCGGTCGACCCTTGCTACCCCCGGCCCGGCGCACGCTGGGAACGCAGCCCATCATCCAAAACGCCTGGCGCAACATTCCAGCAACCGTCGAGGCCCTCCGGCAGTTCTGGATGCCTATACGCTTCAAGCGCGGTGCGTAGGCCGTCCGCACCAAGTCCGTGGCTCCGTGGGCCTCTCGTACCGTTTACCTTTGAGCCGACCTTTCGTCCCGCTACGCCAACTCACGGTTTTCCATTTGGCGCTGGCCAGCATTTGTTCTGCCGCAATCGATAAGATATCGGGCACGTGGTGCTTTCGTGGTTTGCCACGGACTTTGGTGATCGGCCAAATGAGCTTCACATCGACGGGATACACTTTCTGGTGCCGAGGGATACCGACCGCCCAGGCCAGCCCGCGCTCTGTTAGCCCTTGTCGAAACGGTGCGCTGAGGCCGTATCCTGCATCCGCCAGCACACATCCAAAGCGCATGTTGGCTGCCATCGCGCGGTCAATCTCGGCCAAAGCGATCTCCGGCTTGGACCGTGGCGTTCGGTGTTCGATTGGCACGCGAGCGCGCTTCAAACGGGGCATGTCGCTTGTCCAGCTGTCAGGCAGAAAGAGACGTAACGCGACCATCACTGGCACTTCGCCGCGCGCAAGCGTTAAAGACACCAGCGTTTGGCAATTTGCAGTTTTACCGAGAGCCGATGCGTATTGCGCCGCAACACCGACCGATCGCTCACCCTTCTTCGGCAGTGAGGTGTCATCAATAACCAGCACCGCATCCCTGCCGCCGACGAGTCGGTCCGCCTGGTTGAGCAGCTCTGTCTCCAGCGGCGTCGCGTCCCAGACACCGTCGGCAAAGAGCTGGCCCCGGTTGTTTGGACAGCGCCCCGCTGGATTTAAGTGGATTCCTGCCGGGTTATGCTGAACGCGGGGCTTTACGGTTTTGTCGTTGCGTCGGGAGGGCGTAGCCCGACCAGAGCGACGACAAAACCGTCGGCGACGGTCATGCGGCCATCACCATAGCTTGCGTGCCGAAGTAAGCCTCGTCGGGCGTGCGCCCGTCAAGGCTCGAGTGAGGGCGTCCCTGATTGTAGAAGGCCAGATACTTGGCAATTGACGCTCGCGCCTCGGACACGCTGTCGTAGGCGCGGAGATATACTTCTTCGTATTTGACCGTGCGCCAGAGCCGCTCGACAAACACGTTGTCGCGCCAGGCGCCCTTGCCGTCCATGCTGATGGCGATCTTCGCGTCCAGCAGCACATCGGTGAACTCGAGGCTGGTGAACTGGCTGCCCTGATCCGTGTTGAAAATCTCGGGCCTGCCGTGCTTCGCCAACGCCTCCTGGACCGCTTCGACGCAGAAGGCCGCCTCCATTGTGATCGAGACGCGATGGGCCAGGACCCGTCGGCTGAACACATCGACGACCGCCGCGAGATAGACGAAGCCACGCCGCATCGGAATGTAGGTGATGTCCATTGCCCACGCATGGTCGGGCCGCTCGATCTTCAATCCGCGCAACAGGTACGGGTAGATCTTGTGACCCGGAGCCGGCTTGCTCGTGTTCGGGCGACGATAGACCGCCTCGATCCCCATGCGCTTCATCAGCGTCGCGATGTGGCGGCGACCGGCGTATACGCCCTCCCGCCGCAGCAACGATCGCAGCATACGCGCTCCCGCGAAGGGATAATCGAGATGCAGCTCATCGAGCCGACGCATCAAGGCAAGGTCCTCGGCCGAAACTGGCCGAGGTTCATAGTAGACCGTGCTGCGAGCCAGCTTCAGGACCTTCGCCTGGCGCACGATAGAAAGATCATGATCGCGGTCGATCATCGCTTTGCGCTCAGCAGGCCCGCCTTGGTGAGCGCGCCGGACACAAAATCGTTTTCCAACGCCAGCTCGCCGATCTTGGCATGTAACGCCTTCAAATCGACCGGCGTCTCGGCCGATGTCTTGTCATGCCCAAACACGCCGGCGGCGCCTTCCAGGAGCTGGTTTTTCCAGATCGTGATCTGGTTCGGATGAACATCAAACAGTTGCGCCAGCTCCGCCAGTGTCTTGTCGCCTTTGACCGCAGCCAAAGCAACCTTCGCCTTGAATGCCGGAGAATGCGTCCGGCGGCTCTTCTTCGTCATCTTCGCTCCTGATTCGCAGCAAGAATCCTCGCCGCTGTCAGGCAGAAAATCCACTCAAGCTACTGTCCGAATTTGCGGGGCCAGCTCTCTTCAACACCGTAGACGAGTTGGCGCTAGGAACGAGCCGCTGATTAAGAGGCACGCTACCACCGTTGTTTTCTCAGGAGAAATCTTCCAACTGAATCAAAATCCGATCGTTTGAGATCAATAGCTTACAGAAGGAAATCCAACCACCAGAGACGTGGTGGTTGGCAGATCGAGACAGTCGAAACGTCGGTTCGAGTCACAGGAGCGCGCTACCGCCTTTCCCCACACCGACAAAACCTCCGACATCTCATCCGGTCTCCTAGCCTAGTCTAACGCGGCTCTTCCCGGAAAGCGTATCGGCGAAAGTCGAGGGAGAAACTGGCAGGACGTCATTCTCGCTCGCGGGCCCGCGTACCGGGCCGATCTTCAGACCGCTTTCGCCTTCACGTATCGACCGGGGGCAGATTCGCCTGGCGGATAGAGGTTGTTGCCGAGTTGGGTGCGGGCCGGCAGTTGCTCTCCCGACCGCGGCTTGAGCCAAGCGATCCAATCGTTCCACCAGCTGCCCGGCTTCTCGTCCGCACCCGCCAGCCACGTCGCCGGCTCATCGCAGCGCTGGTCCGAAACCCAATAGCTCCGCTTGTTCTTCGATGCCGGATTGATCACGCCGGCAATGTGCCCGCTCGCACCGAGAACAAAGCGGGTGTCGCCGCGAAACAGGCCTGTCGTGCGGTAGGCGGACCGCCAGGGCACGATGTGATCCTCAACGGTCGCCAGAACGTAAGCTGGCAAATCCACCCGCCCTAGATCCACCGGTGTGCCGCACATCGTCAATTTGCGCGGATGCCGCAGATTGTTCTCCAGATACATGTTGCGGATGTACCAGCAATACATGGGGCCGGGCAGATTGGTGACATCCGCGTTCCAGAACAGGAGATCGAAGCGCTCGGGCGGCTTTCCCTTCAAGTAATGGTTGACCACATTCGGCCATATCAGTTCTTTCGAACGCAGGGTCTGGAAGACGAACCCCAGTTCTGCGCCGCGATAGATACCGCCATTGCCGATGGTCTGCTCGCGTTGGCGTACGCTCTCTTCATCCACGAACACGCCGAGATCGCCCGGCTCGCGGAAATCGAGCATGGTGGTCAGCAGGGTGACGCTCGCGACCTTTTCGTCGCCGCGCGTCCGCAGGATTGCGAGCGCCGACGACAGGATGGTGCCTCCGACACACCAGCCGACGACATTGATCTTGTCGGCACCCGAGATCGATTGGACGATCTCGATGGCCCGCATCGCACCGTGTTCGACATAGTCATCCCAGCGAAAATGCCCGCAGGAAGCGTCTGGATTGCGCCAGGACACCACGAACACGGTCTGGCCGTGCTCAACGGCAAACCGGACGAAGGAATTGGCCGGCTGCAGGTCCAGGATATAGAACTTGTTGATGCAGGGCGGCACGATCAGCAAGGGCCGTGCGGCCACCTGCTCGGTTGCCGGCTCGTATTGAATGAGCTGAAACAGCTCGTTCTCGAACACGACAGCGCCTTTGGACGTCGCAACGTCCTTTCCGACTTCGAATGCCGTCTCGTCCGTGATGGTCAAATTGCCCTTGCCCAGATCCGCCACCAGATTGTCCAGGCCGGTCTTGAGGCTCTGACCATCGGTATCGGTCGCCAACTTGATCACATCGGGATTGGTGGCGATGAAATTGGTCGGGCTCATCGCTTCGACGAGTTGGCGCGTGAAGAAGCGCAGCCGATTTTTTTCCTTTTCTTCCCCCGCGGGTCACTTCAAATTCCTCCGGGTGTGGTCAGTCAAATTCCTCCACCCGCGAGGCAGGACAAGGGACTGTTAGTTTGAGTTTGTTTCCCGGGCAAGAGCTTCAGCGGCTTCTTTGAGCCGATAGCTGCGTCCGTCGAACTCAAGCAGATGGCAATGATGCATAAGGCGATCGAGGATCGTCGTGCTCATAGTGTTGTCCCCAAGGTATGCCCCCCAATCCTGCACGACGCGATTGGAGGTGACGATGACGCTGCGGCGCAGTTTGTAACGCTGATGGATCAGGGTCTGCAGCAAAGTGCCGGCGTCGTCGGGGATGGCGCGTGCGAGGAATAGATCGTCCAGCACGAGGAGATCGCAGTCGATGATGGTTCGCAGCCGGACCTCGCGTTGTGCCGGAGAGTTCAGGGCGTAGCGGTGGAAGAAGTCGTCGGTCTCAAGATACTGGACCTTGTGGCTTTGCAGGATCGCCTGATAGGCAATCGCCTTGGCGATGTGCGACTTCCCGGTGCCAGGTTTGCCAACAAGCAGAGCGTTCTCGCCAGCGGCAATGAACGCCAGGGTGTGGAGCTGGAAGCAGGTCTGACGTGGCAGTTTGGGATTGAAGGACCAGTCGAACTCGGCGAGCGTCAGCTTTTCGTCGAGCCCGGATTGCTGGTATCGCCGCTCGATAAGACGGGACTGACGACGGTCCAGTTCATCCTGCAGGATAAGGGAGAAGGTCTCGAGGAAGGGCTGGTTGGCGCCCTGCGCCTGGAGCACGCGCGTCTGCAGCGTGTCGCGGACACCCGACAGGCGCAGCTGTCGTAGGCAACGCTCAATTTCCGGCATGGTCATCATGTGGCTAGGTCTCCAGTTTAAGGTGAGAAGGTGCAGCGGGAGCGCTCGTGGCGCCGGAGTTGGCCGGGGTTGCGCAGGCGACACGAGCGCGGATTGCCGTGGCGTGATCGTCGTGAGCCTCGGCCTGCCGACCATTGTCGTCGGCGTCGCGCCGCACAGCGCGGCTGAAGAGGTCGCCGTATTCCGCGGGGGTACGGATCAGCGGATGATCCTGGGTGAGCGGCGATGCCGGCTGTGGCGTCACTCCAACCTGCTCGATCGCCTGTTCGAACAACCGCTCGACGGTCGCACGCACGTGCTTGTAGCGGTAGATGCGGTTGTCGATGGCGTGCGCGCAGGCCTGCTCGACCAGCCGCGCCGGATACTTCCGGCCCAGCCCGACAATGCCCCACATCGCGCGCTGTCCGGGGCGCCCTTCGGTGTCGAACACCTGCTGGCACAAGGCCCTGGTCTGCGGTCCGATGCGCTCGGCGCTCGCCAGCAGCACGGCGGTTTGCCGCGACGGGTTGAACGGCCGTTCGCTGGTCGGCAGGACGACAGAACCGGGGTGCGCCATCCGGGAATGAACACGCAGCAGCGCACGGGTGTGGCGATCACGGATCTCGATCGTGGTGGTGTAGATGCGCACGACGACCTGGCTGCCGATCGGCGCGGGCCGCGCGGCGTAATAGCTGTTGTCGACGCGTACGGTGGTGTCGTCGCAGACAGTCCGGACGACTTCGGTGAAGATGCGGAAGGGAGCGACAGGCAGCGGCCGCAGGTGCGGCTTCTCTTCCTGGAACATCGCCTCGACCTGACGGCGCGTGCTGCCGTGGATGCGTTTGGAAGCCCAGTTCTCCTCCCAGTGCCTCAAGAACTCGTTTTGCGCCTCCAGCGTCTCGAAGCGCCGTCCGGCCAGCGCAGTGCCCTGGGTATGTTGAATCGCATTCTCGACGCATCCTTTCCGATTTGGATCGGCCACGCGCGCGGGATCGGCGACCACGGCGTAATGAGCCAGCATCGCGCTGTAAATCGGGTTGAGCTGGGGCTCGTACAAATCCGGCTTGAGGACGCCTTCCTTCAGGTTGTCGAGCACGACATAGCTGGGGACCCCGCCAAAATACCGGAACGCCTCTTCGTGGAGCTGCGCCCAGACTTGTTGGCTGGACTTCCAGACTACCCGCCGGAAGCTGCGCCGCGAGTAGCGTAGCGTCATCACGAACAGGCGGGGACGACGGTACCGCCCGCTCTTCGGATCAACCGTCGGCGCGCCCTCGCCATAGTCGACCTGAGCTTCCTCGCCGGGGAGGAACTCAAGACGATCAAACTGCTCAGGATCAGCGTGCCGCAACCGGCGCACAAACCGCTTGACACTCTGGTAGCTGGACGGAAAGCCAAATTGATCAACCAGGTCCTGGTAAATCGCCTGCGCGTTCCGCTTCAGCCGGACCTGTTCTTCGATCCACGTCCGATGCGCTTCGCAAGCCGAACGGGCCAGGCTGCTGGTGACCGTCGCTTCCGATGTCCCAAAAGCCGGTGGTCGGGGTGGAGGAATTTGGCCGTCCGCGCTCACCGAGCCGGTGGTCACTTCCCCGGGGGAATTTGCCTCCGCACCGGCCCGCAGCGCCTGATAACGCCGGATCGTCTTGCGATCGACACCCGTCAGCCGGTGAATCTCGCGCTGGCTGGTGTTGCGATCAAGTAATGTAAGTACGGTGCTTTGCAGATGTCGCTTCAAGACGTTCAACTCCCCGGCCCCTTGCTGGCTAAAGGGGTCGAACATAAACGTCCTGCCTGACCGGCTACTGCTGTTCAGCGGCGCTGACGGCGATCATCAGGTGGGGGAGTTTCAAGTGACCATACCCGGGGGATTTTGACCGACCCACGGGGCTTCCATCTCCAGGGCTTCGACAAAGTCGGTGCAGTAGCGCGAATTCAACAGGTAGGATTGCTTAAACAGGCTGTAGAGCGGACTCGCCCGCCACTCCGTGCTGCTGAACCTGCGGTCGCCGCGCGCTGGTTCGACGCCCCCATCGGCCTGCCCACCTGCCGCGGAGGTCATGAAGTGCTCTGTGAGTTGGTACAGGCCCTTCAGATAGTCGGCCTGCAACCCGGCGACTCGTCCTGAAGACGCCAGAGACGAGCTGATCGCCGCGCCGTCGCGTTCATCGCTTGCCGGCCACCCCAGCGATCGCCACAAGCTCGCGCCCGCCTTCGCGAACGCGTCGACGAACTCATCAGGCATATTGAATGGCCGATCCATTGGATTTCCCTCACTCTGCAACCACGATGATGTATTGCGTTTCGACCGGGCGGCTTCTATTCGGCGCCCTTTTCATTCTTCGCCGTGCGCATGCCACATCCGCCTGCCCGCACGGCACGATTGCCCGGGAACGTCAGGTTCCGGAGCGAACGATCGACCCTTCGCGGATGCCATCGACGTTCACGGCGAGCCGCTTGATCTTGTCGTACAAGGTCTGCTTCGGAATGCCCAAAAGCGTTGCGGTTGCCTGCACGTCGCCCTGCTTGCGCCGCAGCGCGTCCTCGATGATCGATCGCTCGATGTTCTCGAGCTGTCGCGGCAACGACAGATCCGACGTGCCAAACCCCGATTTGTTGATCGCCTTGCCGTCGAGGACCCCCAGCACGAATCGGTCGGCGACATTGCGAAGCTCGCGTACATTTCCGGGCCAGAAATAGGCCAGCAGAGCGGACATCGTCTGCTCCTCCAAGATCGGCGCATCACGTTCGAACCGCCTCGCGGCGTCCAGCGTGAAATGCTCGAACAACAGGGGAATGTCTTCACGGCGCTCGCGAAGCGGGGGGAGTTCGATGAAAGCGACGCCGAGGCGGTAATAGAGATCGGCGCGAAACAGCTTTTTTTCGCTCAACTCGAACAAATTCGTCTTGCTCGCGGCGACCACCCGGCAATCCACCGCGATCGGCTTGTTGGTTCCGACGCGCTCGATCGACCGGTCCTGCAACGACCGGAGCAACTTCACTTGAACGCTCAGCGGCATGCTCTCGATTTCGTCGAGAAAAAGCGTTCCGCCATTGGCATACTCGATCTTGCCAATGCGCTGGCGGGTGGCTCCGGTGAAGGCTCCGACTTCGTGGCCGAACAGCTCGCTCTCGACCAACGATTCAGGCAGGCCGCCGCAATTGACGGCGACGTAATTGCCGGCGCGCCGCCCACTGTGATTGTGCAGGCAACGCGCAACCACATCCTTGCCGGTGCCGGTCTCGCCGTAGATCGTCACGTCGACATTGGTCGATGCCAGAGTGGAGACCAGCCTGCGCACTTCCTGGATCTGCGGCGACCGGCCGAGCAGGCTCGCCTCGATCGCCTGGCGGTCCGACAGCGCGGACCGCAGCGAGCGAACCTCGAGAGTTAGGCGTCTCTTTTCGGCCGCCCTTCGTACGACGGATACGAGTTGCTCGGATGAGCACGGCTTCTCGATGAAGTCGTAGGCACCGTTTCGCATCGCCTGCACGGCCATTGAGATATCGCCGTGTCCGGTGATCAGGATCACGGGCAGGTCCGGATCCAGCCTGCGCAGATCGGCCTGCCAATCCAGGCCGCTCTTCCCGCGCAGCCGCACGTCACAGACCACGACAAAGGGCATGTCGGCGCGCACGGATGCGTTGGCGGTCTCGACCGCGGCGAAGCCCGAGACCGAGAATCCCGCTAGTTCGAGCGCCTGGACGCCGCCGATGCGGACGTCCTCGTCGTCCTCGACGTAGATCACGCCAATGGATTGGTCATCGCCCATGCGAAGCCGCCTCTGTCATCTCGGCCAAGGGAAGGATCACGACAAATTCGGCGCCATCAGGAAGATTTCGGCCGTGCAGTGCGCCGCCAAAAGAACGCGCAATGTGGTTGGACAGCATCAGGCCGAGACCGAGGCCCTTGCCCGCGGGCTTGGTCGTCACGAACGGCTCGAACATACGCCTAAGGACGTCGGGGGCGATTGAGGGCCCGCTATTGCTGATGGCGATGCGGCAGCGGGCGGCATGCCCCTCCTCCCTGGTGGCCCGGATCACAATCGACTTTCGTTCGACGCCCTCGACCGCATCGAGCGCGTTCGCCACGATGTTGCACAGCAGTTGCTCGAGCCTCGTCTGGTCGGCAACGACATTAAGGTCGGCCTCGATATTCGTGGCGACGCTGACGCCACTCTCCTTGATGCGCGCGGCGAATATCTTGAGCGTCTCGCTCACGGCCTGTTCGACCGAAATCGCGCCAAGGGGACTGCTTGACTTGTAGGCGAAAACCCTGAGCTGGCCGGTCAGCCGCCCGAGCCGGCGTACCAGCTCACCGATCCGGGTGAGGTTGCCGCGAGCGTCGGCGATCGAGCCGCGATCGACGAGGAGGACAGCGTTGTCGGCTGCCGTCTGCAGCGCAGCCAGGGGCTGATTCAGTTCATGCACAATGCCAGCCGACATCTGTCCGAGGGCCGCCAGCTTGCCGGCATGAACCAGCTCATCCTGCGCCGCGCGCAGCTCGGCGGTTCGTTCCTGCACCCTGGTCTCGAGCATGTCGTGCGCCGCCTGCAATGCGGCCTGGTTGGCCAAGCGTTGCCTCATCTCTCTGCGCCGTTGCACCACGAGCCCCAGCGCCAGCAAGCCAACGACGGAGGCAAGCCCCGACAGCGTGCCGATCATCAGGGCCGTCTGCCGGATTGGCGCCTCGTCATCGAGGAGGACGAGCTTCCAGAGGCCCCGATTGATCGGAAGCTCGCTGATTGTATAGGCCGTTCCATTGCCGGTCGCGACGCGTGCCGCCCCGCCTTCCGATCGCGCGACGACGGTCCAATCGAGTGGCGTCAGATTGTAATCCGCATAAGGCTTGGACCGCGCAATATCGTCGAGAATCTCGCGCGACAGCGCCGCGATCGGGCGATAGCGCCACGCCTCGCGCGAGGCGAGGATCGTCACGCCCCGTTCGTCGAGGAGAAGTGCGTCGCCGGGAAGGTCGCGCCATCCGCGCTCGAACGAATCCAGATTGATCTTGACGATGGCGATCCCCTTGGTGGCCCCGCCCTCCTTCAGGGCGTAGGAGAGATAATAGCCGGCGCGTGCACTGGTGATGCCGACACCGAAAAACGCGCCCCGACCACGCGCGAGTGCCTCGCTCACATAGGGGCGATACGAGAGATTGCGGCCGACCGGCGTGCCGGCGTCATCGAAGTCGGCTGCGGCCAAGGCTTCACCCGAGACGCTGAGAACGTAAAGATTGTCAGCCCCGGCAAGCAGGTTGATCGACTTCAGATACATGCTGACCGATTGCTGCAGCGGGGGATCGGCGGGATCGCCGAGCAACTTGAAGACGCTCGGCGATGTCTCCAGCAGCGACGGCAAATATTCAAATCTGGATAAATAACCGTCGAGCCTCGCGGCTTCCACCGCAAGCCGCTGCTGAGCGGCAACGTGCAGATGGCCAAGTCCCCGTTGGAACGCCAGGGCGTATCCGAGCCACGAAGCGGCTGTGACCAAGGCGAGAGCAACTATTCCGCGAACAAGCCAACGCATGGAGCTGGGCGCGGTCGAACCGACTTCAGACCTCCTTTTGAGGCTCACCGGGAATGGAATCTCCGTCATCTTGTCGACCAGGACCAACCGAGGAGCGTCGGCCATGGCAAACGATGGCTCACGCATAGTCCAACTCTATGGTTTTGCCCCGGAATACGCGATAGGAAAATCCGGTATAGGCGACGATGACGGGCAGCGTGAGACAGACCCCGATCAGGATGATCTTAAGCGAATCCGGGCTGCTGGCAGCCTCCCAAACCGTGAGCCTGTCGATCACCACGAAGGGATAGATACTGTAGCTGAGGCCGAGAAAGCTCAGCAAGAAAACCAGCACGAGCAAGGCGAACGGCAGCCAGCAGAGCGCGCCGCGCACCGCGGACGAGCCGAGCACCACGCGTACGGTCACGAGCGCAATCCCCGCGGTCACCGGGATCGATGCCACGGCAATGATTGCCGGCAAGGTGAACCACCGCTCGCGAACGGTCTCGCTGATCCACGGAGTTGCCATGGAAATCAGGATCAGGCCAAGGACCATGGGCGGCCAGGCGATCTTGCTCCACTCGATCGCCTTGCCCTGCAGTGCGCCATCCGTCTTCATCACCAGCCACGTGGCGCCGAGCAGCGCGTAGGCCATCGGCAGCGCGACTGCGATGGCGCCGGCAAAGATCGGATAGTTCCAGCCCTGGCCGAAACCGCTGATATAGCGGCCAAGCATCCAGCCCTGGCAGACGGAGGCAAGCATTGAGCCCGCGATGAACAGGCGGTCCCACATCACCTTGCGGCTGGCCCTGGCCTTGACCCTGAAATCGAAGGCTGCGCCGCGCAGGATCAGGCCGACCAGCATGAGCGTGGTCGGCAGGTATAGCTCCGACAGCACCAGTCCATGGGCCTTCGGGAATGCAATCAGCAGAAGACCGACGCCCAGCACCAGCCAGGTCTCGTTGGCGTCCCAGAACGGACCGATGGACGCAACCATCGTGTCCCGCTCCTCGGGGGTGGCCCGGTGCATCAGCATGCCGACGCCGAGATCGTATCCGTCGCTCACGACATAGACGAGCAGTGACACGCCCATCAAGCCGACGAAGATCAGCGGCAGCAATTCATCGAACGACATCGAAGTCATGCGAATTCCCCCTGGCGCTGGTATGGCTGCGGCTCCCCCGGCAGGCCGGCCGGCGCGCCGGCATACGACTTCTTGTCGGCGGTCTCGGCCATGTATTTGAGCACGCCGATATAGGAGGCGAGCAACGCAAGATAGAGCGCGATATAGAGGGAGAATGTCACTGCGATGCTCGATGACGGGACCCGCGAAGCGACATCCGCGGTTCGAACCAGACCGGAGACGATGAAGGGCTGCCGGCCGATCTCCGTGACGTACCATCCGGCTATGGTCGCAACCCAGCCGGCAAAGGTCATGCCCGCAAATATCCGCAGCATCGGCCGCGGCATTTTGGCGACATCCCAGCCGTCGCACCAATGGCGCCACAGGCCGATCCAGCTGACGAGCAGCATCAATATGCCGGTGCCCACCATGATGCGAAACGACCAGAACAGCGGCAGGACCGGCGGATGAGCGGATGGAAACTCGTTCAGCCCCTTGAGCTCCCCGTCGGGATCGTGCCGGAGGATCAGGCTCGCGAGCTTCGGCACCGCCAGCTCGAAACGGTTCGTTTTCGCCGCATCATCCGGGATCGCGAACAGCAGCAGCGGCGCACCGCGCGTAGTTTCCCAAATGCCCTCGACCGCCGCGATCTTCTGCGGCTGATATTTGAGCGTATTGAGCCTGTGAAAGTCGCCCGCCACCATCTGTGCCGGCGCCGCCAGCGCGGCCAGGATCAGCCCGGTCCGCAGCACCCGTGACGCACTGGTGGTCGCGACGCCTTTCAGCAGCTGCCAGGCGCTGATCCCGATCAACAGGAATGCACAGGTCAGCGCGGATGCGAGCACCATGTGGACCAGGCGATAGGGGAATGAAGGATTGAAGACGATCTCCAGCCAGCTGCGGGCGTGAAACTGCCCGCCCACGATCTCGTAGCCGGCAGGTGTCTGCATCCACGAATTGAGAGCCAGGATCCAGAAGGCACTCATCAGCGTGCCGAACGCGACGAGGATGGTCGCACCGAGGTGAACCATCTCACCGACCCGGCGATGGCCGAACAGCATGACGCCGAGGAAGCCCGCCTCAAGGAAGAACGCGGTCAGCACCTCATAGCCGAGCAGCGGGCCGGCGATGTTGCCGACGCGCTCCATGTAGCCCGGCCAGTTGGTGCCGAACTGGAAGCTCATGGTGACGCCGCTGACGACGCCGAGCGCGAATGTCAGGGCGAACACCTTCGTCCAATGACGGTAGGCGCGAAGCCAGTCGAGCTTCTGCTCCGGATCGGTCGCGCGCAGGTACTTGAACCTGAAGAACAGAAGCATCCAGCCGAGCGCGATCGAAATCGACGGGAACAGAATATGGAAGGTGATGTTGGCGGCGAATTGCATGCGCGCAAGGAAAACGGCGTCCATCAACATTCCTCCCGGTCCACGCAGGCCCTGCGTGGCCAATCGTCAATGCAGCTTCACATGCGGCTCGGTGCGCCGGGTGATCAGCCGGGCCAGCGTGTCGAGCGCGACCTTGACCGAACCATGCAGCGCGTGTTCGTGCATCTTGTAGAGCGACAGGTACATCATCCGCGCGAACAGGCCTTCGAACACGAGGCTGCCGCCCACCAGCGCACCCATCATCGAGCCGACCGTGCTGAATTCGCCAAGCGATACCAGCGATCCGAAGTCCCGATAGCGATATTCTTTCAGCGGGTCGCCCCGAAGATAGCGCGGGATCTGCGAATAAAGATGGGACGCCTGCTGATGCGCCGCCTGCGCGCGCGGCGGGACGTTGCCGCGCTCGCCCCATGAGCAGGCCGAGCAATCGCCGATGGCAAAGATGCTGTCGTCGCCCGTCGTCTGCAATGTCGGCCGCACCACGAGCTGGTTGATGCGATTGGTCTCGAGGCCCGCGATATCCTTCAGGAAGTCGGGCGCCTTGACCCCGGCCGCCCAGACGATCAGTTCGGCGGGGATGGTCCGGCCGTCTGTCAGGCTCACGCGGTCGGAACCCACCTCGGAGACTTTGGCCCCGGTCAGCACATTGACCCCGAGCCTGGCGAGCAGCTTCTCCGTCTCCTTCGAGACCCGTTCGGGCAGCGCGGGAAGCACCCGATCGGCGGCTTCGATCAAGGTGATTCTGATGTCTTTCTGCGGATCGACCTGGTCGAGGCCATACGCCACCACCTCCCGCGTCGTCCTGTGGAGCTCGGCGGCCAGCTCGACACCGGTGGCCCCGGCGCCGATGATCGCGACCTTGAGCTGGTGCGTTCCCAACGGCGCCGACTGGGCATGGGCGCGGATGCAGGCGTTGACCATGCGCTCGTGAAACCGCCGCGCATCGAGCTGCGATTCCAGCTTGATCGCATGATCGGCGACGCCGCGCGTACCGAAATCGTTGTTCTGGCTTCCGACGGCCACCACAAGGACGTCATAGTCGAAGGTCCGCTTCGGAGTGACTTCCCGGCCTTCGGAATCGAGATAGGGCGCGACCTGCACTTGGCGCTTGTCCCGGTCGATCCCGATCATCTCGCCAATGCGGTAGCGGAAGCCGTGCCAATAGGACTGCGCGAGATAGTCGACCTCGTGAGCGGAGATATCCATGCTGCCGGCTGCGATCTCGTGCAGCTTCGGCTTCCACACATGGGTGCGGTTTCGCTCGATCAGCGTGACGTCGAGCTTACCCTTGCGTCCGTATTTGTCGCCGAGGCGCGTCGCAAGCTCCAGTCCGCCGGCTCCGCCGCCGACGATAACAATCCGGGGTTTTCCCAATTGCGGCTTACCCATGATGGCCTCGACCAAGCGCGCTCACAACGCGTCCAAGAATATCCTCCAGATCAGGCCCTCTCGGACACCGCATCCGCGACAGCGACCGCCGCCATGTTCACGATGCGCCGGACGGTGGACGATGGCGTGAGGATATGGGCCGGCTTCGCCGCGCCGAGCAGGATGCCGCCGACCGTCAGTCCCTGCCCCGCCGCCATCCTGAGCAAATTGTAGGAGATGTTGGCGGCGTCGAGGTTTGGCATCACCAGAACGTTCGCCGGCCCCTCGAAGCCGGAATCCGGAAACTCGTGATGCAGCACGGACGGCGACAATGCAGCATCGCCGCGCATCTCGCCTTCGACCGCGAGATCGGGAGATCGCGCAAGAATGATGGCCCGCGCTTCCCGCATCTTGTGCGCTTCGGGAACCGCGGAGCTTCCGAAGCTCGAATGAGACAGCAACGCGACCCGAGGGGTAATACCAAATCGGCTCACCTCCGCCGCGGCCATCAGAGCGATGTCGGCGACCTGTTCGGCGGTCGGATTGAGATTGCAGTGGGTGTCGCAGATGAAGAGCTGATGCTGCTGCAGGATCAGCATCTGCATCACGGCGAGCGTCCGCACGCCCTCGCGCGGCCCAATCACGTTGCGGATCGCTGCCAGGTGATCGGAGGTCCTGCCGATGACCCCGCATAGCATCGCATCGCCGAGACCTCTTTCGAGCAGGATCGAGGCAAGTACGGTCGCGTTGCTGCGCGTCTCCGAGAGCGCCAGGGCGGACGACACGCCGTCACGCTTTCTGCGCGCGTGGTAGACATCTGCGCATTGGGAATAGACCCCAGAATCGAGCGGATCGATGATCTCGCAGTCGCTCCCGGGCATGAGCCGGAGACCGAAGGACTTGATCCGCTCCTCGATGATCGACGGACGGCCGACCAGCAAGGGCCTTGCGATCCGCTCGTCGACGACCACCTGTGCCGCGCGCAGGATGCGCTCATCTTCACCCTCGGCCAGCAGAAGCGACTTGCCGCTTCCCTTCGCCACCGAGAAGACCGGCTGCATCGCGTTGCCGGAATGGTAGACGAATCGGCTCAGCTGCTGGCGATAGGCCTCCATGTCCGCGATCGGGCGCCTGGCGACGCCGCTGTCGGCCGCGGCCTTGGCAACCGCGGGCGCCACGACTTCGATCAGCCTGGGGTCGAGCGGCTTTGGAATGAGGTAGTTGCGGCCAAAGCGAAGCTCCTCTCCCTTATACGCAACGGCGACCACCTCCGGCACTTCCGCCATCGCCAGATCCGCCAGCGCACGCACTGTCGCGAGCTTCATCTCCTCATTGATGGTGGTCGCTCCGCAGTCGAGCGCGCCTCTGAAGATGAAGGGAAAGCAGAGCACGTTGTTGATCTGGTTGGGATAGTCGGACCGCCCCGTGCCGATGATCGCATCCGGGCGGACCGCCAGCGCATCTTCCGGCATGATCTCGGGAATCGGGTTGGCCATGGCAAAGATCAGCGGATCGCGTGCCATCCGCTTGATCATGTCCTGCGTCAGCACCTTGCCGGCCGACAGACCCAGAAAGATATCCGCATCCTGGATGATCTCGTCGAGCTTTCGCGCCTCGGTTTTCACTGCATAGCGCGCCTTGTTGTCGTCCATGCCTTCCGTGCGGCCGGCATAGACCACGCCTTTCGCGTCGGTGACGATGATTCGATCCTGCGGCAGGCCGAGGCTGACAATGAGATCAAGACATGCCAGCGCCGCAGCGCCGGCGCCGGAGCAGACCAGCTTGACGTCAGCGATATCCTTCTTGACCAGCTTCAATCCGTTGAGGATTGCCGCCGCCGCGATGATCGCGGTGCCGTGCTGGTCGTCATGGAAGACCGGAATCTTCATGCGCTTGCGGAGCTGTTGCTCGATGTAGAAGCACTCCGGCGCCTTGATGTCCTCCAGGTTGATGCCGCCGAAGGTCGGCTCCATCCTGGCGATGGTTTCGATCAAGGCGTCGGGATCCTCCTCGGCGAGCTCGATGTCGAACACATCGATGCCAGCGAACTTCTTGAACAGGCACGCCTTGCCTTCCATGACGGGCTTGCCCGCCAGAGCTCCGATATTGCCGAGCCCAAGCACGGCCGTGCCGTTGGTGACGACGGCGACCAGGTTGCTGCGCGCGGTCAATTGGTCCGCCTGCAACGGATCCTTGGCGATGACGAGGCAGGGCTCCGCGACGCCGGGCGAATAAGCTAGCGACAGATCGCGTTGCGTCGCCATCGCCGTGGTCGGCACGACCGAGATCTTTCCCGGCCTTGGCAGGCGATGATATTCGAGCGCGGCTTCCCTCAGATCGTGGTCCATCGTATTCCCCGTTCTTACGCTTGTTCGATGGGCTGATACGCCCTGTTGCCTCTCGCGGCCGGTCGACTTCAGGCGCCGCCGCGCGTACGCAATGCGGCCATTCCTTCCTCGAAACGCCGCCGCAATATGTCGATCGTCTGCTTCTGCTGTTCAGTTGCGGTCTCCGCGAGCTGGCGCATGTTGGCGAGCGCTGTCTCGAATCCCTGCCGCGCGATCTCGGCGCGCCGTCCCGCCACGGCTTCGTTGCCCGCCTCGGCCGCGATCGCCGTCATCGTTTCCTGGAAGACCTCGGCTTGCCGCGCCATCAGGTTTCGCCAGCTCTCATAGGCCGAGCGGTTGACCTCGATCAGGGCGTCGATGTTCTTCTTCTCCATCTCGAGCAACGCCTTCATGTCGACGCCACTGATCTGGCAGGATTCGATCAGCTTCGCGAAGTCGAGACCCGGCAGATTCCAATCGATCGTCCCTGCCTTCGGCTTTTCGTCGGACATTTCCCTCTCCATCGTTGGTCGTTTCGGCTCGTCTCAACTGGTCGGGATCGGCGCGGGTCGTCCCTCGGCATCCAGAGCGACGAAGGTGAAGATGCCCTCCGTCACCTTCACACGCTCTCCCAGGCGCCTGCGCAGCGCCCACGCCTCCAGGCGGATCGCCAGCGACGTGCGCCCGATACGCTCGGGCGAGGCGTAGACGCACAAGACGTCCCCGACATGGACCGGCTTGATGAAATGCATCGCCTCGATCGCCACCGTGGCGACACGCCCTTGCGCCCGTTGTCCGGCATGGATGCCGCCCGCAATATCCATCTGCGAGAGCACCCAGCCGCCGAAGATATCGCCGCTCGGATTTGCATCCGCCGGCATGGCGAGCGTTCGTGTCGTGAGATCCCCTCGTGGCTGGCTCGACATGGCGGCGGCTCACACCATGTGTTGACCGCCATTCGCCGATATCGTGGAGCCCGTGATGAAGCCGGCGTCGTCGGACGCCAGGAACACGACGACTCGCGCGATCTCGTGCGGCTCGCCCAAACGCCCGACGGGGATCTGCGGCAGGATGTTCTTGGCGACCACCTCCGGGTTGATCGCCTTGACCATCTCGGTCGCGATATAGCCCGGGCAGATCGTGTTGACCGTGATCCCGGCGCGCGCGCCTTCCTGGGCCAGCGCTTTCACGAAGCCGATGTCGCCCGCCTTGGCAGCGGAGTAGTTGACCTGGCCCATCTGCCCCTTCTGGCCGTTGATCGAGGAGATGCAGATAACCCGGCCGAACTTGCGCTCGCGCATCCCTTCCCATACGGGCCGGGTCATGTTGAACAGCGAGTTCAGATTGGTGTTGATGACCGCATACCATTGCTCTGGCGTCATCTTGTGGAACATGCCGTCCTTGGTGATGCCGGCGTTGTTGACGAGCACGTCCACAGGGCCGAGGTCCGCTTCAACCTGCTTCAGGCCGGCAGCGCAGGCCTCGAAGCTCGACACATCCCATTTGTAGACGTTGATGCCGGTTTCCGCCTTGAACCTGACAGCCGCTTCGTCGTTGCCGGCGTAGCTCGCAGCCACCTTGTAGCCGGCCGCCTTGAGCGCAACCGAGATCGCTTCACCTATGCCGCGCGTTCCACCGGTCACCACCGCAACTCTGTACATTATCCCCTCCTGCTTGGTTCATGTTGTATTCTCTGGCTCCAAGGAGCCTTCGCCGTGCGCTGACGGCCCGGTGGTCGTCAGCGTCTTGTTCCAGCCGAATGGATCGGCCGCCGGCCTTAGCGCTCGACCGTCAGGGCAACGCCCATGCCGCCGCCAATGCACAGCGTGGCGAGGCCTTTCCTGGCGTTGCGCTTCTGCATCTCGAACAGAAGTGTCGTCAGCACCCGCGCGCCGGAGGCGCCAATGGGATGGCCGATGGCGATTGCACCGCCGTTGACGTTCACGATCGACGGATCCCAGCCCATGTCCTTGTTGACGGCGATCGCCTGCGCCGCGAAGGCCTCGTTTGCCTCAACGAGGTCGAGGTCCTTGACCTTCCAACCGGCCTTCTCGAGCGCCTTTCGAGACGCAGGAATCGGTCCTGAGCCCATCACGGCGGGATCGACACCCGCGGTCGCCCAAGACACGATCTTGGCAAGCGGGGTGAGACCGCGCTTGCTCGCCTCTTCGGCGCTCAGCCGCACCATCGTTGATGCCCGAGGCATTGCCGGCGGTCACCGAGCCTTCCTTGTTGAACGCCGGCTTCAGCTTGGCAAGCGCGTCCTGCGTCGTGCCCGGACGGATGTATTCGTCCTGATCGACGACGATGTCACCCTTCCTGGTCTTGACGGTGACGGGAACGATCTCGTCCTTGAACCGGCCGGCCTTCTGCGCGTCCTCAGCCTTGTTCTGCGAGCTGGTGGCGAACGCATCCTGCTCTTCCCGGGTGATCTGCCATTTGGCAGCGATGTTCTCGGCGGTGACACCCATGTGATAGCCGTGGAACGCATCCATCAGGCCATCCTTCAGCATGGAGTCGATGAACTTGACGTCGCCCATCTTGGTGCCGTTGCGCAGATGCGACAAATGCGGGGCCATCGACATGGACTCCATGCCGCCCGCGACGATGACCTTGGCATCGCCATTGGCGATCTGCTGCAGCCCGAGCGCGACCGAGCGTAGGCCCGAGCCGCAGAGCTGGTTCATGCCCCACGCGGTCTTCTCCTGCGGAATGCCGGCAGCCATGGCGGCCTGCCGCGCCGGATTCTGCCCCTCGCCGCCGGCGAGGACTTGCCCGAGAATGACCTCGTCGACCTCTTCTGGCGCGACTTTGGCGCGATCGAGGGCGCCCTTGATCGCCACCGCCCCAAGCTCATGGGCGGTCAACGAACCGAACGCTCCGTTGAAGGAACCAACCGGCGTCCGAGCCGCAGAAACAATTACCACGTCCGTCATGATCAACTCCCGATTCTCTCTAATTTGATGTGCATTGCGCCGTGGTCAGAGACCTCGCCCCTCGGTGACGGCGGTCTCGAAGTCGGTTGGATCAATCTCCCGTTCGAGCCCCGCGCGCAGCATGTCGCGGTTGAGCTCGCCTTCCCACCACGCCACCACCACGCAGGCAACGCCGTTGCCGCAGAGGTTGGTGAGCGCCCGGCATTCGCTCATGAACTTGTCGATGCCGAGAACGATCGCCATGCCGGGGAGCAGTTCGGGCCTGACGGCGGCGAGCGTGCCAGCCAACGTGATAAATCCCGCACCCGTAATGCCCGAAGCGCCTTTCGAGGTCAGCATCGCAACGACGAGGATCGTCATCTGCTCGCCGAAGGAGAGCTCGACGTTCATCGCCTGAGCGATGAAGAGCGTCGCCAGGGTCATGTAGATGTTGGTGCCGTCGAGGTTGAAGGAATAGCCGGTCGGCACCACCAAGCCAACGACCGATTTGGAGCAACCGAGTTTCTCCAGCTTCTCCATCATCTGCGGCAACGCGCTCTCCGAGGACGAGGTACCGAGCACGATCAGCAACTCATCCTTGATATATTTGAGAAACTTGAAGATCGAGAAACCGGCGATGCGGGCAATGATGCCGAGCCCTACGATCACGAACAGAAGCGCCGTGAGATAGAATGTGGCGATCAGTCCGGCGAGATTGCCAAGCGCCTGGGGACCATAGCGGCCGATCGTATAGGCCATCGCGCCGAAGGCTCCGATGGGCGCGACCTTGACCACGATCGAGATGACGCCGAACATCGCATGAGCGACGTCGTCTACGAACGAGCGGACCGTATGAGCCCGCTCGCCGAGCCCCATCAGCGCAAAGCCGAACAGGATCGCAAACAGCAGAACTTGCAGGATCTCGCCCTGGGCGAATGCTCCGACGACCGTATCCGGAATAATGTGCAGCACGAAGTCCACCGACTTCATCTCGCTTGCCTGTTTCGCGTAACCAGCGACGGCCGCGGCGTTCGACTGCCCCTGGAAACCCGAACCCGGGCGCAGCACGTTGGCGACGATCAGGCCCAGCGCCAGCGCAAAGGTCGAGACGATCTCGAAGTAGATCAACGCCTTGACCGCGACCCGCCCGACCTTCTTGACCTCGGAGATGTGAGCAATGCCGGAGACGACGGTGCAGAAGATGATCGGCGCAATGGCCATCTTGATGAGCTTGACGAAGCCGTCGCCCATCGCCTTGATCCAGTCATTCTTGCCGAGATCAGGCCAAAGCCAGCCGACAATGACGCCGAGTACGATCGCCGCGAGCACCTGGACATAAAGAACCCGGTAGAACGGCTTCTTCTGCGTCGCGGTCGTCGCTCCGGACGTCGCCGTGGTGGCTACAGACATTGTTTCTCCTCCCTCGCTGCGCGCTGCGTACGACAGACTACGCTATTTCTTCTTCTGGGGCGGCAGATCGGTGCAGTGGCCCTCAAACACCTCTGCAGCCATGCCGATGGACTCGCCGAGCGTCGGATGCGGGTGAATGGTCTTGCCGATATCGGCCGGCTCGCATCCCATCTCGATTGCAAGGCAGATCTCGCTGATGAGATCGCCGGCGTGCGTGCCGACGATTCCGCCGCCGATGACGCGGTGGGTCGTCGTATCGAACAGCAGCTTCGTGAAACCCTCGTCGCGGCCGTTGGCGATGGCGCGGCCGGATGCGGCCCACGGGAACACCGACTTTCCGAACTTGATGCCTTCAGCCTTGCACTGGTCCTCGGTCTTGCCAGCCCAGGCGACTTCGGGATCGGTGTAGGCGACGGACGGAATCTGGCGCGCATCGAAATACGACTTTTCGCCGTGCGCGACCTCGGCGGCGACGTGGCCTTCATGGACCGCCTTGTGTGCCAGCATCGGCTGTCCCACGATGTCTCCGATCGCATGGATGTGCGGCACGTTGGTGCGCATCTGCCGATCGACATTGATGAAGCCTCGGTCGGTCACCGCGATGCCGGCCTTCTCGGCGCCAATCTTCTTGCCGTTCGGGCTTCGGCCGACAGCCATCAGGACGAGGTCATAGAGCTGCCGCGCGGCCGGCGCCTGCTCCCCTTCGAAGCTGACTTCGATACCAGCTTCGGTTGCTTTTGCGCCCACCGTCTTGGTCTTCAACATCACCTTGTCGAAGCGGCGCGCGTTCATCTTCTCCCAGACCTTGACCAGGTCGCGGTCGGCGCCCTGCATCAAACCGTCGAGCATCTCGACGACGTCGATGCGCGCGCCGAGCGTCGAATAGACCGTCGCCATTTCGAGCCCGATGATGCCACCGCCGATCACCAGCATGCGCTTGGGAATCGATTTCAGAAGCAATGCACCGGTCGAATCGACGATTCGCGGATCTTCGGGAAGGAACGGCAACTTCACGGCCTGGCTGCCGGCAGCGATGATGGCCGTGGCGAACTTGATGGTCTTCTTGCCGGTCGCCGAGACGACTTCGAGATGATGCGGATCGAGGAAGGCGCCGGCGCCGGTCACCACCTCGACCTTGCGGGCCTTTGCCATGCCGGCCAAGCGGCCGGTCAGCTTCTTGATGACACCGTCCTTGAATGCGCGCAGCTTGTCGAGATCGACCTGCGGCGCGCCGAAGCTGATGCCATGATCCGGCAGATGCTTGACCTCATCGATCACGGACGCGGTGTGCAGCAGCGCCTTGCTCGGGATGCAACCGACGTTGAGGCAGACGCCGCCGAGCGTATCGTAACGCTCGACCAGCACGGTCTTCATGCCGAGATCGGCGGCGCGGAAGGCGGCTGAGTAACCGCCGGGACCTGCGCCCAGTACCAGCATGTCGCATTCGAGATCCGCTTTGCCGGAATGGGACGCGGCAGCTGGCGCAACCGGTGGCGCCGCTGCGGCCGGCGGCGATGCCGGGGCCGGCGCTGGTGCCGCCGCGGCTCCCGTGGTCTCCAGCACGAGGATGACGGATCCCTCGCTGACCTTGTCGTCGACCTTGACCTTGACGTCCTTGACGACGCCGGCATGCGAGGACGGAATTTCCATCGACGCCTTGTCGGACTCGACCATGATGAGGCTGGTGTCGACCGCGACGGTCTCGCCGGCCTTCACCATCACCTCGATGACGGCGACGTCCTTGAAGTCGCCGATATCGGGAACTTTGACTTCGATCTGAGCCATACTGCGCTCCCCAACCTCAGAACATCACGCGCCGCAGATCGGCGAGCACATTGGCGAAATAGACGTTGAAGCGCGCGGCCGCCGCACCGTCGATGACGCGGTGATCCCAGGACAGCGACAACGGCAAGGTCAGACGCGACGTCCAGGTCTTGCCGTCCGCCGAATGCTGCTTCCAATAGCCCTTGCAGACGCCCATGATCGCGACCTCGGGTGCGTTGATGATCGGCGTGAAGTAGATGCCGCCGATGCCACCGAGCGAGGAGATCGAGAAGGTGCCGCCCTGCATCTGGTCCGGCTTGATCTTGCCCTCGCGCGCCAGCTTGGCGAGCGCGTTCATCTCGTTGGCAATGTCCGGTATCGACTTCTTGTCGGCATCGCGGATGACCGGGACCATCAGGCCGTTCGGCGTGTCCGCGGCAAAGCCGATATGCCAGTAATTCTTGTACACGAGCGTGTCGCCGTCGAGGCTGGCGTTGAATTCCGGAAACTTCTTCAGCGCGGCGACGGCCGCTTTCACCATGAACGGCAGCAGCGAAAGCTTGACGCCGCTCTTCTCGAGCTCCTTGTTCATCCTCACCCGGAACTGCTCGAGCTCGGTGATGTCGGCCTCGTCATGCGTGGTGACGTGCGGGATGACGACCCAGTTGCGGTGCAGGTTGGCCGCCGAAATCTTCTTGATGCGGCCGAGCTCCTTGCGCTCGATCGGACCGAACTTGGCGAAATCGATCTTGGGCCAGGGGAGCAGATCGATGCCGGCAACGCCGCTTCCGCTTGCGCTGGCGGCCTGCGGCTTGGAGGAGGCAGCCCCGCCCTTGGCAAATGCCTCGACGTCCTCGCGCTGGATGCGGCCGTGATTGCCCGTACCCTTGACCTTGCCGAGATCGACGCCGAGCTCGCGCGCCAGCTTGCGGACCGCGGGGCCCGCATAGGCGAGCGCGAAGGCCTTCTCGTCCACTGCGCCAGCCGGGGACACGGAGGCCGCCGCAGGCGCCGGCGACGCGCTCGGCGTGGCAGCTGCCGGAGCGGCCGGCGCCCCTTCGCCGGTTGCGAGCACGAGAATGACCGCGCCCTCGCTGACCTTGTCGCCGATCTTCAGCTTGATCTCGCGCACGGTGCCCGCGAGCGGCGCCGGCACTTCCATCGTCGCCTTGTCCGACTCCAGCGCAATCAGCGGATCCTCCGCCTTCAAGCTGTCGCCCGGTTTCACGAAGATCTCGATGACCGGAACGTCTTTGAAGTCGCCGATATCAGGGACGCGCACCTCGGCGACGCCGGCAGGCGCGTTGACGGGTGACGGAGGAGCGCTGACGACCGGACGCGTCTCGGCCTGCTCGGCGCCAGCACCCACGAATTGCACGATCACCGTGCCTTCGCTGACCTTATCGCCGACCTTGACGACCACCGATTTCACCACACCGTCACGCGGTGACGGCACCTCCATGGTCGCCTTGTCGGATTCCAGCGCAACCAGGGGATCCTCGGCCTTCACTTTGTCGCCCGGCTTGATGAAGACCTCGATCACCGGCACGTCCTTGAAGTCGCCGATGTCGGGAACCTTGATGTCGATCAGACCACTCATCGCTCTGCCCTCGGCTCGCTGTCTCACACGGTCCACGGCGCAGCGCGCCCGGCGTCGATCTGGTACTTGGCGATGGCCTCCGCGACGACCGCGGGCTTGATCGTGCCTTCGTCGGCCAGCGCTTTGAGCGCGGCGATCGCGACGTAGTGCCGGTCGACCTCGAAGAATTTGCGCAACTTGACGCGATAGTCGCTGCGGCCAAAGCCGTCGGTGCCGAGCACGACGTAGCGGCGTCCGGCCGCCTGGACATGCTCGCGGATCTGGTCGGGGTAGTTGCGCATGTAATCGGTCGACGCCACCACCGGGCCCGGATGGGCTTCGAGCTGCGCTTCGACCCAGCTCTTGCGGCGCGGCTCCGTCGGGTGCAGCAGATTCCAGCGTTCAGTCGCCATACCGTCGCGACGCAGCTCGTTGAAGCTCGTCGCGCTCCAGACGTCCGCGGTCACGCCGAAGTCCGCCTTGAGCAGATCCGCCGCCGCGATCACCTCGCGCAGGATCGTGCCCGAGCCGACGAGCTGGACGCGAAGCCCCTTCTTCGCCGTCTCGCCACCGTTCTTCAGCAGATAGAGTCCCTTGAGGATGCCCTCCTCCGCCCCCTTGCCCGCCTCGGCGAGCGAGGGGTGCGGGTAGTTCTCGTTCATCAGGGTGATGTAGTAGTAGACGTCCTCCTGCGCTTCATACATGCGGCGCATGCCTTCGCGCACGATGGTCACCACCTCATATGCGAAGGTGGGATCGTAGGAGATGCAGTTCGGGATGGTGCTCGCAAGCACGTGGCTGTGGCCGTCCTCGTGCTGCAAGCCTTCGCCGTTCAGCGTGGTGCGGCCGGCGGTGCCGCCGAGCAAGAATCCCCGCGCCCGCATGTCGCCCGCGAGCCAGGCGAGGTCGCCGACGCGCTGCAGGCCGAACATCGAATAGTAGATGTAGAACGGAATCATCGGCACGTTGTTCGTCGAATAGGACGTCGCCGCGACGATCCAGCTCGACATCGCGCCGCCTTCGTTGATCCCCTCCTGCAGAACCTGCCCGGTCTTGTCCTCGCGGTAGTACATGAGCTGGTCGGCATCCTGGGGACGGTACAGCTGGCCGACCGACGAATAGATGCCGAGCTGGCGGAACATGCCTTCCATGCCGAAGGTCCGGGATTCATCGGGCACGATCGGCACGATGTGCTTGCCGATGGCCTTGTCGCGCACCAGCGTGCCCAGCATCTGCACAAATGCCATCGTCGTCGAGATTTCGCGTTCGCCGGTGGCGTCAAGCAGCCGCTGGAACGTCGACAACGGCGGAATTTGCAAGGCCGCGGATTTGCGCCGGCGTTGCGGCAGGCTGCCGCCGAGCTTTTCGCGCTGGGCGCGCAGATACTTCATCTCCGGACTGTCTTCCGCCGGACGGATGAAGGGCACCTTGGCCAGGTCATCGTCGCTGACCGGCACCTGGAAGCGGTCGCGGAATCCGCGCAGCGCGTCCTGGGTCATCTTCTTGGCCTGATGCGCGATCATCTGGCCTTCGCCGGATTCGCCCATGCCGTAACCCTTGACGGTCTTGGGCAGAATCACCGTCGGCTGTCCCTTATGGTTCACCGCCGCGGTATAGGCCGCGAACACCTTCTCCGGATCGTGACCGCCGCGCGCAAGTTTCCAGATCTCGTCGTCGCTCATGTCGGCGACGAGCTGCTTCAGTTCGTCGTACTTTCCGAAGAAATGCTCGCGGATATAGGCGCCGCTCTTGCTCTTGAAATCCTGGTACTCGCCGTCGACACATTCCTCCATGCGCTTCAGCAGCAACCCGCTCTTGTCGTTCGCCAGCAGCCGATCCCAGCCCGATCCCCACAGCACCTTGATGACGTTCCAGCCGGCGCCACGGAAAACGCTTTCGAGCTCCTGAACGATCTTGCCGTTGCCGCGCACCGGCCCGTCGAGCCGCTGCAGGTTGCAGTTGATGACGAAGATCAGGTTGTCGAGGTTCTCGCGGCCGGCGAGCGAGATCGCGCCGAGCGACTCCGGCTCGTCAGTTTCGCCGTCACCCATGAAGGCCCAGACCTTGCGGTTCGCGGTCTCGGCCAGCTTGTGGTTCTCCAGATATTTCAGGAACCGGGCCTGATAGATCGCCATCAGCGGTCCTAGCCCCATCGACACCGTGGGGAACTGCCAGAAATCCGGCATCAGCCATGGATGCGGATAGCTCGACAGGCCCTTGCCGCCGGTCTCCTGCCGGAAGCCGAGCAGCTGATCCTCGCTCAATCGACCTTCGAGAAAAGCGCGCGCATAGATGCCGGGCGAACAGTGGCCCTGGACGAAGATCAGATCGCCGCCGTGCGTTTCCGTCGGCGCATGCCAGAAATGGCCAAAGCCGATATCGTAGAGCGTGGCGGCAGACTGGAAGCTCGCAATATGACCGCCGAGCTCCGAACTTTCCTTGTTGGCGCGCAGAACGATGGCAAGAGCGTTCCACCGGATGATGGATCGCAGCTTGTGCTCGATGGCGCGGTCGCCCGGTAGCGGCGGCTGTTGATCCAGCGGAATCGTGTTGCAATAGGGTGTCGTCAGCGTCTGCTGAATAGCGAGGCCGCTGCCGCGCGCGGCGGCAATGACTGCGTTGACGACGAATTCGGCGCGCTCGCCGCCGCGGTGACCTCGGATCGCCGACAGGGCATCGAGCCACTCCCGGGTCTCCTGCGGATCCAAATCGTGCGCGTCCGCGACTGTCATTACTCTCTCCCTTGCATGCCAAGCAGAAGTCAGGCGTCATCGTTGCGCCGCCTCGGGGTGGAGGCGCGCGATGCCGCGCAGGCGATATGCCCGTCGCTCTAGGTTAATGATGGAGTGCTGGCTGGCATTGGAACGTTCCCCTCGCCGTGCTTGTTCTGATCTGCTTATTCTTTTGCAGCCATCTAAGCAGCATTCGTGCCAGACCTCGAAGAGGTCTCTCGATTGCGCATATGCCCCTAATTTTGCTCAGGATTGTCGGTCAACCGCCTGGCCGCGCCGATATGATCGGCCGGCATTCGTCTGAAGCTCCGGAAAAAGGCTGCTGGTTCCGCCCGAAAGATCGGACCCGTTGAGCTGCCCGGCATACGCGGGCGTTGCCGGTGGCGCGGATCCAGGCGATCGCGCGCTCAAGCTCGAGGGCGTCCCAATGGCTGACCTGGGGATCTCTGCCGCGCCGGCCGCGCACCAGGCGCAGGCGGCGCAGCAGATCCTCGGCGCCGGCGCACCAGCTCATAAGCGGCCGCGAACGCGAACGATGGGGCGGGACAACAGCCGGCGCGTGCGTGCATGACCATTTGACTAGTACCCGGAATCAGAGCTGAGTGATACGGCGGCCTTTGAAACGGCGTTGACGGACCTTTTTCTTGGTCCAGACGAAGGGCTCGGCTCTGTCGTTGTATGCGTTGACGTAGGCATCGATGTGTTCCTGAAGCTGCTTGAGGCTCGTGAAGGAGGTGCCGCTGAGCGACTGCCCCTGCAAGATGGAAAACCATACTTCGACCTGATTGAGCCATGACGCACTTGTCGGCGTGAAATGAAATTGCACGTTGGGGTGGGCCTTGAGCCAGTCCTCGTTCTTTTTATGGGTGTTGAGGTTGTCGAGGATGACGTGAAGCTTGCGGTTCGGAAAAGCCGCGGTGACGCTGTTCATGAAATCGAGAAACTCGACGCGGCGCCGGCGTTTTGAATGGGTCGCGATGATCTTTCCGGTGGCGACTTCGAGCGCCGCAAACAATGTTGTGGTGCCATGCCGCTTGTAATCGTGGCTTTGGCCGGTCAAGGCGCGGCCATTGGGCAACTTCAGATAACCCTGCGCTCGCTCCAAAGCCTGGATCGAGGGCTTCTCGTCCACGCACAGCACAATGGCCTTCGCCGGCGGCGCGACATAGAGGCCGACAACATCGGCGGCTTTGGCCGTAAAGTTCGGGTCGTTGCTCTCGCACCAGGACTTGCGAGCCACCAGGTCAATCTTGTGGCTGCGCAGGAACCGCCAGACATATTGGACATCGACATCGCCCAGCGCCTCGGCCAGCAGGGGGCCGGTCCAGCGCGCAAACCCTTGCGGTGGCGGCTTATCCAGCAGCTTCAGAATCCGCTTGTCGGTCGTCTTCGTATAGATCGGCTGCTTGCCAGGCCGCGGCTTGTCTTGCAGCCCTTCAAGGCCATGGTCGGCATAGCGATGCCGCCAAAGGCTGACAATCCGCGGCTGGACCCCAACTTCCTTGGCGATCGACCGGGTGCTGCGCCCATCCGCCGCCAACAGAACTATCCGCGCCCGCTTCAAATCGCGCTGCAACGTCACCGGTGAGCGACAGCACGCCTCAAGCACCTTGCGATCTTTCCTCGAAAGGTGGACTTCTCTTGCTTCGGGTATCATCCCGACCTTGAATCACGACTCACGTTCCAAGAAAAGTGGGTACTAGCGCGGCTCGAACAACGAATGTCTGTGGCAGGACAGTCTTTGCATTTTCGCGCACGTCAATCCGCCAGCGTTGAATACTCCACGCCTTTCTTGCGCAACCCGAGGTTGCCCAGATGACCGTCATACTCGATCTCCTCGGTAAGGATCCGCGCGCTAAGGTGCGACCGAACGCGCCGCGCCATCCCGAGAAGGTGAACCGCCCGGAGACGCCCCTGCAGAGCAAGCCGGCGTGGATCCGCGTGAAGGCACCGGGCTCAGATGCCTGGGCCGAGACCAGACGCATCGTGCGCGAGAACAAGCTCGTAACGGTGTGCGAGGAAGCGTCCTGCCCGAATATCGGGGAGTGCTGGGCGAAGAAGCACGCGACCTTCATGATCATGGGCGATACTTGCACGCGCGCCTGCGCATTCTGCAACGTGCGGACCGGCCTGCCTGGCCCACTCGATCGCGATGAACCCGCCAAGGTCGCCGAAGCTGTTGCCAACCTTGGGCTCGAGCACGTGGTCGTCACATCGGTCGATCGCGACGACCTCGCCGACGGCGGCGCGGCCCATTTCTCTGCGACCATCGCCGCGATCCGCGCAGCGAGCCCGGGGACGACAATCGAAGTGCTCACGCCGGATTTTCTGCGCAAGCAGGGCGCGCTCGAAGCAGTCGTGGCGGCCAAACCCGATGTGTTCAATCACAATCTGGAGACGGTACCTTCGAAATATCTGACGGTGCGCCCAGGAGCGCGCTATTTCCATTCGGTCCGACTGCTGCAACGCGTGAAGGAGCTCGATCCGCGGATATTCACCAAGTCCGGGATCATGGTTGGCCTCGGTGAGATCAAGAATGAGGTGTTGCAATTGATGGACGATTTGCGCTCTGCCGACGTCGACTTCCTGACCATCGGCCAGTATCTGCAGCCCACGCGAAAGCATCACCGTGTCATTAGCTTTGTGACGCCCGGCGAATTCGACTCGTATGAGAGAACCGCCTATGCGAAGGGATTTCTCATGGTCTCGGCCACGCCACTGACGCGATCCTCACACCATGCCGGTGACAACTTCCGCAAACTGCGCGAGCGTCGACACGTTTAGACTAGCTACGCCGCGGCTGGACCCGCTACTCCAAAAACGGATACCACCGCACGCCATTGCCCTGCTCACCGTTAAGCGGTGGCTCATGCAACGTACTTGCAGGCGGTATGCGCTCGACTCTCATATTCTCAAATGATGGATTACCTGGTCCTGCTGGGATTTTGTTATTCCTCAAGGCAGGCCCATTTTGCAACTGGATTGGCTCAGGCCAGGAGGTAGGCCCTCGGAGACTAGAAAGGACGCAGTGGAGGCGCAACCTGATTGACGTCGGAAATTCCGGGGATAAGGGCATCAATCTGTTGCGCACCCGGCTGCTACGGGCCTCAAAGGTGGTCGGCCACCACATCGTGCGCCCGAAGCTGGGAGGGCGCGGCCAAGGGCGTTCTGGCGCAAGGAGATGCAGGCCGCGATCAAGGCCGGGAAGGAAAATCAATGAATGATCTGAAGCCCTATCAAAAGCCGAGCGTGACACTCACGGCCGGTGCGCGCTTCATTCGGGGCTTTACCCGGATCGGCGCGGTCATCGCCGTGCTGACGGCGGTGATCGGCGTCCCGGCATCCATTGTTGCCGGCATCAACAGTTACAACTCTGCTGTAGACAAGCACGAAGCAGCGCGGTGTATCGCGCGGCTCGCGCGCAGCGGGGTCACGTTCAAGCGGAAATACGACTACAGCAGCGATCTCGACTATGACGTGGGCGGATGCTCCAGTGGATATAGGTTCTCCTACAACTCCGTCGCCCAAGTGATCGCCATCGCCGACGCGCCAGTGCCGACCTTCGTGACAAGCGATGGCGTGTCAAACCTCGGCATCGGGCTGATGATCACCGGCATCATTGCAGTCGTGGCCTATCTCGGCTTCTGGTGCATTGGCTGGCTCTGCGCCGGCTTCACGCGGGACGCATAGCTATAATGGAGGGCTGGAAACGTGGCTCAATCTGAGGATGGTGCTGCAGTATATTTCTTTTGGGTTGGCGGCTCTTTGGTTCTTTGCTCCGGACAGTTGGACGAATGCGCTATGGTACGGCGTCAAATACCAAGTTGGCTTCGACAAGGTTCGACTTCATGGACGCGCCTCTCGGCGACAAAGGCTGCAGCTACATCCGCGCATTTTCTCATAGTTGTGGCGGAATTCGGCAAAGGCCGCCGGAATGAACCCAAGCCGCTGGTCAGTTGGTGTCTGGAGAACAAAAAGTCGCGCCGACAGGAATGGGCGCGACTTTTCTCGAATAGCCAAAGACGATAAGGAATGATGCCCTCGGCTATTTCTCTTTGATGACAGTCGTGCTGCTGCTACCAACTGTCCCTTCCTCGCAGACTTTGGTCTGCTTGATGCGATCTTCGGCTTCCACGCGGCTCTTGAAAGCCAGCGGACCGATCTGTGTCACGACCTCCTTGTCCGCCGGACGTGTCGTGGTAACGGTGCATTGGCGGTTCGGACCCTGCACGACATAGTACTCATCGGCCAGTGCCGGGGCGGCGCATCCGATGATTAATGCGCCGGCAAGAAGAAGTGGTGCCTTCATTGTCGCCTCTCTCTGTTCAAGTGCTGCCGACCGGCGCGATGGAGAAACCGGCACGTGCTATGGCGCACGCGCCCGCTCATGCTCCATCCAGTCGGCGGCTCAGTAACTCATTGCGGACTGCAAGAGTTCCGAAAGGCCATGTCTGTAGTGAAGATAACGAGAGAGACCAAGAGACCGTCTCAGAATTCAATTCACGCGCCCTGGAACTCCCCCGATTGCGTGCTCGCGTCAAAAAAACCAGAGTGATAGAATACAAGAATTTCGCACCAAACAGGGTGCATCGTGAGTGCTGCAAGTACCGGCGACGCGCGAGCGATGAACATCTTGCGCGAACTGCACGAGGCCGAGACGGAGCTAGTCGGCGACCGTCATCTTGACTGACGGCAAGGCTGGCGCAATTGATCGCGTCTTCCTCGATGATGAGCACGGACTTCGCATCTCGGTCGCGGGACATGAAGGTCGCTGGCCGATTTCGACGGTGAAACACATTGAGGGCTGATCGACCGTGCGCCTGGTGGCAGCGTACCTTCCTCGCAGCGCGCGCTCGACGACCTGCGATCGATCAGTGAATGGTTGATTTCACCGGGTCTGCCGATTGATCGAGAGCTGTATTCTCCTCGGCCTCTCGCACTCGCCCTCGAAGGGTCTCAAGTTCGGCAAGCTGAAAAAGAAGCGCCTGAGCACGCAGGCACAGGACAACGCGGTTCAACGCCCGACTACGGTTAGCCATTGCACGCCCCCGATGTTTGAAGAATTGGCCCATTGGTCGATTTCGCGTTGCAGGAGTTTTCTCACGCAGCCGGATCAAGCGAGCTGATTGAGCTAGCGACGTTGCATTCCCGGAAGTGGGACGACAGCTCAAGCTCAGCCAAGTGCTCCCAGCATTCCGCGTCCGCGAGGAGTTTCCATTTCTTCATGCTGTTGTACGCGGCCTGTTGACGGCACAGCGAACCCATCGCGCGCAAGCGTCGCACCTTCTCCACTGCGAACCTCCTTCGGGCTTGTTCTTCGCAAGCCATTGTTTGTGTCGGATTGAAAGTCTCGCAGATTAAAATGACGAGTGAAAGTCCGGTGTTTGACTGGTTTAAATGACAGCGCAATCGTCTGACTTTTCAACGGCGTCGCATTTTCAGAAAGCGCCTGATTGCATCCGATGCTTCGATCCACGTTGGCCGCACTGGTCGAGGCGGCAAGCGTCGCCTGCGAGGGGGCATCGTGATCACAACAAACAAAACGTTGATCAGTAGCCATAGCCCAATAACTAGGAGGATAGTCCGCACGCGAACCTCCGAAAAATTAACTAAATATAGGGCGCTCCACGTTTCGCTCGATTGCGAGCGCGGGCACCTCGCGGGACAACGATGACCGCTTGCTCTCATGCGCAGCACAGCCAGCCGATTGTCGGCCGTGCCGCCATGGCTGGAAATGCATCATGCAACAGGCCACAAACTGAGACGGGCTTTACTTGCTCGTAAGCTGCAGGCGCGTTGCCGCTGCGCGGAGCCTTCGTCGCGAGCTGGCCAAGCAGAACTCACATCGTTTGCAGCAATATCATTCCGACGACGGTCACAAAGAAACCGATTGCCGTCATTGCGGCGAAGCACCGCTCTACGCTATCCATGAACTCAGCCCCTGCCAAAAAGATTAGTTCAGCTTTTTCGTAATGTAAGTGCGATTCCAACTGCTGAGTTGCTGGTACTCGCGCGACGAGTTTGAGAGTCCCTCCGGCCAGAACAGAAAGTAACCGAAAACGCTCATGCCGCCATCCGGGCGCCGATTGCGTGGTGTTCGCATCATCTCCGATTACTGGGAGCGGGAAGGAAGATGTGCACGACTGATCGCGCAGCGCATCGTTGGCCAAATGCTCCCAATACTCAGCTTCGGCGAGCAGTTTCCAACTTCTATCGGGGTGATGCGCGGCAGTCTGACGGCACAGCGATGCCATCGCGCGCAGGCGACTCGCAGTATCCACCTACTCCTCCCAACCTTTTTTGTTTTTTCCACCCTATTTTCTATTTTTGCGTCGGAGTCATTATGATTATGGCGCAGAACTAATTTTACTCTCCGAAGCGCGATTCGGCTTTCGTTGTGCCTGCAGATCGCGCCTCGATCACAATCGGCGCAATCCAGCACGTTCATTCGCACTCAACGCCAAAGCGTTCTTATCGCGTAGCAGTATTTGCACTGCAAAAGTCCGTCGTGGCCGTAATTCTACGAGATTGCGCACCCGTAGTGTTTGGCGCCTACTTCCGATTGTTTTTATGACCATTAGCCTTTTCAGCGAGAGGTCATGAGCGTCAAGGCCATGATGGCGACAAGCCTTGAGAATCAATTGGCTTTGCGCGGCGTGCATTCCCTCACGCCATCTGACTACGAAGAGATTGTAGAGCACATGCTCGAACAGCTCAGAGAGCTGGAGCTTAGCTTGGCCGCTCGCGAATTCGATGGCAGGCAAGAGCCGAAGTAACTTCCTGGCGAAGCCCAAGGCGCCCACTTGGTTGGTCAGCTACCGCGACTCAATGTATCCCTCGCCACTATGAAATACACATCTGCTCGCCCCTTAGCCGACCCTGAGACCGGCGCCCGAAAGCTGGTCGAGATCGCCAGCGGCATTCAACCCGTCCAGGACGGACGCGTCTTCATTGAGCTGATCAATGTGCCTTTCCTGAAACAGGGCGGCACGGGCGAACAATTCAGCGCCGCAGTCGCGTTGGCGCAGGAGCGCGGCTGGCTGGAGCTGCATGAGAGCGGCACGTATGTGCGGCTGCCGGCGCAGATGCTAGCCCGTCCTATTCGTGAGAGTGCGGCTTTTGGGCCCGATTGATGCGGCCGCACATCTTGTCTGACGAGGCGCACAGGATTGCCTTCGGCTTTTCGCCGCCTGACGACCGGTACTTTGCAACGCGCTTGAGGGATGGGTTGGGCGAACGGGGGCGGACGCCCCGCCGGTCAAGGACCGAGCGGCAGCAGCGCGCCGGGCAAGCCGCAGATCAGGTCGGCTTCGGGACATGCCGCGGCAAACGCAAGGCGAATGCGGCTCGTGGTCTCGACGACACGGGCGGCGATTTTCAAGAGCCGAAGACGCAGCGTCGCGAACTCGGCAGCGGCCAATTCCCGGGCTTTGGGAATGGCGTCGCGCACGGTCAGCATCAGCCAATAAGCGGCCGTATGGAGCACGAGACGGACCTGGTTGGCGAGCGCCGAACGGCAGCTGGTGCGATCGGAGGCGAGCTGCGTCTTATGCAGCTTGATCAGATTCTCGGCTTGGCCGCGCGCGCAATACAGGCTGTCGTAGATCCACTCGGCCGAGCCGACATCGAGGCTGGTGACGACGAAACGGATGTCGAGGCCGAGCATCGTCGCCTCAATACGGGCGACGGTGCGCCGTTCGCGATCCCAGGACTTTGCCTTGTGGCGCGTCTCGGTATAGCCACGCAGAACCGGCAGGTTCTCGATGGCGCGTCGCGTGCGGATGTCGTCGGCGACCTCGTCGACTTTTCTGGCGAGAGGCTTGGTGCCGGACAGACCGAAGATGTAGTCGATGCCGTTGGTCTCGCACCACGCCATTGCCTCCGGCCGGGCATAGTGCCCGTCGCCACGGAACGTAATTTGCGTGTTGTGCCATCGCGTCCGGATATGCCGTACCAGGCGGCGCAGATGGGCACGCACCTCGACGCCGCCCGGCGTCTTGCCGGGCCTCAGCACGACCGCCACGGGCCGGCTCTTCTCCGTGTCGTAGACGTGGATCGGCAGGAAGCAGCGTTCGTCATAATGAGCGTTGAACAGCGAGAGCTGCTGATGGCCGTGGACGACGTCGCAGGTATCATCGATGTCGAGCGTGACGGATGCCGGCTCGCGCGGGTAGCTATCCATCCATGCGTCGACCAAAGTGTAGGTCAGCCGGATCACGTCGCGCAGGCGCGGAGCATTCTCCAGCCGCGACAGCGTCGGCTGGGAACACAAATCCCGGCCCGTGTCCGGTAGGCGACCGCAGGCCAGCTTGAATGCCGGATCGGACCTCAGATGATCGAGGTCGTCGGCGTCCTCGTAGCCGCAGCAGATCGCGAACATGCGAGCGCGGAACATATCGACCAGGCTGTGCACGACCCGCGTCGGATCGCGCCGATCCGGGAACACCCGGGCCAGATTGTTGGCCAAACCGAGACGCCGCTCGGCCATCGCCAGAAGCATCACGCCCCCGTTCGAGGTTAGGCGCCCACCATCGAAGGCAGCTGTGACTTTCTTGGCGTGAACGGCTGGAAACGAGAAGGGCGGAATCGTATCGTCGGTCATGGCGGGCGTGGCGTTCGCGGTTGGAGGTGATGGGGTTGGCTTCGCAACCGAATCCTACGCCGCATCAGCGCTTTACCCCTCAGGCGCACTCTTACGAATAAGACGGGTTAAGTTGAAGAAAGATTGAGTGACTCCCGATCATTTCTGTGCCGAAACGTGGAGTCGCGGTCGTGCCGCGTCCAAAGAAACCGGCGCGAGCGGCCTATTAGACGCGGTAGGTGCTCAGCCTCCGAAACGAGACTATCAAGCATGAAGAGATCGAGCGCGAGGCAGAGGTTTTATTTGTGTTGAATTCTTGCTTCTCGATAGTGGTCTGAAATCGTATCATCGGTCATGGCGGGCGTGGCGTTCGCGGTTGAAGGTGATGGGGTGGCTTCGCAACCGAATCCTACGCCGCATCAGCGCTTTACACCACGCTCGCCAGCCTCTCAGGCGCCCTCTCGCGAATAAGACGGGCTAGATGCATTGGAGCGCTGAAGAGCTGATTGAATTCAGCCATGCTGGAGCTGCGCTGATTGCCTGCGTCAGCGCCCGCTAAGGCTCTGGTCCCTGAGCCTGCAGCGCCGCTTCTAATTCCGCGAGGATGTCGTGCAGGAGCCCAAGCGCGAGCGGGTCGGCAACGTCGCACTCGTCATGCGGTAGCGCATGATCTCGCGTTGAAGCTCTTGCTGTTCCTCGCCTTCGTCCATAGCGAGTTCTCCGCAATTACGCATGACGCCGACGGCGACGATGGTTGCGGGCGATCTTGAAATATTTGAGCCGAAACTAAGGCATCCGGCACGCGCTATCCTGAGCGGGATGAGCGCTCCATTCAGAACATTCCGATCAGGCTGAAAAGGCCGATCTCGACGACGAACGTCACGGCCATGACTGCGACCGTGAGGAACACATCGCCCACTGGGACAGGGGTCATGGCGCGCCTCGCACGTTGCGAAGCCCCGCAGCCAAGTAGCTAACCCGCCGATCGCGGAGGTGTTTCAGTTCCAAGCGTCGGGGATCGCCTACCGCAATTCGAGTTCGGTGATCGCCTGCGCCGAAATCTGTGCAGGGTCTTTGAGCCCTTTTTGGGCGATCTTGATGATTGTTTTCGCCACTAATTCCGTGAGCGGATCGTCGCGGTCTTTAACACAGAGGACACGCAGCGTTTGTTCGTAAGCCTTTGTAGACAAGCAATTTCTTTCGGTGCCATACCGTGGGTTTGCAAATGCACATAGTTCCCCATGGATCGCCCTCCAGCGCGATAAGGCCAGGACAATACCATGGAACAGTAGGGCCATCGAGAACATTGGAACCACTTTAAATATTTGAATTTATTTAATTGGTGCTATTTTAAATCGTGTATCGCCCAACATCGGAGGATTGGCGCTATGTCCGCTGAAGACGACGACCGGCGTGAGTTTCTGAAGACTTGCGGAAAATTCGCGGCGGTCACACCGCCCGCCGTGACTATGCTGCTGTCGACCTCCCTCACGTCGAACGCTATTGCGCATTCCGGAGGTGGAGGCGTCCGGCACGAGAACCACGGACACCATCATCACCACCACCACGACCGCGGCTAGGCGGAAGGATGATCGTAGATAGGAGGCCGCGCTGGACGCGGCCTTAGTTCTTTGTCAGAGGCTTTGCCGGCTCTTCTACTATTGCCTCGATATCAACGCTGGGCGACTCGCCGGTGCGGTCCTTCAGGTCGGCCGCTCGCTGGATCAATCCCGACGCAACCTGCGGGTCTTTTGTTGTTTTTGCCATTCGAAGCAGCGTTGCTGCCGCCTCTCGGGCGAACGAGGTGTAGCGTGGCACGTTTTCTTATCCCACAAATCGAATTCCCCGTGGGATGCAAGTCAGAAATGCGAGCGGCGTTCCGGTAGTTTGTACAAAAATGTACACAAGCGACAAAAAAGCCTCAGCTCCGGGGCTGGCGCCGAGCTGAGGCCTTTGTCGGCATCACGTTGTCGAGGCGTGATCCGGAAGGATCAACTTACCTCCGGCCATTTGGTTCCCGCTGCCAGTGAACACACGGGGCGGCGGCCGGAGAGCAGGCCGCAGCTTTCGACCGCTCGCTGCCTCTCGTATTCCGGCCGCGAATGCCTATTTTTCCCGCATGCGGTCATTTGAGTTTTGCCTGCCGACCAAGGGTACTTCGGTCCCCGACTGCCCCGATTGGCTTCATGAAATAAAATATGACGGCTATCGCCTCCGCCTGGAGCGCGATGGCGACCGCGTGCGCCTGATCACGCGTGGCGGCTACAATTGGTCGAGCCGTTATCCATGGATCGTGGAAGCCGCTCGTAAGGTCCGCCAAAAGCAATTCGTGCTCGACGGCGAAGCTGTCGTGCTGGGCGTCGATGGCATTTCAGATTTCAACGCGCTGCACTCGCGCAAACATGATTACGAAGTGCAGTTCTGCGCCTTCGATATACTCGCCGAAGGCGGTGACGACTTCCGCATGCTCCCGCTGTCGATGCGGAAGGCGAGCTTGGAGCACCTGCTGGCGCGACGTCCTGAAGGTGTCTTCGTCAATCCCTTCGAACGGGGTGAGCTTGGGCCTGATCTGTTTCGCGCTGCATGCAACATGGGGCTTGAGGGACTGGCGTCGAAACGTCGCGACCGGCCTTATCAAGCCGGGCGATGCAAGTACTGGGTCAAAGTAAAAAGCCGTAGTCACCCGGGAGCGCGAGCTGTGAGCAGAGCGGCAGGTCCGCTCTGCACTAACGCCGGACCTCAACGGCCGATTGGACCACTTCGCCTTGGGGCCGAGGCCGGACCGTCGGCAATCAACCAGATTCGACTTCTGAGATCAACCATTCGCGGTCGGCGCACTGCAGCCACACCTTCTAATTAGCTGCAGCAGTTCGTCAGCGCGGACTGGCTTGACGACGACACTAAGACCATGCGCGGTGACCGAATCGACCACGTGAAGCCTTATATCGCCGGTCAACACGATTCCTGGGACTCTCCACGCGAGAGCCACACGTACAGCCTCAATGCTCTCAATCCCATTCATTTCGCCTGGGAGATTATAATCCGATATGACTAGGTCAGGACGCATCCCTTTCGCTGTGACCAGAGCGAGTGCCTCCTCCCCGGATGCCGCAGATAGCGCTCTTATTCCTTTAGTGCGTAACAGGCGATCAAGCGCGCGCCGCACGTCGCTATCATCCTCAATCAGGAGGATCATGCCCGTGAATGACGTGTCGGCGACGTCGGGTGACGGCATCGAGGGATGGTTGGCGACTAGACTTTCGTTCGTCACCGGGACTTCGACGGAAAAGACGGAGCCTTTGCCGAGAACCGAGTGAACAGCGACGTGATGGTCGAGGAGTTTCCCCAATCGTTGTACGATTGCAAGACCGAGACCGACGCCGTCGGAGTGTGGACCTTGCGGACCCTGATAGTATTCATCAAATATGCGGGCGATGTCTTGTTCTGAAATTCCGACGCCACTGTCCCACACTTCAATGCGGACCTTATCATCGGCGCGACGACAGCCGATCAACACCTTTCCCCGAGAAGTGTAGCGTAGCGCATTGGCAATCAGATTGCGGACCATTTCTTCTAGCATTCGCTGATCACTACGAATCATCAGCCCGGATCGAACGACGCGTAGTTCTAAGCCTTTTTCTTCTGCGAGCTTCGAGAAGTCCGCGGCGACGTCAAACACGGCATTTACCGGGAATGAGCTTATCGAAGGAGCCACTGCACCCGATTCAAGACGACTGACGTCAAGAAGACTGTTTAACATGCTACCCATCGTGTCTATTGAGCGCGAGATTTCAGTCAGAATTGCACCGGCTTCGGCACCATGAATGTGTTCCTTTAAGGCACGTTGAAGCAAGCTCAAGGTCTGCAATGGCTGCCGCAGATCATGACTCGCCGCGGAAAGGAAGTTCGATTTTGCGCGGTCAGCTTCCTTGACCTCCCGCACCGCGTTCTGCAGCGGTGTATAAAGTGATGCCATCTCGTAGAGCAGAGCTATCAAAACGGCCGATGAAAATGCGACCGCCAATGTGCGGCTGACATACCATCCTAGATAAAATCGGGCAGTCAGTCCGAGGGTCACAAGCGTCATTTCAGATATCAACATGCAGATCGCAACCGCGATCCACAGATCGAGTACCGACATTCGATGCGTCCGCATCAGCACCAGAACAAGCAGAGAAATCAGCACAAGCGTTCCGGCGGCGTAGCGTATGAGTGGCGCAGGAGTGAGATCATCGAAAAACATCCGCGGCATCGAGGTGTCACCTGCCGTGACGGCCCAGGTGAGTGCGCACACCAGGCTGATTTGAATCGCCAGGCTTCGGAAGAACACGGGCAGCGCTGAGGTTGGGACGGCATCACCCCTATGTCTTTCGCCCCTCAAACAGGCATAGCCAGCCACGGCAACAAGAAAGCCAAGGTGCCAGAAGAAATTGAGCCACCCGCTACTCTGAACCCCCGCACCAAGAAGGCCTTTCGGCGCGAACGCGCCAGGAAAAGTGAGCGCATGCGGAATGACTATCAACGCGGAAAAGAGATAGCCATTTGCGAGGACCACGAGTGCTCGTGAGGCGATTATAAGAGATTGGCTAAACAACAGAACAGCAGTGATGAGATCAGCGACAAATACGATGGTCAGAATGACAGGGACGAAGCTATCAATTCGCGGCACGCGTGTCGGAAATGGCGCCACGATCGCACAGGTCACGAACTGAAGTACAACGACAACGAGGGCAAAGCGGCGTTGTGCGGATGTCGGCGTTTGGTATGCCGGCGAGAAGGTAGGATTGTCCAATGCTTCGGCCATATGGAATTCCGCACCATGTGCACCTGGTACAGCCGCATTCGGCATGGAGCGTAGCTGCAATTGAATTGCTTGTCAGGCCGTGTTTTCAACGGCCCAGTACCTTGGGCATGACGGTGCGCCGACCGTCCGCCTTGGGTTTACAACCAGTAAGGCCCCGGTCGAGCATATCACTTCCGCTCGCACCCAAGAGCCGGCTTCCGCGCGCCAATGAGCACGACCAAAAAAAGCAATGGCCCCAACGTCTATCAGACGCCAGGGCCATTCGCGATAATCAGGCCGGGTACACATCCGCCGATGTCTCGATTACCGCACGCGATCTGGCGCAGAAGGTGGCACGGCCGGGGCATAAAGCGCTCGGCCGCCAACTCGCCCTCAATGCAACGTCGCGGACGGCCGCTCCGTCATCGCCTCGACAAATTGCCGCAAGCGATCCAGAGCCTTGCGCCGCCACGCCTCCAACTCCCCGGCGTATTTCGCCAGGTCCGCACGAAACTGTTCGCCGTGAATGTCGGCACCTTGAGCGAGCAGACGGTGCGCATAGGCCGTGAGCGCAAGATCGCGATGGCGGCACAACTCAGCGTTTGCTTCATCTAAAGTCATTTTGACCCCCGCTTCACAGCCAGCTTCCAAAAATTTCCGCCTTCACCTGGCCGAATGCCGGTGCTTTCCGCCTCGGCATGCCAAACTGAACCGGAAAACGTGACGAAGCCGCTGTTGTGCGCGATGACGATGACCGCGTTTTCCGCGAAGGCGGTGATGGCCGCGTCGTCGAACCTGTGGCCGGCGACCATCTCGTCGGTGATGCCCGTGAGTGCCGTCACCTCCGCGGAAATCGGCACACTAGCCCGTCTTATTCGCGAGAGGGCGCCTGAGAGGCTGGCGAGCGTGGTGTAAAGCGCTGATGCGGCGTAGGATTCGGTTGCGAAGCCACCCCATCACCTTCAACCGCGAACGCCACGCCCGCCATGACCGATGATACGATTTCAGACCACTATCGAGAAGCAAGAATTCAACACAAATAAAACCTCTGCCTCGCGCTCGATCTCTTCATGCTTGATAGTCTCGTTTCGGAGGCTGAGCACCTACCGCGTCTAATAGGCCGCTCGCGCCGGTTTCTTTGGACGCGGCACGACCGCGACTCCACGTTTCGGCACAGAAATGATCGGGAGTCACTCAATCTTTCTTCAACTTAACCCGTCTTATTCGTAAGAGTGCGCCTGAGGGGTAAAGCGCTGATGCGGCGTAGGATTCGGTTGCGAAGCCAACCCCATCACCTCCAACCGCGAACGCCACGCCCGCCATGACCGACGATACGATTCCGCCCTTCTCGTTTCCAGCCGTTCACGCCAAGAAAGTCACAGCTGCCTTCGATGGTGGGCGCCTAACCTCGAACGGGGGCGTGATGCTTCTGGCGATGGCCGAGCGGCGTCTCGGTTTGGCCAACAATCTGGCCCGGGTGTTCCCGGATCGGCGCGATCCGACGCGGGTCGTGCACAGCCTGGTCGATATGTTCCGCGCTCGCATGTTCGCGATCTGCTGCGGCTACGAGGACGCCGACGACCTCGATCATCTGAGGTCCGATCCGGCATTCAAGCTGGCCTGCGGTCGCCTACCGGACACGGGCCGGGATTTGTGTTCCCAGCCGACGCTGTCGCGGCTGGAGAATGCTCCGCGCCTGCGCGACGTGATCCGGCTGACCTACACTTTGGTCGACGCATGGATGGATAGCTACCCGCGCGAGCCGGCATCCGTCACGCTCGACATCGATGATACCTGCGACGTCGTCCACGGCCATCAGCAGCTCTCGCTGTTCAACGCTCATTATGACGAACGCTGCTTCCTGCCGATCCACGTCTACGACACGGAGAAGAGCCGGCCCGTGGCCGTCGTGCTGCGGCCCGGCAAGACGCCGGGCGGCGTCGAGGTGCGTGCCCATCTGCGCCGCCTGGTACGGCATATCCGGACGCGATGGCACAACACGCAAATTACGTTCCGTGGCGACGGGCACTATGCCCGGCCGGAGGCAATGGCGTGGTGCGAGACCAACGGCATCGACTACATCTTCGGTCTGTCCGGCACCAAGCCTCTCGCCAGAAAAGTCGACGAGGTCGCCGACGACATCCGCACGCGACGCGCCATCGAGAACCTGCCGGTTCTGCGTGGCTATACCGAGACGCGCCACAAGGCAAAGTCCTGGGATCGCGAACGGCGCACTGTCGCCCGTATTGAGGCGACGATGCTCGGCCTCGACATCCGCTTCGTCGTCACCAGCCTCGATGTCGGCTCGGCCGAGTGGATCTACGACAGCCTGTATTGCGCGCGCGGCCAAGCCGAGAATCTGATCAAGCTGCATAAGACGCAGCTCGCCTCCGATCGCACCAGCTGCCGTTCGGCGCTCGCCAACCAGGTCCGTCTCGTGCTCCATACGGCCGCTTATTGGCTGATGCTGACCGTGCGCGACGCCATTCCCAAAGCCCGGGAATTGGCCGCTGCCGAGTTCGCGACGCTGCGTCTTCGGCTCTTGAAAATCGCCGCCCGTGTCGTCGAGACCACGAGCCGCATTTGTGTTTCGGCATGGAATAAGGACCCCGTTTTCGGGGTGATCGGCATCCAATCGGGACCCCGGGATAAGGGTCCACAGTGGCTTCCATCGAGTCATGGAAGCCGAGGTTGGGATGCTGGTGGTGGAGACGATTGGTAAGATCCGTCGCGCCTACTTTGTTGATGGTCGTCCGATCAAGGCGATCTGCCGAGAACTTGGCGTATCGCGGAAGGTGGTTCGCAAGGTCATTCGTTCTCAAGCGACGGAGTTCCGGTACGAGCGCGAGACGCAGCCGCTCCCGAAGATGGGTGCCTGGAGTGCCGAGCTTGATCGGTTGCTGGCAGGGAATGAGAGCAAGGCGGCGCGGGAACGGCTGACGCTGATCCGGCTATTCGAGGAGCTTCGCGGCCTGGGTTATGCCGGCGGCTATGATGCGGTTCGTCGATACGCACGACGGTGGAGCAAGGAACGCGGCACCTCGACAGCGTCGGCTTATGTGCCGCTGAGCTTTGCACCCGGCGAAGCTTACCAGTTCGACTGGAGCCACGAGGTCGTCCTGCTGAGCGGCACCACGGTGATGGTGAAGGCTGCTCATGTCCGGCTCTGTCACAGCCGCATGCTGTTCGTGCGGGCCTATCCGCGGGAGACGCAGGAGATGGTGTTCGACGCCCACGACCGGGCATTCGCCTTGTTCAAAGGCACCTGCACCCGCGGCATCTACGACAACATGAAGACCGCGGTGGAGACGATCTTTGTCGGTAAAGGCCGTCTCTACAATCGCCGCTTCCTGCAGATGTGCAGCCACTATCTGGTCGATCCGGTCGCCTGTACGCCAGCGTCGGGCTGGGAGAAGGGGCAAGTCGAGAACCAGGTCGGGCTGGTCCGGGAACGCTTCTTCACGCCGCGGCTGCGGTTCAAAACCCTCGACGAGTTAAACGCCTGGCTGCTCGACAAATGCATCGCCTACGCCAAGGCTCATCGCCATCCGGAGCTGACCGATCAGACGATCTGGGACGTGTTCGAAGCCGAACGCCCCAAACTCGTTCCCTATGCCGGCCGCTTCGACGGCTTCCATGCGGTGACGGCATCGGTCTCGAAGACCTGCCTGGTGCGCTTCGACAACAACAAGTACTCGGTCGCAGCCAGCGCAGTCGGACGACCGGTCGAGGTTCAAGCCTATGCCGATCGCATCGTGATCCGTCAGGATGGACGTATCGTTGCCGAGCACCCGCGATCATTCGGTCGCGGCGAGACGGTCTACGACCCTTGGCACTATGTGCCCGTGCTGGTGCGCAAGCCCGGTGCCTTGCGTAATGGCGCTCCCTTCAAGGACTGGGTGCTGCCCGCAGCGATTGAGCGTGTACGGCGCAAACTCGCCGGTGCCGACGATGGCAATCGACAGATGGTCGACATCCTCAATGCGGTGCTGACAGACGGATTGCCCGCGGTGGAAGCCGCCTGCGCCGAGGCGGTCGCTCATGGCGTTCATTCCGCCGATGTCGTTCTCAATATCCTGGCCCGTCAACGTGAACCCGCCCCACCGGCCAACATCATGACGCCGGCCGCACTGACGCTCCGTCATGCACCGATCGCCGATTGTGCCCGCTACGACAACCTCCGGAGGACCATCTGATGGAACGAACCCAAATCTTCGACCTCATGGGCGAACTCAAGCTCTACGGCATGAAGGCTGCCTTCGACGAGATCATGGCAACTGCCGTTAAGCGCCAGCACGAACCTCAGCGCATTGTCGGCGACCTGCTCAACGCCGAGATCAACGAGAAGCAAGCCAGGTCGATCAAATACCAGCTCACCATTGCCAAGCTGCCGCTCGCCAAGGACATCGCCGACTTCCAGTTCGACGGCACGCCGATCAATCAGACTCTCGTCAATGATCTCGCTGACGGCGGCTTCATCGCCCAACAACGCAACGTCGTGCTGGTTGGCGGCACCGGTACAGGCAAAACACACCTGGCCATTGCCGTCGCCAGAAGTTGCATCCGCAATGGCGCTAGAGGACGCTTCTACAACGTCGTCGACCTCGTCAACCGGCTCGAGACCGAAACCCGCAACGGTCGGCAGGGACGGCTCGCCGAGCATCTGACCCGCATGGACTTCATCGTCCTCGACGAGCTGGGCTATCTGCCGTTCGCGCAATCCGGCGGTCAGCTCTTGTTCCATCTCATCAGTCGGCTCTACGAGCGCACCTCAGTCATTGTCACCACAAATCTTGCGTTCGGCGAATGGCCGAGCGTGTTCGGCGATGCCAAAATGACCACCGCGCTACTCGACCGATTGACCCATCACTGCGACATCGTCGAGACCGGCAACGACAGCTGGCGATTCAAAAGCCGCGACGATGTTCAAACAACCCGCGCTCGCGCCGTCTCCGCAACCCCGACCAGCTCCGACGACCCGAGCGCTACCAGCAGAGCACGCCGATCAAAGGGGTCCCTTTTGGAGGCCGATAGGGGGTCCCAGTCAAACGCCGATTGACAATGTTCGAGGCTGCGTGCTTCGGGCTGGGCATCAAGCTCCTTGAAGCCTTTGGCCATGCCGTGGAGACCGAGATTTTGCAGCAGGTCGAGCGTGGGATGGGTCAGCATGCTGGATTTTCCTTTCAATGGAAGTAGCCGGGGCCGCGCAGATTGGGATGGTCGACGACGACGTCATCGGTGGGGCGAGCGCTGCGGTCGAGCTTGTTGGCGATGATCGAGGCGATGCTCTTGTAGGTCAGCGCGCGGACCGCAACCGCGCGGGCCGCGATCAACTCGGCGCGTTCCGGATCGAGATCCTTGAACAGCCGAAGCACACCCAGACAGGTCCGGAATCCTTGTTCGGGATGAGGCCGATTGGCCAGAATGGCGAGGACGAGACCCTCAGTGTTTAGCCCGATCGATCGTCCCCAGCGACGGAACCGCTCGGGAGTCCACTCGGCGTAACGCCGATGCGCGCTGGGCATGTGGTCGGGATCGGTGCCGTGCCGGCGGCCGCCGTAGCGGCGCTGGTGAGCCGCAACACGCGAACCCCGATGGAACAGCTCGATGGTCCGGGTGGTGGCGCGGACGTCGACCTGCTCCCGGATCAGGCCGTGTGGAACTGAGTAGAAGAAGCCGTCGATCTCGACATGATAATCGAGCGAGACGCGGGCCACGCGCCATTCCGCAAACTGATAATCGGCGTCCGGCAACGACGCCAGGACCGACATCTCGACCGTCTCGAACAATTGACGGCGACTGACACCGAGCCGGCGCATGATGTGCGCGTTGATCCGCTCCAGCGCAGCGGCAATGGCTGCGTTCGCCTCGGCCAACGAGAAGAAGGTCTGGCGACGAAGCCGCCCGAGGATATAGGTCTGGGCAAACCGAACCCCGGCCTCCACTTTTGCCTTATCCCGCGGCTTTCTTGGCCGTGCCGGAAGGGCGCCAACGCCGTAATGGGACGCCATCATCCCGTAGCTGCGATTGATTTCAGGGTCGTAGAACGAAGCCCGGTGCACGCCGGACTTCAGATTGTCAGGGACGACGAGGCGCGGCACCCCGCCAAAGAACCGGAACATCCGGACATGGGCCTCGATCCAGTCCGGAAGTGTCTGCGTCCAGGTCGCCTCGGCGTAGGTGTAATTCGAGGCGCCAAGCACGGCGACGAAGATCTCCGCATCGCGTACAACCCCGGTTTCGCGATCAACGATCATGATCTTCTTGCCGGAGTAATCGACAAAGACCTTGTCGCCGGCCGGATGGTCCTGCCGCATCGTCGGAGACAGCCGCCGGTCGAATTCTCGGAATAAATCGCAGAACCGGCTGTAGCCATAACCTTCCGGGTGGACCGCCCGGTACTCCTCCCACAGCACCATCAGATTGACGCCAGGCCGCTTCAGCTCACAGGCCAGCGAGGCCCAATCCGGCTCCCGGCGCCGGCGAAAGCCGCGCCTGACGCCGGCATGGGCAAACAGACGTTGTTCAAGAACGGCGTCGGTCAGATCGCCCGCCAAAGGCCACGCCAGCCCGGCAGTCGAGGCACGCTTGAGGTTGTCCTGGATGGTGCTGCGCGCCACGCCGAGCGTGCGCCCAATCTCCCGGGCGCTCACCCCATCACGGGCAAGCCGCAGCATCTGTCGTATCTGTCGCATGGTCAGTTCTCTCTTGGCCGGCATCCGCTTCCCCACGTTGATCAACGCGGGACTTGATGCCTGAGGGACTGATCCAAACGAAAACGCCGACTTCCAAAAACCCGGCCGACTTCAAATCGGAATGCCGGCCGGTTTCATTTCGGAATCGTGGCCGGCTTCAAATCGGAACGATGGCCGGCTTCAAGTCGGAATACCCGGCCGGAATAAATCGGAATCCGCACAGATGTCGCTTCAAGACGTTCAACTCCCCGGCCCCTTGCTGGCTAAAGGGGTCGAACATAAACGTCCTGCCTGACCGGCTACTGCTGTTCAGCGGCGCTGACGGCGATCATCAGGTGGGGGAGTTTCAAGTGACCATACCCGGGGGATTTTGACCGACCCACGGGGCACCTATATCTCGAATTCACCCGATATGAAGGTGCGCGGAGACGTTCGTGACGCAGCGTTGCCCAGTGAGAGCCCCGATAGTTAAATTGGCTAACTGCATTCTGCTTGATGCTTGAGCGGTGCGAAAGAAGTGCGATGTCGTCACGATCGCCCCTTCCCGCCCGCTACCCGCCAACCGGCGCCTGGCCCGCGGTTATGCGCGCTGATGTTGTGGCCGCATACCTGGATTATCGTGACACAAGTGAGTTGGCACGCGGCGTCGGCCGAGGTGAAGCGCCTCCGCCGATGGGCTATCACGGAGTCGGACGTGCGCGAGAACCAATTTGGTTGAAGGCGGCCATTGACAACTTCCTCGAGCCGGATTCGGATAGCCCACGAAAACAAGATCTGGCTTCGCTCGTATGAAACCACCTCGCACCGCATTGAAGCTCCCGCGCTATTGCCGGCGAAAGCTCTTGAAGAATGGTCGATGGGCATATTTCTTTGAACCGCCGACCTGGGCCCGTAAACAAGGCTGTCAAATTGAGCCAGTAGCTCTGGGCCAGGACTACACGGCAGCCGTTGAGCGAGCTGAACACATTCTCCTACCAGCCTTCGACAGCTGGCGGTCGCGAGGCTTGACCGACCTGGTGGCACCTTCTTCGGTGCCTGGCTCATTCGACTGGCTCGTCGGCATTTTCAAGGGACATCAGAAATGGAGAGAGATCGATCATAAGACGCAGCGTCTCTACGAGCAGGGCTTGGCACTCTTTGCAGATCATGAGCTGAAAGACGGGACGCGCGCGGGCTCAAAGCAGATATCGCAATTCAGCAAAGGCTTTGTCGATGCAATCTACGCCAAGCTGTTGGTGGTGGAAGACAAGGATGAAGAGGGCAACATCGTCAAGCGCGAACGCCGCCGGTTTGCGAATGCGGCGATGACCGCTTGCAGGCGCGCTTGGTTTGTCGGCCAGCGTGCGCAGGAAAAGCTAGTGCCAGCAATCAATCCATTCTCGCGGATGGGCCTGAAGGCGCGCTCGCCCAACCAACCTGTGCGAGAGACGCCCACGGCAACGTGGGATGAACTGGTCGCGTTTCGAGCCGCCGCAAAGAAACTCGGATATAGTTCAGTGGCTACAGCCGCACTGGTCGCTTGGGAATGGTTGCAAAGAGAAGAACACGTCTTCGGCGCCTTTGAAATCGCGCACTATCGGCCCAAGGAGCGGCCGAATAGCGTAAAGATCGTGCATCCCAAAAACGGCGAGGAGGCTTGGTGGCCGCTATTCGATGAGACGGGCGAGCCACTCTTCCCAGAACTGATGGCGGAGCTCGATGAGGTTAAGAGTACGATGGTCTCAGGCTTGGTTTTTCGACGAGACCATGCACACCGCAGGGCATCCACTCCCCTGCCTTGGATTACCGAGCGTAAGGATCTGCGTTACCTGCGACGTGTCGTTAAGGACATCATTGTCGAAGCCGGCATCCGAAATGAACTCTCATTCACCTCTTTCCGCCACGGGGGCTTCACGGAGGGGGCTGATAGCGATCTTACCGACGCCGAATTGCGCGCGGCGGGCCGCCATCGATCAGCGCGGCAACTGCCGACATATGCAAAACGCACACGCAAGCAACTGATCTCTGGCACTAAGAAGCGTCGCGAGGAGCGAACAAAAACAGCCGGTTTGTCGGAATAGCCGCTGACCGCTTGTCGGAATGGCTGTCGCGAGAGGTACCTAAGCTATTGAAAAGCTTGGTGGGCGCACCAGGGCTCGAACCTGGGACCCGCTGATTAAGAGTCAGCTGCTCTACCAACTGAGCTATGCGCCCGAAAGGCGGCTAAAGCCTTGCGAGGCCGGTCGTTTAGCAAAGCGATCCGGGTCTGGCAAGCGATCCGATAAAGGTTTTCCAAGGGTTTGCCGAGGCCTCTTCCGCGGGACGCAAAAAGCGAAAAGCCGCTGGATTCCAGCGGCTTCCCCAGGGTTAATGGCCGGAAACCCGATCCGCTCAGAGCCGGCCCTCGCGGTCCCGGTCCGGACCGCCGTCACGGTCGAAACGGTCATGGTGGAAGTGGTCCATGCCCCGATCCATCATGCGGTCCATGCGCTCCATGAAATGGCGGTGCCGCGGGCCGTCTTCGCCGCCGCCGAACGGGCCGCGGTGACGGGTCAGCACCGCGAGGCGCCGTTTCTAGCCCTCGTCCAGGGTCTTGTAGAGCGGATCGGCGGCATCGGCGATCTTCTTCAGGGCGGCGGAGCTGGCGCCCATGTCCTCGGCGCGCTGGCGCAGGCGGGCGATCGGATCCTCGGCCCTGTCGGCATCGCCCGGCCCGGCATTCATCCGCGCATTGGCGCGATCGATGCGCAGCTTGGCGAAGTCCCGCACGGCGGCCTCGACCGGCGGCCACAGCTTCTCCTGATCGGCGTTGAGCTTCAGCCCGGCATGGACGGCGGCGATCCGCGCGTCGACGAAGGCGGCGCGGTCCTCGGGGTTCATGCGCATGTGGCGGACGTGCTCCATCCACGGGCGATGATATTGGGCATAGACCGCGCCCGAGCCGGCGATGCTGAGCACGGCGATGGCTGCGATGGTGAATTTCCTCATACGAACCTCCTCTGGAAGGATGCGCGAGGATGAGCGCGGCGCGGCTGACGCGCAACTTACAACTTGGACAGGGAGCGCGTTGTTACGAAGATGTAACGGCCGATTTTACCTCCAGCCACGATCGGAAATCATTCGCAACAAAAAGGCTTCCGTGCGGACCGCACGGAAGCCTTCGTTCATCATTTCATCGTCCGTTGGGATCAGTTCGTCGTGCTCTTCGCTTCCTTCTGGAACTCGTCGATCAGCGACTGGCCGACGCGGCTTGCGGCATCCTTGTAGACCGGCTCCATCGCCTTGCGCATCGCCTCGTCCTGCTCCGGCGTGAGCTTGATGATCTCGCTCTTGCCGCTCTTCTTGATCTCGGCGAGCGCGTCGTCGTTCTCCTTCTGCGACTGCGTGTTGCTGAAGGCGGTCGCCTCCTTCATCGCCTTGGAAAGCTGGTCGCGGATGTCGGCCGGCAGATCGTCCCAGAACTTCTTGTTCACGATCACGACGTAGCCGATGTAGCCGTGGTTGGTCTCGGTGATGTACTTCTGCACCTCGTGCATCTTCTGGGTATAGATGTTCGACCAGGTGTTCTCCTGTCCGTCGACCACGCCGGTCTGGAGTGCCTGGTAGACTTCCGAGAACGCCATGACCTGCGGCAGCGAGCTGAGCGCCTTGAACTGGGCCTGCAGCACGCGCGAGGACTGGATGCGGAACTTGACGCCCTGATAGTCGGCAGGCGTGATCAGCTTCTTGTTGGCGCTCATCTGCTTGAAGCCGTTGTCCCAATAGGCAAGGCCGGTGATGCCCTTGGCATCCAGCAGCTTGAGCAGCTTTGCGCCGAGCGGGCCTTCCGTCACCTTCCGCAGCGTCTTCAGGTCAGGCAGGATATAGGGCAGATCGAACACCTCGAACTCGCGAATGCCGAGCGGCCCGAACTTGGAGTTGGACGGCGCCAGCATCTGCACGCTGCCGAGCTGGAGAGCCTCGAGCTCCTCCTTGTCCTTGTACAGCGTCGAGTTCGGGTAGACCTCGACCTTGACCTTGCCGCCGGTGTATTTCTCGGCGAGCTCCTTGAATTTCTCCGCCCCCTTGCCCTTCGGCGTGTCGGTGGCGACGACGTGGCTGAACTTGATGATGATTGGCGATTGGGCCAGTGCCGGCCCGGTCAGGCCAAGTGCCAGTACCGCCATGGACGCGGCGATCGCGAAGGTGCGCATAATCTCTCCCTGGTGTTATTGGGCCGCCCGGCATGCCGAGCGGCCTGTCCTCATGCCGGCTGCATTCATACAGACCGGCATCGCCAGAGGCTATTGGCCGTTAGCAGGGCAGCCATCTCCCCGGCGGTATTCCGGAGCGGTCCGAGACCGAATCCGGAATTTCGAAATTCCGGGGCTGGTCCTTTGGACCATCCCGGAACGACAGGCTTCGCTTGTCAGCTCGCCGCCGCCGTCGTCACCGTGTCGCGCTGGCGCTTCATGACGATCTTGTTGAGCGCGCCGAGATAGGCCTTGGCCGAGGCCACCAGCGTATCCGGATCCGCCGCGCGTGCCGTCATCGAACGGCCGTCATGCGACAGCCGCACCGAGACTTCGGCCTGCGCATCGGTACCTTCGGTGACGGCGTGGACCTGATACAACTCCAGCTTGGCCTCGTGCGGCACCAGGCGCTTGATGCAGTTGAACACCGCGTCGACGGGACCGTTGCCCTCGGCCTCCTCGATCTTGATCTGGCCGTCGACGTCCAGCTTCATGGTGGCGCGCTGCGGGCCATGGGTGCCGGCGATCACCGTCAGCGAGGTCAGCTTGATGCGGTCGTGGGACGCCGCCATCTCCTCGTCGACCAGCGCCTCGATGTCCTCGTCGTAGATGTCCTTCTTGCGGTCGGCCAGCGCCTTCATGCGCGTAAACGCATCTTCCAGCTGGTTGGGACCGAGCTTGTAGCCCATCTCCTCCAGCTTGTGCACGAAGGCATGACGGCCGGAGTGCTTGCCGAGCACCAGCGAGGACTGCTTCAGGCCGACCATCTCCGGCCGCATGATCTCGTAGGTGGAAGCGTCCTTCAGCACGCCGTCCTGGTGGATGCCGCTCTCGTGCGCGAAGGCATTCCGGCCGACGATCGCCTTGTTGTACTGGACGGGAAACGAGGTGGCCGCCGACACCAGCTTCGAGGCGCGGGTCAGCTGGGTGGTGTCGATCTTGTTCCAGTAGGGGAATTTGTCGTTACGCACGTTGATCGCCATCACGATCTCTTCGAGCGCAGCGTTGCCGGCGCGCTCGCCGATGCCGTTGATGGTGCACTCGACCTGGCGCGCGCCGCCGACGATGCCGGCCAGCGAGTTCGCGACCGCCATGCCGAGATCGTTGTGGCAGTGCACCGAGAACACGGCCTTGTCCGAGTTCGGCACGCGCTCGATCAGAGTCTTCATGAAGTGGGTGTATTCCTCCGGCACCGTGTAGCCGACGGTGTCGGGGATGTTCACCGTGGTGGCGCCGGCCTTGATGACGGCCTCGACGATGCGGCACAAAAAGTCCATCTCGCTGCGGGTGCCGTCTTCCGCCGACCATTCGACGTCGTCGATCTGGTTGCGGGCGCGCGCGACCATGGCGACCGAGGTCTCGATCACCTGCTCCGGGGTCTTGTTCAGCTTCACCCGCATATGCAGCGGCGAGGTCGCGATCACGGTGTGGACGCGGCCGCGCTTGGCGAATTTCACCGCCTCGGCGCAGCGGTCGATGTCGGCCGGATGCGCACGCGAGAGGCCGGCGATGACCGCGTTCTTGGAGCGGCGGGCGATCTCGCTGACGGCCTGGAAGTCGCCTTCGGAGGTGATCGGGAAGCCGGCCTCGATGACGTCGACGCCCATATCGTCCAGCAGCTCGGCAACCTCGAGCTTCTCCTCGAAGGTCATGGTGGCACCAGGGCACTGCTCGCCGTCGCGCAGCGTGGTGTCGAAAATGATGACGCGGTCCTTGTCGGACTTGTTCTGGGTGGCCATTACGAAATTTCCTTTTGAGCGTTTGCGCCGTTCAGACCGATTTGTCCCTTGGCGCTTGAGGTGTCCGGTGATCTCGACCAACCCCTGAGCGCCCAGGCGCATGGCGCCCAGCCGGCCCTCAGGGGCAAGTAAGAAGGAGGCCGCCAATAAGGAGGGTGGGCAGCAACGCGGCCGAGGTCGTGGCGGCGGCCAGAGCCGCCTCCCCCGAAATCCCCTCGATTTGGCCGCGAATCAGCATTGCCGGACCCTTTTGAGCCACAAATCCTCGGCCAAAACCGTTGACGGTTCGTTGCCGGAAGGCTCAGTACGGCCCGTTTCTAGACGAAAAACGGCTGTAACTGCAACGCCAAAAGATGGTCAGCATATTTGACCTAGCAGGCCCACATAGCCTGAGGCGGCTATCCCGCGCCGGTGCGGCGGGCTCGGGCCCGGCTCTCCCAGCGGTCCAGCATCTGGCCGAGTTCGCCGGTCGGCACGGGTGCAGCGGTGCCGGCCTTCGAAAGCTCGTTGGTATTGGCCGGCGCGTTCGCATGGAGCCAATCCGGTTCGCTGTATTCGCGCCAGCGGCGTGCCTCCGCGCGCCTTTTGCGGGAGACGTAGTCGCGCGCGAAATAGCCGGCCGCAAATGCGATCGCGAGGATGAAGACCAGGACGACAATTTGCACAATGAGCTCCGGCTTTATCCCGTCAAACTCTCATCCAAAACGCACTCGAAGGTGACGAAATTGCGACCCGCCATCGCGCCGTGGTTTCGATTCCACCTCTCGCAACCGACACCGGACCGGACTAACCTTCGGCCGCTCGGCCGGATCAACCGGCCAGTGAACATGATCGGGAGGACGCGATGACACGCCAGGAGGTTCGTGACCACGAGCAGCGTGACCACGACGCTGCGCTTTCACGACGAACACTTGTCCGGGGACTTACGCTGGGCGCCGCCGCGACCGTGATCGGAGCCGGCCCCGCGCTGGCCCAGACCGGGCCCGCCGCACCGCCGACCACCATCACAAGCCCGCCGCGCGATTTCGGCCCCCACGGCGCGCCGACCACTTATTTCTGGGACCCCGACATCATCGCGGTCGATCCGTCCTTCAACGATCTCGCGCAGCCCAACACTGCGATCAAGCGTCTGTACACCGGACTGCTATGGGCCGAAGGCCCGGCGTGGAGCGCGCAGGGCCGGTATCTTCTGTGGAGCGACATTCCCAACAACCGGCAGATGCGCTGGAGCGAGGACGACGGCCGCGTCGCCGTATTCCGCTCGCCCTCCAACAATTCCAACGGCAACTCCTTCGACTTCCAGGGCCGCCAGCTCTCCTGCGAGCACCTGACGCGCCGGGTGACGCGCTACGAGCATGACGGCACCGCCACGGTGCTGGCCGACTCCTATCAGGGCAAGAAGCTGAACTCGCCGAACGACATCGCGGCGCATCCCGATGGCAGCTACTGGTTCACCGATCCGCCCTATGGCGGCCAGCTCTATGAGGGCGAGCCCGACGTCGCGGGCGGACCGAGCAATGCGGGCGGCAAGCTCAATCCGCGGATCGGGCAGCCGGCCGGCTTCGTGCCGGGCAAGCGCGAGCTGCCGACCAACTGCTATCGCATCGATCCTTCCGGCCGCATCGATCTCGTCGTCACTGAGGATCAGGTGCCGGACCCGAACGGCCTTTGCTTCTCGCCCGACTACAGGAAGCTCTACATCGCCTCGACCGGCAAGGGGCCGGGCGACACCGGTCCCGGCGGCAAGGGCGAGATCTTCGTGTTCGACGTCGGCAGCGACAACAAGCTCTCCAACCTCAAGAAGTTCAGCGATTGCGTGATCGACGGTGTGAAGTGCGGACCGGATGGCCTGCGCTGCGACGTCAACGGCAACCTCTGGGCCTCCAGCAATGCCGGCCGCTCCGTCGGCTACAGCGGCGTGACCGTGTGGTCGCCGGAGGGCAAGCTGCTCGGCCGCATCCGCCTGCCTGAAGTCTGCGGCAACGTCTGCTTCGGCGGCCCCAAGCGCAACCGCCTGTTCATGGCCGCGAGCCAATCGCTCTACGCCGTGTACACGGCGACACAAGGCGCCGGGCCGGGCTGAGCGGAACCGTGCACGAGCGAGCGCGCCGGCGTGAAGCGCCGGCGCGTGAATTTGCGTTCTGTGACAGCACGACGACACGCTGATCGCAGTTCCCCAAACCTCGGGCAAATCTCCGCCATCAATTCAACGAAGATAGGTCGCGCAGCAGACCGTGGCGTGGCGGGGGAAGCGTGATGCTCTCTCCGAGCGCGACCGAACATCAGGTGGGAGTTGCGCGATGCGCCGCATGCCAAACGACACGATCATCGTCAGCGTCGGAGACCTGCAAGTTGTGACCGCTTTTGGAGATCCGGGCCTGCCGACCGACGCCCACGGCGGGAACGATATAATGATAGCCACGGTCCGTGCGGGCCACGGTGTCTTGACCTTGCTCGGTGACGAAGCAGACCTCCAGGGGCGTTCGCGCGGAGGAAACGACCTCCTCGTCGCGGACATCGAGGGCTACGGCACCTATGCGTATATCGACGGCGATGCGCAGACGATGTCCGGTCACTCCCGTGGCGGCAATGACACGATCTATGTCGATGCCTCGTACACGACATATTCGAGCCTCTCTGTGCTGGGAGACGCCGGAAACACGATGTCGGGCGATGCAAGGGGAGGCAATGACGATATCACCGCAGTGATGGGGAACAGAGCGTCTGGCTCCTTCGGCGGCGACACCGGCTACATCATGAGCGACAATGCCCATGGCGGCAACGATATCCTCCACGTGACCCAGGCCGGCATCTATGGCGGAGCGACGATGTCGGGGGATGCGCTCTACGCTATGAGCGGCAACACGCGCGGCGGCAACGACATCCTCATTTACACCGTCGGCGCCAAAGCCCGTTCGGGAGGGGCCTCTCTCGAGGGGGATACCTATTACATGAGCGACAACGCTCGTGGAGGCGACGACATCCTGATCGCGGCCGTCGATGGCAATCCCGACTCGACGTCCATCGCACTCACCGGGGATGCCTCGAACATGTCGGGCAATACGCAAGGCGGAAACGATATCCTTCTTGGCGGCGAGCGCGGCGATTGGCTGTATGGCGATGCACGCATCTATGCCCCAACCGCGCCCGGCTCTATCACGGGCGGCCGCGATCTCCTCAATGGCGGTGGCGGCAATGATCAGCTCTGGGGCGGACCAAACAACGATCTGTTCGTATTCGGGACAGGCTCGGGCCAGGACGTGATCAACGATTTCGATCAGGGCAACAAGGCCGTCGGCAGCATGGTGCGGGAGCATGATGTGATCGACGTCCACGCTTACGGCTTTGCGGGCTGGGCCGATCTGAAGAGCCTGATCAGCGACGACGGCGCCGGCAATGCGGTGATCCAGCTGACGGCCAACGACACGATCACGCTGGACGGCATCCATGCAGCCGATCTCAATGCCAGGGACTTCATCGTCTGAGGCGCGGCTCGCCGTAAGGCAATCGCATATGGGAGATTCGCCTGTGGCCATCATTCGAGACGCCCGCCGTTGGCGGGCCCTCAGGATGAGGACCGAACGGGTTGCGCTACTCTCAACGGGCGCCGATGCTGTTTAGCCTCATCCTGAGGGGACCGCGAAGCGGTCGTCTCGAAGGACGAGGCGCGCACTCAGCTCGCACAAAGCGGCAATGCGATAGCTCTGCGGGTTGGCTGGTTGCCCAGAGCGCTTGCAAGGCCCTTCGTTGTCACCGCGACGGGCCTTCGCTTTGTGCAGAACGGAAGTGGCCGCTGGCATCGAAGGACCCATCCTGCGATCTTGTCGTTACCCGTGCGGGGGATGGAGGCGCGAGATGGACGATCGAGCAAAGCTAACCGGGAGCCTGACGCAGGACGACGGCTTCGTCCGGGTCCGGGGCGCGCGGGAGCACAACCTCAGGAACGTCGACGTCAGGATCCCGCGCAACGCCCTCGTCGTGTTCACGGGCGTCTCGGGCTCCGGGAAATCTTCGCTCGCCTTTGGAACGATCTACGCCGAGGCGCAGCGGCGCTATCTGGAATCGGTGTCGCCTTACGCCCGGCGCCTGTTCCACCAGATGCAGATCCCCGAGGTCGACGACATCGAGGGCCTGCCGCCCGCGGTGGCACTGCAGCAGCAGCGTGGGGCGCCGACGACGCGGTCGTCGGTCGGCAGCGTCACCACCATCTCGAACCTGCTCAGGATGCTCTATTCCCGCGCCGGCGACTACCCGCGGGGGCAGCCGATGCTCTATGCGGAGTCGTTCTCGCCCAACACGCCCGAGGGCGCCTGCCCGACCTGCCACGGCATCGGCCGGATGCTCGACGTCACCGAGAAATCCATGGTGCCCGACGACACCAGGACGATCCGCGAGCGCGCCGTCGCGGCCTGGCCGAGCGCCTGGCAGGGACAGAACCTCCGGGACATCCTGACGACGCTCGGCTACGACGTCGACAAGCCCTGGCGCGAGCTGCCGAAAAAAGACCGCGACTGGATCCTGTTCACCGAGGAGCAGCCGACCGTCCCGGTCTATGCCGGCTACGACGCCGCCGAGGTCAAGCGCGCCCTGCGCCGCAAGGAGGAGCCGAGCTACCAGGGCACGTTCACCGGCGCCAAGCGCTACGTGATGCAGACCTACGCCAAGTCCGAGAGCGCGATGATGAAGCGCCGCGTCGCGCAATTCATGATCATCCGGGACTGCCCGACCTGCCACGGCACGCGGCTCAAGCCCGAGGCGCTCAGGGTCAAATTTGCCGGCCTCGACATCGCCGAGATGTCGCACCTGCCGCTCAAGCAGCTGCACGAGCTGATCAAGCCGTTCGCAAAAGCCTCGACGGACAGGTCGGAGAAAGCCGTCGTCGCCCGGCGCATCTGCGAGGATCTGTCGGCACGTCTGGCCGTGCTGCTCGACCTCGGCCTCGGCTATCTCGCCTGCGAGCGCAGCACCCCGACACTGTCGCCGGGCGAGTTGCAGCGCTTGCGTCTTGCGACGCAGGTCCGCTCGAACCTGTTCGGCGTCGTCTACGTGCTCGACGAGCCGTCCGCAGGTTTGCATCCCGCCGACACCGAGGCACTGCTGCGCGCGCTGGACCGGCTGAAGCACGCGGGTAACTCGATCTTCGTGGTCGAGCACGAGATCGAGGTGATCAGGCATGCCGACTGGCTGGTGGATGTCGGCCCCGATGCCGGCGAGGGCGGCGGGCTCATTCTCTACAGCGGGCCGCCGGAAGGGCTCGGTGACATCGAGCAATCGCGAACCGCGCATTACCTCGCGCATCCGCGAAAGAAACTGCCGGCGGTCCGCCGCGAGCCGAAGGGACATCTGAAGCTCAAGGGCGTGACCCGCAACAATCTGCGCGGCCTCGACGTCGACATTCCGCTCGGTGTCATCGCCAGCATCACCGGCGTGTCCGGCTCCGGCAAGTCGAGCCTGATCAGCCAATTTCTCGTCGAGGCCGTGGCCGAGCATCTCGGCCATACGCTTGCCACTGATGCCGATGACGACAGCCTCGCCCCGACGGTCGAGACATCAGGCGGCAGAATCGTTGCCGGCCTCGACCGGATCAACCGCCTCGTCGTGGTGGATCAGAAGCCGATCGGCCGCACGCCGCGATCCAATCTTGCGACCTATACCGGTCTGTTCGACCATGTCCGGAAGCTGTTCGCGGCAACCCCGCAGGCAAAGTCCCGACGCTACGATGCCGGCCGCTTCTCGTTCAACGTCGCCAAGGGCCGCTGCGCGACCTGCGAGGGCGAAGGATTCGTTTGCGTCGAGCTGTTGTTCCTGCCCAGCGTCTACGCGCCCTGCCCGACCTGCAAGGGCGCGCGCTACAACGACAAGACGCTCGAGGTGAAGATCGACGGTAAATCCATCGCGGACGTGCTGGCGATGCGCGTCGACGAGGCCTTCGCGTTCTTCGAGGGCGATGCTACGCTCAGCCGTTCGCTGTCCGTCGTTCGCGAGGTCGGCCTCGGCTATATCCGCCTCGGCCAGTCCGCGACGGAACTGTCCGGCGGCGAGGCGCAGCGCATCAAGCTGGCAACCGAGCTGATGCGCCCGCAACGCGGCCACACGCTCTATGTGCTGGACGAGCCAACCACCGGCCTTCACCCGCGCGACGTGGAGCGGCTGATCGCCCCGCTCGATCGGATCGTCGATGCCGGCAACAGCATGATCGTGGTCGAACACGACATGGACGTCGTGGCGCACAGCGACTGGATCATCGATCTCGGCCCCGGCGCCGGCGACGAGGGCGGCCGGATCGTCGCCTCGGGGACACCGGATCAGGTCGCCACAGCCGGCGGGAAAACGGCGCCTTATCTGGCGCGGCGCTTGGCGCAGTAACGCACGACCGCGCCGGGCCTGACCGTCATTTCGCAATTGCGTTCTACGGCGCACCCGACTTTCGCGATGTTGACTTTCCGCTGTCCCCCTCCCCATACTTCGCAAAAAAATAACAACCAATCATAAGACGGTTTTGAGGGAGGATAGGATGCCGACTTCACGCAGGCAGCTGCTGAAGGGTACGGCGGCTGCCGCCGCCACACTCAGCCTCGATTGGACCAGAGCCCAGGCGCAGGCCGAGAATTTACGCATCGGCCTGATCTACGACCTCACCGGCCCCTTCGCCGCCGGCGGCTCGGTCGCCTCGTCGATCGGCGCGCAGATCGCGATCGATCTCGTCAACGAGAAAGGCGGTATCGGCGGCAAGACCAAGATTGCTCCGGTCGCCGCGGATTCCCAGAGCAAGCCCGACGTTGCGATCAACGAGGCCGAACGGCTGATCAGCCAGGAGAAGATCGACATCCTCAACGGCGTCTATGCGAGCTCGCATGCGGTGCCGCTCGCGGCCAAGGTCGAACAGCAGAAGAAGATCCTCTGGATCACGACCGCGGTCTCGACCGCCGTGTTCAAGGACAAGAACCTGCAATACGTGTTTCGCGCGCAGATCCATTCGGATCAATACGGGCAGGCCTTTGCAAGCTTCATCAACGAGCATGCGAAAGCCAAGCTCGGCATGGACCCGAAGGAGGTCAAGGTCGCGTTGATCCACGAGGACGGGCCCTACGGCGTCGGCGTCGCCACGGCCGACGAAGCCTATGCCAAGCAGGCCGGCATCCCGGTGGTGCTGCGCGAGGGCTATTCGGCATCGGCACCGGACCTGTCGGTGCTCGTCACGAAGATCAAGCGCGCCAAGGCCGACGTGATCTCGCATGCCGGCTACAACCCTGACATCACCCTGTTCCTGCGCCAGGCACGCGAGAGCGGCCTGCGCTTCAAGATGCTGTTCGGGGCTGGCCGGCTACAGCCAGCTCGACAAGCTGCGCGCCACCTTCGGGGCCGACATCGACAATTTCTGCAACATCGACCCGGTGCCGGCGCAACTGCTCGATCCCGCCAAGCTCGCGCCGGGCATGGGTGATCTGATCAACGCCATGGTCACGCGCTACAAGGCCAAGACCGGAGCGACCGACGTGCCGCCACACTGCTCGATGGGCTTCAACCAGACCTGGGTGCTGCTCAACAACGTGCTGCCGGTCGCCAAGGAGAAATACGGCAGCTTCGAGCCCGAGGCCATCCGCAAGGCGGCGCTCGACGTCGACATCCCCGCAGGCGGCACCATCCAGGGCTATGGCGTGAAGTTCTTCCCGCCGGGCACGCCGCTCTCCGGCCAGAACGAACGCTCGACACCGGTGGTGATGCAGAACGCGGGCGAGCACATCTCGGTGGTGTGGCCGACCAACATCAGGACACAGGACCCGGTGTTCCCGCTGCCGAAGGGCTCGACCTACGGGACGTGAGGCGGTGTGCGCGGCACGGTCGGTGCCACCCTCCCCTGGAGGGGGAGGGTCGGCTCACATTGAGCGCAGCGAATGAGAGGCGGGGTGGGGTGATCTCTCCTCACGGGCACTGCCCGATTGGAGAGGTCACCCCACCCCGCTCGCGCTACGCGCGATCGACCCTCCCCCTCCAGGGGAGGGTAAGAAGCAGCCCCCCTACAGCATCACTCGCCGTCCCTCCTCCGCCGCCCAATAGCCGGCGTAGTTCACCTTGATCGTCTCATACGCGAGCGCGAGGTCCGACAGCGGCTGTCGTCCGGTCGCAACGCATTCCATGAAGTCCTGGATCTCCTGCAAGTACCCGCGCGTCCATTCCTCCTCGAGGCAGACATATTGCCAGCCGGTCTTGCGGTCGACTTTCTCGGTGATGTAGACGCTGGCGAGCTTGTCCTCGCTGGTCTGGTAGCTCATCAGATGGGTGTTCGGGGTGATGTTGGCGAATAGCGAGCCGCCGCTCGTATAGGTCTCGATCAGATTGCGCACGCCGCCCATGATCATGTCGCCGGAGAACACGGTGGCCTTGGTGCCGTCGGAGAAGGTCGCCGTCAGCGTTCCCCAGTCCTCGACGTCGACGGGATTGGCCTTGATGTAGCCGCGCTCTTCGGGCTTGAGACCGGCGGTGACGTTGCCGACGTCGCCGGTGACGCTGGCGACGCGGATGGTCTCGCCGCGCGCCTTCGCTTCGACCTGCTTGAGATACAGCACGGCCGAGAGCGGATGGCAGCCCATCCGGATCAGCGAGCCGCCGCCGGTCATCGCCCATTGCGCGGCATGGGCGGCGTGCGAGCCGGAATGGCTTTCCTCGCCCTTCATGAACAGGATCTTGTCTTTCGTCGCCCTGATGATCTCCGCGGTCTTGGTCACCGCCGGCGCGTAGATCCAGTCCTCGGCGTACATGAAGAGCTTCCCTGTCCGCTCGATCGCGGCGCGTGTCGCGTCCATCTCTTCGATCACGCGCTCATACATCAGCGCCTTCGGCACGTGCTTGCCGATGGGCTGCTCGTCGCCCTCGCGGCCGAAATAGCCGGCGAAGGGCTTTTCGCAGATCACATGCTTGCCGGCCTGCATCGCGCCGACGATCATCCCGGCATGGAGATTGGGCGGCGTGCAGATGTCGATGACGTCGAGATCGGCGTCCGCGATCAGATCGGCGAAGCTGCGATAGACGCGCGGGATATCGTGTCGATCGGCGAATTCAACGACGTGGTCGCCACGTGCAGCAACCGCCGCGACCTCGACGTCCACGCCATAGACGCGCCGGAACGCATGCATGTGCAGCTCCGACACGAAGCCGCAGCCGACGATTCCCACCCTGATCCTGGCCATGGCGCCCCCTTGCTTTGGGACGGCACTATAGCGCGCTCAGAGGCCTATTCCACCGAGACCCTCACCACGCCCGCGCTCATCATGCCGAGCGCGCGGGCGGCCGGCACCGAGAGATCGACGATCCGCCCGCGGATGAAGGGACCGCGATCGTTGACGCGGCATTGGATCGTGCGTCCACTATAGGACACCTTGAGCACGCTGCCGAACGGGCGCGTGCGATGGGCGCAGGTCAGCTCGCCGTCTTTGCCGGCTTTCGCGTATCTGTAGTACGAAGCAAGCCCGCTTTCAGCGTGGGCAACAGAAAAGGAAAAAAGCAAAAAGCTGGCCAGAGATACCAGTAGCGTCGTCTGCGCTTGCACGGCACCCTGCCGGGTTGCCCTGCCCGGCCTGCAAACGTCCCCTGTTCCGCAAAGTTCCAGGAACATTGCCGGGGCGATGCCCGGCAATGCCATCGCACTTCGTTACTCCCGGTGGAACACCAGCGTGCGGACTTCGATGCTTTCGCGGGGCGCCGCATCGGCCGGCGTGGTCGGATCGACGAACGCAGTGTGCGGTCCGAAACGGGTGCGGCCGTCGGTTGCGGAATCGTAGCACTTCAGCAGCAGCGCCTCGTCCGGCGTCATCTCCGGGAAATAGAACCAGCGGTGGTTCGGATTGTATTTCACCGAATATGTCTCGCCGCGGCGGTTGGGATAGATCAGGTCGGAGGCGACGAGATCGTCGGGATCGACGGTCGTGCCATCGGCCATTGCGAGCGGGGAATCGCGCAAGGGAGCTATGCGGGAAACTGGGTGATGACGGAATGAGATAGGCGGCGTATCGAGGCGGGTGTCGAGCCTGCCAGAACCTCAAGGAGAGCGATACGCCATGAACGAGCATAGCAACATTGTCCCACTGCGTCAGCCCGATGAGATCGACGATCCACTGACGAATATTTTGCGATCTGGAGCTCGGCAGCTGCTTGCGCAGGCTGTCGAGATGGAAGCCGAGGCGTTTCTCGCCGCGATGAAGGGCTTGAAGCTTCCCGATGGCCGCGACCGCCTCGTGCGACACGGCCATGGTCCAGTGCGGACGATCCAGACGGGGATCGGCGCCGTCGAAGTCGCCCGGGTAAAGATTCGCGATCGCGCGGTGACCAGCGATGGCGAGCGGATCCGCTTCACCTCGGCGATCCTGCCGTTGTGGGCACGGCGCACGAAGAGCTTGGATGCACTTTTGCCGGTTCTGTACCTGCGAGGCATCTCGACGGGCGACTTCCAGGAGGCGCTGGCGGCGCTCTTGGGCAAGGATGCGCCGAATCTTTCTCCGGCGGTGGTTTCCAGACTGACGACGGAGTGGCAGCTCGAGTACGAGCGTTGGCAGAAGCGCGATCTGTCGGCGCGCCGGTACGTATACGTGTGGGCGGACGGCGTCTTCCTGCAGGCTCGCATGGAAGACCACAGCGAATGCATGCTGGTGCTGATCGGCGCGACGCCGGAAGGCAAGAAGGAACTCATCGGCTTCCAGGTCGGCGTGCGCGAGAGCACGCAGAGCTGGCACGAACTGCTCGTCGAGGCGAAAACCCGAGGGCTGAAGATCGCCCCGGAAATCGCCGTCGGTGACGGCGCGCTCGGCTTCTGGAAGGCGCTCGACGAGGTCTTTCCCGCCACGCGACATCAGCGGTGCTGGGTGCACAAAACCGCGAATATCTTGAACAAAGTCGCAGTGTCGGTACAGGCCAGCATGAAGAAGGATCTGCGCGAGGTCTATTTGGCGTCCAACCGAGCTTCGGCCGAAGTGGCGATCGATGTCTTTGCCGAGAAATACGGAGCGAAGTACGACAAGGCGGTCGAGTGCCTGACGAAAGATCGCGACGCAATGCTTGCGTTCTACGAATTCCCCGCCGAGCATTGGGACCACTTGCGGACGACGAATCCCATCGAAAGCGTGTTCGCGACGGTCCGGCACAGAACGGTGCGCACGAAAGGTTCGTTATCGTCAACGACTGCCAAGTTGATGGTGTTCAAGCTGCTCTGCGCCGCATCAAAGACCTGGCGGCGGCTGAAAGGCACAAATCAGTTGCCGAAGGTCAGCGCAGGTGTCAGATTCGAAAACGGCATCGAGGTCATCCAAGTGCCGGAAAACCACGCCGCCTGATCGCCTCGTCACCCAAAATCCCGCATAGCTCCGCGCAAGGGGCCGCGGATCGGACGCCAGAGATTGATCACCTGCACGCGTCCTTTCAGCAGCTCCTCGGCCTCGTCAGGCAGATGCTCACGTACACGGTTGGCGCCGGAGATTGCGGTCTGGTCGACATGGACGCGCGTGGCCGGCTGGCGCGGGCCGCCGTCGCGAATATCCGGCGCACCTTCGACACGCTTGCGCACGGTGTGATCGAAGATGAAGACGCGATCCGCCTTCAAAGTGGCGCGCAGGAATACCTCGACCGCGGGATAATAGACCGCCCTCACCTCTTCGTCGTTGTAGAAATCCTTCACCTGGGTCGGGTGACGCACCAGCGCAAAGCCCTCACGATCGAGCGAGAAATCTTGCGCGATCAGCCGTGCGTCGAAGATCGGCACCTGATGCGGCTCCGGCAGCGACGTGCTCTTGGCCTCGCCCCGGCGGCGGGTCGAAGGCGTAGGTGCGCGGCTTGCCTGATGTCGGTGCGAGATAGTTGAGTTCGGCAGTGACGAAGGGAAGCGATTCGATTCTTGTTTCTTGCAGGCCCATGGCCGGTCTCCCGATGTGGTCGTTTGATTGATTTTGGCGGTGGGCCGGGCGGCGCAAGGGAGGTGCCGCGAATAGCGATGAGGATGTTGTCGCGAGCGAGGAATGCAGAATGAATCAGTCGAGGATGGCGGTCGCTTTGACGATGCTCTTCTCTCTTCACGAATGCTTGAGAGACTCGCGAGCTCTCGCGACCGCCGCCGTGATCCCGGGGCGCCCGAAGGGCGAGCCCGGAATCCCTCGAGCCGCGATGCTTGTAGATAATGGGTTCCGAGTTCGCGACTTGGTCGCGCCCCGGAACGACACCGGAGCAGCGTTCGACCCTGCGCCGGGTCCGGACACGAGAGGTTCCTACAGCCCCGCCTTCGCGATCGCGTCCGCGAAGGAGCGATCGACGATCTCGGCTGCATCGAGCTTCTGCTTGATCAGACCCCAGCGGAAATAGAGGTCGATCGTGCTCTGCTCGTCCGCAACCACGCCATCGTCGATCGGAGCGATCCGGATCTTGGCGCGCGACAGCCAGTTCTGCGGCACGGTGGCCGGGATGTTCATCAGCCTGCCCCAGGTCGCGGCATAGCTATCGACGTTGCTCAGCGACCACGCCCGCGCTGCGGTGAGACGTCGGACGAAGTCGGTCAACTCCGCGCGCTTGTCGCGGATCGCGTCTGGCCGCGCCACCTGGAAACTCAGCCCCGGCGTCAGGCCCTCCGAGGTGATGATGCGTCGCGACTTGAACAGCACCTCCTCCTGGCTGACATAGGGCTCCCAGGTCGACCACGCATCAACGGAGCCTTGCGTGTAGGCAATCTTGGCGTCCGAGGGCGCCAGGAATACGATCTGCACGTCGCTCGCACTCCAGCCGTTCTTCTCCAGCGCGGCCAGGATCAGCTGATGGCCAATCGAGCCGCGGCCGGTGGCGATCTTCTTGCCGCGCAGATCGGCGAAGCTCTTGATCGGCGAACTCTCCGGTACGAGGATCGCAAGGCCCTCGCGCGTCTGGCGGATCGCGGCGATCGCCTTGACCGGCGCGCCGGAGGCGGCGGCGAAGGTGAAGGGCGCGTCACCGACGAGCCCGGTCTCGATCGCGCCGGCGCTGAGCGCTTCGAGCAGTGGAGCTGCCGCTGGAAACTCCTTCCACTCGATCTTGTAGGGGACGTCCTTGAGCACGCCGGCCGCTTCCATCACGGCCTGTGCATTACCCTTCTGATCTCCGACGCGGAGCGTGGTTTGTGCCGCCGTCAGCCCGAACGAGCCGAGCAGAAGCGCGCCTGCCAGCATGAGACGGATCATTCCGCAGCCTCACCGCGAACAGCCTGACGCTTCGCGATCAGCTCGCGCGTCCGCGGGATCAGCTCACGGCCATACTCGATGGCGTCGATCAGCGGGTCGAAGCCGCGGATCAGGAAATGGCTGATGCCGAGATCGTAATAGTCGCCGAAGACTTCGGCGACCTGCTCGGGGGTACCGACCAGGGCCGTCGTGTTGCTGTTGGCGCCGGTGAGTTTTGCGATCTCCGTCCAGAGCCGCTTGTCGATGCGGCTACCCTGGTCGGCGAGCGCGAGCAGGCGCCGGGCACCGGCGGTGGCATGGCCGTCCGCGGGCTTGCGATAGCCGGTCTTGTCCTGGAGTGCGGTGGCGCGCGCCAGAATCTCCTCGGCCTTCTCCCAGGCCTGCTTTTCAGTCGGGGCGATGATCGGCCGCACCGAGAGACTGAAGCGCGGCGTTGGCCGCCCATGCCGAACCGCCGCGTTGTGGACGCGGGAGGTGATGTCGCGTACCTGCGCATAGGATTCGCCCCACAGCGCAAAGGTATCGGCATGCTTGCCGGCGACGTCGATCGCCGCATCCGAAGCGCCGCCGAAATAGATCCGGATGCCCTCCGGACGATAGGGCATCACCTGCGAGAAGGCGTTCTCGACCTGATAGTACTTGCCCTTGTAGCTGAACGGCTTGTCGCTGGACCATTCCAGCTTGAGGACATCGAGAAACTCCGAGGTGCGGGCATAGCGCTCGTCCTTGTCGTCGAGCGTGTTGCCGTCCTGCCGAAGCTCGGTAGCGTTGCCGCCGGTGATGACGTGGAGCGCGACCCTGCCGCGGGAGAGCTGATCGAGCACGGCGAACTGCCGCGCCAGCAGCGTCGGCGCGGCGAAGCCGGGCCGCTGCGCGATCAGCACGTTGAGGCGGCTGGTCGTGCTGAGCACGTGCTGGGCTACCTGGAGCGAGTCGGGCGTCGTCGAATGAAACGCCAGCAGCGCACGATCGAAGCCGGCGTTCTCGTGCGCCTTCGCCACCGTCTCGATGTGGGTCGGGTTGAGGACCGGTCCTTCGCGGACGATGGTCTCGGACGAATTGTTGTTGCTGATGAAGCCGATGAACTCGATCGACATGATCGTCTCCCTGTTGATGTCCTAGAGGCCGAGTGCGGCGCGGCCGAGGCCGACGCGCGTGGAATCGTCCTGTGGCGTGTGCACGCGGCCGCACAGGACGTCGCGATAGTGCCGCTCCAGCGGATTGGTACGGCTGAGACCGTGATTGCCGGTGAGCGATAACGCGTCCTCGACCGCGGCGACGGCATTGTTGGTCACCGTCAGCTTGACGGCATTGGACTCGCCGGCGGAAAGCTCGACGCCCTCGTCGACATCGCGGGCGAACGTGTCGATCAGCCGCGCATTGACCGCGAGCCGCGCCTCGATTGCGCCGAGAATCTCCTGCGCGCGCGGCAGTGTTGCGAGCGGTGCGCCGAGGCTGGCGGGCACGCGCTGTTTCAGGAATGTGATCAGCCAGTCGCGTGCGGCGCGGGCGACGCCGTCATAGATCGCGGCGACAAAGACGGCGTGGACGGCCGCCTGTGCAATGTCGGGCGCGCGCCAATCCGCCGGCTTGCGCACGTCGATCTCGGCATCGCGCGGAATTACGACGTCCTCGAAGATCACGTCGTGGCTGCCGCTGGCGCGAAGGCCGTGGTGGTCCCAGGTCTCGACGATGCGCGTGCCCGGCAGGCCTGCCGGCACCAGGAACTGACCGACGCGCGGCTCGGCCTCGTCGGTCCGCGCCCAGACCAGGTACCATTTCAGGATCGGCGATCCCGTCGAATAGATCTTGTGGCCGGTCAGGCTCCAGCCGGTCTCGGTCCGACGCACAATCGTCGCGGGCAGGCCGCCGCGCGCCGGTGAACCGAGCTCCGGCTCGACGCGCAGCGCGTTGATCAGCGCGAGGCCTTCCACGCTCTCGCGCGCAAGTTTGCGCGACAGCCGCGCCGGCCAGGTCGGGCTGCGTGCCATGACGAGATGATTGATGTAATGCATCGACAGCACCAGCGCGGTCGACGGGTCGGCCCTACCGATGATGCCGATGACGCGCGCGGCGTATCGCGCGCCCGCGCCTGCCCCGCCATGAACGGCTGGCACCGTCAGCGACAACAGGCCTGCCTCGGAAAGCTCGCCAAAATTCCGGAACGGAAAGGTCCCGGTGCGGTCGTGTTCGGCGGCGCGCGCGGCAAAGCTTGCCGCAAGCGTCTCGGCGCGGGCGATGTAGTCGGGCTCGCTATGGACCGCGCGGTCCTCGGCTGCGAACTTCACCATGTGGCATCCAACCCCAGCAAACCGAGGATCTGGCGACGCAGATCGGCCAGATACGGATCGCCGCGATGGCGCGGATATGGGCGGTCGACGCGGATGTCGGCCTTCACGCGCGCGGGACGATCGCTGAAGACGATGACCCGGTTGGCAAGCACCAGCGCCTCCTCGGCGTCGTGCGTCACCAGCAGGGTGGTAAAGCCCTTGCGTTGCCAGAGCGAGACGAGCTCGGCCTGCATGGTGATGCGGGTGAGCGAGTCGAGCTTTCCCAGCGGCTCGTCGAGGATCAGGATCTTGGGATCATTGACCAGCGCCCGCGCGAGCGCGACGCGCTGCGCCATGCCGCCGGAGAGCTGGTGCGGGTAGGCCTTGCGGAAGGAGGACAGCCCGACGAGATCGAGCGCGGCATCGACGCGGTGACGCTGGCTCTTGAGGACGCCCTGCGCCTCGAGCCCCAGGGCGACGTTGTCCCAGACCGACCGCCAGGGAAACAGGGTCGGGTCCTGGAACACGACCACGCGCGAGGGATGCGGATTTCTGATACGGTCTTCGTCCTCCCGCAGCCTCCCCGCCTTGGGCTTGTCGAGGCCAGCGACCAGCCGCAGCAAGGTCGACTTGCCGCAGCCGGAAGGGCCGAGCAGCGCGACGAACTCGCCGGGCTCGACCGAGATGCTGACGTCGCTCAGCACCGGTAGCTCGGTCCCGTCGATGTCGAAGGCATGGCTGACCTGCTCGATGTCGAGCGCGGCACCGGCGGCCGGATGCGTGGCAATTTCGGCCACAGCTGCTTCTACCATTTCACGGTCCCCTTCTGCCAGACCAGCAAGCGGTCGCGGATCGAAAACAGCAGCGTGATCGCGCCGGAGCAGAGCAGCGACATCACGATCAACGCCGCATACAGAGCTGGCCCCGGTTGTTTGGACAGCGCCCCGCTGGATTTAAGTGGATTCCTGCCGGGTTATGCTGAACGCGGGGCTTTACGGTTTTGTCGTTGCGTCGGGAGGGCGTAGCCCGACCAGAGCGACGACAAAACCGTCGGCGACGGTCATGCGGCCATCACCATAGCTTGCGTGCCGAAGTAAGCCTCGTCGGGCGTGCGCCCGTCAAGGCTCGAGTGAGGGCGTCCCTGATTGTAGAAGGCCAGATACTTGGCAATTGACGCTCGCGCCTCGGACACGCTGTCGTAGGCGCGGAGATATACTTCTTCGTATTTGACCGTGCGCCAGAGCCGCTCGACAAACACGTTGTCGCGCCAGGCGCCCTTGCCGTCCATGCTGATGGCGATCTTCGCGTCCAGCAGCACATCGGTGAACTCGAGGCTGGTGAACTGGCTGCCCTGATCCGTGTTGAAAATCTCGGGCCTGCCGTGCTTCGCCAACGCCTCCTGGACCGCTTCGACGCAGAAGGCCGCCTCCATTGTGATCGAGACGCGATGGGCCAGGACCCGTCGGCTGAACACATCGACGACCGCCGCGAGATAGACGAAGCCACGCCGCATCGGAATGTAGGTGATGTCCATTGCCCACGCATGGTCGGGCCGCTCGATCTTCAATCCGCGCAACAGGTACGGGTAGATCTTGTGACCCGGAGCCGGCTTGCTCGTGTTCGGGCGACGATAGACCGCCTCGATCCCCATGCGCTTCATCAGCGTCGCGATGTGGCGGCGACCGGCGTATACGCCCTCCCGCCGCAGCAACGATCGCAGCATACGCGCTCCCGCGAAGGGATAATCGAGATGCAGCTCATCGAGCCGACGCATCAAGGCAAGGTCCTCGGCCGAAACTGGCCGAGGTTCATAGTAGACCGTGCTGCGAGCCAGCTTCAGGACCTTCGCCTGGCGCACGATAGAAAGATCATGATCGCGGTCGATCATCGCTTTGCGCTCAGCAGGCCCGCCTTGGTGAGCGCGCCGGACAAAAAATCGTTTTCCAACGCCAGCTCGCCGATCTTGGCATGTAACGCCTTCAAATCGACCGGCGTCTCGGCCGATGTCTTGTCATGCCCAAACACGCCGGCGGCGCCTTCCAGGAGCTGGTTTTTCCAGATCGTGATCTGGTTCGGATGAACATCAAACAGTTGCGCCAGCTCCGCCAGTGTCTTGTCGCCTTTGACCGCAGCCAAAGCAACCTTCGCCTTGAATGCCGGAGAATGCGTCCGGCGGCTCTTCTTCGTCATCTTCGCTCCTGATTCGCAGCAAGAATCCTCGCCGCTGTCAGGCAGAAAATCCACTCAAGCTACTGTCCGAATTTGCGGGGCCAGCTCTCCCTACGTCTCGTTCGCGACACTGAAGGACAAGGCCCGCGTGATCGCCGACGGCGAGGGCCTGACGCCCACCATCACCTTCATCGTCGCCTCCGACCACGCCATCGCCACCAAGCGCGCGGCGGTGCAGGATCTCGTGCAGCGCTTGAACAAGGCGCGGCTATGGTCGCTCGATCACCTCGGCGAATACGCCAGGAACACGGCCGAGCTGACCAGGCTGCCGGAGGACGTACTGCTGTCGGCCTACACCGCGCAGCGCACCAGCCCGATCGTGATCGACGATAACGTGGTGAAGGAGGTGCAGGAAGCCTCCGACCGCTCGACGCATTACGGCATCCTGCCGAAGAAGCTCGACGTTAGCCAAGCCGTCGACCGCAGCTTCACGGCGGCGGCTGCGGGATCGAACTAGGTGGAGGCGGCGGGATGCGCGGGCTTCGCCTCAAGCCCGGCCCATTGCATCTCGCCGCGATCTTGCTCATGCATCTAGCATGCATGAGCTTGATCGTGTGGCTCTCGTTCTAGCCGCGGTGCTCACCAATATCTGCGGTAATAGGGCCGGGGATAGACACGGTATGGGCGGTAATAGCCATAGCTGTAATACGGACGATAGGGCCGATAGTATCGCGGATAGGCATAGACTGGTCTGTAGCCATAGCCGTAATACGCGGGAGCATAACCATAGCCATAGCCCGGATATCCATAGCCGCCATAATAGGGGCGGCCATAGTAGCCGTAGCCGTAAGGCGCGCCGCTGGCGATGGCGCCGCCGATGATCGCGCCGGCTGCTAGACCGCCAAGAGCAAATCCCCATCCGCCGCCGCGCCAATGCACCTGCGCGACGTTGTCGCCGGCCGCAGCCTTCATCGTCGCGACGTTGGTCGGCATCGGGCCCGCCGCGGCCTGCCCGATCTGGCCTGCCAGGACCACGCCGGCCAACGAGCAGGCAATTGCCGTCTTCCAGATCCTCATCGTCTTACTCCCTGTCTGACCTTTCGCTCGGAAAAGGATCGCAGCGTCATGATCGGGCATCCTTGCGCCAAGTCAAAGCCTGGAATTTGCGTGCACCGCACAAGACGCATGCCTCCGTTCTGATCAACCGGTGCCCCGCGAAGCTCGGCGACCTCGCCTCGTGTGACACCGGCGCGACGGCGCCTGAGGCCCGAACACCCGCAAAGCATTAAGCTTCCCGTGCTTTCGCAACCAACAACCACCTTCACGATTTACTATTCGTGCCATTACTATCGGTTCCAATGTGCGCGGCCGGGAGGCTTCTCGCGAGCGCCAGAGTTGTGGGAGGATGACATGAGTGCCGCGAGACCCGAGCCGCTTGCCCGTCAGGCGCTGGCGTTCGTCCTGGCTGGCGGGCGCGGCAGCCGGCTCCAGGAGCTGACCGACCGGCGCGCCAAGCCCGCGGTCTATTTCGGCGGCAAGTCCCGCATCATCGATTTCGCGCTGTCGAACGCGGTGAACTCGGGCATCCGCCGCATCGCGGTCGCGACCCAATACAAGGCGCACAGCCTGATCCGGCACCTCCAGATGGGCTGGAACTTCTTCCGCCCCGAACGCAACGAGAGCTTTGATATCCTTCCCGCCAGCCAGCGCGTCTCCGAGACCATGTGGTATGTCGGCACGGCGGACGCGGTGTACCAGAACATCGACATCATCGAAACTCACGCCTGCCGCTTCATCGTGGTGCTGGCCGGCGACCACATCTATAAGATGGACTACGAGCTGATGCTGCGTCAGCACGTCGAGAGTGGTGCCGACGTCACCGTCGGCTGCCTCGAAATGCCGCGGACGGAATCCTCCGGCTTCGGCATCATGCATATCGACGAGAACGGCTGGATCCAGGCGTTCCTGGAGAAGCCGAAAGATCCGCCGCCGATGCCGGGCAAGCCGGACGTCTCGCTCGCCAGCATGGGCATCTACGTATTCGACGCGAAGTTCCTGTTCGACCAGCTCAAGCGCGACGCCGAGGATCCGAACTCGAACCACGACTTCGGCAGGGACATCATTCCCTACATCGTCAAGAACGGCCGCGCGATGGCGCACCAGTACTCGACCTCCTGCGTCCGCTCCGGAAACGACCCCCGCGCCTATTGGCGCGACGTCGGCACGGTGGATGCCTATTGGGCCGCCAATATCGACCTCACCGACGTCGTGCCCGAGCTCGACCTGTTCGATCGCGCCTGGCCGATCTGGTCTTATGCCGAGATCACGCCGCCGGCGAAATTCGTCCACGACGAGGAGAGCCGGCGCGGTCAGGCGGTGAGCTCGCTGGTCTCCGGCGGCTGCATCATCTCCGGCGCCTCGCTGCGGCGCTCGCTGCTGTTCACCGGCGTGCGCATCAACTCCTATGCCAACGTCGAGAACGCCGTGATCATGCCCTATGTGAATGTCGGTCGCGGTGCCCATTTGAGGAACGTCGTGATCGATCGTGGCGTCGAGATTCCGGAAGGCCTCGTCGTCGGCGAGGATCCCGAGCTCGACGGAAAGCGCTTCCGCACCACCGAGCAGGGCATCTCGCTGATCACCCAGCCGATGATCGACAGGCTCAATACATGACGCCTGTTCGCGTCCTCGCGGTCGCCTCTGAAGTCTATCCCCTCGTCAAGACCGGTGGCCTTGCGGATGTCGCCGGCGCGCTGCCGGTTGCGCTCAAGGCGCATGGCGTCGAGATGCGCACCTTGATGCCCGGCTATCCCGACGTGATGCGCCTGGTCTCGGGCGCGGAGGAACTCCGGAGCTGGCCGGATTATTTCGGCGGCCCCGGCCGGCTGCTGGCGGGCTCGTATGACGGGCTCGACCTGTTCGTGCTCGACGTGCCGCATCTCTATGCCCGGCCCGGCAACCCCTATGTCACCGCCGAGGGCATCGACTGGCCCGACAACGGCGTGCGCTTCGCGGCGCTGTCGCGCATCGCCGCCGATATCGGCCACGGCCTCGTTCCGGCGTTCCTGCCCGACATCGTGCACGCCCATGACTGGCAGGCCGGGCTGACGCCGGCCTATCTGCACTACGACGATCGTCCGCGGCCCGGCACCGTGATGACCATCCACAACATGGCCTATCAGGGCAAGTTCGCTCCCGAGCTGATCGGATCAATCGGCCTACCCTGGCACTCCTTCAACGCCAACGAAGTGGAATATTTCGGCGGCATCAGCTTCTTGAAGGCCGGCCTGCGGTTCGCCGATCGCATCACCACGGTATCGCCGACCTACGCGAAGGAAATCCAGAGCGACGAAGGCGGCATGGGGCTCGGCGGTCTGCTTCGTGAACGGTCCAGCGTGCTGAGCGGCATCCTCAACGGCATCGACATATCGGTGTGGAATCCGCAGGAAGATCCGCACATCGCCTGCCGCTTCGGCGCGGAGAACCTGACGGTCCGGGCCGCGAACAAGGCGGTGCTGCAGCAGCAGTTCAACCTCGATTCCTCCGACGACGCGCCGCTGCTCGGCGTCATCAGCCGGCAGTCCTGGCAGAAGGGACTCGATCTCCTGCTCGAGGCCATTCCGACCATTCTGCGCGAGGGCATGCAGCTCGCACTGCTCGGCAGCGGCGACCGCGATCTGCAGGATCGCTATCAGGCTGCGGCCCGCGCCAACCCCGGCCGGATCGGCGTCGCGATCGGTTATGACGAGATTCTGGCGCATCTGATCCAGGCCGGTTCGGACGCCCTCGTCGTTCCTTCGCGGTTCGAGCCGTGCGGCCTGACCCAGCTTTGCGCGCTGCGCTATGGCGCCGTGCCGATCGTCTCCCGCGTCGGCGGCCTCGAGGACACCATCGTCGACATCGGCGGGGCCGATGCGTCCGGCCGCGATGCCACCGGATTCAAGTTCGGCCCCGTGACGGCGGATGCTCTCGCCGGCACCCTGCGCAAGGCCAACACCGTCTTCCATGACAAGCCGACCTGGCGCCGGCTGCAACGAAGCGGGCTTGCGACCGACGTCTCCTGGCGCAATCGCGCCGGCGACTATGCCGCGCTCTATCGCCGCCTTCTGGCGGCCCGCGCGTGAGGCATGGCCGAATCCATGCTATAGAGCCGGGCATGGACCCCTTCGCGATCAAGCTGCTCGGCTTTGCCGCCGCCACCTGCACCACCGTCGCCTACGCGCCGCAGTTCATCAAGGTCTGGAAGACCCGCTCGGCGCGCGACATTTCTCTCGGCATGTTCCTGGTCATGGTGCTGGGCCTGGCGCTCTGGCTCGTTTACGGCCTGCTCTCCGGCGATGCGCCCCTCGTCGCCGCCAACGCCGTCACCATGCTGCTCGCCGGCGGCATCCTGTTCATGAAGCTGAAATACGGGTGAGCTGGCGACGTTCCCCTCTTCCTTCTTCCCTGGTGGGAGAGGGGTAGAGCGCACCACCGCTCTTGAATTCACCCGAACACATAGGACGCCATCGCCACGTTTGCGACCTCGTCAACGAAGACGCGGCGCCCGACGTCGTTGCCGGCAGCACCGGCCGCCACCATCAGCGGCAGCAGATGATCCTCGCGCGGATGCGCGAGGCGCGCGCTCGGTGCATTCTCCCAGTCGACCAGCATCGCGTTGCGGCGCGCCGCATCCGGGTTGCTGATCGCCTCGTTCAGATAGAAGAGGTCGCGCGATTGCGCAGACAGCATCAGGAGTGCGACCGACGTCGCGCCTGCATCGCTGCCAAGCAAGGTGACGTTATCAGGATCGCCGCCGAAGGCCGCGATATTGTCGTGCACCCAATGCAGCGCGGCGATCTGGTCCATCAGGCCGTAATTTCCGCCGCTGTCCGAAAGCGCGGGATGAACGAGCCAGCCGAGCGCGCCGAGGCGATAGTTCACGGTGACCACGATGAGGCCCGCCTGCGCCAGCCTGGCGCCGTCGAACAGCGGATCATTCGCCGTGCCCGAGACGAAGCCGCCGCCATGGATGAACACCATCACCGGCAATGGGCCGTCGACCCCGAAGGGACGGAACACGTTCAGCGTCAGGCAATCCTCGCTCGCATCCTGCAGCGACGGTTGAAGGCACGGCGCACCATAGTCGTAGGCCGTGCGCATCTCCGAGCTTTCGGTCGTCGGCTGCGGCGCGCGCCAGCGTAGCGCGCCGACCGGCGGCGCCGCGTAAGCCAGCCCCTTGAACGACGCCACCTCGCCTTCCACGGCGCCGAGCATCTGTCCTTCACGCGTCAAGGCGAATGGAAACTGTCCGACCGGCTGAGCCCCAGCCGATCGCGCGCAACACAGGACTGCGCAAGCCGCAACGAGTGCAAGCAAAGACCGCATCTTCGAAGATCTCGATGAAGGATCACGGGCAGGTTATGTCCAGGGCCGTCAGCGAGGCAAGCCTCGCGCCCGCGCCTAGCCGCCTTTGCCCATCAACTCCGCCAGCGCGCGTCGCGCGACGATGCCGAGCTCGCCGAGCGTGCAGTGGCCGGACTCCGCCGCCTCGATCAGGCGCTCGGCGATGAACCTGCGGCTGTCATGACCCCCGCCATGCGGCAATTGGCGACATGTCTCCTCGAGGACGACGTCCATGTTCGCTTTGGTCCGCTCACTCAACTCTGTCATGACGCCCGGCCGGTACGCGTGGCTTGTAAGCGCAAGCATACACAGAAGGATGCGCTCTGATTACCCCGGGCTATCACGGCCATTGTGCGTCGCGATGCGTGTGATGCCGCAACATTCGCGCGGTCACGATGCGCCGCAAACAACCACCGGAGATTGCACTTGCTCTAATGACAAGCTGAACCTGCGGCGATAGCCTGCCGGCAAAACAAAACATACGGGAGGAATGCCATGACTGACGCAATGGTTGCCACACGTGCCTCCGATGAGCGCGGAACCGCTCAGCAGGTCGATGTCGCCGTGGTCGGCGCCGGATTTGCCGGCCTCTATCTCTTGCATCGCCTGCGCAAGGCCGGCTTCTCCACGGTCGCCCTCGATGAGGCCGGCGATGTCGGCGGCACCTGGTACTGGAACCGTTATCCGGGGGCGCGCTGCGACATCCAGACCATCGACTACAGCTACACCTTCGATCCGGAGCTCGAAACCGCCTGGACATGGTCGGAGAAATACGCGACCCAGCCCGAGATCCTGCGCTATCTCGGTTTCGTCGCCGATCGTTACGGTCTCAGGCGCGACATTCGTTTCAAGACCAAGGTCATTGAGGCCAGATGGGACGATGCGTCTGAGCGCTGGCAGCTCACGACCGACAATGGCGCACCGGTCTCCTGCCGCCATTACATCATGGCCACCGGCTGCCTCTCCGCGCCGAAGCCGCCGGAGATCGATGGCGTCAAGGACTTCAAGGGCGAGGTCTATTTCACCGGCCGCTGGCCACATGACGGCGTCAACCTCGCGGGAAAACGCGTCGCCGTGATCGGCACGGGTTCGTCAGCGATCCAGTCGATCCCGCTGATCGCCGAGCAGGCCGCACATCTCACCGTCTTCCAGCGCACGCCGAATTTCGCGTTGCCCGCGCATAACGGCCCGGCGCCGTCGGACCGCATGAGCCTGCTGCAGGGCGATCGCGCCGCCTATCGCGAGCAGGCACGCCAGTCGATGGCCGGTGTGCCCTATCCGCAGCAGACGGTCGTGAGCTGGCAGCTCACCGACGCCGAGCGACGCGCGCGGTTCGAGGAAGCCTGGGGCAAGGGCGATCTCGTCTATATCCTCACGCAGCTCTGGGCCGACCAGGCCGTCGATCTCGACGGCAACAAGATCGTTCAGGACCTGATCCGCGAGAAGATCCGCGCCGCCGTCAAGGACCCCGAGACTGCTGCGGCGCTCACGCCGGACGATCATCCCTTCGGCGCAAAACGTCCCTGCCTCGACACCAACTACTACGCCACCTACAACCGGCCGAACGTCACGCTGGTCAATCTGCGCCAGGAGCCGATCAAGGCGATCACGGCAGGCGGCATCACGACGGCCAGGCGCAGCATCGACCTCGACGTCATCGTGTTCGCGACCGGTTTCGACGCGATGACCGGCGCGATCCGCGCCGTGCACCCGATCACCGGGCGCGGCGGCAAGTCGCTCTCCGACGTCTGGGCGAAGGGACCGGAGACCTATCTCGGCCTCACGGTCGCGGGCTTCCCGAACTTCTTCATGATCACCGGCCCCGGCAGCCCGTCGGTGCTGTCGAACATGGCGGTGTCGATCGAGCAGCATGTCGACTGGGTCGTCGATCGCCTTGCTGCGCTGCGCGAGGCCGGCTTCACCACGATCGAGCCGACAGAAACTGCGCAGGCCGGCTGGGGCCGGCACATGGCGGACTGTTCGACGCTGACGCTGCACCGGCTCGCCAATACCTGGTACACGGGCGCCAACGTGCCCGGCAAGGTCCAGGGACTGATGCCCTATACCGGCGGCGTCGGCCCCTATCGCAGCATCTGCGACGAGGTGGTCAGCCGCGGCATGCTCGGCTTCAGGCTCACCGGACCCTACGTTGCTGCGCAGTGCAATGACGGCGAGGTGGTGCGCCTGCAGCCGGACGTGCGGCTGGTGCTGAACCTGCTCGCATCGCTCAACCTGCCGCCGATCGAGTCGATGGGCGCGATCGGGGGGCGCGCCTTCGTCAACGAGTTCAACAAGAGCCGCCCGGCCGGACGGCCAATCGGTGAGATCGTCGACGGCACCCTGCCCGGCGCCGACGGTCCGCTGCCCTATCGCGTCTACAAGCCGGCAACGCCCGGGCCGCATCCGGTCGTGGTCTATTTCCACGGCGGCGGCTGGGTGCTCGGCGACGAGCAGTCGGACGAGCCGTTCTGCCGCGACATGGTGCGGCGAACCGGCATGATGTTCGTCAGCGTCGGCTATCGTCACGCGCCGGAGCATCGCTTCCCGACCGCGGCGGAAGACGGCTATGCGGCGACGCGCTGGATCGCCGAGCACGCCGCCGAGCTCGGCGGCAAACCGGGCCCGGTGCTGGTCGCAGGCTGGAGCGCCGGCGGCAACATCGCCGCCGTTACCTGCCAGCTCGCGCGCGATCGTGGCGGGCCCGAAATCGCGGGCCAGCTCCTGATATGCCCGGTCACGGACTGCACCTTCGATCGCCCGTCCTACAACGACAATGCGATCGGCTATTTCCTGACGCTTTCGCTGATGTACTGGTTCAGGGACCTCTACTGCTCGCCGGCCGACCGCACCGATCCGCGCGTCTCGCCGCTGCGCGGCAAGGTCGAAAGGCTGCCGCCGGCCTTCGTCGTCACCTGCGAGTTCGATCCGTTGCGCGACGAGGGTGTCGCCTATGCCGAGGCAATGACCGCAGCCGGCGTCCCGGTCGAGCAGCTTCAGGCCCGCGGCCATTTCCACTCGTCCTTCACCATGGTCGATGTGGTGATCACCGCGGTGCCAGGCCGGGTGCGGATGGCCGAGGCCTTGCGCCGCTTTGCCGGGCTCCCGCCGGAGGTCAGCCGCGGCGACGAGCACAGCAGCGGTCGGGCCAGCCTCAAGATCGCGGCGGCCGCGAGCTGATCGCGACGAGACGGCGGGAACCTTTTCCCTGCCGCCGCGTTGAGGCGCTTGCGGCATTGAGATGCAGCGATAGGTGCGAGCCCCGGCACGCAAATCGGCGTGCTGGGGGCTTCTTGCGTGAGGCGAGACGATGGGGGATGCGGTCGCGGGTTCAAAGGTCGATTTTGGTGCGCTTGCGGTGCTGCATAAATGGCCGTCGCTCGCAAACCAGCGCCGGCCGGACCGGGAATCATACCGGATCAGCGAAGGTACCCTCGACGAGTGCATCTCGGCCTTCATGGAGAAGCCGGCAACGACCCGGCATCTCTATGAGATCCGGACGGCGCCGCAGCCGCCACTCGTGACTGAGATCCTGTCACCCGAGCACGTCATCGAGCTGTCGCGGTTGAGAGAATTTCTCTGACGGCGCTTTGCAAGCACGCGCGCAGGAACCTTCATCCGGTTCTTTCCGTTGTCAGCGATCGGAAGCCAAGGCGAGCGCCTCAGATGCTTGAAGCTGGCCTACCCTCATTTGTCGTGCCCTATGGCGCAGACCAGACTGTGTTCGTGGTGATCGATCGCCTCGACCGGGCGACCGAAATCCGCATTGAGCGGAGCGATCTCGAAACCACGATCGACGAACTCGTCGCCGGCTGCTTCAACGACCCCGTCAAGGTGATTTCGTTCAACACGCTCGAGCATTGGATGAAGGACATCTCCGCCGATGTCGCCGGCGAGATAAAGGCGCGCTGCGACATCGATGGCGTGACGCTGCCCGACTATCTCAGCGACTTCGTGGAGAGCCACCGCTAACGCCCGTTGCGCCGAATGCGGGCGATAAAGAAGCGCCGGTTCGCGGCGCTCTTCGAGGGCGCACCTCAGTGTCATGTCCTTTTCATGCACCGCCGGGACGACACCGGAAAGAAAGAAGCCGCGCCGAATGACGTGGCGCGATGCGCTCAAAGCATGGTTTGTGGGGAACGAGTGCCGCGGTGCTTGCCGGCGATGACCTCGATCTCGCGGCGGCGCTCGCCGGCGAAGGTCAGGAGCTGTTCGATCGTCAGCGTATCCGTGATCCGTTTGGCGAGCCGCTCGGCGCGCGCAGCCTGATCTTCGAGATACTGGATCGTGTTCAAGCGCCGCCTCCCCGAATGCCCCGAATTGTGTGGGCAGCCATGGTGCTCGAGAAGCAGCTAACCCGTCCTATTCGTGAGAGTGCGGCTTTTGGGCCCGATTGATGCGGCCGCACATCTTGTCTGACGAGGCGCACAGGATTGCCTTCGGCTTTTCGCCGCCTGACGACCGGTACTTTGCAACGCGCTTGAGGGATGGGTTGGGCGAACGGGGGCGGACGCCCCGCCGGTCAAGGACCGAGCGGCAGCAGCGCGCCGGGCAAGCCGCAGATCAGGTCGGCTTCGGGACATGCCGCGGCAAACGCAAGGCGAATGCGGCTCGTGGTCTCGACGACACGGGCGGCGATTTTCAAGAGCCGAAGACGCAGCGTCGCGAACTCGGCAGCGGCCAATTCCCGGACTTTGGGAATGGCGTCGCGCACGGTCAGCATCAGCCAATAAGCGGCCGTATGGAGCACGAGACGGACCTGGTTGGCGAGCGCCGAACGGCAGCTGGTGCGGTCGGAGGCGAGCTGCGTCTTATGCAGCTTGATCAGATTCTCGGCTTGGCCGCGCGCGCAATACAGGCTGTCGTAGATCCACTCGGCCGAGCCGACATCGAGGCTGGTGACGACGAAACGGATGTCGAGGCCGAGCATCGTCGCCTCAATACGGGCGACGGTGCGCCGTTCGCGATCCCAGGACTTTGCCTTGTGGCGCGTCTCGGTATAGCCACGCAGAACCGGCAGGTTCTCGATGGCGCGTCGGGTGCGGATGTCGTCGGCGACCTCGTCGACTTTTCTGGCGAGAGGCTTGGTGCCGGACAGACCGAAGATGTAGTCGATGCCGTTGGTCTCGCACCACGCCATGGCCTCCGGCCGGGCATAGTGCCCGTCGCCACGGAACGTAATTCGCGTGTTGTGCCACCGCGTGCCCCCGCGGGTCACTTCAAATTCCTCCGGGTGTGGTCAGTCAAATTCCTCCACCCGCGAGGCAGGACAAGGGACTGTTAGTTTGAGTTTGTTTCCCGGGCAAGAGCTTCAGCGGCTTCTTTGAGCCGATAGCTGCGTCCGTCGAACTCAAGCAGATGGCAATGATGCATAAGGCGATCGAGGATCGTCGTGCTCATAGTGTTGTCCCCAAGGTATGCCCCCCAATCCTGCACGACGCGATTGGAGGTGACGATGACGCTGCGGCGCAGTTTGTAACGCTGATGGATCAGGGTCTGCAGCAAAGTGCCGGCGTCGTCGGGGATGGCGCGTGCGAGGAATAGATCGTCCAGCACGAGGAGATCGCAGTCGATGATGGTTCGCAGCCGGACCTCGCGTTGTGCCGGAGAGTTCAGGGCGTAGCGGTGGAAGAAGTCGTCGGTCTCAAGATACTGGACCTTGTGGCTTTGCAGGATCGCCTGATAGGCAATCGCCTTGGCGATGTGCGACTTCCCGGTGCCAGGTTTGCCAACAAGCAGAGCGTTCTCGCCAGCGGCAATGAACGCCAGGGTGTGGAGCTGGAAGCAGGTCTGACGTGGCAGTTTGGGATTGAAGGACCAGTCGAACTCGGCGAGCGTCAGCTTTTCGTCGAGCCCGGATTGCTGGTATCGCCGCTCGATAAGACGGGACTGACGACGGTCCAGTTCATCCTGCAGGATAAGGGAGAAGGTCTCGAGGAAGGGCTGGTTGGCGCCCTGCGCCTGGAGCACGCGCGTCTGCAGCGTGTCGCGGACACCCGACAGGCGCAGCTGTCGTAGGCAACGCTCAATTTCCGGCATGGTCATCATGTGGCTAGGTCTCCAGTTTAAGGTGAGAAGGTGCAGCGGGAGCGCTCGTGGCGCCGGAGTTGGCCGGGGTTGCGCAGGCGACACGAGCGCGGATTGCCGTGGCGTGATCGTCGTGAGCCTCGGCCTGCCGACCATTGTCGTCGGCGTCGCGCCGCACAGCGCGGCTGAAGAGGTCGCCGTATTCCGCGGGGGTACGGATCAGCGGATGATCCTGGGTGAGCGGCGATGCCGGCTGTGGCGTCACTCCAACCTGCTCGATCGCCTGTTCGAACAACCGCTCGACGGTCGCACGCACGTGCTTGTAGCGGTAGATGCGGTTGTCGATGGCGTGCGCGCAGGCCTGCTCGACCAGCCGCGCCGGATACTTCCGGCCCAGCCCGACAATGCCCCACATCGCGCGCTGTCCGGGGCGCCCTTCGGTGTCGAACACCTGCTGGCACAAGGCCCTGGTCTGCGGTCCGATGCGCTCGGCGCTCGCCAGCAGCACGGCGGTTTGCCGCGACGGGTTGAACGGCCGTTCGCTGGTCGGCAGGACGACAGAACCGGGGTGCGCCATCCGGGAATGAACACGCAGCAGCGCACGGGTGTGGCGATCACGGATCTCGATCGTGGTGGTGTAGATGCGCACGACGACCTGGCTGCCGATCGGCGCGGGCCGCGCGGCGTAATAGCTGTTGTCGACGCGTACGGTGGTGTCGTCGCAGACAGTCCGGACGACTTCGGTGAAGATGCGGAAGGGAGCGACAGGCAGCGGCCGCAGGTGCGGCTTCTCTTCCTGGAACATCGCCTCGACCTGACGGCGCGTGCTGCCGTGGATGCGTTTGGAAGCCCAGTTCTCCTCCCAGTGCCTCAAGAACTCGTTTTGCGCCTCCAGCGTCTCGAAGCGCCGTCCGGCCAGCGCAGTGCCCTGGGTATGTTGAATCGCATTCTCGACGCATCCTTTCCGATTTGGATCGGCCACGCGCGCGGGATCGGCGACCACGGCGTAATGAGCCAGCATCGCGCTGTAAATCGGGTTGAGCTGGGGCTCGTACAAATCCGGCTTGAGGACGCCTTCCTTCAGGTTGTCGAGCACGACATAGCTGGGGACCCCGCCAAAATACCGGAACGCCTCTTCGTGGAGCTGCGCCCAGACTTGTTGGCTGGACTTCCAGACTACCCGCCGGAAGCTGCGCCGCGAGTAGCGTAGCGTCATCACGAACAGGCGGGGACGACGGTACCGCCCGCTCTTCGGATCAACCGTCGGCGCGCCCTCGCCATAGTCGACCTGAGCTTCCTCGCCGGGGAGGAACTCAAGACGATCAAACTGCTCAGGATCAGCGTGCCGCAACCGGCGCACAAACCGCTTGACACTCTGGTAGCTGGACGGAAAGCCAAATTGATCAACCAGGTCCTGGTAAATCGCCTGCGCGTTCCGCTTCAGCCGGACCTGTTCTTCGATCCACGTCCGATGCGCTTCGCAAGCCGAACGGGCCAGGCTGCTGGTGACCGTCGCTTCCGATGTCCCAAAAGCCGGTGGTCGGGGTGGAGGAATTTGGCCGTCCGCGCTCACCGAGCCGGTGGTCACTTCCCCGGGGGAATTTGCCTCCGCACCGGCCCGCAGCGCCTGATAACGCCGGATCGTCTTGCGATCGACACCCGTCAGCCGGTGAATCTCGCGCTGGCTGGTGTTGCGATCAAGTAATGTAAGTACGGTGCTTTGCAGATGTCGCTTCAAGACGTTCAACTCCCCGGCCCCTTGCTGGCTAAAGGGGTCGAACATAAACGTCCTGCCTGACCGGCTACTGCTGTTCAGCGGCGCTGACGGCGATCATCAGGTGGGGGAGTTTCAAGTGACCATACCCGGGGGATTTTGACCGACCCACGGGGGTGCGGATATGCCGTACCAGGCGGCGCAGAAGGGCACGCACCTCGACGCCGCCCGGCGTCTTGCCGGGCCTCAGCACGACCGCCACGGGACGGCTCTTCTCCGTGTCGTAGACGTGGATCGGCAGGAAGCAGCGTTCGTCATAATGAGCGTTGAACAGCGAGAGCTGCTGATGGCCGTGGACGACATCGCAGGTATCATCGATGTCGAGCGTGACGGATGCCGGCTCGCGCGGGTAGCTATCCATCCATGCGTCGACCAAAATGTAGGTCAGTCGGATCACGTCGCGCAGGCGCGGAGCATTCTCCAGCCGCGACAGCGTCGGTTGGGAACACAGATCGCGGCCCGTGTCCGGCAGCCGTCCGCAGGCCAGCTTGAATGCGGGATCGGACCGCAGATGATCGAGGTCGTCGGCGTCCTCGTAGCCGCAGCAGATCGCGAACATGCGCGCGCGGAACATATCGACAAGGCTGTGCACGACCCGCGTCGGATCGCGCCGATCCGGGAACACCCGGGCCAGATTGTCGGCCAAGCCAAGACGCCGCTCGGCCATCGCCAGAAGCATCACGCCCCCGTTCGAGGTCAGGCGACCGCCATCGAAGGCAGCTGTGACTTTCTTGGCGTGAACGGCTGGAAACGAGAAGGGCGGAATCGTATCGTCGGTCATGGCGGGCGTGGCGTTCGCGGTTGAAGGTGATGGGGTGGCTTCGCAACCGAATCCTACGCCGCATCAGCGCTTTACACCACGCTCGCCAGCCCTCAGGCGCACTCTTACGAATAAGACGGGCTAACAGCCGGTTAAGCGCGTCGCATTGGTCTTGCCGAGCCGTGCCCTATCGCACGACCTCCAGCCTGACATTGGTGATGCCCTTGTCGACCATGCCGAGCGCCTCGGCCGCAGAAGGGGTGATGTCGACCACGCGCCCGCGAATATAGGGTCCGCGATCGTTGACCCTGACGGTGACGAAGCGGCCGGAGGAGGTATCGGTGACCCGCAGCTTGGTGCCGAACGGCAGGGTCGGATGCGCCGCGGTCAACTCGTTCTTGTCGAACTTCTCGCCGCTCGCGGTTTCCGTATCCGAATAGAAGCTGGCGACGCCGTGCGAGGGGGTCTGCTTGGCGTCACGGTCCGGGGCACGCGCCCGCCTGATCGGGCGTGGATGCAGCGCCGCCACCCTGTGCGGCCGCTCCACCGCGGCATGCCGGCCGGTAGCGGCGAGATCGGCCTTCTGGCGGCCGACCGGCGATTGCGCGCAGGCTGCGAGCGATGCTGCGGCGACGACCGCGAGCAGCGGCCGGCACGAGGTTGCGAAGGAAATCCGGGCAGTTTCGGCACGTGCAATGCGAGACATGGTACGCCCTCCGAACGGCCGGATTTTCGGTCGGCAATGAGGGCAGAACCTTGTCGGAACAAAAGCGGCTCTGGGGCCGCGGACGTTTCACGACCGGTTGTGACGATTCCACCACAGTGCGTGTTCTGAATCGGAACAGCCAGCCGCCGGGCAAGCGCGCGAGGCAGCGAAATCAGGCGCCTCCATCAGAGGATGGCGAGCGCCTGACCGGATTGCGTTCCGGCGATCCTGATCGCATCGCGCTTTAGGCCTCAGTATTTCGGCTCGTACATCTGCGACTGGACCAAAGCCTTCACGTCATTCGGCGCAGGTCCGTCCGCGAGTCCACGCTGATAGGCGACGTCGGCAACGGCCGCAGCGATGCGGACCGAGACTTCGCGGATGCGCGGCAGTGCGGGATAGAGACTGCCTTGCGCGAGGTCCTCCTTGCCGACGCAATCGGCAAGCGTATGGGCCGCCGCCATGAACATCTCGTCGGTGACCAGGCGCGAGCCGCTGGCAATGACGCCGAGGCCAACGCCGGGGAAGATATAGGAATTGTTGCCCTGGCGCGGCACGAAGCTGCGGCCGTTGAGCTTCACCGGGTCGTACGGGCTGCCGCAGGCGAACAGCGCGCGGCCCTCGGTGTAGCGATAGGCATCCTCCGCCGAGCACTCGGCCTTCGAAGTCGGGTTGGACAATGCGAACACGATCGGCCGCTCGTTGAGCTCGGCCATCGTCCTGAGCACGTCGGGTGCGAAGGCGCCGCCAACCGCGGCAACGCCGATGATCGCCGTCGGCTTCAGCGTCTTGATCGCGGTGAGGAAATCGGCGATCGGCGCCTGGTCGGTGTGGGCATAGCGGAGCTTGTGACCGGAGAGGCCCTCGCGGCCGCTGACGACGAGACCGCGGGAATCCACCAGCCAGTTGCGGCGGAGCGCCTCGGCCTCGGTGGCCCCCTCGGCGATCATGGCGGAGACCACGAGATCGGCGATGCCGGTTGCCGCCTCGCCCGCGCCGAGGAACAAGATCCGCTGATCCCTGAGCTTGCCGCCGGAGATACGCAAGCCCGAGAACAGGCCTGCGAGCGCCACCGCCGCGGTGCCCTGGATATCGTCGTTGAAGACGCAGGCTTCATCCCGGTACTTGTGCAGCAGCTTGAAGGCCGAGTGATTGGCGAAATCCTCGAACTGGATCAGCACGCCCGGGAAAGTCTTTCGCGCAGCCTGCATGAACTCGTCGACGAAGCTGTCATAGGCTTCGCCGGTCAGCCGCCGCTCGCGCAGGCCGATATAGTAGGGATCGTTCAACAGCTCCTCATTGTTCGTGCCGACGTCGAGCACGATGGGCAGGCACAGTTCGGGATGCACGCCGGCGCAGGCCGAATAGAGCGAGAGCTTGCCGACCGGAATGCCCATGCCGTTGGCGCCGAGATCGCCGAGGCCGAGGATGCGCTCGCCGTCGGTGACGACGATCAGCCTGGCCGGATAGGGCCAGTTCTTCAGGATCTCCGCGATCTGGCCGCGATCGCGCGAGGAGATGAACATGCCGCGCGGCCGCTGGAAGATCAGGCCGTATTTCTGGCAGGCGAGCCCGACGGTCGGCGTGTAGATGATGGGCTGGATCTCGTCGATATTGTCGACGACGACGCGGAAGAACAGCGCCTCGTTGCGGTCATGCAGCGCGTTCAGGGCGACGTATTTTTCCAGATCCGTCGGCAGCGTGCGCAGATTGGTGAGCACGCGCTGGGCCTGCGTCTCCATCGTCAGCACGCAAGGCGGCAGGAGGCCGCGCAGGCCGAGCGTCTCGCGCTCCGCTTCCGTGAAGGCGGTCCCCTTGTTGAGCAAGGGATCGCGCAGCAGCGTCATACCTTGCTGCGAATTGGATGACGTCGATTGGGTAACGACCCGGGCAGGTCTATTCACGAATTCCCCCAAGAAGCTTCTCATTGAACCGCGGACATTGTCGGCCAGCGCTCCATCCAGATCAAGGACGGAGAGACCGAGGCATGGACTGTGATCTCGCACCGCAGCGAGCTTTTCGCAAACGCCTGGCAGTTGCGCGCGAGAAAAAGGGTTAACGGCGCTACTCCGGCTTGATGTCGGCCGTCACAACGAGAGGCTACCATTTCACCGTCTCGGCCTCATAAAAGCGGCCATGGTCGCGCTGCCGCATCAATAGAGGCAGGCCGGAAATCTTGGGGGCTGCTTATCCAGCCGCCCGCCGCGGCGTCAGACTGGCGGCGCTATCCGCCGGTGGCGCGATGTGCATCAAAATGGTCTGGGTGGCGGATGCGACCTCGATACCGTTCTGCTGGAAGCGCAGCTTCATGCGCCGGTTGAATTCGCGCTGGACCGGCCAGCGCCCGGCCTCGGTGCAGCGGATCTGGCCGACGATCGACACCATCGCACCGTCGACCTTGTCGATGCCCCAGAGCTCGAGGTCGCCGCGTATCAACGCACGGAATTCCGGTTCCCGGCGCATCTCGTCGACGATGTCCTTGAGGATCTGGCCGGCACGGTCGGTGTCCTCCTTGTAGGCGACGTTGACGCTGACCGAGGCGTTGCCGGCGCCGCGGCTGGCATTGGTGATGGTCGTGACCGCGCTGAAGGGTACGATGTGGACGGCGCCGTCGCCGGCGCGCAGGCGAATGGTGCGGATCGAGACGTTCTCGACCACGCCCGAGAGCCCCGAGACGCTGACATTGTCACCGACCTGGACCGTGTTTTCCAGCAGCAGGAACAGGCCGGTGATGAGATCCTGCACCAGCTTTTGCGAACCGAAGCCGATCGCGATGCCGACGATGCCGGCACCCGCGAGCAGCGGCGCGACATTGACGCCGATCTCGCTGAGCGCCGTGAGGCCGACCACCGTGGCGATCAGGCAGAGCAGCGCCGTGCGCAGCATCGGCTGGAAGGTGCGCAAACGCGCGGCGCGGGCATAATGGCCGTCCCGGGACAGCGCATTGATCTGGCGGTCCAGCAGCGCGTTGCTGGCTTCCCAGATCGCGGCTGCGATGAACACGGCAAGGCCGATCGTCACCACGGCGGAGATCAGCCTGCTGCCGATCTGGCCGCCATAGAACCAGACGATGGCGTCGACGCCCCAGACTTCGAGCACGGCGACGAAGCCGATGAAGGCGATCACGCCGGACACGATCCTGCGCAGCAGCGGCAGATAGCGGTTGGCGCGGATCTCGAGGCCCGGAAAGCGCTGGAGGATCTCCGGCTTGATGCGGAAGCCGCGGTCGATCAGGCTCAGCGTCACCATGATGGCGACACGCGTGACCAGCGCCACCACGGCCGTTCCGACGAAATATTGCAGCAGCAGCGAATAGCCGTTGCGGATGTTGAGCGCCCAAACCGCCCACAACGCGAGATCGAGCGCGATGGCAGGATAGTGCCAGCCCCCGGCGATGCGGTTGCGCAAACGGGCCGCAATCCCCTGCCGCTCGGCCGGCGCGCGGATGGCCTCGGCGACCTGGCGACGGCATTGCAGGATGATGACGACGATGAAGAGGTGCACGACCAGCATGACCATGCGCAGCAGCGCGGCGTAGCCGGCGCGGTGCAGGCCGAGCAGCAGCGCCACATTGGCAAAGGCGATGCCGGAGACGCCGACGCCGACGATGCGGCGCGCCCAGATCTCGATATAGGCGGCGGTCTCGGCGCGCACCGGGAACAGGCCGAATGGCCCCACCAGTGCCCGGACCATGCAGATGAGCCCGCGCGAGAACGCATAGGCGTTGACGACTGCGAGGATCACGAGGCGGACGGTGGTGGGCTCGCCGATCTCGGTCCCGAGCAGCGCCGTAGCAACGCCCACGAAGACGATCACGGGAAGCAGTTCGAGCACGATGCGACCCAGCACGAAAGGCAGCCGCAGCAACAGTTGCCAGATCCGCGCGAGGCTGTGACGGCGCTTGTGCAGTTCCGGCTGCGGGGTGACATCCGCGACCGATGACGGCGGATCGGCGATCGGCAGGGCCTGCATTGGCAGGCGTGCTGTTTGCGGCACGCGTGCTTCCAGGAACGCGGCCGGGCGCCGGATCAGGCGGAAGATCACCCATTCCGCGCAGAAGGCAGCACCGAACACCAGCGCCAGCTTCCAGGCGATCTCGATCAGGAGATTGTAGGCCGCGGGATCGTTCGCGGTCCGCATGATCCAGTAATAGAACGCCGGGAAGTGCGTGAGCGTCCGCGCCATGCTGGCGATCTCACCCGAGATCTCGCCGATCTCCTCCGACACCGTGAGCAGGAGCTGCGCACCGAGGCCGTCGGCCGAGAGCGGGATCGGCGATTTCGGCTCGGGCGCGGGTTGCTGCGGACCGGACGCGTTGGCGATCGCGCGGAGCGTGTCGATCATCTGCGCGCGCTTCTTGTCGTCCTGAAGGGTTTCCAGCGCGCGCTTTGCCTCGTCGGGCGACAGTGCGGCAGCGCTGTTTGCCGGCGGCGGAGACGGCTCGGCGCGGGCGCCGGAGGCAGGCGGAATCGTGAGGAAGAGAGCGGCGAGGAGCGCCGCGGCCAGCTTATGCGACACGAGGATTCCCTGGAAATATGAATGCGCCAGCGGCGTCGGGACCGTCACCGACGAAGCACATGCATCATGTCGGATTGCCGCTATTCGCCCCGGCCCTGTGTCGGAAGTTGGCCTTTGAGGCGACATTCTCTTGGCATTTGCCGCAATGCAAGATCAGGAGCCGGCGTCGGCGAAACGCCTTCAGTCCCCGTGCGCGCAAAGACCTCTCCCGTCATTGCGGAACGGCGGCGAGGAGGAGGACGGCGGACAGCAGAATGTCATGGATACCCATCGCGGCGGCCTTGTCACGGCCGTCAGACGCGATCGATGTGATGCAGAATACAGCGCCGGGAAGGTAGGGGCTTTGCCTCACTGATGCAGCCCGCTAAACCTTGTCCCGGCGTGCCGTTCGCGGTTTCTGCCGCTATGCGATAGTCCGAACGAGCTCCATCGCAATTAACGCGGCTGGATTTGCGGAGGTGGCGTCATAGACCTCCCCTTGCTCATGAGGTGGACGTTGCGTGTCGCTTGTTTGCGACCCTCGGAATGGTCCTCCTGCGACACAAAACTGTCAAGCGGGATCAAAGGCCTCGAAATCACATTTGAAGGCGCGTTCCGCGCCGTTCCCGCGCCCGATTGGCCCCGTGAAGCGGTGGAATAAATCCCTGACCGCAGCGTTTGCATCGAAGAGAATATCCGCCTCTGTCGCCCTCGTTCATTTCCGGAAAGCCAGAGATGAAAGCATCATTTTGCATCGCTGTTCTCGCCGCCTTCGTCACCGGATCGGCATTCGCGCAGAACCCGCCGCAGACGTCCACCAGGAAGGTCGACGGCACCGACAACGTCTACATCTTCCGCTATGGCGGCCATCAGGCGATGTTCGTGGTGACCCCGCAAGGCGTGATCGCGACCGATCCGATCTCCTATTTGCGTCCCGCCAAACCTTATATCGACGCGATCAAGGCGGTCACCGACAAGCCGATCAAATACGTCATCTACAGCCACCATCACTACGATCACATTGCCGGAGGCCAGCCCTTCAAGGATCTCGGCGCGACCTTCATCGCGCACCGCAAGACCAAGGAGCGCCTGCTCGAGCTGAAGAAGCAGAAATCTCTGCTTTCGGACGTCGTGATGCCGGATCAGGTGGTGGACGACAGGAAGAGCATCACGCTCGGCGGCACCACGCTGGAGCTGAACTATGTCGGCCGCAACCATTCCGACAATTCGCTGGTGATGCGGCTGCCGAAGGAAAAACTCGTCTTCGTGGTCGACTTCGCCCCGATCGAGCAGGTCCAGTTCCGCAACATCCCCGACAACGCCTCGCCGCTGGAATATATCGCCTCGCTGAAGAAGCTGGCGTCGCTCGACTGGGAGCGGATGATCCCCGGCCATCCCTATGCGGGCGGTCGCCTCGGCACCAAGAAGGACGTCGAGGACGACATCGCCTACATGGAGGACCTCTCCGCCGAGGTGAAGAAGGCCGCGGACGCCGGCAAGTGCTTCGACGTCGCGATGAAGGAGGTGAAGCTGCCGAAATACGAGAAGTGGTCGAACTACGAGACCACGCTTTCCGCCAATGTCGAGCGCTTCTGCTACTGGTGGGCTCGCGGATATTGAGGGGGGTCTACAGCGGGCCGTGAGGGTTCAGGATAGGCAAAGGCGCGAGAGCGCCGTGTCCGCCATCCCTTTCGCATGAATAATAGTGGCCACGCTTCGCCCAACGTACCGGTCCGCGGCGATCATGACATCATGCCCCTGTTTTGCCCAACGAGTCAAACGGCTTCGCCAAATCCGCAAAGCACGAGCTGCCTCGCCAAGTCATTGATTCCGCTGGCACGGGCTACTGTGCATGGGGTTGTTTTCGTACTTTCTTGTCGATGCAGGCGGGGCGGCCTAGAGAAACATGTCCGCCAGGTCGACCGTCGAGGATTTTCCGATCTGGTCGAAGTGTCGTGCCAGCCAGCTTCGTGCCGCCTCGCGGCCCTCGTCGCGCAGGCGGCACAACAGGTTCCACTCGGGGTGGAACTGCGTGGCGGTGCCGAGCTGCGACATCAACTGGTCGTTGCCGATCCAGTGCATGTACATGCGACTATGCCTGTCGCTGTCGAGCTCGCCGTCGTCGATCAGCCGCGTGGCGAAGGCGATCGCGCGCATCTCGCGCATCAGGGACGAATTGAAGCTGATCTCGTTGATGCGGTGGAGCACGTCGGCTGCGCTGGTCGGCAGCTCGTCGCGCCGGATCGCCGTGACCTGCACGATGATGACGTCGTGACTGCCCTTGCGGTAGATCAGCGGATAGATCGCGGGATTGCCGAGATAGCCACCATCCCAATAATGCTCGCCGTCGATCTCGACGGCCTGGAAATAGGGCGGCAGGCAGGCCGAGGCGAGCACGGTCTCCGCCGTGAGCAGCGGGCTCTGGAACACCTTGATCTTGCCGGTGCGCACGTTGGTGGCGTTGAGAAACAGCTGCGGCGCCTCGGGCGAGGAATTGAGCAGGTCGAAATCGACCACGCGCTGCAGCAACGCGCGGAGCGGATTGAAATGAAAGGGATTGAGCAGGCCCGGCGGCAGCGTGTGCGTCAGCGTATGGATGACGGCGTGGACCGGATGATATTCCGGCGGCAGCCTCAGCGCCTGGATCCACTGGTTCAGTGGCGACATCAAATCGTACGCCATGTCCATGCGCGACACTTCGTACCAGAAAGCGTGCAGGCTCTCCCGCGCGGCCTCAGCACCTCCGTGCGCCATGCCGGAGGCCATCGCGACCGCATTCATGGCGCCCGCACTGGTCGCGCTGATCGCCTCGATCGCGAGCCTGCCGTCCTCGAGCACCTGGTCGAGCACGCCCCAGACGAAGGCGCCGTGCGCGCCGCCGCCCTGGAGCGCGAAATTGACGGTCTTGCGGTCCGAGGTACGGTTGGCTGTCACTTGGCTTTCTTCCTGCCTCCTGTCTCCTCTTTCTCCAGCGCCTGGCGCACCTGTTCGAACTCTTGCAGCGAGGCTTTGTCGGCGCGGGGAAAGCGCAGGTCGAGCTTTTCGAGCGTCGCGTTGATCACGGAGCCGATCACGACACGGGCGAACCATTTGTGGTCGGCGGGCACGACGTACCAGGGCGCGTGGGGCGTCGCCGTGTGGCGGACGATGTCCTGATAGACCGCCTGGTAGCGCGGCCACAGCGCGCGCTCCTTGATGTCGTCCATCGAGAACTTCCACTGCTTGGCCGGATCCTCCAGCCGCTCGAGGAAGCGCTTGCGTTGCTCCTCCCTGGAGACGTTGAGGAAGAATTTCAGCACGACGGTGCCGTTGCGGCAGAGATAGCGCTCGAAGGCCGAGATATCCTCGAATCGCTCCCTCCAGATGTGCTTGGTCACGAGCTTTGGCGGCAGCTTCTCCTTGGCGAGAATCTCCGGGTGCACGCGCGTCACCAGGCATTCCTCGTAGTGGGAGCGGTTGAAGATGCCGATACGCCCGCGCTCGGGCAGCGCGATCATATGGCGCCAGAGGAAGTCATGATCGAGCTCCTTGCTGCTCGGTGCCTTGAAGGCATGAACCTCGCAGCCCTGCGGATTGATGCCCTCGAAGATCGCCTTGATCGCAGAATCCTTGCCGCCGGCGTCCATCGCCTGGAACACGATCAGGAGCGACCAGCGGTCCTGCGCGTAGAGCTTCTCCTGAAACTCGATCATCCGCTTCTTGTTCGACTCGAGGACCGCCTGCGCCTTCTCCTTGTCGAGATCGCCCCTCTCGTCGGTCTTGTAGTCCTTGAGGTGAAACTTGCCCGAACCATCGTGGCGGAATGGCGTGATGTAGCGGTCAAGTTCCTGGGCGAGCGATTTGGACGGCTTCTTGCTCATGAGCGCGGGGCACCTTGCGTTGCGGCTTCAATCGGTCGAGCAAGCTACCAAGGATGCCCTTGGGAAGGAATATGATGAAAAGGACGAGCAGCACGCCGTAGACGAGGTTGTCCCAGCCGACCGCCTTGGTGCCGAAGCCGATACGCAACGTTTCGGCCAGCAGAATGGTGATGATGGCGCCGACGGTCGGGCCGAGCGAGACGAACAGGCCGCCGACGATGGCAGCGAACACCATCTGGAGCGACACCGCGATGCCGCTAACCGTGTCAGGCGTGATGAACATCTGGTACTGGCAGTAGATCGCGCCGGCGAGCGCCGTCATCAGCGCGCTGAGCAGCGTGATCTTCAGCTTCTCCGCCGTGACATCGACGCCGGCGGCGGCAGCGGCATCCTCGTCCTCCGAGATCGCCTCGAGCGCATAGCGGGCCATGCTGCGATCCACCCAGTGCCAGACCACGATGCCGAAAAGCCAGATCCCGAGCGCGATCAGGTACCAGGTCGTCTTGTCGTCGAACTGCAGCGCCAGCAGCTTGTTGCCCGAGGTCCGGTTCGGCGTGTAACCCAGCGAGCCGCCGGTGTAGTCGCGCGTCGCGGTGATGACCTGGAGCACGATGCCGGAGAGCGCCAGCGTCACCAGCACGAAATAGTGGCCCGTGATGCGGAAGCGGAAGCAGGGATAGCCGACGATCAGCGCCAGCGCGCCGGCCGCGACCATGCTGATGGGAATGCCGATCCAGGGCGACAAGCCGAGATGATTCCAGAGCAGCGCCGTGACATAGGCGCCGATGCCCATGAAGCCGCCATGGCCGAGCGAGACCAGGCCGAACCGCCCCATCATCGACCAGGAGGTGTAGGCGAACGACCAGATCAGGATCAGCACCAGAATGTGCAGATGATAGGGATCGCGATAGACGAAGGGCAGCGCGATCAGCGCCGCCAGGCCTATTCCCCAGGCTGCAAGCCGCCCCTGCCCCATCATCGGCGCCTCGCAAGCAGGCCCGCGGGCCGGATGAACATCATGACGATGAAGAAGGCGAAGGCGAGCACATAGCCCCATTCGAGATCGGAGAACAGGCCGCCGAGCGAGATGATCTCGGCGAACACGAAGGCGGCGATGAAGCCGCCGATGAAATTGCCGAGGCCCCCGAGCACGCAGATCAGGAAGGTGATCGGCCCGAAGGACAGGCCGACGAAGGGATGCACGTCGTATTGCAGCACCAGGAGGCAGGCGGCGAGGCCGGCCAGCGCGCCGCCCAGCGCCGAGGTGATCAGATAGATCCGTCTGGTATCGACGCCCATCAAGGCCATGATCTGCCGGTCCTGCGAGATGGCGCGGATCGCAGTGCCGGTGAAGGTTCGCGTCATGAACAGATAGACGGCGACCATGCCGACCAGCGCCGCCACGAACGATAGCAGCCGTGCGTAGCTGAAGTTCATTTCGCCGAAGGCAAGCACCGGCAGGCGGATGCCGAGATTGCGGAAGTCGATGCCGAAGGCGACGGTGGCAAAGCTCTGCAGCACGAACAGCACGCCGCCAGTCGCGAGCAGCTGGTTGATCGGCGGCGCGGTCAGCAGCGGCGCGATCACGAGGTAGTGCAGCGCCGCGCCAAGCACCGCGACCAGCAGGATGGTCAGCGGCGCGGCGACGAAATAGCTGATCCCGTAGTACTGAACCATGAAGTACATGCCGTACATGCCGATCATCACGAGCTCTGCATAGCAGATCCACGTGACGTCGATGACGCCGAAGATCAGATTGAGGCCGAGCGCGAGCAGCGCCAGCACCCCGCCGAGCAGGATGCCGTTGATCACGGCCTCCAGCAGGTAGATGTCGAAAATGTCCAGGAACGCCTGCATGCCCGTCACACCCCGAGATATGCTTCCTTGACCGTGTCGCTCGCCAGCATCTCGGCCGAGGTGCCGGAGGCGCGGATCGTGCCCGCCTCGATCAGATAGGCCCGGTCGACCACCTTCAAAACCTGCTGCACGTTCTGCTCGACGATCAGCACGGTCAGCCCGCTGGCGCGAATCCGTTTCACCAGCTCGAACACCTGCTGCACCACGACCGGCGCGAGCCCCGCCGAGGGCTCGTCGAGCAGCAGCAGCTTCGGATTGGACATCATCGCGCGGCCGATCACGCACATCTGCTGCTCGCCGCCGGACATGGTGCCCGCCATCTGGTGACGGCGCTCCTTCAGGCGCGGGAACAGCTCGAACACGACCTCGAGCCGCTCGGCATAGCGCCCGCGCGCCTCCTTCATGAAGGCGCCCATCTTGAGATTGTCGTCCACCGTGAGCTGCGGAAACAGCCGCCGGTTCTCCGGCACATGCGCGATGCCGAGGCTGACGATCTTGTGCGAGGGCGTCGCCACGAGGTCGACGCCTTCCATTCTGATCGAGCCGCGCGAGGGCCTGATCAGGCCGGAGATGACGCGCATCAAGGTGGTCTTGCCCGCGCCGTTCGGGCCGATGACGCCGACGGCCTCACCCGCCTTCACATCGAGGCCGACGTCGAACAGGGCCTGGAAGGTGCCGTAGCCGGCATTGACGCCGCGAAGCTCCAGCATCGGCTACCCTCCTGCGCGGCGGCGCGCTTCGGCAGCCGCGGCCTGCGTGGTCTCTGCATCGGTGCCGAGATAGACCTCGATCACCCGCGGATCGCCGGCGACCGCACTCGGCAGGCCTTCCGAGATCTTCTCGCCGTGATCCAGCACCATGACGCGATCGACGACCCGCATCAGCACGCCCATGATGTGCTCGACCCAGATGATGGTGATGCCGAGCTCGTCGCGGATGTTGCGCAGCATGTCCGCGGCCTGATCCATCTCGGCCTCGTCGAGCCCGCCGAGGCTCTCGTCGGCGAGCAACAGCTTTGGCGCAGTGGCGAGCGCCTTGGCGAGCTCGAGCTTCTTCAGGCCGGCAGCCCCGAGGCCATCGACGCTGGCATGGCGATCGGTGGGCAGGCCGACCATGGCGAGCGAGCGCTCGGCCGCCTCTTCCGCCCTGGCGCGGCTGTGGCGGCCCTGGCCGTAGAAACCGGCGAGCGCGACGTTCTCTAAAATGGTCAGGCGGCGGAAGGGGCGCGGAATCTGGAAGGTGCGGCCGATGCCGCTGTTGATGATCCGGTGCGGCGCGAGGCCCGCGATCTCGTGGCCGGCGAAAAGTATCGAACCTGATGTCGGCGCCAGCGTGCCGGAGAGCATGTTGAAGATCGTGCTCTTGCCCGAACCGTTGGGGCCGATCAGGCCGAGGATCTCGCCCTCGTCGACCTTGAACGACACGTTGTTCACGGCGGTGAAGCCGCCAAATCGCTTCACCAGCCCGTTCACTTCCAGCACCGCCGTTCTCCGCCGCTACTGGTTGCTGTAGGTGGTGCCTTTCGGCAGCGGCAGCACGGCCTCGCGCTGCGCCTGACTCTTGGGCCACACCACGTAGGACTTGTCATCGACGTACTGGATCACGACGGGGAACGAGCGCTCGTTCTGGCCGGCCATTGGTGAGCCCTCGCCGTGGAATTTGACGCCGAAGCCGAGCATGGTGCCGCCTTCGGGTATGTCGGTGTCGAGTGCTGCCTTGCGCAGGGCGTCGGGATCTATGCCGCCATACTTCTTGATCGCTCGCGGCAGCACGTCGGTCAGGAACAGGTAGGTGTTGGACGCAGCCATGCCGACATGAGCCGAACGGATGGCGACGCCCGGCTTGCGCTTGTCGAACTCCTCGCCAACCGCCTTAATGATCGGCGGCAGCTTCGGATCCATGCTCTTCTGGTTGGCGAGCCAGATCGAGATCGGATCGGTGTTGAAGACGTAGTTTACATCGGCGCCCAGACCTTCCTTCAGCTTTTCATAGACCCCGTAGCCGGCACCATGTCCCACCAGTGCACCGAATTTCAGCCCTTGTTCGCGGGCTTGCCGGAGCAACAGGGTGATGTCGGGATTGTAACCCGTGTGGAAAACCACATCCGGCTTTGCCCGCTTCAGCTTGGTGACCAGCGCAGACAAATCCGGGGCCGTGGCCGAATAGCCTTCCCTGAGCACGATGTTGAAACCGGCCTTCTTGGCACCGGCTTCATTGCCTTTGGCAACATCGACGCCGTAGGCGCCGTCCTCATGGATGATCGCAACCCGCAGGTCCTTCGGATCCTTGCCTAGCTTTTCCTTCGTGTTCTGCGCGATGAAGTCCATCGTCATCATACCGAACTGATCGCCGGAGGCCTGCGGCCGAAACACGTATTTGTAGTTCTTGTTCTCCAGCACCGCCGACGAAATGCAGGTCGTGATCCACATGAACTTCTTCAGCTGTTCGACGCGCGCTGCCACCGGCACGCACTGCGCCGAGGAAAAGAAGCCGAGCAGCATGTCGACCTTTTCCTGCTCGATCAAGCGTATCGCTTCATTGATGGCGACGTCCGGCTTGCTCTGAGCATCGGCATAGATCGCCTCGATCTTGTAGCCCTCGACATCCTTCGCGCTGTACTGATCCAGCATGATTCTTGCGCCGGTATATTGCAGCTCCGAGCCGCCGCCGGCGAGCGGGCCGGTCAGATCATAGATGACACCGATCTTGAGCTTCTTCTCCTGGGCCTCGGCGGACACCGCCAAGCCTGTCGCTGATATCGCGACCAACAGCCCACGTACCAAACGGGCAGCCATGCGCAGGCGCATCAAAACCTCCCTGGACGATTGTGCATCGCATTCTTGTTGGTTTTGCTTTTTGCCCATCACATGGGCTGAGCGCGGCGATGTCAAGCCTCGCGCATCAGCGCGACGCGAACTGGCGCTCGACGAAGGCCGTGACAAATCGCGGCATGGACGGCCTGAGATCACCCATGTCGCGCACGAGATGAATGGCCGACAATTCAGGCTCGTCGTCACGTGCGAGATTGGCTTCGATCCGGGCACGGGCCTCATCGCCCGGCATGTCCAGGTTGAGGATCTGAATCATCGCAATCGCGCGGCCGGAGACGACGCAGTGCCAGTCCGCCTCCGCCGCGTAGTCGTCGGCGGTCAGCCCCGTTTCCTCCGCGATCTCGCGGACGACGCTGCCGGGAACGTCGAGGGCGCCACCCCTGACGTCGCCGAGGTCGGGCGTGCCCGACGGGAAATAGATGCGGCCCGCATTGGCGGTGTGCTGTCCCATCTCGCCCATCACGAAGGCGCCGTCGGACGTGCGTAGCGCACCCATGCCGAAACCGTTGAACACGGCCGTATCGGGGAAGCCCCAGTCGCGCCAGGCGAGGAAGCTGGCGAAATCGGTCTCGAAATAGGTCGCGGCGAAACGGTCGCCCGTGAACACGGGATCGCGCCCAAGCAAGACGCGACCGTTCCAGATCTTCGGCCGCTCGCGTTGCTTTTCGGCGAAATGCGCCGCGATCTCGGCGCGCCGTTCCTCCGCGAACGGCCACAGGACCGGCCGCACCGCAAGATCAAGCGTCGTGACGCGATGAATGACAGGTGACGTCATGACCGGGCGATTACCACGCCTTCGCGTCGGCTATTTGGCACTTCCCGTGGTCTTCTTGGCCTGGTCGACGAATTTGTTGGTGAAGGTCTTGCTGACGTCGATCTTGGCGTTCGCGACCTCGGGCGAGCCGACGCTGAACACCGCGAGCACGGCATCCGCGCCCTTCGGATCCATCTTGCCGGTCTCCGAGAACATCGGGATCGTGTTCTTCAGCGCGGCGAGATAGAGGTCCTTGTTCTTGCCGACCGTCTCCTCCGGCATCTTCGCCATGATCTCCTCGGGCGAGTGCGAGTGGATCCAGGCCAGCGTCGCGAGGATCGCATTGGTGAGCGCCTGCGTCTCCTTCTCATGGCCGTTGATCCAGGCCGCGGTCGAGTACAGCGCGCCGCCCGGATATTCGCCGCCGAACGTCTCGAGCGTGTCCTTCTGGGTACGGGTGTCCGAAAGGATGCGCAGATCCTTGTGGCTGCCCTGAAGCACAGTCACCGAAGGATCGAGCATCACGGCCGCATCGATCTGGCCCTGCTGCATGGCAGCAACCGCAGTGGCACCGAGGCCGACGCCGATCACGGCGGTGCCGGCGGGATCGAGCCCGTTCTTCTTGAGCATGTATTTCAGAAAGAAGTCGGTGGAGGAGCCGGGTGCGCTGACGCCGACCTTCTTGCCGGCGAGATCCTTGACCGACTTGATATCATTGGTGCGCGAGGGTGCGACCACCAGCACGAGACCGGGGTAACGGTCATAGACCACGAAGGACTGGAGCTCCTGCTTCTTGGCCGCGAGATTGACGCAATGGTCGAAATAGCCAGAGACGACGTCGGCGCTGCCGCCGAGCACGGCCTTCAGCGCATCCGAACCCCCCTTGAGGTCCACCAGCTCGACATTGAGGCCCGCCTTCTCGTATTCGCCGAGCTGCCTGGCCAGCACCGTGGGCAGGTAGCACAGGCAGGAGCCGCCGCCGATCGCGATGGTCACCTTGCTTTGCGCCGCGGCAAGCGAGGTGGTGAGCGTCAGCGCGAGCAGCGCGCCGGCGAGCCTGGCAATCGTGTTCTTCATTGGTGTCCTCCGTTCGGCCGGCGGCACCATAGAGCAGCGGGACGGGCTTGAGAAGCACTGCCTGGGTGGGCTGGCCATCGGCCTTTCGGCGCAATAGCATGCCCAGACAAGAGCAATTCCCGATGGGGAGGATCAAGACGCCGCCGCAGGCGCCTGACGACGTCACGCTGCCGGATTGAGCCCTCGCGATTGGGCTCGCGCCGATGCGCGGGCCCGTTTCGTGAATTTCGCCGCTAGATCGGGCGCGCCTGCTTCCGGATCTCGTTCGCGATCGGCTTGAGGGTGTCTGTCGGAAGCTGGCCGACGAGGGTATAGCCAAGGCCGTCATCTATCCAGGCAAAACCCGCGACGTCGCCGGACGACTGCGGCATCATCGGCGCATCCTGATTGCGGCTGCTCATCGGACGCGTCAGCACCACGAGGCGATCGCCGCGATCGTCGTCGTACATGAACATCGCGGCCGGACCGTGCGAGGTAGCGACCAGGCGCCCGCCCATCAGCCGATAGCCCGAGACGGAGAGGTCCGGTACCTTGACCGGCTGTTTCAGCCGGCTGGAGATCCATTGCGTGAGCTCTGCGCTGTCGGACGCCCGTATCTCGACCGGGCGCACGCGATCCGGTGCGTAGACGCCATAGGTATAAGCTGCTTCCTGGGCCAACGCGGATAGTCCGTTCGAGCTATCCGGCAGTACGCTGCGCATGGTCCATCCGCCGAGGCCTCCGATACCTAGAAGCAACATCGCAGCGATTGCCCGCCACGCCCGCAGGGGACGGCGCTTCCGGCTCTCGATGATGTGCGACAGGTTCAATTCCGCGGGCAATGGCTCGTCGGCGATTGAAGCGAGCGCACCACGCAGCTGCTCGCGCTGGTTGGCGAAGCCCGCAACGCGGTTGGCGACATCCGGATGCTCGTCCAGATAGGATGCGACCTCGGCGCGACGCTCGGGCTCGAGCGCCTGGTCCACGTAGGCGTGGAGATCATCTTCCGTGATCGGCCGCTGGTTCATTTCAAGCTCCGCAATGCGACGACGTTCCTCGGCCCCACCGCATCCATCTCCTGCTGCAACCGCTCCCGTGCGCGCGACAGGCGCGACATCACGGTGCCCACCGGAACGCCGAGAACTTTCGCAGCATCCGCGTAGGAGAGATCCTCGACTGCGACCAGCAGCAAGACCGCCCGTTGCTCTTCCGGCAGTCGCGCAAGCTTGCTCAGGACGTCCCGGTAGATCAGTCGTTGTTCCTGCGCTGCCGCGCTGACAAGCTCCTGCTCACCCGCATCGTCGATCGGCATATGCCTTCCCCGCGCTGTGGCCTGGCGGAATTGCGTGATCGCCAGATTGTGAAGGATGGTGAAGAGCCAGGCGCGGACGCTGCCATCGCGCCGCTGATGCCAGCGGCTGACGGCGCGCTCCAGGCAGTCCTGGACCAGATCGTCAGCCGCCGCGCGATCACGCATGAGCGCACGCGCATAGCGGCGGAGCGCGGGGATCAGCGGCTCGACCTGAACCAGCAAATCCTTCATGACGCGCTCCGCCTCATCTCGGTTGGTGCCCGCCGAACGTCATCGCGCCTCGATTTGAATGACGTCGCCCGGCATGGCCGCGTCGCCGGACGCAATCACCAGATATCGCCTTGCAGCCGCGGCAGACTGGTCGACGATCTGCCGGATCGGACCGGCCGCGTTGACGATGGCCGATCCGGCCGGATTGGTCATGAACGCCGCCAATGGCTGCAGCGGCCCGCTTCCATCGCCATGGTCCGCCAGCGCCAGCACATATTTCTGCCTGGGCTGAAGTCCCGTCACCGAAGCCTGCAGGATCTGTATCAAGCCCTGATCGAACAACGACACGCTGGTCGGCGCCTGGCCGCCCCCCGCATCACCCTTCGATACAAGCGCGAGATGAGCAACCTGGCCGGCAACGCCGAGAGCCTGCAGGTTTTGGCGGTCATCCGGGTCAGGCGCGGCGTTCGGGACATAGGCGATCGCCTGCGGCGCCTGGCCGATCGGAACGTTGGCGATTACCTTGTTGGTTGCCGTATCGATAGCCGCAAGCGCGTCGGCATTCTCCAGCCCGACATAGATGCGAGTCCCGTCGCCGGACGGCCACACACCGTGCGGAAGACTACCGACCGGGATCGTCGCGACCTGCGAGAAGTCGTCGGTGCGGAACACCTTCACTTCGTTCAGGCCACCGACAGTGACATAGGCAAACGTGCCCTTGGCCGTATGCGCGAAGTTGACGTGATTTGTGATCGGGCCAGTTTCGATGGTCTTGATCGCATTGAACGGCGGCCTCGCGTTGAACACCTGGGTCCGGCCCACGTCTTTCAGCGTGAACCACACTTGGCTCCCATCCGGCGTCGCCGCGATGTTCGGGCAGAATGGGCTCTCCTGCTTCACCCTCGCTATGATCTTGTGCTCGGCAACAGCGACCACGTCGGTCTCGGGATTGAAGGACGAGCAGATGTAGCCATACTTGCCGTCGGGTGAGAAAATCTGCATGCCGGGCCCGTTCGGGGTCGTGATGCGGGTTTTCTCCTTGAAGCTGGTCGGGTCGATGACGGAGATGTAGTTTTCGCCGCGGACGGTGACCCACACCTCCTTGCCGTCCGGCGTGTAGAACGCCTCGTGTGGCGACCTCCCGACATAGGTCACGTGCTTGACCGCGTTGGTCGCGGTATCGATGAAACTCACGGAGTTCGAACCGATCGAGACCACGGCGAGCGTCTTGTGATCCGGCGAGAAGCCCATGCCGTGCACGAGGACCTGGCCCTTGTAGAGCGGGCTAAAATTGCCGGGTTGCGGGTCGCCCAGCCGGATCACGCCAAGCAGCTTGTTGTCGACGGGGTCGGTGACCGAAACCGTATTCGAGAATTGTTCTGCGGCGTAAACGCGGTCGTGGTGGCTGATCGGAATATCGGGGGCGGACAGCGCGCCCGGTGCCTGCCCCGCCCATGCGGCGGATCCGCCAGCAAGCATCGTGGCGGCCAGGAAAATGCTTCTCACAACCCTGCATTTCGATGTGCTCATGTATGTAGCTCCTACTTCTTCATTCCGGCGGGCATATCCATCTGCATGCCCGAATGATGATGAACGGTGGCCACCGGAGCGGATGCCGGTTGCGTCGGAGCAGGTGCGGTGTCCGTGGCCGGCTCGCCTATGGCGAGCTTCATGGCCGCGATCTCCTGCATCTGATCGACAATGATTTCCTGGGCGATGCGCCGCAGCTGCTCGTTCTTGCCATAGCGCAATTCGATGACTGCCATGTCGATCGCGCCCTGATGATGCGGATTCATCATTGCGACGAAGTCGCGATCGACGTCGCCGGTCGGCTTGACCGCCATGTCGTTCATCATCTTGGTCATGGCGGCTTCATTTTCTTCCAGAAATGCCCGTTCCTCCGTGCTCGGCGCAGCCGGCGGGCTGGCCGGATGGGATTCATGCGCGAACGCGAGTGGAGGCACCGCGAACGCGACGAGAATGCGCGCGGCGAGGAACGCCGCGCCGAATCCGGACCTGGGCCATCGACATCTGGCTGAGAGCGCCGCTACGGCGCAGCGAAACTGTGATGGGTACATCAAGAACTCCCATGCGGGTGGTCGCATGGGGGTTTGACGCGCGGCCGCGCGTTCTATTCCGGCCTGCCGATCACATAAATGTCAGCGCGCAACGAGGCGGCTTAACCACGCCCATCCGACGCGGTCGGCCGCCATACCAGCAGCCGCCGCTCCACCAGCGTGACGCCGTAGTCGATCAGGATGACGAAGGCCGAGAGCACGAACATGCCGGCGAACACGCCCGCAACGTCGAACACGCCCTCGGCCTGCTGGATCAGATAGCCGAGCCCCGCCGCCGATCCCAGATACTCGCCGACGACGGCGCCGACCACGGCGAAGCCGACCGAAGTGTGCAGCGAGGAGAACATCCACGACAGCGCCGACGGCCAATAGACGTGCTGCATCAACTGCCGCTCGCTCATGCCGAGCATGCGGCCGTTGTCGAGCACGGTGCGGCTGACCTCCTTGACGCCCTGATAGACGTTGAAGAACACGATGAAGAATACCAAGGTGACGCCGAGCGCGACCTTGGACCAGATGCCAAGCCCAAGCCACAGCGCGAAGATCGGTGCCAGCACGACGCGCGGCAGCGCGTTGACCATCTTCACGTAAGGGTCGAACACGGCGGCGACCAGCGGCTGGCGCGCGAACCAGAAGCCGACCAGCACGCCGCCGAGCGATCCGATCACGAAGGCGAGGATCGATTCCGCCAATGTGATGCCGAGATGCTTCCAGATCACGCCGGACGAGAACCATTTCACGATCTGGCTGAACACGTCGAATGGGTTGGAGAAGAAGAACGGCGGCAGCAGGATCTTGCCGAAGACGGGAACGGTCGACAGCACTTGCCACAGCACGATGCAGACGACCGCGACCAGGATTTGCAGCGCAAGCAGCGTCGGACGCGACATCAGACCGCCTCCGCCGCATGAGTGGATTGCGCGTAGCCCTTCATCACCTCGTCCTTGAGCACGCCCCAGATCTCGCGATGCAGCTCATGGAATTCCTTGTCCAGCCGCACCTCGAAGATGTCGCGCGGGCGCGGCAGGCTCACCCGCCAATCGCCGATGATGCGCGACGACGGCCCGGCCGACATGATCACGACCCGGTCGGCGAGCGCGATCGCCTCCTCCAGATCATGGGTCACGAACAGCACCGCCTTGCGGTCGGCACTCCAGAGATCGAGCAGCAGGCTGCCCATGACCTGACGGGTCTGCGCATCGAGTGGCCCGAACGGCTCGTCCATGAGCAGGATTTTTGGATCGCGGATCAGCACCTGCGCCAGCGCCACGCGCTTGCGCTGTCCGCCGGAGAGCATGTGCGGATAACGGCCCGCAAAGGCACCGAGGCCGACGGAGGTCAGCCATTTTTGCGCCCGCGGCAGCGCTTCGGTGCGCGGCGTGCCCTTGATCTCGAGCCCGATCGCGACATTGTCGAGCGCGGTCTTCCACGGGAACAGCGCGTCGGCCTGGAACAGGTAGCCGGCATCCCGGTTCAGCCCCGCCAGCGGCCGGTCGAAAATCCGGACGCTGCCGGCCGCGGGCTTCAGCAGCCCGGCGGCAACGTTGAGCAGCGTCGATTTCCCACAGCCGGTCGGGCCGACGATGGCGACGAACTCGCCCTGGGCTACCGTGAGATGGGCTTTCTCGACCGCCGTATAGACCCGCCCGTCCCCGAGGCGGAACGCGACCTTGGCATCTTCCAGCGCCACTGCCGTGGGCGTCGTCATGTGCTTCCTCCGAATTCAGGCCGATGCCTTAGCCGCTCGCGCGGCCAAGTTCAATCAAGGCGCCAAGCGTGCTACGCATACCCCGCTGCCGCGCTCTTACCCTCCCCTGGAGGGGGAGGGTCGGCTCACATGAGCGCAGCGAAATGTGAGACGGGGTGAGGTAACAGTCTCTCTACGGAAGCGTTGCCCGCGTGGAGAGATCACCCCACCCCGCTCGCGCTGCGCGCGATCGACCCTCCCCCTCCCAGGCGAGGGTAAGAAAGAAGCGAGCTCACCTGCGATGCCCTCCCAGCTGGCGATCAGCTACCAGCACGTCACCAAGAGCTTCGGCTCCCTCATGGCTCTGAGCGATGTATCGCTCGACATCGCCGAGGGCGAGTTTGTGGCGATCGTCGGCGGCTCCGGCTCGGGCAAGACCACGCTGCTGCGGCTCACCAACCGGCTGATCGAGGCCGACGGCGGTGCCATCACCGTCGAGGGCGAGGACGTGAGAAACGTCGATCCGGTCGCCCTGCGGCGGCGGATCGGCTACGTGTTCCAGAGCGGCGGGCTGTTTCCGCATTTGAGCGTCGCCGACAATATCGGGATCACACCGAGACTGCTGGGTGTGTCGGCGGCGGATATCGCGGCGCGTGTCGACGAGCTGATCGAGCTGGTGCAGCTCGACCGTGTGGCGCATCGCGACCGTCTGCCGGAAGCGCTCTCCGGCGGCCAGCGCCAGCGCGTCGGCGTGGCGCGGGCGCTTGCGGCAAGGCCTCGCATCGTGCTGATGGACGAGCCCTTCGGCGCGCTCGATCCCCTCACCCGCGATGCGCTCGGCGACGACTATCGCTCGCTGCATCGCAAGCTCGGGCTGACCACCGTGATGATCACCCATGACATGACGGAGGCTATCTTGCTCGCCGACCGCATCGCAGTGATGCGCGGCGGACGACTGCTCGCGCAGGGCACGCCCAATGGGCTCGCCAAGAGCGGCGACGACTACGTGCTGGAGCTGCTGCGCACGCCGCGGCGCCAGGCCGAGCGGCTGAATGCACTGTTGCCGCAGAGCGGTGCGGCATGAGCCTCCTCGCCGATCCACGCTGGGGCGAGGCGCTGGCGCATCTGCCCGACTATCTCGGCAACCATGTGCAGGTCAGCCTTGCCGCACTGGCGCTCGGTCTCGCCGTCAGCCTGCCGCTGGCGATCCTCACGCGCAATCGCCCGGCGCCGCGCGGCATGCTGCTCGCGTTCGCCAGCATCGTGCAGACCGTGCCGGGATTGGCGCTGCTTGCACTGTTCTATCCGCTGCTGCTCGCGGCGGCCTCGGTCGCGCTGACCTGGTTCGGCGTTTCCTTCTCCGCCTTCGGCTTCCTGCCGGCGATGCTGGCGCTGGCGCTCTATTCGATGCTGCCGGTGCTGCGCAACGGCATCACCGGGCTCAACGGCATCGACCCCGCGCTGATCGAAGCCGCCAAGGGCGTCGGCATGACCGGGCGCCAGTCGCTGCTCATGGTCGAGCTGCCGCTGGCGCTGCCGGTGATGATGGCGGGCATCCGCACCGCCGCAGTCTGGGTGATCGGCACCGCGACGCTGTCGACCCCGATCGGGCAGACCAGCCTCGGCAATTACATCTTTGCCGGGCTCCAGACCCAGAACTGGGTGTTCGTGCTGTTCGGCTGCCTGGCCTCTGCCCTGCTCGCGCTCGCCGTCGATCAACTGCTTGGCCTGATCGAGAACGGTCTGCGTCGTCGCAGCCGTCTGCGCGCAGCGCTCGGCTGCGTCGGGATCGCAGCTCTCGTTGCCGCAACATTGGTGCCGACAATGGGCCGCTCCTCGCAGGGCTACGTCGTCGGCGCCAAGACGTTTGCCGAGCAATATGTGCTGTCGGCGCTGCTCAGGGACCGTCTCCAGGCCGCCGGCCTGTCCGCGACGGCACGCTCGAGCCTCGGTTCGAGCGTGATCTTCGAGGCGCTGAAGGCCGACGACATCGATCTCTATGTCGACTATTCCGGCACGCTTTGGGCCAACCAGCTGCATCGCAGCGATATCAAGCCGCGCACCGAGCTGCTCGCGGAACTCAAAACAGCGCTCGCCGGGGACAACATCACCCTGCTCGGCGACCTCGGCTTCGAGAACGCCTATGCGCTGGTGATGCCGAGGAAGCGCGCCGAGGCGCTCGGCATCCGCACCATCACCGATCTCGCCGCACACGCATCGACGATGTCGATTGCCGGCGACTACGAATTCTTCTCGCGGCCCGAATGGGCGGCCCTGCAAAAGGCTTACGGCCTTTCGTTCCGCGCCCAACGCCAGATGCAGCCGGATTTCATGTATGCAGCCGCCGCCAGCGGCGAGGTCGACGTGATCGCCGGCTACACCAGCGACGGCTTGATCGCGAAGTACGATCTCGTTGCACTCGACGATATCAGGCACGCCATCCCGCCCTACGACGCGATCCTGCTGCTCGCGCCGAAACGCGCCGGTGACGAGCGGTTGCAGGCGGCGCTACGGCCGCTACTCGGCAAGATCGACATCGCCACCATGCGCGAGGCCAATTTGCGCGCCAGTGGCAACGATGCGAACTCGTCGCCGGATGCGGTGGCGAAGTGGCTGTGGGGCAAGATCAGCCGACAGTAGGGACGACTACAGTCCCCTGATCATCCCCGCATCGATCAGCAGCCGGTTCAGCCGCCGCGCCTCGGCGCCGTCCTTGCAGCCGTAGAAGATGCCCTTGCAGCGGAGCATGATCTCCTTCTGCTCGGCGAAGGACGGGTCGAGCGGGATGCCGGCGGCCTCCTGGATCACCAGCGGCAGATAGGGGCCGTCGATCGTGTCCATTACGGCCGCGCTTTTCACCGGCTCGAAATTGACGGCGTCGATCGCATAATAGGTCGCGTAGAGACGCGGATCGTAATTGTCCAGCTTCTTGCCGAGAGCGCCCTCGTCGAGCCCGGGCTCGAGGATCTGCGGTGCGAATTCCGGCTGGTGATCGCCGTAGCGCACGATCAGGAAGGGCTCGCCCGGAAAGTTCTTCTTCAGGCCTGCGACGAAGGCCTTGTACTGCTCGGCGCTGATCGCCTGTCGGCGCAGATATTCGTCGATCGACGGCACATTGCCCGGCCCGCGCCAGTTCGGCAGCAGGTCGGGCCGGAAGCGCGTCTCCCAGGGGAAATGATTGGCGCCGAGATAGATGAAGGTGAACAGCGGCTTGTTCGGCGGCTGCTGGCCCATCAGCTGGAGCGCCTTGTCATAGAAGAAGCTGTCGGGTTCGACATCCTTCGCGCCGAGGTCCTTCGCATCGAGAAAGCGCTCGATGCCGGTCGTCATCTGGAAGCTGCGCGCGCCCATGAAGCCGCCATTGGCGGGATAGAGCGACAGCGTCTCGTAGCCACAGCGGCGCAGCGCCAGCGGCAGGCCGCGCTCAACCCGGCTCGAGGCAATGCGTGTCACGAAATAGGCGAAGCGTCCGAACGAGCGCGAGGAAAGCCCCGCGAGCACGTTGTATTCGGTGAACCAGCTCGGTCCGCCATTGCTCTCGGCCAGGAACGTGCGCTGCTTGCCGTCCCAGGACGTGAAGTGGCTGCCATAGCCCTGCGGCACCTTGATGCCCTGCGCCGCGCGGATGTCGAAGCTCGATTCATCATGGATCATGATGATGTTCGGCCGGCGGCCGGCGGGATGGCAGGCATCAACCAGCGGCATGTTGAGCCGTTCATTGGTCGAAGCGGCCGCCTCCATGAAGCCGTACTGCGCGAAATCCGACACCGAGCTGACGCCCGAGCGGAAGAATTTCGAGAGATAGCCGTCGTCGTAATAGCTGCGCCAGGCTTCATCCGGATGGTAGAGCGAATACCCGACAAGCCCGGCGAGGCAGGCGAGCTTGCAGGCCAGCGCCGGCAGGCGGCGGACGCGGAACGGGTCGAGCCACCACAGCGAATACATCAACGGCAGCGTGATCAGGCCGGCCAGAATCACCGACCAGCGCAAGTTCGGGAAGATCGTGAACAGGAACGCGACGGTGTCGCGGTCGATCATCATCAGGTCGATGAAATTGACCGTCATCTGCACGACCTCGTGCTTGAGCTGCGACAGCAGCACCAGCACGACGACCATGGTCAGCGACAATGCGCCCGAGAGCGCCGGCCGCCGCAGCAGCGTGATCCAGAAGAAGTTCAGGATGCCCCAGGCGAGCACAAAGGACAGGCGCGAGCCGAAATCGGTCTCGGTCTCGTACATCAGCGCGAGCGCAGCGAGATGCGGCGCTGCAACCGCGAGCAGACGCCAGATGCCGAGCGCGGCGACGGTCGCCAGCACGGCGGTCGTGGCAGAAGGACCTGGATTGGGCGCGGACGCCATCGACAATACGCTGAACTTCAAGTCCGGCCCGGTGACACGTCTGACCGACGGGTCAGGGCGTCCGGCGCAGCCGGAAGCCTGCACCGTGTCATAAAACTGTAACGGAATGGTCAAGGACAGGCAACGCGCGGGGCGGCCCGACCTTAGCTTAATGTTAGCGAGCGGCGAAGCTGCTACGGCTTTGCAACGCCCGCGATGAACAGGTCGAGCCCCCCTTCCGCCACCCGCTCGACTTCATTCTCCTCCACGCGCCGCCGTGGAAGGTGGCCGTCGAGATTCATCCGAGCAAAACCGTAGACCAGGGCGCGGCCCGCGATCTGGATGCGCTTGAGATTGGCCGACCGCAGCAGGCAGGCCCTCCTCTGCGGCGTCAGTCAGCATCCGCCCAGTCGGCGCGACCGGCACGGCGTTGTCGCGGGCCAGCTCCGGCGAGCGCGGCCTCACGGACGAGATTTCGACTCCCTCGCCGCAAGTTGCAGCGCAGCATAGATCAACACGCGGCAGCCACCAGAGCCGCGCGGCTCGAGCGTCCGCTTCGGCAGCAAGGCCCGATCAGGTGGCGCATCGGCTCCGGCGTGATCTGATGGCGCACCTTGGGATCTGCCGCCGTCAGCGCCTCGAGCGCGATTTCGGCAATGCGCCCAGCCGGTACGCAACAGTCTGGCTCTCCAGTGGACGCGAGATGCGACTGCGGATGAAGAGCCGAATCCTTGCCCCTGAAGACGCAGAGGTTTTGATGTTCGGAACGCCACGAAAAAGTGCGAGAAACGACGCGATGCCAAGAATGTGGTCAGTTCTTCGCGTTCAGGCTGCGCGTCAACTCGCGAAGAGTTTGAATGAAGCAACAATGCTTCGCGCGGGATGGAAGGAGCAAGATCACTGTTTGCGATCTCGCTCGATCATAGCCGCGAAGATTTAAGATTTGGTTTGGCGCGCGAAGCTCGTGGTCACTCGTATCCCGGACAAGGCGCAACGCGTAAGCGATGCGCCGCAGAGCCCGGACCCAGGAGCCGCAATGGACGACCCCGGACGCAGCGCACCACTACGTGATGCGCTGCGTCCGGGGGAACGACGACTTAGTTCTTGCTCTTGTCGACCAGCGCGCCCTTCTTGATCCAGGGCATCATGTCGCGGAGTTTCGCGCCGACTTCCTCGATCGGGTGCTCGGCGAGCTTGGCGCGGGTCGCCTTGAACGAGGTCTGGTTGACCTTGTTCTCGAGCATCCAGTCGCGCGCGAACTTGCCGCCCTGGATGTCGGCCAGAACCTTGCGCATCTCCTTCTTGGTCTCATCGGTGATGATGCGCGGGCCGGTGACGTACTCGCCATATTCGGCGGTGTTGGAGATCGAGTAGTTCATGTTGGCGATGCCGCCTTCATAGATCAGGTCGACGATCAGCTTCACTTCGTGCAGGCATTCGAAATAGGCCATCTCCGGCGCATAGCCGGCTTCGACCAGGGTCTCGTAGCCGCCCTTGATCAACTCGACCAGGCCGCCGCAGAGCACGACCTGCTCGCCGAACAGGTCGGTCTCGCACTCTTCCTTGAAGGTGGTCTCGATGATGCCGGCGCGGCCGCCGCCGATGGCGGAGGCGTAGGACAGGCCGAGGTCATGGGCGTTGCCCGAGACGTCCTTGGCAATCGCGATCAGGCAGGGCACGCCGCCGCCGCGCTGATACTCCGAGCGCACGGTGTGGCCGGGGCCCTTCGGCGCGATCATCAGCACGTCGAGGTCGGCGCGCGGGTCGAGCAGGTTGAAATGGACGTTGAGGCCGTGCGCGAACACGAGGGCGGCGCCCTTCTTCATGTTGTCGTGCAGGTGCTCGCGGTAGATGTCGCCCTGGAGCTCGTCCGGCGTCAGCATCATGACGAGGTCGGCCCATTTGGCGGCTTCGGCGACTTCCATCACCTTGAAGCCGGCGTTCTCCGCCTTCTTGGCCGAGGCAGAACCCTTGCGCAGCGCAATGGCGACTTCCTTGACGCCGGAATCCTTCAGGTTGAGCGCATGGGCGTGGCCCTGGCTGCCATAGCCGACGATGGCGACCTTCTTGCCCTTGATCAGGTTCAGGTCGGCGTCGCGATCGTAGTAAACACGCATGGTCGTTTCCTCGTTCAGGGCCAAAAATCGGCCGATGGTCAGTGTCCGAAGGGTGAAATTTGCGGATTTCGGGGGCTGTCTAGAGCATTTTCAGCCCTGAGGGAAACCCGTTTCTGCATGGAAATCCGCGACATCATGCATCCGTGAAAACGGGGTAGAGGGAAGCGAGCAGCAGGACCGCCATGAGGATATTGAAGGCGCGGACCAGCCGCTCGGAGGTCAGGACCGGCCGTAGCGCAGTACCGAACAGGGCCCAGCCCACGGTCGAGACCGTGCCGACGACGAGGCTGATCACGGTCTGGATGGCGATGTTGAGCGGGAATTGAGCGATCGCGGCATAGGCGGTGATGGTACCGATCACGATCACCCAGCCCTTGGCGTTGATCCACTGGAACATCGCCGCGCCCCAGAAGGTCATCGGGCCGCGCGCCTTCTCCTCGCCCGGCTTCGCCGGACCGGACATCGCGATCACGGCAGCCAGGTAAATCAGGTAGGCGGCGCCGGCATATTTCAGGATGGTCTGCAGGATCGGATAGGCCAGGAACACGGTGCCGAGCCCGAGGCCGACGGCTGCGATCATGAAGGCGAAGCCGATGACGATGCCGACGATATGCGGGATCGTGCGCCGGAAGCCGTAGGTCAGGCCGGAGGACAACAGCATGATGTTGTTCGGCCCCGGGGTGAAGTACATCACCGCCATGAAGGCGAGGAAGGCGTAGAACAGCGAGTAGGACATATTCACCTCACGCCGTCTTGGGCAGGACTTGCGGGCGCTTCGCCAGCACCAGCACGGCGATGCCGCCGATCACGGTCAGCATGCCGGCGAGGCGCAACGGTCCGAACCGCTCGCCGAACACGATGCTGGAGACGGCCGAGCCGACGAACGGCACCAGCAGCGCGAACGGCACCACTTGCGCGGCCGCAAGCGGAGGAGGGAGCGCAGCTATGTTGTAGTGACAGCCTGCTCTCACAGCTCTAGCCTTGCTCGCCGGCTTTCGGTTTGCGCAGCAGATACGTGCCGTGCATGGGTGCATGGTAGTCGGCCGCGACCAGCGTGAAGCCGACGTCGGTCATCATCCGCTCCATCACCCAGCCGAAGGTGGAATATTCGTCGCGCATGTGGGTCACCACGCCCTCGCGGGAGAAATCGTGGTTCTTGATCTGGAAATCGGCCCATTGCTCGACGTCACGCTCGATCGCGTCGGGCATCGATGAGTAAACAATGTCACGGAGATAAAACGTCGCTCCGGGCTTGAGCGCGCGAAAAATCCGCGACATCGCCACCGCCTTCCAGAAATCCGGCAGATGGTGCAGCGTGAACTCGCTGACAATGAGATCGTAGGATTCCGGCCGGTAGGCGAAGCTGAGCAGACCGGCGGATTGGGTGCGCACCGGGGCCTTGCGATCGCGGGCGTAGATCTCGGCGAGCGCCAGCATCGCCGGCGAGATGTCGATGGCATCGACCTCTGCGCCCATCAGCGCGGCTTCGGTGGCGAGCACGCCGTTGCCGCAGCCGATATCGGCGATACGCCAGCCGCGCTGCACGCCGAGCATTTTCAGCGCGGCGCGCGCCCGCAGATCGGCATCGTCATGGCTGTCGTAGATCGATGCCACAGCGGGCTCGATCCCCATCCGGTTCCGCTCGTTGTAGTACCAGTCGCGCGCCAACATGGCTCACATCCCTTCAGGTCCGCGACCGATCGCGGCGACGCCGGTGCGCGACACCTCGACAAGGCCGAGCGGGCGCATCAGGTCGATGAACTGGTTGATCTTGTCCGTATTGCCTGTGATCTCGAACACAAAGCTCTCGGTGGTGGCGTCGATCACGCGGGCGCGGAATGCATCCGCCAGCCTGAGCGCTTCGACCCGGTGCTCGCCCTGCCCGCGCACCTTGACCATCGCCAACTCACGCTCGATCGAACGCCTGGTCAGGGTCATGTCGACGACGCGGTAGACCGGGATCATGCGATCGAGCTGGTGCTTGATCTGCTCGATCACCATCGGCGTACCCGTGGTGACGATGGTGATGCGCGACAGATGCTTCTGGGCCTCGGTCTCCGAGACCGTGAGGCTCTCGATGTTGTAGCCGCGACCCGAGAACAGGCCGATGACGCGCGCGAGCACGCCCGGCTCGTTCTGCACGAGCACCGCAAGCGTGTGCGTCTCGTTGGGATCGTGGCGGTCCTCGATGAAGTAGGCGGATGCGGGCTGGTTCATTGTCGTCCCCTCTTGACTCTCCGTCACGCCATCGCTGGCGCGCCCGTCCCGACCCAACGGCGGAACAGATCGAAATCGATGTTGCCCCCGGACAGCACGAGACCGACGCGCTTGCCCGATAGTCTTGTCTTTTCCTGAAGTGCCGCAGCGAGCGCGGCGGCGCCGGCGCCTTCGGCGAGATTATGGGTATCGGTCCAGTAAGCGCGGATCGCTGCAGCGACTTCGTCGTCGGTGACCTGCACGATGCGCGACGCCCCCTTGCGGATCAGGGCGAGCGCATCCGGGTCTGGAATGCGCGTCGCCATGCCGTCGGCGAGCGTATTGCTGGTTTCGGTCGTCACGATCTTTCCGGCCGCGAACGACAGCGCGTAGGACGGCGCCTCGGTCGATTGCACGCCGACGATCTCGGTCTTCAGGCCCAGCAGGTCGCGCGCCATGATACAGCCGGAGATGCCGGAGCCCTGCCCAATCGGCACGTAGAGGATGTCGAGGTCAGGCGCGGACCTGAACAACTCGAGCGCATAGGTCGCAACGCCGAGCACGAGATCCGGATGGAACGAAGGCACCATATGCAGGCCGGTAAACTGGGCGCGCCGCTGGGCCTCTTCGGCGGCTGCCTGAAAGTCCTCGCCATGCTCGACCAGTTCGGCACCAAACGCCTTCATGGCGCGGTTCTTCTCGACCGAATTGCCCCGCGGCACGTAGATCACGGCAGGAATGCCGTGGCGAGCGGCGGCAAAGGCCAGGCTCTGGCCGTGATTGCCGCGCGTCGCCGAGATGATGCCGGGCGTGTTCGGCCGCTCGCGCCTGAGCCGGTCGAGATAGACGAGGCCGCCGCGCACCTTGAACGCGCCGATCGGGGTATGGTTCTCGTGCTTGACCAGAACTTGCGTGCCGAGGCGTTCAGCGAGCAGCGGCCAGGCATGCGCCGGCGTTGCCGGCACTGCCTGCCGCACGATCGCATATGCGCGCTCGAGCTCGTTCAGGTCGAACATCGCGCTCACACCAGCGCCTTGCCGCCGGCGAATGCCTTGGCGGTGGCTTCATCGTTCGCCTGCTCCGGCAACAGCATCTCGTTGTGCGCCTTGCCGGAGGGAATCATCGGGAAGCAGTTCTCCAGCGCGGCGACGCGGCAGTCGAACAGCACGGGCCGCTTGACCGAGATCATCTCCTTGATGGCGCCGTCGAGATCGCCGGGCTTGTGCACCTGGAGACCGACGGCGCCATAGGCTTCCGCGAGCTTGACGAAATCCGGCAGCGCTTCCGAATAGGAATGCGACAGGCGGTTGCCGTGCAGCAGCTGCTGCCACTGCCGCACCATGCCCATGTACTGGTTGTTCAGGATGAAGATCTTGATCGGCAGCTCGTACTGCACTGCCGTCGACATCTCCTGCATCGTCATCTGCACCGAGGCATCGCCCGCGATGTCGATGACGAGACTGTCGGGATGGGCAACCTGCACGCCGACCGCGGCCGGCAGACCATAGCCCATGGTACCGAGACCGCCCGACGTCATCCAGCGATGCGGCTCCTCGAAACCGTAGAACTGCGCCGCCCACATCTGGTGCTGGCCGACCTCGGTCGTGATGTAGGTGTCCTTGCCGCGCGTCGCCTCGAACAGGCTCTGGATCGCGTGCTGCGGCAGAATGACGTCGTTGCTCTTCTTGTAATAGAGCGAGTTGCGGGCACGCCACTGCGCGATCTGCTGCCGCCAGCTCTTGATGTCGGGCTTCTTCGCCTCCGCCTTGAACACCTGGAGGATGTCGCCGAGGATGTTGCCGCAATCGCCGATGATCGGCACGTCGACGCGGATGTTCTTGTTGATCGAGGACGGATCGATGTCGATGTGGATCTTCTTCGAGCCGGGCGAGAACGCATCGACGCGGCCGGTGATGCGGTCGTCGAAGCGCGCGCCGACGCACAGCATGACGTCGCAATCATGCATGGTCATGTTGGCCTCGTAGGTGCCGTGCATGCCGAGCATGCCGAGCCAATTCTTGCCCGAGGCCGGGTACGCCCCCAAACCCATCAGCGTGGAGGTGATCGGGAAGCCGGTGACCTCGACCAGCTCGCGCAGAAGCTTGGTCGCCTCGGGACCGGAATTGATGACGCCGCCGCCGCTGTAGATCACGGGGCGCTTGGCATTGGCCAGCAGCGCCACAGCCTTGCGGATCTGCGTCGCATCGCCCTTCACGCGCGGCGCATAGGAGCGGTGCACGTCGGACTTGCGCGGCGGATGATAGGTGCCGGTCGCGAACTGCACGTCCTTGGGCACGTCGACCAGCACCGGGCCGGGACGGCCGGATGTCGCGACATAGAAGGCTTCGTGCAGCACCTTGGCGAGATCATTGACGTCGCGCACCAGCCAGTTGTGCTTGGTGCAGGGGCGCGTGATGCCGACGGTGTCGCATTCCTGGAACGCGTCGTTGCCGATCAGATGCGTCGGCACCTGGCCGGAGATGCAGACCAGCGGGATCGAGTCCATCAGCGCGTCGGTGAGCGGCGTCACCATGTTGGTGGCGCCGGGACCGGAGGTCACCAGCGCAACGCCCGGCTTGCCGGTCGAACGCGCATAGCCCTCGGCAGCATGGCCCGCGCCCTGCTCATGGCGGACCAGGATGTGCTGGACCTCGCTCTGCTGGAAGATCTCGTCATAGATCGGAAGCACCGCGCCGCCGGGATAGCCGAAAATGTCGGTCACGCCGTGATCGATGAGCGCGCGGACGATCATCGCGGCGCCGGTCATCTGGTTCGGATCGTGGCTCTTGTCGCTCATTGGCTTGCTCCGGATGCGCTGTTGTCAGCGGCTTCGTTCGTGTCGGGTTCGGGAAATAAAAAAGGCCCCGAAGAGGGCCCATGCACACCGCCTGTCTTGTGGATGGCAGCTAGCCATCCCCGGCGGTGTGCCTGGGTACGACGGCGATAAGGAGTTTGGTAATAATGTTACGCATGGCAGGCGCTCGGCTTCCCAAAGGTTGCGCGAAACATAGCGGCCAAAGCCTGGATGTCAAGGCAATGCGGCCGCTCCCGCGCGATTTTGGCAGTGTAGCCCTGTTCCCCGGGTTCGGCGAGAGGTAAATTCGAGCCCCCGCCACAAAACCACGTCAGCCGGACGCCCTGCCCGCGTTCACAACCGCCGCGAGCCAACCCCTCGCCTCCCCCGGGCTGACCCATTCAAATTCCGACAATTGGTGCCGGAACCAGGTGAACTGCCGCTTGGCGTAGTGGCGGGTGTCGGCGCGGCCAATGCTGGCAGCCTCCTCAAGGCTGAGCTCGCCGCGCAGATGCCGGATCAAGGCCGGCACGCCATGGGCTTTCATCGCCGGCAGCAGCGGATCGAGGTGTCGGGCGGCGAGCCGCTCGACTTCCCTCACCGCGCCGGCCCCCAACATGGCGTCGAAGCGGGCATCGATGCGGGCATAGAGCTCGTCGCGCTCGGGCGCGAGAAACACCGCGCGAAAACTGCCCTTGGGCAGCAGCGGTGGCTGTCCCTCCCGGTGCCAGTCGAGCAGCGAACGCCCGGTCGCCTCGATCACCTCGAGCGCGCGCGCAATCCGCGTGCGGTCGCGCAAGTTCAATCGCTCGGCGGCAGCTGGGTCGCGGCGCGCAAGTTCCGCGTGCAGCGCCTCGACGCCACTCCGTTCCAACCGCGCACGCACATCGTCGCGCACCTCGGCAGGGATCGGCGGCACCACGGAGAGGCCGGCCGTCAGAGCCTTGAAATAGAGCCCGGTGCCGCCGATGAAGATCGGCAGGCGGCCTTGAGCCCTTGCTTCATCGAGCGCCTTCGCCGCGTCGCTTACCCAGGCACCCGCCGAAAAATTCACGGCGGCATCGACATGGCCATAGAGACGATGCGGCACGAGCGCCTCGTCCGCCGCCGTCGGCCGCGCCGTGATGATGTGGAGGTCGCGGTAGACCTGCATGGAATCGGCATTGATGACGGCGCCGCCGGTGGCGAGCGCAAGCTCGAGCGCCAGCGCCGACTTGCCGCTGGCGGTCGGGCCTGCGATAAGCACGGCCTTGCTTGAATGCCCCTCGCTCACGAAACCCTCAATGTCCCTCGTTGCCACGCTGATCTGCAACCCTGACAATCCCGCGCTCGACTCGACCATCGTCGACGGCGCCCGCGCCGTGCTGCCACAGGCAGCACCCGCGCACTGGCTGTTCGACGGGGTCGCGGTCGACATCCCCTTCGGCACCGACAGTAACCTCGGAGGCGACCGTCACGCCATCGAGCAACGGTTGCGCGAGCTCCGCGGCGACCTGCCCATCGATATCGTCGTGCAGCCAGTCGGCGCCCGGCGCAAGAAGCTTTTTCTCGCCGACATGGATTCCACCATGATCGGCCAGGAATGCATCGACGAGCTCGCCGATTTCGTCGGGGTGAAGGCGCATGTCGCCGCCATCACCGAGCGCGCGATGCGCGGCGAGATCGAGTTCGAGCCGGCGCTGCGCGAGCGCGTCGCGCTGCTCAAGGACCTGCCCGCCAGCGCTGTCGACGAGGTCCTGGCCAAGCGCATCACGCTGACGCCGGGCGGCCGCGCGTTGGTCGCCACCATGCGCGCGAACGGCGCCTACACCTGCCTCGTCTCCGGCGGCTTTACTTTGTTCACGCGCGCGGTCGCCGCCAAGATCGGCTTCCAGGAGAACCGTGCGAACGAGCTGGTCGTGCGCGACGGCAAGTTCACCGGCGAGGTGAAGGAGCCGATCCTCGGCCGCGCGGCAAAGCTCGCGACGCTGGTGGACTTGATGGAGTCGTTCGATCTCGACGATATCGACTCGGTCGTGGTCGGCGACGGCGCCAACGATCTCGCGATGATTCAGGCGGCGGGGCTCGGCGTGGCCTATCACGCCAAGCCCGCGGTGGCCGCTGCCGCGGCCGCGCGGATCGATCACGGCGATCTCACCGCGCTGCTCTATGCGCAGGGCTATCGGCGCGACGAGTTCGTCGAGGTGTAGCCTCTTGCCGCACACTCAGCGGCCGTAGGGTGGGCAAAGGCGCCCTTGCGCCGTGCCCACCATTTCACGCCGTGATGATGGAGAGAAGGATGGTGGGCACGCTTCGCTTTGCCCACCCTACGGGACCGTGCGTTTCCTACTGCACGCTCAGGGCCACGAAGCGCAGCTCGCCGTCGCCGTTGGAGACCAGCAGCAGCACCGATTTCTTGCCGTCCTTCTTGAGCTGATCGACCCGCTTCTGGATGTCGGCACCGCTGGAAACGGCCTCCTGCGCCACCTCGACGATGACGTCGCCGGCGGACAGGCGCTTCTCAACTGCGTCGGAATTGGCGTCGACATTTGTGACGACCACGCCCTTGACGCTGTCCTTGATCTTGTAGCGCGTGCGCAGATCCTTGTTCAGCGATGCGAGATCAAGGCCAAGCGCCTTCTGCGTCACCAGCTTCTCCGGCGCCGGCTCGTCGGTCTTCACCGCAGCCTGCACCTTCTCGGGATCCTGGAGGCGCCCCAGCGTGACCTTCTTGGTCTCTTCCTGCCCCTTGCGGATGATGACGACGTCAACCTCCTTGCCGACCGCCGTGTCGGCGACGACGCGGGAGAGATCCTTCGGATCCTTGACGTCCTTGCCGTCGAACTTGACGACGACGTCGCCGGGCTCGATGCCGGCGGGCTTGGCCGGACCCTTGTCGTCGACGCCGGCGACCAGCGCACCGCGCGCCGGCTTGATGTTGAGACTCTCGGCGATCTCGTCAGTGACGCTCTGGATGCGCACCCCAAGCCAGCCGCGGCGCAGTTCGCCGAACTGGCGGAGCTGATCGACGACGCCCACCACCGTCTTCGACGGCACGGCGAAGCCGATGCCGATGGAGCCGCCGGATGGAGAGATGATCAGCGTGTTGACGCCGATGACGTCGCCGTCGAGGTTAAACAGCGGACCGCCGGAATTGCCGCGATTGATGGAGGCGTCGGTCTGGATGTAGCTGTCGTATGGTCCTGATGAGATGTCGCGGTTCTTGGCCGAGACGATGCCGGCGGTCACCGTGCCTCCCAGGCTGAAGGGATTGCCGATCGCGACCACCCAGTCGCCCAGGCGCAGCTTGTCGGAGTCGCCGAACTTGACCGCAACCAGCGGCTTCGGCGGCTTGATCTTGAGCACGGCGAGATCGGTCTTCTTGTCGACGCCGACCAGCTCGGCCTTGATCTTGGTGCCGTCGTTGAGGATGACGTGTATCTCGTCGGCGTCCGCAATGACGTGGTTGTTGGTGACGACGACGCCTGATGCGTCGATGATGAAGCCGGAGCCGAGCGAGTTGGTCTTGCGCGGCGGGTTGTCGCCGCCCTTGCTGCCGCCACCGGGACCCCGGCGGTTCTTGAAGAAGTCGTCGAAGAACTCTTCGAACGGCGAGCCGGGCGGCAGTTGCGGCATGGTGTTGCTGCCGCCGCCGCCCTTGGCCTCGACCGTCTGGGAAGTCGAGATGTTGACGACCGCGTCGATCACCTTCTCGGCGACATCGGCGATGCCATCCGGTCCGCGCGCATAGGCCGGCGTGCCGAACGCGCTGAAAGCACCGACGGCGAGCGCGGCCAGCCCAATTCGCACACCAAGTCGCACGCGACGGCGCGAGCGGGACGGGGCAGTGGTGGCAGCGGTCATTGTGATCTCCAGACAAAGGGATTCGGCGCCAGACTGCGCTCGAACGGGGGCACGGCGCAAGCGCGGAGCTTAACGGGCCTCAAGACCCCGACAATACGACGAAAACCGGTCCGGCGCCTTCACTTTGGCGTTGGCCTGATGCCCTAAATTGGGCGCCGGATAACCCAGATCAGGACCAGACCGGCCACGGCCGAACCGATTCCAACCGCCCGCAGCACGTTGTCCGGCGTAGCGATGGCGCTCTTCATGGCTTTGCGCATCCAGTTGGGACTGGCTGCGAACATCAAGCCTTCGAGCACGAACAGGATGCCTAGGCCGATGAGGAAGTCGGCGAACGCAATGGACCTCATCGGAATGGAACTCCCCGCTATACTGTTCTTGTCTGGACAGAGGGCGGCCAGACCGGCCGCCCCCTGTCTAGCTTACGGCTTCGCCGGCGTCTCGGTCGCCATCTTGCCGGACGGGTTGCTGAAGTACCGGAAGAAATCCGAATCCGGTCGCAGCAGGAAGCGGGTGTCGTTCGAACGGAGCCCGTTCTCATAGGCCGTCATCGACCGGTAGAAGGCGAAGAAGTCGGGGTCCTGGCCGTAGGCCTCGGCGAACAGGCGGTTGCGCTCGGCGTCGCCAATGCCGCGTGTTTGATCGGCTTGCGACCTCGCTTCTGCCTCGATCACGGTGGCCTCGCGGTCGGCCTTGGACTTGATCTCCTGCGCCTTCTGACCGCCCTGTGCACGGAACTCGGCGGCCTCGCGTTCGCGCTCGGTCTTCATGCGCTGGTAGACCGCCTGGCTGTTCTGATCCGGCAGGTCAGCGCGGCGGATCCGGACGTCGACGACCTCGATGCCGTAGCCGTCGGCTTCGCGATCGAGCTGGTCGCGGATGCGCAGCATCAGCTTCTCGCGGTCGTCGCGCACCACGTTGATGAAGGTGACCTCGCCGAGCACGCGGCGCAGCGCCGCGTTCAGGAGCGTGGTGAGCTGGACGTTGGCAGCCTGGATCGAGCCGATGCTCTGATAGAAGCGCAACGCGTCCTTGATGCGGTAGCGCGCGAAGGCGTCGACCACGAGCCGCTTCTGGTCGGACGCGATCGCTTCCTGCGACGGATTCTCCAGGTCGAGGATCCGCTTGTCGATGTTGATCACCGAGTTCCACGGCGCCTTGAAATGCAGGCCGGGCGCGGTGACGACGTCGACGGGCCGGCCGAACTGGAGCACGATCGTCTGCTCGGTCTGCTGCACCGTGAATAGCGACATGTAGGCTACGATCAGGAGCAGAAGCAGCCCGAGCAGCGTGACGAAACCTGTAACCGGAGACCTCATCGGCTGCCTCCGCTCGACTGCGGACCGGTGGTAGGCGGCCGCTTGGTCGTCAGTTCGGGAAGCGGCAGATAGGGCACGACGCCCTGCCCCGCGGCGCTGCCGCCGTCATAAATGAGCTTGTCCGCGCCACCGAGCACGCGTTCCATAGTCTCCAGATAGATCCGTTCGCGCGTCACGTCGGGCGCCTTCTTGTACTCGTCGTAAACCTTCAGGAAGCGCGCGCTCTGGCCCTTGGCCTCGGCGACCGCCTGCTCCTTGTAGCCTTCGGCAGCTTGCAGGATCTGCGCGGCACGGCCGCGCGCCTGCGGCACCACCTGATTGGCGTAAGTCTGCGCTTCGTTTTGCAGCTGCTCGAGATTGGCGCGCGCCGCCTGTACGTCGCGGAAGGCATCGATCACCTGCGCCGGCGGATCCACCTTCTGCATCTGCACCTGGCTGATCTGGATACCCGCGCCGTAGCTGTCCAGGGTCCTCTGGATCAGTTCGTGCACGTTCTGCTCGGTGACGTTCCGCGCGCCGGTCAGGATCGGCTGGATCTGCGAGCGGCCGATCACCTCGCGCATCGCGCTCTCGGCTACCGCCTTCACGGTGCCTTCGGGATTCTGGATGTTGAAGAGGAAGTCGCCGACGCCGTCCGGCTTGATGCGCCAGAGCACGGTAAAGTCGACGTCGACGATGTTCTCGTCGCCTGTCAGCATCAGGCTCTCTTCAGGCACGTCGCGAATGGAGCGGCCGCGCCGCGCCGGATCGTCGATCAGCGTCATGCCGATGGAGGTGGTGTTGACGCGCAGCGCCTTCGGCAGCAGCACGGTCTCGATCGGATAAGGCAGATGATAGTTCAGGCCCGGCTGCACGGTGCGGACATGCTTGCCGAAGCGCAGCACGACGCCGAGCTCTTCGGACTGCACGCGGAAGAAGCCCGACAGCAGCCAGAATGCAACGATCAGCAGGATGATCAGCGTGATGCCGATGCCGGAGAAATAGCCGCCCGGCATGATCTGCTGGAGGCGGTCCTGGCCGCGCCGCAGAAGGTCTTCCAGATCGGGCGGCCTCGGCCCGACCGGTTGCGGGCCTGAGCCCCATGGTCCCTTTGGACCCGAGCCCCATGGGCCACCGCCCTGATTCTTCCACGGCATTCGATGATCTCCTCGGCAGGGTGGAATTGCCCCCGCCCGCTTTGTCCGGTCCGGCTTTATAGGGGACAGGCAGGTCCCTTACAACGCAACCCGGGCCGTCCTCCGAGCTATGCTCGGGCACGAAAAAGTCAATGTAAACATTGGCGAATGCGGTTAATGGCCGCCCGCCGACGATATGTCACATAGGAGAAATCGGCGCTGTCGTCGGGTCCGGCAGGATGACGGATGCGCGTGGTCTCCTCCCACCCGGCCTTGTCGATGTCGAAATGCGTGTCGCCTTCGGGCCGCGCATGCACTTCGGTGATTTCGAGGCGATCGGCGCGATCGAGCCATTGCCGGTAGATCTCGGCGCCGCCGATCACCGCGATCTCAGTGACCGAACGCCGCAGGGCATCGCCGCGCGCGACCGCCTCCGCCTCCGCGGCCGATGTCGTGACGATGGCGCCCGCGGCACGATAAGCCGCATCGCGCGTGATCACGATGTTGGTGCGGCCCGGCAGCGGCCGGCGCAGGGATTCGAAGGTCTTGCGGCCCATGATCACCGGTTTGCCGATGGTGAGGGCCTTGAAGCGCGCCATGTCGGATTTCAATCGCCACGGAATGGCGTTGCCGGCGCCGATGACGCCGTTCTCCGCAATCGCGACGACGAAGACGATCTCCATCAGGGCGCACTCCCGGCAAGCCGCCTCAGCGCGGGCCCGGTGACGCGGCACAGCGTCCAGTCGTCCATCATGACGGCGCCGAGCGACTTGTAGAAAGCGATCGACGGCGCGTTCCAGTCGAGCACCGCCCATTGCAGGCGCGACCAGCCGTTCTCGACGCATTCCCTGGCGAGATGGACCAGCAGCGCCTTGCCGAGGCCCCTGCCCCGATGCGACGGCCGCACGTAGAGATCTTCGAGATAGATGCCGTGGCGGCCGCTGAAGGTGGAGAAATTCGCAAACCACACCGCGAAGCCGACCGGCTCACCGTTCCACTCGGCGATCGCGCAATAGAGTTGCGGCCTTTCACCGAACAGCGCGTCGGCGATGTCGGCCTCGGTCGCCTCCACCTCGTGCGAGAGCTTTTCGTATTCGGCAAGCTCGCGGATGAAGGACAGAACGAGGCCGGCTTCTCCGGCCTGCGCACGACGGATGGCCAACGACATCTGGGCTAGACCGCGACTTCCGCCTTGATGTGCGGATGCGGATCGTAGCCGACGAGCTCGAAATCCTCGAAGCGGAAGGAGAAGATGTCCTTTACATCAGGGTTGATACGCATCACCGGCAGCGCGCGCGGCGCGCGGGTGAGCTGGAGCTTGGCCTGCTCCAGATGGTTGGAATAAAGATGGGTGTCGCCGAGCGAGTGCACGAAGTCGCCGGGCTTCAGCCCGGTGACCTGCGCCACCATCATGGTGAGCAGCGCATAGGAGGCGATGTTGAAGGGCACGCCGAGGAAGACGTCGGCCGAGCGCTGATAGAGCTGGCACGACAGTTTGCCGTTCGCGACATAGAACTGGAACAGCAGGTGGCAGGGCGGCAGCGCCATCTTCTCGACGTCGGCCGGATTCCAGGCGGTGACGATCAGCCGGCGGGAATCGGGAGTGCGCTTGATCATGTCGATGACATTGGCGATCTGGTCGATGCTGCGCCCGTCGGCCGTGGGCCAGGAGCGCCATTGATGGCCGTACACCGGGCCGAGATCACCATTGGCGTCCGCCCATTCGTCCCAGATGGTGACACCGTTGTCGCGCAGATATTTGATGTTGGTGTCGCCCTTCAGGAACCACAATAGCTCGTGCACGATCGCCTTCAGCGGCAGCCGCTTGGTGGTCAGCATCGGGAAGCCGGCGGACAGATTGAAGCGCATCTGGTGGCCGAACACGGAAAGCGTGCCGGTACCGGTCCGGTCTGTCTTCTCGGCGCCGTCTGAAAGAATCCGCTCGAGCAGGTCCTGATACTGGTGCATGTGCCAAAAGCCTTAGGAAGACGGCAGCCTCGGGGGAGGCGGCGAAGTTAGCGGCCGCCCCCATGCTGCGACAGCAGCGATTCGCTGTCCGCGGCGATTATACCCGGAAAAATGAGTGTCCCGGCACAAACGACAAGGGCGGAACCTGCGTCCCGCCCTTCTGCCTATCAGCTTGATCGCATTGCCTAAGTTGCCGGCTTGAGCACCGGGGTCCACTTCGCGATCTCGTTCTTGACGAGGGCGGCCAGCGATTCCGGCGTCCGTTCGGCGGGGCCCGGGATGACGCTGCCGAGCTCGAGCAGGCGCTTGCGCACAGTCTCGTCATCGAGCGCCTTGACGGCCGCAGCATTCAGGCTCGCCACGACCGCCGGCGAGGTTCCCTTGGGTGCGAACATCGCGTTCCAGGCCTGGGCCTGGAACTTCGGCAGGCCCGCTTCGGCCGTCGTCGGCACGTTCGGCAGCGACGGATTGCGCTCCGGCGTTGCGATTGCATAGGCCTTGATGGTGCCGGCGTTGATCTGCGGCACGGCGTTGACGATCTGGTCGCACATGTAATCGACCTGGCCTCCGACCAGCGCATTCATCGCGGGTCCCGTGCCGTTGAAGGGCACGCCGACCGGCTTGATGTCGAGGATCGAGTGGAGGAGTTCGCACGAGACGTGCGAGACCGAGCCGACGCCGGCATGCGCGGCGTTCACCTTCTCGGCGTTCGCCTTCACATAGGCGACGAACTCATTCAGATCCTTCGGCGGAAAGTCCTTGCGCGCGAGGATCAGGATCGGCGTGCCCGCGAGCAGCGCGATCGGCTCGAAATCCTTCTCGGGATGGTAGGCCAGCTTCGGATAGAGCGGCACAGATGCGGCATGCGTGCCCATATGACCGGTGATCAGCGTATAGCCGTCATTGGCCGCGCGCGCGGCACGCGTGGTCGCGGTGGTGCCGCCGGCACCGACGACGTTCTCGATGATGATGCTTTGTCCCAGTGTCTGCGCCATGTGCGAGGTGACGATGCGCGCGACGACGTCGGTCGGCCCGCCGGCCGCGAACGGCACGATCATGGTGATGCTGCGCGTCGGGTAGGTCTGCGCCTCGGCCGCCGCGATGAAGGTGCCCAGCGAAGCAAGCGCTGCGGCACATGCGCCCGTGAGCGCGCGAAGAAAGGTCATGTGGATCCCCTTGGACACAAACACACTGCCGGCCCAAAGGCCGCTATTTTCATTTCACGAAGCCGTCACACAAGTCGATTCGACTTCCGAATGCGGCGCGCCGACGCAGGACGTGGCGCGCCGTTGGACGGCGACCTCAGTTCTCGGACTCGGTGAACACCTCGTCGCGCTTGGCGCGCAACGCCGGTAGCACCGTAAGGACAAGAAGACCCGCCGCAACCGCCAGCAGCACCGCCGACAACGGACGCGTGACGAACACGCTCCAGTCGCCGCGCGAGATCAGCAGCGCGCGGCGCAGGTTCTCTTCCATCAGCGGTCCCAGCACCATGCCGAGCAGCAACGGCGCCGGCTCGAAATCGTGCTTGATCAGCCAGTAGCCGACGAGACCGAAGATACCGGCCAGGATGACGTCGGCCGGTGCGTTGTTCACCGAATAGATGCCGATCGCGCAGAAGATCACGATCGAGGGGAACATCAGCCGGTACGGCACGCGCAAGAGGCGCACCCAGATTCCGACCAGCGGCAGGTTGATGATGATCAGCATCAGATTGCCGATCCACATCGAGGCGATCATGCCCCAGACGAGATCCGGCTGCTTCTGCATCACCTGCGGACCCGGCACGATGCCGTGAATGGTCATCGCGCCCACCATCAGCGCCATCACCGCGTTCGGCGGGATACCGAGCGTCAGCAGCGGGATGAAGGAGGTCTGTGCCGCGGCGTTGTTGGCGCTCTCCGGCCCCGCCACACCCTCGATAGCGCCGCGACCGAATCGCGACGGGTCCTTGGCCAGCTTCTTCTCGAGCGTATAGGCCGCAAACGACGCGATGACCGCACCGCCGCCGGGCAGGATGCCGAGGATCGAGCCGAGCACGGTGCCGCGCAGGATCGGCGGCGTCGAGTCGATCAGGTCCTTCCTGGTCGGCATCAGGCCGGTGATTTTCTGCTGCACGAGATCGCGGTTCATCCCGGCGCCATGGTCGAGGTTGCGGATGATCTCGGCAAAGCCGAACACGCCCATCGCGACCGTCGCAAAACCGAGACCGTCGGCGAGTTCGGGAATGTTGAAGGCCATGCGCGAGGCCCCGGTCTCGATGTCCGAGCCGACCATCGACAGCAGCAGGCCGAACACGATCATCGCGATCGCCTTCAGCACCGAGCCCTTGGCCAGGACCACCGCGAAGATCAGGCCGAGCACCATCAGCGAGAAATATTCGGCCGGGCCGAACGCCAGCGCGAGTTTCGTCAGCGGCGCGCCGAGGATGGCAATCAAGACGGTCGCGACGCAGCCGGCGAAGAACGAACCGATCGCCGCGATCGCCAGCGCCGGGCCGGCGCGGCCCTGCTTGGCCATCTGGTGGCCGTCGATGGCGGTGACGACCGATGTCGCCTCACCGGGTATGTTGACGAGGATCGACGTGGTCGAGCCGCCATATTGCGCACCGTAATAGATGCCGGCGAGCATGATCAGCGCGCCGACCGGCGGCAGTCCAAAGGTGATCGGCAGCAGCATCGCGACGGTCGCGATGGTGCCGATGCCCGGGAGCACGCCGACCAGCGTGCCGACGAGGGCGCCGATCAGGCACATCAGGAGATTGATCGGAGAGAACGCGACGGCGAAGCCGTGAGCGAGGTTGGCAAAGATATCCATCACGCCCTCACTGGATCAGGAAACGCGGAAACATCGGCATCGGCAGCCCGAGCACGTATGGAAACAGGATTGCGCAACCGAGCGTCAGGCAGGCGCCGACGATCACCGCTTCGAGCCACCGCGTCTCGTGCGAGCCCGTCGCCGCGATCATGAAGCTCGCGAAGGCCGTGACCACGACGCCGAGCGGCCGAATCGCCAGCGCGAAGAAGAGGATCGCGGCCACCACGAACAGCGGTCCGCGCCAGGAGTAATGGGCCATTGCAGGCCCATCGGTCAGAAGGCCGGTCAGGGCGATGCCGGCGGACAAGGCGACCAGCAGCCCGCCGAACATGCGCGGCGCGGTCCCTGCGCCGAAGGAGAAGCCTCGCATGCCCTGCAAATCACTCGATGCCCACAGCGCGAACAGGGCGACCGCCATCAGGACGACGCCACCGACATAGTCCTGCGCCGAGCGGATCGTCATGAACAGCGTGAGGATCGCCACCGCGAACAGCGGATAGGAATAGATCAGCGCCAGCAGCACCTCGGACGACATCTTCTTGGTGCCGCCGCCGAACGATCCGAATATGGCAGCGGGTGCGCCGGCGAGCAGCGCCGTCACGTGGCTGGTCACGACCGTCGCCGGGCCGCGGCCGGTCCCCCACCCGAAGAGTGTTCCGGTCGACCAGATCAATTCGAAAATCTGCGGCGCAATCGCCAGCAGACAAAAGCCGAGCGCCACCTTGGTGTTTCGGATGGCTGTCGCTGAGTGGCCCATCGTGTCGGCCATGCCTGTCTCCTCCGCGACCCGTAAGTCACGAGCACTGTTGTTCTAAATCGGCTGGAACTGGATCCCCCGTCCGGATCACTGCCTAGCGATTTTCATTACACAATGCCAGCAAAACCCAACACGCCCCCGGCGAGCAGGAGCCACAGTGGATTGACGCGCGAGACGGATGCCACCACCGCAACCATTGCGGTCAGAAGCAGTGCAGCAATGCTGCGATCGGTGGACTGGGCCAGGATCAGGGCACTCGCCGCCATCAAACCAATCGAGAGCGGAACCAATGCAGCCTGGATCAGACCGGGCCAGCGCGATTGGCTGGGGCGATTCAGGAGCCGGCTGACATAATAGGCAAGCAACGCCGTCGGCAGGCACATCGCCAGCGTCGCCGCCAGCGCGCCGGGGATGCCGGCCACGGCATAGCCGATTAACGTCACGATAAGCACGTTCGGACCTGGCGAGAGCTGCGCGATCGCATAGGCGTCCGCGAACTGCTTGTCGGTCATCCAGTGATTCACCTCGACCGCGATGCGGTGCATCTCGGGCACCGCTGCCGCAGCCCCGCCGACGGCAAATAACGACATCAGACCGAAGGTGGAGATCAGCGACCAGATCGGGCTGTGGCCGGTCATGCTGCTACTTTCCGCCGCAGGAAATAAGTGAGGCCGATACTGATGGGGATCGCGACCAGCAACACCGCCTGGAGCGGCAGGCGAAGCACGCCGATGGCGAGGAACACGCCGAGCATCAGGATCACCGCGAAGGGATCCGCCCGCTTGAGCAGCGGCGTCATCATGCGGAAGACCACGGCGATCAAGAGGCCGACCGCCGCACAGGAGATGCCGGCAAGGATTCGGCGCAGCACCTCGAGATCGCCGAATCGGGCGTAAGCGATCGCAAGCGCCGTCATGATCAGCGTCGGCGGCAGCAACAGCCCGGCAAAGGCGGCAATGCCGCCGGCGATGCCGCGCAGCCGCGATCCGAACACCATCGACAGATTGACGATGTTGGGCCCGGGCAGGAAGTGGCAGAGCGCAAAGGTCTCGTTGAACTCGTCCGCGGTCATCCAGCGGTGCTGCTCGACGATCGCGCGGCGGGCAAACACCAGGACCCCGCCGAAACCGGCCGCGACATCCTGGCGAAGGCCAGAAACAGCGCGACCAGGCTCGGCGGGGCGGCGGCGAGATCCGGCTCTTGGACGGCCGGTGCTGAATCCGAGGACATGTCAGGAGCTTAGAACGAGGGTCGGGCCGCGGCCAAGACGATCCGGAACCTATCCAAAGGGAACCGCAGCCAATCCGCTCGAAACCCCTGTTTTTCGAAAGCTTTGCGCCCTATATTGGGGATGCCGGTTCGCCGGCTATGGAAATAAACGGTCGTCGCAATAAACCATTCGGACCCGGGGGCGGTACCCGGCGCCTCCACCAAAGCCCACCATCGGGCTAGCCCAGAAGCGGGTTTTGGCGGGGGCGAAATAGGATCGACGAGGGCGTAAAGGGCGTACTTTTTCCCGGTATTGTTCCGCCGTTATCGGGCTACTGCAATAGTTGCCAACGACAACTTTGCTCCGGTTGCTCAGGCTGCGTAACGCAGTTTGAAAGACCACTCTAAAGTCCTAGCGGGTTAAGCTCCGCTAGGCGGGGTTCGGAGGCACCTGGCAACAGAAGCCTCCACTTTAACTCTTTCATTTCTTCCCCGGCGGGGACTCCTGCTCACCCGTCAGGCGCGGTACTATTGCGGCTTGGCGAGTCGGGCCGACAGGGTCCGGCTTCGGGAATGCAACAGGACCACCATGGCGACCGATCATATCCGATATGATGTGCTGGCCCGCGACGCGCTGCGCGGCGTGCTGCGGAAGGTGCTGACCGATGCCGCGGCCCATGGCCTGCCGGGCGAGCACCATTTCTTCATCACCTTCGTCTCGAAGGCCGAGGGCGTGAAGCTGTCGCCGCGGCTGCTCGCGCAATATCCGGAAGAGATGACGATCATCCTCCAGCACCAGTTCTGGGACCTGACCGTGCTCGAGGACCGCTTCGAGGTCGGCCTGTCCTTTGGCGGCATTCCGGAGCGGCTGGTGGTGCCGTTCAGTGCCATCAAGAGCTTCCTCGATCCGTCCGTGAAGTTCGGCCTCCAGTTCGACACCTCCGACGTCGCCGAGGTGCCATCCGAGACTTTGCCTGCAGCGCCCGCGCCGTCGGCTGTATCGGTCCCGGCACCTGCGACCGAGACAGCGGAAGCCACCGACGAGCCGACTCCGCCGAGCCAGGGCGGCGCCGAAGTCGTGCGGCTCGATCGTTTCCGTAAGAAATGATCTAGGTTGGGCTCGAGCCCGTCGCACACAGCCAAACTGCGTATATAGAGAAGCACATGAAATGGCCGCGCGGCTTTCGCGTGGCGGAATGGATGTGCTCATGGCCAAGAAGACCCGCCCTTCAAGCTCCGCGACCCGCATCGAAACCGACAGCTTTGGTCCCATCGAGGTCCCCGCCGACCGCTATTGGGGGGCCCAGACCGAGCGCTCGCGCCAGAATTTTCGCATCGGCACCGACCGCATGCCGATCTCGCTGGTGCATGCCCTCGGCATCGTCAAGCTCGCTGCGGCGCAGTCCAATCTCGAGCTCGGGCTGCTCGACCAGCGCCGGGCGGGCGCCATCATCCGCGCCGCGCGCGAGGTGATCGAAGGCAGGCTGGACGATCATTTTCCGCTTGTCGTGTGGCAGACCGGCTCCGGCACGCAGAGCAACATGAACCTCAACGAGGTGATCGCCAACCGCGCCAATGAGCTGCTCGGCGGCGAGCTCGGCGCCAAGAAGCCGGTGCATCCCAACGACCATGTCAACATGAGCCAGTCGTCGAACGACTCGTTTCCCACCGCGATGCACATCGCGGCCGCAAGCCGCATCAATGCCGATCTCGTCCCTGCCCTCGGCGAATTGCTCCGCGCGCTGCGCAAGAAGGAGAAGGAGTTCGCAAGGATCGTCAAGATCGGTCGCACCCATACCCAGGATGCGACGCCCCTGACGCTGGGCCAGGAATTTTCCGGCTATGCCGCGCAGGTCGAAAGCGGCATTGCCCGGCTCAAGGTCGCGGTGAAGGACCTCTATCCGCTGGCGCAGGGCGGCACCGCCGTCGGCACCGGCCTCAACTCGAAGCCGCGCTTTGCAAAGCTGTTCGCAAAGCATGTTGCCCGCATCACGAAGCTCCCGTTCACCAGCGCCGCCAACAAATTCGAGGCGCTGGCCTCGAACGACGCCTATGTGCTGGCGCACGGCGCCATCAATTCGGTCGCGACCGGCCTGTTCAAGATCGCCAACGACATCCGCCTGCTCGGCTCCGGCCCGCGTTCGGGTCTCGGCGAGCTGATCCTGCCGGAGAACGAGCCGGGCTCCTCGATCATGCCCGGCAAGGTCAATCCGACCCAATGCGAGGCGATGACCATGGTGTGCTGCCAGGTGTTCGGCAATCACACCGCCATCACCGTCGCCGGCAGCCAGGGCCATTTCGAGCTCAACGTCTACAAGCCCGTGCTCGCCTACAACATGCTGCACTCGATCCGCCTGATGGCGGATGCCGCACGCTCCTTCACCGAACATTGCGTCAGCGGCATCCGCGCCGACGAAAAGCGCATCAAGGAGCTGATGGAGCGCTCTCTGATGCTGGTCACGGCGCTGGCCCCCAAGATCGGCTACGACAACGCGGCAAAGGTCGCCAAGACGGCGCATGCCAACGGCACCACGCTGAAGGAGGAGGCGTTGCGGCTCGGCTTCGTCTCGGCCGACGAGTTCGACCGTCTGGTCCGCCCCGAGAAGATGACCAGCCCGGGATAGATTTCCGAATTCCGACAGCCATCCGTAATGATACGGACCCTCGGCCCTCCAGAAATATGCGGTTTTGGGGGAGGGATTTGATTACCGTCAATGTTACGGCGGAGCGGCGTGTTACGCACCTCTACTGCCCTCGACGGGCGAAATTCATCGTTTGATGGGCCGATTGACGAGGACGAGCGAATGGCGATCAAGTCTTTCGGGGCGCAACGCGGCACCCTGTTTCTGAATGTTTCATCCCACCTAGCGAGGATCGGATGATGGAGACACGGCATGGGGAACGTCATCAACCTGAATCGATTCAGGAAGCGCGCCGAGCGGGAAGCCTCGGCGAAGCAGGCGGACGCCAACCGGGCGAAATTCGGTCGCACGAAGGCGGCACGCTCGGCGGAGGAGAAGCGGGCGGACCAGGCCAAGGAGCATCTGGACCAGCACCGGATCGATCACGAGGAGCAGCCATGAAGTCGCCCGTCGTGAAACGGTCAATCGTCGTCGCCGGCCACAAGACGAGCGTCAGCCTGGAAGAGGCGTTCTGGAACGGCATGAAGGAGATCTCCGGCCTGCGCAACATGACGTTGTCCGAGCTGGTCGGCGAGATCGACAACAACCGCCAGCAAGGCAATCTGTCTTCGGCGATCCGCCTTTTCGTCCTGGACTACTTCAAGAGCCGCGCCATGGCCGCCCAGCCGGACAAGGTCCCGGCCCAGTAGCCTTCGGGGGCGCCCACGAGGGCACCCCGGCTGCACACTTTAAAATCACTCTAAGGTGCAGCTTCCGCGAACGTGCGCGCTTGACCTCGATGCCTTGCGTTGAAAATACAAGGCATGACCGACACCACTGACACGCGTCCGCACATCCCGCTGGGTCTGGCCCAGCGCGGCTATACCGGCGTCATCCAGCACCTTTCCGCCAAGCAGGCGGGCTCGGCGCTCTCGGACGTCGAGCTCGAAAGCCGCCTGATCGAACTCGGCTTCGTCGAGGGCGCCCGGGTCGAGATCTTGCATGAGGGGCTGGTCGGGCGCGATCCGATCGCCGTACGGGTCGACAGCATCACCATCGCGGTCCGCCGTCGCGAAGCCATGGCCATCATCGTCGCCTAGATCGCGACGGGACGCCTCATCCGGGCCCTGATCACATGGAACTACCCCTGCTGCATCTCGCCCTGGTGGGCACGCCGAACAGTGGCAAGACCTCGCTGTTCAACGCCCTGACCGGCAGCCGGCAGAAGGTTGCGAACTATCCCGGCGTGACGGTCGAGCGCAAGGAGGGCTTCTTCGTCACCCCCCTGGGACGCCAGGTCTCGGTGGTCGACCTGCCCGGCACCTATTCGCTGCGCGGCCGCAGCCCGGACGAGGAGATCACCCGCGACTTCGTGCTCGGCAAGGCCAGCGGCGAGACGGTGCCCGATCTCGTGCTGTGCGTCGCCGATTCCACCAATCTGCGCCTGACCATCCGCCTGCTGCTCGAGCTCAAGCGCACGGGACGGCCGATGATCCTCGTGCTCAACATGTTCGACATCGCGAGCCGCCGCGGCATCACTGTCGACGTCGAGCGGCTCGCCAAGGAGCTCGGCGTGCTTGTAGTCACCTCGATCGCGGTGCGCAAGGGCGGCACGGCCGATCTGCTCCAGCTGACCGACGACATCTCGGCGAAGCTCGCCGAGCCGCAGGAGAACAGCTGGCGCGCGCTCAGCGTCAGCGAATTGCGCGCCACCCAGCGCGAGGCCGACCGCATCATCGCCGACTGCGTCAGCCTGCCTGCCAGACCCGATACCTGGACCGCGCGGATCGACGCCGTGGTGCTGCATCCGGTCGGCGGCCTCATCGTGCTCGCGCTGATCCTGTTCGTGATGTTCCAGGCGGTGTTCGCCTGGGCGCAGCCGCTGATGGACCTGCTCAATTCGGGCTTCGATGCGCTGGGCGAGTTCATCCAAGCCACCCTGCCCGGCGGCCTGCTCCAGAGCTTCCTCCAGAACGGCGTGATCTCGGGCGTCGGCAGCGTGATCGTGTTCCTGCCGCAGATCATCATCATCTTCCTGTTCATCCTGCTGCTGGAAGATTTCGGCTACATGGCGCGCGCCGCCTTCCTGATGGACCGCATCATGGGCGGCGCCGGCCTGCACGGCCGCGCCTTCATTCCGCTGCTGTCGAGCTTTGCCTGCGCCATTCCCGGCATCATGGCGACGCGCGTCATCGACAACAAGCGCGACCGGCTGACCACGATCCTGATCGCGCCGCTGATGACCTGCTCGGCGCGCATTCCGGTCTACACGCTGATCATCTCGGCCTTCATTCCGGCCAGGGACGTCTGGGGCTTCATCAACCTCCAGGGCCTCGTGATGTTCGGCCTCTATGCGGCCGGCATCATCAGCGCGCTGCTGGTTTCGTTCCTGATCAAATTCTTCATGCTGCGCGACTTTGCGCCGGCGCCGTTCATGCTGGAGCTGCCGGACTACAAGATGCCGCGGCTGAAATCGATCGCGATCGGCATCTACACCCGCGCCAAGATGTTCCTGCAGCGCGCCGGCACCACGATCTTCTCGATGATGGTGCTGATCTGGTTCCTGGCCTCGTTCCCGCAGCCGCCCGCAGGCGCCACCGAACCCGCCATCGACTTCAGTCTCGCCGCGATCATCGGCAAGGCGATGGAGCCGCTGCTCGCGCCGGTCGGCTTCAACTGGCAGATCGCGGTCGCCCTGATCCCGGGCATGGCGGCGCGCGAAGTCGCGGTCGCAGCCCTCGGCACCGTCTATGCGATCGAGGGCGGCAAGGAAGCGGCCGAGCAGATCGGCCAGGTGCTGGCGACGAAATGGTCGCTGGCGACCGCGCTGTCGCTGCTGGCCTGGTACATCTTCGCCCCGCAATGCGCCTCGACGCTGGCCGTGATCCGGCGCGAGACCGGAAGCTGGGCCTGGATGGCCGTGACCTTCGCCTACATGCTGGTGCTAGCCTATGCGGCGAGCCTCGTCACGTACAACGTCGCGGTCGCGTTCGGGGCGGGATAGCCCTCGCCAGATCAAAAACGCGAAAACAACCCCATGCACAGTAGACGGGAGCCGTGAAAACAATGACTTACGGATTTTCCTAAATCCGCTTGCATCGTCGGGCAAAACAGCGGCATAATGGTATCATCGGCCCGCTCGGCAATGGCGACCTTCTCGAAATGCGTCCATCTGGCTCCATCGATCGCTTCGTCACCGAACGACTGACCGCCGAACGACTGCGCGAGGCTGATCTCGCTGATCTCGTCGCATTGCATCTCGATCCCGAGGTGTCCCGTCACCTCGGCGGCGTGCGCTCGGCCGAGACAACGAAGGAATATCTCGACGTCAACATGGCGCATTGGGACCGGTACGGCTTTGGGCTGTGGGCGCTGCGAACGAGCGACGGGGCGTTCGCGGGACGGGCGGGCCTCCGGCACATCCTGGTGGATGACATCGACGAGATCGAGATCGCCTACGCGTTCACGCGCAGTCTCTGGGGCCGGGGACTTGCCGGTGAGATCGCGACCGCGATGACGCGCATCGGACTGTCACAGCTCACGCTAACGTCCGTCATCGGCATCGTGCATGTCGGGAACGGTGCATCCCGCCGCGTGCTGGAGAAATCGAACTACCTTCTCGAGCGGAGCACCAACCGCCACGGCGAGGACGTGGTGATCTACCGCATCCGCGGCGAAAGTCCCAATCACCGGATTGGAGCGCGCTGAAGTCCGGACCTGCTTGTGTTCAATCTTGAGGATGACTGGGCCATCTCGAGCCGCTCACCATCGACGCCAGAATTGAGCCAACCGATACAATTGCGAGAAGCAGGCGGGTCATCCTCTCTCCTGATTTTGTCGATTGCCGTGCGTAAGATCCACTGACCGTTTGCCTCGCCAGAACGCAAGACCGGTCACTCGCTTTCCTCCACTCTGGCGACCCGAACCTGTGCGCCGCCGTCACGTAGGGCTTGATCCATCTCAAGCTTCGGAACGGCCGGCGACGTGAGCTTCCTTCGATCGGGCAGCCAAAGCAGTTGTCGTGATCAGATCGATTGTCGCGCCGGCTTCGCCGTGTGGAGGGGAAGATGAAACGAGCCGCACTCATGACGACCATTCTCGCCCTTGGGATGATCCTTGGAACACGGGCCGAGCCCCAGATCGTCCAATGTTCGTCCTACTACATTTCGGAGATCACCCTTGTATCGACCGCTGACGGCGAGGCCGGTCATGTTCAGACCTTCGTGGGATTTGGTCTCTCCGAGGAAGAAGCCGAGAGGAAAGTCATGGGGTGGTGCTCACATATCAAGTTCGATCTTGAAACGTGTTTGCGTTCGGATCGCGTCACCGCCCGCAACGCGCCTTCGGAGGGAGGCAGAGGCTTGCTTCATTTCAAATACATGAAGGCAGTGGCGCGCGTGACCGGGTGTGACTGACGGCAAGCCGCACCGGATCGTGAGCTCATCCCACACGTTTCAGCGTCCACGACGTCACCTGTTGGATGGACCAAGCAGATACGATCTCTTGTCGAGGCGACGCCGAAGAGCTGCCTTTGCCTTGTTCGGACCAAATCAATGGCATCGATGCTGCGCGCGCGAAAGCAAACTGCGCCGCTTCCCGGGGATGTTGCAGGCAGCCTCTACGGGTTGCAGATCCACGGCCCGGCTTCGCAACGGATGCTGCGTAACGTTGATCTACATCAACGTAGATGAGGCCGCTCTCGCCACCTTCATTGCGCAAACGCGAGGCGCTGACGGTTCAGCCTGCGAGTCACGAGCTTTACCCACACCCGGAGAGGCCCGTGATTGTCGCGTTGTGTTTTGCTCGGAGGCCGCGCTGTAGAATTGCTTGAGCTGCACGCAGCTTCCGGCATGACGTGACCCGGGCGGGCCGGCCTCACCATCGGCAAAGCGGCGCAATGGCATAGACGAACGTGGGGAGGGGCACGGAGCGAGCGACATGCCACTGTTGGCGTATTTCTGGAAAGTCGGCGCAGCGTTGCTCGCGCTTCTCTTCGTTGCGGACTTTTGTCTGCCCAAGGCGGCCGTCACCGAGAAGACGGCAGTGGAGCAGCCGGCCATCCTAATTCACTCGGATCGAAAATGGCCTGAGCGCGTGGTCCTCGACACGACCATGCGGGCGATCGTGGCGATCGCATCTACGCCTTCGATCACCGAGCCCACCCCCCTCGTCCCTGCAACAGCACCGGTCATTCGGGCAGAGACACCAGCGCTGGCCAATGCACTTGCGATGGCACGCTCGGATTTGCCGCCGCGCGAAGCCGTCGAGCGCAAGCGGCTGCGAAAGATGCAACACGTCGCAACGCGGTCGAAACGGCACGGAGCACCGCTGATGGTTCTGGCGACCCGGCCCCCACAGTTGGGGTGGCTTGGCTACCGGTACTGGTGATCGCAAGGGCGCTCGCACTGCATTCGATCACGTTCGGCGTTGCCGGCGTCCGGCCGATCATCCGGACGCCGTTCGCACGGCATCTATTGGTACGAGGCGCAGACGCCTCCCTGCCAGCGGACGCATCGACGCACGGCCCGACGCGTCTGGCGGACCGTGGTCCTTGCGACGCATACGCCGTTGATCCGTGTTCTTCCCGGTCCGCATGCAGCAGCGACCGGGACAATCAAGCTGTCCGTCTGAACGAGCGGCGCCGGCGTCATGCCATGTGCCGAAGTTCCGACCAACAGAGCGAAAGTCAAAACGGCGAACCACCTCGTCATTGTGCACCTCCTATGTTGAAAGGATCGATTGTCTGCAAGGCCTGCCTCAGCACAGGGCATGGAAAGCCGCTGCGCTTCCATGTTGCGCTAGATCAAGCCTACGCCGATCTCGCCGTTGCTCCTCGCCATTCCGATCCAAATAACGTTGCGATGCGTCAGCGACGCTGAGCTGAAGCGTCGATGGAGCGGGTTGCCGCCTTCCTGATCGAAATGGACAGGCGGCTCACCGCGGCAGCAGTCTCGCGCTACCGATGACCCGGCGCGACATCGCGGATTATCTCGGCCTGACGCTCGAGACCATCTCGCGGTCGCTCTCGTATTTGCGCGAGCTCGGCATCCTTCGCTTCATCGACAACAACCAGCGTCACATCGTCATCATGGACAGAAGGCAACTCGCCGACCTCGACCAGCAGAATTGACCTTGAACGCGCCGGACATCCCTCGCGCTTGTTCGGCTGCCCGTGAAAAAGGCCCCGGTCGATGCCGGGGCCTGAGTTCACCGGGAAGACTTGAGGTCAATAGCGAGCCCCATATCCGCCGAAGCGGTAGTTCAACCGAAGCGTGACCAGGTCCACATCCTGGCTGACCCCGCTACCGGTGAGGACGAACCCTCCGGGCGTGACCACGCCTGCGTAGCCGAAATTGTCACGACCCATCCAGAGATGGTCATACTCGATGCCGAACGACCAGTTCGGCGTGAAGCTGTATTCCCAGCCGACACCCAGAGCGCCGCCCCAGCGCGTGTGGCCTGCCGAGGCCAGGCCGACCCCGGTGACGTTGTTGAATACATCGAAGCGATTGCGCGTCACGGCAGCGCCGCCCTTCACGTAGAATAGCGAGGCGTTCCAAGCCCAACCGAGTTGGGCCGTGAACAGCCCGATGGCGTCGATCTTGCCTGTGGTCGAGATCAATGGATCGATCAGGCTGACGCGCGTGTTCTTGATTTCGGCCCAATCACCCTGCGCTTCCAGGCCGAGCACAAACTGATTGGTTTGCCAGCGATACCCGATCTGTCCGCCCACGAGGCCTCCGGAGCGATCGGCGCAACCGCCTGCGACTGTCCCTGCGGGCGTTACGAAATCAACGCAGCCATGGCTCTGCCCCCAGCCTCCGTTGGCGCCAATGTAGAAGCCGCTCCAGTTGTAGACCGCCGCCACCGGCGCCGGCGGCGGCATTGCTTTGACGGCCATGTCGGCTGCCATGGCCGGAGCCGTCATGCTCAGCGCCGCGAAGCCGATCGCAGCAATTGAAAATCCCTTCATCGTCTCATCCCCTTTGCTCGTATATTCTTCCGTTGGAACGAGCTCTTATGCAGGCTGGCGTGCACAAGTGCTGCGAACATCCAGAAGTTTAGGCGCGAGCGGACTTCAGGCCCGTACCAAAATGGCAACACTCAAGGGCGATCGCTATGCATGGTAACGTGCTTAGTCGGCGTCCGGCGTTCGAGGCGCTGCGGCGTCGTCCTCTTCCTCGGCAAGCCAAGCGGCGATGCAGGACGCTGGAATGAGTCGCCGGGGAAGGTGCGGATTGATCGTGCCAGCGAAGACAGCGAGGCCATCATCGAGCTTTGCGCGCGCGAACATCTTGGCCTCGGCCTCTGTCGCAAACGTCTTCGTCTCACGCGGGCTCCGCGCTCTCAAGAGCAGACCCCGTTTTCGAATTTCAAAGGTGACGTACCAAGTCGAGATCATTGCGCACACCAAGATGGCACCAGCCTTTGCCATGCGTTCTGGTGCGGCTGTCATCGGCGTGCTTGATTCAGATCAAGCTACCGCCTGACTATATCCCGTGAGCAGTCAACACGCCGACCTCGTCGCCTGCATTCGATGCGGAAGTGGGACCGGTACGGCTTTGGGCTGTGGGCGCTGCGAACGAGCGACGGGGCGTTCGCAGGACGCGGGCCTCCGGCACATCCTGGTGGATGACATCGACGGGATGGAGATCGCCTACGCGTTCATGCGCAGTCTCTGGGGCCGGGGACTTGCCGGTGAGATCGCGACCGCGATGACGCGCATCGGATTGTCACAGCTCGCGCTAACGTCCGTCATCGGCATCGTGCATGTCGGGAACGGTGCATCCCGCCGCGTGCTTGAGGAATCGAATTATCTCATCGAGCGGAGCACGAACCGCCACGGCGAGGACGTAGTGATCTACCGTCTCCGGTGGTGAATGTCCCCGTCACCGGATTGGAGCGCGCTGAAGTCCGGACCTGCTTGTGTTCAATTTTGAACCGACAGAACGAGCGTGATCCGCACCTACTTCTGAACGGCGGGACACGGCTCGCCGGGAACTCGGCCGCTGCTGAAGAGTTCCTTGTACGGACCTGTCTTGGTCCAGCCCAGCTTGTGGACGCTTGGGGCAAACAGCGGACTTCCGGAACCTGCGTAAGGGGGTACAATGACTGGGCCATCCCGGGCCTCTCCAGACAGCGCCCTCAAGGATTTACCGAGAGTTTCGACCGGCAGTGACGGCCTGGATGACATTCTGGGCGGCGGCTTCGACGCCAATCGGATGTATCTGTACGAGGGGCGGCCGGGCACGGGCAAAACCACGATTGCGCTTCAATTCCTTCTCAGCGGCGTGCGCGATGGCGAACGCGTGCTCTATATTTCCCTGTCCGAAACCAAGCAGGAGCTGACGGTGGTCGCGCAGCGGCACGGCTGGTCCCTGCAAGGGGTGGACATATTCGAGCTGGTCCCGCCCGAGACCACGCTCGATCCGGAGCGGGAGCTCACGGTCTTCCATCCCGCCGAAATGGAATTGAGCGAAACGACGGGTCTGATCTTCAAGGAGGTCGAACGGATCAACCCCACGCGCGTGGTGCTCGACAGCCTCTCCGAGCTTCGTCTGCTTGCCCAGAACCCGCTTCGTTACAGGCGCCAGGTGCTGGCCTTGAAGCATTTCTTCACCAACCGCAATTGCACGGTCGTGCTCCTCGACGATCTCTCGTCCTCCCAGGACGATCTGCAACTGCATTCGATTGCACACGGCGTCGTCATGCTCGAACAGCTCGCGATCGATTACGGGGCAGAGCGACGACGGATCCGCGTGATCAAGATGCGCGGCATTCGATTCCGCGGCGGCTTCCACGACTTTACGATTGCAAAGGGCGGGTTGCGGATCTTCCCGCGCCTCGTGGCGGCCGAGCATCACAAATCGTTTCCCGGCGAGTTCGCGCCCAGCGGCAATCCCGAGCTGGACCAACTCCTCGGAGGCGGTCTCGAGCGCGGCACCAACGCCCTGTTCATCGGCGCTGCCGGAGTGGGCAAATCCTCGCTCGCGCTCACTTATGCGATAGCGGCCGCGGAACGTGGCGAGCACGCTGCGTTCTTTGCCTTCGATGAAGGCCGCGGCACCGTGGAAGCTCGCGCCCGGACGCTTGGCCTGCCTCTCGAAAAGCACGTCGAGTCCGGCCTTATTCGGTTTCAACAGATCGATCCAGCCGAGCTGTCGCCGGGCGAGTTCGCGGCAACCCTGCGCAGGAGCGCGGAAATCGACAACGCCCGCGTGGTCATCATCGACAGCCTCAACGGTTACCTGAACGCGATGCCGGACGAGCGGTTTCTCATCCTGCAAATGCACGAACTGCTGACCTACCTGGCGCAGCAGGGCGTGCTCACCATCCTGATCCTCGCTCAACATGGGCTGGTCGGTCCGATGGATACGCCGCTCGACATCAGCTATTTGAGCGACGCAGTGCTCATGCTGCGCTATTTCGAGTCCGGCGGATCGGTGCGGCGCGCCTTGTCTGTCGTCAAGAAGCGCAGCGGAAACCACGAGCACACCATCCGCGAGTTTCGGCTCGGCAGCACCGGTGTCAAGCTCGGCCCGCCCCTCACGAACTTCATGGGCATCTTTTCGGGCAATCCGCGTTATACCGGCACGGACATCCCCGAAGGATCGGCCTGATGAGCGCCGACCGCGGCCAGCGTGTTCTCATTTTCGCTCCGATCGGCCGCGACGGGCCGGCGTCGGCCGAGCTTTTCCGCGGTGCGAGCCTCGAAGCGGTCAACTGCCGAAGTCTGCCCGAACTCGTCAGCGAGATGAGTGCCGGCGTGGGCGCGGTCTTCCTTGCCGAGGAAGGGCTATTCGGGAAAGACACGGCGCCGCTCGCTGAATGGATCGCCAGCCAACCGCCATGGTCCGACCTCCCCTTTGTCGTTCTCACCAGCCATCGAGAGCAGCCCGCGGTCGTCGCCTGGCGCCGCGATATCGTCGCCCTGCTTCGCAACGTTTCGCTGCTCGAGCGACCGGTCCAACCGATCACGCTGACCAGCGCGGTTCAATCGGCGATGCGGGCGCGGCGGCGTCAATATGAGATCCGGGCCCTGATCGCAGCGCGCGAGCAGACTGCGCAGGAGCTCGAAAAACTGGTGGTCGAGCGCACGCGAGAGCTGAAGGAGGCCAACGAGCAACTGCGTCTCGAAATGAACGAGCGCGCTCGCGTCGAGGAGACGCTTCGCCAGGCGCAGAAAATCGAGGCCATCGGCCAGCTCACCGGCGGGGTCGCGCACGACTTCAACAATCTGCTGATGGTGATTTCCGGCGGCCTCGACATGCTCGACCGCCAGACGGATCCAAACCGGCGCCGGCGCCTGATGGACGGGATGGTCCAGGCCGCGCAGCGCGGCGCCAGCCTGACCAAGCAGCTGCTGGCATTCTCACGCCGGCAGAGGCTGCGCCCCGAAGCCGTCGACGTCGCCATGCAGATCGGCGGTATGCGCGAGCTGCTCGATCGAAGCCTGCGAGGCGACGTCCACGTCGAATTCGACTTCCCGGATGCTCTTTGGCCGGTGGAGGTCGATCCCGGCGAGCTCGAGCTGGTCATTCTCAATCTGGCCGTCAATGCCCGGGATGCGATGCCCAACGGCGGCACCATCGTCGTCCGCGCCGAGAATCTGCCTGATCTGAATGACGGGGAGATCGCTGGCGACTATGTACGACTGTCGGTCATCGATACGGGCGTTGGCATGCCTCCGGAGATCCTGTCGCGGGTCTTCGAGCCGTTCTTCACGACCAAGGACGTCGGCAAGGGGTCCGGACTGGGGCTCGCGCAGGTCCACGGGTTTGCGACCCAGTCACGCGGGACAGTCCGCATCAAATCTCAAGTCGGTCGGGGCACCAGCATCGAGCTCTACATGCCCCGCTCGTTGAATCCCGCTTCCAAGCAACGACACTTGATCGATTTCAATAGGGCAGTGCGGCCGAAGAAGAACGGCCAGGGCCAAATCCTGCTGGTCGAAGATGACGACGAGGTGGCCGCACTCGTTGGTGAGATGCTCGGTCAGCTCGGCTACGAAGTCACGCGGGCCGCCAGCGCTGCAGCTGCTCTCGGTGCTCTGGCCGATGGTCGTTCTGTCGATCTCATCTTTTCGGACATCATGATGCCGGGCGGCATGAATGGCGTGGAACTCGCGCGGGAGATCAGGAGACGGCGCAGCGACATACCCGTACTGCTGACCAGCGGATACGCCGAGGCCGCGATCCATGAGGCCGAAACGGCGGGTATCCAGATATTAGCCAAGCCGGACCACATCGACGAGCTGGCCGCGGCGCTGAACGCCGCGAAGTCGACCCTTCAAATTGATACGCAATCCAGACGCTCCGGCTCTTTGCTGAACTCTTGAGGTTCGGTGCGTCAGGCAGGATTGACCGACGCCTACCGGAAATACCCCAGCACGAGATCGACATCCGAGCTGCCTGCGACCGTGCCGTTCAACTCCGCGTCGATGACGCGACGGCAGGCATCGACGGCGGCGTGGTCGCCAAGATCGTTGGCGGCTTCCAGCACGAGCCAGGCGGCGTCGACCGACGCCTTGTCCGGTGCGCCGCCGCCGAGATCGGTGGTGACGGCATTTCCGAGGTTCTTCTTGCGAACGGCGGTGCCGAATTGAGGCAACATTGCAAATACTCCCCTTCGAATTCCGGGATGATGCTCACTGCACCCGACTGAAGCGCGATGCGATCAGGATGAATCATTGCGCTTCAGGCTGTTGTTTGAGCATGATCTTTTCGGAAAGCCGCTGTGCACTTTTCCGGATCATGCTCTAGTGGACCTGGAACTCGGGCTGACGGCCCGTAACGGTCTCGGCACCCGCGCCATTCTTGCGCGACTGGTAGAACTTCAAGATGCTGCGCGAGGTCTCGATCTTGAGCCGGCCGTACTCGCGCTCGTTGTCCTGGAGCTCGCGCGCCGTGATCAGATGATCCTTGGCGCCGAGGAACAGGAGCGACATCGTCGTGTCCCAGGAGAAGTCGAGCGCCTTGCACAAGACCAGGATCATCTCGCGGTTGCGGTCCATCAGCGCGCGCTCGATCACGTCGACAGGCAGCGACGAGAGCAGCGACAGGCCGATCTGCACCTCGTCGAAGCGATGCTGGCGCGCATAGTTCGAGATGGAGCCCTGGTTGAGGTTGCCCTGCCGGTACTGCGTCGTGACCACGCGCTTGGCGACGAAATAGCTGCGCGAGGACGGGCCGAACTTGGACTGAAGATCGCCGGTGAGCTCGGTCACCGAGCTCTGGATCTGCGCCATCATCTCGGGCCGCTCGGTCTCGAGGCGGCGGCGCACGTCTTCCGAAGCCTTCGAGATGAGCTGCTGGAAGATGTGACGCGGCACGTCCTTGCGCAGGCCAAGCTGTTCGGCGAGAATCGAATCGCCCTCGGCGCGGCGGACCATGTGCAACAGGCCCGACCCGGAGAAGCGCGCGCCGTCGTTCCTGGCAACCGACGTCACGACCTCATGGTTTCCGCGCTTGACCAGCACGTCGGTCACGGCTTCGCCGATCGACTTGCGCTGGGCGATCGCAAGCAGATGCGACTGGCTCTTGGTCAGGGCGCTCTCGACCAGCATTTTCTCGTCGAGACGATTGGACTCGCGCAGCACGGGACCGGCGACCTCGATCTCGTCGTCGAGCGCGAGCTTTTCGATGACGTTGAGTGGCGCGTGATCGCAAGCCGCCATCAGCTCCGAGAGCTGCGCCCGCGCGGCGACCTCGATCTCCTCGGCGAGCCGACCGATGACCTCGCCGAACGTGGAGATCTCGTCGTCGCTGTAGCGGCCCGTGATCAGGATATCGGTCGCATGCCACAACGCCTTCGCCCGGCTTTCGTCGGTGCCGCGCGCGATCGCGTCGTCCAGATCCTGTAGAAGCGATTTCGCCCCGTTCATCTCGATCACCCCAGTTCTTGGTAGCCGTTTGGCAAGCCGTCCCGCGAGCTATCGCTGAAAGTTGGTGACGGCGGGAATCGGGAAGGCGGCATATCGTGGGGGTGCTTGACGCCTCCACTTCTCCACCGAAGGAGCGATATGCCGTGTCCAACGATAACGTCACCAAGCTGATTCAGCCAGGAGTGTTCGACGACCAACTCACCGAAATCTTGCGTAACGGGGCCCGCGCTCTGTTGGCGCAGGCGGTCGAGGCCGAGGTCGCGGACTTTCTCGGCAAGCATGCCGATGTGAAGACCGAGGACGGCCAGCAGCGTGTGGTCCGCCACGGTCACCTGCCGGAGCGCGAGGTGATGACCGGGATCGGTCCAGTCTCCGTCCGCCAGCCGCGTGTGCGCGATCGCGAGGCCGCCGCCGCCGATCCCGACCGTATCCGGTTCTCGCCATCGGTCGTGCCGCCCTACATGCGGCGGTCGAAGTCGATCGAGACGCTGCTGCCGATCCTCTATTTGAAGGGGATCTCGACCGGCGACTTCTCCGAGGCGCTGGCGGCGCTGCTCGGCAAGGATGCTGCCGGGTTGTCGGCATCCGCCGTTGGTCGCCTGAAGGACGGCTGGCTCGACGAGTATGCCGCGTGGCAAAAGCGCGATCTTTCGGCCAGGCGCTATGTCTACATCTGGGCCGATGGCATCCATCTCGAAGCTCGCCTCGAGGACGAGAAGCAGTGCATCCTGGTGCTGATCGGCGCGACGCCGGAAGGCCGCAAGGAACTGGTCGGCTTCACCGATGGCGCCCGCGAGAGCGCGCACGATTGGCGCGATCTGCTGCTCGATCTGAAGCGGCGTGGGCTCGACGTGTCGCCGCGGCTCGTCATTGCCGACGGCGCGCTCGGGTTCTGGAAGGCCGCCGGTGAGGTCTGGCCGACAACGCGCGAGCAGCGCTGCTGGGTGCACAAGACCACCAACGTGCTCGCCAAGCTGCCAAAGAGCCAGCAGCCGAAAGCCAAACGCGCGCTGCAGGAGATTTGGATGGCGGAGTCCAAGGCCACCGCCGAGCTGGCATTCGACGCCTTCATCGAGAGCTACACACCCAAATACGAAAAGGCGGCCGACTGCCTCGGCAAGGATCGGGACACGCTGCTGGCTTTCTACGACTTCCCCGCCGAGCACTGGAAACACCTGCGGACGACCACTCCCATTGAAAGCACCTTCGCCACCGTGCGCCACCGCACGATCCGATCGAAGGGTTGCCTGTCCAACAGGACGGCGCTCGCGATGGTCTTCAAACTGGCCGAGGCCGCGCAGAAAAGTTGGCGTCGACTCGATGGTCACAACCAGTTGCCAAAACTCGTGCTCGGTGTGACATTCAACGACGGGATTGAGGTCATCGCCAAGCACGGCTGACCGTGAGCCCAAAACCGCCGCCGCCTGACCGGCCCGGCCGTCACCAAAATTTGGCGATAGCTCCCGTCCCGCCGCTCTTGGCGCGACGCCGAATTCCTCTGGGAACCGACGCTAGAGATGAAACGCGAGAATTCAGTAAAATCGGCAAATCAGTTTTGCCGACGAAAATTCGTTCAAATGCGAGGGGACGCGTTAGCGGAAGAACAAGGTGCTGCGCGGGAGGTGCGCTCCCTCTCCCACTTGCGGGAGAGGGTCGGGGAGAGGGTGTCTCCGCAATGGGACTTTCCCCTGGAGGAGAAAGCCCTCACCCGCGCCTTCGGCGCGACCTCTCCCGCAAGCGCGGAGAGGTGAGCGAGCCCGCGGCTCGGTCCGGGCAAACCAAAAGCGCGCTACGGATTTTGCGGCGTCAGCACCAGCGGCGGCTTCGGCCTGGGCTTGGCGGGCGGCGGGCCCGGAGCCGGCTTCACCTCGATCGGCGGCGGCAGCGGTGCGGCCTGCTGGCTGGCGAGCGGCGGGCTGGGCGCGGCGGGAGCCGCCTGCGGCGCCCGCGGCGTCGGCGCGGGCCTCGATTCCACCTTGGGCCTTGCCGGCATGCGGCGCGGGTCCTGACCCGGCAGGGGCACATGGGCCGGCGCCTGCTCAGGCGCTGCATCCGGAGACACCAGCGTCGGCAGCGCAGCGGTGGCCGGCGGCGGCTCGCCGCGTTCGATGGCATCGAGCCGACGCGTCTCGCGATCGATCGTGCGCACCGCCAGCCATGACGACAGCGGCGTGAGGTCGATGGTGCGGCTCAGCTTGTCGGGGGGCCCTGCCGCGAACAGCTGGATCTCCGGCGGGGCGCCGGAGAGGCCGGTCATGATCGGCGTCAGGCTGGCGCGGATGTCGGCCTGGTCGGCGGGAATGTCGTAGCCGCCGGAAACGATGGCGCGGGCGTTCTTGGCCTCCAGCGACGTCGCGCCGACGCGCAGCCGGCCGTCGCGGATCGTGAACGGGATCTGTGCCGAGGCGATCGTAATGGGAGCGGCCGATAGCGCGGGCTCGACGAGCTGCCGCAGACGGTTGTCGTCGGCAACCTGGCCGCCGTCACTGGCGCGGATCGCGATCTCGAACGCACGCGGATTGAGGCCGCTGATTTCCGCGGACTCGAGCGTCACCGTGCCGTTGCCGGCGAGCGCGCCGGTCAAAGCCGCGACGCTGCGGCCCTGGCTGGTCAGCGCCATCTGCACCGAGGCGCGCCCCTTGGACAGCGCGAGGTCGCGATAGCGCAGCGTCGCCGCATCGACATTGCCGAGCTCGATGCGCGCGTTCAGCGCAAGACCATTCGCGCCGTTGCGCGCGTCGAGGCTCCCTGACATCTCGCCGCCGCCGACGCCGCCCTTGAGCGCATCGAACGCGAGCGACTGCCCGTCGCTCCGGATCGTGCCGCCGAAGGGGCGCAGCTCGATGCCGCCCGGCAACGTTCCGCGCAAGGCCTGGAAGGCGATGCGGCCGCGCCAGCCGCCGACGAGCCCCGGACTGAACGGCTCGCCGGACTCATGTCCGCCCGCGCCGATCGCGATTGCGAGCGCCGGCGCAAGATCGAGCGAGTCGAGGCCGACCTCGCCGTCGACGCTCTTCTCCTGATCGAGCGTCATCGAAAGATGCCCGCGCAGATGCGAGCCTGCTGCATTGCCGTCGAGATCGTCGAAGGTCAGGCGATTGCCTGACAGCGTGAGGCGGGAAGACAGGCTGACATTCTGCGCCGATTTGTCGGCCGCGCCGGTGCCGAGCAGCGGCGCCAGATTGACGTTGCGCGCGCGCAGGTTCACGCTCGCCTTCGGCTCCGACAATTCGACGCTGCCTTGCGCATCCGCATCGAGCCCGCCGCCGCTGAGCTTCGCGTTCAATTGCAGCGGTCGGCGCCAGGCGCCGCTCAAGCGGCCTTCGAATTGCGAGGCGCCCTCGCCCGCGGCCACGACGCGATCGAGCCCGAGCAGCGCCAGCAGCGCGCCGGCCTGCGATGCCGAGCCCTTGGTGTCCAGTGTGAAGTCGCTGTTGCGCAACCTTTCGAGGTCGATCCCTCCGATGGCGGCCGCCGGCGTCTGCGCCGCCAGTGTCGCGGTCGCCTTGAGCTGCGGCGCGTCGAGGTCGAGCACGATCCGGGCATTGCTGCGATCGGCATGCTCGGTGTTCCTGTCGAGACTGAGATCGAGCTTGAGACGGGTCGCGCCGGGCGATGACGGCAGGGCATCGAAGCGCGCGCGCACCGCGGGCGCAAACGGCTCGATCAGCGCGGTGAGCTCGCGCAGCGAATTGGCCGAGGATTTCACCGCGAGCTTGCCGGTGGCTTTGGTGCGGTCGAAGCTCCCGCTCGCCTCCGTGGTGAGGCCGCTGGCCTGGCCGAAGCGCAACTGCTCCAGCGACAGCGATGCGGGGCTGTAGGCGAGCCTGGCTGCGAACGGCCGCAGCTCCTGCCCGGCGGAGATCGCGCGGCCGATATCCAGCGAGAGCTTCGCCTCTTCCGGCCACTCGCCCTGCGGCCCCGCGAGCGCGCGGACAAAACTCGCGGCGGCATCGAGGTCGAGCCGGTCGGCCTTGAGCTCCGCGTCGATGCGCGAGCCCTTGCTCGCGCCGGTCTGCACGAAGGCGATGCGGCCCTCCACCGCGCCGCCGTCGATGTCGGCCTTCAGCCTGTCGATGGCGAGGTGATTGGCGGCGATGGTCACGTCACCGGCGAGGCGCAGCGGCCGCGTGCTGCGCCGATTGACCTCGCTGCGGCCCTGAAGCCAGGCCACCAGCGTGTCCGGATCGGACGATTCGATGCGCAGACGGCCGCTGAAGCTGTCCGCGCCGGGGGTCGCGCCGTTGAGCGAAAGCTGCGTCGTGCCGGGCGCACGCAATTCGAGCCGCTGGAAGGTCCATGACCTGCCGTCGGTCCGAAGTTCGGCCGCAATGTTCTGAAGCGGACGGCCGCCGAGCATGATCTGATCGGCATTGAATTCGATCTGTGCCGGGATCGGCGTCTGCGGGATCGCCGCAAGGCCCGCTCGCAGCGCCGGCAGGACGCGCTGCGGATCGGCATCGTCCCTGGCCGTCAGCCTGTCGGCATCGACCTGCCGCGCCGACAGCACCGCGCGGAGCAGCGGCGAGGCGCCGAACTTGAGATCACCGACGCCGCCGAGCTTCAGCGCGGTGTCTTCCGTGCCGAAGCTGGCGTCGATCTGCTCGAATTTCGCGCCGGCCGGATCGAACTTGAGCCTGGTCGCGAGCTTCCAGGGCGTCGGCCCCGCCTCTCCCGCCTTCTTGGTCGCGGGCACGGCGAGCGTCAGCGCGCCGTCGAATTTCGGCTGGCGATTGTCGAAGGCGAGCACGCCTTCGAGATCGGCGAGGATGGCGCGCTCGCCGGGATCGATGTTGAGGTGCAGACGGGTGGCGCTGCCGTCCGCGCTGGGGCCGGAGGAGACGCGAAACGGGTAGCGCACCCCCGCGGCGCTGAAACTGCCGTCGCCCCGCACCGAGCCCGCGAGCGAGCGCACGTCGCCGGAGAAGGCGATGTCGTTCAATTCGAGCGTCGAGCGGCTGGCAGCGTCATGCAGGGCGATGCGGCCGGTGAGATTCAGGCGCTCGATGGCGAGGGATGCCAGGTTGAAGGTGCCGCTCGCGCTCGACGGCAGATCGACCCGCCCGCGCGCATCCAGGCCGAGATCGACCGCCATGCCGCCCACCGAAAGCTCGGTGGCGCGCCACTCGCCGCGCATCAGGGAGCCCAGGCTGAACTCGACGTCGAGCTTGTCGGCACGCAGGCGGCCGAGATCGTTGTTGCCGCCAAAGGTGACGCCGCGCAGCCGCAGCGTCGGCGCCGGCAGCAGCCGCGCGTCGAGCTCGCCCGCGACCCGCACCGGCACGCCGATGATCTTGCCGGCCTCCGCCTCGAACTGGGGCCTGAACTGGTTCCAGTCGACGTAGTAAGGCCCGATGAGCGCGGCCAGCAGCGCAATGATGAAGGCAATCGCCAATCCGAGCAGCGTCGTCTGCACGGGTCTCCCCTCGGCCAAACCGGCCCGGGCCGAACCTGAGGGCCTCAGGCGCGCCGGAACAGCCCCTTATATAGAGGGAAGTGTGGCGAAGTCACAGCGACTGTTGCGCGCGGAGGTTAACGCCGGCAGGCCTCACCAGCTCGCCGGCAACCGCTTCAGGCCACGCAGCACGAAGGTCGGCCGCCATTCCGGGTTTTCGACGTCGGCGATGCGCAAATCGGGCAGCCGCCGCAGCAGCGTGGCGATGGCGATCCCGGCCTCGATGCGCGCCAGCTGGGCACCCAGGCAGAAATGGATGCCGCCGCCGAACGACAGCGGCTTCACGTTCTGGCGGGTGACGTCCAGCCGGTCGGGCCGATCGGGATAGACCGCGGGATCCCGGTTGGCCGAGCCGAGCAGGCACAGCACGGTCTCGCCCTTCGGAATCTTCGCGCCGCCGAGGTCGACATCCTCCAGCGCGACGCGCCCGGTCATCTGCACCGAAGAATCGTAGCGCAGGAATTCCTCGATCGCGCCCTCCATCAGCTCCGGCCGCACCTTGAGCAGCGCGAGCTGATCCGGATTGCGGTGGAGCGCGAGCAAGCCGTTGCCGATCAGGTTGACGGTGGTCTCGTGGCCTGCGCCGAACAAGAGGATGATGTTGGCGGTCAGTTCCTCGTTGGTGAGCTTGTTGCCGTCCTCCTCGGCCTGCACGAGCTGGGTGATGAGATCATCCCCGGGAGTGCGGCGGCGCAGCTCGAACAATTGCTGGAAATACATCTGCGCCATCAGGTTGCCGGCGTTGCCCTGTTTGATCTCCTCCGCAGACAAGGGCACGGGATCGAGCAGCCGCCCGCCGTCGCGCGAGCTCTTGTAGAAGACTTCGCGGTGCTCCTCGGGGATGCCGAGCATGTCGCAGATGATGGTGACGGGCAGGCGGAAGGCGAAATCCTCGATCAGGTCCATGTGGCCGCGTTCGATCACGGCGTCGATGGCCTCATCGACAATCTGCTGAATCCGCGGCCGCATGTCCTCGACCCGGCGGGCAGTGAAGGCCTTCACCACGAGGCCGCGCAGCCGGGTGTGGTCCGGAGGATCGGCCTGCAGCATCCAGTAGCTCATGCTGCGAAACACCGGCTCGTTCATGATCTCGGGGCCGTAGCGGCGCGTGGTGCGCTCGACGAAATCCTTGCCGAAACGCTTGTCGCGCATCACGAGGCTGACGTCGGCATGGCGGCTGGTGACGAACTGGCCGAACGGCGTCACATGGATGGGATCGAGGGTGCGCAGCCGGTCGTAGTGCGGATAGGGATCGCGGATGAAGTCCGGCGAGAGCGGGTTGAACAGCGGTCCGCCTCCGGCGCCTTGCACATGCTCGTTCATGGTGACCTCAGTCCGGTTGCCGCATGAATCGAATACGCCGGGCAGTCCCTCATGCGCAGCGTAACCATCCCTGAAACTCGATACATTGTTGTATCGAATTGCAGTCTGCCCTAACCTGTGCCGATGTCAAGGGTGAGAACGAGACCGACCAGGGACGACACGCGCGACAAGCTGTTCGAGGCGGCCGCGCGCGTGTTCGAACAGGACGGCATCGGCGGCGCCAGCATCGAGGCGATCGCGGCGGCGGCGGGCTTTACCCGCGGCGCGTTCTATTCGAACTTCAAGAGCAAGGACGAATTGATCATCGCGATGCTCGAGGACCATGTCGAGCAGTCGATCCGGCGCAACATGGACATCCTCGCGCAGCACGACAATCTCGACGATTTCATCGCGGCGCTGAAGACGATGGATCGCAGCCGGCAGGATCCGCTCGGCCGCTCGCCCCTCCTCCACATGGAGATGATCCTGTTCGTCGCACGCGCCGAGAAGCGCCGCCCGGAGCTTGCCAAGCGCCTGCGCGCGCGGCGCAAGCTGGTCGCCGACATCGTCGAGGCGACATTGAAGAGCAACGGGCGCAACGACAATCTGAACCCGCCCTGGATGGCCTCCGTCGTGCTCGCGCTGGAAGACGGCTTTCGCCTGCACCGGCTGATTGATCCGGAGACGACGCCGGCCGACAGTTTCCTGCGCGCGATCACGGATCTCAGGCGCAGGACGGGATTGGCGGCGGACCACGTCGAAGTGGTCCGCGTCGAGCCCTGATCGGGCCTCGTCGGGACCGACCGGCTCCACGGGCCATCCAAAATACGAATACAGGAATTCCTCTCCGACCTCGCGGTCGGTTAGGTTGACCCGTAGTCGGAGACCGACCGGATGGATGCGTGGGCTCATCAGGTCGTTTGCGGCACTCGACCCGTCGCATACTTTCGCCAGCGGCCTGGTCGCGACAAATTCCGGCCGACCTCTAAGTCGGTCGTGAGGTGTAAACCGGACGCCACTTTGACCGGGCCGAACCGACTCGATTGACCCCGAGCGGACCTGCCGCCGGAGGCGTCGGCGCCGAACAGTCGAAGCCTTGCGCCTAGTCCTTCGCGGCCGGTACGGGCGGCACCGGCAGAATGATTTCGGAAGCGATCTTCCAATCTTTCTCGACGCGAAGCCAATTGATAATCATTAGAAACGGCTTGGCTGTTCCGTCCTGCCCCGCATAGGAGACCGTGATGTTCATCGGCACGTAGGACTCGGCGACATCGCGGGTCAGGCCGACAACCTTGAGCTTGGAATAATCTGGCTCGAGCACGACCGGACCGGAGCTGCCGATATCGTGAAGCTTCTGATCAACCGCCTCGTTGCCCCAAAAGCCGGCCCAGTTCCCCTCAGACTGGATCGCGCTCTTAGCTACCAATAGTGTGGAGGGCGATTGCCAGAACATCTCATGGAGAGCCTTGAAATCGTGCTTGTTAGCCAATTCCATCAGCCTGCCGAACTTCGATTTGATCGCGCTAAGGGTCGCAGCATCCAGCGGCTCTTTCCTGATAGCGGATTCAGACGCGACAGTCCCGGCGAAAAGAACCGAGGCAGTGACAGTGACAACAAGTGTCTTGTACATGCGGGCATTCCCTTTCGACGTCTGGCTCGCGTCATGATAACGCCTGTCTCGTTCCGCGATTGACATGAGTTACCACTCCATCGGCCGAAGATTTCATCAGAGCGTTTTAGCCTGCACACTCGCGTAGCAAGGTTGTGATTTTCGTATCGAGATCTCGGGCGACGGCAAGTGCTTTCGAGCTGCCATAGTGCAGTAGATAACTCTCCATTTTGTCATAAGAGACGTGCACGCCATCGGGACGCTCATCGACGAGTACTGTGACTGGAGCATAAGATCCAGCATCGGGCACGTGCTTGACCATTTCTTTCATGATGAGTGGATTGCCTACCACGAACCGTTTGATCTTGGGCGTCCTGGATCCGGTTTCGCGACGCAGAATGTCGCCCAAGTCGAATTCCGCGAAGAGCATAAGGTCCGTTCGGCCGAGGCCGCGTTGTACGACGCGCTCCAGATCCGGGAAGGAGTTTGTCGCCCTCGTCTCTTTGAAAAAGTTGACCATGTCAGGTTGACCGATCGCGGACTTGAGGGTGGCGACAACAGCCTCGAATGGCTTTGCGCTCGTGAGGCTGAAACGTTCCACCTCGACTTTAGCGATTGTGATTTTGTCCTCCGTGACAACTATCATTGATAGGGTGCGTCCGATGGTGCGTCGGAACGCGGCAAGATCATGCAGCCGCGGGATGTGCTTCCAGGAAGGTCCTGACGTGGCTGACGAACATGTCGGGATACTGAAACAGGGCACCGTGCCCTGAATCGGGATAGAGGACCAACTGGGCGTTGCCGAGTTCCTTGAACATTGCGTAGGCGTTGTTCGCGGGCAGCATGGTGTCGTGGCTGCCGCTGACCACAAGAGCGGGCTGGCGGATGGCGCGTAGAATGGCGTGCTCGGGATCAGGTGTGGCGCACCAGGTGATCAGAGCCTTGGCCTGCGGATCGGTAACCGCGTTGCCGTTATCGGTGTCCCGATCGTCCTTGCGCAACTTCGTCCGCTTCAGGAAGGCCAAGCCTGACGACCGGCTGGCGGACGACTTCGTGAAGAACAGCGGCAGACGGGGGTCCGGCGCATCGGTTTGGGAAAACGCCTCCTGCAGAACCGCCAACAGGTGTTCCTCTCCGCCTCTTGGCGCGGTGCCGACGAGGATGAGTTTCCGGACCAGCCTTTCGTGCTCAGCTGCGATCTGTTGGGCAACGCAGCCGCCGAGAGAAAAGCCCAGCAGGTCGACCTCAGAAAGGCCGAGGAGATTGATGAAGGCGAATGCATCCCTCGCCATCGCAGCGATATTGTCAGGCGTTTGGCCGGTCGAGCGACCGACCCCAGCATTGTCGAATGCGATGACGGGGCGATCGGCGGCAAGACCGTTGACGACGGCGGGATCCCACGCATCAATGTTGCCGGAGAAGTGCTGCAGGAGAACTAGCGGCGTTCCGGTCGCGGGGCCGAGGCGACGATAGGCGCGAAGCGGATTCCGTGGCCTTCGACGTAACGGGTCGGTGCCGTTTCGAGCGTGGCCGCGTCGTGGCTCGCGATGTCGAGTTGAGTCATGTCATCCTCCGGATGTTTGGCATAAAATAGTCGAGTGGGGATTTGGCCTGGCCGCGCGATCGAGACCTTGGATGTCGCTGGCCCTTCCGCGGCTTTGTCTGGTTCGCCATCGCGGTCCGCGTTCTGCATTCTCTGAGCGAGCGGGCCCGCTCCCGGCGCGAAAGGACCGGGAGCGGTACCGTTACTTCGCGAGTGCGGCCTTTTCGATTGCCTCAGCGACTTGCTTCGCATGGACGACGAGCGAGGCATGGCTACCGGCGACTTCCGTCGTCTGAGCCTTGATCCTGGCTGCGAACGACTTCTGCGCCTCCGGCGCGAGGACTTTGTCCTTCGTGCTGATGACATAGAACGTCGGCTTGTCATGCCAGGCCGCAATGTCGACGGGGGCTTCGAACGCAACGTGATTCAACGGAAGCTGCGAGTTGGCGAGGTGCTCAGCGATTTCCGGAGGGAGGTCAGCCGCGACGGCTGACGGAAACACCTTGGGATCGATGTACAAATTGCCCTTTGCGTCGGGATGGATCGCCTTGACGCCTTCGGTCGGCGGACCGGCCTTTGCCAGCGACGCCAGGGATTCACCGACCTCTGGCGCGAAGGCCGAAACATAGACCAGCGCCGAAACCTTGGGATCGTTGCCGGCCTGCGTGATCACTACGCCGCCCCAGGAGTGGCCGACCAATACGGTCCTGCCGTCCTGCTTCGCGAGCGCCTGTTTGGTGGCATCGACGTCGGCGGCGAGCGAAGTGAGCGGATTTTCCACGAGCGTAACGTTGTAGCCCTTCTTCGTGAGAATATTGGCAACGGGCTGCCAGCTCGTCTGGTCCACGAAAGCGCCGTGCACGAGCACGATGTTGTGGGCTGCTCCCTTCGGGAGTTCTGCGGAATGGACGGAGCCAGCCAAGGCCGTTCCGGCCAGAAGGACGGTGGCGACTGAGAGGAGGATATTTCGCATTGATAATTCCTGTTGGCATGTCGGACGAACTCGGTCCGGCGGAATGGACAGGCGTTTCCAGCAAGGTCGCGGTTCTTGCATCTGCCATCGGCAAGATGGTTGCCGTACGTGACGTCGGCCCGTGGCATGACCTAGTTCGCGGACAGTCCGGACGATAGAGATCAATCGTCCGGATGTTGTGTCGGATCGTCCACTGGTCTAGCTTTGGCGACATGGACATCCTCGCCCAAGTGCTCGATCGTGTTCGCCTCGGCGGCACGCTGCTCTTTCACTTCGAGTTCGGCCATCCCTGGCATCTTGAGTTGCCGGCGCGCCCCTACGCCCTGTTTCACTATCTCAGCGAGGGCTCTGCGACCCTGGCGCTCGGCCAGGGTCCGGAAATCCAGATGAGCGAGGGCGATTTTGTCGTCATCACACGCGGCGAGCCCCATGTCTTTTATTCGGATCGCCGGGCCAAGCCTCTGCGGATCATAGATATCGATCGAGCGTCGGCGCGGTTTGGCGTCATCCGTCACGGCAGCCGAGCAAAGCCACGCTCGACGATGATCTGCGGCAATTTCGTAGTGTCACGGCCGCTGTTTGGCAGTGTGCTGGAGCTACTGCCGCCCGTGCTCCTGCTGAAGCCGACGGCAGACGGAGGTTGGCTTGAAGCGATCCTGCGCCGCATGGTCAGCGAGTCCGCGCTTGAGCGTCCCGGTCAACGCGTCGCGCTCTCACGACTGACGGAAGTGCTCTTTGTCGAGGTGCTCCGAAATTGGATCGCGTCTCTTAGTCCCGGACAAGGCGGCTGGCTCGGTGCCATATCTGCCCCACATATCGGACCGGCACTCAAGTTGATCCACGAAAACCCGGAGAAGCCCTGGACCCTGAGCGACCTTGGCCACCGCGTGGGGCTCGGCCGCTCGGCGTTTTCGGCGCGCTTTACCAAGCTCGTCGGCCAGTCCATGCACCGTTATATGGTCGAACGCCGCATGGCGGAAGCGGCGTTCCTGCTGGAAGCCAGCGATGAGCCCATCGCGCGAATTGCCAGCAGAGTTGGTTACGAGACAGCGGCGGCGTTCTCGAAGTTATTCCATCGACATCACGGCGTATCGCCTGGCCGGTACCGAATATCCCGTCGCTCTGACACCGGCGAACGGCAAGGGGACTTTCAGGAAGCAGCGGTCGCCGATTAGGTTTGTAGCGAACATCTACGGCAGGTCGCGCTACTGGCCCATCTGCGACCTGCGAGACCATTCGCTCTTCGGCGTAGGCGGCAGACCGAACATCAGGCGGCCATCGCTTGTTGAGGACATGCCCTAGTCGTGTCTCGAGCGAGCGGCTGGTCCCGAGCCAGCGAGTTGCGAGATTCGTCGCAGGATCGGACAAGGCATGTCCGCTTTGGGAAAGATTTTTCGGCGCACCCTGCGCCACAAACAAGCCCATCGCTCGAATCCAAAGGTTCCGTTCTGACTCAGCTCCCGAACGGCGCAGCCACACCGATGTCCGTTGTCGATGCCCTGAGGGCGGTTGCCGGTCTTCAGCCCAAGGTGCGCGCGAGCTTTTGCTGGGGCCGATGCGTTCGCGGCACCTATGCCCCCTCGGATCAGGCCAAGGAGATCACCAAGTCCCGCAGCTTCACCATGCCCTCCCGGGTGCTGGCGCGTTTCTCGGCGGACGGCGTCTCCGCGAATGCGATCGATACGGACCGTCGCTCGCTGCGCGGCTTCAGCTTCCGGCTCGGCAGCGGCAATCAGCTCTCCGATATCGTCACCCAGAGCGTCCCGGTTCATTTCGCCAGAACGCTCGACCAGATGCTGGCCTTCCTGCAAGCACACATGCCGGGACCGGACGGCAAGCCGGACATGGCCCGAGTCGAGGCATTCTCCGCCGCCAATCCGGAGACGCTGCGTCAGGCAAGCTACCTTGCCACGAATCCGCCGCCGGCAAGCCTCGCCTGCACGACCTATTGGGGCGTGCACGCCTTTCCCGCAACGAACGCGAAGGGTGAGACACGGTTCATCAAGTTCAAGGTCGCGCCGGTCGGCGACGAACGCAGACCGGCCGCGGATGCGGCCAAGTCGACCGGCTTGCTGCGCGATCTCGACTCCCGCATCGCGGCGCGCGATGTCAGGTTCAGCGTGATGGCGCTGCTGGACCGTCCCGGCGATCCCGTCATGGACGTGACCATCCGTTGGCCCGACGAGGATGGACGCGAAGCGGTGCGCCTCGGAACGATCGTGATAACGGGCACTGAATCAAACGAAACGTGCGATGCGTCCGTGTTCAGTCCAGCCAATCTTGCCGAAGGCATTGGCCATCCGCCGGACGAGATATTTGCGGCGCGGCGTGACGCCTATGCCATCTCCCAGACCGAACGCCGCTGAACGGAGGGATCACGTTTCGCCGTCCGGCACGCCCTGCGCCTCACGGCGCCACATTCCCGGGCTGATGCCGACCACCGAGGAAAACACCCGGGTGAAGTGGCTTTGATTGGCGAACCCGGCCGATATCGCGATCTCCGCCAGCGACAGGTCGCGCACCGTCATCAATTGCTTGGCCGTGTCCACGCGCTGGCGCAGCAGCCATTGGTGCGGCGGCAGGCCGGTCGAGACGCGAAATGCGCGCGAAAAATGACTGACCGAGAGATCGAACTCGGCTGCGATCTTCTCCAGCGAAAGCTTTCCGCGGAGATCGGACTCCAGCCTTTCGCAAGCCCGCTTCACCTGCCAGGGAGCAAGGCCGCCGCGCGCCGGCTCGGCGGCGCGCCGCAATCCGCCATAGGTCGTCGCGACATGTGCGGTGAACGCGAGCATCATGTGGTCGATGAAGAGCTGGTTGGCCTCTTCAGGCTGCCGCAACGCCGCCAGGAACGACGCGCCGAGATGACGGATCGTCATATCGTCGTGGCCGACGCCGGGCTGATAGGCGAGCTCACCGATCCGCGGCGCGCCGCTTTGCCTCGCCATGTCGTCCAATGCCGAACGGGGCAGATGGAAGAACAGAGAATGGAAGGGCTTGTCGATCACGTAGCGCGGATCGCGTTTCAGGTCGTACAGATATGTGGCGCCGGCGCGGATATCGCGCTTGATCACGGATCGGCCGCGCTCCCAGCATTCGCAATCAGCGAAATCGCGGAATTTGAGGCTGACGAGATAGGCGTCCTCCGAGGGCATCGACTCGGAGAGACGCGGAATCGGATGGTCATCCCGTGTCTCGGTGACGGCGAGCTCGGCGCTGCGCAGCGAACGCGTGACCAGCGTTGGCGGCGCATCCTTCAAATGCAAGAACCGTTCGAACTTCTGCGCGAGGGCGCCCGCCTGTGCCATGGAGAGTGTCTCATATGTGAGGAGCCTGGGAAGCGGAGGCGCCACACCAGACCCACGCAATTATCCGACATCGGCAACCGACGGTCCAGATTTGCGCGTTGGAACGCCAGCCGCGTGACTCCTCGCGGCAGCTATCGTTCACAGGACATTTTCACAAGAGATTTCAACGGATTTTGAGGCCTCTCGCGCGATCTCCGTTCAATGCCTCGACAACTCGTCGTCCGCCCATCGTGCATTTGTGAAAGCGCGCACCTGCTTGGAGCATCCGTCACCGGCTGATCAATCCTGGCACGATGCCGGCCGACAGCTTCTTGCGCGATTACGGTTGCGGCGTCGGACGGGATCGGCGTCGCATCAGAACCTGTGCCTTCAAGCGCCGCGCGAAAGGTTTGTCGCGCCTCAAATGCAGCTCCTCGCTACTTCTTCTTCGCAGGTCCGAAATCCGGCTGCCATGCGACATCCTTGCGGGACGGGGCCGCGGCGATCACCTTGGCCTTGTCCTTCTTCGGCTTCTTGGCTTCGCGGTTGCCGCGTTGCTGGCCCTTTGCCATGTCGCTCTCCTTTGCTGGTTTAAGTTCATCGAATTCGTTCGGCTGCAGGATCCGGCCGCGCGGGGTGCAGACCCTGACGTCCATGTAGCCCTCCCGAAGCAGTTTTTCCGCGAGGCGTAGCGCGACCGCCGCAGTCCCGCGGCCGAGATTGGAACTGCCGTATTCGTTGGTTCCGCTGACCAGATACGGCACGCGTGTTGTCCTAGCCATTGAGGACCGCGGCTGCACACACGAGAAGCAGAGGAAAAAGCGGAACGATCATCGATGGCACGATCCATTCCGATATTCGAACACGCGACATCGAACGCTCCTGCGAAGCCTTCGGCGGGAGCATACGTGCCCTCGGTCACCGGCCGAAGCCATCGAGAAGCGCGGTGACGACAACAATCCTACGCCCGCGCCGAAACAATAGCGAGCGTTAAGTGCCTCTTGCCGTCGCACCGCGACATTACCGTTCGTACGGAAACGATAATGCTGGCTATTGCCGCGCCAAAGGCGCATGCTCGCGTCAGCGGCACCGGTTGGGGCTTCACTTGCGAAAGGCAGGCGTGCGCATGACCATCCGCTCGCGGCGAGAGACCGTCACCTTCAGGCATCCGTTCCACATCCGCGGCATCGAGCGCATTCTGCCGGCCGGCGCCTATGAGGTCGTCACGGACGAGGAGACGATCGAAGGCCTGACCTTCGCCGCCTATCGCCGGGTCGCCACGATGATCACCGTGCCCGCCGAAGGTGGGGGCGGTGCCATGGAGATGCTCTCGATCGGCTCTGTCGATCTTGCGAATGCTCAAGCTGCAGACGCGAGCATCGCCAATGACTGACCAGCCGGTCGATCTCGACAAGCGCCGTGGCATGGCCGCGCAAAAGGCCACCGACCTGCGCCGCGCGCTGGCTGATGTCGAGGCCCATGTCAGAGAGCTGCGCGAGCGCGAGGCCGATCTCGAACATCGCATGATGACGGTTCCCGCTGCGTCCTGGCCGGAGGCCGCTGTGAAGGCGCGCCATCTGCTCAACCTCTATGCTGCGAGCTTGCCGACTGAGGACACGCGCCATCGCGCGCTCGTCTCGGCGCTGTTCGACGATTTCGCCCGGCTGTCCGGAGAGGGCTGAGCGACGGCCGCCAGCATTCTCGACACGTGCATGCTCGGCGGGAGCCGGGAAGCGGGCGCGCGGTACCGGTCAATGATTGGATGGCGCGAACTCGCCGAAAGCAAACATCTAACGGAGTGAGCCATGACACTGACCAGCGGCCGCTTTATCGACCACGAATACGACCGGATGATCGTCCGGTTCTCGATGCATGACGGCGCCCGGGAGATTCCTTGCGCGATCTCGACCTCCGCGATGGATGATCTCGAGCGCGGCGCGCGAGTCAAGCCCGAGCAGCGGGAAGCCCAATTCGCCCGTCTACGCAATCGTATCGAAGCATGCGCCGCGAGCAAATATCGCGCCACAGAGTTCGAAGGCACGCCGCCGGGCATCGTGCTTCGAGGCATCGATTTCAGGCCATAAGGAAGACAGCAGCCGGGACAGCCAGGCCCGGCCGTTCTGCGGCCTCAACGGTGACGCGCCGTCATGATATCCGGAATCAAGATCGCTTCTACTCCGGCCTTGCTTTGATCTCCGGCAGGGGAGCCTTGCGCTCGAAGGGTTTCTTCTTCGGTGGCGCGGGCAGCAATCCCTCCCTGATCGCCTGCTTCCGGGCGAGCTTGCGGGCGCGGCGAATGGCCTCGGATTTCTCGCGGGTCTTTCTCTCGGACGGCTTTTCGTAGGAACGGCGCTGCTTCATTTCCCGGAAGACGCCCTCGCGCTGCATCTTCTTCTTGAGAACGCGGAGTGCCTGCTCAACGTTGTTGTCTCTGACGAGTACGTGCAATTTGATCCTCCTGGCCCGGGCTGCGAATGCGACACGTCCTGCAGGGCAGCCCATTGCGCAGGAGCTTCATTGCGAATTTTTGAGGATAGTGATGGCGACATCGTCGCGGCTTCGGACGAGCCGATCTGCCTGTCACGGCGAGCACCTTGGTGGCGTCAACGTGACCACTGTCGCGCAGCGCTGTCAATCGATAACGTCCTGCCCGCAGCTCGACGGACACACCAAAGCGCCTCGATCGGAACAGAAGAACTGGCTCCCAGAAAACAAACTGGCTGCGCTCCTTGCAAAATCGTGAAAGCCGTGTATATTATAGGTCGTTCGATTTAGCCGCTGTGCCTTGTTGAATGCGCCCGCGGGCTCCTTTTCCAAAGACATCGACGAAGTTGAAGTTAGCTGCGTGATTGTCGCGCGGGATGCGCTTGCGCGCTTTGGAGAAGAGAATGACGACAGGTACAGTCAAGTGGTTCAATGGCCAAAAGGGCTTCGGTTTCATTCAGCCGAGCGATGGCGGCAACGATGTGTTCGTTCACATCAGCGCGGTTGAACGCGCTGGTCTTGCTGGTCTCGGCGAGGGTCAAAAGGTCAATTTCGAGATCAAGACCGACAAGATGCGAGGCAAAGTCAGCGCTGAGAACCTCTCGCTGGCTTGATATCGTGGCGCCGTTTCACGGATGTACTGAAACGGTTGCTTCGCCCGCTCAATCCCGGGATTGAGCGGGTTTGGCCGTTGCGGATCCGGGTGAACGATGAGCACCAAGAAACCGGCAGAGCCGTCACCCGAAAGCATTGCGCGTTCCGATCGCAAGCGCCTCGCCGCTGAAGAGGGAGCCCGGGCGATGGCAGACGTCGAAAGACAAGCCGTCGAGGTTCGCAAGAACATGGCGCGGCTTCGAGAGGTGCGCGAGGCGAAGGAAGCGGCTGACGACGCGCTTCGAACAGCTTTGCCGGCGCCTACGCTGAAGAGGCGTTCAAGGAAGCCGGCGCGATAGTCGACTTCAACGCCGCCGGCCAAACTTGAAGTGCCGATCTCATTGCCGGAGAGTGCAGATCGTGCCTAGAATCAAACCAGACCACGGAACCATCACCTTCTTTCTCGCATCCGGCGCAAACCGCCAGCTGTGCCGGCTTGCCACGACATTCAACACCCAGAAGCAGGCCTTCAGCTATCTGCAGAAGCACCGAACGGAGTTCGAGCGTATGGCCCGGGCGCGCCTTGCTTCAGGGGAGCTCGAAGACGGGATTGTCGTGCTTCCGATGCTCTAAAGCATGATCGGGAAAAGTGCGCGGCGGTTTTTCCGACGATTCACCGTCCCAGATATCAAAGTAGAACTGCGACACTCAAATCGTCCTCTCGGACTGGCTGCGTCGTTCAGCCTCCCTCGCCAACCGGCGACGTCTTGGTGCCCAGCCTATTCTCGGATCGGCTTGCTGCGCTTGGACCGATCAACTCGTACGCGGTCGAATTCCTTGGGCCCGTCGAGCAGATTCCCCTTGCGGACTGCCCTGTCCTGCGCCGTCGTCGTCGTGTCGCCCATGCGATCGATCGCATCGCCGGCCATTTTGCGAGCGCGCTGCTTCTGGCGATCCGTATCGGCGTGCAACGCAAGCCCCAGTTCCACCAGGCGGCTTATGGCCTCGGACAGGCTGGGCTTGTCGCTCTGACAGGCGATCCATGCCGTGATGGCCTTAAGCTGCGGTTGCGAAGGTCGAAAGCCTGCCGCTCGGGCGGTGGCGCTGCTTTCCGGTCTTTTCATCGGGCCCATGCAGTTTGCAAGCAGGACGTGGCGCGGTGCCCCTCCGGCGGATGTCGAGGACCAAATCGCCGGGCGCCAATGCGTTCCCTATCGGCTTCGAATATCGCCCGAGGGCAGCTACGCCGACCGGTGCACCGCAGCCTCGCCCGCCGGCGCAATATCGAGCCGCCGCAGCATCGCCCTCGCCTGCTCGGCGCAGTGGTCGATCAGCCAGCGCTCGAAGGCGACAGGGGGCAACGCGGGTGTATAGAGGAACCCCTGGACGATGTCGCAGCCGAGCTCGGCCAGCGTCTTGCGCTGCCCCTCGGTCTCGACGCCCTCGGCGACCACGGTGATGCCGAGGCCCTGGCCGACGCGGACCACCGCGGTGGCGATCGCGAGCGCGCCCGCGTCTTTCTCGATGTCGCGCATGAAACTGCGATCGATCTTCAATTCGCGGATCGGCAGATGCGCGAGCCGGCTGAGGCTGGAGTAGCCGGTGCCGAAATCGTCCACCGAGAGGCCGACGCCGAGCTCGCGGATCGCGTTCATCGTCTCCAGCGCCGCGACGCCGTCCTGCATGAACGCGCCTTCGGTAATCTCCAGCATCAGCGCGTCCGGCGGCAGATCGTATTCGGCCAGGATGTCCTTGAGCCGCGCCGCCAGCGCGACGTTGCGGAAATTGATCGGCGACAGGTTCACCGAGACGCAGGGAATGTTGAGCCCGGCGTGGCGCCAGCTCGCGATCTGCCGGCAGGCCTCGCGCACGGACCACAGGCCGATCTGCTCGATCAGGCCGCATTCCTCGGCGAGCGGGATGAACTTTGCCGGCGAGACCTCGCCGAGCGCGGCATCGCGCCAGCGCGCCAGCGCTTCGACGCCATGGATCGCGCCGTCGCAGCTGCGGATCTGCGGCTGGTAGCTGAGACTCAGTGCGCCCTCCGCGATCGCGCGGCGCAGCGCCGCGATCAAGGCCAACCGCTGCTCGGCGAGCACGTTCATCTCGGCACTGAAGATGCGATGGGTCGAGCGTCCGGCCTGCTTGGCCATGTACATGGCGGCATCCGCCTGCTGCATCAAGGTGTCGATATCGGTGGCGTGATCGGGGTAGAGGCTGATGCCGATGCTGGCGGACATCGGCATCAGCTTCGACCCGAGCCGGAGCGGGCGCGCCAGCGCTTCGGCGATATCGGCCGCGACGCGCTCGGCGCTCTCGACGTTGCGTTGCGGCAGCAGGATGACGAACTCGTCGCCGCCGAGCCGCCCCAGCATGTCGCCGGGACCGATATGCTCGCGCAGGCGTTGCGCGAGCTGGACCAGGAGAGCTGGCCCCGCAAATTCGGACAGTAGCTTGAGTGGATTTTCTGCCTGACAGCGGCGAGGATTCTTGCTGCGAATCAGGAGCGAAGATGACGAAGAAGAGCCGCCGGACGCATTCTCCGGCATTCAAGGCGAAGGTTGCTTTGGCTGCGGTCAAAGGCGACAAGACACTGGCGGAGCTGGCGCAACTGTTTGATGTTCATCCGAACCAGATCACGATCTGGAAAAACCAGCTCCTGGAAGGCGCCGCCGGCGTGTTTGGGCATGACAAGACATCGGCCGAGACGCCGGTCGATTTGAAGGCGTTACATGCCAAGATCGGCGAGCTGGCGTTGGAAAACGATTTTTTGTCCGGCGCGCTCACCAAGGCGGGCCTGCTGAGCGCAAAGCGATGATCGACCGCGATCATGATCTTTCTATCGTGCGCCAGGCGAAGGTCCTGAAGCTGGCTCGCAGCACGGTCTACTATGAACCTCGGCCAGTTTCGGCCGAGGACCTTGCCTTGATGCGTCGGCTCGATGAGCTGCATCTCGATTATCCCTTCGCGGGAGCGCGTATGCTGCGATCGTTGCTGCGGCGGGAGGGCGTATACGCCGGTCGCCGCCACATCGCGACGCTGATGAAGCGCATGGGGATCGAGGCGGTCTATCGTCGCCCGAACACGAGCAAGCCGGCTCCGGGTCACAAGATCTACCCGTACCTGTTGCGCGGATTGAAGATCGAGCGGCCCGACCATGCGTGGGCAATGGACATCACCTACATTCCGATGCGGCGTGGCTTCGTCTATCTCGCGGCGGTCGTCGATGTGTTCAGCCGACGGGTCCTGGCCCATCGCGTCTCGATCACAATGGAGGCGGCCTTCTGCGTCGAAGCGGTCCAGGAGGCGTTGGCGAAGCACGGCAGGCCCGAGATTTTCAACACGGATCAGGGCAGCCAGTTCACCAGCCTCGAGTTCACCGATGTGCTGCTGGACGCGAAGATCGCCATCAGCATGGACGGCAAGGGCGCCTGGCGCGACAACGTGTTTGTCGAGCGGCTCTGGCGCACGGTCAAATACGAAGAAGTATATCTCCGCGCCTACGACAGCGTGTCCGAGGCGCGAGCGTCAATTGCCAAGTATCTGGCCTTCTACAATCAGGGACGCCCTCACTCGAGCCTTGACGGGCGCACGCCCGACGAGGCTTACTTCGGCACGCAAGCTATGGTGATGGCCGCATGACCGTCGCCGACGGTTTTGTCGTCGCTCTGGTCGGGCTACGCCCTCCCGACGCAACGACAAAACCGTAAAGCCCCGCGTTCAGCATAACCCGGCAGGAATCCACTTAAATCCAGCGGGGCGCTGTCCAAACAACCGGGGCCAGCTCTCAGGAGCTCGTCGCCAGCGGCGTGACCGAGCGTATCGTTGACGTCCTTGAAATGATCGACGTCGAGGAAGGCCAGCGCCACATGGCTGCCGGTCGAGCAGGCATCGATGGCCGTGGTGATCAGGTGCCGCAACTGGGCTCGATTGGGCAGGCCGGTGAGGATGTCGTGATAGGCGAGCCGCGCGATCTCGGCGCGCGCCTCCTTGCGCTCGATCGCGAAGGCGCCGAGGTCGACGCAGGCCTCGACGATGCGCCGGTGCCAATTGCTCGGCGCGCGCGGCTCGCGATAGTAAAAGGCGAAGGTCGCGATGACGCGGCCGTCCTTGGCCTTGACCGGGGTCGACCAGCAGGCACGCAGGCCGATCGCGAGCGGCATCGCCTTGTAGGGCTGCCAGCGCGGATCGGTGTCGAGATCGGTCGCCAGAACCGGCGTACCGTAGAAGGCCGCGGTGCCGCAGGAGCCGACATTGGGGCCGATCGCGATGCCGTCCAGCGCGCGGGAATAGTCCTCAGGCAGGCTGGGACCGCCGAGCGGATGGATCAGGCCGGCGGCATCGACGTGAAGCAGCGAACAGACCACGTCCGGCGCGATCTCCTCGACGCGGCGGCACAGCCGGTCGGCGATCTCGCCGATCGGCACCTCGTCGGCGAGCGCGCTCATGATGAGCTGCTGAAGCGAGCGCAGCTGCTTGGTCTCGGTGATATCCTCGAGCAGCGCGAAGATATGCTTGACCCGGCCCTTGCTGTCGCGGAACGTGTCGATCCGGGCGGAGACCCAGATCTCCTCGCCGTCCTTATCGTAGACGAGCAGTTCGGCCTCGCCGCGATGGCCGCCACGCATCAGGCGCCTGACGACCTTCGCGAGGGCCTTGCGATCGGTGTGACGACCGGCAACGAGCCCGTCGGCGCTGCGACCTGCGGCCTCCTCGCTGGTATAGCCGAACAGCGCCGTGAACGCCGAATTGACGTAGACGATGTTCTGATCGACGTCGGTGATGATCACCGCGCGGTTAGTCTGGTCGGCGACGGCGTGGAGAAGCCCGATCCTGACGCGCCGCTCCGCATCAAGAGTGACGTCGCGTGCGAACACGATGCGATGGGTCGCGCCGCCAATCGTCGTTGATGACATCGACACCTGCGCCTTGATGCGGCTGCCGTCGCGCCGCACGAGGCTGATCTCCTCGCGGAAATCCGCGGTCGCGCCGCGCCTCGAGACATTTGAGGGTGAGAACGGCGGCGTTGCGGCCGAGCACCTCGGTGGCAGCGAGCTTCCAGATCCGCTCCGCGGCAGGGTTGAAGTGCGTGATGCGATGCGCGTCATCGACGATGACGACGCCATCCTCGGCGCGTGCGAGTGCGGCGCGCAGCACGTCCGGGATTTCGGTCGCGGGACAATCGGAGGCAGACATCGTTGGAACCGGACGGCGTCGGGAACAAGTGGTACTGAACCGACGCTAGCGCTCGGGTGGTGTCCAAGACGTTTTTGCGGGCCCGTGGCGTCACGCCAAGACGTGACATGCTTAACGTTCTCCGAAGAAGGAACGAGCAATGCGATGCTTGAGATAACCTACCTCGCAATATCGCCGGGGAGCTTGTGCAGCCGGCCGGCGACGGCCCGCACCTTGCGCGGCGCGGCCCGCCAGATCGCGAGCGCCGACAATCCGCTCATGACGATCGCGATGGCAAAGGCAAGCGTGTAGTCGCCGGCACGATCGTAGAGGAAGCCCGTCACCCATGGTCCGGCCGCACCACCGGCCAGCGCCGCCAGCATGATCGTGCCGAAGATGCTGCCCTGATGCCTGCCCTGGAAGATCTCGAACACCACCGCCCCCATGATCGAGGTGAGACCGTAGCCGAGCGCGCCTTGCGTGAGGACCATCAGGTAAACCAGCCACAGCGACGGCTGGAATTTCAGCGCCATCAGCGCCGCAAAACAGATCGCAAAGCCCGCGCAGCTGATCGCCCACACCCATTCTCGCCCGATCCGGTCGGAGACATGGCCGAGCAGGATCTGGCCGGGAATTCCGAGCAGGCTGACGATGCCGAGTGCCCACACCGCAACATTGGGGCTGAAGCCGATGTCGAGCAGGAATTTGGTCTGATGCACCTGCACCGCGTACCAGATGTAAAGGCCGCAGAAATAGCCGAGCGCGATCCACCAGAAGCGCGCGGTCGCGACGGCTCGCTTGAGCGTCCAGTCGATCCCGACCCAGACGGGATCGACGACGTTGGAGACCGGTTGGGCCGCGCCCGGCGCCGGGGCGGCGTCGCCGTCCGGTTCAAGGCCGATGTCCTGCGGGCGCTTGTGCAAGAGCAGATTTATCGGCGCCAGCACCACCAGGATGAGCAGGCCCATCGCCGTGCAGGCGGTGCGCCAGCCGGTCTGCTCGATCATGTGCTGCACCCATGGCAGCAGCGTCACCGAGCCGATGCCGACACCGGCGAAAGCGATGCCGATGGCGAAGCCGCGCTTGCGGATGAACCAGTTCGGCAGGAACAGCGACTGGCCGGAATAGCCGAGGCACACCGAGCCCGCACCGACCATGACGCCGATAGTGACATAGAGATGCCACGGCGCGCTGGTCAGCGGTGCCAGCAGCAGCCCGCCGCCCATCAGCACGACGCCGAGTTCCATCACCGCGCGCGGACCGGCGCGATCCATCAGGCGGCCGATCAGCGGGCTGACCACGCCCGACACCACGAAGCCGAAGGAGAAGGCGCCCGCCGTGACGCCGCGCTCCCAGCCGAACTCGGAGATGATGGGCGGAAAGAACAGCGAAAAGGCGGTACGCGCGTTGACGCCGATGGCCATGGTGACGAAGGTCACGGCGACCACCACCCAGCCGTAGAAGAACGGAAGCCGCATGTTGTGCTTGTTTCATCCCTAGACGCTCCTTCGGATCATCCGGGAATGCTCTGGTCAAGCGCTTTTTCGCGCATGCCCGCTGGGCGAGGACGGAGCTGCCACGGCGTCGGACCGGACTTCGTCCCGGCCATCCACGCCCCGCGAGGCGCGTTCAGGCGGCGTCGCGCCGCGAAGGCTTGGCCGGCTCGTCGAACTGGATCCCTTCGATCGGTTGCGGCCTGCCCAACAGATAGCCTTGCGCAAAATTGACGCCGAGCACCTTCAGCCGCTCGAACTCCTCGCACGTCTCGACGCCCTCGGCCGTGACCGACATGTCCAGCCCGCGCGCCAGTGTCACGATCGCGGAGATGATGGCGGAGCTGCGCGGCTGATGCGTGAGGTTGCGGATGAACGACTTGTCGATCTTGATCTTGTCGAACGGGAACGCGGTCAGGTAGCTGAGCGACGAATAGCCGGTGCCGAAATCGTCGAGCGCCAGCTCGATCCCGATGCTCTTCAGCCGCTCCATGAAGGCGTGGTTCTCGACCGCGCGCTCCAGCAGCACGGATTCCGTAATCTCGATCTCCAGCCTCTGCGGCGGCAGGCCGGAATCGGCGAGCGCCGCGCAGATCATGTCGAACAGCTCAGCCTCCTTGAACTGGATCGGCGACAGGTTGACGGCGACCATGAGATCGGAGGGCCAGCCGGCGGCGTCAGCGCAGGCGCGCCGCAGCACGAATTCGCCGAGCGGCACGATCAGACCGGTCTCCTCCGCAAGCGAGATGAACTGGTCCGGCGGGATCAGTCCGCGCGTCGGATGTCGCCAGCGCACCAGCGCCTCGAAGCCGCGCCGTACGCCGCTGAGGGCGTCGACGAACGGCTGGTAGTGCACCTCCAGCTGGCACTGTGCGATGGCGTCGCGCAGATCTCCTTCCAGCGTGTTGCGGGCCTCCAGCTCGGCCGACATCGCCTCGTCGTAGATGGTGAAGCAGTTGCGGCCCGCCGATTTCGAACGATAGAGCGCGAGATCCGCCTTCTTCAGGAGCTGCTCCTGGTCGCTGCCGTGGTCCGGCGAGATCGCGATGCCGATGCTGGTGCCGATCTCGACGCGGTGTCCCGGCAGCAGGAAAGGCTCGCTCACGAGCTTGGCGATCTGCGCCGCCAGCTCGGTCGAGCAGGCGCGCTGGTCCTCGCAGGCTTCCTGGATGATGGCGAATTCGTCGCCGCCGAGCCGCGCCAGCACGTCGTTCGCACGCATCGCGGACTTCAACCGCTGCGCCACCTGGCGCAGCAGCGCATCGCCGGCTGCGTGACCGAGGGAGTCGTTGACGTTCTTGAAGCGGTCGAGGTCGAGCATCAGGATCGCGAAGGGCAGACCCGTCACGCCGGATTGCCCGTGCATCTCGTCGAGCCGGGTGAGGAAGAAGGCGCGGTTCGGCAGTCCGGTGAGTATGTCGGTCTGGGCAAGCTCGAGCACTCGCCGGTTCGCCTGCGACAGCCGCCGCGAATTGCGGCTCGCGAGCATCAGATAGGTCGACAGCGACATCGTCAGCAGCATGCCGACGATCAGCACCGCGCCCGCGCGATCGTAAGTCGTCGCCAGCGGACCGCCAGCGGTTGGAACCGCCCGCACCTGCCAGTCGGTATCACCGATCTTGAGACTGCCCGACCAGTGCACGGCCTGCGCGATGTCCCGCATCGAACGCGGCGCGGTGGCGGCCGACGAGTAATCCGGCAGCGTTTCCTCCTCGTTGGCGACCTGCGCCGCGAAGGGCGGGTAGACGTTCATGCTGACTGCCGGGCTTGCTCCGGTGGTCACGCGAATGGACTGGATCAGCAGCGGCAGGTCGAAGATGCCGACCACGAAGCCGGCGAGATTGCGGCGCCGGTCCGCGATCTCCTCGCGCGACGTGCCCTTGGCGTAGACGGGAATGGCGACGAGAACGTCGGGCACCCGGCTGCCCCCCTGCTTCGGCTCGAACAGGCGCGTGCGAATGGCTGCGACGCGATCGTTGTCGCGCGCACGCTCCAGCAGCGCCCGGCGCTCCGGAACGGTCGCGTAGTCCATGCCGTAGACCGACGAGGTCTTCGGCTGAGTCGAGTAGAACACCGGAAAATATTCGTCGCCCTGCGTTGCGGTGACGAATCTCTCACCCTGCAACGACTTGATCCGATAGCCGGACACGCCGTCGGCGATCGCCGCAGCCTCGTATTCGGCGCGCTCCTTGCTGTTGACGCGCGGCAACCAGGCAAGGCGCAGCATGCCGGGATGGCGCTCGAACAGGCGGGCGCTGAAGGTCTCGAATTCGCTGCGAGTGACCTCGTCGCTGGTCGATTCGAACAGCGTGCGCAGCGCGAGAAGCCGCGAGATGTACTCGTTCATGCCGTTCTGCATGACGATCGACTGGGTCTCGGCGGCGTTCTCGAACTCGCCCCGGTTGACGCGATCTTCCCACCGCGCCACGGCGGCAGCACCCACGATCGAGAACAGCAGGCCGATGCCGACCGCCACGAGCGCAGGGCGATAAAGCCCGAGCAGCGGCGCGGCACGCCACCATCCGCTCATACGCCTCCGATCCTGATCGTTCTGATCGCGACCGCCCATCTTGACCTGCAAGTCCCCATCGGTACGGCGGCACGAACTTCTGGTTGAGCCGCCGGCGCGACTACCGGACCAGGATCGGGGTTAAGAACTGCCCAATTTCGCAAACCGCACCGCCGCGCATCGCGCGGCTTAGTTAACGATTGCCCAGAAAGTTCCGGCAGAGTGGCAGTAACTTGCCGATTTTGCCCGGAGTCTTACGGACCGTCGACGCGGCACAAATTAGCGTCCTGTTCAGCCCGCAGGATTTATCGTTTCCGCAACCCGTCCTGTATTCGGCAAGCATCCTCATGTCACCATCGCCGTTCGCGACCTACGTCGGCTTGACCATCGCATTGTTGACCGCAGCGACGCTTTCCGCCAAAGGCGACGAAGTCGGCGTCGGCGAGGACGCGATCCTGTTCGGTCAGGCGGCAGCGCTCGAGGGCCCCTCCTCCGCGCTCGGACAGCGCATGCGGCAAGGCATCGTCGCGGCCTTCACCGAGATCAACGCCAAGGGCGGCGTCCACGGCCGCAAGCTCCAACTCATCAGCCGCGACGACGGCTACGACCCCGATCGTTCGGTGACGCAGACGCTGCGCCTGATCGAGGACGACAAGGTGTTCGCGCTGATCGGCGCGGTCGGCACGCCGACCGCCATCGCCACAATTCCGATCACCAGCACCAGGAACATTCCCTTCATCGGCCCCTTCAGCGGCGCCGAATTTCTCCGCGACCTCGAGCTTCCCAACGTCGTCAACATCCGCGCGAGCTACGGCGCGGAGGCCGAGGCCTGGGTCAAGCACCTCACCGAGGATCGCCGCTTCACCCGCATCGGCATCTTCTACCAGGACGATTCCTTCGGCCGCGACGGCCTCCTCGGCGTCAAGCGGGCGCTTGCGAGGCGCGGCCTCGAACTCGCCGCCGAGGGCACTTTCGAGCGCAACACCCGCGCTGTCGCCGCGGCCTTGCGGGTGATCAAGCGCGCCGAGCCCGAAGCCGTCGTCATGGTCGGGACCTACGGCCCCTGCGCGGAATTCATCAAGCTCGCGCGCCGCAGCGGCTTCTCTCCGACCTTCGTCAACGTCTCCTTCGTCGGCGCCAACGCGCTCGCCGGGGAGCTTGGCCCGGACGGCGAAGGCGTCATCGTCTCGCAGGTCGTGCCTTTTCCCTGGGACCGCTCGCTCAAGCTCGTCGCCGACTACCAGAGGGCGCAGCAGGCGTTCGATCCGACGCTGACACCGGACTTCGTGTCGCTCGAAGGCTATATCTCCGGTCGCCTCGCGGCCGCGGCGCTGGAAAGGGCCGGACCGCAGCCGACACGCGCGAGCCTGTTGCGCACCATCAACGATATCGGCCGTTTCGACATCAGCGGCACCATCGTCACCGTCGGCCCGCGCATGATCGACACGCCGCCGAAGGTGTTCCTGACGGTGATCCAGAAGGACGGGACGTTCACGGCGGTCGACCGATTGTAGCCGTAGAAGATTCGCTCCGTGATCCAGCGCACAGACGGCTTCATGGCGCAGACGTAGAAAAAGTGACATCATCGCGCGTAGTGCCGATGGAGGTGACACCATGCGCCGTCCAACCTTTTCCAATCTTCTGCTTGCATCCGGGCTTCTTGCGCTCACGCAATTGATGACGCCGACCGGCGCCGCCGCCGAAACGCGGCTTGCGCTGGTGATCGGTCAATCCGCCTATCGTGCCGTGCCGGAGCTGCCCAACGCCGCCAACGATGCCAAAGGCATGACGGAGCTGCTCGGCAATGCCGGCTTCACCGTCACCACCGCGGCCAACCTTTCGCAGAACGAGATGCGCGCGGCGATCTCGGATTTCGCCGGCAAGGTCGGTGCCAGCGGCGCCGATACCGTCGCACTGGTGTTCTATGCCGGCCATGGCCTGCAGATTGACGGCGAGAATTATCTGGTGCCGGTTGATCTCGACCCCAAGCGCGAGGCCGACATTCCGCTCCAGGGGGTGCGGCTGAACGACCTTCTCAGCACGCTCGGCGCGCTGCCGACGCGGGCGCGCATCTTCATGCTCGATGCCTGCCGCAACAATCCGTTCCCCGCGCTCAGCGGCGCCGGCCACGGACTTGCGATCGTCGACACCAAGGCCGGCGCGCCCGGCTCCTTCATCTCCTATTCGACCTCGCCCGGCGCCGAAGCCGAGGACGGCAACGGCATCGACAGCCCCTACACCGCGGCTGCGCTGACCATCGCCAAGCAGCCCAATCTGCCGATCGAGGAGGTCTTCAAGCGGATCCGCGTCGCCGTGGCGCAATCGACCGACGGCCGGCAGATCCCCTGGGAAAGCTCGTCCCTGACCACCGACTTCAGGTTCTTCGGCGAGAGCAGCGGCAGCACGCCCGCGCTTCCCGGCGCTTCGGCGATGGCGCTCGCCGGCGGCACGCGCAGCCTCGAAGACTGGCGCAAAGAATTACGAGGCAAGCCTGCCATGGTCGCCTATGAGCTCGTGATCACCGAGGACACTGTCGAGGCGTATCAGGCCTATGTCGAGCTCTACGCGCAGGACACCCGCACGCCGCGCCTGCGCACCGTGCTGGAGCGCCGGCGTCAGATGCTGGCGTGGGAGCGCGCCACCGCGATCAACACCCGCGCCTCGTTCGAGGCTTACCTTGTGAACTGGGACAATAGCGACCTGGCTGCGACCGCTCGCCGGCTGCTGCTGCGCGTCCAGAACCGCAATTACGGCCAACCCGTCGCCGCCGCCTCGGCGCCTGCCCCGATCGCCGTCGCGACGGCACCGACCTGCCCGTGCTCGACGCCGACGCCGGCGACGCCCGTCAATCCGAGCGTTCCGCCCACCATCAAGAAACGCGTCGACGACACCCCGCCGAAGCGCAAGGTCGTCGATACGCCGCCGAAGCCGCGCCGGCCGCCCCCGCCCGAAGAAGTGGTCGTCTACGAGCGTGCCCCGCCGCCGCCCCCGCCCGCAGCCGTGGGTGTCGGCATCGGGATCGGAATCGGCATGGGCCGCGGTGGCTACGGCGGCGGCTATGGCGGCCCGGCGCGCGGCGACTACCGCAGGTACTGATCCGACCCGGCACAACATCGCGCCGGCTCGCGTTCAGGCGAGCCGGCGTGCGGCTGTCTTGGTTCGCTACGCTTCCGGGACGATCTTGCCGGGGTTGAAGATGTTGAGCGGATCGAGCGCCTTCTTCAGCGCCCGCATCGCATCGAGCGCCTCGGGGCCGAGCTCGGCCTTGAGATATTTCTGCTTGCCCTGGCCGATGCCGTGCTCGCCGGTGCAGGTGCCGTCCATCGCCTGCGCGCGCTCGACCAGGCGATGCATGAACTCCTCGCCGCGCGCCATCTCCTCGGCATCGTTGGTATCGCAGACCAGCGAGCAGTGGAAATTGCCGTCGCCGACATGACCGACGATCGGCGACAGCAAATTGAGGCGCTTGAGATCCTCCTCGGTCTCGCTGACGCAGTCGGCGAGCCGCGAGATCGGCACGCAGACGTCGGTCGCGACCACGCCGATGCTGTCGCCGGGCCGCAGCGCCTTCACCGACCAATAGGCGTCGTGCCGCGCCTGCCACAGCTTGGTGCGGTCCTCCGGCTTGGTGGTCCAGGAGAAGTCGCCGCCGCCGCAATCCTTTGCGATCTCGCCGAAGGCCTTGGATTGCTCGGCGACCTCGATCTCACTGCCGTGGAATTCCATCAGCAGCAGCGGCGTCTCCGGCAGCGTCAGCTTCGAATAGGCATTGCAGGCCTTGACCTGCGCGGCATTGAGCAGCTCGATGCGTGCGACCGGGAATGCCGGTCTGGATCGCCAGGATGACGGCCTGACAGGCGCCGTGCACGGTCTCGAACGAGACCGCGCCGGCCGCGATCGTCTCGGGGATACCGCGCAAACGGATGGTCAGCTCCGAGATGATGCCGAGCGTGCCTTCGGCGCCGACGAACAGATGCGTGAGGTCGTAACCGGCGGATGACTTCTTCGCGCGCGTGCCTGTGGTGATGATCTCGCCGTCGCCGCGCACCACCTTGAGCGCCAGCACGCTGTCGCGCATGGTGCCGTAGCGCACCGCGTTGGTGCCGGAGGCGCGGGTCGAGGCCATGCCGCCGAGCGAAGCATCCGCGCCGGGATCGATCGGGAAGAACAGGCCCTGGTCGCGCAGATGCTCGTTCAGCGCCTTGCGGGTGACGCCGGGCTGGATCACGCAGTCGAGGTCCTCGGCATGCACCGCCAGCACCTTGTTCATGTCGCGCAGGTCGATCGAGATGCCGCCCGCGGGCGCGTTGACCTGGCCCTCGAGCGAGGTGCCGGTGCCGAAGGCAATGACCGGCACGCGATTTTTCGCGCAGATCCGCACCACGTCCTGGATGTCGGCGGTCTCCTGCGCCATCACCACGCCGTCCGGCGGCTGGTTGGGGATCCACGTTGTGGTATGGCCGTGCTGCTCGCGCACGGCCTGCGAGGTGATGAGGCGGTTGCCGAAACGTGCGGCAAGCTGCTCCAGCGTGCTCGCGAGGGCTTTCGGCTCCGGCCGCGGCGGATTATTGGTGATGGTCGTACCCACGGAATTCCTCCCGAAAGAAGAACCGTGGCAAAGGACATAAAACCGGTCAAGTCAAGCGACCGGACGCATAGCTGGAAGGAAACATGCCGGAGACTGCCGCCTCAAGGCCCGAAGCCGCGCCGTTCCGCGCCTCGATCATGCAGATCGAGCCGCAATGGATCGACTATAACGGCCATCTCAACATGGCCTATTACAACGTGATGTTCGACCGCGCGATCGACCAGCTCTGGCTGGAGCTCGGGATCGGGCCGACCTACATGAAGGAGCGAGGCGGCTCGACCTTCACGGCCGAATGCCATGTGCGGTATCTCCGGGAAATCCATTTGGGCGATCCCGTGCAGATCCTCGTCTGGCTGCTCGAGGCCGACGACAAGCGGCTGCACACGTTCGAGGAGATGCGGCACGCGACCGAGGGCTGGCTGTCGGCCACGTCCGAGAACATGTCGCTGCACATGGACATGAATGCACGGCGCGTCGCGCCGTTTCCGCCAGACATCCGCGAACGTATCGCTGGGATCACAAAGGCCCACGCCGCCGTGCCGCGGCCCGAGGACATCGGCCGCAGTGTGGCGATGCCCGCGAAGCGGTAGCAGCTCAGGCTGCATCCGCCTGGTGGTTTCACCTCTCCCCGGCGGGGAGGGCTATCGCATATGACTTTTCGGACGGGCCTGAGCAAGCGCCTCGTCCTTCGAGACGACCGCGGAGCCTGTCATCGGGCCGCGCTGTGCGCGGACCCGGTGGCGGTCTCCTCAGCATGAGGCTTCGCTAAAGCGGTGTCCCTTGAAACTGCTGCCGCACACTCCGCCCTCACCCTGAGGGCCCGCCGAAGGCGGGCGTCTCGAAGGATGCGCCGCGAGGATAGCGCTATATCCTGTTGCGGCCGCGCGCGAGGCCGACCACGGCCGAGACCAGGAACAGGACGACCGCGATGAAGAAGATGATCTTGGCGATCTCGATCGAAGCGCCGGCGATGCCGCCGAAGCCCAGGACGCCGGCGATCAGTGCAATAACCAGAAACGTCACAACCCAGCCTAGCATGGTCAAACCCTCGTCTTGATGTTGTCTGCGTCGACGCGGCTGGCCGCGCCACCTGTCCAGACAATCTCGACGCGGGAACGATGGTTCCGGCCCATGCGGGCGCGAAATTCGCGGCCGGTGCTGGAACAAATCGGCCTGCCGCGCACGTGGAAAACCTGTCCCCGGCGCCCCATATAGACACCAATCCCTGTTAAGAAGGCTCCCTTCCACCACCCCGCGGTGCCATCGTGGGGCCAATGATTCGCATGACCGAGCCGAGCAAGATCACGTCCCAGAATGTCCCCGACCACCAGCCCGCAGCCGGCGGCATCGCCGCGCGTGCGCGCGCCTCGGTGGGCCCGAAATACCTCTCCGGGCTCAATCCCGAGCAGCGCGAGGCCGTGGAGACGCTGGACGGTCCGGTTCTCGTGCTGGCCGGCGCCGGCACCGGCAAGACGCGCGTCTTGACCACGCGCATCGCCCACATCCTGAGCCAGGGCCGCGCCCGCCCCGCCGAGATCCTGTCGGTGACCTTCACCAACAAGGCCGCGCGCGAGATGAAGCACCGGCTCGGCCAGATGCTCGGCCATGCCGTCGAGGGCATGCCGTGGCTCGGCACCTTCCACTCCATCGGTGGCCGCATCCTGCGTTTCCATGCCGAGCTGGCACAGCTCAAGTCGAACTTCACCGTGCTCGACGTCGACGACCAGGTCCGGCTGCTCAAGCAGCTGCTACAGGCCGAGAACATCGACGACAAGCGCTGGCCGGCACGCATGCTGGCCGGCCTGATCGACGGCTGGAAAAACCGCGGCCTGATGCCGTCGCAGGTGCCCTCGGGCGAGGCCGCCGTCTTCGCCAATGGCAAGGGCGGCAAGCTCTATGCGAGCTACCAGGAACGGCTGAAGATCCTGAACGCGGCCGATTTCGGCGATTTGCTGCTGGAGAACATCCGGATCTTCCGCGAGCACCCGGACATCCTGCGGCAGTATCAGCAGCGCTTCAAATACATCCTGGTCGACGAATACCAGGACACCAACGTCGCGCAATATCTTTGGCTGCGGCTGCTGTCGCAGGCGCCTTCGCAGCCAGCGCTGCCGGTCGCGGCCGCTCCGGACGCGATCGATGACCCCAGCAGGGACGCGGCCCTAGCGGCGCAAGCATTGGCGCCAGCCGCTGCGAGGCTGAAAAACATCTGCTGCGTCGGCGACGACGACCAGTCGATCTATGGCTGGCGCGGCGCCGAGGTCGACAACATCCTCCGTTTCGAGCACGATTTCCCCGGAGCCAAGGTCATCCGCCTCGAGCGCAACTATCGCTCGACCGGCCACATCCTCGCCGCCGCCTCGCATCTGATCGCGCACAATGAAGGCCGGCTCGGCAAGACGCTGCGCACCGAGGATCAGGACGGCGAGAAGGTCACGGTGACGGGCTCGTGGGATTCCGAAGAGGAAGCCCGCGGCATCGGCGAGGAGATCGAGCAGCTGCAGCGCCAGGGCGAGAAGCTCAACGAGATCGCGATCCTGGTGCGCGCCTCCTACCAGATGCGCGAATTCGAAGACCGCTTCGTCACGCTCGGCCTGCCCTATCGCGTCATCGGCGGTCCGCGCTTCTACGAGCGCGCCGAAATCCGTGACGCGCTGGCGTACTTGCGCGTCATCAACTCGCCGGCCGACGACCTCGCCTTCGAGCGCATCGTCAATACGCCGAAGCGCCGGCCTTGGCGATGCCACCGTGCAGATGCTGCACGACCATGCCCGCAAGCGCCGCATTCCCCTGTTCGAGGCCGCGCGTGCGGTGGTCGAGACCGACGAGCTGAAGCCGAAGGCGCGCGGAAGCTTGCGCGATCTCGTCGCCCAGTTCGATCGCTGGCGCGCCCAGCGCGAGGTCACCGCGCACACAGACCTTGCCCAGATCGTGCTCGACGAGAGCGGCTACACCGAGATGTGGCAGAAGGACCGCTCGGCGGACGCCGCCGGCCGGCTGGAGAACCTGAAAGAACTCGTGCGCTCGATGGAGGAGTTCGAGAACCTGCAAGGGTTTTTGGAGCACATCTCGCTGGTGATGGACCGTGAGGGCGGCGCCGAGGACGATGCGGTGTCGCTGATGACGCTGCATTCGGCCAAGGGCCTCGAATTCGACAACGTGTTCCTGCCGGGCTGGGAGGAAGGCCTGTTCCCGAGCCAGCGCACGCTGGACGAACAGGGCCGCGCCGGCCTCGAGGAGGAGCGCAGGCTCGGCCATGTCGGCCTCACCCGGGCACGCCGCCGCGCAAAGATCTATTTTGCAACCAACCGGCGGATCCACGGCACCTGGTCGACCACGATCCCGTCGCGCTTCCTCGACGAATTGCCGGCGGCCAATGTCGAGATCACGGAATCCAAGGGCGGCTCGGCCTGGGGCGGCACCGGCGGGTACGGCGCCTCGCGCTTCGACGACATGGAGGCATTCGGCTCCAGCTATTCGACGCCGGGCTGGCAGCGCGCCCAGGCCAACCGCAACCGCGGCGGCGGCCGCAGCGGCGGCGGCCGGGGCGGCTTCGAGGAAGAGGCCACCACGTTCTCGACCTCCTCGTCATCCGGCCCCGACTTCGGCAGCTTCTCCTCGCGCCGGCGCGGGCCCTTGACGATCGAAGGCGAGCTGGTCGCCAAATCGACCGGCACGACGTCGGAATTCTCGCTCGAAGACCGCGTCTTCCACCAGAAATTCGGCTACGGCCGCGTCACCAAGATCGACGGCAACAAGCTCACCATCGCCTTCGACAAGGCCGGCGAGAAGAAGGTCGTGGACAGCTTCGTGCAAAGGGCGTGAGGCCCGGTGGCTCAGTACGTTGCCATCATCGAGGATGCAGACCCGGACACCGTGAGCCTTTGGTTTCCGGACCTGCCCGGTTGCGTCTCCGGCGGCGACGACGTCGACGAGGCGCTGGAGAATGCGCCCGAGGCGCTCGCATTCTTTGCGCAGGAGCTGGCCGCGGACGGCCGCCAGCTTCCCCCGCCGCGGACGTTGGACGAGCTCAAGGCCGATCCTGATTTTGCCGACGATCTCGGGAAACACACGGCTTTCCTGATCGAATGGCCGCCCCTCGATGCCTCGGAGTGAGGACTGTTCGCCGCACTCCCCGGGCGTTCGACGGTTCTCCGCCGAACAGCCCTTGACCATCGCGAACTTCCCCGTATCAGATAAACCCATGTTCCGGGGCTCCATCACGTTGATCGTGCTTGCATTGGGGATGCCGTCGCTTGCGGCGGCGGAGACCATGAGCTTTGGCGATTCGATCGGAAAGCTGGCGGCAAGCTGCGGCGCGGAAATCGTCGCCAATTGCCGCGGCGTCAATCCGGATTCGAACCGGCTGAAGGAGTGCCTGTCGCGCAACCGCGACGTGCTGTCCCCGCAATGCGCGAGCGACTATTTCGGCGTGTTCGACGCCATCCAGAAGCGCGTCGCCGCGCGCGTCACGGTGGCGAACGCGTGCCAGCGCGAGATCGTCAAGGTCTGCGGCGGCTCGACCAAGGAGACCAGCAAGTCGGTCCCCTGCCTGGTCTCGACGCCCAAGGGCATCAGCAACAACTGCCTGAAGGCCGTCGACGACGCGGGGTATCGCTGATGCGCGCGGAGGGGCTCTTCACTACCGGAACGATCGTTGCGCTGGGGCTCGCTTTGCTCGCGGGCACTGCCGGCGCGCAAACGGCAGCGCCGACCCGCGACGACATCGTCGACAAGCTGAACCATTTCGAAGAGGCCGCCGAGGTCGATCTGCCCGCGCTGAAGCAGCAGGTGATGGAGCGCGCCAAGACCAGGATCAAGAACGATCCGGGACCCGTGAACCGGCCGCTGATCGCGCCTGATCTCGCCAAGCTGCCGGCCTTCAATGCGCAGATCCAGTTCGACGCCGACACGCCGATCATCCAGCCGGCGTCCTACCAGACCGTCGGCCGGATCGCGGATGCGCTGGTGCATGCCTCGCTGCTGCCCTACACCTTCCTGATCGTCGGCCACGTCGAATCCAATTCGAAGACGCGCGAGGCCAACGCGATCCTGAGCCAGCGGCGGGCAGACGCGATCCGCGACGTGCTGGTGAACACGTTCAAGATCTCGACCAAGCGGCTGCATCCGATCGGCCTCGGCGAGGAGCAATTTCTCGACCGGGCGAAGCCGACCTCGGCCGTCAACGGGCAGTTGCAGATCCTGACCTATGCCAAGCTGCCGGAGGAGCCGCGTCCGGCCGCGGCCCCTGCGCCTGCGGCGAAAAAACCCGCCAAGAAGCGCTGAGCGAACGCGGTTCCGCGGCGAGCGGAACCCTTTGAAGCGCTGGCGTTTTGCAGCCTGTCCCGGGGCGCATCAGCACGGCTTGGCGCGACAAAAGCGCCGGTTTGTGCACCGCCGGGTCCGGTGCTATAGCCTCTTTTCGCCCTTCCTGACCCCATGCAGCATGAGACCGAAATGGGTGGCTTCTTTCAGCGCCAACTTGCCGTTTACGTCGAGTACCATCGCGATCCCCGGAACACGGCGATGCATGTGGTCGGCATTTTGTTGCTGTTCACCGGCGCCGTGCTGCCGCTGACGCTGGTCAAGCTTCCGCTACTCGGTTTCAACGTCAGCCTGGCCGTGATCCTGGCCTTGCCGGTATTGATCTATTGGCTGCTGCTCGACATGGCGCTCGGGCTCGGCATTCTGGCCGTCTCCGTCGTACTATTTTCGGTTGCGACGACGACCGCAGCGCAAGTCAGCACTACGGCCCTGTGGGCAATTTTCGCCACGCTGGTGGTGCTCGGCCTCGCCGCGCAGACCATCGGCCACAAGGTTTTTGAGGGCCGCGAGGCCTCCTTGTTCACTTTTCCTTCGCATCTTTTGCTTGGACCGATGTTCGTGATGGCAAAATTGTTCATTGCCTTGGGCTTCCGTCGCGACCTTGCCGCGATTCTGGCGCCTCTTCCGACCAATTCCCTTTCGACCCGATAACTCCAAAAGCGAAACAGCAACCTTCTGCATGGCTCTCGTCCTGGTTACCGGTGGCAGTGGCTTCATCGGACATCATCTCGTCGAAGCGCTCCGCGCCCGCGGGCAGCGGGTCCGTGTTCTCGATGTCCGGGTGCCGGCCGCGGCGAATGCCGACGTTGAACACGTCCACGGCTCGGTGCTGGACGGCGCCGCGGTCGATGCTGCGATCGCCGGTGTCGATCAGGTCTATCACCTCGCCGGCCTGCCCGGCATGTGGGTCGCCAACAAGCAGGACTTTCACGACGTCAATTGCCGCGGCACCGAGATCGTGCTCGCGGCTGCCATGAAGCGCGGTGTCTCGCGCTTCCTGCACTGCTCGACCGAATCGATCCTGTTCCCCTATTCCGACCTCAAAGGCGTTCCCGCCGAAGAGGCGCTGCAACCGGCCGACGCGATGCCCGGCGCCTATACGCGATCGAAGTCGCTCGCCGAGCATCATGCCGCAAAGGCGGCGGCCGCGGGCTTCCCGCTCGTGATCGGCACGCCGACCATGCCGATCGGCGCCGCCGACCACAATCTGACGCCGCCGACCGCGATGCTGTGGTACTTCCTCCAGAAGAAGGTGCAGCCGCATCTCGACTTCCTGGTCAACCTGGTCGACGTCCGCGACGTCGCCATGGGCCTCGTGCTGACCATGGAACGCGGCCGCCTCGGCCAGCGCTACATTCTCGGCGGCGATTGCGTTCCGCTCGGTCGCATCCTGCGGATGATGTCGGCGATGAGCGGCCGCCGGCAGTTTCCGGTCGCCGTGCCCGGAAAGATCGCCGAGCTCTCCGCGATCATGCTCGAATACATCGCCGATCACGTCACGCGCCGGCCGCCCAACGGCACCGCCGAGGGCGTGCGCATCGCGCTCGCCGCGAGCGACCTCTCGATCGGCAAGGCGCGCACCGAGCTCGGCTATTCGCCGCGTCCGATCGAGCCGGTGTTGCGCGAAACCATCACCCATCTGCTCGCCCGCAACGGTCAGCAGCCCTCCGGCGCCATCAAGCATCACGCGCTCTCCTCGCGCGCGAGCTGATCGCTCCGCCCAACGCAAAGAACCTTCATGTCCTTCGATTTCAGCAAGCTTCTCTCTGTCGCCTGGGGTGGTTGGACCACGACCTGGCCGACGCAACTGCTCGCCCTGATCTGGCTCGCCTGGCTCGCCAGCTGGGTCGGCGCCTCGTTCTGGCAGGGGCGCACGCAGAAGCAGGTGATGACGCTGGAGTCCGGGCGCTATCGCATTCCGATCCTGGTCGGCGGCATCCTGTTTACGCCGTGGACCGCCGAAGTGCTGAACGAAAAGCCGCTCTGGGTGTTCAGCAATACGGCCGTCTACATCACGGCGCTGATCGTGCTCGCCGGAATCTCCTTCACGTGGTGGGGCCGGCTGCATCTCGGAAAATTCTGGTCGAACACCATCACCCACAAGGAAGACCATCGCGTCATCGATACCGGGCCGTACGGCATCGTGCGCCACCCGATCTACACCGGCCTGATCGCCGGCATGCTGGCGACCGGCATCGCGGTCGGCACGGTGACTGCGATCCTCGGCGCCATCCTGATCTCGCTCGGCATGTGGCAGAAGGGCCGGATGGAAGAGGTGTTCCTCTCCAAGGAGCTCGGCGAGGACGCCTACGGCGCCTATTGCCGCCGCGTTCCGATGATCATTCCGTTCCTGTCGCCGCGCTGAAGGCATAGCAGCTCGCCTCACTCTCGTGTCCCGGACGCGCTGCAGCGTGCAACGCTGCGCTGCGTCCGGGGCACGGACCGATGCGCCAAGGAACCGCCCCCATACTCGTCCGTTACCTCTCGACACCTGCATTGCACGCAGAGCATCGAGCCATGTCGGACGCCTACGATTATTTCCGCGCGCATGCGATTGCCGCCCTCCGCAAGGCGCGGGCGCTGCCGCCCGGGCGCACCAAGCAGAAGCAGCGCACGGTCGCGCGGGTGTATCATCTCTTGTCCAGGGAAGCCGCGCTGGCGCCGAACATCCATCACCTGGATGATTTTCGCGCGGCACGGCGGCTGGAGCGACAGATCGGCCGCTGATCTCAGGCGCAAACGCCGCGTCCGTCCCATGCAAATTCGATCGGCTGCCATTCCATGGGAATAGGCCCGCGCGGCCCGCCGCACAGGTTGACGTCTGCCCCGCCAGCCAGTTGGATGCGCGCGCACACAGGGGCTTCTCATGACGTTTTCCAGCATCTTCGCGCAGTTCGTCGCGTTCATCGGCGGCATCGCGCTGCAATGGCGAAAACTGTCGGGCACGGAGCCCGCACCGGCCTGGGGCGAGAGGCCGGCCATTCCCGAGGCGAAGCCGCAAGGCGCGCTCCCGACCTTGAAGATGCCGACCGCGCGCGGCTGGCGCGAGGGCCAGAAGCCGACGGTCGCGCCCGGGCTCAAGGTCAATGCGTTCGCGACCGGCCTCGACCATCCGCGCTGGATCGAGGTGCTGCCCAATGGCGACGTGCTGATCGCGGAGGCAACGCAGATCGCAGGTCCCCCGCGCTCCGTGTTTCACTATGCGATGCAGGCGACGATGCGGCGTGCCGCGGCGCTCGGCGTTTCCGCCAACCGCATCACGCTCTTGCGCGACAAGGACGGCGACGGCGTCGCCGAATATCGCGGCGCCTTCATGGAGAACCTCAGCCAGCCTTTCGGCATGGCGCTGGTCGGCGACACCTTCTATGTCGGCAACACCGACGGCGTGATGGCTTTTCCCTACGTCGCGAACGCCGACCGCATCACCGCCCCGGGCAAGCGGCTCACGACGTTCAAGCCGGGCGGACACTGGACGCGCAGTCTTCTGGCAAGCCCCGACGGCAAGAAGCTCTATGCCGGCGTCGGCTCGCTCAGCAACATCGCCGAGATGGGCATGGAGGTCGAGGAAGGCCGCGCCGCGGTCTACGAGCTCGACCTCGTCGCCGGCACGCATCGGATTTTTGGTGCCGGCCTGCGCAACCCGGTTGGATTGGCATGGGAGCCGAACACGAATGTGCTCTGGACCGTCGTCAACGAGCGCGACGGCCTCGGCGACGAGACCCCGCCCGATTATCTCACTTCGGTGCGCGACGGCGGCTTCTACGGCTGGCCCTATTGCTACTGGGGCAAGACGGTGGACGACCGCGTGCCGCAGGATCCAGCGATGGTCGTCAAGGCGCTTCAGCCGGACTACGCGCTCGGCGGCCACACGGCTTCGCTCGGCCTGTGCTGGATGCCCGCGGGCACGCTACCGGGCTTCCCGGATGGCATGGTGATCGGCCAGCACGGCTCGTGGAATCGCAGCAAGCTGTCCGGCTACAAGGTCGTGTTCATCCCGTTCGAGAACGGCCGTCCGTCCGGTCTCGCGCGCGACATCCTGTCGGGCTTCCTCGCGCCGGACGAGAAGGAATCCTATGGCCGCCCGGTCGGCGTCGCGATCGGCCCGGACAAGTCGCTGCTGATGGCCGACGACGTCGGCAACGTGATCTGGCGCGTGACGGGCGCTTGATGTTCACGTCCCGACGCAAAGCGTGGCGCGCTGCTTGCGCAGCAGCGCGATCACCGAGAGCGCTGTGATCAGCCCCGTCTTGGGATTATCGGACGGGATGTTCTCGATCGACATCGAAAACCGTGCCGAATCCGCCTCGACCTCGATGCGGTGAACGTTACGCGTCACGGTCGGGTCGGCCCAGATCTGCACCATCGTGCGGTCGGGCCCGACGCCCGCGAGCGACAGCGCAACCGCGACGTTGAGATTGGCCGGAAAGCCCTTCGCGGCCTCGCGCGCGGTGCCCTCGAACAGCTTGAGCGGCTCGCGGAGATTATCGATGTCGATGTCATTCTTGACGATGAAAGGCGCGCCCTTCAGCCCATCGATCGGCTTGCGCGTCACCATCCTCACCGAATGGATGGTGCCGACCGCGGCGGCGTTCACGGCATCGAGCCCGATCAGCGCACCGGTCGGCACGAGGATGCGGCCGCCATTGGCGCGGGCGAGATCGACGAGATCGAAATTGTCGAGCAACCCGCCGACGCTGACGACGACCGCGGCCTTGCCGCGCTTCACCGCGGGCTCGACGATCGCGCGCAGCTGACTGCTCGGCGCGCACTCGACCACGATATCGGCGGCATCGCCGAGCTGGTCGAGGGACAGAACCTGCGGCGGACGACGCAAGCCGTCGAGGAAGGCCTGGTGCTTGGCGGGATCACGCACAGCGACCGCGGACAGCGCCAGGCCTTCGATGCCCTGGTCGAGCGCGGTCGCGATCTTGGTGCCGATCGAGCCCAGCCCTGCAATGGCAACCCGCAACTCACTCTGGCCCCTCTGATCGGTCATCGCATCCCACTTTCCCGCCGGATTGATGTCATAGCGTATCATTTTCGGTATAAGCCAGCGTCAATTGAATTGGCCCTGCGGCCGGCAAGGACTCGCAGCTGCCCGGACCGTGATCCTCGCCGCAATCTCACTGATACGGAGCATTCCCATGCGCACCCATTCGATCGCAGCCATCCCCGCCGACGGCATCGGGCCCGAGGTGATCTCGGCCGGTGTCCGCGTGCTGGAGGCTCTGGCAAAACGCAGCGGCGATCTCGCCTTCAACGTCACGACGTTCGACTGGGGCTCGGACTATTACAAGAAGCACGGCGTGATGATGCCGGCCGACGGCCTCACCGAGCTGAAGAAGTTCGACGCGATCTATTTCGGCGCGGTCGGCGCCCCTGATGTGCCCGACCACATCACGCTGTGGGGCCTGCGGTTGCCGATCTGCCAGGGCTTCGACCAATACGCCAATGTGCGGCCGACAAAAATCCTGCCGGGCGTGGCCTCGCCGCTGCGCAATGTCGGCGTCGGCGATCTCGACTGGGTGATCGTGCGCGAGAACTCGGAAGGCGAATATGCCGGCATGGGCGGTCGCGCCCACAGGGGCCTGCCGGAGGAGGTCGGCACGGAAGTGGCCATCTTCACCCGCGTCGGCGTGACGCGGATCATGCGCTACGCGTTCCAGCTCGCGCAGTCGCGTCCGCGCAAGCTGCTGACCGTCGTGACCAAGTCGAACGCGCAGCGCCATGGCATGGTGATGTGGGACGAGATCGCGGCCGAAATTGCCGGAGAATTCCCCGACGTCAGCTGGGACAAGATGCTGGTCGACGCCATGACTGTGCGCATGACGCTGCATCCGAAGAGCCTCGACACCATCGTGGCGACCAATCTCCACGCCGACATCCTCTCCGATCTCGCCGGTGCGCTCGCCGGAAGCCTCGGCGTCGCGCCGACCGGCAACATCGATCCGCAGCGCCGCTTCCCCTCGATGTTCGAGCCCATCCACGGCTCGGCCTTCGACATCACCGGCAAGGGCATCGCCAACCCGGTGGCGACGTTCTGGACCGGCGCGCAGATGCTCGAGCATCTCGGCGAGAAGGATGCCGCCTCGAGGCTGATGGCGGCCGTCGAACGCGTCTGCGCCGCCGGCGTGCTGACGCCGGATGTCGGCGGCAAGGCCACCACCAAGGAAGTGACCGATGCCGTGATCGACGCGATCAACGGGTCGAATGTCTGATCACTGCTCTACGTCATGGCCGGGCTTGTTCCGGCCCCGATCTTTCGTGCGGTAGTTAAGAACGTGGATGCCGGCCTCGCAGAAGCGGCTTCGACACCGGGGGCGGGACGAGCCCGGGCATGACGTTTTATTTTCGTCCGCCCGCCGCCGGCGGTGGCAGTGCCATCGCAGCCGCAGGCTCCGGCGGCGTCAGGTGACGCGGGACGATGATGGTTTGCCCCGGGGTGAGCTGCGCGTCCTCCGGCAATGAATTGCTCTGCGCGAGCGTCCACAGCGGCACGCGATTGGCGGCGGCGATGCTCTCCATGGTGTCGCCGCGGCGCACCGGCACCCGCACGCCGCTGTCCCACAATTCGACCAGCGTGTCCGCCGGCACCCGATATCGCAGCGGCACGGCATCGGCCTGTGCTTGCGGCGGGATGCGCGGGAGCTGCGTCACCATCTCGATGATCTGGCGATGGATGTCGTCGGACTTCTCGATGTTGATGTGGCTGACGCGCGAATTTTCCTTCAGGTCGTAGCTCGCATAATGGCCGCGATAGCCGGGCACGGCCACGACATCGCCGCCGCCGAGCACGCTGTCGGAGAGGAAGATGTTGATGAAGCGCTCGACGTTGAGCGGCACGTCGCCGGTTGCATGCGCAGGATCGATGACGATGACGAGGCTGATCGGGATGTTCTCCTTGGCCGCCATCTCGGAGATGACGATCGAGCACAGGCCGCCCATGGAGTGGCCGATCAGCACGATCGGCGCCGGCGATTCCTTATAGCTGGAGATGGCGCGATCGCCGATCCACCGGCAGATGGTGAATTCGTAGACATTGGCCGAGAAGCCAGCCTTGGTCAGTTTCTCCTCGAGCCGATCCATGCCGGTCGAGAAGATCGGACCCATGGCGCCGCGGAACAGGTAGATTTTTGGCGGCAGCAATGGCTCGAACGGCGGAGGCGGCGGCGCGGCGGGGGCGGCCGCGTTGGTCTTGGACTTGGCTGGTGTGGCAGCGGCCGTGCCGGTGCCGAAGGCGAGCAGCGCAATCGCTGCCAGCACGACAATTCGCCTTGGATCAAGCATCAGTCCAGCAGTCCCACTACAGGAGGCAGAGGCTCCCCCACCGCGCTTAGTGACCGCCGATTGGGCGGAATTTGGGGCACGGAACCGGGACCGCGACGCCCGCCGCGGCATCGTGGCATGATTGGAGGGAACCCATTTAATTGAAGGGTGTCCATGCCTCGGCTTCGCAGGCCTCGAGAATCACCGAAGTCTGGACACCCTTGTAGGTGTCATCGTCGAAAAAGACCGAATAGGCGGGGCGCCTGCTGGGTGATGGGCCACTCTGCCTCAGGCAGACGAAATACGATCCCGGCCCGTGGTCGGAATGGCGGACGGCGGATGTCTCCAGTCCCCCGCTCAGCTTGGCTTCGGCAGCCGCTTTCGTGACGCCGTCCTTCACCGCCTTGGCACTGGGCGGCTGCGGAGGTTGATACGCCGGAGGAAGATCGACGCTCGACCCGCAGCCTGCCAGCAACAGTGTCAAGACCGCGGACAAGGCCGCCGCGCTCGATACGCGCCTCATCCCTGGGCCTCATCCTTGGGTCAGAAAGAGATAGAAGCAGCCCGCGACCGTGGGCAGGAACGCGACCACGGTCGCCATCCAGAAGCCGGATTCCAGGATCGAATCCTGGTCGTCCGTCTCGCCGGCCGAACGACGATCCGCGTTCGTTCGGCTCCACACCTCATCGGCCGTGAACAGGGGCGCGCTCCTCGCGCACACACGCGCATCGGCGCGCGCTGCATCTTGGCGCAAGGGATGGATCGTTGCTTGGGTCATGTCATCTACTCTGGTCAGCCACGAATGTTGTTGAAGTCGGACGCAACCGGCAACGCATCCGGATCATTGCGTGAGCGTCTGCTCTGAATTCACCTGGGTTGCCGGGGCCGGATTCCCGGCCGGACTCTCCTTGGCGCCGGAATCCGTCCAGGCCGGTGGCAGGCCGAGCCCCTGCCCCGCGAAGCCGGTGATGCCGGGAAACCGCCCGAACGCCTCGCACGCGACATATTTGGGAGCACCTCCGAACCGCACGGGAATGCTGTCCATCGGAGGCAGCGCAGGGATGCCGCCGAACGGCGACTCTCCGGTCGCAACCATCTTGGCGAAGTCGGCGCCGAAATCGGCAGCGAGATCGTACGCATCGCCCTCGTTGGCGACCCTCGGAGAATTCGTGATGGAGTTGGCGCTGCGCCCCCAGACCATGGCCGCCTTCTGAAATCCTGCGAAGTCGCGCGCCTCCGCCTCGACCGACAGGCTGCCGAGCCCGACCGGGAGTCGCGGCACCGGCACAGGTACGGCGGGAAGCGCAACGGTCTTGGCGATCGACAGCGCCTTCGACGCGCCTGAGGCGGTCGGGCTGGTCGGCGCGGCATGCGTCACCGTCGCCTGCACCGTGAGATCGGCATCGTCATCGGCGGCAACGATGCGGAAGCGCTCGCTCAGGCGCAGACAAAGCTCGCGGCTGACGGCGTTTGCGACCAGGCGCCGCTCCTTTTCGTTCAGCGCGACGTCGGGACGAGCGGGAAAGACCGTCGTCGCGATCCGGATCGTCTTCGCCGCCAGCAAATCCTTCTTGTTCACGCGGATCTGCGATCGCGTCACCAGTCCGTTGGCATCCGACATCCGGTCGTAGCTCCTGAGCGAACCGGCCCGTTCGAGCGGCGCGGTCGCGCAACCACCGAGCGCGAGCGTGACGGACACCAGGGTCGCCCATCGAACGCGCATGGTCCCGCCGAGGGCTGGACTCTTTACTAGAGAGATTTCTCTATTAATCATTCTCACGCCAGTTGCCGCCGCCCGTCAGCATAAATAGATGGAACTCTCTAATTTTGAATTTCTCGTGACGGACCGGCATGCTAAATTGGGCTCTCACGAAAAGGAGAACGGGCCTTGAGGAAGGTGGACCCCGTCAAGCATGAGCTGAAGCGCGGGGAGATCCTCGACGCGGCGATCCGCTGCTTCACCAGGGACGGCTTCCGCGGCGCCAGCACGACTGACATCTGCACCGAGGCGGGGATCAGTCCGGGGCACCTCTATCACTACTTTCCGAGCAAGATCGCGATCATCGAGGCGATGATCGATTTGGGTCTGGCGCGTTCGGCGGAGCGTTTCGAAAAGATTCTCACGGCCACGGACGTGATCGAGGCGCTGCTCGCCGACATCGAGGAAACCAGCCTGCGGTTTCGTCCTGCCCAGATCCTCAATCTGGACGGCCTCGCGGAGGCCGCCCGCAATCCGGAATTCGCCAAGATCATCGAACGGCACACCGAAGCGGTTCGCCGCATGTGGGCCGACTTCCTGCGCCAGGCGCAAAGCCAGGGACGGGTGGATCCGGGACTGGACCCGGAAGCGACGGCGAACATCCTGATCGCGATCATCGACGGATCGCGCGCAATGCCAATCCGCAATCCGAAGCTGGATATCAAGCAGAGCACTGCGCATCTGAAGACGATGCTCATCCGCTTCCTGAGCCCGCCCGAAGCCGGGCGCGCCGCGAGCAAGCCCCGCGATCAAAGGGCCAGCCGTCCCCTCACGCTGGTCAGGAAGCGATAGGGCGTCCACTTGCCACAAGGCGCTCTATCCCGCCTTCCGGACTATTTCCGCAAGCACAAGCCGCCGTTCCTGGCGGTCTGGGCAAGAACGATCCGTTCTTCCCGACCGCGCTGTTCCCGCGATCTCCGAAGGATGGCTGCGCGACCAGTCCGTCGCGCAAGGAAGCTCAGTTCCTCGCGGGAGCGGCCGCCGCCGCCGAGCGTGCCTGTCGCGGCGTACCGGGTTCGGCGACCGGCGCTGCCGGTGCGCGCGAGCGCATGATGGCGGCATCGATCTCGGCAATGACGCGACGCTGGATCGCCTCATTCTTGTCGATCGAGATGTGGCCGACGCCGGTGCCGCGCACGTCGACATTGTCGAGCTTGCCGCGAAAACCCGCCGCGGCCCGCACCGGCTCGCCGGGACCATCGCCGATATAGATGTTGATGTAACGCTCCGCGCCGGTCGACAGCCTGGTCTTGAACACCGAATCGAGGCCGATCGCGAGCTTCACGGGCACGCCGAGCTGATTGAGCTTGGCGATCATGTCCGGCAGCGCCGTCGCGCCGGAGGAATGGCCGACCAGGACGATGGTCTTGAGCCGGCCGGCCCTGTAGGCGGCCGCCGCTTCATCGGCGAGCGAGGACCAGGACACGAAGTTGGCGACGGTCACCGGGACGCCCTGCGCCTGGAGCCGGGCGCCGATCGTGTCGAGCCCGAGCGAGAAGATGTTGAGCACGCCACGGAGCAGGTAGACATGCGTGGTTGCCACAGCGGCCTGGCTCGGTGCGGCCTTGGCGGTGGTCGGGCTGATGGCAACAGCTGACAGCAGGAGCAGGCCCATCGCCCACACACCGAGGGTGGACAATTGGCTGGCGCCGGCGGTGTGACGGCCGTTCGGTCTCATCGATTTTTTTCCCTGGAGACAATACGCTTAGCGATTGGTCGGAATCGTAGCCACGGCGCGCTCGCAGACGCAACAAAGAGCCGCGTGAGCGACAATCTTCGCAGCAGGCCGTGACCATCGCGCAACACTTGCCCGGAACATGCCACTGAATGGCCTATTTTGAGACCATTTTCCTCCGGGGAATTGCGGGCCAACAACAGCGTTCCTATTTCAGGGCTCCGCCGACCCGCCATTCCGAGTGGGTCCGGCGTTCCCCTTTCCCTCCCCAGCCCGCCGGCCATCATGTCTTCCATCATTTCGGTCGCCAATCTGTCGAAGACCTATGGGTCCGGCTTCAAGGCGCTCAAGAACGTCAATCTCGACATCAAACGCGGCGAGATTTTTGCGCTGCTCGGCCCCAACGGGGCCGGCAAGACCACGCTGATCTCGATCATCTGCGGCATCGCCAACCCGAGCGAAGGAAGGGTTTTGGTCAGCGGAGAGGACATCCAGACCTCCTACCGCAAGGCGCGCTCGCTGATCGGCCTCGTGCCGCAGGAATTGCACACCGACGCCTTCGAGAGCGTGTGGGCGACCGTGAGCTTCTCGCGCGGCCTGTTCGGCAAGCCGAAGAACCCCGAACATATCGAGAAGGTGCTGAAGGCCCTCTCGCTGTGGGACAAGAAGGACAACAAGATCATCACGCTCTCCGGTGGGATGAAGCGTCGCGTGATGATCGCCAAAGCGCTGTCGCACGAGCCGCAGATCCTGTTCCTGGACGAGCCCACCGCCGGCGTCGACGTCGAGCTGCGCAAGGGCATGTGGGAGGTGGTGCGCGGGCTTCAACAGTCCGGCGTCACCATCATCCTCACCACGCACTACATCGAGGAGGCCGAGGAGATGGCCGACCGCATCGGCGTCATCAACAAGGGCGAGATCGTGCTGATCGAGGACAAGACGACCTTGATGCAGAAGCTCGGCAAGAAGCGGCTGACGCTGCATCTGCAGGGCAAGATCGCCTCGCTGCCGGAGAGCCTTCGCCATTACGAGCTCGAGCTCTGCGACAACGGCGCGACGCTGGTCTACGACTACGACACCAAGGGCGAGCGCACCGGCATCACCAGCCTGCTCGGCGATCTCCGCGCCGCCGGCATCCGCTTCAACGACCTCGACACGACGCAATCGTCGCTCGAGGACATCTTCGTCGATCTCGTGAGGACGTCATGAACCATCGCGCCATTCGCGCCATCTATCTGTTCGAAATGGCGCGCACCTGGCGCACGCTGCTGCAAAGCATCGTCTCGCCCGTGGTCTCGACCTCGCTCTATTTCGTGGTGTTCGGCGCCGCGATCGGCTCGCGCATCAGCCAGGTCGAGGGCGTCAGCTACGGCACCTTCATCGTGCCGGGCCTGATCATGCTCTCGGTGCTGACGCAGAGCATCGCCAACGCCTCCTTCGGCATCTACTTCCCGAAATTCACCGGCACGATCTACGAGATCCTGTCGGCGCCGATCTCCTATTTCGAGATCGTGCTCGGCTATGTCGGCGCCGCCGCGACCAAGTCGATCATTCTGGGCCTCATCATCCTGGCGACGGCCGGCCTGTTCGTGCCGCTGCACATCCAGCATCCGGTCTGGATGCTGGCCTTCCTGGTACTGACGGCGGTGACGTTCAGCCTGTTCGGCTTCATCATCGGGATCTGGGCCGACGGCTTCGAAAAGCTGCAGATGATCCCGATGCTGGTGGTAACGCCGCTGACCTTCCTCGGCGGCAGCTTCTATTCCATCGACATGCTGCCGCCCACCTGGCGCACGGTCGCGCTGCTCAACCCGGTGGTCTATCTGATCTCCGGCTTCCGCTGGAGCTTCTACGAGATCGCGGACGTCAGCATGTCCGTCAGCATCGGCATGACGCTGGCGTTCCTGGTGATCTGCCTGGTCGTGATCTGGTGGATTTTTCGGACAGGATATCGGCTGAAGAACTGATCGCCGTCGTCATTCCGGGGCGCGCGCAGCGCGAGCCCGGAATCCATCGTGCGGCAGAGTTGGTGGACGAATGGATTCCGGGCTCGCCCTTCGGGCGCCCCGGAATGACTACGGTCGACTCACCGATAACAACGGAAACGGTGATGGCTGTCGTAATATCCGCGACAGCGGTGACGGTAGTGCCGGTGAGGAATGCCGAGCACGCCCTCGACTGCACCGACGGCCCCGCCAACGCCGGCGCCGACGACGCCGCCGACGGCGCCGCCCACGGGCCCGCCGATGCGGTTACCTTCATAAGAGCCCTCCTGCGCGCCGCGCACGATGCCCTGGGCATGACTGACTTGCGGCAGCGACAACAACGCCAGCAAGATGGCGGCGGCGAACAGCAGGCGGACGGGCTGACTGGCCGGCAATGGCGCGGCGGCGAGACGGGCTTTGTTCATTTTCGGTCCCCAGGGGAAGGTAAAGAGGTAAACGGCGGCGGACGTGCCGCCTGTCGAGACAGGACATCACCAACGCGCCGCGCGGCGGAATGGTTGCGCCTTTGTGACGAATTGTCGACGTTGTGAACGCGCCTCCGCTCGCGAAAATGTCAGCGCTGCCGCGCGTGGCGCGGCACAGAGCGGCCTTGCTTACATCAGGCATCGCGTTAACGATGGGCCGGTAGCTCGCTGGAACGAAAGCCGGATTGCAGGCATATTGCACGCCGGGGACGGAGAGCCGCGGCGACTAGCGTGAACAGGCCGGAGGCCGAGATTGATATGCGTTTCCAGATGCGTTCGTTTTTCATTGCTTTCACCTCATCGCTGCTCTTGAGCGCGGGTGCCGCGCAGGCCAAGGTCGAGATCACCGTCGACAAGGACAACCAGCAGATGACCGTCGCCGTCGACGGCGTCGCGCGCTATCACTGGCCGGTGTCGACCGGCATCCCCTCGCGCGAGACGCCGAACGGCGCCTTCCGCGCCTTCCGCATGGAAGAGGATCACTATTCCAAGGAATTCGACGACGCGCCGATGCCGCACGCGATCTTCTTCACCAAGGTCGGGCACGCCATCCACGGCACGGACTCGGTCGGCCGGCTCGGCTCGCCCGCCTCCCATGGCTGCGTGCGGCTGTCACGCCAGAATGCCTCGACGCTCTATGCGCTGGTTCAGCAGCAGGGCGTGCTCAACACCACGGTGACGCTGACCGGCTCGGCGCAGGTGGCGCTGGCTCGCAATCCGCGCGGCCGCAACGCCAATGCGGTGGCCCGGGCACCGCAGCCGGCTGAGGAGCAATACGCGACCGCCGGTGATCCCGTGAACCTGGCGCCGCCGGCGCAGCCCGCGCGGCGCTACATGCCGCAGGACGACAACTACATCTATCCGGCCGATGGCAGCGACACCGGCGCGCGCTATCCGGCGCCGCGCTCGGCCACCCGCCCGCTCTACGACACGCAGGTCTATCAGCAGCAGCAGCCGCGGACCTATTACGACCAGGGCTACGGCCAGCAAGGCTACTATCAGCCGCAGCCGCGGCAGTATTATCAGCCGCGCGGCTATTACTATCAGAACTGACGCGGCCGCCACCAACCGCCCTCGCCGGCCGAGGCACCATGAAGCCACGTGCCACGACCATTCTGATCGTGCTCTGCGTTCTGATGGCGGGACGGGCCATGGGATCTGATGTGGCCTTCGATCTCGAGGCGCATCGCGGCGGGCGGGCGCTGTTGCCGGAAAACACCCTGCCCGCCTTCGCCAATGCGCTGTCGATGGGCGTGGACACGCTGGAGCTCGACGTCGGTGTCACCGCCGACGGCGAAGTCATCCTGTCGCATGAGCGCCGGCTCAACCCCGATCTCGCCCGCGGCCCCGATGGAGCCTACATCGCTCCGCCCGGCACGCCTTTCGTGAAGCTGCGGCTCGACGAGGTCAGGACCTATGACGTCGGCCAGATCCGGCCGGACAGTGCCTACGCAAGACAATTCCCCGACCAGCGTGCCGTGCCGGGGACGCGCATTCCCACCTTGCGCGAGCTGTTCGCGCTGGTGCGCAAGTCCGGCAACGCGCGCGTCGGCTTCAACATCGAGACCAAGATCGATCCGAACCATCCGGATGAAGCGCCTGATCCGCAGGCCTTCGCCGCGAAGCTGCTCGGGCTGATCGAGACCGAAGGACTCTCCGACCGCGTCACGATCCAGTCGTTCGACTGGCGAACCCTGCTTCTCGTCCAGCAGCAGGCGCCGAAGATTCCGACCGTGTACCTGACGCTCCAGCGCGGCTCGAGCCCGACGGTGGCACGCGACAAGGCGACCAACTGGACGGCGGGCTTCAGCCCGGCCGACCACGGCGGCTCGCTGCCAAGGACGATCAAGGCTGCGGGCGGCGCGATCTGGTCGCCTTACTTCGGCGATGTGACCGCGCCACTGGTCACCGAGGCCCATGAACTCGGATTGCGTGTCGTGGTCTGGACGGTCAACAAGCCCGAAGACATGGCGCGCATGATCGAGCTCGGCGTCGACGGGATCATCTCGGACAGGCCGGACCTGTTGCGGCAGATCGCCGGCGGGAAGGGAATCGCGTTGCCCTCAGGGACGCCGGTAGCGCCATAACTCCGATCTCGTGTCCCGGACGCGGTGCAGCGTACAACGCTGCTGCGCAGCGTCCGGGGCACGGGATTCGTCCAGGCGACGTCTTCCCTACTCCCCGTCCCGCAAACGCCGATACAGCGCGCCCAGGATATTCGAATAGTCGTCGGTCCAGACCCGCACCCTGTCATCGGCTTCGGTCTGTACCCATTGCTTGGAGAATGCGAGCCTGCCGATGTCGGCCTCCTCGCGCGCGGAGATGACGACGTCGGTCGAGAAGATGTAGTCGGAATCGCGCCCGGAATCCTCGTTGAAGACCCAGCTCGTGAGATCGTTGGCATCCGCAATGCCGACAACGACCGTCTCGAGATCCAGATGCCGGTTGGAGACGTGCATCACGACCGCGCCGTGGGGCGCGAGCTTGTCCTTGTAGATCTTCATCGCCTCTTCGGTGGCGAGATGAATCGGGATTGCATCGGACGAATAGGCATCGACGATGATGAGATCATAGGCGCCATCGGGCTCCTTCGCGAAGGTGAGGCGCGCATCGCCGATGACGGGCTTCATGTCCGGCATGCAGCTCGAGATGTAGCGGAAATTCCTGGGATCACGCGCCGCGTCGACCATGGACTGGTCGATTTCGAAGAAGGTCCAGCTCTCTCCCGGCTCGGCGGCGCAGGCGAGCGTGCCGGAGCCGACGCCGATCGCGGCGACCTTGAGCGGCGCGCCCTTGCGCTCGCGGATGGCGCTGACGGCCTGACCGATGCCGCCGTCCTTATGATAGTAGGTGATCGGCTCGGGCCGGCCGATGACCGGCGTGCCGTCATTGTTGCGGAAGCGCTCGGCGCCGTGAATGGTGGTGCCGTGCATCAGCACATGGAAATAGCCGCCCGGCGTCACCACGATCTTGTGCACGCCGAAAAAGCTGCGCACCGTCGTGACGCGGCCCTCGTCCGCGGGATAAACACGGATCAACGCCAGCGCGAGCGCGACGGTGGCAAAGATCTTCCAGCGGCCGGCATTGAGGATCAGCGCGAGCAGCGCGGCGAGCACGCCGACGGCGCCGGCGACCCAGACGCGGTGATCCTCGAACCAGGTCGAGAGGTCGCCGGTCGTATAAGACGGCGCGACGAGCGCCACCGCGAGCGCGGCGAGCGCCAGCCAGTACCATTTGACGATGCCGGCGAGGCGTTCGTTCGCGGAGGGGCGGCACAGCGCGGCAAGCGCGATCAGGATCGAATATTCGGCGATCCACGAGAAGGTAAATGGAGCAACAAGCCCTGCGAACAGGCCGCCGACCATGCCGCCGAATGACAGCGCGACATAGAAGCCGGTAAGATATCTGGCGGCCGGCCGCGTCCGCGCCAGTTCGCCGTGGCAGGCCATGGCAATGACGAAGAAGCACAATTGATGACCGCCGAGCGTCAGCAGCAGATTCTGCTCGCCGCCGAACGCCAGCAGCACGACCACGCCGGCGATGGCGACCGGCTGGAGCATCAGCATCCATTTGTGCGGCAGCAGCGGCCGCGACTGGAACACGACGACCCAGGTCAGCAGATACAGCGACAGCGGCAGCACCCACAGAAGCGGCGCCGCGGCGACGTCGGTGGAGATGTGCGCAGTCACCGCGATGAGCAGGCCGGACGGCACCGCGGCCAGGAAGATCCAGCGCAGCCGCGTGATAAGCCCGGGCGCCGGTACGTTCACCTCCTCGTCTCGCGCCTCGACCTCAGCCAGCCTCGGCGAACGCAACAACAGCACGCCGCAGGCGACGATGAGAACGATCAACAGGCCATAGCCTGCCGTCCAGAACCTGTTCTGCAGGTGCAGCGTGAACATCGGCTCCAGCAGGAACGGATAGGACAACAGTGCGAGGAAGCTGCCGATGTTGGAGGAGGCATAGAGAAAATAGGGATCATGCCCGGCAGGATGGCCGGTGCGGACGAACCAGGCCTGCAGCAGCGGATTGTTGGCGGCGAGCGCGAAGAACGGCAGCCCGATCGAGACCGCGAACAGGCCGAGCAGCCAGAACGCATAGCCCGAAGCGGGAGGCTCGCCATAGGCGGAGGCGATGCCGAGCGGCAGCGTGGCGAAGGCGGCGATCAGCAGCACCAGATGCACCGCGACCGGAACGGTGCGGTTCCTCACCTGCATCAGCAGATGCGCGTAGGCGTAGCCCGCGAGCAGCAGCGACTGGAAGAACACCATGGCCACCGACCACACCGCCGGCGAGCCGCCGAGCCGCGGCAGCACCATCTTCGTGAACAGCGGTTGCACCGAGAACAGCAGCAGCGCGCTGACGAAGATCGCAGCCGTGTAGACCGCCAGCAGCAGCCGATTGCGCGACGACGAAGGCTGCTCCGTGGCGGCGGGTTGCACGATGGAATCCATGGATGCTCCGGCAAGACTCCGGCGGGCGCCGGACGCGCGCAATGGAGCACAAGGCGCCTGATCGGGCAATAAAGGCGCGCGTGATGTTGCGGCGGGAATTGCCTGATATAGAGATGTCATTCCGGGGCGCCTGGAAGAGGCGAACCCGGAATCTCGCGACCCCGGGTCTGGTCCTTCGGACCATCCCAGAATGACGGTGGAACAACTTGAAAGCATCATGAGCGAAACCGACGTCGTCATCATCGGCGCTGGCCATAACGGCCTCACCTGCGCGGCCTATCTCGCGATGGCAGGCCTGCGGGTGCGCGTGGTCGAGCGCCGCAAGGTGGTCGGCGGGGCCGCAGTCACGGAGGAGTTTCATCCGGGCTACCGCAATTCGGTCGCGGCCTACACCGTGAGCCTGCTCAATCCGCAGGTAATCCGTGATCTCAAGCTCGCCGAGCACGGCCTGCGGATCGTCGAACGGCGCGCGCAGAATTTTCTGCCCGCGCCAGATGCCAGCTATCTCCTCACCGGCGAGGGGCGGACGAAAGCGTCAGTCGCCCGTCTCAGCGCGCATGATGCGGAAGCCCTCGACGGCTTCTCGCGCGAGCTGGAAGACATCGCCGACGTGCTCAGGCAGTTCGTGCTGCGCGCGCCGCCGAACCTGCTCGACGGATTTGGCACGAACGCGATCCGCGAGGCTGTGAACGCGCTCCAGAGCGCCAACATCCTGCGCGGCCTCACGCTGGAGCAGAGCCGTAGCCTGCTCGATCTCTTCACGCGTTCCGCCGGCGAAATGCTGGACGAACGTTTCGAACATGATCTGGTCAAGGCGCTGTTCGGCTTCGACGCCATCGTCGGCAACTATGCCAGCCCCTATGCCGCCGGCTCGGCCTATGTGATGCTGCATCACGCCTTCGGCGAGGTGAACGGCAAGAAAGGCGTCTGGGGCCACGCGATCGGCGGCATGGGCGCGATCACGCAGGCGATGGCGCGCGCGGCCCGCGACCACGGCGTCGTCATCGAAACGGATGCCGGAGTCCGCGAGATCATCGTCGAGCGCGACCGCGCCGTCGGCGTGGTGCTGGAGAACGGCTCGGCCGTCCGCGCAAGATACGTCGCGGCCAATGTCAATCCGAAGCTGCTCTACACGCGGCTGGTCGCGGCCGACGCTCTCCCTGCGGACTTCCTCGCCCGCATCCGGCGCTGGAAGAACGGCTCCGGCACCTTCCGCATGAACGTGGCGCTGGACCGCCTGCCGTCCTTCACGGCGCTGCCGGGCGAGGGCGATCATCTCTCTTCCGGCATCATCCTGGCGCCGAGCCTTGGCTACATGGACCGCGCCTGGCTCGATGCGCGGGCGCGGGGCTGGAGCCGCGAACCCGTCGTCGAGATGCTGATCCCCTCGACGCTCGACGACACGCTGGCACCCGAAGGCAAGCATGTCGCGAGCCTGTTCTGCCAGCATGTCGCGCCGGAGCTTCCCGATGGAACGTCGTGGGACGAGCATCGCGAAGAGGTCGCCGATCTCATGATCGCGACGGTGGACAAATACGCGCCCGGCTTTGCGGCGAGCGTGCTCGGCCGCCAGATCCTGTCCCCGCTCGATCTCGAACGGCAGTTCGGACTGTTGGGAGGCGACATCTTCCACGGCGCGCTGACGCTGAACCAGCTGTTCTCGGCACGGCCGATGCTGGGCCATGCCGATTATCGCGGACCCCTGAAGGGCCTGTACCATTGCGGCTCCGGGGCCCATCCCGGCGGCGGCGTCACCGGCGCTCCCGGCCACAACGCGGCGCAGGCGATCCTGCGGGATCACCGGTCGCTGTTCGGAAGCCGTGGATAGGTCTGTGGATTGCTTGTGGACAGCCTGTCGAAAGGTCTGTGGTCGGGCAGAGGATGCCTGGGCCAGGCCGCCGCGCCGAAGCTGGGGAAGGTCGGTGGAAAATCGCAGGGACAATTGCGGGGAAAGCAGTGGATAGGGACCCGGCAAGCCGGCGGATAACCTGTTGAAGATCCGCAGAACAGACACCGCGGAAACGACCTCGCCCGCCAGGGGAATTCCCTGGCGGGCGGTGATCAGGAACAGCCTCTGAAGAAAAACAGCCCCCCGCTGGGAAATGCAGGCGGAAATTACTTCAAGGAGGTGCTAATCGAAGTGAACTTCTCATTCATGGCGGTGCCCAGGCCGTTCACCACGGTGATGATCGCCAGGGCGATACCCGCGGCAATCAGACCGTACTCGATCGCGGTTGCACCGGACTCGTTCGACCAGAACTTCTGAATCATGCGCTTCAAGACTCGCCTCCGTTTCAACTCCAAGCTGTGCTAGCTGGATCCAACACTCGAAAATGTATAGGGCGGAACCTTCGTCCCAGTTAACCCGGGAACCGCACTTGTCGGGAAATTGGTACCAAAAGTTCCAAAAATTGAACTCAACGGAACCCTGAATGCAGCCTTCGCCCACCCATCGCGCCAGCTTTTCAATCGGCAGCGAGGCCGACGCCAGGCGCGTCATCGACGTGCTCACCGAGGTGTTTTTCGACGGCGATGCCGCTGTCGCCGCCTTCGAGCGGCCGGACGGACAATGGGACGTCACGCTCCATTTCGCCGAGGCGCCGGATCAGGCCTGGCTGCGCGAACTCGTTGCAACTTCAGCAGGAAATGAGATCGCCGCGACCCTCGCCTTCGACACCGTCGAGGCCAAGGACTGGGTCAAGGCCAGCCTTGAGGATCTCGTGCCGGTCCCGGCCGGGCGCTTCGTCGTGCACGGCAGCCATGACCGTGATCGTGTGGCTCCGAACAAGCTCGCCATCGAGATCGAGGCGGCGCTCGCCTTCGGCACCGGTCACCACGGCACGACGCGCGGCTGTTTACTGCTGCTTGACCATGTCCTGAAGAGTTCCCGACCGCAGAACGTGCTCGACCTCGGCACGGGGACCGGCGTGCTGGCGATCGCAGCGGCGAAGGCGCTGCATCGCGCCGTGCTCGCCTCGGACATCGATCCGCCCTCGGTGCGGGTGGCGGCTGAGAACGCCTCCCTGAACGAAGTGGGCAACCAGGTCCGCGCGATCCGGGCCACCGGGTTTGCGGCGCCGGATTTTGCGCGCGCCGGCCCGTTCGACCTTGTGCTCGCGAACATCCTTGCCAATCCCTTGCGGCAATTGGCGGGCCCGATGGGGCGGCACCTTGCGCCCCGCGGCCGCGTCATCCTTTCCGGCCTGCTGACTCACCAAGCCCCCGCCGTGATCGCCGCCTATCGCGCGCGCGGCCTCGTGCCCCTGAAGCATCTGCGGATCGAGGGGTGGAGCAGCCTGTTGCTGCGGAAGGTCGGGTGAACTGGGGCGAGGTGACGACGCCGCCACCGCTGAGGCTACTCTGCCGGCTTCTCGTCGCGGCGCATCGCGCGCTGCTGCTGCAAGGTGCGCCTCGCGCGGCGCTCGGCGAAACGGTCGATCATTTGGCTGATGAGGCCGCGCGGCTTCTTCGGCGGCGTTGCAGCGGGGTCGCGGCGCACTGGCGGCGAAATCTTCTCAAACGTGAACGCTGGCATCGTGTGTCCCCTCGACGTTGAGATGAACCACTTGCTCGAATTTCCCTGTTATCCGGACGAAGCGCAGCTGCTGCATCCTTACTCCACTCGATTCGAATGGAACAATTTCAAGCACAGTCCATGCCACATGCGACGCAAATGCGTCGAGATTGCCGACCGATCCCCATGATCCTAAAGTGATCCACCATGTTCGAAGCACACTTCCAGACATTCGAGGAGCCTGAGGCCGGTGTCGCATTGACGGCACGGCTGGCCGCACTTCGCGAAGAACTCGCCCGTCGCAAGCTGACCGGCTTCGTGATCCCGCGCGCCGATCAGCAGCAGAACGAGTATGTGCCGCCATCGGAAGAGCGGCTGGCCTGGCTGACCGGCTTTACGGGCTCGGCGGGACTAGCGGTGGTGCTGTCCAAGGAAGCTGCGGTGTTCGCCGATGGCCGCTACACGCTTCAGGCTGCCAAGCAGGTCGACGCAAAGGCCTGGACCGTGGAATCGCTGATCGACCCGCCGCCGGAGAGCTGGGTGGCGGCGCATCTGAAAGCCGGTGACCGCCTCGGATTTGATCCGTGGTTGCACACTTTTGCGGCAACCGAACGCCTGTCCGCAGCCTGCGCCAAGGCCGGCGCCGAGCTGGTAGCCGTCGACAGCAATCCGATCGACGCGATCTGGCAGGACCGGCCGCAGCCGCCGCTCGCGCCCGTCGCCGTGCACGGTCTCCAGCATGCCGGCGTCACTGAAGCCGAGAAGCTGACGCAGATCAGGGGCGAGATCGCCAAGCTCGGAACCGATGCGCTGGTTCTGTCCGACAGCCACGCGGTGGCCTGGACCTTCAACATCCGCGGCGCCGATGTCGCGCACACCCCGCTGCCGCTGTCCTACGCGCTGGTGCCGAAGGAGGGACGGCCGACCATCTTCATCGACCACCGCAAGCTCTCCAACCTGACGCGCGACCATCTCGAGCAGTCCGCCGACGTGCGCGAGCCCGATGCGATGGCGCCGACACTGATGGCGCTCGCCAAAAGCGGCGCAGCGATCGCGCTCGACAATGCCACCGCGGCCGACGCGCTGAGCCGGCTGATCGCGGGCGCCGGCGGCAAGCCGGTGCGCGGCAGCGATCCGGTAGCACTGCTCAAGGCGGTCAAGAACGCGACCGAGATCAGGGGCACCAAGACGGCCCATGTGCGCGACGCCGTCGCGCTGGCGCGCTTTCTCGCATGGATCGATCGCGAGGCACCAAGCGGCAAGCTGACCGAGATCGATGCGGTGGAGGCGCTGGAAACGTTCCGCCGCGATACCGGCGCGCTCAAGGACGTGTCGTTTCCGACCATCTCCGGCACCGGCCCGAACGGCGCCATCGTGCACTACCGCGTCACCCGCAAGAGCAACCGGCGGATCGCGCCCGGCGACCTGCTGCTGATCGATTCCGGCGCGCAATATGAAGACGGCACCACCGACGTCACGCGCACCATGGCGGTCGGCGAGCCCACGGACGAGATGCGCGACCGCTTCACCCGCGTGCTGCGCGGCCATATCGCGATCGCGCGCGCGGTCTTCCCCGACGGCACCACGGGCGCGCAGCTCGACACGCTGGCGCGGCAATATCTCTGGGCTGCCGGCCTCGATTTCGAGCACGGCACCGGCCACGGCGTCGGCAGCTATCTCTCGGTGCACGAAGGCCCGGCGCGAATCTCGAAGCTCGGCACCACGCCGCTGAAGCGCGGCATGATCCTCTCCAACGAGCCCGGCTACTACAAGACCGACGGTTTCGGCATTCGTATCGAGAACCTCGAGCTGGTCGTCGCCGCCGACATCAAGGGTGCCGAGAAGCCGATGAATGCGTTCGAGACGCTGACCCTGGCGCCGATCGATCGCCGGCTGATCGATGCGGCGATGCTGAGCCGCGATGAACTCGACTGGCTCAATGCCTATCACGCCCGCGTCCGGGCCGAGGTGCGGCCGGCGCTGGACGAGGCGACGAAGGCCTGGCTCGATCAGGCGACCGCGGAGCTGAAGGCGTAAGCTCGCCATCCGAGGCGCATGGCGCTACGCGATTTGCGCACGGCTGCTTCCCCACAACAGCTGTCATGCCCAGCCTTCGCAGGGAATGACACCGCTTTTGCAGCGCGAGCAACGCGCCCAATCGGTCGCCATCGCGCCCGCATCATAACCGTCCCGGAATCGGTATGGCGGCATTCCGAAACGCCGATATCCGTCTTGCGCGAGCAAGCTACAGTCCGACTCGGATTTGTCAGAGACGGACACGCATGCACGACATGATCAGCAGGCCGCCGGAAGCGGCGAAGAACATCGCGACCTCGCGCGTGGTGTTGCTGCTGCTGGTCGTGATGACCGGGATCGCGCCGATCTCGCTCTACATGCTGGTTCCGGCGCTGCCGGTGCTAGCGACGAATTTCGGCAGCGACATCTCGATCGCTCAGATGACGGTCTCGCTCTACATGGTCGGCATCGCGCTGTCGCAGCTGATCATGGGACCGCTGTCGGACCGGTTCGGACGGCGCCCGGTGCTGCTCGGAGGGCTGGCGCTGATGGTCGCGGCCAGCATCGCCTGCATCTTCGCGCAGAACCTGCCGCAGCTGATCGCCGCGCGCTTCTTCCAGGCGCTGGGCGGCGCCGCCGGCATGGTGGTCAGCCGCGCCATCATCCGCGACATCTACGAGCGCGACCGTGTCGCCTCGATGATCAGTCTCGTCATCGCCGCGCTGATGATCGGGCAGATGGTGTCGCCGCTCACCGGCGGCCTGATCGAGACCGCGTTCGGCTGGCGCGCGATCTTCTACGCCATCACCATCGCCGCGATCGTCGTCGCCGTGGGTATCGCGGTGGCGCTGCCCGAGACGCGCCGCAGCCGCGCCGCCGGCAGCGGCTTCCGCGGCGACGTCGGCATGCTGATCCGCAATCGCGCCTTCGTCGGCTATGTCATGTGCCAGGTGCTGGCTTCGCAGATCATCTTCACCTTCGCCGGCGGCGGCCCCTACATCGTGGTGACGCAGATGGGCCGGACCAGCGCCGAATACGGCGCCTGGTTCGCGACGACGGGCTTTGCCTATCTCGTCGGCAATCTGCTCTGCGTGCGCTTTGCGCCGCGGCACTCACTGGAGAAGCTGATCTGGTTCGGGCTCGGCCTGCAACTCTGCGGCAGCCTGCTGAACCTGCTGTGGAGCTTCACGGGCTGGAACGAAGCGCCCGCCTGGCTGTTCGGCACGCAGATGATCGTGATGGTCGGCAATGCCTTCGTGATGGCGAATTCCGCCGCCGGCGCGATCAGCATCCGCCCGGAGGCCGCCGGCACCGCCTCGGGTGCGATGGGCTTCCTCCAGCAGGGCATCGGCGCGCTGATGTCGCAATTCGGCGCCTATCTCGGCGGCCATTCCGCAACGACTCTGCCGCTCACCTCCGCGGTCCTCGCGATCTCGCTGCTCTGCGCCTGCACGATGATCTTCGTCGTCCCTCGGCGCGAGGTGACGGTGAGCGAGACACTGATCGAGAAGGCCGAGGAGGAAGAGACGGGGATGATGGAGCTGTCGGTTGAGCGACGGCCGTTGCAACACCCTCAGTGTCATCCCCCGCGAAGGCGGGGGATCCAGTATTCCAGAGACGCCGAACGAATACGGCCCCGCGGGTCACTTCAAATTCCTCCGGGTGTGGTCAGTCAAATTCCTCCACCCGCGAGGCAGGACAAGGGACTGTTAGTTTGAGTTTGTTTCCCGGGCAAGAGCTTCAGCGGCTTCTTTGAGCCGATAGCTGCGTCCGTCGAACTCAAGCAGATGGCAATGATGCATAAGGCGATCGAGGATCGTCGTGCTCATAGTGTTGTCCCCAAGGTATGCCCCCCAATCCTGCACGACGCGATTGGAGGTGACGATGACGCTGCGGCGCAGTTTGTAACGCTGATGGATCAGGGTCTGCAGCAAAGTGCCGGCGGCGTCGGGGATGGCGCGTGCGAGGAATAGATCGTCCAGCACGAGGAGATCGCAGTCGATGATGGTTCGCAGCCGGACCTCGCGTTGTGCCGGAGAGTTCAGGGCGTAGCGGTGGAAGAAGTCGTCGGTCTCAAGATACTGGACCTTGTGGCTTTGCAGGATCGCCTGATAGGCAATCGCCTTGGCGATGTGCGACTTCCCGGTGCCAGGTTTGCCAACAAGCAGAGCGTTCTCGCCAGCGGCAATGAACGCCAGGGTGTGGAGCTGGAAGCAGGTCTGACGTGGCAGTTTGGGATTGAAGGACCAGTCGAACTCGGCGAGCGTCAGCTTTTCGTCGAGCCCGGATTGCTGGTATCGCCGCTCGATAAGACGGGACTGACGACGGTCCAGTTCATCCTGCAGGATAAGGGAGAAGGTCTCGAGGAAGGGCTGGTTGGCGCCCTGCGCCTGGAGCACGCGCGTCTGCAGCGTGTCGCGGACACCCGACAGGCGCAGCTGTCGTAGGCAACGCTCAATTTCCGGCATGGTCATCATGTGGCTAGGTCTCCAGTTTAAGGTGAGAAGGTGCAGCGGGAGCGCTCGTGGCGCCGGAGTTGGCCGGGGTTGCGCAGGGGACACGAGCGCGGATTGCCGTGGCGTGATCGTCGTGAGCCTCGGCCTGCCGACCATTGTCGTCGGCGTCGCGCCGCACAGCGCGGCTGAAGAGGTCGCCGTATTCCGCGGGGGTACGGATCAGCGGATGATCCTGGGTGAGCGGCGATGCCGGCTGTGGCGTCACTCCAACCTGCTCGATCGCCTGTTCGAACAACCGCTCGACGGTCGCACGCACGTGCTTGTAGCGGTAGATGCGGTTGTCGATGGCGTGCGCGCAGGCCTGCTCGACCAGCCGCGCCGGATACTTCCGGCCCAGCCCGACAATGCCCCACATCGCGCGCTGTCCGGGGCGCCCTTCGGTGTCGAACACCTGCTGGCACAAGGCCCTGGTCTGCGGTCCGATGCGCTCGGCGCTCGCCAGCAGCACGGCGGTTTGCCGCGACGGGTTGAACGGCCGTTCGCTGGTCGGCAGGACGACAGAACCGGGGTGCGCCATCCGGGAATGAACACGCAGCAGCGCACGGGTGTGGCGATCACGGATCTCGATCGTGGTGGTGTAGATGCGCACGACGACCTGGCTGCCGATCGGCGCGGGCCGCGCGGCGTAATAGCTGTTGTCGACGCGTACGGTGGTGTCGTCGCAGACAGTCCGGACGACTTCGGTGAAGATGCGGAAGGGAGCGACAGGCAGCGGCCGCAGGTGCGGCTTCTCTTCCTGGAACATCGCCTCGACCTGACGGCGCGTGCTGCCGTGGATGCGTTTGGAAGCCCAGTTCTCCTCCCAGTGCCTCAAGAACTCGTTTTGCGCCTCCAGCGTCTCGAAGCGCCGTCCGGCCAGCGCAGTGCCCTGGGTATGTTGAATCGCATTCTCGACGCATCCTTTCCGATTTGGATCGGCCACGCGCGCGGGATCGGCGACCACGGCGTAATGAGCCAGCATCGCGCTGTAAATCGGGTTGAGCTGGGGCTCGTACAAATCCGGCTTGAGGACGCCTTCCTTCAGGTTGTCGAGCACGACATAGCTGGGGACCCCGCCAAAATACCGGAACGCCTCTTCGTGGAGCTGCGCCCAGACTTGTTGGCTGGACTTCCAGACTACCCGCCGGAAGCTGCGCCGCGAGTAGCGTAGCGTCATCACGAACAGGCGGGGACGACGGTACCGCCCGCTCTTCGGATCAACCGTCGGCGCGCCCTCGCCATAGTCGACCTGAGCTTCCTCGCCGGGGAGGAACTCAAGACGATCAAACTGCTCAGGATCAGCGTGCCGCAACCGGCGCACAAACCGCTTGACACTCTGGTAGCTGGACGGAAAGCCAAATTGATCAACCAGGTCCTGGTAAATCGCCTGCGCGTTCCGCTTCAGCCGGACCTGTTCTTCGATCCACGTCCGATGCGCTTCGCAAGCCGAACGGGCCAGGCTGCTGGTGACCGTCGCTTCCGATGTCCCAAAAGCCGGTGGTCGGGGTGGAGGAATTTGGCCGTCCGCGCTCACCGAGCCGGTGGTCACTTCCCCGGGGGAATTTGCCTCCGCACCGGCCCGCAGCGCCTGATAACGCCGGATCGTCTTGCGATCGACACCCGTCAGCCGGTGAATCTCGCGCTGGCTGGTGTTGCGATCAAGTAATGTAAGTACGGTGCTTTGCAGATGTCGCTTCAAGACGTTCAACTCCCCGGCCCCTTGCTGGCTAAAGGGGTCGAACATAAACGTCCTGCCTGACCGGCTACTGCTGTTCAGCGGCGCTGACGGCGATCATCAGGTGGGGGAGTTTCAAGTGACCATACCCGGGGGATTTTGACCGACCCACGGGGAATACGGAGAAGCCGCGGCGTACTGGATTCCCCGCCTTCGCGGGGAATGACAGCAGAGCAAGAGGCGCGAGCGGAGCGAACCTCACTCCCCGATCAGCTTCAGCCACTCGTCTTCCGTCAGGACCTTGACCCCGTGCTTGTTGGCTTCCGCGAGCTTCGAGCCCGCGCCGGGGCCGGCGACGACGAGATCGGTCTTCTTCGACACCGAGCCCGACACCTTTGCCCCCAAACGCTCTGCCGTGGCCTTGGCCTCGTCCCGCGTCATCTTCTCCAGCGAGCCCGTGAACACCACGGTCTTGCCGGCGACGGCCGAATTGCTCTTCGGCTTCTCGGCGTCGACGATCTCGACCTCCTTCGTCAGCCGCTCGACGATGCCGCGATTGTGGCTCTCGCCGAAATAGTCGGCGATGCTCTTGATCACGGTGTCGCCGATCTGGTCGAGCGCGTCCATCTCCGCGATCGCCTCCTCGTCGCCCTTGGCGACCTTGAGGCAGGCATCGTGGAAGGCGTCCCACGAGCCGTAGCCGCGCGCCAGGGCCAGCGCCGTCGTCTCGCCGACATGGCGCATGCCGAGCGCATAAATGAAGCGCTCCAGTGCGATTCTGCGCCGGCTCTCGATCGCACCGAACAGATTGCGGACCGAGGTCGTGCCATAGCCCTCGATCTCCTCGAGCTTGAGCTTCGCGTTGCGCTTCTCCAGCGTGAAGATGTCGGCGGGCTCCTTCACCCATCCCTCGTCGAAGAAGTACTGGAGCTGCTTCTCGCCGAGGCCGTCGATGTCGAAGGCGCGCCGCGAGACGAACAGCTTGAGATGCTCGATCTTCTGATAGGGACAGGCAAACTCGCCGGTGCAGCGGGCGCGCGAGCCCTCCTCGCCCGTCGCCGTCTCCTCGCGCACGACGTCGGTGTGGAGCGGACACGGGCACTTCTTCGGGAAGTGGAATTCCCTGGCGGATTTCGGCCGCTTGTCGAGGACGACGTCGACCACCTGCGGGATGACGTCGCCGGCGCGCTGGATCACGACGGTGTCGCCGATGCGGATGTCGCGGCCCTCGCGCAGCACCTCGCCCTTGTTGCCGATGCCCTTGATGTAGTCTTCGTTGTGCAGCGTGACGTTCTGCACGATGACGCCGCCGACGCCCACCGGCCCGAGCTTGCCGACCGGCGTGAAAGAGCCGGTACGGCCGACCTGGATCTCGATGTCGCGCAGCACCGTCATGGCGCGCTCGGCCGGGAACTTGTGCGCGATACCCCAGCGCGGCGTGCGCGAGACGAAGCCGAGCCGCTCCTGCCAGTCGATGCGATCGACCTTGTAGACGACGCCATCGATGTCGTAGTCGAGCCGTGCGCGCTGCTCCTCGATCGCATGATGAAAGGCGAGCAATTCCTCGACGGAGTGACAGAGCCTGGTCAATGGATTGGTCTTGAAGCCGCAGCGCTCGAACCAGGCGATCATGCCGCTCTGCGTGTCTTCCGGCATCGCGCTCATCTGCCCCCACGCGTAGGCGAAGAAGCCGAGCGGGCGCGAGGCGGTGATGGTCGGGTCCTTCTGCCGGAGCGAGCCCGCGGCCGAATTTCGCGGATTAGCGAAAATGGTGCCGCCTTCCGCCTTCTGCCGCTCGTTGAGCGCCAGGAAGGCCTTCTTGGTCATGTAGACCTCGCCGCGCACCTCGCAGATGTCAGGGACGTTGCGGCCCTTCAGCTTCTGCGGCACGTCTTCGAGGGTGCGGATGTTGGCGGTGACGTCCTCGCCGACCGCGCCGTCGCCGCGCGTTGCGGCAGTGACGAGCTCGCCGCCCTCGTAACGCAGCGACATCGAGAGGCCATCGATCTTCGGCTCGGCGGAGAAATCGACCTTATCGTCGTCGAGCTTCAGGAATCGCACGATGCGGCCGACGAAGTCGCGCACATCCTCTTCGGCAAAGGCGTTGTCGAGCGACAGCATGGGAACGGCATGCCGGACTTTCTTGAAGCGGCCCGACGGCGCCGCGCCGACCTTCTGGGAGGGCGAGTCCGCGGTGACGAACTCGGGAAAGCGCGTCTCGATCGCGTTGAAGCGCTGACGCAGCGCGTCGTACTCGGCGTCGGTGACGGTGGGCGCGTCCTCTTGATAGTAGCGCTCGTTGTGCCCCTCGATCTCGAGCGCGAGCCGCATGTGCTCGACCTTGGCCTGCGCCTTGGTGAGGTCGGCGACGTCGCGAAGCGGTGTTGCTTTGGATCTTGCTGCTCTGGCCATGGTGCTTGGATACGACGGAGCGGGCGGAAGGGTAAAGTCAGTAGAACTCTCATGCCCCGGACGCAGCGCAACGCTCCCGGCGATGCGAAGCATCGTCCGGTGCGGTGCGCTGCAGAGCCGGGGCCCACGGCGCGGCATTCCGGGTCCCGGCTCGCGCTACGCGCGTCCGGGACACGGCTTAAGCCGTCGCCGCCTTGAGCAGCCGTTCCGCAGCGGCCCTCGCTTCGGCCGTGATCTCGGCGCCGGCGAGCATGCGCGCGATCTCCTCGCGGCGGTGGTCGGCGGCGAGCGCATTGACGCGGGTGGCGACGCGCTTGCCCTTGTCGAGGGCGTCCTTGGAGATCAGGAGGTGCTGGTCGGCGCGGGCGGCGATCTGCGGGGCGTGGGTCACGGCCATGACCTGGACCTTGCCGGCAAGCCGCGCCAGGCGCCCGCCAATGGCGTCCGCGACCGCACCGCCGACGCCGGTGTCGATCTCGTCGAACACCAGGGTCGGCGCCGAGCCACGGTCGGACAGCACGACCTTCAGCGCGAGGAGGAAGCGCGACAGCTCGCCGCCGGAGGCGACCTTCATCAGCGGCCCCGGCTTGGTGCCCGGATTGGTCTGCACCCAGAACTCGACGCGGTCGAAGCCTTGCGGACCGGGAGCGGCCTCGTCGGTCTCGACCTGGGTCATGAACTTGGCCCGTTCGAGCTTGAGCGGCGCGAGCTCGGCATTGACGGCCTTGTTGAGCTTCTCGGCCGATTTCTGCCGCGCCAATGACAGCTTCTTGGCGGCGGCGGCATAGCGGCCGTCTGCCTCGATCGCGGCCTGCTCCAGCTTCTTGAGCCGCGAGGCGCCGGCATCGATCAGCACGACGTCGGCGGCATATTTGGCGGCAAGCGCGGCGAGGCCGTCGACCGGCGTCGAATATTTGCGCGAGGCGGCGCGAAGGGCGAACAGCCGTTCCTCGATGCGCTCGAGCTCGGCCGGATCGAAATCGGTCGCGGCGAGCGCCGCCTGGAGATGCTGATCGGCTTCCTCCAGCGCGTTGATCGCAGCGTCGATCGCCTTCACCGCAGGCTCGACCAGCGCCGGCGAGTTGACGCCGCGGCGCTCCAGCCGGCGCACCGCCGCCGACAGCGTAGCGACCGGCGAATGATTGCCGCCGACCGCCTCCTGCGCCTCGCGCAGGTCCGAGGCGATCTTCTCGCCCTGCATCATGGTGGTGCGGCGCGAGGCCAGCGCGGTCTCCTCGCCATCCTTGGGCGCGAGCTGCTTCAGCTCGTCGGAGGCATGGCGGAGATAATCGGCCTCGCGCGCGGCGCTCTCCATGGCGGCGCGATGCTCCTCCAGCGCGGTATTGGCGGTGCGGCGCGCGTCCCAGAGCGATTCGACCGCCGCGACGTCCTTTTCCAGCCCGGCAAAAGCATCGAGCAGGCGGCGGTGGGTGGCGGCATCGACCAGCGCGCGCTCGTCGTGCTGGCCGTGGATCTCGACCAGGGCGGCACCGACCGCCTTCAGCGTCTGCACGCTGATCGACTGGTCGTTGATGAAAGCGCGGGTGCGACCGTCGGCGAGCTGCACCCGACGGAGAATCATCTCGCAAGACTCTTCAATACTCGTATCGTCGAGGCCGTTCTCGGCGAGGATCTTCGCCGCAGGGTGATTCTTCGGGACATCGAACACGGCGGTGACCTGCCCCTGCTCGGCGCCGTGGCGCACGAGGCCGGCATCGCCCCGGCCACCGAGCGCCAGTGCAAAGGCATCGAGCAGGATGGATTTGCCCGCACCGGTCTCGCCGGTCAAAACCGCGAGGCCCGAGGCGAATTCGATATCGAGCCGTTCGATCAGGACGATGTCACGGATCGACAGACGCGCCAGCATGGAACCAAATTTCCTAGCCGAGACCCATCTTCTTGAAGGTCCGGCTGATCCAGGACCCCTGATTCTCGCTCGGCTCGAGACCGCCGGATTTTACAAGATTATAGGCGTCCTTGTACCAGCGGCTGTCAGGAAAATTGTGCCCAAGCACGGCCGCCGCGGTCTGCGCCTCGCCGACGATGCCGATCGCCATATAGGCCTCGGTGAGCCGGAACAGCGCCTCCTCGACATGGCGGGTGGTCTGGTACTGCGTAACGACGGTCTTGTAGCGGTTGATCGCGGCCGTGTAGTCGCGCTTTTGCGCGTAGTAGCGGCCGACGTTCATTTCCTTGCCGGCGAGCTGGTCGCGCGCACCCTCGATCTTGGCCTTGGCCGAAGTCGCATATTCGGAAGTCGGATATTTGCGCACCACCTCTTCCAGAGCGGCGATCGCCTTCTCGGTGCGGGCCTGGTCGCGGCTGATGTCCGGGATCTGGTCGTAATGGGAGGCGGCGATCAGATATTGCGCATAGGCCGCGTCCGGGCTGCCCGGATGCAGCGTGACGTAGCGGGTGGCAGCGCCGATGCAGCCGTCATAGTCGCCGCCCTGATAGGACGCATAGGCCGACATCAGCAGCGATTTGCGGGCCCAGTCGGAATAAGGATGCTGGCGGTCGACCTCTTCGAACTTCTTGGTCGCCGCCTTCATGTCCTTCTTCTCGTTCATGAGGTACAGGCCCTCATTGTAGATCTTGTCGGCGGGCTCCTCGACGAAGGTGTCGTCCTTGGCAGTGAACTTGTCCCAGAGCGAGCCCGTGCCGCAGCCGGCGAGCGGCAGCGCGAGCATGATGAAGGTGACGGCCTGCAGCAGCCCACGGGCTCGCGACGAGACCGAGAAATATCCGCGCGTCATACGCTGTGCCGACATGAGTTTAAGCCCTGACGCCCTGTGATGCGGTGTCCGCCAGCCCACGAACCCCGTCCTGGGCGCGAAATGTAACCGTGGTGCCTGCCATGCGACCACGCCAATGTATCCGACAAACGATCGTTAACCCACCGGATAGGCACGCATTTCGCCCGGATTAAGGCGAACGTGCCGCAATCCTAGCCAATCTTGGTTACCAGGAGTTTCCCGGGTGGGGTCACCAACCAAACGCCGAGGCGACGGGTCTCTTTCAGGACACGTCCGGTCCGAACGCCGCGGCAACCCGGCCACCGACGATGCCGCGACCGACTTCGCCCACGGGACGCGCGGTGCGGCGGGCAGCCTCGCCTTCGACCACGCGCCAGGCGGTACGGTCGGCGAGCAGCGCGGTCAGGACAGCGTGGTTGAGCTTGTGGCCGCCACGCACCGAGCGGTAGGCGCCAAGCAGCGGCAGGCCGGCCAGCGAGAGGTCGCCGACCACGTCGAGCACCTTGTGGCGGGCGCATTCGTCGGCGTAGCGCAGGCCCTCGGGATTGAGCAGCCGCTCATCGTCGAACACGACGGTATTGTCGAAGGAAGCGCCGAGGGCATAGCCCGCGCTCCAGAGCCGCGCGACATCGCACATCAGACCGAACGTCCGTGCCCGGCCGATTTCGCGGCGGAAACCTTCAGGGTTGAGGTCGAAGACGTAGCTCTGCTGGCCGATGACGGGATTGGTGAAGTCGATCTCGACCTCGACGCGGAACCCGCTGGCGTGCGGCCTGATCTCGCCGAAGGAGTCGCCGACCTTGACCGAGATCGGCTTCAAAACCTGAATGAGGCGGCGCTGCGCCGGCTGGGTGACGATGCCGGCCTGGTCGATCGCCGCAATGAAGGCCGCGGCGCTGCCGTCCATGATCGGCACTTCGGGACCATCGATCTCGATGGTGGCGTTGTCGACGCCCATGCCCCGCAGTGCGGCAAGCACGTGCTCGGCGGTGGATACCAGCGGCCCGCTGCGGTCGCCGAGAACGGTAGCGAGGTCGGTCGCCACCACCTGCTCGGCGGTCGCCTGAACTTCACGGTCGCTTCCCTCGAGGCCCGTACGGACAAAAATAAAACCTGCGTCGACAGGCGCAGGCCCAAGGGTGAGAGTGACGGGAAGACCGGAATGAACGCCTACGCCTGCCACAGAGGCTTGCGCACGAAGCGTTGTTTGCCGGTTGAGTTTCATCAGGAACGCCCCACTACGACCATCGCGACTTATACAAACCCGCTTCGCCGGCCAGTGCCGACGCCCCGCGAATCCGTATCCCCAAGTCACGGCAAACCATAGTCACTGCCTCAAACAGCGCCAACTCACGCTTTTTTACCGATTGTTACCCCAAACCCGCCGTATTCGCGCCAAGGCTTAACCAAATTGAACCCAGGCTTGAGGCTGTTATCGGCAGTTTTACTGAACCACCGAATGTGTAATTAATGTTTTAAAATCAGTTGCTTGGCCGAAAAATCGGGGTCTGAGCGGGAGAAAAGGAAAGGTCCCGGCAAGCTTGCTGCCGGGACCTTTTTCCGTCTGCCTTATTGTAACAATCCTCAGGTCGCCTGCCGCCGCAGGAAGGCCGGGATATCAAGATGATCGTCGCCCTGTGGCGCCGGCGCAACAGGCGCGGGGCGGCCGTGTATATCCAGGCCCTGCGGCGCGGGACGACGGGCATACTCCGATACCGGCTCACTGGATGCGATTTGCTGCGCCACGGTCTTCTGCGGGCGCCGCTCGGGCAGCGGCGGCATGGCGGGACCGGCGGTGCGGGCTGCGACCGGCGGCTCGCTCTCCTCGTCGCGACGGCCGAGGCCGACATTGGCGAGGCGCTGCAGCAGCGACAGGCGGGTCTTCTGCGGGGTCTCTTCCTCAACCTCGCCGCGGGCCTGACGAATCTCGGCCTGGGCCGGCATCGGCAGTTCCTCGATACGCGGCATCCGCGGCGCGCGGACCGGCGGACGTTCCGCCTGCGGCGGAATGAAGTTTTCGGGCGTCATCGGCTCCTGCATCGCGACCGGGGCCATGTCAGGCTCCGGAAACAGGGTCGGTTTCTGCGCGATCGGCCGCACGGTCACGTCGCCATAGGTCTGCGTCGGCGCCGGCGCCTGCGGGGCTTCGGCAACGGCAGCGGCGATGGCGGCGAGCGCAGCGCGCTCGACGTTGGGACGGGGCGCGGCAGCACCCGGAGCCGGCGCGGCGGCCGGGCTCTGCGTTTCCAGCTTCTGGGCGCGTTCGGCCAGGCGCTGGTTGTCGGCACGGAGCCGCGCGGTCAGGTCGGCGAGACGGCTCTCGGCAACGGCGGCAGGTGCGGCAGCCTGCTGCGCCTGCGGTGCCGGGTTTGCGACGGGCGCGGAGGTCGCCTGGCTGTTGCGGGCGATCGCGGCCTGCTCGATGCCGGTGGCGACCACCGAGACGCGGATCAGGCCGTCGAGGGCCTCGTCGAAGGTCGCGCCGACGATGATGTTGGCGTCCTGATCGACTTCCTCGCGGATGCGGGTCGCGGCCTCGTCGACCTCGAACAGAGTGAGGTCCTTGCCGCCGGTGATGGAGATGAGGAGGCCCTTGGCGCCCTTCATCGAGCTATCGTCGATCAGCGGGTTGGCGATCGCAGCTTCCGCGGCGGTCAGCGCGCGCTTGTCGCCGGAGGCTTCGCCGGTGCCCATCATCGCCTTGCCCATCTCGCGCATGACGGCGCGGACGTCGGCGAAGTCGAGGTTGATCAGACCTTCCTTGACCATCAGGTCGGTGATGCAGGCGACGCCCGAATAGAGCACCTGGTCGGCCATCGCGAACGCGTCGGCAAAGGTGGTCTTCTCGTTGGCGACCCGGAACAGGTTCTGGTTCGGGATGATCAGGAGCGTATCGACGACCTTGTGCAGTTCGTTGATGCCGGCTTCCGCGGTGCGCATGCGGCGGCCGCCCTCGAAGTGGAACGGCTTGGTCACGACGCCGACGGTGAGGATGCCCATGTCGCGCGCGGTCTTTGCGATCACGGGAGCGGCGCCGGTGCCGGTGCCGCCGCCCATGCCGGCAGTGACGAACACCATGTTGGCGCCCGAGAGATGGTCGCGCAGCTCGTCGATCACCTCTTCCGCCGCCGCGGCGCCGACGTTCGGCTGCGAGCCGGCGCCAAGCCCTTGCGTGACCGCCGTGCCCATCTGCACGATGCGCTGCGCCTTCGACATCGTCAGCGCCTGCGCGTCGGTGTTGGCGACCACGAAATCGACGCCCTGGAGGCCGGCCGTGATCATGTTGTTGACGGCGTTGCCACCGGCGCCGCCGACGCCGAACACGGTGATCCGGGGCTTCAGTTCGTGAATATCAGGAACATTGATGCTGATGGTCATGGTTGCCTCTCGATCACGCGCGCGTGGGTTCGCCCCGGCCGGCGGCCGCGGGAGTTGGTGAAAATCGAAGATTGCGGAAAGCCGTCATCAGAAGCCCTCGCGTAGCCATCGTCCGACCTTTCCGAAATATCCGCCGGTCCCTGTCCTGACCTGCTGCCGCGTATGCCGCGGTTCGACATGTTCGAGGTGAACATATTGCGGGTAGACGAGGAGTCCGGCCGGCACCGCGAACGCGGCGTTCTTCGCCTCGTTGGGCAGCCGACCGAAACCGAGCGGACGGCCGACCCGCACGGGCCGGCCGAGAATCTGGGTGCCGAGCTCGACGAGGCCGGTGAGCTGCGAGGCGCCGCCCGACAGCACGACGCGGCCGTTTGGCTCTGAGGCGAAGGGCGAATCCTTCAGCTTGTCCCGAACCATTTCGAAGACTTCCTCGGCACGGTGCTTGACGATGTTGGCGATGGTGGCGCGGGAGACGATCTGCGGCAGATCCTGCTCGTCACCGGCTGTCGGCACAGACATCAGCTCACGCGAGTCCGATCCGCCGGTGATGACGGTCCCGTATAACGTCTTGATTCGCTCGGCATCGGCAATGGTCGCCGAGAGTCCGCGCGCGAGATCCATCGTGATGTGTTGCCCGCCGACCGCAAAACCCGCCGCATGCACGAAACGGCCGCCGGCATAGACCGCGATCGTGGTGGTGCCCGCGCCCATCTCGACGACGGCGGCGCCGAGATCGGCCTCGTCGTCGGTCAGCACCGACAGGCCGGCCACGTAGGCGCTCGCCGCCATGGCTTCGACATTGATGTGGCAGCGTTCCACCGCCAGCATCAGGTTCCGCGCCACGGTGGCGTCGCAGGTGACGACGTTCATGTCGACGCCGAACTGGTGCGCAACCATGCCGCGGGGATCGCGGATGCCCTTGACGCCGTCGAGCGTGTAGCCGACCGGCAGCGCATGCAGCACGGTGCGGCCCTCGCCGGTGGCGTGGCGCATGCCGGTGGAGGTGACGCGGCTGACATCGGCCGGCGTCACGGCGCCGCCACGGATGTCTGCGGCGGCTTCGACCAGCTGGCCGGAGAGCCGGCCGCCGGAGACCGAGAGCAGCACCGACTCCACCCGCACTTTGGCCATCTTCTCCGCGAGCCCGACGGCCTGGCGCACCGCCTGCTCGCATTCGCCGAGATCGATCACCGCGCCGGCCTTCATCCCGCGCGACTGGATCTGACTGTAGCCGATCAGTTCCACCGCATGGGTGCGACCGCGCAGCGCATCGCTCGGGGGCGACGGCTTCAGCCGTGCGATCATGCAGGCGATCTTGCTGGTGCCGATGTCGAGGCAGGCGACGATGCCGCCGCGCTTGTGCGGCATCGGGCGCGTCTTCGGCGTCTGGGTGCGATCGAGACCGGTCATGCGGAATCCCCGGCCTTCTTTTTCTTCTTGTCCTTGAACTGATCTTCTCGCGCCTTGGCGGCGTCCTCGGACAACTGCACCACCAGCCGATCGGGCAGGCGCATGTCGACGGCGACGATATCGCGGGAGAACAGCCTGTCGTCCTTGTCGAGCTTCGACAGCATTGCAAGCGCGTTGCCGACGTCCTGCTCGGGCAGGCGGATGTCGAGGCCGTCCTTGAGCCTCAGGTTCCAGCGCCGCTCGCCGACGAAGATCGCGGCCTTCGTCACCGAATTGACCTGCGGATAGCGCGCCAGCAGTGCCAGGAAATCGCGCGCCTGCGTGTCGGCTCCCTTGCCGACCACGAGCGGCAGCGACAGGAAGCGGCGTGAGACGTAGGGTTCGAGCACGGCGCCGTCATCGGCGATGACGGAGAGCCGGCCGGCCTCCTGCCACAGCGCGAACGCCTTGCGCTCGGTGAGCTCGATCATGAGCTGGCCCGGATAGAGCTTCAGCACGGTCGCATCCGCGATCCAGGGATTGGCCTTGAGCTTGTCGCGCACCGCTTCGGCGTCGAGGAACAGCAGCGAGGAGCGGCCGCTGACGCCGCCGATTGCGAGGATTTCGTCCTGGGTGAGCTGCTTGCGGCCGTTGATCACGACCGAGGTGATGCGGAAGCCGGCGGAATTGGCCAGCGCGTTGCGGGCGTCGCTGACCGCGGTGATGAAGTCCTGGAGATGGCCGCCCTTGACGATGCCGAAGCCGCAGCTCCCGATCAGCAGCAGCACGGTCATGCTGAGTCCGACCCGGCGCGGCAGATAGCGCTCGACCAGCGCAACGACGCGCGGTGGCGGCTCACGCTCGACGACGGCCTTGGCCCTGCTCTTGATCTTGTCCTTGGCTGCGGCGCGCGCCGCCTGGAGTCTTTCCTGGCGCTTGTCCTGCACCCACTCGCGCAGAAGCACGACCGCTCCAACCGCGGCCGCCTTCAGGTCAGCTTGGGGCCTCAGCGATCTGAAAAGCGATCGGGTGAGGCTTCCTGCTCCATCCATTGCACGAGCTCGTCAACAGTTTCCCCGCGACATCGCGCGGATCCTGGCGAACATGACGTCTCGGACCTGCCGGGCCGGGTGCTGGTCTTCAGCAGAAGAAAACCTCTCCCCTTCAAAGCGTTCGCTGGAGGTGACATCACCCGCGACAGCTCACGCGCCGGCAGCCAAAGCGCCATATGCGCCGCCAGCGTTAACCTTCGGACGTCCTGGTAAACAAAAGGTAAAATTCGTTAACGACATGCGCATTTTGCCCGGCGATATCCGGCATTTGTGGCGCGATGTCCGGCATTTTACCGGTTTTGGCCGCCAAACCGGGCGATTTCGCCGATCCGGCCGTTAACCAGTTCCGATTATTTCCGCACGCGCTGCCCGGCGAGCTCGACCAGGCCGCGCAGGAAGTCGACGAACTCGATCCCTGCGGCTTTCAGCGCCTTGGGGTAGAGCGAGGATTTGGTCAGCCCGGGGAGCGTGTTGGTTTCGAGATAGACGAGGCCCTTGTCCGAGACGATGAAGTCCGAGCGGGAATAGCCGGTGCAGGACATCGCGCGATGCGCCAGCATCGCCTGCTCCTGAAGCGCTGCGGTGATCTCGGGGGCGAAGCGGCCGGGGCAGATCTCCTGGGTCGACTTCAGCAGATACTTCGCCGCGTAGTCGAAATTCCCCTCACCCGGAATGATCTCGATCGGCGGCAGCGAGATGATCGAGCCATCGGTGCGCTCCAGCACGCCGCAGGTCGCCTCGACGCCGGCAATGTAGGGCTCGATCACATACTCTTCGTGCTTGGCCGCATTGCGGACGGCGACGAGGTCCTGTTTGGCGTTGACGAAGATCAGCCCGTAGCTCGAGCCGTCGCGCGCCGGCTTCGCGATCAGCCGTCCATATTCGGCGAAGGCCTCGTCGATCTTATCAAGCGCAACGTTCGATGGCGGCGTCACGCCGCTGAGGGCGGCGAATCGCTTGGCCGCAAGCTTGTCGAAGGCGAGATGCGAGGAGGCCGAGCCCGAGCCGGTGAAGGGCACGCCGTGCGCCTCGCACATCACCTGCAATTCGCCGTTCTCGGCCCGTCCGCCATGCAGGCCGAGCACCAGCACCCGCCCTTCGGCCTTGGCCCGGTCGAGCGCCTGCTCCAGCGGAATGCCCGATGTCCCCGGCTTGAACTCGTCCTCGAACGGACGGGCATGTTCGAGCAGCTGCCGGGACTGGACGACATGCACCTTGTCCTCGACATCCCACCACCAGAGATCGGCCTCGGGCAAGGCCTGATGCAGAGCCTGGGCCGAGGCGACCGAAACCAGACGCTCCCGGTTGGAGCCGCCGAAAAGGATGGTGATGCGCATGTTCATAGTCCGTAATCTCTCAGTTCGTCATTCCGGGGCTCGCGCAGCGAGAACCCGGAATCCATCTGGCCGCAGAGACGGTGGGGAAATGGATTCCGGGTTCGCGACTTCGTCGCGCCCCGGAATGACGGCCATCATGATATCCCGATCCGCTTGATTTCCCAGTGTAGCTCGATTCCGGAATTTGCCTTCACCCGCTCGCGCACGGTCTCGCCCAGCGTCTCGATATCGTGCGCGGTGGCATCGCCCGTGTTGATCAGGAAATTGCAGTGCATCTCGGAGACCTGCGCGCCGCCGACGCGCAGGCCCCGGCACCCGGCGGCGTCGATCAGCCTCCAGGCGGAGTGTCCCGGCGGATTCTTGAAGGTCGAACCGCCGGTCTTCTCGCGGATCGGCTGCGCGGTCTCGCGATGGCTTTGCACCTCCGCCATGCGCGCGCGGATTGCCTCCGAATCCCTGATCTCGCCGCGGAAGCGGGCGGAGGTGAAGATGATGGAGGGATCGACGCCGCTGTTGCGGTAGACGAACTTCATGTCGGCATTGGAGAAGGCGTGCTTCGTGCCGTCGCGCCCCACACCCCTCGCCTCGATCAGCACATCCTTGGTCTCGCCGCCATTGGCGCCCGCATTCATGCGCAGCGCGCCGCCGATGGTGCCGGGAATGCCGAAGTAGAATTCGAGCCCGCCGATATTCGCAGACGCCGCCACCTCCGCCACACGCTTGTCGAGCGCGGCCGCGCCGGCGGTGACGATGTCTCTCCGCTCGCGCTCGCCTCGCCGAAGGCGCGCGGCGCAAGGCGGATCACGACGCCCGCAATGCCGCCGTCGCGCACGATCAGGTTGGAGCCGACGCCGACGACGTAGACCGGAATGTCGCTGGCGAGATGCGCGAGGAAATAGGCGAGATCGTCCTCGTCCGCGGGCGTGAACAGCACCTGCGCCGGACCGCCGACGCGAAACCAGGTGAGTTCGGCCAGCGACTGGTTCGCCAGCAGCCGACCCCGCAGATCAGGCATCGCGGCTTTGAGGTCGGGCGTGATGTCCGGAAAGCTCATGCCGCCTCCGAGAGTGAGGTAGGCAAGCTGCTTCCGTTCCCTCCCCCCTTGTGGGGGAGGGTCAGGGAGGGGGGTAGCCCCAAGCGAGGTCGGAGTTCGTGGCTACCCCTCTCCCCCACCCTCCCCCACAAGGGGGGAGGGAGCGCAGTGTGCTTCATGGCGAATAGCGAAATCAAAATCACCGCCCTACCCCAGCGCCTTCAATTCGCCGGGCAGCGCATACGCCCATTGCGTGATGTTGCCGGCCCCGAGGCACACCACGAGATCGCCGGGCTTCGCGAGCCCCTTGACGATGCCCGCGAGCTCCGATGCCGCCGGCAGCGGGATCACCTCGCGATGGCCGTGCGCGCGCAGGCCGGCGACGAAGTGATCGCGGTCGATGCCCTCGATCGACGTCTCGCCTGCGGCATAGACGTCAGCGACAACAACCGCATCGGCATCGTTGAAGCAGGTGCAGAATTCCTCGAACAGGGATTGCAGGCGAGTGTAGCGGTGCGGCTGCACCACGGCGATGACCTTGCCGGTGTAGGAATCACGCGCCGCTTTCAGCACCGCCGCGATCTCCACGGGGTGATGGCCGTAATCGTCGATGATGGTGACGCCGTTCCATTCGCCGGTCTTAGTGAAGCGGCGCTTGACGCCACCGAAACCTGCGATGGCACTGCGGATCTGGTCGTCGGACACACCGAGCGCGTGAGCGACCGCAATCGCCGCCGTCGCGTTGGAGGCGTTGTGCCGGCCCGGCATCGGTAGCGCGAGGTCGGCGATCTCGTGCGTGGTGCCGGTCTTGCGGTTGCGGATCACGACCTTGAACTTCGAGCCGCCGTCGCCCGCGGTGAGATCGACCAGGCGCGCATCGGCCTGCGGATTTTCCCCGTAGGTGATGATGCGGCGGTCCTCGATCTTGCCGACGAGGCTCTGCACGACCGGATGATCGATGCACATCACGGCAAAGCCGTAGAACGGCAAATTCTCGACGAAGTGACGGAAGGCGTCCTGCACGGCGTCGAAGGTCTTGAAGTGGTCGAGATGCTCGGGGTCGACGTTGGTGACGATCGCGACATCGGTCGGCAGCTTCAGGAAGGTGCCGTCGCTCTCGTCGGCCTCCACCACCATCCAGTCGCCGGCCCCCAGCCGCGCGTTGGAGCCGTAGGCATTGATGATGCCGCCGTTGATCACGGTGGGATCGAGCCCGCCGGCGTCGAGCAGCGTTGCGACCATCGTGGTCGTCGTGGTCTTGCCGTGGGTGCCGGCGATGGCGACGCAGCTCTTCAAGCGCATCAGCTCGGCCAGCATCTCGGCGCGGCGCACCACGGGAATGCGCCTTTCGCGCGCCGCCATCAATTCCGGATTGTCGCGCTTGATCGCGGAAGACACGACCACGACCTCGGCACCATCGACATTCTCGGCCTTGTGGCCGACCGAAACCTTCGCGCCCTTCTTGCGCAGACGGTCGAGATTGTAATTGTCGGAAGCGTCCGAGCCCTGCACCGCATAGCCGAGATTGACCAGCACCTCGGCGATGCCGCTCATGCCGATCCCGCCGATCCCGACGAAGTGGATGGGTCCGATCTCGCGCGGCAGTCTCATGGCTGTGTCTCTGTCTATTCCGGCTGCGGCCGCGGGATTACACCTGTCGTGGCCGGCCAGCGGCGAATCTCCTCCACTTCATGCAAGACCGGACGGATCGGGACAAGCCCGGTACGGCCTCCAAACGAGGTAATTTCCCGCTTGGATGCCCAATTTTGGCCCGTTTCGCGGACCGCGCCCCCCCCCGCGCTCGGAGCACGGGGACCATGTCGTCGCTGAGGTCAGACGAAGCCGGTTCGCGCGGCCGCCTCATCCTGGAGATCGAGCACGCGAAGATAGTTGCGCAGGCGATTGGCCTCGAGCGCGCCAATGAGCTTGTTCTGATGATACGGCAACAGGAGATCGGCGAGCGGCGCGCTCCAGGGCGCGTCCAGATCGAAGATCACACCGAGCCCGAATACGGCCGGGATCTCGGCAAAGCCGAGCTCGCGGCCGCCCCTGAGCGCATCGGCCAGAAAGTCGTCGATCGCCGTCATCACGCCATTGCGCGCACCGCCGGAGATCTCGGCAAACGCGAACTGGCCCATGCCGCGAAAGCCGCGCCCCTCGACAAGGGCTGCCTGACCGGGAATCGCACCGGCGTCAAAGCTGTAGGCGTGGCGATACTCGGGTGGAATTCGCTCGGGCGCATAGTAGAAATCGCGCCGACCACACGGCCAGCCGATATCGTGCACAAAGACCAGAAGCGGCTTGCCGGCGCGACGGCTGATCGCATCGATGTGGCCGAGCTCGTTGTAGACCGTGTACCAGTTGTGATCGCCATCGACGACCCAGGCATCGGCCTCGTCAATGTCGGCGAACGCCTTCAGGCTCGTCTTGGCGAGATGGCGAATGTCCGGGCCGAGCTTGAGCCATGCCAGGAACTCGCGCTTCGGCGACGGATCGATGGTGGTGAGCCGCCCACCGCGCACACGGCAATGCTCGGCAAGGAAGGACGACATCCCGCCGTATTCCGAACCGATCTCGACGACCTCTCGTGCATCCGCCAGCGCGAGCGCCTCGAGGATGAGGTCGGAGAACTCCGAGAGGGAATGAATCAGCAGGCCTGTCACGGGCAGATCCTCCGCCTTGTTAAGGGAGTAAACAGGCGCGATCGGCCCGGTCGCGCGCGACCATCGAGCCGAAAGAGCTGTCCGTGATCTTGTACGGCGCGCGGGCTAAATCCCGGCGGTTTTCACCACGAGGTCCGCGAGCCTTTCGGCCGCATCGAGCCGCCCTGCCCCCTTCGCGGCCGCGGCCATGGCGGCGAGGCGCGCGGGCTCGGCGGCCAGGCCGGAGATTTCGGCGGCGAGACGATCGGAGGTGAACTCGGTCTGCGGGATCCGGATCGCGCCGTCGACCTTGGCCAGCACGCCGGCATTGGCGAACTGGTCCTGGTCGATCGAGCCGGGCAGCGGCACCAGGATGGAGGGCCGGCCGATCGCCGCGAGCTCGGCGACGGTACCCGCGCCGGAGCGTGATACCACGAGATGGTTGGAGGCGAGCCGCGCCGGCAGATCCGTGAAGAACGGCGCGAGCTCCGCCTTGATCTTGAGCTTGTCATAGACCGCGCGCACGCGGCTCATGTCCTCTTCGCGCACCTGCTGGGTGAGGATGAGGCGGCTCCATAGCGCGGGCTCGAGCCGCTCGATCGCGCCCGGCACGATATCGGCCATGATGCGCGCACCCTGGCTGCCGCCGACGACGAGCAGGCGCAGCGGGCCGTTCACCTCGGGGGGGCTATATTTCACCGCAGCGGCGGCGAGAACCGCCGGCCGCATCGGCGTGCCGACGGTCGTCGTCTTACCCGACAGCGCCGGATCGCGATCGAGCACGCCGGGCAAGGATGTCGCGATGGCGCGGACGCGGCCCGACAGAAACCGGTTGGCGCGGCCGAGCACCGCATTGGCGTCGTGGATGATGCCGGGCACGCCGGCGAATTTCGCTGCGACCAGTGGCGGCAGCGTCGGATAGCCGCCGAAGCCGACGACGGCGACCGGCTTGAGCCGCTTGATCAGGCGGTAGGCAGAGAGCGTGCCCGCGGCGAGCGTGAGGCCGGCATAGGCGAGCTGAAACGGATTGCGGCCGCGCGCGGTCTCGCTTCTGACGACGTCGATCATGTCCTTGCTGAACAGCCCGCTATAGCGCAGCGCGCGCTCGTCCGTGACGAGGCGGACGCGAAAGCCGCGCCGGATCAATTCGACACCGAGCGCCTCGGCCGGAAACAGATGGCCGCCGGTGCCGCCCGCGGCGAGAAGAATCAGGGGGGAAGATGTGTCCATAATGAGGGAGTTTTACAGGGAGTTTTCGGTCATTGCGAGCGCGGCCACAAAGGTGTTCGTGCCCCGGGCGCAGCGCAGCGCGTCGCTCTGGCGACGTGGTGCGCTGCTGAACCGGGGCCCATGGCGGCGGCATTCTGGGTCCCGGATCTGCGCTTCGCTTGTCCGGGACACGAAACCTGCATCACGCGTAGCTGCGCATCGCCTCGGCGTGGCCGCTCGCTTCGACCTCGGTGCGCGGGCGCAGCCGCGTCAGAGCCAGCATCATGCCGACACCATAGGCCAGCGACACGATCGAGGAGCCGCCATAGGAGATGAACGGCAGCGTCATGCCCTTGGCGGGAATCAGCTGGAGGTTGACCGACATGTTGATCGCGGCCTGCACGCCGAACAGGATCGCAAGCCCCGACGCCGCGAAGCGCGAGAACATGTCCTCGTTGGCATAGGCCCGCGACAGCGTGCGGATGACGACGAAGGCGAACAACGCCAGCATGGCGAGGCACAGGATGATGCCGAACTCCTCGGCGGCGACTGCGAACACGAAATCGGTGTGGCTGTCCGGCAGGCTGCGCTTGGCGATGCCCTCGCCCGGTCCGAGCCCGAACCAGCCGCCGTTGTAGAAGGCTTCCATGGCGGTATCGACCTGGAAGGTGTCGCCGGAGGCCGGATTCATGAAGCGCCTGATGCGGCCGGCAACGTGCGGGACGAACAAGTAAGCGCTGAACAGGCCTGCGGCGCCGAGACCTGCGAGGCCGAACACCCAGATCATGCGCATACCCGCGATGAAGAACAGTGAACCCCACACCATCAGGACCAGCATGGTCTGGCCGAAATCGGGCTCCATTACCAGCAGCGCGACCAGCATCAGGAGCAGCACCACCGCCATCGAGGTCGCGGGCATCTCCGGCCGCCTGGTCGATTCCGCAAATAGCCAGGCCGCGATGACGACGAACGACGGTTTGGCGATTTCGGAAGCCTGGATGTTGACGCCGAGCAGCGTGATCCAGCGCCGCGAGCCCTTCACCTCAGGGCCGATTGCGAGCGTGAGGACGATGAGGATGATGCTGATCGCGAAGATGACGAGCGCGCTGCGGCGGATGGCGCGCGGCGACAAGAAGGAGACGCCGACCAGCACGATGCAGGACGGCAACAGGAACAGCACATGGCGGCTGAAGAAATGGAACGGATCGAGCCCGATGCGGGTCGCCACCGGCGGGCTCGCCGCCAGCGACAGGATCACGCCGGTCAGCATCAGCGCCAGGATGGCGCCCATCAGCGGCTTGTCGACGGTCCACCACCACTCGGAAAAGGGGGTGGGTTCTTCACGGGAGAGCATGGGCGGCCGCTTTCGGACAGAGGTCGGTCCATTGGTCGCCGAGGTTGGTTACCGGGGGGTTAACATGATGGATCAAGTTGTGGAGAGTCTCGTGCCCCGGACGCAGCGCAGCGTGCCGCCCCTTTGCGGCGTGATGCGCTGCAGAGCCGGGCCCATATCGCGGCAGTGTATCGTGTAGCGGCCAGGGTCCCGGCTCTGCGGAGCGTCACTTCGTGCCGCACCGCGTTCGGGACACGAGAGCCCTATTCGTAGTTGATCGCAACGTCCCCCGCGCGCTGATCGCGCTTGTAGATCTGATCTGGCCCGGGAATGAACCCGATCCTGACCGCGCGCTCACTGCTCCACGCGACGACAACATCAAGGTGCTCGCGCACGCTGAGAAAGGTCGGCGTGCTCTCGGGCGAGAACGTCCGACCGCGCGCGATGATGCTGGCTTGCGTGCTGTCGGGTACCGTCGCGCCGCATGACTTCCAGACCACGACAACCAGCTTGCTGCCGCTAGGCGAGGCGAATGCGCGCTGGCGAACGACGCGGCACGCACCGAAGCCACTCATGAGATTGTCGACGGCAACAACGAAGACAAAACCCGCGGCGACTGGAACAGCAAGAGCAGCGACGACAATTCCGATCCAGCGTCGCCGCGACATAACTCACACCACCGGCTTCACACCCGGCAGCGCCTGAACCAGCTCGCGGAACTTGGTGCCTCGGATCTCGAAGTTGCGGTACTGGTCGAAGGAGGCGCAGGCGGGCGACAGCAGCACGACGGCGTCGGCAAGCCCCGAGGCTTCCGCATCGCGCGCGGCGTGCTCGACAGCGACGTCGAGCGTCTGGCTGATCTCGTGCGGGACCGCGCCGAGCGTGCCGGAAAATTCCTGTGCGGCCTCGCCGATCAGATAGGCCTTGCGGATGCGGGGAAAGAAGCCGGTGAGGCTCGTGATGCCGCCGGCCTTCGGCTTGCCGCCGGCGATCCAGAAGATCTCCGAAAACGACGACAGCGCATGCGCGGTGGCGTCCGCATTGGTGCCCTTGGAATCGTTGACGAACAGCACATTGCCGCGACGGCCGACCTGCTCCATGCGATGCGCCAGGCCGGGAAAGCTGCGCAGGCCGTTCTGAAGCACGTCCTGGCCGATGCCCATCGCGAGCGCGGCAGCAGCGGCGCAGGCCGCATTCTGTGCGTTGTGCAGGCCGCGGAGCGAGCCGATGCCGCCGAGCGCGGCGATCTCGCTGCGGGCCCCGCCCGAGGCGCGCACGATGGTGCCGTGCTCGACGTAAATGCCCGAGGCGAGCGGGTTCTTGACGGAGATGCGCACCACGTTCTTGCCGGCACGGTCGAGCCGGTCGGCGATGTCGCGGCAATAGCCGTCATCGACACCGACGATCGAGGTGCCGCCCGCCTGCACCCCGGCGACGAGGCGCTCCTTCACGGCGGCGTAGTGCTCGATCGTACCATGCCGGTCGATGTGGTCTTCGCTGACATTCAGCAAAATGCCGACGGAGGGATCGAGCGAGGGCGTGAGGTCGATCTGGTAGGACGACATCTCGATGACGTGGACGCGGCCCGTGCGCGGCGGCTCCAGCGACAGGATCGCGGTGCCGATATTGCCGCCCATCTGGGTGTCGTATCCGGCGAATTTCGTCAGGTGCGCGATCAGCGCCGTCGTGGTCGACTTGCCATTGGTGCCGGTGATGGCGATGAACGGTGCGTCCGGCGCGTGTCGGCGCCGCTCGCGGCAGAACAGCTCGATATCGCCGATCACTTCGACACCGGCCTCGCGCGCCTTCAGCACGCTCCAGTGCGGCACCGGATGAGTGAGCGGCACGCCGGGCGCGAGCACGAGCGCGGTGAAATTGGTCCAGGAGACGTTGCGCAGATCCGCGCTGATGAAGCCTGCCTGCACGGCCTTGGCGACGTTCTCGGCATTGTCGTCAGCGGCGATCACTTCGGCGCCGCCCGCCTTCAGAGCATGGCAGGAGGCAAGCCCCGAGCCGCCGAGGCCGAATACCGCGACCGTCTTGCCGGCGAAGGATGTGACAGGGATCATCGCGTGACCATCACCGCAGCTTCAGCGTGGACAGCCCGGCGAGCGCCAGCATCACCGAGATGATCCAGAAGCGGATCACGATCTGCGGCTCGGTCCAGCCGAGCTGCTCGAAATGGTGGTGGATCGGCGCCATCCGGAAGATGCGTTTTCCGGTGAGCTTGAACGACACCACCTGCACGATGACGGAGACCGCCTCCAGCACGAACAGGCCGCCTATCACGGCGAGCACGATCTCGTGCTTCACCGCGACGGCGATGGCGCCCAGCATGCCGCCGAGCGCGAGCGAGCCGGTGTCGCCCATGAAGATCGAGGCCGGCGGCGCGTTGAACCAGAGGAAGCCGAGGCCGGCACCCAGCAGCGCGCCGCAGAGCACCGCGAGCTCGCCGGTGCCGGCGACATATTTGATCTGGAGATATTCGGCGAACACGGCGTTGCCGGCGAGATAGGCGATCATCGCAAAGCTCGCGGTCGCGATCATCACCGGCACGATGGCGAGGCCGTCGAGGCCGTCGGTCAGATTCACCGCGTTGCCGGAGCCGACGATGACGAAGGCGCCGAAGATGACGAAGAACCAGCCGAAATGCAGCACGGTGTCCTTGAGGAACGGGATCGTCAGCGCGGTCGAGGCGGGATCGCGGTTCAGCCGCACCAGCGCGTAGCAGGCAACCAGCGCGATCACCGCCTCGATCAGCAAGCGAAGCTTGCTGCCGAACCCGGTCGTGGTCTGCTTGGTCACCTTGAGGTAATCGTCATAGAAGCCGACGAAGCCGAAGCCGAGCGTCACCGCCAGCACGATCCAGACATAGGGGTTGAGCGGATTGGCCCACAGCACCGTGCCGACGGTGAGGCCGGACAGGATCATCAGCCCGCCCATGGTGGGCGTGCCCTTCTTGGCGAGATGCGATTGGGGGCCGTCGGAGCGGATCGGCTGGCCCTTGCCCTGGCGGATGCGCAGATGGTCGATGATCCAGGGCCCGAACAGGAACACGAACAGCGCGCCGGTCACGACCGCCCCGCCGGTGCGGAAGGTGATGTAGCGGAAGACGTTCAGGAAGGTGCGAACGGCACCGAAGCCCGGAAATGTGTTGGAAAGCTCGATCAGCCAGTAAAACATTCAGACGGTCCTATGGCGCCTTTGCACACGCAGCCTTGGCCTTGTTCGTGGCCGTTATCTTGGCCTCGACGTGCCTCACGGGCATTCGCTGGTCTTCGTCATGGGTCGCGCGACCTCTGGGAAAACGGACGGCTTCGCGCCACAAAGGGTGGGATTCGGGAACAGCGCCTTCCAAGCAGTTTACGCCTTCGCCTGCAAGGCGGTCATCAGGCCCGGCACGAACTTGTTGACCCAGAACATCTTTTTGCTGCCCTTGACAACCACGACATCCCCTGCCTTCAGCAGGCTCGCAACCTCGCCCGGCTTCAGCGTGGCCGGATCATCGTGCCAGCCGAGGCCCTTGCCTGATGGCAGCACGTCGTAGAGGTGGCGCATCAGAGGACCGACGCAGTAGACGCCGTCGATGCCTTCGAGATATTTGGCGAGGCCGGTATGGTAGCTCGGTGCGTCCTCGCCCAGTTCGAGCATGTCGCCGAGAACCGCGATGCGGCGGCCTTCGCTCACGTGGCGCGCCTGGAGGCTTTGCAGCGCAGCCGCCACGCTGGCCGGATTGCCGTTGAAGCTGTCGTCGATCACGGTGATATCGCCGACCGCCTGCTCGACGCCGCGGCCGGTCATGATGCCGACGCGGTCGAGCTTGATCGCGAGCGTCGCGACGTCGAGATGCGCAGCATGAATGGCGGCAAGTGCTGCCAGCGCATTGTGCACCCGGTGCGGCGCGCCAGGGGTGAGGCTGAAGGCGATCTCCTTCTTCCCGATCGCGGCCACGACCTGCCAGCTCTCGCCGTGCGGCGCGTGCGCGACCTCGTGCACCTCGGCATGCTCGCCGCCGAAGCGCACGACCTTGCCCTTCCACTCGGGCGCCTTGATCCCGGCGGGCAGCACCAGCACACCATTCTCGGGCAGGCCGAACGCGATCGACACCTTCTCGCGCCGGATGGCTTCCAGCGAGCCGAGCTTTTCCAGATGCACGGGCTGCACGTTGACGACGAGCGCGACCGTCGGGCGCGTCAATTCGCTGAGCCGCGCGATCTCGCCCTGCTGGTTCATGCCCATCTCGACGACCCAGAGGCTGGCATCTCGCCTGGCATTGCACAGCGTCAGCGGCACGCCCCAGAAATTGTTGAAGCTCGACGGGCTCGCATAGGCGTTCGGATAGGCGGCGAGAAATTCCTTGGTGCTGGTCTTGCCGGCGCTTCCGGTGAGCCCGATCACCGGTCCGGCAAAGCGCGCGCGTGCGGCACGTGCAAGGCCCCAGAGACCGTCGATCAGCGTGTCCCTGACGACGATCTGCGGAATGCGGATGCCGGCGATCTCGTGCGGCACGATCATCGCGACCGCGCCCGAAGCTTCCGCCTTGTCCGCGAACTCCCAGCCGTCGCGCGCGCTGGCGAAGGCCGAGACGAAGCCGCCGCTCGGCGTGCCGCTGAGCGCAACGAACAGGCTGCCCGGCTTCACCAGCCGGCTGTCCTGCGTGATGAAGTCGATTCCCGTGTCCGGGAATGATCCGGTGACGCCCAGCGCACGCGCGACCTCGGCAACCGTCCATATTGGCGCGCTCATGCAATCCTCGACGCTAGTGCGGCGGCAACCGCCTCGTGATCACTGAAGGGCAGAACTTCTCCGCCGACGATCTGCCCGGTCTCGTGCCCCTTGCCGGCGATGAGCAGCGCATCGCCGTCTTCCAATTCCTCGATCGCGGCGCGGATCGCGGCGGTGCGGTCGCCGATTTCCCGGGCGCCCTTCGCGGTGGCGAGGATCGCGGCGCGGATCGCCTCCGGCTTCTCGCTGCGCGGATTGTCGTCGGTGATGATGACGCCGTCGGCGTTCTCGGCCGCGATCTCGCCCATGATCGGACGCTTACCGGCATCGCGGTCGCCGCCGGCGCCGAACACGACGACCAGCCTGCGCTTCGCATAAGGCCGCAGCGCCTGCAGCGCCTTCGCGAGCGCATCGGGCTTGTGCGCGTAATCGACGAAGATCGGTGCGCCGTTGCGCTCGCCGACGCGCTCGAGCCGGCCCTTGGCGCCTTCGAGATGTTCGAGAGTTGCGAACACATTCGCCGCATCGCTGCCGGTGCCGATGGCAAGGCCCGCCGACACCAGCGCGTTCTCGATCTGGAATTCGCCGACCAGCGGCAGCCGGATGGCGAAGCGCTTGCCGCGATGTTCGAGCGTGAGCTTTTGCGCGAAACCTTCGACCACGGCCTCCGTGAGGCGGATGCCCTCGCCTGCTCCGTCGCCGTTGCGGCCGACCGCCATGACGCGCAGGCCGCGCGCCTTGGCGGCGTCGATCGCTTCGGCCGAGCAATCATGATCGGCCGAGATCACCGCGGCGCCGCCCGGCGGCACCAGCTCGCGGAACAGGCGGAGCTTCGCGGCGAGATAATGCGCAACGCTCGGATGATAATCCATGTGGTCGCGCGAGAGGTTGGTGAAGCCGCCGGCGGAGACGCGCACGCCGTCGAGGCGATACTGGTCGAGCCCGTGCGAGGAGGCCTCGAAGGCGAGATGGGTGACGCCCTCGCGCGCGATCTCGTCGATCTGCCGGTGCAGCGCGATCGGGTCCGGCGTCGTCAGCGAGCCGTAGACGGTGCGTTTGGGCGAGACGAGACCGATGGTGCCGATGCTGGCGGAGGCATGCCCCAGCCGCTCCCAGATCTGACGTGTGAAGGCCGCGACCGAGGTCTTGCCGCTGGTTCCGGTGACGGCGGCGATCGTCGCGGGCTGCGCGGGAAAGAACTTTGCCGCGGCCAGCGCCAGTGTGCGGCGCGGATTGGCCACAGTGATAAACGGCACCCTGGTCGCCGCAGGCGCATGGTCGCCAACGACCGCGATCGCGCCCCCGGCAATTGCCGCATCGATGAAGCGAGCGCCGTCGGTCTTGCTGCCCGCGAGTGCGAAGAAGAGATCGCCCGGCTTGACCATGCGGCTGTCGAGCGCAATGCTGCTCACGTCGAGCGCCGCAACAGCGGGCTCGATCGCGGCATCATCGCCCAGAACATCCTGGCCTAGGAGGTCGCGCAGCTTCATGGTCTTCCAGTCGCCATGCCCTGCCGGAAAGCCGAATCCCTTGGAAAATCCCGACTCAGCACCGGCGATGGCCCACCCGGTTGATTACTGGGTTGTCCTGGATGCTGCAAGAATAAGGCGGTCGGACGGCGGCAGGTCGAACCGCGGCTCGACGCCCAAAAGCGGCGCGATCCGCTCGATCACCCTGCCGCCGGTCGGCACCGCGTTCCAGCCGGACGTGATGAAGCCCTTCGTTTCAGGTATCGCCTGAGGCTCGTCCAGCATGATCAGGATCTGATATTTCGGATCGTCGCAGGGCATGATGGCGGTGAACGAGTTGAGCACGCGCTTCTTGGCATAGCGGCCGTTGATGACCTTTTCGGACGTGCCGGTCTTGCCGCCGACGTAGTAGCCCTTGATGTCGGCGGTCTTGGCAGTGCCGATTTCGGCATTGAGCCGCATCAGGAACCGCATCTTGTCGCTGGTCTCCGTCTTGATCACGCGCTTGGCCATCGCCATGGCTTCGGATTCACTACGCCTCATGAATGTCGGCGGAATCAGATAGCCGCCGTTCACCAACGCGTTGATGCCCATCACCGCCTGGAGTGGCGCCACCGACATGCCCTGGCCGAACGCGATGGTGACCGTGTTCAGCTCACCCCAGCGGCGCGGTATCAGCGGTGCCGCGCTCTCCGGCAGCTCGGTGCGCAGCCGCGTCAACTGGCCCATCTTGCCGAGGAACGCCTTGTGCGCCTCCACGCCCTGGCTGAGCGCGATGCGCGCCGCGCCGATGTTGGACGAGTAGGTGAACACTTCCTTGGTGTTGATGAAACGCCCGAGCGGGTGACTGTCGTGAATGGTGAACTTGCCGTAGTGCAGGTTTCCGCGCGCATCCCACGACGAATTCAAGTTGATCTTGCCGGAATCGAGCGCCATCGCCAGCGTGAACGCCTTGAAGGTCGAGCCCATCTCGTAGACGCCGGTGGTCAGCCGGTTGATGCGATCGGGGTCGTGCGCTTCCTTCGGATTGTTGGGATCGAAATCCGGTAGCGAGACCATCGCCACGATCTCGCCGGTCTTGACGTTGGAGACGATGCCGGAGGCGGCCTTGGCGTGGAACTTGTCCTTGGCCTTGAGGAGCTCGTCGCGCAGCGCATGCTCGACGCGCAGATCGACCGAGAGCTCGATCGGCTTCTGCAGCCGGTCGGTGGCAAAGCCGGCGCGGTGGAGATCGGCGAGCCCCTGATTGTCGAGCCACTTCTCCAGGCCCGCGATGCCCTGGTTGTCGATGTTGACCAGACCGATGATGTGGGCGACCTCGTTGCCGGTCGGATAGACGCGCTTGTTCTCGCGCAGGAAGCCGATGCCGGGAAGGCCGAGCTTGTGGATGGCTTGCTGCTGCGCCGGCGTGACCTCGCGCTTGAGCCAGGCGAAGCCCTTGCGCGACTTCAGGCGCTCGCGCACCTCGGCCTCGTCGAGGTCGGGAATGGTCGCGGTCAGGAGCTCAATCGCCTCATCCTTGTCGATGATGCGGCGCGGCTCGCTGAACAGGCTCGCGGCCTTGACGTCGGTCGCAAGGATCGCGCCGTTGCGGTCGACGATGTCGGGCCGCGCGGTCGCAACCACCTCCTGCGCCGCGGCGCGGCGCGCCCCGTGGGCGTCCGCGCCGATCGCGAACATCACGAGCCGCCCGCCGATCAGGGCATAGACCGAAGCGAAGGCGAGTATCGCAAGGCCCACGCGCGCTCGCGCCTTCACGGCGCGATCGACATTGCGCCCGTAGAGCAGGCTGCGGATCAGCCGCTGCCGCCACGGTTCAGCCGGCTTCTCGGTCGGTTTTGCAGGCGTTGCCGCGCTCATTGCTTGTCCTCGGTCTGAGGCACGGAGCCCGTCACGGTATCGGGATCGCTCGCGGCTTCGATGGCGTTTAGCATGGCCCCGATCGGATCGGGATCGCCCGGCCTGAACATCCGCGGCGGGCGCTCCGGCAGATTCTTCAGCGAGTCATATTGCGTGCCATTGACCGGCTTGAGGTGCAGATGCCGGTCGGACAGGCCTTGCAGCCGCAGCGGGGCATCGAGCTTGGCCCACTCGGCCCGTAGCGCCGCGATCGCGTCGCGCTCCTCGCGGATCTCTGCACGCAGCCGCAGCACCTTCTCGGTGCGCGCCGTGGAGTCCATCTTGATCCGGTAGACATGGGCCGCCGCGAAGATCAGCGCACCGATGACGAGGAGGTGGATGATGCGCATGCGCTAGCCGCCCCTCATCACGTCGGAGAGTTTCGGCCAGGGCGATGCCTCGTCGGTCTCGTGCGCCGGCGCCGAGGTGCGCTCGGCGGCGCGCAGCTTTGCGGAGCGCGCGCGCGGATTATGCGCAACTTCGTCTTCGCCGGCGACGATGGGCCGCCGCGTCAGAACCCGGAAGCTCGGCGTCACTTGCGCCACTTCCGGCAGATGTCGCGAACCGCCGCCGGTCCTGGAGCGCTCAGTGAGAAAATTCTTGACGATGCGGTCTTCCAGCGAATGGAACGAGACCACGACGAGGCGGCCGCCGGGCTTGAGCATGCGTTCGGCCGCCGCGAGCGCGGCCTGGAGCTCGTCGAGCTCCTCGTTGACGAAGATGCGCAGCGCCTGGAACGTCCGCGTTGCCGGATGAATGTCCCCCGGCTTGGAGCGAACCACCCTTCCGACGAGATCGGCAAGCGCGCGCGTGGTGGTGAACGGGGTCTCCAGGCGGTCCGCGACAATGGCGCGTGCGATGCGGCGCGAATGCCGCTCCTCGCCGAGGAGATAGATGATGTCGGCGAGATCGCCTTCCGACGCACGCGCGACCACGTCGGCCGCGGTCGGGCCCGTCTGCCCCATCCGCATGTCGAGCGGACCGTCGAGGCGGAACGAGAAGCCGCGGCCGGCCTGGTCGAGCTGCATCGAGGACACGCCGACGTCCATCACGACGCCGTCGATCGCCTCGACGCCTTGCGCCGCGCAGACCTCGGCAAGACTGGAGAAGCGGCCCTCGACCAGCATCAGCCGGCCCGCGGAGCGTTCGACCAGGTCGGCACCGCCGGCAATCGCAGTGTGGTCGCGATCAATGGCGATGAGTCGGGTTCCCGGCACTTCCAGGATCGCGCGGCTATAGCCGCCGGCGCCAAAAGTGGCGTCGACATAGACGCCGCCCTCGCGCGGAGCGAGATGCGCGATGGCCTCCCGACCAAGAACGGGGATGTGCGGAACCGAGCTCATGCGAAACGCCTGCCGACCGACCGGCCTGACATCCAAGCAAGATCGGGGACGAACAAGCCCATAACGCCTCGAATCATTACGCGTCGCGGCGGTTCCACGACAAAGCCCTCGTCCAGCATGGTTACCGGGCCCGGTCGTCCCAGGCCACAAACCCAGTGTTCCCAGCGGAATTTGTCGGGCAGCCATGGGATTTCGAGCCAAAATACGCTTTGGCCGCCTCTGGACGCGGGTCGGCACTTCATCCCTCAGTAACGGCCCTTAGCGTTAAGAAAGCGTTGCTCGACTCGATACAAGTCGTAAAGGTGACGAGCGGGGTGATGCCTCATCCACACACATCGCCGAAATGCATCCGTTAACCGCGCCGCGCGATTGCGTCCGGTGGACGGTAAAGGAATAGTAAAGAGAAGGGCTTGCCCCACTCTCCGTTCGTTCGAGCTGCTCATGCCCTCCGGTTCGTCCACACCGTCTGGATCTGATTCGAAGCGTCAACGCGTTCTTCCGGTTCCCAAGACCGTGGCGAGCTTGCGGACGTTCGAGCCCGACTCGTCGATCGTCTCGGACATCATCCCCTCGCCCAATCATGGCGAGCGCAACAAGGGACGGCAGCCGGACATGATCGTGCTGCACTACACCGGCATGCCCGATGTCGAGGGCGCGCTGGCACGGCTGTGCACGGCGGGCAGCGAAGTGTCGGCGCATTATGTCGTGCTCGAGGACGGCCGCATCGTGCAATGCGTGCCCGAGGCCAAGCGCGCCTGGCACGCAGGCGTCTCCTCCTGGGCCGGCGAGGACGACATCAACTCCTGCTCGATCGGCATCGAAATCATCAATCGCGGCCACGATTGGGGCTATCCCGAGTTTCCGCTGCGCCAGATCGCCGCCGTGATCGCGCTGTGCCGCGGCATCATGCTCCGCCGCAAGGTGCCGGCCCACCGGGTGCTCGGCCATTCCGACGTTGCGCCCGCGCGCAAGAAGGATCCCGGCGAAAAATTTCCATGGCATTCGCTGGCCAATTCCGGCGTCGGCCACTGGGTCACGCCCTCTCCGATCGTGCGCGGTGAGACTCTGATGCTCGGCACCATCAGCGACGCCGTGCTGAGCATGCAGCAGGCGCTCGCCAGATACGGCTACGGCGTGCCGCTGACCGGCAAATACGACGCCGCGACGATGGAAGTCGTCATCGCCTTCCAGCGCCATTTCCGTCCGGCGCGGCTCGATGGCGTCGCCGATCATTCGACGCTGTCGACGTTGCAGGCTCTGCTGGCGAGCCTGCCGGCGGAAGAAACGACGGTGGCGTCGAAGTGACGGCGTAGGCCACGCGGTTCACTCTCGTGTCCCGGACGCGCGAAGCGCGAGCCGCGACACAATCGGCGATGCAGCCCGCTGCGACGAGATGGGCCCCGGCTCTGCAGCGCATCGCCATAGAGGCGCTGCGCTGCGTCCGGGGCACGAGAGCATCACTCCATCTCCCTCATCCTTCGCGCATAGAGCCTCCGCAACGGCTCGAGCTGCGTCGCCTCCGTCGCCGCATGATAGGCCTCGCGCGCCTGCTCCGTCCTCCCGAGCCTCCGCAACAGATCCGCGCGCACTGCGGGCAACAGCTCATAGCCGCGAAGCCCGCCGCGCGCGGTGATCGCATCGACGAGATCGAGCGCTCGCGCCGGCCCATCGACCATCGACACCGCCGCGGCGTGGTTCAGCTCGATCACCGGCGACGGGTTGATGCGCAGCAAAACCTCGTAGAGTCCCGCAATCTGCGGCCAATCGGTTTCCTCAAAGCTCGGCGCACGCGCATGCAGAGCGGCGATCGCGGCTTGCACCGCATAGGGCTGCGGCCGGCCGGGCACGCGCAACGCATCGTCGACCAGACGCAAGCCCTCATCGATCTGCGCACGATCCCACAGCGAGCGGTCCTGCTCTTCGAGCAGCACGATGTCGCCGGCCGGCGTCTCGCGCCCGGCGCGGCGGGCATCGTGCAGCAGCATCAGGGCCAGCAGCCCCTTGATGCCGGCGCGATCGGGCATCAGCCGATCGAGCAAGCGGCCGAGCCGGATGGCCTCGGCCGCAAGATCGGGCCGCATCAGGTCCGCGCCCTCGGTCGCGACATAGCCTTCGGTGAAGACGAGATAGATCACGGCGAGCACGCCATCGAGCCGCGGCGCCAACGCGTCGCGCTCGGGCACCTCATAGGGGATGCCGGCAAGCCTGATCTTCTGCTTGGCGCGGACCAGCCGCTGCGCCATTGCCTCCTCGCCCACGAGGAACGCGCGCGACCTGCGCTGTCGACAGCCCGCAGATGGTGCGGAGCGTCAGCGCGACCTGGACCTCGGGCGCGAACGCGGGATGACAGCAGGTGAAGATGAGCCGCAGCATGTCGTCGTCGAGCGTTGCCGTCGGCTCGTCGACGGCTTGCGCGTTGAGCTCGAGCTCATGCACCAGCGCCTGCTGCTTGCCGCGGAAGACGGCCTGGCGGCGAATCCGGTCGATCGCCTTGTGCTTGGCGACATTGACCAGCCAGGCGCGCGGATTGCCGGGGACCTCAGACCCCGCCCAGCGTTCCAGGGCGACGGCAAAAGCATCCTGGAGCGCGTCCTCGGCGAGATCGAAATCACCGACGAGACGGATCAGCGTGGCCAGCGCCCGCCCCGCCTCGTCGCGGAAGATTTTGTCGATCTCGCCAGGGGTCATGTCAGGCGATCATCCCCTCTCGTCATTCCGGGGCGCGGCAAAGCCGCGAGCCCGGAATCCATAACCACGATTCGGGGATGGGGATTCCGGGCCTTCGCCTTGCGGCGCATCCCGGAATGACGAAGGTGAGAGCCGTCACTTCTCATACACCCAGATCGGCCGCACCTCGATCGAGCCGATGCGTGCGCTGGGAATTCGCGCCGCGATCCCGATGGCCTCGTTGAGATCCTTCGCCTCGACGAGATAGTAGCCGCCGAGCTGCTCACGCGTTTCCGCGAACGGACCATCGGTCGTCAGCGTCTTGCCCTCGCGCACGCGCACGGTCGTCGCGGTCGTGGTCGGCTGCAGGCGGTCGCCGGCCTTGAAGTTGCCGCTCTGGATGATGGATTGCGTGAAGGCCTGGTATTCGGCCAGCATCTTCTGGCTCGTCGCCGCGTCGTTCTTCGCGTACTCGACCTCGTTCTGATAGATCATCAGCAGATATTGCATTGCTTCACTCCTGTTGCTCGGCCGTGTTGTCGACATCCAGTCGAACGGGACACGCACCAAACGACATCTTCAGGATAGATTATTTGCGGGCGAAGCGTGCGTCGCGATATCAGCTTGACGAAACCGTCACAAATGCCCCATGCGTAATACGTCAGTCGGCTGGACGGCCGCTCCGGCACGTGCCGAAAGGCCGCCGGGGAGGAAAGTCCGGGCTCCCTTGACATGCGGTGCCGGATAACGTCCGGCGGGGGCGACCCCAGGGAAAGTGCCACAGAGAACGAACCGCTCCCTCCTCGGAGGAAGTAAGGGTGAAAAGGTGCGGTAAGAGCGCACCGCGGTTCCGGCAACGGAGCCGGCATGGCAAACCCCACCGGGAGCAAAACCGAATAGGGACGGCTTAAGCGGGCTGTTCGCGCAAGCGATAACGCCGCGGGGCGATGTCAGGCCCGCCGTCCGGGTAGGTTGCTCGAGGCCGTGTGCAAACATGGTCCCAGAGGAATGGCCGTCACGTATCGTTCGCGCAAGCGGACGGTGCCCTACAGAACCCGGCTTACAGGCCGGCTGATGTGCGACGAGGGGTTCGGTGCCAACGCATCGGACCCCTCACCATTTTGGCCACCATCGTCATTCCGGGGCTCGCGAAGCGAGAGCCCGGAATCCATCAGGCGGCCGTGTCGGTGGATGAATGGATTCCGGGTTCGCGACTTCGTCGCGCCCCGGAATGACGAGCGAGAGTTACGCGACGATCTTCCCCAACACGTCCATCAGCGCCTCGGGAGCGGTGACATTCGGCGCGTGACTCGCGTCGAGCTCGACATAGCGCCAGCCATCCTCGCTCTTCGTCCGCTTGGCGAACTGCCCGAACACGTCGCCCGGCGGGATGCGCGTGCAATAGATGTAGCTGCGCGGCATCGCCGGTTCGCCGTGTTCGAGCCTCAGCCTGGTTTCGAAGCACTTGATCGGCATTGGGACGCGGCGTGCATTGAGCCAGTCGAGATCGGCTTGGGGCGTGTCCGGCGGCGGCGGATTCGGCGGGATGCGATAGCCGTCGCCCGAGCTTGCTGCCCTTTGCATCGGCTCGCGGCCGCCCTCATTGAGATCGAACAGCGACTGGCCATCGCGCGGCACGAAGGCGTCGAGATAGATCAGCTGCGTCACGCGCTCGCGCGCGCGATCGGCGACGCCGGTCGCGACCATGCCGCCATAGCTATGGCCAAGCAGCACGATGTCGCCGAGATCCTCGAAAGCGATGACGTTGAGGATGTCCTGGATGTGCGTCTCCAGATCAATCGTGGGGCTTGCGAGATGCGAGCGCTCGCCGAGCCCGGTATAGGTCGGCGCCACCAGGCGATGGCCGGCCTGCGCCATCAGCGGATGCATCTTCTTCCAGGCCCATCCGCCGGACCACGCGCCATGACAGAGCAGGAAGGTCTTCGCGCGTGCGGCCATCGGCGTTTCCATCGTTCTTGTTGGTACGACGGAGTGTAGCGGCCGGCCGCGCGATGTAAACGCCGCTCAGGCCGCGCGGGTATCCGCCTTCACCAGGACCGGCGCAAGCTCGGCTGCCTCGCGCCGCTGCTTGCTCGCCTCGAAACGGTGCATGCCGAGCTGCCATTGCAGCCCGACGATGGCGCCCTTGGTTGGTTGCAGCAGCGCGAGCGAGGCGAACAGCGTCACCGGCAGCCACACCGCGAGTTGCAACCATTCCGGCGGCGCATAGGCGGTCTCGACCGCGAGGATCGCCGGCACCACGAGATGGCCGACCACGACCATCACGAGATAGGCGGGAAAGTCGTCCGCGCGCTGGTGAAACAGCTCCTCGCCGCAATGGTCGCACGCGTCGGCCACTTTCAGGAAACGGCCGAACATGTGCCCTTCCCCGCAATTCGGACACTTGCCGCTGAAACCGCGCCACATCGCCTTTGCCAGAGAGACCGTCGCCATGACCACACCTCTTCCTTTTCGTCGATCCATACAATAATATCTTGCATCCATACATTCAAAGGTATGGGGCTAAATTGCATGGATTGGACCCCTACAATCTCGGAGCTGAGCGGCCCGCGCTATCAGCGCATCGTCGATGCGATGGAGGCCGACATTGCTGCGGGGAGGCTGGTGCGCGGCCAGCAATTGCCGACGCAGCGCGCGCTCGCAAAAGCCCTCGGCATCGACCTCACCACGGTGACGCGCGCCTATACCGAGGCACAGCGCCGCGGCATCATGGAAGCCCGGGTCGGACAGGGCTCGTTCGTGTCGGAGACCAGCGCGCGCCGCGCGGTCGACCTGCCGCATCCCGTCGCGATCGATCTCTCGATGAACGTGCCGCCGCATCCGCTGGAGGCGCAGCTCGACGAGCGCATCATCGCCGGCATGGAAGCCATCCGCGCGCAATCGGGCCTGACGGCGTATCTCAACTATCAGCCGCCCGGCGGCAGCACGCATGAGCGCGAGGTCGCGGCGCGCTGGATGCGCGCACGCGTTCCGCATGCGCAGGCCGACAGGCTCCTGATCTTCCCCGGCGCGCAAACCATCCTGTTCAACCTGCTCGCCCATCTCGCGCGGCCCGGCGACATCGTTCTGACGGAAGCCCTCACCTTCCCCGGCATCAAGGCCGCCGCGGCACGGCTCGGCGTCAAGCTCGTCGGCGTCGCCATGGATGACGGCGGCATCCTGCCCGATGCGCTGGCGAAGGCGTGCCGCGCGCACCGGCCACAGGCCGTCTATCTTATTCCGACGCTGCACAATCCGACCACCGCGACGCTGTCCGCCGAGCGGCGCAGTGCCGTCGCAAAGATCATTCGCGATGCCGACACGACCTTGATCGAGGATGACGCCTACGGCCTGCTCGACCGCTCGGCATCGCCGATCGCGGGCCTCATTCCGGAGCGAACTTATCTCGCGACCACACTGTCAAAATGCATCGCGCCCGCGCTGCGCGTCGCCTATCTGGTGACGCCCGACAGCAGCGCGCAGCAGGACATGCGCACGTATTTGCAGGCGACCGTTCAGATGCCGGCGCCATTGATGGTTGCGCTGGTGACGCATTGGATCGAAAGCGGCATTGCCGATCGCATCATCGCCGCCATCCGCAACGAGGCGGTCGGCCGCCAGCAGCTCGCGCATCGCACGCTGAAGGGCTTTCAATTCCTGGCCAGGCCCGCCGCCCATCATCTGTGGTTGCGGCTGCCGGAAGGCCGGCCCGACCTCGCGGCACATCTTCTGCGGAATGGACTTGCGGTCGTTGCCGGCGATGCCTTCACGGTCGACGGGGCACCGCCGCATGCGGCACGAGTCTCGCTGGGGGCGGCACGGAACAGATCGGAATTGGCGGAGGCGCTGCGCATCCTGATCGGCGCGCTGCAGAAGCCTGCCGACACCAGGCAGATCGTCTAGATCATCGGCGATGACGGCGATGCCCGGAGCGCACGGGGGGTGCCACAGGTGACGGATAGGCCTGCGATGCATACGCATCGACCGGCGTTCCCCGCTGACCGAGAGCCGCACGCGCCGCAGGCGTGAGCTGGCCGCCGTTCAGCACATCGCGATCAGGATGAGCCGCCTGATAGGCCGCAGGCTCGGAAAACTGTGCCTGGGCCATTGTCGGCGTCAACGCGACCGCCAGCAGCGCGGCTGCTACGGCAATCTTGGTGCGGGTCATGGTCATTCTCCATCATCGCATTGAGGACCGACCGATCCGGGCGCTTGATCGCGTCGGGCGGCCCCGGGATTGAAGTACGGCCATCATGTAGGCGTGTCTTCCGCGAAAGCCCGACGCGGCAGATCACGCTTGCGTACAGCATGGATTGACCTGCACGGCGGCAAGCATGCTATGCGAGCGATGGCGATCAACAACTCGGGATCGCCCCTTGCGACAAGGCTAATCTGTTGGAAACGCTCACCTACGTCCTGCTGCTGTTCGGCGCGCTGGCCGGCGGCTTCGTCTCGGGACTGGCCGGGTTCGGCACGGCGCTGATGGCGCTCGGCATCTGGCTCTACGTCCTGCCGCCCTCGCTCGCGGTACCGCTGGTGCTGATCTGCTCGGTGATCGCACAGACCTCGACGCTGCCCTCGATGTGGAAAAGCTTCGACCTCTCGCTGGTCTGGCCGTTCCTGATCGGAGGCCTGATCGGGGTGCCGCTGGGAACCATGATGGTCGCCACGGCCGATCCGAAGGTATTCAAGCTGAGCGTCGGTGTGCTGCTCCTGATCTTTTCGAGCGCGCTGTACCTCAACAAGAGGCCCCTCGCCTTCAAGTTCGGCGGCAGGATCGCCGACGGAGCGATCGGCTTTGCCGGCGGCATTCTCGGCGGCCTCGCCGGACTCTCGGGCCCGCTGCCGATCCTCTGGGCCAACATCCGTGGCTGGAACAAGCACGAGCGTCGCGGCATCTTCCAGCTCTTCAACTTCACGGTGCTCGCCACCGCGCTGGTGCTGCAGACGGCGTCAGGCCTGGTCGAACTGAAAGTGGTCTGGCTCGCACTGGTTGCCTTTCCGGGCACGCTGATCGGCGCATGGGCCGGCGCCCGGGTCTATCACGCCCTGAGCGACAAGCATTTCGGCGATGTCGTGCTCGGCCTGTTGTTCCTGTCGGGCCTTGGCCTCGTCTGGAACAGTGTTGGCACGCACTAGCACTACTTTGGCAGATTGTTGATTTTGCCGCGTTTTATAGGATTGAACGAAGCCGCTGCCGCGGCGTGAGGGGCAAGGTGGCGTAGATCGCCTCCTGGCTGAGAGGATGTGGGTGTTAGAGCCCACCCCCTCAGACAGGAGTATGAGATGGCCGATTTGAGCCCTCTTCGCCGCCGCATGATCGAAGACATGACCGTCCGCAATCTGTCGCCGGCGACGCAACGATCCTACATCAGCGCGGTTTCGAAGTTCAGCCGCTATTTTGGCCGATCGCCTGACCGGTTAGAGCTGGAAGACGTCCGCGCCTTCCAGGTGCATCTGGTCTCGACCGGCATCTCATGGCCGGCGCTGAACCAGATCGTCTGTGCGCTACGGTTTTTCTACGGCGTCACGCTCGGCGAGGCACTGATCCCGGAGCGCATTCCCTATGCGCGAGAACCGCGCAAGCTGCCGGTCGTGCTCAGCGCCGACGAAGTGGTTCAGTTCCTCGAGGCCGTGTCCAGCCTGAAGAGCCGCGCCGCGCTCACCACGGCCTATGCGGCCGGACTCAGGGCCTCCGAAGTCGCGGGACTGCGGATCGAAGACATCGACAGCGCCCGCGGCGTCATCCAGGTGCGCCACGGCAAGGGGGCGAAGGACCGCAACGTGATGCTGTCGCCCCAGCTGCTGGGTATCCTGCGCACGTACTGGCGGCTCGCCCGGCCGCGGCTTTATCTGTTCCCTGGTCGTGACGAAGATCATCCGATCGATCAGACCGTGTTGCACGCCGCCTGTCGGTCGGCGGTGAAGGCTGCGGGCCTGACCAAGCGCGTCACGCTCCACACGCTGCGCCACAGCTTCGCGACGCATCTTCTCGAGAACGGAACCGATATCCGGATCATCCAGGTCTTGCTCGGGCACAATAATTTGTCGTCGACAGCGCGCTACACGCAGGTCGCCACCGATACGATCCGGGCGACGCAGAGCCCGCTCGATCGCCTGTCGCTGGCCGCGGCGGGATGCGGGTGATGATCCGCCCCGACAGCCGCTGCAACAGGCCCGCCATCGAGATCGCCGATATTCTGCGCCGGCATGGCGACACCTATCGCCGTGTACATGCCGGTCATCTCGGTCGGGTCGAGCGGCGCGTGATGAGCGCGATCGTGGCGTGCCGGACCGAGGCGCTCGGCGGCCACATGGAGGCTTGCGACGACTGCGGCATGACGCGGATCGCCTATAATTCCTGTCGCAACCGGCACTGTCCGAAGTGTCAGGGGCCAGCCCGAGCCGCGTGGCTCGCCGCGCGAGAAGCCGACCTGCTGCCGGTTCCCTATTTCCACATCGTCTTCACACTGCCGGCTCCGATCGCCGCGATCGCCTTTCAGAACAAGGCCATCGTTTATGCGATCCTGTTCAAAGCCGCCGCCGAGGCAATGTCGACGCTCGCCGCCAATCCACGCCGGCTCGGCGCCGTCCTCCACACCTGGGGGCAGGCGCTGACGCACCATCCCCACGTCCACTGCGTCGTGCCGGGCGGCGGCCTCTCGCCCGATAGCGCGCACTGGATCGCCAGCCGACCAAACTTCTTCCTGGCCGTCAAACCGCTCGCCCGGCTGTTCAGACGCCTGTTCCTCGAACGTCTGACCGCCGCCTTCGACGCCGGCACCCTGAACTTCTTCGGCGATCTCGCATCCCTGGCCGAGCCTGCCGCCTTCGCAGCTCACCTCGTCGCTATGCGGCGCATCAGCTGGGTCGTCTACGCCAAACGGCCGTTCGGCGGCCCCGCGCAGGTGCTGGCCTATCTCGGCCGCTATACCCATCGCGTTGCAATCGCCAACAGCCGGCTCGTCGCCCTCGACGAGGATCACGTCGCCTTTACCTGGAAGGACTACCGCCAGAATGGCGCGACAAAGATCATGAAGCTCAAGCCCGACGAGTTCATCCGCCGCTTCCTTCTTCACACGCTGCCCGATGGCTTCCATCGCATCCGCCACTTCGGCTTCATGGCCAACGGCCATCGCGCTGCCAAACTTGCTCTTTGCCGCAAACTTCTCGATCGTGAGCGGACACCGCCAAACGATGGCGAGCCGTCGCCTGTGGATTCGGACGCTCTGACGTGGGCCAAGGCTCCCGCCTGCCCTGATTGTGGTGGCGTCATGCGCATCATCGAGCGCTTTCGACACAGCTTCAGCTGTTCCGGCGCTCCCACCCAATCGTACCGGTGCGACACATCGTGAGCCAACTTATACCGTGCACGAAGATCGTCATTCGTCATTATGATCCCATCGTCTCGATCATCGCAGACGCTGCCGAATCCGTGCGGCCAAACAGCGCGATGGAAATTGTTCGATGCAGCGGGCCATCGATCGCTACAGCCGGTAAAATGCTCTCTGTCTCAAGTTGCCGCCATTGCGCAACCAAAACGTCGCCGCGTCAGCTCCGCAGTCTGCCGATAGCAACCCGCGATCTCAAACTATCCCCATAGCCGCACCACCGTGCATATTCTCCCGCGGCTTCGTTCAATCCGGCTTCAATGAGGTCGCGTTACAAGCGCTTGCCGCGCCCTCGCGTGAGCGCGACCTCACAGAACCCTCCAGATTCCCGAATCAATTTTTCAATGATTCATGGGTGGTCGGCTCTTGGAGGGCTGACCATGCCGGGATGGGAAGACGAACTCGAACGCTGGCTGATGCCGTTCTTGGACCGGCTGGGTCATAAGACCCGGCAGCGGATGTGTCCTCTGTATGTTGCGGGATTGATCGGTCCTGGCGATCGCAAGAGCGTTCAGCCGATGGCGGAACGCCTTGTCACGAGCAACTACGACCAGTTGCACCATTTCATTGCCGACGGTGTCTGGGACGCGACGCCGCTGGAGACAGAGCTGCTCAACCAGGCGGACCGACTCGTCGGCGGCAGGGATGCGGTGCTGGTTATTGATGACACCTCACTGCCGAAGAAGGGTGAGCGATCGGTCGGTGTTGCGGCGCAATACGCATCGGCTCTCGGTAAAACTGCAAATTGCCAAACGCTGGTGTCTTTAACGCTTGCGCGCGGCGAAGTGCCAGTGATGGTCGCGTTACGTCTCTTTCTGCCTGACAGCTGGACAAGCGACATGCCCCGTTTGAAGGATAGCGGTACGACGACCCCACCTCGTTTAGGTGGACGGGATGAGCGAGACTCGCGCGTGGATTTGACAACGCGAGGGACGCTCGTTCCATGCATCAAGACAGACATCAAGACGGGCATGAAGAGCTGGCCCCGGTTGTTTGGACAGCGCCCCGCTGGATTTAAGTGGATTCCTGCCGGGTTATGCTGAACGCGGGGCTTTACGGTTTTGTCGTTGCGTCGGGAGGGCGTAGCCCGACCAGAGCGACGACAAAACCGTCGGCGACGGTCATGCGGCCATCACCATAGCTTGCGTGCCGAAGTAAGCCTCGTCGGGCGTGCGCCCGTCAAGGCTCGAGTGAGGGCGTCCCTGATTGTAGAAGGCCAGATACTTGGCAATTGACGCTCGCGCCTCGGACACGCTGTCGTAGGCGCGGAGATATACTTCTTCGTATTTGACCGTGCGCCAGAGCCGCTCGACAAACACGTTGTCGCGCCAGGCGCCCTTGCCGTCCATGCTGATGGCGATCTTCGCGTCCAGCAGCACATCGGTGAACTCGAGGCTGGTGAACTGGCTGCCCTGATCCGTGTTGAAAATCTCGGGCCTGCCGTGCTTCGCCAACGCCTCCTGGACCGCTTCGACGCAGAAGGCCGCCTCCATTGTGATCGAGACGCGATGGGCCAGGACCCGTCGGCTGAACACATCGACGACCGCCGCGAGATAGACGAAGCCACGCCGCATCGGAATGTAGGTGATGTCCATTGCCCACGCATGGTCGGGCCGCTCGATCTTCAATCCGCGCAACAGGTACGGGTAGATCTTGTGACCCGGAGCCGGCTTGCTCGTGTTCGGGCGACGATAGACCGCCTCGATCCCCATGCGCTTCATCAGCGTCGCGATGTGGCGGCGACCGCGTATACGCCCTCCCGCCGCAGCAACGATCGCAGCATACGCGCTCCCGCGAAGGGATAATCGAGATGCAGCTCATCGAGCCGACGCATCAAGGCAAGGTCCTCGGCCGAAACTGGCCGAGGTTCATAGTAGACCGTGCTGCGAGCCAGCTTCAGGACCTTCGCCTGGCGCACGATAGAAAGATCATGATCGCGGTCGATCATCGCTTTGCGCTCAGCAGGCCCGCCTTGGTGAGCGCGCCGGACAAAAAATCGTTTTCCAACGCCAGCTCGCCGATCTTGGCATGTAACGCCTTCAAATCGACCGGCGTCTCGGCCGATGTCTTGTCATGCCCAAACACGCCGGCGGCGCCTTCCAGGAGCTGGTTTTTCCAGATCGTGATCTGGTTCGGATGAACATCAAACAGTTGCGCCAGCTCCGCCAGTGTCTTGTCGCCTTTGACCGCAGCCAAAGCAACCTTCGCCTTGAATGCCGGAGAATGCGTCCGGCGGCTCTTCTTCGTCATCTTCGCTCCTGATTCGCAGCAAGAATCCTCGCCGCTGTCAGGCAGAAAATCCACTCAAGCTACTGTCCGAATTTGCGGGGCCAGCTCTTGATGCCGCCTCCTATCAGCGGATCGAGGTGATCACAGGGGAGAGGCGACGGCGCAGTTGGAGCGATGCGGAGAAGGCGCGGATCGTGGCCGAGAGTGCCGATCCGGAGACGAGCATTTCCGAGGTGGCTCGACGCAACGGGGTGAACCGGGGACTGCTCAGTGTGTGGCGGCGCCAGGCGCGGCTCGCGTCGAGCGAAGCGCCGCAGTTCGTGCAAGTCAGGCTCCAGGCCGCCGTCGAGGCGCAGCCGAACGCGATCGATAAGGCGCATGTTCTGACGGATCCGGCCGAGCGGATCGAGGTGATGATCGCGGGCGCGACGGTGCGCGTGCCCGTCGGCGTCGACGCCGCGACGCTGGAGCGCGTGCTGGCGGCGGTGAGATCGACGCGATGATCTCTTTCGGTCCAATGGTCCGTGTGTTCGTCGCGACGCAGCCGATTGACTTTCGTAAAGGCGTTCATGGCCTTGTCGCGCTGGTAGCGGAGGGATTAGGCGGCAAGCCCTACAGCGGTGACGTTTATGTCTTCCGATCGAAGCGATCGGATCGTTTGAAGCTACTGGTTTTTGACGGCTCGGGAATGGTTCTAGTACCCACTTTTCTTGGAACGTGAGTCGTGATTCAAGGTCGGGATGATACCCGAAGCAAGAGAAGTCCACCTTTCGAGGAAAGATCGCAAGGTGCTTGAGGCGTGCTGTCGCTCACCGGTGACGTTGCAGCGCGATTTGAAGCGGGCGCGGATAGTTCTGTTGGCGGCGGATGGGCGCAGCACCCGGTCGATCGCCAAGGAAGTTGGGGTCCAGCCGCGGATTGTCAGCCTTTGGCGGCATCGCTATGCCGACCATGGCCTTGAAGGGCTGCAAGACAAGCCGCGGCCTGGCAAGCAGCCGATCTATACGAAGACGACCGACAAGCGGATTCTGAAGCTGCTGGATAAGCCGCCACCGCAAGGGTTTGCGCGCTGGACCGGCCCCCTGCTGGCCGAGGCGCTGGGCGATGTCGATGTCCAATATGTCTGGCGGTTCCTGCGCAGCCACAAGATTGACCTGGTGGCTCGCAAGTCCTGGTGCGAGAGCAACGACCCGAACTTTACGGCCAAAGCCGCCGATGTTGTCGGCCTCTATGTCGCGCCGCCGGCGAAGGCCATTGTGCTGTGCGTGGACGAGAAGCCCTCGATCCAGGCTTTGGAGCGAGCGCAGGGTTATCTGAAGTTGCCCAATGGCCGCGCCTTGACCGGCCAAAGCCACGATTACAAGCGGCATGGCACCACAACATTGTTTGCGGCGCTCGAAGTCGCCACCGGAAAGATCATCGCGACCCATTCAAAACGCCGGCGCCGCGTCGAGTTTCTCGATTTCATGAACAGCGTCACCGCGGCTTTTCCGAACCGCAAGCTTCACGTCATCCTCGACAACCTCAACACCCATAAAAAGAACGAGGACTGGCTCAAGGCCCACCCCAACGTGCAATTTCATTTCACGCCGACAAGTGCGTCATGGCTCAATCAGGTCGAAGTATGGTTTTCCATCTTGCAGGGGCAGTCGCTCAGCGGCACCTCCTTCACGAGCCTCAAGCAGCTTCAGGAACACATCGATGCCTACGTCAACGCATACAACGACAGAGCCGAGCCCTTCGTCTGGACCAAGAAAAAGGTCCGTCAACGCCGTTTCAAAGGCCGCCGTATCACTCAGCTCTGATTCCGGGTACTAGCGACGAAGTGGCTGGAGAATGGGGGCTTTGCCTGGCCACCTGTTCGCGAGGGTACGATGCCGGTGACGGGGGCGCAACTGGCGATGCTGATTGAAGGTCTTGCGGAGTGGTCGCGTGTGGTCCCGAAGGTGACGAAGCGGCCGACGAAGGTTGCCTGAAGCGTCTTGTTTTGCTGGCGATTGCGAGTGCGTTCGTGTAGCTCTGCGATATGGCGCTTCGCCCCGAAGATCTCCCCTCTGACCCTGCGGCTCTTGCCGAGATGGTGCTGGCTTTCGAAGGCGAGAACGATGATCTGCGCGCAGAGATCGCCACGTTGAAGAGCCTGATCTTCGGCGCACGATCGGAGCGCGCGGCGATCGTCTGCGCCGAACAGATCGCGTTTGATCTGGAACGGACCGCCGGCTCACAGCTCCCGGCCAATGACGACAAACCGGACGCGCCGCGGCCGGAGCGGCGCAAAGCGAAGCGCAACATCGGCGCGCTGCCGGCGCATCTGCCTCGGGTCGAGCGGGTGATCGAGCCGGCGTCCACGCTGTGCCCGTGCTGCACGGGTCAGATGCATCGGATCGGCGAGGAGAGCAGCGAAGCGCTCGATCGGGTTCCCGCGTGGCTGCGCGTGCTCCGCACGATCCGTCCAAAATACGCCTGCCGCTCCTGTGAGGGCCCGATTGTCCAGGCCCCGGCACCGGCGCGGCTCGTCGAGGGCGGCATGGCAACGACGGCGCTGATCGCGCATATCGCCGCGGCCAAATATGCCTGGCAATCGACGCTCTATCGCCAGACGCAGATCCTGGCGGGTCAGGGTGTCGTCGTCGACCGTCAGACGCTGGCGCGCTGGATGGGGAGCGCGGCGTGGCTGGTCAGGGGCCTCTACGATCTGCAACTGAAGACTATGCACGGCTTCGAGCGGCTGTTCTGCGACGAGACGCCGATGCCAGTGCTCGATCCGGGACGCGGCCGCACGAGGATCTGCCAGTTCTGGGCGCACGCGACGGACGATCGGGCGTGGAAGGGGCCGGCGCCGCCGGCGGTCGCCTACGTGTTCGCAGGTGGTCGCGGCAAAAAGGAGATCGTGGCGCAGTTAGCCGGCTTCGAAGGCGTGCTGCAAGTCGACGGCTATGCCGCCTACGCCTCGCTGGCGGGCGATGCGATGATGTCGGGCCAGATCCAGCTGGCGTATTGTCTCGTTCACGCGCGCCGCAACTTCGTGAGGGTGCACAAGACGACGAACTCACCCTTCGCCGCGGAGGTCATCGAGCGCATTGCGGCCGTCTACGCGATCGAGGAGAGGATCCGCGGTCTCGATGCTGGGGAACGCCGCGCGACGCGACAGGCCGAGACGAAGCCGCTGATGGAGGCGTTGAGGGCCCGTCTGATCGCGGTGAAGGACGGGATCTCCCGCCGCTCGACGCTCATCAAGGCGATCGACTACATGCTCGAACGCTGGCAGGGCCTGACGACGTTCCTGGATGACGGGCGGCTCGAGCCGGACACCAACACGGTCGAACGATCGATCAGGCCAATTGCGATCGGAAAAAAGAACTCGTTGTTCAGTGGTGACGAAGGCGGGGGCGAGACCTGGGCGATACTCGCTTCGCTTCTTAACACAGCGAAATTGAATGGCCTCGACCCCGAGGCGTATCTCGTCGACGTTCTCGATCGCATGGTGAGCGGCGCCACGAAGACCAACCAGCTTCACGAACTTCTGGCCTGGAACTGGAAGGCCGCACGCGAAGCCGAAAAGCGGGCCGTGGCATGACGAAGCCGAAGCAAGGGCGGGGAACGCGAAAAGCACGCAAGACGACGATGGCGGACTATGCCATGTCGTTCGAACGGCTCGGGCAATGGATCAGCAAGCGCGCCAGGTCGCCGACGCTTCGGCATCCGCGGGCGACGTCGCTCTCCATGCTCGATGGCGCGGTGGCCGCGGTCGTCGCCGGGCCGGTCTCGATGGCGTCCGAGGAATGGGTGTGCCCGCTCCTCGGCGTAGATCCCGACGCCTTCAATCACGACACCGAGGAGTTCTCGGCAATCGCCGCCACGCTGATGCGCCACAACGCTATCAGCGAGACGCTGTCGACGAGACCGGAGAGCTTCGAGCCGCTGTTCGTGCGATCACCGGACGGCGAAGTCGACCCGCAGCCCTGGTGCATGGGCTTCTACGCCGTCATGAAGCTTCGGCTTCTCGTCTGGTCGCGGCTTCTCCCCCCGAATGGAACCGAACACCTTATGCTGCGGCCGATCTTGGTCCATTGCATCGACGACGCCGGTCGACCCTTGCTACCCCCGGCCCGGCGCACGCTGGGAACGCAGCCCATCATCCAAAACGCCTGGCGCAACATTCCAGCAACCGTCGAGGCCCTCCGGCAGTTCTGGATGCCTATACGCTTCAAGCGCGGTGCGTAGGCCGTCCGCACCAAGTCCGTGGCTCCGTGGGCCTCTCGTACCGTTTACGTTTGAAGCGCGCTCGCGTGCCAATCGAACACCGAACGCCACGGTCCCAAGCCGGAGATCGCTTTGGCCGAGATTGACCGCGCGATGGCAGCCAACATGCGCTTTGGATGTGTGCTGGCGGATGCAGGATACGGCCTCAGCGCACCGTTTCGACAAGGGCTAACAGAGCGCGGGCTAGCCTGGGCGGTCGGTATCCCTCGGCACCAGAAAGTGTATCCCGTCGATGTGAAGCTCATTTGGCCGATCACCAAAGTCCGTGGCAAACCACGAAAGCACCACGTGCCCGATATCTTATCGATTGCGGCAGAACAAATGCTGGCCAGCGCCAAATGGAAAACCGTGAGTTGGCGTAGCGGGACGAAAGGTCGGCTCAAAGCCCGATTTGCTGCCCTCCGTGTCCGCACCGCCGACGGCCCTCCGCAACGGATATGGGATAAAGGTCAGCAGCATCTCCCAGGCGACGAAGTCTGGCTCATTGGCGAGCAACGTGCCTCCGGGGAGAGCAAATACTATCTCGCCAATCTTCCGGCGACGACGGATCTGCGCACGCTGGCCGCCACCATCAAGGCACGGTGGATTTGTGAGCAGGCGCATCAACAGTTGAAGGAGGAGCTTGGACTTGATCACTTCGAAGGGCGATCATGGCAAGGTCTTCATCGCCACGCCCTTATGACAATGATTGCCTACGCCTTCCTGCAACATCGTCGCCTCGCATACGCGGGGCGGAAAAAAAAGAATCAACGGGCCTCCGCCTCAACCAACCATGCCCGCCGTACGCCATGCCATCGTCGATCTCATCCTTCGGCCGCCGCCTCAGCAATGCCCATATTGCCGAAAGCAAATCCTTGAAAAACAGCGGCCAAAACACATTCTGCCAAAGTAGTGCTAGGCCGCGTACTCATAAATTAGCCGCGTGAACCGATGTCCGCTTGTCCCCCAATAGCGGCGCGAAAGCGGACGTTGTCGGACTCCCGAGAAGGGCCGATTATGTTGCAAAAGTCGGCTGCAGTGGATTTGGCCCTTGGGCCTTTCGTTGAGCCGCGCTCTGAAGCGCTGGCCCTGACGCATTTTACGCAACTTCGACGCTACGCTACGCGATGCGCAGAGCCTGAGCCGGTGGCGGACGTGCGACCAGCGATGCAAACCGCCTCAGATTCTGGGCGATGGCGGCTAGAACAAACTCATCCTGGGCACCTTGCGGGCCGCGCAATCGGAGCCGACCAAGCTTCAGGATGCGCTTCAAGTGTGCGAACCTCATCTCGACCTTCTTGCGCTGACGCCGAGAGAGCTCGAAGCCCTTGGTGCCAGCCAACGACCGGGCAACGTCTCGGGCATGCTCATGGATATCGCGTGGGATCTTGCGTGATGGCTCCTTTGGGCAGCACTGCGGCTTGAGCGGGCATGCATTGCAGTCGAGCTTGCTTGCGCGATACAGAAGGGTCTTGCCCTCGTGCACGGTACCGCTCGTCCCAAGCCGCTTTCCGCCCGGACAGTGGTAGACATCGCTGGTCGGGTCATATCGAAAGTCGCTGCGCGAGAAGGTGCCATCATCCCGCTTCGACTTGTCGAACACGGGGATATGGGGCGCGATGCCCTTCTCCTCGACCAGCCAGTTCAGCATTGGAGCGGCCCCGTAAGCGGTATCCCCGATAAGCCGCTCCGGCTTGAGACCAAAGCGTTCCTCCGTTCGCTCAATCATGGTCCTCGCTGCTCCGACCTCGGCCTGGCGAATGGAGCGGGAGGCCTCGACATCAACGATGACGCCGAACTTCACGTCGATGAGATAGTTGTCGGAGTACGCGAAGAATGCCGGTCCCTTGTGAGCGCCGGTCCACTGCGCTGCCGGATCGGATGGCGAGACAAACTTCGGGACGACATCGCTGGCGGCGCCCCACGCCGGATCGTCGAGGGTCTCCAGATACTCCTTCACCGCGCGGCTGGACCTTTGCGGGTCGCGGTCCTTGCGCCAATCCTGACCTGCGATCGAGCGTCGCTTGTTGGCATCAGCCTGGATCAGGCTCGCATCGACTGCAAAGCCATCGCCGCCAACCAGACCGGCCGCAATGCACCCCTCCACGACCCGTTCGAACATGTGGCGAAATACATCTCCCTCGCGGAAGCGCTCGTTGCGGGCGCGCGAGAACGCCGAATGATCCGGGATAGCGTCCTCGATCCCGAGCTTGCAGAACCAGCGATAGGCAAGGTTCACCTGCACTTCACGGCAGATCAGCCGCTCCGAACGGATCGCAAAGACATATCCCACGACCAGCATCCGGATCATCAGTTCCGGATCGATCGACGGGCGACCCGTGGACGAATAATGAGGTGCTAGTTCACTGCGAAGCCAGGACAGATCGAGAGCAGCATCGATCTTCCGCACGAGATGATCTTCAGGAACCGCGTCGCCAAGATGAAACTCGTAGAACAATTGACCTTGGTCACTCTTCGCACGGCCCATCATGGATCGACCTCGCCGAGATTCGCGTCAACACAACGGAATCACGGTTCGCGGCTCGTCTCAACCGACTTTTGCAACAAAATCGGCCACAAGCGGAAGTCGCAGTCTCTGGCTTCGGACATGCTGGAAAGCCTAGGCATCGTGTGGTGGCTGGGATGCAGCCTGTCTCTTAGTGCGGTCCAATACGAGGCCCCAAACGCGACCGAGCAGTAGTCCAGGGAGCCAACCGGCGCAGAAGCCAATGAAACCGGTCAAGATAAAGAGCATAGCGTAGGTGATGGTAAACCACGTCGGGGGCGTCAAAAACCGCGCGGGCAACAAGAGAGCTAAAAAAACCAGTGCGCTGACTATCGGCGGCCCAGCGCTTTTACGAAAGTAGAGACCGAACATCGAGCCGACAAGGATGCCGAGGAGAAACCAGACCTGCACCTGAGGCTGACGGGCGTATTCTGAAATGATCGCCAAAAACTCCGTCATGCGCAGTTCTCGCTTCGCAGCGCACCGTGAGCAATTGCTGATGCTGCGAGAAATAGCAAAATTGAAACGAAACGAATGTTGGGCATGGCGAAGTTAGGCTGACCCGTTCGGGAAAATTGGACTGGGAAAGCCTTACCACAAGATCGATCTGTAGTCTGCTCAGGGTCAAAGGCGGCAGTCCGCACCGGAGGCGATGACTTCTGCTTTGCCCCCGACTACAGACCTGCATCAACGGAGCTATGGGCGAGATACCAGGCGGCTCTTGTCTGCTCTGCAAGATCAAGTTATTTGCCGATCAAGCTCTTGCAATTCTCGACGCATGCGCTCGATAACGCTGCCGTATTCCCGGCTTTCGTTTTGTCTGAAGAGGCGAACGGTCGGGTACCAGGGGCTATCCTCGCGGTGGAGGAGCCAGCGGTAATCCGGCATGAAAGGCAATAAAATCCAGGTCGGTTTTCCAAGCGCGGCTGACACATGAGCCACGCTGGTATCCACAGTGATGACGAGATCGAGGCAAGAAATTAGCGCCGCGGTCTCCCCAAAATCATTAAGATGTTGTGCGGCATCCAAGATATTGGTTTGAACAAGTAACCCAGCTCGGTCGTTGGGCCGGACGTCCTTCTGAAGACTGACAAAACTCGCGTTGGCATCGAAAAGGCCCGTTAGCATACGAAATGGAATAGACCGATTGTGGTCATTCAAATGTTGAGGATTACAGAGCTGGCCCCGGTTGTTTGGACAGCGCCCCGCTGGATTTAAGTGGATTCCTGCCGGGTTATGCTGAACGCGGGGCTTTACGGTTTTGTCGTTGCGTCGGGAGGGCGTAGCCCGACCAGAGCGACGACAAAACCGTCGGCGACGGTCATGCGGCCATCACCATAGCTTGCGTGCCGAAGTAAGCCTCGTCGGGCGTGCGCCCGTCAAGGCTCGAGTGAGGGCGTCCCTGATTGTAGAAGGCCAGATACTTGGCAATTGACGCTCGCGCCTCGGACACGCTGTCGTAGGCGCGGAGATATACTTCTTCGTATTTGACCGTGCGCCAGAGCCGCTCGACAAACACGTTGTCGCGCCAGGCGCCCTTGCCGTCCATGCTGATGGCGATCTTCGCGTCCAGCAGCACATCGGTGAACTCGAGGCTGGTGAACTGGCTGCCCTGATCCGTGTTGAAAATCTCGGGCCTGCCGTGCTTCGCCAACGCCTCCTGGACCGCTTCGACGCAGAAGGCCGCCTCCATTGTGATCGAGACGCGATGGGCCAGGACCCGTCGGCTGAACACATCGACGACCGCCGCGAGATAGACGAAGCCACGCCGCATCGGAATGTAGGTGATGTCCATTGCCCACGCATGGTCGGGCCGCTCGATCTTCAATCCGCGCAACAGGTACGGGTAGATCTTGTGACCCGGAGCCGGCTTGCTCGTGTTCGGGCGACGATAGACCGCCTCGATCCCCATGCGCTTCATCAGCGTCGCGATGTGGCGGCGACCGGCGTATACGCCCTCCCGCCGCAGCAACGATCGCAGCATACGCGCTCCCGCGAAGGGATAATCGAGATGCAGCTCATCGAGCCAACGCATCAAGGCAAGGTCCTCGGCCGAAACTGGCCGAGGTTCATAGTAGACCGTGCTGCGAGCCAGCTTCAGGACCTTCGCCTGGCGCACGATAGAAAGATCATGATCGCGGTCGATCATCGCTTTGCGCTCAGCAGGCCCGCCTTGGTGAGCGCGCCGGACAAAAAATCGTTTTCCAACGCCAGCTCGCCGATCTTGGCATGTAACGCCTTCAAATCGACCGGCGTCTCGGCCGATGTCTTGTCATGCCCAAACACGCCGGCGGCGCCTTCCAGGAGCTGGTTTTTCCAGATCGTGATCTGGTTCGGATGAACATCAAACAGTTGCGCCAGCTCCGCCAGTGTCTTGTCGCCTTTGACCGCAGCCAAAGCAACCTTCGCCTTGAATGCCGGAGAATGCGTCCGGCGGCTCTTCTTCGTCATCTTCGCTCCTGATTCGCAGCAAGAATCCTCGCCGCTGTCAGGCAGAAAATCCACTCAAGCTACTGTCCGAATTTGCGGGGCCAGCTCTTTCCGAAGAACTTGCTCTCCTTGGAGTTCGCCGACAGGCGGACGGTGAATGAAAGCTCGCCCTTGGCTCCCTTGAGGCGCGACAAGATAGGAGCATCGGGCTCGGCAGAGATCGTCACGTCGATGCGATGGCGGACGCCCAGCTCTGCGGTAGCGCCGAGAGCTGTCCCGCCCGGCGCCAGCGCGACGGTGAAAGGGACGAGAGCCAGAAGACGCCAGAATGCTCGAAAGCGCATGAAGCCCCTTGCAACGCTGCGGGTGACCGTCGACGGGCGCGTCCTGCTCAGTGACGCCTTGGTCCGAACTTGCCCATCGGCCGAAACAATACCGATTGGTCCGCTAAACGAAAATGACACCGGGACAAAGCCCCGGTGCCATCGTCTTTGGTCGATCAAGTCGGCGTCTTACGGCGCCAGCTTGATGTTGTTGCGGAAGATCAGTGCGTTGTTGGAGAGATTCACGGCATCGTTGCCGGTCGCCATGATCACACGGAGGTAGGTGAGGAACTTGGCAACTTCGACATTGCGCGAGTTCGAGACGTAAATGATGTCCTGGTTCTTCATCATGACCTTGGTGGCGAGGAAGAAGCCGCCCGGATCACGGAAGTTGACATTGAAGATGACGGGAATCGTGTCCGAGGTGTACCTGCTCACGTCGATGCCGAGCTGGGCCGCGACATCGCGCGGCTCGCGGCGATAGAGGTACACGGCAGCTGGATCGGCCTGACCGTCCAGGAGACCGCCGGCCTTGCCGACAGCTTCGCCGAGATTGATGCGCCAGGCATCGAAATTGAACTCGCCGCTCTGGCCGCTGGCGCCGAACGCCAGGAACTTCTGCTGCTCGCGATAGACATAGATGCTGTCATCCGGGCGAACATAGACGTTGTTCTCGGGCGCCATCACGAGATTTTCGAACGGCACGGTGGCCCGCCGTCCGCCACGCTCCAGCATGACCCAGGTTTCGAAGCCCTGGCCCTTGATGCCGCCGGCGCGGGTGATCGCATCGAGAACGCGATCCTTCGCACCCGCCGCGCTCGCCGGATAACGTGCCGGCGAATTGACTTCGCCGAGCACGCTGATGAGCTGGGTGCGCTGCGAGGACATCGCAACGACCGCCTGCGGCTCGATGGCGCGATTGCCGATCTTGTCGATGATCGAGCGCTGGATCTGAACCGCCGTCAGGCCGGCGGCTTTGACCTGCCCGGCATAAGGCACGGTGATGAAACCGTCATTGTCCACCGCCTGGTCCGGAATCGTCACGAAGTTACCCGGACGGACGCCGGCTTCCGCCGGGATGAACAGACCGCCTGCCGCGGCTTCGAAGATGGTGACGCTGACGACGTCGCCGATGCCGAATACGATGCTGGCGGGCGGCCGGCGATCGGTGAACACGCCGGCGAGCCCCTTGGGTTCGTGGGTGTGCAGGATCTTCACGGTCGCCGGATTGAGCGGCACCAGCTCGTAGGCCGGTGCGTTCTCGGTCTGGATCTTGTTGTTAACGTCATCGGTCAGCGGGCCCGAGCCGGGATTGGTCGAACAGGCCCCGAGCGCCAAAACGGCGGCCAGAAACGCAAACTTCAACGCATAGGTCTTGGCAATAGATGACATGAATGGCGCCTGAGAGTCCCCAATTGACGTGAATTGGTACGGCGTAGGGTTGGGTGCGACAAGGGTTCCGGGTGGTTAATCCAGCAATGCGTCGGCCACTGTTGCGTGTGGGCCACTCTTTGGGGCTTAGTTTAACCCTTTGTGACTATTTGTTGTATTTCGTGTGCTCGGTTAGAGAGCAAATAGAGCTGGCCCCGGTTGTTTGGACAGCGCCCCGCTGGATTTAAGTGGATTCCTGCCGGGTTATGCTGAACGCGGGGCTTTACGGTTTTGTCGTTGCGTCGGGAGGGCGTAGCCCGACCAGAGCGACGACAAAACCGTCGGCGACGGCCATGCGGCCATCACCATAGCTTGCGTGCCGAAGTAAGCCTCGTCGGGCGTGCGCCCGTCAAGGCTCGAGTGAGGGCGTCCCTGATTGTAGAAGGCCAGATACTTGGCAATTGACGCTCGCGCCTCGGACACGCTGTCGTAGGCGCGGAGATATACTTCTTCGTATTTGACCGTGCGCCAGAGCCGCTCGACAAACACGTTGTCGCGCCAGGCGCCCTTGCCGTCCATGCTGATGGCGATCTTCGCGTCCAGCAGCACATCGGTGAACTCGAGGCTGGTGAACTGGCTGCCCTGATCCGTGTTGAAAATCTCGGGCCTGCCGTGCTTCGCCAACGCCTCCTGGACCGCTTCGACGCAGAAGGCCGCCTCCATTGTGATCGAGACGCGATGGGCCAGGACCCGTCGGCTGAACACATCGACGACCGCCGCGAGATAGACGAAGCCACGCCGCATCGGAATGTAGGTGATGTCCATTGCCCACGCATGGTCGGGCCGCTCGATCTTCAATCCGCGCAACAGGTACGGGTAGATCTTGTGACCCGGAGCCGGCTTGCTCGTGTTCGGGCGACGATAGACCGCCTCGATCCCCATGCGCTTCATCAGCGTCGCGATGTGGCGGCGACCGGCGTATACGCCCTCCCGCCGCAGCAACGATCGCAGCATACGCGCTCCCGCGAAGGGATAATCGAGATGCAGCTCATCGAGCCGACGCATCAAGGCAAGGTCCTCGGCCGAAACTGGCCGAGGTTCATAGTAGACCGTGCTGCGAGCCAGCTTCAGGACCTTCGCCTGGCGCACGATAGAAAGATCATGATCGCGGTCGATCATCGCTTTGCGCTCAGCAGGCCCGCCTTGGTGAGCGCGCCGGACAAAAAATCGTTTTCCAACGCCAGCTCGCCGATCTTGGCATGTAACGCCTTCAAATCGACCGGCGTCTCGGCCGATGTCTTGTCATGCCCAAACACGCCGGCGGCGCCTTCCAGGAGCTGGTTTTTCCAGATCGTGATCTGGTTCGGATGAACATCAAACAGTTGCGCCAGCTCCGCCAGTGTCTTGTCGCCTTTGACCGCAGCCAAAGCAACCTTCGCCTTGAATGCCGGAGAATGCGTCCGGCGGCTCTTCTTCGTCATCTTCGCTCCTGATTCGCAGCAAGAATCCTCGCCGCTGTCAGGCAGAAAATCCACTCAAGCTACTGTCCGAATTTGCGGGGCCAGCTCTAAATCGCCCTAGTCGAGGACTCGGTGTGTCGAGCTCAAGGCTTCTTGACCTCTCCGGCCCCCTCCTAAGTCTGGGTCGTTAAGGATAGGACCTCCCATTGTCTGGCCTCCTTCTTATCCCGCTATTGACGGGCGCCCTCTCCGGGGCCGCTAATCCTCCATGGAGTTCCTGCGCTGGCAGCGTCCGATTCTCGTGTCCGGGCACACCCGTCGTTGAGGTAGCCACGCCAGCTCCCGTCTCCGTCTGGAAATTCACCCGGACGCAAGGGGCCAAGGACGGCGAAAGCTTCGCGGCCATCATGAAGACCGCCGACACGGCCCAGTCGGACCCGGACTTCGCGGGCCTGATCGTCCGCTGCGCCCCGAAGGGCAAGGTCGACGTGCTGGTGGCCTTGATCCGCCCCTTTCCGCCGCGGAGCCGCCCGAAGGTGACCATTGCCGCGAGCGGCGGCGGCACCTTGACCTTTGATGCCGGCATGGCGGCCGCGGGCGCCGCTGTGCTTTTGCCCGACGAGGTCTCGGCCTTTGCCGCCGGAAAGTGGCCGATGACGCCCTCGCTGTCCGTGATGGTCAGAGAAGGCGACAGCCAGATCAAGGGTGTGGTGGCCCTTAACGGGCTGCGGGAGGCATATCATTCGCTGCTGGCAAATTGCGGCCAATAGGCCAAATTTAGCCATATGATTTAAGGGTCTTTTTAGGCGGCGAACCTAGGGTCCGGAGCACGGAGAGTGTTTCGGATGACCGCCTTTTTAATTTTCAGCTTTCTCACTGGTGCCGTACTGGGCCAACGCTTTCGCGTGTTCGTGCTCCTGCCGGTCACATTCGCCCTGGTGCTCACCATGCTGCCGGTCAGCATGATGACCAGCCTTGGCTTCCTTGACGGCATGAAGACTGCAGCGTTCGCAGCAATCGCCCTTCAGGGCGGCTATCTCTTCGGCTCCGCCGCGCGCTTTGGACTTGCCGCCGCACGCGCCACCCGCGTCTTCGGTCGACCGGTCAAGGCCACGCGCTGATCGCGACGCAGGCCTCTGTTTGAAAACGCACCGCACGCTTGTATGGTGACCTGACTCGTTTCAGGATCCCGTTCGAGCGCGCCGTTTGTCCCTCGCTTATTTTGCCCTCATCGTTTCCATCGTCTCCGCTTCCGCTCTCGAAATCGCCGGCGCCGAATTCGGTGCGCAGCTCGGGACGATGGCTGCAGCGCTAGGCTTGCTGGCGGCCGCCTCGAGCACGCGAAAGACCGACTACGATCATTATGTCCGCGCGACCTCCTGGAGCCGCTGGATCCTGATCGCCATTCCGCTGTGCATCGCGGCTCAACTCGCCCCGCTTCCGCTGAGCTGGGCGCATCCGATCTGGGCCAGCGCCCATGACGTCCTCGGCGGCCTCTCGCTCGGGCCCATCACCGCCGATATCGGCTTGACGGTGAACGCGCTGGTGCTGGCACTTGCGGCGCTCTCGTTGCTCGGCGTCACCATCACAGTGGTCCGCAACCGCAGCCGTGCCGAGCTGGTTCTGTTCGTCCTGAGCGGAGTAACAGCGGTCTCCGCTTCGATCTTGGACCTGCATCGGCTCTCGCCCGCACTTGCGACAGCCGCGCCCCACGACCTTACGACGACCTTGGCCGGCCTCGGCCTCATGCTCAATCTGGCCATCATGCAGCTCGCGGCTGAACGGGCCGAAACGCATCACTCGGTCCTTCGCTCCGTCGTGATCGGCCTTTGCGGTCTTGTCGGAGCCCTGGCCAGCGCCATCGCGATCTTCGGACTGTCCGGAACGAACAGCGCGGTCGCAGCAAGCTTCGGCGTCGTGCTGATCCTGCTGATCCTCGTCATCCGCAGACTGGATCTGTCACCATTGGCCGCGAGCACCTTGTCGGTGACGGCCCTGATCGGCGCCGCCATCGTCCTGAGCTTTCTTTTCGAGAAGAGCTCCGGACCGATCCTCCTGCGGCTCGTCCCGGAGATGGGGACGGAGACGAAAGCCGCCCTCGAACGCATGCTGGCCGATACACGCTGGTTCGGCGCCGGCGCCGGGACCTTCGCTGCGGTGAGCAGAATCTATCAAAGCGATGCCGGAGCCGTTTTGACCGCCCCCTCGGCGGCGACGGCAATCTTTGCGGGAATGGGATGGATCGGCTTCGCTGCCATGATGGCGGTGAGCCTGCTCGCCTTTGTCCGCCTGTTCCTTGGCGCCTTGCAGCGCGGCCGCGACTCGTTCTTTCCCGGGGCAGCCGCCGCCTGTGTTCTCTTTGCGCTCGTCCAGAGCTTCGCAGGTCCCGGATTGCTGCGCCCGGCAGCCATCCTGTGCCTGTCGGTGATCGTGGGCCTCGGGCTGTCGCAAAGCGTTAGTCAGCTCTCACGGAAGGCATGGCTTCAGTGAGCGGCAACCATTATTCGCCTCTTGCGGTTTGCAGGCTGGCGCAGTCACAATGGCTCGTGAAGCGTTCGCTGCCCTTGAACCACATACGCATCCAGCTCGTCGTCAAGTGCGTCTTGCCACACGGCAGTCTTGATACCGTAAACTTCTTTCAGACGTTGCAGATGCAGCTGTGAATTTGCCGGTCTCGCAGCCCTGGTCGGATAATCGCTGGTGGCTATCGGAATGACCTCGGTCGCCTTCAACTTAACTCCGCGAGACTGCGCGCCCGCAATAATCGCCCTGGCAAAATCGAACCAACTTGCCGACCCCGAATTGGTGAGGTGCAGCACTCCTTTGGCGCGCGCGAAGCTACCAGATAGGTCGGAATCAGCCTGCTCCAGTATCTGAGTGAAAGCCGAAGCGATCGTAGCTGCCGTCGTCGGGGCCCCAAATTGATCAGCAACAACGCGCAGCGTATCGCGTTCTTTAGCGATTCGAATCATGGTTCGCATGAAATTGGCACCTTGCGCTGCGTAGACCCACGCCGTTCGTATTATCAAGTGAGGGCCCCCAGCGCTACGCACGGCAATCTCACCAGCAAGCTTGCTGGCACCGTAGACTGAAAGAGGCGCCGTGGGATCGTCTTCCCTCCAGAGATCGCGGCTCTTGCCATCGAAGACATAGTCGGTGGAGAAATGAACCATGGGCACGCCATGTCCCGCAGCCCAAGCGGCCATAACAGAGGGCGCTTCTCCATTGACCAAGAAGGCAAGTGCAGCCTCATTCTCGGCTTTGTCGACTGAAGTATAGGCCGCCGGATTGACAATGAGGTCTGGTTCGAACTCATCCAATTTACCCGTGATGGCCTCGGGTGCCGACAGATCAAATTGCTCACGCGAGGGCACGATGACTTCGTACCTGCCTTGAAGCAAAGGCCGAAGTGCACCGCCAACCTGCCCCGCAGCTCCGGTAAGCAGAATGCGCATCAGATCTGCCCATATATTGGAAGATTCTTCACCTGGGAAAGCAATGGAGCGGCCGCGTCCTTGGCCGACAAAGACGGATTGCTGAAGCCCCATTCGATCCCAATCGCCGGATCGTCCCAGCGTATTCCAATCTCATCCTGAGGACTGTAGACATCGTCACACTTATAGAAGAAATCTGCCGTTTCAGATAGGACGACAAAGCCGTGAGCGAAGCCGCGCGGGACCCATAATTGACGCCGGTTCTCTTCGCTTAATTCAACGGCAACATGCCGCCTAAAATGCGGGCTACCGACGCGGACGTCGACCGCAACATCAAGCACGCGACCGCGCAACGCGCTCACGAGCTTTCCCTGCGAAAGAGGATTCTGTAGGTGGAGGCCCCGCAGCACACCCCGCGTTGACCGGGACATGTTGTCCTGAACAAAAGCTCGCGGGATACCAGCGGCCCCGTATCGCTGAAGTTGGTAAGTTTCTAGAAAGAACCCGCGCGCGTCGCCGAAAAGCTTTGGTTCAATAATCAGGACGTCCGGTATATCCGTGGCGATGACATTCATTTTTGGCGTCTACTCGGCATACTGCAATTTACTCTAGCCCGTCTTATTCGCGAGAGGGCGCCTGAGAGGCTGGCGAGCGTGGTGTAAAGCGCTGATGCGGCGTAGGATTCGGTTGCGAAGCCACCCCATCACCTTCAACCGCGAACGCCACGCCCGCCATGACCGATGATACGATTTCAGACCACTATCGAGAAGCAAGAATTCAACACAAATAAAACCTCTGCCTCGCGCTCGATCTCTTCATGCTTGATAGTCTCGTTTCGGAGGCTGAGCACCTACCGCGTCTAATAGGCCGCTCGCGCCGGTTTCTTTGGACGCGGCACGACCGCGACTCCACGTTTCGGCACAGAAATGATCGGGAGTCACTCAATCTTTCTTCAACTTAACCCGTCTTATTCGTAAGAGTGCGCCTGAGGGGTAAAGCGCTGATGCGGCGTAGGATTCGGTTGCGAAGCCAACCCCATCACCTCCAACCGCGAACGCCACGCCCGCCATGACCGACGATACGATTCCGCCCTTCTCGTTTCCAGCCGTTCACGCCAAGAAAGTCACAGCTGCCTTCGATGGTGGGCGCCTAACCTCGAACGGGGGCGTGATGCTTCTGGCGATGGCCGAGCGGCGTCTCGGTTTGGCCAACAATCTGGCCCGGGTGTTCCCGGATCGGCGCGATCCGACGCGGGTCGTGCACAGCCTGGTCGATATGTTCCGCGCTCGCATGTTCGCGATCTGCTGCGGCTACGAGGACGCCGACGACCTCGATCATCTGAGGTCCGATCCGGCATTCAAACTGGCCTGCGGTCGCCTACCGGACACGGGCCGGGATTTGTGTTCCCAGCCGACGCTGTCGCGGCTGGAGAATGCTCCGCGCCTGCGCGACGTGATCCGGCTGACCTACACTTTGGTCGACGCATGGATGGATAGCTACCCGCGCGAGCCGGCATCCGTCACGCTCGACATCGATGATACCTGCGACGTCGTCCACGGCCATCAGCAGCTCTCGCTGTTCAACGCTCATTATGACGAACGCTGCTTCCTGCCGATCCACGTCTACGACACGGAGAAGAGCCGGCCCGTGGCCGTCGTGCTGCGGCCCGGCAAGACGCCGGGCGGCGTCGAGGTGCGTGCCCATCTGCGCCGCCTGGTACGGCATATCCGGACGCGATGGCACAACACGCAAATTACGTTCCGTGGCGACGGGCACTATGCCCGGCCGGAGGCAATGGCGTGGTGCGAGACCAACGGCATCGACTACATCTTCGGTCTGTCCGGCACCAAGCCTCTCGCCAGAAAAGTCGACGAGGTCGCCGACGACATCCGCACGCGACGCGCCATCGAGAACCTGCCGGTTCTGCGTGGCTATACCGAGACGCGCCACAAGGCAAAGTCCTGGGATCGCGAACGGCGCACTGTCGCCCGTATTGAGGCGACGATGCTCGGCCTCGACATCCGCTTCGTCGTCACCAGCCTCGATGTCGGCTCGGCCGAGTGGATCTACGACAGCCTGTATTGCGCGCGCGGCCAAGCCGAGAATCTGATCAAGCTGCATAAGACGCAGCTCGCCTCCGATCGCACCAGCTGCCGTTCGGCGCTCGCCAACCAGGTCCGTCTCGTGCTCCATACGGCCGCTTATTGGCTGATGCTGACCGTGCGCGACGCCATTCCCAAAGCCCGGGAATTGGCCGCTGCCGAGTTCGCGACGCTGCGTCTTCGGCTCTTGAAAATCGCCGCCCGTGTCGTCGAGACCACGAGCCGCATTCGCCTTGCGTTTGCCGCGGCATGTCCCGAAGCCGACCTGATCTGCGGCTTGCCCGGCGCGCTGCTGCCGCTCGGTCCTTGACCGGCGGGGCGTCCGCCCCCGTTCGCCCAACCCATCCCTCAAGCGCGTTGCAAAGTACCGGTCGTCAGGCGGCGAAAAGCCGAAGGCAATCCTGTGCGCCTCGTCAGACAAGATGTGCGGCCGCATCAATCGGGCCCAAAAGCCGCACTCTCACGAATAGGACGGGCTAAGCTTGGTCGCCTCAAGCAATTCCTTTCAGTCCGGCCGCGCAAGTCAGGGCGCTTCGCATGTGCTGGCTCTTCCCAAACCGGATCCGCTCCGGTCCTTTCCGTGCCTCCCAGACGCTCGGACGGCTACGCTCGTGCCCGGACGGTAGGCGTCCGCCGGACATACGGGTTGACCAACCCACTTCAGCTTTCCGATGATTGACCTATGCGTGACTTCGTCCAGCCCAAGACCAGCGGAGCCACGGGACACTCGGTGTACTCGCCGGGTCTGTACGCCAAGACGGACAGGATGGACAGGACGGACAGGACGGACAGGACGGACAGGACGGACAGGACGGACAGGACGGACAGGACGGACAGGACGGACAGGACGGACAGGACGGACAGACAAACAGTTCGCCTCCCTATCGTCCGGCTCGACGTTGCCGTCCTCGCAGCGAGCGACGATGGACGCAGCAAAAAAGCATCGGCGTGCTGTGAATCGACGTGAGGTCAGGTTGTTACAGGTGTTGGCGGTAACGCTCTGAAGGCAACTGAAAAACGCCGGTCGAGATGCGGTCACCATCGGCGCCGATCGGGACCCCGTCACGACGCAGATTCCTTTATTCGCCACAGGGAATTGCCGGCGTTAGTTCAAGGGGCTCAGTTCGGCGCCGCTTCACAGTTTTAGGCTCTCACGTTGGTGCCACCGTGGCACGTTCGGTGCGCGAATTTGCGCTGATAACTCCATCGCCCCCCGGGGGCTCAGGCGCATAGGAACGTTTTGATCCCAAGAGCGTCCTACAGGCGCATCGATCCTTAGTTTCTCGTGGATCGGCCGATGGAAACAGCACTCGCCTACGCCATTTCGGCACTCATTGTGGGCTTTGGTGTCTGGATCTTTGTTGCTGGCCTAAGCTCCAGCTCGCCCGCCCTATGGACCATCGTGGGGCTGGTCCCCGTTGCGATCGGACTGATAAGCGCTTTCGGTCCTTCTTGATTGGCTCGCTTACACTGGGTGGAACGATAGCGATACGACGACCCCACCTCGTTTAGGTGGACGGGATGAGCGAGACTCGAGAGCTGGCCCCGGTTGTTTGGACAGCGCCCCGCTGGATTTAAGTGGATTCCTGCCGGGTTATGCTGAACGCGGGGCTTTACGGTTTTGTCGTTGCGTCGGGAGGGCGTAGCCCGACCAGAGCGACGACAAAACCGTCGGCGACGGTCATGCGGCCATCACCATAGCTTGCGTGCCGAAGTAAGCCTCGTCGGGCGTGCGCCCGTCAAGGCTCGAGTGAGGGCGTCCCTGATTGTAGAAGGCCAGATACTTGGCAATTGACGCTCGCGCCTCGGACACGCTGTCGTAGGCGCGGAGATATACTTCTTCGTATTTGACCGTGCGCCAGAGCCGCTCGACAAACACGTTGTCGCGCCAGGCGCCCTTGCCGTCCATGCTGATGGCGATCTTCGCGTCCAGCAGCACATCGGTGAACTCGAGGCTGGTGAACTGGCTGCCCTGATCCGTGTTGAAAATCTCGGGCCTGCCGTGCTTCGCCAACGCCTCCTGGACCGCTTCGACGCAGAAGGCCGCCTCCATTGTGATCGAGACGCGATGGGCCAGGACCCGTCGGCTGAACACATCGACGACCGCCGCGAGATAGACGAAGCCACGCCGCATCGGAATGTAGGTGATGTCCATTGCCCACGCATGGTCGGGCCGCTCGATCTTCAATCCGCGCAACAGGTACGGGTAGATCTTGTGACCCGGAGCCGGCTTGCTCGTGTTCGGGCGACGATAGACCGCCTCGATCCCCATGCGCTTCATCAGCGTCGCGATGTGGCGGCGACCGGCGTATACGCCCTCCCGCCGCAGCAACGATCGCAGCATACGCGCTCCCGCGAAGGGATAATCGAGATGCAGCTCATCGAGCCGACGCATCAAGGCAAGGTCCTCGGCCGAAACTGGCCGAGGTTCATAGTAGACCGTGCTGCGAGCCAGCTTCAGGACCTTCGCCTGGCGCACGATAGAAAGATCATGACCGCGGTCGATCATCGCTTTGCGCTCAGCAGGCCCGCCTTGGTGAGCGCGCCGGACAAAAAATCGTTTTCCAACGCCAGCTCGCCGATCTTGGCATGTAACGCCTTCAAATCGACCGGCGTCTCGGCCGATGTCTTGTCATGCCCAAACACGCCGGCGGCGCCTTCCAGGAGCTGGTTTTTCCAGATCGTGATCTGGTTCGGATGAACATCAAACAGTTGCGCCAGCTCCGCCAGTGTCTTGTCGCCTTTGACCGCAGCCAAAGCAACCTTCGCCTTGAATGCCGGAGAATGCGTCCGGCGGCTCTTCTTCGTCATCTTCGCTCCTGATTCGCAGCAAGAATCCTCGCCGCTGTCAGGCAGAAAATCCACTCAAGCTACTGTCCGAATTTGCGGGGCCAGCTCTCTCGCGCGTGGATTTGACAACGCGAGGGACGCTCGTTCCATGCATCAAGACAGACATCAAGACGGGCATGATGCCGCCTCCTATCAGCGGATCGAGGTGATCACAGGGGAGAGGCGACGGCGCAGTTGGAGCGATGCGGAGAAGGCGCGGATCGTGGCCGAGAGTGCCGATCCGGAGACGAGCATTTCCGAGGTGGCTCGACGCAACGGGGTGAACCGGGGACTGCTCAGTGTGTGGCGGCGCCAGGCGCGGCTCGCGTCGAGCGAAGCGCCGCAGTTCGTGCAAGTCAGGCTCCAGGCCGCCGTCGAGGCGCAGCCGAACGCGATCGATAAGGCGCATGTTCTGACGGATCCGGCCGAGCGGATCGAGGTGATGATCGCGGGCGCGACGGTGCGCGTGCCCGTCGGCGTCGACGCCGCGACGCTGGAGCGCGTGCTGGCGGCGGTGAGATCGACGCGATGATCTCTTTCGGTCCAATGGTCCGTGTGTTCGTCGCGACGCAGCCGATTGACTTTCGTAAAGGCGTTCATGGCCTTGTCGCGCTGGTAGCGGAGGGATTAGGCGGCAAGCCCTACAGCGGTGACGTTTATGTCTTCCGATCGAAGCGATCGGATCGTTTGAAGCTACTGGTTTTTGACGGCTCGGGAATGGTTCTAGCGACGAAGTGGCTGGAGAATGGGGGCTTTGCCTGGCCACCTGTTCGCGAGGGTACGATGCCGGTGACGGGGGCGCAACTGGCGATGCTGATTGAAGGTCTTGCGGAGTGGTCGCGTGTGGTCCCGAAGGTGACGAAGCGGCCGACGAAGGTTGCCTGAAGCGTCTTGTTTTGCTGGCGATTGCGAGTGCGTTCGTGTAGCTCTGCGATATGGCGCTTCGCCCCGAAGATCTCCCCTCTGACCCTGCGGCTCTTGCCGAGATGGTGCTGGCTTTCGAAGGCGAGAACGATGATCTGCGCGCAGAGATCGCCACGTTGAAGAGCCTGATCTTCGGCGCACGATCGGAGCGCGCGGCGATCGTCTGCGCCGAACAGATCGCGTTTGATCTGGAACGGACCGCCGGCTCACAGCTCCCGGCCAATGACGACAAACCGGACGCGCCGCGGCCGGAGCGGCGCAAAGCGAAGCGCAACATCGGCGCGCTGCCGGCGCATCTGCCTCGGGTCGAGCGGGTGATCGAGCCGGCGTCCACGCTGTGCCCGTGCTGCACGGGTCAGATGCATCGGATCGGCGAGGAGAGCAGCGAAGCGCTCGATCGGGTTCCCGCGTGGCTGCGCGTGCTCCGCACGATCCGTCCAAAATACGCCTGCCGCTCCTGTGAGGGCCCGATTGTCCAGGCCCCGGCACCGGCGCGGCTCGTCGAGGGCGGCATGGCAACGACGGCGCTGATCGCGCATATCGCCGCGGCCAAATATGCCTGGCAATCGACGCTCTATCGCCAGACGCAGATCCTGGCGGGTCAGGGTGTCGTCGTCGACCGTCAGACGCTGGCGCGCTGGATGGGGAGCGCGGCGTGGCTGGTCAGGGGCCTCTACGATCTGCAACTGAAGACTATGCACGGCTTCGAGCGGCTGTTCTGCGACGAGACGCCGATGCCAGTGCTCGATCCGGGACGCGGCCGCACGAGGATCTGCCAGTTCTGGGCGCACGCGACGGACGATCGGGCGTGGAAGGGGGAGCTATGGCGGAATCTGGGTGATGACGGTGTGAGGAAGGCGGCGTATCGAGGCGGGTGACGAGCCTGCCAGAACCTCTCGAGGAGAGCGATACGCCATGACCGAGACTACCAATGTTCTTGCTTTCCGTCAGCCGTCCGCGGTTGATGATCCACTGACCGATATCGTTCGTGCCGGCGCGCGGGACCTGCTTGCCAGGGCGATCGAGATCGAGGTTGGCGCGTTTCTGGCCAGCACGGCCAATCTGACGCTGCCCGACGGTCGAGCGCGCCTGGTCCGACATGGGCACGGTCCGGTGCGCGAGATTGCGACCGGCATCGGTCCGGTGGAGGTCGCTCGTCCCAAGGTCCGCGACCGCGGAGCGAGCGGGCCAGGCGACCGCCTCCGCTTCAGTTCGGCAATCCTGCCGCTATGGGCGCGGCGGACGAAGAGCCTGGATGCCTTGATCCCGGTCCTCTATTTGCGCGGCATCTCGACCGGCGACTTCCAGGAGGCGCTCTCGGCGCTGCTCGGCAAGGATGCGCCGAACCTGTCGCCTTCGGTGATCGCCGGCCTGAAGGCCGATTGGCAGGTCGAGTACGAACGCTGGCAGAGACGCGATCTGTCGGCGCGTCGCTATGTCTACATCTGGGCCGATGGCGTGTACCTGCAGGCCCGCATGGAAGATCACAGCGAATGCATGCTGGTGCTGATTGGCACCACGCCGGAAGGCAAGAAGGAGCTGATCGGCTTCCAGGTCGGCGTGCGCGAGAGCGCGCAGAGCTGGCGCGAACTCCTGATCGACCTGCGGCAACGCGGGTTACGGATTGCCCCGCAACTCGCCATCGGCGACGGCGCCCTCGGCTTCTGGAAGGCACTGGACGAGGCCTTTCCCGGCACGCGGCACCAACGATGCTGGTGCCATAAAGTGAGCAACGTACTCGACAAGGTCGCCAAATCCGTGCAGGGCCCCATGAAGAACGACCTGCGGAACATCTATCTGGCCCCACACCGGGCCGAAGCTGAAACCGCGATCGACGTCTTCGTCGAGAAATACCACGTCAAATACGGACGTGCGGTGGAGTGCCTGATCAAGGATCGCCATGCGCTGCTCGCCTTCTTCGACTTCCCTGCTGAGCACTGGATCCACCTACGCAGCTCGAACCCGATCGAGAGCGTCTTCGCCACGGTGCGCCACCGAACGGTGCGGACCAAGGGATCGCTGTCGCAACAAACTGCGAAGCTGATGGTGTTCAAGCTCATCGACGCCGCATCGAAGACCTGGCGGCGATTGAAGAGCACGAACCAGTTGCCGAAAGTCATCGCCGGTGTAAAGTTCATCGACGGAATCGAAGTCATTCCGAACACTGAAAGCCACGCCGCCTGATCAGGCCGCGTCACCCAAAATCAGCCATAGCTCGTGACGCTCGCCCCGCTACTTGCGCTCGCCGCGGTGGCGATCAAGCTCGATTCCCCCGGCCCTATATTCCTTCGGCAGCAACGCTGTGGCTTCAACGGCCGAATCTTCTTGATCCGGAAATTCCGGACGATGCATGTGCTCCGAGGACGGGCCCGTAATCCTCCAGGCTAACCGCGCCGATCGACGCGTTACCCGCGTCGGCAAATGGCTGCGCCGAATGAGCTTCGATGAACTGCCGCAACTGCTAAACGTTCTCGATGGCAGCATGTCGCTCGTGGGCCCGCGCCCTCATGCCGTGGCTCACGACAGTGAATTTGACAAGCTCGTGCGAAACTACGCGCTTCGGCACCGGGTCAGGCCAGGATTGACTGGCTGGGCTCAAGTCCATGGCTGCCGGGGCCCCACCCCAACAGCAGTCATGGTCGAAACACGTGTCCAATATGATCTCTGGTACATCGACAACTGGAGTCTTGGGCTGGATCTCGCAATCCTGCTGCGAACCCCGGTAGAGGTTTTGCGAGGGCGCAACGCTTACTAGAGCACAGATTATGCGAGTAGCGCCTCTTATTGGCCCTTACACTCCTGCCAGTCACCGATTTAGTCACGCCCGCTGACGAAGCTTCGGACTTGCTTCGCCAATGCGAAACTCCTCAATTCTCCGGCCAGACTTCATTGCAGCAACCAACCAGCGCGGCCGCTTACCACGTCCCGACCAAGTCTCGGACGTCTGCGGATTCCGATATTTCGGCAGCACACGAGGATATTTACGTCTCTGCTTGCCGGTCGAAGACGCGCCTGCCGGGCTCGCATCCGCGAAAACAGCCCTTCCGCCCCCGAGTGCTGCCAGGCGTTTTTCCAGCTCGTTCTTTTCCGCCTTAATTCGATCAGACAGGATCCCGCTGATTTGCTCATGAAGCGACCAGAGATCGTCAAGGGACATCGCTTCTAACTCAAGTTTCTTAGCCGACATGGTTTCACCGTGTAGCTGCGCCCGTTCTAATATCGACTCTGTCTAGATATTAAGCAAGACAGAGAGACCCGATTATCTCAAAGAATGTGCGGAACCGAACTGGAACTCGTGCTCCAGATAACTTGATCCAGGTTAATAATCAAGCCGCGAAAATGAGCGATCCGCACAATTTAACCGCGGACGGGACGCTTAATCGCCGCGCGGGAGCTGCTCAAGCCTCATCAAAGATGACGGATTGCCGATCCCCTCAGAGACCCGCTACGCCGCAGCGCTCGATGCCGACGCGCCGGGCTGCTCTTGCCTAGCCTCGGCAGTCCTACCGCCTTGCGGCCACCCGACAGACGCAAACGGGAGCTAATGACCTCAATATCCTTCAGCGCGCGCCGTCTGAGCTCGATTTGGAAGCTCAGGGCACCGATGTCCGACAACACAGCCGACGGAGATGCAAACCGGCCCATAATTATTAAATAATATATAATAAATTTATTGCCAGGTCAATTTGAGCAGTGATTCGGGCCAAACATCATTCTCATTCGGACGAGGATGGCTGGATTGCGGATTCCGATTTATTCCGGCCGGGTATTCCGACTTGAAGCCGGCCATCGTTCCGATTTGAAGCCGGCCACGATTCCGAAATGAAACCGGCCGGCATTCCGATTTGAAGTCGGCCGGGTTTTTGGAAGTCGGCGTTTTCGTTTGGATCAGTCCCTCAGGCATCAAGTCCCGCGTTGATCAACGTGGGGAAGCGGATGCCGGCCAAGAGAGAACTGACCATGCGACAGATACGACAGATGCTGCGGCTTGCCCGTGATGGGGTGAGCGCCCGGGAGATTGGGCGCACGCTCGGCGTGGCGCGCAGCACCATCCAGGACAACCTCAAGCGTGCCTCGACTGCCGGGCTGGCGTGGCCTTTGGCGGGCGATCTGACCGACGCCGTTCTTGAACAACGTCTGTTTGCCCATGCCGGCGTCAGGCGCGGCTTTCGCCGGCGCCGGGAGCCGGATTGGGCCTCGCTGGCCTGTGAGCTGAAGCGGCCTGGCGTCAATCTGATGGTGCTGTGGGAGGAGTACCGGGCGGTCCACCCGGAAGGTTATGGCTACAGCCGGTTCTGCGATTTATTCCGAGAATTCGACCGGCGGCTGTCTCCGACGATGCGGCAGGACCATCCGGCCGGCGACAAGGTCTTTGTCGATTACTCCGGCAAGAAGATCATGATCGTTGATCGCGAAACCGGGGTTGTACGCGATGCGGAGATCTTCGTCGCCGTGCTTGGCGCCTCGAATTACACCTACGCCGAGGCGACCTGGACGCAGACACTTCCGGACTGGATCGAGGCCCATGTCCGGATGTTCCGGTTCTTTGGCGGGGTGCCGCGCCTCGTCGTCCCTGACAATCTGAAGTCCGGCGTGCACCGGGCTTCGTTCTACGACCCTGAAATCAATCGCAGCTACGGGATGATGGCGTCCCATTACGGCGTTGGCGTCCTTCCGGCACGGCCAAGAAAGCCGCGGGATAAGGCAAAAGTGGAGGCCGGGGTTCGGTTTGCCCAGACCTATATCCTCGGGCGGCTTCGTCGCCAGACCTTCTTCTCGTTGGCCGAGGCGAACGCAGCCATTGCCGCTGCGCTGGAGCGGATCAACGCGCACATCATGCGCCGGCTCGGTGTCAGTCGCCGTCAATTGTTCGAGACGGTCGAGATGTCGGTCCTGGCGTCGTTGCCGGACGCCGATTATCAGTTTGCGGAATGGCGCGTGGCCCGCGTCTCGCTCGATTATCATGTCGAGATCGACGGCTTCTTCTACTCAGTTCCACACGGCCTGATCCGGGAGCAGGTCGACGTCCGCGCCACCACCCGGACCATCGAGCTGTTCCATCGGGGTTCGCGTGTTGCGGCTCACCAGCGCCGCTACGGCGGCCGCCGGCACGGCACCGATCCCGACCACATGCCCAGCGCGCATCGGCGTTACGCCGAGTGGACTCCCGAGCGGTTCCGTCGCTGGGGACGATCGATCGGGCTAAACACTGAGGGTCTCGTCCTCGCCATTCTGGCCAATCGGCCTCATCCCGAACAAGGATTCCGGACCTGTCTGGGTGTGCTTCGGCTGTTCAAGGATCTCGATCCGGAACGCGCCGAGTTGATCGCGGCCCGCGCGGTTGCGGTCCGCGCGCTGACCTACAAGAGCATCGCCTCGATCATCGCCAACAAGCTCGACCGCAGCGCTCGCCCCACCGATGACGTCGTCGTCGACCATCCCAATCTGCGCGGCCCCGGCTACTTCCATTGAAAGGAAAATCCAGCATGCTGACCCATCCCACGCTCGACCTGCTGCAAAATCTCGGTCTCCACGGCATGGCCAAAGGCTTCAAGGAGCTTGATGCCCAGCCCGAAGCACGCAGCCTCGAACATGCCGAATGGCTGGCCCTGCTCCTGGAACAGGAGAAAACGCAGCGACAGCAAAAGCGGTTTGAGAGCAGAGCTCGCGCCGCCAAGCTACGTCATGCCGCTTGCGTCGAGGATGTCGACTACCGTGCCATCCGCGGGCTCGACCGCACGCTCTTTCTAAAACTCGCCGCCGGCGACTGGATCCGAGCGAGGCATAATCTCCTCGTCACTGGGCCATGCGGCGTCGGCAAGAGTTGGCTTGCTTGCGCCCTCGGCCACAAGGCCTGCCGGGACGACTTCGCCGTTGCCTACCATCGCGTCCCGCGTCTGTTCGCCGCTCTCGCACTGGGACGCGCCGACGGACGCTATACCAGGATGCTGCGGGCGATCGCACGACTTGATCTGCTGATCCTGGACGACTGGGGACCAGAACCTCTCGACGCCGACCAGCGCCGTGATTTGCTCGAAATCGTCGAGGATCGATACGAAGCCCGTTCGATCATCGTCACCAGCCAGCTGCCCGTCGATCGCTGGTACGAAATCATCGGAAACCCCACCATCGCCGACGCGATCCTCGATCGCCTCGTCCACAATGCCTACCGCATCGAACTCAAAGGAGAGAGCCTCAGGAAGCAGAAGCAACCCGCTCAAGATCAACCGGTCTCTTGACCTTCCCAGCCCTCGACGACATCATGAAATTGACCCATGCGAACGACGCCACGGGTGGCCGGCTTCAGATCGGAATACCCGGCCGGCTTCGAATTGGAATGCATGGCCGGCTTCGTTGGAATCCACAGCTGGATCGACGGGTCAGTCGAACGGTGTCGAGAAATGCTAATGCGAAGGCAAGATCTCGAAGCCATGGACTTTGAGGAACTTTGGCTCCTTCACGAGGAGCTGACAAAGATTCTCGCCGAAAAGATCACCGCCGAAAAGCGGGAGCTAGAAAAGCGTCTTGCGCAGCTCAACCAGCCGGATCAACTCGGTGGAGGTGAAAGCGGGGCGGCTGAGGCGGGAACAGACCAGCCGCCCCGTCGCAAATACCCGAAGGTGGTGCCGAAGTACTTCAATCCGCTCCAGCCAACAGAGACTTGGTCGGGACGTGGTAAGCAGCCCCGCTGGCTAGTTGCCGCCCTGCAATCAGGCCACACACTGGAAGAGTTCAAGATCCCCGAGAACGGTGAATCGTCCGAACGGAATGCTGGTGGTCGAGAGCATTCCTAGTTCTGCGGGAATATCGCCGTGCGGTTCCCAGCAGCGAAGTTCGCCTCGAGCAGGCGACGGATCGAAAACCCGCTTGGTCGACCGACCCGCCGCCTCAATCGCGAAAGCGCTGACGTCGCACGCCTTAGACCTTGCCCACACGAACTGCGGTCGTCGCATTCAAAAGAAATTGTAAGGTGCTAGCTCTTGGCACAGACCACAATCCCCGTCGGTTCGCGCCAGTTTTTGTCGAAACGATCTTCGCTTCTCTGCGGTAATTTCTGAGGTCCAGAAGGTTCATCGACAGGAGAGGCACGCGTGTGGCCGGAAAGCGTGCTTGCATCAACTGCCGCACGAATTGCAGGCGGGAAATCTGCCGGCAACGCAACGCAATCGGAATATCGACGCCGAGTAGCTCGGCAAGAGCGATCAGTTGGGTTTCGACCGCGTTCTTCATGAATTCGCCCGAGACAAGAGAGGTAAGCTCCCCCCAATCGACGGGTTCGGCGGAATCGCTTAGATCGCGCAATTCAACCAGGTGCCGCAGGTCGAGGTCGCCGAGCCAATAACCATAGTCTTGAAACTGATCATGGATGATCAACATCAGCGCTTGGAAGGTTGGCGTGGGGATATATACGCGTGCCCGTCCCAAGGGCGCAGGAACACAATGGTTCAGCGCATCCCCCAAGTTCTGGTAGAGGTAAGCAGGACCTGGAGCCGCCTGCTGCAGGTCGATGGACCCGATATCCTGCGAGCGATTCAAATCGACATGCCATCGCTGGCTTTCGGGAGGGGTCTGGTCATGAATATCGTAACCAATTCCACATAGCGCGGCGACTGCCGTGCTGGCCTCGTCTGGCATGACCATGATATCCAGATCGGACATTATCCGAACGCCTCTTCGCGCCTCGGGCGCAGTCGCCAGTGTCGAAGCCCCCTTCAGTAGGATCGGCGTAATGCCGTGACCGTTCAGCGCAACGACGGCCTCTTCGAGTTGAGCGGCGAGGCGGTCATTGCGCAGCCCGTTTCGGCGGTGGATATGGCGAATATAGGCGCAGACGTCCTCCGGCAGCATCGGCGCAAATTTCTCGACAAAGTCGATGAGCGCCGGCGTCGTCAGAGTCCGATTTGCGAGCCCGATTACGGACGTCCACTCGACGTCGACGGGCGGCATGCTCGCAAGCAATTGCAGAGGCTCGTGAGCGCGCTGCTATGCCTCACCATCGCACAATTCCATAAGCAGGCGCCGAGCTTCCACAGACTCGCAGTAGGTGAGTTGAAATGATCGCGCGCCCGCGACAATCCGCTTCAAGGCGAAAAAGCCGACCTGCGATAGCCGTCCGTCAGCAGCAAATGCGTTCTCGATGAGCCGCTTCATCGCATCCAACTGGTCTATCGCGGTCAGTTCGTCCGGACCGCTCGCGACCCGGTTCAAGAAGACAATCCAGCTCGCGGAAACGCATTGGTTCTGCGCATTCGGAATGGGGATGTACCGCACCTGAACGCCGTCGGAGCGGCAATGCGTCGCGTCATACCTGTCACCATGCAGCCGGGAGAGCAAGTCCCACGATCCCTCCTTGACTGTGAGCGCAAAGGGAATTCCGCAGATGGTTCCGTCAGCTCCAACCAGCGCAACATCATCGCCGGCGTAGCTAAAGCCGGCCTCCACCAGCTGCAGTGTGAGGGTCGACTTTCCAGCTCCCGGCTGACCGCACAGCAGCAGGCCCGCACCGTTTCTCACGAGAGAAGCTGCATGAAGGGAGAAGACCCAGCGATCGCTTCGAATAAGCCGCTCGCTGATGTGCGCTTTGATCGTGGGCGCCAGTGCTTCGACTTCACACCTGGAGATTCTGGAATCCTCTCCGCGAAAAAACACTTGCTCGTCCAGCATCGTTGCCTCGATCACAAGGTCGTTGTCGCACGCGCCCTGGTCCGCGACGCAGAATACCGAAAGCAGCCGTCTCAAGAGGTCTCGATTTGCAGTCCGGACGCCTATTTTGTGCCGACCCAGGGTCACTGAAAAGGAACAGTCAAGCGGCACTTGCCAGTCGGCTTCGAGTAACGCTTGATCGGCCCAGACATTTACAACCTGGCGCGTGAACTGGCGTGACGCATCCTCGTCAATACCTAGCGCCCCAAGCCCCTGATAGACATCTTCCAGAAAGGCGCCTTGCGCCAGCTTGCACCAGATGAATGCCGCTACCTGGTCCAACTCGAAGATCTTCTGTCCTACTTCGCTGAAGAGCATTGATCGACCATCCAGCAGCACGAACACTGCATCTGGAGCCGGTCTCAACACCATCTCTGGCGACGATCTTTCCAGCACGGCTCCAGCCAATGTACGAAGGTCTGTCTCGCCCGACGAAGCGGCAACGGGTGGATGCTATGTCGCGGCCGCCGACAGGGGGAGGCCTCGACTATGAGATTCGATCCAGCCCGACCTGCGGCGCTGCAATTCTCGCTCAGCCGAGCGCAAGCCACCCGATCGGGCTCGTTTCAAAATGACAATCCGGCCCGTCATGCCGCCAGCTGGCCGTCCTCGCCTCCTCCCTGTGGCGCAACGTTCAACAGCAGCTCGCCAAGAAAACCTCTCTCACGGTCAACCGATGAGCATCCAAAAGGTAACGATAAGCTTCGCGATCGGCACTCCGTTCTTTCAGAATGCGCTCCTTCTCGCCGATGTCTGCCAATTCCGCGCGCATCTGAGCCAACAGCGGCGCGTCCGAGGCAAGGCAATTGTTGTGATTTAATTCCCACATCGTTTCCTCCAGCCGAACGAAGCTTGAAAAAGTCAGAGCTTACGTGATCGGCAGGAATTAAAACGCGATTTATATAATTAACCGTCAATCAAAATTTGTTTCATATTTGAACCTGTTGCGGCCGCCTAATACAGCTCGCAACCGCCGCAATTGCCTTCGCAAGTATGGAGAAGCTGAAGCCTACCATATCCCGCTGACATTTTCGATTGCGGCCCACTCCGCGCAGGCCGTCGCGTAAAAATATATCCACGAGAGTCGCAAATCGGACCGACAATGCGCTTTTCTATTTACACATTAAATGTAGGGAGAGAATATTAGCAAGCTGCGCGAATGGGAGCCGAACTAGTGATTGTCAAAAAGGAAAATGGTTGCGCTGCTGTCGGGGCATTTCGCTCGAAGCCTGAAGATGAGCCCTTATATTTGTTTGCGGCTTACCCGCGACTTTACGTTGAGTCCGGAACATCATTCAGAACTGCCGAGCCAAGGCCCGGCGGTATGCCACAATTCACGAAAGTAGGAATTCGGTCGGTTGGAGAAGCGCCGTCACGAGCAAGCTGCGCTTTGCTCGACAGCGACCCCAGGTGCGATGCCCCCCAAGTAAACCCGCATCGACGAGAGCGCACTCCAGCCGACCGGTCCCCCTTATTCGACCACACATCTAGCCCGTCTTATTCGCGAGAGGGCGCCTGAGAGGCTGGCGAGCGTGGTGTAAAGCGCTGATGCGGCGTAGGATTCGGTTGCGAAGCCACCCCATCACCTTCAACCGCGAACGCCACGCCCGCCATGACCGATGATACGATTTCAGACCACTATCGAGAAGCAAGAATTCAACACAAATAAAACCTCTGCCTCGCGCTCGATCTCTTCATGCTTGATAGTCTCGTTTCGGAGGCTGAGCACCTACCGCGTCTAATAGGCCGCTCGCGCCGGTTTCTTTGGACGCGGCACGACCGCGACTCCACGTTTCGGCACAGAAATGATCGGGAGTCACTCAATCTTTCTTCAACTTAACCCGTCTTATTCGTAAGAGTGCGCCTGAGGGGTAAAGCGCTGATGCGGCGTAGGATTCGGTTGCGAAGCCAACCCCATCACCTCCAACCGCGAACGCCACGCCCGCCATGACCGACGATACGATTCCGCCCTTCTCGTTTCCAGCCGTTCACGCCAAGAAAGTCACAGCTGCCTTCGATGGTGGGCGCCTAACCTCGAACGGGGGCGTGATGCTTCTGGCGATGGCCGAGCGGCGTCTCGGTTTGGCCGACAATCTGGCCCGGGTGTTCCCGGATCGGCGCGATCCGACGCGGGTCGTGCACAGCCTGGTCGATATGTTCCGCGCTCGCATGTTCGCGATCTGCTGCGGCTACGAGGACGCCGACGACCTCGATCATCTGAGGTCCGATCCGGCATTCAAGCTGGCCTGCGGTCGCCTACCGGACACGGGCCGGGATTTGTGTTCCCAGCCGACGCTGTCGCGGCTGGAGAATGCTCCGCGCCTGCGCGACGTGATCCGGCTGACCTACACTTTGGTCGACGCATGGATGGATAGCTACCCGCGCGAGCCGGCATCCGTCACGCTCGACATCGATGATACCTGCGACGTCGTCCACGGCCATCAGCAGCTCTCGCTGTTCAACGCTCATTATGACGAACGCTGCTTCCTGCCGATCCACGTCTACGACACGGAGAAGAGCCGGCCCGTGGCCGTCGTGCTGCGGCCCGGCAAGACGCCGGGCGGCGTCGAGGTGCGTGCCCATCTGCGCCGCCTGGTACGGCATATCCGGACGCGATGGCACAACACGCAAATTACGTTCCGTGGCGACGGGCACTATGCCCGGCCGGAGGCAATGGCGTGGTGCGAGACCAACGGCATCGACTACATCTTCGGTCTGTCCGGCACCAAGCCTCTCGCCAGAAAAGTCGACGAGGTCGCCGACGACATCCGCACGCGACGCGCCATCGAGAACCTGCCGGTTCTGCGTGGCTATACCGAGACGCGCCACAAGGCAAAGTCCTGGGATCGCGAACGGCGCACTGTCGCCCGTATTGAGGCGACGATGCTCGGCCTCGACATCCGCTTCGTCGTCACCAGCCTCGATGTCGGCTCGGCCGAGTGGATCTACGACAGCCTGTATTGCGCGCGCGGCCAAGCCGAGAATCTGATCAAGCTGCATAAGACGCAGCTCGCCTCCGATCGCACCAGCTGCCGTTCGGCGCTCGCCAACCAGGTCCGTCTCGTGCTCCATACGGCCGCTTATTGGCTGATGCTGACCGTGCGCGACGCCATTCCCAAAGCCCGGGAATTGGCCGCTGCCGAGTTCGCGACGCTGCGTCTTCGGCTCTTGAAAATCGCCGCCCGTGTCGTCGAGACCACGAGCCGCATTCGCCTTGCGTTTGCCGCGGCATGTCCCGAAGCCGACCTGATCTGCGGCTTGCCCGGCGCGCTGCTGCCGCTCGGTCCTTGACCGGCGGGGCGTCCGCCCCCGTTCGCCCAACCCATCCCTCAAGCGCGTTGCAAAGTACCGGTCGTCAGGCGGCGAAAAGCCGAAGGCAATCCTATGCGCCTCGTCAGACAAGATGTGCGGCCGCATCAATCGGGCCCAAAAGCCGCACTCTCACGAATAGGACGGGCTAGTACCCGGAATCAGAGCTGAGTGATACGGCGGCCTTTGAAACGGCGTTGACGGACCTTTTTCTTGGTCCAGACGAAGGGCTCGGCTCTGTCGTTGTATGGATAGCGGTACGACGACCCCACCTCGTTTAGGTGGACGGGATGAGCGAGACTCGCGCGTGGATTTGACAACGCGAGGGACGCTCGTTCCATGCATCAAGACAGACATCAAGACGGGCATGATGCCGCCTCCTATCAGCGGATCGAGGTGATCACAGGGGAGAGGCGACGGCGCAGTTGGAGCGATGCGGAGAAGGCGCGGATCGTGGCCGAGAGTGCCGATCCGGAGACGAGCATTTCCGAGGTGGCTCGACGCAACGGGGTGAACCGGGGACTGCTCAGTGTGTGGCGGCGCCAGGCGCGGCTCGCGTCGAGCGAAGCGCCGCAGTTCGTGCAAGTCAGGCTCCAGGCCGCCGTCGAGGCGCAGCCGAACGCGATCGATAAGGCGCATGTTCTGACGGATCCGGCCGAGCGGATCGAGGTGATGATCGCGGGCGCGACGGTGCGCGTGCCCGTCGGCGTCGACGCCGCGACGCTGGAGCGCGTGCTGGCGGCGGTGAGATCGACGCGATGATCTCTTTCGGTCCAATGGTCCGTGTGTTCGTCGCGACGCAGCCGATTGACTTTCGTAAAGGCGTTCATGGCCTTGTCGCGCTGGTAGCGGAGGGATTAGGCGGCAAGCCCTACAGCGGTGACGTTTATGTCTTCCGATCGAAGCGATCGGATCGTTTGAAGCTACTGGTTTTTGACGGCTCGGGAATGGTTCTAGCGACGAAGTGGCTGGAGAATGGGGGCTTTGCCTGGCCACCTGTTCGCGAGGGTACGATGCCGGTGACGGGGGCGCAACTGGCGATGCTGATTGAAGGTCTTGCGGAGTGGTCGCGTGTGGTCCCGAAGGTGACGAAGCGGCCGACGAAGGTTGCCTGAAGCGTCTTGTTTTGCTGGCGATTGCGAGTGCGTTCGTGTAGCTCTGCGATATGGCGCTTCGCCCCGAAGATCTCCCCTCTGACCCTGCGGCTCTTGCCGAGATGGTGCTGGCTTTCGAAGGCGAGAACGATGATCTGCGCGCAGAGATCGCCACGTTGAAGAGCCTGATCTTCGGCGCACGATCGGAGCGCGCGGCGATCGTCTGCGCCGAACAGATCGCGTTTGATCTGGAACGGACCGCCGGCTCACAGCTCCCGGCCAATGACGACAAACCGGACGCGCCGCGGCCGGAGCGGCGCAAAGCGAAGCGCAACATCGGCGCGCTGCCGGCGCATCTGCCTCGGGTCGAGCGGGTGATCGAGCCGGCGTCCACGCTGTGCCCGTGCTGCACGGGTCAGATGCATCGGATCGGCGAGGAGAGCAGCGAAGCGCTCGATCGGGTTCCCGCGTGGCTGCGCGTGCTCCGCACGATCCGTCCAAAATACGCCTGCCGCTCCTGTGAGGGCCCGATTGTCCAGGCCCCGGCACCGGCGCGGCTCGTCGAGGGCGGCATGGCAACGACGGCGCTGATCGCGCATATCGCCGCGGCCAAATATGCCTGGCAATCGACGCTCTATCGCCAGACGCAGATCCTGGCGGGTCAGGGTGTCGTCGTCGACCGTCAGACGCTGGCGCGCTGGATGGGGAGCGCGGCGTGGCTGGTCAGGGGCCTCTACGATCTGCAACTGAAGACTATGCACGGCTTCGAGCGGCTGTTCTGCGACGAGACGCCGATGCCAGTGCTCGATCCGGGACGCGGCCGCACGAGGATCTGCCAGTTCTGGGCGCACGCGACGGACGATCGGGCGTGGAAGGGGCCGGCGCCGCCGGCGGTCGCCTACGTGTTCGCAGGTGGTCGCGGCAAAAAGGAGATCGTGGCGCAGTTAGCCGGCTTCGAAGGCGTGCTGCAAGTCGACGGCTATGCCGCCTACGCCTCGCTGGCGGGCGATGCGATGATGTCGGGCCAGATCCAGCTGGCGTATTGTCTCGTTCACGCGCGCCGCAACTTCGTGAGGGTGCACAAGACGACGAACTCACCCTTCGCCGCGGAGGTCATCGAGCGCATTGCGGCCGTCTACGCGATCGAGGAGAGGATCCGCGGTCTCGATGCTGGGGAACGCCGCGCGACGCGACAGGCCGAGACGAAGCCGCTGATGGAGGCGTTGAGGGCCCGTCTGATCGCGGTGAAGGACGGGATCTCCCGCCGCTCGACGCTCATCAAGGCGATCGACTACATGCTCGAACGCTGGCAGGGCCTGACGACGTTCCTGGATGACGGGCGGCTCGAGCCGGACACCAACACGGTCGAACGATCGATCAGGCCAATTGCGATCGGAAAAAAGAACTCGTTGTTCAGTGGTGACGAAGGCGGGGGCGAGACCTGGGCGATACTCGCTTCGCTTCTTAACACAGCGAAATTGAATGGCCTCGACCCCGAGGCGTATCTCGTCGACGTTCTCGATCGCATGGTGAGCGGCGCCACGAAGACCAACCAGCTTCACGAACTTCTGGCCTGGAACTGGAAGGCCGCACGCGAAGCCGAAAAGCGGGCCGTGGCATGACGAAGCCGAAGCAAGGGCGGGGAACGCGAAAAGCACGCAAGACGACGATGGCGGACTATGCCATGTCGTTCGAACGGCTCGGGCAATGGATCAGCAAGCGCGCCAGGTCGCCGACGCTTCGGCATCCGCGGGCGACGTCGCTCTCCATGCTCGATGGCGCGGTGGCCGCGGTCGTCGCCGGGCCGGTCTCGATGGCGTCCGAGGAATGGGTGTGCCCGCTCCTCGGCGTAGATCCCGACGCCTTCAATCACGACACCGAGGAGTTCTCGGCAATCGCCGCCACGCTGATGCGCCACAACGCTATCAGCGAGACGCTGTCGACGAGACCGGAGAGCTTCGAGCCGCTGTTCGTGCGATCACCGGACGGCGAAGTCGACCCGCAGCCCTGGTGCATGGGCTTCTACGCCGTCATGAAGCTTCGGCTTCTCGTCTGGTCGCGGCTTCTCCCCCCGAATGGAACCGAACACCTTATGCTGCGGCCGATCTTGGTCCATTGCATCGACGACGCCGGTCGACCCTTGCTACCCCCGGCCCGGCGCACGCTGGGAACGCAGCCCATCATCCAAAACGCCTGGCGCAACATTCCAGCAACCGTCGAGGCCCTCCGGCAGTTCTGGATGCCTATACGCTTCAAGCGCGGTGCGTAGGCCGTCCGCACCAAGTCCGTGGCTCCGTGGGCCTCTCGTACCGTTTACGTTGTATGCGTTGACGTAGGCATCGATGTGTTCCTGAAGCTGCTTGAGGCTCGTGAAGGAGGTGCCGCTGAGCGACTGCCCCTGCAAGATGGAAAACCATACTTCGACCTGATTGAGCCATGACGCACTTGTCGGCGTGAAATGAAATTGCACGTTGGGGTGGGCAGAGCTGGCCCCGCAAATTCGGACAGTAGCTTGAGTGGATTTTCTGCCTGACAGCGGCGAGGATTCTTGCTGCGAATCAGGAGCGAAGATGACGAAGAAGAGCCGCCGGACGCATTCTCCGGCATTCAAGGCGAAGGTTGCTTTGGCTGCGGTCAAAGGCGACAAGACACTGGCGGAGCTGGCGCAACTGTTTGATGTTCATCCGAACCAGATCACGATCTGGAAAAACCAGCTCCTGGAAGGCGCCGCCGGCGTGTTTGGGCATGACAAGACATCGGCCGAGACGCCGGTCGATTTGAAGGCGTTACATGCCAAGATCGGCGAGCTGGCGTTGGAAAACGATTTTTTGTCCGGCGCGCTCACCAAGGCGGGCCTGCTGAGCGCAAAGCGATGATCGACCGCGATCATGATCTTTCTATCGTGCGCCAGGCGAAGGTCCTGAAGCTGGCTCGCAGCACGGTCTACTATGAACCTCGGCCAGTTTCGGCCGAGGACCTTGCCTTGATGCGTCGGCTCGATGAGCTGCATCTCGATTATCCCTTCGCGGGAGCGCGTATGCTGCGATCGTTGCTGCGGCGGGAGGGCGTATACGCCGGTCGCCGCCACATCGCGACGCTGATGAAGCGCATGGGGATCGAGGCGGTCTATCGTCGCCCGAACACGAGCAAGCCGGCTCCGGGTCACAAGATCTACCCGTACCTGTTGCGCGGATTGAAGATCGAGCGGCCCGACCATGCGTGGGCAATGGACATCACCTACATTCCGATGCGGCGTGGCTTCGTCTATCTCGCGGCGGTCGTCGATGTGTTCAGCCGACGGGTCCTGGCCCATCGCGTCTCGATCACAATGGAGGCGGCCTTCTGCGTCGAAGCGGTCCAGGAGGCGTTGGCGAAGCACGGCAGGCCCGAGATTTTCAACACGGATCAGGGCAGCCAGTTCACCAGCCTCGAGTTCACCGATGTGCTGCTGGACGCGAAGATCGCCATCAGCATGGACGGCAAGGGCGCCTGGCGCGACAACGTGTTTGTCGAGCGGCTCTGGCGCACGGTCAAATACGAAGAAGTATATCTCCGCGCCTACGACAGCGTGTCCGAGGCGCGAGCGTCAATTGCCAAGTATCTGGCCTTCTACAATCAGGGACGCCCTCACTCGAGCCTTGACGGGCGCACGCCCGACGAGGCTTACTTCGGCACGCAAGCTATGGTGATGGCCGCATGACCGTCGCCGACGGTTTTGTCGTCGCTCTGGTCGGGCTACGCCCTCCCGACGCAACGACAAAACCGTAAAGCCCCGCGTTCAGCATAACCCGGCAGGAATCCACTTAAATCCAGCGGGGCGCTGTCCAAACAACCGGGGCCAGCTCTGGGCCTTGAGCCAGTCCTCGTTCTTTTTATGGGTGTTGAGGTTGTCGAGGATGACGTGAAGCTTGCGGTTCGGAAAAGTCGCGGTGACGCTGTTCATGAAATCGAGAAACTCGACGCGGCGCCGGCGTTTTGAATGGGTCGCGATGATCTTTCCGGTGGCGACTTCGAGCGCCGCAAACAATGTTGTGGTGCCATGCCGCTTGTAATCGTGGCTTTGGCCGGTCAAGGCGCGGCCATTGGGCAACTTCAGATAACCCTGCGCTCGCTCCAAAGCCTGGATCGAGGGCTTCTCGTCCACGCACAGCACAATGGCCTTCGCCGGCGGCGCGACATAGAGGCCGACAACATCGGCGGCTTTGGCCGTAAAGTTCGGGTCGTTGCTCTCGCACCAGGACTTGCGAGCCACCAGGTCAATCTTGTGGCTGCGCAGGAACCGCCAGACATATTGGACATCGACATCGCCCAGCGCCTCGGCCAGCAGGGGGCCGGTCCAGCGCGCAAACCCTTGCGGTGGCGGCTTATCCAGCAGCTTCAGAATCCGCTTGTCGGTCGTCTTCGTATAGATCGGCTGCTTGCCAGGCCGCGGCTTGTCTTGCAGCCCTTCAAGGCCATGGTCGGCATAGCGATGCCGCCAAAGGCTGACAATCCGCGGCTGGACCCCAACTTCCTTGGCGATCGACCGGGTGCTGCGCCCATCCGCCGCCAACAGAACTATCCGCGCCCGCTTCAAATCGCGCTGCAACGTCACCGGTGAGCGACAGCACGCCTCAAGCACCTTGCGATCTTTCCTCGAAAGGTGGACTTCTCTTGCTTCGGGTATCATCCCGACCTTGAATCACGACTCACGTTCCAAGAAAAGTGGGTACTAGGGAGGCTGGCGTGGGTATGATTATGGTCAAGTGTCCGCAAACCGGTCGCACAATTCCTACCGGCATCAAATCCGATCGTGAGACTTTCCTGCGAAGCATCGAGTTTTTCGGCAATACTTTTCGGCAATACTCTACTCTTTGTCCGGTCTGTCAGGCCAATCACAACTGGTTTGCCCGCGAGGCCTGGGTTGAAGAGTCGGTCATCAGAACGATAGAGGTCGCTCGTACGGCGCTGGTCTGAGCCCCTCGCTTCATCCAGCAATGGAAAGAGTCCCGGTTGAATATGAGCCCAAGGGGCTCGGTGAAGCAACGGGGCGGGGCGCGGAGCCCTCGGCATAGCGCAGCGTCCCGTCCCGTTGCGGCCCAAGAGCGTTGCGTTTGGCGTATTCGGTCGGCGTGAGGTTGCCCAGGGCGCTGTGCGGCCGGGCGTTGTTGTAGTCGTCTTTCCAGGCCGCCAGCACGGCTCGCGCCTGTGCGAGCGAAGTGAACAGCGTCTCATTGAGAAGTTCATCGCGCAGGCGGGCGTTAAAGCTCTCGATGAAGGCATTCTGGGTCGGTTTGCCGGGCGCGATGTAGTGCCACTCGATCTGCCTCTCTTGGCTGAAGCGCAGCACGGCCATTCCGGTCAGCTCAGTGCCGTTGTCGGACAGGCACATCGCCGGCCGGCCGCGCCAGGCAATGATGACATCGAGCTCGCGTGTGACCCGCAGGCCCGACAGCGAAGTATCGGCGACGAGCGCCAGGCATTCGCGAGTGAAGTCGTCGACCACAGCCAGAATCCGGAACCGTCGGCCATCGGCGAACGCATCCGACAGAAAGTCGAGACTCCAGCGCTGGTTGGCGCCTTGCGGGATCGCCATTGGCGCCCTGCTGCCGAGCGCCCGTTTACGGCCGCCACGCCGGCGGACTTGCAGCCGTTCCTCGCGATACAGACGTCGAAACTTCTTGTGGTTCATGACCAGCCCCTCGCGGCGCATCAGCACCAGCAGACGACGGTAGCCGAACCGGCGGCGGATCGCCGCCAGCTCGCGCAGGCGGGCGCGTACGGCCGCATCATCGGCTCGCCCGTTGCGATAGCGCACCGATGCGCGATCTGCCCCCAAGGCTTTGCACGCCCGCCGTTCGCTCACTTCGAAGTTGGTCCGCAGATGAGCGACGGCCTCTCGCCTCGCGGCGGGCGTCACCATTTTTTTGACGCAACGTCCTTGAGCATGGCGTTGTCGAGCATTGCCTCGGCCAGGAGCTTCTTCAGCTTGGCGTTCTCGTCCTCCAATGCCTTCAGCCGCTTGGCATCGGATACCTCCAGGCCACCGTACTTGGCCTTCCATTTGTAGAATGTTGCGCTCGAGATCCCGTGTTTGCGGCAGACATCAGCCGTCGCCACACCCGCCTCCTGCTCCCGCAAAATCCCGATGATCTGCTCTTCCGTGAACCGACTTGGCTTCATGGTCCATCTCCTCAGAGGTGACGGACTCTACCCATTCTTGGAGGAGTTTGCGGGGCTCAGACCACCAGCCTACGCCAATCGCAGGATGATCTGCTGATCCCCACGGAGATTGCTGTTCAGGTTGTGCTCGGCGCATGTCGAAGTTCTAACGCGGGGTCGAGCCGCAGGAACAGCATCGCAAGCGGCTTAACCGGTCGCCAGATCTGCGCGACCTCAGCCGCCGTGTCGCTCGGGCGGAAGCGAGATTTTCGATGTTGCAGCCGACCGCCCTGGCACGACCGGCAATCTTCTGATGACGGACATAGCCCATCGACGGCCGTCCGCGCCCGGGATCTTCAGCACGCGCCAGAGCGGAGGAAGGTAACGCAGCCGGCGGTCCATTGCCATAGCCTGGCGCATGAGGCGGAGGCCGTCGTTCACACGGCCCCGGCGCAGCAGGCCGGTCCCGTGGCGGAATACTCGCTCGGCCAACGCGCGACTGGATATCTTCCTCAGGCCATGCGAGGTACCAAGACGATCCTCATATTCATTGAAGAAGCTTTGGAACGCGAGTTGACACTGGCGGTAGTCAGATGTCATCTCAGCAAAATACGCGTTGGACATCGCGGTAGAGTGCTTTCGATAGATTGCCTGCACCGCATTGATGCGGGCGACCGAGCCACTCGCCGCGAAGCGTAGCCACATTTCCAGATCGCCGGCGTGCGGCAGCGACGGCCGATAGCCTCCGATGGCCTTTTGAACACGCGTTCGAACAATTGCCGTGGGCGTTGGAACGGTATTCATCGAAGTGGCGCACATTTCACCCAGGAGATCATGGCGCGTCCAAGTGTACTTCTGACTTGGTTCGATGACCGGAAACGGAAGATCATCATGCCATGCTATACAATCCCCATATGTTAGGACGATGTCCGGATTCGCGTCCATGATTTCGACGGCCCGCTCAAGGGCGCCGCCAACCAGCAGGTCATCCGCGGACAGCAGCAAGCAATAGTCGGCCGCGGTCCATTCAATGCCCTCATTGTACGTCCGGATGTGACCTCTGTTCTCCGGGTGCGCGATGACGCTGACGCGGGAATCGGCCTGCGCCAACTCCTTGGCTACCGACAAGGAATCATCAGACGACGCATCGTCGATGATGAGCACTCTCAAGTCGCGAACCGACTGCTCAAGAACACTGTCTACACATGCTCGCAGAAAGCGCCCATAGTTGTAGCAGGGAACAAAGATATCGATCTTGGCCATCTGGTCTGATTCAATTCATCAAATCAAACCGCGATCACCGACTGCACTCGAGGACGAAGCTCTTCCATTAAAGCATCCGCCACCCGCGCTTGATCGTCCTCGCTCATCTGCGCGTAAATCGGCAGCAGGATCGAACGATCCTGTGAGAGTTCTGAGTGGCGAAGGTCATGGAGCCGCGCCGCCATCGCGTAAGGCGGTTCGCGATGCGAGCACATGATGCCGCGCCGCGTCGCGATCCCCTGGTCAAGCAAATTTTGCATGACCGAGCGCTGATCGAGACCATTGGGGAGGCGAACGCAATAGCTTTGCCAGTTCGACCTGGCCCATTTGGGCTCTGCTGGCAGCCTCAAACCTTCAAGGTTGCCAAGCAGTTCGGCATATCTGGCCGCGACCGCGCGGCGGCGTGCCACCAACTCCGGGAGGCGCTCGAGCTGCTTGCGCCCGATCGCGGCCTGCATGTCGGTCATCCTGTAATTGTATCCGGAAACCAGGTACTCTTCGAAGATCACCTGCGAAGAGCCATGCCTCACCGTATCGGGAACGCTCATCCCGTGCTGGCGCAGGAGCCTGAATTTGCGGTCGAGTTCGGCATCTGCAGTGGTTAGCATCCCTCCCTCGCCTGTCGTGATCACCTTGCGGGGATGAAAGGAAAAGCAGGCGATCCGTCCGTGCGGCTTGCCGATCCGCTCCCAATTCCCCTTGATCTGGATCTCGCTGCCGGCGGCACAGGCAGCGTCCTCGATCAGAGTGATGCCATGACGATCCGCCACGGCCGTCAGGGCTGCCAAATCGCACGGCATGCCCATTTGGTGAACTGCGATAATCGCGCGTGTGCGCGGAGTGATCGCATCCGCCAGCCGGCGGGGGTCTATGTTGTAGGTCTCCGGATCGACATCTACAAAGATGGGCACGGCGCCCTGATTTCGGATCGAATTGGCCGTTGCGATGAAAGAATGGCTTGCTGTGATGACTTCGTCGCCGGGTCCGACGTCCAGCGCCGCCAACGCAAGTTGCAGGGCCGTCGTACAGTTGGACACGGCACACGCAAAAGGTGCGCCGACGAAAGCCGCAAATTCACGCTCGAAGGCCGCCACTTGCGGACCTTGCGACACCCATCCGGAGAGGACGGCTGCTCGCGCCGCATCGGCCTCTTCCTCGGCAAGGAGTGGCATTGCGATCGGAATCATGATGCCGCTGCCTGTCCCTGATCGACCGCACTGAACTCGCGTTCGGCCAGCCACCATTTCACGAGATCTGAAAGCCCCTGCTCCAGCGTGATGGTGGTGCGGAAACCCAGCAGACGCTCCGCTTTTCCAACCGACGCCAATCGGCGCGGCACCGGATTGACCGAGCGTTCCGGCGCGAACTCGGGCATCATTCTGGGCTGGCCCATGACGGAAGCGAGGGCTTGGGCAAGCTGCACCAGGCTGGTTTCGGTCCCACTGCCTACGTTGAACACCTCGTCGGTCACCTTGGCCCGGGCTGCCAGTATGTTTGCACGAGCCACATCGCGCACATGCACGAAATCCATGGTCTGTTGGCCATCGCCGAAGATGACCGGTGGCAGACCGGCTCCGAGCCGCTCCATCCAGCGGATCAGCACCTCGGTGTAGCGCCCGTGAATGTCCATGCGGCTGCCGTAGACGTTGAAGTAACGGAACGCCACGTAATCGAGGCCGTGCATGTCGTTGAAAATTCGAAACAGGCCTTCGTTGAACGCCTTTGCGGCGCCATAGAGAGTTCGGTTGTCGTAGGGATTTTGTCGCTCGGTCGTGGGGAACTCCTCCGCCATGCCGTACACGGATGCGGAGGACGCCGCGACCACCTTCTCGACGTCATGCTTGACGCAGAGCTCGAGCAGATCGAACGTGGCATCCACCATCACTTCCTTGGCCAGGCGGGGCTCAACGGCGCAGTGCGTGATCCGCAGCGCTGCTTGGTGAAATACGATATCAGCCGCCTTAACCAGCGCTCCCATCAGCTTGTTGTCGCGTATGTCGCCGTGGACGAGCCGTACCGGCCCGCGCCCCAGCGCTCGCCGGAGATTTGCTGGCCGGCCTCGCACCATGTTGTCGAGGGCGACGATTTCGATGCAGCCTTCGTCGCACAGAAGGTCGACGATATGGGAGCCGATAAACCCCGCTCCCCCCGTAACCAAAATGCGTTTGCCCTTGAGATCGTTCAAGACGCCCTCCTGTTGCTGGGCTCTGCCGGAATTTGATCCCGCTCGTCGTCAACATCCGAAGCGAATTCCAGCGGCGCCACTCTCTTCAGAGTGGAGACGACTTCGGCAACCTGCTCCGGCAATAGCTCCGGATAGATGGGAAGCGAGAGAAACTCGTTCGCCAGCATCTCCGTCACGGGGAGATCGCCAGGCTGATAGCCGAGCTCCGCATATGCCTTTTGCAGATGAACCGGAACCGGATAATGGATCCCGACGTCGATGCCGGCATTGCGCAATGATCTGATCGCATCGTCGCGCTGTGACAACCTGACGGCATATACGTGATAGACGTGGCGACTGTACCAGGGCGGCTGAGGGCAGGCCAACTGAATATCTGACAGGAGTTTATCGTATCGCTCGGCGAGAGAACGGCGCGCGTCCGTCCAGGACCCGATATGATTCATCTTGACGTTCAGCACCGCGCCCTGGATGCCGTCCATGCGGTAATTGTATCCGGCAACAACGTGCTTGTACTTGGCCTCCTGACCCCAGTCCCGCAGCAATGACACACGACGCACAAGGTCGGGCTGATCGGTAACGACCGCCCCACCCTCGCCGAATGCGCCGAGATTCTTGCCAGGATAGAAGCTGAAGCACCCCAGATCGCCGATCGAGCCGGCGCGGCGGCCCTTGTACTCCGCACCATGCGCCTGCGCCGCATCCTCGATGACGACCAAACCATGACGGCGGGCAATGGACATGATCGGGTCCATGTCGGCCATCAATCCATGCAGATGAACCGGCATGATCGCCTTGGTCCGTGGCGTTATCGCCGCCTCGATCAAAGCGGGATCCATCGTCCACGTGTCTGGATCGACATCGACGAATACCGGTTTGGCGCCGCTGTAAAGAATGGCCGCCGTTGTCGCAACGAACGTCATCGAGACGGTAATGACCTCATCGCCCGCACCGATTCCGGCGGCGAGCAGAGCAAGGTGAAGTGCCGACGTACCGGTGTTCACTGCACGGCAGTTAGAGGTCCGGCAATATTCGGCGAAGCGTTCCTCGAACGCCGCCACCTCGGGACCGAGCACGAAGTTAGCGCTTCCAATGACTCGCGCCACCGCTGCATCGATCTCAGGCTTGATCCGGGTGTATTGGGCTTTCAGATCCAGGAAAGGTATCAAGGTCAAAACTCTCTCAACGTGCGCTTCCGAAGTTTAAATTATTTTAAATGCGGTTATGAATTTAAATCAATACTAAATATTCGGGCATCAGCTTTTAATGGTTTACGAGGAATGCCCAACGACGCGCTCGCGCCGCAAAACCGGTGCTTCTTCAGCGACTAAAGGCCGCGCAGGCACTCCTGCCACGATCGCGCCCGGCGGAACGTCCTTGGTCACCACTGCCCCGGCACCGACGGACGCACCGGCGCCTATCGTGACACCGCACAGAATTGTTGCATTCGAGCCGATGGATGCTCCTCTGCAGACACGAGTGCGCTGCAACGTCCAATCGGAGGCTCCTTGAGGCCGGCCATCCGCCGTGGTTGCCCTTGGATGCTTGTCGTTCGTAAACATCACCCCATGGCCGACAAACACCTCGTCCTCGATCGCAACGCCCTCGCAGATGAAGCTATGGGACGAAATTTTGCAGCGTGCGCCGATCGTGGCACCCGCCTGGATTTCGACGAACGTACCGATTCTGGTCTCGTCGCCGACCGTGCAGCCATACAGGTTGACTAGTTCCGGGTGAAAGATCCTGACATCGCGGCCAAGCTGTACATCACTTGCAATCGGCATCTTCGTCTCCAAAATAGCCGCAAGGCTTTACAGGGCCGAACGCGACAGTCGCAATCTCGGCCTAATGCGGCCAAGACTCGCCACCGCCTGATGAAGCTGATGCAGCAAGGGGTGGCCAGTTAGTAGCAGCCCCAACCACCAGCAAAACGCCGCAGCACACGTTGCCAACGCGAGCCCAGCCATGGGCGTCAGCAACCCAGCTGCCATCAACGCCGTACAGCCGGCGAGGCCGAATGCAGTTGCCGCCGTCACGAGTACGCTCCTCATTAGCGCCCGCACTAAATCCATTAGCCCGAAGCGTAGATGCCGACTGATAAAGTAAATCGCGACCGCCGCCTGAAAAGGCAGCGTCAAAAGTGCAACTCCGGCGACCGCCTGCACACCGAAGAAGGATGCACCCAGAATGACAAGAAGCGACGGCGGTAGCGAGATGAAAGAGGAGATCAACGCATCCCGGACGCTTCCAACGGCTACGAGGACCGGATAACTCAGGCACGCCGCAAAAAGCGCCATGTTTGCAATGCACAGCAGGCGCACGAGCGGCACGATGTCCAACCAGGTCGGACCGAGCCAGATCGAGATGATCGGCCGGGCCATGAAGGCAACGAATACCAGGAAAGGCCATTGCGCGACGGAAAGCAGTTGGATGGCCTCGAGGTAAACGGCACTCAAGTCCTCGCCGGCTTGGCGCCTTGCCACAATCGCCGGCATTATGACGGGGTTCAGGACCTGCGTGACAAGCCTGTCAAAAACCTGTGTCAAACTGATCGCACGGCTGTACAGACCGACGGAAGCAAAGTCGAGGATTCTGGCCAAAAATAGTTGGGGCGCCAAATTGTAGAAGACATTGATGACGCTGACCCCGCTGGAATAGAGCCCGAAGCTGACGACGTCGCGGTAGGCGACAAGCGAAGGGCGCAGCGCGCTTAGGTCGCGATGGCCTGCCAGTAACGCCAGTGCCAGGATCACGCTTCCTGCCAAACCACCCCAAACCGGCGCCATATAACTCAATCCGGCTATCGCAAGTCCAATCGAGACGAGACCGGTCGCCACGCCAGATACCAAATTGCATGTCGCCACCGTTCCGAATCTCATGTCCCTTCGCAGTAAGGCAGAAATCGTTCCGGAAATCGGCAACAGCAGAAAATTCAGGGCTGAGACCTCGATGGCTTCCTTGAGGCTGTCCTGCGCGAACAACAGCGCTAGACTGTCAGCGAAGATGAACAGAAGAAGGACAATTGCGCCCGAAATGATGAACGTGATGGTGAAGGCCGAGCGGATGTCCTCAGCCGACAAGTCGCGCTTCTGGATCAGATAATTCCCGCCGCCGAACTCCTGGAACGAGGCCGCAATGACCAACGCAATGGCGTTGACGACCGCATAGACCCCGAATTCCGACGGCGACAACAAGCGGGAAAGGACCGCAGTGGCCACAACGAACAAGACAAGGTTGCCATAGCGATCGGCCGCCGAAAGCAGAATGGAACGTTGGACCGAATTCATCGCGAAACCGTTGCTTGTCGGCTCATGGCAATGCCCGCTGGCATCAGGATCTAGGCCGTCGCGCGGGCGCGCTCCCGAACCAGCTGCGGCTGCTTGAGGAGGACTGGCTTGCCGTGCTCCGATATCGAGCGTGACGCCGCTTCCAGCACCTCAATTACCCGCAATGCGGAGGTGCCGTCCGAGATCGGCCGGGTACCGGTGCGCACGCAGTCCAGAAAGTGTCCGACTTCCGTCTGCAGCGCCTCCTGAGGCGAGATATGCGGAGCCCACATATCGCCGGCACGATATCCAATTCGAAACTGGTGTGCGTCCTCGATGCTCGCATCGAGCGTAATTCCCTTGTCGTAGACCTTGATCTTTTCGGTCGGCTCGAGGTCGTCGTAGACGATCATCTTCTTGCTGCCGCCGATGAAGGTCTGGCGCACCTTGACGGGCGAGAGCCAATTGACGCTCACGTGAGCCACACATGCGTTGGCAAAGAACAACGTGATATGCGCCATGTTCTCCGGCGAGCCCGCAACATGGCACGACCCAGTCGCCGAAACGGCCACCGGCTCCTCATCCAGGATATGGTGGATGATCGAGATGTCATGCACCGCCAAGTCCCAGATCACGTTCACGTCTTTCTGAAATAAGCCCAGGCTCGACCGCGTGCTGTCATAATAGTAGATATCCCCGAGCTCTCTCTTCAGGAGCAACTCACGAATCTTCTGAACCGCTGGGGTGTAGAGAAAGGTGTGATCGACCATCAGCGTCAATCCGCGCCGGTCGGCCTCATCGATCAAATGCATGGCCTGCTCTGCGCTCGATGCGAGGGGCTTCTCGACCAGCACGTGCTTGCCGGCCCTCAGAGCCGCAAGCGCAAGCTCGTAATGCGTGCGCACCGGCGTCGCGATTGCGATTGCATCGATGGAGCTATCCTTCAGCAGATCGTCATAACGTGTTGTCGTCTCTACCGCAGGGTAAAGCTGTCTAATCGCACCGAGTCTGCCTGGATCCAGGTCGCTTACGCCGACGACGCGCGCGGCGGGATTGACCGAGAAATTTCGGACGAGATTGGGGCCCCAGTAGCCATATCCCACGACCCCGATTCCCAGCTGACTGTCTCGCATGCTAACCTCGAACCATTTGGGTGTTGCTGTGTGCCTTACGTCCGCGCCGGCATATCCTGCCATATGCCTCGCGTATCGATGACGTCCAGATGTCGTCGCTCTGACAACGGCACCATTCTGAATTCATCATGATCGACAAGGAGAACCGCAATCTCACAACTGCGCAGGGCTTCCTCGATGTTCATGAATGCGACGCGATAGTCGGCCAATTGAGGCGGCAAGCGACGCAAGTTCGGCTCGACGACCTTGATCCGCTCGCCGTATTTCGCCGCGAGATGCGTTGCGATCTCCATCGCCGGGCTTTCACGCAAGTCGTCGACATTGGCCTTGAACGTCAGTCCGCAGCAGGCGACGTTGGCATAGGGATGATCGTCGATCAGCGCCTCTGCGCGCTCGATGATCTTGTGCGTCTTGGCGTTGTTCACTTCCCGGCTTATTCGCATCACACGCGCAAGGTCCGGGGCGGAGTCGATGATGAACCAGGGGTCGACCGCAATGCAGTGCCCGCCCACGCCCGGTCCGGGGCGTAATACGTTCACGCGCGGGTGACGGTTGGCGATGTCGATCACCTCCCAGACATTGATGTCGAACCTGTCGCAGATCAACGAGAGCTCGTTCGCAAATGCGATGTTGGTGTCGCGATAGGCGTTCTCGGTGAGTTTGACCAGTTCCGCCGCACGCGCCGTAGTGCCGACGCAAGCACCGCGAACGAACATCTTGTAGAAGCGCTGAGCGAGCCGGGTGCAGGTCGGTGTGATACCGCCGATGCACCTGTCGTTGTTGATGAGCTCGGTCAATATCCGTCCCGGCAACACGCGCTCCGGACAGTACGCAACGTAGATCGCTCCGTCTTCCTTGCCGTTCCCGCCGATGTGCAGATCCGGCCGGCGTTCGACGATTCGCTTTGCGATAGCCTCGGTCGTTCCAATCGGCGATGTCGATTCGAGAATGACGAGATTGCCAGGCGCGAGGAGGTCGACGATGCTGTCGACTGCGGCGTTCACACTCGACAGGTCAGGACGGCACTCGCGATCGATCGGCGTCGGTACTGCGATGATGAAAACGTCGGCCGGCTGCGCCGTTCTGGACGTCGTCAGAGCGCCACTCGACACGACCTTGGAGACGAGACCGTCGAGATCGGGCTCTGCAATGTGAATCTTGCCAGATGCAACCGTCTCAACAATCCGCTCATTGGTGTCGATGCCGACCACCTGCAGCCCTCGGCTCGCAATCAGTGCGGCAGTGGGCAGCCCAATATAGCCAAGTCCAACGACATTGATCTTTCGGAATTCAGGCATCGAGAAGAACCTTTACGATCCGCTCGCTCGCGTGACCATCACCGAATGGATTGTGCGAACGCGCCATGGCAGCATAAGTGTCGTCATCGTCGAGCAGGCGAAACGTCTCCTCAACGATCCTGTCGTAGTTCGCACCGACCAGCCGTGCCGTTCCCGCCTCCACCCCTTCGGGGCGCTCGGTGGTATCGCGCATCACCAGGACTGGTTTACCGAAAGTCGGAGCCTCCTCCTGAACGCCGCCGGAGTCCGTCAGGACCAAATGCGAGAGCGACAGCAGGCTCACGAAGTCGGTGTACTCCTGAGGAGAAATAAGAACGACGCGCGGGTGATCCGACAGCCGGGACGCAAACATGTCGCGGACGTTCGGATTCGGATGCACGGGAAGCACCACGGCGACATCCTCTCTCCGCAGGATCGTCTCCAGCGCGTTCACGATGTTGACGACGCCGCCTCCGAAATTTTCCCGGCGGTGGCAGGTCACCAGGATGATGCGTCGATTACCATGGCGCTGCTTGAGGCCATCCCAGCGGCTCGACAGACCCGGATCGGATTCGACCATGGCTTTCGCGAGAATGAGAGCATCCACCACCGTGTTGCCGGTGACGTGGATGCGGTCATCCGAAACATTTTCAGAACGTAACGCGCGCGCGGCACGCTCTGTGGGAGCAAAATGTTGGTCAGCGATCGAACCAACGATCTTGCGGTTCACCTCTTCGGGCCACGGCGCGAAAATGTCGCCGCTGCGCAGTCCCGCCTCGACGTGCGAGACCGGTATACGGTGATAGTAGGATGCCAGTGCGCCCGCCATGGCTGTCGCCGTGTCGCCTTGGACGATGACCCTGGTGGGCTTGACCTTTTCCAGAAGCTCGCCGATCTGCCCGAGCAGCCGAGCCGTCAGATGATCCAGCGTCTGATTGGCTGTCATGACGTTCAGGTCGAAGTCAGGGACCACCTTGGCCAGCTTCAGCACCTGATCAAGTAACTGTCGATGCTGCGCCGTCGCGCAGATCGTCAGGGAGATGTCCTTGCTCTTCTCCGCCTTGAGCCGGTTGATGATCGGAAAGAGCTTGATTGCCTCAGGCCGTGTTCCCAGAAGGATGAAAAAATGCTTGCGCACGCCTCACCCTCCGATCCGGCTCGGACCCGGCGGCACGGCGCCCGGCGCGTCGAGCGCATGCTGAATCACCTGCCTGATGAGCGCTTGTACCAGGACGCCCGCAAACAGCGTGTTGGTCCTCGCATATCGCCACCACATCCGTCCTGGTTCCTGATAAATGCGGTACAACCATTCGAGGCCGAGCTTCTGAATTCGTGCCGGCGCGCGCTGAACGGTGCCTGCTAGAACGTCGAACGCTCCACCCACCCCCATGATGAAGGGCACGCCGAGATCGTCGCGGTGGGCGGCGAGAAAGCGCTCCTTCCGAGGCGTCGGCATGCCGATGAAAAGGCAGTCGGCCCCGCTGGATTGGATATCGCGGACGACGTCGCCCTCCTCCTCCCGCTTGAAATATCCGTCGCGCCAGCCGGCGAAGGCGAGTGAAGGATGCCTCTCGCATGCTGCCTGCAGGGCCTGGTGCAAAACGGCGGGAGTGGCGCCCAGAAAATAAGGTTTGAAGCCTTCCTGCGCACATATCGCGAGCAACTCCGCAAGAAGATCGACGCCTGCCACCCGCGATGCCGCGGGAAGTCCCAGAGCTCGGGCGCCCCAAAGGATTCCCATGCCATCGATGCCAACGATATCGCTGTTGGCAACGTCCGTTGCGAGCACCGGGTCGGATCGCATGTTGACGAATTTAGCGACGTTAAGCGCCCACGTGTTGCAGCCGCTTCCGGCTCCGCATCGCTCCCCGCGCCAAGTCAACTGTCTCGGCCATCGTCAGCAGGTCAACGGGGCATCCTAGAAATGAGGCGCGCATCGGAAGCTAACTCCCAGAAAAATCGGATCAAATTTAAAAGTTGGCATTTAACATTATTATTGAGATAATACGCATCCAATATTTAATTGCAAGGTTTAAATCTAGCAGAACACCGCCGCGCCCCAGGACAAACGAGGCCGGCGCCGGGCGACCACAGCGGAATTAAATAGAGGGCTTAATTAATGATCTCCGTCATTATCCCCCACCTCAACCAGCCTCACGCGCTTGAGGCCTGCCTGCGCAGCCTGGACACGCAGACCCTGGGTCGGGACGCGTTCGAGATCATCGTGGTGGACAACGGCTCGGCGACGCCCCCGGTGGACGTCGTAGCCGATCATCCTGGTGTACGACTGCAGTACGAACCGCGTTCGGGCCCTGGCCCGGCGCGAAATGCAGGCGTTGCTGCCGCCAAGGGCGATATTCTCGCGTTCATCGACGCTGATTGTAGAGCTCATCCGGATTGGCTGAGCAGCGTGCTGAAATGGTCTTCCTTATCACCAGCTGGCACGGTTCTCGGGGGCGACGTCCGTATCTGGCGGCCGGAAAATGCGGAGCTCGACGCCATCGCCGCTTATGAGAGCGTCTTCGCTTATCGCTTCAAGCTCTATATCGAGCGGCATGGCTATTCCGGTACCGGCAACATGGCGGCGCTTCGGCGTGACTTCGATCGCGTCGGCCCTTTTGCAGGCATCAATGTCGCCGAAGATATGGAATGGGGGCAGCGTGCGCTCCGCGCGGGACTTCGATTTCGCTACATCCCTGAAATGATCGTCTTCCATCCGGCCCGGAGCTCGCTCCAAGAGCTTTACGCAAAATGGGACCGGCATATCGCGCACTATCGAAACATGGCGGAAGGGAAGCCGATTTGGCAATTGCGCTGGATCATGCAAGCGTTGCTCGTCTTCGCATCCCTCGCGCCAAACGCCGTGACCGTACTCACCAGCGATCGCCTGCATGGTAGCAGCATCCGCCTGAAAGCTATCGCCGTACTGTGTGCGGTCCGAGCACATCGCGCCATGACGATGCTCTCGCACTTGCGAGGCCGGCGAGCGGTCGCCTGGAATCGTTAGCGAAGGAGCGACGCTGTCAGGCGTCGCCGAAGGCACAATTGTGCGTCAGCTCCGGCAAGTCAGTGCGCCGGCCGAACGACCACAGGATCCAACCTAGCTCGTAGCTGCGGCACTCGAGCCTGACTTCAACGTCAGCACTGTCGATCAGCCGTGCCTGGCTGCCGGTCCAGGCGTTCCTGACTGCGCGCAATATCCGGGGCGCCTTTGTCGTCAATTCACCCCGGCGAACCTGCGAGCGGATGGTCAAGCTCAGCTCAGGCACGAGCATGGTCCGGCCAAGCTGGTTATGGCCAAGTGCCCAGTTGAAGCCCTTGACCAGAGCCTCCCGTGCCCCGCGCTGCCCAAAACGCTCGGCCCATTCCAGCAATGCCGGGGCCATACCATACTGATGGACCGAATAGACTTCGTAGAAATCGAGGACGCGGCCGATCTGCGCGTCGAAAAACCAGGGCCATTCGCCTTGCGGGCCTTGAAGCGCAATCAGACTGCGCACACAGTTATCGGCCATGACGAGCGCGGACGCATCGCCGGCGAATTCGCCATACTGATAGCAGGCGATTGAGAGATATGTCTGCGTGGCAAAGGACGAGAAGCGCCGCCGAACGCCAAACGGCGCATCGAAGAACAATCCCGATTCGCTATGGAAGCATTCCTTCAAGAAACGATAAAGCGGCCCGGCGTAGCACCACCATTCGTTCTCGCCGGCCCTTGCCTGGGCGACCACCCCCGTGAGCAACATGCCAAGATCCTGGGCACGGAAGCTCTTCCACCGGGATTCATCGGCAAGAAGGGCCTTCAGCTCGCGTTTGACCGGCTCCGGTATCTCGAGGCCGAGCTGGGCACCGCTCCATAGCGCCATACCGAACGCATATTTGCGCACCGGAAGCTTTGTCAGTTGCAGAACGTTGCGATGGAATACTTCGGGCAAGTCAATGCCATCCGGCACTTCGCAGATGCGCGACATCCCGAGCAGAACATTGAGGGTATAAAATACGTCGCTGTTTGGTACCGACTCGTTGGGCGAAGAACGTCCGTCGAGATGGTAAATATGCGACCACCGGCGGTGCTCAGATAGCCAGCAACGTTCAAGCCCGTTGAGCGCATAGTTCACCAGTGGCGAGTTTTCCGACAGTTTACTCGCCGCCGTCGGCACCACCAGCTTTACCCCACAATTCGGACTAATGATCATGATCAATCGCCATCCTGAGCCAAGTTAGTATTCACGGATGCTTTCGTCCAATCCGCGCAGCAATGGATAGAGGAAATAGGAAATCACAGTGCGCTTTCCGACCTTCAGTTCGGCCGTCACTGCCATGCCCGGAATCAGTTGAATGCGTTCAGCCGGCTGCCGAAGGTGCGTGTCCGACAAATCGACCAGTACGCGGTAATAGGGAGCTGGCGCGCGGCGCGCACCTTCGGCCTTCGTATCCGGCGAGAACGTATCCTGACTGATGACGCGGACTTCCCCCGTTGCAGTTCCATACTTCTGGAAAGGAAACGCTTCAAACTTGATACGGACTGCCTGCCCCAGCGCGACCTGCCCGATATCCCGGCCCTCGACGTTAACTTCCGCCTGAAGCGGCACGTCACGAGGAACCAGGACAAATAGCGTTTCTGCTTCGCGAACCACCGAGCCGACCGTTCTGCTTGCGATGTCGAGCACCACCGCATCTGCCGGCGCCTGAAGAACGATCAGCTGTCGACGAAGTTCGGCCTTCTTCAATTCCTCTGCCGCACTATTGCGCTTCGGCAACGTCTCCACCAGCTCCTGATACGTGGTGCGACGAAATTCCTCGGCAAAGACCTTCTGGTCTGCACGGGCCTTCTCCAGCCGATGCGTCGTATCGGCGATACTCCCGCGAACACGCGCCAGGTTGCTCTCAACGTCGAGCCGTGCATCACGCGAAAGCAAAAAGTTCAACCTCGAACCGACCTCCTTGTCCATCAAGGTGGTGCGCATGGCCTCAATCGAGCGCATCGTATCGAGCCGCTGAAGGAGTACCCCCTCCTCGTCCTGCGCCGTCTTCAGATTGGCCCGAGCCGACGCGATCTGGGCGTCGTAGTTCTGGATTTGCGCCTCATAGGCGGCTTTCCTCTGCAAGAACAACTTTCCCTGGAGGATCTGATCTGCATTGGTGAGGTCCTTGACTGTATACTCGGCCCCGTTCAGTTCGGCGCCCAGGCGATCGATCGACGCATCGAACCCAGCCACTCTGCCGCGCAATTGGTCGAAATCCGCCTGTGAAAAAGTCGGATCGAGGGTCGCCAGAAGGTCGCCACGGTTGACGCGATCACCGGCCTTGACGTGGATCTCGCGTATGACCGACGTTTCTAGAGGCTGCACAACCAGGTTGGGACGTGTCGTCGTCAATTTCCCCTGTGCTGTGACGATCATCTCGACTTGCGAAACGGACGCCCAGGTGACCGCGAAGGCAATCAGTGCAAATAAACCGTAGAGGGTGATCCGAGCGAGCCGCGGGGGCGCTTGCTGCTCGACCTCGGTTGCATCCGATTGAAACTCGGCGACCACTGGCATTCGCCTAGGCGCCGGCCTGAATGGCTTTTTCCGTCGCTCGACCGATCTGGCGGGGGCCAGACCATCCGGCTTGCCATCCGTGCGTGTTTGCGTCGTCTCCTTCATGCGATCTGCTTCATCTGTTGATTCCACAAGTGCCTGTAGATGGTGCATTTCGACAGGAGGTGATCGTGGCGATCCACGTCGACGATCCGGCCGCGGTCCATCACCAGGATCTGGCTCGCTTCGGTCAGCATCGACAGCCGATGCGAGACGATGATGACGGTGCGCCCCGCCGCCAAACGACGGAGATTGCGCCTGATGATCATCTCGCTTTCGGAATCAAGTGCACTCGTCGCTTCGTCGAAGATCAAGATCCGTGGATTGACGATCAGCGCTCTCGCTATCGCGAGCCGCTGCTTCTGCCCGCCGGACAGGTTCGAGGCGTCTTCCTCGAGCTGGGTGTCGAAGCCGCGCGGCAACCGCTCGATGAACTCGTCAGCACCGGCGAGCTGGGCCGCAGCGACGACCTCGGCAAAGGTCGCATCACGTTTCACACAAGCGATATTGTCGCGGACCGTTCCACGGAACAGGAAATTATCTTGCAGCACAATACCGAGGTTTCGGCGCAGATGTGCCAGATCGAGCTCCCTCGCATCATACCCGTCGATACGCAAGAGTCCCTGCTGCACGGGATACATACCCGACATCAGCCGTGTGAGCGTCGTTTTGCCAGAGCCGCTCCGGCCGACGATCCCGAAGATCGAACCCGGCTCGACGGTGAAAGAGACATCTTCGAGCGCCGGCGCCCCTTCAGCTCCATAACGAAAAGAAACACTCTCGAACTCGATTTTCCCGGCGAAGTCAGGCCGCAGCCCATCTTTCTTACCATCACGCTCTGGTGTTTGATTCATGACCTCGCCAAGCATCTTCACGGCGAGAGCAACTTCCTGGTACTCGTGCACCATGGTCACGAGTTGAACCAATGGGCCGGAGACCCTCCCGGCCAACATATTGAAGGCGACCAACGCTCCGATCGTCATTTCGCCAGCGAAGACATCGAGTGCTCCGAGCGCTATGATCCCAAGCGTCATGAGTTTTTCGAGAAATCCGGTGAGCGCCTGGGCGCCTGCGGAAATCTTCTCGACACCAAAGCGCATGGCCACGGACTGCGCGCAGCGGTTATCCCAAACCCCGCCCTGCACGGGCTCCATTCCAAGCGACTTCACGGTGCGCATACCATGAACTGTTTCGACGAGCAGAGCCTGCCGCGCGCCTTCCGCTTGGTAAAGATCGTAAAGACGTCGCCGGAAAGGCCCCATCAGCAGGCCGACGACAGCACCGCTGGCGGCGGTGAACGCGAGAACCATCAGCGTCAGCTTGACGCTGTAGAGTGCAAGGACCGGCAAGAAGACAAAAAGCGAGAGCGCGTCGAGGCTCGTCAGGAATAGTCGCCCGGTCAAAAATTCTCGGATGCGGGCCGCTTGCTGCATGTGCTTGACCAGCACCCCCGCGGCCATGTGCTCGAAGAAAGTGACCGGCAGCCCGAGAAGATGCGCGAAGGTCTTCGTGGCAACTCGAATATCGACCTTGTTCGTCGCATAGAGCAGCAGGTAGCGCCGCAGAAAACCGAATATTGCGTCAAAGACGAGCGCTACGGCCGCTCCTGCCGCAAGTACGTACAGCGTGGTGAAGCTCTCATGAACCAGAACCTTGTCGATGACGAGTTGGAAGAAGATCGGAATAACGAGGCCTAAAGCATAGAGCAGGACGGCGGCAATCGCGACATCCCTGAACAGTCGCCATTGACGAAGCAATTCCGGTACGAACCACCGTAGCCCGAAACTCCTCCGATTATCCCGCGCCGACTGCTCGCGCTTGATCAGGATCGCGTCACCGGCCCATTGGGCACAGAATCGGTCCCGGTCGACAACCAGGACCTCGTGCTTGCGGTCGGCCAGCGGATCAAAGACGCAGACGGCATCCGTGCTATCAGCGCCCCGTTCCGTACCTAGAACCACGATCCAGTTGCCATTTGCAAGCCGGAGCAGCGCCGGATAGGCCTGTCCGAGACGTATCAACGCGCTCCAATCAAGCTTAGCGCTTTTCGCGCGCAGGCCTGCGTCCTGCGCCATGCGTAACAGGAGATTCAACGAGGGCGGAGCGGCCACGGCATAGGCATGCTTCAGGCGCTCGACGGGCAGGTCCACGCCATGATGTCCGGAGATCTTGGAGAGGCATTCCAATGCCGTTTGCGCTGCCAGGCCCGGCGCGCTTGCCGCGTGGTCCTTCGCGCCGTCTGCAGCGTCGATCTCAGCGGAAATTTGAAGAGACATTCAAAGACCGTGTGTTAGGCGACAGCGCATCATGCACTCCCGACGTGGCATTGCGCGCCTCTGCTGGCGGAGTCCTACGCACCACACCTGCATCAACTAGTCCCTGCAGTGCCTTTTGCATCACGTCGACCGAATTAGCGAAAGATTCGACCGAAAAGATCAATCGCTGAGAAAACACTCGCTTGGGGGCATTTTTGTCATCACGCTCGGTCGGCGAAAGACTGACCAGATCGACGCGGACGATGGTTCCGCTGACGGTAATTTCCTCAATTCCATCGGTATAAAGTTCGGGGTGCATACACGTCTCCTATCCTGCTAGCTGCGCCCAAGAAAACAACGTCAGCGCCGTCGCCCGTTGGGTTGTAGGTGTTGGTCGGAATAGGCGCTGGTCGGAAACAGCCTGCCCGCGCTGCACGCAAACACACCGTTGCCGCCAGCCGGCGCGCCCCCGGCCCAAGACGCTTGCCTTTTGGTTCAGCATGGCCACGTCAATTAAATAACCTGCTTGTATATATTTTATTATGATTTAAAGAGGCCGTCAAATTTCAAATGCAGATTTAATGCGGCCGCCGGTGTAGATCGAGCATCTATCGCGAAGCAAACTGCGGGAGCGCCGTGATTTCGCTGAGATATCTGCCGTAGCCACTCTTCTCCAGCGGCCGCGCCAGCGCGAGAAGTTGATCCCGATTGATGAAGCCAAGCCTGAAGGCAACCTCTTCGAGACAGGCGATCTTCATTCCCTGCCGCTTCTCCAGGGTCTGCACGAACGTTCCTGCATCGATGAGAGATTCGACCGTGCCGGTGTCCAGCCAGGCAAAACCGCGCCCCATACGCTCAACGTGGAGCGCACTTGCCGAAAGATAACGCATCTGAAGATCGGTAATCTCGAGCTCACCGCGTGATGACGGCTCGACGCGACGAGCGTACCGAACCACGCGATTGTCAAAAAAATACAACCCCGTAATCGCCCAGTTCGAAGCCGGCCGTTTGGGTTTCTCCTCGATCGATACCGGGCGGTCCGCCGCATCAAACGCGACCACGCCATATCGTTCTGGATCTCGCACGTGATAGGCAAAAACCGTTGCACCTTCCTCGCGTCCTGCGGCCCTGGCAAGCAGATCGCTGAGGCCATCCCCGAAGAAAATATTATCCCCAAGCACCATCGCAACACGATCGTTTCCGATGAAATCGGCGCCCACAATGAAGGCGTCTGCGAGACCGGCGGGACGGATTTGCTCCGCGTAACTGAGCCGAATACCCCATTGGCTGCCGTCACCCAGCAACTGCTCGAACTGACACCGGTCTGAGGGCGTGGTGATGATCAGAATTTCACGGATTCCTGCCAACATCAGCGTCGACAGGGGATAATAGATCATTGGTTTGTCATAGATCGGGAGCAACTGCTTGCTGACCACGCGCGTGATCGGATAAAGGCGAGTTCCGCTGCCGCCGGCCAACACAATTCCCTTCAGCATCGGTTTCTCCCAGCTGCTCCAGACAAGCTCTCAGTGCGTGGCGCCAAGGCGCCAATCGAATTCCAAACACGCGCTCCGCTTTGGATGAGTCCAGGCGCGAATTCCGCGGCCGGCGCGCAGGGGTCGGAAACTCCTCGGTCGTGATCGCCTCTAGCGCCGGAATTCTCGCTCCACGACGGGAACGCTCGCAGAAGATTGCCTGTGCAAAGTCGTGCCAGTTCGTCTCACCTTGGCCCGCGAGATGAAAGATGCCGGCCGTGGCCCTGCGATCGTCCATTGCCGATCGTTCTACGATCCGAAGGACGGCTTCTGCGAGGTCGAATGCGCAGGTCGGATTGCCATGTTGGTCGCGAACGACCCTCACAATCTGCTGCGTCTCACACAGCCGCAGCATCGTTCGGACGAAATTGCTGCCATAGGGGCTGTAAAGCCACGAACATCTGATCACGGTCGCGAGGGGGTGCGCTGCCAGTACCGCAGCTTCACCGGCCAGCTTCGACGCGCCGTAGGCGTTCAAGGGTGCGGGAATGTCACTTTCATCGTATGCATCTGGCTTCGAGCCGTCGAACACATAGTCGGTCGAATGATGAATGAGCGGGATATTCATCTGCCATGCGACATCCGCCAGTACCGCCGCACCATCACGGTTGACGCTGAACGCCTTCGCCGTCTCAGACTCGGCCTGGTCGACCGCCGTATAAGCGGCCGCGTTGATGATCGCGGACGGCGCGATTGACGCAATGAGCTTGTCGATCCCCTTGCGGTTCTCCAGGTCTAGTTCCGGGCGCCCGAGAGCCACCACGGGCAGACTGCGCATTGCGGCAAGTTCACGAAGACACATTGCCAACTGACCATTTCGGCCGGCAATGAGGATGGGTCGCACCATCGTCTTCACCTCAGTGTTGGGAGGCCAGGAGACCGAGACGCGAGCCGTTATAGGCGCCGTGGCGGGTCCGCTCCCACCACGCACGATTCTTGAGATACCAGCCGACGGTCTCCGCTAGCCCCTGTTCGAAGGTTCTCGTCGACCTCCAACCGAGCTCACGACGTGCCTTTGACGCATCGATTGCGTAGCGCGCATCATGCCCCGGACGATCCGGCACGAATGTGATGAGAGATCGTCTACTGCCCGTCGCGGGAGACAATCGGTCCAGCACGTCACAGATTTGGGTGACGACCTCCATGTTGGATCGCTCCGCGTCTCCACCGAAATTGTACTTCTCGCCCGGTTTCCCCTCGTACAGCAGTCTTATCAAGCCGGCCGCATGATCATCGACGTGAAGCCAATCGCGGATATTTCTGCCGTTGCCATAAACTGGTAAAGGCTTTCGGTCGATCGCATTGAGGATCGTCAGCGGGATGAGCTTCTCAGGGAACTGGTACGGTCCGTAGTTGTTCGAGCAGTTCGATACGATGACCGGCAAGCCATAGGTTCGGAACCACGCTAGCGCGAGATGGTCCGATGCGGCCTTGCTCGCCGAATACGGCGAGCTCGGTCTGTAAGGCGTGTCCTCCCGAAACAAATCGTCTGGGCCCAACGAGCCGTAGACTTCGTCTGTCGACACATGGACGAAGCGAAATTGCTGTCGCCTCGGAAGCGGCAGACGTTCGTAGTAGGCTTTGGCAGCCTCCAATAGCGTGTAGGTGCCAACTATGTTGGTGTTGACGAATGCTCCGGGTCCATCGATCGAGCGATCGACGTGGCTCTCTGCAGCCAAATGAATGATCGCATCCGGCTCGTAGTCGGCGAACGCAAGATCAATGACTTCGCGATCGCAGATGTCGGACTGCAGGAACTCATATGGCTCCAATCTCTCAAGGCTCGCAAGCGAAGCAAGATTGGCTGCGTATGTCAGTTTGTCGATGTTGATCACCGCGGCGCCGGTCTGCAACACCAGACGACGACACACCGCAGAACCGATAAAGCCTGCTCCGCCAGTCACCAAGATACGCATCTACTCGCCTCCATCAGTTGAACACGCAACCGAGCTGGTTGAGCGTAGGAAGGACTGGTCCTTCGGCGACAACTGAGCCTCTGAGGTTGTCACAGGCCACTCAATCTCTAGCGCTGGATCGGCCCAATAGACGCCGCCGTCATGGCTCGGAGCGTAAACCTGGTCAACCTTGTACAGGACGACGGTATTGGGCTGCAGCGTACAGAAGCCGTGCGCAAACCCCTTCGGAATGAACACCTGCTCGCCGCTTTCACTATCCAGCTGGATGGCGACGTGCTTGCCGAAACTCGACGACGAACGCCGGAGATCCACCGCGATATCGAGAATGGCGCCGCTCAACACCCGTGTCAGCTTGGCCTGCGCGAAAGGCGGACGCTGAAAGTGCAGGCCGCGCACCGTGCCGATGCGCTTCGAACTGGACTGATTATCCTGGACAAAGTCATGAAGGATTCCCTTCTCCGCAAAGGTCGATCGCTGGAAAGTCTCAGAGAAGTAACCGCGGGCGTCGGAAATCCGATCTGGGCGAATTACTTTGACATCCGGGATCGCCAAGGACCGCAATTCCAGCATTATGTATTCTCCTGTCCGCCAAGACGCGGATCGGGTCTCGATGAAGCGGTTCGCAAGAATTAAACCCCGCCCCCACCCGTCACGAATATCAGAATTATTTTTGAGAAAGCAAAAAGGCACCTTAAGTCAATGGAAAAACTGCCATAATATCAGTAATTCCAGATCGTCAGCTTCATAATCATTTTAGATCTTGCCCGCATTAATATACGATTTATTTAATTTGGCAATATGTTTTTTATAATGTATATAATGACGCACCCCCGCCAGTCACCTTGAATGCGGTCTGCGGGCGGGCGGCCGCAATGTCGATGGGTACGTGATGCTTCAGAACAATCTTCAACACACGGATAGACTACGGCTGCCGGTGAATCTGGCTCAGCCCGCCCAGGCGGGCGGCGGAGGGATCAGCGAGCTCATCAGTTTCGCTATCGGCCTCCTACGACGCCAGTATCTTGTAATCCTGGTCACTGCTGCACTTGCCGCTGCTGCCAGCCTGATCTACCTCCGGGTGGTGCCTCCAACCTATACGGCGCAGGTTCAGATCTTACTGGCCAACCCAAGGCCTCAGTTCGTTCAGCAGCAATCGATCCTCGCGGAACCGGCCTTCGATCTCAATCAGATCGAGACGCAGCTTCAACTCCTGAGATCAAAGGCTATTGCCGTCGAGGTAATCGATCAGCTTAAACTGGCAGACGATTCGGACTTCAACGCATCGGGTCTATCTCTACAGTCGATTTGGCAACGGATTTGGTCATGGGGCAAGACTGGATCGAAAAAGGATGGGCCGTCAGGCACCCTGCGCGAACCATCAGATGCCATCGTAGACGCATTTCTCAGCCGGCTTTCAGCGGGACGAGTCGGACACAGCAACATCATCGATATCAGCTTCAGCTCGAGCAGCGCTGTCCGCGCCGCGGAGATTGTCAACGCGGTCGCCAATACTTACGTGCTCGACCAGCTCAACGCAAGATTCGACGCCAATCGCAGGGCAACCGGCTGGTTGCAGGAGCGGCTGCAGGAGCTGGGCGACCAAGCCCTCACTGCACAACGCGCAGTTGATATCTACAAGGCCCAGAACAATATCGTTTCTTTGGATGGAAAACCAATCACTGAGCAGCAGATCACGGAGATCAACAACCGATTGGCCGCCGCACGTACCCAGACGTCTGAGGCGACCGCCAAGTTAGCTCGCTATGAAGCACTTCTTGCCTCCGATCCGAAGAAATCATCCTCGATGGTCGATTTGGATGCTATCGGCAGCGATGGACTGAACAGTCCGATCATCACGGCTCTGCGCCAGCAATATCTCGAGCTCAGCCGACGTGAGGCCGAGTTGACGGCCAGGGTCGGTCGCGACCACTTGGCAGTCGTCAATATCCGCAACCGGATTCGGGAGTTTCGTGTCTCCATTTTCGACGAAGTTCGGCGACTTGCCGAAGTCAGCCGAAGCGAATTCGAACTGGCCAAGCAGCGCCAGGACGAAATTGAGAAGCAGCTGTCCAAAGCCGTTTCCCAGTCCCGTTCGATCAATTCTGCTGAGCTAACCATCAAGGACCTGGAAAGCCGGGCAAAGGGCCTACGTAGCTTGCATGAGACCTTCCTGCAGCGCTACATGGGCTCCGCGCAGCAGGAGACATTTCCCGTCTCAGAATCCCGCGTCCTTTTCCCGGCTTCGCCGCCACCGACCAAGAGCAAGCCGAAAACAAGACTGGTGCTGGCGTTCGGCATATTCGGAGGTCTCGCGATCGGCATCGGCCTGGCGCTCCTCAGAAACCTTATGGACCGCGTCTTTCGTACTTCTTCTCAAGTGGAAGCCGTATTGGAATTGCCTTGCCTATCTATGGTCCCGCTGTTACCGGCTCAGAAATCTCCGAAGCCGCCAGTTCGACCACAGGCATCCGATGATCAAGTTCAGCAGCGAATAGTTTCATCACCAACCGCGATCCATCGGACCGTGGTCGGGATGCCTCTTTCGCGATATACCGAGGCGGTTCGTTCCATCAAGCTGGCCATCGATCACAATCCGGCGAAAATCTCCTCGCAGGTTGTCGGCATCACCTCGGCCTTACCCAACGAGGGAAAGACCACAATTGCGGCGTCCCTTGCGCAACTGATCGGACACGCTGGCAAGAGGGTCATCATCGTTGATTGCGACCTCAGGAATCCCTCGCTGTCCTCCATCTTGGCACCCAAAGCGGCCTGCGGAATCATCGAAGTTGCAAACGGCAGCCGGTCACTCGCCGATGCAATCTGGCGGGATCCGACGACCAATCTTGCGTTTCTGCCCGCCGTGCGACGGGGACCCTTGCTTCACACCAGCGAAATTCTCTGCGCCGACGCAATAAGCAAGCTGTTCGACCTTTTACGCAACGACTATGACTACGTCATCGTCGACCTTCCACCCCTGACTCCGCTGGTCGATGTGCGAGCCACTTCATCTCTTATAGATTGCTATATCCTGGTCATTGAATGGGGCCGAACCAAAATCGATGTCGTGCAGCACGCACTGCACACAGCGCCAAACATCCACGAATCTCTGATCGGCGCAGTTCTCAGCAAGACGGATACCAAGGCAATGGCTCGATATGATGGTCATCGGAGCTACTACTATCATGACAGCCACTACATCCGATACGGTCTTTCTGGCTCTTGAGGCTGTCTCCTTCCGACGAAGCGGATCAGCGGAGTGGCCGCACCACACAATGGTGTCTAGATGATGATTATCCGGCTAGTCATGTTGGCCGAATTGATGGCGATTGCCGCGGCGTTCGCAATGCCGGAAGACTTGCGAAGCTGCGTGTTGGCAGCCTTCATATTTGCAACGGCAGCGCAGATCGTGGCGATTTTTCCGCCGCCCGCCTCCCTCGGGTTCGCCAAGCTACTCCGGCCAGGCCTCGTCGCTGTGCTTGCGACGCCGGCGCTTTCTATGGCTCTACAGATAGTGCCGATGCCGATGGGCACACTCGGCAACCCCATCTGGGCAACTGCATCGACGGCCTTGAACGAGCCCCTCGCCGAAACAATCACGGTCGATACTGGGGCGACCATGTTCTCGCTCGCGCAGTACTGCGCCGTGCTCGCCGCTGCTCTCGTCACTGCCAGTATCACGCTTGACCGAACTCGCGCAGCGCAAGTCCTGCATCTTCTGCTGTCGGTGACCACGATTTCTACAGCTATGTGGTTCGGCAGGGAAACGACCGGTGCCGCTGGCTCCGATGGTTCAACCGTCGCAGTGCTCGGCGTCCTGCTGTCCTGCGCGGCGGCGATACGCGCGGCCGATCAGTTACGGAGGCACAGTCGGCCAGGGGCAATTGCGCCAGCACCGCTCCCCACTCTGTGCGTCGCGATCATTACCATGATTGTCTGCGTGGTCGCCCTGCTTATTCGGACCAACTTGGCAGCTGTCGTTGCCGCCTTCCTCGGATCGGGCCTGTTGCTCTCGGTGTTCGCTATTCGCAGGTGGTTCTTGGGCTTGTGGGGTACCGCTGGCGTTCTCGCCACTGCCGTGATCATCTTCGTTGCCACTCTAACCGTCATTCCGCTCCGAACGAACACCGATCCGACGATTGCGTTGTCGGCGAGCAGCCAAATCGCAACCGAGCGGATGCTGCAGGATGTTCGCCCGGCGGGATCCGGGGCGGGTGCGTCGGCGGTCCTTTTGCCGATCTACCGGGATGTTGGGGTCGGCGTCTCGCGAGAGAGGCCAACGGCTGCCGCCGCGATCGTTATAGACATGGGCTGGGTCTTTCTTTGCGGTGTCCTAGTTGTTGCAGTGCTGGGCGCAGTTGTTCTGATCAGGCGTTCTTTGTCGCGAGCCCATGATTACGTATATCCGGCCTTGGGTGCCGCAGCTTCAATTGCGCTGATCATACTCGCCTTTGCAGACCATGGAGTTCTGGGTTTAGGCGCGTCGCTTTCGGCCGCCGTGCTTTTCGGACTTGCGTTTGGTCAAAGCATTCCCGGCGCAGGGCGCGATGCCCTATCTTTGGAATCGAAGGAGGCGCTCGACCGAGCTGCCGGCCCATTTACGGCCTCTTACCCAAGGTTCGCGTCAGCCCTTGTCGCCGCTTGGCCCCGCGTTACCCTGATGGTGCTAGGGATCACACTGGCCGTGCAGGCACTGTGGATGGTCTTCCCTGAGTGGTATCTCGGTGGCCGATCCTCCTCATCGACGGTTGTGTCGACCGCAACACCCTGGCCGGAAGGGATATCGAAGCCGGCTTCGATCGCAGCAGCGCGTGAAGACTTTTGGATCCGTGGAGGATCAAAATCCAGCGTGAATCCGGCCTCTGAAGAGCAAGAGACAGCTCCCGCCGTACCTTCGAATACGCTTGCTCGCGCATTGCGCTCCTCGCCGCTCCGCGGCGACATTTGGCTCATGCTCGCCGCGGCGTCCAAGCACAGTTCGCTCCAGCATGGCACGGCAGCGATGCTCAAGATGTCGTACTATACTGCGCCCAATGATTTGGATCTGCTACCGTTACGCTTATCCGTCGCACTCGCCACAGATGGCGTGGTACGGGAGCCCGAATTTCGCGACTTGATCAAGCGGGACGTGAAGCTGGCCGTTTCACATCAACCAGCCCTCAGGCCGGCGCTTGTCAGCGCGTACCGGTCAGCCTCGCCCGACGGCAAGAACTATCTCGAGAGTCTGATTTCCGAGCAGGATCCGACGTACCTCGACCAAGTGGGTGCGCGCAATTTCCGACAGGGATCTCGGTAAAACTGGCGCCGGCACCTCATGGTTCGACACAATGGTGGATCGGCGACAACAGCCATGGCAAATTATCTGCCGGAGGCTCAATTTTTATGCTTGATAATTCCAGTTAATTAATAATAAATTACATATTAAATTGCAGGGCACGCGCGATGAATTTCGTAAACCGACATTTCCCCGATCGTGAACTTGCCGATCGTATCGGCCCGCTACTGCCAGCAGCCCGCCAGCACAAGTGGCCTCTTCGCTATGACGCGGTCGAACACGTCGCGGTCTGTGCGGACATTGCGACCATCCTGGTCGGTGGCGTCGTTTCTACATTCCTGTTCCAAGCCCGCAATGGGCGAGCCGCAGCCGAACTCAGTGACATGATTGGCCTGGCGCTGCTAACCGCAGCTTGTCTCGTTTGCCTGCTGAAGACCCAAGGTCTTTATCGACCAGTTGAGCTCCTCGTCCTCCGGAACCAGATCAGCGCGGTATGTATGGCCTGGGCGTCTTTGCTGATCTTCCTTTGGGCCGTGTCTGGATTAGACGTTCGCCCGGGCCCTCCCCTTGAAGCGGCCCTGGTTTTCGGCGTCGTGGCGCTGGGCCTGCTCATGGCCGAGCGGTGGGCGGTCAAGGCGCTGCTCGGAAGGGGCCTGAGCGGCAGAAAATTTGCGAATACGAATATCGTCCTGATTAGCGACCAACCACCGTCGAAGAACGTCGGGTTGTCTGAGACCCTGTCCATGCACGGTTATTGCATCAAGGGCCGGTTCAGCTTGCCTCCGCTTGGCTTGGGTCCCGCCTGTCGAAAGCGGCTCAGAACTCGCGTGATTGACTACATTCGCAATTGCCAGCTGGACCAAGTGGTTGTTGAAGCTGACCCGGAGCGATGGCCCGAATTGCGAGCCTTCGTTGCCGAGCTGCGAGTATTGCCATTCCCGATCATGTTCGTGCCGGTCGGCACGACGTCCGAACTGCTTCGACATCCTACGCGGAGACTCGGAAGTGCCGTTTGCGTGGAACTCCAGCGTGGGCCCCTTACACCACTGCAATGCGCCACCAAGCGGGTGATTGATCTCATTGGCGGAAGCCTCGCCTTAGTGATGCTTGCCCCGCTGCTTGCTCTGGCTGCGATCGCGATCAAACTGGATTCTCCCGGCCCGGTATTCTTTCGGCAGCAACGCTGCGGCTTCAACGGCCGGTCCTTCTTGATCCGTAAATTCCGGACCATGCATGTGCTCGAGGACGGACCGGTGATCCTTCAGGCCAACCACATGGATCAGCGCGTCACCCGCGTCGGCAGATGGTTGCGTCGGACAAGCGTCGATGAACTGCCACAACTGCTGAATGTTCTCGACGGCAGCATGTCGTTGATCGGGCCACGTCCTCACGCCTTGGCTCACGACGGAAAGTTCGACAAGCTCGTACGGAACTACGCCCTCCGCCGCAGGGTCAAGCCAGGATTGACCGGGTGGGCGCAGGTTCATGGCTGCCGCGGCCCCACGCCCACGGCCGTCATGGTCGAAACACGTGTGCAATACGATCTCTGGTACATTGATAACTGGAGCCTGCGGCTTGATCTCGCAATCCTACTGCGAACTCCGCTAGAGGTGCTGCGGGCGCGCAATGCCTACTAGCAGCTCAGTGTATCGGGCTGTTCCGTGAGCCTATCCGAACCATCCGCTCAGGAGACTGCAAATCCGGTCAGGCCCGCTGACGGAGCTTCGATCCCGTGTCCCCTATACGAAACTCCTCAATGCGCTTGCCGGACTTCATGGCGGCAACTAACCACCGCGGCCGCTTGCCACGCCCTGACCACGTCTCGGAAGTCTGGGGGTTACATACTTTGGCAGCACGCGCGGATATTTGCGCCTTGGCTTCCCGGCCTGAGATAGGCCTGACGCACCTGAGTCCGCCAAAGAAGCCGCCCCGCCCCCGAGAGCGGCCAGGCGTTTCTCTAGTTCCTGCTTCTCTGCCTTGATCCGGTCGGACAAGATCCCGCTGATTTCTTCATGCAGCGACCAAAGATCGTCAAGCGACATGGATTCTAATTCGAGTTTCTTTGCCGACATGATTCCACCGTGTAGTTGCGCCCAACTGATAATGTTCCCGCCAACATTAATCAATCCGGAGAGTTCAAAGGTTTACAAAAAAAATACATGGAACCCAGCGGAAACTCGCGCCCACATAACCGCGCCGCGCCTACTAATCAAGCTGGAAAAGCGAACAATCCGCACAATTAACTGTGGATCCGGGTTATCTGCACGCGGGAGGTGCAAAGGGGGTGATATCTCACGCGACATGCTCAGTGACAGTAAAATCAGGCTGGCCGCGCGAACGACCTCCCACGTCGCAGCCTCGACAAGGATGCACTGCGAGTGGAGCCGTCCTTTGGTCGTCGAGACAACGTTATTGTCGGCCGACAATCCCATAGTCGCAAACGAGAGCGAATAACTTCAATATCCCGGAGCGCACGACTTCGGAGCTCAATTTGAGCTCTCAAGGCCTGGATGTCCAACAACGCAGCCGACGGAACGACAAACCGGCTTATTGAATCCTGAAGACGTTCAAGAGGATACTCAATCAAAACAAAATCCTCCGCTTTTGCATATTAATAAAATAATCATCGTAATAGCGATTCAATACAATATAATGATTTTATTGCCGCGTCAATTTCGACTCTGACGCGATTAGGGAGGATGATGGATGAATGATCAGTCCGTCGAGCGGTGACGAGAATGCTATGCGGAGGCAGGATCTCGAAGCCATGAATTTTGAGGAACTTTGGCTCCTGCACGAGGAGCTCACGAAGATTCTCGCTGAAAAAATTACAGCCGAAAAACGGGAACTGGAAAAACGCCTTGCGCAGCTGAACCAGCCGGACCAGTTCGGTGAATCTGAAAGCCGTACGGCCGAAACGGCGACAAGCCAGCCCCAGCCGCGCCGTAAATATCCGAAGGTCTTGCCGAAATACAGCAACCCGCTCCAACCGACCGAGACTTGGTCTGGACGCGGTAAACAGCCTCGCTGGCTAGTCGCCGCCCTTCAATCCGGCCACACGTTGGATGAGTTCAAAATCCGCGAGAACGGCGACTCGCCTGACCGGAATGCTAGTGAGCAAGAACATTCCTAGTTCTACAGCCACTGTGAAGACTCTCCCTTTCATCTTCAAGTCGATGTTGCCGCCGCCTAATCCTAGACCTTCCCCGCGCGAGCTGCGGTGGCCGCCTTCAACAGAAAGTGCAAGGTGCCCGCTTTTGGGATCGACCACAGCCCACGGCGGGCGTTCCGCGCGTGGCCAAGGGACGCGTCTTGCCGGTAATTTCTGAGATCCAGAACGGTCATCGCGAGGAGGGGCACGCGTAAGCTTGGAAAGCGCGCCTGCGTCAACTGGCGAACGAACTGCAGACGCGGAATCAGTCGGGAGCGCAGCGCATGCGGGATCTCGACCCCAAGCAGCTGCGCAAGGGCAACCAGCTGGGTTTCGACGGCGTTCTTCATCAATTCGCCCGAGATATGGGAGCTAAGTTCCTGCCAATCGAGACCTCCAACGGAACTGTTCAGATCGCGTAGTTCGAGCAAATGCCGAAGGTCCAGGTCGCCGAGCCAATAGCCGTAGTCTTGAAATTGATCATGGATGATCAACATGAGCGCCCGGTACATGGGCGTCGGAATTCGAACGCTCCCCCGCCCCAGCGCCGCAGGGACGCAACGGCTCAGCGCAGGGTCGCGGTAGAAGTGAGCAGGGCCTGGAGCCGCCTGTTGCAGATCGATGGTGCCGACATCCATCGATCGGATCAGTTCGACGAACCATCTCCGGCTTTCGCGAGATGACTGAACATGAATGCCATAGCCAATTTCGCGAAGAGCAGCAATTGCTGTTTCAGCTTCATCCGGCATAACCATGATATCCAGATCGGACATCAGCCGAACTCCTCGCCGCTCGCTAGGCGCGGCAGCCAGCGTCGCGGCCCCTTTAAGCAACACGGGCGTGACCCCGCGGCCATTCATCGCAACGACGGCTTCTTCCAATTGCTCCGCCAACCGCTCGTTGCGATGAACATTCCGACGGTAGATCTGGCGAACATACTCGCAGAGGTCCTCAGGTAGCGCCGATGCATATCGATCAACGAAGTCAATAAGCGCGGGCGTCGTCAGGGTCTGGTTCGCGAGCCCGATTACGGACATCCAATCCACGTCGACAGGCGGAGCACCTCGCAGGCACTCACAAAGACTGATCAGCGCCCTACTATGCTTTCCCATCGCACAAATCCACCAACAGCTCCCGAGCTTCTACCGCTTCGCAATAGGTAAGCAGAAATGATCGTGCACCAGAAACAATCCCCTTTAACGCGAAAAAGCCGGTCGTCGACAGCCTTCCATCGGCTGCAAATGCGCCCTCGATGAGCCACTTCATCGAATCGAGTTGATTCAAGGCGGTCAGCTTCGGCGAACCGCTCGCGACCCTGTTCAAGAAAATGATCCAGCTAACGGAAAGGCTCCCGTTGTAGGCATTCGAAACCTGCAAATACCGCACGTGAGCGCCATCGGCTCGGCGATGCGTGACGCCGTCCCAATCGCTGCGCAATGCCGACAGCCACTCCCACGATCCTTCCTTGAGGGTGAGAGCAAATGGGATTCCACAGGCGGTTCCGTCACCCTCAATCAGCACAACATCATCGCCGGAATACTGAAATCCCGCGTCCATCAACTGGAGTGTAAGTGTCGACTTACCGGCTCCCGCTTCGCCGCACAACAGCAAGGCAGCCCCATTCTTCGCAAGAGACGCAGCATGGAGAGCGAAGACCGACCGATCACTTCGGATAAGCCGGTCGGTGAGGTGAGCTTTGATTGTAGGCGCAAGTGCCTCGATTCCGCATCTATGTATGCCCGCGTCAATACCGCCGAAGAGCACATCATCATCCAGCATCATCGCTTCGACCGTGATATCGCCTTGACCGTCCACGTTGTCTGAAGCGCAGAATAGCGAAACCAAGCGCTGCAAGAGGTCGCGGCTTTCGGCCCGGATATTTATACGATGCCGCCCTAAGATCGCCGAGAAGGCGCAATTCGTCGACGTTCGCCGATCGACGTCCAGCAACCCTCGATCGATCCAGGCGCTTATGGCCTGCCGCACGAACTGGCGCGCTACCGGCTCAACAATGTCCAGCGTGCTCAGTTCGTGATACACGGCTGCCAGAGAGGCTCCTTGTGCCAATCTGCACCAGATGAAGCCGCCTACTTGGTCCAGCTGATAGATCTTCTGCCCTGTCGCACTGAACAGCACTGGCTGGCCGTCGAACAGTGCAAAGACTGCATCGACGGCCGGCTTTAGCACCACTTCTGCGGAAGATTTTTCCAGCACAAATTCTACCAAATGAGCAATTGGCCTCGTCCCCGTATCGAGTCAGCGGCGAGCAGATCCTTGCCGTACTATTCGCAGCATCGATCGAAAGAGCAGCCATCTCAGCTTGGAAGTGCTTGAAAGGCGATCTAGGCCTAATGCTCAACGCCGCCATACATCGCTGCCGGCGCCTCGTTCGAACGAAGATGCCGCACCCGATCAGACGGCCAGTTGATTGCTTTCACCCTTTCCAATTGGTGCGATATTCAACATGCCATCATCAGCATTTGGCCACGCAGCCACACGATGGGCATCGAGTAGATACCGGTACACTTCCCGACTCGCGCTCCGCTCCCGTAGAACGCGCTCTTTCTCGCCGATAGTTGCAAGTTCCTCGCGCATTTTCGCCAATTGCCGCGCAGCGGCCCTGGAGTTGTGCATCTTGTAAATTGATTGAGACATCGTTCCCTCCCAACCGGACGAACCCAGAGAAAATAGTTTACGTCATCCGTCCGAATTAACAACGAAAACCGATAATATAAATGAACAAAACTTTTACTCTTTAGAGCTGGCCCCGGTTGTTTGGACAGCGCCCCGCTGGATTTAAGTGGATTCCTGCCGGGTTATGCTGAACGCGGGGCTTTACGGTTTTGTCGTTGCGTCGGGAGGGCGTAGCCCGACCAGAGCGACGACAAAACCGTCGGCGACGGTCATGCGGCCATCACCATAGCTTGCGTGCCGAAGTAAGCCTCGTCGGGCGTGCGCCCGTCAAGGCTCGAGTGAGGGCGTCCCTGATTGTAGAAGGCCAGATACTTGGCAATTGACGCTCGCGCCTCGGACACGCTGTCGTAGGCGCGGAGATATACTTCTTCGTATTTGACCGTGCGCCAGAGCCGCTCGACAAACACGTTGTCGCGCCAGGCGCCCTTGCCGTCCATGCTGATGGCGATCTTCGCGTCCAGCAGCACATCGGTGAACTCGAGGCTGGTGAACTGGCTGCCCTGATCCGTGTTGAAAATCTCGGGCCTGCCGTGCTTCGCCAACGCCTCCTGGACCGCTTCGACGCAGAAGGCCGCCTCCATTGTGATCGAGACGCGATGGGCCAGGACCCGTCGGCTGAACACATCGACGACCGCCGCGAGATAGACGAAGCCACGCCGCATCGGAATGTAGGTGATGTCCATTGTCCACGCATGGTCGGGCCGCTCGATCTTCAATCCGCGCAACAGGTACGGGTAGATCTTGTGACCCGGAGCCGGCTTGCTCGTGTTCGGGCGACGATAGACCGCCTCGATCCCCATGCGCTTCATCAGCGTCGCGATGTGGCGGCGACCGGCGTATACGCCCTCCCGCCGCAGCAACGATCGCAGCATACGCGCTCCCGCGAAGGGATAATCGAGATGCAGCTCATCGAGCCGACGCATCAAGGCAAGGTCCTCGGCCGAAACTGGCCGAGGTTCATAGTAGACCGTGCTGCGAGCCAGCTTCAGGACCTTCGCCTGGCGCACGATAGAAAGATCATGATCGCGGTCGATCATCGCTTTGCGCTCAGCAGGCCCGCCTTGGTGAGCGCGCCGGACAAAAAATCGTTTTCCAACGCCAGCTCGCCGATCTTGGCATGTAACGCCTTCAAATCGACCGGCGTCTCGGCCGATGTCTTGTCATGCCCAAACACGCCGGCGGCGCCTTCCAGGAGCTGGTTTTTCCAGATCGTGATCTGGTTCGGATGAACATCAAACAGTTGCGCCAGCTCCGCCAGTGTCTTGTCGCCTTTGACCGCAGCCAAAGCAACCTTCGCCTTGAATGCCGGAGAATGCGTCCGGCGGCTCTTCTTCGTCATCTTCGCTCCTGATTCGCAGCAAGAATCCTCGCCGCTGTCAGGCAGAAAATCCACTCAAGCTACTGTCCGAATTTGCGGGGCCAGCTCTAAGAGATAGATTTGACGAATATTGAGCGGTTTGCGCCCGACAACGTAACTCCTCCGGACCGGATGTCTGGACTTGAATGGATCGAGGGACGTTTCGGTAATTAGTGACATAAGCGCTATCGCGCTGGAGGAGAAGCGACCCGCGTCAGATCCCCACTTTCATGAAGTGTCGATTACCTGTTCGCCACGCGATGAGGCTTCAATGCGCTGGCAATATCGACTTCGATCCCAGATGACATCTCCCAGGATGCGGTGCTGACGGACATCTGCAAGAACGTGAGTGTCGATCCTGGAGAGTTTTTCCGAGGCATCAATGAAGCGACGGTTAAGGACCAGCTTAGATCAAATACTGACGAGGTAATCGCGCGCGGCGGATTCGGGTCGCCGACTATCTTCATTGACAAAACCGACATGTATTTTGGTAACGATCGTCTGCAGTCCCAATCTTGGTGAGACTAAGCGCCCGTGACTGAGAAGTAAGCATGACAGAATTGTCCGAAGAATTGCGTCAATGCGTCGAAGAGATCGACGCAAGATTTTATGAACAGGTCAACAAACGAGGAGAACCGCGCCGGGCGCGATCCTTTGAATATTGGTCTGAGCCCCGCAAACTCCTCCAAGAATGGGTAGAGTCCGTCACCTCTGAGGAGATGGACCATGAAATCGAGTCGGTTCACGGAAGAGCAGATCATCGGGATTTTGCGGGAGCAGGAGGCGGGTGTGGCAACGGCTGATGTCTGATAGCGGTACGACGACCCCACCTCGTTTAGGTGGACGGGATGAGCGAGACTCGCGCGTGGATTTGACAACGCGAGGGACGCTCGTTCCATGCATCAAGACAGACATCAAGACGGGCATGATGCCGCCTCCTATCAGCGGATCGAGGTGATCACAGGGGAGAGGCGACGGCGCAGTTGGAGCGATGCGGAGAAGGCGCGGATCGTGGCCGAGAGTGCCGATCCGGAGACGAGCATTTCCGAGGTGGCTCGACGCAACGGGGTGAACCGGGGACTGCTCAGTGTGTGGCGGCGCCAGGCGCGGCTCGCGTCGAGCGAAGCGCCGCAGTTCGTGCAAGTCAGGCTCCAGGCCGCCGTCGAGGCGCAGCCGAACGCGATCGATAAGGCGCATGTTCTGACGGATCCGGCCGAGCGGATCGAGGTGATGATCGCGGGCGCGACGGTGCGCGTGCCCGTCGGCGTCGACGCCGCGACGCTGGAGCGCGTGCTGGCGGCGGTGAGATCGACGCGATGATCTCTTTCGGTCCAATGGTCCGTGTGTTCGTCGCGACGCAGCCGATTGACTTTCGTAAAGGCGTTCATGGCCTTGTCGCGCTGGTAGCGGAGGGATTAGGCGGCAAGCCCTACAGCGGTGACGTTTATGTCTTCCGATCGAAGCGATCGGATCGTTTGAAGCTACTGGTTTTTGACGGCTCGGGAATGGTTCTAGCGACGAAGTGGCTGGAGAATGGGGGCTTTGCCTGGCCACCTGTTCGCGAGGGTACGATGCCGGTGACGGGGGCGCAACTGGCGATGCTGATTGAAGGTCTTGCGGAGTGGTCGCGTGTGGTCCCGAAGGTGACGAAGCGGCCGACGAAGGTTGCCTGAAGCGTCTTGTTTTGCTGGCGATTGCGAGTGCGTTCGTGTAGCTCTGCGATATGGCGCTTCGCCCCGAAGATCTCCCCTCTGACCCTGCGGCTCTTGCCGAGATGGTGCTGGCTTTCGAAGGCGAGAACGATGATCTGCGCGCAGAGATCGCCACGTTGAAGAGCCTGATCTTCGGCGCACGATCGGAGCGCGCGGCGATCGTCTGCGCCGAACAGATCGCGTTTGATCTGGAACGGACCGCCGGCTCACAGCTCCCGGCCAATGACGACAAACCGGACGCGCCGCGGCCGGAGCGGCGCAAAGCGAAGCGCAACATCGGCGCGCTGCCGGCGCATCTGCCTCGGGTCGAGCGGGTGATCGAGCCGGCGTCCACGCTGTGCCCGTGCTGCACGGGTCAGATGCATCGGATCGGCGAGGAGAGCAGCGAAGCGCTCGATCGGGTTCCCGCGTGGCTGCGCGTGCTCCGCACGATCCGTCCAAAATACGCCTGCCGCTCCTGTGAGGGCCCGATTGTCCAGGCCCCGGCACCGGCGCGGCTCGTCGAGGGCGGCATGGCAACGACGGCGCTGATCGCGCATATCGCCGCGGCCAAATATGCCTGGCAATCGACGCTCTATCGCCAGACGCAGATCCTGGCGGGTCAGGGTGTCGTCGTCGACCGTCAGACGCTGGCGCGCTGGATGGGGAGCGCGGCGTGGCTGGTCAGGGGCCTCTACGATCTGCAACTGAAGACTATGCACGGCTTCGAGCGGCTGTTCTGCGACGAGACGCCGATGCCAGTGCTCGATCCGGGACGCGGCCGCACGAGGATCTGCCAGTTCTGGGCGCACGCGACGGACGATCGGGCGTGGAAGGGGCCGGCGCCGCCGGCGGTCGCCTACGTGTTCGCAGGTGGTCGCGGCAAAAAGGAGATCGTGGCGCAGTTAGCCGGCTTCGAAGGCGTGCTGCAAGTCGACGGCTATGCCGCCTACGCCTCGCTGGCGGGCGATGCGATGATGTCGGGCCAGATCCAGCTGGCGTATTGTCTCGTTCACGCGCGCCGCAACTTCGTGAGGGTGCACAAGACGACGAACTCACCCTTCGCCGCGGAGGTCATCGAGCGCATTGCGGCCGTCTACGCGATCGAGGAGAGGATCCGCGGTCTCGATGCTGGGGAACGCCGCGCGACGCGACAGGCCGAGACGAAGCCGCTGATGGAGGCGTTGAGGGCCCGTCTGATCGCGGTGAAGGACGGGATCTCCCGCCGCTCGACGCTCATCAAGGCGATCGACTACATGCTCGAACGCTGGCAGGGCCTGACGACGTTCCTGGATGACGGGCGGCTCGAGCCGGACACCAACACGGTCGAACGATCGATCAGGCCAATTGCGATCGGAAAAAAGAACTCGTTGTTCAGTGGTGACGAAGGCGGGGGCGAGACCTGGGCGATACTCGCTTCGCTTCTTAACACAGCGAAATTGAATGGCCTCGACCCCGAGGCGTATCTCGTCGACGTTCTCGATCGCATGGTGAGCGGCGCCACGAAGACCAACCAGCTTCACGAACTTCTGGCCTGGAACTGGAAGGCCGCACGCGAAGCCGAAAAGCGGGCCGTGGCATGACGAAGCCGAAGCAAGGGCGGGGAACGCGAAAAGCACGCAAGACGACGATGGCGGACTATGCCATGTCGTTCGAACGGCTCGGGCAATGGATCAGCAAGCGCGCCAGGTCGCCGACGCTTCGGCATCCGCGGGCGACGTCGCTCTCCATGCTCGATGGCGCGGTGGCCGCGGTCGTCGCCGGGCCGGTCTCGATGGCGTCCGAGGAATGGGTGTGCCCGCTCCTCGGCGTAGATCCCGACGCCTTCAATCACGACACCGAGGAGTTCTCGGCAATCGCCGCCACGCTGATGCGCCACAACGCTATCAGCGAGACGCTGTCGACGAGACCGGAGAGCTTCGAGCCGCTGTTCGTGCGATCACCGGACGGCGAAGTCGACCCGCAGCCCTGGTGCATGGGCTTCTACGCCGTCATGAAGCTTCGGCTTCTCGTCTGGTCGCGGCTTCTCCCCCCGAATGGAACCGAACACCTTATGCTGCGGCCGATCTTGGTCCATTGCATCGACGACGCCGGTCGACCCTTGCTACCCCCGGCCCGGCGCACGCTGGGAACGCAGCCCATCATCCAAAACGCCTGGCGCAACATTCCAGCAACCGTCGAGGCCCTCCGGCAGTTCTGGATGCCTATACGCTTCAAGCGCGGTGCGTAGGCCGTCCGCACCAAGTCCGTGGCTCCGTGGGCCTCTCGTACCGTTTACTGATGTCTGCCGCAAACACGGGATCTCGAGCGCAACGTTCTACAAATGGAAGGCCAAGTACGGTGGCCTGGAGGTATCCGATGCCAAGCGGCTGAAGGCATTGGAGGACGAGAACGCCAAGCTGAAGAAGCTCCTGGCCGAGGCAATGCTCGACAACGCCATGCTCAAGGACGTTGCGTCAAAAAAATGGTGACGCCCGCCGCGAGGCGAGAGGCCGTCGCTCATCTGCGGACCACCTTCGAGGTGAGCGAACGGCGGGCGTGCAAAGCCCTGGGGGCAGATCGCGCATCGGTGCGCTATCGCAGCGGGCGAGCCGATGATGCGGCCGTGCGCGCCCGCCTGCGCGAACTGGCGGCGATCCGCCGCCGGTTCGGCTACCGTCGTCTGCTGGTGCTGATGCGCCGCGAGGGGCTGGTCATGAACCACAAGAAGCTTCGACGTCTGTATCGCGAGGAACGGCTGCAAGTCCGCCGGCGTGGCGGCCGTAAACGGGCGCTCGGCAGCAGGGCGCCAATGGCGATCCCGCAAGGCGCCAACCAGCGCTGGAGTCTCGACTTTCTGTCGGATGCGTTCGCCGATGGCCGACGGTTCCGGATTCTGGCTGTGGTCGACGACTTCACCCGCGAATGCCTGGCGCTCGTCGCCGATACTTCGCTGCCGGGCCTGCGGGTCACACGCGAGCTCGACCTCATCATTGCCTGGCGCGGCCGGCCAGCGATGTGCCTGTCCGACAACGGCACTGAGCTGACCGGAATGGCCGTGCTGCGCTTCAGCCAGGAGAGGCAGATCGAGTGGCACTACATCGCGCCCGCCAAACCGACCCAGAATGCCTTCATCGAGAGCTTTAACGCCCGCCTGCGCGATGAACTCCTCAATGAGACGCTGTTCACTTCGCTCGCACAGGCGCGAGCCGTGCTGGCGGCCTGGAAAGACGACTACAACAACGCCCGGCCGCACAGCGCCCTGGGCAACCTCACGCCGACCGAATACGCCAAACGCAACGCTCTTGGGCCGCAACGGGACGGGACGCTGCGCTATGCCGAGGGCTCCGCGCCCCGCCCCGTTGCTTCACCGAGCCCCTTGGGCTCATATTCAACCGGGACTCTTTCCATTGCTGGATGAAGCGAGGGGCTCAGACCAGCTCAACCAGCGCGCGAAATCAAGTTCAGCCTGTCGTACTTAGGATGGAATTTTCGGTGAAGCCGCACCGGGTAGTGAAGTAGCCGCAGTGCCAGCTCAGCTTTCCAAGATGAGCTGTGGAGAGAGTGAGAGAGCCAGTTGGTGGCGACCGGAAATGTGAAGTGGCCTCAGGGGGTGCAATGATCATATTCGGGACGCAGCGCGCGCACGCTCAAATCAGATCATCCTGACCGGCACTTCAGTTCAGCCAAGACATCAGCCGTTGCGCGCCGAGCTAGATCCAGGGAACTTGCCGCAACTCAGGTAGGTAATTTACAAAGCGACCGCACAGCGGCGTTTGCGGCGGTCGATCAATGTCTCTAGCTAGTTAATTATAAGAAATTAAATATTTTAAATTGCCTGAAATGCGATTATAATCGCGTCGTTGCCGAGGAGAGGCATCCCGAGTTGCGGGAGGTCATGAGGACGCGAGATGAATACGACCGCTAATCGCTGGACGAGCCGGGAAGATGAGCTTTTTCGAAGGTTAGTAAATTCTCGAGCATCGTCGAGCTCTATCGCCCAGGCTTTGAATAGAACCGAAGATGAGTTGAAGAAGCGAGGCTATCTCCTCGGGTTGCCGTTGAAGTGGTTCAAGGCAGCCGGTGGCATACCCCATCGCGTGCCAGGAAAGACCACGTTTTGCTCAACAGAGTAACGATTACCCGTAGGGCTACATGAGCAAAGACCGAAATCATGTTGTGCGCGTTCTGCAAAAAAGGGCGGTCACCTGGCGGCCATCAGGTGGACTTGTCTTCAAAGTCCAAGGTTTCGAAACACAATCTGAACCGCCCCTTGATGCGCGAGCGCAGGAGAATGCAACTCAGGAGCCGCTAGAGATCTTTCCGGAGGGCTGGTGGGCTTCGCCGTGAGCGGTCGTTGGCTGACAGGCTGGCAATCTGGGTCAAGGCGAATCCACCTCGGAGGCACCAGCGTGCTGCGGTGCTGCGCCCGAGGCCCGGCAACCAGCGGTGGCTATAGCTTAAGATATATATATTCCATATTTTCGAATGGCCTAAACTTTGGATTATTTCGCTTCGTTGAGAAGGTGGGTTTCATGACGATGCAATCATTGAGGAGCAAACACATTGCCACACTCAACGGGCTGTATTTCGAACAGACCCCAACCTTGCCATTTACAAGGCCGGAGAATGGATGCACCCGAGATCTTCATTCGGCGAGTAGATTTAAACGGGCTTCCGATAATAACGAGTCGTGCTCGCTGAGCCGGCGAGTTGATCTACAGGCACGATTGAACAGTGTTAAGCGTGAAATCGAAGCATACGTAAGAATCGAGAGAGAGGAGAAAGCTCGGTTCGATCGCGACTTCTACATGTGGACTGCAGAGGATCGAATTGAGTGGCAGGAAACACAACTTGGCAATGCAGAACGTCTTCGCGAACTCCTTAAGGAGCATAGCGATCTGCAAAGCGGCTTCGAAGGCAAGAGTGTATGACCTCCAAACTCATGGCAGGGAACCGGTAGTCCCTGGAGGCTCTTATGGGCAATATCAAAGAAGCTATTCTCCGCGCGATGCCTCAAATGCTGTTCTTTGTGGGGTACGCGGCTATTTTCTTGTTCGCGGTTCACCTCTACGTCTCGCTGATGTGGGGCAGAGGACCGTGAGTGAAGATCGTTGACGCGGTGTGTTTTCGCCCCATGCGGCTGGTTCACGCCCTGTTGAGCGAGGCGCCGTCGCATGCACATGGGGCGCAACGCAGCTGCACATTCACGAGGGAGGGGCAGGCCAAGGTGGGCGTAGCCAAAGGGACGTCCAAATGGTTGCGGTGTGAGCCTCTGCACCGGTGCCCACCTTCATTAACGTCATTTAGTCCGCAAGTCATCAGCCAGCCGGGAGGCTTATGAAAGAGGCAGCACACGCCGCCGATCGGCTACCAGTCACCGCGCTCAGTGGATTCCTGGGTTCGGGGAAGACGACATTGCTCAACCATGTGCTGAGGAATCGCGAGGGCCTCCGAGTTGCGGTCATCGTCAACGACATGAGTCAGTTGAATATAGACGCAGCTCTGGTTCGTAACGGTGGCACGAATTTGTCGCATACAACCGAAGCGCTCGTGGAACTTAGCAATGGTTGCATATGCTGCACGCTGCGCGGCGATCTCCTGCTGGAAGTCAGGCGATTGGCCGAAGAGCGGCGCTTTGACTACCTTCTAATCGAAGGTACCGGCATTTCTGAACCTCTTCCTGTCGCGGCAACTTTCTCCTTTCGCGACGAAGCCGGTGTCTCGCTCTCCGATCTTGCAAAGCTCGACACAATGGTTACCGTCGTGGACGCCGTGAACTTGCTCGCCAACTACAACAGCCGCGATCTGCTACGAGACCACGGCGAGTTTCGCGATGCCTCCGATGGACGTACGCTCGTTGATCTCCTGGTCGAGCAAATCGAATTTGCTGACGTGGTTGTGATCAACAAGGTGTCAGAAGCCACGGAGACGACGCGTGCGGAGGTTCGCAAGGTCGTTGCCGCGTTCAATCCACGGGCGCGCCAGATCGAGACCGACTTTGGCCGTGTTCCTCTCCGCGCAATTCTCAACACCGGCCTGTTCGATGAAGCGAAGGCTGCGGCTCATCCTCTCTGGAACAAGGAGCTATACAGTCCCGCTTCCCATATCCCGGAAACCGAGGAGTACGGCATATCGAGTTTCGTCTACTTGGAAAGACGCCCGTTCGATCCCGTCAGCCTGTTGTCCTTTCTCAATAAGCCCTGGCCAGGCGTGATACGCGCCAAGGGACATTTCTGGCTTGCGACCCGTCCCGACTGGGTGGGTGTTCTCTCCGTCGCAGGAATGCAGCGTCGATGCGAGCCCATGGGACATTGGTGGGCGACGGTCCCGAAGTCGACGTGGCCAAGCCATCCTCAGGTCCAACATCATCTCGGTCAGCAATGGGACGACACCTGGGGGGATCGCCGTCAGGAGCTTGTGTTCATCGGTTCAGGCATGGACGAAGCGTACATTCGAGCCTCGCTGGATGCCTGCCTTGCCAATTCGGAGAATGGGTTCGATCCTCAGAGCTGGCGCAATCTCAGCGATCCCTTTCCGCCTTGGCAGTTTCCTGATCACGTAAGCTAGGCGACGCCCAGGCGTTTTTGCATTTTACTACATCAGCGCTCTCGGATGGCGATCACGTGATATAAGAAATGTTGAAGTTAAATATTTAATATATTAATGTGCCAACTTAATTCGACGCCACTGGATCTTTGGCAACCATGGTTGTAGCAGCCACTACGAGTAACGGTGCAATCGCAGCCGAAGGGCAGGCCGACCAGTGCGGCTTCGCGCTCGCCTCGTGGTTCAGAGCCCCGCCTATCAGTCCAAAATTGGCTCGTTCGCGAACATTGGAGATGTCCCTTCGACATCCACGCCATCGTCTAGGTGACGGGCATCAGAATCTTTCATTCATATTCTTCCATCTCTCGCGAGGATGTCATGAGGTCCTTGTACGAAAAGTCTGGCTTGAGCCAGTTGGCCTTTGGATTGCGGACTTGGCCACGGACCTTGCACCGGAGGAGTATCTGGGCGTCAGATCCAGAGGCTAAGGACGAACTTCTGCCAACGCACCCCGTGCGCAATCCGCTTGAAACGGACCTGCGCGCCTCAGATGCCACTGCACTATCTTTATCCAATTTGGCTTCGCGCGCCGAATTCGCGAGGGTAACCGCAGGATTGCGAATGCCAACCTCAGCGGCAGCCGACCAAACGACCTCAAACCCCGTCGTCATCCTTGGTCGGATTCCCTCGGCGGCCTTGGCTCCGAGTATCGTTGGATCGTCGACAATTCCAGCGGCCGCGCAGGTTTGTGGTTGCGGCTACTTCATTGCTCCAACACGATTGCTCGATCAAAGTGCAGCCCACATCGAGCAGTTGCAGGGTACTCGTTTATCTGGTGGAGCGGACTTCGTGCTGACCGGCCAGACCGGAATCATGAGAGCCTCCATTAGTGCCGACATGTCATTGCAGCAGGTTACGCCTCTTATCAACTGGAATGCGCTGCCAGGTGGAGGAGAGACCGGTACCGGGACGCCAACCAGCCCAATCGGAATTCTGTCCGGCTCGGTGACAACTGCAAAAGCTCCCCCAGCCGGCCGGCAGGCCGCCACAACGGAGTCCGCCAGCAGTCTCGCCGCCGCAGCGACTTCTACAAATCCAATCGTTCTCGAGAACCAGAGGCCGGGAAACCCGCAAAGCGAATGGGATATCGTTGGCGCGGGCAGTTCGAACATCGAGGGTTTTGCCACCGACATCAGCGTCAATCGGGGCAACCGGGTCGACTTCAAGATCAATACGAATTCATCAAACTACCGGATCGATATCTACCGCCTCGGCTACTACGGCGGAATGGGAGCGCGAAAGGTTCACACCATCCAGCACACGGGCGTGCAAAATCAGCCCACACCGCTGCGCGACGCGGCGACCGGCCTGGTCGATGCGGGCAATTGGTCCGTCTCAGCCTCCTGGGATATTCCGGCCGATGCCGTGTCCGGCGTTTATATCGCAAAGCTTGTGCGCCAGGATGGAACTGCCGGCGCCAATCACATCCCCTTCATCGTTCGAGACGACGGCAGCACCAGCGATGTGATCTTCCAGACCTCGGACACAACCTGGCAGGCCTACAACGGCTGGGGCGGCGCCAATTTCTATGGCGGCAACGGTCCTGCGACCGGTCAAGGCGCGGGACGCGCCTACGCGTTGAGCTACAACCGGCCGATCGCCACCCGCGGCAACGTCGGGACCTATGCCGGCCCGCAGGACTATTTGTTCGGCGCTGAATATTCTGCGATCTACTGGCTGGAGCAGAATGGTTACGACGTCTCCTACATGTCGGGAGTCGATGCGGACCGTTACGGCAGTCTCCTCCTCAACCACCAGCTCTATCTCGACGTTGGTCACGACGAGTATTGGTCAGGGCAGCAACGCGCCAATGTACAGGCGGCCCGCGATGCCGGCGTGAATCTTGCGTTCTGGAGCGGCAACGAGATGTATTGGCGCACGCGCTGGGGCAACAGCATAAGCAGCGACGCCACGGCCTACCGCACCTTGATCTCCTATAAGGAGACTTTTTCACCAGGAGCGTCGATTGATCCAAGCGACCAGTGGACAGGAACGTTCCGTGATCCGCGCCTCAGCCCGCCGGCGGTCGGCGGGGGAATCCCGGAAAATGCCCTGATCGGACAGATGTTCCAGGTCGATGATGTCGGCCAAGGCAGCGGCCTCCAGTCAATCACAATTCCCTATGATGACGCTAACCTGCGCTTCTGGCGCAACACGAGCGTTGCCAATCTTCAGCCCGGGCAAACGGCAACGCTGACCAAGAACTATCTCGGCTATGAGTGGGATGAAGCGCCTGACAACGGATTCGATCCAGCCGGCCTGGTTCGGCTTTCCTCGACAACCATTCCGGTCAATACCTATCTGCTTGACTATGGCAACACGACCGGAAGTGGCGTCTCAACCCATAACTTGACCCTTTATCGCGCTCCGAGCGGCGCATTAGTCTTCGGCGCCGGTACGGTCTACTGGGCATGGGGCCTGAGCGACAATCACGACCTGGCGCCGACACCGACCGATCCGCGCGTGCAACAGGCTATGATCAATCTGCTCGCCGACATGGGGATTCAACCGGGAACGCTCCAGTCGGGGATGGTCGCGGGCACCGGCTCGACGGACTCGGCGGCTCCGACTTCCACCATCAACGCCCTGGCGAATTTCAGTGCCGGACGTGCGGTCACGATTTCCGGCACGGCAGCGGATGTCGGCGGTGGCGTGATCGCTGGCGTGGAGGTCTCGACCGATGGCGGACTGAGCTGGCAGAACGCGATTGGCGATGAGACGTGGACTTATACCTGGGCGCCGCAAGTTGCCGGGACTTACACGATCAAATCACGCGCGGTGGACGACAGCATCAATCTGGAAACGCCTTCGGCGGGCCGCACGGTGACCGTGAGCGCGCCGTCCTTCATCTCGCTCTTTCCTGGCTCGGCGACCCCCGCCACAGTCAACACGATAGATGCCGGCGCGGTCGAGCTCGGTGTGAGGTTTCAAACGTCGACTGCCGGCACCGTAAGCGGAATCCGCTTCTACAAGAGCAGCCAGGATACAGGCACCCACACGGGTGAGCTCTGGACCAGCACCGGCACTTTGCTGGCAACCGCCACTTTTACAAACGAAACGACAAGCGGTTGGCAGAGCGTGACCTTCTCCAACCCGGTCCCGCTGACGGCAGGCACTACCTATGTCGCGTCTTATCACACGAACGTGGGCCACTACTCCTCCAGCGTGAACTACTTCACGAGCAATGTGACAAGCGGTCCGCTGACCGCCCTCGCCAATGGTAATGGCGTTTATACCTACAGCACTAACAGGGCATTCCCGACCACCACGTTCCAATCGACAAATTTCTGGGTTGACGTCATGTTCAACCCTTCCACCGCCAATTCCGCGCCGGTGGCCACGAACGATACCGGGCCGACCGTGACGCAAAATACGCCCATGACGATCACGGCGGCGTCGCTGATCGCCAACGACAGCGACCCCAATGGGGACGCACTAACCATAAGCGGAGTAAGCGCAGCTACAAACGGCACCGTCGTCCTCAACACGCAGCCCAATCCGCAGAATAACAACATCACATTCACGCCCGCCGCCGGCTATACCGGTCCGGCCAGCTTCAGCTACACGATCTCGGACGGGCGCGGCGGTACGGCCACGGCCAATGTCAGCCTCACGGTGGTACCGCCCGGTGCGGCTCCCGTCAGCCTGTTCAGCGCGTCAAATATACCAGCGCAGACCAACCTCAACGACGGATCCCAAATTGAAGTCGGGATGAAGTTCAGGGCCTCGGTCGCCGGCCAGATTACGGCTCTCAAATTCTACCGCAGCGCCAGCGACACTGGTCCAGCTGTCCTTGATCTCTGGACGTCGACGGGCACCCGCCTCGCTACGGCCACCTTCACCAATACGTTGGTCAGCGGCTGGCAGACCGTTACCCTGCCGTCCCCGGTTTCGATCGCCGCCAACACGACCTATGTTGCTTCCTATCACACCACCGGCGCCTACGTGGTGACCAGCAACTACTTCACCACGGCTGTCACCAACGGCCCATTGACCGCGCTATCGACCACGACGGCCGGCGGCAACGGCGTCTATTCCTATGGCGGCACCAGCACGTCCGGCATCTTCCCGACCAACACCTATAACGCCTCGAACTACTGGGTCGATGTTGTGTTCGCGCCGTCCGGCGGCGGCAACCAGCCGCCGGTTGCCAACAACGACAGCGGCTACACCACCACCCAGAACACGGCACTTACGATTGCAGCGGCGGCGCTGCTCGCGAACGACACCGATCCTGACGGCGGTACGCTGACGATCACGGGCGTGAGCGGCGGCACCCACGGCACTGTCAGCTTCAACAGCCAAACCAATGTAGTTACCTTCACGCCGACCACCGGCTATACCGGCGCTGCCTCCTTTAGCTATGCCATCGCCGACGGACAGGGCGGAACCGCAACTGCAACGGTCAGCCTGACTGTAAATACGGCAACTAACCAGCCGCCGGTAGCTAACAACGATAGCGGCTACAGCACTACGCGGGACACGGCTCTCACTGTTGCCGCGTCTGCCCTGCTTGCGAACGACACCGATCCGAATGGCGACCAGCTGACGATCACGGGTGTGAGCGCTGGTGTCAACGGCATCGTCAGCTTCGATGCCCAGACCAATCGTGTCACCTTCACGCCGACCACCGGCTATACCGGCGCCGCATCCTTCACCTATGCCATTTCAGATGGTCGCGGCGGCACCGCAACTGCAACGGCAAATTTGACAGTCACCACGCCGACAGTGAGCCTGTTTTCAAGCTCCGACACGCCGGCCATTCTCTCGGATCCTGACGCGGCTCAGGTCAATCTCGGGGTGCGTTTCACGTCATCCGCGGCCGGCACCATCAACGGCATCAAGTACTACAAGGGTGCGGGCGACATCGGCACCCATACGGGGTCATTGTGGAGCAGCACAGGCACGTTGCTGGCGACCGCGACATTCACGAACGAAACCAGCAGTGGGTGGCAGACCGTCATCTTCAATAATCCGGTTTCGATCGCCGCGGGCACGACTTATGTGGCAAGCTACCACAGCAATGGGCACTACACGTCCACGGGCAACTACTTTACTAGCCCGCGCGTCAATGGTCAGCTCACCGCCCCAGCCGGCAACAATGGCGTCTACACCTACGGCAACGGCAATCTGTTTCCAACGAGCACCTTCGGGGCCACCAACTACTGGGTGGACGTGATTTATAGTCCCGCGAGCGGTGTCAACCGGCCGCCGGTCGCGGCGAATGACTCCGGGTTCAGCGCTACTCAGAACTCTCCGCTCTCGATCCCAGCTTCGGCCTTGCTGGCCAACGACACCGATCCCGACGGCGATGCCTTAACCATCACGGGCGTGAGCAACGGCGCCGGCGGCACCGCGAGCTACAACGCGCAGACCAGCAGCGTCACTTTCACACCGAACTCGGGATACACAGGACCGGCGTCGTTCACCTATGCAATCTCCGACGGTCGAGGTGGGACGGCAAGCGCGTCCGCCTCTCTGAACGTCAACGCGGCATCTGCGAGCATCGTAAGTCTGTTTAGCAACAATCCGACGCCGAGTGTGGTATCGGTCAATGATCCGAACTCGGTGGAGCTCGGGTTCAAATTCCGGGCGTCGAGCGCCGGCGATGTCACCGGGCTACGCTTCTACAAGGGCCCGTCGAACACCGGCACTCATACCGCCAATCTATGGAGCAGCACCGGCACCCTGCTGGCCACAACCACCTTCACCAATGAGACGGCGAGCGGCTGGCAGCAAGTCAACTTCCCCACGGCCGTGACCCTCACGCCAGGGACGACGTATGTTGCATCGTATCACACGTCAGGAAATTACTCCGTCGATCCCAACCTGTTTAGTTCGGAGGTCACAAACGGACCACTGACTGCGCCATCCTCGGCCTCGAGCGGGGGCAATGGGGTGTATGCATATGGATCAAACAGCCTCTTCCCGACCAACACCTACAACTCAACGAGTTACGGCGTGGATGTTCTGTTCCGTCCGCAACTGTCTGCGTAGCGGGGCCGCGGCTGCGAGCCGACGGTGATCCCGATTGCGCTTGCTGCACGATTGAAAAGTAAATGCCGGTCTGGGCGAATCTAAGCCGCAGCCATGATTTGCGCTAACGCCAGTGATGGTGAAGGCTAAACCGCGCCCCCCGCGCTCTGCAGCTAGGCCTACTCTTCTGCACTGGACCAAACGGCAGAGCCGATCTTTCCAGTCAAAAATAGCCGCCCACGCGTCAGCAGTGGAAGATCGAAAGATGCTGCAAGTGTCGACAGCGACAATGCTCGGGAAAGCCGAGTGGAGATGACTGGATTAATTTAATAATCTCGTCGCTTAAATTTAGTTTGAGGGATTTAAGACTTAATTCCGACAGAATGCATAGCACTTTCTGCGTCGGGGCAGGGCCCATCAAACCTGGAGTCCTGCATGTTCGGCCGAATAGTAATTGCGTCAGCTGTCGTGTTGGCAACCTCTATTTCCTCGGAGGCGCGTCCTCTACGGGCCACTCCCCCGCCTGAATGCAATGAGAGCTGGCCCCGGTTGTTTGGACAGCGCCCCGCTGGATTTAAGTGGATTCCTGCCGGGTTATGCTGAACGCGGGGCTTTACGGTTTTGTCGTTGCGTCGGGAGGGCGTAGCCCGACCAGAGCGACGACAAAACCGTCGGCGACGGTCATGCGGCCATCACCATAGCTTGCGTGCCGAAGTAAGCCTCGTCGGGCGTGCGCCCGTCAAGGCTCGAGTGAGGGCGTCCCTGATTGTAGAAGGCCAGATACTTGGCAATTGACGCTCGCGCCTCGGACACGCTGTCGTAGGCGCGGAGATATACTTCTTCGTATTTGACCGTGCGCCAGAGCCGCTCGACAAACACGTTGTCGCGCCAGGCGCCCTTGCCGTCCATGCTGATGGCGATCTTCGCGTCCAGCAGCACATCGGTGAACTCGAGGCTGGTGAACTGGCTGCCCTGATCCGTGTTGAAAATCTCGGGCCTGCCGTGCTTCGCCAACGCCTCCTGGACCGCTTCGACGCAGAAGGCCGCCTCCATTGTGATCGAGAGTAAACGGTACGAGAGGCCCACGGAGCCACGGACTTGGTGCGGACGGCCTACGCACCGCGCTTGAAGCGTATAGGCATCCAGAACTGCCGGAGGGCCTCGACGGTTGCTGGAATGTTGCGCCAGGCGTTTTGGATGATGGGCTGCGTTCCCAGCGTGCGCCGGGCCGGGGGTAGCAAGGGTCGACCGGCGTCGTCGATGCAATGGACCAAGATCGGCCGCAGCATAAGGTGTTCGGTTCCATTCGGGGGGAGAAGCCGCGACCAGACGAGAAGCCGAAGCTTCATGACGGCGTAGAAGCCCATGCACCAGGGCTGCGGGTCGACTTCGCCGTCCGGTGATCGCACGAACAGCGGCTCGAAGCTCTCCGGTCTCGTCGACAGCGTCTCGCTGATAGCGTTGTGGCGCATCAGCGTGGCGGCGATTGCCGAGAACTCCTCGGTGTCGTGATTGAAGGCGTCGGGATCTACGCCGAGGAGCGGGCACACCCATTCCTCGGACGCCATCGAGACCGGCCCGGCGACGACCGCGGCCACCGCGCCATCGAGCATGGAGAGCGACGTCGCCCGCGGATGCCGAAGCGTCGGCGACCTGGCGCGCTTGCTGATCCATTGCCCGAGCCGTTCGAACGACATGGCATAGTCCGCCATCTGCGGATTCCGATTTATTCCGGCCGGGTATTCCGACTTGAAGCCGGCCATCGTTCCGATTTGAAGCCGGCCACGATTCCGAAATGAAACCGGCCGGCATTCCGATTTGAAGTCGGCCGGGTTTTTGGAAGTCGGCGTTTTCGTTTGGATCAGTCCCTCAGGCATCAAGTCCCGCGTTGATCAACGTGGGGAAGCGGATGCCGGCCAAGAGAGAACTGACCATGCGACAGATACGACAGATGCTGCGGCTTGCCCGTGATGGGGTGAGCGCCCGGGAGATTGGGCGCACGCTCGGCGTGGCGCGCAGCACCATCCAGGACAACCTCAAGCGTGCCTCGACTGCCGGGCTGGCGTGGCCTTTGGCGGGCGATCTGACCGACGCCGTTCTTGAACAACGTCTGTTTGCCCATGCCGGCGTCAGGCGCGGCTTTCGCCGGCGCCGGGAGCCGGATTGGGCCTCGCTGGCCTGTGAGCTGAAGCGGCCTGGCGTCAATCTGATGGTGCTGTGGGAGGAGTACCGGGCGGTCCACCCGGAAGGTTATGGCTACAGCCGGTTCTGCGATTTATTCCGAGAATTCGACCGGCGGCTGTCTCCGACGATGCGGCAGGACCATCCGGCCGGCGACAAGGTCTTTGTCGATTACTCCGGCAAGAAGATCATGATCGTTGATCGCGAAACCGGGGTTGTACGCGATGCGGAGATCTTCGTCGCCGTGCTTGGCGCCTCGAATTACACCTACGCCGAGGCGACCTGGACGCAGACACTTCCGGACTGGATCGAGGCCCATGTCCGGATGTTCCGGTTCTTTGGCGGGGTGCCGCGCCTCGTCGTCCCTGACAATCTGAAGTCCGGCGTGCACCGGGCTTCGTTCTACGACCCTGAAATCAATCGCAGCTACGGGATGATGGCGTCCCATTACGGCGTTGGCGTCCTTCCGGCACGGCCAAGAAAGCCGCGGGATAAGGCAAAAGTGGAGGCCGGGGTTCGGTTTGCCCAGACCTATATCCTCGGGCGGCTTCGTCGCCAGACCTTCTTCTCGTTGGCCGAGGCGAACGCAGCCATTGCCGCTGCGCTGGAGCGGATCAACGCGCACATCATGCGCCGGCTCGGTGTCAGTCGCCGTCAATTGTTCGAGACGGTCGAGATGTCGGTCCTGGCGTCGTTGCCGGACGCCGATTATCAGTTTGCGGAATGGCGCGTGGCCCGCGTCTCGCTCGATTATCATGTCGAGATCGACGGCTTCTTCTACTCAGTTCCACACGGCCTGATCCGGGAGCAGGTCGACGTCCGCGCCACCACCCGGACCATCGAGCTGTTCCATCGGGGTTCGCGTGTTGCGGCTCACCAGCGCCGCTACGGCGGCCGCCGGCACGGCACCGATCCCGACCACATGCCCAGCGCGCATCGGCGTTACGCCGAGTGGACTCCCGAGCGGTTCCGTCGCTGGGGACGATCGATCGGGCTAAACACTGAGGGTCTCGTCCTCGCCATTCTGGCCAATCGGCCTCATCCCGAACAAGGATTCCGGACCTGTCTGGGTGTGCTTCGGCTGTTCAAGGATCTCGATCCGGAACGCGCCGAGTTGATCGCGGCCCGCGCGGTTGCGGTCCGCGCGCTGACCTACAAGAGCATCGCCTCGATCATCGCCAACAAGCTCGACCGCAGCGCTCGCCCCACCGATGACGTCGTCGTCGACCATCCCAATCTGCGCGGCCCCGGCTACTTCCATTGAAAGGAAAATCCAGCATGCTGACCCATCCCACGCTCGACCTGCTGCAAAATCTCGGTCTCCACGGCATGGCCAAAGGCTTCAAGGAGCTTGATGCCCAGCCCGAAGCACGCAGCCTCGAACATGCCGAATGGCTGGCCCTGCTCCTGGAACAGGAGAAAACGCAGCGACAGCAAAAGCGGTTTGAGAGCAGAGCTCGCGCCGCCAAGCTACGTCATGCCGCTTGCGTCGAGGATGTCGACTACCGTGCCATCCGCGGGCTCGACCGCACGCTCTTTCTAAAACTCGCCGCCGGCGACTGGATCCGAGCGAGGCATAATCTCCTCGTCACTGGGCCATGCGGCGTCGGCAAGAGTTGGCTTGCTTGCGCCCTCGGCCACAAGGCCTGCCGGGACGACTTCGCCGTTGCCTACCATCGCGTCCCGCGTCTGTTCGCCGCTCTCGCACTGGGACGCGCCGACGGACGCTATACCAGGATGCTGCGGGCGATCGCACGACTTGATCTGCTGATCCTGGACGACTGGGGACCAGAACCTCTCGACGCCGACCAGCGCCGTGATTTGCTCGAAATCGTCGAGGATCGATACGAAGCCCGTTCGATCATCGTCACCAGCCAGTTGCCCGTCGATCGCTGGTACGAAATCATCGGAAACCCCACCATCGCCGACGCGATCCTCGATCGCCTCGTCCACAATGCCTACCGCATCGAACTCAAAGGAGAGAGCCTCAGGAAGCAGAAGCAACCCGCTCAAGATCAACCGGTCTCTTGACCTTCCCAGCCCTCGACGACATCATGAAATTGACCCATGCGAACGACGCCACGGGTGGCCGGCTTCAGATCGGAATACCCGGCCGGCTTCGAATTGGAATGCATGGCCGGCTTCGTTGGAATCCACACGCCATCGTCGTCTTGCGTGCTTTTCGCGTTCCCCGCCCTTGCTTCGGCTTCGTCATGCCACGGCCCGCTTTTCGGCTTCGCGTGCGGCCTTCCAGTTCCAGGCCAGAAGTTCGTGAAGCTGGTTGGTCTTCGTGGCGCCGCTCACCATGCGATCGAGAACGTCGACGAGATACGCCTCGGGGTCGAGGCCATTCAATTTCGCTGTGTTAAGAAGCGAAGCGAGTATCGCCCAGGTCTCGCCCCCGCCTTCGTCACCACTGAACAACGAGTTCTTTTTTCCGATCGCAATTGGCCTGATCGATCGTTCGACCGTGTTGGTGTCCGGCTCGAGCCGCCCGTCATCCAGGAACGTCGTCAGGCCCTGCCAGCGTTCGAGCATGTAGTCGATCGCCTTGATGAGCGTCGAGCGGCGGGAGATCCCGTCCTTCACCGCGATCAGACGGGCCCTCAACGCCTCCATCAGCGGCTTCGTCTCGGCCTGTCGCGTCGCGCGGCGTTCCCCAGCATCGAGACCGCGGATCCTCTCCTCGATCGCGTAGACGGCCGCAATGCGCTCGATGACCTCCGCGGCGAAGGGTGAGTTCGTCGTCTTGTGCACCCTCACGAAGTTGCGGCGCGCGTGAACGAGACAATACGCCAGCTGGATCTGGCCCGACATCATCGCATCGCCCGCCAGCGAGGCGTAGGCGGCATAGCCGTCGACTTGCAGCACGCCTTCGAAGCCGGCTAACTGCGCCACGATCTCCTTTTTGCCGCGACCACCTGCGAACACGTAGGCGACCGCCGGCGGCGCCGGCCCCTTCCACGCCCGATCGTCCGTCGCGTGCGCCCAGAACTGGCAGATCCTCGTGCGGCCGCGTCCCGGATCGAGCACTGGCATCGGCGTCTCGTCGCAGAACAGCCGCTCGAAGCCGTGCATAGTCTTCAGTTGCAGATCGTAGAGGCCCCTGACCAGCCACGCCGCGCTCCCCATCCAGCGCGCCAGCGTCTGACGGTCGACGACGACACCCTGACCCGCCAGGATCTGCGTCTGGCGATAGAGCGTCGATTGCCAGGCATATTTGGCCGCGGCGATATGCGCGATCAGCGCCGTCGTTGCCATGCCGCCCTCGACGAGCCGCGCCGGTGCCGGGGCCTGGACAATCGGGCCCTCACAGGAGCGGCAGGCGTATTTTGGACGGATCGTGCGGAGCACGCGCAGCCACGCGGGAACCCGATCGAGCGCTTCGCTGCTCTCCTCGCCGATCCGATGCATCTGACCCGTGCAGCACGGGCACAGCGTGGACGCCGGCTCGATCACCCGCTCGACCCGAGGCAGATGCGCCGGCAGCGCGCCGATGTTGCGCTTCGCTTTGCGCCGCTCCGGCCGCGGCGCGTCCGGTTTGTCGTCATTGGCCGGGAGCTGTGAGCCGGCGGTCCGTTCCAGATCAAACGCGATCTGTTCGGCGCAGACGATCGCCGCGCGCTCCGATCGTGCGCCGAAGATCAGGCTCTTCAACGTGGCGATCTCTGCGCGCAGATCATCGTTCTCGCCTTCGAAAGCCAGCACCATCTCGGCAAGAGCCGCAGGGTCAGAGGGGAGATCTTCGGGGCGAAGCGCCATATCGCAGAGCTACACGAACGCACTCGCAATCGCCAGCAAAACAAGACGCTTCAGGCAACCTTCGTCGGCCGCTTCGTCACCTTCGGGACCACACGCGACCACTCCGCAAGACCTTCAATCAGCATCGCCAGTTGCGCCCCCGTCACCGGCATCGTACCCTCGCGAACAGGTGGCCAGGCAAAGCCCCCATTCTCCAGCCACTTCGTCGCTAGCCCGTCCTATTCGTGAGAGTGCGGCTTTTGGGCCCGATTGATGCGGCCGCACATCTTGTCTGACGAGGCGCACAGGATTGCCTTCGGCTTTTCGCCGCCTGACGACCGGTACTTTGCAACGCGCTTGAGGGATGGGTTGGGCGAACGGGGGCGGACGCCCCGCCGGTCAAGGACCGAGCGGCAGCAGCGCGCCGGGCAAGCCGCAGATCAGGTCGGCTTCGGGACATGCCGCGGCAAACGCAAGGCGAATGCGGCTCGTGGTCTCGACGACACGGGCGGCGATTTTCAAGAGCCGAAGACGCAGCGTCGCGAACTCGGCAGCGGCCAATTCCCGGGCTTTGGGAATGGCGTCGCGCACGGTCAGCATCAGCCAATAAGCGGCCGTATGGAGCACGAGACGGACCTGGTTGGCGAGCGCCGAACGGCAGCTGGTGCGATCGGAGGCGAGCTGCGTCTTATGCAGCTTGATCAGATTCTCGGCTTGGCCGCGCGCGCAATACAGGCTGTCGTAGATCCACTCGGCCGAGCCGACATCGAGGCTGGTGACGACGAAACGGATGTCGAGGCCGAGCATCGTCGCCTCAATACGGGCGACGGTGCGCCGTTCGCGATCCCAGGACTTTGCCTTGTGGCGCGTCTCGGTATAGCCACGCAGAACCGGCAGGTTCTCGATGGCGCGTCGCGTGCGGATGTCGTCGGCGACCTCGTCGACTTTTCTGGCGAGAGGCTTGGTGCCGGACAGACCGAAGATGTAGTCGATGCCGTTGGTCTCGCACCACGCCATTGCCTCCGGCCGGGCATAGTGCCCGTCGCCACGGAACGTAATTTGCGTGTTGTGCCATCGCGTCCGGATATGTCGTACCAGGCGGCGCAGATGGGCACGCACCTCGACGCCGCCCGGCGTCTTGCCGGGCCTCAGCACGACCGCCACGGGCCGGCTCTTCTCCGTGTCGTAGACGTGGATCGGCAGGAAGCAGCGTTCGTCATAATGAGCGTTGAACAGCGAGAGCTGCTGATGGCCGTGGACGACGTCGCAGGTATCATCGATGTCGAGCGTGACGGATGCCGGCTCGCGCGGGTAGCTATCCATCCATGCGTCGACCAAAGTGTAGGTCAGCCGGATCACGTCGCGCAGGCGCGGAGCATTCTCCAGCCGCGACAGCGTCGGCTGGGAACACAAATCCCGGCCCGTGTCCGGTAGGCGACCGCAGGCCAGTTTGAATGCCGGATCGGACCTCAGATGATCGAGGTCGTCGGCGTCCTCGTAGCCGCAGCAGATCGCGAACATGCGAGCGCGGAACATATCGACCAGGCTGTGCACGACCCGCGTCGGATCGCGCCGATCCGGGAACACCCGGGCCAGATTGTTGGCCAAACCGAGACGCCGCTCGGCCATCGCCAGAAGCATCACGCCCCCGTTCGAGGTTAGGCGCCCACCATCGAAGGCAGCTGTGACTTTCTTGGCGTGAACGGCTGGAAACGAGAAGGGCGGAATCGTATCGTCGGTCATGGCGGGCGTGGCGTTCGCGGTTGGAGGTGATGGGGTTGGCTTCGCAACCGAATCCTACGCCGCATCAGCGCTTTACCCCTCAGGCGCACTCTTACGAATAAGACGGGTTAAGTTGAAGAAAGATTGAGTGACTCCCGATCATTTCTGTGCCGAAACGTGGAGTCGCGGTCGTGCCGCGTCCAAAGAAACCGGCGCGAGCGGCCTATTAGACGCGGTAGGTGCTCAGCCTCCGAAACGAGACTATCAAGCATGAAGAGATCGAGCGCGAGGCAGAGGTTTTATTTGTGTTGAATTCTTGCTTCTCGATAGTGGTCTGAAATCGTATCATCGGTCATGGCGGGCGTGGCGTTCGCGGTTGAAGGTGATGGGGTGGCTTCGCAACCGAATCCTACGCCGCATCAGCGCTTTACACCACGCTCGCCAGCTTCTCAGGCGCCCTCTCGCGAATAAGACGGGCTAGAACCATTCCCGAGCCGTCAAAAACCAGTAGCTTCAAACGATCCGATCGCTTCGATCGGAAGACATAAACGTCACCGCTGTAGGGCTTGCCGCCTAATCCCTCCGCTACCAGCGCGACAAGGCCATGAACGCCTTTACGAAAGTCAATCGGCTGCGTCGCGACGAACACACGGACCATTGGACCGAAAGAGATCATCGCGTCGATCTCACCGCCGCCAGCACGCGCTCCAGCGTCGCGGCGTCGACGCCGACGGGCACGCGCACCGTCGCGCCCGCGATCATCACCTCGATCCGCTCGGCCGGATCCGTCAGAACATGCGCCTTATCGATCGCGTTCGGCTGCGCCTCGACGGCGGCCTGGAGCCTGACTTGCACGAACTGCGGCGCTTCGCTCGACGCGAGCCGCGCCTGGCGCCGCCACACACTGAGCAGTCCCCGGTTCACCCCGTTGCGTCGAGCCACCTCGGAAATGCTCGTCTCCGGATCGGCACTCTCGGCCACGATCCGCGCCTTCTCCGCATCGCTCCAACTGCGCCGTCGCCTCTCCCCTGTGATCACCTCGATCCGCTGATAGGAGGCGGCATCATGCCCGTCTTGATGTCTGTCTTGATGCATGGAACGAGCGTCCCTCGCGTTGTCAAATCCACGCGCGAGTCTCGCTCATCCCGTCCACCTAAACGAGGTGGGGTCGTCGTACCGCTATCGATCGAGACGCGATGGGCCAGGACCCGTCGGCTGAACACATCGACGACCGCCGCGAGATAGACGAAGCCACGCCGCATCGGAATGTAGGTGATGTCCATTGCCCACGCATGGTCGGGCCGCTCGATCTTCAATCCGCGCAACAGGTACGGGTAGATCTTGTGACCCGGAGCCGGCTTGCTCGTGTTCGGGCGACGATAGACCGCCTCGATCCCCATGCGCTTCATCAGCGTCGCGATGTGGCGGCGACCGGCGTATACGCCCTCCCGCCGCAGCAACGATCGCAGCATACGCGCTCCCGCGAAGGGATAATCGAGATGCAGCTCATCGAGCCGACGCATCAAGGCAAGGTCCTCGGCCGAAACTGGCCGAGGTTCATAGTAGACCGTGCTGCGAGCCAGCTTCAGGACCTTCGCCTGGCGCACGATAGAAAGATCATGACCGCGGTCGATCATCGCTTTGCGCTCAGCAGGCCCGCCTTGGTGAGCGCGCCGGACAAAAAATCGTTTTCCAACGCCAGCTCGCCGATCTTGGCATGTAACGCCTTCAAATCGACCGGCGTCTCGGCCGATGTCTTGTCATGCCCAAACACGCCGGCGGCGCCTTCCAGGAGCTGGTTTTTCCAGATCGTGATCTGGTTCGGATGAACATCAAACAGTTGCGCCAGCTCCGCCAGTGTCTTGTCGCCTTTGACCGCAGCCAAAGCAACCTTCGCCTTGAATGCCGGAGAATGCGTCCGGCGGCTCTTCTTCGTCATCTTCGCTCCTGATTCGCAGCAAGAATCCTCGCCGCTGTCAGGCAGAAAATCCACTCAAGCTACTGTCCGAATTTGCGGGGCCAGCTCTCTTTGCTACCTGCTGGTCGTCGTACGGTCCCGTAGACTGCTTCGGCAACAGCCTGGCGACCGTTGGCTCGCGTCATCGAAATTGTCGATCCGACACCTTCGAACGTCGAGCCGGCCAGGGCCGACGCAACGTCACTCGTCGCAGCCCCCGCCCCGGCACGATCCCAAGCAGCCTTCAATCCTAGCAGCGCGTTGGCAACCCCATAGGCAGGATAGATCGGTGCAATTTCGTATCGATCACGATAGTTGGAGCTGAACCAGCGGTTCAACTCAGTGTCATGCGCCAGCAGTCCGTGCGAACCACGGCCCCCAACGATAGTGCCATCGGGAATTATCCCCGCCAACCGATGAAGGCCGCTCTCACCGGACACCAACAGCAAGCGTGCATCCGGTATCTTTGTTCGTGCGACTTCGACCAGACGGAACAGATCCACTCCCCAATTTCCGGAATGAATGAGCTGAGCACCCTGCTCCTTCAGAAAGTTGATAGGGGTTTCGACAGAACCGGAATAGAGCGGCGCAAAGTGACCTCCGACCTCCTGCGCATCGGGCTGGAGGACCTGCAAGGCGGCGCGAAATTCTCTCCAGCTATCCGTCCCCCAGAGATATTTTTGGTTGATACCACCAAAAGCCAGGCCGCAGATCCCGAGTTGGGCAGCCACGTAGCGCGCTGCGCCGACAGAATCAGCCGTTGTCGTCGTCTGGGTACGAAAGACCCAATCCCACTGGCGTGCAAACAACTGACTTGCGCCGCCGCCGGAAACTACCGTTAACAAGCCAAGTTCTTCGGCAACTGGCGCAATGGCCATCGCGACAGCGCTGCCCGCGTACCCGACCACGATATCCGCACCGTCAGCATGTATACGCCGCAATAGCGCGATCTGTTCGTCTTCCGAGCCACTCTCGTCGTAGACCCTGAGAGACAGCTTGCGACCAGCGAAGCCCGAAGCAGCGTATGGTTCTGGGAGCTCGCCTCCGGCATTGATGGCTTCGACCATGAACTCCGCGGCGTTGCGCGCTGGAAAGCCAAAAGGCGCTGCTGCGCGCCCGGACACGTAGGTCACTACGGCGACATTCACAGGTCTGTTTGCATCCGTCGCCATCTGTGCACTCCGGTTATTGGACTCCTTATTTTTGGACCATTCGGTCGTTATTTGCAAGAGCTGTCCGTTAAGTTGCAAAGTCCGAATTGAGGCCCGTCTTGGCCTCGCATCTTCCTGCCTCCTCCGAGGAAACAGGCTTGATATTAACGACCGCTTAGTCTAGATGTTGATCATGATACGAGAGACTTCGCAGCGGATGCGCGGCCGTCCAAGAGAGTTCGATCCCGATGACGCTATCGAAAGCGCCATGGGCGTGTTCTGGACATCAGGTTATCATGCGACGTCGCTTCCGGAGTTGCTTGAGGCGACGAATCTTTCTCGTGGAAGTCTCTACGCCGCCTTCGGCGACAAGCATGGGCTATTCTTGCGTGCGCTCGACCGATACATCGCAGACTCCTTGACACGCCTGGATGCCGACCTTGATCCGCGCAAAGACGTGTTGGACGGCATCCGGGCGTGCCTTGCAAGATACGTCGAGCGAACCAGCGGGGCTGGCGCCAAGCGCGGATGCCTGATTGTGGCAACCGCCATGGAATTGGGAAGTCAGGACGTCGAAGTGGAACAGCGCATTCGACGCTTCTTCAAGGCGATGGAAGCGCGGCTGACGACGGCATTGGAACGCGCGAAGTCCGAGCGACGATTGGCTGATGAGGTCGAGCCCTCGACCGCCGCGCGTCTCATTATGTGCCTGCTCGAAGGCATGCGCGTCGTCAGCAAGACAAACGCCGACCGCGGCTCATCGCAAGCCGTCGTTCAAGCCCTGCTTGATCGTTTTGCAAAATGAGGTTTTCGATGGTTTCGTCGCCAACGGCCTTGCGCATTTTTGGACCACATGGTCGTCAAATTGCCTTCGCTCCTTTTTCAGCCGTTTGCCGTCCAACCATCGCGGGGAAGCGCCATGGACGCTGAGTTATACCCCTACCGATCACTACGGGCCGGCGACATTCGCTTTGTCTACTATCGGATGGGCTCAGGTGGTCCCCCGATCATTCTCCTTCATGGCTGGCCGCAGACATCGCATGCCTGGCGCCGCGTGGCGGGGCCTCTCAGCTCTGCGTATGACGTCGTGGTTCCGGATCTGCCGGGTTTTGGCTACACGTCAAAGCCCGACGCGGGCTTCGATAAAAAGACAATTGCCCGTCGCCTTAGAGAATTCGCGCATGGGCTCGGTTTGTCTCGTGTCGCTCTTGCCGGACACGATCTGGGTGGACACGTCGCGTACGCCTACGCGGCACAATGGCCTGAAGAGGTCAACAACCTGATTTTTATCGAGAGCAGTCTTCCGAGCTTCGGCCAGGAAGAGGCAATGGATGTTTCGAAAGGCGGAAGCTGGCACTTCGGCTTCAACATGGCCGGTGACATCTCGGAGGAATTGGTCCGGGGACGAGAGAAATTGTTCGTCGATCACTTCATGAGACGCGAGAAAGTCGGTCTGTTCGATGCCAATTCAGTGAGCGACGCGGACATTGAATTTTACGCGCGCGCGCTTCAGCGGCCTGGAGCACTGAGATCGTCGTTCAGCTATTACCGCACGTTGCCGATCGACCGAAGAGACAATTCGGCCTGGGGACAAACGCCGCTTCCGATGCCAGTTCTCGCGATCGGGGCTGACTGGGGTTACGGAGCCGCATCCGAGCAGACGGTACGTCGGGTCGCCAAGGATGTTCAAGGAGCCGTCATCGAACGCTGCGGGCACTATCCCGCGGAAGAACGTCCGGACGAACTAGCTCGCTTGATCGCCGATTTTCTGGCGAAGACGCCATCGGCCACACATCCAGCGCCGCAACGCTAACTTCAATGAAGGGGTCAACAATGAATTCTGAACTAAACGGCTTCCGTCACAAATTGCTACGTGTGGGCGACGTAAAGATCCATGCTGTCGTAGGGGGCGATGGACCCCCGCTCGTACTGCTCCATGGCTGGCCACAGACTTGGTGGGAATGGCGCAGGATCATGCCGGTACTCGCCGAACATTATACCGTGGTTGCCCTCGATCTACGCGGGGCGGGGCATTCCGACTGCCCCCAGAGCGGCTATGACAAGGCAAGCCTGGCCGAAGACGTGCACGGGGCGATGGTCGTACTCGGTTTTAGCCGCTACGCCGTCTGCGGCCATGACATCGGGGCGATGGTTAGAGCTGGCCCCGCAAATTCGGACAGTAGCTTGAGTGGATTTTCTGCCTGACAGCGGCGAGGATTCTTGCTGCGAATCAGGAGCGAAGATGACGAAGAAGAGCCGCCGGACGCATTCTCCGGCATTCAAGGCGAAGGTTGCTTTGGCTGCGGTCAAAGGCGACAAGACACTGGCGGAGCTGGCGCAACTGTTTGATGTTCATCCGAACCAGATCACGATCTGGAAAAACCAGCTCCTGGAAGGCGCCGCCGGCGTGTTTGGGCATGACAAGACATCGGCCGAGACGCCGGTCGATTTGAAGGCGTTACATGCCAAGATCGGCGAGCTGGCGTTGGAAAACGATTTTGTGTCCGGCGCGCTCACCAAGGCGGGCCTGCTGAGCGCAAAGCGATGATCGACCGCGATCATGATCTTTCTATCGTGCGCCAGGCGAAGGTCCTGAAGCTGGCTCGCAGCACGGTCTACTATGAACCTCGGCCAGTTTCGGCCGAGGACCTTGCCTTGATGCGTCGGCTCGATGAGCTGCATCTCGATTATCCCTTCGCGGGAGCGCGTATGCTGCGATCGTTGCTGCGGCGGGAGGGCGTATACGCCGGTCGCCGCCACATCGCGACGCTGATGAAGCGCATGGGGATCGAGGCGGTCTATCGTCGCCCGAACACGAGCAAGCCGCAAGATCTACCCGTACCTGTTGCGCGGATTGAAGATCGAGCGGCCCGACCATGCGTGGGCAATGGACATCACCTACATTCCGATGCGGCGTGGCTTCGTCTATCTCGCGGCGGTCGTCGATGTGTTCAGCCGACGGGTCCTGGCCCATCGCGTCTCGATCACAATGGAGGCGGCCTTCTGCGTCGAAGCGGTCCAGGAGGCGTTGGCGAAGCACGGCAGGCCCGAGATTTTCAACACGGATCAGGGCAGCCAGTTCACCAGCCTCGAGTTCACCGATGTGCTGCTGGACGCGAAGATCGCCATCAGCATGGACGGCAAGGGCGCCTGGCGCGACAACGTGTTTGTCGAGCGGCTCTGGCGCACGGTCAAATACGAAGAAGTATATCTCCGCGCCTACGACAGCGTGTCCGAGGCGCGAGCGTCAATTGCCAAGTATCTGGCCTTCTACAATCAGGGACGCCCTCACTCGAGCCTTGACGGGCGCACGCCCGACGAGGCTTACTTCGGCACGCAAGCTATGGTGATGGCCGCATGACCGTCGCCGACGGTTTTGTCGTCGCTCTGGTCGGGCTACGCCCTCCCGACGCAACGACAAAACCGTAAAGCCCCGCGTTCAGCATAACCCGGCAGGAATCCACTTAAATCCAGCGGGGCGCTGTCCAAACAACCGGGGCCAGCTCTGATGCGCCTTCGGCCCGTTGACGTCGATCTTCTCGAACAGGGGAAAGGTGACGTCGTAATTAGTCGAGCAGAACTCCTGGATCTCGCTCGCCTGCCCCGGCTCCTGCGCCCCGAACTGGTTGCAGGGAAAGCCGAGCACGGAGAAGCCGCGCGGCGAGAGATCGCGGTAGAGATCCTCGAGGCCGCGATATTGCGGCGTGAAGCCGCATTTGCTCGCGGTGTTGACGATCAGCAGCACCTGCCCCTCGAAACGCCTCATCAGCACCTCCTCGCCGGCAAGCGAGTTGGCCTTGAAGTCGTAGATGGCGGTCATCGCTAGCCCACGGGATCGATCGGCGACGGCGGCACGCCACCGGCCTCGATCGCTTCGCCCGCGAGCAGGCAGAGGTCTTCGCGATAGCGGCCGGAGACGATATGCACGCCGACGGGCGACTTGCCGACGAGGCCGGTCGAGACCACGAGGCCCGGCAGGCCCATGAAGGGAATGGCGATCTGCGGCAGCTGCGCTTCCCAGACCCGCTTGAAGGATTCGTCGTCCTTGCGGTCGAGATGATCCGGGAACGGCAGCTCGCCGGAGACCGGCGTCAGCAGCACCGCATATTTCTCGAAGAACAGCATCCACTCGCGGGTCAGCGCGGCCCTTCGGGTCAGCGCCTTGGCGTAATCCGCCTGGTCCATCGGCGTGACCCTGGCGCGGTTGCCGCGCAGGCAGGCCAGCGCACCGGGATCGCCCTCGCGCTCGGCCATCTCGAGCTGCGCCTCATAGCCGTCGCCGAGCCAGAGCTTGATCTGCCACTCCACCGCCTCGCGCATCGGCGGCGTGTCTTCGATGACGTCGACGGTCCAGCCGGCGCGTTCGAGGCGCTTGCCGGCATCGCTCACCGCCGCCTTCACCTCCGGCGTGGTGGCAAGGCCGCCCGGGTTGAGACAGAGCGCGGCGCGCTTGTCCCGCGCGGGGCCTTGCAGCGGCGTCGGCACGAACCAGGGATCGCGGATGTCGCGGGCCGACATCGCCTCGAGCGAAATCCTGATGTCGTTGACGGTGCGCGCCAGGGGTCCCGACACCGCCATGATCTGCGGCCCGATCGGGCGCTCCGGCAGCGCCGGGTTGAAGGCGGGGATCCGGCCGAGCGTCGGGCGCAGGCCGTGGACGCCGCAGGCATAGGCGGGATAGCGGATCGAGCCGGCGATGTCGGTGCCGTGGGCGATGTGGCCGATGCCGGCCGCGACCGCCGAGCCGGCGCCGCCGGAGGAGCCGCCCGGCGTCAGCGCGGCGTCGCGGGGGTTCTTGGTATCGCCATGAATGAGATTGGTGGTGAACCAGCGGTAGGAGAAGGCCGGGCAATTGGTACGGCCGAGCAGGACGGCGCCGGCTTTGCGGAAATTGGCGACCACCGGATTGTCCTCGCGCGCGATGACGTCGCGCTGGAGCTTCAGGCCGTTGGTGGTGGCAAAGCCTTCCTGGTCGACATTGGCCTTGATGGTGACGGGCACGCCGGCGAGCACACCGGGGTCCTCCCCCCGGGCGATGGCGGCATCGACGGCATCGGCCTGCCTGAGGACATCGTCCGGCCGGTGATCGATCACCGCGTTGAGCCGGGGATTGACGGCATCCAGGCGCGCGAGGCCGGCCTGCGCGGCCTCCCTGGCGGAGACCTTTTTGGATTTGACGAGGGTGGCGAGGTCGGCGGCCGACAGGCGCCAGAGATCTTGCATGGCTTGCTCCGTGTAATCGGCGTCTTTTAGCGCCGGGAACGCGGCAAAGCCATGCGGATTTCGCGGGGGTGAGGAGGTCGCTCACCTCTCCCGTAGGGTGAGGTGGACACCGCCGCCCCAGCCATGGCTGACCCGCGCTAATGCCTCGTCGCGGACTGGTCGGGGATGTCGAGCAGCGCCTCGGTGAAGGGAAACTCCAGCACGATTTCCCCATCATCGTCGGTCACCTCGATGACCGCCTCGAGCAGCGCCGGTTGTGCACCTTCAGACTTCACCACCTCCAGGATCATCTGGCGGGCGACCTCCCAGGCGCGGTCGGGGTTGCGCAGGTCCTCGCCGTCGGGGTCCACGATCAGCTCGTCGCCGATACGGGTGTTGAAGAAGTATCTGGGCATATCGAGATCCAGTTGGTTCGCCTGTATCGGATTTAAGCTGCACTGCACTCCACAACAGCTTTATCAGGGCAGGGTTCGCGACCGAATGCGTCTGACGCAAGGCAGCGCTTCAGAAGTGAAGTTCCAGTAGCATTTTTCGCGGCGCAGCATGACTTTCTCGGGAAAATTTCACTGGCGAAGTTCTCCGCCAGCATTAGTCTAACGGGTGGGCGGATACGTCCCGAATTCGCGAATATGGAGAGCCGAAATGGCCTGGAAAGCCCCGAAGATCGTCGAAGTGCCCTGCGGCATGGAAATCAACATGTATGTGAGCGCCACCCGCAAGTAAGCGGTTGGTGAGTGCGTTCCGCGCAGGTGGATCTTTCGGCCCGAACTCTTTCGGTCACGATACGTTTCCGGAAGACAGGATTTGTGTGGGCCTGAGATCCACCTCGCGACTTTACCTTCCAGGAGACGGATCATGCTTCGCGTCGTCGTCCTGGGCGCCGGGGCCGGCGGCGGAGTTCCGCAATGGAATTGCGGCTGCGAGGGCTGCCGAGCGGCTCGTAGCGGCGGCCACGAGCTTCAAAGGACGCAAGCCTCGGTCGCCTTCAGCGGCGACGGCGAGCACTGGTTCCTGATCAATGCCTCCCCCGACCTGCGGCAGCAATTGAATGCCACGCCACAGTTGCACCCCAAGGCGGGCGCACTGCGTCACTCGCCGATTGCGGGCGTGATCTTGACCAATAGCGAAGTCGATGCGGTGGCGGGCCTGCTGTCGATGCGCGAAGGCTCGCCCTTTACGGTCTATGCGCATGAGAAGGTGCTGGCGATCCTCGCGAGCAACAGCATCTTCAACGTGCTGAACGAAAAGAACGTGCGGCGCCAGCCGATCACTCTCCGCGAGCCGTTCGAGCCCCGCCTGCCGGATGGTGCGCGCTCAGGCCTGGAAGTGCTGCCCTTCGCGGTGCCGGGCAAGTCGGCCTGGTATCTGGAAGGCAAGGCACATCCGGGCGGCGAGAGCGGCGACGGCGACACGCTGGGCCTTGAGATCACCGACAAGGCGACGGGCAAGTGCTTCTACTTCATCGCGGCCTGTGCCGAGGTGACCGACGCGCTCAAGGCCCAGATTGACGGCGCCGCGCTGGTGTTCTTCGACGGCACGGTCTGGCGCGACGACGAGATGATCAGGGCCGGCCTCGGCCACAAGACCGGCAAGAGCATGGGACATGTCGCCATGTCTGGCGACGACGGCGCCATCGCGCGGCTGGCCGACCTCAGTATCGACAGGAAGATGTTTCTGCATATCAATAACTCGAATCCGGCGCTGCTGCCCGGCTCGCCCGAGCGCAAGGCCGCTGAGCAGGCGGGCTGGCAGATACCCGCGGATGGAACGGAGATCGTGCTGTGAACGCCGCATCACTGACTGGAATGACCGCGCTCTCGATCGGCAAGGACATCAGGCTCACCAGCGCCGAGGAGCTGGAGGCGACGCTGCGCCATATCGGGGCGACGCGCTATCACAGCCTGCATCCGTTCCATAAGCTGCTGCATGGCGGCAAGCTGAACAAGGGCCAGGTGCAGGCCTGGGCGCTCAACCGCTACTATTACCAGAGCACGATCCCGATCAAGGACGCGGTGGTGATCTCGCGCTTCCGCGACCGCGCCACGCGCCTGGAATGGCGCCATCGCATCGAGGACCATGACGGCGATGTCGGCAGCGAAGGCGGCATCGAGCGCTGGCTGAAGCTGACCGAAGGGCTCGGCCTCGACACGGCGTACGTGGAATCCACCGAGGGCATCCTGCCGGCGACGCGCTTCGCGGTGGAGGCCTATGTCCACTACTGCCGCGAGAAGAGCCCGCTGGAGGCGATCGCCTCGTCGCTCACCGAGCTGTTCGCGCCGAACCTGCATGAAGAGCGCATCGCCGGCATGCTGGAGCATTACGATTTCGTCAACCCCGACATCATGAGCTACTTCAAGCGCCGCCTGACCCAGGCGCCGCGCGATGCCAATTTCGCGCTCGACTATGTCAAGACGCATGCGAGAACGCCGGAGGAGCGCGCCTCCGTCTGCAATGCGCTGATCTTCAAGACCAACGTGCTGTGGGTGCAGCTGGACGCGCTCCAGCACGCCTATGTCGAGAGCCACATTCCGCCGGGCGCGTTCGTGCCCAAAGCGAGCTGAGGGACAAGAGCAATGGCCGGGCCGCGGAACATCAGCGTCAGCGAGGCAAGCCGCCCCGTGCTGCCGCGGCATGCCAAGCTGAAGTATGACGAGACGCGAAAGGTCTGGGTGATCCTGGCGCCGGAGCGGGTGCTGGCGCCCGACGAGATCGCGGTCGAGGTCCTGCAGCTCTGCGACGGCCAGCGCAACGTCGGCGAGGTCGCCGATCAGCTCGCGGCGAAATACGCCGCGCCGCGCGAGGCGATCCTGGCCGACGTCATCGTCATGCTGCAGGACCTCGCCGACAAGGGCTTCCTCACCGAGATCAGGGAGAAGACGCCATGAGCGACGTGCTCCCGAACATGCCCCCTGAAACCAGCGACAGCCTCGCAGTGCTGGAGAAGCAGCGCTCGACGGTGGAGACCTTCGGCATCCCGCTCGCGGTGCTGCTCGAAATCACCCATCGCTGCCCGCTGCAATGCCCCTATTGCTCCAACCCGGTCGAGCTCGACCGCTCGGCCAAGGAGCTGACCACCGGGGAATGGAAGAAGGTGCTGAGCGAGCTCGCCGAGATCGGCGTGCTCCAGGTGCATTTCTCCGGCGGCGAGCCGACCGCCCGCAAGGACCTCGTCGAGCTGGTGAAGCACGCCAGCGACGCCGGCCTCTATACCAACCTGATCACCTCGGCGGTGCTGCTGACGCGCGAGAAGCTCCGCGATCTCGCAGATGCCGGGCTCTGCCATGTGCAGATCTCTTTCCAGGGCATCGAGGAAGGCCTCGCCGATCGCGTCGCCGGCTACAGAGGCGGCCACCGCAAGAAGCTCGAAGTCGCGAAATGGACGCGCGAGCTCGATCTGCCGCTCACCGTGAACGCGGTGATGCATCGGCAGAACCTGCATCAGCTCCCCGACATCATCCAGATGGCGCTCGACCTCGACGCCGACCGGCTCGAGGTCGCCAACGTGCAATATTACGGCTGGGCGCTGAAGAACCGCGCCGCGCTGATGCCGACCGTGGCGCAGCTCGACGAGTGCACCCGCACCGTCGAGGAGGCGCGCGAACGGCTGAAGGGCCGGCTGACGATCGACTACGTCGTGCCGGACTATTACGCGCTGCGGCCGAAGAAATGCATGGGCGGCTGGGGCCGGCAGTTCTTCAACATCTCGCCCGCCGGCAAGGTGCTGCCCTGCCACGCCGCCGAGAGCATCACCGGGCTCGACTTCGAATCCGTGCGCTCCAACCATTCGATCGCCTGGATCTGGCAGAACTCGGAGGCCTTCAACCGCTATCGCGGCACCGGCTGGATGAAGGAGCCGTGCAAAAGTTGCGAATTCCGCGAGATCGATTTCGGCGGCTGCCGCTGCCAGGCCTTCGCGCTAACGGGCGATGCCGCCAACACCGATCCGGCCTGCGCGCTGTCGCCGCTGCACGAGACCATCTTCAAGCAGGCCGAGCGCGAGGCCGAGGGCGAGACTAACCGTTTCCTCTATCGAAATTTCGCCGGCGGCACTCTGGAATCCGAGAATGATGCCTGACGCCGACGCGGCCAGTTCGGTCAGGCGCGCCGATCCCTTTGCGCCGCTGACCTCCGAGATGCTCGATGTCGGCGACGGCCACGAGCTCCATGTCGAGAGCGTCGGCCGCGCTGACGGAATTCCTGCGGTCTATCTGCATGGCGGGCCCGGCAGCGGCTGCCAGCCCGACCATCGCCGGCTGTTCGACCCCGATCGTTTCTGCGCCATATTGTTCGACCAGCGCGGCTGCGGCCGCAGCCGGCCCAAGGGATCGCGCGAGCACAACACGACGGCGCATCTGGTCGCGGACATGGAGAAGATCCGCGAGAAATTCGGCTTCGAGCGCTGGATGATGGTCGGCGGGTCCTGGGGCGCAACGCTGGCGCTGGCCTACGCCGAGGCGCATCCGGAGCGCGTCTCCGGCATTGCGCTGCGCGCAACCTTCCTCGGCACGCGGGCAGAGGTCGAGACGGCCTTCACCTCGCGCCTGTCGCAGTTCTATCCCGCGCTCTACGAGGATTTCCTCAGCGTGCTGACGCCCGAGGAGCGCGAGCAACCGGTGGGCGCCTATTGGCGCCGTATCCTCGATGCCGATCCTGCCGTGCACGGTCCCGCGGTGCGAGCCTGGCACGACGCTGAACGAACCTTGTCCGAGCACAAGCCGGCACGGACCCGGCTGGACCTCGCCGCGCTGAACGTCTGGCGCACACTGCCGGCGACGCCTTTCATGGAGGCGCACTACTTCGTCAACGACAGCTTCATGAGCGAAGATCAGCTGTTGCGGAACGCGCATCGGCTCGCCGGCATTCCCGGCATCATCGTGCAGGGCCGCTATGACCTGCTATGTCCTCCCGGGACATCGCAGGCGCTCGCGAAAGTTTGGCCGGGTTCCGAGATTCGCGTCGTGGAAGAGGCCGGACATTCGCTCTATGATGGCGGTGTGAGGGATGCCGCCATGAAGTCGATTGCGGACCTCGCGTCGAAGGCCGCGCGCTAGCGCGCATAACAGGACGACAAGAAAATGTCGCTCGCCGCGAAAGGCATGCTGCTGACGTCGATGAATATCGACGCAGCCGATGAGGCCGATTTCAACCGCTGGTATGATCGCGAGCATCTGGAAGAGCGCGTCGCGATCGAGGGGTTCCTCGAAGCGCGGCGCTATGTCGCGCATGCCGCCAATCCCAAATATCTCTCATTGTATTCGACCGCGACGCTCGACGTGCTCGACAGCCCTGCCTACCGGGCGCGGCTCGCGAGCCCGACCGACTGGTCGCGGCAGACCATGGCGCGCTTCAAGGACATGCTGCGCGTCGTCGCGCGCATCACCATCAGCAAGGGCACCGGACGCGGGGCCGCGCTCGGCCTGGTGCGTCTGCGGCCGACGCCCGACAATGCCGGAGCGTGGCGTGATGCACTGCAAGACAGACTGATGCCGGAGACGCGCGACGGCATCATCTCCATGCATCTGCTCGAGAGCGAGCCGGAACTGTCGGGTGCAACGGCAGGGATTCCGGCGACAGCTAACGAAGGCGCGCGCGACTGGTTCGTGCTGATCGACGGCACGCGTATCGGCGCAGTCTCGGCCGTCATCGCCGAGCGCTTCACCGGTCCTGCGGCGGCGCCCTTCCCGCTTCCGATCTCGGTCGGCACCTACTGCCTGATGTGGGACCTCGCGAAGAGCGATATCGCGCACGGCTGAGGCAGTCATCCGCAACGCAACATATTGCACCGCACATGCTGCGCGCGGCGCGTTAATGCTGTGCGCGCGCAGCTCCCATGAAAGGCGATGATCGCACAAATTTGCCGTTGTACTTCGGAACGGTTCTAATAAGCTAACCCAATGACGTCATTCAGAAACCGGATCGAGACGCATTAAGCGTCCACCAAGCTCAAACAAAAAAGGCCGCGGGGTCTTTGAGCCTGCGCGGACAGGGTAGGAATGAAACCGACCGATATCGCGGCCCCCGACTACTTTCACAAAGTGGTCGATTGCCAATGGGCCTGTCCTGCGCACACCCCCGTTCCCGAATACATCCGACTGATCGCACAAGGCCGCTACAGCGACGCCTACATGATCAATTGGAAGTCGAACGTGTTTCCCGGCATCCTGGGACGCACCTGCGACCGTCCGTGCGAGCCCGCGTGCCGCCGCGGACGCGTCGAGGAGACTCCGGTGGCGATCTGCCGCCTCAAGCGGGTCGCCGCGGACTTCAAGGACGACATCAGGCAGCGCCTGCCGCGGCCCGCGCCGAAGAACGGCAAGCGTGTCGCGCTGGTGGGCGGCGGTCCCGCGTCGCTGACGGTGGCGCGCGATCTCGTGCCGCTCGGCTATCACTGCACGGTGTTCGATGCCGATCCGGAAGCCGGCGGCATGATGCGCACGCAGATCCCGAAATTCCGCCTGCCCAATTCGGTGATCGACGAGGAGACCGGCTACATCCTGGGTCTCGGCGTCGACTTCAAGGGCGGTCACCGCATCGACAGCATGAAGGCGCTGCTCGCGGAAAAATATGATGCGATCTTCGTGGGCTCCGGCGCACCGCGCGGCCGCGAGCTCGACATTCCCGGCCGCAAGGAAGCCGCCGGCAACATCCATATCGGCATCGAATGGCTGGCCAACGTGTCGTTCGGCCATGTCGACAAGATCGGCAAGCGCGTGATCGTGCTCGGTGGCGGCAACACCGCGATGGATTGCTGCCGAACCGCGCGCCGCCTGGGCGGCGAGAAAGTCACGGTGATCGTTCGCTCCGGCTTCGAGGAGATGAAGGCCTCGCCGTGGGAGAAGGAGGACGCGATCCACGAGGATATTCCGATCCTCAACTACATGGTGCCGGTGGCATTCAAGCAGGTCGCCGGCAAGCTCATCGGCGTCACCTTCCAGCACGTCAAAGCCGAATATGACGCCAAAGGCCGCCGCAACCTCGTGCCTTCGGGCGACCCCGATCAGACCATTCCCTGCGACGACGTCCTGGTCGCGGTCGGCCAGGAGAACGCCTTCCCCTGGATCGAGCAGGATTGCGGCATCGAGTTCGACAAATGGCACATGCCCAAGGTCGACCCCAAGACCTTCGCTTCGACCAACCCGAAAGTATTCTTCGGCGGCGACGCCGCCTTCGGTCCCAAGAACATCATCTGGGCGGTCGCGCACGGCCATGACGCCGCGCTGTCGATCCACAAGATGCTGTCGGGCGAGGATATCAGCGAGCGGCCGCTGCCGGAGGTGCATGTCTCCTCGCAGAAGATGGGCATCCACGAATGGAGCTATGACAACGACATCTCGGTCGACAAGCGCTACAAGGTGCCGCATCGCGACAAGGTGGTCGCGCTCAAGGACATCCGCGCCGAGGTCGAGCTCGGCTATGACGTCAAGCTCGCGCTCGGCGAGGCGCATCGCTGCCTGAACTGCGACGTGCAGACCGTGTTCTCGACCTCGCTCTGCATCGAGTGCGATGCCTGCGTCGACATCTGCCCGATGGATTGCATCACCTTTATGGACAACGGCGAGGAAAGCGACCTGCGCCAGCGCCTGAAGGCGCCTTCACTCCATCCGGACCAGGACCTCTACGTCTCCAGCGACCTCAAGACCGGGCGGGTGATGGTCAAGGACGAGGACGTCTGCCTGCATTGCGGGCTGTGTGCCGAGCGCTGTCCCACCGGCGCCTGGGACATGCAGAAATATTTGATCGAGATGACCTACGCAGGTTCGACATGTCCGACAAAAAGCCGATCAGCAGCGTAAACGACTTCGTCGTCCGCTTCGCCAACGTCAACGGCTCGGGCTCGGCCAGCGCCAACGAGATGTTCGCCCGCGCGATCCTGCGCCATGGCGTTCCGGTGTCTCCGCGCAACATCTTCCCCTCCAACATCCAGGGCCTGCCGACCTGGTATGAGGTGCGGGTGACGGAAGCCGGCCATCTCGGCGCCCGCGGCGGCGTCGACATGATGGTGGCGATGAATCCGCAGACCTGGGACAAGGACGTCGCCGGCATCGAGCCCGGCGGCTATCTGTTCTACGATTCCACCAAGCCGATGCCGTCAACCAAATTCCGCGACGACATCACCGTGATCGGCGTGCCGCTGACCGCGATCACCAATTCGACCTACACCGATCCGCGCCAGCGCCAGCTGTTCAAGAACATCATCTATCTGGGCAGCCTCAGTGCACTGCTCGACATGGATCCGAAGCTGATCGAGCAGCTGATCGGCGAGCAGTACAAGGGCAAGGAGAAGCTGCTCTCCTCCAACGTCCATGCGCTGCATCTCGGCCGCGACTGGGCGCTGCAGAATTTGAAATGCCCGATCGGGCTCAGGGTGAAGAAGTCCGACAAGGTCGGCGACCGCATCTTCATCGAAGGCAACAGCGCCGCCGCGCTCGGCGCGGTCTATGGCGGCGCGACCGTGTGCGCCTGGTATCCGATCACGCCGTCCTCGTCGGTGGCGGAGGCTTTCACCGCCCACTGCAAGAAGTACCGGCACGATCCGGAGACGGGCAAGGCGAAGTACGCGATCGTGCAGGGCGAGGACGAGCTGGCCTCGATCGGCATCGTCATCGGTGCGTCCTGGAACGGCGCCCGCGCCTTCACCGCGACCTCGGGCCCCGGCATCTCGCTCATGACGGAATTCATCGGCCTCTCATATTTCGCCGAGATCCCGGCCGTGATCATGAACATCCAGCGCGCCGGCCCCTCCACGGGCATGCCGACCCGCACCCAGCAATGCGACATCATCGCCTGCGCCTATGCCTCGCATGGCGACACCAAGCATGTGCTGCTGTTCCCGGAGGATCCCGCCGAGGCGTTCGAGTTCGCGGCAGCGGCGTTCGATCTCGCCGAACGGCTCCAGACCACGATCTTCCTGATGCTCGATCTCGACATCGGCATGAACCACCGGCTTTGCCGTCCGCTGAAGTGGGACGACGCCCGGCAGTACGACCGCGGCAAGATCATGACCGCACAGATGCTGGAGGAGGGTCGCGACTTCGGCCGCTATCTCGACGTCGACGGCGACGGCATTCCCTACCGCACCTATCCCGGCACCCATCCGACCAAGGGCTCCTACTTCACCCGCGGCACCTCGCGTGACCGCTATGCGCGTTACTCCGAGGAAGGCACGGTCTACGCCGACAACATGCAGCGCCTTGTGCGCAAGTTCGAGACCGCGCAGGACTTGGTGCCGCGGCCCCTGCAGGCCAATGCGGAACGTCCGACCAAGTATGGCGTGATCTATTTCGGCTCGACTTCGCCGGCGATGGACGAGGCGATCGGATTGCTCGAGGCGCGCGGGCATCAGCTCGACCGCCTGCGCATCCGCGCCTTCCCGTTCCATTCGAGCGTCGCGAGCTTCCTCGCCGAGCACGATTTCGTCTACGTGGTCGAGCAGAACCGCGACAGCCAGCTGCGCCAGCTGATCGTCAACGAGAACGGTATCGACCCGGTGCGGCTCGTGCCGATCGTGCATTACGACGGCACGCCGATCACCGCCCGTTTCATCGCAAAAGCCATTGGCGACCACCAGGATCACCTCAAGGTGACCCCGCTCCGCAAGGCCGTGTCATGATTTGCGCGTCACTCTCTCCGTCGTCATGCCTGGGCAAAGCCGTCCCAAGGACGGCGCCGCTTCCGCTCGCCTATGCCCGGGCATCCACGCATTTCTTCTTCCTGGCCAAGACGTGGATGGCCGGGACAAGCCCGGCCATGACGCCGCGGAAGCTTCAGGTGCTCGCATGACCTACATTGCAAAGCCGAAATTCCATCACCCCGGGCTGAAGAAGAACGAGCTCGGCTACACGCATCGCGACTACGAGGGCAAGATCTCGACGCTGTGCGCCGGCTGCGGCCACGATTCGATCACCGCCTCGATCATCGAGGCCTGCTACGAGCTCTCGATCGAGCCGCACCGGGTGGCAAAGATCTCCGGCATCGGCTGCTCGTCGAAGACGCCGGACTATTTCCTCGGCAATTCGCACGGCTTCAATTCCGTGCACGGCCGCATGCCCAGCGTGCTGACCGGGGCCAACCTCGCCAACCGCGACCTGATCTATCTCGGCGTCTCCGGCGACGGCGATTCCGCCTCGATCGGTTTCGGCCAGTTCGCGCATTCGATCCGGCGCGCCGTCAACATGACCTATATCGTCGAGAACAACGGCGTATACGGCCTGACCAAGGGCCAGTTCTCGGCGACCGCCGACCGCGGCTCGAAGAGCAAGAAGGGCGTGATCAACACCGACAATGCGATCGACCTCGTCGCGATTGCCCTGCAACTCGGCGCCACCTTCGTCGCGCGCTCGTTCTCGGGCGACAAGACCCAGCTGGTGCCGCTGATCGCGGCCGCGATCCGCCACAAGGGCGCGTCCTTCATCGACGTCATCAGCCCCTGCATCGCCTTCAACAATCACGCCGGCTCGACCAAGAGTTTCGATTATGTCCGCGAGCACAACGACGCGGTGAACCGGCTCGACGTGCTGGTCGGCCGCGATCCGATCGCCGTCGATTACGCGCCGGGCACGGTGCAGGTGGTCGAGCAGCACGACGGCAGCAAGATTGCGCTGCGCAAGATCGATGCCGACTACGATCCACACGACCGTCTGGGAGCGATGACCTTCCTGCAGAAGCACGCCGCCAAGGGCCAGATCGTCACCGGCCTGCTCTATGTCGATCCCGACGCCGAAGACCTGCACGAGCATCTCAACACGGTCGAGACGCCGCTCAACAGCCTGGAGGCGGACACGCTGTGCCCGGGCTCGGCGGCGCTCGACAAGTTCAACGCCAGCCTGCGGTGATCATCGGCGCCGGACCAGACCGGGCTGCCTCACTCGCACGGTGATCTTGTCGGACACGACGGGCGGTTCGAACGGATAGTGCTTCGCATCGCCGAGCACCAGCTGCAGCGTGTGCGTGCCGGGCGGAAGCTCGAGAAAAGTCTCGGTCTGCCCTGCTCCGAAATGCAGATGGGACTTGTCCTGCGGGATCGGCTCCTTGGGATCGATGGGAGCGTTGACGTCGACCAGCAGATGATGATGACCGGCGTTCTGGTAGTCGTCGCCGGCATGCGTCACGCCCATGTTGCGCAGGCCGAACCGGACCCAGAACCCACCACGGATCTTCTGCCCGTCCTGCGGAGTGATGAAATAGAGCTTGGCGTCCTTGGGAGCGGTCTTGCCCTGAGAGTAGGCCGCGCCCGGCAACAATGCGAGCGCCGCCGCCAGCGCGGCGCAGCAAATGATCTTCATCAAACCTACTCCAGCTCAAAAAGCGCGATGCGATCAGGAAGAATCGTCATCGCGATTTGGGTTATTGTTTGAGCATGATCCTTTCGGAAGAGCGCTGCACGCTTTTCCGGATCATGCGTCAGGGACTGAGCGCGATCCGGAATCCATGCGTGGGATAACGGACATTGGTATCGTAGCCATCGCGGTTGGAAGGCCGCACGTATCTCGAATCGTTCTTCCATGAGCCCGAGCGCAGGAGGTGCGATGAGCAATCACCGCTCGTCCATGCCGAACCGTCGACCGGCGCACCCTGATAGTTCTTGTGCCAGCAGTCCTCGACCCACTGATCGATGCCGCCGCCCATGTCGTGGAGTCCGAATGGATTGGGCTTGAAGCTGCCGACCTTCGCCGGCTGCTCGGCGGCGAGGTCGCCGCAGTCCTTGCATCCGGCCATGCCCGGCTGGAGCTTGTCGCCCCACCAATACTTGGTTTGCGTTCCGCCGCGGGCCGCGTATTCCCATTCGGCCTCGCTCGGGAGCCGATACTGCTTCTTCGTCGCCTGCGACAGAAAGGCGGCATATTGCTGCGCGTCAGTCCAGCTCACGTTGCTGACCGGCGCATCGTCCTTGCCGGTCGCGGTGAAACCACAGGCGCCCGCAGCCGCGCATTCGTTCCACTCCCGCACGGTCACCGGATATTTTCCGATCGAGAACGGCTTGACCGTGACCTGGTGGACGGGACGCTCGGTCGGATCATCATTGCTTCCCATCGCGAAACTGCCGCCGCGAATGGCGATCATTTCGGGCTCGCGTATCGGCGTCGCGGACGCGCTTGGCGCCGGTGCGGGCGATGAAGGCGCCGAAGCCAATGAGGGAGATGGTTGCGGCGCCTGCGTCGCCGCTTCGCGCGGCGGAGCTTGCGGGACCGGGGATGGCGCCGGAGAAGCGGCGGGCGTTGCGACCTGCTCGCCCACCTTGCCCTGAGGCTGTGCCAGCAAATACCAGAGTGCGCCGGCGGCAATGACGAGCAGCGTGATGCCCAGGAGAAAGATCAGCGTGTTCTCGCGCCGGCTTCTTGTCTTGCCGACGGCATCTGCATCCGGCAGCACCCGATAGACGCGCACGGGATCGGTGATGTTCTTGACCTTGCGGTCTCCGAGCGACTCATAGCCGCACACGACCTTGTGCTTGATCTGTTCGTAGATCGCGCCGGAGATGTAGACCTGCCCCGGCTCCGCGATGCCCTCGATACGCGTGGCGATGTTGACGCCGTCACCATAGATGTCGTCCGGCTCCACGATGACATCGCCGAGATTGACGCCAATCCGATATTCGAGCCGGGAATGCTTGGGAAGCGAGGCGTTGCGGCCGATGAGATTCTGCTGGATGACGATGCTGCATCGAACGGCCTCCACCGGACTGTCGAAGATGGCGATGAAGCCGTCGCCGGTCGTCTTCACCAGGCTTCCATGGTGCTCGATGATGCTGGGCTGGATGAGATCTCGCTCGATCCGCTTGACGCGAACATGCGTGCCTTCCTCGTCGGCCTGCATCAACCGACTGTAGGAGGCGATGTCACCGACGATGATCGCGGCGAGTCGACGAGGCACTCCGCTGTGTGGCGGCGGCTCATCCTGATTTCCGGATCTGAAGTTGCGAATTTCGCCCATGCGGGGGGACTCCAGAAACTTGCGAGGCAGTCCCAGCTTACGACAGCCAAAGGCAGCCGTCTGTGAAGGCTATCACATTGACGAACCGAGACAATGTCGCAGCGATCGCCGGCGTCGGGTTCCAAAGAACCAGGGCGCGTGCACCCATTGAACCTTCTTGATCGCAGCAATGACTAAGGCCCGACGAAGGGCTACTGGCCCGCGTCCCCTGCACGCTGCTCACACGCGCGACGTGCGAACGTTGAACGCAGTGCATCTGCCGGGCGTCTAACGGACAGCAGTTCTGTTGTGCTGCGGTAAAGTCGTCCCCCCCCCCCCCGAGGCCATCATGAAGCTCTCCCTCATTGCTGCCCTGGCTTTCGCTGCCCTGACCGGCGTCGCCCATGCGGATGAGGCCGACAACGTCCGGGAGACCACAAAGGCCGAAGCCGACGCCTTCAACGCGCGGCTCTATGCGGAGATGCCCGGCACCAAGTCCTATGCCTGCTTCGTCCGTCGCTACGATGCCGAGCATCTGGCACGGCATCCCAAGCAGAAGGTGGCTTCCATGAAGCTGCTGATCTCGGCGGAAATCGACAAGGAGGACAAGCAGCTGCACAATTCCTTCCGTCTGGGTTTTCGCTATCGCCATCGCTCCGGCGATTTCGACTCCAGCGGCTCGTGCGGCAGCCACGCGGTGCTTCTCAGCCAGGGGGACGAGGTCCGCCTGGGCTGCGGCGTGGACTGCGAAGGCGGCGGGATCGAAGTGGCACTGTCCAAGGACAACAAGTCCGCGATCGTCCGCCTCGAGCGGATCAGGGTCTGGCAGAACAACAAGCCGGACGACGACGCCGAGCAATCGCTGGTCGCCGGCGCCGACGACAAGATTTTCCGTCTCGACCGCATCGACAACAGCGAGTGCGCCTCGCTCGTGACTGACCGCAAGGAACTCGCCGCATTGCGCCACAAGTGATATCTGTCGCGCGAACTCGGTCGAGCCGAAGGAGATCGCCATGAACCGACGGAACATCTTGTGGAGCGCCGTCTCGGCCCTGGGCGCGGCGCTGAGCACTTCCAGCGCGAAAGCTGCGACGGAAGCCGGCACGGGCAACAAGCTGAAGGTCGTCTATCATCTCAACGATGCCGAGAAGGTCAACTTCGTGCTCGGCAACATCCAGAACCACATCGATGGCGTCGGCGGTCCCGAGCACGTGACCCTTGCGCTGGTGATCCATGGGCCGGCGCTGAAAGCGTTTCACGCGGCGCAGGCCAATCCCGATGTCAGCAAGCGCGTCGGCGCGTTCTCCAAGGACGGCGTCGAGCTCGCCGCCTGCGGCAACACCATGAAGGCGCAGAACGTGACGCTGAAGGAGCTGCTGCCTGGCTTCGTCAGCGCGGAGAACGGTGGCGTGGTCCGCCTCGCCGAATTGCAGTCGCAGGGATATTTGTATCTGCGGCCGTAAGGCACTGCACTTGCCACGAGAGAGGTGCGCTCCCTGCCCCGCCGGCGGGGGAGGGTTGGGGAGAGGGTGTCTCGGCGATGGGACAACCCCCTAGAAGAAAGAGCCCTCACCCGGCGCACGGGACGATGCTGCGCATCGCCCGGGCGCGCCGGCCTCTCCCGCAAGCGGGAGAGGTAGGAGGAGCCCGCGGATGCCTTCCGCTTCAAAGCAACCAGCGCTGCAATCTCACTTGACTTACCCATAACTCCACGGTTATGAATTAACCCATAACTTCCCAGTTATGGATCCCGCATGTCCGCCACCCACGACCTCCTGTTCAGGACGCTCGCCGATCCGACCCGGCGGGCGATCTTCGAGCGGCTGTGCCGCGAGGGAGAGCAGACCGTCGGGGCACTGACGGCGCGATCGGGCGTGTCCCAGCCGGCCGTGTCGAAACATCTCGGCGCCCTGAAGCAGGCCGGCCTGGTGCGCGACCGCCACGAGGGACGCCAGACCCATTACAGCGCGCGGCCCGGTGCGCTCAATCCGCTGATCGACTGGACCGGCCAGATGGCCGGCTTCTGGCAGAACCGGCTCGACGCGCTCGACGATCTCCTGAAGAGGATGGACCAATGATCGAAACCGCGACCGAGAAGCGTTCAGTCGTCATCGAGCGCGAATTTGCCTATCCGGCTGAACGGCTCTGGCGCGCGCTGACGCAGCCGCATCTGATCGAGGAATGGCTGATGAAGAACGACTTCAAGCCGACCGTCGGTCATCGCTTCAACCTGCGCGGTGAATGGGGCGGCGTGCTGGACTGCGAGGTGCTCACCATCGAGCCGCAGAAGACGCTCGCCTACACCTGGAATTTCTCCCACGAGGACGCCGCGTTCGACCTCAAGAGCGTTGTGACCTTCACGCTGACGCCGACGAACGCTGGCACGCATTTGCGCGTCGAGCAGGCGGGCTTCAGCCCGACGCAGAAGCAGGCTTTCGGCGGCGCGCATGCCGGCTGGAAGCAGTTCTTGGTCAGGCTGGACGAGGTGCTGGCGCGGGCAGGCTAGCTCCGCCGGCGCCAGCTTTAATAAGTTTCGAGGGAGGACCCAATGAGCACGCATATGTGGATTCGGCAGATTCATCGCTGGCTGTCGATGGCCTTCACGCTTGCGGTCGTCGCCAACATCGTGGCGATGATCATGCAGGTCCAGGCCGTGTGGATCGGCTTCCTCGCGCTCGTGCCGCTCATCCCGTTGCTTGCGACCGGGCTCTTCGCGCTGCCCTATGTCCGCCGCGGCACCCGCGTGAACGAGGCGCAATGATGAAGACGACGAAGAAGACCGGCACGAAGGACGCGAATGCGGCTTCGCCTTCCAAGATGATCGACGGTCGGATCGAGGAGCTCGGCGACTGGCGCGGCGCGATGCTGGGGCGAATCCGCGGCCTGATCAGGGAGGCCGACCCTGATGTGGTCGAAGAGTGGAAATGGCGCGGCGTTCCCGTATGGGAGCACGACGGCATCATCTGCACCGGCGAAACCTACAAGGAAGTGGTGAAGCTGACCTTTGCCAAGGGCGCGGCGCTGGAGGATCCGTCAGGCCTGTTCAATTCCAGCCTCGATGGAAATGTGCGCCGCGCGATCGATATTCGCGAGGGCGAAAAGATCAACGAGAAGGCGTTCAAGGCGCTGATCCGGGCGGCGGTGGGGCTGAATGCGGCCAAGGCGAAGAAGACGGCGAAGAAGCGATCGGCCTAAAGCGCGATGCGATTAGGATGAATCGTCATCGCGCTTTAGGTTGTTGTTTAAGCATGATCTTTTCGGAAAACCGCTGCGCACTTTTCCGGATCATGCTTTAGAACAGCCATTGTGCAGCCGCGGAGGCCTTCCTTCTCTCCTTGTGGGAGAAGGTGGCATAGGCAGCCTTCGGCCGCCGTTCTAAAGTGGACGCCGAAGCAAAGCTTCGGCTATGGCGCCGGATGAAGGGTCCATCGGCACGGGAAAGTGCGGAGAGATACCCCTCACCCCAGTGAGCTTATGTCTACCGGCGTCGCTGCCCTCTCCCACAAGGAGCGAGGGCACATCAACGCGCATCTCGCCTGGTACCCCACGTAGCCAGCGGCCTTACGCCACCGCGGCCGGGATGGGGCGCGGGCTCACGACATATTCGCGCAGGACCTTGTCGTTGGCATCGACCTCGATCAGCGCGACGTCGTAGGTCCAGAGATCTGCAAGGTGCTGGAGCACGCGCTTGGCGTCGGTCTCGTTGAGCTGCGAGCCCTTGATGACGTGGTGATGCAGGATCAGCCGGCGGTCGCCGGCGAGATCGACGTCGACCACCTCGATGTTGGCGTCGATATAGCCGACATCATGCTGCCGCGCCAGTTCGCGGCGGACGCGGCGGAAACCGCGCTCGTCATGGATGGCATCGACGCGGATGCCGGCGCGCTCCTCGGGATCGTCGTGCAGATGGAACATGCGGAAGTGCCGCATCAACTTGGGACTCAGGAACTGGCCGATGAAGCTCTCGTCGCGGTAATTGGCCCAGACGTCGCGCAGCACGCCCATGACGTCGTTCTTGCCGGCGATGTCGGGGAACCATTCGCGGTCCTCGTCTTCCGGCCTGGTGACGATGCGCTCGATGTCCTGCATCACGGCAAAACCGAGCGCGTAGGGGTTGAAACCCGAGAAGCGCGGGTCGTCGAATTCGGGCTGGAACACCACGTTGGTGTGCGATCCCAGGAATTCGAGGAAGTTGCCGTCGGTGATGCGACCCTGCTGATGCAGCTGGGTCATGATGCGGTAGTGAACGTAGGTCGCCGTCCCCTCGTTCATCACCTTGGTCTGGCTCTGCGGATAGAAATATTGGGCGATGTGGCGGACGATGCGCAAGAGCTCGCGCTGCCAGGGCGCCAGCCGCGGCGCGCTCTTCTCCAGGAAATAGAGCAGGTTCTCCTGCGGCAGGCCGAGCAGCTTGCGGCGGCGCTCGATGCTGAGCGCGGACCGGCTCTTGGCGACGCCCTTGGGCACGGTGCGCCAGAGATCGTTGAAGACCTCCTCCTCATGCTGGCGGCGGCGCCCTGCCCGCTTCTCCTCGGCGCGCAGATCGAGCTTCTTCTTGCCGGGATAGCGGTCGATGCCGTGCGACATCAGCGCATGCGCGGCATCGAGCGTGCGCTCGACCTCGATGCGGCCGTAGCGATCCTCGCACTGCATGACGTAGTTCTTGGCGAAGTCGAGATAATCCAGGATGCCGTCGGCATCGGTCCACTGCTTGAACAGATAATTGTTCTTGAAGAAATGGTTGTGGCCGAAGGCCGCGTGCGCGATCACCAGCGTCTGCATCGTCGCCGTGTTCTCCTCCATCAGATAGGAGATGCAGGGCGAGGAGTTGATCACGATCTCATAGGCGAGCCCCATCAGGCCCTTGCGATAGGACGCCTCATGGAAAGCGAAGTGCTTGCCGAACGACCAGTGCTTGTAGAACAAGGGCATGCCGACCGAGGAATAGGCGTCCAGCATCTGCTCGGCCGTGATGACCTCGATCTGGTTCGGATAGACGTCGAGCCCGAGATCCTTCAACGCCACCTCTTCGCAGGCATCGGTGATGCGCTGCAAGGTGTGGAAATCCCAATCGGCGCCTTCGAACAATCGTTCCGTCATGGAGCGGTCTTCTCCTGGGCAGTTTCGCGGCGCTGGAACAAGTCGTGGAACACCGGAAAGATCTCGCTGCGCTCCGAGACCTTGCGCATCGAGAGCGGTGCACCGTTGTTGCGCAGGCGCTCGTAGAGGGTCCAAAGCGAGGAGTCGGAGAGATCGAAGGCGCTGCCGCCTGCTTCCCCGACCTCGAGATAGGCAAAGAACTGGCAGACCGGCAGGATCTTCTCGGTCAGCAGGAGCCCCGTGAGCTCGCCGTCGGAATAGGAATTGTCGCCGTCGGAGGCTTGCGCGGCGTAGATGTTCCAGTCCGACGGGTTGAAGCGCTCGCGCACGATCTCATGCATCGCCTGGAGCGCGCTGGAGACCAGCGTGCCGCCCGAGGCCGGGCCGTAGAAGAAGGTCTGCTCGTCCACCTCCTCGGCGCGGTCGGTGTGGCGGATGAAGACGATCTCGACATGCTTGTAGCGGCGCTTCAGGAACACGTAGAGCAGCATGTAGAAGCGCTTTGCCAGATTCTTCATGTGCTCCGACATCGAGCCGGAGACGTCCATCAGGCAGAACATCACGGCCTGCGCGACGGGCTTCGGCACCGTCTCGAAGCGCCGGTAGCGGATGTCGAGCGGATCGATGAAGGGGATGCGCTTGGACTTCGCCTTCAGCCTTTCCAGCTCAGCGACCAGCTCCGCGCGCTCGTCCTCGTCGGTGCATGCTTCGACCGCGGCTTCCAGCTCCTCGATCTCGTCCTTGCGGGGACGCTTGAGCGCGATGCGGCGCGCAAGCGCGAGCTTCACCGTCCGGCTCACCGAGATGTTGGCGGGCGAGCCCGACATGGTGTAGCCGGCGCGCTGGATGCCCTCGCTCTCGGTCTGCGCGATCTTGCGCTTGGCGAGATCCGGAAGCTCGAGGTCGTCGAGGAAGAGATCGACGAACTCGTCCCGGCTGAGCACGAAGCGGAAGGCGTCCTCGCTGTCGCCTTCGCCGGGGCCGGAATCCTTGGCGCTGCCCTGGCCGGAGCGCTGCAGATAGTCGCCTTCGACGAACTTCTTGTTGCCGGGCAGGACCATGTCCCGCGTTCCGCCTTCACGGCGGAAGCGCGGCTCGTGCATCCCGTCGAGCGGAATCGTGACCTCACCACCCTCCAGGACGTCCTTGATGTCGCGTTCCTGCGAGGTCTTCTTGACGGCGCCCTGCACCAGGGACTTGGCCCGACGCAAGAACCGCTGACGGTTCTCAAGACTCTTGCCGCCTGGATTCAGGCGCCTGTCAATAATGTGGATGGGCACTTTTCCATTCGCCTCCCAGGCGCCTCAACCGGCCTGCTTCACGCGCATGTACCATTCGACGAGCCGGCGAACCTGACGCTCGGTGTAGCCGCGCTCCACCATGCGTGCCACGAACTCGCCGTGCTTCTTCTCCGTCTCGCCGTCCTTCTTCGACCCGAAGGAGATGACCGGAAGCAGGTCCTCGACCTGGGAGAATATCCGCTTTTCGATCACATCGCGAATCTTCTCGTAGGAGGTCCAGGTCGGATTCTTGCCGCCGTTCTGGGCCCGCGACCGTAACGAGAATTTGACGACCTCGTTGCGGAAATCCTTGGGGTTGGCGATCCCCGCCGGCTTCTCGATTTTCGTCAACTCCTGGTTCAAAAGCTCGCGATCGAGCAGCTGGCCGGTGTCGGGATCCTTGAAGTCCTGGTCCTCGATCCAGGCGTCGGCATAGTCGACGTAGCGATCGAACAGGTTCTGGCCGTAATCCGAGTAGGATTCGAGATAGGCCTTCTGGATCTCGTTACCGATGAACTCGGCATAGCGCGGCGCCAGCTCCGCCTTGATGAATTCGAGATAGCGCTTCTCGGTCTCCTCCGGCAGCTGCTCGCGGCGGATCGCCTGCTCCAGCGCGTACATCAGATGAACGGCGTCGGCGGCGACCTCCTGCGGATCGTGGTTGAAGGTCGCAGCCAGGATCTTGAAGGCGAAGCGGGTCGAGACGCCGTCCATGCCCTCGTCGACGCCGGCGGCGTCGCGGTATTCCTGGACGCTGCGCGCCTTCGGGTCGGATTCCTTCAGGCTCTCGCCGTCGTAGACCCGCATCTTGGCGAACAGGGTGGAATTCTCGTGCTTGCGCAGGCGCGACATCACCGAGAACCGAGCCAACGTCTCCAGCGTCGAAGGCGCACAAGGAGCCGCCGCGAGCTCGGAGCCCTGGATCAGCTTCTCGTAGATCTTCTGCTCTTCGGTGACCCTGAGGCAGTAGGGCACCTTGATCACGCAGATGCGGTCGATGAAGGCTTCGTTGTTCTTGTTGGCCTTGAAGCTCGCCCACTCCGCTTCGTTGGAGTGCGCGAGGATCACGCCCGTGTACGGGATCGCGCCGATGTTCTCGGTGCCGATGTAGTTGCCTTCCTGCGTTGCGGTCAGCAGCGGGTGCAGCATCTTGATCGGCGCCTTGAACATCTCGACGAACTCGAGCACGCCCTGGTTGGCGCGGTTGAGGCCGCCGGAATAGCTGTAGGCGTCGGGATCGTTCTGGGCGTAGGTCTCGAGCTTGCGGATGTCGACCTTGCCGACCAGCGAGGAGATGTCCTGGTTGTTCTCGTCACCGGGCTCGGTCTTGGCGATTGCGACCTGACGCAGCCGCGACGGCTGGATTTTTGCGACCCGGAACTGGGAAATGTCGCCGCCGAAGGCCTCGAGCCGCTTGTAGCACCACGGGCTCATCAGGCCGGTGAGACGACGGCGCGGAATGCCGTACTTCTCTTCCAGCATCGGGCCGAGCTGATCGGGATCGAACAGGCTGAGCGGGCTTTCGAACACGGGCGAGAGTTCGTCGCCGGCCTTGAGCACGTAGATCGGATGCACTTCCATCAGCGACTTCAGCCGCTCGGCGAGCGAGGACTTGCCGCCGCCGACCGGACCGAGCAGATAAAGGATCTGCTTGCGCTCCTCCAGGCCCTGCGCCGCATGACGGAAGAAACCGACGATGCGCTCGATCGTTTCCTCCATGCCGTAGAAGCCGGCGAAGGCTGGATAGGTGCGGATCGTGCGGTTCAAAAAAATACGGCCAAGGCGTGGGTCCTTGGCCGTGTCAATCGTCTGGGGCTCACCGATCGCCGCTAGCAGTCGTTCGGCCGCGTTCGCGTATTTCATGGGATCGCTTCGACACGATTCCAGATATTCCGCCATCGACATGTCGTGCTGGCTTCTCGCCTCGAACGACCGAGCGAAAGCGTTGAATAAAGAATCGTTGTACATGATCCCTCTCCGCGTGAGTTCCGCTACAAGCTGAAACGAAAGCAGTTACCGGACCGTTCCTCAGGCCGTTTCGAATCAGCGTGAGCACATGACGATCATTGGACACCCGGGTGCCAACTCGACGCAACGCACAACGTAGGCACTCTATGAGTTACGAACAGGCACATGCCTGTAATTTGTGCGAATCTTTGTCTATATTGGCTCATTTCCAGAAAATGTCACTCGGTCGCAACATCCGGGCATTCCCGGGGATACGTCCATCCGGCAATGCAGCATAGCGATCCGGGCGCGGCGATCTTATGACACTTGTACGGCGAAGCCTTGTACGCCGAGCCTTGCACGCCGAGCCTTGGGGACCGCGTTCATCTTCCTGCTGCAATGCAGTGCGCGGGCTGCTGGCCGCGTGACAGTCGCGGCAAGCGCGCAGCAGTGTATCAAAATCGGTCGCCAGGCCCTCCGACCGGATGACGATGCGATCATCCTGGCGATCATCCTGCGGCTGCAGCATTCTTCAAGGTCATCGTCGTCTCGTCGTCGCCGAGACCATCTCACCAGTCGATGGCAGGGAGCAAGATCAAGGCTTGCACTGAGCAAGATCGTGGCTAGGCCCGCCGCGACCAGCAGCCGCAGTCGCATCGACTGGAATTTAGAGATCACGCAATCCGTCGGCGCAGACGCAACCTCCCGCTGGCTATTGGCAACAGCCAGCGCCAAATCTTCACGGCGGGCGAACATGTGTTTCCCAGCATGGCCCTTCGCGGCCACACGACATCACAACGCCCGCCTGGATCGCCATGATCGCGACGGAGTTACACCGGAGGGTATGACGCACATACCCTTGATTGGTTCCCTCCCGGGAGCATGTAAGCTAGAGGATAGCGCGTCAGGACCGGCGCGGAAACCCCTCGTCCGCAGGCTTGGAGAAAATAAGCATCATGAATCCCGTCAAAGAACTGGAAAAGCACGGACAAGCGGTCTGGCTGGACTTCCTGGCCCGTGGCTTCATCGCCAAGGGTGACCTGAAGCGGCTGATCGACACCGACGGCGTCAAGGGCGTTACCTCCAATCCGTCGATCTTCGAGAAGGCGATCGGCAGCTCCGACGAATACGATGCCCCGATCGGCAAGGCGCTGAAGCGCGGCGACCGGAACGTGGCCGACCTGTTCGAGGCCGTCGCGGTCGAGGACATCCAGAACGCTGCCGATGTGCTCCGGCCGGTATATGACCGCCTCAAGGGCGGCGACGGCTATGTCAGCCTGGAGGTCTCGCCCTATCTCGCGATGGACACCGCCGGCACGGTCGCCGAGGCGCGGCGGCTCTGGAAGGACGTCGGTCGCAAGAACCTGATGGTGAAGGTGCCGGCAACGCCGGAGGGCCTGCCGGCGATCGAGCAGCTGATCGGCGACGGCATCAGCATCAACATCACGCTGCTGTTCTCCAAGGCGGTGTACCTCGAGGTGGCCGAAGCCTACATCGCCGGGCTCGAAAAATACGTCGCAGGCGGCGGTGACCCCTCGCATGTCGCGAGCGTGGCAAGCTTCTTCGTCAGCCGCATCGACTCGGTGGTCGACAAGCAGCTCGACGAGAAGATCGCGCGTGCCAACGATCCATCCGAGAAGGAACGGCTCGCCGCGCTCAAGGGCAAGGTCGCGATCGCCAACGCCAAGCTCGCCTATCAGGACTACAAGCGCCTGTTCTCGGGTCCCCGCTGGGAGAAGCTCGCCGCCAAAGGCGCCAGGCCGCAGCGCATGCTGTGGGCCTCCACCGGAACCAAGAACAAGGACTACAGCGACGTCCTCTATGTCGAGGAGCTGATCGGTCCCAACACCATCAACACCGTGCCGCCGGCGACGCTGGATGCGTTCCGCGACCATGGCAAGCCGCGCGACAGCCTGGAAGAAAATATCGAGGACGCAAGGCGCGTGCTGGAGGAGCTGGAGCGCTCCGGCATCTCGCTCGAGGCGATCACCGAGGAGCTGGTCAAGGACGGCGTCAAGCTGTTCGCGGATGCCGCCGACAAGCTCTACGGCGCCGTCGCCCACAAGCGCGCGGTCGTGCTCGGGCCCGCACTCGACCGCCAGTTGCTCTCGCTCGGCGACGGGCTGGGCAAGGCCGTGGCCAAGAGCACCGAGGACTGGCGCGCCTCGGCCAAGATCCGCAGGCTGTGGCAGCGTGACAAGTCGGTCTGGACCGGTGCGGACGAGGACAAATGGCTGGGCTGGCTCGACAGCGCGGCCAAGGCCGACATCGCCGACTACGAGGACTATGCGGGCCGCGTGAAGGGTCAGAAACTCTCCGATGCCGTCGTGCTCGGCATGGGCGGATCGAGCCTGGGGCCCGAGGTGCTGGCCGAGACCTTTGGCAAGAAGCCCGGTTACCCGAAGCTGCATGTACTGGATTCCACCGATCCGGCGCAGGTGCGGGCGATGGAGGCGAAGATCGACATCGCCAACACCGTGTTCATCGTCTCCAGCAAGTCCGGCGGCACCACCGAGCCGAACGCGATGAAGGACTATTTCCATGAGCGGGTTGCCAAGGCCGTCGGGCCGAAGGTGAAGACCGGCCATCGCTTCATCGCGGTGACCGATCCCGGCTCGTCGCTGGAGAAGGCGGCGAAGAAGTTGAGCTATGCCCGCATCTTCCATGGCGAGCCCTCGATCGGCGGCCGCTATTCGGTGCTATCGCCCTTCGGCCTCGTGCCGGCGGCGACCGCGGGCGTCGACGTCAAGACCTTCATCAAGCAAGCGCTTGCGATGGCCCGCTCCTGCGGGCCGGACGTGCCGCCAGCCGAGAACCCGGGCGTGCAGCTTGGCCTCGCCATGGGCCTCGCAGGCCTCGAGGGCCGCGACAAGGTAACGATCCTGGCGTCGAAGAAGATCGCCGATTTCGGTGCCTGGGCAGAGCAGCTCATCGCGGAGTCCACCGGCAAGGAGGGCAAGGGCCTGATCCCGATCGAGGGCGAGCCGCTCGGCGATCCCAGCGTCTATGGCAACGACCGGTTCTTCATCGACATCCGTGTCGACGGCGAAGCGGACGCCGCCCATGACTCCAAGCTTGCCGCGATCGAAGCGGCCGGTCATCCCGTGGTGCGCATCGTCATGAAGTCGATCGAGCATCTCGGCCAGGAGTTCTTCCGCTTCGAGATGGCGACGGCGGTTGCAGGCGCGGTCCTCGGCATCAACCCGTTCGACCAGCCGGACGTGGAAGCGGCCAAGATCAAGACGCGCGAGCTCACCGCCGCGTTCGAGAAGACCGGCGCGCTGCCGGAAGAGCAGCCGGTGGTCAGCACGGATGAGGCAGACCTCTACACCGACGAGGCCAACGCCACCGCGCTGCGCGCGGCGGGCGCCAATGGCGATCTCACCTCCTGGCTGAAGGCGCATCTCTCCCGCTCGAACCATGGCGACTATGTCGCCCTGCTCGGTTATATCGCGCGAGACAGGGCGACGATCGACGCACTCCAGGCCATGCGGCTCGAAGTGCGCGAGAAGCGGCACGTCGCGACCTGCGCCGAGTTCGGGCCGCGCTTCCTGCATTCCACCGGACAGGCCTACAAGGGTGGCCCCGACAGCGGCGTGTTCCTCCAGATCACGGCGGACGATGCCAAGGATCTGCCCGTGCCGGGGCAGAAGGCCAGCTTTGGCGTCATCAAGGCGGCGCAGGCACGCGGCGATTTCGACGTGCTCACCGAGCGCGGCCGGCGTGCGCTGCGTGTGCACCTGAAGGGCGGAGTCAAAAAAGGCCTCGCGGCGCTCAATGCGGCGCTCAACGACGCACTGAACTAAGGGAATCTCTCACATGCAACTCGGCATGATCGGCCTCGGCCGGATGGGCGGCAACATCGTTCGCCGCCTGATGCGCCAGGGACATTCGACGGTGGTCTACGACAAGGACGCCAAAGCCGTCGCCGGCCTTGCCGCCGACGGTGCGACAGGTTCGGCGACTCTGGAAGAGTTCGTCGCGAAACTCGAGCGGCCGCGCACGGCCTGGGTGATGCTGCCTGCGGGACGCATCACCGAGACGACGATCGACGCGATCGCGGGCGTCATGCAGGCGGGCGATGTCATCATCGACGGCGGCAACACCTTCTGGCAGGACGACGTCCGCCGCGGCAAGGCTCTGAAGGAGCGCGGCATCCACTATGTCGACGTCGGCACCTCCGGCGGCGTCTGGGGCCTCGACCGCGGCTATTGCATGATGATCGGCGGCGAGAAACAGGTGGTCGACCGGCTCGATCCGATCTTCGCCGCGCTCGCGCCCGGCGCCGGCGACATTCCGCGCACCGAAGGACGCGAGGGCCGCGAGGGCCGCGATCCCCGCATCGAGCAGGGCTACATCCATGCCGGCCCGGTGGGCGCCGGCCACTTCGTCAAGATGATCCACAACGGCATCGAATACGGCCTGATGCAGGCCTATGCCGAAGGTTTCGACATTCTCAAGAATGCCAGTATCGAGGCTTTGCCGCCAGATCACCGCTACGATTTCGATCTCGCCGACATTGCCGAAGTGTGGCGCCGCGGCAGCGTGATTCCGTCCTGGCTGCTCGACCTCACCTCGACGGCACTCGCCGACAGCCCGCAGCTGTCGGAATATTCAGGCTTCGTAGAGGATTCCGGGGAAGGCCGCTGGACCGTGAATGCCGCGATCGACGAGGCGGTGCCGGCCGAAGTCTTGACCGCGGCGCTCTACACACGTTTTCGTTCCCGCAAGGAACACACCTTCGCCGAAAAAATTCTCTCTGCGATGCGTGCAGGGTTCGGCGGCCACAAGGAGCCGAAGCAGCCGGGCGCGGCGAAGCCCAAATGAGATCAAGCAGGACGTAACAAGCGAAGGCCGAACATTCGTGACAAAAGACCCGCAGCCAAAGCGCAAGCCGGAAAATTGCGCCTTCGTCATCTTTGGCGTGACCGGCGACCTGACCCATCGGCTGGTGATGCCATCGCTGTACAATCTGGCGGCCGAGAATCTGTTGCCGGAAAAATTCTGCGTCGTCGGCGTCGCCCGCAAGAGCCAGTCGGATGACGAGCTGCGCGACGGCCTGATGAAGGGCCTGCGCAAATTCGCGACGCGGCCTGTCGACGAGGACATCGCCAGGCAGCTGCTGCAATGCGTCACCTTCGTCGAGGCCGACCCGAAGGACCCGCCGTCGTTCGACCGCTTGCGCGAGCATCTGGATTCTCTGGAATGCTCGCAAGGCACCGGCGGCAACCGCCTGTTCTACCTCGCGACTCCGCCGGCCGCATTCGCGCCGACCGCGCGGGAGCTCGGCCGCACCGGATTGATGAAGGAGAACGGCGCCTGGCGGCGGCTGGTGATCGAGAAGCCGTTCGGCACCGATCTCGCCTCGGCCCGCGCGCTCAACGCCGAGCTCCTGAAGATCATGGACGAACACCAGATCTACCGGATCGATCACTATCTCGGCAAGGAGACGGTGCAGAACATCCTGGTGCTGCGCTTCGCCAACGGCATGTTCGAGCCGATCTGGAATCGCAACCACATCGACCACATCCAGATCACGGTGGAGGAGAAGCTTGGCGTCGGCCACCGCGGCGGCTTCTATGATGCCACCGGCGCGCTGCGCGCGACATGGTGCCGAACCACCTGTTCCAGCTGATGTCCCTCGTCGCGATGGAGCCGCCGACGCGCTTCGATGCCCATTCGGTCCGCTCCGAGAAGGCCGAGGTGCTCACCGCGATCCAGCGGCCGAGCCGGGAGGAAGCGCTTAAAAGCTCGGTACGCGCGCAATATCTCGCAGGCCGCATCGGCGACGATGAGATTCCGGACTATCGCAAGACCGCGGACGTCAAGCCCGGCAGCACCACCGAGACCTATGTCGCGCTGAAGCTGATGATCGACAATTGGCGCTGGGCCGGCGTGCCGTTCTATCTGCGCACGGGCAAGGCGCTGGCGCACAAGCGTACGGAAGTCGCGATCAAGTTCAAGCAGGCGCCCCTGTCGATGTTCTCGGGCACGGCGGTCGACCGCCTGTCGCAGAACTTCCTCACCATCGGCATCGCGCCCACGGAGACCATCGAGCTTCAGTTCAACGCCAAGATCCCCGGACCGAGCGTCACCATCGACGGCGTCGAGATGAAATTCCGCTACGGCGACTATTTCCGCGCCGATCCCTCGACCGGCTACGAGACGCTGATCTACGACTGCATGATCGGTGACAATATCCTGTTCCAGCGCGCCGACGGCGTCGAGGCCGGCTGGCAGGCGGTGCAGCCGTTCCTGGACGCCTGGACAAGTGCCGGCACCAACGGCATCGAAACCTATGAAGCCGGAACCGACGGCCCCGCCTGCGCCGATGAGCTGCTGCGGCGCGACGGGCGAAGCTGGCGGAAGTACTCGTGATGGCGGCGGCCGACCAGCCGAAGCTGATCGTCGAAGCTGATGCCGAAGCTCTTGCCCGCGCCGCGGCCGAACGGGTGATGGCGCGGCTCGCGGCCAATCCCGGACGGATCGCGATCTGCCTCACCGGCGGCTCCAGCCCGAAGAAGCTCTATCAGTTGCTCGGCAGCGAAGCCTGGCGCGGCAGGATTCCCTGGGACCGCGTGCACTGGTTCATCGGCGACGAGCGCTTCGTGCCCGAGAGCGATCCGCTCAACAACATGGCCGTCGCGCGCGCGATCTTTCTCGATCGCAATGCGCCCGCCGGCCATATCCACCCGATCCCGACCACGGCAGAGAATCCCGACGCCGGCGCTGACGCCTACGCACGCGAGCTGCAGGCCTTCTATGGCGCGGACCAGCTCGATCCGGAGCGCCCGCTGTTCGATCTCGTCCTGATGGGCGCCGGGCCGGACGGCCACACCGCCTCGCTATTTCCGGGTTATCCCGAACTCGAAGAGACCCGACGCTGGGTCGTCGGCGTCGCCAAGGCCAATGTCGCGCCCTTCGTGCCGCGGGTCTCGCTCACCCTGCCCGTTCTGGCCTCCTGCCGCGAGATGATGTTCGAGATTGCCGGTCACGACAAGCAACCGATCTTGACGCGCCTGCTCAATGGCGAGAATCTGCCGGCCTTGCGCGCGCGCTCGAATGGCGAGACCGTCTGGCTGGTCGACCAGGCCGCGCTTCCGGAGGAAATTCGTGGGCCGCGCTGAAGCACCTTGTGCATTGATCGTGATGGGCGTGTCGGGTTCGGGCAAGAGCACGGTTGCGAAGGCGCTCGGCGAGCGGCTGGGCTGGCGTTTCGAGGACGGCGACAGCTTCCATCCCGCCAGCAACGTCGAGAAGATGCGGGCCGGCCATCCGCTTACCGACGAGGACCGCTGGCCCTGGCTCAATGCCATCGCCGACGAGATCGCGCGCGTGTGCGGACGCGGCGAGCACGTCATCATCGCCTGCTCGGCGCTGAAACATACCTATCGCGACGTGCTGCTGCGCGGTCGCGACGACGTGCGCTTCGTCTTCCTGAAGGGCACCAAGGAGCTGATCGCCGAGCGGCTGGCGCACCGCAAGGGGCACTTCATGCCGCCCGAGCTGCTGACGAGCCAATTCAACGCGCTGGAACCGCCGGAGGCGAGCGAGCACGTCATCACCGTCTCGATCGACGAATCCGTCGAAGCGATCGTGGACGGCGTCGTGCGGCAATTGAAGCTGAGCGGCGCGATACCCAAGGTCCTGCCATGACGCAAATCTCACTCGTGGTCTCCGACGTCGACGGCACGCTGCTGACCAAGGACAAGACGCTGACCGAGCGCGCGAGAGGCGCGGTGCAGCGGCTGCACCAGGCCGGCATCGGCTTCACCATCACCTCCAGCCGCCCCGCGATCGGCATGCGCTTCCTGATCGAGCCGCTGACGCTGTGGCTGCCGGTCGGCCCGTTCAACGGCTCCTCGATCGTCGATCCCGAGATGAGGCCGGTCGAGCAGCACCTGATTCCCGCGAGCGCAGCCGAGCGGTCCCTGCAGATCCTTCGTGAGTTTGGGGCCGACATCTGGCTGTTCACCACCGACAAATGGCTGATCGACAATCCCAGCGGCAGCTACGTCGCCCACGAGCAGCACACGATCCGCGCCGACCCCACCATCGTGTCCGATTTCTCGCCCTATCTCTCGAGCGCCTGCAAGATCGTCGGGCGCCAGTGCCGATGCGGCAGGCCTCGCGGCCTGCGAGAAGGCGATGCAGGAGGCGCTCGGCAGCGAGGCCACCGCGGTGCGCTCGCAGACCTACTATCTCGACGTCACCCCGCCCGGCTTCGACAAGGGTACCTTCGTCGAGGCCATGGCAAAGCGCCTGGGCATCGCCACCGCCGCGGTCGCCACCATCGGCGACATGCAGAACGACCTTGCCATGTTCCGCGTCAGCGGCACCTCGATCGCCATGGGCAACGCCGCCGACAACGTCAAGGACCAGGCCACCCACGTCACCGCGAGCAACGAGCAGGACGGTTTTGCGGAGGCGATGGAGATGATCCTGAAGCGGAATGGGGTTGGCTAGAGCTAATTGGCCTTGAACGGGCGGATCAAGCCGCGGGCTCGCTGTAACCTCTCCCGCTTGCGGGAGAGGTCGCCGCGTAGCGGCGGGTGAGGGTTCTCGCCTCTCGGGGGCTCTCGCCCGCAGAGAGAGCCCTCACCCCACCCCTCTCCCGCAGGCGGGAGAGGGAGCGCACCTCCCTCGGAGCGCCAGCTTACTTCGACCGTTGCACCGCCGGCTTCTCGCTCTCCTGTCTCGCCGCCGACAGGTTATGTGCGGTGTTGATCAGCGCGATGTGGGTCAGCGCCTGTGGGAAGTTGCCGGTTTGGCGGCGGGCCACGGAGTCGTATTCCTCGGCGAGCAACCCGACATCGTTCGCGACACCGACCACGCGATCGAACAATTCCTGCGCCTTGTCGAGATCGCCTGACAGCACGTAGGCATCGGCGAGCCACAGGCTACAGGCGAGGAACGCGCCTTCGAGCGGCGGCTGGTCCGCCGGCAGCTCGCGCGGATCGTGCCGCAGCACGAAACCGTCGCGCATCAGGCGTTTCTCGACCGAAGCAATGGTGCCGCGGATGCGCGGATCCGAGGCCGGCAGGAAGCCGACGGCCGGCAGCAGCAGCACGCTGGCATCGAGCAGTTTCGAGCCGTAGGATTCGACGAAGGCGTTCTCCTCCGCGTCGAAGCCCCTGTTGCAGACGTCGCGATGAATCGCATCGCGCAAGGTGCGCCAGTGCAGGAGCGGCGCCTTGAAGCCGAAGGTCTCGGCGCTCTTGATGCCGCGATCGAATGCGACCCAGGTCATTACCTTGGAGAAGACGTAGTGCCTGGGCTGTCCGCGCCGCTCCCAGATGCCGTGATCGGGCCGGTCCCAAACCTCGGCCAGATGATTGAGCACGGCACATTCCAGCGCCCAGGTCTCGTCGTCGAGCTGGAGCTTGGCCATGCGCGACTGGTGAAAGGCATCGATCAACTCGCCGTAGACGTCGAGCTGGAGCTGCGCGTGCGCTGCGTTGCCGACGCGCACGGGCTGGGCGCCCTCATAGCCGCCGAGCCAGCCCGCCTCCCATTCGAGGAGCCGCCGCTGGCCCCAGATGCCGTACATGATCTGCATGTTCGAAGGCGATCCGGCGGCCGCGCGCAGCAGCCAATTGTGCCAGGCCAAGGCTTCCTCGGTGTAGCCCGAATTCATCAGTGCGAGCAGCGTGAAGGTGGCGTCGCGCAGCCAGCAGAAGCGGTAATCCCAGTTCCTGTTGCCTCCGAGCTTTTCCGGCAAGGAGGTGGTGGGTGCCGCGACGATGCCGCCGGTCGGCGCGAAGGTCAGCGCCTTCAGCGTGATCAGCGAGCGCAAGACGAGCTCCTGATAGTCGCCGTCGCGGGTGCAACGGCCGCACCAGTCCTGCCAGAATTTCTCGGTCTCCTGGAGAGCGACCTCCGGATCGATCGACGCGGGCGGCTCGAGATGCGAGGGGCCGTAGGTCAGCACGAAAGGCACGGTCTCGCCTTCCTTCACCTCGAAGTCGGAGACGGTGGTCAGGTCCTCGCCGCGGGTCTCGACCGGCGTGCGCAACACCGTCATGTCCTGGCCGGCGATGGCCATCAAGGAATGGTCGATCCGTCGCACCCAGGGAATGTCCACGCCAAAGCCGAAGCGGATGACGAGCTCCATCCGCATTTTCACGGTGCCACGGATGCCGCGGACCAGCCGCACGATGTCCGACGCCTTGCCGCGCGGCGGCATGAAGTCGATCAGCGCGACGGTGCCGCTCTTCGTCTCAAAACGCGTTTCGAGAATGAGGGTATTGCCGAGATAGCGCCGCGAGATGCGGGGCGCGGTCTCGCTCGGCGCGATCAGCCAGCGTCCGTTCTTGTGCGTGCCGAGGATGGCGGCAAAGCAGGCGTCGGAATCGAAGGCGGGCCAGCACAGCCAGTCGATCGAGCCGTTGCGCCCGACCAGCGCCGCGGTCTCGCAATCGCCGATCAGCGCATAGTCCTCGATCCTCTGAGACAATGTCCTGCAACCCTGGGAAAACCCCGGCCGTTCAACTCCCGCCGGGCAACGAACGTTCCCGCGTCGCGGCCTTCAAGGCCGCGAGATCGATCCTGGACGCAATCTTGTCGAGCGCAACAGGAAGACGCTGGCGCCAGTTCGGGTGCTCGTCGATCGTGCCGGGAATGTTGGGCTGGTCGATCACGCCCAGCAGATCTTCCATTGACACCGCGAGCAGCCGGGATGGCGTGCGCGACAGGAAGGCGAGCACCGAATAGAGGTCGTTCGCTCGAATCCCGTTCTGGCGCAGGATCTCGTCGAGCCTGCCGAGCGCATCCCAGCGCGCCTGGTCGTTCTCGCCGGGATCGAGCCCGAGCGAGCGCTTCATCTTGAGATCGCTGAAGGAGCGCCAGCCGGCATACGTCGACAGGTCATGCGTGTTCAGCGTGACCAGCGCATTGGGCCTGTAGTGCTCGACATTGCGGAAATGGCCGGCATCGTCGCGCTCGAACATCATGACGAGATAGGACCAGATGCCGAAATCCTGCATCATCTCGCGAAAACCTTCCGGCACGGTGCCGAGGTCCTCGCCGATCACGATGCATCGATGGGCCGCGCTCTCGCGCGCCACGGCCGCCAGCAGCGCCTCGAAAGGCATCTGTACATAGGCGCCGTTGTCGGGCTTGAAGCCGCGCGGCACCAGATAAAGCCGCTTCAGGCCGAGCACGTGATCGAGCCTGATGGCGCCGGCATGGCGCATCGACGCCGCGAGCATGTCCGCGAACGGCACGAACGACTGCGCTTCGAGTCCCCCGGCGTTGAAGCCGGCGAGACCCCAGTCCTGGCCGATGGTGTTGAGCACGTCGGGCGGCGCGCCGACGGCGAGATGGCGGGAAATCGCCGTCTGCTCGTTCCAGGCATCGAAGCCGTTGGACTGCACGCCCACGGCGACGTCGAGATAAAGCCCGACCCGCATGCCGAGCTGGCTGGCGAGCGCCTTGGCGGCATGCAGCTGACTATCGGCGGTCCATTGCACGAATTCGACGAACTCGACCTCGCGCTTGTCCGGACCCTGGCGCAGCGCGGCGCATTTCGCCTCGTCCGGCTGCTGCCATTCCGACGGCCATTCCCACCAGGGGGCGGCGAAGCGATGGCGCAGCACCTCGAAGCAGGCAAAGCGGGACAGCAGCGGCGCGCGGGCGGCACGGAAGGCGTCAAACGCCTTGCGGCGCGCCTCGCTCGCGCGTGTCACGAAGCTGTCAAAGGCGGCGCGAAGACCCCGCCATTTCAACGCCGCCATGTCGGCATAGGGGACGCGGTCACCTTCGCGGAGGCGGGCGGCCGTCGCGGCCGCACCGGGCACGAGGTCTGCCAAGAATTCGGGAATCGCCTCGACATCGATATAGACCGGGTTGAGGAAAAGCCGGCTGTTCGGCGAATAGGGGCTGCAATCGGCCGGATGGTCGTCGAACAGGACATGCAGCGGATTGAGCCCGACGCCGTCGGCCCCGAGCTGCTTGGCAAGCCGGACCAGCCCTGCGAGGTCGGTAAAGTCGCCGATGCCCCAGTTGCGGTCCGAACGGACGCTGTAGAGCTGGACGGCGAGCAGCCAGCCGCGGTCGAAATCGCCGCCGAAGGCGCGCTCGGGCGCCACGATCATCGGCACCTCTTCCGTCACGCCTGCGGCATCGGTCAGTGTCAATCTGTGATACCCGAGCGCCAGGCCGGCGGGCCAGGCGATCACGGGCTCGCGTGTCTCGCCCTGGGCGATCACATTGCCGTTGCCGTGGATTTTCCATTGCAGCGGCGGCGCACCGATCGCCGCCAATTCCGTGCGCGGATGCCCCAATGCGCGGACCACGACCGGCCCGCTGACGAAGCGGTAGACCCGCCTCTCCGGCAGGGCGTCGAGGATGGATTTGAGCGCCTCGGGCGCGGTGACCCGCAACTTGCCGAGGGCGTCAACGAATTCGGACTGAACGCCCTTGATCCGGGCTTGAGCTAAAAGATCCATTCGGCACGCAGCTTGCAGGCCATTGTTTGGCCAAGGGCATCGATTTTAACGAGGTCGCGGAAGAGGTTAGCCAGGGGTAACTCGCAAACTGCGCTTGCCGTTCCCCAGGGAACCAATGACATACAAGCGGCTTTCTATAATGGTACCAAAGCGTCGGGTCCCGGCAAGGGAAACGGGCTCCTGCTTTCTTGTCAATGGCATCACCGTGAACAAGACAATTCAAACTGTCGAAAGTGCCGCAGCCGGCAGCGCTTTCCTGATCGAGGACGTCTATCCCTCGATCGATGGCGGCCGCTTCGCGGTGAAGCGGATCGCGGGCGAACCGGTCCAGGTCTGGGCAGACATCTATCGCGGCGGCGACGCCGTGATCGCCGCCGCCCTGATCTGGCGCCGCGAGCAGGAGCGCGAATGGCGGAGCGAACCGATGACCCATCACGGCAATGACCGCTGGTCCGGTGCGTTCACGCCCGTTGAGCCCGGCCAATATGTCTACGCGATCGAAGCCTGGACCGATGAGTTCGCCACCTGGTCTCACGCGGTCGCGCGCAAGCAGCGCACCGGGGCCGATGTCAGCCTCGATGCGATCGAGGGCGCCGGGCTCCTGACCAAGGCGCATGGCGCGCGACAGGACGCAGCGGCGGTCATCATCAGGCAGTGCGAGGATTATCTCAGGAACGGCGACGTCAATTCGCTGCTGGCAACCGAGCTCGGCGAAGCCATGGCCGAGAGCCAGCAGCGGCCCGACCTGACGCGCTCGCAGCTCTTCCCGCTGACGGTCGACCGCGACAAAGCGTGCTTCGGCGCCTGGTATCAGATGATGCCGCGAAGCCAGAGCGCCTTGCCGGGCCGCCATGGCACGCTGCGCGACTGCATCGCGCGCGTGCCTGACATCGCCGCCATGGGCTTTGACGTGCTCTACTTCACGCCGATCCACCCGATCGGCCATACAAGCCGCAAGGGCCGCAACAATGCGCCGGTGGCGCGTGACGGCGATCCCGGCTCGCCCTATGCGATCGGCTCGGCCGAGGGCGGCCACGATGCCCTGCATCCCGAGCTCGGCACGATCGAGGATTTCCGCGCGCTGGTCGCGACCTGCCTGGAATACGGCCTCGAGCTGGCGCTCGACTTCGCCGTGCAGTGCTCGCCGGACCATCCCTGGCTGACGCAGCATCCGGAATGGTTCAAATGGCGGCCGGACCGCTCGGTCCGGACGGCGGACGGCCCTTATTCCGACATCGTCATCCCCGATTTCGGCTCGGTGGATCGGGCCGGCCTGTGGAACGCGTTTCGCGATGCCATGCTGTTCTGGATCGACCATGGCGTGACCATCTTCGCCATCGACAATCACGACACCGCGCCGCTTGCATTCTGGGAGTGGCTGATCCGCGACATCCGCCACCGTCACCCCGAGGTAATCCTGTTCTCCAAGACCTACGCACGGCCGAAGCTGATGAAGGGCCTCGCCAAGCTCGGCTTTGCGCAGTCCTTCACCTATTTCCCCTGGCGCACCTCGCGGTGGGAGCTGGAGCAATATCTCGGCGAGCTGACGCGCTATCCCGAACGCGATTTCTATCGTCCGCACATGTTCGTCAACACGCCCGACCTGTTGCCCTACCACCTCCAGAGCGGAGAGGCCTGGGCATTCAAGTCGCGCGTCGCGCTGGCGGCGACGCTCTCGGGCAATTACGGCATCTTCGGCGGATTCGAGCTGCTGGAGCATGAGGCTATTCCCGGCCGCGAAGAATATCTCGATTCCGAGAAGTACCAGATCAGGCAGCGCGACTGGGACAAGCCCGGCAACATCAAATCCTACATTGCCGAGCTCAACCGCGTCCGCAACGAGAACGCGGCGCTGCAGCAGACGGCCAATGTGCGCTTCCTCGGCATCGAGGATGGCGAGACGATCACCTTCGCGAAGGAGGCGGCTGATCCGGCCAACACCGTCGTCATCGTCATCGCACTCTCGCGTCATGTGCGCGAATGCTGGCTGCCGCTCGGCGACGTCACCATTGAGGCCGGTGGACGGCGCCACCATGTGACGGAACTCGAAGACCTTCTCACCGGCGAACGGTCCCGCATCGAATGGGGCGGGATCAGGTTGCGTATCGATCCCGACCGCGATCCGGCGCTCCTGTTCCGCTGCCTGGCGTAAAGGTTCACGCCATGAATGTTCTGTCTTCCGTCGACACCAAGAAGGCTGAGGCTGCCGAGATCGTGGATGAGCTCTGGTACAAGGACGCCATCATCTACCAGCTCCACGTCAAGGCCTTCGCCGACAGCAACAATGACGGCATCGGCGACTTCGCCGGGCTGACCGAGAAGCTGCCCTATCTCCAGGAGCTCGGCGTCACCGCGCTGTGGCTGCTGCCGTTCTACCCCTCGCCCGGCCGCGACGACGGCTACGACATCGCCGATTACGGCTCGGTCAATCCCGATTTCGGGACGATGAAGGATTTCAAGCGCTTCATCCAGGAGGCGCAGAAGCGCGGCCTGCGCGTCATCACCGAACTCGTCGTCAACCACACCTCCGACCAGCACAAATGGTTCAAGCGCGCGCGGCGCAGCCATCAGGGCTCCAGCGCACGCAACTGGTATGTCTGGAGCGACACCGACCAGAAATACCAGGGCACGCGCATCATCTTCACCGACACGGAGAAGTCCAACTGGACCTGGGATCCCGAGGCCGGCGCGTTCTACTGGCACCGCTTCTTCTCGCACCAGCCGGACCTCAATTTCGACAATCCGCGCGTGGTCAGCGCCATCATCCAGGTCATGAAGCGCTGGCTGGACGCCGGTGTCGACGGCTTCCGGCTCGACGCCATTCCCTATCTCTGCGAGCGCGAGGGCACCTCGAACGAGAACCTGCCGGAGACGCATGCGATTATCAAGCGGCTGCGCCAGGAGCTCGACGCCTACTCCAAGGGCAAGCTGCTGCTGGCCGAGGCCAATCAATGGCCGGAGGACGTGCAGGAATATTTCGGCCGCGGCGACGAATGCCACATGGCCTACCATTTCCCGCTGATGCCGCGCATCTACATGGCGATCGCGCAGGAGGACCGCTTCCCGATCACCGACATCCTGCGCCAGACGCCGGATATTCCCGCGACCTGCCAATGGGCGCTGTTTCTGCGCAACCATGACGAGCTGACGCTGGAGATGGTCACCGACGTCGAGCGCGACTATCTCTGGACCACCTACGCCAACGATCCGCGCGCGCGCATCAATGTCGGCATCCGCCGGCGCCTTGCGCCGCTGATGGACAACGACCGCCGCAAGATCGAACTGATGAACTCGCTGCTGCTGTCGTTCCCCGGCACGCCGATCATCTATTACGGCGACGAGATCGGGATGGGCGACAACATCTATCTCGGCGACCGCAACGGCGTGCGCACGCCGATGCAGTGGAGCCCGGACCGCAACGGCGGCTTCTCGCGCTGCGACCCGGCGCGCCTCTACGCGCCGCTGATCATGGATCCCGTCTACGGTTATGAATCCGTGAACGTGGAGGCGCAGTCGCGCAGCCTGTCCTCGCTGCTCAGCGCCACCAAACGGCTGATTTCCGTGCGCAAGTCGACGCTCGCCTTCGGCCGCGGCAGCATGACCTTCATCCGCCCGGCCAACCGCGCCGTGCTGGCCTATGTCCGGCAATACCGCGACGAGGTGATCCTCTGCGTCGCCAATCTCTCGCGCGCCGCGCAGGCGACCGAGCTCGACCTGTCACCCTGGAAGGACCGCATCCCGCAGGAGATGCTCGGCCGCACCCGCTTCCCCGCGATCGGCGAGCTGCCCTACATGATCACGCTCGGGCCCTACGGCTTCTACTGGTTCCAGCTGCTGGAACGCGACAAGTCCGAGCCGGTGACGCCGCGCGCGGTGCCGGAGTTCGAAACGCTGGTCGTGCCGGTGAATTCGAACTGGGTCTCCCTCGCCCGCGAGCGGGGCGTGTTCGAGCGCGACGTGCTGCCGGGCTTCCTGTCACGGACGCGGTGGTACCCCGAGCACAATCCCAAGCAGATCAAGACCGCGCTGACCTCGGCGGTGCCGTTCTGCGACATCGGCGACAACAGGCCCTGGATCGCGTTCTTCGAGACCGGGCAAGGGGACGCGGCCGCACGCTACGTGCTGCCGCTGCAGATCGAATGGGTGCGCTTCGACCGCGAGCGCTTCAACCCCAGGGCGCTCGCTGCCGTGCGCCAGGGCGCGCGCGAGGGCACGCTGCTCGACGTCGCGACCGACCAGATCTTCATCGGCCTGTTCCTGCGCAATCTGTCGCAGCACCTGGTGGTCGAAGAAAACAATCTGCGGCTGGAGTTCAAGCCCACCAGCCGTTTCGCCGACTACACCATCAAGGAGCCCGAACGCATCCGCGCGATCGAGCAGTCGAACAGCACCGCGCTGGTCGACAACCAGTACGTCGCCAAGATCTATCGCCAGCTCGAAAGCGGCATCAGCCCCGAGATCGAGATCGGCCACTATCTCACGGAGGTCGCGCGCTTCGCCAATACGCCAGCGCTGCTCGGCAGCGTCGAGCTGGTCGAGGGTGACCAGCACAGCGCGCTCGGCGTGCTGCACGCCTATGTCGAGAACCAGGGCGACGGCTGGACCGTGACCACGGGCTATCTCGATCGCTACATCGACGAGCAGCGCGTGTTGCCGGCGGGCGAGAAGCTCCGCGAGACCCAGGAGCAGGCGCCTTACCTGCACTTCGTCGCGCAGATCGGCCGGCGGCTCGGCGAGCTGCATGTCGCTCTCGCCGCGGCAAAGCCGGACGATCTCGCTCCGGAGCCGATCGGCTCCGCATATATCGGGCGCCAGGTATCCGACCTCAAAGCACGCGCCGAACGGGTTCTGGACCGGCTGGCCGAGAGCCGCGACGGTCTGCGGGAGGCGGACCGCCGGCTGATCGATCAGCTCGCGGAGGTCCGTGCGAGCCTGTCCGACCGACTGAATGCGCTATTGCCTTCCGGCATCGGCGGGTTGAACATCCGTCATCATGGCGACTTCCGCCTGGGGCAAACTCTGATCGTGAAGGACGATATCTTCATCATCGACTTCGACGGCGATCCGCGTGTGCCGCTGGCCGACAAGCGGCGCAAGGCGCCGGCCGCGCGCGACGTCGCGGGCCTGATCCACTCGATTGACGTATCGATTGACACCGCCCTCAATCGCGCGCTCAAGGGCGCCTCCGACGAGCAGGGTCGGCTCACGGCGGCGCTCGACGAATGGCGCGAGCGCGCTACCGCAACCTTCTTGTCCGCCTATCACGAAACCATGACCGATCGGCGGCTCTGGCCGGAAGATCGGCAAGCCGCGGAAGGCCTGTTGAAGTTCTTCCTGCTTGATCACGCATTCAACGAAGTAGAGTACGAGCTGTCCCACCGGCCTGAGGGGCTGCATGCGCCGCTGACCGGACTGCTTCGCATTCTGTCCAGTGCCGAGAGCGAAGCCCATGCCTAAACTGCCTGCCGAGGCCTATGCGATCATCGAGGGCCGCCATTCCGATCCCTTCCACTATCTCGGGCTGCATCCCGAGGGTGGTCGAAGCGTGGTGCGCGCGTTTATACCCGAGGCCGTCAACGTCGAGGCGGTCGGCGAACATGGCGAGGTCGCCCCGCTCGACCGCGTCCACGACGCCGGCCTGTTCATCGGCGCCCTGCCCAATGGCTCGAAGCACTACCAGCTCCGCGCAAAGTTCGGCAACGACGTCGTCGAGTTCGAGGATGCCTACCGTTTTCCGCCGATCCTGACCGATTTTGATCTGTACCTGCTCGGCGAAGGCACCCATCAGCGCCTCTACGACAAGCTCGGCGCGCACCCGATGCAGCTCGATGGCGTCGACGGCATCGGCTTCGTGGTGCTGGCGCCGAATGCGCGCCGCGTGTCCGTGGTCGGCGACTTCAACTTCTGGGACGGTCGGCGCCATCCGATGCGGGTGCGCGGCAGCGGCTATTGGGAGCTGTTCATCCCGCATGCGAAGACTGGCGATCACTACAAGTTCGAGATCATCGGCCCGCATGGTCATCTGATTCCGCTGAAATCCGATCCGCTGGCATTCGCGAGCGAGGTGCGGCCGAAGACGGCGTCCATCGTGTTCGACGAAGCGCACCTGCCGCGGCCGCGGCCGGCGCCCGACGGCATCAATTCGCTGTCGGCGCCGATGTCGATCTACGAGGTCCATCTCGGCTCGTGGCGGCGCAAGAACGACAATGAATGGCTGACCTATCGCGAGCTGGCCGAGCAGCTGCCGGCCTACGCCCGCGACATGGGCTTCACCCATCTCGAATTCCTTCCCGTGAGCGAGCATCCCTTCGACGGATCGTGGGGCTACCAGCCGACCGGACTCTATGCGCCGACCAGCCGCTTCGGCACCCCCGACGAGTTTGCGACACTGGTCGATGCCTGCCACCGCGAAGGCATCGGCGTGCTGCTCGACTGGGTGCCCGGTCATTTCCCCGATGACCCGCACGGGCTCGGCCATTTCGACGGCACCTCGCTCTACGAGCACGCCAACCCGCTGCAGGGGCGCCACCTCGACTGGGGCACGCTGATCTACAATTACGGCCGCACCGAAGTGACGAACTTCCTGGTGTCGAATGCGCTGTTCTGGCTGGAGCGCTATGCGATCGACGGCCTGCGCGTCGATGCGGTCGCGTCCATGCTCTATCTCGACTACAGCCGGCCCCCTGGCGCGTGGATTCCGAACCAGCATGGCGGGCGGGAGAACATCGAGGCGATCGACTTCCTGCGCCGCTTCAACACGGAAGTGTTCGCCCGCTTCCCGCAGGCGACCACGGCCGCCGAGGAGTCCACCGCCTGGCCGCAGGTCTCGCGCCCGGTCGAATTCGGCGGGCTCGGCTTCGGCTACAAGTGGAACATGGGCTGGATGCACGACACGCTGAACTACATCAGCAAGGATCCGATCCACCGCAAGCACCATCACGGCGACATCCTGTTCGGCCTGCACTACGCCTTCTCGGAAAACTTCATCCTGCCGCTGTCGCACGACGAGGTCGTGCACGGCAAGCGCTCCATCCTCGGCCGCATGCCCGGCGACGAGTGGCAGCGCTTCGCCAATCTGCGCGCCTATTACAGCTTCATGTTCGGCCATCCCGGCAAGAAGCTGCTGTTCATGGGTGCCGAGATCGCGCAGAGCCGCGAATGGAATCACGACCAGTCGCTCGACTGGCACCTGCTCGAATACAAATACCATTCCGGCGTCCAGGCGCTGATCCGCGACCTCAACCGGCTCTATCGCGCGGTGCCGGCGCTGCACCAGATGGATTGCGACCAGGCCGGCTTCGAATGGCTGGTCACCGATGACGCCAACCGCAACGTGTTCGCCTGGCTGCGCAAGGGATTCGACGAGCACGCGCGGTGCCTGGTGATCGTCAACTTCTCGCCGAACGTCTACCAGAACTATCGCGTTCCCGTGCCCCTTGGCGGCAAGTGGAAGGAAGTGCTCAACTCGGATTCCGCCCATTATGGCGGCAGCAATGTCGGGAATATCGGCGAAGTTCATGCCGAGGACGGCGAGCTCCGCCTCACCATTCCGCCGCTCGCTGCGATCTTCCTCGTTCCGGAAAGCTGACTGATGCGCCTGACTGCTGGATCGCCCGCACGCCTCGGCGCAAGCTGGGACGGACGCGGCACCAATTTCGCGCTGTTCTCCGCCAACGCGCAGAAGGTCGAGCTCTGCCTGTTCGACGCACAAGGCCGCCGCGAGCTCGAGCGCATCGAACTGCCTGAGAAGACCGAGGATGTCTGGCACGGCTATCTCAACGACGTTTCGCCCGGCCAGCTCTATGGCTACCGCGTGCACGGCCCGTACGAGCCCGAGCACGGTCACCGCTTCAACGCCAACAAGCTGGTGCTCGACCCCTATGCCAAGCGGCTTGCCGGACGGCTGGTCTGGAGCGATGCGCATTTTGCCTACCGCACCGGGAGCCCGCGCGAGGACCTGTCCTTCGACCGGCGCGACAATGCGCGGGGCATGCCGAAGGCCGTCGTGGTCGACGAGACCTTCAACTGGGGCCGCCGCGAGATCCGCCCCAACATCCCCTGGGAGGACACCATCATCTACGAGGCCCACGTCAAGGGCCTGACGCAGAAGCGCGACGACGTGCCGCCGAGTCTGCGCGGCACCTATGGCGGCCTGTCCTCGCCGGCGATGATCGAGCACCTGAAGAAGCTCGGCGTCACCACGGTCGAGCTGCTGCCGATCCACGGCTTCGTCGACGACCGCATCCTCGTGGAGAAGAAGCTCGCCAATTATTGGGGCTACAATACGCTGTCCTTCTTCGCGCCCGAGCCGCGCTACGCCCAGGACAATGCACTGGATTCCTTCCGCACCACGGTGGCGCGGCTGCACGATGCCGGCATCGAGGTGATGCTCGACGTCGTCTACAACCACACCGCCGAGGGCAACCATCTCGGCCCGACGCTGTGCTATCGCGGCATCGACAACGCCTCCTATTACTGGCTGAACCGCGAGAACCCGCGCTATTACGACGACTTCACCGGCTGCGGCTCGTCGGTGAACCTCACCCATCCGCGCGTGCTGCAGATGGTGATGGATTCCTTGCGCTACTGGGTCGAGGTCTGCCACGTCGACGGCTTCCGCTTCGACCTCGCCACCACGCTGGCACGCGGGCCGAACGGCTTCGATCGCGGCAGCTCGTTCCTGACCGCGGTCCGGCAGGACCCGGTGCTGGCGACCGTCAAGCTCGTCGCCGAGCCATGGGACCTTGGCCTCGGCGGCTACCAGGTCGGCGCCTTTCCCTCGCAATGGTCGGAATGGAACGACCGCTATCGCAGCGCCATGCGCCGCTACTGGAGCGGCGAAGGCAGCCTGATCGGCGACATCTCCAGCCGCATGACCGCGTCGTCCGACCTGTTCAACCACGACGGACGGCGGCCGCGCGCCAGCATCAACCACATCACCGTCCACGACGGCTTCACGCTCGCCGACCTCTTCAGCTACAACGAGAAACACAACGAGGCCAATGGCGAGGACAATCGCGACGGCTCCAACGACAATCACAGCAACAATTGCGGCGTCGAGGGTCCGACCGACGATCCAGACATCATCAGCCTGCGCCGGCAGCTGCGCAAGAACGTGCTGGCCTGCCTGATGCTGGCGCAGGGCGTTCCGCTGATCCTTGCCGGCGACGAGGTCGGCAACTCGCAATCCGGCAACAACAACGCCTATTGCCAGGACAACGAAGTGGGCTGGGTCGGCTGGGACAATCTCGGCAAGGAGGGCGACGACATGGTCGACTTCGTCGCCCATCTCGCCGACATCCGCCGCCGGTTCTCGCAGCTCCGCAGCCATCGCTGGCTCGATGGGCGTCCCAAGGACGGCGTGTCGTACGGTGCGCTATGGCTGACCCCCGCCGGCCACGAGATGACGGAGAGCGACTGGAAATTCCCGGAAGGCCGGTTCCTCTCCTATGTCATGGGGCCGATGGAACCGGGTGGTGCTGCGATCTTTATCGTACTGAACGCCGCTCCCGAAGAGATCGCATTCAAATTGCCGCAAATGACCGAATACAAGAGCTGGCAGCAGATCCTGAACACGACCGATGCCATGCTGAATACGATCGACTTCCTGCCCGGGAGCGACAGCAAGGCGCCGCCGCGTTCCGTGCTCGCCTTCGCGGGGGCGCTATGAGACCGTCCTTCGGGGCGAGGCCGACGAAGGACGGCGTGTCGTTCCGACTATGGGCGTCCGCCGCGCGCCGCGTCGACCTCCTGCTCGACCGCGCGCACGCGATGCAGCGCCGGCAGGATGGCTGGTACGTCGCCGAGATCGCCGGCCTCACGGCCGGCAGTCCCTACAAGTTCAGGATCGACGACGAGATCGACGTGCCGGATCCTGCTTCGGCCTTCCAGCCCGAGGACGTGTTCGGCCCGAGCGAGGTGATCGATCACGACGCCTTCGTATGGCGCGCGCGCGAATGGCGCGGCCGTCCCTGGGAAGAGACGGTGCTGATCGAGACTCATGTCGGCACCTTCACGCCCGAGGGCACCTACCGTGCCATGATCGACAAGCTCGACCATCTGGCGGCGACCGGCATCACTGCGCTCGAATTGATGCCGCTGGCCGATTTCGCGGGCCGCCGCGGCTGGGGCTATGACGGCGTGCTGTGGTATGCGCCCGACAGCGCCTATGGCCGGCCCGAAGACCTGAAGACGCTGATCGACGAGGCTCATCTGCGCGGGCTGATGGTGTTTCTCGACGTGGTCTACAATCATTTCGGCCCGGAAGGAAACTACCTCGGCCGCTATGCGCCGACATTCTTCACCGATGCGCACACGCCGTGGGGCAGTGCGATCGACTATCGCGTGCCGCAGGCGCGAGCCTTTGCCGTCGAGAACGCGCTGTCCTGGCTCGGCGACTACCGCTTCGACGGCCTGAGGCTGGATGCCGCCAACCACATCATGGCGATCCCCGGCGAGCAATCGATGCTGCAGGACCTGAGCGTTGCCGCCGGCGAGCTCGCCAAGGCCACGGGACGCCACATCCATCTCGTGCTGGAGAACGGCGACAATCGCGCCAGCCTGCTCGACGCCGCGCAAGAGCCGCCGAACGGCAAATATCGCGGCCAGTGGAACGATGACTATCATCACGTCTGGCACGTGATGCTGACCGGCGAGCTCGCCGGTTACTACGCCGACTACCAGACGCCGCGCATGGACCTCGCGCGCGCGCTGGCCTCGGGCTTCGTCTATCAGGGCGAGATCTCGGAGTTCTGGGGCAAGAGGCCGCGCGGCGAGCCGAGCGGTGAGCTGCCGCCGGCGACCTTCGTCAATTTCCTGCAGAACCACGACCAGATCGGCAACCGTCCGCTCGGCGAGCGGCTGGAAAGTCTGGCATCGCCAGAACAGATCGAGGCTGCCCTCGCAGTGACCCTGCTCGCGCCGATGGTGCCGATGCTGTTTCAGGGCGAGGAATGGGGCTCGACAGTCCCCTTCCCGTTTTTCTGCGATTTCAACGGCGGACTCGCCGAGGCCGTGCGCAAGGGTCGCAAGCAGGAATATGCCTGGGCTTACGAAAAATACGGCGACGAAGTGCCCGACCCGCTCGATCCGGCAACGCTGCAATCCGCCGTGCTCGACTGGACCGGTCGCACGCCGCAACAGGACGCGCGGCTCGCGCTGGTGAAAGAGCTGCTCGCGCTGCGTCGCAAGGAGATCGTGCCCCGGCTCAAGGGCGCAAGCTTCGGCGACGCCGAGGCGGCCGACAACGGCCTGCTCACCGCGCATTGGCGGATGGGCGACGGCACGACGTTGCGCCTCATCGCCAATCTGTCGGATCACGAGATTACCTCCACCCTCAGCGCAGGCACCCCGATCTGGGGCGGCGCCAGCGAGCAGCTCCCGCCCTGGTCGGTGGTCTGGCGTCTCGGAGGTTGACATGCCTCCTGCCATTCCGCTCGCAACCTACCGGCTTCAGCTCACCGCGGATTTCGACTTCGACAAGGCCGCCGCGGTCGTCCCCTATCTCAAGGCGCTGGGGATCACGCATCTCTACGCCTCGCCGGTGATGAAGGCGCGCAAGGGCTCGACCCACGGCTACGACACCGTCGATCACAGCCAGTTCAATCCCGAGCTTGGCGGCGAGGCCGGCTTCGCACGACTGAACGAGGCGCTCGAGGCGCACGATGTCGGACTCATCATCGATTTCGTACCCAACCATGTCGGCGTGCATTTCGCCGACAACCCCTGGTGGCTCGACGTGCTGGAATGGGGCCAGGCCTCGCCGCACGCCGCTTCCTTCGACATCGACTGGGATCAACTGGCCTTTCGCGCCCGCGGCGGCGTGCTGCTGCCGATCCTCGGCTCGTCCTACGGCGAGGCGCTGGAGCGCGGTGACATCGAGCTGCGCTACGATCCCGATGAGGGAAGCCTTTCGGCCTGGTATTTCGAGCATCGCCTGCCGATCGCACCGGAGCGTTATGGCGAAATTCTGCGCGTGATCGTCAAGGAGGCGGACGCGGGGGAAACGGAGCCCGGCAAGCGCCTGCTGTCACTCGCGACCCGCTACACGGGGCTGCGCCGTCCCAATCGAAAGGAAGCTCCCGGCTTCAAGACCGAGCTCAAGGAGATCGCGGACGCCGCCGACCTCATCGATCGCGGCCTTGCCGTCTATCGCGCCGGCAAGGACCGCCCGGCGCAGACGCTGACGCTGCATCATCTGCTGGAGCGCCAGCACTACAAGCTCGGGCACTGGCGGCTTGCCTCCAGCGACATCAACTATCGCCGCTTCTTCGACGTCAACGGGCTCGCCGGACTGCGCGTCGAGGACGCGAGCACATTTGCCGCCACGCACCGGCTGGTGAAGCAACTCATCGTCGACGGCAAACTACAGGGAATCCGGCTCGATCACATCGACGGCCTGCGTGACCCCGCACAATATTGCCAGCGATTGCGCCGGCTGGTGCGCGATGCCCAGGGCAATACAAAGCCGTTCTATACCGTGATCGAAAAGATTCTGTGCGAGCACGAGCGCCTGCCGAAGTTCGCCGGCGTCCAGGGCACCACGGGCTATGAATGGATGAACGTCATCACCCATGTGCTGGTCGATCCCAAGGGCCTCGAAGCGCTGGACGAGACCTGGCGGCAGATCAGCAACCGGCCGCCGCGGCTTGCGCCTTACGTCAAGGAGGCCAAGCGGCGGGTTCTGGAGACGTTGCTCGCCAGCGAATTCACCGTGCTGTCGCGTCTGCTCGCGCGCATCGCCAACGGGCATTACTCGACACGAGACTTCTCGGCCGACAGCCTGCGACAGGCGCTCGAGCTCTATGTGCTGCATTTCCCGGTCTATCGCACCTACCTGACGCACAGCAGCCCGACGGCACCGGACCGCAAGCTGATCGAGGACACCATCGAGCGCGCCCGCGCGGAGTGGTTTGCCGCCGACGAAGGCATTTTCGACTTCCTGCGCGATGCCCTCACCATGGACCTGCTCAAGCCCGGCCGTCCCCCGCACGGCGCCCCGCGTGTGCGCCGCTTCGCGCTGAAGGTGCAGCAATTCACCGGGCCGATGATGGCGAAGTCGCTGGAGGACACCGCGTTCTATCAATTCCACCGGTTGCTTGCGCTGAACGAGGTCGGCGGCGATCCCGCGAGCAGCGGCCTCACCATTCCCACCTTTCACCAGGCCATGCAGGCCCGCGCCAGGGAATGGCCGCAAGGCATGACCGCAACGGCCACCCACGACACCAAGCGCGGTGAGGATGCCCGCACGCGCATCGCGGCGCTCAGCGAAATTCCGGGCGAATGGACCAGCGCGGTGGCACGCTGGAAAGTGTTGAACGCGCCGCATCTCGCACACCAGGGCAGTTTCCGCGCGCCGTCGGCGACGTTCGAATACATGCTCTACCAGACCTTGCTCGGCGCCTGGCCGCTCGAGGAGCCGGCCGATGCCGCTTTCGTCGAGCGCATCCAGGCCTATGCCCTCAAGGCCGCGCGCGAGGGCAAGGAGGAGACGAGCTGGCTCAACCCACATGAAACCTATGAGAACGGCATACGGGACTTCGTCGGGAAGATCCTCGATCCCGCCCGATCCGCGGAATTCCTGGAGGCATTGCAAACGCTGGCTCGCCGCGTCGCACTGCTCGGCACGTTGAACTCGCTGAGCCAGCTCACACTCAAGGCGACTCTGCCGGGCGTGCCGGACTTCTATCAAGGCACCGAGTTCTGGGACCTGTCGCTGGTCGACCCCGACAACCGCCGCCCGGTGGACTTTGCCGCACGCCACGCGGCGCTGAGCTCATTGGAAGCGCCGGACTGGAGCAGCCTGATCAAGTCCTGGCCGGACGGCCGGCTCAAGCTGGCCTGGACGCGGCATCTCCTCAAGCTGCGCAATGGACTCGCCGACGTATTCGCCCAGGGTGACTATCAGCCGCTCGAGGTGCGCGGCGCACATGCCGACCACGTGATCGCCTTTGCGCGCCGTCATGGCCGCGCGGCCGCGATCGTCGTGGTCGGGCGTCATTTCGCGCCGTTCACGCAAGGCGGCCGGGAATGGCCCGGGATGGAGAGCCTGGACGCGACTATCGACATCACGGGCTACACCGTGCCCGGCCTTGCCGGTAACGACTTGCCGCTCGCGCAGGCGTTCCGCGATTGTCCCGCCTCGCTCATCGAGGCCCGAGCCGCAAGCGCCATCAGGCCCTCGCGGCAGCGCGTGCGCGGCTGAGGCTACTTGCCGCCGTCCTTGGTCAGCAGCAACTGGCCGCGCTTCCTGATCGTGGCCTGCGCCATCTCGGCAAAACGCTGCAACAGCCAGGGCAGTACCACCTCGACCCGGACCTGGTCGTCGGCGACGTCGACCTGGCCGGTCGCGATCTGCCCGAGCGCGCGGATGCGGAAATTCATGCTGTCGCCGCTCCAGCGTTCCTCCTCGACCTGCATCACCGGAATGCTTGCAGCGGCGCGGCCAAGCCCCGTCTTGAGCCGGCGCACCGCCTCCTCGCGGCCGAGGCGGTGTGGGATCGAAACGACAAGCGGTGCTGACATGATTCCTGTCCGGTGGTGGCTCTTGCCACATAGTCATCCCCGCTGCACCTGCAAAGGTTCCATGCAAGTTGGATCCTCGGCCTTGTTTCAATGCGGGAACTTTACAACCTGCGGCAAGTTGCCCCCGCACGACGGGACAGGTGCAAACGACCCTTTCGACAAAGGGCTGGAGGAGACTCGTATGTCAATCGGCACGATCATTCTGATCATTCTGATCATCGCCCTGCTTGGCGGTTTCAGCGGCATCGGCGGCGGGCCGTTCTACGGCACCGGCTATTATGGCGGCGGCGGCCTCGGGCTCGTCATCATCATCCTGCTGATCCTGCTGCTGATGGGACGGATCTAACACAACGTGGATCGCGTAGGGTGGGCAAAGGCGCAACGCGCCTTCCTCGCCACGACAAGGAAAGACGTGGGCACGCTTCGCTTTGCCCACCCTACGAGACCGGCCTTCGCCGCAACAGCGACAAACCTACTTCACCTTCGCCGCCAGCTTCTTCATCGCCGCCTTGATCGAAGCGGCGGCATCGTCATAGCCCTCCCATGCTTTCGATCGCGCCAGCAGGCCCGGCACGGTGCGTAGCGTGTAGCGCTTCGGGTCGAGATCGCTCTTCACCTGCGCCCAGGTGACCGGCATCGATACCGTGGCCCCGGCGCGCGCCCGCGGGGACAACGGGGCCACCGCGGTCGACATGCGGTCGTTGCGCAGATAATCCAGGAAGATCTTTCCCTCGCGCAGCTTCTTCGACATGTTGAGCAGATAGCGTTCGGGATCATCGTCCGTCATCCACTGACAGACGCCTTGCGCAAACGCCTTGGCTTCCTTCCAGCTCACCTTGTCGCGCGCGCCGTGAAGCAGCGGCACCACGACGTGCAGGCCCTTGCCGCCCGTGGTCTTGCAGAAGCTGTCCATGCCGATGTCGGAAAGGCGCTGCCGCATCTCCTTGGCCGCCTCGACGACGTCGGCGAAGTCGACGTCGGGCGCGGGATCGAGATCGAACACCAGCCGACCCGGCGTGTCATAGGCATAAGGCGCGCAATTCCAGGGATGCAGCTCGACGCCGCCGATCTGCGCCACGGCGGCGAGCCCCTCGATCCGATCGATCTGAAGGTAGGGCTTGCGGTCGCCGGAGACCCTTGCGAGCTCCAGAAGGCTCGACGTCCCCTGCATCGCATGGCGCTGGAAGAAGCATTCGCCCTTGATGCCGTCCGGCGCGCGGATCAGCGAACACGGCCGGCCCTTGAGGTGCACGATCATCCATTCGCCGACGGCTTCGAGATAGCGGGCAAGGTCCAGCTTTGTGACGACGCCGCCATCGCCGTCGTCGGGCCAGAGCTCCTTGTCCGGCTTGGAGATGACGACACCCATGACCTCGGCATTTTGAGCGGTCTGCTTCGACTGCCGCCCCGCCTTCGTGCGCGCCGCCTTCCTGGCGGAGGGCCTGGCGAGCTCGGTGTCGACGGGCGTCTCCGCCTCGACCTCCTCGGCAGGCTTGTCCTGCCGCAGTCCCTTGAACGCCGCCTGGCGAATGTTGCCGTCGGCGGTGAAGCCGGCGAACTCGATCTCGGCGACGAGCTCCGGCTTCAGCCAGTGCACGTCGCGGGTCTTCTTCGGCGCATTCTTGCCGCCGAACGGGCTTTGCTTGGCCTCCAGCGCCTTCAGGACAGGCATGATGCGCTTGACCTTGTCCGCTCCGAAGCCGGTGCCGACCATGCCGACGAAGGCGAGATGATCGCCGCGCTGCACGCCCGCCATCAGCGAGCGGAACTTGCCGCTCGTGGTCTTGTAACCGCCGATCACCACCTCGTGGCCGGCGCGACATTTCGACTTGACCCAGCTGTCGGTGCGGCCGGAACGATACGGCGCGTTCAGCTTCTTCGAGACCACGCCCTCGAGCTCGAGCTTGCAGGCCGATTGCAGCACGGCATCGCCGCCGCTCTCGAAATGCTCGACATAGCGGAGCTGGCTCGATTTCCGCTTGCGCGATTCCAGCAGTTTCTTGAGCTGCGCCTTGCGTTCGCCGAGCGGCAGGCGGCGGTAGTCCTCGCCCTCGGCGAAGAGCAGGTCGAAGGCAAAGAAGATCAGCTCGTCGGTCTTGCCGTCGGACAACGCAGCCTGCAGCGAGGAGAAGTTCGGCGCGCCGTTATGGTCGAGCGCGACGATCTCGCCGTCGATCATCGCGTCGGGCAGCGCAGCCGCTTCCTTGGCAATGGAGGCGAACTTGCCGGTCCAGTCGAGACCCTTGCGCGTCTTCAGCGTCGCCTCGCCGTCCTCGACCCGGAGCTGCACCCGGTAGCCGTCGAACTTGATCTCGTGGCACCAGCCCTGGTCGGCCGGCGGCCGCTCCACCAGCGTACAGAGCTGCGGCGCGACGAAATCCGGCATCTCCGGGACCTTCCTTGCGTTCGCCGCAGTCGTGGCGCTCTTCTTCGCCGCTCTGCCGCCCTTCAGCGCGGTGCGCGGCGCCGGCTTGACCGTGCGCCCTTTCGTCTCCTCGGCACGGTTGGATTGCCAGACTGCATCGGCCTTGCCCCTGGAACCCTTGGCCAGCATGAACGGCTTTGGCGCGCGGCCCTTGCCTTCGGCAATCTGCTCCATCGCGCGGCCGGAGGCGACGGACTTGTCCTGGTCGAGAACGTCGTTGTCCGCGCCTTCGCGGACATATTCGTCACGATGCTTGATCAGGAGCCAGTTGGTGCGCTTGCCGCCGGTGCGGTCGTTGCGCATGCGCACCAGGACCCAGCTTCCATGCAGCTTCTCGCCGTGCAGGGTGAACTTCAGATCGCCCTTCTTGAAGCCGGCTTCCGGATCATCCGATTCCCACGTGCCGCGGTCCCACAGCATCACCGTGCCGCCGCCATATTGCCCTTCCGGAATCGTGCCTTCGAAATCGCCATAGTCGAGCGGATGGTCTTCCACCTCGACCGCCAGCCGCTTGTCGTGCGGATCGAGGGAGGGTCCTTTCGTCACCGCCCAGGACTTGAACACGCCGTCGAATTCGAGCCTGAGATCGTAGTGCAGGCGGCTGGCGTCGTGCTTCTGGATCACGAAGCGCCGCTGCTTCGATGGCGCGACTGCGGTTTTGCCCGATGGCTCCGGCGTCTTTCCGAAATCCCGCTTCTGTCGGTAAGTGGAGAGTTTTTGCAGCACGACCGGTCCCGCTTCTCTTTCGGCATTTAGCCTATCACGGCGAAAGTCCCGCCCGGAACCAAAACCCTATGGGGCGGTTGGGGTTCCAAAATGCCTTGAAAACGCTGGAGAATGGAATGGCCCCGCGCGCCTATTGGAAGGGAACGTTGAAGCTGTCGCTGGTCAGCTGCCCGGTTGTGCTTTATCCGGCGACCACGGCGGCGGAGAAGACGCGGTTTCACCTGATCAACCGCGAGACCGGAAACCGGCTCAAGCAGCAGATGATCGATTCCGAGACCGGAGACGTCGTCGAGAGCGACCAGAAGGGCCGCGGCTACGAGCTGCGCAAGGGCAAATACGTCGAGATCGAGCCGGAGGAGCTCGAAGCGGTCCAGATCGAGAGCAATCACACCATCGACATCGAGAGCTTCGTGCCGCGCGATGAGATCGATCAGCGCTATCTCAACCATCCCTATTACATCGCACCCGACGGCAAGGCCGCGGTCGACGCCTTCGCCGTGATCCGCGACGCCATGAAGGACGAGGAACGCGTCGCGCTCGCCAAGATCGTGCTGACCAACCGCGAGCATGTGATGGCGATCGAGCCGCTCGGCAAGGGCCTGCTCGGCACCACGCTGCGTTTCCCATACGAGCTGCGCGAGGAGGACCAGTTCTTCGACGACATCAAGAGCCCGAAGATCACCAAGGACATGGTCGAGCTCGCCGGCCATATCCTGCGCACCAAGGCGGCGCATTTCGATCCCGGCAAGTTCAAGGACGAGTACGAGGACGCGCTGAAGGCGCTGGTGAAGCGCAAGGCCAGCGGCAAGAAGATCGAGCTGCCGGAGCCCGAGCAGCGGCCGAGCAACGTCGTCAGCCTGATGGACGCGCTGAAGCAGAGCCTGAAGGGACGCGGCGGGAAGAAGACGGCGACGAAGTCGCATCCGCGGCGTGCGACCGGACGGCATCGCGCCGCAAAGAAGACCCACCGGTCGACGGCGCGGCACAGGAAGGCGGGCTAATCCGACTCGACGTGAGCTCGCGCCTCAACCTCCGTCGTCATGCCCGGGCTTGACCCGGGCATCCACGTCGATCCCGTGCGCTGATGCACGTGGATGGCCGGGACAAGCCCGGCCATGACGGCTCGCTTGACGGTGCTAACCCGTCCTATTCGTGAGAGTGCGGCTTTTGGGCCCGATTGATGCGGCCGCACATCTTGTCTGACGAGGCGCACAGGATTGCCTTCGGCTTTTCGCCGCCTGACGACCGGTACTTTGCAACGCGCTTGAGGGATGGGTTGGGCGAACGGGGGCGGACGCCCCGCCGGTCAAGGACCGAGCGGCAGCAGCGCGCCGGGCAAGCCGCAGATCAGGTCGGCTTCGGGACATGCCGCGGCAAACGCAAGGCGAATGCGGCTCGTGGTCTCGACGACACGGGCGGCGATTTTCAAGAGCCGAAGACGCAGCGTCGCGAACTCGGCAGCGGCCAATTCCCGGGCTTTGGGAATGGCGTCGCGCACGGTCAGCATCAGCCAATAAGCGGCCGTATGGAGCACGAGACGGACCTGGTTGGCGAGCGCCGAACGGCAGCTGGTGCGATCGGAGGCGAGCTGCGTCTTATGCAGCTTGATCAGATTCTCGGCTTGGCCGCGCGCGCAATACAGGCTGTCGTAGATCCACTCGGCCGAGCCGACATCGAGGCTGGTGACGACGAAGCGGATGTCGAGGCCGAGCATCGTCGCCTCAATACGGGCGACAGTGCGCCGTTCGCGATCCCAGGACTTTGCCTTGTGGCGCGTCTCGGTATAGCCACGCAGAACCGGCAGGTTCTCGATGGCGCGTCGCGTGCGGATGTCGTCGGCGACCTCGTCGACTTTTCTGGCGAGAGGCTTGGTGCCGGACAGACCGAAGATGTAGTCGATGCCGTTGGTCTCGCACCACGCCATTGCCTCCGGCCGGGCATAGTGCCCGTCGCCACGGAACGTAATTTGCGTGTTGTGCCATCGCGTCCGGATATGCCGTACCAGGCGGCGCAGATGGGCACGCACCTCGACGCCGCCCGGCGTCTTGCCGGGCCGCAGCACGACGGCCACGGGCCGGCTCTTCTCCGTGTCGTAGACGTGGATCGGCAGGAAGCAGCGTTCGTCATAATGAGCGTTGAACAGCGAGAGCTGCTGATGGCCGTGGACGACGTCGCAGGTATCATCGATGTCGAGCGTGACGGATGCCGGCTCGCGCGGGTAGCTATCCATCCATGCGTCGACCAAAGTGTAGGTCAGCCGGATCACGTCGCGCAGGCGCGGAGCATTCTCCAGCCGCGACAGCGTCGGCTGGGAACACAAATCCCGGCCCGTGTCCGGTAGGCGACCGCAGGCCAGCTTGAATGCCGGATCGGACCTCAGATGATCGAGGTCGTCGGCGTCCTCGTAGCCGCAGCAGATCGCGAACATGCGAGCGCGGAACATATCGACCAGGCTGTGCACGACCCGCGTCGGATCGCGCCGATCCGGGAACACCCGGGCCAGATTGTTGGCCAAACCGAGACGCCGCTCGGCCATCGCCAGAAGCATCACGCCCCCGTTCGAGGTTAGGCGCCCACCATCGAAGGCAGCTGTGACTTTCTTGGCGTGAACGGCTGGAAACGAGAAGGGCGGAATCGTATCGTCGGTCATGGCGGGCGTGGCGTTCGCGGTTGGAGGTGATGGGGTTGGCTTCGCAACCGAATCCTACGCCGCATCAGCGCTTTACCCCTCAGGCGCACTCTTACGAATAAGACGGGCTAATCCCCGCCTTCAGCCTGTACCCGATCCCCGTTTCCGTCAGCACATATTGCGGCCGTTCCGGATCGGCTTCGATCTTCTGCCGGAGCTGGCGGACATAGACGCGCAGATATTGCGCGTCGGTCAGTTCGTCCCACAGCTCTTTCAGCAGGAAGCGGTGGGTGAGCACCTTGCCGGCGTGCTGCACCAGCACGCGCAACAGGTCATACTCCTTCGGCGAGAGCTTCACTTCGCGCTCGCCGACCTTGACGATGCGGCGGACCAGATCGACCGAGAGATCGCCGGTGCGGAACACAGGGCGTTCGCCCTTGACCTGAAGCTGGTGGCGCAGCGCGGCGCGCAGGCGCGCCAAAAGCTCCTCCATGCCGAACGGCTTGGTCAGATAATCGTCGGCGCCGAGATCGAGCGCCTGCACCTTGCCGGCTTCGTCGCCGCGGCTCGACAGCACGACGATCGGCACGGCTTCGTTGCGGGCGCGAATGGTGCGGAGCAGTTCGTGCCCCTGAACGTCGGGAAGGCCGAGATCGAGGATGATCAGCGCCGGCCCCTCGTCAAGCTTCTCCAGCGCAGTCCTGCCGTTCGACGCCTCCAGGATCTCATAGCCCTGCGTGGTCAGCCCCATCCGCAGCAATTTGCGGATCGGCGGCTCGTCGTCGATGACCAGGACCTTGATCGGAGCAGCGCTCATGCGGCGGTATCCAATGCGTGGCTCGCTGCCGGGATGGGCAGGCGAATGGTGAGGATCGCGCCGCTCCGCTCGCTGCGATTGGCAGCGGCGATCGTACCGCGCATCGCCTCGACGAAGCCGCGGGAGATGGCGAGCCCGAGCCCGGTGCCGGGACGGACGTGATCGCCTTTCTGCGCGCGATAGAACTTGTCGAACACGCTCTCGAGCTCGTCAGGCGGAATGCCGGCTCCCTCGTCGGCGATCTCGAGCACGACATGACCGCTCTCGCGCCGGCCGCGGATCGAGATCGTGGTCTCGGACGGCGAATATTTTGCAGCATTGTCGAGCAGATTGAACAGCACCTGCTCGAACAGCACGGCATCGAGCTGAAGCATCGGCAGATCGGCGGCCAGCACCAGCTCGACCTTGTGCGCCTTGAGAATCTTGCTGGCGCGCCGCAGCGCGCTGCCCACGATTTCGCCGAGATCGTGCAGCGCCGTATTGGGCACGATAGCGCCGGATTCGAGCTTGGTCATGTCGAGCAGATTGGCAATGAAGCGGTTGAGCCGCTCGGATTCGTCGATCACGGTGGCGAGCAGGTCGCGCTTCTCGGTGTCGGAGAGGGCGCCGGCGAGATCGCGCATGGTGGAAGCCGCCCCCAACACGGAGGCGAGCGGCGTCTTCAGATCATGCGAGATCGAGGTCAACAGCGCCGAGCGCAGCCGCTCGGACTCGACGGTGCGCTTGACGCGGTCCATGTCCTCGACCAGCAGCACGCGCTCGATCGCGAGCGCGCCCTGGTCGACCAGCGCATCGAGCAACCGGCGCTGGTCCGGCGTCAGCAGCGGGCCGGTGCGATCGTTGTCGATGCCGATGACGCCGATCGGGCCGCGCCCGGTGCGCATCGGCAGGAACAGCCGCTTTGCGCCCGGCAACGTGTCCGAGCCGCGGCCGGCGGGGCGATCGTTGCTCCAGGCCCAATTGGCGGCGGCAAGATCGGCCTGGTCGAGTTCGTCTTCGGGCGGATAGCCGGACTTCACCGTGAGCAGGCCCTCGTCCGGCAGCAGCAGCACCACGCGCACCTTCAGCATCAACGCGATCTGGTAGGCGGTCGCCCACAGCACGTCGTCGAGCGTGGCGGTGCCGGCGAGCTTGCGGCTGAAGGCATGGAGCTGCTCGGTCATCCTGATCCGGCCGATGGCGGTGTCGGCTTGGATGCGCACGCGCGCCGCGACATTGGAGACGATCATCGCCACCACCAGGAACAGCAGGAAGGCGGCGACATTGGTCGGGTCGGTGATCGTGAAGGTGTAGAGTGGCGGCAGGAAGAAGAAATTATAGCACAGGGAAGCCGCGACGGTCGCCAGCAGCGACGGCCACAAGCCATAGCGCACGGCAACCACGACCACCGCCGTCAGCAGTACGAGGTCGACGTTCTCGATGCCGAACCGGGGCTGGATCAGCTCCGCGGCGCCGAGGCCGATCAGCACGATCCCGAGCGCCTTCAGATAGGGCAGCGGGTTGAACGGCTCCGACCGCGCGGCGGTCTGCACCGCGGTCTTGGGCGCGGCCTCGCCGGGCATCTCGTCACCGGCGATGACGTGGACCGTGATGTTGCCGGCGCGGCGCACCAGGTCGTGCACGACGGAGCCGCGCGTCATCTCGAACCAGCGCGAGCGCGTCGACTTGCCGATCACGATCTGGGTGACGTTGTTGCCTTGCGCGAAATTGACGACGTCATCGGCGATACAGCGGCCGACGGCGGGAATGGTCAGCGCTTCGCCGCCGAGAGCTTCCGCCAGCCGCAACGTGTCGGCCAGCCGATCGCGCTCCTCGTCGGACAATTGCAGGGATCGCCGCGTCTCGATCGAAATCGCGGTGAATGGCGCATGCAGCCGGTCGGCCAGCCGCTTGGTGTAACGCACGAGGCCAGCGGCGCGTGGATCCTCGCTGACGCAGACCAGGATGCGCTCACCCGCGGCCCAGGGCCCGGCAATGGCATTGGCCTGCATGTGGGTGAGAAGCTGCTCGTCGACCCGCTCGGCGGTGCGCCGCAGTGCGAGCTCACGCAGCGCGGTGAGATTGCCCGGCGAGAAATAATGCTCCAGTGCCCGCTCGGCCTGCTTGGGCACATAGACCTTGCCCTCCTTCAGCCGCTGGATCAGATCGTCTGGCGTCAGGTCGATCAGCTCGATCGCGTCGGCGCGGTCGAATACCGAATCCGGCACGGTCTCGCGGACCCTGACATGGGTGATCTGGGCAACGACGTCGTTCAGGCTCTCGATGTGCTGGATGTTGACGGCGGTGTAGACGTCGATGCCGTGGGACAGCAGCTCCTCGACGTCGAGATAGCGCTTGGGATGGCGGCAAAGGGGCGTGTTGGTGTGGGCGAGCTCATCGACCAAAGCAATCTGCGGCCGCCGCGCGATCACCGCATCGAGATCCATCTCCTCGACAATCTGGCCGCGGTACTCCAGCCTCTTGCGCGGGACCACTTCGAGGCCGCGCACCAGCGCCTCGGTCTCGGCGCGGCCATGGGTTTCGACGAACCCGACCACGACATCGATGCCGGCCTTGCGCTTGGCATGGGCGCTTTGCAGCATCTCGTAGGTCTTGCCGACGCCGGGAGCGGCGCCGACGAAGATCTTCAGCTTGCCGCTCGCACTCTCCTCCCGGCGCGCGGCTTCCAGCAGCGCTTCGGGAGAGGGACGTTGTTCGGGATCGCGGCGCTCTCGGACCATCTCGCCAATATAATCATCTGCGCGCTGCGAGCCTAGACTGCTACTTCGCGGCCATGCGATCGAGCGCAAGATTCAGCGCCAGAACGTTAACCCTGGGTTCGCCGAGCAGGCCGAGCAGACGGCCTTCGGTGTTGGCGGTCACAAGCTGCTTGACCTGATCCTCAGGCAGATTCCTCGCCTTTGCCACGCGCGGCACCTGGAATTGCGCCGCTTCCGGCGAGATGTTCGGGTCGAGGCCGCTGGCCGAGGTCGTCACCAGATCGACCGGCACGGCCGCGTTCGGATTCTCGCTCCTGAGCTTGTCCACATCTTCCTTGAGCCGGTCGGCCAGCGCCTTGCTGGTCGGGCCGAGGTTGGAGCCGCCCGAATTGGCGGCGTTGTAGGGGGCCGACACCGTCTTGGTCGAATCATTCGGGTCCGGCGCAAGCGTCGCCGAGGGACGGCCATGGAAGTACTTGTCGTCCTTGAACTCCTGCCCGATCAGGGCGGAGCCGATCACCTTGCCGTCCTTCTCGATGAGGCTGCCCTGCGCCTGCACGGGAAACAACGTGCCGGCAATGGCGGTCATCGCGAGCGGATAGGCAAGGCCGGTGATGGCGGTGAGCGCGAGCAAGAGGACGATCGCGGGGCGGATTTCTCTGAGCATGTTGAGTCTCCAATTATTCTGTCACTGCGAGCTGGGAAGCCGGACCCTCACCCTGAGGAGCCGCGCCTGCGCGGCGTCTCGAAGCGCGAGGCCATCAGCCGGGCCTTCATCCTTCGAGACGCGCGTTCCGCGCTCCTCAGGATGAGGGTCTGGCAGAATCGCCTCGTCGCTCGCGATGACATGTCAGGCCAGATGCAAGGCGGTCACCAGGAGGTCGATCGCCTTGATTCCGATGAAGGGGATGACGATTCCGCCCAGGCCATAGATCAAGAGGTTGCGCCGGAGCAACGCACCGGCGCCGACCGCGCGATAGGCGACGCCCTTCAGCGCGAGCGGGATCAGCGCAATGATGATCAACGCGTTGAAGATGATCGCCGACAGGATGGCGCTCTGCGGGCTCGACAGGTTCATGACGTTGAGCACGTTGAGCTGGGGGTAGAACGCCAGGAACATCGCCGGGATGATCGCAAAGTACTTGGCCACGTCGTTGGCGATCGAGAACGTCGTCAGCGCGCCGCGCGTCATCAAGAGCTGCTTGCCGATCTCGACCACCTCGATGAGCTTGGTCGGGTTGGAGTCGAGGTCGACCATGTTGCCGGCCTCGCGGGCGGCCTGGGTGCCGGTGTTCATGGCGACACCGACGTCGGCCTGGGCGAGCGCCGGAGCGTCGTTGGTGCCGTCGCCGCACATGGCGACCAGCTTGCCCTTGGCCTGCTCGTCGCGGATCAGCTTGAGTTTGTCCTCGGGAGTTGCCTGCGCCAGGAAGTCGTCGACGCCGGCCTCGGCCGCGATGGCGGCAGCCGTCATCGGATTGTCGCCGGTGATCATGATGGTGCGGATGCCCATGCGACGCAGCTCCGCGAAGCGCTCGCGAATGCCGCCCTTGACGATGTCCTTGAGCTGGACGATCCCGAGCAGCTTGCCATCCTTGGCGACAGCCAGCGGGGTGCCGCCGGACTTCGACACGTCGTCGGCAATGGCCTGGATCTCGCGGCCGAGCTCGGAAAGAGCGGCAGACTGCATCGCCCGCGCCGTGTTGCCGGAAGCGACCGCGGTCGGAGCGCCGCCGCCGACATAGTTCAGCATGGCATCGACCGCACCCTTGCGCACCGACGAGCCGCCGGCATCGACGCCGCTCATGCGGGTCTGCGCCGTGAACGGGATGAAGGTGGCCCCCAACTCCGCCATGTCGCGGCCGCGGATGCCGTACTTCTCCTTGGCCAGCACGACGATGGAGCGACCTTCCGGGGTCTCGTCCGCCAGCGAGGCAAGCTGGGCGGCGTCGGCCAACTCCTGCTCGGTCACACCGCGCACGGGACGGAACGCGGTCGCCTGCCGGTTGCCGAGCGTGATGGTGCCGGTCTTGTCGAGCAGCAGCGTGTCGACGTCTCCGGCGGCCTCGACCGCGCGGCCAGACATTGCCAGCACGTTGAAGCGGACCAGGCGGTCCATTCCGGCGATGCCGATCGCCGACAGCAGCGCCCCGATCGTGGTCGGGATCAGCGTCACGAACAGCGCCACCAGCACGATGACCGAGATCGAGCCGCCGGCATAGGCCGCGTAGCTCGGGATCGTCACGGTGGCGAACACGAAGATGATGGTGAGGCCGGCGAGCAGAATGTTGAGCGCGATCTCGTTCGGCGTCTTCTGCCGCTCGGCGCCCTCGACCAGCCTGATCATGCGGTCGATGAAGGTCGAGCCCTGGGCTGCCGTGATGCGGACGCGGATCCAGTCCGACAGCACCTGCGTGCCGCCGGTCACCGCCGAACGGTCGCCGCCGGATTCGCGGATCACGGGTGCCGATTCGCCGGTGATGGCGGCTTCGTTGACGGAGGCGACGCCCTCGATCACCTCACCGTCCGAGGGGATCGTGTCGCCCGCCTCGACCAGCACGAGATCGCCGACCTTCAGGCTGGTGCCGGGCACGAGCTTGTAATCGCGGCTCGCGCCGCTCAGGAGCTTGGCCTGGCTCTCGGTGCGGGTCTTGCGCAGCGTCTCGGCCTGCGCCTTGCCCCGGCCCTCGGCCACTGCTTCGGCAAGGTTGGCGAACAGCACGGTGAACCACAGCCAGAGGATGATCTGGAAGGTGAATCCGAGATTTTCCCCGCCGGTCAGGAGATCGCGCAGGAAGATCACGGTGGTGAGCGCGGCAACGATCTCGACCACGAACATGACCGGGTTCTTGATCATGGCGCGTGGATCGAGCTTGGCGAAAGCCGCGCCGATCGCCGGCATCACGATCCTGGGATCCAGCATCGCCGACACCGGCATGCGCTTGTTGGGTTTATGGACGGGTTCCATGGAGGTCACTCCGAAAGAGCTGGATCAGAACAGGTTGCCGGCGTTCATCGCGAGGTGCTCGACGATGGGGCCGAGCGCGAGCGCCGGGAAGAAAGTCAGGCCGCCCATGATCAGGATGACGCCGACGACGAGACCGACGAACAGGCCTCCGGTGGTCGGGAACGTGCCCATCGACGGCGGGATCGATTTCTTCGCCGCGAGCGATCCCGCGATCGCCATCGCCGGCACGATCATGAAGAAGCGGCCGACGAACATCGCGCTGGCGAGCGTGAGATTGTAGAAGAAGGTGTTGCCGGTGAGGCCCGCGAAGGCCGAGCCGTTGTTACCCGTCCCCGAGGTGAAGGCGTACAGCACTTCGGTGAAGCCGTGCGGTCCGGCATTCGCCATGGAGGCGACCGCCGCCGGATAGACCACGCCGACGGCGGTCCAGCCGAGAATCATCAGCGGCAGGACGAGAATGGCGAGCATCGCCATCTTGACCTCGCGCGCCTCGATCTTCTTGCCGACATATTCCGGCGTGCGGCCGACCATCAGGCCCGCGACGAAGATCGCGAGGATGACGAACAGCAGCATGCCGTACATGCCGGCGCCGACGCCGCCGACGATGATCTCGCCGAGCTGCATGTTGATCAGCGGGATCATGCCGCCGAGCGCCGTGAAGCTGTCGTGCATGGCGTTGACGGCACCGCAGGAGGCGGCCGTGGTGATCACGGCGAACAGCGAGGACGCGACGATGCCGAAGCGGACCTCCTTGCCTTCCATGTTGCCGCCGGTCAGGCCCAGCGCATGCATGGTCGAGGTGCCGTTGGCTTCCGCCCAATAGCAGACGCCAACGCCGGCGACGAACAGCACGCCCATCACGGCGAGGATCGCCCAGCCCTGGCGCTGGTTGCCGACCATGCGGCCGAACACGTTGGTCAGCGCCGCGCCGAGCACGAAGATCGACAGCATCTGCACGAAATTCGACAGCGCGGTCGGATTCTCGAAGGGATGCGCGGCGTTGGCATTGAAGAAGCCGCCGCCATTGGTGCCGAGCATCTTGATCGCGACCTGCGAGGCGACCGGGCCGACCGCAATGGTCTGCTTGGCGCCTTCGAGCGTGGTCGCCTCGACATAGGCGCCGAGCGTCTGCGGCATGCCCTGCCAGACCAGGAACAGCGTGTAGACGATGCAGATCGGCAGCAGGACATAGAGCGTGCAGCGGGTCACATCGACCCAGAAATTGCCGACGGTGCGAACCGAGGCGCGGGCAAAGCCGCGGATCAGCGCGACCGCGAGCACGATGCCGGTCGCCGCCGACAGGAAATTCTGGTGCGTGAGGCCGACCATCTGGGTCAGATAGGACAGCGTGCTCTCGCCGCCGTAGTTCTGCCAGTTGGTGTTGGTGATGAAGGAAATCGCGGTGTTGAACGACAGATCTTCGGCGACCGCGGACTGCCCAGCCGGATTGAACGGCAGCATGGCCTGGAGCCGCATCAGGCCGTAGATGATGAGGAAGCCGCCGACATGAAACAACAGCATGGCGACCGTGTAGGTCAGCCAGTGCTGCTCCCGCCTCTCGTCGACACCGGAGATCCAATAGATGCCGGCCTCGATCGGGCGCAGGACGGGCGACAGGAACGTGCGCTCGCCGTTGAACACGCGCGTCATGTACCAGCCGAGCGGCTTGGTCAGCGCGACGACGATCGCACAATAAAGAATGATCTGGAACCAACCGATGACAGTCATGACATCAACCCTTCAGGCTTCGGGTCCGGCGCAATAGCGGCAGGAGCAGCGCAAGCAGGCCCGCGACGAGCGCAGCATCGGCCAGCAGCAATTCGACGAGCAGCAGCACGGCGTCAGAACCGTTCGGGCCGCAGCAGTGCGTAGGTGAGATAGATCAGGAGGCCGAACGAGACGGCGCCGGCGAGCGTATAATCGAAGATCATGGTCCGCTCCGTCACAGCCGTTCGCAGGCGTAGGTGTAGCCGATCGCGAGGGCGAAGAAGCCGAAGCCCAGCGCCAGCATCAGAAGGTCCATCATGACGATACTCCTCGGTTGAGACGTTTTCGGCATAGCCCGTCTCTGGATTCCGGCGGGCCGCTTGCTGCGATCGAACGCGTCGCGGCCGGGAACTTCACCGCGCTGACATGCCACCGCGCACATAGGTTTTCGAGATGAGGCCTATGGCGACGTTATAGGAATCTCATAAAGGCCGGCACGCCATGACCGGCGGCGACGTGACGCCGGCAACGCTTTCCAGGCGGTCGTTCCGGGCCGGCAGCGCAGCGGCGCGGCCCACCATCGCTCTCGCAATCGTGGTTACAGCAAGCCGTGGTCAAGGTCTTTTCAAAAAGCCCTGCTTCTATAAGCCGCCACCTTCGGCGGAGATGACAGTCGAAGATCCGGCGCCTGGACGGAAGACTCCATGCACTTATGAAATCCCTATATCTCTCGCCCGATCCCTATCTCGTTTTCAAATGCCCTCCGGGCCATCTTGGTGAAGCCGGCCGACTGACCGACGCCAACTCCAGGAGGCTGACATGACCGCTGCTCTCCGACGCTACGATCCGCCTTCCCTCAGCCGGCGGCTTCACACTGCACCAGCGGTGACACGGCCGTTGATGCTCGACATCATCGAGCATGCCTGCCGGCGCTTTCCGTCCCTCGAGCAAAGCGAACGCACCGCACGCCTCACGCGCCTGATCGACGCCGAGGCATGGGCGGACGCGGCGCTGCTGCTGATGGAGCTGGAGCTGCCGATCTGGCAGGTCCGCCGCATCGCCTATGACGAGGGCGAGTGGCATTGCGCGCTCTCGCGCGAGCGCGAGCTGCCGGACTGGCTGGATGCCGCGGTCGAGGCGCGCCATGCCGACCTCGCGCTCGCCCTGCTGTCGGCGTTCCTCGATGTGCGGGCGCTGGCGGCGGATGTATCGCGGCCGAGCGTTCCTTCCGTTCGTCCTGCCGTCCGTCCTGTGCCGGATCCGCTCTGCGAGCCGGTGGTCTGCGACAATTTCGGCTAGACTCGCCCGACGGATCGACGCCATGCCGCAAGCTCCGGACATGCCGCGCACGTTGAGCCCGTCGCGCGTGATCGCGCGTTTCGCCGTCCGCCTCGTGCTGCTCATGGGCTTTGCCGCATTCGGCAGCGTCGGCTTCGGCCGGAGCCTTGCCGTCCTGCTCTGGATGTCGATCGTCCTGTGCGCACTCGCCAGCCTCGTCAGGCGGGAGCCGCTGTTCGGGGCTGCGCTCAATCATTGGGACGAAGCCGTCGCGTTCGGCGCGCTGTTCGCGCTGGTATCCACGTCGTCATTGATCCGGCCTGATCGGCACAGTTCCGGCTTTATGACCTTCCTATGAGATCGCGGCTCACCCGCCCTCGAAATCATATTCGCGACTGAGGATATTGAGCACGCCGGCAAGGACCTCGTCCGAAGCCGGCCTCGTTCAGAAGGATCAAACCCGTGAAACTCGTCGAACCTCCCTCGTGCAGCTCGCCCTCGACCATCGTCTTCATCGGCCGCAATCACCGGGGACAATGGGTCGCTCAGGAGCAGAACGGCCTCTATGGCGGCCTGTTCGTCAGCCGCGCCCAGGCGATCAAATATGCGGTGTTCGAGAACGGACAGCATCCCGAAACCATCGTCGAGCTGCCGCGCGAGATCGAGCTCGACATGGGCAGGCGCCCCAACGCCACCGTCGCGCAGCGCGCCGCCTGAGCCAGCGCCAACAGGGGAAAACCAATGCTCATCCCTCCCGCCGCCTGGTTCACCGGATTCATTCCTGACCTGCCGACGCCGTTCGATGCGGCAGATGCGATCGATCTCAAGGCATTTGCCGCTCTGTGCGAGCGACAAGTCGCGGCCGGCGTACCGGCCATCGTGGTCTGCGAGACGGCCGGGGAAGCGCCGACGCTCTCGCCGGCCGAGCAGGAGCTCGTCATTCGCACCGCGGTCGACGTCGCTCGCGGCCGCGTGCGGATCATCGCAGGCGCGGTATCCAACGCAACCAGCCACGCTATCGAGCTTGCGCGGCGCGCGGAGGCGGCCGGCGCCGATGCCGTCATGTCGGTCGTGCCCGCCTACAACAAGCCGATGCAGGAAGGAATGCTCGCGCATTTCCGCACCATCGCCGGTGCGATCGGACTGCCCGTGATCCTGCACGACAATCCCTCCCGCACGCTGCGCCCGCTCGCCGACGAGACGCTTCTGCGTCTGGTCGAGTCCCGCCAGTTCGTCGGCCTGCGCGATGGGAGCGGTAACATCACCCGTCCGATGCGGCTGTCCCGCAACCTGCCGGCAAGTTTTCGCTTTCTCTCCGGCGACGACACCACCGCATTCGGCTTCATCGCGGATGGCGGCGACGGCGCGATCTCGGAAGTCGCCAACATCGCGCCGGATCTTTGTCGCACGATCTTCTCGCATGTCAGGCAAGGCCGGCTGCAATCCGCCCGTTATCTGCACAAGCGCCTGATCCCGCTCATCGCCTGCCTGTCCAGGGAAAGTCCGGCCGCGCTCAAATACGGTCTCAACATCCTTGGCTTGATGTCCGCCGCGACCAGGCTTCCGATCGTGCCGCTGGACGCAGCCGCGCAGAGAGGCGTCGTGCGCGCATTCGCTGCGATCGCCGACGAAGAATTGATCGACAGCGTCGGAGCCTGACGCGCCTATGGCGCGATGAGATCGGGATGAATCGTCACCGCGCTCTAGATTTTTGTTTGAGCATGATCGGAAAACCGCTGCACACCTTTCCGGATCATGCTCTAGTACCCGGAATCAGAGCTGAGTGATACGGCGGCCTTTGAAACGGCGTTGACGGACCTTTTTCTTGGTCCAGACGAAGGGCTCGGCTCTGTCGTTGTATGCGTTGACGTAGGCATCGATGTGTTCCTGAAGCTGCTTGAGGCTCGTGAAGGAGGTGCCGCTGAGCGACTGCCCCTGCAAGATGGAAAACCATACTTCGACCTGATTGAGCCATGACGCACTTGTCGGCGTGAAATGAAATTGCACGTTGGGGTGGGCCTTGAGCCAGTCCTCGTTCTTTTTATGGGTGTTGAGGTTGTCGAGGATGACGTGAAGCTTGCGGTTCGGAAAAGCCGCGGTGACGCTGTTCATGAAATCGAGAAACTCGACGCGGCGCCGGCGTTTTGAATGGGTCGCGATGATCTTTCCGGTGGCGACTTCGAGCGCCGCAAACAATGTTGTGGTGCCATGCCGCTTGTAATCGTGGCTTTGGCCGGTCAAGGCGCGGCCATTGGGCAACTTCAGATAACCCTGCGCTCGCTCCAAAGCCTGGATCGAGGGCTTCTCGTCCACGCACAGCACAATGGCCTTCGCCGGCGGCGCGACATAGAGGCCGACAACATCGGCGGCTTTGGCCGTAAAGTTCGGGTCGTTGCTCTCGCACCAGGACTTGCGAGCCACCAGGTCAATCTTGTGGCTGCGCAGGAACCGCCAGACATATTGGACATCGACATCGCCCAGCGCCTCGGCCAGCAGGGGGCCGGTCCAGCGCGCAAACCCTTGCGGTGGCGGCTTATCCAGCAGCTTCAGAATCCGCTTGTCGGTCGTCTTCGTATAGATCGGCTGCTTGCCAGGCCGCGGCTTGTCTTGCAGCCCTTCAAGGCCATGGTCGGCATAGCGATGCCGCCAAAGGCTGACAATCCGCGGCTGGACCCCAACTTCCTTGGCGATCGACCGGGTGCTGCGCCCATCCGCCGCCAACAGAACTATCCGCGCCCGCTTCAAATCGCGCTGCAACGTCACCGGTGAGCGACAGCACGCCTCAAGCACCTTGCGATCTTTCCTCGAAAGGTGGACTTCTCTTGCTTCGGGTATCATCCCGACCTTGAATCACGACTCACGTTCCAAGAAAAGTGGGTACTAGTGTCCTGAACGCAACCGCATATGCCCCGGGGCAAGCCCGTCCACGCGGTTTCAGGCTTGCACCGAAGATACCAGGGATATAGGCGCGCAGGGCCCGCAAGGAAGGCGGCCGGACGCCGTCAGGGCAGCACCTCGCGCCGCTCGCCGAGCCGCTGATCGAGTTCGGCACGCTTGTCGGCAAGCAGGCCGGCCTGGGCGGCTTCGATCACGGTAAACAACTCATGGGCGTCGCTGAGCCGGGTCACGGTGACGTAGCTGGCGCCGGCCTCGTAGAGCGCCCCGACGTCGGCCAGGAGGTCGGCCGTGGCGACGATCAGCGCGGTCGGATTGAGCGCGCGCACGTGGCGGACCAGCTTCTCGTTGGTGGCGCCCTTCAGCAGCGAATCCGGCACGCTGAGGATGATCATCTCGGACTTGCCGATGCCGGCATGGAGCAGCGTATCGACATTGCTGATGTCGCCGTAGATCACGTGCAGGCCGCGCGAAAGCAGGGTCTGGTACACATTGGGGTTGAAGTCGACCACCGTGATCTGCTCCAGCAGCACCGGCGCCTGCCGCTCGATCTCGGCCAGCAACGCGCTCGCGGCACGGAAAAAGCCGAGTATGACGACGCGGCGGGCTTCGCCATGGCCGCCCTCGTGCCCGTCCTCGGCATGGCCGTTGCCATGGTCGAGGTCGCGCAGGCCGATCCGCTTCAGGGGGCCGATCGCCCAGCGGGTGATCTCGTCGCTGCGGGTCATCACGAAGGTCGAGAGCACCGCCAGCACCACGAAGGCGAAGGAGACGGCATTTGCCGTCTCCGCGGCGATATGGTGGTCGGCGATACCGGTCTGGATCACCACCAGCGAGAACTCGGAGATCTGCGCGAGGTTCAGCGCCGGCAACAGGCTGGCTCGCAGGCCCTGCTTCATCAGGTAGAGCGGGGTGAAGGTGGTGACGAGGCGGCTCACCACGGTGAACGCCGCGATCATCAAGGCAAGTCCGATCACCGAGAGGCCGGGCACGGGGATGGTCATCCCCAGCGCGACGAAGAACAGCGTGATGAAGAAGTCGCGCAGCGTGGTGACCTTGGCGGTCACGTCGAGGGCGTAAGGGAAGGTCGAGAGCGACACGCCGGCAATAAGTGCACCCATCTCGCGCGACAGCGAGAGCCGCTCGGCGGTCTCGGCAACGAGGAAGCACCAGGCCAGCGCGCCGAGCAGGATCAACTCGGGCCGCCGGGCGATCTGGTGGAACAGGCGCGGCAGCACGTAGCGGCTGACCAGAAGCGCGGCCGCAACAAGCACAGCGACGCGGCCGATCGAGAGCAGGATGACGGTGACCTGCAGATTGGCCAGGCTCGGCTGCACTGCCAGGAACAGAATCGCGAAGATGTCCTGGAGCACCAGGACGCCGAGGGTGATGCGGCCCGGCAGCGTATCGAGCTCGCGTTTCTCATAGAGCACCTTGACGATGATGACGGTGCTGGACAGCGCGCAGGCGACGCAGAGATAGACGGCATCGAAATGCCCCCCGCCAAGCGACAGGCCGATGCCGACGAAGAACAGAACTCCGAGCAGACAGCCGCCGAGCAGCTGACTGCCCGCCGCGAACAGGATCACCCGCCCTGCCCGCACGATCTTCTTCAGGTCGATTTCGAGCCCAATCATGAACAGCATGAAAATCAGGCCGAGCTCGGAGATGACGCTGATCGATTCCTGCGAATGGACCCAGCCGGCCCCGAATGGACCTATGCAGAAGCCGGCGATAAGGTAGGCCAGGATCAGCGGTTGCCGGGAGAAATGGGCGAGCAGGCCCAGCATCCAGGCAAACAGGATTGAGAGAGTGATGTCGCGAATGAGTTCGTGCATGCCATATTGGTCCGTTTTGCCGCACCCTAGAGGCGGGTTGCGGTGCGGCAAGCGAGCAATTCGTCACATGCGGAGAGGGCTCGTCGCAGCCATACTGCTAGTACCCACTTTTCTTGGAACGTGAGTCGTGATTCAAGGTCGGGATGATACCCGAAGCAAGAGAAGTCCACCTTTCGAGGAAAGATCGCAAGGTGCTTGAGGCGTGCTGTCGCTCACCGGTGACGTTGCAGCGCGATTTGAAGCGGGCGCGGATAGTTCTGTTGGCGGCGGATGGGCGCAGCACCCGGTCGATCGCCAAGGAAGTTGGGGTCCAGCCGCGGATTGTCAGCCTTTGGCGGCATCGCTATGCCGACCATGGCCTTGAAGGGCTGCAAGACAAGCCGCGGCCTGGCAAGCAGCCGATCTATACGAAGACGACCGACAAGCGGATTCTGAAGCTGCTGGATAAGCCGCCACCGCAAGGGTTTGCGCGCTGGACCGGCCCCCTGCTGGCCGAGGCGCTGGGCGATGTCGATGTCCAATATGTCTGGCGGTTCCTGCGCAGCCACAAGATTGACCTGGTGGCTCGCAAGTCCTGGTGCGAGAGCAACGACCCGAACTTTACGGCCAAAGCCGCCGATGTTGTCGGCCTCTATGTCGCGCCGCCGGCGAAGGCCATTGTGCTGTGCGTGGACGAGAAGCCCTCGATCCAGGCTTTGGAGCGAGCGCAGGGTTATCTGAAGTTGCCCAATGGCCGCGCCTTGACCGGCCAAAGCCACGATTACAAGCGGCATGGCACCACAACATTGTTTGCGGCGCTCGAAGTCGCCACCGGAAAGATCATCGCGACCCATTCAAAACGCCGGCGCCGCGTCGAGTTTCTCGATTTCATGAACAGCGTCACCGCGGCTTTTCCGAACCGCAAGCTTCACGTCATCCTCGACAACCTCAACACCCATAAAAAGAACGAGGACTGGCTCAAGGCCCACCCCAACGTGCAATTTCATTTCACGCCGACAAGTGCGTCATGGCTCAATCAGGTCGAAGTATGGTTTTCCATCTTGCAGGGGCAGTCGCTCAGCGGCACCTCCTTCACGAGCCTCAAGCAGCTTCAGGAACACATCGATGCCTACGTCAACGCATACAACGACAGAGCCGAGCCCTTCGTCTGGACCAAGAAAAAGGTCCGTCAACGCCGTTTCAAAGGCCGCCGTATCACTCAGCTCTGATTCCGGGTACTAGGTCCCCTCGCCTTTGCCGATTCGCTCACAGCGCAATCCAAGGTCAATATCGAACAAAACTTTGCCGATTCGCTCACTGCTCTGCCGAAGGAGGACCTCGCCGTTTCCGGTGGGTTCTACGTGCCCGCATATTCCAGCGTCGCGATGAGCCAGGGCAAGCTGCGCGTCGACTTCTCGGTGACCTTGAGCGTGCACAACGCCTCCGAGACCCAGCCGCTGGTCGTCAAACGCATCGCCTATTTCGACACCGCAGGCAAGCAGGTTGAGAGCTATCTGAAGGCGCCGGTCGCGCTGAAACCGCTCGCCACCATCTCGATCTTCATTCCGACCGATGACGTGCGCGGCGGGACCGGGGCCAACTTCCTGGTCGACTGGGCCGCCACGGGCGAGGTCGCCGAGCCGGTGGTCGAGGCCCTCATGGTTGGCGGCATCGCCAATGCGCATTACGCTTTCATCAGCCAGGGCCGCCCGACCCGGACGGCCGGCAAGTAGGTGAGGCAAACCACAGTGACGCGCCACGCTGCGCAGGTGCTGGCGCGAGCACGGATCGAAAACGCGAAAACAACCCCATGCACAGTAGGCCACATCTGCAAAATCAATGGCTTGTCGAAGACGCGCGATCCGATGCGGATTTTACGAATTCCCTTTGACCCGTCGGGCAAAACACTGGCATGATGTCACGATCGAAATAGCATGGTCGGCGCCAAGGCCGGCCGCCAAAAAAGAACAAAACGAGGAAAGCCCATGACGTCCAGCTTCAGTTTCGCGCCCCTGTTTCCGGCAGGGCTGCCGGCCCCCTCTGCGCGCTGGACGGGGCTTGCCAAGTACAGCTTCGTCGGCGGCAACAATGATTCCGAACAGGTGCCGCTCGACGAGCTGATCGAAGCGACCAACACGGTGCTGCGGCGCGAGGGCCGCTCGCTCGCCACTTACGGTCTGGCACACGGTCCGCAGGGCTACCTCCCATTGCGCGAATTCCTGGTGACGAAACTCAAGCGCGATGCCGGTATCACCTGCACGGTGGACGATCTCTTGATCGTCTCGGGCTCCCTCCAGGCGCTCGATCTCGTCAACGCCACGCTGCTGACGCGCGGCGACACCGTGATCTTCGAGCAGGACAGCTATCAGGGGTCGTTGAACCGCCTGACGCGGCTCGGGGTCAATGTCGTCGGCATTCCCCTCGACAAGGACGGCATGCGCATGGACGTGCTGGCGACGACGCTGGCCGACCTGAAGAGCCGCGGCATCCGCCCGAAATACATCTACACCATCCCGACCGTGCAGAACCCGACCGGCAGCATCATGCCCGAGAGCCGCCGCGCCGAACTGGTGCGGCTCGCGACGGAGTATGGCGTGCCTATCTTCGAAGACGATTGTTACGCCGACCTCGTCTGGTCGGGGCAGCGGCCGCCGGCGATCTACGCCATGAGTCCGAACGGCGGCGTAATCCATATCGGCTCGTTCTCGAAGTCGATCGCGCCGGCGCTGCGCGTCGGCTTCGTCGTGGCGCCCTGGGAGGTGATGTCGCGGATGCTGTCGCTGAAGACCGATGCCGGGTCCGGTGCGCTCGAGCAGATGGTACTCGCCACCTATTGCAAGCCGCATTTCGCAAGCCATGTGCCGGCCCTGACGAAGGCGCTGCGCACCAAGCTCGACACGCTGATGGAAGCGCTCAACGAGCAGTTCGGGACGGCCGCCGAATTCGAGGAGCCCAAGGGCGGCATCTTCCTCTGGGTGAAGCTGCCCGACCAGGTCGATACGCTGAAGCTGTACCAGGCCGCGCTCGCCGCCGGCGTCTCGATCAATCCGGGGCCGGAATGGTCGACCAACAAGGGCCATTCCAGCTCGCGGCTGCGCTGTGCTTTGCGAGCCCCACGCATCAGCAGATCCGCGACGGCATCGCCGTGCTGGCCGAGGTCTGCCGCAAGGAGTTCGGCGTGCCGGCCCGCAGCGCCAATGTGGAGAAGCGGGCCTGAAGCTGCTGCCTCACGCCCCGACGTGAAACTCCACGTTGACCTGGCCGCTCCCGGAGGATGGAAAATAGTCGCAAAGCTGCTCGGCGGTGCCGCAGTAGTCATACCAGCCCAGCGCGGCGAACAGCATGATGGTGTCGGCCATGCCGCCTTCGCCGTTGCACTTGGTGGCATAGTCCGGAAGCATGTCGAGGAATTCGCGATAGCGGCGGCTCTGCCACAGCTCGAGCACGCGCAGGTCGACCTGACGATTGAACTCGCTGGCGACCGACGTCCACGCCTCGGGGCCGAGCTTCTTGTTCGGCCAGAGCCGGTGCGAGAGCGACCCGCTGGCGAGGACTGCGACCCGTTCATCGGATTCATCGATTGCGCGGCGAGTGGCTTCACCGAGGATCCGGCTCTCCTCGAACGAGGTGAACAGGGGCGAGGCGACCGAGACCACCTTCGCAAAACCGTCCGGGTTCATGTAGTGCATCGGCACGATGGTGCCGTATTCGAGCCCGAGGCTGGCCACCTGGTGGGCGGTGACGTTGAGACCCGCGTCTGCCGCCCTGCCCGCGATAGCCTCGGCGAGGCGCGTATCACCCGGCAGATCGTAGCGCAGATCCTGGATCATCTGCGGCGCCTCGTGGCTCGTGAACGAGCCGCGATGCCGCGCATTGGCGTTGACGTGGTAGCCGAAATTGGAGAGCCAGTGGGTATCGAACACCACGAAGCTGGTGACGCCGCGCTCTTTCGCTCGCCGGCGCAGCTCGCGCAAGGAGCTGACCGCCGGCTCTCGCGCGGCACGCAGCGGGCTGCCGGGCTGCTCCGACAACATCAGTGATGGAACATGGGTGACCTTGGCCGCGAGTACGAGCTGCCCCATGGCCGTCACCTCGAAGCGTCAGGCCACCTGTGGCTGACTGCCGTGGATCGCGGAGGCGAGCCTCAGCAACAGGACGATCGAGACGTTGCCCTTGCCAGCCTCGATCTGGGCGATATAGCGCTCGGAGATTCCGGAGCGGCGGGCGAGCTCGCGGCGCGAGAGGTCGCAACGCATGCGCGAGGACCGCAAGCGATCGCCCAGTTCGGTCAGAAACGCCGCCTCCGAGTAAGGCGGTACGGCACAGCTCCCCGGCAGCACTTCGCCCGCAAAATCCACGACTTGATTCAGCATTGGTCTATCCACGTTCGCCTTCGGGAATGCCATCCTACCCTCGAAATGCGCTGCCTCATTGACGCGGATCAAATTCACGAGTGATCGCCGGCCGCCGTGGAACGGCCGCGGGCGCGATGGTACACTTTGGAAGTCTTCGAGGCGGGGTTTTTCAGGACATGATGCGACGTTTGAACCGCTGGATCGCGGCTGTAGTGCTGTGGGTTGCGTTCACCTCCATGGCCGGTGCCGAGACGCTGGCCGCGACCGTCGAGCAATGGGGCCTGCTCGGCTCGTGGGCGGTCGACTGCGCGGCCCGGCCAGACCGCGACAAGGGGGCGCTCCTGACCTACGAGATCAGGAAGGATGGCCGGGTGATGTACCGGCGCAATTTCGGCGAAGCCAAAGACGAGAACGAGGTGGTGTCGGCCACAGTCAATGCCGAGGGCCTGCTCGACGTGATGGTGTTCTTCCCGGCGCTGCATCAGACTCGCGAATTCGGACTCCTACTGCAGAAGGACGGCAGCCTGCGCGCGATCTACAATCGCAGCGAGCGCGGCGAGTACACGATCAAAGACGGCAAGTACGTCGCGACCGGCGCACCAACGCCCGCGCAGCTACGCTGCGATTAGCCGTCATCCCCAAGCATGATCCAATCGGAAACCGCCGCACACTTTGCGCTGACGCGGCTCTTTGAGTCCGGATCATGCTCACCTGAACATCCATTCAGAATTCTCTTCCCGTTGCTCCGGAACGTTCGCGCCGATCTGCGGTTTAGATGTGCATTCGTTTGGAGGAGGACATCATGAAGAAACTTGGTTATGTGGTTGCGGCTCTGGGTGCGCTCGTGATCGCGGCGCCGACGCTGGCAAGCGCAGAGACGGTGGTGATCAAGCGCGGTCATCATCATCACGGTCCGTACGGCGCCCGCGCCGAATATCGCATGCACCATCAGGACCGCGGCTGGCACCGCCACCATCGCGGAGACCGAGTGGTCGTGATCAAGCGCAGCCACCGCCACCATCACTGGGACTAATGCGCAACGCGAATGAAAATGGCCCCTCACGGGGCCATTTCTATTGCCTGAGCACTCGAGCTAATCCCACGCCGGCGCGAAGCCGGGATTGACGCAGCGCCTGTCCTTCGACAGCGCGGCGATTTTCTTGCGGTCGGAATCGTCGAGCGTGATCTTCAGCGCGTCGAGATTGGCCTGTTGGCTCTCGCGGCGCGAGGCCTTCGGGATTGCGGCGACGCCGTCCTGGTCGAGCAGCCATTTCAACGCGACCTGCGCGGCGGTCGCGCCGTGCCTGGCGCCGATCTCGGCCAGCACCGGGTCCGAGGCGATGCGCCCCTGCGCCAGAGGACAATAAGCGACGAGCGGAATCGACTTGGCCTGGAGATAGCCGAGCACCTTCGATTGATCGAGCATGGCATGATATTCGACCTGGTTGCAGGCGATCGGCGCCTTGATGTCCTCGACCGCGACCTTGAGCAGCGCCGTGGTGAAATTGGCAACGCCAATGGCTCGCGTGCGCCCCTCCTCCTTGAGCTTCATCAGGGTCTCGAACACCGCACCCCAGTTCGCAGCCTTCGACGGCCAGTGCACGAGATAGAGATCGACATGGTCGAGCCTGAGCTTCTTCAGGCTGGCATCGAAGGCGCGCCGGATCGCGTCAGGGGCGAGGTTCTCGTGCCAGACTTTTGTGGTGACGTGCAGCTCGTCGCGCGGCACGCGCGACGACGCGACGGCCGAGCCGATCGGCTCCTCATTGGCATACATCTCGGCAGTATCGAGGTGGCGATAGCCGATCGACAGCGCGCTCTCGACTGCGGCGCGGCAGGCATCGCCCTGCATGCGGAAGGTACCGAGGCCGAGCTTGGGCAAGCTGATGCCCTGTGTTTTCAGATGGTCCATGAAACAGGCTCCTGAGAGATCGCAGCCGCCGATGCCCGCGGCAATGCCGCGTGAGCAGACTCTTCGCTGATGGAAACGAGGCGGCGAGAGTAGCGACTATAGCGCGCGAGTCGCCGGCCAGCCAATCATCAAGATCGGGTTCGCAGCTAGGAATGCTGCGCCACCACGGCCGGCCGCCCCTGCGGCTGCGGCACGATATCAACCGACCAGAGGTGACGATTGTCCACATCCTTCAAGGTCACGGTCATCACACCGCTGCGGCCATCGATGTCGACCCTGCCGAAGAACTGCAGTCCGAAACATGGCGCGAGGTTCTCGCCCTGCGCTGCGCTGCAGCCCTGCTGATACATCGCGACCGGGCCAAAGGTGTCGTCGAGCTCGCCAGGCGCCCAGCTGCCGGCATGCAACGGGCCGGAGACGAACTCCCAGAACGGCTCGAAATCCTGGAATTGCGCCTTGTTCGGGTCGTAGTAGTGCGCGGCGGTGTAGTGCATATCGGCGGTGAGCCAGACGATGTTGCGGATGCCGGAGCGCTTGATGGAGGAGAGCAGATCGGCGATCTCGTGCTCGCGCCGATCGGGCGGCCCGTTGCCGAGGGCGACGGCGTCCAGGCTGATCAGGCCGATCGGCAGGTCGGCCGCGATCACCTTCCAGGTTGCGCGCGAGGCGGCGAGCTCCCGCTTGAGCCAGGCGAGCTGCTCGGTTCCGAGGATCCAGCCGCGATGGTCGGCGCCCTTGTTCCAGGTCTCATCGCGAAAGCTGCGCATGTCGATCATGAAGACGTCGAGCAGCGGGCCGTAGGCGATCTTGCGATAGACCCGGCCCTGCCGCGCGCCGATGTCGCGGATCGGCATGAAGTCGAAGAAGGCGCGGCGGGCGCGCGCGACCAGGCGCGGGGTGCCGTCATCGGCGTAACCGGCATCATCATGGCTTCCGATCGGTGACCAGTCGTTGGTGACCTCGTGATCGTCCCATTGCGCGAACATCGGCACCTCAGCGTGGAAGGCACGGAAGTGCTGGTCGAGGTGGTTGTATTTGTAGTTGCCGCGGAACTGCGCCAGGGTATGCGCGACTTCGGACTTTTCTTCGGTCACGACATTGCGCCAGGTCTCGCCGTTCGGCAGTTTCAACTCGGAAGGAATCGGGCAGTCGGCATAGATGTGGTCGCCGGAGTGGATGAAGAAGTCCGGACGGTTGTCGAGCATGGTCCGATAGCTGCGATAGCCGCCGCGCGAGACGTCGATGCCCCAGCCCTGCCCCGCGGTATCGCCGGACCACAGGAACGAAATCGACTGGCCGGCAACCGGCGCGGTGCGGAAATGGCCGAGGCGGCTTTCGCCGGCGAGACCAGTGGCAACGTCGGCGAAGCGCACGCGGTAGAAGACATCCTGGCCCGGTGGCAGATCCGTCAGCAGCAGCTTCGAGGTGAAATCGGCGTCGGGCAGTGCATCGCCGGAAGCCGACGCAATGATCGTTTTGAAGCTCTCGACGGTCGAGCACTCTACCAGCATCCGCGCAGGCCGGTCGGCGCGCGCCCAGATCACGGCCGAGCCGTCCGAGACGTCGCCGGACTGGATTCCGCCCGCGATCTGGGGGCGGTCGGCGGCACGACTGATGGAGGGCTTCGCAAGCGAGGCGATCGCGAGGCTGGAGGCGGAGCGGACGAGGAACTGCCGCCGAGTCCATGCGCGCGGAGCGCGGAGCGTTGCCATTCAGGAAACCTTCGTCGAATCACGACGGAAGGTGCCTGCGCTCCTTGACTCCCAGCTTACGGTTTCTTGACTCCGCGCCTACGGTTTTGCGACGCGGCGATGACGGCCTTGGCCTCGACTAACGCTTCCAGTTGCAGATGCCGCCGGAGCGGCATGGCCAGGTCTGGATGCGGGTATCCATTGCCTGCGCGTCGAGCGGATTGCCGTGGCGGCGCGCAAGCTTCGCACGGGCCGCGCCGCGCGCCTGTGCGCTCCTGGCATGAGCGGCCTTCGGCTCGGCCACACGAACGCGCTCGGCCGCGACCTTCTTCGGCACGTCGACAGGCTCAGCGCGAGCCTGCGCCTCGACGCCCCCGCGCGCTTCGAGTGCGAGCGGCGCGAAGCGCGTCTCCGGCCCGAGACGCTTCGGCGACAGAACGGCCTTGGAGAGATCGAGCCCGAGATATTCGCCGGGCTTGTCGTCGTCAGCGCGCGCAATGCCACCCCCTGCGATCACGAGGGCAAGAGCCATTGCGAAGGGAACGGTTTTCAGGACCACGGACGCCTCCTGAAACTATTAAAGGATAATTTATCCCTATCTAGGAGGCGCCGCGCGCAATTCCAGCGGTCAAATGCCGCCGTGGTTAAGAAGTTTGACGGTGTCAGGCGACCTTTCGCGTCGCTTCCGTCCCGTCCAGGAACCCGATCAGGCGGCTGCGGATGATGGTTTCCGCCTCGCCCATGATGCGATCAATGAGCTCCTTGCAGGATGGGATATCGTGGATCAGGCCTGCGACCATGCCGCAGCTCCAGGCGCCGGCGTCCATCTGGCCGTCCAGCATGATCCTGGGATAGACGCCCGCGACCTGGTCGTGGATGTCGTCGATCGTGAGCTTGTCGCCCTTCGCGCGCTCGATCTCGAGCAGGCGGTCGACATTGGCGTTCTTCAGCACGCGCTCGGTGTTGCGCAAGCTCCGCATGATCAGGCGGGTGTCGAGCTCGGTCGCTGCGACGAGCGCATTCTTCACGTTCTGATGCACCGGCGCTTCCTTGGTGGCGATGAAACGCGTGCCCATGTTCATGCCCGCCGCGCCCAGCGCGAGCGCTGCGACCAGGCTGCGTCCGTCGGCCATGCCGCCTGAGGCGACGAACGGGATCTTCAGCTCTTCCGCCGCGCGCGGCAGCAGGATCATGTTGGGAATGTCGTCCTCGCCGGGATGTCCGCCACACTCGAAACCGTCGACGCTGACGGCATCGCAGCCGATGCGTTCGGCTTTCAGGGAGTGGCGCACCGAGGTGCATTTGTGGATGACCTTGATGCCGGCCGCCTTCAGGGCCGGCATGTAGGCTTCCGGGCTGCGGCCTGCGGTCTCCACCGCCTTGATGCCACCTTCGACAATGGCCGCAATGTATTCCGGGTAGGGCGGCGCCGAGAAGGTCGGCAGGAAGGTGAGGTTCACGCCGAACGGCTTGTCGGTCATGTCGCGGCAGCGCGCGATCTCCTTCGCGAGCAATTCCGGCGTCTTCTGCGTGAGACCGGTGATGATGCCGAGCCCGCCGGCATTGGAGACGGCGGCGGCCAGCTCGGCAAAGCCGACGAAATGCATGCCGCCCTGAATGATGGGGTGCTCGATGCCGAACAGTTCGGTAATCGCGGTCTTCACTTAAGTACCTCCCGGAATTTGCTTGATGTTAAGGTCAGTCTAGCCGGACTATTGCGCCGCGGTCACCATTTCTCTCCGAACGGGCGTATCTCCATCTCGAAGGTCCAGGCGCTCTTCGGCTGCTGGTAGAGCTGCCAATAGGCGTTCGCGACCGACGACGGCGGCATCAGGAGGTCAGGATCGTCCAGTGCATTCGGCCCGAGCGCTTCGAGCCTGCGCTGCCGCACCCATTCGGTGTCGACCCCGGAATCGATGACGAGATGGGCGACGTGGATGTTCTTAGGCCCGAGCTCGCGCGCCATCGCCTGCGCCACCGCGCGCAGGCCGAACTTGGCGCTGGCGAAGGCAGCATAGCCGCTGCCGCCGCGCAAGGAGGCGGTGGCGCCAGTGAAGAAGATGTTGCCGCCGCCGCGCGGCAGCATCAGCCGCGCCGCCTCGCGTCCCGCAAGGAAGCCGGAATAGCAGGCCATCTCCCACACTTTCCGGAACACGCGCTCCGTGGTGTCGAGGATCGGAAAATTGACGTTGGCGCCGACATTGAAGATGCAGACTTCCAACGGCGCGTGCTTGTCGGCGTCGTTGAGGAAGGCGATGACTTCATCCTCCTTCCGCGCATCAAGCGAGCGCGCGTGGATGTCACCGCCGGCAGCTTCGATATCTTGCACCAACGGCGCGAGCTTGTCGCCATTGCGGCGGCCGGCGAAGATCGAGAACCCCTCGGCGGCAAACTTCCTGGCGATTTCGGAGCCGATGAAATCGCCGGCCCCGATGACGGCCGCTGTGGCGTTTCGCTTGGGCAAGGTCGCCTCCTCCGGTGAGCCGCTATAGACATGCGGCGGGCAGTTTACCGAAGACTATAGTTCCGAAATAGAACTGTCAAATTCAGGGGGAGAGTGGTAGCCTTGCTACGAAATTGCGCTGGCTATTCATGTTAGCTCCTTTTTCAGACTGATTGTCGCTGGAGACCGCACCATGAAATGGGACACGCTGGACGAGGAGCCCTGCTCGCTCTCCCGCACCGTCGCCGTTGTCGGCGACCGCTGGACGCGGTCTGATCCTGCGCGAATGCTTCTTGCGGGTGCGCCGGTTCGAGGCATTGCAGTCCTCGCTCCAGATCACGCGTCATCTGCTCTCCGAGCGGCTGAAGAAGCTGGTCCGCTTCGGCATCCTGCGCCGCGTCCCGTATTCCGAGGCACCGAAGCGCTACGAATACATCCTCACTGAGAAGGGGCTCGACCTCTACCCGATCATCATGGCGATGGTGCATTGGGGCAACACCCATATGGGCGACGAGCGCGGCCGACCGCTGCTGCACGAGCACAAGATTTGCGGCAAGCTGTTCGATCCCGTGATCGTATGCTCGGAATGCGGGGAGCCGCTGCACGCCAAGCAGGTGCATGTGCATGCGGGGCCGGGGCGGGACCAGGCGGTGGGGTGAGCTCCGGTGAAATTGCTGGCGCTGCGCCGGCATGGTCTGCGCCAGCGCGCTGTCATTCGTGATTGCACGGCTCAAACGAGCAACGCGGCACCATGGACGCGGGGCTTGCTCAAGATTGCCATGGGCGCACCTTCAGTGCGTCTTCGTCTCGTGCCACTTCTCGAGATCGGGCTTCTCCTCGTCCGATCCCTGCTCCTTCTCGGGATTGCCCTTCCAGGGCTTGTCCGTCTGTCGGTGCGAACCCCAGTCGTTCTGCTGCCGGGGATCGTCATTGGGCCGTTCCTTGCTCATCGAGCTTCCTTTCCTGAAACGTTAAGCGAAGGGGACGCCGTAATAGGAGTTGATACCACGCACGGCGGCGTCATCACTCCAGTTCCAATCGCTTCGTGAGCCATATTTGGGCGCGCCTTCCAGCTCCTTGGTGGTGATGCCGGTGACATAACCGCCAAGCTCGGTGTCGTATTTCAGCGACTGCCAAGGCAACGGATAGTGGTCGTTGCCCAGTCCCAGGAATCCACCAAAGCCGAGGACGGCGTAGGAAACCTGGCCACTGATCTTGTCGATCATCACGCGTTCGATCGAACCGATCCGGTTGCGATCGGCGCCATAGACCAATGTTCCCTCGACCTTGTCGCTGCCGATCAAACGGCCCGTCTCACTGCGATCCAGTTCGTCTTGGTTCAACATCGCAATTCTCCGCTCAGCCACGTGCAAAACCAACCGGATGGGCACGGGATCGTTCCGGTGCATGTTCCGCGAGCGGTCAGGAACATCGCACCAAACGAGCCGTTCTCTGAGTTTCATGCACCTGACAAACCAAGGGCCACACGCAATGTCCCAGACGGTCTCCGACTTCATCGTCCAGCGTCTGCATCAATGGGGCGTGCGCCACATCTTCGGCTATCCCGGCGACGGCATCAACGGCGTGTTCGGTGCGATGAACCGAGCCGACGGCAAGATCGGCTTCGTGCAGGCGCGGCATGAGGAAATGGCAGCGTTCATGGCGACCGCCTACGCAAAATTCTCGGGCGAACTCGGCGTCTGCATTGCAACCTCCGGCCCCGGCGCTTCGCATCTCGTCACCGGGCTCTACGATGCGCTGCTCGATCACCAGCCGGTGCTGGCGATTGTCGGCCAGCAGTCGCGCAACGCCCTCGGCGGGCACTATCAGCAGGAACTCGATCTTGTCTCGATGTTCAAGGACGTTGCCGGCGCCTACGTCATGCAGGCATCCTCGCCTGCGCAAGTGCGGCACCTGATCGACCGCGCGGTGCGGATTGCGCTGGCGCGGCGGACCCCGACCGTGATCATCCTGCCCAACGACCTGCAGGAGGAGCCTTATGCGGATCCGCCCCGTGAACACGGCACGCTGCATTCCGGCATCGGCTACAGCCCACCCAGCATCATGCCACGTGAGGCCGATCTCGACCGCGCCGCGGAAGTGCTCAACGCCGGCAAGAAGGTCGCGATGCTGGTCGGCGCCGGCGCGCTTCACGCCACCGACGAGGTGATCGCGGTTGCCGAGCGGCTGTCGGCCGGCTGCGCCAAGGCACTGCTCGGCAAGGCCGCACTGCCCGACGACCTGCCGTGGGTCACAGGCTCGATCGGCCTGCTCGGCACCGAGCCCAGCTACAACATGATGATGGAGTGCGACACCCTGCTGATGGTCGGCTCGGCCTTTCCCTACGCCGAATTCCTGCCCAAGGAAGGCAGCGCGCGCGGCGTTCAGATCGATATCGACGCCAGCATGCTGTCGATCCGCTTTCCCATGGAGGTCGGCCTCGTCGGCGACGCCGCCGAGACGCTGCGCGCATTGCTGCCGCGGCTTGAGCCCAAAGCCGACGGCGCCTGGCGCCGGGGTATTGAAGACGATGTTGCCGGATGGTGGAAGACACTGGACGAACGCGCGCATCAGCCTGCGGCGCCCGTCAATCCGCAGCTCGTCGCCTAGGAACTGTCCTCGCGCCTGCCCGACCGGGCCATCATCACCAGCGATTCCGGCTCCTGTGCCAACTGGTTCGCGCGGGACCTGAAGATGCGGCGCGGCATGACGGCTTCGCTGTCCGGCGGTCTCGCCTCGATGGGCGCCGCGGTTCCTTATGCGCTCGCCGCGAAATACGCCCAGCCGGACCGGCCGGTGATCGCGCTGGTCGGCGATGGCGCGATGCAAATGAACAACATGGCCGAACTGATCACGGCTGCGAAATACTGGCGCTCGTGGCGGGATCCACGCTTCATCGTCTGCGTCTTCAACAACGAAGATCTAAACCAGGTCACCTGGGAGCAGCGCATCATCAACGGCGATCCCAAATTCGAGGCTTCGCAGCGCATTCCCGATGTCTCCTATTCGCGCTTCGCCGAGCTGATCGGCCTCACCGGCATCTTCGTCGACAGCCCTCAGCTGCTCGGCTCCGCCTGGGAGCAGGCGCTGGCGAGCGAGATGCCGGTCGTGCTGGAGGTGAAAACCGATCCCGAGGTGCCGCCGCTGCCGCCGCACATCACGCTCCAGCAGGCGAAGAATTTCTCGCTCGCCCTGATGAAGGGCGATCCGAACGAAAGCGGGATGATCAAGGGAGCGGCGCGCCAGATGTTCGAATCGATCCTGCCCGGGAAGCAATGAGGTGAACAATGAGTGACTTCCGCGACATCCAGCACGGCGTCAACGATCCGGTCGGAGGCCTCGACGTCAAGCGGCAGATCAACGACAACCGCACGCCGCATGAGCGGGCGCAGCACCACGCGGACGTACGCGCTGATGCGACCCCCACGCCGACGGAGCCTTTCCTTCCGGAGCGGCTGCGGCGAAAGGCGACCGATCCGATCAATCCTCGCAGCGGCAGAAGGCCTACAGACTAACCGTTTGGAACCTCGGGTCAGGCGGCGTGTTGGTCGGCGCAACGTCGCCGGCAAGCCGCCGCGCGACCCATCGGAGGGATTCGACCATGAAACGCACTATCATCGCCCTTGCCTGCATCTTTTTCGCAAGCCCCGCGCTCGCCCAGTCGCTTGGCGAAAAGACCGGCGTTAATTCGGCGCTCGGCGTTGCGCCTACGACCGCCGATTTTGTGAAGCAGGTCGCGATCAGCGACATGTTCGAGATCGAATCAAGCAAGCTCGCCGAGCAGAAGGGCAATGCGGAGGAGAAAACCTTCGCGAAGCAGATGATCACCGATCACACCAAGACCAGCAGCGAGCTCAAAGGTCTGGTCGGCAATGGCAAGGTGCAAGCCACGCTGCCGACGGCACTCGACAGCTCGCATCAGAGCAAGCTCGACAAGCTCAAGAGTGCGAACGGCAAGGACTTCAGCTCGGACTATAACTCTTATCAGGTCAGCGCGCATGAAGATGCAGTGTCGCTGTTCGAGCGTTACGCCAAGGGTGGAGACAATGCCCAACTGAAGGATTGGGCCGGCAAGACGCTCCCCGCGTTGAAGCACCACCTCGACATGGCCAAGAACCTCGGCACGGCACCGAGCGTCGGTCAATCCAAGTAGCGCATTGCTGAAGGACGCCGGCCGGCCCGGCGTCTTCGCTTGGCAACGACAAGCGTCTCCGCGCATTGAGCCTCGACCATCGCGGAGAGCATGATGTCGAACTACAGCAAGAACTGCCCCGCCGGCACGTCGTTCACGCCGCGAGCGGAACGCTCGCGTCGGCTTCGCTGTCGTCCTCGGCAGCGAAAGGAAACGCGCCCATGGCGGATACCGACTTGACCAATCCCGTAGCCCGCTGTCCGAAGCTCGAAAGATTTGGCGGCATGACACCGCTCGGCCGTCCCGGCCAGCCCGTCGAGCTCGCCTCGATCTACGTGCAGCTTGCCGCCGCCGACGCAAGCTATGCGACGGGACAAGTCTATGGCGCCGCCGGTGGCTCCGGGCAACCGTAGTTGCGGCGCCGCGGACTGAGGCCCGGGTAGAACTCAGGAACCTTCTATGCATCCGGGCTTTACAAAATTGTGATGGAGGAAAACTCGCCGGCGGACCGATGGCGCTCGTAACAGTGAAACCCACCCGGATCGATACGGCGATCGCCGACGGGATCGCACGCAATACCAACTCAGGCCTCGAGCATGCCGCCCAGGCGATGACCTGGGGCGCCGATGAGCATGTGCTGCTCGCGCTCGCTGCGGCGGGATGGCTCTACACCTGCATCCGGTATCCGCAGCGGCGTTCCGTTGCCGATCACGTCCTGGTGGTATCGCTGGTGACGGCGATAGTGCCGCATGTCTTGAAATCCGCATTCGACCAGACGAGGCCTGACCGGCTCACGATGAGCGGCCACCGGCACGGTATTCCTTATTCGGGACGCCCCAACGACGCGTTTCCCTCGGGTCACGCCGTGCATATGGGCGCCCTCGCCTCGGCGGCCGGCCTGTTGCCGCCGGCCTCGCGCCGCTTTGCACGCTCACTCGCCGTGGCGTTGTCGCTGACGCGCGTGGCGCTGCTGGCACACTGGATCAGCGACGTGGTGGCAGGCTTCGCGCTCGGCGTCGTCGTCGAGCGACTGTTCAGGCGGTTCACACTGGCGAAATCACCGCAGCAGCGGCCCGAAGCCTCGCGGGTATGGCCATGACGGAATATCTCGTGCGCTTCGTCGCCGGCGGGCTGATCGTATCCGTCTTCGCCATCTTCGCTGACATGCTGCGGCCAAAGAGCTTTGCCGGGCTTCTCGGCGCGGCGCCGTCGGTCGCGCTGGCCACCCTCGGCATCGCCGTGGTCCAGCACGGCCCGCAATATGCTGCGGCCGGAAGCTGGACGATGATATATGGCGCTATCGCGCTCGCCTGCTACTGCCTCGTCGTCTGCCATCTCCTGATGAGGATCCGCCTTGGCGCGCTCCCCGCGACGATCCTTGCCTTTGCCGTATGGCTCGGGGTCGCCTTCGGTCTGCTCGCCGGTTTGGGAGGTGCCGCCTGATGCTGGTGAAGCTGTCGTCATCGGCACTGAAACAGACGCGGTGGTACGAATACGCCGTTCGCTTCGCGCTCGGCGGCTGCGCGACGGTGCTCGCGGGAGTCATCGGCTCGCATTTCGGCGTTGCCGTCGGCGGGCTCTTCCTTGCACTTCCGGCCATCTTCTGTGCCAGCGCGCCCCTGATAGAAAGCCACGAACGTCACGCCAAGGAGAAGGCCGGGCTGAGCGGGCGGCGTCGCGGGCAGAAGGCCGCAGCGCTCGATGCGCCAGGTGCAGCACTCGGCAGCATCGGCCTCGCGGCGTTCGCTGCCGTCTTCCATGCCACCGTCGGCGCAAGCGTCGCGCTCGGTTTCATCGCCGCGTTGACGGTCTGGGCCACCGTTTCCGTGACGGCCTGGTGGCTCAGGCGCAAGCTTCGCATCGTCTCGCTCGGTCGCCGTGCCCACTCGCCATCGGCGAAGGGCTCCCGCTTCGTGAAGCCCTAAACCAGCTCGCTTTCGCCGTCGTCGAAATCTGCGATTGCGACGGCTGGAGCCCCGGGCTGTTGGCCCAGCGCTCGGCCTGATCGACAACTTTCTGGTGGCTTGGCCGCACTGGCTTGGACGCTTCCGGCTCTTCGGAAAGCTTGCGAGTCAACCTGACTTCAGCCGTCATAGCCTCTCCTTCCTTTCGAGAAGAATGCGCCATGGCAGAATACGCTTCAAAATTAACCAGCTGATTTCATTGTGCATTTTTACTCATTGAGAGACTTCATCGCCTCTTGCGGAACTCTCGCCAGCCTTGTTCGTTGAGTAAACTACTCAACTTACTCAATTCGCGTGATCGCCATGAACGACCTTCGCGCCGAGCGCCTTCAGGTCATGCTCTCGCCGGAAGAGCTGGCCGCCATCGACGATTTCCGGTTCAAGCACCGAATGCCGACGCGGGCGGCCGCAGTCCGCGAACTCCTCAGGGTTGGACTGACCGCCGCCGGCGTCGATGCCGCCGTGGGCGTGAAGTCGAGCAGCTTTGGCGTGTTCAGCCGCGGACCTGTCGGACATACTCAGGGGGATCCAGAGAGCGGCACCGGCGGCTGATGAACATAAGCAAACGGCCCCGGCACGGTGGGTGCCAGGGCCGTCCTTGGAGATTGCTTCCGGCGCACCGGGGGCATGACAACCGGAAGCAATCCGTCGACTTTTCCCGCGGGGATTCGTTCCTCGTGAGAATTAACCTGTCGCGTCGCTCGAGCCGTCCGGCATCGCGCCGGAGCCTGGCGTCTTGCTATTGTCGTTCAGCTTGGGATCGCGCGTCGCTTCACGCGAAGGCGAGCCTTTCGGGTTCGTCTTGTGCACGGACTGTGCACGCTCCTTGTCGCGCGGCTGCTCCTCCCCGCGCTTGTCCTTGACGATGCCGTGGTCGGAATGGGCCATGATGGGGCTCTCGCTTGTTCTGGTGTCTCGCAACGCTTACGCACCGCGGCGTCGAATGTTCCGGTGCAGTGCTAACTGCGCACCGCGTGGACCACGGCAGATGCGTTCTCGAGATGCACCTGCCGCAACGTCGTCACCGTCGCGAACGCGACCGAGACGCCAAAGGCGAGAATGAGGGAAAGAAGAGCCAGACGTGGAGCCATCGCCAAAACCTCCTTCTGAAACTGGAAATCAACGCGATCGAATGTTCCCGGATGATCCCAAATCAGTCGCTTGCCTTCCGTGAGCGGTCTCACACGCAGATTCACGAGAACGAGCGGCTCACGCCTTCCGCTTTGGACGAGCGTCGACCGCAACGGGCGGGACTTCGCCGTCGAGCCAATCCTGCTCGTTGGCGAGCGCCGTCCAGGCGTCGGCCATGCGCGAATAGCGCTTATGGGCGGGTTGTCCTTCGGCTCGCTCGGCAAGCTGAAGACAATTATCGGCGTTATCCCTGAAGATGTCGAACTGTTTCATGTAGAGGACGTGGGGACGGAACTCTCGCGCCGCAACCCGCTTACCGGATCGTAATGGTAAGGGAACTTCGCACGCCATTCGTCATTGATACCGATGCGAGTTCTTGCCGTCCTCATCCTGGCGTTCATCAACACTGCGGCGCTTGCCGACAGTACTGGCGAGCGCAAGTCCGGCGAACGGCCACCGACCGCGACTGAGGTTATCAGTGGCGTCTACAACTTCAGCCGATTCCAACAGGGTCTTCTTGAGAATACCGACCTCAAGGGCAATGCAGAGGTCAAGAACCTCGCCGCCCTGCGCGCCGAGGAAGCGGCCGAGCGCGACAAGAGCCTGAAGAGGGTCCAGGAGGCCATTGGTGCAGAGCCGCGCGTCGGCAAGGCAACATCCTCGACCGCGAGCCTGGTCGAGCCCGAGATGTCGGATGGTCCGACCTACGTCAGAAGCTTCTATGCCGCGCAGATTCCCGAGTATGAATCTGTCATCGGACTGCTCGAGCGCTATCTGAAGGCACCCGACAATGCAGCGCTTGCAGCGTTCGCGCGCGAACAACTCCCGATGTTGCGCTCGCAGGTCAGGGACGCCGAGCGTACCATGGCGGACAAGTAGTCGTTTCTACTTGTCGTTGGGATGATGTTGCTGACTCTGCGGCCGCACGGTGCGATCGCTCTCCGGCATCTTGTCCCGGCCGGCATCGCCATTGTCGTCCTTGCCGCCCGAAGACGACGTGCCGCTGCCGCTCGGATTCGACCGGCTGACCGTTCCGGTGGTCGGCGTTTCCGCCCGCGGGCTGGCGGAGCTCGCGGCGGCCGTTCTCCTTGTGTCTCTCTGCGGACTAACCTTGAGGCTCGCGCTCCGTTCCGAAGGATGAATGCCGGGCACGGGACGAGCAAAGTGGCGGCCTCCACGAACCGCATTTCCTTCTGAATAGCGTGGAACCAATTCGGCGGACCCTCGTTAGTTCAGCCGGGCTGAGCAAGGCGGGTTCCATTTCCTCGCGCCACACGTTGGCGCTTGATTTCGAATTTGGCTGACGCTCTATTTCATTTCGACCAAACGCGTCGTGCCGCGGATTCGGCCGACGCCTGCTGGGGAATCAGTATGAGCGACCTCGATCCCGGATCTGCATCACGCTCCGGTCGTCGCGTCCCAAAGCCAAAAACCAACGGTACGTCCGACCCGGATTCCCGGGCGGAACTGTTGCTCGCCTTGCAGGCGATGCGCAGCGGTGACTTTTCGGTGCGCATGAGTGGCGACTACCTCGGTATCGACGGCAAGATCGCCGATACTCTCAACGAAATCATCGCCGCCAACCAGCGCATGGCGCAGCAGCTCGAGCTGGTCGGCCAGGTGGTGGGGCGCGAGGGCAAGACCCGCCAGCGCGTCAAGTTCGGCCTCGCCTCAGGCTCCTGGGCCGACATGGAAGGTTCGGTCAACACGCTGATCGACGACCTGCTGTGGCCGACGCGCGAGGTCACGCGCGCGGTCGCCGCCGTCGCACAAGGTGACCTGCTCCAGACCGTCAAGCTCGACGTCGATGGCCGTCCGCTCGGCGGCGAGTTTTTGCAGTCGGCGAACATCGTCAACACCATGATCAAGCAGCTCGGCGTGTTCACCTCCGAGGTGACGCGCGTGGCGCGCGAGGTCGGCACCGAGGGCAAGCTCGGCGGCCAGGCCCAGGTGCCCGAGGTGACCGGCGTCTGGAAGGACCTGACCGAGAGCGTCAACTCGATGGCGAACAACCTGACCAACCAGGTTCGCAACATCGCCGAGGTGACGATCGCAGTCGCCAACGGCGATTTGTCGAAGAAGATCACGGTCGACGTCCGCGGCGAGATCCTGCAGCTCAAGGAAGCCATCAACACGATGGTTGACCAGCTCCGCTCCTTCGCCTCGGAAGTGACGCGCGTCGCGCGCGAGGTCGGCACCGACGGCAAACTCGGCGGCCAGGCGATCGTGCCGGGCGTCGCCGGCACCTGGAAGGACCTCACCGACTCCGTCAACGCCATGTGCGGCAACCTGACCGCCCAGGTGCGCAACATCGCCAACGTCACCACCGCCGTGGCGCGCGGCGACCTTTCCCGCAAGATCACCGTGGACGTGCGCGGCGAGATCCTGGAGCTGAAGGACACCATCAATACCATGGTGGACCAGCTCAACTCGTTCGCCTCGGAAGTGACGCGCGTCGCGCGCGAGGTCGGCACCGAGGGCAAGCTCGGCGGCCAGGCCCAGGTGCCGGGCGTGGCCGGCACCTGGAAGGACCTCACCGACAACGTCAACTTCATGGCCTCGAACCTGACCGCGCAGGTCCGCAACATCGCCGACGTCGCCACCGCCATCGCGAGCGGCGACCTGTCGAAGAAGATCACGGTGAACGTCTCCGGCGAGATCCTTCAGCTGAAGGAGACGCTCAACACCATGGTCGACCAGCTCAACGCCTTCGCCGGCGAAGTGACGCGCGTCGCCCGCGAGGTCGGCACCGAGGGCCGGCTCGGCGGCCAGGCCAACGTGCTCGGCGTCGCCGGCACCTGGAAGGACCTCACCGAGAGCGTCAACTCGATGGCCTCCAACCTGACGGCCCAGGTCCGCAACATCGCGGAGGTGACGACGGCGGTCGCCGGCGGCGACCTGTCGAAGAAGATCACCGTGGACGTGCGTGGCGAAATTCTGGAGCTGAAAGATACCATCAACACCATGGTGGACCAGCTCAACGCCTTCGCCGGCGAAGTCACGCGCGTCGCCCGCGAGGTCGGCACCGAAGGCAAGCTCGGCGGTCAGGCCGTCGTGCGCGGCGTCGGCGGCACCTGGAAGGATCTCACCGACAGCGTCAACTCGATGGCCTCGAACCTCACCGGCCAGGTCCGCAACATCGCCGAGGTCGCAACTGCGGTCGCCAAGGGCGATCTGTCGAAGAAGATCACGGTGAACGTGTCGGGCGAGATCCTTCAGCTGAAGGAAACGCTGAACACGATGGTCGACCAGCTTAACGCCTTTGCCGGTGAAGTCACGCGCGTCGCGCGCGAGGTCGGCACCGACGGCAAGCTCGGCGGCCAGGCCGACGTGCCCGGCGTTGCCGGCACCTGGAAGGACTTGACCGACAGCGTGAACTCGATGGCGGGCAACCTGACCGCCCAGGTCCGCAACATCGCCGAAGTGGCGACCGCGATCGCCGGCGGCGACCTGTCGCGCAAGATCACCGTCGACGTGCGCGGCGAGATCCTTCAGCTCAAGGACACGCTGAACACGATGGTCGACCAGCTCAATCGCTTCGCGGGCGAGGTGACGCGCGTGGCGCGCGAGGTCGGCACCGAAGGACGCCTCGGCGGTCAGGCCAACGTGCCCGGCGTCGCCGGCACCTGGAAGGATCTCACCGACAGCGTCAATTCGATGGCGGGCAACCTCACCGCCCAGGTTCGCAACATCGCAGAAGTGACGACCGCCGTGGCGCGCGGCGACTTGTCCCGCAAGATCACCGTGGACGTGAAGGGCGAAATCCTCGAGCTCAAGAACACCATCAACACCATGGTGGACCAGCTCAACGCCTTCGCCGGCGAAGTGACACGCGTGGCGCGCGAGGTCGGCACCGAAGGCAAGCTCGGCGGCCAGGCCGAAGTGCCCGGCGTCGCCGGCACCTGGAAGGACCTCACCGACAACGTCAACTTCATGGCCTCGAACCTGACGGCCCAGGTCCGCAACATCGCCGAGGTCGCGACCGCGATCGCCGGCGGCGACCTCTCGAAGAAGATCACGGTGGACGTGCGCGGCGAGATCCTTCTCCTGAAGGACACGCTGAACACCATGGTCGAGCAGCTCCGCTCCTTTGCCGCCGAAGTCACGCGCGTCGCACGCGAGGTCGGTACCGAAGGCCGGCTCGGCGGTCAGGCCGTCGTGCCCGGCGTCGGCGGAACCTGGAAGGATCTCACCGACAACGTCAACCTCTTGGCGGCGAACCTCACCACGCAGGTCCGCAACATCGCCGAAGTGACCACGGCCGTGGCACGCGGCGACCTGTCCCGCAAGATCACCGTCGACGTGAAGGGCGAAATCCTCGAGCTCAAGAACACCATCAACACGATGGTGGACCAGCTCAACGCCTTTGCCGGCGAGGTGACGCGGGTGGCGCGCGAGGTCGGCACCGAGGGCAAGCTCGGCGGCCAGGCGCAGGTGCCTGGTGTCGCCGGCACCTGGAAGGACCTCACCGACACCGTGAACCTGATGGCTGCGAACCTGACCGAGCAGGTGCGCGGCATCGTCAAGGTGGTGACTGCGGTCGCCAACGGCGATCTCAAGCAGAACCTGACGATGAAATCGCGCGGCGAGGTCGCCGCTCTCGCCGACACCATCAACAACATGACCGAGACGCTCGCGACCTTCGCCGACCAGGTGACGTCGGTTGCGCGCGAGGTCGGCGTCGAAGGCCGGCTCGGCGGCCAGGCCAACGTGCCGGGTGCTGCCGGCACCTGGAAGGATCTCACCGGCAACGTGAACCTTCTGGCTGCCAACCTAACCTCGCAGGTGCGCGCGATCGCGGAAGTGGCGACCGCCGTGACCAAGGGCGACCTGACGCGATCAATCCAGGTCGACGCCCGCGGCGAAGTCGCGGAGCTGAAAGACAACATCAACACGATGATCACGAATCTCCGTCTGACGACGGACGTGAACACCGAGCAGGACTGGCTGAAGACCAACCTCGCCAAGTTCACCAACATGCTCCAGGGCCAGCGCGATCTCACCACCGTCGGCCGGCTGCTGCTCACCGAGCTGTCGCCGCTGGTGAACGCCCATACCGGCGTGATCTACCAGGTCGAGAACGAGGACAATTCCCAGCTGCTTCTGCTCGCGTCCTACGCCAGCGACGGTATCTATCCCTATCAGCGCGTGCTCCAGTTCGGCGAAGGCCTGATCGGCCAGTGCGCCCTCGACAAGCGGCCGCGCATGGTCTCCGACATTCCGTCCGACGTGGTGCCGATCAACTCGGCGCTGTTCCGCGTCGCACCGAAAAACCTCGTCGTGCTGCCTGTCCTGTTCGAAGGTCAGGTCAAGGCCGTGATCGAGCTCGCCTCCCTCGTCTCCTTCACGACCTCGCAAATGACGTTCCTGGAACAGCTTACCGACTCCATCGGCATCGTTCTGAACTCGATCGAGGCGACGATGCAGACCGAAGGCCTGCTCAAGCAGTCGCAGCAGCTCGCCGGCGAGCTGCAGACCCAGCAGCGCGAATTGCAGCAGACCAACGACCAGCTCGAGCAGAAGGCGCAGCAGCTCGCCGAACGCAACGTCGAGGTGGAACGCAAGAACCAGGAGATCGAGCAGGCCCGCCGCGCGCTCGAGGAAAAGGCGACCGAGCTCGCGCTGACCTCGAAGTACAAATCCGAATTCCTCGCCAATATGAGCCACGAGCTGCGCACGCCGCTGAACTCGATCCTGATCCTCGGACAGCAGCTCACCGACAATCCTGACGGCAACCTCTCGGCCAAGCAGGTGGAGTTCGCCCGCACCATCCATGGCGCCGGCACCGACCTGCTCAACCTCATCAGCGACATTCTCGATCTCTCCAAGATCGAATCCGGCACGGTAACGGTCGACGCCGAAGAGATCCTGACCGCAAACCTGCTCGAGACCGTCGGCCGCCCGTTCCGGCACGAGGCGGACAACCGCAATCTGTCGTTCAAGATCGACGTCGATCCGAACCTGCCGCGCAGCATCGTCACCGACTCCAAGCGCCTGCAACAGGTCCTGAAGAACCTGCTCTCCAACGCCTTCAAGTTCACCGCCGAAGGTGAAGTGCGCCTGAAGGTCGCCGGCGCGATCGGGGGCTGGGGGACGGATCACCCGGTGCTGAACTCCGCGCCGGCCGTGATCGCGTTCGAAGTGTCCGATACCGGCATCGGCATTCCCCTGGAGAAGCAGAAGCTGATCTTCGAGGCGTTCCAGCAGGCGGATGCCGGCACCAGCCGGAAATACGGCGGCACCGGCCTCGGACTCGCGATCAGCCGCGAACTCGCGAGCCTGCTCGGAGGCGAGATCCATCTCCGCAGCACACCGGGCAAGGGCTCGTCCTTCACGCTTTATCTGCCTTTGAAATATTCCGGCCCGACGCTCGCGCCGCGGGCCGCGCCGGCGCCGCAGCAATACAGCCAGCCGCCTGCGCTGCAGCCGGCCGCGCCGGAGCAGCAGCGCGTCATCGAGCAGCTTCCCGACGACCGCTTGAACCTCGAGCCTGGCGACAGCATCCTCCTGATCGTCGAGGACGACCCGCATTACGCGCGTGTGCTGGTCGACCTCGCGCGCGACAAGGGATTCAAGGTTCTGGTCGCCGCGCGGGGCGCGGAGGCGCTGGAGCTCGCCAAGCAGTATCAGCCGAGAGCAGTCTCGCTCGACGTGTTCCTGCCCGACATGCTCGGCTGGACCGTGCTGAGCCAGCTCAAGCACAATCCGTTGACCCGCCACATCCCCGTGCAGATCATCACGCTCGACGAAGACCGCCAGCATGCGATGGCGCGGGGCGCGTTCTCATTCGTCAACAAGCCGACCACGCCTGAAGGCGTCTCAGCCGCGCTGACGCAAATCAAGGAATATGCGCGGCCGCGGCGCAAGCGGCTGCTGATCGTCGAGGACAACGAGGCCGAGCAGCTTTCGATCCGCGAGCTGCTGTACCACGACGACATCGAGATCGTGTCGACGGCCACCGGCGCGGAGGCACTTTTGACGCTGCGCGAGCAGCCGTGTGACTGCGTGGTACTCGATCTCCGGCTGCCCGACATGAGCGGCTTCGAGGTGCTGGACCAGATCCGCAACGACGAGCGACTGTCGAACATCCCTGTCGTGGTCTTCACCGGCCGCGAGCTTTCGGCGGAGGAGGACGCGGAACTCCACACCATGGCGCGCAGCATCGTGGTCAAGGGCGTGGAATCGCCGGAACGCCTGCTCGACGAAACCGCGCTGTTCCTGCACCGCGTGATCACGGAGCTGCCGATCGAGAAGCAGCGTATGCTGGAGAAGTTGAACAGCTCCGACGAGGACTTGATCGGCAAGACCGCCCTGCTCGTCGACGACGACGCCCGCAACATATTTGCCCTGTCGAGCGTGCTAGAACGACGCGGCATGAAAGTGCTGACGGCGACGACCGGCAGCGAAGCTATTACACTGGTCGAATCCAATCCGGAGATCGCGATCGTGCTGATGGACATCATGATGCCGCAGATGGATGGCTATCAGACCATCGGCGTGATCCGCGAGAACCCGGCCTTCGCCCGTCTTCCGATCATCGCGCTGACCGCCAAGGCGATGAAGGGCGACCGGGAGAAATGCCTCGAAGCCGGCGCGTCCGATTACCTCGCCAAGCCGGTCAACACCGACCAATTGCTGCTTGCGATCCGCATGTGGCTGCACCGCTGAGTTGGGCCCGCATATGGACCAGGAAAAGGTCAACATCCTGCTCGTCGACGATCAGCCGGCCAAGCTGCTCGCCTATGAGGTGATCCTGAAGGATCTCGGCGAGAACCTCGTGATCGCCTCCTCGGGGCGAGAGGCGCTGGAGGTGCTGCTCAAGACCGAGATCGCGGTGATCCTGGTCGACGTCTGCATGCCCGAACTCGACGGCTTCGAGCTCGCCGCGATGATCCGCGAGCATCCGCGTTTCCAGAAGACCGCCATGATCTTCATCTCGGCCATCCAGGTCAGCGACATCGACCGGTTGCGCGGCTATGAGATGGGCGCGGTCGACTACGTGCCGGTGCCGGTCGTGCCGGAGGTGCTGCGCGCCAAGATCAAGGTGTTTGCCGAGCTCTACCGCAAGACGCGCGAGCTCGAACGGCTGAACCACGAGCTCGAGGACCGCGTCCGCGCACGCACCGCGGAACTGGAGAGCTCCACCGCGAAGCTGCGCGAGAGCGAGCAGCGGCGCAGCATGGCGATCGCTGCCGGCAAGATGGGGTCCTGGGACTGGGACTGGGTCAGCGGCGATTGGATGTGGGACGAGGGGCAATACCGCATCTTCGGCGTCAGCGCGGAGCGTTTCGAGGTCAATCCGGCCAACGTCCAGGCGCTTTTGCATCCCGATGACGTCGATCAGTTGCGCAAGGCGATCGCCGAATTCAACAAGGGCACGCGCGCCTATGAAACAGAGTTCCGCATTGTGCGGCCCGACGGCGAGGTGCGCTGGTGCGTCGGCACGGCGGCGGCGACGGTCGACGAGAGCGGGCGCGTGGTGCGCGTCAGCGGCGTCACCGTCGATATCACCGAACGCAAACGCGCCGAGGAGCGGCAGAATCTCCTGGCGCGGGAAGTCGATCATCGCGCCAAGAACGCGCTGGCGCTGGCGCAGTCGATCGTGCGCCTCACCCGGGCGGACGAGGTCAAGGACTACGTCAACGCCGTCGAGGGACGCATCAATGCACTGGCGCGCGTGCACACCATCCTGTCGCTGTCGAGCTGGCAGGGCGCCGAGCTCTCCAGGCTGATCGACGAGGAGCTTGCGCCCTATTCGCTCGGCGACCAGATCAGATTGGCAGGTCCCGAGGTTCAGTTGCTGCCGGCGACGGCCCAGACGCTGGCGCTCGCGCTGCACGAGCTCTTCACCAACTCGGCGAAGTATGGCGCACTCTCGACTCGATCTGGGCGGCTCGCGATCGATTGGCGGGTCGAGGACGAGCTGCTCACGCTGAGCTGGGAGGAATCCGGCGGTCCGCTGGTCATGGCACCGAAATCTCGCGGCTTCGGAACGCGAAGCCTGCTTGCGAGCGTGGAGTCCCAGCTTGGCGGACAGGCGCAGTTCGATTGGCGCGCCGAAGGCCTGTTGTGCCGCCTGGAGGTGCCGCTGACGCGCAGGACAGCCACCGCCGGACCCGGCAAGTTCGACACCAGCGGCTCCGCAGAGTTGCAGCGCGCGTCCGGCTAGCCGGAGGCCGCGGTCGTCATGCGCTGGGCCATCCGCGGTTCGCGCGGGACCCGCCCTTCCAGCCAGGCTTCCGTTCGGGCGAGATCGCGCAGGGCCCTGGCGTAGCGACGCGCCGCGCTTCGCTCTGCTCCGCGCGGTAGCCTGCGGGCCTTGCGCAGGATGTCCGCAGCCGCGTTGCGATAGGCCAGCGAGCGGTAAAGAAAGACTACCTTACCCATATCCATGTTCCCGTTTTGATGGCGCTCATCCTCGCAAGCCCGGCATGAACGTCGGATGAAGCGGGCGATGACAATTATTTCAACCGAATGGAACCAGGCAATCACGCGGGTGTTTGCATGCCAATTCGGGATGCACTCCCATGCGCACGAAGAAGTCGTCTGAGCTGATCTCCGCCAGCGGACTTATCAAGCTGATGACGCATGCAATGATGGGCGCGGCCCTCGGCCTCACCTTCAGCCTCATGCTCGTCCTGTCCAATCCAGCCGTGGCCAACCTGCTCAATAACGGCGGAAGCCAGGCCATTCTGGTCTTCACTCTCACCTTGGTGACGACGTTCGCGATCGGTGCGACGCTCACCGGCGTCGTCTTCATCATTGATGAGGACAAGCAATCTTGAAGCGCGCGTGACCCGCGGGAGATGCTTTGTCGGGAACTCCTGCGGCGAAGAGCGGTTGGCTGCCTGCGTCAAATTAACTCAGGGAGTTTCCCGCATGAAGACGACCAAGCTCGCTCTCGCCGTAATGTTGGCAACCGGCCTTGCCGCCGCGCCGTTCGCCGTGCAGGCCAAGTCACACAAGGCCAAGCATGGATCCTCGATGTCATCGTCGCAGACCACCGGCGCCAACACCAAATCCTCCAAGGGCGCTGATCCTTCCGGCCAAGGCGGTTCCGGCCCCGGCTCCGATCAGGGCGGCACCATGACGAACAAGGGCGGCATGACCAACACCAAATAGGCCACTCCCTGGAATCCATCGAGGGCTCCGCCCATTGCGGGGCCCTTTCTCTTGGGACTCGGGCGCAGTTTCAAATCCGGTACACGCCCGGATGCTCCTCCACCGCCCGCTGCCTGATCAGCGGGGCCCGCTCGCGCGCACGGGATTGCCGCCCGCCTTCGCGGGACGAAGGCGCACCCGGTCGCGAACGTCAGGCAGAACGTCGCTGCCACCAGCTGCCTTCCATTCGCCGATCAGGAGGTTGATTCTCCGGCGCAGATCCATCTGCGCCAGGGCCCTTTCCGTGCAGTCGCAGCCGCGCTCGACGAGACCGCGCACCGACGCCTCGACGTCGGCCATTTCGAGCCTCAAGACTCTGATTTTACGTCGAATTTCATTAATTCTGTTGTCCATGGCTTGTTAGAACAAAATAAGAACATATAGTCAAGTCACGATTTCAGAACGGAGAATGCAGATGCAGGTTCAAGGTAAATACGACGCCAGGGTTTTTCTCGGCGAGCAGATGACGCGGGCGCAGGGTCTCAGGCTGAAGCGGCTGAGCGAAGAGGCCTATCAACCCGCCCAATTTGCACGGGACCTGTCCTTCGGTGAGGCCGCACGGCGCATCCAGGCGCTGGAGGCGGAGATCGAGCTGGCGAACTCCTTCTAGACTGGCTGCGTCACGCGCCTGCACGTTGCGTACGCGCTGCCGGAACCATGGCTGAGCCGAATGGTTCTCCTCGCCAAGGGAGAGCATGCATGGCACGCAAGGCAAAGAAACGTCGCTACTCACGCAGCTCCGGCAGCGATGTCGAAAGCGAGATGCGGCGCTACAAAAAGGGTACCGCGAAGAGCGGGCGCGGGGGACGCGGCGGCCGCGTGAAGAGCCGCAAGCAGGCAATCGCGATCGGACTGTCGAAGGCGCGCAAGAAGGGCAAGAAGGTCCCGAAGAAGGCATCGAAGCGGAAGAGTGCCAAGAAGACGTCGAGAAAATCGTCTAAGTCAAGCAAGTCGTCTAAGAAGTCGTCGAAGCGCAAATCCAGCAAGCGCTGACGCTGACCGCCTCAGATCATGCTGCCCGGCATGAAGCAGCGGATCGAAATCCCGAACGCCGTCTTCACCGGCCACACCATGGTGCGGCCGGCCCGGTTCGGCTCGGTGATGACGGCTTCGTCCGGCACATCTATCCACTGCCCGTCCAGACGCACGCGGTAACGACCGTTGTGCGACTCCCAGTCGGGATCGGCGACGGCAAATCCATCAGCATCCGAGCAGCACGGGCCGAGCTGGCTGCGCAGACCGTCGAACCATGGTTTCAGGGGGGAGTTCGCGTAGCGGCCGTCGTCACGCCCGAGCGCGTATCCGCCCCAGAGCACCAATGACGCTACGAGCAGTGCACTCCTCCGCGAGAGCTTCAATCGAACCATGTCGGCACCGATCAAATGCGAACCGCCAAAAGCGGCGGCAGGCTCGAAGTTCCACGACTGCAACCCACCTTTGCGGCTTCCTTGCCGCAGCGGTGTTGGAACTGTGATGAACGAACACGGCTTTTTCGGACGAACTGCGTCACCATTCCTGTGGTTAACGAGAATATTATCAATAACCCAACGGGATCTTCGAGGCTGAACAGGAAAGGCGGCCCCGAGGGCCGCCTTTTTTGACGTGGGTCGCTCGACGCGCGCGGCTCTACGCGAGCGGAACTGCGACGAATCTTGTCGCCTCTGCGCTTCTGACCTGCAACAGCACGCTGCGCTTGCCCGAAGATTTGGCCTGCGCCAGTTCCGAACGGACCTCGCCGACATTGGCGACCGCCTTGCCGCCGACATTGAGGATGACGTCGCCGGTCTGAATGCCGCGCTGTGCCGCCGGCCCTTGCGGATCGACCTCGGTGACGACGACACCCTTCTGGCCCGCACCCTGGACGTCACCTGCCGGCGCCAGGCTGAGGCCGAGGCGCGGCGTGCCGGCATTCGGCTGCCCCCTGCCCTCGTCGGCATTGCCATTTCCTTTGGCTTGCCGCTCGTTCGGCAGCTCGCCGAGCGCGAGGGTCACCGTTTTGCTGTCGCCCTTGCGGAAGACATCGAGCTTCACGGACGTGCCCGGCGCCAGGGTGGCGATGGTGCGCGCGAGATCGCGGGAGTCCTTGATCGTGGTGCCGTTGACGGCGGTGATGACGGTCCCCGCCTCGATGCCGGCCTTCGCCGCCGGGCTGCCATCCTGCGGATTGTCGACGATCGCGCCGCGCGCCTCCTTGAGGCCGAGGCTGTCGGCAATATCAGACGTCACGGGCTGCACCTGCACGCCGAGCCAGCCTCGGGTGACCACGCCCTTGTCCTTCAATTGTGCGACGACGAGCTTGGCGGTCGAGGCGGGAATGTCGAAGCCGATGCCGACCGAGCCGCCCGAGGGCGAGAAGATCGCAGTGTTCACGCCGATCACGTTGCCGTTCATGTCGAAGGCCGGGCCGCCGGAATTGCCCTTGTTGATGGGCGCATCGATCTGGATGAAATCGTCATAGGGACCATTGCCGATATCCCGGCCGCTGGCCGAGACGATGCCGGCGGTCACAGTGCCGCCAAGACCGAAGGGATTGCCGACCGCGACCACCCAGTCGCCGATACGCGGCTTCTGGTCGGAGAATTTGACGAACGGAAAGTCCTTCTTGCCATCGACCTTGATCAGCGCGAGATCGGTCTTCGGATCGGTCCCGACGACTTTCGCAGTGTAGGTCGTGCCGTCATCCATCGTCACCTGCACGGACTCGGCGTGGTCGACGACGTGGTTGTTGGTCACGGCATAGCCGTCGGGGGAAATGAAGAAGCCGGACCCTTCGCCCGTGATCATCTGATGGCGCTGGCGAGGCGTGCCGTTCATGCCGCCCGGGAAGCGGAAGCCGAACTGTCGCGAGAACTGGTCGAACGGCGTATCCTCGTCCGAATCCATCCGGTTCTGCTGCAGCATCGCGGTCTTGTCGTTGTCCTGGTCGATCTTCACCCGCACCGAGATCACCGCGGGTTTGACCTTGCTGACCAGATCGCCGAAGCCCGGCGGCGTCGCGGCGGCTTCCGCAGCCTGAGCCGGCGCAATGAAGGAGTTCGTACCGAACGGCGCGGAGCCTGGCGCCATTGACAGGGCGGCCACGCCCAGCGCGGCCACGGTGCCGAGCAGCGCGAGCCGGCGCGGCCTCAAGATCTTGCGGGACGTGGTGGTGTCGGAATTGACGCGATCGTTCATGTCGAAATATCCATGTTGAGCTGGTGTCGCCTTGCCCTCAACATGGTCGCTGCCACCTTACGGCGTCCCGTCCATTCGATTAAATCTCGGCAAAGAACGGGAGGGCGGGCGCAGCCGGCAAATCGTCGCCGCCCATTTGATGCAGCTCAACACGGGCGCTTCGCGCAGTGAAAAACTGCGCCCATGAGGTCCACCGGAGGCGCGCCATGTACAAAGACATTCTCGTCCACATTCCCACCGAACGTCCCATGCGGTCTGCGATCGAGGGCTCGATCTCGCTCGCGTCGTACCTCAACGCTCATCTCGACGCGGTCGCGGTCGGCTATGTCGCAACCAGTGCAGCTTACGTGATGGAGGGCGGCGCGGCGGTGGCGGCCGTGTTCGAACTGGAGCGCGAGCGGGCCGTGGAGCGGGCCGAGGCCGCGCTCGCGGTGTTCAGGAGCGAAGCGGCAAACGCCGGCATCTCCTACACTTGCCACGCGCTCGGCGCGATCCCGGCGGATGCGGCCGTCTCGCTCGGCGAGATGGCGCGACTGCGCGACCTCAGCATCGTGGTCCAGCCGGATCCGACGCAGGGCGCGTTTGACAACGACGTGCCGGGCGAGATCCTGTTTCAGGCAGGCGGCCCGGTGCTGTTCCTGCCCTACACCTTCCGTGGCGCCTTCAAGGCGAACCGGATCGGCATCTGCTGGGACGGCAGCCGCCTCGCTGCCCGCGCCGTGCGCGACGCAGCGACGTTCCTGGCGCGCGCCGCAGAGATCGTGATCATCACCATCAACGAGGCCGAGGCCGTCTCCGGCGAGGCTTCAGCGAGCAGTCTGGCAAAACATCTCGGCCGGCGCGGACTGCCGACCCGCACGGTCAGCCTGTCGGCGGCGCGCGCCGACATTCAGCCGACCATCCTGTCGCTGGCGGCCGACGAAAGCCTCGATCTCCTGGTGATGGGCGGCTACGGCCATTCGCGGTTGCAGGAGCGCGTTCTCGGCGGCGTCAGCCGTGCCATGCTGGAAGCCATGACAGTGCCGACGCTGATGTCGCATTGAGTCGAGCCGACTTGGCGCCATTACGCCGCGACGGGAGCCTCCCATGGCGGGGGCGCGGTAGCGTCCCCGTCGCGTTGCACATTGCACGCGTCGAAATGCGCCTTGAGTTCGACTTCGGCGAGGTGTTCGAAATGTTCTGCCTGGCCGAGGAGTTCCCAGGTCTGGAGCGGCCGGTAGGCCGCCTGCTGACGACAGAGGGACGCCAGCGCCCGGTAGCGACGTACGTTCTCCATGAGACCCTCCCTCGCATCTGCCGAGGTTATCGCCTTAATTTACGTCAGGCCGATGGCGATTGTGCAAAAGATTCGCTGCGCCCACCTTCGCCTGATCTCGGCTCGTTCCTGGGAAATGCGTACTCGGGTCAAAGTTCCAAATGGCGCCAAGGAGCGCTCGGCCTCCTGTAGCCTACAGGTGACAGCCTCCATCGCTTACACGCATCCGCTGCGCAGAACTGTTTTGCAGGTGCGGAACTCGGCCGGCCTCGGCGGCGGCACGAATGGCCGCAATATTGGCGGCATATTCGGCCGCGCCCCTGCCGCGAAACACGGCGGAACCCGCGACCAGCGTATCGGCGCCCGCTGCGGCCACGGCAGCGGCATTGTCGCGCGTGACGCCGCCATCGACTTCGAGACGGATCGGCCGCTCGCCGATCATGGTCCTGATCCGCTCGATCTTCTCGATCTGCGACCCGATGAAAGATTGGCCACCAAAGCCCGGATTGACCGTCATCACCAGCACGAGATCGATGCGGTCGAGCACGTATTCGATTGTCGCCTCCGGCGTCGACGGACAAAGGCTGACGCCAGCCTTCCTGCCGAGCGAGCGGATCGCCTGGAGTGAGCGGTCGAGATGCGGGCCGGCTTCGGCGTGCACCGTGATGAGGTCCGCTCCGGCTTTCGCGAATGCCTCAAGATAGGCATCGGTCGGCGCGATCATCAAATGCACGTCGAAAACCTTGTTCGTCATCGGCCGGATCGCCTTGATGACGTCAGCACCGAAGCTGATGTTCGGCACGAAATGCCCGTCCATGACGTCGCAATGGATCCAGTCGGCCCCGGCCGCATCGATCGCCGCGACCTCCTCGCCGAGACGGGCGAAATCCGCGGCCAGGATCGAGGGGGCGATGAGGATGTCTCCGCTCATGGCTTTGCACTCCGCGCGTCGACGCCGCCGCTGAAGACGCGGCTCGCAAGGACGTCCGCGGGATCAATGGTTTCGAGGTCGGCGACATCGAGCATGCGGTCGAGATCGGACACCAGGCGATCGGCCTGCCGCAGACGAATGCGGTCGACGGCGTTGCGGATCGAGCGGGCGTTGGAGAAAAACGGCTGGGCCCGGCGAAATTCAATGTATTTCTCGAAAGCCTCGCGCGCGGCCGCCGAGAAGCGATAGCCGCGCTCCTTCAGCATCAGCTCGGCGATCACGAGCAGCTCGGCTTCCGCATAGTCAGGAAATTCGATGTGGTGCGCGATGCGCGAGCGGAAGCCGGGATTGGAGGCGAAGAAGCTCGTCATCCGCTCGCCATAGCCGGCAAGGATCACGACGAGGTCTTCGCGCTGGTTCTCCATCACCTGGAGCAGGATCTCGATCGATTCCTGGCCATAGTCGCGCTCGTTGTCGGGACGATGCAGGTAATAGGCCTCGTCGATGAACAACACGCCTCCCATCGCCTTCTTCAGGATCTCCTTGGTCTTCGGCGCGGTGTGGCCGATATACTGGCCGACGAGGTCGTCGCGCGTCACCGAAATCACCTGCCCGCGCCGCACGAAGCCGAGGCCGTGCAGGATCTTGGCCATGCGTAGCGCCACCGTGGTCTTGCCGGTGCCGGGATTGCCCGTGAACGACATGTGCAGCGTCGGCGGCGCGGAGGCCAGTCCGGCCCGCTGCCGGATACGTTCGACCAGCAGCAGCGAGGCGATCTGGCGCACGCGGTCCTTCACCGGCTTGAGCCCGATCAGCTCCTGATCGAGCTGTTGCAGCGTATCGGTGATCCCGGCCGCTTCGGCCTCCTTGCGGAGATCGAAACGAGTCTCGTTCTGTTCGGTCGTCGTTGCATGGGGAACATCGAGCATCGGCACCTCGAAGAAAAGAGCTTCGCCGCTGAGAGCGGCGAAGCAGTGGTCCGCCAAGGATGCGGAGCAGGGAGAGCTCCGCGCGGAGGAGAATGGCTATTGAGAGGCGTGGGCCGGGGGCTTTCGCACGGTGGTGTAGCGGATCGCGCGTCCGGCCACTTCCTGCCGCACCAGTTCGAACTCCGCCTCTTGCTTCGGCCGGTTGACGAGGAAAGAGATGCGCACCGATTCCCAGCCGTGGCTGGAATCGAAACCACTGATGCGGATGTAGCGGTCGCCGTACACCCTGCGACACTCGGCGAGCTCCATCATCACGCCGGCGGCGTCCTGCAGATCGAACATCGGCAGGCCCCACATCTCCCAATAGGTATTGCGAGGATGCGGATCGTCGGTGAACTCGATGTTCACCGCCCAGCCGTTGGCAAGGCAATACTGCACCTGGCTGGTGATCTGCTCGTCGGTCAGATCGGGCAGGAACGAGAAGCAGCCCTGAGTTAGTTTCATCTCAAATCTCCTCAGACGGTTTCCAGCACTGTCGGCACGAAGTCCGGCGTGTCGGTGGATTGATAGTTGAAGGTGACGTCCTTCCAGACCTCGAGCGCGGCCTTCAGCGGCGTACAGGTCTGGGCCGCCCTGGCGAGGATCTCCGGCCCTTCGTGGACGTAGTCGCGGCCCTCATTGCGGGCGAGGATCATCGCTTCCAGCGCCACGCGATTGGCGGTCGCGCCGGCCGCAATGCCCATGGGATGGCCGATGGTGCCGCCGCCGAACTGCAGCACGACATCCTCACCCAGCAGATCCAGCAATTGATGCATCTGGCCGGCATGAATCCCGCCGGAGGCGACCGGCATCATCTTGTTGAGGCTCGCCCAGGACTGGTCGAAGAACAGGCCGTGCTCGAGCTTGGTCGGGTTGAAGTCCTCGCGGCAGACATCGTAGTAGCCGCGCGTGGTGTTGGGATCGCCTTCGAGCTTGCCGACCACCGTGCCGGCATGGATGTGGTCGACACCGGCGAGCCGCATCCATTTGGCGATGACGCGGAACGACACGCCATGGCTCTTCTGCCGCGTATAGGTCGAGTGACCGGCGCGATGCAGATGCAGGATCATGTCGTTGCGCCGCGCCCATTTGGACATCGACTGGATCGCGGTGTAGCCGATCACGAGGTCGATCATGACGATGCACGACCCGAGCTCCTTCGCGAACTCCGCGCGCTCGTACATGTCCTCCATCGTGCCCGCGGTGATGTTCAGGTAGGTGCCCTTAACCTCGCCGGAGGCGGCCTGCGCGCGGTTCACCGCCTCCATGCAGTAGAGGAAGCGGTCGCGCCAGTGCATGAAGGGCTGCGAGTTGATGTTCTCGTCGTCCTTGGTGAAGTCGAGCCCGCCCTTCAGCGCCTCGTAGACCACGCGGCCATAGTTGCGCCCGGACAGACCGAGCTTCGGCTTCACCGTTGCGCCCAGCAGCGGCCGGCCGAACTTGTCGAGGCGTTCGCGCTCGACCACGATGCCGGTCGCCGGCCCCTGGAACGTCTTCACATAGGCGACGGGGAAGCGCATGTCCTCCAGGCGCAGCGCCTTGAGCGGCTTGAAGCCGAACACGTTGCCGATGATCGAGGCCGAGAGGTTCGCGATCGACCCCGGCTCGAACAGGTCGAGGTCATAGGCGATGTAGGCGAAGTACGAGCCCGGCGTGCCGGGCACCGGATCGACGCGGTAGCACTTTGCACGATACTTCTCCGCCGCGGTCAGGCGATCGGTCCACACCACCGTCCAGGTCGCGGTCGAGGATTCACCGGCAACGGCAGCGGATGCCTCGATCGGGTCGACACCTTCCTGCGGAGTCACGCGGAACAGTGCGATGACGTCGGTGTCTTTCGGCGTGTACTCGGGCTCCCAATAGCCCATGCGTGCGTATTCCATCGTGCCCGATCGATAGCGCTCTTTGCCGCGGACGGTTCCTGCATGTGCATTCATGGCTCTCTCCTGCTCTTCTCTCTGAATTGATTAGGCCGCGACCGGCTCACGCGTGCCAATGCGCGGATCGAGCTCACCGGCGCGATAGCGCCGCGCCATCTCGCTCATCGGAATCACCTTGATCTTGCTGGCATGACCCGCAGCGCCGAACTGCTCGAAGCGGTCGCGGCAGAGCTCGCGCATCGCATCCATCGCGGGCTTGAGGAACTTGCGCGGATCGAACTCGGAGCGCGTTTGCGCGGCCACCTTCCGGAACACCGCGGTCATCGCCAACCGGCAATCCGTGTCGATATTGACCTTGCGCACGCCGCTCTTGATGCCGCGGACGATCTCGTCCACCGGCACGCCCCAGGTCTGCGGCATCTCGCCGCCGAACTGGTTGAACATGTCCTGGAGCGACTGCGGCACCGAGGACGAGCCGTGCATGACGAGATGCGTGTTTGGCAGCCGGCGGTGGATCTCCTCGACCACCCGCATCGCCAGGATGTCGCCATCGGGCTTGCGGCTGAACTTGTAGGCGCCGTGCGAGGTGCCCATCGCGATCGCCAGGGCGTCGACCTTCGTTGCGCGGACGAAATCGACGGCCTGGTCAGGATCCGTCAAGAGCTGATCGTGACTGACCTTGCCCTCGACGCCATGGCCATCTTCCTGCTCGCCGCCGCCATGCTCGAGCGAGCCGAGCACGCCGAGTTCGCCTTCGACGGACGCGCCGACCCAATGCGCGAGATCGACGACGCGGCGGGTGATGGCGACGTTGTAGTCGTAGTCCGCCGCGGTCTTGGCGTCGGCTTTCAGTGAGCCGTCCATCATGACCGAGGTGAAGCCGTGGGCGATGGCCGAGGCGCAGGTCGCTTCGTCATTGCCGTGGTCCTGGTGCATGCAGAGCGGGATGTCCGGATAGGTCCGCTCCAGGGCGTCGATCATGTGCGAGAGCATGAGATCGCCGGCATAGCTGCGCGCGCCGCGCGAGGCCTGGATGATGACGGGCGCGTCGACCTCGGCCGCCGCCTGCATGATCGCGATGCCCTGCTCCATGTTGTTGATGTTGAACGCCGGCACGGCATAGCCGTGGCTGGCGGCATGATCGAGCAGCTGGCGAAGTGTGATACGGGCCACGGGACGTCCTCCTTATCGGCTCTTGCGGGCGATCGCCCGGCGGGCCGCTTCCGCAATGCTTTGCGGTGTGATGCCGAATTCGCGGTACAGCACCGGCGCCGGGGCCGAGGCGCCGAAGCCACGCATGCCGACGAACTCGCCGTCGGCGCCGATCCAGCGATGCCAGTCGCCGGCGACGGCGGCCTCGACACCGACACGCGGCGCGGTGCCGAGCACGGCGGCGCGGTAGTCTTCCGGCTGCTCCTCGAACAGCGCGAAGCAGGGTGCGGAGACGACGGCCGCGCGGATGTGCTCGGTCGCGAGCAGGCGGGCTGCTTCCAGCGCGATCGAGACTTCCGAGCCGGTTGCCATCAATGTCACGTCGCGGCCGCCGTCCGGGGAGACAACGAGGTAGGCACCGCGCGCGACGCGGTTCTTGCCGCGCGCATCGCTGCGGAAGGTCGGCAAAGCCTGCCGCGACAGGCACAACACGGACGGACGATGCTCCGCCGAAAGCGCACAGTCCCAGGCCTCCAGCGTCTCCACGGCATCAGCCGGCCGGAACACGAGCAAGTTGGGAATGACGCGCAGCGCCGCGAGATGCTCGACCGGCTGGTGCGTCGGGCCATCCTCTCCGAGTCCGATGGAGTCGTGCGTCATCACATGGATCACGCGCAGCCGCATCAGGGCCGCAAGCCGGATCGCCGGCCTGCTGTAGTCGGAGAACGCGAGGAACGTGCCGCCATACGGGATGAAGCCGCCATGCAGCGCGAGGCCGTTCATCGCAGCCGCCATGCCGTGCTCGCGAATACCGTAGTGGATGTAATCGCCGGTGTACGCACCGCGCTTGACCGGAGCCTGCGCCTTGGCATGCGTCAGGTTCGAATGTGTCAGGTCCGCCGAGCCGCCGACCAGGCCGGGAATCGTTCCGGCGATGCCGTCGAGCACCTGTTGCGAGGCCTGTCGCGTCGCGAGCTTTGGCCGCTCGCCGGCAAAGCGCTCGCGCAATTTCGCCGCAGCCAGCGCATAGACGGCGGGCAGAGCCACGGCCTTGCCCTCGACGAACAGATCGCGCTGTTCGGGCGTTGCGCTTTCATAGCGATCGAGCCAGGCGAGACGGTCGAGCTGTCCGCGCTGCCCGATCATCCGCCAGGCCTTCTGAATCGGGATCGGCACGACGAAGGGCTGATAGTCCCAACCCAGCGTCCGCCGCGCCGCTGCCGTCTGCTCGGTGCCGAGCGGCGCACCATGCGCCTTCTCGGTGCCCTGCCTATCCGGCGCGCCATAGCCGATCATGGTGCGGCAGGCGATCAGCGAGGGCTTCGTCGTTTCGCGCTCTTCCGCAATCGCCTGTGCAATCGCCTCGGGATCGTGGCCGTCGATGCGGCGCACCGACCAGCCGGAGGCGGCAAAGCGCGCGAGCTGGTCGTCGGAGGTGGCAAGGGAGGTCGGGCCGTCGATGGAGATGCCGTTGTCGTCGAACAGCACGATTAGCCGGCCGAGCCCGAGATGGCCGGCAAGCGAGATCGCCTCCTGGCTGATGCCTTCCATCAGGCAGCCGTCGCCCGCGACGACATAGGTGAAGTGGTCGACAAGGCCGTCGCCATGCCGCGCATTGGCCATGCGCTCGGCGAGCGCCATGCCGACGGCGGTCGCGATGCCCTGTCCCAACGGCCCCGTCGTGGTCTCGACACCAGGCGTATGGCCATATTCGGGATGGCCCGGCGTCTTCGAGCCCCACTGCCTGAAGGCCTTGATGTCGTCGAGGCTGACATCGCCGCCGGTCAGATGCAGCAGCGCATAAAGCAGCATCGAACCGTGGCCCGCCGACAGCACGAAGCGATCGCGGTCGGGCCAGTTCGGATGCGCCGAGTCGAATTTCAGAAAGCGCGAGAACAGCACGGTCGCGACATCGGCCATGCCCATGGGCAGCCCGGGATGGCCGGACTGCGAGGTCTCGATGGCGTCCACCGCGAGGAAGCGGACGGCGTTGGCGAGATCGTGGTGCGTGACCGCCGTGAGGTCGGCTTCGGCGTGGACGGAGATGTTCATCGGATTCTCTCCTCGTTCACTTCAGGTTTCGCTTGCGCTCGATCAGCTGCATGATCAGCGGCGTCAGGATCAACTGCATCGCGAGGTCGAGCTTCGCGCCCGGACACACGATCGAGTTCGCGCGGGACATCCAGCTTTGCGGCAGCATCGAGAGCAGATAGGGGAAGTCGATGCCGCGCGGGTTCTTGAAGCGGATCACGACCATCGATTCGTCCGGCGTCGGAATCCAGCGCGCGACGAACGGGTTGGAGGTGTCCACCGTCGGCACGCGCTGGAAGTTGATGTCGGTCTCGGTGAATTGCGGGCAGATGTAGTGGATGTAGTCCGGCATCCGCCGCAGAATGGTGTCGGTGACGGCCTCGGTGGAATAGCCCCGCGCGCTGCGGTCGCGGTGCAGCTTCTGGATCCATTCGAGATTGATCACGGGTACGACGCCGATCTTGAGATCTGCATAGCGCGCAACATTCACCTTGTCCGTGACCACGGCGCCGTGCAGGCCTTCGTAGAACAGCAGGTCCGAATTCTCCGGCAGCCCCTTCCATTCGGTGAAGGTGCCGGGAGGCGCGCCGTGCAGCGCCGACTCTTCCGCGTCGTGCACGTAGTGCCGCGTCACCGCCGTGCCGGTCTCGCCGTAATCGCGGAACGCTCGCTCCAGCTCCTCGAACAAATTGGTCTCGGGGCTGAAATGGCTGAAATGCTTGTTGCCGCGCTCGGCCTCCTTGGCCATTTGCGCACGCATCTCGGCGCGGTCGTAGCGATGGAAGGCGTCGCCCTCGATATAGGCAGCGTTGACCTTCTCGCGGAAGAATATCTGCTCGAAGGTCTTCTTGACCGAGGTGGTGCCGGCGCCGGAGGAGCCGGTGATGGAGATGATCGGGTGCTTCCTGGACATGGCGCGCCTCGCTCAGAGCCGGAAGAAGCCGCGCCGCGCGAACAGCGGCGCGGAGACGCTGGCAACCAGCAGCGGATCGCAATGCAGCTCCTCGACGCGCCGGACCTCGTTGCTCGAGCCCATGATCAGCGGGACGCGCTGGTGCAGGCTCTGCGCAGACAGTTCAAGGATGCGCTCGCGCCCGGTCGAAGCCGAGCCGCCGGCCTGCTCGATGATCATCGCCATCGGATGCGCCTCGTAGGTGAGGCGCAGGCGGCCGTCGCCATAGCCGGGCCGCGCGTCCGAGGGATAGAGGAACACGCCGCCGCGGGTGAGGATGCGATAGGCTTCCGCGACCAGCGAGCCGATCCAGCGCATGTTGAAATCGTGGTTGGCCGGCCCGTCGACGCCGGCGAGGCACTCGTCGACGAAGGCACGCACCGGCGGATCCCAGTGCCGGCGATTCGACGCGTTGACCGCGAACTCCTCGCAGGCCTCCGGGATCTGCACCGCGCTGCGCGCGAGGCGGAAGCAGCCGGATTTGCGGTCGAGCGTGAAGATGTCGACGCCGTCGCCGAGCGTCAGCACCAGCGAGGTCTGCGGACCGTAAGTGACGAAGCCGGCAGCGAGCTGCGCCGAGCCGCGCTGATGGAAGGCGAGCGAGAGATCGTCGGGTGCGGGCAGGATCGAGAAGATCGTGCCGACGGTCATGTTGATGTCGATGTTGGAGGAGCCGTCGAGCGGATCGATCGCGATGCAGATGCGCCCCTGACGATCGACGATCTGGGCCTCGCGCATCTCCTCCGACGCCAGCGCCGTGATCGGCAGCCGGCTGAGGCAGCGGCGCAGGATCGCATCGGCCTGGACGTCGAGATTGCGCTGGAGATCGCCATCGCTATTGCGGCCCGTGGTCAGGCCCGAGGCGTCGGCAAGATCGCCGGATGCGATGAGATCGGCGATCTCGATCGCCGCTGCCGCGATGGCATCCACCGCGCCCGCCACCGCCAGCGCGTGGGGTGCGGTCTCGGAATACCGTTGAAGGTGGTCGTCCAGACTGAGTTGCCCGGTCATCTGCGTCCATCCCCTCTGTCGGCGCCGCATCCAGTTTCCTCCCCGCTGGAGGTCGGTGCGATCGGTCCCGGCATCAGGAGATTGACAGGGGCGACTTAATAAGGAAAATTTCTATTTATAATGAGCCTCAAAGAATTTTCTTATAATGGCCCCGGCCATGCGGCGGCCCAGCTCCGGCATCTGACGATCCGGCAGCTGCGCTCGCTCGCGGCGCTTTCGGCCAAGGGCAGCGTGACGGCGGCATCCAGCCATCTCGGGCTGACGCAGCCGGCCGTGACCCAGCAGCTCCGGCAGCTGCAGGACCTCGCCGGCCTGCCGCTGGTGCAGCGGACCGGCGACGGCATGCTGCTGACGGAAGCGGGCAAGGAGGTGCTGGCGCTGGCCGAGCGGGTCGAGGCCGCCATCACGGATTGCCAGGGCGCGCTCGACCTGCTCGCGGGGCGGACCGGCGGCACGGTGAAGCTCGGCGCGGTCTCGACCGCGAAATATTTCGTGCCGCATGCGATCGCGGCGTTCTCCAAGCGCTACCCCAAAATCGAGATCAAGCTGACCATCGGCAATCGCGAGGAGATCCGCGAGGCCATGCACGGCTACGACCTCGACTTCGCGGTGATGGGTCGGCCACCGGCCGACGTCACCGTCGACGTCCGCCAGCTCGGGCGCAATCCGCACATCATCGTCGCGCGCAAGGGCCACTGGCTGGAGAAGGATTCCGGCCTCAACCTCACCGACCTCGTGCACGAGACCTTCCTCACCCGCGAGCCCGGCTCGGGCACGCGGACGCTGATGGAGGGCCTGTTCCAGAAGTCGGATCTCGAGCCGATCATCGGCATGGAGATGAGCAGCAACGAGACCATCAAGCAGGCGGTGATCGCCGGGCTCGGCATCGCCTTCATCTCGGCCCACACCGTGGCGCATGAGCTCGCCGAGGGCCGGCTCGTCGTGCTCGACGTCGCGGGCCTGCCGATCGTCCGGCAATGGTACGTGATCCGCCGCAGCGACAAGGTGCTGCTGCCGCCCGCGCAGGCGATGTTCGATTTTCTCGGCTCGGAAGGATCGAACTATCTGCCCGACGTGCCCGAATTCGGCGGGCGATAGAAGGCCGGCGCTCAGCTCATCAGCTTCATGGCGACGGTCGCCGCCAGCACCACGATGATCTGGAGCAGGCGCTCCGTCGTGAAGATGCGGTTGAAGGTGGTCATCGCGTGCCCCGGCCGACGTGAAGGAGATATCGATCGGCCCGTTGCTAGCACAGAAGGGGACGGAGACAACTCCGTACTTGCCCCGTGGGCGGTGGCGGCTTCGGCGGGCCGGTTCGCGGCCGCGCCGATGGCCGGCGATCAGGCCGCGAGCGGGGCGGCGTGGTCCGTGCGCGTCGCGAAATAGGCTTCCAGTTCCGACAGCGCCCGCGCTTCCCACTCCCTCGCCTGCTCCAGCAGCGACCAGCTCTGGCCCGGGCGGAATGCGGCGGTCTGGCGATAGAGCGATGCAATTCCGCGGTAGCGGCGCACGTTCTCCAAGATGGCGTGACCGTTCATGTCCGAAAACTCCCTCGTCATTCCCGCGGGAGAAACTGCGGCCAAATCTTTTTCGAAAAGTTAGCGGCGCGGGGCAAGTTCGCGAATGGTTGCCGGACTGTTGCGCGAGCGCAACGCGCGCGGTGGGGTTTATTGCGGATTCGTTGCCGCGCTCTTGCCGGAAGGCTTCAGCCCGCCGCTTCTGATGATCGTCACCGTCTTGCGGCAGAGATCGGCAAGGCCGATCAGGAGTATGGCCAGCAAGCAGAACAGGTTGATGGAATCGGCGCTTGCACTGGTCAGCGCATTGAACGCGAAGAAAGGCGGAATGAACGCCCACCACACCAGCGGAATGGTGAGCAGCGCGGCGAATGCCGCCGCCGGCGCGCCCGCCACGAACGCAAGCACGAACAGGCCGGGCAGGAACGCCGCGAAATAGAGCTTTGCGCCGAGCGCGACGCAGATGCCCTAAAGCACGGCCGACATTGCGACGACGGCCAGCCCGAGCAGAAACGCCTGCCACGACCATGGACGTACCCGCAGCACGCCAAACAGCCCCGCACGCCTCATCCGCCTCCCCCTGCCGCCCGTTAACCAGGTGCGTTTGCAACCAATTTACTACAGCGGCGTCGGGGCCGCGAGACGGAAATTGCGTCCTCGCGGGGCTGGCGAACAGGCCGCATCGCACAGTTCGGCCATACCGGCGGCTACTCGGTGGCCGCATAGAGCAGGCCGGCGACGGGCAGGGCAAGGCCAATGGCCGATGCGAGCGCCCAGCCGCCTTGCGCGAAGGCGAAGGCTCCGACCGCGGAGCCGGCCGCGCCGGCTGCGAAGAACGTCGCCATGTAGAGGCCGTTGAGGCGGCTGCGGTGCTCGTGCCCGAGCGCGAAGATGGCGCGGAAGCCGAGCACGACGTTGCCCTGGACACCGATATCGATGGCGATCGCGGCGACCACCAGACAGGCGAGGTTCAGCATCGAGCCGGGCGCGCCGACATAGGTCACGAGGAAGCCGCCGGCCGCGAGCAGCATCGCGACCAGCGTCGCGATGCGGCTATGGCCGTGGTCGGCGAGGCGTCCGGCGATCGGTGCGGCGAACACGCCGGCGACGCCGGCCAGCGCAAACAGCGCGATGCCGCGCTGGGAGAAGCCGAATTCGCCGGCGAGCTGGAGCGGCGCCACCGTCCAGAAAAGGGTGAAGGCGCCGAACAGGCTCGCCTGATAGAGCGCGCGGCGCCGCAGCAGCGGCGTGGCCCGCACCAGATGCGGCATCGACAGCAACAATTCGCCGTAGTGCATCCGCGTCACCGGCTTGCGCTTCGGCAGCGTCATCCAGAGCACGGCTGCGAGCACGATCATCAGCGCGGCGGAGCAGAAGAACACCGCGTGCCACGACAGGGCCGCGGTGACGAAGCTCGACACCGGACGCGCCAGCATGATGCCGAGCATCAGGCCGGTCGAGACGTTGCCGACGACGCGGCCGCGGATGGCTGCCGGCGCCAGGTGCGCCGCATAGGGAATGATGATCTGCACGGCCACCGAGCCGAGGCCGATGAACAGCGCGGCGATCAGGAACGGCAGCGCATGGGTGGCGAACGCGGCGGCGAGCAGCGCCGCGGCGCCGAGCGTGATCACCGAGCAGATCAGGGCGCGGTTCTCGACGAGATCGCCGAGCGGCACGATCAGCAGCAGCCCGGTGCCGTAGCCGATCTGCGTCATGGTGACGATCAGCCCCGCTGCTGCATGCGACAGGCCGAGCGCGGCGCTGATCGGGGCAATCAGCGGCTGGGCATAGTAGATGTTGGCCGCGACCATGCCACAGGCCGCGGCGAGCACGAAGGTCAGGCGCTGCGACACCGCATCCGGTTCGGGTGCGGTCTCGATCGTGGCATTCATCGTCATTCGCATGGACTCCAGATAGGTTTAGGGAATGATCATTCCCTATTATGACAAAACATTCAGGCGAGCAGCTTCATCGCGACGTCGACGAGGCGCATCCCGTCGAGCGGCAGGCGCGCCTTGCCGACGACGCGCATCCCCTGCGTGATGCAGAGCATCAGCCGCGCGGTGTCGTCAGCTGCGACATGACGGGGGATCGAGCCGTCGGCCTGCCCGTCGCGGATGAGGCCGGCGATGAAGTTTTCGTTGGTCGCAAGCTGCGCGCTGACGCGGGCCGCGACCATCGCATCGTGCGCCGACAGTTCGACGGCGCTGCCGACCACAAGGCAGCCGCGCCGCCCCTCGATGCCCTGGGAGTGCTCGACATAGGACAGCAGCACGTTGCGGATCTGTTCGCGGCCGTTTGCGCCCCGCGCCGCCGCGCTGCGGGTCTGCTCCTGGCGCAGCGCCGTGTAGCGCTCGAAGGCAGCGAGAAACACCGCATGCTTGTCGCGAAACGCCTTGTACACGCTGCCGGTGGCGAGCCGCATCGCCGCGGTGAGGTCGCCGATCGAGGTGGCATGGTAGCCCCGCTCGCGAAACACGCGCACGGCGCGGTCGAGCGCGGTATCCATGTCGAATTCCCGGGGGCGGCCGGGACGACGGGCGGCAGGCCGGGATCGGCGGGCGGTCTTTTGCATTGCGGCATAATAGGGAATGATTGTTCCCGAATAAAGACACGTGGTTGTGAGCGGGTCGAGGGGGAGGATTCGACAGCTCTGAAGACGCGGCTCTCGCTCGTGTCCCGGACAAGCTGCAACGCGACAGCGTTGCGGCGCAGCGCCGGGACCCGGGGGTCTGCACGGCACGATGCCTCAGCATGGGCCCCGGCTCTGCAGCGCACCGTCGAAGGGACGCTGCGCTGCGTCCGGGGCACGAGAGTGGAGTTTGGCCCACGCTCTCTCCTCCTCGGCATTGCGAGGAGCTCTTGCGACGAAGCAATCCAGGCTGTCGCTGTGGAAAGATTCTGGTTTGCTTCCGTCTTCGCTGAAGGCTTCGGCGGACAAGTCGCTGCGCTCGCAATGTCGGAGCAAGGGCGGCATCGCCGCTCTTCCAACACGCATTTCAAATGGCAGGCACTGCTTCGCGGTCTCGCGGCGCAATTCGCCCGAGTTTTGCATCGTCGCTCACCCTCTCGAGCCAAGAGGGCGCAGGGAAGACCGGGTGCTGACCTCGCACCCGCGGTCCGCTGCGCGAAAATGTGGCGCAAAGAGACCGGACAGCAGCATACAGGTGGTGCCAATCACTCGGCCTTCCCTGCGCGATGGTCGGACGGCTTATGCCGTGCTCTCCCGGGAGCCGAGTTCGTTCTGGCCTCCCCTCACTCCTGCGAAATTCACCGGCGCCGCGCCGGTTGACGCGACTGCCGCCTCCGCAAGAGCTTGACCGTAGCAACGACGGCCAGGACCACACGGTTTTGCCGTACGCACGGCCCGCCATGTCGCCGCAGTTTTCCCAGCCCTGTCGACGGAGCTGGAAACTTACAGGCGAGACGAAGCCTAGCAGCGCCGCTCGTCCGCACGCAGCTTCGGGCTCACGGAGAGCAATCCGCCCTGCCCTTCACCTCTCGTGCACGACGCTGCCGCGTCCACCGCAAGCCCAGCTCGCGACAATGACGACCACACGATCGCCCCTCAAGGATGAGCCGGGATGGGCGACACATACGATAAATCCGAATTTCGGTAAAGTGGAATATTTTCGCGCTGACGGATTGACAGGGGAGCGAAACACCGAGCTTCCGGCGTCATGCCAGGGCGCCGCAAAACGGCGAGCCCGGAATCCATTTAACCACTTGTACTGCGGCCCGATGGATTCCGGGCTCGATGCTGCGCATCGCCCCGGAATGACTGGAGAGCTTCACCCCTTGCGCGGCACCGGCGTCCCATCCGCCATGGTGGTCACGCCCTTCCGTTCCACGATCATTCCGTAGGCCCGCGGCTGGCGGTGGACGTCGAAATTGAAAGTGGTGCGCTTGTAGGAGTTGCAGAGATCGAGATCGCAGCGCGCCAGCGCGATCTCGTCGCCCTTGGTGGTGCAGGCCGCCATGATCTCGCCCGAGGGCGCGATGATGCAGCTGCCGCCGATGTGGTCGACGCCCTCCTCGATGCCGGCCTTGGCGACGCCGACCACGAAAGTGCCGTTCTGATAAGCGCCGGCCTGCATCACCAGATGATTGTGGAACAGCGAGAGATCGTCATGCTCGGGCGCGGGCGGATTGTGCACCGGCGTGTTGTAGCCGATCAGCACCATCTCAACGCCCTGCAGGCCCATGACCCGATAGGTCTCGCTCCATCGGCGATCGTTGCAGATCGCCATGCCCATCACGCCGCCGAAGGCATCGGCCACGCCGAAGCCACTGCCGGGCTCGAAATAGCGCTTCTCCAGATGCTGAAACTCGCGCCACGGCTCGTGCTCGGCATGGCCAGGCAGATGGACCTTGCGATACTTCAGGACGATCGCGCCGCTCTTGTCGACGAGAATGGACGTGTTGTAGCGCCTGACAAGTCCGGCCTCGACCGTCAGCTCGGCATAGCCGAGGCAAAAGCCGATCCCGAGCTCGCGCGCGAGATCGAACAGCGCCTGCGTTTCGGGGCCCGGCATCTCGCGCTCGAAGAAATCGTCGATCTCGGCCTGATCCTCGAAATACCAGCGCGGAAAGAACGTGGTCAGCGCCAGCTCGGGATAGACGATCAGATCGCAGCCGCAGGCCCGGGCCTGGCGCATCAAGGCCGTCAGCCGCGCCATCACCGCGGTCCTGGTCTCGCTCCTCGCGATCGGGCCGAGCTGGCCGGCTGCAATCGTCACAAATCTCGCCACGCGTCGTTTCCTTTCTGATTGCGTCGGGCTCGAGCCTCCGCCGCACGCACAAGGCCGCTTCGGCCCATCGTCCTGATGGCACAATCAAATTCCGTGCCTGCGGTATCTTCGTGCGGACGCCAGACGCGCGCGCCGAAACCCAGGGAATTCGTTGCCGATCTGCAACGGTTCCCCGCGATCTGAAGCCGGACAAAACAAACTCCCATTCCGGCCACGAACCGCTCTCACAAGGCCGTGAGACTATCAGGGGAACGGCGATGCGTGCACAACGCGTTTGGAAAGTGAATGGAGCCGCCAGCGTCGGGCAGCTTCAATCGAGACTGGACGATCTGAACAAGCGTCTCGGCCAGCTCGAAAACCAGCATCCGGACAGCTGGAAGCTCGAAGAGCTGAGATCGAGCGCGCTCAGCCTGTCGCGCGAGATCGACGACATCCGCTGCGCCGAGGCGACGGCGGCCTTGAGCGAGCTGCTGCGGAAGTAGTCAGGCCGCCGATTCGCATCGCGCGCAAGGAACCAAGTTCCACCGCCGCCATTTCCATGCAGAGCATGGAGCCAGATCATGAGCAGGCACCTGAGGCGAGCCCATCTCGCACGCGGCGGCGGCCTTCACCATCGCGCGCCACTTTGCGTTATGAAGAATTTGGCGCTGTGAGGGATTTCGCATGACATCGGACCCCGAGGAGTCGGTGCGGCTGCAGGGCTACGGCGAGATGACGCTGCGCACGGCCGTCGAGACGTTGATGCTGCTCGCGCCGCGCGAGCGATCCGAGGCCGCCGTCTTCCGGGTCCGTGATGATGTACGTCTGGCGCAAAGCGAGATCGCCGAGCTCGCATCGAGCTGGGGCATCGAGCCGGCGCCCAACGTGCGATCGCCGAGACTGGTCCCGGAGCAGCACTGGCAAGACGTCGTCCGCGGCATGGTGCGCGAAGCGCCGCTGCCGTCGCTGATGGTGGCGTTTCTGCTGGGCGTGCTGGTGGCGCGGCGGTAGCCGAGTCTCGGCTGCCGCGCAGCGACAGGTTAGACAAATCATCGGTGTCGGCGAAAGAGCCATGCCGCCGCGACAAGCCGCCCTGCCCGGCCAAATCCGCCGTGGACCCGCCCCGAAAATCGTTGCAAAAAGGCGCTCCCGAGGCGCCGGTGGCCGGTCCGCCAAGTCTCTGGAAGACGTCGATTTTGGAAGAATGGTCGGAGTGGCAGGATTCGAACCTGCGACCCCTGCGTCCCGAACGCAGTGCTCTACCGGGCTGAGCCACACTCCGACAAGAAGGCGGCTTATAGCGTCGGGTTTGACGCACTGCAAGCGGCCGAGCCGAGGAATTTTATCCCTGTGAAAACGGGTCTTGAAACGCTGATTTTACCGGCCGGCGAGGCCGGCGCGGAAGCCGCCGCCCGGACCCTGGCCGCCGGCGGGCTGGTCGCGTTTCCGACCGAGACGGTCTACGGGCTCGGCGCCGACGCCGCCAACGCCAAGGCGATCGCCCATCTCTATGCCGCCAAGGGACGGCCGGCGTTCAATCCGCTGATCGCGCATGTCGCTGACCTCAAGGCCGCGCGGCGGATCGGGCGGTTCGACGCCCGCGCGCTGAAGCTTGCGGAGGCGTTCTGGCCGGGGCCGCTGACGCTGGTGGTGCCGAAGACCGACGATTGCCCGGTGGCGGATCTCGCCACTGCCGGCCTCGACACCGTCGCGATCCGCATTCCCGCCCATCCAGTGGCGCAGGCGATCCTGCGCGTCTTCGGCGGCGCCGTGGTGGCGCCGTCCGCCAACATCTCCGGCCACGTCTCGCCGACGCTGGCCGCCCATGTCGAGAGCGACTTATCGGGGCGGATCGACCTGATCGTCGACGGCGGGCCTGTTACGGTCGGCGTGGAATCGACCATCGTCGGCTGCTTCGACGTGCCGATGCTGCTCCGCCCCGGCGGGCTCTCACGCGAACGGATCGAGGCGGTGCTGGGCGCGCCGCTGGCGCGGCCGCCGCTGCAAGCCGAAAGCGACGACAGCCAGCCGCTGGCCCCGGGCATGCTGGCCTCGCATTACGCGCCGCGCGCCAATGTGCGGCTCAATGCACGCGAGGTGACGCCGGGCGAGGCGCTGCTGGCGTTCGGCTCTGAGCGCCTGCCTGGTGTTGACGCTGCTGCCGCCGTCATGAATCTGTCGCCCACAGGCGATCTCGATGAAGCCGCCGCCAATCTGTTCGGCTATCTTCGCAGCCTCGATGCGAAGAGCCCGCGGGGGATCGCGGTGATGGCGATTCCCGAGGAAGGACTTGGCGAAGCGATCAATGACCGGCTGCGCCGGGCTGCGGTTGCCCGATAAGAAGCTTGAGAAGAGACACGAGAATGAACGTCAATCAATCCGCCACCCCGCCGCTTGCGCCCGAGCTGATCGCCCAATTCCGCAAGATCGTCGGCGACCGCCACGCCATCACCGATGCGACCGACATCGAGCCTTACGTCACCGAGGAGCGCAACCTGTTCCACGGCCGCTCGCCGCTGGTGCTGCGCCCGGGCTCGACCGCGGAGGTGTCCGCGATCTGCAAGCTCGCCTCGGCGCACAAAATCGCGCTGGTGCCGCAGGGCGGCAACACCGGGCTGGTCGGCGGGCAGACGCCGCACAATGGCGAGGTGGTGGTGTCGCTGCGCCGGCTCGACAAGATCCGCGAGGTCGACACCGCCTCCAACACCATGACCTGCGAGGCCGGCGTGGTGCTGCAGATCGCGCAAGCGAGGGCGGCCGAGGTGGACCGGCTGTTTCCGCTGTCGCTCGGCGCCGAAGGCAGCTGCACCATCGGCGGCAATCTCTCGACCAATGCCGGCGGCACCGCGGCGCTCGCCTATGGCGTTGCCCGCGAGATGGCGCTGGGCCTGGAGGTGGTGCTCGCCGACGGGCGCGTGCTCAATCTGCTGTCGAAGCTGAAAAAGGACAACACCGGCTACAATCTGCACAACCTTTTCATCGGCGCCGAAGGCACGCTCGGCATCATCACGGCGGCGACGCTGAAACTGTTTCCGAGGCCGCGGGCGGTCGAGACCGCCTTCGTCGGGCTAAAATCGCCGGCCGCGGCGCTCGAGCTGCTGACGATCGCGCAAGGCGAAGCCGCCAATGCGCTGACGAGCTTCGAGCTGCTGTCGGAGATGGCGGTCGATTTCTCGGTGCGGCACGGCATCGACGTGCGCGATCCGCTTGAGGCGAAGCATCCCTGGTACGTGCTGATGGAGTTGTCTTCGCCGGGCGAGGACGCCCGCACGCCGCTGGAAACGATCCTCGCCCGCGCCATGGAAGAAGAGATCGTCGACGACGCCGTGATCGCGGCCAACCTCACCCAGCGCGCCGGCTTCTGGAAGCTGCGCGACGAGATGTCCGCGGCGCAGAAGCCGGAGGGCGGCTCGATCAAGCACGACATCTCCGTGCCCGTTGCGGCGGTGCCCGCCTTCATCGCCGAGGCCGACGCCGCCGTGGTGAAGCTGATCCCCGGCGCGCGGCCGGTGCCGTTCGGCCATCTCGGCGACGGCAATCTGCACTACAATGTCAGCCAGCCGGTCGGCGCCAATACGGCGGATTTCCTGGCGCGCTGGCACGAGATGAACGCGGTGGTGTTCGAGATCGTGCTGCGCATGGGCGGCTCGATCTCGGCCGAACACGGCATCGGCGTGCTCAAGCGCGACGAGCTGCCGGAGGTGAAGGACAGGACCGCGATCGAGCTGATGCGCTCCATCAAGGCGATGCTCGATCCGCTCGGCATCATGAATCCGGGGAAGGTGCTGTGAGCGTGCCCCCTGCTCCGCTCGCGATCCGCGCGATCGCGGATGCCGACGTCGAGAAGGTCGTCGCGCTGTGGCAGCGCTGCGGCCTGACCCGGCCCTGGAACGATCCGCATGCCGACATCGCGCTGGCGCGGCGGCGCGACAATTCCACGGTGCTGGTCGGCCGCGACAACGGCGCGATCGTCGCAACTGTGATGGTCGGCCATGACGGCCATCGCGGCTGGGTCTATTACGTCGCGGTCGATCCCGACAGCCGGAAGCGCGGCCATGGCCGCGTCATCATGGCGGCGGCCGAGGACTGGCTGCGCGCGGCCGGAATTCCAAAGCTGCAGCTGCTGGTCCGCCGCGAGAACGCGCAGGCCAATGCCTTCTACGGGTCGCTGGGCTTCGAGGAATCCACCTCGGTGATGTTCCAGAAGTGGCTCGACGGCCGCGCGACCACGCCAATCAACTGAGATCGAGCCATGACCATTTCCGATCGCGTCCGCATCAAGGACGTCCGCGTACTCTCGAACAACTGGACGCCCGTGAAGACCACGACGTTCGAGTACCGGCGCGCCAATGGCGAGTGGCAGACGCAGCACCGCGAGACCTATGAGCGCGACAACGCCGCGGCCGTTCTGCCCTACAATCGCGCCCGGCGCACGGTGATCCTGGTGCGCCAGTTCCGCCTGCCGGCGTTCATCCGCGGCTACGACGATCTGCTGATCGAGGCGGCCGCCGGCGTGCTTGATAACGCCGAGCCCGAGACGCGCATCCGCGCCGAGGCCGAGGAGGAAACCGGCTATCGCCTGCACGACGTGCACAAGGTGTTCGAGGCGTTCATGAGCCCCGGCGCCATCACCGAGAAGCTGCACTTCTTCGTCGCCGAGTACGAGCCTGAGATGCGCGTCAGCGACGGCGGCGGCCTCGAGCACGAGGGCGAGGACATCGAAGTGCTGGAGCTCGGCATCGACGAGGCACTTGCGATGATCGCCGACGGCCGCATCATCGACGCCAAGGCGATCATGCTGCTGCAATACGCGGCGCTGCATCTGTTCAGGTGACTCGCTGACCCTCCCCTGGAGGGGTCCGCGTGGGTCGATCGCGCGCAGCGCGAGCGGGGTGGGGTGATCTCTCCACACGGGCGGTGTTCTTCGTGGAGAGACCGTCACCCGACCCCGCTGCGCATTCCGCTTCGCTTCATGCACAGCGACCCTCCCCCTCCAGGGGAGGGTGAAGTGACCACCGTTCGCGGCTTCGTCGTCCAGTGCAATTCTGTCCTGCGTCCTTCCGCCCCCCGTTGAGCAACCTCAAAACTACCTCTAGTCTGGGCCCAACCAAGAACCAGGAGACGCGCCCATGTCCGCTCCGCGCGACGACGAATTCGGCTTTGCGCCCGACTACGACTCCCCCGTTCCCTACATGCAGCGCACGCGGGACTATTACGCGGCGATCGGCTACACCACGCCGTATCGCTGGGCGCATTACACCGAGGCGCCGTCCAGCCGCTGAAGAAGCCGCTGGCGCAGTCGCGCGTCACCATCATCACCACGGCCGCGCCGTTCGATCCGGCCAAGGGAGACCAGGGACCGGGCGCGGCGTACAATGGCGGTGCGAAATTCTACCAGGTCTATGACGGCGACACATCGAAACAGCACGACCTTCGCATCTCGCACATCGGCTACGACCGCAAGCACACCAGTGCCACCGACAGCGGCACCTGGTTTCCGCTGCCGCAGCTCCTGAAGGCCAGCGCCGCGGGACGGATCGGCGAAGTCGCCCCGCGCTTCTTCGGCACGCCGACCAACCGCAGCCATCGCGTCACGCTCGATACCGACGCGCCGGAAATTCTTTCGCGCTGCATCGCTGATGCGGTCGACGTCGCCGTGCTGGTGCCGAACTGCCCGGTCTGTCACCAGACCACGGCGCTGGTGGCGCGGCATCTGGAGCGCAACGGCATTGCGACCGTGATCATGGGCTGCGCCAAGGACATCATCGAGCACGCGGCCGTGCCGCGCTTTCTGTTCAGCGACTTCCCGCTCGGCAATTCCGCCGGCAAGCCGCATGACATCGCCTCGCAGGCGCAGACGCTGGAGCTGGCGCTCAAGCTGCTGGAGACTGCAAGCGGGCCACAGACGACCATGCAGTCGCCGCTGCGCTGGAGCGAGGACGCCTCCTGGAAGCTCGACTACAACAACGTCGCGCAGCTCAGCCCTGAAGAGCTGGCGCGGCGCCGTGCCGAATTCGACAAGCAGAAGGAGATCGCGCGCGGCAACCGCGCCGCCTGACGTCGTCCGACAACGACAACAAAGAGGGGAGAGCGAGGTGACACGACCGTTCGAAGGCGTGAAGATCTTGGACTTCACGCAAGTGCTGGCCGGCCCCTACGCGAGCTACCAGCTCGCGCTGCTTGGAGCCGACGTCATCAAGGTCGAGCGGCGCGAGGGCGAGGACATGCGCCGTACGCCGCTTTCCCGCGAATGGGCCGAGCGCGGGCTGGCGCCGGCCTTCCAGGCCGTCAACGGCAACAAGCGCAGCCTGACGCTCGATTTGCAGAAGCCGGAGGCGATCGCGATCGTGAGGAAGCTGGCGAGCCAGGTCGACGTCGTCATGGAGAATTTTCGCCCGGGCGTGATGGACAAGCTCGGCATCGGCTACGAAGCCCTGTCCGCGATCAATCCAAGGCTGGTCTATTGCGCAGTGTCGGGCTTCGGCCAGACCGGCCCGGACCGCCTGCGGCCCGGCTATGACGGCAAGATGCAGGCGCTGTCGGGCATCATGGCCATCACCGGCCATCCCGAAACGGGGCCAACGCGCGCCGGCTTTGCGGTATGCGACGTGCTGTCAGGCGCGACGGCGGCTTTCGGCGTGTCGAGCGCGCTCTACCAGCGCGACCGCACCGGCAAGGGCCAGCTCATCGATGTCTCGATGCTGGAGGCGACGCTGGCATTTCTGTCGGGCCAGGTCGCGGACTGGTCGGTTGCCGGCCATCGCCAGACACTTTCCGGCAACCAGGCGGTGAGCCGCAGGACCACGGCCAACCTGTTCAAATGCGGCGACGGCCACATCCTGCGCGCCGTCAACAATGAGAAGCAGTACCGCGCGCTGATGAGCGCGCTTGGCCGCGAGGACACGCTCACCGACCCGCGCTTTGCCGACTGGTTCGCGCGCAACGAGAACGAGCCCGCGCTCCGCGCGATCATCGAGGAGGCGCTGGCGAAAAGGCCGGCGCGTGAATGGGAGACGATTCTGGAAGACGCCGGCGCGCCCTGTGCTAGCATCTGGAAGGTCGAGGAGGTCATCGACCATCCGCAAGTGAAGGCGCGCGGCGCGATCCAGGAGCTGGATACGCCGTACGGCCGGCTGCGCTTTGCCGGCAGCGGATTCAAGCTCGCACATGGCGGCGGACGGCTGGACCGGATGGCGCCGGAACTGGGCGCGGACACGGATGCCGTGCTGGGTGAGCTGGGCTTTGATGCGGCGGAGATCGTGGGGCTGCGGGCGAGAGAGGTTGTGTAGAGCGCCGCGCATCCCGCTGCGGTAGGGTGGGCAAAGCGAAGCGTGCCCACCATTGCGCGCTGAAGAGAGAGATCGTGGGCACGGCGCGTTGCGCCATTGCCGACCCTACGGCAGTCGAGCTAGAACAACGACCCCTGCCCGTCATCCGATGACGCTGCCGCTACCTTCCGCACCGCCTTCCTGGGCTTCGCAGCCTCCGCCTCCATCTCCTCCGCGCTGATCGGCAGCACGAGCTGTTCGTCGTCATTGGCGACGCGGTTGACGCGGGTGGAGACGGGGTGCCAGGCGAACTCGCCGATGCGCGGAGCGGTCATCAGCGGCAGGATCGCGTCGACCTCGTCGCCGCTGATGTCGAGCCAGCGCTCGAAATCGCGCGGACTGATGGTCACGGGCACGCGGTCATGCAGCGCGGCGAGGTCCTCGCCCGCCGCCGCCGTGACGATCGCGACCGTGTCGAGCTCCTCGCCGTTCGGCCCGACCCAGGTCTCGAACACCGCGGCAAAGCCGAGCGGTTCGCCGTCGGCGCGGTGGATGAAGAAGGGCTGCTTGCGGCCGCCTTCCGTCTTCCACTCGTAATAGCCATCGGCCGGAATCAGGCCGCGCCGGCGGCGAATCGCCTTCTTGAAGGCGGGCTTCTCAAGCACCGTCTCGGCGCGGGCGTTGATCAGGAGCGTAAATCCGCGGGGATTCTTGACCCAGCCCGGCAACAGGCCCCAACGCATCAGCCGGAAATGGCGCGCGCCGTTCTCGACCAACACGACCGGAATCGGTTGCGTCGGGGCGACATTGTACCGGGGCGGGAAATTCGGCTGCTCGACATAGCCGAACAGTTGCCGCAAAGCCGCGGGGGCCGAAGTTATGACGAAGCGTCCACACATGCCTGGCCGTCTATATAAGGTCCGTTCAGGTCCTTTTAACCCCGAACGCTAACACTGCGGCAGATGAGCTCAACGGCCTCCCAACCCGCGCGGACGCATGTACAGACGGGCCCCGAGGCCGAGGCCTGGGCCGAGCGCCTGCGCGTGGCCAATATCAACCCGCGGACCGGGCTTGCCACCGACTATCTCAACCATTTCAATGAAGCCGTGATGCTGCTTGAAATGGTCCCGGACATGCCGGAATGCGCCGATGACTTCCTGACCTGGACGCCACTGTCCTATGCCGAGCATTTCACGGCGTCGAATTTCAAGGCGCGGGACCTCGCCATCGAGGCCTATGAGAAGGCCGATCCCAACGTGCGCGCCCAGTTCGACCACATCACCGACACCATGACATCGATCCTGACCGCGGTCGGCTCGGCCATGCGCGAAGTCGAGAAGGACACCACCCGCGTCCGCCTCGCCGAGCAGGCCACCCTCTGGGTCAAGCCGCTGATCGCGGCTTGCGGCGGCATCATCAATGGCGGCGCGGAAGCCGACGTCGACACCATCATGGCGAACTCGGCCGGATAGGTGACGAGATTGGCCGCGGTCATCCAGCCCCCCCATCCCCAGCTCGCCGTCAGCGCAGCCATCTTCCGCGACGGCAAGGTACTGCTGGTCCGACGCGCCCGTTCGCCTGCCAAGGGGTTCTATTCGCTTCCCGGCGGCCGGGTCGAATTCGGCGAATCGCTGCATCAGGCCCTGAGCCGCGAGGTTGACGAGGAAACCGGCCTTCGTATCGAGATCATTGGCCTCGCCGGCTGGCGCGAGGTACTGCCGGCCGCGGCCGGCGCCGGCCACTACCTGATCATGTCCTTTGCCGCCCGCTGGGTGGCCAAGGAACCGGCCTTGAACGACGAGCTCGACGATTACCGCTGGATCGCGCCGGACTCCCTGGCGAGCCTCGGCGACCTCAAGCTGACCGGTGGGCTGGAGGAGATCATCCAGTCCGCCGCCCGGCTGATCCAGGCATAGGCGGCTCCGCCTTGCTTCCCTGGGCTCGACGGGGCATACAGCCCGCCGATGTCCACGCGATTTTTGGCCATTCTTGCCCTGATTCTCGCCTGCGCCGCCGGGTCCGCCCGGGCCCAGGACGCGGCGGCGCCGTTTGACGGCGAATTGCAGCGGCTGGCCGAGATCCTCGGCGGGTTGCACTATCTGCGCGGCATCTGCGGGTCCAACGAGGGCAACAAATGGCGCAACGAGATGCAGGCGCTGATCGATGCCGAAACCCCCTCCGGGGAGCGCCGCACCCGCATGATCGCCGGATTCAACCGCGGCTATAACGGCTTTCAGCAGACCTACCGCAGCTGCACGCCGGCCGCGACGGTGGCGATCCGCCGCTACATCGAGGAAGGCTCGAAGATCTCGCGGGATCTGACCGCGCGCTACGCAAACTAGGTTCTCTCCACCTGTCATTCCGGGGCGCGCGTAGCGCGAGCCCGGAATCCATTGTGCGGCAGTCTCTGCGGCCAGATGGATTCTCAGATGCGCAATTGCGCATCAGAGCTCGCGACTTCGTCGCGCCCCGGAATGACGGCGGCAGATGCGGGCGCGGCGCGACGGGAACCCTGTCATCGACTTTGTGCACAGCCGTTAACCGTTCTTAAAGATGTGGCCTAGCGGTCATTAACGCCCGTGCTACACCTCTCGCACAGCGCATCGCCGTGGATCGCGCCCCAGCCCTGACCGAGTTTCATGAGCCAGCCGATTTCCTACGCCCGCGCGCCGCTGCCCGATCACGAGCAGAAACAGGCTGCCCTCAGCTATCTCAACGAGGCCTGGGCCGAGGCGCGCCATGACGGCGTCGACGGTGATTGCCTGGCGCAGGCGAGCCTGTTTGCGGCACTGGCCGAGCTGGTCGGCACCTATGGCGAGGACGCGGTGGCGAAGTTCGTCGAGGGCTTTCCCGGCCGCATTCGCAACGGCGAATTCTCGGTCGGCATCTCCAGGCAGTAAGCCTGTCGAAAATGACCCCGCCACGCGGGCGGGGCCAGTCGACGGATGAATGACTCTGCGAAAGCATCGCGAAGTCTGCCGCCTTTATCGCACGGAAGCTGTTTCCTCCCGACAAGCATTAATCTCACACTGGTCGGGAGATATTCCCGGAAGCATCGGGATTGCGTTCAATCCGTCTCAATCGGCAGCGCCGGGTCCCTCGCCCACTCGCCCATGGAAGCATCGTAGAGCGTCAGCTTGTCGTAGCCGAGCTGCGCCAGCATGAGCAGATCGATTGTCGCCGAGATGCCGCCGCCGCAATACAGGATGACATCCTTGTCTCGCGTGACGCCTTGGGCGGCGAATTTCGCTTCTGCGTCTGCGAGCGTCGTCAGGGTCCTGTCGGGATTGACGAGGGTTGCCGCTGATACGTTGACGCTGCCGGGAACGCGGCCGGGCCGGCCATAGCGGCTTGGTTCGAGGCCGGAATGAAACTGCGGTCCGAGAGCATTGACGATCACGGTCGAGGGGTCGCCGATCCGCGACACCACCGTGGCCTTGTCGACGAAGCAGCCCGCGCGCGGCGTCGCCTTGAATGTCGTCGTCGGATATCCCTTCGGTGCGCCTGCCTCGATCGGCCGCCCCTCCTCCTTCCACTTGTCGAAACCGCCGTCGAGCACGAGCGCATCGACTCCGAGCGAGCGCAGCATCCACCAGAACCGCGTCGACCACATCATCGTGCCGATGCTGTAGAGCACGATGGTCTTGGATGCGTCGGCGCCGTGGCGGCCGAAGGCGGCCTCCAACTGGGCCACACCAGGCATCATGAAGAACTGTTGCGACGAGGTGTCGGAGAACTCGCCTTGCAGGTCGAGGAAATCGGCGCCGGGGATGTGGCCGGCTGCAAAGGACTTGTCGCCTGGCACCGCGCGATAAGGCACGTCGCTGCCGGGAGGGACAGGCTCATTGTAGGTCGTGCAATCGTAGAGGCGGAGGTTGGGATCGGCGAGTATGGCGGCGAGTTGTTGGGTGGTGATGAGGGGGGATGGCTGGGACATGATGTGCTCTCCCAATTTGAGCTCTCGCTTCGTGGCACACTGTCATTGCCCGCGAAAGCGGGCAATCCAGTATTCCAGAGGCCGCAGCCGTATCGCCCAACTGCCGCCGCGGCGTACTGGGCGGATTCAAGCGGTCGTCGCAACACCAAGAAGTTGGAGGTTGCGATGAAAGTTTTAAGTCGACGTTCGGCCCGGTCAGGACGGGCGCCATTGCCATCGCCAGGCCGGTCGTCTGCGGCTGGACGCGATGAACAGAATAGATTTTGGAAGGCGATTGCCTCAGGGCAAAGCAGCGAAGATGCTGCGCTTGCGGCCGGACTATCGCAACCTGTCGGAAGCAGATTGTTCCGAAAGGCAGGGGGCACGCCACCAGCGATGTTCAGATCTTCGGCCAAGGCTCTCTCCGGGCGCTACCTTTCATTGGCTGAACGCGAGGAAATCGCCCTACTCAGGGTGCAGGACCATTCTATACGGGAGATCGGGCGCCGCTTGGGGCGGGATGCTTCGACGGTCTCCCGTGAACTGCGGCGGAACGCGGCCACCCGCGGCGGTGGGTTGGAGTATCGGGCAACAACTGCCCAATGGCATGCGGATCGATCTGCCCGCCGGCCCAAGTCGACCAAGCTTGCGCTCAATGCAACCTTGCGCACTTATGTAGAGGAGAGACTTGCCGGCGGCGTCGTAGCCCCGAGCGGGGCTCATGTTCCTGATCCGGCCGTTCCGTGGAACGGCCGCCGACATGGCCGGCGAAAGGATCGACGATGGGCCAAAGCCTGGAGTCCTGAGCAGATTGCCCGACGCTTGCCGATCGACTTCCCGGACGACAAGACGATGCGCATCAGCCACGAAGCTATCTATCAAGCTCTCTTCGTTCAGGGCCGTGGGGCGCTGCGCAGCGAGCTGACCGCCTGCTTGAGAACCGGGCGTGTATTGCGGATGCCCAGGGCGCGCATACGCAGGCGAGGCAAGGGCTTTGTCTCGCCGGAGATCATGATCAGTGAGCGCCCTGCTGAAGCTGCCGATCGAGCAGTGCCGGGACATTGGGAGGGAGACCTCATCCTCGGTCTTGGCAGCTCGGCAATCGGCACGCTGGTCGAGCGCACGACGCGCTTCACGATGCTATTGCACCTTCCCCGATTGGTGGGGCATGGCGAAGCTCCGCGCGTGAAGAACGGACCTGCGCTCGCGGGACACGGAGCCGAAGCCGTGCGCGACGCGATCTCGCGCACCATCATCAATTTGCCCGAAGAACTACGTCGCACGCTGACTTGGGATCAAGGAGCCGAAATGGCTCAGCACGACCGCCTCAAGATCGATGCAGGCATCCAGGTCTACTTCTGCGACCCGCAAAGCCCTTGGCAGCGCGGCACTAACGAGAACACCAACGGGCTGCTGCGGCAGTACTTCCCGAAAGGCACAGACCTGAGCGTCCACAGCGCCGACGAGATATCCGCTATAGCAGCGGCCCTCAACGCCCGACCGAGAAAGACGCTGGGCTGGAAAACGCCGGCAGAAGCGCTTGACGAACTACTGCCTTGAGTGAAAAACAATTTGGTGTTGCGACGACCGCTTGAATCCGCCCTGGATGCCCCGGTCAAGCCGGGGCATGACAGCGGTGCAAGAGGCTAGGCCTATTCCTACGCCTTCAGCGTCTCCAAAAACCGCACCGGCTCGCCCTGCGAGGCCGTCACGAGCTCGCCCTGCCACATCACGCGGCGGCCGCGGATGAAAGTGCCGACGGGCCAGCCGGTGACGCGGACACCGTCATAAGGCGTCCAGCCGGCCTTGGACGCGACCCATTTGTTGGTGATGGTCTCGCTGCGCTTCAGATCGACGATGGTGAAATCGGCATCGTAGCCGGCGGCGATACGTCCCTTGCACGCGATGTTGTAGAGGCGTGCGGGACCGGCGCTGGTGAGGTCGACGAATCTCGCCAGCGACAGCCGGCCGGCGTTGACGTGATCGAGCATGATCGGCACCAGCGTCTGCACGCCGGTCATGCCGGAGGGCGAGGCCGGATAGGTCTTCGACTTCTCTTCGAGCGTATGCGGGGCGTGGTCGGAGCCGAGCACGTCGATGATGCCCTGCTCGATGCCGCGCCAGATGCCGGCGCGATGATCGGCCCCGCGCACCGGCGGGTTCATCTGCGCGAGCGTGCCGAGCCGCTCGTAGCATTCGGGCGCGACCAGCGTGAGGTGATGCGGCGTCGCTTCGCAGGAGGCGACATCCTTGTGGTCGCGCAGGAACTCGATCTCTTCCTTGGTCGAGATGTGCAGCACGTGAATGCGCTTGCCCGTCTCGTGCGCGAGCTTGACCAGGCGCTGCGTCGCCATCAGCGCCGCGGTCTCGTCGCGCCAGACCGGATGCGAGCGCGCATCGCCCTCGATGCGCTGCGGTTTGCGCTCGTTGAGCCGATACTCGTCCTCGGCGTGGAAGGCCGCACGGCGGCGGATCACCTGGAAGATGCGGCGCAGGCTTTCGTCGTCCTCCACCAGCAGCGCACCGGTCGAGGAGCCGATGAACACCTTGACGCCGGCGCAGCCGGGTGCGCGCTCCAGCACCGGCAGGTCCTGCACGTTCTCGCGGGTGCCGCCGATGAAGAAGGCGAAATCGCAATGCATGCGGTGATTGGCCCGCTTCACCTTGTCGGTGAACTCGGCCTCCGTCACCGTCAGCGGCGCCGTGTTCGGCATTTCGAACACGGCGGTGACGCCGCCCATCACGGCGCTGCGCGAGCCGGTTTCGAGGTCTTCCTTGTGCTCCAGCCCGGGCTCGCGGAAATGCACCTGCGTGTCCATCACGCCGGGCAGGATGTGCAGGCCCTTGCAGTCGATCACCTCCGCGGCGCTGCCTTGCGACAGCGGCCCCAGCTCGGCGATGCGACCGCCCGTGATGCCGATGTCGCGAACGGCCTCGCCGTCCTGGTTGACCACGGTGCCGCCCTTGAGGATCACATCGAAACGCTGGCTCATGGCTGAAGGCCTCTCTCGTCCCCAAGCGCAGGGCTCGAGGTCTTGTCGTTTATGCGTTGCGGGCTTACGTTCCGGAGCAACATGTCGCAAGAGATTTTCGCATGAAATCGGCGTTTCTTCCCGACCGGGGCGTGATCAAGGTCGCAGGCGAGGATGCGCGCAACTTCCTCAACGGCCTGGTCACGACCGACCTCGACAGGCTGAAACCGGGCCTGGGGCGATTCGGCGCGCTGCTGACGCCGCAGGGCAAGATCATCGTGGATTTCCTGATCACGGAGGTGCCCGCGGGTCACGGCGGCGGGTTCCTGATCGACTGCCCGAAAGCGCTGGCAGATAGCCTTGCCACGAAGCTGAAATTCTACAAGCTGCGGGCCAAGGTCACGGTGGACAACCTTTCCGACGATCTCGGCGTGCTTGCGGCCTGGGACGGCCAGCCGGCCGCCCAGCCGGACCTCGCCTTCGTCGATCCGCGGAATGACGGGCTCGGCTACCGCATCCTGATCCCGGAAGATCTCAAGCAGAAGCTGTCCGACCTGATCGGTGCCAAGCTGGTCGATGCGGCCGAATACGAGGCGCACCGCATTGCGCTCGGCGTGCCCCGCGGCGGGCTCGACTTCATGTACAGCGATGCGTTCCCGCACGAGACCAACATGGATCGTCTCGCTGGCGTCGATTTCGACAAGGGCTGCTATGTCGGCCAGGAGGTCGTCTCGCGCATGCAGCATCGCGGCACTGCACGCACGCGCAGCGTGAAGGTGCTGCTCGACGGTGCTTCACCCGAGCCGGGCACGACCATTCTTGCCGGCGACAAGCCGGTCGGCACCATCGGCTCGACCGCCGGCGGCAAGGGCGTTGCGCTGGTGCGCATCGACCGCGTTGCCGAAGCGCTCGACGCGGGCCAGCCGCTCACCGCTGGTGGGCTGCCTCTGACGCTCGCTGAACCAGACGTCGTTCGAATTCCAGCCAAGCAGCCCATCGCATGAGCCGTGCCGCCCGCCTGCATCCCGACGGCCTGAAACGGTGTCCCTGGCCTGGCGAAGATCCGCTTTACGTCGCCTATCACGACACCGAATGGGGTGTGCCGGAATATGACGACCGCGCACTGTACGAGAAGCTGATGCTCGACGGTTTCCAGGCCGGCCTGTCCTGGATCACGATCCTGCGCAAGCGCGACAATTTCCGCAAAGCCTTCGACGATTTCCAGCCGGAGAAGATCGCGCGCTACAACGCGAAGAAGGTTCATGCGCTGATGAACGATGCCGGCATCGTGCGCAACAAGGCCAAGATCGACGGCGCGATCCTGAGCGCGAAATCCTATCTCGACATCATGGAGAAAGGCCCGGGCTTCTCGAAGCTGCTGTGGGACTTCATGGACGGAAGACCGCTGGTCAACCAGTTCAAGACCACCGCGAGCGTGCCCGCCTCGACGCCGCTGTCGGTGCAGATCTCCAAGGAGCTGTCCTCGCGCGGCTTCAAATTCGTCGGCCCGACCATCGTCTATGCCTTCATGCAGGCGACCGGCATGGTCAACGATCATCTCGTCGACTGCCACTGTCACGCCGCCTGCGGCAAGACGCAGCGCAAGCCGCGTCTCAAGGCCAAATGACGGCGAAGAAGACCGCGCGCGATGCGCCGTCCCGCGCCTGGCAGCGCATGCTGTCGGGCCGGCGGCTCGACCTGCTCGATCCCTCCCCGCTCGACATCGAGATCGCCGACATCGCGCACGGCCTTGCCCGCGTCGCGCGCTGGAATGGGCAGACCATCGGCGCGCATATCTTCTCGGTCGCGCAGCATACGCTGCTGGTGGAAACCGTGCTGCGGCACGAGATGCCGCGGGCCGACCAGCGCATACGGCTCGCAGCCCTGCTGCACGATGCGCCGGAATATGTGATCGGCGACATGATCTCGCCGTTCAAGGCCGTGCTCGACGGCCATTACAAGGCGGTCGAGAAGCGCCTCCTCGGCGCCATCCATATCCGCTTCGGCCTGCCGCCGGTGCTGCCCGACGAGATCACGCAAGCCATCAAGGCCGCCGATCGCGGCGCAGCCTACCTCGAGGCAACCGAGCTCGCCGGCTTCAGCGAGAGCGAGGCCAAGCGCCTGTTCGGCAAGGATCCCGGCCTGTCCGACAGCGTCCGGCGCGACTACATGACGCCCTGGACGGCCGCACGGGCCGAGAAGCAGTTTCTGGAGCGGTTTGGCGCCGTGTTTGCGTAGGTGCTGCTGGGTGGCAAAGCCGCGGTGCGCCGTGCCCGCCATTCTTTCGCGTTTGCGACGGAAGCGGCGCGCACGCTTCTGCCTTCGCTCTTCGAGCTACGGCGGACATGTCGCTTTGCCCACACTATAATGGCTCGCTATAGTGGCCGGCAAAAAGGTCTCCCATGATCCACGTCTGTTCCCTCGCCGCGCTTCCCGAAACTGTCCGCATCACCGGCGCCAGCCATGTGCTGACGGTGATGGCCAATGTCGAGCAGGTGGCACGTCCGGTGTCGGTGCTGCCGGCCAACCATCTCAAGGTATCGATGGATGACATCACCGAGGAGATGGACGGTTTCGTCGCACCATCGGAGGCGCATATCGAGCAGGTGCTGAACTTCGTACGCGGCTGGGACCGCAGTGCACCGCTGGTGGTGCATTGCTATGCCGGCATCAGCCGCTCCACCGCCAGCGCGTTTGCAGCGGTATGCGCGCTCAATCCGAATCGCGACGAGATCGAGATCGCGCGGAAGATCCGCGCGGCCTCGCCGATCGCCTCGCCCAACCGGCGCATCGTCGGCCTCGCCGATCGCGCACTCGGGCGCAACGGCCGCATGCTGCGCGCACTCGACGAGATGGGCCCGGGCGCCATGATGGTGGAAGGCTGCCCCTTCGTGATCGAGCTCGAATGACCGGGCGCCACGAGATAGGTGCGCTCCCTCTCCCGCTTGCGGGAGAGGGTTGGGGAGAGGGTGCGTCCTCATCGGGACACTCCCGGTGTGGAGAGAACCCTCTCCCGGCGCTACGCGCCGACCTCTCCCGCAAGCGGGAGAGGTTACACCGAGCCCCCGGAGAGATAGCCGCAATTAGTCGACATATATTTCTCGCAACAGCTGCGCGCCACACCGCATGAGCGATACGCAGCTGACGCCGATCGAGATTGGCCTCACCGCCGCAATCGTTGCGATCGAGAACCACGAGCCGCTGATCCTGACGGCGCCTGGTGCCGACGGGCTTGCCGGTCTGCCGTTCGGCCCGTTCGATGCGGTGAGCCATCGCACCTTCGAGATCGGCCTGCGCGCCTGGGTCGAGCAGCAGGCGGGCCTGCGGCTCGGCTATGTCGAGCAGCTCTACACTTTCGGCGATCGCGGCCGCCATGCCGAGGCCGGCGACACCGGCGCGCATATGGTGTCGATCGGCTATCTCGCACTGACGCGCCCTGTGGACGGCGAGCTCGCCTCAAACGCGGCGAGCTTCGCGCCATGGTATCGCTTCTTCCCTTGGGAAGACTGGCGCGAGGAGCCGCCAGGCATCATCGCCCGCGACATCATCCCGGCGCTGACCAAATGGGCCGAGGAGGAGACGCCGGAGACGACGCGAGCGCTGCCGCGGAAGGATCGCGTGCGGTTCTATTTCGGGCTCGACGGCGCGCCCTGGGATGAGGAACGCGTGCTCGATCGCTACGAGCTGCTGTACGAGGCCGGGCTGATCGAGGAGGCGCGGCGTGATGGCCGCCCCGCCGCATTGGCGCGCAAGACGCTTCCCCCGCTCGGGACCTCGATGCGGTTCGACCACCGCCGGATTCTCGCCACGGCCATCGCGCGGCTGCGCGCAAAGCTGAAGTATCGCCCTGTCGTCTTTGAACTTTTGCCAGCTGAATTCACACTTACCGAACTGCAGCACACGGTGGAGGCGATCTCCGGCCGGCATCTGCACAAGCAGAATTTCCGTCGTCTGGTCGAAATGGAAGCCCTGGTCGAACCGACCGGCGTCATGTCGACACAGACGGGCGGACGGCCGGCGGCGCTCTATCGCTTCCGCCGCGACGTGCTCCAGGAGCGGCCCGCGCCGGGCTTGCGCGTGCGCTCCCGGCGCTAGATCCTGATATTTGGGGTGCCGGCCCCTGCCCGCCGGTTGCCTGGAGGCTTCATGTTCGACGGCCCATTCGACGTCTTTGCGCTGATCATTGCGATCGTCGCCTTCCTGATCGCGATCAAGGCGTCCAGCCAGGCCGCCGAGTTGCGCCGCCGGCTGAGCTCGCTCGAAGAGATGTTCTACGCGCAGCGGCAGGTGCAGCCGCCGCCGTTAATGCCCGCACCGGTGCAGACGGAGGCGCCCGCAACAGCGCCGGCAGAGCCGCCGCCGCTTGCGCCCGAGCCCGAGGTTGCGCCGCCTCCGCCGGCCGCCGCAGATGTTTCGCCGCCCCCATTCGAAACCGGCCTTGAAGCCGGCGCACCGCCGCCGCTGCCCGCGCCGGCGCGCGGTTTCGAGGAGCGGCTCGGCACCCGCTGGGTGGTGTGGATCGGCGGGCTCGCGCTCGCGCTCGGCGGCTTCTTCATGGTGCGCTATTCGATCGAAGCCGGCCTCCTCGGCCCCGGCGTGCGCGTGTTCCTCGGCGGATTGTTCGCACTGGCGCTGTTAGGGGCCGGCGAATGGACGCGGCGCAAGGAGGCCATCTCAAGCATCCAGGCGCTGCCGATCGCGAACATCCCCGCGATCCTCACCGCGGCCGGCACGGCGGTGGCGTTCGCCACCATCTATGCCGCCTACGCGCTCTACGGCTTCCTCGTGCCCGCAACCGCCTTCGTGCTGCTCGGCCTCGTCGCGCTCGGCACGCTTGCCGCCGCGCTGTTGCACGGTCCAGCACTCGCCGGCCTCGGCGTGGTCGGCGCCTTCGTGACACCGATCCTCGTCTCCAGCGGCAAGCCGGACTATTGGGCGCTTTACATCTATCTTGCGATCGTCACCGCAGCGAGCTTTGGCCTCGCCCGTATCCGGCTTTGGCGCTGGCTTGCAGTCACGACAATCGTGTTCGCCGTGCTCTGGATCTTCCCGGGTCTCGACGCCGCCGAACTGCAGGTCGCGCCGCACGCCTTCCATGTCATCGCCGGCTTCGTGCTGGCCGCGCTACTCGTCGTCTGCGGCTTCATGTTCGGGCCCGGCATCGAGGACGGCGAGATCGAGCCGGTCTCGTCGAGCGCGCTCGGCGCCTATCTGTTCGGCGCGATGCTGATCGTGCTGTCGAGCTCGCACGCCGATCTGGCGTTGATCGCCTTCACGCTGTTGGTCGCCGGAACGCTGTTCGTCGCCTGGCGTGCGCCGGCGGCCACGGGCGCCCTGGGTGCGGCCGCGGCGACCGTCTTCATCGTGTTCGCCGAATGGGCGGTGCGCGCCAATCCCGATATGCTGGTGCTGCCGGGCGGCCCCATGCCCGGCATCGGACCGACAGCGACCGACGGCGCGGTGACGCTGCATCTGGTCACGGCCGCGATCTTCGCCGCCGGCTTCGGCATCGCCGGCTTCCTGGCACAGGGCCGGTCGAATTCGGCAATCATTCCGGTGGTTTGGTCGGCGGCCGGCGTCGCGACGCCGATCGCGATCCTGGTCGCGCTCTACGCGCGCATCGCCCATCTCGACCGCTCGATCCCGTTCGCGATCCTGGCGGTGCTGCTCGCCGCCGCGTTCGGCGCTGCGACCGAGGCGCTCACACGCCGCGAGACCCGGCCGGGCGTCGCGATCTCCACGGCCCTGTTCGCGACCGGCACGCTTGGCGCGCTCGCGTTGGCGCTCACCTTCGCGCTGGAGAAGGGCTGGCTGACGATCGCGCTGGCGCTGATGTCGCTCGGCACGGCCTGGATCTCGATGCAGCGGCCGATTCCGTTCCTGCGCTGGCTTGCCGCGATCTTCGCGGCGCTCGTCACCGCGCGCATCGCCTACGATCCTCGCATCGTCGGCGACGCCGTCGGCACCACCCCGATTCTGAACTGGCTGCTGTGGGGCTACGGCCTGCCGGCGCTTTCGTTCTGGGCCGCGAGCGTCTTCCCCCGTGGGTCGGTCAAAATCCCCCGGGTATGGTCACTTGAAACTCCCCCACCTGATGATCGCCGTCAGCGCCGCTGAACAGCAGTAGCCGGTCAGGCAGGACGTTTATGTTCGACCCCTTTAGCCAGCAAGGGGCCGGGGAGTTGAACGTCTTGAAGCGACATCTGCAAAGCACCGTACTTACATTACTTGATCGCAACACCAGCCAGCGCGAGATTCACCGGCTGACGGGTGTCGATCGCAAGACGATCCGGCGTTATCAGGCGCTGCGGGCCGGTGCGGAGGCAAATTCCCCCGGGGAAGTGACCACCGGCTCGGTGAGCGCGGACGGCCAAATTCCTCCACCCCGACCACCGGCTTTTGGGACATCGGAAGCGACGGTCACCAGCAGCCTGGCCCGTTCGGCTTGCGAAGCGCATCGGACGTGGATCGAAGAACAGGTCCGGCTGAAGCGGAACGCGCAGGCGATTTACCAGGACCTGGTTGATCAATTTGGCTTTCCGTCCAGCTACCAGAGTGTCAAGCGGTTTGTGCGCCGGTTGCGGCACGCTGATCCTGAGCAGTTTGATCGTCTTGAGTTCCTCCCCGGCGAGGAAGCTCAGGTCGACTATGGCGAGGGCGCGCCGACGGTTGATCCGAAGAGCGGGCGGTACCGTCGTCCCCGCCTGTTCGTGATGACGCTACGCTACTCGCGGCGCAGCTTCCGGCGGGTAGTCTGGAAGTCCAGCCAACAAGTCTGGGCGCAGCTCCACGAAGAGGCGTTCCGGTATTTTGGCGGGGTCCCCAGCTATGTCGTGCTCGACAACCTGAAGGAAGGCGTCCTCAAGCCGGATTTGTACGAGCCCCAGCTCAACCCGATTTACAGCGCGATGCTGGCTCATTACGCCGTGGTCGCCGATCCCGCGCGCGTGGCCGATCCAAATCGGAAAGGATGCGTCGAGAATGCGATTCAACATACCCAGGGCACTGCGCTGGCCGGACGGCGCTTCGAGACGCTGGAGGCGCAAAACGAGTTCTTGAGGCACTGGGAGGAGAACTGGGCTTCCAAACGCATCCACGGCAGCACGCGCCGTCAGGTCGAGGCGATGTTCCAGGAAGAGAAGCCGCACCTGCGGCCGCTGCCTGTCGCTCCCTTCCGCATCTTCACCGAAGTCGTCCGGACTGTCTGCGACGACACCACCGTACGCGTCGACAACAGCTATTACGCCGCGCGGCCCGCGCCGATCGGCAGCCAGGTCGTCGTGCGCATCTACACCACCACGATCGAGATCCGTGATCGCCACACCCGTGCGCTGCTGCGTGTTCATTCCCGGATGGCGCACCCCGGTTCTGTCGTCCTGCCGACCAGCGAACGGCCGTTCAACCCGTCGCGGCAAACCGCCGTGCTGCTGGCGAGCGCCGAGCGCATCGGACCGCAGACCAGGGCCTTGTGCCAGCAGGTGTTCGACACCGAAGGGCGCCCCGGACAGCGCGCGATGTGGGGCATTGTCGGGCTGGGCCGGAAGTATCCGGCGCGGCTGGTCGAGCAGGCCTGCGCGCACGCCATCGACAACCGCATCTACCGCTACAAGCACGTGCGTGCGACCGTCGAGCGGTTGTTCGAACAGGCGATCGAGCAGGTTGGAGTGACGCCACAGCCGGCATCGCCGCTCACCCAGGATCATCCGCTGATCCGTACCCCCGCGGAATACGGCGACCTCTTCAGCCGCGCTGTGCGGCGCGACGCCGACGACAATGGTCGGCAGGCCGAGGCTCACGACGATCACGCCACGGCAATCCGCGCTCGTGTCGCCTGCGCAACCCCGGCCAACTCCGGCGCCACGAGCGCTCCCGCTGCACCTTCTCACCTTAAACTGGAGACCTAGCCACATGATGACCATGCCGGAAATTGAGCGTTGCCTACGACAGCTGCGCCTGTCGGGTGTCCGCGACACGCTGCAGACGCGCGTGCTCCAGGCGCAGGGCGCCAACCAGCCCTTCCTCGAGACCTTCTCCCTTATCCTGCAGGATGAACTGGACCGTCGTCAGTCCCGTCTTATCGAGCGGCGATACCAGCAATCCGGGCTCGACGAAAAGCTGACGCTCGCCGAGTTCGACTGGTCCTTCAATCCCAAACTGCCACGTCAGACCTGCTTCCAGCTCCACACCCTGGCGTTCATTGCCGCTGGCGAGAACGCTCTGCTTGTTGGCAAACCTGGCACCGGGAAGTCGCACATCGCCAAGGCGATTGCCTATCAGGCGATCCTGCAAAGCCACAAGGTCCAGTATCTTGAGACCGACGACTTCTTCCACCGCTACGCCCTGAACTCTCCGGCACAACGCGAGGTCCGGCTGCGAACCATCATCGACTGCGATCTCCTCGTGCTGGACGATCTATTCCTCGCACGCGCCATCCCCGACGACGCCGGCACTTTGCTGCAGACCCTGATCCATCAGCGTTACAAACTGCGCCGCAGCGTCATCGTCACCTCCAATCGCGTCGTGCAGGATTGGGGGGCATACCTTGGGGACAACACTATGAGCACGACGATCCTCGATCGCCTTATGCATCATTGCCATCTGCTTGAGTTCGACGGACGCAGCTATCGGCTCAAAGAAGCCGCTGAAGCTCTTGCCCGGGAAACAACTCAAACTAACAGTCCCTTGTCCTGCCTCGCGGGTGGAGGAATTTGACTGACCACACCCGGAGGAATTTGAAGTGACCCGCGGGGCTTCCTGCGCCGGCGCGCCGACGATACGCCGCTGCGCATGGTCGAGACCGCCGCGATGCTGTTCACCGCGCTGCTCGCCTTCATGGAGATCCGGCACTTTGCGACCGGCGGCCGCATGACTGCGGCCCCCTCGCTGCTCGAATTCGCGCTGCAAGCCTGTATCACGCTGGCGATGGCGATCGGGCTGGAACGGTTGCGGCTGCGCAGCCGCAGCATCGTGCACAATGTCGGCGCGGTCGTGCTGACGGCGATTGCCGGGCTCATCAGCGTGTTCGGTCTGTTGATCCTGGAGAATCCGCTGCTGTGGCACACCGACGTCGGCGGCGCTGTCTTCAACCTGCTGCTGCTGGGCTACGCGATGCCGGCGGTGCTGATGTTGCTGCTGTCCTATGCGGTGGTCGGCGAGCGTGGCAAGGTCTACGCCAATACGATCGCTGGCGGCGCGCTCGTGTTCGCGCTCGCTTATGTCACGCTGGAGATCCGCCGCTTCTATCACGGGCCGATCCTGTCCACAGGACCGACCACGGGCGCCGAGCAATACACCTATTCGATCGGCTGGCTCGCTTTCGGCGTGGTGCTGCTCGGCGTCGGCATCCTCGTCAATTCGGAACGGGCGCGGCTGGCGTCTGCCGCCGTCATCGCGCTGACGATCCTCAAGGCCTTCGTCATCGACATGTCGACGCTGACGGGCGTCTATCGTGCGCTCTCGTTCATGTGCCTCGGCGTGGTGCTGGTCGCGATCGGCTGGCTGTACCAACGCATCCTGTTCCGGCGGCAGGTTGCACCGCCGCCGGCCGCGCCGCAGCCGGGCGCGTGAAGGTCAGGCCGCGCGGACCGACTCCAGGAACTGCGCGACTTCGACCTTCAGGCGGGTGCTGTCGGTCGCCAGCGACTTCGCCGCCGACAGCACTTCGCCCGAGGCCGAGCCGGTCTCGATCGCGCCGCGCTGCACGTCGGTGATGTTGGACGAGACCTGCTGGGTGCCGAGCGCGGCCTGATGAACGTTCCGCGAAATCTCCTGCGTGGCCGCGCCTTGCTCCTCGACGGCAGCGGCGATGGCCGAGGACACCTCCGACAGCCGCTCGATGGTGCCGCCGATCTCCTGGATGGCGTTGACGGATTCCTGCGTCGCGGCCTGGATGCCCGAAACCTGCGCCCCGATTTCACCGGTCGCCTTCGCGGTCTGCTCGGCAAGTGCCTTGACTTCGGAGGCGACGACGGCAAAGCCGCGGCCGGCCTCGCCGGCACGCGCCGCTTCGATGGTCGCGTTCAGCGCGAGGAGGTTGGTCTGGCCCGCGATGGTGTTGATGAGCTCGACCACGTCGCCGATGCGGGAGGCCGCCTGCGACAGCGCGTTGACGCGCTCGTTGGTCCGCGACGCTTGCTCGACGGCTTCCGCAGCCATCCGCGCCGAATCCTGCACGCGGCGGCTGATCTCGGTGATGGAGGACGACAGCTCCTCGGAGGCGGACGCCACCGCCTGGACGTTGGTGGAAGCTTCCTCCGAGGCGGCAGCAACGACAGTCGCGAGCTCCTGGCCGCGCTGCGCCGTGCCGCTCAGCGTGGCCGCGGAAGCCTCGAGCTCGGTCGAGGCCGATGACACGGTCTCGACGACCTCGCCGATCATGACCTCGAAATTGCGGGTGATGGCATCGACGCGGCGGCCACGCTCGATCTTGGCCTCGGCATCGCTCGCCGCCGCCTCGTCGGCGGCCTTCTTGGCGATCAGCGCCTCCTTGAAGATCTGGAGCGCATCCGCCATCGAGCCGATCTCCGTCTTCTCACCGCGATGCGGCACCTCGGCCGAGAGGTCGCCTTCGCCGAGCGACTGCATCGGACGGATGATCGAGGCGATTCCGCGCGAGACGTCGCGCACGAGGTAGTAGGCGGCGCCGATCGCGATCGCGACGGCTGCAACGATGACGCCGACCAGCACGCGGAAGATCGTGGCGTAGCTGTCGGCCGCCTGCTTCGTTTCCGCTTCGGCGCCGCTGTTGTTGAGTTCGATGCTCTTCAGGAGCAGGGGATCCGCCGCCTGAGCCATCTTCGCGACCTTGGTCTGCAACAGCTCGTTGGCATCGGTCGGGAAGCGGCCGGGGCTCTTGCGCGACAGCGCCATCGTCTCCTGAACGCCATTGAGGTATTCGGCCCAGGCCTTGGTCCACTGCTGATAGATCGCGCGTTCCTCCGGCAAGGTGATCAGGCCTTCATAGACCTTGCGGGTCTTCTCGATGCGCTCGCGTAGCGGGGCCATGCGCTTCTCGGCGGCGTCCTTGCCTTCGATGCTCTCCTGCATCAGGTGAAGTCGCAGGACGACGCGCAGCTCGTTGATGTCGGCGCGCATCGAGCCGAGCGCACGCACGCTCGGCAGCCAGCTTTCCGCGATCTCGACCGTATGGGCGTTGATGTTCTGCATCGTGCCGATCGCCATCACGCCGACGCCGGCGAGCGAGAGCACGAGGACCGACAGTACGGTCAGCAACTTGAATACGATCGACAATTTCGACATCACGACAATCCCGATAGTAGTCAGCAACGCGCGAATGACCTGCGCCGCAATCGTCGCGACGGACGACAGGGCGGAAGTCAGTTCAACAATGCTGGCTGGTTCTTGTCCGGAGAGATTGCGCCCATAATCGCAAACAGGCGTTAACAGGAACCTACGTAAAACTACGGTTCGCGCCCGTGATCGCCGTTCACTGCAACCCGTCTGTTGCAGCCGCACGGACATCTCCTGCCGCGATGCGGACGCAGCTTGATGCGCGGCATCATTCGAGCAGGCCGGTGGCTTCCTCCGAGGCGGACCGCGCGCGTCAGGCCGCGCGCACGGTACCCAGGAATTTTCCGACCTCCAGCTTCAGCCGGTTGCTGTCGCCGGACAGCGATTGCGCCGCCGCCAACACCTGCGAGGACGCCGAGCCGGTCTCGCTCGCGCCGTGCTGCACATTGATGATGTTGGACGACACCTGATGGGTGCCTGCCGCCGCCTGCTGCACGTTGCGGGAAATCTCCTGCGTTGCGGCGCCCTGCTCTTCGACCGCGGCTGCGATGGTCGAGGAGATCTCCGACAGCCTCTCGATGGTATGGCTGATGTCCTTGATCGCGCCGACCGAATGCTCGGTGGCGGTCTGGATGCTGGCGATCTGCTGGCCGATCTCGCCGGTCGCCTTCGCGGTCTGCTCGGCAAGCGCCTTGACCTCGGAGGCGACGACGGCAAAGCCGCGGCCCGCCTCGCCGGCGCGCGCGGCCTCGATGGTTGCATTGAGCGCCAGGAGATTGGTCTGGCCGGCGATGGTGTTGATCAGCTCGACCACGTCGCCGATCCGCGCCGCGGCAGCGGAAAGCTCGCCGACGCGATCGGTGGTGGTGCGGGCCTGGTTCACCGCATCGCTCGCGACGCGAGCCGATTCCTGCACCTGCCGGCTGATCTCGGTGATCGACGACGACAGCTCTTCGGTTGCCGACGCCACCGACTGCACATTGGTGGAGGCTTCCTCGGAGGCGGCAGCAACCATGGTGGTGAGCTCCTGTCCACGCGCCGCAGTCGACGTCAGCGTCGACGCGGAAGCTTCCAGTTCGGTCGAGGCCGAGGAGACGGTATCGACGATTTCACCGATCGCGGCCTCGAAGCTGTCCGCGAGCTTGTGCATCTCGGCCTTGCGCTGCGCGGCCGCAATCTGGTCCTGCCTGATTTTGGCTTCGGCCTCCTCGCGCGCCTTCTGTTCTGACACGACCTTGAACTTTTCGACCGCCGCAGCGACGCCGCCGACCTCGTCCTTGCGGCCGAGACCGGGCAGCACCACGGAGAAATCGCCGCCGGCGAGCTTGTCCATGGCCACGGTGAGCGCGCGGATCGGCCGCGCGATGGTCAGGAACGACATCAGCCAGGAGCCGACGAGGACGAGCATGGCGAGCGCGCCGACGGTCATCCCGACATGCTCGCTCGAGGCCATCTCCTGCACCGAAGCGGCAATATCCTCTTCGCTCCGATGCCTGGCGAAATCGGCGACCTGATTGGCGACCTGATCCATCTCGCCGGCAATCGGCAACGTGACCTCGCGCGTGAGACGCGCCCCCTCTTCGACGAGTTTGGTGATGCGGGCTGTGTCGTTTGCGCCGATCGCCGCGATGGTTTCATTGCGCACCGAGGCGACTTGTTGCCCGGCCTTGAGATAATTTGCGGCGTGGGTCTTGAGCGTCTCCATCCTCGCGCGATCTTCCGCCGCGGGCGACAGCTTGAGCATTGCGTCAGCAACCTTGACCAGCCGGCCGGAACGTTCGACGAGCGCATCGCTCGCCTTCTGCAATTCGCCCGAGTTGCCGGCGAGACGGATGTCACGTACGGCGAGCTGCATGCTCCGGACCGAGAACTTGGCCTCGACTGCCTCACGCGCCAGCTCCTGCTGGGCGAATGCGGCTTGGCTGGATCGGCGCACATGGCCGTTTCCGACCATCTGGCTTGCGATCATGACTCCAACCAGGAACACGCCGAGAGCCGAGGCGATCGCCAGCTTGGTCCCGATCTGAAAATTTCGGAATAGACTCAACATCGGTGCGTTTCCCCCGGAAACGAGCTGCCAAGTCATTGTTGGCCGCTTGGACGTTGATCGTCCTTACCGAAAAGCTACAGGTCGGAGTCCGATCTTCTGGTTAACGAGATGCCTCGCAGAAATACTGTCTTTTTGCGCTAAATGATTGAAGGTGAAGAGGAATGATCTCGTCATGGTTGTAAATTGCAGCTTGAGATCGGAGCTAGGACGCTTTGCATCCGACGGCTTCTCCAACCAGGCTGATTCGAAACACCGGCTTCTTGCTCTCGTCGAGCAGCTCCATGCACCACTCGGCGTTCGGCTTCAGGCTGCGCGCGATACCGCCGAGCAGATCCGCGCACACCTTGGTCATCTCGGTCCAGGCCGCCACGCGATCCTCGAACTCGTACGCCTGGTCGGCGGCGCCGGAATAGCGGCCGGTGCTGATGCGAAAGAAATAGAGCGACATCGTTGAGCCCTTGCGTGGGACCGCCCCGTCCGCAAGCAGACTGCGGCGCGAACAGCTACCAATACATGAAGGTCGCCGTCCGTATGACTACGGCGCGGCGGCTTCGCGCTCGATGGACGTCTTCGACGACAAAGGCGCGGATGGTCCCGCGCGGCCAGTCACTGGGTCGACCGGCGCAGCTCCAGCGGGCCCTCGTTCTTCGCGGGCTCGGACTTGACTTCGGACTTCGCTGGCTCGAGCCGGCTGCTTTCGACACGCGGGGTCTCGACGCGCGCGGCGACTTCGGTGGTCGATGCGCCGACCGAACCGGTGCGCTCCGAGGTCCTCAGTGAGCGTGGCCGGGCCGCTGCGCGCGCCATCAGCATCTGGTTGCCGCCTTGGTGATGGAAGTCGCAATAGGCGAAGCCCATGCCCGACACCGAGCCGCGGAAGCTGCGATCGTCGGTCTTTTCCAGGTTGAAACAGGGCTCGAATGGGATGCCCTTGATCGAGGCACAGACGTTCTGGCCGCGGATCTGGAGCGTATTGCCGGGCAGACGGAGATGACGGACCGGGCCTGCTCCCGAGAACTGCACCGCACCGGCGGCGCCGAGATCGTCGAGGATGCGGCCTGCGCCGCGGGTGCCGTCGAAGCAGGTGAAGGCGAACACTTTGCCGGCTACGAAGCGGCGCGCCTCGTCGGCGTTCATGCTTCCAGCAATGGCGGGCGCAAACGTTGCTGCCGCCGTGACAGCCCCCAACACAATACGCGCAAGCATGCTCAACTCCGAACCCAACCCCCGCAGCGGGCGACGCCCTATCTCTTTACCCGTTGCTTACCATACGAACCAAGGCAACATTGGAGCAGCTTGGTTGGTAAAGTCTAAACGCCGTCAGCCAATTTTAACCACGATGCGGCCCCGGACTTGGCCGGCAAGGATTTTCGCGCCCCACTCCGAAACCTCGTCGATCGAAATTTCCTTAGTGATTTCAGATAGTTTTTCCCGATCCAGATCGGACGCGAGGCGTTGCCAGGCCGCCTTCCTCGGCTCAATCGGGCACATCACGGAATCGATGCCGAGAAGGCACACTCCGCGCAAAATAAACGGCGCGACCGAGGACGGCAGGTCCATACCGGCGGCCAGACCGCAAGCCGCAATGGCTCCACCATATTTCGTCATCGAGAGCAGATTCGCGAGGGTCGTCGAGCCGACGCTGTCGACGCCGCCTGCCCAACGCTCCTTGGCGAGGGGTTTTGCCGGTGCCGAGAGTTCATTGCGGTCGATGACTTCGGCTGCTCCCAGCTGCTTAAGGTAGTCGGCCTCGGAGGCCCGGCCGGTCGAGGCGATGACGTGGTAGCCGAGCTTCGAGAGCACGGCGATCGCGACCGAGCCGACCCCGCCAGCGGCGCCGGTCACCACGACCGGACCGCTCTTCGGCGAGAGACCGTGCTTCTCGAGCGCCAGCACCGCGAGCATCGCAGTGAAGCCGGCGGTGCCGATCGCCATGGCGTCGCGCGCCGACAGGCCATGCGGCAATGCGACCAGCCAGTCACCCTTCACCCGCGCCTTCTCCGCATAGGCGCCGAGATGGGTCTCGCCCATGCCCCATCCGGTGCAGACCACCTTGTCACCCGCCTTCCACTGGGGATGCGAGGAGGCTTCGACGGTGCCGGCGAAGTCGATGCCGGCGATCATCGGGAAGCGGCGCACCACCGGCGCCTTGCCCGTGAGCGCAAGGCCGTCCTTGTAGTTCAGCGTCGACCACTCCACACGAACGGTGACGTCACCGTCCATCAGCTCAGCTTCGTCGAACTGCGTGAGCTGGGCGGTGGTGCCCTTGTCCGCCTTGTCGATCCGGATCGCCTTGAATGTGGCCACGACTTCACTCCCTGACTTGTTTCAGGGATTGTTTAGCCGATCAGGCAGGCTGTGCAACCGCCCGCTCGACAGGTTTCTCCACAATCGGAAGATTGATCAGCGCCGAAAGCACGCCGAACAGGATCGAGAGCCACCAGATCGGCGTGTAAGAACCGAACCGCTCGAATACGATGCCCCCTAACCAGACACCGAGGAAGCCGCCGACCTGATGGCTGACGAAGGCGAAGCCGTAGAGCGTCGCGAGCCAGCGCGTGCCGAACATCAGCGCGACCAGCGCCGAGGTCGGCGGCACCGTCGACAGCCAGGTCAGGCCTGAGATCGCGCCAAACGCGATCGCCGAGAACGGCGTGATCGGAAATGCGATGAAGGCGAGGGTCGCAAGCGCACGGGTGAAGTAGATGGTCGAGAGGATGTAGCGCTTGGGCAGATAGTTCTGGAGATAGCCGACGCTGAGCGAACCGATGATGTTGAACAGGCCGATCGCCGCGATCACCCAGCCACCGGTTTGCGTCGAGATGCCGCTATCGACCAGAAAGGCCGGCAGATGCACCGTGATGAAGGCGAGCTGGAAGCCGCAGGTGAAGAAGCCGAGCACCAGGAGCACGTAGGAGCGGTGGCCGAAGGCCTCCGCAAGCGCCCTGGTGAAGGTCTGCTCATCCGCAGGCGCCGTGTTGGCCGTGCTTGCGACCGGCGGCGTCGAAAGCGCCAGCGACAGCGGGATGATCAGCAGCATCAGGAAGCCGAACACGGAGAGCGCCTGCTGCCAGCCGAAATTATCGATCAACGCGACGCCAATCGGTGCAAACAGGAACTGCCCAAACGACCCCGCCGCCGTGCCGGCACCGAGCGCAAGGCCGCGCTTCTCGGCCGGCAGCAGCTTGCTGAAGGCCGACAGCACCAGATTGAACGAGCAGCCGGCAAGACCAAAGCCGATCATGACGCCGGCGCCGATGTCGAGCGAGAGCGGCGTCGAGGAGTAGCGCATCAAGAGCAGGCCGCCGGCATAGAGCAGAGCGCCGACGCACATCACCCGGAACAGGCCGAAGCGATCCGCGACCGCGCCGGCGAGCGGCTGGCCCAGCCCCCACAACAGATTCTGCACGGCAATCGCGAGGCCAAACACGTCGCGGCCCCAGCTGAATTCATGACTCATCGGCTGCACGAAGAAACCGAGCGCCGAGCGCGGACCGAAGCCGAGCATGCCGATCGCACAACCGCAGAGAATGATGACGGCCGGGGTGCGCCAGTTGGAGGAACGTGAGGCCGGAGCGAGCTCGCCGATCTGTGTCGACATTGTCTTCCTCGTCTGTCGTTGGCGAATCCGCGATCAGCAGCCGCGGGAGAGCCCGTTTAATGCATCTGCATGAAGATCCCAAGTCAAAAAGATTGCCAAGCCAAAGACGATTGCATTCCACGAGGAGCTGCCGCGGGAGCATTGCGTTTCAATGCTGCCTCGCCCGACGTGTCAGCCGCGGACTGACGGGAATGTGTGCGGCAGGGCCTAGCGGGCCCCATCGGAGCATGCTATCTTTGATTTACTCAGATTGAGCATATTTAGGGTAACCTGCTCTGACCGGCCTCTCGGCCGGATTTCTCAGGCCCTATATATTCTCAGTTTGAGCATAATAACCATGCTTGGGAGGCTTCGATGCCGATCACTGGAATTTACGGTCCCGACGATTTTGCCAACCGGCCGCAGGGCCAACTCATCACCCCTCCCCGCGCCGCCCCAGAGCCCACGGGACCGACGTGGCCAATGCCTTCACTGGCATGGACGCCCGGGGTCGAACGCGCCACCGCCCCGCTCTACGAGCGCGTGAAGCACGTGATCCCGCCGATCGAATGGCCGCTGATGGCACCGACCATCAACGCGATCAACGAGCTGAAGCGCGCGCGGGGCGCGGTGATCCTCGCCCACAACTACCAGGCTCCGGAGATATTCCATTGCGTGGCCGATATCGGCGGCGACTCGCTCCAGCTCGCGGTCGAAGCCACCAAGGTGAAGGCAGGCATCATCGTCCAGTGCGGCGTGCACTTCATGGCAGAGACATCGAAGCTGCTTAATCCGGACAAGACCGTCTTGATCCCGGATTCGCGCGCGGGCTGCTCGCTTGCTGCCAGCATTACCGGCGCGGATGTGCGGCTGCTCCGGGAGAAATTTCCGGGCGTGCCCGTCGTTGCTTACGTCAACACCTCGGCAGAGGTGAAGGCGGAGGTCGACATCTGCTGCACGTCTTCGAACGCGGTGCAGGTGGTCGAGAGCCTAAACGCGCCGAGCGTGATCTTCCTGCCCGACCGATACCTCGCCACTTACGTGGCTTCGAAGACCGACGTGAAGATCATCGCCTGGAAAGGCGCCTGCGAGGTGCATGAGCGCTTCACGGGCGAGGAGCTGCGATCCTTTCGCGAGGCCGATCCTTCCGTCCAGATCATCGCGCATCCGGAGTGCCCGCCGGACGTGCTGGCGGAAGCCGACTTCACCGGTTCGACCGCACACATGATCAACTGGGTGCGCGCGAAGCGGCCGCGGCGCCTCGTCATGATCACCGAATGCTCGATGGCCGACAATGTACGGGCCGAGCTTCCCGAAGTGGAGATGCTGCGGCCCTGCAATCTCTGCCCGCACATGAAGCGCATCACGCTCGCCAACATCCTGGAGAGCCTGCTGACGCTTCGCGAGGAGGTGACGATCGATCCCGCGCTTGCCGAACGCGCGCGGCGCTCGGTCGAGCGCATGATCAATCTGAAGAATTGAAGGCAACCCACAGCAGCAAACACCGCTGTCGTCCCGGACAAGCGAAGCGCAGGTCCGGGACCCCATAACCACAGGCAGACGTTTGGCGAAGAACAGCGTTGCAGAGCTTCGCAAGGCAATTTCCGCCGCAGCGTATGGGTCCCTGCTTTCGCAGGGACGACAGCGGAGTGAATGGAGAGGACAATGACCAACACCATCCACAACTTCACCCGCAACACCGACGACGTCGTCATCGTCGGCGGCGGCCTTGCCGGACTGTTCTGCGCGCTGAAGCTTGCGCCGCGGCCGGTGACGCTGATCTCGGCGGCACCGCTCGGACAGGGCGCGTCGTCCGCATGGGCGCAAGGCGGCATCGCCGCGGCGGTGGCCGAAGGCGACACGCCGGAGGCACATGCCGCCGATACCGTCGCGGTCGGCGGCGGCCTTGTCGATGAAGCCGTCGCACTCGGGATCGCGCGCGAGGCGGCGCCGCGCATCCATGACCTTCTCGCCTACGGGGTGCCGTTCGACCGCGATCTCGAAGGCAGGCTTGCCGTCGGACGGGAAGCTGCGCATTCCGCGCGGCGCATCGTGCATGTGCGCGGCGATGGTGCTGGCGCCGCGATCATCGCAGCGCTGAGCGAAGCCGTGCGGCGCACGCCCTCGATCCGCCTGATCGAAGGCTTTGTCGCCGAAGCCCTGCTGACCGAGGACGGCGCCGTCACCGGCCTTCAATTGCGCGAGGCCGGCAATCCCGCTGCACGGCCGGCCGTGCTCGCTTCACGCGCGATCGTGCTTGCGACCGGCGGAATCGGCCATCTCTATGGCGTCACCACCAACCCGCTCGAGGCCAGCGGCTCCGGCCTTGCCATCGCGGCCCGCGCCGGCGCCGTGATCGCCGATCCTGAATTCGTGCAATTCCACCCCACCGCCATCATGGTCGGCCGCGACCCGGCGCCGCTCGCCACCGAGGCCTTGCGTGGCGAAGGCGCAACGCTGATCAACGGCAACGGCGAGCGATTCATGAGGGCACGCCATCCGCTCGCCGAGCTCGCGCCACGCGACATCGTGGCCCGCGGCGTGTTCACCGAGATCGCGGCCGGGCGCGGCGCCTTCCTCGATGCGCGGCAGGCGCTGGGCACGCACTTCGCCGAGAAATTTCCGACCGTGCATGCGAGCTGCATCGCCGCCGGCATCGATCCCGCGGCGCAGCCGATTCCGATTGCGCCGGCCGCACACTATCATATGGGCGGCATCGCGGTGGACATGCGCGGCCGCAGCTCGATCGACGGGCTCTGGGCCGGCGGCGAAGTGTCCTCGACCGGCGCGCATGGCGCCAATCGGCTCGCCTCCAACTCGCTGCTGGAGGCCGTCGTCTATGCCGCACGCATTGCCGACGACATCGCCGGCCGCCTTGTGCCCTCGCCCGGCCGCCTTCCCGACGCGTTGGTGATGCCGCGCACCGGCACGCCGGATGCCGTAGCGGTGAAGCGGCTGCGCGCGATGATGGGCGCGCATGTCGGCGTGATCCGCGACGGTGACGGGCTTGCGGACGCCGTGCGCCACTTCGCCATGCTCGAACGCGAGGCCGGAGACATCGCCCTTCGCAACATGGCGACCTCGGCCCTGCTCGTCGCTGCTGCGGCCTGGACGCGGCGCGAGAGCCGCGGTGCGCATTTCCGTTCCGATCATCCCGCCGAGGCTGCCGGGCCGGCTCGGCGAACGATGACGACGCTCGTCGCGATGCGCGAGGTCGCGGAGAGCCTGAAGGAGCGTCCGCTGCCACGCATCGCGCAATCCATGATCGCCTGAAGGAGGCCCCATGATCACCCCGACCTCGCTGCTCTATCCCGACGCCTTTCTCTCTCCGCTCGCGATCGACGAGGCCGTGCAGCGCGCGCTCGACGAGGATCTCGGCCGCGCCGGCGACATCACCTCGCTTGCGACGATCCCGGAAGCGACGAGGGCGCAGGCGATCCTCGTCGCACGCCAGTCGGGCGTGATCGCCGGATTGCCGTTGGCGCTCGCGACCCTGCAGAAGCTGTCGCCCGACATCGAGTTGCGCGCACATGTCCGCGACGCCGCACGGGTTGCCCGCGGCCAGCATGTGCTGACGATCTCGGGCCCCGCGCGCGCCATTCTCACGGCCGAGCGAACCGCGCTGAACTTCGTCGGCCGCTTGTCGGGCATAGCCACGCTCACGGCGGACTATGTCGCGCGCACCGAAGGCACGAAGATGCGCATCTGCTGCACGCGAAAAACCACACCTGGATTGCGCGCACTTGAGAAATACGCGGTGCGCTGCGGCGGCGGCTTCAACCATCGCTTCGGGCTCGACGATGCCATCCTGATCAAGGACAACCACATTGCGGTGGCCGGCGGCATCCGTCCGGTGCTGGAGCGCGCCCGTGCCCACGCGGGCCATCTCGTCAAGATCGAGATCGAGGTCGATACGCTGGCGCAACTGCGCGAGGTGCTCGACAGCGGGATGGCCGACGCGGTGCTGCTCGACAACATGGACCTTGCGATGCTGCGCGAGGCTGTCAGGATCAACGAGGGCCGCCTCAAGCTGGAGGCATCGGGCGGCGTCACGCTGGACTCGATCGCCGCGATTGCGGCGACCGGTGTCGATTATGCGTCGGCGGGCGCACTGACGCATTCGGCGCCGAACTTCGATTGTGCATTGGATATCGAGGCGTGATCTGAACACGAACGCCTCCGCAACGTCGTGGCCGGGCTGTCCCGGCCATCCACGTCTTGCCGACGAAGCATGAAGAACGTGGATGCCCGGGACGAGCCCGGGCATGACGGTCTTTCGTGAAGGCGCTACCGACGTTCGCCCATTTCGGCCGAGCTCTTGGCCTCCTGCGCGAGTTCGGCGGACAGCGCGGCGGTCTGGGCCGGGGTGCCCCAGCTCGGCTCCTCGCTGCCGTCGCCCCAGTTACGCGGCCGATAGAAGGTGTGCACGCCGGTCTTGTACAGCTTCTTCATCTCGGCGACCCAGGATGGGCGGACCCAATAGGCGTGGTAGTGCGTGGACTTGCCGACCTCGGGCAGCCAGATCTGGCCGTCGAGCATCGCCTTGGAGATCTTCCTGGCGCGCTCCCACATCTCGGGCTCGCGGATCACGTCCGGATTGTTGTCGCAGGCGAAGGTGAACTGGCAGGCGAAATGGCGGTACTTGTTCTGGTAAACCACGCCGCACACGGTTTCGGGATATTTGCCGGAGAACACGCGGTTCATCACCACCTGCGCCACCGCGATCTGGCCGCGCACGGCCTCGCCGCGGGATTCGAAGTAGACGGCTTCGGCGAGGCACTTCTCCGATTTCGCGCGCGACTTGTCGTCGAGCGCGAGCCGCTCCGCCGGCGATCTGGCGCGCTGGTTGTCGGCATTGACCTCGCCCTTCGGCGCAACGCTCTCGCCGCCTTCGATCTCCTTGGCAATCTCCTCCGATGGCGGCGACAGTGAAGCCGTCACCTTCATGTCGGGATCGGGCATCACGATCAGCGGCTCGGCGCCCGGCTGCCAGCTCTCGATGGGCTCGAGATTGCCGCCGAGCGATGAGCTGCCGAAGAACAGGCTCGAGGTCTTGACGGCGAAGGGATCGCGCGTCGGTGCCGGCGCGGCGGGAGCCCGCTTCAACGCCTCCAGCGGCGCGGTCGCGAGCGCGCGCGCAGCGTCGCTGGCTTGCGGCGGATTGGAATATTGCGGCAGCGGCGGCGCGCGCAACGCTTCCTGGAGCTCGGGATCGAGCACGGCCGCGGATTCCGGCGACATCGCCTGCGGCAACTCGGCGGTCTTGGCGCCGAACACCGAGCGGTTCGACGTCGCGGGATCTTCCTCGGCCGGCGCCGCAGCCGGCGCGACCGTCTCGGGGGCCTGCGTCGGCGCGGCGGTTGCGAGGCGATCACCCTTCAGGGAGCGATCGACTTTGGGAAAGTCGGAGGCCTGGTAGCGCGGCGGCGCCTGAAGCGCAGGATTGCGGCTGATCGCGCCGGTGACGTCGCGGCCGTCAAGGCTCGCGAGCCGAACCATCGCGCTCTGCGGAGCGGAGGTGCCGATCGGCCGCGAGAAGCTGTAGGTCGCAAGCTGGATCGAGGACGCAGCGGAAAACACCTGCTTCTGCCAACGCTCGGCGACGCCGGGCTGGCGCGCCAGCAGCGAGGCAATGTCCTGATAGCCGGTCTCTCTCGGCATCAATGCGAAGATGCAGAGACCGATGCCGAAGGACGCGAACCGCGCGCCCTTCGGATGGTTACGCAACACTGACATCGATACGCTCACGCTACGCTTACGCTCTGATCGAACTCAGTACATCCGTGCAATTCGATCTTTATCGTAAGTATCCAATTTAGGTTGCCGGGGCGTTAATCCGCGTTGCGCATGCGGCACACTCAAGCGAACACAGGGGTTTTCACGAGGCGACATCGCGCAGTGGTAAATGCGGCCTCACGCGAAGCGGTAAACGTCCGGTCAACGCGCATGGTGAAGGAACTCTTGCGCAGGCGTATCATTACGGGACGTGTGATGAGATCCCGGTGTTGGGTTCGCCCAAAGCGCCTTCCTCATCACCGGTGTCATTCCCCGCGAAGGCGGGGAATCCAGTACGCCGCCGCGTCTCGATTCAATCACTACCGTCTCGGCGTACTGGATCGCCCGGTCAAGCCGGGCGATGACAGCGGAGTGTGTGGCGAGCACGTCCCACGAACTCGTCATTGCGAGCGCAACGACGATGTTGAAAGAGCGTGACGTAAAATGAAAGAGGCGGAGCTTGGCCCCCGCCTCTCTCATTCCAGCATCCTAATTTTGCTTACGCCTGGCTGGCGATGGCCTTGCCGAGCGCGGCTTGCGCCGCTGCAAGGCGGGCGATCGGCACGCGGTAGGGCGAGCAGGAGACGTAGTTGAGGCCGATATGGTGACAGAAGGCGACGGACGCGGGATCGCCGCCGTGCTCGCCGCAGATGCCGACCTTAAGCTTCGGACGCGTCTTGCGGCCGCGTGCGACGCCGATCTTGACGAGCTCGCCGACGCCTTCCTGGTCGAGCGCGACGAAGGGATCGATCGGGAGGATGCCCTTGGCCACGTAGGTCCCGAGAAAGCTCGCCGCGTCGTCGCGGCTGATGCCGTAGGTGGTCTGCGTCAGGTCGTTGGTGCCGAACGAGAAGAACTCGGCCGACTGTGCGATCTCGGCCGCGAGCAGGCAGGCGCGCGGCAGCTCGATCATGGTGCCGACCTGATAGGCCAGCTTGGTGTTGGTGTCGCGCATCACCGCCTGGGCGGTCGCATCGATCCGCGCCTTGACGAGATCGAGCTCGGCCTTGGTCGCGATCAGCGGCACCATCACCTCGAGGCCGACGGCCTTGCCGGTGCGCTTCTCGGCCTCGACCGCCGCCTCGAAGATCGCGCGGGCCTGCATCTCGGCGATCTCCGGATAGGCGATCGCGATTCGGCAGCCGCGGAAGCCGAGCATCGGATTGAACTCCGAGAGCTCGCGTGCGCGGTCGGCGAGGCGCCGCGGGTCGGTGTTCATGGCGCGCGCCACTTCCTCGACCTCGGCATGGGTGTGCGGCAGGAACTCGTGCAGCGGCGGGTCAAGCAGGCGAATCGTGACGGGCAGGCCCTTCATGATCTCGAACAGCTCGACGAAGTCGGCGCGCTGCATCGGCAGCAGCTTTGCGAGCGCGGCGCGGCGCGACTGCTCGTCCTCGGAGAGGATCATCTCGCGCACCGTGCGGATGCGCGTCTCCTCGAAGAACATGTGCTCGGTGCGGCAGAGGCCGATGCCTTCCGCGCCGAACTTGATGGCGGTGCGCGCGTCGTCGGGCGTGTCGGCATTGACGCGCACGCCGATCTTGCGGACCTGGTCGGCCCAGTTCATCAGCGTGCCGAACTCGCCGGACAGCTCCGGCTCGATCATCGGCATCCGGCCGGCGAGCACCTGGCCGAGCGAGCCGTCGATGGTGATGACGTCGCCGGTCTTGAAGGTGCGCGAGCCGATGCTCATGGTGCCACGGCCGTAATCGACGCGGATGGTGCCGCAGCCGGAGACGCAGGGCTTGCCCATGCCGCGCGCGACCACCGCCGCGTGCGAGGTCATGCCGCCGCGGGTGGTCAGGATGCCTTCGGCAGCGTGCATGCCGTGGATGTCTTCCGGGCTGGTCTCGATGCGGACCAGGATCACCTTGCGCCCGTCGGCCTGAAGCTTGGCCGCTTCATCCGAGGAGAACACAATCTCGCCGGAGGCTGCACCCGGGGATGCCGGCAGACCGGTCGCGATCACGTCGCGCTTGGCGTCGGGATCGATGGCCGGGTGCAACAGCTGGTCGAGCGAGGCCGGATCGATCCGCGTCACCGCTTCCTTCTTCGAGATCAGGCCCTCATTGGCGAGCTCGACCGCGATGCGCAGCGCCGCTTTCGCGGTGCGCTTGCCGCCGCGGGTCTGGAGCATCCAGAGCTTGCCCTGCTCGACCGTGAACTCCATGTCCTGCATGTCGCGGTAGTGCTTCTCGAGCAGCGTGTAGATCCGCGTCAGCTCCTTGAAGGCCTCCGGCATCGCCGATTCCATCGACGCCTTGTCGGAGCCCGACTCCTTCCGCGCCTCCTCGGTGATGTCCTGCGGCGTGCGGATGCCCGCCACCACGTCCTCGCCCTGCGCGTTGATCAGGAACTCGCCGTAGAGCTTGCTCTCGCCGGTCGAGGGATTGCGGGTGAAGGCAACGCCGGTCGCCGAGGTCTCGCCCATGTTGCCGAACACCATGGCCTGCACGTTGACCGCGGTGCCCCAGGATTCCGGAATGTCGTGCAGCTTGCGATAGGTCACCGCGCGCGCGTTCATCCAGGAGGAAAACACCGCACCGATCGCGCCCCAGAGCTGGTCGTGCGGATCCTGCGGAAACTCCTTGCCGGTCTCGCGCGCGACCGCGTCCTTGTACTTGCCGACCAGTTCGACCCAGTCCTCGGCGGACAGGTCCGTGTCGAGCGTGTAGCCCTGCGTATCCTTGAAGGTGTCGAGGATTTCCTCGAAGTGATGGTGCTCGAAGCCGAGCACCACGTCGGAATACATGGTGATGAAGCGGCGATAGCTGTCAAAGGCGAAGCGGCGGTCACCCGACAATTCGGCCAGCGCTTCCACGGTCTGGTCGTTGAGGCCGAGATTGAGCACGGTGTCCATCATGCCCGGCATCGAGGCGCGCGCGCCGGAGCGCACGGAGACGAGCAGCGGGTTCTTGGCATCGCCGAAGATCTTGCCGGTCAACTTGCCGACATAGTCGAGCGCCTTCTCAACCTGCGACTGCAATTCCCTAGGGTAGGTCTTGTCGTGTGCGTAGAAATAGGTGCAGACCGAGGTCGGGATGGTGAAGCCGGGAGGCACCGGCAGGCCGAGATTGGCCATTTCGGCGAGGTTGGCGCCCTTGCCGCCGAGCAGGTCGCGCATTTCCGAGCGGCCCTCGGCCTTGCCGTCACCGAATGTGAACACCCATTTGCCGGCCTTGGCCACGGCTGGCGCTGCCTTGGCGGGCGCAGTCTTCTTCGGTGCGGGCTTCGCGGCGACCTTCGGCAGAGCCGCCTTGGTCACGGCCTTTGCCGCCGGCTTGGCTACGGACTTTGCAGCGGGCTTGGCGACCGGCTTAGGCGCGCTTTTGGCCAGCGTCTTGCGGGCCGGCGGCGCGGCTTTCGCGACGGCAGAGGACTTTGATTTCGCTGGCATTTTCTTAGGCTTCGAGGCGGCTTTAGCCATAGCTTGCACACAACCTGCGAGAGGAATGGGAAATCGCGGGCCTTACACCATTTTGGGCGGGCCCGCGCAAGTCGGACAGTTCCGAAAAGTGACGCCTAGAAGCGGAGCCACTTCAGGAGCCCGAGCCCGATCGCGCCATTGACGATGAGGAAGATCGCGACGATGAGGTTGAGGAGTCGCGGCATGATCAGGATGAGCACGCCCGCAATCAACGACAGGATCGGCGAAATGTGGGCGACGGTGATGTGCATGAACTATCTTTCTGTGGAGGTGAGGCGAATCGCGCGCGGATCATAGCCGGCCCGGTTCCGGGAGTAGAGATGCGCGGGACGCATCGCGAGTTCCGTCGGTCAAGAAAACTGCCCGAAATTGCCGCGAATGCGGCAGGCCTTTTCCCGGAACATTGCCATGAGGCACGCATTGGCAACCGGTCGCGCCGTTCGCGCGTCCGAAATCACGTCGAAGGAGTTGTCCATGCGGAACAGGATTCTTGCTCTTGCAGCGCTCGCGGCCGCGATCGGCTCGCCTCTTGCGGCGCAGGCGCAAAGCGGTGTCACGGTGGGACGCGCGCCCGCCGTTGTCGACAGCGCCCCGACCATTGCGGTCGAACAGCGGCCGGCCTTCCGTGAATATGTCGTCGAGCAACGTGTGCCGCCCTTCCGGATTCCGGATCGCGTGGTGGTCGGCACCACCTTACCCGAAAGCGGCGTCACTTATTATGACGTGCCGCAACGTTTTGGCGCCACAACCTATCGCTACACCGTCGTGAACGGCGAGACCGTGCTGGTCGAGCCGCGCTCGCGCCGCATCGTCGAGGTGCTGGACTGATCGACTGACCGAGATCGACTAGATGTCCGGCGCGCCATATCAGGCTGGCGCGAGCAGTGTTGAACGGACATCAGGCCCCGCCCGGTCCTTCCCCCCGCCGGGTGGGGCACTTTCTATCTTGTGTCCCGGGCAAGCGAAGCGCGACCCGGGACCCAGGGTTCCGAGCACGCGGCAGCATGGGCCCCCGGCCCTGCAGCGCACCGCTGAAGTAGCGCTGCGCTGCGTCCGGGGCATGAGAGCCGCAATACCCGCGCCTCAATCCTGGATCTTCGAGAAATCCGCCACCGCGCGCGTGGCGCTGCGGATCTCGTTCAGAAGCTTCAGGCGGTTCTCTCTCACCTTCGCATCGTCGTCGTTGACGCGCACCTTGTCGAAGAAGGCATCGACCGGCGGACGCAGCTTCGCCATGGCGCTCATGGCGGCGGCAAAGTCCTCCTTTGCCACCGCAGCGCTGGCTTCCGCCTTCACCTCACCGATCGCCTTCGCCAGCGCCTTCTCCTCGTCGAGGCTGTAGAGCGCGGCATCCGGCGCACCGTCGAAGCTGCGCTTGTCCTTCTTCTCCTCGATCGAGAGGATGTTGCTGGCGCGCTTGGTGCCGGCGAGCAGGTTCTTGCCGTCGTCGCTGTCGAGGAATTTTCCGAGCGCCTCGACGCGGCGGACGATCATCAGGAGATCGTCCTGGCCGCCGAGCGCGAACACGGCGTCGACGAGATCGTGCCGCGCGCCCTGCTCGCGGAGCTGGACTTTAAGCCGATCAGCGAAGAATTCCTGGAGTCCTGACGCACCTAACCCCTCTACGACTCGGGTTAATGTGTCGTCGACGCTTTCACCCTCGATACGACCTCTTCCGATCCAGGCATCGATGCCAGCGATGACGGCCGCATTGCCACTATTCCGATAGATCGTCGTGGCGATGGAGAAGACATTCCATAAGCGCAGGCTGATATTATTCGAGACCAGTATTCGGATCATTCCCAGCGCCGCGCGACGCAGAGCATACGGGTCCTTGCTGCCCGTCGGCTTCTCATCGATCGCCCAGAAGCCGATGAGCGTATCGATCTTGTCCGCTAGCGCCACCGCGACGCTCACCGGATCGGTCGGCACACGATCGGCCGGGCCTTGCGGCTTGTAGTGCTCCTCGCAGGCTGCAGCGACAGACGCATCCTCGCCCTGCGCCAACGCGTAGTACTTGCCCATCAGGCCCTGCACCTCGGGGAATTCACCGACGACTTCGGTCAGCAGATCCGCCTTCGCCAGATGCGCGGCGCGCGTGGCCTTGGCGACATCGGCACCGACCAGCGGCGCGATGTCCGCGGCAAGGCGCTCGATGCGCTTGATGCGTTCGGCCTGCGTGCCGAGCTTCTCGTGAAACACGATCTGCTCGAACTTCGGCAGCCGATCCTCGAGCTTGGTCTTGAGATCCGTCTCGTAGAAGAACTTCGCATCGCTCAACCGCGCGCGGATCACGCGCTCGTTGCCGGCGATGATGGTCTTGCCGCCGTCGGTCGCATCGATGTTGGCGACCAGGATGAACTTGTTGGCGAGCTTGCCCGTTTTGGGATCGCGCACCACGAAGCACTTCTGGTTGTTGCGGATGGTGGCGCGGATCACCTCCGCCGGCGTCGCCAGGAACTCCGGCTCGAACGAGCCCATCAGCACGACCGGCCATTCGACGAGGCCGGCAACCTCGTCGAGCAGGTTCTGGTCCTCGACGAGTTCGAAGCCTTGCGCGAACGCGAGCTGCTTGGCGTCGGTGAGGATCGCATCCTTGCGGCGCTCGGCGTCGAGCACGACCTTGGCGTCGAGCAGTTTGGCCTCATAGTCCTCGAACCGGCGCACGGAAATAGCCGCGGGCGCAAGGAAGCGATGGCCGTAAGTGGTCTGGCCGGCCTCGATGCCGTCCACCGAGAATTTCACGACATCAGGCTCTTCGGTCTCGAGCCCGAACGTCGCGGTGATCGCGTGCAGCGGGCGCACCCAGTTGAGCGAGCCGGGTTTTCCGGAACGCGCGCCCCAGCGCATCGATTTCGGCCAGGGGAAGGTGCGGATGATGACGGGGAGAATTTCCGCGAGCACGTCGATCGCGTCGCGACCGGGCTTCTCGATCAATCCGATGTAGAAATCACCCTTGGGGTCGCGCTGGATCTTGGCCTCTTCCAGCGACTTCAGGCCAGTCGCCTTCAGGAAGCCCTGCACGGCCGCATCGGGCGCGCCGATCTTGGGGCCGCGGCGTTCGGTCTTGAGATCGGGCTGGCGCGCAGGGATTCCGTGCACGGTGAGCGCGAGGCGGCGCGGCGTCGCGAAAGCCTTCGCGCCCTCGTAGACGAGACCTTCGGCGACGAGCTTGTCGGTGACCATGCGGCGCAGATCGTCGGCCGCCTTCCCTTGCATGCGCGCGGGAATCTCTTCCGAGAACAGTTCAAGCAAAAGATCGGGCATCAGGCCGCTCCGCCCGCTTCAGTGTGGATCCAGGCCTCGCCGCAGGCCTTGGCCAGCTCGCGCACGCGAAGAATGTAGCTCTGCCGCTCCGTCACGGAGATCACGCCGCGCGCGTCGAGCAGATTGAAGACATGGCTCGCCTTGATGCACTGGTCGTAGGCCGGCAGCGCCATCAGATGCTGTTTCCGATTGCCGCCTTCGCGCCAGCCGGCGTCGAGATATTTCCGGCAGGCCGCTTCCGCCATCTTGAACTGCTCGAACAGCATCGCGGTGTCGGCGTATTCAAAGTTGTGCCGCGAATATTCCTGCTCGGCCTGTTGGAAGACATCGCCATAGGTGACCTTGGCGTCACCCTCGCGGCCGTTGAAGTTGAGGTCGTAGACGCGGTCGACGCCCTGCACATACATCGCGAGGCGCTCGAGGCCATAGGTGAGCTCACCCGCGACCGGTGCGCATTCGAAGCCCGCGACCTGCTGGAAATAAGTGAACTGACTGACCTCCATGCCGTCGCACCAGCACTCCCAGCCCAAACCCCAGGCACCCAGCGTCGGACTCTCCCAATCGTCCTCGACGAAGCGGATGTCGTGCACGGCGGAATCGATGCCGATCGCGGCGAGCGACTTCAGGTACAGATCCTGAAGGTTCGGCGGCGACGGCTTCATGATCACCTGGAACTGGTAGTAGTGCTGCATCCGGTTCGGGTTCTCGCCGTAACGGCCGTCCTTGGGCCGTCGCGAGGGCTGCACATAGGCCGCATTCCAGGGCTTTGGCCCGAGCGCGCGCAGGGTGGTCGCCGGATGGAAAGTGCCCGCGCCCATTTCCATGTCGTAGGGCTGCAGGATCACGCAGCCCTGCTCGGCCCAGAACCGCTGGAGCGCGAGGATGAAGCCCTGGAACGAGCGTTCCGGGCGCATATGGGCGGGCAATGAGGCGTCCATCGTCAGATCGGGCTCTCGCGGGGGGTTTGAATCGCGCGGGACCGTATCGACGGCGGTGATGGGAATCAAGGCGAAGGGGGCCGGAAAGCGGCCCTGTACTCCGTCATGGCCGGGCTTGTCCCGGCCAACCACGCCTTGTGTAACCGCACAAAGAACGTGGATGCCCGGGACAAGCCCGGGCACGACGACTGTGGCAGCTAACCCGGACGATAAGCTCCGGTCACGGGGTCACGCTTCAGCGTCTGGATATCCCCCATGCGGGCGGCTTCGGCGACACGCGACAGGCGCATCTCCTCCAGCTCCTGGTTGATCCGGACAGCGGTCTTGTAGGCCCAGCGGACCACGGCAAGCCCGCCCAAGACGCCCGCGAAAGCGACGAACGGCGGCATCAGTCGATCCTCGTCTAGTGCTCAGCCCCCACCTGCATTGTTGCGCAGATGGGCCAGCGCCGCAATTGGCGCGGCCCGGACCAAATGGCGCTGCCTAGAACCCGAATTTCGCCCAGATCGCCCGCGTCTCGACCGCCGAGATCAGCTCGTCCGGCAAGCCGGCCATTGATTCCAGGGCTGAAAGCTGCCCCGCGCCGGGAGATTTCCGCCCCAAAAGGCCGGAAAGCAGCCCGGTCGGCTGCGCGATCACGGGGGTGAGAACCTTCTCGCCGTAGCGGGCACGAAGAGTTGAGCGGAGATCGCCGATGCCGTCGGCGAGCCCCAGCGCGATGGCACTGTCGCCAGCCCAGTATTCGCCCGTGAACAGGGTCTCGTCCGCTCCCTTCAGCCGTGCGCCGCGGCTGTCCTTGACCAGCGAGATGAAGATCCGGTGGATCTCGCGCTGGATCGACTTCAGCTTGGCGACGTCATCGGGGTTTTCGGGAAGGAACGGGTCGAGCATCGCCTTGTGTTCGCCGGCCGTATAGAGGCGCCGCTCGATGCCGAGCCGCCTGATCGCCTCCTGGAAACCAAAACTGCCGCCGACCACGCCGATCGAGCCGAGGATCGATGACGGATCGCAGATGATCTCGTCGCCGGCGCAGGCGATCATGTAGCCACCGGATGCCGCGACGTCCTCGACGAACACGAGCACCGGCAGCTTCTTCTCCGCCGCAAGTTGCTTGATGCGCAAGTAGATCTGACGCGACTGCACCGGCGAGCCGCCGGGAGAATTGATCACCAGCGCCACGGCCTTGGCGTGCCGATACGAAAACGCGCGCTCAAGCACCCGCGCGATGCCGGCAAGCGTCAACCCGGGGCGCAGCGGCGTCACCGCACCGATCACCCCTGACAGCCGCACCACCGGCACCACCGGGGTACCCGGTCGAAATCGCGCCGGCAGATATTGCATGAGCTTGTCGGCCAGGCCGGAACTCTCACGATCGTTCAATTGTTCGGCCATGCCGTTACCTCTGATTAACCATTTCTTATCACGCGACTGTCATTGGAAGTGCCCGGAACGTGCTTTGCAGTTTTCCCGTTGGGAGGCTGCAATGAGGCAGCGGAGAACACCATGAAAATCTATCTTCTGATGCTGCTGATGGGCGCGCTGTTCATGGCGATCCGCCTCACGTCGCCGCAAGAGCAGCAGTCGGAATCGCTTCCCCGGTAAGCCCTCACGGTTCCACCAGCGGCAAGGCCGCTCTCCCTTCCAGAATCTCCGTCACCTCGCTTTTGGATAAGCGTTTCTCGTCGTTGAGCATGAGGCCCGGCAGCAATCGCGTCGGGGCCCGGCCGCCTTTCACCGCACGCACCAGCACGCGGATCGCGGGCCGCCCCGCCTCGCCGTGAACCGGCAGGATCGAGACGCTGCCGAAACCGCGTGACAGCGCTGCCAGGACTTCGGCGATTCCATCTGCACGCCAGATCAGGGTCAGCACGCCATTGGATCGGAGGATACGCCGCGCTGCATGCACCCACGCATGCAGGGTCACTTCCGTCGCCACATGCGCGGTGTGACGCGCCCGATCCGGCGAGGCGCGATGCCGGGCCGGATCGTTGAAGGGCGGATTCATCAACACCACGTCGACGCTGTCGGGCGACAGCCCGTTTGACGCAAAGGCCTGCGGCTCGGCCGTGACGTCGAGGACGATCGTTTCGGCGGCGATCGCGTTCGCCGCCGCGTTGCCGCGCGCGAGCTCGGCCAGCTCCGGATCGATCTCGACCAGGCTGAGCCTGATGCCCGCGACGCGGCGGGCCAGCGCCAGACCGGCCGTACCGACACCGGCGCCGAAATCGACTACGCGGTCCCTCGCCAGGGCGTCGGTCGCGGCTGCAAGCAAGATGGCGTCATGCCCGGCGCGATGGCCGGATCGCTTCTGCTTCAACCGCAATTGCCCGCCGAGAAAGGCGTCCTCGGTAATATCTGCGGCCTCAATCATCGCCGCGCAGTTCGTGGCTGAGGCCGGCTTCGGTGAGGAGAGCCCTGGCTTCCTGGACATCGTCCTCATGAACCAGGATCCGCCGCGGCAATATGCCGAGCGAGCCCTCGATGATGCTCATGTTCTGGTCCAGCACCAGATGATGGATGTTGGCACCGTCGAGCAGCGCGCCGATCGCCGACACCAGCACCATGTCATTGGTCCGAACCAGTTCGCGCAAAACGCAGATCTCCTGCCTGAAAGGGGGGCATGCGGCAAATGTCAATGGTTCCGAGGTCTTGCCGCGTCCGTCGCCAGTTTCTATTGTCTTTCCATCAGAATAGCCCTTCCGGGGCAAATATTGGAGACCGGCGTGGCCGTCATCGTACCTTTCGAAACTCCCGGCGCGTCGATCGAAGAGCTGGTTGCCCTTGTCGCCCCTGACATGGAGCGCGTCAACGCCACGATTCTGTCGCGGACCGGCTCCGAGGTGACCATGATCCCGGAGGTCGCCAACCACCTGATCTCCTCCGGGGGCAAACGCCTGCGCCCGATGCTGACGCTCGCCATGGCCAACCTGGCCGGCTATGCCGGCGACGGCCATATCAAGCTCGCGGCCTCCGTCGAGTTCATGCATACCGCCACCCTGCTCCACGACGACGTCGTCGACGAGAGCGAGATGCGCCGCGGCAAGCTGTCGGCGCGCATGCTCTGGGGCAACGAGGCGAGCGTGCTGGTCGGCGACTTCCTGCTCGGCCAGGCCTTCCGCATGATGGTCGAGGTTGGATCGCTCCGCGCGCTCGACATCCTCTCCGCGGCCGCCGCCACCATCGCCGAGGGCGAGGTGATGCAGCTGGCCGCCGCCAAGAACACCGCGACCACCGAGGACGAATATCTCGCCGTGATCCGCGGCAAGACCGCCGAATTGTTCGCCGCCGCCTGCGAGGTCGGCCCCGTCATCGCCAACCGGCCGAAGGCGGAGCAGACCGCCTGCCGCTCGGTCGGCATGAATCTCGGCATCGCCTTCCAGCTCGTCGACGACGTGCTCGACTATGGCGGCAAGAGCGCCAAGCTCGGCAAGAACACCGGCGACGATTTCCGCGAGGGCAAGATCACGCTGCCGGTCGTGCTGGCCTTCCGCCGCGGCAACGACACCGAGCGCGCCTTCTGGATCCGCGCGCTGGAGCGCGGCGAGATCGGCGACGGCGATCTCGACCACGCCATCGGCCTGATGAACAAGCACCGCGCGCTCGAGGATACGCTGAGCCGCGCCCAGCACTACGGCGCCATGGCCGTCGACGCGCTCGCGCTGTTCCCGCCCTCGCCGATGAAGAGCGCGCTGGAGCAGGTCGTGGCGTTCTGTTTGGCACGGTCGCACTAGGCTCCCACCCTAAGGCTCTTTCCACCTCGTCATTGCGAGCAAGACGCGACGACACCGCTCGCTCTCGTGTCCCGGACGCGCTGCAGCGTGAAACGCTGCTGCGCAGAGCCGGGACCCACGCGACATCCATAATCATCGGCGACATGGGCCCCGGCCCTGCAGCGCACCGCAAAGAGGCGCTGCGCTGTGTCCGGGGCACGAGAGCGATTTGGTCGACGCCCACCTCACGTCTCATCAAACATAGTTTCGCATTGGCCCGCTTCGCCCGCATTTGCGGTTCGCATGTAGTAACTTGCATTTTGCAAGTTACTAACCTACGTTGCCTGCCATGCAGCCCAAATCTCCCTCCATCCAGGAATGCCCCGTCGGCCGCGCCGTGGAGACGGTCGGCGAATGGTGGAGCATCCTGATCCTGCGCGATGCGTTTCAGGGCGCGACGAAGTTCGACGAATTCGCGCAAAGCCTCGGAATCGCGCCGAACATCCTGTCGCGGCGCCTCGCCCATCTCACCGCGAGCGGCATGTTCGCCCGGCGCCGCTACAACGAACGTCCGCCGCGCTACGAATACGTGCTGACGGACAAGGCGCGGGATTTCTTTCCGGTGATCGTCGCGCTGCTTGCCTGGGGCAACAAGCATCTCGCGCCGAAGGGCGCATCCATCGTGCTGGCAAACCGGAGCGACGCTCGCCCATTCGATCCGGTCGTGGTCGACGCCGCCGACATGCAGCCGATCACGCTCGCCAACGCGGTCGCCGTTCCGGGTCCCCGCGCCAGCCGCGGAATGCGCGCGCGGCTCGCTTCGCTCAAGGCCATGAACCCGGCAGTTACGCCGGCTGGAGACTGACATGCGTCGTATCGTCGTGACCGGCATGGGCGCGGTGTCGCCGCTCGGCTGTGGGGTCGAATTGTCGTGGCGGCGGCTGCTCGCCGGCCAAAGCGGGCTGCGCCCTCTGCCCGAATGGGCGCAGGCACTGCCGGCGCGCATCGCCGGTCTCGTGCCCGACAACGCCGATGATGCCGAGGGCGGCTTCGATCCCGCGCAGGCGGCCGCGCCAAAAGACCAGCGCAAGATGGACCGCTTCATCCTGTTCGCGCTGCTGGCCGCTGCAGAAGCGGTCGCACAGGCCAAATGGATGCCGCAGGACGCAAGCGCGCTGGAGCGCACCGCGACGATCATCGCCTCCGGCATCGGCGGCTTTCCGGCGATGGCGGAGGCGGTGCGCATCACCGAGCAGCGCGGTGCGCGCCGGCTCTCGCCGTTCACGGTCCCTTCGTTCCTCGCCAATCTCGCCGCGGGCCAGGTTTCGATCAAACACGGCTACAAGGGCGCACTGGGCACGCCGGTCACGGCGTGTGCCGCCGGCGTGCAGGCGATCGGCGATGCCGCGCGCATGATCCGCGCCGGCGAGGCCGATGTCGCGATCTGCGGCGGTGCGGAGGCCTGCATCGACATCGTCAGCCTCGGCGGCTTTGCCGCGGCCCGCGCGCTGTCGACCGGCTTCAACGACGAGCCCGTGCGCGCCTCGCGCCCGTTCGATCGCGACCGCGACGGCTTCGTGATGGGCGAAGGCGCCGGCATCCTGGTGATCGAGGCGCTGGAACATGCACTGGCGCGCGGCGCGACGCCGATCGCGGAGATCGTCGGCTACGGCACGACTGCGGACGCCTATCACATGACCTCGGGTCCGCCCGATGGCGACGGCGCCCGCCGCGCCATGGAGATCGCGCTTCGGCAGGCGAAGCTCGAGCCCGCGGATCTGCAGCACCTGAACGCGCACGCGACGTCGACGCCGGCCGGCGACGAGAGCGAGCTCGGCGCGATCGCCGCGCTGTTCGGCCGTAACCGTGGCATTGCCGTGAGCGCGACCAAATCGGCCACCGGGCACCTGCTCGGCGCCGCCGGCGGGCTGGAGGCGATCTTCACCGTGGTGGCCTTGCGCGACCAGATCGCGCCGCCGACGCTCAATCTCGAAAATCCGGATCCCGGCGCTGAAGGCATCGACATCGTCGCCGGCGCAGCGAGAGCGATGCCGATGCAGAGCGCCATCTCCAACGGGTTCGGGTTCGGCGGAGTGAACGCCAGCGTGATCTTCCGCCAGATGGGCTAAGCGAGAGGGCCTTGCAATCGCCGCTCGCTCCGCTACGAAAACAGAATGACCGAAACGAATTTCTGGCTGTTCCTGGCCGCAGCTTGTCTCATCGCCGCGGTTCCGGGCCCCGGCATTTTCTACGTCGCGGCACGAACCCTGTCGGAGGGACGCGCCAGCGGCCTGGCGTCGACCGCAGGCACAGCGCTCGGCGGGCTCGTTCATGTCGTCGCGGGCAGCCTCGGCATCTCCGCAATCATCCTGGCCAGCGCGGAACTGTTTGCCGTCGTGAAATTCGTCGGCGCGCTCTATTTGATCTGGCTCGGGATCAAGACGTTTCGCAGCGCCGGTCGCGCGCTGTCGCTCGAGAGCGCGGCCGTCGGCGACAAGCGTGCCTTCCGCGACGGCGTGCTGGTCGAAGCGTTGAACCCGAAGACGGCGGCGTTCTTCCTTGCCTTCATTCCGCAATTCCTCGATCCCTCCGGATCGAACCCGACGCTGCAATTCATTGTGCTGGGTGCGATCTCGGTCGCGCTCAACACGCTCGCCGATGTCGTGGTGGTGCTGATGGCGTCCGCGACACGCACGCAGCTAATCGGACGGCCGCAGCTGATGCGGCGGCTCACGCAAGGCTCCGGCGTCTTCATCGCCAGCCTCGGCCTCTCGCTCGCGCTGGCGCGGCGGCCGGTGAATGGATAGCGCCTCGATGCTCGCCCCGCAAAGCCGCTTCCATGAATCGCACGGCCTGCGGCTGCATTACGCCGACTGGGGCAACGAGAGCGCGCCACCTCTCATCCTCGTCCATGGCGGCCGCGATCATTGCCGGAGCTGGGATCACATTGCCCGATCGTTGCAGCCGCATTTTCACGTGCTCGCGCCTGACCTGCGCGGTCACGGCGATTCCGACTGGACCCGAGGCGGCAGCTACGCGCTGACGGAATATGTCTACGATCTCTCCCAGCTCGTCCGCAATATCGCAGCGCCTCAGGTCACTCTCATCGGCCATTCGATGGGCGGCATGGTGAGCCTGATCTTTTCGGGCTCATTCCCCGAACAGGTCTCGAAGCTCGTGGTCCTCGACGGCGTGACCATGTTGCCGGATACGCCAAAGCCGCCCGCGCATGAGCGCATCGCCAAATGGGTCGGCCAGCTCGACAAGCTGCACGACCGCACCCCGCGCCGCTATGCCACGCTCGAGGACGCCGCCGCGCAGATGATGCTTCACAACAAGCGCCTGTCCCGCGACCTCGCCCTGCATCTCGCCACGCATGGCGCACGGCAGAACGAGGACGGCACCTTTAGCTGGAAGTTCGATCCCTATCAGCGCGCCGCTGCGCCGCACCGGCTCTGGCCCGACGACCACATCGAGCTCTGGTCACGCATCACCTGCCCGACGCTGCTGCTCAATGCCGGCGAAAGCTTTCTCGCCGGTGCCAGGGCAGCAGGCCTGGAGCGCTACTTTCCGCAGGCGCGCATCGAGACCATCGCGGGCGCGGGACACTGGCTGCAGCACGACAAGCCGCAGCAGGTGTTGGATGAGATCCGAAGGTTTCTCGGACTCGACGGGGACGGCGCGGGTTAGCTCAAGGTCCCTGCATGCACCCACCAGCCGTGGTGGTCGCGCCGGATCTTCTCGGCGGCGGCATGGGCTTCGGCCGGCGCGCCGTAGATCGCAAAGCATGTCGCGCCGGAGCCGGACATGCGGGCGAGCTTGACGTCGGCGGAGGTGCGCAAGGCTTCCAGCACCTCGCCGATGACGGGCTCGATGCGCAGCGCAGGCGCTTCAAGGTCGTTGGCGACGGTTTCCAGAACCTCGACCCAATCGGAAATAGAGGCGCCCTCCCCGGGCCAGGCCGGAGCGCGGATGACGTCGGTGACGCCAACCAGAAGCTCGCCGTTGCGCAGCCCCAGTGCCCGGAACACGTCCTTGGTCGCGACCGGCACGCGCGGATTGACCATGACGCAGGGCATGCTCGGCAGCGCGAGCGGCAATAGCTGCTCGCCGACGCCGGTCATGTCGCAGGCGCGCGAGATGAGGCACACGGGCACGTCGGCGCCGGTCGCGAGTGCGACCTTCTGAACGCGGGGATCATCGAGCGACAAATCGTTGAGACGCGCCAGGAGCCGCAGCGCCGCCGCGGCATCGGCCGAACCGCCGCCGATGCCCGCCGCAACGGGAAGCACCTTGTCGAGCGCGAACGCGCCCAGCTTCAGGCCGGGCACCGCCTCGGCCAGAAGCTTGGCGGCCTTGAGCACGAGATTGTCGGACGTCTCGCCGCAAGCCTCCGCCAGCGGCCCGGTGGTGGTGAGCTTCAGCTCGTCCCCCGGCTCCAGCGTCAGCCGGTCGGCGCAATCGGCGAATGCCACCACGCTTTCGAGATCATGATAGCCGTCGGCACGACGGCCGACGACGCGAAGGCTCAAATTGACCTTCGCCCGCCCCTCTTCAATCAACGCCGACATCGGCGACACGCCCCCAAACAAAACTTCAGCCGCCCTTGTCGTCGTCCTTCTTCTTATCGGCCTGAGCCGCGGAAGAGTTCGAATTGTCGTCGGCGAGACCGTTGGCGATCTTGGCCTCGATCTTCGGAAGTTCTTCCGGCTCGGGCTTGAGATCGCGGGCATGCGACCACTGGAATTTTGCCTCCAGCGTGCGGCCGACGCGCCAATAGGCGTCGCCGAGATGGTCGTTGATGGTGGGATCCTCGGGCTTGAGATCGATCGCACGCTCGAGGTTCTTCACCGCCTCTTCGTAGTTGCCGATGCGGTAATAGGCCCAGCCGAGGGAATCGACGATGTAGCCGTCGTCGGGACGCTGCTCGACGGCACGCTTGATCATCTTCATGCCTTCGTCGAGATTCACGCCCTGGTCGATCCAGGAATAGCCGAGATAGTTGAGGACGTGCGGCTGGTCGGGCTGGAGCTCCAGCGCCTTCTTCATGTCGGCCTCGGCCTTGGCCCACTGCTTGGAGCGCTCCTCGCAGATACCGCGATAATAGTACCAGACGCTGTTGGCCTTGTCGTTGCCGGGCGGCAGCACGTCGATCCCTTGCGAATAGGTCGCGCCGCAATCGCCGAACCGCTTGCGACCGCGCTCGATATTGCCGAGCGCCATGATGGCTTCGAGGTCCTTGGCATCCTCTGACGTGACGCCCTTGAGGATCTTGATCGCCTCGTCGGTGCGGTCGGCGGTGTCGAGATCAATGGCGAGCTGGATCTGGGCATTGCGCTTGAGCGGCGAGGTCGCGGGCACGCGCTCATAGACCTTGATCGCCATCTTCGGCCGCTTCACCGATTCATAGAGATCGGCGAGCGAGAGCAGGGCCAGCGGATGGGTCGGCTGGAGGTAGAGCGCGAGCTGGAGATAGACCAGCGCCAGGTCCTCGCCGCCGCGGCGGGTCAGCGTGGCGCCGATACCATAGAGCGCTTCGGCGGCGCCGGCCTGCGCGGAATCGACGAGTGGCGGCATCTTCTTGCCGGCCTTGGTCTCACGCAGGCCTTCCTGGATCAGTGGATGACGGGCGAGTTTCTTGTCGAAGGCCTGGTAGACGGTGGTCGCGGCGGCGGAATCTTTGTTGCGCGAGAGCCAGCGCGCATAGGCCTCGGTCACGCGCAGCATGGAATCGTCGAGCTTGTAGGCGCGCTCGAAGCGGGTGCCGGCGTCCTTCTCCTTGCCGGCGAGCTCCAGGATCATGCCGGCGTGAAGGTCCTTGAACAGCGGATACCATTCCGGACCGGCCAGCTTGTCGATGGTGGCGACACCACCCTTGGCATCGCCTGCACCATAGGCGGCCCAGCCCGACAGCAGCGTGGCGACGAGATCGGTGATCGGGCCGCGGACCGACTGGTTGATGTTGGTCTGCGCGGCCGCGTATTTCTTCAGCTTGAGATCATGCACGCCGACGACGAGACGCGCGACGCGGTTGGTCTTGTCGATGGTGAGGATGCGTTCGGCGAGCTTGACCGCTTCCTCGAGGTCGCCGTCGGCGACCGACGAGATGAAGGCACGGTCGAGCAGTTCGTTGTTCTTGGGATCGGTCCGGAGCGCCGAACGGTAGAATGCGGCGGCGGATGCCGCGTCACGCTCGACGCTGGCGTGGCGGGCGGCGAGATAGCTGCCAGCACCGGTCAGCGATTTCAGATCGTTTCGGGTCGGAAACTGCGCCGCCGTGTTCTCCGGGTGATCCGGCGTCTGCGCCAGGACCGCACCGGGGACCGCCACGATCGCGGTGCCCGTGAGAGCGATGGCGGCAGCAGTCCAGCGGATGAAACGATTTGAAAACATCAGGGCTCGCCTTGAGTTGGTAGTGCCTGGGTTTGCAACAGGGGGCCGTATCGCATGCGAACGCGGCCGGTGGCATAGGGACCCGGAACCGTCGGGCCGACAATGCCGCTTTTGGCGCTTCGCCGCAAGGATTCGGACCGGGCGGCCCCCGCCGCATGCCCCCAATCGGCCAAGTGAATCCGCCAAGAGCGTCCCAAGACGCCGCCACTATGGCCTTATCGTGGCCGCGGCGGCTGGCCGCAGCCGGGTCCTCACGCGAACGTGCGCCAGATCACCCGACCTGCCCTTACATCGCCTCGTAGTTCGGGCCGCCGCCGCCCTCGGGCGGAACCCAGGTGATGTTGCCATTGGGGTCCTTCACATCGCAGGTTTTGCAGTGGACGCAGTTCTGGGCGTTGATCTGGAAGCGCGGGCCAGAGCCCTCCTCGATCCATTCATAGACGCCGGCCGGGCAATAGCGGTTCGAAGGACCGGCGAAGACGTCATGTTCGGAGGTCTTCTGGAGGTTCATGTCCGTGACCTTCAGATGGACCGGCTGGTCCTCCTCATGGTTGGTGTTGGACAGGAACACCGAGGACAGCTTGTCGAACGAGATCTTGCCATCCGGCTTCGGGTAGGCCTTGGGCGTGTGCTGCTTGGCAGGATCGAGCGTGGCACGATCAGGCTTGGCGTGCGACTGGGTGCCGAACAGCGAGGCGCCGAACAGCGTGTTGCACCACATGTCGAAGCCGCCCAGCGCGACGCCGAGCACGGTGCCGAACTTCGACCATAGCGGCTTGACGTTGCGGACCAGGAACAGATCCTTGCCGACCGACGACGTGCGCCAGGCATTCTCGTATTCGACGAGTTCGTCATTGGCGCGATCGGCGGCAAGCGCGGCTGCGACGTGCTCGGCCGCGAGCATGCCGGTGCCCATCGCATTGTGCACGCCCTTGATGCGCGGCACGTTGACAAAACCGGCCGCGCAGCCGATCAGCGCGCCGCCGGGGAAGCTGAGCTTCGGCACCGACTGGTAGCCGCCCTCGGTGATCGCTCGCGCGCCGTAAGCGAGCCGCTTGGCGCCGTCGAAGGTATTGCGGATCGAGGGATGGGTCTTGAAGCGCTGGAATTCGTCGAACGGGGACAGATAGGGATCGTCGTAGTTGAGATGGACGACGAAGCCGACGGCGACGAGATTGTCGTCGTAGTGATAGAGGAACGAGCCACCGCCGGTCTTCATGTCGAGCGGCCAGCCGAACGAATGCTGGATCAGGCCCTTCTGGTGCTTGGCGGGATCGATCTGCCAGACTTCCTTGAGGCCGATGCCGAACTTCGGCGGCTCGCTCTTGGCGTCCAGGGCGAATTTGTTGATGAGCTGCTTGGTCAGGCTGCCTCGGGCGCCTTCGGCGAACAGGGTGTACTTACCGAGCAATTCCATGCCGCGGGTAAAAGAGTCCTTCGGCTTGCCGTCGCGGCCGACGCCCATGTCTCCGGTGGCGATGCCCTTGACCTTGCCGTCCTCGTCATAAAGTACTTCGGCCGCCGCAAAGCCCGGATAGATCTCGACGCCGAGCGCCTCGGCCTTGCGCGCCAGCCAGCGGCAGACATTGCCGAGCGAGCCGATGTAGCAGTGATGATTGTCCATCAGCGGCGGCATCAGAAAATTCGGCAGTTTGATCGCGCCGCCGGCCGTCATCCAGTAGAAGCGGTCGTCCTTGACCTGCGTCTTCAGCGGGCAGTCGGCATCCTCGCGCCAGTCGGGGATCAGCTTGTCGAGCCCGGCCGGGTCGATCACGGCGCCCGAGAGAATATGCGCGCCGACCTCGGAGCCCTTCTCCACCACGACCACGTTGAGATCGGCGTTGAGCTGCTTCAGCCGGATCGCTGCGGACAGACCCGAGGGGCCGGCGCCGACGATGACGACGTCGAATTCCATGGATTCGCGCGGGGGAAGTGCTTCGGTGCTCATCTGATCTCAGCCCTTGAGACGGTCCTCGGTCGTTTGCGCCCTCTTGTTTCCGATTTTTCCGGGTAGGACAACCATGGAAATGCGTTTCGTCGGGGTGCAAGGCCGTCCAAGGTGATATAAAAGTCAGACTTTCCCATGATCCCCGAACCCGCACCCACCGTCCGAGAGCTGCTCGCCTTCTATCTGGAGGCCGGTGTCGACTGCGCGCTTGCGGAGGAACCGATAGATCGCCTGGCGGAAATCGATGCTCCGCCCCCCAGCCCGCGCACGCCGCCGGTCGAGGCACCGCGGCCGGTCGCCGCGCCCGCGGTCATGCGCGGCGAAGCCGCGCCTGCACCGGACGTCGCCATCGCCTCGGCACGCGAGGCCGCGCGCACAGCGCCGACGCTGGAGGCACTGCGCGAGCTGATGCAGGGCTTCGAGGGCTGCGCGCTGAAGCACACCGCAACGCGGCTGGTGTTCGCCGACGGCAATCCGCAGGCGCGCATCATGTTCGTCGGCGAAGCGCCGGGCCGCGACGAGGACATTGAGGGGCTGCCTTTCGTCGGACGCAGCGGCAAGCTGCTCGACCTCATGATCGGCGCGATCGGGCTCAACCGCAACACCGCCTACATCGCGAACGTCATTCCCTGGCGACCGCCCGGCAACCGCACGCCGACGCCGCAGGAAACGCAGATCTGCCTGCCCTTCATCCAGCGCCATATCGAGCTCGTGAACCCGGACGTGCTGGTGACGCTCGGCAATCCCTCGACGCAGACTCTGCTCGGAACGCGTGAAGGCATTATGCGCACCCGCGGACGCTGGTTCGATTACGACACCGGCGGGCGCACCATCCGCGCGCTGCCGACATTCCACCCGGCCTATCTCTTGCGCTCGCCATCCTACAAGCGATTGGCCTGGCAGGATCTGCGATCGATCGCAAAGGTGTTGACGCAAGGCGCGACGTAACCACTTGCGCGGCGTCATTCCGGGGCGCGGCAAAGCCGCGAGCCCGGAATCCATTCATCCACAAACTCTGCCGCTCGATGGATTCCGGGCTCTCGCTTCGCGAGCCCCGGAATGACAACGTGCGTGGCCTAGGTCCCCTTCGGCCGCACGATGGCCCAGCCGATGCGGAGCAGCTGCTGGCGGCCGGTCACCAGCCATTCGAAGGCGCGCGGGACTTCCGGCACGATGCCGGGGAAGCGCTTGAGGATGTCCGGCGGCGGGGTGCCGGCGGTATCGGACGCGCGCCAGACCACGACGCCCCCGGTCTCGCTGAATTTTGCCTGATTCATCCACGGCGTGCGCGCAGGATCGGCATCGATGAACAGATGCGGCCGGCCGGAATGCAGCGCGATCAGGCTGGCGAGCTGCGTCTCGCCGGCGACGGCACGCAGGCGATGGTTGGTGCGACGGGCAAAGCTCTCGTCGAAGAAGTCCGAGATCGCGCGCGCCGGCATCGAGGTCGCAATCTCGTTGGCGCCGGTCCAGGGCAGGAACAGGACGGCGAGCACCACGCCGGCGGCGGGCGCGATGATGGCAGCAGCCCATACCATGCGCAGCATCCGCGTGCGGCGCATCGCGATGAGATCGCCGGCCGCAACGACCACGGCAAGCCCGGGCATGACCAGCACGACACCGGCGCCGCCGACGACGGAGTCGAGCCCGAGCAGGCCGGAGATCAGCACCGCGCCGAGCGGCGGAGCCAGCGCGAAGAAATAGACGAAGTTGCGCGCGAGCGGCTCGACCGGCGGGCGGTAGATGATCGGCGGTTCCTCGCCCTTGCCGTCGAACAGCCCGGTGTTGAGGAAGGTCAGCGCCGGGATCGCGGCAGCCCCGAGCACGAGTCCGCCGAACAGCCAGGCCGCACGCAGCGCGCGGGCGTTGAGCTCGGCGACTTGCGGCAAGGCCGGCATCGTCAACGTCTCGGCCCGCATCAGCCACACCGCATAGGGCAGCGCCAGCACGGCGACGACGATCAGCGCAAACAACGGATCGAGCCCGCGCAGGGTCCGCCGGCCGCGGGCGGTCGAGACCGCGAAGACGACGATCAGCAGGAGGAGAAAGATCGCCGCCGGTGTCGTCAGCAGCAAGAGGCCCGCTTCGATCGACCAGGCGAACCAGGCATTGCCGCGGCGCTGGCCGATGATCTGCCAGGAATGCAGCAGCAAGAGCGCCCAGAGCGGCCGCGCCAGCACCAGGGGCCCGAAGTCGAGCGCAGGCGAGGAGAAGGCCAGCACTGTCATCGTCAGCAGCACGGCGAGCACCGCCTGCTGCGAGCCGATCACGGCACGGGAGAGATGATAGAGCGCGATGAAGGTCGCGATCTCGCAGAGCTGGGCGAGGACATAGACGCCCAGCATGTGGCCGCCGGCGGCACGATAGGCAATGTCAGCGAGCCAGACCGGCAGCGGCGGGCCGAGATCGGTGCCGACCTGGTATTCCCGACCGAAGGCCAGGAGGGTCGCGACGTTGCCGGGCGGGCTGCGGTAGAACACCAGCGCCACGAACAGCCACATCAAAGCCTGGAGCAGCACGGCGATCCAGACGATCAGCCGCGGCCGGGCGCGAATGAGCTCGATGACCAGGGAGGTAAACCGCATGCAACGTCCGAATGATGCAGCCAGTCCAGCCGGCCCTATTCGCTCACGAACACTTTGATAAGGGGCACCGCGCGTCGTGGCAACTTCGGTCTGCCCCCTCTCCCCGTTCTTACAGGCTGAGGCACAAGCACACCTGCGCACACTTGCGCTATTGGTCGTCATGCCCGGGCTTGGGACGGTGCGCAAGGCGTGGATGGCCGGGTCAAGCCCAGCCATGACGGATGGTAGAGCTGTGGGGTCGATTTAGAGATTTGCCGAGACGTCGATCTCGACGGCCGCGTCCACTTGCACCTCGACCTCTGTCACCGCGAAGAGATCCTGCACCGGCTCGACGGTCCACGGCATGTGCTTGGCGCGGGCGGCGGCGACGGGGGCGAAGAAGCGGCGGTGGTGGACGGAGGGGCCGAGGCGGTCGAGCGCCTCGAGATGGTCGGGGACGGCGTAGCCCTTGTGCTGCTCGAAGCCATAGCCGGGGCAGTCCTGGGCCAGCGCGCACATCAGCCGGTCACGCGTCACCTTGGCGACGATGGATGCCGCGGCGATCGACAGCACGAGACCGTCGCCGCCGATCACGGCCTCGCAATCGCATTCGGTGTCGAGCCGGTCGCGGCCGTCGACGAAGACGTGCCGGGGCGCCTCCGGCAGTGCCACCACGGCGCGCTTCAGTGCCCACAGCGAGGCACGCAGGATGTTGTCGCGGTCGATCCGCGAGGGCGAGGCGACGGCGACCGAGACCTGCGCGGTGGCGCAGATCTTGTCGAACAGCTTCTCGCGCTCCTCGGCAGTCAGCCGTTTCGAATCATCTATGCCGCGCGGAATGCGGTCGGGATCGAGAATCACCGCGGCCGCAACGACGGGGCCCGCCAGCGGGCCGCGGCCGGCCTCGTCGCAGCCGGCAACCGGCCAGACGCCGCGCTTGATCAGCGCGCGCTCGCGGCGGAAGCTCGGGGGAGCAATGGCAATGATACCCTTCTTGCCGGCAGGAACCTTCGGAGCCTTGGCCGGAGGCGCTTTGGCCTCGTTGGCAGGCGCGGCCTCCTTTTTTGGCGCGTCTTTGGTTGGGGTCTTGGCGGACTTGTCCCGAATCATGGCCGGGATCGTGCGCAAGGGGCTTCGCCGGCGCAACCGGGAACCCAGGATATTCCCACTATTCAGGCCGTCCTAGTCCGCCAGATGCACCCGGCGGTCCTCGCCCACCTCGATACCGGGCGCGACCACGACCTCCCAAGGATGGCCGTCGGGGTCGGTGAAATAGCCGGAATAGCCGCCGTAGTCTGTCTCGTGCGCCGCCTTCAGCAAGCTGGCCCCCTTCCTGATGGCGAAGGCCAGCACCGCATCGACCTCCTCACGCGTCCGGCAGTTCCAGGCGAGCGTCATGCCACGAAAGGTCGATGGCCTCGGCGCGTCCTGCAAGGTCGCATCTGCCGCGAGCTGATCCCACGGATACAGGGCGAGCACCGGACCGCCGGCATCGTAGAAGGCGACGGCCTCGCCGGTGGCCTTCAGCCGGCGCGAGAAGCCGAGTGCATCGTAAAAGGCGATGCTGGCGCGGATGTCGCTCACGCCAAGCGTGACGACGGTGAGCCTCGGCAGCGGAGCCGCCAATTCCTGACTCATGCCATGCCTCTTTCACCTTCCCTGTCAGAACAGGCTGAGCTGATCGCCGTTCCGCTTCGGCCGCGCGAAGTGATCCGTTGTCAGCTTGGAGCGCCGCTTGTTGAGGCCGAGCCTGTCGCAGGCGATCTCGAAGCGGCGGCCGATGGTCCAGGCCATCGGGCCGGTGCCCTTCATCCGCTCACCCCATTTCGCGTCGTAGTCGCGCCCACCGCGCATGTCGCGAATCAGCGTGAAGACGTGGCGATAGCGATCCGGATAGTTCGCCATTAGCCATTCGCGGAAGAGATCGCGAACCTCCAGCGGCAGTCGCAGCAGCACATAGGAGGCTTCCTTGACGCCGGCATGGGCGGCGGCATCGAGGATGCGCTCGATCTCGGAATCGTTCAGCGCGGGGATCACGGGCGCGACCATCACCGTGGTCGGAATGCCGGCATCCGAGAGCTGCTTCAGCGCCTCCAGCCGCTTCGGCGGCGTCGAGGCCCGCGGCTCCATGGTGCGCGCCAGTTTCGGATCGAGCGAGGTGACCGAAATCGCGACCTTGGCGAGGTTGCGCTTGGCCATCCGGGCCAGAATGTCGATGTCGCGCACCACCAGCGCCGATTTGGTGACGATGCCGACGGGATGGCTGGCGCGTTCCAGCACCTCGAGGATTCCGCGCATGATCTTTCGCTCGCGCTCGATCGGCTGGTAGGGGTCGGTGTTGGTGCCGATCGCGATCATCCTGGGTTCGTAGCCGGTGGCGGCGAGCTCCTTCTCGAGCAGCGCCGGCGCCTCGGGCTTCACGAACAGCTTCGACTCGAAATCCAGCCCCGGCGAGAGGCCGAGATAGGCATGCGTCGGTCGGGCGAAGCAGTAGACGCAGCCGTGCTCGCAGCCGCGATAGGGATTGATCGAGCGGTCGAAGCCGATGTCTGGGGAATCGTTGCGGGTGATCACCTTGCGCGAGGTGTCGACACCGACACTGGTCTTGAACGGCGGCAGCTCTTCCAGGCTCTGCCAGCCGTCATCGAAAGCGACGCGCGCCTCGGCCTCGTAACGGCCGCTGGCATTGGATTGTGCGCCCCGCCCTCGCCTTCGCGCGCGATCGATGGCGACGCCAAGCTCGGGGAAATCTGAAGGCGCACCCGCCGGCTCGGAGGGCGCCGTGACCGGCGGGTGCTTGAGAGCATGAGAGGATGCTGGACTCATGCAATCAAGATAGCATGCAAACGGAACAAATCAAGAACACAAACAAAAAACGTGAAAACAACCCCATGCATAGTAGCCGCCCAAATTTCGGGCGCGCGGCTTTGACCTCACGCAATACGCCCGTCACGACGATTTCGTTTGATCCCGCACAGGGATCGATCGTGCCGGAACAAAGTTGGTGACGATCGCTGGGTGAAAGCCGAAGGAACATGACAATTCAACAAAAAACGGCCGCTGCGACCGGCGACCTCGATCTGCTCGATCGCTATTGGCGCGCCGCCAACTACCTCTCGGTCGGGCAAATCTACCTGCTCGACAATCCGTTGCTGCGCGAGCCGTTGCGGCCCGAGCACATCAAGCCGCGTTTGCTCGGCCATTGGGGCACCACGCCCGGCCTGAACTTCATCTATGCTCATCTCAATCGCGTGATCCGCGCGCTGGACCTCAACATCATCTATGTCTGCGGGCCCGGCCATGGCGGCCCCGGCATGGTCGCCAACACCTATCTCGAAGGCAGCTACAGCGAGATCTATCCCGACATCGCGCGCGACGCGGACGGATTGCGCAAGCTGTTCAGGCAGTTCTCCTTCCCCGGGGGCATTCCGAGCCACGCGGCGCCGGAAACGCCGGGCTCGATCCACGAAGGCGGCGAACTCGGCTACGCGCTGGTGCACGCCTATGGCGCGGCCTTCGACAATCCTGATTTGGTCGTCGCCTGTGTCGTCGGCGACGGCGAGGCCGAAACCGGCCCTCTCGCCGCGTCCTGGCACTCGAACAAGTTCCTGAACCCGGCGCATGACGGCGCCGTGCTGCCGATCCTGCATCTCAACGGCTACAAGATCGCAAATCCCACCGTGCTCGGACGGATGGGAGATGCGGAGATCCGCGATCTCTTCCGTGGGTACGGCCACGAGCCGCTGTTCGTCACGGGCGATGATCCCAAATTGATGCACCGTGCCATGGCAGATGCGCTCGATGTCGCACTCGCCAGCATCCGCTCGATCCAGCAGCACGCCCGCGACGGGCGGACAAGCGTCGAGCGGCCGCGCTGGCCGATGATCGTGCTGCGCAGCCCGAAGGGCTGGACCGGCCCGAAAGAGGTCGACGGCAAGAAGGTCGAGGGCTTTTGGCGCGCGCATCAAGTGCCGGTCGCAGGCTGCCGGGAAAATCCCGCGCATTTGAAGATACTCGAAGACTGGATGCGTAGCTACGAGCCGGAAAAACTGTTCGACGCGAACGGCGCGCTCGCTCCTGAGCTTCAGGCGCTCGCACCTGAAGGTGTCAGGCGCATGGGCGCCAATCCTCACGCCAATGGCGGCCTGTTGAAAAAGGAGCTGAAGCTGCCCGACTTCCGCAGCTTCGCGGTCGAGGTGCGGCAGCCCGGCGGCACCGTAGCCGAAGCGACGCGCGAGCTCGGCAAATTCCTGCGCGACGTCATCCGCCTCAACGCGCAGCAGCGCAATTTCCGCATCATGGGGCCGGACGAGACCGCGTCGAACCGGCTAGATGCCGTGTTCGAGGCCACCGAACGCGTCTGGATGGAGCCAATCGAATCCTACGACGTGCACCTCGCCCAGGACGGTCGCGTGATGGAGGTCTTGAGCGAGCATCTCTGCCAGGGCTGGCTCGAGGGTTATCTGCTCACGGGACGGCACGGCTTCTTCTCCTGCTACGAGGCCTTCATCCACATCGTGGATTCCATGTTCAACCAGCATGCCAAATGGCTGAAGGTCACGCGCGAGCTGCCGTGGCGGCGCCCGATCGCCTCGCTCAATTATCTCCTGACCTCGCATGTCTGGCGTCAGGACCATAACGGCTTCAGCCATCAGGACCCCGGCTTCGTCGATCTCGTCGCCAACAAGAAAGCGGACATCGTCCGCATCTATTTCCCGCCGGATGCCAACACGCTGTTGTGGATCGCCGATCACTGCCTGCGCACCTACAACCGCATCAACGTCATCGTCGCCGGCAAGCAGCCGGCGCCGCAATGGCTCTCGATGCGGGACGCGGCGACGCATTGCGATGCCGGGATCGGCATCTGGACCTGGGCCGGAACGGAGGATGGAAAGAGCGAACCCGACGTGGTGATGGCCTGCGCCGGCGACGTGCCGACGCTGGAGACGCTCGCCGCCGTCGACCTCTTGCGCAAGGCACTGCCGGACTTGAAGATCCGCGTCGTCAACGTCGTCGACCTCATGACGCTGCAACCCAGGGAGCAGCACCCGCACGGCCTCTCCGACCGCGACTTCGACGGCCTGTTCACGTCGGACAAGCCCGTGATCTTCGCTTATCACGGCTATCCCTATCTCATTCACCGGCTGACCTATAACCGCACCAACCATGCCGGCATGCATGTGCGCGGCTTTGCCGAGGAAGGCACCACGACGACGCCGTTCGACATGGTCGTGCTCAACGGGCTCGACCGCTATCATCTCGCGATCGAGGCGATCGAACGCGTGCCGGGTCTGGCGACCAAGGCCGCGCATGTGAAGCAGCAGTTCCGCGACAAACTGATCGAGCATTCCCGCTATATCCGCGAGCATGGCGAGGACATGCCCGAGATCCGCGACTGGGTCTGGCCGAACAGCGCCGGCGGCAACACGCCGGCCGAAGCCGGCGACTAGCCATGCCGGACACGGTCCTCGTCCTCAACTCGGGATCGTCGAGCATCAAGTTCGGCCTGTTCGACGTCTCGGCGGCCGAGCCCTCCCTGCTCTGCAAGGGCCTGCTCGACGAACACGAGGCAAGACCCCGGCTCGTGGTGAAGGACCCCGCGGGCGAAGACCTGTTCGAGACACGAAGGGACGCGCCGGACGCCGCCGGCGGCCATCTGTTCGCCGACGTGCTCGCCTTCATCGAGGACCGGTTCGGCGAACGCAGCCTGCGCGCCGTCGGTCACCGCATCGTTCACGGTGGGCCGGATTATTCCGGCCCGGTCGCGCTGACGGACGACATCACCGCGAAGCTGGAGGCATTGACGCCACTGGCGCCGTTGCACCAGCCGCGCTGCCTTGCGCCAGTCCGCACGTTCGCGGCGATCCGGCCCGAACTGACGCAGATCGCGTGCTTCGACACCGCCTTCCACCACTGCCTCGCGCCGCCGGCGAGCCGCTTCGCCATTCCTGGGCGCTTCGAGGCGCGTGGCGTCAGGCGCTACGGCTTTCACGGCCTCTCTTTCGAATATGTCGCGGGACGCCTTTCCGAGATCGCGCCGGAGCTCGCGGCCGGACGGACAATCATCGCGCATCTCGGCAACGGCGCCAGCCTCTGCGCATTGCGCGATGGCCGCAGCATCGACACCACGATGGGGCTGACGCCGCTCGACGGCCTCGTGATGGGCACGCGCTGCGGCACGATCGATCCCGGCGTGCTGCTCTATCTGCAGCAGCACGAGAACATGTCGGTCGAAGAGGTCCAGCACCTGCTCTATCACGAGTCAGGCCTCTTCGGCGTCTCCGGCATCTCCGCGGACATGCGCACGCTGCTCGCGAGCGGCGAGATTGCGGCGCGAGAGGCGGTCGATCTCTTCACCTTCCGTGCGGCGCAGGCTGTCGCAATGATGGCGACCACGCTCGGCGGTCTGGACTGCCTGGTCTTCACCGGCGGCATCGGCGAGCATGCCAAGGAGATCCGCGGCGCGATCGGCGAGCGTCTCGCATGGATGGGCTTGCGCATCGATGCCGCCAGCAACGACGCGGTGCGCGGGCGCATCAACGGCAGCGACAGCGCAGTCGAAATCTTCGTCATCCCGACCAATGAAGAGATGACGATCGCGCGCCATTGCGCCGCTCTGATCCGTGGGCGCCACGTCACGTGACACATTTATGAATGATCTGCCGCAATGCTGTCGCCGCGGTTTCGCGGCACAGATACCGCATCAATCCTGGTTGCGGACCGATCATGAAAACCCAGATCATCGAAGAGCTCGGACAAGGCAGCATCCTGTTGCCCGCGCTGGTGGCGGAAGGGCTCGCCGCCAACGACCGTATCAAGGTGCGGATGAGCGCGTTGCAGGCGGCGGCCCGGCATGCGCAGGAGCCTGACCGGCCTGCGAATGACCTCGCCGTCGAAAGTCAGACTGCAGGCATCGCCCCCGCGGGGATCGCGGCGCTGATCGGTGGCGCCCGTCTGATCGGACAGGGCCGGCTCGCGGCCCCCGATCTTGCGAAGCTGATGCAGGAGATTGCGGACGATGCAGCGACCATGATCCGCGCCGTCGGCGCCGGCGCGGTGAGCGAAGGCGAAAGGGCGCAGGCACGGCTCGACGCGACCGCACGGCCGGCCTGCTCGATGCCACCGGCGAGATCGAGATGTCCCGCATCTCGCGCCTGACCGGCGTGGCTGACGCAGGCAGCGACAGCCTGCATCGCCTCGTCATGGATCTGCACAAGCAGCTCAACAGGCTTGCGGCGAGCTGCTCGGAAGAAGCGCTCGAAGGCGCCCATGTCTTCGGCCTGCACAGCGAGGACCGGCCGGCCGTCGCGGCCTTCATGAAGGGCCTGAACGCGACGCGGGGTCTCAAGTTCAACCATCCAGGCCTCGACACCATGGCGACACGCGCCGGCGGCCGGCTGCTGATCCAGAACGACATCGGCACCACGGACGCCCACGTCGTCGTGATCGCGGTGAAGAAGAACGCGGTCACCGTCACCTACACCGACGTGCATCTGGCGCGGGCGAAATTCTTCATCTCGCTGTTCGACGAATTCGAGGCAACCTGGAGCGGGCTCGATCGTCACACCGCAGCCGGCCTCGGCGAGGACAACTCATTCTATCTCGTCACCGGTCAGTTTCAGGCCGACCACGCCGCCGATCGCAACGAATTCCTCGCCGCGCTCGGTGCCGCACTGGTCTTTCTGATCGACTGGAACAAAGCGCGCAAGCTGCTCAGGACCTGGGTCGCCAAGGAGGACGCGGCACGCATCCTCGAATGGGCTGCGCGTCAGCGGATCGGCCATCGCGGCTTCCTCGAGCTCGGGGGCAACGATCTGCTGGGCTCCGCAGTCCGGAACGCCGCCCCCACCCGGATCGGCTTCGGCGAGCGGCTCGACCAGGCGCTCGGCCGCAACGCTGCAATCGATTTTCTGAAGGCATCTCTGCGGGCCTCCACCGAGGCACTGCTTGCGGGCCGCTCGGTCAGGACGGTGCGCGACCAGATCGAAGCCGACCTGATGCGGCACCTCGATCGCGTCGACGGGGCTCTGCTCGCAGCCGTGCTGCGTCAGATCGGCCTCGCCCACGATCTCGTCGCGGCCATCTCGCGCCATGTCGCCGCGCTCCGCGCGGACCAGCCCGCCGACGGCAAGCTGCTGACGCAACGCTGTGGCGCGATCGAGCAGAAGGCCGACAGAATCGCGATCGAGAGCCGCAACGAGGTCGATCGTCTCAACGCCCGCCCGTTGATCGGCCAATTGATCGATCGCGCCGAGGAAGCGGTCGACGAGCTGGAGCAGGCCGCATTCATCGCCGCGCTGATGCCGGAAAGGACCGATCCATCCCTGCTGGCATCGCTGGCCGAGCTTTGCACCGTGGCAGAGACCGCGACCGAAGTGGCCGCGAGCGGCGTCGCCGCAGCGATCGACGTGCCGGAAGGACGGCGTGCCGATTCCGAGGACGCGCTCTCCGCCGTGATCCGCCTGATCGACGCCGAACACGCCGCCGACAGCCGCGAACGCGCGATCACAGCACTGGTCTTCCGCGGCGGCTTCGACGTCGCGACCTCGCTGTCGGTGATCGAGCTCGCCCGCGCCGTCGAGCGTGCCACCGACCGCTTCGCCGCATTCGGCCATCTGCTCCGCCGACACATCATGATCGATCTCGCAGCTTGAGGAAGCCACCATGCATATCGTCCGTATCGGTGCTGAAGCCGCCGAATTGCGGCCCGCCGAAGAGATCGGCGCCAAGGCCGCCAATCTCGCCCGCATGGCGGCGCTGGGCCTGCCGGTGCCGCCTGCCTTCGTGCTCCCGGTCAGGCTCTGCGCCGACATCATTGCCGGCCAAGCGCAGGCCACGCGACACCTGCGCGATGGCTTGAAGGAGGGAATCTCGTTCCTGGAAAGCGCCACCGAAAAGCGCTTCGGGGACCGCCGGCAGCCGCTCCTGGTGTCGGTGCGCTCGGGGGCGGCGCGATCGATGCCGGGCATGCTCGACACCGTTCTCAACGTCGGCTGCACGCCCGATGCCGTGCACGGCCTGATCCGTGCGACCGGCCGGCCGCGGCTCGCCTGGGATTGCCGCCGCCGTTTCCTGGAGAGCTTTGGCGAGACCGTGCTCGAGCTCGACCCGGCCGCCTTTGCCGCCTGCATCTCGGAACTCGTCGCAGCCGAAGACGCCGGCAGCGACCGAGAGCTCGACAGCGAAGCGCTCGAGCGGCTCGCCAGCCGCGAGCAGGCGCTGGTCGAGGATCGCGCCGATGCTCCGCTGGAGGACGCCATCGCGCAGCTGGAGGCGGCGGCTCAGGCGGTCTATCGCTCCTGGATGAGCGAGCGAGCGCTGACTTATCGAAGCCTCCAGCACCTCGAAGCGCTCGAGGGTACCGCCGTGACCGTGCAGGCAATGGTCTTCGGCAATGGCGGTCTTGCCTCCGGCGCGGGCGTGGCATTTTCGCGCGATCCGTCGACGGGCGCGCGGCGCCCGATGATCGACCTCGTACTCGATGCGCAGGGCGAAGACGTGGTTTCCGGAAGACGCACACCTGACACGGCCGAGGCGATCGCCCGCGAGCTGCCGAAGCTCGAATCGGAACTCGGCGATATCCTGAGGCGACTCGAGCACGCGTTCGCCGACGTCCAGGACGTCGAGTTCACGGTCGAGAACGGCCGACTCTGGATCCTCCAGACCCGCACCGCCAAGCGCACGCCGCGGGCCGCCGCCAGGATCGCGATCGACCTGGTGCATGAAGGCCTGATTTCGAAGGACGAGGCCTTGGAGCGGATTGCGGAGATCGACCTCGCCTCGCTCACCGAAACCAGGCTGGTTTCCTCCGGCAGGCCCGCGACGACCGGCATCGGCGCCTCCGGCGGCATCGGGATCGGGCGGGCGGCGTTCTCGTCCGAAAGCGCCCAGCGCCTCTCGGCGGCAGGCGAGCCAGTCATCCTGATGCGCCCCGACACCAGCACCGCCGATGTCGCGGGCTTCGCGCTGGCTGCCGGCATCGTCACGTCGGTCGGCGCCCGCACCTCGCACGCGGCCCTGGTGGCACGCCAGATGGGCAAGCCCTGCGTGGTCGGCTGCCGCGAGTTGAAGATCGATCCTGCCGCGAAGCAGGCCCAGCTCGGCAATCTCACACTTGCCGAAGGCGAGTGGATGACGATCGAGGGCGATGCCGGGGAGCTCTATCTCGGACGCTGCGAGACGATCCGGACACGGCCCGAAGCGGAGCTCGCCGAGATCGCGGCGTGGCAGGCGCAATCCAGCCAACACGACAGGCACGCCGCCGCGCCTTGAAGCGCCATGAGATTCGGATGAATCGTCGTTGCGCTCCAGGTCTTTTGGTTACGCATGATCTTTCCGGAAAACCGCTTCGCACTTTTCCGGATCATGCTTTAGTGACCGCGGCCGGCCAGGAGTTGAAAACTCCCCATCGCGACCTCGATCAGGATCAGCACCACGACGGCGATCTCCAGGCGGAGCGAGCGCTGGGTGTCGATGATGTCTGTCAACGCGTTGGCAGTCTCCGACACCGCGGCAAGCTTGCGCTCGAGCGTGTCGAGGCGCTCCTTCAGCTCGTACTCGTCCTCCAGACGCGAATAGAGCCGATCGAGCTCGGGCTTCTCCCACAGCACGTCGGGCTTCTCGGCGATCGCGACGCGGCCGGCGACACGCTGCTGCACCAGCAGCGCATTGCCGATCAGTTGCAGAATGCCCTTGCGCCGCTGCGGCGTGCGGCCGTGTTCGGCGAGATCCCGTGCAAACGGCTCGATCACGTCGATACCGCGGCAACGCGGCGCTCGTCGCGCGCCAGCGACGTGCTCTTGGCGAGCGCATCCGCAACCACCAGCAGCCGGTCGTCGGAGAATTTGGCAAGGCAGATCGGCCCGCCCGGCTGGATCGCCTCTGCGGCTTCGTCGTGGCAGAGCTGCGCGTGCGCGATCTCCTCCTCGTAGGGGCTGAGCTCTCCGGTGACACGTGACTTCAGGTTGTCGATGGGAACCTTCTCCTCCGACGGAAGCAGCCCGATCAGCACGACGACGCCGTAGCGGAAGATCACGGCAAGTCCGGCATGGACGCGGAAGGCGGCCGGGGCTGAGGACACCAGCGTTCCGATTTCGAGGCCGGAAGCATTGATGCGGTCGCCCAGCATCAGCGCCCGGATCCGCAAGGTCGGCGCAGCCTCCTGCTTCGGCGAGAGCGGCACCGCGCCGACGGCGAGTTGATCGGCGTTCATAGGAGGCCTCTCCCGCGCGCAAGATCACACATCTTCATTCGACCTTTCCTGCAAAGTGCATCCTCAGCTGCGCGCGACCGAGTGCCGGCGCAGCGAGGTGTCGCCATGAAGCCCCGGATTAATGCCGTCGAGTGGGGCTTGTGCCGAAAGATTCGGCAATATTACCGGCCGCGCAGGACACATTAGGCTGCACTGACCGGCTGCGGTTTACCATCGCACGCCGTGGCACCGCGGGAAAGTTGCACTCGGTCACGCTACGGGTTTATGACAACGACATGCAGCGCTACGCTTCTCCCGAAGTGCGGACATTGAAGCCTCGACCATGCTGAGCGTCATCATTCCAACCGAAGGCGTCGAGCAGACGGCAGTCGCAACCCTGGCCGCGCTGGTCCCCGGCGCCGCGGCCGGCGTCATCCGGGAAGTCATTCTCGTCGACGGCACCCGCAACGGCGTCATCGAGCGCGTTGCCGACGTCGCAGGCTGCCGCTTCATCGCGTTCGAGGGACACTCGCAAGGCGCCGCGCTCGCCGCCGGCGCGCTCCAGGCCCGATCGCCCTGGCTGATGTTCCTGCCCGCAGGCGCCGTGCTGGAAACCGGCTGGATCGAGGAAACCACCCAGTTCATCCAGGCGGTCGCCAGCAGTGGCCGGGATCGCGCGGCGGTGTTCCGCTACGCGCGCTCTCCTTACGTAAATACCGCATTCCGCGACGTCGCCTGGGCCGTGGCGCGCAAGCTCGTGGGTCCGCTCGGCGATCAGGGGCTCCTGATTGCGCGTGATCATTACGACCGGATCGGCGGCTACCCGCCCCAGGCCCGCCATTCCGAGGCGCGGCTGCTCCGGCGGCTCGGCCGGTCGTCCCGGACCATGCTCCGCAGCCGGATCGTCATGGTCGGTTGAGACGCCCAGATACTTGCCAGCGTCAAACAATTAATTGACAATGGCAACTATCGAGGTGATCCCATGCTATCGAAAGCTTCGTCGTCGAGCGCCGTGGCCGAACAGGCCGACGATGACCACGTCGCGGCGGTTCGCGCCTTCAACCGCTTCTACACCCGCAAGCTCGGTGTGCTCGACCAGCACCTCGGCAAGAGTCCGTTCTCGCTCAGCGAGGCGCGGGTGCTCTACGAGCTTGCGCGTTTCGCGGGATCGTGAGCGCGGATTTCAGGGGATCGTGAGCAGAGATTTCAGATGATCGTGAGCAACGATTTCGCGGGATCGTGAGCAAGGCTTTCGGAGCCTTGCAGCGCTTCGGCCGACAACTCAACCGGCTTAGGATGACCTCGTGGTTAACGAGGAAGTCCAATGCCTACCCAGAGATTGTCGATGCGCCGGATCAAGGAAGTCCTTCGGTTAAAACATTTTCAAGGCCTGCCAGAGCGGGCCATCGCGCGGAGCGTGGGCGTCAGCAACGGCGTTGTGCACAGCTACCTGAGCCGCGCCCGCTCTGCTGGGTTGAGCTGGCCGCTTCCGGAGGGAATGACCGATGAAGACCTGGAGCTTTTGCTTTTCCCGGCCCCACGACCAGCGTCTCAGAGCCCGCAGCGGCCGGTGCCCGACTGGAGCTACATCGATAAAGAGCTCCGCCGGCGCAACGTAACCCGTCGCCTGCTCTGGGAGGAGTATCGCGCCGTTAATCCCGACGGTTTCGGGTACACGTGGTTCTGCACTACCTACGAGGCCTGGAAGGGGCGGGTCCGACCTTCGATGCGGCAGATTCATCTGGGCGGCGAGAAGGTGTTCGTGGATTTCGCCGGCGACACCATCGACATCGTCGATCCCCTGACCGGGGAAGTGCAGCCGATGAAGCTGTTCGTCGCGGCGATGGGCGCTTCGAACTACACCTACGCCGAGGCCTGCCCCAGCGAGAGCTTGGCCGACTGGATCCGGGCCCACGTCAACTTGTTCACGTTTTTGAGCGGAACGCCGACGTTCGTGGTCTGCGACAACCTCAAAGCCGCCGTCAGCAACCCCGACCGCTACGATCCCGGCCTCAATCGCACTTATGCCGAGATGGCGAGCCATTACGGCACGGCCATTCTCGCCGCACGGCCGCGGCGCCCAAAAGACAAGGCGAAGGTCGAGGTCGCGGTGCAAATCGCCCAGCGCTGGATTCTGGCCCGGCTGCGCAATCAGCGCTTCTTTTCCCGGGCCGAGCTCAACGCCGCCATCAAGACACTCGTCGACGAACTCAATGCTCGTCAAATGCGTGGCTTCGGCTCAAGCCGCGCCGAACTGTTTGCCGAACTCGACAAACCCAAGCTAACCCCGCTGCCAGATCAGCCTTATGCCTTCGCACGCTGGAAGCGCTGCCGCCTCGCTCCCGATTATCATGTCGAGGTCGACGGCCATTGGTACTCCGCGCCGTATCGTCTGATTGGCGAGCTGGTCGATGCCCGTATCGACGATCGGACGGTCGAGATCTTCCACAAGGGCCAGCGGATCGCCAGCCATGCCCGCGCGCCCAACCGACGCGGACACACCACCATCGCCGACCACATGCCCAGCGCCCATCGCCGCTACGGCAAATGGACCCCCGCCGCGGTGATCGCCGCCGGCGAGCGGATCGGTCCTTCGACAGCAGCGTTTTTCCAGGCCGTGATCGACGCCCGCCCCCATCCAGAACAAGGCTTTCGAACCTGCCTTGGCATTCTGGCGCTCGTCAAAAGCTACGGCGCCGAACGCCTCGACGCAGCCTGCCGGAGGGGCATCCTCATCAAGGCGCGCTCCGTCGCCTCGATTAGATCGATCCTCCAGAACGGCCTCGATCGCACGTTCTTCGACGAATCTTTCGAGCACCAGCCCCTGCGCCACGGCAACATCCGCGGACGCGACTACTTCCACTGAAGCAAGGAGAGACCCGGCATGCTTAACCACCCAACCCACGAACGGCTGATCGAGCTTGGCCTGACCGGAATGGCCAAGGCCTTCGAGGAGCAGCGCCGATCGCCCGATCTCGAAGCCCTGCCGTTCGAAGATCGCATCGGCCTGTTGGTCGACCGCGAAGCCGCCGAACGCGACACCAGGCGGCTCACCACGCGCCTCAAGATCGCCGCACTGCGCCAGACTGCTTGCGTCGAGGACGTCGATCTGCGCACCCCGCGGGGCATCGACCGCGCCGTTTTCGCCAAACTCGTCGAAGGTCGCTGGATCGATCGCCACGAGAATTTGCTCGTCACCGGGGCAACCGGCCTGGGCAAAAGTTGGTTAGCCTGCGCGCTCGGCCACAAGGCCTGCCGCGACAACCGATCAGTCCTCTATCATCGCGTTCCAAGGCTGTTCGAGGCGCTCGCGCTCGCGCGCGGAGACGGACGTTACGCCCGGCTCCTCAAAAGCCTCGGCCGCGCTCAGCTTCTGATTTTGGATGATTGGGGACTATCGGTGCTCACCGCCGCGGAACGCCGCGATCTGCTCGAAATCCTCGAGGACCGCCATGGCCGCGCATCCACCATCGTCACAAGTCAGCTCCCCGTGGACACCTGGCATGGAGCCATTGGGGACCCCACGGTCGCCGACGCCATTCTCGATCGCCTCGTCCACAACGCCCACCGCCTCCAGCTCACCGGAGAAAGCATGCGAAAACGCAGCGCCAAAACCATCACCCTTGACGGCCAACCAGAACACTGACTCTATCTCCCATCGGCCGTAGCGGGCTGCTCACGATCGTCTGAATTCAGTGCTCACGATCGCGCGAAATCGATGCTCACGATCCGTGAAATCCGCAACGAGCTCGCCCATCGCGACGACCTTGCCGCAAAAGAGATCGGAAACGAGCTCGGTCTCGATCCCGGCTATCTCAGCCGCATCGTCCAGAGCTTCGACGAGAAGGGGCTGATCACGCGAAAGTCCCTGCCCGCGGACCGCAGGCAATACCAGCTCAGCCTGACCGCCAAGGGCCGCCAGGCTTTCGCCAAGCTGAACCTGAGCTCGCAAAACGAGGTTGCCGCGATGCTGGCTCAGCTCTCGCCCGGCGATGCGACGCGGCTCACGCAGGCCATGGCGACCATCGAGGCCGTGCTGGAGCAACGCCGAAGCCCGCCCACGGCTTTCATGCTGCGCAGCCATCGCGTCGGCGACATGGGCTGGGTCGTCTCCCGGCAGGCTGCCGCCTACGCCGCGGACTACAATTGGGACATCAGCTACGAGGCGCTGGTCGCCGAGATCTGCGCGCAGTTCATCAGGAATTACGACGCCGCGCGCGAGCACTGCTGGATCGCCGAGGTCGGCGGCGAGCCGGTCGGCTCGGTGTTCCTGGTCAAGGCCACGGACGAGACCGCAAAACTCCGCCTGTTGCAGGTGGAGAAGAAAGCGCGAGGCCTCGGCGTCGGCCGTGCGCTGGTCGAGCAATGTATCAAGGGCGCCCGCGAGCGGGGCTACAGCAAGATGACGCTGTGGACGCAGAGCATCCTGGTTGCCGCACGCGGCATCTATCAAAGCGCAGGTTTCAGGCTCGTCGCCACCGAGCCGCATCGCAGCTTCGGGCAGGATCTTGTTGGGGAGACCTGGGAACGGGATCTCTAACGCTCTTGCAGCGAGCGAGGTGCGCATAAATGTGCCCTCGCCCCTCCTCGATCAACTGGACATCATCCGCACCACGCGCCTACACCGTCGCGCCTTGCGCCTTCGGCCGGCGTAGGTGCTCGTCCAGCCGCGGCATGATCTCGACGAAATTGCAGGGGCGCGTGCGGTAGTCGAGCTGGGCTGCGAGGATGCCGTCCCAGGCATCGCGGCAGGCCCCCGGTGAACCGGGGAGACAGAAGATGTAGGTCGCGCCGGCGACGCCAGCGGTGGCGCGGCTCTGGATCGTCGATGTGCCGATCTTGGCATGGCTCAGCATGTGGAACGCGATCGAGAAACCGTCCATTCGCTTCTCGAACAGCGGCTCGATCGCCTCCGGCGTGACGTCGCGCCCGGTGAAGCCGGTGCCGCCGGTGGTGATGACGACGTCGACGCCGCCATCTGCAATCCAGCGGCGGATCACGGCGCGGATCGCCTCGACATCGTCGGTGACGATCTCGCGCGCGGCGAGATGATGGCCCGCAGCGGTGAGACGATCGACCAGGGTCTGGCCGGACTTGTCGTCCGCAAGCGCGCGCGTGTCGGACACGGTGAGCACCGCGATGTTGAGCGGAATGAATTGTTTGGATTCGTCGATGGCCATGTTGCGTCTTTCGTGTCCCGGACAAGGTGCGGCGCATCAGCGCCGCGCCGCAGAGCCGGGACCCACACTTGAGAGATTTGTGAGACCGGCATTGTGGGCCCCGGCTCTGCAGCGCACCGCTCAGGAAGCGCTGCGCTGCGTCCGGGGCACGAGCCTTCCTTACAACGCCCCCGCGCCGAACGTGTTGCAGGCCTGGACCGTGCCCTGCTGGTAGCCGGTCATGAACCATTGCTTGCGTTGCGCCGCCGAGCCGTGGGTGAAGGAATCCGGCACGACGCGGCCGGTCGACTTGCGCTGCAGCGTGTCGTCGCCGATCGCGCTCGCCGTGGTCAGCGCAGCCTCGATGTCGCCGGGCTCGAGGAAGTTCGGACGCTTCTTCGCCTCGCGGTTGACCCAGACGCCGGACAGGCAGTCGGCCTGCAACTCCACCTTCACCTGGAGCGCATTCGCCTCGGCCTTCGAGCCGACCTGCTGCTGCAGCCGCGTCACGCGCGGAATGATGCCGAGCAGGTTCTGGATGTGATGACCGGCTTCATGCGCAATGATGTAGGCGGTGGTGAAATTGCACGCCGACTTGCCGGAGCAGCCGCGAAAGCGCGTCTCGACCTCGCGGAAGAAGCCAGTGTCGAGGTAGATGGTGCGGTCGGGCGGACAATAGAACGGCCCCATCGCCGACTGCGCCATGCCGCAGCGGCCGCCATTGGTGGCGTTGCGGAACAGCACGATCTTCGGACCCGTGTAGGACTGGCCGTTCGCCTGGAAGATCTCGCTCCAGCGATCATCGATCTCGCCGAGAATGCCGGAGATCATGCTGCCCATCTCGTCGGTCGGCGCGCCGCGCTTGCCCGAGGACGCCTGGCGATCGGTCTGGTAGGTCGGCGCTTGGCCGCCGCCGGTCAGAATCTCGGCGCCGCCGATCAGGATGCGTGGATCGATGCCAAAGGCGTAACCGACCAGGCCGAGGATAATGATGGTACCGATGCCGAGCCCGCCGCCGCCCATCGGCAGGCCGAACCCGCCTCCTCCGCCGCCGCCAAAGCCACCACCTTCGTCGCGACGATCCTCGATGTCGTCGCTGCGGCGGAAGTCATCGTAACGCATGGCGGCTTTCCCTCGGGGGTCCTGATTCAGTTTCGACGGCGCACAAGTATGCGAAAAGCTCAACGCGCCACACAGGTAAAATTTCCGTTGCTTTTATCAATATCGTGGCCGGCAAAAATTGCCTAGTGCGGCAGCATGTCGATGCCAGCAATTTTTTCCGAGAGAAATTTGCGGCCTTCTTGCGGCCATGATTGCTGCAGCGAGCCGAGCAAACGCGAAATACACTGCAAAACACGGCGAATGCGCACAACAACGTTCGCACAACCGGCAGGGCGAGGGCTGCTCACGAAAGCGGCGGGTTAAGTCGTTTTTTACTTTGCCCCTTCAATGTAACGGCCAGTCGGTTGTTTGGTCCCGCGTCGCCGACAGCGTCGCCTGAGTCAGAGTTCTTGAGTCATGGTAGAGTCGCGTCGCGGGGCGTCTGCAAGGGCGCCCCGCACAAATTTCGAGTCTCCTTCGCATCGCATCATTCTCGGCGATTGCGTCGCCGAGATGTCGAAGCTTCAGGCTGGTTCGGTCGACCTGGTGTTCGCCGACCCGCCCTACAATCTCCAGCTCAAGGGCGATCTCAAGCGCCCCGACGAATCCCATGTCGATGCCGTCAACGACGACTGGGACAAGTTCGATTCGTTCTCCGCCTATGACGATTTCACCCGCGCCTGGCTGCTTGCCGCCCGCCGCGCGATGAAGCCATCGGCGACGATCTGGGTGATCGGCTCCTATCACAACATCTTCCGCGTCGGCGCGATCATGCAGGACCTCGGCTTCTGGCTCCTGAACGACATCGTCTGGCGCAAGACCAACCCGATGCCGAATTTTCGCGGCCGCCGCTTCACCAATGCGCACGAGACCATGATCTGGGCCGCGCGCGACGAGAAGGCCAAGGGCTACACGTTCAACTACGAGGCGCTGAAGGCCGCCAACGAGGACGTGCAGGCGCGGTCCGACTGGCTGATCCCGCTCTGCACCGGCGAAGAGCGCCTCAAGGGCGCCGACGGCAAGAAAGTGCATCCGACGCAGAAGCCGGAAGGCCTGCTCGCGCGCGTGCTGCTGTCGTCATCCAGGCCCGGCGATCTCGTGATCGATCCCTTCAACGGCACCGGCACCACCGGCGCGGTCGCCAAGCGCCTCGGCCGTTCCTATATCGGCTTCGAGCGCGACAAGACCTACGCCAGGGCGGCCGAGGCGCGCATCGCCGCGGTCGAGCCGCTGCCGGAAGAGAGCCTCGCCCCGTTCATGACCGCGCGCGAAGCGCCGCGGGTGGCGTTCGCCGAGCTGATCGAGCGCGGCATGATCATGCCCGGCACGAAACTGTTCGACGCCAAGAAGAAACTGGGCGCGCTGGTCCGTGCCGACGGCGCCATCATGCTGGGCGACAAGGTCGGCTCGATCCACCGCATCGGCGCCGTGGCGCAAGGCGCGCAGGCCTGCAACGGCTGGACCTTCTGGCATATCGAGACCAAGAAGGGTCTCAAGCTGATCGACGAGCTGCGCGCCGAGATCCGCGCCGGCATGGCGGCGGAGTAGCCACTTCCCGCCATCCCCATCGATCCGGATCGATGCAGTGGTGGTGGGCATGGCGCCTCGCGCCTTTGCCCACCTACGGCGGCTTGAATGCCGCCGTCGCCAGGACTAGATTGGCCAGATCAGCCCCGTCCTGACCGGTTGGGCTCCATGCGACGACATTCCGAGACATTGCTGCTGGTGCCGCTGCTGCCGATCTTCCTGGCCGGCATGTTTCCGATGTTCCTGATCGCGCTGTTGGGATTTTTCGGGCTCGCGCTGTTCGGCATGCTCGTGATTTGCGTCGGGCTCGCCAGCAGCAACGAGGCGCACGACAATTTCAACCACGACGTCATCGTCCACGGCTACGCGCGCGGACCGGAGCGCGCGGCGCGGGCCTCCGACATGCATCTGGCCGCGCGGCTCGGGCTGCGGCTGGAGGCCGTGGGCGCGGCCATGGTGATTACGGCGGCAATCGGCCTTTGTTGCGCCGCTTGACCTGCGCACCGCGCAGACACCGCCCGGCAAACTCGCCGGTTGCTCTCCCCCAACGGGTTCAGGCAAGACAAGGTCTGCCTAACCACGCCGCGTCCGCGCGCAACAGACACCGAGGAGATGCTCGATGCTCAAATTCTATTTCAACGGATCGCCGAATCCGACCAAGGTCGCGCTGTTTCTGGAGGAGTCCGGACTGGCCTTCGAGCCGGTCAAGATCGACACCCGCAAGGGCGAGCAGTTCGCGCCCGAATTTCTCAAGATCAATCCGAACGGCAAGGTGCCGGCCATCGACGACAACGGCACCATCGTGTTCGACTCGAACGCCATCCTGCTCTATCTCGCCGAGAAGACCGGCAAATTCCTGCCTTCGAACCGCGCCGAATTGCTGTCCTGGCTGATGTTCGTGGCGACCGGCGTCGGGCCGTATTCGGGTCAGGCCGTCCACTTCAAGCATTTCGCGCCGAAGGACCAGAATCACGACTACGCTCATAATCGCTACCAGTACGAGACCGATCGCCACTACAGGATTCTCGACGGTCACCTCCAGGGCCGCCACTACATGGTCGGCGACAGCTATTCGATCGTCGACATGGCACTGTGGGGCTGGGCGCGGATGGTGCCGTTCAAGCTCGGCGATGACGCCTTTGCGCGATACCCGAACGTGAAGCGGCTCGTCGACGAGATCTCGGCGCGCCCCGCGGCGGCGCGCGCCATCGCCCTGAAGGACAAGTTCACCTTCAAGGCCGAGATGGACGACGAGGCGCGCAGCAACATGTTCAAGCACATGACGACCAAGGTGGCCTGATCGCGCCGCTCTTCGAGGCCACGCGCATGCGCGTGGCCTTTTGCGTTTGAGATTTCAGGCGGCGTGGACCGAGCTCAGGAACTTGGCCACTTCGAGCTTGAGGCGGTTGCTGTCGGCCGAGAGCGAGCGTGCCGCCGACAGCACCTGCGAGGACGCCGAGCCGGTCTCGGAAGCGCCGCGCTGCACGTCGCCGATGTTGGACGACACCAGCTGGGTGCCGTGGGCCGCCTGCTGGACGTTGCGCGAGATCTCCTGCGTCGCAGCGCCCTGCTGCTCCACGGCGGCGGCGACCGTCGACGAAATCTCCGACAGCCGCTCGATGGTGCCGCTGATCTCCTTGATCGAGCCGACCGACTCCTCCGTCGCGGCCTGTATGCCGGAGACCTGCTGGGCGATCTCGCCGGTGGCCTTCGCAGTCTGCTCGGCCAGCGCCTTGACCTCGGAGGCGACCACCGCAAAGCCGCGGCCGGCTTCGCCCGCACGTGCCGCCTCGATGGTGGCGTTCAGCGCCAGCAGGTTGGTCTGGCCGGCGATGGTGCTGATCAGCTCGACCACGTCACCGATCCGCGCGGCGGCCTTCGAGAGCGCGCCAACGCGCTCGTTGGTCCGGCTCGCCTGACCGACGGCCTCGGTGGCGATGCGGGCGGATTCCTGCACCTGGCGGGCAATCTCGGAGACCGAGGAGGAGAGTTCCTCGGTCGCCGAGGCGACCGCCTGCACATTGGCCGAGGCCTCCTGCGAGGCGCTGGCGACCTCCGTCGACAGGTCCTGGGCGCACGCCGCGGTGGTGGTCAGAGTACCTGCGGAGGCTTCGAGCTCGCTCGACGCCGACGACACCGTGTTGACGATCTCACCGACCGCCTGCTCGAACTGATCGGCAAGCCTGGCCATGTCTTTCTTGCGGTTCTCGGCCTGCCGCGCCTCGAGCTCGGCCTGCTCGGAGCGCATGCGCTCGGTCTCGATCATGTTGTCCTTGAACACCTGGATCGCCTTGGCCATGTCGCCGATCTCGTCGGCCCTGCCGCGGCCGGGAATCTCGACATCGAGATTGCCGCCGGCAAGCCGCCCCATCGCGCCTGTCATCGAGGTCAGGGGACCGACGATGCTGCGGGCGATCAGGAAGGCGACGATGCCGCCGAACAAAATGGCGAGGCCGCCGGCGACCTCCTGAACGGTCGTCGTGCCGGCGATCACAGCCTCGGCATTGCTGCGCGAGTCCTGGTAGTCCTTTTTCAGGGTCGTTTCCACAACCTTGAGCTTGCCGATGCTGTCGACGATGAGAGGCGCGAGGTTCTTATGGTAGATTTCGTCGGCCTGAAGCATCGCTGCGGAGGTCGTCTCGAACGCCGATTTGTAGATTCCGAGCGAGGTCTTCACCGGCGCCAGCGTGGCTCGCAACTCCGTCGCCTGCGGGCTCTTTTCGAGTGCCGCAAGCCGTTGCGCTGCCCTGTCGACGCTCGCCCTGAAGGTCGTAGGGCCCTGCGTATCGCGAAGGGCCAGAAACCGCCAGTTTGCGATCCTCACGAGCAGGATTCGCGATTCGAGATCGGCGACGAGGGCCGCGGTGTCTTCGTCGACAGCGGCGCGCGCCACGTCGACGAGCTTGCCCGTCTTGACGGCCAGATCCTCCCCGCTCGGCAGCAGCGTCGCCTTGCCCGTTCTCGCCTCGTTGACGGCGTCGCCGAGATTGTCACGCAGGCGTCGCATTTTGGCGATGTCGTCGATGAGGCCGTTGTAGAGCGCTCGCCGCTCCTCGGAGGCCGTCCCCTTCGCGCCGACCCGCAGCAGCTCGGTCGCCGCGGTCTCCCGCTCCGCCGCTTCCTTCATCGCGGGCTCGTTGGCATCGTAGACGTAGCGCAGGTTGGCCCGCTGGATCGCCTGGAGATGCGCCGATATTTCCAGCACCCGCGCCGTGCTGTCCGAGAGGGCGGATTGTCTTGCGACCTGATCCTGCACATCCCGCAAATTCCAGACGGCAACCACCGCCATCACGAGACCGACCGCCACCAGGGCCATGAAGCCTGCGTACAGGCGTCCCCTGATCCGCAAACGAAATTTCGGCATTCCCACTGTCCACCCAGATGCATTTCACTTCGAGCGGCCGAGCAATTCCGGCGATCGTCGCCGGCCACCCCCGCAGCCGCGCGTCGCATCCTCGCGACCCACGCTGCACCGCGGTACAATGGAGGACACTCGTTAATTGAACCTTCAAATCTTTCGCGCGATCGAGATCGGCCGGCACGAAATCTGCTGTTTTTGTCGGCAGCTATGCAAAGTTCGCGCGCGAATGCGCAGCGTCATGCAGAGCGCTGCATGCGAACGCTCACGAGGCGCCGGCCTTCTGCAATTTGTCGAGTGCATGCTCGACCACTTCCAGCGTGTAGGGCTTCTGGACCACCGGCGCCGACGCCAGTTGCCCGGGGATCGGCGCACGCTCGCCATAGCCGGTCGCGAAGATGAAGGGCACCCCGATCTCCTTGAGCTTCTGAGCCACCTTGATGCTGCTCTCGCTGCCGAGGTTGAGATCGAGCAGGGCAAAGCTCGGCCGTGTGCGCTCGATCGAGCGCAGCGCCTGGTCGACGGTTGCGGCAGTGTCGACGTGGCGGGCGCCGAGATCGAGCAGGATGACCTCCGCCGCCATGGCGATGATCAGATTGTCCTCGACGATCAATGCCGTGTCGGAAATCCTGGGTCGGGCGGACTGCTGCTCCTCTACGCGCATGGCGGCTCCTGCGATGGACGGGACCAATTCGACGAAATTGGGGGGAATCACGAACTTTGCCTGCACGCCCAGGAGGTCGAAGCGGATCTCGGCATCGCCCTTGAGGTCGAACGGCACCGATCGCTCGATGATCGTCGTGCCGAAGCCGCGCCGCGACGGCGGCTGCACCGGCGGACCACCGCTCTCCTTCCATTCGATGACGAGGCTGGAGGACGGATCGAGGCGCCAGACCACCTCGACACTGCCGGTGGAATCGGCAAGTGCGCCGTATTTGGCGGAATTGGTCATCATCTCGTGCACGACCAGAGCCAGCGTGGCGAACGCCTTGGGATCCAGTGTGACGTCCGGACCGCCCATCTTCACCCGTCCCGCGCGCGCGCCGAGATAGGCGCCGGCCTCGGACTCGACCAGGGTGCGGAGCGCGACCGGGGCCCAGTTCAGGTTTGTGATCTGATCGTGGGCCCGCGCCAGAGCCTGGATGCGGCCGCCGAGCACGCCGGCGAACTCCTCGACGCTGGTCGCGGTGTCTTTGCTCTGCGCCACCAGGGCTCGCACGAGGCTCAGGATGTTGCGGACGCGGTGATTGAGCTCGGCGATCATCAATTCCTGCCGCTCCTGCGCCCCGCGGCGCTCGCGTGCGGCGAGGTCGGACAGTTGCAGGATCACCTCGAGCAGCGTGACGCGCAGGCTCTCGGCGATGCGGATGTCAGCCGCCGACCACGGCTTCGACTGCCCCGCCACCGTCTCCTGCCAGAGCTCGAAGCTCTTGCGCGGCGTCAGTCGAGGACCATTGGGACCTTCGTCGTACACCTTGTTGGGATCCCCGGCCCATTTTACGGCCTGCAGGACCTCGCGCCGGAAGAAGATCAGACAATCGCGCGGAGTGCGCGAGATCGGGATGGCGAGAAAGCCCGCCGCGCGGTCACGGAAGGCCTGGCCGGCGGCGTAGACCTGAGCGATCTGGCCGCTGGCGAAAATTCGGCCCGGCGAGGTCCGGTTGATGAAAGCCACCAGGTCCTTGACCTCGTCCTCGGTGGGCGTCTCGCCCTGGAGCGTGATCTTGTTGTCGGACCAAACCGCGACGCCGTCGCATTCGATCATCTTCTGGTAATCGCCGACGAAATCGACGATCGCTCGCCGGCTATGCTCGTGCGACGCGGCGGTTTCGATCAGCCGTTCCTGGATCTGGTGAGCACGGGCCTCGTAGCCAACATCGCGCTCGCGCTCGCGCCCCTCCACGATCCACGAGAACATCTGCCCGAACAGCTCGGACGCGGTGCGCCTGTCGAACGAAATATACCGCGGCGAATAGTGATGGCAGGCAAACAGACCCCACAGCTTGCCGTCGCGCAGGATCGACACCGACATGGAGGCCGCAACGCCCATGTTGCGCAGATATTCGATGTGGATCGGCGAGACCGAGCGTAACACGCTCATCGAAAGATCGAGCAGCCCTGCGTTGTGCGTAGCCGTCGACACCAGCGCGGCCGGCCCGGCATTGACGTCGGCGATGATGCGCAGCCAGTTGCGCTGATAGAGGGCCCGCGCCTGCCTCGGAATGTCCGATGCAGGATAACGCAGGCCGAGGAAGGATTCCAGTTGCGCCTCCGCGGTCTCGGCGATCACCTCGCCCGATCCGTCCGGATGAAACTGATAGACCATGACCCGGTCGAACCCGGTCAGCACCTTGAGCTGGCGCGCCGCCTCCCGCGCCAGATCAGCCATGCCGCGCGTCTTGCGTATCCTCTCGAGCATCAAGCGCACGAGTTCGCCCGAATTGACGCCGGGCTCGTGCGCGCTCGGCTCCGCCTCGATGATCAGATAGACGCCGGAAAGATGTATCGAAAGATCGAAGGGCGGCTTGCCTGGCTGCAGCTCCACGCCGAACAGGCGTTCGGTCGCATCCGGGCCGCCGAGATGATCAACGCGTCCGCGGATCGTTTCGACCGCCGTCGCAGAGACGACGCTCGACAGCGGCTGCTGGAGCAGGTCGGCAACATCCGTCCCAAGGAAGTTCCCTACGTTGTCCGACGCCATGCAGACCGTGAAATCCGACAGCACAGCCAGCAGGAAGCCAAACGGCTGCACGCTGCCGGGAATGTGGATCGGCTCGCGGTCGCAATTGGTGAGATTGACCGCCTCGTTCATGCGCGGTCCGCCGCCTGCTCGAATGCGGCGAAGGCAATGCGAGCGGAATCGATGATCTCGTCCTCGTCACCTAGCTCTTCGCTTGCGAGCTTCACCAGAAAACTCTGCCAGAGCCGCTTGCCCGCGCCATGGCGGAGATATGTGGTGGCTTCACTGATGCGCGGATCGCCCGCATCCGCGACTGTCTTCAACAGGAACTTCGCGCCGAGCCGCGAGCCCTCCAGCACATACATCGTGCCCAGCACCCCGCTGCGCGTCAGCCGCGGCACCGACACTGTCGACGCCGCGCGCGTGCCGAGGCGTCCGAGATCAACCGCAATCGCAGCGCTGCGCGACCGTTCGGGCCAGTCCGGAAACATGCGCTCCACGCCGGCCTCGACGAGCGCGGCTTCGAGCGGAAGAAGAGCTCCGGCGCTGGCCTGAAGAAAGCGGCGATAGCCGGCCAGCCCGCCGAGATCGAATGCGGAAAGCTGGGTGTCGAGCACGCGGTGCGCAGCCGAGGTCGCATCTTTCAGTCGTTCGCGGAGTCCGGAGAAGCTGCGGCCCACCTGTGTTGAAACGTGCGAAGCCCCAGCGAGCATGAAATTCCCGGAAATGCAGGTTGCCGGGGCGCGATCGCTCCCGAGCCGGGGGAACGCCGGCGCAAACCGAAGGTTCCTCCGGGTCCGGAAGAAATAGAGGCCGCCTCCCCTCTATTTCCGCCGGACAGGCTTTCTCAGCTCGTACTCGATCTCCGACCGCGTCATTCCGCAATCCAGAAGCTCCCGCTCGCTCATGGCGGCGAGCTGGCAGCGTATCCGCGCGCGCTCGCGCCGGAGCCGGACGATCTCCGCCAGCTTTCGCCAGACCCGGACGCCCCTCGCAGACCGGAACGAAGGGCGCCAGCCGGCAGACCAGATGGTGCTCAAACCGCTAGCCCGCGGCTCTCGCGACCGTTTGTGGAAACGGACCGAGCGCCCTCTCGGTCAGGATCGAGTCGCAGTACTCGCGGATCTCCTTGATCTTGCCGTCCGCGAGGCGAAACACCAGGCAATAGTCGTTGTCGTAGCGCACGCCTTCGGGCGTGACGTTGTCGCCCTTGGCTTCCACGACGACGATGTCCCCGTCGGCGATGAAGCGGTGAGCGATTGTCCGCGTCCGGTCGCGCAGGCGCGTCCGCACATAGCCGTGCAGGTCGGTGAGGATCGCCTCCTTGCCTGAAAAGGTGCGGGACCAGGAATACTGCCCGGTCACGACCCATTTGGCGTCGTCGGCGAGGCTGGCGGTGAACAGGGCGCGATCGCGCGCGGCCGGATCGGGATTGGCGGCGGCGGCGAAAATGTCCTGCATCAGTTTCTTGTTGGCGGCAGCGCTCATGGCGGCATCTCCGTGGTGTGACATCGCGAAGATCATCACCGGCAGATCAGCATTCTTCAAATCGATAGTGAATATGATATATATTCACCTTATGAATTTGAATTCGCTTGACCTCAATCTGCTGACCGCGCTCGATGCGCTGCTGCGCGAGGCCAACGTCAGCCGCGCCGCGCTGCGGCTCGGGCTGTAGAGCTGGCCCCGGTTGTTTGGACAGCGCCCCGCTGGATTTAAGTGGATTCCTGCCGGGTTATGCTGAACGCGGGGCTTTACGGTTTTGTCGTTGCGTCGGGAGGGCGTAGCCCGACCAGAGCGACGACAAAACCGTCGGCGACGGTCATGCGGCCATCACCATAGCTTGCGTGCCGAAGTAAGCCTCGTCGGGCGTGCGCCCGTCAAGGCTCGAGTGAGGGCGTCCCTGATTGTAGAAGGCCAGATACTTGGCAATTGACGCTCGCGCCTCGGACACGCTGTCGTAGGCGCGGAGATATACTTCTTCGTATTTGACCGTGCGCCAGAGCCGCTCGACAAACACGTTGTCGCGCCAGGCGCCCTTGCCGTCCATGCTGATGGCGATCTTCGCGTCCAGCAGCACATCGGTGAACTCGAGGCTGGTGAACTGGCTGCCCTGATCCGTGTTGAAAATCTCGGGCCTGCCGTGCTTCGCCAACGCCTCCTGGACCGCTTCGACGCAGAAGGCCGCCTCCATTGTGATCGAGACGCGATGGGCCAGGACCCGTCGGCTGAACACATCGACGACCGCCGCGAGATAGACGAAGCCACGCCGCATCGGAATGTAGGTGATGTCCATTGCCCACGCATGGTCGGGCCGCTCGATCTTCAATCCGCGCAACAGGTACGGGTAGATCTTGTGACCCGGAGCCGGCTTGCTCGTGTTCGGGCGACGATAGACCGCCTCGATCCCCATGCGCTTCATCAGCGTCGCGATGTGGCGGCGACCGGCGTATACGCCCTCCCGCCGCAGCAACGATCGCAGCATACGCGCTCCCGCGAAGGGATAATCGAGATGCAGCTCATCGAGCCGACGCATCAAGGCAAGGTCCTCGGCCGAAACTGGCCGAGGTTCATAGTAGACCGTGCTGCGAGCCAGCTTCAGGACCTTCGCCTGGCGCACGATAGAAAGATCATGATCGCGGTCGATCATCGCTTTGCGCTCAGCAGGCCCGCCTTGGTGAGCGCGCCGGACACAAAATCGTTTTCCAACGCCAGCTCGCCGATCTTGGCATGTAACGCCTTCAAATCGACCGGCGTCTCGGCCGATGTCTTGTCATGCCCAAACACGCCGGCGGCGCCTTCCAGGAGCTGGTTTTTCCAGATCGTGATCTGGTTCGGATGAACATCAAACAGTTGCGCCAGCTCCGCCAGTGTCTTGTCGCCTTTGACCGCAGCCAAAGCAACCTTCGCCTTGAATGCCGGAGAATGCGTCCGGCGGCTCTTCTTCGTCATCTTCGCTCCTGATTCGCAGCAAGAATCCTCGCCGCTGTCAGGCAGAAAATCCACTCAAGCTACTGTCCGAATTTGCGGGGCCAGCTCTCTGTCGCAGCCGGCGGCGAGCCATGCGCTCCAGCGTCTGCGCGACATTTTTGGCGATCCGCTGCTGGTACGCACCGGCGCGCGGATGGAGCTGACGCCACGGGCCCTGGCGCTCCGCGCCCCGCTGGCGCAGGCGCTGGATCAGGTGCGCGGGCTGTTCGTGCCCGACGATTTCGACGCCGCGCGCAGCGAGCGGCAATTCCGCCTGATGATGCCCGATCTCGCGGTCGAGCTGTTGATGCCGCGCTTCATGGAGAAGGTGACGCAGGCCGCGCCCAACGTCCGCATCGACGTCGTGCCGTGGCGGGGATCGGCGATCTTCCATGCCGAATTCGCCCGCACCATCGATCTCGTGATCTCGATCGGAAACGCCTTCAAGGGCTTTCATCGCCAGCTGCTCTATACCGACAGCGACGCATTGGCGGTGCGGCGCGGCCATCCGATAGGCGCGAAGCTGAAGCGGCGCGAGACGTTCCTGGCTGCGCGCCATGTCGGCGTGATCATCCGCGGCGGTGCCGAGGACCTGATCGACCCCTGGCTGCGAGCCAAGGGCATCGAGCGGCATATCTCGCTGGTGGTGTCAGGCTATCTCGAAGCGCTGCACGTCGCCGCCCGCACTGACCTCGTCGCCTTCGTGCCGCGCCGGCTGATCGCGGCGCTGTCGAAGCAGCTCGGCCTCGTCACGGTGACGCCGCCGCTCGATCCCGGGATCGACGAGCAGTTCATGTTCCATCCGACCCGCGCGCAGATGGACCCCGGCTCGATCTGGCTGCGAAGGCTGATGCTGGAGACCGGGCGGGAGTTGGAGAAGCGGCGCGCTGGTTAGGATGCCCTCACCAAATACGGTGTCGTCCCGGACAAGCGCGCGCCGATCCGGGACCTCTGTGCGAGCGCTTGCGCTCGTCGCGATAGCCCCAGGACGTGCTTTGGTGAAGACTGGTCGTTCGGTACTGCTACCGAGTACAATCGATAGATTCCACGGTATGGGTCCCGGGTCTGCGCTTCCGCTTGCCCGGGACGACACCGAGATTTGCTACGCCTTCTGTGCCGCCATCACCTTGCTCACCGCGGGGCGGTCGGACATGCGCTTGAAGTGATCGGCGATCTTCGGCGTCGCATTGATGTCGACGCTGTCGCCTTCGAGCCAGGTCGAGAGCGTGTAGAGGTAGGGATCGCAGATCGTGAACTGATCGCCCATGACCCAGGGTCCCCGAAACATCTTCTGCTCGATGAGCTTGAAGCAGGCCGCCATGGTCTTCGGGACCATCGCCTTCATGTCGGCGAACGAGCTCTCCTGCGTCGCCCAGCGCGCGCCGCGCATCTTGTGGGCGTGGTTGATGTGCACGGTCGAGCAGAGATAGGAGTTGAACGACTGCACCTCGGCGAAGTCGAAGGGATCGTCGAGCGGTGCGAGCTTCGCCTTGGGGAAGGTCTGCGCGATGTAGGCCAGCATCGCCGGCGTCTCGGTCAGGACGCCGCGGTCGGTGACCAGCGCCGGCACGCGGCCCTTCGGGTTGATCGCGAGATAATCCGGGCTGTTCTGCTGGTTGTCCTTGAAGCTCAGCCGTTCGGCCGTGTAGTCGGCACCGGCTTCTTCCAGGGTGATGTAGGTGGCGAGCGCGCATGTGCCGGTGGCGTAGTAGAGCTTGAGCATGTCGGACCTCATGGGAAAGCCGAAAACTAACGACTGTCGGGCCCGACGTCCATAGCACAACATGCTCTTCGCAGTTGCCCACCGCCATCCGGCTGTGCCAAGACGCCTGCGACAGGGAGGGGTTTCTCATGACGGTACTCATCGCCGGTGGCGGCATCGGCGGGCTGACACTTGCGCTCAGCCTGCACGGAATCGGCGTTCCCGCAAAAGTGTTCGAGAGCGTCGCGGAACTGAAGCCGCTCGGCGTCGGCATCAACGTGCTGCCGCATGCGGTGCGCGAGCTGATCGAGCTCGGCTTGATGGACAAGTTGGACGCCAGCGGCGTGCGGACGCGCGAGCTCGCCTATTTCTCCAAGCACGGCAAGCCGATCTGGAGCGAGCCGCGCGGACTGGAGGCCGGGTACAAATGGCCGCAATTCTCGATCCACCGCGGCACGCTGCAGCAGCTCCTGCTCGACGCAGCGATCGAGCGGCTCGGCCGCGACAACATCCTCACCAGCCACCATCTGACCGGCTGGACCGAGACGGCGGACGGCGTGCGCGCCGAATTCATCGACAAGGCGACCGGCAAAGCCGCCGGGACCTACGACGGCGCGATTCTGATCGCCGCCGACGGCATCCATTCCGCCGTGCGCGAAAAGCTCTATCCGGGCGAAGGCCCGCCGATCTGGAACGGCCGCATCCTCTGGCGCGGCGTGACGCCCGCGAAGGCTTTCCTCAGCGGCCGCACCATGATCATGGCGGGGCACGAGATCCTGAAATTCGTCTGCTATCCGATCAGCAAGGCGCCGGATCCGGCAGGCAACTATCAGATCAACTGGGTCGCCGAGCGGCACATGCCCCCGACCTATCAGTGGCGGCGCGAGGACTATAACCGCACCGCGCGGCTGGAAGAGTTTTTGCCCTGGTTCGAAAGCTGGAAGTTCGACTGGCTCGACGTGCCCGGCCTGATCAAGAACTGCCCGCACGCCTATGAATATCCGCTGGTCGACCGTGATCCGGTGTCGCGGTGGACCTTCGGCCGCGTCACGCTGATGGGCGATGCCGCGCATCCGATGTACCCGATCGGCTCGAACGGCGCCTCGCAGGCGATCCTCGATGCCCGCGTCATCACCCGCGAGATTCTCGCGCATGGCCCGACGAGCGCCGCCCTGCTCGCCTATGAAGCCGAGCGGAGGCCCGCGACCACCGACCTCGTCCTGCTCAACCGCAAGAACGGCCCCGAGCAGGTGATGCAGCTCGTCGAAGAGCGCGCGCCCGACGGCTTTAAGGTCGTCACCGACGTCTTGTCCCAGCAGGAGCTGGAAGGCATCGCCGCGAACTACAAGCGCGTCGCGGGATTTCAGGTCGACGCGCTGAATGCGAAGCCGCCGATCGTGAGCAAGGACGCGCGGGCGAGTGCGTGAGCTTTCGCACGAGGCGAGATGCCCGTTGATGTGCCCTCGCCCCTTGCGGGAGAGGGCAGCGATGCCGGAAGACGCAGGCTCACTCGGGTGAGGGGTATCTCTCCGCGAGTCCAACTTGCAGTTTAGACTCGCGGAGAGAAACCCCTCACGCCACCTTCTCCCACAAGGGGAAAACGAAGAGCAGTGCGCAACACTAAACTATTTGCCCACCACCCTCGCCGCCTCCAGCAGCCGCTCGCTCGCGCTGGCCGTCGCCAGCACGGTGCCGTCCTCCGCTATCAGCTTCGCCTCGACAAACGCAATCGTCTTGCCGAGCTGCGTCACCTTCGCTTCACCGATGATCGGACCGGGCCTGGCCGGGGCCAGAAAGTTCACGGTCATGCTGATCGTGGTGGTGTAGAGCCGGCCCTCGCTCATCACCAGCACGGCCGGGCCCATCGTGTCGTCGAGCATGGCCGAGAGCATGCCGCCCTGGATGAAACCCGCGGGGTTGCAGAACTCCGGCTTGCCTTCGAAACCGAGCTTGATCCAGCCCTCCTGCGGGCGGGCATCGAGCAGACGCCATCCCAGCAGTTCGGCACAGGGTGGTCTTCGGAAATTGTCGAGCGCGGTCTTGACCATGCGAGATCTCCTGTTGCCCGCTGGTAGCGCAAGGCTGCTGACAGCCTGTTGTCAGCAGGATGGATCCTAAAGCGCGATGCGATTAGGATGAATCGTCATCGCGCTTTAGGTTGTTGTTTAAGCATGATCTTTTCGGAAAACCGCTGCACACTTTTCCGGATCATGCTCTAGAAACCCAATCCATGCGCGATGACCTTGCGCATGACGTTGGGCAGCGCTTCGTCGGCCAGGGTTGCGATCGGCACCCAGCGCATGCCCTCGGGCGCGCGGGTGCGGGCTTCCACCTTCGCGGTGTAGACCACCAGCTCCAGCGGAAAATGCGTGAAGACGTGGGTGACGACGCCCACCTTGCGCTGCCAGCGCGACAGCCCCTTCAGCTCCGGCGCCTGCTGCTTCGCCGCCGCATCGTCCTGGCCGGCGAGCCAGTCCGAGCCCGGCACTTCCGTCATGCCGCCGAGCAGCCCCTTGTCGGGCCTTGAGCGGACGAGCAGCTCGTCGCCGCGCGTGACCACGAAAGCCGCCCCCCGCCGCAACGTCCCGCTCTTCTTCGGCGCCTTGCGCGGGAACGTTTCCTGGGTGCCGCGCGCGCGCGCCATGCAATCCTCGCTCAGCGGGCACAGCGAGCAGGCCGGCTTCTTCGGCGTGCAGATCGAGGCGCCAAGATCCATCAGCGCCTGCGCGCTGTCCCCCGCGCGAGACGTCTCGTCGCCGGCGCAGGAATCCGCCAGCAGCGTCGCGGCCAGCTGCTGGATCAGCGGCTTGGCCTGCGGCAGCTCCTCCTCGACCGCGAACAGGCGCGACACCACCCGCTCGATATTGCCGTCGACCGGCATGGTGCGGCGGTCGAAGGCGATCGCGGCGATCGCCGCCGCCGTGTAGGGCCCGATTCCCGGCAGCGCGCGCAAGCCCTCTTCCGTATCGGGAAAGACGCCGTCATGCTCGCGCGTCACCGCGACCGCGCAAGCATGGAGGTTTCGTGCGCGCGAGTAATAGCCGAGCCCGGCCCACATCCGTAGCACGTCGTCCAGGGAAGCCCGGCCCAGCGCCGTGACATCCGGCCAGCGCGCGACGAATTTCTCGAAATAGGGGCCGACCGCCTTCACGGTAGTCTGCTGAAGCATGATCTCGGACAGCCAGACGCGATAGGGGTCCGATGTCTCACCGGGAGCCGCGCGCCAGGGCAGGCGGCGGCGGTGGCGGTCGTACCAGGCGAGCAGCAATGCAGGGCGAGCCGGCGAGCTCGCCGTCGCGCTCCGTTCCTTTTTGCGCGCGGTCGGGGAGGACATTCGCCTTTACTAAAGGAGGATTCCGCCTGTGGCCAGCGAGACCCGACCGTTGCGGACTATAACGCCTTGCGTTATACACAATCATGATCCAGAGCTTCGCCAACTCCGAGACAGAGTCGATCTGGTCCGGGCGGCGAAGTCGAAAATTGCCGCCTGACATTCAAAACGCTGCCTTGCGAAAACTGCGCTTGCTGAATCAAGCGCGGGTGCTGGCCGATCTCAGGGTTCCCCCGGGCAACCGGTGCGAAGCCCTGAAAGCCGACCGCCAAGGTCAGCATTCGATCCGGATCAACGATCAGTGGCGCATCTGTTTTGTATGGGATGCCGGAGGACCGAGAGATGTCGAAATCGTCGACTACCACGCCTAGGAACGGGCTGCTCCGCAATCCCCATCCGGGCGAGATCCTGCTGGAGGAGTTCCTGAAACCGATGGATCTCAGCCAGAACGCGCTGGCGCGCGCCGTTCGCGTGCCGCCGCGGCGGATCAACGAGATTGTCCTCGGCAAACGCGACATCACCGCGGACACCGACCTGCGGCTCGCCCGCTATTTCGGTCTGTCGGAGGGCTTTTTCCTGGGGCTCCAGATGGATTACGACCTGATGCAGCGACGGCGCGAGATCGACCGCGACCTCAAGGCCATCCGGCCCCGCGCGGCAGCCTAGTCTGGTCCCATGTCCAAATTCCCTCCCAAGCCCGGTCCCATCAGCGCCAAGCCGCTCGGCATCCTCGTCGACGACGTCTTCGCCGAGGCCTATGCCAAGCAGGGTTTTGCCGCGCGCGAGCTGGTGACGCGGTGGGCGCAGATCGCGGGGCCGGAGATCGCGGCCCATGCCGAGCCGCTCAAGATGCAATGGCCGCGCCCGGTGGAGGGCCAGCCGCAGGAGCCGGCGGTCCTGGTGCTGAGGGTCGAGGGACCGATGGCGCTGGAGATCCAGCACTCCGCCGATGTCATCCTGGAGCGGGTCAACCGTTTCTTCGGCTGGAACGCGGTCGGCAAGCTCGCCTTCCGCCAGGCTCCTCTGTCGCGCGCCCGGCGCCGGGTGCGGCCCGGCCCGCCCGACCCCAAGAGCGTCGCCAAGGTGGCGGAGAGCCTGGGCGGCATTGAAGATGACGAGCTCAAGTCGGCGCTGGCCCGGCTCGGGGCCGCCATCAAGCGAAATTGAGCCTCATTCCGCCGCCAAACTGGACCCGTCCGTGCGGCTCGCCATTGCCTCAATCGACGTTTCAAGCTAGCGACAGGCCGTCCGGGCGGGAACCTCGGACGAACCTTGCCAATCCCGGGAGCCGACCTTGATCATCACCCGCCGCGCCTTCACCACGATGCTGTCGCTGACCGGGCTTGCCGCGCTCACCGGGCTCTCGCCGCTGCGGTTCGTCTCGGAAGCCATGATCCCTGAAGCCACGGCGCAATCGGCCGCCGATGTGGCCAAGCCCGTGTCCCTGCCCGACATGGCGCTCGGGCCGAACGATGCCGCGGTCACCATCACCGAATACGCCTCGATGACCTGCCCGCACTGTGCCGCCTTCAACGAGCAGGTGTTCCCGAAAATCAAGAAGGAATACATCGACACCGGCAAGGTGCGTTACATCTTCCGCGAGTTCCCGCTCGACATCAAAGCCGCCGCCGGATCGATGCTGTCGCGCTGCATCGCCAATGGCGACGCGCCGAAATATTTCGCGGTCACCGACATGCTGTTCCGCCAGCAGAACGACTGGGTGTTGAAGAACACCACGGAGACCTTGACGCGGATCGGCAAGCAGGCCGGCCTCACCCAGCAGCAGGTCGAGGCCTGCCTGAAGGACCAGGCGCTGCTCGACAAGATCGCCGCCGACCAGAAATATGCCAGCGACGTGCTGAAGGTCGATTCGACGCCGACCTTCTTCATCAACGGCGAGAAGATCAAGGGCGAGGCCTCGTTCGAGGAATTCGCCAAGAAGATCAATCCGCTGCTCAAGAGCTGATTCGCACGCGACAATCCTGATTCTCGCATCTGGAGCCGCATCCTTCCCGGCACAAATCCCTTGGGAAAAGCGGCTTTCGCTGGTTGCCCTCGCGGCGCACCGCGGCCATTGTCCAGCCGCATGAGCCGCCTCGCGCGACTCACCCAGACAGCGACATTGCCTTCCATGGTATTGTCCCGGCAGGGAGATTCGCGCCTGCCAACAGAGATGCGTGTTTATGAAAATCACCCGCCTGCGCCTTCACGGCTTCAAGTCCTTTGTTGAGCCCACGGACTTCGTCATCGAGCCCGGCCTGACCGGCGTGGTCGGTCCCAACGGTTGCGGCAAGTCGAATCTCGTCGAAGCGCTGCGCTGGGCGATGGGCGAGACCTCGTACAAATCGCTGCGCGCCGCCGACATGGACGCGGTGATCTTCGCCGGCTCCGGCAACCGTCCCGCGCGCAACCACGCCGAAGTGACGATGACGATCGACAATGCCGATCGCACCGCGCCGGCGGCGATGAATGACAGCCAGCTTCTGGAAGTCTCCCGCCGCATCGAGCGCGAGGCCGGCTCGGTCTATCGCATCAACGGCCGCGACGTGCGCGCCCGCGACGTACAGATCCTGTTCGCGGACGCCGCCACCGGCGCGCGCTCGCCGGCTCTCGTCCACCAGGGCAAGATCGGCGAGATCATCCAGGCCAAGCCGGAACAGCGCCGCCGCGTGCTGGAGGATGCCGCCGGCGTTGCCGGCCTGCACGCCCGCCGCCACGAGGCCGAGCTGCGGCTGAAGGCGGCCGAAACCAACCTCACCCGCGTCGAGGACGTGATCGGCCAGCTCTCCGGCCAGATGGAAGGCCTGAAGAAGCAGGCCCGCCAGGCGGTGCGCTATCGCGAGGTCGCCGCCAAGGTCCGCAAGGCCGAAGCCACGCTGTACCATCTGCGCTGGATCGGCGCGCATGCCGACGTCAATGAGTCCGGACAGACCCACGATCTCGCGGTGCGCGAGATGGCCGAGCGCACCCAGCACCAGGCCGAAGCCGCCCGCATCCAGGCCATCCGCGCCGCCGAGATGCCGGCCCTGCGCGACGCCGAGGCACGCGCCGCAGCCGGGCTGCAGCGCCTGACCAATGCCCGAGAGCTGCTCGACCGCGAGGAAGAGCGCGCCAAGGAGCGCGTCGCCGAGCTCGAGCGGCGCCTTGCGCAATTCGAAGGCGATATCTCCCGCGCCCAGCAGCAGACCATGGACGCCGACGTCGCCCTGCAGCGGCTCGACGCAGAAGGCGCCGAGCTGAAGGAAGAGATCAAGTCGCGCGTCGAGAAGCGCTCCGGCGTCGACGAACGCGTCGCCGAAGCCGAGGCGGTGCTGACCGAAACCGAGCAGAGTTTCGCCGAGCTCACCACCGCGCTCGCCGACCTCACCGCCAAGCGCAACCAGCTCGAGGCCAACGTCCGCACTCACCGCGACAAGCTCGCCCGGCTCGACCAGGAAATCGCGAATGTGGCGGCCGAAGAGCAGAAGCTTGCGCAGGAGACCGGCGGCTTCGGCGATCTCGACGAGCTGACCGCTGTGGTCGAGACCGCGGAGCAGACGCTGGCCGCGTCGGAAGCCGCGGCACAGGCGAGCGAGGCCGCGCACGTGGCCGCGCGCCAGACGCTGGAATCCTCCCGCTCGCCGCTGGTCGAGGCCGACAAGCGCGTGCAGCGGCTCGAGACCGAGGCGCGCACGATCTCCAAGATCGTCAATGGCGAGACCAAGAATCTGTGGCCGCCGATCATCGACGGCATCAACGTCGACAAGGGCTTTGAAAAGGCGATCGGCGCCGCGCTCGGCGACGACCTCGATGCGCCGATCGACCCGTCGGCGCCGATGCGCTGGACCAATGTCGGACACACCGAAGGCGATCCGGTGCTGCCCGAAGGCGTCGTGCCGCTCGCCAATCACGTGCAGGCGCCGGCCGAGCTGGCGCGCCGCCTGGCGCAAATCGGCGTGGTGCCGCGCGAGCGCGGGGCGGAGCTGGTCTCGCAGCTCAAAACCGGCCAGCGGCTGGTCTCGCCCGAGGGCGACGTCTGGCGCTGGGACGGCTTTGTCGCCGCGGCTCACGCCCCGACCGGTGCCGCACGCCGCCTTGCCGAGCGCGCCCGCCTCGTCGATATCGAGAACGAGCTGGAGCAGGCCCGGATCGACGCGCAGATCAAGCGGCAGGCGCTGGAGAACGCCGAATCCGAGCTGCAGATGGCGGCCAGCACGGAAGGCGCGTCGCGCGAAGCCTGGCGCGCCGCGCAGCGCGAGCTCAACGTCGCGCGCGAGCGCCATGCCAATGCCGAGCGCGAGATCAGCCGCCACGCCGCACGCAAGGCCACGCTGTCGGAAGCGCACAGCCGTCTCGCCGCCGACCGCGCCGAAGCCGAGGCCGCCTACGAATACGCCGAAGCCGGCATCAGCGAGCTGCCGTCGAGCGAGGACACCGAGACCCGGCTCGCTGCCGTCCGCAGCGACATCGAAGGCCATCGCCGCATGGCCGCCCAGGTCCGTGCCGAGGCGCAGGCGCTGGCGCGCGAGGCCGAGCTGGCCGACCGCCGCGTTCAGGCAATTCTCGCCGAGCGCACCGAATGGCAGAACCGCAAGGAGAGCGCGGCCTCCCATATCGACACCATCCAGGCCCGCATCGCCGAGCTCACGATCGAGCGCAGCGAGCTTGAAAACGCGCCGGCCGTGTTTGCCGAGAAGCGCAGCGCGCTGATCACCGAGATCGAGTACGCCGAGAACGACCGCCGCATGGCTGCCGACGCGCTCGCTACCGCGGAAAGCGCGATGGCGGAGACCGATCGCGTCGCCAAGCTGACGCTCGAGGCACTGTCGAGCTCCCGCGAGGCCACTGCCCGCGCCGAGGAGCGCATGGAAGGCGCCCGGCGTCGGCTGGAGGATGTCGAGCGCGAGATCCGCGACATGCTCGAGGTCGAGCCGCAGGCCGTCGCCGGCCTCGCCGAGATCGAGCCCGGTGCCGAGCTGCCGCCGCTGCACGACATCGAGGAAGACCTCGAAAAGATGCGCCGCGACCGCGAGCGCCTCGGCGCGGTGAACCTGCGCGCCGAGGAAGAGCTGCGTGAGGTCGAGACCCAGCACACCGGCCTCGTCACCGAGCGCGACGACCTGGTCGAGGCCATCAAGCGACTCCGTCAGGGCATCCAGAGCCTCAACAAGGAAGCGCGCGAGCGGCTTCTGACCTCGTTCGAGGTCGTCAACAACCACTTCAAGCGCCTGTTCGTCGAGCTGTTCGGCGGCGGCGAGGCCGCGCTGCACCTGATCGAGAGCGACGACCCGCTCGAAGCCGGTCTCGAAATCATCGCCAAGCCGCCGGGCAAGAAGCCGCAGACGCTGTCGCTGCTCTCGGGCGGCGAGCAGGCGCTGACCGCGATGGCGCTGATCTTCGCGGTGTTCCTCACCAACCCCTCGCCGATCTGCGTGCTGGACGAAGTCGACGCGCCGCTCGACGACCACAACGTCGAACGGTACTGCAACCTGCTGCACGAGATGACCAGCTCGACCGACACGCGTTTCATCATCATCACGCACAACCCGATCACCATGGCGCGGATGAACCGCCTGTTCGGCGTCACCATGGCCGAGCGCGGCGTCTCGCAGCTGGTGTCGGTCAGCCTCGCCGAGGCCGTCGACATTCTCGACCAGAACGTGGCGTGATCGCTCCGGCATCATTCCGGGGCTCGCAACGCGAGAACCCGGAATCTCGCGCTACAATCTCTAGATTCGGGGATCGCGCTCCGCGCGCCCCGGAATGACGGCGAAATGATCGCCCCCACCCTCCCCGTCGAACTGAAAGCCGCCCTCGACGGCAAGCTGCAGGGCTTCTCCCGTACCGACGCCGCACAGCGCTCGCAAAAGATATCGACCGCCTATCGCGCCGGCGGCACCTCCGGCACGATCAAGTCCGAAGCCGATGCCCTCGCCTACGCGCTCGCGCGCATGCCAGCGACCTACGCAGCGGTGGCGGCAAGCCTGAATGCACTCTCCGAGATCTCACCAAACCTCGCGCCTGAATCATTGCTCGACGTCGGCGCCGGCCCGGGCACCGCGAGCTGGGCTGCTGCGGAGGCCTTTCCGTCGCTGCAGGATTTCACGCTGCTCGATGCCAACGCCACGCTCAGCCGGCTCGCACTCGAGCTCGCACGCGACAGCACACGCCTCGCAGAGTGCCGCTATCTGCCGGGCGATGCCGGTGCAAACCTCCCAGAGGTTTCGCAAGCCGATCTCGTCATCGCCAGCTACGTCATCGGCGAGCTCGGCGAGGCCGAGCAGCGCAAGCTCACTGAGGCGATGTGGGCGAAAGCGCGCCACGCGCTGCTCGTGATCGAGCCCGGCACGCCGGCCGGCACCGCCCGCATCCTCGCGCTACGCCAGCGATTGATTGCGGCCGGCGCCTACGTCGCCGCACCCTGCCCGCACGAAAAGCCCTGCCCGCTCGTGGCGCCCGACTGGTGCCATTTCTCCCAGCGCCTACCGCGCTCCCAGGCACACCGCCAGATCAAGGGCGCCGAGGTGCCGTTCGAGGACGAGCGCTTCATTTACCTCGCGCTGACCCGTACACCGCCCGCCGCGCGTGCCACGCGCGTGCTGGCACCGCCGGATGTCGGCAAGGCCGAGATCACGGCAAAGCTCTGCGGCCAGGGCGGCGTTGAACTTGCGAAGGTACCCCGCCGCGACAAGACCGCCTATGCACGAGCCCGGCGCTGGCGCTGGGGCGATGCCGTCATTGCCGAAAGTTAACCCTGTCAAGGGCTTTCGCCTTGAACTCGGATGTCTCCCGATCCGACCAAGTCTAACCTCCCTCTGCGTCGGGCTCTCATCCTGCGCCAATCTGGTCTACCCTAGCGCCCGTCTTCTTCCCCCTTCAGGAGTTCTCCATGTCGACCGGCTGGATCGTTCTCGGCGTCATCGTCGTCCTCGCGCTGTTCGCCTTCAGCGCCTACAACCGCCTGGTGGCGCTGAGCCAGCGTGTCGGGCAGGCCTTTGCCGACATCGACGTGCAGCTCAAGCAACGCCACGACCTGATCCCGAACCTGGTCGAGACCGTGAAAGGCTATGCCTCGCACGAGCGCGGCACGCTCGACGACGTCATCAAGGCGCGCAACTCGGCGATGTCGGCGCAGGGACCCGCGCAGGTCTCCGCAGCCGAGAACCAGCTGTCCGGCGCGCTCGGCCGGCTGATCGCGCTGTCGGAGGCCTATCCGGACCTCAAGGCCAACGCCAATTTCCAGCAGCTCGCGTCCGAGCTCTCGGACCTCGAAAACAAGATCGCGGCGAGCCGCCGCTTCTTCAACAACGCGGTCCAGGAATACAACACCGGCATCCAGCAGCTGCCTGCTGCGCTGTTTGCCGGCATGTTCGGATTCACGAAGAAGGACTTCTTTGATCTCGGCGCGAGCCGGACCGAGGTCGAGACCGTACCTCAGGTGAAGTTCTGATTTGAGCCGACAGGCCGGCAGGGCATCGCGTTATGGCCGCGTATGGTCTCTACACGCACATCGCCTCGAACAAGTTTCGTTCGATGCTGCTGCTCGCCGGCCTGTTCATGCTGGTCTACGTGCTGGTCTTTGCTGGCGCTCTCGTCGCCGAAGTTCTCATCGACAGTAACCGGACCGTCGCCTTCTACCTGAGCCACGCCTTCCAGGATCTGAAGGTCGCAGCGCCTATTGCCACGGTCGTGGCGGCGGCGTGGACCGTGATCGCCTATTTCTTCCACCAGTCGATGATCGACGCCGTGACCGGCGGCCACGACGTGACCCGGCAGGAGGAGCCGCGGCTCTACAATCTGCTGGAAAACCTCTGCATCTCGCGCGGCATCACCATGCCGAAGCTGAAGATCATGGAGAGCCCGGCCCTGAACGCGTTCGCGACCGGCCTCAATCCGCGGCAATATTCCATCACCGTCACCACCGGTCTCCTCGCCGCGCTGGACGACAAGGAGATCGAGGCGGTGCTGGGCCACGAGCTGACCCACATCAAGAACGGCGACGTGCAGCTCATGGTCGTCGCCGTCATCATCGCCGGCGTGGTCGGATTCTTCGGCGAATTGTTCTTCCGCCTGTTCACGAACTTCAACTGGAGCTCCGGGGGCTCGGGGTCCTCCTCGTCCCGGTCGTCCTCGTCATCGAGCGACAGCAAGAGCTCCGGCGGCGGCGCGGTGATCGTGATCATCATCGCGATCGTGCTGATCGTGGTGGCGTGGCTGCTGTCTCAGGTGGTGAAGCTCGCACTGTCGCGGTCGCGCGAATTTCTCGCCGACGCGGGCTCCGTCGAGCTGACGAAAGATCCTGATGCGATGATCTCGGCGTTGCGCAAGATCGAAGGTCGCGGCGAACTGCCTGGCGCGACCTCGGCGGTGATGGAGCTCTGCGTCGACAATCCGCGCGAGGGCTTTGCCGATTTGTTCGCGACCCATCCCTCGGTGCAGTCCCGGGTCGATGCGCTGGTCAAGTTCGCCGGCGGCCACGACCCCGGTCCGCTGCCAGACCCCGCCGAAGAGACGGATCAACCCGAGACGGAACAACCCGAGGCACAGGCCAACCCGCAGGATGCACAGCCGCTGCCGCACGGGCCGTGGAACGACGCAGGCAATCCGGCTGGACCGCCGCCCGTGCCGGCCCCAGGCCCCTCAGGAGCCCCGGCGGGCAATGCGATGGGACCTTGGGGCCGTCATTGAGCGCGTGATTTACCGCTACACGCGGCGGTTTTTCCCGGTGATCGGGAAAAACCAAGGGAATTGCCGCAACTGCGGTCCAAGGAATTGAATTCTCCCTTGTTTCTGCCATGTTCGCGCCCAACAGCAGACTTGGGACCATCTTTGGGACATCGATTTGGGGCCCGGCCGATTGCGACCTCGCGATCGGGGGCGCGCGTTAGGGGACAGCAATGGCAAAGCCGGCAGTGGTTGTGGTGGGCGCGGACAAGGGCGGGGTCGGCAAGACCACGGTATCGCGGACCCTGCTCGATTATTTCTCAGCCAACAACGTGCCGACCCGCGCGTTCGACACGGAGTCCCCGCGCGGAACCCTGAAGCGCTTCCACCCCGATATCACCGAGATCGTCGACATGACGACGACGGCGGACCAGATGAAGATCTTCGACACGCTCAATGCCGTGAGCCCGTCGGTGACCGTCATCGACGTCCGCGCCGGCCTGCTCTCGCCGGCCCTCGCTTCGCTGCGCGACATCGGCTTCCTCGACGCCGCCAAGGGCCGGCCAGATCACCTTCGCGGTGTTCCACATCCTGGGACCCTCGATCGCCTCGCTGGAGGAGATCGCCGAGACCGCAGGCTTCATGGGCGGCGCGAAATATTTCCTGGTCAAGAACTTCATCAACGATACCCAGTTCTTCCAGTGGGACCAGGCGACCTACAATTCCTACTTCCACCGCATCAAGGACGCGACCGAGCTGACCATCCCCAAGCTCAACGAAATGGCCTATGAGCAGGTCGAAGTCTCCTCCGTCCCGTTCCTGAAATTCGTCGCCAACAAGGGCATCAACGACGAGGCCGCCAACTACTCCTTCGTGCTGCGCGGCTATGTCCGGCACTGGCTGGCCAATGTCTGGAGCGAGTTCGACCGCATCCGCCTGACCGACATCGTCGGTTCGAAGCCCGCGACCCGCAACAGCGAAAAATAGTTGCGCAAGCAGGGCGGATACGGCTGGATTGGGTGGTGAGTTGGCCTGATATAGCTGTCGATGCCCGCGACACCCGTCTACATCATCTGTTCGCCCCGCCCGCAGGTCGGCAAGACCTTGCTGGCGCGGCTTTTGAGCGAATTCCTGCTGCTCAAGAACGGAAACGTGGCGGCCTTCGACGTCAACCTGAAGGAGCCGTCGCTGCTCGATTATCTGCCGAAGGTCACGGAAACCGCGGACGTGATCGACACCTACGGCAAGATGCAGCTGATGGACCGCGTCATCCTCGATGACGGCGTTGCCAAGGTGATCGACCTCGGCTTCCACGCCTTCGACGAGTTCTTCAAGATGACCGACGAGATCGGCCTCCTGAAAGAGGCGGCGCGCCGCCATGTCGCCCCGCAGATCCTGTTCGTCGCCGACACCGACCGCGCCTCGGCCCGCGCCCATGAGATGCTGCGCGGGCAGATCCCGCGCATGAACCTGATCACGGTGGACAACGAATATATCGTGCGCGGCGAGCTGCCGCCCGCGATGGAAGGCGGCCGGCTGTTCCGCCTGCCCGCGCTGCCCGGCTTCCTCAAGACCTATATCGACCGGCTGAGCTTCTCCTTCACCGGCTATCTGCGCCAGGAGAAGGACGCCTCGACCGAGCTGCACCAGTGGACCCGGCGGAACTACATCGCCTTCCGGGAACTCGAGCTCAGCCTGATCCTGCAGCGGTCCTGATAGCAATCCATCTGGGCGTACCCTCCGCCCGTCCCGCTCAATGCCCCTCGAACGTCATCAGCGTGCGCACCGGCACGTCCATGGCGCGCAGCTTGGCGGCGCCGCCGAGCTCGGGCAGGTCGATGATGAAGCAGGCGGCGACGACGTTGGCCCCGATCTGGCGCAGCAGCTTCACCGCGCCCTCGGCGGTGCCGCCGGTGGCGATGAGGTCGTCGACCAGGATGACGCGTTCACCAGGCTGGATCGCGTCGACATGCATCTCCATCTCGTCGATGCCGTATTCCAGGGAATAGGCGATGCGCACGGTGGTATGCGGCAGCTTGCCCTTCTTGCGGATCGGCACGAAGCCGGCCGAGAGCTGATGCGCCACCGCGCCGCCGATGATGAAGCCGCGGGCCTCCATGCCGGCGACCTTGTCGATCTTGTTGCCGGCCCAGGGGTTGACGAGCTCGTCCACCGCGCGGCGGAACGCCCGCGCGTCCGCGAGCAGGGTCGTGATGTCGCGGAACATGATTCCCGGCTTGGGATAGTCGGGAATGGTACGGACGCTCGCCTTGATGTCGTGGTCAAAGGTCATTCGGGTCTCATCTCAGTTGTCATTCCGGGGCGATGCGTCAGCATCGAACCCGGAATCTCGAGATTCCGGGTCTGGTGCTGGCGCACCATCCCGGAACGACGAGGGGAAATATTCTGCACTCAACTCGCCCCAGCATCCAGCCGGAACGCATTCTCAACAATCTTCAGCCCCACCTCGCCGCCGAGCGACATCAGCGATTCCGGGTGGAATTGCACGCCGGCCACCGGCAGGGTCTTGTGCTCGAGCGCCATGGCGACGCCGTCCTCGGTGCTGGCGGTGACGCTGAGCACCTCCGGCATGCTGTCGCGCTCGACGAAGAGCGAATGATAGCGGCCGATGACGATCTCGTTCGGGAGATTGCGCATCAAGCGCCCGCCGCGAACCTGCACCCGCGACGGCCGGCCATGGGCAGGATGGGTGAGCTGGCCGAGCTCGCCGCCAAAATATTCACCGATCGCCTGCACGCCGAGGCAGACGCCGAATACCGGCAGCTTGTTCTCCAGCGCCGCATCGATGGTCTTCCTGATCCCGAAATCTTCGGGCCTGCCCGGACCGGGCGACAGCACCAGCAAATCCCACCTCTTCTGCTTGAGCATGTCGAGCGCATGCACATAGCGGACCACGGTGACGCTGGCGCCGACCTGGCGGAAATAGTCGGCGAGCATATGCACGAAGCTGTCGTCGTGGTCGATCAGCAGCACCTGCTTCCCCGAGCCGGTGGCATCGGGTGCAAAGGTCGACAGCGGCTTCGGCGGATCGCCGCGTAGCGCCTGGAACAGCGCGGCAGCCTTGACCTGGCATTCGCGGTCCTCCGCGGCAGGATCGGAATCGAACAGGCAGGTGGCGCCGACGCGCACCTCGGCAAGCCCATCTTTCATGCGGATGGTGCGGATGGTGAGGCCGGTGTTGATGCTGCCGTCGAAATTGACCGCGCCGATCGCCCCCGCATACCAGCGCCGCGGCGAGCGCTCGTGATCCTCGACGAACTGCATCGCCCAGAGCTTTGGCGCGCCCGTGATGGTCACCGCCCAGGCATGGGTGAGGAAGGCGTCGAGCGCGTCGAAGCCGGGGCGAAGCATGCCCTCGACATGATCGACGGTGTGGAACAGCTTCGAGTAGGTCTCGATCTGGCGGCGCGCCAGCACCTTGATCGTACCGGGCACGCAGACGCGCGCCTTGTCGTTGCGGTCGACGTCGGTGCACATGTTGAGCTCGAACTCGTCCTTCTCCGAGTTCAGCAGCTGGCGGATCTGCTCGGCATCGCCGATCGCGTCGGCGCCGCGCGCGATCGTGCCCGAGATCGGGCAGGTCTCGACCCGGCGACCATCCGAGCGCACGAACATTTCCGGCGACGCCGAGACGAGAAACTCGCCCTCGCCGAGATTCATCAGCGCGCCATATGGCGACGGGTTGATGACGCAGAGCCGCTGGAACACTTCTGCGGGCGAGCGGTCGCAGGGCTCGGCGAAGAGCTGCCCCGGCACGGCTTCAAACAGATCGCCCCGCGCGAAGGCCGCGCGCGCGGTTTCGACGGTGGCCTGATATTCGCCAGGGGCGTGATCGGCGAAGCCCTGGCGCGGCGTCTTCAAGTACGGGCTGTCGGCGGTCTCGCGCGGCAGGCCCTCGGTGGATTTGCCCTTCCACGCGAAGTCATAGGAGAGCACCACGCCGCGGCCGGTGGCGCGGTCATAGGCCAGCAGGCGATCGGGCACATAGAGCACGATGTCGCGCTGGTCCGCCTCGCGCGGGCGCTTCTGCACGAGATCCTCGATCTGGAACACGAGGTCGTAGGCAAAGGCGCCGAACAGGCCGAGCAGCCCGTCGTCATTGGCGGAGAAGGCGGCGACGAGGTCACGCACCAGCGACATCACGCTGGCGCGCCGCGTGCGCTGGTCCTCCTCGACCGGGGCATCGCCGCGGATGATGTGGCCGGCAAGGCGTGTGGCCGACTTCTCGGAGATCACCACGCAGGGCTCGCGCAGGACGTCGGCGAGAAAGGCGATCAGGACCTGCCCGCGTTCGTTCAGCGCTTCCAGCCTGAAATTGACGCCTGTGGTCTCGAGCTTGAGCGGCGGATCGGAGAAGCCGAGGTCGAAGCTCTCATAGCGGCCGGGCACGGTCGTGCCCGAAGACAGCACCACGCCGCGGCGGCGGTCGAGCAGGTTGACGAGGTCGTCGAGCCTGTTGGCGCCGCCGGTAAACTGCTCCGCCACGCGCGTGATCGCAAGACCCGCGCGGGTCACATAGTCGCTTCGGGCCGGGAGGAGCAAAGACGGTCCTGTTCATGGGGTCCTCTTACGAGACTTGCCGAGGGAACGCCACACAGGACAAACGATCAGGCCGCCGCGCTGTGCTGGCGACCTTCGACGATTTTGAGAAAAGAAATCGCACCGGCCACCTCTCAGGAGGTGCGCCACCAAAGACGGGCTGGGCGGACGGCGGTGCTCATGGGGCGGATACTCACCATGGCGGACGGACGACGTCAAGAGGCGCTTGTTGGGAGCCGAGTCGCCGACTATTGCACGCCGGGGTCAGGCTGACGGCCGAACTTGCGCTTCCTCCGATCCCATTTCAGGATCGAAAAGTCGTCGCACTGCATGCATGTCAAGACGACGATGCTGCTGTTCTTTCCCTTCTGCAAGGCACCGAATTGACGGTCCTCGCGCACCGCGCTCACAAAGCGGATATTCGGCGTCCCAACGGCCGGCTGGTCCAGGATCAGGATGAACCTGCCCTTCGGACCTGCGCATTCCTGGAAGACGCCGACCAACGCGACCTGTCTGGTGGCCGTCCCGTCGAACTGGCCTTCGATCGCGAAAGACAGTTTACTCTCCTCCATCGCATCCGTGCCGTCCTCGAAGAGCAAGTCCCTGGGAATGAGATCCTTGCGGAATTCGGTCGCCTTGCACCAGTTCTTGCGGATCTGGTTCGCCGGAATGCCGCGAACCTCGGTCGTGAACGGATGGAAATCCGCAATGAGCCACCAGGCCTCCTTCTTGGGATCGCCGTGCAGCGTCACAAAAGCCTGCTGCGCCATTGCGTGAGTCGCCGCCCCCAGGAGCACGCCGACGGCGGCCACGATCGTTCGCACGATCCGGCCAACGCGGCGGTGCGAGAAAGACGAAGCCGACATGCCGGCTGCCTTCTTTCGCATCATCCCAGATGCTTCCGGAAAAACTCCGTCGCCCTGCCCCAGGCAAGCTCGGCGGCTTCGCGGTCGTGCACGGCCTGGCGCTGCTCGTTGACGAAGGCGTGCTCGGCGTCATAGCGGAACAGCTCCAGCGACTTGCCGGCGGCCTTCATCGCCTTTTCGAAGCCGTTGACCAGCTCCGGCGTGCACCAGTCGTCCTTGTTGGCGAAGTGGGACTGGAGCGGGATCCTGACGTCGGCGGGCTTGGCCGCCTGCTCAGGCGGGATGCCGTAGAACACGACGCCGGCCGCGAGCTCCGGGATCTTGGTCGCGCCGATGATGGTCACGGCGCCGCCGAGGCAGAAGCCGGTCAGGCCGACCTTGGCGCCGTTGCGCGCAAGATATTGCGCGGCGCCACGCACCGTCTGCGTCGTCGCATCCATGAAGTCGAGGGAGCTCATCTCCTTGTTGGCGGAATCGGTGTCGTGATAGGGCACCACCTTCCCCTTGTAGAGATCGGGCGCCAGCGCGTCGAAGCCAGCCAGCGCAAAGCGGTCGCACAGGCCCTTGATCTGGTCCGACAAGCCCCACCATTCCTGGATCACGACCACGCCCGGCGCGTTGCCACGCGCGGCGTTGGCGAGATAGCCCGAGGCGTCCTTGCCGTCCGGGCGCTTGAACGTGATGGTGGTTCCCATGGTGTCCTCCGACGCGTTTTTGGGGAGCGGTTGAGGGTTATTGTGGCGTCTAGACGGGCGCGACGCAATCCACACTCCCGTCATTCCGGGGCGGTGCGCAGCACCGAACCCGGAATGACGGAGAGTTGGGCCAATAAAAAAGCCCCCTCGCGGGGGCTCTTTCTTTTCTCGTTCGTCTTGCGCGGCTCAGTGCGAGTCGGCCCAGACCTTCTTCTTGGTGAAATACATCAGGCCCGCGAAGATGATCAGGAACACGAAGACCTGGAAGCCGAGGCGCTTGCGCGCTTCCATGTGCGGTTCGGCAGTCCACATCAGGAACGTGGTGACGTCCTTGGCGTACTGGGCGACCGTGGTCGGCGAGCCGTCGTCATAGGTCACCTGGCCGTCGCTGAGCGGCTTCGGCATCTTGATGGCGTGGCCCGGGAAGTACCTGTTGTAGTAGGATCCCTCCGGGATGGTGACGCCCTCAGGCACCTTCTCCTCATACCCCTGGAGCAGCGCGGTGACGTAGTCAGGCCCCTGCTCCTGGTACTGGGTGAAGACGTCGAAAATGAACCAGGGGAAGCCGCGCTTGTAGGAGCGCGCCTTGGTAATCAGGGACAGGTCGGGCGGCGCCGCACCGCCGTTCGCCGCACGCGCAGCCTGCTCGTTCGGGAATGGCGAGGGGAAATAGTCCGCCGGCCGGCCCGGACGCTCGAACATGTCACCCGCATCGTTCGGACCGTCCTTGACCTTGTACTCGGACGCAAACGCCGACGCCTGCGCCACCGAATAGCCGGGCCCGCCGGACTCGGCGAGGTTGCGGAAGGCGACGTAAGACAAGCCGTGGCAACTGGAGCAGACCTCCTTGTAGACCTTCAGGCCGCGCTGCAGCGCCCCGCGGTCAAACGTGCCGAAAGGGCCCGAGAACGACCATTTGTTGCCCGGCGGCGTATCGCTGCCTTCAGACGCTTTCGCGCTGTCGATCGAGCCCGCGAACAACGAACCGGCGAGCGCCAGCACGATCGCGGTGGAGACCATCGGCGTCGACCTGCTCCCGGTCTTCGCCAGAACTGCATCCGAGATCGAGTTCGGCACCGGCCGCGGCTTCTCTATGCGCGCGAGCAGCGGCAGCACGATCAGGAAGTAGGCGAAGTAGCAGACCGTCAGGACCCGGCCGGCAATCACGTAGATGCCCTCCGGCGGTTGCGCGCCGAGATAGCCGAGCAGGATGCAGACCGCGACGAAGATCCAGAAGAACTGCTTCGCAAGCGGACGGTACTTCGACGATCTGGTCTTGGCGTTGTCGAGCCAGGGCAGGAAGCACAGGATGATGATCGCCCCGAACATCGCGATGACGCCCGCAAGCTTGTCCGGGATCGAGCGCAGGATCGCGTAGAACGGCAGGTAATACCATTCCGGCACGATGTGCGGCGGCGTCACGCCCGGATTCGCCGGAATGTAGTTGTCGGCGTCGCCGAGATAGTTCGGCATGTAGAAGATGAACCAGGCGTACAGCAGCAGGAAGCAGGCGACGCCGAACATGTCCTTGATGGTGGCATGCGGCGTGAACGGCACCGTGTCCTTTTCCGTCTTCGGCTCGACGCCGTCGGGATTGTTCTGACCGGCGACGTGCAGCGCCCAGACGTGGAGCACGACGACGCCCGCGATCACGAAGGGCAGCAGATAGTGCAGCGAGAAGAATCGGTTCAGCGTCGGATTGCCGACCGAATAGCCGCCCCACAGCAGCGTGACGATGCTCTCGCCGACATAGGGAACGGCGGAGAACAGATTGGTGATGACGGTGGCGCCCCAGAAGCTCATCTGGCCCCAGGGCAGCACGTAGCCCATGAAGCCGGTCGCCATCATCAGGAGGTAGATGATGACGCCGAGGATCCACAGCACCTCGCGCGGCTCCTTGTACGACCCGTAGTAGAGGCCGCGGAACATATGGACGTAGACGGCGACGAAGAACATCGAGGCACCGACCGCGTGCATGTTGCGCAGCAGCCAGCCGTAGTTCACGTCGCGGACGATCAGCTCGACCGACTTGAAGGCAAGGTCGGCATTCGGCGTGTAGTGCATCGCCAGGATCACGCCGGTCAGGATCTGTATCCCCAGCATGAAGGAGAGGATGGCGCCGAAGGTCCACCAGTAGTTCAGGTTGCGCGGGGTGGGATAGGCGACGAAGGAGGAGTGGATGAGACCAAAGATCGGCAGACGCCGCTCGATCCATTGCAGGGCCGGATTACTCGGCTGGTAGTCGGATGGTCCGCTCATGATGCGATCCTGAGGAAATAGTACGACGAGACGGCGCGAAGCTTCGGACGAAAGTCCGAGGTTCAGCCGATCTGGATTTTGGTGTCGGAAACGAACTGGTACGGCGGCACGACCAGGTTCGTGGGCGCAGGCCCCTGGCGGATGCGGCCGGACGTATCGTACTGCGAACCATGGCAGGGGCAGAAGAACCCGTCGTAATTGCCTTCATGAGCGATCGGGATGCAGCCGAGATGGGTGCAGATGCCGATCACGACCAGCCACTGCTCGTGGCCGGACTTGACGCGGGCCTCGTCGGTCTGTGGATCGGGCAGGCTCGCCACGTTGACGGCGCGCGCCTCTTCGATCTGCTTCTTGGTGCGGTGGCTGATGTAGATCGGCTTGCCGCGCCAGAACACCTTGATGTCCTGGCCCTCGGCGATCGGGCTGAGATCGACCTCGATCGGCGCACCGGCGGCGATCGTCGAAGCGTCGGAATTCATTTGGGAGATAAAAGGCCAGAGCGCGGCCGCGCCCCCTACTGCTGCGAAGGCCCCGGTAGCAACGAATAAGAAATCACGGCGTGTCGGATGGTCCGCCGAAGACGCTGTCGTCACGATTCCAACCCTTTCTTCTTATGCTACCGGTGGAACCGCTCCGAGGGGCGCCCATGAGGTCCCCGGAAAGGCTGCCGGCGCCCGCGGCCCCCCGCGGCGGCAGAACTTCGCTTGTCCACCTCTAAACGGGTGAAACAGCAGTCCAGAATCGTTCTATTGGCACCCTTGCCGGGCGAGCGCAAGCCCGCTAACGGCGTGGGAGCGTGCCATGCACGAATTCCCGGGCGGGCGATGTTTTATTGAGACATTCCCGCCCGCATCGACCCCCGACGCAGCCCATGCAGATAGCGCTTTTTCAGCCTGACATCGCTCAGAACACCGGCACGATTCTCAGGCTTTGCGCCTGTCTGGGCATGGACGCCCATATCATCGAACCTGCCGGCTTCCCCGTCTCCGACCGCTTGTTCCGCCGGGCGGGAATGGATTACCTCGACCATGTCCGGCTGACCCGCCACGACTCCTGGTCGAAATTCGAGGACTGGCGCGCGGCACAGGGCTGCCGGCTGCTGCTGTTCACCACCAAGGCTGCGACCGACTACCGCGATTTTCATTACCAGAGGTCGGACATCCTGCTATTCGGACGCGAGAGCGCCGGCGTCACCGACGCGGTGGTCGAGGCCGCCGATGCGCGGCTGGTGATCCCGATCGAGGCGGGACTGCGGTCGCTAAATGTGGCGATGAGCGCGGCCATGGCCGCAGGCGAGGCGCTGCGGCAGATCCGGAACCCGCAAGTCTGACAGGTTGAGGAGCGACGATTGAGTTACGCGGTCAAGGAAATCTTCCTGACCCTGCAAGGCGAAGGCGCCCATGCCGGGCGTGCGTCCGTGTTCTGCCGTTTTGCCGGCTGCAATCTCTGGAGCGGCCGCGAGGCCGACCGCGCCGACGCGACCTGCAAGTTCTGCGACACCGATTTCGTCGGCACCGATGGCACCCTCGGCGGCCGCTATGCTTCGGCCGCGGAACTCGCGGACACCATTGCCGCGCAATGGACCGCCTCAGGCGGCAATCGCTACGTGGTGCTGACCGGCGGCGAGCCGCTGCTCCAGGTCGACGCCGAGCTGATCGAAGCGCTCCACGCCCGCGGCTTCGAGATCGGCGTCGAGACCAACGGCACGATCCCTGCGCCGGAAGGGCTCGACTGGATCTGCGTCAGCCCCAAGGGCGGCAGCGAGCTGGTCCTCCGCCAGGGCCACGAGCTGAAGCTGGTCTATCCCCAGGCGCTGGCTGCGCCGGAGACTTTCGAGGATCTCGCCTTCGAGCGCTTCTCGCTGCAGCCGATGGATGGGCCCGAGGTCGTCAGGAACACCGCGCAGGCGATCGACTACTGCCTGCGCCATCCGCAATGGCGGCTCAGCGTGCAGACGCACAAATCGCTCGGCATCAGATAGGACGCGACCGGGAATGCAGATGGACGCCTCAACGATAGACGACCGCAAGGCCCGCGCCCGCGCCTGGTTCGAGCGATTGCGCGACGACATCTGCGAAAGCTTCGAGCGGCTCGAGGATGACGCACCGCAAAGCCTCTATCCCGGCGAGGCCGGCCGCTTCAAGCGCACGCCCTGGGAGCGCACCGATCATACCGGCGCGGCCGGCGGCGGCGGGGTGATGTCGATGATGCATGGCCGCCTGTTCGAGAAGGTCGGGGTGCACTGCTCGACCGTGCACGGCGAGTTCGCGCCCGAGTTTCGCGCACAGATCCCGGGGGCCGCGGAAGACCCGAAGTTCTGGGCCTCCGGCATCTCGCTGATCGCGCATCTGCGCAATCCGAACGTGCCCGCCGTGCACATGAACACCCGCTTCGTCGTCACCACCAAGGCCTGGTTCGGCGGCGGCGCCGACCTCACGCCGGTGCTGGAGCGAAGGCGGACGCAGGAGGATGCCGACACGATCGCCTTCCACGCCGCGATGAAACAGGCCTGCGCGCAGCCGAATGGCGTCGCCGATTACGACAAGTACAAGAAGTGGTGCGATGAATATTTCTACCTGCCGCACCGGAAAGAGGCGCGCGGCATCGGCGGCATCTTCTACGACTGGCACGACAGCGGCGACTGGGACGCCGACCTCGCCTTCACCCGGGACGTCGGCCGCGCCTTCCTGAAGATCTATCCCGAGATCGTGCGACGCAATTTCGCGACAGGCTGGACGGCGGAGGATCGCGAGGAGCAGCTGATCCGGCGCGGCCGCTATGTCGAGTTCAACCTGCTCTACGACCGCGGCACCATCTTCGGACTCAAGACCGGCGGCAATGTGGATTCCATCCTGTCGTCGCTGCCCCCGGAGGTGAAGTGGCCATGACGACGATGAAGCTCGCCGTGAGACCGCTGCCGCGCGCCATGCTGATCGACATGGACGACACCATCCTGTCGGCCTATGGCCGGCCGGAGATCGCCTGGAACACGATCGCGAACGAGTTTGCCGAGGAGCTTGCGCCGCTGCCGCCGGCCCAGGTCGCAACCGCGGTGCTGGCTTTCGCGCGAAACTTCTGGGCGAACGCGGAAGCGGCGTGGCGGATGAAGCTCGCCGAGGCGCGGCACCTGACGGTCAAGGGCGGCTTTGCCGCGCTTGCGGCGGCGGGCCACCGCGCCCTGCCCGACGATCTCGCCATTCGCCTCGCCGACCGCTTCACCGCCTATCGCGAGGAGGAGATGTTCGTGTTTCCCGGCGCGCATGAGGCGATCGACCGGTTCAAGGCGCTCGGCATCAGGCTCGCGCTGGTCACCAACGGCGCCGCGGACATGCAGCGCGCCAAGGTCGAGCGCTTCGAGCTGGCGCACCGCTTCCACCACATCCAGATCGAAGGCGAGCACGGCTTCGGCAAGCCCGAGGAGCGCGCCTATCTGCACGCCATGCAGGCGCTCGGCGTCACCGCCGAGGAGACCTGGATGATCGGCGACAACCTGGAATGGGAAGTCGTGACGCCGCAGCGGCTCGGCATCTATTCGATCTGGATGGACGTCCACGACGAGGGCCTGCCCGAAGGCTCGACGGTCAAGCCCGACCGCATCATCCGCTCGCTCGGCGAGCTGCTGCCTGACCCGGCGTAACCAGGCACAAAACAAAAACCGCGAAAACAACCCCATGCACAGTAGCCGGCTGCTGCAAAATCAAGGACTTGCGGATTTTGCGAAATCCGCTTTGACCCGTCGGGCAAAACAGGGGTATGATGTCATCGTCGCGGGCTTGTGATGGACGGGCTTCTGCATGAGCCGCATCAGCAACCAGTGCCCGCCGATCACGCGCAAGCGGGCCTGACACCGTAGCGCGATGCGCCCGCCGAATTTCCCGGAACGCGCAGCCGGCGTGATCGGCATGTCATGACGGCCTGGTAGCCTCACGGCCGATCAACCCGAAAGGACAATCCATGGAATTGAAAGCCGGCGATGTGGTGATGCTGAAATCCGGCGGCCAGCCGCTGACCGTCGCGGAGGTGAAGGCGGACGAGGTGCTGTGCCTGTGGATGGGCATGGAAGGCGACCTGTTCCGCGAGACGCTGCCGCTGGCCGTGCTCGTGCAGGTGGAAGAGGATGATGAGGATGAAGAGGAGGACGACGACGACGAGGAGTAGGCGCGCCTGACACTGCATCCTCGTTAGAACGGAGCGTTCCGCTGCGACGCTCCCGATTCTCTGCCATAAGCGGTCATGATGCGCTGCCATTGTTGTATCCGAGACAGCCACTTTGCTTCGGTGCAAGGGCGACGATTTCGACTATTCGATTAAAGGAAATTGCGTGCTTCTCTGAGTATCTCTCAACAATATCGCTTAAGTAGGAGCGAGCGCCGAGCTGGCGGCGCAGCGCCGTGTAAGGTTCCGCGCGGTCCACACCCAAAATCGCGCTGCGCCCTAATCGCTCGTCGATGATGGCAACGGCATCCGCCGTCTTGAGTACGTCGGCGAGCGTCGTATCAGCCTGAACCCCTGTGCGGTGATCGTGCGCCGCGATTGCATGCTGAGCCTCAACGGGAATGTTGTCGCCAAGCCAGTTGACGGTCACGAGACCGTGCTGGCTCCAGTTGTTGGATGTGTGGAAGTAATCAAGATCATGGCATAGCCCAACGACCTCCCAGAGATCAGCGGAGGCTGAGAAGGTAGGAGCAAGCTCCCGCATGATGTGGGCTACAAAGCGGGAGTGACTGGCTCTTGGCGTGTCGCCCAAGTACTGTTTGACCAAGAAGTCCGCATCAAAGACCGTCAGCATTCGTCGCTCCGGTCAGCCCAAGACACTGGTTTTGCTTCATAAGCTTGATTTGAGAGATTCGATGATGTCCGCTACACCTGCAACCTTAGCAATTTTCCCGTCCATATAGTCTAGCGACACACGCTCGTGCAGCTCGTTGTTGGAGCCGACGCATTCCCTGGCGATGACTACACGATAGTCTCGCTGGTAAGCGTCTATTGCCGCCATTCGAACGCAAGCGTGCGTATTAACTCCACAGAGCACCAGTTCGCTGGGATCTATTTTGGCCAGAGCCTCGTCAAGCGGAGTTTTGAAGAAGGCGCTGTAGCGCTTTTTGACGAACAGAGCTGGCCCCGGTTGTTTGGACAGCGCCCCGCTGGATTTAAGTGGATTCCTGCCGGGTTATGCTGAACGCGGGGCTTTACGGTTTTGTCGTTGCGTCGGGAGGGCGTAGCCCGACCAGAGCGACGACAAAACCGTCGGCGACGGTCATGCGGCCATCACCATAGCTTGCGTGCCGAAGTAAGCCTCGTCGGGCGTGCGCCCGTCAAGGCTCGAGTGAGGGCGTCCCTGATTGTAGAAGGCCAGATACTTGGCAATTGACGCTCGCGCCTCGGACACGCTGTCGTAGGCGCGGAGATATACTTCTTCGTATTTGACCGTGCGCCAGAGCCGCTCGACAAACACGTTGTCGCGCCAGGCGCCCTTGCCGTCCATGCTGATGGCGATCTTCGCGTCCAGCAGCACATCGGTGAACTCGAGGCTGGTGAACTGGCTGCCCTGATCCGTGTTGAAAATCTCGGGCCTGCCGTGCTTCGCCAACGCCTCCTGGACCGCTTCGACGCAGAAGGCCGCCTCCATTGTGATCGAGACGCGATGGGCCAGGACCCGTCGGCTGAACACATCGACGACCGCCGCGAGATAGACGAAGCCACGCCGCATCGGAATGTAGGTGATGTCCATTGCCCACGCATGGTCGGGCCGCTCGATCTTCAATCCGCGCAACAGGTACGGGTAGATCTTGTGACCCGGAGCCGGCTTGCTCGTGTTCGGGCGACGATAGACCGCCTCGATCCCCATGCGCTTCATCAGCGTCGCGATGTGGCGGCGACCGGCGTATACGCCCTCCCGCCGCAGCAACGATCGCAGCATACGCGCTCCCGCGAAGGGATAATCGAGATGCAGCTCATCGAGCCGACGCATCAAGGCAAGGTCCTCGGCCGAAACTGGCCGAGGTTCATAGTAGACCGTGCTGCGAGCCAGCTTCAGGACCTTCGCCTGGCGCACGATAGAAAGATCATGATCGCGGTCGATCATCGCTTTGCGCTCAGCAGGCCCGCCTTGGTGAGCGCGCCGGACAAAAAATCGTTTTCCAACGCCAGCTCGCCGATCTTGGCATGTAACGCCTTCAAATCGACCGGCGTCTCGGCCGATGTCTTGTCATGCCCAAACACGCCGGCGGCGCCTTCCAGGAGCTGGTTTTTCCAGATCGTGATCTGGTTCGGATGAACATCAAACAGTTGCGCCAGCTCCGCCAGTGTCTTGTCGCCTTTGACCGCAGCCAAAGCAACCTTCGCCTTGAATGCCGGAGAATGCGTCCGGCGGCTCTTCTTCGTCATCTTCGCTCCTGATTCGCAGCAAGAATCCTCGCCGCTGTCAGGCAGAAAATCCACTCAAGCTACTGTCCGAATTTGCGGGGCCAGCTCTTTCGTAGTTCGCTTTATCGAAGCGGCATCAAAAAGGTGAACTGTACCCTACTTCGCTGATGGGCCATTTGTCCGGACGTGAAGGCACATCGAACCTCCGCGCGGCTGCCGCTAAAGTTGCCCTCGGCTTGCTGGCGCCACGACCCACTTGGTCAGCACATCCGTCCGCGCTTCGTAGTTCTCCGGCCGTGCGGGGAGTTTCAGCTTGGGGAACCGCCACAGATCCACCAACTGATCCATCAAATCTGCATACGCGACGGCCATCTGATCCACGCCTTCGGCGCCGGAAAGCGCGCGTGCCTGCATCCATGGTGATCGCTGGAATGCTTCAACGAAGTAGCTCTCCCAACTTGGCCCTCGCTTTCGATTGGTCTCCTTGAGGGCATGCAGAGGATTCGGCTCCTGAAAGTAGATCAGCCGAGGTTGAGCGACGGCCAGCCGTTCCTGCAGATCCGACCAAAACCGAAGTATCGTCGTTTGAGGCGCGTCCAACTGAAAAAGCACCCGAACCGTGCTCTGGATGGGATGGCTCTCAAAGACGTACAGCACATCATGACCGGCGCCTTCCAGGAATGTTTCCAACCTTTCGAGCGCCGCAGCGGCAAACGAACCAACAGAGTATATCTCGTGAATGTCTGCGAAGGCTGCTCCCATCCGGTCGGGCCTGCCCACGAGCAAGGGATGATCTGGAGCACTCTCGACGAAAACCTTGCTGGCGGGGACTGAGTCGCCCAGTGCCCCTGCGGCCGTGCTCTTGCCGGAACCAGGCAGGCCATCAATAAACAAGATCTGCGGCTGTGGGATGGACGTCAGCATAGGGTTGCTCGCGATCATACCATTCCAGAACGGAGGCAGGCCTCCAAGAATCTTCTACTGCTCGATTGGGTCGGAACCGCAACCCGATGCCAGGAAGCCGGAACATTGGATTCGCCGCTCGGTGGTCGGACCGGATATGTCGGCCTCGGCCGGTCCAGGCCCACAAAGTGCCGTGTGGCTCTTGCCCGCGCAGTTGCGGGAATGCCCCGATCATCAGGCAGCCTCGGCAAGCAACTTCGCAACAGGGCAAGAGGCGAGATCTAAGACGGCTGCGAACTCCGGCGCGCTGGCTGGTGCAGACTGCCGCTGCAATAAACGGCCGCCCTGTCAGCCTCCAGCAATTCGATGGCGCATCGGATCATCGCCAGGCTGAGCGCGTCCATTCCCGGCGATATCAATCGGCGGAACTGTTCGATCTCATTGTCTATCTGGTCGCACGTGTTGCACATGTGCATCCCGCGGCTTGCAGGCGGGAGCAAAAACGCCGCCCGCTTGAAATAAAGTGCAGGCGGCGTCCTTCCAGCCCCGGGAGGGTGAGAGTAAAATCCCGACAAGAGTTGGTCGCCGCGTTGCGTGCCGAGGTTCATCACATCGTGCTATGGCGCGGCCTAAAAAGCGATGTGATCAGGATGAATCGACATTGCGCTCGAGGTTATCGTTCGAGCATGATCCCTTTCGGAAAACCGATGCATACTTTTCCGGATCATGCTGCAAATCTCAACCTGGTGGATGCAGTCCCGGCGAGGTCAGCCACTTGTTGACCTCTCCGGCGGCATCGATCTGCCGGGCTTTTCGCAAAAGCTCCGTGCGGCGGATGCCAAGGGGCATCCCTTTGGCCTGTTGACGAAGGTTGAGTGCCTCTTGTGCCAGGCGGTATTCGAATGTCGATGTTGGTTCCGGGGATCGGCGAGCCGACATGTTTGATGCTCCGCTGCGGGGTTGAGCGGGAGCGCAACTCGCGTTCACACCACCGGTAGATGCTGCGGGCCGCTCGGCGGTGGCAAGACAATGCGCCCTTGTCTACCGGATAGCGAGCGCTTTGTTTCGCGTCGCGCAAGAACCCATCTGCAGACTGCCCCGGTTTGCCGCTGATTGGATCAATCCTCGTGGATCGAAGTCTCGTTTGAACGATCGACCCGGACCTCTCTAAATTCCGTGGGCCCATCAAGCAGGTGCTGCTTTCTCGTCGATTGGTCCTTCGAGCTCGCGGAACTGTCGGCCCTGTCGTCCAGTGCCGCACCGGCCAGATGAACCGCACGCTTTCGTTGGTGAAGCAGGCGGCTCCCCTTCGCATCCTCTTTCGTCATTCGGCTGGGCCTCTGAATTGGAGCGCGACGTTCAGGAGCGCGCCGCGGTCGGTGCCACTCAGCAATCGCGGCAAATATTCTTCAGCTTCGCGGCGATTCGGGCCTCTTCGGCGAGAAGCGGGTCCTTGTAGCCGGACGATGAATCGACGGTGGTTTTGGCGGGCCGCCCTGTTTTTGGAGGAAAAGCCGCATCGTAACAGGAGAGGCGCGCGTTGGCGCCTTCGATCGCACGGCAGTTCGGCTCCGCGGCAAGAGCTGCGGGCGTGGATGTGCCCAGCGCCGATGCCAGCAAAAGCGCCGCGATCCATGTGCCTGGTCGAGCCATCTTCATGCTGAACACTCCATCGCTATTTGGTTCCGCTCGCCCAAATGGGACGCTCGCCGGTCCAGGCCGGTAGAGCATCCCATTCGGACCAGCGCATCCTGCGCTCCTCGCCTCCGACCCTGACGAAAACAAAGGGAGCATCGTCCCGACCTGTTTTCGAACCCACGAAAATCGCCGGAACGCCGGAGGCATCCCTGATCACTGCTGTATTTGCCATTCCCGCCTCCTGTCTCGGTTTACGCCCTGGCTCGAGTCCTTGCTTGAAGGCGGCTCCCATTGAGCGGACCCGCCGCTCATAGAACGGCCACGATCGCGATCAGCAGCACGAGGAAGATCGGCACCAACAGCGGTGGCACCAGCCACTCACGAATATCGAATTTGACCTGATTGGACATCTGACCGCCTTCATTCGGATGGAGGCGGGAGCGTAGAGCTCTCAGTCACCGATAACAGCCACGTCGCGTGCGGTGATGCCAGCTGTGTAGCACCCCCCTCACCAACTAGCGAGGCCAATCTTGGCCGATGGTCGATTGCGATAGGGGTTGCTTCGAGTGACGTTGCGCCCACTGCAACAGGCAATGCTTTGCATTGGGGCCAACAGGCGACATGCAGTGGAACATTACTCGATGAACAGCAGCCCCCGCTTCTTGTCGCCATCGAACGTATTCAAGGCGTCGAACAGCCGCTTCCGTTCGACCAGCCACGGCTGAAAGTTGGAGTTGACATCGAGCACGAAAACGAGGTCCTCGGCTTCGAAATAACCTCCAATTGGCGAATGATGTCCGCTACCGGCACCGAAAATTCGAGCGCGATCGAAATTCACGATGTAGCGTCGGCCCGGATCGTTGGAGCGACGGAGATGCTCCAGAAACTGGCTCTCGCTGAGATCGCGCAAGACAGTGACCTTCCGGCTCGTGTTGGTCTGGGCGACTGCGGCCAGCTCATCGAGCGAGAGACCCATGATGCATATGCCTGTCCAGCAGCTCCATGTACCGGCCAGCACCTTGCCCTCCGTCCTAGCCGCCTCGCCAAGCGACCGGTAGGCATTCGCGACAGCTGCAGGTCCGCAGCGAGAGCCATTTGACTGCCAGTCAACGTGTCTCTGGAATGTGGCTGCCACGGGCAGGCGCCACGCCCGCTCCATAAGCTCCGGAGTTCGTATGACGGATGACGCTATGGCGTCTGACGGCACGTGGGATTGACCAACCACCAGGGCCCCGGCACAAACCAGAACCACGGCGATAATAATGCTGCCGATACCGACGTAGCGTCGCTTCATGGGTCGAACCTTGGCGGCAATGACGACACCATAGCCTGAAGCTAACCGGCGGGTGGCGATTCCATGCGGGCGTCTGTTGGGGGCTGCAACGAACGCATCCCCGACGGAGGCGCCCGGTTCTTCCGTGGGGCATGCAGGAAAATGACAGCCAATCGGACCCTTTTCCGCGTCATCTCCCGAGAGGTATCAGCGTCGAGATACCGATGCTAGATTTCCTGCTCCTACCCAATAGGAGGACCACATGCCCGATAGCGTCTACAAGGTCATTGAACTGGTCGGTACCAGCACAGACTCATGGGAGAAGGCAGCCGCCAATGCGGTCGAACGAGCTGCAAAATCTCTCCGAGATCTTCGAGTTGCAGAGGTCGTCAAGCTCGATATGCAGCTGGATGACAAGGGGAAGATCGAGGCCTATCGAGCCAAGCTCAACGTATCGTTCAAGTTCGAGGGCTCCTGAGCCTCGGCACCTCGCCCCCACTTGCGGGGCGAGGATGGCTCATTGGAAAGGGTGCGTTGCGCAGCGCCCAGCCGGACGATGTCGCCCGTACCGAAAGTTGCCCTGGTCCGACTGGGACGATATGCTTTGATGCAAGGGAGCGTGTGGCGCGTGGTGGCCCCATGTACATGGTCATTCGCAAGTACACCAGGGTTCGTTCGGTCGCGGACGCCGCTCGTCGCGCCAAGAGCGGCGTCGGTGAAATCCTGAGGCAATCGCAGGGATTCAGATCCTACCATGTGATGGACGCGGGCGACGGTGTCGGTATCGCCGTGATGATATTTGATGACCTCGAAAGCGCCAACGCAGCGAACGCCAAGATACTCGCGTTTGTTCAGGCGAGTCTGCATGACCTCGATCTTGGGGTTCCCGAAGTCACCACCGGCGAGGTCTTGGTGGACATAGAGCATAATGGGCTTCGGGTTTGAAATAGCCCCAAGCGTCACCGGATTGCGTACTGGGTGCGGCCGTTGCTTGCGCAATCGACCTGATGTCATCCTCGCGCCTGCAACGATCGCGCCCTGGATGCGCGCACCGCCCGGCGGGAATATTCGACAGCGCGTGCTTTTCGAGGAGCAGCAACGACATGAAGCAACACATCTCCGAAGCATTTTCCACCACAGCGAACGGCTGGACAGCACTCATGCTCATGGGCGTCGTGATGCCGCCCCGGGATCCCGATGAAGACGAGGAGGACGAGGAAGACGAAGACGCCGATGAGGAAGGTGATGCTGACGAACCGGCGGTCGTGCGCGAGCCCGACGAAGACTAGACTAGCCTGCGTCCCAGTCGGCGCTATAATGTCTCTCATGAGCTGGGATGCAAAAGACATAGCGCTCCTCAAGAGGCTCTGGTTCGCAGGACAGAGCGCGGCGCAGATTGCGCGCCGTCTCGGCTGCAGTCGCAACGCGGTCTGCGGCATGCTGACCCGTCTTGGCCTGAAGCGCGGCCACAAGTTGCCCACAGCACGGCCCAAGATAAGGCCGGCCCCGAAGCTGAGGCCGTCGTCGGCACCCTGCCCCCGTCCGGTCACACAGAAGGTGTCGTCGAGGAGAGCGGAGAGGCAGCAGCCCAAGGAATTCAGCAGGCAGCAGCTTTACGCCATTCTGGCTGAGGCGGTCAGAAACACCGGCTAAGCGACACACCACGAGCGTCCTTGCGCTCCGTCAGTGTCGTGGCCCAGTTCCGACTGCGCGGCCTGACTTATCCCCGCGGGTGAGCCCGTCAGTTCCCGCGGTCGGGTGCACAGGCCAAAACTTACGCTGCAAGCAAATGCATTTCGTCTTCAGGCGAACAGGAAGTCGTTTGCTGTGAGCGAACCTGCGAAGTTGTGCAGAGTCACTTGATCCGCTCCCGCGGTAACGAGGGTGTCAGTTCCAGATTGGGTGATGACAAGATCGTTGAACGAGTGCACGCCCGCCACATTGCTGAACTTGATCTGATCATGCTGGCTCTGGCTGAAGTCTCCGATGGTGTTCTCCGTCCCGACTGTCGCCGGGCCATCGTCTTTGAACACGAACAGATCTCGGCCGCCAGCAGCGTCGCCTAGCAATAGTCCGTCACCCCACATCTCATTGCTGACTGTCCCGCCGGGGGCTGCGGTTCCGGCGAACAAGATATCGTCGCCGCCTTCGGCGCAGCCGGACATGGATTCTGCATCACCGAAGAGAATGTTGCTCGTCGAGCCAGTGCCGGAGCTGCTGCCGCCGACAAGAGTATCGTCGCCGCCCTCGGCGCAGCCGGACATGGATTTCGCGTCACCGAAAAGAATGTTGCTCGTCGAGCCAGGGCCGGAGCTGTTGCCGCCTGCGAAGGCGTCGTTGCCGCCCTGAGCATGGCCGGCCATGTTGGCGCCCGCATCGCCATAGAAAGTGTGGGAGGAGAGGACGCCGCCGGTGAAGCTGTCGTTGCCACCCTGAGCATAGCCGGACATGCTGCCGCCCGCATCGCCATAGAAAATGTTGGATGAGGGAGCAGGGAGGTCGATGATGCCCGTGAAGATATCGTCGCCGCCCTGAGCATGGCCGGACATGTCGCCGCCCGCATCGCCATAGAACGTGTTGAAGGAGAAGCCGCCGCCCGTGAAGGTATCGTTGCCGCCCCGAGCGTGGTCCGACATGTTGCCGCCCGCATCGCCATAGGAAACGTTGGAGGTGAAAGCGCCGCCCGTGAAAGTGTCGTTGCCGCCCCAAGCATGGCCGGACATGCTGCCGCCCGCATCGCCGTAGAAAGTATTGATGCCGCCACCGCTGCCGCCCGTGAAGGTATCGTCGCCGCCCCGAGCATGGCCGGACATGTCGCCGCCCGCATCGCCATAGAAAGTGTTGGTCGCGGGGCCAACTCCGCTGAAAATGTCGTTGCCGCCCTTGCTGTGATCGGACATATCGTCGCCCGCGTCGCCGTAAGCGGTGTTGCTCGGGGAAGCGAACGTGAAGGTATCGTCGCCGCCGCGAGCAAAATCGAACATGCCGCCGGCCGCGTCACCGTAGAAAGTGTAGTGGAGGGCGCCCCCCGCAAACGAGGGGCCCGTAAAGGTGTCGTTGCCGCCCCTCGAAGAATCGAACATGCTGCCGCCAGCATCCCGATCAAAATCGTTCTGGTTGGGTCACCCTCGAGGACGTCATCGGTACCCCATTGATGATTGGTCAGGTCACCAGGGGTAAATGGAACGCGCTTAAACTTGAACATGGCAAGTTCCCCGCATTACCACCTCGGAACACGTATGATGCTCAAATCGGGGCGGAGTTATTGATGAAGGTCAACTCGCGGGGGCGCCACATCAGTTCAGCCGCCAGGCGAACACGGCCTGACTGATTGGAGCCAGGGGCTCCATCGCTCCCGTCATCGGAGGGCTCGGGCTGGCTCCGTGGCGTTTGGGCTCTCAAAAGAGATGAGCCTCCCTGCGAGCGCGACCATGGCCGAAACGAAGTCAGCGCACGAGTTGGCGTGAGCTCTTCCGGCTTGTGCCCGGGGCCGATGTCCGTGAGCACGGAGGTCCGGGCGCGAACGCCGATTGGACCGGCGTCATCTACGCGACGAGCTGTCTCGCCGCGGCCGAGATCATCACCAGCCCGCCCGTGATGACCGCAACGTCGAGGATCGCGGCGTGGATGTGCACCGGCATCCGTTCGACGACGGCCTTTGCGAGAAATGCGCCGGGGATTGCGATGCCGCCGATCAGAAGCGCGAAGGCGAGCACCTGCGCCGTCACGGCGCCGGCGAGGCCGAACACCGAGATCTTGATGAGGCCGGTGCCGAGCGAGATCATCGCATCGGTCGCGATCACGGCGGCGCCTTCGAGCCCCGTGGCCATCAACAGCGACAGCAGGATCACGCCGGAGCCCGAGGTGCCGCCGACCAGCACGCCGTAGCCGACGGAGCCGGCGGCAAGGCCGGTGTCGCCGATCCGCACGCTGCGCCGTCGCAGCACGCGGCGCAGCGGCACGCTCAGGATCAGCATGGTGCCGATCACGAGCGCCGCGCCCGCACTGGTCAGGCGCGTATAGCCGTAGGCGCCGAGCGCCGTCGTCAAGCCTGCGCAGGCGAGCACGATCAGTGCGCGGCGGCGGTCGGCGTAGCGCAGATAAGCGATGGCGCGGCTGAGATTGGTGAACATCGCGGAGATCGCGATGATCGGCACCACGGGCTCGGCGCCGACCAGCGGCACCAGCACCAGCGGCATCAGGGCGCCGGTGCCGTAGCCGGCGAGACCACCGATGATCGAAGCAAACAGCGCCATCGTTGCGACCAGCAGGAGCTGCGGAAGCGAGATGTGGGCGAAGCCTGAGACGATGGTCAATTTTTCTGATCGCGGCTGATTCGTGCCGCAGCCTGATCTGCGATGGAAGCGAGCACGGCCTCGTCTAGTGGAGAATCCGCGGCAAGGCAACCGCCGGCGAGGCACGCGGCAGGCGAGCTCGCCGCCGCGTCCGGCGTCATGCGGCGAACCGGCCCGCCCTGATGACGGGGGTGAACCGCGGGCGGCCCCTGGCGCCGCCTTTGGCCATCGTCACCGGCACCGAGGCGTCGGATCGAAAGGCGTCGCAGGCCGCTTCGTCCCGCCAGTCGATCAGGACAATGGCCCTGTCCGAGCCATCCGACGCGAACAGCACTTCGGCCCCGAGGCTCCCATGCGCCTCCCGCTTGCTCCGGCCGTCCGTTGCGAAGATGGAAAGAAAGCGCGCGAGATCCTCGATCTCGACTTCGGCAATGGTCGTGTACATCGCTTGTCCTCTCACAGCGGCGCGCGCGTCGTGCGAGACAGCGGCAGATTGAGGCTGAAGGACGAGATCGCCGGGTCGGTCACGCCGAAGGCGGCGAGCCGCGGCCGATGCTTGGCCACATAGGCAGCGGCAGCTTCCGGCGTCTCGAACAGATAGACGCCCCCCGAGCGGCCCGCGCTGCGGTTCTCGCCCCAGAGCTTCCAGATGAGCCCGGGCTGGGCCGCGATGTCGTCCGCAAGATCACGGCAGGCGATTTCAAGATCTTGACCCCACGGCCCATCAAACGCGAAGTCGAATTGCAGCAATGTCCTCATGTGGTACCTCTTGTTCGCAATGGCCCGATCGGGCTCACGCAGCGGTCTATGTCGCCGTCACGCTTGCGGGAATTCACCGTCTGGTAGGATCGATGCTGACTGGGAGTGTGAGATAGACCATGGATACGCTGAGCAGCATGCGTGTTTTCGTGCGGGTGGTTGAGCTCGGCGGCTTCAACGCGGCGGCCCGCGCCTGCGCGATGTCGGCCGCGATGGTGGCCAAGCATGTCGGTCATCTCGAGGAGCGCACCGGAGCCCGGCTTCTGGACAGAACCACCCGGTCGGTCCGGCCGACGCCGGAGGGGCAACTCTATCTCGACAAGGTGCTCGCGATCCTCGAAGCCGTCGACGAGGCGGAGGGCACCGTGGGGGCGGAGAACCGGGAGTCGCGTGGGACGCTCCGCGTGACGGCGCCGGTCGAGCTCGGCCAGGACCACCTGGCGCCGCTGCTCGTCGATTTCATGTCGCGGCATCCCGGCATTGCCGTCGTCGCCGACCTGACGAACCGCCCGGTCGATCTCGTGCAGGAAGGCTTCGACATGGCGATCCGGGTCGCACCGTCGCTCGACACCGCGCTGATAGGACGCAAGCTCGCGACGACCCACTTTCGCGTGGTGGCAAGCGCGGACTTCCTGGCCCGACACGGCGTTCCCCACACGCCCGAGATGCTCTCTACCTTGCCCGCGCTGACCTTCTCGCAGCCCGCACCTCGTCTCGATTGGTCCTGGCGCCAGCGTGAGATGCACGGCAAGGTCAGGATGACTGCCCGGCTCGCCTCGACCAGCGCCGATACGTTGCGCAAGGCGGCGGTGGCGGGGCTTGGCGTCTCGTGGCTTCCGTCATTTGTCTGCGGCAAGGACATCGCGGCGGGCCTGCTGGTCCCGATCCTCGAGGACTGCGACTGGGGCAGCCTCGGCGTGCATGTCCTCTACCCGCATCGGCGTTTCGTGCCGAGCCGGCTCCGCCTCTTCATCGACTTTCTTGCAGAGAGCCTCGGTAACGATCCCTCGGGGGACCCGTGGGCGCCCCGGTCGGAAGACCGCCGCGTTATGCGTGCGGGAAGGCGATCGGCCTAGCCCGTCTTATTCGCGAGAGGGCGCCTGAGAGGCTGGCGAGCGTGGTGTAAAGCGCTGATGCGGCGTAGGATTCGGTTGCGAAGCCACCCCATCACCTTCAACCGCGAACGCCACGCCCGCCATGACCGATGATACGATTTCAGACCACTATCGAGAAGCAAGAATTCAACACAAATAAAACCTCTGCCTCGCGCTCGATCTCTTCATGCTTGATAGTCTCGTTTCGGAGGCTGAGCACCTACCGCGTCTAATAGGCCGCTCGCGCCGGTTTCTTTGGACGCGGCACGACCGCGACTCCACGTTTCGGCACAGAAATGATCGGGAGTCACTCAATCTTTCTTCAACTTAACCCGTCTTATTCGTAAGAGTGCGCCTGAGGGGTAAAGCGCTGATGCGGCGTAGGATTCGGTTGCGAAGCCAACCCCATCACCTCCAACCGCGAACGCCACGCCCGCCATGACCGACGATACGATTCCGCCCTTCTCGTTTCCAGCCGTTCACGCCAAGAAAGTCACAGCTGCCTTCGATGGTGGGCGCCTAACCTCGAACGGGGGCGTGATGCTTCTGGCGATGGCCGAGCGGCGTCTCGGTTTGGCCAACAATCTGGCCCGGGTGTTCCCGGATCGGCGCGATCCGACGCGGGTCGTGCACAGCCTGGTCGATATGTTCCGCGCTCGCATGTTCGCGATCTGCTGCGGCTACGAGGACGCCGACGACCTCGATCATCTGAGGTCCGATCCGGCATTCAAACTGGCCTGCGGTCGCCTACCGGACACGGGCCGGGATTTGTGTTCCCAGCCGACGCTGTCGCGGCTGGAGAATGCTCCGCGCCTGCGCGACGTGATCCGGCTGACCTACACTTTGGTCGACGCATGGATGGATAGCTACCCGCGCGAGCCGGCATCCGTCACGCTCGACATCGATGATACCTGCGACGTCGTCCACGGCCATCAGCAGCTCTCGCTGTTCAACGCTCATTATGACGAACGCTGCTTCCTGCCGATCCACGTCTACGACACGGAGAAGAGCCGGCCCGTGGCGGTCGTGCTGAGGCCCGGCAAGACGCCGGGCGGCGTCGAGGTGCGTGCCCATCTGCGCCGCCTGGTACGGCATATCCGGACGCGATGGCACAACACGCAAATTACGTTCCGTGGCGACGGGCACTATGCCCGGCCGGAGGCAATGGCGTGGTGCGAGACCAACGGCATCGACTACATCTTCGGTCTGTCCGGCACCAAGCCTCTCGCCAGAAAAGTCGACGAGGTCGCCGACGACATCCGCACGCGACGCGCCATCGAGAACCTGCCGGTTCTGCGTGGCTATACCGAGACGCGCCACAAGGCAAAGTCCTGGGATCGCGAACGGCGCACCGTCGCCCGTATTGAGGCGACGATGCTCGGCCTCGACATCCGTTTCGTCGTCACCAGCCTCGATGTCGGCTCGGCCGAGTGGATCTACGACAGCCTGTATTGCGCGCGCGGCCAAGCCGAGAATCTGATCAAGCTGCATAAGACGCAGCTCGCCTCCGATCGCACCAGCTGCCGTTCGGCGCTCGCCAACCAGGTCCGTCTCGTGCTCCATACGGCCGCTTATTGGCTGATGCTGACCGTGCGCGACGCCATTCCCAAAGCCCGGGAATTGGCCGCTGCCGAGTTCGCGACGCTGCGTCTTCGGCTCTTGAAAATCGCCGCCCGTGTCGTCGAGACCACGAGCCGCATTCGCCTTGCGTTTGCCGCGGCATGTCCCGAAGCCGACCTGATCTGCGGCTTGCCCGGCGCGCTGCTGCCGCTCGGTCCTTGACCGGCGGGGCGTCCGCCCCCGTTCGCCCAACCCATCCCTCAAGCGCGTTGCAAAGTACCGGTCGTCAGGCGGCGAAAAGCCGAAGGCAATCCTGTGCGCCTCGTCAGACAAGATGTGCGGCCGCATCAATCGGGCCCAAAAGCCGCACTCTCACGAATAGGACGGGCTAGCTGACCATGCGGCTGGCGTTGGCAAAGCTCCCGGAGACCGCGATGACCGCCACCGTGGGCTCGACACCGAAGCTTACGGCTTCTCATCGCGGCGGATTCGCGCCACAGCTTGATCGGCGATGGCAGCGAGCGCGACTTGCTCCAGTGGAAAATCCGCCGCGAGCCAGGCGTCCTCGGCGAGCGTCAACACATGTCCGAGCGCGGGTCCTTCGGCCAGACCGCGTGCGATGAAGTCGGCGGCCTTCAGCGGAAATTTCGGTGCGGCCCAGCGCTGCGGCAGCTCGGCGAGCGCCCGCCAGCGCGACGAGGTGACGTCGCCGCCGTTCCTCGCCCAGCCCAGCAATACGCGATCGTGATAGCGCTCGGCACCGAGCCGGTAGAGCAGCCGCCGTGCATCGGCTTCGTCCTTGGTGGCCAGACGCCACCACCGGTGCCCCATCGAATCCAGCGCCTTGGTTTCGGCGTTGGAGAGCCGCAAGCGCGCGGCGACGCGCTTGGCGTCTTCGGTGACGGCGACCGACAGCGCGGCCAGGCGTCGCGTGCTGCTTGCGGTGAGGGCGAGCTCGCGCTCGATCGCGATCATCGTCGCCAGGGGGCCCGTATAGACGACGCCGCCGATCAGCGCCTGCAGCAATCCGCCCTCGGCCATGGCCAGCACGGCCGCGGCTGCACCGCCGGCCACCAGCAATTTCAGCATCTCCATGCGCACCCGCTCGGCCGAGAGGCTGGCCAGGCCCGCGCGCCCGCGGATGCAGGCGAGATAGCCGTCGCGATCGGGCTCGCCGGCACCAAAAGCGGCGTGGATGCGGAAGAAACGCAGGATGCGCAAATAATCCTCGGCGATGCGCTGGTCGGGATCGCCGATGAAGCGCACGCGGCGGGCCCTCGCATCGGCGATGCCGCCGACATAGTCGTACACGACACCATCAGCATCGACCGACAAGCCGTTCATGGTGAAGTCGCGCCGCTCGGCATCCTTCACCCAGTCGCGGCCGAACGCGACCCTGGCCTTGCGGCCGAAGGTCTCGGTGTCCTCGCGCAGCGTGGTGACTTCATAGGGATGTCCGTCGATCACCAGCGTAATGGTGCCGTGGTCGATGCCGGTCGGCACGCTCTTGATGCCAGCAGCCTTGGCGCGCCGTATCACCTCGTCCGGCAGCGCCGTGGTCGCGATGTCGATGTCGCCGGGCTGAAGGCCGAGCAGCGCGTTGCGCACGGCGCCGCCGACAACCCGCGCCTCCTCGCCATCGCTGCCGAGCAGCTCCAGGACGCGCGCGGTCCCGCCTGCGGTCAGCCAGGACGCATGGGCGAGTAACGGCTCGACGATCATCGATCGGCCCTTATTTTTCCACGCCCGGCACGAGCTTGCCGTCCTCGACATGGGCGGGAACGTAGGTCGAGTCCGGCGGCGCGCCGGAGTACTGGGCAAGGCCGATCAGCCCGGCGATGACCAGCGCGAGCGCGACCAAAGTGAGGCGCGCGACGATCGTGACCGGCCAGGAGGATCGCGCGAACAGGCCGGACCGCGTTGCGGCCAGAAACAACGCATAGACGGCAAAGGGGATGAGGAAGATTCCGATCTCGGTCAGAACCGTCCGGATCATGATGAATAGATCCGCTCATACAGCACACGCAACATTCCGGCCGTCGCACCCCAGATGTAGCGTTCCGCGAACGGCATCGCGTAATAGGACCGCCCCATGCCGCGGAATTCCTTGCTGTGCACCTGGTGGTTCACCGGATCCATCAGGAAGGATAGCGGCACCTCGAACGCATCATCAACCTCGGAATGGTTGATGGTGAGCGAAAATCCGGGCCTGACCCGCGCGACCGTCGGCAGGATGCGGAAGCCGAAGGCGGTGCCGTAGAGATCGAGATAGCCGAGCGGCTCGACGAAGTCTCTGGACAGCCCGACCTCCTCCTCGGCCTCGCGCAGCGCCGCATCCAGCGGCGAGGAATCGGTCGCATCGATCTTGCCGCCGGGAAACGCGATCTGACCGGCATGGTCGTTGAGATGGGCCGATCGCTGCGTCAGCAGGATGGTGGGCTCGGGATGGTCGACCACCGCGATCAGGACCGCCGCCGGCCGCACCGGCTGCTCGCGCGCGATGATCTCGAGCATCTTGTCGGTGCCGGGATCGCCCGAGGCCGGGATGATGTTCGGATCATACAGGCCCGGCGGCACGTCGAAGCCGAGCTTCGCCCGCGAACGGGCGAAGAAATCCTCAGCTCCCATCGCGACGGGCTCGTTCGTCAGGATAGGCTTGTTCAGACTCAAAGCGCGGCCCTCACCTGCTCCGCATCGGCCATGGCGAAGAATTCGCCGGCCGACTCGACGCCGAACATCGGCTGGCCATCGACCATCCGCTCCTCGCCCATGTCAACCAGATCGTAATAGAGCGCCCTTGTGACCTTGGCCCAGAGATCGGCGCGGACGTGCAAGTATGGCGTCAGCCCGCCATCCGGCGCCTGCTCGAAACGCAGCCGGTGCGCGGCATCGCAGGTGACCCAGTCATCGACATTGGTGCGGAAGCGCAGCACGCGATGATCACCCTCGCCGTCCTTCTGCATCTCGACCGCCATGAACGGCGCATCATCGACGCGGATGCCGACCTTCTCCACGGGCGTGACCAGGAAATGCTTGTCGCCCTCGCGCTTGAGGATGGTCGAAAACAGGCGGACCAGGGCAGGCCGCCCGATTGGCGTTCCCAAGTAGAACCAAGTACCATCGGATGCGATTCGGATGTCGAGATCGCCGCAAAACGGCGGATTCCACAGATGCACCGGAGGCAGCCCCTTTTTGGCGCCTTTGGCATTGGCAGCGCTCTTGGCGGCCGCAGTCAGCCCCTCGAGACCGCGATCGGCGCTCTGCCCTTGGTTCGCCATTGTTTGCCCTGACTTTGTGATTGGCACGATTGGTGCAGGTCTACGTTGTTGGCGGGTGTGCGGTTCCATCCGGAATAGTCCGGTGTGGAGGTCGCCACTTCGTGATGCCGTACATACCCCGAAGCCGATAAGGTGGGGATAGGTTAATTCAACGAATACATGGCCTTCCTGCAAGTCTAGCATAGGGCCCATGACGTGACGTGATGACCCGACGTGACGTGCTGACGTGACGATGCGAGCAAGCCGCGTGGCAGGCTGAAGGAGCGAGCGAATGGCGGAGAGTGTCGAGAAACTCGAGGACGGGATCGTCCGTTCGGCCGAGCAGGTGTCGAGCCAGATTCGCGCCGCAAAGGAAGCGATCGCCTCCGTCATCTTCGGCCAGGATCGCGTGATCGAGAACACGCTGGTCACCATTCTCTCCGGCGGCCATGCGCTCCTGATCGGCGTGCCGGGCCTCGCCAAGACCAAGCTGGTGGAGACGCTCGGCGTCACGCTCGGTCTCGACGCCAAGCGCATCCAGTTCACCCCCGATTTGATGCCGTCCGACATTCTCGGCGCCGAGGTGCTGGACGAGAGCACCGCGGGCAAGCGCGCCTTCCGCTTCATCGCCGGTCCCGTGTTCGCGCAGCTCCTGATGGCCGACGAGATCAACCGCGCCAGCCCGCGCACCCAGTCGGCGCTCTTGCAGGCGATGCAGGAGCAGCACATCACTGTTGCCGGCGCGCGGCACGATCTGCCCAAGCCGTTCCACGTGCTCGCGACCCAAAACCCGCTGGAGCAGGAAGGCACCTATCCGCTGCCCGAAGCCCAGCTCGACCGCTTCCTGATGGAGATCGACGTCGACTATCCCGATCGCGATGCGGAACGCCGCATCCTGTTCGAGACCACCGGCGCGGAGGAGACGCTCGCCAGGGGCTCGATGACCGCGGATGCGCTGATCACCGCGCAGCGCCTGATCCGGCGCCTGCCGGTCGGCGATTCCGTCGTGGAGGCGATCCTGTCGCTGGTGCGCTCGGCCCGCCCGGGTCCGGACGCCGGTGAAGCCGGCAAGTTCATCGCCTGGGGACCCGGCCCGCGCGCCAGCCAATCGCTGATGCTGGCCGTACGCGCACGTGCGCTCATCGACGGGCGCCTCGCGCCCTCGGTCGACGACGTGCTCGACCTCGCCGAACCCGTGCTGAAGCACCGCATGGCGCTGACGTTCCAGGCGCGCGCCGAAGGCCGCACGATTCCGGACGTGATCCGGCAGTTGAAGACACGGATCGGTTGATGGCAGCTGAGAGCGGGCACGCAGCGAAGGAGACACTGGCGATCCGACGTGCCGATGGCGAAAGTCGCACGCTCGCCGCTTCGCTGCCGCGTCTGGTGCTCGAGGCCCGCCGCATCGCCGCCAACGTCATCCACGGCCTGCATGGCAGGCGCCGCGCCGGCGCCGGTGAAAATTTCTGGCAGTACCGCCGCTTCGTCTCCGGCGAGCCGGCGCAGAATGTCGACTGGCGCCGCTCGGCGCGTGACGACCATCTCTATGTCCGCGAGCTGGAATGGGAAGCCTCGCACACGGTCTGGATCTGGCCCGACCGCTCGCCCTCGATGGCGTTCGCCTCGAAGACCGCGCGCGAATCCAAGCTCGAGCGGACGCTGATCGTCGCCTTCGCGCTGGCCGAGCTGCTCGTCTCCGGCGGCGAGCGCGTCGGCATTCCCGGGCTGATGGCGCCAACCGCAAGCCGCAGCGTGATCGACAAGATGGCGCAGGCGATGCTGCATGACGATGCCGACCGCCTCAGCCTGCCGCCCTCCTTCGTGCCCGCGGCGCTGGCCGAGACGATCGTGCTGTCGGATTTCTGGTCGCCCATCGCGGAGATCAAGACGACGCTGGCGGGGCTCTCCGGCTCCGGCGCGCATGGCACGCTGGTGCAGGTCGTCGATCCCGCCGAGGAAAGCTTCCCCTATTCCGGCCGCGTCGAGTTCGTCGAGCCCGAAGGCTTTGGCGTGATCACCGCCGGCCGCGCCGAGAGTTGGGCACAGGACTATACCGCGCGGCTCGCGCTACATCGCGATCAGATCCGCGCCGAGACCAACAAGCTGGACTGGCTGTTCACGACGCATGCGACCGACCGCTCGGCCGCCGAGCTGCTGCTGTTCCTGCATGCCGGCATGCAGGTGAGCAAGTCGGGCGCCCGCACCACGACGATCAAGGCGGAGCCGGCCGCATGATGGGATTGCCGCTCGCCTTCACGCAACCGCTGCTCCTGATCGGCCTCGTCAGCCTGCCCGTGCTGTGGTGGCTGCTCCGCGTGATGCCGCCGCGGCCGCGCCGCATCGAATTTCCGCCGACGCGCCTACTGTTCGACATCGCCCCCAGGGAGGAGACGCCCTCGCGGACGCCGTGGTGGCTGACGGCGCTCCGCCTGCTCGCCGCCGCGCTGGTGATCTTCGCCGCCGCCGGCCCGATCTGGAATCCGCAAACAGGCGCCGCCGGCAGCAGGGCGCCGCTGATGATCATGTTCGACGACGGCTGGAGCGCCGCATCGCACTGGGACGTCAGGATCAGGACCGCCGACGAGCTGATCGCCAATGCCGACAACGACAGCCGCGCGATCGCGCTGGTGCCGCTGTCGGAGCCGAACCGCGACATCACCCTGATGCCGGCGGGTGCGGCGCGCGTCGCGCTGCGGCAACTCGCGCCGAAGCCCTATTCGATCGACCGCGTCGAGACGCTAGCCGCGGTCGACCGTTTCCTCAAAGTCACCGGCGACTGCGAGATCGCCTGGCTCTCCGACGGCGTCGACACCGGCCGCGGCGAGGACTTCGTGCAGGGCCTCGGCAAGACCATCGGCGATCGCAGCCTGACCGTGTTCGAAGGCGGCACCTCCTCGCCGCTGGCGCTGGTCGCGGCCGAGAACGCTGCGGCGAAGATGACGGTGAAGGTGCTGCGCACCGACAGCGGCATCGCGGTCGGCACCGTGCGCGCGCTCGACCAGAAGGCCTCGCCGATCGGAGAAGCGCGCTATTCGTTCGGCCCGCAGGACAAGGAGACCGAAGCCGCGTTCGATCTGCCGGTCGAGCTGCGCAACGACATTACCCGGCTCGAAATATCCGGCGAGCGCTCCGCCGGCGCGGTGCAGCTGCTCGACAAGCGCTGGCGCCGCCGCGCCATCGGCATCGTCTCGGGCTCGACCAGCGAGACCGCGCAGCCGCTGCTGGCGCCGACCTTCTATCTCACCCGCGCGCTGGCGCCGTTCGCCGACGTCCGGCTCGCCGACAAGGGCTCGCCGCAGCAGGGCATCACACAATTTTTGGACCAGAAGCTGCCGATGATCATCCTCGCCGATGTCGGCACCATCTCCCCTGAACTCCGCGAGCGCCTCAATGCCTGGGTCGACCAGGGCGGCGTGCTGGTGCGGTTCGCTGGTCCCCGGCTGGCACAGGCCGAGGACGACCTCGTGCCGGTCAAGCTGCGCAAGGGTGGTCGGACGCTCGGCGGCAGCCTGACCTGGGAGAAGCCGCAGCATCTGGCCTCGTTCGCGGCCGACGGCCCGTTTGCCGGCGTGGTGGTCCCCAAGGACGTCACCGTAAGTCGCCAGGTGCTGGCCGAGCCCGACGCCGTGCTCGCCACCAAGAGCTGGGCCTCGCTGGAAGACGGCACGCCGCTGGTGACCGGCGAGCATCGCGGCAAGGGCCTCGTCAGCCTGTTCCACGTCAGCGCCGACATGCGCTGGTCGGACCTGCCGATGTCGGGCACCTTCGTCGAAATGCTGCGGCGGGTGGTCGACATGTCCGGCTACACGGCCAAGCCCGGCGCGGGCGTTGCCAGCGAGGCGACCGCCGAGACGGTGGCGCCGCTGCACATCCTCGACGGTTTCGGCGCGTTCGGCCCGCCGCCGGCGACCGCAAAACCGCTGCCTGCCGATTATCGCGATCGGGCCACACCCGATCATCCGCCGGGCTTCTATGGTCCGGCAGAAGGACCGCTTGCCGTGAACACGCTTGCTGCCGCCGACCGCATCGCGGCCCTGAACACCGCTGGCCTGCGCGCCCGGCACGCCACCTACACCAATGCCGAACCGCGGGACTTGCGCGGCTGGCTGCTGTCCACCGCGCTCGCGCTGTTCCTGATCGACGCCATCATCGTCGCGGTGCTCGGCGGCGGGATTGCCGCGCTGCTGCGCCGCCGCGCCGCGCCCGCAATGATCGTGTTCGCCCTGGTGCTCGCAGGCCTGATGTCGTTTGCGCCGACGCCGGCGCGCGCCGACAGTGCCGCGGACGAGTTCGCGATGAAGGCGGTGTCGCAGACACGACTCGCCTATGTCGTGACGGGCAATGCCGACGTCGATTCCATCGTCAAAGCGGGGATGAACGGGCTGACGCTGTTCCTGGCCCAGCGCACCGCGCTCGAGGCCGGCGATCCCGTCGGCATCGATCCCGCGCGCGACGAGCTCGCCTTCTTCCCGCTGATCTACTGGCCGATCGTGCCGGGCGCGCCGAAGCCGCCGCAGGACGCCATCAACAAGATCGACGCCTACATGAAGCAGGGCGGCACCGTGCTGTTCGACACCCGCGACGCGATCGAGGCACCGCCCGGCGCGAACGGGGCGTCGCAGACCCCGGGCATGCAGACGCTGCGCGAGATACTCTCCTCGCTCGACGTGCCCGAGCTCGAGCCCGTGCCGCGCGAGCACGTGCTGACAAAGACCTTCTATCTGCTGCGCGATTTCCCCGGCCGCTTCACCGCCGGCCAGACCTGGGTCGAGACACTACCGCGCGAGGAGGACGAGGACAGCGCGCAGCGGCCGGCGCGCGGCGGCGACGGCGTCTCGCCGATCATCATCACATCGAACGATCTCGCCGGCGCCTGGGCGGTGCGGCCCGACGGGCAGGCCATGCTGCCGGTGGCCGGCGGCGACGCCCGCCAGCGCGAATTCGCCTACCGCGCCGGCGCCAACATCGTGATGTATACGCTGACCGGCAACTACAAGGCCGACCAGGTGCACGCTCCGGCGCTGATCGAACGGCTGGGGCAATGATGCGGGAATTGAAACTCAATACTCTCCAAAAGAGAGCCGTCATGGCCGGGCTTGTCCCGGCCATCCACGCCTTGCCACGGGGCGCGAAGAACGTGGATGCCCGGGACAAGCCCGGGCATGACGATGCCGAGAGAGTGACGCCATGAATTACGGCATCGCATTCACGCCGCTTGTTCCCGCGATCGTGCTGTGGCTCGCGCTCGCCGCGATCGTCGTCATTGCGCTGGTGCTGCTGCTTGCACGCGCGCGCGGCGCCGCGGTGCGCGTGGCCGCGCTGGCGCTGGTCCTGCTGGCGCTCGCCAATCCCTCCTTCACCCGCGAGGACCGCGACCCCCTCACCTCGGTGGCGGCCGTCGTCGTCGACAAGAGCCCGAGCCAGAATTTCGGCAACCGCAACCGTGAGGCCGCCCAGGCGCAGGAAGCGCTGGTCGACAGCCTGAAGAAGATCAAGGGCCTCGAAGTCCGCCCCGTCGAGGCCGGACAGGCCGACGGCGAGACCGACGGCACCAAGCTGTTCGGCGCCCTCGCCTCGGCCTTGGCGGACGTGCCGGTCGACCGCGTCGCCGGCGCGTTCCTGATCACCGACGGCCGCGTCCACGACATCCCGGCGAACGCCGCCGCGCTCGGTTTCCAGGCGCCGGTGCACGCGCTGGTCACGGGGCAGAAGGACGAGCGCGACCGCCGCATCGCGATCACGGCGGCACCGCGCTTCGGCATCGTCGGGCAGAGCCAGACCATCAACTATCGCCTCGACGACCAGGGTGTCTCCGGCGAGCGCGCCAAGGTCACGATCCGCCGCGACGGCGAGGTCATCAACGAGCGCACGCTGGGAAGCGGCCAGAGCGCAAGCGTCGACGTCGACATCAAGCACGCCGGTCCGAACATCGTCGAGATCGAGGCCTCGCCGCTCGAACGCGAACTGACGCCGGTGAACAACCGCGCCGTCGTCGCCATCGACGGCGTGCGCGACAAGCTGCGGGTGCTCCTGGTCTCGGGCGAGCCGCATTCGGGCGAGCGCACCTGGCGCAATCTGCTCAAGTCCGACGCCAGCGTCGATCTCGTCCACTTCACCATCCTGCGCCCACCGGAGAAGCAGGACGGCACGCCGATCAACGAATTGTCGCTGATCGCGTTTCCGACGCGCGAGCTGTTCCAGCAGAAGATCAACGAATTCCAGCTGATCATCTTCGACCGCTACGCCCGCCAGGGCGTGCTGCCGATCGCCTATTTCGACAACATCGCGCGCTATGTCCGCTCGGGCGGCGCGGTGCTGGTCTCGGCCGGGCCCGACTACGCCTCCAACACCAGCATCTGGCGCACGCCACTGGATTCGGTGCTGCCGGCCGAGCCGGTCGGCGTGACGGAAAAGCCGTTCTATGCGCATCTGTCCGACATCGGCAAACGCCATCCGGTCACGCGTGGCCTCGAGGGCTCCGCCAGCGAACCGCCGCGCTGGAGCCGGTTCTTCCGCACCGTCGATACCCGCAATGCGGTGAACCCGCCTGTCATGACCGGCGTCGACGGCAAGCCGCTTCTGTTCCTGTCGCGCTTCGGCGAGGGCCGCGTCGCGCTGCTGCTCTCCGACCACATCTGGCTGTGGGCGCGCGGCTATGAGGGCGGCGGGCCGCATCTCGATCTGCTCAGGCGGATGTCGCACTGGCTGATGAAGCAGCCTGATCTGGACGAGGAAGCGCTGCGGCTCCAGGTGCAGGGCAAGGACCTCGTCGTGGTGCGCCAGACCATGGCAGACAGCGTCCAGCCGGTGAGCGTCACTTCGCCATCGGGCGTGTCGCACGACTTGACGCTGGCGGCTGCCGATCCCGGCGAGTGGCGCGCCAGCCTGCCGGCGAACGAGCTCGGCCTGTGGCAGGCCACCGACGGCACGCTGAAGGCGCTGATCAATGTCGGCCCGACCAATCCGAAGGAGTTTTCGGAAGTCACCTCCACGGTCGATACGCTGAAGCCGCTGACGCAGGCAACGGGCGGCAACGCCGTGCGCGTGGCCAGTGGCTCCAGCGTCGAGCTGCCGCGCATCCTGCCGGTGCGCTCAGCGAGCGTCTTCAACGGCGACGGCTGGATGGGCGTGCGGATGCGCGACGCCAGCGTGGTGAAGGGCGTCGGCGTGCTGCCGATCTTCTCCGGCCTGATCGGCCTGTTGCTGCTGCTGGGTGCCTTCGCCGCGACCTGGGTCCGCGAGGGGCGCTGAACGCTGCTGACGAAAGCTCTCTGAATCCGCCCGCCGTCGGATGACAGACACATGTGCGCGCGGGCGACATGATCATCTGCGCGGGCCAACTTCGTGCGCTTCGCTGCCGGTCATCCCGGCTTGCGAAATTCCGGGAACTCTTTAGAATTTTCGCGCCGGTGTCATACGGACCGAATGTTGAGGCCTACGGGGCAAGTGTCGTGGCCACTCAGCAGTCCCTGTCGCTGGATTTTACGAATGGGAATTGAGATGTTGACCGTAGAGGAGATCGTTCGTGTCAGGTCTTCCTTCGACAGGGTGTTCGCGAACGCGACCGACATGACGACGACGTTCTACGATCGGGTGTTCGAACTTGCGCCGGAAATCCGCCCGATGTTTCCGGCCGACATGACCAATCTCAAGCATGATTTCATCTCGAAGCTCGCGGTGTTGGTTGGCAGCCTCGATGAGACGACTGGCCTGTTGTCGGGTGCCGACATCCTCGGCCGCAATCACCTGCGCTATGGCGTGAGACCTGAGCACTACCCGGTCGTCGCCGAAGCTTTGATCTGGAGCTTTGCGCGCGGTCTTGGCGCGCATTGGACCGATGAGGTGGAGCAGGCCTGGCGGAAGGTTTACGGCATCATTGCTCAGCGTATGATCGCAACCGACAGCAGTCCGCCGCCGTCGCTATCCTCACCGATCACAAGCCCTCCACGGCGCGCGTAACTGTCGCTAGTTGCATGGACGACACATCGTGTGACTGGGAGCTATGGCGGAATCTGGGTGATGACGGTGTGAGGAAGGCGGCGTATCGAGGCGGGTGACGAGCCTGCCAGAACCTCTCGAGGAGAGCGATACGCCATGACCGAGACTACCAATGTTCTTGCTTTCCGTCAGCCGTCCGCGGTTGATGATCCACTGACCGATATCGTTCGTGCCGGCGCGCGGGACCTGCTTGCCAGGGCGATCGAGATCGAGGTTGGCGCGTTTCTGGCCAGCACGGCCAATCTGACGCTGCCCGACGGTCGAGCGCGCCTGGTCCGACATGGGCACGGTCCGGTGCGCGAGATTGCGACCGGCATCGGTCCGGTGGAGGTCGCTCGTCCCAAGGTCCGCGACCGCGGAGCGAGCGGGCCAGGCGACCGCCTCCGCTTCAGTTCGGCAATCCTGCCGCTATGGGCGCGGCGGACGAAGAGCCTGGATGCCTTGATCCCGGTCCTCTATTTGCGCGGCATCTCGACCGGCGACTTCCAGGAGGCGCTCTCGGCGCTGCTCGGCAAGGATGCGCCGAACCTGTCGCCTTCGGTGATCGCCGGCCTGAAGGCCGATTGGCAGGTCGAGTACGAACGCTGGCAGAGACGCGATCTGTCGGCGCGTCGCTATGTCTACATCTGGGCCGATGGCGTGTACCTGCAGGCCCGCATGGAAGATCACAGCGAATGCATGCTGGTGCTGATTGGCACCACGCCGGAAGGCAAGAAGGAGCTGATCGGCTTCCAGGTCGGCGTGCGCGAGAGCGCGCAGAGCTGGCGCGAACTCCTGATCGACCTGCGGCAACGCGGGTTACGGATTGCCCCGCAACTCGCCATCGGCGACGGCGCCCTCGGCTTCTGGAAGGCACTGGACGAGGCCTTTCCCGGCACGCGGCACCAACGATGCTGGTGCCATAAAGTGAGCAACGTACTCGACAAGGTCGCCAAATCCGTGCAGGGCCCCATGAAGAACGACCTGCGGAACATCTATCTGGCCCCACACCGGGCCGAAGCTGAAACCGCGATCGACGTCTTCGTCGAGAAATACCACGTCAAATACGGACGTGCGGTGGAGTGCCTGATCAAGGATCGCCATGCGCTGCTCGCCTTCTTCGACTTCCCTGCTGAGCACTGGATCCACCTACGCAGCTCGAACCCGATCGAGAGCGTCTTCGCCACGGTGCGCCACCGAACGGTGCGGACCAAGGGATCGCTGTCGCAACAAACTGCGAAGCTGATGGTGTTCAAGCTCATCGACGCCGCATCGAAGACCTGGCGGCGATTGAAGAGCACGAACCAGTTGCCGAAAGTCATCGCCGGTGTAAAGTTCATCGACGGAATCGAAGTCATTCCGAACACTGAAAGCCACGCCGCCTGATCAGGCCGCGTCACCCAAAATCAGCCATAGCTCGTGACTGGCTCGCCTGCGCAGATCGGCGGCGGTTGACATCTGCCATCCGGTCGGGCGATGTTACACTATAACATCGCGGCGTCATGGGGATTGACGCCCCGATGTAGGGGTGGCGTTTCCAGATGAAGTGGTTCCGGTCGAATACCAGGCACGGCGCCCGGCTCGCGTTGTTCGCGATGCTGGTGCAGGTCGCGCTGACGTTCGGCCACAGCCACTGGTTCGCGCAGGCGGCGCCCCTCGCCCAATCCTCGTTGCAGCAGACCGACAACACCAAGGGCGCTGCTGCGATCGACCACGCCGTGGTCCAGAAGCAATCGCCTTCAGGTCCTGACCGCGAGCATCCGGGCGACGATAGTTGCGCGATCTGCGCCGTCATTGCGATGGCCGGTGCCGTCGTATCCGCAACGCCCCCCGTGCTGCTGCTGCCGCAGGCGATCGAGCTGCTCCGACGCACCACGGATGCCGAATTCATCCACCTGAGATCTGCCGGCACGGCATTCCAACCCCGCGCCCCTCCCGCGTCCTGACTTCCAACGCTTGATCACGCCCGGCCTCGCCGCTTTCAGGCGAATGCCCGGGACAAGTTGAAGTCGAATTCCGTCGCGCCGCGACGGCAGGCCGCCTCCGATCAGCAGACCATCATCCGGACGGCGCCTGACTGGAATCAGGACAATGTCATTCAAATCGCGACGCGCGCAACGACTTGGCGGAGCAAGCCTGCTCCTGCTCGGCGCTGCCGCCACGCCCGCCTTCGCTCAAGAGCCGGCCCAAGACAAATCATCGACGGAAATCCCCGCCGTCACCGTGACGGCGCCGAGCCCGATCGTGCGCAGGGCGGTGGTGCCGTCCCGCAACGCCGGCCGCGGCACGCGGACCGCGCGGGTGCGCAGCCGCGAGCAAACGGCTGAAGCAACGCCTGCAGCCCAAGCGCCCGCAGCGCCCCAGCAGGGCGTGCTGCCCATCGTGACCAACCAGTTCGCCACCGTCACCGTGGTGCCGAACGAGGAGATCCGCCGCGAGGGCGGCGGCCAGCTCGGCGATCTCCTGTTCTCCAAGCCCGGCATCACCGGATCGAGCTTCGCGCCCGGCGGATCCAGCCGGCCTATCATCAGAGGTCTCGACGTCAACCGCGTCGGCATCCTCGAGAACGGCACCAATGCCGGCGGCGCCTCCGACCTCGGCGAGGATCATTTCGTCCCGATCGATCCGCTCGCGACCAACCAAGTCGAAGTGGTGCGCGGGCCGGCGGCACTGCGTTACGGCTCGACCTCGATCGGCGGTGTGGTCAGCGCCACCAACAACCGAATTCCGGATGCGCTGCCCTCCTGCGCGCCATCGTTCCAAAGCTACGGCCTGCCGACCAAGGCGCCGCTCGCGAGCGCTGCGACGTCGCCTTGCGTCACCGCCGAGACACGCACCGCCTTCAGCTCGGTCGACCGCGGCGTCGAGAGCGGCGTGCTGCTCGATACCGGCGGCGGCAATTTTGCCTTTCACGCCGACGCCTATGGCCGCACCACCTCGGACTATTACATCCCGAGCTATCCCTACCTGACCGACCAGTCGCGTCCCGTGAACGGCCGCCAGCCCAACTCGGCGACGCGCTCGGACGGCGCCTCGATCGGCGGCTCCTACTTCTTCCAGGGCGGCTATATCGGCGCGTCGATCACGCAGAACGACTCGCTCTACCATATCCCCGGCATCGACGGCGCCGACCACAACACGCGGATCGACGCGCACCAGACCAAGATCAACGTCAAGGGCGAGTACCGCCCCGACGCGGCCGCGATCGACACGATCCGCTTCTGGGCCGGCGCGACCGACTACCGGCACAACGAGATCGGCCTTGCCGATCCCGCCGACCTCAACACCGACGGCATCAGGCAGACCTTCACCAACAAGGAGCAGGAGATCCGCACCGAGGTGCAGCTGATGCCGTTCAACGCCCGTTTCGCCGAGGTGACGACGGCGCTGGGCTTCCAGGTCGGCCATCAGGAACTGAGCGCGCCGAGCCCGGACAATCCCGGCACGCTGTTCAACGGCCTGTGGGACCCGAACAACAGCACGCGCGTTGCCGGTTACGCCTTCAACGAGTTCAAGTTCACGGAGGCGACGCGAGCGCAGATCGCCGGGCGCATCGAGCACGTCGAACTGCACGGCACGACGCCGGACTTCCCGGCGGACTACCTGCCCGACGGCACGCCGCAGACGCCGATCGCGCGCAATCCGTCCTTCACGCCGAAGAGCGGCAGCATCGGCCTGTTGCAGGACCTGCCGGGCGGCATGGTCGGCAGCATCACCGCGCAATATGTCGAGCGCGCGCCGAAGGCGGCCGAGCTGTTCTCCCGCGGCGGTCACGACGCGACGGCGACGTTCGACATCGGCAACCCGAACCTCACCATCGAGACCGCAAAATCGGTCGAGCTCGGGGTGCGCAGGGCGACGGGACCGTTCCGCTTCGAGGCGACCGTCTACTACACGCATTTCGACAATTTCATCTATCGCCGCCTCACCGGGGTCATGTGCGACGACGACTTCGCCTCCTGCGGTGCGCCCGATGGCGAACTGAATCAGGCGGTCTACTCGCAGCGGAACGCGAACTTCCGCGGCGGCGAATTCCAGTCGCAGCTCGACGTCGGCGCCCTTCCGGGGCGGCATCTGGGGCATCGAGAACCAGTTCGACTTCGTCCGCGCCACCTTCAGCGACGGCACCAACGTGCCGCGGATTCCGCCCATGCGCGTGGGCGGCGGCGTGTTCTGGCGCGACGACAACTGGCTGATGCGGATCAACCTGTTGCATGCCTTCGCGCAAGACAACGTGGCCGAGATCGCGGAAACGCCGACGGCGGGCTACAATCTGTTGAAGGCCGAGGTCAGCTACAAGACCAAGCTCAATCCGAATCCGTTCGGCGCGCGCGAGATGCTGGTCGGCCTCCTCGGCAACAACCTGCTCAACGAGAACATCCGCAACTCGGTGTCCTACACCAAGGACGAGGTGCTGCTGCCCGGCATCGGCGTACGCGCGTTCGCGAACTTCAAGTTCTAAAGCGCGATGAGATTTGGATGAATCGTCATCGCGCCTTAGGTCCTTGTTTGAGCATGATCTTTTCGGAAAACCGCTTCGCACTTTTCCGGATCATGCTCTAGCGCTTATACGCCATGAATTGTGCGGGAGGGCCTATCCCTCCCGCGTGAGCGGAATACAGAAACTCGATCATGCTCTAGTTGGCAACGAAGTGCGCGTGGCGAAGGCTCTTGTGATGGCCGTCGGCCGGCGGCTTTCCTGCAATCAACGCAATGCCAACGGCCAAGCCGATCGTTGCCGCCAGCAGTCTGACCAGAGAAGGACGCATTCCATCCTCGACATTGCGGCGCCAACATCGTGGCGCCGACATCGTCGGCGCGAACTTGGGTTCTGCTTTGCCAAACTAAGCAGCGAAACTATGACGGAAAGGGAAACTATCGTTCTGATTGCATATCGATGAAACACAATTCTATTAAACGTTTCAGATTTGCGACCGAAGCGCACAATTTTTGAGCAACGCGACGCGACATTCACCGCGCGTGTTTGATTGCCGGTGTTCCACCATTTGTCACCCGGTTGGGTGACGCTGCGTTGCTTCGCAGTCGTTAGCATCAGAAGCACCGAGCCCGATATTCGGCTCGACGTCGTGAATTGGTTCACACGCATTGTTCTGCCGCGCGAGTAGGGTCATCGGAGATCGATACCCGCGATTGCCACCAAAGTCTTGCTGTCGGAGGTTTTAATGCCGCCTGTCGATCCAAAGGCAGCTTCCGCTTTCTCCGTCGTCAGATCATTTCCAGCAATTCCCACGGTCTGTCTGGGAATCTTCGCCGTCGCACTTGCCATCTCGTCGAGTGCGACGAAAGCAGCTTGCTGGGTCGTGCTGCTGTCCGCGCTGGTTTCGAGTATCCCCCGTGGGTCGGTCAAAATCCCCCGGGTATGGTCACTTGAAACTCCCCCACCTGATGATCGCCGTCAGCGCCGCTGAACAGCAGTAGCCGGTCAGGCAGGACGTTTATGTTCGACCCCTTTAGCCAGCAAGGGGCCGGGGAGTTGAACGTCTTGAAGCGACATCTGCAAAGCACCGTACTTACATTACTTGATCGCAACACCAGCCAGCGCGAGATTCACCGGCTGACGGGTGTCGATCGCAAGACGATCCGGCGTTATCAGGCGCTGCGGGCCGGTGCGGAGGCAAATTCCCCCGGGGAAGTGACCACCGGCTCGGTGAGCGCGGACGGCCAAATTCCTCCACCCCGACCACCGGCTTTTGGGACATCGGAAGCGACGGTCACCAGCAGCCTGGCCCGTTCGGCTTGCGAAGCGCATCGGACGTGGATCGAAGAACAGGTCCGGCTGAAGCGGAACGCGCAGGCGATTTACCAGGACCTGGTTGATCAATTTGGCTTTCCGTCCAGCTACCAGAGTGTCAAGCGGTTTGTGCGCCGGTTGCGGCACGCTGATCCTGAGCAGTTTGATCGTCTTGAGTTCCTCCCCGGCGAGGAAGCTCAGGTCGACTATGGCGAGGGCGCGCCGACGGTTGATCCGAAGAGCGGGCGGTACCGTCGTCCCCGCCTGTTCGTGATGACGCTACGCTACTCGCGGCGCAGCTTCCGGCGGGTAGTCTGGAAGTCCAGCCAACAAGTCTGGGCGCAGCTCCACGAAGAGGCGTTCCGGTATTTTGGCGGGGTCCCCAGCTATGTCGTGCTCGACAACCTGAAGGAAAGAGCTGGCCCCGCAAATTCGGACAGTAGCTTGAGTGGATTTTCTGCCTGACAGCGGCGAGGATTCTTGCTGCGAATCAGGAGCGAAGATGACGAAGAAGAGCCGCCGGACGCATTCTCCGGCATTCAAGGCGAAGGTTGCTTTGGCTGCGGTCAAAGGCGACAAGACACTGGCGGAGCTGGCGCAACTGTTTGATGTTCATCCGAACCAGATCACGATCTGGAAAAACCAGCTCCTGGAAGGCGCCGCCGGCGTGTTTGGGCATGACAAGACATCGGCCGAGACGCCGGTCGATTTGAAGGCGTTACATGCCAAGATCGGCGAGCTGGCGTTGGAAAACGATTTTTTGTCCGGCGCGCTCACCAAGGCGGGCCTGCTGAGCGCAAAGCGATGATCGACCGCGATCATGATCTTTCTATCGTGCGCCAGGCGAAGGTCCTGAAGCTGGCTCGCAGCACGGTCTACTATGAACCTCGGCCAGTTTCGGCCGAGGACCTTGCCTTGATGCGTCGGCTCGATGAGCTGCATCTCGATTATCCCTTCGCGGGAGCGCGTATGCTGCGATCGTTGCTGCGGCGGGAGGGCGTATACGCCGGTCGCCGCCACATCGCGACGCTGATGAAGCGCATGGGGATCGAGGCGGTCTATCGTCGCCCGAACACGAGCAAGCCGGCTCCGGGTCACAAGATCTACCCGTACCTGTTGCGCGGATTGAAGATCGAGCGGCCCGACCATGCGTGGGCAATGGACATCACCTACATTCCGATGCGGCGTGGCTTCGTCTATCTCGCGGCGGTCGTCGATGTGTTCAGCCGACGGGTCCTGGCCCATCGCGTCTCGATCACAATGGAGGCGGCCTTCTGCGTCGAAGCGGTCCAGGAGGCGTTGGCGAAGCACGGCAGGCCCGAGATTTTCAACACGGATCAGGGCAGCCAGTTCACCAGCCTCGAGTTCACCGATGTGCTGCTGGACGCGAAGATCGCCATCAGCATGGACGGCAAGGGCGCCTGGCGCGACAACGTGTTTGTCGAGCGGCTCTGGCGCACGGTCAAATACGAAGAAGTATATCTCCGCGCCTACGACAGCGTGTCCGAGGCGCGAGCGTCAATTGCCAAGTATCTGGCCTTCTACAATCAGGGACGCCCTCACTCGAGCCTTGACGGGCGCACGCCCGACGAGGCTTACTTCGGCACGCAAGCTATGGTGATGGCCGCATGACCGTCGCCGACGGTTTTGTCGTCGCTCTGGTCGGGCTACGCCCTCCCGACGCAACGACAAAACCGTAAAGCCCCGCGTTCAGCATAACCCGGCAGGAATCCACTTAAATCCAGCGGGGCGCTGTCCAAACAACCGGGGCCAGCTCTATGCGCCGGTGCGCTCCCTACCTCTTCGGCAGCATCTTGACGTTGCCCATCGGCCTTCATCTCCTCTGCAACACTTCGGCGTCCACCTTGCTGCCGATGTTGGGAGCTCTGTTGATCACCTATGGCGCCTTCACGGCGCTGAAGCCGACTCTGCGGTCCGGGAAAAATCCCTTGTGGGGACGCATCACGGTTGGCGCGCTGGGAGGCATTACCGGAGGCCTTGCAGCATTTCCTGCCGCTTTCGTTTCGATGTGGTGCCATGTCCAAGGTTTCGACAAGCACCGCGCCCGCGCGATCATCCAGCCCTTCATCCTGGTCAACCAGCTCCTGTCGCTGTCCTTGCTGATGGTTTTGCGGCCGCCAGAGGTGATGCCGCTCGGCCTCCTCTTCTATGCAGCCCCCGCCGTGCTCGGCGCCTATTTCGGGCTGATGATCTTCAACCGCGTCGATACCGCTACGTTCAACCGCATCGTGGGCCTGCTGCTGATGGCTGCCGGGATCGGTTTTGTCAGGCCCCTCTGAAGGTTCGGAGTATTCCCATGCAGAAATCCGCGCAGGATCTCCCCCAGTCAGACCGCCCCGTGTTGCGCAAATGGCGGCTTGCGGTCGTCAGCTTCTATGGATCGCTGCTGGCCGTCATGCTGATGCTGGCGCTGACGATCAGTCATGATGTTCAAATTGCAGGCACGAGCGTGCCTCTCGCGTCTCTGAAGAAGTAGAAGGGCTCGTCTGGCGCATCTCGGATCGCAATAATGGAACGCATCCTCGATTTGATATACGAGGCCGCCGGCCAACAAGACCTCTGGCCTGCCGTTCTCACCGCTATCGCCGATCTCACAGGAAGCGAAGGCGGAGTATTGTTCGGACAATCGGTCGCGGCCGAGCAGGTCTACTTCGATTTCAACGGCCGCTTGAACCAGCAATGCAATCAGGCCTACCAGGAACGCCATATGCAGAATGCCTGGTCGGAGGCTATGGAGGACAAGCCGATAGGGCAAGTGGTCCTGTCGGACGAAGTGGTGCCGCTGCGCGAACTCGAAAAATCGGTCTTCTACGACGAGGTCCTCAGGCCGCAAGGCATCGGACACAACGCGATGATTGCGCTGGCAGCGAAGGACGACTTCCGTGTGGCCTTCAACATCTGCCGCAGCAGGCGCCGCGGAGAATTCGACGCAGCCGGCCGTAAACACATCGAAATGCTGGCTCCCCATCTGCGGAGATCCGTCACATTGGGATTTCGCCTGACCGGGTATCACGCATTGAGGAGAGCCGCGTTCGACGTAATCGATCAACTGGCGGACGGCGTCGTCGTCATGGGTCCCAGGGCACATGTCGTCTTTGCGAACCAGGCGTCCTGTTCGCTGGAAGCGGAAGGGACGCTCAAGCTCAGGCCTTCGATGGCGACCTGGTCAGCCCCGCATTCGAGACGCCTCGCAAACCTTGTCCGGTCGACATTGGCCGGCGGAGCCGGCGGAACGATGAGTGTTCCCGCGGTGGAGGGGACGCGGCTTCTGACTATTGTCGTCGTGGGACTGCGCAGCGAAGAAGTCGGGATGCTCGGTGGGGCCTTCATCCGCAACGCGGCCTGCGCCGCCTTCGTGATCGATCCCTCGCGAAGAGGAACGGCGAGCTCGCAGCAATTGACGGACGCATATGGCTTGACCAGGGCGGAAGCGCGCGTGGCAGTTGCAGCGTCCTCCGGCGGGACGACATCCGAAGCAGCCGTCATGCTGGGGCTGTCCGCCAATACGGTCAAAACGCATCTCAGGCGAGTCTTTGTCAAAACCGACACGAGAGGTCAGGCTGAGCTTGCCGCACTTCTCGCGACGATAGGTGTCGTCAGATCCCCTGGCGAGGCCTCGTAGCCACGATCGAGCGGAGCGAAAGCCGGGACTTGTCCGCCTGGCCTTGGACTGCGCTTCCGCCTTCGCCCTACGGCGGACGCTCCATCCGGACGTGGAGCTGAGACTGCAGCTACCCCCGCGCCTTGCTCCAGTCGGGCCCGACCGGGCCCGACACGCCCTCGAAGGCGCCGTCGACGAGCTCGAACACCAGGATGCGGGCAGCATCGACGGGGCCCGGCATGGTGACGCGGCCCTTGGGGACCGGCTTGAAACCGACGCGGCTGTAATAGGGTTCGTCGCCGACCAGCAGCACGAGCCGGTGGCCTTTCGCTTTCGCATCCTTCAGCGCGCGCTCCATCAACGCACGGCCAACGCCGCGGCCGCGGAACGGCGGCTCGACGGTGAGCGGACCGAGCAGCAGCGCGGGCGTGTCGCCGATCAGGATCGGCAACTGCCTGACCGAGCCGACCAGCAGCGTGCCGATGCGGGCGGTGAAGGACAGTTCGAGCAGATGGTCGACGTGCTCGCGAATCCGGTAGGCGCTCAGCACGAAGCGGCCGGGCCCGAAGGTACGTTCGTGCAGCCGCTCGATCGCCTGAGCGTCGCCCGCGGCCTCGGGAAGGATGGTCAGTGAGAGGTCGGTCATGTCATCCGGCGGAGTAGCATCTGCGAATGCGGAGGTCCATGGGCGTGGCACCCACCTCAGTCCCGTTTCAACGCAGGCTGGGACAGGTAGGCCAGCATCTTCATCTCCCGCCGCCCCCGCGTGACCGTGTCGAGCACGAGCCCGGACGACGCCGACAGCACGGCCATGATCATCAGGCCCATCGACAGCACGGCGGTGGGCAGGCGCGGCACAAGGCCGGTTTCGATGAAGGTCATCACGATCGGGATCGCCAGGATCACCGAGACCAGCGCCAGCAGGATTCCGATGTTGCCCGCGAGGATCGCAAGGCAGGTCAGGCCGAAAGCGAACTTGGCAATCTTCATCCGGTTTCCGTGGTATGCGTCGAGCCGGTTACTAGCACAGGCCGCGCTCAGCGCCACGTCGCAATCAAGGGCCGGTCGTCGAGCACTTCCGCGATCCGCAGCCGCGTGCCGGGCGTGGTACCCTCGGGCAGCGCCGCGATCGCGAAGAACCCGCATTCGACGATCTCGCGGTTGGGCGCGGGCAGGCGGTCCTGCCTGAACTGCCTGACGACGTAGACCGCGACGTGGTCGCGGCGGGAGACGTGGCTGTTGAGGAAGATGCCGTGCAGCACGGCCTCTCCGGTGAGATCGATGTCGCCCTCCTCCTTGAGCTCGCGCCGCATCGCCTGCTCCATGGTCTCGCCGTGGTCGACGCCGCCGCCAGGCAGATACCAGCCGCTGACGTAGCTGTGCCTGACCAGGAAGACGCGATCCTCGGCATCCAGCACCACGGCGCGGACGCCGAGCGTCATGCCGCGGACGAGCAGGAAGTAGGCGTGGAAAAGCCGCCGCAGCAGCGGCTCGGCTTTCCGTCGGACACGGTTCAGACTTTCTCCCATCAGACTTCCCTGCCGCCCCGTTTCAGGCCCTGCTTGCGCGTCGGGCGCGACCTTGCCATTACGGTAGAGCAATAGCGAGGCAATCGCGCGCCATGGCTCCCTTCACGCTCGCCCATCTGTCCGACCCGCATCTGCCGCCTTTGCCGAAGCCTCGGCTGATCGAGCTCGCGGGCAAGCGCGCGCTTGGCTATGTCAACTGGACGCGCAACCGCCACAAATATCAGCGCCGCGAGGTTCTCGACGCACTCGTCGCCGATATGAGGGCGCAGGCGCCCGACCACATCGCGGTGACGGGCGATCTCGTCAACCTCGCGCTGGAGGCGGAATTCGCGCCGGCCCTCGCCTGGCTCGAGAGCGTCGGCCCGCCTGAGCGCGTGACCGCGATTCCCGGCAACCATGACGCCTATGTCCGTGCCACCTTTCATCGTTTCGGCGAGATGTTTGCGCCCTATCTTGCAGGCGACGACGGCCGCATCGGTTTTCCGTCCGTGCGCCGGCGCGGACCGCTTGCGCTGATCAGCCTGTCCACGGCGGTACCGACCCTGCCGCTGATGGCGACGGGCACGCTCGGGCCCGATCAGCTCGCCTCGCTCGAACAGGTGCTCGAACGGCTCGCGGCCGAGGACGTCTTCCGCGTGCTGCTGGTGCATCATCCGCTGAAATCCGATGCCCGCCAGAAGCGGATGACGGACGCGCCCGCCCTGCTGGCGCTGCTCAAGCGCCAGGGCGTCGAGCTGGTCCTGCACGGGCACGACCACGTTCATTCGACGATATGGGTCGAAGGTCCCAACGGAAACATTCCCGCGCTCGGCGTTCCCTCGGCCTCCGCGCTCGCGCACGGACGCTACCCGGCGGCGGCGTATAATCTGCTGACGATCGAGAAGGACAACGCCGGCTGGCGCTGCGAGCAGACGGTGCGGAGCCTGGGGGCTGGATTTCAGATCGGGCAGATCAAGCATGCGAGGTTGATTTGAGAGGGTCGTCATTCCGGGGCATGCGAAGCATGAACCCGGAATCCGTCAGGCCGCAGCCCGTGCTGATGAATGGATTCCGGGCTCGCGCTTCGCGCGCCCCGGAATGACGAGGGAGAGAGTCTCACCAGCTCCGCAAGGCGGCCAGCACCGCGACCCCGAACAACGCGGCAGCGCCGAGCACGAACCCGAACACGAACGGCCAGACGCGCGAGCGGCGCGGCGGCACGGTGGCCGGTGCCGCCGGTTCGGGCGGGACCACCATCGCACGCTCGCGCTCGACCATGCGGCGCGCGACATAGTCGGTGACGGCCTCGACGATCACAGCGGTGTCGTGCGACTCGGCGAGGACGATGCGGCCAAAACGGGTGTCCTGGACGAAGCGGTACATCCGCTTGTCGCGCCCCATCACGATGTGGGCGACGACGTCGATCCAGAGTCTTGGCGTATCGCCCTGGCTGATGCCGCGGTCGAACAGGTCGATCTGATCAGGCACCTGCGCGAACAGGGGATCGAGCGCGTCATTGAGGATCTCGAGCCGCGCCACCTCGGCGTCCCTGAGATCGACCACGACGCCGGTCCGGTCGGCGGCCTCGATCCGTGCGCGCAGCAGTGCGTCGCGCAGCCGCACCGGGCGCGGCTGGCCGGGATGGGTCCCGCTGGTCTCGGGCTCTGACATTGTCGGCCTCGTCCTCGACTTTCCGGCATTAACCTATCAGCAACCATCCCCTCCGCAAAGGCCTACAATTCCAGATACTTACAGCGCCCACAGCCGTTTCACCTGTACCAAAAACAGACGATCCCACCCAGGCAGGGCCTGGATGGGACCGTCCGTCCTTGGACGTCTTCTTGGTTCAGGTCGGCAGCCGATCAGGCCGCCGGAGCGCGCTGCGGCTCTTCCACGATCGAGAAGCGGACGCCGGCCTTGTGACGGCTCTCTTCCGACACCTCGCGCCAGCAGTCCTCAGCCTCCTTGCGGGACTTGAACGGACCTTTGACCTGGGCCGAGCCTTCCACGAGCTTGTGGAAGTTCATCGAACCGAACTCGCCGCCGATCACCCAGAAATTGCTGCCTTTGGTCATTGTCAGTCTCCTATCGAGAGTAGCGTGGTTCGTTAGCCGAACTGGTTCATGGTGTTGTGGGCGCCGCCCGCCTTCAGGGCCGCTTCGCCGGCAAAGTACTCCTTGTGGTCGTCGCCGATGTCGGAGCCGGCCATGTTCTGATGCTTCACGCAGGCGATGCCCTGACGGATCTCGGCGCGCTGGACGTTCTTGACGTAGCCGAGCATGCCCTGCTCGCCGAAATACTCCCTGGCCAGATTGTCGGTCGAGAGCGCTGCCGTGTGATAGGTCGGCAACGTGATCAGGTGGTGGAAGATGCCGGCGCGCTTGGCCGAATCCGCCTGGAAGGTGCGGATACGCTCGTCGGCTTCCTTTGCCAGCGGCGTATCGTCGTACTCCGCCTTCATCAGCTCGGCACGGTTGTACTTGCTGACGTCCTTGCCGGCCTCCTTCCAGGCGTCGAAGACCTGCCAGCGGAAGTTGAGGGTCCAGTTGAACGAGGGCGAGTTGTTGTAGGCCAGCTTCGCGTTCGGAACCACCTTGCGGATGCGGTCGACCATCTTCGCGATCTGCTCGATATGCGGCTTCTCCGTCTCGATCCAGAGCAGGTCGGCGCCGTTCTGCAGCGAGGTGATGCAGTCCAGCACGCAGCGGTCTTCGCCGGTGCCCGGGCGGAACTGGTAGAGGTTGGAGGGCAACCGCTTCGGACGCATCATCTTGCCGTTGCGGTTGATGATGACGTCGCCGTTCCTGGCGTTCTCCGCCGTGACTTCCTCGCAATCCAGGAAGCTGTTGTACTGGTCGCCGATGTCGCCGGGCTTGTGGCTGACGGCGATCTGCTGCGTCAGGCCGGCGCCGAGCGAATCGGTGCGAGTCACGATGACGCCGTCTTCGACACCGAGCTCGAGGAAGGCGTGGCGGCAGGCACGGATCTTCGCCAGGAAGACCTCATGCGGCACGGTGACCTTGCCGTCCTGGTGGCCGCACTGCTTCTCGTCCGAGACCTGGTTCTCGATCTGCAGCGCGCAGGCGCCGGCCTCGATCATCTTCTTGGCGAGCAGATAGGTCGCCTCGGCATTGCCGAAGCCGGCATCGATGTCGGCGATGACGGGCACGACATGAGTCTGGAAGTTGTCGATCTTCTCGATCAGCTCCTTCTCACGGGTCTTGTCGCCTTCCTTGCGCGCCTTGTCGAGGGCGCGGAAGATGTCGTTCAGCTCGCGCGAATCCGCCTGGCGCAGGAAGGTGTAGAGCTCCTCGATCAGCGCCGGCACCGAGGTCTTCTCGTGCATCGACTGGTCGGGCAGCGGACCGAACTCGGAGCGCAGCGCGGCGATCATCCAGCCCGAGAGATAGAGGTAGGTACGATCGGTCTTGCCGAAGTGCTTCTTGACCGAGATCAGCTTCTGCTGGGCGATGAAGCCGTGCCAGCAGCCGAGCGACTGGGTGTACTTGGTTGGGTCGCCGTCATAGGCGGCCATGTCCGCGCGCATCAAGGCCGCGGTGTAGCGGGCGACGTCGAGACCGGTCTTGAAGCGGTTCTGCAGGCGCATGCGCGCGACGGCCTCGGCCGTCACACCGTTCCAGGTCGGCTGGGTCTCAAGGAGCGCCTGGGCTGCCTCGACCTCGCTCTGATAGGAGGCGGGACGCAGGAGGGGGCTGATGCCGCGGGGCTGGTAGTTCATGTGCCTGATCCTTTCGCTGACGATGGCGATGGCTAGCCATCGACATTCTTGACAGTGCATTGCGAGATGCGTGTCAGGAGCTAAACGCGAAAGCGGAAAATTCGGATAGAGGGCTTGTTTCTGATTGGTGATGTCATGTAACATCAGAACATGTAATAGATGTTATTTTGTAAATTTTGTAAATAAATGGGTCAGCAAGCCTGACCTTAATGAGCCTGGAGACCTGAGACATGCCCGCCGTTTCCGGCAAGAAGCTCTTCGTCGGCCCGCGCTTCCGGAGGATCCGGCAGCAATTGGGGCTGTCGCAGACCCAGATCGCCGAGGGGCTCGGGATCTCGCCGAGCTATGTCAACCTGATCGAACGCAACCAGCGCCCGGTGACCGCGCAAATCCTGCTGCGCCTTGCCGAGACCTATGACCTCGACCTGCGCGACCTCGCCACCGCCGACGAGGACCGCTTCTTCGCCGAGCTCAACGAGATCTTCTCCGATCCCCTGTTCCGCCAGATCGACGTGCCCAAGCAGGAGCTGCGCGACCTCGCCGAGCTCTGCCCCGGCGTCACCCACGCGCTGCAGCGGCTCTACGCCGCCTATACCGAGGCGCGCCAAGGCGAGACGCTGGCCGCCGCGCAAATGGCCGACCGCGACGTCGGCACGCGCTATGAGGCCAATCCGGTCGAGCGCGTGCGCGAGCTGATCGAGGCCAACCGCAACTATTTCCCCGAGCTCGAGCAGGCCGCAGAGACTCTGCGCGATGAGCTGAACGTCCCGGCCGAAGGGCTGTATGCGGCGCTCGCGGCGCGCCTGCGCGAGAAGCATTCGATCCAGACCCGCATCATGCCGGTCGACGTGATGCGCGAGACGCTGCGGCGCTTCGACCGGCATCGCCGGCAGCTCCTGATCTCGGAGCTGGTCGACCCGCCCGGCCGCGCGTTTCAGCTCGCCTTTCAGCTCGGCCTCGGCGAATGCGCGCAAGCCCTGGAGACCATCATCGGCCGCGCCGGCCCGCTGGACGACACGCCGCGCCGCCTGTTCCGCATCACCCTCGGCAACTACTTCGCAGCAGCGGTGATGATGCCCTATCCGGCTTTCCTTGCCGCAGCCGAGGCGCTCAACTACGACATCCACGTGCTGGCGCAGCGCTTCAATTCCGGCTTCGAGCAGGTCTGCCACCGCCTCACCACGCTGCAGCGGCCGAACGCGCGCGGCATTCCGTTCTTCCTCTTGCGCGTCGACAATGCCGGCAACGTCTCGAAGCGCTTCTCCTCCGGCACCTTCCCGTTCTCGAAATTCGGCGGCACCTGCCCGCTGTGGAACGTGCACTCGACCTTCGACACGCCGGACCGCCTGCTCAAGCAGGTGATCGAGCTACCGGACGGCACGCGCTATTTCTCGATCGCGCAGATGGTGCGTCGCCCCGTCGCGCCGCACCCGCTGCCGCAGCCGCGCTTCGCCATCGGCCTCGGCTGCGAGATCCGTCACGCCGCACGCCTGACCTATGCCGCCGGCATCGACCTGGAGAAAACCGAGGGCACGCCGATCGGCGTCAACTGCCGCCTCTGCGAGCGCGAGAACTGCGCCCAGCGCGCCGAGCCGCCGATCACGCGCACGCTGATCCTGGACGAGACGACGCGGCGGGTGTCGAGCTTTGCGTTCTCGAATGCGCGGGAGCTGTGAGGCACGGCTGTCATGCCCCGCGCAGGCGGGGCATCCAGCATTCCAGAGACCTCGAGATTCACAACGACTGCCGCGGCGTACTGGATGAATGTGAGGCGACAGCCTCCGACCTACGCCAGCGTATGCACGATCACCGGCCCCGCCACGGCGCGCGCGTCGCCGGCCAGCAGCGGGCCCAGATTCTTCTCGATCCAGGCGATCGCGCGCCGGTTCGCCTCCTCGGCCTGCTCGAACTTGTCGAAGATCGAGATCGCGGTGACGGTGTCGTCGCCGGCATAGACGACGTAGTAGGCGCGAAAGCCATCGACGTCGCTGATGATCGGCACGGCGCCGTCCTTGATGCGGCGCGCCAGCTCTTCCGCACTCCCGCTTTTCGCCTTGGCCTGACGGATGGCGGCATACATGGCATCCTCCTCCGGCTATCTGGACTTTGGGCCTGTGACCCGGAGCCGATGATACGCCGATGCAGGCGGCCGATCCACGCTTGGTTAACCCCGCGCTAATCCACCTGCGGGATCTGCAACCAGAGATTAAGCACGCCTCAACATCGGCGCCTTAGTCTCGCCCCACTCACGTTTCGCAAACAACGGCGGCCTATTCTGCCGGGCGAAGTGACATCAGGGGGCTTCATCATGCGCATTGCGTTGCTGCTGACCGCAACCATCGTCGGCGCGCTCATCGCCAATCCATCTCATGCCGGGTCGCTCGATGCCGACGCAGCGCCGTCGTTGCCGCCGGGCTTCCAGGGCTATCGCGGCTACATGTTCGACCTGTCGGAGAACTCCGACCGCAAGGACGTCGACAAGCTCACCGACAATCTGAAGCAGCAGATCGACGCCGTCGAAGCGGCCGGCCTGTCGCCGCGCGTGCTGCGCTTCTTCCGCACCGTGCCGATCATCGCGAGCGAGCTCGCCTGCCTCGACGAAGGCGCCGCGACCGCCTGCTACGGCCGCGTCGCTCCCAACGTCGAGCGCCGCGTGCCGCGCACCCTGACGGTGTGGGACCACGACAAGCAGCGCTGGACCAATCCGAACGCCGTCGACCTCGCGGTCGACTCGGGGCTCGGCGTGATCATGCTGCGGCCGGACATGATGCGCTACGAAAAGGAGGCCGTGCTGCTGCACGAGCTCCTCCACGCCTATCACGCACGGCTGCTGCCGGACGGCTACGCCAACAAGGGCGTGATCGCCTATTACGCGCTGGCCAAGTCCAAGGACATGTTGCCCAAGGAAGCCTATGCGATGAAAAATCCCATGGAATTCTTTGCGGTGACCGCCAGCATCTTTCTGGCCGGAAAAAGCGAATTCCACGACCCGAAGTCGCGCGAGGCGCTCAAGGAGAAGATGCCGGACTATTACAAGTATCTGGTCGGCGTGTTCGGCTTCGACCCCGAGCCGGCGGCGTCGAACGGCCCGGTGGCCTCGCTGAAGTAAAGCAGACAACGCGTCTCCCCAAGCAAGCCAGCCGAAAAGCCGCGCAATATGCGCGGCTTTTTTTGCTTCGCAAGCTGGAAGCTGCGGATGACGCGCTGGCGGGAATTGCCAAGGCGGGGCCCGATCTGCATAGTCCCGCCGCATCGATACCGTTTTTCGAAGAGGATGAGAGAACATGGCGGACGCAGACCTGGATGTCGTGATCCGGCAACTGGCCAGACAGCTGCATACGGGCCTGATGACCCGCGCCAAGGAGCGGCGGGATCGCTTCAACGGCCTTGCGGCCAAGGCCAAGGGCAAGGAGACCGGCGAGCGCTTCAAGATGATGGCCAAGGCCACCATGGAGCAGGCCACCGCCGCCGCCAAGCGCCTCCAGATGTCCGCCGACAACGTCGCCGACAGCTACGCGCGATCGATGCGCCTGGCCGCCAGCGCGCCGATTGCGGTGAAGGTGGAAAAGAAGGCGAAGGACAAGCCCGAAAAGAAGGCCAAGACGAAGAAGGCGAAGGCCAGGAAGGCGAAGTAGCCCACTTAACGCCGCGGCGCGGAGACCTCGGTCGGCTCGGCGCTGGCGAGCTCGGCGAGCTTGGCGCGCGCTGCCTCTCGCGCGGTGCCGTTCTTGCCGGCGGGCAGCGCCAGCGCGGCCTCGAAATCGGCGCGGGCATCGTCGGCCTGACCGCGGGCGAGGAACGCGAGGCCGCGATCGAGACGGGCCTGCGCATCGGAGGGGTCGAGGCGGACCGCGGTGTTGTAGCTCAGGATGGCCCGATCGAGATCGCCCATGGCGGCGAGCGCAAGACCGCGCTGGTGATAGGGTGCGGCGAGCTTGGGATCATGCGCGATCGCCTCGTCATAATCCGCAATGGCACGCTCGAGATCGCCGTTCAGCCGACGGGCCATCGCCCGGTCGCGATAGAGCGAGCCGCGGTTGGGATTGAGATGGATGGCCTCGTCGAAATCGGCGATCGCCCGCCTGAAATCGCCGTGACGCAGCGCGATCCGCCCGCGCCCCGCATAGGCGAAAGCGATCAGCGAGCCGCGAAGCGGCGAGAAGCCGATCACGGCCGAGCAGATGTCGGGATCGTCCTCGTCGCCGCAATTGACGACCATGTGCGTGGACAGGCCGACGAGCACGCAAAGAACGATCAGCAAGAGTACGGCAGCTCTGGTCATCTTCGACGGTGGCCGGAAGCGGGCCGGCCACGCATCCCCTTTCGAAGGAATGGTCACGTCGAGGTGTTAGCACCGGCCGGGACGACCCTATGTGCGCCAGGTCACAAAGCCGCAAATCCTCACCGGTTCCGTTAGCCCCAGGGACCGCGGGAAGGACCGCGGGAAGAACCACGCCACGAGGAGCGGCCCCAGGGACCGCGCGGCGGGTAGTTCTCGTTGGCCCCGACCGACGGCGCCGCCCGCCCGCCGAGCTCGGACGCGAGCTGTTGGAGGGCGGCGACACGGTTCTGGGTCGAGGGGTGGGTCGCGAACAGATTGTCCACACCATGTCCTGACAGCGGATTGATGATGAACATGTGCGCGGTCGCGGGATTCCGCTCGGCCTCGTAGTTCGGCACCTGATGCGCGGCGCCCTCGATCTTGACCAGCGCCGAGGCCAGCCACATCGGCTGTCCGACGATGCGCGCGCCGAGATTGTCGGCGGCGTATTCGCGTGTGCGGCTGATCGCCATCTGCACCAGCATGGCGCCGAGCGGAGCGAGGATCATCATCAGGATCGAGCCGACGATGCCCAGACCATTGTTGTTCTCGCGATTGCCGCCGAAGAACATGCCGAACTGGGCCACCATGGAGATCGCGCCCGCGATGGTCGCAGTGATGGTCATCAGAAGCGTGTCGTGATGCTTGATGTGGGCGAGCTCGTGCGCGATCACGCCGGCGAGCTCCTCGCGGCTGAGCTGGTTCATCAGGCCGGTGGTGACGGCAACTGCGGCGTTCTCCGGGTTGCGGCCGGTCGCGAACGCATTGGGCTGCACCTCGTCCATCACGAACACGCGCGGCATCGGCAGGCCGGCGCGCCCGGCAAGCTCGGCGACGAGGCCGACCAGCTCCGGTGCGGTCGAACGGTCGACCTCATGGGCGCCGTACATCGACAGCACCATGCGGTCGGAGTTCCAGTAGGTGAAGAGATTGGTCGCGGCGGCAATGACGAGCGCGATCATGGCGCCCGAGGCGCCGCCGATGAGATAGCCGACGCCCATGAACAGGGCGGTCAGGCCTGCGAGCAGCATTGCGGTACGAAAATAGTTCATGGCCGTCTCCTGGAGCGGCCGCGGGCAAGCCTTCGGCCGGCATCCACGAGGTATGAATGCCGCCGATGACCGCAAGGTTCGTGCGTCGCCGGGCCGCAGATCCATGGCATGCGGCCAGCCTTTCGGTCCCCGCTAAACCTTGACGGTTATTTGCGCAAAAACACACGTGGACACTTAGCAACCTGGAAAGCGCAGGATTGGCTTAATCCGCGGTTGCCGGGTACGTCGCACGGTTCTTGTGCATTGGCCGGTTCCGTTGGCATCTCGTCAGCAAGGTGACCGTCATGATGGACCGCTCACGCGCCGCCTCCGTCGACCCCACATCCACTCCCTCCCCTAACGAGAGCAAGACTGACGCGAAGGGCTTGCAGGAGGCGCTGCACGAGCAGCTGTTCGCCCATGACGAGCCCAGCCCCGTGCCGGACGGGCAGACGGCGCCGGAATCCGGACGTCGCTGGTCGTATCTGCGGCGCGGTGCCAAGATCGCCATTGGGCTCGCCATCGTCGCCGTGTTCGGCTGGCTGCCGCTGCGCGCGATCTGGGAGAATTCGAGCGTCGAGGCGGTGCTGAATTCCCGCCTCGTCACGTTGCGCACGCCCATCGGTGGGCGCGTCGCGGCCGCCCAGCGCGTCACCGACCAGACCGAGTTGGAGGCCGGAACCGTCGTCCTGCGCGTCGTCAACTCGCGCGGCGATCGCACCCTGCTCGACGATCTCCGGCGGCAGAAATCGCGCCTGGAGAACGAGCGGCCGAGTCTTGCCGCCAAGCTTGCCTCGGCGCAGGCCGCGCAAAAGGACCTGGCGCGGCAGGCCGCGCAATTCCGCGACGGACGCGTGCTCCAGCTCGGAGCCCGCATCGCCGAGATCCAGACCTCGATCGAGGCGGCGGCGGCGCGGCGCGAGGAGGCCAGCGCCGCCGTCGAACGCGCCGCGGCGCTGGCCAAAACCGGCAATGTCTCGACCGTCGAGCTGTCGCGGCTGACGCGCGAGCTCTCCGTGTCACAGCAGACCGAGCTCGGCGCGCGCAAGCGGCTGGATGCCGCCAGGGTCGAGCTCGCCGCGGCGCAGAACGGCTCGTTCCTCGGCGACAGCTATAACGACCGGCCGAGCTCGGTGCAGCGCGAAGAGGAGATGCGTCAGCGCGCCGGCGACCTCGAAGCCGATCTCGCCCGCACCGACACCGACATCGCCTGGCTTGCCAACGAGATCATCGTCGAGGAGGTCCGCTTCGCCGACCTGTCCGAAGCCAACATCACGACACCCGTCGCGGGGCGCGTCTGGGAGATGATGACCTCGCCCGGCGAGGACGTACAGGCCGGCCAGCCCCTGCTCAAGGTGCTCGATTGCAGCGGCGCCGTCATCACCGCCAACGTCACCGAGGCCGTCTACAACCGCCTGCAGCTCGGCGATCGCGCGACTTTCGAGCCGAATGACGGCGGCGAGCCGATCCTCGGCACCGTGGTCAATCTGACCGGCGCCGCCGGTGCACCCGCCAATCTCGCCATCAACCCGGATGCGCTGAGCAAGGAGCCCTATCGCGTGACCGTGGCATCGCGCGATGCCGCGACCCGCGCCTGCACCGTGGGACGCACCGGCCGTGTCGTATTCGCCCGGCGTGAGACAGCGCCGCGATGATGGCGCTGACGCCCGGCCTGATTGCGCTCGGCGCCTTCATGGCGATCGTGCCGCTGCTCAGGCGCGACAGCACGATGGCGCGCTCGTTCCTGACGATCGTGTCGGTGGCCCTGTTGCTGCGTTATCTCCATTGGCGTGTCACCTCGACGCTCCCGCCGCCGCATCTGACCCTCGATGCCATGGCCGGCTACCCATTCCTGCTGCTGGAAGCGGCCTCGCTCGTCGCGGTCGCGTTGTCGCTGCTGTTCCTGAGCCGGACGCGCGACCGCACCGGCGCAGCGAGGGTCGACGGCCGTGCCACCGATCCGCGTGCGCCGTTGATCGACGTCTTCATCTGCACCTACAACGAGGAACGGCCGATCCTCGAACGCACCATCATCGGCGCGACCGGCATGGCCTACGGCCACTACCGCGTCTGGGTACTGGACGATGGACGGCGGCCCTGGCTGCGGCGCCTTTCGGGCGAGCTCGGCTGCCATTATCTCACGCGGCACGACAACCTCCACGCCAAGGCCGGCAACATCAACCATGCACTCAGGCATGTCGGCGCGCTGCCGGAGCGGCCGGAATTCGTCGCCATTCTCGATGCGGACTTCGTGCCGCGGCCCGATTTCCTTGCGCGTACCATCTCGCTCATGGACGACGAGTCGGTTGGCGTAGTGCAGACGCCGCAGCACTTCATCAATCCAGATCCGATCCAGACCAACCTTGCCGCGACCGATGTCTGGCCCGACGAGCAGCGCTTCTTCTTCGACATCCTGCTGCCGGCCAAGGACGCCTGGGGCGTCGCGTTTTGCTGCGGCACCTCGTCCCTGATTCGCTATGCCGGGCTGATGCAAATCGGCGGATTTCCGACCGATTCGGTGACCGAAGACTACCTCGTCACGCTGCGCCTCAAGGAATACGGCCTCAACACGATCTATCTCAACGAGCGCCTGACGATCGGGCTCGCGCCGGAGGGGCTGAAGGAATACATCACCCAGCGCGCCCGCTGGTGCCTCGGCTTGATGCAGATCGTGCGCGGTCGTAGCGGGCCGCTGTCGCGGGACTCGAAGCTGGCTTTTATCGACCGGCTCTCGCTGACCGACGCCTTCATGAGCTGGTCGGCGGTGTACGCGTCGAAGGTGGCGGGCCTCGTCGTGCCCTGGTTGTTCCTGCTGTTCGGCATCAAGGCGGTTCAGGCCGACCTCACCGAGCTGTTGCGCTTCTTTCTGCCTTTCTATGTCTGGCATGGTCTCAGCATGGCCTGGCTGTCGCGCGGCCGCTCGCTCGCGATGATGACGGACGTCTCGCAGCTCATCGCGGCGCCTGCAGTGCTCAAGGCGGTGGCGGCCGGCCTGTTGAAGCCGACAGGACACAAGTTCAAGGTCACCGCGAAAGGCGGCGACCGCAACAGGCGATTCGTCGAATGGCCGCTGCTGCGGCTCTATGGCGGCGCGCTCGTCATCACGCTCGCAGCCATCGCCTATGCCTTCATCCTCCACCTGCGCGGCGAAAACATCGCCTATGGCGGACTGGCCCTGGCCTGGAGCCTCTACAACGCGGTCATCCTCACCGTGGTCTGCTTCGTCTGCATCGAGCAGCCGCGCAAGCGAAAGGCGGAGCGGTTCAGCCGCAATGAGACCGTCCTGCTGCGCCACGACGGCAGGTCGCATCTCGCGCGGCTCGGCGACATCTCCATCACGGGCGCTCGCCTGATCGATCCCGATCCGCCGGCGCCGGGCAGCACGATCGAATGCCGCATCTACGGCCGCCCGATCGCGGCCATCGTGGTACGGCGGACCGCGGACGGATTCGCCGTGCGGTTCGAGGAAGGCATGGATACGCGCGTGCACGCGATCAGGGCATTCTATGCCGGCGAGTATGTTCGCGCCTTTCGGGGAGTGAGGGCGCTGCCGGTCGGGAAAGCGCTGCTGATGCGGCTGTTCGGCTAGGCCGGCGCGACATCGCCCGCATTCCCTGCGCTGGCCGAGCATGGAAAGGATGGCCTGAGGCCGTCACTTCTCCTAAACTTCAGGCGAATCCACGCCTGTCCTTTCCCCGCCGGAACTCCCATGGTCCAGACCCGATTTCTGATCGCGGCAGTCACGCTTCTCGCGTGCACCGCCACCGCTTCCGCCCAGATGCTTCCACCTCCCGCCAGGCCCGCAGCGCCCAAGGCCCCCTCGCCGCGCGCGGCCTCATGCCACAATGGTGCGAGCTTCGATCGCTTCCTGGCGGACGTGAAGCAACAGGCTGTGGCTGCCGGCGTGTCGCAGCGCACGATCGCGGAGGCTTCGCCGTATCTCGTCTACGACCAGGGCATCGTCAACCGCGACCGTGGCCAGCGCGTGTTCGGCCAGCTCTTCACCGAATTCGCCGGCCGCATGGCGGCGCCCTATCGCATGCAGAACGGACAGCAGCACATCAAGCGATACGCCGCGGCCTTTGCACGCGCCGAAAAGGAATATGGCGTGCCGCCGGCCGTGATCGCCGCATTCTGGGGACTCGAGAGCGACTTCGGTGCCAACATGGGCAATCTGCCGACGCTGAAATCGCTGGTGTCGCTGGCCTATGACTGCCGCCGCTCCGAGATGTTCGTGGGCGAGACCATCGCCGCACTGAAGATCATCGACCGCGGCGATCTGCATCCCGACGAGATGATCGGCTCCTGGGCCGGCGAGCTCGGGCAGACGCAGTTCCTGCCCGTGCATTATGTCAACTACGCGGTCGACTATGACGGCGACGGACGGCGCGACCTGTTGCGGTCGCCGGCCGACGTGATCGGCTCGACCGCGAATTACATCGCCAATGGTTTGAAGTGGCGGCGCGGCGAGCCGTGGCTGGAGGAGATCAAGGTGCCGCCCAACCTGCCGTGGGAGAAGACCGATCTCACGGTGCGCGAGCCGCGCTCGACATGGGCGCAGCTGGGCGTCACCTATTCCGACGGACGGCCGCTGCCGAATGACAATCTTGCAGCGTCCGTGCTGCTGCCGATGGGCCGCTTTGGTCCGGCCTTCCTCGCCTATCCGAATTTCGCGGCCTACACTGAATGGAACAACTCGCTGATCTACTCGACCACCGCGGGCTATCTCGCCTCGCGCATCGCCGGCGCCGCGCCGATGCGCAAGCCCTCCTCGCCGGTCGCGCAGCTGCCGTTCAACGAGCTCAAGGAATTGCAGCAGCTGCTGGTGCGCGCCGGCTACAATGTTGGCAAGGTCGACGGCGTGCTCGGCCAGCAGAGCCGCACTGCCGTGAAGGCGATGCAGATCAAATACGGCCTGCCGGCCGATTCCTGGCCGACGGCGGAGCTGCTGGCGCGAATGCGCGGCGGCACGGCGCAGGCGCAGCCCCAGGCGACGATCCGCTAAACCCTCCTCCGTCATGCCCCGGCTCGACCGGGGCATCCAGTACGCCGCGGCCTATCGATTCAACCAAAACTGTCTCGGCGTACTGGATCGCCCGGTCAAGCCGGGCGATGACAGCGAGGATGACGCCGTAGAATTTTCGCATCGCACAAGCCGCGCTCTGCGATTGTATTTTTCCATGAGGCTCCCATGTGAGTGGCTCAGGTTTTCTCCTGAGATTTCCCACCATTGAAGCGAGCATCACATGTCCTTCTACGACGCCGTCGTCCCCGCCTATCTGCAGATGCTGAACAGCGTGACCGGGCTGCTCACCAAAGCCGAGGCGCATTGCGCGGTGAAAAAGATCGATCCCGGCGTCCTGCTCGACTCGCGCCTGTTTCCGGACATGTTGCCGTTGTCGAGGCAGGTCCAGCTCGTCAGCGATTTCGCCGCCAAGGGCTGCGCCCGGCTCACTCACAGCGAAGTGCCCACAACGCCCGACACCGAGACCAGCTTCGCGGAATTGAAGCAGCGGCTGGCGAAGACCATCGACTATGTGAAGTCGTTCAAGCCCGAGCAGTTCGAGGGCGCCGATGCCAGGGACGTCACCTTCCCGGCCGGCCCGGACAAATCCATCACCATGAAGGGACAGCAATTCCTGAGCTCGTTCTCGCTGCCGAACTTCTATTTCCACGCCGCGACCGCCCACGGCATCCTGCGCCACAACGGCGTCGAGATCGGCAAGCGCGATTTCATGGGCACGAACTGATTTTCCGGATCGCACGGCCGCGTAGCGGAATCCCGCTGCGGCGGCCGGAATTGCACATGATTTATGCTACGCGGGCGCTGCCGCGTAGCTCGCCTGCACTTTCCGTATGGCTCTTCCCTTGCGCCTGATGCCGCGATGCACAAGTGTTCGGGACCTCTCACCGCCTGGAAGCATTCCCAATGAGCCGTTCGACCAAATTGTTTGAGACCTACAAGCTCGGGCCGATCACGCTGGCCAATCGCCTGGTGATGGCGCCGCTGACGCGCAACCGTGCAGCGCCCGGCACATTCGTTCCGAGTCCGCTGGCGGCCGATTATTACGGCCAGCGCGCCTCCGCAGGGCTCCTGATCACCGAAGCGAGCCAGGTCTCGCAGCAGGGCCAGGGCTACCAGGACACGCCCGGCATCTACAGCAAGGACCAGGTCGCCGGCTGGCGCAAGGTCACGGACCGCGTGCATGAGCGCGGCGGCAAGATCTTCATCCAGCTCTGGCATGTCGGCCGCATCTCGCATGTCGACCTTCAGGCCAATGGCGCAGCCCCGGTCGCGCCGAGTGCGATCCGCGCCAAGGGCAAGACCTTCGTCAACGGCGGCTTCGCCGACGTCTCCGAGCCGCGCGCGCTCGAACTCTCCGAAATTCCCGGGATTATCGACGACTTCAAGCGTGCGACGAAGAACGCGCTGGAAGCCGGCTTCGACGGCGTCGAGATCCACGGCGCCAACGGCTATCTGCTCGACCAGTTCGCCAGGGACGGTGCCAACAAGCGCACTGACGCCTATGGCGGCTCGATCGAGAACCGCGCACGGCTGATGCTGGAAGTCGCCAAGGCCGTCGCCACCGAGGCCGGCAGCGATCGCACCGGCATCCGCATCTCGCCGGTCACGCCGGCCAACGACCTCTCCGACAGCAGCCCGCAGCCGCTGTTCGATCACATCGTCGACGGGCTCAACGCGCTCAAGCTGGTCTATCTCCACGTCGTCGAAGGCGCCACCGGCGGGCCGCGCGACATCGCGCCGTTCGACTATGCGTCCTTGCGCAAGCGCTTCTCCGGCGCCTACGTCGCCAACAACGGCTATGATTTCGAGCTTGCGACCAAGGTGCTGGACGCGAACGCGGCCGATCTCATCGCCTTCGGCAAGCCCTTTATCTCCAACCCCGACCTGGTCGAGCGGCTGAAGCGGGGCGCGGCACTGAACGACTGGGACAAGAACACGTTCTACGGCGGCGGCGCGAAGGGATACACGGACTATCCGACGCTGGCGGCCGAGCCGGCGGAGTGAGGGCCCATCCACCTGCGACGCTGTCATGCTCCGCGAAAGCGGGGCATCCAGTACGCCGCGGCCCCTCGATTCAATCACGACCGCCTCTGGAATACTGGATAGAGCTGGCCCCGCAAATTCGGACAGTAGCTTGAGTGGATTTTCTGCCTGACAGCGGCGAGGATTCTTGCTGCGAATCAGGAGCGAAGATGACGAAGAAGAGCCGCCGGACGCATTCTCCGGCATTCAAGGCGAAGGTTGCTTTGGCTGCGGTCAAAGGCGACAAGACACTGGCGGAGCTGGCGCAACTGTTTGATGTTCATCCGAACCAGATCACGATCTGGAAAAACCAGCTCCTGGAAGGCGCCGCCGGCGTGTTTGGGCATGACAAGACATCGGCCGAGACGCCGGTCGATTTGAAGGCGTTACATGCCAAGATCGGCGAGCTGGCGTTGGAAAACGATTTTTTGTCCGGCGCGCTCACCAAGGCGGGCCTGCTGAGCGCAAAGCGATGATCGACCGCGATCATGATCTTTCTATCGTGCGCCAGGCGAAGGTCCTGAAGCTGGCTCGCAGCACGGTCTACTATGAACCTCGGCCAGTTTCGGCCGAGGACCTTGCCTTGATGCGTCGGCTCGATGAGCTGCATCTCGATTATCCCTTCGCGGGAGCGCGTATGCTGCGATCGTTGCTGCGGCGGGAGGGCGTATACGCCGGTCGCCGCCACATCGCGACGCTGATGAAGCGCATGGGGATCGAGGCGGTCTATCGTCGCCCGAACACGAGCAAGCCGGCTCCGGGTCACAAGATCTACCCGTACCTGTTGCGCGGATTGAAGATCGAGCGGCCCGACCATGCGTGGGCAATGGACATCACCTACATTCCGATGCGGCGTGGCTTCGTCTATCTCGCGGCGGTCGTCGATGTGTTCAGCCGACGGGTCCTGGCCCATCGCGTCTCGATCACAATGGAGGCGGCCTTCTGCGTCGAAGCGGTCCAGGAGGCGTTGGCGAAGCACGGCAGGCCCGAGATTTTCAACACGGATCAGGGCAGCCAGTTCACCAGCCTCGAGTTCACCGATGTGCTGCTGGACGCGAAGATCGCCATCAGCATGGACGGCAAGGGCGCCTGGCGCGACAACGTGTTTGTCGAGCGGCTCTGGCGCACGGTCAAATACGAAGAAGTATATCTCCGCGCCTACGACAGCGTGTCCGAGGCGCGAGCGTCAATTGCCAAGTATCTGGCCTTCTACAATCAGGGACGCCCTCACTCGAGCCTTGACGGGCGCACGCCCGACGAGGCTTACTTCGGCACGCAAGCTATGGTGATGGCCGCATGACCGTCGCCGACGGTTTTGTCGTCGCTCTGGTCGGGCTACGCCCTCCCGACGCAACGACAAAACCGTAAAGCCCCGCGTTCAGCATAACCCGGCAGGAATCCACTTAAATCCAGCGGGGCGCTGTCCAAACAACCGGGGCCAGCTCTGATTGCCCGCCCCTGTGCGCAATTGCGCACTAGGTGGGCAATGACACCGAGTGTGTGGGACGCGTTTCCCACAAGCTCGTCACCATAAGCACAAAAGAAAAAGGCCGGGATCGCTCCCGGCCTTTCGTGTTTGTGACTCTCCAAGCGCCGCTTACTTCGCTTCCGCGCGCTTCGGCGGGCTCGCCGGCCACGACTTGATCAGCGTGTCGTAGTCGACCGTCTCACCCTTCGGCTTCTCGTTGGCGAGCTTGCGCTGGGGCGCGACGGTGCCGTCCTTTTCGGCCTTCGCGAACCAGTACTCCGGCTTCTCCTTCTTGTGGAGCTTCGGACCGCAGGCACCCTGCACGCCGGACTTCTCCAGACGCTCCATCACGGAGTCCTGAGCGGCCGCGAGGGCATCCATCGCCTGCTGCGGGGTCTTCGCACCGGACGAGGCATCGCCGATGTTCTGCCACCAGAGCTGTGCGAGCTTCGGATAGTCGGGCACGTTGTTGCCGGTCGGGGTCCACTGCACGCGCGCGGGCGAGCGGTAGAACTCGATCAGGCCGCCGAGCTTCGGCGCACGCTCGGTGAACGACTTGTCCCAGATGTCGGATTCACGGATGAAGGTGAGACCGACATGGCTCTTCTTCAAGCTCACCGACTTGGAGACGATGAACTGGAGATAGAGCCAGGCTGCCTTGCGGCGGTCCGGCGGGGTCGACTTCAGCAGCGTGAGCGAGCCGGCATCCTGGTAGCCGAGCTTCATGCCTTCCTTCCAGTACGAGCCATGCGGCGACGGAGCCATACGCCATTTCGGCGTACCGTCCGCGTTCATCACGGCGATGCCCGGCTTCACCATGTCGGCGGTGAAGGCGGTGTACCAGAACATCTGCTGGGCGATGTTGCCCTGCGCCGGCACGGGGCCGGACTCGGAGAAGGTCATGCCCTGGGCCTGCGGAGGCGCGTACTTCTTCATCCACTCGAGATATTTGGTGATCGAGTAGACCGCCGCCGGACCGTTGGTGTCGCCACCACGCTCGACGGAAGAGCCGACCGGACGGCAGCCCTCCATGCGGATGCCCCATTCGTCGACCGGCAGACCGTTCGGAATGCCCTTGTCGCCGTTGCCGGCCATCGACAGCCAGGCGTCGGTGAAGCGCCAGCCGAGCGAGGGGTCTTTCTTGCCATAGTCCATATGGCCGTAGACCTTGACGCCGTTGATCTCCTTGACGTCGTTGGTGAAGAACTCGGCGATGTCCTCATAGGCGGACCAGTTCACGGGCACGCCGAGCTCGTAGCCGTACTTGGCCTTGAACTTGGCCTTGAACTCGGGATTGGTGAACCAGTCGTAGCGGAACCAGTAGAGGTTGGCGAACTGCTGGTCGGGCAGCTGATAGAGCTTGCCGTCCGGCCCGGTGCCGAACGACTTGCCGATGAAGTCGTTGACGTCGAGCATGGGGTCGGTGACGTCCTTGCCCTCGCCGGTCATGTAGTCCGACAGCGCGATGGTCTGGCCGTAGCGGAAGTGGGTGCCGATCAGGTCGGAGTCGTTGATCCAGCCGTCATAGACGTTCTTGCCGGACTGCATCTGGGTCTGCAGCTTCTCCACGACGTCGCCTTCCTGGATGAGGTCGTGCTTGAGCTTGATGCCGGTGAGTTCGGAGAACGCTTTCGCCAGCGTCTGCGCTTCGTATTCGTGGGTGGTAATGGTCTCGGAGACGACGTTGATCTCCATGCCCTTGAAGGGCTCGGCGGCCTTGGCGAACCACTCCAGCTCCTTCTTCTGGTCTTCCTTCGACAGCGTCGAGGGCTGGAATTCCGCGATCCATTTCTGGATCACGGCCTCATCGGCGGCGCGGACCGGCGCCGAGACCGCAAGCGACACCGCCACGATCGCGGCGGCGCTGGACATGGTCAAAAAGCTACTCTTGGTCAATGGACCTTTCCTTCTCCTAAACTGTCGCATGTTGTTCCTCCGTTGCAGCGACAAACTTTTATACAGGCCCGGGTTGGTCCCGGATCTGGCCGTCCCTTCGCCAGTTTCAGACCGTGCGGAAGATGAGCACGGCCGTGACCAGCGAAATTCCGCTTGCGAGCCACAGGCTCGAAATCTCAAAACCCTCCTCGCCGATCGGCAGCGTGGCGATGGGGTCGGTGCCGACGAGACCGATCCACGCGAGGTGGATGACGGCGGCCGCGATCAGCGAGATGAACAGGCGATCACCGCGCGTGGTCGGGATGCGCAGCACGCCGACGCGCTCGGCCTCCGGATAGACCGCGGCGAGCCAGGTCATCACGGCCAGGGTGCAGGCGAGCGCGACGAAGAAGATCGCGGTCGGCAGCGTCCAGGCCATCCATGCGATAGACTCCATTGCTCTTACTCCTTGCGCATGATCTGTTCCGAAAACCGGCTTCCACTTTTCGGGATCATGCGCGTTACACCCGGCCGAGCGCGAAACCGCGCGCGATATAGTTGCGGACGAACCAGATCACCAGCGCGCCCGGAATGATGGTGAGCACGCCGGCGGCGGCGAGCAGGCCCCAGTCCATGCCGGCGGCCGACACCGTGCGCGTCATGATCGCGGCGATCGGCTTGGCCGACACCGAGGTCAGCGTGCGCGCGAGCAGGAGCTCGACCCAGGAGAACATGAAGCAGAAGAAGGCGGCGACGCCGATGCCGCTCGCGATCAGCGGCACCAGGATCTTGATGAAGAAGCGCGGGAAGGAATAGCCGTCGAGGAAGGCGGTCTCGTCGATCTCGCGCGGCACGCCGGAGACGAAGCCTTCGAGGATCCACACCGCCAGCGGCACGTTGAAGATGCAGTGCGCCAGCGCGACCGCCCACGGCGTATCGAACAGGCCGATCGCCGAATAGAGGTTGAAGAACGGCAGCGCATAGACCGCGGCCGGCGCCATGCGGTTCGACAGCAGCCAGAAGAACAGGTGCTTGTCGCCGAGGAAACGGTAGCGCGAGAACGCGTAGGCCGCGGGCAGCGCCACCGAGATCGAGATGACGGTGTTGAGGATGACGTATTGGAGCGAGTTGATGTAGCCCGAGTACCAGCTCTCGTCGGTGAAGATGCGCTTGTAGTGCTGGAGCGTCGGGGTGTGCGGCCACAGCGTCATCGTCGAGACGATCTCGCTGTTGGTCTTGAAGCTCATGTTGACCAGCCAGTAGATCGGCAGCAGCAGGAAGACCAGGAACAACCCCATGATGAGGCGGCGGCCGGGAATCGAATGCATCAGGCCACTCCTTCCTTCGGCTTGAGTGCGGGCACTGGCTTGAGCGCGGCCGAAGGCTTGGGCTCCACCGCCGGCTCGCTCGAAGCCTGGACTTTGCGTTCGACGCCGGCATTGGTCATGACGGTGTAGAAGATCCAGCAGACGATCAGGATGATCAGATTGTAGACCAGCGACAGCGCGGCGGCCTTGCCGAGATCGAACTGGCCGAGCGCGATCTTGACCAGCTCGATCGACACGAAGGTCGTGGAATTGCCGGGTCCGCCGCCGGTGACGACGAACGGCTCGGTGTAGATCATGAAGCTGTCCATGAAGCGCAGCAGCACGGCGATCAGCAGCACGCGATTCATCTTCGGCAGCTGGATCGCCTTGAACACGGCCCAGCGCGAGGCGCCGTCGATCTGCGCGGCCTGGTAGTAGGCTTCGGGAATCGACTTCAGGCCGGCGTAGCAGAGCAGCGCGACGAGGCTGGTCCAGTGCCAGACGTCCATCACGATGACGGTGATCCAGGCGTCGACGTCGTTGGAGACGTAATTGTAGTCCAAGCCCATCGCGTTGAGGGTATAGCCGAGCAGGCCGATGTCCGGGCGGCCGAAGATCTGCCAGATCGTCCCGACCACGTTCCACGGAATCAGAAGCGGCAGCGCGAGAATCACGAGGCAGGCTGCAACCGTCCAGCCCTCGCGCGGCATCGACAGCGCGACGACGATGCCGAGCGGCACCTCGATGGCGAGGATCACCAGCGAGAAGAACAGGTTGCGGCCGAGGGAAGCGAGGAAGCGGCCTCCGAGATCGGTCGAGGGATCGAGCAGCTCCTTGAACCAGCCGACACCGTTCCAGAAGAACTGGTTGTTGCCGAACGTGTCCTGCATCGAATAGTTCACCACGGTCATCAACGGCAGCACCGCCGAGAAGGCGACGACCAGGAACACCGGCAGCACCAGGAACCAGGCTTTTTGGTTGACGGTCTTGTCCATCAGGCGGCTCCCTCCACCAGAAGGCTGTCGGCATAGACGTGCACGTGCGACGGATCGAATTTCAGCCCGGCGCTGCCGTCCGCGCTGGTGAAGCCGGCCGGTGCGCGCGCGGCCAGCTTCGCGTCGCCGACGCGCACGCGCGCGAAGCGGATGCGGCCGAGATCGTCGATGCGCTCGATCCTGGCGACGAGCAGGCCGGGCGCGGGCGCAACGACCTCCACGAATTCGGGACGGACGCCGATCTCGATCTTGGCGCCCGAAGGCAGACTGTCGTAGCTGCGATCGAGCGCGATCACGTGGCCGCCGATCCTGGCCTCGCGCCCCCGCACCTCCGCCGGCAGGATGTTCATGCCGGGCGAGCCGATGAAATAGCCGACGAAGGTGTGCGCCGGCTTGTCGAACAGTTCGGCCGGCGTGCCGCTCTGCACGACGCGGCCGTCGTGCATGACGACGACGGTATCGGCGAAGGTCAGCGCTTCGGTCTGGTCGTGGGTGACGTAGATCATCGTGAGATCGAGCTCACGATGCAGCGCCTTCAGCTTGGAGCGGAGCTGCCATTTCAGCTCGGGATCGATCACCGTCAGCGGCTCGTCGAACAGCACGGCGGCGACGTCCGAGCGGACGAGGCCGCGGCCGAGCGAGATCTTCTGCTTGGCATCGGCGGTGAGTCGGGTGGCCTTGCGGTTCAGATATGGTTCGAGGTCGAGCAGACGGCCGATCTCGGCGACGCGCTTGTCGATCTCGGCCTTCGGCACGCCGCGATTTTTCAGCGGGAACGCCAGGTTCTGCCCCACCGTCATGGTGTCGTAAATCACCGGAAACTGGAACACCTGGGCGATGTTCCGCTTCTGGGTCGACAACGGTGTGATGTCCTTGCCGTCGAACAGGATCTTCCCCCGCGACGGCGTGATGATGCCGGAAATGACGTTCAGCAGCGTGGTCTTGCCGCAGCCGCTCGGGCCCAGCAGCGCATAGGCGCCGCCCTGCCGCCACGTCATGGTGACAGGCTTGAGCGCAAAGCTCTCCGGGGCGGCGTCGTTGCCGCCGTAGGAATGCGCGAGATCGACGAGGTCAATGCGAGCCATGGCGCACCTCCCTCAAGAGCTTTTTCTGTTCGACGCGTTTTCTTCACGCGAACCGCTACGCGCTTCGCTTGAAAACGCTATGCTTGGTGCCGCGACGAGGCGATCCGCCGCGTCGAACACGAAGACATCATTCGGGTCAAGCACGGCGTCGAGCGTCTGGCCCGGCTCGAATTCGTGCACGCCGTGCAGCACCGCCACCCAGTTCGAACCATCGCGGGTCAGATGCACGAAACTCTCCGAACCGGTGATCTCGGTCACCGTGACAGTGGCATGGAAGGCATGGCGGTCGGCCTCGCCATTGGCGAGCGCGAGCTGATGCGCGCGAAAGCCGACGCGATAGGCGCCGTCAGCCAGCGACGAATACAGCCCCGAGGCCGGTGACGCGATGCCGCCGGCATATTGCACGGAGCCATTCTTCTTCTCGATGCCGACGAGGTTGAGCGGCGGATCGGAAAAGACCTGCGCGACGCGCAAGGTCTTCGGCCGGCGGTAGACGCTGGCGGTCTCGCCCATCTGCAGCGCCTGGCCCTCCCACATGCACACCGTGTTGCCGCCGAGCAGCAGCGCCTCGGTCGGCTCTGTGGTGGCATAGACGAAGATCGCACCCGAGGCCTCGAAGATGCGCGGCAATTCGGCGCGCAGCTCCTCGCGCAGCTTGTAGTCGAGATTGGCGAGCGGCTCGTCGAGCAGCACGAGGTCGGCGCCCTTGACCAGCGCCCGCGCGATCGCGGTGCGCTGCTGCTGGCCGCCGGAGAGCTGGAGCGGCGTCCGCTTCAGGAACGGCTCGAGCCGCAGCAGCTTTGCCGCCTCCGCCACGCGCGCCTCGATCTCGTCGCGAGGCTTGCCCTGCACGCGCAGGGGCGAGGCGATGTTCTCGTAGACCGTGAACGAAGGGTAGTTGATGAACTGCTGATAGACCATCGCGACCGAGCGCTGGCGCACGTCGACGCCGGTAACGTCCTTGCCGTTGACCAGCACCTTGCCCGTGGTCGGCTTGTCGAGACCGGCGAGCAGCCGCATGATCGAGGTCTTGCCCGACAGCGTCGGCCCGAGCAGGACGTTGAGCGTACCGCTCTCGAGCGTCAGGGAGACGTCGCGGATGTGCTCGACACCCTCGACGGTCCGGGTCACGTGATCCAGTGTCACGGTCATGAGCGTCCTCCCGCTTCCAGCAGGGGACTTTGCGGCACGGCGTGGGTCCTGATCCAGTCGTCGAGCGTCGCAATCTCGTCGGCAGATAGTCGCAGGCCGAGCTTGGAACGGCGCCAGACCACGTCCTCCGCCGTGACGGCCCATTCATTGGCTATGAGATAGCGGACCTCGCGCTCGGTCAGGGTTGCGCCGAAGGCCTGGCCGAGATCGGCCAATGATTTCGCATCGCCGAGCAGCTTCATCGCCCGCGTGCCATAGGCGCGCGCGAGCCGCCTTGCGTGCTCATGGCTGAGGAAGGAATAGCCGCGCTGGAGCTCGGCGATCAGCCCGTCGATATCCGACACATCCATGTCGCCGCCGGGCAGCGGCCATTTGCCGGTCCAGCCCTCGCGCGCTTTCGCGCTGCGAAGATAGGGCGCAAGGCGTTCCAGGGCCTCTTCGGCGAGCCTGCGATAGGTCGTGATCTTGCCGCCATAGATGGACAGCAGCGGCACGCCGCCGGGCGTGTCGAGCTCGAACACGTAGTCGCGCGTCGCGGCCTTGGCTTCGCTCGCGCCGTCGTCATAGAGCGGCCGCACGCCGGAATAGGTCCAGACCACGTCATCCGGCGTGACCGGCTTGGCGAGGTATTCGCTCGCCGCGGTGCAGAGATACTGGATCTCCTCAGCCGTCGCCTTCACCTTGGCGGGATCGCCGTCATAATCGCGATCGGTGGTGCCGATCAGCGTGAAATCGTCCTGGTACGGGATGACGAAGATGATGCGGCCATCGGCATTCTGGAACATGTAGGCACGGTCGTGATCGTAGAGTTTCTTCACGACGATATGTGAGCCCTGCACCAGGCGGACTTTTGCCTTCGCATTGACGCCGGCGCCACGGCCGAGCACGTCCTCGACCCAGGGACCGCCGGCATTGACGAGCGCGCGCGCCCGGACCTGCGAGCGCTCGCCGGTCAGCGTATTGACCATGCTGACCGTCCAGAGGCCGCCGGACTGGCGAATCTCGGTGGCGCGGGTGCGGGTCCGGATCTCGGCGCCCTTGTCGGCGGCATCGCGCGCGTTGAGCACGACGAGGCGGGCGTCATCGACGAAACAGTCGGAATATTCGAAGGCGCGGGCATAGCGATTCGGGATCAGCGGCTTGCCGACCTCGTCGCGCCTCAGATCGACCGAGCGCGTGGCGGGCAGCAGGTGCCGGCCGCCGATGTGGTCATAGAGGAAGAGGCCCAAGCGCAGCAACCAGGCGGGACGCAGGCCGGCATGGTGCGGCAGGACGAAACGCAGGGGGCGGATGATATGGGGCGCGATCCCCCACAGGATCTCGCGCTCGATCAGCGCCTCGCGGACCAGGCGAAACTCGTAATATTCGAGATAGCGCAGGCCGCCATGCACCAGCTTGGTCGACCAGGACGATGTCCCACTCGCCAGATCGTTCATTTCGCACAGGAAAACCGTGTTGCCGCGGCCCACCGCGTCGCGCGCGATGCCGCAGCCGTTAACACCGCCTCCGATGATGGCGAGATCGAAAATACGCTCCAACAGACGCATCCCCCGGCGACCGCTCGTTCCGTCGAACGGCTACTTTCGTTTTTGATTAGATCACACCAAAAAACGAAAGCAAGATGAAAGAGAGGCGGAAGGAAGTGAAAGCGAAACTTTCTGGTGGGCAATGAGGCCGCGGAAATGAGCAGATTGAACAGCAATCCGAGAAGCAGCCACGCTCTTGAATAGTCAACCAGGCAGAATTATAGTCACGATAGTCATATTGGTTCACACCTCATGGCCGATCGCAACGCTGCACCCGACTCGCTTCCGACTGACGACACCTGGACGCTCGCCAACGCCAAGGCACGGCTATCCGAGGTGATCGACCGCGCCCAAACCGGCCCGCAGGTCATTACCCGCCACGGCAAGCCCAATGCGGTGGTCGTTTCCGCCGAGGAATGGGCGCGCAAGGCCGCACGCAAAGGCACGCTCGCCGAATTCCTGCTGGCCTCGCCGCTGCGCGGCGCCGACCTTGAGCTTGACCGCGTGCACGACGCGCCGCACGACGAAATGCCGTGAACCTGCTGCTCGACACCAATGTGCTATCGGAGGTTCAGCGGCCGACGCCTTCACCGAAAGTTCTGGCTTGGCTTGATACGATCGACGAGGACCGGGCGTTCATCAGTGTTGCCTCGATCGCCGAGCTTCGCCGCGGCATCGCATTGCTGGAGGACGGCCGCCGGCGCACGGCGCTGGCGGCTTGGCTTGCCCACGATCTGCCGGCACGGTTTGCCGAACGCGTCCTGCCGATCGACCAGCCGGTGGCCGAGCGCTGGGGCGATCTGATGGCTCAGAGCCGCAGGAGCGGCGTTGCGTTGTCCGTGATGGACGGCTTCTTTGCAGCAACCGCACTCGCGCACGGCCTCACGCTCGTCACGCGCAACGTGAAGGATTTTGCTGCGTTCGGCGTTCCGCTGCTCAACCCGTGGGACGACGCTTAGCCCCTATCTCAGCCGCACCACTGGCGCGGCTTCCGGCGCGGCATCCTGGGCGTCGGCCGGGGAATCGTCGATATCCGCGCCCTTCGGCATCGCCTCGACCACCTCGATGCCCTTGCTGTGGCAGATGGTGGCGAGGCGCTCAGGGAGCTCCTGATCGGTGACGAAGGTCTGGATCTGGGTGATGTGGGCGATCCGCACCGGCGCGCTGCGGCGAAGCTTGGTGGAATCGGCGACCAGCATGACGCTGCGGGCATTGGCGATGATGGCCTGCGCCACCTGCACCTCGCGATAGTCGAAGTCGAGCAGCGCCCCCTCCTCGTCGATCGCGGACGCGCCGATGATGGCATAGTCGACCTTGAACTGGCCGATCAGCTGCGTCGCGGTCGAGCCGACCACGGCGCCGTCGGCGCGCCGCACCGTGCCGCCCGCGACCACCACCTCGATGCGCGGATGACGGTAGAGCAGCATCGCGACGTTGAGGTTGTTGGTGATGACGAGCAGATCCTCATGCGAGGTCAGCGCGCTCGCGACCTCCTCCGTCGTGGTGCCGATATTGATGAACAGCGAGCAGCCGTTCGGGATCAGCGAGGCGGCGGCAGCCCCAATCGCCTTCTTCTCGTCGGCGGCGACGAAGCGGCGCGCCTCATAGGCGAGATTTTCGACGCCGGAGGCGATGATGGCGCCGCCATGGATGCGGGTCAGCGATCTCCGTTCACAGAGGTCGTTGAGATCCTTGCGGATAGTCTGCGCCGAGACTTCGAAGCGACGCGCGAGCTCCTCGACCATGACGCGGCCGGAAGCGCGCGCGATGTTGAGGATTTCGGCTTGGCGATGGGTCAGTCCGGTCACGGCAACGGCCTCAAATCAAAGTGATGCATGGTGCGGCGGTTCGCGCCTTCGGTCAATGCGCACGCCGATCACGGTTAACGGATGACGGGCCTTCACCACGCCATTTCTTACCACGCCATGGCGTTCGCAAGACGCGCGAGCAGCGTCGGATCGTCGAACGCGCTCGCGGATGTGACCGCGCCTGCTCCAACCAGGTCGGCATGGCTGAGGCTGGTCCGGATGCCGATGGTGGGAATTCCGGCCGCCGTGGCGGATTGCACGCCGGTGCGGGAATCCTCGAATGCGATCGAGGTTTCCGGCCTCGCGCCGACGAAACGCAGCCCTTCCTGATAGGGCAGCGGATGCGGCTTGCCGTGCGGCAGCTCGGCGCCGATCACGAACGCCTTGAAGCGATGCGTGATGCCGAGACCGGACAGCAGCAGCTCGGCGTTGAGGCGCGGCGCATTGGTCACGGCGACCATGGGGATGCCGGCGGTGTCGGCCCGGTCGAGCAGCGCCATCAGGCCCGGCAGCGGTGCGATCTGCCCGGCCACCAGCGTGCGGAAGACCTCCTCCTTCTCATCGAGGATCAGGGCGCGCCGCTCCGGCGCCTCGTCGGGCAGAAAGCGCTCGCCGATCGCCACATTGGCGAAACCTTGCAGCTCCCTGGAGAAGCGCGCGTGGTCGAAGACGTGGCCGTGCGGACCGAGCACCTGATTGAACGCCTTCAAGTGCAGCGGATCGGTGTCGGCGAGCGTGCCGTCGATGTCGAACAACAACGCCTTGCCCATCGCGTCGTAACTGGCCTCGATCATTTCCGTACTTTCCCAAATGCGCGACCCATCGATGCGCGAGACGTATCAATACGGTCCCGATCGCGCAATCACGCATTCACATGACGCTAATGCGCCCCTCGACAAAGTCACGCGCGACTGCAACACTCGGTGCAAGATCAAAAAGGAGGAAACGATGACGATCAACCGACGCGATCTGGCTCTCTCCACTCTCGCCGTCTCCGCGCTTGCGTTGGCCGCGCCGGCGCTCGCCGCTTCGGCGGACGAGGAAGCCGTGGCGAAGAAGGTCGAGGCCTTCCGCCTTGCCCAGATCGCGGCTGATCCGAAAGCGCTCGCTGCGCTGTGCTGGGACGATCTCAGCTACAGCCATTCCAGCGGCAAGGTCGAGGACAAGGCAACCTTCATCGCCAACGCCACCGACGGCAAATCGAAATTCCTGTCGATCGAATACAAGGACCCCACCATCAAGGTGGTCGGCCCCGCAGCGATCGTGCGTTTCCACTGGCTGGGCGAGCAGGAAATGGCGGCCGACGGGAAAAAAGTATCGACCAATCTTCACATCCTGATGAACTGGCAGAAGCAGGGCGACGAGTGGAAGCTGCTGTCGCGAGCTGCGACGAAGTTGTGATGACGTATTAACCCTCTCTCCTTGTGGGAGAGGGTGGCGCGCCGCGATAGCGCGAGACGGGTGAGGGGTTTCTATCAACGAGCAAACCTCTCGCAATCGATTCGCGGATGCATACGCCTCATCCGGCGCTTCGCGCCACCTTCTCCCACAAGGGGAGAAGGTGGGGCAGATGTGTGCTCGGCAAAAAATTCCGGCCTCGCGCTTCGCGCGCCCCGGAATGACGGCGCTTACGCCGCCTCCTTCACATCGCCGTTAACCAGCTTGCGCGCGGCGCGTTCGGCTTCGCGGGCGTTGCGGAAGAGCTGGCCTTCGAGACGGTTGAAGCGGTGGGACGAGGCGAAGAAGCAGTAGCCTCCTTGAGAGCGAACGACGATACCTGCGGTCTGCGAATCGACTTCAATGATGTAGCTGTCCGGCATGGTCCGTGGATCCCTCAGTGCGGGCAAATAACGGCACTCATGCCCAAAGGTTCCCAGGCATTTGAGGCCGTTTCCACCCCGAATCGACACGCAATTGAGTACGCCGGGACCTCATCCGTTTTATGACTGGTTCTTGGCGAAGCCGCGACGAGGATGACTCACCCGCGCCGCGTTCTGCAGCGATTGCCGCGTCTCGCAGGATGAGGCAGAGCGTCGCGCGCGACTACGTCGCGATCGGCGGATCGTTTCGCTGAATTTCCTGCGGACGGCCGTGGTCGTCGATCGAGACATAGGTGAAATTGCCGTCGGTGACGAGGAACGGATGAAGCTCCTTGCGCCGCAATGCCCAGGCCTCGAGATGCACCGTCAGCGAGGTGCGTCCGACGCGCACGAGATTGGCGTAGACCGAGACGAGATCGCCGACATAAACCGCTTTGCGAAAATTCATCGCCTCGATCGCGACCGTCACGGTGCGCGACCTCGCAGCCTTCGAGGCGAACACGCCGCCGCCGACGTCCATCTGGCTCAGGAGCCAGCCGCCGAAGATGTCGCCGTTGGCGTTCGTGTCGGCCGGCATCGCCAGCGTGCGAATGCAGAGATCGCCGCTCGGCCCGGTTGTCGCTTGTTCGCTCATATCGCTCTCACTTGAAACTGTCCCAGCCCGGATCAGGCGCAAAGCGCGCACCGAATCGCTCGGCCAGCGCGCGCAGCGTCGACACGACGTCATCCACGCCACGCGTGCGCGCATAGTTCAGCGGGCCGCCGCGGAACGGCGCATAGCCGGTGCCGAAGATCATGGCGCCATCGACCGCATCGGCATCGTCGACGATGCCTTCGCGAAGCGCCGCGATGCAGACGTTGGACATCGGCAGCACGAGGCGGTCGATCATCTGGTCGGTGACGCGCGGGCCGGTCTCTGGAAGCGGCGCCTTCTCCGCCTTGCCGTCCTTCCAGGTGTAGAAGCCCTTGCCGGTCTTGCGCCCGAGTTCGCCCCTGGCGACCTTCTCGCGCAGCCAGGCCGGCGTCGGCGGCAGGAGATCGCCGAACTTGGTCCGCAGCATGTCGCCGACGTCGAGGCAGATGTCGAGCCCAACCTGATCGGCGAGCTCGATCGGCCCCATCGGCATCCCGAACTGCTCGGCCGCGGCGTCGATCAGGCGCTGGTCGATCTTCTCGTCCAGCATCACCATCGCTTCCAGCATGTAAGGCGTCAGCGCACGGTTGACGAGGAAGCCGGGCGAGCTCTTCACGGCGAGCGGCAGGCGGTCGATCGCGCCGACAAAGGCGAGCGCGTCCTTCAGCACCTGCGGATCGTTGCCGTCATGACTGACGACCTCGACCAGCTGCAACCGCGACACCGGATTGAAGAAATGCAGGCCGACCAGCCGCTCCGGCCGCGCCAGAGTGGTGCGCAAGTCCTGAAGCGGAATGCTCGACGTGTTGGTCGCAAGGATCGCACCCGGCTTCATCCGCGGCTCGAGGCCGGCATAGACCTTCTGCTTCAGCTCGAGCTTCTCAGGCACCGCTTCGATGATGAGATCGGCGTTGCGGACGCCCTCCCCGTCGATGTCGGGGACGAGGCGATCGAGCGCATCACGCACGTCCGTCGGCTTGCGGATGATCTTGCCATAGAGCTCGGCTGCGCGCCTCACCGCGCCCGCGATCGGCTCCGCCTTCATGTCGGCAAGCGAGACGCGAAGGCCCTGCCCTGCACACCAGGCCGCGATGTCGCCGCCCATGGCGCCGGCGCCGATGACATGGACGTGCTTGATCGCATTGCCGCTGCCTGCGGCCTTCTTCATCTGCTCGCGCAGGAAGAAGACGCGGATCAAATTCTGCGCGGTCGGCGTCACCATCAATTTGGCGAAGGAGGCCTGCTCGGCCTTCAGCATCGCGGCCTTGCTGCCGCCATGGGCTTCCCAGAGATCGATCAGCGCGTACGGCGCGGGATAATGCTCGCGGGATGCAGCCTTCGCCGCCTCTGCGCGCATGCGCCTGGCCAGCAGGCCACGCACCGGCCCGAGATTGGCGGCGCGCGCGAGCAGACCGGGCCTGGCCCGCTTCAGCCGGCCGAACAGCGCATCCTTCACCGCGCCGTGGACGTGGCGCTCCTGCGTCACGGTATCAACGAGGCCGATCGCCTTGGCGCGACGCGCATCGATGGTGCGGCCGGTCAGCATCAGCGCCATCGACTGGGTCGGATTGACCAGCGCGGTGAACCGCGCCGTGCCACCGAGGCCGGGATGCAGGCCCAGCATCACCTCAGGAAAGCCGAAGCGCGCACCTTCGATCGCGATGCGCGCCTGGCAGGCCAGCGCAACTTCGAGGCCGCCGCCGAGGCAGAAGCCGTGGATGACCGCGACCGTCGGCAGCTTGAGCGCTTCCAGATGGTCGACCACCGCATGCGCGGCACGGATGCGCGTCTCCACCATGCCGGGATCAGACGCGCCGCGGAATTCATTGACGTCGGCGCCGGCAATGAAGCCGGACGGCTTGGCGGAGCGGATCACGAGGCCGGCCGGACGCTCGGTCTCGATCGCCGCGAGCACGGCGTCGAACTCCTCCATCACGTCGGAGGACAGGGTGTTGGCGCTTGCATCGGCGCGGTCGAACAGCAGCCAGGCGACACCATCGGCGTCACGCGTCAGCTTGAAATGCCTGTATGGACTGTCCGCCGCGGGCGCGGGCCCAAGCGTCAGGAGGCGGTCGCCCAGCGCGGTCATGATCTTCGAATCCATGGTCACACCGCCTCGATCAGCATGGCGCCGCCGAGCCCGCCGCCGATGCATTCGGTGGCAATTCCACGTCGCGTGCCGAGCCGCTTCATCGCGTTGACGAGATGCAGAACGATGCGGTTGCCGGAGGTGCCGACGGGATGGCCGAGCGAGATGGCGCCGCCGTCGACGTTGAGCCTGTCACGGTCGATCTCACCGGCGGCGCCGTCCAGCCCGAGGATCTCGCGGCAGAATTTGTCGTCGTTCCAGGCGGCGAGGCAGCCGAGCACCTGCGTCGCAAAGGCCTCGTTCAGCTCCCAGGTCTCGACGTCCTTGATCGTGAGATTGTTGCGCGTGAGCAGCGGCGTCGCCGACATCACGGGCCCGAGCCCCATGATGCTGGGATCGAGCGCGGCCCAATGGCTGTCGACGATGACGGCCTTCGGCGTCAGCCTGTGTTTTGCGACCGCGGCGTCGGACGCCAGGATCACCCAGGAGGCACCGTCGGTGATCTGCGAGGAATTGCCGGCGGTGACCTGTCCCCAGGGGCGCTCGAACACCGGCCGTAGCTTTGCGAGTGACTCGACCGTGGAATCCGGCCTCACGCCGTCGTCGTGGTCGAAGAACTTGCCGTCGCGGGAGAACGCGGTCTCGACCTCACCCTTCAGGAATCCCGCGCCTTGCGCATGCGCAAGGCGGCGATGGCTTTCGGCGGCGTAAGCATCGGACTGTGCGCGCGTGATGCCGAAGAGATGGCCGACGACCTCTGCGGTCTGGCCCATGTTCAGCTCGGTGACGGGATCGGTCAGGCCGCGCTCGAGGCCGATGATCGGCTTGAGATCGCGCGGCCGCAGCTTGAACGCCGCAGCGAGCTTGGCGGCAACGCCCTTGGCGGTGGCAAGGCCGGCGAACCAGCGCACGCCGGAATTCGGCCAGACCAGCGGCGCGTGGCTCAGCGCCTCGGTGCCGCCGGCAAGGATCATGTCGGCATGGCCTTCACGGATGTAGCGGTAGGCGGTGTCGATCGACTGCATGCCGGAGCCGCAATTGATCTGCACGGTGAAGGCCACCATGTCCTCGCCCATGCCGAGCCGGAGCGCGGCGACGCGGGCCGGATTCATCTCGTCCGCGATCACATTGACGCAACCGAGGATGACCTGATCGAAGCTGTCAGGCGCGAACGGCTGGCGCGCCAGGAGCGGCCGGCCGCACTGCACGGCGAGATCGACCGGCATGAACGGACCGGGCCCCGAACGCGCCTTCAGAAACGGCGTCCGGCTGCCGTCGACGATGAATACCGGTCGTGCCATCAGCTCGCCGCCCTCTGCTCACCGAGTTCCTGGAAGAACTGATGCACATTGGCGGTTTTCTTGTAAATCGGCGACAGCGCCTCCGGCGCAAAATCGTCGACCTCTATCACTTTTGTGACGGCTTCGCGGGCGACGGCGAGCTGCTCGCCCTCAGCCTGCGTGATCACGCCCTTGGCGACCGCTTCCTTCCAGTCGCGGATCTGCGCGGCGCGGAGGCGCCTGGCGATGGCGTCCGTGCTGGCGACCAGCTCGAACGCGCGCTCCAGCCGGGCAAAACCGCCGTCGTCGTCGACCCGGGCCAGATCCGGCGTGAGGCGCTCGCGTGCCGCCGACGGCTCCAGGACCAGACTCGCGCATTGGTGCACGACGCGGTCGGAGGGGCCGAGCACGCGCGCGCCGAACGGCTGGACCACGAGCCTGAGGAAGCCCGCGACGAAGCGGTTGGGCAGATTGGCGAGGATCTCGGCGAGCCGGTTCTCGATGGTCCGGAAGCCGGTCGCCATGCACCATTCCAGCGCGGCAAAATCCTCCTTCTGCCGGCTCTCGTCCTGCCAGCGCTTCAGCGCGGCCGAGAGCAGATAGAGCTCGGACAGGATGTCGCCGAAGCGGGCCGACAGCATCTCCTTGCGCTTGAGCGCGCCGCCGAGCGTCAGCAGCGCCATGTCGGCGCAGAGCGCAAAGGCCGCGGAGTAGCGCGAGAGCTGGCGATAAAATGGCGTCGCATCGCCCGCATCGGGCGCCGGCGCGAATGCGCCAAAGGTCCAGCTGCGGCCAAAGGCGCGGAACAGTGTCCGGAAACTATGGCCGACATGTTTCCAGAACGCCTTGTCGAAGGCGCTGAGGCCGCGCTCGCGGTCGGAATCGGCGAGCGCATTCATCTCGTCGAGCAGATAGGGGTGCGCGCGGATGGCACCTTGCCCGAATACGATGAGGTTGCGGGTCAGGATGTTGGCGCCCTCGACCGTGATGCCGACCGGGACGGCGCGGTGCAGATTGCCGAGATAGTTTTGCGGACCGTCGATCACGGCCTTGCCGCCATGGATGTCCATGGCGTCATCGATCGCGGTGCGCATCCGCTCGGTCGCATGCAGTTTCATGATGCCGGAAATGACGGCGGGATGAATGCCGGCATTCAGCGCCGCACAGGTCAGCCGGCGTGCGGCATCGAGCTGGTAGGCGGTGGCATTGATGCGGGCGAGCGGCTCCTCGACACCTTCGAACTTGGAGATGGAGATGCCGAACTGCTCGCGGATGCGGGCATAGGCGCCGGTGGTGCGCGCCGCATAGGCGGCGCCCGCGGCAGAGAGCGACGGCAGCGAGATGCCGCGGCCGGCGGCCAGCGCCGTCATCAGCATCTTCCAACCCTGCCCGAGGCGCTCCTTGCCGCCGATGACATAGTCGAGCGGGATGAAGACGTCGCGTCCCCAATTCGGTCCGTTCTGGAACACCTGCATCGATGGCAGATGGCGCTGGCCGATCTCGACACCGGGCAGATTGGTCGGGATCAGCGCCACGGTGATGCCGAGCTCTTCTCGATCGCCGACCAGACGATCCGGGTCGTAAGCCTTGAAGGCAAGGCCCAGGAGCGTCGCGACGGGACCGAGCGTGATGTAGCGCTTGTGCCAGTTGAGCCTGAGGCCGACGACCTCGCGGCCCTCGAACTCGCCCTTGCAGACGATGCCGGTGTCGACCATCGAGGCCGCATCGGACCCGGCCTCCGGGCTGGTGAGCCCGAAGCAGGGAATGTCGCGGCCGTCGGCGAGGCGTGGCAGCCAGCGTTCCTGCTGCTCCCTGGTGCCGAAGCGCATCAGGAGCTCGCCGGGACCGAGCGAGTTCGGCACCATCACGGTGACGGCCGCGGCGATCGAGCGGGTCGAGATCTTGCGCACCACTTCCGAATGCGCGTAAGGTGAGAAGCCGAGGCCGCCGAACTCCTTCGGGATGATCATGCCGAAGAACTTCTCGCGCTTGACGAAATGCCAGACATCCTGCGGCAGGTCGCGCCATTCCCAGAAGATCTTCCACTCGTCGAGCATGGCGCAGAGCTCGTCGACGGGACCGCCCAGGAAGGCCCGTTCCTCATCGGTCAGCCTCGCCTGCGGCACCTTCAGCAGCTTCGACCAATCAGGGTCGCCGGTGAAGAGATCGGCGTCCCACCAGACGTCTCCGGCCTCCAGCGCCTCGCGCTCGGTGTCGGACATCGCCGGCAGCACGCCGCGCGCCCAGGAAAAGATCGGCTTTGTGATGGTGTCGCGGCGGAAGCTCATGGCAGACCTCATGCATCGGCGCGGTGATCAGGCATTTTAGCGGAAAGTGGGTGGTTGCGTGAAAGGTTCGGCTGCAAAATTGACGCGGCCGAGCGGCCCCGCACCATAACGGCCAGGGTGGGACGGCAGTTCCGGGAGGGGGATTGGAGCAAGCTCTCTCAGCGTCATTCCGGGGCGACGCGCAAGCGTCGAGCCCGGAATCCATAACCACGATCGGGAGTATGGATTCCGGGCTCGCGCCTGACGGCGCGCCCCGGAATGACGGCGTTGAGGGAGACGGGCCTAATCCGGCCGGATCATCTCGAACATGTTTTCAGGCTTGATCTCGAAATAATCGCCGCGGCGGCCGGCGCGGACGATCGGGCGGGCGGCGGCGGTCTGGTAGACGCCGTCCTTGATCAGGGCCTTGTCGATGTGGACGGCGACGACCTCCCCTAACGTCAGCCAGGCGTCGGCCTCCTTGCCGTCGGCGCCCTTGAGGCGGACGATGTCGGACACCTTGCACTCGAAGGCGACGGGGCTCTCACCCACCCGCGGCACGTTGACGAGCTTGCCGGGCACGGCGGTGAGCCCCGCAAGCTTGAACTCGTCGACCTCGGGCGCGACATGCGCCGCGGTCGCGTTCATGTGCTTGGCCAGGTCCATCGTGGCCAGATTCCAGACGAACTCGCCGGTCTGCTGCATGTTCTCGACCGTGTCCTTCCAGTTGGTGGAGGAGAAGCCGATGATCGGCGGCACGTAACAGAACGCGTTGAAGAAGCTGTAGGGCGCGAGGTTGACGTGGCCCTTGGTATCGCGGGAGGAGATCCAGCCGATCGGCCGCGGCGCGATGATGGCGTTGAAGGGATCGTGCTTGAGGCCGTGGCCCTTGGAGGGCTCATAGAAGTACAGGTCTTTGTCGGTCACGCGGGTGCTTCTCCAATGCCCGTCATTCCGGGGCGATGCGAAGCATCGAACCCGGAATCTCGAGATTCCGAGTTCGGTCCTACGGACCGCCCCGGAATGACGGCAAGGACGTTATAGGAGAAACTTCCCGCCCCGTCAGTGGCGCGGCGACAGACCCGCGATGACGAAATCGATCATCTGGTCGATGTTCGGGCCAGGCTTGGTGGCACACTGGGCGATCATCTGGGGGTGGAAGAAGCGGATCATCGCGGTGCACGAGCAGAGCGCGGCCAGTTGCAGGTCCGGCGCCTCGAACTCGCCGGAGGCGACGCCTTGCGCGATCATCTGGCCGACGACGCCGGCGATGCACTCCATATGGGCGACGCAGACGTCCCAGTCCTCCTCCATCGCGATCGCGACCATCTCGTGCAGCTTGTTGTCGCCGACATAGCGCTCGGTGTTCATGCGATGGATGGTGGTGAGCAGCTCGCGGAAGCGTTCCTCAACCGGACCCGGCTTCGCCACGATCCGCTGGGCCTCGAGCTCGACCTCGCCCATCAGCGAACGGGCTACCGCCTGATGGATCGCTTTCTTCGATTCGAAGAAGCGATAGACGTTGGCGGGGCTCATTCTGAGCTCCTTGGCGATGTCGCCGACCGTGGTCTTCTGGTAGCCGATCTGGCGGAACAGCCGCTCGGCCACCTCGAGGATACGATCCCGGGTGTCGCCTTCGATATGCTCCGAAATAAGGGCCATCAGTCAGGACTCATCGCTCAGCACTTCATCTCACTTATTCAGCCGCTTCAGCAAGCGGAATTGCTGGATGTTCATCGCTGCCATGCTGCGGCGCGGCGGGCTGCTCGGGCGTACCCGCCTCGTCCAGGCTCTTGCGGAACCAAAGTGCATAGAGGCCCGGCAGATACAGCAGGGTCAGGAAGGTCGCAACGAACAGGCCGCCCATGATGGTGATCGCCATCGGTCCCCAGAACGCCGACCGCGACAGCGGGATCATGGCGAGGATGGCGGCGAGCGCCGTCAGCACCACCGGACGGGCGCGGCGGACAGTGGCTTCCACGATCGCCTCGCGCCGGGTCAGGCCGTGCGAGACGTCGGTCTCGATCTGGTCGACCAGGATGACCGTGTTGCGCATGATCATGCCGGCGAGCGCGATCAGGCCGAGCAGCGCCACGAAGCCGAACGGGGCATTGGCGACGTTGAGCCCGAGCGAGGCGCCGACGATGCCGAGCGGCGCGGTCAGGAACACCAGGATCAGGCGCGAGAAGCTCTGAAGCTGGATCATCAGCAGCGTCAGCATCACCATGACCATCACCGGGAAGAGGATGAAGATCGAGGCGTTGCCCTTGGCGGATTCCTCGAACGCTCCGCCGGGCTCGATCCGGTAGGCCGGTTCGAGGTGGTCCGTGATCGCCTTCAGCTTCGGCGTGATCTGGTTGGTGACGTCGGGCGCCTGCACGCCGTCGACGACGTCGGAGCGCACGGTGATCGCCATGTCGCGGTTGCGCCGCCACATGATCGGTTCCTCATGGGCATACTCGATCTTGGCGATCTGCTGCAGCGGCACGGCAACGCCATTGCGCGAGGTGATGGTGAGATCACCGACACCGCCGAGGTCGAGGCGTTCGGACGGGATCGCGCGGGCGACCACGCCGACCTTCTCGATGCCGTCGCGAACGGTCGTGACCTGCGAACCCGAGATCAGCATCGCCAGCGCCTGCGAGACGTCCTGCGGGGTCAGGCCCATGGCACGGGCGCGATCCTGATCAACGACGAGCTTGAGGTAAGGCGATTGCTCGTTCCAGTCGAGCTGGACGTCCTTGACGCTCTTGTTCTGCCGCATCACGTCGCGGACCTGGTAGGCGATCTCGCGCACCTTGTTGGCGTCGGGGCCGATCACGCGGAACTGGACGGGGAAGCCGACCGGTGGACCGAAGTTGAAGCGGTCGACGCGCACGCGCGCCTCGGTCAGGAAGCCTTCGGCAGCTGCGTTCTCGATCTTGGCCTTGATGCGCTCGCGCGCCTCGACGCCCTTGGCGACGATGACGATCTCGGCGAAGGCCTCGTTCGGAAGCTGCGGATTGAGGCCGAGCCAGAAGCGCGGCGAGCCCTGGCCGACATAGGCGGTATAGGTCTCGATGTCCTTGTCGTCCTTGAGCAGCGTTTCGGCCTTCTTCACCGCCTTCTCGGTGACGTTGAAGGCGGTGCCTTCGGGCAGGCGCAATTGGAGGAACAGCTCGGGCCGCTCCGAGAGCGGGAAGAACTGCTGCTGGACCTGGCCGAAGCCGACGATCGAGGCGACGAAGACGCCGACGGTCGCGACCACCACGGTGATGCGGTGGTTGACGCACCATCGCACGATGGCGCGCAGGCCCCGGTACATGCGGGTCTCGTAGACCGCGTGCGGATCGTGGTTGTGGTGCGCCTTCATGTCCGGGAGCAGCTTGACGCCGATATAGGGCGTGAAGATCACCGCCACGAACCAGGAGGCGACCAGCGCGATCGCCACGATCCAGAAGATGCTGCCGGCATATTCGCCGACCGCGGAATTGGCAAAGCCGATGGGGAGGAAGCCGGCGGCCGTGACCAGCGTTCCCGTGAGCATCGGGAACGCAGTCGATTCCCAGGCAAAGGACGCCGCGCGCACGCGGTCCCAGCCCTGCTCCATCTTCACCACCATCATCTCGACCGCGATGATGGCGTCGTCGACGAGCAGGCCGAGCGCGATGATCAGCGCGCCGAGCGTGATGCGATGCAGGTCGAGCGACATCGTGTTCATGACGATGAAGACGATGCCGAGCACCAGCGGCACCGACAAGGCGACCACGATGCCGGTGCGCCAGCCGAGTGCCAGGAACGAGACGAACAGCACGATGACGAGCGCTTCCATGAAGGAATGTACGAACTCGCCGACGGCGTGCTCGACCACCTTGGGCTGGTCGGCGATCAGCTTGACGTCGATGCCCTGCGGCACGGCCTTCATGAACTCGTTGGTCGCCTTCTCGACCTCCTTGCCGAGCTCGAGAATGTTGGCGCCCTTGGCGGTAACGACGCCGATGCCGATCGCGGGCTTGCCTTCCTGGCGCACGACGAAGCTCGGCGGATCGACATAGCCATGGGTGACGGTGGCGATGTCGCCGAGGCGGAACACGCGGCCGTTGCTCTCGACCGGCGTTTCGGCGACGGCCTTGGCACCGTCGAGCGCGCCGGTGACGCGCAGCGGCACGCGCTGCGACGAGGTTTCGACCGTGCCGGCCGGCGTCACGTTGTTCTGCTTGGCGAGCGAATCGAACAGCGCCTGCGGCGTGATGCCGAGGGTGGCGAGCTTGGCGTGGGAGAACTCGACGAAGATGCGCTCGTCCTGATTGCCGTAGACGTCGACTTTGGTCACGCCGGGCACCTTCAGGAGGCGCTGACGAAAACCTTCCGAGACCTTCTTCAGCTGGGCATAGTCGGCGCCGTCGCCGGTCATCATGTACAGGATGGAATCGACGTCGGAGAACTCGTCGTTGACGACGGGCCCGAGAATGCCGGACGGCAGCTGGCCCTGCACGTCGACCAGCTTCTTGCGCAAGAGGTAGAAGAGATAAGGCACGTCCTTCGGCGGCGTGTTGTCGCGGAACGTGACCTGGAGCGCGGTGAAGGCGGGCTTGGAATAGGTCTGCACCTTCTCGAAATAGGGCAGCTCCTGGATCTTCTTTTCGATGGGGTCGGCGACCTGGGTCTGCATCTCCTGCGCGGTCGCGCCCGGCCATATCACGGAGACGTTGACCACCTTCACCGTGAAGAACGGATCCTCGGCGCGGCCGAGCTTCTCATAGGAGAAGAAGCCTGCGACGCCGAGCACGATCATCAGGAAGAGAACCAGCGTCGGATGGCTGACGGCCCAGGCCGAAAGGTTGAAGCGCTTCATCGCTCTCTCCGAAAAGAAGATCCAGTTGCAAATACGACAGCCGCTCTATTCACCCCGTCATCGCGAGGCAGCGAAGCAATCCAGGGGGCTGGGCAGGTTCTGGATCGCTTCGCCGCTTCAGCCCTCGCATTTGCGCTCGGGCCGAAACTCGCCTTGCAACGACGGAACTCGATTTCTCCAGTCATTCCGGGGCGCCCGCAGGGCGAACCCGGAATGACGGGAATTAGAAACTCAGTGATGAAACGATCCGCACCCGCTGGCCCGGATCGAGCTTCTGCACGCCGAGGGCGACGATCTTGGCGCCCTCCTCGATTCCGCCCGTGATGACGACGTCCTTGCTCTCGTAAGACTTCACCGTCACCGGCTTCAGCGCGACCGAGCCGTTGTCGTCGACGACATAGAAGGACGGCTTGCCGCCTTCGTTGAACAGCGCCGACAGCGGCAGCCGGGCGACGCGTTCGGTCGCGGCGTCAGACAGCGTCAGCGTCGCCGTCATGCCGAGCGCGACCTTGTCGTCGGCCTCGGGCAGCGAGAACTTTGCCAGATAGGTGCGCGTGGCCGGGTCGGCCGCCGGCGCGATCTCGCGCAGCTTGGCCGCATACTTCTTGTTCGGCTCGGACCAAAGAGTGACGCTGGCGACGCCCGACTTGGCGCGTCCGACCAGCGTCTCAGGGATCGCGACGACCGCTTCCTTTTCGGCAAAGCGGGCGACACGGATCGAGGCCTGGCCCGCGGCAACCACCTGGCCGGGCTCGATCAGCGTTGCGGTGACGACGCCTCGGGCGTCGGCGTTGAGCGTCGCGTAGGAAAGGGAATTCTTGGTCAGTTCGACCGAGCGCTCGGCCCGGTTCAGGCGCGCACGGGCCTCGTCGGCGGCGGCGCGGCTCGAATCCAGTTGCGCATCGGTGGTCCAGCCCTTGGCCTTCAGGTCCTTGGCGCGCTGCTCGGCGGCGGCGGCCTGGGCCAGCACACCGGTCGCGGCGGTCTGCTCGGCGACGGCCTGCTCGGCCTGGAGCTTCAGGTCGACCTCGTCGAGGGTGGCCAGCGGCTGGCCAATTTCGACAGTCTGGCCGACCTCGACCAGGCGCTTGGCAACCTTACCAGCGACGCGGAAGCCGAGATCGCTCTCGATCCGCGGCCTGATGGTGCCGACGAAGCTCCGCTCCGGCGTCTCGGCACTATAATGCGCGGTCGCAACCAAAACCGGCCGCGGCGGCTCGGCCTTCTCGGCAACAGTATCATTGCACCCGGCCAGGGCAGCGGCCATCAGGGCCAGCGACACACCCGCCAAGAGCTTGGAATAGCTGGACAAAACCGACCGGACGAACATCGAAGGACACTCCTGCATCTCGATTTGAGGAATGTCGACTAATCACTGACGAAAGTCAATATTCATCAGTCATCAGGAAAGCGTGATCGTTAAGGGGTGGTAAGGATTGAGCTGGCCGAGTTGCGAAGGTGCGATTGTAGAGTTGGGCAGGGGACTGTCCGCGCAGCCCGGACCGCGAAGGCGGAAGCGTGCCACGCGTCAGCCCGGGAGGCACGGAGCGCGAAGTGCGCACCGTTGCCCAGCCTGCGAAGCCGTTACCGCCCCTGCTCGGCGAACTCGTGCTTGCTGTCGTGGCCGCCGACGAAGACCAAAATGCCGGCGATCAGGGGCAGCACGGCGAGGACGAGCAAACCACGATCAAATAGGGCCCGCCGAAACCGGCGAGATTGCCGATCGAGTTGATCAGGGCGATCGCGCCGGCCGCCGCCGTGCCGGACAGCCAGGCGGTCGGCAACGTCCAGAACACCCCGAAGCAGCAGAACACGCCGATCGCGGCGACCGTCAGCGCCACCATCGTCAGGGTGGGATCGGTGAGAGAGGAGGAGATGCCGAGAGCGACGGCGGTGAGCAGCAGCGGTGCGCCGACATGCATGACGCGCTCGCGACTCGCATCCGAATGCCGCGCCCACAGGACCATGGCGATGGTGCCGAACAGATAGGGAATCGCGGTGACGAAGCCGGTTTGCGCGTTGGTGAGGCCGAACGCCTTGACGATCTGCGGCAGCCAGAACTGCATGCCATAGAGCGCGCCGACGAAGCCGAAATAGACCAGGCTGAGTGCTATCACCTTCGGTGACGACAGCGCTTCGCCCAGCGAGAAATGCTTCACCGCCTGCTTGGCCGCGATCTCCGAATCGAGCTTGGCCTTGAGCCAGGCCTTTTGCTCGGCCGAGAGCCAGTCCGCCTTCTCCGGTCTGTCGGTGAGATAGAACCAGGTGACGATGCCGAGCAGCACGGAAGGAATGCCCTCGATGATGAACAGCCACTGCCAGCCCTTCAGCCCCATCATGCCGTCGAGCCCGAGCAGCAGGCCCGAGATCGGCGCGCCGATCACGGTCGAGACCGGCACGGCGATGGCGAAGGCCGCGAGGAAGCGGGCGCGATATTGGGCCGGATACCAATAGGTGAGATAGAGGATGATGCCGGGGAAGAAGCCGGCCTCGGCGACGCCGAGCAGGAAGCGCAGCACGTAGAAGCTCGTCACGCCGCTGACCATCGCCATCAGTGCCGAGATGATGCCCCAGGTCACCATGATGCGGGCGATCCAGCGGCTCGCGCCGAATTTCTCCAGCGCGAGGTTGCTCGGACCTCGAAGATGAAATAGCCGATGAAGAAGATGCCGGCGCCCCAGGAGAAGATCAGCGGGGTGAACTTCAGCTCCGCATTCATGGTCAGCGCGGCAAAGCCGAGATTGACGCGGTCGAGATAGGAGAAGAAGTAGGCCAGCACCAGGAACGGAATCAGGCGCCAGGAGATGGCGCGGATGGTCGAGGTCTCGATGTCGCTCTTGCTGGCGCTCTTGGCTCCGCCGGCAGAACCGGCATAGGTGGTCTGGCTCATTGCTTCCCCCGGGTTGTTGCTTTTCTAGGGCTGAGTGGCGGTTTTGAGCATCGCGGGCAAAGAGTCAATGGAGCGAGCAATGCGCGGGGCGCAGCCGGATCAACCTGTTGCGCCGCTCCTGACATCGCTGATCCGCGCCGCCCTCGCCGCGATGGTGATCGTCTGCGGGCTGTGCTTGCGCTGGTACGGCTTTCCGCTCGGGCTTCCGGCCTTCGTGGTGAAATATGGCGGCTCGCTCTTGTGGACGACGATGGTGTTCTTGCTGGTCGGGGTTGTGCTGCCGAGGCTGTCGCGGATGCAGATTGCGGCCATCGCGGTGGCGATTGCGGTCATCGTGGAATTCTCCCGCCTGGTGCACACGCCATGGCTCGATGCGTTCCGGCTGACAGCGGCCGGCGCGCTGCTGCTCGGTCGCATATTCTCGCTGTGGAATCTGGTCGCCTACGCGGTCGGGATTGCCTTCGGTGTTTGGATCGATCGGCTCGTCCAACTGCGTAGGGAAGGTCGGCGCGCGGCTGCGCAGAGCGCTGACCGCTCGGCGTAACCCGCCAACGTCTGTCTCCGCGGGATACTAAAAGCGGTGGATTATGCTTAGCTAATCCATCCTACGAAGACTTCACTCCGCCAATTGAAACCGCTCGAATCGGTCGAGCTCTTCCTCGATCACACGCTTGAGCTCCCGTCGTCCCGCCGCCTTCTTGCCCTGCCCGACCCAGGTCCATTTCTGCATCAAGAGCTTCTTCGCCTGCCGGTCGGTCTTGAGATCGAGCGCGGCGACGATCTCGTCGCCGACCAGCACGGGCAGCGCGAAGTAGCCGAGCTTGCGCTTGGCCTTCGGCACGTAGGCTTCGAACAGATGGTTGTAGCCGAAGATGAGATTGGTGCGCTTGCGCTGGATGATCAAGGGATCGAACGGCGAAAGAATGTGGACGAGATCGGGCGGCGGCCCTTCGCCGCCCGCCTCCAGCGCCGCGGGCGAGGCCCAATGCTCCTGCTTGCCGGCGCCCTCGAGCGTAACAGGTACGAGCTCTCCGCGGCGGACGCGCGAGGCGATCAGGCGCGCGACCGGCTTCTTGCTCGGCGCGTCGAGATGGCAGATCGAATCCAGGCTGACCACGCCCTGCGAGCGCAGCGCGCGGTCGAGCAGATAGGCCGTGAGCTCCCTTGCCGATGCCGGCCTCGGCAGCTTGTCCCAGCCGAAATGACGGTTCATCAGCTCATAGGTCTTGAGCATGCCCTGGCGCTCGCTGATGGTGACGGCGCCGGTATAGAAGGCGAGCTGCAACGCACGCTTCGACGGCTTGCGGCTCTGCCAGAGGTGCTCCTTTTCAACGAGCACGTCATCCTCGATGTCGCGGATCGTCAGCGGGCCGGCGCGCAGCAGTCGCATCACCTTGCGCGTGTCGGCCGGCTTCACCGAGCCGAACCATCTGTGTCCCTCGCGCCGGTGCTCGCGCATCGCCGGCAGGAAGAAGCGGAAGTCGGCGGCCGGCACGTAGGAGAGCGCGTGCGTCCAATACTCGAAAACGCTCTTGTCGACGCTGTGGGCCTGGCGAAGATCGGCGCGGCGGTAGGACGGGATCCTGCTGAACAGGATGTGGTGATGGCAGCGCTCGATGACGTTGATGGTGTCGATCTGCACATAGCCGAGATGAGCAGTCGCGTCGGCGACGGCCTGCGCGCCCTCCCCGAACGGCGCGCGCACGTCGAGCCGCTGGGCGTGCAGCCAGATCTGCCGGGCCTGTTTGGTCGAAAGCGGAAGTGGTTTCGGGGCGCGGGGCATTGCGGAACGCAATGTAGCCGGATTCGCCGCGAGGCAAAGAAGCAGGGACACGAAAAAGCCGCGCTGCCATCTGCTGCCAGCGCGGCCATGACGTCCGGGATCGCGGAGCCTACTTCATCGCCATCGCCTTCTCGGCGCTCATATAATGCTTGCAGGCGCCGCGCATGTTGCCTTTGCTCATGTCGGAATTCGCCGCGGCCATCGACTTCCTCGCTGCGATCTTGCCCGGCGTGTCTTCGCCGCCCATCCCGACAACGAGCTTGGCCATATTTGCACTGGTGCACGCCATCTTGGCGGCGGATGCGGGGGACAGCGCAAGCGCCACGAATGCCGTCGCGAGCAACAGGGTCTTCATCAATCTTCTCCTCCAGATAAGGCAGCCGGCCTGATGCCGGCCACCACAACTGCCATTCTTCAAAGCAAGTTTTTCAGGGAGAAGACATTTCGTTGCTGCACTGCCGAATCAGCCCGCTCTCGACGTGCGGCTTTTGGGCGCTCCCCCGACGCTCCCGGTCGCGACATTCTGGACGAATTCTTGTTCGCGGGGCGGGGCGCGTGGGGCGACGCCCTTTCGACGATCGGGAACGAAGGTTTCCGGGGTTCCCAGTTCCGCCTCAAGCCGCAGACGATCGAACCAGATCAGCGTCTCCGCGGGCAATTTCGAATGTGAGGAAGATCACATCGAGGCTTTTGAACCTCCCCTAGTACCCACTTTTCTTGGAACGTGAGTCGTGATTCAAGGTCGGGATGATACCCGAAGCAAGAGAAGTCCACCTTTCGAGGAAAGATCGCAAGGTGCTTGAGGCGTGCTGTCGCTCACCGGTGACGTTGCAGCGCGATTTGAAGCGGGCGCGGATAGTTCTGTTGGCGGCGGATGGGCGCAGCACCCGGTCGATCGCCAAGGAAGTTGGGGTCCAGCCGCGGATTGTCAGCCTTTGGCGGCATCGCTATGCCGACCATGGCCTTGAAGGGCTGCAAGACAAGCCGCGGCCTGGCAAGCAGCCGATCTATACGAAGACGACCGACAAGCGGATTCTGAAGCTGCTGGATAAGCCGCCACCGCAAGGGTTTGCGCGCTGGACCGGCCCCCTGCTGGCCGAGGCGCTGGGCGATGTCGATGTCCAATATGTCTGGCGGTTCCTGCGCAGCCACAAGATTGACCTGGTGGCTCGCAAGTCCTGGTGCGAGAGCAACGACCCGAACTTTACGGCCAAAGCCGCCGATGTTGTCGGCCTCTATGTCGCGCCGCCGGCGAAGGCCATTGTGCTGTGCGTGGACGAGAAGCCCTCGATCCAGGCTTTGGAGCGAGCGCAGGGTTATCTGAAGTTGCCCAATGGCCGCGCCTTGACCGGCCAAAGCCACGATTACAAGCGGCATGGCACCACAACATTGTTTGCGGCGCTCGAAGTCGCCACCGGAAAGATCATCGCGACCCATTCAAAACGCCGGCGCCGCGTCGAGTTTCTCGATTTCATGAACAGCGTCACCGCGGCTTTTCCGAACCGCAAGCTTCACGTCATCCTCGACAACCTCAACACCCATAAAAAGAACGAGGACTGGCTCAAGGCCCACCCCAACGTGCAATTTCATTTCACGCCGACAAGTGCGTCATGGCTCAATCAGGTCGAAGTATGGTTTTCCATCTTGCAGGGGCAGTCGCTCAGCGGCACCTCCTTCACGAGCCTCAAGCAGCTTCAGGAACACATCGATGCCTACGTCAACGCATACAACGACAGAGCCGAGCCCTTCGTCTGGACCAAGAAAAAGGTCCGTCAACGCCGTTTCAAAGGCCGCCGTATCACTCAGCTCTGATTCCGGGTACTAGGCTCGCGGCATCAAATCGCCATCAGGCGTAGCAGCGAGGATTCGACAATGACCCGTTTTGATAAGTCTTTTGCATTGAAGGCGATCACTCTTTCCGCAGCCCTGTCGATGACGGCGGGCCTGGCCCTGGCCGGCGACAACAATGTCTCCACCGACAAGATCCTCGATGCACTGAAGCCCAAGCCGGCAACCCGTGGCCTGTCCGTCGGTCCGCAAGCCGACACGACCGCGCAAGCCAAGGAAGCGACCTTCCTGAACACGGTGCGCAACCGCCCGACCCGGTCGCTCTCGACGGGCGAGCGCGAGCAGATCGCCGAGCTCGCGGCGACCAAGCCGAAGATCGATCTGGAGATCCAGTTCGGCTACAACTCGGCCGACATCGCCAAGACGTCGATGGCATCGGTGCAGGCGCTCGGCAAGGCGCTGTCCGATCCGGCGCTGAAGGGCTCGACCTTCGTGGTCGCCGGCCACACCGACGCGACCGGCGGCGAAGAGTACAATCAAGGGTTCTCCGAACGGCGGGCCGACACCATCAAGAAATATCTGGTGCAGAACTACGGCCTCAACGGCACCGATCTCGTCACCGTCGGCTACGGCGAGACCAAGCTGAAGGATGCCGCCAACGGCGCCGACGCGATCAACCGCCGCGTCCAGGTCGTGAACATGGACACCAAGACCGCAGCGAAGTAGACGCGCGGCCGTCGCGCAAGAGACACGCCGCCTGCCGCAACCCGGCAGGCGGCGATGTCATATCCAGCTTTGAAACAGCATCAGGCGGCCGAAGGTTCGCATGGACGTGCCGATGAAGGCTGCGGAAATCGGCAGCATGACTGCAAAGCCGATCGCAGCGACGCCGACATAGGCCCACAGCAGCCAGCGCGGCAGCCCCTCCCGGCGCAGCACATAGACCAGCGCCAGCGACGCCGCGGTCGCGGCCGGCAGGTAGTAGTAGATGAAGCCCAGGGTCCGCGGCAGCAACGCCCAGGCGAGCCAGGGACCGAAATAGAATGCCGCGATCAGGAATGCATCCCACCGCCGCGCCGCAATGAAATCGCGCAACACGATGACGAGCGCGATCAGAGCCGGCCAGAGCACCAGCGGATTGCCAAGAAAGACGATCGCAGCGACGTTGTCATCTCCCGTCTTGTCGAACAGGAACCACACCGGGCGCGCGAGCAACGGCCAGGACGGCCATGCGCTCATATAGGTGTGGCCGGCGATGGCCGTCGTGGTGTTGTCGGCGAAGATCCGCCGCTGCGCCTCGATCAGATCCGGCAGCGACACGCCGTAGAGCGGGACGAAAGCGGCAAGGTAGGCCACCATCGGCAAGACCACGAAGCAGAGCGCGACATGATGCAGCCTCAAGCCGGGCCACAGCTCCGGCCGATACCAGTCCTCCCGGCCTCGCGTCGGCGAACAGCGTACGCCAGCCCTGCATCAGGCGGATCACCGCAACGATGACGATGCAGACGCCAAGCGGAAACAGGCCGCTCCATTTGCAGGCCGCAGCACAGCCGAACAAGCTGCCCGCGAGCGCGAACATTGCCTGCGGCCGCTCTCTGCGAAAACCATGCATGAAGGCGGCGGTCGCAAGCAGGCCGAAGCCGAGCGCAAAGATGTCGAGCATCGCGATGCGCGCCTGCACGTACAGCATCTGGTTGAACGCTGCAATCAGCGCCGCGGCGATCGCGGGCCCTTGCGCGGAAAACAGCGCGAGCCCGCACAGATAGATTGCGACGATCGCCAACGCGCCGAACAACGTCGCGGGGTAACGCCAGCCAAGCGCGTTGTCGCCGAAGGTCGCGATCGATGCCGCGATCAGCTCCTTGGCCAGCGGCGGATGCATCGGATTGAGCATCGGCTGCGACATCACAGGCGCCAGCATCTGCCGCGCCGCCGGCACGTAATGCACCTCGTCGAAGACGAATTTCTCCGGCGTGGTGAGACCGATCAGCAGCGCCAGATGGGCAATCAGGAAAATCGCGACAGCAAGCACTGCGCTCCGCGACAGTTTTGGAACTGCGAAACCCTCGAGGGGCTGCTGTTGAGATATCTTGCGTGGCAAATTTGCGTCACCGCGGACAAAAACAAGGATCGTCGTTTTCATTGAACGCATTCTGCCGCAACTGTCACTAAGCATAGCGCACGTCCCGCGCCGCTTGTGATAATTACGCCACATCGCAAGCAAGCGCGATCCGGTACGATCAGGGACACATCGATCGGTTGCGAAATGAATTTGCGTTTTTGGCTTTTCTCCATCCTCTCGTCGGCCGCATTGTGCGCCGGCTCTAGCGCGCAGGCGCAGACTCGCGTCGGCGAAGCCGTCGTGATTCAGAACGAGGTTGTGCGCGTGGCCGCGACCACGACGCCGATCAATGTCGGCGACAGCATGCTGCGCGACGAGACCGTGCGCACCGGCACCGACAGCGCGGCGCGTTTCGTGATGGCGGACAGCACCAATCTGTCGCTCGGCCCGAGCGCCACGCTGAAGCTCGACCGCACCGTCTTCAACGACGAGCGCAGCTATCGCGACGTCGCGATCCGCATGACCACCGGCGCCTTCCGCTTCGTCACCGGGCGTTCCGACAAGGCTGCTTACAAGATCACGACGCCCCTTGCGACCATCGGTGTGCGCGGCACCACGCTCGACATTCTCTCGCAACGCGGGCGCTCCGTGGTCGTGCTTCAGGACGGCGCGGCCAGCGTCTGCACCAAGAGCTCCCAATGCGTGCAGCTCACCCAGCCAGGCGACACCGCGATCATCACCTCGACCGGCGGCAAGGTGAGCATCACCAAGTCCAATACGCCGCCCTGGACGTTTGCCGCCAATTGCGCCGCGAGTGCCGGACTGTGCGCGGTCAATCAGTACGCCGGCGCCTCGCCGACCATCATGCCCGCCGTCCAGGACGACGGCATGCTCTGCGGGCGCTGACGATGACGAAATACCGCTTCCGGCGCCTCATCCTCATCGGCGTGCTGACCGCATTGGCCGCGTTTGCGCTTGTCGCCTCGGGGGCCCGCCCGGCGGCTGCGCAGGCGTCGGAGTGCGGGTCCGAGTGCGGCGAGCCGACGCCTTATCCGTCGCCGACCTACTCGCCCTCGCCAGCGCCCTCCCCGACGCCTACGCCCTCACCAAGCCCTGCGCCCTCACCGTCGCCGAGCCCGTATCCTTCCCCCAGCCCATATCCGTCGCCGAGCCCGACGCCGACCGGCGCGGCTTCCAGCGGCAATTCGGTCGGCGGCCTCGCCAACCAGCGCTTCAACCAGATGATCACCAACCGGGTGCTCGGCACGGTGCTGCTCGGCGTCAACGAGCAGATCAATTGCGGCGACTGCATCAGCGCATTCGGCTCGGCCGGCTCGTTCTCGGCCGGCATCCACGGCCGCAAGGCGCTGACCAACAATCTGTCGCTGCTCGCCGGCATCGCCTACACGCACTACGACGGGCGTGGCTACGAGATCACCAGCGCACCGATCGGCGCTTTCGCGTTGCGCTATGACTTTACCGATTGGGGCTCGTCACGGCCGTTCTTCGACGTCGGCACAATCCTGACGCCATGGGAGAAGGCGCGCTACACGCGCAGCTACGATACCAGTCTCGGCCCGGTGAGCGTGACCAGTTCGACCAACGTCTCGAACTACGCCGTCTACGGACGCGCCGGCTGGATAAGTCGCCTCTCGCCACGCGACGAGGTCGCGGCCTCGATCGAGGTCTGGCAGCTCTGGCAGCGCGTCTCCGGCTATAGCGACAGTACGGTGACGTTCAATCCATTCGACGCCAGCATCGCTGATGGCACCGACCGCACCAGCCTCGTCAAGATCGGCGGCCAGTGGACGCATCTCTTCGGCAGCAACATCGAGACCAACATCAATGGCGGCTGGGTGCAGTCGTTTGCGAGCCACAGCGGCATCGTCGCCACCGTGACCGGCAACGGCGTGGTGGTGCCGACCATGGGCAACCAGGGCTGGTTCGAATATGGCGGCCGCCTCGGCTTCCGCGTGCAAAGGGGATGGATCGTGGATCTCTTCGCCAACGGCACGTTGGGCCCGCAGCCGGTCGGGAACACGATCCACGGCGGCGTCGGGCTGCGGATCAATTATTAGGACGGAGACCTCGCCCCAAATTCCGCTGTCATGTCCCGCGAAGGCGGGACATCCAGTGCGCCGCGGCTTCTCCGTATCTCACGCCGCCGGCTTGCCCTCGAAGGCCTGACGCAGGACGGCCACGTCGAGCTTGACCATCTTCATCATGGCCTGCACCGCGCGCGCGGCCGCTGCCTTGTCCGGGCTCGACAGGAACTCGAACATCACTTTCGGTACCACCTGCCAGGCCACGCCCCATCGATCCCTGAGCCAGCCGCACTGCTCTTCCTTGCCACCATGGGCGAGGAACGCGTTCCAGACGCTGTCGACCTGGGCCTGGTCGTCGCAATGGATCATCAGCGAGATCGCGTGGGTATATTCCATCTTCATGCCGCCATTGAGCGCGACCAGCGGCTGCCCGGCCACCGTGAACTCGACGACGAGCACGGAGCCCTCCTTGCCGGAGGGGCCGTCCGAAACGTTGTGCTGGACGTGCGTGATCTCCGAGTTCGGAACCAGCGAGACGTAGAATTTTGCAGCGTCCTCGGCATCGCCGTTGAACCACATGCAGGGCACGAGCTTGGACATCGTGAATGCTCCTCTTCAGATCTTCCGGGCTCGGATCAGGCGTTCGCCATCTCGGGCTGCAGAGGGGCAGCCGCGAGATCCATCCAGTTCACACCCCACATATGGCCGTCGGGATCCTCGAAGCTGCGGCCGTACATGAAGCTGTATTCGTCCTTCGGGCTGGGATCGGCCACGCCGCCCGCCGCCGCGGCCTTGTCGACGATATCGTCGACGTCGCTGCGACTGTCCGCGGACAGGCAGAACAGCACCTGGTTCGAGGTCCTGGCGTCCGCGATCGGCTTCGGCGTGAACTGGCGGAATTTGTCGTGGGTCAGCAGCATCGCGAAAATGGTCTCGGAAAAGACCATGCAGCTCGCGGTCTCGTCGCTGAATTGCGGATTCTTGACCGCACCGACCGCCTCATAAAAGGCGGTCGCGCGCTTGAGGTCGGTCACCGGCAGGTTGACGAAGATCATCTTGGGCATCGGAAGTTCCTCGGGTGGGGTTCTGCCCAAGGACGGACGGCCAGGCCGCCATCCGACACCGCTTCCGACTAATTTTTCGAACCCCGATCTGCGGGGTTCTGTCGCACCGAACCCCGCGCGCCGAGCAACCTTACTTCTTCTCGTTGGGATCGCGGTGCACCGGGTCGATCCAGAGCACGGTCTCGGGCTTCTCCACCGGCTCGATGTCGAGATTGATCGCCACCGCCTCGCCGTCGCTGCGCACCAGCACGCATTCCAGCACCTCGTCCGGGCTGGCGTTGATCTCCTGGTGCGGCACGTAGGGCGGGACGAAAATGAAGTCGCCGGGGCCGGCTTCCGCGGTGAATTGCAGGCTCTCGCCCCAGCGCATCCGCGCCTTCCCCTTCACCACATAGATGACGCTTTCGAGATGGCCGTGATGATGCGCGCCGGTCTTGGCATCCGGCTTGATGCTGACCGTGCCCGCCCACAATTTCTGCGCGCCGACGCGTGCGAAATTGATGGCGGCCGCGCGGTCCATGCCGGCCGTCGAGGGCACGTTCGTGTCGAGCTGGTTGCCCGGAATGACGCGCACGCCGTCATGCTTCCAGCGATCATGATCGTGGTCATGGTGGGAATGCGAGTGGTCATGGCCGGTCATGGGTACTTGCCTTCTGTTGGTTCGTGCGCGGCAAACTAACCCAAAGCCGCAGCCGCAAGCCATACTAAAAATGGAACCCTCGTAGCCGCTCGGTGTTGTCATTGCGAGCAAACCGAGAGGAGAATTTCATGGGTAGCACCACTGACAAGATCAAGGGCACCGCGAACGAGGCGATCGGCAAGGCCAAGCAGGGCATCGGCGAAGCCACCGGGTCCGATCGCATGAAGGGCGAAGGCGTGGTCCAGGAAGTGAAGGGCAAGGGCCAGCAGGCCATGGGCGACGCCAAGGATGCCGCGAAGGAAGCGATGGATCGCGCTGCTGCTGCCGCAAAGCGCGCAGCGGAGTGACGCGCTTAGAGCTGAAAGCGAAAAGACCGGCCGAAAGGCCGGTCTTTTTACTTGTGCAGTCATTCCGGAGCGTCGCGAAGAGCCGACCCCGGAATGACGGCTACGCCGTCACTTCACCGCGAGCAATTCCACGTCGAACATCAAGGTCGCGTTCGGCGGAATCACGCCGCCGGCGCCGCGCGCGCCATAGCCGAGCTGCGGCGGGATGATCAGCGTGCGCTTGCCGCCGACCTTCATCGAGGCAACGCCCTCGTCCCAGCCGGCGATGACGCGGCCCTTGCCGATCGGGAATTCGAACGGCTCCTTGCGATCAACAGAGGAGTCGAATTTCTTGCCCTTCTGGCCGTTCTCATAGAGCCAGCCGGTGTAGTGCATCACGCAGATCTGACCGGGCTGCGGCGAGGCACCGGTGCCGACGGTGGAGTCGATGATCTGCAAGCCTGAAGCTGTGGTCATGGTCTTTCCTGCGGTCTGGGCCAAGGCCGTGGTGGAAACGAAATCGGACACGCCACCAATCACGGTGATCGCGAATGCCGACATGATAGCGAGGAGCATGCGCTGAAAACGCTGCATAGGGCACCTTCCATTTGAGGCGGGAGGTGTCTAACCCAACGCCGTCGCCGTTTCCACCCCTCAGACCTCGATATTTTCCAGACGTACCGGCAGCTTGCGGATGCGCTGGCCGGTGGCGTGATAGATCGCGTTGCAGATCGCGGCGTTGGTGCCGACATTGGCAAGCTCGCCGAGCCCCTTTACGCCCACCGGGTTGATGTGATCGTCCTGCTCGGAGAGCATGATGACCTCGACGCTGGGCACATCGGCATTCACGGGCACGAGATAGTCGGCAAGATTGTCGTTAACGTAGCGCGCATTGCGCTCGTCGATCTCGGTGGCCTCCAGCAGCGCCGAGGACATGCCCCAGATCAGGCCGCCCATCAGCTGGCTGCGCGCGGTGCGCGGATTCATGATCCTGCCTGCCGCGAACGCGCCGACCAGCCGGGGACAACGGATCTCGTGCGTGAAGCGGTTGATGCGGACCTCGACGAACTCGGCGCCGAAGGCGTAGGCGATCTTGTCCTTCATTTGATGGCCGCCGACGAACCGAGGCTGCCCGGCATGCATGGCCCTGAACGAGTCCGGCGGTGCGCCCTCCGGCTTCCACTCGCCATATTCCTCGACAACGCCGACGCCAAGCGCATCGAACGCCTTCTCGATATCGAGCGGACGGTCGCTCTTCGCCGCCTGGGTCGACGGGGCCGGGCTGATGCCGACGGTTTCCCTGGCCTTGGCGGCGAGACTGTCGCTCGGCATCACCGCCTTGAACAGACGCTGCCGGATTTGATCGCACACCATCATCACAACGGAGCAGGTGCTGGCGGTCGAGTTGGAGCCGCCGGCAACCGGCGCGGGCGGCAGGTCGCTGTCGCCGATGAAGACCGCGACTTTTTCAAGCGGCACGCCGAGCCGCTCGGCCGCAGTCTGAGCGATGACCGTATAGGCGCCGGTGCCGATCTCGTGGCCGGCGATCTCGACACGGGTGCGGCCATCGCGCTGCAGGCGCACGCGCGCGGCGGACGGCGCCATCTGCGTCGGATAGCAGGTGGCGGCACAGCCGTAACCGACCAGCCAATCGCCCTCCGACATCGATCTTGCCTGCGGCGAGCGCTGCGACCAGCCGAACGCCTTGGCGGCTTCGTCGAAGCACGCCATCAGCGACCGCGACGTGTAGGGCTTGCCGCCAATGGGCTCGGTGGTGGTGTCGTTGATGCGACGGAGCTCGACCGGATCCATGTTGAGCTTGACCGCGAGCTCGTCCATCGCGCTTTCCAGCGCGAACAGATACGGCACCTCCGGCGGCGAGCGCATAAAGCCGGGCGTGTTGCGGTCGGCGCGCACGATCGACACCAGGCTTTCGACATTCGGACACGCATAGAGCCGCGTCGTGGTCTTGGTGCCGCCGACACAATAGGCGTCGGGGCGCGAGGAGATTTCGGCTCCCTCATGCCTCAAAGCGACCAGCTTGCCATCCCGGCTCGCACCGAGCTTGATCTCGTGCCGCGTCTCGGCGCGGTAGGTCGCGATGGTAAAGCCCTGGTCGCGGGTCGGGACCAGCTTGATCGGGCGGTTCAGGCGCTTGGCAATGCCGGCGATGATGGCGGTGCGCGGCGTCATCGAGCCGCGCGAACCAAAACCGCCGCCGACATAGGGATTGACCACGCGCACCTTGTCGGCGTCGATGCCGAGCTGCTCGGCCACGCCGTTCTTGAGGCCATAGACATACTGACTGCCCTCATAGATGACGAGATTGTCGCCCATCCAGGCGCAGCTGGTCGTGAACAGCTCCATCGGATTGTGGTGCTGCGTCGGCGTGTCGTAGGAAGCGGTGAGCTTGACCTCGGCCGCATCGAAGGCCTTGGCGAAGTCGCCGACCTCGGGATCTTCCTTGAACTGGGCGTTCTGTCCCTTTGCGGCCGCCGTGGTCGTTCCCGGTGATTCGAAGCTCGCACTCGGCGCCGCGGCCGTATAGCTGACCTTGACGCGATTGGCGGCCTCGCGCGCGGCCTCATAGCTCTCCGCGATGACCACAGCGATGATCTGGCCGTCATGCGCAATCTCGGCCGAGGTCAGCGGCTGGATCGTGGTGCCGGCATAGCCGCCATTGCTGAAGAGTTTGGGTTCCTTCAGCTTCGGGGCGTTCTCGTGCGTGACGATGTCGATCACGCCGCGGACGCTTCTAGCGTCATCGAGATCGAAGCGGTCGATGCGGCCCCTGGCGATGGCGCTGCTGACCAGGAACGCGTAGGCCGGATTGTCCAGCGGCATATCGGAGGCGTAGGTCGCACGCCCCGTGACCTTTGCGGCCGCATCGTAGCGCGGCACGGGCTGCCCCATATTCGCCTTGGGCTTGGGAGCTGCAGCGGTCATGGTCAGATCTCCATCGTTACGGCCTGCTGAAGCGCGCGTGCCACCACACGCCTTCCGAGCGCGATCTTGAAGCTGTTGTGCCGGCGGCCACGGGCGTCCGCAAAGGCGGCATCGGCCACGCGCTGCGCCAGCGCTTCGTCGAACTTCTGTCCCTTCAACAGGGCCTCCGCCTCGCGCGCCCGCCACGGCACGGTGGCGACACCACCGAGCGCGACACGCGCGTCCCTGATCGTGCCGTCCTGCACGTCGAGCGCTATCGCAGCCGAGGACAGCGCGAATTCGTAGGATTGCCGGTCACGCGCCTTGAGGTACACCGAACGGGGCCACCGGCCCTGGATCGAGAAGGCCGAGATCAGTTCCCCGGGCTGAAGCGTGGTCTCGATGTCGGGCGTGCTGCCCGGCGCCTTGTGAAGCTGCGCGAAGGGCATGCTGCGCGTGCCGGCCTTGCCCGTGATCTCGACCACGGCATCGAGCGCGATCAGCGCCTGCGCGAAATCGCCGGGATAGGTCGCGATGCACTGGTCGGAGACGCCGAGCACCGCGTGCATCCGATTGACGCCGTCCATCGCGGTACAGCCGGAGCCGGGATTGCGCTTGTTACAATTCTCATAGGAGACATCGCGGAAGTAGTTGCAACGCGTCCGCTGCATCACGTTGCCGCCGAGCGTCGCCATGTTGCGCAGCTGGGCGCTGGCGGCGAGCTTCAGCGAATCCGCGATCACCGGATAGCTGCGCTGAATCCCACCATGCGCAGCCACGTCGGACATCCTTGCGAGCGCGCCTAGCCGCAAGCCGTCTGCCTTCGGTTCGATCGCCGACCAGTCGCGCGCGAGCGGATTGATATCGACGATTGCGGTGGGCTGCATCACGTCGAGCTTCATCAAATCGATCAGCGTGGTGCCGCCGGCAAGCGGCTGTGCCGTCGCCTTCGTCAGCGGATTGTTGGTGGCCGCGGCGGCGCCGAGCGCCCGCACGGCCATATCGGGGTCTGATGCTCTCTGATACGAAAACGATCGCATGCGCCTAGCCTTTCGTGATCTCGGGGGCGGCCTGCATCACGGCAACGACGATGTTGGGATAGGCGGCGCAGCGGCAGATGTTGCCGCTCATATACTCGCGGATGTCGGCCTCGCTCCCCGCATGTCCCTCCTTCACGCAGGCCACGGCAGACATGATCTGGCCGGGCGTGCAGTAGCCGCACTGGAATGCGTCGTTGTCGACGAAGGCCTGCTGCATGGGATGCAGGCGGTCGTCGGTGGCGAGGCCCTCGATCGTCGTGATCTCCTGCCCTTCGGCTGCGAGCGCCAGCGTCAGGCACGACACCACGCGGCGATCATCGATCAGCACCGTGCAGGCGCCACACTGGCCGTGGTCGCAACCCTTCTTGCTGCCGGTGAGCTTGAGATGTTCACGCAGCGCATCGAGCACCGTGGTGCGCGCATCAATGCTCAGGCGCCTATCCTTGCCGTTGACGTGCAGCGTGACCTCGACGGGAAGCGACGGATCCTGCGCGACAGGCGCATTCGCATCCTGTGCAACCGCACGCGCCGTCATCGGAATCAGCGCACTTCCGGCCGCGCCGGCCATGAAGGCGCGCCGATCGAATGATGTTCTGGAACTTGATTTGTCGGACATGGGCCGGCCTCCGCCGCGATCTGCAACGCAGCGCACGCCTGCACTGCTCATCGCCCCTTAACTTGGAGCAATGAGTGCAGTTCCGAACGAGAAAGGGCGGCGCAGCAAATGCCGCGCCGCCCTTCGTCAACTTTTCCTGATCTTGCGCGAGAACCCCGCGCGAGCTCAATAGCCGAGGGCGCAGCCGTCCTTGCGCGGATCGGAGCCGCCGGTGAGCGTGCCCTTGTCCCAGTCGATCCAGATCGCCTGGGCGCCGCCGAGCGGGCCGACCACGCTGGCGGTCTTGTGGCCAAGCTTCTTCAAGCCTTCGACGATCGCAGCCGGCACGCTGTCCTCGAGTTGATATTGGCCCTCGTAATGCAGGCCGCGCGGCATGTCGATCGCCTCCTGCACGTCGCAGCCGTAGTCGAGGATGTTGGTCAGCAGATGCGTCTGGCCGGTCGGCTGGTACTGGCCGCCCATCACCGCGTATGACATCGTGGAACGGCCACCCTTGGTGAGCAGGCCCGGCATGATCGTGTGCAGCGGGCGCTTGCCGCCTTCGATGCAGTTGGGATGGCCCGGCTGGATGCGGAAGCCGCCGGCGCGGTTCTGGAACAAGACACCGGTCTTGTTCGAGACGATGGCCGAACCGAAGGAATGCGCGACCGAATTGATGAACGAGCAGACGTTGCGGTCCTTGTCCACGACCGTGATGTAGATGGTCGAGGGATTCATCGGCGGCGCCACGTTCGGCAGGTCAAGCATGCCGTCCATGCGGATCTTGCTGATGTACTCGTCGGCAAAGCCCTTCTCGAGCATCTCGGCGACGTTGATCCTCATGTGCTCGGGAGAGGCAACATACATCTCGCGGTTCATGTAGGCGATGCGTGCCGCTTCCGCCTCGAGATGGAAGCGCTCGACGCTCACGGGCGCGTACTTGGTCAGATCGAAGCGCGACAGGATGTTGAGCATCAGGAGCGCGGTGACGCCCGGGCCGTTCGGCGGGCACTGCCAGACATCGTAGCCCTTGTACAGGGTGCCTATCGGCGTGGTCACTTCGGTCGTGTGCGCGGCGAAATCGTCGAGCGTGTGCAGGCCGCCGATGCCCCTGAGGGTCTCGACCATGTCCTCCGCGATCGGCCCCTTGTAGAAGGCGTCGCGGCCATCCTTGGCGATCGCGCGCAGGGTCTTGCCGAGCTCGGCCTGGCGAATGACGTCGCCGGCCACCGGCGGCTTGCCGCCCGGCAGCAGGTAGCGCACGGTGTTGGTGCCATTCTTCAGCTTCTCGAACTGGTTCTTCCAGTCGAAGGCGATGCGGGGCGCGACGACGTAGCCTTCCTCGGCCGCCTTGATCGCAGGCTGAAGCAGCCGGTCGAAACCGAACTTGCCGTGGTCGCGCAGAACCGTCGCGAAGGCATCGATCACGCCTGGGATCGAGACCGCATGCGCCGAGGTCAGCGGCACGGAGTTGATCTTGCGCTCGAGATACCAGTCGGCGTTCGCCGCCTTGGGCGCACGGCCGGAGCCGTTATAGGCGATGATCTTGCCCTCGCCGCGCGGCTGGATCAGCGCAAAACAGTCCCCGCCGATGCCGGTCGACTGCGGCTCAATCACGCCGAGCAGGGCAGAGGCGGCAACGGCCGCGTCCACCGCCGTGCCGCCATCGCGCAGCACCTCGATCGCCGCGAGCGAGGCCTGCGGGTGCGAGGTCGCGACCATCGCGTTGGTGGCGTGGACCGTGGACCTGCCGGGGAAATGGAAGTTTCTCATCGAATTTCTTGCTCTCTTGGCCGTCGGCGCGAGTGGCGCGCCATCTCGAAAACCGCGTCTACATGACACATTCCGGCCCGGCGGGGCAATGCTGGCATACCAGGAAAATGGCTGCCATCTGCTGGGCGTATGGACTTCTCGATGCTGCACATGCGGGTTTTCCGGATGGCTGCCGCCTGCTAAACGAGCCGCCATGTCTGATCCGATTTCGGCCACCAAGGTCGCGGCCTTCTATCAATTCGTCGCCCTCCCCGATTACCGCGAGCTGCGCGAGCCGTTGCGCGCCTTCTGCGCTGGTCTCGCGCTGAAGGGCAGCGTGCTGCTGGCGCAGGAGGGCATCAACGGCACGATCGCCGGTGCGCCGGAAGCGATCGATGGCTTCGCCCACGAACTCGCACACGGCGACATATTCGGCGGCAGGCTCAACAATCTCGAATTGAAATTCTCGACCGCGGAAGCGATGTCGTTCGGGCGGCTCAAGGTGCGACTGAAGAAGGAGATCGTCACGCTCGGTGACGAGACTGCCGATCCGACCCGCCAGGTCGGCACCTATGTCGATGCCGCCGAGTGGAATGCGCTGATTGCGAAGCCCGACACGCTGCTGCTCGACACCCGCAACGCCTTCGAAGTGGCCATGGGGACGTTCGAGGGCGCGGTCGACCCCGGCATCAAGAGCTTTGGCCAGTTCAAGGACTTTGCCGCGATTGAGCTTGATCCGGCCAAACACCGCAGGATTGCGATGTTCTGCACCGGCGGCATTCGCTGCGAGAAGGCGAGCGCGCATCTGCTCGCGCGCGGCTTTGCAGAGGTCTATCACCTCAAAGGCGGCATCCTCAAATATCTCGAGGAGGTGCCCGAGGCGGAGAGCCGCTGGCGCGGCGAATGCTTCGTGTTCGACGAGCGCGTGGCGCTCGGCCACGGTTTGCGAGAGCTTGGCTTGCGCGAACGGGAAAAGGGGCACGGCCATGCCGAATGAGATCAAGACGCTGAGCGAGCGCATCGACACGCTGGAGACGCGCCTTGCCTATCAGGACGACACGATCGAGACGTTGAACCAGACCATCACCGCACAGTGGAAGCAGATCGACTCGCTGACGCGGCAGATCGCGCAGCTCAACGAGCGGCTCCAGGAGGCCGAGGCAAATGCACCGGGGCCCGGCAACGAGCGTCCGCCGCATTATTGACCGGTCTTACTGTCCGGACGCCTTGGGCAGCAGGTTCATGACCTCGCCTGACATCACCAGGCAGTCGCGGCCTGCGTCCTTGGCGGCGTAGAGCGCCCGGTCGGCAGCTTCGACCAGCGAGGCCACTCCCGCCGTGCGCTCCAGCGCCGGCCGGCAGGTCGCGCCGCCGACCGAGGCGGTGACGCATCCAGCCGCCGGATTGGTGCTATGAACGAGGCCGGCCCCGTGAATGGCACTGCGGATCCGCTCGCCGATCCGGGCGCAGCCGGCGGTGTCGATGTTCGGCAGCAGCACGGCGAACTCCTCGCCGCCATAGCGCGCCGCCAGATCACCGGCGCGCTGCGTCTCGGCCGCGATGATCTTTGCGACCAGACGCAGGCAGGCATCGCCGGCGGGATGGCCGTATTCATCGTTGTAGGCCTTGAAGTGGTCCACATCGATCATCAGCAAGGCGAGGCTGGAGCGGTCGCGATAGGCACGCGCCCATTCCTCCTTCAGCCGCTCGTCGAAGCGGCGACGATTGGCAAGGCCGGTGAGGCTGTCCTCGATCGCAAGCGTTTCGAGCCTGGTCTCCAGCTTCTTCTGCTCGGTGATGTCGCGCGAGATCGCGACCACGCCATCCACGTCGCCGTTGTCGCGGCGTGTCACCCGCATGGTCGATTCGAGCCAGACTTCGCCGTTCTGCCGGTGCGCGTTGCGGTAGGTGAAACGCGCCTCTTCCTTCTCGCCACGCTTCATGGCGTCGACGATCGCCTGGACCTCCGGCAGATCTTCCGGATTGATGCCCGCAAGAGCCGGCGTGCCGATCAGCTGATTGGGGCGCCAGCCGACGACGCGGACCGACGAGGGCGAGACATAGCGCAGCCGCTCGTCGAGGCCGATGCGTGTCACCATGTCGCTGGAGCCTTCGGCGAGCAGGCGGAAATGCGCCTCCTTCTCGGCCAGCGCGACGGCCATGCGCTGGCCCCGGTGCAACTGCCGCACCAGCACGCCGCCGATGACCGCGATCAGCATCACCAGCGCGAGCACGTAGAGCATGCGGGAGATTGCCGCGGCGCGCCAGGGCGCGAGCAACTCGTCCTTGTCGACCGTGGCAACCAGGAGGAGCGGGAAACGGCTGCTGCGATTGAAGAAGCTGACGCGTTCGGCCCCGTCCAGCGGCGACTTGAAGTAATAGGCGCCGCTCGGCCGTTGCAGGCTCGGCTCGCGGAAAAAAGGCGTGTCGGCGACGCTGCGTCCGACGAACTTGTCGTTGCCGGGATCGCGCGCGAGGATCATGCCGCCGCCATGCGTCAGTGTCACGGAGCTGTTGCGGCCGATCTCGAACTGCTCGTAGAAATGCGAAAGATATCTGGAGCTGATGGTCGCGAGCACCACGCCGCCGAAGCTGCCGTCCTGCTTGTTGAAGCGGCGTGACAGCGGGACGACCCATTCGCCATCGAGCAGGCTCTTCACGGGACCGCCGACATAGGCCTCGCGCTTCGGCGAGAGCTGGTGATACCGGAAGAACGCATCATCGCTGAGGGTCGAGCCGATCGTGCCGGGCGAGGTCAGCCAGTTGCCCTGATCGTCGATGATGTCGAGGCTGTGGATGCGCGCGATCGCCTTCTTGCGTGCGTCCAGGAGAGTTCCAAGCTTGGCGACCGTGGCTGGCGCAGTGCCATCGATCTCGAGACGGCTGACCACGCCGACGATGCCGGAATCCAGGAGATCGAGGCTGTCCTCGGCATGCTGGGTCAGCGAACGGGCGATGTTCGCCATCTCGGTCTCAGCGCCCTTGAGCACTGCGTCACGTGCCGCCCACTCGCGCCAACCGCTGACGCCGAGGATGGTCGCGCAGGTCAACACGACGAAAGCCGCCGCGCGCAGCGGCAGGCGGCTCCATCCAGCTCGTTGGGTAACGGCGCTCACGCGGCAGGGTCCTCCGGTCGACCGGAAACTCTGCCGCTTCTGTTATCGAATGCTGAAATCGCTACCGGAATACGTGGCGATCGACCCGCTTCCAGTAGTCCTACGGACGCAACGATCAGCGCATTGCTAAAGGCATTAGCAACCCTGCCGGAATCCGGCGCGCCCGACGCTGCTAGCTGAAGATGGCCTTAACCTTGTCCCAGAGCGAGGGATGTTCGGCATCCGCGTCGGCCTTCGAGGGCGTCGGCTGCGCGGCGCTCACGGGATCGGAAGCAGGGAACGTACCCTTCAGCCCGGCGTCGAGCTTGGCGTTGCGGTCGGCAGCGAGCGCTTCGTGCGGGTCATCGGCGTGCTTGTCGTGCGGCGCGGGATTGAATGTCTCAGCCATGATCTCCTCCATGGGCTGATCAACGCGGGCCGATCGCGCTGGTTCCCCTGTTCCGCTGAGGGCTGGGGGTGTATCAGGAACCATAACCTTCTGCAGGATCATTCGTGCCCCAGTCTCCGACGAAACCTTTCATCGACGTGCTCTCCGGTCAGCGCCAGACCATCCCGCCTTTGTGGATGATGCGCCAGGCCGGGCGCTACCTTCCGGAATATCGCGAGGTGCGCGCCAAGGCAGGCGGCTTCCTCGATCTCTGCTTCAACCCGGAGCTTGCCGCCGAGGTGACGCTGCAACCGATCCGCAGGTTCGGTTTCGATGCGGCGATCATCTTCTCCGACATTCTGGTGATCCCCTATGCGCTCGGACGCTCGGTGCGGTTCGAGGTCGGCGAGGGCCCGCGGCTCGAGCCGCTGGACGATCCAGCCAAGGTCGCGACGCTGGCGCCGCGCGTCGACCTGGGCAAGCTCGCGCCGGTGTTCGAGGCGCTGAAGATCGTGCGCGGCGCGCTGGACCCGAAGACCGCGCTGATCGGCTTCTGCGGCGCGCCGTGGACGGTCGCGACCTACATGGTCGCCGGCCACGGCACGCCGGACCAGGCGCCGGCGCGGATGATGGCCTACCGTCATCCCGAAGCTTTCTCAGAGATCATCGACGTGCTGGTCGACAGCTCGATCGAATATCTGTTGGCACAGCTCGCCGCCGGTGCCGACGCATTACAGATCTTCGACACCTGGGCCGGCGTGCTGCCGCCCGCCGAGTTCGCGCGCTGGTCGACCGAGCCAACGCGGCGCATCGTGGAGGGCGTGAGGGCCAAGGTGCCGGATGCGAAGATCATCGGCTTTCCCCGCGGCGCCGGCGCGCAATTGCCTGGTTACGTCGAGGCGACCGGTGTCAATGCGGTCAGCATCGACTGGACCGCGGAGCCGGCCTTCATCCGCGAGCGCGTGCAAAGCAGGGTCGCCGTGCAGGGCAATCTCGATCCGCTGGTGCTGATCACAGGCGGTGCCGCGCTCGACCGCGCGGTCGACGATGTGCTGGCCAATTTTGCGCAAGGACGGCTGATCTTCAATCTCGGCCACGGCATCCAGCCGGAAACGCCGATCGCCCATGTCGAGCAGATGATCAAGCGCGTGCGGGGCTGAACGGCGGGCGGACTCTCCGCATCGTCATGGCCGGGCTTGTCCCGGCCATCCACGCCTAACCGACCGGTACCAAGAACGTGGATGCCCGGGACGAGCCCGGGCATGACGACCTCATGTGATCGCGCTCCAACAAAAAATGCGAAAACAACCCCATGCACAGTAGACAAGTCATTGAAGAACTTGGGCTGGCATGGCTCGTCCCGCGCCTTTGACACGTCGGGCAAAACAGGAGCAGAATGGCATGATGGCCGATTGTGATTTCGGCCGGGCTCAGCGCGGCCGGCTGCGCTCGATGATCTCCGCCGCCCCCTTCGCCAGCAGATCCAATCCCACGGCACGCCCGAGCTCGCGTGGGCGGTTGGCGGGGCCAGCGCGCGAGGCTTCGATAATGGTGTTGCCCGAGAGATCGAGCACGGAGGCGGCCAGCGACATCTGATCGCCCGTGATGGTCGAGAACCCCGCGACAGGTGAATTGCAGTGGCCGTTGAGCACCCACAGCACCTCGCGCTCGGCATCCGCGCACAAATGCGCGGCGGGATCGTCGATCGATGACAGGATCTGTCGCGTCTGCCAGTCCTGCGCCGCGCATTCGACGGCGACGATGCCCTGCCCCGCCGCCGGCAGCATCTCCGCCGCGGTGAACTCATAGGCGATGCGGTGCGCCAGACCAACGCGATCGAGGCCGGAACGCGCCATGATCAGCGCATCGGCCGGCCCCACCGCGCCGCCATCCGGCAGGCGCTGCTTCTCGCCATTGTCGAGCTTGCGCACACGCGTGTCGGCGGCGCCGCGGAAGTGGATCACTTCCACGTCCGGAAACAGGCGGCGCGCATAGGCCGCTCGACGCACCGCGTTGGTGCCGATCTTAAAGCCCTTGCCGCGGGACTGGCACAGCGCCTCGAGGGTCACGCCGTCGCGCAGCACCAGCGCATCGCTCGGCGGATCGCGCGACAGCGTGGCGCCGATGACGAGGCCGGGCGTATCCTCGTTGCCCGGCATGTCCTTCAGCGAATGCATCGCGGCGTGGAGCTCGCCCGACAGCACGGCAGCGCGAATCTGCGCCACGAAGGCGCCGCCCTTGCCGCCATGCGGCAAGAGCTTGCTGGTCTGGTCGAGATCGCCCGTGGTGTCGAACTTGACGATCTCGACATCGAGACCGGGCACGGCGGCGGTCAGACGGCGCGCGATTTCTTCCGTCTGCGCCAGCGCCATGGCGCTCTTGCGGGTGCCGATCCTGAGTCGTGTAGCCAAGTCGTTCTCCATCCGGGACGCGTGCTCAGCGCGCATCCTCCAATATCATGTCGGAGGCCTTTTCGGCGATCATGATGATCGGCGCGTTGGTGTTTCCCGACACGAGGTCCGGCATGATCGAGCCGTCGACGACGCGAAGGCCGTCGAGCCCCCTCACCTTCAGCCGCTGATCGACCACCGCGAGCGCGTCGTTGCCCATACGACAGGTCGAGGTCGGATGGTAGATGGTGCTGCCGCGCTCGCGGCAATAATCGAGCAACTCGGCATCCGTGGCTACCTTCGCCCCGGGATCGTACTCGCTGACCACGAACGGCTTCAGCGCCGGCGCGTTCAGGATCTTGCGCAGGATCTTCAGGCCCTCGACGTTGGTGGTGCGGTCGGTCTCGGTTGACATGTAGTTGATGCGGATCTCCGGCGGCACGGTCGGGTCAGCGCTCTTGATGCGCAAGGTCCCGCGGCTCTCGGGCCGGAGCTGGCACACTGACGCCGTGAAGCCGGAGAAATTGTGCAGCTTCTCGCCCATTTTGTCGGTCGAGAACGGCAGGAAGTGGACCTGGATGTCGGGCGAGGCGAGCCGCGGACTGGTCTTGAAGAACGCGCCCGCCGTGCCGGCGGCGATCGTCAGCCAGCCCTTGCGGAACAGCGCGTAGCGTGCGCCGGCCATGGTGCGGCGAAGCGGATGATTGACGGTGTCGTTCAGCGTGATCTTTTGCGAGCAGCGCATCACGATGCGGACCTGCATGTGGTCCTGGAGATCGCGCCCGACGCCGGCTGCGTCCAGCACCACATCGATGCCGTGCTTGCGCAGGAGATCGGCAGGACCGACGCCGGAGAGCTGGAGCAGCTGCGGCGAGTTGTAGGCGCCGCTCGACAGCACGATCTCCTTCCGCGCCCGCACACGGCACAACGCCGCGCCTTGCCGGTATTCGACGCCGACCGCGCGGCGCCCTTCGAACAGGATACGCTGGCCGAGCGCGGACGTCTCGATCTTCAGATTGCTGCGCGTCCTGGCGGGCCCGAGATAGGCCACCGCCGTCGAGGCGCGCCGGCCGTTGCGCGTCGTGGTCTGGAACAGGCCGACGCCTTCCTGCGTGGCGCCGTTGAAGTCGGGATTGTAGGGCAGACCGGTCTCGACCGCGGCGTCGATGAAGGCTTTCGACAGCGGATCGGTGACGATCATGTTGGACACCGGCAGCGGACCGCCCGTGCCGTGATACTGATCCGCACCGCGCGACTGGTTCTCGGCCTTCTTGAAATAGGGCAGCACATCGTCGTAACCCCAGCCGGTGTTGCCGAGCTGGCGCCAGCGGTCATAATCCTCGTGCTGGCCGCGGACATAGAGCAGGCCGTTGATCGAGCTCGACCCGCCCAGCGTCTTGCCGCGCGGCTGGAACACCTGGCGCCCCTTCAGCTCGGGCTCCGGCTCGGTCTGGTACATCCAGTTGACCGTCTTCTCCTTGAACAGCTTACCGTAGCCGAGCGGGACGTGGATCCAGATGTTGGAATCCTTCGGGCCGGCTTCGAGCAGCAGCACGCTGTGCTTGCCGCTCGCCGACAGCCTGTTGGCGAGCACGCAGCCGGCGGAGCCGGCGCCGAGGATGACGTAGTCGAATTCGGGATCGGACTGCGCGAGAGAGGAATTTGCGTTCATGCGCTACTGTTCTTCTTGTTGGTGTGGGCGTTTCCGTCGTTCACTTAGCACAATCATTCGCGCAGGCGCAGCGCCTCGACCAGCGACTTGAACGCACGGGCGTATTCCGCGCCTGCCCTTGCGATGTCAGCGCGTCCGGCGCAGGCGACCGCGGCTTCCGTGACTGCGCCGAGCAGCAGCCGCGCCAGCGGCTCGACCGGCTGGCGGGCGATCAGCCCGGCTTCCATCGCAGCCGCAATCGCGCGCGGCAGCTTGCCGCCAAAATGCCTGGCGTCGATCTCGCGCCAGCGTTCCCAGCCGAGCACGGCGGGGCCATCGCGCAGGATGATCTGGCCGGTCGGCCCCTTCGCCGTCGCGGCAAAGTAATGCTGGGTGCCCGCGACCATGGCGGCGAGCACGTCCTTCTCGGCACGCGCGGCGCCGTCGATCTCGATCACGAGATCGCGCGAGACCTGGTCGAACACGGCTTCGAACACCGCCTCCTTGGTCTTGAAGTGATGATAGACCGCGCCCTTGGCGATGCCCGCAGCGTCCGCGATCTCGTCCATGGTCGTGGCGGCGAAGCCTTGCGCTCCGAACAGGCGGCGCGCCGCCGTCAGGATCGCCTCGGTTGTCGTTGCGCGCCGCTCCGCCTGTTTCGCCATGGGCCCTCGTCTAATTCAATCATACGCCGGCCGCCAGTTGACTTTCGACCGCCGGTCGGTATTTACCGACTGTCAGTCGGTTTATCCCCGAGGTGCATCATGCCGAGCCGTGAGATCAGAGCTGGCCCCGGTTGTTTGGACAGCGCCCCGCTGGATTTAAGTGGATTCCTGCCGGGTTATGCTGAACGCGGGGCTTTACGGTTTTGTCGTTGCGTCGGGAGGGCGTAGCCCGACCAGAGCGACGACAAAACCGTCGGCGACGGTCATGCGGCCATCACCATAGCTTGCGTGCCGAAGTAAGCCTCGTCGGGCGTGCGCCCGTCAAGGCTCGAGTGAGGGCGTCCCTGATTGTAGAAGGCCAGATACTTGGCAATTGACGCTCGCGCCTCGGACACGCTGTCGTAGGCGCGGAGATATACTTCTTCGTATTTGACCGTGCGCCAGAGCCGCTCGACAAACACGTTGTCGCGCCAGGCGCCCTTGCCGTCCATGCTGATGGCGATCTTCGCGTCCAGCAGCACATCGGTGAACTCGAGGCTGGTGAACTGGCTGCCCTGATCCGTGTTGAAAATCTCGGGCCTGCCGTGCTTCGCCAACGCCTCCTGGACCGCTTCGACGCAGAAGGCCGCCTCCATTGTGATCGAGACGCGATGGGCCAGGACCCGTCGGCTGAACATATCGACGACCGCCGCGAGATAGACGAAGCCACGCCGCATCGGAATGTAGGTGATGTCCATTGCCCACGCATGGTCGGGCCGCTCGATCTTCAATCCGCGCAACAGGTACGGGTAGATCTTGTGACCCGGAGCCGGCTTGCTCGTGTTCGGGCGACGATAGACCGCCTCGATCCCCATGCGCTTCATCAGCGTCGCGATGTGGCGGCGACCGGCGTATACGCCCTCCCGCCGCAGCAACGATCGCAGCATACGCGCTCCCGCGAAGGGATAATCGAGATGCAGCTCATCGAGCCGACGCATCAAGGCAAGGTCCTCGGCCGAAACTGGCCGAGGTTCATAGTAGACCGTGCTGCGAGCCAGCTTCAGGACCTTCGCCTGGCGCACGATAGAAAGATCATGATCGCGGTCGATCATCGCTTTGCGCTCAGCAGGCCCGCCTTGGTGAGCGCGCCGGACAAAAAATCGTTTTCCAACGCCAGCTCGCCGATCTTGGCATGTAACGCCTTCAAATCGACCGGCGTCTCGGCCGATGTCTTGTCATGCCCAAACACGCCGGCGGCGCCTTCCAGGAGCTGGTTTTTCCAGATCGTGATCTGGTTCGGATGAACATCAAACAGTTGCGCCAGCTCCGCCAGTGTCTTGTCGCCTTTGACCGCAGCCAAAGCAACCTTCGCCTTGAATGCCGGAGAATGCGTCCGGCGGCTCTTCTTCGTCATCTTCGCTCCTGATTCGCAGCAAGAATCCTCGCCGCTGTCAGGCAGAAAATCCACTCAAGCTACTGTCCGAATTTGCGGGGCCAGCTCTCCTCGCCATGGCTCCCTGATAGGGCTTTCGAGTTAACAAACCGGCCTTGCGGCGCCGCTATCGCGCGCGGGCGCTCTGGTCCGTCGCCGGTCCTCGCTGCCTCGACGTCCACCCAAGGAACGCCGTCCCCGCCGCGCGTGTTGTGCCCTTGGCGGGGTGCCGGCCGATGCTATGGTGTCCCGATCTCTTGCGACAGACGAGGATATTCCAGTGGCTGATGTTCATCCCGCGGCGGGCAAGCAGGCCTCGCCGGACGCGCTCACCAACATTCCGCGGCTGGTGACGGCCTATTTCGCCGGCAAGCCCGACGTGGCGGACCCCGGGCAGCGGGTGGCGTTCGGCACCTCCGGCCATCGCGGCACTTCGTTCAAGAACACCTTCAACGAGGGCCACATCCTCGCGACCACGCAGGCGATCTGTGACTATAGACAAGATAAGGGGCTGACCGGCCCGCTGTACATCGGCATCGACACCCATGCGCTGGCCGAGCCCGCACTGGTCAGCGCCATCGAAGTGTTCGCGGCCAACGGCGTCGAGATCATGATCGACAAGGACGGCGGCTACACACCGACGCCGGTGATCTCGCACGCGATCCTGACCTACAACAAGGGTCGCACCAGCGGGCTCGCCGACGGCATCGTGATCACGCCCTCGCACAATCCCCCCGAGGACGGTGGCTACAAATACAATCCGCCGCATGGCGGCCCGGCCGACACCGACGTCACGGGCGTGGTCGAGAAGCGCGCCAATGCCTATCTCGCCGACGCGCTCAAGGGCGTGAAGCGCATCGACTACGCCAGGGCGAAGAAGGCCGCGAACGTCCACGCCTACGATTTCATGGTGCCCTACGTCGCCGATCTCGGCAATGTCGTCGACCTCGACCTCGTCAAATCTGCCGGCGTCAATATCGGCATCGATCCGCTCGGAGGCGCCGCCGTGCATTACTGGCATCCGATCATCGAGCGCTACGGCCTCAATGCCACGGTCGTGAACGAGGCGATCGACCCGACCTTCCGCTTCATGACGGTGGACTGGGACGGCAAGATCCGCATGGACTGCTCCTCGCCTTACGCGATGGCGAGCCTGATCGGGATGCGCGACCGCTTCGACGTCGCCTTCGCCAACGACACCGATGCCGATCGCCACGGCATCGTGACGCGTACCGGCGGCCTGATGAACCCCAACCACTATCTTGCGACCGCGATCTCTTATCTGTTCGCGCACCGACCGAGCTGGGGCAAGGACGCTGCAATCGGCAAGACCGTGGTGTCGAGCTCCATCATCGACCGCGTCGCCAAGAAGCTCGGCCGCAAGCTGGTCGAGACGCCGGTCGGTTTCAAATGGTTCGTTGACGGCCTCGTCGGTGGCTCTTTCGGCTTTGGCGGCGAGGAGAGCGCGGGCGCCTCGTTCCTGCGCCGCGACGGCACGGTGTGGACCACGGACAAGGACGGCATCATCCTCGGCCTGCTCGCCGCCGAGATCACGGCCAAGACCGGCCGCGATCCCAGCCAGCTCTTCAACGACCTGACCGCCGAATTCGGCGTGCCTCATTACGCGCGCATCGACGTCGCCGCGACCGGGCCGCAGAAGAACATTCTGAAGTCGGTCACGCCGGAACAACTCGGCCTGAAGGACCTCGCAGGCGATCCCGTCCGCGCAACGCTGAGCAAAGCGCCCGGCAACGGCCAGCCCTTCGGTGGCATCAAGGTCGAGACCGATTTCGGCTGGTTCGCGGCAAGGCCGTCGGGCACGGAGGACGTCTACAAGATCTACGCCGAGAGCTTCCGCAGCACCGAGCACCTGACGCGCATTCAGGAGGAAGCCAAGGCGGGACTGGCGAAGGTGTTCGGGACGTAGCTGCGAGGCGCGGGAAAAAATCTCGCTGAGTCACGACAGGCGTCATGCCCGGGCTTGTCCCGGGCATCCACGTCCTTTGTGCCCGCGGCAGGGCGTGGATTGCCAGGACCAGCCTGGCCACGATGTTGTATACAGGCTTGGCCTGGACGGTAATGTGGTAGGGTAAATTCGGGCTTGAACAATTCAAACCTCCGATTATTGTATACATAACGTATTTATAAGCCGTGGGAGTGAAGCCAGTGACAAAACCCTTCCCCATGAACGCCTGGTACGCCGCCGCCTGGGACGCCGAGGTGAAGGCGGCGCTGCTGCCGCGGACGATCTGCGGCAAGCATGTCGTGATGTACCGCAAGGCTGACGGCTCGGTGGCCGCGCTGGAGGATGCCTGCTGGCACCGCCTGGTGCCGCTGTCCAAGGGCCGGCTCGAAGGCGACACCGTCGTCTGCGGCTATCACGGCCTGAAGTACAATGCGCAGGGGCGCTGCACCTTCATGCCGTCGCAGGAGACCATCAATCCCTCGGCCTGCGTGCGCGCTTATCCCGTGGTCGAGCGTCACCGCTACATCTGGCTCTGGATGGGCGATCCCGCGCTGGCCGATCCCGCGCTGGTGCCGGACATGCACTGGAATCACGATCCGGCCTGGGCGGGCGACGGCAAGACCATCCACGTCAATTGCGACTACCGCCTCGTGCTCGACAATCTCATGGATCTCACCCACGAGACCTTCGTGCACGGCTCATCGATCGGCAACGAGGCGGTCGCCGAAGCGCCGTTCGACGTCACCCATGGCGAGAAGACGGTGACGGTGACGCGCTGGATGCGAGGCATCGAGCCGCCGCCGTTCTGGGCCAGGCAGCTCGGCAAGCCCGGGCTCGTCGATCGCTGGCAGATCATCCGTTTCGAGGCCCCGTGCACCATCGCGATCGACGTCGGCGTGGCGCCGGCCGGCAGCGGCGCGCCGGAAGGCGACCGCTCGCAGGGCGTCAACGGCTTCGTGCTCAACACCATCACGCCCGAGACCGAGAAGACCTGCCATTATTTCTGGGCGTTCGTCCGCAACTACCGTCTCGGCGAGCAGCGCATCACCACCGAGATCCGCGAGGGCGTCTCCGGCATCTTCCGCGAGGACGAGCTGATCCTCGAGGCGCAGCAGCGCGCGATGGACGAGAACCCCGATCGCATCTTCTACAACCTCAACATCGACGCCGGCGCGATGTGGTCGCGCAAGCTGATCGACAAGATGATTGCCAGGGAGAATGCGCCGCAACACCTTCAGGCCGCGGAGTAGGCCATGGCCGAGCGTGAGGTCGACCGCTCCGTCTCGCAGACCGTGAAGGCGCAGCTGGCGCTGCGCGATCAGATCCTGTCGGGGGCGTTGCGCCCGGGCGAGCGTATCTCCGAGCTTCAGGCGGTGGAGACCACCGGCGCCTCGCGCACGCCGGTGCGCATGGCGCTGGTGCGGTTGGAGGAAGAGGGCCTGCTCGAGGCGATCCCTTCCGGCGGCTTCATGGTGAAGGCGTTTTCGGAGCGCGACATTTCCGACTCCATCGAGCTGCGCGGCACGCTGGAAGGCTTGGCTGCGCGCTTTGCGGCCGAACGCGGCGTCTCCGCGCGCGAGCTGGAGCCGCTGAAGGAATGTCTTGCGGCGATCGACGAGCTGCTGCGGCAGATGCCGATCTCGGTCGATGCCTTCTCGTCCTATGTCACGCTGAACGCGCGCTTCCACGCCGTGCTCACGGAACTGTCGCGCAGCCCGCCGCTGATCCGCCAGATCGACCGCGCCTCGGCGCTGCCGTTTGCGTCGCCGAGCGGCTTCGTGATGGCGCAATCGGCATTGCCCGAAGCGCAGCAGATCCTGATCATCGCCCAGGAGCACCATCGCGTCGTGATCGACGCCATCGAGAACCGCGAAGGCGCGCGCGCCGAGGCCGTCATGCGCGAGCATGCCCGGCTCGCGGTGCGAAACCTGCGGCTCGCGCTGCGCAACCGGACCCATCTCGACCTCTTGCCGGCGCTCGCGCTGATCAAGACCGCAACCGATTGAGGGCAGTCACTATGCGCTTCATCGAAACCTGGATTCCTGCAACGCTCGTCTCGACCCGCGATCTCGCGCCCGGCATCCGCGAGTTCCTGATCAGGCCGGATCAGCTCGACGTCACGGCCTATCCGGTCGGCAGCCACATCAATGTCAGCGTGACCATCGATGGCCAGCCGGAGACGCGGTCCTATTCGCTGGTCGGCGAGGGGTCGTCGCACGGCTTCAGGATTGCGGTGCGCCGCGCCGAGGATTCCCGCGGCGGTTCGCGCTACATGTGGTCCTTGCAGCCGGGCGCGCGGCTCGACATCACGCAGCCCGCCTCGCTGCTCGCCGTGGACTGGACGCGGCAAAACTATTGCCTGATCGCCGGCGGCATCGGCATCACCCCGATCCTCGGCGCGGCGCAGGCGCTGGCGCGCCGCGGGGCGAATGTCAGGCTGCACTACGCGGTGCGCTCGCGCCGCGAGGCCGCCTATCTCGACGAGCTCGCCGCGATGCTTGGTGATCGCCTCGTCGTCCATGCGAGCGACGAAGGCAGGCGGCTCGATCTCGATGCGCTGTTCGCCTCATTGCCGCAAGCAACGCTGGCGCTGTTCTGCGGCCCGATGCGGCTGCTGGACGCCGCGCGCCATGCCTGGATCGGCGCCGGCCATGCGCTTCCCGATCTCCGCTACGAGACCTTCGGCTCCAGCGGCACGCTGCCGACCGAAACGTTTCGCGTGCGATTGAAGGACTCGAACATCGAGCTCGAAATCCCGCGCGAGCGCTCGATGCTGGACGTGCTCAACGCCAGCGGCCATGACGTGATGTTCGACTGCAAGCGCGGCGAATGCGGCCTGTGCGCCATCGACGTGGTCGAGGTCGACGGCGAGATCGACCATCGCGACGTCTTCTTCAGCGACCACCAGAAGCACAGCAACCAGAAGATCTGCACCTGCGTCTCCCGCGCCCGCGGCACCATCACGGTGGACACGCTGCTGCGGGCGGACGCGATTTGAGCTGAGGTCGTCATGCCCGGGCTTGTCCCGGGCATCCACGTTCCTCGAGCCGTGTGGTTAGTGTGGATGGCCGGGACAAGCCCGGCTATGACGCCGTGGAGGCTTTGCAGCCTACGCCGCGTAAGTCGCCCGATACTTCCTCGTATCCAGCAATGCCAGCACGCCATTGGCCGACACCGGACGGCTGATCAGATACCCCTGCACCTCGTCGCAACTGATCTGGCGCAGGCATTCGAGCTGGTCGGCGGTCTCGACACCCTCCGCCACCACGCCGATCCGCAAATCGCGCGCGAGCCCGATCACCGATTTGACGAGGGCGGCGCAGTCCGGCTGCACCAGCATGTCGCGGATGAAGGACTGGTCGATCTTGATGCGGCTGAACGGCAGCTTGCGCAGGTTGGTCAGCGAGGAAAAGCCGGTCCCGAAATCGTCCAGCGCCACCGTGACGCCGAGCTCCAGCAGCGCGTTCAGGACCGTTGCGGCCGAGCCGTATTTCGACAGCAGCATCGATTCCGTGATCTCGATTTCGAGCCGGTGCGGAGCGATCTTGGCATCGGCGAGCGCCTGCACGATGGTCTGGAGGATGCCTGTGTTGTGAAATTGCGCCGCCGAGAAATTGACGGCGACCCTGATGTCTTCCGGCCACTCGGCAACACTTGCGCAGGCGCGGCGGATGACCCATTCGCCGATCTCGTGGATCAGCCCGGTCTCCTCCGCGATCGGGATGAACTCGCTTGGCGGCACCAGCCCGCGCGAAGGATGCTGCCAGCGCAGCAGCGCCTCCAGGCCGGTGATCCGGTTGGTGCCGAGATCGAGGAACGGCTGGAACACCAGGAACAGCTCGTTTCGCGCGATCGCACCTTCGAGGTCTGATTGCAGCGCCTTGCGGTCGCGGGATAGCCTGTCGTCGGCTTGCTCGAAGAAGCACACCGTGCCCGGCCCCGCTTTCTTGGCGCGGTAGAGCGCCGTGTCGGCGTTCTTCATGATGTCGAGCGCGGTGTTGCCGTCGCGTGGCGCCAGCACGATGCCGACGCTGGTCGCGCCGGCGATCTGGCGGCCCTCGATCTGGAACGGTTCGGTGAAGGCCGCGACGAAGCGCTCGGCGATTTCGAGCGCATCCTCCGGCCGCGCCAGATTGGCCATGACCAGCGCGAACTCGTCGCCGCCGATGCGCGCGACGTGCTCGGCCGCGCGCGTGCAGCGTTGCAGGCGGCTTGCAACCTGGACCAGGAATTCGTCCCCGGCGGGATGACCGAACTGGTCGTTGACGTCCTTGAAGCGGTCGAGATCGAGCAGCAGCACCGCGAACTCTTCGCCGGACAATGCGAGTCGCCTCAAGGCGGCATCGAGCGTTTCGTTGAAGGCGACGCGGTTGGGCAGATGGGTGAGGGGATCCAGCCGCACCGTGCGCTCGGCTTCGATCTGCCGCATCACGCGCCGCGCGAACGCGAACGAATTGACGAACACGCCGCGCAGCAGCACGCTGCCATAGACCACGACGAGGAAGGCGATCAGCAGGAAGGCCAGATCGCCGTTCCTGCCGAGGCAGATCGCGATGCCGACGAAGATCGGCGCCGTGAAGGCGATGGCCGCGATCGGGATGGTGGCAAAGGCCAGCGCGCCGCCGGCCAGCATGCCCGAGCACAGGCAGGTGATGACGAGCTGCCCCCCGGTCGAGGCGTCGGCGAAGAAGGCGACCGGGACGATGCCCCAGGCGGTCCCAAGGATGAAGGCGTTGCGCACCAGCCGGTGCATCGCGCGACGCGAGACGAATTGCGGCTTGGTGATGCGGCGCGCAGCGTGGGATTGCAGCCCGAAAGCGATCGCGCCGCCGGCGACGGTGACCGCCCAGATCAGGGCCGGGATCTTGGCCGGCGACTGCCACAGTGCGATGGCGAGCACGATAGCGTTGCAGGCATTGGCGAGCATGATGCCGACCGAATAGCCGAGCACCAGCGACATCTGTTCGGCCCGGATATGCCCGGCCACGGCCTCGTCGGTTGCGGGACCGCCAAAGGCCGACAGATCGCCGGCGAACAGCCGAGCGACATAGTTGGTCGTTTGAGTCCGCATGCGATAGCCTAGCAGCACCGGCCGTTGTCCGGCTCGATCAGGAGAATTCGTTGCAAACCTTTGACGAACTATGAATTATCCCCGTTGGTGGCGCTGGTCGCGACCACTTCTGCGTGTTCTCACGCAGTATCGATAACAAATCGATACAAATGCCCAGCGAGCCTTACATCAAACGGGGCGAGGGCGCGGTCTCAGCTGGGTGATGGCGACCCCGGAGATCGCGAGCAATCCGCCGACGATCAGCTTTGGCGTGAGTCGGTCGCCGAGAAACAGGACGCTCGAAAGCAAGGCAAACACCGGAAGCAGCAGACCGAAGGGCGCGACGCGCACCATCGAGCAACGGGCAATCAGCCAGAACCAAAGGCCAAACCCGACAATTCCTCCTGCGAAGATCGTGTAGGCGAGCGCCAGCCAGCCAAGTTCGCCCGCCGTCACAAGGCTCTCCGCTTGTCCATATTCAAGGAGCAGCGACATCAGCATGACCTGCGGGACCGTGAGCAGGGAGGACCACCCCATCAACATCAAGGGATCAAAGGGCCCGTAACGCTTCGTCAAGACGTTGGACACCGCGAAGGCAAAAGCGGCACCAACCACAAGCAGCAGCGGAATCAGGTTGGTCGACAGGCCCGGCTCCGCCGCGAGCACGGTCACGCCCCCGAATGCAAGCGCGACTCCGGCAGAGGTGGCGAGAGACGGCTTCTCCGCCAGAATGGGCCAAGACAACAGGATGGTGAAGGGCGTGGCGAGCTGGTACGCGACGGCCGACATGCTTCCCGAGCCGAGCCCAAGGCCAACGTAGAACAACCCGAAATTCAGTCCACCAAGGAAAAGCGAAATGGCTGCGACAGGGCCGAGCTGTTGACGCGTGGGCCTGTCCACGAACGGAACAAGCAGCAGCGCAATGGCCAGAAAGCGCAGTGCGAGGAAGAAGAGCGGCGGAAACTCCGCAACGCCCACTTTGATGGCGACGAACTGATAACCCCAGATCAGGGGAACGGCGATCGCGCAGACGATCTGAATGCCAGACATGGCGCACCTTTCAGGACCGATCAGTCCATATATGGATGCGCCAATGTGCCGAGGCATCCATGGGGTTACTTCACGAAGCGGCCGAGGAGAGCGTCGGCGGCGGCTTGCGATGCGATCCGTGCCGGCGCCGTCTTGCCGACCACACGCAGTCCTTCGACGAAACGGACGAGGATGTTGGCTGCGATCGCGGGCTCGACACCGTCGGCCAAGTTGCCGGCCGCTTTCGCGCGGGACAGTGCATCCATCACCTTGGCTTCCATGGCCTTGAAGAAGCCCGCAACACGGCGACCCACTTCGGCATCCTGGCCGGCCAATTCCATGGCTGTGGCCACCAAGAGGCATCCGCGCCGTCCGCTGCTCCCGCTGGTGCGCTCGACATAGCCGGCAAGGTAGGCCCGCAGGCCCGCCACCGGGTCGTTGCGAGGATCGAATTCCCCCTCCATACGCCTCAAGGCATCCGCGATGTAGCGATCAAGCGCGCGCAAGAACAGCGAATGCTTGTCACCGAAAGCGGCGTAGCGGCTGCCCCGCGACAACCTCGTCGCACGAAGGAGGTCGGGCAGCGCCGTGGCATGATAGCCACGCGACCAGAACACCTCCATCGCGCGCTCGACGGCGGCGTCCACGTCGAAACTTCGCGGCCGGCCACGGGGCGTCGCCGTTGGAGTGTTTTGCCTCATGCCGATATATAGACCGATCAGTCGTTAAATGGCAAGCCCCCGCGCTGGAATCGCCGCGCACCGAGCTCCGGCGGATCATCAGCCTCCTATCCGGACGTGAACACCGGCGTCTGCGCCGATGTGTGCTTCTCGTCAGCGGTCGAGACGCCCCCCGGATCGCGTGATACGTTTCTCGAACCGATCAGGCGATGCGTGCGCCGCGTCGGCACGGATGCGTTCGAAGATCCGAGGGCCTGTCCATGAGCGAGCCTTCAGCCGATGTTTCGGCAACGGTCGAATACACGATGGACAAGTGGCGGATGGACCGCCTTCCCTGGCCATGTGGGCTTGCGTCGCCGGTCTTGCGATCGCCCTTCACGCCGAGAGCCGCGGCCAGAATGGAGCCGTGTTGGCCGCCGTCTACCTGGCTCTCCTGGGTCTGGCGTTCGCAGGCTACGCACTGACGCTCCTGATCGGACGGTCCGGCCTGCCCTTGCTTCTTGAATTGCTGATCGGCGTGCTTGTCCTGATCATCGTCTCTGGCGTGATCGGTGTGATCAGTGTGTTGTTCGGCGGGCCAAGCGGCCGCTCCAGCTATGTCGGCGCCATGCGCAGTCTCTATTGGAGCCATCTGGTGAATCCATCGCTCAACGTCTTCGGCTGGATGTTGCTGTATCTGGGTTTCGGATGGATCGCGTTTTCAGCCTACCGCCACTTCTACGCGGATAGGGCGGTCGTCTCCATGTCTGCCGCGGGCATCCGCTTTCACAGGCCGTGGCTCAAGGGTCTCTTCATTCCCTGGCAGGAGGTGCGCGGGTGGGCCATCTCGTGGTTCCCGGCATTTCGGGGGTGCCGTACGTCAGTCCATATGCTGCGGCCGTCACGGTCGATCGGGATTTCTATGAGCAGCACATCGCCGCGAAGCGCAGCTTTTTCGCGCCACCCGGGGCCGAAGCCATGTTCCAGCCGAAAGGCGAGATGATGCAGGTGGTGCTGAGCAGTGCCGACATGACCGTCAAGCCGGAAGATTTTCTCGGGCCTGCCGAGGTGCGATGGAAAACATTCCGGGATCAACCGAGGCTGTCATCCCGAAACGGCGGCACCATCGTCTATGGACGCTGGTCGATCGACGGCTCTCGGTGGCAGGCCGTCCGGTTTCTTGCGCCCCTCAGCGGCATGGCCGTGGTCATGCTGTACCGATGATGGCAATCAGCGGAAATAGAGCTGGCCCCGCAAATTCGGACAGTAGCTTGAGTGGATTTTCTGCCTGACAGCGGCGAGGATTCTTGCTGCGAATCAGGAGCGAAGATGACGAAGAAGAGCCGCCGGACGCATTCTCCGGCATTCAAGGCGAAGGTTGCTTTGGCTGCGGTCAAAGGCGACAAGACACTGGCGGAGCTGGCGCAACTGTTTGATGGTAAACGGTACGAGAGGCCCACGGAGCCACGGACTTGGTGCGGACGGCCTACGCACCGCGCTTGAAGCGTATAGGCATCCAGAACTGCCGGAGGGCCTCGACGGTTGCTGGAATGTTGCGCCAGGCGTTTTGGATGATGGGCTGCGTTCCCAGCGTGCGCCGGGCCGGGGGTAGCAAGGGTCGACCGGCGTCGTCGATGCAATGGACCAAGATCGGCCGCAGCATAAGGTGTTCGGTTCCATTCGGGGGGAGAAGCCGCGACCAGACGAGAAGCCGAAGCTTCATGACGGCGTAGAAGCCCATGCACCAGGGCTGCGGGTCGACTTCGCCGTCCGGTGATCGCACGAACAGCGGCTCGAAGCTCTCCGGTCTCGTCGACAGCGTCTCGCTGATAGCGTTGTGGCGCATCAGCGTGGCGGCGATTGCCGAGAACTCCTCGGTGTCGTGATTGAAGGCGTCGGGATCTACGCCGAGGAGCGGGCACACCCATTCCTCGGACGCCATCGAGACCGGCCCGGCGACGACCGCGGCCACCGCGCCATCGAGCATGGAGAGCGACGTCGCCCGCGGATGCCGAAGCGTCGGCGACCTGGCGCGCTTGCTGATCCATTGCCCGAGCCGTTCGAACGACATGGCATAGTCCGCCATCGTCGTCTTGCGTGCTTTTCGCGTTCCCCGCCCTTGCTTCGGCTTCGTCATGCCACGGCCCGCTTTTCGGCTTCGCGTGCGGCCTTCCAGTTCCAGGCCAGAAGTTCGTGAAGCTGGTTGGTCTTCGTGGCGCCGCTCACCATGCGATCGAGAACGTCGACGAGATACGCCTCGGGGTCGAGGCCATTCAATTTCGCTGTGTTAAGAAGCGAAGCGAGTATCGCCCAGGTCTCGCCCCCGCCTTCGTCACCACTGAACAACGAGTTCTTTTTTCCGATCGCAATTGGCCTGATCGATCGTTCGACCGTGTTGGTGTCCGGCTCGAGCCGCCCGTCATCCAGGAACGTCGTCAGGCCCTGCCAGCGTTCGAGCATGTAGTCGATCGCCTTGATGAGCGTCGAGCGGCGGGAGATCCCGTCCTTCACCGCGATCAGACGGGCCCTCAACGCCTCCATCAGCGGCTTCGTCTCGGCCTGTCGCGTCGCGCGGCGTTCCCCAGCATCGAGACCGCGGATCCTCTCCTCGATCGCGTAGACGGCCGCAATGCGCTCGATGACCTCCGCGGCGAAGGGTGAGTTCGTCGTCTTGTGCACCCTCACGAAGTTGCGGCGCGCGTGAACGAGACAATACGCCAGCTGGATCTGGCCCGACATCATCGCATCGCCCGCCAGCGAGGCGTAGGCGGCATAGCCGTCGACTTGCAGCACGCCTTCGAAGCCGGCTAACTGCGCCACGATCTCCTTTTTGCCGCGACCACCTGCGAACACGTAGGCGACCGCCGGCGGCGCCGGCCCCTTCCACGCCCGATCGTCCGTCGCGTGCGCCCAGAACTGGCAGATCCTCGTGCGGCCGCGTCCCGGATCGAGCACTGGCATCGGCGTCTCGTCGCAGAACAGCCGCTCGAAGCCGTGCATAGTCTTCAGTTGCAGATCGTAGAGGCCCCTGACCAGCCACGCCGCGCTCCCCATCCAGCGCGCCAGCGTCTGACGGTCGACGACGACACCCTGACCCGCCAGGATCTGCGTCTGGCGATAGAGCGTCGATTGCCAGGCATATTTGGCCGCGGCGATATGCGCGATCAGCGCCGTCGTTGCCATGCCGCCCTCGACGAGCCGCGCCGGTGCCGGGGCCTGGACAATCGGGCCCTCACAGGAGCGGCAGGCGTATTTTGGACGGATCGTGCGGAGCACGCGCAGCCACGCGGGAACCCGATCGAGCGCTTCGCTGCTCTCCTCGCCGATCCGATGCATCTGACCCGTGCAGCACGGGCACAGCGTGGACGCCGGCTCGATCACCCGCTCGACCCGAGGCAGATGCGCCGGCAGCGCGCCGATGTTGCGCTTCGCTTTGCGCCGCTCCGGCCGCGGCGCGTCCGGTTTGTCGTCATTGGCCGGGAGCTGTGAGCCGGCGGTCCGTTCCAGATCAAACGCGATCTGTTCGGCGCAGACGATCGCCGCGCGCTCCGATCGTGCGCCGAAGATCAGGCTCTTCAACGTGGCGATCTCTGCGCGCAGATCATCGTTCTCGCCTTCGAAAGCCAGCACCATCTCGGCAAGAGCCGCAGGGTCAGAGGGGAGATCTTCGGGGCGAAGCGCCATATCGCAGAGCTACACGAACGCACTCGCAATCGCCAGCAAAACAAGACGCTTCAGGCAACCTTCGTCGGCCGCTTCGTCACCTTCGGGACCACACGCGACCACTCCGCAAGACCTTCAATCAGCATCGCCAGTTGCGCCCCCGTCACCGGCATCGTACCCTCGCGAACAGGTGGCCAGGCAAAGCCCCCATTCTCCAGCCACTTCGTCGCTAGAACCATTCCCGAGCCGTCAAAAACCAGTAGCTTCAAACGATCCGATCGCTTCGATCGGAAGACATAAACGTCACCGCTGTAGGGCTTGCCGCCTAATCCCTCCGCTACCAGCGCGACAAGGCCATGAACGCCTTTACGAAAGTCAATCGGCTGCGTCGCGACGAACACACGGACCATTGGACCGAAAGAGATCATCGCGTCGATCTCACCGCCGCCAGCACGCGCTCCAGCGTCGCGGCGTCGACGCCGACGGGCACGCGCACCGTCGCGCCCGCGATCATCACCTCGATCCGCTCGGCCGGATCCGTCAGAACATGCGCCTTATCGATCGCGTTCGGCTGCGCCTCGACGGCGGCCTGGAGCCTGACTTGCACGAACTGCGGCGCTTCGCTCGACGCGAGCCGCGCCTGGCGCCGCCACACACTGAGCAGTCCCCGGTTCACCCCGTTGCGTCGAGCCACCTCGGAAATGCTCGTCTCCGGATCGGCACTCTCGGCCACGATCCGCGCCTTCTCCGCATCGCTCCAACTGCGCCGTCGCCTCTCCCCTGTGATCACCTCGATCCGCTGATAGGAGGCGGCATCATGCCCGTCTTGATGTCTGTCTTGATGCATGGAACGAGCGTCCCTCGCGTTGTCAAATCCACGCGCGAGTCTCGCTCATCCCGTCCACCTAAACGAGGTGGGGTCGTCGTACCGCTATCGTTTGATGTTCATCCGAACCAGATCACGATCTGGAAAAACCAGCTCCTGGAAGGCGCCGCCGGCGTGTTTGGGCATGACAAGACATCGGCCGAGACGCCGGTCGATTTGAAGGCGTTACATGCCAAGATCGGCGAGCTGGCGTTGGAAAACGATTTTTTGTCCGGCGCGCTCACCAAGGCGGGCCTGCTGAGCGCAAAGCGATGATCGACCGCGATCATGATCTTTCTATCGTGCGCCAGGCGAAGGTCCTGAAGCTGGCTCGCAGCACGGTCTACTATGAACCTCGGCCAGTTTCGGCCGAGGACCTTGCCTTGATGCGTCGGCTCGATGAGCTGCATCTCGATTATCCCTTCGCGGGAGCGCGTATGCTGCGATCGTTGCTGCGGCGGGAGGGCGTATACGCCGGTCGCCGCCACATCGCGACGCTGATGAAGCGCATGGGGATCGAGGCGGTCTATCGTCGCCCGAACACGAGCAAGCCGGCTCCGGGTCACAAGATCTACCCGTACCTGTTGCGCGGATTGAAGATCGAGCGGCCCGACCATGCGTGGGCAATGGACATCACCTACATTCCGATGCGGCGTGGCTTCGTCTATCTCGCGGCGGTCGTCGATGTGTTCAGCCGACGGGTCCTGGCCCATCGCGTCTCGATCACAATGGAGGCGGCCTTCTGCGTCGAAGCGGTCCAGGAGGCGTTGGCGAAGCACGGCAGGCCCGAGATTTTCAACACGGATCAGGGCAGCCAGTTCACCAGCCTCGAGTTCACCGATGTGCTGCTGGACGCGAAGATCGCCATCAGCATGGACGGCAAGGGCGCCTGGCGCGACAACGTGTTTGTCGAGCGGCTCTGGCGCACGGTCAAATACGAAGAAGTATATCTCCGCGCCTACGACAGCGTGTCCGAGGCGCGAGCGTCAATTGCCAAGTATCTGGCCTTCTACAATCAGGGACGCCCTCACTCGAGCCTTGACGGGCGCACGCCCGACGAGGCTTACTTCGGCACGCAAGCTATGGTGATGGCCGCATGACCGTCGCCGACGGTTTTGTCGTCGCTCTGGTCGGGCTACGCCCTCCCGACGCAACGACAAAACCGTAAAGCCCCGCGTTCAGCATAACCCGGCAGGAATCCACTTAAATCCAGCGGGGCGCTGTCCAAACAACCGGGGCCAGCTCTGTATCTCCTGCACCAGGCCGTATAGCTCGGAGGTCGAGGCTTGGTAGAACCGCGTCTCCTTCTCCATGCCGAGGATGCGGATGGCTTCAAGGAGCCGCAGCACACCGATTGCGTCTGCATTTGCGGTGTATTCCGGGCTTTCGAAACTGACAGCGACGTGGCTCTGAGCTGCGAGGTTGTAGATCTCGGTCGGCCGGATCTGCTGCACGAGACGGATTAGATTGGTTGAATCCGTCATGTCGCCATAGTGCATCAAAAACGGCACGTTGCCGATGTGCGGATCCTGATATAGATGATCGACGCGCGCCGTGTTGAATGAGGACGACCGGCGCTTGATGCCGTGCACTGTGTAACCAAGCGACAGCAGATATTCGGCAAGATAAGCCCCATCCTGTCCGGTCACCCCGGTGATTAAAGCAGTTGGCTTATTCATTTGTTGCTCAAGTTGAGGAAGTGCCGAAGATCACGCGTACACACGCGCTCATCAAACTATCGTCTCTTCCAATGCATCATTTCGAACGATCAACCCGGGGCCATCCGCTGTGCGTCAACCGGGAAATCGCGGGCGACGGGCGAGAGCGCTTAGATAGGAAGCGCAAGCTCCATCCCTGAACGCGGCCAAACTGCGGCAATTCGCGATCAAGGAATTCGCGCGGCCGCCTCTCGCTCCTGACAACTAGCGACGACGCTTCGCTAGGTCGGCTGATGTCCGTCGCACAAGGTAAGCGAGCGTGAGCGAGGAGCCACGCTGTCAGTATGCGCGACGCAACACTGGACCAACAGGCGCGCAAACCCGGTCCATGTACCAGCCATAAGGCGTCTCGACCCGCACTAAGGGACAACGGCGCACCGGCACATACCGATATGGATACGGCTGCGCCCAGAACGTAATAGGCGTCACTTGGCTCTGACTCGTGAGCAGCGCCGCTGGTGCGGCCATCAGCATGGCGTTAGCGCCACTCGCTGCGCACAGCATAACCGCCACGGCGAAAAGACCGGATCGCAATAGCGTCATGAACATCCCGACAGCTCCTCGCGCCTGCGGATTTAATCCCAGTCGCACTCGCCGTATCCCAGTCGCCGGAAGCGCCTTGGGTAAGCCGCGCGGCTGATCCAAACAACTTAGGGAATTTACCAGCGTCGACGGTAGAAAAGCAACCGCTGCCAGGTGGCCAAGAGCCTTTTTGGGTCGATATGGCGCCAAGTGTGGCTTCCCGATCCTAATTTCCTCATCCCGGCTTCGAACGGCGGTGAATCTCGGAAAACTGCTATAAACCGTCCGAGCCAGCCGTACACCCTCTTCGCCAAGCTTGGGAGAATATCCCGAATCGCCGCTAGCGGCTTTCGCGTTGGTCCGCCATACGGGGCCCGAGCGAGCGCTAATGTTGCTCGATCTGAGGGTTTAGCTTGGCCAGGTCGGCCGAGCGAGAACGGCATGCTCTTTGCTTAGGTCGGATTGACAAAACTGCCACCCTCGGATTTTGCCCCTGAAACATGGACTGACCCTGAGATCTCTGCTGGCGGAATAGCCTTGGCTCGCAACATGGATCCCTAGGGTCTGTACCTAAATAGCGCCACGTGATTCTCTTGCCTACGTGTTGATTCGGGGGCGAGAGAATGCGCGCTGGTTTGTTTTGGCTGAACGACAGGCAATGGGCGCGTATCGAACCGCATCTGCCGAGGGGACTGACGGGGCCGGATCGGGACGACGACCGACGCATCGTCAGCGGCATCATTCACATGCTGCAATCGGGTGCACGATGGCGTGATTGTCCACGTGAATACGGCCCTTACACGACGATCTACAATCGCTTCAATCGCTGGGCCAAGCGAGGACGATGGTGCGCAATCTTCGAAGCGCTGGCCAAGCCTGGCGAAGACGGCGTCGTACTGTCGCTCGACTCGACCTCGATTAAAGCTCACCGGTGTGCCTCCGGCGGAAAAGGGGGGAGCACAATCAAGCAATCGGCCGCTCGCGCGGAGGCCGCACGACAAAAATCCATGCGCTGAGCGATCCGCTCTGCCGGCCGGTCGTCCTGCATCTGACTCCAGGCCAGGATGCCGATATCGCTGCGGCTCCCGATGTCCTGGCGCTCGCGCCACCCATGAGCGTGCTCCTCGCCGACAAAGGGTATGATGGCGACAAGCTTCGCGGCGAAATCATTCGTCGTGGCGCCAAGCCCGTAATCCCCAATAAATCTAACCGTGTCGTCATCCATCGCTTCAACAAACGCGCCTACAAAGGACGAAATGTCATCGAACGCTGCTTTTGCAGGCTCAAGGACTTCCGGCGCATCGCCACGCGATATGACAAGCTCGCCCGTAATTTTTTGGCCGCTGTTCATCTCGCCGCTCTCGTCGCATATTGGCTCAATTGAGTCTGGACCCTAGTACCCGGAATCAGAGCTGAGTGATACGGCGGCCTTTGAAACGGCGTTGACGGACCTTTTTCTTGGTCCAGACGAAGGGCTCGGCTCTGTCGTTGTATGCGTTGACGTAGGCATCGATGTGTTCCTGAAGCTGCTTGAGGCTCGTGAAGGAGGTGCCGCTGAGCGACTGCCCCTGCAAGATGGAAAATCATACTTCGACCTGATTGAGCCATGACGCACTTGTCGGCGTGAAATGAAATTGCACGTTGGGGTGGGCCTTGAGCCAGTCCTCGTTCTTTTTATGGGTGTTGAGGTTGTCGAGGATGACGTGAAGCTTGCGGTTCGGAAAAGCCGCGGTGACGCTGTTCATGAAATCGAGAAACTCGACGCGGCGCCGGCGTTTTGAATGGGTCGCGATGATCTTTCCGGTGGCGACTTCGAGCGCCGCAAACAATGTTGTGGTGCCATGCCGCTTGTAATCGTGGCTTTGGCCGGTCAAGGCGCGGCCATTGGGCAACTTCAGATAACCCTGCGCTCGCTCCAAAGCCTGGATCGAGGGCTTCTCGTCCACGCACAGCACAATGGCCTTCGCCGGCGGCGCGACATAGAGGCCGACAACATCGGCGGCTTTGGCCGTAAAGTTCGGGTCGTTGCTCTCGCACCAGGACTTGCGAGCCACCAGGTCAATCTTGTGGCTGCGCAGGAACCGCCAGACATATTGGACATCGACATCGCCCAGCGCCTCGGCCAGCAGGGGGCCGGTCCAGCGCGCAAACCCTTGCGGTGGCGGCTTATCCAGCAGCTTCAGAATCCGCTTGTCGGTCGTCTTCGTATAGATCGGCTGCTTGCCAGGCCGCGGCTTGTCTTGCAGCCCTTCAAGGCCATGGTCGGCATAGCGATGCCGCCAAAGGCTGACAATCCGCGGCTGGACCCCAACTTCCTTGGCGATCGACCGGGTGCTGCGCCCATCCGCCGCCAACAGAACTATCCGCGCCCGCTTCAAATCGCGCTGCAACGTCACCGGTGAGCGACAGCACGCCTCAAGCACCTTGCGATCTTTCCTCGAAAGGTGGACTTCTCTTGCTTCGGGTATCATCCCGACCTTGAATCACGACTCACGTTCCAAGAAAAGTGGGTACTAGTCTTGTGAGTTTATAAAATTCAACTTTGCAAAGTCTTGGATGCGAGATCAGGCTGCTTGTCACTCAGCAATCCTCGCATCCACCTACCCGGCCCTAGAAACCTAGCCCGTCCTATTCGTGAGAGTGCGGCTTTTGGGCCCGATTGATGCGGCCGCACATCTTGTCTGACGAGGCGCACAGGATTGCCTTCGGCTTTTCGCCGCCTGACGACCGGTACTTTGCAACGCGCTTGAGGGATGGGTTGGGCGAACGGGGGCGGACGCCCCGCCGGTCAAGGACCGAGCGGCAGCAGCGCGCCGGGCAAGCCGCAGATCAGGTCGGCTTCGGGACATGCCGCGGCAAACGCAAGGCGAATGCGGCTCGTGGTCTCGACGACACGGGCGGCGATTTTCAAGAGCCGAAGACGCAGCGTCGCGAACTCGGCAGCGGCCAATTCCCGGACTTTGGGAATGGCGTCGCGCACGGTCAGCATCAGCCAATAAGCGGCCGTATGGAGCACGAGACGGACCTGGTTGGCGAGCGCCGAACGGCAGCTGGTGCGGTCGGAGGCGAGCTGCGTCTTATGCAGCTTGATCAGATTCTCGGCTTGGCCGCGCGCGCAATACAGGCTGTCGTAGATCCACTCGGCCGAGCCGACATCGAGGCTGGTGACGACGAAACGGATGTCGAGGCCGAGCATCGTCGCCTCAATACGGGCGACGGTGCGCCGTTCGCGATCCCAGGACTTTGCCTTGTGGCGCGTCTCGGTATAGCCACGCAGAACCGGCAGGTTCTCGATGGCGCGTCGGGTGCGGATGTCGTCGGCGACCTCGTCGACTTTTCTGGCGAGAGGCTTGGTGCCGGACAGACCGAAGATGTAGTCGATGCCGTTGGTCTCGCACCACGCCATGGCCTCCGGCCGGGCATAGTGCCCGTCGCCACGGAACGTAATTCGCGTGTTGTGCCACCGCGTGCGGATATGCCGTACCAGGCGGCGCAGAAGGGCACGCACCTCGACGCCGCCCGGCGTCTTGCCGGGCCTCAGCACGACCGCCACGGGACGGCTCTTCTCCGTGTCGTAGACGTGGATCGGCAGGAAGCAGCGTTCGTCATAATGAGCGTTGAACAGCGAGAGCTGCTGATGGCCGTGGACGACATCGCAGGTATCATCGATGTCGAGCGTGACGGATGCCGGCTCGCGCGGGTAGCTATCCATCCATGCGTCGACCAAAATGTAGGTCAGTCGGATCACGTCGCGCAGGCGCGGAGCATTCTCCAGCCGCGACAGCGTCGGTTGGGAACACAGATCGCGGCCCGTGTCCGGCAGCCGTCCGCAGGCCAGCTTGAATGCGGGATCGGACCGCAGATGATCGAGGTCGTCGGCGTCCTCGTAGCCGCAGCAGATCGCGAACATGCGCGCGCGGAACATATCGACAAGGCTGTGCACGACCCGCGTCGGATCGCGCCGATCCGGGAACACCCGGGCCAGATTGTCGGCCAAGCCGAGACGCCGCTCGGCCATCGCCAGAAGCATCACGCCCCCGTTCGAGGTCAGGCGACCGCCATCGAAGGCAGCTGTGACTTTCTTGGCGTGAACGGCTGGAAACGAGAAGGGCGGAATCGTATCGTCGGTCATGGCGGGCGTGGCGTTCGCGGTTGAAGGTGATGGGGTGGCTTCGCAACCGAATCCTACGCGAGCTATGGCGGAATCTGGGTGATGACGGTGTGAGGAAGGCGGCGTATCGAGGCGGGTGACGAGCCTGCCAGAACCTCTCGAGGAGAGCGATACGCCATGACCGAGACTACCAATGTTCTTGCTTTCCGTCAGCCGTCCGCGGTTGATGATCCACTGACCGATATCGTTCGTGCCGGCGCGCGGGACCTGCTTGCCAGGGCGATCGAGATCGAGGTTGGCGCGTTTCTGGCCAGCACGGCCAATCTGACGCTGCCCGACGGTCGAGCGCGCCTGGTCCGACATGGGCACGGTCCGGTGCGCGAGATTGCGACCGGCATCGGTCCGGTGGAGGTCGCTCGTCCCAAGGTCCGCGACCGCGGAGCGAGCGGGCCAGGCGACCGCCTCCGCTTCAGTTCGGCAATCCTGCCGCTATGGGCGCGGCGGACGAAGAGCCTGGATGCCTTGATCCCGGTCCTCTATTTGCGCGGCATCTCGACCGGCGACTTCCAGGAGGCGCTCTCGGCGCTGCTCGGCAAGGATGCGCCGAACCTGTCGCCTTCGGTGATCGCCGGCCTGAAGGCCGATTGGCAGGTCGAGTACGAACGCTGGCAGAGACGCGATCTGTCGGCGCGTCGCTATGTCTACATCTGGGCCGATGGCGTGTACCTGCAGGCCCGCATGGAAGATCACAGCGAATGCATGCTGGTGCTGATTGGCACCACGCCGGAAGGCAAGAAGGAGCTGATCGGCTTCCAGGTCGGCGTGCGCGAGAGCGCGCAGAGCTGGCGCGAACTCCTGATCGACCTGCGGCAACGCGGGTTACGGATTGCCCCGCAACTCGCCATCGGCGACGGCGCCCTCGGCTTCTGGAAGGCACTGGACGAGGCCTTTCCCGGCACGCGGCACCAACGATGCTGGTGCCATAAAGTGAGCAACGTACTCGACAAGGTCGCCAAATCCGTGCAGGGCCCCATGAAGAACGACCTGCGGAACATCTATCTGGCCCCACACCGGGCCGAAGCTGAAACCGCGATCGACGTCTTCGTCGAGAAATACCACGTCAAATACGGACGTGCGGTGGAGTGCCTGATCAAGGATCGCCATGCGCTGCTCGCCTTCTTCGACTTCCCTGCTGAGCACTGGATCCACCTACGCAGCTCGAACCCGATCGAGAGCGTCTTCGCCACGGTGCGCCACCGAACGGTGCGGACCAAGGGATCGCTGTCGCAACAAACTGCGAAGCTGATGGTGTTCAAGCTCATCGACGCCGCATCGAAGACCTGGCGGCGATTGAAGAGCACGAACCAGTTGCCGAAAGTCATCGCCGGTGTAAAGTTCATCGACGGAATCGAAGTCATTCCGAACACTGAAAGCCACGCCGCCTGATCAGGCCGCGTCACCCAAAATCAGCCATAGCTCATCCTACGCCGCATCAGCGCTTTACACCACGCTCGCCAGCCCTCAGGCGCACTCTTACGAATAAGACGGGCTAGATGCTTTCCCAGTCTGGCAATTTGGTAATCTGGGATCTCGACTTGGCGCCGTCATTGCAACGGAAATGACCTCTCCTCGCCTGCTCTGCGGTGTCGGCCCCGGTTGCCCGACCGATCGGCCGGTCGCGGAGTCCTGAGCGTTCCAGCGTGGACAAACTCGGACGGATCAGCGGGGGGAAGACCGCCGTCTAGTCGCATTCGCCTTTGACCGGCCTGGTCCTGCCCACCGCCCCGCCATCATTCATGCGGTATTTGCGATAAGGTGGCATGCCATTCTCGTTGCCAATTCGGCGAACTAGAATGAACACGGTTGACCCGGCGAATCTTGACCCGAAGATTTTGTTAACTATTGGTCACAGGATTCGCCAGGGAGCTATCGCTGAAAGTTGGTGACGGCGGGAATCGGGAAGGCGGCATATCGTGGGGGTGCTTGACGCCTCCACTTCTCCACCGAAGGAGCGATATGCCGTGTCCAACGATAACGTCACCAAGCTGATTCAGCCAGGAGTGTTCGACGACCAACTCACCGAAATCTTGCGTAACGGGGCCCGCGCTCTGTTGGCGCAGGCGGTCGAGGCCGAGGTCGCGGACTTTCTCGGCAAGCATGCCGATGTGAAGACCGAGGACGGCCAGCAGCGTGTGGTCCGCCACGGTCACCTGCCGGAGCGCGAGGTGATGACCGGGATCGGTCCAGTCTCCGTCCGCCAGCCGCGTGTGCGCGATCGCGAGGCCGCCGCCGCCGATCCCGACCGTATCCGGTTCTCGCCATCGGTCGTGCCGCCCTACATGCGGCGGTCGAAGTCGATCGAGACGCTGCTGCCGATCCTCTATTTGAAGGGGATCTCGACCGGCGACTTCTCCGAGGCGCTGGCGGCGCTGCTCGGCAAGGATGCTGCCGGGTTGTCGGCATCCGCCGTTGGTCGCCTGAAGGACGGCTGGCTCGACGAGTACGCCGCGTGGCAAAAGCGCGATCTTTCGGCCAGGCGCTATGTCTACATCTGGGCCGATGGCATCCATCTCGAAGCTCGCCTCGAGGACGAGAAGCAGTGCATCCTGGTGCTGATCGGCGCGACGCCGGAAGGCCGCAAGGAACTGGTCGGCTTCACCGATGGCGCCCGCGAGAGCGCGCACGATTGGCGCGATCTGCTGCTCGATCTGAAGCGGCGTGGGCTCGACGTGTCGCCGCGGCTCGTCATTGCCGACGGCGCGCTCGGGTTCTGGAAGGCCGCCGGTGAGGTCTGGCCGACAACGCGCGAGCAGCGCTGCTGGGTGCACAAGACCACCAACGTGCTCGCCAAGCTGCCAAAGAGCCAGCAGCCGAAAGCCAAACGCGCGCTGCAGGAGATTTGGATGGCGGAGTCCAAGGCCACCGCCGAGCTGGCATTCGACGCCTTCATCGAGAGCTACACACCCAAATACGAAAAGGCGGCCGACTGCCTCGGCAAGGATCGGGACACGCTGCTGGCTTTCTACGACTTCCCCGCCGAGCACTGGAAACACCTGCGGACGACCAATCCCATTGAAAGCACCTTCGCCACCGTGCGCCACCGCACGATCCGATCGAAGGGTTGCCTGTCCAACAGGACGGCGCTCGCGATGGTCTTCAAACTGGCCGAGGCCGCGCAGAAAAGTTGGCGTCGACTCGATGGTCACAACCAGTTGCCAAAACTCGTGCTCGGTGTGACATTCAACGACGGGATTGAGGTCATCGCCAAGCACGGCTGACCGTGAGCCCAAAACCGCCGCCGCCTGACCGGCCCGGCCGTCACCAAAATTTGGCGATAGCTCTTCGCCAGGGATGACAATCCTCTCCTAACGACACGGATGTGCAAAGCGAGCAACTATCCAATTCCCACAACGAGTAAAAGCTCTCGCGTTCGTCAGGAATTGCTGTCTGCAAAGTTAGTCCAGACGCAGGTTAAGGCGACCCACGAATTTGCCCCGTCGCTGCTTACGCCTTCTAAGCAACTACATTGTCTTACCCGAGAGCAGCTAGCCCGTCTTATTCGTAAGAGTGCGCCTGAGGGCTGGCGAGCGTGGTGTAAAGCGCTGATGCGGCGTAGGATTCGGTTGCGAAGCCACCCCATCACCTTCAACCGCGAACGCCACGCCCGCCATGACCGACGATACGATTCCGCCCTTCTCGTTTCCAGCCGTTCACGCCAAGAAAGTCACAGCTGCCTTCGATGGCGGTCGCCTGACCTCGAACGGGGGCGTGATGCTTCTGGCGATGGCCGAGCGGCGTCTCGGCTTGGCCGACAATCTGGCCCGGGTGTTCCCGGATCGGCGCGATCCGACGCGGGTCGTGCACAGCCTTGTCGATATGTTCCGCGCGCGCATGTTCGCGATCTGCTGCGGCTACGAGGACGCCGACGACCTCGATCATCTGCGGTCCGATCCCGCATTCAAGCTGGCCTGCGGACGGCTGCCGGACACGGGCCGCGATCTGTGTTCCCAACCGACGCTGTCGCGGCTGGAGAATGCTCCGCGCCTGCGCGACGTGATCCGACTGACCTACATTTTGGTCGACGCATGGATGGATAGCTACCCGCGCGAGCCGGCATCCGTCACGCTCGACATCGATGATACCTGCGATGTCGTCCACGGCCATCAGCAGCTCTCGCTGTTCAACGCTCATTATGACGAACGCTGCTTCCTGCCGATCCACGTCTACGACACGGAGAAGAGCCGTCCCGTGGCGGTCGTGCTGAGGCCCGGCAAGACGCCGGGCGGCGTCGAGGTGCGTGCCCTTCTGCGCCGCCTGGTACGGCATATCCGCACGCGGTGGCACAACACGCGAATTACGTTCCGTGGCGACGGGCACTATGCCCGGCCGGAGGCCATGGCGTGGTGCGAGACCAACGGCATCGACTACATCTTCGGTCTGTCCGGCACCAAGCCTCTCGCCAGAAAAGTCGACGAGGTCGCCGACGACATCCGCACCCGACGCGCCATCGAGAACCTGCCGGTTCTGCGTGGCTATACCGAGACGCGCCACAAGGCAAAGTCCTGGGATCGCGAACGGCGCACCGTCGCCCGTATTGAGGCGACGATGCTCGGCCTCGACATCCGTTTCGTCGTCACCAGCCTCGATGTCGGCTCGGCCGAGTGGATCTACGACAGCCTGTATTGCGCGCGCGGCCAAGCCGAGAATCTGATCAAGCTGCATAAGACGCAGCTCGCCTCCGACCGCACCAGCTGCCGTTCGGCGCTCGCCAACCAGGTCCGTCTCGTGCTCCATACGGCCGCTTATTGGCTGATGCTGACCGTGCGCGACGCCATTCCCAAAGTCCGGGAATTGGCCGCTGCCGAGTTCGCGACGCTGCGTCTTCGGCTCTTGAAAATCGCCGCCCGTGTCGTCGAGACCACGAGCCGCATTCGCCTTGCGTTTGCCGCGGCATGTCCCGAAGCCGACCTGATCTGCGGCTTGCCCGGCGCGCTGCTGCCGCTCGGTCCTTGACCGGCGGGGCGTCCGCCCCCGTTCGCCCAACCCATCCCTCAAGCGCGTTGCAAAGTACCGGTCGTCAGGCGGCGAAAAGCCGAAGGCAATCCTGTGCGCCTCGTCAGACAAGATGTGCGGCCGCATCAATCGGGCCCAAAAGCCGCACTCTCACGAATAGGACGGGCTAGGCGCATGATGCCACTGCGGATTCCGATTTATTCCGGCCGGGTATTCCGACTTGAAGCCGGCCATCGTTCCGATTTGAAGCCGGCCACGATTCCGAAATGAAACCGGCCGGCATTCCGATTTGAAGTCGGCCGGGTTTTTGGAAGTCGGCGTTTTCGTTTGGATCAGTCCCTCAGGCATCAAGTCCCGCGTTGATCAACGTGGGGAAGCGGATGCCGGCCAAGAGAGAACTGACCATGCGACAGATACGACAGATGCTGCGGCTTGCCCGTGATGGGGTGAGCGCCCGGGAGATTGGGCGCACGCTCGGCGTGGCGCGCAGCACCATCCAGGACAACCTCAAGCGTGCCTCGACTGCCGGGCTGGCGTGGCCTTTGGCGGGCGATCTGACCGACGCCGTTCTTGAACAACGTCTGTTTGCCCATGCCGGCGTCAGGCGCGGCTTTCGCCGGCGCCGGGAGCCGGATTGGGCCTCGCTGGCCTGTGAGCTGAAGCGGCCTGGCGTCAATCTGATGGTGCTGTGGGAGGAGTACCGGGCGGTCCACCCGGAAGGTTATGGCTACAGCCGGTTCTGCGATTTATTCCGAGAATTCGACCGGCGGCTGTCTCCGACGATGCGGCAGGACCATCCGGCCGGCGACAAGGTCTTTGTCGATTACTCCGGCAAGAAGATCATGATCGTTGATCGCGAAACCGGGGTTGTACGCGATGCGGAGATCTTCGTCGCCGTGCTTGGCGCCTCGAATTACACCTACGCCGAGGCGACCTGGACGCAGACACTTCCGGACTGGATCGAGGCCCATGTCCGGATGTTCCGGTTCTTTGGCGGGGTGCCGCGCCTCGTCGTCCCTGACAATCTGAAGTCCGGCGTGCACCGGGCTTCGTTCTACGACCCTGAAATCAATCGCAGCTACGGGATGATGGCGTCCCATTACGGCGTTGGCGTCCTTCCGGCACGGCCAAGAAAGCCGCGGGATAAGGCAAAAGTGGAGGCCGGGGTTCGGTTTGCCCAGACCTATATCCTCGGGCGGCTTCGTCGCCAGACCTTCTTCTCGTTGGCCGAGGCGAACGCAGCCATTGCCGCTGCGCTGGAGCGGATCAACGCGCACATCATGCGCCGGCTCGGTGTCAGTCGCCGTCAATTGTTCGAGACGGTCGAGATGTCGGTCCTGGCGTCGTTGCCGGACGCCGATTATCAGTTTGCGGAATGGCGCGTGGCCCGCGTCTCGCTCGATTATCATGTCGAGATCGACGGCTTCTTCTACTCAGTTCCACACGGCCTGATCCGGGAGCAGGTCGACGTCCGCGCCACCACCCGGACCATCGAGCTGTTCCATCGGGGTTCGCGTGTTGCGGCTCACCAGCGCCGCTACGGCGGCCGCCGGCACGGCACCGATCCCGACCACATGCCCAGCGCGCATCGGCGTTACGCCGAGTGGACTCCCGAGCGGTTCCGTCGCTGGGGACGATCGATCGGGCTAAACACTGAGGGTCTCGTCCTCGCCATTCTGGCCAATCGGCCTCATCCCGAACAAGGATTCCGGACCTGTCTGGGTGTGCTTCGGCTGTTCAAGGATCTCGATCCGGAACGCGCCGAGTTGATCGCGGCCCGCGCGGTTGCGGTCCGCGCGCTGACCTACAAGAGCATCGCCTCGATCATCGCCAACAAGCTCGACCGCAGCGCTCGCCCCACCGATGACGTCGTCGTCGACCATCCCAATCTGCGCGGCCCCGGCTACTTCCATTGAAAGGAAAATCCAGCATGCTGACCCATCCCACGCTCGACCTGCTGCAAAATCTCGGTCTCCACGGCATGGCCAAAGGCTTCAAGGAGCTTGATGCCCAGCCCGAAGCACGCAGCCTCGAACATGCCGAATGGCTGGCCCTGCTCCTGGAACAGGAGAAAACGCAGCGACAGCAAAAGCGGTTTGAGAGCAGAGCTCGCGCCGCCAAGCTACGTCATGCCGCTTGCGTCGAGGATGTCGACTACCGTGCCATCCGCGGGCTCGACCGCACGCTCTTTCTAAAACTCGCCGCCGGCGACTGGATCCGAGCGAGGCATAATCTCCTCGTCACTGGGCCATGCGGCGTCGGCAAGAGTTGGCTTGCTTGCGCCCTCGGCCACAAGGCCTGCCGGGACGACTTCGCCGTTGCCTACCATCGCGTCCCGCGTCTGTTCGCCGCTCTCGCACTGGGACGCGCCGACGGACGCTATACCAGGATGCTGCGGGCGATCGCACGACTTGATCTGCTGATCCTGGACGACTGGGGACCAGAACCTCTCGACGCCGACCAGCGCCGTGATTTGCTCGAAATCGTCGAGGATCGATACGAAGCCCGTTCGATCATCGTCACCAGCCAGCTGCCCGTCGATCGCTGGTACGAAATCATCGGAAACCCCACCATCGCCGACGCGATCCTCGATCGCCTCGTCCACAATGCCTACCGCATCGAACTCAAAGGAGAGAGCCTCAGGAAGCAGAAGCAACCCGCTCAAGATCAACCGGTCTCTTGACCTTCCCAGCCCTCGACGACATCATGAAATTGACCCATGCGAACGACGCCACGGGTGGCCGGCTTCAGATCGGAATACCCGGCCGGCTTCGAATTGGAATGCATGGCCGGCTTCGTTGGAATCCACAGCCGTGCTGGCCAGAAACGCGCCAACCTCGATCTCGATCGCCCTGGCAAGCAGGTCCCGCGCGCCGGCACGAACGATATCGGTCAGTGGATCATCAACCGCGGACGGCTGACGGAAAGCAAGAACATTGGTAGTCTCGGTCATGGCGTATCGCTCTCCTCGAGAGGTTCTGGCAGGCTCGTCACCCGCCTCGATACGCCGCCTTCCTCACACCGTCATCACCCAGATTCCGCCATAGCTCCACGATATCCTCACCCACCGCGATCGAAAGATCCGGCTTGACGGTGACGAAGACCGGCTTGTCGGGCCGCGGCGCCGGTTCGGCCGCGGTGGCCGGCAGATCGACGCCGATGTCGACGGTGGCAAGCGGAGCCGCCACCATGAAGATGATCAGGAGCACCAGCATCACGTCGATGAACGGCGTGACATTGATCTCGTGGGTGACGTCGAGATCGCTGGGCTCGCCGCGCGTGAGCAGCGATGGCGAGCGTGCGCCGAGCTTGGTGGCCATGGCCTACTCCGCAGCCCGCGCCAGGCGGAGATGGCCGTGGTCGCGTTGGCGGCTGACCAGCAGCATGAGCTGCGCCGAGGCGTCGCCGAGCAGGGCGCGGTAATTGGCAATGCCGCGGACGAGATGATTGTAGATCACGACCGCCGGAATCGCGGCGACGAGACCGAGCGCGGTCGCGAGCAACGCTTCCGCAATGCCCGGCGCGACGACTGCAAGACTGGTGGTGTGGCTCTCGGAGATGCCGATGAAGGAATTCATGATGCCCCAGACGGTGCCGAACAGGCCGACGAACGGCGCGGTGGCGCCGATGGTCGCGAGCACGCCGGTGCCGCGCGCGATCTGCCGCGACATCGCAGCCTCGACCCGCTCCAGCCGCAGCGCCACCCGCTCCTGCAGGCCGTCGTCGAGAATGCCGCCGGAGAGCTCGGCCTCCCTGGCGCAGGACTGGATGAGCTGGGCGACCGCGTCGCGCGCGTCGCCAGCCCTTGCGGATGCCTCGGCCAGCGTCATGTTGCCCTCGAGGGCGCGCGTGCGCTGCAGGGCGAGCGAGCCCTTGCGGCGCAGCTCGATGGTCTTGGCGAGCCACACCGTCCACGTCGCCAGCGAGGCGATGGCGAGCCCAACCATCACCGTCTTCACGATGATGTCGGCGCTGACGAACATGCCCCAGGGCGACAGATTGCGCGGCAACAGGGCTTCGTCGATCGCGAAGGCCGGTGCCGGCGCGAGCACCAGCGCGATGGCTAGGATTGCATGCCGAAGCCTGGAATTGCACTGCATCCCGATCTCCCGTCAGGTTGAAACGAGCTAGGCCTCTGGGGCGCCCGCGATCCGGTCCGCAAGTTGCCGAAACCGCGCCAACTGGTCTCCGCGTAGCGCCCGGGTTTCGTCCCGGCCGACAAACACCTTGAACATGATGCCGCCATCGGCGTTGACGAAGGCGACGAAGGCGGACGACTTGCCCATGAAGGGGCGCTCGATGAAGGCAACGGCCGCGCACCGCTCGTGGCGGAGATGGCCGTGCAGGCCCTTCGGCTGCATCAGGTTGAAATAGCCGCGGCCGATCTCGCCGGCGGGAATTGGTCCCGTGAACTCGAAGATCGCATCATCCGTGTGCACGATCAGCGTGACCTCGCCCCATTCCGCAATGTCCTGCATGACGGCAGCAAAGTGCCCTCCGCCCCCGATGCGCATCATGGCAGACGGCAGCGCCTCGATCACCGCGCGCGGGGTGACCTTGCGCTCGCGCGCGACGTCTTCGATCACCGCGCCGGGATTGTCCGCCATATACGCCTTGAGATCGGCGAGATCGGTGCTCGGCATGTCCGGCCCCCTTTCGTGATCGGCCGCGATCTAGGCGGCCGCGCTCGCCTTGCGCTCGGTCATGATGACCTCGAACCCTTCGAACTTGGGATGACCGAGATAAAGGCTCTCGCCGGTCTTGTTGTCGGCGCGCGCATGAGCGCGGCGGAATTCCTCCGAGCGGGTCCAGGCCTCGAAGGCCGCCTTGTCGATCCACACCGTGTGCGAGGAATACAGCGTGTGGTCCTCGGCAACCGGCCCCTTGAGCAGATGGAATTCGACGAAACCCGCCATGCTGCCGAGATAGGACTCGCGCGTCCGCCAGACAGTTTCGAACGCGGCTTCCGAGCCGGGCTTCACCTGAAAGCGATTCATAGCGATGAACATAAAGATCTCTCCTTGCTGTCAAGACGAAAACGCGCCGAAGCCGCGCTGGAGCATCAGCGCGGCCCGGCGGAGGTTGTGGAGCTGCGGGGCCGGTCGGCTTACGCACCTCCAAAGTGGATCTTCATTCCGGCCTTGTAGACTCTGCCCGGACCCGGGCTCGACCACAGCACGTCGTTCTGCGACGTGCCGTCGGTCGAGCTGCCGGGAATGGCATAAGGCCGGTAGTACTGGTTCAAGAGATTGTCGATCGACGCCGAGATCACGATGTCCCTCGTCGCATTGTAGGTCAGGTACAGATTGACGAGATCGTAGCCGGTCGAGCGAATATAGTTGGCCGGCACGTCGTTGTTGGGGCCGTACGACGCCCACTGCGCCGACAGGATCAGGGTGCGATCGAGCAGGCGGACGCCGCCGGTGGTGACGACCTTGGTCGGGGTGATGGTCGCAAGCCCGATATTGGTCTGGACGTTCTTGCCCTTGATGTAGCGCCCCGAGACGCCGATGAACCAGCTGCCGGCATCGTACATCGTCTCCGCCTCGAAGCCCTCGATGCGGGCATTGGCGATGTTCTGGTATTGGTAGTACTGGCTGTACGAACCGAACGGCGGTACCGCGACCGGCGCCGAAGCGACGAGGTCGATGTAGTCGCTGACATCGTTGCGGAAGAGATTGATCTTGCCGCGGAACGAGTCGTTGGCGCTGAAGATGTTGTCGTACTTCAGGGAGCTATGGCTGATTTTGGGTGACGCGGCCTGATCAGGCGGCGTGGCTTTCAGTGTTCGGAATGACTTCGATTCCGTCGATGAACTTTACACCGGCGATGACTTTCGGCAACTGGTTCGTGCTCTTCAATCGCCGCCAGGTCTTCGATGCGGCGTCGATGAGCTTGAACACCATCAGCTTCGCAGTTTGTTGCGACAGCGATCCCTTGGTCCGCACCGTTCGGTGGCGCACCGTGGCGAAGACGCTCTCGATCGGGTTCGAGCTGCGTAGGTGGATCCAGTGCTCAGCAGGGAAGTCGAAGAAGGCGAGCAGCGCATGGCGATCCTTGATCAGGCACTCCACCGCACGTCCGTATTTGACGTGGTATTTCTCGACGAAGACGTCGATCGCGGTTTCAGCTTCGGCCCGGTGTGGGGCCAGATAGATGTTCCGCAGGTCGTTCTTCATGGGGCCCTGCACGGATTTGGCGACCTTGTCGAGTACGTTGCTCACTTTATGGCACCAGCATCGTTGGTGCCGCGTGCCGGGAAAGGCCTCGTCCAGTGCCTTCCAGAAGCCGAGGGCGCCGTCGCCGATGGCGAGTTGCGGGGCAATCCGTAACCCGCGTTGCCGCAGGTCGATCAGGAGTTCGCGCCAGCTCTGCGCGCTCTCGCGCACGCCGACCTGGAAGCCGATCAGCTCCTTCTTGCCTTCCGGCGTGGTGCCAATCAGCACCAGCATGCATTCGCTGTGATCTTCCATGCGGGCCTGCAGGTACACGCCATCGGCCCAGATGTAGACATAGCGACGCGCCGACAGATCGCGTCTCTGCCAGCGTTCGTACTCGACCTGCCAATCGGCCTTCAGGCCGGCGATCACCGAAGGCGACAGGTTCGGCGCATCCTTGCCGAGCAGCGCCGAGAGCGCCTCCTGGAAGTCGCCGGTCGAGATGCCGCGCAAATAGAGGACCGGGATCAAGGCATCCAGGCTCTTCGTCCGCCGCGCCCATAGCGGCAGGATTGCCGAACTGAAGCGGAGGCGGTCGCCTGGCCCGCTCGCTCCGCGGTCGCGGACCTTGGGACGAGCGACCTCCACCGGACCGATGCCGGTCGCAATCTCGCGCACCGGACCGTGCCCATGTCGGACCAGGCGCGCTCGACCGTCGGGCAGCGTCAGATTGGCCGTGCTGGCCAGAAACGCGCCAACCTCGATCTCGATCGCCCTGGCAAGCAGGTCCCGCGCGCCGGCACGAACGATATCGGTCAGTGGATCATCAACCGCGGACGGCTGACGGAAAGCAAGAACATTGGTAGTCTCGGTCATGGCGTATCGCTCTCCTCGAGAGGTTCTGGCAGGCTCGTCACCCGCCTCGATACGCCGCCTTCCTCACACCGTCATCACCCAGATTCCGCCATAGCTCTACTTCAGGTTGATGCCGACTTCCTTGTTCTTGCCGACCTCGGGACGAAGGTTCGGGTTGGGCAGGAAGCAGAACAGGCCGACGGTGCCGTCTGGACAGGGAAAGAAGGCCGGTCCGCCACCGGTCGCATGCGCGCCCGAGATCACGGTCTCGGTGATCGACGGCGCGCGATAGCCCTCGGCATAGCTGACATAGGGCTGGAAGCCCGGAACCGGCGTGACGCCAAGCGTGATCTTCGGCGAGAAGCGGTCGCCGCCGGCGCTGGTCCTGCCGGCATCGAGGTCGTAGCGGTCATAGCGGATCGCGCTCACCGCCTCGAACCAGGTGCCGTAGTTCTGCTTCAGCTGAAGGAAACCGCCCGACACGGTGCGAATGCCGCTCGGCGTCGTGATGTTGGAATTGCCGCGGCTGTCGGTCGTGATCACGTCGTCCTGGAAGGCGTCGATGCCCCAGGTGACGGCGTTGCGCCAGTCGCCCACGTTGAATCGCGTGGTGTTGTTGACGTCGATGCCGTAGGTATCGAGGACATAGCCGCGCTTGTCGCCGACACAGCCCGAAATGTTGTTGCCGAAATTGCCCGTCCCGCAATAGGCGCCGCCGGACGTGGAATAGTGATAGGTCTTGGTCTGGTCGTTGTCGACGCGATTGCCGTAGATCGACATGTGCCAGTCGAACAGATTGTCGCTCGGCAGCGAATAGTTCCAGGTGATGGTCCCGGTGTAGTTCTTCGCATCGGAAGCGTAGACCGACGAGCCCTGATAGAGCGCGCGCTGTGCTGCCGTTATCACCGGACCGCGGTTGAACTGGCCGATATCGTATTGATAGTCCTGGAAGACGGCGCCGAACTTGACCTCGTGACCGAGAGCCGGCCGCACCGTGAGCTTCATCAACCCGGCCTCGACCTGGTTGCCGGTGTTGCCGATCTCGGTGCCGTTGCCGTCCTTGTAATTGCCTTGCGTGCGGTAGACCGCGCCGCCGAAGATATCGACGTCGGGCGTGGCGCGCACGCCGCCGAACACCGAGCCGAGGCCGCGATTGTTGTTGGAGCCGTAGGAGCCCGAGAGATCGACGCCCCAGCGCTCGCCGGGGCGCAGCACGTCGTTGATGTCCTTGGTGCGGAACGAGACTAGGCCGCCGATCGCGCCGGAGCCGTAGATGTTGGCGGTCGGTCCGCGCACGACGTCGACCCCGCCGATCAGTTCGGGATCGAGGAAGAAAGAGCCGTTGGCGTTGTGGCCGGTGCGCTGGTAGTTCTGCCGCGCGCCATCGACGACGACCGCGACGCGCCCGAAATCCTGCAAGCCGCGAATGTTGATGACGGTCGCAGGATCGTCGCCGCGCTCCTGAAACGACACGCCGGGAATGGCGTAGAAGATGTCCGACAGCCGGTTCGGCTGAAGCCCCTGGATCTTGTCCAGCGAAATCGAGCTGACGGGCGCGAGCGCATCGATCGCCCGCTCCGGGGTCTTGGTCGCGGCGACCGTGATGGTATCGAGCGTCTGCACCGGTGCCGTACCGCCCGCTTGCGCGTGCGCATTCATGACGTCGGGCGTTGCCTGCTGCGCCGCCTGCGGCTTGGCCGGCTTGCGCTTTGCCTGCTTCGGCCGCTCCGACGAGGCACTTTCGGCTTGCGGCGATGCGGTCTGCGCGAGACTGCTCTCCGTCACCAATGCTGCAATTGAAACCACCGACGCGCCCAAGATCAGGGCGCGCGAATACCTAGCCCCGTCAGCCATATCAGCCCCAGCCTGCACTTCGCTTTAATTTTGGAGTCTTTGGCTGGCGCGCGTTCGCAACGCGAACGACTGGCTGGCTGATCTTCTCAAACCGAGGGGACGTCACCCCGCTGCCACAATTGGTAACGTGGCAACACTCTGACGGTCAATGACAACTGATTGCAGTTTATATCGATTGTAAATTGGGGCCGTTGGAATGCGCCTCGCGCCGCTTATACAGGACAAGCTAGATCTGAAATTTCGAAGGCGCACCACAACGACAATGTCAGCATCATCCGGAGACAGCGGCGGCGGCGCGGCGGGTCCGACAGGACGCCCTTCTGCCGCAACGAGAACCCTCACCATGCGAGGGAGCCGGATCGACAGCCGCGAGCTGTTTGCGGCTGAGCGCGAGATCATCATCGCGCATGGCGAGGACAGCTATCGCCTGCGCCTGACCTCGCAGAACAAGCTGATCCTGACGAAGTGAAACGCAATGGCATTTTGTCGCACTCTCGCCAATCTCCTGCTCTCCGGCACGATCGCGCTCGCATCTGCCGCGCACGCGGCCGGCATCACCGTGCATGACGCGCGTAATCGCGAGGTCGCGGTGAACGACTTCGCGCGCACCGTCTCGATCGGCGGCGCCATCACCGAGATCCTCTATGCGCTCGGGCTGGAGAGCCGGCTGGTCGGCGTCGATACGACGAGCCTCTATCCGCCGGCGGCACTGCGCGACAAGCCCAATGTCGGCTACATGCGCCAGATCTCGGCTGAAGGCGTGCTCGGCCTCAACCCCACTCTGATCCTGGCGATCCAGGGCTCGGGCCCGCACGAGACCATGGAGATCCTGGAGACGGCGAAGGTGCCGCTGGTGCTGGTGCCCGAGACCTTCTCCGAGGAAGGCCTGATCGATAAGATAAGGCTGGTCGGCCACGCCATGGGCGTCGACGCGCGTGCCGAGTGTCTCAGCGCCGCCGTCGGCGCCGATCTTGCGCAACTCCGCGCACTGCGCGCCAGGGTGACGAAGCCGGTGCGCGTGATGTTCGTGATGTCGCTTCAGAACGGGCGGGCGATGGTGGCCGGCCACAAGACCGCAGCCGACGCGATCATCCAGCTCGCGGGCGCGACCAATGCGGTGGACGATTACGACGGCTACAAGATCATCGGCGACGAGGCGATCGTGGCGGCCAGGCCCGAATTTGTGCTGTCGATCGAGCGCGGCAAGGAGTCGCTCCAGGCCGACGCGGTCTATGCCCATCCTGGTTTTGCGCTCACGCCGGTCGCGGCCAACAAGAGCTTCATCACCATGGACGGGCTCTATCTGCTCGGCTTCGGGCCGCGAACGGCGGCGGCGGCGCGCGATCTCTCCGTCAAGCTCTATCCGGCGTTGGCCGACCAGGGCGGCGCGTTCACGTCGGCCCTGTCGGCGGCGAATTGCCGGCAATGAGCGTGGCGGTCGGGATCGAAGCACCGAGCCCGCGACGAAGCGCGAGACGGCGGTCCGCATCCTTCGCGATTCCTGTCCTGATCGCGGTGCTCGCGGTGACGGCGATCGTCGCGCTGACCGTCGGCGCCGCCGGCATCCCTCTCTCCCGGCTGCCTGCCGCGCTGGGCCTTGCCGGTGAAAGCACTGCCATGACGGCTCGCGACCAGCTCGTGCTGTGGTCGATCCGCATTCCACGGATCGCGGCAGCCGCGATGGTCGGTGGCCTGCTTGCCGCGGCCGGCGCGATCATGCAGGGGCTGTTTCGCAATCCGCTCGCCGATCCCGCCCTGGTCGGCGTCTCCAGTGGCGGCGCGCTCGCAGCCGCAAGCGCGATCGTCTTCACGGATTCGCGCTTCGGCGAGGCGCTGCGCTTTCTCCAGACCGAGCTGTTGCCGCTCGCGGCCTTCGCGGGATCGCTGGCGACCACCGCGATCCTTTACGGCATCTCCAGCCGATCGGGGCGGACCTCGATCGCGATCTTCCTGCTCGCCGGCGTCGCCATCTCCGCCATCGCCAATGCCGGCATCGGCCTGCTGGTGTTCATCGCCGACGACCGCCAGCTCCGCGACATCACGTTCTGGATGCTCGGCTCGATGAGCGGCGCGACCTGGACCAAGAGCGCCCTGCTCGCGCCGGTCCTCGTCATCGGGCTGGCCGCCTGCGCCTTGATCGCGCGCGGCCTCGATCTGCTGGTGCTCGGCGAGGCCGACGCGTTCCACGGCGGGGTCGACGTCGAACGCCTGAAGCGGATCTCGATCGTCATGGTCTCCGCCATGACCGGCGTCGCGGTGTCGATCTGCGGCGTCATCGGCTTCGTCGGCATCGTCGTGCCGCATCTGCTCCGCCTCGTGATCGGGCCGGCGCATCGCCTGCTGCTGCCGGCCTCGGTGCTGCTCGGCGCCATCCTGATGGTCGGCGCCGACACGCTGGCGCGCACCATCGTGGCGCCGGCGGAGATGCCGATCGGCATCCTGACCGCCGCCGTCGGCGCTCCCGTCTTTCTCTTCATCCTGCTGCGACAGCGCGGACTCGCCTCGCTATGAACGCGGTGATCGAGGCACGAGCGCTAGGCAGACGCGCCGGCCGCGCGACGCTGCTCGATGGCGTCGGCCTGACGGTTGCGGCGGGCGAGATGGTCGCCGTCATCGGCCCGAACGGCGCCGGCAAGTCGACACTGCTGCGGCTGCTCTCCGGCGATCTTCGCCCGAGCGCAGGCGAGGTGCGCCTGAAGCAGCGCGACATCGGCAGCTTCGCGCCGCGCGAGCTTGCCGCGCGGCGCGCGATGCTGTCCCAGCACATCAACGTCACCTTCCCGTTCACGGTCGAGGAGATCGTTCTGATGGGCGCGGGTGAGCGCAGCCTTCGTGAAGCCGGTCCACTCGTCGATGCGGCGCTGGACGAGGTCGGCCTCGCACATTTCCGCGAACGGCAATTGCCGACGCTGTCAGGCGGCGAGCAGCAGCGCGCCCATTTCGCCCGCGTGCTGGTGCAACTCGCCTGCGGCGAGGCCGAGCATGGCCCCGGGCTTTTGCTGCTGGACGAGCCGACCTCGAGCCTCGATCTGCGCCACCAGATCGACCTCGTCGAAGCGGCGCGCCGCCGTGCGGCGGCCGGCACCGCCGTCATCGCGATCCTGCACGATCTCAATCTCGCGATCCGCTTCGCCGGCCGGCTGATCGTGCTGAATGGCGGCCGGCTCGTCGCCGATGGGCCGCGCGCGGAGATTGTCACACGCGAGATCATCCGCGATATTTTCGAGATCGACGCTGTGGTCCATCAGGCCGATGGCGTGCCTTACGTGCTGCCGCAATCGATGCGGGCGGTTGAGACTGGAATCTAGCCCGCAGTCAAACCCGCGAAGATGGTGCGCCCCCATCCACCGCTTGCGGGGGAGGGTTGGGGAGAGGGTGTCTCAACAACGAAGACTCCCCCAGAGGAAAGAGCCCTCACCCCAGCCCTCTCCCGCAAGCGGGAGAGGGGGCGCACCTTCTTTGCGGCGCGACTGCTCCCTACCCCGCCGGCACGATCACCATGCTCTTGTCCTTGGGCCAGCGGACGCGCCAGGCGAAGTTGATGTCCTTGACCTCGCCCGGCCTGGCATCGAACGACCATTCCAGCACGCCGCGCCTGTCGCGGATGTTGCTCGCGGTCGGCTGGGTGCTCGAGGGCAGCATCTCGACGACGATGTCCTCGTTCTCGCTGACCGGCAGCTGATCCTCGATCGCGACCTTGATCGGGAAATCATGGCCGTTGCGGATCGTGGTCTTGAACGAACGCTCGTCGGTCTTGGATGTCGTCACGAGCAAGCCGGCCGAGCCCTCGTTGCGCTTGAGCACGGCGCGCTCGATTCTGACCTTGTCGTCGGCGCCGAAGCCGAGCCGCACGATGTCGTCCTTGGCGGACGCCGTGATCTTGCCACGGCCGACGAAGGTGCCGTCGCGGTAGATCGCGACCTTGCCCGGCAACAGACTGGCATCGTCGGTCTGCTTGAAGCTGGCTTCGAGGAAGGCGGTCGGATCGATCACCGGTGCCGCGCGAACCGCGAGATCGGCGGGCACGGTCATGGAAGCAATGCGCAGGCTCTTGGCGCCCTCGGCGGCGCCGAGGCTGACGCGGCCGGGAATTTTGAACGTGGCCTGGAAATCGCCGATCTCGGCGACGGCCTGTTGCTCGTCGGCGCGCTCGGTCGCCTCTGCGACCTTGGACATGGGCTCGAACTGCGCCGAACGCTGGCGCGCGGTGGGCGCGGGCCGCGCCAGGTCCGAGGCGCTGCCGAGTGCAAGGGGCTTCGGCACTTGCGGATATTGCGCGACCAGCGAGTTCAGCTCCGGCGCGCTGCCGCCGCGGCCAATGCGGACTGTGGAGACGCCGAGCGTCACGTTCGACCAGTCCTCGCCGGTCGACTGCGTGACCTCGGCGCGGCGGACGAGTTCGAGCTGCGGCTTGCGATCCTTGGCGCCGGTATCGAGCCGGGCGTCGTAGAGCGGCACCCAGCGCGCGTTGCGCACGGCGTAGGTCACCCGCAATGTCGCTTTGGTCGCAGCCGCCGAGGCGACGTCGATCCGCACTTCCAGCTTGTTCGGCGGCTTGGCCGAGCGCTCGGCTTCCAATTGCGCGATCTGTCGGTCGATCTCGCGCTGTTTTCGGGTGGCTTCGCGGATTGCGGTGTCGGCGATCGCGATCTCCTCGGCAACCGCTGCAAAAGCCGCGCGCCATTCGGTGATCGGCCGCGCCTCGCCCTTCTCGCCGAGGCCGGCCGGGGAGGCTTCGGCAAAATGCTGCGCAAATTTACGCCGGGCGTCGGCAGAGTCGATCGCACCTTGCAGATCGGCCCGCTGATCTCTCAGCGCTTCGATGCGCTTGTCGAACTCGGGGAGGTTGGCTGGCTGCGCCGCCCTCGGCGGCCGCGCGTCGATCGTGCCGATGGTGAGCTTGGCGCCCGCCTCGCCTTCGACGCGGAGGGACGACGGATCGAGCGAGAGCGGAAAATCCTTGGCGACCAGCGTCGAGTCCCCGGAGGCGAGATCCAACGAAATGACGCGGGTGACGGTGGCGCCGTCGGGATAGACGGTGACCGTGTCGATCGCCGAATTGGCGTCCACGTTGGCCGCCCATGACGGCCATGCGATAGCCGCGGTCACCAGGACCAGGCTCGTGGTTGCCAACCATTTCGCGGTGATGCGCATGAAGTCCCTCCTGCCGGTATCGCCGCGCCGCCAGCCGGACGCGCGCGATGAAATGCCTCGCCATCGTGATGAGACGCGGCCGGGAAGGAACTGGTTCGATTGGGGTTTCCTTGGGGCGCAGCCGCGGCAGCAGCATGGCCGCAGAACGCATCGGCGCGCGGCCTCGGCGGAGCCTCAGGCCTGCGTGGGCGAACCCTGGCCGAAGATGCGCCGGAGCAGATCGGTCACGTTGCGGGCGCCGGCCTTCTTCAGGATGCTGGCGCGGTAGCCCTCGACAGTCCGCGCGCTCAGATGCATCCGCCGGGCGATCTCCTTGTTGGTGAGGCCGGCGGCGAGATGCTCGAGCACGTCGCCCTCGCGCGCGGTCAAGGGCTCGCAACCTGTCAGCCAGCGTCGCCGGCTCGCGCCGGGTTGCGCAAATTCGTCGATGGCGGCATCGATCCGGCCGACGATGTCGTGGGTCCGGAACGGTTTTTCGATGAAGTCGGCCGCTCCGCTCTTGATGGCGTCAACGGCCATGGCAATGCTGCCGTTCGCCGAAATCACCAGCACGGGCGCCATGCAGTTCTCCCCGCGCAGCCGCTTGAGCAGGTCGAGGCCGGACCGATCAGGCGGCAGCTCCAGCAGCACGCAGGCCGGCATCCGCGCCCTCGCGGCGGACAAGAGGGATGCATCGTCGGCGAAACAGATCACCTCGTAGGCGTTCTGCTGGAGCGCGGTCGAAAGTTGTTCGGGGGAGGCAGCGTCGGTGTCGATGACGAATATCTCCGCCCTTGGAAAGCATGTTTCCCGGCATGATTCCGATCCAGCAATGTCTTGGTCAAAGGGCCCGAGACGGTAGCGGGCTCCATCGCCCTGCCGCACCGTCGTAAACACGGCATTCACGCCCGTGCTTCGGTTTCCCCTATGTATGTTCCGCACGGTTCCTGGATTTGACGGACCGGGACAGAAATTTTACATTTCGGGACATCCGCGGGAACAGCTGGCAGGAACGGTTCGCATGACCGATCTCATTCGCAGCTCGAGCCTGACTTACTATCCGGAGGTCGCCCGGTCGGTCGGGCTCGACCCCAGGCAGATGATGCGCAAGGCCAGGCTGCCTCGACAAGCCCGACACGCCCATTGCCGTCGCCGGCCTGCGCCGTCTGCTCGAATTGTCCGCGGAGGCGTCCGGCGCCGAAGATTTCGGCCTGCGTCTCGCCGAGCGCGGCGGCCTGACCGATTTCGGCACGGTCGGCTTGATCGTGCGCGAGCAAGCGACCGTCGGTGAGGCGATCGATGCGTTCTCGCGCTTCATCCATATCCATCATGATGGCATGCGGCTGGACGTTGCGCGCAGCAAGCAGACCGTGACCATCACGATGCGTCTGCGCGGCCGGAAACCGAGCGCGCCGCGGCAGTCGATCGACGTGGCGCTCGGCAGCGTCCACCGCATCATCCAGTCGCTGTTCGGGCATGACTGGCGGCCGCAGGAAGTGCACCTGCATCATCCGCCGCCTCGTGATCGCAAGCGCTATCGCGAGTTCTTCGGCTGCCGCGTGATCTTCAACGCGAGGGATGACGCGATCGTGCTGTCCGCGCACGACATGGAACGCCGGATCCCGAACGCGCATCCGCTGATCGCGAGCTATCTGCGCAAACGGATCGAGACGATCGAAACACGGCCCGCAAGCTGGGAGCAGAAGGTCGACGAGGTCGTACGTCTCCTCCTTGCCGGCGGCGACTGCACGGTCGAGCGCGTCGCCGAGCATCTCGCCTGTACCCGCCGCACCATCCACCGCCGTCTCGCAGCATCGGGCACCAGCTTCTCGGCCATCCTGGACGCGCAACGCGCCGATCTCGTGATCCAGCTGATCGACGACCCCGGCCGGCCGCTGGCTGACATCGCGATGCAGCTTGGCTTTTCCGCGCAGAGTGCCATGGCGCGCTGGTTCCGCAGCCGGTTCGGCTGCACCATCACCGAATGGCGCAAGGGCGTCCGGCCCGTGACGGCACCGCCCACGGCGACTGCAGCTTGAGTTCAGCGTGCGGGAGCGGGCACGCCCATCGTGGCGAGGCCACGCCACCGGCTGCCGGCGAGCAGCGGACCGAACGCAATGGCAAATCCGAGGAAAGCGGCGATCCAGCCGCAGGCGGCGATGTGCAGCAACACATCGCCATGCGCGGGCAACACGACGGCAGCGACCCGAGCCAGAGCCGCGACGATGATCGCAGCATAGATTCCCTGTATCGCCGGCGAAGCCGTCAACGCCTGTCCGGTGTGGCCGAGGCTCGCGCGGGTCATTACCGCGAGCGTCATGGTTCCCGCCGCACCTGCCATCCAGGCGTGGATGCCGGCGCTTGGCGGCAGCACACCGAGAACCGCGAGCGCATGCAGGATGAAACCGAACGGCACGAAGACGTAGCCGACATGCAGGATCACGAGCAGCCGCTCGCGGAAGGTGCGATCGCCGGCCCAGCGCGCAAGCCGCACCAAGTGCAGCCCGCCGACAAGTGCCATCACAATTCCGGTGACGGCATTCGACGGCGCCACGATCCATGAGACGAGCGCGAGCGCACTACATCCGATCACGGCGCCGTCGAAGCGTCCGAACGGCACGGGCAGTCTGCCGGGATTGAACTTGACCAGCCAGTTGCGGGTGAAGCTTGGGATGATGCGGCCGCCGATCAACGCAATCAGCAGAATGACCACGCTGATGCCGACGCGGATGCTGACATCGGCCGCGCCCTGGTCGTGCGTTTCGACATGAAAGGCAATGTTGCCGGCGAGCAGAACGAGCACCAGCCCCACCACGGGCAGGTTGCGCCAGTTGCCGCCAGCGATGATCTCGCGCATCGCGGCGGCGACGACCAATGCCAGGAAGGCGGCATCGACGATCAGCGCAAACGCCCAGCCGACATCGGCCGACATCGTCACAACGATGCGCCCGGCGAGCCAGACCATCAGCAGCGCCCCCAGCGGCCTGCCCTGGATCGGCAGCCGCCCCGTCCAGTTCGGGATTGCCGTGAACAGGAACCCGGTGATGACAGCGGGCAGGAAGCCGTAGAGCATCTCGTGGATGTGCCAGTCACGTGGCCCGAATGCGGAACTCACGGACAATTCGCCATAGAAGATCGGCAGCCAGGCCAGGATCGACAGCGCCGCCTGGATCGCGGCGAGCAGAAAAAAGGGCCGAAAGCTGTTCGCGAACAACGGCCAGCCCGCAAAGTTACGGGATCGGGCGCCAGCCATGGCATCAACTCCAATAAATCCAGATCGTTGTTTGGAAAAATACCGCCACCCGACCGGCCCGTTTTGCGCTACCGCAAACACCAGGACGATTGCAGGTGCCATCACACTCCCGAGCGCCAAGGAGGCAGAATGGCCAAGGTCGACACATCGCTGGTTGCGCATTTGCCGCTGTTCGCGGGGATGACGCCGGAAGCTCTGGACGAGATCCTGCGTGAGGCCCGCTCGGCCCGCTTTTCCAAGAATAGTGCCATCTTCGAGCAGGGGGCCGACGCGCAATCCTTCTTCCTGCTGTTGCACGGTCATGTCCGCGCGGCCAAGACCACGCCGACCGGTGAGCAGATTGTGGTACGCTATGTCGCGCCCGGCGAAACATTCGGGCTCGCGATGGCGATCGGAGCCGCGCGCTATCCGGCGACGGCGATGGCGGTCGATGACAGCGTGGTGCTGATCTGGCCGACCTCGGCCTGGCCGCGGTTGGTCGAGCGGTTTCCTGCGCTTGCCGCCAACACGCTCCAGACCGTCGGCACCCGGCTTCAGGAGAGTCACACCCGCATCCTGGAAATGTCCACCCAGCAGGTCGAGCAACGCATTGCGCACGCGCTGCTGCGCCTCGCCAAGCAGTCCGGCAAGAAACTCGACCACGGCATCGAGATCGACTTCCCGATCAGCCGCCAGGACATCGCGCAGATGACGGGCACCACGCTGCACACCGTCAGCCGCATCCTGAGCGGCTGGGAGAGCCAAGGCCTCGTCGAGAGCGGCCGCCAGCGCATCATCCTGCGCGAGCCGCACAAGATCGTCGTGTTGGCCGAGCGGAATGCCGACAGCGGCGCGGCGTGAGAGCCGACGCCGGGATGCCTCCGCTGACGGGGATGAGGGGCGCTTCCGCTTACGGCGAAAGCGCTCCCTCCTTCAGGAACGCGCGCGCCCGCGCGATTCCAGACCGTTTCACGCCGACACGCAATCGCTCAATGCAGCGAGGAATTTATCGCGCTCGATGCCATGTTCGCGGCAGGCATCATCCACGGTGTGGAAGGTCGCGATAGGACAGCCGACGCAGGCCATCCTGAAGGCGAGAAACACGCGGATCGTGTGCGGCGCCGTGCACATGATGTCATCGACCAGATCGTCGGATCCGAAGGGCATGGACAACTCCGTTCCGAATTGACGATAGCGGAGCGAGCGGAAGCCTCTTTGTCGAAGCGCAAGCTGTTGCCAGTTCCGCCGCCGTCACTCCGGGACTCGCGCGTGGCAAGCCCCGAATGACCAAGCTAAACCGCCCGGCTGTGCAGTTGCTTGCCGGGATCCAGATGCGCATCGAATGCGGCGGCAACGCTGCGGACCAGGAAGCGCGAATCCTTGGCGACGGCGAGCCGGTCGCCGTCCAATCGCACGACGCCGTCGGAGATCAGCGGCTTCAGCCGGGCCGCCGATCTCAGCATCGCGCCGGCCTCTGCGCCATGACGGGCACAGATGTCGCCGAGATCGGCACCGAACTCGCACATGATGCGTTCAATGATGTCGGCGCGCAACCGGTCGTCGTCGGTGAGCCCGTAGCCTTTCGCGGTGGCGAAGCGGCCGGCGGCGATGCTTCGGGCATAGGCGCCGATCTGCACCTCGTTCTGGACATAGCCCTGCGGCAGATGTCCGATCGCGCTCGCGCCGAAGCCGAGCAGGACTTCACTCTTGTCGGTGGTGTAGCCTTGAAAATTGCGCCGCAGCGTCCGCTGCTCGAACGCCACCGCCATGGAATCGTCGGGCCGTGCGAAATGATCGAGCCCGATCTGCACGTAACCGGCCTCCTTCAGGGCATTCGCGATCGCGCAGGCCTGGTCGTGGCGCGCAAGGCCGTCGGGCAGCACGGCCTCGTTGATCATGCGCTGGTGCTTCTTGAAATCAGGTACATGAGCATAGCCGAACACCGAGAAGCGGTTGGGCGCGAGCGCGAGGCTGCGCCGCACGGTGTCCAGGCACGACGCGACGGTCTGGTGCGGCAAGCCGTAGATCAGGTCGAAATTGATTCCCTCGATGCCCGCGCCGCGAAGCCTGTTGACCACGGACGCGGTCTGCTCGAAGCTCTGCACGCGGTTGATCGCCCTCTGCACCACGGGATCGAAGCTCTGCACGCCAAGGCTGGCGCGGTTGACGCCGGAGAGCCGCATGGCCTCGACCATGTCGCCGGACAATGTGCGGGGATCGATCTCGACTGCGATTTCGGCCGAAGGCAGCACGAAGAATTTCTGGCGCAGCGTCGCCATCAACTCGGCGAAAGCCTCCGGCGCCATGATCGTCGGCGTGCCGCCACCGAAATGGATGTGCTCGACCTTGATGCGGCGGCCGATGGTTTCGGCGGCTAGCGCGATCTCGCTGCGCAGGGTCCGCTGATAGCCGGCGACGAGATCGTCGCGGCGGACGATCTGGGTATGGCAGCCGCAGTACCAGCACATCTCCCGGCAGAAAGGCACGTGCAGATAAAGCGACGCGCTGGCGCCCGCCGGCAGTTCCGCCAGCCACCGAGCATAGGTGTCTGGACCGATCGCGGGCGAAAAGTGCGGCGCGGTCGGATAGCTCGTGTAGCGTGGCAGACGTTCCTCGCCATAGACCGCCGCAAGATCAGCTCTCATGTCTTATCCATTCGTAAATTTCCGCCGCGCGCAGACATCACGGCAAATCACGGAATGCGTGTTAATTAACCCGGATGCGCGGAAACGACTTTGCGCTCGCGCAAAGCGCGGCGACCGGTTCCCGGCCATGATGAGGGCACTTCGCTTGGCCATCCGGAGCGCTAGCCATGAGGCTTCTTGCACTCGAACTCATTCTCTCCCTGCTCGACGTCCGCGGCCATATCCCGCGTTTCGACGACTTCCGGCCGGCTCCGGCCACACCAGCCGCCGGCGGCGTGGTGCGCGCCCTGGCTGCAGCAATTGCCGTCTTCGTCGTGCTGTCGCTGGCGATCTGGGGAACGGTCGGGCTTGCCATATCTCTCCTCTAGCCGCCTCTTCGAAGGCTTCGATCAAGATCTCATCCAGGCGCGCATTTGCCGGTGCGGACCTCCTGACCTCGCCTGCCTTCGCCGCCGATACGACCGGCCATAGCCAACGTCCCTGCCGGGCGCGCCGGTCCTGCCGAGATCGCAATCCAACCTGAAGATGCGAACGAGTTGCCACTGAGCGCCGATGCGGTTGCGGTCACGCTCGCCAATCCGTGGCGCCAGTTACCGCAAAGGCCGATCACGTCGACAACGCGCAACAGCGTGTCGGAATGTCCGCACCGCTATCCGGCCGCTGGTCGCTCGCCCCGACATCCGCATCGCATCACGTCTTCGGATGCGATCGAAATGGCATCACCGATCCTGCTCCGCCGAGCACCTAAGTACTGTTGCGGAGGTGAATCCGGCAGGAGCTTGTCGCAGCGCAAACACGCTTGCCGCGATCGGCGCACACTGCATTTCGTCATCAAAACCTTTTCAGATGAAGGATGCTTCCGATGTTCACCCGCAGAGCCGCATTGATCAGCGCCGCCGCGACCGCCCTGATGCTGGCGACCCCGGCTTTCGCCGCCAGCGATCTCAAGCTGCCGCGTCAGAAGGTAGAGCTGGTCGCTCCGCCCTTCGTGCACGCGCACGAGCAGGCCACGACGCAGGGGCCCAAGATCGTCGAATTCAAGCTGACGGTTCAGGAGAAGAAAGTCGTCATTGACGACAAGGGCACCACCTTCCAGGCAATGACGTTCAACGGCTCGATGCCGGGACCGCTCATGGTCGTGCACGAGGGTGACTATGTCGAGCTGACGCTGGTCAATCCCGCCACCAACACCATGCCGCACAACATCGACTTCCATTCCGCGACCGGCGCGCTCGGCGGCGGCGAACTCACGCTCATCAACCCCGGCGAACAGGTCATACTGCGCTGGAAGGCGACCAAGACGGGCGTGTTCGTCTATCACTGCGCACCGGGCGGCCCGATGATCCCCTGGCACGTCGTCTCCGGCATGAACGGCGCCGTGATGGTGCTGCCGCGCGACGGGCTGAGCGACGGCAAGGGCCGAGCGCTGAAATACGACAAGGTCTACTATATCGGCGAGCAGGACATGTACGTGCCGCGCGACGAGAAGGGCAACTTCAAGTCCTACGAATCGCCCGGCGAAGCCTTCACCGAGACCGAAGAGGTGATGAACAAGCTGATCCCCACCCATGTCGTCTTCAACGGCAAGGTCGGCGCGCTCACCGGCAAGAACGCGCTCACCGCCAAGGTCGGGGAGAACGTTCTGATCGTGCATTCGCAGGCCAACCGCGACAGCCGTCCGCATCTGATCGGCGGCCATGGCGATTATGTCTGGGAGACCGGCAAGTTCGGCAATGCACCGGAGGTCGGGCTCGAGACCTGGTTCATCCGCGGCGGGTCGGCGGGAGCGGCGCTGTACAAATTCCAGCAGCCCGGCATCTACGCCTATGTCACGCACAATCTGATCGAGGCGGCCAATCTCGGCGCCACCGCGCACTTCAAGGTCGAAGGCAAGTGGAACGACGATCTGATGACCCAGGTGAAGGCCCCTGCCGAAATACCGCCTGCCAGCACCAACTAGCCCGTCCTATTCGTGAGAGTGCGGCTTTTGGGCCCGATTGATGCGGCCGCACATCTTGTCTGACGAGGCGCACAGGATTGCCTTCGGCTTTTCGCCGCCTGACGACCGGTACTTTGCAACGCGCTTGAGGGATGGGTTGGGCGAACGGGGGCGGACGCCCCGCCGGTCAAGGACCGAGCGGCAGCAGCGCGCCGGGCAAGCCGCAGATCAGGTCGGCTTCGGGACATGCCGCGGCAAACGCAAGGCGAATGCGGCTCGTGGTCTCGACGACACGGGCGGCGATTTTCAAGAGCCGAAGACGCAGCGTCGCGAACTCGGCAGCGGCCAATTCCCGGGCTTTGGGAATGGCGTCGCGCACGGTCAGCATCAGCCAATAAGCGGCCGTATGGAGCACGAGACGGACCTGGTTGGCGAGCGCCGAACGGCAGCTGGTGCGATCGGAGGCGAGCTGCGTCTTATGCAGCTTGATCAGATTCTCGGCTTGGCCGCGCGCGCAATACAGGCTGTCGTAGATCCACTCGGCCGAGCCGACATCGAGGCTGGTGACGACGAAGCGGATGTCGAGGCCGAGCATCGTCGCCTCAATACGGGCGACAGTGCGCCGTTCGCGATCCCAGGACTTTGCCTTGTGGCGCGTCTCGGTATAGCCACGCAGAACCGGCAGGTTCTCGATGGCGCGTCGCGTGCGGATGTCGTCGGCGACCTCGTCGACTTTTCTGGCGAGAGGCTTGGTGCCGGACAGACCGAAGATGTAGTCGATGCCGTTAGTCTCGCACCACGCCATTGCCTCCGGCCGGGCATAGTGCCCGTCGCCACGGAACGTAATTTGCGTGTTGTGCCATCGCGTCCGGATATGCCGTACCAGGCGGCGCAGATGGGCACGCACCTCGACGCCGCCCGGCGTCTTGCCGGGCCGCAGCACGACGGCCACGGGCCGGCTCTTCTCCGTGTCGTAGACGTGGATCGGCAGGAAGCAGCGTTCGTCATAATGAGCGTTGAACAGCGAGAGCTGCTGATGGCCGTGGACGACGTCGCAGGTATCATCGATGTCGAGCGTGACGGATGCCGGCTCGCGCGGGTAGCTATCCATCCATGCGTCGACCAAAGTGTAGGTCAGCCGGATCACGTCGCGCAGGCGCGGAGCATTCTCCAGCCGCGACAGCGTCGGCTGGGAACACAAATCCCGGCCCGTGTCCGGTAGGCGACCGCAGGCCAGTTTGAATGCCGGATCGGACCTCAGATGATCGAGGTCGTCGGCGTCCTCGTAGCCGCAGCAGATCGCGAACATGCGAGCGCGGAACATATCGACCAGGCTGTGCACGACCCGCGTCGGATCGCGCCGATCCGGGAACACCCGGGCCAGATTGTTGGCCAAACCGAGACGCCGCTCGGCCATCGCCAGAAGCATCACGCCCCCGTTCGAGGTTAGGCGCCCACCATCGAAGGCAGCTGTGACTTTCTTGGCGTGAACGGCTGGAAACGAGAAGGGCGGAATCGTATCGTCGGTCATGGCGGGCGTGGCGTTCGCGGTTGGAGGTGATGGGGTTGGCTTCGCAACCGAATCCTACGCCGCATCAGCGCTTTACCCCTCAGGCGCACTCTTACGAATAAGACGGGTTAAGTTGAAGAAAGATTGAGTGACTCCCGATCATTTCTGTGCCGAAACGTGGAGTCGCGGTCGTGCCGCGTCCAAAGAAACCGGCGCGAGCGGCCTATTAGACGCGGTAGGTGCTCAGCCTCCGAAACGAGACTATCAAGCATGAAGAGATCGAGCGCGAGGCAGAGGTTTTATTTGTGTTGAATTCTTGCTTCTCGATAGTGGTCTGAAATCGTATCATCGGTCATGGCGGGCGTGGCGTTCGCGGTTGAAGGTGATGGGGTGGCTTCGCAACCGAATCCTACGCCGCATCAGCGCTTTACACCACGCTCGCCAGCCTCTCAGGCGCCCTCTCGCGAATAAGACGGGCTAGACGCGACAAGGGGCCGGTGATTGATCACCGGCCCCTTCTTCCTTCGGGGGGATCATCATGCTGATCGCATTCAAGCTCAAACTGGTGCTCGCCTGCGCGGCCGGGCTTGTGGGGCCGCTGGCCGTTGCGCCTCTGGTTTCCGGGATGGCGACGCATAATGCGGGAGGCGAACCGGCCATGGTCGAGGTCGCTGCCGGCAGCTTCTCCTATCGCGAAGCCGGCGATTTCACCCGCGGCGGCCAGCAGGCGGAAGCGCCGCTGCGCACCCTGCGGATGGACCGGCCGCTGCGCATCATGCGAAATCAGGTCTCCTCATCCGACTATCGACTTTGCGTGCAGGAGAGCGCCTGCCGCGCGCTCGATCGCGACGTGGCGATCGCCCCCGATCGCCCCGCGGTGCGGGTGAGCTGGCACGATGCCGAGGCCTATGCAGGCTGGCTGTCGCGCAAGACCGGCCGGCATTACCGCCTGCCGAGCGACGAGGAATGGGCGTTTGCCGCCGGCTCCAGGTTCAGGGATGATGGTGTGCCGGTCGATGCAAGCGACCCTTCGAAGCGCTGGATCAGCCGCTATGAGCGAGAATCCGAACGCGACGTCACCGACACCACGGCCCATCCGTTCGGCAAGTTCGGCCCGAACGAGCACGGCGTCGAAGATCTCGCCGGCAACGTCTGGGAGTGGACCTCGAGCTGCTTCGTGCGCTCGCGCGTCGACGAGGCCGGAAATGTCGGCCGCCCGACCGTGAACTGCGGGGTGCGTATCGCCGAAGGCGCCCACCGCGCCTATGTTACCGATTTCATCCGCGACGCCCGCGCCGGCGGCTGCGCCCAAGGCGTGCCGCCCGCCAATCTCGGCTTCCGCCTGGTGCGCGAGGAGACGTCATGGCTGGTCAGCGTGTCGCAGCGCCTGAGCAAGACGTGGCCGGCAAGATCATAATCATAGCGGCGCGCATCGCTTTCCCGTCAACGTCTCAATCCACTAATTAGAATCGATCTAAAAGCAATATTGGAATCCCTCTAAGTCATGGCCCTCGCGACATCGCGTCGCTGACGTTGCCGCATCGCCTGCGCTACTCAATCGGCGTTCAATCGCGCGCCTGGAGCAGCCCTTATGATCAATCTTCGCGTCCTCGCCGCGTCCGCGGCGGTGTTGAGCCTGACCTCGTCCTTCGTGTCGAAGGCAGCCGCCAATGGCGAGGTCAACGTCTATACCTATCGCGAGACCAAGCTGATCCAACCGCTGTTCGACGCCTTCAGCAAGGATACAGGCATCAAGGTCAATGTCGTCTCTGCAAGCTCCGGTCTGGAGCAGCGCATGAAGGCGGAAGGCGCCAACAGCCCGGCCGACGTGCTGCTGACGGTGGACATCGGCCGCATCGACGAGGCCGTGCAGGCCGGCGTCACCCAGCCGATCAAGTCGGAGGTGGTCGACAAGGTCGTGCCGGCGCAATATCGCGATCCGGACGGACACTGGGCCGGCATCTCCATGCGCGCGCGCGTGATCTATGCCTCGAAGGATCGCGTCAAGCAGGACAAGATCACCTATGAGGAGCTCGCCGATCCCAAGTGGAAGGGCAAGATCTGCATTCGCTCGGGCCAGCACATCTACAACAACGCCCTGTTCGCGGCCTACACGGCCAAGTACGGTGAGGCCAAGGCCGAGGAATGGCTGCGCGGCGTGAAGGCCAATCTCGCGCAGAAGCCGTCGGGCGGCGATCGCGAAGCCGCCCGTGACGTTGCCGCCGGCAAGTGCGACATCGGCATCGGCAACACCTACTACTGGGCGCTGATGATCAACAACGATCCCGAGAAGAAACCGTGGGCGGAGGCGACCCGCGTCATCCTGCCGACCTTCGAGGGCGGTGGCACCCACGTCAACCTCTCCGGCGTGCTGCTCGCCAAGCACGCGCCCAACAAGGCCAACGGCATCAAGCTGATCGAGTGGCTCGTCAGCGAGCAGGCGCAGCAGATGTATGCCGACCAGAATTACGAATACCCGGTTCGCACCGGTGTCGCCATCAACTCCACCATCGCGGGCTACGGCAAGCTCGGCCCAGATCCGTTGCCGATCGCAAAGATCGCCGCCAACCGCAAGGCTGCGGCCTCGCTGGTGGACAAGGTCGGCTTTGACAACTGATCTCTGGCGGCCCTCGTCTCTCAAACTGGCAGAAGCTTCGGGCGCACGGCCTCGTTTGAGAGGCCGCGCCCACGCCGGGCGCGCCGCGACCGCAATCGCGATCGCAACCGCGATCCTGGTCGCGGCGCCCGTGATCTCGATCGTTTCGCTGGCTCTGCAGCCGGCGCCCGATGTGTGGCACGACCTGATCAACTACGTGCTGCCGCCCGCCCTCCTGGACACCGCGCTTCTGCTCGTCGGGGTCGGCGCGCTCACACTTCTGATCGGCGCCGGCACTGCATGGGTGATATCGCGCCACGATTTTCCCGGCCGGGGCATGCTCCTGTGGCTGATGCCGCTGCCGCTGGCGATTCCGACCTATCTTGCGGCTTACGTCTATGCCGACCTGTTCGAACCGCTCGGCCTGGTGCACCGCACCCTCGCAATCTGGCTGCCGTTGCGCGATGCCCTCGGCCATCTGCCCAACCTGCGCTCGCTGCCGGGCGCCATCTTCGTGATCGGGCTCGTGCTCTATCCTTACGTCTATCTGTCGGCGCGCGCGACGTTTCAGGTTCAGTCCGCCGAATTCGCCGAGGCGGCTAGGACGCTGGGGGCCGGCCGATGGACCGTTTTCTGGCGCGTTTCACTGCCGATGGCGCGGCCGGCGCTCGCGGTCGGCGTGGCGCTGGTCGCGCTGGAAACGCTCAACGACATCGGCGCCAGCGAATATCTCGGCATCCGCACGCTGACGGTCTCGATCTTCACCACCTGGCTCAACCGCGGCAGCCTCGCCGGTGCGGCGCAACTCGCATGCCTGATGCTTGCGATCGTCGCCGGCCTGATCGCGATGGAGCGTTACGGCCGTCGCAACGCCAACGCCGAATTCTCGGCCGAAAGCCCGCATGTGAGGCAGCGAACCCCGCTTTCGGGCGCAAGAGCGTGGATCGCGTTCGCGGTCTGCGTGCTGCCGGTGCTGATCGGCTTCGTCGTGCCGCTGTTCTATCTGGCGCATCAGGCTCTCGGTCGCGGACTGCTTGCAAATTTCGACCCGCTCCTGTGGCGCCACACCTTCCATTCGTTTGCCTATGCAGCGCTCGCGACGCTCATGGCGCTGATGCTTGCGCTCGCCACGACGATCGCGCACCGCTTTCGGCCCGATCCTCTGCGATATGTGGCGATGAGCATCGCGCAAACCGGCTACGCGCTGCCGGGTCTCGTGATTGCCCTCGGCCTGCTGACCCCCGTACTGGCGGTCGACAACGCGCTGAGTGCGGTCGCTGCCTGGACGGGACGTTCGCTGCCCGGGCTGATCCTGGTCGGCTCCGGGACGGCCGTCGTCATCGCCTACACGATTCGCTTTCTGGCGGTGCCGGTCGGCATGATCAAGGCCGGGTTCGACAGCATTCCGCGCGACTATGACGAGAGCGCGCGGACGGTCGGCGCGGGCCAGGCGGTCATGTTGAGGCAGATCTATCTGCCGTTGCTCCGGCCCGCGATGCTTGGCGCCGTCATCATCATGTTCGTCGACTGCCTGAAGGAGCTCCCGGCAACGCTGCTCTTGCGGCCCCTCAACGTCGAAACGCTGTCGACGTCTATCTACCAGTTCGCAAGCCGCGGCAATTTCGAGGACGGCGCGCTCGCGGCCCTCCTGATCATCGCCGCCAGCATCGGCCCGGTTGTCTGGTTGACCCGGTTCTCCGAGGTGCCGAGCGGTCCCGCCTGAAGGCGTGGGCACATCGTCCGAGCACCCGTGGTGCTTCGTCCAATCGAGTTGTCATCGCCCGACCTGATCGCTGAACCAAAATCGTAAGGACGCGCAGACCGTATTGTGTTGCGCGCCCCCAGCGTTTCCCGCCTACGTGTTCTTCAGCGCGACGCGGAATTCCGCTTCGGTCTTGGACTTGACCTCGTCGAGCGAAACGCCGTCGGCGAGCTCGATCAGCGCCATGCCGCCATTGCCATGCTTGTCGATGGTGAAGACGGCCAGATCAGTGACGACCATGTCGACCACGCGCTCGCCGGTCAGCGGCAGATTGCACTGTTTCAAGAGCTTCGGGCCGTCCTTGGCCGAATGCTCCATCACCACGATGACGCGCTTGACGCCGGCGACGAGATCCATCGCGCCGCCCATGCCCTTGACCATCTTGCCGGGGATCATCCAGTTGGCAAGATCGCCGTTCTGGGCCACCTGCATGGCGCCGAGGATCGACAGGTCCATGTGGCCGCCGCGGATCATGCCGAAGGAATCCGCGCTCGAGAAGTACGAGGTCGAGGGCAGCTCGCTCACGGTCTGCTTGCCGGCGTTGATGAGATCGGCGTCTTCCTCGCCCTCATACGGGAACGGGCCCATGCCGAGCATGCCGTTCTCGCTCTGCAGGCTGACGTCCATGCCGTCCGGGATATAGTTCGAGACCAGCGTCGGGATGCCGATGCCGAGATTGACGTAATAGCCGTCGCGCAACTCCTTCGCGGCGCGCGCGGCCATCTGTTCACGGGTCCAGGCCATCGTTGTGCTCCTGTCGATTCTTTAGTGGCGCATGATCTGATCGGAAAACCGGTGTCCACTTTTCCGGATCATGCGCTCGGGCGCGGGCGGGTGTTGCGGAATTCGATGCGCTTCTTGGCCGTGCCGACCTCGACGATGCGCTTCACGAAGATGCCGGGCGTGTGAATGTGGTCGGGATTGAGTTCACCGGCCGGAACCAGATGCTCGACCTCGGCCACCGTGATCTTCGCGGCGGTCGCCATCATCGGGTTAAAATTGCGCGCGGTCTTGCGGTAGATGAGGTTGCCGGCGGTGTCGCCCTTCCAGGCGTGCACGATGGCGAGGTCGGCGAACAGGCCGCGCTCCATCAGGTACTTCTCGCCGTCGAATTCCTTCACTTCTTTGCCTTCGGCGATCAGCGTGCCGACGCCGGTCTTGGTGTAGAAGGCCGGGATGCCGGCGCCGCCCGCGCGGATGCGCTCGGCCAGCGTGCCCTGCGGATTGAATTCGAGTTCCAGCTCCCCGGCGAGGAATTGCTGGGCGAACAGCTTGTTCTCGCCGACATAGGACGAGATCATCTTCTTGATCTGACGGGTTTCGAGCAGGCGGCTGAGGCCGATGCCGTCGACGCCGGCATTGTTGGAGACCACCGTCAGGCCCTTGACACCGGACTCCCGGATCGCGTCCGACAGCTCCTCGGCAATGCCGCAGAGGCCGAAGCCGCCCGACATGATCATCATGTTGTCTTTCAGAATGCCGTCGAGCGCCGACTTGGCGTCGGGATAGACCTTGTTCATGCAAAAAACCTCGACTGAACCTTCGGCTTGCTGGCCGTCGCGCCTTATTGGCGGCGATTACTAGGCGAAATCGTCCGAAGCCGTCAATGATACGGGGTTCTCCGCTGCGCCGCCGGGTGGTAGAAGCTGCCCACGCCGTGGGCATAACCGTGCAGCGGCCTTGAAAGCGTCAAGAAAACCCATCAAGTTGCGGGGGTTGGGTGTGGGCGCGCAGGTTTCCCGGCCCGCCCTCTGGCTCCAACGACCAACCCGATCAGGACATTGCCATTGACCATGGCCCAAGGAATGAAGCGCCTCGGGACGCCGATCGCGGCGCTGCTCGGCGTCGCGCTGATCGCCCTGATCGCGACCTCCTGGCTCATCAACCGCGACGCGCTGCGCAAGGCGGTCGAAGCACAGATCCGCGACGTCACCGGGCTGGAGCTCAATGTCGCAGGGAGCATCGACATTTCGGTGCTGCCGGCGAGCTACATCTCCTTCCACGACGTCGGCCTCAAGGGCGGCGGCACCAGCACGCCAGCGCTCCAGGTCGACGTGCTCACCGCAAATCTGCGGCTGCTGCCGCTGCTGCTGCAGCGGTTCGAGATCGCCGACCTGATGCTGCTTCGTCCGCGCATCCATGTCAGCCTCAAGCCGGACGGCGAGAGCAACTGGACGCCCTTCATCCAGACCATCGCGCGTACCATGAAGCCCGGGGCCGAGAACCAGGTCTCGTTCTCCGAAATCCGGATCCAGGACGGCGTGCTCGACTACGAGGACGCCGCCACGCGCGCCACCGAGAAGCTCGAGGACATCGACCTGTCGCTGGCCTGGCCTTCGATCTCTCGTTCCTTTGCCGCGACCGGACAGTTCGACTGGCGCGGCGAGCGTGTTGACGGCTCGATCAGCTTTTCCGATTTCGTCGCTGCCCTCTCCGGTGACCGGTCCGGCCTGAAGGCGCGAATCGCCAGCGCGCCGCTCAAGCTCGCCTTCGACGGCAGCGTCGCCAATCGCACCAGCCCCATGATGGAAGGCACGCTCACCGTCGACAGCCCGTCCTTGCGCAACGCGCTGCGCTGGACCGGGCAGCCGCAGCCCGGCAGCGGCGGCTTCGGCCGCTTCGCGCTGAAGGCGCGCGCCAACGTCGTCGGCGCCTCGATCGCGCTCACCAATGTCAATGTCGAGCTGGACGGCAACGCCGCCGAGGGCGTCATGACCTACGCCAATAACGGCCGGCAGACGCTGCAGGCAACGCTCGCCGCCGATGCGCTCGACTTCACGCCTTATATCTCGACGTTCCGCCTGCTCGCGAGCGGCGCGCGCGACTGGAACCGGCAGCTGTTCGATCTCAACGGATTGTCGACCACCGACCTCGACATGCGCCTGTCCGCGGCCAAGCTGACGGTCGGGCCGACGAAGCTCGGCCGCACCGCGATCGGCGCCAATTTACGCAACGGCACGCTGGCGCTCTCGGTCGGCGAGGCGCAGGTCTATGGCGGGATCGCAAAGGGCTCGTTCGGCATCGCCCGGTCCGACACCGTCGCCGACATCAAGGCGCAATTCCAGTTCACCGACGTCGATCTCCAGGCCTGCGCCACCGAGCTGTTCGGCCTCAACAAGCTGTCCGGCCGCGGCAACATCAACGTCTCGCTTCTCGCCTCCGGATCGAGCCCGTTCGGCCTCGTGCAGTCACTCGACGGAAGTGCCACCGTGACCGGTCATGACGGTGCGATCGCAGGCTTCAACGCCGAGCAGCTCCTGAAGCGACTGGAGCGGCGGCCGCTGTCGGGCGGCGGCAATTTCCGCAACGGCTCGACGCCCTACACCAATCTCACCATCGCCGTGAAATTCTCCGATGGCATCGCCACCGCCGAGGACATCCGCGTCGAAGGGCCGGCGGCGAAGATCACGCTCACCGGCACCGCCTCGGTGCCGACGCGTGAATACGACATGAAGGGCGTGGCGAGCCTCAACAGCGCCTCGGGATTCGAATTGCCGTTCGTGGTGCAGGGCCCCTGGGACGATCCGCTGATCTTCCCTGATCCGGAAAGCCTGATCCGCCGCTCGCCGGCCTCCGCGCCGCTGCTTGACATGCTGAAGGACCGCAAGGGAGGCGATGCCGTGCGCTCCGCGATCGAGCGCATCACGGGAAGCGGAAAGCGTCCCGCGCCGACGGAAGCGCCGACGGCGGAAAATTCTAAAGAGACCGCCAAGTCCAACTAACAAGTCCAACTAAGCTGACGTCCGATTCAGGTGAATTTCAACTGAGGACCGCGCCTCTCCGGTGTTGGCCGACCATCGCGAGTTGATCCGGCCGAATTGATGCGGCGATTGGATCGATCCACGCGTTGAGCATCTGCTCTGGCCCAACACCCCACGACCCAGGTCTGACAAGATGCGTTGATTGCGCTACCATCCTGCGCTAGTGTTTATATGACCGGTTAAAACACCGGCCGTTTGAGGGAGAAAAACGTGAGATCCAAGGTAATTGGCGCAGTATCATTGGCAATCGCTGCGGCCGGGCTTTTTGCTGCCACTGCACCCGCCTTTGCACAGCAGAAGACGATCACGGTCTGGTGGGGCAAGGGCTTCTATCGCTCCGAAGACGACGCGCTGATCGAGACGATCAAGAAATTCGAAGCCAAGACCGGCATCAAGGTCGAATTGTCGCAATACGCGATCCAGGACATGATTCCGAAGACGGTCGCAGCGCTCGATGCCGGCACGGTTCCCGATGTCGCCTATTCCGACTCCTATGACGTGCAGGCGCAGGGCAAGTGGGCCTATGAAGGCAAGCTCGAGGACCTCACGGATGTCATGGAGCCGATCAAGGGCCGGTTCGTGCAGAACACGCTCGATGCGTCGATCCTCTACAACGATGTCGCCAAGAAGAAGGCCTATTACGGCTTCCCGCTGAAGCAGCAGAGCATGCACGTCCAGATCTGGAACGACATGCTGGAGAAGGCCGGCTTCAAGCAGAGCGACATCCCGAACGACTGGACGGGCTATTGGACGTTCTGGTGCGACAAGGTGCAGCCGGCGATCCGCAAGGCCACCGGCCAGCGCATCTACGCCGTCGGCCAGCCGATGGGCGTGGAATCCACTGACTCCTTCCAGTCGTTCTACACCTTCATGGATGCCTACCACGTCAAGCTGGTGGACGACGACGGCAAGTTGCTGGTCGACGACCCGAAGGTGCGCGACGGCCTGATCAAGGCGTTGAAGGACTATACCGACACCTACATCAAGGGCTGCACCCCGCCCTCCTCGACCACCTGGAAGGATCCCGACAACAACGTCGCGTTCCACAACAAGACCATCGTGATGACCCACAACTTCACGATCTCGATCGCGGCGAAGTGGTTCGAGGACTCGCAGAACCAGGCCCTTACCCAGGAACAGCGCGACGCCGGCAAGAAGGCCTATGAGCAAGACATCATCACGGCGTCCTTCCCGAAGGCGCCGGATGGTTCGACCATCCGCTACCGCTCCGACGTCAAGACCGGACTGGTGTTCACCGCGGCCAAGAACAAGGCCGAGGCCAAGCAGTTCATCAGCTTCCTGCTCCAGGAAGATAACGTCCGTCCCTATATCGAAGGCGCGCTCGGCCGCTGGTTCCCGGTGACCAAGGAAAGCCAGGAAAGCCCGTTCTGGCAGGCTGACAAGCACCGCAAGGCCGTCTACGCGCAGTTCAAGGGCGGCACCGCCGCGTTCGATTTCACCAAGAACTGGAAGTTCACGATCCTCAACAACGAGAACGTGTGGGCAAAGGCGATGAACCGCGTCGTCAGCGAGAAGGTTCCGGTCGACAAGGCCGTCGACGAACTGATCGCCCGCATCAAGCAGGTCGCGGGTTGAGCCAACCTTCCCTCTCCCCGCTGTGCGGGGAGAGGAGTAAGAACAATACCGGCCGCGTTTCGCGGCCGGCTTCTCTTTGAAGAGTCCGAAAAGAATGGCGATCACGCTCTCTGGCGATCAGGCAATCCCCGGCCCGCCCTTGTCGTCGCGGCTGACCCCGGCGCAGGTCTGGGGCATCGTGCTGCTCGCGCCCTATCTGCTCGTTTTCCTTGCCTTCGTCGTCTATCCCGTCTGCTACGGGTTGTGGCTGGCGCGGGCCCCGTCGAATTATGTGGCGCTCTACAACGATCCGATCTTCGCGCGCGCCGCGGTCAACACGCTGATCTTCCTGGTCATCGGCATCAACATCAAGATGCTGATCGCGCTGTTCCTGTCCGGCTTCTTCGCCCAGCAGCGCACCTGGATCAAATGGCTCTCGGTGATCTTCATCCTGCCCTGGGCGGTGCCGTCGATCCCGACCATCCTGTCGGTGCGCTTCATGCTCAATCCCGAATGGGGCATGATCAACCACTACATCTTCGCCTTGACCGGCGATGACGGCCCGAACTGGCTGAACGATCCGACGGTGGCGCTGACCATGGCGATCGCCGTGCACATCTGGAAGTCGCTGCCGTTCTGGACGCTGATCCTGATCACCGGCCGCCTCGCGATCTCGCACGATTTGTTCGAGGCCGCCGAGGTCGACGGCGCGAGCTGGTGGCAGAAATTCCGCTACATCACCTGGCCGTCGATGCAGACGCTCTACGTCACCTGCACTCTGCTCTCGATGATCTGGACGCTCGGCGATTTCAACAGCGTCTACCTGCTCACCGGCGGCGGCCCGGCCGACCTCACGCACGTGCTGGCGACGCTCGGCATCCGCTATCTCCGGCTCGACCAGCTCTCGCTGGCCATGGCATCGATCGTCTGCGCGATGCCGTTCGTCCTGCCGCTCGTGTACTTCATGATGAAACGGTTGTCGCGATGAAGCTCCCCTCCTTGCGCGAAGTCGGAACCGAAGCGCGGCTGCTGCTGATCGGCATCCCCGTCTTCCTGTGGACGATGATCCCGATCTATCACATGTTCCTGTTCGCGATCTCCCCGAAGGAGGACGCGTTCTCTGGCAAGCTGTGGCCGGATCACCCGACGCTGCACAATTTCGAGATCGTGTTCAAGCAGCAGCATTACTTCCTGCGCGACTTCTACATCCAGTTCTGGAACTCGACCGTGATCGCGGTCTCCGTCGGCGTGCTGACATTGTTCATCGCGACTGCGGCGGCGTTCTCGATCTCGCGGCTGAAGGTGCCGGGCGGGCGCACGGTGTTGAACCTCGCGCTCTTCACTTATTTCATCCCCGCGGCGTTCCTTGCCGTGCCGATGTACCGCACCATGGGCAATTACGGCCTGCTCAACAATCACTGGTCGCTGATCCTGGCCATGGTGACGATCGCGAGCCCCTACGCGATCTGGGTGCTGAAGCAGGCCTCCGACAAGCTGCCGGTCGAGTTGGACGAGGCCGCCGTGATGGACGGCGCGACCACGCTGCAGATCTTCCGCCTGGTCTATTTGCCGCTGATGATGCCCTCGCTGGTCGCGATCGGCACCTATGCCGTGCTGCTGGCCTGGAACGAATATCTCTACGCGTTCCTGCTGCTCTCGAACGACCGCGAGATCACCCTCCCCGTCGCGCTCGGCAACTTCCTCGCCGCCGACGATTCGCCGTGGGAGCTCCTCATGACCACCGGCTTCATCTACGCGCTGCCGCCGGCCGCGGTCTACTACGCCTTCCGCCGCTACATGGTGGGCGGGCTCACGGCGGGTGCGGTGAAGTCGTAGTCTCGATCTCGCCGTACGTCATTCCACATACCTGTCGTAGCAACCGCTACGGCAGGTCGATGTCCATCATCTTCGCCAATCGTTGAACCTCAAGTTTCTGGCTCGCTGAGGGCTGGAGACGATTTTCCACGACTGAAGAGTGCAGCCATTCCAGCGCGACACCAAATTCTCGATTGTCGATAAACTCCGCCAGTAGCGCGCAGTCTCTGATAGAGAGTTGAGACGACATCGAGCCTACGAAGTTTGTCAGAGCCTCTTCCAGTTTACGCCATTCTTCGGCACGATTCATCGTTGCGCTCCGATAACACTACAACGGCGCCGCGCTCTCGCCCTGCGAGCTCGACAGCTTCGAGGCGAGCGAGGCGATGACGATGACGACCGCGATCAGGGCGATCACCAGCGTGCAGATCGCGTTGATCTCCGGCTTCACCCCGAGACGCACCTCCGAGTAGATCCTGATCGGCAGCGTTGCCGAGCCGGGGCCGGTGGTGAAGCTCGCGATCACGAGATCGTCCAGCGAGAGCGTGAACGCCAGCATCCAGCCCGCGACGATCGCGGGCGCGATCAGCGGCAATGTTACCGAAAGAAAGGCACGAACCGGGTCGCAGCCAAGGTCCATCGCGGCCTCCTCAAGCGAACGATCGAGCGAGCCGAGGCGGGACTGCACCACCACGGCAACGAAGCACATCGTCAGCGTGGTATGGGCGATCGTCACGGTCCAGAAGCCGCGCTCGGCGTTCAGGGCGACGAACAGCAGCAGCAGCGACAATCCGGTGATCACCTCCGGCATCACCAGCGGCGCATAGAGCATGCCGGAGAACAGCGTGCGGCCGCGGAACCTCTCGCCGCGCGACAGCGCCACCGCGGCGAGCGTCCCGAGCAGCGTCGCGATCGTCGCGGAGGCAACCGCGACCCGCACGCTCATCCAGGCCGCCTCGATCATGGCGCGGTCATTGAAGAACTCGTGGTACCAGCGCAGCGACCAGCCCCCCCACACCGTCACCAGGCGCGAGTCGTTGAAGGAATAGATGACGAGGATCAGGATCGGCAAATAGAGGAATGCCAGTCCCAGCGCCAGCGAGGCGATGTTGAAGCGGGACAGGCGGGAGACGTTGCGCATCGCCTCACCGCCGGTGTTCGAGCTGCCGCTTCTGCAGCCGTTCGTACAGCAGCAGCGGCACCAGCAGCAGCAGCAGCAGCACGATGGCCGCCGCGGATGCAACCGGCCAGTCCTTGTTGGTGAAGAATTCCAGCCACAGGGTCTGGCCGATCATCAGCGCATTGGAGCCGGCCAGAAGGTCCGGGATGACGAATTCGCCGACGATCGGGATGAAGCACAGCAGCACGCCGGCGCCGACGCCGGGCAGCGACAACGGGAAGATGACGAGCCAGAACACCTGCCAGGGCGGCGCGCCGAGATCGGAGGCCGCCTCCTCCAGCGCCGGCTCCATTTTGGCGAGCGTGGCGTACAGCGGCAGGATCATGAACGGCAAGTAGGAGTAGACGATGCCGATATACATCGCGGTGTCGGTGGAGAGCCACACCACGGGCTGGCTGACCAGATGCAGCGCCAGCAGGATCTGGTTGAGCAGGCCGTCGTGCTGGAGGATGTTGATCCAGGCATAGATGCGGATCAGGAACGAGGTCCAGAACGGCACGATCACCAGCACCATCGCCACCGCCTGCCAGCGCTTCGGCAATCGCGCCATGCCATAGGCGATGGGATAGCCGATCAGAAGCAGCAGCGCAGTCGCGGTCATCGCGACGGTGAGGCTGCGCATATAGGCAAACACATAGATGTCGTCGGAGACGAGCAGCTTGAAATTGTCGGCCGAGAGTGCGGCAAAGGCGCCTCTGAGCGCGTCCCATCCCGCCGTCAGGTCGAAGACCGGATCGTAGGGCGGCTGTGCGATCGCCGTCTGCGACAGGCTGATCTTGAGCACGAAGGCGAAGGGCACCAGGAAGAACAGCACCATCCAGACATAGGGTGCGATCGCGGCAAAGCGCGCCGGTCGCGCGAAGATGCGGCGGGAGCTCATGACGGCAGCACCACGCAATCGTCGGGCGTGAACCAGGCGACGACGTGCTGGTTCAGGCTGTAGGCGTCGACGTCGATGCGTGCGCTGTTGACGACCGAAGCCTGCACCATCCCGCCGGTGTCGAGCTTCACCTTGTAAGTCGTGGTGCCGCCGAGATAGCAGATGTCCGCAATCACACCGTCCAGCCGGTTGATCGCCGTTTCACGACCCGCCTCGCTCACGGGACCGCGGCGCGACAGCTTGACTTTTTCGGGGCGGATCGCGACCGCCAATTTTCCCGCGCCAATCGGCTCGCGCGGCTCGGCCACCACCAGCGCACCCGCATCACGCGTGCCGATGACCAGACGATGACCATCGCGCAATTTGGACTCGCCGTCGAACAGATTGATGTCGCCGACGAACTCCGCGATCCAGCGCGAGCGCGGCGCCTCGTAGAGCTCGCGCGGGCTCGCGACCTGAGCGAGCTTGCCGGCCTTCATCACGCCGATCCGGCTCGCCATCGTCATCGCCTCCTCCTGATCGTGGGTGACGATGATGAAAGTCATGCCGAGCCGCCGCTGCAGCTCCATCAACTCGCCTTGCGTGCTCTCGCGCAGCTTCTTGTCGAGGGCTGCGAGCGGCTCGTCGAGCAGCAGCAGTTGCGGCCGGCGCGCCAGCGCGCGGGCCAGCGCCACGCGCTGGCGCTGGCCGCCCGAGAGTTGATCCGGCTTGCGCTTCTCGAGCCCTTCGAGCTTCACCAGTGCGACCATCTCGGCCACGCGGGTGGCGATCTCGGCGCGCGGCATGCCGGCGCGCTTCAGGCCGAAGGCGATGTTGTCTCGCACCGACAGATGCGGGAACAGCGCGTAGTTCTGGAACATCATGTTGATCGGGCGCTCGTGCGGCAGCGCCTGCGCGATGTCCTTGCCGCCGAGCAGGATGCGTCCCCCGTCCGGCGCCTCGAAGCCGGCAAGCATGCGCAAGAGCGTGGTCTTGCCGCAGCCGCTGGGACCGAGCAGCGCGAAGAACTCGCCGGCCTTGATGTCGAGTGAGACGCCGTCGACGGCGCGGAATGTCCCGAACGTCCTGGTGACGCCCTCGATGCGCAGCAACGGCTGCCCCGCCACGGGATACGGATCTCCACCGGCCGCATTGGCCGCGGTGTCTGTTCTGGGCAACTCGTCCGTCATGGTCCCTGCCAACCCCGATTCCGCCGCACGCTAGCGGCCGATCGTCCCTAGCTCAACCAGTTCGAAGGATCGTCCCAAATTGGGCTTCATGACGGGCACCAAAGGGCGTATGATACGGACATGACCAAGTTGCTCGATCAGGCCCTGGAAATCGCACGCAGTCTGCCGGCCGACGCGCAGGACGACATTGCTCGGATCGTGCTGCAGCTCAGCGGCGCAGAAGCAGCCTATCCCGTCATCCTCTCGGATGATGAGAGGTCAGCGATTGCCGCGTCCAAGGAGGCAGCTGCGCAAGGCGAATTCGCAACCGAGGCTCAAGTCCGAGCGACTTGGGCCAAACACGGCTTGTGAATATTCGCTACACACTTCCGGCGCTCGCCGATCTCGATTCCATTCTGACCCATATTGCAGAAGCGTCTCCGTACGGAGCCGCCCGCGTCCACAAGCGCATTCAGGACGTGATCGGGCTGTTGCTAGCATATCCCGAGATCGGTCTGCGGACTGACGATCCGGACATCAGAAGACTGACCACAACACCCTACCCGTTTCTCGTATTCTATGAGATTGGGAGCCAGGAGATCATCATCCACGCCATCCGTCATGGCGCTCGCGATCCCGGCGGAATGCCAGGCAAACGCGACTCCGTCTAGCTGGCACTTGCCATGAACGCGGCCAGCGCGTCGCGGTCCGCCGCGGGCATGGTCAGGCCGAGCTTGGAACGACGCCACAGGACATCGTCTGGGAAGCGCGCCCATTCGCGGCTCATCAGGTAACGCACCTCGGCGCCGGTCAGCTCGGGGCCGAAGGCAGGGCCGAGATCGTCGCGGGTCTTGGCGTCCCCGAGCACCGCCGGCAATCGCGAGCCATAGGCCGCAACCAGGCGCTGAGCTTCGGGCTCCGAGAAAAACCGCCAGCGGTCCCGCGCGTGATCGACCTCGGTGTCGAAGCGATCCCAGGCAAAGTCCCCGCCGGGCAGCGCTGCGCCCGCGGTCCAGGGCGGCGACATCGGATAGAACGGCGTCAGCTTCGTCACCGCACGCTCCGCGCGCAGGCGCGAGGTGGTGACGTCGCCGCTGAACATCGTGAGCAGCGGCGCCTTGCGCCGGCGCGCGTGGAACAGGGTCGTGCCGTCACCTCCTCGCGCCGACGGCGGCCTCAAATTGACGCCCGAAACCGTCCGGACCACGTCGGCCGGAGCGATGCGCTCGCGGAAGTAGCGGCTGGCCGCTTCGCAGAGATAGCTGACGTCGGTCCCGGTCATCGCGACGATGGCGGGATCGCCGGTGAAATCATGCGTGAGGGTGCCGATCAGCGTGAACTCCCGCTCGAACGGGCTTGCGAAGATCAACCGCCCGTCGTTGTTCTGGAAGACGTAGACGTTGTCCGAATCGAACAGCCGCGGCACGATGATCTGGCTCATCTGTGTGGCGGCCATGGCGGGCTGCGGTTGCCGCAGCACGGTCTCCGCAACCAATGGCGTCCAGGCCCCGCTGGCGTTGGCCAGGGCCCGAGCCGTGATCGTGCGGCGGTGGCCACGATCAACCACCGCAAGCCGCCAGGTCTCGGTTCTATCGGCACGGACGCAGCGTGCCCCGGTTCGGATCGCCGCGCCACGTTCGGCCGCGTCCAGCGCCGTGAGCACCACGAGGCGGGAATCGTCGACGACGCAGTCCGAATATTCGAACGCCGTGCCGAATGGGCGCCTTAGCGCGTTGCCGACCGGATGGTGGGTGATGTCGAGGGTCTTCGATGGGGCCAGGCCGCTCCGGCTGGCGAGGCTGTCATAGAGGAACAGACCGCCCCGCAGCAGCCACGGTGGCCGCTCGTCCGCATGCGCAGGAATCACGAAACGCATCGGCCGGACCAGATGCGGCGCGATCCGGAGCCAGATCCGGCGCTCGGCCAGGGCCCGGCGCACCCGCCAAAAACCGCGGCGCTCCAGCACCGAGAGATCGCCATGGATCAGCCTCGGCGTCGCCGACGACGCGGCGCCTGCGAGATCGCCCTGCTCGAAGAGGATAACCCGGAGACCGCGGCCCGCCGCATCGCGGGCGAGGCTGACACCGTTCAGGCCGCCGCCGATGATCGCGAGGTCATAATCCGCCATGAAGCCGTCGAATGGGAGCGAAGCACTCCCATAACTAACCGGTCTTCAGCGCAAGCTCCATGGCTTCGGCGCGACCGACGAGGCCAGCATATTTCCCGATCGGCAGCGGCTTGCCGAGCAGATAGCCCTGCACGCCATCGCATCCCTCGCTGGCGAGGAAGGCGAGCTGGTCCACCGTCTCGACGCCTTCGGCGATGATCGACATTTCGAGGCCGTGGCCGAGATCGATCACCGCGCGCACGATCGCCGCCGATTGCGGATTGCGGCCGAGATTGATGATGAAGGCGCGGTCGATCTTGATCTTGTCGAACGGGAACGCCTGGAGGTAGCTCAGCGAGGAGTAGCCGCTGCCGAAATCGTCCATGGAGATGCGCACGCCAAGCGCCTTCAGACGGCGCAGCAGCGCAAGGCCGCGATCGAAATCCTCGATCAGCACGCCCTCGGTGATCTCGAGCTCGAGCCGGCCCGGTGCAAGGCCCGTCTCGATCAGGATCGAATGGACCAGTCCGACCACGTCACCGTGCATGAACTGCGCCGGCGACAGATTGACTGCGACCTGGAGCGGCTTCGGCCAGGACGCCGCCTCGCGGCAGGCCTCGCGCAGGATCCACTCGCCCATCTCGACGATCAGGCCGCTCTCCTCGGCGATCGGAATGAATTCGGCGGGCGAAACCTGGCCGCGCACCGGATGCTGCCAGCGCGCCAATGCCTCGAAGCCGATGATCTCGCTCTCGGCGACGCTGTGGCCCGCGATCCCCTGCGGCTGGAAGGCGAGCGAGAGCTCGCCGTTCTTGACCGCCATCGAGAGGTCCTGATGCAGCACGCGGCGATCACGGATCTGCTGGTCCATCTCCGGCTGGTAGAGGCTGATCGTGCCGCGCGACTTCTGCTTGGCGCGGAACAGCGCCGCGCCCGCATTGGCGAGCAGCGAGGCGCCATCGGTGCCATTGTGCGGGAAGACCGACATGCCGGTGGTGATGCCGGCGCGGACCGGCCGGCCGTCGATCTGGAATTCCCGGGCGACGGCCTCGCCGATCTGCCGCGCCAGTGCGAGGCCCGTCTCGGGCTGCTTGCCGTCGATGATCAGGCCGAACTCGTCGCCGGACAGGCGCGCCACCACGCCACCGCGCGCGGAGTCCTGGAGCCGATGGGCCACCTCGATCAGGAGCTTGTCGCCCAGCGCATGGCCGAAGACGTCGTTGACCTCCTTGAGCCCGTCGAGGTCGACGCAGAGCACGGCGAATTCCTCGCCGGTGCCTTCGCAGGCCTCGATCATCTGGGTCAGCGCCTGGAGGAAGGCGGCGCGGTTCGGCAGGTCGGTCAGGCCGTCATGATAGGCCATGTGCGCCATGCGCGACTCGGTCTGCCGGCGGTCGGTGACGTCCTCGTGGGTCTTGATCAGGTATTGCGGTTCGCCGGCATCATTGAGCACGGTGGCGCGGCGGGTGAGAAACAGCCGCAGGCCGTCCTTGGTGGAGATCGGATGCTCCTCGGTGATCATCCCGCGTTTCTTGATCGCGGCCTCGTCGCGGGCGATGATCAGCCTGGCTTCCTTGGGATTGAAAATGTCGGAAGCCGTCAGGCCGGTGGTTTCCTCGCGCCTGCGGTTGAGGATCGTCTCCGCGCTGCGGTTGGCGAGCAGATAGCTGCCGTCCTTGACCTGTTCCACGATCAGCGCGACCGGGATGTTGTCGACCACGAGCTCGAGGAACTTCTTGGTGCTCTCCAGCTCCTGCGACAGCGAGCGGCGATCGGTGATGTCCTCGAACACGATGAGCAGAAATTCGGGCTTGTTGCTCTCGTTGCGGACCACGATCCGGATCGAGGCCACCATGCGCCGCGCACCGGCACGGTCGACTTCGAACTCATTGCGGTATTGGCCGTCCGGCGAATTGAGCGCCGCCCGGTCGGCCGCCTCGATGCTGGACGCCGAACTCGGCGCAAACAGCTCCCGCGCTTTCCTGCCGACGGCGAAGTCCCGCGACAATCCCCAGAACCGCTCATAGGCGCTGTTGGCAAAGATGTAGCAACCGTCCTCGATGCTCTTGGCTGCCACGCAGGCCGGCACATGGTCCAGCACCGATTCCAGGAATTGCTTGGTGGAGGCGAGCTGCCGCGACAGCCTGCGCTGCTCGCTGACATCGAGATGCGTCGCCACCGAGCCGCCGTTCGGCAGCACGAAGTACTTCACCAGGATGGCCCGCCCGTCGGGCAGTTCCGTGATCAGACCATTGGCGCTTGCTGCCTTGTCGTAAAATTCGTCGTCGGAGGCGCCCAGCACCCCGCGCTTGCGCCGAAGCGCGAGGAGCTCGCGGCCGTTCATGCCAGCCCGGACATCCGACCGCGTCAGGCCATAGATCTCAAGATAGCGGTCATTGCAGAAGATGACGCGGCGCTGCGCATCCGTCATCACCACGCCCTGATTGAGATTGTTCATGGCGGAGGAGACGAAGGCGTTGCGCCGCAACTGCAAACGTCTGGTCCGGCGCAGCGAGGAATGGATCCACAGCGCGATCGCGGCGAGGAGCGAGCACACGACGATGCCCGCAATCAGGGCTTCCCAGATCACGCTGGGATCAAGCTTGGTGAGATCGCCCGGAGCTGCAAAGCTGTCCGACAGCGCAAAGGCACGCGCAGGCGTGACCGCACCGGCCAAGCATGCGACGGCCTGCACAGCAATCGGAAGCGTGCTGCCCGCGTGCCAGTTCTTCTCAGCCATCAGCCACCCGCGATTTCAACGTCGGATTGTCTGGCCTCGCGGGTTTGGATCGGGTAAACGCCTGTAGGCGCGACAGAAAAATGTGACGCGAAATGCGGCAATTGCCCTGACATGATAAATGCTTGCTTAATGGAAAACGGGCCCGCGCCCTCGTCCTCGGCTCCAATGCCACCGGCACTTCCAGCGGACATTCTGCACAACCATGGATAGGGTCGATTGCATCGTCATCGGAGCCGGCGTCGTCGGGCTCGCGGTAGCCCGGAAGCTCGCCCAGGCCGGGCGCGAGGTCATCGTGCTCGAGGCAGCCGAGGCCATCGGCACCGTCACCTCCTCGCGCAACAGTGAGGTGATCCATGCCGGCATCTACTATCGCGCCGGGAGCTGGATGGCGCGCATGTGCGTCAGCGGCAAGCACGCGCTCTACCGCTACTGCGCCGAGCGCGGTATCCCTCACAAGAATTGCGGCAAGCTGATCGTTGCGACCAGTGCGAAGGAAACCGAGAAGCTGCAATCGATCAAGGCGCATGCCGAGGCCAATGGCGTGCTCGACATGCAGCTGCTCACGGGGGAGGCTGCGCGGGCGCTGGAGCCGGCGCTCGCCTGCGATGCTGCGCTGCTGTCACCGTCAACGGGCATCATCGACAGCCACGCCTACATGCTCTCGCTGCGCGGCGAGGCCGAGGACGCCGGCGCGGCCTTCGCGTTTCACACCCCGCTGATCCGCGCCAAGGCGAATGCCGGCGTCATCGAGGTCGAGGCCGGCGGGGAGGCGCCGATGACGCTGCAATGCGGCCTCCTCGTCAACGCCGCGGGGCTGTCGGCGACGAATGTCGCGCGCAACATCGACGGCATGCCGCTGGACCGGATTCCTCCGGCCTATCTCGCCAAGGGAAATTACTTCAGCTGCAACGCCAAGGCGCCGTTCTCGCGCCTGATCTATCCGGTGCCCGAGCCCGGCGGGCTAGGGGTCCATCTGACGCTGGACATGGCAGGGCAGGCACGTTTCGGGCCCGACGTCGAATGGATCGAGACCATCAACTACGAGGTCGATCCATCGCGCGCCGAGCGCTTCTATCCGGCGATCCGCAAATACTGGCCGACGCTGCCCGATGGCGCGCTGATGCCGAGCTATTCGGGCATCCGCCCGAAGATCGTGCCGCCGGCCGTGGCCACGCAGGACTTCTTGATGCAGGGCCCGCACGATCACGGCGTCGCAGGCCTGATCAACCTGTTCGGCATCGAATCCCCGGGACTGACGTCGTCGCTCGCGATCGCCGATCACGTCGCCGAGCTCGCGGACATCTAGCCCGTCTTATTCGCGAGAGGGCGCCTGAGAGGCTGGCGAGCGTGGTGTAAAGCGCTGATGCGGCGTAGGATTCGGTTGCGAAGCCACCCCATCACCTTCAACCGCGAACGCCACGCCCGCCATGACCGATGATACGATTTCAGACCACTATCGAGAAGCAAGAATTCAACACAAATAAAACCTCTGCCTCGCGCTCGATCTCTTCATGCTTGATAGTCTCGTTTCGGAGGCTGAGCACCTACCGCGTCTAATAGGCCGCTCGCGCCGGTTTCTTTGGACGCGGCACGACCGCGACTCCACGTTTCGGCACAGAAATGATCGGGAGTCACTCAATCTTTCTTCAACTTAACCCGTCTTATTCGTAAGAGTGCGCCTGAGGGGTAAAGCGCTGATGCGGCGTAGGATTCGGTTGCGAAGCCAACCCCATCACCTCCAACCGCGAACGCCACGCCCGCCATGACCGACAGAGCTGGCCCCGCAAATTCGGACAGTAGCTTGAGTGGATTTTCTGCCTGACAGCGGCGAGGATTCTTGCTGCGAATCAGGAGCGAAGATGACGAAGAAGAGCCGCCGGACGCATTCTCCGGCATTCAAGGCGAAGGTTGCTTTGGCTGCGGTCAAAGGCGACAAGACACTGGCGGAGCTGGCGCAACTGTTTGATGTTCATCCGAACCAGATCACGATCTGGAAAAACCAGCTCCTGGAAGGCGCCGCCGGCGTGTTTGGGCATGACAAGACATCGGCCGAGACGCCGGTCGATTTGAAGGCGTTACATGCCAAGATCGGCGAGCTGGCGTTGGAAAACGATTTTTTGTCCGGCGCGCTCACCAAGGCGGGCCTGCTGAGCGCAAAGCGATGATCGACCGCGATCATGATCTTTCTATCGTGCGCCAGGCGAAGGTCCTGAAGCTGGCTCGCAGCACGGTCTACTATGAACCTCGGCCAGTTTCGGCCGAGGACCTTGCCTTGATGCGTCGGCTCGATGAGCTGCATCTCGATTATCCCTTCGCGGGAGCGCGTATGCTGCGATCGTTGCTGCGGCGGGAGGGCGTATACGCCGGTCGCCGCCACATCGCGACGCTGATGAAGCGCATGGGGATCGAGGCGGTCTATCGTCGCCCGAACACGAGCAAGCCGGCTCCGGGTCACAAGATCTACCCGTACCTGTTGCGCGGATTGAAGATCGAGCGGCCCGACCATGCGTGGGCAATGGACATCACCTACATTCCGATGCGGCGTGGCTTCGTCTATCTCGCGGCGGTCGTCGATGTGTTCAGCCGACGGGTCCTGGCCCATCGCGTCTCGATCACAATGGAGGCGGCCTTCTGCGTCGAAGCGGTCCAGGAGGCGTTGGCGAAGCACGGCAGGCCCGAGATTTTCAACACGGATCAGGGCAGCCAGTTCACCAGCCTCGAGTTCACCGATGTGCTGCTGGACGCGAAGATCGCCATCAGCATGGACGGCAAGGGCGCCTGGCGCGACAACGTGTTTGTCGAGCGGCTCTGGCGCACGGTCAAATACGAAGAAGTATATCTCCGCGCCTACGACAGCGTGTCCGAGGCGCGAGCGTCAATTGCCAAGTATCTGGCCTTCTACAATCAGGGACGCCCTCACTCGAGCCTTGACGGGCGCACGCCCGACGAGGCTTACTTCGGCACGCAAGCTATGGTGATGGCCGCATGACCGTCGCCGACGGTTTTGTCGTCGCTCTGGTCGGGCTACGCCCTCCCGACGCAACGACAAAACCGTAAAGCCCCGCGTTCAGCATAACCCGGCAGGAATCCACTTAAATCCAGCGGGGCGCTGTCCAAACAACCGGGGCCAGCTCTGACGATACGATTCCGCCCTTCTCGAAAGCCCCGCGTTCAGCATAACCCGGCAGGAATCCACTTAAATCCAGCGGGGCGCTGTCCAAACAACCGGGGCCAGCTCTGACGATACGATTCCGCCCTTCTCGTTTCCAGCCGTTCACGCCAAGAAAGTCACAGCTGCCTTCGATGGTGGGCGCCTAACCTCGAACGGGGGCGTGATGCTTCTGGCGATGGCCGAGCGGCGTCTCGGTTTGGCCAACAATCTGGCCCGGGTGTTCCCGGATCGGCGCGATCCGACGCGGGTCGTGCACAGCCTGGTCGATATGTTCCGCGCTCGCATGTTCGCGATCTGCTGCGGCTACGAGGACGCCGACGACCTCGATCATCTGAGGTCCGATCCGGCATTCAAGCTGGCCTGCGGTCGCCTACCGGACACGGGCCGGGATTTGTGTTCCCAGCCGACGCTGTCGCGGCTGGAGAATGCTCCGCGCCTGCGCGACGTGATCCGGCTGACCTACACTTTGGTCGACGCATGGATGGATAGCTACCCGCGCGAGCCGGCATCCGTCACGCTCGACATCGATGATACCTGCGACGTCGTCCACGGCCATCAGCAGCTCTCGCTGTTCAACGCTCATTATGACGAACGCTGCTTCCTGCCGATCCACGTCTACGACACGGAGAAGAGCCGGCCCGTGGCCGTCGTGCTGCGGCCCGGCAAGACGCCGGGCGGCGTCGAGGTGCGTGCCCATCTGCGCCGCCTGGTACGGCATATCCGGACGCGATGGCACAACACGCAAATTACGTTCCGTGGCGACGGGCACTATGCCCGGCCGGAGGCAATGGCGTGGTGCGAGACCAACGGCATCGACTACATCTTCGGTCTGTCCGGCACCAAGCCTCTCGCCAGAAAAGTCGACGAGGTCGCCGACGACATCCGCACGCGACGCGCCATCGAGAACCTGCCGGTTCTGCGTGGCTATACCGAGACGCGCCACAAGGCAAAGTCCTGGGATCGCGAACGGCGCACTGTCGCCCGTATTGAGGCGACGATGCTCGGCCTCGACATCCGCTTCGTCGTCACCAGCCTCGATGTCGGCTCGGCCGAGTGGATCTACGACAGCCTGTATTGCGCGCGCGGCCAAGCCGAGAATCTGATCAAGCTGCATAAGACGCAGCTCGCCTCCGATCGCACCAGCTGCCGTTCGGCGCTCGCCAACCAGGTCCGTCTCGTGCTCCATACGGCCGCTTATTGGCTGATGCTGACCGTGCGCGACGCCATTCCCAAAGCCCGGGAATTGGCCGCTGCCGAGTTCGCGACGCTGCGTCTTCGGCTCTTGAAAATCGCCGCCCGTGTCGTCGAGACCACGAGCCGCATTCGCCTTGCGTTTGCCGCGGCATGTCCCGAAGCCGACCTGATCTGCGGCTTGCCCGGCGCGCTGCTGCCGCTCGGTCCTTGACCGGCGGGGCGTCCGCCCCCGTTCGCCCAACCCATCCCTCAAGCGCGTTGCAAAGTACCGGTCGTCAGGCGGCGAAAAGCCGAAGGCAATCCTGTGCGCCTCGTCAGACAAGATGTGCGGCCGCATCAATCGGGCCCAAAAGCCGCACTCTCACGAATAGGACGGGCTAGCGCGTTTTCGCGCGAGGTGGATGACGGTTGGCGTCGAGAAACGGTCCCAACAAAGCTGGCGCCAGACAGACGTCTTGCGCCACCTTGAAGCAGGGATGAGCACGAATGCCCTCATCCCTGCGTAAGGATGTGATCAACTCTACGATGTTACGGGGGTCGCTAGTGGAGCGTATCGCCGTGCTTCAGACGCTCGATCTGGTCCTTGACCATCAACTTCCGGCGCTTCAACTCAACAATTTGCAGGTCGTCTGTTGAAAGGTGCACGAGAGCTTCGTGCAATTCGTTTTCGAGAAGTCTGTGCTTCCGTTCCAATTCAACAAGATGTGCCTGAATTGTCATTCGAAACCTCCTCGGTAGGGTTGAACCTTAGGATTCGATCCGGACAAGCAAGTCTACATCAGCGATCCGTTCTGTCGATGGGTATCCGTCGTCGCAGTGTCATTTTTGAAAGTTCATATGTAACGAAGCGTGACTAGTGGAACCGCGCGGGAAAAATCCGTGATATCAATGCGCCTGCGCGACGCCGCACCAGCCTGCAAGAAATATCTTGCGGGAGATCGGCGAGCGGGGATCGCAGATCGCTTGCGATCACGCCGCGCAAGGACGATAATTTCCACAGGGCATCCACAGCCTTAATCTCACGCTTATCGGTTTTCGGCCACCGCAGACATGACCAATGAAGACGAGCGTGAGCTCGAAGCCGAGCTCACCCGGTTGCAGCAGGAACACCGAGATCTGGACGCCGCGATCGATGCACTGCATCAATCGCCCGCCCCCGACCTATTGCGGTTACAGCGGTTGAAGAAGCGCAAGCTGTTGTTGCGTGACCGCATCGCGTTCATCGAAGACCAGATTACCCCCGACATCATCGCCTGATCCGTGAGCGGCCTGCACCGCGGCTTGCCCAAATGAATCCGCTTGACTCGAAGAGAACAAAATAGGAACATTTTGGAGCGCCCAAACCTCCGAAATGCCCAAGCCACGACACGAGGACAACGCAGATGTCGGCAACGCCCCTTCTCGACAACAGCCATTATGAACAGGCCTGTGATCAGGCGATCGCGATGTGCGACGGCAATCTGCGCAGCACGATCAAAGCGCTGATCATGGCCAATGAATATCTGGAAACCGAGCTGGAGGAATTGCAGGCGGCGATTTCCGCCGGCTGCATTCCGGAGACCTCGCGCAGCAAGATGCGGAGCAAGAGCAGCGCCGCCTGATTTCAACAACCGGAGCAACGCCATGTCGGATGTGACCTACTACGTTGCAATGCCCTTTTTGATCGATGCAGACGGCTCGCCAGTCGCGGGCACTGCCGAGGAATGCCAGACCTCGACTGCGGCTCTGCGGCGCGCCGAGATATTGGCCCACGGTGCCGGCCACATCGGCGCGGTCGCATTCAGCCGCAGCGGCGATCCCGTGACCGGCGAATTCGGCGACGCCAGGCTGCTGCGCAAATTCGGCAACGTCCCGGAAGATCTCGGGACACTGTAAGTTCAGCTGCTGACCAGCCTGATCTGCGGCTCGTGCCGCCGACACGCCTTGCGCACGTACATGGCGGCGTCCGCCTCCTCCAGGGCGCGGCCGGCGTCGGACTGCGCCCCCAACAGCGCGACGCCGGCGGAAGCGCCCGCGGTCACGTGCTGGCCACGAAAGACGAAAGACAATTCGTCGATCGCCTGCTCGAAGGCCGCGGCCTTCGCCTTGGCGTCGGTCTCGCTGAGATTCCAAAGCAGGAGGGCGAACTCGTCGCCCCCGAGCCGGCCGACCACGTCGGAGGCACGGACCTGTCGCGTCAGCGTGGCGACGATCGCCTTGAGCACCTCGTCGCCGGCAGCATGACCGAACGAATCGTTGATCGGCTTGAGCCGATCGACGTCGAGCACGATCAGTGCCCCGCTGGCGCGGTAGCGCTTCATATAGGCGATGGCGCGCGCAAGCTCGCGCTCGAAGCCGCGCCGGTTGGGAATCTCGAGCAGGAAATCGGTGTCGGCCACAGCTTCCAGTTCCGCGACCCGGAGCTGCGCCTCCTTGAGCTTGGCTCGCAGGCCCCGGATTGTCGCCCTGACGTTGTCCTTGGCCCCACCATCGCCCGAGGCGGCGCGCCGGGGCGGCTTCGCCGAACGCTTGGTTAGCCGTTTGGGGGCGGATCGGCCGGCGCTGGTTTTCCGGCCGTTTTTGGCCTTCGCAGCGCTCGCCCTTCTTGGTTTCTTCATGGGCATCCTGCTCAATGAAGGCTTGCGGGGATTCACCAAGACAGGATAGTGGATTCCCTTCTCCTTGCCACCGCCTTGCGAACCGCCGGCCGGAACCGTAAATCTGGCCTCTCTTTCTGTTTTTCCGGGCACAATTAACGTCATGACCGCGCCGATCGCCATCATCATGGGAAGCCAGTCGGACTGGGACACGATGCGGCATGCTGCCGACACGCTTGACGCGCTCGGCATTGCCGCCGACAGCCGCGTCGTCTCGGCACATCGCACGCCCGACCGGCTGTTTGCTTTCGCCAAGGGCGCCAAGGCTGCCGGTTACCAGGTCATTATCGCGGGCGCCGGTGGGGCTGCACATCTGCCCGGCATGGCGGCGGCACTGACGGAACTCCCGGTATTCGGCGTCCCCGTCGAATCCAAGACGCTCAAGGGCGTCGATTCGCTCTATTCGATCGTCCAGATGCCGGCGGGTGTCCCTGTCGGCACCCTCGCCATCGGCAAGGCCGGTGCGATCAACGCCGCGCTGCTGGCGGCCGCCGTGCTGGCATTGTCCGACCCGGCCCTGTCCGATCGCCTCGCCGCCTGGCGCAAGGCGCAAACTGAGGCGGTCGCCGAGCGCCCGGAGGACAAGGCGTGACCGACACCAGGCATGTGAAGCTGAAGCCCGGTGACACCATCGGAATCCTCGGCGGCGGACAATTGGGCCGGATGCTGGCCATGGCTGCGGCCCGGCTCGGCCTGCGCTGCCAGGTGTTCTCGCCCGATCCGGACTCGCCGGCCTTCGACGTCGTGCTGAACGCGACCTGCGCCGAATATGCCGATGTCGAAGCGCTCGAGCTGTTCGCGAACGACGTCGACGTCATCACATATGAATTCGAGAACGTGCCCGCGGCAGCCGCGATGGTGCTGGATGCGCGCCGGCCCGTGCTGCCCAACCGCAAGATCCTCGAGACCACCCAGGACCGTCTTGCCGAGAAGGATTTCGTCACGCGGCTCGGCATCGAAACCGCAGCCTATGCCGACGTCACCTCCGTCCCCTCCCTGCGCGAGGCGATCGCCAGGATCGGGCTTCCGGCCGTGCTGAAAACCCGCCGCTTCGGTTATGATGGCAAGGGCCAGGTCATCATCCGCGACGGCGACGACATCGCGAAGGTGTGGACCAGCCTCGCCACCAAATCGGCGATCCTGGAGGCCTTCGTGCCGTTCGAGCGCGAGATCTCCGTGATCGCCGCGCGCTCGGCCGCAGGCGAGGTCGAGTGTTTCGACGTCACCGAGAACGAGCACCGCGACCACATCCTGAAGATATCGCGCGCGCCCGCGCCGATTCCGGATGCGCTTGCCGAGGAAGCGCGCAGCATCGCCGGAAAGATCGCAGGCGCGCTCGACTATGTCGGCGTGCTCGCCGTCGAGATGTTCGTGCTCGCCAATGGGACCGGACCGAAGGTGCTGGTCAACGAGATCGCTCCGCGCGTGCACAATTCCGGGCACTGGACGCTCGATGGCGCCTCGGTCTCGCAGTTCGAGCAGCACATCCGCGCCATCGCCGGCTGGCCGCTCGGCAAGCCCGTGCGCCACGGCGAAGTCGTCACCATGACCAACCTGATCGGCGACGAGATCAACGATTACGAAAGGTGGCTGAGCGTGCCGGGCGCGACCGTGCACATCTACGGCAAGGGCGCACCGCGCCCCGGCCGCAAGATGGGCCATGTCACCGAAGTCCGGCCGCCAAGGGGGAAATGAGGGGACCGCAGCTGCTAGCCGCGATCCCCTTTGCGATTACGCCGTCTTCACGCCCGCAACGACGCCGGCGGGCTCTTCGCTGAGCCAGCGATAGACCACCCCGCCCAGCGCGCCGCCGATCAGCGGTGCAACCCAGAACAGCCAGAGTTGCGACAGCGCCCAGCCGCCGACGAACAGTGCCGGGCCCGTGCTGCGCGCCGGGTTCACCGAGGTATTGGTGACGGGAATGCTGACGAGATGGATCATCACCAGCGCGAGGCCGATCGCGAGCGGTGCGAAGCCCGCCGGTGCGCGGCCATGGGTGGCACCCATGATGATGAACAGGAACATCATGGTCATCACCACCTCGGTGAGGAAGCACACCATCATGCTGTACTGGCCGGGCGAATGCGCATCATAGCCGTTGGAGGCAAAACCCTTGCTGACGTCGAATCCGGGCGCCCCGCTCGCGATGACATAGAGGAGCCACGCGGCAACGACCGCGCCCACCACCTGGGCGATCACGTAGGGCAGGATCTGGCCGGCCGGAAAGCGGCCGCCGGCGGCAAGGCCGACCGTGACGGCCGGATTGAGATGGCAGCCGGAGATATGCCCGATCGCATAGGCCATGGTGACGACGCTCAAGCCGAATGCGAAAGAGACACCGACCAGTCCGATGCCAACCTGCGGGAAACCGGCCGCGATCACCGCGCTGCCGCAACCGGCGAATGTGAGCCAAAAAGTACCGATGGCTTCGGCGGCGTATTTTTTCATGCCCATGTGGCATCTCCCCTGATTTCAGCTCCGGATCAACTTCCGGAAACGGCCCGCCTTCTGGCACGAAACCACCCAAATTGGGACCGTTCAGAGGTATTTTCGCCGCATTTAATGGCCGAACTTGGCCCGAAAACCCGCTTGGCCGGTGGACATCCAAGGTTTTGTCTGATACATCGGCGCGCTCAAGGCCAAGGGCGCCCGGCTTTTTGCCATCCCCTTTGACTTACCAGAATTCAAATCCGATCCACTGAAGAGGATGCCGCGTGCAGGTTCTCGTTCGCGATAACAACGTCGATCAAGCTCTCAAGGCGCTGAAGAAGAAGATGCAGCGCGAGGGCATTTTCCGCGAGATGAAGCTCCGCGGTCACTACGAGAAGCCCTCCGAAAAGAAGGCCCGCGAAAAGGCCGAAGCCGTGCGCCGTGCGCGCAAGCTGGCCCGCAAGAAGCTGCAGCGCGAAGGCCTGCTGCCGATGAAGCCGAAGCCGGTGTTCGGCGCAGGCCCGGGCGGTGATCGCGGCGGTCGTGGCGGCCCCGGTGCAGGTCCGCGCGGTCCGCGCTGATTTGCTGAACCTTTAAGATCTCGGTTTTCGATGACGCGGGCCCTTGGCCCGCGTTATTGTTTGTGGGCGGTGCCTTCGCGGGACGGGGCACTGCCGATGCGGCGTTAAAGCGCGATAAGATTGGATGAATGGTCATCGCACTTTAGGTAGTTGTTTGAGCACGATCTCCGCGCAAACGCGAACGCGTTCCGCGTTTGTCGCGAGAGAAAACCGCGGCACACTTTGCCGGCTCCTGCTCTAGCGCGAGCGAACCGTAGATGGCTTCCCCTTTCCCTCAGCGCAGCTCGGCGTGGCGACGCCGGATCTGGCAGCAGCCGCTCGCGTTGGGCTTGATGGGGATCGCGCTATGCGGCTGCTCCTTCGATCTGGGATCGCTGATGCCGGAGAAGGACAAACCCCAGGAGACTCCCAAGGCGGAGGCGCCTGCCGAGAGCGCGGTGAGCGCCGGCAACGTCACCGAAGCTCAGGCCCACACTGCAAAGGCCCAGTCCCTGGCGAAGTCAGGGGAGACCGCGGCAGCGCTCGACGAGTTCAATCGGGCCGTCGGGCTCGATCCCTACAATGCGCAGGCACTCTATGGCCGCGCCCTGATCTACCAGGGCAATAACCAGCACAACTTCGCGATCGCCGATTTCAGCGCCGCGAGCGGGCTCAACCCGCAGAAGGTCGAGCCTCTGCTCGGCCGCGCCACCAGCTATCTCGCGATCGGCAAGCTCAAGGAGGCCGCAGCCGATCTCGATGAAGCCTCCGAGGCGGATCCGCACAATGCCCAGGTCTGGACCACGCGTGGACAGGCTTATGAGCGTTTGGGGGATAGGGCCAAGGCGGCGGCGTCCTACACCAAGGCCGTCGCGCTTCGTCCACGCGATGACGCCGCCCGCAACGGCCTCGCCCGCGTCGGCGGCTGACGGTCTGGCGCAGCGCGGGCCGGTCTTAATCGGGCGTGGCGCTCTTCGGCAGAACCGAGTTGAACATCGACTTCATGCCCGACAGCATCTCGTCGGCGACATTGGTCTTCCTCGGCCGCGGCATGGAGGCACCAACATCGGCACGCAGGTCAAGCGGTGGCGCTATGACCGGCACGGGAATGTCGGCCGGCGGCGTCACCCGATTCGGATCGTCGCTGCCGACCGAGGCCGTGTAGGGCGGATTGGAGCCGCCATTCCCATAGGCCTCGGATGAGGGCGTCGAGACCGTGATCGGCGGCGGCAGCGGACGGACCGTGGACGGCTCCATGCCAATGACCCGCGGCGCCTCCGGCGTGCGGGCGGCTTCCCGCACCGCAGGCTCCGCCGACCTCTCGGTTGGCTTGGCCTCGGAGGACTTGAGCTCGGCAGGCTTGGTTTCGGAAGATCTGGCCTCAGCGGACCTGCCCTCAGGCGACTTGCGCAGGCGCTCGATCGCGGCACGTACGAGATCGTTGGCATCGGGGGTTGCGGCCGGAGCGGCAGCAGCTGGCGCCGAATTGGCCTCGACCACCGACGCAGGCGCGGTCACGGCCGGCGTAGACTTGGCGACCGCCTTTTCACGGGCGGACGGCTTGGCGCGTGGGCTCTCGGCCGGCGCCACATCCGGAGCCTTCTCGGCGGCCTTCTCAGACCCCTTGGGTTCGGCGACCGCCTGATGATCGGCCGCCTTCTCGGCTGCCGGCTTGTCGGTCACGCTCTTCTCGGCGATGCCCTTGGCCTTGACGCCGGGCGCAGGGAGGTTGGCGACATCAGCAGGCTTGCCGTTCTGGCCGGCGTCGGCGGGCGCAACAACGGCCGCGGGGGCATCGGCCGCCGGCTTGGCGTTGATGTAATGATTAACGATGTACGCCCCGATGATCGTCGCGAGCACCGAGGGGAAAATATCCATCGAGATTTTAGCGAGGTATTTCAGCATTTCTCGGCCACTCCCCGCGCGATCTGATGCGGGAACTTTAGGGCATTGTGAGGGATCAACTGCGACGGATCAATGGCAAAGGGTAACGCCGGACCTACGGCTTCAGCTCGATCTCAAGGAACACGATCTCAGTTGAGGTTTCGTTAAGTACGTCGTGTTGGACGCCGGCCTTGCGGAAGTAGGATTTTCCGGCCGCGAGCTGCGCCTTGGACCGTTCGCCACTGGGCGCCACGATGGTCATCTCGCCGGCGACGACGGGAACAATCACGTAGTCCATCCCGTGGGTGTGATGCCCGGTGGCGCTGCCCGGGGCGAGCCGCCATTCGGTCACCCGGACCTGCTCGTTGTCGACCTGGACCTCGGACTTGGCGGCAAGCATCGGAACTCTCCTTTTGCGCTTCAGGGCACGAAAACCATGAACACGTAGACGGCAAATACCACCATATGGACCAGTCCGAACAGGACATTGGTCCTGCCCGTGCCGAAGGTCAGCATGCTCAGGAAGAAGGTCAGCAGCAAAAGCACGCTGCCCTGGGCGCTGAGGCCGAGCTCGAGCTCCTTGTCGAGCGCGTAGGTGGCGACGCCGACGGCGGGGATCGTCAGACCGATGGTCGCCAGCGACGAGCCGAGCGCAAGGTTGATGCTCTTCTGGAGATCGTTCCTGCGGGCCGCCGCGATCGCCGCGACGCCCTCGGGCATCAGGATCAGCAGCGCGACCAGAAGGCCGGCGAAGGCCGACGGCGCGCCGATCCTGGCGCCGACGGCATCGACCACCAGCGAGAATTTCTTCGCCAGCAGCACCACCGCCAGAAGCGAGACCAGGAGCAGCGCCACGGTGAGCGCGAGCGCCCCGGCCGACAGGTGCACCTCCCCGCCCTCGCCCTCGGCCCGTTCATGAACGAAGTAGTCCTTGTGCAGGACGGTCTGGGTGTAGAGAAACACCCCGTACAGCGCGAGCGTAACCACGTCGACGAAGCCGAGCTGAACCGCCGAATAGGCCGGCCCCGGCGTGGTCGTGGTGTAGTTCGGCAGGATCAGCGTGATGGTCGCGAGCGCGAACAGCACGCTGAGATAGACGTTGGCCCCCGAGAGCTGGAAGCCCTGCTCGCGATAGCGCAGGCCGCCGATGAAGATGCAGAGGCCGACGAGGCCGTTGCAGACGATCATGACCACGGCGAACACGGTGTCGCGCGCCAGGGCCGGGGCAGGCTTGTCGCCCAGCATGATCGTGGTGATCAGCGCGACCTCGATGATGGTCACCGAAAGCGTCAGCACCAGCGTGCCATAGGGTTCGCCGAACCGTTCCGCGATCACCTCGGCATGATGAACCGCGGCAAACACGGTGCCGAACAGGATGACCAGGAGGACGACGGCGAAGACGAGCCCGCCGAGCGTCAGCGTGAACACATAGTCCGTCGCGCTGACGGCTGCGAACAACAGCACGGCCAGCCCCGGAAAGATCCAGGCCGACCGGGGCATCGGACTATGCGCGCTCATCCACCACTTCCATTTGCCTGAATGAGCAGTAGCAAATCAGGCGCGAGATTCAATGCCAGAGAGCTGGCCCCGCAAATTCGGACAGTAGCTTGAGTGGATTTTCTGCCTGACAGCGGCGAGGATTCTTGCTGCGAATCAGGAGCGAAGATGACGAAGAAGAGCCGCCGGACGCATTCTCCGGCATTCAAGGCGAAGGTTGCTTTGGCTGCGGTCAAAGGCGACAAGACACTGGCGGAGCTGGCGCAACTGTTTGATGTTCATCCGAACCAGATCACGATCTGGAAAAACCAGCTCCTGGAAGGCGCCGCCGGCGTGTTTGGGCATGACAAGACATCGGCCGAGACGCCGGTCGATTTGAAGGCGTTACATGCCAAGATCGGCGAGCTGGCGTTGGAAAACGATTTTTTGTCCGGCGCGCTCACCAAGGCGGGCCTGCTGAGCGCAAAGCGATGATCGACCGCGGTCATGATCTTTCTATCGTGCGCCAGGCGAAGGTCCTGAAGCTGGCTCGCAGCACGGTCTACTATGAACCTCGGCCAGTTTCGGCCGAGGACCTTGCCTTGATGCGTCGGCTCGATGAGCTGCATCTCGATTATCCCTTCGCGGGAGCGCGTATGCTGCGATCGTTGCTGCGGCGGGAGGGCGTATACGCCGGTCGCCGCCACATCGCGACGCTGATGAAGCGCATGGGGATCGAGGCGGTCTATCGTCGCCCGAACACGAGCAAGCCGGCTCCGGGGCACAAGATCTACCCGTACCTGTTGCGCGGATTGAAGATCGAGCGGCCCGACCATGCGTGGGCAATGGACATCACCTACATTCCGATGCGGCGTGGCTTCGTCTATCTCGCGGCGGTCGTCGATGTGTTCAGCCGACGGGTCCTGGCCCATCGCGTCTCGATCACAATGGAGGCGGCCTTCTGCGTCGAAGCGGTCCAGGAGGCGTTGGCGAAGCACGGCAGGCCCGAGATTTTCAACACGGATCAGGGCAGCCAGTTCACCAGCCTCGAGTTCACCGATGTGCTGCTGGACGCGAAGATCGCCATCAGCATGGACGGCAAGGGCGCCTGGCGCGACAACGTGTTTGTCGAGCGGCTCTGGCGCACGGTCAAATACGAAGAAGTATATCTCCGCGCCTACGACAGCGTGTCCGAGGCGCGAGCGTCAATTGCCAAGTATCTGGCCTTCTACAATCAGGGACGCCCTCACTCGAGCCTTGACGGGCGCACGCCCGACGAGGCTTACTTCGGCACGCAAGCTATGGTGATGGCCGCATGACCGTCGCCGACGGTTTTGTCGTCGCTCTGGTCGGGCTACGCCCTCCCGACGCAACGACAAAACCGTAAAGCCCCGCGTTCAGCATAACCCGGCAGGAATCCACTTAAATCCAGCGGGGCGCTGTCCAAACAACCGGGGCCAGCTCTCTTTGTAGGCGCGTTTGTTGAAGCGATGGATGACGACACGGTTAGATTTATTGGGGATTACGGGCTTGGCGCCACGACGAATGATTTCGCCGCGAAGCTTGTCGCCATCATACCCTTTGTCGGCGAGGAGCACGCTCATGGGTGGCGCGAGCGCCAGGACATCGGGAGCCGCAGCGATATCGGCATCCTGGCCTGAGTCAGATGCAGGACGACCGGCCGGCAGAGCGGATCGCTCAGCGCATGGATTTTTGTCGTGCGGCCTCCGCGCGAGCGGCCGATTGCTTGATTGTGCTCCCCCCTTTTCCGCCGGAGGCACACCGGTGAGCTTTAATCGAGGTCGAGTCGAGCGACAGTACGACGCCGTCTTCGCCAGGCTTGGCCAGCGCTTCGAAGATTGCGCACCATCGTCCTCGCTTGGCCCAGCGATTGAAGCGATTGTAGATCGTCGTGTAAGGGCCGTATTCACGTGGACAATCACGCCATCGTGCACCCGATTGCAGCATGTGAATGATGCCGCTGACGATGCGTCGGTCGTCGTCCCGATCCGGCCCCGTCAGTCCCCTCGGCAGATGCGGTTCGATACGCGCCCATTGCCTGTCGTTCAGCCAAAACAAACCAGCGCGCATTCTCTCGCCCCCGAATCAACACGTAGGCAAGAGAATCACGTGGCGCTATTTAGGTACAGACCCTAGGTGAGGTTGCAGCTGCCGGCAGGTGATGGGCTGCTGCAAAGGATCGACCTAATCACCCCGACCGAGACTCGTCAGCTTCTCGAAAGGTAGCGCGCCTAGCGTGAGGCTGCTGAACTCTAGGCGAGCACGTCTATTGAGACGTAACAAGACGAGCATAGGAGAAAGCGATGGCCGCCGAAAACAAGAACGCCGGCAAAACGGACAACGTACAGCCCAAGACCGTTGGTCTCGGCAAGAGCGCCGAACTGAGCCTGAGAAGTCTGGGGGGCGAGCACCGTCTTTCTTTCTATTCCTGCCCCTCGTATCGTCGGCCCGCCCGACGTAGCAGGCCACAACTAACGACTATCATAAAGAAAGGTGAATAGACATGGCGGTTAATAGTGTTGGCGGTAACGGCGCCGCTCCTGCTACCCAGCAGACCCAGGATGCCGGTTTCCAGAACCAGATGGCTGAGTTCGAGCGTGTTAGCCAAAAAGTTCAGGCCCAGGCCGTGGCAATGCGCAGAATTACGACCGAGCTCTCTTCTGAGAAGAAGGTCGCCGACGAGCGCGTCCAATAAGTCTGCCAAGACGGCGGCTCAGCGCGTCGCTACCGGATCCGCGCAGTGAATGACGAACTCCGGAAGAGCCGTGCGGCAACTGCCGTACGGCTTATCTCGTTATTCAGGACATTATCCTGAACGAATCGATCTCTCGAGTTTGAAGTGCATAGCAAAGCCGAGGGGAAGACGACCGCCGTCAGCATGTGAGTTGACGCGGGGCCCGGCGCCGATCGGCACGTTAAGCCGTTGACATCATTAATCTGGGCAGGGTCATTCCATCCGCCGATTCACACAAAGCGCCTGATCGCCCGCGGCGAAGCGCTGCGCGCGATCGATGGCGACACTCGCGCCTGACTAGGCGCCATGCCTCAGGACGATCGGCTCTTTCTCCGAGAAGTGCGTGCGCGAGCGGGCGAACTTCTTGACGCCCATCGGCTTGCCGAACAGGTAACCCTGGACCTGATCGAAATCCATCTCATGTGCGGCAAGAAAGTCCGCGCGCGTCTCGCCCCCCTGCGCAATAACCTGCGCGCCGGAGTCGTGTGCGAGCTCGACGATACGCCGGCACACCGTCTGCTTGAGGCGCTGATCCGCGCAACCGGTGACGTATTGATGGTCGACCTTCAGCTGGACGAACGGAAAGTTCGGCAATCCCAGCAAGGATGGCCACTTCGCGCCGACATTGTCGATCGAGATGCCGATATTGTGCAGGCGAACGCGCCGGGCGACATCGATCGCCAGGTCGAGATTGTCGATCACCTCGGCGCTGTCGATCTCGATCAGCAGGCCGGCGAACGCCGCATGATCCGGAATCCGGTAGCAAAGCTCGCGCACCGCAGCATCGTCGGCCAGAAACGAGATCGGCAGGTTGATCGAGAGATCGACCGGTCCGATCTGCCCGAGCAGATAGCGCCAGTCCTCGATCGCGCGCGCGATCACGAACTCGGACAGCGCATGAAAATGCGGATCGCTTTCGTCGGGGATGAAGTAGGCAGGCGGCACGACGCCCCATGCGGGATGGCGCATCCGGATCAGCGCCTCGGCGCCGCTCGGAACCAATGTCCGGAGATGAAGTTTCTGCTGATACCACAGCTCGAGCGAGCTGGCTTTCAGCGCTTCGGGCACATCCACTGCCGGGCTCGGTGCGGGCTCGAGCGGCATCAATGACGCAAGAATCGTCGACAATTTGTGGAAGGGCTCGCAACCGGAGACGGTTGAGATGTATTTGGCGAGCGACTTTGAACACGGCGCCTTGCCGTCTCCTCAATCCCAGCGATGCCGCCCTTCACCTTCTCGAAGGCGGCCGTGAAACAATCACCCCACTGGTGACGAGCGCCTTCATCGCGGTCGATACTGCGGTGAGCGCGGTCCCCAGGAAGCCGCGGCTGCATCGACGGACAAGGCATCGAAGACTCAGAAGGATTTCAACTTTCCGGTGATGGGCGGAAAAAACGTGGTCGATCAGTTCATTGCATCGCAAAGCAAGTCGCCGGAGGGAATGAAGGCCGAGGTGGCAACCTATGGACTGCTTCCCGGCGCAATGGAGGCGATGAAGCTGCAATTGCAAACGGAGTCGATCGCGCGGGCGAACAACACCGCGATCACCGCCGCGCAGCAGGTGCAGCTCGACCTGCTGAAGCAGAAGACTTCGGAATACGCCATGACGCTGGCCGGGCTCCAGACGATCCAAGCGAACTTGACTCCCTCTGAGAGTTACCTACAGGAGCCTAAGATCCAAGCGCAATTCAACGCCAATACGATCAGTGCGCAGCAATTCCTGGATGCGCAACAAAGACTAGCGGAGAACGCCCAATCGACGTGGAACACCGCCGGCGCCTCCATGGCGGGCGAATTTGCACAACTCTCGCAGGAATTCGGCAAGCACAGCATGGCTATGGCGAGGGCGGCTAAAGCGTTCGGCATTGTCGAGGCAAGGATCAACACTTACACCGCCTTCACGAAGGCGTTGGCATCGGCCGTGCCGCCATTCAATGATGCGTTGGCTGCGGGCGTGCTCGCTGCCGGTATGGCCAAGGTCGCCGCGATCAGCTCTATGTCGATACCTAGCTTTAGCACCGGCGGCTTCGTCTCCGGCGCTGGGACAAGCGTCTCGGACAGCATTCCCGCAATGCTTTCCAATGGCGAATTCGTTGTGAATGCCGAAGCTACGCAACGCAACAGGCGGGAAATCGCCCAGCAAAGCGGTTCTCGTCAGTTTCATGCGCGTTTCGCGGGATCGTGAGCGCGGATTTCAGGGGATCGTGAGCAACGATTTCGCGGGATCGTGAGCAAGGCTTTCGGAGCCTTGCAGCGCTTCGGCCGACAACTCAACCGGCTTAGGGATGACCTCGTGGTTAACGAGGAAGTCCAATGCCTACCCAGAGATTGTCGATGCGCCGGATCAAGGAAGTCCTTCGGTTAAAACATTTTCAAGGCCTGCCAGAGCGGGCCATCGCGCGGAGCGTGGGCGTCAGCAACGGCGTTGTGCACAGCTACCTGAGCCGCGCCCGCTCTGCTGGGTTGAGCTGGCCGCTTCCGGAGGGAATGACCGATGAAGACCTGGAGCTTTTGCTTTTCCCGGCCCCACGACCAGCGTCTCAGAGCCCGCAGCGGCCGGTGCCCGACTGGAGCCCCGCGGGTCACTTCAAATTCCTCCGGGTGTGGTCAGTCAAATTCCTCCACCCGCGAGGCAGGACAAGGGACTGTTAGTTTGAGTTTGTTTCCCGGGCAAGAGCTTCAGCGGCTTCTTTGAGCCGATAGCTGCGTCCGTCGAACTCAAGCAGATGGCAATGATGCATAAGGCGATCGAGGATCGTCGTGCTCATAGTGTTGTCCCCAAGGTATGCCCCCCAATCCTGCACGACGCGATTGGAGGTGACGATGACGCTGCGGCGCAGTTTGTAACGCTGATGGATCAGGGTCTGCAGCAAAGTGCCGGCGTCGTCGGGGATGGCGCGTGCGAGGAATAGATCGTCCAGCACGAGGAGATCGCAGTCGATGATGGTTCGCAGCCGGACCTCGCGTTGTGCCGGAGAGTTCAGGGCGTAGCGGTGGAAGAAGTCGTCGGTCTCAAGATACTGGACCTTGTGGCTTTGCAGGATCGCCTGATAGGCAATCGCCTTGGCGATGTGCGACTTCCCGGTGCCAGGTTTGCCAACAAGCAGAGCGTTCTCGCCAGCGGCAATGAACGCCAGGGTGTGGAGCTGGAAGCAGGTCTGACGTGGCAGTTTGGGATTGAAGGACCAGTCGAACTCGGCGAGCGTCAGCTTTTCGTCGAGCCCGGATTGCTGGTATCGCCGCTCGATAAGACGGGACTGACGACGGTCCAGTTCATCCTGCAGGATAAGGGAGAAGGTCTCGAGGAAGGGAGAGCTGGCCCCGCAAATTCGGACAGTAGCTTGAGTGGATTTTCTGCCTGACAGCGGCGAGGATTCTTGCTGCGAATCAGGAGCGAAGATGACGAAGAAGAGCCGCCGGACGCATTCTCCGGCATTCAAGGCGAAGGTTGCTTTGGCTGCGGTCAAAGGCGACAAGACACTGGCGGAGCTGGCGCAACTGTTTGATGTTCATCCGAACCAGATCACGATCTGGAAAAACCAGCTCCTGGAAGGCGCCGCCGGCGTGTTTGGGCATGACAAGACATCGGCCGAGACGCCGGTCGATTTGAAGGCGTTACATGCCAAGATCGGCGAGCTGGCGTTGGAAAACGATTTTTTGTCCGGCGCGCTCACCAAGGCGGGCCTGCTGAGCGCAAAGCGATGATCGACCGCGGTCATGATCTTTCTATCGTGCGCCAGGCGAAGGTCCTGAAGCTGGCTCGCAGCACGGTCTACTATGAACCTCGGCCAGTTTCGGCCGAGGACCTTGCCTTGATGCGTCGGCTCGATGAGCTGCATCTCGATTATCCCTTCGCGGGAGCGCGTATGCTGCGATCGTTGCTGCGGCGGGAGGGCGTATACGCCGGTCGCCGCCACATCGCGACGCTGATGAAGCGCATGGGGATCGAGGCGGTCTATCGTCGCCCGAACACGAGCAAGCCGGCTCCGGGTCACAAGATCTACCCGTACCTGTTGCGCGGATTGAAGATCGAGCGGCCCGACCATGCGTGGGCAATGGACATCACCTAAATTCCGATGCGGCGTGGCTTCGTCTATCTCGCGGCGGTCGTCGATGTGTTCAGCCGACGGGTCCTGGCCCATCGCGTCTCGATCACAATGGAGGCGGCCTTCTGCGTCGAAGCGGTCCAGGAGGCGTTGGCGAAGCACGGCAGGCCCGAGATTTTCAACACGGATCAGGGCAGCCAGTTCACCAGCCTCGAGTTCACCGATGTGCTGCTGGACGCGAAGATCGCCATCAGCATGGACGGCAAGGGCGCCTGGCGCGACAACGTGTTTGTCGAGCGGCTCTGGCGCACGGTCAAATACGAAGAAGTATATCTCCGCGCCTACGACAGCGTGTCCGAGGCGCGAGCGTCAATTGCCAAGTATCTGGCCTTCTACAATCAGGGACGCCCTCACTCGAGCCTTGACGGGCGCACGCCCGACGAGGCTTACTTCGGCACGCAAGCTATGGTGATGGCCGCATGGCCGTCGCCGACGGTTTTGTCGTCGCTCTGGTCGGGCTACGCCCTCCCGACGCAACGACAAAACCGTAAAGCCCCGCGTTCAGCATAACCCGGCAGGAATCCACTTAAATCCAGCGGGGCGCTGTCCAAACAACCGGGGCCAGCTCTGTCGTCGTTGTTCTTATTTCGGGTAAAAAACATCATGACCTCGCCAGGCCCCCTCGAAGGCACCGGAGGGCTAACGTCGCTTGCGGGTACTAACTCTATGTTACTCAGGTCACCAATTCTGCTGCTCTCCATTGAGCATTTGGTATTGTTAGAGTTACGGTGACAGTGCACTCAATGGTCAGCCACTTTCACCGGGCTTGCGAACAACCGCGCACCAGCACTGAAAGTCCAGCGATATCCCCGATCGCCCTCAAACCAACTCCAACCGCAACGACCGCCCGACCATCCGCGCGGCGCGCTGCAGCGTGGCCAGTGTGACATTGCCGTCCTTCGGGTCGAGCAGGCGGCCGATCTGGCTGCGCGAGGTCTTCATGCGCTGGGCCAGATTGTTGCGGGAGATGTTGTTCTTCATCGCCTGCTCGATCTGCCACGCCAGGACTTCCTTGACGGCAATGCATTCGAACTCGTCGCGCTTACCTTCTTCGCCGAGGAAATCGTCGAGCGTGGTGAGCTTGGCGGTGGAACGAACGGCTTTCTTCTTCCTCGCCGCGGTCTTCTTGCCGGCCATGTCGGCCTCCTTCATGTCTCGAACTCACGGTTTCTGCGGCGCGCAAGGGCCAGATCGTCCGGCGGGGTCTTCTGGGTCTTCTTGATGAACCCGTGGAGGACCAGAATGCGGCCCTGCTGCGCGCTGAACAGGACGCGGGCGATCCGGCCGCTGGGCAGCGAGGTGCGCACTTCCCACAAGCCGTCGTCCAGCGCGCGGCACAGCGGCATCCCCACCGGCCAGCGGTATTGAACGCGCATGAGAGACGCGCCGTACTTTGCCCCTCACCCCTCCACCCGCCACAGCCTCCACCGTTCCGGCACGCCCTTGAGCCGGTGCACGCCGTGATCCCTCAGGCTGATCGTGGACTGCGCCGTCATCAGCTCCTTCACCGCGCTCGACACCAGCACCTCGCCGGCGCGCGCTTTCGCTGCGACGCGGGTGCCGATGTGGAAGGCGAGGCCGACCATTTCGCCGCCGCTGATGGTGTATTCGCCGGCGTGCAGGCCCACCCGGATCTCGAGGCCCAGCGTGCGCATGGCCTTCTGGATCGCGGTCGCGCAGGCGATGCCGGCGGCGGGCTTCTTGAAGGTCGCGAGCACGCCGTCGCCGGTGGTCACGACCTCCTTGCCGCCGCACGTCTTCAGCTCCTTGCGAACGGCGGCATAGTAATGGCCCATCACCTTGGTCCAGCGCGCATCGCCGAGCTTGGCCGCCTTCGCGGTGGAGCCGACGATGTCGACGATCAGGATGGTGGCGAGCGCCTGCTTGAGCTCGGCGCTGCGTGCGGCCGAGGGGCTCCGGTTTGCGATGGGTCCGGACAGCGGTTCATAGCGATGGTTGCGGCGCCGCGCGATCGCGGCTTTGGTGTAGTCCTGCGCGCGCTGCGCGGTGCCGCAACGAATCGTCTTCTCCTGCGGCAGACGCGACCAGTAGACCTTGCGGCCGGCACCGGCGCCATGCACCTCCACGGCGCCCCACTTCAGGAAAACCGCCGAGCCAACGCGCCTGACGCACCACGCCTTCGACGTGTACCCGGAGACGTTGGACTGATGGACACCGATGCGAAGGAATTTCGGCATGAATGTGCGGCCAAAGACCGTTTGGGCGTAGCTTCTCGCAAAGCGTAGTCGCACAACCCGGTGTTGGCAACCTGACTCCCGTCCCGCCCTTCCGCCGTGCAGAGCAATCGCATGTGGAAGCGACATCCCTGTGGCCATCCTTCGAGACGCCCGCCGTTGGCGGGCCCTCAGGATGAGGACGGAGTGCGCGGCAGCAGTTTCAGCGGGCACCGATGCGCTTGGCTTCTCCTCGAGGAGATGCCATTTGCGATTGCCCTGCACTGCGCCCCCAAGGCTGGCAACCTAAATTCCTCTGCCGCCCTGTTTGCCGATCGTGCAGCGCCACCCGGCCAGACGTTCGGCCGGATGCTGCGCCATCCATTCGGCGAGCTGCGGCGCGCCGATCAGGCAGGACTGCATCGTCACATCCGCGAAGTCCGAGGTCGTGACGATCTGTTCATGACAGTCCGTCGGAGACGAGAGGCTGCAGAGCACGGCGATGATCCTGATCATCTCACACGAGCTCCTTCGACCAATCGTATTCGGGCCCGGCGGCCGAGCGCGCCGCCGGTTTGGCGGCATCGACGCTCGAGGCCTTTTCGGCGCGACGCTGATAGTCATCGGCGAGCAGCTTCAGCCGCGTCGCGACCACCTCGTCGGTCATGCTCATCGCAGCGCGCAGCAGGCTCTGCGCCGTTTCCATGTATTGCTTGCCTCGTCGTGACATCTGCAGGGTCATGGCATCCTCGCGCGGTTCCCTGGAGATAGGTCGAAGGCGATCGGGACACGGCCGAACCAGTCGCGGTCATCCCGGCGGCGGGTCGCGAAACGTTCGACACACTTCTTCGAGCAGAGAGGCTTGCGCCACGCGTAATACCTGACCAAGCCGAACCGGCCGTCGCAAACGGCGCAGCGTCCGGTTCGACCATGAAGATTTGCGGAGCAGGTTGGCATTGACGTCTCCTCTCGTTGTCGCGCCTGATGTCGCCGATCACCTCTTCTGTTGCACCGGGGCTTGCCTCGCCTCCCGATGACGCGGGCGGCATTCGTCGTCTGAGCCGCCAACGAAGCCAGTCTACGAGTCCTGCGCGGCGATCTCTTTCACCAAGGCGCCCTCAATTGCGCATCCGCACGACGCGCGGCCCGGCACATGACGGGCCGGCTAACGCCGGCCTGCCCGGCGCGGCGTCGATCGACTGGAGGAGGCGCAGTGAAAAGCGATGTGCTATCCTGCTGCGGGGGCGGCAGGAGAGAGAAACCATGGCAACGAGTGTCAAGCAAATGCTGGAAGCTGCGAACGCGGCGGTCCCGAAGATCACCTCCGATCAGGCGGCCGAGATGATCAAGAACGGCGACACGCTGGTCGTCGACGTTCGCGATGCGCCGGAAGTCGCCGCCAGCGGCAAGATCGCGGGCGCCGTGAACGTCTCGCGCGGGATGCTGGAGTTTCGCGCCGATCCGGAGTCGCCCTATCACGACAAGGCGTTCGACAAGACCAAGACCGTGATCCTCTATTGCGCGTCCGGCGGCAGATCGGCGCTGGCCGGGAAGGTGCTGAAGGATATGGGCTACGACAAGGTCTACAACGTCGGCGGCTTCAAGGACTGGTCCGGGGCAGTCGAGAAATAGGCGGAACAGGCAGTTCCCGTTTCCTGGCGCTTGCACATCACGGCCATGAACGATCGATCTGGGGGCGCGGACCTTGGTGCCGCGCCCCGATTGGCGCTCCCTGCGCCACGTGCGGGGGGCGGGGCCGTCACCCGGGCGATCGGCGGCGCCTGACTTGCTCGGTCGGTCGAAGCTTCATCCTTGACGCAACGATCCGCCTTCACGCGCGTTTTCCCTCTGCCGAGAACCGCGCGAGGCGTGTCATGACCAGGGATAACGAACTGAAGCCCGACGATTTCCCGATCGAAGCCGACAAGGACAAGCTGAAGACGCACAAGGGCGAGCCCGTCGCCGAGGCCGAATCGGAGCAGATTGCGAATGAGATCGCCGACCGCCTCAACGAGCAGGCGCACCGGGAAGAGCAGGATCGCTGGTCGGCCTAAAGCGCGATGCGATTAGGCACGCCGCGCCACCAACAGGAATAGGAACGCCCCGCGTTCCCGCGCATTGGCCCGCGCCGGGGTTCCACAATTCCGGCACATGGCGGCCTCGGCCCGACTCCCGCCCCCGGACCGCCGGGCCGGGGCTGCCTGACCTCAACGCACAGGAGCGGACATGAAAGCAATCGTACTCGCAGCGCTCGTTGCGGCTCTCACCTCTCCTCTCGCCGCATTCGCGCAGGACGGCACCGGAGCGTCCAAGACTGGATCGAGCATCAATTCGACCGGCACCGGCGGGACGACCGGAGCGGGAGCCTCCAGCCTCAATACGTCCTCGGACAACAATAGCGGCGGCGGCAGCGCGCCGGCGAAGTCGTCGACCATGCGGCCGGGAGACAACGACCCCTCCAGGCAAACCCAGGGCGGTCAGCAGGCCCTGCCGAACTCAACCGGCACGAACCGCAAATAGACGCCTCGCTTTCGGCAGCCGTTCGCGGCTCACTCCGGATACGCGAACAGATCGATCGGCTCGCTGAAGCCGCGCACCTCGTGCTGGCCGACATGCTCCAGGGCGAACTCTTTCTCCACCAGCTCGGCGAAGGCGCGTGACAGCAACACCTTCTTGCCGATGGTCTTGGTCAGCGCCTCGAGGCGGGAGGCCATGTTGACGGCCGGGCCGATCACGGTGAAGTCGAGCCGGCTGGTCGATCCGATATTGCCGTACATGACGTCGCCGACATGGACGCCGATGCCGTAGTTCAGCGGCGCGCGGCCGGTGCCTTGGTTCCGTTCGTTCAGCGCGGCCATGGCCTGCCGGGCCTCGGCCACGGCATGCAGCAGGTTCGCGCAGGCGTCGGGCGCGCTGAGCGGGAAGATCGCGAGCAGCCCGTCGCCGATGAATTTCAGGATCTCGCCGCCGTGCCGCGCAATCGGCTCCGACATCGCATCGAAATAGTCGTTGAGCAGGTCGATGACGTCGTCGCGCGGCCAGTTGTCGGAGATCTTGGTGAAATCGCGCAAATCGCAGATCATGATCGCGGCGCGCACCGTCGTGCCGGTGCCGCGCCTGGTGGCGCCGGCCAGGATCAGCTCGCCGGCATGGGAGCCGACATAGGTCTCCAGCAGCGTGCGGGCCAGGCGGTTCTTGATGCGGATCTCGCTGACCAGCGCCAGCACCGGCAGCAGCTTCTTGAGGCCGGCGATATGCGCATCGTCGAACCCGCCGGGCCGGTCGGTCGCGAAGGTGACGATGTGCCGCTTGCCGAGCGTATGGTAGAGCGGCCAGGCGACATAATCGGTGAGGCCCTTGGCGCGCATCTCGTCATAGAGGGCGTGCTTGCGGCCGAGCGAGGGATCCTGCTCGAGCCTCTCGCGCAGCTCGGTGGCGCCGTCATGGATCTCGTGGGCGGCGCTGCCGATATATTCGGGCCGCTCGCGGACTTCATAGTCGACCAGCGCAATCTCGGCCTCGCGGCTCCCGTCGGACCACATCATGCGGGCCCCCAGCCACTGCGGGTGATTGATCAACACGTGGAGCGTCGCCCGCTTCACGGGAATGCCGGCCTGCTGGAGGCGGATGCACATCTGCGCGAAGATGTCGTCGATGAAGCGCTCGTCGCGCGTGCCGTTGGTCAGCCAGTCGATGACGCCATCGGCAGGCGTGGGGGCATGGTTGTGTGGCGCGGTCATATTCTGCCCCTCGAGCTGCGGTCTGTTGCAAGGCAGATATCATGTTCCGGCCCGGCGGCGTCAACCTGGCCAGTTGCATGGATTGTGCGCAGCGGGCGACCGGCGCTAGCCGAGGAGCCGGATCGATCCCAGCACTGCGAGGCCCGAGACGAGCGCAAGCGTCGCTGGCTCCGTCAGCTCGACCTTCAGCGTGCCTTGGCCTGGAATCGTAAAATTCTCGTCATCGAGACGGATGCGGCATTCGCCGCGCGCGGCGTAGACGAGATGCGTGCCCACCGCGAGCGGCCGCTCGCCGGGCTCCCTGAGCGCGAGGAGATCAATCTCCGCCGCACCGCGCCGCGCCATCAGGTTCACGACCTCGACCGGGCCGGCCTCGAGCTCGGTGACGATCTCGAGCTCGCCGGTGAAGCGCACGGTCGTAAAAGGTTCACGTTCGTCGAACTCCCGCGCGGGCGACTTCAGCACCAGCCCGCGCCCGTCCACGACCATCTGCAAGCGGTCGATGCCAGGCATGTAGGAGAAGGGGCCGGGCGCCACGATCGGCGTCGAAGCAAAGCGCCAGAGCAGGCTGTCCCAGTTCTTCTGTTGCGCACCGTCCCGGTGAGCGTCCGCAATGTCGGTGAAGATGCCGCCGCCATTCTTCCACGGCGAGCGGGTATAGTCGTCAGGTTTGAGCAGTGTTGCTTTCATGGAGATCCTCGACACGAAGAGGGTGCGATGGAGCGCCGGCGCGCGCGTCCAGGAGCGGTTCGGCTTCCTGCCGCACCACGTCCAAATGCGTGAACAGCGACACGTGGCCGCCATCGGGGAGCGCCAGCAGCTTCGCCTGCGGGATTGCCCGGCAGACATTCTCGGCATGCGAGAACGGCACGACGTTGTCGGCGCGGCCGTGCACGACGAGGGTGGGCGCCGAGATCGATCCCTCGGGCAGCTGCCCCAGCGCCGCAAACCGCGCAATGTCGTTGATGGTCCCAGGAAGCCGCGCATGCAGATGCCGAAACACGCTCGACTGCAAGGCGCCGAACAGCGGACCTGCCGCCGGATGGCGCAAGGTCCGTTCGCGCATGGCGTCATCGGGGATGGAGCGGCGTGCACCGGCTTGCGGATTTCGTTCCGCCTGCCACCTCAGCACGCGCGGCAGTCCGGGAAGACGCGCAAGGTGGCGCATCATGCGCAGGCGCGCGGCAATCTCCGGCGGCGTTTGCAGCGTTCCCGTGCAGGCCGAGACCAGCACGAGCGAGCGACAGCGCGAGGGGTGCCGCGCGGCAAATTGCAGCGCCGAAGGGCCGCCGGCGGAGACCGCGACGACCGCCACGGTCGTAATCCCGATCGCGTCGAGCAGCGCGCCGTAGAGATCGGCCTGTTCGTCGGGTGACGCCCCAAGCTCGAGGGCCGAGCCGAGATAGCCGGGGCGGGACACGGCCACCACCCGCTTGCCCCTGAGCGTCTCCGCGAGGGCGCGGGCCAGCAGCCACGACTGGTCGTGCCCGCCCATGCCCCCATGGACGGCCAGAATGGCCGGCCCCTCGCCCGCGATTGCGCACTGGATCGCGCCGCGGGAGGTCCGCACCGAGACCGGAGCAGGCCCGGCGAGCGGCAATGCGTCTGAATCTACGGTCATGTCGCGGCTTCCGGTCGCCCGGCTGTGCCGGCCTTGAGGCAATGCAGAAGCGCCGCAGCCTCCGCCGGCGGCCGACGCTCGATCCGGCGATACGCGCGTCCGTCGGACGTGCGGACGACCAGGCCGTGATCGCACAGCGCGCGGCGAAGCAGGGCATCATCGGCGAAGGCATGCTGACGATTCAACAGCGTCTTCACTTCCGCCTCGGCCAGACTGCATCGCGGCGGAAAGCCGGCCCACAACACCCAGAGGCTCAGCTGCTGCAAATTGTGGCGGGCCGGCCAGCGAAGCAGCCTGCCGCATTCATCGAAATGGCGCGACGCGCGCTGCACGCGCTTCAGATCGACCGTCTCGTCCCCGGTCGCCCGCGTCCCGCGGTCATCCACGGCAGTGCCGACCGCACCTGCGCGGAAATGCTGATAGTTCCGGTGTCCCGTCGCACGCGCAAGAATGTTGAGCAGCTCGACGTGACCCGGTGGCGACGTGCGCTCCAGAAGCTGGGCGCGCAGGGATTTCGCGAGCGCGGAGATGTCGCCCGCAACGAACGCAATGGGTGTTCTGGACATGACCAATCCTCGATGTGCCGATCCACAGGTGGATTGTCGGAGGTCACCGGCTTACGACGCGGCACGAGGTTTGGTGTCGGTTCGATTGAGCCTTGCAGGTTTAGCTTCCCTCGCGGGACGGTGACGCCTGGGTGAACTGCAGACCCGGGCAAACCCTTACTATAGACGCCCGGCGAGCTCAAGGGCCCGCCATTTGGGACGAGCGGTACCATGGTCGGAGCGCCGAGCGTTGCGGAATTGGCGACGCTACTTCGATGTCAATGCCGCTACGGCCCGCCAGGCGGCGTCAGGCGCAGCCGACGTGAGCTGCCGGCAGCGGTCCCGCATCAAGGCGGCCGGACGATCGTAGCTGCGCTGCTTCAACACCACCTCGAAATCGGCAAGCGCATCAGCGAACCGGCGTGCGCGATAGGAGGCGAGGCCGCGCTCGTAAGCCGCGATCCAGCCGATCGCGTCACTATCATCGGCCGTCTCGCCTGCGATCCCGATCAGCTCGTGGACGGAGATCCCCTCCTCGCGTCCGTAGACCGCGATGCGGTCGACCTCGCGCGTGATGACGACGCCGCGCGCCAGACGTTCGGTCGCCTCGCCGATCAGGATGTGCGTCCCGTAGGATTTGTTGGCGCCTTCGAGCCGGCTGGCGACGTTCACGGCATCGCCGATCACGGTGTAGTTCAGCCGCAGCTCCGAGCCGATATTGCCGACCAGCATGCGGCCGGAATTGATGCCGATGCGGATCTGGAGCGGCTGGCCGAGGTCGTCGGCAAGCCCCGACTGTTCGATCGCCCTCTGGCAGGCGAGCGCCGCGCGGCAGCATCGCGCGGCGTGATCGCCTTGCGGCTGCGGCGCGCCCCAGAACGCCATCACGGCATCGCCGATGAACTTGTCGATGGTCCCGCCATTGGCGACGATGATTTCCGAGGTGATATCGAGATAGCGCGACAGCAGCGGCACCACGCGGTCGCCGAGCCGCTCGGACAGCCCGGTGAAGCCGGCAATGTCGATGAACATCACGCTGAGCTCCTGGACGCTGCCGCCGGGCCTTGCCTCGACGCCCTGGCGCAGCAAGCCGCGGACGAGATCCGCCGGGATGAACTTGCGGAAGGCCGACAATCCGGCCGCCATCTCGGCGATCGCGCCCGACAGGCTCGCGATTTCCCTGAGCCGCGACGGATGGCGGCGGACCTGCTCCAGCGCGAAGGCCTCGACATGGCGCAGCTCGCCGGCGACGCGTGACAGCGGTGCGGCGATGACGGACCGCGCCAGCATCGCCGAGGCCAGCGCCGCGAGCACGGCGCCGACGGCAAGGCCAAGGATCAGGCGCCGCAGCGTCGTCTCGACCGGCCCGAGAAATTCGGCCTCGGGGATCACGGTCGCGAGCGACCAGCCGGGAAACGGCAGCGGCGTCAGGGCGACTTCATAGGCAGCGCCGCCCGACGTGAGTCGGCTCCGCCAAGCCTCCCTGCCGCCGGCCTCACCCGCCTTGCCGAGCGCCAGGCGCGCGAGCGGCAGCAGCGCCGTGTCGCCACGCGCCGGATGGAGCTCATCGGCGTCCTTGTCCGGCGCTGCGACGAGCTCGCCGCTGCCATCGACGATGAAGGCGGTCCCCGTGCGCCCGACCTCGAGCTGCGACAGGAAGCGCGCGAGCCTGGTGTATTCGATGACGACGGCCAGTACGCCTTGCCGCTCCTGATAGACGTCGATCGGCCCTGCAAAGGCGATCGACGGCCGCACGCCGGTCGCATGGTCCAGCACCCTGAACCATTGCGGATCATCCGCGGTCAGCCCGGCCTTGAACCAGGCCTGGTCGGCGACGCGAAACGAGGTCGGCTCGAAGCGGCGGTTGGCGAACTCGATGTCGCCGGGCACCACGTCATACTCATCGACGCGGCGCTGGCCGGCATGGTCGGTCAGCGAGATCTCCATCATCTCCAGGCGGCGATCGCCGAGCTTGTGCGCGGCGAAGAAGGAGCCGTCGGGCCAGCCGAACGCGACCCAGGAAATCGTTGCCTGCGACTGCAGTTGCGAGAGAAAGACGAACTCGCGCTTGTCGGCCTCGCGGGTGTCGAGCACGTTCTGGAGGAACAGCGTGCGGATGGCGGTGTGCGCGGCCCGCGCCTCGTCGACGATCGCCGAGACCTCCTTGCGCACGGCCGCCACGATCTGCTCGTTGATGGTCGAGGCGAGCTGCCGGCTGGTCGCTTCCGCCGTGCGCCACCACAACAGGCTCGACAGCGCGGCCGTCAGCAGGATTGCCGCCAGGACCAGCGCGGAGACCGCAAGGCGGATGCTGACCGTCAGCCCTGCGATCGCGCGAAGCCGTCGTTCGGGATCAACCTTCATCGCTGCTTTCGCGCCTCGTTGCGAGTCACTGACATGTCTTACGCCGCCGGCGCTCGTTCGTTACGTCTGACAGGAGCGAGCGCGCGCAGCCAATGCCCGGCGGCTACCATCTCGATAGAAGCAGGGCATTGGCTTCGAGCCGACGTTTGCCCGCTAATCCCCGCTCGAGCGCACCGCCCGTGCGCCCGATCCAATCGGTCTCACGGATTCGTGAGCAGTCGCCTGTAACGCAGGTGGCGAGCGGAGCGAAGGAGACCATGCGCAGTCGCCTGCCAGGCGATGCCATCTCGAACAGGAGAATCTCGATGTCTGCCAAACATGCCGTCACCTCCCTCGTCCTCGCCGGTGCGATGTCGACCGCGCTCGCCACCCTTGCCTCCGCCAGCCCCCTGACCAAGGCCGAGGGCGATGCGGCCGTCGCCGCCAAAAAGGAAAAGTGCTTCGGCGTTGCGCTGAAGGGACAGAACGATTGCGCGGCGGGTCCGGGCACGACCTGCCAGGGCACCTCGACCATCGACTTCCAGGGCAACGCCTGGAAATTCGTGCAGGGCGGCACCTGCACCAGCATCGAGCTGCCGAATGGCAAGAAGGGTTCGCTCAAGCCGGTGTAACGGCCGGCACCACGGGAAGCGCGAACGGAGCAGCACGATGAGCACAATCAAGCCGGCCCCGCCAGCAGCGCTGCCGCTCCGCTTCGCGACGCCCATCGGCGGCGTTGCCGGGACGAGCTTCAAGCCCGAGCATCTCCCGCCCATCGTCGCGGCTGGGCCTCGGCGCGGCTTCTTCGAGGTCCACGCCGAGAACTACATGGGCGCCGGCGGCCCACCGCATCGTGCGCTGGAGGCGATCCGCCGCGACCATCCGCTCTCGCTGCATGGCGTCTGCATGTCGATCGGCGGGCCCCGGCCGCTCGACAAGACGCATCTGGCGCGCTTCCGCGGCTTGGTCGCGCGCTATCAGCCGGCGCTGGTCTCCGAGCATCTCGCCTGGTCGACGCATGAGACCAGCTTCTTCAACGATCTGTTGCCCCTGCCCTATACCGAGGCGACGCTGGCTTGCGTTTGCGATCACATCGACCAGGTGCAGGAGGCGATCCGCCGCCCGCTGCTGCTGGAAAACCCGTCGACCTATGTCGCGTTTCGCGAGTCCTCGATGAGCGAGACCGATTTCATCCGCGCCGTCGCCGAGCGCACCGGCTGCGGCCTGCTGCTCGACGTCAACAACGTGTTCGTCTCCGCAACCAACCAGGGCTTCTCGGCGCTTGAGTATCTTGCGGAGTTTCCGCTGTCGCGGGTCGGGGAAATTCATCTCGCCGGCCATGCCGAGCAGGCCGACGACGAAGGCGACCTGCTGTTGATCGACAGCCATGACGGCCCGGTCGCGGACGCCGTCTGGAAACTCTACGAGATCGTGATCCAGCGCCGCGGCGCGGTGCCGACGCTGATCGAATGGGACAGCAAGATACCGGACTGGCCGGTGCTGCAGGCGGAAGCCGCCGCGGCCCAGGCGATCCTCGACCGTCATCAGTCCGCCATGCCGGCTGGAGACCGTCATGCCGCATGACGCCGGCCTGTCCTTTACCGCTTCGTTCGCGCCGGCGCTGCTGGATCCGGCGCGCAGCACACCCGCGGACTTGACCGGCCCGAACGGCAAGGCCGCCGGCCGGCGCTACGACGTCTACCGCAACAACGTCACCGTCAGCCTGATCGACGCGCTGGCTGCGATCTATCCGGCGGTGCAGCGCATCACCGGCGCCGACTTCTTCCGCGCCATGGCGCGTACCCATGTCCGCGGCAATCCGCCGACATCGCCGCTGCTGTTCGAATACGGCCGCGACTTCCCGGAGTTCATCGCGCAGTATGAGCATGCGCAGGCCATGCCCTGGCTCCCCGACGTCGCCCGCATCGAACGCGCCTGGCTCGATGCCTATCATGCCGCCGACGCGCTTCCGCTGTCGCCGGCCCGGCTGTCGGCGGTGACGTCCGATCGTTTGGCCGGTCTGGTGTTCATTCCGCATCCCGCCACACGATGCCTGCGCTCTCAATACGCCGCCGTGACGATCTTTGCCGCCAACCGGGACGATGCATCAGTCATGCGCATCGATGCCTCTACGCCGGAGGATGCCCTGATCACGCGACCCGAGTTCGACGTTACCGTGCGCCGCCTTCCGCCCGGCGGCGCAGTCTTCGCGAACCATCTGATGTCGGGGCGGCCGCTCTGCGAGGCGGCGGCGGCGGCGCTGGACGCTTCAAGCGAGTTCGACATCGCCGCCAACATCGCCGGGCTGATCGAAGCCGGCGCCTTCACATCGCTCGCTTCCGGAGACCCATCATGATCATGGACCAACATATGGCCACCAGAGGCGGCCTGCCGTCGCCCGGAGTGCTCATCGACAAGGCCAATCATCTGGTGCAGACGCTTGCGACGCCCTCGCTCGTCCAGCTCGTTCTGCGCGTCGCGCTGGCGGTGCCGTTCTGGCGCTCGGGCATGCTCAAATGGAACGGCTTCCTCAGGCTCAACGACACCGCCGTGACGCTCTTCAGCAACGAATTCATGCTGCATCTGCCGGGCGGGCCCTATCACTTTCCGGCACCGACGGCGATGGCCTTCCTGTCGGGTTCGGCCGAGATCATGTTCCCGATCCTGCTCGTGCTGGGACTGGGCGCGGTTCGCAGCGCTCGGGCTATTGTTCATGACGCTGATCGTGGAGCTCACGGTGCCGGATGGCTGGCCGATCCACCTCACCTGGGCCGCCATGGCGCTGGGCATCATGGCTCACGGGCCGGGGCGCATCTCGCTCGATCATCTGATCTGTCGCGCGCGATCGACGGCGCGATAGCGCGTCCCTTCACATCCCGCTCAAGCCGCTGTCGACCGCGAGGGTCTGCGCGGTGACGTAGACGCTTTCGTCCGAGAGGAAGAACAGCACGGCATAGGCGATCTCCCAGGCGGTGGCCTGGCGGCCGAAGGGAACGTGACCCTTGCCACGGTTGGGGCGGCCGGCGCCGGCTTCGCGGCCGTTGGGGGTGTCGACGAGGCCGGGATAGACGAGGTTGGCGCGGATGCCGCGGCGTGACCCGAGATGGGCGATGTTGCGCATGAGGCCGCCGAGCGCCGCCTTGGAGGAATCGTACACCGCCATCTGCGAGCCGGCTTTCAGCGCTGCGATCGAGGAGATGAAGACGATGGCGCCGCCATCGTCGAACTTCGGCATCGCGGCGCGGCAGCACAGCATGGGGCCGCGGACGTTGACGTCGTAGATTCTATTCCACTCCTCGGGGCTGACGGCATCGAGCCCGACCTTGCCGAAGGTGCCGATGTTCAGCACCATGCCGTCGAGTCCGCCCATGGCGCCGTGCGCTTCCTCGATCATGCGCTGAACGTCAGCCTCGGACGTGACGTCGGCGGCGATGGCGAAGCCCTCGCCGCCTTCATCGGTGATGCGCTTGACGGTCTGCTCGGCAGAGCTGCGGTTGAGGTCGGCGACCGCGACCTTCGCACCTTCGCGTGCGCACAGAATGCTCATGGCCCGGCCGTTGCCGATCGGGTCGGTGGCGGCGTCGAAGACACGCTGGCCGCCGCCGACGATGAGGATGCGGCGCCCTTTCAGGCGTCCCCTGCTTGGGGCCTCGCCCAGCGATTCCGCGCTCGGCGGGCGGACGTAACGGTCCGGCTTGCTGTCGGGAGCTATGGCGGAATCTGGGTGATGACGGTGTGAGGAAGGCGGCGTATCGAGGCGGGTGACGAGCCTGCCAGAACCTCTCGAGGAGAGCGATACGCCATGACCGAGACTACCAATGTTCTTGCTTTCCGTCAGCCGTCCGCGGTTGATGATCCACTGACCGATATCGTTCGTGCCGGCGCGCGGGACCTGCTTGCCAGGGCGATCGAGATCGAGGTTGGCGCGTTTCTGGCCAGCACGGCCAATCTGACGCTGCCCGACGGTCGAGCGCGCCTGGTCCGACATGGGCACGGTCCGGTGCGCGAGATTGCGACCGGCATCGGTCCGGTGGAGGTCGCTCGTCCCAAGGTCCGCGACCGCGGAGCGAGCGGGCCAGGCGACCGCCTCCGCTTCAGTTCGGCAATCCTGCCGCTATGGGCGCGGCGGACGAAGAGCCTGGATGCCTTGATCCCGGTCCTCTATTTGCGCGGCATCTCGACCGGCGACTTCCAGGAGGCGCTCTCGGCGCTGCTCGGCAAGGATGCGCCGAACCTGTCGCCTTCGGTGATCGCCGGCCTGAAGGCCGATTGGCAGGTCGAGTACGAACGCTGGCAGAGACGCGATCTGTCGGCGCGTCGCTATGTCTACATCTGGGCCGATGGCGTGTACCTGCAGGCCCGCATGGAAGATCACAGCGAATGCATGCTGGTGCTGATTGGCACCACGCCGGAAGGCAAGAAGGAGCTGATCGGCTTCCAGGTCGGCGTGCGCGAGAGCGCGCAGAGCTGGCGCGAACTCCTGATCGACCTGCGGCAACGCGGGTTACGGATTGCCCCGCAACTCGCCATCGGCGACGGCGCCCTCGGCTTCTGGAAGGCACTGGACGAGGCCTTTCCCGGCACGCGGCACCAACGATGCTGGTGCCATAAAGTGAGCAACGTACTCGACAAGGTCGCCAAATCCGTGCAGGGCCCCATGAAGAACGACCTGCGGAACATCTATCTGGCCCCACACCGGGCCGAAGCTGAAACCGCGATCGACGTCTTCGTCGAGAAATACCACGTCAAATACGGACGTGCGGTGGAGTGCCTGATCAAGGATCGCCATGCGCTGCTCGCCTTCTTCGACTTCCCTGCTGAGCACTGGATCCACCTACGCAGCTCGAACCCGATCGAGAGCGTCTTCGCCACGGTGCGCCACCGAACGGTGCGGACCAAGGGATCGCTGTCGCAACAAACTGCGAAGCTGATGGTGTTCAAGCTCATCGACGCCGCATCGAAGACCTGGCGGCGATTGAAGAGCACGAACCAGTTGCCGAAAGTCATCGCCGGTGTAAAGTTCATCGACGGAATCGAAGTCATTCCGAACACTGAAAGCCACGCCGCCTGATCAGGCCGCGTCACCCAAAATCAGCCATAGCTCCCTGTCGGTCTCCGCCATCTCAGCCGCCCTGCTTCTTGCCGCCGTCATAGACCTTCATGCCGGCTGCGGGATCGAGATCGGTCTCGGTCGCCTCGGTGAGGCGGGCCATCATCATGTAGAAGCCGAGCGCGACGATGGATTCGACGATCTCCTGGTCGCTGAAGTGTTTTCGCGCAGCAGCGAAGGGCGCCTCCGCCACGCGGACGTTCTCGACCACTTCGCGGCCGAACTTCAGCAGCGCACACTCGGCTTCACTCAGCGCGGCGGCATCGTAGTCGCCGCGCTCGACGGCATCGATCTGTTCTTGCGTGCAGCCGACGCCGAGCGCGATCGGCACGTGCTGGCGCCATTCATAGGCGCCGCCTTCGAGCTGCGCGGCCTGGAGGATCAGCAGCTCGCGGTTGACGGCCGAGAGCTTCTGCTTGTGCAGGATCGAATTGCCGAGCCGCATCGCCGGGATCATGTTGGCCTCGGCGTGGGCCATCATGCGGAAGATGTTGAGCTTGACCGGCATGCGGTCGAACGAGGCGCGGATATCGCCGCTCGTCGTCTCCGGATCAATCAGGGGCAGCCTTGCCACGCGTCTCTCCCTTGGGCTTTCGTTTCTTGTTGTCGTCGTCATTGCCTGCCGCGATCAGCGACAGGAAGAAGGCGAGATAGCGGTCGATCGCCTCGATCACCTTCGCACGCGGCGAGGGCGCCGCGCCCATCACGTAATGTTCGAGACGGATGTAGATCAGCCCGGCCGCGAACAGCCGCGCGGTCTCGCGCGGATCGGGCGTCGAGATCAGGCCGGCGAGCGAGAAGCCGCGGAAATAGTCCGTCATCAGGCTCTGCTCGCGCGCATAGAAATGATCGGCGAATTTGGCACGGATGCCGGGGACGCGGTTGCGCTCGGCGGTGATCACCTTCTGGAACTGGTGCTCGCGCGGATCGGACCATTGCTCGACGAGGTCGAGCGCGAACTGACGGCAGAACGCGGCGGGCTGGCGCGCGAGCTGCCTATAGCGCGGCTCCTCCAGCCGGCTCGCGGAGCTGGCGGGACCGTGCTCGGCGACGATCGCCTCCAGGATCGCGGCCTTGCCGGGGAAATGATTGTAGAGGCTGCTCTCGCGGATGCCGACGCGCCGGGCGAGCTCGCGCATCGAGGCGCCGCCATAGCCGCTCTGCGCGAACAGGTTGAGCGCCTCGGTGAGGATGCGCTCGCGGGTGGTGGGCGCAGCCGCTTCCGCCGCGCTGGAGGTGTGGACAGCCATGTGGCTTGACTAACGAACGATCGTTCGCTAGTCAATCGTACGAACGATCGTTCGTTTCGCCAGTCTGGCGGCAACGGTCGCGGCCCGCAAGATCGCTTTCGGGCACTGTTCTCGCGTTCAACTCCGCTCCATCGAGAGGCGGAGAGCAATTTTGGGAGACGACGTCATGGCGCGCCTTGCCCGCCCTCGCCTAGCCGCGGCTTGCATCCTGTTGCCGCTGCTCGCAGCAAGCACTGCCCAGGCCCAAAGCGCGAAATACGATCCCGGCGCCGACGACAAGACCATCAAGATCGGCACCACCGCGCCGCTGAGCGGCCCGGTGTCGGCCTTCGCGCAGATCGCGAAGTCGGCGGAGGCCTATTTCCGGAAAGTCAATGACGAGGGCGGCGTCAACGGACGGCGTATCCAGATGATCATCGCCGACGATGCCTACAGCCCGCCGAAGACGGTGGAGCAGACCCGGCGACTGGTCGAGAGCGAGGAAGTGCTTTTGATCTTCGGCGGCGTCGGCACGCCAACCAACAGCGCCGTGCACAAATATCTCAACGACCGCAAGGTGCCGCAGCTCTTCCTCGGCTCCGGCGCCGCCAAGTGGGACGACCCGAAGAATTTCCCGTGGACCGTCGGCTGGCAGCCGACCTATCGCGACGAGGCGATCGCCTACGCCAAGTACATCAAGGCGAGCCACGCCAACGCAAAGGTCGGTGTGCTCTACCAGAACGACGATCTCGGCAAGGACTATCTGAAGGCGCTGGAGGAAGGGCTCGGCAGCGGCGAGGCGATCGTCGCGCGGGCTGCTTACGAGACCTCGGCCCCGACTGTCGACACCCAGATCCTGCAATTGAAGACCGCGGGCGCGGATGTCGTGCTCGTCGCGGCGACGCCGAAATTCGCGGCGCAGGCGATCCGCAAGATCGGCGAGATCGGCTGGAAGCCCGTGACCATCATCTCCAACGTCTCCGCCTCGATCAGCGGCGTGCTGGAGCCGGCCGGCAAGGACAATTCCACCGGCGTCATCTCCAGCCAGTATCTGAAGGACGCGACCGACCCCGCGCTGAAGGACGATGCCGGCTACAAGGAGTGGCTGGCATTCATGGACAGGTACATGCCGGACGCCTACAAGAGCGACTGGCTCAACGTCTATGGCTACACCATCGCGCAGACGCTGGTGACGGTGCTGAAGGCATCAGGCAACGACTTCACCCGCACCAACGTCATGAAGCAGGCGACCTCCATGAAAGACGTGCGCCTGCCGATGCTGATCAACGGCACCGCCGTGAGCAATTCGCCCGAGCGCTTCACGCCGATGACGAGTCTTCAATTGATCCGTTTTGACGGCACGCGCTGGGTGCCGTTCGGTGATCTCCTGAAGAACTGATCATGCGACAGGTCAAGATCGGCAGCATGCGCGTCGATCTCGTCAGCGAGATTCCCGCACTTGCCTTCGACAAGAACTGGCTGTTCGCCAACGTCACCGACGCGGTGATCGCGGAGAACCGGGGCTGGCTCGACCACCGCTATATCGAGCCGGAGACCGGTCGCTTCATTCTCAGCCACCATTCCTACCTGGTGCGCACGCCGCGCTGGACCGCGATCGTCGACACCTGCTGCGGCAATCACAAGCATCGACCGCGCGTGCCGGCGTGGAACAACCTGAATCAGCCCTATCTCAACAACTTGCAGGCGCTGGGCGTTGCCCCCGAGCAGGTCGACTTCGTGATGTGCACGCACCTGCATGTCGATCACGTCGGCTGGAACACGCGCCTCGTGGACGGGCGCTGGGTGCCGACCTTCCCCAACGCGCGCTATCTGATGGGGCGGGCCGAGTACCGCCATTTCGAGGCCGCGCACAATGCTGCGCCGAACAACCCGGTGAACCACGGCTCGTTCGCGGATTCCGTGCTGCCGGTGGTCGCGGCCGGCCTCGCCGAATTGGTCGAGAGCGACCACCGCCTGTTTAGCGATCGCGACGCGGCCCTGCGCTTCGCGCCGGCGCCCGGCCACACCGCCGGCAACATGCAGATCCACCTCAACGGCGGCCACGATCACGCGGTGATGTCGGGTGACGTCATCCATCATCCGATCCAGTGCGCCGCGCCGTGGCTGTCGAATGCCGCCGACGTCGATCCGGCTGCGGCACTCGCAACGCGAATGGCGCTGCTGGAGGAGCTCGCGGACACGCCGAGCTATCTGCTCACCGGCCATTTCCCGGCGCCGACCGCGGGGCGCGTGATCCGGCACGGCGAGGCATATCGATTTCGTTTCGAGGATTAGGGAAAACCATCATGAAGCTCAGGACGGTCACGCTCGCATTGCTCGCGTTGCTGTCGGCGGCATTGCCAGCACGCGCCGAGGATCCTGCCGCCTATCCCACCCGCAAGATCAGAATGCTGCTGCCCTATGCGGCCGGAGGCGGCGGCGACGTGGTCGGCCGGCTGCTTGCGGACAGGATGAGCAAGACGCTCGGACAGAGCATCTATATCGAGAACCACACCGGTGCTGCCGGCACGCTTGGCACGCAGATGGTCGCGACATCTCCGAATGACGGCTACACCATCACCGTCGGCGGCATGACCACGCATGTGCTTGCCCCCGCGATCTATCCAAAACTGCCCTACGATCCGATCAAGGATTTCACGACCATCGGCCGCGTCGGCACCTCCTCGATCATGCTGGTCGCGACCAGGAATTTTGCCGCCAATGACATCAAGGGCCTGGTCGCGCTGGCCAGGAAAGGCGAGCCGATCCAGTACGGCAGCTGGGGCGTCGGCTCGACCGGGCAATTCTGCGCGGAGATCCTGATGCAGCAGACCGGCATCAAGATGGATCACGTGCCGTTCAACGGCATCGCGAAGCTTGCCGGCGATCTGCTCGGCGGCCATATCTCCCTTGCGACGCTCGACGTCGCGACGGCGACGCCGCTGGTGAAGGACGGCTCGATCAAGGCGCTCGCCGCCTGCGGCGAACGTTCGCCGAGCCTGCCGGATGTCGCCAGCTACAAGGAACAGGGCGTGCCATTCGACCGCAGCCTGTCCTGGGCGATGTATGCGCCGGCGGGACTCGCTCCGCCAACCGCGCAGAAATTGTCGGCGGCGCTCAAGGAGGCGCTCGGCGATGCCATTGTGAAGGAAAAGCTGCTCGGGCTCGGCATCACCCCGCAATTCGTCTCCGGCGAGGAACAGCGTGATATCAATGCTCGCGACATCGCAGCCTGGAAGCAGGTTGCCAAGGACGCCGGGATCGAGGTCAAGTGAATAGCAGGGCTATCGCACATGAAGAAAGTGGCGGAGAGCTTGCTTGCGGCATCCTTCGAGACGCCCGCCTGTAGCGGGCCCTCAGGATGAGGGTCGCGTTTTGCGGCGAGATTTCAAGACCCTCATGGTGAGGAGCCCGCCAAAGCGGGCGTCTCGAACCATGCAGGCCGCGCTCGTCCGGCAGCCCTCCGCTGGTCTTATGCGATAGCACTGACGTGATTGGATTAGAAAAGGAGCGCGGGCATGAGCCGCATCTTCGGCGCGGTGCGCCAGAACGGATATGTGGTGCGGGACATCCACGCCGCAATGACGCACTGGATCGAGGTGATGGGCGTCGGTCCCTGGTACTACATGGCCCGGGTTGAGACCGACTGGTTCCGCCATCGCGGTCAGGATTCCGCGGTCGAGATGAGCATTGCCCTCGCCAATTCCGGCGATCTCCAGATCGAGTTGATCCAGCAGCGCAACGACGCGCCTTCACTGTACAAGGAATTCTTGGACGCCGGGCACGAAGGACTCCAGCACATGTCGTACTGGAGCCACGACTATCAGGCGCTCTACGACAGGGCGCTCGGACTCGGCTACAGGGTCGGCCATGAGGGCCAGATCGGCGGCGACAAGGGGCGCTTTGCCTATTTCGACACGCAGGCCCATCCGGGCACCGTGATCGAGATCTCCGACATCAGCGGCACCAAGGGACCGTTCTTCGAGAAGGTCCGGCAGGCCGCGATGAGCTGGGACGGCACGCGACCGATCCGCGAGGTCGGCGGGAGCCGATCATAGGACCGATCACCGGCTTGGCCGATGTCGTTCGAAGCGCGCAAGACGACGTAAGGACCGAGGCCAAATCATGCTAGTCTGAAGCCGTGTCCGAACCTTCAGGGAGGCAATCATGTCCGACACTGACAAGGTTTTCGCCGGCTCGATTCCAAGACTCTACGACGAATATCTCGTCCCGATGATCTTCGCCGTTTACGCCGAGGACATTGCAAGACGCGTCGCTGCGCTCTCGCCCTCCGTGCTGCTGGAGATCGCGGCAGGCACCGGCGCGGTGACACGCGCCGTGGCGGCGGCGCTGCCGGGCGGCATCCGCTACGTTGCGACCGATCTGAACGAGCCGATGCTGGCTGTTGCCGCGCAGCGCCAGGCGGGTGATGATCGCATCACCTGGCGCCAGGCGGACGGAATGGCCCTGCCCTTCGACGATGCCGAGTTCGACGTGGTCTGCTGCCAGTTCGGCGCGATGTTCTTTCCGGACCGGATCAAGGCTTACGGAGAGGTGAAGCGAGTCCTGAAGGCGGACGGCACGTTCGTCTTCAACGTCTGGGATCGCATCGAGGACAATGTGCTCACGCAGGAAGCGATGGTCGCGCTCGAAAAGCTGTTTCCCGACGATCCGCCCCGTTTCATGATCCGGACGCCGCACGGCTATTGCGACAAGACCGTCATCAGAGGCGACCTTGAACGGGCTGGCTTCCGTGACATATCGATCGAAACCCGGTCTGAGATCAGCCGCGCGCCGTCGGCCGAATATGTCGCCACCGCGCTCTGCCAGGGCACACCGCTGCGCAGCGAGATCGAGGCAAAGGATGCCAGCAAGCTTCAGGCTGCGACTGATATCGTTGCCGAGGCGATCCGGACGCGCCATGGCTCCGGCCCGGTCGAGGGCAAGATCCAGGCTATCGTGATCGAGGCGCGCGCGTAATTGCCGAAGCCGCAATCCACTGCGCTCTCGGCTCGCCTTCGAGACCAACGGCGTGAGCATCCACCCCCCCCGGGGGCGCAAACCTGCGGCCTCCCGGCGATCGCCGCCATAACAAAATCTCGCAGTCCCTAACACCGGGCCGTCCTATCGCCGGCGGGCGACTGCCTGCGCGTTTTCCGCGCGCTTTCCACGGCTCCGCAGAAGCTAACGACCTATAACAACCCATAACGAGCAATTTCCGGCGGCCCGCGCCAATTTGGTTGCAGGACGAGCGGCCAGCCGACCCTGCGAGCACACAGCGCAGCGTCGAGACACAGGGCCGTGAAGCCTCGAGCCTGCAACCCGATGAGGAGTTCCGGAGATGACCAATAACCAGATCGTCGATTCAAGTTTCACCGCCATCATCAACGCACCGATCGACCGGATCGACATACCCGAATGGTGCTTCAACCTGCCGGAACGCGAGTATCAGGGCTGCTCGCCTGCGCACATCGCCGCGGGCTTCACGACAGCCCCGGACGGCAAGCGGATGTCCATCAATGTCGAGATCATCGGCGGCAGCCTCATGGTGCAGCACTATGTCGAGACGCTCGGCGAGAAGGACCATCTCATCCTCGACTCCACCTCCGACGTGTTCACGCCCAATGGACGCACCACCATTCATGTGACCTGGGAGCTGAGCGTGAAGGAGATCGAGCCCGGCAAGTGCGAGTTCACCAACCGCGTCAGGTCGTACGCGACGGACGAGTTCATGGCGCTCATCGGCAAGCAGGGCATTCCGTTCGACCTGTTCCGCGCCCAGCGCCAGCCCGCCTCGATCGCCCACAATCAGGGCGAAACGCCATTGTTCGCCGCCAGCATCGAGCGCGCGGCCCTGGCGAACACCTGACGACGGAGAGTCCCATGACCGACCTGTCCTACGACAAGACCGTCACGGCGCTCCTGGTGGTCGATCCCTATAACGACTTCATTTCGGAAGGCGGCAAGATCTGGCCGCGGATCAAGGCCGTCGCCGAATCGAACAATTGCGTTCCGCACATGCAGCAGGTTCAGAGCTGGCCCCGCAAATTCGGACAGTAGCTTGAGTGGATTTTCTGCCTGACAGCGGCGAGGATTCTTGCTGCGAATCAGGAGCGAAGATGACGAAGAAGAGCCGCCGGACGCATTCTCCGGCATTCAAGGCGAAGGTTGCTTTGGCTGCGGTCAAAGGCGACAAGACACTGGCGGAGCTGGCGCAACTGTTTGATGTTCATCCGAACCAGATCACGATCTGGAAAAACCAGCTCCTGGAAGGCGCCGCCGGCGTGTTTGGGCATGACAAGACATCGGCCGAGACGCCGGTCGATTTGAAGGCGTTACATGCCAAGATCGGCGAGCTGGCGTTGGAAAACGATTTTTTGTCCGGCGCGCTCACCAAGGCGGGCCTGCTGAGCGCAAAGCGATGATCGACCGCGATCATGATCTTTCTATCGTGCGCCAGGCGAAGGTCCTGAAGCTGGCTCGCAGCACGGTCTACTATGAACCTCGGCCAGTTTCGGCCGAGGACCTTGCCTTGATGCGTCGGCTCGATGAGCTGCATCTCGATTATCCCTTCGCGGGAGCGCGTATGCTGCGATCGTTGCTGCGGCGGGAGGGCGTATACGCCGGTCGCCGCCACATCGCGACGCTGATGAAGCGCATGGGGATCGAGGCGGTCTATCGTCGCCCGAACACGAGCAAGCCGGCTCCGGGTCACAAGATCTACCCGTACCTGTTGCGCGGATTGAAGATCGAGCGGCCCGACCATGCGTGGGCAATGGACATCACCTACATTCCGATGCGGCGTGGCTTCGTCTATCTCGCGGCGGTCGTCGATGTGTTCAGCCGACGGGTCCTGGCCCATCGCGTCTCGATCACAATGGAGGCGGCCTTCTGCGTCGAAGCGGTCCAGGAGGCGTTGGCGAAGCACGGCAGGCCCGAGATTTTCAACACGGATCAGGGCAGCCAGTTCACCAGCCTCGAGTTCACCGATGTGCTGCTGGACGCGAAGATCGCCATCAGCATGGACGGCAAGGGCGCCTGGCGCGACAACGTGTTTGTCGAGCGGCTCTGGCGCACGGTCAAATACGAAGAAGTATATCTCCGCGCCTACGACAGCGTGTCCGAGGCGCGAGCGTCAATTGCCAAGTATCTGGCCTTCTACAATCAGGGACGCCCTCACTCGAGCCTTGACGGGCGCACGCCCGACGAGGCTTACTTCGGTACGCAAGCTATGGTGATGGCCGCATGACCGTCGCCGACGGTTTTGTCGTCGCTCTGGTCGGGCTACGCCCTCCCGACGCAACGACAAAACCGTAAAGCCCCGCGTTCAGCATAACCCGGCAGGAATCCACTTAAATCCAGCGGGGCGCTGTCCAAACAACCGGGGCCAGCTCTGTTCTGCAGGCCGCGCGCGACGCGAAGCTTCGCGTCTTCTACGCCATGCATCATCGCTACCGCGAAGGCGATTATGCATCCTGGAAGTACATTGCGCCGATCCAGCGGAGAGCGTGGAGGAACAGGAGCTTTGAATTCGGCACCTGGGGCGGCGAGTTCCGCGCCGAGTTCGTGCCGGCGCCCGGCGAGATCGTCGCCAGCGAGCATTGGTGCTCCAGCGGTTTCGCCAATACCGATCTGGATCTCCAGCTGAAGCGGCATGGCGTCCAGCGACTGATCGTCATCGGATTGATCGCGCACACCTGCATCGAAGCGACCGTCCGCTTTGCTGCCGAGCTCGGCTACGATGTCACCGTCGTCAAGGATGCGGTTGCCGACTACTCCGAAGAGATGATGCACGCAGCGCTCGACATCAACATGCCGAACTACGCCAGTGCCATCGTGACCACGGACGAGATCGTCGCGGCGCTGTCATCAAGCCGGGTGGCAGTCATCGCTGCCAAATGAGCTGGATCAACGAAAGATCGGGACGGCTGATCGGACCGGATCGGCCGGTATCCCGGCAGGGATGCTCGCGCGCCGGGGAGGGCAACAAGCCCGAATGCGCCCGAACATCCTCGCAACATCTCTGGAGACCACAATGACCCGACAGATCACCATCGAGAAGCCGCTGCCAGCATTCTGGACCGCCACGTTCAACAATCCGCCCATCAACCTGATCGATCCAGACACGATTGGCGAACTGCAGGATCTGCTTGCAGCGCTCGAAACCGACGCGCATGTGAAGGTTGTGGTATTCCGGAGTGCCGACCCTGATTTCTTCCTCGCGCATTGGGACGTGCTTGCCGACAAGACCAAGGTCGCAGCGATGCCGCCCGGTCCGACCGGAATGGCCGCGCACGCGGCGCGGGGAGCGAATTCGTCCTCGCCTGCGATATGCGCTTCGCCAGTCGCGAGCGCGCGATCCTGGGGCAGTTCGAGGTCGGGCTCGGCTCGGTACCCGGTGGAAATCCGATGGCGCGGCTGGCCGACTTGATGGGACGCGGGCGCGGGCTGGAGGTGATCTTGGGCGCCGACGACTTTTCAGCCGACCTCGCCGAGCGCTACGGCTACGTCAACAGAGCCCTGCCGGACAGCGAGATCGAGGCATTCGTCGATGCATTCGCACGCCGCCTCGCCTCGTTCGAAAAGCATGCGCTGGTCGGTGCCAAGGCCCTGATGAACGACGTCACGCTGCCGGCGGACAGCGTCTTTCCGGCGGCACTGTCGGCTTTCTTCAGCTCGGCCTCCCACCCAGCCACCCGCGCGCGTGCGGCGGCTCTGGTCGAACGCGGCCTCCAGCTCCGTTCCGACATTGAGCTGCGGCTGGGCCAGGCTGTGGCCGACCTCGGATGATGTCCGCAGCGACGATGCGCGCGGCGGCTTCCCTACCAGAAGCCGCGCTGCATCGGCTGCGCCGGCTGATAGTACTGATACTGGCTGCGCCGGCGCGGATTGGCCGGCTGGACGTAGGGATCGCGCTGCTGGAAGAAGAAGCCGAAGCCGTTGCCGCCGTTGTCCCAGCCGTCGTCGCTCGCGATCATGGCAGGCGCGGTCGGCTTGCGCGTGATGAAACCGCCCTGCGGCTCGTTGCTCAGCACCGCGACGAACTCGGTGCGGTAATTGGTTTCGCTGCTCAGGGGCTCATCCGAGACGACGATCGACGAGCGCGGCAACGCGGTCGGCCCGATGCGATCCCACACGTCCTGCGGGATGGTGATGCGGTCGAGCGCATTCCTCGCCTCGTCGCCGTTCTCGATCGTGACCACGTTCCAGCGCAGTCCGGTATCGGTCTTCGCCATCGCCGTGAAGATATGCGTGCCGAGCGGCTGGTCGGGATTGCGGATCGTGACGGGAACCTCGATGCTGGTGTCGAACACCTCGCCGCCGCCGTCGGGCGCCGGCTTGTGCGTGTTCCGCCGCACGTAGAGCTTCTGCGTCGCGCGGCTGATGTAGACCGAGACCGGCTCGCCTGCGAGCTTCGCGTCGGTCGCCGCCTTGACGGCGTCGGCTTTCCGCGCCGCGGCCGCCTTCGCGGCTTCCTTCGTGGCGGCCACCGCATCGCGCTTCGGCTGCGCGGCGGCCCTGGCGGCCTCGAGCTGCGCCGCCGCGTCGGCCGCCTTGGCCGCCGCCTTTTGCTTCAGCTCCTCGGCCTTGGCGCGGGCCTGATCGGTTTTGGCGTTCGCAAGCGTCCTGTCGGCGAAGGCGAGCTCGGCATCTGCGCGGGCCTTCTGCTGTTCCAGCTTGCGCAGCGCGGCGGGAAGCGAGGCAGCTTCCTTCGCGGCAGCGGAAGCAGCCTTCTTGGCCGCATCAGCGGCCCTCGCGGCCTCCTCGGCCTCGGCGGAGAGCTTGTCGGCCAGGCCGGGCGCTGCCGCGATCGCGTCCGGCTTCGGCACGAACAACGAGGGGTGGGAGAAGTCGGCCGGAACTGCGTCGTGCGGCGAGATGATCACGCGCATCCCGATATTCGTCTTGTCGAACAGATTCTCGGCAAAGCCGAACGGCATGCGCACGCAGCCGTGCGAGGCGGCATAGCCGGGCAGTGGTCCGCCATGCAGCGCGATACCGTTCCAGGTGATGCGCAGCATATTCGGCATCCAGGCATCGTCATACATGGTCGAGCGGTGGTCCTTGTCCTTCTCGACGATGGCGAACACGCCGGCCGGCGTCTCGCGGCCCGTGGTGCCGGTCGACACCGGCGCGCGCATGATCCAGCCGTCGGCATCGTAGAAAGTGACCTGCTGGCTCTTGATCGACACGATCGCCATGATCGGCTCGCCGGCCACGCGCGGCGCCACAGCCTCGGCCGCCTGGCGCGGCTGCTTGGCAGCGGTCGCCGGGGTCGCGGTCAATGCGACCATTGCCGCCAAGGCCACAATTCCGGGAGGCCCCCAACGCCGCATCGCCAGGGTGGATTTCGCCGTCGTCAGTCGGTTTCTCATGCCATCCTCGGTCGAAATGCCAGTCCGCCTGTGTCGATCACGCGTCAGATTGGAATCATTGGATTAAGAAATCGCAGCCGCCTTACGTTCCGTCTGTGGCGAGATTCGGCACGTTCCCGCGACAAATCTCTCATATACGACGGTTTGCGCAGGCGGAAGGCGGCCTACGGCCGAGGCTGGCCCGAAGCTGGCCCCGATCGCTGCGGCAGAATGTCCGGGCAAGCCTGTGGGGCAGCCTTGCGGGCCGACGCCGGGCGGCACGCTCGCTAGACGCCCAGCGCCTTGCGGTTCAACGTTCGCAGGAAACGCAGCGACAACGTTCGCACGTTCGCAACATTCAGCAACCAGGCCGCAGCCGCATAAGCGAGGCCGCCGGCGAGACTGACGATGGCGAGCGGCACGAGGCCGGTGCCGCCCGCTTGCGATCGCGCGATCAGGATCGCGGCCGCCATCACGGCTGCGGAGACGGCAACGCCGGCGAGGCGGTTGAACTCGAACGGGACCGGGTGGGCCCGATGCATCAGGACGACGGCAGCAAGGAAGCCGATCGCCTCGGTCGCCAGCGTTGCCAGCGCCGCGCCGTGGAGGCCATAGCCGGGGATCAGCGCGAACATCAGGATCACGCTGACCACGAGCGTGAGGAAGGATTGCGCCGACAGCATGAAGGGCCGCTCGGCGAGCTGGAAGCTGATCTGCACGTAGAACTGGTTGGCGATACCGAAGGAGCGGGCGAGCACCAGGGTCGGCAGCAGCGCCGAGACGCCGGCGCGGAAGTCGATGCCGACGAGCGTGCCGGCCACCTGGTCCGCGGCGAGCGCGAGCCAGACCGCCACGGGCGCAACGACGACCAGCAGGAGCTCGAGGCTTTCGGTCAGCCGCTCGCGTGTCGTCTCGCCGTTGTTCTCCGACAATGACCGGAACACCAGCGGCACGGTCGCCGCGGCAACGCTGGATGCGATCATGACCATGAACTGGCGCGGCAGATCGGCGGCAACGCCGAAGATGCCGGCAGCGTCCTTGCCGAGCAAATAGGCGACAATGAGCCGGTCGGAGGCCGAATAGACGGCGACGGACAATCCAGCCAGTGTCAGCGGCAGGCCGTAGCGCGCCAGCTGCATGAACTGGCTGCGCTGGAAACGCGCGATCCGGGTGCGGTCGCCGACGAGGTTCAGGATGATGCCCGTGAGCGACCCCAGACCAAACGCGGCGAGCAGTCCCAATCCACCCCAGCCGAGCCAGATGCCGAGCAGACCGAAGCCAACGCTGGAGACGCTGCGCACGATCGAGATCGCCGCGAACCGGTAGGGGCGCAATTTGGCGCGCTCGAACTCCTGGCCGACGTCGACCGCGTTGGCCATGATCGCGACGAACATGCTGGCGAGCAGCAACTCGACACTGACGTCGCTGCGGAACAGGAAGACCAGCGGAGTGGTGGCGCAGAGCACCGCGGCCGTGAGAGCGAAGGCGACCATCGCCGTGCCGCGGAAATCGACCTCCGCCGACATCGCCTGATAGCGGGACACCGACAGCTTGATCCAGGCGAAGAAGATCGCGCCGAGAATGCCCGCAAGGCTGATGCCGACGACATAGACGCCGTATTCCGCCGGGCTCAGGAGCCGCGTATAGGCGGTGACAGCGAAGAAGCCCACCGCCGCGGGCAGGATGTAGGCGACCAGATAGATCGAGAAATGGCGGTTCAGCATGCGAGCAAGGGACCGTTGGCGGCCATCAGGATTAACGAGACGTTAAGGCAGTTGGACTTTGGTGTGACAATCGGATTGCGCCGCTGGCATCGGCAAGGATAGCCGCACAAGCCTGCAAATCGGACCGCGAATGGCGCGAGCGAGCGGTTATCGCGCGTTAGCGTTAAATTTGCCCTGTCCTTGAAGCGGCCGGTGCGATCACGGAAAAGAAGCAATGATGGCGAAACGTCGCTCGACTCCTCCGATGCGCTGATGTGACCGATATGGACGTTGCCGAACCAACCCGGCTGAAACCGGCCTCGCTGCCGCGTCGCGGCACCAACGTGCCTGCGGTTCCTTCGGATTTCGGCGCAGGAGGCCGCGACAGGATGGTCCTCAACCTCTTCTTCGAAGAACGGGACGACCGCTGGTTTCCCGGCGACCGCCATCTCCGGCCACTGCTGCGACGTTTGCTGCTGGGCAAGTCCTTCATCAGCGGCCAGCGGCGCGTCCTGCTCAATCTCTGCGCAGGCCTCGATCGGCTCGGCATCCGCTACCGCGTCAACGACTATCGCCACATCCGGAAGCACCCCGAAGAACTGGCCTGCATCATCGGCCGGCCGTTCGTGCTCGACTGGTTCAAGTGGAAGAACCCGCTCCTGCTCGGCGTCGCCATGTATGACCACCCGATCGATGCGCCGGAGAGCCTGAAGGACCTCGACGTGAGGCGCGTGCTGGTGCCGTGCGCCTGGTATGCCGACATGTTCCGTCCGCACTGGCCCCACGTCGGCGCCTGGCCGGTCGGCATCGAGACCGATCTTTGGACACCCGCGCCGGCGGATCAGAAGAGCGTCGACGTGCTGCTCTACGACAAGGTCCGCTGGGACCAAGGACGGTACGAGCGAGAGCTGATCGAGCCGATCCGCAGTCATCTCGAGGCAAGCGGACGTACCGTCGAAGTGATCCGCTACGGGCACTACAAGGAAGACGATTACAAGGCCGCGCTGGCGCGTTGCCGCAGCATGGTCTTCCTCTGCGAGCACGAAAGCCAGGGCATCGCCTGCCAGCAGGCGCTGTCGAGCGGCGTTCCAGTCTTTGCCTGGGACCGCGGCGGGCCGTGGCAGGATCCGAAATACTTCCCGGACAAGGTGAGGTTCGAAGGCGACGTGTCCTCGGTGCCCTATTTCGACGGGCGCTGTGGCATGACCTTCACCGATGCCAGCGGATTCACCGCCGGCTGGGACGACTTCTGGTCGCGCGTCGGCGCGGGGGACTTCGCGCCGCGCGACTATGTGCTGGACCACCTGACGCTCGAGAAAGGCGCGCTTCACTACTACGAGATCGCGGAAGCCGCGATGCAGCGTCACGCGTGACCGGGCTCGACAGACGCGAATTTCTCCTCGGCGGCGCCGCGGCCCTCGCGGCGGGCTCATCTGCGTCCGCAGTGCCGGCATCGAAACGCGCCCAGCGCCGGCCCGGCTATGGCGCTGCGGCGACGCTCTGGGACCTGGAAGCCGATCCCAGGCTTGGCGAGGCCATCAGCACCTATTGCACCCAGGTGGTGCCGGTGCTCGAGCTGAAATGGCCGATGCTGCGGCCGGACGCGCATACGTTCGCCTTCGAACGCGCCGACGCGATCCTTGATTTCGCGCAGGCGAACGACCTGACGATGCGCGGCCACGCACTCGCCTGGTATCACGACATTCCGGACTGGACCAAGCAGATCAAGACCACCAAGGGCGTCGAGCGCGCGTATCGCGATCACATCGGCACCGTGGTCTCCTACTACAAGGACAAGCTGACGTCGTGGGATGTCGTGAACGAGCCGATCCCGGACAATCCCCGCAGTCCGAAGGATCGGCGTGACACGTTCTGGACGCAGCATCTGGGTCAAGGCTGGATTCCGTTGGCGTTCCGCACGGCAGCTGCGGCCGATCCCTTCGTCAAGCTCGCGATCAACGAATACGACATCGAGTCGGCAAAGGACTCGTTCATCGCCAAGCGGGCAGCCTATCGCAACCTCATCATGGACCTGCTCGACCAGGGCGTTCCGCTCCACGCAGTGGGCCTGCAGTCGCATCTGCACGCCGAGCTCGAGATCGACACGCACGGGCTCGCCGAGTTCGTGGCCGAGCTGCGTTCCTGGGGACTCGAGGTGCTGGTCACCGAGCTCGACGTCGACGACCAGAAGCTGGCGGGCAATCCGGCGGAGCGCGACGCCATCGTCGCCAAGCGCGTCGACGATCTGCTCACGGCGATCTCGACCAGCGGCCCGGTGCGCTCGATCCTGACCTGGGGCATCTCGGACCGCTACAGCTGGATCAACGGCACCTTCGCCCGCAAGGACAAGCAGCCAAACCGCCCGCTGCCGCTCGACGGCGAGTTCAAGCCGAAGCCGTTCATGGACGTCATCAGCAAGTTTACGAAGGACGCCTGAGGCGCTGGTCCTCAGCGTGTCTTCGGCGTTTCGAACGCGGGCGCATCTCCGATGTGATCGGGAGCAAGGCTCGGACTGCGACGGTCGCGCGAGGAGAGGCGGAACACGTCGCGGATGTCGTCGATCGAGGTCGACGAATAGGACTGAATGCAGAGCGCGACCTGCTCGGGCGAGGCCGTGCGCATCATGGCCTCGATCGCCGGGCGGTCGAGCGGCGTGTCGTCCCAGTGCGAGACCGCGATGCTGTCTTCCGTGACCCGATGTCTCGCCAGGTGTTCCGGCGAGTTCGCGACGAAGTTCCCGTAAAGCAGATATTCGGAGAACTTCTTCTTCCGGCACAATGCCAGCGCCCAGCTGAGGCCCGTCGCCGACTTGATGGCGTCGGTCATCGCGCGCGCGGAGTCCTTGTCCCAGACCAGCGCATTGCCGACATAGTCGTCCGCCGGGAACGAGCGTTCCTTGATACCCAGAAGCTGATCGATGGTGCGGAGCCACACGCCATGCACCGGGTGGTCCGCGCCGATCGCCTTGCGGGTGACGAAGAGCGGCGTCATTTCGCCGCCGGCATATAGGCCGACGTCGAATTCGCGGAAGAACAGATTGTCCGAATCCAGGATGCAGACGCGCTGCTCGGGCGCATTGAGGACCCCGGCGATCTTCAGGATCTGCTGGATGTGCCAGCCATGCACGGGTGACGACAGCAGCGAGAGCCAGACACGCCGGCTGCTGAGGAACTGGAGGGCCGGCGGCACCGCGAACAGCCATTTCGGCAGGTAGCGCGAGGCCGGAACGATGACCCTCTTGTCGGAGGCGAACCGCGCGAACAGCGGAACGTCCTCATCGTTAATGAGAACATAATGCCGCGTATATCCCGAGAGCCAGGTGTCGATGCTCTCGCTGAGCAGCGAAAAGCGCTCGATATCCTTAGCGTAGCTGGCAGTCAGCAGGGCAACGGAATGCATGGCGCGCGCTCGAATGGCAGTCAGGCCACACTCATAGCGGCAATGGGAGGCGTTGGAAACTTGCGATCGCAATCAAGGTAAAATGAAACGAAGTATTAGCCATCCGCCGGCAGCCCCTGCGCGAGGCTGCGAAAGCGCAGCGGTGCCAGGGCTGATGCTCGCTGCCACCAGTCGGCGACGCGGTCGTCGAGGGCGGTCGTGCCGCGGCCCTGGCCGGGAAAGATCCGGATCTGCTGGATTGCCTCAGCTTCAAACCCCCTGCCCTTGCGCGTGATCCTGAGCGCCGCGCCTTCGCGATCCCGCTGGGTCAGCGGCACCAGGAGGCGGCCGCGCGGACGGAGCGACTGGAGCCAGAGCGGGTGCGGCTGCGGGAAGCCGGCATGCACGATGATCACGTCGGCGGGTTCGCCGACGTCCTTGCATCCGTCGCCGTTGACGACCGTGACGTTGCGATATCCGTGCAGGTGGTTCGCCGCCCGGGCCGCGAGCCGCTCGTCGCATTCGATCGCACGTACGCTGCCCTTCGGACCGACCATCTTCGACAGCACCGCGGAGAAATAGCCAAGTCCGCAGCCGATCTGCACGACGCGGTCCCTCTCCCTGACGTCGAGAATGTCGATGAGATGCGCCCACAGGCTCGGCAAGCCGGTGTCGAGCTTGCGGCGGGCGTCGATCGCGACCAGCACATTATCGTAGAGATGAACGGGATCCGCGTCGGGCGTCAGCCGGTAGCTGCGCGCCGCCTCGCTCTTGATGCGCCAGGGCCCCTTCGACAGAAAATCCTCGCGCGGAACGGTGGCGAGCGCCTCGAGCAGGCGGGGCGAGGAAATCCGCTCGCGCCTGGCAATCCGCTCCACGTAGCGCGCACGCGCGGCGGCAAGATCGCGCATGTCACAGATCGGCCTGTTCGCGCGCGGGCGTGTCGGTCCCGAGCTCGGTCACGAGCTGCATCGCCTGCTTCAGGTCCGGCGTGTTGAAACCTTCGCTGAACTTGCCCACGACCGGCGCGAGCAGGAGACTTGCGTCCTCGCGCCTGCCGGCTTCGAGCGACAGGCGCGCGAGGCTGACGGCGGTGCGAAGCTCCCAGGACAGCGCACCCTGCTTGCGCGCGGTCGCCAGCGACTGGGCGAACAGCTCCTCGGCCTCCTGCACCGAGGCGGGATCGCCATCCGACAGGATGATCTCGCCTTGTAGGCGATAGACCTCGGCGAGGTAGGAATGATCACCGGTCCGCCGCGCGGTTGCGAGCGCGCCGTCCAGCGCGCGCAAGGCGGCATCCCGCATCCCGACCTTGGCGTAGGCTTCCGCGAGCAGGCAGCGGAACCAGCAGCCGGCGAGCCAGGAATCCATCGCCTCGTACTCGTCGAGGCCGAAGCGCATCTGGCTGAGGCCTTCGTCGGTCTCGCCGAGCTGCGTCAGCGCCCAGCCGCGCAGGATCGTCGCCTGCTGCTTCCAGTGCAGGAAATTGTGCTCGCTGGCGATGATCATGGCGCGGTTGGCGTGGTCGCGGGTACCCTCGACATCGCGCAGATGCTGGCAGAGATAGGCGCCGAACACGAGCGCAAAGGCGAGCGTGAAGGGATGGCGGATCTTCTCGGCATTGGCGATCGCCTGCTCGCTGTGCTGGCGCGCCGCGTCGGGCCGGCCGAGAAACCAGAGGAGATAGCCGAGATAGGACAGCGAGACGACGCCGGGATCGGTGCCGTGCCGCTCCATCAGGTCGGAGTGCAAATCGGGGCTGTAGAGATTGATGCAGCGGTGCAAATGATGCTGCGAGGCGGCAAAGCGGCCGCGATAGAGCATGGTCATCGCGATCGAACGGTGCGCCTCGATCAGATACCCGGTCTGCTGCGCCGGCTGCGAACGCTCGCTCAGCCGCTGCCGCTTGGCGAATCTCAACAGCTCGACGCTGAGATCGTGCGCGCGGGTGAGATCGGCGCGGATGAAATGGCACACCCAGAGTCCGCGAGTGGCCGCGAAGACCTTTTCGTCGTCATCAAGCTGATGGCCAAGCTCCAGCGCGCGGATGTAGTTTTCCTCGACTTCCTGCACCGCATAGCCCTTGGCGGCAATCAGCGAATTGCCCAGTGCGATGCGCAGCTCGAGCTCCATCTCGTCGGCCCCCGGTATGCCCGCGCTGGCGTGCACGACGCTGAGGCCGCGGCGCAGATGGCCGATCGCCTCCAGATTGGCGCCGCTCCTCGCCGCCTGCTTGCCGGCCTTGAGCCAAAAGCTGGCGGCGCCCTCGCTCTGGCCGGATTCGGTCAGGTGATGGGCGAGCAACTCCGGCTCGCGCTCGGACTTCTCCGGATACATTTCGGAAAGCACCTGGACGATCCGAGAATGCAGCTTGCGCCGCTCGCTGTGCAACAGGCTCGCATGCGCGGCGTTTTGGATCATCACGTGCTTGAAGGAGTAGAGCGCGTCCGGTGGATGGCCGCGGCGCATGATCAGCCCCGCCTCCTCCAGATGATTGAGTGCCGCCACGATCTGCTCGGCCGGCGTGTTGGCGACGGCGTGCAGCGTCTCGTACGAGAACTCGCGACCTATCGTGGCGCCGATCTGCGCGATCCGCTTGAACGGTCCCATCCGGTCGAGCCGCGCCATCAGCGAGTCGGTCAGGGTTGCCGGGATTGCGAGCTGCCGCCACGGCCCGGACAGCACATAGCGCCCGTGCCGCTCGGTCAGAAGGTCGGATTCGAGAACCGTCTTGGTCAGCTCTTCCAAGAACAGCGGCACGCCGTCGGTCTTGACGATGATCTCCTCGACGACCTCCTTGGGCAGTTCGCGTCCCGCCACGCGCTCGACCAGCGTCGTGCGCAATTGCCGGCTCAGGCGGTTCAGGACCACGGTGGTGATGTGCGAATGCGCGTTCCAGCTCGGCTGGAATTCGGTGCGGGCGGTGATGATGACCAGGATCGGCCGGTTCTGCAGCCGGTCGACCAGAAGGTCGATCACCTCGCGGGACGTCGGGTCGATCCAGTGCAGGTCCTCGAACGCGATCACCAGCGGCATCTCGCGCGCAAGGCCGAGGAAATGGTTGACCAGCGCCACGACGGTCGCATCCTTCTGCTGCCGCGGCGACAGTTCGAGCGGCGGATAGCGGTCTCCGGTCGGTATCGACAGCAGCGCGGCAAACAGCGGCGTGACCTGCTCGATGTCGCCATGAGCGGCGGCGATCGCGGTCTCGAGGCTCGCCAGCGACAGCGCGGACGACTCCTCGCGATCGAGGCCGAGGGAGAATTTGAGCTGGTCGACGAACGGATGGAAAGCCGTGGAGGTGTAGTAAGGCGAGCATTGCAGCGAGACTTGTCCATGGCGGTCGCCCGATATCCGCTCGAAGATTTCCTGGATGATGCGCGACTTGCCGATGCCGGGCTCGCCGAACTTGACCACGACCTGGCCGTCGCCGTCCTTGGCCTGCTGCCAGCGCCCCATCAACAGCGCGATCTCCTCCTCGCGGTTGACGAGCGGCGTCAACCGCGAGCCCCTGGCGGCGGCGAAACGGGTCTCCACCCGCGAGGCGCGCACCACGTGCCAGGCCTGTGCCTTCTCGGAGATCCCCTTCAGGACATGGACGCCGAGATTGCGGTAGTCGAACTTCCCCTTCAGCAGCGACTGCGTCGAAGCCGAGATCACCACGCCATTGGGCGGCGCCAGGGCCTGCAGGCGCGCAGCGAGATTGACGGTTTCGCCGACCGCGGAGTCGCGTTCTTCGGTGCCCTGCCCGACGAGGTCGCCGACCACGACGAGGCCGGTCGCGATCCCGATACGGACGGCGGGTGAATGGCTGAGCGCACCGCGCTGCTCGACCGCGTGCGCCGTCGACAGCACCCGCACGATCTCGAGCCCGGCGCGCACCGCGCGCTCGGCATCGTCCTCATGTGCGGTCGGATAGCCGAAATAGACCAGGATACCGTCGCCGACGAAACGGGCGGCAAAGCCCTCGTAATGCTTCACCACGCGAACGCAGGTTTCGCGGAAGCCCGCAATCATGTCGCGGACGTCTTCGGGATCGAACTGCGCGGACAGCGAGGTGGAATCCACCATGTCGCAGAACATCGTGGTGAGCTGGCGCCGTTCGGCTCCGACCTCCGCCCGTGCTTGCGGACGCACCGCCTCGGTTGGCGCCTCCGCCGTTTCCGCTTGAAACAGCGCCGCCATCGCCCGCTGGAGCCGCTTGCGATCGCCGAGCGGCAATCCGAGCCCGACCAGATCGGATTCGGTCAGGTCCCCGATCACGTCGAGATCGAGACGGTGCTGCGCGAAGAGATCGGTGTAGTGACCGAGGCCGATACCTTCGAGCCAGCGCTTCAGCTCGCCTTCCGTCCCCGTGCCCGGCTCATTCTCCAGCATGGTGATTCTGCCCGACCATCACTCCGTCGAAGGGCTCTGGGGCCCCTCAACCACAGATTTTGGGGCTCAAACTTCACCTCGGACTGGACGCGTTCCCCAACTTCTTGGAAGAATAGCTCAATCGGATCAAAAGGGAATGGCGTTGTCGGACATTGCATCCGGAGCAGACGAAGGATCAGCCGGTGCCACGGCCGAAACGAAGATATTCGCGCATATCAGCGGCCTTCTCGAACTCTACGCGCGCAGGACACCGGCGGCGCCCGCACTCCTCGCCCCTGGCCGGCCGGTTCTCACCTACCGCGCCTTGGGCGACCGGACGCAGGATCTGATCGGCACGCTGCGCGGGCTCGGCATCGCGCCTGCGGACCGCATTGCAGTTGCACTGCCGCGCGGCGCCGACAGCGCGTTGGCATTGATCGCGGTCGCGTCGGCCGCCGTATGCATCCCCGTCAGTCCGGATCTGACGGCGGACGAGCTGCAACGCTATTTCAGCGAATTGAAGCTGGCGGCGCTCGTGACCCGGGCCGACATGAACTCGGCGAGCCGCGACGTCGCCAGGGCGCTCGATATCGCGGTGATCGATTTCGTGCCGGGGCCGGAAGACGATCTCGGCGGTTGCGCGTTCATCGGCCCCTCGGTCGGACCGGCGAGCACGAGCGGCCCCTCGCGCGGGGACGACGATGCGTTCATCCTGTTGACGTCAGGCACGGCGGCGCGGCCGAAGATGGTGCCGCTGACGCATCGCAATGTCTGCCTGTCCGCGTACAATGCCGGCCATGTGCTGTCGCTCACATCGCGCGATCGCCTGCTCAACGTCCTCCCGCTGTTTCATGCCCATGGCTTGATCTCCGGCCTTCTCACGGCGCTGGCCGCGGGCTCCAGCGTGATCTGCACCGACGGCTTCGACGCATCATCCTTCTTCGGCTGGATGCGGGAGCTGCAACCGACCTGGTACACGGCGGTGCCGACCATTCATCGCGCATTGCTGACGGCGGCGGAAGCGAACCCGGACCGTGCCCGGTCGTCGTCGCTGCGCGTGATCCGCTCGGCATCGGCCTCGCTCGCGCCTGCGATTCTTCGAGGGCTGGAGGCGACGTTCGGCGTTCCCGTACTGGAGACCTACGGGATGACGGAAGCGGCCTCGCAGATCGCGGCCAATCCGTTCGAGCTGCGCAAGGTCGGATCGGTCGGCCGCGCCGCCGGCCCCGAGATCGCGATCATGGACGAGACGGGCCGCACGCTTGCGAGCGGCGCGCGCGGCGAGATCATGCTGCGCGGTCCCAACATGAGCCGGGGCTACTATGATGACGAGGCGGCGACGCAGGCTGCGTTCCGCAATGGCTGGTTCCGGACCGGCGACCTCGGCTATCTCGATGCCGACGGCTATCTTTTCATCGTCGGCCGCATCAAGGACGTCATCAACCGCGGTGGGCAGAAGATCTCGCCGCTCGAGGTGGAAGAAGTCCTGCTCAGCCACCCGGCGGTGCTGGAGGCCGGTGTGTTTGCCGTGCCGCACCCGAAGCTGGGCGAGAACGTCGCCGCCGTCGTGGTGCTGCGGCCGAATTCCGAGGCCACTTCCGACCAGCTGCGCCAGTTCGCACGCAAGCGGCTCGCAGCCTACAAGGTACCGAGCCTGATCCGCAGCGTCGCGGCACTGCCGAAGGGCGCCAGCGGCAAGGTCAAACGCGGTGCGCTGGCCGGGCTGATTGCAGCAGTGGACGGCAGCGACGAGACCCGGCTGCCGCGCAATGCGATGGAGACCCAGCTCGCCGAAATCTGGGCTGGTCTGTTGGAGCTGCCGCAGGTCGGCGCCGACCAGGACGTCTTCGCGCTCGGCGCGGACTCGCTCGCGGTGACGCAGATGCGCTCGCGCCTGCGCGAACACTTCAATGTCGAGTTCTCGTTCGAGGACATCTTCGATTGCACCACGGTCGCGGCACTTGCGGCGCGGATCGAAACCGCTGCAAGCCGGCGCGAGGCTGCGCTGCCGGCCTGGCACCACGCTGCGAACGCAGACGCACCGCTGTCGTTCCAGCAGCAGCGCATGTACGTCCTCTCGCGGCTCGACCCGACCCGCTACAATTACAATGTCGTCGAAGTTGCGCTCCTCGACGGTCCGGTCGACGTCGCCGCGCTTTCTGCGAGCCTCACTGCGATCTGCACACACCATGAGGCGCTGCGCACAATCTTCATCGAACGTCGGGGCGAGCCGGTGCAGCTTGTGTTGTCATCGCCGCCGCAACTCGAGCGCATCAAGCTCAAGCCCTGCCCTGCGGGCAAGCGCCTCGCGGTTGTCCGGCGCGAGGCGCTCAAGCTCGCGCAACATCCGTTCGACCTGGCTCACGAGCCGCCGCTGAAGGTCACGTTGCTGTCGTTCGACGGGAACAGCCATGCGCTGTTGGTCAACGTCCATCATCTCGTCACCGACGGCTGGTCGCAGCGGCTGTTCTGGGAGGAGCTCGCCGTCCACTACGCCGCGGCGCGCAAGACGCACCCGGCCGCGCTGCCCCCGCCTGCGTTCCAGTATCGCGACTTCGCGCTCTGGCAGCAGAGCTGGGCGCAGACGCCGGCGGCGAAGGAGCAGCTCGATTATTGGAGGGCCCAGCTCAACGGCGTCACCACGCTGCCGCTGCGAACCGACAGGCCCAGGCCGGAGGCCTGGAGCGGTCACGGCGCGCGCCACTATCTCGAGTTTTCCAAAACGCTGTCGGGCGAGTTGCGCGCGCTGAGCCAGAGCCAGGGCGTCACACCGTTCATGACGCTGCTGGCGGCCTTCCAGTGCCTGTTGTTCCGCCACACCTCGCATGAGGATGTCGCGACGGGATCGCTGATCGCCAACCGCAACCAGATCGAGAGCGAGCGCCTGATCGGGCTGTTCGCCAACACCCTCATCCTGCGCAACGATTTCAGCGGCGATCCGAGCTTCGGCGAGATGTTGCGGCGGGTGCGGCAGGTCACGTTGGATGCCTACCGCAACCAGGACCTCCCGATCGAGGAGGTGTTGCGCACGCTCCAGATCGCGCGGCGCAGCGACGGCAACCCGCTGTTCCGGATCATGTTCATCCTCCAGAACGCCTCGATCGAGGCGGCACGCTTTCCCGGCCTGTCGGCACGGCGACTGGAAATCGATCCGAAAGTGGCGCGCTTCGACATCACGCTCGAACTGGTCGAGGCCGATGGCCGCTTCAGCGGGTTCTTCGAATACGCCACCGATCTGTTCGAGGCCGCGACGATCGCAGGCATGGCCGCCCAGCTCAGGACGCTGCTCAAGGCCGTCATCGCCAATCCGGAACAGCGCATCTCGCGCCTGCCGCTCCTGACCGAGGCCGAACGCCGACTGTTGCTGGCGAAGGGCCGGGGCGTGCCGGCCAATTTCACGACGCGCGGCAATTTGAGCGATCGCTTCGAGCGCCAGGCGAGGAAGACGCCAAACGCTGTTGCGGTGTCGGACGGCCGCACGTCCCTGAGCTATCGCGAGCTGGTGCACCGCAGCCTGGCGGCCGCGCGCTGGCTGGCCCGTGAGGGCGTCGGCGCCGAGAGCGTCGTCGCCTTGCTCGCGGAGCGCGGGCCCGACCTGCTCGCCGCGATGATCGCGGTGCAGCGCGTCGGCGCGGCCTACCTCAATCTCGATCCCGACCAGCCGACGGCCCAGCTCACGACCATCCTCGGATCGAGCTGTGCCCGCGTGTTGCTGACCGGACGGGCTCAGTCCGCCATGGTCGAGACACTGCTCGAGCCGCTGGTTGAACGCATGCAGGTGGCCGCGCTCGAAGACGCGATCGCGTCAGGGGTGACCAAGCCCACACGCGCCGCACCGCGGGCCGCCTCCAGCCTCGCCTATCTCGTCTATACGTCCGGCTCCTCCGGCGCGCCGAAGGGCGTCATGATCGAGCAGCGCGGCCTGTCGAACCACCTCGCTTCGCTCATCTCCGAGCTCGACCTCTCCGCCAGGGACGTGATCGCGCAGACCGCGCCGCAGAGCTTCGTCATCTCGGTCTGGCAGTTCCTCGCCGGGCCGATGGTCGGCGCGCGCGTGCATGTCTGCGCCAACGCGATCGTGCGGGACCCGATCCTGCTGGCGCGGGAGATCGAGCGTGAGGGCATCACGGTGCTCGAGATCGTGCCTTCGCTGCTGCGCGTCATTCTTGATCGCATTGACGAAGTGCCGGTGCTGCGCGCCTTCTCCAGGTTGCGTCTCCTGATCTCGACCGGAGAGCCATTGCCCGTCGACCTTTGCCACGCCTGGTTCGCCCACTGCCCGAAAGTGCCGCTGATCAATGCCTATGGCGCGTCGGAATGCTCCGACGACGTCTCCCTGCATCGCCTGACCAAGGCCCCGGCGGTCGCGACCGGCAACGTTCCGGTCGGCGCGCCGCTGCCGAACACCCAGCTCTACGTGCTCGACGCAAACCTCCAGCCGCAACCGATCGGCGTGACCGGCGAGCTCTGCATCGGCGGTGCCGGCGTCGGCCGCGGCTATGTCAACGATCCCGCGCAAAGCCGGCAGCGCTTCATCCCCGATCCGTTCTCGCGCCAGCAAGGCAGCCGGCTCTACCGGACTGGCGATCTTGCCCGGCGCCGCGCCGACGGGACGATCGAATGCCTCGGCCGTGCCGACCACCAGGTCAAGATCCGTGGCCATCGTATCGAGCTCAAGGAGATCGAGAACGCGCTTGCCGATCATCTAGGCGTGCGCGCCGGCATCGTCGAGCCGCGCCGCGAGGTGAGCGGCGATATCAGGCTGATCGCCCATATCGTCGCAAAGCCCGGCAGCCGGAGCAGCGCCAGCGAGCTGCGCGAATTCCTGAAAGCCAGGCTGTCGGCCCACGCCATCCCGTCCGCCTTCCTGTTCCTGGATCAGGTGCCGCTCAACGCCCATGGCAAGATCGACCGCTCCGCGCTGCTGGCGCCCACCCAGCAGGAAACGTCCGGGCCGGACGCGGCCGTGCCGGCGCGGCGCTTCACCGAAAAGGTGCTCTCCGACATCTGGATCGACCTGCTGAAGCTCGAGAGCATCGGTGTGACCGACAATTTCTTCGACCTCGGCGGCCATTCGCTGCTGGCCGGCCAGGCGATGGCGCGCGTTGCCCGCGCGCTTGGCGTGTCGCTGCCGATCAAGACCATCTTCGAGGCACCGACGATCGAGGAGCTCGCTCGGCGGGTCGACGAGGCCGTGGCGGCGAAGCCGCACAAGCCTGTCGCAAGCATGCCGCGATTGGCTGCGAGCGGGCCTCCTGCGCTTTCCATCGCGCAGGACCAGATGCTGCGGATCGAGCGGAATCTGCCGGAGCTGCCGTTGTTCAACCTGCCCTTCGCCTTCCGTCTAGAGGGCCCGCTCGATCCGGCCGCCCTGGCAAAGGCGATCGACGACGTCGTGCGCCGGCACGAATCGCTGCGGACCGCGTTCAGCTGGAACGGCGAGGAGCCCGAAAGCCGCATCGTCGCGCCTCGCGCCCTTGGACCCGTCATGACCGTCGAGACGATCGGCGACGGACAGCCCCACAACAACAAGCGGCGCAGGGCGCTCGAACTCAGGAAGATCAATCTCCTGATCGAGCAGGAGACCTATACCCCGATCGACACCACGCGCGCACCGCTGCTGCGCGCCCGATTATTGCGGCTCCACGACGACGACTACGTGCTCTTGCTGACGCTGCATCATGCCGTTGTCGACGGCTGGTCGATCGGCGTGCTGTTCGAGGAATTGTCGAGCAGGTATGCGGCGCTGGCCGGATATCCGTCGGTGCCGTTGCCGAAGCCGCCACCGGCTTATTCGGCTGTCGCACGCTGGCAGCGCTGGTGGTGCGATACCGACGCCGCCCGGCGCCAGGCCGCCGACTGGACGGAGAATTTGCGCGGAGCGGGCCCCGTCTTCGACGGAGAAGCGCGCCCGGGCGCCTCCACCGGGCACCATCCGGTCAGCCTCGAGCGTGAACTGGTCGGCCGGCTCACGGCGTTCGCCGGCCGGCACAATTGCACACTGTTCATGTGCCTGCTCACCGGCCTGAAGGGCATGCTGCTGGCGCGGACGGGCCGCACCGACATCGCGGTCGCGACCGCCATGGCCAATCGTGCCCAGCCGGACACCGACCGCATCATCGGCCCGTTCGAGAACACGGTGATCGTCCGTACGACGATCACGCCGGAGCTGTCGTTCGCGCAGGCCCTGGTGCGGGTGCGCCAGAGCGTGCTCGACGCGCATGGGCGGCAGGAGCTGCCGTTCAGCATCCTGGCCGACCATCTGGAGCAGGAGGGGATCGATCCGGCCTCGCTGCTGCAGGTCTATTTCACGCTGCAGAATCCGCTGCGCCAGCCGCTCGATCTGCCGGACCTCGCGACAGGATCGATCGGCAACATCGCGCGCGAAGGACAGCCGGTGCTGCCGATCGACCAGACCCGGCTGTCGCTGATGCTCAAGGAGCGGCCGACCGGCATCACCGGCTCATGCAACTACAAGCGCGAGTTGCTCGAGGGCCGAATGGTCGGCGAGTGGATGGAGGATCTCGTCGCGCTGCTGACGGCGGCCGTCGCGCAGCCCAACACACCGCTCAGCCGGTTACTTGCACGCAGGGCAGCCTGAGCGGGTTACGTCGCGGACGAGTACGGATTTACGTGCGAAGGCTGTGAATGATCAAGTTGCGTCTTGATTATTTGGCGTCGCCGCGCAAGATTATTCCCGCGCTTCGATTTGGACGATTGTTTTCAACCGGGGGAGTATTATGGGTTTCATCAAATTTACCAAGGGCACCTCGTTGAGCGACAAGGACCGCAAGGCCCTCCAGAAGCTGCTGACCAACGAGAAAAAGAAGCTGCAATCCGCGCTGAAGGACGTCGACGCCAGCCTTTCGATGCTGGGCGGATCGAAGAAGACCAAGAAGAAAAAGAAGTAAAACTCGCCGGCCGGGACGCCGCAGCAATCTCCAGACTTCAACGTTCGAGCTTCAGTTTCGGACTTTGGATTTCAGTCTTTGACTTTCGGTCTCTAGTTTTCGGCCTTTAGTTTTCGGTCGTGGGCCGCTCGCTGGTCGAGTTGGGGTCTCGCACAAGCTTGCGCCTGTAAACCGGCCTGCAAATCGACAAGAATTCGCCTGGGTGGACCGTTAGGAACGGTCCTCTTGGTGATTCTTGCGCAGTTGAATCTTCCGTCAGGACCGGGGATTTGGCCTCGCCTGACGTCATGGGCCCAAGTGATGGCGGACGACAGAATTGAACTCTTTGTCGGGCTGATCGAGGCCATTGACAGGCCGGGCGCGATCGAGGCGTGCCGGCGCCTGCTCTCGGTCGACGAACGAGCCCGGGCCGATCGATTCATGTTCGAGCGGCACCAGCGGCAATACATCTTCGCACACGCCATGTTGCGCCTCGCACTATCGCAGGTCGCGCGCAACGTCGCGCCCCCCGACTGGTCCTTTACCGCGGGCCGCTATGGGCGGCCGTTTGTCGCAGCGCCGGTCAGCTCGACCCCGCTGCATTTCAGCCTGTCGCATGCCGACGGATGCGTTGCCTGCGTGGTGTCGCGGCATGAGGCCGTCGGCGTCGACGTCGAAGCCGTGTCACGGCGCGTCGCCCCGCTGTCCACCGCGCTCCGCTTCTTTGCGCCGGAGGAAGTCGAAACGCTGCGCGGGCTGCCTGAGCCCGCGGCCATCGAGCGCTTCTTCGACTATTGGACGCTCAAGGAGGCCTATCTGAAGGCGAGAGGCTTCGGACTCAATTTGCCGCTCGACGCCTTCGCGATGCAAGTGTCGAGCGAGGCCATCGAGATCAGCTTCAAGCCCGACATCGCCGACGATCCGGACGGCTGGCGCTTCTCGCTGTGCTCGCCATCGCCCTCGCATCGCCTCGCGATCGCCGACGGCTCCCGTGCGGACGGCGGCCTTCCCATCAGCCGCCATGCCTGGCCGCTCCAGCAAGCGGCTGAATGATGCCGCCGCGGCTGCGCGTCTTTCCGGCGATTTCACGCAACCGCGATCCCAAGGCCTATGTAGGCGAGCTGATGCGGGTGGCCGGGTTCGCCGACCGCAACGGCTTCGAAGGCATCCTGCTGTTCGAAGGCAATGACGTGTTCGTCGAGCCCTGGGCGATGGCCCAGCACATCATGGCAGAGACGACGCGAAGCTCGCCCCTGATCGCCGTCAATCCGCTCTACATGCACCCGTTCACGGCCGCGAAATTCGTTTCGTCCTTCGCTCAGATCTACGGCCGCAAGGTCTATCTCAACATGATCACGGGGACGGCGATCAGCGACTTGCAGGGACTGGGCGACGACCAGTCCCATGCCGATCGTTACGTTCGGCTCGGCGAATACGTCGCGCTGATGCGCCAGTTGCTGGCAAGCCCGCGACCCGTCAATTTCGCGGGCCGGTTCTACCGCGCCAGCAATCTGCAACTTCGTCCGCGCCTGCCCGCGGAGCTGATGCCGGAGTTCCTGATCGCCGGCCAATCCGAGGCGGCCCAGCGCGTCGCGGAGGAGACGCGGCTGCATCAAGATGCAGATGCTGCCGCCCGACCTCGACCGAGGGCTCGACGCAGCAGGCATGAACTTTGGAATTTTCGCGCGCGCGGACCGCGACGAGGCCCGGCAGGCCGCAACGGCGCGCTTCCGCGACAATCAAGATGATCGCGAGCTGCTCGCGCTCACGGTGGAGAACAGCGACTCCGTGTGGAAGCGCCGGCTCTATGAGGGGCAAAGCGGCGAGCTTCAGGACAACGGCTACTGGCTGCTGCCGTTCCTGACCTTCCAGGCCGACTGCCCGTATCTCGTCGGCAGCTACGAAGAGATCGGCGCGAAGCTGAAGCAGTTTTCGGCGAAAGGCCTGACCACGATCATGCTGGACATGGTCGCCGACGAGTCCGAGATGCAGCACGTCCGCAAGGCGCTCGCGGCGAGCGGGATGTTCTGAGCTCTCGCTCCACCTCCCGAATCCTGCGCATCGTCATGGCCGGGCTCGTCCCGGCCATCCACGCATCGCCGCATTGACCAGAGAACGTGAATGCCCGGGACAAGCCCGGGCATGACGACCTCCATTGAGGACGGCGGCGTGATTTCCTGACCGCATGCACGGGAGAGGCGAACGCCCTACAGAGCTGGCCCCGGTTGTTTGGACAGCGCCCCGCTGGATTTAAGTGGATTCCTGCCGGGTTATGCTGAACGCGGGGCTTTACGGTTTTGTCGTTGCGTCGGGAGGGCGTAGCCCGACCAGAGCGACGACAAAACCGTCGGCGACGGTCATGCGGCCATCACCATAGCTTGCGTGCCGAAGTAAGCCTCGTCGGGCGTGCGCCCGTCAAGGCTCGAGTGAGGGCGTCCCTGATTGTAGAAGGCCAGATACTTGGCAATTGACGCTCGCGCCTCGGACACGCTGTCGTAGGCGCGGAGATATACTTCTTCGTATTTGACCGTGCGCCAGAGCCGCTCGACAAACACGTTGTCGCGCCAGGCGCCCTTGCCGTCCATGCTGATGGCGATCTTCGCGTCCAGCAGCACATCGGTGAACTCGAGGCTGGTGAACTGGCTGCCCTGATCCGTGTTGAAAATCTCGGGCCTGCCGTGCTTCGCCAACGCCTCCTGGACCGCTTCGACGCAGAAGGCCGCCTCCATTGTGATCGAGACGCGATGGGCCAGGACCCGTCGGCTGAACACATCGACGACCGCCGCGAGATAGACGAAGCCACGCCGCATCGGAATGTAGGTGATGTCCATTGCCCACGCATGGTCGGGCCGCTCGATCTTCAATCCGCGCAACAGGTACGGGTAGATCTTGTGACCCGGAGCCGGCTTGCTCGTGTTCGGGCGACGATAGACCGCCTCGATCCCCATGCGCTTCATCAGCGTCGCGATGTGGCGGCGACCGGCGTATACGCCCTCCCGCCGCAGCAACGATCGCAGCATACGCGCTCCCGCGAAGGGATAATCGAGATGCAGCTCATCGAGCCGACGCATCAAGGCAAGGTCCTCGGCCGAAACTGGCCGAGGTTCATAGTAGACCGTGCTGCGAGCCAGCTTCAGGACCTTCGCCTGGCGCACGATAGAAAGATCATGATCGCGGTCGATCATCGCTTTGCGCTCAGCAGGCCCGCCTTGGTGAGCGCGCCGGACAAAAAATCGTTTTCCAACGCCAGCTCGCCGATCTTGGCATGTAACGCCTTCAAATCGACCGGCGTCTCGGCCGATGTCTTGTCATGCCCAAACACGCCGGCGGCGCCTTCCAGGAGCTGGTTTTTCCAGATCGTGATCTGGTTCGGATGAACATCAAACAGTTGCGCCAGCTCCGCCAGTGTCTTGTCGCCTTTGACCGCAGCCAAAGCAACCTTCGCCTTGAATGCCGGAGAATGCGTCCGGCGGCTCTTCTTCGTCATCTTCGCTCCTGATTCGCAGCAAGAATCCTCGCCGCTGTCAGGCAGAAAATCCACTCAAGCTACTGTCCGAATTTGCGGGGCCAGCTCTGTCGGCGGTGTGCCAGCCGAGCTTGCCGACGATGTGTGTGGGATAGGTCGCGGCATGGCGCACCGGATGGATGTTGCCGATCATCTCCGGGCCGGAATCGCCGAGCGCCGTCCAGGCGTCCCAGGCTTCGCTCAGGAACGACAGATATTCCGGACTGTGAATGCGCGCGCGCGGCCCCTGCCCGAACCTGGTCGGCTCGACCAGTTGATGCTTTCCGTCCTTCAATCCCTTGAGCAGGCGGTCTGCGCGCTCGGGCTGCTCGGTGGTGCGCTTGACGACACCGCGAACCAGGAAGAATTGCGGATCGTGGCTGCGGTGCAGTTCGGTATGGACGGCTTTCACTCAAACACTCCGTGGTCGCATGCTCTTGAAGGGGGGCCACAGATGTCTTGATGCCTGCGACCGCCCGATGCAAGCAAGAAGAATGCCGCACCCATCGCACGGCTCTGCGCCGGAAGCAGATCGCCCGTGACGCTCAGCAACGCCCGCGCTGGAGGCAGTGCTCGCGCCCCTGCTGGTCGGTGCGGAAGGATTCGATGTAGCCACCCTGGCGCTGGGTGACGAAGACGGTCTTGCCGTCGCTGCCGCCGAAGGCGAGGTTGGTCGGCTCCTTGCCCTTCAGCGCGATCTCCCGCTCGACGGCGCCACTGGGTTTCATCAGCGCGATCGTGCCTTTGAGAATGCGCGCGACGTAGAGACGGCCGGCAACGTCGGTGCGCAGACCGTCGACGGTGTCAGGCTGAAACGACTTGACGAGTTTTGCGCCGGTGAGCTCGTTGCCGCTGATCGCATAGGACCAGATCTGGCCGCTGCTGGATTCGCCGACATAGAGCGTCTTGCCGTCCGGGCTGAGATCGATGCCGTTGGTGGTGCCCATCGCGCGCGGCGCAACCATGACCTGGCCCTGCACCGTACCGTCGGCTCCCTTCGCGATGCGCCAGACGTATCCTTGGCGGCCCTTCCAGTTCGGATCGCTCGCATAAATCGTGCCGTCGCGGGCGATGGTGATGTCGTTGGGCTGGTTCATCTCCTCGGAGTGAAACCAGACGGCCGGCTTGGTCGCGCCCTTCGGGATCGCGAAGATATTGTGCTTCCTGTAGTCGGCAATGAACATGGTGCCGTTCCGATCGAAACGGATGGCGTTGCCGACACTGCCTTCGGGAAGCACGGTGAACGGCTCCGACGCCGCGCCGCCGGCCGGCAGCCTGCCGATGGTGCCGGGCTTGCCGAGATTGACCACGTAGAGGTTGCCGTCGATGTCGGCGGCGGGCCCTTCGATGCCGAACGTGTATTCTCCCGCAGGCGTCGCCTGCACGCTTTCGAACAGCCTGGTCTCGGCCCGGGCGGACGCGGTCGCAATGACGAGAAGAACGCTACCGCACAGGCACCAGAAATTCCTGCCGGATGTAATAGCCATCGCCCTCGGTGCACTCGCCATTCAGATAGGGATCGGCCGGCCGGAAAAATCGGCTGAAGCCGGGTTTGTCTACAGCGCTCCTTTGTGTCACGACGACGACCTTGGCGGCCGGTATTTCGCCGCATTCCTTGTTCGTCCTGCCATAGAACTTGCGCTGCGGCGGACCCGACTTGATCCGCATCCGCGTGCCCGGAACCATGTTCGCGACGAGCAAATCCGCCGCATCCAGCAGACGTTTGTAGCCGGGCTCGGTCTTCGGCAGGCTCTCGCCGCCCGGCGGCATCAGCTTCTCCGCGCCCAGGCCGCGCAGGCGCGTGCGCAGCTTGCCGGCGTCGGGATCGCCCGGATAGATCCAGCCGTCTTGCGACAGCATGAAGCGCAGCACGGCCCCGTCTTTCTCCGTCTCCGATTGACCCGGCGCCAAGCCGAAATCCGCGTGGCAGCCGACGCAATGCTTCTCGACGAGGCCCTTGCGCAGCGTGGTGAGCCGGGCGCTGTTCTGCGTGTCCCTGGCGACGAAGGCCGCGAGCTGGTCGATCATGGCCTGGCTGCGCATGTCGCAGGGCAGCGGCTGAGGCGCATCGTCCGTGGCGCGATCAATGCGGATCACAGTCTTGTTCTTGTCTTCGACCAGCCAGATCGCGCCGTCCTCGGCGACCGTCATGCCGACCGGCGCACCTTGCGGCCGCGCGCCATTGACGCGGTGCCAGCCTGCAATCAGCTCCTCGAACGGCGCGGCAGCGACCTCGCCGAGCTCGGTCTGAAAGCTGCGGGTCGGGTCGGCGGCGCAACTGACGTGATACCGCACCGGCGCCGGGGCAGGTTTGGGGAAGCCGTGATCATCGACGTCATAGACGAGCAGGCGGCTGCCGGTCGGCCGATAGCCGTGCAGGCCGACCAGCAGCTTGCCCTCGAGTTCCGGGAATTTGCCGCCGTGATAGTACAGCATCGCGAGCGGCGCGCCGTGCGGCGGCAGCAGCGAGAACGGCGCCTTGTAGAGCGCATTGGCCGTGCAGAGCGATCTATAAATTCCCGATTGCAGCACTCGTCTGAATTCGGGACTCGGCGTCGACAGGTCGTAGCAATAGGGCCAGCCATAGTGCCGGCCCTGCTCGATCGCGTTGATCTCCTCGTTCGGCTTGAAGATGTCAGGCAGATCGCGACCGTTCTCGCCCTGCAGGAAGGCGTAGCCAGCGTCCGGAAACATCGGGTGCAGCACCAGCGCCATCGAATTGCGCAGGCCGCGCGCATAGACGGTGTGCGGCGGGTCGGGATCGCCAGGCTTCAATGCCGGAAAGAGGCCGCCCGGAGGCGGCGTGAACAGCCAGATCGATGCCAGCGCGGAGGCGCCTTCGGCGGGCGCACAGGGCCTTGTGATCGGCGAGGGCGTGACGCAGTCGTCGCTGTGCGAGCCGACATTGACGAACAGCCGGCCGGTCCTGTCGAACACGAACTGCTTGAGCGGGTGCGCACTCTCGTCGAGCCTGGTGCCATCCGGCAGCCTGATCCGCCGGCCGGGCAGGTGACGGATGATGGTCTCCACCGTGCTCGGCGGATTATCCGCAAGCGGATCGAACCGGAAGATCGCCTCCGGGGTCGAGGCATAGAGCTTCTTCTCCGGGCCGATGACGAGGCCGAACGGATACTCGATTCCGGTCAGCAGCTCCTTGAAACGCCGGTCCTGTCGCGCGTGCGGGTCGAGCAGCAGCAGCCGTCCATCGGCATGACCCCAGCCGCCCATGTCGGCCACGACGAACAGGTCGCGGCCGGGCACCTGGACGATCGAACGCGGAAATTTGAGATGATCCTCTTCGCTGGCGACGAGCCCGGCGCAGAATCCCTCCTTCATGTCGATCTGAATCCTGGGAAAAGCGAGATCGCCGCTGCCGCAAATGTCCGTGCTGATCGCATAGCCGCTCTTCCTGACCGGCTCGGAAGAAGCCGGGGCGAAGGCGAGCAGCGCGCCGGCGACGGCCGCCGCAAACACGCGCAGGCTTCGGCGTTCGCTCAGGAATGTGAACTGGTTCACGGTGCCCCCGACCTTCCCGGAAAACTTGTTCCATGTCGCCGGAACGCCGTCCAGTTGATCATCACCCGCCTGTGATAAAACCTGTAGCGGCTTCCGCAGCGACCAACCTCCGTAGATTCCCTTACCGGGCTCGACCCGAATGTTTCGCAAATGCCTGGGGTGGTATCGATATGCCTTCCCAATCGCTTTCTACAGGAGGCGTTCATGGTCCAGGTCTATTTTCACTGCTCCAACACCGAGGGCACGCTGATCGACCGCTACGGGGCCGTCGTCGCCAATCTGACCGAGGCGCGCGACCGCGCCGCCCAGATCATGAACTCGATGATCCAGACGCCCGGTGCCGAAGACTGGCGCGACTGGGTCATCCATATCAGCGACGATGACGGCGAGGAGATTTTCGATCTCCCGTTCACCGCCATTCTCGGCAAGCCGCATTGAGGTGATGCCATGTTGCTGTCGTCACTGAACCTGCTCCGCCAGCCGCTGACCTTCGTCGCCACCAAATGGCAGACGCTGATCCGCGTCGCGGGTAACCCCTACCGCCCCGAGCTGCACTACATGCGCGGGCCCGGCCCGAAATGGCACGCCAAGCATCCGGCCGGCCGGCTGGACCGCTCGCTCTGAGCACCGTCCACTGCTTTCCTAGAACAGATCGCTCTCTCCACTCGTCATGCCCGGGCTTGTCCCGGGCATCCACGTCTTGGCCACCACGAAGGAACGTGGATGGCCGGGACAAGCCCGGCCATGACGAGCCCCGGGGAAGCGCTTCCCTACTTCACCGCCCCGTAAACCTCGCCTTGCGCTTCTCGATGAAGGCATTGCGGCCTTCGATGGCGTCCGCGCTTTTGCGGACCGTGGCCTGAAGCTCGATCTCGCGGCGGAACTGCGCCTCGTAGGTCGCATGCTCGCTCTCCTCGACCAGCGCGCGCGTTGCCACCAAGGCGCGCGTCGGACCATCAGCCAGACGGCGTGCCAGCGTCAGCGCCTCCTCCATCAGCTTGGCATCGTCGACGACCTGCCGCACCAGGCCGATCTCCTGCGCACGTTCCGCCGTCAGCGGCTCGTTCAGCAGCATCAGCTCGAGCGCGCGCTGCCGGCCGACCAGCCGCGGCAGCAGCCAGGTCGAGCCGAGATCGGGCACCAGCGCGATTCGGCTGAACACCTGGATGAAGCTTGCTGACCGCGCCGCGACGATCATGTCGCCGGCCATCGCCAGACTGAAGCCGCCGCCGGCCGCCACGCCATTGACGGCGACCACGACGGGCACGCGGCACTCGCGCAAGGCCTTGAAGGCCGGCCAGTAGAAGCGCATGACGCCGGCGGCGATATCCTCGCCGAGCGCCTCCGAAGCCTTCAGGCTCTGGCCCGAGCAGAAGCCGCGCCCGGCCCCGGTCAGGATGAGGGCGCGGACGTCCTCGTCCTTCGTCATCTCGGCGAGGGCCGCGGCGAGCGCGCCGAGCAGGTCCGGTGTCATTGCGTTCAGGCTCGCCGGCTCGTCGAGGGTCAAGATCCCGACCGCGCCATCCCGCGCCTGTTTCACACCAGCCATGTCGCTGCTCCCTTTTGATGTTCTCGTTCTCCGCAATGTGCCATGGTCCGCGCGCTCCGCCAATTGCGGAGCCTCGCATTCAACACAGCCACGCAAGACGGCTGACGCAAGACCACTGAATCCAGAGATCAAGACGACATCATGCCTCATCAGTTCAGCCTCAATCAAACCGTCCGCAAACCTGCCGTCACATCCAAGGGCGGCATCGTCGCCTCGCAATCGCGACGGGCGGCCGAAGTGGGGGCAGAGGTGCTCGCGGCGGGCGGCGACTGCGTGGATGCGATCGTGGCAACCACCATGGCGCTGAACGTGCTGGAGCCCTGGAACAGCGGCATCGGCGGCGGCGGTGCGATGGTGCTCTACCGCGCCAAGGAAAATCGCTATGAGGTGATCGACTACGGCATGTGTGCACCACAGAGCCTGCGCGCCGCCGACTATCCACTCAGTGGCGAAGGCGCGGCGTCCGACCTGTTTCCCTGGTCGCGGGTGAAGGATGATCGCAACATCCATGGTCCTGGCTCGATTGCCGTCCCCGGCGTCGTTGCCGGAATGGAAGAGGCGCATCGGCGCTACGCAAAAATGCCGTGGAAGGATCTGGTCGCGCCGGCAGCTCGGCTCGCCGGCGAAGGCCTGCTGGTCGATTGGTGGACCACAGTGACGATCTCGGGTTCGGCCGCCGATCTCAGGCGCTATCCTGCCAGCGCAGCGGCGTTCCTGAAGGACGGGCTGCCACCGAGCGCGCCATGGGGTATCAAGGCCGAGACGCGGCTGCCGCAGGACACGCTGAAGGCAACGCTGTCGCATCTCGCCGAGGCCGGACCGCGCGATTTCTACCAGGGTGATCTCGCCAGGAGCATCGCCTCCGACATCAAGGCTGACGGCGGTTCGCTGTCGGTCGAGGACCTCGCCGCCTTCCGCGCGCATTTACGCGAGCCGCTGGCGATCCCGTATCGCGGCGGCAAGGTGTATGCGACGCCAGAGCTCACGGCCGGGCCGACGATGGCGCATGCGCTGCGCCTGTTGCAGCAGAGCTTGACGCCCGCAGGCGCGCCGGATGCGGCCGCCTATGTCGAATATGCGCTCGCCTTGCAGGCAGCCTTCCGCGAGCGTCTCAAGGACATGGGCGATGCCGACGGCAAGCGCTCGCTCGGCGCCGAATATCTGGCGCCCGCCTGCACCACGCATTTCTCCGTGGTCGACCGCCACGGCAACATCGCTGCGGTGACGCAAACGCTGCTCTCGTCGTTCGGCTCGAGATACGTCACGCCGCACACCGGCATCCCCATGAACAACGGCATCATGTGGTTCGACCCGACGCCGGGCACCACCAACTCGCTGGCACCCGGCAAGCGCTGCCTCTGCAACTACACGCCCGTCATCGCCGAGACGAAGGATGGCAAGCGCCTCGCCGTCGGCGCCTCCGGCGGCCGCCGCATCCTGCCGTCGGTGATGCAGCTGGTATCCTTTGCGATGGATTACGGCATGGACCTCGAGGCCGCCATCCATCAGCCGCGCATTGACGCCAGCGAGGGCGCGATCGTGATCGGCGATGCGCGCCTGCCGGCGGACGTACGCAAGACGCTCGCCGCGCGCTTCGACTATGAAGAGAGTCGCGTGCAGACGTTGCCGCAGAAATTCGCCTGCCCGAGCGTTGTGATGCGCGAGGGCGACACGAATTTTGGCGCGGTCGAGATCTTTCAGCCCTGGGCCGACGCGGTGACGGAGGGCTGAACGCGCGGATCGATGCAAGATTGTGCCAGCGCGCGTTGTGCGCTCGCACGATTGCGTATCTCCGCGAGCGTCACGACTCCTCCGCATTTGCAGGCAACCTAGCTGCGCGCGGTTCGTTCGCCGAACGGACAAATGCGCTCGCCCCACTGGAGGACACGATGAAGAAACTTGCGCTCGCCGCCTCGCTGATCGTTGCGGCCGGCCTTACGTTTGCCGGCCCCGCGGCCGCGAAGGGTGGACATGGACATGGTCACGGCCATGGCCGAGCAATGGGCCATCATTATCATGGCACGACGCCCGGATGGCACCACGGGCGCAAGGTTGGCTGGCGCGGCATGGGGTGTCCGCCCGGTCTGTGGAAACAGGGCCGCTGCTGACGCCCGCTCTGCAAGTCCTGCAAGGCGTCGCCCGAAACCGGGCGGCGCCTTTCTTCAAATGCCGAGCCGGTCCCGCACGCGCCCCGCAATCACGGCGGTCGTCACGCCGACCGGCCAGAACGCGTGCATCGGGATCGGCTTGATGCCTGTGATCGGCATGTCGATCTCGGCCCTGGCGCCGCCGATGAGACGGCGCGCGAGCTGCGAACCCATCGCGGTCGCAAGCGCGACACCGCGGCCGTTGCAGCCGAGCGAGATCAGGATGTTCTCCGCGGGCTCGTGCACATGCGGATAATGATCCGCGGTGATCGCCAGCCGGCTATTCCAGCCGTGAGTCCAGGCAATGCCCTTGAGCTGCGGCCAGAGCCGCTCGGCGTATCGCATAAGATAGGCGACGTCATACGGCGACTTGATCCAGCGCATCGGGCCGCGGCCGCCCATCAAGAGACGGTTCTGCTGATCGATGCGGTAGTAGACGGTGATGTGGCCGCTCTCGTAGAGGACGGGACGCGTCGGCATGATCGAACGGGCGACCTCGTCGGAAAGCGGCGCGGTGGCGGCGATCGAGGAGAACACCGGCACGATGGTGCGGCGGAGCGCCGGCCAGAGATCGTCGGTGAAGCCGTTGGTGGCGAGCAGCACCTTTTCCGAGTGCACCACCGCGCGCGGCGTCTCGATGCGCCAGCGCGTGCCGTCGCGGCGCAGCGACAATGCCGGCGTCTCGCCAAAGACCTTTGCGCCGGCGGAGATTGCGGCGCGCGCGAGGCCGCGCGCGTAGCTGAGGGGATGCAGATCGCCGCCGCGCGCGTCCAGCATGGCGCCGATGTAGCGGTCGGTGCCGGTCATCTCGCGGAGCTGCTCGCGGTTCAGATATTTGACCGGCATGCCGCGGCGGATGCATTGCTGCGCGGTCTTCTCGATCGCAGCAGCGCTCGCCTCGTGATAGGCCGCACGCAGCGTGCCGTTCTGCCGTGCCTCGCAGGGAATTTGATAACGGCGGATCAACTCATGGGTGAAATTCGTGGTGCCATAGGCGAACTCGATCATGCGGCGGCCGAGCTCCGCGCCGAAATCGGCTTCGATCTGATCGGGGTCGTGCTTCAGCCCGGGATTGGTGTGGCCGCCATTGTTGCCGGACGCACCCCAGCCCGGCTCCTGCGCCTCCAGCACCAGCGCCTCGACGCCCTGCTCGGCGAGATGCAACGCGGTGGAGAGGCCGGTGTAGCCGCCGCCGATGATCGCGACCGAGACGCTCTTGTCGACGTCGAGCGGCGGCGTGGCCACGGGTGCGACGGCGGTGTCGGCATAGAGCGAGGGCGGCAAAGGCAGGCGCGTCATTGGCGAAGACCGATCAGAGCGGATGCAGCACGCGGCGCAGGAAATCCTGCGTGCGCGGATGCTGGGGCTGGTTGAGCAGCGCCTTGGCTGGCCCCTGCTCGACGATGACGCCGCCGTCGATGAACAGCACGCGGTCGGCGACGTCGCGGGCAAAGCCCATCTCGTGGGTGACGACGACCATGGTCATGCCGTCGTCGGCGAGCTTGCGCATGACGCCGAGCACGTCGCCGACGAGCTCGGGATCGAGTGCCGAGGTCGGCTCGTCGAACAGGATGGCCTTGGGCTGCATCGCGAGCGCCCGCGCGATCGCGACGCGCTGCTGCTGGCCGCCGGAGAGCTGCGGCGGATGCGCATCGGCCTTTTCCGCGAGCCCGACCTGGGCGAGCAGCGCGCGGCCGCGCTCGAGCGCCTGCGCGCGCGACTCTTTCTTCACGTAGAGTGGTCCCTCGACCACGTTCTCCAGCGCCGTACGGTGTGGGAACAGATTGAAGCGCTGAAACACCATCGAGACCTGGGTGCGAATGTCCACGATCGACGGCGCGTCGCGGTCGACCTTCAGCCCTTCGACGCTGATCTCGCCACGGTCATAGCTCTCCAGTCCGTTGATGCAGCGCAAGATGGTGGACTTGCCGGAGCCGGAGGGGCCGATAATGCAGACCACCTCGCCCTTCTGGACGGAGGCCGTGATGCCCTTGAGCACTTCGACCTTGCCGAAGCTCTTGTGGACGTCGCTCAGCTCGATCATCGCTTGCCGGCCCGCTTTTCGAAGTGACGGACCAGCAGGATCAGCGGGATGCTCATGGTGAGATACATCAGCGCCACCAGCGTGAACACACTGGTGTTCTTGAAGGTCGACGAGGCGATCAGCTTGCCTTGCAGCGCGAGCTCGGCGACCGTGATGGTCGAAGCCTGTGAAGAGTCCTTGAGCATCATGATCATGACGTTGCCGTAAGGCGGCAGCACGATGCGCACGGCCTGCGGCAACACCACGCGCCGCATGGTGAGCCACCAGCCCATGCCGATCGACTGCGCCGCCTCGATCTGGCCCTTGTCGATCGCCTCGATGCCGGCGCGGAAGTTTTCCGCCTGGTAGGCCGAATAGGCGATGCCGAGCCCGAGGATCGCGGCCTGCAAGGCCGACAACGTGACGCCGAGATCGGGCATCACGAAGTAGAGGTAGAACAACAGCACGATGATCGGGATGCCGCGGATCACGTTGATCAGGCTGGCGCTGAGCATCGACAGCGCCTTGATGCCGGAGACGCGCATCATCGCCCAGACGAGGCCGAGCACCGTCGAGAGCAGCAGCGAGCCGATCGTGACGACGATCGTCAGCGCGACGCCGCTCATCAGGATCGGAAAGAACTCGACGGCGTCGTGCCAGAAGCCTTTCATCGGGCAGCCTTCGGTGAGCCGTTATCAGCCCTGGGCCTTCAGGCCCCATTTATCGAGGATCTTGTCGATGGTGCCGTTGGCCTTGAGCTTCGCGAGCGAGGCGTTGATCTTGCCGAGCAGCGCGGTCTCGCCCTTGCGCACGCCGATGCCGACCGAGCCGACCGTGACCGGCTTGTAGCCGTCGACGAGGCGCACCTCGGGGAAGCCGCCCTGCTTCAGATTGTAGGCGAGGATCGGATAGTCGGCGTAGCCGGCCTTGAGGCGCCCGGTATTCACGTCGCGCAGGATGTCGGGAATGGTGTCGTAGGCCTTCACCTCGGCGAACAGGCCGGATTTTTTCAGCGCGTCGACAAAGGCGGTGCCGACCTGGGCGCCGACCGTCTCGCCCTTCAGATCCTCCTGCGTGGCATAGGCTTTGGTGTCGGTCTTCGGCACCACGAGACCCTCGCCGTAGCTGTAGATCGGGTCGGAGAAGTCGACGACCTCCTTGCGCGGCGGCGTGATGAACATCGCAGCCGCAATGATGTCGATCTTGCTCGAGGTCAGCGACGGGATCAGGGCCGAGAACTGCATCGGCTCGATCTGCACGTTGAAGCCGGCATCCTTGCCGACTTCGGTGATGAGATCGACCATGATGCCCTGGATGGTGTTGGTCTTGGTGTCGAGAAAGGTGAAGGGAATGCCCGTCGGCGTCGAGCCAACCTTCAGCACCTGTTGCGCCGAAGCCGGCACCGCGGTTGCAATTGCGAGCGCCGCGATCGCGGCCAGACCAAAACGCTTCATCGCATCCCCCTTTGGGCCCGGCCGGTGGCGGCGCTCGCGCATGTCGTGATCAGACGTTGCGAGCCAAGCCATTTCGGCCTATTTTCACCAATATGAAAATTTGGTCATACTTTCACGGACGATGCAAGCGGTTTTCATGCACATGAAGGAAGCGGTTTGACGTGAGCGGTGGCAAAAGAATGCGCAAACCGGCCGCCGCAAAGCCGGCCAGGAAGGTGAAAGCCGTCGCCAAGCCGGCCGAGCCTGCGATGGACGTCGCCGTCGGCCGCCGCATCAGGGATCTCCGGCGGGTCAGGCAATTCTCGCTGGAGACGGTTGCTGCGCGCACGGACCTGTCGATCGGTTTTCTCAGCCAGATCGAGCGCGGGCTGTCGTCGCCGTCGCTGCGCGTGCTGGCAACGCTCGCCGACGTGCTCGGCGTCGGCATCGCCGCTCTGTTCGGCGCCAGCCCGAGCGCCGACGGCGCATCCGACCAGGTGGTGACGCGCGGCCTGCAACGGCCGGAGTTGAAGCTCTGGCGCACCGGCGTGTCAAAACAGTTGCTGAGCCCGGCCAGCGCCGACAACAAGCTCAACCTGTTCCTGGTGCATCTGGAGCCCGGCGGCTCAACCGGCGACGAACTCTACACGCATGACGGTGAAGAAGCCGGCCTCGTGCTCGAAGGCGCGATGATGCTGACGGTGGACAGCGAGACCTGGTCGCTCAAGACGGGTGACAGTTTTCGCTTCGCGAGCCGAAGGCCGCACCGGTTTTCAAATCCGGCGAACGATGCGAAGTCGGTGGTGCTGTGGGTGAATTGCGTGACGGGGGCGGGATAGCGCCTGATTTTCCGTCATTCCGGGGCGCCGGAACTATGGTGCGCAATTGCGCACCTGAGAATCTCGAGATTCCGGGTTCGATGCTTCGCATCGCCCCGGAATGACAGCGTCAATCACCCGAACCGATGATTGTACCGATCCACCGTCAGCGCACTGACGTCGATCTCCGGCTTCTTGCCCGACAGCATGTCGGCGAGCACGCGTCCCGAGCCGCAGGACATGGTCCAGCCCAGCGTGCCGTGGCCGGTGTTGAGGTGGAGATTGGCGTATTGCGTCGGGCCGATCACGGGCGGGCCGTCCGGCGTCATCGGGCGCAGGCCGCTCCAGAACGTCGCCTTGGCGAGATCGCCGCCGCGCGGGAACAGGTCCGTCAGCGAATGATCGAGCGTGGCGCGGCGCGCATCGTAGAGCTTGTCCGAGAAGCCCGAGATTTCGGCGGTGCCGCCGACGCGGATGCGATCGCCGAGGCGCGTGATCGCGACCTTGTAGCTCTCGTCCATCACTGTCGATTCCGGCGCGCCGGAGGCGTCCTTGATCGGCACCGTGAGCGAATAGCCCTTCACGGGATAGACTGGCAGCGAGATGCCGAGCGGCGCGACGAGCCGCGACGACCAGCTGCCGAGCGCGAGCACGTAAGCGTCCGCCTGCAACAGGCCGGCGCTGGTCGCGACGCCGCTGACGCGGGCGCCCTCGGTGACGATGCGATCGATGCCGGTGTTGAACATGAAGCGCACGCCGAGCGCCTGGGCGTGCTTGGCGAGCGACTGCGTGAACATGTGGCAGTCGCCGGTCTCGTCCTGAGGCAGGCGAAGGCCGCCGACGAACTTCTCCTTCACGCCGCCGAGCGCCGGCTCGACCGCGATGCAGCCCTCGCGGCTCAGCACCTCGAAGGGAACGCCATATTGCTTGAGCACAGCGATGTCCTCAGCCGTGCCGTCGAGCTGGGCCTGGTATCGAAAAAGCTGCAGCGTCCCCTGCGCGCGATCGTCATATTGGATGCCGATGTCGCGGCGCAGGTCGCGCAGGCAATCGCGGCTGTATTCCGCGATCGGAATCATCCGGCTCTTGTTGACCGCGTAGCGCGCGCTGGTGCAGTTGCGCAGCATCTTGAGCAGCCAGACCCACATCACGGGATCGAGCTTCGGCCGGATCACCAGCGGGCCGTGCTTCATCAAGAGCCACTTGACCGCCTTCACCGGCACACCGGGGCCGGCCCAGGGCGAGGAATAGCCGGGCGACACCTCGCCGGCATTGGCGAAAGAGGTCTCCAGTGCCGGCTCCGGCTGGCGGTCGACGACCGTCACGTCATGGCCGGCACGAGCGAGGTAGTAGGCAGAGGTGACACCGATGACACCGCTGCCGAGGATCAGAACTTTCACGCTTCGTCAAACTCCCGCGGCATCACGCTCGCCGCTGCAAGGAAACAACTCGCAACGGCGAGAGCAATTATCAGGCCACCCGCTTGATGGCGTCGCCGAGAATCGAGACCATCTGGTCGATGTGGCTCTTCTCGACGATGAGCGGGGGCGACATCGCAACGGAGTCGCCGCCGGTGCGAAGATAGAGGCCGTTGTTGAAGCAATCGACCAGCATGTCGTAGCCGCGCGCACCGACCACGCCGTCCCGCGGTGCCAGCTCGACCGCACCCATCAGGCCGCAATTGCGGATGTCGACGACGTTCGGCAGGCCCTTCAGCGAATGCAGCGCATCGCGCCAGTATTCGGCGAGCGAGGCACCGCGCGTGAGCAGGCCCTCGTCCTTGTAGATGTCGAGGGTCGCGATGCCGGCGGCACACGCCACCGGATGCGCCGAATAGGTGTAGCCGTGGAACAGCTCGATCTGGTTCTCCGGGCCGTTCATCATGCCGTCGTAGATCTTGCGGCTGGCGAACACCGCGCCGCAGGGCACGGTCCCGTTGGTGATACCCTTGGCGGTCGTCATCAGGTCCGGCGTGACGCCGAAGAAGTTCGCGGCGAACGGCGTGCCGAGGCGGCCGAAGCCGGTGATGACCTCATCGAAGATCAGCAGGATGCCGTGCTTGTCGCAGATCGCGCGCAGGCGCTGCAGATAGTTCTTCGGCGGCGGCAGCACCGCGGTCGAGCCCGGAACCGGCTCGACGATGACGGCGGCGATCGTCTCCGCGCCGTGCAGCGCGACCAGACGCTCGAGATCGTCGGCGAGCTCGGCGCCATGCTCGGGCAGGTCCTTGGCGAAGGCGTTGCGGGTGAGATCATGGGTGTGGCGGATGTGATCGACGCCCGGCAGGAGGGTGGTGAAAGCGCGGCGGTTGGCGACCATGCCGCCGACCGACGTACCGCCGAAGCCGACGCCGTGATAGCCGCGCTCGCGGCCGATCAGGCGGGTGCGGCTCGCCTGGCCGTTGGCGCGGTGATAGGCGAGCGCAATCTTCAGCGCGGTGTCGACCGACTCGGAGCCAGAGTTGGTGAAGAAGACGCGGTCGAGGCCATCAGGCGCGACCTCGGCGAGCCGCTCAGCGAAGTCGAACGCCAGCGGATGGCCCATCTGGAACGACGGCGCGAAGTCCAGCGTCATCAGCTGCCGCTCGACGGCGGCGGCGATCTGCTTGCGGCCGTGGCCGGCATTGACGCACCAGAGGCCGGCGGAGCCGTCGATCACCTGGCGGCCGTCGACGCTGGTGTAGTACATGCCCTCGGCCGAGGAGAACAGACGCGGCGACTTCTTGAACTGCCGGTTGGCCGTGAACGGCATCCAGTACGAATCGGTCTTGATGGTGTTCGGAATCTGATGAAGGGTCACGGCCGCGCTCCTTTGCTGACCCAATAGCTGAGACACGGTTTCGAAACCGCAACAAGTCCTTTTCTGGCGACCTGCAAGCCATTGATCTGACTACCCCCTCCGGTCCATATTTGCGCGATCCGCAACACCTGCAACAGGGGCCAGGGGCATGAGCGTCGACATCGGTGGACGGCTGCGATTCATCCGGGCGCGCCACAAGCTGTCGCAGCGCGAGCTGGCCAAGCGCGCCGGCGTCACCAATTCGACGATCTCGCTGATCGAATCCAACCAGATGAACCCTTCGGTCGGCGCGCTCAAGCGCATCCTCGACGGCATCCCGATGGGGCTCGCCGAGTTCTTCGCCCTGGAGCCGGAGTCGAGGCGCAAGATCTTCTACCGTGCCGAGGAGCTGACGGAGGTCGGCAAGAAGCCGATCTCCTACCGGCAGGTCGGCGACAATCTGTTCGGTCGCAGCCTGCAGATCCTGAAGGAGCGCTACGAACCGGGCAGCGACACCGGCCGCGTGCATCTCGTCCATGAGGGCGAGGAAGGCGGCATCGTGATCTCGGGCAAGCTCGAGGTCACCGTCGAGGACGAGCGCCGCATCCTCAACCCGGGCGATGCCTATTATTTCGAGAGCCGCCGCCCACATCGCTTCCGCTGCGTCGGCGGCAAGCCCTGCGAGGTGATCTCGGCCTGCACGCCGCCGACGTTTTGAAGCGCGGTCAATATCCGGACTCCTACGGGGTCACCGGTTTCTTACGGAGCTTGAGCCATCTCAATTTCCCCGGGCCGCACCGCTATATATTGCGAACCGTAGCCGAGCAGCCTGGCGCCAAAGGTGCTGAGGTTATCGCCCGGAGTTCCAGGCACACCGGGGCCGCTTCGTAACAGGGCTCGCAGATGAAGATCACGCTCGCCAATGCAGAAGCCGCGCTCGACGAAGTCCAGCGCGACGCCTACAAGCTCCATTCGCGCGAGCTGCGCAAGGCCATCGCCGAATACATCGCGATGCAGCGAGAGGCGCTGAAGGCGCTCCGGAAAAAGCTGCATTGACGAGGCGCGGCGGGGCGAGAAGATCTCGCCCCGTTCTTTTTTGCCTCAAAGCTGCGTCAGCAACTCCTCGATCCGGATCGGAAAGCGGCGGACGCGCACGCCGGTCGCGTGCCAGACCGCGTTGGCGACCGCGCCGGCACTGCCGGTGATGCCGATCTCGCCGACGCCCTTGATGCCGAGCGCGTTCACATGCGGATCGTGCTCCTCGACCGTGATGACGTCGAGCGGCGGCACGTCGGCATTCACCGGGATGTGGTACTCGCCGAGATTGGCATTCATGATCCGTCCGCTGCGCCGGTCGGTGATGGCCTCCTCGTGCAGCGCGAACGACATGCCCCAGATCATGCCGCCGAACAGCTGGCTCTGCCCCATGCGCGGATTGACGATACTCCGGCCGCGAAGGCACCGACCATGCGGGTGACGCGGACCTGGCCGAGATCGGGATCGACCTTCACTTCCGCGAACACCGCGCCGTGGGCGTGCATCGCATATTCCTCCATCGCGGCAGGGTTCGGCGCGCCGGTGCCGCGCGCCTCGACCTCGGCGACGCCGGCGCGCGCAAGGATCTCGGGATAGCTCTCGCCGCGGCTCTCGTCGTCACGACGGATCAGCTTGCCATCGCGCGCGATCACGCCGGCATTGCCGGCACCGAACAGCGGCGAGCGTTCGTCATTGGTGGCGAGATCGGCAAGCCTGGCAATCACGGCCGCTCCGGCACTGTGGATCGCGGCACCGGCGGTGGCCGTGTGCGCCGAGCCACCGGCAATGCCGGCATCCGGCAGGTCGGATGTCCCCGCCTTGAACTCCACGCGGTCGACATCGAGGCCGAGACCGTCGGCCGCGATCTGGGCGAGCGCCGTCCAGGCGCCCTGCCCCATGTCGTGCGCGCCGATCTCCATCACGCCGGAGCCGTCGCGGCGGATCACCGCCCGCGCTTCCGCCTGGAACATCAGCGCCGGGAAAGTCGCCGTGCCCATGCCCCAACCGACCAGGAGGCCGGCATCGTCGCGCATCTGCCGCGGCCGGAGCGAACGCTTCGCCCAGCCGAAGCGCGCCGCGCCCTGCTCGTAACAGGCCCGCAGCGCTTTTGAAGAGAACGGCTTTCCGGTGATCGGCTCGACCTCGGCGTAGTTCTTCAGGCGGAAGGCCAGCGGATCCATGCCGCAGGCCCAGGCCATCTCGTCGATCGCGCTCTCGAGCGCGATCGAACCCGTCGCTTCGCCCGGCGCGCGCATGAACAGCGGCGTGCCGGTGTTGACGCGCACGGCATCGTGCGAGGTGCGGATCGCGGGCGCCGCATAGAGCGTGTGCGACGCATCGGCGGCAGGCTCGTAGAAATCGTCGAAGGTGCTCGACACGGTCCGCGCATGGTGATCGAGCGCGGTCAGACGCCCCTCGCCATCGGCGCCGATGCGCAGGCGCTGGCGCGTCGGCGCGCGATGGCCGACCGGGCCATACATCTGCTCGCGGCGCAGCACGAGCTTGACCGGCTTGCCCACCAGCTTCGCTGCCATGATACCGAGAACCGGCGGACCGCCCATCAGCCCCTTGGAGCCGAAGCCGCCCCCGAGGAAGGGACTGCGAATGTGGATCTTGTCGTGCGCGATGCCGAACAGTTCGGCAATGCGCGCCAGCGACAGCATCAGACCTTGAGTCGGCATGTCCACGGAGAGCCTGTCGCCATCCCATTGAACCACGATCGCATGCGGCTCCATCGCGTTGTGATATTGCGGCGGCGTCTCGTAAGTCGCGTCGATCAGCTTCGCGGCTGAGGCGAGCCCCGCCTCGATGTCGCCGTGGTGATGCTCCGCGGGGTTACCGACACCAACGACCGGCGGCACGAAGCTCTCGCCGGCATCGAGGCCGACCAGCGGAGGCAGGGTCTCGTAGCGAGGCGCCAGCAGCGCCGCGCCTTCCGTTGCGGCCTCCAGCGTTTCCGCGATCACGACCGCGATGGGCTGGTTGGCGTAACGGACTTCGTTGCTCTGCAACGCTTCCATCCGGAACACGAACGGATTGGTCTTGATCTCCGGATCGATCGCGAGCTGCGGCCTGTGGTCGGGCGTCATGACGTCGACGACGCCGGGATGGCGCTTTGCGGCGGCGACGTCGAGCGAGGCCACGCGGCCGCGCGCAACACTCGAGACGGCCACCACCGCGAACAGCATCCCGGGCGGATGATTGTCGGCGGCATAGGTCGCCCGCCCCGTGACCTTGAGGACGCCGTCACGACGGGTCAGCGGCTGGCCGATGTTCGAGCCGTGCCGCAGATGGGCGGGCGCGCTGGTCAGGTTGAGCTCAGGCATGGATGGCTCCGGAAGTCGCGGCAAAGGGAGAAGCCGGCAGCGCGGGGATACGCGCAGGCGTGCCGGCGGCGGCGAGTAGCAGCGCGCGCACGACGATGCGGCGCGCAAGCTCGATCTTGAAGGCATTGTCGCCGGACGGTTTTGCGTCGGCGAGCGCCCGCCAGGCCGCCTCCTGGAACACGTCGGCCGTTGGCGCAACGTTCCTGAGCACGTCCTCCGCGGCACGGGCGCGCCAGGGCTTTGCGGCGACGCCGCCGAGCGCAAGCCGCGCTTCAGCGATCCTGCCGTTCTCGATCCGCAGCGCAGCCGTGGCCGATACCACGGCGAAAGCATAGGACGTGCGCTCGCGGACCTTGAGGTAGCGCGCGTGCGCGGCAAAGCCGCGCGCGGCGGGCGGCAGACGCACGGCGACGATGAGGTCTCCGGGTTCAAGCACGGAGTCACGCTCGGGCGTATCGTCGGGCAGGCGATGCAGTTGATCCAGCGCGATCTCACGCCGGCCGCCCCTGCCCTCGATCTCGACGACGGCGTCGAGCGCGACCAGCGGTACACAAAAGTCGGACGGATGCGTGGCGATGCAGTTCTCGCTCCAGCCGAGCACGGCATGGCTGCGGTTCTCGCCGTCGCGAGCGTCGCAGCCGCTGCCGGCCTCGCGCTTGTTGCAGCGGCCGGCGGTATCATAGAAATACGCGCAGCGTGTCCGCTGCAGCAGATTGCCGCCGACGGTTGCGGCATTGCGCAACTGAGCCGACGCGCCGGAGAGCAGGGCCTCGGCGACGGCGGGATAGGACCTTGCGAAGTCCGCATCGTGCGCGAGATCGGCGTTGCTGACGAGTGCGCCGATACGCACACTGCCGTCGGCGAGACGCTCGATCTGATCGAGGCCATCGAGATGCGTGACGTCGACCAGGCGGTCCGGACGGCTGACGCCGCCCTTCATCAGATCGAGCAGGTTGGTGCCGGCGGCAAGAAAAACAGCGCCCGGCAGAGCGGCGGCGGCAACGGCCTCTGCGACCGTGGCGGGCCTGACATAATCGAACGGCTTCATGCGGAGCGCCTCTGATTGGATTCGTCCATATGTCCTTGCGCCTCCAGCACCGCATCGACGATGCCGGCATAGGCGCCACAGCGGCAGAGATTGCCGCTCATGCATTCGCGGATGCGTTCGGGATCGTTGCCGGCCTGCGCCTCGCTCATCATGCCGATGGCGCTCATGACCTGGCCGGGCGTGCAGAAGCCGCATTGAAAACCGTCATGGGCGATGAAGGCGGCCTGCACGGGATGAAGCTCGTCGCCGCGCGCGACGCCTTCGATGGTGAGGATGTCGGCGCCGTCGTGGCTGATGGCGAGCGCGAGGCAGGAATTGATGCGCTTGCCATCGACGAGGATGGTGCAGGCGCCGCACTGACCGCGGTCGCATCCCTTCTTGGTTCCGGTCAGATGGAGGCGCTCACGCAGGAGATCGAGCAGCGTGACGCGTGGATCGTCGAGGACGAAATCGCGCCGCGCACCGTTCACGGTGAGGCTGATGGAGTGGTTCATACAAGGCTCCGATCAGATATGGACATGAGTCATCGTGCAGCGCGCCACCTCCGTGGCCGCCGTCGATACCGCGCCGCCCGGACACGATGCGGGCCGACGCTGGAGCGAAGATACGGAGGCGCCCTCCGTTTAACAAGGGTCGCCCGCAAATATTTGGAATTCGTCAAAAGCCCTTGCGCCACCAACGCGATGCGGCCCTTTTGGGTTCGACGAGGGTTCAATCTAACCAATTCGTGATCTACATTGCCGCCATGGACGACCACGCCGACCAAATCCGCAAGCCCCGCGCCGATGCCGTGCGCAATCGCGAACGCGTGCTCGAGGCCGCGAAGGCCGTGCTCAACGCCGGCGGGCCCGAGGCGAGCCTGGAGGCCGTCGCAAAGCGCGCCGGCGTCGGCATCGGCACGCTCTACCGGCATTTCCCGACGCGCGAGGATCTGTTCGAGGCGGTGTACCGGCGCGAGGTCGAGCAGCTCAGCGAGCTCGCCGAGCAATTGAAGTACGCCAAGGACCCGGTGGACGCGCTGCGTCGCTGGCTGCGCTCCAACGTCGAATTCGTCGCCACCAAGAAGGGCATGTCGGCCGCGCTGGCGCTGACGTTCCAGAGCTCATCCGAGCTCGCGGCTTTCTCCATGGACCGGCTGACCAAGGCGATCGGCTCGCTGCTCGACCGCGCGGTCGCGGCGGGCCAGATGCGCGGAGATATCAGCCCGGAGGATCTGCTGCGGACGCTCGTCGGCATGTGCTACATGCACGACCAGCCCGGCTGGCAATCCTCGGTGCTGCGGATGCTCGACGTGTTCGTCGACGGTCTGCGAATGCGGCCCGGCGTCAAGACCAAGGCGCGCGCGGCCGGCTCTCGGTCTTTGTCAGCCAAGACGGCCAACCGCAAGTCGAAGCGCGAGCGCTGAAGCATGATCCGGAAAAGTGCAGAGCGGTTTTCCGAAAAGATCATGCTTAAACAACAACCTGAAGCGCGATGACGATTCATCCTAATCGCATCGTGCTTTAGTTGGACAATTTGTCCTGTTGAGCCGCGCATCTCCTCGCACGAGTGTCTCACACCGACGTGAAGAAGCGTTTTGCGCTCGATCAAGCGACGCCCACCTCAGAACCTGACTCAAAAAGCGCAAGAACGCTTTCAAGGTCTGGCCAGTCGGCGAATTAGGCCCCTCAGATGGGCGATGAGCAGCCATGCGAGCTCGGTGACGGCCGAGCCTTCGAAGTCTTTGGACAGGCGCCGGCATCTGCCGAGCCATGCAAAGGTACGCTCGACGACCCAGCGCCTGGGCAGGAGCTGGAAGCCTTTGACTCCGAGCGATCGCTCAACGATCTCGATCGTCCACGGCCCACAGCCGGAGAGTGCGTTGACAAGCTGTTTGCCGCGATAGATCCGGTCGGCAAAGACATGCTCAAGCCTTGGGAAGCGGCCTCGCAAGTCCTCCAACAGGGGAACGGCACCATGGACGTCCTGAATGTTGGCGGGATGAACATATGCAGCCAGCAGAAAGCCGTTGGTGTCGGTCACGATATGGCGCTTGCGCCCATGGAGACGCTTGCCGGCGTCGAATCCACGCGGCCCGCCGGCCTCCGTTGTCGAGGCCGTCTGACTATCGATGACGGCAGCTGTCACGCGCCTTCCGAACCAAGGCTTCGACGATCTCCTGCCATCTACCCGTGTCGCGCCAAGCGTAAAAATAGCCCTGCACCGTCGAGTATGGCGGGAACTCCTTCGGCAAGGCTCGCCATTGGCAGCCGCTCGACAGAATATAGAAGATTGCCTGCACGATCTCGCGTAGGTCGACCTCCCGCGGCCGGCCCAATCGCCGGCGCGGCGGCATCTTCCGGGCGATCAACGCCCATTCTGCATCGGTCAGATCACTTGTGTAACGCAGCCCACTGCGCTGATACTGGAGACGAGCGGCTTTGGTCCACGGCATGGTGTCCTCCCTCGAATCTTTGCAAATCCGAAGGAATCACAGGCCCGCCAAAACCGCTCACCCTTTTTCGGTCAGGCTCTCAGGAGATCTATCGGTCTCTTTGAAATGGACCCCGCTTGGATCTTCCACCGTGGTCGGCCGCATGGACCAGAGCCATGCGTGCTTCAAGCTGGACGAATGACTCATGGCCGCATCCGGTCTGAGACGTAGCCTTACGATCGTACTCACGATCAAGATCGCGGTCATCCTTGGAGCCGCGATTTTCGTGTTCGCACCGAGCAAGCGCCCTCGGATCGACGCCAGCGCCCTCGACCGCCAGTTTCTCGACCCCACGAACTCCGCCAATCAAGGACGCACGCAATGACATCGCTGGACGTCGTGTCGCTTTCACGGCTGCAATTCGGCCTGACCGCGCTGTATCATTTCCTTTTCGTTCCTCTGACGCTCGGACTCTCGATTCTGCTCGGGGTGATGGAGAGCGTCTACGTGATGACCGGACGCGCGATCTGGAAGGAGATGACGAAGTTCTGGGGCCTCCTGTTCGGGATCAACTTCGCGATGGGTGTTGCCACCGGCATCACCATGGAATTCCAGTTCGGCATGAACTGGGCCTATTACAGTCACTATGTCGGCGACATCTTCGGAGCCCCGCTCGCAATCGAAGGGCTGATGGCCTTCTTCCTGGAGGCCACCTTCATCGGTCTTTTCTTCTTCGGATGGGAGAAGCTGAGCGCCCTGCAGCATCTCACCGTCACCTGGCTCGTCGCGCTCGGCTCGAACATTTCGGCATTGTGGATCCTGATCGCCAACGGCTGGATGCAGTATCCGGTCGGCGCCGAGTTCAATCCGGCAACCATGCGAATGGAAGTGACGAGCTTCATGGAGGTGCTGTTCAACCCGGTCGCACAGGCCAAGTTCGTTCATACCGTCAGTGCCGGCTACGTCACCGGATCGATGTTCGTGCTCTCGATCTCGGCCTACTACCTGCTCAAGGGACGACATGTCGAGTTCGCCAAGCGCTCGATGACCGTGGCGGCCAGCTTCGGCCTTGCCTCCGCCCTGTCCGTCGTCGTTCTCGGCGACGAGAGCGGATACACGGCCGGCGAAAACCAGAAGATGAAGATCGCGGCGATCGAGGCGATGTGGGAAACGGAGCCCGCGCCGGCATCCTTTACGCTGTTCGGATTCCCCAATCTCGAAAAGCACACCACCGAATACGAGGTGAAGATCCCCTGGGTGCTCGGATTGATCGCGACGCGATCCCAGGACAAGGAGGTGCCGGGCATCAAGGAGCTCGTCGCGCAGGCCGAGCAACGGATCAAGAACGGCCTCGTCGCCTACGACGCGCTCGAGAAGCTCCGTGCCGATCCATCCAGCGTAACCGAGAAGGCCCGTCTGGATGCGACGGCGGCGGATCTCGGCCACGCTCTGCTGCTCAAGAAGATCCGTCCCGACGTCCGCAATGCGACGCCGGAGGAGATCGCGCAGGCGGCGTGGAGCACCGTGCCGGCGGTGTCTCCGCTGTTCTGGAGCTTCCGCTTCATGGTCGGGCTCGGCTTCTATTTCATCGCCCTGTTCGCGGTCGCCTTCGTGCTCGCCAGCAAACGGCGGCTCGATCGGTACCGCCTCTTCCTGTGGGCGGCGCTGCTCAGCCTGCCGCTGCCCTGGATAGCGGCTGAGCTCGGCTGGATCGTCGCCGAGGTGGGACGGCAGCCATGGGTCATCGAGGGCGTGCTTCCGACCTTCCTGGCGGTGTCCAACCTTTCGGCCGCCAACGTCTGGACCACCCTGATTGGCTTCGTGGTGTTCTATTCGACCCTTGCGGTCGTCGACGTCTTTCTGATGGTGAAGACGGCCAAGGCCGGGCCCCAGGCGCCCCGCACCGAGCCGACCGTTCGTCTTGCCGCTGCCGAATAGGAGCATCACCGCCATGTTCGACTACGAAACCATGCGACTGATCTGGTGGGCACTGCTCGGGATTCTGTTGATCGGCATTGCCGTCATGGACGGCTTCGACTTCGGCGTCGCGATCCTGCTTCCCTTCGTGGCCAGGTCGGACGTCGAGCGCCGCATCGTGATCAACACGGTCGGCCCCGTCTGGGAGGGGAATCAGGTCTGGTTGATCCTCGACGGCGGCGCCATTTTCGCGGCCTGGCCGTTGCTCTATGCCACGGCTTTCTCGGGGTTCTATCTTGCGATGTTCCTGGTGCTAGCTGCACTGATCCTGCGTCCGGTCGCGTTCAAGTTCCGCAGCAAGCTCGACGACGTGCGATGGCGCGCAACCTGGGATGTCGCGTTCTTCGTCGCGGGCCTGGTGCCAGCGCTCATCTTCGGCGTCGCATTCGGCAACGTCATCGTCGGCGTTCCCTTCCGCTTCGACGACACGCTGCGAATGACCTACGAAGGCACCTTGCTCGGCCTGCTCAATCCGTTCGCGCTGGTTTGCGGGCTGATCAGCGTCGCCATGCTCACCCTGCACGGCGCCAACTACCTGGCCCTCAAGGCCGAAGGTCCGCTGGTCGCGCGGGGCATGCGCATCGGGCGGATGGCCGCATTGGCAGCGGTCGCACTGTTCATCGTCGCCGGCATCTGGGTGGCCTACGGCATCGAGGGCTATTCGATCGCTCAGCCCATTCCCCATGACGGCCCGTCCAACCCGTTGCTGAAGACGGTTACGAAGGAGGCCGGTGCCTGGCCGTTCATGCTGCCGTCATCGCTCGATCCCAGCGCCAGCCTCACCGTCTGGGACACGTCGTCGAGTCTCCTGACGCTGCGGATCATGCTCGCGGCAACGGTGATCTTCCTGCCCATGATCATGCTCTACACCGCCTGGGTCTATAACGTGCTGCGCGGACCGATCAACGAAGCGTTCGTCAAGGACGACAGGCATTCGACGGTGTACTAGCTGGAGACGACAATGTGGTACTTCTCGTGGATTCTCGGTGTCGCCTTCGCAGGGACCTTCGCCATCCTCAATGCGCTGTGGTTCGAGGCCAACACGCAGCGGGAACTCGGCGATACCGACACCGGACACCATAACTGAAGCGGACACCCGCACACAGCCGTCCGTGCCGGTTCGTCGAACCTTCGCGCCGGCGGCTCCGATCGACGCAGCCGGCAACGTTTGGGACGGAAGGCCTAGGTCGCGAAACCGGGACCGGTCTTCGTCGAGCCCATCCGCGAGCGGATCAGCAGCAGCACGACGATGCCGATGTTCAGCGCATTCCACGCCACGCCGTTCGCGAACGCCGCGGCGTAGGATCCGGTGGCATCGAAGATGACCCCCGACACCCAGCCGCCGAAGGACATGCCGAACACGGACGCAAAGATCACGATGCCGACGCGCGTCGCCGCCTCGCTCGCCGGCATCGCCTCACGCACGATGATGGCGTAGCTCGGCACGATGCCGCCCTGGAACAGGCCGAACATCGCGGAGATCAGATACAGCGAGGTCAGGCTGTCGAAGAACAGATAGAACACCAGCGCAAAACCCTGCGCCAGCGATCCGACCAGCAGCGTGCGGATGCCGCCGATCTTGTCGGCGAGATAGCCCGAGCCGATCCGGCTGACGATGCCGCAGGCCATCATCAAGGACAGCATCTCGGCCCCACGCGCCGCGCCATAGCCGAGATCGCCGCAATAGGCGACGATATGCACCTGCGGCATCGCCATCGCCACGCAGCAGGCGATCGATGCGATCGAGAGCAGCACCGTCAGCGTGTTGGTCGAGAGCTTAAGATCGACTTGCGGCGGCGGCGCATTGGCGTGATCGCGAACCTTGTCGTTGCCCATCTGTGCGCGCAGCACGAGGACCAGGAGCGTCATCGTGCAGGCGCAGACCATGCCGATGCCGATATGGGTGTAGCGCCAGCCGATCTCCTGCGTGCCCCAGTTCACGATCGGCGGCCACATCGCGCCCGCGACATAATTGCCGCTGGCGACGATCGTCACCGCCAGCCCGCGATAGCGCTCGAACCAGTGCGAGGCCTCCGCCATCAACGGGGCGAAGGTCGCCGCGGTGCCGAGCCCGATGAGGAAGTAGGCCGCCACGAACTGCCAGAGCTGGCTCGACAGGCCCGCGAGCACGTTGGCGACGCCGAGAAAGGCGATGCTGATCGCCATCGCCGGCACGATGCCGAACCGGTCGGTGATCTTGCCGGCGATCACCCCGCCAAGCCCGAAGCCGAACATCATGAGGGTGAAAGCCAGCGACACCGCGCCGCGCGTGGCACCGAATTCGGCCTGCACCACGGGAATCACGACCACGACTGCCCACATGCCGACGGCGCCGATCGAGCCGATCAGCAGCGCAATGATCAGCCGCATCCAGGCCTGACGGGAATCAGGGCTGAATGATTGAGGCGTCTGTCCTGGAGGATTTGGCGCGTGCACGGGCCGGACCATGGCCCGCGGATCGCCACAGGGTCAAGCATTGTGCCGTGATATTGGGCATGCGCGGTGCACTGCGGTAAGAAGGAGCTTGGCGACCGCGCAATTTGCCACTAGTTTGCAATCCGCGTGTGCACTTTGCCGCGCGGAGAGCATGCCGGCGGATGTTGCTGCGATTGACGCGATCGATGCGGATCAGGGTGGGGCGGATCATCGCCCTCGCCTACTTGTTCTGCGTGCTCGCGCCCGCTGCGGCGCTTGCCTGGGGCGATGGCGCTGCACCGTGCCTTGACGACGCACTCCTCGCAGATCACGTGCCGGCACATCACCAGATGCCGACGAGCCATCTGCATGGCGATGCCTCGCACGAACACGCGGGAACCCACGCTCACCCCCAGACGGCCGCGCAGGACGCGCCGGCTCCGCATCATCACGGCGGCACGGGAACAGTGGGACCGTGCTGCGCGATGATGTGCGTGAGCGCGCTGCCCGCCGACCTGCCCAGCGTCGCCAAGCCCCTGCTGCCCGTCTCCGCCTGCGCGCCCGAGCTCGTGGCCAGCCTTCACAGCGCGGCGCCGCCCCTGCACTACCGCCCCCCCATCGCCTGATCTGACGCGACGATTTCGGGCCGAGCGCGCTTTTGCGCGCACGAACCTGTGGTCTCCAGATCAGGGATGAATCATGTTGACGCTTTCCGGAGCGAAGTCCGCCGCCGCATCTGCGGTGGGTGGACGACAGTGCCGATTCAATGGGCTGCTGCTGGCCTTTGCTGCGTTTGCGCTGTCCGGCTGCATGCCTGCAACGACACGTATCGCCAGCGCCGATCCCGCCGATCCGGCGGCGAAGGTGGCGCACATCGGCTATCGCTCGACCATTGCGCCCTATACCAGCCTGCGCCCTGCAACGCCGGCGCCATGGCGTGGCCGCAACGACGCGGTGACGCCGCAACCGAAGCAAGACCGGTAGGAGCGCGCCATGACACGCCATCTTGCGCGGGGCCTGCTCGTCCTCATCGCGCTCAGCGTTTCCGGCTGCGCCGCGTTCTCGCCCGACAGCGGGATGATCGCTGTCGCGGATCTGACAAGCCAGACCATCAACAAGGACGTCGCCTTCGTGCGAACGGCCGAGGGCGCCGACGCGGTCGACGCGCGCGTGCGCCAGCTGCTGTCGCGGACACTCAGCGCCGAGACCGCCGTGCAGATCGCGCTGCTCAACAACAAGGGACTGCAAGCCGCCTTTAACGAGCTGGCGCTGGCCGAGACCGATCTCGTCGAGCAGAGCCTGCCGCCCAATCCCGTGTTCGCGATCTCGCGGATATCAGGCAACGGCGCCAGCGAGATCGAGCGCCAGGTGGTCGGCGACATTCTCGCGCTGGCCACCCTGCCGTTCCGCTCCGACATCGCCCGCGACCGCTTCCGCGGAGCGCAGCTGCGCGCTGCCCTGGCGACGCTGCGGCTCGCGGCCGACGTCCGCCGCGCCTATGTCCGCACTGTTGCCGGCAACGAGATGGTGGCGCTGCTGACCGACGCGAAGGCGACGGCGGAATCGACCGCGCAGCTCGCGGTCAAGCTTGGCGAGACCGGCTCGCTCAATAAGCTCGACCAGGCCCGCGAGCAGGTGTTTTATGCCGAAACCACCGCCGACCTCGCAACGGCGCGCCAGGCGGCGGCGAGCGCGCGCGAAAGGCTGGCGCGCCTGATGGGGCTGTGGGACGACGGTCTCGACTTCCGCCTGCCTGATCGACTGCCGGCGCTGCCGCGTCGGCCGCAGGCCTTGCCCTCGATCGAGGCCGACGCGGTGGCGCACCGTATCGACCTGCAGATCGCACGGCTGGAGCTGGCCGCGCTGGCGAAGGCCCTGAACCTCACCGAGGCAACGCGCTTCGTGACGCTGCTCGATCTCGCCGGCATCTCCCGCCGCACCCAGGATCCGGAAGGGCCGCCCTTCCGCGAACGCGGCTTCGACGTGCAGTTCCAGATCCCGATCTTTGACGGCGGCGAGGTGCGGGTGCGGCAGGCCACCGAAACCTACAATCTCGCCTTCAACCGCCTGACCGAGCGCGCCGTGAATGTGCGCTCCGAGGCGCGCGATGCCTATCGTGTCTATCGCTCCACCTACGACATCGCCGGCCATTACCAGCGCGAAATCATCCCCCTGCGGAAGATCATCACCGAGGAGATGCGGCTGCGCTTCTCCAGCATGCAGGTCGACATTTTCGCGCTGCTCACCGAGGCGCGACAGCGCCTGGCGTCGCTGCGCGGCGCGATCGACGCCAGGCAACGATTTTTTCTTGCCCAGGCCGATTTGCAGACTGCCGTCAACGGCGGCGGCGTGCCGGTGGCCGGCGGCGACAATCCAACCACCATCGCCGCGGCAGCGCCTGCCGGCGGCGGCCACTGAGATGGAGGCCAGCATGTTTTCCCGCCGAGGATTCCTGGGGACCGCCGCGCTTGCCGGCGCGTCGGCCATCAGCGGCCGCGTCCAGGCCGCTTCGATTCCGGAAGCACCCACCATGGACAAGGTGGTGATGCAGCCGCCGCTGCATCCGACCAGCGGTCCCGACTATCGCCCCGTGGTCACGCTCAACGGCTGGTCGCTGCCGTTCCGCATGAACGGCGACTGGAAGGAATTCCATCTCGTCGCCGAACCCGTGGTGCGCGAATTCGCCGAGGGCATGAAGGTGAATTTGTGGGGCTACAACGGGCAATCGCCGGGCCCGACCATCGAAACCGTCGAGGGCGACAAGCTCCGCATCTTCGTCACCAACAGGCTGCCCGAATACACCACCGTGCACTGGCACGGCATGATCATTCCGAGCGGGATGGACGGCGTCGGCGGGCTAACCCAGCCGCACATCCAGCCGGGCAAGACCTTCGTCTACGAATTCGAGATGAAGAAGAGCGGGACCTTCATGTACCACCCACATTCCGACGAGATGGTGCAGATGGCGATGGGCATGATGGGCATGGTCGTCGTGCATCCGCGCGACCAAAGCTTCCGGCCCGTCGACCGCGACTTCGTCTTCGTGATGAGCACCTATCGCGTCGACCCCGGCACCTATCTGCCGCATGTCAACGAGATGACCGACTTCAACATGTGGACCTGGAATGCGCGGGTATTTCCCGGCATCGATCCGCTCCCGGTCAGGCTCGGCGACAAGGTGCGCGTGCGCATCGGCAATCTCAGCATGACCAACCATCCGATTCATCTGCACGGCCACAGCTTTGCGGTCACCTGCACCGACGGCGGCTGGATCCCGGAGAGCGCACAGATCCCGGAGACGACCACCGACGTCCCGGTCGGCGCTGTCAGGGTGTTCGACGTGCTCGCCGACAATCCGGGCGACTGGGCGTTCCACTGCCACAAGTCGCATCACACCATGAACGCGATGGGACACGACGTGCGCAATCTCATCGGCGTGTCGCGCAAGGATCTCGCCAAGGCCGTCGGCAAGCTTGCGCCTGACGGCATGGCCATGGGCTCGACCGGCATGGCGATGGGCAACATGGAGATGCCGACGCCCGACAACACGCTGCCGATGATGACCGGCACCGGCCAGTTCGGGCCGATCGAGATGGGCGGCATGTTCACGGTGATGAAGATCCGCGAGGACCTCGCGCGCGACGATTACCGCGATCCCGGGCCGTACAAATTCCCGCAAGGCACCGTCGCCTACGAGGTTACGGCCCCGGCCGCAGAGCCTGCCCGGCAAAAACCAGGCAGCCCGCCGATGAAGAACATGAAGATGTGAGCGTTTCGATGAATGAACAACTGGAGACCACGATGAAGACCACTATCAGGCTCGGCCTCGCGCTGGCTGCGCTTTCGACCGCGCCGGCCCTTGCTCACGACAAGCACGGGCACGGGAATTTTTCCGCCGGCGAACCCGGCGATCTCAAGAAGCCCGCGCGCACGATCGAGGTCCTGATGAACGAGATGGACTACACACCTGCCCGGATCGAGGTCAAACGCGGTGAGCAGATCCGCTTCGTGCTGCGCAACGTCGGCAAGGAGGACCACGAATTCCTGCTCGCCACCCCTAACGAAAATCTCGCGCATGCGGTGGAGATGAAGAAGCACCCGCACATGGAGCACGACGATCCCAACGGGGTCCGGCTCGCGCCGAACAAGACGGCCGAGATCCTCTGGAAATTCAGCAAGCCCGGCACCTTCGAATATTCCTGCCTGATTCCCGACCATCGCGACTACGGCATGGTCGGCCAGGTCACCGTGAAGTAAGCAATGGAGACTCCCATGAACCGCATCATGCGTATCACTGCTGCGCTCGCGCTTGCTGTCGGCCTTGCGACCGGGACCCTCGCAGCCGAGGGCGCCGCGATCAGCGGCGAGGTGAAGAAGATCGACGAAGGCGCCGGCAAGATCACGCTCAAGCACGGACCGGCGAAGAGCCTCGGCATGGAGGAGCCCATGACCATGGTCTACCGCGTCAAGGACCCCGCCATGCTCAAGCAGGTGAAGGTCGGCGACAAGGTGACCTTCGAGGCCGAGGAGGCGGCGTCGGGGTACACGGTGACGAAGATGCAGAAGGCGAAGTAGGCTCTGTCATTCCGGGGGCGCGCCCCTTGGCGCGAGCCCGGAATCCATTTCCCAACACCACCTGCGGCCCGATGGATTCCGGGTTCGCCCTTCGGGCGCCCCGGAATGACAGCCTGGGGGACCGAAACACCCTGTCCCGCCCCCTTCCCACCCTCCGTTAACCCTTTGCTAACCATACACCCGGCAAGAATTGCCGGGTGAAGTCGAGTGTCGTCAGCCGCGTAGAACGGGAGCTCCCGTGGACGCCAGTGCGGTGCCTCACTTTCGGAACGGCGGCCCATCGGCCGCCGCGCAGACGTTTGGGGCGCGCGGACGGCAGTCGCGCGGGGAGGCAGCTACCATGGTCGACGTCACGGCGGGACAGGGCGTAGGCAGCGCGAAGCCCGGCATCCCCTCCCTCAACGAGATCGTCAACATCCTCAAGCGCGGCGACATCGCGCTGGCGCTCGGCGTCCTCACCATCCTGGTGGTGCTGATCCTTCCCCTGCCCGCGATCGTGCTGGACCTGTTCCTGGCGATCTCGATCACGCTCTCGATCCTGATCCTGATGACGTCGCTGTTCATTCAGGCGCCGCTCGAATTCTCGGCCTTCCCGACCATCCTCTTGATCTCGACCATGCTGCGCCTGTCGCTCAACATGGCCTCGACCCGCCTGATCCTGTCGCACGGGCACGAGGGCACGGCCGCCGCCGGTCACGTCATCGAGGCCTTCGGCAACTTCGTGATGGGCGGCAATTTCGTCATCGGCATCATCGTCTTCGCCATCCTGATCATCGTCAACTTCGTCGTCATCACCAAGGGTTCGGGCCGTATCGCCGAGGTCGCCGCGCGCTTCCACCTCGACGCCATGCCCGGCAAGCAGATGGCGATCGACGCCGACCTCTCCGCCGGCCTGATCGACGAGAAGGTCGCCAAGGAGCGGCGCAAGGAGCTGGAGGACGAGAGCGGCTTCTTCGGCGCGATGGATGGTGCCTCCAAGTTCGTCCGCGGCGATGCCATCGCCGGCCTCCTGGTCGTCTTCATCAACGTGGTCGGCGGCATCATCATCGGTGTGGCGCAGCAGGGCATGTCCTTCGCCGACGCCGGCCGCACCTACACGCTCCTGACCGTCGGTGACGGTCTCGTCACCCAGGTGCCGGCGCTGATCGTCTCGACGGCGGCCGGCCTGCTCGTCTCCAAGGCCGGCGTCTCCGGCGCCGCCGACAAGGCGCTGATGAAGCAGTTCTCCGGCTATCCGCAGGCACTGGCGATGTCCTCGGCAGTGATGCTGGTGCTGGCGGCCCTGCCGGGCATTCCGACCCTCCCGTTCCTGGCGCTCGGCGCCGGCGCCGGCGCGCTGGCCTGGAACGCCCGCAACCGCAACCGGGCCACCGCCAGGGCCGAAGAAGCCGCCAAGGCCGCGCCCGCGGCAGGTCAGCCCGGCGCGCCGGGGGCCGCTGCGACCGAAGAGCCGATCTCGGCCGCACTCAAGATCGACGACCTCAAGATCGAGCTCGGCTATGCGCTCCTGCCGCTGGTCAACGGTCCCGACGGCACCGATCGCCTCACCGAGCAGATCAAGGCGCTGCGCCGTTCGCTCGCGATCGAGATGGGTTTCGTGATGCCGGCGGTGCGCATCCTCGACAACGTCCAGCTCGAGGCCAACACCTACATCATCAAGATCAAGGAGGTCGACGCCGGCACCGGCAAGATCTGGCCCAACCAGTTCATGGTCATGGATCCCGGCGGCGGCCAGGTACAGGTGCCCGGCATCCACACCACCGAGCCGACCTTCGGCCTGCCCGCGACCTGGGTCGACGCCAGCCTCAAAGAGGAAGCCTCTCTCAAGGGCTACACCGTGGTCGACGCAGCGACCGTGCTCTCGACCCACCTCACCGAGCTGCTCAAGGCCAACATGTCGGACCTGCTCTCCTATGGCGAGGTGCAGAAGCTTCTCAAGGAGCTGCCGAAGGAGCAGAGCGAGCTGGTCAAGGACATCGTTCCCGGACAGGTCACGGTCTCCGGCATCCAGCGCGTGCTGCAACTGCTGCTCGCCGAACGCATCTCGATCCGCGACCTCTCGACCATCCTCGAAGGCATCGCCGATTCGCTCGCCTTCTCGCGCAACCCCGCCACCATGGTCGAGCACGTCCGCGCGCGTCTGGCGCGGCAGATCTGCGCGCAGAACACCTCCTACAACGGCTATCTGCCGCTGATCGCGCTGTCGGCACGGTGGGAGCAGGCCTTTGCCGAATCCATCATCGGCCAGGGCGAGGAGCGCAGCCTCGCGATGCAGCCCTCGAAACTGTCGGAGTTCATGACCGCTGTGCGCGAGGCGTTCGAGCGCGCCGCCCGCGAGGGCGAAGCACCGGTGCTGGTCACCTCTGCGGCAATTCGTCCGTTCGTCCGGTCCCTGGTGGAGCGGTTCCGGGCCCAGACGACCGTGCTGTCGCAGGCAGAAATCCACCCCAGGGCGAGGCTGAAAACGGTCGGAAGCATCTGATTTGCCTTAAGAAGCCGTGTGTTTTTCAGCCACAGGCAAATGGTTTCTGAGTTCCTGGCGCCTTGTCGACCAGATGCCGCCAGGGTGCCCCATCGGCGCATTACATCATTGAAATAATTATATAATCTCACGCTCCAGGATCGTTTTCGATCGCGACCTTTCACGTCCTATCACGCTCTTGTGACCGCCCCTTGGGAACGAATCCCCCCAATACTAGGTTGTTGGGCACCGGAAGCATGAACCTGCCTGAACTGGCTGGCGACTACTTCGGGTAGGTGGCGGCAGGAGGCTTCCATGAACCACTCGATCTACAGCGCAGATCGCTCGACCCACTTGAAAGTCGTGGTCGTGGCCCTTGTCGCGGGGATCGCGGTGGCAGGCCTCAGCATTACGGCGCGTTCGGGTTCGGATGAAGGTTTGACCCAGACCGCCCGCGTCATCAAGGCCGGCAAGCCGGTCATTGTCACCAGTTCGGACGCATCCCTTGTTCGATAAGGAGATCTAGAGTTTCAGGAATTCACGCGGCTCTTTACCAGCCCCCCAAAGTCGCCACGTGGATATGTAGACGACCCCAACCCCAAGTCGACTACAGAAAGCGCCCGCCCCCCACGGGCGCTTTCTCACGTCTGGGCATGCGTACACGCACTTGAAGCTCGGACATTCCTCGACCAATACGGCTGTCATTCCCCGCGAAGGCGGGGAATCCAGTACGCCGCGCCCCTTCCGCATCCCTCCCTGTCTCTGGAATACTGGATCGTCCGCCGTCGCGGACGATGACGCCGATCATTTGGCGCGAGCAATCACCACACGGTCATTGAAGCGAGCTTGCATCACCGCCCCCCATAAGTCGGCGGCGGCGCCTGCACGGTCGGCGCTGCGGCAGCGAACAGCTCGTCCTTGCTGCCGGTCAGCGGCGGATAGATCCGCTTGCGATTGATGGTCTGCTTGGTCGCCTTTGCGGCCGCGCCGGTGGCGCGGACCTCGCGATCCCACCCCTCCGTATAGAGCGCACCCCAGCCGCCGAGATCGAGCACGGTGACGTACCAGTCGATCCGCAGCGGCAGCATGGGCAGGCCGACGAGATCGGCCACCACGTTGTGGCCGGCGAAGCGGCCCATGGGACGGGCGAACTGACAGGACATCACGGTCGGATGCAACCCGTCGATCACGCTCGAGGCAACGTCGCCCGCCGCGAACACGCCGCCGACATCCGCAACCCGCATCAAGGGATCGACCAGAAGGCGCCCGAGGCGATCGCGTGCGCCCGGAAAGTTCGCTGCCAAGGGGCTTGCACGCATGCCCGCACACCAGATCACCGTCTGCGCCGCAATGAACTCGCCCGAGTTCAGGCGCATGCCAGCGGCCTCGATCGACACGACACGCACACCGAGCCGCGTCTCGATGTCGAGCGAAGCCAGGGCCGTCTCGACGACCGGACGCGCGGGCGCGCCGATCGTGGCGCCGACCGCTGGATTGGGATCGACCAGGACGATGTGGCGGCTGCCGGTGATGCCCGCACGCGCCAACCGGTCAGGCATCTCGGCTGCGACCTCGATGCCGGTGAACCCGGCGCCGACCACCACCACCGTTGAACGCCCCGGCGATGCCGCGCTGCGTCCGAGCGAGACGAGATGGTGCTCGAGGCGGAGCGCCGCGGCATAGGTGTCGACGTCGAAGGCGTGCGCGGCAAGACCGGGAATGTCGGGGCGCATCACCTCGCTGCCGAGCGCCAGCACGAGGCGATCATAGCCCAGCGTCTCCTCGCCGCTGCTGGTGACGAGCGAGATCTCGCGCCGTACCGGATCGATGGCCTCGACCTCGCCGAGGCCGTGGCTGACACCGATCGGATCGAGCAGTTGCGGCAGCGGCAGCGCGACCTCGCCGAGATCGGCCTCGTAGTTGCGCACGCGGATATTGTGATAGGGGTTGCGGTCGATGACACGGATCTCGATGTCGCGGTTGCTCGCGCCGATCTCGTCGCGCTTGCGCGCAGCGCCGATGGCCGCCCACAGGCCTGCAAATCCGGCACCGAGCACGACAATACGCGCCATGTCCGCCTGCGCACCTTCCAGAGGATCCTGCGGTCTCCCCGCCTGGACAGACTAGAGCATTTCATGTTTTGATAGAAGCGTATCCAGCGTTTTCGAAGTAGTTGCTGCATTCGTTGGGCTGGATGGTTGTGATGAGGTCGCCGATATGGCGGCAAATGTCGTCAACCGTGCGTTTCTGGGCGAAACGCATCCAGTGCTTGATCTTGGCGAAGGTCTGTTCGATCGGATTGAGGTCGGGGGAGTATGGCGGCAGATACCAGAGCCTGGCGCCGGCCGCTTTGATCAGGCTGCGCAGGGCAACAGACTTGTGGCTGCCGAGATTGTCCATGATGACGATGTCGCCCGGCTGAAGCTGCGGGACGAGAACCTGCTGAACATAGGCGCGGAAGCATTCGCCGTTGATTGGGCCGTCGAACAGGCAAGGGGCGGTGAGACGGTCACAGCGCAAGGCGCCAAGGAATGTCAGCGTCCGCCAATGACCATGTGGCGTGAAGCTCCGCACCCGCTCGCCTTTTGGCCCCCATCCGCGTAATGGAGCCATGTTGGTCTTGATCCAGGTCTCGTCGATAAAGACCAGGCGTCGAGGGTCGAGATTGGCCTGCCATGAGCGCCAGCGCTGGCGTCTACGTGCGATGTCGGAGCGAGCCCGCTCGAGCGCGAGCAGCGTTTTTTTTGAACCGCAGCCCTTCGCGGCGCAGGAACGTCCAAACCGCATTGTGGGAGACCTTGACCCCGCGCGCGGCGAGTTCGTCCTTGAGGGCGTGCAGCGTCAAATGCGGCGTCTGACTGATCCTCTCCTTGATGAAGGCGCGATGCGGCTCAAGAACGGGCTTGCGATGGCCGCCCATCTTGCCAGGGGCCACTGAGCCGGTCGCTCGATAACGTTGCGACCACTTCACAACTGCGACACCGCAACGCCAAACCGCGATGCCACCGAACGACAGCTCTCGCCCTTTGCAACCGCCGCAACCGCCCGTTTACGCAGATCATTGGATATCGGTCGGACCATCGGATGCTGGCCTCCAGCCCAGCCAGCATCTTGAATCATATTCGTCCGAAATCGGGAATCTGGAGGGTTCTGTGAGGTCGCGCTCACGCGAGGGCGCGGCAAGCGCTTGTAACGCGACCTCATTGAAGCCGGATTGAACGAAGCCGCGGGAGAATATGCACGGTGGTGCGGCTATGGGGATAGTTTGAGATCGCGGGTTGCTATCGGCAGACTGCGGAGCTGACGCGGCGACGTTTTGGTTGCGCAATGGCGGCAACTTGAGACAGAGAGCATTTTACCGGCTGTAGCGATCGATGGCCCGCTGCATCGAACAATTTCCATCGCGCTGTTTGGCCGCACGGATTCGGCAGCGTCTGCGATGATCGAGACGATGGGATCATAATGACGAATGACGATCTTCGTGCACGGTATAAGTTGGCTCACGATGTGTCGCACCGGTACGATTGGGTGGGAGCGCCGGAACAGCTGAAGCTGTGTCGAAAGCGCTCGATGATGCGCATGACGCCACCACAATCAGGGCAGGCGGGAGCCTTGGCCCACGTCAGAGCGTCCGAATCCACAGGCGACGGCTCGCCATCGTTTGGCGGTGTCCGCTCACGATCGAGAAGTTTGCGGCAAAGAGCAAGTTTGGCAGCGCGATGGCCGTTGGCCATGAAGCCGAAGTGGCGGATGCGATGGAAGCCATCGGGCAGCGTGTGAAGAAGGAAGCGGCGGATGAACTCGTCGGGCTTGAGCTTCATGATCTTTGTCGCGCCATTCTGGCGGTAGTCCTTCCAGGTAAAGGCGACGTGATCCTCGTCGAGGGCGACGAGCCGGCTGTTGGCGATTGCAACGCGATGGGTATAGCGGCCGAGATAGGCCAGCACCTGCGCGGGGCCGCCGAACGGCCGTTTGGCGTAGACGACCCAGCTGATGCGCCGCATAGCGACGAGGTGAGCTGCGAAGGCGGCAGGCTCGGCCAGGGATGCGAGATCGCCGAAGAAGTTCAGGGTGCCGGCGTCGAAGGCGGCGGTCAGACGTTCGAGGAACAGGCGTCTGAACAGCCGGGCGAGCGGTTTGACGGCCAGGAAGAAGTTTGGTCGGCTGGCGATCCAGTGCGCGCTATCGGGCGAGAGGCCGCCGCCCGGCACGACGCAGTGGACGTGGGGATGGTGCGTCAGCGCCTGCCCCCAGGTGTGGAGGACGGCGACGACGCCGATCCCGGCGCCGAGCCGGCGTGGATTGGCGGCGAGCGTCGACATTGCCTCGGCGGCGGCTTTGAACAGGATCGCATAAACGATGGCCTTGTTCTGAAAGGCGATCGCGGCGATCGGAGCCGGCAGTGTGAAGACGATGTGGAAATAGGGAACCGGCAGCAGGTCGGCTTCTCGCGCGGCGAGCCACGCGGCTCGGGCTGGCCCCTGACACTTCGGACAGTGCCGGTTGCGACAGGAATTATAGGCGATCCGCGTCATGCCGCAGTCGTCGCAAGCCTCCATGTGGCCGCCGAGCGCCTCGGTCCGGCACGCCACGATCGCGCTCATCACGCGCCGCTCGACCCGACCGAGATGACCGGCATGTACACGGCGATAGGTGTCGCCATGCCGGCGCAGAATATCGGCGATCTCGATGGCGGGCCTGTTGCAGCGGCTGTCGGGGCGGATCATCACCCGCATCCCGCCGCGGCCAGCGACAGGCGATCGAGCGGGCTCTGCGTCGCCCGGATCGTATCGGTGGCGACCTGCGTGTAGCGCGCTGTCGACGACAAATTATTGTGCCCGAGCAAGACCTGGATGATCCGGATATCGGTTCCGTTCTCGAGAAGATGCGTCGCGAAGCTGTGGCGCAGCGTGTGGAGCGTGACGCGCTTGGTCAGGCCCGCAGCCTTCACCGCCGACCGACAGGCGGCGTGCAACACGGTCTGATCGATCGGATGATCTTCGTCACGACCAGGGAACAGATAAAGCCGCGGCCGGGCGAGCCGCCAGTACGTGCGCAGGATACCCAGCAGCTGGGGCGACAGCATCACGTTGCGGTCCTTCGCCCCCTTGCCGTGGCGCACCTGGATGACGCCGCGGGCGCTGTCGATGTCTTCGATCCGCAGTCCCGCGACTTCGGAGGCCCTGAGTCCGGCCGCATAGGCCGTGGTGAGCGCGGCGCGGCTCTTCAGGCTGGACACGGCCTCGAGGAACTGAACCACTTCGTCGGCGCTGAGCACGACCGGCAGCTTGCGCGGTTCTCGCGCATAGGGAATGCGCTCCGGGATCAGTGCCTCGCCGAGCGTGACGCCGTAGAAAAACCGTAGCGCACAGACGATCTGGTTCAGCGCCGGCCATGAGATGCCGGTCGAGACCAGATGCACCTGGAAGGCGCGGACGTCTTCCAGCTCTAACCGGTCAGGCGATCGGCCAAAATAGCGGCTGAACTTCGAAACCGCGCTGATGTAGGATCGTTGCGTCGCCGGCGACAGATTGCGGACGGTCATGTCTTCGATCATGCGGCGGCGAAGAGGGCTCAAATCGGCCATCTCATACTCCTGTCTGAGGGGGTGGGCTCCAACACCCACATCCTCTCAGCCAGGAGGCGATCTACGCCACCTTGCCCCTCACGCCGCGGCAGCGGCTTCGTTCAATCCCTCCCGATTCAATCAAGCCATGAACCGCTCTAGCTCAACGGCCGGCGTCAACCAAATGCGGCAGCGCCGGCCCCGCCGCACGAAATCGCGACTTACGCCTCGCGCAGCTCCGACGGCGTCGCCCCGAAGCGCTTGCGAAAGGCGCGATTGAAATAGGACAGATCGGAGAAGCCGGACGAATGCGCGATGTCGCTGATCTTGCGCGCCCTGGCGCGGGGATCACCGAGCAGCTTGCGCGCCTGGAGCAGGCGCTGCTCCAGCACGAATTCGGTGAAGGTCGTGCCGGCCTGCTCGAACAGGCGCTGTGCCTGGCGCGGGCTCAGCCCTGAGCGCGTCGCGACCTCGGCCAGACAGAGGTCGTTGCGGCCGAGTGCGGCCATCACGTCGGCGCGCATCAGATCGAGGCGAGCCGCCGCCTGGCCGCGGCCGCGTGCGCGGCTTGCATGCTCCGCATCGGTGCCGAGCAGGAGACCGACGAGATCGACCATATGCTGCGCCGTCAGGCGCTGCCCTACCGCATCGAGATGCGGCGCGTGATTGGCGGCGAGCGCATGGTAGCGAAAGATGGTCTCGGCGACCGCGCCGTCGCAGAGCACCTGCGAGAGCTTGTCCTCGGCGCGCGGATTGATGTCGAGCAGCGCACGGCGCGGCATGCGAATGGTGGTGAAGCGGTCTTCGTCGGTGTGGCCGACGGTGCCGGTGATGCTCATGTCGACGAGCACCATCTGGGCAGGCGTGAGCTCCACGGTATGCCCATTCTGTCCGACGCGGACGAGCCCCGCATGCGCCGCGATCAGGACGAGGTCGTCGCTGCCGTCGGCGAGGTGGCTCTGCGTGCGGGAATATTGCGCGGAGGCGCCTTCCGGAATGGCGAGCACGATGTTGTCGATGACACTGACCTGGAGCCGGCAATCGATGCTGTCGCCATGGCTCGGCCCGATGTCGAGGCCGCAGCGACCGAAGGCCCGCCCGCGCCAGTCCTCGAACGCCGGGCCGTGCGGCAGCCCCGCATATTGGTGAAGGAAGATGCCCGGCGTTCTCGCTGCATCCATCTGATTCTCTCGCCCTCTCCGGCATCGCCGACTTCAAATTCCGGGGATTTGACGCCGCGGCTTGCGGGGAGGTTCAAAATCGGGGGCGGATTTGGCCGGGCTTGTCGAAATGCGACGACCGGATGGACCGCGGCGACAAGGCGCGCCCTTCTGGTTCGTAGCCCGCATGAGCGTAGCGACATGCGGGAACGGACGTCCCGGATATCGCTTCGCTCATCCAGGCTACGGCACCTATTTTTGGGCGGGCGCCTGCGGCTGGGAGGGCGGCACGGTCTCGATCAGCTTGCCGGAAAACACCGGCGCCGATGTGGGCTGGCCGTTCGGCGAGCCACCGGCCTGTTCGACGGTGACGGCGAAGGTGGCGCCGTTGACGACCTCGGCATCATAGGAGGCGAGCAGCGGACGCGCGGTAAAATCACTGGCGCCGATCACGCCGAGCGAACGCGGCCGCGGCAGCTTGTCCGAGATCAGCCAGAGTTCGAAGCTCTTGCCGGGCTCCGGCGTCGCGCCGACTTTCCGCACCGTGAAATTCCGCGTCGCGCCGTCGACGGTGAGGATGAAGGCGGGGCCGCCGCCCTGGCCCTGCAGCAGCGCGACCGCCGAGGCGGCGAGCGGCGCGGCCGGGGCCTTCACCTCCACCGTCTGGATGCGGGGCGCAGGACGCAAGACGCCCGGCAGCGCATCAGGCAGGAATATCTGAAGCGACAGCGTCACGAGCAGCGCGGCCGCGAGCGCGCCGACGGCGGATGCAATGTTGCGCCAGCGCTTCACGCGCCTCTCGAGGCGGATCACGTCACCATCGACGACCGGCGCCAGCTGTGCGCGCAAAACACTGATATCCGAAGCATGGACCTGCGGAATGAATTGCGGCGCGATGTCCGGGATGGCATCGGGTTCGGGGCGCGACGACCCGGGCTGCTCCGCGGCGGGATGCGATGTCTGCGGGGGCCCGTTCTCCGCGGAAGATTCCGACGTCGCAGCTTCCTCCGCGGGCAGGTCCGGCATAGGCGCAGGCGGCGGCGAAGCTTCGGCAGGTGCAGGCGGCTCCTGCGCAAGCGCGGTGCGCGCGATTTCGGACTTGATGTTCTCCCACACGATCGGGCGCGGCTCGACCGAGCCAACCATCTGGTTGAGCGCGCCGAGCCGATAGGACCAGGACTGCACGATACCGGCGAACGCCTCGTCCTCCGCCATCATGGCCTCGACCTGCGCACGCTCATCGGCGTCGAGCGTACCGAGCGCGTATTCCGCGGCGAGCGCGATATGATCCTCCGTGTAGGCCATCAATTGCGGTCCAGAACCATCCTCATCATCAGGCCATCACAGCCCGAGGCACTCCCGAATATCCAGCATGCTGCGCCGGAGCCACGTCTTCACCGTGTTGACGGGCGCGGCGAATTTCTCCGCCAATTGCTCGCGGCTCCAGCCGTTGTAATAGGCGAGAAGCACGAGCCTCTGACGGTCCGGCTCGAGCCGGCCAATACATTCCAGGAGCCGCTTCAGCTCCTCGGTCATCTCGCGGCGCGCCAGCGGATCGGGACTTTCGGCCGCGACCTCCATCGCCTGAGGCTCTTCCTCGATGGAGACTTCCGACTTCTTGCGCACGATGTCGATTGCACGGTTGCGCGCGATCGAGGCCATCCACGTGATCGGCGACGACAAGGCCGAATTGAACTGGCCGGCACTGTTCCAGATCTTGACGTAGGTCTCCTGGATGACCTCCTCTGCGAGATCCTGTCGGCGCAAGATACGGAGCACGACGCCATAGAGTTTCGCGCGCGTGGCGGCGTAGAGGCGCTCGAACGCGGCCTGATCGCCCTTCGCCACCGCCTCGATCAACTCGACCAGCTCCGCTGGCGTCAGCATTCAGCCCCCCAAACGCGCGGTGCCGTCTTCGCCATCACCTCGCCCCGACGGGACGAGGTCGATTTGCGCAGCAAACCGGGTGAGGGGGCTCGGGGCTAACGGGAGACCGGAACCCCTCACTCCGCGCTCCGCGCCGACCTCTCCCAAGGGAGAGGTGGACGCCGCCGTCGCTGGCACAGCATTCATCGCGGTCACCATAGCGCGGGGCAAAGCCGACCACCAAGGGGCGCGGTGCCCCGCTGTGGACAGCACATACGAAAACCCGGACCTTGCGGGTCCGGGTTTGGCAAATTCCAACGTGGTCTGGCTGCCGGGCGGCTCAGGCTACCGCGCCGATACGGGCCCGCATCAGGCCGATGCTGTCGAGGTCGGCCTGCTCACGGGCGTTTTCCTCGGCGCGCTCGCGGGCCTGGTCGCGCTCGTCGAGGAGCTCGACCTTCTTCAACTCTTCGAAAGCCTCGGCCAGTGCGGCCTTGGCTTCGTCGAGCTGGCCCTTCAGCTCATCGGCTGAACGGGTCAGGTTCTCGCGGCGCTGGATCGCGGCCTTGGCATAGGTCGGATAGGCGAAGTGCGAGGGATCGTTGATCCCGGCACGCTCCTGCTCGGTCTGGATCTCGCGTTCGAGATCGACCGACATCCGCTGGAAATCGGCGATCATGGTCTCGATCTGGGTGACCCGGCGGCGCTTCTCGTCGACCTGAAACTTTTTCAGGCGGATAAGCGTATCTCGTGACTTCATCGACTCGTACTCCCCAGAAGTCCCCCCGCTGCACGTGGGACGGCACCGGTCGCCCCACAGGCCCGATTGAGGCCAAGACCGGCTCTGCTACTCTGTGGGGACGGATGATGACCTGACAAAGTTAGCGTTCCGTTTCCAAATTGCCGAGGATCTGCGCCAATTGGCGGTAGCCGTCCGCCAGGGATGCATTCTCGTCCTTGCGCTGGCGCAGGAAGGCCTCCAGCGGCTCGTGCAGCCGGATCGCCTCGTCGACCTCGGGGCTGGAGCCGGCGCGGTAGGCGCCGAGCCGGATCAATTCCTCCATGTCGGCGTAGGTCGCCATCACCTGGCGTGCCCGCTGGATGACGGGCCAGAACTGCGGATCCGCCGATTTCGGCATGGTGCGCGAGACGGATTTGAGGATGTTGATCGCGGGGTAACGGCCGCGCTCGGCGATCGAGCGCTGCATCACGATGTGGCCGTCGAGGATGCCGCGGACCGCATCCGCGATCGGCTCATTATGGTCGTCGCCGTCGACCAGCACCGTGAAGATCGCGGTGATGGCGCCCTCCCCGAGGCCCGGCCCGGCCCGCTCCAGGAGCTTCGGCAACTCGGTGAAGACGGTCGGCGTATAGCCCTTGGCGGTCGGCGGCTCGCCGGCGGACAGGCCGATCTCGCGCTGGGCCATGGCAAAGCGCGTCACCGAGTCCATCAGGCAGAGCACGTCCTTGTCCTCGTCGCGAAAATATTCGGCGACCGCGAGCGTCAGATAGGCTGCCTGGCGGCGCATCAGCGCGGGCTCGTCGGAGGTGGCGACCACCACGACCGAACGCGCGAGGCCCTCCTCGCCGAGATCGTCCTGCAGGAATTCCTGCACCTCGCGCCCGCGTTCGCCGATCAGCCCGATGACGCTGACGGCGGCATCGACGTTGCGCGCGAGCATCGAGAGCAGCACCGACTTGCCGACGCCAGACCCCGCGAAGATGCCCATGCGCTGGCCGCGGCAGCAGGTGAGAAAGGTGTTCATCGCGCGCACGCCGAGATCGAGCGGCGCGCCGACGCGCCGACGCGAATGCGCCGGCGGCGGCGTGTTGCGGAACGGCATCGGCGAAGAGCCCTGCGGCAGCGGCCCCTTGCCGTCGATCGGCTCGCCCAGCGCGTTGACGACGCGGCCGAGCCAGGCTGCGGACGGCCGCACCTGATTGGCGGCATTGGCAATGACCGCCTTGCAGCCGCGGCGCACGCCGTCGAGGCCGGCGAACGGCATCACGACGGCATTGTTGCCGGAGAAGCCGATCACTTCGCAGGGAATGGTACGGTTGGCGCCGGTCTCGATCACGAGCCGTGCGCCGACCGACATGGCGTGAATCGGACCGGCCACCTCGACCATCAGGCCGCGGACGCCGACCACGCGGCCGTAAATATTCACGCCGTCAATGTCGCCGATCTGTTCGGCAAGAGCCTTCATCGGGAGCGCGCCTTCATGTGAGGACCTTCATGGTGGTCGCCTTCTTCACGGTGAAAGCCTTAAGTTTCGCCACATTTCTGAACGGCGCTTAACCTCGTGTTTACCCGCATCATTAATCATTGCGTCACTGTCTTTGTGACTGAGCGTGACTCCCCTTCAGAAGAAGGCTGAGTCGCGGGAGTCGGTTAGGCCCGTCTCTTAAAGTGGAGATTGAACAGAATCGGGTAACGAAAGCTGCTTCATACGCAAGACCTTAGGGCGATTCGGCAAAAATTGCACCGTGGGGACTTGCGTTCCAGAATCAGAGTTTGTTAACCATCTGTCGTCAGGATCCGAATCAGTTGTTCAAAGGCGTTTTGTTGAGTGCCGCGAATGCGGCCGACCTGACGCCCAGGAGCGGCGACTATGGGGAACTGGCATGCGCGTTTTGCTGATTGAAGATGACAGCGCCGTCGCGCAGTCGATCGAGCTGATGCTGAAGTCGGAGAGCTTCAACGTCTACACGACCGATTTGGGGGAAGAAGGCGTCGATCTCGGTAAACTATACGATTACGACATTATTCTCCTCGACCTCAATCTGCCCGACATGTCCGGCTACGACGTGCTCAAGCAGCTCCGGGTCTCCAAAATCAAGACACCGATTCTGATCCTCTCCGGCCTTGCCGGCATCGAGGACAAGGTCAAGGGTCTCGGCGTCGGCGCCGACGACTACATGACCAAGCCCTTCCACAAGGACGAACTGGTGGCCCGCATCCACGCGATCGTGCGCCGCTCCAAGGGCCATGCCCAGTCGGTCATCCAGACCGGCGACCTCGTCGTCAACCTCGACACCAAGACGGTGGAAGTCGGCGGCCAGCGCGTGCATCTGACCGGCAAGGAATACCAGATGCTGGAGCTGCTTTCGCTCCGCAAGGGCACGACCCTCACCAAGGAAATGTTCCTCAACCACCTCTATGGCGGCATGGACGAGCCCGAGCTGAAGATCATCGACGTCTTCATCTGCAAGCTGCGCAAGAAGCTCGCCAACGCCTCCGAAGGCCGCAACTTCATCGAGACCGTATGGGGCCGCGGCTATGTGCTGCGCGAGCCGCACGAGCACGAAGAGCGCATTCCCGCCTGATCTCCTGGGTTACGTCGCGAGCCTCGGGGCTCGCTCCTCCCAGCCTGGACCCCGCCGCGAATGGCGGGGTTTTTGTTTTTGGGGACGTCTTCTCCGTTTCCCGCTTGCGGAAGAGGTACGGCAACCGCTGCTGATACGACTTCATCCCTCACTAACGTTTGAACCACTACCCTTCTCCTGCCGACGAACCCCGTGGGTCGGTCAAAATCCCCCGGGTATGGTCACTTGAAACTCCCCCACCTGATGATCGCCGTCAGCGCCGCTGAACAGCAGTAGCCGGTCAGGCAGGACGTTTATGTTCGACCCCTTTAGCCAGCAAGGGGCCGGGGAGTTGAACGTCTTGAAGCGACATCTGCAAAGCACCGTACTTACATTACTTGAGAGCTGGCCCCGGTTGTTTGGACAGCGCCCCGCTGGATTTAAGTGGATTCCTGCCGGGTTATGCTGAACGCGGGGCTTTACGGTTTTGTCGTTGCGTCGGGAGGGCGTAGCCCGACCAGAGCGACGACAAAACCGTCGGCGACGGTCATGCGGCCATCACCATAGCTTGCGTGCCGAAGTAAGCCTCGTCGGGCGTGCGCCCGTCAAGGCTCGAGTGAGGGCGTCCCTGATTGTAGAAGGCCAGATACTTGGCAATTGACGCTCGCGCCTCGGACACGCTGTCGTAGGCGCGGAGATATACTTCTTCGTATTTGACCGTGCGCCAGAGCCGCTCGACAAACACGTTGTCGCGCCAGGCGCCCTTGCCGTCCATGCTGATGGCGATCTTCGCGTCCAGCAGCACATCGGTGAACTCGAGGCTGGTGAACTGGCTGCCCTGATCCGTGTTGAAAATCTCGGGCCTGCCGTGCTTCGCCAACGCCTCCTGGACCGCTTCGACGCAGAAGGCCGCCTCCATTGTGATCGAGACGCGATGGGCCAGGACCCGTCGGCTGAACACATCGACGACCGCCGCGAGATAGACGAAGCCACGCCGCATCGGAATGTAGGTGATGTCCATTGCCCACGCATGGTCGGGCCGCTCGATCTTCAATCCGCGCAACAGGTACGGGTAGATCTTGTGACCCGGAGCCGGCTTGCTCGTGTTCGGGCGACGATAGACCGCCTCGATCCCCATGCGCTTCATCAGCGTCGCGATGTGGCGGCGACCGGCGTATACGCCCTCTCCCGCCGCAGCAACGATCGCAGCATACGCGCTCCCGCGAAGGGATAATCGAGATGCAGCTCATCGAGCCGACGCATCAAGGCAAGGTCCTCGGCCGAAACTGGCCGAGGTTCATAGTAGACCGTGCTGCGAGCCAGCTTCAGGACCTTCGCCTGGCGCACGATAGAAAGATCATGATCGCGGTCGATCATCGCTTTGCGCTCAGCAGGCCCGCCTTGGTGATCGCGCCGGACAAAAAATCGTTTTCCAACGCCAGCTCGCCGATCTTGGCATGTAACGCCTTCAAATCGACCGGCGTCTCGGCCGATGTCTTGTCATGCCCAAACACGCCGGCGGCGCCTTCCAGGAGCTGGTTTTTCCAGATCGTGATCTGGTTCGGATGAACATCAAACAGTTGCGCCAGCTCCGCCAGTGTCTTGTCGCCTTTGACCGCAGCCAAAGCAACCTTCGCCTTGAATGCCGGAGAATGCGTCCGGCGGCTCTTCTTCGTCATCTTCGCTCCTGATTCGCAGCAAGAATCCTCGCCGCTGTCAGGCAGAAAATCCACTCAAGCTACTGTCCGAATTTGCGGGGCCAGCTCTCTTGATCGCAACACCAGCCAGCGCGAGATTCACCGGCTGACGGGTGTCGATCGCAAGACGATCCGGCGTTATCAGGCGCTGCGGGCCGGTGCGGAGGCAAATTCCCCCGGGGAAGTGACCACCGGCTCGGTGAGCGCGGACGGCCAAATTCCTCCACCCCGACCACCGGCTTTTGGGACATCGGAAGCGACGGTCACCAGCAGCCTGGCCCGTTCGGCTTGCGAAGCGCATCGGACGTGGATCGAAGAACAGGTCCGGCTGAAGCGGAACGCGCAGGCGATTTACCAGGACCTGGTTGATCAATTTGGCTTTCCGTCCAGCTACCAGAGTGTCAAGCGGTTTGTGCGCCGGTTGCGGCACGCTGATCCTGAGCAGTTTGATCGTCTTGAGTTCCTCCCCGGCGAGGAAGCTCAGGTCGACTATGGCGAGGGCGCGCCGACGGTTGATCCGAAGAGCGGGCGGTACCGTCGTCCCCGCCTGTTCGTGATGACGCTACGCTACTCGCGGCGCAGCTTCCGGCGGGTAGTCTGGAAGTCCAGCCAACAAGTCTGGGCGCAGCTCCACGAAGAGGCGTTCCGGTATTTTGGCGGGGTCCCCAGCTATGTCGTGCTCGACAACCTGAAGGAAGGCGTCCTCAAGCCGGATTTGTACGAGCCCCAGCTCAACCCGATTTACAGCGCGATGCTGGCTCATTACGCCGTGGTCGCCGATCCCGTGCGCGTTTCGGGGGATCGTGAGCGCGGATTTCAGGGGATCGTGAGCAGAGATTTCAGACGATCGTGAGCAACGATTTCGCGGGATCGTGAGCAAGGCTTTCGGAGCCTTGCAGCGCTTCGGCCGACAACTCAACCGGCTTAGGGATGACCTCGTGGTTAACGAGGAAGTCCAATGCCTACCCAGAGATTGTCGATGCGCCGGATCAAGGAAGTCCTTCGGTTAAAACATTTTCAAGGCCTGCCAGAGCGGGCCATCGCGCGGAGCGTGGGCGTCAGCAACGGCGTTGTGCACAGCTACCTGAGCCGCGCCCGCTCTGCTGGGTTGAGCTGGCCGCTTCCGGAGGGAATGACCGATGAAGACCTGGAGCTTTTGCTTTTCCCGGCCCCACGACCAGCGTCTCAGAGCCCGCAGCGGCCGGTGCCCGACTGGAGCTACATCGATAAAGAGCTCCGCCGGCGCAACGTAACCCGTCGCCTGCTCTGGGAGGAGTATCGCGCCGTTAATCCCGACGGTTTCGGGTACACGTGGTTCTGCACTACCTACGAGGCCTGGAAGGGGCGGGTCCGACCTTCGATGCGGCAGATTCATCTGGGCGGCGAGAAGGTGTTCGTGGATTTCGCCGGCGACACCATCGACATCGTCGATCCCCTGACCGGGGAAGTGCAGCCGATGAAGCTGTTCGTCGCGGCGATGGGCGCTTCGAACTACACCTACGCCGAGGCCTGCCCCAGCGAGAGCTTGGCCGACTGGACCGGGCCCACGTCAACTTGTTCACGTTTTTGAGCGGAACGCCGACGTTCGTGGTCTGCGACAACCTCAAAGCCGCCGTCAGCAACCCCGACCGCTACGATCCCGGCCTCAATCGCACTTATGCCGAGATGGCGAGCCATTACGGCACGGCCATTCTCGCCGCACGGCCGCGGCGCCCAAAAGACAAGGCGAAGGTCGAGGTCGCGGTGCAAATCGCCCAGCGCTGGATTCTGGCCCGGCTGCGCAATCAGCGCTTCTTTTCCCGGGCCGAGCTCAACGCCGCCATCAAGACACTCGTCGACGAACTCAATGCTCGTCAAATGCGTGGCTTCGGCTCAAGCCGCGCCGAACTGTTTGCCGAACTCGACAAACCCAAGCTAACCCCGCTGCCAGATCAGCCTTATGCCTTCGCACGCTGGAAGCGCTGCCGCCTCGCTCCCGATTATCATGTCGAGGTCGACGGCCATTGGTACTCCGCGCCGTATCGTCTGATTGGCGAGCTGGTCGATGCCCGTATCGACGATCGGACGGTCGAGATCTTCCACAAGGGCCAGCGGATCGCCAGCCATGCCCGCGCGCCCAACCGACGCGGACACACCACCATCGCCGACCACATGCCCAGCGCCCATCGCCGCTACGGCAAATGGACCCCCGCCGCGGTGATCGCCGCCGGCGAGCGGATCGGTCCTTCGACAGCAGCGTTTTTCCAGGCCGTGATCGACGCCCGCCCCCATCCAGAACAAGGCTTTCGAACCTGCCTTGGCATTCTGGCGCTCGTCAAAAGCTACGGCGCCGAACGCCTCGACGCAGCCTGCCGGAGGGGCATCCTCATCAAGGCGCGCTCCGTCGCCTCGATTAGATCGATCCTCCAGAACGGCCTCGATCGCACGTTCTTCGACGAATCTTTCGAGCACCAGCCCCTGCGCCACGGCAACATCCGCGGACGCGACTACTTCCACTGAAGCAAGGAGAGACCCGGCATGCTTAACCACCCAACCCACGAACGGCTGATCGAGCTTGGCCTGACCGGAATGGCCAAGGCCTTCGAGGAGCAGCGCCGATCGCCCGATCTCGAAGCCCTGCCGTTCGAAGATCGCATCGGCCTGTTGGTCGACCGCGAAGCCGCCGAACGCGACACCAGGCGGCTCACCACGCGCCTCAAGATCGCCGCACTGCGCCAGACTGCTTGCGTCGAGGACGTCGATCTGCGCACCCCGCGGGGCATCGACCGCGCCGTTTTCGCCAAACTCGTCGAAGGTCGCTGGATCGATCGCCACGAGAATTTGCTCGTCACCGGGGCAACCGGCCTGGGCAAAAGTTGGTTAGCCTGCGCGCTCGGCCACAAGGCCTGCCGCGACAACCGATCAGTCCTCTATCATCGCGTTCCAAGGCTGTTCGAGGCGCTCGCGCTCGCGCGCGGAGACGGACGTTACGCCCGGCTCCTCAAAAGCCTCGGCCGCGCTCAGCTTCTGATTTTGGATGATTGGGGACTATCGGTGCTCACCGCCGCGGAACGCCGCGATCTGCTCGAAATCCTCGAGGACCGCCATGGCCGCGCATCCACCATCGTCACAAGTCAGCTCCCCGTGGACACCTGGCATGGAGCCATTGGGGACCCCACGGTCGCCGACGCCATTCTCGATCGCCTCGTCCACAACGCCCACCGCCTCCAGCTCACCGGAGAAAGCATGCGAAAACGCAGCGCCAAAACCATCACCCTTGACGGCCAACCAGAACACTGACTCTATCTCCCATCGGCCGTAGCGGGCTGCTCACGATCGTCTGAATTCAGTGCTCACGATCGCGCGAAATCGATGCTCACGATCCGTGAAATCCGCAATCCCGCGCGCGTGGCCGATCCAAATCGGAAAGGATGCGTCGAGAATGCGATTCAACATACCCAGGGCACTGCGCTGGCCGGACGGCGCTTCGAGACGCTGGAGGCGCAAAACGAGTTCTTGAGGCACTGGGAGGAGAACTGGGCTTCCAAACGCATCCACGGCAGCACGCGCCGTCAGGTCGAGGCGATGTTCCAGGAAGAGAAGCCGCACCTGCGGCCGCTGCCTGTCGCTCCCTTCCGCATCTTCACCGAAGTCGTCCGGACTGTCTGCGACGACACCACCGTACGCGTCGACAACAGCTATTACGCCGCGCGGCCCGCGCCGATCGGCAGCCAGGTCGTCGTGCGCATCTACACCACCACGATCGAGATCCGTGATCGCCACACCCGTGCGCTGCTGCGTGTTCATTCCCGGATGGCGCACCCCGGTTCTGTCGTCCTGCCGACCAGCGAACGGCCGTTCAACCCGTCGCGGCAAACCGCCGTGCTGCTGGCGAGCGCCGAGCGCATCGGACCGCAGACCAGGGCCTTGTGCCAGCAGGTGTTCGACACCGAAGGGCGCCCCGGACAGCGCGCGATGTGGGGCATTGTCGGGCTGGGCCGGAAGTATCCGGCGCGGCTGGTCGAGCAGGCCTGCGCGCACGCCATCGACAACCGCATCTACCGCTACAAGCACGTGCGTGCGACCGTCGAGCGGTTGTTCGAACAGGCGATCGAGCAGGTTGGAGTGACGCCACAGCCGGCATCGCCGCTCACCCAGGATCATCCGCTGATCCGTACCCCCGCGGAATACGGCGACCTCTTCAGCCGCGCTGTGCGGCGCGACGCCGACGACAATGGTCGGCAGGCCGAGGCTCACGACGATCACGCCACGGCAATCCGCGCTCGTGTCGCCTGCGCAACCCCGGCCAACTCCGGCGCCACGAGCGCTTCCGCTGCACCTTCTCACCTTAAACTGGAGACCTAGCCACATGATGACCATGCCGGAAATTGAGCGTTGCCTACGACAGCTGCGCCTGTCGGGTGTCCGCGACACGCTGCAGACGCGCGTGCTCCAGGCGCAGGGCGCCAACCAGCCCTTCCTCGAGACCTTCTCCCTTATCCTGCAGGATGAACTGGACCGTCGTCAGTCCCGTCTTATCGAGCGGCGATACCAGCAATCCGGGCTCGACGAAAAGCTGACGCTCGCCGAGTTCGACTGGTCCTTCAATCCCAAACTGCCACGTCAGACCTGCTTCCAGCTCCACACCCTGGCGTTCATTGCCGCTGGCGAGAACGCTCTGCTTGTTGGCAAACCTGGCACCGGGAAGTCGCACATCGCCAAGGCGATTGCCTATCAGGCGATCCTGCAAAGCCACAAGGTCCAGTATCTTGAGACCGACGACTTCTTCCACCGCTACGCCCTGAACTCTCCGGCACAACGCGAGGTCCGGCTGCGAACCATCATCGACTGCGATCTCCTCGTGCTGGACGATCTATTCCTCGCACGCGCCATCCCCGACGACGCCGGCACTTTGCTGCAGACCCTGATCCATCAGCGTTACAAACTGCGCCGCAGCGTCATCGTCACCTCCAATCGCGTCGTGCAGGATTGGGGGGCATACCTTGGGGACAACACTATGAGCACGACGATCCTCGATCGCCTTATGCATCATTGCCATCTGCTTGAGTTCGACGGACGCAGCTATCGGCTCAAAGAAGCCGCTGAAGCTCTTGCCCGGGAAACAAACTCAAACTAACAGTCCCTTGTCCTGCCTCGCGGGTGGAGGAATTTGACTGACCACACCCGGAGGAATTTGAAGTGACCCGCGGGGCGAATGGTCGCTGCACGATGGGGGAACGATGATCCTGCAATCACTCGCCGGCCTGCCTGCCTTCCTGGTCTATTTCTGCACCGGGCTGATCGCGATCGTGGCCTATCTGTTCGTCTACACCCGCATCACGGCGCATAACGAATTCCAGCTCATCCGCGACAACGAGCCGGCCGCAGCGATCGCGCTCGGGCTCAGCCTGCTCGGCTTCGTGGCGCCGCTGGTGAGCGCCATCGCGCATTCGGCCAACGTGCTGGACTGCCTGATCTGGGCGACGATCGCGCTGGTCGTGCAGGTCATCGTGTTCTATCTCGTCAAGGTTCCGGTGCCTGACCTGTCGAGGCGCATCGATGCCGGCGAGCTTGCCCCCGCGATCTGGCTCGGCCTGTCCTCGCTCGCCGCCGGCCTCCTCAACGCCGCCAGCATGATCTACTGACATGGCCGACAGACCTGCCAAAAAGGAGTTCGGCAAGCGCCGGCCGGTGGCCGAGACAGCGCCGCGGCCGCCGGTGAAGCGCTCGGGCCATGTCGCCCTCCTCGTGATGGGCACGATCGCGGTGGGCACCACCGCCTACACGCTGATGCCGCGGCAGACTTGCGAGCCTTCTCCCGGCGCCGTACCGGGCCAGACGACGACGACCTGCAGCAGCAGCAGTTCGTCAGGCGGCAGCAGCTCGCGCTGGTCGTCGCGATCGAGTTTCTTCAGCAGCGATTCCTCGAGCCATTCCTCGTCCGGAACGTCGTCCGACTCGGGCTCCCATAGCGTGAGCCGCGGCGGCTTCGGCTCTTTCGGCCATGGCTTTTCCGGCGGCGGCTGATCCATGCAGCGCATCGCCTGTCCCGAGCGTGACGACTGGCGGCAGACCGCGGCGCAATGCGGCTTCGTCTTCCACACCATCGACGGCGAACGCGAGCTATGGCGGAATCTGGGTGATGACGGTGTGAGGAAGGCGGCGTATCGAGGCGGGTGGACGAGCCTGCCAGAACCTCTCGAGGAGAGCGATACGCCATGACCGAGACTACCAATGTTCTTGCTTTCCGTCAGCCGTCCGCGGTTGATGATCCACTGACCGATATCGTTCGTGCCGGCGCGCGGGACCTGCTTGCCAGGGCGATCGAGATCGAGGTTGGCGCGTTTCTGGCCAGCACGGCCAATCTGACGCTGCCCGACGGTCGAGCGCGCCTGGTCCGACATGGGCACGGTCCGGTGCGCGAGATTGCGACCGGCATCGGTCCGGTGGAGGTCGCTCGTCCCAAGGTCCGCGACCGCGGAGCGAGCGGGCCAGGCGACCGCCTCCGCTTCAGTTCGGCAATCCTGCCGCTATGGGCGCGGCGGACGAAGAGCCTGGATGCCTTGATCCCGGTCCTCTATTTGCGCGGCATCTCGACCGGCGACTTCCAGGAGGCGCTCTCGGCGCTGCTCGGCAAGGATGCGCCGAACCTGTCGCCTTCGGTGATCGCCGGCCTGAAGGCCGATTGGCAGGTCGAGTACGAACGCTGGCAGAGACGCGATCTGTCGGCGCGTCGCTATGTCTACATCTGGGCCGATGGCGTGTACCTGCAGGCCCGCATGGAAGATCACAGCGAATGCATGCTGGTGCTGATTGGCACCACGCCGGAAGGCAAGAAGGAGCTGATCGGCTTCCAGGTCGGCGTGCGCGAGAGCGCGCAGAGCTGGCGCGAACTCCTGATCGACCTGCGGCAACGCGGGTTACGGATTGCCCCGCAACTCGCCATCGGCGACGGCGCCCTCGGCTTCTGGAAGGCACTGGACGAGGCCTTTCCCGGCACGCGGCACCAACGATGCTGGTGCCATAAAGTGAGCAACGTACTCGACAAGGTCGCCAAATCCGTGCAGGGCCCCATGAAGAACGACCTGCGGAACATCTATCTGGCCCCACACCGGGCCGAAGCTGAAACCGCGATCGACGTCTTCGTCGAGAAATACCACGTCAAATACGGACGTGCGGTGGAGTGCCTGATCAAGGATCGCCATGCGCTGCTCGCCTTCTTCGACTTCCCTGCTGAGCACTGGATCCACCTACGCAGCTCGAACCCGATCGAGAGCGTCTTCGCCACGGTGCGCCACCGAACGGTGCGGACCAAGGGATCGCTGTCGCAACAAACTGCGAAGCTGATGGTGTTCAAGCTCATCGACGCCGCATCGAAGACCTGGCGGCGATTGAAGAGCACGAACCAGTTGCCGAAAGTCATCGCCGGTGTAAAGTTCATCGACGGAATCGAAGTCATTCCGAACACTGAAAGCCACGCCGCCTGATCAGGCCGCGTCACCCAAAATCAGCCATAGCTCGGCGAACGCTATTGGGACGAGAGCGCCTATTACGGCCTCAGGCTCGACGAGATCGAGCGCGGTATCGAGACGCCGACCGGCGAGATCGACGCGATGTGCCTGGAGCTCGCCGGTCGCGTCATCGGCGACGAGCGCTACCTGCGGCGCCTGAAGATACCGGAAGCGTTCTGGAGCCTGATCGCCGAGAGCTGGGAGCGCGACGACCGCAGCCTTTACGGCCGGCTCGACCTGAAGTTCGACGGCAAGTCGCCGGCAAAGCTGCTCGAATACAACGCGGATACGCCGACCTCGATCTTCGAGGCCGCGGTGTTTCAATGGACCTGGCTTGAACAGGCGATCGAGCGGCGCATCATCCCATCGCGCGCCGATCAGTTCAACTCCATCCATGAGCGGCTGATCGCGGCGTGGAAGGAGATCGCGGCCGGCCACCACGTCCATCTCACCGGCATCACGGGCAACGAGGAAGACGCCGGCACGCTCGCTTATCTCGAAGACACCGCGCGCCAGGCCGGGCTCTCGACCAGGCTGCTCGACATCGAAGAGGTCGGCTGGCGCGACGAAGGCGGCGGCTTCGTGGATCTCGACGATGGCGACATCGCGCTGGCCTTCAAGCTCTATCCCTGGGAGTGGATGTTCCAGGACGCGTTCGGTGCAAAGCTCAAGGACGCAACCACGCGCTGGATCGAGCCGCCGTGGAAGGCGGTGCTCTCCAACAAGGGCATCTTGCCGCTGCTCTGGGAGATGTTTCCGAACCATCCCAATCTGCTGCCGGCCTTCTTCGAGGACGATCCGCGCGCCGCGGAGCTCGGAACGTCCTACGTCCGCAAGCCGCTGCTGTCGCGCGAAGGCGCCAACGTCACGCTGGTGTCCGGCGGAATGTCGCTCGACGAGCAGGCGGGTCCCTACGGCGCCGAAGGTTTCGTGCGCCAGGCATTGTCACCGCTTCCGAACTTTTCGGGCTTCTATCCGGTGGTGGGAAGCTGGCTGGTGAACCACGAGCCGTGCGGCCTCTCGATCCGCGAGGACGAAAGTCCGATCACGGGCAACCGCTCGCGGTTTCTGCCGCATGCGATCTTGTGAGATGCGCTCGCGACCTCGTCGGAACGGGACGCGAGCGCACATGCTGACCTAAAGCATGATCCGGAAAAGTGCGCAGCGGTTTTCCGAAAAGATCATGCTTAAACAACAACCTAGTACCCACTTTTCTTGGAACGTGAGTCGTGATTCAAGGTCGGGATGATACCCGAAGCAAGAGAAGTCCACCTTTCGAGGAAAGATCGCAAGGTGCTTGAGGCGTGCTGTCGCTCACCGGTGACGTTGCAGCGCGATTTGAAGCGGGCGCGGATAGTTCTGTTGGCGGCGGATGGGCGCAGCACCCGGTCGATCGCCAAGGAAGTTGGGGTCCAGCCGCGGATTGTCAGCCTTTGGCGGCATCGCTATGCCGACCATGGCCTTGAAGGGCTGCAAGACAAGCCGCGGCCTGGCAAGCAGCCGATCTATACGAAGACGACCGACAAGCGGATTCTGAAGCTGCTGGATAAGCCGCCACCGCAAGGGTTTGCGCGCTGGACCGGCCCCCTGCTGGCCGAGGCGCTGGGCGATGTCGATGTCCAATATGTCTGGCGGTTCCTGCGCAGCCACAAGATTGACCTGGTGGCTCGCAAGTCCTGGTGCGAGAGCAACGACCCGAACTTTACGGCCAAAGCCGCCGATGTTGTCGGCCTCTATGTCGCGCCGCCGGCGAAGGCCATTGTGCTGTGCGTGGACGAGAAGCCCTCGATCCAGGCTTTGGAGCGAGCGCAGGGTTATCTGAAGTTGCCCAATGGCCGCGCCTTGACCGGCCAAAGCCACGATTACAAGCGGCATGGCACCACAACATTGTTTGCGGCGCTCGAAGTCGCCACCGGAAAGATCATCGCGACCCATTCAAAACGCCGGCGCCGCGTCGAGTTTCTCGATTTCATGAACAGCGTCACCGCGGCTTTTCCGAACCGCAAGCTTCACGTCATCCTCGACAACCTCAACACCCATAAAAAGAACGAGGACTGGCTCAAGGCCCACCCCAACGTGCAATTTCATTTCACGCCGACAAGTGCGTCATGGCTCAATCAGGTCGAAGTATGGTTTTCCATCTTGCAGGGGCAGTCGCTCAGCGGCACCTCCTTCACGAGCCTCAAGCAGCTTCAGGAACACATCGATGCCTACGTCAACGCATACAACGACAGAGCCGAGCCCTTCGTCTGGACCAAGAAAAAGGTCCGTCAACGCCGTTTCAAAGGCCGCCGTATCACTCAGCTCTGATTCCGGGTACTAGAGCGCGATGACGATTCATCCTAATCGCATCGCGCTTTAGGGCGTCTTGACGATGAATCTTCCATCGTACAGGAATGCGCCCTTGAACCCGCTTTGAACAGTTTCGAATCCGCCGGTGCCCGTCGCGTTCGCGTACGTACCAGTGCCCGACAAGATCGTATATTCGCCCTTCGCTTTGCCGTCCTTGACCGCGCCGGCGTAGCGCGCCGTGATCGAGGAGCCATCGTCGAAGGTGTAGGTGCTGTAGCCAAAGATAGGTCCTGAGCCCTTGAGCAGGTCGGAGGAATTGACAAAATCTTTCACGGCAATGCGTCCATCCTTGAAAAAGGCAACGCCAAACATTTTGCCGGACATGACCATCTGGCCTTCGACGTTCGCGACCTCGGTGACTTTGACATCCATCGGCTTGGTGACGAGCTTGAACTCGAGCACATGCTCACCGGCGAGAGCAGTGGCGGGCAACGAAAGCGCTGCCAACAAGAAATACGAGGCACAAGACATTCGCATGGTATGTCCTCCTCAGTACAGTTCATGATGGAATGGAATCCCGCCTCGGTGCGGCGGGACGATCGGCAGCTTAGCACAACCGTCAGATGTTGATCAGGGCCGCGATTGTATTGCATCGCGGCACGCCCCCTGCTGCGCCGGTAATTGAGTAATCTGCAATGCGCAAACGCGTGTGAAGCGCCTCGCGCCAAGGCGACGCGATGTCCGTCAGTCGTCGCCGATCATTTACAACGACGGCGTTCAGTGAGATCGCCTGTGGTTCGGCCAATCACCTCGCCGCTGCCACCTTCAATGTCGGCGGCATCAGTCCGCCCATCGCCCGGCCAGACCGCACCGGGTTGAGCTGATAGAGACCGCGACGGTCGGTCATGGGGCGGAATGCGTCAGTGATGCCGACGACGGACTCGGCAGCGCCAAGCAGCAACGTGGCGTCGGGCTCCATCGCCTTCGCCATCCGCTCGAAGATCACCGCCTTGGTGTCCTGATCGAAATAGATCAGCACGTTGCGGCAGAAGATCACGTCGAACGTGCCGAGATGGGAGAAGTCCTGCAACAGGTTGAGCTGGCGGAACTGCACCATCGCGCGGATGTCGGCATTGAGCTGCCAGAGTTCACCGACTTGCGTGAAGTACTTCATCAGGTGCTGGATCGGCAGGCCGCGCTGCACCTCGAACTGGCTGTAGACGCCGGCCTTGGATTTCTCCAGCACCTCCTGCGACAGGTCGGTGGCGACGATCTCGATGCGCCAGCCGGCGAAAACCGCGCCCATCTCCTTCACGCACATCGCGATCGAATAGGGCTCCTGCCCGGTCGATGAGGCCGCCGACCAGATGCGCAAGCTCTTGCGCGCCGCGCGCGCCTGGATCAGGCCCGGCAGGATGGTCTCGCGCAGATGGTCGAACGGAATCTTGTCGCGGTAGAAGAAGGTCTCGTTGGTGGTCATCGCTTCGACCACGTCGGTCGCAAGCCGGCCGTCACCATTCCTGATCTTCAGCACGAGATCGGGGATGCCGGGAAGGCTTGCCTTGCGGGCGAGCGGCAGCAGCCGGCTCTCGACCAGGTACTGCTTGTCGGCCGAGAGATCGAGGCCGGAGCGCTCCTTCAGGAACTTGCGCAGGTAGTCGTAATCCGTCGGCGTCACGAGCGGTCTCCCGCAAACAGGCGGTTGACCTTGGCGCCGATCTGGTTGAGCGGCAGGATCGCCGCGCAGATGCCGGCATTGGCCGCCGCCCCCGGCATACCCCAGACCACGCTGGAGGCTTCGTCCTGTGCGATGACGCTGCCGCCGGCGGCGACGATGTCCTTGCCGCCGCGCATGCCGTCCGAGCCCATGCCCGTCAGGATCACGGAGAGGATATTGCCATGCCAGACGTCGATGGCCGAGGTGAAGAGCGGATCGACCGCGGGTTTGCAGAAATTGACCGCCGGCCCGTCATCGAGCGAGATCGCGGCATCCGCGCCGCTGCGCACGACGCGCATATGCTTGCCGCCGGGCGCAAGGTAGATCCGTCCGGCCTCCACCGGCTCGCCGTCGACTGCCTCGCTCGCCGGCCGGCGGCTCGAACGCGCCAGATGCTCGGCGAGGATGGTGGTGAAGGTCGGCGGCATGTGCTGGGTGATCAGCACCGGGAAGCGGTCGATCACCGGGCCGAGTTCGGTGACGAGCGACATCAGCGCCTGGGGACCGCCGGTCGAGGAGCCGATCAGCAGCACCTTCGGCGCCTGGGTCGAGAACGGACGCGTCGACAGCGATCCTGACGACGGGGCATGCACGGCCGGAGCGGGCGCAGGCACGGCAGGCCGCGCAACAGGACCGCGCGCGGCCGGAGCCGGGCTTGCGGGCGCCAGCGGCGGGCTCGCAACCGCAGCCTTGCGACGCAGCCGCGCGCCGAGATGGCGGATCTTCTGGATCAGGTCGTGATGAAAGATGTCGGCCGCCGATGCCTCGCGCGTCGATTCCGGCTTCGGGATGTAGTCGGCCGCGCCGAGCGACAGTGCCTTGAAGCTGATCTCCGCGTTGCGGCGGGTCAGCGTCGAGGCCATGATGATGACGAGATCGCGCTTCTTGGCCAGCAGTTGCGGCAGCGCCGAGAGGCCGTCGAGCTCGGGCATCTCGATGTCGAGCACGGCAACGTCGGGGTTGATGCGTTCGATCTGGTTGACCGCCTCGAGCCCGGTGCGCAGCGAGGCCGCGACCTCCATGTCGTGCTCGGCGCCGATCCAGCGCGAGATCAGACCGCGGATGACGACGGAGTCGTCGACGATCATCACCCGCAGCGGCCCCGCTTCGCGCGACGGCGTCGTGGTCGAATTCCCTGCGAACGCAACACTCATTACTCACCAACTCAGACTGAAACGATATGGTTGAAAGCAGGCGCCGAAGGATCCGTTCAGCCTCCGGGCGGTCGCTCAGATAAGGCCGACTTCCTGGAATTTCGCCATCACGATGTCCTTGTCGAACGGCTTCATGATGTACTCGTTGGCGCCGGCATGCAGCGCACGCGCGATATGCGCGACGTCGTTCTCGGTGGTGCAGAACACGACCTTGGGCTGGTCGCCGCCAGGCATGCGCCTGAGATGGCCGAGGAACTCGTAGCCGTCCATCACGGGCATGTTCCAGTCGAGCAGCACCGCATCGGGCAGGCCGCGCTTGCAGGCCTCGAGCGCCTTCTCACCGTCCTCGGCTTCGAGGATCTGGAAGTCGAGGCCCTCCAGGATCCGCCGCGCAACCTTGCGGATGACGCTGGAATCATCAACGACGAGACAAGTGCGCATGTGAACCTCTGCTTCCTCCCCTTTGCGGGGGCACTTCCAATTGCAAGTCCGTCGGCGACGATGCCGCCGTATCAGGCCGCCATCATTTCGGGTGCGAGCTCGAGGACGCGATCGACGTCGAGGACGACCATGAGCTGGCCGTCGAGGCGGTGGACGCCGCCGGCGAGCTTGGCCATGCGGGGGTCGAGGTTGACGGGGTTCTCCTCCTTGCCGTCCTCGGGCAGGCGCAGCACCTCGCCGATCTGGTCGATCAGCAGACCATAGGATTCGCCGCGCAGGTCGACGCCGACCGCCATCGGCACCTTGCCGTCCTCGGCCCTGGGCAGGCCGAGACGGGCGCGCATGTCGACCACGGTGACGATGCGGCCGCGCAGGTTCAACACGCCCGCGATCTCGCGCGAGGACAGGGGAACACGGGTGACGCGCTCGGGCATGAACACGTCCTGGACGCGGGAGATCGGCAGGCCGAACAGCTGGCCGCCGATCATCGCGGTGACGTATTCGACCATGGCGCCTTCGCTTACTTGGGTCTTGCTGGTCATCGCTTGTCTCCTGATCCTGTCTTAGGCCGCGGCCCGGCTCAGCTCGGAAGCGCCGGCAGCGCCCGCGGTCTGCTCCTTCAGCGCCGCGATCAAGCCGGGACGGTCGAACTTGGCGACATAGTCGTGGAAGCCGGCCTGACGGCCGCGCTCGATCGCCGCCGGCGACACCAGCGCCGACAGGCCGATGATCGGCGTCGCGGCGAGGTTGTTGTCGGAACGGATCACTTCGGCGAACTCGAACCCGTTCATGTCGGGCATCTCGATGTCGGTCAGCACCACGTCGAAGCTCTGGGCGCGGAGCGCAGCTAAGCCCTCCTGCGCGGTCGGCGCGGTGCGGACCCGGTAGCCGGCGGCCTTGAGCACCGGAGCCAGCATGTTGCGGAAGAAGGCTGAATCGTCGACCAGCAGCACCGACTGCGAGTGCATCGACGGCTTCATCTCCTTGCGGGTGAACCAGTCGGAGAACGCCATCGGCAGGAAGTGGCCGACGTCGATCACCTCGGTGGCCTGGCCCTTGATCACGGCCGAGCCCAGGATGCCCGAACTTGAACCGCCGACCTCGATGTTGAGCCGTTCCTCGACGATATCGATGATCTCGTCGACGACGAGGCCCATGGAGCGGCCGTCGTCGGCGAACACCAGGATCGGCTGGACGCCCTGGCTGGCGATGGTGACGCCTTCCATGGCCACCAGTGGCATCAGCTGCTCGCGGTACTGCACCATATAGCGGCCGTTGCTGAACTCGATCTTGTCGGCGGGGAGCTCTTCCAGGCGGGTGACGAGCCCGAGCGGGACCGCCTTGGGCTGGGACGAGCCGGCGCGGAACACCAGCAGCGAGGTGGTCTGCTCGCCCGATCCGATGTGATGGCCGGCCGCGTCGTCGCCCATGTCATGGGCCGAGGAGCCGGCGGCGCCGAGCGCCTTCGCAATGCCGTTGGGATCGATGATCATGATGACAGCGCCATCGCCCAGAATGGTGTTGCCGGAGAACATGTCGATGTGGCGCAGTTTGGTCGACATCGGCTTGACCACGATCTCCTCGGTGTGGAACACGCCATCGACCACGATGCCGAAGGTCTGGCTGCCGACCTGGGTCACCACGATGAAGCCGTTCTCGGGATCGGAGGCCGCGCCGTCGTCGATCTTGAGCAGCTTCTTCAGGTGGATCAGCGGCAACAGCTTGTTGCGGAGCCTGAGGACCGCGGTGTCCTTGATGCGCTCGATGCGGTGCTCGGAATTGGCGCGGGCGCGCACCAATTCCACCACCGAGAGCTGCGGGATGGCGAAGCGGTCGCCGGCGGCTTCCACGATCAGCGCCGAGACGATGGCGAGCGTCAGCGGGATCTTGATGGTGACCGAGGAGCCCTCGCCGGCCACGCTCTTGATGTCGATGGTGCCGCCGATCTGGTCGATGTTGGTGCGCACCACGTCCATGCCGACGCCGCGCCCCGACACCGAGGTGATGGCGGCCGCGGTCGAGAAGCCCGGCGCGAAGATGAACTTGTGGATCTGGGCTTCGCTCATCTTCTCGAGCTCGGCCTCGGTGACGAGACCGGAGGAGATCGCCTTGGCCTTGATCTTCTCGGTGTTGAGGCCGCGGCCGTTGTCGGCGATGCAGATAATGATGTGGCCGCCCTCGTGATAGGCGGACAGGCGAATGGTGCCCTGCTCGCCCTTGCCGGCAGCGAGCCGCTCGGCGGGGGTCTCGAGGCCATGATCGGCGGAGTTGCGCACCATGTGGGTGAGCGGATCCTTGATCAGGTCGAGCACCTGGCGGTCGAGCTCGGTGTCGGCGCCGTGCATCTCCAGCTCGATCTGCTTGCCGAGTTCGCTCGACAGATCGCGGACGATGCGGGGCAGCTTCTGCCAGGCATTGCCGATCGGCTGCATGCGCGTCTTCATGACGCCTTCCTGCAGCTCGGCTGTGACGTTGGACAGGCGCTGCAGCGGCACCTTGAACTCGGTGTCCTCGTTGCGCCTTGAGATCTCCAGCAGCTGGTTGCGGGTAAGCACCAGCTCGGAGACCATGGTCATCAGATGCTCCAGCGTATCCACGTTGACGCGGATCGACTGGTTGGCGATGCGGTCGCCCTCGGAGGCGCCCTCGTCGGCCCTCGACTTCTTCGGCGCGGCCTTCTCCTTGGGCGCCTTCTCCTTGGCGGCTTCCTTCGCAGCAGGAGCCGGGACTTCGGCAGCGGGCGCGGGTTCAGCCTTGACTTCAGCCTTGGCGGCCGGCGCGGGCACCGGCGCTTCGATCGCGGTCTCGCGGAAGGCGCGCTCGAGCTCGTCGAGCGAGACCTCGCCGGGACGCAACGGGCGCTCCAGGGTCTGCTCGATCAGCGAGCCCGTGGTCAGCTCATTGGCGGCTGCAGGCTTTGCTTCGGCGACCGGCGCCTCCGGCGCCAGCGGCGGCGACTCGGCGACAGGAGCGCTAGCAGTGCCGGCCGCCATCGCCGCCATACCCTGCTCGACCATCGCTTCCAGCTTGTCGATGAGGTCGCGGTCGTTACCTTCAGGCTCGGCCTCGGTCGCCTCCAGGCCAGCCAGGATCTCCTTGATGCGGTCGATCGAGGACAGGATCACCGTCACCGCCTGCCCGGTCACCGGCATGCCGTCACGGAATTTGCCCATCAAGGTCTCGCCGGCATGCGCCAGCGCTTCCAGCCGCGGCAGCCCGAGGAAGCCGCAGGTGCCCTTGATGGTGTGGACCAGGCGGAAGATGTTATCCAGGATCTTGGCGTTGTTCGGCTCCTGCTCGAACTTCACCAGCTGATTGTCCACGGTGTCCAGGCTCTCGCTGGTCTCCGTCAGAAACTCCCGCAACAGATCATCCATGAAAACAGGCCTTCATACAGGAAGGGCGCGCACGAGGCGTGATGCGCCATCTCGGAATGGGACCAGCTTCACCGCAAAGCGTTTAATATTGGTTGAGTATGTGCAAAAGAACGGGATCAACAAAGAGATAAGGCGCTCCGGACAAGCCGAGGCGCCTCGTAAAGATTCGATTAAGAAGCCGAGCGCGACGCGTACGTTTACGAAGCGGTAACGATGATGGCTTCGCCTTCCGGCTTGAGCGTCACCGTGAGCGCGCAGGCCTGCGCGAGCAGCCGCGTATAATAAGGCTGGATCGCATGCGCATCCGCGGCGGGGCCACGCTCGCCGCTCAGGAGCTCGGCGATGTTCTGCGGCAAACGCGCATTGTGTCCGGTCGCAGTGATGCGAAAGCTCATCGTCTCGCCCTCGCCGATCGGGTCGATCGTCAGCATGCCGCCGCGCGGGATCGTATGCTGGGCGACGACCAGCATGTTGAGCAGCAGCTTGACGCGATTCTTCGGCAGCAGCAGCCGCGGCAAATTCCAGGTGATCGCGCACTTGCCGTCCTCGATGTGGCCGCGCGCCATGGTCTGGGCATCGCCGAGATCGATCTGCGCGCCGGAGGAGCCGGCGGCGCCGAAGGCAAGGCGGCAGAACTGGAGGCGGGCCGAGGCGGTCTTGGCGCTCTTGCGAATCAGGTCGAGCGCGAACTCGCGGTCTTCGGGCTTGGGATCGTCGTCGAGCACTTCGAGCCCGTTGACGATGGCACCGACGGGGCTGATGAGATCGTGGCAGACCCGCGAGCACAGGAGCGCTGCGAGTTCGAGCATATCGGGAGCGGTAACGGGCGCGGGCGACGAGGCGTCAGACATATAAGGGGTCCTGGAGGGTTCCTGGGATTGGACGGCGCTGGATGCCGCGAATCACGCATGCTTGACGGATGCTGCGGGTTCTAACATTCGCAAGCCCGCGGCAGCTAGCTTGCGATCGGCTCGAGGAGGCCATAAAGCGAATCAGTGGACGGGGAACGGAATTGCCGATGAATGAGGCATGCAGGTGATGCGGATCATCGACGGGGCGGCCGCATCCGGCCTGATGGAGCCGCTAACCGCGCTGGTGGTCAAGGCGGGCCAGGCGATCCTTGCCGTCAACCGCGCCGCCATGCGGATCGAAGGCAAGCAGGACGGCTCGCCGGTAACCGAGGCCGACCTTGCCGCCGACCGCATCATCGCCGACGGCCTCGCGCAGCTGGCGGGCGACGTTCCGACGCTGTCGGAGGAGCGGGCCCAGCTCGCCTCCCCGCCGTTTCAGGGCAGCTTCTTCCTGATCGATCCGCTCGACGGTACCAAGGAGTTCGTCGCCGGCCGCGACGAGTTCACCGTCAACCTCGCCCTCGTAACATCGGGCGAGCCGCTGCTCGGCATCGTCAGCGCGCCCGCGCTCGGCCTGCTCTGGCGCGGCATCGTCGGCCGCGGCGCCGAGCGGATGAAGGTCAACGGCGCAACCATCGGGGCGGCCGGGCCGATCCACACCCGCAAGCTGCCGACGCGAGGGGAGCCCTGGATCGCGGCGGTGAGCCGTTCGCATGGCGATCCCAAGAGCGAGGCGTTCATCGACAACAGGCCCAATGCCGTCCGACGCACGATCGGCTCAGCCGTGAAATTCGGCCGGATCGCGGAAGGCAGCGCAGACATCTATCCCCGCTTCGGGCCGACCTCGGAATGGGATGTCGGGGCCGGCTGCGCGGTCGTGACTGCGGCCGGCGGCAGGGTGACCGACGGCAAGGGCGGTGCACTCCGCTTCGGCCAGCGCAGCGACACCGGCTTCATCGTTCCCGAATTCATCGCCTGGGGCGATCCGCAGGCGGTAGGCTGCTACTGACCGAGCTGTTCCTGAAGCGCCGGCCAGCGCTTGCCCACCTCATAGAGGAAGCGCTCTGGATTGGCGATGAAAGCGTCGCGATTGGCTTCCCGGCTGAACAGATAGAGCCGCTGCGCCACGACCGCGAAGAAATAGGGATTGCCGGCGACGGTGACGCCGCGGGCGATGTCGGCCGGGTCATAGCCGCCGAATTGCGGTCCGTAGATCTCGGGATGGGCCAGGAAAGAGGCGCGGTTGCCCTCGTTGCGGAAGCGCCAGACGGCGCCCCAGAGATTCGCCTCGAACTCCGCCCTCCCCTGCTCGGCCGTGCCCGTGACGAAATAAGCGACGGGGTCGAAGCCCTCGATGGCGACGCCGGTGAAGCGGTTGACGACGATCCGCTCGGTGGTGGCGGTCCATCCCGGCGCCCCCGAGCAGATGATCCAAATGCCCGCCAACAGGCAGACGCGGAGGCCGATCAAGGCAATTCCGGGGCGCAAAGGGCTATCTTCCTGCCGTTGTGCCGTCATAGTTGCTGCGGATAACATCCGAGTCGAGGGGACATCCGGCGCAACCTAGAGCCGTGCCTGTTGGCGTCAGGTTAAGGAAGCGACCGGATTCGGTACCAGGGGTTCTTTATGACTTTCGCATCACGCCTTGCTGCGCTCGCGCTTGCCGCGATGGTCGGCTGGATCGTGCCGGCTTCCGCCCAGCAGGCGCCGCCGCCCGACCTGCCGCCGCCGCAGCGGACCCCGACGCCCAGCACCTATGGGCCTGACGAGCTCGTCACGGCCGGCCACCGCTTCTTCGGCAACGTCTCGCGCGGGCTCGCCTCGATCATCGAGAAGGCGGTCAGCCAATGGGGCCTGCCCAACGGCTACATCCTGGGTGAGGAAGGCTCCGGCGCTTTCGTCGCCGGCCTGCGCTACGGTGAAGGCACGCTCTACACCAAGAATGCCGGCGACCTCAGAGTCTACTGGCAGGGCCCCTCGCTCGGCTTCGACTGGGGCGGCGACGGCGCGCGCACCATGACGCTGGTCTACAACCTGCCCGCCACCAACGCGATCTACCAGCGCTTCGGCGGCATCGACGGCTCGGCTTACATCATCGGCGGCTTCGGCATGACGGCGCTCACCGCCAACAACATCGTGCTGGTGCCGATCCGCTCCGGCCTCGGCCTGCGGCTGGGCGCCAATATCGGCTATCTCAAATTCACCCCGCGGGCGACCTGGAACCCGTTCTAAGGTCTCTCCCTCCCATCCACCTAGGGATCAAGGTTAACGACAGGCCAGGGCTGGCTTTTTGCCGGCCCCGCATGCATTGTTGTTGGTAAATTTTTCCTTAGCTCTGGGAGTTCTGGCCCATGGTCGAACCGATCATGTACCTGGCGATCGGTTTCCTGCTTTCGATGCTGTGCGGGCTCGCGATCGTGCCGCTGCTGCATAACCGCGCCGTCCGCCTGACCACGCGCCGGCTCGAGGCCGCCACCCCGCTGTCGATGGCCGAGATCCAGGCCGACAAGGACCAGCTCCGCGCCGAATTCGCCATGTCGGCGCGGCGGCTCGAGATGAGCGTCGATCAGCTCAAGAACAAGACCACGAGCCAGCTCGCCGAGCTCGGCAAGAAGAGCGACGCCATCAACCGCATGAAGATCGAGCTCGGCGAGAAGAACGCCACGATCTTCGCGCTGGAGGCGCGCGAGAGGGCGGTGAAGGAGCAGCTGCGCGCCACGGAGGAGGAATTCAACGCCAAGACCGAAGCCTTGCGCGCCGCAGAGATTGCGCTGGCCGACAAGCAGGCCGAGCTCGCCAAGATCAACTCCGAACTGTCCGACCGCTCGATGATGGCGGAGAGCCGCCAGGTCGAGCTCATCGCGGTGCGCGCGCAGATCGAGGAATTGAAGAGCCGCGTCGGCGATGCCGAGAAGGAATTTGCCGCCACGCAGGCGCGCCTCGCGCAGGAGCGGACCGAATCTGAGACGGCCTCGCGCCAGCTCAGCGAGGCCCGCGGCCGCGTCGAGAATCTGAGCCAGCGTGTCACCGAGCTCGATCGCCAGCTCATCGTGCAGGTCAAGGAGGCCGAGATGCTGGCCGGCCGCGTCGCCGACCTCGAGGGACGCCTCGCCACGCAAGGCAAGCTGCTCGCCGAGCGCGACTACGAGAACAACCAGCTGCGCCAGGCCAATGAGAGCAATGAGCGCACCATCAAGGAGCTGCGCGTCGAGATCGCCGCCTTGAGCGGCGGCAAGTCGTCGGCTGCAGTGGAGACGCTGCGCGCCGAAAAGGCCGCGCTGGAGGAGCAGCTCCGCACCGCACGCGACGAGCGCGCCAAGCTTCAGCGCGACATCAACGCGATCCAGCAGCAGGCGGAGAGCTCCTGGGCGACCGAGCGCATGGAGAACGCGCTTCTGCGCGAGCGCATCAACGACATCGCGGCGGAAGTCGCAAAGCTCGCGATGCAGCTCGAAGGCCCGAACTCGCCGATCGAGGCCCTGCTCGCGGCCGAGGCCGGCCAGCCGGCGAAGCCGGCACCGCGCCCGGCCAACGACGCCAAGACGGGCGGCGCTCCCGCGGCCCGCCTGCCCGAAGGCGGCGGAACGCTCGCCGAGCGCATCCGTGCGCTCCAGGCCCACGCCTCCCGCGCCCGCCAGCAGGGCGCGTAACCGGCCCAAAATCAGGCTTCCGTTGCGGATCGCGTGACCTCCCGAAGGTTTTCCGCGCCCGCGGCGCCTGAAAACTTGACACCTTCGGCCGGCACTTCTAAATCGCGGGCTCCGATGTGACGGCCGGCCGAAATCCGGCCGCCTGCATGATGGTCCCGGGCGCATAGCTCAGCGGGAGAGCGTTCCCTTCACACGGGAGAGGTCCAAGGTTCGATCCCTTGTGCGCCCACCACGCAAAGCCCTCAAATCACTCGCAAATTTATCCTGACGCTGGGATGCAAGAGCGCGTGGAAGCGACTCTGAGAGTAGGACAGAGTAAGAACATCCGTGCATTCCCGTGCATTATCCGTGCAAATCCGCGCAGCTTGTTCCCGTTCGTTCACGCCGCGCGTGCGCTGCGCTGGGCATATCCTCAACCTCACCGGTTGCGATCCTACCGATCAACATGGCGTTTTGTATCGTGGCGCTTCTCGCCGTGGCATGGATCGCTCCGCTTAGGACGAAATATTGGCACAACCACCATCGATAGAGTGGCTATCGATTGCGCAACTATTGATTATTTACCACACTTTGAACCTTAACTGATTTGTAACGACCAAAAGGAACGAAGAGTGTTGACATCTGTTAACGGTACACTAATTGTTCGGTGCAACGGTGGCTAAACGACCATCGCACCCAAACAAGGAAATCGAGGCAGTAGTTGCCTATTCCGAAGAGTTAGGGTGGTCCTGGGTAAAGGTCAAAGGACATGCTTGGGGAAAGCTTCTTTGCGCGCATCACGACAGAGAAGGCTGCACTGTCTTCGTCTGGTCGACGCCCAGAAACCCTCAAAACCATGCGAAACAACTGAGGCGCGAAATAGATCGCTGCCCTCACAAGGAAGAGGAGAAGAACGATGAAAACGTTTGAGTTCAGCATCATTGCTTCCGGCCTCGATCCTGAGGCTGAGGACTTTGCTGATCGGTTTTTCGAGGCGGGCTGCGACGATGCAACCATTTCGTTCCAAAAGGGCCACATCATCGTGGATTTTGCCCGCGATGCGGTATCCATCGATGCTGCTATTTGTTCGGCAGTAGATTGCGTGGCGAAGGCCGGGGCGCACGTGGACCGAGTAGAGCCTGATCCGCTGGTCAGTCTGTCAGATATTGCTGCGCGCACGGGCTTGTCGCGCGCAGCAATCACTAACTATTCCAAGGGAGACCGGGCAGAGAATTTCCCGCCCCCAGTAGCGCGAGTGACCTCGAAAACATCCCTTTACGATTGGGCGGCCGTCGCCACGTGGCTGTACCAACATGATCAGCTTCCCCGAGATAAGGCCATTGAAGCTGAGGCGGTCAGGGTTGCGAACGCGGCAATCGAATCTCACGCGGAACTAGAAGCGGCTTTAAAAGGAAGCCTGAGCGCCTATGAGAAAGTGCTAGACGAGGCGGCCTGACCTTCCCGGATGTCGACGGAAGCAGGCCGCCACGACTTGGGCGGTCTTTTTCTTTCAGCGAGCCGCTAAGCGGCAAGCTTCGCAAACCCAAAAATCAAGTCTCGTCTTCGGGAGCCGGCCCTTGGAGCAGCGGTGCCCATGCCAGAGGCAACCGTGCACGAAGATGGCGACCTTGTGCCTTGCAAGAACGAGATCCGGGAGGTGCAGCCGGTATCGATAGCCGAGTCCGTGGACTAGCCGCCGTACGGCCATCTCCGGCCCCGTGTGCTTACTGCCGACGCTGCGCATAATGCGGCTGTGTTGTTCGGGAGTGCGAGTGTCCATACCCGATGGTCCTTTGCAGGCTTTTCAAGCGCCAGAGCTGGGCAAATTTTCCCCACCTTTTTTTTTCGTCGGAGGCCGTTCCGGACCCGTCGGCCCAGCTTCCGGCTTTATCGCGTTTCATCCGACCTTCCTGGCTTTCTGCACCTGCAGATCGAGGTCGTACTGATAGACGCACGACCGAATCGAGCGCATGCCGTCGCTATTGCCGAATGCGCACCGCGCGGTAACGCGCCAGCCGAGTTGCCAAGCCTCTCCGATCTACAGCCAAGAGAACAACTAGCGAACAACAAAGCCGGGAAGTCAATACATTCACTCGTATGCTGTTCCGTCGCACTGGTTGTAGAGTTGGAGTTCCGCTCGCTTGGCAGGGGGTAGGATTGGCTGACGACGAAACAAGGCAGGCGTTCCAGGTTCAATACGTCGGGGAAAATCCTGATGACCACACGATGGATGTCGAAGAACTCGGACCGGCGCTGATCGCCTTTGGCAAGATGATCCGCGCCGCGAATGATGAGCTGAACCAAGACAAGGCGCGAGTGCGCGTGCTCGTCGCTTCCGACTTCGAGCACCGCTGTTTTCACATCAATTTCGAAGTGGTCCAGATCCTCAAGGACATCACCGACTTCCTACAGAGCAACCACGTCGAACTCGCCGAGCTGCTTAAGCGTCTCGGCATCATCGTCACCGGCACGGCTGGTATTGTCGGAAGCGTGTTCGGCTATTTGAAATGGAAACGCGGCCGCAAGATCGACAAGGTTGCCGAGATCAAAGATTCGCCAGGCACGCTGGTCCTAAAAATCGAGGGCGACAACAACACCATTCAAATCAGCAAGGACGTGTTCCAACTCGCGCAAAACAGGGAAGTGCTGGACGCAGTAGAAGAGGCGTTGGCGCCGTTGCAGAACGGCCGGGGCAAAACCATCAAGTTCGGCACTGATGAAGTACGGATGGTCGAGTACCGGCAGCGCGATGTCGAGGACATCATTGCTTCGTGCGAGGATGGCGGGCCTATAGAGCTGGCCCCGGTTGTTTGGACAGCGCCCCGCTGGATTTAAGTGGATTCCTGCCGGGTTATGCTGAACGCGGGGCTTTACGGTTTTGTCGTTGCGTCGGGAGGGCGTAGCCCGACCAGAGCGACGACAAAACCGTCGGCGACGGTCATGCGGCCATCACCATAGCTTGCGTGCCGAAGTAAGCCTCGTCGGGCGTGCGCCCGTCAAGGCTCGAGTGAGGGCGTCCCTGATTGTAGAAGGCCAGATACTTGGCAATTGACGCTCGCGCCTCGGACACGCTGTCGTAGGCGCGGAGATATACTTCTTCGTATTTGACCGTGCGCCAGAGCCGCTCGACAAACACGTTGTCGCGCCAGGCGCCCTTGCCGTCCATGCTGATGGCGATCTTCGCGTCCAGCAGCACATCGGTGAACTCGAGGCTGGTGAACTGGCTGCCCTGATCCGTGTTGAAAATCTCGGGCCTGCCGTGCTTCGCCAACGCCTCCTGGACCGCTTCGACGCAGAAGGCCGCCTCCATTGTGATCGAGACGCGATGGGCCAGGACCCGTCGGCTGAACACATCGACGACCGCCGCGAGATAGACGAAGCCACGCCGCATCGGAATGTAGGTGATGTCCATTGCCCACGCATGGTCGGGCCGCTCGATCTTCAATCCGCGCAACAGGTACGGGTAGATCTTGTGACCCGGAGCCGGCTTGCTCGTGTTCGGGCGACGATAGACCGCCTCGATCCCCATGCGCTTCATCAGCGTCGCGATGTGGCGGCGACCGGCGTATACGCCCTCCCGCCGCAGCAACGATCGCAGCATACGCGCTCCCGCGAAGGGATAATCGAGATGCAGCTCATCGAGCCGACGCATCAAGGCAAGGTCCTCGGCCGAAACTGGCCGAGGTTCATAGTAGACCGTGCTGCGAGCCAGCTTCAGGACCTTCGCCTGGCGCACGATAGAAAGATCATGACCGCGGTCGATCATCGCTTTGCGCTCAGCAGGCCCGCCTTGGTGAGCGCGCCGGACAAAAAATCGTTTTCCAACGCCAGCTCGCCGATCTTGGCATGTAACGCCTTCAAATCGACCGGCGTCTCGGCCGATGTCTTGTCATGCCCAAACACGCCGGCGGCGCCTTCCAGGAGCTGGTTTTTCCAGATCGTGATCTGGTTCGGATGAACATCAAACAGTTGCGCCAGCTCCGCCAGTGTCTTGTCGCCTTTGACCGCAGCCAAAGCAACCTTCGCCTTGAATGCCGGAGAATGCGTCCGGCGGCTCTTCTTCGTCATCTTCGCTCCTGATTCGCAGCAAGAATCCTCGCCGCTGTCAGGCAGAAAATCCACTCAAGCTACTGTCCGAATTTGCGGGGCCAGCTCTGCCGCCGTCAGAACGAGATCGGGTCTCGGATCAAAAAGTTCGATTCAAGGTGGACATGAGAAGGGTTTACTTCTTCATGACTGTGCTCCAAGTCAGTTCCGGAAGTCGTTCCGGCGATGGCTTACAGTAGCGATTAGGAGGCCCGTGACATGCCCATTCGAGTAGCCCTTGCAACCGCCGCCGTGATCGCCACGGTCGTCTCTGCGCAAGCGGCAAAGCGATTGGAAGTCGGGCAATCCGGCGTGTTGCACACGACCGCCCTGGCCTGCCCTATGCTCGAAGGTTTGCAGGCCGTGTTGAAGACGGCGAAGGCGGACTTTGATGCGGGTCTCGCGAAGGGCGCGGCCGAAGGCTGCAAATCCTACGGCAAGGGGATGGATATCTTCGTTGTCGAAGTCCCCAACGCTTACGTCGCCTGCATCCGGCCGAAGGGAGAGAAATCCTGCGTCTGGACGACGCAGGATAGTGTTCACGCAATCGACTGATTAGGCTCCGGGGCGGGCAGCGTATTCGAGTGCCGCCGATCCGAGGTTCACGGCGAGAGCCGTCCCAACCACGTTGACAATGTTGTCGGGCGACATCGTGCCTCGCGTGCCAAGCTGCGTGTTGTTCGCACCGCTCGCGAACGTCGCCGAGAGCGAGCGGCGCACGTAGTCCGCCCCGAACGTGAAGTTCGTCGCCGCTCCGTTGAGCAGCCGCATTGCCATATTGGCGGTGACGGCGGGGTCAATCGACTTCCCCGTCCACGCCATAATGGCAACCTGCCCGTTGATCGAGGCGTCTGCGTCGCGCGTGATGAGAGTGAAGTCAGCGCTCGTGTTGCCGTCTCCGCGGTCGAGGATCAGGCGGTAGGGCTGACGCCCGCCAGCAACCGGAGGACCGACGATCTCGCCCGCCTTGAAAACGCGGGAGTAGCGCCACTGAGTAACGGCGGGGATCGTGTAGGTCTGCATCTCGTTGACGTTGTACGGAGCCGCCGAGTTGGGCGCGCTGCCGAACATATGGTAGTAGCCGTCGCTCACAACCTTGAGCGTCGTGCCACTGACCAGCAAGCCCTCGACGGCCTGCGCGCTATCGAGCAGCCACCGATTGACAAGTTGATCTTTGGCGATGTCCCAAGCGAGCAACATGCCCGGCGAGCCGTTCGCGCCAGCGGTAAGCCAGAGATACCCGGCAGCCCCTCGCGACGGGTCCACGCAGATATGGTCGATGGGGCCGCCCCATCCGCCGTTGAAGTCGGCGTATCGCAAGAACACGCCGTTCAGCGTCACCCACCATACGTCGCCGTTAGTCGCATCGCTGGCGCACAAAGCTTGACGCGCGTCGTCCCACGACAGCGCGTTCGCCACGAAGGGCAGCACAAGCGGACTGCGCGGAACGGAGCCGTCGCGATTCACGAAGCGGACGCTGTTGTCGGCACCGCTGACGTAAGCCAAGCAACGCAATGCGCCTGCCGTGACGAACGTGACACCCTGCAACCCGCCGATGCCTTGCACCGTCTGGATTTGCGAGACCAAGGTCGAACCGTCAGCCGACAGCCGCACGATGCTGGTCGGCGTCGTGACGCCGCCGGAGCCGCGAGTCCCTCCGAAGTTACCGACCCAAACGTCGGTGCTATCGGGGTCCTGGCAAAAACCCGTGCAGGTAAAACCCTTGCCAGCTTCGCCGCCGGGGATGTCGGGCAGCGGCTGCCGAGCCCCAACAGCCAACGTCGCGCCATTCGAGAACACGCGAGGGATCGCCGCTCCCGTGCCGCCCGTAAGCCATGAGAACTTCGACACATCCTCAGAATAGGACATGAAGTTCGGCGGGAGGGCTACCCCAGCGAGCGGATAGGACAGACCAATGCCGAAACCGAGCCGCATCAGACTGCCCCTTCCAAGCCGGTCGCGGTCGCGGCCGTGACGTGCGTAGCCCAAATGGTCCGCGTTTCACCGGCGGCGAAGTTCATGGTGCGGCTCGCGCCGCCGCGCTTCAGCGTCACGGTGACGGTGCCAGCGGTGTTCGCGCGGATCGCACGGATCGGCTGCGCAAGGGGATTCGCACCCGGCACAATAGGCACCCAATCGATTGCGGGACCATCGAAGGGGACGGCAAAGGGATTCTCACGGGACACGGGGCTTCTCCATTAAGGTCACAGACAGGAAAGCCAGTTGCGTGCCGCGCCGCGAGATCAGTTCAGTAGCCTTTATCCCAGCCTTCGTCCGGCTCGACGGAACTATCGTTCGACGCAGTGATCTGGAACGTCACGCTACTGGCTTGGTGAGCTGCTCAAAGCCTAGATCTCGCTCAAACCGTTTCGCAAGCTCCTCGTAAATTCTTGCCAACTGGATTTCGCCCTTGGCCTGTTGATCCCTCAACTCATGTCGTTCCGGTCGGTCTTCCGAGTAACCACTTGCGGCCCGAGACGCGACGAGCACTTCGTACACTAACTTCTCGATGTTCTCACAGAAGGCTAGGGTGTCGGGTGGAAAGAAGAAACGAGCTTCGTCTAGTTTAAGGCGCAACTTCTTTAATGCCGGATCAGCATCGTTCACAGGAGAATGATTGAATATCGCCTCGATGACGCCTTTTGCCGCAAGATAAATTTCGTACCGTTTGTCGAATAGGTCATGCTTTAACTTGTCGAATGCGATTTTTAACTGAGCATTCGCAATATCCTTCTGCGCGGCTGAAGTGGCCGCTTGGCTCCGTGCGATACCGGCCTGGACGGTGCCAAACCAGATCGCCACGACGCCGGCCGTAACGGAGGCAATGACCGTCGCCATTGGCCCCGCGAATGTCTTGAAAAACTCTAGCCAGGTCATTTGCCCCCTTCGAACGAATCATCGGAAGTATGGCGGGACAACATATCAAGGATACGAGGCCACGCTAAGGGCCGTTCCGGATTACAATAGCTTCCTTCCGCCCGCCACCCGTACTCATGATGCCTTTCCGCTCTGCCAAGTCAGGAACGCGTCGAACCGCTCGCCGATCCGGTCGAGCGAGCGCACCAACCGCTCTTCGAGGCGGTCGATCAGGTGAATGGTCGCGTATTCCAGCGCGACCTTTTCGCGGAACTGCGAAAGCTCGCGCTCGGTCGCGGCAGCCAGCCGGTGGGCTTCCGCCGCCGCGGCTTTCGCCTCATTGGCAATGGCCTGCCCCGCCTTCGCGGACGCCTCATTCTTCGTGTGCGCGATGGCATTGCGGATGACATACCCGACAGCCGAGCCAACGAGCCCGACGACCGTAAGAGCTACGCCTTCTTCCATAGTGATCATTTGGCTTTGGCCGACGCCTTGAGGCGCACTTCGCGCACGTTGGAACGAGAGATCCGGAGACGCTTGTTCGCTTCCTTACGAGCGGCCTGTTCGAGCTTCCACGCAACGCGCGCGTCCATGCCGGGCACCACCTTCGGAGCGGGCACTTCGTCGAGAACGAGCGTGGACTCGTGCGGGACGCTGAAGTCCGGCGACGGCCTAACGCTTTCCGTGGTCTTGCACGCCGACAGGGAAATCGTCAGGAGTGAGCAGGCAAGCAGCGTTCGGCCGAGCCTTGAGGCGTTTTTCATAGTCATCGATTTCGTCCTGTGCTTCCAAGGCGCGCTGCGCCGCTTCGTCACGCTGCTTGCTCGCCGTCTCGGCGGCGTCGAGCGCCATGTCGAGACTCGACTTCTGCCGAGCGATCACGTCGTCGCGCGCCGCGATTTGATCGCGAAGGATCTTCGCTTCGGCCCGATGGTCGGCAGTTCTGAAGCCGAGCAGGAAGACGAGCGCCGTCAGAGCGAGGATGAAGACGAGCTTGGCGGTCTTCGCGTAGCCGCCGAGCAGCGTGCTCACGATGGGCAGGTAGCCGACGATTGCGGCCACGACGATCAGAACGCTCAGGGCGGACAGCGCGATCTCGGAAGTCGCCGCTGCCCATAGGAAGTCGCTGATCGCCGTGGACTCAAAGGCGTCCGTGAAGAACTTCTTGATCATTCCTTTTCCAGCCAAATCCAGAGAGCGAGGCCGATCAGGATGCCCAGGGCGACGATGACCTTCCAATCCTGAAGCACGCCCAGGAAGGACGTGATGGACAGGCCACCGAAGAGGCCGGAGGCCGCCGTGAGCTTGCTCTTGATGAACGCCTTCAGCTTGCCCGGCGCGGTCGCACTCTCGTCACGGACATCGCTGTGCGGTTCGAGATCGACCTGCTCTTCACCGGCTTCGTCGGTGTCGTGGCGCTCGCCGCCTTCCGGCGCCGAGAGAAGGCCGACCGGATGATACGGAAGCGCCGAAGCCTTCAACTGATCCAGCGGATACAGCGGGTTGGTATCGATCTTGCGGCCCGGCGAGATCATCCAATGCGTGATGATGTCCTCAATCTTGAAGGTCTGCGCGAGCGCGAAGCACAGGTCGGTGACGGCCGCAATCTGCTCGGGGCTGTAGTGCAGCCAGTAGCCCGCACCGTGCGCCGTGGTCTTCGCGTACTCGACCTTGAGCGACGGGTCCTTGTTCGTGTCGATGGTGCAGATGTCGTTCTTGTAGACGCCCTCCGACACCTTCTGAAGCTTGCCGGGGTTGTCGATCTCGATGCCGACCGCGTAGCTGTTCATGAACTTCAGCCCCTTCCATTGGGACTGCCCGGCGTGCCACGCCACTACGTTGAACGGCACAAGCTGGGTGATCTTGCCCTGGCGGCTAACGACGACATGCGCCGAGACCTTCGCCGCCGGATTGGTCAGCCACGAAATGTCGCCGTCATCCTTGAGGCCCGACGCGGTGTCGTGGATCACGATGAAGCGCGGCTTCAGAGCGCCGCCGTGGTTCGGGCTCTTGACGAACGGAAACGCGACTCCGTCCCGATACCCAAGACCATTCTTGATGCTGATCGACATGATGTCTCTCCGTTTGTTGAGAGCATCATCGCCAATCGTTGCGTTGCGCGCAGGGCCGTTCGGGTAGCCGTTACCCGCCGCCGCCACCGCCCCAAAAGTCGTCACTTCCTTCGCCAGCGGTCTCGCAAGAGATGCGCGTCGTGAGGCCCTGATCATTGAGACGATGCGTCGCCGATTTGATCGTGTAGCTGCCGTCGCAGTCGGGGTCGAAGCCGATGGCAGTGAGACCCGCCCCGGCGAACATCTCAGTGCGACCGAGGAAGTTGGCGGCGAAGACCTTCTTGCCGCGAGCGAGCGCGCCCTTCGTGGCCTTGGCCTGCGCCTCCGCTTCTTCCTTGGTCTTGAACAGCTTGCGGCTGCGGAAGACAGGGTTGCCGCCGCCTTCCTTCACCCACTCGCGCTCGCCCTTCTTGATGTTGTGCCACGCGGCCTCGACCGACTTGTAGTCGCCGCGCGTCGAGCCGGTGCAATCCCAATCGGTCACGCCGATCTCGGTCAGCATGAATACGGGGGCCGCGCCGCCGCTAGGAAGCATGCCAGAGCCCGCCTTGTTGAAGATGACCTTTTCATCGGCCAGCTTGAAATTCGCCCCCACACGGCCCGCCAAGCGCGTCAGGAAGTTCAAATCGGACTCACTCGACTGATCGATGTGGTCGATCTTGATCCCGCCGACCTCGCCGTTGACGATGGCCGACAGGCCGTTGCGCCCGGCGATGTACTGCACAATGTCATCGACGCTCTTCTCATGATACGAGCGCGACTTCGGCGACTTGATTTCCGTGGTCAGACCGGCGGCCTTCGCCGTCACGGTCATGATCTTCGGACGCCCCTTCTTCGTCCAAGAGTCGATGAGGAAGGTGCCCATGTAGTTGACGCCGGTCTCGACGAAGCCGAGCGAGACCTGAAGCTTGGAGCCTTTGCCCGGCGCAGGGATGTGCTCCCGATTGTCGATCTCAAGCTCGCAGCTATCGGACTTCTTTCCCTCATTGTCCTGAACGGTCAGCGAGAGCAGCGGGCCGCCGCCCAGGACGCCGCCGGGAATGACGTGGCCGCCGCCTTCCAACGGCAGGCCGAAGGGGGCCGGGATCAGGTTGGCCGTAATGTCGCGGCCGTCGAGCAGGATGCGGGCAGCGGGCGTCACGACCAAATCCTCGCGGCCGTGTTGACCCTCTTCACCGTGAAGGCGGGGATGTTGATGGTCATGCCTTGCGGCAGCTTCGTCCCGGCGGCGGCGAGGCCGGGGTTGGCGCGCAGGATCGCCTCCGTCGCGCCGTGCGTGACGCCGAAGCGGTTGTAGGCGATCAGGTCAACCGTATCGCCTTCGATGGTCGTGTATTGCGCCATCAGACGTAAGCCTTCAGATCAATCGTGAACTCGATCTTACGGGGAGCACCGTCCGACATCAGGGTCTCTTGCCCCTCCCTGATCTTCTCGATCACGTAGTTCCCGAGATACCGGCCGAAGCCGGTGACGAGCGGGAGCGGCTGCCCAATCCCGGCCTGCGCACGCATCTGATCGACCTGCCGCAGCCCGCCGCGATAGTGCGGATAGATCACGCCATCGAGCGTGATCGTGTCCTCGCCGGGGCCGACGTACTGCGGTGCCGGAGCCATGCCGATCCGCTCCGTGGACGGCCAGCGCCAGGCCGAAGTCCGGTCGAACTTCTGATAGGCGCCGGTGTTGATCGAGAAGCGGTACGCGCCCAGCGCGAGAAGGACGGTGCTCTGCATGTCAGTCGCTCAAGAGTCCACGCTGCTCGGACTCGAGCCGCGCGAAGGCCGCGTAGACCGCGTCTTCAGCCGCCCGACGAACATCGTTGGGGTTGCCGCCCTGAACTTGGACGGTGATCTGCGCCGTGTTGCTGCGCGAGACCGTCGTGTTGTTCTCGCTCGAACTGGCGACCGCCGACGCACCATCCGAGGTCAGACGGCGCAGCGTGTCGTTGGGCTCGATGCGGCCGGACATGCCGGGCACGAAAAGCTCGGGGCCTTGCTCGCCGACAAGGTACGGCTTGCCGAAGCTCACAGGCCCGCCCATAGCGCGAGCGCCAGCAATAGGCGCAGGGGCCGCACCGCCTGCCGGGGCTCCCTTGCCCCCGCCGCCGCTGCTAAAGATGCCCTTGATGGCGCTGCCCAGCGACATCGCCTTGTCGATGGCTGCGCCGAAGAAGCCAATCAGGCTTTGGATCGCGGAGATGACCGACCGCACGCCCGACGCTGCAACGCCGCCAACGGTCTGGCCCCACTCGCGCCACTTCGCATTGGTCGCGTCGAGCGGACCGAGCAATTGCGACATCCAATTGTAGACCGAGGCCAAGCCGTCCGAGATTGCCTTCACGGCCGGACCGGCGGGGCCGAGACCTTCCATGAAGCCCTGACCGAACCCGGCGAAGAACTCCTTGATGCCCGCCCAATTGTTGTAGACCCACACGCTCAAAGCCGTCAGCGCGACGACCAGCGCCGTAATGATCAGACCGACCGGGTTGGCGACCAGCGCCCACATGGCGAGGCCGATGGCCCGCAGAGCCGTCAGCGGGAAGAGCAGGATCGACCGCCCCAGGGCGAGCAGAGAGCCGCCGAGAGCCGAGAGCGTCGCCCCTGCCCCCAGGGCCGTCAGCATGCGGAAGCCCAGGGCCATCGCCGCCAAGCGGCCTACAGCGGCAACCCCGACGCCAGCGATCACTCCGGCGAGCAGCCGGAACGGCAACAGCATCCCGAGCACCGCGAGGTTGAGGCCGCGCATTGCGAGCAGCCCGACACGCCCGAGCGCGCCCAGGACGAAGAGCAGCGGACCGGCGGCGGCAGCCGCAGCGGCAAAGTACACGCCGGTCTTCAACAGCGCCGGGTTCGTCTCGGACAGCTTCTGCAAAGTGTCCGCAAGCTTCGTGAAGGCGTTGGCGATGTCGTTGCCAACCGACTCAACAATCGTGTTGCGGAACTTCTCCCAGGCAGCGCCGAGCTTGAGCAGGACCGCAGGCAAGCCTTGGTTGGCGATCTTGTATTGCTTCTGCGAATAGCCGTCAGACTTCTCTTCGACCTCTTTGATCATCGCCGGGAGGTCGGCCTTCAGCAACGCCATGTAACGTGAGATGTGGCGTGCTTCGAGAATCTGCGCGATGTCGCCGGTCGTCGCGACACCGTCGTCCATCTTCTTCTTCAGGTCGGTCATGAACTTCGTGATGTCCACCTTCGACCCCGCCGCAGCGACGGCGTCGTTCACGGACTCCGAAATCTTGTCGGCGTCGACCGCCGACGAACTTCCGATGGCCCCTTGCACGGCCTTGGTGATCGCGGCCGACAACCCGGCGTGGTTGCCTTGGTTGTTCTTGATCGCGTCGGCGATCTGCCCCTTCAACGCCGCTCGCGTCGATGCCGTCCGCCTTCAGGTTCTCAAGAACCGTGTCGGCGGTGACAGGCCGTGCCTGGGTGTAGTCGGAAAGGTTCATGCCGATCCGGCTCAACGCCTTCATGCCGCCCTTCGGCATCTTGACGAGACGCACGATGGCAGAGCGCAGCGCGACGCCCGCATTCGGAGCCGAGTACACCGGCCTTCGCGAACGCCATGACCATCGCGGTCACGGAGTCGAGCGAATTGCCCGTAGTTGCGGCGACGCCGCCCGCATACTTGAACGACTCAGAGATGTCCTTCATGGACGCGACCGTTGACACGGCGGCGTAGACCATGCGGTCAGTGACGACGGTCGAAGACTTCATCGCCTGCTCATAGGTCTTCATGGGCATGCGAAATTGCGTGATCGTCTTGCTCAGCGACGCGCCGACATCGGCAGGCGTCATGTCGCCCGCGAGCGCGGACGCGGCCAAGACCTGTTCGAGCGCACCCTTGGCCTGCTCGAACGTGAAGCCCGCCTTCAGAAGCTCGGTCGCCGACTTCATGATGCCCGTGGCACCACCGGCGTCATACCGACCGGCCAAATCCTGCGCCATCTTGGAAAGCTCGACGCGCTGCTCTTTCGTCGCTTCGCCCAACGCCTCGACCATGTTGCCCGCCTTGGCGAACTCGGCAGCGTCCTTGATCATGCTCGCGCCGAACCACGCGGCGGGCGTCGTGACGCCGAGCGTCGCGTTGCGGCCATGCCGCTGCATCACGGCCATGCGCTTCGAGGTATCGGCGAGATGCTTGTTTACGGCCGCGAACGGCGCGTTCATTTTTGCAGCCATGCCAGCGAGCGAAGCTCCCAGGCTGTTGACCTGGGACTTCGCTGCGTTGACTGCGGCGTTGAGGCTGGGGCTAACCTTGCCCCCGATGTTGACGAATACGGAGAAGCCGGTCGCCATGTTACTTTGCCTTCATCGCCTTGTTGATGTCGGCCTGAAGCTTCGTGGCGTCTTCAAGCCAGCCGTAGAAATCGTCGAGGGACATTTCCTCGACTTCAGAGATCGAGACGCCGCCTTTGGTCAGCCGAACGAGCGTCAGAATCCCCTTTCGGAGATCGCTTAGCTCGACTGACCCCCACGAAAAGCATCGAGTTGGTCGCTCAGCTTCTTCGCGTCGATCTCGTCAAGCTCCGCGATCACGTCCGGCGCGACGTTGCAGAGGTCGGACAGGAGCAGGATTCCCTTGTCGGCGTCGTGGCCCTTGAACTTCGCGGCCTTAAGCGAGTCCTTCGTCTTCGGCCGACGCATGGTCATCGTCTTGTAGGTCTTGCCATCGACCTCGAACGGAAAGTCGAGCGTGATTTCCGCCGACAGCCGCATGTCTTTCTTCTCAGTCACAGTCTAGTTCTCCCACTAAGTTGAGGACCGACCCGTGCGCTTGCGCGTAGAGGGGTCGGCCATGTTGCCCTACATGCCCATCGCAGTGCGAATGGACGCAAGCTGATCCACGCCGTTGACGATGCGGATCATGTTGTCGATGTCGATCTCGACAACGACGGTGTCCTGAATCTGAATCTTCAGATACCGGATGGACATCTCGGCTTCGTTCTGCGTCAGGTCGCCCGCTTTCCAGGTGCCCAACGTGTTCTTCTTGAAGCCGCCGTGCAGATCGACGGTCATCGGGACCGCAGTCTCGCCGTCACGCTGAAGCGCGCCGCGAAGCTGGATACGGGCGGCGTTGCCGTCCATGTTGCCCCACAGACCGAGAATCTGGTTGGCATACTCGCCGAAGGTGAACTTGGCGGTCAGCGTTTCGAGGCCCATGTCCAACTCGACATTGCCGTCCATGCCGCCGCCGCGATACTCTTCCGTCTTCACGGAAAGCTCGGGCAGTTCGACTTCGGAGATGCGACCGGCGTAACCGACGCCGTTCACGAAGCTGTTGAAGTTGCGAAGTACGCGCGGGATCATCTTTCGTCCCCGTTATGCGAAGAGGTTGCGGATGTAGTCCGAGACGAGATGCGACCGGAAGGTCACACGCTCGGCCGGGTACGGCGGGGTGAAGTCATACGAGAACGTCACATGACCTTGCGAGATGTCGGCTTCGGTGTTGAACTCGGGATCGACCCAGCAGTCACCACCGAGGATCGCACCGCGCACGCGAAGCTGGCGCATGTACGCCTTCACCGACGCGGTCACGTCCTCGAAATACTGCTTGGTGATCGAGCGATCCACCGCCCAGCGATGGGCCTTCGCGATGGAGATGTCGATCATGTCGCCGGTACGCGAGACGGACAGGAAGACGAACTTCGGATCGGCCGAGCAGGTGCGGTTGCCCCACAGATACCAACCTTCGTCGCGGATGAACGTCGCGATCTCATTCTCGTTGAGAATGTTCGCGCGGCTGTTCTTGTCGCCGTAGGCGTAGTCGATGGGACGGCCCAGGCCGCCGATGCCATAGACTTCCTTGTTCGACGGCGACTCCCAAAAGCCCTTCTCGTTGTCCACGCGCGAGATCAGGCCAGCCACTCGGGCGGACGAGTGTTCGAGCGCGTAGGTGCTGGTCTTCACGGACCAACCCGCGACGGTCGGATCAACGATGAACACGCGGCGCGTGCCGTGGTCGTTGCGGTAGGCGAACGCAGCGGCATCGGTGGTCGAGGGACCATCGGCGATGATGTGCGCCTTGAAGCCATCAGCCAGCTGCTTCAACTCGCTGACGACCGGGTTCGCCGAAGCGCCGATCTGGATCGTGATGGTCGCGCCGGTGCCGTCGCCGGTAACGGTCGCGGTCAGCGGCGAGACGATGCCGAAGCCGAGCGAGTCGAACTCAAGGCCAGTGATCTTGCCGCCGGTGATGATCGGCTTCGCGGTCGGCAGCACCGCGCCCGCACCGCCGCCCGTGAAGGCCACGGTCGCCTGGGTGTAGCCGTTGCCCTGCGCGGTAACGGTATGACCGGCAACGCCGAGCGGACGCTGATGCGTGAAGCCCGGTGCGATCAGGATCATCGGGGACACGCCGCACTCGGCTTCGGCCGCGCGGAAGACGTGAATGCCGGTGAACGCGCCGGTGTCGGCATCGACGCCACCGATGACCTTGGAAAGCTGCTCGTTCTCGGTCTGCGCATCAGCGACGCGGACCACGACGATGAGCGCACCGCCCTGATCGTAAATCGAGTCGATGGCCTGCGGCAGCGTGCCGGTCGCGCCGATCATGGCCGCCGCCTGACGACGGTTGACGAGCACGGGGGTGTCGAGGGGGAACGCCACTTCGTTCGCGAGGGGAGCGGTGCCGATCAATCCGATGACGGACGAGCGGACGGTCTGGATCGGCCGGGGGCCGCTATCGACGACGACAGTCTCGACGCCGTGAAGGAAATCGGTAAGGGACATCTGTTCTCTCAATCCTCAGTATTGGGATTGAGCGTACCCTAGCGATCACCCTGCCCGGCGTCGGGACCGTTTGGGTATCCCTTACTCGATGCCTTGCGCGAGCGTGAAGAGCGCGACAAGCTCCGCTTCGCTCTTGTTCAACTGCTCGGCGCAGCCAATGACGAACGGATGATTCATGTCGAACTCCGTCGTCCACTGCCAGCTATCTTGCACGTCGCGCGACTGCGAAGCGACGTACTCTTCGATTTCGTCGCGGAGCCCCAGGGCGTTCATCGCCAGCCGGAGTTGGCGCGCGCTGGCCTTCAGCACCGGCGGCGGCAAGCGCTCCGTCATTGCGACCTGCGTCACGACGCCGTCCACGCGCTTGATGGTCGTGCTTACGATCTTATAGCCGTCAGGCGCGGTCGCGGGTGCAACCCTGTAGACGCCGATCTTCTTAAGGTCCGCGTCCGACCAAAGCTCGACAATCTGCCAACTCTGTTGAGCCGCGCCGACAGAGATCGTCTGCCCGTAAGGGAGTTGCGTGAAGACGCCCTGGGACGTTTCCTGAACAATGATTTTCACGTTTAGCTCCATGAGATGTAGACTGCGCCGTTGGGGCCGTAGGCCCCCGGCGATTGAGCGAAGTTGAATGGCGTACTGTTCGCGCCGTAGCCGCCGGGAGCGCCGCCGGTGCCGACATTGATCACCAAAGTCTGCCCAATCGAGATAATGCCCCTGAGATGGCTCCTAGTCGCGCGAGCGCCATAGCCTCCATATCCTGATTGAACAGGGCTATCACCGCTTGCGAGATAACCGCCTGCGCCGCCAGCCGCGCCGCCTCCGGTGATGTTCTGGTCGCCGCCCTGCGCAGTGCCAGCGGCACCCGTTGCTTGGTTCGCGCCGCCTTGGCCGCCAAAGGCGATGACGTTCAGAAGCGCGGGGTTCTGTTGCAGGTAGACTTGTGACGTGCCGCCAGTGTCGCCCGTGCCGCCCTGACTGAAGGTCATGCCGAACGGCGGGGTGGTGAGGACCATGCCGCCCGGCCCCTGCCCGCCACCGCCAGCCCCGCGAACGTCATAGTTGAAGTTGCGGTGCGCGGGGACGGTGAAGGTGTAGGTGTAGGTGCCCGGCGTCGTCCAAGCCATGCTGCCGGGAGTGACGGGCGGAAAAGCGCTCGGGATGATGCGACGAAACGGAAGGATCAGCATTACCAGACCTTCCAGCCCGCCGCGATCCAAGCGCCGACGCCAGCGTGATACTCGGCGGACACGACCACCGCAATCGCGCCCGCACCGGCGTAGACGCTGGGGACAATGTTGTCAGGGAAGCGGATGTTGCTGTTCCAGCCAACCGTTCGGCTGCCGGTCGGGTCTTGAATGAACACGACATCGACGACCTGACCGTCCTTGGGGTTGTTCAGGCTGACGACGACGTTGCCCGTGAGCGTGACGGTCCAGCGCGAGCCCTGCGTGCAGTCGATCTGCACCGTGCCTGCGCCGCTCGCGCCGTAGTTCTTGAACTGCGTGGCCTGCCACATGATGTCAGTCGTGAGGACGCCCTGCCCCGTTGCGGAGCGGAGATCGGCCAGCACGACGCCATTGGCGATAGCGATGTTGCCCAGGCCCAGGTTGGCCCGACCATTCGCTTGCGAGGTCGCATCCAACCCCTGCGCGGCCGTGTCGATGCGCAGACGCTTCGCGAGCGAGTCGAGGATCGCGTTGATCTGCGTCATGTCGGTAAGCTTCGCAGCGATCTCGACAAGCGTGTCATAGGCCGGTTCGACGCCGCCCTTCAGATCGTTGATGGCCGACGTGATCGCAGCACCGTACTGACCGACGATGGTCGTGTGCAGCGCGGTCGCAGCCGACGTGATCATGTCCATGACGCGCTTCACGACGGGAACGGCGGCCTGCGTCGCGCCTGCGGTCGCTTCGGCTGCCGTGGCAAGGCGGACGCCGCCGATCTCGGTCTCGGACGCGGGCTCGATGCCCATGCCTTCCAAGTCTTCGCTGATCGCGGTGATCGCGTCACGAATCCGCTGCGCGTCGTCACGCGCAACGTTGTCGGGATGCGGGAGCGGATAACCGCGCGTCGTGCTATCGTTCGGCATGGCCTATTAACCCGTGGTGGACTTGACTGCGACGGCGCGGATGTTGCGAGCGTTGGAGCGAGCAGCGGGGCCGCCGCTGATCTTCACATACGCGCGCGACGTGGCGAGGTTGACGTGATCGAGCATGTACTGGCGCTCTTCCCAGCCGTCGCCGAGCGGCGTGGCCTTTTCGAGCGTCAGCGCGTTGGAGGCGGACCACACCGGCAAGCCAGCGTTGACGCCCGTCTGGATTTTCGCCTCGAACGTCGCAGTGCCGGGCAGATACACGTCGAGGATCAGGCGGACCTTCGAGTCGGTGCCCGCCTCGAAGGCGCGCGTGATGTAGTCGCCATCCGCCTGGATCGCGCCCGCCACAACCTGAACGTAGGGCAGCATGATCGGCCAGAGGCTGGTCTTTCCGGTGACGCGCAGACGGACCTTCAGCGTGCCGGTGATGGCCTGCGGAAGCGAGACGTTCACAGCCGGGGCCGTCACATACTTCGCGCCGTTCGGGGCCTCGAACTCGACCTCGATAGCGGTGCCTTCGGGGCGCTCGGCCGCGAGCAGCGGCATCAGGTCCGAGCAATTCACAACCGGCAGATCACCGACCTCGATGGTCTTCACGGCTTGGGTGAACTTGGCGCAGCGCAGGCGGAAGCCCAGCGAGCGGCCCGGCTTGGGCAGCCAGGTACGCGAGTCCGAGCCGTCGAGGAAGGTGCCGAGCGGGAAGGCGTTGCTCGTCACCCATCCGTTGATCTGGTCGAAGCCGCCCAGGTCGGCGATGGCGACCGAATGGTTCGTGTCTTCGGTCAGAAGCGTGATCGCATAGCTGCGATCCTCGCGCAGCGTGACGGGACGTTCGAAGGCGGCGAAGGTCCAGTCGCTTTCGACGCGGGGCGCAACCGAGAGCGGGTCGATGACCTTCACGGTATTCATGTCGAGGATCGACTCGGCGACGACGCGCTCGGTCGGAAGGCCAAGCTCGATCTCGCGGATTTGGATCCGCACAGGCTTGCTCTTGTCGCCGACCTTGGTGAACTTCACGTCCACGCCGAGCGCCTGCCGGGGCTCGCTCAGACGGAAGGTCTGCGCAAGCGGGTCGGCGCTATACCAATAGGTGGTGACGATGGTGCGTTCGTTGGTTATCGTGGTCAGCCAGCCGTATGCGGTATAGAGCGCATTGGCAGACGAACCGCCGACGCCCTCGAACGCAACGTGCTTCACGCCGACCGGAACGTTCGCCGGAATCTGGAACGCCGAAGTCAGCGTGCCATTGCCGTCCGCGCGGATGGTGCCCGCCGGGGTCACGTCGATGTCGTCGAACGTCACCTTCTTCAGGACTTCGTTGTAGCCCCACTTGTGAATCGTGAAGGCGACCGAGCGCTGACGGATGGTCTCTTCCGCGACCGTGGCGTTGTTGACGATGCGATCCGTCGTCTCGGTGGTCGTCCCGATCAGCGGGCCAGCGGCGAAGTTGGTGCGCTGCCAAGCGACGCGAGACGTGAAGACCGAGGTCCAAACGTCCTGCGTATCGGTCCAAAGATCGACGGACGGGTTGAGAGCGACATCGGTCGCCGGGGGGCCGAACGACGCATAGGGGTTGATCTTCGATTCGCCGGTGATCTGGCGCTGCTCGAACACGTTCTCGAACGTGTACGTGAGCGCCGTGTCGGCAGGCATCGTCGTGACGGTCGGGATGATCGGCAGCCAGAGCAGGCCGCCGAAGATCGCGCCGGTCTGAGGAAGGCCCTGATCGCGCATGTCGTCCTCGAGCATCGGATCGACGAACACGCCGCGCTTCGAGGCGACTTCCTTCCGATCCACGTCGCGCTGAAGCCGCTCTTCGGCAACCAGTGCGTAGAGGTCGCTGACCATCGTTTCGAGGCTGCGCAGATCGGCGAACGGCATGCGGACGGTCGCGACCTGCTTGATCGTCGGGACGAGACCCCAATTGTTGTAGACATCGGCCAGCTTGTGCAGCGTCGGCGCGACGGTCGTCGGCTGCGGCGCGTACAGCGAGCTAATGCCCTTCAGGTATGAGATCACGCCTTGCTGATCGACCACGATGGCGTCATAGCGCGGCAGCTTCGTCTCGTACTTGATGAACGCAGTCGTGTCGTCGGCCGCGCCGGTGATGTCGAAGCCATCGCGCGTGATGTTGGTCGGGACCGCGTTGGTCAGGTAGCGATACGTGACCTGATAGGTCGAGCCCGGCGCAACCTCCGCACCGCTCGGCGACCAATCCACGGCCGCGCCGGTCAACTTGTAGTCGGAGGTCGGCGCATAGGTGGTCGCGCCCTGCTTGACCTGACGGATCGAGAGGACGGTGGGATCGGGCAGAGTATCGGAGGCACCACTGAAGTTGCCATGCGTCAACGTCACCGTCTTCTCGGCGATTATCGTGACTTCCTTGATCGAGGCGATGGGCGCGAACCGCACCTTGATCGTCTGCGTGCCGGAATTGACTGCATGCGGCTCGTCATCGAGCAGCATGATCTCGGGCTCTTCGGTAACGCGAAGGCGCGCGGAGGCGGGCCGGGTCCGCTTGTAGCCCCAAACGTTGATCGTGCCTTCCGAGATGGTGAAGGTCTGCTTGCTGGACTCGTCGAGGCCGAGCGCCTTTACGTTGAAGCCCTCCACGACGTAGCCGCCATGCGCCTCGCGGTCATAGCGCGCGAGCAGGTTCACCCAGGCGTCATCCATGCCGGGCTCGTTCGGAGTGTCGATAGTGCCGTCCTTGACGGTATAGATCGGGAAGAAGTCGCCTTCCTGGCCGTCGCCCTCATAGCCCCACCGGCCGAGCATCGCGAGCGCCGATGCGCCCGGCTCGCCCTGCGCCCGCGTGCCCGGAGCCATACCCTTGAGGGTCGGATCGTTCTCATAGGTCACGGTGAAGGTGCGGAGCCAGATGCCGATCACGACCGTGCCGACCGCCGAGATGACGAAGTTGCGGGCTTCGATGTCATGCACCGCGCCGCGAATGTAGACCTTGGCCGCCGCCAACTGCGCTTCGACGGTCGCGTTGATGATCGGCCCGAGCACGATGGCACCGCCGAAGACAAGCGAACCGTCGCGCCAGAAGGCATCGGCGACGCCCTTCAGGCGGTTCGCTTCGATGTCCTGAATGACGTTCAGTTCGTTGCTCGTCAGGAAGCGGTCATAGTGCGCAACGAGACGCTGATACCCCTTCGTCTTGTCGAAGGTGTTGATGTAAGCCGGAAGTTGGTCGCGCGCGTCTGCCATTTTCAGATCACCAGAACGTAAGAGAATCCCTGCCGCTCGCTCGGGGAGCGGACCTTGCCCGCGAAGCGGTCGAGCAGGAGCAAGTATCCCGGTTCGGCGACCTGATCGGGAGTCAAGTACAGTTGCCCTTCAGGCACTCCCGGCTTGCGCGTGCCATCGACATAGATGCCGACTTCGCGGATCGTTTCGGTCGCGGCTTCGAGGTAATCGAACAGCACGTTGCAATAGAGGTAGCGCGTCGCCGTGGTCGAGATCGTCCACCGCTGGCCGCCCGGCGTGCTGATGTTGCCGTTGTCGTCCGGCACAACGAACTCCACCGACGACGCGATGCGACGGCCAACTTCGTTGACCAAGGCGGTCTCCTCGGAGCCCAAGGCGGGCGTGCCGTACTGAACCTGAGCCTGGACGGTCGCGCCCGGCGCGATCTGGCCGCCGTTGATGCGCGTCACCGCGCCGGTGTTGGCGTTGAACGTGTAGTCGCGCGGCGTCTCGAACGTGAGAGCGCTATCGACGCTCTTCACGGCCAGCGCCGAGACCGGCGCGTGATCGAGCATGAAGCGCTCGGGCGAACCCGAGAACGTGAAGTTCTTCACGTCGGTCTGCCCCCACCACGAGTCCCCTCGCCCCCAGGCGAAAAACATCGTGCGAGACTTCAACGCGGCGGCGAGACCTTCGCGCCCGCTATTAACCAGAAGTGCCATCGGGTCCTCCGTAAATCGTGAACTGTTCAATGTTGGAATAGGAGACGTTCGGCCAAGGCACGCGCGGCCAAGGCATCAACGTTTCCTTTGCGAAGTCGATCTGCTCGCCCGAGAGAGAAGCCTGAATGGAGACGACGGAGGGCTCGACGACCTCGCCATCGAGCAGCGAGCGGTCGAGCACGAAGCCTTCCTCGAAGCGCGCGACGCCCTCGACGGACGTGAAGACACCGCCATCCATATCGACGTTGAAATCGACTTCCTCGCTGTGCTGCTTGCCAAACGAGAGCTTCGGCTTGATGCCGGGCATATAGACGCCGGACCAATCGTCGAGCAGCGCACCGTCGAGGCGCATCATGTCGAGACGCATCGGCCGAATGTCATAGCCGCCATAGATGCGACCCAGGACGCTCGACGCCTTCTTCGAGAGGTTCGCCAGCCCGATCAGGTTGAGCAGCACATCTTGGTCAGGCCGCTCCGTGAGCCCGATCTGGAACAGGCCCCAGCGCACAGCGCCGTGATCTCCGCGCTCATAGAAGCCATCGAGGCCCAGCCAATCGAAGACGATCTCATAGGCTTCCACGCGGCCCCGGAGCGTCTGCCAACGCTTGCCTTCCTTGTAGAGCCTCTGATGGTCGGCGACGAACTCAGCCGCGTCTTCGAGGCCCCAATGGCGCAACAGCCACGGCAGAACGTCTTCGGGGATCACATCGAGATAGCGCACGTCGATGATCGACTGCACCAACGCGGCATAGCGCGAGCGCGAGTCAATAGTCTTCACAACGGACCGCTGAAGCGGCGTCGTGTTGCGCGGGACGATGTCGATCAGGTCGGTCATCAATAGGACCGACCCTTGAAGTTGAGCTTGACGGTGCCGAGCGCCACGGCCTCATTCGGCTCGGCGCGCGTGTAGTCGTCGGCGGCAGGCGAGATCATGACGATCCGGCGGACGCCGGACGTGCGCAGGGACGCGATCACGAAGTCAGCGGTGAAGTCCCATCCCAGGCGGCGCGCCGCCGCGAACTCGGTCTTCAGGCGATCTTCGGCCGTCTGCAACTCACTCGCCGGGGCTTCCGGCAAGAGCCACACGTCCGCCTCGACGATGACAACGCGGATCACGGCCGGGACGACATCGACGTGATCGTTATCGCCCAGGACGAGCGGATCGTTCAGCGCGGCGGTGACGGTCGCGAGCAAGGCGGGGCTAGCGACGCCATCCCCTTCGGTGGACAGGATCGAGACCTTAACCCCACCCTTGGCATCGCCCACAACGCCCACGTCGGCCACGCGGAGCGGGTCGGCGGCGAAGGCGTACCGTTTGTACCAATTCTCGGTGAAGCCGCCCTGCCCCTTCTTACGCTCGCGGAGGCGGCGTCGCAGGTCGTCGAGGGACTCGCCAACTGCCTGCGTCATGTTCCAATCGGACGCCTGCGCGATCAGGTCCGCGCCCTGCCCAAAGTCGAGCAGCGTCGCGCGGAACGTGTCGTTGAGCGACGTGACATAGAGCAGATCGCCATAGGCGGCATGGCGGCAGAAGTTGTTGATCGGGTCCGACCGCAGCATGTACGTGTCCCAATCGAGACCGCCAGTCTCAAGCAGGCCGCGCATCTGCGTCAGGCGGGCGTCAAACAGTGCCTGGAACGCGGGTTCGCGCTCGATGACAGGCAGCGGCAGGTTCGGGAGCGGCGCGTCCATTAGACGTCGCTCCCGACGACCATGTTGTCAGAAAGGATCACGCGGCCCCGCGCGTCTCGGGCTTCCGAGTAGTCGCCGAGATGGCCGCGCGGGTAATAGATGCCCTCGATATCGAATTGGGCATGGCCCTGATCGGTCATGTCGGAAAGCTCCATCTGAATGATGCGGAAGCGGGGCTCTTCAGCCATCAAGGACTCGGGGCTCTTCCGATTGATCGCCTCCGGCACGGCCGCGTAGAAATCGATCAGCGTGACGGGCGACACGGCATGGTCAACAAGGCGCGGCATCTTCGAGCCGAAATCGCGGGCCATAACGAGCGACTTCAGCGAAGTGCTCAGAATGGTCGCAATCGACTGCCAGACATCGTCGATGCCTTCGAGAGGCTTGCCGGTGTTGAGGTCAATGGTCGCCATAAGGCGCACCGTGCCCCGTCGGCACGGTCGCTTACAGCCTGATCGGGTCGCTCTTATTAGCCGACCTTCGCGAAGGTCTGCTTCGCGGGGCCTGCTTCGGTGACGACCTTGTCCTGCGGCTTGTCGTCAGCGCTATCAACGCCCAGGTACGTCTCAGCCACGGTCACGAAGGCTTCTGCTTCGTGGACCGACTCGGAGCCCGCCGTGGACTTGAAGTCTTCGCCCGCCTCGATCTCGACGTTCTCTTCCATCTCGATCTTCAGGTTCTTCGCCGTCATCGTGATCGTGCCGTCCTTCATGACGATCTTGCAGCCCGATCCTTCGAGCGTAATCGAGCCCTTGTCTTTGATGCCCTTGATCAGCCAATCGCCCGTATTGCGGTCGTAACTGATCTCGCCGAGAATTTGATCTTCCTCGCCGCCTTCGCCGTCCTCGCCGCCGTCTTCGCCTCCTTCGCCGCCGCCTTCATCGCCCTCGCCGCCTTCGCCGTCCTGACCGCCCTTGCTCTTGGGCTTCGCGAAGATTTTGCGCCAGACGCCAGCCTTGTCGGTCGTTTCCTTCTCGTCTTCATTCTCGGGCGTGTACGTGCCCGCCGGATAGACCTGCGCAGTCGCAAGCTCGCCGCCTTCGGCAAGCAGCACGACTTTCTCGTCCTTCTCAAGGAAATGCGTCTCGCGGTCGCCCTTCGCGCGCATGCCGCCCGCCGGGAGCCAATCCGTGATGTTGTGATTGTCTTCGTCGTTCTCGTCACCGATCAGGACGCGATACGCCGGGGGCTGGCGCTTGTAGTCCACTTCCTTGATCTTGCCGAACTTGACGACATCCTGCGCGCGCCGATCGATGTCGGTAGCTTCCGGGTCGGACACGCCGCCGGTGCTCGCGGGATCGCGCAGAAACTTCACCATGACTATCGCCCCGCCAGGAAGTCCGCCATTGAGGCGTCGATGTTGTCAGCCGTGGCGCGCGGACGCCAAGCGGTGCGATAGATGACCTGCCAAACGAGGCCGATAGCGCCAATGGGGCGCTTGACCTGCTCGGTGATCACGTCGATGTCGGACTCGAGCAGCCGCATGCGCGCGGACTCGAAACCGGGGATCACGAAGCCTTCGAAGGCCGCTTCCATCTGTTCGACCATGTCGTCGAGCTTGTCGTCAACGGTCTCGCCGCCGGTCAGCATAGCCTCCGTGACAAGCGTCAACTCTCGTTCGATGTAGGTTGCGTCGCCCTCGACCCCGTAGTCCTTCTCGGGGTTGTACTTCTCCATGCGCGAATAGACGAGAATGGCCGGGCCATCCTCTTTCAACTCTTCCTCGTTCACGGGAGCCATGCGGCTCGCGTACACGCGAAACTGCGCGTCCGTGCGGTACTCGCCATCAACGTTTTCGGCGAGCCGGGCTCGGAATGCTTCGCGGATTCGCTTACGAGGATGCGCCATGTCAGTCGTTCGCCATGAGCAAGAGCAAGGACAGGCCGGTGCCGTCCGGTCGCTTGTCCTCGATCCGATATTCTTGTCCCTTGATCGTCAGCTTCTCGCCCTTGCGACCGCCCTTGTTCAGATCGGACGTGCGGCAGAGAAACGTCGGGCCGGATGAAGTGACGCTCGCGCCCATCTGCATTTGGAATTGCGTCCCGTTCCAACGGTTCGGATTCCAATTGCTTCCTTCGTCGTCGAACTGGCCGGGGATGTCCTTCGGCTCAACGGCTGGGGCGCGGCTTTCATAACGCGCCTCAACCCCGAACTCGCCGGGGTTGAGGAAGATCAGAAGATCGTTGTCGGTCTCGACCGGCATCAGACGCCCGAAGCGCGCAATGCCAGAGCAGCGTCGATCTCTTCGTCGGTGATGTCGAACCCGACGATCTCTTCAATCGGCTTCTGCTTCGGCTTGCCCTGACGATGGCCGGACTTGAAGAAGTCCTTCTTTTCGTCGAGCAGGTCGATTGCGGACGCGATGTCCACGACGCGAGTGCTCGCGCCGTCCGTCTGATGCGAGGCGGGAGGGACTTCATCAGCGGACGGCGCGTCGCCGGGGGCATCACCGGCGGACTCGATGCCAGCAAGCGTGCTGGCGGAATCCAGAGCAATCTCGGCCACGGCCGAAACCGGGTTCTGATCGAGAACGACGCGAGCAGGCCCGAGGGCTTTCGCTTCGTTCTCGGTCATTTCGACCGGCGTGCCGGGCGGAATGTACCGCCCGTCACGCTTGATCGTTACGAGGCCGCGATACAACGGCATCTTACTTCACCTTCGCGCCCAGGGTGCCGTTCACGCGGTAGGGCGCGATCAGCGAGGCGGACTGGCCGAGGATGTACCGCACGGACGGGTCCTCTTCCTCCCAGGACTTCACGAAGAAGTCGCGGGGCTGAATACCGGCCTTGAGGTCCATGATCGCGCCGAAGTGGCGGACGCCTTCGATCTCGCGCGAAGCCATGACGACTTCACCGGCCGGGAGCACGTCCTTCTCGACGCCGTCGGGCGGATCGACGTATTTGTCGGCGTGGACCCACAGACGGTAGTCGCCGAACACCGCAACCAGACGAATGCCGGGGGTGATCAGGATCAGGCCGAGCGAGGCGCGAGCCGATTCCAGAGTCGCAGCGGTCGTGTCGATCTGAAGACGCATCGACTTGGCGACCGCATCGGTGTCGGGACCGGCAATCTTGGCGCGGATCGTCTTCCACACGTCGCTCGCCATGATCACGTCACGGCAGGTCAGCGACGAATGATCGAAGATCATCTGACCCCAATCCTCGATGTCGTCGAGCGGGTTGGTGGCCGCGTTGTCCCACTTGTCGGTGCCGGTCAGAACGATGCTCAGTTGAGCGTCGCGACCGAAGTCAACAAGCTGCTCGGGATAGTCGTCGCCCTTCAGGACGAGCTTGCCGGTACGCAGGACTTCCGCCGACATGACTTCCAGGCGGCGCGTCCACATATCCAACTGCTCGCTCAGAGCGAAGCCGATGGACGCGGCAAGGCGCTGCTCGGGCGACAGGCTGCCGCCGATTTTCTCGTCTGCGCGACGCTTGAACTGACCGTGCGGCTTGAAGACGCGCTTGTCCTTCAGATACGCCGGGGACAGCGACTGCGTCTTGTAGCCCTGCTCGCGGATCACCTTGCCCGCGACGATGGGCGAGACGAGCGGCGAGATCAGGCGACGGCCCTTGACCGAGTCGAACTTGATGTCTTCGGTCTCGGAGGTCTCGGTGGTGGTGAAGAAGGTGTTGAGGAAGAACGCCGGGTTGAGCGGCAGTTCCTCGACAACACGGTTCAGGGCGGTGGTCGAAAAGAGGTCCATAGTTAGGGCTTCCCGTTGCTTTCTTCGAGGTTGTCTCGGTTAGCCCATCGGCTTAACGAGCCAGATCGACTTCGTGCGGAAGACCGCATCCACCGACCCGAGGGTGTGACCGGCGCCGAGGATCAGCTTGTCCTGATCGACTTCGCCAGCGATGTAGACGATGGCCTCCACGTCAGCGGCGGTCGCATCGACATCCGCACTGAGGATCGCGTCGGGCACTTGCGAGCCGTCGTTCGCCGCCAAGATCGACTTGAGGTACTTCTTGTCGGCCGTGACCTGACCGAGCACGGTGCCCTTCAAGAGGACGCCAGCGCCCGACTTGATCGTCACCTTGCGCGCGCGATGATGACCGAGCATGAGCATGCTCGGGACGTATGCGCCTTCGTTCTCAAACTTCGCCACGTTGCGGCTCCTTAGTTGCCGGACGCGAGCTTCATCGCGCCGAGAATTGCGTTTGCAGCGGCCTCGTCACCCTGCGCCTTTTCCTGACCGTTCGACGGAGCGACGCCAGCGTTGGCTTCGGTGTCCGACTTGATGTCAGCGGCGCGCTCGGTGCGCTTGGCCTTTTCAGCGGCTACGATCATGGCCGAGAACTCATGAGCGGAAGAGCCCATTTCGATAGCCTTTGCGGCGTGGTCTTCATAACCCGACAGGGTCAGGCTCATGATGTCGGTGACGCGCTTGCGCTCGGCCGTGCGAGCTTCAGCGGCGAGATCGACGGTCTGCTCGGTCGTGGCCTCGACGGTCGTCGTGGTCACGGTTGCAGTCTCTTCCGGCTTGTCGTTAGCGGCCGTTGCGCCAGTTTGGTCCTTCATTTCATCCTCAACATTGGCTTGGCCGTCAGCGGCCGGATTGAACCCAAAATTTGCCTTCGGGCTTTCGCCGCGAGCCAAGCTCGCGAGAACCTGTTCGAACGTCGCAACGCCATCGGCCATCGCGGCATCGACAGCCGCTTGGCCGATCAGAACATCGCCCTGCCCGAAACGTTCGAGTGCGTGTTCGACGCTCACGCCGCGATACTTCGCGACCGTCTCGACGAACACGGCGGCCATTGCGTCAACGCGCGCTTGCACGCGGTCGCGGCCTTCCTGGGTGTTGATGTCCACGCGCTTGTAGGGCGACTGCGAAGACACGAACTCGATGGTCTTGATGCCGCGCGCCGCGTCCTGCGCAGACGTGTCTCGATAGCCCGCCACGACGCCCATGGAGCCGAGCGCGGCGGTCGGCCCGATAATGAACTCGTCCGACGCGGTGCCCAACCAGAACGCAGCGGAGGCCGCCTGATCGCCTGCATACGTGACGATGGGCTTCTTGCCGCGCACTTCGTTGATCGCCGTGGCAAGCTCCGCAACGCCAGCGGCCTCGCCCCCAGGCGAATGAATGTTGAGCAGGATCGAGCGAATGGACGCATTGTCCATCGCGGCCTGAAGGTCGCGGCGCACGGTCTCGTAAGCAGTCGCGCCGCAGAACGTGGTCATGAGATTGGCGCGCTTGAACAAGGGGCCAGCCACGTCGATCACTGCGACGTTGCCGCGCCGCGTCGCGCGCTCGGACCGCTCAAGCTCTTGGCCGCGATAGGCTTCGAGCATCTGCGGCGTGATCTGACTCTCGCGCGCGGCGATCTCCATGACCTGACGCAGAGCCCCCTCTTCCATGGCCCAATTGGCCGTGAGAGCGGCGTCGAAGATCAGCGGGTTGCGGACGTTGATGGTCATTGCTTCTTCTCGGCCTTCTTAGGCTTGGGCTTGTCGGTGCCGTCGCCCTTCTGTTCGATGTCTTCGTTGACGCGAGACCCCATGCCGGACGGCGCGAGAACTTCGGGTTCGAGCTTCGCCGCCGCGCGAGCGGTGTGCTCGCGTGCGCGCTGCGCCGTGGTCTGCTCGAAGTCGTCGCCACCGCGCTCGATGATGACCTGCTCGATGGTGCGAGCGCCCAGGTTGACGGCTTCGGTCTCGGCCTTCCATTCCTTGAGCGGGTCGAGGATGATCCGCGCGGGGCCGATCCACTGAGCGCCGAGCCACGCCGCGCGCTTGACGGGATCATTGAAGAAGCCGGGCGCGTCGATCAGACCAGCGTTGATCGCATCCGTCAGGAACCACTCGTAAACGGGCGCGCAGAAGTTGCGGACGAGCCAAGTGCGGCGGTCGCGGAAGAACTGCGCGGCCATTTCCAGAGATGCCCTCGACGCGCTGTAGCTCGCCGTGAAGTGCATCATGAGCAGTTCGAACGGGATGGACAGAGCGACGCCGATCTGCCTCACGACCGATTGAAAGAACGGGTCGAAGTTCGCAGTGTTCGCGGGCTGCGCAGTCTGAATCTCTTCGTCGGTGCCGATATCGACGATGGTGCCCGGCCCCATGGTCACGTCGTTCGCGCCCATCCCAGGAAGGCCAGGCGTGGCGCCAGCAAAGCCGTCGTCGCCCGAGGTCTTCAGGAAGACGGTGAAGAACGAAGACACGACGGCCTTCATCAACTCGGCTTCGCTGTAGCGGTCGAGTTGCTTCAGGATTTCGATGACCGGAGCGAGCGCAGGAATGCCACGGTTCAGGCCGGGGCGCATGCGCTCGAAGATATGGAGCACCATCTGCTCGCCCGACTTCTTGCCGAAGGCCGGGATTTCGGTGAAGCCGTTGACCGTATAGGTCTGGCGCTCGCCGGGGTGTTCGTTCAGGACGATGTAAGCGACCGGAGCGCCGTCTTCGTCGATCCTGACGCCGTCACGGATCAGGTACTCGCCTTCCAACTCGCTCGGGGTGGCGACGCGGTCGGCCTCGATCACGTTGAGCGCGAGCGGCACGACGGCGTTGGGGCGCTTCGGCGTCCGGCGCAACACGAAGGTGTCACCGGATTCGAAGACGGCACTGAAAACGAGGCCCTGAAGCTCATAGAAGTTCTGCGTGAGCGTGATGTCGCAGAGCTTCGACTGCGCCCAAAGGTCAAACAGCGTCTCGGACTTGCGCTCCCACAACTCGGCGGCTTCCGGCGACATGCCGAGCAGCTTCGGGTTCAGCTTCGAGCGCACGCGCAGGCCGGAGCCAACAACGTTGCTCTTCGAGGTCTGCCTTGCGCCGGTGGCGATGGGATTGTTGCGGCCGAGATCGCGCGAGCGGCTGCGCAGCGCGGGAAGATCGCCCAAAGTGTCGGAGTCGGCCGAGCCGGGATGGGTCCTCCACGCCTTCAGGGCGGCGCGGTTCGAGCGCGCACCGGCGTATTGGCCCATGTAGTTGAGCGAGAGGCGCGCATGGTAGCGGCGCGTCGCGAAGTTCGGTGCGACGCCCGCCAGGAAGCGGTCCATAAGGGTCGGTGCGACGGGCTTAATCACAGCGGGATCACCCGCTGGGTACGAATGCCGCCGCGCTTGGCCCGAGCGGCCTGCTTTTCGAGGCGTTGAGCGCGCTGATCGAGTTGGCGCAGATCGGCGCGCCAAAGCTCACGATCCTTGATCGTGTAACGCTGACCGTTCTGCTCGACCGTGTTGATCGAGTTTAGGGTCTCTTCAAGCTGCTCTTCGACGGTCTTTGCCATGCCCCGAAGCTACGGGACATGGATCGTTCGAGAGAGATCGTTCCGATCTCCCTTAGCGCGCTCGCTTTGGAGCGTCCTTGAAGATCACGACATCGTCAGGCGGCACTCCACCGGCGAGATAGATGCGCAAAAGCATCTCGATAGTGCCGGAAACGGCCGACTTGCCCTTCTCCATGTTGTAGACGTGGTCGGTGCCGTGGTCTTCGGAGAGCCCCAGGGCGCGCACGAGCTCTTGGGCCGTCAGCGGGGCACCGCCGGGCTTCCACATCTTGCCCAGGGCGGTACGGGCGGCGCGGACATCGTCCTTGGTCATCATGCTCTTCATCTAGCCGCTCAATCCTTAACTTTCAACGCCACGGCTGCGGACGCGACGCCTCCCAGGAACGGCTTGGGGAGCCGCAGGGGTCGGTTCTTCGCGCACGACGGGCATTTGCGGAGCAGCATTCAGCGCGTTCGCCGCTGCCGCTCGCAGAGCCATCAAACGACGCTCCATGTTGATGCCGAGCGAGAGCCGCGCCGCGATATTGTAGACGCGGAGATCGAGCGGTTCGTTGCGCTGATGGACCTTGTGCCATTCCTTCGTCACGAAGCCGCGCCTATCGGTCTTCAGCACCGCTTTTTCGGCGGTCAGGCCCTCGAAGAACTTCTTGTCATAGTTTTCGAGCAGCGGGTAATGGCAGTAGCCGGGACCGGGCTCCTTCAGTTCGAGCCGCTTGTAGTGCATGTCCTTCGCCTGATCGACACCGAGCACGAAGATCGTGACGTTCTTCGCCTTGTTGACGGTGCCCTTCACCGGCCAGATCGGGCGGCCGGGTCCGCCGATGCCCTTAATAGCGTAGACGCGGCGAGCGATGCGCGGCCGAACGAAGTTGTAGACGTGCTGCGTGAAGTGACCGCCAGAGTCGATGCAGGCCGCCTCCACGCGCATCTCGACGCCGGACGGATGCTTGAACGTTCGCATCAAGGCGTTGTCGATGACCTCCCAAAAGCCGGGGGTGTTCGGCGCGCCATAGTGAACCTTGTAGTCGAGCGACCACGATTCATCGTCCTGGCCCCAACCGCACCACTCGACTTCGGCGCGGTCGTCCTGAATATCGACGGAGCCGGTGATGCAGCCGACGCCGCTCGGCAAGATGATCGCGGCGTCATACTCTTCACGGCGCGCAAAGATCGAGTCGGGGTTGGCTCGCTCGCCGCGCTCTTCCCACGTCTCCGCAAGGCGCGTGTTCACCCAGGTCTTCAGACGCTCGGGGTGCTTCTTCACCAACACGAAGTCGCGCGCCATCTCGCCGAGAGCGCGCCACGGCGACGCGATGCGGTTCAAGTGGAAGCCCGCGTGACCCTTCACTTCGGGCCGCGTCGCGATCCACACGCCGCGCTGGATCGCCTTCAGCCGCTCGGCCTCGCTCCATCCGTGGTCGCACAGTTCGCCGGTGTCGGGGTCGCTGTATTCGCAGTGATAGCGTGCCGCCAACGGATCATTATCGGGCCAACGGACCTGCGCCCATCGCAGATGCTGCATGTGCGCGCACTTCGGGCACGGCACGAAGAACCGGCGCTGATCGCTTTCCTCATAGGAGGACTCGATGCGCGACGCGCCCTTGATGGTCGGCGTCGAGACGAGTGCGATCTTGCGATTCCAGAACGTCGTGGTTCGCTCGATTGCGAGCGAGACGGGATCGCCTTCCTTACCGGCGCTCGCCTCATAGCGATCAACTTCGTCGCAGAGCAGAATGCGGATCGGACGCGACGCGAGCGACGCAGGCGAGTTTGCCCCCGCCATAGTGATGTGGCCGCCCGCATACTTCTTGTGAAGGATCGTGTCTTCAGAATCGCGCGCGCTGTTGCCGAGCTTCGCCGAGAGCGGAGGCGTGTCGCGGATCATCGGCGCGAGACGATCCTTCGAGTACGCTTCGGCCATCTGCAACGTCGGTTGCAGGATGAGCATCGGGCAAGGATCGAGATGGACGTGGAAGCCAGCCACGTTGTTGATGACTTCGGTCTTCACCGTCTGCGCCGCGACCATACAGGTGATGATCTCGATCTCGGGATCGGCGAAGGCATCCATGATGCCGCGCGACGGCTCGACGCGCGCAGTAGACCACTTGCCGGGCTCGGAAGATGCTTCCGGCGAGAGCACGCGGTATTCGTCCGCCCATTCGGAGACGGTCAGCTTCGGCGGCGGGCTGAAGCTCTGCGCGATGATCTCGCGAACCTGCGCGCGAAGCCGAGCTTCATACGCGGCATCGTCACTGTATTCATCGACTACGGCGGCGGCGGCGGTCATGCTCAATCCGGCTTGCGCTGATACTCAGGGCAGCGCTGACGTGCGTCGGTCGGCTGCTCGAAGTTGATCGAGGCCGTGCGCCCCGTGGGTCGGTCAAAATCCCCCGGGTATGGTCACTTGAAACTCCCCCACCTGATGATCGCCGTCAGCGCCGCTGAACAGCAGTAGCCGGTCAGGCAGGACGTTTATGTTCGACCCCTTTAGCCAGCAAGGGGCCGGGGAGTTGAACGTCTTGAAGCGACATCTGCAAAGCACCGTACTTACATTACTTGATCGCAACACCAGCCAGCGCGAGATTCACCGGCTGACGGGTGTCGATCGCAAGACGATCCGGCGTTATCAGGCGCTGCGGGCCGGTGCGGAGGCAAATTCCCCCGGGGAAGTGACCACCGGCTCGGTGAGCGCGGACGGCCAAATTCCTCCACCCCGACCACCGGCTTTTGGGACATCGGAAGCGACGGTCACCAGCAGCCTGGCCCGTTCGGCTTGCGAAGCGCATCGGACGTGGATCGAAGAACAGGTCCGGCTGAAGCGGAACGCGCAGGCGATTTACCAGGACCTGGTTGATCAATTTGGCTTTCCGTCCAGCTACCAGAGTGTCAAGCGGTTTGTGCGCCGGTTGCGGCACGCTGATCCTGAGCAGTTTGATCGTCTTGAGTTCCTCCCCGGCGAGGAAGCTCAGGTCGACTATGGCGAGGGCGCGCCGACGGTTGATCCGAAGAGCGGGCGGTACCGTCGTCCCCGCCTGTTCGTGATGACGCTACGCTACTCGCGGCGCAGCTTCCGGCGGGTAGTCTGGAAGTCCAGCCAACAAGTCTGGGCGCAGCTCCACGAAGAGGCGTTCCGGTATTTTGGCGGGGTCCCCAGCTATGTCGTGCTCGACAACCTGAAGGAAGGCGTCCTCAAGCCGGATTTGTACGAGCCCCAGCTCAACCCGATTTACAGCGCGATGCTGGCTCATTACGCCGTGGTCGCCGATCCCGCGCGCGTGGCCGATCCAAATCGGAAAGGATGCGTCGAGAATGCGATTCAACATACCCAGGGCACTGCGCTGGCCGGACGGCGCTTCGAGACGCTGGAGGCGCAAAACGAGTTCTTGAGGCACTGGGAGGAGAACTGGGCTTCCAAACGCATCCACGGCAGCACGCGCCGTCAGGTCGAGGCGATGTTCCAGGAAGAGAAGCCGCACCTGCGGCCGCTGCCTGTCGCTCCCTTCCGCATCTTCACCGAAGTCGTCCGGACTGTCTGCGACGACACCACCGTACGCGTCGACAACAGCTATTACGCCGCGCGGCCCGCGCCGATCGGCAGCCAGGTCGTCGTGCGCATCTACACCACCACGATCGAGATCCGTGATCGCCACACCCGTGCGCTGCTGCGTGTTCATTCCCGGATGGCGCACCCCGGTTCTGTCGTCCTGCCGACCAGCGAACGGCCGTTCAACCCGTCGCGGCAAACCGCCGTGCTGCTGGCGAGCGCCGAGCGCATCGGACCGCAGACCAGGGCCTTGTGCCAGCAGGTGTTCGACACCGAAGGGCGCCCCGGACAGCGCGCGATGTGGGGCATTGTCGGGCTGGGCCGGAAGTATCCGGCGCGGCTGGTCGAGCAGGCCTGCGCGCACGCCATCGACAACCGCATCTACCGCTACAAGCACGTGCGTGCGACCGTCGAGCGGTTGTTCGAACAGGCGATCGAGCAGGTTGGAGTGACGCCACAGCCGGCATCGCCGCTCACCCAGGATCATCCGCTGATCCGTACCCCCGCGGAATACGGCGACCTCTTCAGCCGCGCTGTGCGGCGCGACGCCGACGACAATGGTCGGCAGGCCGAGGCTCACGACGATCACGCCACGGCAATCCGCGCTCGTGTCGCCTGCGCAACCCCGGCCAACTCCGGCGCCACGAGCGCTCCCGCTGCACCTTCTCACCTTAAACTGGAGACCTAGCCACATGATGACCATGCCGGAAATTGAGCGTTGCCTACGACAGCTGCGCCTGTCGGGTGTCCGCGACACGCTGCAGACGCGCGTGCTCCAGGCGCAGGGCGCCAACCAGCCCTTCCTCGAGACCTTCTCCCTTATCCTGCAGGATGAACTGGACCGTCGTCAGTCCCGTCTTATCGAGCGGCGATACCAGCAATCCGGGCTCGACGAAAAGCTGACGCTCGCCGAGTTCGACTGGTCCTTCAATCCCAAACTGCCACGTCAGACCTGCTTCCAGCTCCACACCCTGGCGTTCATTGCCGCTGGCGAGAACGCTCTGCTTGTTGGCAAACCTGGCACCGGGAAGTCGCACATCGCCAAGGCGATTGCCTATCAGGCGATCCTGCAAAGCCACAAGGTCCAGTATCTTGAGACCGACGACTTCTTCCACCGCTACGCCCTGAACTCTCCGGCACAACGCGAGGTCCGGCTGCGAACCATCATCGACTGCGATCTCCTCGTGCTGGACGATCTATTCCTCGCACGCGCCATCCCCGACGACGCCGGCAAGCGCATGGGGATCGAGGCGGTCTATCGTCGCCCGAACACGAGCAAGCCGGCTCCGGGTCACAAGATCTACCCGTACCTGTTGCGCGGATTGAAGATCGAGCGGCCCGACCATGCGTGGGCAATGGACATCACCTACATTCCGATGCGGCGTGGCTTCGTCTATCTCGCGGCGGTCGTCGATGTGTTCAGCCGACGGGTCCTGGCCCATCGCGTCTCGATCACAATGGAGGCGGCCTTCTGCGTCGAAGCGGTCCAGGAGGCGTTGGCGAAGCACGGCAGGCCCGAGATTTTCAACACGGATCAGGGCAGCCAGTTCACCAGCCTCGAGTTCACCGATGTGCTGCTGGACGCGAAGATCGCCATCAGCATGGACGGCAAGGGCGCCTGGCGCGACAACGTGTTTGTCGAGCGGCTCTGGCGCACGGTCAAATACGAAGAAGTATATCTCCGCGCCTACGACAGCGTGTCCGAGGCGCGAGCGTCAATTGCCAAGTATCTGGCCTTCTACAATCAGGGACGCCCTCACTCGAGCCTTGACGGGCGCACGCCCGACGAGGCTTACTTCGGCACGCAAGCTATGGTGATGGCCGCATGACCGTCGCCGACGGTTTTGTCGTCGCTCTGGTCGGGCTACGCCCTCCCGACGCAACGACAAAACCGTAAAGCCCCGCGTTCAGCATAACCCGGCAGGAATCCACTTAAATCCAGCGGGGCGCTGTCCAAACAACCGGGGCCAGCTCTATGCCGTCGGCGGTCTCCGTCGCTTCAGAGGAGCTTCAGCGACTGGAAACACAGTTGCAAGACGAGCGTCACGGAGTAGGAGGCAATCATCCTGCTCAGTCGTTTCCCATCGATTCGGAAGAGTTTACTTTTGATCTCGACCAGTTCCCTCCAGGGGGGCTTCGGCGACTGCTTGATGACGAACCCGCAGAGGAGCTTCAGGAATGGCGAGATGATCACTCCGCCCCGTCGGCTTTCATTCAAGCGCAAGCCGCATTCCATTCAGAGCAACTCCCGCAAGGGGAGCTTGAGCGACTGGAGAAGCAGTTGCATGACGAGCTTCAGGGACGACGGGACAATCATCCTGCGCTGTCGTTTTCCATCGATCCGGAAGACCTTACTTTGGATCGCGAGCTGTTCTCTCCAGAGGAGCTCCTGCGACCGCTTGATGACGAGCCAGCAGAGGAGCTTCAGGAAAGGCGAGATGATCACTCCGCCCCGTCGGCTTTCATTCAAGCGCAAGCCGCATTCCATTCAGAGCAACTCCCGCAAGGGGAGCTTGAGCGACTGGAAAAGCAGTTGCATGACGAGCTTCAGGGACGACGGGACAATCATCCTGCTCTGTCGTTTTCCATCGATCCGGAAGACCTTACTTTGGATCGCGAGCTGTTCTCTCCAGAGGAGCTCCTGCGACCGCTTGATGACGAGCCAGCAGAGGAGCTTCAGGGAGCTATGGCTGATTTTGGGTGACGCGGCCTGATCAGGCGGCGTGGCTTTCAGTGTTCGGAATGACTTCGATTCCGTCGATGAACTTTACACCGGCGATGACTTTCGGCAACTGGTTCGTGCTCTTCAATCGCCGCCAGGTCTTCGATGCGGCGTCGATGAGCTTGAACACCATCAGCTTCGCGGTTTGTTGCGACAGCGATCCCTTGGTCCGCACCGTTCGGTGGCGCACCGTGGCGAAGACGCTCTCGATCGGGTTCGAGCTGCGTAGGTGGATCCAGTGCTCAGCAGGGAAGTCGAAGAAGGCGAGCAGCGCATGGCGATCCTTGATCAGGCACTCCACCGCACGTCCGTATTTGACGTGGTATTTCTCGACGAAGACGTCGATCGCGGTTTCAGCTTCGGCCCGGTGTGGGGCCAGATAGATGTTCCGCAGGTCGTTCTTCATGAGGCCCTGCACGGATTTGGCGACCTTGTCGAGTACGTTGCTCACTTTATGGCACCAGCATCGTTGGTGCCGCGTGCCGGGAAAGGCCTCGTCCAGTGCCTTCCAGAAGCCGAGGGCGCCGTCGCCGATGGCGAGTTGCGGGGCAATCCGTAACCCGCGTTGCCGCAGGTCGATCAGGAGTTCGCGCCAGCTCTGCGCGCTCTCGCGCACGCCGACCTGGAAGCCGATCAGCTCCTTCTTGCCTTCCGGCGTGGTGCCAATCAGCACCAGCATGCATTCGCTGTGATCTTCCATGCGGGCCTGCAGGTACACGCCATCGGCCCAGATGTAGACATAGCGACGCGCCGACAGATCGCGTCTCTGCCAGCGTTCGTACTCGACCTGCCAATCGGCCTTCAGGCCGGCGATCACCGAAGGCGACAGGTTCGGCGCATCCTTGCCGAGCAGCGCCGAGAGCGCCTCCTGGAAGTCGCCGGTCGAGATGCCGCGCAAATAGAGGACCGGGATCAAGGCATCCAGGCTCTTCGTCCGCCGCGCCCATAGCGGCAGGATTGCCGAACTGAAGCGGAGGCGGTCGCCTGGCCCGCTCGCTCCGCGGTCGCGGACCTTGGGACGAGCGACCTCCACCGGACCGATGCCGGTCGCAATCTCGCGCACCGGACCGTGCCCATGTCGGACCAGGCGCGCTCGACCGTCGGGCAGCGTCAGATTGGCCGTGCTGGCCAGAAACGCGCCAACCTCGATCTCGATCGCCCTGGCAAGCAGGTCCCGCGCGCCGGCACGAACGATATCGGTCAGTGGATCATCAACCGCGGACGGCTGACGGAAAGCAAGAACATTGGTAGTCTCGGTCATGGCGTATCGCTCTCCTCGAGAGGTTCTGGCAGGCTCGTCACCCGCCTCGATACGCCGCCTTCCTCACACCGTCATCACCCAGATTCCGCCATAGCTCAGCTTCAGGAAAGGCGAGATGATCACCCCGCCCCGTCGGCTTTCATTCAGGCGCAAGCCGCATTCCATTCAGAGCAACTCCCGCAAGGGGAGCTTGAGCGACTGGAAAAGCAGTTGCATGACGAGCTTCAGGGACGACGGGACAATCATCCTGCTCTGTCGTTTTCCATCGATCCGGAAGACCTTACTTTGGATCGCGAGCTGTTCTCTCCAGAGGAGCTCCTGCGACCGCTTGATGACGAACCAGCAGAGGGGGTTCAGAAATGGCGAGGTGATCATCCACCCGTATAGGGCATGATCTGCGCGACATTGCCGCACACGATCGCCTACGTCCGAGGGGGGTGGGAGTCATTTAGCTCATGAACCTTCCCGCTCGAAGGGGGTGGATTCGATTCGCTCGTTGACCCTCTATTGAGTCGCTGCATTGACAACCGCCCGATAGAAGTGCTGCGGGAAGCGCGCCTGGACGACGCCGGACACGGTCCCAAGGAAATCCCAACGCTCGTTGATCGTCGCGCTCCCTTGCAGCACGGCGAGCGTTTGCAGCGGGTAACGCTTCTTCGTGCGACGACGCACAATGAGCACCTTTTCGCCCACCACGATCTGGAACGTCTTCCGCTTCTGCGTGTCCACGCGCTTCAACTGGCGACGCACCACGGTATGAACCGGGGCGCTGCCAATGGAGCCGTATGGTTTGATCAGGATGCCGCCCGTCGCGAGGCGGCCGTTGCTGTTGCGCTTCGAGCGGATCGAGAGCGCGTTGTCGGGATGCTTCTCCTTGCCCGCACCGATGACATGGCGCTCCATGTACTTGTCGATGGAGCCGACGACGGCCATCAGGTTGCCGCCGTTCGCCGGACGAATGCGGATGCCGCTGACCACCCACGGGCGACGCAGCACGAAGATGCCTGGGATTTGCACTCGCAACGCTTGCTGCGCGTCCTTCGCGGTGAAGGTCAGCGCCTTGGCCGTCGCGGTGTTGATGCTGCGATCACGAAGCTGATCGAGCCGGTCGAGCATTCCCTTCGTGAGCGTGAGCGTGATCTGCATCAGGGCAGCCGATTGCGCACGTCGATCTCAATGAGATCGGCCATCTCTTCCGGGGTCTTCGCCTTGACCGTGATAACGTCGAAGCCCAGGGCGATCAGCTTCGCGTGCCGATCCTTCTGATCCTTCGAGCGTGAGCCCTTGGGCGTCTTCAGTTCGAAACTGAGCAGAACCCCGCCGGTGATGTAAACGCGAACGTCGGGCTCGCCCGCCGTAAGGCCCGTGACCTTGGCTTCCATGCGCTCGCGTCGCGAACGCTTGGCTCGGTTCATATCACCGGCGCAGGTAAGCGGAAGCCCGGCGTCTTCGAGCGCGTGAAGGCGAGCAATGACTTCCGCCTGATAGCGCCACTCGGGGATGTTATCGACGATCCGGGTTTCCATACGCGAATGCTCGCGCAGATCGCCGCATCGTGAGAGACCAGTTCGGCAACCGTTCGCTTACGTCAGCCGTAGAATATTGCCTTGAAGGCAAGCTCAAGCGCTGGCCGCTCAAATAGCGCAATATGCAGAATGGGAAACAAAAACATGATCGCAACTATCGGTCTGACAAGACCAAAAATCTGCCGCGCGACCGTCTTGATCACGCGAATTTGCGCTGCGAGCCGCTGCAAGGTTTTCGTTGTGCCGCAAGCGAGATGGATCATCCTTCTCAGGAATGCTCGGTTGCCCAGCGATGAGTACTGAACGGAAAAAAGGAATGCCAGCCCGACGATTGCGACGTAGCAAAAAATTACCGCCACAAAGATCAGCCCTTGGATGACTTCAGGGTTTCCTATGGAGTACTGTATGCCGTTGAACGTCGCCTTGTCGGCCTTAAGCTTGATGAGTCCGACGCCGACGCCGATCAGCCACAATAGATATATCCGAGCCATGATCTTATCGACGCGCTCATTGGCGAGCTTCATTGCGTCAACACTGTAAGGCGCTCGCAGTCCCATCGCTTCCGTCCCCCGCCGCGTCGACCGAATCGCCCGACAATCCTAGATTACACCATCGTCACCAATCGCCCGCCTTCAGCGATCAGGGGCTCGCCGTGACGCCGGGCGAAGTACCGCATTCCGGTACGTCCTCGATCCGACGTGCGGACAACTGCCGAGTGGATCGCGCCCATGTTCTTGAACATCTCGCCGATCTGCATGACGCGGTCGCGGGCGATCTTCCCCTTGTTCACGATCTCATAGACGGCGATGCCAGATGCGCCGGCGGCGTCAATGTAGGACATCATGCGCTCTTCGTCGGTCAGGGCCTTCGAGAGCCGGGTCTTCGTCTTCGGTTGCTCGCCGAACTGCTCTGAGCCAGCCATGGCGAGGTCCGGCTGCGTCTCCGCGACCACGGGCATCGTGTGCGGCCTATCGAGCCAAAGCGCGTCCCTGATCGCCGCAACGGGAATGGCGGGGTGTTCCTTGGCGAACGTCCGGCAGAGCGTCATCAGCTTCGTCGCCTCGACCGCCAGGGCGAACTTGATCTCGGCCTTGACCGCCTGGTTCTCGTTCCATGCACCGCCGGGATCGCTGCCGAGCAACAGCCTGATCTTCAGGAAGGTCGGATGCGCCTGGGTGAGGAAGCTAGCCAGTCTCGGGTCGATCAACGGCGGCTGCTCGACTCCCCTCGCCTTCGGCCGACCTCGACCGGGACGCATCGCCGCCGGGAAGACCCTGCCGTGCCCAGCGCGCATCGAGAGCCAGATCATCCGCTTCCGGTGCAGATACCGAGCGATGGCCTCTGCCTCGCTAGGATGGCACGGCAAGGCGTTGGCGAAGCCAACGAAGGACCATCCATCGTCCGGTACGTTGAGGAACGCCGCCTTGGCGTCCCACTGCGACATGACCTTCCTGCGCATCGGATAACATCAACTCCATCCGTCGTCGACATGACGGACCCATCCGTCATCGGGCAAAACATCAACTGCCGGTTAGAGGGGTTTCGCCCCTATATATAGTAGTAACCACCTACAGACATATCTTCTACAGAATATATTACAAGTATATATTACTACTATATATATAGGAGAAACCCTTCAATGGTCGGCCAGAGCCTAACGAAAATGAGGGGTTTAGTTTTGCGACGGTATTCCTCGAAAACCCAAACCCCCCTCAAAAGATAATATGGAGTTGGTGATTTCCATGCGCGAGATCGGCTTGCTCTCAACCGCTGGCTAACCATCGGCCTGCGGCCATCCGTCAACATCCCTATCGAAACCCTTGCGCGACGGATCCTCCATCGTGTATCCGTTGATTCCAGCGGACCCGGCCTGATTCAGGCCGGACGGGACGGGAAATCCACACCGCACATCTCCGATCTGAAAACCGCCCTTCGGGGCGAACGGGAGAGCTTTGTCTATGTCTCAGAACTATCCGAACACGCCGGGATCGAAGGGCGGTGGCGCTTCGAAGGACGCCGCCGAGAAGGTCGTCAGCCGGGCAGCGATGCTCCGCATCGCGATCATCGAACTGATGCTCAACGGCTACCGCCTGACGGCGGACGAGATCGCCAAGCAACTGAAGGAAAGCGTCCTCGCGATCCGTCCCCGCGTCTCGGAACTCGTCAAGCTCGGCACGCTCGTCAAGCTGACCGACCGCAGGACGAACATCAGCGGCATGTCGGCTCACGTCCTGCGCCACAAGGACAGCCTGACCGCCGTCGATCTCCCCCAGGCGATCCACGCAAAGCCGCGTCGCTCCGCGCCGCGGGCAATGTACTCCGACCAGAACGCCTTGTTCGGTTGAGCGGGAGCGCCATGAACGCCATCGGCTACGAAGAGGGAATGTTGGTCCGCCGGGCGCTCGGCCTCGAACGCTCGCGCGCCGTCTGCCGCAACCGCGTCGCCGTCCACTCCAACGGCAGCGACATCAAGCTCGCGCAGAGCCTCGCCGACAAGGGCGTGATGATCCGCACCCCGCGCGCCGACTACGGCTCGATGAAGGTCTTCAGCGTCACGCCGGAAGGCGCACGCGCGGTCGGCAAGAAGCTGCCGCCCGACCACACGCCCCTCGCCCACTGACCCCCTCCAACCTGCAAGCGATCCTTGCAGGTTCACCCTCCCATGAAAGCCATCACCATGCTTCGTCTCTTCGCTGTGCTCATCACCGGCGGCTTCGGCCTCGCGCTCGCGCTCGACGCGACTCTCAACGGCTACGCGCCAACCGCCTGCATCTTCACCACCGCCGCCATGATCCTCATGCTCTTCGGTTGGTTCGACCTGCGCGCCTCCATCTCGTCCAAGGCGCACAACGACATCCTTCGCGGCAACATCGACACGCTGATCAAGCTGAACGCCAAGCGCGCGGCCGAAGCGGCGTCGTTCCTTCACGCGCTGATCAACATCCGCGACGGGCTCCGCGAGGGGATGGGGCGCGAGGGGATGATCGAGGTCATCGAAGACGCGCTCGCCGAGCATCACGATCCGGCCACCGCCGCGCAGTTCTGCATCGAGTGGCTGAAGGCTTTGGGCGTTCCGCCGATGGTCTCCGTCGCCGCCCGCGACGGAAAGGCGGTCTGAGTCATGAGCCAGATTCAACCCGGCCTACTCGCGCTCACCCAGGCGTTCGTTGACTGCACCTATGTGCAGCAAGCCGATGCCCGCCAGAAGTCCATGGGCCTCGCCTACGTCTCGGCAGAGCGCACCGACCTCGCTCGCGAGATCGCCGCGTTCACCGAGCGCGCGCAGAACGCACGGATCGCCGAACTCGAAGCGAAGCTGGCCGAGAGCGAGAAGCGCATCAACGCCCTGCGCTCGGCCGTGCGAGCGGAGGGCTACGCATGAGGACGCTCGTCCGACTCCCGATCTCCCAGGCGGCGTTCGCCGAGATCGCCGCCAAGCTGCGTGCCGCTGACTACGGCCACTGCTTTCTGACCACCGGCGAGATCGCGATGGATGGCATCGCGGTCGAGCCCGATCCGAACGCCTTCATGCCGCCGCGCGTCGTCGAGGTTGATCCGAGGCACATCAGCCGCGACCGCTTCCGCGAAATCTATGGACTCGACAACTTGGGGAACGACAACAGTGAAACTCGCTAACTTCAACGCCGTCGCCGAGCTGATCAAGGAACGCGACTACCTGCAAGGATTGCTCGTCCGCATTGGCGCGGAACTGAAGATCACCCTGAAGTCGCCGATGCTCAGCACGCAGGATGTCCGTCCCGATCTGGTCGCGCGCATGCTGCCCGAGATGAAGGCTATCGTCGATCAGGGCATCGCCGTCGTTGACGAGAAGCTGGCCGTGCTCGGCGTCTACAGCGACAAGGAAGCCGCGTGATGGCGCGCAACCTGACCAGCGTGGACGTGAAGATCGTCAACCGCACTCGAGCGAACGGCGATCCGTTCGCCGAGTTGCTGCATACCTGGGTCGAAGGCGGCCGGCCCCGCAAGGCTCTGTCTCGCGTGCCGTGGCCCGTCGATGACACGCCCCACAACCGCGCCTTCCACATTGCAGCGCTCAAGACGCGGCAGGCGCGCGCTTAGGGCGATCAAAATGAGCACGCGCAGAGACCGGATTCGCGACAAAGTTATGGCTCGCGTCGAGATCGTCGAAGGGCCTCTCGATACGCCGTGCCACTTGTGGACCGGACCAACGTCGGGTAGCAAAGGCAGGGGGAAGGACTACGCGCGCATGTCTCTCGATGACGGCACCATGGCCGTCCATATCGTGATGTACGTGCTTGAACACGGTCCCATCCCTCCACGCAAGCAACTCGATCATCGCTGCCGGACACGCCGCTGCGTGAATCCGGATCATCTGGAAATGGTAACGCACAAAGAGAATATGCGTCGCCGAGACAAGGCCAATCGCTTCGAGTGTGAAGCCGTAGCGGCCTTTTAGGAGAACGACAACATGAAGTGCCTTCTGAGCGCGGCAGCAATCGCGGCCGTGATGGAAACCTCTTTGCCTGCGCTCGGCTCCGACCTCCGCTCAATCATCGACGCCGCCGCAGACGCCCAGGGCATCCCTCGCGCCCTCGCCCATGCCGTGGTCAAGGTCGAAAGCAACTACAACTGCCATCTTCTCGGAAGCGCAGGCGAGCGCGGGATCATGCAGGTCAAGCCTGTCACTGCCCGCGAGGTCGGTGTTACCGGAGACCTGTTCGACTGCGCCACCGGTGCGCGCGCTGGCATGGCCTACCTTCGCATCGCGATCTCGCGCGGCGGTTCCGGCTGCGATGGCGTGAGTCTCTATCAGCGTGGCGTCTACGCTAAACCGCGTTGCACTGCCTACGGTCGGAAGGTGATGGCAGCGATGCATTAGCGCACCGGCCCGCTGCACTTTCTGCACATCCGTTTCAATACGGAGACATTTTGTCTATGAATTAACCGCGTGTTTCATTGACGGATCATCCGATGAAACATTAAGACATCCAAGCCACGGCGGAAATCGCCGTGACTTGGTCATCACACCAAGAAAAAAGAGTCGGGGGCTGCCCGACAGAAAAGGACCGTTAATCGTGAATAACCGGGGCAACGTGCTCGCGCTTGCATCAGCGTTGAGCGCAGGGGAAGAGGTGACTCTTGGGCCGACCGACATGGCAATGTGCGTCGCAGCGCTCAAGTTCTATGCGAACGAGCACCGCAAGGCGGGTGCCTTGAGGATGATGAAGATTCCGGCGCTAATCGCCGCTGGATTGATCGGGACGATGGCGGTCGGTGGATCATCAATCGGCAACACCGATGTTTCAATGATGGAACTCCCGGCTCCCCACTTCGAGCATTTCGTCCGCCGCACGATCAAACCCCTTCCGCACATCTCGCCTGAGTCGCTTGCGGCTCAACGCATGGCCGCAGCTTTCCCCAATGACGGCTAGTCGTCCACACCCCTTCGAAAAGATCATAGCCCGCTGCGAAGCGAGCTTTTTTATGCGCTCGATCCGAGGTTGTGTTAGCTTCCGGCCCCGGAACTGGAGCATCCTAGATGACCAAGAAGACGACTGAATTGGACAATGTGAAGAAGGCCACCGCCATCATGTTCGCGGCGCTAGCCCGTCCTATTCGTGAGAGTGCGGCTTTTGGGCCCGATTGATGCGGCCGCACATCTTGTCTGACGAGGCGCACAGGATTGCCTTCGGCTTTTCGCCGCCTGACGACCGGTACTTTGCAACGCGCTTGAGGGATGGGTTGGGCGAACGGGGGCGGACGCCCCGCCGGTCAAGGACCGAGCGGCAGCAGCGCGCCGGGCAAGCCGCAGATCAGGTCGGCTTCGGGACATGCCGCGGCAAACGCAAGGCGAATGCGGCTCGTGGTCTCGACGACACGGGCGGCGATTTTCAAGAGCCGAAGACGCAGCGTCGCGAACTCGGCAGCGGCCAATTCCCGGACTTTGGGAATGGCGTCGCGCACGGTCAGCATCAGCCAATAAGCGGCCGTATGGAGCACGAGACGGACCTGGTTGGCGAGCGCCGAACGGCAGCTGGTGCGGTCGGAGGCGAGCTGCGTCTTATGCAGCTTGATCAGATTCTCGGCTTGGCCGCGCGCGCAATACAGGCTGTCGTAGATCCACTCGGCCGAGCCGACATCGAGGCTGGTGACGACGAAACGGATGTCGAGGCCGAGCATCGTCGCCTCAATACGGGCGACGGTGCGCCGTTCGCGATCCCAGGACTTTGCCTTGTGGCGCGTCTCGGTATAGCCACGCAGAACCGGCAGGTTCTCGATGGCGCGTCGGGTGCGGATGTCGTCGGCGACCTCGTCGACTTTTCTGGCGAGAGGCTTGGTGCCGGACAGACCGAAGATGTAGTCGATGCCGTTGGTCTCGCACCACGCCATGGCCTCCGGCCGGGCATAGTGCCCGTCGCCACGGAACGTAATTCGCGTGTTGTGCCACCGCGTGCGGATATGCCGTACCAGGCGGCGCAGAAGGGCACGCACCTCGACGCCGCCCGGCGTCTTGCCGGGCCTCAGCACGACCGCCACGGGACGGCTCTTCTCCGTGTCGTAGACGTGGATCGGCAGGAAGCAGCGTTCGTCATAATGAGCGTTGAACAGCGAGAGCTGCTGATGGCCGTGGACGACATCGCAGGTATCATCGATGTCGAGCGTGACGGATGCCGGCTCGCGCGGGTAGCTATCCATCCATGCGTCGACCAAAATGTAGGTCAGTCGGATCACGTCGCGCAGGCGCGGAGCATTCTCCAGCCGCGACAGCGTCGGTTGGGAACACAGATCGCGGCCCGTGTCCGGCAGCCGTCCGCAGGCCAGCTTGAATGCGGGATCGGACCGCAGATGATCGAGGTCGTCGGCGTCCTCGTAGCCGCAGCAGATCGCGAACATGCGCGCGCGGAACATATCGACAAGGCTGTGCACGACCCGCGTCGGATCGCGCCGATCCGGGAACACCCGGGCCAGATTGTCGGCCAAGCCGAGACGCCGCTCGGCCATCGCCAGAAGCATCACGCCCCCGTTCGAGGTCAGGCGACCGCCATCGAAGGCAGCTGTGACTTTCTTGGCGTGAACGGCTGGAAACGAGAAGGGCGGAATCGTATCGTCGGTCATGGCGGGCGTGGCGTTCGCGGTTGAAGGTGATGGGGTGGCTTCGCAACCGAATCCTACGCCGCATCAGCGCTTTACACCACGCTCGCCAGCCCTCAGGCGCACTCTTACGAATAAGACGGGCTAGTGAAGTCGTTGGAGGATACGGCTCCAGGCCTGAAGGAAGGATTCGTCGCCAACCTCGATACCGCTTACACGAAGATTCGTGAGGACAGCGACGATCTGAACGCACTCGAAACGATCTCATGGACCCGCTCTATGATCACCGGATTCGACATAGTATCCGGCCAAACGAAGCCGTTCTTTGACTAGCCGGATATTGAGGGGCGCATGGGCAATTTGCTTTATCTGATACTGATCGTAGGCTGCGTGATTGCGGGTTGAGGCGGCCTCGAACTTTGGACGATCCCGCTCTAGGCGCGGCAGCGACAGTCCTTTTTTTCTTGGTCAATCCACGCGCTGCGGGCGTTGGCCTTAAAGAGCGCGGCGTGATCTCTCTGGTCATCATGGTGGTCGGCAGTAGCGTACCGTGCGCGATATTGTACGGCTTAGGCGCTTTGGCTCGCCGTGTTTTTGCGGGAGCGACTTGAAGAGCGAGTTCGGCCGCTACAACTTCGGCCTGAGAGCTGGCCCCGGTTGTTTGGACAGCGCCCCGCTGGATTTAAGTGGATTCCTGCCGGGTTATGCTGAACGCGGGGCTTTACGGTTTTGTCGTTGCGTCGGGAGGGCGTAGCCCGACCAGAGCGACGACAAAACCGTCGGCGACGGTCATGCGGCCATCACCATAGCTTGCGTGCCGAAGTAAGCCTCGTCGGGCGTGCGCCCGTCAAGGCTCGAGTGAGGGCGTCCCTGATTGTAGAAGGCCAGATACTTGGCAATTGACGCTCGCGCCTCGGACACGCTGTCGTAGGCGCGGAGATATACTTCTTCGTATTTGACCGTGCGCCAGAGCCGCTCGACAAACACGTTGTCGCGCCAGGCGCCCTTGCCGTCCATGCTGATGGCGATCTTCGCGTCCAGCAGCACATCGGTGAACTCGAGGCTGGTGAACTGGCTGCCCTGATCCGTGTTGAAAATCTCGGGCCTGCCGTGCTTCGCCAACGCCTCCTGGACCGCTTCGACGCAGAAGGCCGCCTCCATTGTGATCGAGACGCGATGGGCCAGGACCCGTCGGCTGAACACATCGACGACCGCCGCGAGATAGACGAAGCCACGCCGCATCGGAATGTAGGTGATGTCCATTGCCCACGCATGGTCGGGCCGCTCGATCTTCAATCCGCGCAACAGGTACGGGTAGATCTTGTGACCCGGAGCCGGCTTGCTCGTGTTCGGGCGACGATAGACCGCCTCGATCCCCATGCGCTTCATCAGCGTCGCGATGTGGCGGCGACCGGCGTATACGCCCTCCCGCCGCAGCAACGATCGCAGCATACGCGCTCCCGCGAAGGGATAATCGAGATGCAGCTCATCGAGCCAACGCATCAAGGCAAGGTCCTCGGCCGAAACTGGCCGAGGTTCATAGTAGACCGTGCTGCGAGCCAGCTTCAGGACCTTCGCCTGGCGCACGATAGAAAGATCATGATCGCGGTCGATCATCGCTTTGCGCTCAGCAGGCCCGCCTTGGTGAGCGCGCCGGACAAAAAATCGTTTTCCAACGCCAGCTCGCCGATCTTGGCATGTAACGCCTTCAAATCGACCGGCGTCTCGGCCGATGTCTTGTCATGCCCAAACACGCCGGCGGCGCCTTCCAGGAGCTGGTTTTTCCAGATCGTGATCTGGTTCGGATGAACATCAAACAGTTGCGCCAGCTCCGCCAGTGTCTTGTCGCCTTTGACCGCAGCCAAAGCAACCTTCGCCTTGAATGCCGGAGAATGCGTCCGGCGGCTCTTCTTCGTCATCTTCGCTCCTGATTCGCAGCAAGAATCCTCGCCGCTGTCAGGCAGAAAATCCACTCAAGCTACTGTCCGAATTTGCGGGGCCAGCTCTGCGTTCAAGCGGCGAGGGGAGGCGTGTTCGCCCGACCTGGCTGCTTTGTGGACCCGCACCATGGAAGTCGCCCTGCGCATCGCCCATATCGTCGCCATCGGCGTCGATCCTATCCGGCCCGTGCTAACGCGCGATCTGGTCGATTGGGCGGCGAAGCTGATGGAGCTTTCGACCCGGCACTGCATCGTCGAGGTCAGCGACCGGCTGGCCCTCAACGATAAGCAGGCCGAGTACCTGAAGGTCCGCCGCTGGATCAAGGAAGCCGGATCGGACGGCGTGACTAGCTCGACGCTGAAGAAGATGGTCAACGGCGAGTTCGACCTGCGCCGCCTGAACGACATCACCCAACAGCTTCTCGAGTCCAAGCAGATCGAGCAGCGGTTCGCCTCGACCAAGACCGGCGGTCGCCCCTCGCATCGGTGGTTCGCACTGTGATGGAGCGGAGTGCCTTTTTACTCTACTTTCTGAATAGGATAGGCAGGCGAATGGGGCGCACGCTGCTAACGTACGCCCCCCTCGTTTAGCGCTAGGACCTTCGCGGCGCCGCGTCCATTCACGAAACAGCCGCTATTTCCTGCAAAGGTCTCTCTTTATTGCGGCTGTTCTACTCCATGCGCATTCGTTCGAGGTACTGCGCCAAGAGGGATGACGGATCACCACCTGAAGAGGTCGTTTCGGCACTTTCGACACTTGCTTCAGAAGCGGTGTCACTAGAAGCGGTGTCACTATCCTTGACCTTAGTAAGATACTTAGTAGGTTTGTCTACTCGCTGCCACTCGTTGCTCTCGTTCTTCGTCCACACTTCGGGATGCTGGTTAGGATCAAGCACCCAATTATTATCACCCATGTGGACAAAACCCATTTTGGTCAGGCGGGGTTCCATGCCCTCCATGCCAGGACGTGACAAGACCAAGGGATGGTCGCCGTCCTGTCGCAGTTGATGCTCCAGCAGAATATCGCCCGCGTTCTCGACCAACGGATGAGTAACCCGAAGCTCAACCACGGACGTGAACTGCTCGGTCGGCCCACCTGCTTTTAAAAGCCCGACAGTTTCGTCACCTAACTGATAGCTGTAGAATCGTCCTGGCTTGTTTGAATATTCGGGAGTGTTGAGGTAGGCTCCAGCAACCGCTACTGTGCGCCAAGCCTTCTCGGACACGTGAGCCGAGTACTCTTGTGGGTTACCGGCGATGTGCGTGATGTCGTCGCCGTCCAAAAATCTCGTCAGTCCGTTTTCGAAGGAGTGTTGATTGATCGCTATGATCGGCGGCTTGGAAGCCAGAGAGTATGGCGTCGTTGTCACCGACGACGACGTACCGGGCTCCATACCCGCAACTGTGTCCGCAAATCGGGGGCTCTCTCCCTCATCTCCAGATTCATCAACATGGCTGGCTCCTCCAGGCTGGCTGGACGATCCGATGATTCTACCATACATCAGATTCGCTCTCCTCTCGGCACAATTGCACGCTGGAGCTCGTGCCGCGCAAGCTCCGCGCGGAGGAGGATATACAGCTTGGCTGACCACAACCTGACGCATAGGCGGCCAATTTAGGCTCATTCCCAATCCTCAAGGGAGCAGTGCAAACAAATAAATAAAGAGTCCTCCGTGAAGAACGCGGACGAGCGATGATTTAAGCGATCTTTTGAGCCGGGACAGTTTCGGCGAAGGCCCGGATGATGGCACGTAAGAGTTCTGCGAGCCATCGCAGGAGCAGAGAGCTGGCCCCGCAAATTCGGACAGTAGCTTGAGTGGATTTTCTGCCTGACAGCGGCGAGGATTCTTGCTGCGAATCAGGAGCGAAGATGACGAAGAAGAGCCGCCGGACGCATTCTCCGGCATTCAAGGCGAAGGTTGCTTTGGCTGCGGTCAAAGGCGACAAGACACTGGCGGAGCTGGCGCAACTGTTTGATGTTCATCCGAACCAGATCACGATCTGGAAAAACCAGCTCCTGGAAGGCGCCGCCGGCGTGTTTGGGCATGACAAGACATCGGCCGAGACGCCGGTCGATTTGAAGGCGTTACATGCCAAGATCGGCGAGCTGGCGTTGGAAAACGATTTTTTGTCCGGCGCGCTCACCAAGGCGGGCCTGCTGAGCGCAAAGCGATGATCGACCGCGATCATGATCTTTCTATCGTGCGCCAGGCGAAGGTCCTGAAGCTGGCTCGCAGCACGGTCTACTATGAACCTCGGCCAGTTTCGGCCGAGGACCTTGCCTTGATGCGTTGGCTCGATGAGCTGCATCTCGATTATCCCTTCGCGGGAGCGCGTATGCTGCGATCGTTGCTGCGGCGGGAGGGCGTATACGCCGGTCGCCGCCACATCGCGACGCTGATGAAGCGCATGGGGATCGAGGCGGTCTATCGTCGCCCGAACACGAGCAAGCCGGCTCCGGGTCACAAGATCTACCCGTACCTGTTGCGCGGATTGAAGATCGAGCGGCCCGACCATGCGTGGGCAATGGACATCACCTACATTCCGATGCGGCGTGGCTTCGTCTATCTCGCGGCGGTCGTCGATGTGTTCAGCCGACGGGTCCTGGCCCATCGCGTCTCGATCACAATGGAGGCGGCCTTCTGCGTCGAAGCGGTCCAGGAGGCGTTGGCGAAGCACGGCAGGCCCGAGATTTTCAACACGGATCAGGGCAGCCAGTTCACCAGCCTCGAGTTCACCGATGTGCTGCTGGACGCGAAGATCGCCATCAGCATGGACGGCAAGGGCGCCTGGCGCGACAACGTGTTTGTCGAGCGGCTCTGGCGCACGGTCAAATACGAAGAAGTATATCTCCGCGCCTACGACAGCGTGTCCGAGGCGCGAGCGTCAATTGCCAAGTATCTGGCCTTCTACAATCAGGGACGCCCTCACTCGAGCCTTGACGGGCGCACGCCCGACGAGGCTTACTTCGGCACGCAAGCTATGGTGATGGCCGCATGACCGTCGCCGACGGTTTTGTCGTCGCTCTGGTCGGGCTACGCCCTCCCGACGCAACGACAAAACCGTAAAGCCCCGCGTTCAGCATAACCCGGCAGGAATCCACTTAAATCCAGCGGGGCGCTGTCCAAACAACCGGGGCCAGCTCTCCCGCAAGCGGGAGAGGGAGCGCACTTTCCTCGGGGCGACGATCATGCGCCAAAAAAGCGATCAGCCGTTGAACGCGGCCTGCGCTTCCGGCAGCTCCCAGATCTTGCCGATCGCGGCGGTGCCGGCCGAGATGATCGCCGCCTCATCCGAGCCGAGATAGCGGCCGGCATCGATCAGCACACGACCGTCGACCATGACCTGATCGATATTGGCACGGTTGGCTAGCGCGATCAGCGCGCGGCGGGGATCGAACAGCGGCTGAAGATGCGGATGGGTGAGATCGACAACGGTGAGATCGGCGGTGGCGCCCGGCTCGATGCGCCCGAGGTCCGGGCGCTTGATGACATCCGCGGCGACAGCCGTGTTCGCTTCGATCAGCTCCGGCGAGTTCGCGACGTCGGGACGCGCCGAAGTGATCTTTGAGATCAGTGAGGCGGCATTGAGTTCGCCGAGCAGGTCCATGTTGTAGCCATCGGTACCGACCACGGTGCGCACGCCGTGCTCGGCGAAGCGGCTGAAGGCAGCGGTGATGCCGGCGCGCGCGAAGACGCGCGGGCAGTTCAGCACGGTCATGCCACGCGTGGCCATCAGCTTGAGGTCGTCATCGCTGCTGAACATGCAATGTGCCGCCATGAGGTCGGGCCCCAGCAGGCCGAGCCAGTCCAGATATTGCGCCGGCGTGCGGCCGCCATAGCGCTTGCCGATGGTCTCGACCTCGGCGCGGCTCTGCGCCATGTGCGTCGTGATGGGGACGCCGAGCTCGCGCGCCCGCGCGGCGCAGGCTTTCAGCAGATCGGGACCGCAGGTGTCGGTCGCATGCGGGCTCATCGCGAGGCTGATGCGGCCGTCGCCGCGGTTGTTCCAGCGCTGATAGAGCGCATCCCAGGTCGCCATGTCCGTGGCGCCGTCATCGCCGGAATAGCGCACCACGCCGTCCGGGCCTGCCTTGGCGTCGGATGTGGAGAACAGATAGGGCGCGCCGTAGAAGCGGATGCCCATCTCCTCCGCCGCGTCGAACATTTCCGGAATCGAATTGCGGAACGGCTCCATCACCGTGGTGGCGCCGCCCTTCAGGAGTTGGAGGATGCCGAGCCGCGCCACCGCGAGCCGCTCTTCCGCCGACAAGATCTCGGCGCCGCGTTTGGTCAGCGGCAGCAGCACCGTATAGACGATGCTCTGGTTGTTCTTGCGGCCATTGCCGTCTTCGGTGTGGCTGCGCGCGACCGCCTCGGAGAAGCAGTGATTGTGCAGGTTCAGGAGGCCCGGCAGCACGAACCGGCCGGGACGATCGTAGACCTGGTCAGCGCTGGGCCTGTCGCGCGTGACGGCCCCGATCCTCTTGCCCTCGACCAGGACCCAATGGTCGCGCAGCACATCCTGCGCGCCGTCCTTCCGTGACAGCACATAGCTGCCGAAAATTGCTGTGGTGCTCATGCGGGGCGTACGTTCCAGAAGACGGCGGTGCCGTCGAGAATGCCGGTGATGGCCTTGCGATAGGCCGTCGGCTGCTTGTACAGGCCGATCGGAATATAGGGGATTTCCTCGAACGCGACCGCCTGGATCTCGCGGCAGATGCGCTGCTGCTCGGCGAGCTCGGAGGCCGCCAGCCACTGGCTGCGCAACGGTCCCATCTTCTCGCTCGCGTACCAGCCGGCGACCTTGCCTTCGCCCCGGATGTTGGTGTTGCCGGCCGGGTTGAGCCAGTCGATGCCCTGCCAGTTGCCGACCGCCGCGCTCCAGCCGCCCTGCCCGATCGGATCCTTCTTGAGCTGACGCTGCAGCACCACCGCAAAATCGAGCCCGGCATATTCGACGTTCATGCCGGCCTTGCGCAAGCTGTCCACCGCGATCTCGCCAAGCGGCTTCTGCGCCAGCGAGTTGGTGGGAACCAGCACCACGATCTTCTCGCCGTTGTAACCGGCGGCTTTCAAATCTGCCTTGACCTTGGCGTAGTCACGCGGGCCACGGAACGCATCGAGGCCAACGTCGCTCGCCATCGGCGTGCCGGGCGCGAAGAAGCCGATCGGCGAGACCTGAAAGGCCGGATCGGTGCCGGCGACCGCGGTCATGAACGCGGACTGGTCGATCGCACCCAGCAGGGCGCGCCGGATGGCGGGATTGTCGAACGGCGGCTGCAGGTGATTGATGCGCAGCATGCAGGCGTAGCCGCGGGGATCGAGGATGCGCGTCTCGATGTCGCCGGCAGCCTTGATCACCGGCAACAGATCATGCGGCGTGGTCTCCTGCCAATCCTGCTCACCGGTCTGGAGCGCGGCGACGCCGGTGCCGGCATCGGGCGTTGTGGTCCAGACCACGCGGTCGTAGTGCACGATCTTCGGACCCGCGGTCCAATCCGGCTTGCCGTCGGTGCGCGGCTGGTAGCTCTCGAATTTGGCATAGGCGTTGCGGGCGCCCTGCACGCGCTCGTCGGCGAGATAGCGGAACGGGCCACTGCCGATCACTTCGGTCAGCGGCTTGAACGGATCCTGGCTCGCCAGCCGCTCCGGCATCATGAAGCAGGCATTGATCGCGGCCTTGCCGAGCGCCTGCGGCAGCAGCGGGAACGGGCGCTTGAGGCGAAAACGGATGGTGCGGTCGTCGGCAGCCAGCAGTTCGGCCGTCGCCTCCAACAACTCGCCGCCAAAGCCGTCGCGCGCCGCCCAGCGGCGGATGCTGGCGACGCAGTCGCGCGCGAGCACGCGCTCGCCGTCGTGCCAGAACAGGCCGTCGCGCAATGTGAGATCCCATTGCAGCCCGTCAGCGGAGACGACATGGCCCGACAGCATCTGCGGCGAGACCTGGAGCGAGGAGCTCATGCCATAGAGCGTGTCGTAAACCATGAAGCCGTGGTTTCGTGACACCTGCGCGGTAGAATAGATGGGATCGACGAAAGCAAGATCGATGACGGGGATGAAGCGCAGCGTGGACTGGGATTCAGCGCGGACGATAGCCGGCAGCGAGAGCGCCGGCACGGCTGCGGCGGCCTTAAGGAGCGAACGGCGGGAGATGGGCATTACAAGAGGCTCCTAGGGTCCAGACTCAATTGAGCCAATATGCGACGAGAGCGGCGAGATGAACAGCGGCCAAAAAATTACGGGCGAGCTTGTCATATCGCGTGGCGATGCGCCGGAAGTCCTTGAGCCTGCAAAAGCAGCGTTCGATGACATTTCGTCCTTTGTAGGCGCGTTTGTTGAAGCGATGGATGACGACACGGTTAGATTTATTGGGGATTACGGGCTTGGCGCCACGACGAATGATTTCGCCGCGAAGCTTGTCGCCATCATACCCTTTGTCGGCGAGGAGCACGCTCATGGGTGGCGCGAGCGCCAGGACATCGGGAGCCGCAGCGATATCGGCATCCTGGCCTGGAGTCAGATGCAGGACGACCGGCCGGCAGAGCGGATCGCTCAGCGCATGGATTTTTGTCGTGCGGCCTCCGCGCGAGCGGCCGATTGCTTGATTGTGCTCCCCCCTTTTCCGCCGGAGGCACACCGGTGAGCTTTAATCGAGGTCGAGTCGAGCGACAGTACGACGCCGTCTTCGCCAGGCTTGGCCAGCGCTTCGAAGATTGCGCACCATCGTCCTCGCTTGGCCCAGCGATTGAAGCGATTGTAGATCGTCGTGTAAGGGCCGTATTCACGTGGACAATCACGCCATCGTGCACCCGATTGCAGCATGTGAATGATGCCGCTGACGATGCGTCGGTCGTCGTCCCGATCCGGCCCCGTCAGTCCCCTCGGCAGATGCGGTTCGATACGCGCCCATTGCCTGTCGTTCAGCCAAAACAAACCAGCGCGCATTCTCTCGCCCCCGAATCAACACGTAGGCAAGAGAATCACGTGGCGCTATTTAGGTACAGACCCTAAGGGATGAGATATGCAGCCGCAGCGTCGCTGCACTCCCTCCCCCGCTTGCGGGGGAGGGTTGGGGAGAGGGTGCATCCGCGACGGGACAGTCCCCAAGAGGAGAGAGCCCCCACCCGCGCCTTCGGCGCGACCTCTCCCGCAAGCGGGAGAGGTTGCAGCGGGTGCCTGGCCAGAGCGATGCCAGAAAGCGAGGGCGGTATCATTTCCGTTTCACGCATTGAGCAAGACCGCACCGATCGCGGCGGCCACCGCCTGCTGCGCCGGCTCGATCACGGGCACGCCGATCGCTTCCGCAATCGCCGCACGGTGCGAGGCCATGCCGGCGCAGCCCATCACCACCACATCGGCGCGGCATTGCGTGACCAGGGCGCGGCCGGCCTCGATCAGGCGACCACGGATATCCGCACCCGCCGTCTCCGCCGCGCTCGCGCCGACCGACCAGCTCCCGGCATAGCGGCCGTCAACGCCCATGAGCCGCACCATGCGTTGCTGGCGGCGGATGCTCGACGGCGACAGCGCGATGACGCCAAAACGTTCGCCCAGCATCAACGCGCGAAAGATGCCGCATTCGGCGATACCCAGCACCGGGCGCCCGCCGGCCGCCTCGCGCACCGCATGCAGGCCGGGATCGCTGAAGCAGGCGAGCACGAAGGCATTGGCATCGTCGCGCGTGACGCGGTTCACCAGCGGCGTGACGACGCTGTCGGCATCGCGCTGCGAGCTGATGCCCGGCGGCCCCTCGGCAAGGCCGACAACCTCGATCTCAGGTCCGCCGGCTATACGCAGCGGCGCGACCGCGTCGTCGATCGCCGCCGTCACCGATGCGGAGGAGTTCGGATTGATGACGAGAATGCGGGTCAACGGTTGCCGGCCTCATGGCGCAGGAAGTTTTCCGCGATCTTCTCGCCGGTCGTGATCCAGACGTCCGGGCACGACTTTGCGTAGGTCAGGAACTCGCGCAGCAGCCGCAGCCGCATCGGACGGCCGCTGCATTGCGGATGCAGCACCGTCGTCACCATCGCGCCCCAGTCGCGGACTTCGTCGAGTTCGTCCTTCCATATCGAGAGCACATGCTCTTTCGGGAAGATCGAACGCGGGCTGAAACGCGCGGACAGGCCGTGCATCCAATCGTCATAGCTCGCCGTCACCGGCAGCTCGATCGTGCCGGGCTTGCCGTCGGCGAGACGATGGCGATAGGGCCTGACGTCGTCGCGGAACGAGGACGTGTAGACGATGCCGTGGCGCACCAATGCGACGCGCAGCTCCTCGGTGAACTCGCCGTAGGGCGCGCGATAGCCGGTCGGCCTGACGCCGAGCCGGCGCTTCAGCACCTCGAAGCCGCGCTCCAGCTCCTCCTCGATCCAGGGATCGCCGGGGTCCGGCAGAAGATGATGATAACCGTGATGGCCGATCTCGTGACCGGCCTTCAAAATCGATTCGGCCATCGCCGGATGCGCGTCGACCGACCAGCCCGTGACGAAGAACGTCGCCTTGAGATCGAGCTGGTCGACCAGCTCCAGCAGTTTCGGCGTGCCGACGCGCGCCTCAAAGCCGCCATAGCTCATGGTGATGAGCCGCTGCGCATGCATCGCGTCCTTGCTGGTCCAGGCGCTCTCCGCGTCCACGTCGAACGACAGGAACATCGCGGATGTGTACGGCTCGGGCCAGGGATATTCCGGCGCGGAATCCGCAGTGTTGGCCGGAACGAGCGGGATGCTCTGGAGTGCCTTACTGTCCAGCATTGATGGTCGCCTTTTCGAGTGCGTTGTCAGTCAGTTTCCATTTGGCGAGCAGCGTCTTGTAGGTGCCGTCAGCGATCAGCGCGTCGACCGCTTCGAGCATGGCCTGCTGCAATGCCTTCTCCTTTGCCGGCAGGGCAATGCCGGTGAATTGCTGCGCGATGGGCTCGCCCACCGTCGCGTAGGTGCCGGGCTCGAGGTCCATGATGTAGGGCAGCGTCTCGTTGCCCTGGGCGGCGGCATCGATGCGGCCCTGCCTGAGCTGGGTGCGCGCATCGGCCGAGCCGTCCGTGCCGACGAACTGGATCGGATTGCCGCCGCAATTCTTCTCGCTCCAGGCCGCGATCTGCGCCGGGAACATGGTGCGGCGGCTGGCGCCGACCTTCTTGCCGCAGAGCGCCACCGCATCCTTGAATTCGGCCTTGCGCGACGCTTGCACGAAGAACTGCGGACCGCTTCGCAAGTAATCGACGAAGGACGCGACCTCGTGCCGGCTGGCATAGTCCGTGAAGCCGGACAGGATAGCGTCCACCCGCCCGGTCGAGATCGACGGCATGAACTCGGCAAAGCTCGTCTCCTGCCATTCGATCTTGACGCCGAGCTTGCGGCCGATGGCTTCGCCGAGATCGATGTCGAAGCCGGACAGGGCGTTGGTGGCGGGATCGCGGAACTCCATCGGCGGATAGTTCGGAACCAGCGCGACCTTGAGGCTGCCGCGCTTGGCGATCTCCGCCGGCAATTCAGCCGCCATCGCCGACGCATGCATGGCGCCCAGGAACGCCGTCGCAACCAAAAGTCTCTTCATCACCAAGCCCCCATGTTCAGATCACAGCCGAAAGAAATGCCCTGGTGCGCTCCTCGCGCGGTGCGCCCAATACGTCGGACGCACGCCCCTGCTCGACGATCGCGCCCTGGTCCATGTAGACGACGCGGTCGGCGACCTCGCGCGCGAAGCCGAGCTCGTGCGTGACCACCATCATGGTCATGCCGCTCTTCGCCAGTTCCTTCATCACCGCGAGCACCTCGCCGACGAGTTCGGGATCGAGCGCGCTGGTCGGCTCGTCGAACAGCATCAGCATCGGCTTCATGGCGAGCGCCCGCGCGATCGCGACGCGCTGCTGCTGGCCGCCGGAGAGTTGTGCCGGATAGGAGCCCGTCTTGGCCGCAAGCCCAACGCGACGGAGCAGCTCGATCGCTTCCGCGCGCACCTCTTCGGCTTTACGCCCCTGAACCTGGATCGGGCCTTCGGTGATGTTCTCCAGCGCAGTCTTGTGCGGAAACAGATTGAAGCGCTGGAACACCATGCCGGTCTTCAGCCGCTGCCGGCCGATCTCGCGCTCGGTGAGTCGACGCAGCCGTCCGCCCTGCTCGCGCACGCCCAGCAGCTCGCCCTCGAGCCAGATGCCGCCGGCATCGATCGTGGCGAGCTGGTTGATGCAGCGCAGCAGCGTGGTCTTGCCGGAGCCGGAGGCGCCGATCAGGCACATCACCTCGCCGGGCCAGACGTCGAGCGAGACGTTCTTGAGAGCCTGGAACTCCCCGAAATTCTTGCTGACGGAGCGGATCGCGACGAGGGGTCTTGTCATCGCGCAAGCCGCAATGTGCCGCGCGCAAAGCGGCGTTCGAGCAGCATCTGGAGCGGGGTCAGGATCGAGACCACGAGCAGGTACCAGAGCCCGGCGACGATCAGGAGCTCGATGACGCGGGAATTTGCGTAGTAGATGTTCTCGGCGTTGTGCAGCAGTTCGGGATACTGGATCACGCTCGCGAGCGAGGTCGCCTTCACCATTCCGATGAACTCGTTGCCGAGCGGCGGAATCACCATGCGCATCGCCTGCGGCAGCACGATGCGGCGCAGCGCGCGCAGCCGCCCCATGCCGATCGCCTGCGCCGCCTCATATTGCCCGATGTCGACCGACAGCATGCCGGCGCGCATCACTTCGGAGGTGTAGGCGCCCTGGTTGATGCCGAGCCCAAGCAAGGCGGCGAGGAATGGCGTCATGACGTCGACGGCGCGTGCGGACCACAGGCCGGGGATGCCGATGGTCGGAAACACCAGCGCGAGATTGAACCACAGCAGCAATTGCAGGATCAGCGGGGTGCCGCGAAACAGCCAAGTGTAGCCGGCCGCCACCGTCTTCAGCACCGGATTGGGCGACAGCCGCATGATCGCGACGACGATGCCGAGCACGATGCCGAGCGCCATCGCCAGCACCGCCATCACCATGGTGTTGACGATGCCTTCGAGAATGACCTTTGCTGTCAGAAAGCGGCCGACATAGGACCATTCGATCTGGCCGGCCGCGAACGCGCGCGCAATCGCCGCCAGCACGAGGACGATCAGGGCCGCGCTCAGCCAGCGAAACCAGTGCGGCTCGCGCGCGATCTGCATTCCCGACAGGTCGGGAAATCCGTCCGCGAGTGCCGGAGCCGGCTTCATTGCGGCGCCGCGTTCAGCATGGGCTGGGCGACCGCGTTGGCACCTAAGCCCCATTTGTCGAGAATGGCCTTGTAGGTACCGTCGGCGATCATCGCCGCGAGCTTCTCCGTCACGACCTCGCGCAGGGCCGTATCGTCCTTGCGGAACATGATGCCCTGGTAGCCCTTGGCGAAGGGCTCGCCGACCACGCGGTATTTCCCGGGCTCCTGCGTCTGCGCGTAGGGCAGCGTCTCGCTGCCCTGCACGGCGGCGTCGATGCGGCCCTGCTTGAGCTGGTTGCGGACGTCGATCGAGTTCTCGCCCGGAACATATTGGATCGCCGGCTTGCCGGCCGGCTCGCAATTCTGCTTGCTCCACTTCTCGATCTCGACCGGGAAGCTGGTGCTGCGGGTGGTGCCGACCTTCTTGCCGCAGAGATCGGTCGCATCCTTGGCCCCGCTCTCCGCCATCACGAAGAACTGCGGACCGGTTGCGAGGTAGTCGACGAAATCGGCAGTCTCGCGCCGCGAGGCGCGATCGGAGATACCGGAGATGATGAAATCGGCACGCTTGGTCTGGAGCGAGGGGATCAGCTCGGCGAACGGCGTCTCGCTCCAGACGATCTTGAGCCCGCCGAGCCGCTTGGCGAGCTCTTTAGCGAGATCGATATCGAGCCCGACCAGCTCGCTGGTCGCGGGATCGCGATATTCCATCGGCGCGTAGGTGGAATTGACCGTGAGCTTCAGCGTGCCGGCCTGCTTGATCTCCGCCGGAAGCTCGGTCGCCTGCGCCGACGTCACGGCAGCCAACGCTGCGAAGGCAAGCAAATGCGAGAGGCGTGTCATGTCAGCTCCTTTGCCAACGCCGCGATCGGCCGTGTGAAATCAATCCGCGTCGAGAACGGCCGGCTCGATGACGCCGGCGCGCTCGGTGATCACCCTGTACTGCTCGGGCCGCCGGTGGGCGGCGAAATTGAACATCTTGTCCTTGCCCTGGCGGCAGAGGTCGAGGTCGATGTCGGCGACGATCACCTCGTCCGCGAGCGTCTGGGCCTGGGCCACGATGCGGCCGTTGGGATCGACGATGCAGGAGCCGCCGATCAGCCCGGAGCCGTCCTCCTCGCCCGCCTTGGCCACCGAGATCGCCCAGGTCGCGTTCATGTAGGCGTTGGCCTGCGTCACCAGCGTCGAGTGGAAGGTACGCAACGCGCCGTCTTCGGTGGCGCCACCGTTTGGATCATAGGCCGCCGAATTGTAGCCGATGCAGACGAGCTCGACGCCTTGCAGGCCGAGCACGCGCCAGGATTCCGGCCAGCGCCGATCGTTGCAGATCATCATGCCCATGATGGCGTGGGCCCAGGACGAGCCGGCGCGGAAGGCGGGAAAGCCGAGATCGCCATACTCGAAATAGCGCTTCTCGAGCTGCTGGTAGCGCGCGCCCGGACGCGGCTCGACCGACCCGGGAAGATGCACCTTGCGGTAGCGGCCGAGGATCTCACCGTCGCGATCGACCAGGATGGAGCAGTTGTAGCGCCGGCCATCCGGCGTCTTCTCGGCATAGCCGACATAGAAGCCGACGCGGAGCGCACGCGCCCGATCGAACAGCCTTGCCACCGCCGGGTTCGGCATGCTGCGCTCGAAATACTGGTCGAGAGCCTCGCCTTCGAGCAGCCAGCGCGGGAAGAAGGTGGTGAAGGCAAGCTCGGGAAACACCACGAGGCTCGCACCTCGGCCGGCCGCCTCCTCCAGCATGTCGAGCATCCGCGACAGCGTATGCTCGCGCGTATCGGCTTTTTGCGTCGGCCCCATCTGAGCGGCGGCGGCGCGAAGGACACGAACCAAGTTTGCCTCCAATCTGTGCGCGGTGCTGCCTCAATGGGCGAATGAACCCTTTGATACGACGCGCAAATCCGCTGCCATTACGGGCGAGCGGGGCTGCAAAATCAATTCGCTTTGCTATGATGTTTTGGCCCTGAGTATAATCGGCAGTGATATGAACCTGCGTCAGCTCGAGATTCTGCGTGCGGTCATCCGCCACCGCACCACGGTTGCGGCAGCGGACGAACTGGCGCTGTCGCAGCCAGCGGTGAGCAACGCGCTGAAGACGATGGAGGCGCAGGCCGGTTTCGCGCTGTTCGAGCGCGTCAACAACCGGCTGTTTCCGACCGCCGAAGCAATGGCGCTCTACAAGGAGAGCGAAGCGATCTTCGCCTTGCACGCAAAGCTCGAGAACCGCGTGCGCGATCTGCGCGAGAACCGCTCCGGGCATCTCGCCATCGTGGCGACCCCGCCACTCGCCTACAGCATCATCCCCTCCGCGCTGTCAGGCTTCCTGCGCCGTCGCCCGGAGACGCGCGTGTTCTTCGACGTGCGTCGCTACGAGGGTATCATCGAAGGCGTGCTCAGCCGCGTCGCCGAGCTCGGCTTCGCCCTCGGGCTGACGCATCATCCCGGCATCGCGCATGAGGTGGTGCATACCGGCGAGATGGTGTGCGTGGTGCCGCCGCAGCATCCGCTCGCCGACAGGCCGGTGATATCCGCTTCCGATCTTTCCGGCCTGCCCTTCATCGGGCTCGAGCGCGGCACGCGGCTTGGCGAAGCCGTGCGCGACAGCTTTGCCCGCGCCGGTGCGCCGTTCCGTCCGACTGTCGAGGTGCGCTACTGCAACACGGCCTGCGTGCTCGCGGCCGCCGGCGTCGGCGCCGCGGTGGTCGATCCGTTCTCGCCGCGGCAGAACGGCGGCAGCGGCCTCGTCGTCCGTCCGTTCACGCCGACGACGCAGGCGGTCGCCTATATGCTGTGGTCGGAAGCCGAGCCGCTGTCGCGCCTGGCAAAGGCCTTTCTCAACGAGGTCCGCAAGGAGAGCGCTCTGCTCGAGCGCACAGCGCCACACCAGCAACATGGGGCAGAAAGCAAATGAGCTTGCGATCACACGCGCAACCTTCTATCCGAGGTGCACATGGCACACATCACGATCATCGAGACCGGGCTCGTTCCTCAAGAGCATCGCGAACGCCACGGCTCGTTTCCGGACATATTCGCGCGCATGATCCGTGCCGAGGACCCCACAGCCACGGTCGACGTGGTCAGCATCCCGAATGGCGATGCGCTCCCCGACCCACGCAAGGTCGAGGCCATCCTGATCACCGGCGCGGCCGCCGGCGTCTATGACGAGCTGGACTGGATGGCGCCGCTGGAGGATTTCGTGCGCAAAGCTTACGTCAACCGGACACCGATGGTCGGCGTCTGCTTCGGCCACCAGCTGATCGCGCAGGCGCTCGGCGGCACCGTGCGCAAATCGGACAAGGGCTGGGGCATCGGCCGCCACGTCTATCACGTGCTGCCGGAGAACGGCGTGGTCGACGGCGAAACAATCGCTATTCCCTGCTCGCATCAGGACCAGGTGATCGAGGCCCCGAGCGATGCACTGACGATCCTCTCGTCCGACTTCACACCGCATGCTGGCCTGCTCTACGCCAACGGCACGACGCTGACCGTGCAGCCGCATCCGGAATTCGATGTGGCGTTCGCGGAAGTTTGCTGCGAGTTGCGCGACGGCAAGGCGCCGGAGGATGTCGTTGCCACGGCGAGGGCGTCGCTGGCGGAGCCGATGGATAATGCGAAGCTCGGCGGGGCGATCACAAGGTTCCTGGCGAGGCGCACCGTTTGATTGCAGTGCCCGCGTCGGCCGACTCTTCCCTTCTCCCCTTGCGGGAGAAGGTGGCGCGAAGCGCCGGATGAGGGGTTCTATCCACTCGCTGGACTGTTCGTGAGGATAGAGACCGCTCACCCGCCGAACTTCGCTCGGCACCCTTTCCCACAAGGGAAGAGGGTGAAGCAGCGCCACCGGCAGAATTCAGAACGGATCCGTCCCCAGCCCCGCCACGTCAGCAGGCCTTGGCCCCGGCGCCGGCCAGTGAAACCGGCGATCCTTCTCCGCGATCGCGACGTCGTTGATCGAGGCCTCGCGCCGCTTCATCAGGCCGTGCTCATCGAACTCCCACTGCTCGTTGCCGTAGGAGCGATACCACTGGCCGCCGGCATCGTGCCATTCGTACTGGAAGCGCACCGCGATCCGGTTGCCGTCGAACGCCCAGAGGTCCTTGATCAGCCGGTAGTCCAGCTCCTTCTCCCATTTGCGGGTGAGGAACGCGACGATGGCCTCGCGGCCCTGGAAGACCTCGGAACGATTGCGCCAGCGGCTGTCCTCGGTATAGGCGAGCGACACGCGGACCGGATCGCGTGAATTCCAGGCGTCCTCGGCCATGCGGGCCTTTTGCGCAGCGGTCTCGCGGGTGAAGGGTGGAAGCGGCGGGCGCGACATGATGGCCTCATCGGTTGATCGGGCCGTGAATTTATCGCCCCGATTGGCGGAGTCGATAGGCCAGCACAAATCAGGCGATCACTTATCGGGCGATCACGAAATCAGATCGGCCTTCATCAGCGTGCGTATCGACTTTGGAATCGGCTGGGCGCGACCGCCGCTGATGAAGGCAACGCGGACCTCGGCCTTCACCAGCACATCGTGGCCGCGCCGCACCTCCTGCGCCAGCATGATGGACGCACCCTTCACCGCGACCGGCCAGGTCACGACGTCGAGCACGTCGTCCATTCGCGCAGGCCTGAGAAAATCCAGATGCATCGAGCGGACGACGAAGGCAAAGCCTGCGCCCTCCGTCTCGACCTGTTCGAACAGCGCCTGCTGCTCGGCGCCCATCAGCCTCAGATGATTGGTGCGTCCGCGCTCCATGTAGCGCAGATAGTTGGCGTGATAGACGATCCCCGAGAACTCTGACTTGACGATATCGCAACAGAAGGCGAACGCATTGCTTTCATTGGGTCGCTGGAGCGTTAAAGCGTGAACGAAAGGCAGATTTATCTGTGCTCTTCCATAGCAAGCCTCAGAGCCTTTGGGATGCGCTGCGCTTTTCCGCCTGAGATAAACGCGACCCGTACACGCGCCGAGACCAAGAGATCACCCCCGCGCCTGCACTCCTGCAGCAAGGCAATTGACGCGCCTCTCACCTCTTGCGGGACCGTGACAATGTCAAGCAGGTCGTCCAAGATTGCCGGTTTTAGAAAATCGATTGTCATCGAACGGACAACGAAGGCGAAGCCCGGCGCATCGTTCCGCGTTTCCTCGAGCAGCGCTTGCTGATTGGTTCCGAGCAGGCGCAAGTAATTCGTTCTGCCACGTTCCATGAAACGCAAAAAATTCGCGTGATAAACAATCTGGCCGGAATCGGTATCCTCGAAATAGACGCGGACCTGCATGTAATGCCGTCCGTCTCGAATTTCGCCGTCAAGAGAGACTGTCACAGCGCGGTTTCCTCTTATTGCGCGTACAGGGACCCATTGTCTTGCACAGAGGCGGTTTTCTGAGCAATCGCTAAGATCTTGAGCTTGGCTCCTGCTGCCGGAAGCTGAGGCAACCGCCTGAATGCGGCAGGCTGCCATCGGCTTCGGATGAATATGTCGGAGATCTATCCTCAAAGCGTACCCGGCTTGAGGACGACGTTCATGAATGCGCCTCCGGCTCATGAACCTAGGCGAGCCCAGTCTTTCGCCGCAATCGCTGAACGAAAAATTGCCGAGGCCGGCGAGGCCGTGGATGGCGTTGCCCTTGGCGATGGCCTCGTGCTCGCTGCTGGCGAGCACGAGGGTTGCTGCCTCGCAAATAGCCTCCGCATCCGCAGCGTCGGATTCCCGCGCTGCATACGGCTTGACATATTGCGGCGGGATCATTGCCACTTCATGTCCGGGTGATTGCAGCTCCCGCGCCCAATAGTGCGATGCCCCGCAAGCCTCCAGAGCCACAAGCCCGGGCGGCAAACGCCTGAAGAACTCCAAAACCTGCCCGCGCCTCAATTTACGCCGCAAAACCGGCTGCTCTGTCCCATCAACGCCATGCAACTGAAATACACTCTTTGACGTATCCAAACCGATGCGAACAATCGTTTCCACGGGCGGCTCCTTCGTGTGAGGTCAGCGACGACCTCATCTTGTCACGCAGTGTGGCGGAAGGGAGCCGTCCACCCCAACACGAGAGCCCTGTGCGGCACTTGCCGCACGCGCCAAACGAAAAGCCAGGAAGACAAAGCTCAGGGACTGGGTGTCTGCGGGTCAAAGATTCGAACCAAACCTTAAACTCCCGCCGTTGCGAATCCCAGCCATGTGTTATCGGCCGGAACGAATGACGGACAAAACGATTCGCCGTTTAGGAGCCATTTCCAAGCTGATGACAAGTGAACGAAGGCCGGTGATACGGACACTGCGCGGATGGGCGATCCACGTACTCCAGGAAACGGGCGCCATCCGCGAGTGCGAGGAGCACGGTTGGATGCAGGACCGCGCCGATCCGCATGCACGAGAGCGCGCCTTCGATATCGCCCGTCAGGACCCGCCAGCAGACGTCTCCCCTCACGCAGCGGAGGCCGCGGTTCGCGACGTGCTTAACTCGATTGGTGACACCTGCCCAGAATGCCGTCCTGACGAGGAGGACCGGCGCTAAACATCGACGACAATCCGTCTCCGGCTCGCCAAACGCGTCCTAGGCTACCTTGTCGACGAACGCCGGATCGTGACCGAATGTCGCGATCTGACCGTTGTGCAGATCCGGGAAGTATTCCTGAGTTAGGGGCAATCGGGCGACGCGGCTGGCATCGGCATGGAAAGCCTTGCTTTGGCCCAGAGCCACAGCTCGCTGTTCGTTGGCTAGCAGATGCTGGCGAGGCCGCCGCTCGCCTTCGAAGGACACTCTGGTCGTAGTGTAGGCCACCACGGCGAAGTCTTCATCTTGGATACGACCGACCGCCAGGCAGAGCACGATGTGAGGCGAAGGTCCCGGACCCGCGATTTCCCGGAAGGGGAAATTGCAGCGGACGTAATCACCGGCCTTCATACGCTAGGGAAAGAGCATGCGCAGAGTGGAGGAGCGCATTTCGTAGTGCTCGTCACTTTCGCCTTCCTCGCGCGTCATCATGAATTGGGAGCCTGGCCCAGCTGCATCGTAGGCTAGAATGTTTCGTTCGCCGGGGTCCCGCTCCATATCGCGAAGCAGCACTTGCATGACGTAGTCTTCGATCGTGAGACCTTGTTTGGCGCGGTCGGTCGCGGCCGTGACAATGTCGCGATCAATGCTGATGGTCGCTTGTCCGCTCATGCCTGCTCCTCGCTCTGAATATAGACAACGAAGAGGTGAATAGCGAGACGAGGGAACCAAGTGGCCGAGTGGGCCGCAATCCCCGCGGGTCACTTCAAATTCCTCCGGGTGTGGTCAGTCAAATTCCTCCACCCGCGAGGCAGGACAAGGGACTGTTAGTTTGAGTTTGTTTCCCGGGCAAGAGCTTCAGCGGCTTCTTTGAGCCGATAGCTGCGTCCGTCGAACTCAAGCAGATGGCAATGATGCATGTCAATCGGCGTTTGACTGGGACCCCCTATCGGCCTCCAAAAGGGACCCCTTTGATCGGCGTGCTCTGCTGGTAGCGCTCGGGTCGTCGGAGCTGGTCGGGGTTGCGGAGACGGCGCGAGCGCGGGTTGTTTGAACATCGTCGCGGCTTTTGAATCGCCAGCTGTCGTTGCCGGTCTCGACGATGTCGCAGTGATGGGTCAATCGGTCGAGTAGCGCGGTGGTCATTTTGGCATCGCCGAACACGCTCGGCCATTCGCCGAACGCAAGATTTGTGGTGACAATGACTGAGGTGCGCTCGTAGAGCCGACTGATGAGATGGAACAAGAGCTGACCGCCGGATTGCGCGAACGGCAGATAGCCCAGCTCGTCGAGGACGATGAAGTCCATGCGGGTCAGATGCTCGGCGAGCCGTCCCTGCCGACCGTTGCGGGTTTCGGTCTCGAGCCGGTTGACGAGGTCGACGACGTTGTAGAAGCGTCCTCTAGCGCCATTGCGGATGCAACTTCTGGCGACGGCAATGGCCAGGTGTGTTTTGCCTGTACCGGTGCCGCCAACCAGCACGACGTTGCGTTGTTGGGCGATGAAGCCGCCGTCAGCGAGATCATTGACGAGAGTCTGATTGATCGGCGTGCCGTCGAACTGGAAGTCGGCGATGTCCTTGGCGAGCGGCAGCTTGGCAATGGTGAGCTGGTATTTGATCGACCTGGCTTGCTTCTCGTTGATCTCGGCGTTGAGCAGGTCGCCGACAATGCGCTGAGGTTCGTGCTGGCGCTTAACGGCAGTTGCCATGATCTCGTCGAAGGCAGCCTTCATGCCGTAGAGCTTGAGTTCGCCCATGAGGTCGAAGATTTGGGTTCGTTCCATCAGATGGTCCTCCGGAGGTTGTCGTAGCGGGCACAATCGGCGATCGGTGCATGACGGAGCGTCAGTGCGGCCGGCGTCATGATGTTGGCCGGTGGGGCGGGTTCACCTGACGGGCCAGGATATTGAGAACGACATCGGCGGAATGAACGCCATGAGCGACCGCCTCGGCGCAGGCGGCTTCCACCGCGGGCAATCCGTCTGTCAGCACCGCATTGAGGATGTCGACCATCTGTCGATTGCCATCGTCGGCACCGGCGAGTTTGCGCCGTACACGCTCAATCGCTGCGGGCAGCACCCAGTCCTTGAAGGGAGCGCCATTACGCAAGGCACCGGGCTTGCGCACCAGCGACGGGCACATAGTGCCAAGGGTCGTAGACCGTCTCGCCGCGACCGAATGATCGCGGGTGCTCGGCAACGATACGTCCATCCTGACGGATCACGATGCGATCGGCATAGGCTTGAACCTCGACCGGTCGTCCGACTGCGCTGGCTGCGACCGAGTACTTGTTGTTGTCGAAGCGCACCAGGCAGGTCTTCGAGACCGATGCCGTCACCGCATGGAAGCCGTCGAAGCGGCCGGCATAGGGAACGAGTTTGGGGCGTTCGGCTTCGAACACGTCCCAGATCGTCTGATCGGTCAGCTCCGGATGGCGATGAGCCTTGGCGTAGGCGATGCATTTGTCGAGCAGCCAGGCGTTTAACTCGTCGAGGGTTTTGAACCGCAGCCGCGGCGTGAAGAAGCGTTCCCGGACCAGCCCGACCTGGTTCTCGACTTGCCCCTTCTCCCAGCCCGACGCTGGCGTACAGGCGACCGGATCGACCAGATAGTGGCTGCACATCTGCAGGAAGCGGCGATTGTAGAGACGGCCTTTACGAGGGTGTCAGTAACTCGGTGTAAGATGGTTTCTGTGAGTTTACCTTTGACAGGAGACTCACATGGCTACGGATTTTTCACCTGAGATTTTGGACCAGCTTCTTGCCGGGGGCAGCCTCAAGCCAGAAGACTTAGCCGGCGAAGACGGGCTTTTCAGACGACTGAAGAAGGCGCTTCTGGAGCGCGCACTGGGTGCGGAGCTGACCCACCACCTTGGCTATGAGAAGGGCGACCCGGCGGGCCGCGGGTCGGGCAACAGCCGCAACGGCACAAGCAGCAAAGCGCTGTTGACGGACGACGGCGAGATCGAGATCGAGGTGCCGCGCGACCGCGCCGGCACGTTCGAACCGGTGATCGTCGCGAAGGGCCAGACCCGCTTCGACGGCTTCGACGAGAAGATCATCAGTCTCTACGGGCGGGGCATGACGGTACGGGAGATCCAGGGCCATCTGGCCGAGCTCTACGGCACCGAGGTGTCCCCCGATCTGATCAGCAAGGTCACCGACGCGATTCTCGACGAGGTCCGCGAATGGCAGAGCCGGCCGCTGGAAGCGATCTATCCGGTGGTCTTCTTCGACGCGCTCAGGGTCAAGATTCGCGATGAGGGGATGGTCAAGAACAAGGCAGTCTACGTCGTGCTGGGCATCACTGCATCGGGCGAGAAAGACGTGCTCGGGCTTTGGATCGAGCAAACCGAAGGCGCCAAATTCTGGCTCAAGGTCATGAACGATCTGAGGAACCGCGGCGTCGCCGACATCCTGATCGCCGTCGTCGACGGTCTGAAGGGCTTTCCCGAGGCGATCAACAGCGTCTTTCCCAAGGCGATGGTCCAGACCTGCATCGTGCATTTGATCCGCAACAGCCTATCCTTCGTGTCCTGGAAGGATCGCAAGGCGATCCTTCCCTCGATCAAGGCGATCTATCATGCCGAGAATGCCGACGCCGCTCTGCTCAGGCTCGAGGACTTCGAAGCCGAGTGGGGCAAGCGCTATCCCGCGATCGGGGCGGCCTGGCGCCGGGCGTGGGAGCACGTCATTCCGTTCTTCGCCTTCGCGCCGGAGATACGCAAAATGATCTATACCACCAACACGGTCGAGGCGCTGAACCGTTCGCTGCGCAAGATCATCAAAACACGCGGCAGCTTCCCCAACGACGAGGCGGCGATGAAGCTGCTTTACCTCGCCATCAGAAATGCCGGCATCCATTGGCGACGACCGGTTGCATGGACGGCCGCAATGGGCCAGTTTGCCATCCAGTTCGGCGAGCGCTTTGCAGGCTCAGCGGACTGACCCTATGGGGTCAGTCCGCTGACCCCGCAAACCCCTCACAGAGACGCTCTTACACAAAACTTCTGACACTCCCGCCTTTACCGACAAAGATCGTCTCCACCGCGGTCTTCATGTTGTCGTAGATGCCGCGGGTGCAGGTGCCTTTGAACAAGGCGAATGCCCGGTCGTGGGCGTCGAACACCATCTCCTGCGTCTCCCGCGGATAGGCCCGCACGAACAGCATGCGGCTGTGACAGAGCCGGACATGAGCAGCCTTCACCATCACCGTGGTGCCGCTCAGCAGGACGACCTCGTGGCTCCAGTCGAACTGGTAAGCTTCGCCGGGTGCAAAGCTCAGCGGCACATAAGCCGACGCTGTCGAGGTGCCGCGTTCCTTGCTCCACCGTCGTGCGTATCGACGAACCGCATCATAGCCGCCGGCATAACCCAGGCCGCGAAGCTCCTCGAATAGCCGGATCAGCGTCAGCCGTTCCCGCGCCGCCTTGCTCTCATTCCCTGCCAGCAACCGATCAAGCTCGGCACTCCAGGCACCCATCTTCGGGAGCGGCTGCGTCTCGCGCTCGTACCGGAACTCCGTCGCTTGAGAACGAATGACCTTGCGAACCACCTTCCGCGATACGCCAAGTTCTCGGCAGATCGCCTTGATCGGACGACCATCAACAAAGTAGGCGCGACGGATCTTACCAATCGTCTCCACCACCAGCATCCCAACCTCGGCTTCCATGACTCGATGGAAGCCACTGTGGACCCTTATCCCGGGGTCCCGATTGGATGCCGATCACCCCGAAAACGGGGTCCTTATTCCATGCCGAAACACAGCATTCTCCGGCATTCAAGGCGAAGGTTGCTTTGGCTGCGGTCAAAGGCGACAAGACACTGGCGGAGCTGGCGCAACTGTTTGATGTTCATCCGAACCAGATCACGATCTGGAAAAACCAGCTCCTGGAAGGCGCCGCCGGCGTGTTTGGGCATGACAAGACATCGGCCGAGACGCCGGTCGATTTGAAGGCGTTACATGCCAAGATCGGCGAGCTGGCGTTGGAAAACGATTTTTTGTCCGGCGCGCTCACCAAGGCGGGCCTGCTGAGCGCAAAGCGATGATCGACCGCGATCATGATCTTTCTATCGTGCGCCAGGCGAAGGTCCTGAAGCTGGCTCGCAGCACGGTCTACTATGAACCTCGGCCAGTTTCGGCCGAGGACCTTGCCTTGATGCGTCGGCTCGATGAGCTGCATCTCGATTATCCCTTCGCGGGAGCGCGTATGCTGCGATCGTTGCTGCGGCGGGAGGGCGTATACGCCGGTCGCCGCCACATCGCGACGCTGATGAAGCGCATGGGGATCGAGGCGGTCTATCGTCGCCCGAACACGAGCAAGCCGGCTCCGGGTCACAAGATCTACCCGTACCTGTTGCGCGGATTGAAGATCGAGCGGCCCGACCATGCGTGGGCAATGGACATCACCTACATTCCGATGCGGCGTGGCTTCGTCTATCTCGCGGCGGTCGTCGATGTGTTCAGCCGACGGGTCCTGGCCCATCGCGTCTCGATCACAATGGAGGCGGCCTTCTGCGTCGAAGCGGTCCAGGAGGCGTTGGCGAAGCACGGCAGGCCCGAGATTTTCAACACGGATCAGGGCAGCCAGTTCACCAGCCTCGAGTTCACCGATGTGCTGCTGGACGCGAAGATCGCCATCAGCATGGACGGCAAGGGCGCCTGGCGCGACAACGTGTTTGTCGAGCGGCTCTGGCGCACGGTCAAATACGAAGAAGTATATCTCCGCGCCTACGACAGCGTGTCCGAGGCGCGAGCGTCAATTGCCAAGTATCTGGCCTTCTACAATCAGGGACGCCCTCACTCGAGCCTTGACGGGCGCACGCCCGACGAGGCTTACTTCGGCACGCAAGCTATGGTGATGGCCGCATGACCGTCGCCGACGGTTTTGTCGTCGCTCTGGTCGGGCTACGCCCTCCCGACGCAACGACAAAACCGTAAAGCCCCGCGTTCAGCATAACCCGGCAGGAATCCACTTAAATCCAGCGGGGCGCTGTCCAAACAACCGGGGCCAGCTCTGTGATGTGATTCTAAAACTGCCGAGCAATAAGTTTCCCGGTCTTGTCGAAAACGAATACACCTCTTTGCAACTTGCTCGCTTGGCTGGTGTGAACGTTTCCGATGCTCGGCTCGTCGACATGAAGACGATCCAAGGTGTTCCGGAGAAATTTCGCGAACTCGGCGGGTACGCACTTTCTCTAAGCCGCTTTGACCGAGCCGCCGGCAATGTTCGCATCCATACCGAGGATTTCGCTCAAATCGCCGGAGCCATCGCGGACGACAAATACTTCAGGTGGAACCAAGAGACCCTTCTGCGCTCGATAAAGCGCTTTTCTAACGATCCGATCGGCGACGTGTTGGAAGGGTTGAGGCGGCTTGTTGTCGACGTCATGTTAGGCAATAGCGATGGACATCTGAAAAACTGGTCGTTCATTTACCCCGATGGACGCCATGCGCGACTAACGCCGGCCTACGATATCGTCTCAACCCTGACTTACCTCCACGATACCATGGCACTTAGGTTCAATGGCACCAAGGACCCGAAAATCGTGGACACTGCGCGCCTCCGCCGCATCGCTCCCTTCATCGAGGTGGACCTAAGGGTGTTGGAGCGTGAAATGCGGCAGACCGCAACACGCGCTCTAGATACCTGGCCAAAAGAATTGAAGGGTCTGCCTGCGTCGGATGCCACGCAAGATGCAATCCTGTCCCGGTTCGGTTCGCTGGCACTCGTGCGAGAGGTTAGGCCATCGATGGTGCGCGGCCACGACGCGAGCACAGCGCCTGCGGAAAAATCCAGCACCGCAAAGGTAGGCGAAACGGATTTGCCGGAATAGCAAGCTCTCAGGTGCCAATGCGGTCGATCCACTTGCGAAGCAAGGGCACCGGGAAACCTTCTCCATAGCCTTCGGCGACCGTCTTCTTTTCGTGTTGGTCTGAGCCCCGCAAACTCCTCCAAGAATGGGTAGAGTCCGTCACCTCTGAGGAGATGGACCATGAAGCCAAGTCGGTTCACGGAAGAGCAGATCATCGGGATTTTGCGGGAGCAGGAGGCGGGTGTGGCGACGGCTGATGTCTGCCGCAAACACGGGATCTCGAGCGCAACATTCTACAAATGGAAGGCCAAGTACGGTGGCCTGGAGGTATCCGATGCCAAGCGGCTGAAGGCATTGGAGGACGAGAACGCCAAGCTGAAGAAGCTCCTGGCCGAGGCAATGCTCGACAACGCCATGCTCAAGGACGTTGCGTCAAAAAAATGGTGACGCCCGCCGCGAGGCGAGAGGCCGTCGCTCATCTGCGGACCAACTTCGAAGTGAGCGAACGGCGGGCGTGCAAAGCCTTGGGGGCAGATCGCGCATCGGTGCGCTATCGCAACGGGCGAGCCGATGATGCGGCCGTACGCGCCCGCCTGCGCGAGCTGGCGGCCATCCGCCGCCGGTTCGGCTACCGTCGTCTGCTGGTGCTGATGCGCCGCGAGGGGCTGGTCATGAACCACAAGAAGTTTCGACGTCTGTATCGCGAGGAACGGCTGCAAGTCCGCCGGCGTGGCGGCCGTAAACGGGCGCTCGGCAGCAGGGCGCCAATGGCGATCCCGCAAGGCGCCAACCAGCGCTGGAGTCTCGACTTTCTGTCGGATGCGTTCGCCGATGGCCGACGGTTCCGGATTCTGGCTGTGGTCGACGACTTCACTCGCGAATGCCTGGCGCTCGTCGCCGATACTTCGCTGTCGGGCCTGCGGGTCACACGCGAGCTCGATGTCATCATTGCCTGGCGCGGCCGGCCGGCGATGTGCCTGTCCGACAACGGCACTGAGCTGACCGGAATGGCCGTGCTGCGCTTCAGCCAAGAGAGGCAGATCGAGTGGCACTACATCGCGCCCGGCAAACCGACCCAGAATGCCTTCATCGAGAGCTTTAACGCCCGCCTGCGCGATGAACTTCTCAATGAGACGCTGTTCACTTCGCTCGCACAGGCGCGAGCCGTGCTGGCGGCCTGGAAAGACGACTACAACAACGCCCGGCCGCACAGCGCCCTGGGCAACCTCACGCCGACCGAATACGCCAAACGCAACGCTCTTGGGCCGCAACGGGACGGGACGCTGCGCTATGCCGAGGGCTCCGCGCCCCGCCCCGTTGCTTCACCGAGCCCCTTGGGCTCATATTCAACCGGGACTCTTTCCATTGCTGGATGAAGCGAGGGGCTCAGACCAGTGTCCAAGCAGCGCCCACCGATAGTCTTGCGGGCAGCCAGCGGCGCGCAGGTGATCCTGAGCTCGGTGTCGTAGAGAATGGTCTCTCCGACCGCGAGGTGTTCAAGCGAACGCACGCACTATCCGGTGCGGCTGACGTGCGCCGTGCTCGGGGTCTCGGCGGCCGGCTATTACGCCTGGCGCGAGCGCCCGGTGAGCGCCCGTGCGACGTCCAATTCCGCGCTACTGGCTGCGGTCCGGCAAGTCCATCAAGACAGTGGCGGACGCTATGGCAGCCCACGGGTCCATGCCGCTCTGCGGGTACAGGGACGTGGCGCCAGCCGTGGCCGGATCGAACGCTTGATGCATCGGCACGGCATCCGCGCCATCATGGCATCACCGCGTCGCGTTCGGACCACCGACAGCCGCCACGGCCTGCCGATCGCGCCGAACCTCATCGAACGTCGTTTTGCAGCCGCGGCCCCAAACCGGATCTGGCTCGCCGATATTACCTACATTCCGACTGCAGAGGGCTGGCTCTACCTGGCGGCCATCATGGACGAGCTATGCGGGAAACTGGGTGATGACGGAATGAGATAGGCGGCGTATCGAGGCGGGTGTCGAGCCTGCCAGAACCTCAAGGAGAGCGATACGCCATGAACGAGCATAGCAACATTGTCCCACTGCGTCAGCCCGATGAGATCGACGATCCACTGACGAATATTTTGCGATCTGGAGCTCGGCAGCTGCTTGCGCAGGCTGTCGAGATGGAAGCCGAGGCGTTTCTCGCCGCGATGAAGGGCTTGAAGCTTCCCGATGGCCGCGACCGCCTCGTGCGACACGGCCATGGTCCAGTGCGGACGATCCAGACGGGGATCGGCGCCGTCGAAGTCGCCCGGGTAAAGATTCGCGATCGCGCGGTGACCAGCGATGGCGAGCGGATCCGCTTCACCTCGGCGATCCTGCCGTTGTGGGTGCGCGTTTCGCGGGATCGTGAGCGCGGATTTCAGGGGATCGTGAGCAGAGATTTCAGACGATCGTGAGCAACGATTTCGCGGGATCGTGAGCAAGGCTTTCGCCCCGCGGGTCACTTCAAATTCCTCCGGGTGTGGTCAGTCAAATTCCTCCACCCGCGAGGCAGGACAAGGGACTGTTAGTTTGAGTTTGTTTCCCGGGCAAGAGCTTCAGCGGCTTCTTTGAGCCGATAGCTGCGTCCGTCGAACTCAAGCAGATGGCAATGATGCATAAGGCGATCGAGGATCGTCGTGCTCATAGTGTTGTCCCCAAGGTATGCCCCCCAATCCTGCACGACGCGATTGGAGGTGACGATGACGCTGCGGCGCAGTTTGTAACGCTGATGGATCAGGGTCTGCAGCAAAGTGCCGGCGTCGTCGGGGATGGCGCGTGCGAGGAATAGATCGTCCAGCACGAGGAGATCGCAGTCGATGATGGTTCGCAGCCGGACCTCGCGTTGTGCCGGAGAGTTCAGGGCGTAGCGGTGGAAGAAGTCGTCGGTCTCAAGATACTGGACCTTGTGGCTTTGCAGGATCGCCTGATAGGCAATCGCCTTGGCGATGTGCGACTTCCCGGTGCCAGGTTTGCCAACAAGCAGAGCGTTCTCGCCAGCGGCAATGAACGCCAGGGTGTGGAGCTGGAAGCAGGTCTGACGTGGCAGTTTGGGATTGAAGGACCAGTCGAACTCGGCGAGCGTCAGCTTTTCGTCGAGCCCGGATTGCTGGTATCGCCGCTCGATAAGACGGGACTGACGACGGTCCAGTTCATCCTGCAGGATAAGGGAGAAGGTCTCGAGGAAGGGCTGGTTGGCGCCCTGCGCCTGGAGCACGCGCGTCTGCAGCGTGTCGCGGACACCCGACAGGCGCAGCTGTCGTAGGCAACGCTCAATTTCCGGCATGGTCATCATGTGGCTAGGTCTCCAGTTTAAGGTGAGAAGGTGCAGCGGGAGCGCTCGTGGCGCCGGAGTTGGCCGGGGTTGCGCAGGCGACACGAGCGCGGATTGCCGTGGCGTGATCGTCGTGAGCCTCGGCCTGCCGACCATTGTCGTCGGCGTCGCGCCGCACAGCGCGGCTGAAGAGGTCGCCGTATTCCGCGGGGGTACGGATCAGCGGATGATCCTGGGTGAGCGGCGATGCCGGCTGTGGCGTCACTCCAACCTGCTCGATCGCCTGTTCGAACAACCGCTCGACGGTCGCACGCACGTGCTTGTAGCGGTAGATGCGGTTGTCGATGGCGTGCGCGCAGGCCTGCTCGACCAGCCGCGCCGGATACTTCCGGCCCAGCCCGACAATGCCCCACATCGCGCGCTGTCCGGGGCGCCCTTCGGTGTCGAACACCTGCTGGCACAAGGCCCTGGTCTGCGGTCCGATGCGCTCGGCGCTCGCCAGCAGCACGGCGGTTTGCCGCGACGGGTTGAACGGCCGTTCGCTGGTCGGCAGGACGACAGAACCGGGGTGCGCCATCCGGGAATGAACACGCAGCAGCGCACGGGTGTGGCGATCACGGATCTCGATCGTGGTGGTGTAGATGCGCACGACGACCTGGCTGCCGATCGGCGCGGGCCGCGCGGCGTAATAGCTGTTGTCGACGCGTACGGTGGTGTCGTCGCAGACAGTCCGGACGACTTCGGTGAAGATGCGGAAGGGAGCGACAGGCAGCGGCCGCAGGTGCGGCTTCTCTTCCTGGAACATCGCCTCGACCTGACGGCGCGTGCTGCCGTGGATGCGTTTGGAAGCCCAGTTCTCCTCCCAGTGCCTCAAGAACTCGTTTTGCGCCTCCAGCGTCTCGAAGCGCCGTCCGGCCAGCGCAGTGCCCTGGGTATGTTGAATCGCATTCTCGACGCATCCTTTCCGATTTGGATCGGCCACGCGCGCGGGATCGGCGACCACGGCGTAATGAGCCAGCATCGCGCTGTAAATCGGGTTGAGCTGGGGCTCGTACAAATCCGGCTTGAGGACGCCTTCCTTCAGGTTGTCGAGCACGACATAGCTGGGGACCCCGCCAAAATACCGGAACGCCTCTTCGTGGAGCTGCGCCCAGACTTGTTGGCTGGACTTCCAGACTACCCGCCGGAAGCTGCGCCGCGAGTAGCGTAGCGTCATCACGAACAGGCGGGGACGACGGTACCGCCCGCTCTTCGGATCAACCGTCGGCGCGCCCTCGCCATAGTCGACCTGAGCTTCCTCGCCGGGGAGGAACTCAAGACGATCAAACTGCTCAGGATCAGCGTGCCGCAACCGGCGCACAAACCGCTTGACACTCTGGTAGCTGGACGGAAAGCCAAATTGATCAACCAGGTCCTGGTAAATCGCCTGCGCGTTCCGCTTCAGCCGGACCTGTTCTTCGATCCACGTCCGATGCGCTTCGCAAGCCGAACGGGCCAGGCTGCTGGTGACCGTCGCTTCCGATGTCCCAAAAGCCGGTGGTCGGGGTGGAGGAATTTGGCCGTCCGCGCTCACCGAGCCGGTGGTCACTTCCCCGGGGGAATTTGCCTCCGCACCGGCCCGCAGCGCCTGATAACGCCGGATCGTCTTGCGATCGACACCCGTCAGCCGGTGAATCTCGCGCTGGCTGGTGTTGCGATCAAGTAATGTAAGTACGGTGCTTTGCAGATGTCGCTTCAAGACGTTCAACTCCCCGGCCCCTTGCTGGCTAAAGGGGTCGAACATAAACGTCCTGCCTGACCGGCTACTGCTGTTCAGCGGCGCTGACGGCGATCATCAGGTGGGGGAGTTTCAAGTGACCATACCCGGGGGATTTTGACCGACCCACGGGGGCTTTCGGAGCCTTGCAGCGCTTCGGCCGACAACTCAACCGGCTTAGGGATGACCTCGTGGTTAACGAGGAAGTCCAATGCCTACCCAGAGATTGTCGATGCGCCGGATCAAGGAAGTCCTTCGGTTAAAACATTTTCAAGGCCTGCCAGAGCGGGCCATCGCGCGGAGCGTGGGCGTCAGCAACGGCGTTGTGCACAGCTACCTGAGCCGCGCCCGCTCTGCTGGGTTGAGCTGGCCGCTTCCGGAGGGAATGACCGATGAAGACCTGGAGCTTTTGCTTTTCCCGGCCCCACGACCAGCGTCTCAGAGCCCGCAGCGGCCGGTGCCCGACTGGAGCTACATCGATAAAGAGCTCCGCCGGCGCAACGTAACCCGTCGCCTGCTCTGGGAGGAGTATCGCGCCGTTAATCCCGACGGTTTCGGGTACACGTGGTTCTGCACTACCTACGAGGCCTGGAAGGGGCGGGTCCGACCTTCGATGCGGCAGATTCATCTGGGCGGCGAGAAGGTGTTCGTGGATTTCGCCGGCGACACCATCGACATCGTCGATCCCCTGACCGGGGAAGTGCAGCCGATGAAGCTGTTCGTCGCGGCGATGGGCGCTTCGAACTACACCTACGCCGAGGCCTGCCCCAGCGAGAGCTTGGCCGACTGGATCCGGGCCCACGTCAACTTGTTCACGTTTTTGAGCGGAACGCCGACGTTCGTGGTCTGCGACAACCTCAAAGCCGCCGTCAGCAACCCCGACCGCTACGATCCCGGCCTCAATCGCACTTATGCCGAGATGGCGAGCCATTACGGCACGGCCATTCTCGCCGCACGGCCGCGGCGCCCAAAAGACAAGGCGAAGGTCGAGGTCGCGGTGCAAATCGCCCAGCGCTGGATTCTGGCCCGGCTGCGCAATCAGCGCTTCTTTTCCCGGGCCGAGCTCAACGCCGCCATCAAGACACTCGTCGACGAACTCAATGCTCGTCAAATGCGTGGCTTCGGCTCAAGCCGCGCCGAACTGTTTGCCGAACTCGACAAACCCAAGCTAACCCCGCTGCCAGATCAGCCTTATGCCTTCGCACGCTGGAAGCGCTGCCGCCTCGCTCCCGATTATCATGTCGAGGTCGACGGCCATTGGTACTCCGCGCCGTATCGTCTGATTGGCGAGCTGGTCGATGCCCGTATCGACGATCGGACGGTCGAGATCTTCCACAAGGGCCAGCGGATCGCCAGCCATGCCCGCGCGCCCAACCGACGCGGACACACCACCATCGCCGACCACATGCCCAGCGCCCATCGCCGCTACGGCAAATGGACCCCCGCCGCGGTGATCGCCGCCGGCGAGCGGATCGGTCCTTCGACAGCAGCGTTTTTCCAGGCCGTGATCGACGCCCGCCCCCATCCAGAACAAGGCTTTCGAACCTGCCTTGGCATTCTGGCGCTCGTCAAAAGCTACGGCGCCGAACGCCTCGACGCAGCCTGCCGGAGGGGCATCCTCATCAAGGCGCGCTCCGTCGCCTCGATTAGATCGATCCTCCAGAACGGCCTCGATCGCACGTTCTTCGACGAATCTTTCGAGCACCAGCCCCTGCGCCACGGCAACATCCGCGGACGCGACTACTTCCACTGAAGCAAGGAGAGACCCGGCATGCTTAACCACCCAACCCACGAACGGCTGATCGAGCTTGGCCTGACCGGAATGGCCAAGGCCTTCGAGGAGCAGCGCCGATCGCCCGATCTCGAAGCCCTGCCGTTCGAAGATCGCATCGGCCTGTTGGTCGACCGCGAAGCCGCCGAACGCGACACCAGGCGGCTCACCACGCGCCTCAAGATCGCCGCACTGCGCCAGACTGCTTGCGTCGAGGACGTCGATCTGCGCACCCCGCGGGGCATCGACCGCGCCGTTTTCGCCAAACTCGTCGAAGGTCGCTGGATCGATCGCCACGAGAATTTGCTCGTCACCGGGGCAACCGGCCTGGGCAAAAGTTGGTTAGCCTGCGCGCTCGGCCACAAGGCCTGCCGCGACAACCGATCAGTCCTCTATCATCGCGTTCCAAGGCTGTTCGAGGCGCTCGCGCTCGCGCGCGGAGACGGACGTTACGCCCGGCTCCTCAAAAGCCTCGGCCGCGCTCAGCTTCTGATTTTGGATGATTGGGGACTATCGGTGCTCACCGCCGCGGAACGCCGCGATCTGCTCGAAATCCTCGAGGACCGCCATGGCCGCGCATCCACCATCGTCACAAGTCAGCTCCCCGTGGACACCTGGCATGGAGCCATTGGGGACCCCACGGTCGCCGACGCCATTCTCGATCGCCTCGTCCACAACGCCCACCGCCTCCAGCTCACCGGAGAAAGCATGCGAAAACGCAGCGCCAAAACCATCACCCTTGACGGCCAACCAGAACACTGACTCTATCTCCCATCGGCCGTAGCGGGCTGCTCACGATCGTCTGAATTCAGTGCTCACGATCGCGCGAAATCGATGCTCACGATCCGTGAAATCCGCATTGTGGGCACGGCGCACGAAGAGCTTGGATGCACTTTTGCCGGTTCTGTACCTGCGAGGCATCTCGACGGGCGACTTCCAGGAGGCGCTGGCGGCGCTCTTGGGCAAGGATGCGCCGAATCTTTCTCCGGCGGTGGTTTCCAGACTGACGACGGAGTGGCAGCTCGAGTACGAGCGTTGGCAGAAGCGCGATCTGTCGGCGCGCCGGTACGTATACGTGTGGGCGGACGGCGTCTTCCTGCAGGCTCGCATGGAAGACCACAGCGAATGCATGCTGGTGCTGATCGGCGCGACGCCGGAAGGCAAGAAGGAACTCATCGGCTTCCAGGTCGGCGTGCGCGAGAGCACGCAGAGCTGGCACGAACTGCTCGTCGAGGCGAAAACCCGAGGGCTGAAGATCGCCCCGGAAATCGCCGTCGGTGACGGCGCGCTCGGCTTCTGGAAGGCGCTCGACGAGGTCTTTCCCGCCACGCGACATCAGCGGTGCTGGGTGCACAAAACCGCGAATATCTTGAACAAAGTCGCAGTGTCGGTACAGGCCAGCATGAAGAAGGATCTGCGCGAGGTCTATTTGGCGTCCAACCGAGCTTCGGCCGAAGTGGCGATCGATGTCTTTGCCGAGAAATACGGAGCGAAGTACGACAAGGCGGTCGAGTGCCTGACGAAAGATCGCGACGCAATGCTTGCGTTCTACGAATTCCCCGCCGAGCATTGGGACCACTTGCGGACGACGAATCCCATCGAAAGCGTGTTCGCGACGGTCCGGCACAGAACGGTGCGCACGAAAGGTTCGTTATCGTCAACGACTGCCAAGTTGATGGTGTTCAAGCTGCTCTGCGCCGCATCAAAGACCTGGCGGCGGCTGAAAGGCACAAATCAGTTGCCGAAGGTCAGCGCAGGTGTCAGATTCGAAAACGGCATCGAGGTCATCCAAGTGCCGGAAAACCACGCCGCCTGATCGCCTCGTCACCCAAAATCCCGCATAGCTCATCATGGACCTCTTCAGCCGCAAGATCGTCGGTTGGGCGATGCGGGATCACATGCAGGTCGAACTCGCCTCGTCCGCCTTGAAGATGGCAATCAGCAGCAGCAGCCGGAAGGCGGATTGATCCATCACTCCGATCGCGGCGTGCAGTACGCCTCACAGGACTATCGCGCGATCCTGTCGGCCGCCGGCATCAAGGCATCAATGAGCCGCAAAGCCGACTGCTACGACAATGCCCCGATGGAGAGCTTCTTCCATACCCTGAAGACCGAGCTCGTTCATCATCGCCAATATGAGACCCGGGCCGAAGCCCAGCGCGATATCTTCGCCTTCATCGAGGGCTTCTACAATCTCCAGTGCCCCCACTCATCGCTGAAATACCTGACCCCCGCGGCCTATGCCGCCCACCTCACCGCAACGGACGATCGGCTGCGCAACCCCGACCAGCTCCGCCGTTCGTCCGTTGCTCCACCCGCGCCACTTGGCGTACAAAACTCCGAGACTCTAACTGCCGCTGGATGAAAATTCAGTGGCAGGTCACTTCGTCCACAGCCCCGGTCGCCGGCCAATCAGCCGGTGTGATATCTCTCGTCATGGCGTTGCTCTCCTTTGTGGAAGAGCTGGCCCCGGTTGTTTGGACAGCGCCCCGCTGGATTTAAGTGGATTCCTGCCGGGTTATGCTGAACGCGGGGCTTTACGGTTTTGTCGTTGCGTCGGGAGGGCGTAGCCCGACCAGAGCGACGACAAAACCGTCGGCGACGGTCATGCGGCCATCACCATAGCTTGCGTGCCGAAGTAAGCCTCGTCGGGCGTGCGCCCGTCAAGGCTCGAGTGAGGGCGTCCCTGATTGTAGAAGGCCAGATACTTGGCAATTGACGCTCGCGCCTCGGACACGCTGTCGTAGGCGCGGAGATATACTTCTTCGTATTTGACCGTGCGCCAGAGCCGCTCGACAAACACGTTGTCGCGCCAGGCGCCCTTGCCGTCCATGCTGATGGCGATCTTCGCGTCCAGCAGCACATCGGTGAACTCGAGGCTGGTGAACTGGCTGCCCTGATCCGTGTTGAAAATCTCGGGCCTGCCGTGCTTCGCCAACGCCTCCTGGACCGCTTCGACGCAGAAGGCCGCCTCCATTGTGATCGAGACGCGATGGGCCAGGACCCGTCGGCTGAACACATCGACGACCGCCGCGAGATAGACGAAGCCACGCCGCATCGGAATGTAGGTGATGTCCATTGCCCACGCATGGTCGGGCCGCTCGATCTTCAATCCGCGCAACAGGTACGGGTAGATCTTGTGACCCGGAGCCGGCTTGCTCGTGTTCGGGCGACGATAGACCGCCTCGATCCCCATGCGCTTCATCAGCGTCGCGATGTGGCGGCGACCGGCGTATACGCCCTCCCGCCGCAGCAACGATCGCAGCATACGCGCTCCCGCGAAGGGATAATCGAGATGCAGCTCATCGAGCCGACGCATCAAGGCAAGGTCCTCGGCCGAAACTGGCCGAGGTTCATAGTAGACCGTGCTGCGAGCCAGCTTCAGGACCTTCGCCTGGCGCACGATAGAAAGATCATGATCGCGGTCGATCATCGCTTTGCGCTCAGCAGGCCCGCCTTGGTGAGCGCGCCGGACACAAAATCGTTTTCCAACGCCAGCTCGCCGATCTTGGCATGTAACGCCTTCAAATCGACCGGCGTCTCGGCCGATGTCTTGTCATGCCCAAACACGCCGGCGGCGCCTTCCAGGAGCTGGTTTTTCCAGATCGTGATCTGGTTCGGATGAACATCAAACAGTTGCGCCAGCTCCGCCAGTGTCTTGTCGCCTTTGACCGCAGCCAAAGCAACCTTCGCCTTGAATGCCGGAGAATGCGTCCGGCGGCTCTTCTTCGTCATCTTCGCTCCTGATTCGCAGCAAGAATCCTCGCCGCTGTCAGGCAGAAAATCCACTCAAGCTACTGTCCGAATTTGCGGGGCCAGCTCTGATCGCTACAACAAAGCGTATGGCGCTGGCCTGTTCACGGTCGAGCAGCTGAGAGAATACACGACCCCGCTACGGGAGAAACTTACGTCGTTGAAAAACACAATCGCGAGTGCGCAACAACAAACGAACGCTAGTTATGTCACCGAGATGCCGAGCGCCGACGAGATCAAACAATTCTCTGATGCAGCGCAGACAGCGCTCCAGTAAAAGATCATGTCGAGTTCAAAACTAGCAATAGGCATGGTCTGAACGCGGGCCGACTTCCTCAGGTCTCCCGAACGCACACCGGAGAGAATATCGCGCCATCAGCCTATTTCAAGCTTGGCGATTTCTTAACTTACCGAAGACCGTTGGCTCTGCTTGAGACGATCCAACATCTTCGAGCCCTCGCCGAACAATTTCGACCAGGATTGCTCCGCATAATCCAGGTTGCACTTCAGTAGCTCAGAGGGAGTTTTGGAGTCCGCAAGAGTCTTCATAAAAGTGGCCTGATCATGCAGAGAGGAAGCAGTCAGCTTTAGCGCGTCGCGGAGCGCCGCGGCGAACAGGTTTCTTGTCGCCTCGATTGATTTTTGCCATTCCGGAACCGTGAATGAAATGCGCGATGCAGCTGAGGTCTTTTCTCCAACATGATCCGTGGTGCCACCTGCTCCAGGGGGCGATGCCTCGGCCAGTTCGGGTCCTCCACGTGCTCGCCGTTCGCGTTTTCCGTCTTCGCCTACGATCTCAGGCATTCCATATCTCCCGGAAAGGATTGCTACGGGCTGAGTGGCTCGCTGGAGCTTTCGATGACCAAGAGGGTACCAGAACCTTTAAAACGTCATACCTGCCTTATCTGGTAGCGGTTGGTTGCAAAGAAGAAGCAGGACATCCGTTAAGGCCGCCGTCCTCACAGAATAACAGCTTGAGGCCGGTTTTCCGGATGGCGGATCGGGCAACCGCACGTGAACTGCCACAACGGTCCGCTCGAAGGTCAAATTGGTACGGCCAAGGCGGACCGGTGTTCCTTCCAGTCTTTCGCGGCAAGCCCGATCTTCAAAACGATCGCGCCTACGCCTCTGGACGATTGCGAACGGACTTTCTCTGGTCAATACCGTTCAGCTCGCAGTGATCGTCGGCCAATGGCGCGCTGGCCACCTTCCCGTGCTGCGATTGCGTTGAACAAGGCCAAGAGGCCTGCCTCGGTCGCTCGATGGTGTTTCGAGGGTCGACTACGGGTTTGCCTTTAAGGACGGCATGCGTACCGCCCGGCTGTCGGTTCGACTTCATATGAACCGGAAGCAGCGTCTGTCCGTCGACCAGAGACTGCCGAACAGGATCGACGGGATCGACCTCGATGTCCTGGAGATCGGCTACAGCCCTCACACCGGAACTCCGTGCGCGCCCCGACGTCTTGTCCAGCCGGGTCTCAGCGTGGGCAATCTCAAGCAGCGGATCACGGGCACACTGGGACCTACCGTTCGCGACCTCACGACGCAAGAACGCTATCTCTTGAGCAATTGGCATGTGCTTTGCGGCGGGCCCGAAGAATCGGTCGGGGATGCGATTAGCCAGCCGGGGCCGACGGACTTAGGCAGCAGCCCCCTGATGAGGCGGCGAAATTGGAGCGATGGCTCCGCTTGTGGGAGCAGTTCAATGCTGCCCTCGGACGGCTCACTGATGACCTAGGGTCCAGACTCAATTGAGCCAATATGCGACGAGAGCGGCGAGATGAACAGCGGCCAAAAAATTACGGGCGAGCTTGTCATATCGCGTGGCGATGCGCCGGAAGTCCTTGAGCCTGCAAAAGCAGCGTTCGATGACATTTCGTCCTTTGTAGGCGCGTTTGTTGAAGCGATGGATGACGACACGGTTAGATTTATTGGGGATTACGGGCTTGGCGCCACGACGAATGATTGCGCCGCGAAGCTTGTCGCCATCATACCCTTTGTCGGCGAGGAGCACGCTCATGGGTGGCGCGAGCGCCAGGACATCGGGAGCCGCAGCGATATCGGCATCCTGGCCTGGAGTCAGATGCAGGACGACCGGCCGGCAGAGCGGATCGCTCAGCGCATGGATTTTTGTCGTGCGGCCTCCGCGCGAGCGGCCGATTGCTTGATTGTGCTCCCCCCTTTTCCGCCGGAGGCACACCGGTGAGCTTTAATCGAGGTCGAGTCGAGCGACAGTACGACGCCGTCTTCGCCAGGCTTGGCCAGCGCTTCGAAGATTGCGCACCATCGTCCTCGCTTGGCCCAGCGATTGAAGCGATTGTAGATCGTCGTGTAAGGGCCGTATTCACGTGGACAATCACGCCATCGTGCACCCGATTGCAGCATGTGAATGATGCCGCTGACGATGCGTCGGTCGTCGTCCCGATCCGGCCCCGTCAGTCCCCTCGGCAGATGCGGTTCGATACGCGCCCATTGCCTGTCGTTCAGCCAAAACAAACCAGCGCGCATTCTCTCGCCCCCGAATCAACACGTAGGCAAGAGAATCACGTGGCGCTATTTAGGTACAGACCCTAGGCAGACGCGCCGCGCGCGGCGCTCGCTCGTGGAGCCTACCGCGCCGGGGAGCCGAGCCGTTGACGATGGCCTGTTTGTGTTGTGCGTCGGGATTGCTGCTCTAAATCTGTGATCGGAGCACACAGGCGAGAATACGACTGATCGCACGATCCTTGCAAGACAAGCGACGGCTCCGACTCCTGTTGCGTGCTCGGACTGCGGCGGCGGCGCGCAAGGACGAACTCCTGGATTCCGACCTACCCGGTTATGCCAGTCAGCGCGTTCTCGAAGCCGCCCTCCACGAGGTCGGACAATTCGAGCCGCAGCATCTCGTCGTCCGAATCGCTGGCGTCTGTCAGCCGATTGTTGGCGATGACATAGGCGCACTTCTGCTGATCGCTCCAACCGCACGCGACGACGATTGGCACCTCGGCGAGGCCGAGCTGTTTGCCCGCGGCGAGCCGCCTGTGACCTGCGAGAGCCATGCCGTCATCCGCCGCAAGGATCGGCATCGTCCAGCCCCACTGGCGATGCCGCGATCTGCTGGATTTCCTCGGGCGAATGGCGCCGGAATTGCGTTCACAGAGGCCTATATGGGGCAACGGCCATGTTTCCACGGTCGGCTTGCTCGCCAGTGCATCCATGGTCTACCCCGGATGACAGGCTCTCGCGCCCGGTTCTCTGCGCGCGCGATCGTATGTATCAACGCTAACTATGATAGACGGCCCTGCATCTCCAGCTTGTTTTCTGCCTTCATTTTTGCAATGTCCTTCGGGTCGGCTCGAATGCTTCCGGGTCTTTTGGGACTGCAAGCTCAAACCAAGAGCCGGGCGAAGACGTGGCGAAAAGCTTGGCGAACACGGATTGCGGTTCCCAATCTTGCCGTTTGGGCCTCTCGAAAATGATGGCTCCGTCGCCAAGTCCTTGAACATTGCAGCCGACCGAAAGCTCGACGTGCCACAGGTCGTCCTCGGCGGCTTGCTGATCGTCTGCCTTTGGCGAGTAGTGCACTCCAACCGGTTCGCCGATAGTGCAGCGGCCGCGCCGCAGAAGATCGCCCAACTTGCCTTGTGCGGTCGTCACGAAGTTGAAGTTAGCGGGATCATGCAGAAAGCGGCGGTTCACGCCTCTTTCGTTATTGGCTACCTCGTCAACAACAAGAGACAGTGCGAACGCTTGCCAGCCTAGAGCGGTTGATTGAATCGGGAGGGATTGAACGAAGCCGCTGCCGCGGCGTGAGGGGCAAGGTGGCGTAGATCGCCTCCTGGCTGAGAGGATGTGGGTGTTGGAGCCCACCCCCTCAGACAGGAGTATGAGATGGCCGATTTGAGCCCTCTTCGCCGCCGCATGATCGAAGACATGACCGTCCGCAATCTGTCGCCGGCGACGCAACGATCCTACATCAGCGCGGTTTCGAAGTTCAGCCGCTATTTTGGCCGATCGCCTGACCGGTTAGAGCTGGAAGACGTCCGCGCCTTCCAGGTGCATCTGGTCTCGACCGGCATCTCATGGCCGGCGCTGAACCAGATCGTCTGTGCGCTACGGTTTTTCTACGGCGTCACGCTCGGCGAGGCACTGATCCCGGAGCGCATTCCCTATGCGCGAGAACCGCGCAAGCTGCCGGTCGTGCTCAGCGCCGACGAAGTGGTTCAGTTCCTCGAGGCCGTGTCCAGCCTGAAGAGCCGCGCCGCGCTCACCACGGCCTATGCGGCCGGACTCAGGGCCTCCGAAGTCGCGGGACTGCGGATCGAAGACATCGACAGCGCCCGCGGCGTCATCCAGGTGCGCCACGGCAAGGGGGCGAAGGACCGCAACGTGATGCTGTCGCCCCAGCTGCTGGGTATCCTGCGCACGTACTGGCGGCTCGCCCGGCCGCGGCTTTATCTGTTCCCTGGTCGTGACGAAGATCATCCGATCGATCAGACCGTGTTGCACGCCGCCTGTCGGTCGGCGGTGAAGGCTGCGGGCCTGACCAAGCGCGTCACGCTCCACACGCTGCGCCACAGCTTCGCGACGCATCTTCTCGAGAACGGAACCGATATCCGGATCATCCAGGTCTTGCTCGGGCACAATAATTTGTCGTCGACAGCGCGCTACACGCAGGTCGCCACCGATACGATCCGGGCGACGCAGAGCCCGCTCGATCGCCTGTCGCTGGCCGCGGCGGGATGCGGGTGATGATCCGCCCCGACAGCCGCTGCAACAGGCCCGCCATCGAGATCGCCGATATTCTGCGCCGGCATGGCGACACCTATCGCCGTGTACATGCCGGTCATCTCGGTCGGGTCGAGCGGCGCGTGATGAGCGCGATCGTGGCGTGCCGGACCGAGGCGCTCGGCGGCCACATGGAGGCTTGCGACGACTGCGGCATGACGCGGATCGCCTATAATTCCTGTCGCAACCGGCACTGTCCGAAGTGTCAGGGGCCAGCCCGAGCCGCGTGGCTCGCCGCGCGAGAAGCCGACCTGCTGCCGGTTCCCTATTTCCACATCGTCTTCACACTGCCGGCTCCGATCGCCGCGATCGCCTTTCAGAACAAGGCCATCGTTTATGCGATCCTGTTCAAAGCCGCCGCCGAGGCAATGTCGACGCTCGCCGCCAATCCACGCCGGCTCGGCGCCGGGATCGGCGTCGTCGCCGTCCTCCACACCTGGGGGCAGGCGCTGACGCACCATCCCCACGTCCACTGCGTCGTGCCGGGCGGCGGCCTCTCGCCCGATAGCGCGCACTGGATCGCCAGCCGACCAAACTTCTTCCTGGCCGTCAAACCGCTCGCCCGGCTGTTCAGACGCCTGTTCCTCGAACGTCTGACCGCCGCCTTCGACGCCGGCACCCTGAACTTCTTCGGCGATCTCGCATCCCTGGCCGAGCCTGCCGCCTTCGCAGCTCACCTCGTCGCTATGCGGCGCATCAGCTGGGTCGTCTACGCCAAACGGCCGTTCGGCGGCCCCGCGCAGGTGCTGGCCTATCTCGGCCGCTATACCCATCGCGTTGCAATCGCCAACAGCCGGCTCGTCGCCCTCGACGAGGATCACGTCGCCTTTACCTGGAAGGACTACCGCCAGAATGGCGCGACAAAGATCATGAAGCTCAAGCCCGACGAGTTCATCCGCCGCTTCCTTCTTCACACGCTGCCCGATGGCTTCCATCGCATCCGCCACTTCGGCTTCATGGCCAACGGCCATCGCGCTGCCAAACTTGCTCTTTGCCGCAAACTTCTCGATCGTGAGCGGACACCGCCAAACGATGGCGAGCCGTCGCCTGTGGATTCGGACGCTCTGACGTGGGCCAAGGCTCCCGCCTGCCCTGATTGTGGTGGCGTCATGCGCATCATCGAGCGCTTTCGACACAGCTTCAGCTGTTCCGGCGCTCCCACCCAATCGTACCGGTGCGACACATCGTGAGCCAACTTATACCGTGCACGAAGATCGTCATTCGTCATTATGATCCCATCGTCTCGATCATCGCAGACGCTGCCGAATCCGTGCGGCCAAACAGCGCGATGGAAATTGTTCGATGCAGCGGGCCATCGATCGCTACAGCCGGTAAAATGCTCTCTGTCTCAAGTTGCCGCCATTGCGCAACCAAAACGTCGCCGCGTCAGCTCCGCAGTCTGCCGATAGCAACCCGCGATCTCAAACTATCCCCATAGCCGCACCACCGTGCATATTCTCCCGCGGCTTCGTTCAATCCGGCTTCAATGAGGTCGCGTTACAAGCGCTTGCCGCGCCCTCGCGTGAGCGCGACCTCACAGAACCCTCCAGATTCCCGATTTCGGACGAATATGATTCAAGATGCTGGCTGGGCTGGAGGCCAGCATCCGATGGTCCGACCGATATCCAATGATCTGCGTAAACGGGCGGTTGCGGCGGTTGCAAAGGGCGAGAGCTGCCGTTCGGTGGCATCGCGGTTTGGCGTTGCGGTGTCGTCAGTTGTGAAGTGGTCGCAACGTTATCGAGCGACCGGCTCAGTGGCCCCTGGCAAGATGGGCGGCCATCGCAAGCCCGTTCTTGAGCCGCATCGCGCCTTCATCAAGGAGAGGATCAGTCAGACGCCGCATTTGACGCTGCACGCCCTCAAGGACGAACTCGCCGCGCGCGGGGTCAAGGTCTCCCACAATGCGGTTTGGACGTTCCTGCGCCGCGAAGGGCTGCGGTTCAAAAAAAAACGCTGCTCGCGCTCGAGCGGGCTCGCTCCGACATCGCACGTAGACGCCAGCGCTGGCGCTCATGGCAGGCCAATCTCGACCCTCGACGCCTGGTCTTTATCGACGAGACCTGGATCAAGACCAACATGGCTCCATTACGCGGATGGGGGCCAAAAGGCGAGCGGGTGCGGAGCTTCACGCCACATGGTCATTGGCGGACGCTGACATTCCTTGGCGCCTTGCGCTGTGACCGTCTCACTGCCCCTTGCCTGTTCGACGGCCCAATCAACGGCGAATGCTTCCGCGCCTATGTTCAGCAGGTTCTCGTCCCGCAGCTTCAGCCGGGCGACATCGTCATCATGGACAATCTCGGCAGCCACAAGTCTGTTGCCCTGCGCAGCCTGATCAAAGCGGCCGGCGCCAGGCTCTGGTATCTGCCGCCATACTCCCCCGACCTCAATCCGATCGAACAGACCTTCGCCAAGATCAAGCACTGGATGCGTTCCGCCCAGAAACGCACGGTTGACGACATTTGCCGCCATATCGGCGACCTCATCACAACCATCCAACCCAACGAATGCAGCAACTACTTCGAAAACGCTGGATACGCTTCTATCAAAACATGAAATGCTCTAGTTCCATCGGTTTCGCATATAGAGTCACAAGTTTCGCCGTGCCATCGGGGGCCACCTCCCACATGACCATATTTTCGTCCGTCGTTTTGTCAGACCTGTGTTTGGCCCATGAAAAGACAACGCGCTCGCCAGTGTCGGTCTTTCGGCCAACCTCCCATCCTCTGGGAACGAAGTGGGCTACCGTCGCGACCTTGGCAAAGATTTCCTCCGCCGTCTCACCATCCTCCGCTCGCCAAGTTGATCTAACCTTGTCGATCAGAGGGTTGTCATCCGCACGGACGCCGTCGCCCTTACCGGCCAGCCCGCCGCGCAAAACCAGCCACAGAATAAGGCCGACACAGAGCCCGAGCCCGAGAGCGAACCAAAGCACGCGCCTATTAGTCATCTAGTCTCTTACCCTACGCAGCCGCCCCTTACGCGTCACATCGTATCTCCGAAGAGACCCAAGACGCACCTATCAGGGTTGGTCGGTCACAATGCCATCGGCGTCTGGAGTGACGGTCCCGGCGGCGGGCCAATCACGGCTCGGGAAGCCACTTTTTGCGAGAAACCAAAGGTCAAAAGGCCACCGCGAAGCATGCGCCCGGTCCGGACGATGCGCGTCGCTTTACCAGTCCCGGGGGAATACTAAATTCACGTTCTAGCATTGCTTCTCTCGGTGAACTCCGTTCGGGGGAAGCGTTTATGGTTCGTCTCAGTCGGAGGGAGACGTGCCGAACCCCAGGTTGAGACATGTGAATTATTCACCGAATGGTTCGAGACGCCGCGATGGAGCCCGAAATGGTCAACCGCATCAGGGCGGCTTACAAGCAAGCGCTCTATACCGTTTGCGTGAAGGATGGTGACGATCCGCTAACTGAAATGATCGCGAAGAAGGTCATCTCGCGACGGCGAGGTTGAGCGCGCGTTGCGTGCAGTCAAGTTGATCGAGCAGCGCGCCAATGGAAGGGCCGCTGGTCATGTGGGCGAAGCCGCGCGTCTCGACTGCCTCGCCGATTCCATTGAGGATATCACGACTGGCGAGCAGCCTCGATCACGTTGAGCGCGAGCGGCACAACGGCATTCGGGCGTTTCGGGGGCCGCCGCAGCACGAACGTGTCGCCGGACTCAAACACCGCGTTGAAAACGAGCCCCTGAAGCTCATAGAAATTCTGCGTGAGCGTGATGTCGCAGAGCTTTGACTGCGCCCAAAGATCGAACAGCGTCTCGGTGTTGCGCTCTCACAACTCGGCGGTTTCCGGAGAGAGGCCGACAAGCTTCGGGTTCAGCTTCGAGCGCACGCGCAGGCCGGAGCCAACGACGTTGTTTTTGGAGGTTTGCTTGGCACCGGCGGCGATGGGGTTGTTGCGGCCGAGATCGCGCGAGCGGCTGCGCAGCGTGGGAAGATCGCCAAGCGAGTCGGAATCGGCCGAGCCGGGATGCGTTTTCCACGCCTTGAGCGCCGCCCGGTTCGAGCGCGCACCGGCGTACTGGCCCATGTAGTTGAGAGAGAGGCGCGCGTGGTAGGAGCTATGCGGGAAACTGGGTGATGACGGAATGAGATAGGCGGCGTATCGAGGCGGGTGTCGAGCCTGCCAGAACCTCAAGGAGAGCGATACGCCATGAACGAGCATAGCAACATTGTCCCACTGCGTCAGCCCGATGGAGGGTGTCAGTAACTCGGTGTAAGATGGTTTCTGTGAGTTTACCTTTGACAGGAGACTCACATGGCTACGGATTTTTCACCTGAGATTTTGGACCAGCTTCTTGCCGGGGGCAGCCTCAAGCCAGAAGACTTAGCCGGCGAAGACGGGCTTTTCAGACGACTGAAGAAGGCGCTTCTGGAGCGCGCACTGGGTGCGGAGCTGACCCACCACCTTGGCTATGAGAAGGGCGACCCGGCGGGCCGCGGGTCGGGCAACAGCCGCAACGGCACAAGCAGCAAAGCGCTGTTGACGGACGACGGCGAGATCGAGATCGAGGTGCCGCGCGACCGCGCCGGCACGTTCGAACCGGTGATCGTCGCGAAGGGCCAGACCCGCTTCGACGGCTTCGACGAGAAGATCATCAGTCTCTACGGGCGGGGCATGACGGTACGGGAGATCCAGGGCCATCTGGCCGAGCTCTACGGCACCGAGGTGTCCCCCGATCTGATCAGCAAGGTCACCGACGCGATTCTCGACGAGGTCCGCGAATGGCAGAGCCGGCCGCTGGAAGCGATCTATCCGGTGGTCTTCTTCGACGCGCTCAGGGTCAAGATTCGCGATGAGGGGATGGTCAAGAACAAGGCAGTCTACGTCGTGCTGGGCATCACTGCATCGGGCGAGAAAGACGTGCTCGGGCTTTGGATCGAGCAAACCGAAGGCGCCAAATTCTGGCTCAAGGTCATGAACGATCTGAGGAACCGCGGCGTCGCCGACATCCTGATCGCCGTCGTCGACGGTCTGAAGGGCTTTCCCGAGGCGATCAACAGCGTCTTTCCCAAGGCGATGGTCCAGACCTGCATCGTGCATTTGATCCGCAACAGCCTATCCTTCGTGTCCTGGAAGGATCGCAAGGCGATCCTTCCCTCGATCAAGGCGATCTATCATGCCGAGAATGCCGACGCCGCTCTGCTCAGGCTCGAGGACTTCGAAGCCGAGTGGGGCAAGCGCTATCCCGCGATCGGGGCGGCCTGGCGCCGGGCGTGGGAGCACGTCATTCCGTTCTTCGCCTTCGCGCCGGAGATACGCAAAATGATCTATACCACCAACACGGTCGAGGCGCTGAACCGTTCGCTGCGCAAGATCATCAAAACACGCGGCAGCTTCCCCAACGACGAGGCGGCGATGAAGCTGCTTTACCTCGCCATCAGAAATGCCGGCATCCATTGGCGACGACCGGTTGCATGGACGGCCGCAATGGGCCAGTTTGCCATCCAGTTCGGCGAGCGCTTTGCAGGCTCAGCGGACTGACCCTATGGGGTCAGTCCGCTGACCCCGCAAACCCCTCACAGAGACGCTCTTACACAAAACTTCTGACACTCCCGCCCGATGAGATCGACGATCCACTGACGAATATTTTGCGATCTGGAGCTCGGCAGCTGCTTGCGCAGGCTGTCGAGATGGAAGCCGAGGCGTTTCTCGCCGCGATGAAGGGCTTGAAGCTTCCCGATGGCCGCGACCGCCTCGTGCGACACGGCCATGGTCCAGTGCGGACGATCCAGACGGGGATCGGCGCCGTCGAAGTCGCCCGGGTAAAGATTCGCGATCGCGCGGTGACCAGCGATGGCGAGCGGATCCGCTTCACCTCGGCGATCCTGCCGTTGTGGGCACGGCGCACGAAGAGCTTGGATGCACTTTTGCCGGTTCTGTACCTGCGAGGCATCTCGACGGGCGACTTCCAGGAGGCGCTGGCGGCGCTCTTGGGCAAGGATGCGCCGAATCTTTCTCCGGCGGTGGTTTCCAGACTGACGACGGAGTGGCAGCTCGAGTACGAGCGTTGGCAGAAGCGCGATCTGTCGGCGCGCCGGTACGTATACGTGTGGGCGGACGGCGTCTTCCTGCAGGCTCGCATGGAAGACCACAGCGAATGCATGCTGGTGCTGATCGGCGCGACGCCGGAAGGCAAGAAGGAACTCATCGGCTTCCAGGTCGGCGTGCGCGAGAGCACGCAGAGCTGGCACGAACTGCTCGTCGAGGCGAAAACCCGAGGGCTGAAGATCGCCCCGGAAATCGCCGTCGGTGACGGCGCGCTCGGCTTCTGGAAGGCGCTCGACGAGGTCTTTCCCGCCACGCGACATCAGCGGTGCTGGGTGCACAAAACCGCGAATATCTTGAACAAAGTCGCAGTGTCGGTACAGGCCAGCATGAAGAAGGATCTGCGCGAGGTCTATTTGGCGTCCAACCGAGCTTCGGCCGAAGTGGCGATCGATGTCTTTGCCGAGAAATACGGAGCGAAGTACGACAAGGCGGTCGAGTGCCTGACGAAAGATCGCGACGCAATGCTTGCGTTCTACGAATTCCCCGCCGAGCATTGGGACCACTTGCGGACGACGAATCCCATCGAAAGCGTGTTCGCGACGGTCCGGCACAGAACGGTGCGCACGAAAGGTTCGTTATCGTCAACGACTGCCAAGTTGATGGTGTTCAAGCTGCTCTGCGCCGCATCAAAGACCTGGCGGCGGCTGAAAGGCACAAATCAGTTGCCGAAGGTCAGCGCAGGTGTCAGATTCGAAAACGGCATCGAGGTCATCCAAGTGCCGGAAAACCACGCCGCCTGATCGCCTCGTCACCCAAAATCCCGCATAGCTCGCGTGGTAGCGGCGCGTCGCGAAGTTTGGCGCGACGCCCGCCAGGAAGCGGTCCATAAGGGTCGGAGCGACGGGCTTAATCACAGCGGGATCACCCGCTGGGTACGAATGCCGCCGCGCTTCGCACGCGCTGCCCGCTTTTCCAAGTGTTGGGCGCGCTGATCGAGTTGGCGCAAATCGGCGCACCAAAGCTCACGATCCTTGATCGTGTAACGCTGACCGCTCGTTCCGATCTCCCTTAGCACGACCTCAACTCGTGCAGACTTCCGCTTACCGGGGCTGACCGGAAATGTTAAGCTTATCCAAAGTCTTGCCGCTTTTGCCCCGAACCGACCTCGGCGGTGCCATCCGGACCACATCGACTGGAACCGGCAAAACCCCGAACTCACATCGAGCGCATTGTGAGACTTTGCCCAATTCAGGTAGTTTGACGCGGCACGAGGCAGGATTCTAAATCTCTCCACCGGAAATTGGGAGTCCTGCGATTTCCAGCGGAAGCATCGGCTCACGCAGCGCGCCAATGGCGAGTGAAGCGCCTCCAAAGCCTATGAGCCCGTCGGAGCGGCTCGACGCGATTGACGTGCTGCGGGGCTTGGCCCTGTTCGGCGTGCTCGCCATGAACATCGTGACCATATTTCGGGTCTCCTTCTACGCGCCGTTCTTGCCGAACGCGGAGCCGGCGGGGCCGCTCGACCGGGTGGTGGCGGCTGTGCTGACGGTCGCCGTCGACTGGAAGGCGCTTGCGCTGTTCTCGCTGCTGTTCGGCGTCGGCCTCGTCATCCAATTCGAGCGGCTTGCCGGCGATGCACGGCGCATGATCTTGCTCGGGCGCAGGCTGGTGGTGTTGCTGGCGATTGGCCTGGTGCATCTCTATTTGATCTGGAACGGCGACATTCTCGTCGAATATGCGCTGGCGGGCTTCGTGGTGCTGCCCTTCCTCGGCTGCGCGCGGTGGCTCATGGCGGGTGCAGCCCTGCTGCTCCTGGGGCTCTACGTGACCATGCCGGTGCTACCGCCGATCGTGCCGCTGCCGGGAACAGCCGGGATGGCCGCTCTTGCCGCGGACGCGATGCGTGCCTACGGCACGGGCGGATTTTTCGATGTGCTCGCGTTCCGGATCCGCGAGGTGCCGGCGATTTTTCCGGCGCACGTCGTGGTCTTTCCGCGCACTGTCGCGCTGTTCCTCGTTGGCGCCCTCGCGTGGCGCAGCGGGGTTTTGCGTCGGGCCTCGGCGAACCGGCGCCTGCTGTTCGTCGTCGCAACCTTTGGCATTCTTCTCGGCGGCGGATTGAGTCTCGCGGCAGCAGGACAAGAGCTCTTCGATGGGCCGTCGCTCGGGCGCGCGCATTTTCCGGTGGAACAGCTGGGGGCGGTCGTGTTGGCCGTGGGTTATGCGGCCGCGGTCATCGCCGCTGTGAACCTCTCGGGCGAGCGGAGGATGCTGGGCTGGGCCGCGCCGCTTGGCCGCATGGCGCTAACCAACTATCTGGCGCAATCTGTGATCTGCGGCTGGATCTTCTACGGCTATGGTCTAGGCCAATTTGGCCGCCTCGGCGTGGCCGCGACACTGGCGATCGGCATTTTCGTGTATGTCGCGCAGGTGGGGTTCAGCGCGTGGTGGCTGCGCCACTATCGGTTCGGTCCTGTCGAGTGGCTCTGGCGCTCATGCATGTATGGGGTACCGCAGCCGATGCGGGCAACGGTCAATTTACCATCATGCGCGCGACGATAGCAGATTGATGCGGGCCCCAGATACCCAAGCTGCGTTCTGCTTCAAGCGGAAGCCGCCCAAGCGGGTGCGGCTGGTTTTGGCCCATCTCGGACAACCCCGTCTATGCCGACGACCGTCCGCTTACAGAGCACAGCCGGAAGTTAGCTGCCAGAAGACTACCTAGCGCGCTCGCTTTGGCGTGGCCTTGAAGATCACGGCATCGTCGGGCGGCACTCCACCGGCGAGAGATGCGCAGAAGCATCTCGATAGTGCCCGACACGGCGGATTCGCTCTTCTCCACGTTGTAAACGTGGTCGGTGCCGTGGTCAGACAGCGCCAAGGGCGGGCACAAGCTCTTGCGCGGTCAGCGCGCCGCCGCCGGGCTTCCACATTTGGCCCAGCTTCGCACGGGCGGCTCGAACATTATCTCCGGTCATCATTCTCTTCATCTAACTGCTCAATTCCTAACTTTCAACGCCACGGCTGCGGATGCGCCGCCGCGCAGGAACGGCCTCAGGAGCCGCCGGGACGGGTTCTTCGCGCGCGGCGGTCGGCTGCGGAGCGGCATTCAGCGCGTTCGCCGCTGCGGCGCGCAAGGTCATCAAACGGCGCTCGATATTGATCCCGAGCGAGAGCCGCGCCGCGATGTTGTGGACGCGGAGGTCGAGCGGTTCGTTGCGCTGATGGACCTTGTGCCATTCCTTCGTAAGCGCGAAGCCGCTACCCTGGCTTCAGAGTTAGAATGAATGTGCGAAGAAGCCTCCGACTTGGAACGGAGGTTTGGATGGGATTGGACAGCAAAAAGGACGTCCATTTGGCCGGCTCACCGGTAGGGCCGGTGAGCCGGCTGGAGGTCCTCGAAGGACCCTCGGGGCGCCGTGTGCGTTCGGAGGCTGAGAGAGCCCGGATCGTCGCCGAGAGCCTGCTACCTGGTGCCCAGGTGTCCGAGGTGGCGCGCAAGCACGGAGAGAGCTGGCCCCGGTTGTTTGGACAGCGCCCCGCTGGATTTAAGTGGATTCCTGCCGGGTTATGCTGAACGCGGGGCTTTACGGTTTTGTCGTTGCGTCGGGAGGGCGTAGCCCGACCAGAGCGACGACAAAACCGTCGGCGACGGTCATGCGGCCATCACCATAGCTTGCGTGCCGAAGTAAGCCTCGTCGGGCGTGCGCCCGTCAAGGCTCGAGTGAGGGCGTCCCTGATTGTAGAAGGCCAGATACTTGGCAATTGACGCTCGCGCCTCGGACACGCTGTCGTAGGCGCGGAGATATACTTCTTCGTATTTGACCGTGCGCCAGAGCCGCTCGACAAACACGTTGTCGCGCCAGGCGCCCTTGCCGTCCATGCTGATGGCGATCTTCGCGTCCAGCAGCACATCGGTGAACTCGAGGCTGGTGAACTGGCTGCCCTGATCCGTGTTGAAAATCTCGGGCCTGCCGTGCTTCGCCAACGCCTCCTGGACCGCTTCGACGCAGAAGGCCGCCTCCATTGTGATCGAGACGCGATGGGCCAGGACCCGTCGGCTGAACACATCGACGACCGCCGCGAGATAGACGAAGCCACGCCGCATCGGAATGTAGGTGATGTCCATTGCCCACGCATGGTCGGGCCGCTCGATCTTCAATCCGCGCAACAGGTACGGGTAGATCTTGTGACCCGGAGCCGGCTTGCTCGTGTTCGGGCGACGATAGACCGCCTCGATCCCCATGCGCTTCATCAGCGTCGCGATGTGGCGGCGACCGGCGTATACGCCCTCCCGCCGCAGCAACGATCGCAGCATACGCGCTCCCGCGAAGGGATAATCGAGATGCAGCTCATCGAGCCGACGCATCAAGGCAAGGTCCTCGGCCGAAACTGGCCGAGGTTCATAGTAGACCGTGCTGCGAGCCAGCTTCAGGACCTTCGCCTGGCGCACGATAGAAAGATCATGATCGCGGTCGATCATCGCTTTGCGCTCAGCAGGCCCGCCTTGGTGAGCGCGCCGGACAAAAAATCGTTTTCCAACGCCAGCTCGCCGATCTTGGCATGTAACGCCTTCAAATCGACCGGCGTCTCGGCCGATGTCTTGTCATGCCCAAACACGCCGGCGGCGCCTTCCAGGAGCTGGTTTTTCCAGATCGTGATCTGGTTCGGATGAACATCAAACAGTTGCGCCAGCTCCGCCAGTGTCTTGTCGCCTTTGACCGCAGCCAAAGCAACCTTCGCCTTGAATGCCGGAGAATGCGTCCGGCGGCTCTTCTTCGTCATCTTCGCTCCTGATTCGCAGCAAGAATCCTCGCCGCTGTCAGGCAGAAAATCCACTCAAGCTACTGTCCGAATTTGCGGGGCCAGCTCTGAGCCTCGACGGGGGCTCTTGAGCAGACGTTGGATATCAGGGTGGGCTTAAGAGGGCCGGAGCCGATTATCCGCACCCGTCCTTGGTCTTGGACACACTCGCTCGCGATCCGAAGCCGCCTTTCAAAGATACTCCGCAGTGAAACGCATCTTTTAAGCGCGACTTGTCGCCTTCGCGCAGCAGAACACTCGTATGGCACTCAATCCATGATCGCTTCGTTCGCTCCGACGCGCGTTGCGGGGCCCCCCTCGACCGGAGGACAACACATTGCGTCACCTCAACTGCTGCGCGCGCACTGCGTCACAATGACACGACTTCTCCTCTTCATGGCCGCTTGTTACAATGACATCCATAGATTGCGCCGGATCAATTCGCGAGGCTCCCCTTCGTATATTCTGGTTCAGGAGTGTCGGACCATGTTCGTGAGCATCACCACAGACCATAGATCCCTAATCAATTCGCTCAGTGAGCTCGGCATATCGAGCGGCTCGAATCCGATCGTCAGCTTGAGTGAATTCACTTACAAGAAAGGTAAAACCATCTACATCGAGAGTGAGCCAGCCGAGTACGTCTACCAGGTCAGGAAAGGCGCGGTACGGACCTGCAAATTACTCTCCGATGGGCGGCGCCAGATTGGCGCATTTCATTTGCCGGGTGATATTTTTGGACTCGAGAACGGCGGAGTCCACCGATTTACGGCGGAAGCGATCATCCAAACCGCTGTTCGCCTGATCAGGCGGCAACACCTTGAGACGGTCGCCGAGAATGACGCGGTTGTCTGGCGCACCTTGCTCAGCTTGACGACGAATAACTTGCAACACGCCGAAGACCATATGCTGCTGCTCGGACGTAAAACTGCTCTGGAGCGCGTTGCCGCGTTCTTGCACGAGATGGATGAACGACTCACGGCTGCTGACGTGATCTCGCTCCCAATGTCTCGGCGCGACATCGCCGATTACCTTGGTTTGACCGTCGAAACCGTTTCGCGTGCAGTGTCGCAATTGCACACTGATGGTGTCCTCGATTTCATCGGCAATACCCAACGCGAGATCGTGATTCTGGACCGGCAGCGGCTCGCGAGCCTTGACCTGCAAAGCTAACATGCGGACGGCGTGAAAAGCTTCGGTCGCGGTTAGGATCGCCCGCAGCAACTACCGCACTTTCAGGAAAATTGATCTCACCTCCGAGGCGCAACCAATCAGCTATCGAGTGCTATTTCCCGAACGCTGCGATGTACCTTCGGGCGGTGCCGGTAAACACCGCCGGATCATACAGGCCCTTGAGCCAACGCCGGTGACGACGGCAAACCATTGCAATAGACTCGACCGCCGTTTCGATCTCGAATGGAATGCATTCGGGTTTCACGCGCGCCGCAACGTCTCAAAGGCGAAATCACCCAGAAGGTCGGCACGCCTGTTCATTTGTACAGCATAAACGCCGGTACGTTTTCGTGTCCGAAGCTCATTCGAAACAACACGACGAACGTCTAAGCATGCGCTTTTGGCCGGACGGGCCGTGCCCAATTAATCCTCCATCAAGGCCACTTCCGCCCCGCGGGTCACTTCAAATTCCTCCGGGTGTGGTCAGTCAAATTCCTCCACCCGCGAGGCAGGACAAGGGACTGTTAGTTTGAGTTTGTTTCCCGGGCAAGAGCTTCAGCGGCTTCTTTGAGCCGATAGCTGCGTCCGTCGAACTCAAGCAGATGGCAATGATGCATAAGGCGATCGAGGATCGTCGTGCTCATAGTGTTGTCCCCAAGGTAAGAGCTGGCCCCGGTTGTTTGGACAGCGCCCCGCTGGATTTAAGTGGATTCCTGCCGGGTTATGCTGAACGCGGGGCTTTACGGTTTTGTCGTTGCGTCGGGAGGGCGTAGCCCGACCAGAGCGACGACAAAACCGTCGGCGACGGTCATGCGGCCATCACCATAGCTTGCGTGCCGAAGTAAGCCTCGTCGGGCGTGCGCCCGTCAAGGCTCGAGTGAGGGCGTCCCTGATTGTAGAAGGCCAGATACTTGGCAATTGACGCTCGCGCCTCGGACACGCTGTCGTAGGCGCGGAGATATACTTCTTCGTATTTGACCGTGCGCCAGAGCCGCTCGACAAACACGTTGTCGCGCCAGGCGCCCTTGCCGTCCATGCTGATGGCGATCTTCGCGTCCAGCAGCACATCGGTGAACTCGAGGCTGGTGAACTGGCTGCCCTGATCCGTGTTGAAAATCTCGGGCCTGCCGTGCTTCGCCAACGCCTCCTGGACCGCTTCGACGCAGAAGGCCGCCTCCATTGTGATCGAGACGCGATGGGCCAGGACCCGTCGGCTGAACACATCGACGACCGCCGCGAGATAGACGAAGCCACGCCGCATCGGAATGTAGGTGATGTCCATTGCCCACGCATGGTCGGGCCGCTCGATCTTCAATCCGCGCAACAGGTACGGGTAGATCTTGTGACCCGGAGCCGGCTTGCTCGTGTTCGGGCGACGATAGACCGCCTCGATCCCCATGCGCTTCATCAGCGTCGCGATGTGGCGGCGACCGGCGTATACGCCCTCCCGCCGCAGCAACGATCGCAGCATACGCGCTCCCGCGAAGGGATAATCGAGATGCAGCTCATCGAGCCGACGCATCAAGGCAAGGTCCTCGGCCGAAACTGGCCGAGGTTCATAGTAGACCGTGCTGCGAGCCAGCTTCAGGACCTTCGCCTGGCGCACGATAGAAAGATCATGATCGCGGTCGATCATCGCTTTGCGCTCAGCAGGCCCGCCTTGGTGAGCGCGCCGGACAAAAAATCGTTTTCCAACGCCAGCTCGCCGATCTTGGCATGTAACGCCTTCAAATCGACCGGCGTCTCGGCCGATGTCTTGTCATGCCCAAACACGCCGGCGGCGCCTTCCAGGAGCTGGTTTTTCCAGATCGTGATCTGGTTCGGATGAACATCAAACAGTTGCGCCAGCTCCGCCAGTGTCTTGTCGCCTTTGACCGCAGCCAAAGCAACCTTCGCCTTGAATGCCGGAGAATGCGTCCGGCGGCTCTTCTTCGTCATCTTCGCTCCTGATTCGCAGCAAGAATCCTCGCCGCTGTCAGGCAGAAAATCCACTCAAGCTACTGTCCGAATTTGCGGGGCCAGCTCTGAGAACGAGCATCGCCATCTCTTTCGTGACGGTGTCGTTCGCGAGCAATGACAGGAACAGGTCGGGTTCCTTGGGGGGGCAACCGCCAGTTGGCGGGCAGAGCGGCGGATGCGCGCATAGAGTTGCGCAGTTCGGCGAACCTCCGTTCGAGCGCCCCGACGCGCGCGACCAGCGCTTCCTTCGTTTCGTTAACCAATTCCATCCGTCGATACCGCTTGACATCCGTCACCTATCCGGCTTTAAGCCGAATCGGCTGGCAAACTTTCCGTGAAGCCGCTGAACCGTCAGTAACGGACGGAATCGAGGATGTCAACGGATTGCAACGGATCATGAACAAAACTCATCGGACGATCCGTCGCCGGACATAGGTAACAGGGCATTTGTCTTCGAGTAGCGATCCCGAGACAGCTAGTTTAGAGAAGAAGGGGCTATCGAAATGGTGATCAGCAGAGTGCGTGGGGGCTGGGAATGAAGTCGCGAGCAGATGAGAAGCGCACCAAAGCGCATCCGGCGCTCGAAACCATCAAGGCGAGGATTGCGGAACGTCTGGAGGCCGCCGGACTATCGGGAAGAGAGGCTTCGGTTCGAGCGAAGCTAGGACTCACATACGCGAACGACATTCTTTCAGGACGTTCGCTAAATCCAACGCGCGAAACACTTGCTAAGCTTGGAACTGTTTTGGACACCGACGCCGACTATTTCTTCGGTACTCAGAGCACCCCCCGAAACCTTCCACCCTCCAAACTGCTGCCAATGCGCGAAACCGTCGCGGCTGAAGCTCCCCTCCCCGCCGCAGCGATTCCATTGTTCCAGATCGGCTTGACCGATCCTGACGGCTTCTTCGCTCTGAGAGCAGATCGTCGGACCGCATGGACCTCGTCGATAATTTCGAACGGCGATGCCTACGCCATCACTGTTCCCGACGACTGCATGGCCCCGCGCTACCGGATCGGTGAAGTTGTCGTCGTGAGCCCGAGCAAGCCCGTGGTGCATGGCGGCTTCGCGCTAGTGCGACAAACTGACGACCGCGTTGCGATTCGGCAGATCGTCACGATCTCCACCGACAAGATCGCAGTGCGGTGCCTCAATGGGGAAGCCGACATCGACATCCCCCGTTCCCAGGTTAAGGCGCTCGAACGCATCATCGGTTCTTGTGAATTAGTTTGAATTAGTTCGTTTGTTTTATCCGTCGTCGTCCGTCGTCATCCGTTGACTTAACGGATGGGAGCCCATATGGTCCGTTGCTACTCGGGAGAGGCAACGGACCATGCAAAGCATCAAATTGGTAGTTTTGGAGTCGCCCTACGCTGGGGCGGTTGACGACAATGTCGCCTATGCGCGGCGTTGTCTGAAGGATTGCGCACTGCGCGGCGAGAGCGCCCAGGCGTCGCACCTTCTGCTCACTCAAGTTCTCGACGACACGAAGCCGGACGAGCGCGCGCTGGAGATCGCGCTCGGTCTCGCTTGGCGATCCGTCGCCGCATACTCGGTCTTCTACACGGATCGCGGATGGTCGAACGGCATGAGAGCAGCGCTCGATAGCGCCATCCTCGATAACCGCCCCTTCAAGCTGCGCGCCTTTGGTCGCGTGCAGTTCCCGAGCCGCTACTTTCTGCCGCTCAACATCTATGAGGCGATTGATCAGACGAAGGCTCCCGCCAATGCGTGAGCCCTGCCCCAACTGTAGCGGCGACTGCGGCTCCGCGAATCCGCCCGTGCTCAACTGCCCGATGGACGGCGGCACCGTAAAGCCGAGCGGGTCCTATCACGACTATCTCGCGCTTCTGCGTGCAAAGGCCGCGTTGAGCGAAGGCGACACGATGGTCGCTCTCCGCCATCTCGCGACGCTCGAACGAGTCGGCATCCGAGACGAGATCGACGCGGTGATCCGCTCCGGTCTGTACGACGACGCGATCCATCGCATGCGTCTCTTCACCCACCCGAAATATCCGAACGATGACGCCTGTGCGGCGCACGTCGGCAACGACCACCACTTTCGACCGGCCAAACAAGGGAGCCTTCTGTGAAGTTCAAGATCAATCGTGACGCACTTGCTGACATCGTATCGCGCGGCGTATCCAGCGCCCCCAAGAACTCGCCTGCCGTAATCGCAAACAACGCGCGAATCGTTGTGCAAGACGGCGCGATCTCCATCGCCACCACCGACTTCGAGATGATGGTCGAGGCGACCGGCGCATGCGAAGTCGAAGTCAACGGCGCGACGACCGTCGATGCGATGAAGCTGAAGTCCGTCGTGGATCGTCTGCCGAAGGGCGTCGATGTCACCTTCACCATGGACACCGCGAAGTACGAACTGATCGCGAAGGCCGGTCGCTCGCGCACCACCTTCCCGACCCTCGCTGCCGAAGACTGGCCTGCTCGCGACTACGCCATGGACGGCGCTCAGTTCGCCATCGAAGGCGCTGACCTCGTTCGGCTGTTCGGCCACACCGCCCAGGCGCTTTCGACCGTGCCCAACTCGCCGATGCAAGGCGTCTTCCTTCACGTTGCGGACGACGGCAAGCGCCTCGCCGCCGTGGGCACCACGGGCACGATCCTGTTCAAGGCGACCGTCCCCGCGCCGGATGGCGCTGAAGACATGCCGATGAACGACAACCGTCCCGGCGTCGTCCTTTCGGCCGAGACGGTCAACTCGGTGCTGCGTCTCTTCGGCAAGGCCGACGTGGTGAACGCCGTCGTCAACGCCAACTCGGTCTTCTTCTACACCGATACGACTCGCTTCTGCTCTTCGCTGTTGGTCGGCACCTATCCGAACTATCTGCCGCTCGTTTCGGCCCCGGCTGCCGAGAGCATCGTTGTCAGCCGTGAAGCGTGCGCCAGCACGGTCGCGCTGCTCGAAACGTTCGCCTCGAAGGAATTGGGCCATCGCTTGCAGTGCGCCGGTTCGGAAGACGGCTTCGTGGTCGCGGTCGGTAGCCAGACCGGCGGCAGCGTTGACGTGGTCGAGGCGCAGATCAACGGCGAGATCGCGGCGTTCGACATCAACGGCATGTTCATGAAGACGATGCTCAACTCGTTCCGCGCGAGCAGCATCGCGCTCCATCCCGACCATCGCAATCGTCGCATCATGTTCCAAGCGGATGACGAACATCTGACCGGCGTCATCGCCATGATGAACATTGCGACCGACCTCGCATCGGGTCCGAAGCATGAGTAGGACCCGCGACCGCGCCAACCGGCGCACGGTGACGATGCCGGACCGCGTCGGCCCTCATGTGAAGCTCGTCTTCGCAGAGATGGCGCGGCTCCGCGTCACTTATGACGAGACCGAGGAAGGTTCTGGCGTTCGTCGCGCTTCGATCAAGGCGTGGCGGCGCAAGAACAAGCCGGGGCTCGAGTCTCTCGAAGCGGTGCTCGGCTTCCTGGGGTGGGACTTCGTCGCGGTGCCCCGCGCGAAGGTTCTGCCCGAGGAAGTCCGCGCAGAGCTTCAGCCCATCGCCGACAAGCTCGGCCTGACCATGCCGCAGACGGTGACGGCTCTGATCGAGATCGTCACCGGCATCCACGAACGCTTCCCCTTCCTGCGCGACCCGACCGCGATCCGGCCGGTCCGCTTCAAGGGCAAGCGGAAGGAACGCCCGACGATCCACCCCGACCAACACTCGCTCTTGCAGGAAGCCCCGACCCATGTCGCTCATTGACGACAAGACCACCAAGCAGATGATCGACGCTGCCATGGCGCGAGGCGCGAAGCCGGAGATCGAGTCCGTTTCCTTCGCGTTGCTCGATGCTCGCTTCCGCGCGTTCGAGATCAGCATGCGGCTCGACTCGGTGATCGCTGGCGTGCGCGCCGTTCGGGCCACCGTCACGATCCCCGTCTTGGACGTGGCCTAGCTCAAAAACGGCCCGGAAAACTTAGCATTTCCGGGGCTTTATCACCCCCTTGAAAGCTCAAATTTACCGGCTTAAAACCGGATTGTCCGTCGCCCATCCGTGGAAGTCTGAATGACGCCCGCTACACGCATTTCCCCATTAGCCCCGTGCGACGTGAAGCCCAAGATCGCCTTCCGCGATGAACTTCGGCGGCGCGCCGTTGCCCCCGAGTTTGCCGAAGAGCGCCGCGCGATCCTCGCCGAGAAGCAGGCCAAGCGCATGCGCGGCGTCACCGTCGAGATCAAGAGGAAGCGGTCGTGATGAAGGCGGCGAACGATAACGTGCCGCTTGGCACCATCTCGACCACCGTCGAAGTGATGGAGCGGCTGCGCGTCTCGCGCAAGACGCTCTATCGGTTGGTGGCACTTCATCTTCCCGGCGCGGCTCGCGTCGGTCGCGACTACCGCTTCGAAGAAGCGGACATCATGGCTATCTGGCGTGGAATGAGATCAGCATCATGCGACTATATTTGTGGCAACGAACCCCAGGCAAATCGAACTGGATCATCCGGGGCACGGACGACAAAGGGCAAGAGGTCCACGAGTCTACAAAAACGACTGACAAGAAAACGGCCGAAGCTCTCCGCATAAAGCGCGAAGGCAAGCTGCTATTGGAAGTCGTCCACGGCAAGCAGGCCGTGGTGACCCTCCGGTTGCCCGAGATATCCACTGAATGAAGTCGGCGATTTCACCAGAACCTCGCCGACCGTGCCCTGCCTGACATCGCCCCCTTGCTGATCAGCGATACGGATTTGCACCAGTGGTACGGCGACTCCGCAAGATGCAAGCCGTTCCGGCCGCGCAATCTCATGGTCCTCCGGCCGCAAGACCGTGACGATCCAGGTCTCGGTCGTTCCGTAGTGTTGGACGAGGCTGCAACCAATCGTAAACGGTACGAGAGGCCCACGGAGCCACGGACTTGGTGCGGACGGCCTACGCACCGCGCTTGAAGCGTATAGGCATCCAGAACTGCCGGAGGGCCTCGACGGTTGCTGGAATGTTGCGCCAGGCGTTTTGGATGATGGGCTGCGTTCCCAGCGTGCGCCGGGCCGGGGGTAGCAAGGGTCGACCGGCGTCGTCGATGCAATGGACCAAGATCGGCCGCAGCATAAGGTGTTCGGTTCCATTCGGGGGGAGAAGCCGCGACCAGACGAGAAGCCGAAGCTTCATGACGGCGTAGAAGCCCATGCACCAGGGCTGCGGGTCGACTTCGCCGTCCGGTGATCGCACGAACAGCGGCTCGAAGCTCTCCGGTCTCGTCGACAGCGTCTCGCTGATAGCGTTGTGGCGCATCAGCGTGGCGGCGATTGCCGAGAACTCCTCGGTGTCGTGATTGAAGGCGTCGGGATCTACGCCGAGGAGCGGGCACACCCATTCCTCGGACGCCATCGAGACCGGCCCGGCGACGACCGCGGCCACCGCGCCATCGAGCATGGAGAGCGACGTCGCCCGCGGATGCCGAAGCGTCGGCGACCTGGCGCGCTTGCTGATCCATTGCCCGAGCCGTTCGAACGACATGGCATAGTCCGCCATCGTCGTCTTGCGTGCTTTTCGCGTTCCCCGCCCTTGCTTCGGCTTCGTCATGCCACGGCCCGCTTTTCGGCTTCGCGTGCGGCCTTCCAGTTCCAGGCCAGAAGTTCGTGAAGCTGGTTGGTCTTCGTGGCGCCGCTCACCATGCGATCGAGAACGTCGACGAGATACGCCTCGGGGTCGAGGCCATTCAATTTCGCTGTGTTAAGAAGCGAAGCGAGTATCGCCCAGGTCTCGCCCCCGCCTTCGTCACCACTGAACAACGAGTTCTTTTTTCCGATCGCAATTGGCCTGATCGATCGTTCGACCGTGTTGGTGTCCGGCTCGAGCCGCCCGTCATCCAGGAACGTCGTCAGGCCCTGCCAGCGTTCGAGCATGTAGTCGATCGCCTTGATGAGCGTCGAGCGGCGGGAGATCCCGTCCTTCACCGCGATCAGACGGGCCCTCAACGCCTCCATCAGCGGCTTCGTCTCGGCCTGTCGCGTCGCGCGGCGTTCCCCAGCATCGAGACCGCGGATCCTCTCCTCGATCGCGTAGACGGCCGCAATGCGCTCGATGACCTCCGCGGCGAAGGGTGAGTTCGTCGTCTTGTGCACCCTCACGAAGTTGCGGCGCGCGTGAACGAGACAATACGCCAGCTGGATCTGGCCCGACATCATCGCATCGCCCGCCAGCGAGGCGTAGGCGGCATAGCCGTCGACTTGCAGCACGCCTTCGAAGCCGGCTAACTGCGCCACGATCTCCTTTTTGCCGCGACCACCTGCGAACACGTAGGCGACCGCCGGCGGCGCCGGCCCCTTCCACGCCCGATCGTCCGTCGCGTGCGCCCAGAACTGGCAGATCCTCGTGCGGCCGCGTCCCGGATCGAGCACTGGCATCGGCGTCTCGTCGCAGAACAGCCGCTCGAAGCCGTGCATAGTCTTCAGTTGCAGATCGTAGAGGCCCCTGACCAGCCACGCCGCGCTCCCCATCCAGCGCGCCAGCGTCTGACGGTCGACGACGACACCCTGACCCGCCAGGATCTGCGTCTGGCGATAGAGCGTCGATTGCCAGGCATATTTGGCCGCGGCGATATGCGCGATCAGCGCCGTCGTTGCCATGCCGCCCTCGACGAGCCGCGCCGGTGCCGGGGCCTGGACAATCGGGCCCTCACAGGAGCGGCAGGCGTATTTTGGACGGATCGTGCGGAGCACGCGCAGCCACGCGGGAACCCGATCGAGCGCTTCGCTGCTCTCCTCGCCGATCCGATGCATCTGACCCGTGCAGCACGGGCACAGCGTGGACGCCGGCTCGATCACCCGCTCGACCCGAGGCAGATGCGCCGGCAGCGCGCCGATGTTGCGCTTCGCTTTGCGCCGCTCCGGCCGCGGCGCGTCCGGTTTGTCGTCATTGGCCGGGAGCTGTGAGCCGGCGGTCCGTTCCAGATCAAACGCGATCTGTTCGGCGCAGACGATCGCCGCGCGCTCCGATCGTGCGCCGAAGATCAGGCTCTTCAACGTGGCGATCTCTGCGCGCAGATCATCGTTCTCGCCTTCGAAAGCCAGCACCATCTCGGCAAGAGCCGCAGGGTCAGAGGGGAGATCTTCGGGGCGAAGCGCCATATCGCAGAGCTACACGAACGCACTCGCAATCGCCAGCAAAACAAGACGCTTCAGGCAACCTTCGTCGGCCGCTTCGTCACCTTCGGGACCACACGCGACCACTCCGCAAGACCTTCAATCAGCATCGCCAGTTGCGCCCCCGTCACCGGCATCGTACCCTCGCGAACAGGTGGCCAGGCAAAGCCCCCATTCTCCAGCCACTTCGTCGCTAGAACCATTCCCGAGCCGTCAAAAACCAGTAGCTTCAAACGATCCGATCGCTTCGATCGGAAGACATAAACGTCACCGCTGTAGGGCTTGCCGCCTAATCCCTCCGCTACCAGCGCGACAAGGCCATGAACGCCTTTACGAAAGTCAATCGGCTGCGTCGCGACGAACACACGGACCATTGGACCGAAAGAGATCATCGCGTCGATCTCACCGCCGCCAGCACGCGCTCCAGCGTCGCGGCGTCGACGCCGACGGGCACGCGCACCGTCGCGCCCGCGATCATCACCTCGATCCGCTCGGCCGGATCCGTCAGAACATGCGCCTTATCGATCGCGTTCGGCTGCGCCTCGACGGCGGCCTGGAGCCTGACTTGCACGAACTGCGGCGCTTCGCTCGACGCGAGCCGCGCCTGGCGCCGCCACACACTGAGCAGTCCCCGGTTCACCCCGTTGCGTCGAGCCACCTCGGAAATGCTCGTCTCCGGATCGGCACTCTCGGCCACGATCCGCGCCTTCTCCGCATCGCTCCAACTGCGCCGTCGCCTCTCCCCTGTGATCACCTCGATCCGCTGATAGGAGGCGGCATCATGCCCGTCTTGATGTCTGTCTTGATGCATGGAACGAGCGTCCCTCGCGTTGTCAAATCCACGCGCGAGTCTCGCTCATCCCGTCCACCTAAACGAGGTGGGGTCGTCGTACCGCTATCAACCAATCTGCTCCCGTGCCCGGCGCACCGTCTCCGCGCCGATGGCTGAACCGAAATACACAATGGTCCGGAGCGAAGTCAGGTCCGTGGAGCGGATCGCCGGATGATCGAGGATCATCTGCAGGGCCGTCGGCACCAGCGGCAGGATCGTCACGCGGTCGCGCGCGATGGCGTCAAGGACAGAGGCGGCATCGAAGCTCGGAACAATGGACAACCGGCCGCCATTGTACAGCGCCTGCATCGCCACGCAGCTTCCACCCAAATGGAAGTTGGGCATACCGAGAGAAGGATGGTGTCCTCGGCGGTCCAGCACATCGCCGGCTCCAGCGCTGCGCTCCTGAAGGAATGCCTGATCGCGTCGTGGGACAGGACGACGCCTTTCGGCCGGCCCGTCGTTCCCGAGGTGTAGGCGAGCAGGCAAGGAGTGGAAATGTCGCAGGCAAGGTTCGGATCGTCACTTCGCGCGTCCTCTGCCCATCCCTGCAGGCTTCCGTCGTTCAATGCGCGATCGAAGTGCACGATCTCGCACTTTATCGAGGCGCGGGCCTGGGCATCCTGCATCCAGGCGCCAGTTGAACGGAGCAAAGGCGCATCCGATCTTGCCGGCGGCGAACCAGGCATCAAAGAAGCCCGCGCTGTTCATGCCGAGGTAGCCGACGTGATCACCGGGCCTGAGTCCGGCAGCGAGCATGCGGCTGGCTGCCTGATTGGAACGTCGGTCCAGCTCCCCATAGCTGGTCGATCCGCTCCTGCCGACCAAGGCGATGCGGTCGGGCGATCGCGCTGCCCATGAGCGCACGATGTCGGGAACGGTCGTTATCTCGTGAGAGTGCGGCATGCCATCTCCTGCTCGTGTGCGCCTGGAACTAAAGCGAGTTGGCAGTCGCCCCGGCGCGCCCTTTATCCGTCTTGTCCAGGAACTGCTGCGAGCGGTCCATGACGCTGGGATTGCCGCCGCAAAGCGCGTATCCCCACATCGCCTCGATCCGCAATTGGTCGTAGAAGGGACGCCCAACGACTTCGAGGATGGTCGCCTTGGCGGACTCGATGGCCATCTGGTCGTTGCGCAGGATGCGCGCCACAACGGCTTCGGCTTCCTCCATCAGCTTCTCATGTGGCACGACGCGCGAAACCATATTGGCGGTGTAGGCACGCTCGGCGCTGAACGGCTCTCCGGTCAGCAGCATCTCCAACGCAAAGCCGACCCCGCATGTGTTGACCAGGCGCACGATGCCGCCATCCGCGGGATGCATCCCGCGACGAATTTCAAGTGTGCCGAATTGCGCACGCGCCGAGGCAATGCGGATGTCACACGCCATCGCAAGCTCGACGCCGTGCCCGACGCACCATCCGTTGATCGCAGCCACGATCGGCTTGTAGAAGCGCGCGAGCGGCCCCCGGGTGATGCCGCAAAGCCCAGCGTCTATCCTGTCGCGGCCGACCATTGGGCCGACCGTCTGCCATTCCGGCGCGTGCGTTTTCAGATCGGCTCCGGCCGTGAAGGCGTCTCCTGCTCCGGTAACGATAGCGATCCGCATCGCAGGATCGTCTCGGAAATCCGTCCAGATTTCGCACAGACGCTCGTGCATCTCCACGTCGATCGCGTTCTTGACCTCCGGCCGGTTCAGCGTGACATACGCAATGGGGCCGCTCTTTTCGTAGAGGACTTTCGATGTCGGCATTGATGGTCCCTCCCGGGAACGAGCAGGTTGTCCTCGCGCAATGGCCGTCTGACACGCAGGACATCGGTGCAGGGCATCGGTGACGGGATGTCTTGGAAAGAAACGACGCTTGCGAAGCTCAGCGCGCTGTCCTGCACGACCTCCCGCCAAGCCCGGGAGTACGGCGCGAGCAGACGATAGACGCTTGTCACTCCACCGGGGTCCTCCGCCTGATCCGAGCGAAGCTCCACAATAGGATAATTCAGCTACCGAACGATTTCGGCTCGCAGCAAGAGTGTTGCGATTGCAATATTTGTAGTTGGTCCGAAACGAGATGCGCGATCGAGCCGAACGGCCGTCAGGGCCGTTCATCAAAAGAAGCGAAAACAACCCCATGCACAGTAGACCGCACCAGTCGGATCAATGGGTTACGAATTTTCCGAATTCGAATTTGACTTGTCGGGCAAAACAGGGGCAGAATGGCATGATCAGGGGAGAGGGGCACCGGGCAGTCGATCGGACCTGAACGGGTCACTCGCCATATACAAAGCTTAGCGGGCCAATTGCGTCGCCCTGCATCAACGCTCGCGGAAAGCCCGCGCGACCTGATCTAAGAGGGGCTTGGTGAAATACGACAGGATGCTGCGATCGTAGGTCTTGGCAAAGACTTCCGCCGGCATGCCGGGCACGAGCTTGACGTTGCCGAGACGCGCCAGCTCCTCCGGCAATATCGAGACACGGACGGTGTAGAAATTCTGACCGGTGCGTTGATCCGGCGTCACGTCGGCGGAGATACGGCTGACCTTCCCCTCGATCTCCGGCGTCGTGCGCTGGTTGAAGGCGGAGAACCGCAGGCTTGCCGATTGACCGACGTAGAGCTGGTCGATGTCGGCCGGAGCAACCTTGGCTTCCACCATCAACAGGTCGGCTTCCGGCACGATCAGCATGACGGGGTCGGCCGGGCTTACCACGCCGCCGACCGTATGGACGTTGAGTTGATGAACCACGCCGGCTTGCGGAGCACGTATGTCTACCCGCTTCAGTTGATCTTCGGCCGTCACCTTGCGCTCGACGAATTCGCCGATCTTGCCGTCGATCTCGCGCAATTCCTTGGCGACTTCGCTGCTGAGATCCTGGTCGATCTGCAGGATCTGCAGCTCGATTTCGGTGACCTTGCCCCGGACCTGGGCCGTGGAGGCGATCGACTGCGCCAGCTCGCCCTTGAGACGCGCAGCTTCGCGCTCCAGGAGGGTGAGACGGTTTATCTGGACGAGATTCTTCTCCCAGAGGCCGCGCACTCCGGTCAGCTCGCGCTGAATCAATTCGATCTCTTCCGCCTTGGCCTGCTGCAAGGCGGCATAGCCGCGGATTTCATCCTCGAGCTGCGCGATTCGCTGGCGAAGCTGGGATTTCTGGCCGCGACGCGCGGTGGCGCGCAACTCGAACAGCTTGCGTTCGCTGCCGAGCGCAACAGCGAATTCCGCAGAAGTGTTATCGAGCAGCTCCTGCGGAACGACGAGACGGTCGGCACCGTCTCGCTCGCTGGCAAGACGAGCCTTGCGGGCGCGCATCTCGTCCAATCCCTTCGTATAGATGGCGAGGCCGGCACGCAGGGCGGTTTCGTCGAGCCGCACCAATGTCTCGCCGGCACGGACATGGTCGCCTTCGCGAACCATCAGCTCTCCGACGATACCGCCGGTGAGATGCTGGACTTTCTTGACATTGGAATCGACCACCACCGATCCAGCGGCGGTGACCGCTCCGGACAGCTCTGTTGTCGCGGCCCAGCCGCCGATCCCGCCGGTCAACCCTGCCGCCAGAATGATTCCGGCAAGCAGATGATGGCGCATGCTGCGATCTTCGCCGTGTATCGCGGCGGTCATGTGGATGCGGCCGGTTGAGGGACGACGACCTTGAACGGCGCGGCAGGCGGCCCGGCTTCCCGCCTCGCCAGCAGCGACTGCACGTCTTCCTTGGGCCCGAAGGCCTGCTGCCGGCCATGGAACATCGTCATCACGAAGTCCACGGCAACCAGCGCGCTGGAGCGATGTACGACGATAACGACGACACCGCCTCGGGCCCGAACGGCGAGAATTGCGCGAGTCAGCGCCTCTTCGCCCTCGATATCCAGGTTGGAGTTGGGTTCGTCGAGCACGACCAGGAAGGGATCCATACAGCGCCCGCGCGAGCGCCACGCGCTGTCTCTGGCCCGCCGACAATAGTGCGCCGTGTTCGCCGATCTGGGTGTTGTATCCATCGGGCAGGCTGACGATGAGCTGGTGGATGCCGGCGGCATTGGCAGCGGCAAGGATCTGCTCCATCGAAGCATCAGGCGCAAACCGTGCAATGTTCTCGGCAATGGTACCCTCGAACAATTCGACGTCCTGAGGCAGGTATCCGATATGATTTCCCAGTGCGTCAGGCGACCATTGCTCGAGCGATGCGCCGTCGAGCCGGATAACGCCGCGTGACGGCCGCCATGCGCCAACCAGGGCGCGCACCAACGAGGATTTTCCCGAGCCGCTGGCGCCGACGATGCCGAGCGCGCTGCCTGCCTTCAGATGAAAGCTGACATCGGCGACAAGGAGCTTTTCCGATCCAGGAGCCGTGACGGACAACTTGTCCACGACGAGGAGCCGTTCCGGCGGCCGCAAAGGCAGCTTGTCGGCTGACGCCGGCAACGCCGACATGAGCCCGGTCAGGCGCTGCCAGCTTTGGGCAGCTGCGATGAAGTTCTTCCAGTTTCCGATCGTGACGTCCACGGGCGCAAGTGCGCGACCCGTCAGGATAGAACTGGCAATGATGATCCCGCCGGATGCTTCCTGTCGTATGACGAGATAGGCCCCGACTCCGAGCACGGCCGATTGCAGCATCATGCGCAGTATCCGTCCCGTGACGCCGAAACCTCCCGAGATATCGTTGGCGATCCTTTGCTGCCTGCGATGCGCATCGCCCAGCTTGCGCCATCGCTCCAGAAACCGGGACGACATCGACATTGCGATCAAGACTTCCGCGTTGCGACGACTGGCTTCCGCAAGGCGATTGCGTGCAGCGGCATAGCTCGACGCCCTTCGGACGGATTGCCGCGACAGTCGATCGGTGACCAGCGTCAGCACCACCAGAACGAGTGCACCGCCGAGCGCTGTCATGCCGATCAGCGGATGGAAGGCAAAGCAGATGGCGAGGTAGAACGGCAGCCAAGGCAGATCGAACAGCGCAGGCAGACCGGAGCCCGACATCACCGATCGAACGGTGTCGACGTCGCGAACCGGCTGCAGTCCGTCTCCACCGCCGCGTGTCCGAAGCGGAAGGCGAACCACCAGATCGTAGATGCGGTCACTGATGCGCCAGTCGATCTGGTTCCCGATGCGAACCAGCATACGGCCGCGAACCACTTCCAATGTGCCCTGAAAGAAGAACAGCAAGGCCGCAATGATCGTCAGGCCCGCCAGCGTGGATACGCTGCGGCCAGGCAGCACGCGATCATAGACCTCCAGCATGTAGAGGGAGCCGGTCAGGCTAAGAATATTGATCAATCCGCTGAACGCTGCAATGCCCACAAGGGCCGTGCGGCACGATCGAACGGCGGCACGCAGTTCCGATCCTGCATCCGTGGAAGGGCCTGCTTGCGTAGCCAACATCACACGCAATTACTCCGCGGCTTACGATGAGGTGATTGTCCGAACCGACCGCCCTTCACCGAAGAAGCGATGAAAACCGCTCCTAACTGTCGATGATTCATGACAGCCGTTTGACAACAACAGAGGTGCCGGCCGGGGAGCCGACACCTCCGCATTGAGCAATATCCTCGTCGGGCGACTGGCGTCAGACGAGATATTGGTGGATCAGTTGCAGCTGGCCGCCTTCGACGAGCTCCCCTCCCACATTGAGGTGAGACTGGGTGTCGATCAGGTAGACGTTTTCGCCGGCGTTCCCGAGGATATGCGAGACGTCGATGACGCCCGAAGCCTCTTCGTCCTGGGTCAGGAAGTTTGCACCTCCCGTCACGAAGCGGCTCGCATCGTGCTGGGCAAGCTGTGTGAGCGAGTCGGTTGCAGGATCGTATTGCCAGACCTTACCGAGGTGGGCGTTGTTGCCGACGTCCTCGGACAGAATGAGCTTGCCGTGCGAATCGACGGTAATATTGTCGAGCATCTGCTGACCTTCGCTGCCGTTGAGGAGCAGCTTGATGGTGCCGCCGAGCTCGGGGTGCGACGCGTCGGTGAAGTCGAGCGCCCAGAGCTGGCTCGGTGCGTTGAACGCATTCGTCGACACGAAGTAGAAGCGGTTCGGGTTGAGCGTATCCCACGCGCCGTCCTCCGGCCGCAGAAAGCTCGTCACGCCCGCAGTTTCGCTGTCCGCGTCGATTTGCGCGCCGGTCTTGCCGCTGACGTCGCCGAGATCAATCATGGTGAAGGCGGACTTCTCGTCGGTACCAAGCGCACTGGTGCTGCTCGGCGCATTGTTCGCGGAACCTTCGAACTCGCTGACGTGAATTCCGAGCAGATGGCCTCCGGTCAGGCCGGCCTTTTCGACGACATTTCCGGTCGCCTGCTTGGTGCCGGAATAGAAGTAGACCTGGCCGTTCTGGCCGTCATCCATCATGGCGACGACGGTCTTGTCTCCGGTATGCGCATTGGCGACCACGTTCTCGTAGGCCATGTTGCCGAGCCAGGCCAGCTCGTAGCTGTTACCGTCCTGGGGGCCGCCGACGACATGAGCGAAGGCCCGTCCCTCGACGCCTCCCTCTTCACCGGTGAGATACAGCCTGCCGTCGAAGCCAAGCCCCGTCTGCGCATTGTAGAACGCGCCCGAATCGGCAAGGTCTGCCGAACAGAACCGGTTGAACGTCACCGGGCTGTTGCCGGCGTTGTGGTCGACATAGGTGCCGCCCTCGTACATCCAGACGTCATGGATAAGGTCCTTGCCCGAGACGACCTGCAGCGTGGTCTTGTCAATGACCCACTCCAACACGAACGAGCCGGTGCCGCCATGCGCCCGGGCAATTCCGGCCGTTCCGGGCAGCTCATGGTTCATCAGGACGGTGAAGGTGCCGTCGCCGTTGTCGAACGCGCCGAGACCGTCGGGAATGCCGGCCATCTTGTAGCCGTTCACGCTGTCGCCGGTCGTCAGCAGCGACTCGGTGTAGACGTGCGAATTGCTGCTGAGCAGGTGGGGCGTCTGTGAGCTCGAGGTGCCCGTCACCTCGTTGGAAAGAATGAACTGCTCGGCGTGAAGATCGGAAATGCGGGCATGCTCGATGATCAGCGTATCGCCATGGCCGAGATTGATCTGCACGTGATGACCGACCTGGCGGGCGGAATCGATGAGCGTCTGAAACGATAGAATGTTGAAGTCGCGGACGTCAATGCGGTCGCCCGCATCAAGCCGCTCGATCGTGTCCACGCCCATGCCCTTGCGGAGCAGGAACTTGTCGTTGCCCTCATCGCCGCTGAGATGATCCCTGCCTGCGTCGCCAAGGAGCAGATCCCGGCCGCGGCCACCATGCAGATCGTCATTGCCATTGCCGCCGATCAGGGCGTCATTGCCGCTTTCGCCGAACAGCGTATCGTTTCCCTTGCCTCCGTCGATCCAGTCATTGCCGCGGCCGCCGAGAACGATGTCATTGCCGAGACCGGCGACGATGGTATCATTGCCGCCGAAGCCGAGGATGATGTCGCTGTGGTTCGACCCTGGAATGGCGTCGTCTCCGTTGGTTCCGAACTTGATCTTTTTGAACGGACCGACGTGGCGATGATCGTCGTGGTGATGGTGCGACATGCTTGCTCCCTGGCTGTTTGGCTTGGTACTGGCACGAACGCTCCGTTAACCAACGGCTGTGACGTTGACGCGACATCGATATGAATGGGCCATGCCTGCGTTTGGCTCGAGTGGTATTCGGCGAAACGTCAGGGCACGGGTTCGCCCGGGACGATCCCGAGGCCGAAACCGATGCACTCGGCTCTATGACCTGCCCGCACGCGATCGTCGGCACGGCACACCCTGCAAGGACTGGATTGCGTCGCTTCCGCCGTCGCTCTTCGCGCTATCGCGGACAGGCCGCTTGCAATGTCGGAGCAAGCCTCAAGCAGCCCGCTCCGCCCGCCAGGCCGCGTAGAGACCGACGAGAGTGCCGATGGCGACCAGCGCTGCCGCCAGCAGCAGCTGCAATTGTCCATCATCGGTGGCGCCTACGGACGACACAAGTCTGGTCACGATGACGAACAGCACGCCCACGGAGGCCGCCGCGCCCAGGCAAAGGTGGGCGAGCTCTCGCGTCAGGTTGCCGCCGAGAAGTCCGAGTGCCGTGAAATACATCGCGCAGGCGTTGGGATGAACGAACAAGGCAATGCGCGCGTAAGGACCGTAGGCGTGGAGGAGGGACTCACATCGACCCAGGGCCGTTTTTGAGGCAACCCGCTGCAAGAACGGTCTGAAAAAACGAGCCTGCCCGTAACTCAGGACGGCGCCGACGATGATCGCGAGCCACGCCATGACGAAGACGAAGGCATCCGCGGGCTTCGGATTGAGCGCCACGGACATCAGGATGAGGGCCGTTCCGGGAAAATAGCCGAAATACGGGAAGACCGACTCCATGAGCACGCAGGCGAACATGAAGACCAGAAACCATGACGAACCGGTCGCACCCTGGACGATGGCGTTCAAGTCGAAGAGGTTCGTCCTGTACAGGACGAGGTACATGCATATGGCCAGTCCAGCCAGCGCGTAAAACGGCAACGCTCCCGCCAGAAAACGTCTCATCCAACCAACGCGCCCTGTTTGGCGGGCACAGCGGAGACCATCGGCATCAACAGCAGACAACCGAAACGTCTCGCAGGCCGAATTCCGGCACGGCTGCCGGGGCTCTGCTTCCTTCGGGCTTCAGGTATCATGGTCTCCGTTCCGGACAGCTCTGGCGCGATGGACATCAGGTGGATCGACTTCGCGCCTCAGCTTCCTGTTGGCGCACGATATTTCCGGAGAACCGCTTCGCGCTTTGCGCCAACGGGGACCTTCGGGTCCTGCTTTAGGCGAATGAGATTGCTCCTGTCGAGTGCCGTTTGCTCATGCGATCCTCGCCTCACCCCTGAGCGCGCCTACGCAATCGACAGGATCTCGATCTCCTGGCTGCCTGAACCCACGACGTCTCCGACCGCCTTTCCCATCAGCGACCTCGCGACCGGCGAGACGAACGAGATCGAGCCGGCTTTCGGATCGGCTTCGTCCTCGCCGACGATGCGGTAGGTCTGCACGCGGCCATCGGTACGGCTGAACGTTACCGTGCTACCGAAGGCGACGACGTCGGTTGCGACAGGATCGGGCATGACCTGCGCGGTGCGTAAGCGTTCGGTGAGATAACGGACGTCGCGCAGGGGCACGGCCGACTGCCGGCGCTTCTCGTTGACGTCATCGATGCGTTGCGCGGCTTCATAGGCCTCGCGTGCTTCGGCGAGCTGCGTCTGCAACGCCTTGTAGCCTGCTTCGGTCACGAGGTTTGGATGCGGCGAGATCGGACGATCCGGCAACAGCGTCTCGGACGCGGTTTCGGCGCTCTCTTCCTTGGTAAAGGCGACGCTCAATTGAAGATCCTGTCGAGCTGTTTGGGATGGCGGCGCTGCGCGCCGCCGATTGCACTGAACTATATCTCAAGTTCGACGAAACGGCGCAGCTTGAAGACAAGGTCCGGCATGGCCTGGCGGAACCGCGTTGCATTCTGAAAACTGGTCGAAAACGGGGCGAAGGTGAGCATGGCGTTCCAGTTCCGGTAGCCATAGACCGTGACCGAGACGCCAGAGCTCGGGAAACCCTCCAGCTTGCGCAGCTCGCCGAGCACGAGATCAGCGATCGCCTCGGCCGGCAGCAGGCGCTTGCCGTCCCGCGTGGTTGCGATTTGCGCGGGCGGCTCGACCGGCGTCGTGGCAGCCGGCGCGTCATCGGACGCGTTCCCGGCCGTGGCCGGTGCCGGATCGGAGCTGGACGTCTCGCCCGGCTCCAATCCATCCGCCGGCACAGTCGGCGGACCATCGGCGAGCGGTGCAAAACTGTCTGCGCGCCTGTTGCCTCCCAGGATGCCGCTGATCATCGCCACAAGGCCAGCGTCCTTCACCTCGTCATTCATTACTCCCCCCCCCCGGGACTTCGGTCTACTCTAGCACTGCTCTCGCAGGCCGCCACCGGCGATGGCACCGGCGGCACGACGTTCGTCGCGTCACGCCGCTGTGCGATCCGCTACCGCTTGTCGAACGGAATATACTGCTGGTACTGCTTCGGCACTGAGCTGCGATAGCGCGCCGGCACGGTGCCGGTGTCGATCGAATGATCGATCTCCTGTTGCCGGGTCATCTTCTTCTTCGATGCGCTCTTCCTGGCGTCGGTCGGCTGGCTGGAGCTGTCGGTGGTTGCGCTTGGCGCCGTCGTTGTCGCGGCCGGCGCAGCGGTTGTCGCGTGAGGCGTAGCGGTTCCGCCGGCGGCCGGGGCATTCTGCGCCAGCGCAAGCGGCGTCTGCATCACCAGCAGCAGCGCGGCCGTCGCAGCCAGCAAATATGAATTCTGCATCAGAACCTCCAAAATGCCTGATCCGAATGAAGGCAAGCCTAGTCCCGCGGGATCGAGGCGTGCAAGTTCGTCGAATAGCTCGGAACCCGCGCGCGAACTGTGGTGGAGATCACATTGCCCGCCACCGGCTGCGATCACGATGATCTCACCTCGAACGCATCCGGCGTCGCGGACACCAATATAGGCATGACCGTGCATCAGACAGTCCAGCGGGAACGCCAGCACGGCCGTTCCAACCTCGAAGGAGATTGAAATGCGTCGCACCATCCTCACCCTTGCATCGTTCGCGACCTTGATCGCCGCTTCAGTGTCGGCGGTCCCGGCCCAGGCCGCAAACGACAGGTACTGCCTGCAAGGCCGCCACTGGGGTTACCCCGGCAACTGCCAGTTCGCCAGCTATCAGCAATGTGCCGCCACGGCTTCCGGAACGTCGGCCTATTGCGGCATCAACCCGCGCTACGCCTACTCGCAGTCCTATCATTACTGACGAGTTGGCGGCGCGCACACCACGCGCGCGCCGCCACAGCCCCGTCCAGAACAGACTGAACGAAACCAGGCTTGTGTTACCCATGTCTCCGGGTCGAGCTATCGGGCAGACAGGCGCCGGCAAGGATACGGTCGTAAGACAGACACGCGAATAGGAGCGTCTAACGATCCGCCGTCGGCGCGAGAGCAAGCACCAATGTTCGCGACGGTCCCATTCTGTGCATTGCACACTTCTAGCCCGCAGCCAGGAACCTTTTGGAGGCGAAGCGGTTGGCGTGCGATGGCGTGACCGGAGTACGGCCGCCACTCACGAAGACCGCATGGACGAGTGCCCTGAGCGGCTGTCCTCTGCAGTGTCGTCCTGCGCCCTTGCAGCTGAAATCGGTGCACGCTCAGCGGACGATGGGACAGGGACAGCAAATGAGGCCTGTAGCGCGACAGCCCTTCAAACCACGCACCACCGAAGAACTGATGGCGCTGCTCAGCGCAGTAGCGACTGCAATTCTGACCGTCATCATCATCTCGATGCTCTATTTCGGCCGGGATATCTTCGTGCCCGTTGCGCTGGCTATTCTCCTCAGCTTCGTGCTGGCGCCGCTGGTCGGGATACTGCAGCGCATCCGTGTCCCGCGGGGATTGTCCGTCGTGAGCGTGGTTGTCGTTGCGTTCATGCTGATCTTCGCGATAGGAAGCCTTCTCGCCGCCCAACTGACGCAACTCGCTGGTGACCTGCCCCGGTATCAATCGACGATCAGCGAAAAGATCCAGGCGTTTCGGGATACCAAGGCCGGCAGGGGCACGCTGGAGCGCGCTTCCGACATGCTGAAAGACCTCAGCAAGGAACTTGATAAGCCGAAAGACGCCCCATCCGCGCGTAGCCCCGGCATTATCGCGGGCTCGAATACCTCCGCGCCACCGGTACCGGTCGAAGTGCGCCAGCCCGATCCCGGCGCGTTGGAAAGTCTGCGAACCTTGATTTCTCCGCTCATTCATCCGCTCGCGACCACCGGCATCATCATCATTTTCGTCGTATTCATTCTAATTCAACGCGAGGATCTTCGTAACCGCTTCATTCGGCTGGCGGGCTCGTCGGATCTGCAACGAACGACGGCCGCGCTGGACGATGCAGCGAGCCGCCTCAGCAAGCTGTTTCTGACCCAGCTCATCCTGAACGGCGCATTCGGTGTGGTGATCGGCACCGGCCTTTGGCTCATCGGAATTCCAAGCGCGATTCTCTGGGGCATCCTCGCGGCTGCGCTTCGCTTCGTCCCCTATGTCGGCGCGGTCATCGCGGCCGCATTCCCGGTGGCGCTGGCGGTAGCCATCGATCCCGGCTGGTCGATGCTGCTTTGGACTCTCGCTCTGTTTCTCGTCGTTGAACCGATCGTGGGCCATGTCGTCGAGCCGATGGTTTACGGCCGCAGCACGGGGCTTTCTCCCGTTGCCGTGGTCGCTTCGGCAACGTTCTGGACAGCGCTTTGGGGACCGATCGGGCTCGTCCTCGCGACCCCCCTCACGATTTGCCTGGTGGTGCTCGGGCGGCATGTGGAGCGATTGGAATTTCTCGACGTGATGTTCGGAGACCGACCGGCGCTTTCTCCTCCGGAAATATTCTATCAGCGGATGCTGGCGGGGGATCCCACGGAAGCGGCCGAAAAGGCCGAAGAGTTCTTGAAGGAGCGTTCGCTGGCCTCGTATTATGATGAGGTCGCCCTGAAGGGTTTGCAGCTGGCGCAAGCCGACGCCGATCGCCATGCGCTCGACCAGGAACGTCTTACGAAGATTCGCGACGCCGTCAGCGAATTCGGCGCCGATCTTGCCGATCAGGACGACCGGCCGCCGGCGAGGAGCAGTTCAACCACCGATGCTGAAGCATCGTCCGCGGTGGAAGGCGTCGCAGAGAATGCCGCCAATGAACATTTGCCTTACCTCCGCAGAGAAACTCTTCCGCCGGATTGGCAGGGTGAACACCCCGTCCTGTGCGTGGCCGGACGCACCCTGATCGACGAGGCGGCCGCGATCATGCTGGCTCAGATCTCGACTGAGCACGGGCTCGCTGCGCGGGTCGAAGGGGCGGCATCGCTGTCCACGACGAACGTCTTTCGTCTGGATACGACGGGCGTGGCGATCGTTTGCCTGGTCTATCTCGATGCCCGCGCCGCGGCACACATGCGGTACTCCGTCCGGCGTCTGAGGCGGAAATTGCCGAAGGCAACCATCATCCTAGGTTGCTGGGTCAAGGACATTGACCCGGCGGCCCTGGAATTGCTGCGGGAGGGCGCTAAGGCTGACCTCGTTGCAACGAGCATCGGCGAGGCCGTCAGGCTGTGCATCGAAGCGACGGGGGCAAGGGAACAGGGGCAAGAAACAGAGAAGGATAAATCCACAACGGCTGCAGCGTGAGGCTGCCATCGATGCCGGCCTCGAAAGCTGCCCTTATGTGAGTACGCCTGCTACTGCGCGACCGAGCCGAGGTCGACCTCGCGCCCCAGCGCGAGAGCGCTGATCAGCGAGACCGCTGACATACACCTCCGACGCCGTGACGTTGCACCTGTCCAGCAGTACGCCGCCCATCGCGCGGCTATATCGTCACCGGCCTCTCGCGTGTGGTGCAAAGTTGTTACGATAGGCCGAGAACCCGCGGCGCGGGCGCGATTTCGGATTGCTCCGTTCGCAGCAAATCACCACAATCCGCCTCAAAGTTTCACTCCGATTCGCAGGATATCCATACAAGCAGGCTGAGGACGTCGTGCACAAGGCAGCATTCATCGCATCCGGCCTCTTCACGCTGGTCGCTCCGGCAGTCGCCGCCGATTTGCCGATCAAGGCTGTCAGGGCTCCCGAGCCACTCAATCTTTGGCAGGTCGAGGTCGGCGCACGGTTCTGGTACAGCATCGGCCGCACCGCCTACGACTTGCACACCAGCGGCTCGCGATCTTCGCCCGTCATCTCACGGCTCGACTATCACAACATGAGCACGCATTCGGGAGAGGTTTTCTTCCGGATCGACAGCCCCATGAAGTTCTTCGTAAAGGGCTACGGGGGATATGGAGGTATGACCGGCGGCACCATGAACGACGAGGATTTTCCGCCGTTCTTCAATGGGCCGTACACAAAGACGGAGAGCCAGACCCGCGGCATTCTTGGCTACGCCAGCCTCGATATCGGCTATTCCTTTTACGAGTCCCACCCGGTCAATGCGGAGCCGCGCCTTCGTCTGGGTGCCTTCGTCGGTTACCATTACCGCGGCGAACTGGCCGATGCATGGGGCTGCCGACAGACCGTGTCTGGCGGTCAGATCTGCGAAGGTGCCGGCGTCCTCGCCGGCAACGTCAAAGTCATCACCGAGCGAGACATCCTGCACAGCGTACGCGCCGGCGCCGTTGCCGATCTCTGGTTTACACCGGCGCTCAAGCTGACCGTCGATGCCGCCTACACTTATTCCGACGTGAGAGCTTTCGACACGCACTACTTCACCTTCGGCACCGAGCCCTCTCGCGGCTACGGCCATGGCTTCCAGCTCGAGACGGTCCTGTCTTACGCTGTTACGCCCAACGCAAATGTGGGAATTGGCGCCCGGTACTGGCACACCGGAATCAACGACTTCACCGAGCCTGCGAGCGGAGCAGCGGGGCAGGCGCAGACCTATCAGGTCGACCGATACGGCACCTTCATCCAGAGCAGCTTCAAGTTCTGAGCGAGGAAATTCGGGCCCGGGCCCAACAGGGTCCTCAAGGCTGCGTTCTGTCCGCCGGCGCCCTCACGAGGTCCCGGCAAGACCGGCGTCATTCAGCCGCTTGGCGAACCACACCGCCAATGCCCGGTCGGGCCCGCCGCCGAAATAGACGTCCGACAACATGACGCCGGATCTATCCAGCACCAGCAGCACGCCGATCGTGTAGGCGAACCAGACATTCGGATCGGTGAGCGCCCGCAGCTTGTGCTCGTCATGCTCCAGCGGCGTATGATTGTTCGCCTTCCGGATCTCGACCGCGAGCAGATTGTTCGGGATCTCGCGCTGATGCACGACGACATCGGGGTAGATCGACTTGCCGAGATGGTCGTCGGTCGAGATGATGGTGCCGTGCGGCAGGTGCAGCGTGCGCTCGCCGAGCCGGTCGTAGTTGCAATCGACTGACCAGCCCGAAAACTGCTTTTCCAGATACACGGCGAAGCGGTGCGTGACCGCCCGCTCGCCGATGTCCTTCTCGAACAGGAAATCCTCGTGGGCGTAGAAGTCCTGGAGCGCCGCGATCACCTTGTTGAGCTATGGCGGAATCTGGGTGATGACGGTGTGAGGAAGGCCGCGTATCGAGGCGGGTGACGAGCCTGCCAGAACCTCTCGAGGAGAGCGATACGCCATGACCGAGACTACCAATGTTCTTGCTTTCCGTCAGCCGTCCGCGGTTGATGATCCACTGACCGATATCGTTCGTGCCGGCGCGCGGGACCTGCTTGCCAGGGCGATCGAGATCGAGGTTGGCGCGTTTCTGGCCAGCACGGCCAATCTGACGCTGCCCGACGGTCGAGCGCGCCTGGTCCGACATGGGCACGGTCCGGTGCGCGAGATTGCGACCGGCATCGGTCCGGTGGAGGTCGCTCGTCCCAAGGTCCGCGACCGCGGAGCGAGCGGGCCAGACGACCGCCTCCGCTTCAGTTCGGCAATCCTGCCGCTATGGGCGCGGCGGACGAAGAGCCTGGATGCCTTGATCCCGGTCCTCTATTTGCGCGGCATCTCGACCGGCGACTTCCAGGAGGCGCTCTCGGCGCTGCTCGGCAAGGATGCGCCGAACCTGTCGCCTTCGGTGATCGCCGGCCTGAAGGCCGATTGGCAGGTCGAGTACGAACGCTGGCAGAGACGCGATCTGTCGGCGCGTCGCTATGTCTACATCTGGGCCGATGGCGTGTACCTGCAGGCCCGCATGGAAGATCACAGCGAATGCATGCTGGTGCTGATTGGCACCACGCCGGAAGGCAAGAAGGAGCTGATCGGCTTCCAGGTCGGCGTGCGCGAGAGCGCGCAGAGCTGGCGCGAACTCCTGATCGACCTGCGGCAACGCGGGTTACGGATTGCCCCGCAACTCGCCATCGGCGACGGCGCCCTCGGCTTCTGGAAGGCACTGGACGAGGCCTTTCCCGGAACGCGGCACCAACGATGCTGGTGCCATAAAGTGAGCAACGTACTCGACAAGGTCGCCAAATCCGTGCAGGGCCCCATGAAGAACGACCTGCGGAACATCTATCTGGCCCCACACCGGGCCGAAGCTGAAACCGCGATCGACGTCTTCGTCGAGAAATACCACGTCAAATACGGACGTGCGGTGGAGTGCCTGATCAAGGATCGCCATGCGCTGCTCGCCTTCTTCGACTTCCCTGCTGAGCACTGGATCCACCTACGCAGCTCGAACCCGATCGAGAGCGTCTTCGCCACGGTGCGCCACCGAACGGTGCGGACCAAGGGATCGCTGTCGCAACAAACTGCGAAGCTGATGGTGTTCAAGCTCATCGACGCCGCATCGAAGACCTGGCGGCGATTGAAGAGCACGAACCAGTTGCCGAAAGTCATCGCCGGTGTAAAGTTCATCGACGGAATCGAAGTCATTCCGAACACTGAAAGCCACGCCGCCTGATCAGGCCGCGTCACCCAAAATCAGCCATAGCTCCACCTTGTTCAGCTCGGTCTGCATCGTGCCTCCCGACCAACGCGCGTGCACGCCACATTCTCGGTGTCGTCCCGGCGAACGCCGGGACCCATACCGCGAGGTCTATCGAGTGCGCGCGGTGCGCGTACCGGACCCCGAGTCTTCGCCAAATCTCTCCCTGGGGTTATGGGTCCCGGCGTTCGCCGGGACGACGTGGGGAGAGAGCCTGGCCAACCAACGCTCCTACATCTGGACTTCGATCAGCCGCGGCCCAGGCTCGGCGACCGCTTCGGCCAGCGCCTTGTTGAACTCGTCGGCATTGGCGACAGCGCGGCCTGGCACGCCCATGCCCTTGGCCAGCGCGACGAAATCGAGCGTCGGACGGTCGAGCCTGAGCATGTCGTTGGCGCGCTGGCCGGGCTCGCCCGCGCCGACATTGTCGAACTCGCCGCGCAGGATCTGGTAGATGCGGTTGGCGAACACGATGGTGACGATGCCGAGGTTCTCGCGCGCCTGCGTCCACAGCGACTGGATCGTGTACATCGCGCTGCCGTCGCCGACCATGGTGATCACCTTGCGATCCGGACAGGCGATCGCAGCGCCGATCGACAGCGGCGTGGAGAAGCCGATCGAGCCGCCCATGTTCTGGAGCCAGTCGTGCGGGGCGGCCGCCGCCGTCGGCGGGAAGAAGCCGCGGCCGGTGGTCAGGGATTCGTCGACCATGATCGCGTTCTCGGGGATCGCACAGGCGATCGCCTGCGCGATCGAGGCGAAGGTGAGCGCGCCGGTCGGCTTGACCAGTTCGGCCAAAGCCTGCGGCTTGACGTCCCTGGCGCCGGCCTTCACCGCGCCGGCGAGCGCCTCCAGCGCCGCGACCGAGTTCTCGCCCCAGGAGGTCATGCGATGGACCTCGCAGCCTTGCGGCTTGAGCATGCTCGGCTTGTTCGGATAGGCGAAGAAGGCCACGGGATCGTCGGACTCGACCAGCACGATGTGACGGAACTTGGCCAGCATCGGCAGGGCCTGATCGATGACATAGTGGATGCGATCGATCGAGAAACGGCCGCGGCCGCGCGCCATCTTGGGGCGGAAGGTCGGGCCCATCACCGTGCAGCCGGTCTTGCCGGCGATGCGCTCGGCAAGCGCCAGGCCGTGCTCGCTCAGGGCGCTCCCGGTCATCAGGAGCAGCGTGCCCTCGCCGTCGCCATGCAGGATTCTTGCGGCCCGCTCGACCGCCTGCGGCGAATAGCTCGCGCGTTGCTGCTCGGCCGGAACCTCGGCGATGCCGTCGGCCTCGTTCCAGGCGGTGTCGGCGGGCAGGATCAGGGTCGCGATCTGCGGCGGCGCGCTTTTGGCGGCGGCAATCGCCGCGGCACCGTCGGCGGCGACCGATTTGGCGTCCGGCGAGGTGCGGACCCAGGACGACATCGGCCGGGCCAGGCCCTCGATGTCGGAGGTCAGAGGCGCGTTGTAGCCGATATGGTAGACGGCGTGCTGGCCGACGATGTTGACGATGCCGGAGTTCGCCTTCTTGGCATTGTGCAGATTGGCAAGCCCGTTGGCGAGGCCGGGGCCGAGATGCAGCAGCGTCGAGGCCGGCGTTCCCTTCATGCGGAAATAGCCGTCGGCAGCGCCCGTCACCACGCCCTCGAACAGGCCGAGCACGCAACGCATGCCCGGCACGCGGTCGAGCGCTGCGACAAAATGCATCTCGGAGGTACCGGGGTTGGTGAAGCAGACGTCCACCCCACCCTTAACCATCGTCCGCACCAGGCTTTCCGCACCGTTCATCCAAAGCTCCCGTAGCCGGCCATGTCCAGATATCCGTCCGATCAATCATTGTTCGCGCGTCCCGTCAAAGCAATAGCCGGCATCGCCGCCCTGCCCCGCGCGACGATGCGCCGGTTTGGCTAATGGTTTTCGGCAAATTGTGGTTGCCGATTTGGTAACGCCGATGGTCAAGCATGGCATCCCTCACGGGCCCGTGGCTTGCGGAATGCCCGCAAATATGGCCTGTGGCATTCATTGAATCGATTTCTTTCTGGGGGAGACAATGATCCGGTTTTTTGCCGCGCCGATTGCCGCCATCGCACTGCTGTCGGCCATGGCGGGTGGCGCGCTCGCCGAAGAGTTCGACACGCGCGACATCATGGGCGGCGGCCCGAACTTCTTCCGTTCCGGCGCCAATCCCGTTCCCCGCACCACCGTCATGTACAATGGCAACTACGCCCCCGGCACGATCGTGGTGAACACCAGCGAGCGCCGGCTCTATCTGGTGCTCCAGAACGGCCAGGCCCTGCGCTACGGCATCGGCGTCGGCCGCGACGGCTTCCGCTGGGGCGGGGTGCACAAGATCACCGCCAAGAGGGAATGGCCGGACTGGACGCCGCCGTCGCAGATGCTGGCCCGCCGGCCCGACCTGCCGCGCCACATGAAGGGCGGCGTCGACAATCCGCTCGGCGCCCGCGCGATGTATCTTGGCTCGACGCTGTACCGCATCCACGGCTCCAACGAGCCGGAGACGATCGGCCAGGCGGTCTCCTCGGGCTGCTTCCGCATGACCAATGACGACGTCACCGATCTCTACAGCCGTGTCGCGGTCGGCACCACTGTTGTGGTGCTGAACAACTGAAGCAAGACCGGAGCCTTTGAACGCGGCGGAACCGCAGGGCGCGTGAATTTGCGGACTTGTGCGCGCGGGGCGAATGCGGCAGCGTCGGGCAACGATGAGTGCATTGACTCCGTCCTCGCCCGCCCTTCGCTTCGCCCTATTGGCGCTTGCCGCGTTCATATTGGTGCCTGACACCGCCTCCATGGCCGCCGCGGGCGAATTGCCCGCGGTGTCCTCGCGCCAGCGCGCCGAGAAGAAGAGCTTCACCGACGGCGAGATCGTCGACGGCTTCCTGAAGACGGCATTCGGTGCCGAATATCATCTCGCCGGCCGTGTCGACCGCATCCGCAAGTTCGACGGGCCGGTGCGCGTGTTCGCCGAGAGCGACCGCGCCGACCGCAAGACGCAGCTCGCAAAAGTCGTGGCCGATATCGGCAGGCGCGTGCAGCATCTCGACATCGCCATGATCGACACCAACGAAGCGGCGAATGTGCGGGTGAAGCTGGTGCGCGACCGCGACCTCTACCGCACCATCTCGAGCTTCTACGGAGCCGAGAAGGCGCGCGAGATTCGCACCTCGCTCGACCCGCAATGCCTGTCCGGCTTTCGCAAGAACGACGATTTCGAGATCGAGCATTCCGACGTCATCCTCACCGTCGACAACGGCGATTTCGTCTTCCTCGACTGCGCCTATGAGGAGCTCCTGCAATCGCTCGGGCCCATCAACGACACCGCGAGCGTGCCGTGGACCATGTTCAACGACAACGTCTCGATGGGCTATTTCGACGTCTACGACCAGTACATCCTCAACCTGCTCTACGATCCCCGCATCAAGGCGGGCATGACCGTGGCCGAGGTCAAGGCGGTGCTGCCCGCCGTGCTCAAGGATGTGCGGGCGTGGGTGAAGCGGGTGAATGACCTGAAGGAGTGAGGTCGTGCTTACCCTCCCCTTGAGGGGGAGGGTCGGCTCGCATTGAGCGCAGCGAAATGTGAGACGGGGTGGGGTGATCTATCCTCACGGGGACTGCCCGAGTGGAGAGATCACCCCACCCCGCTCGCGCTGCGCGCGATCGACCCTCCCCCTCCAGGGGAGGGTGAGCTCGGCGCCCGCTCGGACCTATTGCACCAGATCAGCCACAGTCGTCGCGGCCTTCAGCCCGGTGCCGGTGAGGACCGCGACCGTGGTCTCCGTCGCCTTGATCGCACCAGCGGCTGCGAGCTTGTCCAGTGCCGCCGCCGCGCTGGCGCTGGTCGGCTCGGCGAACAGGCCCTGGAGCGCGAGACGGCGCAGCGCGGCGACGACGTCCTCGGTAAGGGCAATCGTGCGACCACCGCTCTCGCGCAAGGCGCCGATGATCTCGCGCAGGCGCAGGGGATTCTTGATCGCGGTGCCTTCGGCGATGGTCTTGTGCACCTCGCGCACGACAGGCGTATCGACGCCGGCCTTGAAGCTCGCATCGATCGGCGAGCAATTCAGCGGCTGCGCCGCGAACAGGCGCGGCAGCTTCGATATCTGCCCGGCCTTCAAGAGCTCGCGGAAGCCGAAGGCGCAGCCGAGCAGGCTGCTGCCGGCGCCGACGGGAACGATGACGTTGTCGGGTGCGCGAAAGCCGAGATCCTCCCAGATCTCGTAGGCGAGCGATTTGGTGCCTTCGAGGAAGAACGGCTGCCAATTGTGGCTGGCGTAGAAGGTCTGGCTCGACTGGCGGATGGCCTCGGCTTCCGACTCCTCGCGTGGCCCTTCGACGAGTTGCACCTCGGCGCCATACGCCCTCACCTGCGCGATCTTGGCCGGCGACGTGGACGCGGGCGCGAGGATCTTCACGCGCATGCCGCCGGCGGCGCCCAGCCCTGCCATCGACGAGCCGCCATTGCCCGACGAGTCCTCCAGAATGGCGTCGACACCGATCTGTCGCAGGAAAGACAACATCACGGAAGAGCCGCGGTCCTTGAAGCTAGAGCTGGCCCCGGTTGTTTGGACAGCGCCCCGCTGGATTTAAGTGGATTCCTGCCGGGTTATGCTGAACGCGGGGCTTTACGGTTTTGTCGTTGCGTCGGGAGGGCGTAGCCCGACCAGAGCGACGACAAAACCGTCGGCGACGGTCATGCGGCCATCACCATAGCTTGCGTGCCGAAGTAAGCCTCGTCGGGCGTGCGCCCGTCAAGGCTCGAGTGAGGGCGTCCCTGATTGTAGAAGGCCAGATACTTGGCAATTGACGCTCGCGCCTCGGACACGCTGTCGTAGGCGCGGAGATATACTTCTTCGTATTTGACCGTGCGCCAGAGCCGCTCGACAAACACGTTGTCGCGCCAGGCGCCCTTGCCGTCCATGCTGATGGCGATCTTCGCGTCCAGCAGCACATCGGTGAACTCGAGGCTGGTGAACTGGCTGCCCTGATCCGTGTTGAAAATCTCGGGCCTGCCGTGCTTCGCCAACGCCTCCTGGACCGCTTCGACGCAGAAGGCCGCCTCCATTGTGATCGAGACGCGATGGGCCAGGACCCGTCGGCTGAACACATCGACGACCGCCGCGAGATAGACGAAGCCACGCCGCATCGGAATGTAGGTGATGTCCATTGCCCACGCATGGTCGGGCCGCTCGATCTTCAATCCGCGCAACAGGTACGGGTAGATCTTGTGACCCGGAGCCGGCTTGCTCGTGTTCGGGCGACGATAGACCGCCTCGATCCCCATGCGCTTCATCAGCGTCGCGATGTGGCGGCGACCGGCGTATACGCCCTCCCGCCGCAGCAACGATCGCAGCATACGCGCTCCCGCGAAGGGATAATCGAGATGCAGCTCATCGAGCCGACGCATCAAGGCAAGGTCCTCGGCCGAAACTGGCCGAGGTTCATAGTAGACCGTGCTGCGAGCCAGCTTCAGGACCTTCGCCTGGCGCACGATAGAAAGATCATGACCGCGGTCGATCATCGCTTTGCGCTCAGCAGGCCCGCCTTGGTGAGCGCGCCGGACAAAAAATCGTTTTCCAACGCCAGCTCGCCGATCTTGGCATGTAACGCCTTCAAATCGACCGGCGTCTCGGCCGATGTCTTGTCATGCCCAAACACGCCGGCGGCGCCTTCCAGGAGCTGGTTTTTCCAGATCGTGATCTGGTTCGGATGAACATCAAACAGTTGCGCCAGCTCCGCCAGTGTCTTGTCGCCTTTGACCGCAGCCAAAGCAACCTTCGCCTTGAATGCCGGAGAATGCGTCCGGCGGCTCTTCTTCGTCATCTTCGCTCCTGATTCGCAGCAAGAATCCTCGCCGCTGTCAGGCAGAAAATCCACTCAAGCTACTGTCCGAATTTGCGGGGCCAGCTCTGCTGCCGGTCGGATTGAACCATTCGAGCTTGAAGAAGGGCCGCAGGTCCCCCCAACCTTGCGGGATCAGCAGCGTGCAGCCCTCGCCGAGCGAGATCGGATTGGCGATCTCGACCGGCAATGCCGCGCGGTAGCGCCACAGCGACCGCGTCCGGCCATCGATGTCCGCGCGCGAGATGCCGGCACCCGGCGTCACCAGCAGCGGCGTGCGCTCGTCCGAGCACCAGCGCGGCTGGTCGAGCGGATAGAGCTGTCCGTTGCGGGGGTCGATGTAGCTGGCGGCGGGCATTGGGGGTCTCCAAGTCAAGGACGATCTTCGATCGGACGGATGACACGTTTAGTCCGGGATTCGACGCTGGCCGAGCGAAACGACACACACACCCTTGAAAACATGAAAAGTATAAATACTTCAATTCCTTAGCTGATCTCGCCGCAAAGCGGCGCGCTTGGCCCGCGCGAGGACCCGGCGCTGAAGGCGACCCCTGCAAGCCCGCCAATGACGGGAATTTGGTCGCAAACCGCCCTGCTCGCCCGGCACGATTAACTTGTCTGTCGTCGCCGGCCGCTACAATATGTTGGATTGAGCTTGCGCCGCCGCTGTTCCTGTCAGGCAACGCAAGCGAGCCAGGCCCGTCCCAGCGGCGGGCCGTTGGCTTTTTGGGAGCCTGGACATGAGCCGTGCCAACCGTACCGACCACATCCGCCTCACCTCCCATCCGGAGCCGGGCAGGAAGGCCGCCTTTCCGATCCATTGGGGCGCCACTGACGCGCGCGCCCGCGGGCCGATCATCGGCACGGTGTCGCGCACCGGGGATCGCAACGTGATCGGCAGCCATGGCGGGTCCTACGCGATGTACCGCGCGCTCGCCGTCTCCGCCGGCGCGCTCGATCCCATCCGGCGCCCCGACCTCACCAACACCTTTCCCGCCGCGACCATCGGGCCGTTCCCGCAATGGAGCGATCCCACCAAGATCGTCGCGCTCGATCCCTGGGGGCATCTCGTCGCCGAGAACTTCCGCCAGGAGATCGCCGAAGGCGCCGACATCCGCCCGAGCATCGCGGTGACGCGGGCGCGGCTGGACCTGCCGGAAATCCGCGAGGCGCTGGCCGCAAAGCGGCTCCGTGCCGACGGCGAGGTCGTGCATGCCAATGGCAGCGTCTCCGTGGTGAAGATCGCGATCGATCCGGTCTGGTACCTGCCGGGGCTTGCCGCGCGCTTCGGCACCGGCGAGACCGAGCTGCGGCGTACGCTGTTCGAGCAGACCGCCGGCATGTTCCCGGAGCTGGTGACGCGGCCGGACATGAAAGTGTTCCTGCCGCCGATCGGTGGCACCACGGTCTATCTGTTCGGCGACGTCACCAAGCTGCCGGACCATCGCACCAGGATCACCTGCCGCGTGCATGACGAGTGCAACGGCTCCGACGTGTTCGGCTCCGACATCTGCACCTGCCGGCCCTACCTGATCCACGGCATCGAGGAATCCGCGCGCGGCGCCCAGGAGGGCGGGCTCGGGCTCGTCGTCTACAACCGCAAGGAGGGCCGCGCACTCGGCGAGGTCACGAAATTCCTGGTCTACAACGCCCGCAAGCGCCAGGAGGATGGCGATGCGGCCGCCGCCTATTTCGAGCGCACCGAATGCGTCGCCGGCGTCCAGGACGCACGCTTCCAGCAATTGATGCCGGATACCATACACTGGCTGGGCCTCAAGCGCATCGACCGTTTCCTGTCGATGAGCGACATGAAACACGACGCGCTGACCTCGCAGGGCATCGACATCGTCGAGCGCGTACCGATCCCGCTGGAGCTGATCCCGGCCGATGCCCATGTCGAGATCGCCGCGAAGAAGGCCGCCGGTTACTACTCGACCGACATCGCGCCGGAGCAGGACGTGAACGGCGTGGTCGGGCGTTCGCTGGAAAAATACTGATCGCGCGATGGCGGACGCATTGGAACTACAGGCACGCTCGCTGCTCACCGCAAAGGCGGTGCGCGCGCGGGCGGGGCAGATGCTCGATCTCGGCCTTGCCGGCAAGCTCTCACATTTCACGATCGATCTCGACCGCATGGATGGGGTCGCGGAGGCGGTGCTTGCGGTCACGCGCAAGGCCTATCCGACGCTGGATGTCCCCTTCCACGCGCGGTGGCGGCATTTTGTGCTTGGCGGCGTCGACCGTTGGGAGCGGCTTGCCGATGCTGCGTCCTGGCCGGATCGCGCCGCGCGGGCGCGCGCGGAATTCGACCTCGCCATCGTCAGCGTGCTGCTCGATGCCGGCGCGGGCGCTGCGTGGCGATACCGCGACGCAGCGACGGGCGAAGCCATCGGCCGCTCCGAAGGGCTTGCGATCGCGAGTCTCGACATGTTCGCGAGCGGCCTCTTCTCGCGCGATGCGCGTGCGTCATTCAGGGCCGATGCGGATGTGCTCGCAATGCTGCCGCCCGCCGCACTCACATCCGCCTTTCAGGCGAGCGACGCCAATCCGCTGCTCGGCCTCGAAGGGCGCACCGATCTGCTGCGACGACTGGGCAAGCTGGTGACAGAGCGTGCGGACGTGTTCGGCTTGCACGACACGCCGCGGCCGGGCGGCCTGTTCGATCACATCGCGGCGCAGGCGGATGGCGGTGCCATCGCCGCGCCCGCAATCCTGTCGGCGGTGCTGAACCAGCTCGGACCGATCTGGCCGTCACGGCTCGAACTCGCCGGCATTCCGCTCGGCGATTGCTGGCGTCATCCCGCCATCACGGCGGACGACGCAACTGCGGGCCTCGTCCCCTTGCACAAGCTGTCGCAATGGCTGAGCTATTCGCTGATCGAGCCGCTCCAGCGCGCCGGCTTCGCGGTCACCGACATCGACGGCCTGACCGGGCTGGCCGAATATCGCAATGGCGGACTGTTCGTCGATCACGAGGTGCTGCGCCTGCGCGACGTCGCCGACGCCGAGCTTGCGCATGCGGTGGATTCGCTGCTCGTCGTGGAGTGGCGCGCGCTGACGGTCGCGCTGCTGGATCGGCTGGCCGACCTGGTTCGCGCCAAGCTTGGCCGCTCGCCGGAGACATTGCCGCTCGCCAGCGTCCTGGAAGGCGGCACCTGGGCCGCAGGCCGCACGATTGCCTTTTCGCGCCGTCCCGATGGTTCGCCGCCGCTCAAGGTGATCAGCGACGGTACCGTGTTCTAACCCTCTCCCCTTGTGGGAGAGGGTGGCTTCGCGAAAGCGAAGCCGGGTGAGGGGTTGTCTCCGCGGGCATATCTCTCGCTTGAGTTCGTGGAAGCAGACCCCTCATCCGGCGCTTCGCGCCACCTTCTCCCACAAGGGGAGAAGGGAAGAAGAGAGCATCCCATCATGGAAGGCGTCACGATCGTCGATCATCCGCTGGTGCAGCACAAGCTGACGCTGGTGCGGGACAAATCCATCTCGACCAAATCGTTTCGGGAGCTGATCAAGGAGATCGGCATGCTCCTGTGCTACGAGGTGACGCGCGACCTGCCGCTCGCCGACACCGTCATCGAGACGCCGCTGGCGACGATGCACTCGGCCAAGATCGCCGGCAAGAAGCTCGTGTTCGTGCCGATGCTGCGCGCCGGCACCACCTTCGTCGACGGCATGATGGATCTGGTGCCGACCGCGCGTGTCGCGCATATCGGGCTCTACCGCGAGCCGCACAGCTTTGCCGCGGTGGAGTACTTCTTCAAATCGCCGTCCGATCTCAGCGAGCGCCTGGCGATCGTGGTGACGCCGGTGGTCGCCACCGCCAACACCGCCGTCGCCGCCATCGACCGGCTGAAGGAGCGCGGCGCCAGGGACATCCGCCTCGCCTGCCTGATCGCCGCGCCGGAAGGCCTCGAACGGCTGCGTGGACTGCATCCGGACGTGCCGATCTGGACAGCGGCGGTGGACGAAGGTCTGGACGAGAACGGGTTCATCCTGCCGGGCCTCGGCGATGCCGGCGACCGCGCTTACGGGACGCGGTAAGCGCTGCACGCACCTATATTGTTCGAGCATGATCTTTCGGAAAGCCGCTGCACACTTTTCCGGGGCATGCCTTAGGAACAGCTTCCATCGCGCGATGTTCTCCTGCATTGCGATGGAGAACACGATGACCTATCAGGATGACGACCGCAGGGCCGACAGAGCACGCCGCAACAGCCCGGTTGGCTGGGCGGTCGGCGCGATCTTCGTGATCGCCGTGGTCGCGGCCGTCTTCTTCTACAATGGGCGCCAGGTGGGGCCACAGACCACGACCTCCGATCCGAATACGGCGCCGAACGTCACCACCGGATCGAATCCACCTGCTGCACCTGCGAAGTGATGCGCTGAGCGCGGGCCGTCACACCTTCCCGCTGCCGCAAATGCCCTTCAGCGCCTGCCACTCCCTGTCGGTCAGTAGCGGCGGGCCGCTGGCGGGACGATCCTCCTTCGTCATGCGCGCGAGGCGGTCCTCGGTCAGCGGGTGGCTGGCGAGGATCGTGGTGAGACCGGAACCGCCCTCCTTGCCGGTGATGCGGAACATCAATTCGGCCGCGGGTTTTGGCGAGCGGCCGAGCTTGTGCATGATCTCGATCGCGAAAGTGTCGGCGCCGGTCTCGGCTTCGCGCGAATAGGAGGCCTCGACCAGGCTGCGCGAAGCGAAGATCACGGCCGAGGAGCCGGTGACGTCGCCGAACAACAGGCCGATCAGGAACGAGGTGCCGCCATTGTAGATCAGGCCGCGCATGTTGTCGTGATGCTTGAGATGGCCGAGCTCGTGGGCGAGGATGCCGGCGAGCTCGTCGGGACTCTCGGCCTTGTCGAGCAGGCCCTTCAGCACGAACACCTTGCCGCCGGGCAGCGCGAAGGCATTCGGCACCGAGGTCGGCAGCACGCCCGCCGTCATGGTGTCGTCGAGGCCGGCCGCATCGCGCAAGCGGTTGACGAGCTTGGTGAAGGCGGCCTTGCCCGCGGGGTCTTCGCAGACGCTGCGGCCGAAGATGGTCTTCATCTGCACTTCGGCGGCATCGCCGATGCGCCGTTCGACCGGCTTCGGCACCAGCGGTGCGAGACGATCGGCGGCGAGCGGCACGCCGAACAAGACGACGCAGACGATGGAGACGGCGGCGGCCACCGACCAGCCCACGATCTTTGCTGTGCCGCGGCGCGTGGCCTGGTGCTCGTCGAGGTGCAGGCAGCGTGCGGTCACATCTGCCGCCACTGCCGCGTCGCGGATCTCGAGCCGCGCCAGGGGCGGAGCCGAAGTGCAGGCCAGACGCAAAACGCCGGCCGGGCCGTCGGCGCGGCGGATATCGGCATAGGCCCAGCGAACGGGCGCTTCGCCGTCCTCAGCGATTTCGAGCGCATCACCGAGCGTCAGCATCACCTGACGCCTGCGGCTCGAGACGCCGTCGAAGAAGATGGTCGGCTTTGAGGACCCGGCCGGGACCCCGGTGGACACGTCACTCACGGTTCAGAATCCTGCAACATCCAGTCCATCGGCAAACCCTTCGCCGAGCGCGCCGGCGAGTTCGCCGCGCCCCTGCACATTCGCCGCGACCGCGATGTCGTGCACCTCGACGGTCTCCAGCACCTTCGCCCAGAGATCGCGCTGGAGATAGACGCGCATGACGATGTTGATGGCCAGCGCTACGGCGAAATAGCCGATGATCATCATTGCCACCACCGGGATGCTGTTCGCGCCGTCGCCAGGCTCGAATACCTGGTCGACCGGCACGCCGGTGAGCTGGACGACGAGCAAGGTACCGCCGACCATGTAAGCACCGAACGCGGCCGAGAGCAGCGTCCACCAGCCGACCACTTTCCAGTAAAGGCCGTAGAAGGCGTCATGAGGCAGGTTCGAGGACAGGCTGACGCCGCCGATGCGAATGCCGTCGAGCCACCAGCGCCACTCGCGGGCCTTGAACTCGGCGTAGAAGAACGGCGCCAGCGGAAAGATCACGAGCGCGACCGGGCTGAGCAGCCACAGCCACCAGCCGCGCTTGAAGAAGGTCCAGCCGTCGCCTTCGAAGTCGCCGGAGAGCTCGCCATAATGGGTGTGCTGCATCTTGTAGCGCTCGAGCGCAGCTGCGCGCCACGGCAGCGCCAGGCCGAGCGTCAGGAACACGAGCAAGCCCCACAGCATGGCGCGGAGCGAATAGGCCCAGCCCGAGCCGTCCATCCAGAACCTCACGCCGCGCCAGACCGTGCGCGTCAGGCGGTAGCGCCGCGCGCGAAAGATCGCGAACTGGCCGAAAGCGTAGAAGCCGATGAACAGCGGCAAAGAGGCGAAGCCCTGCCAGCGTTCGAACTCGATACCGATCAGAAAATACGCGAGGTAGATCGGCACCAGGATCGCGAGCGCGACCAGGAAGCCGATCAGAAGCTCCTTGCCCCGCCCGGTATATTCGGCTGCATCGCCGTCGATCGCAGTGTTGGCCCAAAGATGGCGGCGAATGTCGGTGACCAGCCAGAACCGGTAGAAACCGAAGGTGACGAGCTCCAGCATGGCACCCCTGGTGACCATTCTACGGAACTCGGAGCGGTCGCCGGAGAAATCGACCCGCGTCGGCGGCAGCGGCGGCGGCAAGGGTTCGGAGCCAATGGGGCTCCATTGCATATCGTTCACGTCAGCAACCTCGGGGTGCGGATCTGTTGCGGTCAACTATAGATCAGAGGTTAGTCGATCCCCAAGCTGGGCGGGTTCGATTACCTCGATTCCCATAGGCTTCTTGCACGATTCTCCACCGCGCGGCGTGCGGGAGGTCACGTTCGCGTGGCGACGTGACGGCCGTCCGACGCTCTCGTGAAGGTTGGATGTGGCAAAACTCTCCCTTGCCCCGACGCAGACAACCGGCTGTAATTGCAAATCAAATACCGCAGCGCAGAATTCAACGAGAACGCGCGGTTCAGGTCAGGGAGAACGGTCATGCACGGGACCATCGAGAGCGCGACCAAGCTCGACGCACTTCGCGCGCGCGCCACGTCACTGCCGCTGGAGCAGTTCGATCCGGGCGACCCGGAGTTGTTCAGGACGGATACGTTCTGGCCCTATTTCGACCGGCTGCGCCGGGAAGATCCCGTGCATTACTGCAAGGACTCGATGTTCGGGCCGTATTGGTCGGTGACGCGCTACAACGACATCATGGAGATCGAGACCAACCATGCGGTGTTCTCCTCCGCCTCCGCGCTCGGCGGCATCACCATCCGCGACATCGATCCGGATTTGCGCCGCGAGAGCTTCATCTCGATGGACCCGCCGCGCCATGCGGCCCAGCGCAAGACCGTGGCGCCGATGTTCACGCCGACGCACCTCGACAATCTCGCGATCAACATCCGCAAGCGCTCGGCCGAGTGCCTGGACAACCTGCCCCGCGGCGAGGTGTTCGACTGGGTCGACCGCGTCTCGATCGAGCTGACGACGCAGATGCTGGCGGTGCTGTTCGACTTCCCCTGGGAGGACCGCCGCAAGCTGACGCGCTGGTCGGACATCGCCACCACCATTCCCGGCCCCGACGGCCTCGTCGCCACCGAGGACGAGCGGATGGCCGAGCTGACGGAATGCGCGGCCTATTTCTCCCGCCTCTGGAAGGAGTGCATCGAACAGCCGCCGAAGAGCGACCTCTTGTCGATGATGGCGCACAGTGCCGCCACGCGCGACATGGACGCCAGGAACTTCCTCGGCAATCTCATCCTTTTGATCGTCGGCGGCAACGACACCACCCGCAACACCATGTCGGGCTCGATCTATGCGCTGAGCCAGCATCCGGAGCAGTATCGCAAGCTGCGCGAGAACCCTGATCTGCTCGACAGCTTCGTGCCCGAGGTGATCCGCTGGCAGACGCCGCTCGCGCATATGCGGCGCACGGCGCTCTCCGACTTCGAATTCCGCGGCAAGCAGATCAAGAAGGGTGACAAGGTCGTGATGTGGTACGTCTCGGGCAACCGCGACGAGGAGGTGATCGATAAGCCCTATGATTTCATCATCGACCGCGCCCGCCCGCGCACGCATCTCTCCTTCGGCTTCGGCATCCACCGCTGCGTGGGCCTCAGGCTCGCTGAACTCCAGCTCAAGATTATTTGGGAAGAAATTCTCAAGCGGTTCGACCATATTGATGTGGTCGGCGAGCCCAGGCGGGTCTATTCGAGCTTCGTGAAGGGGCTCGAGACATTGCCGGTGAAGATTGCGGCGTAAATTCGCAGTAAGATGAACTTGAACTAGATCCACACGGAAGCTGCGCCCCGTCCCCCGCTTGCGGGGGAGGGTCGGGGAGAGGATGCCTCAACAACGAAGGCTCCCCAGGAAGAAAGAGCCCTCACCCGGCGCTATGCGCCGACCTCTCCCAGCGGGAGAGGTTAGAAACCAACACTGGAGCTAACACCATGAACATCCAAGCGCCGGTTAAAGTGGACAAGGCCGAACGCATGCGCAGGGCGCGCGAGGAGGCCTATGCGACGCCGCTTTCGCAATTCCACCCCGGCGCGCCCAGGCTGTTCCAGGACGACACGCTGTGGCCGTGGTTCGAGCGGCTGCGCAAGGAAGAGCCGGTGCACTACTGCACTAACGCGCCGATCGAGCCCTACTGGTCGGTGGTGAAGTACAACGACATCATGCATGTCGACACCAATCACGGCATCTTCTCTTCGGATTCGAAGCTCGGCGGCATCTCGATCCGCGACGTGCCGGAAGGCTACGACTATCCAAGCTTCATCGCGATGGACCAGCCCCGGCATTCGGCGCAGCGCAAGACGGTGTCGCCGATGTTCACCCCTCAGCATCTGGACGAGCTGGCGAGATTGATCCGCCAGCGCTCGCAGACCGTGCTGGACAATCTTCCGCGCAACGAGACCTTCAACTTCGTCGAGCGCGTCTCGATCGAGCTGACGACGCAGATGCTGGCGACGCTGTTCGACTTCCCCTGGGAAGAGCGGCGCAAGCTGACGCGCTGGTCGGACGTCTCGACCGCGCTGCCCAAAAGCGGCATCGTCGCATCGGCAGAGGAGCGCCGCCGCGAGATGGACGAATGCTATGCCTACATGTCGAAGCTGTGGAACGAGCGCGTCAACTCCGCGCCGCGCAACGACCTGCTGTCGCTGATGGCGCACAACGAGGCCACGCGCCACATGGACCCCGACAACCTCATGGGCAACATCATCCTGCTCATCGTCGGCGGCAACGACACCACGCGCAACACCATGACCGGCTCGGTGCTGGCACTGAACGAGAACCCGGAGCAGTACGACAAGCTCCGCGCCAATCCGGAGCTGATCGACTCCATGGTGCCGGAAGTGATCCGCTGGCAGACGCCGCTGGCGCATATGCGGCGCACCGCATTGCAGGACACCGAGATCGGCGGCAAGCACATCAGGAAGGGCGACCGCGTCGTGATGTGGTACGTCTCCGGCAATCGCGACGAGGAGATGTTCGAGAAGCCGAACGAGTTCATCATTGACCGCCCGCGCCCGCGCACCCACCTCTCCTTCGGCTTCGGCATCCACCGCTGCGTCGGCATGCGGCTTGCCGAATTGCAGCTGCGGATCGTCTGGGAGGAGATGCTGAAGCGGTTCGACCGCATCGAGGTGGTCGGCGAGCCGAAGCGGATCTATTCCAGCTTCATCAAGGGATACGAGTCGCTGCCGGTGAGGATTCCGGGGTAGGTGGAGTGCCTTGAGCCAAAGCGCCTCTCCAAACTCCGCTGTCATGCCCCGCGAAGGCGGGGCATCCAGTACGCCGCGGCTTCTCGGCTCTAGCCGTGCGGCCTCTGGAATACTGGATTGCCCGCCTTTGCGGGCAATGACACCGAGGGTGGGGCTGGGAGCACACCGCCCCTAACGCTCCGCTATCACACCTCAGTCCGGCTATAAAATTCCGGCATGACAGGTCGCGCCAGATGCGAAGGCAAGACGGCGCCTGACTGTTCTACGACACCAGCGCATCTAACTCAATTTGATGTCCCACACGCCTTCCTTGCGGCAGGCGGCGACTTCCTCGCGCAGGAGTGCGGTGATGGCGAGCGAGGCCGTCGAGGCCGGGCGATCGATCGGAGAGGCAAAGATGAGCTCGCGCGTCATCGGCCTGGATACGGGCGCGGTTTCGAGCCGCCCGTCCGCGACCTCGCCGTGGACCGACGAGGGCGGCAGCAGCGCGAAGCCGAGGCCCTCCTCGACCAGGCTGGTCAGCACGCGGAAGGAATCCGCCTCGAGCTGGACGTTGAGCTTGATCTTGCGCTGGGCCGCCGCATGCTCGATCAGCGCGCGGAGACCGTGGGAATGAGAGGGCAGCACCAGGCGCTGGCGCAGCAGCCAGCCGATGTCGACGCTCTTCTTGCGCGCCAGCCCGCAGCCGCGTGGGCCGACCGCGACGATATTGTCGCGCCCCAGGCTCTGCACATTGAGATGCAGATCGGCCGAGCGGCCGTAGAGGATGGCGAGATCCATCTCGCCGCGATGCAGCCATTCGACGAGATGGCCGCTGTAGCTCTCGACGATGCGCAGCGAGATGCCGGGAAACTTTTCGACGCAGCGCCGCGCGAAGCGCGCCGACAGAACGTAGCTCACGGTCGGAACCAGGCCGAGCACGACCTGGCCCGAGGGCGGCCCCTTGGCCGACTGGATGTCGTCGCGGATCTGGTCGATCTGCCGCACGATGCCGGAGGTGCGCGCGAGCAGAAGCCGGCCGGCCTCGGTCAGCACCATGCCGCGGCCGTTGCGGGTGAACAGATCGGTGCGCAGCTCGTGTTCCAGGAGCTTGATCTGCCGGCTGAGCGCCGGCTGCGCCACGCGCAGCGTGTCGGAAGCCTTGGAGAGGCTGCCGAGCTCCGCCACGCAACTGAAGGTCCTGAGCTGCCGGAAATCCATGCTTGCCAATCCTGGAAGGCTACTTCATACGCTATAGCAAATGAGCATAGGGGGCTGGCGTTGTTTTCACAACGCCAGGGGATTGGCCGGCGTTATCTTAACTGCCGCTAAGAATTGGAAACGCCATGAGTCAAGAACATCACACCGAAGATTACGCCGACATCCGCGAGGCCGTCGCCAAGCTGTGCGCGCAGTTTCCCGGCGAATACTGGCGCAAGCTCGATCGCGAGATGGCCTATCCCAAGGCGTTCGTCGATGCGCTGACCGAGGCCGGCTATCTCTCGGTGCTGATCCCCGAGGAATATGGCGGCGCGGGCCTGAAGCTTTCTGCGGCCGCCGCGATCCTCGAGGAGATCCAGCGCGCGGGCTGCAACGGCGGCGGCTGCCACGCCCAGATGTACACGATGGGCACGGTGCTGCGGCACGGCAATGCCGAGCAGAAGGCGAAGTACCTGCCGAAGATCGCGAGCGGCGAACTGCGCCTGCAGGCCTTCGGCGTGACCGAGCCGACCAGCGGCACCGACACCTCCTCGCTGAAGACCTTCGCACGCAAGGACGGCAACGACAGCTATGTCGTCAACGGCCAGAAGATCTGGACCAGCCGCGCCGAGCATTCCGATCTGATGATCCTGCTGGCACGCACCACGCCGAAGGATCAGGTCAAGAAGCGCACAGACGGCTTGTCGGTGTTCATCGTCGACATGCGCGAGGCCAAGAACAACGGCCTCGAGATTCGCCCGATCCGCACCATGATGAACCACGCCACTACCGAAGTGTTCTTCACCGACATGAAGGTGCCGGCCGAGAACCTGATCGGCGAGGAAGGCAAGGGCTTTCGCTACATCCTCTCCGGCATGAATGCCGAGCGCATCCTGATCGCGGCCGAATGCGTCGGCGACGCCAAATGGTTCATCGCCAAGGCCACGAACTACGCCAAGGAGCGCAGCGTTTTCGGCCGGCCGATCGGTCAGAACCAGGGCATCCAGTTCCCGATCGCCAAGGCCTACGCCTCGATGCGGGCGGCCGAGCTGATGGTGAAGGAAGCGACGCGCAAATACGAGGCCGGCCTCGACTGCGGCGCCGAGGCCAACATGGCCAAGATGCTGGCGGCCGATGCGTCGTGGGAAGCGGCCAATGCCTGCATCCAGACCCATGGCGGCTTCGGCTTCGCCGAGGAATACGACGTCGAGCGCAAGTTCCGCGAGACCCGGCTTTACCAGGTGGCGCCGATCTCGACCAACCTCGTGCTGTCCTTCGTCGCCGAGCATGTGCTCGGCATGCCCCGCTCGTACTGAGGCGGCCAGCATGGGAGCACTTGACGGGATCAGGGTGATTGCGGTCGAGCAGGCGGTCGCGGCGCCGTTCTGCTCCTCGCGCCTGGCCGATGCCGGCGCCGAGGTGATCAAGATCGAGCGGCCCGAGGGCGATTTCGCGCGGGGCTATGACGCGGCGGCCAAGGGCCAGAGCAGCTATTTCGTCTGGCTCAACCGCGGCAAGCAATCCGCGGTGGTTGATCTCACGACCAAGGAAGGCCGCGCCGAGCTGGAGAAGCTGATCGCCAGTGCCGACGTGCTGATCCAGAACCTCAAGCCCGGCTCGATGGACAAGCTCGGCTTCTCGCGCGAGCGCTTGCTCAGAGACTATCCGAAGCTGATCTCGTGCACCATCACCGGCTACGGCGACGAGGGCCCCTATGCGCATCGCAAGGCCTATGAACTCCTGATCCAGGCCGAGAGCGGGCTTGCCTCGATCACCGGCTATCCCGACGGCGCCTCGCGCGTCGGCATGTCGATCGTGGACGTGGCGACCGGCGCCACCGCCCATGCGGCGATCCTGGAAGCACTGATCGCGCGCGGGCGCACCGGCAACGGGGCCGATATCCGCATCTCCATGTTCGACGTGATGGCGGACTGGTGCACCGTGCCGCTGCTCAACTCCGAAGCCGGCAATCCGCCCAAGCGCATGGGCCTGCGCCATCCCTCGATCGCTCCGTACGGCGTGTTCACCTCCAAGGACGGCAAGGACATCCTGATCTCGATCCAGAGCGAGCGCGAGTGGAAGACGCTGTGCGCGAAGGTGCTGGACCAGCCCGATCTGCCCGCCGATCCGCGCGTTGCCAACATGGTCGAGCGCGTGCGCAACCGCGACTTCACCGACCAGACGGTCGCGGACATCTTCGGCAAGATGACGCGCGATGAGCTGCTGAAGCGGCTGTCGGATGCCGACATTGCCTTTGCCGAGGTCAACACCATGGCCGACCTCACCAACCATCCACATCTGCGCCGGATCGAGGTCGACACGCCGAACGGCCGCGTCAGCTATCCCGCGCCGGCGCCGATCATCGTCGGCGAGACGCGGAGCTACGGCGCCGTGCCCGCGATCGGCGAAAATCCAAAGTCCAAGAAGTAAGAGAGCGAGGCGTCATGACCGAGAAGCTCGACATCGATCATTTGCGGCAATGGATCGGCCGCAGCCAGGAGGCCACCGATACCGTCACCGCGCACCTCGTCATGGGTTTGCGCGCGACGCTGTTCCAGGATGTCGGCGAGCCCAAGACAGGTGACGCCGCGCCGTTCACGGTGCACTGGTGCCTGGCGCAGCCGGTGTTTCCGATGTCGATGCTCGGGCCCGACGGTCACCCGACCCGCGGCGGCTTCCTGCCGCCGGTGCCGCTGCCGCGCCGGATGTGGGCCGGCGGCGAGATCGAATTCCTGCAGCCGCTTCGCGTCGGCGACGAATCGACGCGAACCTCGCGCATTGCCGACGTGCAGGTGAAATCGGGCTCGACCGGCACGCTGTGCTTCGTCTCGGTCGAGCACAGCATTTCCTCGCCGCGCGGCACAGCCATCCGCGAGCGGCAGGACATCGTCTACCGCGAGATGACGAGCAGCGCGTCCGCTGGCGGCAAGGCCCCGCCTCCGCCGCCGAAGGCGCAGCACCGCGAGACCCATGTGTCGGATCCCGTGCTGCTGTTCCGCTACTCCGCGCTCACTTTCAACGGCCACCGCATCCATTACGATCGCGACTACGTCACCAAGGTCGAGGGTTATCCGGGCCTGATCTTCCACGGACCGCTGCAGGCGGCGCTCATCATCGAAATGGCCGCCAAGATTCGCGGCGGCAAGGCGCCGAAGAAGTTCACCTATCGCGGCCTGCAGCCGCTGTTCGAAGGCACGGAGTTCTCCATCAACGCCAATGAGACCGCTGATGGCATGGAGCTATGGACCGCGAACGCGGAGGGACAGCCGACGATGAAGGGCACGGCGGTGTGGTGACGCTGTCTCCTCGCATTGCGAGTGCCGCGGCGATGTGGGAAGTTCGACCCTCACCCTGAGGAGCGCGCCCCTTCGCGCGCGTCTCGAAGGGCGAGGCCACCAGCCGGGCCTTCATCCTTCGAGACGCGCGAAGACGCGCTCCTCAGGATGAGGAACTAAGAAGGGGACGGAAACCGATGGCCAAGAACGGCAAGACCGGCAGCAAGTCCGTCACCGTCAAGCAGGCGACGCTCGACCTCTTGCGCTCGTTCGGCATCGACCGGGTGTTCGGCAATCCCGGCTCGACCGAGCTGCCGTTCCTCAGCGACTGGCCCGACGACATCGACTACGTGCTGGCGCTGCAGGAGGCCTCCGCGGTCGGCATGGCCGACGGCTATGCGCAGGCGACACGCAATGCCGGCTTCGTCAATCTGCATTCGGCGGCCGGCGTCGGCAATGCGCTCGGCAATATCTACACCGCGCACCGCAACCAGACGCCGCTCGTGATCACTGCGGGCCAGCAGGCGCGCTCGATCCTGCCGCTGCAGGCGTTCCTTTATGCCGAGCGCGCGTCGGAGTTCCCGCGGCCTTACGTCAAATACAGCGTCGAGCCGGCGCGGCCCGAGGACGTGCCGGCCGCGATCGCGCGGGCCTATTACACCGCGATGCAGCCGCCATGCGGGCCGACCTTCGTGTCGATCCCGATCGACGACTGGGCACATGCGGCCGCTCCCGTCGAGGCGCGCAAGGTCAGCCGCGAGATTGGCCCCCAGCCTGACGCGATGCAGGCGCTGGCGAAGGCGCTCGGCTCCGCAAAACACCCGGCCCTCGTCGTCGGCCCCGGCGTCGATCGCGCCGGCGCGGTGGACCTGATGGTGCGCGTCGCCGAGAAGGCCAAGGCGAGCGTCTGGGTCAGCCCGTTCTCGGCGCGCTGCTCGTTCCCCGAGCGGCATCCGCAATTTGCGGGCTTCCTGCATGCATCGCCGGCACAGCTCTCCGATGCGCTGCGCGGGTACGATCTCGTCGTCGTCATCGGCGCGCCGGTATTCACCTTCCATGTCGAGGGCCATGCCGCGATCTTCGATGGCGGGGCGACCATTTTTCAGATCACCGATGATCCGGATGCCGCCGCGGTGACGCCGGTCGGCACCAGCATCGTCGCGACGATGAAGCCGGCGCTGACCATGCTGCTCGAGTTGCTGCCGGAGAGCAAGCGCGCAGCGCCGAAGGGCCGCACGCTGCCGCCGGCGCCGCAAGCCGCCGATCCTCTGCCGGTCGAATTCCTGCTGCACTCGCTGTCGCAAGCGATGCCGGACGGGGCGTCACTCGTCGAGGAAGTGCCCTCGCACCGGCCGGCGATGCAGAAGTTCATGCCGATGCGCGGCCAGGACAGTTTCTACACGATGTCGAGCGGCGGTCTCGGCTACTCCCTGCCCGCCGCCGTCGGCATGGCGCTCGGCAAGCCGAGCAGCCGCACCGTCTGCCTGATTGGCGACGGCTCGGCGATGTATTCAATCCAGGCGCTGTGGACCGCCGCACAGCGAAAACTGCCGCTGACCGTCGTCGTCATCAACAATTCCGGTTACGGCGCGATGCGTTCGTTCAGCCAGGTGATGCAGGTGCGCAACGTGCCCGGGCTGGAGCTGCCGGGGATCGATTTCGTGCGACTTGCGGAGGGCATGGGCTGCCACGCGGTGAGGGTGACGAAGGCTGCGGAGCTGGGCGAGGCGCTCAAGCGCGGCATGGCGTATGCGGGCACGAGCCTCGTCGAGGTCGTCGTGGATTCAGCGGTGCCGGTGTTGTACGGGCAGAAGCATTGAGGTGCCGTAGCCCGCAGTTACGACGCCAGAAATCCGCCGTCCGCCGCCAGCACATGTCCGACGATATAGGATGACGCGTCGGACGACAGCCACACCACGGCTTCCGCCACCTCCTCCGGGCTTCCCATCCGCCGCAGCGGCAGGCCGGCGCTGACGGTTGCGACGTCGCCTACGCCGGCACGCAGCATCATGTCCGTGACGACGCGGCCGGGGGCGATGGCGTTGATGCGGATGCCGCGCGGAGCGTTCTCCATCGCCGCCGACCGCGTCAGCGAGATCGCGGCGGCCTTCGACGCCGAGTAGAGGGAGAAGCCGGGATTGGGATTGCGCACGCCGCTGACGGAGGCGTTGACGACGATGCTGCCGCGGCCCTGCGCCAGCATTGCCGGCAGTTGGTGGCGCAGGCACAGGAACAGCGCGCGGACATTGGTATTGAACACGCTGTCGTAGATCTCCGTGCCCTGCTCCTCCAGCGGCGCGCGGCGCTCCTGGAATCCGGCATTGTTGAAGGCGACGTCGAGCCGGCCGCAGCGCTCGACCACCGCGCGCACCAGCCGTGCGACGTCGCCCTCCTCCGTGATATCGGTCTTGACCGGGACGGCCTCCGCACCGAGCTCGCGGCACGCCGAGGCGGCGGCGTCGATCTCGGCTTCGCGCCGGCCGGCGACGAAAATCGCTTCGGCTCCCTCGGCCGCCATTCTCAGCGCCGTGGCGCGGCCGATGCCGCTGCCGCCGCCCGTGACGAGGCAGACCTTGCCCCTCATCCGCATCCCGGTTGGCAAAGTTCCGCTCATCGTCCACTCCAAAACGCTTGCGCGCGGCGTTGCGCCCATTTAGTTGTATGGTACAACTATATGCCGGGAGTCAAGATGGCCGAGCTTTCGCTGATCGACGATATCCGCGCCGCGTCGCGCCTGATGGTGCGCGAGCTCGGCTTCATGGACGCGACGGTGGCGGCATCGGACTATCCGCCCTCGGCGGTCCACACCATCCTGGAGATCGGCATCCGCGGCCCGATGACGTCAGGGGAACTCGGTGATTTCCTGCGTCTGGAGAAATCGAGCGTCAGCCGCATGGTGCGCAAGCTGATCGACTGCGGCGAACTGCGGGAGACGCCGGACGAGCTTGATGCACGCAGCAAGCTCTTGTCGCTGACGGCGAAGGGCCGCCGCACGCTGGAAGCCCTGCACGCGTTCGGGCGGCAGCAGGTGCGTGGTGCGCTGGCGGCGTTGACGCCGGCCGAGCAGCGCATCGTGCGCGAGGGCATGATGCTCTATGCGCGGGCGCTGCGGCAGAGCCGGGAGGAGGACGAGGTGGAGTCAGCTGCTTGACCACCGCTGTCGTCCCCGCGAAGGCGGGGACCCATACCGCGTGATCTATCGGCTAGACACCGGTATCAGTACCGAACAACTGCCAATCTTCGCCAAACGTCTCCCTGTGGTTATGGGGTCCCCGCCTTCGCGGGGACGACAGCGAGTGTTTGGCGCAAATGTGCTTCAATCGCCCCGGGATGACCTAACGGTCACTTCCCGAACCCTTCCCGCATCTTCGCCTGGATCTTGGCCATGCCGCCGATCCAGCGGTCGTAGTTCTCGGTCTTCTTGCGCATATAGCCGAGCACCTGGGGGTGCGGCAGGATCAGGAACGTTTCCTGCTCGAGGCCGGCAAGCACGTCTTTCGCCACTTGCTCCGGCGTCAGGTCGCCGTCGCCGGATTGCGGACCCTTGGGGATCGAGCGCAGCATGTTGGTGTCGACGCCCTGCGGGCAGAGGATCGAGACCTTGATGTTGTGGGCCTTGTGCGAGATCGCGAGATTTTCGGCAAAGCCGACCGCGGCGTGCTTGGTCGTCGAATAAGCGGGGCTGCCGACCTGCGACAGCAGACCCGCGGCCGAGATGGTGTTGAGGAAATAGCCGCCGCCGCGCGCCCTCATGCGCGGGACGAGATGCCGCGCCGCGTAGACGTGCGCCATGACGTGGATCGCCCAGCTGCGCTGCCAGGGTTCATCCGAGGCGCCGCCGGCATTTTCCGACATCGGATCGAAACCGCCGCCGATGCCGGCATTGGAGCAGAACAGCTCGATCGGCCCGAACTGACGTTCGGTCTCCTCGATGACGTGAGCGATGTCCTTTTCCTGAGCGACATCGCATTTGAAGGCGGCGCCATCAACCATGGCCGCGACCGCCCGCGCATTGGCAGCATCCATGTCCGCGACCACGACCTTGGCTGCACCCGCATTGTGAAAGGCTTCGCACAGCGCCTTGCCGATGCCGTTTGCGCCGCCCGTGACGACCACGACCTTGCCGGTCACCTGCATGCGACGTCTCCTCTTGTCTTATACCGCTTCGCGGAAACTTGTTCAGCTCAACACGAGGTCGAGCACCGCGGTATAATGGCATGCCGCACCGGCCAAGACAAAGCCGTGCCAGATCGCATTCTGGAATCGCAGACGCCGCCAGGCGTGGAAGATCACGCCGAAGCTGTAGAGCAGGCCGCCCGCAACGATGAAGCCCAGCACCAGCGCGGGCAATGCCCTGACCACGGCGTCGTAGAGCATCATGCCGCTCCAGCCCATCGCGAGATAGATGCCGACCGAGACGCGGTCGAACCGGCCGGGATAGAGAAGCTTCAACACGATGCCGAGGATTGCCACGCACCAGACCCCGGCGAGCAGCACCAGCGCGAACACGCTGTCCTTCACCTCCAGGATGAACGGCGTGTAAGTCGCGGCGATCAGCAGATAGATCGCGGAATGATCGAACCGGCGCAGCAGCCATTTGGCCGGCGAGACCGGCCAGAGATTATAGGTCGCCGACAGCACCAGCATCGAGAGCAGGCCGGCGACGTAGATCGAGACGCCGACGATGTCGGTCGCATCGGCATAGATCGCCGTCAGCACCACCAGCACGGTCGCGGCGACGATACCGGCGAAGACGCCGATCGCGTGGATGACACCATCGGCGATCAGCTCGGCGCGGTCGTAATGCCAGCCGACCATGTCGGCTGCGGCGTGGACGGAGCTGGATGCGAACTCTTTCAATTGGAAGACGGTCATGGGCAATCCGCTAACGTGAGGCAATCGTCCTCTTGTATGGGTGTTTCGGGATCGGCGCGGCGTTCAAACGGCTGACTGGCCGACAAAGGCGGTGGAAGTATGGAGCTTGATTTTCCTTACGCAATTGCCACTTTTGTGAACGGCCGCACATTCCTCCCGCCCCGGATCCTCTAACGTTCATATGGCATTCAGTTTCCAGGATATGGTCGAAGAGGCGCGGCTGTCGGCAAGGGCGCTGATCGACTATGGCGAGCACTTCTTCAACCCGACGGTGCGGCTCGGCGTCACCGGGCTGTCACGGGCGGGTAAGACCGTATTCATCACCGCCCTGATCCACGGCCTGACGCGCGGCGGCCGGTTTCCGGTGTTCGAAGCCTATGCCTCCGGCCGGATCGCGCGGGCGCATCTGGCGCCACAGCCGGACGACGCCGTGCCGCGCTTTGCCTATGAGAACCACCTGCGCGCGCTGGTCGAGGAACGGCGCTGGCCGAACTCCACCGTCGACATCAGCGAGCTCAGGCTCGTCATCGAGTACCAGCGCCCGAACGGTGCGGACCGCAATTTGACGCTCGACATCGTCGACTATCCCGGCGAATGGCTGCTCGACCTGCCGCTGCTGCAGAAAAGCTATGAGCAATGGTCGGCGGAAAGCCTGGCGCTGTCGCGCGAGGCACCGCGGGCACATCTCGCGGCGGACTGGCACGCGCATCTCGCAACGCTCAAGCCCGAAGCGCGCGAGGACGAGCAGGCGACGCTGACGGCAGCAAAGCTCTTCACCGATTATCTGCGCGCGTGCCGCGAGGAGCGGTTCGCGATGAGCCTGTTGCCGCCAGGCCGCTTCCTGATGCCCGGCAATCTCGCAGGCTCCCCCGCGCTGACCTTTGCGCCGCTCGATCTGCCCGCTGGCGGACAGGCGCCCGACGGCTCGCTCTGGGCGATGATGGTGCGCCGCTTCGAGGCCTACAAGGACGTCGTGGTGCGGCCGTTCTTCCACGATCATTTTGCGCGGCTCGATCGCCAGATCGTGCTGGCGGACGCGCTCGCCGCATTCAACTCCGGTCCCGAGGCGCTGCACGATCTCGAAGCCGCGCTTGCCGGCATTCTCGGCTGCTTCAACATCGGCCGCAGCACCTTGCTCTCCAGCCTGTTTCGGCCGCGCATCGACCGCATCCTGTTTGCGGCGACCAAGGCGGACCATCTGCATCATTCCAGCCACGACCGGCTCGAGGCCGTGCTGCGCCGCGCCGTTGCGGGCGCCGTCGCGCGCGCGGAAAATACCGGTGCGGCGATCGACGTCGTTGCACTCGCCGCCGTCCGCGCCACGCGCGAGGCGCAGGTGTCCCGTGGCCGCGACAAATTGCCGTCGATCCTGGGAACTCCGGCCGCGGGCGAAAGCGCCGGCGGCGAGTTCTTCGACGGCAACACCGAGGTTGCGACCTTTCCGGGGGATCTGCCCGTCGATCCCGAGCCGCTGTTCAACGACACGGATGCATTCCGCGGGCTCTCGACGGAGGCGGCCGAGACAAGCGACTTCCGCTTCCTGCGCTTCCGCCCGCCCAAGCTCGAACGCGAGGGCAACGGCGAGCCGGCACTGCCACACATCCGCCTCGACCGTGCCCTGCAGTTCCTGATCGGAGACAAGCTGTCATGACCGAGCGATCCCAGCAGCGGCGGCCGGCGACGTTCCGGCTCGACGATCCCGGCGTCGTCGTCACCGAGGCCGACGAGACGGGACGGCTCGGTCGCGGCACCATTCAGATCACACCGGAGAGCGATCCATCGACGCTGCCGGTGCCGATTCAGGCCACACTGCCCGCGCGGCGCCGCTTTCCCTGGGGCGCGCTGTTCTGGCCCGGGCTCGCCGGGTTGACGCTGCTCGGGGTCGGGCTCGGCGTCGTCCATCTGATCGAGGATTTGTTCGCGCGCAGCGAGAGCTTCGGCTTCATCGGGCTTGCCTTCGCGCTCGTCACGGCGCTGGCGCTTGCCGTCGTGATCGGACGCGAGGCGTTTGGACTGGCGCGCCTCGCAACAATCGAGAAGCTGCATCAACGCGCCGCCGACGTGCTCGCCAGTGACGATCGCGCCGAGAGCCGCGTCATCGTGCAGGACCTGCTGAAGATCGCGCACCAGAACCCGCAGCTCGCGCGTGCCCGCGCCACGCTGGAGAGCCATGCCGGCGAGATCATCGACGGCGCCGACATGATCCGGCTCGCCGAGCGCGAACTGATGTCCCCGCTGGATGCGGAAGCGCGGCGGCTGGTGTCGTCAGCCGCGCAAAAGGTTTCGATCGTCACAGCGGTCTCGCCCCGCGCGGCGATCGACGTGCTGTTCGTGTTCGTCGCCGCACTGCGCCTGATCCGCCAGCTTGCCTATCTCTATGGCGGCCGCCCTGGCGCGCTCGGCATGATCCGCCTGCTCCGCCACGTCATCGCTCATCTCGCGATCACCGGCGGCATGGCCGCGAGCGACAGCCTGGTGCAGCAGATGCTCGGCCATGGCATCGCGGCGAAGCTGTCGCAGCGATTGGGCGAGGGCGTGCTCAATGGATTGCTGACGGCGCGACTGGGGCTAGCTGCGATCGACGTCACGCGGCCGCTGCCGTTCGCGGCACTGCCGCCGCCGAAACTGTCGGATCTGGCGACGGATCTGCTGCGGAAGAAGGATGAGGAGGAGTAGCGGCTCTTGCTTACCCTCCCCTGGAGGGGGAGGGTCGGCTCATATTGAGCGCAGCGAAATATGAGACGGGGTGGGGTGACAGTCTCTCCGCCTCGAACAGTGCCCGAGCGGAGAGATCACCCCACCCCGCTCGCGCTTCGCGCGATCGACCCTCCCCCTCCAGGGGAGGGTAAGAGAAGGCGCTAGGCGCGCTCCCGCTTTTCGAATTCCCCGGCCAACACCTTCCACTGGAACAGCGGCGAGTCCTTCGGCGGTGACAGCTCCGGGGTCCAGCCGGTGAGCTTTTCAAGCACATAGGTGTCCATCACGAGGCCGCGCCAGCGGCGCTCGACCTCGCCGAGCTGCTCGCGCCTGGCCGGGATGTTCTGCCACAGCGACGAACGATCGTCCGGCGCGCGCCCGACATAGATGCCCGCGTGTCCCCTGATCCTGTCCATGCCGGGATCGCGAAAATCCTGGAAGCGGCCGCGCTCGTTGATCTCGATCACGGGCACGCGGCCCCTGAACAGCCAGCGCATCATGGCGTAGGTGCGGTAGTCCGTCGTCGCGATCCAGGTCGCGCCGGTCTCGTCGAGCGCGGCCTGCGCGCGCGCGGCGACCTGCTCGTAACCGGCCTCGGCGCCGATCGGATCGCTCTTGCCGAGGAAATTCCAGGGCGCGGCGACGTAATAGAGAAACACGATGACGACGAAGGCGACGCCCGAGACGATTGCAGTCCTGGCCCAGAACAGTGACGATTTGAGCATTCGGGCCGACCATCCCTCTTTCGTCATCGTTGCGAGGTTCACCGCGGTGGCCGCGAAGCCGACCGGCCACATGAACATCGGCCAGGTGTCGCCGACCCGGAGCGTCATCGACTTCGCAAGGAAATAAAGAAACGGCACCAGCACGGCGGTCGACAGCAGGATTGCGACCGGCTCGCGCGTGCGATAGCCGCGCCACGCCGTCAGCACCAGGCCCGTCAGGACCACCGGCAGCATGACGAAGCCGACCAGGCCGAATTGCAGGCCGATGTAATCGCCGATCGTCCGCAGCGAGATGCCGTAATTGGCGGTGGCGCGCACGCCCTGGAAACGGAACGAGGCCCAGTCGTGCTGCGCATTCCAGATCAGCACCGGCGAGAACGCGGCGATCGCGACCAGAACGGCGAGGTAAGGGTAAGGGCTCCGCAGCCAGCGCCAGCGCCAATCCGGCACCAGCAGAAAGGCGGCAACCGCCGGCGCGAACATGATCGCGGTGAATTTCGACAGCATCGAAAGGCCTGCGAACAGGCCCGCCGCGAGCCACCAGCGGCCGTCGCCGCCCTGTGCGAGCCGCACCAGCGACCACATCATCGCGACCGCAAACGGGATCATCGCGACATCGGGCGCGACCTTGGCCATCAGCAGGCCGTAATAGAGCGCGGCCTCGGGCATCAGCACCGCGAACATGATCGCGCGCGCATCATGGGTGAGGCGGCGGACGATGTCGGCCAGCAGCAGCTGTGTCACCAGCATGGCGACGATGCCGCCGAAGCGGACGCCGAGCGCGGTGTCGCCGAGGATCGCGGTACTGAGGCGGATCATCCAGGCGATGCCGGGGGGATGATCGAGAAAGCTGAGCGCCGTTTCCTTCGACCAGGTCCAGTAATAGGCCTCGTCCGTGCGCAGTTCGATGGCGGAGGCGTAAACGATGCGCAGCACGGTCATCGCGGCGATGATCGCTGCGGCCATCACGAGCGGCCGGCGCGCGGCGCCGCGGAGGGGCACGGAGATGTCAGGGGCTGTCGTCACGGCCGCGCTTTTCGCCAACCTGAGAGGGGGTGTCAATGCGGGGGCCCCCATTCTCACTGTCGTCCCGGACAAGCGGGCGCCGACCCAAGACCATGGCCCCAGGGAGGTGTTTGGCGGAAACCCGTGGTTACCGGCTCGCGCCCAATCCGATCCTTTCGTTAGAGATCCCGGATCTGCACGCGCCTACGGGCGCGCTTGTCCGGGACGACGGCGGTGTGTGTGGCTCCTTGCCGCGCAAGTGATCCCGCAGCCTGTCCACGTCAGGAATTAAACGCTACGCTGGCTGTTCTCCTTGGTGAACTGATACAAACGAATCATGGCCACCGCTCCCGTACACATGCCCGAACTCGTCCGTGCCACCGGCGTGCGGCAGCTGCGGCTCATCTGCGGCATCATCCTGTTCGCCTATGTGGTCAGCCATTTCCTCAACCATGCGCTCGGCAACATCTCGGTGGATGCCATGGAGGTCGGGGTCTACTATCATACCCTGTTCTGGCAGTTCCTCCCCGTCGCGATCGTGTTCTACACGGCTGCACTCACCCATATGGGCCTCGGCATCTACGCCCTGTATCAGCGCCGGCAGTTCCGCTGGCGGACGATCGAGCCGCTCCAGCTGGTGCTGGGCCTGAGCATCCCCGTTCTGGTCATGGGGCACGTGGTCGGGGTGCGGCTCGGTTACACGCTGTACGATCATCAGAAGCTCTATCCGCAGGAGCTCTATCTGTTCTTCGTCGCAGCGCCGGGCCGGCTTTGGCAGATGACGATCCTGCTCCTCATTGCATGGGTGCACGGCTGCATCGGCATTTTCTTCTGGCTTCGCCTGAAGCCGTTCTTCACGCGCGCGGCGCCCTATCTGCTCGCGGCCGCCGTGCTGGTCCCGACGCTGTCGCTGCTCGGCATCTATCAGGGCGGCCGCAGCGTAGCCGTCGAGAGCGAAGATGGAGAGTGGCGTAGCCAGAACCTTACCCGCGGTCAGGTCGGCACGGTCGCTGAAGGCAATAGACTGGACCGCATCGCAGGCGGCCTCACCATCGGCTATTTCGGATTGCTCGCCTTGGCGCTGGCGGCACGCGGCGCGCGGGCCTTGCGCGAGCGGCGCGGTGGCATGATCGCGCTGTCCTACGGCAACGGCAAGACGGTGCGCGTGCCAAAAGGCCTCTCCGTGCTGGAAGCGAGCTTGCGCCACAACGTGCCGCATGCCAGCGTCTGCGGCGGCCGCGCCCGCTGCTCGACCTGCCGCATCCGCATCATCGGCGATCACGGCGCCCTGCCTGAGCCATCGCCGCGCGAGGCCTTCGTGCTGACCCGTGTCGGCACCACCGATCCGTCGATCCGGCTTGCGTGCCAGCTGCGTCCGGACTCCGATCTCTCCTTCTTCCAGCTCTTCACACCGCACACACTCTCCGCGAATGCGCAGGCTTCGACGCCCGCCAGCATCGGCCAGGAGCGCTATCTCGTCAGCCTGTTCGTGGACATGCGCGGCTCGACGCAGCTTGCCGAGAAGCGGCTGCCGTTCGACACGGTCTTCATCGTCAACCGCTTCCTCGGTGCAGTCTCGCAGGCCGTCATCGAGAATGGCGGCCTGCCGAACCAGTTCGTCGGCGACGGCATGCTGGCGCTGTTCGGGCTGTCGGCCGAGCCGCGAACCGCGTGCCGGCAGGCGCTGAAGGCTGCCGCCGGAATCGCCACGCATATCGACGAGCTCAACGAGCTCCTGAGCCACGATCTTCGCCAGCCGATCCGCTTCGGCATCGGCATCCACGGCGGCGAGGTCATCATTGGCGACATCGGCTATCGCGACCACATCGTCTTCACGGCGCTGGGCGATGCCGTCAACGTCGCCGCCCGCCTGCAGGACATGACCAAGACCCTGGCCTGCGAGGCGATCGTCTCGGAGGAAATCCTCCGCACCGCGGACCTCGCCGACGACGCCCTGCCGCAGCAGGAGGCCGCAATCCGCGGCCGCGACGAGCCGATGGCGGTGCGGGTGATTGCAGATGCGCGGGAGCTGGCAGCGCTGGTGGATCGAACCGAGCGCGTTGCAGCGTAAGGCAGCCACGGCGGCAGTGCGCTCCCTCTCCCGCTCGCGGGAGAGGGTTGGGGAGAGGGTATCTCCACAACGGGACAATCCCCTAGAGCATGATGTATTTACACGGAACCATAGCCTGAGTTTTTGAAGTAGTTGGTGCACTCCTCCTGGGAGAAGAGATCGAGGAGTTCACCAACCTTCCGCCAGGTTGCCTCCACGTCACGAGGTTCTGCGGATCGCATGAGGTGTTTGAGTTTGGCGAAGACCTGCTCGATCGGGTTGAGGTCAGGGCTGTAGGGCGGCAAGAAGATAAGGTGGGCTCCTCTGGCGCGGATAGCTTGGCGAGCCGCTTTGCCCTTGTGGCTGCCAAGATTGTCGAGAACGACGATCTCGCCCGGTGCGAGGGTGGGTGCCAACACCTTCTCGACGTACAGCGTGAAGAGTTCACCATTGATGGGACCATCAATCACCCAAGGCGCACTGATCCGATCATGACGCAGCGCCGCGATGAAGGTCATGGTCTTCCAATGGCCGAAAGGTGCAGATGCTTGGAGGCGCTGCCCACAAGGCCCCCAGCCGCGTAGCGGCGCCATATTGGTCTTGATCCACGTCTCGTCGATGAAAACCAACCGCGTGACGTCAATCCTGCCTTGATGCGCTTTCCATCGGGTCCGCTTACGGGCGACGTCTGGGCGATCCTGCTCGGCTGGTAGAAGCGTTTTTTTTGAAGCTGAGCCCCTCGGCGTGAACAAAAGTCCACACCGCCAGAGCTGGCCCCGCAAATTCGGACAGTAGCTTGAGTGGATTTTCTGCCTGACAGCGGCGAGGATTCTTGCTGCGAATCAGGAGCGAAGATGACGAAGAAGAGCCGCCGGACGCATTCTCCGGCATTCAAGGCGAAGGTTGCTTTGGCTGCGGTCAAAGGCGACAAGACACTGGCGGAGCTGGCGCAACTGTTTGATGTTCATCCGAACCAGATCACGATCTGGAAAAACCAGCTCCTGGAAGGCGCCGCCGGCGTGTTTGGGCATGACAAGACATCGGCCGAGACGCCGGTCGATTTGAAGGCGTTACATGCCAAGATCGGCGAGCTGGCGTTGGAAAACGATTTTTTGTCCGGCGCGCTCACCAAGGCGGGCCTGCTGAGCGCAAAGCGATGATCGACCGCGGTCATGATCTTTCTATCGTGCGCCAGGCGAAGGTCCTGAAGCTGGCTCGCAGCACGGTCTACTATGAACCTCGGCCAGTTTCGGCCGAGGACCTTGCCTTGATGCGTCGGCTCGATGAGCTGCATCTCGATTATCCCTTCGCGGGAGCGCGTATGCTGCGATCGTTGCTGCGGGCGGGAGGGCGTATACGCCGGTCGCCGCCACATCGCGACGCTGATGAAGCGCATGGGGATCGAGGCGGTCTATCGTCGCCCGAACACGAGCAAGCCGGCTCCGGGTCACAAGATCTACCCGTACCTGTTGCGCGGATTGAAGATCGAGCGGCCCGACCATGCGTGGGCAATGGACATCACCTAAATTCCGATGCGGCGTGGCTTCGTCTATCTCGCGGCGGTCGTCGATGTGTTCAGCCGACGGGTCCTGGCCCATCGCGTCTCGATCACAATGGAGGCGGCCTTCTGCGTCGAAGCGGTCCAGGAGGCGTTGGCGAAGCACGGCAGGCCCGAGATTTTCAACACGGATCAGGGCAGCCAGTTCACCAGCCTCGAGTTCACCGATGTGCTGCTGGACGCGAAGATCGCCATCAGCATGGACGGCAAGGGCGCCTGGCGCGACAACGTGTTTGTCGAGCGGCTCTGGCGCACGGTCAAATACGAAGAAGTATATCTCCGCGCCTACGACAGCGTGTCCGAGGCGCGAGCGTCAATTGCCAAGTATCTGGCCTTCTACAATCAGGGACGCCCTCACTCGAGCCTTGACGGGCGCACGCCCGACGAGGCTTACTTCGGCACGCAAGCTATGGTGATGGCCGCATGACCGTCGCCGACGGTTTTGTCGTCGCTCTGGTCGGGCTACGCCCTCCCGACGCAACGACAAAACCGTAAAGCCCCGCGTTCAGCATAACCCGGCAGGAATCCACTTAAATCCAGCGGGGCGCTGTCCAAACAACCGGGGCCAGCTCTGCCCGCACGTCTGTCTTGATCCCCCGTGCAGCCAGCTCCTGCGTCAGCTTGCGCAAGGTGAATGGCCCCGAGCGAATGCGTTTGCGCAGCCAGTCGGCGTTGGCATCCGACAGAACCCGCTTCTTGTGGCCGCCGATCTGGCCGGGCGCCAGGCCTCCGGTATCACGCCTTAGGTTCTTCCACTTCGTCACGCACGAGGGGCTGATCTGTAGCGCCTCTGCGATCGAACGAACCGTCTCGCCCGCGTCAGCGCGAGCCAAGGCGCGTTCACGGATGTCTTCCGAATAGGGGCGCGTCATCCATGCTGGCCTCCGCACTCCAGCATGGAGCTTGAATCAGAAATCGCCCGCTCTGGGAACCCCGATTCCAGTCAAAAACATCACGCTCTAGCCCGTCCTATTCGTGAGAGTGCGGCTTTTGGGCCCGATTGATGCGGCCGCACATCTTGTCTGACGAGGCGCACAGGATTGCCTTCGGCTTTTCGCCGCCTGACGACCGGTACTTTGCAACGCGCTTGAGGGATGGGTTGGGCGAACGGGGGCGGACGCCCCGCCGGTCAAGGACCGAGCGGCAGCAGCGCGCCGGGCAAGCCGCAGATCAGGTCGGCTTCGGGACATGCCGCGGCAAACGCAAGGCGAATGCGGCTCGTGGTCTCGACGACACGGGCGGCGATTTTCAAGAGCCGAAGACGCAGCGTCGCGAACTCGGCAGCGGCCAATTCCCGGGCTTTGGGAATGGCGTCGCGCACGGTCAGCATCAGCCAATAAGCGGCCGTATGGAGCACGAGACGGACCTGGTTGGCGAGCGCCGAACGGCAGCTGGTGCGATCGGAGGCGAGCTGCGTCTTATGCAGCTTGATCAGATTCTCGGCTTGGCCGCGCGCGCAATACAGGCTGTCGTAGATCCACTCGGCCGAGCCGACATCGAGGCTGGTGACGACGAAGCGGATGTCGAGGCCGAGCATCGTCGCCTCAATACGGGCGACAGTGCGCCGTTCGCGATCCCAGGACTTTGCCTTGTGGCGCGTCTCGGTATAGCCACGCAGAACCGGCAGGTTCTCGATGGCGCGTCGCGTGCGGATGTCGTCGGCGACCTCGTCGACTTTTCTGGCGAGAGGCTTGGTGCCGGACAGACCGAAGATGTAGTCGATGCCGTTGGTCTCGCACCACGCCATTGCCTCCGGCCGGGCATAGTGCCCGTCGCCACGGAACGTAATTTGCGTGTTGTGCCATCGCGTCCGGATATGCCGTACCAGGCGGCGCAGATGGGCACGCACCTCGACGCCGCCCGGCGTCTTGCCGGGCCGCAGCACGACGGCCACGGGCCGGCTCTTCTCCGTGTCGTAGACGTGGATCGGCAGGAAGCAGCGTTCGTCATAATGAGCGTTGAACAGCGAGAGCTGCTGATGGCCGTGGACGACGTCGCAGGTATCATCGATGTCGAGCGTGACGGATGCCGGCTCGCGCGGGTAGCTATCCATCCATGCGTCGACCAAAGTGTAGGTCAGCCGGATCACGTCGCGCAGGCGCGGAGCATTCTCCAGCCGCGACAGCGTCGGCTGGGAACACAAATCCCGGCCCGTGTCCGGTAGGCGACCGCAGGCCAGTTTGAATGCCGGATCGGACCTCAGATGATCGAGGTCGTCGGCGTCCTCGTAGCCGCAGCAGATCGCGAACATGCGAGCGCGGAACATATCGACCAGGCTGTGCACGACCCGCGTCGGATCGCGCCGATCCGGGAACACCCGGGCCAGATTGTTGGCCAAACCGAGACGCCGCTCGGCCATCGCCAGAAGCATCACGCCCCCGTTCGAGGTTAGGCGCCCACCATCGAAGGCAGCTGTGACTTTCTTGGCGTGAACGGCTGGAAACGAGAAGGGCGGAATCGTATCGTCGGTCATGGCGGGCGTGGCGTTCGCGGTTGGAGGTGATGGGGTTGGCTTCGCAACCGAATCCTACGCCGCATCAGCGCTTTACCCCTCAGGCGCACTCTTACGAATAAGACGGGTTAAGTTGAAGAAAGATTGAGTGACTCCCGATCATTTCTGTGCCGAAACGTGGAGTCGCGGTCGTGCCGCGTCCAAAGAAACCGGCGCGAGCGGCCTATTAGACGCGGTAGGTGCTCAGCCTCCGAAACGAGACTATCAAGCATGAAGAGATCGAGCGCGAGGCAGAGGTTTTATTTGTGTTGAATTCTTGCTTCTCGATAGTGGTCTGAAATCGTATCATCGGTCATGGCGGGCGTGGCGTTCGCGGTTGAAGGTGATGGGGTGGCTTCGCAACCGAATCCTACGCCGCATCAGCGCTTTACACCACGCTCGCCAGCCTCTCAGGCGCCCTCTCGCGAATAAGACGGGCTAGAGGAGAAAGCCCTCACCCGCGCCTTCGGCGCGACCTCTCCCGCAAGCGGGAGAGGTGCACCGAGACTGCGGTTACAGCCCGGCTCAATTTCACCACGGACGTAACACCGGCCTGCTGCAACGCAGCGGCATGGGCTTGCTGCGAAGGCACCAATTGACATCATCCAAATCGTTGCGACAGATGAGCGCAGGACCGCGGTGATGACCGCGATCCAACGAAAAGCTCCGGGAGGAGACCAGAATGTTCGATCGACGCGACCTGCTCAAAGGAGCGGGCCTTGCCGCCGTCGCGGCTACACTGAACTCCACCAAGGCGCTGGCGCTCGACACCGTCACCCTACCCTTCGCCAATGGCGAACGACCGCTGGTGAAATATCCGCAGAAGCGGCCGATGATCGGCCTGACCAGCCGGCCGCCGCAGCTCGAGACGCCGTTTGCGGTGTTCAACGACGGCCCGATCACGCCGAACAATGCGTTCTTCGTGCGCTATCACCTCTCCGACCTGCCTTACAATCTCGATCCCGACAAGTTCACGCTCGAGGTCAAGGGCAAGGTCGACAAGCCGCTGAAATTGTCGCTGAAGGACATCAGGAAGATGAAGGCGACGGAGATCGTCGCCGTCAACCAGTGCTCCGGCAACAGCCGCGGTTTCTTCGAGCCGCGCGTCGCCGGCGGCCAGCTCGCCAACGGTGCGATGGGCTGCGCGCGCTGGCGCGGCGTGCCGCTGAAGGGCGTGCTGGAGATGGCCGGCGTTCAGAGTGGCGCCAAGCAGGTGACGTTTGGCGGCATGGACGGACCGGTCAGCGAGAAGACGCCCGATTTCGTCAAGGCGCTTGATCTCGATCACGCCACCGACGGCGAGGTGATGCTGGCCTATGGCATGAACGGCGAGGACCTGCCGTTCCTCAACGGCTTCCCGCTGCGCCTGATCGTGCCCGGCTATTTCGGCACCTACTGGGTGAAGCACCTCAACGAGATCACCGTCATCGACAACGTCTATGACGGCTTCTGGATGAAGTCGGCTTATCGCATTCCCGATACGCCCAACAACGCGGTCGAGCCGGGCACCGCGCCGAAGGCGACCATCCCGATCAACCGCTTCACCATCCGCTCCTTCATCACCAGCGTGCCCGACGGCGCGAAGCTGAAGGCAGGAGCGACGACCCTGCGCGGAATCGCCTTCGACGGCGGCAAGGGCATCAAGGATGTCCAGGTCTCAACCGACGGCGGCAAGATCTGGACCAACGCCAAGCTCGGCAAGGACCTTGGCAAATACGCCTTCCGCGAATGGAAGCTGCCGGTGAAGCTCGCGGCCGGCAGCCATGAGCTCAAGGTGCGCGCCACCGGCAATGGCGGCGAGACGCAGCCGGACACGCCGCGCTGGAACCCGGCGGGCTATCTGCGCAACGTCGTCGAAATCGTCCGCGTGACGGTCGCCTGAAGGAGAATGATCATGCAGCGCACCGTTCTCCTCGCCGTGATGCTCGCCCTCGCCGCCGTGGTGGGTTCGGCCCTTGCCGCGCCGGTCAATTACAAGACTCCCGACGAGGTCGCCGCCTTCAAGCCCGGTCCCAATCTCGAGGTCGTGCAGGGCAATTGCAGCGCCTGCCACTCGTCCGACTACATCGCCACGCAGCCGCCGATGAAGGACAAGAAGGGCTTCTGGCAGGCCGAGGTGACCAAGATGATCAAGGTCTATGGCGCGCCGATCGACGATGCCGATGTCGGCAAGATCGTCGACTATCTGGCTGCAACGTATTGACGGGTGAGGAAACCGCGTACGGACATTTGACCGCGAAACGGGCAAAACCGGCAAAAACGCCGCGAAGTTGAGCGGAATTCAGCGAAATGCCGATGTGGTTTGAGCTACCAAGCCTGCCACATTCCGCGTATCCTGTAGGATCGAACCGGCCGGTTTGGCGGGGACTGGCGGTTCGCGATCTCGGAGGAAGACCCGCGGAGAAGTCGTGATGGCTAAAGGTACGGTCAAGTGGTTCAACCCGACGAAGGGTTATGGATTTATCCAGCCTGCGTCGGGGGGCAAGGATGTGTTCGTGCATATCTCGGCAGTGCAGAAAGCCGGTCTGTCCACCCTCAACGAGGGACAGACGGTGGAATACGAAGAGATCGCAAACCGGGGCAAGACCTCCGCAGAAAACCTCAAAGTATAAGCCCGCCAGCTATTGCTGCCTCCTGGACCAATCCAGGAGCTGGGTTAAGAAAATTTAGAAGACGGCCAGTGCAGTCGACGACAGGCGTTGCGATTGCACGGGGATGGTTATTTTCCTTGGAAGACCGCTTGTCCACGCCACAGCAATGACAATCGCGACGGCATGTCGTCAGCCCACCGGCAACGGTGCGTCGCGCTTGATCTCCTCCATCACCGCATAGGTCCGCGTCTCGCGCACGCCCGGCATCGACAACAGAGTCTCGCCGAGAAAGCGTCGATAGGCGGCCATGTCCGCGAGCCGTGCCTTCACAAGATAGTCGAAGCCGCCGGCAACCATGTGACACTCCAGCACCTCGGGCGCGAGCTTCACCGCGCGCGCAAAGCGCTCGAAATTGTCGGGCGTGGTCTTGTCGAGCAGCACCTCGACGAACACCAACAGGCCAAGACCGAGCCGGTGCGGGTTGAGCCGCGCACCATAGCCTTCGACAAAGCCCTCGCGCTGCAAGCGCTTCAGCCGTTCCCCGATCGACGTCGGCGACAGCCCAATACGCTCGGCGAGCTCGACATTGGCGATGCGCCCATCCTCCTGCAAGATCGAGAGGATTCTGCGGTCGATTCGATCAAGTTCCATATTATATCCATCAAAAGCGATGGTGATCTTCATTTTCTAAGGCACTTCGACTAATTTGTCTATCGAACTACGGTAAGGTGGGCCTTATCCTGTAACTCAGCCACAGGACACGCCATGCCGAGCACCCCGCCTCCCTTCTCCGCTCCTTACGCACCCGACGACACCGAGATCGCCGCGCGCCTGTTGCCGGCGTCGCAGCTGTCCCCGCCGCAGGACGCGCGGATCGACCGCACCGCGACGCGGCTGATCGAGGCGATCCGCAAGCGTGACGACCGGCTCGGCGGGGTCGAGGACATGCTGCGGGAGTTCGCGCTCTCGACCAAAGAGGGGCTCGCGCTGATGGTGCTGGCCGAGGCGCTGCTGCGCGTGCCGGACGCGCGCACCGCCGACCAGTTCATCGAGGACAAGCTCGGCGAAGGCGACTTCATCCATCACGAGACGAAGTCCACCGCGTTCCTGGTCAACGCCTCGGCCTGGGCGCTCGGCCTCTCCGCGCGGGTGATCCAGCCCGGCGAGACGCCCGACGGCACCATCGGCCGGCTCGTGAAGCGGCTCGGCGCACCGGCCGTGCGTACCGCAACGCGCCAGGCGATGCGGCTGATGGGCAATCATTTCGTGCTGGGCGAGACCATCGAGCAGGCGCTGGAGCGGGGCCGGCCGCGCTCCGGCCAGAAGACGCGTTATTCCTTCGACATGCTCGGCGAAGGCGCGCGCACGGCGGCGGATGCGAAGCGCTACTTCGACGCCTATGCCAGTGCCATTGAAACGATCGGCAAGGCGGCAGGCAACCATCCCCTGCCCGACCGGCCCGGCATCTCCGTCAAGCTCTCGGCGCTGCATCCGCGCTTCGAGGCGATCAGCCGCGGCCGCGTGATGACTGAACTGGTGCCGCTGCTGCTGGACCTCGCCCAGCGCGCCAAGGCCCATGACCTCAACTTCACCGTCGACGCGGAAGAGGCCGACCGTCTGGAGCTGTCGCTCGACGTGATCGCAGCGACGCTCGCCGACCCCTCGCTCGGAGGCTGGGACGGATTTGGCCTGGCGATTCAGGCCTATCAGAAGCGCGCCGGCGCGGTGATCAATTATGTCGATGCGCTTGCCCGCGCACATGGTCGCAAGCTGATGGTGCGGCTGGTCAAAGGGGCCTATTGGGACACGGAGATCAAGCGCGCGCAGGAGCGCGGGCTCGGCGGCTATCCCGTGTTCACGCGCAAGGCGATGACGGATCTGAACTACGTCGCCTGCGCGACGAAGCTGCTGGCCTTGCGGCCCCGCATCTTCCCGCAATTCGCCACCCACAACGCGCTGACGGTCGCGACCGTGCTGGAGCTTGCCGCCGGCAGCGGCGGCTTCGAATTCCAGCGCCTGCATGGCATGGGCGAAGCGCTGTACGAGCAGCTGGCAAAAGATCACCCGGACATCGCCTACCGCACCTACGCGCCGGTCGGCAGCCATCGCGACCTGCTCGCCTATCTCGTGCGGCGGCTGCTCGAGAACGGCGCCAACTCCTCCTTCGTGGCGCAGGCCGCCGACTATCGCGTGCCGGTGCCTGCGCTGTTGCAGCGTCCGGCAGATGCCATCGTCCGGCCGCAGGCGGCGGCCCATCCAAAAATCCCATTGCCCTGCGATCTCTTCGCGCCGGACCGGCGCAATTCGCGCGGCATCGAATTCGGCGAACGTGCCGCGCTCGATCGGTTGCTGACCGACGTCAGGGCCGAGACGGCCCGCCTCGAGGCGATCGCCGATGCCTCGCCGGATCAGGCCAATGCGGCGGTCGCCGCGGCACGCGCCGGCTTTGCCGCCTGGAGCCGCACGCCGGCAGGGGCGCGCGCGGCGGCGTTGGAGCAGGCCGCGCATCTGCTGGAGAGCCGCGGCGCTCACTTCATCGCGCTGCTGCAAGCCGAGGGCGGCAAGACGCTCGACGACGCGCTGTCGGAGCTGCGCGAGGCCGCCGACTTCTGCCGCTACTATGCCGCGCAGGGCCGCAAGCTGTTCGGGGTCGAGGCTGCCATGCCGGGCCCGACCGGCGAGAGCAACGCGCTCACCCTGCGCGGCCGCGGCGTGTTCGTCGCGATCTCGCCCTGGAATTTTCCGCTGGCGATTTTCCTGGGACAGGTCACGGCAGCGCTGATGGCGGGCAACAGCGTCGTCGCAAAGCCCGCCGAGCAGACGCCGCGCATCGCGCGTGAGGCCGTGGCCCTGCTGCACGAGGCGGGCATCCCCAAGAGCGCGCTGCACCTCGTCACCGGCGATGGCCGCATCGGGGCCGTGCTGACCGCGCACGCTGACATAGCAGGCGTGGTCTTCACCGGCTCGACCGAGGTGGCACGCTTGATCAACCGGACTCTCGCCGCCAAGGACGGGCCGATCGTGCCGCTGATCGCGGAGACCGGCGGCATCAACGCGATGATCGCGGATGCCACCGCGCTGCCCGAGCAGGTCGCCGACGACGTCGTGACCTCGGCCTTCCGTTCAGCCGGCCAACGCTGCTCGGCGCTCCGGCTGCTGTTCGTGCAGGAGGACGTCGCCGACCGCATGATCGAGATGATCGCGGGCGCCGCGCGCGAGCTGAAGATCGGCGATCCCTCCGACGTTGCGACCCTTGTCGGGCCGGTGATCGACGAGGAGGCCAAGCAGCGCCTCGACGCGCACATCGCGCGGATGAAGCGCGAGGCGCGGCTGCACCTTGCAGGCCACGCGCCGGACGGCTGCTTCGTCGCGCCGCACATCTTCGAGCTCAGGGAGCCCGGTCAGCTCACCGAGGAGGTGTTTGGCCCGATCCTCCATGTCGTACGCTATCGCGCCGAGAACCTCGAACACGTCCTGCAGGCGATCGAGCGCACCGGCTACGGGCTCACCCTCGGCGTCCATTCCCGCATCGACGACACCATCGAGGCGATCATCGACCGCACCCAGGTCGGCAACATCTACGTCAACCGCAACATGATCGGCGCCGTGGTCGGTGTGCAGCCCTTCGGCGGCAACGGCCTGTCCGGAACCGGCCCGAAGGCCGGCGGTCCGCACTACCTCGCGCGCTTTGCCACGGAGCAGACGGTGACCATCAACACCGCAGCAGCCGGCGGCAATGCTGCCCTGCTTGCGGGGGAGGAGTGAGGCCCTGCGCCCGGCGCCGTTGCATCCCGCGGAAACATCGGTCTAGGGTCTGTACCTAAATAGCGCCACGTGATTCTCTTGCCTACGTGTTGATTCGGAGGCGAGAGAATGCGCGCTGGTTTGTTTTGGCTGAACGACAGGCAATGGGCGCGTATCGAACCGCATCTGCCGAGGGGACTGACGGGGCCGGATCGGGACGACGACCGACGCATCGTCAGCGGCATCATTCACATGCTGCAATCGGGTGCACGATGGCGTGATTGTCCACGTGAATACGGCCCTTACACGACGATCTACAATCGCTTCAATCGCTGGGCCAAGCGAGGACGATGGTGCGCAATCTTCGAAGCGCTGGCCAAGCCTGGCGAAGACGGCGTCGTACTGTCGCTCGACTCGACCTCGATTAAAGCTCACCGGTGTGCCTCCGGCGGAAAAGGGGGGAGCACAATCAAGCAATCGGCCGCTCGCGCGGAGGCCGCACGACAAAAATCCATGCGCTGAGCGATCCGCTCTGCCGGCCGGTCGTCCTGCATCTGACTCCAGGCCAGGATGCCGATATCGCTGCGGCTCCCGATGTCCTGGCGCTCGCGCCACCCATGAGCGTGCTCCTCGCCGACAAAGGGTATGATGGCGACAAGCTTCGCGGCGAAATCATTCGTCGTGGCGCCAAGCCCGTAATCCCCAATAAATCTAACCGTGTCGTCATCCATCGCTTCAACAAACGCGCCTACAAAGGACGAAATGTCATCGAACGCTGCTTTTGCAGGCTCAAGGACTTCCGGCGCATCGCCACGCGATATGACAAGCTCGCCCGTAATTTTTTGGCCGCTGTTCATCTCGCCGCTCTCGTCGCATATTGGCTCAATTGAGTCTGGACCCTAATGCTCCCATTACTGGCCCGCGCCAATTCCAGCGCGCGGGAAACGACAAGAGCGAGGGAGCAACGCCGCGATGGACAAGGGCATTTTTGCGGGGCTGAAGGTTTTGGACTGCGCGAGCTTCATCGCAGCGCCCGCAGCCGCCACCGTGCTGTCGGATTTCGGCGCCGACGTCATCAAGATCGAGCCGCCGGGCGCTGGGGACCCCTACCGCAATCTGCCGAACCTGCCGGGCTATCCGACCGGCGAGCACAATTTCGCCTGGCTGCTGGAAGCCCGCAACAAGAAGAGCATCGCACTCGACCTATCCAAGCCCGAAGCGCAGGCCGTGCTGTACAAGCTGGTGGAAGAGGCCGACGTCTTCATCACCAACATGCCGCCGCCCGTGCGCGCCAAGCTCGGCATCACCTACGACCATCTCGCCCATCTGAACGACCGGCTGATCTACGCCTCCTTTACCGGCTATGGCGAGAAGGGCGAGGAAGCCAACAAGCCCGGTTTCGACAGCAACGCCTATTGGGCCCGCTCCGGCCTGATGGACCTCGTGCGCGCCGACACCGACACCACGCCGGCGCGCTCGGTCGCCGGCATGGGCGACCATCCCTGCGCCATGGCGTTCTACGGCGCCATCGTCACTGCGCTCTACCAGCGCGAGAAGATCGGCAAGGGCTCGCACGTCGCCTCCAATTTGATGGCGAACGGGGTGTGGGCGGCGAGCGTGCTGGCACAGGCAAAGCTCTGCGGCGCCAAGTTCGGCGAGCGGCGGCCGCGCGAGCGCGCGCTGAACGCGGTCGCCAACCATTATCAGTGCAAGGACGGCCGCTGGCTGATCCTGTCGCTGCTCAACGAGGAGAAGCAGTTTCCGACGCTGGCCCGCTGCCTCGGACGCGAGGATTTGATCAACGATCCCCGCTTCGCCACCAAGGCCGACCGTCACGCCCGCTCGGTCGAGCTGATCAAGATTCTGGACGACACTTTCGCGACCAGGAATCTCGCCGAATGGCGGGAGATCCTCGACGGCAACGGCCTCGTATTCGGCGTCGTTGCCATTCTGGATGACATCCCGAACGACAAGCAGATGCTCGACAACGAGGTGCTCGTACCGTTCGAGAACGACACCATGCTCACGATCAACAGCCCGATCTGGATCGACGGCGCGAAGAAGGTGCAGCCGCGCAAGCCGCCCGCCGTCGGCGAGCACAGTGACGAAATTTTACGCGGCGCGGGATACCACGAGGCGGCGATCAAGCAGCTGCGGTCGAACGGGGCGGTGGGATAGGCCGGCGCGCCGGCGCTACTTCCGCGCGATCAAGCCGCTCACCAGCTCCAACAGCTCCGCCTTCGCCTCACGGCGGAAGCCGGCTCGGGGCGTGGCGAGCTGGCGAAAGAGCAAGCCAATCAGCGCCGAGACGAACAACTCGGCGTGGCGGCGTGGGTTTCGCGACTTCGCGGCTTTCAGCGCAAGCTCCGCACTCTGCCGCCACGTGTCAAACCATTCGGCGACCACGGGCCGATAGTGCTCTTGCCGCGCGGCGGCCAGGAAGGCCTCATAGCAGGCGACATGCGTCTCGGCTTCTGTGCTGAGCTCGCGGACGTAGAAATCGACCAGCGCGTCGATCCAGGCCTCCACCTCGAACGCCTTGTCCTGAAGGCTGAGAGCCAACGCACGCAGCCTGCCGACTTCGCGCGCCAGAGCGAACTGCAGGGCCGCCTCAACCAGCGCATCACGGGTTCCGAAATGATGCGTGACCGCACCGAGCGAAACCCTGGCCTCGGCCGCGACCGCCCGGTGAGTCACGCCGTCAAGTCCATGTCGCCCGATGATGCGCAGCGTTGCCTGCATCAGGGGCCGCTCGCGCTCGCCCGACTCTGTTTTTGAATCCCTGCTCATCCGGCCCAGCATCCAGCTCTTGACCCACGACAGAACAAATGTTCTGTTGCGCGGATCATATGTAATATGATTGCCCAGGCCCCCGAAGGCAAGGAGCGTTCAATGCCCAGCTACCGCCTCTACTATTTCCCCGAGTCAGGCAACAGCTACAAGCTCGCGCTGATGCTGACGCTCTGCGGCGAGACGTTCGAGCCGGTCTGGACCGATTTTGCCGGCGGCATCACACGCACGGCGGAGTGGCGCAAAGCCGTGAACGAAATGGGCGAGATTCCCGTGCTCGAGATCGACGGCGTGAAGATGACGCAGACCGCGCCACTCCTGCTGCAGCTTGCGGAGCGGTATGGCCGCTTCGGCGCCGAGAGCGCCGACGAAAAGTTCGAGCTCTTGCGCTGGCTGTTCTGGGACAACCACAAGCTCACCGGCTACATGGCGACCTACCGCTTCATGCGCGCCTTCACCGAGAAGAACGATCCGCAGGTGCTGAAGTATTTTCGCCGGCGGCTCGAGGACTTCCTCGGCATCCTCGACGGGCATCTCCAGCACAATGACTTCGCGATCGGGGCGAGGCCGACGGTCGCCGACATCTCGATGATGGCCTATCTGCACTATCCGAGCGACGAGCACGGCTTCGATTTCGCGGTGAGCCATCCCGCCATCCACGCCTGGCTCGGCCGCATGGCCGCGCTGCCCGGCTGGAAGCCGGCCTATGAGCTGCTGCCGGGCAAGCGGATGACGAATTACGCGAAGTGAGAGCGCTAGCGCCAAAGCCTTAGCGCCGTCATGGCCGGGCTTGTCCCGGCCATCCACGATCTTGAGCGTGGATACGAGAACGTGGATGCCCGGGACAAGCCCGGGCATGACGAAAGAGAGCGAAGCTACCGCAGCGACAGCCAGCCGAATGTGAACAGGATCCCGCCGATGATGACGGCCGCCGCGACCGCCCAGGTGCTGACGCGGACGCTGCCGGTGACCTGCTTGGCTTCCTCATTGCGCGCGATCTCGCGATTGCGCTCCTTATTCGCCTCGCTGGTATTCGTCATGAATCATCCAAATCGCTTGTTGGTTTAACGCGTCTTGATGAAGCACATGCCGATGCGGCGCGAGGCCGCAGCAGCCTGACAGGTGAGACCGTTAGCACAGCTCCATGACGTAAAACTCCTGTCGGGCGTTCCCGATCCCGCATCTTGCAAGGAACAATGCGCGCCCCAGCCGTCCTGATATTCGGTCCCGGCGAGTTCCTTACCTCCGCGGGTCTGCGGCCGGCTGGCAAATCCGCGTGAGAAATCAGGCCGCTTGCCGGAGGCGAACGCGGTCAGAATGTCGCGGCGGCGGAGCTGGTCGCCGAAGAAATGTGGCGAGGCCGGCACGATGGCGGAATTGGACGGGTTGTCGGCGAGCCAATCGACGCCAGGGAAATGAAAGCCGCCGATGCCGCGGGTCTGGTGGCAGCCGGCGCAGGTGACGTCGTTGAGACGACGCTGGAAACCGGCGACCGAGCGGACGTTCTGCATGTCGATGCCACGTGCCGCCGCCTGCTTCAGCGCGCTGACCACGTCATTGTCGGTGAAGACGGGATCGCCTTTGCCTTCCGCTTGTCCCTCTCCTTGCATCATGCCGAACTCGGGCTGCAGCGCAGAGGCATCGAGGCCGGCGGGAGTCGGCACCACCGCGGCCCTGGCCAGGAATTTCTCCGGGATCAGCACGGTGCCGCGATCGAACTCGCGCAGATGATCGGGCGCGAGCAGCCAGGCCTTGAAGTCGCGCCGGAGCGCATCGTCGGCGAGGATCCTGTCGCGGTCGATCTGGTTCTCCAGCGCCGATTCCTCGAACGTCTTGGTGGCAGCGTCGTACTTGAACACCTTGAGCAGATAGTCGGAGCGGAAATTGTGCAGCGCCGATTTCGGCGCCACCGAGACCTGGATGTTGGTCTCGATGCGGTCGAGCATGGCGTCGTAAGGGGGGATACGACTGCCGATCAACCCTTGCCAGTCGCCATTGTCGAGCCAGCGCCGGGCAACCTCGGCGCAGGTGACCGGCTTGCCGTTTCCGTCCGTCTGACGCGGATCGCGCGCCTTCATCACCAGGTTGAGCGTCATCGGCAGGCGCGTTGCGGTCTTGCCGCCATCGGGCCTGCTGTCGAAACGCGCAAGACGGTAGATCAGCCGGATCTCGCCGCAGGACTCTTCCGACACATAGGCGCGGTCCATGCGGTTGACGATCCCGGCCAGCACGAAACGCGTGTCACGCGATTTCAGATTGGCGCGGTCGAACAATTGCACGTCGAAACCCTCACCGACGCCGATGGTTTCGGTCGGATATGCCGCCTTGTACCGAGCGATGTAGCGGTCGAATTCCGCATCAATCGCCGGCGGAATCTCTTTCAGCTGCGGTAGCGACGCGAACATCAGGTCGGTCGTGAGGGGGACGTCCGCGTTCCGCTCCGGCGAGATCAGACGCGAGATCGTCAGCGTATTGTTCTGGTCGAGCTTGCGCAGGAGATCGGGATCGGTGATCGCAGTGCCGCGCGTCAGCCCAGTATTCTCCGCCGCGAATAGCGAAGCGACGCCGCCCAACAATGCGGCGGCAGCAATGAGAATTCGCAACGCGCGGCTCATGCCTCAGGTAACACCGCGCAGGGACGCCTATTCAAGTAAAAAGGCGCCTCACATGGTGGTGAAGCGCCTTTTTGAAAGTCGATAGCGAACGCTCAGCGCGACACGATCAGGCCCCTGCTGGTGACGACCACCCAGCGGCCGTCCTGACGACGGATCGCATCGACGCGACCGACGCCGGGGATGGGATCGCCGGGGTAGACCTCATAGAGCCCGTCGCGGCCCTCGATCAGCGCGCCGCCATTGCCGGCATTGCGCAGCCTCCAGCCTTCGATCGTCGGCAGACGCCCGACCTCGGTCTTGGGCGCGGCAGGCGCCGGTGCTGCTGCGGCGGTCGCAACCTGGGTCGGCGCGATCGAGCCGGTGGTCTCCCTGGCGGGAACTGCTGCAGCCTGCGCGGACGCTGCGGGCGATGTGGCGCGGAGCTTATCGACGGTCTCGGACAGTTTTGCGATCTTGGCCAGCGGCTCGGCCTGCGCCTTCTCGAGCTTGTCGAGGCGGTCGTTGGTCCGGTTGAACTGGCTGACGCCGGTTTTCGAGCTCTGCTCGACAGTGGCCCTTCAGCGCGACAAGGTCGGCATCGATCCGGGCGACCGAAGCATCCAGCGCGCTGGTGTCGGCGACCTGCACCGGCGCCTGGGCCGGGGCGGCGAAACGCATCATGCCGGCGGTCGCAAGCGCCCCGCTGATCGCGCCGACGCAGGCGGCGATCGCCACCACCGCGGCCATCGCAGACAAGCGGCGCTTGCCGCCGGTCTCGCGCGGCTCGTCCGCCTTCACATGGGGGGCGAAGTCCTCGCGGTCCCAGGACCGGTCCGAGGGCGCCATGACGATCAGCTTGCCCGGCTTTGGCTCGGGTTCGGCTTTCGCTTCGAGTTTCGGCACGTCGATCCGCGGCGGCTCGACTTTTGGAGCATCCGCCTTGACCGGATCCGGCTTGGGCGGCGCCTCGTGGTCGGGGGCGATCGAGGGGGCGTCGATACCGGCGGCAGCCGCGAGGGCCTGCGGCGCGGCGTCAGCAGCACCGGAATCCTGGGCAGCCTGGTCGGGCATTGGTTCGCTCACGGCTCAAATACTCCAGTCTGGATTGACCTTTTGGTAACTTTCATTGCTTGCGAAATCCTTACCTTCGGACCCGCTTACCGAAACTTTAGGAATTGATCCGGGGCCGAATTGGGCCGGGAAAATGGAACCGGCGTGGCGGGTGTGAAACAATTTGTAACCGGGGGAAGATGAACGGAGGCGCAACGCCCGGGCCGTTGCCCTTCGAGCTTCGTCGCGCTCGAACCTCAGGGTAACCGCGATGGAGCGAATGCCCGCTGCCTCCACGTCGTCACTACGACCGAGGGGCCGCCACCTGCAGCCCCAGATCACAGCCCGTCACATCACCACCGGCGCATCCGGCAGCTCGTTCGATTGCGGGCCCTGCGGCGGGAAATGCCGCGCCAGCTCGCGCGACACCGCCTCGATGCCGCCGATCACGCCGCGCTCGAAGCGGCCCGACCTGAACTCGGCCTCCATTGCGCGGCAGATGCTCTCCCACCCTTCGGCACCAACCTTCGCATCGATGCCGCGATCGGCGACGATCTCGACGTCGCGGTCGGCGAGCAGCAGATAGATCAGGACGCCGTTGTTGTGCGCGGTGTCCCAGATACGCAAGAGCGAAAACACGTCGAGTGCGCGCTCGCGCGCTGGCTGGTTACGGAACAGCGGCGCGCCGTCAAGCGCGCCTTCGACGACGAAGCGGACCTGACCGGAATGGGTCGCCTCGCCGCGCTTGATCGCCTGCTCGATGCGGTCGAGCACGGCTTGCGGGAAGATCTGCTTCGCCCGCCAATGATGCTGCACGAGATGCCTGGCAATGCGCTTGATGCTCATGATCGCTACCAGCTCCCCGAGGCGCCGCCGCCGCCGAAACTGCCCCCGCCGCCGCTGAAGCCGCCGCTACTCGACGATCCGCTGCTCCATCCGCCCGAAGAGCCGCTCGACCACGAGCTGCCGCGCGAGCGGCCCGTGCCCGGCGTCATCGCCGAAAACAGATCGGCGACAAATCCGATGATGAAACCGAGGGCTCCGAGGGCCGCGGCGAGCGCGGCGGAGCCGAGAATGAGCCAGGTCAGCGCGGCAATGATGCCCCCGGTCACCAATGATCCGAGCAACCGCCCCAGCGCGGCCCGGAAGAACCCACCGACCCCGATCGAGGCGAACAGCGTCACGATGAAGAGCGGCGCAAGGTCGTCCAGATTGCCGAAATGGACGGTCGGCGAGGGAACCGGCAGCGGCTCGCCGTCAACCACCCGGATCATCCGATCGACGCCGTCGGAGATGCCGCCGGCAAAATCGCCTGTCTTGAATTTCGGTGTGATGACCTCGTCGATGATGCGCCTTGACGTGACGTCGGTCAGCGCACCTTCGAGGCCATAGCCGACCTCGATACGCAAATGCCGGTCGTTCTTGGCGACGACGAGGATCGCGCCGTCGTCGATCTTCTTGCGGCCGATCTTCCAGGCCTCCGCGACCCGGATCGAGAATTGCTCAATCGTCTCCGGCTGCGTGGTCGGCACGATCAGGACCGCGATCTGACTGCCCTTGCGGTTCTCGAACTCAAGCAGCTTCTGCGACAGCGCGGCGATGTCGCTGCTGGAGAGCGTGCCGGTCCGATCGACGACGCGGCCGGTGAGTTGGGGCACGGCGACGTCGGCGAAGGCGGGGAACGCAAGGGCAAGGAAGAGCGCGATGACCGCTATCGCCCGCAACAAACTCGCTGTCATCGCCCGCGAAAGCGGGCGATCCAGTATTCCAGAGGTCGCCCTGCTTGAACCGTGAAGCCGCGGCGTACTGGATTCCCCGCTTTCGCGGGGAATGACGGCGGTGATTGAGGCTTGTCGCATTCGCAAAACAGCGCGCGCTTACTTCGATGGCGCCGGGGCCGGGTTGAAGTCCACCTTCGGCGCGGTCGAGATCGCGTTCTCGTTCTCGACCGAGAAGTTCGGCTTCTCCTTGTAGCCGAACGCCATCGCAGTGAGGTTGCTCGGGAAGGAGCGGATGGTGACGTTATACTCCTGCACCGACTTGATGTAGCGGTTGCGCGCCACCGTGATGCGGTTCTCGGTGCCCTCCAACTGCGACATCAGATCCTTGAACAGCGCATCGGATTTCAACTGCGGATAGTTCTCGGTGACGACCAGAAGCCGCGACAGCGCGCTGGAGAGTTCGCCCTGGGCTGCCTGGAATTTCTGGAAGGCGGCGGGATCGTTCAGCACCTCGGGGGTCGCCTGGATGCTGCCGACCTTGGCCCGGGCGTTGGTGACGCCGAGCAGCACGTCCTTTTCCTGCTGGGCAAAACCCTTCACCGAGTTGACGAGGTTGGGCACGAGATCGGCGCGGCGCTGATACTGGTTCACGACCTCGGACCAGGCAGCCTTGATCTGCTCGTCCTCACTCTGGATCGCGTTGTAGCCGCAATTGGTCAGGCTCAGCGAGGCCAGCGCCGCCAGCACGGTCAGGATCTTGCGCATCAAATTTCTCCCGGTGGAATCTGACGCAAACTACCAGATCGAGCACGCGAGACGCCAGAGCGCTCGAAAGCAGCCGGCTGACGCAAGCCTCTTGCCTATCGCAGGCCGACATAGTCAACTCCGGCAAAACAAAAGCGGAAACGCCGGAGGAGACGCCATGTCCTCGTTCGAGACCATCTTCGTGGAGAGGCCGGATCCGGCGATCACCCGGGTCGTGATGAACCGGCCCGAGGCGCGCAATGCGCAGAACCTGCAAATGACCTACGACCTCAATGCCGCTTTCGACGCGGCGGTGCAGGACGATGCGGTCAAGGTGATCATCCTCGCCGGCAATGGGCCGCACTTCTCGTCCGGCCATGACCTGCGCGCGGGCGGCAAGAATGCCGCAGGCGTCGATTTTCCGCCGATCGGACATTGGGGCGGTTTCGCCGAAGCCGGCGCCCATGGCCGCTTCGCCCGCGAGCAGGAAATATATCTCCAGATCACGCGGCGCTGGCGCAACCTTGCCAAGCCTGTGATCGCCGAGGTGCATGGCAAGTGCATCGCCGGCGGACTGATGCTGGCCTGGGCCTGCGACCTCATCGTCGCCAGCGACGATGCGCAGTTCTGCGACCCCGTCGTCACCATGGGCGTCTGCGGCGTCGAATGGTTCGTGCACCCCTGGGAACTCGGCCCGCGCAAGGCCAAGGAATTCCTGTTCACGGCCGACAGCTGGAGCGCGCAGGAGGCGCACCAGCTTGGCATGGTCAACCAGGTGGTGCCGCGCGCGGAATTGTCTTCGCGCGTGCTCGAGCTGGCGCGCCGGATCGCGGCAAAACCGTCCTTCGCGCTGAAGCTGACCAAGGAAGCGGTGAATCGTTCGGTCGACGTGATGGGCCAGCCGGCAGCGATCGACCAGGCTTTCGCACTGCACCAGCTCTGCCACGCCCATAATCTCCAGGAGTTCGGCATGATCGTCGATCCCTCCGGACTGCATCCCTCCGTGCGCAAGCCGCCGGCGGCCGCGGAGTAAACACGATGGACCTCAATCTGAGTGACGAGCAAAGATTGCTGCGCGAAAGCGCGGACCGCTTCGTGGCCGAGAGCTACGATGCCGATCACCGCCGCAAGATGGCGAACGACCCGCTCGGCTTCAGCCCTTTGGTGTGGAAACAATTCGCCGAGCTCGGCTGGCTGGCGCTGCCGCTTCCCGAGGAGTTCGGCGGGCTCGGCGGCGGCGCGGTCGAAATCGGCATCTTGATGGAGGCCTTCGGCCGCGGGCTGGTGTCGGAGCCCTATGTCGCAACCGCGGTGCTAGGCGCAGCGCTGATCGCGAGATGCGGCACCATCGAGCAGAGGCAGGCGAGCCTGCCCAAGGTGGCGGATGGATCACTGAAGCTTGCCTTTGCGCATTCCGAGCGCGCGGCCCGGTTCGATCTTGCCCAGGTCACGACCAGCGCCAACAAGACGGCGCAAGGCTGGCGCCTCGCCGGCAGCAAGGTCGCCGTGCTCGACGGACACGCCGCCGACCAGATCATCGTCTCCGCGCATATCCATGACCACCGAGGGCCGTCGGGGCGGATCGGCCTGTTCCTCGTGCAGGCGACGACGCCGGGCCTCGTCATCAGCGATTATCCGCGTCTTGGCGGCGGACGTGCCTGCAACATCGAGCTGTTCGACGTGCATCTGCCGGAAGACGTGCTGCTCGGTGACGGCAGCGATGCTCTGCCGGCGATCGAATGGGCCGTCGACCGCGCCATGGCAGCATTGGGTGCGGAAGCCGTCGGCATCATGCAGACGCTGCTGGACACGACGCTGGAATACACCAAGATCCGCAAGCAATTCGGCCGGCCGCTCTCCGCCAACCAGGTGATCCGCCACCGCCTCGCCGACATGGCGATGCAGGTCGACGAGGCCCGCTCGATGGCGCTGCGGGCCGCCCTGAAGGTGGATGCTGCGCCGATCGAGCGTGCCCGGGCTGCATCGGGCGCGAAAGCGAAGATCGGCAGATGCGCGCGCTTCGTCGGCGAGCAGTCGATCCAGCTCCATGGCGGCATGGGCGTCACCGAGGAGCTCGAGGTCGGCGCCTATTTCAAACGGCTCGTCGCCTTCGACACGCTGTTCGGCGGCAGCGCCCATCACTACGGCCGCCACGCCCAGCTGAGCCGCAGGACCGTCTCGGCCTGACACAGGAGCGCATCATGGACCTCTCGTTCAATGCCGAGGAGCGTGCCTTCCAGGACGAGGTGCGCGGCTTCATTGCCAAGAACCTCACCGAGGAGATGAAGCGCGCGACCGCGCTGACGCCGTCGGTGTTCTCCGACCCTGACATCGGCATGGCCTGGCAACGCGCGCTGCACCGCCAGGGCTGGGGTGCGCCCGGCTGGCCGGTCGAATATGGCGGGCCGGCCTGGACGCCGGCACAGCGCTGGATCTTCGAGACCGAATGCGCCCGCGCGGGCGTGCCCAATGTCAACGTGATGGGCGTGAAGATGGTCGGGCCCGTCATCATCGGCTTCGGCTCACCGGAGCAGAAGAACTTCTACCTGCCGCGGATTCTCTCCGGCGAGGATTACTGGTGCCAGGGTTATTCCGAGCCGGGCTCCGGCTCCGACCTGTCGTCGCTGAAGACGCGCGCGGTGCGCGACGGCGACGACTACATCATCAACGGCACCAAGATCTGGACCACGCATGCCCACCACGCCAACCGCATGTTCGCGCTGGTGCGCACCAGCGACGGCCCGCGGCAGCAGGACGGCATCAGCTTCATCCTGATCGACATGAAGACGCCGGGCATCACCACGCGCCCGATCCTGACCATCGGCGGCGACCACGAGGTCAACCAGGTGTTCTTCGACGACGTGCGCGTGCCGGTCACCAACCGCGTCGGCGAGGAAGGCAAGGGCTGGACCTACGGCAAATATCTGCTCGAGTTCGAACGCGGCGCGGGCATCGCCTCGGCCAAGCTGCGCGAGGGATTGAAGGCGATCGCGGATCTCGCCGAGTCCGATCTCACGGGCCGCGCCATCGACAGCCCCGACATCGCAACGCGCATCTCCGAGGTCGAGGTCGACATCGACGCGCTGGAGATGACGGAGCTGCGCGTGCTCTCGGCGCTGCAGACCGGGCAGAATCCCGGCGCGGTCTCGTCGATCCTGAAGCTGCGCAACAGCGAGATCCGCCAGGCCGTGACGCGGCTGGGCGCCGACGTGATCGGCCACGACGCGCTCGCCGTCGAGCCGATGCGCCCGCTCTACAAGCTCAACCACGAGCCGGCGACGCCCGAGGAGATGCTGACGGTGATGCCGGAATATCTCAACGGCCGCGCCTACACCATCTTCGGCGGCACGTCGGAGATCCAGCGCGACATCATCGCGAAGATGATGCTGGGGATTTAGGCCTCGTAGCCCGGACGGAGCGCAGCGCAATCCGGATAAGGGGAGCAGCCGTGCCCCGATATCCGCTGTCGTCCCCGCGAAGGCGGGGACCCATAACCCCAGGGAGAGGTTATGGGGTGAGCTGGTCACTCGGAGTCTTCGCCAAACTCCGCCCTGTGGTTATGGGTCCCGGGCTCGCGCTTTGCGCGCCCCGGGACGACGAGCTGAGTTTGGCGCAATAGCCTGCGCAACAGCTAGCGTACTTACCCCGCCGCCTTCGCGTCCCGGATCGCCTGCCAGATCTTCTGCGGGGTCAGCGGCGTGTTGAGCTGGGTGATGCCGAGCTCGGCGAGCGCGTCCATGACGCCGTTGGTGACGCAGGGCGGGCCGCCGATGGCACCGGATTCGCCGCAGCCCTTGGCGCCGAGCGGGTTGGTGCGGCAGGGCGCGGAATCGTCCAGCGTCACCTCGATCGGCGGGACGTCGTCAGCGCGCGGGATGCAGTAGTCCTGATAGCTGGCGGTGAGGAGCTGGCCGTCGGCATCGTAGGACACGCCTTCGTACAGCGCCTGGCCGATGCCCTGCGCCACGCCGCCGTGGATCTGCCCTGTCACCAGCATCGGGTTCACGGCGACGCCGACATCGTCGACCGTGGTGTAGCGCACCACCTTGGACACACCGGTCTCGGGGTCGATCTCGACCTCGCAGATATGCGTGCCGTTCGGCCAGCTCGGACCATCGACCTCGCCTTCGGAATCGACGCTGAGCCTGGCGCCGTTCTCCTTCTCGGCGAGATCGAACAGGCTGATGCGACGGTCGGTGCCGACCACAGTGAGCATGCCGCCCTGGTACTCGATGTCCTCGACCGAGGTCTCCAGCACGTTGGCCGCCTTCTCGCGCGCCTTCTGGATCAGATCATTGGAGGAGACCGCGACCGCCGTGCCGCCGACGAACAGCGAACGCGAGCCGACGCTGCCGAAGCCCATGGCGAGATCGGTGTCGCCCTGAACCACGTCGATCTTGTCCATGGGAATGCCGAGCGTGTCGGAGATCATCTGGGTGTAGGTGGTCTGCAAGCCCTGCCCCATCGCCATCGTGCCGGAATGCAGCACGACGCGCCCTTGCGAGGTCGCGTGCAGGCTGACCTTCTCGGTGTGCGCGCGGCCGCCGGTCCACTCGATGTAAGAGGTGAGTCCACGACCGTAGAGCAGGCCCTTCTTCTTCGCCGCCTTCTTGCGCGCGGCAAAGCCGTCCCAGTCGGCGAGCTTCACGGCCCGATCGAGCATGTGCGCGAAGGCGCCGGAGTCGTAGACTTGGCCCGCCGCGTTGGTGTAGGGCAGCTGCGCCGGCTTGATGTAATTGGCCTTGCGGATCGCGCGCGGATCCATGCCGATCTTTCGCGCGGCCGCGTCGAACAGACGCTCAACGATGAAGACGGCCTCGGGACGGCCCGCGCCACGATAGGCGCCGACCGGCGCGGTGTGGGTCATCACCGACTTCACCTCGAAATGCACCAGCGGCAGATCGTAGACGCCGGTCTGCACGAAGGGCCCGAGCACCAGCGGGATGATGTTGGCCGCACCCGAGGAGTACGCGCCGGTGCAGCCGATCGACTTGACGCGATAGGCCAGCACCTTGCCCTTCTCGTCCAGTGCGAAGGACGCCGTGGAGGTGAGATCGCGGCCGTGGGTGCCGCCGACGAATTCGTCGGTGCGGTCGCCGCGCCAGCGGATCTTCTTGTTCAGCTTGGTCGCGGCGTAGGCGACGATGCCGTCCTCCGGATAGAGGTTGGTCTTCTGGCCAAAGCCGCCGCCGATGTCGCCGACCAGCACGCGCACGCTGTCCTTCGGACGCTTCAGCACGGCTTCCGCCAGCACATCGCGGGTCGACGCCGGCGTCTGCGACTGCACATGCAGCAGGAGACGGCCGGACTTCTTGTCGATCTCGGCAATGGTCGAGCGCGGCTCCATCGCGGAAGGCACCAGGCGCTGGCTCACGAGATCGAGTTCAACGGTGTGCGCGGCCTTGGCAAAAGCCTCGTCCACCTTGGCCGCATCGCCATAGCTCATGGCGCCGACGATGTTGTCGGGCGCCTCCGGCCACACCACGGGCGCGCCGGGCTTCACGGCCTCGATGGGATCGACCACCGCAGGTTGAACGTCGTACTCGACCACGATCGCCTCGGCCGCGCTCTGCGCCTCGACCCGCGAAGAGGCCACCACCGCGGCCACGGCCTCGCCGGCATGGCGCACGACCTCGTGGGCCAGCAGCCGGCGCGGCGGCACCGTCATCGGCTTGCCGTCGGGGCGCTTGAAGATGTTCAGCGTCGGGATGGTGCCAACGTCGTCCTTGACGAGATCGGCCCCGGTGTAGATCGCGGCAACGCCGGGCATTCCGGCCGCGGCGCTGGCGTCGATCGAGACGATCTTCGCGTGGGCGTGCGGCGAACGCAGCACGTGCAGCCACAGCGCGCCGTCCTCCGGCTTGTCGTCGATGAACTGTCCCTTCCCGGTGAGCAGCCTCTGGTCTTCCAAACGCTTGACGGGCTGGCCCGCTCCGAAACGCAAATTGCCGGGAAGAATGTTCATTCCGTTATGTCCTCGAAATCCGGAAAACGACCGCGGCGGTTTTAACCGATTTTGCGGGCCAGACAACCGAGCCCTGGCACATCTGTAATGCGCGTCAGAGCCCCTTTGCTGGCGCGGATCGGCCGGCTAGGACCTGTCGATGTCGATGATGCCTATATTCACATCACGGCTGTCCGAGCCCCGCTTGACAGTGAGGCGAACGGTCTTCCCGGCGCCGGCCTGCTCGAGCGCATCGGTCAGGTCGGAGAGGCGCCGCACCGGCTTGCCCTCGACCGCGGTGATGATGTCTCCGACCGCTCCAGTCGAAAAATTGACACCGCGGATTCCCGCCCGCTCGGCAGGGCTGCCGGGGGCCGTCCGCACCACGATCACCCCTTCGACGCCAAGCCGGGTCGAAACATCCTCGCCTGCGGCCACGATGCCGATGCCGGGTGTCGGCACGCGACCGTTGCGAATGAGCTCGGGCACAATCCGGTTCACGACGTCGACCGGGACCGCAAAGCCGATGCCGGCGTTCGAACCGGACGGCGAAATGATCGCAGTCGTGACGCCGATCAGCCGGCCGGCAGAGTCGAGCAACGGTCCGCCCGAATTGCCGGGGTTGATCGCGGCATCGGTCTGAATGACGTTGGCAATCTCCCGACCGCCATGGGTCGGAAGCCTGCGCTTGAGCGCGCTGATAATGCCGCTCGTCATCGATTGATCCAGTCCGAACGGATTGCCGATCGCGAAGGCGGATTGCCCGACCTTCAGGTCGCTCGAACTGCCGAGAGCCACCGGCGGCGGAAGCTCGCGCACGCTGCGGATCCGCAGCACCGCAAGATCGTAATTGGGAGCCGTGCCGACGAGGTCGACCTGGGCCACCTCTCCCGAGGCAAAGCGCACGGCGATCTCGCCGCCACTGGCGACGACGTGATTGTTCGTCACGAGATGCCCGTCGCGATCCCACACGAATCCCGTGCCGGAAGAGCCGCCCTGGCCTTCCTCACCCATGAGAGGATTGGCCGCGGATTTCACCGCCACCTGGACGACCGAAGGAGACACGCGCTCGAAGATTTCGATGGTCGCCTTTTCGCCATCGGACAGCGGACCGCGCTGCTCGACCGCGCGTGCGGAGGGCGCCGCCCATGGGACAGGGACATGCAGGATCTTCGCGGCAGTGACGGCAAGCAGCAGGGCGGCGAAGGCTGCCGCGGCAATCGCGTAGCGACGATTCATCGGTGACCACCGTCTCCAGTGCGGAATGCGGCCTTGGGATGCATATGCATGGGGTGACAAATCCGGCTTACGCAGCAACGTCGCAAACGAACGGAAGTTTCCCCGGTTGGGCAGGTAAGGGCTTTCCTGGCTCATGCACGGGTGCCGGGGCATATTGCCGCGTGGTAAACAGCTAGGTCAGCTCGCGCAGCGCCATTTCCACGACCTTCCTTGCCTCGGCCGTGAGCGGCGCCTGCGGCGGGACGGGATCGCCGACGTCGTAGCCCCGGATCGAAAGCCCCGCCTTGATGCAAGCGGCGAGGTTGAAGCGGGCGAAAGCTTCGTTGATGCGCCACAGCCGGCGCTGCAGCGCCATGGCCTCGTCCCACCGTCCGGCCTTGCAGAACTCGTAGAGTGCGACGCTCTGGCGCGGAATGATGCAGGCCGGTCCCGCCATCCAGCCGCGGCCGCCGATCAGCATCACTGCGGCGGGGATATGGGCCGAGGCGGAGAAGACCCGCAAGGCATCGCCGCAGCGGTTCATGATCGAGAGCAGCCGGCCGGTGTTGGTCGAGGCATCCTTGATGTAGCCGATGCGCGGATGTTCGGCGAGGCGCGCAATGACGTCGAGGGTGAGATCGGAACGCTGAAATTGCGGATTGGTGTAGATGACAACGGGATGTCCACGGCATCGGCGATGGCGCGGAAGTAGGATTCGACCTGGGCGTCGGCGAGTGGGAAATAGGCTTCCAGGATTGCCAGGATGCCAGGATGCCAGCGGCGCCGAGCCTCTGGCAGGCCCTTGCCTGCGCCACCGCATCCGCCGTCGAGGTGGAGGCGACGCCGGCAACGACGGGCACGCGGCCCTGCGCGGCCTCGATCGTGGTCTGCACGATCGCCGTGCGTTGCTCGGCGTTGAGATAGGCGAATTCTCCGGTCGAGCCCAGCGGCGTCAGGCCGTGCACGCCGGCGCCGATCAGGTCGTCGCAGAGCTTTGCGAGCACGTTGGTCCGCACCGTGCCGTCGGCATCGATGGGCGAGACGAGATAGGGAAAGACACCGTGGAATTCGGACATGTCAGGTGCATTCGGGACATCAGGCCGCCATGGCGCGCCTCAATCGCTGCTAACACGGGGCAAAATCGCCAGCAAGCCTGTGCATTGACGACTTCTTAAGGACGTTGCGCAGCAACGATCATCTCGTGTCCCTTCCCTACCGCTTATTAGGAACAAGCAGAGATGGTGCCGGCCATGACTCTGACAATGTTGTCCAGATTCCTGCATCCCGATCCGCGCATCCGGCGCGAGCTCGTGGATCTCCTGTACACGTCGCTTCCGCAGGTGTCCGCCATTGGCGTCACGTCGGTGACGGGCGCAGCCGCGCTGACGCTCATGAGCGGCGATACCGGCTATGCCGTGATCTCGGTCTTCATCTTCATCACGGCCGCAGCCCGCATCGCTTCCCTGTTCCGGTACAAGTCGCGCTCTGCGCAGTTCTCCGATGCCGACGTGATCCGCTGGGAAGGGCTCTACGGCGCCGGCGCGTCCGCCTTCGGCCTTGCGCTGGGCATGTTGTCTTATCGCGCGCTCGAGCTCGACGACGGACCCGGCGCCTGGATCGCGTTCGGGCTTTCGATGTCCTTCTGCGTCGGCATGGTCTCGCGCGCGGCGATCCGCCCCTGGATCATCCTGACCACCGCCGCGGTGCTGTTGATGCCGACCATCCTGGCCGGCCTGCTCCGTCCCGAGTTCGCCTACAAGCTCGGCGCGATCATGCTGGTGTTCTTCTGGCTCACATTGCGCGAGGCGTCGAAACATCTCAGCGCCGCCTTCGTCGAGCGGCTCGAAGCAAAGCACCGGCTGGCGCGCCAGGCGACCCACGATTTCCTGACGGGACTGCCCAACCGCGCCGCGTTCTTCCAGGCGCTGGCGGAGACGCGCGGAAACTTCGCGATCATCGCCATCGACCTCGACGGCTTCAAGCCGGTCAACGATCGCCACGGCCATCACGTCGGCGACGATCTGTTGCGCCAGGTGGCGGAGCGGCTGTCGGTCTGCATCGGCGGGACCGGACTTGCCGCGCGCTTCGGCGGCGACGAGTTCATGATACTCAAGCCGGTTGCCGCCGGCGAAGCCGGCCGCGAGGAAGCGCTCGCCCTGGCGCGCCGGGCCATTCTCGATCTTTCGATCCCGTTCCTGCTGACCGACATTCCGGTCCGCATCGGCGCGAGCGCAGGAATTCTCGTCAGCGCCGGCGCTGCAACCGCCGGTGCGACGGCGCAGCTTCTCGAGCAGGTCGACGGCGCCCTCTACGCGGCGAAACGTGCTGGAGGCAGCCGCTGCGCGTGGGCGGATGAGGACATCCGCCTCGAACGCGCAGCAGGCTGAAGCTGCCGCCTTCGATCACGCCTTGAGCAGCCGCACCCGCGTGCCCCATGGATCGATCGCCTCCACGCCATTCGCAAGCGTGATGAGTTGCGCACCGCCCTTGCGCAGGCGTTCCTCCTGTGCGGCGAGAATGTCCTGCTTCGCCGTCACCAGCGAGAACCATGCAAGGCCCGTGGTGGCATCGTCGCGCCGGCCCGCGCCCTGGCTCTGCCAGACATTCATGCCGAGGTGATGGTGATAACGGCCCGACGACAGGAACGCGGCGCCGCTGCGCTTGCGCGTCGGATCAAGGCCGATCGTGCCGTGATAGAAGCTCTCGGCCTGCGCGAGATCGCCGACGCGCAGATGCATGTGGCCGACGCGCAAGCCGTCCGGCGCCCTGGCATAGTCGGCGACGCGTGTATTGGTCAGCGACAGCAGGTCAGGGATGTTGAGCTCGTCGGTCGCCATCTTGACGCTGCCTTCGCTCCATTGCCATTGCGAGGGATCGCGGTCGGCATAGACCTCGATGCCGTTACCCTCGGGGTCGTCGAGATAGACGGACTCGCTGACGAGGTGATCGGCAAAACCCGACAGCGGCACGCGATGCGAGGCGGCATGCACCAGCCAGCGTGCGAGGTCTTTTCGCGTCGGCATCAGGAAGGCGGTGTGGTAGAGGCCGGCGGCATTGCGCGGCTCGATTTCCGCATCGGGACGGGCCTCCAGCACCAGCAGCGCTATGCCGGCCGTGCCGAGCTTCGCGGCGGTCGCCGAACGCTCCATCACGGCAAGCCCGATCACGTCGCGGTAGTAGTCCGCAACCTTGTCGAGATTCTTCACCCGCAGCGTCACCATGCCGACCCGCATCGGCGTGCGGCTGGCAAAGGTCGGCCCGCCGCCTTGAGGAACGCCCTCGGCGCGCGCCGCGGCTGCGGCCGCCATCGCGAGCGAGGTTGCACCGGCGAGTTGCAGCAGGGTGCGGCGGGTGAGATCGATGGTCATCGGTCAGGGCTCGTTCAAAATGGTTGAGGCCATGCGGCGCAATGTCGGCCGATTGCTACACGTTCCCGTGAGCGGGTCCCAATCACATGTTCGTCGGCCGCGCGGAGGGAAGTCCTGGCCACCCGGCCAGTTTCGCACGCGCCCGCGATATCCCAGATTGAGGACAGCTTACAGGAGCCTGCCATGACCGCCCCTACCCCCCTGTCTTCCCTGTCGTCCGCCCTCGCGGACATGGTGGCGCGCACGGCGCCCTCCGTCGTCTCCGTACATTCGCACCGCTCCCGCGCCACCGGCTTCGCCTGGAAACCCGGCCTGATCGTCACTGCCGACGAGGCACTGGCGGACGAGGGCGCGGTCGAGATCGGCCTTGCCGACGGAAGCACCGCAGCCGCCACGATCGCCGGCCGCGACCATACGACTGACATCGCGCTGCTGCGCGTCGATGCCGCCGTCGCGCCGGTCAAGCTCGCCGCGACGGTCCCGCCGCTCGGCGCTTTGTCGGTGGTGGTCGCCACCAATCGCGAGACGCCGAGCGCCGCGCTCGGGATGGTATCGGCATCCGGCAAGGGTTGGCGCTCCTTACGCGGCGGCGACATCGACGCCCGGATCGAGCTCGACGTCCGCCTGCGCGGCAGCCAGCAGGGCGGCCTCGCGCTCGATGCATCGGGCGAAGCCTTCGGCATGGCCGTGCTCGGACCGCGGCGCGTCCTGGTGATCCCGGCGGCGACGATCGAGCGCGTCGCGGCGCAATTGGAGGCGCGCGGCCGCATCGCGCGGGGATATCTCGGCCTCGGGCTCCAGCCGGTACGGCTCGACGACGGCATCGGCGCCATGGTGATGAATGTCGACAAGGCCGGCCCCTCGGCCGCGGCCGGCATCCGTCAGGGCGACGTGATCGTCGCGGTCAACGACCAGAAGCTGTCCGGCGTGCGGGCGCTGGCGCAAACGCTCGGACCTTCGAGCGTCGGCTCGGTGGTCGATGTCGCGGTGCTCCGCGGCGGCGAGCCGGCCAGCTTCAGGGTCACGGTCGCCGAGAGGCCGGAGGCGTGAGCGAGGACAAGACGGCCGAGATCGTGCTCGCGCTGGAGATCGACAACCCCGCCCTCGCCGATCGCCTGACGGCGCTGCTCGGCAATATCCCCGGGCTTCGTCTCGCCGCGCTCGGCGAGCAGGCCGCCGCGGCGATCGTCGCGCGCGATCCGCGCATCATGCCCGAGGACATCACGCTGACGCAGCGCGAGCTTGACGTGCTGGCGCTGATGGCGGAAGGTGCCTCGAACAAGATGATCGCGCGTCAGCTCGGCATCTCCGTGCACACCGTGAAGTTCCATGTCGGCTCGCTGCTGGACAAGCTGGACGCGACCGGCCGCACCGATGCAGTCGCGCATGCGGCACGGCGCGGCGTGATCGAGCTTTGACGCCGCCCAGCCTCACGGCGCTGACGCCGCCGGGAAGCTGAGCTCGACCGTCAGGCCCGGCGCATTGTCATGCAGCGCGATCTCGGCGCCATGAAGGTGCGCGACCGCGGCGACGAGGCTGAGGCCGAGGCCATTGCCCGGCGTGTAGCGGCTCCGTTCGAGCCGGTAGAAGCGCTTGAAGACGTGATCGCGCTGCCCGGCGGGAATGCCCGGACCGTCGTCGGCAATCGTGATCACCGCAGCGCCATCGGTTCTGCGGCAAGTCACGGTCACCTGCCCGCCCTTGCAGCCGTGCTTGATCGCGTTGTCGACGAGATTGGCAATGGCGTCGAACAGCAGGTCGCGGTCGCCCGTGATCGCCACGTCGCGTTCTCCGGCAAGGCTGAGATTTGTAGCGACCTGCTCGGCGGCGGCATCGTAGAGCTCGACCACCTCGCCGGCGATCTCGGCGAGATCAAGCGCGCGGAAGGCGCCGGTGCGGGCGCGGGTCTCGATCTCGGAGATCCGGGTAATGGAAGTGAACATGCCGAGCACGGCATCGAGATCGGCGATGGTGTCCCCAATCAGCGCGGCGTCGGTCTCGCTGTTGCGTGGGGCGTGATAGGCCTTTTCCAGCCGGCCGCGCATGCGCGTCAGCGGCGTCCGCAGATCGTGCGCGACGTTGTCGCTGACCTGCTTGACCTCGCCCATCAGCGTCTCGATGCGGTCGAGCATCTGGTTGAGGTTCTCGGCGACGCGGTCCCACTCGTCGTTGCTGCCGCGCAAGGGGATACGCTGGTCGAGGCCGGAGAGCATGATGGCGCGGCTGGTGGCGTTGATCTGTTCGATCCGTCCGACCGTGCGCCGCGTGACCAGCACGGCCGCGAGCCCGGCGAGCACCAGCAGCAGCATGGCGACCGCGACCATCGCGAGCTCGATCATGCCGGTGAAGCCGTCATGATCGACGGCCCCGCCGAGCCGGCGCTCTACATAAGCGAGCGTCCCGAAATAGACATAGGCCATGATGGCCGCGACGATCAACCCGAACGCCGCGATCGCGATCAGGGCGAGGCGAAAGGTCGAGGAGCGAAGGGTCTTAGCCAGGAGCACGGAGGCAATATCCGATGCCGCGGATGGTGTGGATCAGCGGATAGTCCTGGGCATCGTCGACCTTGCGACGAACACGCCCCACATAGACGTCGATGATATTGGTCGACGGATCGAAATGCAGGTCCCAGACGTGCTGAAGCAGCATCGCGCGAGATACGACGCGGCCCTCGTTGCGGACGAGATATTCGAGCAGCTGGAATTCGCGCGGCAGCAGCGGAATCTTGCGGCCGCGGCGGGAGGCAGCCCGTGCGATCAGGTCGATCGCGAGATCGCCGACGCGCAGCAGCGTCTCCTTGGCGATGGTCTCGCTGCGGCGGCCGAGTGCTTCGAGCCGCGCCAGCAATTCGGTGAAGGAGAACGGCTTGACGAGATAATCGTCGCCGCCGGCGCGCAGTCCGCGCACGCGGTCGTCGACTTCGCCGAGCGCGGAGATGATCAGGAACGGCGCGGCGACGCCATCGTCGCGCAACTGGCGCATCACGCTGATGCCGTCGATATCGGGCAGCATGCGGTCGATGGTGATCACGGCATAGTCACGCGCGGCGCCGTGGCTCAGGGCTTCGCGGCCATTGGCTGCGAGGTCGACGTCGTAGCCCGAAACGGTCAGCTCCTCGACGAGCTGACCTGCGGTTTCCGGATCGTCCTCGACGACCAGGATGCGACGGTGACCTCCGCTCATGACAAGCTCCGCGCGACGATCGCCACCAGACTATCCCGTTCCGGGGCTGAGCGGAACCGCCCGGTGGCGATCGCGACAATGGTGCGGTACGGCGATGCGACTACCAGTAGTCTCCGCACACATTGACCCATTGCCACCCATAGGGCGTCCAGCTCCTGCTCCAGCAGCCGTCATTGTAGCCGCCGTAGAAATAGGGCGCGCCGAAGACGGCAAAACGACGGAAATGGTGGCGATGGAAGCCGTGGCGGCCGTGCCAGCCTGCGCCGGCGAAGCGCGGCCCGATCGCCGCATGCGCGAAACGCGCGCCGCCGAAGGCAGGCCCGCCGAAACGTGCGCCGCCAATGCCGCCGGCCCGCATGCCGCCGAAGCCGCCCGCGTGCATGCCACCGCCGAAATGGCCGCCGCCACCGAAATGGCCGCCATCGCCAAAGCCGCCATGACCTCCACCGCCGCGCGCGAGCGCCGGTGAAGCGACTGCCATCATTGCTGCGATCAAGGTCGCCGTGAGGCTCTTGAGAAGCCTGTCGTTCATGAAAACGTCCTCCTTGCAGCGCGGCAGCCCCCATGCCGCGCGAGGAGGATGAGATGAGAACAAGGAGCTGGCGCCTTCAACTTACAAATGCGCCAGATTCTGACGCGCAAGTTAAGGAAGCGAACCCGCGATCTCTCCTCGTCATTGCTTCTGACGGGGAGAGATCGAGGCTCACACCCGCTTGCCGCCACTCTTCTCGGCCGCACGTCGCAGTGCCTCCGCAAGCGCACCGCCGCCCGAAGACTCCTGCTTGCGCGGAGCCGACGAGGTCATGCGGGCGGGATTGCGCGAGCTGTTGTCGCGCTGCATGCCGGGAGCGTCCTTCTTGGCGCCGACCTCGTCGTCGAGGCGCAGCGTCAGCGAGATGCGCTTGCGGGCGACCTCGAAGTCCAGCACCTTCACCTTGACGATATCGCCCGGCTTCACCACCTCGCGCGGATCCTTGATATAGGTCTTGGACATCGCGGAAATGTGCACGAGACCGTCCTGGTGCACCCCGATGTCGACGAAGGCGCCGAAGGCGGCGACGTTGGTGACGGTGCCCTCGAGGATCATGCCCTTCTTGAGATCCTTGATCTCCTCGACGCCCTCCTTGAACACCGCGGCCTTGAACGCGGGACGCGGGTCGCGGCCCGGCTTTTCCAGCTCGCGCAGGATGTCGGTGACGGTCGGCAGGCCAAAAGTCTCGTCGACGAAATCCTTCGGCTTGAGGGTCCGCACGATCTCGCTGCTGCCGATCAGCGCCTTGATGTCGCTCTTGGTCGCCGCGAGAATCCGGCGCACCACCGGATAGGCTTCCGGATGCACGCCGGAGGCGTCGAGCGGGTCCTCGCCGCCGAGGATGCGCAAGAAGCCCGCGCATTGCTCGAATGCCTTCGGCCCGAGCCGCGGCACGTCCTTCAGTGCCTTGCGCGACTTGAACGGGCCGTTGGCGTCGCGGTGCGCCACGATGCTCTGCGCAAGGCCTGCGCCGACGCCGGACACGCGCGCAAGCAGCGGCGCGGAGGCCGTGTTGACGTCGACGCCGACAGCGTTCACGCAGTCTTCGACCACCGCATCGAGCGATTTTGCGAGCTTGGCCTGGCCGAGGTCGTGCTGATACTGGCCGACGCCGATCGCCTTGGGCTCGATCTTGACGAGCTCGGCCAACGGGTCCTGGAGCCGCCGCGCGATCGAGACGGCGCCGCGCAGGGTGACGTCGAGGCCGGGCAATTCCTCCGAAGCGAAAGCCGAGGCCGAATAGACCGACGCGCCGGCTTCCGAAACGACGATCTTCGTCATCTTCAATTCCGGCAGGCCCTTGACGAGGTCCGCGGCGAGCTTGTCGGTCTCGCGCGAGGCGGTGCCGTTGCCGATCGCGATCAGCTCGACACGATGCTTCAGCGCGAGCCTGCCGAGGGTCGCCAGCGACTCGTTCCACTGCCGCTGCGGCTCGTGCGGATAGATCGCAGTGGTGTCGACCACCTTGCCGGTGGCGTCGACGACCGCGACCTTGACGCCGGTGCGGTAGCCGGGATCGAGCCCCATGGTGACGCGGGTGCCTGCCGGAGCGGCCAGCAAGAGGTCGCGCAAGTTCGAGGCGAACACGCGCACGGCCTCGGTCTCGGCCGAATTCCACAGCCGCATGCGCAGGTCGATGTTGAGATGCACCTGGATCTTGGTGCGCCAGGCCCAGCGCACGGTGTCGACCAGCCAGCGGTCGCCGGGTCGCTTGAGGTCGGCGATGCCGAACCGCTTCATGATCTTCAGTTCATAGGCGCTCGGCACGCCCGGCGGCGGCGCCTCCGCTTCCGCCAGGATCTGGAGATCGAGGATCTCTTCCTTCTCGCCACGGAACATCGCGAGAATGCGGTGCGATGGCAGCTTGGTCAGCGGCTCGGAGAAATCGAAATAGTCGGCGAATTTCTCGCCCTCGGTCTTCTTGCCGTCGCGCACCTTGGAGGCCATGCGCGCGTTGGTCCACATCTCCTCGCGCAATGCGCCGATCAGGTCGGCGTCCTCGTCGAAGCGCTCGACCAGGATGGCGCGGGCGCCGTCGAGCGCGGCGGCGGCATCCGCCACGCCCTTCTCCGCGTTGACGAAGCCTTCTGCCACGACCTTCGGATCGTTGCCGGGCTCCGCCAGCAACTGATTGGCGAGCGGCTCGAGGCCGGCTTCCTTGGCAACTTCCGCCTTGGTGCGGCGCTTCGGCTTGAACGGGAGATAAATGTCTTCGAGGCGTGCCTTGCTGTCGGCGGCCATGATCGTGGCTTCGAGGGCTGCATCGAGCTTGCCCTGCTCGCGGACCGATTCGAGGATGGCCTTGCGGCGGTCCTCGAGCTCGCGCAGGTAAACCAGGCGCTCCTCCAGGGTGCGCAATTGCGCGTCGTCGAGCGCACCGGTCGCTTCCTTGCGGTAGCGTGCGATGAAGGGAACCGTGGCGCCGCCGTCGAGCAGCGTTACCGCCGCCTCGACCTGCTCGGCGCGAACCCCAAGCTCCTGCGCAATTTTGTGGTTGATATTTGCCACGCGAGATTCCCTCTATCAAAGCACGCGACGCAGGGCGAAAAGCACCGGCCGCGGGACGCCGCTTATGGACCAACCGAGGTTGATTCATCAAGGTGGGGCGCGCAACCGTCGACAGAGGATTTTTTGTCGAATCGATGCGATCTCGCCACATTCGTGGGGGCGCGCGGCTGCTCTCTTGCGTCGCGGCAGACCAGGATAGCCGACCCGTCATCCGGCTTGACAGGAGCCGCCGTTCAGCGGCTGTTTGGCTCCGCCGGGCCCCTGAACTCCACAAGGACAGTCATGCGTACAACATCGGTCGGCGTCTTCAGGATCGCCACCACGGGCCCCGGCGATGTCTCCGGTCTCATGGCCATGACCGGTTCGGGCGCGATCGACCCGCGCGAGATCCTGGCGATCCTCGGCAAGACCGAGGGCAATGGCGGCGTCAACGATTTCACGCGGGAATACGCCGTCAGCGCGCTGTGCACGGCGCTGGCGCCCCACCTCGACCTGCCGCCGCACGAGGTCGAGCAGCGCATCGCCTTCGTGATGTCCGGCGGTACCGAGGGCGTGCTCAGCCCGCACATCACGGTGTTCACACGCCGAACCGTCGACGCCCCTCCGGTAGGCCCCTCCGGCAAGCGGCTGAGCATCGGCATGGCGCAGACGCGGGATTTCCTGCCCGAGGAGTTCGGCCGCTCCGCGCAGATCACGGAGACGGCGAAAGCCGTGAAGGCCGCCATGGCGGATGCCGGCATCAGCGATCCCGCCGACATCCATTTCGTGCAGATCAAGTGTCCGCTGCTCACCAGCGATCGCGTCGCGGCGGCAGCGGCGCGCGGCTGCAAGACAGCGACGACCAGCGCCTACGCCTCGATGGCCTATTCCCGCGGCGCCTCTGCGCTCGGCGTCGCCGTCGCGCTCGGCGAGATTGCAGCCGATCTCCGCGATGAGGACGTGCTGCGGCGCTATGATCTGTTCTCGTCCGTTGCCTCCACCTCATCAGGCATCGAGCTGATGCACAACGTCGTCATCGTGCTCGGCAACTCGGCGGCATCGGCAAGCGAATTCGAGATCGGTCATGCCGTGATGAGCGACGCCATCGACGCCGTCGCGGTGACCGCGGCGCTGCAAAGCGTCGGACTCCGCATCGCGCCGCAGGCAACGAAGGGCCGCGAGCTCGTCAACATCTTCGCCAAGGCGGAGGCCTCGCCTGATGGCAGCGTGCGCGGCTTTCGCCACACCATGCTGGAAGACACCGACATCAGCTCGACACGCCACGCCCGCGCAGCGGTCGGCGGCCTGATCGCTGGCCTTGCCGGCACCGGGGCGGTCTACGTGTCCGGCGGCGCCGAGCACCAGGGTCCGCCGGGCGGCGGGCCGGTTGCAGCGATTGCGCGACTGTCGGATTGATACGGCCCGGCATCTTCCGGGGCTTGCGACCTGTCCGCCCCACGCAACCCTGCCCCTCGCGCCGGCTCGCTTGATTCGGACGGTTCCTTGCGAAAGGAAGATAGCCGCTATCCAAGAGGATTTTGACGTCATGACTTTGCCGATGAGCTGGAATGAATGGGCGCAGCACGATGGAGTCGCGCTGGCAGGGCGCGTCCGCAAGGGCGAGCTGACGGCGAAGGAATTGGCGCGCCAGGCCGCGGCCGGCGTTGCCAAGGTCAATCCGGCACTGTCGGGCGTGGTCGAGCTGTTCGAGGACGTGATCGCCGACCCCGCCAAGGATGGCGCCAATCTCGCCGGCCCGTTCGCCGGCCTGCCTTTCCTGATGAAGGACCTCGGGCCGACCATGAAGGGACGGCTCCAGGAGATGGGCTCGCTGCTGATGCGCGGCAATCGCGCCAGCGCGGACACGTTCCTGACCGGAAAATTCCGCCAGGCCGGACTGAACCTGATCGGACGCACCACGACGCCGGAATTCGGCGTGTGCAGTTCCGCCGACAATCCCGCCGTCTACGTCACGCGCAATCCCTGGAATACCGACTACACCACCTGCGGCTCGTCCGCGGGCAGCGCGGCGATGGTCGCCGCAGGCGTGGTGCCGATCGCGCATGCGACCGACGGTGGCGGCTCGATCCGCATTCCCGCCGGCGTCAATGGCAATATCGGGCTGAAGGTCTCGCGCGGCGTGTTCTCGCTCGCCCCGCACATGTCTGACCTCACCGGCCTCGTCTCGATCCAGGGCTGCCAGTCGCGCTCGGTGCGCGACACCGCCGCCTTCGTCGACCATGCCCGCGGACCGGCACCTGGCGAATTCATGCCGTTCTGGACCACGGCGCAGCCCTATTCCGAGATGATCAAGCGCGATCCCGGCAAGCTGCGCATTGCGCTCTCGCACACATGGGGCGACTATACCGCCACGCCTGAGATCGCCGCCGAGCTTGAGAAGGCCGGCCGTTTCCTCGAAGGCCTCGGCCATCACGTCGACCACGCCCTGCCCGAGGTCGATTTCCGTGCCGCGTTCGCGGCGCAGACCACCTGCTACATCTCGAATTTCGCGGTGGTGATCTCCAATATGCTCGCTGCGCGCGGGCTGGAAAAACCGCCGGAAGATCTGATCGAACCCATGAACATCCGCATCTGGGAAGCCGGCCGGCACACGAGCTTCGCCGAGCGAGCGAAGATGCAGGGCGTGTTCAACACGACCTCGCGCGGCTTCGGCGCCTTCTTCGAGCAGTGGGACGTGATCCTGACGCCGATCACGGCGCTGCCGACGCCGAAGGTCGGCACCAGGGAATACCTCACCATCTCCGATAATCCCGATGTGCTCGACTGGTTCGGCAATCTCTGGCGCAACTTCGCCTTCACGCCGCTCGCCAATCTCTGCGGCATGCCGGCGATATCGATGCCGATGGCAACCCAGGATCACGGCCTGCCGCTCGGCATCCAGGCCATCGGCAAGCAGGCCAATGACGGTCTCTTGCTGCAACTCGCTGCCCAGATCGAGCGCGCGCTCGACGGCAAGTGGAACGGCGGCAAGAAGCCGAAGGTGCATGTGAGCTGACGGGCTGCGATCGCAGCAACATGCGATCGCGCTCCTGCCTTAGTTCTTTACGGTCGGAATTTCCTCCGGGCGCGGCTGCTGCTGGCCCTGCTGGTACATCGCGAGCGCCTTGTCGAGCGCTTCGCGCAGCGCCAGCGCCGCGGCCACGCTGCAACGCAGGTGCGCGGTCTGGACAACGTCGACCCTGACGGCGGCGCCGACCGGCATCAGGAGGTTTGCGGCGAGCTCGATCTGGATCGCGCCGTTGTGGTGACCGAAGCAGGATGCACCGTCGAAATAGATGATCGGCGCCCGCTCCGAGCTCGAGGTGGAAATCGTGACGGGCCCCTGATTGGTGCCGGGTGTTTCGGGGTCGGTCATGGGCGCTCCTTGCGGGCATTGGACGAACGAAGCGCCCACCATCGTTGCTTTGGCCCGCCCTGTCGAGGCCAAACCGCCCCCGGCAGGGGTCCCGAGCAAGGCACAATCGGGATTTTGCGCGGCGGCGGGCACTGGTCTAGCCCGTCCTATTCGTGAGAGTGCGGCTTTTGGGCCCGATTGATGCGGCCGCACATCTTGTCTGACGAGGCGCACAGGATTGCCTTCGGCTTTTCGCCGCCTGACGACCGGTACTTTGCAACGCGCTTGAGGGATGGGTTGGGCGAACGGGGGCGGACGCCCCGCCGGTCAAGGACCGAGCGGCAGCAGCGCGCCGGGCAAGCCGCAGATCAGGTCGGCTTCGGGACATGCCGCGGCAAACGCAAGGCGAATGCGGCTCGTGGTCTCGACGACACGGGCGGCGATTTTCAAGAGCCGAAGACGCAGCGTCGCGAACTCGGCAGCGGCCAATTCCCGGGCTTTGGGAATGGCGTCGCGCACGGTCAGCATCAGCCAATAAGCGGCCGTATGGAGCACGAGACGGACCTGGTTGGCGAGCGCCGAACGGCAGCTGGTGCGATCGGAGGCGAGCTGCGTCTTATGCAGCTTGATCAGATTCTCGGCTTGGCCGCGCGCGCAATACAGGCTGTCGTAGATCCACTCGGCCGAGCCGACATCGAGGCTGGTGACGACGAAGCGGATGTCGAGGCCGAGCATCGTCGCCTCAATACGGGCGACAGTGCGCCGTTCGCGATCCCAGGACTTTGCCTTGTGGCGCGTCTCGGTATAGCCACGCAGAACCGGCAGGTTCTCGATGGCGCGTCGGGTGCGGATGTCGTCGGCGACCTCGTCGACTTTTCTGGCGAGAGGCTTGGTGCCGGACAGACCGAAGATGTAGTCGATGCCGTTGGTCTCGCACCACGCCATTGCCTCCGGCCGGGCATAGTGCCCGTCGCCACGGAACGTAATTTGCGTGTTGTGCCATCGCGTCCGGATATGCCGTACCAGGCGGCGCAGATGGGCACGCACCTCGACGCCGCCCGGCGTCTTGCCGGGCCGCAGCACGACGGCCACGGGCCGGCTCTTCTCCGTGTCGTAGACGTGGATCGGCAGGAAGCAGCGTTCGTCATAATGAGCGTTGAACAGCGAGAGCTGCTGATGGCCGTGGACGACGTCGCAGGTATCATCGATGTCGAGCGTGACGGATGCCGGCTCGCGCGGGTAGCTATCCATCCATGCGTCGACCAAAGTGTAGGTCAGCCGGATCACGTCGCGCAGGCGCGGAGCATTCTCCAGCCGCGACAGCGTCGGCTGGGAACACAAATCCCGGCCCGTGTCCGGTAGGCGACCGCAGGCCAGTTTGAATGCCGGATCGGACCTCAGATGATCGAGGTCGTCGGCGTCCTCGTAGCCGCAGCAGATCGCGAACATGCGAGCGCGGAACATATCGACCAGGCTGTGCACGACCCGCGTCGGATCGCGCCGATCCGGGAACACCCGGGCCAGATTGTTGGCCAAACCGAGACGCCGCTCGGCCATCGCCAGAAGCATCACGCCCCCGTTCGAGGTTAGGCGCCCACCATCGAAGGCAGCTGTGACTTTCTTGGCGTGAACGGCTGGAAACGAGAAGGGCGGAATCGTATCGTCGGTCATGGCGGGCGTGGCGTTCGCGGTTGGAGGTGATGGGGTTGGCTTCGCAACCGAATCCTACGCCGCATCAGCGCTTTACCCCTCAGGCGCACTCTTACGAATAAGACGGGTTAAGTTGAAGAAAGATTGAGTGACTCCCGATCATTTCTGTGCCGAAACGTGGAGTCGCGGTCGTGCCGCGTCCAAAGAAACCGGCGCGAGCGGCCTATTAGACGCGGTAGGTGCTCAGCCTCCGAAACGAGACTATCAAGCATGAAGAGATCGAGCGCGAGGCAGAGGTTTTATTTGTGTTGAATTCTTGCTTCTCGATAGTGGTCTGAAATCGTATCATCGGTCATGGCGGGCGTGGCGTTCGCGGTTGAAGGTGATGGGGTGGCTTCGCAACCGAATCCTACGCCGCATCAGCGCTTTACACCACGCTCGCCAGCCTCTCAGGCGCCCTCTCGCGAATAAGACGGGCTAGAACATCGCCATGTCCACTCTCCCTGTCACGCTCCCGTTCGAGGAACTCGCCGAAGCCATCAAGGGCCGCCGCTCCGATTATGGCCATATCAGCGGGCTCCAGCTCGACCGCTTCGCGCCCGCCGAGGCCTGGTCCAGCCTGCCCTACCGGCCCGCCTTCGTCGGCGACACCGAGACCGGCGTGCTGCACGGCGGTGTCGTCACGGCAATGCTGGACGAGAGCTGCGGCATGGCCGTGCAACTCGCGCTTGACGGCACGCGCGCGATCGCAACCCTGGACTTGCGCATCGACTACCAGAAGCCGGCGACGCCGGGCCTCGACATCAAGGCGCATTCGGTCTGCTACCGCACCACACGCTCGATCGCCTTCGTGCGCTCCACCGCCTATCAGGAATCCGAGGACGATCCGGTCGCGACCGCCACCGCCTGCTTCATGATCGGCGCCAACCGCACCAACATGCTCGCGGACCGCAGGATGGATTCGCGCAGCATTCCGACGCTGGAGGCGCCGGAGGATCCAAACAGTCCGTTCGCGAATAGCCCGTTCGCGCGCTGCCTCGCCATTCGCGTCAACGACGACGGCACGCTGACGATGCCGTTCTCGCCGAAGATCATCGGCAATCCGATCCTGCCCGCGATCCATGGCGGCATGACTGGCGCTTTCCTGGAGACCACCGCGATCGTCGGCGTGGCGCGCGAGCTCGGCGCTGCCGCGCCGCCCAAGCCGATCGGCCTCACCGTCAACTATCTGCGCTCCGGCCGTGCCCTCGACACGTTTGCCGACGTCTCGATCGTGAAGCAGGGCCGGCGCATCGTTGCCTTCGAGGCGCGGGCCTGGCAGGACGATGCGACCAAGCCGATCGCCACCGCCTTCGGTCACTTCATGCTGCGCCCAACGCCGGGAAGTGATGAGGAATAAGCGCATTTTGACTTGACGGCCGAAGTTCCGGCCCCAACGATAGCGCGTCTCCGCGAGAGGTATTGGATTGCGGCATCCGCTCGACATCGTCGCCATGTTCGCCGCGCTCTGGCTGCTGGCATCGATGGTGCTCGACGCGCTGACGCCGAAGGAGTTGACGGCCGTCATGATCGCGGTCGCCATCGGTCCCGCCATCATCATCACCGCCGTGTTCTATTACCTGCGCTGCCCACGCACGGACTTTGCGGTCATATGCGCAGCGCTATGGCTGATCTCGGATATTGCAATTGCTTTCGTCTCAGCGAAGGCGCTGCCGCATTTCCTGATCGCGCTCGGTTTTGTGCCGGCGCTGCTGGTCGGCATCGCGCTGCACTGGCAGCGCTTCCAGCGCCGCCATGAGCAGATGCCCGTGCCATCGGTGAAGCGGGGCTAGCGCGAATGGCTCAAGGTTGAATCGATTGCCGCGGCTCCTTCACCTCTCCCGCTTGCGGGAGAGGTCTGCGCGAAGCGCCGGGTGAGGGCTTTCTCCTCTTGGGGATTGTCCCATTGCAGAAAGACCCTCTCCCCGACCCTCTCCCGCAGGCGGGAGAGGGAGCGCACCTGCGTCGTTGCAACGATCAAGCGCCTCATCTCGTCACGCTTTAGCGCGGCAGCAGGTTCGTCTTCGCAAGATCCAGCACTTCGTCGCCGCGACCGTTCATCACCGCGCGCAGGACCCAGAGGCTGAAACCCTTGACCTGCTCGGCCGTGATGGTCGGCGGCATCGACAGCTCCTGCTTGGCGGTGACGACGTCGAGCAACGCCGGCCCATTGTGCGCCAGCATCTCCTTCATCGCGCCCGGGAGCTCGCCGGGATCCTCGACGCGTTTCGCGAAGATACCCATCGCGCGCGCCATCGCGGCGAAGTCGGGGTTCTCCAGATCGACACCGGTGTCGACGAAGCCCGCCGCCTTCATCTCCAGCGCGACGAAGCCCAGTACGCCGTTGTTGAACACGACGACTTTCACCGGCAGCTTCATCTGCGTCAGCGTGATCAGATCGCCCATCAGCATGGTGAAGCCGCCGTCGCCGGAGAGCGAGATGACCTGGCGGCCGGGCTGCGCGGCCTGCGCGCCGATCGCCTGCGGCATCGCGTTGGCCATCGAGCCGTGCACAAAGGAGCCGATCAGCCGGCGGCGGCCGTTCATGTCGAGATAGCGCGCGGCCCACACGGTCGGCGTGCCGACGTCGGCGGTGAACACAGCATCCTCGGACGCATGGTCGCTGATGACCTTGGCGAGATATTGCGGATGGATCGGCTTGGTTCCCGGCGTGCCCCTGGCGAGCGAATCGAGCCCTTCGCGAGCCTTCTTGTAGTGCGCGACAGCATCGTCGAGATGCTTGCGTTGCGTCTTGGTCTCGAGCAGCGGCAGCAGCGCCTCGATGGTGAGCTTGACGTCGCCGACGAGGCCGAGATCGATCTTGCAACGCCGGCCGAGATTTTCCGGGCGGAGGTCGATCTGCGCGATCTGGCAGTTGGTCGGGAAGAACTGCTTGTAGGGAAAATCGGTGCCGAGCATCACCAGCGCGTCGCAGGCGTGCATGGCGGCATAGCCCGAGGAGAAGCCGATGAATCCGGTCATGCCGACGTCGTAAGGGTTGTCGTACTCGACATGCTCCTTGCCGCCGAGCGCATGCACGATCGGGCTCTTCAGAGCTTCCGCCAGCTGCATCAGCGGCGCATGCGCGCCGGCGCAGCCTCGGCCGCAGAACAGGGTGATGCGCTCGGCGGCGTTGAGGAGGTCCGCCAGCGCCTTCAGCTCATCGGCCTCCGGCACGACCTTTGGCGCCGACAAGGCAAGGCCGCGCGCCGTCGACAGCTCACGCTTCGGGGGACTGCGGAAGGCGACGTCGCCGGGCATGGCAACGACGGCAACGCCGCGCAGGCCGACGGCGGCGCGAATTGCATTCTCCAGCACGTAGGGAAGCTGGCTCGAATCCGAGACCAGCTCGCAATAGTGACTGCATTCGCGGAACAAATTCTGCGGATGGGTCTCCTGGAAGTAGCCGCCACCGATCTCGGCGGTGGGGATCTGCGCCGCAATCGCCAGCACCGGAACGCGGCTGCGGTGAGCATCGAACAGCCCGTTGATCAGATGCAGATTGCCCGGGCCGCAGGAACCGGCGCAGACTGCGAGGCTCCCGGTCATCTCCGCTTCGCCGGCCGCTGCAAACGCTGCAACCTCCTCGTGCCGGACGTGGATCCACTCGATGGTGCCGCGACGGCGCAGAGCTTCGGTCAGCGCATTCAGACTGTCGCCGACGATGCCGTAGATGCGCTTGACGCCCGCCTGTTCGAGCGTTGCCACGAAAAGATCGGCTACGTTGTTGATCGCCATGTCGGTCTCCTGCTTCAGCCAGTCGCATATGTACGATGCGCAAACATCGGTTGCGACACCGCGGGGGACAATAAGCTATGACACGATCGCGGCTTGTCCGTTCCGGCTCAATTTTGCGCAATCGCCCGATCGTAGGCCGCGACCGTCACCTTTGCGCGAGCTGCGACATCCGCTGCCGTCATGCCGGGCTTGTAGAGGCTGGAGCCGAGCCCGAACGCCGTCACGCCGCCCTTGATGTACTCCGCGAAGTTCTGGTCGGAGACGCCGCCGACGGCGGCGATCATCACGCCTGATGGCAGCACGGCCCTGATCGCGGCGATGCCGGAGGCGCCGAGCACGCTCGCGGGGAAGAACTTCAGGCTCGACGCACCCGAGCGCGCGGCAAGCAGCGCCTCGGTCGGCGAGAACACGCCGGGCATCGTCACCATGCCGTGCTGATGTGCGCGCACCAGCACCTCGGTATCGACATTGGGCGAGACCATGAGCTTGCCGCCGACGTCGTCGAGACGATCGACATCTGCCGCGGTCAGCACCGTGCCGGCGCCGATCAACACGCCTGATGGCGCCTGCTTCACCGCCATCGCGATGGACCGGAACGGATCGGGCGAGTTCAAGGGAATCTCGATCGCGGTCATGCCGGCTTCGATCAGCACGCCGACAATGGCCTCGGCCTCCTCGGGCTTGACGCCGCGCAGGATCGCGACCAGCGGCCGTTTCATCGGCGGAAAAGCAACGCTCATCTCAAGAATCCTTCTTCGTCCAGATCGCGGCAGCCGCCATCGACAAACCGCGGCGGACGGTTTCATCCGCATCGACCGGCCTTGCGGTCATCGATAGCGCCTCGAAAGCCAGCCGGTACAACCCCGCGAGCCGGCCCGCGGCAATCAGCATGACACCCGCTTGCGGCACGGTACCGGAGAGCCCTGCCGCCAGCTCGACACCGATCAATGTGCCCGAAAGCGTCTCGCGCGCGGCGGCCGGCGTGCCGCCGAACAGAAGCTGCCGCGACCGCGCGCCGAACAGGAGATTGGCCGCGAGGGCAGGTGCCTCGTACGCGGCCTTCACTGCCGTCCTGAAGCTTCCGACATCCTCGGCGTCGTCTGCGCCGGCGACCGCGAGCGACAGGATCGTCTCGCGCGAGACAGCACTGAACAGCTCGCCGGTCATGAAAGTGGAGAAATGCGCGACCGTGCCGTCCTTCACGCGAACCCATTTCGAATGCGTGCCGGGCATGCAGACCAGCGCCTCGCCCGCGGCATCGAGGCCGAGCGCGCCGAGCAGTTGCGTCTCCTCGCCGCGCATGACGTCCGGCGCCTTCGGGTCGCGCTGCGCGATGCCCGGCAGGATCCGGATGTCGCGCGCCTCGCCCGGCACACGCACGGCCTGCTTCAGAACGTCAGAGAGCGGAGCCGGCGTGTCGACATAGCCGGCCTCGACCCAGCCAGTGCGGGCGCCGGCCATGCCGCAGACGAGCACCGGCAGATGATCCGGCGCTTCGACCGCCGCAAGATGCGATCGCAGCACCGCCGGGAAGCCGGCCTTCGCCGCCGCCAGCATGCCCTCGCCGCTGCGGCGCTCGGCCAGCACCTGGCCGGCGCCATCGATCAGCCAGAGCCGGAAGCTGCTGGTGCCCCAGTCCACCGCAACATAAGCGGGTTCGGTCATGTCAGGTCTCGTCCTCGTCTCACGGCTAAGACGCCGTCTCGCGACGAATGAGACGATGTCTTGCAGGCTCCCGTCGAGATAGCGGCTATTGCGCGGGCAAACCAGCGCTTTCTCTTCAATTTGCGGCTCCGCCGCGCTGGCACACCGCTTGCTGAAGACTGCTCGTTCAACGCCGTCAACGCGCGACAAGACGCGTCAACATCAGATGAGGAAATCCATGGAGATCGGCTATTTCACGATGCCTTCGCATCCGCCGGAGTGCGGGTTGAAGGAAGGACACGATTGGGATCTGCAGGTCCTGCGCTGGCTCGACGAGCTCGGCTATCAGGAAGCCTGGATCGGCGAGCATCACACCGCGCCCTGGGAACCCAATCCCACGCCCGACCTGCTGATCGCGCAGGCGCTGATGCAGACCAAAAAACTTCGCATCGGACCGGGCGGCTTCCTGCTGCCCTATCACCACCCGGCCGAGCTCGCCAACCGTGTCGCCATGCTCGACCATCTCTCCGAGGGCCGGCTCAATTTCGGCGTCGCCGCCTCCGGCCTGCCGAGCGACTGGGCGATGTTCAACGTCGACGGCATGAGCGGGCAGAACCGCGACATGACCCGCGAGGCGCTGGAGATCATCCTGAAGATGTGGAGCGATCCCGCGCCCTGGACCTACAAAGGCAAGTTCTGGACGGTCTCCAAGCCGGACACAATGTTCGACTTCCTCAAGCCCCACATCAAGCCGCTGCAGGCGCCGCATCCGCCGATCGGCGTCGCTGGCCTGTCGAAGAACTCGGACACGCTGAAGCTTGCGGGCGAGCGCGGCTTCATTCCGATGAGCCTCAACCTCAACCCGGCCTATGTCGGCAGCCATTGGGACTCGGTCGAGATCGGGGCCGCCAAGACCGGGCGCAAGCCGAACCGGCAGGACTGGCGGCTGGTGCGCGAGGTGTTCGTTGCCGACACCGATGAAGAGGCCTGGAAGCTCTCGACCGGCGACATGATGGGCCGGATGATGGGTGAGTACTTCCTGCCGCTGCTCGGCCATTTCGGCTTCAAGGACTATCTGAAGCACGCGCCCGACGTGCCCGACAGCGACGTCACGGTCGAATATTGCGCCAAGCGAAACTGGATCGTCGGCTCGCCCGCGACGGTCGCCGAAAAGATCGAGAAGATCTACGACGAGGTCGGCGGCTTCGGCGTGCTCTGCGTGTTCGGCTTCGACTACAAGCACAAGCCGGAAGCCTGGCACCACTCGCTCTCGCTGCTCAAGAACGAGGTGATGCCGCGCCTTGCGCATCTCGGCTCGGCGAAGAAGGCGGCTTGACGCTCAGCGGGTGCGGCGCGATCGTGCCGCACCCGCATTCATTTCGGAGATCTCGGCGTGAGCGTGGACGCAAAGGATTTCAAGCAGGCGATGCGCCAATGCGCCGGCGCCGTGGCGCTCGTCACCGTGGGCGCCGAGCACGGCAAGCGCACGGGATTGACGGTAACCTCGGCCTGCTCACTGTCGGATAACCCGCCCTCGCTGATCGTCTGCGTCAATCGCAACGCCAGTGCCCATGCGCGCATCCGCGAGGAAGGCGCGTTTGCGATCAACTTCCTGCACGAGGATCACGCGATGCTGGCGCTGACCTTCAGCGGCCAAAAGGGCGTCAATGGCGACGATCGTTTCGCCTTTGGCCAGTGGGCGCGCGGGGAGACCGGCGCGCCGGTACTGACCGATGCAGTCGCCGCGTTCGATTGCGTTCTGGCGCAGGAATTCGAGACCAGGACGCATTCGATCTTCGTTGGCGAGGTGCGTGACGTCTCGCATTCGGCCATGGCGACGCCGCTCGTGTATTTGCGCAGCAATTTCTATACGCCGCGGGAGATGCGCGAGGGCGTAACGATCGGCGACCTCGACGCGCGGCATCTGAGCTGGACGGATTTCTCGTAGTGGCGGCCCTCTTCCCTTCTCCCCTTGTGGGAGAAGGTGGCGCGAAGCGCCGGATGAGGGGTATCTCCGCGTATTGAAACGAGAATTGGACTCGCGGAGAGAGACCCCTCACCCGTCTCGCCGCTGCGCGGCGAGCCACCCTCTCCCACAAGGGGAGAGGGGAAGAAAGACGCCCCTTCGCGAACTGATAGCGACCTACTGCGCCGTCGCGATCTTCAACTGCTTGATCTTGCGATACAGCGTGGCGCGGCTGAGCTTCAGCGCACGCGCCGCCTCCGTCACGCGGCCGCCGTGCTTGCGCAGGCCTCGGCGATCGTGGCGCGCTCGGCCGCCGCGAGATCCGGCTCCGCCGCCCTCCCGCCGAACGGGGGCAGATCGAGATCCGCGTCCGTGATGACACCGTCTTCCGCGGTGCAGCCGGCGAGCCGCAGCACGTGGCGGAGCTGGCGCATGTTGCCGGGGAACGGATAGGCCGCGAGCTGCGACCAGGCCTCGTCCGACAGGCGACAATTCGGCGCCTCCTCGCGCGCAATCCGGCGGATGACGTCATCGCGGTCGGCGCGCTCGCGCAGCGCCGGCAGCCGCACCTCGATGCCGCGCAGGCGGAAATAGAGATCGGCGCGGAAGGCGCCCTGCTCCGCCATGCGGCCGAGGTCGCGATGTGTGGCGCTGATCAGGCGGATGTCGACGGCGACGGGCTTGAGCGCGCCGAGCGGCCAGACCTCGCGGTTTTCCAGCACGCGCAACAGGCGCGTCTGCAAGCCGATCGGCATGTCGCCGATCTCGTCGAGGAACAGCGTGCCGCGATCGGCCTGCACGATCAGGCCCTTCGAACCGTCGCGCCGGGCGCCGGTGAAGGCGCCGGCCTCGTAGCCGAACAGTTCCGCGTCGATCAGGCTCTCCGGCATGGCCGCGCAATTCAGCGCGACATAGTTGTTGCGCGCCCGGTTGCTGGCGGCGTGAATGGCACGCGCGAACACGTCCTTGCCGACACCGGTCTCGCCATGCAGCAGCACCGGCAGATTGTGATCCCCGATGCGCCTGAGCCGGTTCACACTTTTGATCAGGCCGGGATCGCGGCCGGCGAGCCGGTGCAGCGCGTCGAAGCGATCGACTGGCCCATCGCGGCGCGGCGCGAGCGGACGCGCCCTCCTGCGCAGCGGCGGCGCGACCTGGCCCTGGCCCAGGGCGCTGCCGTCGGCACGGCGCAGCCGGACAACATCCTCCGCGCCACCTTCGGCCCGATGGTCGAACTCGATGTAGCGCGACAGATCAATGCCGGAGGCGATCATGCCGTCGGTGAGGCCCAGCAATAGACGCGCGGAACGGCAGGCGCCGATGATGCGACGGTCGTCGTCATAGGCGATGAGGCCGCTGCCGCCGTCGCCGGGCACGGTGGCGATCCAGGCGTTGTGGAAATGGCCACGGAAGATCGCGCCCTCCATCCGCCGCGTCGCCTCCATGGTCACAGCCAGCGCAAGCTGGTGCGCGGTGCGTTCGAGATCCTCCCGGCAGGAGGTGATGTTCACCGCACCTGCGAGACGTCCGGCCTGGTCGAACAGCGGCGCCACGGCACAGGAGAACATGTGCCACTGCGCGCGAAAATGCTCATCGCGATGCACCAGGATCGGCTTCTCCTCCGCGAGCGCGGTCCCCAGCCCATTGGTGCCCTCGAAGGTCTCGGCGAAGTTCGAGCCGGTGTAGATCTTCCAGTCCAGAAACATCTTGGCATCGGCTTCGCCCGGCAGGCGGCTGAACAGCATGGTCGCGTTCGCATCCGCGAGATTGACGCAGTAGCCGGCATCGCGCAGCACACGGGCGAGATCGTCGAGCTCGGGCATTGCGAGCCTGATCATCTGCTCCATCGGTTCGGCGGCGTGCCGGATCTCGGCTTCGGTCAGCGTCTGCGGCGGCCCCTGGCGGGCCGGATCGAGCTTGTGACTGACCAGGCAGCGCCGCCAGGAACTGGCGATCCGCGACGAGGCATCGACGTCGGCCACGTGATTGGCGACGGACAAGACACGGGCGACATGATTCGAGGCCGAAAGGCTGGCCATCGCGGACGTCTCCACCCTGTATTATTGTGCAAAGTCTGGCACCACGGGCGGGGATGTCAATCGGGAACCGGGAACGGAGGCATGGCGAGCTATCTCCGTGTCGTCATGGCCGGGCTCGTCCCGGCCATCCACGTATTGCCGCGACTGCGAAAGAACGTGGATGCCCGGGTCAAGCCCGGGCATGACGATGTGGAAACAACTCGTGTAGATGATCAGAAGCGGCGGTGACTCACCCAGAATGCTGCACCGCCCTCACCAGGTGTCGATGCACGGCCGCTTCTTGGCCTTTCTCGGCTCGGGCTTCGGCACCGATCGCAGGCCCGCCATGATCCATCGCCGGGTCTCGGCGGGGTCGATGACGTGGTCGATCTCGAACACGGAGGCGATCGAGACCGCCTTGCCGTTGGCGTAGAGCTCGGCGACCTTGTTGCGGTAGTAGGTCTCGCGCTCCTCGGGATCGGCGATCGCCTCCATCTCCTTGCGGAAGCCGAGGCGGACATAGCCCTCGAGCCCCATGCCGCCGAACTCGCCGGTCGGCCAGGCCGCGGTGAAGAAGGAGGCGTGGAAGCCGCCACCGATCATGGACTGCGCCCCGAGACCGTAGCCCTTGCGCAGCACGATGCCGAACAGCGGGACGGTGAGGCTGGCGCCTGTGACGAACATGCGCGAGACGTGGCGCACGATCGCGGTCTTCTCGGCCTCCGGGCCGACCATGAAGCCGGGCGTGTCGCAAAGCGAGACGATCGGCAGATCGAAAGCATCGCAGAGCTGGAGGAAGCGCGCGGCCTTGTCGCCGGCATCGGCATCGATCGCGCCGCCGAGATGGCGCGGATTGTTGGCGATCAGGCCGAACGGCTTGCCCTCGATGCGGATCAGCGCGGTGATCATGCCGACACCGTAATCGCGGCGCAGCTCCAGCACGCTGTCCTTGTCCGCGACGAGGTCGATCACGCTGCGGATGTCGTAGACGCGCAGCCGGTTCTCGGGGATCGCGCGGCGGAGCAGGCGCTGGTCGGCCGCTTCCCAATCCGTAACCGCGCCCTGGAAATAGGACAGGTATTTCTGCGCGACGGACGTCGCTTCCTCCTCGTCCTCGACCAGGATGTCGATGACGCCGTTCGGCGCCTGGAACGAGACCGGACCAACCTCGGCCGGGTGATAGACGCCGAGCCCGCCGCCCTCGATCATGGCCGGACCACCCATGCCGATCGAGGCGTTCTTGGTGGCGATGATGACGTCGCAGCAGCCGAGCATCGCGGCATTGCCGGCGAAGCAATAGCCGGAGACCACGCCAACCACCGGCACGAGACCCGAGAGCCTTGCGAACTGCACGAAGGACGGACCGTCGAGCCCGGTCATGCCGAGCCGGTCGGTATCTCCGGGCCGGCCGCCGCCGCCTTCGGCATAGAACACCAGCGGCACGCGCCAATCCTCCGCGAGCGTCAGCATGCGGTCGATCTTCTTGTGGTTCATGTGGCCCTGCGTGCCCGCGAGCACGGTGTAATCATAGGCCACGACGATGCAGCGGCCGCCCTCGGGACCGAATTTCCCGGCATTCACGGTGGCGACGCCCATGACGAGGCCGTCGGCCGGCGTATTCTTGATGAGGTCGTCGAGCTTGCGCCGGCGGCGCTGTGCGGCAATGGCAAGGCTGCCGTACTCCATGAACGAGCCGTCGTCGACGAGTTGGGCAACGTTCTCGCGCGCGGTGCGCTGGTTGGTGTTGCGGCGGCGCTCGACCGAGGCAGGACGGTTCTCGTCGAGCGTATTGGCCTGGCGCGCGATCAGCTCGGCGAGATCGGGACGGATGTGGTCGAGATCGATATCTGCTTCCGCCGCCGTGCTGTCAGCCGCGACGTCGAGCGGCTCGAGATAGAGGATCGGCTCGCCATGCATCAGCGTGACGCCATCGCCGGCAAGGAGCTTCATGACCCGGCCGCCCTGCTCGGCCATGACCAGATGCTCCATCTTCATGGATTCGATCACGGCGAGCTGCTGGCCGGGGCGCACGATCTCGCCTTCCTTCACCTGGATCGTGACGATGGTTCCTTGCAGGGGCGCTGCCACCATCACCGCCCCTTCAGGCACGGCCTGCGCGACGTGCGACTCCGCGCCGTGAACGCCGCTTCGCTCGGTCGCCGCGAAATAGAGCGGCTTTGCCGCGCCTTCGGCCGCGCCGACGAGCTTGCCGATGTTGCGATCGATGAAATCGGTCGCGATGCGGTTGATCCTGAAATCGGGATGCGCGAGCACCGCCTGGAGGAAAGCGATGTTGGTGACGACGCCGTCGATCCGGAATTCGCGCAGGGCCCGCGAGGCTTTCGCAACCACATCATGCCAGGCCTCGCCCGGCGTATGGACGATGACCTTGGCCAGCAGCGAATCGAAGGCCGCGCTAGTCTTGTAGCCGGCATAGCCAAAACTATCGACGCGTACGCCCGGGCCCGACGGCGGCTCGAACACGGCAAGCACGCCGCCGGTCGGATGGGTCGCCCCCGTCTCGTCCAGCGTCTCCATGTTGACACGAAGCTGCATGGCATAGCCGCGCGGCTTCGGGATCGATCCCTGCGCAACGCCGAGCGCGGCCAGCGTGCTGCCCGCAGCGACCGCGAGCTGGGCGCGGACGAGGTCGAGCCCGAGCACCTCTTCGGTCACGGTGTGCTCGACCTGGAGCCGCGGATTGGCCTCGATGAAGGCAAAGCTGTCCTCGGCCGTGCCGTCGACCAGGAACTCGAAGGTGCCCAGATTGTCGTAAGAGGCCGCCGCCGCAAGCTGCTTCGCCGCCTCGATGATGCGGCCGCGCAAGGCGTCGCTCAGCGAGGGGCTCGGCGCCACCTCGATCAGCTTCTGATGGCGGCGCTGGATGGTGCATTCGCGCTCCCAGAGATGGGAAATAGCGCCATGGCGGTCGCCGATGATCTGCACCTCGATGTGGCGCGCCTGCCGGATCAGGCGCTCGGCATAGACGCCGTCGAAGCCAAACGCCGCCCTGGCCTCGGACTGGCAGCGCGCATAGGCTTCCGCGAGATCGGGCGCGCTCTCCACCACGCGCATGCCGCGACCGCCGCCGCCGGCCATCGCCTTGATCACGATCGCCGCGTTGCTGCCGAGCGACGCGAAAAAGGCCGTGATCTCCTCGAGACTCGACGGCCCGCTGGTGCCGGCGATGATCGGCACGCCGCAGCGCTTTGCCAGTTGCCGCGCCGCGACCTTGTCGCCGAACAGTTCGAGCGCTGTCGCCTTGGGGCCGACGAACGTGATCCCTGCGTCGGAGCAGGCCTTTGCGAAGGCCGCGTTCTCGCTGAGAAAGCCATAGCCGGGATGCACGGCGTCACAGCCCACCGCTTTGGCCGCCTTCACCATGGCGTCGATGTCGAGATAGGCCCGCGCGCCGCGGCCGGGAATTTCGACCGCCTCGTCCGCAACTCGCACATGCAGCGACAGCGCATCGTCCGCAGGATGGATCGCGACCGTCGCGATGCCGGCATCGGCTGCCGCGCGCGCGATGCGAATGGCGATCTCGCCGCGATTGGCGATCAGGAGTTTCTTGAACGACATGATCTCTCTCACTCAGACAGCAGCAGGCAGGATTGGATTGGATTGAGGTCCTGCTTCTTCACTTTGCCCGTGGCCGTCAGCGGCAGGGCTTCGATGATGCGGATCTCGGGAACTTGTAGACGGCCATGCGCTCGGCGCACCAGCTGCGCAGGTCTTCCGCAGAGACGGTGCCGACCGCGTCCGGCTTGAGCTGGACAAAGGCAACCGGCACCTGCCCCTTGTCGGGATCGTCGCGGCCGACCACGCCCGAGCCCAGCACCTTCGGATGCTGCCCGAGCAGTGCCTCGATCTCCGGCGGAAACACGCTCATGCCCTTGACCTTCAGCATTTCCTTGCGGCGGCCGAGGAAGTGCAGGAAACCATCCTTGTCGATGGTGCCGATGTCGCCGGTGCGCAGCCAGCCATCGATCAGGGACTCCGCGGTCGCCTCCGGCTTGTTCCAGTAGCTCTTGAGCAGCGACGGCGTGCGCACGCGGATCTCGCCTTCTGCACCAAGGGGCAGCAGCGTGCCGGTCTCGAAATCGGTGATCTTGAACTCGGCACCGGGGACCGGCAGCCCGACGAAGATCGGCTGGTTGTTGAGGTCGAAATCGTCGTCCTGGAAGCCGGCCGTGAAGGTGTTGGAGGTGTGGGTTTCCGTCATGCCCCAGGCCGCCTCCATCAGGATCGTGCCGGTCAGATCCTTCCAGCGCTTGCGATAGTCGGCGTTGAGCTTCTTGACGAAGGAGACCACGCGCACCTGCTTCAAGGACGACAGGTCGAACTCGCTCCAGCGCGGATGATCCATCAGCTCGACGGCGCCGTCGACCGGCATCGCGATGATCGTGACCTTGTATTTGTCGATCGCGGCCATCGCGCCGACGGCATCCCAGCGTGCGAGCAGGACCAGCGTCGCGCCGGAGAACAGCGGGAAGATCAGGCCGAAATTCTCGCCCGCGATCCAGAATTCCGGAAAGAACGACAGGAACACGCTGCTCTCGTCCGACAGGACCGAGATGCCGTAATTGGCGGCGGCCGTGTAGACCATGTCGCGATGGGTGTGGACGCAGCCCTTGGGCATGCCGGTCGTGCCGCCCGTGTAGTTGAGCGCTGCGACATCATCGAGCCCGGGCGGCGGCAGCGGCACAGGTGTCGGCATCGCAGCGAGCGCCGGCAACAGATCGGTCGCGCCTGCGACTGCGACACGCAGCGCGCGGATCGAGTCTGGCGTCGGAAATGTCGGCCGTGCAGGCACGACATCGGCGAAGCTGGTGACGATGATCTCTCGCAGACGCACCTCGCCCCTGACCTGCTCGACGACCGGCATGAGCTGGTCCAGCGCGACGATCACCTCGGCCTGGGTATCGTTCAGCTCGTAGGACAGCTCGAACGCGCGCGAGAGCGGGCTGACGGGAACGTGGATCGCGCCGAGCTTCAGGATACCGAAAAACACGATGTGGAATTGCGGGCAGTTCGGCAGGAAGACGGCGACGCGGTCGCCCTTGCGCACGCCCTTGGCCTGCAACAACGCCGCAAAGCGGTCGCTCTGCCGGTCGAGCTCCGCGTAGGTGGTGACGTGACCGTAGAAGATCACTGCCGGACGCTCCGGACTCCGCTTCGCCCAGGCGCGCAGATATTCCGTCAGGGGAACTTCGCCGTGCAGATAGTTGGGCGAGCGCGGCATGCCCTTCGGCCAGGCCTTGTCCCACAACCCGCGCAAGGCGGCGAGGTAGTCCTTTTCGTTGAGACCTGCACTCATGGCGTCTTCCCGTGCTGCTTGTTCTTATCGCGAGGGACGCAACGTGCCGTCGCGCGACCTCGTTACAGGTCGAGCACGGCAGAGTTCATGTCAAGGAAAACAGTTTTCCGCAGCACGGCCGATGCCGCGGCGCGGAAAAACCAGACGTTACGCCCCGACGAGGCGAATGATCCGCCGCACGGCTGACGGGATCGGTGCGATGACCGGCACGTTGAAGATCGGCTGAAGCGCGCCGGCTGCTTCACCCAGCGGCCCGCCGCCGATGATCACCGCCTCGGCGCCGTCCTGCGCAATGCAGGCCTCGACCGCGCCGGCAAGTGCAGTGCGCAACAGCGATGGATCACGCATCAACTCGTGCGGATCGCCTTCGGTGAAGCGTGTGCCGGTGTAGTGCGATCGCAATCCCAGCGTGTCCGGCAGTGCATCGATCTTCGCTTTCAGCAGCGGCGTCGTGGTCGCCACGCCAAAACGTCGGCCATTCTCCGCGGCTTCCAGCATCGAGGACTCGCCGATGCCGACGGCGGGCAATTTCGTCGTCGCCTTGATCCCGGCGAGACCGGGATCGCCGAATGCCGCGACGATGATGCCGTCGCACTCGCCGCTGCGGGCACGCGCGATCTCCTCGACTTCCGGCGCTGCTGCTTCCAGTGCATCCGCCGAGACGATCATCGTGGGCGTACGCGTTGCCGTGGCACCGGCAATGTCGAAGCTATCCGCGGCTGCAGACTTGGCAATCGCCACCATCATCGCGGTGGTCGCCTCGAGGCTGTTCGGATTGATCAGGAGGATACGGCGGTCGGCCATGCTAGCCGCCCGCCCGCGCCCGTGCGCCGATCTCCTGGAAGATCGCGGTGAGCTCGTCGACCTCGTCCTCGCCTTCCTTCGGCCGGATCCGCTGCTCCATCTCCTCGATGTGATGACGCATGGCATGGACCGCGCCGGCCTTGTCGCGGGCGAGGATCAACGCGCCGATGTCGGGGTGGGCGTCGGGCGAGCAATCCGGCTCTCCCGGCTGCTCGAAGGTCGCGATCGCCAGCGACGTCCGCAGCATCAGCTCGCGCGACATCTCCAGCAACACGCGATTGCCGGCGAGCTTGGCGACCAGGATGTGGAACTCGGCCGTCAGCGACAGCGAGGCCCAGCGGTCATTGCGATCGTGACGCGCCTCGCGCTCCATATGCGCCTTCAGCTCCGCCTTGCCGGCTTTGTCCAGCCGGTCGACCGCGGCGCTCACAGCTGCGGTCTCGATGATCCGGCGCGCGGCAAAGATGTCCTGCGCCTCCTCCCAGCTCGGCCGGTACACGAAGGCGCCGCGGTTGGGGATCTGCATCACCACCTTGCGCGAGGCGAGATGGGACAACGCCTGGCGGATGTGAATCCGCGTCGTACCGAAGGCCGCGGCGAGCTTGTCCTCGCCGAGCTTGGCACCCGGCTTGAGCCGCTTCTGGCTGATCGCGGTCAGGATGCCCTGGACCACCGGATCGTCGTCGATGCTGCGCGGATCGACGGCCTCCGGCTCCCTGTGTTTCGGCTCGGAGCGCTTCGGCTTGCGCTTGAGGGGACGGGTTCGCTTCATGCATTGCTTCTACAGGATTCTGGAATGCTGCCGGAGCCCATTTTTTATACAAACTGGCTGCCAGACTGTTTACAATATAATCGGAATATTGGCGCCAATATTTGGCACCTAAAAATTGTCGCAATGATCGCAGGGCCTTAGCGGACGGGCCGCGCTGGCACGGCGATTGCTAACCCCCTCGCGCAGGACAACGCGAAGGATGGAGCTGGCGTTGAGCGATGTACGCGGACTCTCGCTGGATCTGAAAGGCATCGGCCACGCCTTCGGCGCGACCGTTGCGCTGGACGAGATCGATCTCACCGTTGCAGCCGGCGAGTTGATCGCCCTCCTCGGTCCGTCCGGCTGCGGCAAGACCACGATGCTCCAGATCATCGCGGGCTTCCTGCGCCCGTCCCGGGGCGAGGTGCGCTTCGACGGCGCGCGGGTCGAGCATATTCCGGCCAACCGCCGCCGCATCGGCATGGTGTTTCAGAACTATGCGCTGTTTCCGCATCTGTCTGTGTTCGAAAACGTCGCCTACGGCCTGCGGGCGCGCAAGACGGCAAAGGACGTGGTCGCGGCGAAGGTCGAACAGATGCTCGGCCTCGCCCAGATGGCGTCGTTCGCGCGAAGGCTGCCCGGAGAGCTCTCCGGCGGACAGCAGCAGCGCGTCGCGCTGGCGCGGGCGCTTGCCATCGATCCGGGCCTCGTCCTGCTCGATGAACCGTTCTCGGCCCTCGACAAGAATCTGCGCCTCGACATGCAGATCGAGATCAAGAGCCTGCTGAAGACCTTTGGCGTCACCTCCATCATCGTCACGCACGACCAGGAGGAGGCGCTGTCGATGGCCGACCGCATCGTCGTGCTGAACAAGGGACGCATCGAGCAGATCGACAGCCCGGACGCGCTCTACGACCGCCCGGCGAGCCTGTTCATCTCGAGCTTCATCGGCCACACCAATCTCCTGCGCGGCACCGTCACCGACGCCGATCGCGTGCAACTGGACGCCGGGCCCGAGATCGATCTCGGCCGTTCGGCTCAGCGCCGGCGCGGCACGCCGGTAACGATCTCGGTCCGGCCTGAAAACATCACGTTCGGCGCCGAACGGCCCGGCGCCATCCCCGTCACGATCCGCGCCACCGTGCCGCTCGGCGCCGTCAGCGTCACCGAGGGCGTCACCGCGAGCGGCGAAGCCGTGAAGGTCAGCCAGGCCCGCGCCGCCGGCCTCGCGAGAGCGCAGGCCGGTGACACGGCCTGGCTCGCGATCTCCGATGTTTCGCGCGTCAGCATCTTCAGCACGCCAGTCGACGACGTTTCCAAGCATCAGCAAAGGAGTGTTTGACATGAGCCTATCCCGGAGATCGCTGCTCACCTCAGGCTCGGCCGCGCTTGCGGCAGCCAGTCTCGGATGGCCGACATCATCACGCGCGGCCCCCTCGATCGTGGCAACGACCTATCCCGGCAGTTTCGACGAAGCCTTCCGCGCGGTGGGCACTGCGCCTCCATAGCGACATGATAGCGCAAGGCCGCTCTGCTCTCGAAGGCGGAGCTTGACGGCATCATGGAAAGACGATCCGCGTCCGCGCCGCGCCCGCTGCCGGCGCATCGCCTGGTGCGAGCGTGGCGCGGCCGCCGGCGAGCTGAAACACCATCGGGCGTCCGGGCTGCTCGATCGTCTCGAACAAGCCTTTTGCGCGCGCCAGCTTCGGCGCCAGGCGGTTGATGGCCTGCTGCAAGCGGGGCAGCGAAACCGGCTTGTCGGAGGTCCAGCTCAGCGTCTCGAAGCGCTCCTCTGCCGGCCGCCGCGGGCCCATGTCACGCGGCGCGGCCGGGCGATCGATTTCCGCGGGAAACAGCAGCGCGGCAGGAATCTCGCCATGCTGCGCATCGACCACGACGGCGGGAACACGTAGCGCGCGGATCGCCGCGCGCATGCGTGCTCCCGCGCCCGCGTCGGCCAGATCCAGCTTGCTGAGCGCCACGATATCGGCGACGCGCAATTGCGAACGCTGGAGCGCGTCGTCGAGGGCGGCGGGCGGTGCCGTCGCGTCCATCACGCACAGCACCGTCTCCAGCCGCGCCTCGCGCAGGATCACCGGGTCCATCAGATTGCGGACGATGTCGGCGGGATCGGCGACGCCGCTGGTCTCGATGACGATATACTCAGGCTTGGGATCACGCCGCAGCAGCGTCGAGAGCGTGCGCAACAGGTCACCCTCGAGCGAGCAGCAGATACAGCCATTGGCAAGGCTGACCACGCCGTCGCTGGCGCCCGCGATCAGCTCCGCATCGATGTTGATCGCGCCGAAATCGTTGACCACGGCGGCGATGCGCCGCCCCTCCGCATGCGCCAGCAGATGGTTGACGACCGTGGTCTTGCCCGCCCCCAAAAAGCCCGTCAGGAGAATGGGGACCGGCATGGGTCAGCCCCCGACCACGGGGCGTCGCACCGGCTTACCGGACCGCGCCGCCACGTCCAGCACCCCGTCGGAGATCAGCGGCTGACCGCTGACGACCAGGTGCCGCACGCCCTCCGAGGGACGGTTCATCGCGGTGAAGGTCGCCCGATCCGAGAGCTTCTCATAGTCGAACACGACGATGTCGGCATCCGCGTCTTTCGCGAGCCGGCCCTTGGCGCGCATCGCGGGCGTGCTCTGCGACAGGATCTCTGCCGGGATCAGCGCGCATTTGCGCACGCCTTCCAGCAGCGACACGGTCTTGCGCTCGCGCACCCATTCGCGGATGAATTTCGTGAAACAGCCGGCCGAGCGCGGATGCGAGGTGGCATCCTCCGGCAGCGGCCAGGCATCGCCGGTGTAGGTGGTGCCGTCGGAGAGCGTCCACGGCATCGCATCGGAGGCGATGGCGCCGCCGGGATAGAGTACCGACATGTCGAGCAGGTCGCGATGATGCGCATTGTTCTCGGTGTCGAGGATGTGCCAGAGCACCAGCGACGACGGCTCCTCGGCCTGCGCCTTGAGTAGTTCCTCGCGATCGTGGAAGCGATAGCCATCGGTGACGCGCTGCACGGAATCGTAGCCGGTCCCGTTGCGCTCGACGAACTCGGGATCGCTGAAAAAGGCGGCGGCCAGCACGGTGGAGCCGGTGCCGTAAGGATAGGCCTCGACCGTGATCGGCAGGCCCTGCGCCTGCGCCTTCTCGATCAGCACGCGGCAACGCTCGACGTCGGTCTTGCTCGACGAGTTGAAATGGCAGATGTGCATGTGTGCGCCGGTGGCGCCGGCATAGCCGATCAGGCGGATATAGGCTTCCGCCGCGCTCTCGGGGTCGATGCGCGACATGAAAGCGACGTGGGTGAAGGTCGGCACGTCCTTGGCCGCAGCCAACTGGCACACCGCGGTCAATTCCTGCACGCCGGCGCCAGGCGCGTAGGCGTTCAGGATACCGATACCGATGCCGCCCTCGTTCAGGCCGCGGGTGAGGCGCTCGAGAATGCCTGATACCTCCGCATCGGTCGCGACGTTGTCGATCCAGCGCCGGTCGCGCATGGCGCTGCCGAATGCCTCCAGCGAGCTCTCCGCATTGGAGCCCGTCATCGCGCCGATGCGGGCAAAGGCCCAGTTGGTGGCGGCGCCGTAGTTCAGCACGCGGCCTTTCCGCGCCTGGCGCTCGTACCAGGAAGCGACCGGCAGCACGCCGGCCTCGAGATCGAGCGTGGTCGTCACGCCGTCGAACGCCTGCATGCGGTCGGCCGGGATCGATTGGCCGTGGGCGTGCAGATCGATGAAGCCGGGCGCCACCACGAGCCCGGTCGCGTCGATCACCCGCTCGGCGCCGCCGAGGCCCGTGCCGACGGCGGCGATCTTGCCGTCCACCACGGCCACATCCCCGATGGCATCCATCCCGCTCGCGGGATCCACCACCCGGCCACCAGAGATCACCAAGCCGCTCATGTCAAAACTCCAAGAAGTTGAAAGCCCGAGCCCCCGAAGGCCCGGCAGCTTCGGAGGACGAGAGCGGCCGCATCGCGTACCGTCCCGACGCGCATGATGCAGATTTTTGCGGGAACGACCACCGCCGCGGATGCCGATGCTGCATGCGTGTTGGCTGCGCGGCAAATGCCGGATCGATCGGCTCGATACAGTCTCGGGTTGCATGCCGGCCGATGTCGAGCTATGGGATGCGGACAAATTCATTTTCTGGAGGCGATCATGTCTACGACTGCACGCTTCCCGGGTTCGCCGCGCGATATTTAGCGCGTCCGTCCGGGATCGATTCCCGGATGAGATCACAAGACCTCATATCAGATCGAATCAACGCGGCCTGTTGGCGCGCGATTGTGAACCTGTGTCATGACAATCAATGTCCTGCCGGCCCCCTACCAGGTGGCCGGGCGCTCCGAGCTGCTCGAACGGCGGCTTCGGCGCTATCATTCGCGCGTCCAGGGCGCGGTGCGCGCGCTGGCCGTGCGGCACCCGCGCCTGGCTGACCTTGCCGCGAGCTTTCCTGCGTTGCTGTTCACGCTCGCCGTTCCGCGAGCACGGCTCGATCCCGCACGCGCGATCGCGGGCGTGATCGATGGCGTCGCCCTCGCGCAAGCCGCGGTGTTCGCCGATCTGCCCCTGTGGCTGCGCAAGCTGCCGCCCGAGGCATTCGTGCGTCCGATCCCGCGCTTGCCTGACGGTGAGCTGTTTCGCCGACAGATCGCCAACCACCTTCCGCGCTCTCCGAAGATGGCACCGACATGGCTTCAGCTCGTGTCCGAGGCCGCCGAGCTCGCGCACGAGCCGATGGCCGCGTGGATCGCGCGCGAGTACGTTCGCGCGCCGCGGCGGGTGAATCCTGCGCGATTGCGGCACCTCTGTCTTTGGGTGTGGTTTTCCAGCGAACCCGCGACGTCCGGTCATCGGTTGATCGAAAGACCGTGGAGCCCGGACATGCGGATCGATGCCGCCCGTTCGGCCGCGCACGATTGGCGGACAATCGCGACCTTGCATGTGAACCTCGGCCGTCTGCCGATCGCCGACATGTGGCTGCGGGCCGGCCATGTCGCGGGCTACGAATTCGTGCCGCTGGATTCCATGGCTGCCATCGCTGAAGAGGCGAAAGCGATGAGAAATTGCCTCAACTCCTATGGCCCGAACCTCGTACACAACCACTCTCGAATGGAGCATGCGAAAGGATGGCGAACGGGTCGCAACGCTGCGAATCGCTCGTCGCTATCGCGATCCGCTGCCGAACATCGTCGAGCTCAAGGCAGCCGGCAACGGCGATGTCTCGCGCGAGCAGTGGTGGGCGGCGCGTCAATGGCTGCACATGCATGCCCTTCCGGAGATCGACATGGGACAATGCGAGTGGGGAGCGACACCGCTCGACCGCGAAAGCTGGGTATCGCTGTGGCGGCCATACTGGCTCGCCAAGCGCCGGATCCCGGACTGGCTGCCGATGGCCCCATCGCGCGACGCGCTCGAAGCGCTGTGAGTTGAAATGGTGCGTGGCGAAATCCATCGCTGTCAGATCGACATGCGTTCGCATCCTCGCGGCGTGATCTGCCCGAGTCATGTGGTTCGCCTCACCCTCGCGGAAAGAAAGGGCGCAGGGAAGACCGGGCACCCATAAGACCCCCGTGCTGAACGAATGCACGCGCAACGCACAGGGGAAACACAGGGCAGCCGAAACCAGGCCTTCCCTGCGCGATGGTTTGACGGCCTATGCCGTGCTCTCCCGGGAGCCGAGTTCCTTCTGGCCTCCCTCGCCTCGACGAAATTCACGGCACCGCGCCGGTTGACGCGCGTGACGCCTTCGCCGGGGCTTGACCGTAGCAACGACGGCCAGGACCACACGGTTTCGCCGTACGCAGGCCATCCGGCTTCGCCGAGAGGCTCCGCCGGACATGGGCGCCGTCCGTCTTCGCGGTCCGCGCCATGCTCACGAGGTTCATCCCGCCCTGCACGCAACAAAACCGCCTTAACGCCGCCCGCGTCCACCGCAACCCGGCCCGCGTTCGTGACGACGTACGACCGCCCCTTTCGTGGACTGGGATGGCCGACACATACGATAAATCCGAATTTCGGTAAAGTGGAATATTTTCGCAAGGAGGGATTGACAGCGGTTCCGGCTGTTTGCCCGACAATCGATCCTCGCTCCGTGCCCGCTCGTCCGGTGTGCTGCGTTCGGCTCCGGAATTCGCCACACCGTTCGGAGGTCCCGCTCTTGCGGCCACGGACGCCGTGACGAATGCGTCCGACCGCGAGCGGCTCCGCCGTCTTCTCGCCCCCATTGTCATTCAGGGAGTTGGGCGGGGCGGCTTACGGTGGGCAAAGTTCCCAAAGGTTCCGTGTGATCGTCCGACCTCTTCTGCAACGCGACTCCCGTCATGCCGTTTCGCGCCGCGCCCTCCTCGGCGGACTGGTGTCGGCCGGGAGTGCCCTTGCGCTCGGTGGATGCGCCGGCCTGGGCGCGACCGGCGCGCGCTTTGACGCATCGTCCCTCTCCGCCGATCCCACCTTGCTTGTCGCCACCACGCGCAAGCCCGCGAACGGCGGTCGCACGAAACCGTGGTTCGGGCCGGAACGCGCGACGAGCATGACGGTCGCGCGGGCCAGGCTGGTCGCGCCGGACGAGAGCCGTCTTTCTCTCGCCTCCGTCGGACTCGGGGATTGGCGTCTTGATCGGATCGAGCCGGTGTCGGCCGACGCCGGCGATCTCGCCGCGCAGGCCGGCGGAGGAGACGTGCTGATCTATGTGCACGGCTTCAAGCAGACATTCGAAACCGCGGTGCTGGACGCCGCCCATCTCTCCGATGGGATCAAGTTCCGCGGCCGGACCATGGCGTTTTCCTGGCCCTCCAGGGCAGGATTGTTCGACTATGCCTATGACCGCGACAGCGCGATGTGGTCTCGCGACGATTTCGAACGCGTGCTCTCGGCGCTCGTGTCGGCCCCAGGCGGCGGCCGCGTGCACATCGTTGCGCACAGCATGGGAACCATGCTGACGCTCGAAAGCCTGCGTCAGCTCTATGGGCGATACGGCGATACGGTCACGAGCAAGATCGGCGCGGTGGTGTTTGCCGCGCCCGACATCGACATGGACGTGTTCTCGTCGGCGGTCCAGCGCATCGGCCCGCTGGCCGGCAAGATCACCGTGATCGCCGCGACGAACGATCGCGCTTTGGCGCTGTCGGGACAGATCGCAGGCGGAATGACGAGAGTCGGCGCGGCCGAAAAGGCCGCCATCGCGCGGCTCGGCGTGCGCGTGGTCGATGCCTCACAGGAAGGCTGGGGCATCATCAACCACGACCTGTTCCTGTCGAATGCGGAAGTGCAGCGGGTGATCCGCCGCTCGATCGACGGCACGACGGCGTGAGAGAGCGGCCGTGCCGCATGAGATTGATGCCTTGCAATCGATGACGCCCAAGCGACGTCCATTACGACGGTAATCTTTGCTCGGCGATGATCCGCACGGGTGGAAAGACGACGCAGTCCGCCACGTCGAACAGCACTTCAATGCTGCGATCAAAGGCCCGCGCAAAGGCCATCGCATCATCGCGCCGTTCATCGGCAACGGCAGTGCCGAGCGTGCAATGGGGCGTCCAGGCGCCAGGCCGGTAATGAGGACGACAATGTGCTGGATCGATTGCCGCGCTGATGGCGCCGTGGATGCGAACCAGGGTTTCGTCGACCTCCGGCTCCGCCCAGAGAACGAGCGGAGAGCCTTCGAACCAACAAATTCGTTTGAACGCGATCCGCAGTTGCGTCTCGCCGGCAATGGCTGCCTGCATCACGTCCCACGCAGCCTTCTCGTCAGCCCGAGGCGAGTCGTAGATGGCAAATGTAAAATGCGGCCGATACCTTAGGGCGCGCATCGAGGGCTCGACCTCGAACGCGGCAACCTGATCCCACAACCGCTCGATCTCGCCTGCTGAATCATTATCGGCCCGGATATTGATCGCCAATGCCACAGGCTCACCCAAGGGGCGGAACAATCAAATGGAGATCAAGGGAAAGGCTGGCTTCGAGAAATGGCGCTCCCTAGGGGAATCGAACCCCTGTTTCAGCCTTGAGAGGGCCGCGTCCTAACCGCTAGACGAAGGGAGCGTGAGGGCTAGCCAATAACCTCGAAATTTGTCCGCCGCAAGGACCCCGACGGGCCTTTTACGGCTCGTTGGCAAATTTCAGCTTTCCGGCCGGCTTCAGGGTGTGGGCATCGAAGGTGCGGATCTCGGTGATGCCGCCGACGTCCAGCGTGACCACGAGCCGGTCCCCGGCGACGCCGGTCGCGACGATCCTGGCGCCCTTCGGCAGAGTGGCGGTGACGTCGCCCACCGGTTCGGGCGCCCTTCCCTCCGACTTGAAAAGGCGGTAGCCCACCGCGATCAGCACGGCGCAGATCGCCAGCGCCGTGGTCAACCCCGCGATCAGCATCATCCGCCGCACCCGCGCGAACAGCGCGGCCTGCTCGGGGGTCGGTTCGGGAACAGCGGTATCAGACGTCGTCATGGAAAGCTCTGGGTCTGCGCAAAGGTTGGAGGTCGTGGTCGCCGGCGACGAGGGCTCGGCCCGGCTCGACCGCGTGCTGGCGGCGCGCCGGCCGGAGCTGTCGCGATCGAGGCTGAAGGCCCTGATCCTGGCGGGCGCAGTGCACCTGAAGGCCTCCGCGGTCCGCGCCCCCGCTTATCACGTCAGTCCCGGCGATACGATCATAATCGACGTGCCGGAGGCGGCGCCCGCCGAGCCCAAGGGGGAGGAGATCGCCCTCGATATCGTGTTCGAGGACGACGACATCATCGTCATCAACAAGCCGAAAGGGCTGGTGGTGCACCCCGCGGCCGGGCACGAGACCGGCACCCTGGTCAACGCGCTGATCGCCCATTGCGGCGCCTCGCTGTCGGGCATCGGCGGGGTGCGCCGGCCCGGCATCGTGCATCGGCTCGACAAGGACACGACGGGGCTGATGGTGGTCGCCAAGAACGACCTCGCGCATGCCTCGCTGTCAGCCCAATTCGCCGACCACGGCCGCACCGGCGCGATGCGCCGCGGCTACATGGCCTTTGCCTGGGGGGTGCCGAACCGGCATCGCGGCACGGTGGACGCGCCGATCGATCGCCACCCGCATGCGCGCGAGAAGATGGCGGTGCGCCAGGGCGGCCGCGAGGCGGTGACGCATTGGGAGATCCTGGACAGCTTTGCGAGGCGCGACGGCAAGCCCGTCGCCGCCCTGCTCGCCTGCGAGCTCGAGACCGGCCGCACCCATCAGATCCGCGTCCACCTCGCTCATATCGGTCACCCCCTGATGGGCGACGCCGTCTATGGCCCGCATTTCAAGACCAAGGCCAACCAGCTCGGCCCTGAGGCGCAGGCTGCTTTGGCGGCACTGGGGCGGCAGGCCCTACATGCTTACCTGCTGGTGTTGGAGCACCCGAGGACAGGAGAATTACTCCACTGGGAGGCGCCTCTGCCGGAGGATTTGCTTCTCCTCGAACGCGCCCTCAAAGCGGCGCTATGACGCAGGCCGCTTCAGAAAGCCTTTACATTACAAAAAGTTATAGCTGCCACACGGGGACGTGACGTCAGCAATCCTTCCCTTTTCGACCCCCGATGAGGTATATTGCGTCTGCGTTGAAATGACCAACGCGGAACATCGCAGCTACGGCCGGCTTTAACACAGCGGTCGTCTGCCTGGCCCGCCGCTATCGGGGGCCTGAACCTTTTTGGAGGGCGCACTATGGCCCGTACCGCTGCTTTGCCGGTCCTCAATGGAGAATCCGGCCTTTCTCGCTATCTCGCCGAGATCCGCAAGTTTCCGATGCTGGAACCCCAGCAGGAATACATGCTCGCCAAGCGTTGGCGCGAGCATGACGATCGCGACGCGGCGCACCAACTCGTTACCAGCCACCTCCGCCTCGTGGCCAAGATCGCCATGGGCTATCGCGGCTACGGCCTGCCGATCTCCGAGGTCGTCTCGGAAGGCAATGTCGGCCTGATGCAGGCGGTGAAGCGTTTCGAACCCGAGAAGGGGTTCCGTCTCGCCACCTACGCCATGTGGTGGATCAAGGCGTCGATTCAAGAGTACATCCTGCGTTCCTGGTCGCTCGTGAAGATGGGCACCACCGCGAACCAGAAGAAGCTGTTCTTCAACCTGCGCAAGGCGAAGAGCAAGATCAACGCGCTGGACGAAGGCGATCTCCGCCCCGACCAGGTGAAGATGATTGCCAAGCGCCTCGGCGTCACCGATCAGGACGTGATCGACATGAACCGCCGCCTCGGTGGCGACGCGTCGCTCAACGCTCCGATCCGCGACGACGGCGAAGCCGGCGAATGGCAGGACTGGCTGGTCGACAACACGCCCAACCAGGAAGCCCTGATGGCGGAGCACGAGGAGTATGATCACCGCCGTGACGCGCTGAACGGCGCGATGGGCGTGCTCAACCCGCGCGAGCGCCGCATCTTCGAGGCGCGCCGCCTCGCCGATGAGCCGATGACGCTGGAAGACCTTGCTGCCGAGTTCGGCGTGTCGCGCGAGCGCGTCCGCCAGATCGAGGTCCGCGCCTTCGAGAAGGTGCAGTCCGCGGTCAAGGGCACGATCGCAAGGCAGGAACAGGCCGCACTGGAAGCCGCGCATTAAGCGGGCTTTCGCCGCGGAGACAGATTGGCGGATCGAAAGAGACGAAAAGCCGGCGGCAACGCCGGCTTTTTTGTTGCATGCATGAGACCCGCTCGAGCGAGCCCTCAACTCAAGCTTCGGCGTCATGCCCCGGCTTGACCCCGGCGGTGCAGCTGCTCCCGTCATTCCGAGGCGCGCCTTTTGGCGCGAGCCCGGAATGACGCCGTCTCACTCCCCCCACTCCCTCGCCATCGTCGCGAGCGTGCAGCCTTCGCAATAGCGCGCGTCCTTGTAGTCGATCCAGTTGTGCGCGTAGACGCGATCAAGCGGGATGCCGTAGCGCGTGCGCAGCACCTGCACGAGGATCTTCCACGCCGCGACCTGTGCTTCGGTCGGGCCCCTTGTCACGTCGGGATAGTTGCCGGCGAACTCGACGCCGATCGAGTTGTCGCGCACCACCTGGCGATAGGTCGAGCGGTTGTCGATGTATTTGCTGTCGTTGCGGTTGGCACCGTCGCCGTGGGTCGGCACCAGATTCTCGGCGACCGCCCAATAGACCGTGCCGTCGGTCTCGACCCACACCGTGACGCCGCGCCGTGTCGGGTTCTTCGCCTGCGCTTGCGCGCCGCCGCGCGCCGAGCCCGCAGGTCCCTCGGTCTGGTGCACGATGATGTTGCGCCAGGACTTGGCGTTGCGGACGTCGCCCCATGGCGCCAGCCAGACGATCTTCAAGCCGGGAATGTCGGGCATGCCGGAGGTACGCGCGAGCTTTGCGAGCTCGGCGTCCGTGGCGGCGGCAGGAGCGATCAGAAGGAGAGCGGCGAAAACGGCCGCGGGCCGGCGAAACATCATCATGCGAGGTCCAATGCGACCCGAGGCTACAGCATGATCCGGAAAAGTGTGCAGCGGTTTTCCGGAAAGATCATGCTCAAACAAACAACCTGAGGCGCGATGGCGATTCATCCTGATCGCGGCGCGCCTTGGCAGGCTTTACGCGAATTTCCTCAACGCCTCGATCAACTCCGGCGAAAGCGGCGGGGCGGGATCATGGATCGCGAAATCGTTCTTGCCGTTCTTCTTGGCGGCATAGAGGGCATGATCGGCATTGGCCATCAGGCGATCCGGGAATTCCCCGATGTCGCGGTCCCACTGCGCCACCCCGATCGAGATCGCGATCGGAATGTCGCTTCCGGTGCAGGTGGCGGCATCCTGACGGCAGACCTCGATCACGCGGCGGGCGATCGCGGCAGCCTCACGCAGGGACGAGGACGGCAGCACGATGCAGAACTCGTCGCCGCCGGTGCGGGCGAGCATGTCGCCGGGCCGGAGGCGCGTCTGCGCCATCAGGGTGAAGTGCTTCAGGCAGGCATCGCCGGCGGCATGGCCATGGGTGTCGTTGATGGTCTTGAACCCGTCGAGATCGATCAGCAGCAGCGAGAACGGCGCGCCGCTTCGCGCCGAGCGCGCGCACTCCTCGGTCAGGCGCTGCAGCAGATGCCGCCGGTTGGCGACGCCGGTGAGATCGTCGAGCAGCGCGAGGTCGGCAACCTCGTTGCGCAACCGCTCGATCGCCATCAGCAGACAGGCGAAATTCCAACCCATGGCCAGGAACACCAGGAGCAGGATCATCACGGCCTGCAGGCCGTTGAAATTGATCGCGGTGATGGCGCCGCCATAGCCGAGCAGCGCCGCGCCGGAGCGGACGACGTGAATGGACAGGAGCAGCAATCCCACGATCGCAGCAAGGCGAGCGCCGGGATTTTCCCGCCCGTTCTGCTCACCGAGGAGCAGCGGCAGCGTCAGCAGGATCGGCGTCGATTGCGCCAGCGAGTAGATCACGACCCGCATCGGCATGTTGTCGGCGACGACCAGGAAGAAGGCGAGGCCGGCGCTGCAGAGCAGCGAATGGACGATCGCCGCCGGCCAGGACACCGGCCGGTGATAAAACCGGATCACCCCCATGCAGGCGAGCCAAGAGGAGAAGATCATCAGGCCGCCGCCGCCGATCAGCGGAAAGCGCGGATCCATCACGTCACGCAGCATCGATATCGCCGCGCCTGCTGCAGCCAGCACCGCCGCCGCCGTCCAGTACCGCGCCGCCTCGAATTTGGGATAGGCGCGCGCCACATAGGCCCAGACCAGGCCCAGCGCCAGGAAGTTGATGACGATGACGGTCCAGAGTGTCGGCACGCTCAGCATGGCGACTGCAGGACGCGCATGGTCCCGCCCTCTTCGTTTGGCAACTGCCCGTACATACCCGCCCCCGTGTTCTTGCGGGCGATCATGTGCGCGGCGCGCTTAATGGAGTCTCACCGCAATCGTGCAAAGTCGGGCATTGGTTTTGGATTGATGAATCCGCGAAACGGATTGCGGCATCGTTAATCAAACCTTGCTGCGGAGGAGCAGGCGGGGCCGCGGGAGCGCGGCGAGGCGGATTCGCGGCCAAAAATCACCCGAAAATGCATTTGAGCTGTGGATAACGCAATGACGGAGATATGACAGAGCGGGGCAGCCGCCTCCGAATCTGCTGAGTTTGTCATCGAGGATGTTGCGAGGCTGGCCCTCCGCCGAGCATCCCTCGTGTCGCGTTCCACCATTAAACCCTTGAGAGGATACTATGGCTAAGAAAGCGAAGAAGGCGGCGAAGAAGAAGGCGAAAAAGGCCAAGAAGGCGAAGAAGAAGTAACGAGGCTTCTGTTTCTTTGCCCGGGTGGAGTCTCGCTCCGCCCGGGCGTCGGGTCGGATCGGGCGGGTTTGATGGTGGCGGGCGCAAGGCCCGCTTTTTTATTGGGTGAGTGTTCGAGGCGCGTTGCCCGGGACAAGCCCGGGCATGACGACCTTTCGAGACGTGAAGAAGAATCTACCGCTCCGAAAACGCGAGCTTGGCGCCGAGCGCGGCAAATCCTGCGGCGAAGCTCCGCCGCAGCCAGGCCATGACGCGGGGGCGGGAGATGACGCGCTCGCGCACCGAGGCGGCGCACAGACCATAGAGGACGAACACCGCAAACGTCATCGCCATGAAGGCGCCGCTCAATTCCAGCATGCGCGCCAGCACATGAGCCTCGTCCGCTGCGATGAACTGCGGCAGGAAGGCGAGGAAGAAGATCGACAGTTTCGGATTGAGGATGTTGATCAGGAAGCCGGTGACGATGACGCGGCCGCTCGACCGCTCCTTGATCTCGCCGTCAACCGCGAGCGTCCCCGTCTCGCGCAGCGCCTGCCAGGACATGTAGAGCAGATAGGCGACGCCGCACCATTTCAGCACGGCGAAGGCGAGCGCGCTGGTGTGGAGCACGGCGGCAAGGCCGAGCATCGCCGCCACCATGTGCGGCACGATGCCGAGCGTGCAGCCGAAGGCGGCCGCCATGCTGGCCCGCGAGCCGCGGGTCAGCGCCGAGGCGAGCGTGTAGAGCACGCCGGTGCCGGGCGATGCGACGACGATGAGCGAGGTGAGCAGGAAGGACAAGGTCATGGGCGGACCTTATCACCGCGGCTCGCGGCGAGAAAGCGCACCCGCACGGTAGCCGTCAGGACAGCTGGGCGAGCTCGGCCTCGCGCAGCACGTCGAGCGGCGCCCAGGGCTTGGCCCAGAACTTGGCGCCGTCGGGCAGGGGCTGCTTCAAGGGACGGCCCGAGGTGACGACGACGTCGAGGTTCGGATTGCGGTGCTTGGCGACGTGCGCGAGCTCGACGCCGTCCATGCGGCCGGCAAGCTGGACGTCGGTCAGCATCAGACAGAGCGCGCCGGCGCTCTTGTCGAGAACGCGCTCGGCGGCCTCCGCGCTTTCGCACTGGATGACCTGGTAGCCGCTCTCTTCCAGGAGAACGCAAAGCATCTCCCGCTGCATGACGTCGTCTTCAACGATCAGCGCTGTCGCGCGAAACGGCTCTGCTTGTCCCATCGGCGGCTCCCAATGCATACCTCACGCATGTTAAAAACCGAGGCCGGCAACGGTTCGGTTTCATTTCAAAAAAAGAGTAACTCATAGTTCCACGATCGGGGACTTGACGGGGGAATTTCATGACGATGATTCGGGGCGCCGCCGCCATCACGGGAGCGGCGAGCGGCATCGGCAGGGCGCTGGCCATCGAGCTGGCGCAGCGCGGCTGCGATCTCGCGCTGGCCGATCGTGACGAGGCCGCATTGAAGGCGCTCGCCGCGGAGATCGGAACAACGCGCAAGGTCAGCGTGCATCGCGTCGACGTCGGCGTGCCCGCCGACATCGTGCGGTTCGCGAACGAGGCGACCACCGCGCATCCCACCCTCGGCATCGTCGTCAACAATGCCGGCGTGGCGCTCATGGGCTCGTTCGAGGAGATCGACCAGGCGCAGATGGACTGGTTGTTCGACATCAATTTCTGGGGCGTGGTGCACGGCACGCGCGCCTTCCTGCCGCATCTGAAGACGAGGCCAGAGGCGCACATCGTCAACCTCTCCTCGATCTTCGGCATCATCGCGCCACCGGGGCAAGCGGCCTATGCGGCGGCGAAGTTCGCGGTGCGCGGCTTCTCCGAGAGCCTGCGGCATGAGCTTTCGGCGGCAGGAAGCCCGGTGAAGCTGTCGGTGGTCCATCCCGGCGGCGTCGCCACCGCGATCGCGCGCAACGCGCGCACCGGGGTCGGAGTCACCGACAATGCCCGCCGCGCGCAATCGATCGAGCGGTTCGAGAACGCAGCGAAGACCACGCCGAAGGATGCCGCGCTGCGCATCATCAGGGGCATCGAGAAGAACGAGCCGCGCATCCTGATCGGCAACGACGCGCGCTTCATGGACCTGTTGCAGCGCTTCCGCCCGGGAACGTACTGGGCGCCGCTGCAGCGGCGACTGGAGAAGATGGCGAAGGGGACGTGAGGCGCGTAGCGCTTCACCCTCCCCTGGAGGGGGAGGGTCGGCTCACATTGAGCGCAGCGAAATGTGAGACGGGGTGGGGTGACAGTCTCTCCACATCCGACACTGCCCAAGTCGAGAGATCACCCCAACCCCGCTCGCGCTTCGCGCGATCGACCCTCCCCCTCCAGGGGAGGGTGAAGTCACTGCCCCGCCAGCCGATCGGCGAAATACCCGATCGTCTTGCGATAGACCACCGCCCTGTTCCACTCCCTCATAGAGCTGGCCCCGCAAATTCGGACAGTAGCTTGAGTGGATTTTCTGCCTGACAGCGGCGAGGATTCTTGCTGCGAATCAGGAGCGAAGATGACGAAGAAGAGCCGCCGGACGCATTCTCCGGCATTCAAGGCGAAGGTTGCTTTGGCTGCGGTCAAAGGCGACAAGACACTGGCGGAGCTGGCGCAACTGTTTGATGTTCATCCGAACCAGATCACGATCTGGAAAAACCAGCTCCTGGAAGGCGCCGCCGGCGTGTTTGGGCATGACAAGACATCGGCCGAGACGCCGGTCGATTTGAAGGCGTTACATGCCAAGATCGGCGAGCTGGCGTTGGAAAACGATTTTTTGTCCGGCGCGCTCACCAAGGCGGGCCTGCTGAGCGCAAAGCGATGATCGACCGCGATCATGATCTTTCTATCGTGCGCCAGGCGAAGGTCCTGAAGCTGGCTCGCAGCACGGTCTACTATGAACCTCGGCCAGTTTCGGCCGAGGACCTTGCCTTGATGCGTCGGCTCGATGAGCTGCATCTCGATTATCCCTTCGCGGGAGCGCGTATGCTGCGATCGTTGCTGCGGCGGGAGGGCGTATACGCCGGTCGCCGCCACATCGCGACGCTGATGAAGCGCATGGGGATCGAGGCGGTCTATCGTCGCCCGAACACGAGCAAGCCGGCTCCGGGGCACAAGATCTACCCGTACCTGTTGCGCGGATTGAAGATCGAGCGGCCCGACCATGCGTGGGCAATGGACATCACCTACATTCCGATGCGGCGTGGCTTCGTCTATCTCGCGGCGGTCGTCGATGTGTTCAGCCGACGGGTCCTGGCCCATCGCGTCTCGATCACAATGGAGGCGGCCTTCTGCGTCGAAGCGGTCCAGGAGGCGTTGGCGAAGCACGGCAGGCCCGAGATTTTCAACACGGATCAGGGCAGCCAGTTCACCAGCCTCGAGTTCACCGATGTGCTGCTGGACGCGAAGATCGCCATCAGCATGGACGGCAAGGGCGCCTGGCGCGACAACGTGTTTGTCGAGCGGCTCTGGCGCACGGTCAAATACGAAGAAGTATATCTCCGCGCCTACGACAGCGTGTCCGAGGCGCGAGCGTCAATTGCCAAGTATCTGGCCTTCTACAATCAGGGACGCCCTCACTCGAGCCTTGACGGGCGCACGCCCGACGAGGCTTACTTCGGCACGCAAGCTATGGTGATGGCCGCATGACCGTCGCCGACGGTTTTGTCGTCGCTCTGGTCGGGCTACGCCCTCCCGACGCAACGACAAAACCGTAAAGCCCCGCGTTCAGCATAACCCGGCAGGAATCCACTTAAATCCAGCGGGGCGCTGTCCAAACAACCGGGGCCAGCTCTGATGGTATCGCCAAAGACCACTGCTCGTCATTCCGGGGCGCGCGTAGCGCGAGCTATGATGCGCAATTGCGCATCTGAGAATCCATCAGGCGGCAGAGACGGTGGATAAATAGATTCTCAGGTGCGCAATTGCGCACTGTAGCTCGCGACTTCGTCGCGCCCCGGAATGACGAGCGGAGAGAGTTGGCGCTACAATGCCGATGCCTGAGCAACCGTCAGTCACTGCATTGAGCCAGCATGAAGCGATCATCCATGCCCGACCACCAGCCTCAATCGACCCGCGCCCTCCTCCGCATCCCGCTGTTCCGCCTGCTCGCCATCAACCTCGCGATCGGCGCCTGCGCCGCCGCGCTGCTGGTCGGCGGCCTGCTCTGGCTCAACCCCAGACATCTGCGCGAGCTGATTTTCGCCGACCGCGCGCCCGGCGTGGCTCTTCTCCTGCTGCTCGCCTCCTTCCTCATCACCTTCGGCTCGGCCGCGATGGGCAGTGCGATCATGGCGCAGGGGCACAAGGAGGACACCAACAAGGGTGGCGGCCACGGCTCGCGACTCGCCATGCAGGAATTGACGCAGCGCACACACACGCATTGAGATATGCGCCGGGAAGGATGGCACCGACTTTGCTTTTGTGATCACAGAGCACGCAGGCGGGAATACGTGCAGGCAAACGCACTTTCCTACAGTGCGCGTCGCTCTCGCAGCGTCGCAAGAGCAAGCGAGATGAACAAAGTGATTTGGCAGTCCGAAGCACTGTCTCGATGTATGGCCACGTCGCACATCGGAACCAACGCATATCTGATGCGCTCGCTGCGACATCGACACCACCACGATTTGCCTTGCCATCGCAGCGCGCCTTCTATAGTCTTCTATTTTAAGTTGTCGCCCTGCCAGCCCCGGGCGACGGTGAAGACCAAGATAAACGGCGGGCTTCGGGCCCGCCGTTTATTTGGAGGCGAAAGTCTCCTCGAAGGGTCGCAGAAGATCTCTGGCTCCTCCCCGCATCAGATACCTTCACAGCCACGTTGAGCCTGCCGCGTTCGGTTACAGCGGTGGCGAAGTTGTTTGACTGTGGCGCGATGATCGACGACAAGCCGCCATGGCCAAGAAACCCGGAACCAATCCCAAAGGCGAATTCGCCTTCTTCAACGTCGTCTATGAAGACGATTCCCAACGCTCCAATCGTCGCGTGCCCGCCGAACTGCTTGGCGGCCTCGACGGCGACGAACCCGCGCGCGGCTTCATCATGGAGCAGGACCGCGAGATCGCCGAAAAGAGCGGCCGCCCGCCGCTGGAGATCAAACGGCTCGAGCGGGTCGGGGTAAAGAAGAAGTAGCGCGGTGGACGCGTGATACTCGAAGCTCCAACATAAACAAAAACGGCGGGCTTTCGGCCCGCCGTCTTCGTTTGGATGGATGCCCGGGTCAGGCCCAGGCATGACGATCCGAATCAATTATCCAAGAAGCTCCGCAGCTTCCGGCTCCTCGACGGATGCTTCAGCTTGCGCAGCGCCTTCGCTTCGATCTGGCGGATGCGCTCGCGCGTCACGCTGAACTGCTGGCCGACCTCTTCCAGCGTGTGGTCGGTGTTCATGCCGATGCCGAAGCGCATGCGCAGGACGCGTTCTTCGCGTGGGGTGAGCGAGGCGAGGACGCGCGTCGTGGTCTCGCGCAGGTTGGACTGGATCGCGGCGTCGATCGGCAGGATCGCGTTCTTGTCCTCGATGAAATCGCCGAGATGCGAATCCTCCTCGTCACCGACCGGCGTCTCCAGCGAGAGCGGCTCCTTGGCGATCTTGAGGACCTTGCGAACCTTCTCCAGGGGCATGCCGAGCTTTTCGGCGAGCTCTTCGGGCGTCGGCTCGCGGCCGATCTCGTTGAGCATCTGGCGGGACGTGCGCACGATCTTGTTGATCGTCTCGATCATGTGCACGGGGATGCGGATGGTGCGGGCCTGGTCGGCAATCGAGCGCGTGATCGCCTGCCGGATCCACCACGTGGCGTAGGTGGAGAACTTGTAGCCGCGACGATACTCGAACTTGTCGACCGCCTTCATCAGGCCGATGTTGCCTTCCTGGATCAGGTCGAGGAACTGCAGGCCGCGATTGGTGTACTTCTTGGCGATCGAGATCACGAGACGGAGGTTGGCTTCCACCATCTCCTTCTTGGCCTGACGGGCCTCGCGCTCGCCCTTCTGCACGGAGTGCACGATCTTGCGGAACTCGACGATCTCGAGGCCGGTGAGGGCCGCGAGCTGATGCACCTCGTGGCGAAGGTCCTTGATGCGGTCCTTCTCGTGATGGACGAAATTCTTCCAGCCTTTTGCGGAAAGTTTCGAGACGCGGTTGAGCCAACGCGGATCGAGCTCCGATCCGGTGTAGTTGCGCAAAAAGTCCTCGCGCGCGACGCCGTGGCTGTCGGCAAGGCGCATCAGGCGGCCCTCATGCGAGACGAGGCGCTTGTTGATGTCGTAGAGCTGCTCGACGAGCGAGTCGATGCGGGCCTGGTTGAGGCGCAGCGACTTCACCTCGACGATGATCTCGTCCTTCAGCTTCTTGTACTTGCGCTCCTGGTGCGGCGAGAGCGACTCGTTCTGGAGCTGGTTCTGGATGTCCTGCTCCTGAAGCTTGCGCAGCTTCTTGTAGCTGTCGGCGATCTTGTCGAAGATCTCGACCACCTTCGGCTTGAGCTCGGCCTCGATCGCCGCGAGCGACATCTGGTTCTCGAACTCGTCGTCGTCCATGTCGGCTTCGGCGGCGGCCTCGCCCGGATCCTTCTCCTCGCCGGCCTCGGCGCCAGCGGCGGCAGGCGCGGCACGGAACGGGGTCGGCGCCGGCGGCGCCGCAGGCGGCGCCACATGCGCGGGCGCAGCGGTGGAGACGGCGGCGGCCTCGCCGCCCTCGGCCGAAGCTTCACCGGCCTCGCCGCTCGGGCCTGCGATCATCGCGGTGTTCATGCCGCCCTTGGCGTCCGGGCCGGCATAGGTCGCTTCGAGATCGATGATGTCGCGGAGGAAGATCTTGCCCTCGTTGAGCTCGTCGCGCCAGATGATGATGGCCTGGAAGGTCAGCGGGCTTTCGCACAGCCCTGCGATCATCGCCTCGCGGCCGGCCTCGATGCGCTTGGCGATCGCGATTTCGCCTTCGCGGGAGAGCAGCTCGACCGTGCCCATCTCGCGCAGATACATGCGCACGGGATCGTCGGTGCGCTCGCCCGGCTCGCTCTTCTTGACCTCGGTGACGGCCTTCTGGGTGACCTCGACGAGTTCGTTATCGGTCTCGTCGTCGGCCTCGTCCTTCTCCTCCTCGCCTTCGGTGTCGTCGGCTTCGGTGACGTTGATGCCCATGTCCGAGAGCATCGACATGATGTCCTCGATCTGTTCGGGCGAGGTCTGGTCGGACGGCAAGACTTCGTTGAGCTGATCGAAGGTCACGAAGCCGCGCTTCTTGGCCTGCTTGATCATCTTCTTCACGGCGGCGTCGGACAGGTCGAGCAAGGGCGAGGGCGCGTCCTGGGAGTCCTTCTCCGGCGCGTCCGCTGCCTTGTCGTCCTTTTCCTTGTCCTTCGCCTGCAGCGTCTTTGCCTTGGTGGCCATCCATTGCTCCTAAACGCGCTTCATGCGAGACGCCCGCCGCGCCTGCCTGAATTCACTTGAACCTGTTGCTCGACGCTCTCGCTTCGGCAGCTCTCGACACGGAAAGGGCGGCGCACAAACCTCTCGCCACCCCCAACTTTCTCTCGCCGGAATTGCCTATTGCCTAACGCTTCGTCAGCCTCTTTGTCGCGGCGGATGCAGGTGTAGTGCCAACAGCGATTGCGCGGATTCATTCCTGACGCGTCTGTTCTGCCTGCGGCCGCCTCTGGGCCAAAGTGCTACAAGACCGTTAAGCCTCGATTAACCCTGTTTCTGCCGCCAAACCTTGGATTTGGCGAGTCTTTTAGCGGTTCCGGCCCCGTCCGTCCGCATGATTCTTTCATCACACGCTCTTCTGAAGCCGGCCCGACAATTCGCCAAAACCCTCGATCAGGGCCTCGGTGCCGTCGACCTCGGCCATCCGGGCCTTGACGTCACGCAGCCATGCCAAATTGGCCTCGCTGGGGTCCTCCCCCAAGGCCAGCTCGGCGTCCTTCAGCTCCCTAAGTAGTGAATGCCATTGCCGATGCAAGACAACGAGCTGGTGCCAGGTCGCAAGAACGTCATCCCGCGCCGCGCCTTCGCGCGCGCCCCACACCGCCTGGGTCGTGATGCCGTTCTCAACCCTTTGAAGGGTTTGGGAAAATCCGCCACGTTCGAGATCGCTACGCATCTTTTCGGCCAGCTCGCCGGGTTCCGGCAAGTGGTGGTGATCGTTGGCGAAGGCGGCGATGATGCCGGCCCGGAGCTTATGGACCTCGGGATGGGCCAGTTCCAGGGCCGCGACCTCCTCGAGGTGCTCATGCAGCAGCCAGGGGTGGTTGATCAGGCATTGCAGGATCAGGGCTTCCCGGCGGGACACGGCGCTGCGTTGGCCCTTCATGATCGGGCTTGCCGCCAGCTGAGGGCTCGCCGCCTGGTAGGGGCCGGACGGGAGCGGGGCCGGGCCGGGGGCGCCGCGGCGGCCGCCGCCAAATCCCTGGCCACCAAACCCTTGGCCGCCGAATCGATTCGCGCTTCCCCCTGCCCGCGGTTGGAACGGCCGGCCGCCGCCGGAGCGGAAATTGCCCCGGCCGCCAAAGCCGCGCCCACCTTCGGGCGCGAAGGCGCGCTGCAGCCGCTCGACGAACTCGTCGCGATAATAGCGCCGCACCACCTCGTCACGGATGCCGTTCGTGAGTTCCTTGATGCGCGCTTCCAGCGCGGCGCGGCGTTCGGGCGTGGCGAAATTGCCGCCTTCGAGCTCGCGCGACCAGATCATGTCGGCAAGCGGCCGCGCCGCCCCGATCACCTCCTCGATCGCGCCGCGCCCGCCGGAGCGCACGAGATCGTCGGGGTCCTGCCCCTCAGGCAGCAGCGCAAAGCGAAGGCTCTTGCCGGGGCTGAGGAACGGCAGCGCGAGATCGGCGGCACGGTAGGCCGCCTTCTGTCCGGCGCGGTCGCCGTCGAAGCAGAGGATCGGCTCGTCCGCCATCTTCCAGAGCAGTGCGAGCTGGCTCTCGGTGAGCGCGGTGCCGAGCGGCGCGACCGCTCCGGCAAAGCCGGCAGTGACCATGGCGATGACGTCGACATAGCCTTCGACCACGATCAGAGCGCTGCCGTCATGCGCGGCTTTGCGCGCGGTCTGGTGGTTGTAGAGATTGTCGCCCTTGTGGAAGAGCGGCGTCTCCGGCGAATTCAGGTATTTTGCCGGAACGTCCTTCTCCAGCGCGCGTCCGCCGAAGGCGATGACGCGGCCGCGCAGATCCGTGATCGGAAACATCACGCGATCGCGGAAGCGGTCATACGGCACGGGGATGTCGTCACCGCCGATCAATAGGCCGGTCTCCACCATGTCGTCGACGGAGACGCCGAGCTTGCCGAGATGCTCCTTCAGCGCGAAGCGATCGGGCGGGGCATAGCCGAGGCGGAACTGCAATTGCGTCGCCGGCGAGATGGCGCGATCGGCAAGGTAGCCGCGCGCCTTGGCGCCGAGCCGCGAGGCCAGCGTCTCCGCGAAAAACTTCGCCGCGAGATCCATGACGTCATGCAGCGACTTGCGCCGCTGCTCGTGCCGCGCCGCATCAGGAGTCACCGCCGGCAGCGGCAGGCCCGCCATGCTGGCGAGCCGCTCGACGGCCTCCGCGAACGGCAGGCCGTCGGTCTCCATCACGAAGGTGATGATGTCGCCGTGCTTGCCCGAGGAGAAGTCGTGATAAAAGCCCTTCTGGTCGTTGACGTAGAAGGACGGCGTCTTCTCCTGCTGGAACGGCGACAGCCCCTTCCACTCCCGCCCCGCCTTCTTCAGCTTGACGCGCTTGCCCACGACTTCGGAGACCGAAAGCCGGGCACGAAGCTCGTCGAGGAACTGGGGCGTGAAGCGCATGGGCTGTGTGTAGCGCGAAACCGGGTGAGTCGGGCGAAGGATCAGGGATATAGGTACGGCCTGCTCGAAAGTCAGGTTTGTCCGGCTTATCCGGGTTATTCGACCTATGCACAGGGGCCCTGGTCCGTCATTCGGGCCCGCTCCGTCACCCGGAATGACAAGAACTCTTGAACCGCGCCCGGTTCCACGCTTCCATACTCCCATGTTCAGGACCTTTCGAGGCGGCCAGAGTGGGGGCTGGCGTGTGACCTCGCTTTCGCCCGTGACGGGCGAGCCCCTGCCCTTCGTGCCGGCGCTGTCGGTGACCGACAGCGATGCCGTTTCGTTGCCGCTGGTACCCTCGCGCAATGCGTGGCGGCTGGTGGGTGTCGAGAGCAGCCTGCGCTACACCGAGCGGTCCGAGAAGCAGCAACTCGTCGCCGTGCAGGCCGGCCTCGGCCGCATCGAGGCGACCAGCGCTGCGCTGATTCCGATCCGCAAGTCGCAGGCCTGGTGGGAGCTGACCCAGGAAGAGCGCCGCAGGATCTTCGAGGACAAGTCGCACCACATTGCCAGCAGCCTGCGCTTCCTGCCTGCGATTGCGCGCCAGCTCTATCACTGCCGCGACCTCGGCGGGCCCTTCGACTTTCTCACCTGGTTCGAATTCGCGCCCGCGGACGCCGCACTGTTCGAGGAGCTGGTGGCAATGCTCAGGCAGACCGAGGAGTGGGCCTATGTCGAGCGCGAGGTCGACGTGCGCATGGTGAAGGAAGTGCTGTCGGCCTAGAGCATGATCCGGACCCCAAGGCCGCGTTGGCCGCAAAGCGTGCAGCGGTACTCCGACAAGATCATGCTCAACAAACTAATGCTCGAGGAAGCGGCCCGACTCGATGCGCGGCAGACCGGTGACGGGCCAGTTGTAGACATAGGTCCAGGCCTTCTCGGTGGCGCCGTCTGCGCGCGTCACATCGACCAACTGACGCAAATATTCGGTCGGCTCCGGAAACCCCTCGCCGCAGGCCTCGTACATGTCGAGCTCGCGCAGGAGCTCCTCGGGCACGCTCAGGCGGAAGAGCTCGCCATGGACGAGGTCCGTCGGCGCCTCGGAGTGCAGCAATCCCGGATAGTGCTTCACCAGGACGAGCCGGCCGCGGCAGGTCGCTTCACCCAGGAATTCCGCATGGCCCGCGAGCAGCCGCGCCATCGGATGGTCGAAGCCGCGCATCAGGGTGCCGTAGACGAAGAGGCGGTCGGAGCTCATGGTGTTCCAGCGTTGCGACGACGGCACGATACCGTTAATCCGTTTACACACGTTGTTCTTCCATAGGCAAATCAGGATGGCTTTCGACACAGCCGAGGCGACCGACCAACTGCTCGGCGAGGGCGACATTCCGCCCGTGCATGAGGTGAATACGGCAGGCGCATCGCCCTTCCTGCTCACCGCGGATCATTACGGACGGGTGCTGCCGCGCGCGCTCGGCGATCTCGGCCTCGCGGAAGGCGAGCTTGTCAGGCACATCGCCTGGGACGTCGGCATCGCCGGTGTCGCCGAGCGGCTCGCGCGCATGCTGGATGCGCATCTGATCGCGCAGCGCTATTCGCGCCTCGTGATCGACTGCAATCGCCCGCCGGGCGCCGCGAGCTCGATCCCTGTGACCTCCGAGGCGACCGCGATCCCCGGCAATGAAAATCTATCGGCTGCCGCCAAGGAGATGCGCCGGCGCGAGATCTTCGATCCCTATCACGGCCGGATCGGCGCGGCGATCGATGCGCGCGAGCAGGCGGGCAAGCCGACGGTGCTGGTGGCGTTGCACAGCTTCACGCCCGTCTATCACGGCGATCCGCGGCCCTGGCACATCGGCACGCTCTATCACCGCGACACCGTGCTGCCGCGGCTGATGCTGCAGCACCTGCGGGGCGAGAGCGGCCTCGTCGTCGGCGACAACCAGCCTTATGCGGTGAGCGACGTCACCGACTACACCATCCCCGTCCACGGCGAGGCGCGCGGGCTGATCAACACCGGCCTCGAAATCCGCCAGGACCTGATCACCGACGAGACCGGCCAGCAGCAATGGGCCGAGCGGCTGGCGCGGATCCTGCGCGAGATCGCAGCAACGCTGCACAAGGACGGAATGGCGTGATGCTCACTTCGCCCGTGTCAGCGCCAGCCAGATGCCGCCGCCGATCATGAAGCCGCCGGAGATGCGCGACATCATCCGCGTGCGGCGTGCCGAGAAGAATTTTCGGGCGCGGCCGGCGGCGATGGCGTAGAGCCCATCGGTCACTACCGCCGTCACCATGAAGGTGGCGCCCAGCAGCGCGACCTGCGGAAAGTGCGGCTGGTTCATGTCCATGAACTGCGGAATGAAGGCGCCGAAGAACACCAGCACCTTGGGGTTCGACAGCAGCACCAGGAATCCCTGCAGGAAGAAGCCGCCGCGCGGCGGCGGTGGCGGCGCCTCGAGGTCGACGCCCTCGACCGGCGCCCAGATCAGCCTGATGCCGAGCCAGATCAGATAGGCGGCGCCGGCAAAGCGCACCCAGTCGAACCAATAGCCCATGGTTGCCATCAGCGAGGTCAGGCCGACCGCGACGATGCCGATCACGATGGCAAGGCCTGCTTGCGCGCCGGCAACGTTGGTGAGCGCCGCGCGCGTGCCGTGGCGCAGGCCGTTGGCGATGACGAGCGTGACGATCGGCCCCGGCAGCAGCGCCAGCGCGATACAGGCGGCGACGAAGGCGAGATAGGCTTGCATGGACATCATGGGAGGACTCGCTGCGGTTTGCGCGCATTAATGCATGGCGGAGGCGGGAACGGAAGCTTGCTCGTTCCTCTCCCCGCTCACAGCCGATCAGGCGCGCCAAGAACGGCATCTTGACATGCAACTATTTGGTTGCCTATCATGCGCAACCATGGATGAAGTCTTCAGAGCGCTCGCCGATGGGTCGCGACGGTCGCTGCTGGACAGGCTTCACGCCAGGAACGGCCAGACACTGAACGAACTCTGCGAGGGCCTCGCGATGACGCGTCAGGCCGTTGCCAAGCACCTTGTCATTCTGGAGAAGGCCAATCTGGTCACGACCATCAGACATGGCCGCGAGAAGCTGCACTACCTCAACCCCGTGCCCATCCATCAGATCGGCGAACGCTGGATCAAGAAATTCGAACGCGGCAAGCTCGCTGCACTCAGCGAATTGAAGCGTCAGTTGGAGAAGCGCGAGGAATAGGCCTGCTCAACGAAGGATTTGATGCGCGATGGATCTCGACCAGTTCAAGCCGCTCACCGTCTACACAATCTACATCGCCTCCACGCCGGAGCAGGTGTGGCAGGCCCTGACGTCGGCCGAGTTCAGCCGCGAGTACTTTTCCGGGTTCGCGGTGGAGATGGAGCCCAGGCTCGGCGGCACGTTCATCGTGCGCGCGCCGGACGGATCGGAGCACATCTCGGGCAAAGTATTCGAATACGATCCGCCCACGAAGCTGACGGTGACCTGGAACGTCAACTGGCCCGACCTCGTCGAGAAACTCGGCACCACGCTCGTCACCTACGAGATCGAGCCCGCCGGCGAGGCCGTCCGCCTCACCCTGAGCCAGCGTCATGATCGTCAACTCAGCGAAGACATCCTCTCAGGCGGCCGCACCGGTTGGCCCGCGATCCTGTCGGGGCTGAAGAGCCTGCTGGAGACGGGCAAGGCGCCGCAGATCAAGATGTCGCCGCCGGTCAAGATGCTGGAAGCATTGAAGGCGATGGGGATCAAGATACCGTAGCGGCCGGACTCCGCCTCCTCATCGCTTCTTGGTCAGCGGCGGGTGAATCTCGTCGATCTTGCGACGGCAATCCGCTTCCGACTCGTGCGGGCCCGAGACAAAGGTCCCGCTGACCTTGATCGCGTACCAGCCGGACTCAACTCCGAGCCGGACCGCTTCGTCTGTCTTGACCTGCCGTGGAGAGAGAATTTGCATCTGGTGCTTTCGGTTGGCGTTCGACCTCAAATCGAACCGCGGTGACGTTTCAGGCAATGCAGCAGGCGCCCGTTCCCCCGCCAAAACGGGCAATGCACAAAACGACCGCCCCTACGGCGTCGCGATGTGCTCGCTCCACTGGTGCGGGGAATGAGCCATCTCAGGTCGCCCGCGCACAGTCGATGAGCTGCGTGTCCGCAGAAGCGACAGCCTTTCGAACGTTGCCGCACCGTGCGCGCATTCACGGCAATTAGCTATCGATTTCTCGCCCGCACGCGCTTCTAAGCGCCAGATGCATCACCCAAGCGAAACAATGCCGGCGAAGTCTTGTGCTCGGCCGCTTCGTAGCCATGTTAAAGGCGCAGCCAAGGGAACGTACCGCATGAAGCTCCGCGTCGGGTTCGAGATGCTGTACGAATTCACGCAGCCGACGCCTATGATCACGGTGTTGGGCACGCATTTCACGCGCGCCTCCGATGTCATCGTGCCCGACTTGCTCACCACCAGCCCCCCGGTGACCATTAGTCCCTATCGCGACCTCTTCGGCAATTGGTGCAGCCGCATCGTGGCTCCGCCGGGCGCCTTCCGCCTTGCCGCCGACGGCGTCATTCGCGACAGCGGCTTGCCCGACCCCGCGTTCCCTGACGCGTTTCAGCATGCCGTCGAAGCGCTGCCGACCGACACGCTCGTCTATCTGCTGGGCAGTCGCTACTGCGACACCGATCACCTGACGGATATCACATGGAAGTTGTTCGAGAAGACGCCGCCGGGTTGGGCGCGGGTCCAGGCGATCTGCGATTTCGTTCATCATCGTATCACATTCGGTTATGAGCACGCGCGCTCAACCAGGACGGCACGCGAAGCCTACGAGGAAGGCAAGGGCGTTTGCCGCGACTATGCCCATCTCGCCATCGCGCTCTGCCGCTGCATGAACATCCCGGCGCGTTACTGCACCGGTTATCTCAGTGACATCGGCACACCGCAGCCATGGCCTCCAGGAGACTTCGCTGCCTGGTTCGAGGCGTTCATCGGCGGAAGCTGGCGCATGTTCGATCCCCGCAACAATACACCGCGGATCGGCCGCGTGCTGATCGCGCAGGGACGCGATGCCGCAGATGTCCCGATCACCCAGACCTTCGGTCCGAATACTCTGGTCAATTTCAAGGTCTGGACCGACGAGGTTCCCTGATGGCGGACGCGCCCGCTGCGCTCTGCTTGGCAGGGACAAGGCGCGCCGGGCGAAATTCCACAGGCGGGTGAGCGCCTGACCGTTGCGACCGGCTCCCTCTCAGGCGACCGGCGCCACCAGCCTCCGGTAGAGATGCCAGGTCGCATGCCCAAGCACCGGCAGCGTCACGATCAGCCCGAGAAAGTAGGGCAGCGCCGAGACGATCAGCAGCATCACGATCAGCGCGGCCCACGAGATCATCGGCAGCGGGCTCGCGACGACGGCACGTACGCTCGTCACCATGGCCGTGACGAAATCAACGTCGCGATCGAGCAGCAGCGGAAACGACACCACGGTCAGCGAGAACAGGATCAGCGACAACACGGCACCGACCGCGTTGCCGATGCCGAGGAACAGCAGGCCCTCGTTGGTCGTCAGCACAACCGTCATGAACTCCTGCAAGCTCGAGAACGAGGCATTGAGGCCGAGCAGCAGCGCGATCAGGAGCCGCACCTGGTACATCCAGACCACGAACACGAACAGCGTCACGAAGGCCATCCAGCCGATCTCGCTGCGCGAACGGATCGCCGACCAGATCGCACCGAATGAGACCGGCTCGCCGCGCTCGCGGCGGCGGCTGATTTCGTAGAGGCCGATCGCCACGAAGGGCCCGATCAGCGCAAAACCGGCGGCAAGGGGATAGACCAGATAGACCATGCCGAAGGCCGTGAGGCAGAGCATGATGGCGATGCCGCCGGCGGCGTAGAGCGCACCGAAGCAGACACCGTAAAGAGGCAGCGCCTGGAAATCGCGCAGGCCTTCGACCAGCGCCTCGGCGATGTCGGTCGCCGCCACGGGACGTACCACCGGATCGACCTTGCCCGAGATGGACATCAGCTTCCTCCGCAAACCGGCGCGATTATTCGTTGCGCGCTTGCGGCGATATTAGCGCCGCCGCGCGGAGGCGCAACTTGATGCCGGCCGGCGCGAAGAGAGCGGCGACGAGACAATGATCGCAATGCGAAATCTTTAGCCTTTGATGCGATATTCGCGCCGACGACCATGGACGGGGCAGATGATCGTGCCTCAAATTGTGCCTCCGAGCCCCCTCGCCTGAGAGCCGATCGCCCACCGATGAGCCTGCGTACCCGGTTACTGATCCTCGTCATCGCGGCCATGCTCGTGCCGGCGATCCTGGTCGGGCTCCGTTTCGTGCAGAACCGGGCCAGTGAGATCGACGCGGCGCTGGCCAATCTGGTCGCATCCGCCGACGACATCGCGGACGATCTGGACGAGAAGATCAAGGGCACCGCCCAGCTTCACTATGGGCTCGCCCGTGCCCGCGATCTCGACACGCGCGACAAGGCGGCGTGCTCGGCATTTCTGTCTGATGTCCGCGAAGAATACCCGCAGTTCACGGGCATCCTGACCATCGATCCCGACGGCCGTCTGTTCTGCGACTCGCTGCGGACCAACCGCACGCTCGACCTGAATGACCGCGGCTATTTCAAGCAGGTGAAAGGTCTTCATGGCGTCGTCGCAGTGGAGCCGGTGTTCGGCCGGCTCACCGGACTATCGGTGCTGCAGATCGCCTATCCCGTGCGATCGGAGGCGGGTGCGCTGAAATTCGTGCTGCTCGCGTCCTTCAACCTCAACAAGTTCGCAGAATTTCACGACAAACGGCTGCTCGCCGAGAAGGACATCCTGCTGATCGACGCCAAGGGTACGGTGCTGGTCGCCCCCAAGGGCGGCGGCTGGAGTGTGCCCGTCGGCGGATCCATTGCAGGTTCCGACCTGTTCCGCTTTGCGGCAGCGCCCGATGGCGAGCCGTTTCGCGAGGTGAGCGACCGCATGGGCCATACACAGATCTGGGCCGTTGCCCGCTCACCTTCGATCCGCAAGGCCGGCCTCACCGTCCTGGTCGGCCGATCCAAGGACGGACTGCTAGCGGCGGCCAATCGCCGGCTGTTGGAGGACACGGCAATCCTTGCGGTGGCTTCGCTTCTGTTGCTCGCCGGTGTCTGGATCCTTACGACCGTGAGCGTCGGGCGCCAAGTCGGACGGCTCGCCGCCATGGCCAAGAGTCTCGGGCGCGGCGATCTCAGCGCGCGCATTCCGGAGCCCCACCCGGGCGGCGAACTCGGCGGATTGATGACCCTGCTCAACAGCACGGCCGAATCGCTCGAGCAGCAGCGCGCCGCCATCGCGGATCTCAGCCACAAGCTCAGCCAGTCCCAGAAGATGGAAGCCATGGGCCAGCTCACCGGCGGCGTGGCGCACGATTTCAACAATCTCCTGACCGTCATTCTCGGCAACTCGGAGCACCTCGCCGACAGGCTTGCGGGCAACAAGGAATTGCAGCGGATCGCTGACGACATTGCGACCGCCGCCGAGCGCGGTTCCGACCTGACGCGGAGCCTGCTCGCCTTCGCGCGCAAGCAGCCGCTGCGACCGCGAGAGATCGACATCGCCGAGCAGGTGACCGGCATGAAGCAGCTTCTGCGGCGGACCTTGGGCGAGCACATCGACAGCAGCTTCACGCTCGCGCCGGATCTATGGCTCGCCAGCGTCGATCCCAGCCAATTGGCGACGGCCGTGCTCAACCTCGTGCTCAACGCGCGCGATGCGATGCCCGACGGCGGCAGGCTGATGGTCGAGGTCCGAAACATCTCGCTCGGTGAATCCGACCTCGACGTCAACGGCGAGCCGCGGCCGGGCGACTACGTGATGCTGGCCGTGAAGGATACGGGGACCGGCATGAGCCGCGAGGTGTTGGGGCGCGCGTTCGAACCGTTCTTCACCACCAAGGAAGTCGGCAAGGGGACCGGCCTCGGCCTCAGCATGGTCTACGGGTTTGCGCGACAATCCGGCGGACTGGTGCAAATGCAATCCGAGCCGGGTCAAGGCAGCGTCGTCAGGCTGTTCTTCCCCCGCCTCGCGACGCCGCCGAATGAGGAACCGCTGCCGCCAGAGCAGGTCGCCGCACCCGACGGACACGAGACGATTCTCGTCGTTGAGGACGACGACATGGTGCGAGCCTATGTCGAGAACGAGCTCAAGTCGCTCGGCTATCGCGTCATCGCGACATCGAACGGGCCGGCGGCGCTGGATGTGCTGCGCCAGCCCGGAGACATCCAGTTGCTGCTCACTGATGTCGTGATGCCCGGCGGCATGTTCGGACCGGAGCTGGCGAAGCAGGCAACCGGCCTGCGGCCTGGTCTCAAGGTTCTCTTCACCTCCGGCTACAGCCAGAGCCCCGTCAGGACGCCCGACCAGATCGGCGACGCCCGCATTCTGACCAAGCCGTTCCGGCGCAAGGATCTTGCTGCGATGCTGCGGGCCGCCCTCTCGGAGCCGTCGCGGTAGATCAGGAGCCGATCGCGAGCTGGAGCGCCACGCCGAGATTGGCCGCGAACAGGACCGCGTCGATGACGAAGATCCGGAGCATCGGGCCCTTCAACACGGGCCAGTAGGCCACCCCGACGCGGCCTCCGCGCATCAGCACCGGAACGTTATAGGCGAACTGGCTGAAATGGCAGGCGGCGAAGAACAGGAACAGCGCGAGCTGCGCTTCGCTCGGCTGGAAGAAGGATGGACGGGCGGCCAGAAGATAGAGCGACAGGAGCCCGATCGGAAGATTCATCCCGCCCAGGAACGCCACGCTGGCCGCCAGAGTCGGCGCGATCGGATTGCTGCGTTCTTCCCGCGGCAGCAGGATCTTCAACGTGTTCGCTTGCGCGATGCTGAACTGGATGAAGGCGCCGACGAACCAGAGCGTGTTGAGAAGCAGGACGAAATCAGAAACGTGCATCGTCATTTTCCATAGAAGGCTTCGCTGCGCACGACGCGGCCGGCATCGTCGAAATCCATGAATTCGCTGGCGCGCGTGTCGCCCAGCTGCCACCACACCGTCAGGCGCGCGATGGTGTCGTCCCAGCTCCAGCTCAGGATCTTCAGGTCGGCGCGCTCGACATGGCCATAGGCCTTCCGCCAGTAGGCACGGATGTTCTCGGCGCCGGTGACGACAAGAGAACCCGTCAGTGTGAGAGCGAGAGGGCTGCGCATCCGCGCATCGTCGGCGAAATGCGCGACGACCGCGTCGATGTCGACCCTGCACCAATTCGCGCACCATGCCGCGACAAAGCCTTCGGCAGTCGCGCGGCTCATTGCCTGTCCGCTCATGACACGGATCCTCCCTGGCAGGGAAAGTGGCAAAGCCCGCGCTTCATGTCAACCATGTTGACTTGAGAATTAGTTGTTGTCGGCGATCGCCTCCATCACGCCCATCCAGCCGGCCGCACCCGACGCCCCGACGCGATCGAACGCCTCGCGCAGTACCTTGCGCTCGTGGTCGGAGGCCCGCTGCTCGATGCGCCGCCCCGCTTCCGTCAGGCGTAGCAATTTCGAGCGGTGCTGCTCGGGCGAACGCTTCGACGTCACGAGCTTGCGCTCCACCAGCAGATTGAGCGGCCGGTTGAGGGCTTGCTTGGAAATGCCGAGGATCTCGATCAGCGCGCCGATCGCGATGTCGGGCCTGCGCGCCACCACGTACAGGATACGATGGTGCGGACGCGACAGGCCCTGCTTCGCAAGATATGCGTCGGCCTCCAGCGTCATCCCGCGCCAGCCGTAATACATGAGCTCGAGCGCCGCATCCAGATCGTGCAGCTTCGTGAGTGAGGCGCGGTGAAGTCCCGCGGCTTGAGGCGCCTTTGCCATGGCAGGAAGCTAGCCTCTCGCCCGCAGCTCGCGCCGCAGCACCTTGCCCGTCGCCGTCATCGGCAGCGTCTCGGCAAACTCGACGAAGCGCGGATATTCGTGGGCGGCGAGCTGCACCTTGACGAACTCCTGGATCTCGCGCGCGAGCGTGTCGCTGCCAGTAAAGCCCGGACGCAGCACGATCCAGGCCTTGATGGATTCGGTCCGGATCGGATCCGGAATGCCGACCACCGCCGCCATCGCCACCGACGGATGCTTCATCAGCGTGTGCTCGATCTCGGACGGGCCGACGCGATAGCCGGCGGTGGTTATCACGTCGTCCTCACGGCTGACGTACCAGAAATAGCCGTCCTCGTCCTGCACGCCGAGATCGCCGGTCAGCAGGAACTCGCCGGCATATTTCTTCGCCGTCGCCTCCGGATTGCGCCAATATTCGAGCATGGTGACGGGGCACGGCTGGCGCACGCCGATGGTGCCGCGCTGCCCGCGCGGCAATTCCTCGCCCTTGTCGTCGACGATGCGGACATCGAAGCCCGGCGTCGCCTTGCCCATCGAACCGGGGCGGATCGGAAACAGGTTCGAGTTGCTGCCGATCACGAGATTGCACTCGGTCTGGCCGAACACTTCATGCGCGTCGATGCCGAACGTCTCGCGCACCCAGCCGAGCAATTCGCCGCCCAGCGACTCGCCGCCCGTAAAGATGCTACGCAGCTTGACGCCGGAGTGCTTCACGCCGGCCTGCCGCATCAGCTTCAGCGCGGTCGGCGGCAGGAAGACGTTGCGCACGGAAAGATCGGCCATCATCTGCATCGCCGCCTGCGGCTCGAATTTGCGTGCGCGGTGACCGACGAGGGGGATGCCGTGGTACCAGAACGCGAACAGGCCGTTGATGAGCCCGCCGATCCAGGCCCAGTCCGCCGGCGTCCACATGAGATCGCCGGGGTGCGGCAGGAAGTTGTGACACATCTCCACGTTCGGCAGATGACCGAGCAGGACGCGGTGCGCATGCAGCGCCCCCTTCGGATTGCCCGTCGTGCCCGAGGTGTAGATGATCAGCGCGGGATCATCGCACGAGGTGTCGACCCGCGCGAAGTCGGCCGATGCGGCCTTCACCGCATCCCAGAACGACGTCGTTCCCACCGGCGCGCGCCCGCCGACCACATAGATCGTCTTCAGGTCGGGCAGACGATCGCGAATTTTTGCGAGCTTCTCCCAGCCACCCTCGTCGGTGACGATGGCTTTCGCCTCCGAATTCGACAGGCGGAATTCCAGCGCGTCCTCGCCGAACAGCGCGAACAGCGGGATCGAGATCATGCCGGAGCGGAACGCCGCCATATGCGCGATCGGCAACTCCCGGGACTGCGACAGAAACACCGCGACGCGGTCGCCACCGGAAAGCCCGTCCGCCTTCAGCACATTGGCGAAGCGGCGCGACATCTCGGCGATCTCGTCGAAGGAGGTGCGGCTGGTGGCGCCGTTCTCGTCGACATAGATCAGCGCAAGCCGCCCCGTGCCGTCAGCATGGCGATCGCAGCACGCTTCCGCAATGTTGAAGCGCGCGGGGATGTCCCAGCGAAAATTGCGATAGAGCTCGTCGTAGGTTGCGGCTTCGGTGAGCATGGGCTTGAATCGTTTCCCGGTATCTTGTTGTTCTCGTCAGTCTAGGGCTGCGAACGCACGGGACAAGCCCCGCGACGTCATTCCGGAGCGCCCGCAGGGCGAGCCCGGAATGACAGCGAGAGAGCTATCGCACCGTCGCGAAGAACTTCCTGACATCGCGTACGAACAGCTCCGGCTGCTCGAAGGCGGCGAAATGGCCGCCCTTCTCCATCTCGCTCCAGTGGGTGATGTCCGGGAAGTTCGGCTCCATCCAGCGCCGCACCGGCGTGATGATCTCCCTGGGAAACACGGCGACGCCCGTCGGCACCTGCACCACGGGCGTGGTGCGGCGCTTGCCAAAACTCTCCCAGTAGAGCCGCGCCGAGGAGGTCGCCGTCTGCGTTGCCCAATACAGCATGACGTTGTCGAGCAGCTCGTCCTTGCTGAAGATGTTCTCAGGATGCCCGTTGCAGTCGGTCCAGGCCCAGAATTTTTCCAGGATCCAGGCCGCCTGCCCGCTCGGTGAATCCGTGAGGCCATAGCCGAGCGTCTGCGGGCGCGTCGACTGCTGCTTGGAATAGCCGGAATCGAGATCGACATAATGCTTGAGGCCGGCGAGAGCGCGCTTCTCCTCCGCCGTCGGCTCGCCCTCGACCTTGGGCGCCGCATTGAAGGCGAGCGTGATGTGGATGCCGGCGCAATGCCCGGCGTCCTGTGCGCCGAGCGAGGTCGTCACCGCCGAACCCCAATCGCCGCCTTGCGCGCCGTAGCGCGCATAGCCGAGCCGATCCATCAGCTTTGCCCAGGCCGCCGCGATGCGGTCGACGCCCCAGCCGGTGGTCTTCGGCTTGGCGGAGAAGCCGAAGCCCGGCAGCGAAGGACAGATCACGTGGAAGGCATCGGCAGGATTGCCGCCATGCGCGGCGGGATCGGTGAGCGGCGCGATCACCTTCTGGAACTCGACGATCGAGCCCGGCCAGCCATGGGTGATGATCAGCGGCAGCGCGGACCGCTCCTTCGAGCGCGCATGGATGAAGTGGATGTCGAGCCCGTCGATCTCGGTGGTGAACTGCTCGAAGCGATTGAGTTTTGCCTCGCGAGCCCGCCAGTCGTAATCGTCGGCCCAGTAGGCGCAGATCTCCTGGATCCACTTCAGCGGAGCGCCCTGACTCCAGTCGTCGACGAGTTCAGCATCCGGCCAGCGCGTGCGGACGAGGCGTGACTTGAGATCGGAGAGGATGTCGTCGCTGATGTCGATGCGAAACGGCTTGATGGCGTTCATCGGTGCCTCCCTTGTTCTTCTTGTCATTCCGGGGCGCGCGTAGCGCGAGCCCGGAATCCATTAAGCAACGGACTCAGCAGCGCGATGGATTCCGGGCTCGCGCTACGCGTGCCCGGAATGACGACTTAGCCCGACAGCGCCGCCTTCACCAAGCCGCTGGCCTTGCCGAAATCCATCTGGCCGGCGTATTTCGCGCGCAGCGCGGCGATCACCTTGCCCATGTCCTTCATGCCGGCGGCGCCGGTCTCGGCGATCGCGTCCGCGATCGCCTTCTTCACGTCATCCTCTGACATCTGCTTCGGCAGGTAGGCCGAGATCACCGCGATCTCCTCGCGCTCCTGCGCGGCAAGCTCGGCGCGGCCGCCCTTGTCGTAGAGCTCGACCGCCTCCTGGCGCTGCTTGATCATCTTCTGCAGCACGGCGAGGATGTCGGCGTCCGACAGCGGCGGCTTGCCGTTGCCGCGGGCATCGATGTCGGCATTCTTGATGGTCGAGTTGACCATGCGTAGCGTGGACAGCTTGCGCTCGTCCTTGGCCTTCATGGCCTCCTTGACCGCATTGTTGATATCGTCGCGCAGCATGATCGTGACCCCTTCAAATATCCGACGCCTGATCTAGGCCGTTCGTGGCCTTCAGACAACCTCGGTTCCGAGCCATTCGGCGAGCGCCCGCACTGTCGCTTGCGGCTGTTCGGCTTGCGGCAGGTGCCCGCAGCGATCGAGGATCACGAGCCTGGCGCCGGCGATGCCCTCGGCCATCTCCTTGGAGAGCGCATTCGGGATGGTGTTGTCGGTATCGCCCGTCAGCACCAGAGTCGGACACTTGATGGCTGAAAGCGTCGGGCGCGAATCCACCCGTGCGATGATCGCGGTCTGCTGCCGCAGATAGCCTTCGACGCCGACGTCCTCGTCCTGCGCATGCACGAGCGCGAGAATATCGGCATCATCGCGCCGCGACGGATGCACGAGCTCCGGAAAACTCTCCTCGCGGACGGCGCGGAGCTCGCCGCGCCTGGCGCGCTCCATCTGGGCGTGCCGGCGCGCGGTCGCCTCCGGCGTGTCGGGCCGCGCCTGCGTGTTGATCAGCGCGAGCCTGGTCACGCGCTCACCCGCCTGGCGCATGATCTCGAAGGCGATGTAGCCGCCCATGGAATGGCCGGCGAGGACGAAGCGCGGCGGCGCCTCGGCGAGGATGCGGCGGGCGATCGCCGCGATGCTGTCGTCGCGGATGTGGTTGGCAATCATCACGGGGCCAAACCGCCATAGCGCCGGGATCACCGGGGCGTAGATCCGGGCCGAGGAGGCCAGCCCCGGAACCAGCAGAATCGGGGTGGTCTGGTCCATTATTGCCTCGCAAGCCCAGGAAAGTGCCGGAAATTGTGCCGCCGAGCTTAAGTGCCCGAGACGGGCTGTCAAATATGCAAAAACGCATGTGAATCGGCGGTTCTCCGCTTTGACGGCGGCGCCTGCGGGGACTATGAAGCGGGCTCATGACACAACATGACAACGATACCGCTTGGCCGGACCATAAACCGACCGCGCTCCTCGTGCTTGCCGACGGCACGGTGCTCGAGGGCTTCGGTCTCGGCGCCGAAGGCCACGCCGTCGGTGAAGTCTGCTTCAACACCGCGATGACCGGCTATGAAGAGATCCTCACCGATCCTTCCTATGCCGGACAGCTTATCACCTTCACCTTCCCGCATATCGGCAATGTCGGCACCAACGAGGACGACATCGAGACGGTGAACATGGCGGCGACGCCGGGCGCGCGCGGCGTGATCCTGCGCACCGCGATCACCGATCCCTCGAACTATCGCGCCACCAAGCATCTCGACGGCTGGCTGAAGGCGCGCGGCATCATCGGTCTCTCCGGCATCGACACCCGCGCGCTGACCGCGTTGATCCGCTCCAAGGGCATGCCCAACGCCGTGATCGCGCATTCCAGGACCGGCGAGTTCGACCTGCACGGCCTGAAGGAAGAAGCGCGCGAATGGCCGGGCCTCGAGGGCATGGACCTCGTGCCGCTGGTCACCTCCGGCCAGCGCTTCAGCTGGGACGAGACGCCGTGGCTGTGGGACAAAGGCTTCGGCCGGCAGGAGAAGCCGGAATTCAACGTCGTCGCCATCGACTACGGCATCAAGCGCAACATCTTGCGCCTGCTCGCCGGGGTCGGCTGCAAGGTGACGGTGGTGCCGGCGACGACCTCAGCCGAGGACATTCTGGCGATGAAGCCGGACGGCGTGTTCCTGTCCAACGGCCCTGGCGATCCGGCTGCGACCGGCAAATATGCCGTGCCCGTGATCCGGGACGTGATCAAGTCGGGCACGCCGACCTTCGGGATTTGCCTTGGCCACCAGATGCTGGGCCTCGCCGTCGGCGCCAAGACGAAGAAGATGCACCAGGGCCATCACGGCGCCAATCATCCCGTCAAGGACGAGACCACCGGGAAGGTCGAGATCACCTCGATGAACCACGGCTTTGCCGTCGACGAGACGACGCTGCCGAAGGGCGCGACGCAGACCCACATCTCGCTGTTCGACGGCTCCAATTGCGGCATCCAGCTCGACGGCAAGCCGGTGTTCTCGGTGCAGTACCACCCCGAGGCCTCGCCGGGCCCGCGCGACTCGCACTATCTGTTCAAGCGCTTTGCCGACCTGATGCGGCAGAGAAAGAGCGCGTAAGGCAACAAGACCGCCCGGCGGATCAGTCCGCCGAGGCCCGGCTCCGTCACGGACGCATGAACATGAAGTCCGTGTCGGGATCGCAGTTCTCGGCGATGAAGCGCAGTTCCGCCTGGATGTCGGCGACCGACCTCGTCTCCAGATATTTCGAAATCACCAAACCGAGCAACGCCCGGCAGACGGCTTCGTGCCCGAGGCCGGCCGTCTCCGCCTCGTTGACGGCCGCCGAAAAATGACGTTGCGCAACGTCGGATGCGTACATGGCGTTCCCCCTCCTTCGCTTCGATCTGCGTGCCCGCCATTGGCCGCCAGCGCCTTGATCTCGGTCAAGCCGGCGTATGGAGTGTCGTGAGGAACAAGAGGGCCTGCACCCTCTTGATTCCGGTCCGTTGCCAGTGGGAGCCCCCATGTCCGTCGTCCGCGACAATGCCGAGCCGCTCGCCATCGTGTTCGAAGACGATGGCCTCGTGCCGAACAACATCCTTCCGTTCCTGGTCTACCAGGGCGCGGTGAAGCTTGATCCGAAGCATCCGGAAGAGACCATCGAAGACCTGTTCGAGCGCAATGGCTGGGGCGGGACGTGGCGGAACGGCGTCTACGACTATCTGCATTATCACGCGACGGTGCACGAAGTGCTCGGCGTCGCGCGCGGCAGTGCAAGCGTCCGCTTCGGCGGCGATCATGGCAGGAGCTTCAAATCAAGGCCGGCGACGTCGCGATCCTGCCGGCCGGCACCGGGCATCAGTGCATCCAGGCGAGCGATGATTTCTGCGTGATCGGCGCTTACCCGCCGGGATCGAAGATGGAGATCACGCGGGCGACGCCCGAGAACCACGCCAGGGCGCTGAAGACGATTCCAAACGTGGCACTGCCGCCCGCCGATCCCGTGACAGGCAGGGACGGGGCGCTGATACGGCTGTGGCGGTAGCTGCGGGCGCGGTGCCGTAGGAAAGCGTAGTCCACCACTTCCATTCCGCCGAGACAGACGTGGTGGGTTACGCCGTCGGCTAACCCACCCTTGCAGCCTGTGGGAGCTATGGCGGAATCTGGGTGATGACGGTGTGAGGAAGGCGGCGTATCGAAGCGGGTGACGAGCCTGCCAGAACCTCTCGAGGAGAGCGATACGCCATGACCGAGACTACCAATGTTCTTGCTTTCCGTCAGCCGTCCGCGGTTGATGATCCACTGACCGATATCGTTCGTGCCGGCGCGCGGGACCTGCTTGCCAGGGCGATCGAGATCGAGGTTGGCGCGTTTCTGGCCAGCACGGCCAATCTGACGCTGCCCGACGGTCGAGCGCGCCTGGTCCGACATGGGCACGGTCCGGTGCGCGAGATTGCGACCGGCATCGGTCCGGTGGAGGTCGCTCGTCCCAAGGTCCGCGACCGCGGAGCGAGCGGGCCAGGCGACCGCCTCCGCTTCAGTTCGGCAATCCTGCCGCTATGGGCGCGGCGGACGAAGAGCCTGGATGCCTTGATCCCGGTCCTCTATTTGCGCGGCATCTCGACCGGCGACTTCCAGGAGGCGCTCTCGGCGCTGCTCGGCAAGGATGCGCCGAACCTGTCGCCTTCGGTGATCGCCGGCCTGAAGGCCGATTGGCAGGTCGAGTACGAACGCTGGCAGAGACGCGATCTGTCGGCGCGTCGCTATGTCTACATCTGGGCCGATGGCGTGTACCTGCAGGCCCGCATGGAAGATCACAGCGAATGCATGCTGGTGCTGATTGGCACCACGCCGGAAGGCAAGAAGGAGCTGATCGGCTTCCAGGTCGGCGTGCGCGAGAGCGCGCAGAGCTGGCGCGAACTCCTGATCGACCTGCGGCAACGCGGGTTACGGATTGCCCCGCAACTCGCCATCGGCGACGGCGCCCTCGGCTTCTGGAAGGCACTGGACGAGGCCTTTCCCGGCACGCGGCACCAACGATGCTGGTGCCATAAAGTGAGCAACGTACTCGACAAGGTCGCCAAATCCGTGCAGGGCCCCATGAAGAACGACCTGCGGAACATCTATCTGGCCCCACACCGGGCCGAAGCTGAAACCGCGATCGACGTCTTCGTCGAGAAATACCACGTCAAATACGGACGTGCGGTGGAGTGCCTGATCAAGGATCGCCATGCGCTGCTCGCCTTCTTCGACTTCCCTGCTGAGCACTGGATCCACCTACGCAGCTCGAACCCGATCGAGAGCGTCTTCGCCACGGTGCGCCACCGAACGGTGCGGACCAAGGGATCGCTGTCGCAACAAACTGCGAAGCTGATGGTGTTCAAGCTCATCGACGCCGCATCGAAGACCTGGCGGCGATTGAAGAGCACGAACCAGTTGCCGAAAGTCATCGCCGGTGTAAAGTTCATCGACGGAATCGAAGTCATTCCGAACACTGAAAGCCACGCCGCCTGATCAGGCCGCGTCACCCAAAATCAGCCATAGCTCAGCCTGTGGCCTTACGCTTCGTTCGCACCTTCCTGCCGGGTCGCCTCGAACAGGAACCAGGTGCGGCGCTCGGTCTCGTCGATGAAGTTTTCGAGGATGCTGGCGCTGGCGACGTCACCGGCCTCGTCGCAGACCTCGTGCGCCTTGCGCATCGCGGCGGCGACGTGCTTGTTGTCCTGCATCAGCTCGCGGAGCATCTCGCGCGGCGGGACGTAGTCCTCGTTGTTGTCCTTGATGGTCTGGAGCTTTGCGACCTGGCCGATCGACTTCAGCGTGGTACCGCCGATCTTGCGGACGCGTTCGGCGAGTTGGTCGGTGGTGGCGAAGATCTGGTCGGACTGTTCGTCGAGCAGCAGATGGTAGTCGCGGAAATGCCGGCCGCTGATGTGCCAGTGGAAATTCTTGGTTTTGAGGTAAAGCGCGAACGCGTCGGCCAAAAGCACGTTGAGCGCCTCCGAGACCTTCTTGACTCCGTCGGACGACAGATCAGTGGGGGTATCGAGATCGGGCGAGACCTTGCTGGTTTTGCTCACGGGAGACCTTCCTGTTAGGACGCGGACATTGACGGCGCGCCGTCGCACCCCTAACGCAAGGTGGGCAGCGCCGGTTCCTCCATCGGAACCGTTTGGCCGGGACCTTTGAATAGCATGGACGATTGGATCGATTATTACGACTCGACGCATACGATCTATGTCAGCAAGCTGCATCGCGACCTGCACTTCCAGATCATTGCGCGGGACATCATCGGCTACATCCCCTCGCCCGATGCGACGGTGCTGGACTATGCCTGTGGGGAAGCACTGTCGGCGAACGAGGTGGCGGCCGCCTGCGGCAAGCTGATCCTGGCCGAGCCCGCGCCGGGCGTGCGTGGGCGGCTGATCGCGCGGTTTGCCCCGAAAACCAAGATCCGCGTCCGCTCGCTCGACGATATCCGCAAGATGCAGGACCAGTCGATCGACCTCGTCGTGATGAACTCGGTCGCGCAATACATGACGCCGGAGGAGCTCGATGCCGCCCTCCTCAACATCCGCCGTATCCTGAAGCCCTCCGGCAAGCTGGTGCTCGGCGACATTCTCCAGCCCAATGTCGGCATGGGCAGGGACGTGATGGCGCTGCTCGGCTTCGGCCTGCGCCATGGCTTCCTGAAAGACGCGCTGATCGGGCTGATCAGCACCGCGCTGTCGGATTATCGCCAGCTGCGCTCGCGCATCGGGCTCCAGCGCTACAGCGAAGACGAGATCACCGCCAAGCTGAAGGCGGCCGGATTCGCGGTCCAGCGCGCCCACGGCAATATCGGCCACAATCGCTGGCGCATGACCTTCGTCGCGCGGCCGCCTCTGGTCCGTTAAGCATAAAAACCAGCCGTGGTAGCTTGGCGCACGCCGATCGGGAATAATCCGGATGGCCCGGTGGCGGAAGTGTCTACGCGGGGGCGGTGCATCGCTCTTCATCCTGGTTCAAATCCAGGCCGGGTCTCCACGCTTCGCCCTGCGGGGCTACGCGTGGCGCAGCCGCGCAAGACCTGCAGGGGCGAAGCGTGTCCGGCGCAGCTGGAGCGAAGCGGAAGCGTAGACGGACTGTATCCGCAGCTCAATCTTCCTCAATTCCTTCGCTCCCAGACAACAGCTGAAGCCGGTCCGCATCCCTGGCTGCGGAGCTGATCACCGCATCAAGCAGGCCCGGAAACCGCGCGTCCAGATCCTCGCGGCGCAGGCGCATGAACCGGTTGGTTCCGGCCAGGCGCGTCTGCATCAGCCCGCATTCGCGCAGCTTGGCGAAGTGATAGGCGAGGTTGGACTTCCCACCCAGCCCGCTGAAATCGCCGCAACAGAGCTCGTTGCTGACACGTTCTTGCTGGGCGAGCTGGTAGACGATGGCGAGCCGGATCGGATCGCTCAGACAATCCAGTACCATCGGCAGCTCGATCTGCTCGCGGGTCGGGTGAATTGGCGTGCGGCTCATGTTCAGATCATAGCGAAGCGGCCATTATGTTCAATAGTTCTTGAACCAATTGACTCCCGAGCCGGAGCATCGAATAGTTCAATAGACATTGAACAAGGGACTTTTCCGATGAGCGTGTTCTGGCTGGCCGTTGCGGCCTTTGCGATCGGCACTGAAGGCTTTGTCATCGCAGGACTTTTGCCGGCAATCGCCAGCGACCTTTCGATTTCGGTCTCGGCCGCGGGCCAATTGGTCACCGCCTACGCCCTCACCTATGCCGTGGGCTCGCCGATCCTCGCGGTGGCGCTGAACAACATCGACCGCCGCACCGTGTTGGCCCTGGCGCTGGCGACGTTCATCGCCGGCAACCTCGCGGCGATGGTCGCATCCAACTACGTCCTGCTGCTGGCCTCGCGGATGCTGATGGCATTGGGCTCGGGGCTTTGCATGCCGACGGCAATGGCTGTGTCCGTGGCGGTCGCCGCGCCCGAGCGCCGCGGCCGCGCGGTGGCGCTGGTCACCTCGGGGATGACGGTCGCGACCGTGATCGGCGTTCCCCTCGGCAATCTCGTCGGCAGCCTGCTCGGCTGGCGCGCGACCTTTGCCATGGTCGCCCTGATCGGCGCGGTCGCGCTCGCCGGCCTGCTGCTCGGCCTGCCCAAGGGCTTGCCCCGCAATACGGCCTCGCTCAGCGAACGGCTGGCGGTGGCGCGCCACAGCCACGTTCTGGTTGCGCTCCTGATCACCCTGTTGTGGGCGCTGGGTGGCTTCACTGTCTTCACCTATTTCGCGGTCCCGCTGCGCGGGCTCGGCTTCGATGCCTCGCAAGTCAGCCTCGCTCTGCTGGTGTTCGGCAGCGCGGCGGCGATCGGGAACATGCTTGGCGGCGTCCTGGCCGACCGGCTCGGCACGCTCGCCACCGCAGGCCTCGGGCTCGCCGGCATGGCGGGTGCCCTGATCCTGCATTCGCTGATCCTGAAGCTGATGCCGGGACAGGCGCATTACGCGGTGCTGGGCGCGATCTTCCTCTGGGGCCTCTCGGGTTGGGCGTTCTATCCGGCCCAGCTCGCGAGCATCATCCGGATCGAGCCACAGGCTCCGATGATTGCGCTCTCGCTCAACGCCTCGTCGATGTATCTCGGCTTCGCCATCGGCGGAGCGCTGGGCGGCGCGGTGCTGGCGACCCTCGCATCGACCGACCTCGGCTGGATCGGCGGAACGAGCGTTGCGGCCGCGCTCCTGGTGCACCTCGCCCGTGGCTGGCAGGCCCGGCCCAAACCCGTCAAAATTGCCGGTTGATGGGCATTTTTCGGGGTTTCGCCGCCTCTAAAACTGGTCTAAGACCCACCCGCGCGCGAGGGAGACCACCGCGCTCTCGGCCAAAGGGACGCGCAGCAGCGCGCCCTTTTTTTGTGCCAAAATTCCACTTCGGCGAGAGTTGATGCCCAAACGTACAGACATCACCACCATCCTGATCATCGGCGCCGGTCCCATCGTGATCGGCCAGGCCTGCGAGTTCGACTATTCGGGCACCCAGGCGGTGAAGACGCTGAAGGAAGAGGGCTACCGCATCGTCCTCGTCAATTCCAACCCGGCCACCATCATGACCGATCCGGAATTGGCCGATGCGACCTATATCGAGCCGATCACGCCCGAGATCGTCGCCAAGATCATCGAGAAGGAACGTCACGTCATTCCCGGCGGCTTCGCGCTGCTGCCGACCATGGGCGGACAGACCGCCCTGAACTGCGCGCTGTCGCTGCGCCGCCAGGGCACACTGGAGAAGTTCGACGTCGAGATGATCGGCGCCACCGCCGACGCGATCGACAAGGCCGAAGACCGCCAGCTGTTCCGCAATGCCATGGAGAAGATCGGGCTGCAGACGCCGAAGTCGCGGCTCGCCAACGCGTCCGAGCTGAAGAAGTCGTTCCGCGACAAATACCACGCCGAACGCGAGAAGCTGTCGGGCGCGGCGCTCGAAGAGCTCGACCGGCAATGGACTCTCGGCGAAGGCGACCGGCGCAAGCGCTATCAGGAATATGCGCTCGGACAGGCGATGATGGCACTGTCCGAGATCGGCCTGCCCGCGATCATCCGCCCCTCCTTCACCATGGGCGGCACCGGCGGCGGCATCGCCTACAACAAGGAAGAGTTCCTCGACATCATCGAACGCGGCCTCGATGCGTCTCCCACCAACGAAGTGCTGATCGAAGAATCCGTGCTCGGCTGGAAAGAGTACGAGATGGAGGTCGTGCGCGACAAGAACGACAATTGCATCATCGTCTGCTCGATCGAGAACCTCGATCCGATGGGCGTGCACACCGGCGATTCCATCACGGTGGCGCCTGCGCTGACGCTGACCGACAAGGAATACCAGATCATGCGCGACGCCTCGCTGGCGGTGCTGCGCGAGATCGGCGTCGAGACCGGCGGCTCCAACGTGCAGTTCGGCGTCAACCCCGAAGACGGCCGCATGGTCGTCATCGAGATGAATCCGCGCGTGTCGCGCTCCTCCGCGCTGGCCTCGAAGGCCACCGGTTTTCCGATCGCCAAGGTCGCCGCCAAGCTCGCCGTCGGCTACACCCTGGACGAGATCGCCAACGACATCACCGGCGGCGCCACGCCGGCCTCGTTCGAGCCGACCATCGACTACGTCGTCACCAAGGTGCCGCGCTTCGCCTTCGAGAAATTCCCGGGCGCCTCGACCACGCTGACCACGTCGATGAAGTCGGTCGGCGAAGTCATGGCGATCGGGCGCACCTTCCAGGAAAGCCTGCAAAAGGCGCTGCGCGGGCTCGAGACCGGATTGACCGGCCTCGACGAGATCGAGATCGAGGGCCTCGGCCGCGACGACGACAAGAACGCGATCCGCGCCGCGCTCGGCACGCCGACGCCGAACCGGCTGCTCCAGGTCGCCCAGGCCATGCGGCTCGGCTGGTCGAACGAGGACATCTTCAAGTCCTGCAAGATCGATCCGTGGTTCCTCGGCGAGATGCGCGGCATCGTCGACATGGAAGAGAGGGTCCGCAAGAACGGCCTGCCGGGCAACGCCTTCGGCATGCGCACGCTCAAGGCCATGGGCTTCTCCGATGCACGCCTCGCCGTGCTCGCCGAGACGACGGAAGCGGAGGTGACGGCAAAGCGGCACGCACTCGGCGTTCGCCCCGTCTACAAGCGCATCGACACCTGCGCGGCCGAGTTCGCCTCGCCGACCGCCTACATGTATTCGACCTATGAGGCGCCGTTTGCGGGCGCCCCGGCCGACGAGAGCACGCCGTCCGACAAGAAGAAGGTCATCATTCTCGGCGGCGGTCCCAACCGCATCGGCCAGGGCATCGAATTCGACTATTGCTGCTGTCATGCCTGCTTCGCCCTGCACGATGCCGGCTACGAATCCATCATGGTCAACTGCAATCCGGAGACGGTGTCGACCGATTACGACACCGCCGACCGGCTCTATTTCGAGCCGCTCACCGCCGAGGACGTGCTGGAGATCATCGCGAAGGAGCGCAGCAAGGGCACGCTGCACGGCGTGATCGTGCAGTTCGGCGGCCAGACGCCGCTGAAGCTGGCGCGTGCGCTGGAGGCCGCCGAAGTGCCGATCCTCGGCACCTCGCCGGACGCCATCGACCTCGCGGAGGACCGCGACCGCTTCAAGCGCGTGCTCGACAAGCTTCGTCTCAAGCAGCCGAAGAACGGCATCGCCTATTCGGTCGAACAGGCGAGGCTCGTCTCCGCCGACCTCGGCCTGCCGCTGGTGGTCCGCCCGTCCTACGTGCTCGGCGGCCGCGCCATGCAGATCATCCGCGAGGAGAACCAGCTCAACGACTATCTGCTCGGCACGCTGCCGGAGCTGGTGCCGGCCGACGTCAAGGCGCGCTATCCGAACGACAAGACCGGGCAGATCAACACGGTGCTCGGCAAGAACCCGCTGCTGTTCGACCGCTATCTGTCGGACGCGACCGAGATCGACGTCGACTGCCTCTCCGACGGCAAGGACACGTTCATCGTCGGTATCATGGAGCACATCGAGGAAGCCGGCATCCATTCCGGCGACAGCGCCTGCTCGCTGCCGCCGCACTCGCTCGAGCCTGAGATGATCGAGGAGCTGGAGCGCCAGACCCGCGAGCTCGCGCTCGGCCTCGACGTCATCGGCCTGATGAACGTGCAATATGCCATCAAGGACGGCGAGATCTACGTGCTCGAGGTCAATCCGCGCGCTTCACGCACGGTGCCGTTCGTCGCCAAGGTGGTCGGCACGCCGGTCGCCAAGATCGCCGCGCGCATCATGGCGGGCGAGAAGCTCGCCGATTTCAAGCTGAAGAAGGCCAGGCTCAAGCACGTCGGCGTCAAGGAATCGGTCTTCCCGTTCGCGCGCTTCCCCGGCGTCGACACCGTCCTCGGTCCCGAGATGCGCTCGACCGGCGAGGTCATGGGCATCGACCGTTCGTTTGCAGTGGCCTTCGCCAAGAGCCAGCTCGGCGGCGGCACGCGGGTGCCGCGCAAGGGCACGGTGTTCGTGTCGGTGCGCGAAAGCGACAAGACGCGCATCGCCGAGGCCGTTCGCGAATTGCACTCGCTCGGCTTCAAGGTGCTGGCGACCTCGGGCACCCAGCGCTTCCTGACCGACCAGGGCATCCCGACCGAAAAGGTGAACAAGGTGCTGGAGGGGCGGCCGCACATCGTCGACGCCATCACCAACGGGGACGTCCAGCTCGTCTTCAACACCACCGAAGGCCCGCAGGCCCTGGCCGACAGCCGTTCGCTGCGGCGCGCGGCCCTCTTGCATAAAGTGCCGTATTACACCACTCTTTCCGGGGCCGTGGCGGCCGCGCAGGGCATCCGCGCCTATTTGGGCGGGGACCTTGAGGTTCGTACCCTGCAGAGCTACTTTTCGGAAACCTGATCGCTAGCTCCGGCGAAGCCGCTGCTAAGTGATTGGCGATGAAGCCACAATGGCCGGAGGAACTGTCCGGCCAGGTGGTGGTCCGGCCAGGTGGTGGTTCTGTTCCGGCGCTAAAAGCCCATATCTGTCAACGTCCGGCAGTCCCTGCGTTGGGCTCCGGAAACACTGACGAATCAAGGTTGCGGCGCCCATCCGCGTTTGGGGCGCACGATCGAAGGACGAGAGAGACGATGGAAAAGGTTCCGATGACCCAGGCCGGCTTTGTCGCGCTCGGGGAAGAATTGAAGCAGCGCCAGTCCGTGGATCGTCCGCGGATCATCGAGCATATCGCGGAGGCGCGCTCGCACGGAGACCTGTCGGAAAACGCGGAATATCATGCCGCGAAGGAAGAGCAGTCCCACAATGAAGGCCGCATCGCCGAGCTCGAGGACAAGCTCGCGCGCGCCGACATCATCGACATTTCCAAGCTCTCCGGCGACACCATCAAGTTCGGCGCCACCGTGACGCTGGTCGACGAGGACACCGAGAAGAAGACGGTGTGGCAGATCGTCGGCGAGGTCGAGGCCGACGCCAAGAAGGGCCGCATCTCCATCACCTCGCCGCTCGCGCGCGCGTTGATCGGCAAGAAGAAGGGCGCCTCGGTCGAGGTCAACACGCCCGGCGGCGCCAAGGCCTATGAGATCACCAAGGTGGAGTGGCGGTAAGGATTTGCCGCCTGCGTGCGACGATGTCTTCAAAAGGCCGCGCGACGCGCGGCCTTTTTCGCGTCTGCGTGTCGCTCCCTATGACGGAGCGTGGAGCAGCAGCATCTCTCGTGTCCCGAAGCGCTGCGTCCGGGGCACGAGAACGGAATAACTACCTTCTTCCCTTCACATCCAGCGGCACGGCCGCCTCGTACTTCGAATTGTGCAGCACCAGCGAGGTCCGCACGTTGCGGACATGTGGCGCGGCAGTCAGGTGCGTGACGAAATCCTGGAAAGTCGCCATGTCGGGCGCGACGCATTTGAGGATGAAATCGACCTCGCCCGACAGCATCCAGCATTCCCGCACCAGGGGCTCGGCGCGGACGAAATCCTCGAAAGCGCGCAAATCCGCCTCGGCCTGGCTGGACAGGTGTACGGCCGCGAACACGGTGACGTCGAAGCCGAGTTTGCGGGCGTCGAGCAGGCCCCGATAGCCGTGGATGTAGCCCTCTTCCTCCAGCGCCCGGACACGGCGCAGGCAGGGGGGCGGCGAGATGCCGACGCGCTTGGCCAGCTCGACATTCGTGATTCGACCGTCGGCCTGAATCTCGGTGAGAATCTTCAGGTCGATCTCGTCTAGGTTCCGCGACACGTGATTGGAACTCCTGCCCTTTGCAGCGGTATTGGATGGTTTGTCGAAATCCTCATAGCCCAGCGGCACGAGCAGCGCAATTTTATTGCGCGTGCGACGCAATCGACTTTTGTTCCCTGTTGGAAAAATCCGCCGAGAGGGAATGCAATTCTTGCATAGCTCACCAGAAGGCTTAGATTAGCTCTGATATTTCAGCGCCTCCGCGAGGCCTCCCGGCACCTTCCGCGCCCGCGCTGCAAATCCCCCGTGAAAGGCGTCCATCGAAATGTCCGCTCCTGTTCATGCAAAGGTCGTCATTATCGGCTCCGGCCCTGCTGGCTACACGGCGGCGATCTATGCCGCGCGGGCGATGCTCGAGCCGATCCTGATCCAGGGCATCCAGCCCGGCGGGCAGCTCACCATCACCACCGACGTCGAGAATTATCCGGGCTTCGCCGACGTGATCCAGGGCCCCTGGCTGATGGAGCAGATGGAGAAGCAGGCGGTCCATGTCGGCACCAGGATCGTCACCGACCTGGTCACCAAGCTGGAGACGGCGCAGCGGCCGTTCCGCCTCATCTGCGACAGCGGCGACGTCTATCTCGCCGACACCGTGATCCTCGCCACAGGCGCGCAAGCGCGCTGGCTCGGGCTGCCGTCCGAAGCCAAGTTCCAGGGCGGCGGCGTATCGGCCTGCGCCACCTGCGACGGCTTCTTCTACCGGGGCAAGGACGTGATCGTGGTCGGCGGCGGCAACACCGCGGTCGAGGAAGCCCTGTACCTCACCAACCACGCCTCGCAGGTCACCATCGTGCATCGTCGCGATCACTTCCGCGCCGAGCGCATCCTGCAGGAACGCCTGTTCAACCACCCGAAGATCAAAGTGATCTGGGACTCGGCCGTGGACGAGATCTGCGGCACAGAGAACCCGAACAAGGTCACCCATGTCCGGCTCAAGAACGTCAAGACCGGCGCGCTCACGGACGTGAAGGCGGACGGCGTCTTCATCGCCATCGGCCACGCGCCGGCGACGGAGCTCGTCAAGGATCAGGTCAAGCTGAAACCGTCGGGCTATGTCGAGGTCGCCCCGAACTCGACCGCCACCTCGGTGCCCGGCCTGTTCGCCGCCGGCGACGTCGCCGACGAGACCTATCGCCAGGCCGTGACGGCCGCAGGCCTCGGCTGCATGGCCGCACTCGAAGCCGAACGTTTCTTGGCCCTTCGCGCCAGCGAGCGCGCGGCAGCGGAATAACATCATGCCTCGAACACGCGACGGATTTACGGATATGGATTGGGACAAGCTGAAGGTGTTTCACGCGGCGGCGGAAGCGGGCAGCTTCACGCATGCGGGCGAGCAGCTCGGCCTGTCGCAATCGGCGGTCTCGCGCCAGGTCTCGGCGCTGGAGCAGGAGCTCTCGGTCTCGCTGTTCCACCGCCACGCCCGCGGCCTGATCCTCACCGAGCAGGGCGACCTGCTCTTCCGCACCGCGCATGACGTGTTCATGCAGCTGCAGGCGGCGCGCGCCAAGCTGACCGACAGCCGCGAGCGGCCGAGCGGCGACCTCAAGATCACCACCACGCCCGGCGTCGGCATCAACTGGCTGATCCCGCGGCTCGGCGAGTTCACCGCGCTCTATCCGGAGATCCGCATCTCGCTGATCGTCACCGACGAGGAGCTCGATCTGTCGATGCGCGAGGCCGACGTCGCGATCCGCACCCGCAAGCCGACGCAGCCCGACCTGATCCAGCGCAAGCTGTTCGCGATGGGCTTCCACGCCTATTGCTCGCCGGAATACATCAAGCGCTTCGGCACGCCGCGCACGCTGGAGGAGCTCGACTCCCACCGCATCATCACGCTCAGCGATGGCAGCTTCGCGCCGCATCTTCAGAATCGCAATTGGCTGATCGAAGCCGGGCGCAACGGCTCCGGCCCGCGCGAAGCCTATTTCAAGGTCAACAACATCCTCGGTCTCGTGCGCGCCTGTCAGCAGGGCCTCGGCATCGCCGCGCTGCCGGACTATCTCGTCGAGGAACAGAACAAACTCGTGCAGCTGTTCGGCGAGTCGGATTCGATCCAGCTCGACACTTACTTCGTCTATCCCGAGGAGTTGAAGACGGTCGCGCGCGTGCAGGTGTTCCGCGACTTCGTGGTGAGCAAGGCGCAGCGCTGGCCGTCCTGATTTCCGCATGACTGACATGCGGCCTCGGCTGTTGCTGCATGACACTGGGCGAGCCCATAATGTTTGCACGCTGAGCCTTCGCGTTGCGCATTTGTCCCCCTCCTCCAGTGGCGCGGGAGTTCAGTAATCCCTCTTGGAAGGTGATTGTGTCGGCCTCACGTGGCCAATACCTAAGCCGGGCCTTCGGGTCCGGCTTTTTTTCGTCTGCATGAGCTTTCGCCCTCCGCGTGTATTGACAGTTCCAGGCACACCCCGCATCATTTGCAAATGATCACGAAGTCGTGCGCAGCCAATTCGAAAAAAGGCCCCCATTCGGGGACCTCGGATTTTTGCGCGCACTAGCTGACTTCGTCATCGCTGCAAATCCCGAAAACCCCGCCGCCTGGACGGGGTTTTTTCATGTGCCCTCCGTCTCAGGCTTTTCCCTGGAAGGAGATGGAACATGACCGGACTTGAAGATCACTTGCGCGGGCTGTGGCTGCCGCTGGTGACGCCGTTTCACGGCGGCGCGCTCGACGAGAGATCGCTGCGGCGGCTGACGCGGCACTACGGCGCGGGAGCCGTCGATGGCTTCATCCTGGGGGCGACCTCCGGTGAAGGCATGACGCTGCGCGAGGCCGAGCTCGAACGTCTCGTCGCCGTGGCGCGCGACGAGATGGCAGCCAGTGGCCACACCATGCCGATCTGCCTCGGGCTCTCGGGTGCCGACACCGCGCGGCTGAAGGAGCGCCTCGACGAAACCGCGGACTGGCCGATCGACGGTTACCTGATCGCGAGTCCCTATTACGTGCGGCCGTCGCAGCGCGGCTTGCTGGCGCATTTCGAAGCGCTCGCCGATCACGCGGCATGGCCGATTGTGCTCTACAACATCCCCTATCGCACCGCCGCGAACATCACCAACCAGACGCTGCTGCGGCTCGCCGAGCACAGGAACATCGTCGGGTTGAAGGATTGCGGCGCGAGCCGCGAGCAGTCGATCGCGCTGCTGCGCGACCGTCCGAAGGCATTCCGCGTGCTCACCGGCGAGGATGCCAATTATTTCGAGGCGCTCAGCGACGGCGCCGACGGCGGCATCGTGCTGTCGGCCCATGTCGAGACCGCGACGTTCGCGGCCGTCCATGCCGAGCTGAAGCGCGGCAATCATGATGCTGCGCTGGCGCGCTGGAACGAAGTCGCCGAGCTGACGCGGCTATCGTTCGCCGAGCCGAGCCCCGCGCCGGCGAAGTACTGGCTGTGGCGCAGCGGCCTGATCGACAGCCCCGAAGTGCGCCTGCCGATGGTTGAAGTGAGCAGCGAGCTCGCAGCGGCGATCGATCGCGAGATCGAGCGACGGACGAAGGTCGCGGCGTAGCGGCTTCGCTTACCCTCCCCCTCCAGGGGAGGGTAAGAGCACCGCCCCGTGGTTAACCGCTCCTCAATCGCCTTCGCTGCTGCCGCATGGCGCATCCACGGCTCGTTTACGCAATCGCGCCTATCCTCCGGGACCTACAGAGGGGGAATGACCATGGGACATCGCATCCGGCCGACGGCCGCGCGGCAATTCGCGCCCGCCGATCTCCTGCAGGGAATTCTGGTGGTGTCGTCGTTCGGGTTCTGGGCGGTGATGCTCGGCCTGATGCCGGTGCTGCTGTTTCGCCTCTGGCTGGTCGGCTGACGGACGCGCGGGATGGTTAACCCGCGGTAGCACCTGTGTTCAAAATGCCGGGGCAGCTGCGATCCGGATCTTAAAACATCCCCGCTAACACTGACGCCCATAAGCGAAGAAATCGCGGAGGCGTTTGTGAATAGTCAGAATGAAATGGCGTCGCATTACGACGCCGGACAGCAGGGCTTTACCACCGAGGACATTCTCTGGGCCGCAGGCATCTGGTCGGTGATCCTGACCCTGTCGCCGGTCATCGTGTTCTACATGCTGATGGTGGCGTAACTCGTCTTCACCGGTGCAGAAACGCAAAACGCGCGGCTTGTCCGCGCGTTTGTCGTCCGGGGAATGAACAATGAAAATTAAGCCGCCTGCTTGTGCATTGCGCCGGAAGCCGACGCCGTGCCGCGAATAGCCTTGACCGAACGCTCGATCGCCGCCCACAGCCTTGCAATCTCCTGGGCCGCACGGCTCTCGGCCTGATACTCGCGCGCACCTTCGCCGTGGCTCAGCGCCATCAGCAGGTCCGAACGATTGGTGATCTGGCCGCCCCACACCGGAGCACGGAATTTGGCCAGCGCTTCGCGGGCGATGGTGACGATCGGGCTCTCGGCATCGTCGCGGCGCGCCGGCGCACCGTTGAGCACGACCGCGTAGGGCTTGCGCGCGGCGCGGCACATCTGGATGGTCTCCTGCACTGCGTTGACGTCGAACACGCCGGGACGCGCCGGAATGATCACCATCGTCGCGTTGCGGATCGCGTCGTCGACGACGGCCGACAGGTTCGGCGGCGTGTCGATCAACACCCATTCATAGCCGTCGCGCTTGGCAGCGGAGACGATGCCGCTGACGGAGTTCACGGCAGACTTGATCGGCGGCTCGTTGGTGCCACGCAGCTTGTGCCACAGCGTGAGCGAGCCCTGCGGATCCGCATCCACGAGCATGACCTGCTTGCTCGCCTTGATCTGCGCGGCGAGATGTGCAGCCAGGGTACTCTTGCCCGAGCCGCCCTTACGCGATGCAAAAACAATAACGTTCATACCTTCGGCCTCCAGATTGACAGAGCTGGCCCCGCAAATTCGGACAGTAGCTTGAGTGGATTTTCTGCCTGACAGCGGCGAGGATTCTTGCTGCGAATCAGGAGCGAAGATGACGAAGAAGAGCCGCCGGACGCATTCTCCGGCATTCAAGGCGAAGGTTGCTTTGGCTGCGGTCAAAGGCGACAAGACACTGGCGGAGCTGGCGCAACTGTTTGATGTTCATCCGAACCAGATCACGATCTGGAAAAACCAGCTCCTGGAAGGCGCCGCCGGCGTGTTTGGGCATGACAAGACATCGGCCGAGACGCCGGTCGATTTGAAGGCGTTACATGCCAAGATCGGCGAGCTGGCGTTGGAAAACGATTTTTTGTCCGGCGCGCTCACCAAGGCGGGCCTGCTGAGCGCAAAGCGATGATCGACCGCGATCATGATCTTTCTATCGTGCGCCAGGCGAAGGTCCTGAAGCTGGCTCGCAGCACGGTCTACTATGAACCTCGGCCAGTTTCGGCCGAGGACCTTGCCTTGATGCGTCGGCTCGATGAGCTGCATCTCGATTATCCCTTCGCGGGAGCGCGTATGCTGCGATCGTTGCTGCGGCGGGAGGGCGTATACGCCGGTCGCCGCCACATCGCGACGCTGATGAAGCGCATGGGGATCGAGGCGGTCTATCGTCGCCCGAACACGAGCAAGCCGGCTCCGGGTCACAAGATCTACCCGTACCTGTTGCGCGGATTGAAGATCGAGCGGCCCGACCATGCGTGGGCAATGGACATCACCTACATTCCGATGCGGCGTGGCTTCGTCTATCTCGCGGCGGTCGTCGATGTGTTCAGCCGACGGGTCCTGGCCCATCGCGTCTCGATCACAATGGAGGCGGCCTTCTGCGTCGAAGCGGTCCAGGAGGCGTTGGCGAAGCACGGCAGGCCCGAGATTTTCAACACGGATCAGGGCAGCCAGTTCACCAGCCTCGAGTTCACCGATGTGCTGCTGGACGCGAAGATCGCCATCAGCATGGACGGCAAGGGCGCCTGGCGCGACAACGTGTTTGTCGAGCGGCTCTGGCGCACGGTCAAATACGAAGAAGTATATCTCCGCGCCTACGACAGCGTGTCCGAGGCGCGAGCGTCAATTGCCAAGTATCTGGCCTTCTACAATCAGGGACGCCCTCACTCGAGCCTTGACGGGCGCACGCCCGACGAGGCTTACTTCGGCACGCAAGCTATGGTGATGGCCGCATGACCGTCGCCGACGGTTTTGTCGTCGCTCTGGTCGGGCTACGCCCTCCCGACGCAACGACAAAACCGTAAAGCCCCGCGTTCAGCATAACCCGGCAGGAATCCACTTAAATCCAGCGGGGCGCTGTCCAAACAACCGGGGCCAGCTCTTTTATTGCTTCATTTGGCGCGGCCTCAATTACAATTTCCTGGTCTTCAGGAGGCGGCTTATCGAAATCCAGATCGAGCGTAATCATGCTCAGCAGGCTGTCCGTCCTATGCACCTCTTGGCTTAATTCTCTGTGGCTGGAAGGCGGACAATCATCGACGACAAGGACTACGCGGCGCCGGTTCTGAATGAAATCCCGAACCTGATGAATTAAGCTCGGTGAATACTTTCGCGCATAAGCCACGATGGGCGTTAGGCTACAATCGGTATCACCCGACCGAAGGGCCTCGAATGCAAGCCTCGACTTCCCAAGTCCAGCATGGCCGAGGAGGCGAACAACTTCGCGAGGTTTGAGCAAGGACTGCTGTATCGCATCCAATTGTCCAGTGAACGAAGGCCATGACACGAGTGAGTTCGAAAGGTCGCGGTAGTTCGACCAGTCGTCCATAGTTTGGAACGCGAAGTCGGCTGAGGCGAGACCGAGCAACTGCTTCATCCAGACAGCGACCATAGGATGCGTATTCACCCAACCGGCTATTTTGACGGGGCCGTAAACGTCGAGGTGAGCGTGGTCCACCCGCTCGTCGATTTTTCTGATGGCCGTGCGCAGCAAGTGCCGCACTTGCGTTAAGCGCGAGACCTTTGAACCTGGCTTGGGCGTCGTGAGATTGGTCTTGGAGGTTACGATGATGTACACGCCCTTTCGAGCCAAGACTTCGGCGACGGCAGGCTTCAATCGCTTCCCACTGGCTTCGACCGGCTCGCTGCGCAGTTTGGCGTCGCTGAGCTTTTCGGCCTTCATCTGGAAGACTGTGAAGTAATGGTGGGTGATGCGAGCTATGGCGGAATCTGGGTGATGACGGTGTGAGGAAGGCGGCGTATCAAGGCGGGTGACGAGCCTGCCAGAACCTCTCGAGGAGAGCGATACGCCATGACCGAGACTACCAATGTTCTTGCTTTCCGTCAGCCGTCCGCGGTTGATGATCCACTGACCGATATCGTTCGAGCCGGCGCGCGGGACCTGCTTGCCAGGGCGATCGAGATCGAGGTTGGCGCGTTTCTGGCCAGCACGGCCAATCTGACGCTGCCCGACGGTCGAGCGCGCCTGGTCCGACATGGGCACGGTCCGGTGCGCGAGATTGCGACCGGCATCGGTCCGGTGGAGGTCGCTCGTCCCAAGGTCCGCGACCGCGGAGCGAGCGGGCCAGGCGACCGCCTCCGCTTCAGTTCGGCAATCCTGCCGCTATGGGCGCGGCGGACGAAGAGCCTGGATGCCTTGATCCCGGTCCTCTATTTGCGCGGCATCTCGACCGGCGACTTCCAGGAGGCGCTCTCGGCGCTGCTCGGCAAGGATGCGCCGAACCTGTCGCCTTCGGTGATCGCCGGCCTGAAGGCCGATTGGCAGGTCGAGTACGAACGCTGGCAGAGACGCGATCTGTCGGCGCGTCGCTATGTCTACATCTGGGCCGATGGCGTGTACCTGCAGGCCCGCATGGAAGATCACAGCGAATGCATGCTGGTGCTGATTGGCACCACGCCGGAAGGCAAGAAGGAGCTGATCGGCTTCCAGGTCGGCGTGCGCGAGAGCGCGCAGAGCTGGCGCGAACTCCTGATCGACCTGCGGCAACGCGGGTTACGGATTGCCCCGCAACTCGCCATCGGCGACGGCGCCCTCGGCTTCTGGAAGGCACTGGACGAGGCCTTTCCCGGCACGCGGCACCAACGATGCTGGTGCCATAAAGTGAGCAACGTACTCGACAAGGTCGCCAAATCCGTGCAGGGCCCCATGAAGAACGACCTGCGGAACATCTATCTGGCCCCACACCGGGCCGAAGCTGAAACCGCGATCGACGTCTTCGTCGAGAAATACCACGTCAAATACGGACGTGCGGTGGAGTGCCTGATCAAGGATCGCCATGCGCTGCTCGCCTTCTTCGACTTCCCTGCTGAGCACTGGATCCACCTACGCAGCTCGAACCCGATCGAGAGCGTCTTCGCCACGGTGCGCCACCGAACGGTGCGGACCAAGGGATCGCTGTCGCAACAAACTGCGAAGCTGATGGTGTTCAAGCTCATCGACGCCGCATCGAAGACCTGGCGGCGATTGAAGAGCACGAACCAGTTGCCGAAAGTCATCGCCGGTGTAAAGTTCATCGACGGAATCGAAGTCATTCCGAACACTGAAAGCCACGCCGCCTGAGCAGGCCGCGTCACCCAAAATCAGCCATAGCTCCTGTCAGGCAGAAAATCCACTCAAGCTACTGTCCGAATTTGCGGGGCCAGCTCTCTTCCTCGAGACCTTCTCCCTTATCCTGCAGGATGAACTGGACCGTCGTCAGTCCCGTCTTATCGAGCGGCGATACCAGCAATCCGGGCTCGACGAAAAGCTGACGCTCGCCGAGTTCGACTGGTCCTTCAATCCCAAACTGCCACGTCAGACCTGCTTCCAGCTCCACACCCTGGCGTTCATTGCCGCTGGCGAGAACGCTCTGCTTGTTGGCAAACCTGGCACCGGGAAGTCGCACATCGCCAAGGCGATTGCCTATCAGGCGATCCTGCAAAGCCACAAGGTCCAGTATCTTGAGACCGACGACTTCTTCCACCGCTACGCCCTGAACTCTCCGGCACAACGCGAGGTCCGGCTGCGAACCATCATCGACTGCGATCTCCTCGTGCTGGACGATCTATTCCTCGCACGCGCCATCCCCGACGACGCCGGCACTTTGCTGCAGACCCTGATCCATCAGCGTTACAAACTGCGCCGCAGCGTCATCGTCACCTCCAATCGCGTCGTGCAGGATTGGGGGGCATACCTTGGGGACAACACTATGAGCACGACGATCCTCGATCGCCTTATGCATCATTGCCATCTGCTTGAGTTCGACGGACGCAGCTATCGGCTCAAAGAAGCCGCTGAAGCTCTTGCCCGGGAAACAAACTCAAACTAACAGTCCCTTGTCCTGCCTCGCGGGTGGAGGAATTTGACTGACCACACCCGGAGGAATTTGAAGTGACCCGCGGGGTGCGTTTTCGACTGTACGAGTACGCCACGGTTGATCTGGACGAATCAAGCCGGCCACACGCGCAATGGCGATGCTGTCGCGAAAACTAGGTGGTGTGGACACCTATCTCATCCATAAGACGATGAGATAGGTGTCCACACCACCTAGTGCTGGTAGGTGACATCCGGTACGTCTCGACGATAAAAGTTGGTGGCACATTGAGAGTTTGAGTCTCTCGCGAGCCAAGGTAGCCAACCCCAGTCTTTGAGGATGGGCTGGCTCCCGTCGCTTGCGATGCCACTGCACGGGGGGGCCTAAAGGCCAAGGAATGCACATACTCGAGCCGCATGTCGCATCGCTGCGGTCGCAAGCTCTTGTTGTGCTTGCAACCAATCAGGCTCGCGCGGCCGATCAGTCTCTAAGCTTAGTAGACCGCCAAGTCGCCACCCTTTATGCCGAGGAGGCTCAGGCAGTGTTAGGCATACTCGATAACTTGAAGCCCAACCTCGGCGCGGAGGAGGCACGGAAGATCACTGCGCGCATACGCGCGCTTCTAGAGTGGGAGTGAGCGGCAAGCCGGTTTGGGTAGGTGCCTGAGACGCCAACTATTCCTGGTAGTTGTGCGACTGATTGCCGAGACCGATATATAGACAGCCAGCTTCTTCCGCCGATAAGGCTGGCTGCGGTGAGGTTAGCGGCGCGTGGTAGGGACAGTGCTCGCCTGCAATCAGAGCTGGCCCCGCAAATTCGGACAGTAGCTTGAGTGGATTTTCTGCCTGACAGCGGCGAGGATTCTTGCTGCGAATCAGGAGCGAAGATGACGAAGAAGAGCCGCCGGACGCATTCTCCGGCATTCAAGGCGAAGGTTGCTTTGGCTGCGGTCAAAGGCGACAAGACACTGGCGGAGCTGGCGCAACTGTTTGATGTTCATCCGAACCAGATCACGATCTGGAAAAACCAGCTCCTGGAAGGCGCCGCCGGCGTGTTTGGGCATGACAAGACATCGGCCGAGACGCCGGTCGATTTGAAGGCGTTACATGCCAAGATCGGCGAGCTGGCGTTGGAAAACGATTTTTTGTCCGGCGCGCTCACCAAGGCGGGCCTGCTGAGCGCAAAGCGATGATCGACCGCGATCATGATCTTTCTATCGTGCGCCAGGCGAAGGTCCTGAAGCTGGCTCGCAGCACGGTCTACTATGAACCTCGGCCAGTTTCGGCCGAGGACCTTGCCTTGATGCGTCGGCTCGATGAGCTGCATCTCGATTATCCCTTCGCGGGAGCGCGTATGCTGCGATCGTTGCTGCGGCGGGAGGGCGTATACGCCGGTCGCCGCCACATCGCGACGCTGATGAAGCGCATGGGGATCGAGGCGGTCTATCGTCGCCCGAACACGAGCAAGCCGGCTCCGGGTCACAAGATCTACCCGTACCTGTTGCGCGGATTGAAGATCGAGCGGCCCGACCATGCGTGGGCAATGGACATCACCTACATTCCGATGCGGCGTGGCTTCGTCTATCTCGCGGCGGTCGTCGATGTGTTCAGCCGACGGGTCCTGGCCCATCGCGTCTCGATCACAATGGAGGCGGCCTTCTGCGTCGAAGCGGTCCAGGAGGCGTTGGCGAAGCACGGCAGGCCCGAGATTTTCAACACGGATCAGGGCAGCCAGTTCACCAGCCTCGAGTTCACCGATGTGCTGCTGGACGCGAAGATCGCCATCAGCATGGACGGCAAGGGCGCCTGGCGCGACAACGTGTTTGTCGAGCGGCTCTGGCGCACGGTCAAATACGAAGAAGTATATCTCCGCGCCTACGACAGCGTGTCCGAGGCGCGAGCGTCAATTGCCAAGTATCTGGCCTTCTACAATCAGGGACGCCCTCACTCGAGCCTTGACGGGCGCACGCCCGACGAGGCTTACTTCGGCACGCAAGCTATGGTGATGGCCGCATGACCGTCGCCGACGGTTTTGTCGTCGCTCTGGTCGGGCTACGCCCTCCCGACGCAACGACAAAACCGTAAAGCCCCGCGTTCAGCATAACCCGGCAGGAATCCACTTAAATCCAGCGGGGCGCTGTCCAAACAACCGGGGCCAGCTCTTTGCTGCGATCTGGCTCAACCTGCATATTCATTGTCACCATCATCAGTTGCGATAGCTCTCACGACCATCGACGCCTTTTGCTGTTTCGATCAGAAACTCAATTGCAAGCTTGGCGAAGCGGGCGGCTTTTGTTGCATCCAACTTGGAGACCACGTCCTCCGAAGTGTGAATGTATGGATTGGCCCCTTCGAGCGGAGCCTCGAACGGCCAGGCTGCGCGGATGCCATTTCTCATCCACGAGGCATGATCAGAGCATGCGTAGCAGCCCTTAGTTTCACCGTGCGTGATCGCATGAGCACCAGAATGGTTGTATTCCTTTAGGAGCTTAGTGAGAAAACCATTTAGTTCGGGGCTGGTGTAATCGTCCACCAGGTAGATGTCCCGGGGGCCCCGGTCGGCATTGAAGCCGATCATGTCAAACTGCAAGACCGCAATTACCTCTTGCCCTTCTTTGCTTTCGGCTGCGTATCTGGCCGCAATTTCTGCGGAACCTCGGAGCCCTACCTCTTCTGCCGAGTAGGCCATAAACGTAATGGTCCGCTGCGGTTTGAATCCCATTTCCATCAGCACACGAAGCGCCTCTGTGACGACCGCGACTCCGGATGCGTCGTCGTCAGCGCCAGGCGCGTTCTCTTTGGGGTTCTCTTTATTCTTCCGATTAATAGAGTCGATATGCGCGCCAATCACCACTACTTCCTCCGGCCGGGACGCGCCTCGGATTGTTCCGATAACCGAGTTCTGAACCCAGCCGTGCGAAAATAGCGCGACCGTGAAGTCTGGACGCTCCTGTCCCATGCTCTGCCATTCTCTACGAACAAACTCGGCCGCTTCTTGCCCTTTGGACGTTTCGAAGTGTCGCGTCCCGAAACCTTGGAGCATTGTGATCGTGCTGAGGATCTTATCGCCCTTAACCCGATCGAGGGCGCGGCTCACGGTACTCTGCTGATCAAGCGTCTCCGGAAGGGGAGCTAAGTAGCGAAATCCGGGCTTGTAAGCTGGGTTGTCCACCTCCTTGAGGGCTGCCTCGCGCGACGCGTGGACAGTGAAGCCGCCGCAGCGCGGGCATGCGCTGCGCATCCAATTAGAAAACCTGTCTAAGTCTTTCTCAGCGATGTCAGCAACGGACATGCCGTTGATCACTTGAAACGTGGGAGCAACGAGATCGTCCGCAACTGATTGGCGGCTCGCAAGAGACTGCTGCACGGCAGCTGCTACATTGTCGCCAGTGACAACCCAAAGCCTTGAGGATTGTGCATAAGTACAGGGACTGCCCACCAGCAACGTGGCTAAAGCAGTTAGAATTGTCTTTGAGAAACTCATTCTTTTCATGCCTACTCCTTTTCGCCGACGTGATGCAACCGCGCTACGCATGGTTACGGCAGCTGCCGGACAACCAGTCGTTCAGCGATGACCGCGGCCGGTCCGCTTGAAGTTGATGTCTCTTGCGAGAATTGCTGTGGTCGTGCGAACAGAGCAAGCGGCGTGCCAAATCGGAATTCCAACATTGCGCGTTCTCTTCGTAGCATCTGGGTGCGTCGTAGCTCGATATTGGGCTAACCTGACAATCGGCACGGCTAGTGACCGACATTCGTTGCAGCGTTAGCGACGAAATCGCGACTATTCAGAAACTGTGCAACCGGTGCCGCTGAGCGTACCGAATTGCAGGACCGGGAGCCGGTGGGGATCCGGCGTCATCCCCGCGGGTCACTTCAAATTCCTCCGGGTGTGGTCAGTCAAATTCCTCCACCCGCGAGGCAGGACAAGGGACTGTTAGTTTGAGTTTGTTTCCCGGGCAAGAGCTTCAGCGGCTTCTTTGAGCCGATAGCTGCGTCCGTCGAACTCAAGCAGATGGCAATGATGCATAAGGCGATCGAGGATCGTCGTGCTCATAGTGTTGTCCCCAAGGTATGCCCCCCAATCCTGCACGACGCGATTGGAGGTGACGATGACGCTGCGGCGCAGTTTGTAACGCTGATGGATCAGGGTCTGCAGCAAAGTGCCGGCGTCGTCGGGGATGGCGCGTGCGAGGAATAGATCGTCCAGCACGAGGAGATCGCAGTCGATGATGGTTCGCAGCCGGACCTCGCGTTGTGCCGGAGAGTTCAGGGCGTAGCGGTGGAAGAAGTCGTCGGTCTCAAGATACTGGACCTTGTGGCTTTGCAGGATCGCCTGATAGGCAATCGCCTTGGCGATGTGCGACTTCCCGGTGCCAGGTTTGCCAACAAGCAGAGCGTTCTCGCCAGCGGCAATGAACGCCAGGGTGTGGAGCTGGAAGCAGGTCTGACGTGGCAGTTTGGGATTGAAGGACCAGTCGAACTCGGCGAGCGTCAGCTTTTCGTCGAGCCCGGATTGCTGGTATCGCCGCTCGATAAGACGGGACTGACGACGGTCCAGTTCATCCTGCAGGATAAGGGAGAAGGTCTCGAGGAAGGGCTGGTTGGCGCCCTGCGCCTGGAGCACGCGCGTCTGCAGCGTGTCGCGGACACCCGACAGGCGCAGCTGTCGTAGGCAACGCTCAATTTCCGGCATGGTCATCATGTGGCTAGGTCTCCAGTTTAAGGTGAGAAGGTGCAGCGGGAGCGCTCGTGGCGCCGGAGTTGGCCGGGGTTGCGCAGGCGACACGAGCGCGGATTGCCGTGGCGTGATCGTCGTGAGCCTCGGCCTGCCGACCATTGTCGTCGGCGTCGCGCCGCACAGCGCGGCTGAAGAGGTCGCCGTATTCCGCGGGGGTACGGATCAGCGGATGATCCTGGGTGAGCGGCGATGCCGGCTGTGGCGTCACTCCAACCTGCTCGATCGCCTGTTCGAACAACCGCTCGACGGTCGCACGCACGTGCTTGTAGCGGTAGATGCGGTTGTCGATGGCGTGCGCGCAGGCCTGCTCGACCAGCCGCGCCGGATACTTCCGGCCCAGCCCGACAATGCCCCACATCGCGCGCTGTCCGGGGCGCCCTTCGGTGTCGAACACCTGCTGGCACAAGGCCCTGGTCTGCGGTCCGATGCGCTCGGCGCTCGCCAGCAGCACGGCGGTTTGCCGCGACGGGTTGAACGGCCGTTCGCTGGTCGGCAGGACGACAGAACCGGGGTGCGCCATCCGGGAATGAACACGCAGCAGCGCACGGGTGTGGCGATCACGGATCTCGATCGTGGTGGTGTAGATGCGCACGACGACCTGGCTGCCGATCGGCGCGGGCCGCGCGGCGTAATAGCTGTTGTCGACGCGTACGGTGGTGTCGTCGCAGACAGTCCGGACGACTTCGGTGAAGATGCGGAAGGGAGCGACAGGCAGCGGCCGCAGGTGCGGCTTCTCTTCCTGGAACATCGCCTCGACCTGACGGCGCGTGCTGCCGTGGATGCGTTTGGAAGCCCAGTTCTCCTCCCAGTGCCTCAAGAACTCGTTTTGCGCCTCCAGCGTCTCGAAGCGCCGTCCGGCCAGCGCAGTGCCCTGGGTATGTTGAATCGCATTCTCGACGCATCCTTTCCGATTTGGATCGGCCACGCGCGCGGGATCGGCGACCACGGCGTAATGAGCCAGCATCGCGCTGTAAATCGGGTTGAGCTGGGGCTCGTACAAATCCGGCTTGAGGACGCCTTCCTTCAGGTTGTCGAGCACGACATAGCTGGGGACCCCGCCAAAATACCGGAACGCCTCTTCGTGGAGCTGCGCCCAGACTTGTTGGCTGGACTTCCAGACTACCCGCCGGAAGCTGCGCCGCGAGTAGCGTAGCGTCATCACGAACAGGCGGGGACGACGGTACCGCCCGCTCTTCGGATCAACCGTCGGCGCGCCCTCGCCATAGTCGACCTGAGCTTCCTCGCCGGGGAGGAACTCAAGACGATCAAACTGCTCAGGATCAGCGTGCCGCAACCGGCGCACAAACCGCTTGACACTCTGGTAGCTGGACGGAAAGCCAAATTGATCAACCAGGTCCTGGTAAATCGCCTGCGCGTTCCGCTTCAGCCGGACCTGTTCTTCGATCCACGTCCGATGCGCTTCGCAAGCCGAACGGGCCAGGCTGCTGGTGACCGTCGCTTCCGATGTCCCAAAAGCCGGTGGTCGGGGTGGAGGAATTTGGCCGTCCGCGCTCACCGAGCCGGTGGTCACTTCCCCGGGGGAATTTGCCTCCGCACCGGCCCGCAGCGCCTGATAACGCCGGATCGTCTTGCGATCGACACCCGTCAGCCGGTGAATCTCGCGCTGGCTGGTGTTGCGATCAAGTAATGTAAGTACGGTGCTTTGCAGATGTCGCTTCAAGACGTTCAACTCCCCGGCCCCTTGCTGGCTAAAGGGGTCGAACATAAACGTCCTGCCTGACCGGCTACTGCTGTTCAGCGGCGCTGACGGCGATCATCAGGTGGGGGAGTTTCAAGTGACCATACCCGGGGGATTTTGACCGACCCACGGGGTCATCAAGTTCTGTCGAAATGGAGAACCAAGCTAGCCTTGGCGCCATTCTCAAGGTCCCGCAAGTAGGCAGCTTTGTGCTCGTGTTGGATCGTTCAGAACGAGCCGCGCTCACGGCGGGTTGCGCCAGCAGCAACTGAACGCCGGCGAGCGCTTTGTAATGGCCGGGCCGGCAGTTGTGGGAGGCCTTGTCCTGCTCAGCCGCACCGAATTGCTGCTACTAATTCAAACAGGACCGCTCGCATGAGAGCAGGCCTGATCAACAAATTACTCGAACTCGGACGGCCGATAGCGGTACGACGACCCCACCTCGTTTAGGTGGACGGGATGAGCGAGACTCGCGCGTGGATTTGACAACGCGAGGGACGCTCGTTCCATGCATCAAGACAGACATCAAGACGGGCATGATGCCGCCTCCTATCAGCGGATCGAGGTGATCACAGGGGAGAGGCGACGGCGCAGTTGGAGCGATGCGGAGAAGGCGCGGATCGTGGCCGAGAGTGCCGATCCGGAGACGAGCATTTCCGAGGTGGCTCGACGCAACGGGGTGAACCGGGGACTGCTCAGTGTGTGGCGGCGCCAGGCGCGGCTCGCGTCGAGCGAAGCGCCGCAGTTCGTGCAAGTCAGGCTCCAGGCCGCCGTCGAGGCGCAGCCGAACGCGATCGATAAGGCGCATGTTCTGACGGATCCGGCCGAGCGGATCGAGGTGATGATCGCGGGCGCGACGGTGCGCGTGCCCGTCGGCGTCGACGCCGCGACGCTGGAGCGCGTGCTGGCGGCGGTGAGCGGCGGAGATCGACGCGATGATCTCTTTCGGTCCAATGGTCCGTGTGTTCGTCGCGACGCAGCCGATTGACTTTCGTAAAGGCGTTCATGGCCTTGTCGCGCTGGTAGCGGAGGGATTAGGCGGCAAGCCCTACAGCGGTGACGTTTATGTCTTCCGATCGAAGCGATCGGATCGTTTGAAGCTACTGGTTTTTGACGGCTCGGGAATGGTTCTAGCGACGAAGTGGCTGGAGAATGGGGGCTTTGCCTGGCCACCTGTTCGCGAGGGTACGATGCCGGTGACGGGGGCGCAACTGGCGATGCTGATTGAAGGTCTTGCGGAGTGGTCGCGTGTGGTCCCGAAGGTGACGAAGCGGCCGACGAAGGTTGCCTGAAGCGTCTTGTTTTGCTGGCGATTGCGAGTGCGTTCGTGTAGCTCTGCGATATGGCGCTTCGCCCCGAAGATCTCCCCTCTGACCCTGCGGCTCTTGCCGAGATGGTGCTGGCTTTCGAAGGCGAGAACGATGATCTGCGCGCAGAGATCGCCACGTTGAAGAGCCTGATCTTCGGCGCACGATCGGAGCGCGCGGCGATCGTCTGCGCCGAACAGATCGCGTTTGATCTGGAACGGACCGCCGGCTCACAGCTCCCGGCCAATGACGACAAACCGGACGCGCCGCGGCCGGAGCGGCGCAAAGCGAAGCGCAACATCGGCGCGCTGCCGGCGCATCTGCCTCGGGTCGAGCGGGTGATCGAGCCGGCGTCCACGCTGTGCCCGTGCTGCACGGGTCAGATGCATCGGATCGGCGAGGAGAGCAGCGAAGCGCTCGATCGGGTTCCCGCGTGGCTGCGCGTGCTCCGCACGATCCGTCCAAAATACGCCTGCCGCTCCTGTGAGGGCCCGATTGTCCAGGCCCCGGCACCGGCGCGGCTCGTCGAGGGCGGCATGGCAACGACGGCGCTGATCGCGCATATCGCCGCGGCCAAATATGCCTGGCAATCGACGCTCTATCGCCAGACGCAGATCCTGGCGGGTCAGGGTGTCGTCGTCGACCGTCAGACGCTGGCGCGCTGGATGGGGAGCGCGGCGTGGCTGGTCAGGGGCCTCTACGATCTGCAACTGAAGACTATGCACGGCTTCGAGCGGCTGTTCTGCGACGAGACGCCGATGCCAGTGCTCGATCCGGGACGCGGCCGCACGAGGATCTGCCAGTTCTGGGCGCACGCGACGGACGATCGGGCGTGGAAGGGGCCGGCGCCGCCGGCGGTCGCCTACGTGTTCGCAGGTGGTCGCGGCAAAAAGGAGATCGTGGCGCAGTTAGCCGGCTTCGAAGGCGTGCTGCAAGTCGACGGCTATGCCGCCTACGCCTCGCGCGCTTGCTGATCCATTGCCCGAGCCGTTCGAACGACATGGCATAGTCCGCCATCGTCGTCTTGCGTGCTTTTCGCGTTCCCCGCCCTTGCTTCGGCTTCGTCATGCCACGGCCCGCTTTTCGGCTTCGCGTGCGGCCTTCCAGTTCCAGGCCAGAAGTTCGTGAAGCTGGTTGGTCTTCGTGGCGCCGCTCACCATGCGATCGAGAACGTCGACGAGATACGCCTCGGGGTCGAGGCCATTCAATTTCGCTGTGTTAAGAAGCGAAGCGAGTATCGCCCAGGTCTCGCCCCCGCCTTCGTCACCACTGAACAACGAGTTCTTTTTTCCGATCGCAATTGGCCTGATCGATCGTTCGACCGTGTTGGTGTCCGGCTCGAGCCGCCCGTCATCCAGGAACGTCGTCAGGCCCTGCCAGCGTTCGAGCATGTAGTCGATCGCCTTGATGAGCGTCGAGCGGCGGGAGATCCCGTCCTTCACCGCGATCAGACGGGCCCTCAACGCCTCCATCAGCGGCTTCGTCTCGGCCTGTCGCGTCGCGCGGCGTTCCCCAGCATCGAGACCGCGGATCCTCTCCTCGATCGCGTAGACGGCCGCAATGCGCTCGATGACCTCCGCGGCGAAGGGTGAGTTCGTCGTCTTGTGCACCCTCACGAAGTTGCGGCGCGCGTGAACGAGACAATACGCCAGCTGGATCTGGCCCGACATCATCGCATCGCCCGCCAGCGAGGCGTAGGCGGCATAGCCGTCGACTTGCAGCACGCCTTCGAAGCCGGCTAACTGCGCCACGATCTCCTTTTTGCCGCGACCACCTGCGAACACGTAGGCGACCGCCGGCGGCGCCGGCCCCTTCCACGCCCGATCGTCCGTCGCGTGCGCCCAGAACTGGCAGATCCTCGTGCGGCCGCGTCCCGGATCGAGCACTGGCATCGGCGTCTCGTCGCAGAACAGCCGCTCGAAGCCGTGCATAGTCTTCAGTTGCAGATCGTAGAGGAGAGCTGGCCCCGCAAATTCGGACAGTAGCTTGAGTGGATTTTCTGCCTGACAGCGGCGAGGATTCTTGCTGCGAATCAGGAGCGAAGATGACGAAGAAGAGCCGCCGGACGCATTCTCCGGCATTCAAGGCGAAGGTTGCTTTGGCTGCGGTCAAAGGCGACAAGACACTGGCGGAGCTGGCGCAACTGTTTGATGTTCATCCGAACCAGATCACGATCTGGAAAAACCAGCTCCTGGAAGGCGCCGCCGGCGTGTTTGGGCATGACAAGACATCGGCCGAGACGCCGGTCGATTTGAAGGCGTTACATGCCAAGATCGGCGAGCTGGCGTTGGAAAACGATTTTGTGTCCGGCGCGCTCACCAAGGCGGGCCTGCTGAGCGCAAAGCGATGATCGACCGCGATCATGATCTTTCTATCGTGCGCCAGGCGAAGGTCCTGAAGCTGGCTCGCAGCACGGTCTACTATGAACCTCGGCCAGTTTCGGCCGAGGACCTTGCCTTGATGCGTCGGCTCGATGAGCTGCATCTCGATTATCCCTTCGCGGGAGCGCGTATGCTGCGATCGTTGCTGCGGCGGGAGGGCGTATACGCCGGTCGCCGCCACATCGCGACGCTGATGAAGCGCATGGGGATCGAGGCGGTCTATCGTCGCCCGAACACGAGCAAGCCGGCTCCGGGTCACAAGATCTACCCGTACCTGTTGCGCGGATTGAAGATCGAGCGGCCCGACCATGCGTGGGCAATGGACATCACCTACATTCCGATGCGGCGTGGCTTCGTCTATCTCGCGGCGGTCGTCGATGTGTTCAGCCGACGGGTCCTGGCCCATCGCGTCTCGATCACAATGGAGGCGGCCTTCTGCGTCGAAGCGGTCCAGGAGGCGTTGGCGAAGCACGGCAGGCCCGAGATTTTCAACACGGATCAGGGCAGCCAGTTCACCAGCCTCGAGTTCACCGATGTGCTGCTGGACGCGAAGATCGCCATCAGCATGGACGGCAAGGGCGCCTGGCGCGACAACGTGTTTGTCGAGCGGCTCTGGCGCACGGTCAAATACGAAGAAGTATATCTCCGCGCCTACGACAGCGTGTCCGAGGCGCGAGCGTCAATTGCCAAGTATCTGGCCTTCTACAATCAGGGACGCCCTCACTCGAGCCTTGACGGGCGCACGCCCGACGAGGCTTACTTCGGCACGCAAGCTATGGTGATGGCCGCATGACCGTCGCCGACGGTTTTGTCGTCGCTCTGGTCGGGCTACGCCCTCCCGACGCAACGACAAAACCGTAAAGCCCCGCGTTCAGCATAACCCGGCAGGAATCCACTTAAATCCAGCGGGGCGCTGTCCAAACAACCGGGGCCAGCTCTGAGGCCCCTGACCAGCCACGCCGCGCTCCCCATCCAGCGCGCCAGCGTCTGACGGTCGACGACGACACCCTGACCCGCCAGGATCTGCGTCTGGCGATAGAGCGTCGATTGCCAGGCATATTTGGCCGCGGCGATATGCGCGATCAGCGCCGTCGTTGCCATGCCGCCCTCGACGAGCCGCGCCGGTGCCGGGGCCTGGACAATCGGGCCCTCACAGGAGCGGCAGGCGTATTTTGGACGGATCGTGCGGAGCACGCGCAGCCACGCGGGAACCCGATCGAGCGCTTCGCTGCTCTCCTCGCCGATCCGATGCATCTGACCCGTGCAGCACGGGCACAGCGTGGACGCCGGCTCGATCACCCGCTCGACCCGAGGCAGATGCGCCGGCAGCGCGCCGATGTTGCGCTTCGCTTTGCGCCGCTCCGGCCGCGGCGCGTCCGGTTTGTCGTCATTGGCCGGGAGCTGTGAGCCGGCGGTCCGTTCCAGATCAAACGCGATCTGTTCGGCGCAGACGATCGCCGCGCGCTCCGATCGTGCGCCGAAGATCAGGCTCTTCAACGTGGCGATCTCTGCGCGCAGATCATCGTTCTCGCCTTCGAAAGCCAGCACCATCTCGGCAAGAGCCGCAGGGTCAGAGGGGAGATCTTCGGGGCGAAGCGCCATATCGCAGAGCTACACGAACGCACTCGCAATCGCCAGCAAAACAAGACGCTTCAGGCAACCTTCGTCGGCCGCTTCGTCACCTTCGGGACCACACGCGACCACTCCGCAAGACCTTCAATCAGCATCGCCAGTTGCGCCCCCGTCACCGGCATCGTACCCTCGCGAACAGGTGGCCAGGCAAAGCCCCCATTCTCCAGCCACTTCGTCGCTAGAACCATTCCCGAGCCGTCAAAAACCAGTAGCTTCAAACGATCCGATCGCTTCGATCGGAAGACATAAACGTCACCGCTGTAGGGCTTGCCGCCTAATCCCTCCGCTACCAGCGCGACAAGGCCATGAACGCCTTTACGAAAGTCAATCGGCTGCGTCGCGACGAACACACGGACCATTGGACCGAAAGAGATCATCGCGTCGATCTCACCGCCGCCAGCACGCGCTCCAGCGTCGCGGCGTCGACGCCGACGGGCACGCGCACCGTCGCGCCCGCGATCATCACCTCGATCCGCTCGGCCGGATCCGTCAGAACATGCGCCTTATCGATCGCGTTCGGCTGCGCCTCGACGGCGGCCTGGAGCCTGACTTGCACGAACTGCGGCGCTTCGCTCGACGCGAGCCGCGCCTGGCGCCGCCACACACTGAGCAGTCCCCGGTTCACCCCGTTGCGTCGAGCCACCTCGGAAATGCTCGTCTCCGGATCGGCACTCTCGGCCACGATCCGCGCCTTCTCCGCATCGCTCCAACTGCGCCGTCGCCTCTCCCCTGTGATCACCTCGATCCGCTGATAGGAGGCGGCATCATGCCCGTCTTGATGTCTGTCTTGATGCATGGAACGAGCGTCCCTCGCGTTGTCAAATCCACGCGCGAGTCTCGCTCATCCCGTCCACCTAAACGAGGTGGGGTCGTCGTACCGCTATCGGACGGCCGCCAGCGTTGCCTTAGCGACGCGGATCATATTCTCACTGCGCCATATTCTGCGTGTGGCAGGGGCATCCACTCGAGACCTGGCGCCAGGGCCTCATTGTAAATGCGCGTACGTTCAATAGATGGTCCCCGCAGATCGGGCTGCCAGCGCTACATTCTCCAGACGCGCCGCTTGCGGGGAGGAGGATGAAAATTGCAATGCGGCGCTCCGAGGGCCTGGATCGCCGTTGTTGTCGAGGGGGACTCAATCAAGACGAAACTATTCCTTTCGGCCGCGGCCCCCGGGCCTGCAGAGCGATCGAGTGAATGTGTCGCTGATGTCGAATCCTCGTCGGGACTGCCCTTGTTCGGCCAAACCCGGGAGGCCGACCTGCGGTTAGCTGGCTTGTGTTGTGACGAAACCGCCACTCGCCCCCCGAGGCGAATGACGATCCAAAGAAGCTCGAAAAGGCGCGCCATGAGCGGGGATGAATGCGGGATGATTCCTTCGCTTGGGTTGCTGCTCGCAACGGCGCTACGCATTCCTACGCCGCTGCTGTGCGGGCGGTACCGTCACCCAGCCTGTGACCGTAAGGGTGCAAGCAGCGTCCCGCCTCAGTCATTGCATGCCGGTTGCGGCCCGGCTAAGCTCGTAGCGTGCCTATGTGCGTCGCAATTACATTCTCATGGCGTTCACCTTTAGGTTCTGCCGAACCGTGCGCGGGTGGCAACGCGCGCCGTCTGGCCACGCCGGCGCTCGGAAGCTGGATCGCCGCGGTGATCTTGGTGGCCCTCCCCCGCTCGCATTGTGAGCCGCCACTCCATGTCGTCCTCATGCCGCAGCCTTCATGACAGACTTGACTAACACGATTTGCTACACGCTGCTGCTGTTCGCGTGTGGCTGGCTGATCTGGACCGATCTCCGCCATGGCATCATCCCTGATTGGATCAACGGCTTGATCGCAGCGCTGGGACTTGCGAGGACGTTTGCGATGGAGGGGGCGATTGGTCCAGTGATCGCGGGCAGCCAAGGCTTGATAATCGCTGCCCTGCTCCTGCTGTTGAGAGAACTCTACTTCCGTTGGCGCAGCATACAAGGGCTCGGCCTTGGTGACGTCAAGTTCCTGGCCGCCGCTACGCTTTGGACTGGACTATTCGACTTCCCGATTCTGTTGCTTGTCGCAAGCGTCGCGGCGCTGTTCGTCGTGCTCTGCCTCCATGTTGTCGGGCAAGGCGCCACCGCACGAACGTCGATCCCGTTCGGACCATTTCTGGTCGTTGGCCTACTCGTCGTGCTTGCTGTGCAGACAAGCGCTGCAAGTATGTCTTTCCAGACCATCAATTTACTGGAGGGTTTGTGGGCGCCAGCCAGAATACTGCCGGACATTCACGGCGCCACAATAACGCGCCGTGCTGCCTCGCCTATGCAACCGCTCTGACGCAAGAGAGTTCACATAATGACGAAAATTGATGTCAACGGCGATTGCGGCATTCATTCGGATATGAAGGTGTTTTAGGGATCCGGAGCAACAACATGCTCACGACTAGCTCTTGGACCTTCACGAATTAGCGCGTTTACCAAAAATCCGATCGAGAACCTCATCACGCGCACAGGCGAGTCGAACTCGCTGGGCGCTCCGGCATTGAATCCATGCAGCGGAGAAGCGTGCAAAGGCAACGCGCAATTCATTGCGCGACTTCGTAGATTGATAGTAAGACGGAACACAGGCGTTGTCTGGAGGACCGGATGTTGGATCGGACCACTACTGCAGTTGTCGAGGTCCCAGCTCCTGTTCGGCGGTCGTCGAGTTCAAGGGTGATAGATGGCCTCTCCCTCACTTCCTTTTCCAGGCTGGGGCATAGACATGATCGCCTTCTTGGAGGGGTTTTCCAACATTACCTCGCGAGCTCGCACCTGGCGTAGCACCCAGCCATCATGCTGTTCGCCGACCCTCATCCGAACCGACAGCTTGCTGGACTGATCGATGAATATCCCGAAGCTCTCGAGGCCTCCCACAACGGTTCCAACCAGCGCGAGCGCCGGCTTCTCCGGTCTCTTGGAAGACAGCGGAGGCTCGGGCACAGCGGCAATGGGCGTCGACACGGGAACCAGCGCCCGTCGTGAGGGCGAGAAGATGGGACGATCGCGGGTAGCGGCTAGCCGGGTCAACGGAATCCCCCACAGGGGATTGGCACTGGATGCGGGCTCTTTCGGCGCCGACACCGAGTTGACGGTCAATGACGAGGGCTCAGGCTTGTCGATTCGCGCCCCACCCTCCCGCTGCCCTATCGAACGAGTGTCCGTCACTTCCTCGCTTTTCACAGCCGCTATGGCCGCGCAGACCGACAGGTTTGTTATGGCTAGTACGACGGCGGCCAAACGGATCATTGCGATAGGACGCATCATTTGCGTTCCTGCCATTGGCCCGACACCGTCAGCGAAACGCGCAGCTTTCCTGGCGGAGTGGTCGTGTCGGTCAAGAACGCCTCGACCAAGAGCTGCTCCACAAAGAGGAATGGAAGACCGGCTTCCAGATCATAGAGCAGTTGCTGTAAGGCTGGTTGTTCGATCTCGCAACTCGTCACTACACTAATGAAGCCTGCTTTCGAATGGTTACCCTGCAGTTCGACCTCGGTCGACAGAACGTCGCCCCCAGCTTTTGTGACGGCGCCGACCACCCTTTGCACCAGTGCAGCGCCTGCAATGGTCACAGTCTTTCCTTCGATAAAGGCCAAGCCTCCAGGCGCGGTCAGATTAGGCCCGCCGCGGCGATCAGGCCGAACCGCTCCTCCCTCGAACTGAGGCAATAGCTCTCCAGCCTCCTGGAGCTGGTCATATCGCGCAAGTAGATCGGTGATGGCGCTTGCGATTACCCAGAGGAAAGCGAGAACTACGATAGCATAGCCTGACGCGGCTGCGGCAGGTGATGACCGAAATGCCACCCGAAAAAGAGCGGATCCCATCAGGTGCTTCCCCTGAAATAGGCATTCACATGAACCTCTATGTGAAATCGCTCGCCGGGCTCGTTCGATGATCTGGTGGTCGGTGCGAAAAATGCGGCTCGGCTGAACTGCGGTGACTGCTCGATCAGCTGGATCAGCGTCGGCGCATCCTCAGTCAGACCAACCAGTTGCAGCCGATCGCCCTCGACACGTAGCTTGGTGACATAGGTACCATCGGGCAGGATGCTCGAAAGACGATCCAGAACCAATACCGTCGCTGGCGTAGTCTGCTTGCGCCGAGCGAGCAGCGCGTCGGCAGTTGATGCAGCGGAGTTCGGATCGCCCTCGACTGCTGCCTGCTGACGCGCGATCGTGCTGCGCAGTTCTTGCAATGCTCCGTCTGCTTTGGTGCTGAGCACCATGGTTGCTATGAGCACCAATGCAGTCGCAGTCCCAGCGCCGAGCAGAAAAAACTTCAGGAGTTTCGCGAGGTCTCGGCGACCGGAGATTGCCGAACGAAGACCTGCGCTGAAAAGCGTAATCGGATGCAGGGACAACTCGCTGTGTGTATGGATCGCGACTTTGGCAGCTCCGACATGATCCGCGAACTGGACCAGCGGCTCTACCCTGGCACGCGACACCGCCGCTAAAATAAGGCCGATGCGCTCCTTGGGTGCCGACTGAGGCTCACTAAAACCAAAAAGCGCCTTTTCGGCACTCCAGGGCGTTAGTCGATCGATCTGTGAACGGATCATTCCGTTTAGAAATGGTTCTGCCTGCTTTGGAAAGTCGAGCTGCCGAACAAGAACTTGGTTTGGGGCGAGGTAAATGTCCATTACGCACCCGCGCAGTACCCCAATCCAGTTGCTTGGCAGGGTATGGTCGCCGGCCAGCCGAACTTGGGCATACTCTGGCTGCAGCTTGCGTGTGGAGCGCTGCAGTAGCTGTAGCGTCAGCCCGTCCCCTCCGTCGTGGCAAGCGCTTACCCGCCGGCGCCGGTGGACACGGTTCGCGATCGCTTCAAGAGCGCTAGCCACCGCGGCACACCACGCGGTAAGCGCCATTTCGATGTCACTTGCCATCTTCATGCCCCACCCCGCGCGTTGTGTGTTTGCGCGCCCTCGTCCTCGTGCGACAGAACTCGATAAGGCAATTTCCCTTCGCCTAATTCAATTACAACCACCGACGACCGCCGCCGACCATCGGCTGGATGTAATGACACGCGCAACCTCCACGCGTTGCTCTTGCCAGCGATGACCCTGGCACTTGCGGGTACCTGCGCAATAGCAGCCGGGCCGGCGGATAACGCGTCTCGTGAGGCGAGGAAATCCTTCAGGATCAGCGGCGTCATTCCCGGAACTGAAGCGACCACCTCCGCCGGGGCGGCCAAGATGTCTATCCCAGGCGAGCCGCTGAAAACGGTGACAAACGGCATCACTCGGTCAAGCAGCCAGGACGGCGGCCCCAGCACTAGAGGTAGCTCGTCGACATGGACGAAGGGGGCCAGCCTCGGACCATATTTACGTCCCGCCGCTGCATAAAGCGCCTCTTCCGATCGCGCAGCCGCCTTATCCACCGGTTTGGTACGCCACGATACCACCCTATCGGCATGATCCTGCGCCGCTTCGGCGTCTGCGCCAAGGATATTGAAGAGATTGGCGATCATCTCCTTCGGCGCGGCATTGAGATCGACTCGGGCGGCCTCGGTTAGGAACGAGACCGCCACAACGTCACCGCCGATCCGGATGCTGAATCCACCGCGCCTGGGCCGCTCCTCATTTTTCGCCATGAGCAACTGATAAGCCGCTAGCTCAACGCCGGCAGCGACCAACGCTTCTGCTTGCAGGGCGTCATCATCAATCCGCAAGACTCGCGCCGAGTTCGAAAGGTAGTGTGAGAATACCACGATGAGCGCAGCCAAGGCTGCTAGAAACCACAGCACCGCCACCAGGATGAAGCCATCCCGAGGGCCAGCCTTGCGTGACGATTGTCCTTTCGATTGCAACATTAATCGCTCCGCGCGCCACCGAAAGCGGCCTTCGGGCCCTGCTGCGGCTCGTCCAGCCTCGAGCTAACGCAGTCCCTCTCGCCTTCAATACATCCCGCACCCGGAGCATCGACATGAATCCGGGCCACCCTCGACATTATGGCTAATCCGCCCCGACTACGATCGAGAATAGTCAAGCGAACGGCAGTAGGAAGCCGACCCGCCTCATGCCAGTCCGGCCACCAAGCGAGGCTCGCATCCGCATAGGCAAAGGACAGTCGGAAGGGAGGAGTAAGCAGCACCACTCGATCGACGAAATCCAGAGTTTCGGAAAGTGAAACTCCGACGGGCAGAGGTGTGAAAGGGGTTCGCGAGCGCACGAGCGCAACATCGGGTCCGTTGGCAGTTTCGCCAATCTGGACGATGTCAAGGCCAGGCCCGACATTCGGTCCAATCGCCTTGCGAACAAACGTCACCCCCAGCTCTCCCCCTTCAAACAGCGGCTGCGTCTCGTCGCGATTGGACGGGACAAACTCCGCTGCAGAAAGATCGTTGGCTATTCGGCGCAGCGCCAAACTGAGCATCTCCGCACGTTGAACACGACTGACCCCGCGATTCCACGCCGGAAACCATTGCGACGTCATCGTCGCGAGCACCGACATCACGAGCCCCGCGACAGCAAGCGCAGCCAGGGCCTCGATCAGGGTGAAACCGGCTCGCTCCTCACGATGTTCTGATGCCGCACACATCAGCCTGCAGTCCGCGCCAGTCGCACTGTGCGCACATCGACGACGGCGCCCGATGCCGAACGGACACGCAGCTCCACCATGCGAGGAATCCAGCCCGCCTGACCGGCGGCGACGTCCCAACCCGTCCCGATCGGCGCAACCAGAACAGTCCACTCGCCGGAGGCGGACGCACCGCGCAATGTACCGGGTAGCAACCGATCACGGCCTGGAATCGCGGTGACAAGAGCCGCGCTCGCCTCTTGGATGACTGCGACCCTCTCCTCGATCTTACGAACGGCACGCATATTGGTTGATACGACCGTGCCAATTAACCCAAGTGACAGGCTGAGCACCCCGAGCGCGACTAGCATCTCTATTAGAGTGAAGCCAGCGTCACTCTCTTCAGCCATTGATGAGGGAACGAGAGACAACCTCAATCCTCCCAGTCAGCCAGTCGATCCTGATCTCGAGACGCAGGTCAGCCCGCCAGAGTGCAATCGCACCACCGCAGGACAGGCCATCGGGAAAGAAACTGATCGTCGATAAGACCGGACGTTGGTTGCAGCTGCGTGGCAATATCGCCTCGAATTCGACGTCGTCCGGCACCTGGACAGCAGCGGAGCTGGCCCCCGAACGAATCGCCCGGCCTGGCGGATCAACCAGAGTATCCACCCTGACGCCACCGCCGACCGACATCGCCCGGTCAGCTTTCAGGATCGAGGCGGCCGCAAGAGCATAGGCCTGCAGCCCTGCCTTGGAGGTCTGCCGCGGCACGAACGGCAATAGCACGGCCGCGATCATTCCGGTGATTGCGAGCGTGCAAACCACCTCCAGCAATGTGAAGCCGCGTTGACCATCACTCATTGCGTGCACTCGTCTGCGCACCGAGCACAATGTCGGCAGCCGTACCGCTGCCTCCCTCCTGACCGTTGGCGCCATAGGATATGATCTCGTATGGGCCACGCTCGCCGGGGGTGCGATAAACATAAGGCGTATTCCAGGGATCGGCGGGGATCGCGCCGCCTCTCAGGTACGGGCCGTTCCAGGCCGGAATGCCGGCGGGCCGGCTCGCCAAGGCTCGTAACCCTTCTGATGCCGTGGGATAACGACCCGCGTCCAGATAAAAGAGGTCCAGTGCGCTCGCGAAGCTCTGCAACTGGATCTTGGCTGCCTTGACCTTGGACTCCACGAGATAATTGAGGACCCTTGGCCCGATCAGCCCCATGATCAGGCCTATGATGGTGATCACAACCAGCATCTCGGCCAATGTAAATCCGCGCTCGCCTTCGGGGGCCTCCACTGGAATACGCCATATAAGTCCCGATTGGTATGCACGACGTTCCGCGACCGGCTGGCATTCTGTTGTCATGCTGATCTCCTCTGCGCTTCGTCAGTCGACGAGCTGCGTGACGGAAAGCAGCGCCGTCATGACCGAAACGATCAGGCCTCCGACGACAATACTGATTGTCAGTATTGCGGCTGGCCCGACCATTCCCAAGACACGATCAAGGCTGCGCTGGAGTTTCGCTTCATAAAATTCCGCGATGCGGCCGGCCAGCACCGGCAATTCGCCGGTCTCCTCGCCCAGCCGTAGCATGCGAACCGCCATGGGCGGGAGCACGTTGGACTCTGCCAGCGCTTGCGACAGCTTGCCGCCGTACCGAACGCGATCAGCCGCTTCGATCCACGGGGCAGGAGACGAGGTCACGGACATCACGTCGACGAGAATGCGCTGCGTTGCGGTGAGATTAACGCCACACCCCAACAACAGTCCCAAGTTCCGACAGAACAGGCTCGTGCGGTGGAAGACGAAGATTCTGCCAATTCCAGGCAGCGTTGCAAGCGCAGCGACGATCGAAGCACGCACCTTGGTCTGCCGCATGAGCCACCAGCCCCCGGCCAGGACGAACGCGCCTGAGATCAGCAGCAAAGCGCGGTTAGCTCGCATCAGATCAGAGGCTTCCATGAAAAAGCCAAGTGCCGGGTCAGCGCGGCCGCCGAAATCGCGCAGCACTGAGGAAAATTGCGGCAACACAGCCAGAATGAAGAACAGCATAACGCAGCCCGCTGCAAGCAAAACGAAGATCGGATAATGCATGGCATCACTGAGCTTCCGCCGAGTTGCCTCGGTCCGATCACGCTCCGCGGCCAGAACCTCAAGGACTTGGCTGAGCGTACCAGAGGCTTCACCAACCTTCATGAGTGCGCCATACATTGACGGAAACAGATCAGGTTGCGCGGAAACTGCATCGGTAAAGCTTTCGCCGCCAAGCACGGCCAACCTCAATCGTCTAATCACCGGCCGCAGCCGGCCAACATCGCGATCGCCTGACAGCAGATCAAGAGCGTCATCAAGGCGCGCTCCTGCCTTCAGAAGCAGCGCAAGGTCGCGCGTGAAACTCGTGACCTCCGCGTATGAAGGGCGGTTAGGCCAGAATCCGCGGCGAAATACCGACGCGGAACGGGCCTCCTCCACGGCTTCAATCGGTAGCAGATGCAGAGATGAAATCCGGCGCTCGGCCTCTGCTTGCGTCGATGCGACCAACGAGCCGGCAACGATCTCTCCGAACTGGGTCAACGCTCGATAGCGGAAACTTGGCATAATCCTGATTCAGCGTTCAGCAACAACACGAAGAATTTCAGCCGGCGCTGTGATTGCAGCTCGGCATTTAGCAATCCCATCGTCCAGCATCGTCGTCATCCCCCCGCCGATCGCCGCGTGGTCGATTGCCAGCCCATCGGCATTATCGGCGATCAGCTCACGCAAACTGCTGCTGAGTTCGAGGAGTTCAAATACTCCGATCCGACCGCGATAACCGCTGTGGCTGCAGCGTGCGCAGCCCCGCGGCTGCCACATGATTTCCCCTGCAGATAGTCCGAGGCGGCTCACTCCGGTGTCCTGGCTCTGTTCATCCTCGCCGAACGGTGTCGGCGCCTTGCAGTGCTCGCAGAGTTGTCGCACCAGCCGCTGTGCGATGACGCCACGCAAAGTCGATCGCAAAAGATAGCCTTCCACACCGAGATCAAGGAGTCGCGGCACGGCCGCCACGGCCGTTTCGGCGTGCAGCGTCGTGAGCACAAGATGTCCCGTGAGCGCGGCATGGACGGCAACATTCGCCGTTTCCGGATCCCGGACTTCACCGACCATGATCACGTCGGGATCCTGACGAAGGAAGGAGCGGAGTGCACTCGCGAAAGTAAGCCCGATGGCAGGCTTGATTTGCGACTGATTGATTCCGGGGATGTCGTATTCCACGGGGTCCTCGACCGTCAGGATTTTCCGTTCTGGCACATTGAGCATGGACATTATGGTTGCGAGAGTTGTCGTTTTGCCGCTGCCAGTCGGCCCTGTGACCACAATCATGCCGTGCGGAGCCGTGATCAGCCTGCGCAGAACAGCCTCATCGCGCTCGGAAAGGCCGAGACGGTCTACTGCAAGCTGGGAGCGGTCCTTCGGCAGAAGGCGCAGAACCGCGGACTCGCCATACTGCGTCGGCATGATAGCAACACGCACGTCGATCTCGCGACCGACCCGAATTCGCGCAGCTCCATCTTGCGGCAGACGTCGCTCCGCGATGTTCAATCCAGCAATGATCTTGATGCGAGAGATGACTGCCTGGGGCAGCACACCCGCTGGCGGCTGAATGGCACGAAGCAGCCCATCGATTCGCAGCCGAACCGTAAGGCCCGTTGAGAACGGCTCGACATGAATGTCACTAGCGCGCATTTCGAGGGCTTTTTCGATCAGATCATTGACCGCGCGCACGACGGGCGCGCCGCTTGCTAGGTCGCGCAGACTTTCGATGTCGTCATCGCGTAGCTGCTGAACGGCGGACTGCCCCCTCTCTTCCGCAGCCCCGAGCTTCTGATCGAGAAGGATAGTAATGTCCTCTATCGAAGCTACCTTAAATGAGGTCGGCACCCCGAACACCAGCTCCGCGGCTCTACGCGAGGGCTGGTCGGTGGGATCCGCCATGGCAAAGACGGGTGTGCCGTCCGAAAGGCGGTGAGGAAACGCGACCACTTCGCGAAGAAAGGCTGGCGAAAACTGGTCGATTGCAGGAGCGGCCGCCATCATTTCCCGCAGCGCAATACGCTCGAGACCAGAAAAGCGGGCGGCTTCGTCGGCAAATGACTCTGCCGACAAGTCAAACATCTCCCAAGTTCTCGTCGGCCGATCACCGGGTTGCGCGTCGCCCTCCAGGTGTGCCGGACACATCCGCCGGAGATGCTCGATGAATTGCGTTGACGATGTGCCGCACATAACATGATCCGCTCGCGCCCAGGGGTCGGCATCGGACCCGACTCGACTCGTCAAACACCTCTGGCAAGTCACATGCCAAATTGTGAGAGACGCCGACATCGGCTCGCAGTGTTGTTTAGGCAGATCGTCCGCCGGGGAGCCGCGCGCTTCGTCGGCTCGAATGCGCTAGTGTTCGACTCCGAACAAGGAGGGGAACGAAGCCTACAATCCGCCAGCTCCGTCGCGAACGCGACATATCAGATAGGCGCCATGTCGCCCCTGCAGATTGGTACAGTCCTTGCTGAAGACTTAAAGCTGGAGCGGCCCTGAGACGCTGACCGGTTGGCCAATTTGACTTAGGCCGCTCCGCCGAAAGCTACAGAGGGGAGAATGACCCAGAGCACGAGACGAAAGATTGATGCGGCACTGAATACGAACATCGCGCTGATGGGGCTGCAGAGGCATGCGACAGAGGGCAATCTGACGCAGCGCTATCAGCTGCACCCGGGGTAACGAAAGCAGCAACTTCTGGAGCCGGTGGCCCGCACATTCGACAGCGGCAGCGCCAAGTACGGCGCAGCAATCATGGAAAGCCGCCCGTCGCAGGCACTGCCAGTTGCTCCGTCTTGTCCGCTCAAGCGCCTATGGGCGGCCACCCGCCGCTAACCAGGCGAGGATCCGGCGCTGATGCGGCGGATCGATGAACGTTCACGAGTTGCCACGATTACTCCTGCACGACGTCCGTGGCGCTGGCGCTGAGCCTTGAACGATCCCGGTGACCGCGGCCGGCGAGTGAGGCGCGTGGTCAAACCAGCCCAAACATGAAACGCTATCCGCACGAGGCCCGTCGTTTGAAGAGACGTTGAGCTTCACCAACCCGCCGGTGGCGAGCGCCAACGACACTCTTCCTATAGCGGCACCTGGATACGTGGGCCTATGACGCTTGGCCACTCAAACGGTACGAGATAATGACTGCGACGAACTACACCGCAAACTGGGCACTCGCCGCAACGTTGAGCTCTTCTTGCCATTGCGCCTCTTCAGGGTCGCGATCCGGCTCTTCAGTAGCGTCGATGTGGGCGGAGCGACTTCAAGCGCATCAAATACTGCAACGGGCAAACAAGTCATCCATTCCACCGCACTTCGAAGAAGATGTGGGCGGGCAACCGATAACAGGATGAGTCGGCTGGACATAAGCGATCGAACTCGTGCTTCGGCAAGATAAACTTGGTGGCCAGATCACCGTCCTCCGCGGAATGGGCTTCAACTTCAAACGATTGGCTATCGACATGGAAGTGGTTAATCGCGGCGGATCGGCGCACCCTCGTTGCTGGCTTTCGTGCGCGGGACGGTAAATCTGCCGCGGAGCTCCAAGCCACATCCATCACTAGCCTAAGTGGATCGCAATCCAGTGAGTCTTCCAGTAAGTCGAAGTCAGTGCGGTGGAGTCGCGCGCAACATGCTGCTTGTCGCGGCAATGCTTCTGTTCGCCTCATGTAGCATCGTCACGAACGGCACACCTACGACAGCACCCGCTGATTTGGACGTCCTCGACAAGGTCCGATCGCTCGACATCCTTCCGCGCGGCGAACAGCCGATCGCGTCTTTCCAAGCGTCGCCTAACTCACAAGGTGTAGCAAGCAGCACCTATTCGGGTTCTGAGGTCTTCGAAGCCACGGAGGCGCGGCCGCAGCAGACCCCAAATGGTCCCGGCTACGATCTGAACTTCGAGAACGCACCTGTCGCCACCGTGCTAAAGGTGATGCTCGGGGACACTCTCGGTCTCGGCTATACCATCGATCCACGCGAGCAGGCCACAGTCAGCCTGGTGTCCGCGCGACCGGTGCCCAGATCTGACATCGTTTTCGTGCTCGAGAGCGCGCTGCGACTTTCCGGCCTTGCGCTGGTACGCGATACGGGCGGATACAAAGTCACTCCCCTCGGCAATGCCACTGGAGCCGGCCACGTCGATGCCGGTGCTGGTCATTCCGAAGCCGGCTATGGTGTGTCAGTGGTACCGCTGCAATATGTTGCAGCGAAAACCATCCTCAAGTTGATGGACAGCTTTGCAACCCGCACTGGTAGCGTACGTGCGGACCCCACGCGAAACCTTCTTCTGATCCAGGGGACCGGACCCGAGCGGCGAACGGCCGTCGAAACCGCCCTGAGCTTTGATGTCGACTGGATGAAAGGCCAATCGGTAGGCATTTATCCCATTCACAATTCCGCGCCAGAGCCTCTGATCGCAGAGCTCGAGAGTATCCTGGATTCCGGCGACAACGGGCTCAGTCATGACCTTGTGAAGCTTCAAGTCGTCTCCAGGTTGAACGCCATCATGGTCGTAACGCGCAAGCCGCCGTTGCTCCAGACCGTAGCGACTTGGATCCATCGGCTCGATCGGGCAGACTCGGCTCAAACCGGCGTTCGTGTCTATCGTGTCCGCTATAGTGACGCCCGCCACTTGGCCAAGGTGCTGAACCAGATGTTCGTCGGCAGCGCCTCGACGTCGATCGACATCGGCGATAAGGAGGTCGCTCGCCCGAATTCGGCTGCCGAACGGCTGTCTGCGAATACGTCCGCGCCGTCCCCCAGCCTGTCCCCCCCCGCGTCGGGCGGCAACGGCGTAAGTAACCCCTTCCCATCAGGCTTGAATTCGTCGAACGGAACGGATGCCAGCGGTGGACTTGACACACTAAGCGGTGGTGGACCGCCGGTCATGCCCAACGTACGGATCACCCCTGATATCGTGAGTAACTCTGTCTTAATCTATGCCAGTCGCGAAAACTATCGGATCATCAGTTCCACCTTAAAGCAGCTCGATCAACCCGTGCTGCCAGGTCGGCATCGAGGCGACGATCGCGGAGGTAAAGCTCACCAACGAGCTGAGTTACGGTGTCCAGAGCTATCTGACCAGCAAGCAGCTTGGATTGAAGACCGACCAGGGTTCTATTCTTACCGCAGCGAACGCGCTGCTGAATCGCGCAATTCCGGGATTCAACTTCCTGATCGGATCGGAGTCACAGCCGGCCATTATCCTCGATGCGCTACACGGGGTGACCAGCGTCAATGTGTTGTCCAATCCTTCACTCGTTGTCACCAACAACCAGGCCGCAACCCTTCAGGTCGGCGATGTCGTTCCGGTCCAGACTAGCAAAACGAGTTATCCATCGCAAAACGGCACTGTGGTTAATACTATCGACTACCGCAACACCGGCATTATTCTTCGCGTTGTGCCGCGTATCACCACAAGTGGACACGTCAGTCTCGAGATCGAACAGGAGATCAGCCAGGTATCCTCGGCCGGCTCATCCGAGCTTACGCCGACCGTGTCCCAGCGCAGGGTGAAGAGCGCGGTCTCTGTGACAAACGGCCAAACCGTGGTGCTGGCCGGACTGATCAGTGAAGACCACAAGGGAGGCCGCAGCGGCATTCTGCTACTTGACGAGATTCCCGGTCTTGGCGATGTGTTTTCACACCAGAGCAAAAAGGGGCAGCGGACGGAGTTGATCATCTTCATTCGACCCCAGATCATCCAGACCGGCAGCGATGCGCACCAGCTGGCAGAGGAGCTACGTTCGAAGCTTCGCGGTGCAGTCGGCGCGAGCATTACAGATGACTTGCGTGTTCGCAATGTCCGCTGATCATTGTCATATCCCGCTGCTGGCTCGACGCGACATCATCTGGTTCGTGCTGGCGCAAATGATGGCTCTGCTTGTCGCGTTGGCGCCAGCACGCGCAGACGCCATCGCATCGGCAAGGAGCGCCTATGCACATGGGGACTATCAGAAAGCAGTCCGCCAGCTCACCCCACTTGCCTTACGCGGCGACGCGCAAGCACAGGCGATGCTTGGTTTCATGTACGAAAACGGCTTCGGCGCACCAAAAGTCTACGATGCTGCAGTCGACCTATATATTCAGGCCGCAAATGCCGGAATTCCATTTGCCCAGGCGATGCTCGGCCTGATGTATGACAAAGGTCATGGCGTTCCGCAGGATGTCGTTCTCGCCTACAAATGGATGAATATTGCGGCAGCTCAGGCCCGCAGCTCTCAAAGGGATTATTGCCTCCGCTTGCGCAACGCGATTGCTTCCAAAATGTCGATGAATCAGATCGCGCAGGGGCAAGCATACGCGCGATCGTGGACGCTGGCCCATGTTCAGGCCGGACGCGCAGCTCCCCGTTGCAGTTCTCGCAGGGCGAAGCGGCGCGCCGGGCTATTCGATCAAGAGGCGCTCGCGGTGGGGGGTGGCCGGCGATGATAGCCTTGGGGTCATTCGGACCTTTAATTGCGGTTTGTTGTCAAGCTTTCCTTTTGATCTCGCCAATGGCACAACGGTAGCGCTCGTGCCGTCGGAGCCGGTCAGGGTTGCGGAGACGGCGCGAGCGCGGCTGAGGTATGATGGTTAGAGCTGGCCCCGGTTGTTTGGACAGCGCCCCGCTGGATTTAAGTGGATTCCTGCCGGGTTATGCTGAACGCGGGGCTTTACGGTTTTGTCGTTGCGTCGGGAGGGCGTAGCCCGACCAGAGCGACGACAAAACCGTCGGCGACGGTCATGGAGCTATGCGGGAAACTGGGTGATGACGGAATGAGATAGGCGGCGTATCGAGGCGGGTGTCGAGCCTGCCAGAACCTCAAGGAGAGCGATACGCCATGAACGAGCATAGCAACATTGTCCCACTGCGTCAGCCCGATGAGATCGACGATCCACTGACGAATATTTTGCGATCTGGAGCTCGGCAGCTGCTTGCGCAGGCTGTCGAGATGGAAGCCGAGGCGTTTCTCGCCGCGATGAAGGGCTTGAAGCTTCCCGATGGCCGCGACCGCCTCGTGCGACACGGCCATGGTCCAGTGCGGACGATCCAGACGGGGATCGGCGCCGTCGAAGTCGCCCGGGTAAAGATTCGCGATCGCGCGGTGACCAGCGATGGCGAGCGGATCCGCTTCACCTCGGCGATCCTGCCGTTGTGGGCACGGCGCACGAAGAGCTTGGATGCACTTTTGCCGGTTCTGTACCTGCGAGGCATCTCGACGGGCGACTTCCAGGAGGCGCTGGCGGCGCTCTTGGGCAAGGATGCGCCGAATCTTTCTCCGGCGGTGGTTTCCAGACTGACGACGGAGTGGCAGCTCGAGTACGAGCGTTGGCAGAAGCGCGATCTGTCGGCGCGCCGGTACGTATACGTGTGGGCGGACGGCGTCTTCCTGCAGGCTCGCATGGAAGACCACAGCGAATGCATGCTGGTGCTGATCGGCGCGACGCCGGAAGGCAAGAAGGAACTCATCGGCTTCCAGGTCGGCGTGCGCGAGAGCACGCAGAGCTGGCACGAACTGCTCGTCGAGGCGAAAACCCGAGGGCTGAAGATCGCCCCGGAAATCGCCGTCGGTGACGGCGCGCTCGGCTTCTGGAAGGCGCTCGACGAGGTCTTTCCCGCCACGCGACATCAGCGGTGCTGGGTGCACAAAACCGCGAATATCTTGAACAAAGTCGCAGTGTCGGTACAGGCCAGCATGAAGAAGGATCTGCGCGAGGTCTATTTGGCGTCCAACCGAGCTTCGGCCGAAGTGGCGATCGATGTCTTTGCCGAGAAATACGGAGCGAAGTACGACAAGGCGGTCGAGTGCCTGACGAAAGATCGCGACGCAATGCTTGCGTTCTACGAATTCCCCGCCGAGCATTGGGACCACTTGCGGACGACGAATCCCATCGAAAGCGTGTTCGCGACGGTCCGGCACAGAACGGTGCGCACGAAAGGTTCGTTATCGTCAACGACTGCCAAGTTGATGGTGTTCAAGCTGCTCTGCGCCGCATCAAAGACCTGGCGGCGGCTGAAAGGCACAAATCAGTTGCCGAAGGTCAGCGCAGGTGTCAGATTCGAAAACGGCATCGAGGTCATCCAAGTGCCGGAAAACCACGCCGCCTGATCGCCTCGTCACCCAAAATCCCGCATAGCTCCGGTCATGCGGCCATCACCATAGCTTGCGTGCCGAAGTAAGCCTCGTCGGGCGTGCGCCCGTCAAGGCTCGAGTGAGGGCGTCCCTGATTGTAGAAGGCCAGATACTTGGCAATTGACGCTCGCGCCTCGGACACGCTGTCGTAGGCGCGGAGATATACTTCTTCGTATTTGACCGTGCGCCAGAGCCGCTCGACAAACACGTTGTCGCGCCAGGCGCCCTTGCCGTCCATGCTGATGGCGATCTTCGCGTCCAGCAGCACATCGGTGAACTCGAGGCTGGTGAACTGGCTGCCCTGATCCGTGTTGAAAATCTCGGGCCTGCCGTGCTTCGCCAACGCCTCCTGGACCGCTTCGACGCAGAAGGCCGCCTCCATTGTGATCGAGACGCGATGGGCCAGGACCCGTCGGCTGAACACATCGACGACCGCCGCGAGATAGACGAAGCCACGCCGCATCGGAATGTAGGTGATGTCCATTGCCCACGCATGGTCGGGCCGCTCGATCTTCAATCCGCGCAACAGGTACGGGTAGATCTTGTGACCCGGAGCCGGCTTGCTCGTGTTCGGGCGACGATAGACCGCCTCGATCCCCATGCGCTTCATCAGCGTCGCGATGTGGCGGCGACCGGCGTATACGCCCTCCCGCCGCAGCAACGATCGCAGCATACGCGCTCCCGCGAAGGGATAATCGAGATGCAGCTCATCGAGCCGACGCATCAAGGCAAGGTCCTCGGCCGAAACTGGCCGAGGTTCATAGTAGACCGTGCTGCGAGCCAGCTTCAGGACCTTCGCCTGGCGCACGATAGAAAGATCATGATCGCGGTCGATCATCGCTTTGCGCTCAGCAGGCTGTGGATTCCAACGAAGCCGGCCATGCATTCCAATTCGAAGCCGGCCGGGTATTCCGATCTGAAGCCGGCCACCCGTGGCGTCGTTCGCATGGGTCAATTTCATGATGTCGTCGAGGGCTGGGAAGGTCAAGAGACCGGTTGATCTTGAGCGGGTTGCTTCTGCTTCCTGAGGCTCTCTCCTTTGAGTTCGATGCGGTAGGCATTGTGGACGAGGCGATCGAGGATCGCGTCGGCGATGGTGGGGTTTCCGATGATTTCGTACCAGCGATCGACGGGCAGCTGGCTGGTGACGATGATCGAACGGGCTTCGTATCGATCCTCGACGATTTCGAGCAAATCACGGCGCTGGTCGGCGTCGAGAGGTTCTGGTCCCCAGTCGTCCAGGATCAGCAGATCAAGTCGTGCGATCGCCCGCAGCATCCTGGTATAGCGTCCGTCGGCGCGTCCCAGTGCGAGAGCGGCGAACAGACGCGGGACGCGATGGTAGGCAACGGCGAAGTCGTCCCGGCAGGCCTTGTGGCCGAGGGCGCAAGCAAGCCAACTCTTGCCGACGCCGCATGGCCCAGTGACGAGGAGATTATGCCTCGCTCGGATCCAGTCGCCGGCGGCGAGTTTTAGAAAGAGCGTGCGGTCGAGCCCGCGGATGGCACGGTAGTCGACATCCTCGACGCAAGCGGCATGACGTAGCTTGGCGGCGCGAGCTCTGCTCTCAAACCGCTTTTGCTGTCGCTGCGTTTTCTCCTGTTCCAGGAGCAGGGCCAGCCATTCGGCATGTTCGAGGCTGCGTGCTTCGGGCTGGGCATCAAGCTCCTTGAAGCCTTTGGCCATGCCGTGGAGACCGAGATTTTGCAGCAGGTCGAGCGTGGGATGGGTCAGCATGCTGGATTTTCCTTTCAATGGAAGTAGCCGGGGCCGCGCAGATTGGGATGGTCGACGACGACGTCATCGGTGGGGCGAGCGCTGCGGTCGAGCTTGTTGGCGATGATCGAGGCGATGCTCTTGTAGGTCAGCGCGCGGACCGCAACCGCGCGGGCCGCGATCAACTCGGCGCGTTCCGGATCGAGATCCTTGAACAGCCGAAGCACACCCAGACAGGTCCGGAATCCTTGTTCGGGATGAGGCCGATTGGCCAGAATGGCGAGGACGAGACCCTCAGTGTTTAGCCCGATCGATCGTCCCCAGCGACGGAACCGCTCGGGAGTCCACTCGGCGTAACGCCGATGCGCGCTGGGCATGTGGTCGGGATCGGTGCCGTGCCGGCGGCCGCCGTAGCGGCGCTGGTGAGCCGCAACACGCGAACCCCGATGGAACAGCTCGATGGTCCGGGTGGTGGCGCGGACGTCGACCTGCTCCCGGATCAGGCCGTGTGGAACTGAGTAGAAGAAGCCGTCCCCGCGGGTCACTTCAAATTCCTCCGGGTGTGGTCAGTCAAATTCCTCCACCCGCGAGGCAGGACAAGGGACTGTTAGTTTGAGTTTGTTTCCCGGGCAAGAGCTTCAGCGGCTTCTTTGAGCCGATAGCTGCGTCCGTCGAACTCAAGCAGATGGCAATGATGCATAAGGCGATCGAGGATCGTCGTGCTCATAGTGTTGTCCCCAAGGTATGCCCCCCAATCCTGCACGACGCGATTGGAGGTGACGATGACGCTGCGGCGCAGTTTGTAACGCTGATGGATCAGGGTCTGCAGCAAAGTGCCGGCGTCGTCGGGGATGGCGCGTGCGAGGAATAGATCGTCCAGCACGAGGAGATCGCAGTCGATGATGGTTCGCAGCCGGACCTCGCGTTGTGCCGGAGAGTTCAGGGCGTAGCGGTGGAAGAAGTCGTCGGTCTCAAGATACTGGACCTTGTGGCTTTGCAGGATCGCCTGATAGGCAATCGCCTTGGCGATGTGCGACTTCCCGGTGCCAGGTTTGCCAACAAGCAGAGCGTTCTCGCCAGCGGCAATGAACGCCAGGGTGTGGAGCTGGAAGCAGGTCTGACGTGGCAGTTTGGGATTGAAGGACCAGTCGAACTCGGCGAGCGTCAGCTTTTCGTCGAGCCCGGATTGCTGGTATCGCCGCTCGATAAGACGGGACTGACGACGGTCCAGTTCATCCTGCAGGATAAGGGAGAAGGTCTCGAGGAAGGGCTGGTTGGCGCCCTGCGCCTGGAGCACGCGCGTCTGCAGCGTGTCGCGGACACCCGACAGGCGCAGCTGTCGTAGGCAACGCTCAATTTCCGGCATGGTCATCATGTGGCTAGGTCTCCAGTTTAAGGTGAGAAGGTGCAGCGGGAGCGCTCGTGGCGCCGGAGTTGGCCGGGGTTGCGCAGGCGACACGAGCGCGGATTGCCGTGGCGTGATCGTCGTGAGCCTCGGCCTGCCGACCATTGTCGTCGGCGTCGCGCCGCACAGCGCGGCTGAAGAGGTCGCCGTATTCCGCGGGGGTACGGATCAGCGGATGATCCTGGGTGAGCGGCGATGCCGGCTGTGGCGTCACTCCAACCTGCTCGATCGCCTGTTCGAACAACCGCTCGACGGTCGCACGCACGTGCTTGTAGCGGTAGATGCGGTTGTCGATGGCGTGCGCGCAGGCCTGCTCGACCAGCCGCGCCGGATACTTCCGGCCCAGCCCGACAATGCCCCACATCGCGCGCTGTCCGGGGCGCCCTTCGGTGTCGAACACCTGCTGGCACAAGGCCCTGGTCTGCGGTCCGATGCGCTCGGCGCTCGCCAGCAGCACGGCGGTTTGCCGCGACGGGTTGAACGGCCGTTCGCTGGTCGGCAGGACGACAGAACCGGGGTGCGCCATCCGGGAATGAACACGCAGCAGCGCACGGGTGTGGCGATCACGGATCTCGATCGTGGTGGTGTAGATGCGCACGACGACCTGGCTGCCGATCGGCGCGGGCCGCGCGGCGTAATAGCTGTTGTCGACGCGTACGGTGGTGTCGTCGCAGACAGTCCGGACGACTTCGGTGAAGATGCGGAAGGGAGCGACAGGCAGCGGCCGCAGGTGCGGCTTCTCTTCCTGGAACATCGCCTCGACCTGACGGCGCGTGCTGCCGTGGATGCGTTTGGAAGCCCAGTTCTCCTCCCAGTGCCTCAAGAACTCGTTTTGCGCCTCCAGCGTCTCGAAGCGCCGTCCGGCCAGCGCAGTGCCCTGGGTATGTTGAATCGCATTCTCGACGCATCCTTTCCGATTTGGATCGGCCACGCGCGCGGGATCGGCGACCACGGCGTAATGAGCCAGCATCGCGCTGTAAATCGGGTTGAGCTGGGGCTCGTACAAATCCGGCTTGAGGACGCCTTCCTTCAGGTTGTCGAGCACGACATAGCTGGGGACCCCGCCAAAATACCGGAACGCCTCTTCGTGGAGCTGCGCCCAGACTTGTTGGCTGGACTTCCAGACTACCCGCCGGAAGCTGCGCCGCGAGTAGCGTAGCGTCATCACGAACAGGCGGGGACGACGGTACCGCCCGCTCTTCGGATCAACCGTCGGCGCGCCCTCGCCATAGTCGACCTGAGCTTCCTCGCCGGGGAGGAACTCAAGACGATCAAACTGCTCAGGATCAGCGTGCCGCAACCGGCGCACAAACCGCTTGACACTCTGGTAGCTGGACGGAAAGCCAAATTGATCAACCAGGTCCTGGTAAATCGCCTGCGCGTTCCGCTTCAGCCGGACCTGTTCTTCGATCCACGTCCGATGCGCTTCGCAAGCCGAACGGGCCAGGCTGCTGGTGACCGTCGCTTCCGATGTCCCAAAAGCCGGTGGTCGGGGTGGAGGAATTTGGCCGTCCGCGCTCACCGAGCCGGTGGTCACTTCCCCGGGGGAATTTGCCTCCGCACCGGCCCGCAGCGCCTGATAACGCCGGATCGTCTTGCGATCGACACCCGTCAGCCGGTGAATCTCGCGCTGGCTGGTGTTGCGATCAAGTAATGTAAGTACGGTGCTTTGCAGATGTCGCTTCAAGACGTTCAACTCCCCGGCCCCTTGCTGGCTAAAGGGGTCGAACATAAACGTCCTGCCTGACCGGCTACTGCTGTTCAGCGGCGCTGACGGCGATCATCAGGTGGGGGAGTTTCAAGTGACCATACCCGGGGGATTTTGACCGACCCACGGGGGCCGTCGATCTCGACATGATAATCGAGCGAGACGCGGGCCACGCGCCATTCCGCAAACTGATAATCGGCGTCCGGCAACGACGCCAGGACCGACATCTCGACCGTCTCGAACAATTGACGGCGACTGACACCGAGCCGGCGCATGATGTGCGCGTTGATCCGCTCCAGCGCAGCGGCAATGGCTGCGTTCGCCTCGGCCAACGAGAAGAAGGTCTGGCGACGAAGCCGCCCGAGGATATAGGTCTGGGCAAACCGAACCCCGGCCTCCACTTTTGCCTTATCCCGCGGCTTTCTTGGCCGTGCCGGAAGGACGCCAACGCCGTAATGGGACGCCATCATCCCGTAGCTGCGATTGATTTCAGGGTCGTAGAACGAAGCCCGGTGCACGCCGGACTTCAGATTGTCAGGGACGACGAGGCGCGGCACCCCGCCAAAGAACCGGAACATCCGGACATGGGCCTCGATCCAGTCCGGAAGTGTCTGCGTCCAGGTCGCCTCGGCGTAGGTGTAATTCGAGGCGCCAAGCACGGCGACGAAGATCTCCGCATCGCGTACAACCCCGGTTTCGCGATCAACGATCATGATCTTCTTGCCGGAGTAATCGACAAAGACCTTGTCGCCGGCCGGATGGTCCTGCCGCATCGTCGGAGACAGCCGCCGGTCGAATTCTCGGAATAAATCGCAGAACCGGCTGTAGCCATAACCTTCCGGGTGGACCGCCCGGTACTCCTCCCACAGCACCATCAGATTGACGCCAGGCCGCTTCAGCTCACAGGCCAGCGAGGCCCAATCCGGCTCCCGGCGCCGGCGAAAGCCGCGCCTGACGCCGGCATGGGCAAACAGACGTTGTTCAAGAACGGCGTCGGTCAGATCGCCCGCCAAAGGCCACGCCAGCCCGGCAGTCGAGGCACGCTTGAGGTTGTCCTGGATGGTGCTGCGCGCCACGCCGAGCGTGCGCCCAATCTCCCGGGCGCTCACCCCATCACGGGCAAGCCGCAGCATCTGTCGTATCTGTCGCATGGTCAGTTCTCTCTTGGCCGGCATCCGCTTCCCCACGTTGATCAACGCGGGACTTGATGCCTGAGGGACTGATCCAAACGAAAACGCCGACTTCCAAAAACCCGGCCGACTTCAAATCGGAATGCCGGCCGGTTTCATTTCGGAATCGTGGCCGGCTTCAAATCGGAACGATGGCCGGCTTCAAGTCGGAATACCCGGCCGGAATAAATCGGAATCCGCAGCAGGCCCGCCTTGGTGAGCGCGCCGGACAAAAAATCGTTTTCCAACGCCAGCTCGCCGATCTTGGCATGTAACGCCTTCAAATCGACCGGCGTCTCGGCCGATGTCTTGTCATGCCCAAACACGCCGGCGGCGCCTTCCAGGAGCTGGTTTTTCCAGATCGTGATCTGGTTCGGATGAACATCAAACAGTTGCGCCAGCTCCGCCAGTGTCTTGTCGCCTTTGACCGCAGCCAAAGCAACCTTCGCCTTGAATGCCGGAGAATGCGTCCGGCGGCTCTTCTTCGTCATCTTCGCTCCTGATTCGCAGCAAGAATCCTCGCCGCTGTCAGGCAGAAAATCCACTCAAGCTACTGTCCGAATTTGCGGGGCCAGCTCTGTTAGTCAGGCCTTGGACCCGTCATAGTTGAACCTTTGCGGCCAGCTCGGGTCATGGTCCTTTCCGACGTCGCGTAGCGCCTCATGATGATGTCCGGATCGGGCGCTTCAATGTATGCAGCGGCGTGCGGACGAGCCCGCCACCAGCCGATTGACCGAGGTCGCCACAACCACCGTCCCAGCGGGACATCGCCGGCCGGTGCGCGCACGCCGCCGCCTCCCGCGCGTTCAGGCCGGCGCACGCTGGCCTCCCCCCGCAGCGTCGCTGCGGTAGCGGCCGGGCGAGGTCTGGTAGTACTGCGTGCGAATGGCAGCCATGGCCTCGATCAATGGTCCCCACGGCGCGGGAAAGCGTTCTTCCGCCATCACCCGGTGCAGCATGCGCGTATGGCCGGCCAGCTCGTCGTTGAGGAACTCCACCACAGGCATAGCCGGATAGCGCTGCAGCAACAAGATCACCGCGTTGTCGGCCTCGCCGGCCGACCTGTCCTTGCCGCATCCATGCAGATCGTTCTGCAGACGCCCTATCGCGGAGATGAGCCGCAGGACCTGGCGAAACGCCGGACGCGCGCGCAAGGTCGCCATATCCAGCCCCCACAGCAAGGACAGGCAACAGAACACGTTCGTGTAGGCGATCGAATCGATGCCGTTGTGCAGGTACTCAGCGTAGGACCAGCGTTCCGCCGCTACCGCCTGCGCGTGTCCGGCGCGCAGCGCCGCGCAGTAGCACCGGGTATCGTCGAGAAGCTGAGCATAGTCGCGACGATCGTAAGCGAGCGTGGCCAGCGAAGCGCGCAGCACAGCGCAACCCTCGAATCCGGGGAGAGCGCACGGCACGCCCTGCCCCAGCGCTTGCTCCACCGCGGCGAGCTGCTCCGGCGCGATCAGGCCAAGGTCGTTGCAATCGTCGAGCCAGAACAGCAGCGCCAGTTCGCGATAGAACGCCACGATCAGCGTTTCGTCCTGCCGATCGCGACCGGTGCGGGCGCTGGTGCCGCGCAGGCTCGGGTGGATGCGCTGCAGGATGTACTGGCCGCCCCTAACCGCTTCCACGGCATGCTCGTGGGCGAACCCGGTCAGGGAACGTCCCCACTCCAGCACCTGCTGGAGCGCGCGTTCAGTCTGGATCATGGCGCCGCTCCTGCCCCCTCGGCCAGGACGCGCCGCCCCCAACGAAGCGCCAGCCACAACCCGGCGAGTTCGGCCACGCGCACGACCCGAGTGGGGCAATACAGTTCCTTGCCGATCCACAGCGGCGTCTGCGGCAATCCATGCGCCGCATGGCGGGCGAGCATCCACTCCAGCGCACGCGCCACCACCTGCGCGATGCGCCGGCGCCCTGTCGCCTCTTCGCTCCCATCCATCACGTGCAACGCAAACAGCGCATAGGCGGTTTCCTCGAACGTGGACCCGCGACCCGCGCCCCAGCCGCCGTCGTCGCGCTGCGCCTGCAGCAGCGCCGCCAGCGCGCGCTCATCGCGCCACTGGGGCTTGCCTTGCGCCAGCGCAGCGACCGCATGCGCGGTGGGATACAGCCACGAAACGTGCCATTTTTCGTTGTTCCACAGACCATGCGGGTTGCGATTGGCCTCGACATAGGCGCGGGTGCCGGCGGCGGGCTTTCCCGACAGTCGCAAGGCATGCAGGGCATGGATGTTGGTCGACACCGAGGCATTGCGCTCACCGGGGAAGGTGACGAACAGCTCGCCGATTTCGAAATGGCGCAACGCATCGACCGCCGGGTCGCGGCCTGCAAGGCGCAGGACGCACAACGCAACTGCGGTGTCGTCCGCATCGGCCGCGAAGTGCAAGGCCGGGCCCAGACCGCGCACGCCCAAGCGGGAGTCGAGCTGCGCGACGATCACGCGCACCGCCTCGGCGAGCGCGGGATGCGCGAACAGCCCAGCCAGATGCAGGGTGTACAGCGACCAGCATGGCTCGAACACATTGATCGGCCAGACGTTGGGAACGACACCTTCGATGCCGCTGCGCGTCGCCCGCGATGCCGCCTGCAGATACGCGTCGGCGCGCCCGACCTGCGGCATGCTCCCCTGTGTCACGGCGCGCGCACGCCAGGCGGCGGTCGCCGCCGGACTGATGCCGATGCTGCCGTCGTCATCCGGGCATACGGCGGTGGGAGACGTCCCCCAGGCTTCCCAGGAGTGCAGCAACGGATGGCCGCTCGGCAACGTCGCCGCCGCCCCCAGCTTGACCAGGCACGCTTGCCGCAACGGCAACAGCGCCGGGTGGCGCGGAAACGCCACGCCGCCCAGCAAGGATGCGGCGTCGCCGCAAAACCGCGGCAGGATCAGCTCCGCGCCGATCGGCGCGTCGTCCGGCACCGCATGCGCGTAGGGATCGGGCTGGCGTTGGAGGAAGCGGATTGCAGCCTGGACTGCATCAGCAGCGCCGGGAAGAGGATCGGCACGCTGCAATGCCAGGAACGCCGCCCATGTGGGCGCATGGCGGAACAGCGGGAAGTCCGCGCTTCCCCATCCGCCATCGGCCTGTTGCTGCGCGATAAGCCACCCGTATGCGTCCTGCCGACCGTCGACGTTGCCGTGAAACTGGAGAGCTCGCGCCGTGTCGTAGACGGACGGACCGACGCTGCCGCCATCGCTCATCTCGCTCAGCAGGTGGCGCAATTCGGAAAGGATCTGTTCGGACAGCGCGTTCACGCGGGATGTTCCTTCTGCAGACGGTTTGACGAGAACCAGGATCAGGCAGACGCCGCGCACGTGGCCGCACGCCCGTCGCGGACAGCGCATGGGCAGCGCCGGACGGCCGCCCTGCTCCGGCGCGGCGAGGTGCCCCCGATGCAGGCGCCGGCCGTCGCACAGGCTTGCGCGCCAGCACGCCGCGTGCGCCGCGGTAATGCCGGGCAACGGCTGCGATCATCGCCGCGGACTCTGACGCAGAGCAGCATGCACCGCTGCCGCCCGCCGATCGCAACGGCTCAGGGGCGACTCCATGCGGACGGGCTCGCTCATGCGCATGGCGTGTGCTCGAACAGACACGCGTTGGCCCGTTCCAGGATCTGCGCCAACCGTTCCGCACGCGGCCCCAGCGGGGCGATGGCCTCCCCGGCGTCGCGCAAAAGATCCGCCGCGAACTGGCGCGCTGCCGGCAGCCCCATGATCAACGCGCAGGTCGGCTTCTGCGCTGCTGCGTCCTTGCCGGGGGTCTTGCCCAGCGTCGCGGTATCCGCTGTCCCGTCGAGAATGTCGTCGATCACCTGCAACGCAAGGCCAAAACTGGCGCTGTAGCCATCCAGCGCACAGTACAGCGCAGCGTGCGCGGCATCCTCCGCGATGGCGCATAGCGCGCCCATGCGAACGGACGCGCGCACTAGCGCTCCGCACTTCATCCGGTGCATCGCCACGATCCTGTCCAGCTCGACGTGCTTTCCAACCAGCGACAGATCCATGGCCTGCCCGCCTGCGGCACCCTCGGCGGACACCGCCTGCGCCAGTTCGCGCACGAGCGCGATACGGTTGTCGCCCGGCGCATTCAGGCTCGCCAGGATCAGGAAGGCGTGCGCCTGCAGGGCATCGCCGACCAGGATCGCAGTGGCTTCGCCGAACTTGACGTGCACGGTCGGAAGGCCGCGGCGAAGCACGTCGTCGTCCATCGCGGGCAGGTCGTCGTGGACCAGGGTACAGGCGTGCATCATCTCGATGGCGGCGCCGACGTCGTCGAGCATGTGCGCCGGCGTGTCGACGAGTGCGCCGGCGGCCAGACAGAGCAAGGCGCGCGTGCGCTTCCCGCCATGCAAGGTGGCGTAGCGCATCGCCGCCATCAGCTCGGTCTCACCGTCGTTTTCGGCGCAGAGATGACGCGCCAGAACCTGTTCGACCCGCTTTGCGCCGTCCTGCATCCAGGTCTCCGGTAGTAGCTTGCTGGATGCGCCACGCGCCTGCGCGCCCAATCCGCTAAGCGGGGACACGCCAGTTCGGTCGTCGTGTGGCGTGGAACCGGTTTGCATGTTGTTCATGTCCTTGTTACCTGACAGGAGACGGCCACGGCGAGCGGCGAGCCGCCGCAGTGTTGCCGGCGTCGCACCGAGCGCGCGCGCCGAGTGCAGCAATGCCGCGCCTCGCCGGCGCCGCTGCTTCGCCACACGGGCATGCGATGCCAGCTCATGAGAATCCGATGCGGATTGTCATGGACGGATGTGCGGTCGGGTAATACCGCTGGCCTTTTTCGACGCCGCCCAGCAACCGCGGCCGCGCCCCGGCCTTGTGCATGGTCAGCGCCAAGGCGATGCCGAACTGCACCAGTTCCAGCCATACCAGATGGTAGCCGATGCAGACGTGTGGGCCCGTACCGAACTGCAGCATGTCCACCGGCAGGATCGGCTCCGTGCGTTGCAGCCACCGCGCCAGGCGGAACTGATCAGGCGCCTCGTGCAGCAGAGCTGAGGTCGAGAAATGCAGCAGCGGGATGCACAGATCGGTGCCCGCGGGAATGCGCCGTTGACCGAGTTGCAATTCCTGCAGCGCGCGACGCGGCAGGACCGTGGTCGGAGGATGCAAGCGCAGCGTCTCGCGGAACAGCGCCTCGGCGACCGGACACTGCGCCAGCTCCGCGTGCCGAGTCGGCACCGCGCCCACGCGTTGCGCCTCCTCGACCAGGGCTTCCCACAGGACAGGCTGCCGCGCCAGCTCGATTACCATCCATGCCATCGTCGAGGCAGTGGTGTCGTGGCCGCCAAGCAGCAGCAAGCGGATATTAGCGATCAGGACGTCATCGGAGGGCGCATCGTGGCTGCTATCGAAGGCGCTCACCATGTCGTTGATCAACCCGGTGCGCGCGGCATGCGCACGCGCGTCGCGGACGAACTGGCGCAACTGCGCGTCGATCCAGTCGCGGGCGGCGCGGCCGCGCCGCAAGGGCAATCCTGGCAGGTCGACCGGGGGCGCGACGATCAGCTGCAGCAATTGCCGGTACTTGCGATGCCATTCCGGCAGGTCGTGCGCGGGGATTCCCATGAGGCTGAAGATGAGCTTGAGCATCAGATCGCCGGTTTCGCGCAGGATGGTTACGTCGCCGCGGTCGCGCCACGCCTGCACGCGCGCCCGGATGATGGGCGCGAACAGATCGCCGATGCCGGCCTGGGTCAGCGCCTTGGGCAGGAACGCCGCCTTGATCGCATCGCGCGCCTGCCGGTGCGCCCCGCCGTCCTGTGCGACCAACGTTCCGCCGAACAATTCGGGCGCGATCTCTTCGATCAGCGCCGAGGACACGTCCTTGTGCCGGAGCAGTGCGAACGCATCCAGATCCATGCAGGTCATCAGGTGACCGGCAGGGCCAAAATCCAGCCAGAAGTAGCTACCCAGCGTCCGTTCCGCGCGGCGCAGCAGGTGCGGCAGGCCTCTGGCGATGGCGGGAAGATGCCCGACCAGCGGGAAAGCGCCGGGCACGACCGGGATGTCGTGCCGCATTCGGTGTCGACGGTCTAGCGGGTTGAGCAGCATGTCCGTCAGCCGCATGGCGCTGCGGCCGCTTCGGCGGTGTCGCCGGCCGGCCGCGCGGCGCGGCTGTTGCCACCGTCGGCGTATGTCGGCACATGCGCCAGCATGCCGCCGTCGATGCACACGACCTGGCCGGTGATGAACGCAGCATCGTCGGAGAGCAGGAACGCCACCAGCGCGGCCACGTCCTCGGGGCGGCCGACGCGCGGCAGGAGCTGGTGGCGGCGCAGATGCCGTTGCATGCATTCGTCCAGCTTGGCGAGGAGACGCTCGGTCATGATGAGACCCGGCGCAACCGCGTTGCAGCGGATCTGCGCATGACCATACTGGGTGGCGAGTGAGGCCGACAGCATGTTCATCGCCGCCTTCGACGCGGCGTAGGACGTCAGTGCGGTGTCACCACTGAGCCCCTGGCACGACGACACGGTGACGATCGCGCCACCGCCGCGGGCGATCATCCGCGGGACGGCCTGCCGGCAGCAGAGCAGCGTGCCACGCAGATTGACCGCCATGGTCTGATCCCAGACCGCCAGGTCCAGGTCAAGGATCGCGCTGTCGCGCGGCGTCAAATGCATGGCGCTCGCGTTGTTCACCAGCAGGTCGACCCCACCAAAGTGCCGCTCCGCCGTCTCGAACAGCGCCGCCACCGCCTGTGCATCGGCAATGTCCGTGGCCAGGGCCAGCGCACGGCCCGCTTCGGTCGCGATCTGCGCGGTGCAGGCGATGGCCGCCGAGCCGTCAATGTCGGCCACCACTACCCTGCCGCCCTCGCGCGCGATGGCGAGGGCGCATGCCTTGCCGATGCCGGCGCCGGCGCCGGTCACCACGGCCACCTTGCCTTCGAACCGTCCATCGTGTCGTCCTGGATTGCGTTGGTCTTTCGCGGCATGCCGCTCGGCCTCCGCCGGAGAAGGCGCAGGGTCGGCGCTGGCGCGCTCGTCATCGCCAGCATCGCTTTCAATGACCCGAATGGCGGCGACCGGGCACTGGCTGGCCGCGAGCCGCACGGCGGCGTGCAGCGCCTGGGGGACCGTCGCCACGCCCACTTCGGCCACGCCGTCCGGTTCGCGCTGGCGAAAGGTGCCCGGCAGTGTCAGCACGCACTGCCCGGTGGTCCCGCACAGATCCTGGTCGACCACGATGCGCATCTCAGCCCCCCTGCGCGTGCAGCCGTACCGGCAGCGCGCGGAACGTCCTAAGGAAGGCGGAGGGTTCCCGGGTCGGCTGCTCGGCCAATGCCAGCGTGGGGAAGCGCGCCTGGATCCGCGGCAGGCTCTCGGCCAACTGCACCCGGGCCAGTTGCGCACCGAGGCAGAAGTGGATGCCGTGGCCGAAGCTCAGCATGATCTTGCCGTCGGTCGACATGCCAGGACTGGTGCCGTAGAACCGCGCGGGATTGAAGCGGTCGGGATTGGCGAAGGCGTCCGGGTCGCGATTGCCGGCCGCAATCAGCACGCGCACGTCCGCGTCCTTCGGGATCACCACGCCGCCCAGTTCGATGTCGCGCTGGGCGATACGCGGGATGGAGCTGAACATGGCGGGCGCGTCGCAGCGCAGGACTTCTTCGACGAATGCCCTCAGCCCCGCGGCGTCTGCCTGCAGCCAGTGCCGCTGTTCGGGATACGCCAGCATCGCCAGGACGGCATGGTCGATGCTCGCAGCAGTGGTGACGAAGCCGCCCAGCAGCATGCCCCACAGCATGCTGATCAACTCCGCATCCGACAGCGTGTCGGCATCGTCGTCATGTGCGCCGACCAGCATCGACACGATGTCGCGGCGGGGATCGGTGCGCTTGCGCTGTATGAGGTCGCCGAAGTAGGCCTGCACCTTGGCGCTGGCCCGGTCCGCCGCGGCGAGCTGGGGATCGCTGGCGTGCGGGCCCAGGCCTTCCAGAATGGCGCCGATGCCGGCAGCGAGCCCGAACATGTCGTCTTGGGGCATGCCGAACAGTTCGGCGAAAACCAGCATGGGCAAGGCCAGCGCGAATTCCCGATGCAGGTCCACCGCCTCCCCGCGCTCCAGCGCGGGCGTTATGCCGTCCAGGCGCGCTGCGACGATGCGCGCGATGCTCGGCCGCAGGTTGTCGATCTGGCCCATGGTGAAATCGCGCGAGATCAGCCGGCGCAGACGCGTATGCGTCGGTGGGTCCTTCATCGCTAGCGTGGACGCCAGCAGATTGAGCGACGGGCTGGTCGCCGCACGCGAGAAATAGCGCGCCAGTTCGCCGGGCGCCGGCCCCCGAAACGCATCGCCCGTGGCCTTGAACGCCCAGTAGATGTCGGCGTGGCGGCTCAACAGAAAGAGGCCCGACGCCGCGCGATGCACCGGATCGTGCTCGCGCAACCATCGCATGAACGGATACGGGTCGTGGATGCACGCTGGCGACGCCAGTTCGGCGAAGGCGTCCCGGCATGCTGCAGTGGTTTCTTGCACGTCGATGGTTACCTGTTGGTTGGCTGGCTGATCTGACGGGCGCGCGCCAGGCGCGCCGGCAGTTGCGGAGAAGATCGCGATCCGCGGCGCATCACCAGCGCACCGGGAACTCCTCGAACCCACCAGTGATGATCTCCTTGCGCAACTTCAATTCTTCGGGCGACACGGCCAGGCGCAGCGCGGGAAAGCGCTGGAAGATCGAACCGAACACCACCTTGAGTTCCAGCCTGGCCAGCGCCGCGCCGATGCAGCAGTGCGGCCCGGAAGAGAACGCCAAGTGCGGCTCTCCGTCGCGTCCGATGTCGAAGATTTCCGGGTCGACAATGGCGCGTATCGAACGACGTCGCCGGCAGGCCGACCAGCACCTTGCTCTCCGCGGAAATATGCACGCCCGCGATGGTCACGTCGGTCCTCGGATAGCGCATGATGCCATCCCAGCCCGCGCCCGGCGGGTACATGCGCAGGATTTCCTCTACCGCCTTGTCGATCAGGGACGGGTCGCCGACCAGGCGTTCGCGCTGTTGCGGATGGCGGAACATGGCCAGAAGGCCGAATTCGATCTGTGCGACGGTGCTCTCGTGCCCCGCCACCAGCATGCCCGCCGCCAGGCCAACCGCCTCTTCCTCGCTCGCCTTGCCCTGGTCGACCGCAGCGAGCAGATCCGTCAGCAGGTTGTCGTCCGGATCCTGGCGCTTGTCGCGCATCTTGCCGCGAATGTAGGCGCGCAGTTCTTCCCAGGCCAGGCGGGACGCGCTGCGCGGGCCGCTTTCATGCTGGTGCGTCATCACCTCATCGGACAGCCCGGCGAAAAAGGCGTGATCCTCGTAGAGCACGCCCATCAGCGCGCTGATGACCATGGCCGGAAGCGGAAAGGAGAGGTGGCGCCGCAGGTCGGCGGGCTGGGGCTGGGCCGCCAGCGTCTCGAACAAGTGCGCGGCGATCGCTTCGACCTGCGGCACGAGCAGCTTCACCCTGCGGTTACTGAAGGCCGGCGCCACGATCGCGCGTAGCCGGGCATGCTCGCGCCCCTCGTGCGAGACCAGCCACCCCGGCGAACCGAGAATCACCGAATCCGGGGTGAATGCCGCCGGCGGCATTCCCGCGGGCCGGAACGCCGCGTCGGACAGCACCGCCTTGGCCTCGTCATAGCCTGTCACCCACCAGCCTTCGTGCCCGGAGGGGAAGCGCACGCGGTGGATCGGACCGCTGGCGCGTAGCGCCAACATCTCGGGCGAGGACTCGATGTGATCGACGCGCCACATCGGCAGCGTCGGCAAGGGTTGTTGTTCGGACATGGTGGCACTTCACTCTCTAAGCGATGGAAGGGCGGAAGGTGACCGGCAGGCGCTGCGGGCAGCGAATGACGTAAGACGGCATGTAGACGACGTCCTCCGCGGCGATGGTCAGCGCCAGATGCTCCAGCCGCACGAACAGCGCGGGGAAGGCGCAGCCCAATTCCAGACGCGCCAGCGCTGCGCCCAGGCAGAAATGCGGCCCCTGGCCGAACGACAGGTGCGGGTTGCGCCGCCGGGTGACATCGAACCTGTCGGCATCGCCATAGATCGACTGACCGTACGGATTGGTGAAGGAGGTTCGACCGTGCCCCCGATGTGTCCGCCAATATAGCCTCCGGACATAGCCTCCGGACCAGTCCCACACCGTGAACAGAGCAAATCGCGTGCCGAAGTGAATTCGCAGGCTCAGCAGGCACTACATAGCTGCGCGTAGTGTCAGGTTTCTGGCATTCAGTCTCAATGCCGACAACGGGCGCAGCAAGTGCCCGACAAAGGCCTGCTCTCGCGCTGAATGTGCGGGGCAGCCCTTGCGCGAAATTTCAAGCATCTGGATTGGCTGCAGCAGGTGTGGTTCGCCGGAAACCACTCCGATGCCGCCGGGGTCATCGAACGCGATCGCGTCAGCCTGTCCGGAGGGCAAGACCTCGCCGCCTTCGTGGCTCTGGTTACCTAGATGCGGAAGCTCGGGGACGGGGCGCGGTCGCAGCGTCACGATGCCGGGAGTGGACTGAGCGCGAGCTAGCCCGTCTTATTCGCGAGAGGGCGCCTGAGAGGCTGGCGAGCGTGGTGTAAAGCGCTGATGCGGCGTAGGATTCGGTTGCGAAGCCACCCCATCACCTTCAACCGCGAACGCCACGCCCGCCATGACCGATGATACGATTTCAGACCACTATCGAGAAGCAAGAATTCAACACAAATAAAACCTCTGCCTCGCGCTCGATCTCTTCATGCTTGATAGTCTCGTTTCGGAGGCTGAGCACCTACCGCGTCTAATAGGCCGCTCGCGCCGGTTTCTTTGGACGCGGCACGACCGCGACTCCACGTTTCGGCACAGAAATGATCGGGAGTCACTCAATCTTTCTTCAACTTAACCCGTCTTATTCGTAAGAGTGCGCCTGAGGGGTAAAGCGCTGATGCGGCGTAGGATTCGGTTGCGAAGCCAACCCCATCACCTCCAACCGCGAACGCCACGCCCGCCATGACCGACGATACGATTCCGCCCTTCTCGTTTCCAGCCGTTCACGCCAAGAAAGTCACAGCTGCCTTCGATGGTGGGCGCCTAACCTCGAACGGGGGCGTGATGCTTCTGGCGATGGCCGAGCGGCGTCTCGGTTTGGCCAACAATCTGGCCCGGGTGTTCCCGGATCGGCGCGATCCGACGCGGGTCGTGCACAGCCTGGTCGATATGTTCCGCGCTCGCATGTTCGCGATCTGCTGCGGCTACGAGGACGCCGACGACCTCGATCATCTGAGGTCCGATCCGGCATTCAAACTGGCCTGCGGTCGCCTACCGGACACGGGCCGGGATTTGTGTTCCCAGCCGACGCTGTCGCGGCTGGAGAATGCTCCGCGCCTGCGCGACGTGATCCGGCTGACCTACACTTTGGTCGACGCATGGATGGATAGCTACCCGCGCGAGCCGGCATCCGTCACGCTCGACATCGATGATACCTGCGACGTCGTCCACGGCCATCAGCAGCTCTCGCTGTTCAACGCTCATTATGACGAACGCTGCTTCCTGCCGATCCACGTCTACGACACGGAGAAGAGCCGGCCCGTGGCCGTCGTGCTGCGGCCCGGCAAGACGCCGGGCGGCGTCGAGGTGCGTGCCCATCTGCGCCGCCTGGTACGGCATATCCGGACGCGATGGCACAACACGCAAATTACGTTCCGTGGCGACGGGCACTATGCCCGGCCGGAGGCAATGGCGTGGTGCGAGACCAACGGCATCGACTACATCTTCGGTCTGTCCGGCACCAAGCCTCTCGCCAGAAAAGTCGACGAGGTCGCCGACGACATCCGCACGCGACGCGCCATCGAGAACCTGCCGGTTCTGCGTGGCTATACCGAGACGCGCCACAAGGCAAAGTCCTGGGATCGCGAACGGCGCACTGTCGCCCGTATTGAGGCGACGATGCTCGGCCTCGACATCCGCTTCGTCGTCACCAGCCTCGATGTCGGCTCGGCCGAGTGGATCTACGACAGCCTGTATTGCGCGCGCGGCCAAGCCGAGAATCTGATCAAGCTGCATAAGACGCAGCTCGCCTCCGATCGCACCAGCTGCCGTTCGGCGCTCGCCAACCAGGTCCGTCTCGTGCTCCATACGGCCGCTTATTGGCTGATGCTGACCGTGCGCGACGCCATTCCCAAAGCCCGGGAATTGGCCGCTGCCGAGTTCGCGACGCTGCGTCTTCGGCTCTTGAAAATCGCCGCCCGTGTCGTCGAGACCACGAGCCGCATTCGCCTTGCGTTTGCCGCGGCATGTCCCGAAGCCGACCTGATCTGCGGCTTGCCCGGCGCGCTGCTGCCGCTCGGTCCTTGACCGGCGGGGCGTCCGCCCCCGTTCGCCCAACCCATCCCTCAAGCGCGTTGCAAAGTACCGGTCGTCAGGCGGCGAAAAGCCGAAGGCAATCCTGTGCGCCTCGTCAGACAAGATGTGCGGCCGCATCAATCGGGCCCAAAAGCCGCACTCTCACGAATAGGACGGGCTAGATAAGGCGATTCAAGCTATCCTTGAGGGGGTGCCGGCAGCGAAGTTGAAGGACAAGATCGGCACTCTGGAAGCACGCAAGCATGAGCGTCTGCTCGAGGCCGTGCAGCAGCGCCTTGATGCAAACACAGAGGCGATGCGCCAGCATCGCGAGACAGTCGAGCATCCGTTCGGCACGATAAGGCTCGCATGGGAGCGACGCAATTCCTGAACCAAACGCTTCCAAAAGTAGCTACGGAGATGCCTCTCGGTTCTGGCCTTTAGCGTAGGGCGCATTAGATTAGCGACCAGCGCCGGGGTGCATTCTGTGGCGCCGCCCGCAGCGGCGCAATCGCTGGAGTCGCGCCCCTCAGGTCCTGCAGGGAGCACCCTGGCAATTTGGAAAACTCCGACGCTTTCACCGTTCGAAGATAAGGTGCCTTGTCAATCAAGACTTTGGCTTTTCAGGATGAAGCTGCTTGTAAGAGTCACAGCTGGACCAATATCGATGCGCCGGCTTTGCGTGCTTCAAACGAAAGTTGATGTCGTGGAAAGTCATATTCTGCGCACAGTCGGTCTGGATCAAGCGCGTGGTTCGATAGCGGACGGCATGGATTGTCGCCGCAGCAATTGTTTCTTGGCGACGTCAGTTGAGCAAACCGCAGGCGGCCATTGCGAAACAGAATTGCAATTTGTGCCGACCGTCATGGATAGCGGGGTGCCGCCCCCCCGCTTTCGATGCCGGCACAATCGCAAGCCGGCACGCAGCCGCCTATCCGCTGCAGATTTGCCCCCGCCGCGACCGAACGCAAGCGCCGGCCGACGCATCCGCGCCTTCACAGAAGGCGTCAATCACCGCGGCCTGAAGGCCCAACTCACTGCATCCTTTGCGTCGTGATTGTCGACAAATGCTGCCCGTTGGGATTCCTGTAACGATTGGCGAGGCTTTGTAACAATGAAGCCATCTGGTCAGGATCTGATCGAACAGTAAATTCTCCATAGTTAGGGTCGAAAAGCGTGGTCGTTCCATTCGAGGCCGACGTCGCCACTGTGTGGGCGCCGCCTTCAGCGAAATACAAGCTGAGTAAATGGTTCGATCCGTCTTCGTTGATTTCGTTCACCATGGACTTGACGTTCGAAGACTTGCCGAATGCGAATCTCTTCTCTTCTCCAGCCGGTTCCAAGCCTGCTTCCTCCAAAATGGTATTTTGTGCCTGAAGGTCGGCCTGAGAAGATCCTGCTCCCCTGCTTCGTAACTGATCCTTAAGACCTTGATATTGCTGCTGCCGTTCAGCCGCTGAGGCGTGCGTTTGCGATCCGGGTGTAAGCGCACTCATTCGGGTTGATGGGCTGTTGCTAAGATTGCGGAACCACTCCGCAGTCAGCCCGACGCAGATGCCGTCCACATTCGCATCACGCAGGTCGGCCGTTCTGTATTCGAACAAGGAGGTGGCCGGACTCTCTGGAGAGGATGTACTGGGTTCGGAGGCGCTAGAGGTTTGAACGTTTGCATCCAAGGTATGTGGCTTGCTGCAGCAGGCCCCCATCTTGTCAGGCAACTCCCCCGATCGTGAGCTCCACTGGGGCGCGAGATCTGCAAGTGTTTCTGTAAAGCTGCCGCTATCCACCGACTGGCTCGGTTCGTCAGTTTGGCTAGTGCGTGTAGATGAGCCACCGATTCGATCATACATGACGATTCACCTCTCTGTGCTACCCTAGTCTCTTCGCATCAATTCGGGCTGCTCAGGCCCTGCGGCGAGGATACCCGGACAAGCTGATGGCGAGCTGACGGACAGCAGTTGTACAGCTAAGAAAGCGTTCCTTTGTCGGACTTCTGACAACGTCGGATACGCCTCGGCGTAGTGCTGTGTCAGATCCTCAGATTCCGGAACGCCACCGACAGGCTATCGCTGCGATGCTCGCGCGGCATCGAGCGCCCACGAACCCGAAATCGAGAGCAATGACAGGATGCTCGCGGATTGTCTCGAGCGGTTCGGTGTTGCTGCGTAAGCGGTGTGTCTCCCACACCTTGTTGAGCTATGCGGGATTTTGGGTGACGAGGCGATCAGGCGGCGTGGTTTTCCGGCACTTGGATGACCTCGATGCCGTTTTCGAATCTGACACCTGCGCTGACCTTCGGCAACTGATTTGTGCCTTTCAGCCGCCGCCAGGTCTTTGATGCGGCGCAGAGCAGCTTGAACACCATCAACTTGGCAGTCGTTGACGATAACGAACCTTTCGTGCGCACCGTTCTGTGCCGGACCGTCGCGAACACGCTTTCGATGGGATTCGTCGTCCGCAAGTGGTCCCAATGCTCGGCGGGGAATTCGTAGAACGCAAGCATTGCGTCGCGATCTTTCGTCAGGCACTCGACCGCCTTGTCGTACTTCGCTCCGTATTTCTCGGCAAAGACATCGATCGCCACTTCGGCCGAAGCTCGGTTGGACGCCAAATAGACCTCGCGCAGATCCTTCTTCATGCTGGCCTGTACCGACACTGCGACTTTGTTCAAGATATTCGCGGTTTTGTGCACCCAGCACCGCTGATGTCGCGTGGCGGGAAAGACCTCGTCGAGCGCCTTCCAGAAGCCGAGCGCGCCGTCACCGACGGCGATTTCCGGGGCGATCTTCAGCCCTCGGGTTTTCGCCTCGACGAGCAGTTCGTGCCAGCTCTGCGTGCTCTCGCGCACGCCGACCTGGAAGCCGATGAGTTCCTTCTTGCCTTCCGGCGTCGCGCCGATCAGCACCAGCATGCATTCGCTGTGGTCTTCCATGCGAGCCTGCAGGAAGACGCCGTCCGCCCACACGTATACGTACCGGCGCGCCGACAGATCGCGCTTCTGCCAACGCTCGTACTCGAGCTGCCACTCCGTCGTCAGTCTGGAAACCACCGCCGGAGAAAGATTCGGCGCATCCTTGCCCAAGAGCGCCGCCAGCGCCTCCTGGAAGTCGCCCGTCGAGATGCCTCGCAGGTACAGAACCGGCAAAAGTGCATCCAAGCTCTTCGTGCGCCGTGCCCACAACGGCAGGATCGCCGAGGTGAAGCGGATCCGCTCGCCATCGCTGGTCACCGCGCGATCGCGAATCTTTACCCGGGCGACTTCGACGGCGCCGATCCCCGTCTGGATCGTCCGCACTGGACCATGGCCGTGTCGCACGAGGCGGTCGCGGCCATCGGGAAGCTTCAAGCCCTTCATCGCGGCGAGAAACGCCTCGGCTTCCATCTCGACAGCCTGCGCAAGCAGCTGCCGAGCTCCAGATCGCAAAATATTCGTCAGTGGATCGTCGATCTCATCGGGCTGACGCAGTGGGACAATGTTGCTATGCTCGTTCATGGCGTATCGCTCTCCTTGAGGTTCTGGCAGGCTCGACACCCGCCTCGATACGCCGCCTATCTCATTCCGTCATCACCCAGTTTCCCGCATAGCTCACCTTGTTTGGCGTGAGCTGATCGGCAACATGCGAGCCGTCATATACAGTAAGGTTCGCATATATGGTTGACCATATAGTTGACGCTTCAGAGCCACGGGGCCGGGTGGATATCCAGGTCGGAGCGGGGCGTCGGCGGCGGTGGAGCGCCGTGGTCAAGGGGCGGATCGTGGCGGAGTCATATGCGCCGGGCACAGTTGTGTCCGAGGTGGCGCGCCGGCACGACCTCTCACCGCAACACCTGTTTGCTTGGCGCAAGGCCGCGCGTGCCGGTCTGCTGAGCTTGCCGGCGGAGGATGCACCGCTCTTCGTTCCGGTGGTGTCGGAGCTTCGCCCCGCTGGGATGTGCGTGGAAGCGGCAACGCGGAACGGGATAACGATCAGCATCGAGATTGGCGATGCGGTAGTTCGCGCAGCGGCGGGGGTCGATCCGGCCTGGCTGCGCGATGTGCTGCGGGCCGTGAGGGCGACGACATGATCGCGGCTTCGGCGGGCGTGAAGATCATGGTCGCGACGCGGCCGGTCGACTTTCGTAATTATGCGGAGCCCACGATTATGCGGAGTGTGCGGCCGTTCAATCCGAGACCCGCTTCGTTATCAACAGTTTAGTTCCTGCTGCCCTCTTTCTCACTCAGCATAATCTGAGGCCTTTCTTCCTGCCTTGATGGCAACGAAAGGGAGACAAGGAATGGCCAAGTCGAGTGAGGATCACTGCCACGGGCTGCGCTGCATGGACGCAGGCGATCTCGACCCGCTGGTGACGGAGTTCACACGACACCTGACGGTGTTGGGGCATAAGAGCTTGACGGTGAGCGGCTATGACGCTGCAGCCCGTCACCTCGCGCAATGGCTGACGCTGGCCAAGATCGCAGTCGCTGATATCGATGATGGCGTCGCCGATCGGTTCGCTCGGCATCGCTGTCGATGCCACGGCATCCGTCGCGAGAGGAGCGTGTCCGCGAAGTACGTGAGGCGGGTACGCCGGTTCATCGAGTTTCTCGGCGAGCGCGGAATCGTCCAGCGCAAGCCGAAGCCCGCATTACCGACGCCCCACCGCCGGGTGGTCGAGTTCCAGGACTGGCTGCGACAGCATCGCGGCGTCACAGAGCTGACAATAGATCGGCACGGTCGCATGGTCATGCGGCTGCTCCCGGCGCTTGGCATCAGGCCGCGAAGTTGGAATGCTCAGCTCATTCGCGACGTGATCATTGCAGAGACGAAGCGGGTCTCGCTGGCCTATGTGAAGACGATGACGATGGCGCTGAGAGGATATTTGCGGTTCCTCAGCGCACGGGGGTTGTGCCGAGCTGGACTCGATCAGGCTGTGCCAATCATTCCGCAGTGGCGACTGTCGTCGCTGCCGCGATACATCCGCTCGTCGGATGTCGAGACGTTGATTGCAACGTGCGATCAGACCACGGCGACTGGCGTGCGTGATCGGGCGATCCTGCTGCTGTTGGCACGACTGGGCTTGCGGGCCGGCGACATTCTCTCTCTTCGTCTCACCGATGTTGATTGGCAACAGGCGACACTGTCGGTTCGTGGCAAGGGGCGGCGGGAGACGAGATTACCATTGCCGCAAGACGCCGGGGATGCCTTGCTCGCTTATCTGGATCAGGCCCGGCCGCACGTCGCCGATGTTCGAATCTTCTTCATGTCGAATGCACCAATCCGGCCGCTGACAGGTTCGAGCGCAGTCTCTGATGTTGTGCGTAGTGCAATACGAAAGGCCGGTATCCCCGTTCCGTCGAATGGGGCCAACCTGCTTCGGCATTCGGCCGCGACGGCCATGCTCCGGGGCGGCGCGACGCTCGACACGGTTGGCGCCGTACTGCGCCACCGCTCACCGGACATGACCGCACACTACGCCAAAGTCGACGTGACGATGCTGCTGCAGATCGCGCAGCCCTGGCCGGGAGATGCGTGATGCTGAGTCGATATCTTGCCAAATATGTGGACCAGCAGCAGTCGCTGGGGTTCAAGTTCCGTGTCCAGCAAATCCTGCTGAGGGGCTACGTCAGCTTCGCCGAGGAGTGCGGCGACCGGCACATCAGAAGTGCCCGGGTCCTGGCATGGGCCGCACGTGAGAGCTGGCCCCGCAAATTCGGACAGTAGCTTGAGTGGATTTTCTGCCTGACAGCGGCGAGGATTCTTGCTGCGAATCAGGAGCGAAGATGACGAAGAAGAGCCGCCGGACGCATTCTCCGGCATTCAAGGCGAAGGTTGCTTTGGCTGCGGTCAAAGGCGACAAGACACTGGCGGAGCTGGCGCAACTGTTTGATGTTCATCCGAACCAGATCACGATCTGGAAAAACCAGCTCCTGGAAGGCGCCGCCGGCGTGTTTGGGCATGACAAGACATCGGCCGAGACGCCGGTCGATTTGAAGGCGTTACATGCCAAGATCGGCGAGCTGGCGTTGGAAAACGATTTTTTGTCCGGCGCGCTCACCAAGGCGGGCCTGCTGAGCGCAAAGCGATGATCGACCGCGATCATGATCTTTCTATCGTGCGCCAGGCGAAGGTCCTGAAGCTGGCTCGCAGCACGGTCTACTATGAACCTCGGCCAGTTTCGGCCGAGGACCTTGCCTTGATGCGTCGGCTCGATGAGCTGCATCTCGATTATCCCTTCGCGGGAGCGCGTATGCTGCGATCGTTGCTGCGGCGGGAGGGCGTATACGCCGGTCGCCGCCACATCGCGACGCTGATGAAGCGCATGGGGATCGAGGCGGTCTATCGTCGCCCGAACACGAGCAAGCCGGCTCCGGGTCACAAGATCTACCCGTACCTGTTGCGCGGATTGAAGATCGAGCGGCCCGACCATGCGTGGGCAATGGACATCACCTACATTCCGATGCGGCGTGGCTTCGTCTATCTCGCGGCGGTCGTCGATGTGTTCAGCCGACGGGTCCTGGCCCATCGCGTCTCGATCACAATGGAGGCGGCCTTCTGCGTCGAAGCGGTCCAGGAGGCGTTGGCGAAGCACGGCAGGCCCGAGATTTTCAACACGGATCAGGGCAGCCAGTTCACCAGCCTCGAGTTCACCGATGTGCTGCTGGACGCGAAGATCGCCATCAGCATGGACGGCAAGGGCGCCTGGCGCGACAACGTGTTTGTCGAGCGGCTCTGGCGCACGGTCAAATACGAAGAAGTATATCTCCGCGCCTACGACAGCGTGTCCGAGGCGCGAGCGTCAATTGCCAAGTATCTGGCCTTCTACAATCAGGGACGCCCTCACTCGAGCCTTGACGGGCGCACGCCCGACGAGGCTTACTTCGGCACGCAAGCTATGGTGATGGCCGCATGACCGTCGCCGACGGTTTTGTCGTCGCTCTGGTCGGGCTACGCCCTCCCGACGCAACGACAAAACCGTAAAGCCCCGCGTTCAGCATAACCCGGCAGGAATCCACTTAAATCCAGCGGGGCGCTGTCCAAACAACCGGGGCCAGCTCTCCTTCCTCACACCGTCATCACCCAGATTCCGCCATAGCTCATGTTGATGCCCCAACGGGCTAGGCGACGGTGGATTCAAGTTCGCGGTCTGACGACTTGATCCGTTGGCGAATTACGCCGGCAAGACTTTCGGCAACTCGTTGTGGCCATCGACCGACTCGGCCAATTTTCTAGCTGCCTTACCGAGCAAGAAGATTTTGCGAGCGGAGCCTTGTTCGACAGACATCCCTTGGCGCGCAGAGCTCCTTGGCGCACCGTCGCGGGAGCGCTTTCGATGAGGTATCTCCTCGAGGCGGACTTCATTGCATCTCTAGAGCTTACCCAACGCCGGATCTCCGCGGATGTGCCCGTTCTCGCACTGACTTTTGAGTCTTGATCCTCGATATTTCCTGAGATGGCCCGGGCACCGATCCTGATATTACCTTTAGGATAGGCCGATTGTGCCGCTTGAGAGCTATGGCGGAATCTGGGTGATGACGGTGTGAGGAAGGCGGCGTATCGAGGCGGGTGACGAGCCTGCCAGAACCTCTCGAGGAGAGCGATACGCCATGACCGAGACTACCAATGTTCTTGCTTTCCGTCAGCCGTCCGCGGTTGATGATCCACTGACCGATATCGTTCGTGCCGGCGCGCGGGACCTGCTTGCCAGGGCGATCGAGATCGAGGTTGGCGCGTTTCTGGCCAGCACGGCCAATCTGACGCTGCCCGACGGTCGAGCGCGCCTGGTCCGACATGGGCACGGTCCGGTGCGCGAGATTGCGACCGGCATCGGTCCGGTGGAGGTCGCTCGTCCCAAGGTCCGCGACCGCGGAGCGAGCGGGCCAGGCGACCGCCTCCGCTTCAGTTCGGCAATCCTGCCGCTATGGGCGCGGCGGACGAAGAGCCTGGATGCCTTGATCCCGGTCCTCTATTTGCGCGGCATCTCGACCGGCGACTTCCAGGAGGCGCTCTCGGCGCTGCTCGGCAAGGATGCGCCGAACCTGTCGCCTTCGGTGATCGCCGGCCTGAAGGCCGATTGGCAGGTCGAGTACGAACGCTGGCAGAGACGCGATCTGTCGGCGCGTCGCTATGTCTACATCTGGGCCGATGGCGTGTACCTGCAGGCCCGCATGGAAGATCACAGCGAATGCATGCTGGTGCTGATTGGCACCACGCCGGAAGGCAAGAAGGAGCTGATCGGCTTCCAGGTCGGCGTGCGCGAGAGCGCGCAGAGCTGGCGCGAACTCCTGATCGACCTGCGGCAACGCGGGTTACGGATTGCCCCGCAACTCGCCATCGGCGACGGCGCCCTCGGCTTCTGGAAGGCACTGGACGAGGCCTTTCCCGGCACGCGGCACCAACGATGCTGGTGCCATAAAGTGAGCAACGTACTCGACAAGGTCGCCAAATCCGTGCAGGGCCCCATGAAGAACGACCTGCGGAACATCTATCTGGCCCCACACCGGGCCGAAGCTGAAACCGCGATCGACGTCTTCGTCGAGAAATACCACGTCAAATACGGACGTGCGGTGGAGTGCCTGATCAAGGATCGCCATGCGCTGCTCGCCTTCTTCGACTTCCCTGCTGAGCACTGGATCCACCTACGCAGCTCGAACCCGATCGAGAGCGTCTTCGCCACGGTGCGCCACCGAACGGTGCGGACCAAGGGATCGCTGTCGCAACAAACTGCGAAGCTGATGGTGTTCAACCTCATCGACGCCGCATCGAAGACCTGGCGGCGATTGAAGAGCACGAACCAGTTGCCGAAAGTCATCGCCGGTGTAAAGTTCATCGACGGAATCGAAGTCATTCCGAACACTGAAAGCCACGCCGCCTGATCAGGCCGCGTCACCCAAAATCAGCCATAGCTCCATCAACATTCATGGATGGTTCTTCATTCCACGATACGTCACACCGTGGATCGAAAAATAAGTAATTGCAGGTCAGTTCTTCACCGGGTTGTACGTCACGGGCTGTGAAAACTCGGCGGTCGTCTTGGTATGTGTTTGGGCGGCTGCTGTGGTTCATGAAGCGGGCATTGTCAGCATTGTACTCGATAACACCATCGTAAGCCTTGTAGTCTCTTGGATAGGCATGCTTATCAAGTAGCGCTTGGAATGTTGGAGCTAGCCCGTCTTATTCGTAAGAGTGCGCCTGAGGGCTGGCGAGCGTGGTGTAAAGCGCTGATGCGGCGTAGGATTCGGTTGCGAAGCCACCCCATCACCTTCAACCGCGAACGCCACGCCCGCCATGACCGACGATACGATTCCGCCCTTCTCGTTTCCAGCCGTTCACGCCAAGAAAGTCACAGCTGCCTTCGATGGCGGTCGCCTGACCTCGAACGGGGGCGTGATGCTTCTGGCGATGGCCGAGCGGCGTCTCGGCTTGGCCGACAATCTGGCCCGGGTGTTCCCGGATCGGCGCGATCCGACGCGGGTCGTGCACAGCCTTGTCGATATGTTCCGCGCGCGCATGTTCGCGATCTGCTGCGGCTACGAGGACGCCGACGACCTCGATCATCTGCGGTCCGATCCCGCATTCAAGCTGGCCTGCGGACGGCTGCCGGACACGGGCCGCGATCTGTGTTCCCAACCGACGCTGTCGCGGCTGGAGAATGCTCCGCGCCTGCGCGACGTGATCCGACTGACCTACATTTTGGTCGACGCATGGATGGATAGCTACCCGCGCGAGCCGGCATCCGTCACGCTCGACATCGATGATACCTGCGATGTCGTCCACGGCCATCAGCAGCTCTCGCTGTTCAACGCTCATTATGACGAACGCTGCTTCCTGCCGATCCACGTCTACGACACGGAGAAGAGCCGTCCCGTGGCGGTCGTGCTGAGGCCCGGCAAGACGCCGGGCGGCGTCGAGGTGCGTGCCCTTCTGCGCCGCCTGGTACGGCATATCCGCACGCGGTGGCACAACACGCGAATTACGTTCCGTGGCGACGGACACTATGCCCGGCCGGAGGCCATGGCGTGGTGCGAGACCAACGGCATCGACTACATCTTCGGTCTGTCCGGCACCAAGCCTCTCGCCAGAAAAGTCGACGAGGTCGCCGACGACATCCGCACCCGACGCGCCATCGAGAACCTGCCGGTTCTGCGTGGCTATACCGAGACGCGCCACAAGGCAAAGTCCTGGGATCGCGAACGGCGCACCGTCGCCCGTATTGAGGCGACGATGCTCGGCCTCGACATCCGTTTCGTCGTCACCAGCCTCGATGTCGGCTCGGCCGAGTGGATCTACGACAGCCTGTATTGCGCGCGCGGCCAAGCCGAGAATCTGATCAAGCTGCATAAGACGCAGCTCGCCTCCGACCGCACCAGCTGCCGTTCGGCGCTCGCCAACCAGGTCCGTCTCGTGCTCCATACGGCCGCTTATTGGCTGATGCTGACCGTGCGCGACGCCATTCCCAAAGTCCGGGAATTGGCCGCTGCCGAGTTCGCGACGCTGCGTCTTCGGCTCTTGAAAATCGCCGCCCGTGTCGTCGAGACCACGAGCCGCATTCGCCTTGCGTTTGCCGCGGCATGTCCCGAAGCCGACCTGATCTGCGGCTTGCCCGGCGCGCTGCTGCCGCTCGGTCCTTGACCGGCGGGGCGTCCGCCCCCGTTCGCCCAACCCATCCCTCAAGCGCGTTGCAAAGTACCGGTCGTCAGGCGGCGAAAAGCCGAAGGCAATCCTGTGCGCCTCGTCAGACAAGATGTGCGGCCGCATCAATCGGGCCCAAAAGCCGCACTCTCACGAATAGGACGGGCTAGGGCTTCGTATTGTTCAGGCGTCACCGTGATGTCAACGATTGGGTTGTGAATCCAGATCAACGAACCTTTGGGCAAACGAGTCGCGGAGAAAAGTCCAATACCGCCAAACCTGTCTGGCTTCAAAATTGTGTCGACGATCAGCATTGAAGAAGTCTCCCGGAGTCACTACCCAGCAAACTAACTGACGTGAGCTGCGAAATCTGCTGCACGAATTGGTAGGCTCGTTTATCCGCGCCTCCATCACAATTTATGTCTTCTCCAGGCGTATTGGGCCGCCTGCTGCGGATCGCCTCCAGCGACAAGGCCGTGAGCTGGGAGGGCTGCAAGTCAGTCGCATTCCGAGCAAAGATCCGTGTCGATTATAGCGGCGAGCTCGTGTCGCACGATCATGACCTGTTACCAGCGCGACGGCGCGCTCGATGCTCTCGCGGCCCGGCAAGCCGCCGACAAGCCCTTCATCGCAGCTTCAAGAGCCGCCCGCGGGTGAATGCGTCAGTGCGTGCCCAGGCAACTGTGGATGTGGAGCAGATATTGCAGGCAAAGTGCGCGGGAGGCCGGCACTCGACTGCCGATTTCGCTGCACAACCGCCTCGAGGCAATCAACGTGATCACGCTGTAGTTAGCAAGAAAACGGAGGTAGAAGTTCGGCCCAACGAGGAGTTGCTAAGCGATGATGCTGGCAAGTCATCGACGCGAGCAGCGGACATCTGTGCTGCCCAGAACCGCGCCAAGCTCGCAGGAGCAGCCGGAGCAAGCTATGGTCCAATAACAAGTCCAATTCCGGAACTATCTGGACGGGCTCCATGCGTTTGAGATGTCCCTCGGCGTCTACATTCGTGGGTGATGGATGAGCCGAAGGTCATCGGAGCCTCCCGGTCCGAAAAGGGCGGTGTAGCGCTCACCATGAATGTCGTATTGTTTTGTCGGATGCGCTTCGTCCGGCAGAAGGCCCCACTGGCCGAGTTTCGCCCGCATCGTGTCCGGCGCGGGTTGGGTGCCGTGCAAAAAAGTCTCGGGAACGGAGAATGATGCAGCGTAAATCTCGCGGGCCGCGGGGTACGTCCTCTGAGCCCTGGAGGACGCCGGAGCGGCTTGCTCAATCGACCGTCCAAAAAGCGATCGGGCGGTTCGATCCGTTGGCTGCAGGCTGGGCGGCAGAACGTTTTCCGGTCGAGATCCGAATTGAATGGTTGAGCCTGGCGGATTGAGTGGGGTGCTTCGCCTCATCGCCGCCGCAGGCACGAACAGCGCCGTGTAACGGTCATTGTGAACGATAAAACTGGTAGGTCGGCTGTCCTGGCTCGGCGGGACGTTGCTGCGCTCGTGCGCAGCGGACGCGTGCTGGTCGCCGTGCTGCGCGTTGAACGGACCAACGGCCGCTTCTGAGTCCAGGGCTTGGTGATGACCCTCGTTTGGTTCGAGAGATGACGATGGGCGAGCGTTATCCACCATGGCCCACAGCAGATCCTGATCGTAGACTTCCTCAGGAAGGACGAACCGGCTGCTGGCCAGAAGCGGTGCGCCGGCGTCTTCAATTAACTCGCGACCGGTTGAATTGCCGGGCTCGGTGCGCTGGCGCGCAGTGGCATTTTCTTCCGCCAGGCTTAGTGTCCTCTGCCTCTTCGTAGGTTGGCCGGTGTAATCCTCATCCACAACGACTTCGTGACCTGAGCTGGAAGCGACCGAGGCTAGCTCGTTTGCAGCCGGCCGGTAGGCGCCGCTCCAGCTGAAGTAACGAACGGCTTCTTCGGGATCCGGTGCCAGACCACCCGGGGCTGGCCGGTTGAGAGACGATGCTAGGATCGCTTCGCGTATCGGCTCTTGCCACGGATCCTGATCGTGACCTTGCGCAGTCAGTTCCTCCGGCCCACTTAAAGCGTCCTGCGGCGCGCGATGCTGCGCAGCGGCGTCCTCGCGTCTGGTGACTGCGTGTTCGGGATGAGGACGGTCCGTGCTCTGGTGCTCAAGTCCCAATGCCTGGGCCAGTCTAAGGCCTTCTTCAGACAGATGAGGGTAGTAGGGATCATGAAAAACGGGATTCTCTGCGATTGTCGAGGTATCAAGCTGGGGCACTTCATCCAAGTAAGGCTCAAACTCCGCTTGCTGCTGTTGCGGTGCCGCGGCGTGGTCACGGTCGAGTGGGTTGATGCGGTTAAAAGGGTCCATGTCGACTCTCCGGTGGTTTGAGTCGGCTCGCAATGCCGATCCAATCGTGTCACTGTCTCACTCTATTAGGATCAGCTGTCGACAAGCTGACGTGCTTAGAGACTAACCGGAGTGCGATCTCAGCTCAGTCATTTCGCCGCAACCGCGACTGGTGACGAAGCCGAGCAGGCGGCATCGTTTTTGCCTGTTTGGGACGGGCTCAAATACTGTCGGCACTCTGACGCCGCGATGATCTCGGCAACTGATTGTGGCTCTTCGGTCATCCCAACGTCTCACGCCTTGCTCAGCTTGCACAATCTAATACGGTTGGTGGCCGACAACGGTTCCTGGCTCGCATGTTCGTGTGCCGTACCGCGGCGGATGCTCTCGCTCGGATTGTGGTTCTCTGCTGGTGCTCGGCCGGCAAGACACAGAAAGCCAATAGGCTTTATATCGGCGATCCTTGTCCGGTAATCGCGGCCACGCACATATTTGGTGCGCTCGCAGTAAAGATGTCGAGTGCATGCTCCGCGACCGCGCCGGCTGGGCGCCGTTGAGACCCTCCATGGCCTTCTTCTTGCCGCTCAGAACCAGCTCGGGCTCTCTTTGATCGCCGGCGGACTTGTGCTGCGGCGCACGTATTTGCCCCGCGATCGATTGTTCAGGCCCCAAAAATCGCCAATAGCAAAAGATTCGCCGCATCCTTTCCAGCAGGGCCGATCGTGCCTCCTGAAATCGCGAGTCAACATACGGCCCGGCTAAGCAGGGGATCAAAGCTCCTGGTCGCCGCGCTCGGCTGGCAAAATCAAGTACGTGAAGCGGATCCAACCGGCGAGAGTCGCGCGCCCGGTCCTCACCTTGGGCCCGGCCGCCTCGATTGCGCCGATAGCTTTTGCGGTGTTGCGCGGCCATCCTTGGCCGCTTCATCTCGCCGGCGTCTCTGGAACGATTCCGTCGCGGCACCGGGCGAGCAGAACACGCGCTCTGTTGCGCAGAATTTGTAGCACGCAAGATCAACCGCAGGCGGCTGAGCGAAGGGCAGGATGTTGATAGTCTCATTCTGGCCATATCGCCTCGTCGAGAAGTTCTCGCAAATTCACCATCCGCGTTGCTCCGCTGCTTCCCTAAGCGCGTCATCAGCCAGATTCCTGCATAGCTCCCGCTTTGTTCGTATTCACCCGGTCCCGTTCAAGACCTCGATGTGCAGAGCCCGACAGCACATTGCAATTGAATCGATCTGAGATCGCAAAGAAGAGCTGGCCCCGGTTGTTTGGACAGCGCCCCGCTGGATTTAAGTGGATTCCTGCCGGGTTATGCTGAACGCGGGGCTTTACGGTTTTGTCGTTGCGTCGGGAGGGCGTAGCCCGACCAGAGCGACGACAAAACCGTCGGCGACGGTCATGCGGCCATCACCATAGCTTGCGTGCCGAAGTAAGCCTCGTCGGGCGTGCGCCCGTCAAGGCTCGAGTGAGGGCGTCCCTGATTGTAGAAGGCCAGATACTTGGCAATTGACGCTCGCGCCTCGGACACGCTGTCGTAGGCGCGGAGATATACTTCTTCGTATTTGACCGTGCGCCAGAGCCGCTCGACAAACACGTTGTCGCGCCAGGCGCCCTTGCCGTCCATGCTGATGGCGATCTTCGCGTCCAGCAGCACATCGGTGAACTCGAGGCTGGTGAACTGGCTGCCCTGATCCGTGTTGAAAATCTCGGGCCTGCCGTGCTTCGCCAACGCCTCCTGGACCGCTTCGACGCAGAAGGCCGCCTCCATTGTGATCGAGACGCGATGGGCCAGGACCCGTCGGCTGAACACATCGACGACCGCCGCGAGATAGACGAAGCCACGCCGCATCGGAATGTAGGTGATGTCCATTGCCCACGCATGGTCGGGCCGCTCGATCTTCAATCCGCGCAACAGGTACGGGTAGATCTTGTGACCCGGAGCCGGCTTGCTCGTGTTCGGGCGACGATAGACCGCCTCGATCCCCATGCGCTTCATCAGCGTCGCGATGTGGCGGCGACCGGCGTATACGCCCTCCCGCCGCAGCAACGATCGCAGCATACGCGCTCCCGCGAAGGGATAATCGAGATGCAGCTCATCGAGCCGACGCATCAAGGCAAGGTCCTCGGCCGAAACTGGCCGAGGTTCATAGTAGACCGTGCTGCGAGCCAGCTTCAGGACCTTCGCCTGGCGCACGATAGAAAGATCATGATCGCGGTCGATCATCGCTTTGCGCTCAGCAGGCCCGCCTTGGTGAGCGCGCCGGACAAAAAATCGTTTTCCAACGCCAGCTCGCCGATCTTGGCATGTAACGCCTTCAAATCGACCGGCGTCTCGGCCGATGTCTTGTCATGCCCAAACACGCCGGCGGCGCCTTCCAGGAGCTGGTTTTTCCAGATCGTGATCTGGTTCGGATGAACATCAAACAGTTGCGCCAGCTCCGCCAGTGTCTTGTCGCCTTTGACCGCAGCCAAAGCAACCTTCGCCTTGAATGCCGGAGAATGCGTCCGGCGGCTCTTCTTCGTCATCTTCGCTCCTGATTCGCAGCAAGAATCCTCGCCGCTGTCAGGCAGAAAATCCACTCAAGCTACTGTCCGAATTTGCGGGGCCAGCTCTAAGAGATGATTGTCTGAACCAAGCGCGCGAGGAGCTATGGCGGAATCTGGGTGATGACGGTGTGAGGAAGGCGGCGTATCGAGGCGGGTGACGAGCCTGCCAGAACCTCTCGAGGAGAGCGATACGCCATGACCGAGACTACCAATGTTCTTGCTTTCCGTCAGCCGTCCGCGGTTGATGATCCACTGACCGATATCGTTCGAGCCGGCGCGCGGGACCTGCTTGCCAGGGCGATCGAGATCGAGGTTGGCGCGTTTCTGGCCAGCACGGCCAATCTGACGCTGCCCGACGGTCGAGCGCGCCTGGTCCGACATGGGCACGGTCCGGTGCGCGAGATTGCGACCGGCATCGGTCCGGTGGAGGTCGCTCGTCCCAAGGTCCGCGACCGCGGAGCGAGCGGGCCAGGCGACCGCCTCCGCTTCAGTTCGGCAATCCTGCCGCTATGGGCGCGGCGGACGAAGAGCCTGGATGCCTTGATCCCGGTCCTCTATTTGCGCGGCATCTCGACCGGCGACTTCCAGGAGGCGCTCTCGGCGCTGCTCGGCAAGGATGCGCCGAACCTGTCGCCTTCGGTGATCGCCGGCCTGAAGGCCGATTGGCAGGTCGAGTACGAACGCTGGCAGAGACGCGATCTGTCGGCGCGTCGCTATGTCTACATCTGGGCCGATGGCGTGTACCTGCAGGCCCGCATGGAAGATCACAGCGAATGCATGCTGGTGCTGATTGGCACCACGCCGGAAGGCAAGAAGGAGCTGATCGGCTTCCAGGTCGGCGTGCGCGAGAGCGCGCAGAGCTGGCGCGAACTCCTGATCGACCTGCGGCAACGCGGGTTACGGATTGCCCCGCAACTCGCCATCGGCGACGGCGCCCTCGGCTTCTGGAAGGCACTGGACGAGGCCTTTCCCGGCACGCGGCACCAACGATGCTGGTGCCATAAAGTGAGCAACGTACTCGACAAGGTCGCCAAATCCGTGCAGGGCCTCATGAAGAACGACCTGCGGAACATCTATCTGGCCCCACACCGGGCCGAAGCTGAAACCCGCGATCGACGTCTTCGTCGAGAAATACCACGTCAAATACGGACGTGCGGTGGAGTGCCTGATCAAGGATCGCCATGCGCTGCTCGCCTTCTTCGACTTCCCTGCTGAGCACTGGATCCACCTACGCAGCTCGAACCCGATCGAGAGCGTCTTCGCCACGGTGCGCCACCGAACGGTGCGGACCAAGGGATCGCTGTCGCAACAAACTGCGAAGCTGATGGTGTTCAAGCTCATCGACGCCGCATCGAAGACCTGGCGGCGATTGAAGAGCACGAACCAGTTGCCGAAAGTCATCGCCGGTGTAAAGTTCATCGACGGAATCGAAGTCATTCCGAACACTGAAAGCCACGCCGCCTGATCAGGCCGCGTCACCCAAAATCAGCCATAGCTCGCGCGCGAGTCCTGGCATGTCGATTGCTGGGAAGTGCTTGCTACACCATGCACTGAACTAGACGCAAAGGCCGAGTCAGATCCAACTTGCCGTCGAAACCAATTCTCTAGCTTAGAAGCGGCGCTGCTAACTGCCGCTCCGCCCAACGGAGCCAAGTCATGCTGAGCGACACATCCAAATTCTTCGCCTCCATTCGCATCAACAAGCAGGAAGCGCAGGAGGAGCGCCGGACCGCGGTGCGATGCGAATGGCCTGATTGCCAGAACAAGGCAACCCATCCCGCGCCAAAGGGCCGCCACAATGCGCGCGAATATTGGCACTTCTGCATCGAGCATGCTCGCGAATACAATCAGTCCTACAATTTCTTCTCCGGGATGGACGCCGAAGCGATCGCGCGCTACCAGAATGACGCGCTGACGGGCCATCGTCCAACTTGGAAAATCGGCGAGCCCATCAGCGCCCGCAAGATGACCGGCAGCCCGGCCCATTCCGAGGACGACTGCGATGCTTTTTGCATGCTCGCTGAGCTGAAGGGACGCGCCCGCGCGGAGGCCAGGCCTGAGACGCGCAAGCTTTTCAATGCCAAGCGGAAAGCGTTGCAGGTGATGGGCCTGAATGTCGATGCGACGCTCGGAGATATCAAGGCGAGGTACAGGGCGATGGTCAAGAGGCACCACCCCGATGCCAATGGCGGCGACCGCTCTACGGAGCAGCGCCTGGGCGAGATCATCAAGGCCTACCATTACCTGAAGACCGTGGTGCGGGAGAGCTAACCCGGACACGACTTGAACGGCTTCACCTCACCCGCCATTCCATAGCCCTTCATCGTGTGAAGGCTGCACCCGAGCTGGCGTGTAACCCGCTTCAGACCCTAGGCCCGAGAGGCGCAACATTTCCGCCACGCCACAAGGAGTTCTATCAACCTGCTCCCGGACCGATCAACAACGAGCCTTTGTTTCTTTCCTCGTTCATTCGCTCTCTCCTCGGGTTTGCAAGGAGGGGGCAAGTCTTCACGACGCCGATGGGCAGTTCGCAAAGGCGAGCCACAGCGAAAGTTCGAAAGTGCCGTCCTCGACTGCTCGAAAAGCAGAGCCACACTAAACTGCTGCTCCGCTGCCCGCAGGAAGGTTGGTACTGGACTTGCCTCGCGCGTTAAGATGGCACTCAGGGAGTGCCATTCGCGCCCCGTCAATGCAGGTGAGACGGCAGGCCTTTAATCACGCTCTTGATCTATATCAAATTCTGTGTCGCGCATGAGACGTTGTCGCATGTTCGACGTATGTCACATCCGCTCAACCAGAGGAGACCATCTTTCTGCGAGTGCCCCTATTATGGGGGCAAGTTCTCCGATCGGCGAGTGGTGCGAGAATTGCTGTGCGCATCGGTGGTTCTTGGAAAGTCCTGAGGATCGCATGCACGCTGTCGTCCTCGTCAAGCAGCCATTTGTTGATGTCCGCGGGTGGTGGCCCAAAATGCGCAAGCACCTGAGGGCGCTGGACCCGTCCGGGTGTGGTGTGCCGAGCTGCGAACAGTTCCATGCCGACCTCGCTCCTTTGCGGTGGCGCTCGAGATGCCGGCATGTTCTTACGAGAAGTGCTGACCGTGTCCGCCGCAATCGTTGCATGATTTGCCAGCCGTTCTTTCGAGAGACTGGGGCACTGGCACCTCGGAGAGCAGCCCGACCGGTCAGCAGCGAACAAAGTCAGCTTCGCTTTGGCTCGACCTGCCAGCGTGCGTCAAGTCGCTCCGATTATCTTCTCGGAGCGTGCTGGGACCGTGTGAAACAGTTCTGGGCCGGCGCTTTCCTTTCGCGCGCGAGCTTTCAGCTGCAAGAAGCAAAGCCAACATCTGTGTAAGCAAACGGAAATAGAAAATGGATGACCAGTCGCACGGCAAAATGCCACTCGCTTCAAGCAGACGGGAAAGCCGCGGGCCCGACCTATTCAGCTTCATCGAGTGCGCTATACAGACAAGATCAATCGCAGCGCTGTTCGATCTTCTTGTGAATTTCGCGAGCAATGAAGGCTTTGATAAAGTCGCCTACGGAGCACTCTCCTGCTCCAATGAGCGTCGTTTGCCAGAGTATCTACCGCCCCCGCCAACTATAAACTTCCCGTCTGATTGGTGCCAACGCTATGCTGAACAAGAATATCAAGCGATCGACCCGGTGGTCCGGCGGACAGCAATGCTGCCAAGGCCCTTTCTTTGGGATGAACTAACCAGTCGATATGAACTGCAGCCCCGTGAGCTGCGCGTCTTACGCGAGGCCAAAGAAGCAGGCCTTAAGCATGGCATGAGCGTGCCATTGTTTGGATCGCAAGGCCGATCGGCTTTCGTATCGTTTGCATCTCCTTTCGATGATGCCGATCCACAGGATCGCATGGCTCATCTCACGACATTGGCGTCGGCGTTTCACAACGCTGTCGCGCAGATTACACCGCCGCTTGATGAGAGTTGCGAGACAGACATTCCGCTAACACCGCGAGAAACAGAGTGCCTATACTGGGTCGCAGAGGGGAAGTCAGCCTGGGTAATCGGGCAACTTGTTAACGTCACTGATAATACCGTCAATTTCCACATGAAGAACGTCATCAGAAAGCTAGGGGCGGCAAACCGGACAAATGCTGTAGCCAAAGCAACCCGGCGCGGCATCATTTAGCTCCGTACGCCTTCAAAGGAACGATCAAGGACCCTGCGTCGGCGGGCTCTTCCTTTGCGATTCATCTGCTGCGGTCGGGATAGCCGATCTCTAGTGGATTCAACGATGTACTTCAACGGAATTGGCTCAAACCAGATGACGGGGCAAGCGCATCCGGCGCGCGTGTCCGGTGTTTATCAGTGGCTGGCGTGGACCTAGGGGCGTCGGCGCTTCATGCAAGTCTCGCTGCGTCAGACTCGCCTGAGGCTGGATTTCCTAGCCCGTCTTATTCGCGAGAGGGCGCCTGAGAGGCTGGCGAGCGTGGTGTAAAGCGCTGATGCGGCGTAGGATTCGGTTGCGAAGCCACCCCATCACCTTCAACCGCGAACGCCACGCCCGCCATGACCGATGATACGATTTCAGACCACTATCGAGAAGCAAGAATTCAACACAAATAAAACCTCTGCCTCGCGCTCGATCTCTTCATGCTTGATAGTCTCGTTTCGGAGGCTGAGCACCTACCGCGTCTAATAGGCCGCTCGCGCCGGTTTCTTTGGACGCGGCACGACCGCGACTCCACGTTTCGGCACAGAAATGATCGGGAGTCACTCAATCTTTCTTCAACTTAACCCGTCTTATTCGTAAGAGTGCGCCTGAGGGGTAAAGCGCTGATGCGGCGTAGGATTCGGTTGCGAAGCCAACCCCATCACCTCCAACCGCGAACGCCACGCCCGCCATGACCGACGATACGATTCCGCCCTTCTCGTTTCCAGCCGTTCACGCCAAGAAAGTCACAGCTGCCTTCGATGGTGGGCGCCTAACCTCGAACGGGGGCGTGATGCTTCTGGCGATGGCCGAGCGGCGTCTCGGTTTGGCCAACAATCTGGCCCGGGTGTTCCCGGATCGGCGCGATCCGACGCGGGTCGTGCACAGCCTGGTCGATATGTTCCGCGCTCGCATGTTCGCGATCTGCTGCGGCTACGAGGACGCCGACGACCTCGATCATCTGAGGTCCGATCCGGCATTCAAACTGGCCTGCGGTCGCCTACCGGACACGGGCCGGGATTTGTGTTCCCAGCCGACGCTGTCGCGGCTGGAGAATGCTCCGCGCCTGCGCGACGTGATCCGGCTGACCTACACTTTGGTCGACGCATGGATGGATAGCTACCCGCGCGAGCCGGCATCCGTCACGCTCGACATCGATGATACCTGCGACGTCGTCCACGGCCATCAGCAGCTCTCGCTGTTCAACGCTCATTATGACGAACGCTGCTTCCTGCCGATCCACGTCTACGACACGGAGAAGAGCCGGCCCGTGGCCGTCGTGCTGCGGCCCGGCAAGACGCCGGGCGGCGTCGAGGTGCGTGCCCATCTGCGCCGCCTGGTACGGCATATCCGCACGCGATGGCACAACACGCAAATTACGTTCCGTGGCGACGGGCACTATGCCCGGCCGGAGGCAATGGCGTGGTGCGAGACCAACGGCATCGACTACATCTTCGGTCTGTCCGGCACCAAGCCTCTCGCCAGAAAAGTCGACGAGGTCGCCGACGACATCCGCACGCGACGCGCCATCGAGAACCTGCCGGTTCTGCGTGGCTATACCGAGACGCGCCACAAGGCAAAGTCCTGGGATCGCGAACGGCGCACTGTCGCCCGTATTGAGGCGACGATGCTCGGCCTCGACATCCGCTTCGTCGTCACCAGCCTCGATGTCGGCTCGGCCGAGTGGATCTACGACAGCCTGTATTGCGCGCGCGGCCAAGCCGAGAATCTGATCAAGCTGCATAAGACGCAGCTCGCCTCCGATCGCACCAGCTGCCGTTCGGCGCTCGCCAACCAGGTCCGTCTCGTGCTCCATACGGCCGCTTATTGGCTGATGCTGACCGTGCGCGACGCCATTCCCAAAGCCCGGGAATTGGCCGCTGCCGAGTTCGCGACGCTGCGTCTTCGGCTCTTGAAAATCGCCGCCCGTGTCGTCGAGACCACGAGCCGCATTCGCCTTGCGTTTGCCGCGGCATGTCCCGAAGCCGACCTGATCTGCGGCTTGCCCGGCGCGCTGCTGCCGCTCGGTCCTTGACCGGCGGGGCGTCCGCCCCCGTTCGCCCAACCCATCCCTCAAGCGCGTTGCAAAGTACCGGTCGTCAGGCGGCGAAAAGCCGAAGGCAATCCTGTGCGCCTCGTCAGACAAGATGTGCGGCCGCATCAATCGGGCCCAAAAGCCGCACTCTCACGAATAGGACGGGCTAGTTCGGACAATGCAGGTCCTAGGCGGTAAATCGCATGCTTTGTCATACCGACCACGCGATCCCGGCGCTATTGATATGAAGTTCCATCCGTTTCAGATCGAGGATGTCGATCTGTTTGCCAGGAATCGCGCTGTTATAGGTTTTTGCAAGTAAGTGTTGCTAAACAGGCTGCTCAACGCAATGAACGGGTTGAAGCAACAATGACAACATCTTCATTCTCGCCACCAACCGTCTCGAGGCTCTCGAGGCTGCGCCAGCCGGCCGTCCCGGCCATATCAATCAGGCAACTGAGGTGCCGCTGCTCGATGCGACCGCCCGCGAAAGCTGGTTCGTCCCTATGGCAGGGGCTTGCCGCTGGACGAAGCCGTGATCGCTGAAGCCAGGCCCTTCACCTGAGCGGCAGCGCGGCCCTTATCGAGAAGTTGATGCTTCGCGTTGTGCAATCGAGGCTTGCCAGCTGCGGCAATGTCGGCGCGATTTCCACTAACATGAAGCTACCTGCCCGTGCGCAGCGAGTTCAATCGCGATGCGCATTGCATTGTGGCTATGGTGCGCGCCCCACAACTAGGCGCGTCCCAAGTTACCTATCGAAGGATTTGTGGTGAGGGGTCTCCAGCCGTCGACCTTGCGCATGTTGATCTGGCCGGGGGTGAGCAGGCCAGGACGGCATTGCCGCGGCGGCCGCTGATGGCAAACGGTCTTGATCTTGATCCGTCGCTCGAACTCCTCACGCGGCTGCTCAATTGCGTCGGTAGCCGGAATAAGATGTCGCGGCGCCAACTTCCGCTGCGGTGTTCTACAGCGCGGTGTATGGTGCTACCATCGGCGCAGAGGCAGCGGGAGCGCGAATGGCAGGTACGACGACGCGGGCGATGAGCCGGGGTTCGGCTCGGGAGCTTGCCTCTGCGACCCGGTGAGTTGTACCAAGAGCGCGAATTCTTCTTGTCGTTTCGCCGCAGCTCAGATGCCACTGAGGCGAGTGATTGGGGTCGGCATCCCACCGAAGCTTCGGAGAGGTGTTGTTTGGGGAGGCGGCAGGCTTCACCGGCAGCACCGATATGGCGAGGAGTGGGCCAACGCGCTGGCAAGACCCCGCTGGCCAGCGATGAAATGTTGCTCGAGGTCGTAGGAACATCATGGCGGTCTCGCGCGTGCGGACGCCTCTCGCGGAGCGAGTATGTCGGCCGGCCGCTGCAAGCAAGGCGACTGGCGCAGGGCTCTCGACCAAACCGACAAGATCGTCCCGCTCAGCGGCCAAGCGGAGGAAACTAACTGTCCCAGATTTGATGCGTCAGAGGCCCCAGATTCGTCATCCCGAATACGTTGGAACTTTCGGCAGGATAAGCCGAAGAGCAGGCCAATATATGCCCGCTATTCGAACTTCTGCCGATTTGCGTCAGCAACCCGGACAAGAGACTCTTCTCGACGCACATGGGGCAGACGCTAGCGGCCAACAAGCGGCAGGCGTTGGGCAGCTGAATGGTGATCGCCTCGCAATCGCGTTTGACGCAATAGCGATCTTGCGGCCGGTTCAACCCGCTACCTCAACTATTTTCGACTGCCAGCCCTAGTGCCAATTCGTTTGGGCAACTTCCTTCCACGATCGGCTTCGAAGTTCGCGCTAATTCGAGCGTGCAGCAAGGCTCGACAGCGAGGGACTGTCTGAGTGGCGGCAGGCACTGATCCTGAGCCCCGCGCAGCTGTTGCCGGCGCTCCTGCGGGAGGGGTGGAGGATCGCGGCTACGCGCAGAACTCACCGAAACTGCCGGGGACTGCAAGTCCTTGATAGGAGTATCGCCACGGGAAGCTGTCCCGTTTGTTGATGCCCTCGCGTCACAGTGCCGCATCCGAATTCCTAGTCCTCTCATCTCGCGCACAATGGGGATTGACGAGGGAGCTCCGACTGAGTGTCGGATTCCGTTGTTCGCTGCCTTCATCTCACCTCGCATCCGCTTTTGCGCGACATCAAAGCGCTTAGATCAGCTCCTGACTAGATGAGCAAAACGCAGACCAACTTCAGTAACGGTTCTTGCTTCATGGCGCTCACGCAAAGATTAGAGTTCCGGCAATCCCAGTCGCTGGTCATGTCGCCGCAGCTGATGCAGGCGATAAAGCTGCTGCAATTATCTAATCTCGACCTCATGACCTTCGTGGAGGAAGAGCTGGAGTGTAATCCGCTGCTCGAGCGTGCCAGTGACGATGCAGCTGGGGCCGAAGCCCCGACTGAGGTCGATCAGGTCAGCGGCGATCAGCTGGCCGAGGCCCAAGTGCGCGACGCCCGGGATGGCGCCATGACCACCTATACCGAATGGGGTGGCGGCGGCTCGGGTGACGAAGACTACAATCTCGAAGCGTTTGTCGCGTCCGAGACAACATTGTCCGACCACCTGGCCGAACAACTGTCGGTCGCATTCACCGCGCCGGCGCAGCGCATGATCGGGCAGTATCTGATCGATATCGTCGACGAAGCCGGCTATCTGCCGCCGGATCTCGGCCAGGCCGCCGAGCGGCTCGGCGCAACGCAGGAGGATGTCGAGCACGTTCTTGCCGTCCTGCAGGAGTTCGATCCGCCCGGCGTCTGTGCGCGTAACTTGCGCGAGTGCCTGGCGATCCAGCTCCGCGAGCTCGATAGATACGATCCGGCGATGCAGGCCCTCGTCGAGCATCTCGATCTCCTCGCCAAGCGCGACATCGCGAGCTTGCGCAAGCTCTGCGGCGTCGACGACGAGGACATCGCCGACATGATCGACGAGCTCCGCCGGCTCAGTCCCAAGCCGGGCATGAAGTTCGGGTCGGCGCGGCTGCAGACGATGGTACCCGACGTCTATGTCCGTCCGGCTCCTGATGGCGGCTGGCATGTCGAGCTCAACAGCGACACCTTGCCGCGCGTGCTGGTCAACCAGACCTATTATTCCAAGCTGTCGAAGAAGATCGGCAAGGACGTCGATAAGTCCTACTTCAACGACGCGCTGCAGAACGCGACCTGGCTGGTGCGCGCGCTCGACCAGCGCGCCCGCACCATCCTGAAAGTTGCGACCGAGATCGTGCGTCAGCAGGACGGCTTCTTTACCCTTGGTGTTGCGCATTTGCGGCCGCTGAATCTAAAGGCCGTTGCCGAGGCCATCCAGATGCATGAATCCACGGTGTCGCGCGTCACCGCCAACAAATACATGGCAACAAATCGCGGCACATTCGAGTTGAAATATTTCTTCACGGCATCGATCCCTTCGGCGGATGGCGGTGAGGCGCATTCCGCTGAAGCGGTGCGTCACCGCATCAAGCAGCTGATCGAATCCGAAGAGCCGTCAGCGGTTCTGTCCGATGACGCGATCGTTGAGCGCCTGCGAGTCTCGGGCATTGATATTGCCCGCCGCACGGTCGCGAAGTACCGCGAAGCCATGCGCATTCGGTCCTCGGTGCAGCGCCGCCGCGACAATATGTGGTCAACGATGAACAGTAGAGCATCGGGCGGAACTGGCCTCGATAAATAAACCCCCAGCTGTCGATTTAATCCGGAAGCGTAGCTTTGGAGGTCTCTGAAAGCGGGCCTTTGGAGCGAGATTGTTGATGGTGATGGAAGGAAGCTTCTGGCGCGGCATTTGAGGAGAGGTAGTATAGGCCGACTGCCGTCTAAGAGGGGCGAGCGTTTTCAGAGGCTCCGTCGGCGCCAAGCTCTTATTCCTCCCAAGTCCTCGCCTTGGCTTATTGTCGGCCGATATACGGCCCCGATCGGTAGCAGCCGGCTGATCTCGCACGCCAATGATCGCCACCACCTCTTCCGCGATAACTTTCCGGTTCGTTGCTACGCTGCACAACAAGGTTGTAGGGCGAATTATTGGCTTAACCATAATAGCTCGGCGCTAAATGTTGTAAAAACTACACTTGGAGCGCCCAGATTTTGGAAAATGAACAGGTTTTCGAGTGCGCAACTGTAGCCGCGCCCAGCATCGCCAAGTGCGGTTGGGCGGGATCGTCAGGATTGCGCCAAGTCGGGGCTGCTTAGGACCGGCGAGCTCATGGCGGCTTCAAGACAATCGACGACGTCCCGGCAGGAGGGACACATGACCTGGCTGAGCAGGGACAATCTGCCGAATGGCACGTGTTCTGACGAGGCGCATTCGAACTCGGCGGAAGCTAGCGACGCCGGCACACAAGTCGGCGTCGAACGCCATCGCTCATAGAGTCTTGAGATATTCGACAAGCGCTCGCCGTTCGGCGTCGGTCAACTCTGGTCCGATGATGCCGGGCGGCAGTTTCCTTAAGTCGGTTTCCTTACCCTCGAAAGAATGTCCGCGATTGCTGTTCCCAAGCAGCGACACATCGAAGTTCGTCAGACCGGCCGCACAGCTTTCGGACGACTGTGCTTTCGTCGCGAGCCCGACGTTGACCGGGTCGAACGCACGGCTGCCTACGCAAAACGACATCGGCCGCTTGGCGTGCGGCACCAGCATGTCTCTCAGGGTCGGAACAGACCCGTTGTGCAGATAAGGAGCTGTTGCCCAAACACCGTCCAATGGTCGCGCCCGGTACTGAGGCTGAAGGGCGAGAACAACTTCGTCCTTGCCGTTGCGGCTCGCACGCGCTTGAGCTATGGCGGAATCTGGGTGATGACGGTGTGAGGAAGGCGGCGTATCGAGGCGGGTGACGAGCCTGCCAGAACCTCTCGAGGAGAGCGATACGCCATGACCGAGACTACCAATGTTCTTGCTTTCCGTCAGCCGTCCGCGGTTGATGATCCACTGACCGATATCGTTCGTGCCGGCGCGCGGGACCTGCTTGCCAGGGCGATCGAGATCGAGGTTGGCGCGTTTCTGGCCAGCACGGCCAATCTGACGCTGCCCGACGGTCGAGCGCGCCTGGTCCGACATGGGCACGGTCCGGTGCGCGAGATTGCGACCGGCATCGGTCCGGTGGAGGTCGCTCGTCCCAAGGTCCGCGACCGCGGAGCGAGCGGGCCAGGCGACCGCCTCCGCTTCAGTTCGGCAATCCTGCCGCTATGGGCGCGGCGGACGAAGAGCCTGGATGCCTTGATCCCGGTCCTCTATTTGCGCGGCATCTCGACCGGCGACTTCCAGGAGGCGCTCTCGGCGCTGCTCGGCAAGGATGCGCCGAACCTGTCGCCTTCGGTGATCGCCGGCCTGAAGGCCGATTGGCAGGTCGAGTACGAACGCTGGCAGAGACGCGATCTGTCGGCGCGTCGCTATGTCTACATCTGGGCCGATGGCGTGTACCTGCAGGCCCGCATGGAAGATCACAGCGAATGCATGCTGGTGCTGATTGGCACCACGCCGGAAGGCAAGAAGGAGCTGATCGGCTTCCAGGTCGGCGTGCGCGAGAGCGCGCAGAGCTGGCGCGAACTCCTGATCGACCTGCGGCAACGCGGGTTACGGATTGCCCCGCAACTCGCCATCGGCGACGGCGCCCTCGGCTTCTGGAAGGCACTGGACGAGGCCTTTCCCGGCACGCGGCACCAACGATGCTGGTGCCATAAAGTGAGCAACGTACTCGACAAGGTCGCCAAATCCGTGCAGGGCCCCATGAAGAACGACCTGCGGAACATCTATCTGGCCCCACACCGGGCCGAAGCTGAAACCGCGATCGACGTCTTCGTCGAGAAATACCACGTCAAATACGGACGTGCGGTGGAGTGCCTGATCAAGGATCGCCATGCGCTGCTCGCCTTCTTCGACTTCCCTGCTGAGCACTGGATCCACCTACGCAGCTCGAACCCGATCGAGAGCGTCTTCGCCACGGTGCGCCACCGAACGGTGCGGACCAAGGGATCGCTGTCGCAACAAACTGCGAAGCTGATGGTGTTCAAGCTCATCGACGCCGCATCGAAGACCTGGCGGCGATTGAAGAGCACGAACCAGTTGCCGAAAGTCATCGCCGGTGTAAAGTTCATCGACGGAATCGAAGTCATTCCGAACACTGAAAGCCACGCCGCCTGATCAGGCCGCGTCACCCAAAATCAGCCATAGCTCCACGCGCTTCGACATAGACGCGCTGGTTTTGGCAGTTCTTTCCCGGCCCCCACATCTGTCGCCTTGCTTTTCAGGAGTTCTGTTTGCAATGGTCCATTAGAGCTGGCCCCGCAAATTCGGACAGTAGCTTGAGTGGATTTTCTGCCTGACAGCGGCGAGGATTCTTGCTGCGAATCAGGAGCGAAGATGACGAAGAAGAGCCGCCGGACGCATTCTCCGGCATTCAAGGCGAAGGTTGCTTTGGCTGCGGTCAAAGGCGACAAGACACTGGCGGAGCTGGCGCAACTGTTTGATGTTCATCCGAACCAGATCACGATCTGGAAAAACCAGCTCCTGGAAGGCGCCGCCGGCGTGTTTGGGCATGACAAGACATCGGCCGAGACGCCGGTCGATTTGAAGGCGTTACATGCCAAGATCGGCGAGCTGGCGTTGGAAAACGATTTTTTGTCCGGCGCGCTCACCAAGGCGGGCCTGCTGAGCGCAAAGCGATGATCGACCGCGATCATGATCTTTCTATCGTGCGCCAGGCGAAGGTCCTGAAGCTGGCTCGCAGCACGGTCTACTATGAACCTCGGCCAGTTTCGGCCGAGGACCTTGCCTTGATGCGTCGGCTCGATGAGCTGCATCTCGATTATCCCTTCGCGGGAGCGCGTATGCTGCGATCGTTGCTGCGGCGGGAGGGCGTATACGCCGGTCGCCGCCACATCGCGACGCTGATGAAGCGCATGGGGATCGAGGCGGTCTATCGTCGCCCGAACACGAGCAAGCCGGCTCCGGGTCACAAGATCTACCCGTACCTGTTGCGCGGATTGAAGATCGAGCGGCCCGACCATGCGTGGGCAATGGACATCACCTACATTCCGATGCGGCGTGGCTTCGTCTATCTCGCGGCGGTCGTCGATGTGTTCAGCCGACGGGTCCTGGCCCATCGCGTCTCGATCACAATGGAGGCGGCCTTCTGCGTCGAAGCGGTCCAGGAGGCGTTGGCGAAGCACGGCAGGCCCGAGATTTTCAACACGGATCAGGGCAGCCAGTTCACCAGCCTCGAGTTCACCGATGTGCTGCTGGACGCGAAGATCGCCATCAGCATGGACGGCAAGGGCGCCTGGCGCGACAACGTGTTTGTCGAGCGGCTCTGGCGCACGGTCAAATACGAAGAAGTATATCTCCGCGCCTACGACAGCGTGTCCGAGGCGCGAGCGTCAATTGCCAAGTATCTGGCCTTCTACAATCAGGGACGCCCTCACTCGAGCCTTGACGGGCGCACGCCCGACGAGGCTTACTTCGGCACGCAAGCTATGGTGATGGCCGCATGACCGTCGCCGACGGTTTTGTCGTCGCTCTGGTCGGGCTACGCCCTCCCGACGCAACGACAAAACCGTAAAGCCCCGCGTTCAGCATAACCCGGCAGGAATCCACTTAAATCCAGCGGGGCGCTGTCCAAACAACCGGGGCCAGCTCTGATCAGCGCCGCCGTGGCCGCGATCGTCGCGCAGGACAGCCCACAGATAGCCGGTCTTCGTTCGGCCCCGGCCCGGATCGAGCACAGGCGCCCTGGTCTCGTCTATGAACAAGCGGCCCGATTGCTTCATCACGACGCTCATGCGCTCGACCAGCGGCGCGAGGTGGAAGGCGACCGTTCCCATCCAGTCTGCCAGAACGGCGCGATCGATGAAGATGCCATGCCGAGCCAGAACCTGCGACTGACGATAGAGTGGCATGTGCTCGCTGAACTTGGCGACCGCCACCTGCGCCAGCAGCGCCTCGGTGGGGATGCCACCCTCCACGAGATGGGCGGGCGCCGGCGCCTGAGCAACACCGGTGCAGCCCGTTGCGCAGGCGTAGCGCGGTCGCACCGTCTCGATCACACGATACTGGGCGGCCATGACATCGAGACGGCGGGAGCGATCCTCGCCGATCTGGACCATCCGGCCGCAGCCGCAGGGACACTCGAGGTTCTCGGGTTCGATCACCTGCTCGATGCGCGGCAGGTGCGCGGGAAAGGCACGGGCAGCGCGCCTGGTCCGGCGGCTGGACGGCGCCGTGCCGGCGCGGCGCGCACGATCGTCCTGGCGTTCCTGGACTTCGGCGATGGCAATCTCGATGTCCTCGAGAACCAGTTGCATCTGATCGGGATTGAACTTCTCCGAGCGTTTACCGAAACGTGCGCGCTCGTACTCCTTCACGAGCAGTTCGAGGCGTTCGACGCTCTCTTTGGACGCAGCCAGTTCACTCTCGACATGAAGGCGCGCCGAGCATTCATCGTCTGCGCGACGACGCTCGGCTTCAATCATCGCTTCCTGCGCGCGGAAGAGCGCGCGCAAATCGGCGGGCAGCGCTGCAAGACGGGCGGGATCAAAGGGGGACGGCGGCACATCCGCAAGCTATCATCCCAAAGCCCCGCGCGAAACAGGTTGTCGGGTCTGAGTCAGTTCGCCGCAGCTGGCGTCGCGACAATCCGTTCGCCCACTCGCTTCCAGTTCAGCCCTTCAAACGAGGGGATTGGAGCTATGGCTGATTTTGGGTGACGCGGCCTGATCAGGCGGCGTGGCTTTCAGTGTTCGGAATGACTTCGATTCCGTCGATGAACTTTACACCGGCGATGACTTTCGGCAACTGGTTCGTGCTCTTCAATCGCCGCCAGGTCTTCGATGCGGCGTCGATGAGCTTGAACACCATCAGCTTCGCAGTTTGTTGCGACAGCGATCCCTTGGTCCGCACCGTTCGGTGGCGCACCGTGGCGAAGACGCTCTCGATCGGGTTCGAGCTGCGTAGGTGGATCCAGTGCTCAGCAGGGAAGTCGAAGAAGGCGAGCAGCGCATGGCGATCCTTGATCAGGCACTCCACCGCACGTCCGTATTTGACGTGGTATTTCTCGACGAAGACGTCGATCGCGGTTTCAGCTTCGGCCCGGTGTGGGGCCAGATAGATGTTCCGCAGGTCGTTCTTCATGGGGCCCTGCACGGATTTGGCGACCTTGTCGAGTACGTTGCTCACTTTATGGCACCAGCATCGTTGGTGCCGCGTGCCGGGAAAGGCCTCGTCCAGTGCCTTCCAGAAGCCGAGGGCGCCGTCGCCGATGGCGAGTTGCGGGGCAATCCGTAACCCGCGTTGCCGCAGGTCGATCAGGAGTTCGCGCCAGCTCTGCGCGCTCTCGCGCACGCCGACCTGGAAGCCGATCAGCTCCTTCTTGCCTTCCGGCGTGGTGCCAATCAGCACCAGCATGCATTCGCTGTGATCTTCCATGCGGGCCTGCAGGTACACGCCATCGGCCCAGATGTAGACATAGCGACGCGCCGACAGATCGCGTCTCTGCCAGCGTTCGTACTCGACCTGCCAATCGGCCTTCAGGCCGGCGATCACCGAAGGCGACAGGTTCGGCGCATCCTTGCCGAGCAGCGCCGAGAGCGCCTCCTGGAAGTCGCCGGTCGAGATGCCGCGCAAATAGAGGACCGGGATCAAGGCATCCAGGCTCTTCGTCCGCCGCGCCCATAGCGGCAGGATTGCCGAACTGAAGCGGAGGCGGTCGCCTGGCCCGCTCGCTCCGCGGTCGCGGACCTTGGGACGAGCGACCTCCACCGGACCGATGCCGGTCGCAATCTCGCGCACCGGACCGTGCCCATGTCGGACCAGGCGCGCTCGACCGTCGGGCAGCGTCAGATTGGCCGTGCTGGCCAGAAACGCGCCAACCTCGATCTCGATCGCCCTGGCAAGCAGGTCCCGCGCGCCGGCTCGAACGATATCGGTCAGTGGATCATCAACCGCGGACGGCTGACGGAAAGCAAGAACATTGGTAGTCTCGGTCATGGCGTATCGCTCTCCTCGAGAGGTTCTGGCAGGCTCGTCACCCGCCTCGATACGCCGCCTTCCTCACACCGTCATCACCCAGATTCCGCCATAGCTCAGGGGATTGAGGAATGTCCCTGATAGTGAGTCTGACGAATCATTTCCGGAGGTGGTCGAGGTTCGGGACCCCCACCATCCTTTGTGGGGGCGCTCATATCGAGTGATTAGGAAGATCGGTCAGCGAGGCCGAGGCATTCCCGCTTCGTATGAAGTTGAGTATCGCGCAGGAAGCAGTCTTCTGATTCAAGCAACCGCAATCGAATATTATGAGCAAGAGGCAAATCAGATTAAGCTGAGTATGGAGGCTCTACTCGAGCTTTTATCGACAGCGGATTGTCCCGACGCACATGAGCATGGATCCAGCCGATCTTTGGTCGACGCTGACGCCCGCGCTCCGACGCCAGATCGTCGAAGACGTCGCCGCAATTTTGGCGGAGATCCCTCATGAAGTCCGAGCTGGTCACACCAAGCCACTTGGCGCGCAAAGCCGTAGTCTACATCCGGCAGTCGACGCCCCATCAGGTCGTAAGCAATCAGGAGAGCCTGCGCCTTCAATACGCGCTTCGCCAGCGCGCCCGCGAACTCGGATGGCGTGAGGCGGCCATCGACGTGATTGATGCCGATCTCGGGTTGAGCGGCGCGTCTATAGCACAGCGTAACGGCTTCAAGGAACTCGTTGGCCGTGTTGGCCTGAGTGAAGTGGGACTCATCCTGTCGATCGACGTGACCCGCTTGGCGCGTAATTGTACCGACTGGTATCCGCTCCTGGATATCTGTGGTCTACGTGGCTGCCTGATCGCCGACGCGATGGTGTCTATGATCCGGGCACTCCCAACGGACGGTTGCTTCTCGGGCTGAAGGGTTCGATCTCCGAGCTTGAGCTACATACGATCCGCAGCCGGCTGACCGCCGGCCTGCTGGCCAAAGCCGAACGCGGCGAACTTGCGGTTATGCTGCCAATCGGGCTGATGCGGGACCCGAGCGGTGTGGTCGTTAAGGATCCCGACATGGCCGTGCAAGGGCGGCTCGGTCTCGTCTTCCAGTTATTCCTGCAGCTGCGCAGCGTTGCCAAGGTCATGCGAGCGTTGAACGAGCGTGACCTGGAACTGCCGCGTCGTGATCGATATGGCGATTTGTGCTGGACGCGCGCGACGCTGGCTGCCGTCGCGGCGATCTTGAAGAACCCCGCATACGCGGGCGCCTTTGTCTATGGACGAACCCGCTTCCGGCCGCCGAAGCGGGAGGGGGCCCTGCCACAAAAGGCTCCGCGGCCGATGGAGGAGTGGCGGATCGTCGTTAAAGATCGATATCCAGCCTATATCGACTGGCCAATTTATGAAAAAATCCGATCCGTCATCAGAGATAACCGAGCCGAATACATGCGCATCAAAACCCGCGGCGCGCCTCGCAATGGCGAGCTCCTGCTCCACGGCATTGCCTGGTGCGCACGATGTGGCCATAAGATGTACGTCCGCTACAAGGGCGGCGGCGAATATGTATGCAATCACCTGCGTACCCAGGAAGGTCAGCCAACCTGCCAACACATCCGCGCCGCCCATATCGATGCAGCCGTTGGCGACGCATTCCTAACCGCACTAGCGCCGGCCGAACTCGATGCCTTGTCGCGCTCCCGCCGGGTGCAGCAGCAGACGAACAATGCGCTACGCTCCAGTGCAGAACGAGAGCTCGAGCGCAAGCGATACACGGCGGCGCTCGCCGAACGGCAGTTCAACCGAGCTGATCCAGATAATCGGTTGGTCGCCTCGGAACTCGAGCGTCGATGGGAAGCGGCGCTAAACGACGTGCGCGCCGCCGAAGAGGCGCTTGCCCGACAGACGCCGCCCAAAGCCATCACACAAGTGGCCATAAGCAAGGAGCTCAACGACAAGGTCATCAGCCTCACCGGCCGCCTCCCGCAGATATGGGGTGACGAGACTATCTCGGATGCGCATCGCAAGGCGTTGTTGCGATGTCTCATCGAAAAGGTCGTTCTCGACCGCGGTGAGCGCGACTTGGCCCTGGCTAGGATCGTCTGGCGGGGAGGCGCCGTGACGGAGCTCGAAGTGAAGATGAGCGTCAACTCCGTCACCAGATTGACGCGAGGCACAGAGATGCGGGAACGCCTTCTGACGCTCGCTCGCGACGGCGTCCCAGACGACAAGATCGCCACAATCCTTACTCGGGAAGGTCACCGCTCTCCCCGTTGCGCCGATAAGGTGCTGCCTATCACCGTTGGGCGGCTCCGTCGTGCCGCCGCCATCAAGGTAACTGCCCAGCGCAGCCGATGGGAGCATGACGACTCATACCTCAGCCCGCCCGAACTGGCCCGAAGGCTCGAGATTCCAGTAAACTGGCTCTATGTTCAGATCCGAACCAAGCGTTTGCTAATTGATCGCCAGCCCAGCGGCGCCTATCTCTTCCCGAATACACCATCCGTTCTTCACGCCATCGGAGACCTTCGAAACCACGTCATCGCGCAACTTGATCTAAGAATCTGTCAGCCTAACAAGGAGGGGCATCAACATGGGTGATCGAACAGCGCTTCGAACTGCACGCGCGTCAGATGCATGACGCCGTCGCTGATCTGCGGCCACTCGAAACGACCATCGCGGCCAAGGCGCTTGTAGACCAAAACGAGGCCCGTGCCGTCCCATAGCAAACTCTTCAGCCGGTCGGCGCGCTTCGAACGAAAAACCACGATCAGGCCCGAATGCGGATCGAGCCCAAGCGTGTTTTGCACAAGACCGGCCAGCGCGTCGTGCCCGCACCGGAAGTCAACAGGACGCACAGCAAGCACAATCCGCAGTCCCTGCGCCGGAATGATCATGCGCCGCGCTCGATCGCAGTCACGATCTCCGCGATCCGCACCGCCGACACGTCCGCATCCAGGCGGACCGAAACCTTGCCAATCGTAATCTCGACGGGCCCCTCGCTCTTGCCTGACGCCACTGGATCGCTCAGCTCGATCGACACGAAATCCGCCGCGTCGTCCGTGACCAATGCGAGCCGGCCAGCACGCGCCAATCTGCGCCACGTCGTCAACTGCTGGGCCTTCACACCATAACGCCGTGCGACATCACATACCCGGGCGTCGGGCTTCATGCTCTCGAAAACAGCGCGCCCCTTGATCTCCGCAGACCATAACCGGCCTCCAGAACGCGTCCGGCGCGTAAGCTTCCCCACAAAGCCATCAGCTTCGGCTTCCTCCCCCGATTGTTCCATCGCCTTCAGTCTCCTCTCGGCTCTCTGACAAGCCAAGGATCGCAGAGCGAAAGCCGAAGCGAAACCAGTCAATCAAATGGGAGAAAAGCTCCGCTTACCTCTTACCGGCCAGGCCCGGGATCAGAGCTATGCGGGAAACTGGGTGATGACGGAATGAGATAGGCGGCGTATCGAGGCGGGTGTCGAGCCTGCCAGAACCTCAAGGAGAGCGATACGCCATGAACGAGCATAGCAACATTGTCCCACTGCGTCAGCCCGATGAGATCGACGATCCACTGACGAATATTTTGCGATCTGGAGCTCGGCAGCTGCTTGCGCAGGCTGTCGAGATGGAAGCCGAGGCGTTTCTCGCCGCGATGAAGGGCTTGAAGCTTCCCGATGGCCGCGACCGCCTCGTGCGACACGGCCATGGTCCAGTGCGGACGATCCAGACGGGGATCGGCGCCGTCGAAGTCGCCCGGGTAAAGATTCGCGATCGCGCGGTGACCAGCGATGGCGAGCGGATCCGCTTCACCTCGGCGATCCTGCCGTTGTGGGCACGGCGCACGAAGAGCTTGGATGCACTTTTGCCGGTTCTGTACCTGCGAGGCATCTCGACGGGCGACTTCCAGGAGGCGCTGGCGGCGCTCTTGGGCAAGGATGCGCCGAATCTTTCTCCGGCGGTGGTTTCCAGACTGACGACGGAGTGGCAGCTCGAGTACGAGCGTTGGCAGAAGCGCGATCTGTCGGCGCGCCGGTACGTATACGTGTGGGCGGACGGCGTCTTCCTGCAGGCTCGCATGGAAGACCACAGCGAATGCATGCTGGTGCTGATCGGCGCGACGCCGGAAGGCAAGAAGGAACTCATCGGCTTCCAGGTCGGCGTGCGCGAGAGCACGCAGAGCTGGCACGAACTGCTCGTCGAGGCGAAAACCCGAGGGCTGAAGATCGCCCCGGAAATCGCCGTCGGTGACGGCGCGCTCGGCTTCTGGAAGGCGCTCGACGAGGTCTTTCCCGCCACGCGACATCAGCGGTGCTGGGTGCACAAAACCGCGAATATCTTGAACAAAGTCGCAGTGTCGGTACAGGCCAGCATGAAGAAGGATCTGCGCGAGGTCTATTTGGCGTCCAACCGAGCTTCGGCCGAAGTGGCGATCGATGTCTTTGCCGAGAAATACGGAGCGAAGTACGACAAGGCGGTCGAGTGCCTGACGAAAGATCGCGACGCAATGCTTGCGTTCTACGAATTCCCCGCCGAGCATTGGGACCACTTGCGGACGACGAATCCCATCGAAAGCGTGTTCGCGACGGTCCGGCACAGAACGGTGCGCACGAAAGGTTCGTTATCGTCAACGACTGCCAAGTTGATGGTGTTCAAGCTGCTCTGCGCCGCATCAAAGACCTGGCGGCGGCTGAAAGGCACAAATCAGTTGCCGAAGGTCAGCGCAGGTGTCAGATTCGAAAACGGCATCGAGGTCATCCAAGTGCCGGAAAACCACGCCGCCTGATCGCCTCGTCACCCAAAATCCCGCATAGCTCCCGGGATCAGACCAGAAGTCAAATCGGCCCAGAAAGGCAGGCATTCTTATTGCAGACGTTACCGTGAGGTTTGTAGCGACGCGCTTCAGGCTACATGTGGACAGGCGCAATGGCCGTGAAGGACGAGTTCGGGCAAGCGGACTGCAACTTTGCGCGACCGGTGTCTGGTGGAAATGTTCGGGCCAGGGTTCGCGCTCCAGATCAGGTTGAGGATGGCGAGGCAATTAACTCGAGAGAGGCTGGAGCCGGTCCCCAGTCCGGCAGACGAAGGCTTAACGCGCCGGGCGGTGTTGGGCGCCACCATCGGCAATATGCTCGAATTCTACGACTTCGGCACCTATAGCTTTTTCGCAATACAGATCGGTCAGGCGTTCTTCCCGGCAACCGACCAGTTCGCCAGCCTCATGCTGTCACTCGGAACCTTCGGCGCGGGTTTTGTGACCAGGCCAATCGGGTCCATCGTGCTCGGCTCCTATTCGGATCGGGTTGGCCGCCGGCCTGCCATGACCGCCAGCTTTGCTATGATGAGCGTCGCGGTCCTATTATTGGCCATTACGCCATCGTACGAGACAATAGGATTTGCCGCTCCGTTGCTAGCCATCTTCGCACGCTTGCTGCAGGGCTTTGCTCTCGGAGGCGAAGTCGGTCCAACGACAGCCTACTTGATGGAAGCGGCACCAGCCAAAGCCCGCGGTCTTGCTGTCTCCTTTCAGCCCGCGAGCCAACAGGTCGCTGCGACGGCTGGAGCGTTGGTTGGAGAAATACTCTCGCTCACCATGACAAGTGAGGCGCTCAATGCATACGGATGGCGGATCGCGCTGTTGCTCGGCGCCGTTACTTTGCCGTTCGGACTTTGGCTGCGGAGCGTCCTACCCGAAACGTTTCTCCGCCCGGAGGCGCCGGTTCTGGTCACCCGGCCTGTAAGGCGATCGCCCGCCGCTCGCCGCATCATGAGCTTGGGATTCGTCATCTTGGCCAGCTGCACGATCACTACTTACGTTACGGGATATATGACCACCTACGCCTTGAACACCCTCCACGTATCCGCGCCTCTCGCCTTCGGCGCCACGCTCATCAGCAATATGGCAGGCATTGCTGCGGCGCTGTTGGGCGGCCTGCTCGCCGACCGCGCAGGCCGCCGGCGCATCATGATATGGCCGCAGGCAGCTGCGTTGCTGATGATCTATCCGGTATTCTTGTGGATTGCAGAGAGCCGCAGCGCCTTCGCACTTTTAGGAGGCCTCGGCACGCTCACCCTTATCGGAACGGTTCCGTATAGCGCCTTCTACGTAAGCATGGCCGAGAGTTTGCCCAGGAACATTCGTGGTGGCGCCTTCGGGACGACTTACGCTTTTGCCATAGGCATTTTCGGAGGCACAGCTCAACTGGTCGTCACATGGCTGATCTACTTGACCGGGAGCGCACTCGCGCCCGCCTGGTACATGCTTTTCGCGAGCGCGGCCGGGCTCTTTGCCATGGTGATGATGCCGGAGACGGCGCCACTCAATTTCGAGCGAAACCATAGACGAACATCTGTAACGGCACGATCGCCGCCCTAGTAGCTTAGCCGAACAGGTAAGGATGACATCTGTGACGTCCGAAATGCGAACATCGAGCAGGAGCACGGTATGGGGCTAGCCCGAACAGCAATCTATCCTGAAAACTGGCGCAGCTTGACATCGTGAAGGAGTTCCGGCCGTAACGGCAGCGTCGCGGTCTGAAACGGCTTTCTCCGTTTACCCAACGTTCGCCGATGCTGCAGTTGAGCGATCGGGCTGCCGTCACCCGCCGGCTGGAGTGAGCAATGACTCTGATCATCTTTAGAGCGTGATGTTTTTGACTGGAATCGGGGTTCCCAGAGCGGGCGATTTCTGATTCAAGCTCCATGCTGGAGTGCGGAGGCCAGCATGGATGACGCGCCCCTATTCGGAAGACATCCGTGAACGCGCCTTGGCTCGCGCTGACGCGGGCGAGACGGTTCGTTCGATCGCAGAGGCGCTACAGATCAGCCCCTCGTGCGTGACGAAGTGGAAGAACCTAAGGCGTGATACCGGAGGCCTGGCGCCCGGCCAGATCGGCGGCCACAAGAAGCGGGTTCTGTCGGATGCCAACGCCGACTGGCTGCGCAAACGCATTCGCTCGGGGCCATTCACCTTGCGCAAGCTGACGCAGGAGCTGGCTGCACGGGGGATCAAGACAGACGTGCGGGCGGTGTGGACTTTTGTTCACGCCGAGGGGCTCAGCTTCAAAAAAAACGCTTCTACCAGCCGAGCAGGATCGCCCAGACGTCGCCCGTAAGCGGACCCGATGGAAAGCGCATCAAGGCAGGATTGACGTCACGCGGTTGGTTTTCATCGACGAGACGTGGATCAAGACCAATATGGCGCCGCTACGCGGCTGGGGGCCTTGTGGGCAGCGCCTCCAAGCATCTGCACCTTTCGGCCATTGGAAGACCATGACCTTCATCGCGGCGCTGCGTCATGATCGGATCAGTGCGCCTTGGGTGATTGATGGTCCCATCAATGGTGAACTCTTCACGCTGTACGTCGAGAAGGTGTTGGCACCCACCCTCGCACCGGGCGAGATCGTCGTTCTCGACAATCTTGGCAGCCACAAGGGCAAAGCGGCTCGCCAAGCTATCCGCGCCAGAGGAGCCCACTTTATCTTCTTGCCGCCCTACAGCCCTGACCTCAACCCGATCGAGCAGGTCTTCGCCAAACTCAAACACCTCATGCGATCCGCAGAACCTCGTGACGTGGAGGCAACCTGGCGGAAGGTTGGTGAACTCCTCGATCTCTTCTCCCAGGAGGAGTGCACCAACTACTTCAAAAACTCAGGCTATGGTTCCGTGTAAATACATCATGCTCTAGAGAACAAGAAGGCGCGGCTCGCACCATCCGCCAGCGTAAACGAACGGCATAAGGATGCGGCCGCTGACGGAGCAGCGGCCGCACGAGGCTCGATCCTCATTCTCTGCTTGATTGTTTTCCGTCGTCAGTGCAGCACGCACGCGGGATCGGTCAAGCAAAAAAACAGATCGCAGATACCATTCAATGGGTCATCGGCGCACTGAGGATACGATGTATCGGCTACCTGCACGCTGGAGGTGAGCGGTTGCGCGGCAACTTCTGCAGCAAATGGAGGTACCGCCGCGGTCGCAAGTGCGAGGGCGCTCGCCGTCACCAAAACTGACTTCTTCATTGGGAGATCGCTTCCCTAGGTTAGCCCCAGCCGTGGTGACGGTCTATATGACGACGCTACAATCGGTAAAATTGATTTTCTTGATTAGATCTATCGACCGAATGGATAAGTTCGGCCATCACCGCATCGCTCCGTCTACCCGCTCGGAACCTGTAGACCTACTTATGATCGGATGCTCGTCGCACCTCCGTCGATGCATTTCTCGGAGCACCCGACTAGGGTCTGTTTGGATTCAGGATTGAACTTCCCAGCCGGAACGATTCAAACTCAATCCGCTGCAGAAATGCCGGGGCCAAACACCTAGTTTTCCGTTAATTTCTCGGCGTCAGCTTACGGACAGCTAACCCGTCCTATTCGTGAGAGTGCGGCTTTTGGGCCCGATTGATGCGGCCGCACATCTTGTCTGACGAGGCGCACAGGATTGCCTTCGGCTTTTCGCCGCCTGACGACCGGTACTTTGCAACGCGCTTGAGGGATGGGTTGGGCGAACGGGGGCGGACGCCCCGCCGGTCAAGGACCGAGCGGCAGCAGCGCGCCGGGCAAGCCGCAGATCAGGTCGGCTTCGGGACATGCCGCGGCAAACGCAAGGCGAATGCGGCTCGTGGTCTCGACGACACGGGCGGCGATTTTCAAGAGCCGAAGACGCAGCGTCGCGAACTCGGCAGCGGCCAATTCCCGGGCTTTGGGAATGGCGTCGCGCACGGTCAGCATCAGCCAATAAGCGGCCGTATGGAGCACGAGACGGACCTGGTTGGCGAGCGCCGAACGGCAGCTGGTGCGATCGGAGGCGAGCTGCGTCTTATGCAGCTTGATCAGATTCTCGGCTTGGCCGCGCGCGCAATACAGGCTGTCGTAGATCCACTCGGCCGAGCCGACATCGAGGCTGGTGACGACGAAGCGGATGTCGAGGCCGAGCATCGTCGCCTCAATACGGGCGACAGTGCGCCGTTCGCGATCCCAGGACTTTGCCTTGTGGCGCGTCTCGGTATAGCCACGCAGAACCGGCAGGTTCTCGATGGCGCGTCGCGTGCGGATGTCGTCGGCGACCTCGTCGACTTTTCTGGCGAGAGGCTTGGTGCCGGACAGACCGAAGATGTAGTCGATGCCGTTGGTCTCGCACCACGCCATTGCCTCCGGCCGGGCATAGTGCCCGTCGCCACGGAACGTAATTTGCGTGTTGTGCCATCGCGTCCGGATATGCCGTACCAGGCGGCGCAGATGGGCACGCACCTCGACGCCGCCCGGCGTCTTGCCGGGCCGCAGCACGACGGCCACGGGCCGGCTCTTCTCCGTGTCGTAGACGTGGATCGGCAGGAAGCAGCGTTCGTCATAATGAGCGTTGAACAGCGAGAGCTGCTGATGGCCGTGGACGACGTCGCAGGTATCATCGATGTCGAGCGTGACGGATGCCGGCTCGCGCGGGTAGCTATCCATCCATGCGTCGACCAAAGTGTAGGTCAGCCGGATCACGTCGCGCAGGCGCGGAGCATTCTCCAGCCGCGACAGCGTCGGCTGGGAACACAAATCCCGGCCCGTGTCCGGTAGGCGACCGCAGGCCAGTTTGAATGCCGGATCGGACCTCAGATGATCGAGGTCGTCGGCGTCCTCGTAGCCGCAGCAGATCGCGAACATGCGAGCGCGGAACATATCGACCAGGCTGTGCACGACCCGCGTCGGATCGCGCCGATCCGGGAACACCCGGGCCAGATTGTTGGCCAAACCGAGACGCCGCTCGGCCATCGCCAGAAGCATCACGCCCCCGTTCGAGGTTAGGCGCCCACCATCGAAGGCAGCTGTGACTTTCTTGGCGTGAACGGCTGGAAACGAGAAGGGCGGAATCGTATCGTCGGTCATGGCGGGCGTGGCGTTCGCGGTTGGAGGTGATGGGGTTGGCTTCGCAACCGAATCCTACGCCGCATCAGCGCTTTACCCCTCAGGCGCACTCTTACGAATAAGACGGGTTAAGTTGAAGAAAGATTGAGTGACTCCCGATCATTTCTGTGCCGAAACGTGGAGTCGCGGTCGTGCCGCGTCCAAAGAAACCGGCGCGAGCGGCCTATTAGACGCGGTAGGTGCTCAGCCTCCGAAACGAGACTATCAAGCATGAAGAGATCGAGCGCGAGGCAGAGGTTTTATTTGTGTTGAATTCTTGCTTCTCGATAGTGGTCTGAAATCGTATCATCGGTCATGGCGGGCGTGGCGTTCGCGGTTGAAGGTGATGGGGTGGCTTCGCAACCGAATCCTACGCCGCATCAGCGCTTTACACCACGCTCGCCAGCCTCTCAGGCGCCCTCTCGCGAATAAGACGGGCTAAGCTGCTTATCTGCGGAGTCAGGTCTAACGACCTGAAACACAATGCAACCGGCATAGGAGTGTGGTCGTCATGGACGATCGAGTTAACAATATGTCGCATGTTCCATCCTACGATGAGTATCATTACGCTAGCCCGTCTTATTCGTAAAGGACCGGCTCATGCGTCGGCTTTGTCAGCTTTCTGTCAGCTCGTCCAAATAGTAGCTCGTTGTGATGAGAACCAATTACAACAACTGGCCCTCCGACGGGCAAAGTGTGGACCAGCAGCGCGATGCGCTGGCCGGCACTTCTGGCGCAGATGGTGCTGCTTTTACGGCCGCTTTAGCTGCTGGACCAGCGTCTTCCGCTTTTGACAAGAGGACAGGTGTGTCAGTCCGCCTACACAGAGTAAGTAGCAATATTGGCAACGCCCAAAGTGTTTCTTTGTTTACTGATGCCAATGAACGCAATAAGGTGGGAGCGATGACCGTGGCGCCGGGGCGCAACAGTTTGCGAATTCTCAGCATAGAAAATCTCGGCCGGTCGAGGTACAAAGGGGTCGGGACGGCTATGATTGAAGTCGCCGATCATACTAGGCAGTCCGCGGGCCTTTCCAAGCTATCCCTTCTCTCTCAAGATGAAGGAGCTTCAGCATTTTTCTACAAGAAGGGATTCCGGTTTGCGGACGAGGGCAAGAATGCGGAAATGCGGACTGTCATTTCCAATCCACGATACGTCTCAGATGAAATTCTTATGGGCGAGATGGAGCGCTAGCCCGTCTTATTCGTAAGAGTGCGCCTGAGGGCTGGCGAGCGTGGTGTAAAGCGCTGATGCGGCGTAGGATTCGGTTGCGAAGCCACCCCATCACCTTAAACCACGCCCGCCATGACCGATGATACGATTCTGCCATCCTCGTTTCCAGCCGTTCACGCCAAGAAAGTCACAGCTGCCTTCGATGGCGGTCGATCCACGTCTACGACACGGATAAGAGCCGGCCCGTGGCCGTCGTGCTGCGGCCCGGCAAGACGCCGGGCGGCGTCGAGGTGCGTGCCCATCTGCGCCGCCTGGTACGGCATATCCGGACGCGGTGGCACAACACGCGAATTACGTTCCGTGGCGACGGGCACTATGCCCGGCCGGAGGCAATGGCGTGGTGCGAGACCAACGGCATCGACTACATCTTCGGTCTGTCCGGTACCAAGCCGCTCGCCAGAAAAGTCGACGAGGTCGCCGACGACATCCGCACCCGACGCGCCATCGAGAACCTGCCGGTTCTGCGTGGCTATACCGAGACGCGCCACAAGGCAAAGTCCTGGGATCGCGAACGGCGCACTGTCGCCCGTATTGAGGCGACGATGCTCGGCCTCGACATCCGCTTCGTCGTCACCAGCCTCGATGTCGGCTCGGCCGAGTGGATCTACGACAGCCTGTATTGCGCGCGCGGCCAAGCCGAGAATCTGATCAAGCTGCATAAGACGCAGCTCGCCTCCGACCGCACCAGCTGCCGTTCGGCGCTCGCCAACCAGGTCCGTCTCGTGCTCCATACGGCCGCTTATTGGCTGATGCTGACCGTGCGCGACGCCATTCCCAAAGCCCGGGAATTGGCCGCTGCCGAGTTCGCGACGCTGCGTCTTCGTCTCTTGAAACTCGCTGCCCGTGTGGTCGAGACCACGAGCCGCATTCGCCTTGCGTTCGCCGCGGCCTGTCCGGAAGCCGACCTGATCCGCTGCTTGCCAGGTGCGCTGCTGCCGCTCGGTCCTTGACCGGCGGGGCGTCCGCCCCCCGTTCGCCCAACCTATACCTCAAGCGCGTTGCAAAGTACGGGTCGTCAGGCGGTGAAAAGCCGAAGGCAATCCTGTGCGCCTCGTCAGACAAGATGTTCGGCCGCATCAATCGGGCCCCAAAGCCGCACTCTCACGAATAGGACGGGCTAGCATTGTTAGGAGGTTTGTGCATGTGCACATGATGCGCGCCGACTCGAACGACGGCCAGGCGCGGAGACGTGACCATAGGAGACGTCCGTGAAATCTTGGACGGACTTCGCTGCAGGCTCTCCGATTGATCGATATCGTACAGATTCGTCGCACTCTCAGGATTGCTGGCTTCTTCAAGAATGCAGGAGCTTTGAATGAAGGATGGGGAATGCCATGGGTGTGCTGGTTTCCGCTCGATCTCGCCCACCGTTCCGATTTGGTGTCGCCCGCCATGCCCAATCGCTTTTCTTAGCTGCGGCTGAAGTTCGTGCATGGTTTCCTCGGCGCGCCCGGTTCTGCTGCTTCTTCCTCGCACGTGCGTCAGGCATTTCCTGGCATTGGACGGGGTCTTCTCGGCATAACGCATTGCAAGCTCGTCAGGCTCCAAGCTCTTCTCAGGCAATTGCAGACGCGACAACCACAAGCAGTTCTGCCCGCAGCAGCCCATTACCCTTGCCGTCCCACCAAGCCTGGTAGGTGCGATCACGGGTCGTTTCGGGGATGATCCGACGCGAGTAAAGGTGCAACAACGGCTACAGCTATCAACTAGGAAATACGAGCGTCGGCCTCCAAAGAACGGAAGCCGGATTTCCTATGGCGACTGGTTTCACCAGCCAGCGGTGGCGAGAACTGTTTCCCGGACGGACTGATGTCACATCAATCGTGGATTTTCAGGTTGCACATCCGCTCGTCGGTAACGCCGGCGATATTCTGCTCGAGCACCAACTAGGGCGAGACGGCGAACGGCCGCTAGTGAACTGGCGTCCTGCCAATGACGAAGCGAGAGCCCGTGCAGAACAACTGGGCTTCGTTCATGTGGATCCCGATGATATGGTACTTGATCCCACCCAGTCCAAACAGTGGAGATATAGGGATGGTGAATGGCAGCGCGCAACCAATTCTTCGATGTATCTCTCCAAAGCGTCGAGCGATGATGAACCTTCATCAGAGCCCGACTCGGATGGAGACTTCATGTGACGTGAGATCTCTACCAATCCATTTGAGGTGGAGCAGAGCGCAGACCAACCGACACCTGAGAGCGCAGACCAACCGACACCTGCGGCTTACGATCGAGCCTTGGACGGAGCGAAGCCCAAGCCAATTCGGCTCAAGCCGTGAGGTGCACTGTACTGGCGGCGGTTTACGAGAGCTGGTGCCTATAATAGCACAAAAGAAAACCCCGGCTTCCAGCCGGAGTTTTCGACTCCCGCCCGGGCGGGAGGAGCGGATTGCCTATGGCAGGCGCCAGCGTCATTGTGTCCTGGCCATCAGAATGGCTCGGGATCTTTCCGGGTTGCCTGGGTGAGGAGGGTTTCGTTGGCCGTTTTCTTCGTAGGCGTCTCGAGAAGTGTCGGGCCAACTCATCGAGCAACGAGACCATCCACCCGGGCTCGCCGGCATTGGATGCGAAGATCAAAAAATGGAGCAGATGTCAGGACAACTACCTTGCCTTCGTTCAACTCGCGTCAGTCAGGCTATGGCTGCGCCTTAATGAATCCGCGCCCTAACACTACTTTGGCAGATTGTTAGAATTGGGCTTTTTATTAGGATTGAACGAAGCCGCTGCCGCGGCGTGAGGGGCAAGGTGGCGTAGATCGCCTCCTGGCTGAGAGGATGTGGGTGTTGGAGCCCACCCCCTCAGACAGGAGTATGAGATGGCCGATTTGAGCCCTCTTCGCCGCCGCATGATCGAAGACATGACCGTCCGCAATCTGTCGCCGGCGACGCAACGATCCTACATCAGCGCGGTTTCGAAGTTCAGCCGCTATTTTGGCCGATCGCCTGACCGGTTAGAGCTGGAAGACGTCCGCGCCTTCCAGGTGCATCTGGTCTCGACCGGCATCTCATGGCCGGCGCTGAACCAGATCGTCTGTGCGCTACGGTTTTTCTACGGCGTCACGCTCGGCGAGGCACTGATCCCGGAGCGCATTCCCTATGCGCGAGAACCGCGCAAGCTGCCGGTCGTGCTCAGCGCCGACGAAGTGGTTCAGTTCCTCGAGGCCGTGTCCAGCCTGAAGAGCCGCGCCGCGCTCACCACGGCCTATGCGGCCGGACTCAGGGCCTCCGAAGTCGCGGGACTGCGGATCGAAGACATCGACAGCGCCCGCGGCGTCATCCAGGTGCGCCACGGCAAGGGGGCGAAGGACCGCAACGTGATGCTGTCGCCCCAGCTGCTGGGTATCCTGCGCACGTACTGGCGGCTCGCCCGGCCGCGGCTTTATCTGTTCCCTGGTCGTGACGAAGATCATCCGATCGATCAGACCGTGTTGCACGCCGCCTGTCGGTCTGCGGTGAAGGCTGCGGGCCTGACCAAGCGCGTCACGCTCCACACGCTGCGCCACAGCTTCGCGACGCATCTTCTCGAGAACGGAACCGATATCCGGATCATCCAGGTCTTGCTCGGGCACAATAATTTGTCGTCGACAGCGCGCTACACGCAGGTCGCCACCGATACGATCCGGGCGACGCAGAGCCCGCTCGATCGCCTGTCGCTGGCCGCGGCGGGATGCGGGTGATGATCCGCCCCGACAGCCGCTGCAACAGGCCCGCCATCGAGATCGCCGATATTCTGCGCCGGCATGGCGACACCTATCGCCGTGTACATGCCGGTCATCTCGGTCGGGTCGAGCGGCGCGTGATGAGCGCGATCGTGGCGTGCCGGACCGAGGCGCTCGGCGGCCACATGGAGGCTTGCGACGACTGCGGCATGACGCGGATCGCCTATAATTCCTGTCGCAACCGGCACTGTCCGAAGTGTCAGGGGCCAGCCCGAGCCGCGTGGCTCGCCGCGCGAGAAGCCGACCTGCTGCCGGTTCCCTATTTCCACATCGTCTTCACACTGCCGGCTCCGATCGCCGCGATCGCCTTTCAGAACAAGGCCATCGTTTATGCGATCCTGTTCAAAGCCGCCGCCGAGGCAATGTCGACGCTCGCCGCCAATCCACGCCGGCTCGGCGCCGGGATCGGCGTCGTCGCCGTCCTCCACACCTGGGGGCAGGCGCTGACGCACCATCCCCACGTCCACTGCGTCGTGCCGGGCGGCGGCCTCTCGCCCGATAGCGCGCACTGGATCGCCAGCCGACCAAACTTCTTCCTGGCCGTCAAACCGCTCGCCCGGCTGTTCAGACGCCTGTTCCTCGAACGTCTGACCGCCGCCTTCGACGCCGGCACCCTGAACTTCTTCGGCGATCTCGCATCCCTGGCCGAGCCTGCCGCCTTCGCAGCTCACCTCGTCGCTATGCGGCGCATCAGCTGGGTCGTCTACGCCAAACGGCCGTTCGGCGGCCCCGCGCAGGTGCTGGCCTATCTCGGCCGCTATACCCATCGCGTTGCAATCGCCAACAGCCGGCTCGTCGCCCTCGACGAGGATCACGTCGCCTTTACCTGGAAGGACTACCGCCAGAATGGCGCGACAAAGATCATGAAGCTCAAGCCCGACGAGTTCATCCGCCGCTTCCTTCTTCACACGCTGCCCGATGGCTTCCATCGCATCCGCCACTTCGGCTTCATGGCCAACGGCCATCGCGCTGCCAAACTTGCTCTTTGCCGCAAACTTCTCGATCGTGAGCGGACACCGCCAAACGATGGCGAGCCGTCGCCTGTGGATTCGGACGCTCTGACGTGGGCCAAGGCTCCCGCCTGCCCTGATTGTGGTGGCGTCATGCGCATCATCGAGCGCTTTCGACACAGCTTCAGCTGTTCCGGCGCTCCCACCCAATCGTACCGGTGCGACACATCGTGAGCCAACTTATACCGTGCACGAAGATCGTCATTCGTCATTATGATCCCATCGTCTCGATCATCGCAGACGCTGCCGAAAGAGCTGGCCCCGGTTGTTTGGACAGCGCCCCGCTGGATTTAAGTGGATTCCTGCCGGGTTATGCTGAACGCGGGGCTTTACGGTTTTGTCGTTGCGTCGGGAGGGCGTAGCCCGACCAGAGCGACGACAAAACCGTCGGCGACGGTCATGCGGCCATCACCATAGCTTGCGTGCCGAAGTAAGCCTCGTCGGGCGTGCGCCCGTCAAGGCTCGAGTGAGGGCGTCCCTGATTGTAGAAGGCCAGATACTTGGCAATTGACGCTCGCGCCTCGGACACGCTGTCGTAGGCGCGGAGATATACTTCTTCGTATTTGACCGTGCGCCAGAGCCGCTCGACAAACACGTTGTCGCGCCAGGCGCCCTTGCCGTCCATGCTGATGGCGATCTTCGCGTCCAGCAGCACATCGGTGAACTCGAGGCTGGTGAACTGGCTGCCCTGATCCGTGTTGAAAATCTCGGGCCTGCCGTGCTTCGCCAACGCCTCCTGGACCGCTTCGACGCAGAAGGCCGCCTCCATTGTGATCGAGACGCGATGGGCCAGGACCCGTCGGCTGAACACATCGACGACCGCCGCGAGATAGACGAAGCCACGCCGCATCGGAATGTAGGTGATGTCCATTGCCCACGCATGGTCGGGCCGCTCGATCTTCAATCCGCGCAACAGGTACGGGTAGATCTTGTGACCCGGAGCCGGCTTGCTCGTGTTCGGGCGACGATAGACCGCCTCGATCCCCATGCGCTTCATCAGCGTCGCGATGTGGCGGCGACCGGCGTATACGCCCTCCCGCCGCAGCAACGATCGCAGCATACGCGCTCCCGCGAAGGGATAATCGAGATGCAGCTCATCGAGCCGACGCATCAAGGCAAGGTCCTCGGCCGAAACTGGCCGAGGTTCATAGTAGACCGTGCTGCGAGCCAGCTTCAGGACCTTCGCCTGGCGCACGATAGAAAGATCATGATCGCGGTCGATCATCGCTTTGCGCTCAGCAGGCCCGCCTTGGTGAGCGCGCCGGACAAAAAATCGTTTTCCAACGCCAGCTCGCCGATCTTGGCATGTAACGCCTTCAAATCGACCGGCGTCTCGGCCGATGTCTTGTCATGCCCAAACACGCCGGCGGCGCCTTCCAGGAGCTGGTTTTTCCAGATCGTGATCTGGTTCGGATGAACATCAAACAGTTGCGCCAGCTCCGCCAGTGTCTTGTCGCCTTTGACCGCAGCCAAAGCAACCTTCGCCTTGAATGCCGGAGAATGCGTCCGGCGGCTCTTCTTCGTCATCTTCGCTCCTGATTCGCAGCAAGAATCCTCGCCGCTGTCAGGCAGAAAATCCACTCAAGCTACTGTCCGAATTTGCGGGGCCAGCTCTCTCTACCTCGCCGTCGAAGACATCGATCACACCCGCACCAAGACGAGGAGCCCACAGACCAACGGCATTGTCGAGCGCTTCCACCGCACCGTGCTCGAGGAGTTCTATCGCGTCGTGTTCCGCAAGAAGATCTATCCGAGCATCACTGCCTTGCAGAGCGATCTCGATGAGTGGATCGCTGCCTACAATGAGGTGCGCCCACATCAGGGGCGCTGGTGCTACGGCAAGACGCCGATGCAAACTTTGCGTGACGCAAGTGCTCTGTCGAGAGAAAAATTGTTGCCGGCTGCGTGGGGTCGCACATGAAACCTTTGTCGGACACCTGCCGCGACAAAGCACTCGCTGTCAGCTCAAGTCCCTTCTTTTACAAAGTTTTCCGTCTTGCAACACAGCGGCCTACATTCTCATCCGAGCGCCGATGTTCGCCACACCCCGCAATGGCAAGCTTGCTTGCGCGCCGATTGGCGATCCTCCGGACTGCGGGCTGATAACCCTCCCGAAAGGAGTGTTCTCTCCAGGCTCCATGCTTTTGTAAGATAGAGCTTGATGGGGCTCGGCGCTGCTCAGGCAGTCCGCCAAGCCGATGGAGGCATGAGCGCTGTCACCGGATGGCTCACCGCCGCAAGACGATACCTCACCGGATCCCCAGTCGAGCCATCTGCGCTGAAGCGTGCTCCGGATCGGGGAGGGGCTGCCACGGCTGGCCAGCGGCGGTGCTTAACAAGGACTTGCAGAACACAGGAGTGAGCCTGCCGCGATGGATCACGACATTGTCGTGCCCCTCGGCGGCTCGAGCGCTCTGCCAGTGCCGATTGTAGCCGCGCTGTTCGTCGGACTTGACGTGGCAAGCGGCGAATTCGCGATCGCCCAGCGTTGCCAATTGCCAGGCATTTACCGGGCGCTTGGTATGGATGTGCACCCACATCGGCCTTGGCATCGCACCGCTGCGCAGCGCCCTGGGCTGCAGCTTGATTTCGAATAGCGTCCCCGGCTCTCCCTTCAAGGCGTGCGGTGGATCCACTGACGCCAGTTCTCCCGCTTCCCGCAACTGTTCTAGGTATTCTTGCGATGGAAACGCATAGGTCTTCGTGCAATCGCTTGTGATTGCTGCCTTTCGCGCGTTCAATGAGCTTGCCTGTCCCTGAACCTCGGACCACATCCTTGTCAGCCGGACTATTTTTTCGTGCACTTCAGGCACTTGCGCAGGCGTGAGCAGGCCCCGCCGGCGAGGCTCCTCCAGCGCGGCTACACAGGCCTCAATCTCGGAGGACTGCGTCTGCATGCGCTTGATGACGACATCCAACACGTGTTCGGCGTCCTCGGGCTTCATGTGGCGAGCTTGCGAGGCGGCGCTTTGCTGAGCCGGCAGATCGAACTGCAGCAGCTGGTCCAATCGCTCAAGTAATCCCGGCAGTGCTTTCCTGGATGGCGGAGCCATCCACATCTGGAGGTTATCGGCCGCAGCGGATGACGCGCGTGCCTGCTCCGGAGTGGCGAGTTTCTTTGTACCGAGATCCGAGAGCACGATGACCTTGCCCGCCGGGGCCGTCGCCGCATCGGGCCTAGCGAGTTGCGGCGTGGCGGGGCTGGCCGTCGAACTCCCCTCTCCTGCGGCTGCTGCGGGCCTTGCTTTGCCCGTTCTGCGCGCCGGACTGCCTCCGCCCGCTGGGCCAATATTATCCGGAAGCGCAGCCCAAGCCGGCGGTTCAATCGTGGCTTGCGTCTTTGGCTGCAATGCCAGCAGCCGCATGACTTCGTTCGCCGTCACCCACGCAGCTTCCACGATCTGGTCCAGCAACGGCAACGGAAGGTCAGTTTCCGTTGCAGTCCCCCTCAGGCTGTCAAGCATGCCGCTCAGCCCCGATGCAAATTCCGAAAGTCGTTCCATGACTCCTTCCAGAACGGCGCGATGCTCCGCTTCGAGCGCCGCTCCATCGCTGTACAGAACGGCTTGGGCCGTCGAGACGAACGCCGGAAAAACATCTCCGATGAAGGCCCCGAGCAGGCGCACCCTCCCGCTCTCATCCATGAGGGCGTCGCGCACGTCTGGTTCCAACGTGCTCGCTTGCGAGTTGACTAAAAGCTCCACGAGAGCGATCCGCGATTGCAGATACATGCACTTCGTAAAGAGCGCCCAGCCCGTATGATGCCTTAGTGCGGCATCTTCGGCCGTGCGCATGGCGGGCGTGCTGCCTGGAAGGTGGGCGGTAGCGGCACAGACTGACTGCATCCGCTCACAGCGCAGCACCTTCTTTCCCCACAACTCCATGCATGCTGCATAGTGGTTCGCAACGCTTGTAAACAGGCGGCTCAGCTGTGCAGGCGAGGCGATGTCTTTGAGGCTGTCGAGCACGCCTTGTGCTTTCTTTCTGCTCTCCTCCAGCTCGTAGATAATCTGGGTCGCCACTTCATTACATTCGTCAGCCTCCCTCACAGTGTCATCGCGGAGCCGGCGAGCCCGATCGTTTGGCAGAATTCGGCGCGCCAAATCGGGTGGCAGACTGGCGTAGTACGCCAGAACTGTTGCGCCTGCTTTGACGACCTGATCCATCAGATCTTGTCTCTCCGGCAAGTTCCGGGCATGCCCGGCCGCTCGGCGGCAAGCTTCAAGTTCCTCAAGCAGGCTGCTCAATTCTCGCTTTGCTGCCTTTATCTCCTCCCTCGTTGGCGCCGCTACGTCCGAAGTTGGCGGCGGGTTCGCAAGCGTCGCCGCTCTCACATCAGGCTCAGACCGTATCCGCCCTACGACGGCATCGAAGGACTGATCGCGTTCCCCAGGGAAGAGACCAGACTCCGGGCTCGAACGGCTCAATTCCCTAATGCTTTCGGCTCCCGCGGCCTCAAGCTCTGATGGACCAGCTCGGCCAATGCCTTTCATGCTTCATCTCCGGATAATTGAGGGTGCGCAGCCTGTCTGGATAGGCCGACTGGCTGACGACTAGCTGACCAAGAGCATTCATCCGGATGCGCAAGGAAGAAGATGCGGCCTTGTGTTCGACTTCTATCGCAGCTTCCATGCTGCTGAAGTAACCGCGTCAGTTCCGGTGTCATCAGCTGAGACGCGAACAGGCCAGAGCTATGGCGGAATCTGGGTGATGACGGTGTGAGGAAGGCGGCGTATCGAGGCGGGTGACGAGCCTGCCAGAACCTCTCGAGGAGAGCGATACGCCATGACCGAGACTACCAATGTTCTTGCTTTCCGTCAGCCGTCCGCGGTTGATGATCCACTGTAAACGGTACGAGAGGCCCACGGAGCCACGGACTTGGTGCGGACGGCCTACGCACCGCGCTTGAAGCGTATAGGCATCCAGAACTGCCGGAGGGCCTCGACGGTTGCTGGAATGTTGCGCCAGGCGTTTTGGATGATGGGCTGCGTTCCCAGCGTGCGCCGGGCCGGGGGTAGCAAGGGTCGACCGGCGTCGTCGATGCAATGGACCAAGATCGGCCGCAGCATAAGGTGTTCGGTTCCATTCGGGGGGAGAAGCCGCGACCAGACGAGAAGCCGAAGCTTCATGACGGCGTAGAAGCCCATGCACCAGGGCTGCGGGTCGACTTCGCCGTCCGGTGATCGCACGAACAGCGGCTCGAAGCTCTCCGGTCTCGTCGACAGCGTCTCGCTGATAGCGTTGTGGCGCATCAGCGTGGCGGCGATTGCCGAGAACTCCTCGGTGTCGTGATTGAAGGCGTCGGGATCTACGCCGAGGAGCGGGCACACCCATTCCTCGGACGCCATCGAGACCGGCCCGGCGACGACCGCGGCCACCGCGCCATCGAGCATGGAGAGCGACGTCGCCCGCGGATGCCGAAGCGTCGGCGACCTGGCGCGCTTGCTGATCCATTGCCCGAGCCGTTCGAACGACATGGCATAGTCCGCCATCGTCGTCTTGCGTGCTTTTCGCGTTCCCCGCCCTTGCTTCGGCTTCGTCATGCCACGGCCCGCTTTTCGGCTTCGCGTGCGGCCTTCCAGTTCCAGGCCAGAAGTTCGTGAAGCTGGTTGGTCTTCGTGGCGCCGCTCACCATGCGATCGAGAACGTCGACGAGATACGCCTCGGGGTCGAGGCCATTCAATTTCGCTGTGTTAAGAAGCGAAGCGAGTATCGCCCAGGTCTCGCCCCCGCCTTCGTCACCACTGAACAACGAGTTCTTTTTTCCGATCGCAATTGGCCTGATCGATCGTTCGACCGTGTTGGTGTCCGGCTCGAGCCGCCCGTCATCCAGGAACGTCGTCAGGCCCTGCCAGCGTTCGAGCATGTAGTCGATCGCCTTGATGAGCGTCGAGCGGCGGGAGATCCCGTCCTTCACCGCGATCAGACGGGCCCTCAACGCCTCCATCAGCGGCTTCGTCTCGGCCTGTCGCGTCGCGCGGCGTTCCCCAGCATCGAGACCGCGGATCCTCTCCTCGATCGCGTAGACGGCCGCAATGCGCTCGATGACCTCCGCGGCGAAGGGTGAGTTCGTCGTCTTGTGCACCCTCACGAAGTTGCGGCGCGCGTGAACGAGACAATACGCCAGCTGGATCTGGCCCGACATCATCGCATCGCCCGCCAGCGAGGCGTAGGCGGCATAGCCGTCGACTTGCAGCACGCCTTCGAAGCCGGCTAACTGCGCCACGATCTCCTTTTTGCCGCGACCACCTGCGAACACGTAGGCGACCGCCGGCGGCGCCGGCCCCTTCCACGCCCGATCGTCCGTCGCGTGCGCCCAGAACTGGCAGATCCTCGTGCGGCCGCGTCCCGGATCGAGCACTGGCATCGGCGTCTCGTCGCAGAACAGCCGCTCGAAGCCGTGCATAGTCTTCAGTTGCAGATCGTAGAGGCCCCTGACCAGCCACGCCGCGCTCCCCATCCAGCGCGCCAGCGTCTGACGGTCGACGACGACACCCTGACCCGCCAGGATCTGCGTCTGGCGATAGAGCGTCGATTGCCAGGCATATTTGGCCGCGGCGATATGCGCGATCAGCGCCGTCGTTGCCATGCCGCCCTCGACGAGCCGCGCCGGTGCCGGGGCCTGGACAATCGGGCCCTCACAGGAGCGGCAGGCGTATTTTGGACGGATCGTGCGGAGCACGCGCAGCCACGCGGGAACCCGATCGAGCGCTTCGCTGCTCTCCTCGCCGATCCGATGCATCTGACCCGTGCAGCACGGGCACAGCGTGGACGCCGGCTCGATCACCCGCTCGACCCGAGGCAGATGCGCCGGCAGCGCGCCGATGTTGCGCTTCGCTTTGCGCCGCTCCGGCCGCGGCGCGTCCGGTTTGTCGTCATTGGCCGGGAGCTGTGAGCCGGCGGTCCGTTCCAGATCAAACGCGATCTGTTCGGCGCAGACGATCGCCGCGCGCTCCGATCGTGCGCCGAAGATCAGGCTCTTCAACGTGGCGATCTCTGCGCGCAGATCATCGTTCTCGCCTTCGAAAGCCAGCACCATCTCGGCAAGAGCCGCAGGGTCAGAGGGGAGATCTTCGGGGCGAAGCGCCATATCGCAGAGCTACACGAACGCACTCGCAATCGCCAGCAAAACAAGACGCTTCAGGCAACCTTCGTCGGCCGCTTCGTCACCTTCGGGACCACACGCGACCACTCCGCAAGACCTTCAATCAGCATCGCCAGTTGCGCCCCCGTCACCGGCATCGTACCCTCGCGAACAGGTGGCCAGGCAAAGCCCCCATTCTCCAGCCACTTCGTCGCTAGAACCATTCCCGAGCCGTCAAAAACCAGTAGCTTCAAACGATCCGATCGCTTCGATCGGAAGACATAAACGTCACCGCTGTAGGGCTTGCCGCCTAATCCCTCCGCTACCAGCGCGACAAGGCCATGAACGCCTTTACGAAAGTCAATCGGCTGCGTCGCGACGAACACACGGACCATTGGACCGAAAGAGATCATCGCGTCGATCTCACCGCCGCCAGCACGCGCTCCAGCGTCGCGGCGTCGACGCCGACGGGCACGCGCACCGTCGCGCCCGCGATCATCACCTCGATCCGCTCGGCCGGATCCGTCAGAACATGCGCCTTATCGATCGCGTTCGGCTGCGCCTCGACGGCGGCCTGGAGCCTGACTTGCACGAACTGCGGCGCTTCGCTCGACGCGAGCCGCGCCTGGCGCCGCCACACACTGAGCAGTCCCCGGTTCACCCCGTTGCGTCGAGCCACCTCGGAAATGCTCGTCTCCGGATCGGCACTCTCGGCCACGATCCGCGCCTTCTCCGCATCGCTCCAACTGCGCCGTCGCCTCTCCCCTGTGATCACCTCGATCCGCTGATAGGAGGCGGCATCATGCCCGTCTTGATGTCTGTCTTGATGCATGGAACGAGCGTCCCTCGCGTTGTCAAATCCACGCGCGAGTCTCGCTCATCCCGTCCACCTAAACGAGGTGGGGTCGTCGTACCGCTATCGATCCACTGACCGATATCGTTCGTGCCGGCGCGCGGGACCTGCTTGCCAGGGCGATCGAGATCGAGGTTGGCGCGTTTCTGGCCAGCACGGCCAATCTGACGCTGCCCGACGGTCGAGCGCGCCTGGTCCGACATGGGCACGGTCCGGTGCGCGAGATTGCGACCGGCATCGGTCCGGTGGAGGTCGCTCGTCCCAAGGTCCGCGACCGCGGAGCGAGCGGGCCAGGCGACCGCCTCCGCTTCAGTTCGGCAATCCTGCCGCTATGGGCGCGGCGGACGAAGAGCCTGGATGCCTTGATCCCGGTCCTCTATTTGCGCGGCATCTCGACCGGCGACTTCCAGGAGGCGCTCTCGGCGCTGCTCGGCAAGGATGCGCCGAACCTGTCGCCTTCGGTGATCGCCGGCCTGAAGGCCGATTGGCAGGTCGAGTACGAACGCTGGCAGAGACGCGATCTGTCGGCGCGTCGCTATGTCTACATCTGGGCCGATGGCGTGTACCTGCAGGCCCGCATGGAAGATCACAGCGAATGCATGCTGGTGCTGATTGGCACCACGCCGGAAGGCAAGAAGGAGCTGATCGGCTTCCAGGTCGGCGTGCGCGAGAGCGCGCAGAGCTGGCGCGAACTCCTGATCGACCTGCGGCAACGCGGGTTGAGCTATGGCTGATTTTGGGTGACGCGGCCTGATCAGGCGGCGTGGCTTTCAGTGTTCGGAATGACTTCGATTCCGTCGATGAACTTTACACCGGCGATGACTTTCGGCAACTGGTTCGTGCTCTTCAATCGCCGCCAGGTCTTCGATGCGGCGTCGATGAGCTTGAACACCATCAGCTTCGCAGTTTGTTGCGACAGCGATCCCTTGGTCCGCACCGTTCGGTGGCGCACCGTGGCGAAGACGCTCTCGATCGGGTTCGAGCTGCGTAGGTGGATCCAGTGCTCAGCAGGGAAGTCGAAGAAGGCGAGCAGCGCATGGCGATCCTTGATCAGGCACTCCACCGCACGTCCGTATTTGACGTGGTATTTCTCGACGAAGACGTCGATCGCGGTTTCAGCTTCGGCCCGGTGTGGGGCCAGATAGATGTTCCGCAGGTCGTTCTTCATGAGGCCCTGCACGGATTTGGCGACCTTGTCGAGTACGTTGCTCACTTTATGGCACCAGCATCGTTGGTGCCGCGTGCCGGGAAAGGCCTCGTCCAGTGCCTTCCAGAAGCCGAGGGCGCCGTCGCCGATGGCGAGTTGCGGGGCAATCCGTAACCCGCGTTGCCGCAGGTCGATCAGGAGTTCGCGCCAGCTCTGCGCGCTCTCGCGCACGCCGACCTGGAAGCCGATCAGCTCCTTCTTGCCTTCCGGCGTGGTGCCAATCAGCACCAGCATGCATTCGCTGTGATCTTCCATGCGGGCCTGCAGGTACACGCCATCGGCCCAGATGTAGACATAGCGACGCGCCGACAGATCGCGTCTCTGCCAGCGTTCGTACTCGACCTGCCAATCGGCCTTCAGGCCGGCGATCACCGAAGGCGACAGGTTCGGCGCATCCTTGCCGAGCAGCGCCGAGAGCGCCTCCTGGAAGTCGCCGGTCGAGATGCCGCGCAAATAGAGGACCGGGATCAAGGCATCCAGGCTCTTCGTCCGCCGCGCCCATAGCGGCAGGATTGCCGAACTGAAGCGGAGGCGGTCGCCTGGCCCGCTCGCTCCGCGGTCGCGGACCTTGGGACGAGCGACCTCCACCGGACCGATGCCGGTCGCAATCTCGCGCACCGGACCGTGCCCATGTCGGACCAGGCGCGCTCGACCGTCGGGCAGCGTCAGATTGGCCGTGCTGGCCAGAAACGCGCCAACCTCGATCTCGATCGCCCTGGCAAGCAGGTCCCGCGCGCCGGCTCGAACGATATCGGTCAGTGGATCATCAACCGCGGACGGCTGACGGAAAGCAAGAACATTGGTAGTCTCGGTCATGGCGTATCGCTCTCCTCGAGAGGTTCTGGCAGGCTCGTCACCCGCCTCGATACGCCGCCTTCCTCACACCGTCATCACCCAGATTCCGCCATAGCTCACGCGGGTTCCGGATTGCCCCGCAACTCGCCATCGGCGACGGCGCCCTCGGCTTCTGGAAGGCACTGGACGAGGCCTTTCCCGGCACGCGGCACCAACGATGCTGGTGCCATAAAGTGAGCAACGTACTCGACAAGGTCGCCAAATCCGTGCAGGGCCCCATGAAGAACGACCTGCGGAACATCTATCTGGCCCCACACCGGGCCGAAGCTGAAACCGCGATCGACGTCTTCGTCGAGAAATACCACGTCAAATACGGACGTGCGGTGGAGTGCCTGATCAAGGATCGCCATGCGCTGCTCGCCTTCTTCGACTTCCCTGCTGAGCACTGGATCCACCTACGCAGCTCGAACCCGATCGAGAGCGTCTTCGCCACGGTGCGCCACCGAACGGTGCGGACCAAGGGATCGCTGTCGCAACAAACTGCGAAGCTGATGGTGTTCAAGCTCATCGACGCCGCATCGAAGACCTGGCGGCGATTGAAGAGCACGAACCAGTTGCCGAAAGTCATCGCCGGTGTAAAGTTCATCGACGGAATCGAAGTCATTCCGAACACTGAAAGCCACGCCGCCTGATCAGGCCGCGTCACCCAAAATCAGCCATAGCTCAACAGGCCAGACGCCCCCTTATAGAAAACTGACAGCTATAGAAAAATGACAGTCGCGTGCACCAAGCATTCGCCTCACGTATCGTTCTTCACGGGCGATTCAACGTCTGCCCGGTTATAAATAGCTGCCGACAGAACCTTCGCTTCTATCCATTCATCTGCGCAGTTTGAAGAAGCCAAGATAGTTCACATCAATCCACACCCACCGCACACCGGCGGTCGAGACTGTCCCGATCATGGCCTAAGCTTCAATCCGCACGGGGAGAGCGGAATAGCCGTGCACGAAGTTAGATGCAATTCGCTCGGGTTCGCCGACGACCTTGATCTTCAATCCCCCATCCAAAATCTCTTCCCAGAGGACTCTCAACTGCAGTTCCGCAAGGTGTCGGCCAAGACAGCGATGGATTCCGAATCCGAACGAGAGGTGTTGCCGCACATTCTTGCGGTCGATCACGAAACTGTTGGCGTTCTCAATGACCTCTTCGTCTCTATTGCCGGAGATGTACCACATGACGACCTTGTCGCCTGTCCTGATCGGTTTTCCCCCAACGATGCTGTCTATAGCAGCAGTGCGGCGCATATGTGCGATCGGCGTCTGGTATCGAATGATCTCAGACACGGCGCTCGAGATCAACTTGGGATTGTCAGTTAGTTTCCGCAGTTCGGAGGGGTACTGGCTCATGAACAGGAGGCCGCCGGTAATCGAGTTGCGCGTGGTATCATTGCCGCCTACGATCAGTAGAATGAGGTTCCCAAGAAACTCAGTTGGCTCCATATGGCGTGTGACGGGTGAATGCGCCATCAAGGAAATCAGGTCGAGGCGTGGCTCGGCATTGATGCGCTCGTTCCAAAGCCGTGTGAAATAGTCCAGGCACTCCGACAAGATGGTGCTTCGCTTGTCCCAGCTGTCGATGGCATAGCCTGCTTTAGGAGTTGTAACAGCTGCGTCCGACCAATAGGTCAGGAGTCGCCGATCCTCAAACGGGAAGTCGAACAGCGTGGCGAGCGTTTGCGTCGTCAACTCTATGGAGACCTTGGTTACCCAATTGAAGACTTCATTACGCGGCAAGCCATCGAGAATCATCCGGACCCGAGAGCGGATCAAGGTTTCGAGCCTCGTCAGGCTTTCCGGCCCGACGATCGGACTCACCGTGTTGCGCTGCTCGGCGTGCTGGGGAGGCCCCATCTTGATGAAACTTGGGGTCCAGTGCTTATCAGGCACCTCGACAATGGTGACACCTTGCTGTGACGAAAACGCGTGGTGGTTTGTGTCGACCGCTACGATATCCCGGTATTTCGTTATTGACCAATATGGACCATGAGCGCTATTTTGACAGTAGTGAACGGGATCTTCTCTTCGCAACCGCTCGAAGCAACCCCATATGCTGTCGTCTTGAAAGCGCTTGCCCTCGCTTACATCCAGCTCGCTGAGCGGGATAATATATCCATCATCCGCTCTATGGATTTCCAATCGCCTGTTCATAACATCTCCGCAGATTTTGTTCGCGAGAGCTTACGGATCCAAACTTACGATTCACCGGTTTGAGCTGTCGTGGCGTTTGGCTGTGACAAGCTACCCGAACAGACTATCTCAAAGTGCGGCTAGCCAGCCCTACCATGTCGGGCAGTAAGGATCGCATTGACAGAGCTGGCCCCGGTTGTTTGGACAGCGCCCCGCTGGATTTAAGTGGATTCCTGCCGGGTTATGCTGAACGCGGGGCTTTACGGTTTTGTCGTTGCGTCGGGAGGGCGTAGCCCGACCAGAGCGACGACAAAACCGTCGGCGACGGTCATGCGGCCATCACCATAGCTTGCGTGCCGAAGTAAGCCTCGTCGGGCGTGCGCCCGTCAAGGCTCGAGTGAGGGCGTCCCTGATTGTAGAAGGCCAGATACTTGGCAATTGACGCTCGCGCCTCGGACACGCTGTCGTAGGCGCGGAGATATACTTCTTCGTATTTGACCGTGCGCCAGAGCCGCTCGACAAACACGTTGTCGCGCCAGGCGCCCTTGCCGTCCATGCTGATGGCGATCTTCGCGTCCAGCAGCACATCGGTGAACTCGAGGCTGGTGAACTGGCTGCCCTGATCCGTGTTGAAAATCTCGGGCCTGCCGTGCTTCGCCAACGCCTCCTGGACCGCTTCGACGCAGAAGGCCGCCTCCATTGTGATCGAGACGCGATGGGCCAGGACCCGTCGGCTGAACACATCGACGACCGCCGCGAGATAGACGAAGCCACGCCGCATCGGAATGTAGGTGATGTCCATTGCCCACGCATGGTCGGGCCGCTCGATCTTCAATCCGCGCAACAGGTACGGGTAGATCTTGTGACCCGGAGCCGGCTTGCTCGTGTTCGGGCGACGATAGACCGCCTCGATCCCCATGCGCTTCATCAGCGTCGCGATGTGGCGGCGACCGGCGTATACGCCCTCCCGCCGCAGCAACGATCGCAGCATACGCGCTCCCGCGAAGGGATAATCGAGATGCAGCTCATCGAGCCGACGCATCAAGGCAAGGTCCTCGGCCGAAACTGGCCGAGGTTCATAGTAGACCGTGCTGCGAGCCAGCTTCAGGACCTTCGCCTGGCGCACGATAGAAAGATCATGATCGCGGTCGATCATCCCTTTGCGCTCAGCAGGCCCGCCTTGGTGAGCGCGCCGGACAAAAAATCGTTTTCCAACGCCAGCTCGCCGATCTTGGCATGTAACGCCTTCAAATCGACCGGCGTCTCGGCCGATGTCTTGTCATGCCCAAACACGCCGGCGGCGCCTTCCAGGAGCTGGTTTTTCCAGATCGTGATCTGGTTCGGATGAACATCAAACAGTTGCGCCAGCTCCGCCAGTGTCTTGTCGCCTTTGACCGCAGCCAAAGCAACCTTCGCCTTGAATGCCGGAGAATGCGTCCGGCGGCTCTTCTTCGTCATCTTCGCTCCTGATTCGCAGCAAGAATCCTCGCCGCTGTCAGGCAGAAAATCCACTCAAGCTACTGTCCGAATTTGCGGGGCCAGCTCTCGATCTATCCGGTGGTCTTCTTCGACGCGCTCAGGGTCAAGATTCGCGATGAGGGGATGGTCAAGAACAAGGCAGTCTACGTCGTGCTGGGCATCACTGCATCGGGCGAGAAAGACGTGCTCGGGCTTTGGATCGAGCAAACCGAAGGCGCCAAATTCTGGCTCAAGGTCATGAACGATCTGAGGAACCGCGGCGTCGCCGACATCCTGATCGCCGTCGTCGACGGTCTGAAGGGCTTTCCCGAGGCGATCAACAGCGTCTTTCCCAAGGCGATGGTCCAGACCTGCATCGTGCATTTGATCCGCAACAGCCTATCCTTCGTGTCCTGGAAGGATCGCAAGGCGATCCTTCCCTCGATCAAGGCGATCTATCATGCCGAGAATGCCGACGCCGCTCTGCTCAGGCTCGAGGACTTCGAAGCCGAGTGGGGCAAGCGCTATCCCGCGATCGGGGCGGCCTGGCGCCGGGCGTGGGAGCACGTCATTCCGTTCTTCGCCTTCGCGCCGGAGATACGCAAAATGATCTATACCACCAACGCGGTCGAGGCGCTGAACCGTTCGCTGCGCAAGATCATCAAAACACGCGGCAGCTTCCCCAACGACGAGGCGGCGATGAAGCTGCTTTACCTCGCCATCAGAAATGCCGGCATCCATTGGCGACGACCGGTTGCATGGACGGCCGCAATGGGCCAGTTTGCCATCCAGTTCGGCGAGCGCTTTGCAGGCTCAGCGGACTGACCCCATGGGGTCAGTCCGCTGACCCCGCAAACCCCTCACAGAGACGCTCTTACACAAAACTTCTGACACTCCCTCGGCTCTTGCCGGCGCGCTCGCGGCCGAAAGCAAGGACAACAGGATCGTTAGTCCTCGGCCAGTAACCTTCATATGCTCTTCTCCCTCGATAAGTACCGCCGATTGCGGCCTCCAAGTCGTGATGCTCGCGATGCGTTTGGCTGATTCCAGACAACAAGCGCGCTCGTACAAAGCAGCCTGTCGCAACGACGCGCAAGACGTTGTAATGGCTATTCCGACATCACAACCTCGTATGTTAGGTTTGCGGAAGTGGCTTAGCTTCCCGCGCGTCGACTAGACCGGCTTGATCCAGCGTCGTCCGCTTGGAAACAGCAAACCAAACCGGTTGCGCTGGTCCGCCACAGGCCTCTCGAGCGAGAGAATGTAGTTCTCGCCTCTGCATAAGTAGACGATCTACGAACGCGCCTTTCGCCACCTCAAGCACCGGCTCGTCCATCTTGCTGTGCACGGGCTGTCTGCCTTAGATCACGCGTCCACAATGAAGTGGTGGGCGCGTCCTGGCGTGCCGATCCGAACAATCTCAGGCATCCAATAGTCGTCCGTGAAGAATGCAGATCGGCCTGAGACATAGGCAGAAGTTGTCTCGATAAAGTATTCGATTTTGCAAGAAAGCCGGGTGTTGGGCCGCGGTTTCTTGCGTTTTGGGATTTTGCTTTCGAGCGATTCGTGATTCCCTGACGGCGGGTCATCGGCATTGGGGACGGCGATGAGCAAACCGCGGGATGATCGCCAAAAGGACCTGTTGCTTCCGGCGCTCGATCAAATCATCGACATGGGCCACCCGCTGGTGCGGTTGGCGGCGCTGATCGACTGGAACTTTCTGGATGACCGCTTTGGTTCGGTGTGCCAAACCGGTCCGGGGCAGCCTGGACTGCCGACGCGGCTTGTCGCCGGCCTGTTCATCCTGAAGCACATGCACAATCTCTCGGATGAGGTGCTGTGCGCTCGCTGGATCGAGAACCCTTATTACCAATACTTCTGCGGCGAGTTGAGCTTCTGCCACCGGCTGCCGTTCGATCGATCGTCGATGACGCGCTGGCGCCAGCGGCTCGGCGAGGAGGCTCTCGTCGCGCTGATCCAGGAAAGTCTGTCGGTGGCACACAAGACTGGCGCCATCGGTCCCAAGGACCTGGAGCGAGTGGTGGTCGATACCACGGTGCAGCCCAAGGCCGTTGCGCATCCGACCGACGCGCGGCTGACGCATCGGGCCATCACCAAGCTCGTCGGGTTCGCCAAGCGCAACCGTGTGCCGCTGCGCCAGAGCTATCTGCGCCTGGCCAAACGCGCCGCCATCATGGTCGGCCGCTATACCCACGCTCATCAGTTCAAGCGCGCCCGGCGCCAACTCAAGTTCCTGCGGACGCGGCTTGGCCGGATCATCCGCGACGTCCGCCGCAAGATTGATGGCGATGCGGCGCTGGAAGCGCGCTTCGGCCCGCTGCTCGATCTGGCGCAGCGGGTGCGCAGCCAGGATCAGCATCAGCGCGGCCCGAAGATCTATGCGTTGCATGCGCCGGAGGTCGAGTGCATCGGCAAGGGCAAAGCCCGCGCGCCTTACGAGTTCGGCTGCAAGGTCAGTATCGCCACCCCCGTGACGTCCCCGAAGGGCGGACAGTTCGTGCTCCATGCCAAGGCGCTGCACGGCAATCCCTTCGACGGCCACACGCTCGGCCCCGTGGTCGCCGACATGGAGAAGCTCACCGGGGTGGAGGCTCGCCGTATCCATGTCGACAAAGGGTACCGCGGCCACAACTACCCGCACCGGTTCAGGGTCTGGATCTCGGGTCAGGTTCGCCGCGTCACGGCTTCCATCCGGCGCGAGATGAAGCGTCGCGCGGCTGTCGAACCCGTCATCGGTCACGTCAAGGCCGAGCACCGCATGGACCGCAACTATCTCAAAGGCCGCGTCGGCGACCGTATCAACGCCGTCCTCGCCGCGGCCGGCTACAACTTCGGCCTGCTCCTGCGATGGCTCGCAGAACTCTTGCGGGCCATCATCCGGGCCTTCGCCGAAACTGTCCCGGCTCAAAAGATCGCTTAAATCAGCGCTCGTCCGCGTTCTTCACGGAGGACCCAATAGCAGCCCAATCGAACACCAATGCCAGGAGGCAAACGGCAGCACCGATTTTGATCCGACGCTTCGCGCGACTTCCTTCCGGCTGGCTGTTCGCCATGCTGACTGACTCAATTCGACTCCGTCAAGAGCTGAAACTAAATGGCGCCCTCTCTGGTCTGTCAGCTTCTCGAAAGCTGCGCCTGCAACAATCTAGGCTGGCATCCGGCACTTCGAAGGGAGAGAGATATGAACGTTGATCCACGAAATGCTGTGGACACTCCCTTTGAGGTTCACAACGTGGTACAGCAGGCGCGCCGCGTCCATGGACAACAGGATGAGCTTGGCGCCGAGAGCAGCGCAACGGCACACAATTCCGAAGATCAAGCAAGCTTCGAGCAGCAGCTGAATGACTTGGATCTAGACGACCTCGATTCGGCCTACCCGACGCCGCCTTCACTCTGCTTAGCGGCAAATTCCGCGACTGCCACGTCCTCGTCTGCGCCAGGCGAGGCCGCCTCGGAACCCGGTAGCTGCCCAGCCCCATCATTTGTCAGTGCCCGCGCTCAGCTTGCAGCAACACTGACAGGTGCCAATCTTGAAGTGCTTCGCAATGAGATCGACCTTGCCGTGCAGCAGGCGGCGCGCTGGTCACCGGCGAGCGCACCTAGCATTGACCGAGACGGCGTATTTGACGACGTCGTGAGGTCGTCTTATGTCACACTGCGGCGTTTTCAGAATCAGAATAGTGACTGCAAGCCGCATACGGACGAAAACACAAGCGCCATATTGCATGTTCGCAACACGGCTCGGGATCATTCTTCCATTGGAGATCATCCAGAGCGGTATCCTATTGACCGGGCGCGCCAAGCTGGCTGGCATATGCGCGGCAAGACAACAACATCACCCTTCGTATCGTTGGTCGAAGATCCGGCGAAACTCGCCGTTTCTCGCGATCATTGGGCGAGGGCGATCGCCAACAATGCGAACGCACTGCACACCTACACTGTTCCGAAGCACAGTGTCTGGACGCCAGACGACGTGATGAGCAGCATTGCGCTCAGAATGAATGCTGAAGACTACGACAACATCGATGCGGACGTCGATTTGATGTGCTCACTTGGCAGAACGCCAACGAAAGAGACCGAGCGCCTGTTCTTGGGCGGAAACTTGGAAAGCTACCGCACCGGCAGAGAAGAAAATCCCTATAAGCGCGAGAGCAATGAGTAGATGGTCTCTCGGCCAAACCGTTGGGCTGGTTCGTTGGTTTTCAAGCACCCAAACTCCCAAAAGAAAGACCTTGAAGCGGCGTACCAACTCCGCACACGCAGAACAGCTTAAGCTTATGCGGCGACCGGCGGCCCGATCAACTCGCCGGTCGAGCGGCAGAGCGGTTCGGCCTCCGACAAGATGCACTTCCGGCGACGCGAGGATGTCGGACAATCCTCCTCCTGTGCGCGCTCGTTGGAGCATCCCGGCGCCTTGGACATTGTGAGTTCGAACGACATACGAGCTCACGGCTGGCTGGCGGCTTTGGTGGAGTTACGCCGCTGAACGCGCTGCGTCCCTCTCTGTACTCGGTCTGAAATTGGCCGCGCGGTCAAGCAACAGGTGTTTCGGCCGCGATCGCATCGGGCATTCGCTCCCCGCGATAAGCCGCGCTGTTACAAGACAGCCGATCCGTCACCTGGATGCGTTCCATCAAAACAATCGATTTTGCGGAGCGCGCCTAAGAGGCTCATAGTCGATCGCAATATAAGGAGGCCGCATTCAAGATGACGTCTGGCAATCGATTCTCTCCTCAATCCCTTGCCGAACAACTTGGCTCGAGCGATCGACAGTCTTCACCTCGAACGTTGCTTCCTGTTCATCAAGTGGACGTCCACCTCTCGCCACGGTCTCCCCGCTAAATTGACACGCATGAGGCGGATCGGATCGCCCCGCTCCTGGTGTCATGGCTTACCCCGCTTGCCAAGAGCGCCTGCCTCTTCTGCACTCAATAGCGCTTCTGCGAGACGTTTAATTGGACGGACGAATGCTCACGGCTTTGTACACAGCGAGACGGACCGCCGCGCGCAGTTCGACGGCATGGTCGAACTGTGTCGCCGTTGCCTCACAACGATTCCAAACTGAAGGCACCCCGACAAAGAGCATTCAATTGCACTTGAATCTCACCTCGCGTCAGATTGTAGGATTTCCGACAGTCTCGCGACACAGTCCGCTCGTGTGAACTCTTCCTGACGGGTACCAACAATTGCGAACGTCTCAAAAACTCAATGCTCGGCCGATTCGGTTGATCACACTACCCAACTCCTCCTTTTTAGAGCTTGCATCGTTCATCTGCTCTGTGAGGGCTGGGCGAAGCGCCGTCTTCGCAGGCAGACCTGGATCCAGCGCGCGAGAACGACGCGGGCAGTCGTTGTTTCGCCTATGCCGACGAAAGGCAGAGTTCCTGAGCCGTGCACCCGATCCGACGACATGGAGCCGGCGTCGCCGCCTCAGACAAGGCACGACAGCAATGCCGCACGTAATTTGTCCTTCATTGGCAGCACTAGCTCAGTTGGGACGGAGAACGCCTCGGAAGCGACCGAGCATTGGAACGGTTGACATCTTACTTGGATAACGCCGGCAAACGAGAGGACGTCTGTCCCGAAGGACGCGTTGATCGTTTCGTCGCATCTCGGCCTTTTACGCCCCATTGGCCGGCACATAGCGCGCGAAGTGTCTTTAGCGCGGAACACTTGCAATGCCGCGACTTGACGGCACTACGGCCAACAGCCTCGCAAGACTGACCGCGGATCAAGACGAACTGGGAAGTATTCAATGTCGGTTTCGCAAGCCTGTTCGACGACAAATACAGCTGATCTCGCCCGTGCCTTGCTTTCGCTGGGGCAGTCTCGCGCGATCACTACCGCTAGCATTCGCGCAGCGCATGCAGGCATTGCTATGTGCCGCCCACAGATGCATCAGTGCGCCGCCAGGGCTCTCAACCCCGTAAGTCATCGCAGAGCTCTTGCCAACATAACGGATATGTTGAGCTGCGCCGCCCGCCCAGGCGACCCGCCGCGAGCCGTCACATATCCGATGTCAATGGATGCGCATGCATCGGTCGCCTGCCAACAAGCTCTTGCGGGTCGTCTACGGCTTTTCGAATTCATGCCAGACCGGCAGCATCCAGTCGCCGGATCTCTTGGTCAACCCTAACACGCTCAAGTCTTGCCGAGGACGGACGAGAGGCGATGGATGCGAATTCTCCTGGTTGATCATCATGCGGACTTTGGCCGCGCTGTGAAGGCAACGCTCGTGAATTGCGGGTTCGCGGTGGACGTGACGCCCACGCTGGATGAGGCGTCAGCCGCGCTGGATTGCGCAAACTACCACCTCGTACTGCTGGAGTCCGTCTTGCCGGATGGGGATAGTTTGGACTGGTTGAAGCAGTTGCGGCGCGAAGGACGATCAATGCCGGCAATGATGATGAGCAGTCTCAATGATCTCAGCCGCCGGATCGCGACCTTCAATGCGGGAGCGGATGATTTCCTGCCCAAGCCTGTGTCGATCGACGAACTCATCGCTCGCATGCGGGCCATTTTGCGAAGGTCAACGCAAATGACGGCGCCGGTCGTGACATTCGGGAATCTGCATTTCGATCCGATCGCCAGACAAGTCTCGGTGGGTGGCCGGATCCTGAGGATTGCTCGGCGTGAGGTGTGCATTCTCGAGCATCTGCTCAATCGCGCCGGCCGCACTGTGCCGCGCGCTTCGCTGGAAGATAGCTTGTACGCGTTCGATGACGAGGTTTCGACCAATGCGCTGGAAGTCGGGATTTATCGCTTACGCGCGCATTTGAACCAGGCGGGTGCGACGCTCAGAATCAAGACCGCGCGCGGCGTCGGTTACACTCTTGAACTCGTTGGCACAGCATCGGCTGCCTAGCAGCGTCACTTAAAGGCAACAATCGCTTGAAGATCCTTAATAATGCCGCCGGCGCTACCCAGCCGCCTGCGATCACCAATCCACAACGCTCTGCCGCTCTCAATCGTCTCTGCTACCTCCTATGCGGATTTGCTTTGCTGTTTCCGCTTGCGGCCTCAGCCGAGACCAAGCGGGACGGCAAAGGAGAGATGCCACGTGCGGCACCCGGCAGCACCACGGGCACGCTCAATATTACCTCGTCACAGGGAAAGACGGTGCATTTGAGCGCACCGGCGGCGACCATTTTTGTCGCCGACCCTGCAATTGCCGATTATCAAGCTCCGTCGAGCAGTACAATTTTCGTGTTCGGCAAAAAGTCCGGGCGGACGAGCCTGTTCGCCCTCAACGAAAACGGCGAGGCTCTTGCCGAGCTGCGTATTGTCGTAACCCAACCACTCGAGGATCTACGGGCCGCGCTCAAGGCCGAGGTCGGCGACTATCCAATTCAGGTCAGCTATACCCCGCGCGGGGCGATCCTTAGCGGTATAGCGCCCAATGCCGATGTCGTTGAGGCTGCGAGGAAGGTCACTGAGCAATTTGTTGGCGCGGGCGCCCCGGTCGTCAACAAGATCCAGGTCGCCGGCTCACTGCAGGTAAATCTCAGCGTGCGCGTAGCAGAAGTCTCCCGCACCGCCGTCAAGGATCTCAACATCAACTTCACCGCCTCGGGCCCAAACGGCGCTTTCCTTGCCACCGGCAAACCGGGAGGGTCCGGCAGGGCTGGCGGCGGCGGCACGATTGGGATCGGGTTTAGCACCGGCAATATCAACCTCAGCGCTGTTCTCGACGCTCTCGCCAGTGAGCACCTCGCCTCAATCCTGGCTGAGCCGAACCTGACGGCAATGTCCGGCGAAGCCGCAAGCTTCCTCGCCGGCGGCGAGTTTCCGATCCCAGTCATGCAGGACAACAGGCAGGTTTCGGTCCAATTCCGGCAGTTCGGCGTGAGCTTGGAGTTCGTCCCGACAGTGCTCAGCAACAACCAGATCATTGTCCGTGTGAAGCCCGAAGTCAGCGAACTATCGACCGAAGGCGAAGTCAAGATCAATGGTATGGCGGTTCCTGCCCTCTCGACGCGGCGGGCGAGCACCGTGGTCGAGCTCGCCAGCGGCCAGAGCTTTGCAATCGGCGGCCTCATCAGGCGCAACTTCAACACTGATATCGGCGAGTTTCCCTGGCTCGGCGACGTACCGATCCTTGGTGCGCTTTTTCGCTCTTCATCGTTTCAAAAACGCGAAACCGAGCTAGTTATCGTTGTTACACCTTACATCGTACGGCCGGGATCAAATCCAAGCCAGATAAGTATTCCGACCAACCGCATCGCACCGCCATCAGATGCAGGCCGCATCTTGACGAACACGGTGGCACGGCCGCCTCAAGGCCGCGATGCGCCGCGCGCGAGCGCACCGGGACTGACGGGCAACGCCGGCTTTATCATCGAATGAGGATCGACATATGAACATGCGATATTTGTCCCATTCGATTGTCCTTGCCGCAATATTGGGGGGCTGCGCAAATACTGCGTCGATCCATCCCAATCCTGCCGAACAAGGAGTCCAGGTCGAACAGAAAAAGCGTGTCTTGCTTCTGCAGAGCCTCCATGCCCTCGAAAAGCTTCAGCTGCGTAATTTTATCGCCGACGCAAGTGGTGGCCGGCGGGATGCGCTCCATGTGGATGTCAGCGGCTCCCATAAGCTCATTGCGCAGGTGGCGCACGAAGCACGCGCCATGGGGGTTGTTCCCTCTAACATCCGGCTGTCCGCTTCTCCCCTCAATTTATCGGGCCGTTCCGCCGTCAGGATCGAGGCGATTACGTTTGAAGCGCATCTTCCGAACTGTCCGTCGCTTTTGATCGCAGGACCAGCAGTGGACGACAATTCGTTCGAACCGACTCTTGGTTGCTCGACCAAAAACAACCTGGGAGTGATGGTGAACGATCCGCTCGACCTGGTTGATAATCGGTCTGTCAGCACGGTAAATGGCGATCGCGCCGCCGCTCCTCTTGCTAGTCACTCTACTCTCGCAGCGCGCAACAAGGGCAACGGAGAAGATGGAGCAAGCACGACAGCGCCGGACGCAGCGGGACCAACAACACAGAATGTGCAGCCGCTCCGATAGGCGCTTTAAGCGCTTGTCGGAACCTACTGTGCAGCACCTGGCGCTCAGGCGCACGAGCGATGCTGCAAGGCGCAGAGAAGGCAATTGCGAGCCATCATTTATCCCTTCATTCTACCTTTCCGCTTGGCGATGTCAGGTTTTGGAAAGCAAACGTGAGTAGCGAAATAGCGAGAGAGCGAGCCCTGCGGACTGAACATGGACCGATTCAACACGATCAACCCAGCCGATAAGGCGTCCGCTGCGTCGGATGCCGCCGTGGAACAGCCGGATCAAAAGCATGTGGCGTTTGAGCAGCACCTGGCAGGCGTGCGAGAGGCGGGCCCTGTATATCCGCACGCGGCGCTTCATGATGTCACTGAGGAAGACGATCACCTCATCCAGGCGGCATCGGCCGCTGCTCTCAATGGAGGGCCGCCGCCGAGTGAGACCACCGTCAAAATTTATGATCGTCGGCTTCGCAAATTCGCCGAGGGGCTGAAGAAGTCCGGCAAATCAATTGCTGGGCTCGATGACGATGCCTTACTCGCTAACGCTAGGAAGCTGCTGCCAAACGACAGGGTCATCGCGCCAGCATTGTTAATGATCAGTCGGTACCGCGAGCCCGACGCCAACGCTCGCCCCCTCTCAACACATTATCGTCCTTCCAGGGAAGATGAGGGTCTTATCAGGGATGCCGCCGAGGCAGGTTTTGGTCGACAGATCGGCAGGAAAACGGCCGAGAGCTATGCGAGCGAACTGCGGAAGTTGGCGGTAGCGCTCCGACCCTTGTCCATTGCCGACCTCAGTGATGATAAACTGCTCGGACACGCGGATAGGTTGTTCCCGAAGGACAAGAGGCTCATCTCCGCCTTGAATGGCCTTCGGGACTATCGCGCCATTACCCTGCAGACCAATTTAGGCGGAGAAGGAGGCAGTTCGCGCCAGGTCATCCAGCCGTCCACCCCCTCAGCTATGCCGGCCGATGAGCAGCCGATTGGGGACGATGCAGATGAGCGCAGCTCACGGCCGCCGGGGTTCAATGCTCCGCAGGTCTGGCATGGAGTGGGGTTGGCCGTCCATTCGCCTACGGAAAGTGTCGCCCAGGACGTGCTTTTCGATGCTGCAGAAGCCGAGAGCTTCTTGCCGGCGACCATGCTTGGGCCAACGGTCAGTTCAATGGTTCACTCGCCGGTGCAAAGTGTCGATCAGGAGGCGCTTTTCGATGCCGCGGATCGTGCGAACCTTTTGTCGGCGGCGACCTCCAATGCGCCGGTACCTTGGCCAACGATGAGTCCAACCATTCCCTCGCCGGTGCAACGTGTCCCTCGGGACGCGCTTTTCCATGCCGAGGGTCGCGAGAACCTCTTTCGCGCGCTGACCTTCGATGCACTGGTGCCTGGTCCAATGATGAGTTCAATCATCCACTCGCCGGTGCAAAGTGTCCCTCAGGACGCGCTTTTCGATGCAGCGGACCGCGAGAACCTTTTGCCAACGCCGACCTTCGATGCGCTGATGCCTTGGCCAACGATGAGTCCAACCGTTCCCTCGCCAGCGCAGAGTGTTGCTCAAGAAGCGCCTTTCGATGCCCCTGCTTGGCATCCGAGCTTGCGGCAGCCCGATTTCGCCTCTGAAGACCACTCTGGACAGATGATGAACGAAGGCGCTGCGGCGCAGACCACCCTTGAGCAGACGATCGCAGCAGCCGGCGAAGCCTTTGATGCGTCTTTGAGCGTTCCCGAACATTTCTCCCACGGGACTCAGGCCGCGCCGAATATGATGCACAGGCTTCGCCGCTGGGGCCTCTTGCCGGATGCAGCACAGCGGGTAAAGGCCTACGACATTCGAGGTGAGCGCTATATGGCCGTCTTGGGACCGGGAGGGCTCAACGATGTTCAGCTCGTCCATCTGCTGTCGCCCGCTGTCGGCGATACGTTTGATGTTTCTTTCGCCGTTCCCAAGAATTTTTCCCATCGCACCCAGCCGGCCCCCGACGAGATGCTGTCCAAGTTAGGCGAGTGGGACTTCTTGCCTGTTGTGGAACATCCAATCATGAACTTTGAGATCGGCGGCGAACGCTACACGGCCATCTTGGGACCGGAAGGGCCCAAGGACGTTCAGCTCATTCATCACCCTCGGCCCGCTTTGCCGGGCGAAGCTAGGCCTGCGGCACTGAGGACTTCCTCAGATATCTACGGCGGTCTTGCGCCAGGGCTTGATTCGGCGGCTCCGTTCGAATGGAGTAGGGACGCTCCCTCGGCGCTGGCGCCGAACCTTCCTCTGCCGTCTGCCGCACCTGCATCAGGCCATCAGCCAGTCCCGCAAGTGCCTGAACTGGGAGAGTTCTTGGGCGACGGCTGGACGCACGCCTCCCAAGAGGCTTCGCCCGCCGTGATCGACATATTGCAGAATCTAGGCCTTCTGCCGAGCCGGGACGTCCCAATGACCGCTTTTTTTATCCACGGTCAGCTCTACACGGCAGAGAGCCTACCGGGAAGCCGCGTTCTTCTCTTCCATCAGCCACAATTTGGCTGAATGAGGGGCTCGTCGGCACCTCGGACAGCTGCTCAGGCGGACCTAAAACCACGTCTGATCCTCCTTCCGGAGATCTTAGAAGCACGCTTCAACGATGCCGGGCGGTGAGCAAATCCGACCTTTCCAGTGCCACCATGATCTCAAGCAGCTATCGATCAAGTAAGCATTCGGCAGCACCGCACTCTGCAGAGCAAGAGAGGCGCGGTCGAGTAGCTCAGCCATTTGGCTTTCGCCCTCACAGATCCGGGCGGGCGGATTTCCCGCACCCGGCTCTTCCCGAGGGTAACCCGCGTCATATCCGCGCCTGCGCCCAAGTGCGAGTGATGCGTGGAACGGGCAGAGGGAAGCGTGCCGTCAGGGTGTCGAACTCCGACCAGCCCATGCGCCGACTTTTCTGGCTGCGTCGTCTCAGACAACGTAGCCAGATCCGACGCACTTCGCGGTAGAAGCCGTTGAGCGCTGGATAATTGTGCGGCCTGCCATAGTAGCCGTAGTGCCCGCGCAGTGCGGCGGCGAACCGCTCGTGCTGCGTGGCCAGTGGCGCGTGCATGAGCCGCCAGGCGTCCTGGCGCAACGCCGTCAGCTTGCGCGTCAGGCGTTTCCCTTCCGTCTTGTGCTTCACGATGAACCGGCCATCTCGGGTCCGCCCGCAGTAGTGGGTGAAGCCGAGGAAGGCGAAGGTCTCTGGTCGCCGCTCGCCGCGCCGCTGACGCGAGACGGCCGCGAACCGGCCAAACTCGATCAGCCGCGTCTTGCCCTCATGAAGCATCAGGCCAAAGCTGGCCAGCCGCACCTTGAGGGCCAAGAGCATTTCCTGCGCATCTGCCTTGCTCTCGAAGCCCATGACGAAGTCGTCCGCATAGCGCACGGTCACGACGCGACCGCGGGCATGACGACGACGCCATTGGTGGGCCCAGAGATCGAGGATGTAGTGCAGGAAGATGTTGGCAAGGAGCGGGCTGATGCCTGCCCCGGCGTGCCCCTGTCCGTCTCTCGCTTCTCGCCGCTCTCAAGAACACCGGCCCGCAGCCACAGCTCGAGGAGCCGTAGGATGCGAGGATCGGCGATCCTGTGCGCCACCATCCGCAACAGCCACTCGTGGTCGACCGCGTCGAAGAAGCTGCGTATGTCGGCATCGAGCACCCAGTTCACACGCTGGCTCATGATCGCCGTATGCAAGGCATCAAGCGCCATATGAGGATTCCGCCCCGGCCGGAAGCCGTAGGAGAACCCAAGGAAGTCGGCCTCATAGACGGCGCTCAACACCTCGGCCACCGCGCTTTGGACGATCTTGTCCTCGAGCGCCGGCACACCGAGAGGCCGCTTACCGCCATCGGCTTTGGGGATGTAGACTCGCCGCACCGGCTGTGGCCGGTAGCGACCAGTGTGGACCCGTCCGCAGAGGTCGCGGATGTTATCCGTGAGCCCCTCTTCGTACTTCGCCATCGTTACCCCATCGACCCCCGCGCTGGCCTGCCGCTTTTGTCGTCGAAACGCCCGAAGCAGAGCGTCCTCGTCGATGTGGTGCAGCAAGGCCGTGAACCGGGTTTGGGCAGCCCGCTTGGCCGCCGCGTTCACCCGATCGAGGTTCGGCGGCAAGGCAACCCGGCTCTGTGTCCGGACCCTGGCCTTCTCGCGCGGGCTCCCCTCGGGCTGGCCCCTTCCCTCCATACGTCTCGTTTCCTTCGACGACTTCACAGGTACTATGGACCAGTCCGACTCCCGACCTCAGCTCGGACCGCGGCTCTGGCAGTGCCTCGCCGCTGTCCCCCACTGGAGACCAATCCAGTGGACCCGATCGGGCCTCTCATGTTCCGATGATTGCCTTCCATGCGTGATGCGGCCATCGACCCCGACGGAGCGGCATCGTCTCGCATAACGACGATGCTCATGCTGCCTTCGTGACTAGGGAACACACTCGGCCTCCGGCTGATGGCGCTGGTGGTCGAAGGCATGACCGGCGCGGCATGTGCAGTGAGATCGGCGACAACGTGAAGGCCTTCCTCAACCGCCCGCTCTAGGGCGATCGGCCCTATCTGTGGATCGGCCACGTACGTGAAGCTGCGTCAGCAGGGGCGCATCGTCTCGGTCGCGGTGACCATCGCGTCGAGTTAACAGCGACGGCCGGCGTGAGGCGCTCGGCATTGACGTCGGCCCATCCGAAGCCGAGACGTTCTGGGCCGCGCTCCTGCGCAAGCTCGTCCGCCGCGGCCTGCGGGGCTACGGGCTCGTCGTCTCCGATACTCATGAGGGATCACGGCCACGGTCGGCGAAGTTCTCAACGCCACTAGCGCTGCCGCGTCCACTTCATGCGCAATGCGCTGGCACGTGCCGGCAAGAGCGCACGGCGCCTCGTCTCCGCCTTCATCGCCACGGTGTGCGCCCAGGACGATGCCGAGGACGCGCGGGCGTAATGGCGCTGCGTCGCCGACCAGCTCCGCTCCCCTGCCAAAGCGCGGCGCCTTCCTTGCAGCGCCGGATCCGCTACTGACGGGCAATGCACGGCGGCGGGCAGGAACTCATCTTCCGTCAGACCTCCGGCTCTTGCGATTGATTTGATACGCAAGCGGCTGACCGCTGGCGTTGTCACGTGACGATCTCCTTCATCCCGCTAATCCCGAATCTTTTTCGATTCGCCTGTGCGATGTAGTGCGCGGGCCCCGTGGGTCGGTCAAAATCCCCCGGGTATGGTCACTTGAAACTCCCCCACCTGATGATCGCCGTCAGCGCCGCTGAACAGCAGTAGCCGGTCAGGCAGGACGTTTATGTTCGACCCCTTTAGCCAGCAAGGGGCCGGGGAGTTGAACGTCTTGAAGCGACATCTGCAAAGCACCGTACTTACATTACTTGATCGCAACACCAGCCAGCGCGAGATTCACCGGCTGACGGGTGTCGATCGCAAGACGATCCGGCGTTATCAGGCGCTGCGGGCCGGTGCGGAGGCAAATTCCCCCGGGGAAGTGACCACCGGCTCGGTGAGCGCGGACGGCCAAATTCCTCCACCCCGACCACCGGCTTTTGGGACATCGGAAGCGACGGTCACCAGCAGCCTGGCCCGTTCGGCTTGCGAAGCGCATCGGACGTGGATCGAAGAACAGGTCCGGCTGAAGCGGAACGCGCAGGCGATTTACCAGGACCTGGTTGATCAATTTGGCTTTCCGTCCAGCTACCAGAGTGTCAAGCGGTTTGTGCGCCGGTTGCGGCACGCTGATCCTGAGCAGTTTGATCGTCTTGAGTTCCTCCCCGGCGAGGAAGCTCAGGTCGACTATGGCGAGGGCGCGCCGACGGTTGATCCGAAGAGCGGGCGGTACCGTCGTCCCCGCCTGTTCGTGATGACGCTACGCTACTCGCGGCGCAGCTTCCGGCGGGTAGTCTGGAAGTCCAGCCAACAAGTCTGGGCGCAGCTCCACGAAGAGGCGTTCCGGTATTTTGGCGGGGTCCCCAGCTATGTCGTGCTCGACAACCTGAAGGAAGGCGTCCTCAAGCCGGATTTGTACGAGCCCCAGCTCAACCCGATTTACAGCGCGATGCTGGCTCATTACGCCGTGGTCGCCGATCCCGCGCGCGTGGCCGATCCAAATCGGAAAGGATGCGTCGAGAATGCGATTCAACATACCCAGGGCACTGCGCTGGCCGGACGGCGCTTCGAGACGCTGGAGGCGCAAAACGAGTTCTTGAGGCACTGGGAGGAGAACTGGGCTTCCAAACGCATCCACGGCAGCACGCGCCGTCAGGTCGAGGCGATGTTCCAGGAAGAGAAGCCGCACCTGCGGCCGCTGCCTGTCGCTCCCTTCCGCATCTTCACCGAAGTCGTCCGGACTGTCTGCGACGACACCACCGTACGCGTCGACAACAGCTATTACGCCGCGCGGCCCGCGCCGATCGGCAGCCAGGTCGTCGTGCGCATCTACACCACCACGATCGAGATCCGTGATCGCCACACCCGTGCGCTGCTGCGTGTTCATTCCCGGATGGCGCACCCCGGTTCTGTCGTCCTGCCGACCAGCGAACGGCCGTTCAACCCGTCGCGGCAAACCGCCGTGCTGCTGGCGAGCGCCGAGCGCATCGGACCGCAGACCAGGGCCTTGTGCCAGCAGGTGTTCGACACCGAAGGGCGCCCCGGACAGCGCGCGATGTGGGGCATTGTCGGGCTGGGCCGGAAGTATCCGGCGCGGCTGGTCGAGCAGGCCTGCGCGCACGCCATCGACAACCGCATCTACCGCTACAAGCACGTGCGTGCGACCGTCGAGCGGTTGTTCGAACAGGCGATCGAGCAGGTTGGAGTGACGCCACAGCCGGCATCGCCGCTCACCCAGGATCATCCGCTGATCCGTACCCCCGCGGAATACGGCGACCTCTTCAGCCGCGCTGTGCGGCGCGACGCCGACGACAATGGTCGGCAGGCCGAGGCTCACGACGATCACGCCACGGCAATCCGCGCTCGTGTCGCCTGCGCAACCCCGGCCAACTCCGGCGCCACGAGCGCTCCCGCTGCACCTTCTCACCTTAAACTGGAGACCTAGCCACATGATGACCATGCCGGAAATTGAGCGTTGCCTACGACAGCTGCGCCTGTCGGGTGTCCGCGACACGCTGCAGACGCGCGTGCTCCAGGCGCAGGGCGCCAACCAGCCCTTCCTCGAGACCTTCTCCCTTATCCTGCAGGATGAACTGGACCGTCGTCAGTCCCGTCTTATCGAGCGGCGATACCAGCAATCCGGGCTCGACGAAAAGCTGACGCTCGCCGAGTTCGACTGGTCCTTCAATCCCAAACTGCCACGTCAGACCTGCTTCCAGCTCCACACCCTGGCGTTCATTGCCGCTGGCGAGAACGCTCTGCTTGTTGGCAAACCTGGCACCGGGAAGTCGCACATCGCCAAGGCGATTGCCTATCAGGCGATCCTGCAAAGCCACAAGGTCCAGTATCTTGAGACCGACGACTTCTTCCACCGCTACGCCCTGAACTCTCCGGCACAACGCGAGGTCCGGCTGCGAACCATCATCGACTGCGATCTCCTCGTGCTGGACGATCTATTCCTCGCACGCGCCATCCCCGACGACGCCGGCACTTTGCTGCAGACCCTGATCCATCAGCGTTACAAACTGCGCCGCAGCGTCATCGTCACCTCCAATCGCGTCGTGCAGGATTGGGGGGCATACCTTGGGGACAACACTATGAGCACGACGATCCTCGATCGCCTTATGCATCATTGCCATCTGCTTGAGTTCGACGGACGCAGCTATCGGCTCAAAGAAGCCGCTGAAGCTCTTGCCCGGGAAACAAACTCAAACTAACAGTCCCTTGTCCTGCCTCGCGGGTGGAGGAATTTGACTGACCACACCCGGAGGAATTTGAAGTGACCCGCGGGGGCGCGGGCTTCTTCGCCATGTTTCTGAACTTGGCCACTCTAGAATCAGAAATGCCGTCAGTTGCGAGTTCCTTGCGTGCAATGAAAATTCAGATCGAAGCCCGTAGCACGAGTAAGTACGCGGCAACGGGCGGTGCTCCCGCCGCTCTTCGTAAATATGAATGTGCATCACGTCTTCGACCTCTGGACCCACGAGTGGAGAAGCAGCGGCAGCTATGCCGGCGGCAGTCTTATGGGCTTCGAAATAAAACCGAGGTCCTACGCCTTCTCGACGCCCTGCGTGAGCGAATAGCGGAGTTCGGTCTTTCGCTAAATGAGGAGAAGACCCGGATTCTGAAATTTGGACGGTACGCGGCCGAGCGCCTCTCGCGCCGGGGCAACGCCGCCCGAAGACGTTCGACTTCCTCGGGTTCACGCACATCTGCGCGGTGCACCCAACGAAATCCGCACTTCACAATGCGGATTTCACGGATCGTGAGCATCGATTTCGCGCGATCGTGAGCACTGAATTCAGACGATCGTGAGCAGCCCGCTACGGCCGATGGGAGATAGAGTCAGTGTTCTGGTTGGCCGTCAAGGGTGATGGTTTTGGCGCTGCGTTTTCGCATGCTTTCTCCGGTGAGCTGGAGGCGGTGGGCGTTGTGGACGAGGCGATCGAGAATGGCGTCGGCGACCGTGGGGTCCCCAATGGCTCCATGCCAGGTGTCCACGGGGAGCTGACTTGTGACGATGGTGGATGCGCGGCCATGGCGGTCCTCGAGGATTTCGAGCAGATCGCGGCGTTCCGCGGCGGTGAGCACCGATAGTCCCCAATCATCCAAAATCAGAAGCTGAGCGCGGCCGAGGCTTTTGAGGAGCCGGGCGTAACGTCCGTCTCCGCGCGCGAGCGCGAGCGCCTCGAACAGCCTTGGAACGCGATGATAGAGGACTGATCGGTTGTCGCGGCAGGCCTTGTGGCCGAGCGCGCAGGCTAACCAACTTTTGCCCAGGCCGGTTGCCCCGGTGACGAGCAAATTCTCGTGGCGATCGATCCAGCGACCTTCGACGAGTTTGGCGAAAACGGCGCGGTCGATGCCCCGCGGGGTGCGCAGATCGACGTCCTCGACGCAAGCAGTCTGGCGCAGTGCGGCGATCTTGAGGCGCGTGGTGAGCCGCCTGGTGTCGCGTTCGGCGGCTTCGCGGTCGACCAACAGGCCGATGCGATCTTCGAACGGCAGGGCTTCGAGATCGGGCGATCGGCGCTGCTCCTCGAAGGCCTTGGCCATTCCGGTCAGGCCAAGCTCGATCAGCCGTTCGTGGGTTGGGTGGTTAAGCATGCCGGGTCTCTCCTTGCTTCAGTGGAAGTAGTCGCGTCCGCGGATGTTGCCGTGGCGCAGGGGCTGGTGCTCGAAAGATTCGTCGAAGAACGTGCGATCGAGGCCGTTCTGGAGGATCGATCTAATCGAGGCGACGGAGCGCGCCTTGATGAGGATGCCCCTCCGGCAGGCTGCGTCGAGGCGTTCGGCGCCGTAGCTTTTGACGAGCGCCAGAATGCCAAGGCAGGTTCGAAAGCCTTGTTCTGGATGGGGGCGGGCGTCGATCACGGCCTGGAAAAACGCTGCTGTCGAAGGACCGATCCGCTCGCCGGCGGCGATCACCGCGGCGGGGGTCCATTTGCCGTAGCGGCGATGGGCGCTGGGCATGTGGTCGGCGATGGTGGTGTGTCCGCGTCGGTTGGGCGCGCGGGCATGGCTGGCGATCCGCTGGCCCTTGTGGAAGATCTCGACCGTCCGATCGTCGATACGGGCATCGACCAGCTCGCCAATCAGACGATACGGCGCGGAGTACCAATGGCCGTCGACCTCGACATGATAATCGGGAGCGAGGCGGCAGCGCTTCCAGCGTGCGAAGGCATAAGGCTGATCTGGCAGCGGGGTTAGCTTGGGTTTGTCGAGTTCGGCAAACAGTTCGGCGCGGCTTGAGCCGAAGCCACGCATTTGACGAGCATTGAGTTCGTCGACGAGTGTCTTGATGGCGGCGTTGAGCTCGGCCCGGGAAAAGAAGCGCTGATTGCGCAGCCGGGCCAGAATCCAGCGCTGGGCGATTTGCACCGCGACCTCGACCTTCGCCTTGTCTTTTGGGCGCCGCGGCCGTGCGGCGAGAATGGCCGTGCCGTAATGGCTCGCCATCTCGGCATAAGTGCGATTGAGGCCGGGATCGTAGCGGTCGGGGTTGCTGACGGCGGCTTTGAGGTTGTCGCAGACCACGAACGTCGGCGTTCCGCTCAAAAACGTGAACAAGTTGACGTGGGCCCGGATCCAGTCGGCCAAGCTCTCGCTGGGGCAGGCCTCGGCGTAGGTGTAGTTCGAAGCGCCCATCGCCGCGACGAACAGCTTCATCGGCTGCACTTCCCCGGTCAGGGGATCGACGATGTCGATGGTGTCGCCGGCGAAATCCACGAACACCTTCTCGCCGCCCAGATGAATCTGCCGCATCGAAGGTCGGACCCGCCCCTTCCAGGCCTCGTAGGTAGTGCAGAACCACGTGTACCCGAAACCGTCGGGATTAACGGCGCGATACTCCTCCCAGAGCAGGCGACGGGTTACGTTGCGCCGGCGGAGCTCTTTATCGATGTAGCTCCAGTCGGGCACCGGCCGCTGCGGGCTCTGAGACGCTGGTCGTGGGGCCGGGAAAAGCAAAAGCTCCAGGTCTTCATCGGTCATTCCCTCCGGAAGCGGCCAGCTCAACCCAGCAGAGCGGGCGCGGCTCAGGTAGCTGTGCACAACGCCGTTGCTGACGCCCACGCTCCGCGCGATGGCCCGCTCTGGCAGGCCTTGAAAATGTTTTAACCGAAGGACTTCCTTGATCCGGCGCATCGACAATCTCTGGGTAGGCATTGGACTTCCTCGTTAACCACGAGGTCATCCCTAAGCCGGTTGAGTTGTCGGCCGAAGCGCTGCAAGGCTCCGAAAGCCTTGCTCACGATCCCGCGAAATCGTTGCTCACGATCGTCTGAAATCTCTGCTCACGATCCCCTGAAATCCGCGCTCACGATCCCGCGAAACGCGCATCACAATCCGACGGGTGACAATCGACTCCCGCAATGCCAGGATGGCACGATACGACACGGCGTAACGAACCGCCGCCAGGCGTTCATCGTTGATACCGGCGCGTGGCTCCGCCGCGTGTTGCAGGGATACCTGAACTACGACACCATTCACGGGACTCTGATACGGGCTCGGGCCTTGGCCCGGTGCGATGCTTACGCGCTGGCCCGCCGAGCGACCACAGCGCGTTCTGCAGACCCTCGGCCAGGGCGACGAAGCTCTCGCCCCAGGACTGGTAGTCGCCTCACGTGTCTCGGCGATCAGCTTCGGATGTTGTCCGTGAACAAGCCTCCAAGCACTTGATTGAGAGTCTGTTTTCCGGTTGCGGCGGCATTTGAGATTGCAGGGGATTGGGGCTTCACAGCAAAAACCTGCAATTTCGATTTTGGATTTCCCTGCCGCTGCGAACCGTGATTCTGTGCTGCATCGGAGGGACCGATGCGACCAAAGAAGCACAGGACGACAGGCTCGAACGATCTGTTCCGGTCCCGGCTGGACCAGATCATCAACATGCGACACGAGCTGGTTCTGCTCGCCGGCAGGGTCGATTGGGACTGGATCGACGGCGAGATCGCGCCGCTCTACAGCGACAACGGCAGGCCGGGTATCGCGACCCGCTTCATGATCGGATTGCTGCTGCTCAAGCACATCTACGGCCTGTCCGATGAGGGGGTGTGCGAGCGCTGGGTCCACGATCCGTACTTCCAGTTCTTCACCGGCGAAGAGTTTTTCCAGCACGTTTTCCCGCATGAGCGCTCAGACCTGAGCCACTGGCGCAAGCGGCTCGGCGACAAGCTGGAGCGGTTGTTGGCCGAGAGCCTTCGGGTGGCGCACGCGAGCGGTGCGTTGCGCAGCCAGGACCTCAAGCGGGTCACGGTCGACACGACCGTCCAACCGAAGGCCATCAGCTTCCCGACCGACGCCAAGCTGCTGCATGCAGCGATCCGCGGGTTGAACCGCCTGGCGAGGAAGCACGGGGTCAGGCTCCGGCAATCCTATGTTCGCGTGGCCAAAAGCGCGGCGATGATGGCGGGCCGCTACGCTCATGCCAAACAATTCAACCGGCATCAGCGACAGCTGCGCATCCTGCGCAGCCGGCTGGGCCGGATCATCCGCGACATTCGCCGCAAGACCGAGGGCCAGGCCGCATTGGAGGGGGCATTCGCCCTGCCGCTGAGCCGAGCCACCCAGATCGGCTCGCAGCAGCAGCGCCAGCGCGGCTGGAAGTTGTATTCCTTCCATGCTCCGGAGGTCGAGTGCATCGGCAAGGGCAAGGCCGCCGCGCCCTATGAGTTCTGCGTGAAGGCCTCCATCGTCACCAACAACCAAAGAGCTCCGGGCGGCTTGTTCGTGCTCCACGCCTGCTCGCTGCCGGACAACCCCTACGACGGTCACACCCTTCGCAACGTCATCGAGCGCACCGAGAGCCTCACCGGCTGCCCGATCGAACGGGCCTATGTCGACAAGGGATATCGCGGCCACGACACACAAAATCCCCGCCGCGTCTTCATCTCGGGCCAGAAGCGCGGCGTCTTCGGCGTCATCAAGCGCGAGCTACGCCGCCGTTCCGCCATCGAGCCCATCATCGGACACATGAAGAACGAAGGTCACCTTGGCCGCTGCTATCTCAAAGGCCGCGCCGGAGATGCCGCTAACGTTCTCCTCTCGGCCGTTGGCCACAACCTCCGCCGTGTCCTGGCTTGGCTCAGAGACCTTTTGTCCCTCTTCCTGCTCTCACTCTGGCCAACGCTCAACTGTCCAGTTCAGCCCAATTCGGCTTATTAACGATCGACTCGGATCGCAGGCAGCGCGGGCGACTCGCCGCCTTGGCTGACTTCAATCGGGAGCTAGTTCAGTTTCTGCGGAGAAAAATCTCGTGTTCCGAGCCTGGCGGCCCGATACCGGCTGTTTAGTTCACGTCCCCGAGAGTAAGACTTTTATTTGGCTCAGATCCGGATGGGGCAGAAGCTTGTGCAAACCCATTCGCAACTTGAGGTCTTCCGGCGCCCACGGATCTCCCTGCTGCCAGCTCGGGGGCACATAAAGAGACAAACTTGGCAGCGGCTGGTTGCGCCGCACTTGCGGCGCATAAGGCGAGGATGTTGAGTTGAAGCCGTCCATGTTCCACCCCCTGAACGCTTAAAGCCGACTACAGAAGGTCAGCGACAGGAAACAGCGCGGGCGCGGCCTGGCGCCTACCGACCTGGGGGGGCTGGATAAAGGCACTATCCCTGCCGCTCCGCGCTGCCGTTGAGTTTAGCGGAAAGCGTGACTCGGCGCTGACCGTTCTGGATAGATAGCGCTGTCCCTGCCACGTCCCGTTAACCACAACGGCTCTGTATCCGGGCTGGCTTACTGAAAGCTGACGAGACCCGGCAAGAGCTATGGCGGAATCTGGGTGATGACGGTGTGAGGAAGGCGGCGTATCGAGGCGGGTGACGAGCCTGCCAGAACCTCTCGAGGAGAGCGATACGCCATGACCGAGACTACCAATGTTCTTGCTTTCCGTCAGCCGTCCGCGGTTGATGATCCACTGACCGATATCGTTCGTGCCGGCGCGCGGGACCTGCTTGCCAGGGCGATCGAGATCGAGGTTGGCGCGTTTCTGGCCAGCACGGCCAATCTGACGCTGCCCGACGGTCGAGCGCGCCTGGTCCGACATGGGCACGGTCCGGTGCGCGAGATTGCGACCGGCATCGGTCCGGTGGAGGTCGCTCGTCCCAAGGTCCGCGACCGCGGAGCGAGCGGGCCAGGCGACCGCCTCCGCTTCAGTTCGGCAATCCTGCCGCTATGGGCGCGGCGGACGAAGAGCCTGGATGCCTTGATCCCGGTCCTCTATTTGCGCGGCATCTCGACCGGCGACTTCCAGGAGGCGCTCTCGGCGCTGCTCGGCAAGGATGCGCCGAACCTGTCGCCTTCGGTGATCGCCGGCCTGAAGGCCGATTGGCAGGTCGAGTACGAACGCTGGCAGAGACGCGATCTGTCGGCGCGTCGCTATGTCTACATCTGGGCCGATGGCGTGTACCTGCAGGCCCGCATGGAAGATCACAGCGAATGCATGCTGGTGCTGATTGGCACCACGCCGGAAGGCAAGAAGGAGCTGATCGGCTTCCAGGTCGGCGTGCGCGAGAGCGCGCAGAGCTGGCGCGAACTCCTGATCGACCTGCGGCAACGCGGGTTACGGATTGCCCCGCAACTCGCCATCGGCGACGGCGCCCTCGGCTTCTGGAAGGCACTGGACGAGGCCTTTCCCGGCACGCGGCACCAACGATGCTGGTGCCATAAAGTGAGCAACGTACTCGACAAGGTCGCCAAATCCGTGCAGGGCACCATGAAGAACGACCTGCGGAACATCTATCTGGCCCCACACCGGGCCGAAGCTGAAACCGCGATCGACGTCTTCGTCGAGAAATACCACGTCAAATACGGACGTGCGGTGGAGTGCCTGATCAAGGATCGCCATGCGCTGCTCGCCTTCTTCGACTTCCCTGCTGAGCACTGGATCCACCTACGCAGCTCGAACCCGATCGAGAGCGTCTTCGCCACGGTGCGCCACCGAACGGTGCGGACCAAGGGATCGCTGTCGCAACAAACTGCGAAGCTGATGGTGTTCAAGCTCATCGACGCCGCATCGAAGACCTGGCGGCGATTGAAGAGCACGAACCAGTTGCCGAAAGTCATCGCCGGTGTAAAGTTCATCGACGGAATCGAAGTCATTCCGAACACTGAAAGCCACGCCGCCTGATCAGGCCGCGTCACCCAAAATCAGCCATAGCTCCCCGGCAATTCCCAAAACGAAAGCGGCCCGTGTGGGCAAGTTGCAGTCAAGCGTGAGAACGACGTTCCGGCGGCACGCTTGGTACCACGTCAGCCTGAGCATTCGCCAGCTAGCAGCTCCGGTGTCCAGCGCCCGGCCTGCCGGAGGGCCGCAGGCGGTGGCCACCAGAAGGGCCTCTTCCTTGTCGTTGAGTTCGCGCTCTGCCCGGTAGGCGGCTCTTCGCTCTGGTTCTCCGCCAGGTTGCCTTCGACAAAAACGTCGAAGGGTGGGAGACCGCCAAGTGGCCGACGCCCAGGCTTGTGGCGATCACGTCATCACTCATCCCGGCATCGGCCGCCAACCGGATCTGCGCCCCCTTGAGCGGACAGCGGTTGCCTGCCTCCGCCTAAGAAAAGAGCTGGCCCCGCAAATTCGGACAGTAGCTTGAGTGGATTTTCTGCCTGACAGCGGCGAGGATTCTTGCTGCGAATCAGGAGCGAAGATGACGAAGAAGAGCCGCCGGACGCATTCTCCGGCATTCAAGGCGAAGGTTGCTTTGGCTGCGGTCAAAGGCGACAAGACACTGGCGGAGCTGGCGCAACTGTTTGATGTTCATCCGAACCAGATCACGATCTGGAAAAACCAGCTCCTGGAAGGCGCCGCCGGCGTGTTTGGGCATGACAAGACATCGGCCGAGACGCCGGTCGATTTGAAGGCGTTACATGCCAAGATCGGCGAGCTGGCGTTGGAAAACGATTTTGTGTCCGGCGCGCTCACCAAGGCGGGCCTGCTGAGCGCAAAGCGATGATCGACCGCGATCATGATCTTTCTATCGTGCGCCAGGCGAAGGTCCTGAAGCTGGCTCGCAGCACGGTCTACTATGAACCTCGGCCAGTTTCGGCCGAGGACCTTGCCTTGATGCGTCGGCTCGATGAGCTGCATCTCGATTATCCCTTCGCGGGAGCGCGTATGCTGCGATCGTTGCTGCGGCGGGAGGGCGTATACGCCGGTCGCCGCCACATCGCGACGCTGATGAAGCGCATGGGGATCGAGGCGGTCTATCGTCGCCCGAACACGAGCAAGCCGGCTCCGGGTCACAAGATCTACCCGTACCTGTTGCGCGGATTGAAGATCGAGCGGCCCGACCATGCGTGGGCAATGGACATCACCTACATTCCGATGCGGCGTGGCTTCGTCTATCTCGCGGCGGTCGTCGATGTGTTCAGCCGACGGGTCCTGGCCCATCGCGTCTCGATCACAATGGAGGCGGCCTTCTGCGTCGAAGCGGTCCAGGAGGCGTTGGCGAAGCACGGCAGGCCCGAGATTTTCAACACGGATCAGGGCAGCCAGTTCACCAGCCTCGAGTTCACCGATGTGCTGCTGGACGCGAAGATCGCCATCAGCATGGACGGCAAGGGCGCCTGGCGCGACAACGTGTTTGTCGAGCGGCTCTGGCGCACGGTCAAATACGAAGAAGTTTATCTCCGCGCCTACGACAGCGTGTCCGAGGCGCGAGCGTCAATTGCCAAGTATCTGGCCTTCTACAATCAGGGACGCCCTCACTCGAGCCTTGACGGGCGCACGCCCGACGAGGCTTACTTCGGCACGCAAGCTATGGTGATGGCCGCATGACCGTCGCCGACGGTTTTGTCGTCGCTCTGGTCGGGCTACGCCCTCCCGACGCAACGACAAAACCGTAAAGCCCCGCGTTCAGCATAACCCGGCAGGAATCCACTTAAATCCAGCGGGGCGCTGTCCAAACAACCGGGGCCAGCTCTAAAAGCTCTATTCGACAAAAAGAGAGGTATCTATGGCAAACGAATCTTAGATAACTCGCGGCATCTTGAGTTCAGAGCAATCGTGGGATTTGGCGGGTGAGCTGAAGCCACTAAAGCGACCCACACCCTCGTCAGTGGGCGACATATGCCCTCGGCTCTGGAGGAAGTAGCTGCGATCGGGCTCTTATCGCAAGCTCAGTGAAGCGCCTGCCTTCCCGCGGGTGATGGCTGTGGCTTGAGATGATCCAATATCTTCGAGCCGGCGCTGAACGACCTCGACCAGAATTTCTCCAGAAAATCCAGGTGACACCGCAACAGCTCCGAGGAAGTTTTGGAGTCCGCGATATCCTTCAGAAAGGTGGCCTGATCGTGCAGGGAGGAAGCCGCCAAACCTAGTCCGTCCTTCAGGGCCGCAGCGAACAGGTTGCTTGTCGCTTCAATCGAGCTCTGCCATTCCCGAAAAGTAAATGGAATAGGCGATGCGGCTGTCGTAGATTTCCCAGCGCCATCGGCGGAAGCGCCAGATATCAGAGCCGGGTCGTGCCCGACATGTGGCCGCCGCTCGCGTTTCTCGTCTTCGCTTGCATTCGGTGCCATTCGAGATCTCCTAGCTTGAAGGGCTTATAACGTACTAAGTTGTTCGCCGCTCATTTCGATCATCCCCTACAAGGTACCACAATTGCCAACACGCGATACCTACCTCATTTGGTAACGTGGCAGCAAAAAAGGAGGCAGTGAACGCGATACGGCCAGAGCCCATAGGCTGTAAAGCGCGCGTCCGTGTGCTGTCGCTTTGCCCACCGGTGCCGGCCCAGAGGCTGAGAACTGGGGCGATCGGATGGAGGATGGTGCCGGCTGCGCGTAGATGGCTGGCGGCGGCAAAGTCGGTGAGCGCACGTACATGGAGCAGCAATCAACATTCAATAATTGTTTAAGATTCTCCAAGCCGCTGGAACGGGCGATCGCTTCTACCCTGGAGCTATGCGGGAAACTGGGTGATGACGGAATGAGATAGGCGGCGTATCGAGGCGGGTGTCGAGCCTGCCAGAACCTCAAGGAGAGCGATACGCCATGAACGAGCATAGCAACATTGTCCCACTGCGTCAGCCCGATGAGATCGACGATCCACTGACGAATATTTTGCGATCTGGAGCTCGGCAGCTGCTTGCGCAGGCTGTCGAGATGGAAGCCGAGGCGTTTCTCGCCGCGATGAAGGGCTTGAAGCTTCCCGATGGCCGCGACCGCCTCGTGCGACACGGCCATGGTCCAGTGCGGACGATCCAGACGGGGATCGGCGCCGTCGAAGTCGCCCGGGTAAAGATTCGCGATCGCGCGGTGACCAGCGATGGCGAGCGGATCCGCTTCACCTCGGCGATCCTGCCGTTGTGGGCACGGCGCACGAAGAGCTTGGATGCACTTTTGCCGGTTCTGTACCTGCGAGGCATCTCGACGGGCGACTTCCAGGAGGCGCTGGCGGCGCTCTTGGGCAAGGATGCGCCGAATCTTTCTCCGGCGGTGGTTTCCAGACTGACGACGGAGTGGCAGCTCGAGTACGAGCGTTGGCAGAAGCGCGATCTGTCGGCGCGCCGGTACGTATACGTGTGGGCGGACGGCGTCTTCCTGCAGGCTCGCATGGAAGACCACAGCGAATGCATGCTGGTGCTGATCGGCGCGACGCCGGAAGGCAAGAAGGAACTCATCGGCTTCCAGGTCGGCGTGCGCGAGAGCACGCAGAGCTGGCACGAACTGCTCGTCGAGGCGAAAACCCGAGGGCTGAAGATCGCCCCGGAAATCGCCGTCGGTGACGGCGCGCTCGGCTTCTGGAAGGCGCTCGACGAGGTCTTTCCCGCCACGCGACATCAGCGGTGCTGGGTGCACAAAACCGCGAATATCTTGAACAAAGTCGCAGTGTCGGTACAGGCCAGCATGAAGAAGGATCTGCGCGAGGTCTATTTGGCGTCCAACCGAGCTTCGGCCGAAGTGGCGATCGATGTCTTTGCCGAGAAATACGGAGCGAAGTACGACAAGGCGGTCGAGTGCCTGACGAAAGATCGCGACGCAATGCTTGCGTTCTACGAATTCCCCGCCGAGCATTGGGACCACTTGCGGACGACGAATCCCATCGAAAGCGTGTTCGCGACGGTCCGGCACAGAACGGTGCGCACGAAAGGTTCGTTATCGTCAACGACTGCCAAGTTGATGGTGTTCAAGCTGCTCTGCGCCGCATCAAAGACCTGGCGGCGGCTGAAAGGCACAAATCAGTTGCCGAAGGTCAGCGCAGGTGTCAGATTCGAAAACGGCATCGAGGTCATCCAAGTGCCGGAAAACCACGCCGCCTGATCGCCTCGTCACCCAAAATCCCGCATAGCTCTCTACCCTGCTTCGAAGGCTTCACTGGCAGCCTGCTCGGCCTGTTGACGGCCCTGCCCTCTGAGCCAACGAGCGCTTCTGGACGGGCCACATGAAAGCGACTTTGAATCGCGGTGGATGCCCTCGACGGCTGGAAGCCGATTCGGCCGGCTGGCGTATATGATCCATTAGAACCATCTCGGCGGCTCGCGCAACCAGGCGACCGCCAGGCACTTAACCGCCGCGGCACCGCTATACGGGATCATCCAGAGGTTCTTGCCGACCGAATGCGAAATCCATGCTTCGATACGACGAGCTAACTGCCGGCGCAAACTTGCGATGTTCGGCGAAGCTTGTCCGGTGTCAGCAAGCGGGTTGGGTTAGGTGAAGCAATAGACGTTGCAAGCACCCCGCGCGGGAAAACGGCGTTGATGGACAATGGCGGCAATACCCTTGCGTCTCGAGTTTGGCTGGAGGCTTGCTTTTTCTCTCGCACGCAGGCTTACGTCCTGTGGCTCTCGAACGTGTGCGGCGCAATGTGGCACTCGGGCCGATCTTGAGACGTATAAACGCTGTGATCGTATGAACTTGTAGCAGCGCGGCTCGAGATAGACGACCAGAGACATGCTCCAGATGGCAGCCGTCCCTAGTTGACGATCAGCACTACCGGCTTGTCAACAGAGCTGGCCCCGCAAATTCGGACAGTAGCTTGAGTGGATTTTCTGCCTGACAGCGGCGAGGATTCTTGCTGCGAATCAGGAGCGAAGATGACGAAGAAGAGCCGCCGGACGCATTCTCCGGCATTCAAGGCGAAGGTTGCTTTGGCTGCGGTCAAAGGCGACAAGACACTGGCGGAGCTGGCGCAACTGTTTGATGTTCATCCGAACCAGATCACGATCTGGAAAAACCAGCTCCTGGAAGGCGCCGCCGGCGTGTTTGGGCATGACAAGACATCGGCCGAGACGCCGGTCGATTTGAAGGCGTTACATGCCAAGATCGGCGAGCTGGCGTTGGAAAACGATTTTTTGTCCGGCGCGCTCACCAAGGCGGGCCTGCTGAGCGCAAAGCGATGATCGACCGCGGTCATGATCTTTCTATCGTGCGCCAGGCGAAGGTCCTGAAGCTGGCTCGCAGCACGGTCTACTATGAACCTCGGCCAGTTTCGGCCGAGGACCTTGCCTTGATGCGTCGGCTCGATGAGCTGCATCTCGATTATCCCTTCGCGGGAGCGCGTATGCTGCGATCGTTGCTGCGGCGGGAGGGCGTATACGCCGGTCGCCGCCACATCGCGACGCTGATGAAGCGCATGGGGATCGAGGCGGTCTATCGTCGCCCGAACACGAGCAAGCCGGCTCCGGGTCACAAGATCTACCCGTACCTGTTGCGCGGATTGAAGATCGAGCGGCCCGACCATGCGTGGGCAATGGACATCACCTACATTCCGATGCGGCGTGGCTTCGTCTATCTCGCGGCGGTCGTCGATGTGTTCAGCCGACGGGTCCTGGCCCATCGCGTCTCGATCACAATGGAGGCGGCCTTCTGCGTCGAAGCGGTCCAGGAGGCGTTGGCGAAGCACGGCAGGCCCGAGATTTTCAACACGGATCAGGGCAGCCAGTTCACCAGCCTCGAGTTCACCGATGTGCTGCTGGACGCGAAGATCGCCATCAGCATGGACGGCAAGGGCGCCTGGCGCGACAACGTGTTTGTCGAGCGGCTCTGGCGCACGGTCAAATACGAAGAAGTATATCTCCGCGCCTACGACAGCGTGTCCGAGGCGCGAGCGTCAATTGCCAAGTATCTGGCCTTCTACAATCAGGGACGCCCTCACTCGAGCCTTGACGGGCGCACGCCCGACGAGGCTTACTTCGGCACGCAAGCTATGGTGATGGCCGCATGACCGTCGCCGACGGTTTTGTCGTCGCTCTGGTCGGGCTACGCCCTCCCGACGCAACGACAAAACCGTAAAGCCCCGCGTTCAGCATAACCCGGCAGGAATCCACTTAAATCCAGCGGGGCGCTGTCCAAACAACCGGGGCCAGCTCTGGCCGCACGCGAAGCCGAAAAGCGGGCCGTGGCATGACGAAGCCGAAGCAAGGGCGGGGAACGCGAAAAGCACGCAAGACGACGATGGCGGACTATGCCATGTCGTTCGAACGGCTCGGGCAATGGATCAGCAAGCGCGCCAGGTCGCCGACGCTTCGGCATCCGCGGGCGACGTCGCTCTCCATGCTCGATGGCGCGGTGGCCGCGGTCGTCGCCGGGCCGGTCTCGATGGCGTCCGAGGAATGGGTGTGCCCGCTCCTCGGCGTAGATCCCGACGCCTTCAATCACGACACCGAGGAGTTCTCGGCAATCGCCGCCACGCTGATGCGCCACAACGCTATCAGCGAGACGCTGTCGACGAGACCGGAGAGCTTCGAGCCGCTGTTCGTGCGATCACCGGACGGCTAAGTCGACCCGCAGCCCTGGTGCATGGGCTTCTACGCCGTCATGAAGCTTCGGCTTCTCGTCTGGTCGCGGCTTCTCCCCCCGAATGGAACCGAACACCTTATGCTGCGGCCGATCTTGGTCCATTGCATCGACGACGCCGGTCGACCCTTGCTACCCCCGGCCCGGCGCACGCTGGGAACGCAGCCCATCATCCAAAACGCCTGGCGCAACATTCCAGCAACCGTCGAGGCCCTCCGGCAGTTCTGGATGCCTATACGCTTCAAGCGCGGTGCGTAGGCCGTCCGCACCAAGTCCGTGGCTCCGTGGGCCTCTCGTACCGTTTACCCTGAATCTGGCTTTTCTCATCGATGCTGAGGACAAGGGCTCGGTTCGGCGGGGACAGGTAAAGCCGACGATGTCGCGTGCCTTGTCGACGAGCCGCGGATCGCTCGACAACTTGAATGTCTGGCTACGGTGCGGTTGCAAGCCGAACGCCGACCACATTCGGCGGATCGTGGTGCGGGAAAAGCCAGTTTCCGCAGCCATCGAGCGGATCAACCATTGCGTCGCCTCGGCCGGCGTCGTACGCAGCGTGCGATCGATCACGGCGGCAACCTGATCGTCGTTGATGGTGCGAGGGCGGCCAGGGCGTGCCTCGTCAAGCAAGCCATCACAGCGATCCTTCAAAAATCGGCGGCGCGACTTGCCAACGGTGTGTTCGTGGAGGCCGAGTTCGGCAGCCACAGACTTGCTTGGCAAGCCATCCGCCCACCGCAGGATCGCGCGGCATCGCTCAGGAAAGCAACCGCGCAGCACGATGACGACGAACTTGCCTCTCCAAGTACGCCCGCTCCTGCGGACTCAGCACCAACGGCGCGATCGGCCGGCCTTTCCCACCTGCATTCGCCACAAGCGCTCTCCTCTCTCGAGATTCGAGCTATCAACCAATGCGACGAACTTGCGTTCCGGATGACTAGGGTCTGTACCTAAATAGCGCCACGTGATTCTCTTGCCTACGTGTTGATTCGGGGGCGAGAGAATGCGCGCTGGTTTGTTTTGGCTGAACGACAGGCAATGGGCGCGTATCGAACCGCATCTGCCGAGGGGACTGACGGGGCCGGATCGGGACGACGACCGACGCATCGTCAGCGGCATCATTCACATGCTGCAATCGGGTGCACGATGGCGTGATTGTCCACGTGAATACGGCCCTTACACGACGATCTACAATCGCTTCAATCGCTGGGCCAAGCGAGGACGATGGTGCGCAATCTTCGAAGCGCTGGCCAAGCCTGGCGAAGACGGCGTCGTACTGTCGCTCGACTCGACCTCGATTAAAGCTCACCGGTGTGCCTCCGGCGGAAAAGGGGGGAGCACAATCAAGCAATCGGCCGCTCGCGCGGAGGCCGCACGACAAAAATCCATGCGCTGAGCGATCCGCTCTGCCGGCCGGTCGTCCTGCATCTGACTCCAGGCCAGGATGCCGATATCGCTGCGGCTCCCGATGTCCTGGCGCTCGCGCCACCCATGAGCGTGCTCCTCGCCGACAAAGGGTATGATGGCGACAAGCTTCGCGGCGAAATCATTCGTCGTGGCGCCAAGCCCGTAATCCCCAATAAATCTAACCGTGTCGTCATCCATCGCTTCAACAAACGCGCCTACAAAGGACGAAATGTCATCGAACGCTGCTTTTGCAGGCTCAAGGACTTCCGGCGCATCGCCACGCGATATGACAAGCTCGCCCGTAATTTTTTGGCCGCTGTTCATCTCGCCGCTCTCGTCGCATATTGGCTCAATTGAGTCTGGACCCTAGACTAGCCCCGCCGCATAGAGCGCTTTTGCGACTGACTCGAAATACTGCGAAGGCACCGGGTTGCCGAGCCTTGCCTTGCCGAGCAGCTGACGCGCCAGAACATTGTCCTCCACAATGTTGAGGCGAAGCGCGCGCGCCTCACCAAGCAGCTGTGAAGCAGCTTCACCCTCGCCACGGCAGACCAACACCGGCACACCGGTCTCGCCGCGAACATAGCGCAGACCAATCAACGTTGCCGGTCCCCGCAATATCAACGTGGCCCGGCTGATGCCGAGTGGAGCCTCGTTTGCCGACTCTTGCCGCAGCCGCCGGTGCTCGCGCTTCACCTGCGGATTGCCTTGCTGTTCCTTGTTCTCCCGCTTGGCCTCCGTTTCCGTCATGCGCATGTCCTGCATAAACAACCAACGCTGGATTAGAAGGTCAGCCAATCCGCCGACCAGAAAAGCTCCAGCGGCAATGCCAATCAGCAGTTTAACCTCGGTGAAGACGAAACCAAAACAGCCCATGCCGCAGACTGGCAGGTACACCAGCGCTTTCCAGCTCGCGGTCACGGTTAAAAAGAAGATCGCACCAAGCAAAACCACTTTAGCCAGGGTCTTGCCAAGCTCGATGGCCGAACGTTTCGAGACGATACGCTTCAAGCCTTTGATGGGATCGAGTTTCTCGAGCTTCGGCTTGAGCGGCTCCGAAGCAAACATAAAGCCGCCATTGGCCAGGACATTGGCCAGAAGAGCTGCTGTCACGGCAGCGGCGAGCAACGGAGCGACAGTGGCAATCGAAAGTTCTAGCAAGCCGCTGAGCGCTTGTGGCACCGCGCTTGTGAACGGCTGCTCCTGCAGTTTATCGACCAGCCGGACCGTCTCCTGCCACTTGTCCTCAATGGCACCCGCTCGCCACCACAGACAGCCGAAACCGGCACAGGCGCTGACGCCGCTCACTAGATCGGAGCTGCGCGCGCTCTGCCCCTTCTTGCGCGCATCGCGCAGCTTCTTGGGCGTCGGAGGAAGCTTTTTCTCCTCACTCGTAGAGCTCATTTCAACAGCTTCCTCAGATGATCGAGCATGTCGTTCGAGGTCAGGATTTCAGAACCGGCATATTCGAGCAGATAGACGGTGTAGCTGACCATAATGACCCCGAATGCAACATTCTTGATCATCGGGGAGAGATCGTTCATCTTGAGCTGAGATGCAAAACGGCCGAGCATCATGACCGAGATATCCACCAGCAACAGCAGGGCCAGAACCGGCCCGGCGACCAACAAGGTCGTCATCATGATACGATCGAGAAGGGCAAGACACTCCATTGCCCCTTGCACTGTCAAGGCAGGCAAAAACTGATAGACAGGCCACACTAGGTAGCTGCCATAAAGGCCGCTCACCATGGTCTGCAGCCCGCCGACCAGAACGAAGATCGTAACCGCCGTAACACCGAGAAAGAGCCCGGTTCCAGTCGCTTGGCTGTGCGTCGCGGGATCCTCCCCCGCAACTTGGCTTGAAATTCCTCGTTGGGTATCGATGATGTCGCCGACTGCCTGTATGCTCCATAGTGGAATACTGAGCAGGATGCCGAGCATCAGACCGACGAACACCTCCTTCACGCCAAGCATGGTAACGCTAACCAAGCGCGTGTTCGGGTCCAAGGCCTGCAGACCGAGCTTGATCTGAGCAAGGCAAGGCAGGCCAATCGCAATCGTCAGGCTTCCCCGAATGAGGCCGCTGATACGCGGCCGGGTGAAGACAGGAAGCACCAGCATGATGCCTAGGGCGCGGGCCGCACTCAGGCCGGTTGCGGCGACGAATTCGATCGAGCCCTGAACGAGAACTTGCGCCTCTGCGGGTGACAGGCCAGCCATCCAAGCTCTGCTAGTATCTTGCGGTGAGTGCCGGAAACTCGCTGAAGATGCGCTCGGCCTGGTCGATCAGCGGGGCGCTGAGAACCGGGGAAAAACCGGCGAGCACGGCGACGACAACCAGAAGCTTGACCGTCAGTGGCAGGGTTTGGTCCTGGAGCTGAGTTGCCGCCTGGATAAGGCCAATGATCAGTCCGGAGATCAGAGCTGCGAGCAACGGCGGCAGAACCCAGATCATGAAGAGCACGAGCGATTGACTGAGGTGCGTAAGGATGCTGGCTTCGTTCATGGTCAACCTCCTGGCGTGGTGTAGCTTAGTACTAGCCCGTGCATGAGACGTGACCAGCCGTCGATAGTGACGAACAGAAAGAGCTTGAAGGGGACAGATATCACTGTGGGGGATACCATCGACATACCCATGGCCATCAAAATCGTGGTGACAATCAGATCGATCGTGATGAAGGGAAGATAGAGAAGAAAACCGATTTCGAAGCCCCGCTTGAGTTCGGAAATCAAGAACGACGGCACAAGAATTGAGAAATCATCTGCCGTTACGCTGCCGCGCATCTCCTCCGACCAGACATGTTCGGTGGATGACAGGAAGAAGCGGCGCTGCTCTTCATTGGTGAATTTCTTCAGATGAACACGCAGCGGCTCCTGTCCCTCCTTGGCGGCCATCACCCAGTCATCGAAACTCTGGTAGCGAAGTTGCGGATCGGTAAGGCGGTTATAGGTCTGCTCGAAGACTGGAGCGCTGATGAAGACGGTCAGGATGAGTGCCGCTCCGTAAAGGACGATGTTCGGCGGTATCGATTGAGTTCCTAGCGCATTGCGCACGAGGAAGAGAACAACCGAGACCTTGATAAAGGCTGTAGTTGTGACGACAGCAAAGGCCAGGAGGCCAAGGCCGACCGTTATCGCAAGAAGCGCCAGGATGCTGGGTTGAATTTCAGTCATTAAGCGCCAACCTGCCGCGTAACCTGACGGCGAGCTCCTCGCCGATCCGCACGATGTCGCCTCGGCCGATACGTTGGCCGTTCGCAACGATATCGACCGGCCCGTCAAGATGCCGGCCAAGTTCGAACACGTGGCCTTCGTTGATGGTTCGCAAGGTTCCCAACGGCATCGGCCAGCGGCCACATTCGAATACGAGTGTGATCTCGATGCTGTCGATATCCGCCTCTGACGGGGGCTGCTGTTGCATCTGGTTTTGGGGCATCACATCTTCACTTTTTAGAGGGTGGGATCGCAAGCGGAATGGTCCTCGCAGCACCAGCCTGTCGCCGCCAATCTCTGCAGGGGCCCACAATCGGTCTGCAACGAGAACAATTTGGCCTCGCGCGAGTGGAATTGTGTCCGGGAGCAGCGCATCGCCTTGCTCTGCTTGGCGAAGAACGCCGATCGCGACGCGGAGCGAGCCGATATGGCCTGCAACGATGACCGGGAGTTCGGAAAGCAGCCTGGCCGCCTGTCGCGGTAATCGGCCGAGCAGCTCGCCGAGGACGGTGAAAGCCGGAGGCACCGGACCGTCGAACGGAGAGAATAGAAGCAGCCGAGCCTTGCTGGCGAGCTCACCATAGGCGACGTCAAATTCAAGATAAGGCTGCGTACTCCGCGCTTCCTCGGTGCGAACAAGCTGCAGATTCCGCTGCGTCATTCTTTCCAGCGCAGCAAGCAAGGGTTCAAGCGCAAGTTCCAGGACCAGCGAACGCGCCGGCTCAGAAGGTAAGGTAAGCCCATTCTGCACGGTCCGAACCAGCGCTTCCGCAAGCTTACCCGGCAAGGACAGGATCAAGGTTTCACCTTCTACTTCGAAGACGCAGTCGAGCATCGGTGCCGCAGCCGGCTCCGCCTGCCAGACGGTCCGGCTCACGCGCACAGATAGCGGCTTCTCGCCGAGGAGGCCTTGTAGAGGCGCACGCAACGCTGTGATCTCGTTAAGCCACGAGGCCACTGCGTGCGACAGGATCAGCGACGGCATGAAGGCTGCGCGCTCAGCCGGCCGGTCCGAGGCCGGTGCGGCTTCCGCGCCGCAGGCCCCGAGCTCGCGCGTGAGAGGATCTGCAATCATGCTGGCTCACCTCCCGTCTGCCCTGACGGGCCGCGCCGGTAGCGGAGCAAGACTTCATCATCAGCTTCGATTTCGGCGGCGGCTTCGAAATGAGCACTCGTGGTGCGCCGAACGTCTTGATCAATCTCACGCCATTTCTGGCTCGCCGCTGAACGCCTGGCCCAAACGGCCCTCGCCTCAAGAACCGCAGTCTCAGCTTGCGCCTGAGCAGCACGGGCATTTTCAAGAACCTGCTGCGCCGCTGCAATCTCGTCTGTGAGCCGGCCGATGATGAGATGATAGCGCCGCTGCAGCTCGCAAACAGACATCGCATCGGCTGCTAGCATCTCCCGATAGAGCTCTGCCTCGAGCTTTGCCCGGCGCTCTTCGGCATGTGTAAGATGCTCGAAAGCTCGTTGGACAGCTTGGATCGCAAGGTGGCGCTTGGCTTCCATGTTAGACAATTCACGAATGGCGCTTCGCTCCCGCATGTCCTTTACGAGCCGCAGCTTCGAGGCGTGAACGGGACTTAGGCGGTCAGACGCGATATCCATGCGATCGTCTCCTCAAAGCTGCACGCCTCACCCTGCCCCTGGCGCAGAAAGGCCCGCAGTTGCTCGATCGAGGCGATCGCCCGATCGGTCAGCGGATCAGAGCCTTGTTTGTATTCACCGACCTTGATCAGGAACTCGGCCTCAGCGTACCGTGACAGCAGATCACGGAAAAAGGATGCCGCCTTGCGATGCGGCACGGACACGATCGCATCCATGACGCGGCTGCGGCTCGACAACACGTCGATCGCCGGAAAATGCTCCCGGGAGGCCAACGCGCGGGAGAGAATAATGTGGCCATCGAGGATGCCGCGTGATTCTTCCGCTATCGGATCACCCGTGCCGTCACCTTCGACAAGCACAGTATAGAAGGCCGTAATGGAGCCATGCTCGCCCATGCCGGCGCGCTCCAACAAGCCCGGCAACAGTGCAAAAACGGATGGCGGAAATCCGCGCCGGGTCGGCGGTTCTCCTGCGGCAAGTCCGATTTCACGCATGGCGCGGCTAAAGCGCGTCAAAGAATCCATCATCAGAACGACGCGAAGGCCCTGATCACGAAAATATTCGGCTAGCGCTGTCGCCATGTGGGCGCATTGGGCCCGCTCCATCGCCGAACGGTCGGAAGTCTCCACCACAACGACGGAACGGTGAAGGGCTTCGCCAAGATGACGTTCGATGAATTCACGCACCTCTCGACCGCGCTCGCCGATCAGCGCAACGATAGTGACGTCGGCCGCTGCGCCTCTTACGATTTGCGACATCAGCGTCGACTTGCCGCAACCGGCATCACCATAAATTCCGATCCGCTGACCTTCTCCGCATGTGAGAAGACCATCCAGGACACGGACGCCGAGCGGGAACGGCTGTTCAATCGCGCGCCGTTTCATCGGATTAGGCGCCCTGCCGCGCAGCGGTCTGGCTTCGCCGGCTTTTATAGGGCCCTTGCCGTCGAGCGGCCGGCCAAAACTGTCGATCACGCGGCCGAGCAAATCGGGGCCGGCAGCCACTTCCTGCATTCGCCCGGTCGTCACCACCTCTGCGCGATTGGACAGCCCCACCATGTCCCCGATGGGCGTGAGTAACACCCCATCCGGCAACAGACCGATTACCTCGGCCTCGAGCGACCATCCGCTGCGAGGATCCTGCAATAAGCACAGTTCTCCGACCCTGGCCTCCGGCAAGACGGCGTGCAGCAGCGTGCCCACGGCCCGCGTGATCCGGCCGCGGACAGCGCGTGTATCGATGTGCTTGGCGGAAGATCTTAAGGATGAGAGTGCGGCCTTTACGGTTCCTTCTGCGGCCGCGGCATGATGGGTCGGTCGTTGCACGGTCACGATTCAGCTTCCTCCGTCAAGCCAAAGCCGAGGCGCAGCGCGCGCAGCTGCGCGGCAAGCCCAAGATCGACGTTGCCGAACTCGCTCCATAAAACACATTGGTCCGCGCTCAGCGCCGGATCCGCCTCAATCCTGACCTTCGGCCGGCCCTCAAGTCCGTCATAATCCTTGAACTCACTGGCTAGCAGGTCGGCTTTCAGTGGGGATACGTGAAGGCAGACCTCCGTGTTTTTATATCTTTGCTCGATGGCATGACGAACGCACTGGACCAGCATCTTGCCCGAATCAAATGCGCCAAGCAGATCGCGAACGATCTCAAAGACCAGTTGCGGCAATTCCCGCTCCAGAACCGCCTTGCGTTGGGCCAGTTCACAAGTCGCCTGCGCAATCAGCCGGGCCATTTCCTCTGCGCCAGCCTTTGCACCCTCGGCGCGGCCCTGCGCACGTTCCCGCTCATAAGCCAGGCGTGCCCACCCTCGAACCCGCTGCAGATGCCGCTCGGCAGCGGCCAGCGCCTGTATGGCATCGTGCCAGATCTCAAGCTGCGCAGCTGGGATCAGCGGTCCAAGAGCCCGAATCTTCGGGGCCGCGGGTGGTGCGAGGGCATCGGCCGTCATGCCCCAGCATCCTCAGTGCGCAAATGAGCCATGACGAGGGAAAGCAGCGGGCCTGCTGCGCTACGGTGCTCGGCAGTTGAGCTCTCGGCGGCCGTCCCAGCGGGCAAGCGTAGAAGCACGCGGATACGAGCAAGCGATGAAGTCTCTTCGAGCCAAGCGCCGAGACAAGCATGCCCGTCATATTCGATCTGTCGGGACAATTGCTCTGGATCGGCGATCGGGGCCGTTGCGACGGCGCAGGATAAATGCCGGACTGCGAAAGCATGCGCCTCGGCACCGATCAACTCCACCAACACAGGCAGATCGTGCCTGGAGAACAGCTTGAGGATGGAGCGTGCATGCCAAATGCCGCCCGCGAGCAGCGCAGCCCGCCGCGGATCATGCCCCAGGAGAGCATCTTCGCTCCAGTCGCCGCAGCTCACCTCCCCCTTGCTGCCCAAAAGCAGTTCGGCGAGCCTTGGCTGTAGCCTGGCACTCTGCTGTAGCCGAGCCAAAGTGGAAGGTGAAAGCAGCGGGTCAAGAAGCCCGGCGAAACGACCGGGATCGGCCGAGGCAGCAAGCTCGCGCAGCCGATCGGCTGCGAGCGTGAACGAGCGATTGGTTTTTGTGGCTGTGGTTGACATTGATGGCGGCATGAGCGTCCAGACTATGACGCATCAGCAATCATCTTGCCCGCCGCTTGGTCAGCAGACAGGCGCGAGCCCCTACCGAACACGCTCAGCTTACGCGATGATTTTCCAAACTGACGCATGCGCGGGCCCAGCAATACGCAAGCGACGATGCCGAATACCGCTCCGGCGCTTCCTACAGCAAGCGCAAGTAACGGCGATGAGCCGGCTCTTGCTGACTGAGCCACAGGGACTCCCGGACCGGCAGACTGCTCGACTGGAGCGCGCTCGACCGGCACGAAGACAACGGCGACCTTGTCATAGGACAGCCCTTCAATGCTGTTTGCGACGAGCATCTTGATCTGCGGCAATAGTGCCGAAAGCCTCGCGCTGGAGCCATGTCGAATGAAGACCGATGCCGAGGACGGGGTCGCACCTTGCCGCAACAAGTCGTTCTTCGGCAGAACGACGTGAACGCGTGCTGAAAGGACGCCATCTATATCGCTGATCGTGCGCGACAATTCTTCGCTTAGAGCATAAACGTATCGTGCCCGCTCCTCGATCGGCGAGGCAACGAGGCCCGATCCCTTGAACACCTCGCCGAGATTCTTGAAGGATTGGCGCGGCAGCCCCTCAACATTGAGCAGGTCAATCGAATAAGCGAGCTGCTTTTCCTCGACCTGGATTGTGCTGGTTCCGTCCTTGGCGACAACACGGACAGCATCAACGCCCTTGCCAAGGAGAAGCGCGAGCATCTCATTAGCCTCGCGCTCCTGAATTTTGGTGTAGAGATCGGTCTTACAGCCGATCAGCGAGAGGAGAAGGGGCATAGCAAGAAACACGCGAAGCCGTCGCCACGATTGACGGCCGCCGGAGCTCCCCCTCTTCATATCGCCAGTCATCAGCTTACTCAGCCGGCCGATAGCAGCTTGTTTAGCGACGAGCTGACGGCGCTGGTGCCCTTGGAGACGAGGGAAACCTGAACAACGTCTTTGTAGACGTCTCGCAGATTCGTCATCATCGATTCGAAATCAGCTCCAACCGGCTTAACAGCCGCATTGGCTCCGGCGTTATCCACCGGCAAAAGTGGCTGCGCAGCCGGCCCAGGCTGCACCCCATTTACGACAGCCGGCGCAATCGCCGGAGAAACGGCTCGACCCTGGTAGATGCCGGAAAGGGTTTGGAGGATTCGGTCGCCCGGCGGACTTGCCAGCACATTCGTGCGCTGGACCTCCAATATCGGAGGAGTCGCTGCGGGTGGATTCGCGGACGGGAAAGCAGCCCCCTGATTGGGAGCTACTTGCGCCAGGGACTGCTCGAAACGCGCCTGCTCGCCAGCAGCTGCCGGAGAGCAGGCACCGGAAAGACAACCGGCTGAACTGGGAGGGATCGGCGTTGCGCCTAACAACATGGAGTGTGTCATTGTGCTGGTTTGATGACCTAAGCTTTAGCCGATGAACCGATCAAGTTCATAGGCTGCCGAGCTGACGAAAACCTGACGGAGATCAGGTTGACTTGGTCATCTAATGATCACGTTTGGCTTCCAAGCTGCGGCGAAACTCTAACTTCATAATGAGCGGAAGGCGTCAAGGAATGCTCGCGCGGTCCACGGTGGTACATATCTTAAAAAGAATTTTTTGTGCCGGTGTTCTCATCTGTGTCGGAATTTTGCGCACGTCTGCTGCATCCCTTTCGCTGCCGCCCGCCCCTTATAGCTACACCGTTCTCGATCAGGATCTTGCTGCGGCGCTGCAGGAGTTCGGAAACAATCTCAATATCAGGGTCAATGTCAGCGCCGACGTCAGGGGCCGGATTCGTGGACGAATGCCGGACCTGCCGCCACGAGAATTCCTTGACCGTTTGACTGCTTTGTACAATCTCCAGTGGTACTATGACGGACTTGTCCTTTACATCTCCGCCGCCCAAGAGGCGCAAAGCCGGCTCATTGTATTGAACCCAATCAGCTTCGATGCGCTCAAGGCCGCGCTCGACGCGCTCAACATCTCGGATGAGCGCTATATCGTGAAACCTGCCCCGGGAGAGGGCCTCATCCTTGCTTCTGGCCCACCCAGATTTGTTGCGCTGGTGGACCAGACCCTCAAGGGCCTTGTGGCGGAAGCGCAGGCCCGGCGCAGTCCCGCCGCCGAGAGGTCACAACACGAGTCGGTTTTGATGTTGTTTCGCGGCTCCTCGAGCACGGTCTTCCGGGACGGGCGGCCGGAAGCTTCTCCCGAAACGCCGCTTCATGGGGGCGCTGTGCGCGAAGCCGGTCCAGGCCAGAAGTGATGGTCGAAGATGCAAGACCGCTCCGACTGAAGTCGCATCCGATCGTCAGCTTTTCGAAAGCTAAAGCCCCCAGCATGAGCCTGCGAGGTCTTGACGGCTGCCCTGCTTGAGGCAGCCCGATAGATGGATAAGAGACCGGATGCTCGAGGGAAATTGGGTAGCGCTGCCTTCACGCAGTGCGAGGCATTAAAGATCAATGTGGGCCTCCGCACGCGCGCTTCCGAGCTAGCTGAGGCTTCGCATAGCTCAATGCGCGTCATCAGTTGGAAGGAGAAACAGGGTGGATTTCAATGCAGTCGCCCGGGCGAATACGAGCCCGGAGCCCGACACAGCACGGACGGCTACAGATGCAACCGAGTTCGAGCGGCAGCTCAGCGGTTCAGAGGCTCCCGCTTCGGCGCAGGGAGTCGCCCATCCAGTGCTGCAGGGCGAGGCTTATTCACCCTATCTCGACGCGGGCCATCCCTACTCTCCATACTTGGAGACAGGACACCTCTATCCGCCTTACCCAGATTTAGCGCATCCCCTTGGGCCAGACTCGGGTTGGCAGGATAATCTATATGCCGCGCCTGCGGCCGTCGCTGCGCCAGAGCCGGACAACGGCCAGCAGCATCTCTCGCCGCAGGCCATAGCTCAGGCGATCGAGGAACATCCCGGCTTCGATCAAGATGTGATATGGCAGACTCTGGATGTCGGCCCCTCGGAAGCCGAGCCACGGCACGGTGAGCCTCAAGCGGGGACATCGCATGCAGGACCATCGCGCACCGCCCCTTTTTCAGGATGAGCCGCCGCACGCCGGCCCCTCGCATGCCCGGCCATTGCAGGCGGGACCGCCCCAACCTGGGTCTTCTGAAGCTCCGCCAGAAAGGACCGCGAGGCGATCCATGTCGTCGAGATGAAGGTAAGCGCGTTGCGGATCAGGATAGTCTGGGTATGACCGGCCCCCCTAAATACCTTCAACATACCGGTTGTTAGAACCAGCACAGTTCTTCGCACAAACCTCCAAACACCGGACCACCTGAGATCACTCGGGGCACGAATCGCGGCATCAATCCGGCCTCACTCTTCGTCAGCTTCTTGCAAGCTGCCCCTGCTAGCACGAAAGGAATAGGTCATCTCGCGGCACCGCCGCTATCTGAGTTTTATGACATGGACACAGGCGCAGCCGATATCGCAGCAACGGCGCCAGACGCTGGCACAAACACCGATAACGCCGCGAACGGCGGCGACAACTCGCACGCAGCATTGTTGCAGCGGGCCTTCGAAAAAGCTCTGGTTGCCGTCGCTACCCAGGTCATAAGCGATACCCAGTCAGACATGGATGACGCTATGAGCGAGCTAGATGATGGCTGAAGGCCGGATTATCAGACGCGCACAGGGAGGACCTGACGGACGGCAAGCCGAACCGAAAACGATCGGGTGAAGCAGGCGGACTTGGCAACAGCAGCCGCTAGACCGTCTTAGGTGATCCTCCAGGCAGGCGGTGCGGCCGTTCTGCAGGACCTCGCAACTTTCGGAAGACGCCGCAGCGACTTTGGTCTGAGCCCCTCGCTTCATCCAGCAATGGAAAGAGTCCCGGTTGAATATGAGCCCAAGGGGCTCGGTGAAGCAACGGGGCGGGGCGCGGAGCCCTCGGCATAGCGCAGCGTCCCGTCCCGTTGCGGCCCAAGAGCGTTGCGTTTGGCGTATTCGGTCGGCGTGAGGTTGCCCAGGGCGCTGTGCGGCCGGGCGTTGTTGTAGTCGTCTTTCCAGGCCGCCAGCACGGCTCGCGCCTGTGCGAGCGAAGTGAACAGCGTCTCATTGAGAAGTTCATCGCGCAGGCGGGCGTTAAAGCTCTCGATGAAGGCATTCTGGGTCGGTTTGCCGGGCGCGATGTAGTGCCACTCGATCTGCCTCTCTTGGCTGAAGCGCAGCACGGCCATTCCGGTCAGCTCAGTGCCGTTGTCGGACAGGCACATCGCCGGCCGGCCGCGCCAGGCAATGATGACATCGAGCTCGCGTGTGACCCGCAGGCCCGACAGCGAAGTATCGGCGACGAGCGCCAGGCATTCGCGAGTGAAGTCGTCGACCACAGCCAGAATCCGGAACCGTCGGCCATCGGCGAACGCATCCGACAGAAAGTCGAGACTCCAGCGCTGGTTGGCGCCTTGCGGGATCGCCATTGGCGCCCTGCTGCCGAGCGCCCGTTTACGGCCGCCACGCCGGCGGACTTGCAGCCGTTCCTCGCGATACAGACGTCGAAACTTCTTGTGGTTCATGACCAGCCCCTCGCGGCGCATCAGCACCAGCAGACGACGGTAGCCGAACCGGCGGCGGATGGCCGCCAGCTCGCGCAGGCGGGCGCGTACGGCCGCATCATCGGCTCGCCCGTTGCGATAGCGCACCGATGCGCGATCTGCCCCCAAGGCTTTGCACGCCCGCCGTTCGCTCACTTCGAAGTTGGTCCGCAGATGAGCGACGGCCTCTCGCCTCGCGGCGGGCGTCACCATTTTTTTGACGCAACGTCCTTGAGCATGGCGTTGTCGAGCATTGCCTCGGCCAGGAGCTTCTTCAGCTTGGCGTTCTCGTCCTCCAATGCCTTCAGCCGCTTGGCATCGGATACCTCCAGGCCACCGTACTTGGCCTTCCATTTGTAGAATGTTGCGCTCGAGATCCCGTGTTTGCGGCAGACATCAGCCGTCGCCACACCCGCCTCCTGCTCCCGCAAAATCCCGATGATCTGCTCTTCCGTGAACCGACTTGGCTTCATGGTCCATCTCCTCAGAGGTGACGGACTCTACCCATTCTTGGAGGAGTTTGCGGGGCTCAGACCAACTTGCTCATGCCGCCGTGTCACATATTCTTCGATGAGGGTTCATCAGGAGCGCTCTTTAGCCAGGGCACCAGACGTTCTAAGCGAGCCCGAGCGCTCCCCGCCGATGAACTTCGTCAGCTATTATCCTCGATTGGTTCTGCAGCCGCCCGCGAGATCGTGCGCTAGAGAGATCCTCCGAGATTTTCCGGAACATAGGCAGACTTGGCGCTCGCTGCGCCCATATCTGCAGAACTCCGGGGACCGCTACCCCTCAGCATCGAGGCATGTTGCTGCTGCCTGATCCTGAGTTATGGCGTATTTGTCGCTACGAATTGGCGCCAAAGCTCAGACTGCCCCTATCACGCTAAGAGCTAAGATCCTCATCGAGGCCGCCGCACCTAGGGTCTGTACCTAAATAGCGCCACGTGATTCTCTTGCCTACGTGTTGATTCGGGGGCGAGAGAATGCGCGCTGGTTTGTTTTGGCTGAACGACAGGCAATGGGCGCGTATCGAACCGCATCTGCCGAGGGGACTGACGGGGCCGGATCGGGACGACGACCGACGCATCGTCAGCGGCATCATTCACATGCTGCAATCGGGTGCACGATGGCGTGATTGTCCACGTGAATACGGCCCTTACACGACGATCTACAATCGCTTCAATCGCTGGGCCAAGCGAGGACGATGGTGCGCAATCTTCGAAGCGCTGGCCAAGCCTGGCGAAGACGGCGTCGTACTGTCGCTCGACTCGACCTCGATTAAAGCTCACCGGTGTGCCTCCGGCGGAAAAGGGGGGAGCACAATCAAGCAATCGGCCGCTCGCGCGGAGGCCGCACGACAAAAATCCATGCGCTGAGCGATCCGCTCTGCCGGCCGGTCGTCCTGCATCTGACTCCAGGCCAGGATGCCGATATCGCTGCGGCTCCCGATGTCCTGGCGCTCGCGCCACCCATGAGCGTGCTCCTCGCCGACAAAGGGTATGATGGCGACAAGCTTCGCGGCGAAATCATTCGTCGTGGCGCCAAGCCCGTAATCCCCAATAAATCTAACCGTGTCGTCATCCATCGCTTCAACAAACGCGCCTACAAAGGACGAAATGTCATCGAACGCTGCTTTTGCAGGCTCAAGGACTTCCGGCGCATCGCCACGCGATATGACAAGCTCGCCCGTAATTTTTTGGCCGCTGTTCATCTCGCCGCTCTCGTCGCATATTGGCTCAATTGAGTCTGGACCCTAGTACCCGGAATCAGAGCTGAGTGATACGGCGGCCTTTGAAACGGCGTTGACGGACCTTTTTCTTGGTCCAGACGAAGGGCTCGGCTCTGTCGTTGTATGCGTTGACGTAGGCATCGATGTGTTCCTGAAGCTGCTTGAGGCTCGTGAAGGAGGTGCCGCTGAGCGACTGCCCCTGCAAGATGGAAAACCATACTTCGACCTGATTGAGCCATGGCGCACTTGTCGGCGTGAAATGAAATTGCACGTTGGGGTGGGCCTTGAGCCAGTCCTCGTTCTTTTTATGGGTGTTGAGGTTGTCGAGGATGACGTGAAGCTTGCGGTTCGGAAAAGCCGCGGTGACGCTGTTCATGAAATCGAGAAACTCGACGCGGCGCCGGCGTTTTGAATGGGTCGCGATGATCTTTCCGGTGGCGACTTCGAGCGCCGCAAACAATGTTGTGGTGCCATGCCGCTTGTAATCGTGGCTTTGGCCGGTCAAGGCGCGGCCATTGGGCAACTTCAGATAACCCTGCGCTCGCTCCAAAGCCTGGATCGAGGGCTTCTCGTCCACGCACAGCACAATGGCCTTCGTCGGCGGCGCGACATAGAGGCCGACAACATCGGCGGCTTTGGCCGTAAAGTTCGGGTCGTTGCTCTCGCACCAGGACTTGCGAGCCACCAGGTCAATCTTGTGGCTGCGCAGGAACCGCCAGACATATTGGACATCGACATCGCCCAGCGCCTCGGCCAGCAGGGGGCCGGTCCAGCGCGCAAACCCTTGCGGTGGCGGCTTATCCAGCAGCTTCAGAATCCGCTTGTCGGTCGTCTTCGTATAGATCGGCTGCTTGCCAGGCCGCGGCTTGTCTTGCAGCCCTTCAAGGCCATGGTCGGCATAGCGATGCCGCCAAAGGCTGACAATCCGCGGCTGGACCCCAACTTCCTTGGCGATCGACCGGGTGCTGCGCCCATCCGCCGCCAACAGAACTATCCGCGCCCGCTTCAAATCGCGCTGCAACGTCACCGGTGAGCGACAGCACGCCTCAAGCACCTTGCGATCTTTCCTCGAAAGGTGGACTTCTCTTGCTTCGGGTATCATCCCGACCTTGAATCACGACTCACGTTCCAAGAAAAGTGGGTACTAGTATCTTCATCTCCTCACTGAACACGAAAAGCGGGCGCTAGCGCCCACTTCAGTGACTTATCCCATAAGCTGGAACCGCTTCGCAGTACCAGCCAGACCTCAGGCCAACTCAAGCATCGGACGTTGTGCCTGGATTCTCATTGCTGTCGATGATTTCCTGGTTCACCTGGCGTCCAGACCGGTCAACCCAGCCCGAGCCTGGTTGCTCATAAATCGTCTGGGCTCCGTCCGAAGTCAATTGATCAAGCGTACGGCCCGCATTCGACTGCGTCACCTTGAGATTGTTCTTACCGTCAAAGCGGTCTCCAAGCCCTTCGACGACCATGGCATTGTCGCCGTTAGTAATGGTCAGCTTCGAGGCCATCGTTTTGCCCTTGCCGATATCAACGGTGTCGACAGTAATCTTCGTGCCGTCGTCGAGCTGGAAAGTCATGTTCTTCTTGAAGTCAAAGTCGACCTTGCCGTCACCGTCGGCATCGACGTGGGGATCGCCTTTAATCGAGGTGATCTTGCCTGTTTGACTGTTACGAATGAGCACTGTTCCGTCATTTTCGTCGACCAAGATCGAATACTTATCACCAAGCTTGATCTCAGCCTTGCCGTCCCTGACCTCATGTGACCACACTGGCGCCGGCTGAGAAGACTGCGTGGGCACCTGGGCAGCCGCAACAGGCACCATCGCAAGAGGCGGCGGCGGAGGAGGAACGAAGAAGACGGGCGCCGTAGAGGTGGGCGCTCCGCTTGCATACTGGTAGTTGCCCGGCCCACGCCCTTGCTCGCCGTCGTCGATACTCGCCTGATTCACGGCGCGTCCGGCGCCATCGACCCATCCCTGTCCACTCTCATGGATCGTTTGGGCACCATCAGACGTCAACTCGTCAAGGGTCATCCCAGCGTTGGACTGCGTCACCCTCAGATTGTTTTTGCCATCCTTGTCGTCGCCGAGCCCCTCGACAACGATCGCGTTGTGGCCGTTCGTAATCGTAAGCTTTGAAGAGATGGCCTGGCCATTGCCGTAGTCGACATTATTCACAGTAATCTTCGTGCCGTCGTCGAGCTGAAACGTCATATCCTTCTTGAAATCGAAGTCATCCTTGCCGTCTCCGTCGGCATCAACGTGCGGGTCGCCATGAATGACCGTGACATGGCCGGTCTGGTTGTTGCGGACTGTCCACGTGCCATCCTTCTCATTGGCCGTAATCGTATACTTGTCCCCAAGGTTGATCGTGGCCTTGCCATCCTTGACCTCATGCGTCCACACCGGATCCACAGCAGGCTCGGCATTCTGATTCAGCTGGCTCATCAGCATGGTGGAAGGAGGAGGCGCCATCATGTACGCCTGCGTCGTAACGACGGCTGGCGCCACGACGACCGGAACGACACTCCCAACGGCCGTACCGACGAGGGCTGGTGAGGCTACCGGCAAGTACTGGTAGCTCGCCGGGGCATATTGCCCCAACATGGCGTTGAAGGTGGGAGTGACAACAGCGCCCTCCGGCGCCACTCCGTTCATCGAGTCGGGCGCACCCACCACTGGCAGGCCAACCACGGGAAGATACTGCATTTAGTTCACTCCTGTTGCATAGACGACATCTGTAAAACTGTGAGCGTTACGCGCATAGTCACCCAAGATCCGCCGCTTCAGATCTGCATGAGAGCGCCTGATCAGCTCATCCGAACGAACGACTAATTCCCTTGCCAGAACCGGCAGCCTATGGAGATCCTCTCTCGCCCCATCACCGTAACCGCACGAGCACATCACGCGCATTCAACTCACAGATACGGTAGCCCGAACACCTGTCGAAAAGCTGACGATGATCAGCGAGCCAAGCCGCACGCACTTTGGCATCGATCGGATGTCCGAAACGCATCCTTCGCTGAACGTATCGCAAGATTTAATATTCCCTCCTGGCAAGATTCGTCTGGTACCAGCGGCGCTCCCATGTCTTCAGGCAAATGACACGACGTTGCCGGTTATCAGCCAATCATCTCATCCTCACCGCAATCAGCGCTCCCGCCGGAACTGCACATCATCTGCGAGGAGCGATCAACAGCTTGAACTCTCGCTGCATTTTCCCAGGCATCAAGACTTCGCGAAAGGTGAGCTTTCGCAAGCCGCCATCTTAGCCAAACGGGACAAGCGAGGGCTGAGATCCGCACGGCTCGATGACCTTATCCCGCTTCCGTGCTCCACCCTGCAAGCCACGCGCCTGCGAAGGTTCCGCCAAGTCAAATCATTCCTGAACGCGCAGCTAAGCACGGCTCAACTCGCCTTCATCCAAGCCGGCTATAGGGCGCCGCCGGGAGCGACAGGGCGATCCGATGATTGCGAGCAGATGCAAGCCTGCCGCAAAATATCACTCGCCTCAACGTGAGGCTCGTCAGCTTTTCGAAAGCTAGCGCCCCTAGCATGAGGCCGCTGAAGCTAGGCGAACAGTCTTCTGCGCAACAAGACGAACATAGGAGAACGCAATGATCGGAGAAATGATTGGAAGCGCCGCCGGCGGTTACCTAGGCGGCCCGGCCGGAGCGGCAATTGGTTCGGCACTGGGCGGGACCGTGGACAAGGTCTTTGACAAGGTGGTCCACACCTTGGTGCCCGACGAGGGTCACCATGATAAGGCCGAAGACCACAAAGACGCCGGCGAAAAGACCGAGGTGCAATCCAAGCACGACACTGCCTGCAAGAGCCCGGAGCTGAACCTCGGGCTCAGCACGCTCGGCGGTACGCCCATGTTCCTTTCCATTCCTGCGATCGTCTCGCCGGCCCGCACCTCGTAACAAATCAGAACCAGCGTTATCCCAAAAGAAAGGCAAATAGACATGGCGGTTGACAATGTTGGCGGAAATGGCGGCGCTGCTGGTGCCCAGCAGACCGGCGATAGCGGCTTCCAGAACCAGATGGCTGAATTCGAGCGTGTGAGCCAGAAGGTTCAGGCCCAGGCCGTGGCAATGCGCAGAATTACGACCGAACTCTCGTCCGAGAAGAAGGTCGCCGACGAGCGCGTCCAGTAATTCTGCAAGACGGGTGGCTCACCGCAGTTGCTACCGTCGCCGCGCTGTGAATGACGAAGTCTGGATGAGCCGTACGGCACCGCCGTACGGCTTCTCTCGTTATTCGGGGGATTATCGTGAACGACTCTGTTTCGCTTGAGTTCGAGGTGCTTTCGGGGGTCTATACCGGGCTCAAAGGAAAGACGGCGGGCGGCGAGAGCATTGTGGGCAGCGGCCTCGATGCGGACATGATCTTCGTTGAACAAGGGCTCGAACCGCATCATCTTCGCGTCATCCCGCAGCGCGATTCGATCGAGCTCGAAGCGCTCGCTGCCAGAATCAGCATTGACCGTCACGCTAGCATTGCAACAGGTGAGCGCGTCAGAGTGCCGCTTCCCGCGATCATTCATGCCGGCGCGATGTCCATCCGCTGGTCGGCAGAGGATTTCCAACCAATTGCTTCGAGCAAGCGATCTCGCCGCTCGATCGTGGCACTCAGCCTGATCTTGCTCAGCTCTGTCGCGATCGGCACCGTCTCAATCATCTTTGCCCCCGGCGATAGGGCGGTGGCGCCAAGCACCGGATCATCGCACGCGGTCGAAATTGCCGCTAAACCAACCGTCGATCATTTTGACGCGAGAGCTGCTGATGAAATGGCCGCATCACTGCGCCAACAGATCGAACGAGAGGGCCTTCCTGACGTCAAGATCGGGCACGGGCCCGGCGTCGTGACCGCGGAAGGGACGATTGCGCCGGACCTCGTCGCAAAATGGAAAGAAATCCAGCAATGGTTCGATCGTCAAAGCAATGGTACCCCGACCCTTGTGAACGCTGTCGCGGTGAAAGAGGAAAAGATGCCGTCTTCGATTGCTGTCCAAGCCGTCTGGCGCGGAAGCGAACCTTATCTGCTTATTGCCGGGCAGAAGTATTTCGTCGGCGCGCTCTTAAGTAATGGATGGACCGTTGATCGAATCGAGGATGGACGAGTTCTGCTCAGCCGCAACGGCCGATCTGCCGCTTTGCCCTATTAAGGTCTCTACCCTGCAAAAGAGAAGGAGAAGGCTATGGCTAGGCTGCCTCAGAACTCCGTAGGGCCCGGCAACTCATCGCAGGGGTTAGATGCGGGCCAGCACGCACCAGTCATCGGCTCGCCTCCTTCGCGAGGTGATAAGCTCGAAGTCGGAGGCGCCCATGCGGATAGCGGCACGAAGCGGGCGTCGTGGCAGGATGCGGCTTCGTATGATCTGCCAATTGATGGCGCGAGCGAAGCGGCGCTCGGGGTCGATTCCGTCGGCGCCATCTCACGCGTCACTTTATTCGAAAGCGAAGCAGGAGCGAATGAGGTAGATGCACGCGCGAGATTGGCTTCGCTTTATGGTCCCAATCTGTCCCGCGGACTACTCTCCTTCGTAGTTCCGCGCCTTCGTCATCCCGACGTACTGCGCGCTGACAAGCATGGTGTTCTTCTGGAACGCTTGACGCGAACATTGGAGGCGACGCCGGAAGACAAGACGGCGCGAGAGTGCTTGGCAATCCTGCAGCAGGAGCTGCAGCGGTTACTAATGCTCCGACAAAACCAAAACAGCTTAATCAAGGGTTAGCCATGGCCGATCCTGATGGATTGCATCGCGTCGCCGTTCCCCTGGCTCCAGGAGTCTCAAAATCCGGCGATATTCCGTCGATCTCCGGGCCAGAGCGCGACCTGCTTTGCGCACTCTCATATGTCCATCTCGCGTGCGGGCAGAGCGCACACAGCCTGGCTCTGTTGCGAATTGCAGCTCGCGAGCATTCCAACGACGTCGGTCTACTCCGCATTCTAGCCTACACGCTCATCGCCGAGGGCCTCGGCGAGGAAGCACTCCATGTGCTGGACCGGCTGGACGCACTTGATACGCAACCCTCTTCTCGCATACCGATGACGCTGTTGCGCAGTCACGCGCTACGGCACGCTGGCCGCATGGCCGAGGCTCGCGAGGTCTTCCAGACCTATGTGTCATTGCGCGCGAGTACAGCCCTCATCCGAAAGCAATAGGGATCTATCATGGCCAACACCTTGCGCGGCTTTGTCGTGCGCGCTCCGGCCCACCCGGATTTCATGGTTGCCTTGATGCTGCTTCTAGCGATCGGCATGATGATCATGCCAATCCCAATCATCGTGATCGACATGCTGATCGGCTTCAATCTTGGCTTTGCCATATTGCTGCTGATGGTTGCCCTCTATCTCAGCACACCGCTTGATTTCTCGTCCTTGCCGGGCGTCATCCTGATCTCCACCGTATTTCGGCTGGCGCTGACGATTGCAACAACACGGCTGATCCTCGCCGAAGGCGACGCGGGCAGCATCATTCACACCTTCGGCGACTTCGTCATTTCAGGGAATATTGCGGTCGGAATTGTCATATTCTTGATCGTGACCATGGTCCAATTCATGGTTCTTGCCAAGGGTGCCGAACGCGTCGCAGAGGTGTCTGCGCGCTTCACGCTTGACGCGCTACCAGGCAAGCAGATGGCGATCGATGCGGAGCTACGCAACAGCCACATCGATCAACACGAAGCACGCCGCCGACGTGCCGCCTTGGAACAAGAGAGTCAGCTTCATGGCGCTATGGATGGTGCCATGAAGTTCGTTAAGGGAGACGCGATCGCCGGGCTGATCGTGATCTGCATCAATATGCTTGGCGGAATAAGCATCGGCCTGCTCTCCAAGGGCATGTCGCTCGATGAAGCGCTGCATCAATATACTCTTTTGACGATTGGTGATGCGCTCATTTCGCAGATTCCGGCGCTGCTGCTGTCAATTACCGCCGCGACCATTGTCACGCGCGTCAACGGACCCTCCAAACTCAGACTCGGCGCCGATATCGTTCACCAACTTACCGCAAGTACGGAGGCACTTAGGCTAGCCGCTTGCGTCTTGGTATTCATGGGGCTCGTTCCTGGCTTTCCTTTGCCCCCGTTTGCCGTGCTGGCCGTCCTGTTCGCTGCCGCAAGCTACGTCAAGGTCGGCCCCAAAGACGACAAGCCTGCCGCCAAAATAGGAGCTAGCGCCGCGGCATCGGCGCCGGTTCCTGCAGCGGTCCAAAAGCAGGCCGCACATGCGGAAGCGCTTCCGATCGCGTTGTTCCTTGCACCAAACCTGACGGATTCGATCGACAAAGACGAGCTGGAAGAGAGCATTTCGCGTGTTTCAAGGCTCGTGTCGGCGGACCTTGGCATCACCATTCCGCGGATCCCTGCGCAGATTGGCGACAGCTTGTCCTCGTCGCAGTTCAGGGTCGATGTCGATAGTGTGCCAGTTGAGCGTGATGTGATCAATCCCGGGCACTTGGCACTCAACGACGATGTCGCGAACATCGAATTGAGCGGCATCCCCTTTCAACAAGACCCTGAAACGAATCGGGTCTGGATCGAAGAACGGCATGCAGCGGCTCTCAAGGCCGCCGGAATCGGATATCATCGGCTAAGCGAAGTTCTTGCCTTACGTCTCCATTCCACATTGACGCGCTTTGCACAGCGCCTGGTCGGTATTCAGGAAACCCGCCAATTGCTCGCTCGGATGGAGCAGGAATACCCTGATCTGGTGAAGGAGGTACTGCGTACGGCCACCGTCCCTCGGATCGCCGAGGTCCTGCGCCGCTTGCTCGATGAAGGCATTCCAATCCGCAATACCCGCTTGCTTCTGGAGGCATTGGCAGAATGGAGCGAGCGCGAGCAAAACGCCGTCCTGCTCACCGAGTATGTTCGTGCTACCTTAAAACGCCAAATCTGCTTCCGGTATGCTAATGCCCATCGCGTCGTGGTCGCCTTTATCATCGAGCGTGAGAGCGAGGAAATCATCCGCGGCGCAGTACGGGAAACGGCCGTAGGCCCATATCTCGTCTTGGATGAATGGCAGAGCGAAAAGCTGCTTGCACAATTTCGTCAGATTCATGCGACCATCGCGCAAAGTAAGAGCCAGCCTGTCGTCCTCGGTTCGATGGATATCCGGCGTTTCGTGCGCGGTTTTCTCACGCGCAACGGAATCGACTTGCCTGTTCTGTCCTATCAAGATCTCGCCGCGGACTTCACGGTCCGGCCGATCGGATCCGTCAAGCTTCCAAAGGCGCCTTCCTCAGGAGGGCTCCTAACAGCTGCAAGCTAAGAGTGCGCAGCACTACCTTGTGAGTAGCCGATGAAATCTAATGACACCAGCTTCCGCCGATATCTGTGCTCCGCCAGTCCAAGGCTGCGGCCGGCTCTGCTTGCGATGCTGACTGTTGTGCTGCTCGCTGGTTGCGCTACCGCAGACAAACATGGCCTTTCACCGCAGCAGAGGTCCGCATCAGACCTCGCAGACAGCGAAGAGATCGACCCCGCCGCGCGCGAGCGCATTTCGCACGCGCTTGGCCGAGATGCTGATGAAGGGGCTCTGCGCGACGCATTGAAGCAACAGCCGAACAACATTGATGCGGCTATTCCTCTTGCGCGAGCCCTGCTGGCACGCAACTGTCCGAATGATGCGCTTGAGGTGCTCGACGGCGTGTTATTGGCAACCCCTGGCGACCTGCGCGCATTAAATGCCAAAGCAGTTGTTCTCGATCACGAGGGCCGTCATCAGGAAGCCCAAGAGCTATACCGCCAAGCTCTCGCGGCGGAACCTGCAAACCCGATGCTGCGCAACAATTTCGGACTGTCCCTCGCCCTTCAAGGCAAGATGGACGCCGGCGATGCCAGCGCAGCACCTCAGGCGGGCAGCCGGAAAGCATTGGCTCGTTCAAGATAAGGCGATCAAGAGCGGGCAGGAATAGCGAAGCGTGATGCTTAGCTGTCAGCTTGCCGACAGCTAGGCTTACTATGAGCGCGGAACCCCACTCCGGCGCGGCCTCGCCGACATAACAGGACGTGTTATGTTTCAAAACACTAAAGCTCTATCTAACAGCGAACGTGCGTCCGAGCTCGATGAAATGGGAACGAGCTCGGACGATGGCTCCCACACGGATAGCCAAAGATTCTTGGATGTATTCTCTGCTCTGAGTTTGGCGCCATCGAGCTGCTCCGTTGATGCATCTTTGGCAGCAGTCCCGCCATACGCGCTGGTTGACGAGCGGCCGGTGGTTGAGATCTCAAAATCTTCGTTTGAGAATAAGCTGGCAGATTTTTATGGAGGAGACATAGAGGATATTGCTGCCAATCCGCAGCGATACTCGCGCTGGGTTTCCGAAAAGGCTCACGCACAGCGGACACTGCATTTCGCTTCGGCACGAAGTCTATTTCGGAGAAATCGTGCTTTTTCAGCTATCAGCTTGGGAACAAGAGCGTCGGGCTTCTGAGAACGGAACCCGGAGGCCGCATGAGTGAGAGCTATGGCGGAATCTGGGTGATGACGGTGTGAGGAAGGCGGCGTATCGAGGCGGGTGACGAGCCTGCCAGAACCTCTCGAGGAGAGCGATACGCCATGACCGAGACTACCAATGTTCTTGCTTTCCGTCAGCCGTCCGCGGTTGATGATCCACTGACCGATATCGTTCGTGCCGGCGCGCGGGACCTGCTTGCCAGGGCGATCGAGATCGAGGTTGGCGCGTTTCTGGCCAGCACGGCCAATCTGACGCTGCCCGACGGTCGAGCGCGCCTGGTCCGACATGGGCACGGTCCGGTGCGCGAGATTGCGACCGGCATCGGTCCGGTGGAGGTCGCTCGTCCCAAGGTCCGCGACCGCGGAGCGAGCGGGCCAGGCGACCGCCTCCGCTTCAGTTCGGCAATCCTGCCGCTATGGGCGCGGCGGACGAAGAGCCTGGATGCCTTGATCCCGGTCCTCTATTTGCGCGGCATCTCGACCGGCGACTTCCAGGAGGCGCTCTCGGCGCTGCTCGGCAAGGATGCGCCGAACCTGTCGCCTTCGGTGATCGCCGGCCTGAAGGCCGATTGGCAGGTCGAGTACGAACGCTGGCAGAGACGCGATCTGTCGGCGCGTCGCTATGTCTACATCTGGGCCGATGGCGTGTACCTGCAGGCCCGCATGGAAGATCACAGCGAATGCATGCTGGTGCTGATTGGCACCACGCCGGAAGGCAAGAAGGAGCTGATCGGCTTCCAGGTCGGCGTGCGCGAGAGCGCGCAGAGCTGGCGCGAACTCCTGATCGACCTGCGGCAACGCGGGTTACGGATTGCCCCGCAACTCGCCATCGGCGACGGCGCCCTCGGCTTCTGGAAGGCACTGGACGAGGCCTTTCCCGGCACGCGGCACCAACGATGCTGGTGCCATAAAGTGAGCAACGTACTCGACAAGGTCGCCAAATCCGTGCAGGGCCCCATGAAGAACGACCTGCGGAACATCTATCTGGCCCCACACCGGGCCGAAGCTGAAACCGCGATCGACGTCTTCGTCGAGAAATACCACGTCAAATACGGACGTGCGGTGGAGTGCCTGATCAAGGATCGCCATGCGCTGCTCGCCTTCTTCGACTTCCCTGCTGAGCACTGGATCCACCTACGCAGCTCGAACCCGATCGAGAGCGTCTTCGCCACGGTGCGCCACCGAACGGTGCGGACCAAGGGATCGCTGTCGCAACAAACTGCGAAGCTGATGGTGTTCAAGCTCATCGACGCCGCATCGAAGACCTGGCGGCGATTGAAGAGCACGAACCAGTTGCCGAAAGTCATCGCCGGTGTAAAGTTCATCGACGGAATCGAAGTCATTCCGAACACTGAAAGCCACGCCGCCTGATCAGGCCGCGTCACCCAAAATCAGCCATAGCTCCATGAGTGAGCTGTTCAAGGGCAACAATGATTCGCGCCATCAATTTCCTGGACGAGATGAAATCACCTCAACAATAGCTTTCCGGGTTACTCATCCGCTCGTCGAGAACGCGGGCGATATCTTGCTTGAACATCAGCTCCAGATCGACGGAAACAAACCGCTCGTTCTCTCCCACTCTTCCAATCCGGAAGCGAAAGCCCGCGCGGCAGCGTTGGGCTTTCTTGAGGTTAGTGACTCGATGATGGTGCTAGATCCCACCAAGCACGATGACAAATGGAAGAACGAAGGCGGCAATTGGCAGCGGGCGGGTAAGCCGCCTTTGTATCTTGCCGCGACTGAAGACAACAGCGGCAATGCCAAGTATACCGAGAGTGTAGCGAAGCCCGCGAACGATCCGTATGATGAGGAATATGACTTTATGTAGAGCCTACAGGCATCACACGAAGAGCAATTGGCCGGATCGGCGGGGCAAGATCAGGCCTCCATCTCATTTCCTGCTGCATGTACTCTTGAGCACCGACATCTTTTCCGTATCCGCAGGCGGAGTTGGACTGCGCTGTGGGTCCTTTCGTCTGGCGGAATCAAGCCGGACGAGCAGCAGATCGATTATCTCTCGGACTCCGCAGCCTCGTGTTCCTCCTGATCTGCAGCTTGCGCCAGCAAAGAGCCTCCTTGTATCAGCCGAAATGACGCGGTCTATCGGCACTGCGAAGCTACAGCGCGCGATGGCGGCGCACGATCTCCATGACACCCGGTCCTGCCATGTGAGGATCTCCTCCTCTGCCTTCCCGGGAAAAAACTTGCTCGCAAACAGAGCTGGCCCCGGTTGTTTGGACAGCGCCCCGCTGGATTTAAGTGGATTCCTGCCGGGTTATGCTGAACGCGGGGCTTTACGGTTTTGTCGTTGCGTCGGGAGGGCGTAGCCCGACCAGAGCGACGACAAAACCGTCGGCGACGGTCATGCGGCCATCACCATAGCTTGCGTGCCGAAGTAAGCCTCGTCGGGCGTGCGCCCGTCAAGGCTCGAGTGAGGGCGTCCCTGATTGTAGAAGGCCAGATACTTGGCAATTGACGCTCGCGCCTCGGACACGCTGTCGTAGGCGCGGAGATATACTTCTTCGTATTTGACCGTGCGCCAGAGCCGCTCGACAAACACGTTGTCGCGCCAGGCGCCCTTGCCGTCCATGCTGATGGCGATCTTCGCGTCCAGCAGCACATCGGTGAACTCGAGGCTGGTGAACTGTAAACGGTACGAGAGGCCCACGGAGCCACGGACTTGGTGCGGACGGCCTACGCACCGCGCTTGAAGCGTATAGGCATCCAGAACTGCCGGAGGGCCTCGACGGTTGCTGGAATGTTGCGCCAGGCGTTTTGGATGATGGGCTGCGTTCCCAGCGTGCGCCGGGCCGGGGGTAGCAAGGGTCGACCGGCGTCGTCGATGCAATGGACCAAGATCGGCCGCAGCATAAGGTGTTCGGTTCCATTCGGGGGGAGAAGCCGCGACCAGACGAGAAGCCGAAGCTTCATGACGGCGTAGAAGCCCATGCACCAGGGCTGCGGGTCGACTTCGCCGTCCGGTGATCGCACGAACAGCGGCTCGAAGCTCTCCGGTCTCGTCGACAGCGTCTCGCTGATAGCGTTGTGGCGCATCAGCGTGGCGGCGATTGCCGAGAACTCCTCGGTGTCGTGATTGAAGGCGTCGGGATCTACGCCGAGGAGCGGGCACACCCCATTCCTCGGACGCCATCGAGACCGGCCCGGCGACGACCGCGGCCACCGCGCCATCGAGCATGGAGAGCGACGTCGCCCGCGGATGCCGAAGCGTCGGCGACCTGGCGCGCTTGCTGATCCATTGCCCGAGCCGTTCGAACGACATGGCATAGTCCGCCATCGTCGTCTTGCGTGCTTTTCGCGTTCCCCGCCCTTGCTTCGGCTTCGTCATGCCACGGCCCGCTTTTCGGCTTCGCGTGCGGCCTTCCAGTTCCAGGCCAGAAGTTCGTGAAGCTGGTTGGTCTTCGTGGCGCCGCTCACCATGCGATCGAGAACGTCGACGAGATACGCCTCGGGGTCGAGGCCATTCAATTTCGCTGTGTTAAGAAGCGAAGCGAGTATCGCCCAGGTCTCGCCCCCGCCTTCGTCACCACTGAACAACGAGTTCTTTTTTCCGATCGCAATTGGCCTGATCGATCGTTCGACCGTGTTGGTGTCCGGCTCGAGCCGCCCGTCATCCAGGAACGTCGTCAGGCCCTGCCAGCGTTCGAGCATGTAGTCGATCGCCTTGATGAGCGTCGAGCGGCGGGAGATCCCGTCCTTCACCGCGATCAGACGGGCCCTCAACGCCTCCATCAGCGGCTTCGTCTCGGCCTGTCGCGTCGCGCGGCGTTCCCCAGCATCGAGACCGCGGATCCTCTCCTCGATCGCGTAGACGGCCGCAATGCGCTCGATGACCTCCGCGGCGAAGGGTGAGTTCGTCGTCTTGTGCACCCTCACGAAGTTGCGGCGCGCGTGAACGAGACAATACGCCAGCTGGATCTGGCCCGACATCATCGCATCGCCCGCCAGCGAGGCGTAGGCGGCATAGCCGTCGACTTGCAGCACGCCTTCGAAGCCGGCTAACTGCGCCACGATCTCCTTTTTGCCGCGACCACCTGCGAACACGTAGGCGACCGCCGGCGGCGCCGGCCCCTTCCACGCCCGATCGTCCGTCGCGTGCGCCCAGAACTGGCAGATCCTCGTGCGGCCGCGTCCCGGATCGAGCACTGGCATCGGCGTCTCGTCGCAGAACAGCCGCTCGAAGCCGTGCATAGTCTTCAGTTGCAGATCGTAGAGGCCCCTGACCAGCCACGCCGCGCTCCCCATCCAGCGCGCCAGCGTCTGACGGTCGACGACGACACCCTGACCCGCCAGGATCTGCGTCTGGCGATAGAGCGTCGATTGCCAGGCATATTTGGCCGCGGCGATATGCGCGATCAGCGCCGTCGTTGCCATGCCGCCCTCGACGAGCCGCGCCGGTGCCGGGGCCTGGACAATCGGGCCCTCACAGGAGCGGCAGGCGTATTTTGGACGGATCGTGCGGAGCACGCGCAGCCACGCGGGAACCCGATCGAGCGCTTCGCTGCTCTCCTCGCCGATCCGATGCATCTGACCCGTGCAGCACGGGCACAGCGTGGACGCCGGCTCGATCACCCGCTCGACCCGAGGCAGATGCGCCGGCAGCGCGCCGATGTTGCGCTTCGCTTTGCGCCGCTCCGGCCGCGGCGCGTCCGGTTTGTCGTCATTGGCCGGGAGCTGTGAGCCGGCGGTCCGTTCCAGATCAAACGCGATCTGTTCGGCGCAGACGATCGCCGCGCGCTCCGATCGTGCGCCGAAGATCAGGCTCTTCAACGTGGCGATCTCTGCGCGCAGATCATCGTTCTCGCCTTCGAAAGCCAGCACCATCTCGGCAAGAGCCGCAGGGTCAGAGGGGAGATCTTCGGGGCGAAGCGCCATATCGCAGAGCTACACGAACGCACTCGCAATCGCCAGCAAAACAAGACGCTTCAGGCAACCTTCGTCGGCCGCTTCGTCACCTTCGGGACCACACGCGACCACTCCGCAAGACCTTCAATCAGCATCGCCAGTTGCGCCCCCGTCACCGGCATCGTACCCTCGCGAACAGGTGGCCAGGCAAAGCCCCCATTCTCCAGCCACTTCGTCGCTAGAACCATTCCCGAGCCGTCAAAAACCAGTAGCTTCAAACGATCCGATCGCTTCGATCGGAAGACATAAACGTCACCGCTGTAGGGCTTGCCGCCTAATCCCTCCGCTACCAGCGCGACAAGGCCATGAACGCCTTTACGAAAGTCAATCGGCTGCATCGCGACGAACACACGGACCATTGGACCGAAAGAGATCATCGCGTCGATCTCACCGCCGCCAGCACGCGCTCCAGCGTCGCGGCGTCGACGCCGACGGGCACGCGCACCGTCGCGCCCGCGATCATCACCTCGATCCGCTCGGCCGGATCCGTCAGAACATGCGCCTTATCGATCGCGTTCGGCTGCGCCTCGACGGCGGCCTGGAGCCTGACTTGCACGAACTGCGGCGCTTCGCTCGACGCGAGCCGCGCCTGGCGCCGCCACACACTGAGCAGTCCCCGGTTCACCCCGTTGCGTCGAGCCACCTCGGAAATGCTCGTCTCCGGATCGGCACTCTCGGCCACGATCCGCGCCTTCTCCGCATCGCTCCAACTGCGCCGTCGCCTCTCCCCTGTGATCACCTCGATCCGCTGATAGGAGGCGGCATCATGCCCGTCTTGATGTCTGTCTTGATGCATGGAACGAGCGTCCCTCGCGTTGTCAAATCCACGCGCGAGTCTCGCTCATCCCGTCCACCTAAACGAGGTGGGGTCGTCGTACCGCTATCGGTGAACTGGCTGCCCTGATCCGTGTTGAAAATCTCGGGCCTGCCGTGCTTCGCCAACGCCTCCTGGACCGCTTCGACGCAGAAGGCCGCCTCCATTGTGATCGAGACGCGATGGGCCAGGACCCGTCGGCTGAACACATCGACGACCGCCGCGAGATAGACGAAGCCACGCCGCATCGGAATGTAGGTGATGTCCATTGCCCACGCATGGTCGGGCCGCTCGATCTTCAATCCGCGCAACAGGTACGGGTAGATCTTGTGACCCGGAGCCGGCTTGCTCGTGTTCGGGCGACGATAGACCGCCTCGATCCCCATGCGCTTCATCAGCGTCGCGATGTGGCGGCGACCGGCGTATACGCCCTCCCGCCGCAGCAACGATCGCAGCATACGCGCTCCCGCGAAGGGATAATCGAGATGCAGCTCATCGAGCCGACGCATCAAGGCAAGGTCCTCGGCCGAAACTGGCCGAGGTTCATAGTAGACCGTGCTGCGAGCCAGCTTCAGGACCTTCGCCTGGCGCACGATAGAAAGATCATGATCGCGGTCGATCATCGCTTTGCGCTCAGCAGGCCCGCCTTGGTGAGCGCGCCGGACACAAAATCGTTTTCCAACGCCAGCTCGCCGATCTTGGCATGTAACGCCTTCAAATCGACCGGCGTCTCGGCCGATGTCTTGTCATGCCCAAACACGCCGGCGGCGCCTTCCAGGAGCTGGTTTTTCCAGATCGTGATCTGGTTCGGATGAACATCAAACAGTTGCGCCAGCTCCGCCAGTGTCTTGTCGCCTTTGACCGCAGCCAAAGCAACCTTCGCCTTGAATGCCGGAGAATGCGTCCGGCGGCTCTTCTTCGTCATCTTCGCTCCTGATTCGCAGCAAGAATCCTCGCCGCTGTCAGGCAGAAAATCCACTCAAGCTACTGTCCGAATTTGCGGGGCCAGCTCTCAGCTCGAACCCGATCGAGAGCGTCTTCGCCACGGTGCGCCACCGAACGGTGCGGACCAAGGGATCGCTGTCGCAACAAACTGCGAAGCTGATGGTGTTCAAGCTCATCGACGCCGCATCGAAGACCTGGCGGCGATTGAAGAGCACGAACCAGTTGCCGAAAGTCATCGCCGGTGTAAAGTTCATCGACGGAATCGAAGTCATTCCGAACACTGAAAGCCACGCCGCCTGATCAGGCCGCGTCACCCAAAATCAGCCATAGCTCGTCCAGCCGTCCGTCGCAGCGAGCCGGGTTTCATGCCCGCCTGTATCGTCAACCACATTCTCGGCGGCGGCGGCCTGACGTCACGCCTGTTCCGCGAAGTCCGCGAGAAGCGCGGACTGGCTTATTCAGTCCGTGAGCAGCTTGTCTGGCTGGATCATTCAGCCATGTTTCTCGGTACCAGCGGCACCTGCGCCGATCGGGCCGGCGAAACGGTTGAAGAAATCGAGAAGCAGGTCCGACAGATCGCCGCGGAAGGACCGACTCAGCAGGAGCTCGATGACGCAAAGTCCTACCTGAAGGGCTCGCAACTGGTAGCTCTCAACACATCATCAAAACTGGCGCGAACGCTACTGCAGCATCAGCTTGACAAGTTGCCTATCGACTATCTCGAAAACCAGAATGCCGTCGTCGATGCGGTGACGCTGGAAGACGCCAAAGAGAGCAGCGCAGCGGCTGTGGGGCGGGGGTCTGCTCACAATTATCGTCGGCCGCGCCCCAAAGGACGCAGCGCAGGCGGCCATTGTGCCGTCCAGGACTACACCCCCGCCGGGCGCCGATCAGCTAGACACCGGCCCGACGACGCCGCCCAATTTATTTTCTAGCAGCCCATGTGCTTAGCTCTCGCGCGCAGAGAGGCCTTTAGCCACTCACCTTTAGCTCGTGGAGATATTCCTCGGCATGCCGAAAAGACGGCGATCTGATTCAGTAGACCTTTGATGGTCTGCGAAGCCATAGTCGGACCGCCTAGCATCCCCCCGATTTGCGCTTTCATCGAGCTCGCAATCTGACGCTACGTAAGACTCGGTCTCCCATTAAAATTTGATAGCGGCAGCGACAGCATCCATAGCGAACCTACGGCAATCCAACGATCACCATGGGCAGACTTTGACTCTTGCCCCGCATATTCCAGCCGCACACAAACCTCACGTAAATCACCAGTACAAGTGATTACTCCCATTGCCGGAGCTGCATCATCACGCGACGTTACTCGCTAGATGTTGAAAACGCTTATCAGTTGCAGAGCTCTCGCATCGGCGGTTCATTGCCCCTTCTTTCCGCCATGTTCGCACCCAAAGCAGTGACGCGCCGATAGCGCACTTTGCGCGCGGCAATAGCAAGAGCTCAGGAGATGTTTCTATGGTGAAGCCAGTGGTAATTGTAGTCGGTGCGGACAAGGGAGGAGTCGGCAAGACGACCGTATCACGAACGCTACTGGACTACTTTAGCGTCAATAACGTGCAAATACGCGCGTTCGACACGGAGTCGCCCCGGGGAACGCTGAAGCGCTTTTACCCCGGGATCACTGAGATCGTCGACATGACTGCGACGGCGGACCAGATGAAGATCTTCGATACCTTGAACTCAGGGCTGTCCGTCACTGTCATCGATGCTCGCGCAGGCCTACTGTCCTCTGCGCTGGCTTCCTTGCGCAACATCGGCTTTCTGGACTCGGCACGGTCTGGCCAGATCACATTTGCCGTGTTCCACATCCTGGGATCATCTATCGCGTCGCTAGACGAGATCGAGGAAACCGCGACTTTCATGACCGGTGCAAAGTACTACCTGGTCAAGAACTTCATCAACGACACTCAATTCTTCCAGTGGGATCAAGCCACTTATAATTCCTATTTTCATCGCATCAAACATGCGACTGAGTTGACCATCCCGAAGCTTAACGAGATGGCGTATGAGCAGGTGGAAGTCGCGTCCGTCCCGTTCATAGACTTCGTCGCGAACAAGGGACGCAATGAAGAACCTGCGAACAACTCCTTCGTGCTGCGCGGCTATGTCCGGCACTGGCTGGCAAATGTCTGGAGCGAATTTGATCGCATCAACTTGACGGAATTGGCCGGGGCCAAGTCCGCCACCCGGGCCGGCGAGAAGTAGCCGTATATCCGGCAAGCTCGAGCCCACGCACGGAACGAAATTGATCTGCTGGCTATGTTAGCGACCCCCATCTACATCATCTGCTCACCTAGCCCGCAGGTCGGTAAAACCCTCATCGCTCGGGCCATGAGCGAGTTCTTGCTGCTGAAAGACGGTACAACGCTGTCGTTTGACGTCAACTTGAAAGAGCCATCATTGCTCGACTACCTGCCCAACATCACGGAGACCGCGGATGTGATCGACACATACGGCAAGATGCAGCTGATGGACCCTCTCATCGTTCACGATCGTGTACCCAAAGTAATCGATCTCGGCTTTCACGCCTTCGACGAATTCTTCAAGATGTGCGAGGAGATTGGCTTCGTCAAGGAGACGGCGCGGTGCTGTGTCACCCCTGTCGTACTCTTCGTCGCGGGCGCAGATCGCATCTCCTTTCGTGGTTACGAGATGCTGCGGCGGCGAATTCCCCCGGCCTCGCTGGTCATCATCCACAATGAATTCGCACTGCGCGGCGGATTACCTGAAGCGATGGACGGCGATCGGGTGATTCGAATTTCCGCACTACCGCTGTTCCTTAAGAGATATATAGATCGGCTTGGCTTTTCCTTCACTGGGTATCTGCGCAACGAGAAGGACTGGTCCACCGAGCTGCATCAATGGATCCGGCGGAATTACGGCATGTTTCGCGATCTGGATTCGAGTGTGACGCTGCGAAGGTGGGATCGGCCGCGGGGGACGGACATCGGTAGCCTACAGAGCTGGCCCCGCAAATTCGGACAGTAGCTTGAGTGGATTTTCTGCCTGACAGCGGCGAGGATTCTTGCTGCGAATCAGGAGCGAAGATGACGAAGAAGAGCCGCCGGACGCATTCTCCGGCATTCAAGGCGAAGGTTGCTTTGGCTGCGGTCAAAGGCGACAAGACACTGGCGGAGCTGGCGCAACTGTTTGATGTTCATCCGAACCAGATCACGATCTGGAAAAACCAGCTCCTGGAAGGCGCCGCCGGCGTGTTTGGGCATGACAAGACATCGGCCGAGACGCCGGTCGATTTGAAGGCGTTACATGCCAAGATCGGCGAGCTGGCGTTGGAAAACGATTTTTTGTCCGGCGCGCTCACCAAGGCGGGCCTGCTGAGCGCAAAGCGATGATCGACCGCGATCATGATCTTTCTATCGTGCGCCAGGCGAAGGTCCTGAAGCTGGCTCGCAGCACGGTCTACTATGAACCTCGGCCAGTTTCGGCCGAGGACCTTGCCTTGATGCGTCGGCTCGATGAGCTGCATCTCGATTATCCCTTCGCGGGAGCGCGTATGCTGCGATCGTTGCTGCGGCGGGAGGGCGTATACGCCGGTCGCCGCCACATCGCGACGCTGATGAAGCGCATGGGGATCGAGGCGGTCTATCGTCGCCCGAACACGAGCAAGCCGGCTCCGGGTCACAAGATCTACCCGTACCTGTTGCGCGGATTGAAGATCGAGCGGCCCGACCATGCGTGGGCAATGGACATCACCTACATTCCGATGCGGCGTGGCTTCGTCTATCTCGCGGCGGTCGTCGATGTGTTCAGCCGACGGGTCCTGGCCCATCGCGTCTCGATCACAATGGAGGCGGCCTTCTGCGTCGAAGCGGTCCAGGAGGCGTTGGCGAAGCACGGCAGGCCCGAGATTTTCAACACGGATCAGGGCAGCCAGTTCACCAGCCTCGAGTTCACCGATGTGCTGCTGGACGCGAAGATCGCCATCAGCATGGACGGCAAGGGCGCCTGGCGCGACAACGTGTTTGTCGAGCGGCTCTGGCGCACGGTCAAATACGAAGAAGTATATCTCCGCGCCTACGACAGCGTGTCCGAGGCGCGAGCGTCAATTGCCAAGTATCTGGCCTTCTACAATCAGGGACGCCCTCACTCGAGCCTTGACGGGCGCACGCCCGACGAGGCTTACTTCGGCACGCAAGCTATGGTGATGGCCGCATGACCGTCGCCGACGGTTTTGTCGTCGCTCTGGTCGGGCTACGCCCTCCCGACGCAACGACAAAACCGTAAAGCCCCGCGTTCAGCATAACCCGGCAGGAATCCACTTAAATCCAGCGGGGCGCTGTCCAAACAACCGGGGCCAGCTCTGAGCATCGCCATGTTTTACACTTAAGGATCAACATCCGTGATGACTTCGATTGATGATACGCTAAGTGAGATCAGATGGCTGCGAAACGGAATCTGGCGCTGCCGCCGGCTACTTAACACCGACCTGCCTGGCACCGAACGCAAGGCCCTTGAGAAGCGTCTGCATGAACAGCTCTCTGCCTTTGAACGGCTCTCGTCGACGGCGTTTCCTTTCGCCTTGAGCTCTAAAGTGTATTCGGTCAGGAGCACCACAATCGGGCGAAGCGACTCCCCTGAAGCGCCCATAGAGAACGCCGCAATGGTATCAAGCGGTTGCATGGGGAAATCGATCAGCGGCTAACAAAAGAGGTTTCCTAGCCCAATCTGTTACAGCTCAGTCTAGCCGAAGGTAATCGAGCTATGGCTGATTTTGGGTGACGCGGCCTGATCAGGCGGCGTGGCTTTCAGTGTTCGGAATGACTTCGATTCCGTCGATGAACTTTACACCGGCGATGACTTTCGGCAACTGGTTCGTGCTCTTCAATCGCCGCCAGGTCTTCGATGCGGCGTCGATGAGCTTGAACACCATCAGCTTCGCGGTTTGTTGCGACAGCGATCCCTTGGTCCGCACCGTTCGGTGGCGCACCGTGGCGAAGACGCTCTCGATCGGGTTCGAGCTGCGTAGGTGGATCCAGTGCTCAGCAGGGAAGTCGAAGAAGGCGAGCAGCGCATGGCGATCCTTGATCAGGCACTCCACCGCACGTCCGTATTTGACGTGGTATTTCTCGACGAAGACGTCGATCGCGGTTTCAGCTTCGGCCCGGTGTGGGGCCAGATAGATGTTCCGCAGGTCGTTCTTCATGAGGCCCTGCACGGATTTGGCGACCTTGTCGAGTACGTTGCTCACTTTATGGCACCAGCATCGTTGGTGCCGCGTGCCGGGAAAGGCCTCGTCCAGTGCCTTCCAGAAGCCGAGGGCGCCGTCGCCGATGGCGAGTTGCGGGGCAATCCGTAACCCGCGTTGCCGCAGGTCGATCAGGAGTTCGCGCCAGCTCTGCGCGCTCTCGCGCACGCCGACCTGGAAGCCGATCAGCTCCTTCTTGCCTTCCGGCGTGGTGCCAATCAGCACCAGCATGCATTCGCTGTGATCTTCCATGCGGGCCTGCAGGTACACGCCATCGGCCCAGATGTAGACATAGCGACGCGCCGACAGATCGCGTCTCTGCCAGCGTTCGTACTCGACCTGCCAATCGGCCTTCAGGCCGGCGATCACCGAAGGCGACAGGTTCGGCGCATCCTTGCCGAGCAGCGCCGAGAGCGCCTCCTGGAAGTCGCCGGTCGAGATGCCGCGCAAATAGAGGACCGGGATCAAGGCATCCAGGCTCTTCGTCCGCCGCGCCCATAGCGGCAGGATTGCCGAACTGAAGCGGAGGCGGTCGCCTGGCCCGCTCGCTCCGCGGTCGCGGACCTTGGGACGAGCGACCTCCACCGGACCGATGCCGGTCGCAATCTCGCGCACCGGACCGTGCCCATGTCGGACCAGGCGCGCTCGACCGTCGGGCAGCGTCAGATTGGCCGTGCTGGCCAGAAACGCGCCAACCTCGATCTCGATCGCCCTGGCAAGCAGGTCCCGCGCGCCGGCTCGAACGATATCGGTCAGTGGATCATCAACCGCGGACGGCTGACGGAAAGCAAGAACATTGGTAGTCTCGGTCATGGCGTATCGCTCTCCTCGAGAGGTTCTGGCAGGCTCGTCACCCGCCTCGATACGCCGCCTTCCTCACACCGTCATCACCCAGATTCCGCCATAGCTCAAGGTAATCCTGAGAAATCTAAGGCAACCGCGATGAAACAAACGCGCTGATATTCCGGCAATCATTGGCTGTCGCAGCCGACTTAGCCACTTCCGCAAAAATACGTAGTCGCGGGCCACAATGCCATAAATTGATGACAGTACGGTCCACTGCCTCCACAGCTGACGCTGATTGCCCTTGGGACCAGCCACAGAGAGACGAAAGCAACTTCACAAAACCTCGAAGCCGCGAATGGCTACAGCGCTGAACAAAGCGCAACTGCTGCAGCACGAAACTCGAAATTCAAGGCCGCACCACGCCTGGGCAACTGTATCGCTAATCGAGCCAATCCAATCACGGATCGGTCCCACCCAGCCGACTGCGCCTCGGCAGGCTGATGCTCCAGCCCGGTCGACCTTCAGCCACCAAGCTGGCCAACCCCGCCGCCCGTCAGTCTGAATACTTCACTATCGTTCGAGTTCGCAACTGCCGCGTCTCTCGATGAGGGCCTACCGGGCGCCTGTTGAGCGATTGTCTCGGTGCATCGTTTTCGTTTGCCGCGGTTGGCATCATGCGCCGGCATTCGCGGTGCAAGTTTTTGAAATTGTCCCTAAGACAAAACATGGCCACGTCAACATCGTTACGGCCTGTAAAGCGGTCACAGAAGCGGATCACGTCTGATTTGCACGACGCCAAGACTTCCTCGGCTCGCCGATCTCGCGCGCGAGCGTGTCCTGTGCACCATGTCGCAGCGATCGCGATCGCAGCGAGGACGGCTGCAAAGCGATGCGCATTGCAAGTCCAGCCCATTCGTCGCTCTTGATTGACCAAACCCCTCATAAGACGCCTGTGCTTCTCTGTTTTTCTTTGCCCCGAGAGGTGATCTGTTTACCGGATTGGAATGCCTCGGCAGCCATGAGTCTCGCTTCTCGCGGGCCGGCTGCAATGATTGCCGCGCTCCGAATCATTATCCCGCCACTCGCAACACGCATTGCGAAGACCGCGACAAACAGAGATCGGCCGTTTAGCACTTATGTGCCCATGTTGGCTCCCAATATGGTGTTCTGCTTCGCCATGCCTACAACCTGACGTTACGGTCGATTCAAGCACTTTGAGCGCGCGGGCACCGCATATCATCTCGGTCAGCGCTTTCGCCAAGCGACCGTCTACAGGCCTTCTCCGCCGAGTAGATCGGATGGCGCGTCAGTCGGATGGCATGGAGTTGTGCATCATTGACGAGCTCTACGGCCGCATATTCGCCAAAGCACGATCTCGAACGCGAGAGGCTTGGCATGATCCTTGGGTGCCGCCTCACGGCCCTGCATGTGCGGTTGGAGACGCGAGCGTCAAAGTCCTACAATAGGATGCGGCGATTTAAGACGCGGAGTGGAGACAGATAAAACGCCTCCCTTGCCGCTAACCGCCCAGTTATCACTTCGAACGGCACGCGGATTGCTGGGTAAGTATCAGCCAGTTGCCGGGGAGCTATGGCGGAATCTGGGTGATGACGGTGTGAGGAAGGCGGCGTATCGAGGCGGGTGACGAGCCTGCCAGAACCTCTCGAGGAGAGCGATACGCCATGACCGAGACTACCAATGTTCTTGCTTTCCGTCAGCCGTCCGCGGTTGATGATCCACTGACCGATATCGTTCGTGCCGGCGCGCGGGACCTGCTTGCCAGGGCGATCGAGATCGAGGTTGGCGCGTTTCTGGCCAGCACGGCCAATCTGACGCTGCCCGACGGTCGAGCGCGCCTGGTCCGACATGGGCACGGTCCGGTGCGCGAGATTGCGACCGGCATCGGTCCGGTGGAGGTCGCTCGTCCCAAGGTCCGCGACCGCGGAGCGAGCGGGCCAGGCGACCGCCTCCGCTTCAGTTCGGCAATCCTGCCGCTATGGGCGCGGCGGACGAAGAGCCTGGATGCCTTGATCCCGGTCCTCTATTTGCGCGGCATCTCGACCGGCGACTTCCAGGAGGCGCTCTCGGCGCTGCTCGGCAAGGATGCGCCGAACCTGTCGCCTTCGGTGATCGCCGGCCTGAAGGCCGATTGGCAGGTCGAGTACGAACGCTGGCAGAGACGCGATCTGTCGGCGCGTCGCTATGTCTACATCTGGGCCGATGGCGTGTACCTGCAGGCCCGCATGGAAGATCACAGCGAATGCATGCTGGTGCTGATTGGCACCACGCCGGAAGGCAAGAAGGAGCTGATCGGCTTCCAGGTCGGCGTGCGCGAGAGCGCGCAGAGCTGGCGCGAACTCCTGATCGACCTGCGGCAACGCGGGTTACGGATTGCCCCGCAACTCGCCATCGGCGACGGCGCCCTCGGCTTCTGGAAGGCACTGGACGAGGCCTTTCCCGGCACGCGGCACCAACGATGCTGGTGCCATAAAGTGAGCAACGTACTCGACAAGGTCGCCAAATCCGTGCAGGGCCCCATGAAGAACGACCTGCGGAACATCTATCTGGCCCCACACCGGGCCGAAGCTGAAACCGCGATCGACGTCTTCGTCGAGAAATACCACGTCAAATACGGACGTGCGGTGGAGTGCCTGATCAAGGATCGCCATGCGCTGCTCGCCTTCTTCGACTTCCCTGCTGAGCACTGGATCCACCTACGCAGCTCGAACCCGATCGAGAGCGTCTTCGCCACGGTGCGCCACCGAACGGTGCGGACCAAGGGATCGCTGTCGCAACAAACTGCGAAGCTGATGGTGTTCAAGCTCATCGACGCCGCATCGAAGACCTGGCGGCGATTGAAGAGCACGAACCAGTTGCCGAAAGTCATCGCCGGTGTAAAGTTCATCGACGGAATCGAAGTCATTCCGAACACTGAAAGCCACGCCGCCTGATCAGGCCGCGTCACCCAAAATCAGCCATAGCTCGTTGCCGGGAAGGAAGCGGCTCAGGCGGAGCCGGAGTTCCAATGAGACTTATTCGATTCATGTTAATCGACCTGGCGCTGATGCTGGTCGCACCTGAGAGTGCAGAGGCTACGATCAGCTACTGGGCAGACTTCAAATCGGCTCGCGAAGCTGTGGGATCATTGATGCCGATTTCCGGCCGCGGGCCAGTATTCAGCTTTGGCGTGAGCCGGCATCTTTGCCCCCCAACCTCTCAAGCCGCGCCATTCAACATTCACCAGAAGGCCTCGGCCCGGCCAAGCAGACCAAAGACCTCGCGTTGTTGGAAAGGCGGCGCTTAACTCTTAAGGTAAGCGCGCCGGCCACCGTACCGATTGCCACGATCCACCGGCGTGGAGCTGCTCAACAAGGCTCCGGACTTGAAACCGCTCTGCACGCCTCCCTCCCACTTTATACCCTCTTGCGAGCAGCAGCGCCGTGCTGGAGCGGAATAGACTGGATGGCCAGCAGCATAACGATCACCTCCAGTGCAGCCGCTAGGCTCCTCACTTAGATGGAAGATACAGCACATGGGCGGGTTCACCAAAGAAGCCAAGAAGGGCTATATTGAGGTTGCCTTCAACGGCTCGCTCGCGAGCATTCTGCTTGATACGCAGTTCAGCGTACCGGCCAAAGGCGTCACAGCGATTTTTGGTCCGCCTGGGTGCGGCAAAACTACACTCGCGCGCTGCATCGCTGGCGTGCAGCGTCTGCCGAATGGCTTCTGTGCGATTGATGGGGAGATTTGGCAAGATGAGACGACGTTTCGACCGCCTCATCTGCGTCGCGTCGCATATGTATTTCAGCTACCGATCCTCTCTTCTCATTTGTCGGTACGACGCACCCTTTTATACAACGCGTCAAACTCGGGGCCGACACTGATCGATTTTGATGGTGTGGTCGAATTGCTCGGCTTGGCGCCACTGAGAGCTGGCCCCGCAAATTCGGACAGTAGCTTGAGTGGATTTTCTGCCTGACAGCGGCGAGGATTCTTGCTGCGAATCAGGAGCGAAGATGACGAAGAAGAGCCGCCGGACGCATTCTCCGGCATTCAAGGCGAAGGTTGCTTTGGCTGCGGTCAAAGGCGACAAGACACTGGCGGAGCTGGCGCAACTGTTTGATGTTCATCCGAACCAGATCACGATCTGTGCGCGTTTCGCGGGATCGTGAGCGCGGATTTCAGGGGATCGTGAGCAGAGATTTCAGATGATCGTGAGCAACGATTTCGCGGGATCGTGAGCAAGGCTTTCGGAGCCTTGCAGCGCTTCGGCCGACAACTCAACCGGCTTAGGGATGACCTCGTGGTTAACGAGGAAGTCCAATGCCTACCCAGAGATTGTCGATGCGCCGGATCAAGGAAGTCCTTCGGTTAAAACATTTTCAAGGCCTGCCAGAGCGGGCCATCGCGCGGAGCGTGGGCGTCAGCAACGGCGTTGTGCACAGCTACCTGAGCCGCGCCCGCTCTGCTGGGTTGAGCTGGCCGCTTCCGGAGGGAATGACCGATGAAGACCTGGAGCTTTTGCTTTTCCCGGCCCCACGACCAGCGTCTCAGAGCCCGCAGCGGCCGGTGCCCGACTGGAGCTACATCGATAAAGAGCTCCGCCGGCGCAACGTAACCGGTCGCCTGCTCTGGGAGGAGTATCGCGCCGTTAATCCCGACGGTTTCGGGTACACGTGGTTCTGCACTACCTACGAGGCCTGGAAGGGGCGGGTCCGACCTTCGATGCGGCAGATTCATCTGGGCGGCGAGAAGGTGTTCGTGGATTTCGCCGGCGACACCATCGACATCGTCGATCCCCTGACCGGGGAAGTGCAGCCGATGAAGCTGTTCGTCGCGGCGATGGGCGCTTCGAACTACACCTACGCCGAGGCCTGCCCCAGCGAGAGCTTGGCCGACTGGATCCGGGCCCACGTCAACTTGTTCACGTTTTTGAGCGGAACGCCGACGTTCGTGGTCTGCGACAACCTCAAAGCCGCCGTCAGCAACCCCGACCGCTACGATCCCGGCCTCAATCGCACTTATGCCGAGATGGCGAGCCATTACGGCACGGCCATTCTCGCCGCACGGCCGCGGCGCCCAAAAGACAAGGCGAAGGTCGAGGTCGCGGTGCAAATCGCCCAGCGCTGGATTCTGGCCCGGCTGCGCAATCAGCGCTTCTTTTCCCGGGCCGAGCTCAACGCCGCCATCAAGACACTCGTCGACGAACTCAATGCTCGTCAAATGCGTGGCTTCGGCTCAAGCCGCGCCGAACTGTTTGCCGAACTCGACAAACCCAAGCTAACCCCGCTGCCAGATCAGCCTTATGCCTTCGCACGCTGGAAGCGCTGCCGCCTCGCTCCCGATTATCATGTCGAGGTCGACGGCCATTGGTACTCCGCGCCGTATCGTCTGATTGGCGAGCTGGTCGATGCCCGTATCGACGATCGGACGGTCGAGATCTTCCACAAGGGCCAGCGGATCGCCAGCCATGCCCGCGCGCCCAACCGACGCGGACACACCACCATCGCCGACCACATGCCCAGCGCCCATCGCCGCTACGGCAAATGGACCCCCGCCGCGGTGATCGCCGCCGGCGAGCGGATCGGTCCTTCGACAGCAGCGTTTTTCCAGGCCGTGATCGACGCCCGCCCCCATCCAGAACAAGGCTTTCGAACCTGCCTTGGCATTCTGGCGCTCGTCAAAAGCTACGGCGCCGAACGCCTCGACGCAGCCTGCCGGAGGGGCATCCTCATCAAGGCGCGCTCCGTCGCCTCGATTAGATCGATCCTCCAGAACGGCCTCGATCGCACGTTCTTCGACGAATCTTTCGAGCACCAGCCCCTGCGCCACGGCAACATCCGCGGACGCGACTACTTCCACTGAAGCAAGGAGAGACCCGGCATGCTTAACCACCCAACCCACGAACGGCTGATCGAGCTTGGCCTGACCGGAATGGCCAAGGCCTTCGAGGAGCAGCGCCGATCGCCCGATCTCGAAGCCCTGCCGTTCGAAGATCGCATCGGCCTGTTGGTCGACCGCGAAGCCGCCGAACGCGACACCAGGCGGCTCACCACGCGCCTCAAGATCGCCGCACTGCGCCAGACTGCTTGCGTCGAGGACGTCGATCTGCGCACCCCGCGGGGCATCGACCGCGCCGTTTTCGCCAAACTCGTCGAAGGTCGCTGGATCGATCGCCACGAGAATTTGCTCGTCACCGGGGCAACCGGCCTGGGCAAAAGTTGGTTAGCCTGCGCGCTCGGCCACAAGGCCTGCCGCGACAACCGATCAGTCCTCTATCATCGCGTTCCAAGGCTGTTCGAGGCGCTCGCGCTCGCGCGCGGAGACGGACGTTACGCTCGGCTCCTCAAAAGCCTCGGCCGCGCTCAGCTTCTGATTTTGGATGATTGGGGACTATCGGTGCTCACCGCCGCGGAACGCCGCGATCTGCTCGAAATCCTCGAGGACCGCCATGGCCGCGCATCCACCATCGTCACAAGTCAGCTCCCCGTGGACACCTGGCATGGAGCCATTGGGGACCCCACGGTCGCCGACGCCATTCTCGATCGCCTCGTCCACAACGCCCACCGCCTCCAGCTCACCGGAGAAAGCATGCGAAAACGCAGCGCCAAAACCATCACCCTTGACGGCCAACCAGAACACTGACTCTATCTCCCATCGGCCGTAGCGGGCTGCTCACGATCGTCTGAATTCAGTGCTCACGATCGCGCGAAATCGATGCTCACGATCCGTGAAATCCGCAATCTGGAAAAACCAGCTCCTGGAAGGCGCCGCCGGCGTGTTTGGGCATGACAAGACATCGGCCGAGACGCCGGTCGATTTGAAGGCGTTACATGCCAAGATCGGCGAGCTGGCGTTGGAAAACGATTTTTTGTCCGGCGCGCTCACCAAGGCGGGCCTGCTGAGCGCAAAGCGATGATCGACCGCGATCATGATCTTTCTATCGTGCGCCAGGCGAAGGTCCTGAAGCTGGCTCGCAGCACGGTCTACTATGAACCTCGGCCAGTTTCGGCCGAGGACCTTGCCTTGATGCGTCGGCTCGATGAGCTGCATCTCGATTATCCCTTCGCGGGAGCGCGTATGCTGCGATCGTTGCTGCGGCGGGAGGGCGTATACGCGAGCTATGGCGGAATCTGGGTGATGACGGTGTGAGGAAGGCGGCGTATCGAGGCGGGTGACGAGCCTGCCAGAACCTCTCGAGGAGAGCGATACGCCATGACCGAGACTACCAATGTTCTTGCTTTCCGTCAGCCGTCCGCGGTTGATGATCCACTGACCGATATCGTTCGTGCCGGCGCGCGGGACCTGCTTGCCAGGGCGATCGAGATCGAGGTTGGCGCGTTTCTGGCCAGCACGGCCAATCTGACGCTGCCCGACGGTCGAGCGCGCCTGGTCCGACATGGGCACGGTCCGGTGCGCGAGATTGCGACCGGCATCGGTCCGGTGGAGGTCGCTCGTCCCAAGGTCCGCGACCGCGGAGCGAGCGGGCCAGGCGACCGCCTCCGCTTCAGTTCGGCAATCCTGCCGCTATGGGCGCGGCGGACGAAGAGCCTGGATGCCTTGATCCCGGTCCTCTATTTGCGCGGCATCTCGACCGGCGACTTCCAGGAGGCGCTCTCGGCGCTGCTCGGCAAGGATGCGCCGAACCTGTCGCCTTCGGTGATCGCCGGCCTGAAGGCCGATTGGCAGGTCGAGTACGAACGCTGGCAGAGACGCGATCTGTCGGCGCGTCGCTATGTCTACATCTGGGCCGATGGCGTGTACCTGCAGGCCCGCATGGAAGATCACAGCGAATGCATGCTGGTGCTGATTGGCACCACGCCGGAAGGCAAGAAGGAGCTGATCGGCTTCCAGGTCGGCGTGCGCGAGAGCGCGCAGAGCTGGCGCGAACTCCTGATCGACCTGCGGCAACGCGGGTTACGGATTGCCCCGCAACTCGCCATCGGCGACGGCGCCCTCGGCTTCTGGAAGGCACTGGACGAGGCCTTTCCCGGCACGCGGCACCAACGATGCTGGTGCCATAAAGTGAGCAACGTACTCGACAAGGTCGCCAAATCCGTGCAGGGCCCCATGAAGAACGACCTGCGGAACATCTATCTGGCCCCACACCGGGCCGAAGCTGAAACCGCGATCGACGTCTTCGTCGAGAAATACCACGTCAAATACGGACGTGCGGTGGAGTGCCTGATCAAGGATCGCCATGCGCTGCTCGCCTTCTTCGACTTCCCTGCTGAGCACTGGATCCACCTACGCAGCTCGAACCCGATCGAGAGCGTCTTCGCCACGGTGCGCCACCGAACGGTGCGGACCAAGGGATCGCTGTCGCAACAAACTGCGAAGCTGATGGTGTTCAAGCTCATCGACGCCGCATCGAAGACCTGGCGGCGATTGAAGAGCACGAACCAGTTGCCGAAAGTCATCGCCGGTGTAAAGTTCATCGACGGAATCGAAGTCATTCCGAACACTGAAAGCCACGCCGCCTGATCAGGCCGCGTCACCCAAAATCAGCCATAGCTCCGTATACGCCGGTCGCCGCCACATCGCGACGCTGATGAAGCGCATGGGGATCGAGGCGGTCTATCGTCGCCCGAACACGAGCAAGCCGGCTCCGGGTCACAAGATCTACCCGTACCTGTTGCGCGGATTGAAGATCGAGCGGCCCGACCATGCGTGGGCAATGGACATCACCTACATTCCGATGCGGCGTGGCTTCCCCGTGGGTCGGTCAAAATCCCCCGGGTATGGTCACTTGAAACTCCCCCACCTGATGATCGCCGTCAGCGCCGCTGAACAGCAGTAGCCGGTCAGGCAGGACGTTTATGTTCGACCCCTTTAGCCAGCAAGGGGCCGGGGAGTTGAACGTCTTGAAGCGACATCTGCAAAGCACCGTACTTACATTACTTGATCGCAACACCAGCCAGCGCGAGATTCACCGGCTGACGGGTGTCGATCGCAAGACGATCCGGCGTTATCAGGCGCTGCGGGCCGGTGCGGAGGCAAATTCCCCCGGGGAAGTGACCACCGGCTCGGTGAGCGCGGACGGCCAAATTCCTCCACCCCGACCACCGGCTTTTGGGACATCGGAAGCGACGGTCACCAGCAGCCTGGCCCGTTCGGCTTGCGAAGCGCATCGGACGTGGATCGAAGAACAGGTCCGGCTGAAGCGGAACGCGCAGGCGATTTACCAGGACCTGGTTGATCAATTTGGCTTTCCGTCCAGCTACCAGAGTGTCAAGCGGTTTGTGCGCCGGTTGCGGCACGCTGATCCTGAGCAGTTTGATCGTCTTGAGTTCCTCCCCGGCGAGGAAGCTCAGGTCGACTATGGCGAGGGCGCGCCGACGGTTGATCCGAAGAGCGGGCGGTACCGTCGTCCCCGCCTGTTCGTGATGACGCTACGCTACTCGCGGCGCAGCTTCCGGCGGGTAGTCTGGAAGTCCAGCCAACAAGTCTGGGCGCAGCTCCACGAAGAGGCGTTCCGGTATTTTGGCGGGGTCCCCAGCTATGTCGTGCTCGACAACCTGAAGGAAGGCGTCCTCAAGCCGGATTTGTACGAGCCCCAGCTCAACCCGATTTACAGCGCGATGCTGGCTCATTACGCCGTGGTCGCCGATCCCGCGCGCGTGGCCGATCCAAATCGGAAAGGATGCGTCGAGAATGCGATTCAACATACCCAGGGCACTGCGCTGGCCGGACGGCGCTTCGAGACGCTGGAGGCGCAAAACGAGTTCTTGAGGCACTGGGAGGAGAACTGGGCTTCCAAACGCATCCACGGCAGCACGCGCCGTCAGGTCGAGGCGATGTTCCAGGAAGAGAAGCCGCACCTGCGGCCGCTGCCTGTCGCTCCCTTCCGCATCTTCACCGAAGTCGTCCGGACTGTCTGCGACGACACCACCGTACGCGTCGACAACAGCTATTACGCCGCGCGGCCCGCGCCGATCGGCAGCCAGGTCGTCGTGCGCATCTACACCACCACGATCGAGATCCGTGATCGCCACACCCGTGCGCTGCTGCGTGTTCATTCCCGGATGGCGCACCCCGGTTCTGTCGTCCTGCCGACCAGCGAACGGCCGTTCAACCCGTCGCGGCAAACCGCCGTGCTGCTGGCGAGCGCCGAGCGCATCGGACCGCAGACCAGGGCCTTGTGCCAGCAGGTGTTCGACACCGAAGGGCGCCCCGGACAGCGCGCGATGTGGGGCATTGTCGGGCTGGGCCGGAAGTATCCGGCGCGGCTGGTCGAGCAGGCCTGCGCGCACGCCATCGACAACCGCATCTACCGCTACAAGCACGTGCGTGCGACCGTCGAGCGGTTGTTCGAACAGGCGATCGAGCAGGTTGGAGTGACGCCACAGCCGGCATCGCCGCTCACCCAGGATCATCCGCTGATCCGTACCCCCGCGGAATACGGCGACCTCTTCAGCCGCGCTGTGCGGCGCGACGCCGACGACAATGGTCGGCAGGCCGAGGCTCACGACGATCACGCCACGGCAATCCGCGCTCGTGTCGCCTGCGCAACCCCGGCCAACTCCGGCGCCACGAGCGCTCCCGCTGCACCTTCTCACCTTAAACTGGAGACCTAGCCACATGATGACCATGCCGGAAATTGAGCGTTGCCTACGACAGCTGCGCCTGTCGGGTGTCCGCGACACGCTGCAGACGCGCGTGCTCCAGGCGCAGGGCGCCAACCAGCCCTTCCTCGAGACCTTCTCCCTTATCCTGCAGGATGAACTGGACCGTCGTCAGTCCCGTCTTATCGAGCGGCGATACCAGCAATCCGGGCTCGACGAAAAGCTGACGCTCGCCGAGTTCGACTGGTCCTTCAATCCCAAACTGCCACGTCAGACCTGCTTCCAGCTCCACACCCTGGCGTTCATTGCCGCTGGCGAGAACGCTCTGCTTGTTGGCAAACCTGGCACCGGGAAGTCGCACATCGCCAAGGCGATTGCCTATCAGGCGATCCTGCAAAGCCACAGAGCTATGGCGGAATCTGGGTGATGACGGTGTGAGGAAGGCGGCGTATCGAGGCGGGTGACGAGCCTGCCAGAACCTCTCGAGGAGAGCGATACGCCATGACCGAGACTACCAATGTTCTTGCTTTCCGTCAGCCGTCCGCGGTTGATGATCCACTGACCGATATCGTTCGAGCCGGCGCGCGGGACCTGCTTGCCAGGGCGATCGAGATCGAGGTTGGCGCGTTTCTGGCCAGCACGGCCAATCTGACGCTGCCCGACGGTCGAGCGCGCCTGGTCCGACATGGGCACGGTCCGGTGCGCGAGATTGCGACCGGCATCGGTCCGGTGGAGGTCGCTCGTCCCAAGGTCCGCGACCGCGGAGCGAGCGGGCCAGGCGACCGCCTCCGCTTCAGTTCGGCAATCCTGCCGCTATGGGCGCGGCGGACGAAGAGCCTGGATGCCTTGATCCCGGTCCTCTATTTGCGCGGCATCTCGACCGGCGACTTCCAGGAGGCGCTCTCGGCGCTGCTCGGCAAGGATGCGCCGAACCTGTCGCCTTCGGTGATCGCCGGCCTGAAGGCCGATTGGCAGGTCGAGTACGAACGCTGGCAGAGACGCGATCTGTCGGCGCGTCGCTATGTCTACATCTGGGCCGATGGCGTGTACCTGCAGGCCCGCATGGAAGATCACAGCGAATGCATGCTGGTGCTGATTGGCACCACGCCGGAAGGCAAGAAGGAGCTGATCGGCTTCCAGGTCGGCGTGCGCGAGAGCGCGCAGAGCTGGCGCGAACTCCTGATCGACCTGCGGCAACGCGGGTTACGGATTGCCCCGCAACTCGCCATCGGCGACGGCGCCCTCGGCTTCTGGAAGGCACTGGACGAGGCCTTTCCCGGCACGCGGCACCAACGATGCTGGTGCCATAAAGTGAGCAACGTACTCGACAAGGTCGCCAAATCCGTGCAGGGCCCCATGAAGAACGACCTGCGGAACATCTATCTGGCCCCACACCGGGCCGAAGCTGAAACCGCGATCGACGTCTTCGTCGAGAAATACCACGTCAAATACGGACGTGCGGTGGAGTGCCTGATCAAGGATCGCCATGCGCTGCTCGCCTTCTTCGACTTCCCTGCTGAGCACTGGATCCACCTACGCAGCTCGAACCCGATCGAGAGCGTCTTCGCCACGGTGCGCCACCGAACGGTGCGGACCAAGGGATCGCTGTCGCAACAAACTGCGAAGCTGATGGTGTTCAAGCTCATCGACGCCGCATCGAAGACCTGGCGGCGATTGAAGAGCACGAACCAGTTGCCGAAAGTCATCGCCGGTGTAAAGTTCATCGACGGAATCGAAGTCATTCCGAACACTGAAAGCCACGCCGCCTGATCAGGCCGCGTCACCCAAAATCAGCCATAGCTCAAAGCCACAAGGTCCAGTATCTTGAGACCGACGACTTCTTCCACCGCTACGCCCTGAACTCTCCGGCACAACGCGAGGTCCGGCTGCGAACCATCATCGACTGCGATCTCCTCGTGCTGGACGATCTATTCCTCGCACGCGCCATCCCCGACGACGCCGGCACTTTGCTGCAGACCCTGATCCATCAGCGTTACAAACTGCGCCGCAGCGTCATCGTCACCTCCAATCGCGTCGTGCAGGATTGGGGGGCATACCTTGGGGACAACACTATGAGCACGACGATCCTCGATCGCCTTATGCATCATTGCCATCTGCTTGAGTTCGACGGACGCAGCTATCGGCTCAAAGAAGCCGCTGAAGCTCTTGCCCGGGAAACAAACTCAAACTAACAGTCCCTTGTCCTGCCTCGCGGGTGGAGGAATTTGACTGACCACACCCGGAGGAATTTGAAGTGACCCGCGGGGGGCTTCGTCTATCTCGCGGCGGTCGTCGATGTGTTCAGCCGACGGGTCCTGGCCCATCGCGTCTCGATCACAATGGAGGCGGCCTTCTGCGTCGAAGCGGTCCAGGAGGCGTTGGCGAAGCACGGCAGGCCCGAGATTTTCAACACGGATCAGGGCAGCCAGTTCACCAGCCTCGAGTTCACCGATGTGCTGCTGGACGCGAAGATCGCCATCAGCATGGACGGCAAGGGCGCCTGGCGCGACAACGTGTTTGTCGAGCGGCTCTGGCGCACGGTCAAATACGAAGAAGTATATCTCCGCGCCTACGACAGCGTGTCCGAGGCGCGAGCGTCAATTGCCAAGTATCTGGCCTTCTACAATCAGGGACGCCCTCACTCGAGCCTTGACGGGCGCACGCCCGACGAGGCTTACTTCGGCACGCAAGCTATGGTGATGGCCGCATGACCGTCGCCGACGGTTTTGTCGTCGCTCTGGTCGGGCTACGCCCTCCCGACGCAACGACAAAACCGTAAAGCCCCGCGTTCAGCATAACCCGGCAGGAATCCACTTAAATCCAGCGGGGCGCTGTCCAAACAACCGGGGCCAGCTCTGACGTCGCAGTTACCAGCGGCGAGCGCCAAACTGCCATAGCCCGGCCAGGCCGGCTGTGCAGTGCCTACCGGTCGGGGACGAGATTGCTTCGGTTTAGGTCTGGCTGCCGTCTTCCCGCCAACCGCCTAGCCAGCGCCCGTGTACTTTCGTGCTCAAAGGCGCCTGTATCCAAGCCGCTGGGCTGGTCTTGTTGCGCCAATTCTAGGTCTAAGAATGCGTGGCATATGGTTTGCTCCACCAGTGAGGTCACGATCTACAAAAGCAAGTTTGTGAGGACACCATGCTCGGAATTGGAAGTCAGTTGCCGCCATTCGACATCACAGGCGTGAAGCCCGGTTTTCAAGCGCAGGAAGAGGAAGGCAGAGTGCGTTTGAGACGCTGACCGAAATGAGCTTTCCGGAGAAATGGAAGATCATCTTCTTTTACCCAAAGGACTTTACCTTCGTCTGCCCGACAGAGATCGCAGAATTTGCTCGGCTTTCCAAGGAATTCGCTGACCGAGATGCGGTTGTACTGGGTGGCTCGACTGACAACGAGTTCTGCAAGCTTGCTTGGCGGCGCTCACATGTCGACCTGCACAATCTACCAATCCGCAATTTGCCGACACAAAGGGAACGCTCGTCGATGGCCTCGGGGTGCGTTCACCCGAAGGGGTTGCCTATCGTTATACCTTCATTGTTGACCCCCAAAACACGATTCAGCACGTCTATGCGACCAATCTGAGTGTGGGCCGCAGTCCTAAGGACACACTCCGCGTTCTAGACGCGCTGCAAACCGACGAGCTCTGTCCCTGCAACCGCGAAATCGGCGGGGAAACACTGAAGGTTGCGTGACGCAGCATGTCGCCGATCGAACAAATCTACGACAAGATTCCCGATTTCGCGAAGGATGTCAGGATTAACTTGACCTCCTTGATGGCCGATGAGACGCTTTCGCCGCGGCGAAAATACGGGGTGCTGGTAGCGAGTGCAGTTGCCACCCGCAATTCAGCCCTGATTGCCGCGGTGGAATCGGCAGCCTCGGGCGTGATGACATCTGTGGCGATCGCCGCAGCGAAAGCTGCGGCCTCCGTAGTGGTAATGAACAATGTCTACTACCGCTTCGTTCACCTCGCTTCCAACCCAGAATACAAGACGATGCCGCCGCGGCTGCGCATGGACGTGATTGGCAATCCCGGCGTGGACAAGTCCGATTTCGAGCTGTGGTCGCTTGCTGTCTCCTCCATAAACGGCTGCGGTATCTGCATTGATGCCCATGAGAGGACATTGAGAGCCGCGGGCGTCAATTCGGAGACGATCCAGACCGCCGTGCGCTTTGCTGCGATCACACAGTCAGTGGCGATCGCACTCGAGGCCGCTGGGCCTGCCTCCCCTCAGGCAGGAGACTGATCTTTTCTCTGCCATCAGATCGACGGCATCGTGGCGCTACTCAGTGGCGCCACAACGAGCCTTTTGCTGCTTATCTGCATGTCACGTCTTGCGTCGCGTTGCGATGACGGGTGTCTTCTCAAACAACCCGGCGCTATGCAGGTGACAGTGAGCGCGCCACAGATACAGTGAGATCGCGTCGGCTAACGCCGCACCACCCTTCGCTCTGTCATCACCCAAACTTGAACAGAACACCATATCCGCCGCGCGGGTGGCTCCATTCGATGTCGCCGGTCGGCTCGGCGATCACGCGGCAGGTACCGCATTCAATGCAGCCATCAACTGTAACTTCGACCTGGCCGTTGTCGTTGAGCTCGTAGCATCGCGCCGGGCAGGCCTTCAAAAGTGTGAGGAGCTGCGGCGATGGCGTCTTGTGCGCACGTACCCTGACGTGAGGGTGCCCGGCGTCGACAAGATAACGGTTGTAGTACAGCTTGTCTTCGACGCGCACGGAGGGTTCGACATTCATGCTTTTGCCTTCCACTGTTGGACTTCACACTGTCGCGATCACCGCCAGGCCCTGGCAAAACGGTAAGCATCGCCGACCAGACCTGACCATGACCGCGTCTTGACAAAGGATTTGAGGCTCGCCTTCTCCTTCTCAACCTTGGGCGTACCATCGACGCGCACAAAGTTCTGCATCGCCTTGGAGATAAGCTGCGGATAAGTGAGAAAGAAATTTTCGGAGTGGGTATGCATGAGGGGTGGCAAATCCTTGTACTTCTTGAGATCTTTGATGACGAAAGAATCGTCCAACATCTTTTTGTAGATTGAGAGATTTGTTGCACTCATCGGTTCGCCGCGCGATTTGACCAGACCTATCGCTTCGGCCGCGATACGGCCCGATGTCATCGCGAGATTGGAGCCCTCACGATGAACGGCATTGTTGAGTTGGGCGGCATCGCCCACGACGACCCAGCCCTCCCCATAAAGCTGTGGGATCGATTTGTAACCGCCTTCGGGAATGAGATGCGCCGAATATTCCTTTACTTCGGACCCTGCTATCAGTGGCGCCACAGAGGGATGCCTTTTGAATTCATCGAGCAGGCCATACGGCGTTTGGCCCGTGCGTTGGAAGTCGGCGACGAGACAACCGATGCCAAGCGAAATGCACTCTTTGTTGGCGTAGATGAAACCCATCCCGGTCATGCCGCGGGAAATGGTACCGGCAGCCTCTATCACGACGCCTTCATCCCCCTTAAGATTGAAGCGTGCTTCGATGGTTTCACGGGGCAAGAAGTGCATTTCCTTCACCGCGAGCGCAACGTTATCGGGTGCCGGACGGGCGCGCAGGCCCGCACGCGTGCCGAGCAAGCCATTGACCCCTTCGGCCAGAACGACGACGTCAGCATGTATCTCGCCGTCACGGCGATCTGTACGAACACCGACGACCCTGTTACGATCGTCCTGCGCGAGCTCTGTGACGGTGGTCTCGCAAAGCACGATCGCGCCAGCTTCCCGCACCTTTGAAGAAAACCATTTGTCAAACTGGGCGCGTATAATCGTATAGCGGTTCGGCCTCTGCTCGTTGAAGTCCTCCGAACGGTAGTGCATGCCGACATGCGAGCGATCGTCCATCATCCAGAACCGCTGTTCGATCAGGTGGCGTTCGAGTGGCGCCTCCTCTCGAAACTCGGGGATCAGCTTTTCCATCATGTCGGCATAGAGGATGGCCCCCTGCACATTTTTCGATCCGGGATATTCGCCCCGCTCGAGCTGCAGCACCTTCATGCCCTGTTTGGCCATCGTCAATGCCGCCGCGTTGCCGGCCATACCGGCTCCGACCACGATCGCATCGAATCTCTCTTCAATCATCAATATCTCCTCTAGACCGCGATCCTGGCGCGCGAATCTGGCAGAAGCCGCGCGCGAAATGCAGCCGTCAGGGCTGGCAACAATTGCATAGCATCACTGACGATCGCGAGATGGGCGAAGTCGAAGATCGGAGCGTTTTTGTCCGTGTTAACGGCGACGATCAGATCCGCGCCCTCGACGCCGACCCGGTGCTGGATCGCACCGGAAATGCCCGCGGCAATATAGAGCTTCGGCCGGATGGTTTTGCCTGTCTGACCGACTTGCCGGTCAGACGTAACCCAGCCCTTTTGCACGAGAGGACGCGAGCAGCCATATTCAGCCCCAAGCAGAGCTGCGAGCTCGCGTACCAACCGGAAGTTCTCAGGCGATCCCAGTCCAAGGCCGCCCGCAACCACAACATCGGCATAGGCCAGAGTGGAAGTTTCTGCATCGCGGTCGGGTAGGAAGGACAATACTTTCGTGACTATATCGTCTTCTACAAGGCCGAGCGGATGAACGACGATACGAGCGGCATCGCGCATAACGCGTGCAGGCATCGGCATCACTCGCGGGCGGACCGTGGCCATCTGCGGGCGGTAATTCAAGGTATAGATTGTGCAGAGCAACGAGCCGCCAAAAGTTGGCCGCGTCGCCGCAAGTGAACCGTCGGCGTCCACGTCCAGCGTGGTGCAGTCGGCAGTAAGCCCCGTCGATAGATTCGTCGCCACGGAACCTGCGAGATCGCGACCAAGCGTCGTGGCACCCAACAGCAATATCTCGGGCTTGTAGGTGTTGACGAGTTCGGTGAGCGCTTTCGTATAAGATTCGTTGCGGTAATCCGACAACACATTGTCGCTCACGAGATAGGCCAGATCGGCGCCGTAGCAAAAGGCTTCAAGTGCGGCGTTGCGTGTGTGCTGCCCCTCCGGACCGACAACGACAGCGGCAAGATTCACGTTTAGCCTGTCGGCAAGACCACGCCCCGCACCCATGAGCTCCCAGGAAACGGGATGCACTTGGCCCCGCTCCAGCTCGACGAAGACCCAGACGTGCTTGTACGACTTGAAGTGCTCCGGCAGTTCTTTTTTGGCTGCTCCGCGGCCGGCCCCTGCTGGCATCGCCGTTTTGCTGACCTTGCTCATAGTCTAAATTCCTCTCGACGATAGGCGCGCCCGCGCCACGGGTTGCTTTTTCGCTTTCGTTAACCGAAGTTCACTTTTGGCCGGCAAGTGGCTGGCTGCTCTGCCCGCCTGCGCGCTCGGACCAGTCGCACCACAATACGCGTCGTCGCAATTGGCGCACCCATTCGGCCGGCTTTGGAGGGATCTTGCAAACTGAATCCTTGGGTGCCGGGCTCGACGAGCGCCACCGTGGCCGGCCAGGACGAGGTGATCCTGACCGGCCACTTCCATGCCTTAGTTGACTAGTCCGTTCGCGGCGCCTCGCCGGTACCATCGATGGAGGTCCTGGCAAGGCTTCTGTCACGCGACCGTGCCGAGCCTCCAGCGCTGGCACTCCGTGTGGGAGGAGGGCACCACTTTTCGTAGCGCAGTTTCTATCTGCGATGAGATGCAGACACATTTGAGCGGGATCGGGGGCCGATTTGATGCGGACGCTACTGTGCATAGCCGCCGCAAGAGCCGCGCGAAGGGGACACCTATTATTGACTACCATCTCACCGTCACTACGAAACTGCGACCGCGTCAAAGACCGTTGCGAACAGACCTGACGGCATCGTAGGCCTCGATATGATGCCGCAGGGGGCTCGGCAGGCAATGTAAGCAGCATCATGGGTCCTCCTTCAAACTCACCGCGGGCGCCACCATCTGTCGGCATCGATGATCAGATCAGCAGGACAACAGCAAGTGTCGTACCAGTTGCAAAGACGATTGAAGTCAGTGGGACGTATTGGCTTGCGCCACACATCAAACAGCTGCTGATACCTGGTCACGAATAATCCGGACATGGGTCGGGAATACGACAGCCGTTGGCCGGGCCATGACTAAGAGACTTGCCGCGATAAATAGAAAGCCGCATTAACGGAGCGCCTCGGCGTCCGCCGGACAGACTTCGCTTACAGTGGAACGCTAGGTCACTTCAACTCGCTCAAAGGAACGAAGGCCGCAGCCTTCTTGGAGTCTGAGACGGCATCCTTCAAAACCTTGAACACTCGCTCGTCGATCGGTGACGATGCCACGAAATCTCCATATGCCCGTTCCAGCATCGCCTTGCATCGAGTTCTGATTTCCGGCTCTGCGGCACCAGCAAATTTCTCCTGTGCGAGGTATTGTCCCATGCGCTTCAAAATGTGAAGGCGCGCGACATTCACGATCTTAGGGTCGTACTCGACGCCAAGCAGCGAAAAAAACTCCTCTGCCGATGAGGCCTTGCCGAGTCGATCTAGAATACCGGTTGCTGGGGATGAGCTGATCATCGAATATTCTCCTTCGGTTTAGCTCTGGTGAGCGCCCACATTGAGCGGATCCGAAACAGTAACGACAACGCGCCCGCGGGTTTTGCGGTTGCGCTCAATCTGATGAGAACTCGGTGACGGCGCGGAAAGACTTCTCATGACTGACACCTGAAGTTCGCGGGCCCGGTATATCCTAACACTTGGTTGACCTTTTCCATCGTTAGCTCCTGATGACTACACAGCCCGAAGACGGCATGGATATTGTGGCAAGGGACCACATATTTCATCGACACCCTTGCGTCGACCCTCGCGTCGGCGCCTCTTTCCCGGGTCCGTGCGGCACTCCATCATGGTAAGCGGAAGATCTGCTTCGATAATTGCGCGGACGCGATGTTTTTGTTGACCGCGCCCGCCGTTACCGCCGCAGTCTTTGTGATCCTAACGGCCGACCTAGTGCAAGAAGTCACGCTTCTCTTTATGACCTTGTTCAGCAAATGCATCGTGGCAAATGCGACAGCGCTATGAGGCCGAACGCGTTGCCCTTTGGTGCGACAGGTCCGTTGCGGCGCACCAACACGGGTGAACTGTAGCCTAGCACTCGATCTTGCCGCCTTAACCACACGGCCGTCCGCTCGCATCCAAGTTGGTGATCCGCGCCCTCCTCCGACCTGCGGCCTACAAATGCGGTGAAGCCTTTTCGGATAACGATGCGACTGCGGTCTCTCCTGGCGTTTCAGATGCCCGGCCGCTGGACACAGCCGGCCATGCTGCGGCCTGCAACAGCAAATCGCGCCGACGCTCGGCCATCCGGCTCTCACCGCTTTCTTCACCGAAACAGATGTTGAATTCGTTACATTGATTGCACACGGGTGTCGTGCACATCGCAAGGCCTTCGTCCTCGCAAAGCATGCGGTAGAAGAAGCGCTTCCAACGCATATTGTTGACATTGCTCGCGGCGAGCGGCGCGAAATGCCGGCTCATCACGAGCGAGAGTTCGCCACGATCACGCAAGCCGAGAGCTTCCCAAAGATGGTCCGGCTCCATGGCGCGGCGCGCGATCATCGCAGCCAGCCACCGGCCGATATCCCCTTCCGTCGAGCGATGCTTGAGCAACAGATCGCGAAGCATTGCGATCTCCTCATCCTCTTCCCGCTTGAAGGGCGCGGCCTGCTCCGGGGCCCTGATCCCGGTTGGGAGAAAGTGCTGCTCCAGTAAGACCGCCAATTCAACGCCGGACAGGCCAACTTTCTCAGACAGACAGCCACCATCCATCGTGGCAGCCGCCAGGATAGACGCCAGGGCATGGCGATCGAGATTGCTGTCGATGGCGATATCGGCATTTGCAGGATGTTCACCGGTGAGCAGCCGGTAGGTTGAAATTCCCTTGTGCAACTGGCTATTGGCGTCAGCAGCACAGGCAGTCGTGAACGGAAGGACGTGCGGCTCGGACATAACTCTGCGGTTTTTCACAATGCGTGGTTCGTCACGGCGCACTCTGGTTTTCGCGGCCGATCGTCAGTATGCCGGCCCCCCCCCCCGGGAAGGGGGGGTGAGGGAGACCGGCATCTGTCGCTCGCCTTCGCAAGGCGGCGACTCGCGGCCTTTACGAAGCTGCGAGTTCGGCGGCGGTTTTGCCGATGATTGATTCATCCACGGCCTTTATAATGCCATGCTCCATCAGCATGTCCTCGAGCTCATCCATTGAGATCGGGGTCGGGATGATGCCCTTGCCGCCATTATTGTGAACCTTGGCCGCTAGTTTCCGATAGTGATCAGCCTGCTTGGAATCGGGTGCATATTCAAGCACCGTCATGCGACGCAGCTCTGCATGCTGCACCACATTGTCACGCGGCACGAAGTAGATCAGTTGAGTGCCAAGCTTCTTGGCCAACGCTTCCGCCAGTTCCAATTCCTTGTCGGTCTGCCGCTCGTTGCAGATCAGGCCGCCCAACCGCACCCCACCTGAGTTCGCGTATTTCAGGATCCCCTTGGAAATATTGTTTGCGGCATACATTGCCATCATTTCACCAGACATCACGATGTAGATCTCCTGCGCCTTGTTTTCGCGGATTGGCATCGCAAAGCCACCGCAAACAACGTCGCCAAGCACATCGTAAGAAACATAGTCAATGTTCTCGTAGGCTCCGTTCTCTTCAAGAAAATTGATCGAGGTGATGACACCGCGGCCGGCGCAGCCGACACCTGGCTCAGGGCCACCGGACTCAACGCAGCGAATGTCCTGGTAGCCAACCTTCATTACGTCCTCGAGCTCTAGATCCTCCACGCTGCCGGCGCTCGCGGCAAGACTCAAAATCGTGTCTTGAGCCTTGGCGTGCAGAATAAGGCGAGTCGAGTCCGCTTTCGGATCGCACCCTACAATCAGGATCTTCTGACCCATCTCTGCCAGCGCCGCTAGCGTGTTCTGCGAAGTGGTGGACTTGCCGATTCCGCCCTTCCCGTAGAAGGCGATTTGTCTTAGTGAAGCCATGCTGCTCTCCATCAACCGATTTGCCAAACGTTGCGCGCTTCTTTTGCGAGCTTTGCTTCCCTCGCAGAAGCGGGGGCACACGGGTTCAAGGGAAGGAGCGCATCGCTCGCCTTACACGTCGGCGTGCACTCAGCCCTCACTCAGTGTTGCTGCCGCTTATCAGCAACAGCCGTGCCAAGGTCTAACCCGGCACCTTAAGCTTCTGATTACGTTTCCAAAAGCAACCAGCCGGCGCGTGATCGTAGGCTGTTTTGGATCTGACAAGATCTGCCCGGCTGTCAGACAACGAACAAACAATCGCAAACATGAACGCCAACAGCCGAATAGGCTGACTTAGCCGATGCCGCCATTGTGGAACAGAGCTTGCTCCCGCTCGCGCAAGCTCAGCCATGTGAGGAGTAAAGATGCCGGACGGAGTCAAAATGAGACGGGCCAGCGGCTTTGCAAATTCGCTGAGGGCGCACCATGCGCTGATATTGACGTTGACTGTCAAGAACTTCGAATGGCTCCCGGGAAGCAGCAGCCCTGTGCTATTCGCCCAGCATAGCACGCCTACATAGGTACGCCGTGGCTACAATCATCTTTTATCAGAAGCCCGGCTGCGCCACGAACGCGCGTCAGATTCAAGCGCTAAAGTCCGCCGGTCATGACGTGGTCGTCCAGGACATCTTGAAGGAGCCATGGCATGCGGACGAATTGCGCAGCTTCTTTCGCAATATGCCCGTCGGCTCCTGGTTCAACCGAGCCGCGCCTCGTGTCAAGTCGGGCGAAGTCAATCTCGATTCTATCGACGCGGCGAGCGCACTCGCATTGATGGTGAGTGATCCACTCCTGATACGACGACCGTTGATCGACTTAGACGGAATACGATGTGCCGGGCTCGATCGCGAGCCCGCGCTGTCGCTGCTTGGCCACCAGACGCAGGAGCATCTCCAGGGATGCCTGCACCAAGCAACTCGCACGCGCTGCCCGAAGATGGGATCAAGCGAATGAGCCTGTTCCGGACGATCACACCAGAAGAATGACGTTCTCGACTTGCGGCTTGCTTGGCGCGAGTATTTCCTTTAGCAAAACGTGTTTCGCAGCTGTGATCCTGATGCAACTGAGCGGCACGATCGCTCCCATATTTGATTGGTATCAAATCTTTCGCCGTTCCTTATGTGTGACAGAGACCTTGCGCGGCTTCTCGCGCGACTTCTGGAATGGAGAATTCGATGAGAGCAAGAACAGTCCTGGCAACTGTATCGGTCTTCGTGCTAGCGACCTCGTTCGTTGGCCAGCAACTCGGTACGTGGTGCTGATCTGGGTCCGGCGCCGGTCTACTATAAAGCTCCCCCTATTGAACCCCGCAACCCGTGGATGATCCGCCTGCGCGTGCTTGGCGTTTTGCCGGATACCGCAGGCAGTTCTGTCAACGTTCCAGGGACGCCGTTGCTGTCATCACCCAACTCTGGGCTTTCGATCAGCGATCAAGCTATACCAGAGCTCGACATCACCTATTTCTTCACAGCTAACTTAGCCGCCGAACTCATTCTCGGCGTGACCAGCCATCACGTCAGCGGCAATGGCGCGCTCACAGGGCTCGATATCGGCAAAGCCTGGCTCTTGCCTCCTACACTGACCCTGCAATATCACTTCACCGATTTTGGGCCGCTTAAGCCCTATGTCGGCGCGGGCATCAACTACACTGTATTCTTCAACCAATCGGCAGCCAATACTTCGCTCGCCGGGCTTTCCGTCACGGATCTAAACATCAAAAACCAATTCGGCGCGGCAGTCCAATTCGGTTTCGATTACATGCTCGATCGCCACTGGGGCCTCAACTTTGACGTTAAAAAGCTGTGGCTGCGGCCGGAGTACTCGGCCACCTTAAACAATGCGATTGCCGTTACGGGCCGCGCCCATATTGATCCATGGCTCGTCAGCGGCGGCGTCGCTTACAAGTTCTGACGTTAGAGCAGAGCCAGAGTGGAGAGGCCGTTTGATAAACTCGGATCCCAGCAGGATCATCGAGCTCGTCTCCTACTCTCGCCGGACTGACACGGAAAGCCGGCTGACGCGCCATCGACGCGTCAGCTCGCAAGAGAGGGAACCGCTGGCGTTGCTCGCGCTGCAAGTTACGAATCGCGCAGCACGTGAGTAACATTACACAAACGTCGACTCAGAATATGATCATACGTCTGTTTCGCCACGCTTAAGACCGAAGCCATTTTCCCATTTGCCTGATAAGAAGGCGATACGCCGCTGACAGCCTAATCTTGGCCGCGAAGTGCCCGGTTAATCTCAGACGATCCGCCCCCCAACGTCGAGCCGACCATGCTAGTACCCACTTTTCTTGGAACGTGAGTCGTGATTCAAGGTCGGGATGATACCCGAAGCAAGAGAAGTCCACCTTTCGAGGAAAGATCGCAAGGTGCTTGAGGCGTGCTGTCGCTCACCGGTGACGTTGCAGCGCGATTTGAAGCGGGCGCGGATAGTTCTGTTGGCGGCGGATGGGCGCAGCACCCGGTCGATCGCCAAGGAAGTTGGGGTCCAGCCGCGGATTGTCAGCCTTTGGCGGCATCGCTATGCCGACCATGGCCTTGAAGGGCTGCAAGACAAGCCGCGGCCTGGCAAGCAGCCGATCTATACGAAGACGACCGACAAGCGGATTCTGAAGCTGCTGGATAAGCCGCCACCGCAAGGGTTTGCGCGCTGGACCGGCCCCCTGCTGGCCGAGGCGCTGGGCGATGTCGATGTCCAATATGTCTGGCGGTTCCTGCGCAGCCACAAGATTGACCTGGTGGCTCGCAAGTCCTGGTGCGAGAGCAACGACCCGAACTTTACGGCCAAAGCCGCCGATGTTGTCGGCCTCTATGTCGCGCCGCCGGCGAAGGCCATTGTGCTGTGCGTGGACGAGAAGCCCTCGATCCAGGCTTTGGAGCGAGCGCAGGGTTATCTGAAGTTGCCCAATGGCCGCGCCTTGACCGGCCAAAGCCACGATTACAAGCGGCATGGCACCACAACATTGTTTGCGGCGCTCGAAGTCGCCACCGGAAAGATCATCGCGACCCATTCAAAACGCCGGCGCCGCGTCGAGTTTCTCGATTTCATGAACAGCGTCACCGCGACTTTTCCGAACCGCAAGCTTCACGTCATCCTCGACAACCTCAACACCCATAAAAAGAACGAGGACTGGCTCAAGGCCCACCCCAACGTGCAATTTCATTTCACGCCGACAAGTGCGTCATGGCTCAATCAGGTCGAAGTATGGTTTTCCATCTTGCAGGGGCAGTCGCTCAGCGGCAACTCCTTCACGAGCCTCAAGCAGCTTCAGGAACACATCGATGCCTACGTCAACGCATACAACGACAGAGCCGAGCCCTTCGTCTGGACCAAGAAAAAGGTCCGTCAACGCCGTTTCAAAGGCCGCCGTATCACTCAGCTCTGATTCCGGGTACTAGCTAACCCGGCAAGCAGCCGCCAAGGAGCTATGCGGGAAACTGGGTGATGACGGAATGAGATAGGCGGCGTATCGAGGCGGGTGTCGAGCCTGCCAGAACCTCAAGGAGAGCGATACGCCATGAACGAGCATAGCAACATTGTCCCACTGCGTCAGCCCGATGAGATCGACGATCCACTGACGAATATTTTGCGATCTGGAGCTCGGCAGCTGCTTGCGCAGGCTGTCGAGATGGAAGCCGAGGCGTTTCTCGCCGCGATGAAGGGCTTGAAGCTTCCCGATGGCCGCGACCGCCTCGTGCGACACGGCCATGGTCCAGTGCGGACGATCCAGACGGGGATCGGCGCCGTCGAAGTCGCCCGGGTAAAGATTCGCGATCGCGCGGTGACCAGCGATGGCGAGCGGATCCGCTTCACCTCGGCGATCCTGGAGCTATGGCTGATTTTGGGTGACGCGGCCTGATCAGGCGGCGTGGCTTTCAGTGTTCGGAATGACTTCGATTCCGTCGATGAACTTTACACCGGCGATGACTTTCGGCAACTGGTTCGTGCTCTTCAATCGCCGCCAGGTCTTCGATGCGGCGTCGATGAGCTTGAACACCATCAGCTTCGCAGTTTGTTGCGACAGCGATCCCTTGGTCCGCACCGTTCGGTGGCGCACCGTGGCGAAGACGCTCTCGATCGGGTTCGAGCTGCGTAGGTGGATCCAGTGCTCAGCAGGGAAGTCGAAGAAGGCGAGCAGCGCATGGCGATCCTTGATCAGGCACTCCACCGCACGTCCGTATTTGACGTGGTATTTCTCGACGAAGACGTCGATCGCGGTTTCAGCTTCGGCCCGGTGTGGGGCCAGATAGATGTTCCGCAGGTCGTTCTTCATGGGGCCCTGCACGGATTTGGCGACCTTGTCGAGTACGTTGCTCACTTTATGGCACCAGCATCGTTGGTGCCGCGTGCCGGGAAAGGCCTCGTCCAGTGCCTTCCAGAAGCCGAGGGCGCCGTCGCCGATGGCGAGTTGCGGGGCAATCCGTACCCGCGTTGCCGCAGGTCGATCAGGAGTTCGCGCCAGCTCTGCGCGCTCTCGCGCACGCCGACCTGGAAGCCGATCAGCTCCTTCTTGCCTTCCGGCGTGGTGCCAATCAGCACCAGCATGCATTCGCTGTGATCTTCCATGCGGGCCTGCAGGTACACGCCATCGGCCCAGATGTAGACATAGCGACGCGCCGACAGATCGCGTCTCTGCCAGCGTTCGTACTCGACCTGCCAATCGGCCTTCAGGCCGGCGATCACCGAAGGCGACAGGTTCGGCGCATCCTTGCCGAGCAGCGCCGAGAGCGCCTCCTGGAAGTCGCCGGTCGAGATGCCGCGCAAATAGAGGACCGGGATCAAGGCATCCAGGCTCTTCGTCCGCCGCGCCCATAGCGGCAGGATTGCCGAACTGAAGCGGAGGCGGTCGCCTGGCCCGCTCGCTCCGCGGTCGCGGACCTTGGGACGAGCGACCTCCACCGGACCGATGCCGGTCGCAATCTCGCGCACCGGACCGTGCCCATGTCGGACCAGGCGCGCTCGACCGTCGGGCAGCGTCAGATTGGCCGTGCTGGCCAGAAACGCGCCAACCTCGATCTCGATCGCCCTGGCAAGCAGGTCCCGCGCGCCGGCACGAACGATATCGGTCAGTGGATCATCAACCGCGGACGGCTGACGGAAAGCAAGAACATTGGTAGTCTCGGTCATGGCGTATCGCTCTCCTCGAGAGGTTCTGGCAGGCTCGTCACCCGCCTCGATACGCCGCCTTCCTCACACCGTCATCACCCAGATTCCGCCATAGCTCGCGATCCTGCCGTTGTGGGCACGGCGCACGAAGAGCTTGGATGCACTTTTGCCGGTTCTGTACCTGCGAGGCATCTCGACGGGCGACTTCCAGGAGGCGCTGGCGGCGCTCTTGGGCAAGGATGCGCCGAATCTTTCTCCGGCGGTGGTTTCCAGACTGACGACGGAGTGGCAGCTCGAGTACGAGCGTTGGCAGAAGCGCGATCTGTCGGCGCGCCGGTACGTATACGTGTGGGCGGACGGCGTCTTCCTGCAGGCTCGCATGGAAGACCACAGCGAATGCATGCTGGTGCTGATCGGCGCGACGCCGGAAGGCAAGAAGGAACTCATCGGCTTCCAGGTCGGCGTGCGCGAGAGCACGCAGAGCTGGCACGAACTGCTCGTCGAGGCGAAAACCCGAGGGCTGAAGATCGCCCCGGAAATCGCCGTCGGTGACGGCGCGCTCGGCTTCTGGAAGGCGCTCGACGAGGTCTTTCCCGCCACGCGACATCAGCGGTGCTGGGTGCACAAAACCGCGAATATCTTGAACAAAGTCGCAGTGTCGGTACAGGCCAGCATGAAGAAGGATCTGCGCGAGGTCTATTTGGCGTCCAACCGAGCTTCGGCCGAAGTGGCGATCGATGTCTTTGCCGAGAAATACGGAGCGAAGTACGACAAGGCGGTCGAGTGCCTGACGAAAGATCGCGACGCAATGCTTGCGTTCTACGAATTCCCCGCCGAGCATTGGGACCACTTGCGGACGACGAATCCCATCGAAAGCGTGTTCGCGACGGTCCGGCACAGAACGGTGCGCACGAAAGGTTCGTTATCGTCAACGACTGCCAAGTTGATGGTGTTCAAGCTGCTCTGCGCCGCATCAAAGACCTGGCGGCGGCTGAAAGGCACAAATCAGTTGCCGAAGGTCAGCGCAGGTGTCAGATTCGAAAACGGCATCGAGGTCATCCAAGTGCCGGAAAACCACGCCGCCTGATCGCCTCGTCACCCAAAATCCCGCATAGCTCGCAACACGCGAACCCCGATGGAACAGCTCGATGGTCCGGGTGGTGGCGCGGACGTCGACCTGCTCCCGGATCAGGCCGTGTGGAACTGAGTAGAAGAAGCCGTCGATCTCGACATGATAATCGAGCGAGACGCGGGCCACGCGCCATTCCGCAAACTGATAATCGGCGTCCGGCAACGACGCCAGGACCGACATCTCGACCGTCTCGAACAATTGACGGCGACTGACACCGAGCCGGCGCATGATGTGCGCGTTGATCCGCTCCAGCGCAGCGGCAATGGCTGCGTTCGCCTCGGCCAACGAGAAGAAGGTCTGGCGACGAAGCCGCCCGAGGATATAGGTCTGGGCAAACCGAACCCCGGCCTCCACTTTTGCCTTATCCCCCGTGGGTCGGTCAAAATCCCCCGGGTATGGTCACTTGAAACTCCCCCACCTGATGATCGCCGTCAGCGCCGCTGAACAGCAGTAGCCGGTCAGGCAGGACGTTTATGTTCGACCCCTTTAGCCAGCAAGGGGCCGGGGAGTTGAACGTCTTGAAGCGACATCTGCAAAGCACCGTACTTACATTACTTGATCGCAACACCAGCCAGCGCGAGATTCACCGGCTAACGGGTGTCGATCGCAAGACGATCCGGCGTTATCAGGCGCTGCGGGCCGGTGCGGAGGCAAATTCCCCCGGGGAAGTGACCACCGGCTCGGTGAGCGCGGACGGCCAAATTCCTCCACCCCGACCACCGGCTTTTGGGACATCGGAAGCGACGGTCACCAGCAGCCTGGCCCGTTCGGCTTGCGAAGCGCATCGGACGTGGATCGAAGAACAGGTCCGGCTGAAGCGGAACGCGCAGGCGATTTACCAGGACCTGGTTGATCAATTTGGCTTTCCGTCCAGCTACCAGAGTGTCAAGCGGTTTGTGCGCCGGTTGCGGCACGCTGATCCTGAGCAGTTTGATCGTCTTGAGTTCCTCCCCGGCGAGGAAGCTCAGGTCGACTATGGCGAGGGCGCGCCGACGGTTGATCCGAAGAGCGGGCGGTACCGTCGTCCCCGCCTGTTCGTGATGACGCTACGCTACTCGCGGCGCAGCTTCCGGCGGGTAGTCTGGAAGTCCAGCCAACAAGTCTGGGCGCAGCTCCACGAAGAGGCGTTCCGGTATTTTGGCGGGGTCCCCAGCTATGTCGTGCTCGACAACCTGAAGGAAGGCGTCCTCAAGCCGGATTTGTACGAGCCCCAGCTCAACCCGATTTACAGCGCGATGCTGGCTCATTACGCCGTGGTCGCCGATCCCGCGCGCGTGGCCGATCCAAATCGGAAAGGATGCGTCGAGAATGCGATTCAACATACCCAGGGCACTGCGCTGGCCGGACGGCGCTTCGAGACGCTGGAGGCGCAAAACGAGTTCTTGAGGCACTGGGAGGAGAACTGGGCTTCCAAACGCATCCACGGCAGCACGCGCCGTCAGGTCGAGGCGATGTTCCAGGAAGAGAAGCCGCACCTGCGGCCGCTGCCTGTCGCTCCCTTCCGCATCTTCACCGAAGTCGTCCGGACTGTCTGCGACGACACCACCGTACGCGTCGACAACAGCTATTACGCCGCGCGGCCCGCGCCGATCGGCAGCCAGGTCGTCGTGCGCATCTACACCACCACGATCGAGATCCGTGATCGCCACACCCGTGCGCTGCTGCGTGTTCATTCCCGGATGGCGCACCCCGGTTCTGTCGTCCTGCCGACCAGCGAACGGCCGTTCAACCCGTCGCGGCAAACCGCCGTGCTGCTGGCGAGCGCCGAGCGCATCGGACCGCAGACCAGGGCCTTGTGCCAGCAGGTGTTCGACACCGAAGGGCGCCCCGGACAGCGCGCGATGTGGGGCATTGTCGGGCTGGGCCGGAAGTATCCGGCGCGGCTGGTCGAGCAGGCCTGCGCGCACGCCATCGACAACCGCATCTACCGCTACAAGCACGTGCGTGCGACCGTCGAGCGGTTGTTCGAACAGGCGATCGAGCAGGTTGGAGTGACGCCACAGCCGGCATCGCCGCTCACCCAGGATCATCCGCTGATCCGTACCCCCGCGGAATACGGCGACCTCTTCAGCCGCGCTGTGCGGCGCGACGCCGACGACAATGGTCGGCAGGCCGAGGCTCACGACGATCACGCCACGGCAATCCGCGCTCGTGTCGCCTGCGCAACCCCGGCCAACTCCGGCGCCACGAGCGCTCCCGCTGCACCTTCTCACCTTAAACTGGAGACCTAGCCACATGATGACCATGCCGGAAATTGAGCGTTGCCTACGACAGCTGCGCCTGTCGGGTGTCCGCGACACGCTGCAGACGCGCGTGCTCCAGGCGCAGGGCGCCAACCAGCCCTTCCTCGAGACCTTCTCCCTTATCCTGCAGGATGAACTGGACCGTCGTCAGTCCCGTCTTATCGAGCGGCGATACCAGCAATCCGGGCTCGACGAAAAGCTGACGCTCGCCGAGTTCGACTGGTCCTTCAATCCCAAACTGCCACGTCAGACCTGCTTCCAGCTCCACACCCTGGCGTTCATTGCCGCTGGCGAGAACGCTCTGCTTGTTGGCAAACCTGGCACCGGGAAGTCGCACATCGCCAAGGCGATTGCCTATCAGGCGATCCTGCAAAGCCACAAGGTCCAGTATCTTGAGACCGACGACTTCTTCCACCGCTACGCCCTGAACTCTCCGGCACAACGCGAGGTCCGGCTGCGAACCATCATCGACTGCGATCTCCTCGTGCTGGACGATCTATTCCTCGCACGCGCCATCCCCGACGACGCCGGCACTTTGCTGCAGACCCTGATCCATCAGCGTTACAAACTGCGCCGCAGCGTCATCGTCACCTCCAATCGCGTCGTGCAGGATTGGGGGGCATACCTTGGGGACAACACTATGAGCACGACGATCCTCGATCGCCTTATGCATCATTGCCATCTGCTTGAGTTCGACGGACGCAGCTATCGGCTCAAAGAAGCCGCTGAAGCTCTTGCCCGGGAAACAAACTCAAACTAACAGTCCCTTGTCCTGCCTCGCGGGTGGAGGAATTTGACTGACCACACCCGGAGGAATTTGAAGTGACCCGCGGGGTATCCCGCGGCTTTCTTGGCCGTGCCGGAAGGACGCCAACGCCGTAATGGGACGCCATCATCCCGTAGCTGCGATTGATTTCAGGGTCGTAGAACGAAGCCCGGTGCACGCCGGACTTCAGATTGTCAGGGACGACGAGGCGCGGCACCCCGCCAAAGAACCGGAACATCCGGACATGGGCCTCGATCCAGTCCGGAAGTGTCTGCGTCCAGGTCGCCTCGGCGTAGGTGTAATTCGAGGCGCCAAGCACGGCGACGAAGATCTCCGCATCGCGTACAACCCCGGTTTCGCGATCAACGATCATGATCTTCTTGCCGGAGTAATCGACAAAGACCTTGTCGCCGGCCGGATGGTCCTGCCGCATCGTCGGAGACAGCCGCCGGTCGAATTCTCGGAATAAATCGCAGAACCGGCTGTAGCCATAACCTTCCGGGTGGACCGCCCGGTACTCCTCCCACAGCACCATCAGATTGACGCCAGGCCGCTTCAGCTCACAGGCCAGCGAGGCCCAATCCGGCTCCCGGCGCCGGCGAAAGCCGCGCCTGACGCCGGCATGGGCAAACAGACGTTGTTCAAGAACGGCGTCGGTCAGATCGCCCGCCAAAGGCCACGCCAGCCCGGCAGTCGAGGCACGCTTGAGGTTGTCCTGGATGGTGCTGCGCGCCACGCCGAGCGTGCGCCCAATCTCCCGGGCGCTCACCCCATCACGGGCAAGCCGCAGCATCTGTCGTATCTGTCGCATGGTCAGTTCTCTCTTGGCCGGCATCCGCTTCCCCACGTTGATCAACGCGGGACTTGATGCCTGAGGGACTGATCCAAACGAAAACGCCGACTTCCAAAAACCCGGCCGACTTCAAATCGGAATGCCGGCCGGTTTCATTTCGGAATCGTGGCCGGCTTCAAATCGGAACGATGGCCGGCTTCAAGTCGGAATACCCGGCCGGAATAAATCGGAATCCGCAGTCTTGTGCACCCTCACGAAGTTGCGGCGCGCGTGAACGAGACAATACGCCAGCTGGATCTGGCCCGACATCATCGCATCGCCCGCCAGCGAGGCGTAGGCGGCATAGCCGTCGACTTGCAGCACGCCTTCGAAGCCGGCTAACTGCGCCACGATCTCCTTTTTGCCGCGACCACCTGCGAACACGTAGGCGACCGCCGGCGGCGCCGGCCCCTTCCACGCCCGATCGTCCGTCGCGTGCGCCCAGAACTGGCAGATCCTCGTGCGGCCGCGTCCCGGATCGAGCACTGGCATCGGCGTCTCGTCGCAGAACAGCCGCTCGAAGCCGTGCATAGTCTTCAGTTGCAGATCGTAGAGGCCCCTGACCAGCCACGCCGCGCTCCCCATCCAGCGCGCCAGCGTCTGACGGTCGACGACGACACCCTGACCCGCCAGGATCTGCGTTGGCGATAGAGCGTCGATTGCCAGGCATATTTGGCCGCGGCGATATGCGCGATCAGCGCCGTCGTTGCCATGCCGCCCTCGACGAGCCGCGCCGGTGCCGGGGCCTGGACAATCGGGCCCTCACAGGAGCGGCAGGCGTATTTTGGACGGATCGTGCGGAGCACGCGCAGCCACGCGGGAACCCGATCGAGCGCTTCGCTGCTCTCCTCGCCGATCCGATGCATCTGACCCGTGCAGCACGGGCACAGCGTGGACGCCGGCTCGATCACCCGCTCGACCCGAGGCAGATGCGCCGGCAGCGCGCCGATGTTGCGCTTCGCTTTGCGCCGCTCCGGCCGCGGCGCGTCCGGTTTGTCGTCATTGGCCGGGAGCTGTGAGCCGGCGGTCCGTTCCAGATCAAACGCGATCTGTTCGGCGCAGACGATCGCCGCGCGCTCCGATCGTGCGCCGAAGATCAGGCTCTTCAACGTGGCGATCTCTGCGCGCAGATCATCGTTCTCGCCTTCGAAAGCCAGCACCATCTCGGCAAGAGCCGCAGGGTCAGAGGGGAGATCTTCGGGGCGAAGCGCCATATCGCAGAGCTACACGAACGCACTCGCAATCGCCAGCAAAACAAGACGCTTCAGGCAACCTTCGTCGGCCGCTTCGTCACCTTCGGGACCACACGCGACCACTCCGCAAGACCTTCAATCAGCATCGCCAGTTGCGCCCCCGTCACCGGCATCGTACCCTCGCGAACAGGTGGCCAGGCAAAGCCCCCATTCTCCAGCCACTTCGTCGCTAGAACCATTCCCGAGCCGTCAAAAACCAGTAGCTTCAAACGATCCGATCGCTTCGATCGGAAGACATAAACGTCACCGCTGTAGGGCTTGCCGCCTAATCCCTCCGCTACCAGCGCGACAAGGCCATGAACGCCTTTACGAAAGTCAATCGGCTGCGTCGCGACGAACACACGGACCATTGGACCGAAAGAGATCATCGCGTCGATCTCACCGCCGCCAGCACGCGCTCCAGCGTCGCGGCGTCGACGCCGACGGGCACGCGCACCGTCGCGCCCGCGATCATCACCTCGATCCGCTCGGCCGGATCCGTCAGAACATGCGCCTTATCGATCGCGTTCGGCTGCGCCTCGACGGCGGCCTGGAGCCTGACTTGCACGAACTGCGGCGCTTCGCTCGACGCGAGCCGCGCCTGGCGCCGCCACACACTGAGCAGTCCCCGGTTCACCCCGTTGCGTCGAGCCACCTCGGAAATGCTCGTCTCCGGATCGGCACTCTCGGCCACGATCCGCGCCTTCTCCGCATCGCTCCAACTGCGCCGTCGCCTCTCCCCTGTGATCACCTCGATCCGCTGATAGGAGGCGGCATCATGCCCGTCTTGATGTCTGTCTTGATGCATGGAACGAGCGTCCCTCGCGTTGTCAAATCCACGCGCGAGTCTCGCTCATCCCGTCCACCTAAACGAGGTGGGGTCGTCGTACCGCTATCCTTTGTTGTTGAGAGTATCGATGACGGTCTGGCGGCTCGGCCTGGCGGCGAGCGAAGCTCCGTCCGTCTCCGTATCGACCGATGAGCGGTGCTTGATCAGGTCGGCTGTCGGCTTACCCCGCTGGCCCCACCAATATTTTGGAAAACCTCGCTGAGTCATGACTCCTCCGGTAGTGGCAAATCATCGACCTCCTCGCCTGCATCCACTGGCTCAAGTTCCTTGCGTTTCATGCCAACGCGGTAGCCGCTTTCCAAAAATTCCACGCCGTAGATGTAGAATTGCTGCAAGAACGTGCCGATCGAGACGACGTAGCCCACCTCCCCCTTCTTGACCAAGACGTCTCCGATCTCCTTGCCGGGATAGGTGCCATCATTCCGGATGACGCGATTGGCGCGAAGCTTTTGGCCAAAGCTGAAGGCGGGTGGGTCGCTTAGCTCGACGGCGTCGCTATCCCGGAGAATTCTGTTCATATTTCGCTCCTCATGCACCGACGGCGCGGGGGCACGCCGAGGGGACACTCTGCTCCGCATCACGAGGCGCCCTCGAGCGCCGAAATGTCGCCAGGCTGTGCTGCCCGCCAGCAACAGCCCCATCGCAGGAATCCAGAGCGGCCACCGTCCGTAAGAGCAGACGCCGGCGCCTGCGGAGCCGCCAGTTCGCAGCGCGACGTTTGGGACGTGTTCAGCACCAGCGATTGCATTGCCGGTCAGGCTCCACACTTCAGACGGGCGCCTGGTAGCGAGGCAAGGCCCTGTCAACCACGCAGGTGTTGTCGACCGGACAGGCAGCGGCACATTGCGGTTCGTCAAAATGCCCCACGCATTCGCTGCATTTCGCCGCTTCAATGACAAAGTTTCCCCCCTTCTCCGAAATAGCAACGTTCGGGCATAAAGGCTCGCAAGCTGAGCAGCTCGTGCACTGCGAGGCGATGATTTTGAATGGCACATATTCCTCCTTACGCCGCAGAGATCCGATCTCCAGGCCAACGCGGGGGCACGCCGCGCTGCACATGCTGGATCTCCCCGCGCTTTACTTTGCCGACATAGGCCCTGAACCAAGCGATCGTCGACTTCTCAATGTACTCATAGGCGAATTGATCGACCGGCTCGATCCCAGCCTTGATCAGGCCGCTCTTGGGGCAGCCGCCGATCTTAGCCACGAAGACCGCGTGGCAGTCACGGATGTCGCGCATGATCACGGATAGCCTATCTTCCTCGCCATAGCCGGCCTGGCAGTAACCCTCCACACGACGTAGCCCGACGAACTTGGCGCCGGATGTGGAGAGCTCGTACAGTTGGAATTCATTTGCATGTCCAAAGTGCTCGTTGATCAATCCCGAGCCCTTAGTTGCGACGGCTACTAGAACAGTGATCGCGCTCATCTCTCCGGAGACTCCCGCCAACTCCTTTTGACCGGCCGCGACTTTGGAGACGCGCTCATTCTCTACCCTTTTTTGATAAGCCTTGCGCATCTCCAGGTCATAATGGACGTCCATTTTCATCACCTGATCATTGGTGAACTCCGCGCTGCGATCCTCGCCGAGTAGACCGACCGCATCAGCGCGGCACTGCCGGCAATGCCGCATCATGTTTATCTTCCCTTCGCAAGCATCTTGCAGCGTTTTCAATTCTTGAGCCGTCGGACCGCGCTGACCGTTGAGGCCAAATGCTGTTCCGTGCTCGGGTACGGAGATCAGCGGCATGATATTGTGAAGGAAGGCACCGCGCGACGTGACCGCCTTGTTGACCTCGACCAGGTGGTCATCATTGATATTGGGGATCATCACCGAGTTGATCTTGCACAAAATGCCCCGTTCGCTAAGCATCTCGAGCCCTTGAAGCTGGCGATTGGTGAGTATCCTTGCCGCCTCGATGCCGGTGTATCGCTTGTGGTTGAAGAAGATCCATGGATAAATCTTGGCTCCGATTTCAGGATCGACCATGTTGATGGTGATGGTGACGTGGTCAACTTTGGCCCTCACGATGGTATCGACATAGTCTGGCAGCGCTAGTCCGTTGGTTGACAGACACAGCTTGATGTCAGGAGCAGCCTCGGTGACCAACGCGAGCGTTTTGAACGTCTTTGCTGGATTGGCCAGGGCATCGCCGGGACCAGCGATGCCAAGTACCGTCATCTGCGGAATGGTCGTCGCGACCGCGATCACTTTTCTCACTGCCTGCTCAGGGGTGAGCTTCTCGCTCACCACACCCGGACGCGATTCATTGGCGCAGTCGTATTTTCGGTTGCAGTAATTGCACTGGATATTGCAGGCAGGTGCGACCGCGACATGCATGCGAGCGTAATGATGGTGCGCATCCTCGCTGTAACAGGGATGGTTTTTCACCCTTTCCCAGATTTCGACCGGCAGATCGCCTCGGCCGGCCTGCGAGCCGCAGCTCGCCCGCCCGGTCTTCGCCGAAGCGCGGCAGCCCTTATGCTCGGTTATGGACTGCATGATCTTCCCGCTATTGACCGCTGCTTTGATATATTTTCCGCGCTCCACGACCGAGATCACTCCCCTGCAAGCATCGACGCCCACAGATCATCCTAGAGCGCGTTTCAGGAAGATTAGCAACTTGCATGCCGTGGCGAGGATGATGCGAATGCAACCACAGTACACCGAGTAGGCGCAGCGATAGCGTTGGCACTTGCAAGACAGCAATGATGAGCTTGTTGGCAAAGCGACAGATGCGTCGCCATTCTCACTCGGGGCTCCATCTCGTGTGCTTTTCACTCTCGCGGGGCTCGCCCCGATCCAGCTCATCTGAACGGGCTTTCGCGCGCTGCCGCTCTCAATTGGCCCGATCCGAACTGGGGAAGCCGGACATCATAAGGCCAATACTAGGGCAACACGCGTCCGAATATGACAGGCAGCAATGAGGGCCAAAGATGATGGTGCAATCGCCTTGTCCCGACTGGCTGAGTAAACCCCGCCTCATCAATGCCGTCGCGGCGGGCCGACGTTTGCTGATCTTGATATGCTGCGCCGCAGCCAGTCGACCCCCAAAGCCCCGAGACAGCGCCGACTTACCGGCGAATAAGCCGACCGATGCATCTGCTGTGCTCAGCACATCGCATTTTCAATTCCCTGATGCCAGGACGAGAGAGACGACAATGATCTCGGTCCCCAGGGCGGGCGCCAAGGTCCGCGAGAGTAACCTTTGCATCCGCCGCATCGACAGCGCTCATCTCCGTGAGCGCTTCATGGATCGTCGCCGCTCTCATCCCGCTTCTTCGCGTCGATTGTGATCGGTAACCGTGTGTCGCTCGCCATCTCGGGCAAATCGAGCACCCAACCGTTAGCGACTTTGATCCAGCCGCCCCATAGGGTCTCGTACTCGGAGGCCACGATTGACTCTTCGATATCCTTTTTTGGCACGTAGATTGACAAGCCCGTGTCCGGAGAGCGGCGGATCATGATTTTCACGAGGTCTGCTCCCTGACCGTGGCGCGGGAGCTGGCGCGCATGCGAGTCACGATATCTGACACAGCGCACACGGCCTCATCGACTTCGGCGAGGGAGGTTTCGCGCGAAAGAGAAAAGCGCACGGCGCCGTGCATCCGCCACGCAGGCACCTGCATGGCACGCAGAACATGCGATGGCTGCATTGAGCCCGACCTGCAGGCTGACCCGAGCGATACGGCGATGCCCGCCCGGTTAAGACGGTGGGCAATCGCTTCACCTTCGAGATGGTCGAAGGCAATATTAGTCGTATTCGCCAAACGATTGCGAATGTCGCCAAGCACAACGCACTCGCCATTGCGCAAAATTCCCTGCTCAAGGCGGTCACGTAACGCGCCAATGCGGATGCGCTCGGGTTCAAGCCGCTCCGCCGCAAGTTCGGCAGCTTTTCCTAGTCCGACGATTCCGGGAATATTCTCGGTCCCAGCGCGCCGCCCTCGTTCCTGTGATCCGCCGCAGATCAGCGGCTGGAATTTTGTCCCTTTACGCAAATATAACGCACCTACCCCCTTCGGGCCGTGCAGTTTGTGCGCGGATAGTGAAAGCATGTCGATCGTGCTGTCCTTTAGGTTTAAGCGTACTTTACCAATGGCCTGCACCGCATCTGTGTGAAATAGCGCTCCCGCCTCACGGGTCCACCCGGCCAGACACTTCACGGGAAATATCGTTCCGGTCTCGTTATTGGCCCACATAACCGAGGCAATCGCTGTGCGTGGCCCAAGCGCGCAGCGAAACGCCTCGATGTCGAGCCGGCCGCAAGCATCTACGGCAATAATGCGCGTCTTGACTCCCCTTGCCGCCAATTGCTCCGTTAGCGCAAGTACGGCGGAGTGCTCAACCGAAGTGGTGACAACCTCGTCTCGACCTTCCTGGGTTGCAAGTGCCGAGAGGATTGCGGCATTATTGGCTTCGGTCCCTCCCGAGGTGAAGACGATTTCGTGATCGTATGCACTACCTAGCAGGCCGCTCAAGCTTCTCCGTGCCTGCCTCACCGCAATTGCGGCCTCGTTGCCAAAGGCATGCGCGGACGAGGCATTGCCGAATTGCTCAGTGAAGAAAGGCAACATGGTTTGCACGACGGATGGATCAGTTCGCGTCGTTGCATTGTTATCGAGGTAAATCGGCGCTCGATTCTCGCTCACTGCACCACCCCGCCTGCAGCAACAACGAGGACCAGGCGATCCAAACCTCCGATCTTACCTACCAGATGCCCCTGAATCCCTTCTAGACTCACGCTCGGAAGCTTGTACGGCTTGCCAGCATTGTCGAGCCGCGCCAAGAGCATGCTGCTATCGTGCCGATCAGCTAACAGGCGCCAGCTTCGGCTTGGCGATTGGGTCCGATCTCTTCGTTCGCGCAGCGAACGGGACCCTCTCGCATCGTGGGGATCGACGAGTTCTTCAGTCGGTCTGGTTCGGCCGGTGTGGTTCATTGCCCTTTCCTTATCGCCTGATCAATGTTTCCATCAGCCGAATGATTTTCCACAGGAGCAGTTGGTGGCCGCGTTCGGGTTATGAAAGGTAAAGCCAGAGCTCTCCGGTGCCAGCACGAAATCGATGGTTGTGCCGGCCAGATGCTCTCGGCTCTTGCTATCGACAAACACCTTGAGCCCACCGCAGTCGATCACGGTGTCGTCAGGCTTTGGCTCATCGGCGATGCCCATCTTGTATTTGAATCCATTGCAGCCGCCTGCTTCGATCATGACGCGCAGACCACCCGCCCGCCGCTCCGAAGATGAAATCGCGCTCTTGATTGCATTGACTGCGCTATCGGTCAGGTTGATCACGTCTTTGCCTCGTCAGCTTAGGCCCAGCTAAGAGCAAGTCACGTGCCAGCGCGCAGACGCCTGATGATGCTCATTTCCGCGCCCCTTGGCTGGCAACGGATGTCGGGTTCCTGACAAGGCACGTAAGGCGGTGCCAGCCACCGGCGCGTTTTCTTTCCGAGCTTCACTGAACGCCGCCACGCAGGCGACGGCAGGCAATTTGCATCGCATCTGGCTCCGACAACGCGTCGGTGAAGAGCATAGATCAAGGACAGATTTAATGACCGCTATCGAGAACACTGCACTCGGCAGACTTGAGAAGGAGAGCCGCCTTCTCAACGCCGTATTCAAAGGCGCGACCACCAAGCCGGGCCGGTTCGGCTTTCGCGGCGACGTCGCACTAAAGTTCCAGACTCAGGTCGCGGACGAGAAACGACCGCCAGACTATTCCATTGAGCAGGTTCTGACGATCGCCCAAAACGGAGAACGCACTATCCCCGTGCTGGCCGGCTACCTACATTCCTTCGCGTATCTTGTTGACGTCGCGACCGTCCTCGACGGTGCCTTGAGCCCAATCGGCAGCTATTTCATTTTCTGCAACAACATCGATTTGCTGGCGAAGTATCGAGTTAAGCTCGGCGATATTAACTTCCACGTCTTACCCTGCGATGAATCCACGGTTTGGAAGGAGATGATGGACTTGGTCGGGCTGAACAAGGACGACATCAAGAAGCTCGATCCGGCCGGCAAGCTTGATTACCTCCTCGATGCCACAAGGGATCTCGATCTATCCTATGAGGAAATCTCGTATGACGACGGACTAAAGAGGATGGAGGCTGTGAAAAACCGCAACGAGAACCGCCCGGTCTGAGGGCGGTCTTCAGTTGTTGGCTCATGCATCGTCCTCCGCGAGATGCACACCGACGGCGCAGATGTCGCCATCCACAACTACCAACGCGATCGGCGTAAGCGCTCTACCTTGACATGGACCTTCGACGCACCGCCCGGTGCCGAGTTCGAAGGTCGAACCGTGCTTGCCGCACATCAGCCGGATACCGTTTGGATCGAGGAATTCGTTCTGCTCCCAGTCCAAATTGACGCTGTGGTGCGGGCATTTATTGACATAGCCAAGCACCTTCTTGCCCCATCGCACCACAATGATGGGCCACGGCCGGTGATTGCCGTCATCTTCGAGGACCATAAGATGAAATCCGATGGCCTGGCGGCTCGGAATGTCGTTAAAGCTGCAAATCGCATAGACGAGAGTTGGCTGCATAGGTTGCTCTTGCAAGACTTATGTCGCTGTGCAATTGCCCCTGCAATAACCGTACGAGCGCCGAAACGAATCGTGTCTGGTCATCCGATGCGGATTTCACGGATCGTGAGCATCGATTTCGCGCGATCGTGAGCACTGAATTCAGACGATCGTGAGCAGCCCGCTACGGCCGATGGGAGATAGAGTCAGTGTTCTGGTTGGCCGTCAAGGGTGATGGTTTTGGCGCTGCGTTTTCGCATGCTTTCTCCGGTGAGCTGGAGGCGGTGGGCGTTGTGGACGAGGCGATCGAGAATGGCGTCGGCGACCGTGGGGTCCCCAATGGCTCCATGCCAGGTGTCCACGGGGAGCTGACTTGTGACGATGGTGGATGCGCGGCCATGGCGGTCCTCGAGGATTTCGAGCAGATCGCGGCGTTCCGCGGCGGTGAGCACCGATAGTCCCCAATCATCCAAAATCAGAAGCTGAGCGCGGCCGAGGCTTTTGAGGAGCCGGGCGTAACGTCCGTCTCCGCGCGCGAGCGCGAGCGCCTCGAACAGCCTTGGAACGCGATGATAGAGGACTGATCGGTTGTCGCGGCAGGCCTTGTGGCCGAGCGCGCAGGCTAACCAACTTTTGCCCAGGCCGGTTGCCCCGGTGACGAGCAAATTCTCGTGGCGATCGATCCAGCGACCTTCGACGAGTTTGGCGAAAACGGCGCGGTCGATGCCCCGCGGGGTGCGCAGATCGACGTCCTCGACGCAAGCAGTCTGGCGCAGAGAGCTGGCCCCGGTTGTTTGGACAGCGCCCCGCTGGATTTAAGTGGATTCCTGCCGGGTTATGCTGAACGCGGGGCTTTACGGTTTTGTCGTTGCGTCGGGAGGGCGTAGCCCGACCAGAGCGACGACAAAACCGTCGGCGACGGTCATGCGGCCATCACCATAGCTTGCGTGCCGAAGTAAGCCTCGTCGGGCGTGCGCCCGTCAAGGCTCGAGTGAGGGCGTCCCTGATTGTAGAAGGCCAGATACTTGGCAATTGACGCTCGCGCCTCGGACACGCTGTCGTAGGCGCGGAGATAAACTTCTTCGTATTTGACCGTGCGCCAGAGCCGCTCGACAAACACGTTGTCGCGCCAGGCGCCCTTGCCGTCCATGCTGATGGCGATCTTCGCGTCCAGCAGCACATCGGTGAACTCGAGGCTGGTGAACTGGCTGCCCTGATCCGTGTTGAAAATCTCGGGCCTGCCGTGCTTCGCCAACGCCTCCTGGACCGCTTCGACGCAGAAGGCCGCCTCCATTGTGATCGAGACGCGATGGGCCAGGACCCGTCGGCTGAACACATCGACGACCGCCGCGAGATAGACGAAGCCACGCCGCATCGGAATGTAGGTGATGTCCATTGCCCACGCATGGTCGGGCCGCTCGATCTTCAATCCGCGCAACAGGTACGGGTAGATCTTGTGACCCGGAGCCGGCTTGCTCGTGTTCGGGCGACGATAGACCGCCTCGATCCCCATGCGCTTCATCAGCGTCGCGATGTGGCGGCGACCGGCGTATACGCCCTCCCGCCGCAGCAACGATCGCAGCATACGCGCTCCCGCGAAGGGATAATCGAGATGCAGCTCATCGAGCCGACGCATCAAGGCAAGGTCCTCGGCCGAAACTGGCCGAGGTTCATAGTAGACCGTGCTGCGAGCCAGCTTCAGGACCTTCGCCTGGCGCACGATAGAAAGATCATGATCGCGGTCGATCATCGCTTTGCGCTCAGCAGGCCCGCCTTGGTGAGCGCGCCGGACAAAAAATCGTTTTCCAACGCCAGCTCGCCGATCTTGGCATGTAACGCCTTCAAATCGACCGGCGTCTCGGCCGATGTCTTGTCATGCCCAAACACGCCGGCGGCGCCTTCCAGGAGCTGGTTTTTCCAGATCGTGATCTGGTTCGGATGAACATCAAACAGTTGCGCCAGCTCCGCCAGTGTCTTGTCGCCTTTGACCGCAGCCAAAGCAACCTTCGCCTTGAATGCCGGAGAATGCGTCCGGCGGCTCTTCTTCGTCATCTTCGCTCCTGATTCGCAGCAAGAATCCTCGCCGCTGTCAGGCAGAAAATCCACTCAAGCTACTGTCCGAATTTGCGGGGCCAGCTCTCTGGTCGTGGAATCGTACCACTTGGCCCGATCTTTATTCTATCTCGAGTATACAATCCAGGATGATGCATCAATCGCTTTTGTCAATAGTGGAAGCATACGTCTGCGTAAAAGCGCAGACCGATCCGAAAGAGCTCTGATCTGGACGGGACTTGAGCTTCCAAGCGACTTGGAGGACGAGCAATTGTTAGCTGCCCAGGCCCATGCCTACCGTTTTGTGGCACTCGCGCGAGACCTGGGGTATCGCGGAATGATCAACATCGACGCCATTTTCGCACAAGACGGGCGGTTGCTGTTCAATGAAGCGAACGGCCGCTGGGGTGGCGGCTCGGTGTTACACAACATTGCCGTCCGGCTGCTAGGCGTCGACTATTTCGGCTGTAACGTTATTTTATCTGTGAGAAATGTGCGATCAGCATCCTTCCGGGCGGCGCATGATCGTCTCGTCAAGGATGGACTTATATTCGACCACACACGTAAGGAGGGCGTGATCCCGCTTGCTGCCGATGAAAAGGCTGGCACTGTGGAGTGCGTTGTGATTGCGCCGAACAGGCCCGCGGCCCACGATCAGCAACACCGACTATTGAAGTCGTAGCAAACATCGTCAGCCGCTCAATTCATCGCTTCGAAGCCTGGGATACACCATCGCGCACCGGGAACGCGCGCCTCCCTTCCTTCACGTGGCGACGAAGGTGCCCCAATCACCGAGCAAGCTTTGGTCGGACGATGAATGGTGGCCCTATGAGAGTGCTCTTGTTCGGCCCGGACGAGACCAGCGGTGCGCCGAAGCTTGTACAGCGACGAGCGTCATGGCGTAAGGCTGCCAGCGCAGTTGCCGACCCCAAAAGCTAATCGCATTGCACGTCCTGCTTGGCCGATTTGCGACGCCTACGTTGAAACTCGACAATACGATGGGCGATTGCACTCGCTGGCTTGGGTTTATGCGAGTTTCACTATGAAATAAGCGGCCCCAAAAGACCGCACTTTGCCGGCACGTAAATTGCTGCATAGGAGCAGGAGAGTTGCCGCAAAGAACGCGGCCGCAGCAGCTATCTTCGGAGCCCCAATGAGGCTGATCCGATTGATCTTGTTCGACTTGGCTTTGATTCTGCTTGCATCTGGAGTTGCAAAAGCCATGAATGTGGCCGCTGGCGCAAGTTCCGCATTTGTCAGGCAGACTGCTCTGCGCGAGGTGGCACCGAGCTCCAAGCATGGTGGTCCCTACTACAGCCAAACGCCGCTCGTTCCCGGGCAGCCGCCGGACAACCCCGGTCGGGACCAGCTGGCTGACAATTCCGCGGGGATGCAACCCAGCTTTGGATGTGTGGTCCGTGAGTCCCGACGCCCGACTAGCTATATCTTCGATAGCACTGAGAGGCTCAATCTCCCGCCCCGTGTGATGCCGTCGATCTGCAATCCTATCGCCTCGCCTCTCAGCCTCCTACCTGCGGGCAGCGGAATGGTCATCATGGCCTTTGCGACCACTCTCCTCGTGATTGTGGTGATTGTGGTGGAAATATTCGGCCCATTGTAACGGCGTGAGGCCCCAACCGCTCCCCTTTCGGCGCCCGCGATACAGCTCGGCATGAGCGGATCCGTGGAGGAGGAACGATGGCAAATACCATGCTCGAGCCAGTAGCAAGGTGATCGTCGCGTCGAGGTGATCACTGGGATCGTCGCCGACGATGGACGGGCGAGGAAAAGGCCCGGATCGGGGCGCAGAGCTTGGAGTAACAATGACACGACCAAAGCGATCACTTCATCGCCACAGCCAAGCCCTAGATCCACAGGCTTGTGCTGGCCTGCCTGCTGGATCATCTCGCCAAGCGCGTCCACGAACTCACGCCCGGAATTGGTAACCTCAGAACGTCGCTCATGCCCCATGAGCGAGGTCGGCCATCCGCTCAAGACGCCCAACTAGGGGCCGTCACCGGACGCGTACGATCAATGTAAGCGAGCTATGGCTGATTTTGGGTGACGCGGCCTGATCAGGCGGCGTGGCTTTCAGTGTTCGGAATGACTTCGATTCCGTCGATGAACTTTACACCGGCGATGACTTTCGGCAACTGGTTCGTGCTCTTCAATCGCCGCCAGGTCTTCGATGCGGCGTCGATGAGCTTGAACACCATCAGCTTAGAGCTGGCCCCGGTTGTTTGGACAGCGCCCCGCTGGATTTAAGTGGATTCCTGCCGGGTTATGCTGAACGCGGGGCTTTACGGTTTTGTCGTTGCGTCGGGAGGGCGTAGCCCGACCAGAGCGACGACAAAACCGTCGGCGACGGTCATGCGGCCATCACCATAGCTTGCGTGCCGAAGTAAGCCTCGTCGGGCGTGCGCCCGTCAAGGCTCGAGTGAGGGCGTCCCTGATTGTAGAAGGCCAGATACTTGGCAATTGACGCTCGCGCCTCGGACACGCTGTCGTAGGCGCGGAGATAAACTTCTTCGTATTTGACCGTGCGCCAGAGCCGCTCGACAAACACGTTGTCGCGCCAGGCGCCCTTGCCGTCCATGCTGATGGCGATCTTCGCGTCCAGCAGCACATCGGTGAACTCGAGGCTGGTGAACTGGCTGCCCTGATCCGTGTTGAAAATCTCGGGCCTGCCGTGCTTCGCCAACGCCTCCTGGACCGCTTCGACGCAGAAGGCCGCCTCCATTGTGATCGAGACGCGATGGGCCAGGACCCGTCGGCTGAACACATCGACGACCGCCGCGAGATAGACGAAGCCACGCCGCATCGGAATGTAGGTGATGTCCATTGCCCACGCATGGTCGGGCCGCTCGATCTTCAATCCGCGCAACAGGTACGGGTAGATCTTGTGACCCGGAGCCGGCTTGCTCGTGTTCGGGCGACGATAGACCGCCTCGATCCCCATGCGCTTCATCAGCGTCGCGATGTGGCGGCGACCGGCGTATACGCCCTCCCGCCGCAGCAACGATCGCAGCATACGCGCTCCCGCGAAGGGATAATCGAGATGCAGCTCATCGAGCCGACGCATCAAGGCAAGGTCCTCGGCCGAAACTGGCCGAGGTTCATAGTAGACCGTGCTGCGAGCCAGCTTCAGGACCTTCGCCTGGCGCACGATAGAAAGATCATGATCGCGGTCGATCATCGCTTTGCGCTCAGCAGGCCCGCCTTGGTGAGCGCGCCGGACAAAAAATCGTTTTCCAACGCCAGCTCGCCGATCTTGGCATGTAACGCCTTCAAATCGACCGGCGTCTCGGCCGATGTCTTGTCATGCCCAAACACGCCGGCGGCGCCTTCCAGGAGCTGGTTTTTCCAGATCGTGATCTGGTTCGGATGAACATCAAACAGTTGCGCCAGCTCCGCCAGTGTCTTGTCGCCTTTGACCGCAGCCAAAGCAACCTTCGCCTTGAATGCCGGAGAATGCGTCCGGCGGCTCTTCTTCGTCATCTTCGCTCCTGATTCGCAGCAAGAATCCTCGCCGCTGTCAGGCAGAAAATCCACTCAAGCTACTGTCCGAATTTGCGGGGCCAGCTCTGTCCGCGCTCACCGAGCCGGTGGTCACTTCCCCGGGGGAATTTGCCTCCGCACCGGCCCGCAGCGCCTGATAACGCCGGATCGTCTTGCGATCGACACCCGTCAGCCGGTGAATCTCGCGCTGGCTGGTGTTGCGATCAAGTAATGTAAGTACGGTGCTTTGCAGATGTCGCTTCAAGACGTTCAACTCCCCGGCCCCTTGCTGGCTAAAGGGGTCGAACATAAACGTCCTGCCTGACCGGCTACTGCTGTTCAGCGGCGCTGACGGCGATCATCAGGTGGGGGAGTTTCAAGTGACCATACCCGGGGGATTTTGACCGACCCACGGGGAGCATGCATTCGCTGTGATCTTCCATGCGGGCCTGCAGGTACACGCCATCGGCCCAGATGTAGACATAGCGACGCGCCGACAGATCGCGTCTCTGCCAGCGTTCGTACTCGACCTGCCAATCGGCCTTCAGGCCGGCGATCACCGAAGGCGACAGGTTCGGCGCATCCTTGCCGAGCAGCGCCGAGAGCGCCTCCTGGAAGTCGCCGGTCGAGATGCCGCGCAAATAGAGGACCGGGATCAAGGCATCCAGGCTCTTCGTCCGCCGCGCCCATAGCGGCAGGATTGCCGAACTGAAGCGGAGGCGGTCGCCTGGCCCGCTCGCTCCGCGGTCGCGGACCTTGGGACGAGCGACCTCCACCGGACCGATGCCGGTCGCAATCTCGCGCACCGGACCGTGCCCATGTCGGACCAGGCGCGCTCGACCGTCGGGCAGCGTCAGATTGGCCGTGCTGGCCAGAAACGCGCCAACCTCGATCTCGATCGCCCTGGCAAGCAGGTCCCGCGCGCCGGCTCGAACGATATCGGTCAGTGGATCATCAACCGCGGACGGCTGACGGAAAGCAAGAACATTGGTAGTCTCGGTCATGGCGTATCGCTCTCCTCGAGAGGTTCTGGCAGGCTCGTCACCCGCCTCGATACGCCGCCTTCCTCACACCGTCATCACCCAGATTCCGCCATAGCTCATGTAAGCCATCGCTTGCGACCAGACTCGTGTCGGACCTCACGAAGGACCCGCAAGATGGGAAAGCCATCAATTCCCCGGAGAGCTCGCTCAGCCCACGATTTGCAGAGACCCATACCAGGCGCGGCACGCTAGGGCCGAGCGTTAGAACCCTCGATGATCCGGCGGTTCACGCCGCTGCGTTTTGAACAGAAGTATACGAGGGATCGGCGCTCCCCGCTTGATACCGGCTTTACCTCATGCCGGACCTTACAGGTTGTGACAAGCACAGCGCCAAATGGCGGCCGGAATACGTGTTGTTCGTACCCGGTTGGATATACCACGAATTCACCGCCGTCGAAGTCTCTCGCTAGCTGCACAATCACCGAGTACTCGAAATCCGGATCACTCGCCGCATCCAAATGAATGCCGATAAAGGACCCCGGCGGCATACGATGCATCTGGCATCGGCGAACCACGTAATCTGCGGATGCTCCGAAGATCTTTCTTAGCGCGAAGCTGCGATCTCTACTTTCGAGCAGCTCCATGATCTGACCCGAAGCAGTACCACTCACGTTGCTAGGCGCGTGGCCGGGCGGGTCTACCCTCACGCGCTGGACAAAGACGCTGTGCAAGTCGCCCGCATCTCCCTCCCGCACTTCTTCTTCCGGAATCTCAGCCTGCAGCTGATCGATCCTGGCTATGTCGTCTTGAGTGAATAACATTTGCGGGGCGATTACGACGGACCCCTTTACTAGCAGCTCAATCCGGTACTTTGTCAGGACTTCTTCTGAAAGAAGACAGGATTTATCTTTCATTGCGCGCGCCATTCGAGCTCACTCCTTTGATCTTCGAAGCATGACTCCGGGTCCTGCTGCATTGACAGGAATGCTTGCTCCCAATGCGCGCCATCGAACTCAGATATTCTTAAGTGCTCGATGGTCTTTCTATCCAGACATCGGATATTTACGCTGTACCCGGAGGGATTCGACCTCGGCCTATAGAATGGCTTTACGCCACAAAGCCGGCAAAACGTGTGCCGCGCAATATTCTTGTTGAACTGGTATGTCGTGAGGAACTCTTCGCCGCACTCGATGCGCAGCTTATCGCCAGGTACGAGCAAGTGGACAAATCCAGACATTTGACAAATTGAGCAATTGCATCGAACTGCAGAGAGCTCTCGAGGTGCATTGACGTAGAATTTGATAGCGCCGCAATGACAACGGCCATGATGTTGCATCTCGGAGTGATCATCTCCCGTACGCGCCGCCGTTCCGAGCAGATCGCGACACCACTGGACGCTGAGCCGATAGGCTCGGCCGAATTCATTCAAAAAGCGATCATTAAGGCCAGGCTGCACAAGTTCACCAATCAGCCGGCCTGTCATTTCTCCGTGGTACTTCTCCGCGGAATCTTCTCCGCCGACATGGCCGCGAAAATACTCAAGATCGTCCGGCCGCGCCTTGAAGGTTTTGACCAGAGTGGTCCACAGCGACTGGATCATGTCTGCAGCATGGAGCTCAAAGGCGACCATGTAGGCGCAACGAACCAGGGGGTCTTTCGATGACAATCCGGCATAGAGAGAATGCAGGTACTGCTTCGTCCTGTCGCTATAGTTGGGCCTTATCGCTCTGCCGAGTAGTCGTGCAGCATCCTTTCTCAAGAGGTTGGAGTGAAGGTTTTCTGTCAAAAGAATATCGGGCAACGCCGCCTTGCCGCCCCGGAGAATCCCGCCATGGCCACCGGTCTCATCCCAGCAGATAAAATTCGCGACCACGCTGGTCAGTTCAATGTCCCTCCCAATGTCCCGATTTTGATGCATTGCATCGAATATGAGGTCCCTTTGCGACCCTGCCTGCAGGTACGGGAACGCCTGTGACATCGCTAGGTATTCAGGCAGCAGGCTGGCGACCTGGTCTCCGGACATCTGGGAGGCGAACGGATGCGGGCCGAACAAGGCTCGCACTCGCTCAGTCAAGTACTCGCAGGATAACTTCGGAGGCTGATCCGGTGCAAATCGAGACGCTTGAGATATCATTTGACTCCCTGCAGATGAGAAGCGAAACGGTCCTTGACGAAGCTACCTTCATGTCCGGGCCGACTATTGACCGCGCTGAGTTCATTGGCTTCAAAGGGCCTAATGTTGCGTTCACCTTTCACGCAAACTTTCGTCGTTCTCCTGGCCACGGCAGATTGCGGTCTTCTCTGTCCTGGTCATGCGCATCGAAGGGACTTCGTTCATTGAGGGAGCGGCGAGGATCCGGTTGGCTTCCAGTCCAGCAGCAATCCGATGCCGCAATGGCAGCCACGGCGAGCATGCGCGCGGAGAATCGTCTTGGATACTTCGCCGCGCATGCCATTCTGATGCTAATGCCGCATGCGCGAATGACACGCCTAGTCGCGCGGTGCAGCTTTGGCTGCCTGAGCAAATGAATGAAGCCCTCGCGGTTGCTGCTGCCGCCATTTCATCGAACCGCTGTCAACTTGGTACAGCATTGTAAAATCCAATTCGTGCCTACCGACCTCACAGGGCCTCAGGTCGTTCGTGGCATGCCGCTCGCCTGTTCTTCGCATTCGCGGTTACCCCCTCTTAATTTTTACTGGCTAACAGCAACCATCATGCCAACTCTTGAATTTGCTCCGTCAGATTCCGAAGAAGCTGGTATAACACTTGTGACCTATCCTCATAGCAAGTGCATAGCACTTGAGAGGCTGCGCACCGCCGTCAGGAACGAAACAGCGGCTGTTCACATACACACGGCTGCTGAATTGGCGGATTGCTTCAAAGGCGCCGCATAGGTTGGCTTTGCTCCTTAAAGCCAGCGACAGGGCTTTGGACGTGCAGACGGCAGCGCTAGCATGGTGACCCGGGTTGCTGACGTATTCCGTCTTTGCTCGCGACCGGTACGGAGGAAGCAATGGTCTTCCACGGTCGAACACGACAAAACGGAAGATCTGAAATATGCGCAGGCCTGTTTGGCCGTGCCCCGGCAATCCTGGGCGGCTCCGGACTCGATCGTAGCGATAACGTGCTCTACGGAACATGCGGCCTCAGCCGATGGCGAGATCGACGGATGGCATAGCAAACTCTTATGGTAGCTTACCGCGTTGCACAACGACATGTTGCGCTCTCATCGACTCGGGTGCGAGCGTTGATACATTTCTTGGAGCGCGTTGCTAACATTGCCCGGACAGTCCAGATCGGGCGTCACGAGCAAGTGTCGCCAGATCGGTTTCGAGCTTCGGTTGATTCAAGAAGATTGCGTCTATTAGCGCCTGCGCCGGCTGCTCGGCGGACTCAACCAGCGCCGCCCTCTCGGCCCGCGCAGGGGGAGCGAACACACGTTTGACGACAGTCGGCGAGCCCTTGAGCCCACATTTGGAGATGTCTTCGACACCTGCATCTTGCGCGCTCCATTTCACGATTTTGGCTCGCGCGGCACGCAAGGCATCCGCCATCGCGCCTCGCCGAATCTGATTCGTCGCCTCAAGCATGGTGATGAGGCAGGGCAACCTAGTGTGCAGAACCTGCACACCGCCTTCCGAGCGCCGCTCCGCTTCAATTGTTTCATTGGCGACGTCCACGGATCTGACCTTCGCAACGTAAGTTAGCTGCCCTACGCCCAGTCGCTTCGCGATGCCAGGACCAACCTGCGCTGTATCGCCGTCGATGGTCTGCTTTCCCGTGAAGATGAGGTTTGCCGGACCATATGCCTTGCCAATTTTCCGGATCGCTGTTGCAAGCGCATACGTAGTGGCCAGCGTATCCGAGCCCGCAAAGCAGCGATCAGTAAGTAGGACGGCGCGATCAGCACCATAAGTCAGCGCCTTTCGCAACGACTCCTCTGCCGATGGCGGCCCCATGGTAAGCACGGTAATTTCGCCACCGAACCGATCGCGCAGCCCCAGCGCGGCCTCGAGCGCGAATAGGTCATACGGGTTGATGATGGTCGGCACTCCCTGACGCATGATTGTATTGGTCACGGGGTGCACGCGGATCTGCGCCGAGTCCGGAACTTGCTTGATGCAGACAATATTATGCAAGGTGTTGCTCCTAAAGTTACGTCAGCTGGGAAGAGAACAGCAAGTGTTGTACCATCCCCGCCGCTTGGGACCGCTCGCTGTCACAAGGCTTAAGACCGGGTAGTGCGCCCTCTCTACCCCGCGCTTCCTGAAAGGGATGCCGGCACAAAGCAGGCTCGGACAGCGCTGTTTCGCAGCACCACGCTGGCAAGTGGCGGCGGGACTGCTTGCGGATTGACTGCCGCTAATCCCCTGCAGGCCCGGACCGGTCGATGGTCATTAAGCATTGCGTTCGCCAATCCGGCTTGATTGAGATAAGGATCATAGCTCTTTGCATTTCGAGCAACCGGCGGTTCGCGATTGTGCGACTCGCAAGTGAGGCTCTCCGCCCCATCTGTCGCTGAATAGTTGAGCCCTTCTCGGGGTCGCGGCAAGCCGACGCCCCCGGCGGTCCATTCCCCTCAGATTGCTAGATTAACTACGCGGACCGTCTTCACTTATCGATTTGGCGGAATCAGTCCAGGCCGATGCGGGGCGCTCAGAACCGCTTTATCTCGATTCCGTATTTCCTCAGCGCGTAGCCGACTTGGCGCGGGGTTAGCCCGAGTAGGCGCGCTGCCTTGGCCTGCACCCAGCCAGACTTTTCCATAGCCGCAACGACCCGCTCGCGATCAGCCATTCTCGCACCACTAACGAGAACTGTGCCGGAAGGTGCCAATGAGCCCGGTTCGCAGACAGCCTGCGGCGGAGGGGCCGTTTCAGCCAGCGGGATGATGGACTTTGCAGGCACCGGTTGCATCGGTGCCGCCGGGTCTGTCTTGCCATACGATGTGCTTTTCCAAAGCGTCGTGGAAAGGCATTGGCCTTGGCTGCATGCAAAGTCACTTCTTACAATCGATGATCCGGCACTGAGTGTCGCGGTCCGCTCGATGCAGTTCTCGAGTTCGCGGACATTTCCCGGAAATTTACAGCTCATCAGTACATCGATCGCACTCGCCTCCAGAGTAAGAGAGCGGCCGTTCTCGCTGTTAAACTTTCTGAGGAACTCTCTTGCGAGCAGCGGAATATCACTGCGTCTTTCGCGAAGCGGCGGCAACAACAAGGGAACTACGCTAATACGATAGTAGAGGTCCGCGCGGAATTCGCTCCTTGCCACAGCCTCTTCAAGGTTCCTGTTGGTCGCAGCTATCACCCGAACATCGACTTTAATCGTGTGATTGCTGCCGACGCGCTCGAACTCCTGCTCTTGCAGAACTCGCAGCAACTTCGCCTGGAACGGAGGTGAGATCTCTCCGATCTCGTCAAGAAATAGCGTCCCTTTGTCAGCAAGCTCGAAGCGCCCCTTGCGGGCGCTGACAGCACCGGTAAAGGCACCTTTCTCATGGCCAAACAATTCCGATTCCAGGACCGTCTCGGGGAGCGCCGCGCAATTCAGCTTAACGAACGGCCGCTTAGCACGAACGGACGACTCGTGAATGGCCTTGGCTACCAGCTCCTTCCCGGTACCGGATTCGCCACGCAGCAGAACCGTGCTGTTTGATCTGGCTACAACGACAATCTTCTCAAGCAGTGCGCTCAGCGCCGGGCTGTCGCCAATGATCCCGTGTGCCTGAAGCTGCTTGCGCTCGCGAGCGGGCGGCCCACGATCAACTGTCTGTTTCTCTAGCCGGTCCTTGTCCACCAACGATTGTTCGCGATCGCCGGCGAACAAGCGATGTAACTTGATCGTTTGTCCTATCACGTTCGCGACCATGGCGAGCAGCCGCGCATCGTACTCGAGAAGACTTGAACTGCCTTCCGGGATACGGTCGATCGTCAGCGTACCAACGACCGTCGAATCAACGCGAATCGGGACCCCGATGAACGCTACCGGTATACTATCAGAGGCGCCGAGAACCTCCCGGTCGGCAGCGCTGAAGGCCGTCTCGGCGGCTACATTCTCGACCATAAGAGACCTGCCTGTCGCTACGATCTCGTGGATTGCTTTCTGCGGCACGCACGTCCGGTAACGTTCGTCAGTGCCTTCGCTCCAGCCGGCGCCAACTGTAAGTTCTGGAACGCCGTCATCGTTGAACAGCGAGACGAGGCCGTGTCGCATCTGCACAAACGATTGCAGAAGACCGAGAACGTTGGCCAAGGTGACTTCGAGCCGGCCGGGAGCATTTAGTATTTTCGATATTTCGTAGATGCCGGCCAGCGCGCTCTCATGCGACGGCTCCCCCGGGGGGGCACGCTCCGGTTCCGGCTGCGAGGCAGGTCTTTCGCTCGAGGAGGGGATATGCAGCATAAGCCTGTCTCCGTTTCCTTGATCATCCTCCCTGGACCCATGTCCGGATTGGCGAGGTTCGTTTTGCATGTCACTCTCGATCTAGCGCCAAGTGTTGACGCGATGACATCGAACCGTGACACTTTTTCATGGCACGACAGTAAACTTGCCGTGTGCCTTCGATTCATTTTCTGTTGATTGTATGCGCGTGGTCAGCGGAGAACGTGAGTCCGTTGGGAAGCTCAAGTCAGCTTCGCCGCCGGGCCGGCCGCTTCACAGATGCTGGCCACCGTTGATCGGCACCTCGGCACCCGTAACATAGCTCGCCGCATCCGAGCATAGGAAGAAGATGACCTTGGCCACTTCGTCCGGAGTACCCACTCTGCGCAGCGGGATACTTGCCACGACGCGCGCTTCCGCGTCGGGCGACAGCATGTCGGTCCTGATTTCGCCGGGCGCGATCGCATTGACGCGAATGCCATGCGGCGCATAGTCGTGGGCCAATTCGCGTGTGAGGCTCGCAAGCGCAGCTTTCGAGGTCGCATAGGCGCTACCGGCGAATGGGTGCACCCGCGAGCCCGCGATTGAAGTCACATTCACGATCGATCCTGACGCGGCTCTTAGCTCATCAAACAAACCCTGCGCCAGCAGGATCGGAGCCACCAGATTAAGATGAAAGACCCTCATCCAGGTATCGGTTGAGGTGGTCAACGATGTCATCCGATCGCCTGTGGGCGTTTTCGGCGACACACCCGCATTATTCACCAGCGCGTGCAAGGGCGCACCGGCCAAGCGTTTCTTAACCTCGGTGATTGCGCGCGGCAGCATTCGATGATCGCCGAGGTCGACCTGGAAATGATCGTCATTCCCAGCCTCCCAGGGGCATCGCTCGCCGTCGAACGGTTGGCGTGCGCAAGAAATGATGCGCCAGCCTGCCTCCGAGAATAGCTTGGCAGTGGCATGGCCAATTCCGCGCGATGCCCCGGTGAGTAACATCACCTTCGGTTCTCCACGATCAACGCGCGCATTAACGGCGTCAACGAGGCGATCCAAATGTGCTTCGGGCAGCGGACCTCGGATCAGATTGTCATTTGGCAGATCGAGACCCACGGCCGCCTCCTCTACTTTTGCGCCCGCGCACGCGTAGCAGGATTTGCGCCACTGCGATGTACGTAAATGCGCTTCCGTTTTGCGTCCTAATGTCGCGCACGCGGAATGCTTGGCGCATTCAAGACAGCGGAGGTGAGCTTTCTGACAGCGATGGTGACTCTGCTACGTAAGTTCGCGAGCACTCGCCCGCTTCATGAAAGGGCTACCCAGCCCGCGTTCGCTTTCACGATCGCACAACCGTACGAGCCTGCGGCTGGCCGGCGCCTCTCGTCGAAGTCGAAAAATGCCCGGGGATAACGGCCACGGCCATCAGCCGCCCCAACATAAAACTGATGTACCAAGCTTGCACGTTAGATTCGTCGGCGGCCACTTTTGATCTATCGCGCCATGCTCTGAGCGGCACTGGATTTCGCGGCGCTAGTTCCAAGCATGAGCTGGCGAGCTGAAATGTTCATCCGTGATTGAGCGTTGTTTAGCTTCCGTCTGCGGCCCGCCCGAAGCGAAGACGAAGGCGTGCTCCTTCTGTAAAACGCAGCGGCACTTTAGGGCCGTTGTTGTCGAAGCCGCGCCTTAGCCGAACGCATTCGGCCGCGGCTTCGTTCTCTTCGCCCCTGGAACGTTGCGGCAATGACAGCCCGCGGGCCAGAAAATCGTCGCCCGGAGAAGAACTTCCACGGCTATCGGACGTAAAGAGCGGCGGTGAGATCGATCGATAGCGGTACGACGACCCCACCTCGTTTAGGTGGACGGGATGAGCGAGACTCGCGCGTGGATTTGACAACGCGAGGGACGCTCGTTCCATGCATCAAGACAGACATCAAGACGGGCATGATGCCGCCTCCTATCAGCGGATCGAGGTGATCACAGGGGAGAGGCGACGGCGCAGTTGGAGCGATGCGGAGAAGGCGCGGATCGTGGCCGAGAGTGCCGATCCGGAGACGAGCATTTCCGAGGTGGCTCGACGCAACGGGGTGAACCGGGGACTGCTCAGTGTGTGGCGGCGCCAGGCGCGGCTCGCGTCGAGCGAAGCGCCGCAGTTCGTGCAAGTCAGGCTCCAGGCCGCCGTCGAGGCGCAGCCGAACGCGATCGATAAGGCGCATGTTCTGACGGATCCGGCCGAGCGGATCGAGGTGATGATCGCGGGCGCGACGGTGCGCGTGCCCGTCGGCGTCGACGCCGCGACGCTGGAGCGCGTGCTGGCGGCGGTGAGATCGACGCGATGATCTCTTTCGGTCCAATGGTCCGTGTGTTCGTCGCGACGCAGCCGATTGACTTTCGTAAAGGCGTTCATGGCCTTGTCGCGCTGGTAGCGGAGGGATTAGGCGGCAAGCCCTACAGCGGTGACGTTAGAGCTGGCCCCGCAAATTCGGACAGTAGCTTGAGTGGATTTTCTGCCTGACAGCGGCGAGGATTCTTGCTGCGAATCAGGAGCGAAGATGACGAAGAAGAGCCGCCGGACGCATTCTCCGGCATTCAAGGCGAAGGTTGCTTTGGCTGCGGTCAAAGGCGACAAGACACTGGCGGAGCTGGCGCAACTGTTTGATGTTCATCCGAACCAGATCACGATCTGGAAAAACCAGCTCCTGGAAGGCGCCGCCGGCGTGTTTGGGCATGACAAGACATCGGCCGAGACGCCGGTCGATTTGAAGGCGTTACATGCCAAGATCGGCGAGCTGGCGTTGGAAAACGATTTTTTGTCCGGCGCGCTCACCAAGGCGGGCCTGCTGAGCGCAAAGCGATGATCGACCGCGATCATGATCTTTCTATCGTGCGCCAGGCGAAGGTCCTGAAGCTGGCTCGCAGCACGGTCTACTATGAACCTCGGCCAGTTTCGGCCGAGGACCTTGCCTTGATGCGTCGGCTCGATGAGCTGCATCTCGATTATCCCTTCGCGGGAGCGCGTATGCTGCGATCGTTGCTGCGGCGGGAGGGCGTATACGCCGGTCGCCGCCACATCGCGACGCTGATGAAGCGCATGGGGATCGAGGCGGTCTATCGTCGCCCGAACACGAGCAAGCCGGCTCCGGGTCACAAGATCTACCCGTACCTGTTGCGCGGATTGAAGATCGAGCGGCCCGACCATGCGTGGGCAATGGACATCACCTACATTCCGATGCGGCGTGGCTTCGTCTATCTCGCGGCGGTCGTCGATGTGTTCAGCCGACGGGTCCTGGCCCATCGCGTCTCGATCACAATGGAGGCGGCCTTCTGCGTCGAAGCGGTCCAGGAGGCGTTGGCGAAGCACGGCAGGCCCGAGATTTTCAACACGGATCAGGGCAGCCAGTTCACCAGCCTCGAGTTCACCGATGTGCTGCTGGACGCGAAGATCGCCATCAGCATGGACGGCAAGGGCGCCTGGCGCGACAACGTGTTTGTCGAGCGGCTCTGGCGCACGGTCAAATACGAAGAAGTATATCTCCGCGCCTACGACAGCGTGTCCGAGGCGCGAGCGTCAATTGCCAAGTATCTGGCCTTCTACAATCAGGGACGCCCTCACTCGAGCCTTGACGGGCGCACGCCCGACGAGGCTTACTTCGGCACGCAAGCTATGGTGATGGCCGCATGACCGTCGCCGACGGTTTTGTCGTCGCTCTGGTCGGGCTACGCCCTCCCGACGCAACGACAAAACCGTAAAGCCCCGCGTTCAGCATAACCCGGCAGGAATCCACTTAAATCCAGCGGGGCGCTGTCCAAACAACCGGGGCCAGCTCTGTTTATGTCTTCCGATCGAAGCGATCGGATCGTTTGAAGCTACTGGTTTTTGACGGCTCGGGAATGGTTCTAGCGACGAAGTGGCTGGAGAATGGGGGCTTTGCCTGGCCACCTGTTCGCGAGGGTACGATGCCGGTGACGGGGGCGCAACTGGCGATGCTGATTGAAGGTCTTGCGGAGTGGTCGCGTGTGGTCCCGAAGGTGACGAAGCGGCCGACGAAGGTTGCCTGAAGCGTCTTGTTTTGCTGGCGATTGCGAGTGCGTTCGTGTAGCTCTGCGATATGGCGCTTCGCCCCGAAGATCTCCCCTCTGACCCTGCGGCTCTTGCCGAGATGGTGCTGGCTTTCGAAGGCGAGAACGATGATCTGCGCGCAGAGATCGCCACGTTGAAGAGCCTGATCTTCGGCGCACGATCGGAGCGCGCGGCGATCGTCTGCGCCGAACAGATCGCGTTTGATCTGGAACGGACCGCCGGCTCACAGCTCCCGGCCAATGACGACAAACCGGACGCGCCGCGGCCGGAGCGGCGCAAAGCGAAGCGCAACATCGGCGCGCTGCCGGCGCATCTGCCTCGGGTCGAGCGGGTGATCGAGCCGGCGTCCACGCTGTGCCCGTGCTGCACGGGTCAGATGCATCGGATCGGCGAGGAGAGCAGCGAAGCGCTCGATCGGGTTCCCGCGTGGCTGCGCGTGCTCCGCACGATCCGTCCAAAATACGCCTGCCGCTCCTGTGAGGGCCCGATTGTCCAGGCCCCGGCACCGGCGCGGCTCGTCGAGGGCGGCATGGCAACGACGGCGCTGATCGCGCATATCGCCGCGGCCAAATATGCCTGGCAATCGACGCTCTATCGCCAGACGCAGATCCTGGCGGGTCAGGGTGTCGTCGTCGACCGTCAGACGCTGGCGCGCTGGATGGGGAGCGCGGCGTGGCTGGTCAGGGGCCTCTACGATCTGCAACTGAAGACTATGCACGGCTTCGAGCGGCTGTTCTGCGACGAGACGCCGATGCCAGTGCTCGATCCGGGACGCGGCCGCACGAGGATCTGCCAGTTCTGGGCGCACGCGACGGACGATCGGGCGTGGAAGGGGCCGGCGCCGCCGGCGGTCGCCTACGTGTTCGCAGGTGGTCGCGGCAAAAAGGAGATCGTGGCGCAGTTAGCCGGCTTCGAAGGCGTGCTGCAAGTCGACGGCTATGCCGCCTACGCCTCGCTGGCGGGCGATGCGATGATGTCGGGCCAGATCCAGCTGGCGTATTGTCTCGTTCACGCGCGCCGCAACTTCGTGAGGGTGCACAAGACGACGAACTCACCCTTCGCCGCGGAGGTCATCGAGCGCATTGCGGCCGTCTACGCGATCGAGGAGAGGATCCGCGGTCTCGATGCTGGGGAACGCCGCGCGACGCGACAGGCCGAGACGAAGCCGCTGATGGAGGCGTTGAGGGCCCGTCTGATCGCGGTGAAGGACGGGATCTCCCGCCGCTCGACGGTAAACGGTACGAGAGGCCCACGGAGCCACGGACTTGGTGCGGACGGCCTACGCACCGCGCTTGAAGCGTATAGGCATCCAGAACTGCCGGAGGGCCTCGACGGTTGCTGGAATGTTGCGCCAGGCGTTTTGGATGATGGGCTGCGTTCCCAGCGTGCGCCGGGCCGGGGGTAGCAAGGGTCGACCGGCGTCGTCGATGCAATGGACCAAGATCGGCCGCAGCATAAGGTGTTCGGTTCCATTCGGGGGGAGAAGCCGCGACCAGACGAGAAGCCGAAGCTTCATGACGGCGTAGAAGCCCATGCACCAGGGCTGCGGGTCGACTTCGCCGTCCGGTGATCGCACGAACAGCGGCTCGAAGCTCTCCGGTCTCGTCGACAGCGTCTCGCTGATAGCGTTGTGGCGCATCAGCGTGGCGGCGATTGCCGAGAACTCCTCGGTGTCGTGATTGAAGGCGTCGGGATCTACGCCGAGGAGCGGGCACACCCATTCCTCGGACGCCATCGAGACCGGCCCGGCGACGACCGCGGCCACCGCGCCATCGAGCATGGAGAGCGACGTCGCCCGCGGATGCCGAAGCGTCGGCGACCTGGCGCGCTTGCTGATCCATTGCCCGAGCCGTTCGAACGACATGGCATAGTCCGCCATCGTCGTCTTGCGTGCTTTTCGCGTTCCCCGCCCTTGCTTCGGCTTCGTCATGCCACGGCCCGCTTTTCGGCTTCGCGTGCGGCCTTCCAGTTCCAGGCCAGAAGTTCGTGAAGCTGGTTGGTCTTCGTGGCGCCGCTCACCATGCGATCGAGAACGTCGACGAGATACGCCTCGGGGTCGAGGCCATTCAATTTCGCTGTGTTAAGAAGCGAAGCGAGTATCGCCCAGGTCTCGCCCCCGCCTTCGTCACCACTGAACAACGAGTTCTTTTTTCCGATCGCAATTGGCCTGATCGATCGTTCGACCGTGTTGGTGTCCGGCTCGAGCCGCCCGTCATCCAGGAACGTCGTCAGGCCCTGCCAGCGTTCGAGCATGTAGTCGATCGCCTTGATGAGCGTCGAGCGGCGGGAGATCCCGTCCTTCACCGCGATCAGACGGGCCCTCAACGCCTCCATCAGCGGCTTCGTCTCGGCCTGTCGCGTCGCGCGGCGTTCCCCAGCATCGAGACCGCGGATCCTCTCCTCGATCGCGTAGACGGCCGCAATGCGCTCGATGACCTCCGCGGCGAAGGGTGAGTTCGTCGTCTTGTGCACCCTCACGAAGTTGCGGCGCGCGTGAACGAGACAATACGCCAGCTGGATCTGGCCCGACATCATCGCATCGCCCGCCAGCGAGGCGTAGGCGGCATAGCCGTCGACTTGCAGCACGCCTTCGAAGCCGGCTAACTGCGCCACGATCTCCTTTTTGCCGCGACCACCTGCGAACACGTAGGCGACCGCCGGCGGCGCCGGCCCCTTCCACGCCCGATCGTCCGTCGCGTGCGCCCAGAACTGGCAGATCCTCGTGCGGCCGCGTCCCGGATCGAGCACTGGCATCGGCGTCTCGTCGCAGAACAGCCGCTCGAAGCCGTGCATAGTCTTCAGTTGCAGATCGTAGAGGCCCCTGACCAGCCACGCCGCGCTCCCCATCCAGCGCGCCAGCGTCTGACGGTCGACGACGACACCCTGACCCGCCAGGATCTGCGTCTGGCGATAGAGCGTCGATTGCCAGGCATATTTGGCCGCGGCGATATGCGCGATCAGCGCCGTCGTTGCCATGCCGCCCTCGACGAGCCGCGCCGGTGCCGGGGCCTGGACAATCGGGCCCTCACAGGAGCGGCAGGCGTATTTTGGACGGATCGTGCGGAGCACGCGCAGCCACGCGGGAACCCGATCGAGCGCTTCGCTGCTCTCCTCGCCGATCCGATGCATCTGACCCGTGCAGCACGGGCACAGCGTGGACGCCGGCTCGATCACCCGCTCGACCCGAGGCAGATGCGCCGGCAGCGCGCCGATGTTGCGCTTCGCTTTGCGCCGCTCCGGCCGCGGCGCGTCCGGTTTGTCGTCATTGGCCGGGAGCTGTGAGCCGGCGGTCCGTTCCAGATCAAACGCGATCTGTTCGGCGCAGACGATCGCCGCGCGCTCCGATCGTGCGCCGAAGATCAGGCTCTTCAACGTGGCGATCTCTGCGCGCAGATCATCGTTCTCGCCTTCGAAAGCCAGCACCATCTCGGCAAGAGCCGCAGGGTCAGAGGGGAGATCTTCGGGGCGAAGCGCCATATCGCAGAGCTACACGAACGCACTCGCAATCGCCAGCAAAACAAGACGCTTCAGGCAACCTTCGTCGGCCGCTTCGTCACCTTCGGGACCACACGCGACCACTCCGCAAGACCTTCAATCAGCATCGCCAGTTGCGCCCCCGTCACCGGCATCGTACCCTCGCGAACAGGTGGCCAGGCAAAGCCCCCATTCTCCAGCCACTTCGTCGCTAGAACCATTCCCGAGCCGTCAAAAACCAGTAGCTTCAAACGATCCGATCGCTTCGATCGGAAGACATAAACGTCACCGCTGTAGGGCTTGCCGCCTAATCCCTCCGCTACCAGCGCGACAAGGCCATGAACGCCTTTACGAAAGTCAATCGGCTGCGTCGCGACGAACACACGGACCATTGGACCGAAAGAGATCATCGCGTCGATCTCACCGCCGCCAGCACGCGCTCCAGCGTCGCGGCGTCGACGCCGACGGGCACGCGCACCGTCGCGCCCGCGATCATCACCTCGATCCGCTCGGCCGGATCCGTCAGAACATGCGCCTTATCGATCGCGTTCGGCTGCGCCTCGACGGCGGCCTGGAGCCTGACTTGCACGAACTGCGGCGCTTCGCTCGACGCGAGCCGCGCCTGGCGCCGCCACACACTGAGCAGTCCCCGGTTCACCCCGTTGCGTCGAGCCACCTCGGAAATGCTCGTCTCCGGATCGGCACTCTCGGCCACGATCCGCGCCTTCTCCGCATCGCTCCAACTGCGCCGTCGCCTCTCCCCTGTGATCACCTCGATCCGCTGATAGGAGGCGGCATCATGCCCGTCTTGATGTCTGTCTTGATGCATGGAACGAGCGTCCCTCGCGTTGTCAAATCCACGCGCGAGTCTCGCTCATCCCGTCCACCTAAACGAGGTGGGGTCGTCGTACCGCTATCGCTCGACGCTCATCAAGGCGATCGACTACATGCTCGAACGCTGGCAGGGCCTGACGACGTTCCTGGATGACGGGCGGCTCGAGCCGGACACCAACACGGTCGAACGATCGATCAGGCCAATTGCGATCGGAAAAAAGAACTCGTTGTTCAGTGGTGACGAAGGCGGGGGCGAGACCTGGGCGATACTCGCTTCGCTTCTTAACACAGCGAAATTGAATGGCCTCGACCCCGAGGCGTATCTCGTCGACGTTCTCGATCGCATGGTGAGCGGCGCCACGAAGACCAACCAGCTTCACGAACTTCTGGCCTGGAACTGGAAGGCCGCACGCGAAGCCGAAAAGCGGGCCGTGGCATGACGAAGCCGAAGCAAGGGCGGGGAACGCGAAAAGCACGCAAGACGACGATGGCGGACTATGCCATGTCGTTCGAACGGCTCGGGCAATGGATCAGCAAGCGCGCCAGGTCGCCGACGCTTCGGCATCCGCGGGCGACGTCGCTCTCCATGCTCGATGGCGCGGTGGCCGCGGTCGTCGCCGGGCCGGTCTCGATGGCGTCCGAGGAATGGGTGTGCCCGCTCCTCGGCGTAGATCCCGACGCCTTCAATCACGACACCGAGGAGTTCTCGGCAATCGCCGCCACGCTGATGCGCCACAACGCTATCAGCGAGACGCTGTCGACGAGACCGGAGAGCTTCGAGCCGCTGTTCGTGCGATCACCGGACGGCGAAGTCGACCCGCAGCCCTGGTGCATGGGCTTCTACGCCGTCATGAAGCTTCGGCTTCTCGTCTGGTCGCGGCTTCTCCCCCCGAATGGAACCGAACACCTTATGCTGCGGCCGATCTTGGTCCATTGCATCGACGACGCCGGTCGACCCTTGCTACCCCCGGCCCGGCGCACGCTGGGAACGCAGCCCATCATCCAAAACGCCTGGCGCAACATTCCAGCAACCGTCGAGGCCCTCCGGCAGTTCTGGATGCCTATACGCTTCAAGCGCGGTGCGTAGGCCGTCCGCACCAAGTCCGTGGCTCCGTGGGCCTCTCGTACCGTTTACGATCGATCACGCGGGTTTGCGACTTTCACGAAGCCATAAGCGCTTGCGAGTTGTCTTCAATCAGGATCAACCGGCCCGGATCGTTCAAATCGAATTCTATAACGCGTGGGGCGAAAAGACGCGCATAGCGCGTAAAAGCGCTCGTTGGCGGAAAACGGATCACCGTGTCGCAGCGGGCAAGGAGATACATCTCGGTGAGGGCAGAAAAGCCGCCTTCAGCTCCGAGGGCGGGATGGTGCAATGGGCCCGCTTGAGGCGCCTGGAACTGCTTTGGAATCGCGAAGACATCGGGAAATTTAACCGAAACCTGCTCGAGGACGAGCGCACTGTCCGTGCACAGGAACGCCCTCACAGGTTTTGCGTGGGATAAACTCCTGGCCTCATCAATGGCATTGTAGATCTGCCGCAAGGCGCGCTCCGTGTCCGCCCAGTAAGGGGCATGCCCCATAATATCTTCGCCATTGCCATGCCGGACATGAATGCCGATTACGCTGTACGGCTCAAAGTGCTCGCGGTAGATAGCATCAATCCGGGCCTGAATTTCAGGCCGCGGCTTAATACTCCGGAAGATTTCTCGTTCCGCTTCCTGATCGCAGCGCCACATCAGGCAGGCATCACACACAACCGTGTTAGCGTCACTATCTCTCTGACTTTGGAACAGTTGATCGAGTTGATCGCGTTCCCTGAAAATCTGCTCGTCCGGTCGATAGATGCAATCGAAAGATGGCTTGTTCCACCATGTTGGAAAGAATGGTCCTGGAAACGAACGCGTATTGATGTCGTCATCGCAAATTACTCGCACTCCGCCAATGTCTTCAACCGGTTCGAAGAAGACTGGAAAGGCATTGGTGAATGGTTCATCAAGATAACAAGATCCCCGCCAATCAATGGCTAGCGTCCGTCCTGTCTGCTTTGCAAATCGCCAGGCTGCCGCGAGTGACCACAGACAGTCGCCAAACCCCGTACGTCGCCGGGACACTACGAACCGATCATTGCTCGAACCGCTAACCATCTGCCTTGCCTTTTCGCGCGCTCCTGGTTGGACAAGAGACGTCAGTACAGACGTCTCGCGTATCTTCTCGCCCGGCGTCACGGCCTGAAATCGCGGTGCCGGCGAGCTGCATCGGCAGAACTTCATAGCAGGGCTATCCGTGACGGGCCGCGTTCTCTCAATACGATCGTCCTTTCTTCAACGGTGTTGCATCGACCTGCCCGAAGCCCGATGCCCGATGCCCCGCTCTGCATCGGATGGCCTGGTCCCCTCACATGCACGCATGGGCGTGGCCATGCGCATGAGTCATGGCTATGTTCCGCTTTGTACATTATCGTGACCGCAAGCCGCGTGCAGCGGATGCAGGCGAACGCCCCGAAGCTCCCATACGAGCCGCAATTCCTTCACAAGATCTTCACGCTTGGCCTGGTCCAGCAGGGCTGTGTCGAAAAGCGACCCGAGCGACGCCTCGCCCTCGATTCGCATCAAGATCTCGAAAAGCTCAGGTGAGATACGCATACTAGGGTCTGTACCTAAATAGCGCCACGTGATTCTCTTGCCTACGTGTTGATTCGGGGGCGAGAGAATGCGCGCTGGTTTGTTTTGGCTGAACGACAGGCAATGGGCGCGTATCGAACCGCATCTGCCGAGGGGACTGACGGGGCCGGATCGGGACGACGACCGACGCATCGTCAGCGGCATCATTCACATGCTGCAATCGGGTGCACGATGGCGTGATTGTCCACGTGAATACGGCCCTTACACGACGATCTACAATCGCTTCAATCGCTGGGCCAAGCGAGGACGATGGTGCGCAATCTTCGAAGCGCTGGCCAAGCCTGGCGAAGACGGCGTCGTACTGTCGCTCGACTCGACCTCGATTAAAGCTCACCGGTGTGCCTCCGGCGGAAAAGGGGGGAGCACAATCAAGCAATCGGCCGCTCGCGCGGAGGCCGCACGACAAAAATCCATGCGCTGAGCGATCCGCTCTGCCGGCCGGTCGTCCTGCATCTGACTCCAGGCCAGGATGCCGATATCGCTGCGGCTCCCGATGTCCTGGCGCTCGCGCCACCCATGAGCGTGCTCCTCGCCGACAAAGGGTATGATGGCGACAAGCTTCGCGGCGAAATCATTCGTCGTGGCGCCAAGCCCGTAATCCCCAATAAATCTAACCGTGTCGTCATCCATCGCTTCAACAAACGCGCCTACAAAGGACGAAATGTCATCGAACGCTGCTTTTGCAGGCTCAAGGACTTCCGGCGCATCGCCACGCGATATGACAAGCTCGCCCGTAATTTTTTGGCCGCTGTTCATCTCGCCGCTCTCGTCGCATATTGGCTCAATTGAGTCTGGACCCTAGAGTGGGCGGAATGTCCCATGCGGATCTCGCAGACCGTTTCCTGCCGATCTGGCGCTATGTGGGAGCGAACACGATGAAGGGATGCGTACGGCGGCAATGACGCAGCCAGCGCACTCCAATCCTGCAGTGATGCTGGCCGCTTCCTGACGAGGAACGGCCCAACAACAAGTCCGTCCAGATCAGTCGTCAAAAACGTGGTGATCGCATCTGACACGGACTGCACGATCGGCTCGGCATTGTTGTTAAATGAGGTATTTAGAAGAATCGGAAGGCTCGTTCGCTTCTTGAACGCATTAATGACGTCCCAGTAGGCGGGGTTTGTCTTGCGCGATACGGTCTGCAGCCGAGCCGTCCCATCAACGTGCGTGATCGCACCGAGCACGTTACCCTTGGCTTCACGCACGCGAACTACGAAGTTCATGAAGGGGAGCTGCCGCGTGCCGTCGGGGAGCTCAAAGAACTCGCTCGCATCCTCCTCTAATGCAGATGGCGCAAAGGGGCGATAGCTCTCGCGCTTCTTGACCACCGCGTTGATGCGATCCTTGTTTTCCGCAGGCCGCGGGTCCGCTAGAATGCTGCGGTTACCAAGCGCACGTGGGCCGAACTCAGAGCGCCCCTGAACCCAGCCGATTACAGCGCCATTTGCCATCCAGTCCGCCGCACTGGATGCTATGTCATCACTTCGTTGAATGTCGAGGTGGCCTGACCATGCGTTGAGCTCAAGCTCTGTGGCTTGCTCGTTCCCAAGATCGGGCCCCCAATAAACGTCCGGCAGTCGCTCGCGCGGCGCTGGCCTGCCTAGCTCGCTTGATACCATTAATGCAGCGCCGAGTGCGCAACCGGCGTCGTGCGCCGCGGGTTGAACAAAGATGTCGTCAAGTAGCCCGGAATAAAGCAGCTTACCGTTCAGCGTGCAATTATGGGCCACCCCGCCAGCTAGGCACAGGCGTGTCATGCCCGTCGCTTTACGATGGTGCCGCAGGGTGTGAAACACGATCCGCTCCAGCGCTTCCTGCAGCGACGCGCTGACATCTCGATGCTGTTGGGTGAATGGCATTCCCTTTCGCCGAACCTGGATGTTGCGCAAAAGGGCTGGTCCGATTCGATCCAGGTGAACGCGATAGCCACCGCTGTCCAACAACTCGTAGAACTGCGCGAAGAGCTCGCGATAGCGATCGGGATCACCATACGGTGCAAGCCCCATCACTTTGTATTCGTCGAACATCCCGCAGCCGAGATATCGGATCGTCTCGAGATAGAACAGCCCAAGAGAGTTGTGTTCCGGGAAACTTACAAGCTGCGCAATTACGGTCCCGGACCCTACCGCCATTAAGCCTGAGAGAAAATCGCCCCCGCCGTCGATCGCAAACACCAGACTTTGCTCGAACCCGGACATGGCAAACGCGCTCACGGCATGTACTTCGTGGTGATTCACGAAGGAAACCCGGACGGATCGATCTCGGCCCCGAATTCCCGTGCCAACAGCTGCCGCAGCAACAGTTTGGGGTCCAACGGAACGGGCTGAGAAACAGAAAGGCGCTCGAGCATGGCTTTGCAGTAAGCTTCAGTCGCGTAGAACGCGATACGGTCGATGTCGCCGAGCTCGACTCCTGCGGTAGAAAGGCAGTATCGGATCGAATTGCTGGGGAACTTGTTGGAGTGCTTGACGCGGTTGAGGCGCTCCTCTTCGACAGCAGCAATTACGCGGCCGTCCTGCACAAGTACCGCAGCGCCATCGTGAAGAAATGTATTCGGCAGCTCCGGAGAGCTTTCATAGATTCTGTCAAGGCCGCCACTCAGTCCTATGCTCAACATCCCGTTCTCCATGGAAGGCCATGCCGTCCCACCGATCTAATCTGTACAGTCACGCGCAGCCGGTGCGCGTGCCAGGCAGCACAACACGACTTTGCAAGGTCCGATCGGCCGAACAGGCGGCCGTAGAGCTGGCTCGATCGCGGCTTCTCAAGGCCGTTTCACAAGCTGCTGTGACAGACCAGGTCACTCGCGAGCTACCGCGGAACGCATCATGACACTGCATCGCTTTGACTTTCTCCGTTTCGCTGAACTCACGTCAACGCAGCAGGCGGCGCCGAAATAACGCGATCGACGCGAAAAAGGGCAAGACCGCGTAAACGCAGAGCGCGCCTACGTGTAGGGCGGCATTGTCGGCGCCGCGCTCAAGCATCACTGGGCGAATAAGGTCGACCGAATGTGCCAGCGGCAACAAGCCGGCAAAGTGCTGAAATGAGTCGGGCATTTGGCTCGTCGGAAAGACCGCGCCACACAAGAACACCATGGGCGTAAGGACGAGCGACTGGTAAAACACGAAGTAATCGTAAGTTGGCGCAAGAGATATGACGACCATTGCCAGGCTGGCGAAGACAAGGCCCGTAAGGGCGATTGTCGGTATCGCACAAAGAACCGACGTCCAGGATGCATAACCCAGGGTGGCAGCGACAATCCCGATTGCTGTCCCGGCTAGAACGGACTTACTGGCCGCCCACACCAACTCACCTAGAACGATATCGCCAAGCGTGAGCTGTGTGAACAAAATTCCCTCCCAGGTGCGCTTGACATCCATCCGAGCAAAGGCTGCGTACAGAGTTTCAAAGGTCGCGGATGTCATAGCGCTAATCGCGACCATACCCGCCGCCAAAAACGCAATGTACGAAGTCCCCTCAACCCGTCCCACAATGAGTCCGAGCCCAAAGCCAAGGCCAAACAGATTGGTTATGGGATCTGCGAGGTTGCCGAGAAGCGATGCAAGCGCGACTTTCCTCCATGCCAAGTAATTTCGACGCCATACCGCGGTCCAATTGTACGCATTAGCCGGCATGACCGACGCATAACCATCATCCATCGCTCATTTCTCCATCTCGCGCCCGGTCAACCGCAAAAACACGTCTTCGAGATTCGGGGGGCGCTGCAGAACGCGAAGGTCCGTTCGCCCGCGCAGGTGCACGCTGATTTCGTCCGGACATCGCGCGTAACAAAAAAGCGTCTCTCCACTCACTTCGATATGCCGCGCATACGGCCTGATCAGCTCCCGGAGTTGATCTAGATCACCGCCATAGATCTCGATCACGTTGCAGCCGATATGCTCGTCGATCAAGGCGTCTGGCTTGCCTTCGGCGATTTTGCATCCACTCTCAAGCACGCATAGCCGATCGCAAAGGCGTTCGGCCTCTTCCATGAAGTGAGTGGTCAAGAGGATCGTCTTGCCGCGCGCAAGAAGAGCCCGCAGGCGTTCCCAGATCAGGTGGCGAGCATGCGGATCGAGCCCCGTCGTCGGCTCGTCCATCACGAGTAGATGTGGATCATTGATCAGAGCGCGCGCCAGCGTCAGCCGCCGCTTCATACCACCGGACAAAAGGGAGACGCGCACGTCCGCCTTGCTTTCAAGCCGCGCAAACTCAAGCAACGAGGCCACAACCGCTTCGATCGTGCGAGCGCTCATGCCGAAATAGCGGCCAAACACAAGCAGGTTCTCCCGCACGGTGAACTCGGGCTCAAGGTTATCGAACTGCGGCACCACGCCTACGCGCACGCGCGCCGCACGAGCGCGGGAAGGCACAGGCTCATCGAGGACCGTAATCTTGCCTCGATCGGGGGAAATCATGCCGAGGAGCATGCGTGCAATCGTACTTTTGCCAGCTCCATTTGGCCCAAGCAGCCCGAAGCACTCTCCGCGCGCAACCGAGAACGACAGGTCATTGACGATAACCTTGTCCCCGAATGACTTTCTCACGCCGACAAGGTCGATCGCCATATTGGACATGTTCATCTTAGGCTGACAGAAGTCGTTCCGTAGGCGATGACTTCTTGATGACCGTTTTGCTCCAGAGCATGCCCTCGCACCACACATGCTCGACGCGCCCCCATTGGCATGCCGCCGCAGCATCGGGAAAGAATCCCCGTCCATGGAGGTTGGCGCTCGTGGTGCAGAGCAGCGGAATGCCGGTGAGTTGCTCAAATTCGATGAGAAGCGCAGCAATTTTGTGAGGAGAGTTGCGGGAAATTGTCTGCAGCCGCGCCGAGCCGTCGAGATGTACCACTGCCTTGTCGCGCCAATTCGCCCGGGTTTGGTGATCGAATAGCATGTAAGGATCTGGCGTACCCGGGCTGAAGATCTCCGGCGCACGATCTTCCAGACAGATCGGCACCACCGGCCGGAAGTGTTCGCGCCGTTTGATGTCGTTGAGATGATCCTTCATCTCCGGGGACGTTGGGGCCGCAAGAATGCTTCTACCGCCCAACGCCCGCGGCCCGAGCCCGGCACACCCGGAAAGAAAGATGACGGGCTTGTTGTCAGCAAGAATCGAGGCAAGTTCAGGCAGACTGCACGGCGCCGCCTCCCAGTCCGGCGGAACCTCGCTCTCCTGCAGGGCGGGGCCACTGTAAACTGACCATTCCAACGGCTCGAAGCCATCTTGCGCTGCCATAGCGCCGCACGCCGCGCCGATTGCCGAGCCACTGTCATTTGGAAACGGCGGCACCCAGACATCATCGAATAATCCGGTCGCGCGAAGCGCGCTGTTCCATTTGATGTTGAGACCGCAACCTCCGGCGATGCATAGATTTCGCGCTCCCGGAAGCGACGAGTGCCGTAGCAGAACCATCGCGATCTCCTTAACGAGAAGACGTTCCAGAAACACATGAAACGACGCGAGGACGTCCTCCGCGCGCTTGGCCTTCAGGCGCAATGCGCTTGACTCGAAGAAGTCGTGAATAACTGCGAGAGACGCTTCCGCATTTTTGATGTTTTCGCGGTAGCGACGAGCCTGCTCCGTGTCAGCCGCTAAGCGCGTTTCATAAAGCTCCTGGAACACTTCCACGATGCTTTCGTCCACGGAACCAAGCTCGATGTAGGCCATCAGCTTGCCAGCAATGCCCAAATCCCAACTGGAGCGGTTCGGCTGCCGGTATGGGCCGAAGTGAAGGCCCGCGGCGGCATAGGCATGGCCAATCATCGGAAACAGCGATCCGATGAGCCGCGCGCCCTGGGGCTCGACATAGTAAAGGCGTGGAAAGATACAGCCGTCCCATACCAGACACAACGCGGGTTTCCCCGCGCTGGCGAAAGGACTGGTGCTATATGCTGAGGCGACATGGCCCGTGACATGCGGGTAGCTCTTATATGGAAACTCCTCGCCTCCGAGGAGGAGGCCATAGCAGTCGACGGAATCAAGGAGGCCCTCAGCATGACGCTCGACATATGGCGCGCCTTTTAGCGCGACCGGCACCGCTCCGCTTAGGAGCTGGAACTGCGATTCATTCTCCCCGTCCCAGCCATCAATCACGAACTGATCGATGTCGCGCGGATTCAGGCCATGCTCCGCCAAGGCGAAGTCGACTGCATCGAGATTGTCGACGGACTGATAGCGAGGACCATTGCCGCGCTTCTCTTGCTCGACGCAAAAAAGACGCCGACCGTCCTCGACGACAGCAATTGCTCCGTCATGTGTCAACTTTATTCCGCAGATGCGCATACGTCCTCCTGGCCTAATGACCGGCGTTTGATTGTGCCGACGCGCCGCCCGGCTTCAGAAACCGGACGATCAAGCAGTCTTCGCTCGCCGACCCGGTGCAGCAGTGCCGGCGCTCGATCTCTGATAGGCTCTCATTGAAGAGAGCGATCACCGTCTCAGCACCGGCAGCATGCCCCCAGCGTTGACATATTTCATCACGCGCAGACCCGAAAATGAGAGTCTCATCTGGCGCAAGCATACTCACCAGGTTGCGGATAGCCGCATGCATCTCGACGACGTCCCTGAGGTAGTAAAGAACCTCAGCCACGACAATCAAATCGAATTGCTCAGTGGTCGAGAACCGCTGAATGTCGCAGGTCACCCAACTAATATGTGACCATTTCCCGGTCCGCAGTCGCGTTCGCTCGATTGCCTGCGGCATGACATCCACGACCGTAAGTCGCTCGCATAGCGGCGCCAGCATCTCCGTGAATGCACCGGCTGCACATCCTACTTCGAGCGCAGACGCCGCATCTCCGTCGCGGCGCGACATCCGGAGCATTTGCGCGTATCGCTGCTGCTCGAACGCACTAGTGTCGAGGCGCCACGGGTCGTCGACAGCCAACTCTCGCTCTAATAACTGATGGTTTTCGTCCTGAGTCATCAGCCGACCACTTATTTGTAGACAGTCGAACGATCGCGACCGGAAACACTCTCCGTCGCCGCCAGGCTCGATGGAGGCTGCGATAACGCCGCCTTACGAATAGGAGCAGGCGCCCCCCTACACCAGCAGGACTTCGTCCGGCATTCGGGTGCAGGATGACAGGCTGTTTCCCCTCTTCCGTCGGCATATCGGTGACTTTCCGAGATAGCCAATCGCTATTGCTCAATGTACAAAGCGCATAGGCCTTCAAAGGCAGTAAGAGACAGATATTGATCGGCGTGTGGAGCGAGAAGCCGATAAACCGCAGCTCGCGGGCACGAAGCGCTGCCACACAGCACCGGACCGTAGTCATTGCAGCAATCGTCAATCCCGTCCACCAGGGTATAGAGCCATCGATCAGGAGCTGTGCGAGCGCAGCAAGTGATGAAATGGCGAGGAGCAATGGGCCGAGATTTTGCCCGATAACGTCTAGCGTCAAATAACCATCGAGCTCTGGCAGCAGGCGCCAAGCAAGAAACGTATCTCGAAAGGTACTTCGCGCCCAGCGGAGTTGCTGTCGTAGATATGGCCGAAGACTGTGCGGGACGACTGTGGCTGCTATGGCGTCCGGAACGTATTCGGTTCGAAACCCCGCCTTGAGCATGAGTATCGTTAGGTGGCGGTCCTCGCCGAAATCGCTCGGCTTCCCACGAAAGAATTGGGCTTCATATTGATCAAGAAGCAAGGCGAGCGCGGAACGCCGATACATGGCACATGGGCCGCAGCAACACATGACGGCACCGAAGCGCGCCTGTGCCGCGCGCTCTTCGTTGCACGCGAGCCAATATTCCATGTCGATCAGCCTGGTCAGCCAGGTCTGGTTGCGATTGCTCGCGATCAGCTGACCCATGGCCGCACCGATTCCCGGGTCATGCATCTTCAATACAAGCTTCGTGACGACGTCGGCAGCAAGTATCGTATCGGAATCGACGTTGAGAACCAGATCACCGGATGAGCTGCGTATCGCTGCGATCTGCGCCTTGCGCTTTCCCACATTGTTCGCCAACAAGATAAAACTGAATCTCGGATCGCTCGCATATATCCGGTGTACAGGCGCGACAACGTCGCGGTTTGCCGATCCGTCATCGACCACATATACCTGCATCTTTCCGGCGTAGTCTTGACTGGCAATCGACTCCAGACATTCGGCGAGTGTGTTCGGATTCTCGTTGAAGCACGGCACGATCACGTCCACAGCAGGAACGACCACCTCGGCTTGTCCAAGGTTGTCCAGCGATGAGTTGATCGCCGGCTGAGCATAAAGCGCTTGCACGCTCTTATAGATCGTCGATAGGAGCGCATAAGATGAAATGGCGGCAGCACTGGTCGTCGCGAGCAGGTCCATGGGGTGTCGTTTTTTCAGTGGAGTTGAGGGAGTGGACGGATTACAAACCCGCGCCGTTGTAGTGCTGGAATGAGATATGCCAGCGCCGTCCTGGTCTGATCGCGCAGCGTAGAGCCACTGGGCAATCCCTCCTCATCGGGAGGATATCCGTCGTGCAGGAGCACAATTGCACCCGGGCGTACGTTCGCCAGTACGGAATTCACAATTGCATCAACCCCGGGGCGGGACCAATCTCTAGGGTCGACCGACCAGTGCAGAGCCGTGAGACCAGCGCTCGCCGCCACTGCGAGCACATCTCGCGTCCATATGCCGTAAGGCGCTCGCATATGCCTGGGCGAGGCCAGCGGGCACGCCAGACGGATGGCTTCGCTCGCCGTCAGCACCTCGTCGTGTAGCTCCGTAGGTCCGCATCTGGATAGATCAGGATGGGTCATCGTATGGTTCGCAACCTCATGCCCTTCCGCAATCATTCGTCGGATGAGTTCAGGATGCTCCGTCGCGTACGTCCCGATGACGAAGAATGTCGCGGGGACCCGATGTTGCGCCAGGACATCGAGCACCTCTGGCGTACAAAATGGATTTGGCCCATCGTCAAAAGTCAAATGGACAGCTCGACTTCCGCCCGCGTCAGCGTAGTCGCAGCGGACAGTAGATAGGGTGGAACGCTCTGTCACAACTCAGGCCCGTTACGATCGATGACAGTCCCGGCCGGCCATTCGCTTATCGAGCGTCCGACCGGAAACACCACGACGATCACGTCTTCGATGCGCGTCGGCGATAAATTTGGATAGACATCCGGCAAGGTGGAGCGGACGCGAATGCCACGCATCAGGGTGGCGAGCCCCTGCCTTTCGACCAGTCGGGTCAAATGTTTTTCGAGGGCCGAGCGAACCGCGCCAAATCCGAATGGAACGCCGAGCTCCTGGAGTGCGGGATACATCACGCGCATTGCGTGGCCTATCCCGTGCCCCTCGAGATCGGGGCGCACCGCATACAACCCCAGTTCGGCCACAGGGAGATCGACTTCACCAACTTTGATGAAGCGGCGCAGTAGCCCGATGTGAGCCGCTACCCCGCGCGCGTCGTAACCAATTACGCGGAGCTCGGGTCTTGCTCCAGCCCAACTTCGGCTCCGCTCAAACGGCTGCGCATTGAACGCACCCGTCGGTCCGTAACTCTTGCGGAAGAACTCCGCGAGCTCGGCATGATCGGCGAGCTGCAGTTCACTTTCCCAACGAAGGCTCCACTGCACTTGAGCGCGCCCAGAAGATCCTTCCGCAGTCGGGGAGACGGCAATGTTCATGGCGAGCTTCCTTGCGCCGGTGGAATGAAGAGCGGGGATGGTCACGTCAATTCGCTATTCGCCGAACCGCCGATGAATGCTGAGATGCGCCGCCATGCTCTGTCGGAGCTCGGCACTGCTCGCCTACTCCGCGCCGCTGGCCTTTGCGCGACGGAGCGATCGCTTGATTGCACCCTCGTGCGGTTGATGCCGCGCTCACGATAAATCGGAAGCTGCCGACGAGGCGGTTGGGCTAGCCAGAACCTGTCTGCACCAGCGAGCTTTTGTGCCTGCAGTCGCATCGCCCTCCGGCACTTTGACGTCTGAGGGCCGGCCATCGGCGCGCAAGCCTCATCGATGGCGCATCGGAGCGGCATCAGATCACACTGGCTTTTATACATCTTCGACACGCCCCACATGCACTGGACAGGCGAGCCATTTGGAACGGCGCCTGGAATTCTTGGCATCCGCAACCTGCGTCTGCCTCTATTCTTCGACACTAGAATGAGGCTGAACGCGCCCTCAATTGTACGCGGGTAAACCTGAAATATGGAAACGGATGATATCCGCATACCAACGTTTATCGGGACGCACTTAGAGCTGGCCCCGCAAATTCGGACAGTAGCTTGAGTGGATTTTCTGCCTGACAGCGGCGAGGATTCTTGCTGCGAATCAGGAGCGAAGATGACGAAGAAGAGCCGCCGGACGCATTCTCCGGCATTCAAGGCGAAGGTTGCTTTGGCTGCGGTCAAAGGCGACAAGACACTGGCGGAGCTGGCGCAACTGTTTGATGTTCATCCGAACCAGATCACGATCTGGAAAAACCAGCTCCTGGAAGGCGCCGCCGGCGTGTTTGGGCATGACAAGACATCGGCCGAGACGCCGGTCGATTTGAAGGCGTTACATGCCAAGATCGGCGAGCTGGCGTTGGAAAACGATTTTTTGTCCGGCGCGCTCACCAAGGCGGGCCTGCTGAGCGCAAAGCGATGATCGACCGCGATCATGATCTTTCTATCGTGCGCCAGGCGAAGGTCCTGAAGCTGGCTCGCAGCACGGTCTACTATGAACCTCGGCCAGTTTCGGCCGAGGACCTTGCCTTGATGCGTCGGCTCGATGAGCTGCATCTCGATTATCCCTGAGCTATGGCTGATTTTGGGTGACGCGGCCTGATCAGGCGGCGTGGCTTTCAGTGTTCGGAATGACTTCGATTCCGTCGATGAACTTTACACCGGCGATGACTTTCGGCAACTGGTTCGTGCTCTTCAATCGCCGCCAGGTCTTCGATGCGGCGTCGATGAGCTTGAACACCATCAGCTTCGCAGTTTGTTGCGACAGCGATCCCTTGGTCCGCACCGTTCGGTGGCGCACCGTGGCGAAGACGCTCTCGATCGGGTTCGAGCTGCGTAGGTGGATCCAGTGCTCAGCAGGGAAGTCGAAGAAGGCGAGCAGCGCATGGCGATCCTTGATCAGGCACTCCACCGCACGTCCGTATTTGACGTGGTATTTCTCGACGAAGACGTCGATCGCGGTTTCAGCTTCGGCCCGGTGTGGGGCCAGATAGATGTTCCGCAGGTCGTTCTTCATGGGGCCCTGCACGGATTTGGCGACCTTGTCGAGTACGTTGCTCACTTTATGGCACCAGCATCGTTGGTGCCGCGTGCCGGGAAAGGCCTCGTCCAGTGCCTTCCAGAAGCCGAGGGCGCCGTCGCCGATGGCGAGTTGCGGGGCAATCCGTAACCCGCGTTGCCGCAGGTCGATCAGGAGTTCGCGCCAGCTCTGCGCGCTCTCGCGCACGCCGACCTGGAAGCCGATCAGCTCCTTCTTGCCTTCCGGCGTGGTGCCAATCAGCACCAGCATGCATTCGCTGTGATCTTCCATGCGGGCCTGCAGGTACACGCCATCGGCCCAGATGTAGACATAGCGACGCGCCGACAGATCGCGTCTCTGCCAGCGTTCGTACTCGACCTGCCAATCGGCCTTCAGGCCGGCGATCACCGAAGGCGACAGGTTCGGCGCATCCTTGCCGAGCAGCGCCGAGAGCGCCTCCTGGAAGTCGCCGGTCGAGATGCCGCGCAAATAGAGGACCGGGATCAAGGCATCCAGGCTCTTCGTCCGCCGCGCCCATAGCGGCAGGATTGCCGAACTGAAGCGGAGGCGGTCGCCTGGCCCGCTCGCTCCGCGGTCGCGGACCTTGGGACGAGCGACCTCCACCGGACCGATGCCGGTCGCAATCTCGCGCACCGGACCGTGCCCATGTCGGACCAGGCGCGCTCGACCGTCGGGCAGCGTCAGATTGGCCGTGCTGGCCAGAAACGCGCCAACCTCGATCTCGATCGCCCTGGCAAGCAGGTCCCGCGCGCCGGCACGAACGATATCGGTCAGTGGATCATCAACCGCGGACGGCTGACGGAAAGCAAGAACATTGGTAGTCTCGGTCATGGCGTATCGCTCTCCTCGAGAGGTTCTGGCAGGCTCGTCACCCGCCTCGATACGCCGCCTTCCTCACACCGTCATCACCCAGATTCCGCCATAGCTCATTATCCCTTCGCGGGAGCGCGTATGCTGCGATCGTTGCTGCGGCGGGAGGGCGTATACGCCGGTCGCCGCCACATCGCGACGCTGATGAAGCGCATGGGGATCGAGGCGGTCTATCGTCGCCCGAACACGAGCAAGCCGGCTCCGGGTCACAAGATCTACCCGTACCTGTTGCGCGGATTGAAGATCGAGCGGCCCGACCATGCGTGGGCAATGGACATCACCTACATTCCGAGAGCTATGCGGGATTTTGGGTGACGAGGCGATCAGGCGGCGTGGTTTTCCGGCACTTGGATGACCTCGATGCCGTTTTCGAATCTGACACCTGCGCTGACCTTCGGCAACTGATTTGTGCCTTTCAGCCGCCGCCAGGTCTTTGATGCGGCGCAGAGCAGCTTGAACACCATCAACTTGGCAGTCGTTGACGATAACGAACCTTTCGTGCGCACCGTTCTGTGCCGGACCGTCGCGAACACGCTTTCGATGGGATTCGTCGTCCGCAAGTGGTCCCAATGCTCGGCGGGGAATTCGTAGAACGCAAGCATTGCGTCGCGATCTTTCGTCAGGCACTCGACCGCCTTGTCGTACTTCGCTCCGTATTTCTCGGCAAAGACATCGATCGCCACTTCGGCCGAAGCTCGGTTGGACGCCAAATAGACCTCGCGCAGATCCTTCTTCATGCTGGCCTGTACCGACACTGCGACTTTGTTCAAGATATTCGCGGTTTTGTGCACCCAGCACCGCTGATGTCGCGTGGCGGGAAAGACCTCGTCGAGCGCCTTCCAGAAGCCGAGCGCGCCGTCACCGACGGCGATTTCCGGGGCGATCTTCAGCCCTCGGGTTTTCGCCTCGACGAGCAGTTCGTGCCAGCTCTGCGTGCTCTCGCGCACGCCGACCTGGAAGCCGATGAGTTCCTTCTTGCCTTCCGGCGTCGCGCCGATCAGCACCAGCATGCATTCGCTGTGGTCTTCCATGCGAGCCTGCAGGAAGACGCCGTCCGCCCACACGTATACGTACCGGCGCGCCGACAGATCGCGCTTCTGCCAACGCTCGTACTCGAGCTGCCACTCCGTCGTCAGTCTGGAAACCACCGCCGGAGAAAGATTCGGCGCATCCTTGCCCAAGAGCGCCGCCAGCGCCTCCTGGAAGTCGCCCGTCGAGATGCCTCGCAGGTACAGAACCGGCAAAAGTGCATCCAAGCTCTTCGTGCGCCGTGCCCACAACGGCAGGATCGCCGAGGTGAAGCGGATCCGCTCGCCATCGCTGGTCACCGCGCGATCGCGAATCTTTACCCGGGCGACTTCGACGGCGCCGATCCCCGTCTGGATCGTCCGCACTGGACCATGGCCGTGTCGCACGAGGCGGTCGCGGCCATCGGGAAGCTTCAAGCCCTTCATCGCGGCGAGAAACGCCTCGGCTTCCATCTCGACAGCCTGCGCAAGCAGCTGCCGAGCTCCAGATCGCAAAATATTCGTCAGTGGATCGTCGATCTCATCGGGCTGACGCAGTGGGACAATGTTGCTATGCTCGTTCATGGCGTATCGCTCTCCTTGAGGTTCTGGCAGGCTCGACACCCGCCTCGATACGCCGCCTATCTCATTCCGTCATCACCCAGTTTCCCGCATAGCTCACATTCCGATGCGGCGTGGCTTCGTCTATCTCGCGGCGGTCGTCGATGTGTTCAGCCGACGGGTCCTGGCCCATCGCGTCTCGATCACAATGGAGGCGGCCTTCTGCGTCGAAGCGGTCCAGGAGGCGTTGGCGAAGCACGGCAGGCCCGAGATTTTCAACACGGATCAGGGCAGCCAGTTCACCAGCCTCGAGTTCACCGATGTGCTGCTGGACGCGAAGATCGCCATCAGCATGGACGGCAAGGGCGCCTGGCGCGACAACGTGTTTGTCGAGCGGCTCTGGCGCACGGTCAAATACGAAGAAGTATATCTCCGCGCCTACGACAGCGTGTCCGAGGCGCGAGCGTCAATTGCCAAGTATCTGGCCTTCTACAATCAGGGACGCCCTCACTCGAGCCTTGACGGGCGCACGCCCGACGAGGCTTACTTCGGCACGCAAGCTATGGTGATGGCCGCATGACCGTCGCCGACGGTTTTGTCGTCGCTCTGGTCGGGCTACGCCCTCCCGACGCAACGACAAAACCGTAAAGCCCCGCGTTCAGCATAACCCGGCAGGAATCCACTTAAATCCAGCGGGGCGCTGTCCAAACAACCGGGGCCAGCTCTCTTGGCGTTCGAACGGCCACGCTTAAGGAGAAACAACAACGCGCGCCCATGGTGCGCTCCCACGTCTGGGAGCTCTTCTCTTAGCTCACGTGAACTACCGGAAACCATCGTGGCGCGTCTAATTGCTTTTTCCAAACTTCAGTTTGCTATCCAACCTCCCCCAGTTTGGTAAAATCGATTGTTTCGATAGAACACATCCACACGATGGATAGACTCATCACATGCGGTTCAAGGGACTTGATCTAAATCTTCTCGTTGCGCTCGACGCCGTGATGACGGCGCGCAACCTCACAGCGGCGGCTCGCAAAATCAATCTGAGCCAGCCTGCTATGAGCGCTGCGATCGCACGGCTGCGCACCTATTTCCGCGATGAACTCTTTACTATGAGAGGTCGCGAACTCGTCCCGACACCTGGCGCGGAAGCGCTTGCAGGTCCGGTTCGCGAGGCCCTGCTGCACATCCAGCTCTCAATCATATCGCGGGACGCGCTCGACCCTGCTCAATCGAGCCGACGCTTCAGGGTCATTCTCTCAGATTTCATGACGATCGTTTTTTTCCGCAGAATTGTGGACCGCATGGCGCAAGAAGCCCCCGCGGTGCGCTTCGAACTGCTGCCATTTTCTGATGAACCGGATGAGCTGCTGCGGCGGGGCGAGGTCGACTTTCTCATTCTGCCGGAACTTTTCATGTCGAGCGCGCACCCTAAGGCGACGCTGTTCGACGAGAGCCTCGTATGCGTCGGATGCCGCGCGAACAAGCAGCTATCCCGGCAGCTTACGTTCGAACAATACATCTCGATGGGGCACGTTACTGCCAAGTTCGGACGCGCACTGAGACCGAACCTCGAAGAATGGTTTTTGCTTGAGCACGGCCTGAGGAGACGAATTGAGGTCGTCGTGCAGGGCTTTAGCCTGATTCCGCCCCTGTTGCTAGACACGAGCCGTATCGGCACGATGCCCTTACGACTGGCCAGGCACTTCGAAAAGCGGATGCCGTTGCGGATCATCCAACCGCCCCTCCCCCTGCCCACATTCACAGAGGCCCTGCAGTGGCCCTCATTCCACAATACCGACCCCGCGAGCATCTGGATGCGTCGGATATTGCTCGAGGAAGCATCCAACATGGCATCTGGGGACCAGGAGCCTCCAACTCGCAGGCGCTGTTAGGCTTACCTTAAGCTGCGCTCTGAACATCCCCGGCACACTGTAGAACCTTCGACGTGCCCCGTTTTCTTTCGTCTCTCCAGGGTATGGAGGTGAGAAGGAGCCAGAGACGCGCAATGCGACGATCGGTCGCGAAGCCTTTTCCAGTTGTGCGCGTGGTGACCTCGAAGGTGCGGTTTGATGCGCTCACGACGCATTCAGGCTACGTCCGGCAACCATCGCAGAAGAATATGCCTCCCGTGCAAATGTTTGGCTCTATCACTAAAATGTCTTGAACCGCACATTGCGTCAGGTTGTAGGTTGCTCTCGTGACAAGCGCTGCACGACCCAGCTGTCGACACCGCGCTTTGGCACGCTGACGAACACTGGGCTGATCTGCCATCAGCGGACTGAACGACCCTGCTGCGTGGCCGGCCGGAACCGGCAAGACCAATTAGCTTGGAGCTCCCGACGCTTTCCCGCCGCTGCCGATCGGCTTTCCGCTTGCTCTCCATTGTTGCGGTCATCTCGCAAGCTTCCTTTCCCGGGCGCAGGAATGAGCCGATGTCCATTGGGGCGGGCCAAGACGATTGCTCCAGGCGCTGGCGCCACCGCACGCTATTGCGCAGCAACGACGTTTGTGCCGGATAGGAAGAGATGCGTTTCAAAGGTCTGGATCTAAATCTTCTGGTCGCGCTGGATGCTCTAATAACTGAGCGCAACCTCTCGTCAGCCGCACGCAAGATCAATCTTAGTCAGCCGGCAATGAGCGCAGCCGTTGCCCGGCTGCGCAAGCATTTCCGTGATGAACTGTTTGGAATGAGGGGGCGCGAACTTGTCTTGAGCTCACGCGCGGAAGGGCTCGCGGCTCCTGTGCGCGAGGCTCTGATGCACATTGAACTCTCGATTATGGCCCGACATCCGTTCGACCCAGCTCGATTGAACCGCCGATTCAGGATCGTCCTTTCTGACTTCGTAACAGTTGTGCTCTTCCGAAATGTCGTAGCACGCGTCACGCGAGAAGCCCCCGCCGTCAGCTTCGAATTGGCTGCGCCGACCGATGAACACGAGCTGCTCCTCCGCCGCGGTGAAGTCGATTTTGTTATCCGGCCAGATTTTTTCATGTCCAGCACGCACCCCAGAGCGGCCCTTTTCGAGGAGCGACTCGTCTGCGTAGGCTGCTGCACCAATAGGGAATTACAACCCCGGCTTACATTCGATCGATATATGTCGATGGGTCACGTTGCAGTTAAGCACGGAGGTGCGCCCCGGACGCCAGTTGAGCATTCCTTTTTGACTGATCTCGGACCCACGCGGCGCATCGACATCCTCGTGCAGAGCTTCAGCATGATCCCGCCTCTCATAGTTGGGACGAACCGCATAGGCACGATGCCATTAGGGCTCGTGAGGCATTTCCAAAGAACGATGCCCCTTCGGATCGTTGAGCTTCCGCATCCATTCCCCGCCTTCACCGAGGCGGTCCAATGGCCCTCACTTCACAACAGCGACCCGGGAAGTCTGTGGATGAGGGACATTTTGTTGCAGGAGGCCACCCGCATGGCAACTACACAAGAGCTCCGTGTGACCAGCAGCCCGGAAGACGCGGAGCCCCCGGGACATTTCGTGCGATCCGTCTCACCGTTGCCGTAAGCACATTCGCGAAGTCTACGAACCTCACATTCCAACACTTGTCTCAACACACAATTCCTGCTCGCCTGGCTTGCTCTTATTGCCGGGGGAAAGGATCCTTGCGGCAGGCAAGAGGCGCTTTCGCTCTTCGCACCTCCGCCTCGGGGGCGAGAAACGGCAGACTGCCGACTTGATGCTTTTAGGGACGGGAACGGAACGGGGCCGGCGAGCGACGGAGCAATGCCTTCGCACTGAAGCTAGGCGTTTACGTTGCAACGGCCGCGGCAGGGCGCAGCTCTCTCAAGAAGGTAGGCCAGGCACGGAGCTCTTGCCGTCAACTCCCTGGGTCGGTAGTTGCTCCCGATGAACGGAGATGATCAGCTTATTCGGATTCCTACCACCGTTCATTGTGAGCATAGAGATCGTCGGACTTGCCGTGCCGTCGAAGCTAGTACCCGGAATCAGAGCTGAGTGATACGGCGGCCTTTGAAACGGCGTTGACGGACCTTTTTCTTGGTCCAGACGAAGGGCTCGGCTCTGTCGTTGTATGCGTTGACGTAGGCATCGATGTGTTCCTGAAGCTGCTTGAGGCTCGTGAAGGAGGTGCCGCTGAGCGACTGCCCCTGCAAGATGGAAAACCATACTTCGACCTGATTGAGCCATGACGCACTTGTCGGCGTGAAATGAAATTGCACGTTGGGGTGGGCCTTGAGCCAGTCCTCGTTCTTTTTATGGGTGTTGAGGTTGTCGAGGATGACGTGAAGCTTGCGGTTCGGAAAAGCCGCGGTGACGCTGTTCATGAAATCGAGAAACTCGACGCGGCGCCGGCGTTTTGAATGGGTCGCGATGATCTTTCCGGTGGCGACTTCGAGCGCCGCAAACAATGTTGTGGTGCCATGCCGCTTGTAATCGTGGCTTTGGCCGGTCAAGGCGCGGCCATTGGGCAACTTCAGATAACCCTGCGCTCGCTCCAAAGCCTGGATCGAGGGCTTCTCGTCCACGCACAGCACAATGGCCTTCGCCGGCGGCGCGACATAGAGGCCGACAACATCGGCGGCTTTGGCCGTAAAGTTCGGGTCGTTGCTCTCGCACCAGGACTTGCGAGCCACCAGGTCAATCTTGTGGCTGCGCAGGAACCGCCAGACATATTGGACATCGACATCGCCCAGCGCCTCGGCCAGCAGGGGGCCGGTCCAGCGCGCAAACCCTTGCGGTGGCGGCTTATCCAGCAGCTTCAGAATCCGCTTGTCGGTCGTCTTCGTATAGATCGGCTGCTTGCCAGGCCGCGGCTTGTCTTGCAGCCCTTCAAGGCCATGGTCGGCATAGCGATGCCGCCAAAGGCTGACAATCCGCGGCTGGACCCCAACTTCCTTGGCGATCGACCGGGTGCTGCGCCCATCCGCCGCCAACAGAACTATCCGCGCCCGCTTCAAATCGCGCTGCAACGTCACCGGTGAGCGACAGCACGCCTCAAGCACCTTGCGATCTTTCCTCGAAAGGTGGACTTCTCTTGCTTCGGGTATCATCCCGACCTTGAATCACGACTCACGTTCCAAGAAAAGTGGGTACTGCCATCGCGAACGCGTGTGGCCTGAACGCATCACACAGCAGCACATCACATCCTCATCGCTTTGCGCCGCAGGTATGACTTCTTTTGGCCCTACCGCAGCCAAACGTCTTGACGACGTGCGCTGCGCTTGACTCAATTTCAAACAAGGAGCTGAACGTTGAAGCTTTGCAGCGGGGTGTTCGATCCAGAAGAGCTATCTGCCCTCGGACGGCTTTATGACGGCGCCGTCGACGCGCTACCTCCGTCGATGCGGAGTCCAGAAAACTGCGCAGCAATCGCCAAACTTATCCTGGAGCGTACGGCGGCTGGCGAGGCTGAACTGGCACGCCTGGCGAACTTGTTGATCACCCTTTCTCCTGAGGGTTGATCAGCCGCCATTCTAAGGATAGTCACCACTCGCGCGCATGAATTAAAGGCGATTCAACTGGAGCTTAGAAATCCGCTTGAATCATACGTGACGTCAGGTTGTAGGCTTTGAAATTGAACAACATGAACAGAGTTACACCAAGACGGCGTCGATGGCGCATTGGCGAACTTGCAGAGGCGACCGGAGTAACGGTGCGCACGCTGCACCATTATGAGCACACTGGACTGCTAGCAGCGACAGAGCGCACTGAGGGCGGTCACCGGATGTATGACCGCGAAAGCGGGCAACGGGTTCATCAGATTCGCGCGCTGCGTGAGCTTGGCTTCTCGCTCGTGGAGATCCGTAAAGCTATGGAGGGGACGACCTCACTCACGGACTTGCTGCGCAAACATCTAGAGCGCATAGAAGTCCAAGTCGCGCGCACAACTCTGTTGCGCGACCGTTTGCGCAACATGACCATCGACAGCGAGGCGCAGGTAAGTGTGGATGAGCTGCCTGCCACCCTGAACGCCATGTCGCGCGCCGAGACGCGGAGTCAGACGTCCCGGTGCACCTGCAATTTAGCTGCGGAGCGAGAGGACCGCTGGCGGCGAATCCGTGATGATCTTCGCGACTGCATGGATGGGGGCGAGCACCCTTGCGGAGAGCGCGCAAAGGCTGTCGCGGTTGCAGCACGCTTGCTGATCAGCGAAATCGCCGGCGACGATTCACGTGTTTCGATGATCCTGAAGGTACTTGCACGATTAAGCGCGCCCCGCAGTCTGGCTGGTTGGGATCCCTGTCTAATGCAATATCTCGATCTTGCCCTTGGCGGATTGGAGGATCAGCCTTACTGACGCATTCATGGCGGGTTCCACACGCCGGTTAGGGCAAGCTAAGAAACGCTAGGTGAACCGGCCGCTCTCCGACGCGGCTTGGAGTTTTACGGAATCAAACGGAAGGATTGTCACCGCCGGTCGATCCGCGTCCCTGACGCCTCCATCGCTCTTCCCAAAAGGGCTTGATCCGCGCGTAACGTCAAGTTGTAGATCTTACCGTAGTTGGCGGCTCGCCCGGCCAACGCAGGTTTGCCCAGCAAGCAACGCCTGTCTACAGGCGTGGTTGACTACAACCAGTTGCGGTTCACTTCAGGTGAGCATTGGAAGCTCTACAATGGTAAATAAGCGGCATGCCTCTCTTGCGCCTGCGGCGCTTCTCTTCTGCGCTCTCGTCGCTCCGTCTGCGCGCGGCTCTGAAATAAAGATCGCCGTGGCTGGCCCAATGACCGGAAGCAGCGCTGCATTCGGCGCGCAAATGCGCGATGGTGCGGCTGCGGCGGTCGAGGTCCTGAACGCCTCAGGCCAGCTTCCCGATAATGCCAAAACTATATTGAGCGTCGCTGACGACGCCTGCGACCCGAGGCAAGCTGTCGCAGTCGCGAATAAGCTCACGACAGAGCGGATCCTGTTGGTGGTTGGCCATTTTTGTTCCTCTTCGTCGATCCCGGCCTCCGACATCTACGCGAAGCTGGCATCGTCCAGGTGTTACCAGGCTTGTCAACTCCTCAACTAACAGAGCACGGCCTTGAGACTGTCTTTCGGATCTGCGGCCCGACGACCAACAGGGAGCCGTTGCCGCCGAGTACATTCACACGAATTATCGCCTCGAGAAAATCGCGGTGCTGGACGACAAGAGGACTGCTGGCAGGGGGATTGTCGACGTGGTTGAAGCCCGGCTTCATCGATTGGGACGGCAGGTGAGCCGGCAAAGCTATGTTGCCGGTGAAAGGGGCTTCAGAGCCTTGCTCTCAAGAATGGAGAAGGACCGGCTGCGCGTCGCCTATATCGGCGGCTACCACACCGAAGTCGGATTGTTGGTACGCCAGGCAGCAGAAGCAAAAGCAGACCTCACGGTCATGGCGAACGATCCGCTGATGACCTCCGAATTCTGGGCCATTACCGGCAGCGCTGGGAATGGCACATTGTTTACCTTCATGCCCAACCCCGCTGGGAACGCCAATGCTGCCAGTGCGGTCGCCGGACTCAAAGCTTCCGGGCTGCCCGGTGAAGGCTACACACTATACGCTTGTGCCGCTGTGCAAGCCTGGGCAGAGGCGGTGAACCGGAGCGGCTCCTTCAATGCTGACCGGGTCGCCAGCGCGCTTCGTTCCCGACCGATCGACCGGTTCGACAAAAGGAGGGACAACTCGGCTTCTGGATTTTTGGTTTATCGCTGGCGCGACGGTCATGTCGAGCGTGTCAAGAAGTACTGATTTTCATGCAACGCAGCATTCCCCACGCGAAGTATCTCGAATGATGAGACGCCCTCAGAACGTTGTCGCAGCAATGCTCGCTAGCGCTTTTATATTCGCTGCTTTTGCAGCGTTTTTCGCGCTCGCTGCGGCGCTCGCAGAGCTACCGAGCGCCGCCCTGCCGAAGGTGCTACGCCCGATGATAGACAAATAGCAGCCCCCTTGTCTGATCCCGTCTGCAGCACTGGCCTCGGAGGCGGCCATTTACCGTTCTGCTAGGTTTGAAGGCATGCCCCTTATGCAGCCAGTGATCGAAGGTTGAGGACTAGGAAAGCGAAGCTAACGATTCTTTATGGACAAGCACGGATTTTGTTGGAGGCGTTCGCCTTCTGTCAGATTCGTGCCCGACCAGCATCTACGCATTCTCTAGCCTGGATTATATCGCGCAATCTCAGATCCACGAATGGAAGAGACAGCGGGACGGCACGAAGCAATCAGGCCCACTACCTAGACTATAGCCGAGTATACGGGTAGCGAGAGCTGGTGGATAGCCGGCGCCGGGATGCATGTCTCTCTTGGCCGCGGGGGCACCAAGGTTTTGGCGTCCAAGTCAACGCTACTCGTTCCGCTACTTCGTGCGCTCTCAAGAGCTATGCGGGATTTTGGGTGACGAGGCGATCAGGCGGCGTGGTTTTCCGGCACTTGGATGACCTCGATGCCGTTTTCGAATCTGACACCTGCGCTGACCTTCGGCAACTGATTTGTGCCTTTCAGCCGCCGCCAGGTCTTTGATGCGGCGCAGAGCAGCTTGAACACCATCAACTTGGCAGTCGTTGACGATAACGAACCTTTCGTGCGCACCGTTCTGTGCCGGACCGTCGCGAACACGCTTTCGATGGGATTCGTCGTCCGCAAGTGGTCCCAATGCTCGGCGGGGAATTCGTAGAACGCAAGCATTGCGTCGCGATCTTTCGTCAGGCACTCGACCGCCTTGTCGTACTTCGCTCCGTATTTCTCGGCAAAGACATCGATCGCCACTTCGGCCGAAGCTCGGTTGGACGCCAAATAGACCTCGCGCAGATCCTTCTTGAGCTATGGCTGATTTTGGGTGACGCGGCCTGATCAGGCGGCGTGGCTTTCAGTGTTCGGAATGACTTCGATTCCGTCGATGAACTTTACACCGGCGATGACTTTCGGCAACTGGTTCGTGCTCTTCAATCGCCGCCAGGTCTTCGATGCGGCGTCGATGAGCTTGAACACCATCAGCTTCGCAGTTTGTTGCGACAGCGATCCCTTGGTCCGCACCGTTCGGTGGCGCACCGTGGCGAAGACGCTCTCGATCGGGTTCGAGCTGCGTAGGCCCCG